>NZ_JACSOI010000009.1 GCF_018728565.1 Zobellia russellii | reverse complement strand
CTGCCAATAGGTGGGAGAGTAGGAAGCCGCCTTGCTTCGAGGTCCCGATCAGTTTTACTGGTCGGGACCTTTTTTTTTCACCATCGCCCGTCCGCATTACAACCCCATTGGAATTCTCTACAAAACAAGATTTTGTTGCATTATATCTTGCATAATTTCCGTTAAAAATTTGCTATTTATTGATAATTATGGGCTGAATAGTAAGTTAATATTAGGTGTGGTTCTTACACTTTTGTATTTTTAGGCTCGTGTAGTTTTTGCTAGAATACTACATGCATCCGCTAATAAAAATACTTTAAAAAACTATCCAGTAATCTATTTTTGATTTCAAACCATACCCATGAAAAGAACTGTACCAATCTTTATCTTAAGTGCATTGTTGTATTCCTGCACAGAAAAGGAAAGGAAAGTAGAAGTGGCAGAATCGGCGCCACAAGAAATTTCGCTTCCTTTTGAATCTATATCGCTCAATGATCTTGGCGATTTTAAAAAAACATCAGGCAATTGGAGCATCGGAGGCGATGTATATGTAGACCGTTTAAAGGATAAACAAATTACGGTTTCTGAAGGTAGCGGGGTATTGGTGAATATTCCCGATAGCGAGTCCAAAGCTCATATCTTTACCAATTTTGAACACGGTGATATAGAACTTGAAGTCGATGTGATGATGCCAAAGGGCTCTAATTCAGGACTCTATTTTCAAGGCCGTTATGAGGTGCAACTTTTTGATAGTTGGAAGACGGAAGAAGCTACTTTCTCCGATATGGGAGGTATTTACCAGCGTTGGGATGCCACCAAGGAGAAAGGGAGTGAAGGCTATGAAGGTAGTGCTCCAAGAATGAATGCGGCAAAAGCGCCAGGATTGTGGCAACATGTTAAGGTTGTTTTCCATGCGCCCCAATTTGATGCGTCGGGCCAAAAGGTCAAAGATGCCGAATTTGAGGAAGTCTGGTTGAACGGGGTCCTTATCCATGAAAATGTTAAGGTTTCTGGTCCTACACGTGCGGCTATTGCAAATGATGAAGTGGCAAAAGCGCCATTGATGATACAAGGTGACCACGGTGCCGTGGCGTTTAAAAACTTCTCCTACAAACTTTACGGAAACCCTAGGTTGTCGTTTGTTGATATGAAGATGAAGGAGTTCGAGAGTGAGCAGGTTCTACTGCCGAATGTGGATACTTTGACTCCCATAAGGGAAGTCGGTACCGATTCGATTTCATCGGCGATGGTCGTTGGGAAAAAGGTAACACGTATATTGGATTACAAGGGAAAAATGCTTGTTCCGGTTACGGGGGATTACCTTTTCGATTTTAAACTCAACCAAGCCGGTGGCCTGCTGATTATAGATAATGATACCGTTGTAAACCATGATGGCAGCTTTACGCTTGATTCCTTAGGTTTGGCCAAGGTGTCGCTGACCAAGGGCGAAGTACCTTTTAGGTTGATATACAACAAACACAATCCGTGGAACATAGGATTTGGCCTGTATGTCGAAGGTCCTGGCATTCAAAGACATTCGGTTCACGCCCAAAGTTCTATAAATGACAGACCTCGCATCAGCAAGAATAGAATTATGGTAGAACCAAGCGATAAGGCGGTAACCCAGCGTAGCTTTCTAATGCACGGGGATGAAAAACGGACCCATTGTATTTCAGTGGGAACCCCTGAGAAAATTAACTACGCCTATGACTTGACTTCCGGTTCTTTGCTGGAGGTATGGAATGGTGAGTTTTTAGACGCTACACAAATGTGGCATGCACGAGGTATCAAACAGCTCGGTGAACCTGCCGGCTTTGCCGTTTCTTTTCATGGGGACCCTGAGTTTGCCCTATTGACCGATGATGCTGCCCAATGGCCTACTGAAATAGCGGAGGAGGACTTTCAAATGTCCCAAGGCTATGAATTGGATAAGAAGGGAATTCCGACATTCATGCGAAAAATAGGGTCTAAAAAACTACTTGATAAAATTAATGTTCTGTCCGGTGAACGGGGCGTAACACGTACTGTTGAAACTACTGGCGATGGTGTTATTTGGCATAAGGTAGCCGATGGGGAGACTATTAAAAAGCTTCCCGATGGTTCTTATATTGTAAATAACGAGAGCTATTTTGTTCATTTTGCCGATGAAGGCTTGGCTCCGACCGTTCGAAAATCTAACGGTAAGGATGAATTGGTAGTGAAAATTCCATCCGGCGAACAAAAAATCCAGTACAACATTATTTGGTAAAAAGAGAAGATCATGCAAACTTTATATAGAACCTTATTTTTTATATTTCTAGTAGTTACGGCCCAACTGGGTATCGCCCAGTCGGATATGGCCAAAAAGGAAGCCCAATTTTATAGTATTGTCGATGTTCCTATTCCTCAGGACGTAGTTCTTGAAGTGGGTGGTATGACACTGACCGACGATGATAATTTGGGGGTCTCGACACGTAGGGGAGAAGTATGGGTTATTGATAAGCCTTACAGTAAATCGCCTTCGTATACAAGATTCGCCAGCGGGATGCACGAAGTTTTGGGATTGAACTATAAAGACAATAGTTTTTACCTCGCACAAAGGGGGGAGCTGACCAAATTGGAAGATAAGGACAATGACGGTGAGGCCGATGTTTATAAAACTATTTATACATGGCCCTTGTCAGGCAATTACCATGATTATTCCTATGGTCCTAAATTTATGGACAACGGAGATATGCTCGTTACCTTAAATCTATCATGGATCGGTCACGGGGCCAGTTTGGTAAAATGGAGGGGCTGGATGTTGAAAATTACACCAGAAGGAGAAATGACCCCTATTGCTACGGGATTGCGCTCCCCTTCAGGTTTTGTGATCAACGATGCCGGTGATGTTTTTTACTCCGAAAATCAAGGAGACTGGGTAGGTTCAGGAAGAATAACCCATTTAGAGAAGGGAACCTTTGCTGGAAACCCTGAAGGTTTGGTATGGACCGACGACCCTAAATCTCCTTTAAAACTAAAGAAAGAGGACATAGAAGAGCAATCGGGGCTAAGCTTGTACGAGTACGCAAAAAAAGTACCGGAATTAAGGGCTCCGGCTATCTGGTTGCCCCATACGATTTTAGGGATTTCCACTTCCGATATGATTTATGATACGACCAAGGGCAATTTCGGGCCTTTTGAAGGTCAGATGTTTGTGGGGGACCAAGGACACAGCAAGATTATGCGCGTGTATATGGAGAAGGTCAACGGAGTATATCAAGGGGCCGTTTTTCCTTTTGTGGAAGGATTTTCCTCAGGTATATTGAGAATGTTATGGGGTAGCGATAACAGTATGTTCGTAGGGATGACAAGTAGAGGTTGGTCGTCAACGGGAAGGAAAATGTTCGGTCTACAGCGATTGGTATGGAACGGAAAAGTGCCTTTTGAAATAAAGACGATGAAGGCCGAAGATGATGGTTTCTTGTTGGAATTTACCAAGCCTATCGATAAAAAATTAGGGGCAGACCTTGCCAGCTATAATGTAACCACTTTTAATTACCTATACCATAATACTTATGGAAGTCCGATTGTCGACCAACAGAAGGGCGAAGTGACCCAAGCCAAGGTTTCAGATGATGGGCGCTCTGTGAAATTGACGGTCAAAGGTATGCGTTTAGGCTTTATTCACCAGCTTAAGATTCCTGATTTAAAGGCTAAAAGTGGGGAAAAGCTGTTGCATGATACAGGATACTACACCTTGAACGAAGTTCCGGGAGGTACATTGAAATCGGAACCCATTGAAACGAATACGGGTAAAAACGGCGTGAAACAACCTAAGCGGGTGAATGAGATGCCCCTACTATGGGTTAATGCCCCTACCGAAAAAATTGTGATCAGTACCAAACCGGGATTGAAATACGATATAGAGGAGCTTAAGCTTAAGCGAAGATCTAGGGTGGCCATCACTTTTAAGAATAATGACGATATGCTCCATAACCTGGTGATTACCGATAGAGGTGAAGCGTCTGTAAATGAAGTGGGTGATAAGGCCTTACATTTAGGCTTGGATGGTGCTGACCTTAATTATGTTCCCGATAGTGAACTGGTATTGGTCCATACGGGAATCGTTCAGCCCGAATCGGAAGAAACCATCTATTTTGATGTACCGAATACTGCTGGGGAATACTGGATTGTTTGTACCTTTCCGGGACATTCGGCTTCAATGAGAATTAAACTTATTGTAGAGTAGCCGAAGTTTGAAGGTACGAGTGTCTTTTAGGTTACATGAACGAGAGAATAGCTTTTTCAAAGGAAGAAAAATACAACACCCTTTCGCATGGTTTAGGGGCTTTATTTGCAGTGATGGGCACGATTATGTTGCTCGTGAAGAACAGCGGTAAGTCCCCCTATGCGACATTTGCTATATTGCTTTACGGCATAAGCTTGATTTCCATGTTTGGGGTGTCGGCGACTTATCACCTTAGTACCAACCCGTGGTTAAAAAGTAAATTACGTGTATTAGATCACATCAATATTTATTTTTTAATTGCGGGTACTTATACGCCCATAGCCTTGATTACGTTGTATAATGGTAATGGATGGCTTATTTTTTATGCGATATGGGGTATTGCCCTCGTAGGTACATTGTTTAAAATTTTCTATACAGGGAAGTTCGAATTTTTGTCATTGGGACTATATTTGGCAATGGGGTGGTTGATCGTTCTTGATTTTAAGAATCTTCTCGATAGCATCCCTTCTTTAGGAGTTTGGCTTTTGTTTCTTGGTGGAGGCTTTTATACCTTTGGAATTCTCTTTTACGCGTGGAATCGCATACCGTTCAATCACTTTATATGGCATATTTTTGTTTTAGGTGGCGCGGCAAGTCATTGGTTTCTCATGTATTTAAATGTAGTTTGAGGCATATTTAGAAGATATAATTATAGCATAAAGTTTTTATAGAATGAAGTATTGTAGATCTACCGTATTTTTTGGCGCGCTTATTCTTTTGTTCAGTAATTGCAAGCCTTCATACGAGGAACCTCAAATAGCATTGGATAGCTATAAGGTAGAAGAAGGTTTTGAACTCGAGGTGGTGGCCTCTGAACCGCTTCTAAAAGCCCCTGTTACCATCGATTTTGATGATCAAGGAAGGATTTGGGTCGCTCAAATGCCGGGATATATGAACGATATGCAAGGGAGTGACGAGACCGCGCCCGTGGGTAGTATCGATATTCTTGAAGATCTTGATAACGATGGGGTCGTAGACCATGCCAAAACTTTTTTGGATAGCCTTGTGATGCCTAGGGCCTTGGCCCATGTGTATGGGGGACTTCTATATTCTGAACCTCCCTTTTTATACTTTGTGGAGATTAAGGATGATAAACCGGTCAATAGGGTCGTTGTAGATTCTATCTATGCCGTAGAGGGGAACCCCGAGCATCAGCCTAACGGCCTGATGATGAACCTCGATAACTGGTTGTACAATGCGAAATCCAATTTCAGGTACCGTCGTGTCAAGGGGGTCTGGAAAAAAGAGGCAACTACCTTTCGGGGGCAGTGGGGTATAAGTCATGATAATTTTGGTAGACTTTATTTTAACGATAATTCAAGACAATTGCTAGGGGACCATGTTTTGCCCAATGTCTTGGTGAAAAACAAATACTATAGCCCGAAATATGGGGTGAATAGAATGTTGACCGATGACCAGAGGGTGTATCCCGTGCACGCTACCACCGTAAATAGGGGCTATGCCAAAGGGGTGTTGAACCAAGATAGTATATTGGTGAAAGCCACGGCCGCTTGTGCTCCCCTTGTCTATAGGGGCGGGGCATTCCCTGAAGCGTATGACGAGAACGTTTTTGTTTGTATCCCTGAGGGGAACCTTATAAAACGCAATCTCTTGACTTTTACGGGAGATTCCACCATAGCGAAACAAGCCTATGAAGGAAAGGAATTCTTGACCTCTACGGATGAAGGGTTTCGACCGGTAAACTTGAACAATGGCCCTGATGGAAGCATATATATTACCGATATGCATCGTGGTATGATAGGGCATCATGCCTATTTGAGTCCTTATCTCAAGAAAAAAGTAGCTGTAAACAAACTCGATACCCTTATTAATTTCGGACGTATCTTACGTGTCAAGAAGCTAGGTCAACCACATGAAGCGGTCCTTAATTTTAGTGAGTTGAATACCAAACAACTCATTGCACTATTAAAGGATAAGAACGGTTGGGTTCGTGACCGTGCCCAACAGCAGTTGATTTACAGAAACCAAAAAGATGCCATAGAAGGATTGGAAAAGCTTCTGCAGGACGAACAAAACCCTATAGCCCAAATACATGCGCTATATACGTTGGAAGGGCTCGATGCCTTGTCGTATGACTTGTTGGCCAAGGCGGCACGCTCAGGGGCTGCTGATCTGACGGCCCATGCACTTGTTTTGCTTCCGCCATTTGTAGCGAAGGCCAATACCGAGCAAACAGAAGCCTTGGTCGCCGAGCTGTTGAACAAAAATAATGTGACTATAGACCTTTATTTAAGTAGCATCATAGGAAACTTAGTGGCCCAAGATGAGTCGCGTTTTCTTCCGGTTATGGAAAAACTAAGTGCCAAGTATGTGAACAAGCCGATATTTACCGAAGCTTTGGTCAGTGGTATCATGGGCGGGGAAGAAGACTTACAGACCGCCATGGCATCGGGGAACCCGAAACTTGCCGAAGCGATGGCAACAAGCGCTACCAAGCGAAAAGAAGATAAGGTTAACCCAATTTTTGCAAGGAAGTCCTTGGTGGAAGACACAAGAACCAGCGGGGCCAAGATGTTTTATGAAATCTGTGCTTCGTGCCACGGGGTAAATGGCCAGGGGATAGAAGGCTTGGCGCCGCCACTAATGGGGTCTGAGCACGTGGCCAATACGGAAAGACTAGGGCTGATAATCTTGCACGGCCTTGAAGGGCCTATAACGGTCAAAGGGGAGCAATACAATTTAAACCTCGCCATGCCGGGACTCATACGGAATGAAGATATTTCCAATAAGGATATTGCCGATATTATATCGTATGTGACCAATGCGTTTTCCGATGAGCCTAAGCGCTTGAATATCGATAAGATCGAAGAGCTACGTCAGACTAAACCCAAAAGCGGAACCGAATACACCGAACAGGAGCTATTGGATTATTCAAAGAAATAAGGGATTAATCTTGCACTATTTTTTCGGTCACGGCCCCTTGTGGTACCTTGAAAACGCTGTTATCGGGTATTTGATCTAGAAAGCGAATGTCGCTGAAAAGACGGGTGTGTTGTTTGTTTTCTCCTAAATTTCCGTCCTTCCATGCGTAATTTTCCAACTGGGAAGGCATCATAAGACCTTGTACCTCGTGATATCCCGAATACACTTTGGCCGTGTTTATCTGTGCATCTTCCTTATTGAAGTAAGAGACGGAATACGTCAGTATCTCGAGCCGAAAGGTTTCGGGGTCGATGTAGAGGTAGTAAACGTCTTCTGGGGTAAGGCCGACTTCCGGGCCAAAGGTAACCTTTAAGGTCTCGTATGTTTTGCCGCCAACAACGGATGTTCCTTCATCGCTAGTAATCACGCCCGGGTCCTTCAATAAAAAGGGCATGCCGAAAAAGTAAAAATCGAGATTGTAATAAAACGCTGGGGAATTTCCGGGGATGTGCGAAGCATCCGGTTTTGCCCATGCCGTTTTTCCGTCAAAACCCACTTCAAAATCCTTTGATTTTAAATAGGCCCTACGGTCTTTTAGGTGGGTAAGTTGGTAAACGGTTTTTCCCTTTTCCTCTATAGTATAGGCCAGACCGACGAACGATTTCCATTGTTGAATGCCACCATGGGCATTGATGCAACGGTCTAGTAGGCTGACCTCTTCGGTCTTGGGAGTGGTGATGACAGGGTCCGATGCTTTGCTTGAAGGCTTCGGCTTGTTCTCTTTACATGCGGTAAACGAACAGAGCAGTAGGGTCAATATAAAAGGGTAGTAATGTTTCAAAATGTTGTTTTGAAACAAAACTACCCTAAAGCCTTTTATTTTCCAATAGGGGAGTCGTCACATTTTAAGTCGCCGACAACATACTGTAGGCCATCCAAGAAAAACTGAAGCAGCTCTGGGTGGTCTAAACTTTGGGCATTATGCGAAGGGGAGCTATAGAAAACGCGGCCTTTGCCATGTCTTTTGATCCAAGAAACATAGTTCTTGTCATTTGTAACCGTATGGCGTATTCCTTCGATCTTGTTATTATCGATATAGAGCAAGGGTCTAAAGTTGTAATCGAAGTAGGCATTCTTGAAAAAGTAGGGCTCGTCTACATGGGTAAGGCCATTTCCTTTAAAGGCCTGTACTAGGGGATGGTTTGGGTCTACTTCCTTAACGTGCATTTCTTGCTGTTTCGGATGGTAGTCAAAGCTACCGCCGGTCATCTTACTGAATTCCATAGAGTTGTTCTGTACAACAATGGCACCGTGTAAGATCATCAGTCCGCCACCCTTGGCTACGTAATCGAGTAAGTTTTTTTCGTATTGTGCCGATTTTGCAGCTATTTCTTGGGCCGAGAAGGAAGTGTTGTCTTCTAATAAATCGGAAAACAGGTCCCTTTTTTTGCCCCTTGGATTGCAATTATTAAATACTACCGCATCGTATTTTTTTAGGTTTTTTTTGTCGAAATTCTCAATGTCGTATCCGACATGTACTTCGAAGGCATCGGTTTTCTTCCCCAAAATTTTAAGCATTTCCACGTTGTGCGGAATGGTCCAATGGTCAAAGCCGGTAGCCTTTGAAAAGACCAGGGTCTTCTTTTTTGATACGTCTTTTACGGTAGTTTCAGACGGGGCCATTTGCTCTATGTGGGCCAGCCATTCGTCGGTAATTTTGAAATTTTCTTGTTGTTGGGCGAAAATGAAACCGGTAACAAGTAAAAATAAGGCGGTAATGTTTGTTTTCATGGGTAATGTGTGTCTTTAGGTTTGGCTAGACTCCCTAGCTATTAATTTATGCTTAATGATAATTTGATCTGCGGATTGAATGTTTATCGACCCGTTTAAGTGGCTGATGATGCTTTGTCCGGCAAGAATGCCCATTTTGTAGCCCGGGTATTCAATTGTGGAAAGGTTGGGCGATATGACTTCGGAGACGGGGTCGTTGTTGAACCCGATGATTTTGATATCCTCGGGAATACGGAATCCCTCTTTTTTAAGCTCTTTGATGCAGTTTACGGCAAAGGTGTCGTTGGAAACGAATATACCGTCGACCTTATGTTTCGAAGCCTTTATATAGGCCACGAACTCTTGAACCTTGTAAATGTTCAAGTCGCTTTCGATAATGTTTTCGGGCCTGACCGGAAGCTTATTTTTATACAGGGCCCTTTTGTATCCTTCCAGACGATCGGTATAAACGTTTCGTCTTAAGCTACCACTTATATGTACGATGTTTTTACAGCCTTTTTCTATGAGATGCTGTGTGGCGTCGTATCCGGCGGCTTCGTTATCTATGGAAATCGTAGGGCAATTGGGTAGGTCGCACAGCCTATCGAAAAACAACAATGGTATTTTTCTATCGGTATAGGTTGTGAAGTGGTCGTAGTTCTCCGTTTCATAGGCCAAGGAGACCAAAAGGGCGTCGATCCCGCTATCAAAAAGCGTCTTTGCATTGAGTTTTTCCTTTTCCTGCGATTCCAACGACTGGCTAATGACCAGGTTGTAGCCGAAATTATTGGCTATTTTCTCTATGCCCGATAATACGGTAGACATAAAAATGGAATTGAGCTTGGGTACGATGACCCCAATGGTTTTGGACCGTTGCTTGCTAAGGTTGGCGGCAAATTTATTGGTTCTATAGCCGGTTTCCTTGGCAACGGACAAGACTTTGTCCTTTGTCTTTTGGCTGATGGCCGGATGGTCGTTCAGACTGCGACTTACAGTGGCGGGAGATATATTCAGCTTTTGGGCCAAGTCGTATATCGTTATTTTTTTAGCCATTTTGGATAGTGCAATGTTTCTGCAACAATATTACGCAACAATTTTTAATGGGCAAGAAAACAAAAGTGTTTTTTGATATAAAAATCAATAAATGTAGTTTTTACTTACTTATTGCGGGAAATAATTAACAAATCATCAAAATATTTGGAATATATTTGCGCAATCGGTTGCGTAATTGAAAGAAATTTATAGTTTTGCTTTTTCGTAATCAATACCAATCAAACTTATCAATCCAAACACCTTATGTATGAAACATCAATTACAAAGTTTTAAATTTATTAGAAGTGCGTTGTCGCTGCTGTTCCTGGTCAGTGCTTTTTCGTTTACGGCCCAGGCGCAAGACGGTTTTGTCGTACAAGGCAAAGTTGTCGATGATGCCGGTATCCCTTTGCCAGGGACATCTATACTTGAGAAAGGAACGACCAATGGCGTCTCGGCAGATTTTGACGGGGAGTATTCTATAGTGGTCTCCGATCGGGACGCTGTTCTAGTGGCTAGTTATATCGGGTTTGCCGAACAGGAAATTTAGATAGCGGGCAATAACCAGATTGATGTGGTTATGGAAGCTAGTGCCGCCAGTCTTGAAGAGGTAGTCGTTGTTGGCTATGGTACCCAAAAGAAATCCGATTTGACGGGGTCGGTCGCCAGCGCAGACCTTCAGGCCTTTGAAGATCAGCCCAATGTGAATATACTTCAGTCCTTACAGGGCTCGGTTGCCGGTCTTAACATTGGAGCGGTGAGTTCGGCCGGTGCAAACCCAAACATTCAGGTGCGGGGGAGAAACACTTTTGCTGTTGATGATGATGGAAATTTGACGGGGAGCGATCCCTTGATCGTTCTTGATGGTGTGATTTATAGGGGAAGCTTAGCCGATATCAACCCTGGTGACATTGGAACCATAGACGTTTTAAAAGATGCCAGTTCACAAGCCATTTATGGTTCTCAAGCGGCAAACGGTGTTATTTTGATTACCTCTAAAAACGGTAAGAAGGATCGCAAGCCGATTATCAACTTCTCTACCTTTTATTCTATGGAGACGCCATCAAATACCTTGACCCCGCTTGGAAGGAGTCAATGGCTTGAACACTACGATAAGATATTTTATGAAGAGGCTTACTTGGCTCCCGACTATACCCAGTTGGATTCTTCCTTTGATCCTTCGACGCGATTCCCATATCAATCTATTCAAGATGGATATAAAAATGGAACGGATACGAATTGGTTGGATTCGGTTACTCAAGCGGCTTCGACCCAAAACACGAACATTAGCATGGCAGGAAATTCAGGTAAGACCTCTTATTTTCTTTCCGCAGGCTATATCGACCAGAAGGGGTGGAAATTGAACGACCAGTATGATCGCTTGAGCTTAAGGGCGAATTTTGATACTAAAGTGAGGGATTGGCTTACCGTTGGGATGCAGACTTTTGCCTCGTTTGGTGACTATTCGGGTCTTGAGGCCAACTTGCGCGGCGGTTATTTATACTCGCCCCTAATACATCCATATAAGGAAGACGGAAGCATAGCTACGGATCCCATAGGAATCTTTCGGAGTCCCTTATTGCGACCGGAAGTCGACCAGTTGGACAAAAGGATGAACATGTTCGGTAATTTCTATGCCCAAATACAACTACCCATTGAAGGCTTGTCGTATCGAATCAACCATGCGATTAATTATAGAACTACACGTGATTATAGGTTTGATCCCATTGGCAATAATTTTACCGGTGGCTCTTCTAAGGAAAACATTTTTCGGGAAGATAGAACTACCGATAACTTATTGACGTATAAAAGGACTTTCAATGAAAAACATGCTTTAGATGTTACGCTCTTGTACGGTTTTGAGGAAAGGGACGGGGAAAATACCATAGCGCGTTCCGGAAATTTTCTAAACCAATCTTTAGGGTATAACAGTTTAGAATCGGGTGATGTGGATCTTCAGCTCGCTGAATCGGGGGCGTTTGACGAAAGCAGTATTTATCAGATGGCACGATTAAATTATCGTTACAACGACAAATACCTTTTGACCTTTACAACCAGGCGTGATGGTTTCTCAGGATTTGGATCGGATAAGAAATTTGGCATTTTTCCTTCCTTGGGACTGGCTTGGACTTTGAGTAATGAAAAATTCGTAAACAAGGCTTTGCCAGGTTTGACAAACCTGAAGTTTCGGGCGACTTACGGACAAACGGGTAACCGTACTGTCGGAAGGTACCGAACCCTTGCCCAGGTAGACGCCGGTTTTCAATATGTATTCGGAGATGGTTCGGGCCCAGCCTATGGCCAAAATATTAACTCATTGGCCAATAATAGCCTCAGTTGGGAAACCACTACCGGCTTAAACCTCGGTCTCGATTTTGGGATGTTAAGCGGAAAAATAAATGGTAGTATCAACTATTACGATACCACCACCGAAGATATTTTATTTGATATCAACCTTCCTCGTATTACTGGATTTTCGACCATACCTACCAATCTTGGGGAAGTGGCCAATAAAGGTCTTGAAGTATCGATTAATTCGGTTAACGTACAATCGGAAAATTTCACTTGGCAAAGTACTTTGAACTTCTCTATCAACAGTAATGAAATTGTCACCATTTTAGGTAGGGATGACGATAATGACGGTGTTGAAGATGATTTGATTACCACCCGGGGTAGGCTTATACCGGGCGAGTCGATTCAAACCATATATGATTATTCCGATACCGGAAACATCTATCAACTTAACGATGATATACCCGATGGGTATAATCCCGGTAACAGAATTCTTGAGGATCTTGACGGTGACGGTTTAATTTCGGCCGATAAGGATCGTAAGGTCTTAGGGCGTGCGGAAGAAGCGTATCGATTTAGTATTTACAACGAGTTTAATTATAAGGATTTTACGTTCAGCGCATTTATAAATTCTGTTCAAGGAGGTAAAGATGGGTATTTGGGTCGTGTTAATCCAACCTCCTCAGTAGGGGAATGGCAGCATGATAATGCTAGTACTTATAATATCGTAAGAGAATTTGATGCTTGGTCTCCTGCTAATTCCAATGCGGCGCACTCAGGGGTTTTGTATGATGACCCTATTAATGCCCAGCGTTATGAAGACCGAAGTTTCGTTCGCTTGCAAGATGTTAGGTTGGCCTATAATTTTCCTGACCAAATTAGCGAGAAGCTAGGGGTGGAGAAATTTAGGTTGTTTATAGCGGGCAAAAACCTTTATACCTGGACGGACTGGATAGGTACCGATCCGGAAATAAGCGGCAATGCCTTTGATTTGAACCAAGCGCCCGTCATGACGAGCTATTCAATTGGTCTTAACTTAACTTTTTAAAATTAGTACTATGAAACTATATAAGTATACAATTATAGCTTGCTTCCTTATACTTGCGGTAGCTTGTGATGAAGATCAATTGATAGAAAAACCATTGGATTTTTTAAGTCCTGAGATTTCTTATGTCGCCCCTGCCGATATCGAGGCGGCATTGGTTTCTAATTACGGCCGGATGCGGGCCTTGCACAATGGAGAGATTACGGAATTGATGCATTCGGGAACTGATTTGTGTATGTCGGCAAGGAGTCCGGAAACCCAGCGTTTGGGAGATTACAGAACCCAGTTGTTGCCTTCCTCCGGCGTGGCCTTGAATTTTTGGAACCGCTACTATAAAATTATCTTTAATTCCAATGCCATTCTTGCGAGAATCGAGAACATCGAGTATGATGATGCGGCTGAAAAGAATTTGCATATTGCCGAGGCCCGATGGTTTAGGGGCTATGCGTACAGGTCCTTGGGTTTTCTGTATGGTGGGGTGCCCATTGTTCTGGAAGAAATAGGCTCGCCTCGAAGGGATTTCGTTAGAAGTACCGTTGAGGAAACTATAGATCAAGCGATTTCGGACCTTGGTTTCGCGGCTGCCAATTTACCTAGCGTAAATGAGGTCAAGGCCGATGGAAGGTTGAACAATGCTGCGGCCAATCACTATCTGGTAGAACTGTATCTGGCAAAGGACGATTTGGAAGGGGCGGTGGCTACGGCTTCTAAAGTGATCAACGACCCGAACATCAGTCTTATGACAGCGCGTTTTGGGAATAGGGCTTCCGATGAAGGGGATCCTTATTGGGACTTGTTCCAACGTTTTAATCAAAACAGAAGCTCAGGTAATACCGAAGGTATTCTGGTCTTGCAGGAAGAGTTTAATATCCCTGGTAATACACAGATTTCCTTAAGTGGAAGCAATTCTGAGAATGCGTTTAGATATGAGCGTTGGTACGGTAGTTTGTATTGGTTTTTGAACGACCCTGACGGGGAAAAAGTATTCTTGGGGCCTACCTCGAAAAATATCGGGAGACCCGTGGGCTTTATACGTCCTACGCCTTACTTTACCCATACCATCTGGGGATGGGATAGTGCTACATCGACATTCGATACGGATCTGAGAAATGAGAATAGAAGTATTCAAAGAGACTGGACCGTTGATAATCCTGGATCGGCGTACTTCGGTCAAAAAATAAGTGATTTTCCTCAATCATGGTTTGATAACCTATCGGCTCAAGATACCTTACGTGATTATTATCCGAACGTAACTAAAATTTCTACGCCCAATGATCATCCCGTTGAGATCTTGGCAGACCCTGCAACGGGTCAAGTAGCCAATTCCGCTGGACAAACGTTTACGGATTGGTATCAGATTCGATTGGCAGAGACCTATTTGCTTCGGGCAGAGGCATATTTGGCCCAAGGCAATTTTTCCAAGGCTGCGGATGATATCAATATGCTGCGAAATAGGGCAGGGGCAGAGCCTGTGGAGGCCAGTGAAGTAGATATTGATTATATCCTTGATGAGCGTATGAGGGAATTGAATTATGAGGAAAACAGAAGAATGACCTTGAGTAGGTTAAACTTACTTTACGATAGGACGGTTCTCGGCAATCCTTTTGCGGGACTTACTATCGAGCCTTTTAATAACCTGTTCCCTATCCCATTTGCCGAAATAGAACTAAATACCTTAGGGGAACTCGAGCAGAACCCAGGATACGTTAATTAGATTGTATATTAGACTAAAGAAGAGAACTATGCCATTGAATGATAATAAGTTGATTTCATTAAATAGATGCTTTGAGCGTACAAAGGCGGTTTTGTTTGTTGCTTTTCTAATTTTATTGGCATCGGCATGTTCCGATAAGGGTTATGAAAAATATGCCGATGTCCTTCCTGAAAAAGTTGATTTTAATTACCATATAAAACCTATACTTTCCGATCGATGTTTTACTTGTCATGGGCCCGATAAAAATGGGGTTAAGGCAGGTTTGAGATTGGATATTCCCGAAGGGGCATTGAAAAAGACGCTCCAATCGGGAGGGCATGCCTTTGTTCCCGGAAGTATTGGAAAAAGTGGGGCCTATCAAAGAATGGTTTCGGATGACCCCGAATTACAGATGCCCCCACCGAAGTTCAATCTGTCGATGACCGAATTTGAAATCGCCATGATTGCAAAATGGATCGACCAAGGGGCGGAGTACAAACCGCACTGGTCTTATGCAAGCCTGAAAAAGACTTCGGTGCCCAAGGTGAAGAATGAGGATTGGTTGCAGAACCCTATAGATAATTTTGTTCTGAAAAAACTGGAAAACAATGGGTTGAAGCCCAATGTTAAAGCGGATAAGGAATTATTGCTAAGAAGGCTTTCCCTTGATTTAACAGGACTTCCTCCTACCATAGATGAAATCGACGATTTTATGGCCGACGACAGTGACAAGGCCTATGAAAAGGTGGTCGATCGCCTGTTGTCATCTTCGCATTATGGGGAGCGAATGGCGGTAGAATGGCTCGATATCGCACGCTATGCCGATTCCCATGGCTACTCCACCGACGGGGTTAGGACCATGTGGCCGTGGCGTGATTGGGTTATCGATGCATTCAATAGTAATATGCCGTACAATGATTTCATTACATGGCAAGTGGCCGGCGATAAATTTCCGAATGCCACACGTGAACAAAAGCTGGCAACGGCCTTTTTGAGAAATCAGAAACTAAATGCCGAAGGAGGTATTGTGTTGGAGGAATTTTTGGTCGAATATGCGGCCGACCGTGCGGAAACCGTATCAACGGCCTTTTTGGGCTTGACGATGCAGTGCGCGAAATGCCATGACCATAAATATGACCAAATTTCCCAAAAGGAATATTTTCAATTTTTTAGTTTTTTCAACAGCGTCAATGAAAGGGGAATGACCCCTAATGATGGTAATTCGGGGCCACAGCTATTGCTGACTACCAAAGAGGTCGATGACGTTATAGCCTATATCGATTTTCAGGTCGATAGTTTGCAGAAAAAACTATCGCCTTTAAAAACATCGCTGGATGTTGATAAATATAGCCACCCTAAATTGGATTTAAATGACGGTTTGCTAGTCGATATTTCATTCGAAAACAGCAATTCAAAAAAGGTCTATGATGCTAGTAGGGCTCAAAAAACCTATGACGTAGGAGGTGAATTTGAACCGGTCAAAGGTAAGAAGGGGCAAGGGTTTAAGTTTACGGGGTATGACGTTCTTCGAATCAATGATACGAAGTTGGATTTTGATGTGTCGGATCCTTTTTCTTTTAGTTTCTGGGTCAATTCGCATCACGAGAACGAGTACATGCCCTTATTGATGCATGTTGGGGGTAAAAATGACAATTATAAGGGGTATGAGATGACGGTCTTAAACGGCTATCCTACCATACGGCTTATCAATAGTTTGCCGGCCAACATGATTTCGGTGCGTACGGAGAAGCCGCTCGCTAAAGATGAATGGGTGCATTTGACCTTTGTTTATGACGGGTCGGGAAGTGCCAGTGGTATTCAAATTTATAGCGATGGTAAAAAGTCGAAAAAGCAAGTGCTTTTAGATGAACTCACTAAAGCCATCTCCCGGGGTAATGGAAGGATAACCCTTGGTGGGAAAATCGATTATCAGGTCGAAGTAGACGGTTTTGGTCTAATGGATGATCTGAAAATTTACAATAGGGAGTTAAGCGAGGTTGAAGCCTTTGCTTTGTTCGAGGAAGCTAAAGTGGCTCCGGACAACTTCTCGAAAGAGGCGTTAAAAGAGCACTATTTGCTTACGGAGAGTAGTGAGCAAAAAGCGATAAGCAACAAGATTAAATCGCTTCGGGAAGAGAAAAATACCATATTGGATACCGTTCCTACGGTTATGATAATGGGAGACCTTAAAGAGCCTAGGCCTACTTATATTCTTGATAGGGGGGCTTATGATATTCCTCTGGAGGAAGTTTCCGCCGGAACACCTGAGGATATTTTTCCCTTTACTGAAGAATTTCAACCCGATCGTTTGGGGTTGGCCAATTGGTTGGTCGATGAAAGGAATCCCTTGACGGCAAGGGTGACCGTAAACCGTTATTGGCAACTATTGTTCGGTCAAGGTATCGTAAAAACGGTGGAAGATTTCGGTAATCAAGGTGCCTTGCCGCATCATCCTGAATTATTGGATTATTTGGCCAAATCTTTTATCGATTCTGGGTGGGATGTCAAAAAAATGATGAAAACCATTGTAATGTCGGCTACCTATCAACAGTCGTCTAGAGTTCCCGTTGATGAAAGAAAAGATGATCCGGACAATGAAATGTTGGCCCGTGGTCCGAGCAACAGGTTGCAAGGGGAATTTATACGAGATTTGGCCTTGGCATCGAGCGGCCTACTGGTTGATGAAATTGGAGGGGCCAGTGTAAAACCATACCAACCCGAAGGGCTCTGGGAGGAAATTACAGGAAACTCGGTTTATTTAAGGTCTTATCGGGAAGATGAAGGGGATAAGCTGTATAGAAGGTCGCTTTATACGTTTTGGAGGAGGGCTTCGCCACCGCCTACGATGACGATTTTCGATGCGCCCTCTAGGGATTACTGTATCGTGAAAAGGGCAGAGACCAACACTCCCTTACAGGCGCTCTCCTTGCTCAACGACCCTCAATTTGTGGAGGCGGCCCGCGTACTTGCTGAAAGGGTGGTCAGGGATGAAAGTGAAATACGGGAACAAATAATACTGGCCTATCGTTTGCTAACGGGCATAACCCCCGATAAAAATACGATTCAACTTTTAGAGGAACATTACGCCAAGGAGAAGGTGCATTTCGAGAACAATCCCGAGGAAGCAAAAAAATTATTGGCCTTAGGTTATACCCCGGTAAAAATGGGGCAATTTCCGGTAGAGGTGTCGGCCATGACCGTGGTGTGCAATACGATCATGAGTTTTGATGAAACGATTATGAAAAGATAAAACAAGGTACAGATGAAATTTTCGGATTTAAATAAGTTCCATAATCAATCGGAAGTAAGGCAAGGTCTTGAAATCAATAGGAGGCATTTTCTTACCAAGGCAGGTTTCGGTATTGGGGGCATGGCCTTGGCGGCCCTTTCCAATCCGCTCAAGGCTTTGGGCCAGGTGGGCAGCATGGGGAGTCCCCCGCCGGGTATGCCCGATATGCGACATTACGCCCCAAAGGCAAAAAGGGTGATCTACCTTTTTCAAAGTGGTGGCCCTTCTCAGCATGACCTTTGGGATTATAAGCCCTTGCTTGAAACAATGAACGGTGAGGAACTTCCCGATTCTATTAGGCAAGGTCAGCGTATAACCGGAATGACGGCAGGTCAGCAATCTTTTCCCTTGGCAGGGGCTCAGTTCAAGTTTGACCAGTATGGGGAAAGTAGGGCTTGGGTAAGCGAGCTTATGCCCCATACGGCAAAGATCGTTGATGAACTGTGTTTTATAAAGAGTATGAACACCGATGCCATAAATCACGACCCGGCCATAACCTTTTTTCAGACGGGGTCACAACAACCGGGAAGACCTTGTATCGGTTCTTGGTTGAGCTATGGCTTGGGTAGTTCTAATAAGAATTTGCCCGAGTTTTGTGTTTTGCTTTCCGATGGCAGTGGAAACCTGGCGCCCCAACCCTTGAACTCACGTCTGTGGGGAAGTGGTTTTTTACCTTCTTTGCATCAAGGGGTACAATTTAGGTCGGGAAAAGACCCCGTATTGTTTTTGAATAACCCCGATGGGATTTCCGATATGTCGCGCAGGTCTTCATTGGATTATTATCAAAAAATTCAGGAAATGCAGTACCAGAAGGAGCAAGATCCTGAAATACAAACCCGTATTGCACAGTATGAAATGGCCTATCGTATGCAAACTTCGGTGCCAGAAGTGATGGATGTCACAAAAGAACCCGACCATATTTATGAAATGTACGGGCCTGACTCACGAATTCCCGGCACCTATGCCGCTAATTGTTTGTTGGCAAGACGTTTGGTCGAACAAGATGTCAACTTTATTCAGTTGTACCATCGTGGGTGGGACCAACATGGAAACCTGCCGAAACAAATTCGGGGACAATGTAAGGACACGGATCAGCCTTCAGCGGCACTGGTACAAGATTTAAAGCAAAGAGGTTTGTTGGAAGATACCTTGATCGTATGGGGAGGAGAATTCGGTAGAACCAATTATTCCCAAGGAAAATTGACCAAAACCAATTATGGTAGGGATCATCATCCCAGGTGTTTTACCATTTGGATGGCCGGCGCCGGTGTAAAAAAGGGATTTAGTTACGGGGAAACCGATGAGTTCGGATATAATATTATCAGTAATCCGGTTCATGTACATGATTTTCAGGCAACCCTTATGCATTTGCTCGGGTATGACCACGAAAAACTTACGTATAAACACCAAGGTAGAAGATTTCGATTGACCGATGTACACGGACACGTAATGAAGGATATTCTAACCTGATTTCTTCTGTGGTTGGAAAGGCTTAAGACCATATCATTGGGCTTAGGGACTACCACGGCCTAAGAAAGTGACAGGGGCAATGCAAAACCATGTGGTTTTGCATTGCCCCTGTCTATTTGTACTGGCGATGCTTCGCGCGGCCAGAATCGGTTTTTGACTTGTTTACGGTAGTGGAAATACGGAAAGTATCCTTGTGCAAGTCAAAAGAACCCTAGTTTAAAACAACGATTTTAATTCCCTTTATTTTCCGATAGGGGAGTCGTCACATTTTAAGTCGCCAACAACATATTGTAGGCCATCCAAGAAAAATTGAAGTAACTCGGGGTGGTCTAGACTTTGGGCGTTATGTGATGGGGAACTATAAAAAACGCGGCCTTTGCCATGTCTTTTGATCCAAGAAACATAGTTTACCTTTTCGTCGACTTCCTTTTTCATGCCTTCTAGCTTATCGATTTCAATATAAAGTAAGGGCCTGAAATTATAGTCGAAATAGGCATTGTTGAAAAAGTAGGGCTCATCCACATGGGTTAATCCATTTCCTTTAAAGGCTTGTACCAGTGGATGCTTGGGGTCAACTTCCTTTACGTGCATTTCTTGTTGTCTCGGATGGTAGTCAAAGCTGCCGCCTGTCATTTGGCTGAACTCCTTAGAGTTGTTCTGAACGGTAATGGCGCCATGTAGGATCATAAGTCCGCCACCCTTGGCTACGTAGTTCATTAAATTGGTCTCGTACTGCTTTGATAGGGCGGTGATTTCTTGGTCGGGAAGATTTGAATTTTGCTGTAATAAATCCCAGAACAAATCTCGCTTCGGTCCCGAGGGATTGCAATTATTAAATACAACCGCATCATATTTTTTTAGGTTCTTTTTGTCGAAGCTTTCAACGTCGTAAGCGATGTGGACCTCAAAGGCATCGGTTTTTGTGCCTAAAATCTTAAGCATTTCCGCGTTATGCGGAATGGTCCAGTGGTCAAAGCCGGTAGCCTTTGAAAAAACCAGTATTTTCTTTTTTGACACGTCTTTTACAGTGGTTTCGGACGGGGCCATTTGTTCTATTTGGGCCAGCCATTCATCGGTAATTTTAAATTTTTCTATTTGCTGGGCAAAAATGAAACCGGTAACAAGTAAAAATAAGGCGGTAATATTCTTTTTCATGGGTAATTCGTGTCTTTAGATTTGGGTAGATTCCCTAGCTATTAATTTATGTTTGATGAGGATTTGGTCGGCGGACTGAATATTGATCGAGCCGCTTAAGTGGCTGATGATGCTTTGTCCGGCAAGAATGCCCATTTTGTAACCGGGGTATTCAATTGTGGATAGGCTGGGCGATATGACCTCGGAGACGGGGTCGTTGTTGAACCCGATAACTTTAATGTCCTCGGGTATACGGAATCCTTCTTTTATTAGCTCCTTGATGCAGTTTACGGCAAAGGTGTCGTTGGAAACGAATATACCGTCTACCCCGTGTTCCGAAGCTTTTATACGGGCTACGAACTCCTTTACCTGGCCGATGTTGAGGTCGCTTTCGATAATGTTTTCGGGCCTGACCGGAAGCCCGTTTTTGTACAGTGCTTTTTTATATCCTTCCAGTCTGCCCGCGTAAACGTTGCGCTTAAGGCTACCACTTATATGTACGATGTTTTGGCAACCGTTTTCTATGAGATGCTGCGTGGCGTCGTATCCAGCGGCTTCGTTGTCGATTGAAATCGTGGGGCAATTGGGAAGGTCGCATACCCTATCGAAAAACAAAAGCGGTATTTTTCTATCGGTATAGGTGGTAAAATGTTCGTAATCGTCCGTCTCATAGGCCAAGGAGACCAAAAGGGCGTCGACACCGCTATCAAAAAGCGTTTTTGCGTTGAGTTTTTCCTTTTCCTGTGATTCCAACGACTGGCTAATGACCAGGTTATAGCCGAAATTATTGGCTATTTTCTCTATGCCCGATAAAACGGTAGACATAAAAATGGAATTGAGCTTGGGTACGATGACTCCAATGGTATTGGATTTTTGTTTGCTGAGGTTGGCGGCGAACTTATTGGTTCTATAACCGGTTTCCTTGGCAACGGACAAGACTTTGTCCTTTGTCTTTTGGCTGATGGCCGGATGGTCGTTCAAGCTGCGACTTACAGTGGCGGGGGAGATATTCAGCTTTTGGGCCAGGTCGTATATCGTTATCTTTTTTGCCATTTTGGTTAGTGCAATGTTACTGCAACAATATTACGCAACAAATTGAAATATACAAGAGTATTTCTGTAATAATTCTTTTAATCGTATTAGTTTCAGTTAAATTCAGAGTTTTTGGATGTGATTATTGTATAATTATCAAGTTTTGTGTAATTAATTTACGCAATCGGTTGCGCAATTCATAAATTTTTATAGTTTTGTTTCCTGTCAATTAGACCTAAATAATCAAACCCAATTTTAACTCACTCTTTATGAAACAATTATTAAGTGATTTTAAGCTCTTAAGGCAATCGTTATGTCTCGTGGGGCTCGTATGGATTTTTTCGTTTTCGGCTTATGCCCAAGATGAATTTACTGTTGCAGGAACTGTGACAGATGAATATGACGCTCCACTTCCCGGTGCTACTGTGGTAGAGAAGGGAACAACTAATGGTGTGTCTACAGATTTTGATGGAAACTATTCTATTTCCGTTGCCAATCAAAACTCAGTAATCGTAATTAGCTATATAGGTTATGCGGCTCAAGAAATTCCCGTGGCCGGAAATACTGAGGTAAATGTTTCGCTTGATCCCAGCGCTTCTTCATTGGATGAAGTCATTGTTGTAGGTTATGGAGCGGTCAAGAAAAAGGATTTAACAGGGTCAGTTGCTCAAGTTGATGCAGCTGAACTATCCAACCAATCCGTAAATTCGGTTACTGATGTTTTGCGCGGTAACGTAGCGGGACTTAATATAGGTTTTTCTGCATCACCAAAAGGAACGAGTCAGATTCAAATCAGGGGTAATAATAGTCTAACGGCAGGTACTAGCCCATTAATTGTTGTAGATGGTATACTTTATACAGGTGACCTTTCAGATATTAACCCGGCAGACATTGATAAATTAGATGTGTTAAAAGATGCTAGTTCAGCGGCTGTATATGGTGCGCGTGGAGCTGGTGGTGTCATCTTGGTAACTACTAAAAAAGGGTCTAGTGACAAACCTGTTATTACAATCAATTCCAGTGTTGGTTTTGCAAGTGAACAGAACCCGGTTAGACCTTATAGCCCAGACGGTTATGCTAATTGGCGTGTGGATGTTTTTAAAAGTAGTAGAGGTCAGCTAGCCTCTGAAAACCCAGGTATATTTGATAATCCAAATGACCTTCCCGATGGTGTCTCAGTAGATGAGTGGCTGGCTTATACCGGTGCACAAGGAGACCCGACAACGGCATGGTTGACAAGGATAGGGTTTCAAGATGTTGAAGTGCAGAATTATCTAGCTGGCAAAAGTATTGATTGGTATGATAAAATAATGCAAACCGGCTTTAGAAATGAACAAAATGTAAGTATTTCCGGTCGCAACGGAGGTTTGAATTATTACTGGTCTATTGGCCGGACATCCAATGAAGGCATTGTTGTTGGGGAAAAATTTGAAGCACTGCGATCGCGCTTAAATTTAGATGCCAAAGTAAATACTTGGCTAACCGTGGGAATGAACACCCAATTTGCGAAACGAAATGAAGGGTTTATTCCTGCTGATCAAAACCAGGTCTTTAGTTCCTCCCCTTGGGGTTCGGAATTTAATGATGAAGGTACTCTTTTAAGGATAAGCCCTCAAGATGATCCAGGAGCGGGTGCCTCATCGGCCTTTTTACGACCAACTTATGATGATTTAGTTGATTTGGAACACACTTTCAATTCAAGGGTGTATGCTAAGGTGCAGTTGCCTTTGGGCTTTTCTTATGAACTTGGCTTTACGAATAGGTTGGATATTGAAGAATACTTTGTTCATGCATCTTCTTTAAACCCTAATAATGTCGTAGGACGCGCACAGAGGTGGAATAGAAAACAAAAAGAGTATCAGTTGGATAATATTATACGCTGGGACAAAATAATAAATAAGCATACGTTTGGTCTAACGGCCCTATTTTATGCGGAAAAGTTTGAAACCTATACCACCATAGCTAACGCGAATACCTTTGAGCCTAGTGATGCCTTAGGCTTTAGTAATTTACAGGCGGGTACAAATCAAACGGTGTTTACTGATGATGAAGAGACTACGGGAGATGCTATTATGACCAGGTTCAATTATAACTATGATTCTAGGTATAATTTGAGTTTAACTATGAGGCGAGATGGGTATTCCGCATTTGGTCTTAACAATAAAAGAGCCTATTTTCCTTCTGTTGGAGGAGCTTGGACGGTATCTGAAGAGAATTTTTTTAAATCCGATTTTGTTACCTTTCTAAAACTGAGAGCATCCTATGGTGAGAATGGGAACAGAGGTTTTGGTAGTGCTAGAGGAATTAGCACTAGTCCTAATCCCGGAGGCTTTAGATCGTTCAATAATGAAAGAGGCTTGGGTGCATATGCGCAGTTGTCAGAGTTGTCCGGAGGTAATTATCTCAATGTAGATGGCGGCACCGTTGTTCCAGTTCCAACATTTAATAACAATACCATAGCAAATCCTGATTTAAGATGGGAAAGAACAAAGGCGGTCAATTTAGGACTTGACTTTAGCTTTGCGGGAGGTATTGTAGAGGGGTCTATTGATGCCTACCGAAATGTTACTACGGACTTAATCGTACGTAGGCAATTGCCAAGTGTAATAGGCTTTAACGAAGTTTTTACAAACTTAGGAGAAGTTCAGAATAAGGGTCTTGAATTTGTAGTTTCAACCCAAAACTACAACCGGGAGAACTTCAGCTGGAATACGAGTTTCAATTTTTCATTGAATAGAAATAAAATCAACGCCCTGTACGGAGACTTGGATGAAAACGGAAATGAACTTGATGATTTAACTACCCAAAGATTTATTGGTCAGGCAACGGATGTTATATGGGATTACGAGGTTTTGGGAGTTTGGCAAAACAATGAAGCGGCCCAAGCTGCGGAGCTTGGTTTTGAACCAGGTGATTTTAAATTAAGGGATGTTAATGGAGATGGCATTTTTACAGATGATGACAAGGTTTTTGTTGGCAACCGTTCACCTCAGTTTAATATGGGTATGTCCAACCGTTTTTCTTTTCTTAAAAATTTCGACTTTTCTTTTGAGTGGTATGCTAGACTCGGTCAAAAACGAGTATTCAATGAGGCAAAAAATAGAAACGGTTTTGTTGATAGGGTAAACTCACCACAAACTCCTTATTGGACACCGGATAATCCACTTGATGATTATGCCCGTTTGTTTTCAAATGACGGTCCGGGTTTTAATGTTTATAGAAGTAGTTCATTCGTTCGCTTAAGCAATATAACACTGGCCTATAGACTTCCGGAAACAATTTTGTCAAAATTATCAATGTCTAGTGCACGTATTTATGCAAATATTAGAAATGCGGCTGTTTGGGCTCCGGATTGGGATTTTTATGATCCAGAAGGTTCAAACGTAAATGGAGCATCAAGAGGTTCTAATGGTCTCTTCAGTGCTAATGGTCGAGAACCAACACCAAGATTCTTTACGGTAGGTATCGATTTAAGTCTATAACAATAAAAATCCAGCAGTAAGATGAAAAATATAAATACATATTATTTGAAAAACCTGATACGATTCTTTCTGGTCGCTCTATTTGTTCCCATTTCCTGTAGCAAGGATTTCTTGGATCAAGAACCAAAATCATTTTTCACACCTGAAAATGCTTTGAATACACCCGAAGGATTAAATGCGATTCTTTCACAAGCGCTTACCGGAATCCGTGGTGAATTTTATGGAGATGGTGCACCAATGATTACAGAGAATATTTTTTCTGAGGTTTCTATTGAGGGTACAACGGATAAGGCTGGCCCTGCTCAAGATTTAAATGCTCAGATTTTACCAGACGCCAATAACAATAGTAGTAATACTAATAAAATTAACTGGTATTGGGAGAGTTTTTACGAGGGAATCAAATTTGCAAATACGGTTATTGATAGGTTGGATGATGCAGAGTTTGAAAGTGCCGAACAGCGAGCGGATATTTTAGGTAGAGCCCTTTTTCATAGAGCATACCGTTATTATCGATTAACGCATCAATTTGGTGATATACCTTTGGTACTGGAAGAAATAAGTGGTCCAAAATTGGATTTTGTTTCAACTGAAAGAGATGTTGTTCTAAGAAAAATTCAAGAAGATTTGAATATGGCAGCTACCATGGTCAATGAAGTGGCGCCTGGCGGAGAAGTTACAAGAGGAGCCGTCTTACACCTATTAACAAAAGTAAATCTTGCTCTGGGTGATTTTGATGCAGCCATAACTTCGGCATCTCAAGTTATAGATGGCGGTCAATATGCTCTAATGACAGAAAGGTTTGGTATTAATGCAAACGATGATACCAAAGATGTAACTTGGGATTTACATCGCGTTGAAAATAAAAGTATACCAGGTAACACTGAAGGAATTTTAGTGGCAATAGACCGTTTGGAGTTTCGTGAACAAGGAGCTACAGGTGGAGGTACTAGTATTCAGAGACAAGCGGTGCCTTTATGGTGGCGTTTTATCAATACCCCAGATGGTCAGAATGGAATGTCAGACTCTCCGGAAGCAGAAATTAATTTGGTTACAGATATAGGCAGAGGGATAGGTAGAAACAGAGGAACCAATTATAGCACTAAAGAAATTTGGAAAGATGCTAATGATGATCAAAGACATAAGCTTGGTAACTGGTACGATATGGAAGATTTGGTATATAACGCGCCAAGTTTAAAAGAAGCGGGAAATTCCTTTTATGGTAAAAACCTAGAGCTTTACCTTCCGGACGGCACGCCACTTTGTTCTGATACTATTAGAAATTGGTACGGATTCCCTCAATATAAATTTTTGGTTCCAGATCCAACCGCTACAAGACCAGCGGGCGGGCATGGAGACTGGTATGTCTATCGTATTGCAGAAACCTATTTGCTACGGGCCGAAGCTTACTTTTGGAACAATAATAATGCTTTAGCGGCGGCAGATATAAATGCGGTGAGACAAAGAGCAGAAGCTGACCCTATAACCGCAACAGACGTTAATATAGATATGATTCTAGATGAGCGTGCGAGAGAGCTGTACTATGAGGAAAGCAGAAAAACTGAACTTACTAGAATTGCATACATTTTTGCAAAAACAGGAAGAACTGCCTACAATGGAAAATCATATAATTTGGATAATTTTTCCCAAGATAATTTTTGGTATGATCGGATTATGGATGTTACGGATTTTTATAACGTTACAGGTCTTAAGACTATTTTTGGCGTGTCTTTTACCATGAGCCCTTACCATGTTTTATGGCCTATACCAGCGTCCGCAATAAACGCCAATACCCAAGGGCGAATCAATCAAAATGAAGGATATCCGGGAGCTGAGCTTAACATTGCTCCTCTGACTAGTATTCCTGAATCAGATAATGATAATTAGTGTTGAGTTTGTTTTTGTTTAAATTCCGTCATCTAAATACTGTTTATGCATAAAATTGTTCTATTTATTCTTATTACGGCCGCTTGGTCATGTAATACTAAAAATTCAATCCGCTTTGCGGTAAAAAAAGGTGACGGAGTTTTTTTGGCCCAACCTGTACATTTTGATTTAAAAAATGCTGATGCCAATCAAATTGATTTTAACGAAGCTATGGTCCTTTTTCAGGAAACCGGAAAGGAAGATATTGAGGTTCCGTTTCAATTAGACGAAAATGAGAGTAGAATCTGGTTTGTTCCGGTCGAAGATAATGGTGAAGATGAGACTTTAAATTTTCGCTTGGAAAACGGGATGTCAGCATCAAAATCCGGCACGGGTGTTTCTAATCAAAAACAAAACGGGAATTTGCAGTTAAGGCTTCAGGACAAACCAGTTATTTCATATCGGTATGAGATGACGTATCCACCGGTAGGTGCAGATTCTATTTTTAGAAAATCGGGATATATTCACCCAATTATTACTCCAAAAGGAGATACGCTTACGCGTATTCAACCAGATGACCACTATCATCATTATGGTCTTTGGGGACCATGGACACATACGCAAGTAGATGGTGAGCGGGTAGATTTTTGGAACTTGGGCGAAGGTATGGGTACGGTTCTTTTTAAGGAATTTAAAAAAGAGGAGTCGGGGAATGTTTTTACTTCGTTTACCGCGGCCCAAGAACATATAGACCTGAAGACCAAAGAGGAGCCCCAAGTGGCCCTAAATGAAAATCTTAAGGTGCGTTTATGGGATTTGAACAGACCGGACCGCTATATGTTCGATTATAAAAGTGAGTTCAGTTCGCCTTTGGAAAATGGTATTTTGTTTGAAGCGTACCGCTACGGTGGTGGATTGGGACTTCGGTTTAACGAACGTTGGAAGGCTGATAATTGTTCAGTTTTGACTTCGGAAGGCAATGATCGTTTAACGGCAGACGGTACAAACGCCAGATGGTGTATTGTATCAGGGGAAGCGTCGGACGGAAAAGGGACCAACGGCATTTTGTTCATGAGTCACCCAAAGAACAGAAACCATCCGGAGCCTATGCGTATATGGCCTATAGATGCCAATGGAGGTAGGGGCGATATGTTTTTTGAGTTTTGTCCTATTCGTCATGAGGAATGGAAAATAGAACCGAACAAAAATTATGAATTAAATTACCGTATGGTTGTGTTTGATGGTACTTTAAATGCTGAGGAAGCAGAAGCGTACTGGCAATCGTTCGCAAGTGAAAATCAAATAGAATTAATCAATAAATAAAATACGTATTACCAACATGGAGAGAAGAAAATTTATAAACAGAACTGCTTTAAGTACTGCCGCTTTGGTGGGTTTTCCAAGTATTGTACCGGCCCATGTTTTGGGTAAAAATGCGCCCAGTAATAAAATAAACATAGGTCAAATCGGTTGCGGTCGTATCGCCAGAAGTCATGATATTCACGATACTATACGTTTTGATCAGGCCAATTATTTGGCCGTATGCGATCTTGATTCTAAACGCGCTGCAGATGCCAAACTTCTAGTAGACGGGTTTTACCAGAAGAAAACGGGTAAGGCTAAATATGACCGAACTAAGGTATACGAAGATTATCGCGAAATGCTTTTGAACAAGGATATTGATGCCGTAGTAATTAGTACACCCGATCATTGGCATTCACAGCCTGCTATGGAAGCTGCTTTAGCAGGGAAGGACATCTATCTTCAAAAACCTACTTCCTTAACGGTAAGGGAGGGTCAGCAATTGCGCGAAGTTATTCAGAAAACGGGTGCTATTTTGCAAGTTGGAACACAGCAACGTGCCATGCCACAATTTAGGGTTGCAGCAGAATTGGTGAGAAATGGACGTATTGGTAAAATCCATACGGTAAAAATTGGTTTGCCCGGTGATCCTGCCGGTCCTGAGGCTCCAGCAATGCCCGTACCTTCAAACTTAAATTTTGATATGTGGTTGGGTTCTACGCCAGAAGTTCCATATACAGAAATAGGCGTACACCCTCAAGCTGATTATAGTAGACCGGGCTGGTTGCGTTCTCGTAATTATGGAGCGGGAATGATTACCGGTTGGGGTCAGCACCATTACGATTCAGCGGCATGGGGAATGAATACAGAGTTAAGTGGACCGGTTTCTGTAGAAGCCCTAGCCGAGTTTCCAAAATCCGGATTGTGGAACGTTCATGGCGATTTCTTCGTGAAGCATGAGTATGACAATGGCATTACTGTATATACCAGTGGAGGGTATACCAACGGAATTCGTTATGAAGGTACGGACGGATGGATTTTCGTTTCCCGTGGTTCTTATCAAGCTTCGGCCACGGACCCTGTGGATAAGGAAAAGAGTAGTAGAGCATTAAATGCTTCGGACCCTAAAATTTTAGAATCGGTTATTGGGGAAAACGAAATTCACCTAGAAAAAATTGATGATCAACATGGGAACTGGTTAGATTGTATCAAAACTAGAAAAGCACCTATTTCACCTATTGAAAAAGGGCATAAGGCTTGTGCTATTTGTTTGATCAGTGATATTGCCATGCAGTTTGATAGAAAACTGGAATGGGACTATGATAAAGAAGTGTTTATTAACGATAATGAGGCCAACGCCATGTTACGCCGTGAGCAAAGAAAGCCTTACGGAACGGATACGGTAAAGTATTAAATTAAGAAAAGCCCGCTCAATGTGAGCGGGCTTTTTAAGCAACTTCCAAAATATTTATTATATAGATAGAAGAACCTTTTGCCGATATTTGGTAAAAGGCAAAGACTAACAACCTATACATGAAAAATAAGATTACATTTTTAGTTTTGCTGCTCTGCATTGCTTGTGGTGAGAAAAAAACAGATGATAAAATGGTCAAAGAGGAGTCTCCTGATAAAGTAAAAATGATGACGCTGGATCCAGGGCACTTTCATGCGGCATTGGTTCAAAAAAAAATGTATCCCCAAGTAGACTCCACTATTTATCTTTTTGCCCCGAAAGGTCCGGAAGTACAGGATTTTTTAAATAAAATAAACTCGTATAATTCTAGGAAAGAGGCCCCTACGGCTTGGAAGGTAGAAAAATATTTAGGCGATGATTATTTGGAAAAAATGATTACCGATAAACCCGGTAACGTTATGATCGTAGCGGGTAAGAACAGTAAAAAAATAGATTATGTTCTTGAGGCGGTAAAGGCTGGATTGAACGTCTATGCAGACAAGCCTTTGGTTATAAATCCGGAGGGGTTTAAAAAATTACAACTGGCTTTTGATATTGCGAAAAAGAACGGGGTATTGATTTATGATATTATGACCGAACGTTTTGAGTCTACAACCTTAATGCAAAAAACCTTTTCAACGTTGCCCGATGTTTTTGGGGAATTAGTGAACGGTACGCCAGATGGACCTGCAATTAGTAAAGAGAGTGTGCATCACTTTTTTAAATATGTTTCCGGTCAACCGTTAGTGCGTCCGGCCTGGTTTTTTGATGTAAACGAAGAAGGTGAGGGCATAGTAGATGTAACCACTCACTTGGTAGATTTGGTGCAATGGGAGGCTTTTCCCGATCAAGTAATAGATACCAATAATATAGAAATGGTAAAGGCCAAACGTTGGCCTACTGTACTTACAACAGACGAATTTCAGAAGGTTACCCGTCTAGAGGGATATCCAGATTATTTGGAAAAGGATATAAAAGACGATAAGCTACATGTTTTCTGTAATGGCGAAATGGTCTATAAAATAAATGGCAAGCACGCCAAGGTATCCGTAATATGGAATTATGAAGCGCCTGAAGGCACAGGCGATACTCATTATAGTATCATGCGAGGTACCAAAAGTAATCTTGTTATCAAACAAGGAAAAGAAGAGGAGTATAAACCTGTCCTGTACATTGAGCCACATCAAAAAGATGGATTTGAAGAGGTGTTGAACAAAGCTATTTCTGATAATATAGCAAAGCAGTTTAAAGGTACCACAATGGAGAAAATGCAAGATGGGAGCTATAAAATTAATATTCCTGAAACCTTTAAAATTGGACATGAGGCTCATTTTGGTCAGGTAACCGAAAATTATTTAAAGTATTTGAAGGCCGGGAAACTGCCTGAATGGGAAGTGCCCAATATGATCAGTAAATACTACACGACTAGCAAAGCCTATGAAATGGCCAAGAAAAACTAGATATGAACGACCTTTTTGATTTAAAGAACAAAACCATTGCCTTATCTGGAGGAACCGGAGTTTTAGGAGGTTCCATTGCTGAGTACTTGGTTAAGAATGGTGCTGGTGTAATACTTCTGGGTAGATCGGCAGATAAACTGGATAATAAAAGAAATGCACTAAATCGTATTTCCCGTAATAGCGCTATTTCTTATGTAGTAGATGTAATGGAAGAAGAGGAATTGATTGCTCTAAGGGAGAAAATTAAGGAATCCCATGGTGCAATTGATGGTCTGATTAATTTGGCCGGGGGTAATCTGCCGGGAGCAACACTTCGCCCTGATCAAACCGTTTTTGATATTTCTCTGAAAGATACCAAAGAAGTGGTAAACCTTAACCTTTTTGGGAGTGTACTCCCCACAATTGTAATGAGCCAATTAATGGCTGAGCAGGGCAGTGGTTCTATAATCAATATTTCATCTATGGCATCAAAACAGTCTATAACTAGGGTGTTGGGCTATTCCATGGCCAAAGCGGGTATTGATATATTTACCAAATGGATGGCTGAAGAATTGGCGACAAAATTCAGTGATAAAATTCGCGTAAATGCTATAGCTCCGGGATTTTTTATAGGGAATCAGAACAGAAAAATTTTGATTAACGAGGATGGTTCCTATACGGATCGCAGCAAAAAAATATTGGCAAAAACTCCAATGAACCGTTTTGGCGATGCCTCCGAACTCAATGGAATGGTGCATTACCTCTTAAGCGAAGCATCTTCGTTCGTAACCGGTACCGTTTACGATGTAGATGGTGGTTTTAATTCTTTTACGGGAGTCTAATATGGAGTATTTAAAGAAGACCTACCGTTGGTTTGGGCCTAATTTTGGAGTAACCTTGGCCGATATTGCACAGCTAGGGGCTCAAGGTATTGTTACGGCTTGCCACAGCATACCTACGGGTGAGGTGTGGCCCGTAGAGGTCATTGCCAATGTGAAGAATCAAATCGAACAGCATGGTATGGAATGGTCCGTAGTAGAGAGCGTAAACATCCATAATGCCATTAAATACGGACTTCCTGAAAGGGATATGTATATTAACAATTATATCCAAACACTTAAGAATCTTGGCCAGCATAACATTTATACAATTTGTTATAATTTTATGCCCCTTATAGATTGGACGCGTACAAATCTAGATTACCAGTTACCTAACGGAACATCCAGTTTACTTTATGACCCTATCGCCATAGCTGCTTTTGACCTATTTGTATTGAAGAGAGACAATGCCGCTGAGGTATATGAGGAGCGAGTGGTAACTAAGGCGGAAGCCTATTTTAGCAGTTTGTCCGCCCAAGAAAAGAACACATTGGAAAAGGCCGTTCTTGCCGGTATGCCGGGAAGTAAGGAGTCAATTGAGATGTCCGTTTTTAAGGAAAACTTAGCGATGGTAAGCCGGATATCAAAGAGGGAACTTCAAGAAAATTTGGCGTATTTTCTTAAAGCCATATTGCCAGAGGCTGAAAAGCTGGGTATTCATATGGCCATTCATCCAGATGACCCTCCTTTCTCTGTTTTTGGTATTCCAAGAATCACTTCAACTTACGAGGATTTGACATTTATTCGTGATTGTTATCCTTCAAAACATAACGGTTTTACCTTTTGTTCCGGTTCATTGGGAGCTTCTCCTCATAATGATTTGTTGAAAATTATAGAGGACTTTGGAGACCGTATTCATTTTATCCACTTAAGGAATGTACAATTAAGTGCTTCGGGTGAATTTTATGAGGCCGAACACCTTAATGGTTCCGTGGCAATGGATGATGTAATGGAAGCCTTTATAAAAGAACAGCTAAGACGAAAACAGTCCGGAAGAACAGATGTAGCCATTCCTTTACGGCCTGATCACGGCCATGTTTTGCTTGATGATAAAAAACGACAGAGCGATTTCTATCCTGGGTATTCATTAATTGGTAGGGCTTTGGGTATGGCGCAGTTAACAGGGCTTGAGAAAGGAATTCGGCATCAGATGAAATTGGTTTGATGCTACTCTAAAACCTCCCTAAAATCTTCAAAGAAAAGTTCTACTTGGGCCATCTGTTGACTAAGGAAAATCATAGTTTCTTGCCAAGTATTTTTATTGTGGATAGAAACGTTTTCTAGGGTCACATATATTCTTGAAATTTCTTTTCCGTTGGAAAGGAAAAAGGCTTCATCAAAGACCGCTTCCGGAAGGTATTCTTCAGACTGTAGAAGAGACTGTAGAGATTGGAATTTCTCCCAAAGGGTAATGCGCCTTTCAAGGTCATCGGTTTCTATATCAATGGAAACCATCGCCTTTTTAAGGTCAAAATGAAATTTAAAGACCAGACCTTTCACTTTGGTGTTGTACAGTATCCACTTTCTAGGATACGATTTTCCAAAAGCGATCCAGAAGTCTTCCCGTAATTTTTTTGATTCCGCTTTGCTGAACATCCTATAAAAAATATGCGATTGCAATACCAAAAATAATGGCGATTATCTTGCGGAGGTTAAAGGTATGCCCCTCGGAACTTTCAAAGAGTATAACCGTAGAAATATGAAGGAACACACCTATGACCAATGCATTAATTGAGGCAAAGTAAGTGTCTGCATAATCCGTGTGGTTCGCAATATAACTCCCCAAAGGAGTCATTAAAGAAAAAATGGTAATGAACAGAAATGCCTTGGTAATCGGGATTTTAGAATTTAATAGAAAAATGCTTAAAATTATGGCTATGGGCACCTTGTGAATTAAGATACCGTAAATAATAGTGTTGTGGTGGTGTATGGGAAAGCCTTCCAGAAAAGAGTGAAGACAGAGACTTCCAAAAAGTAACCAAGGGAAAAGTTTCTTTTCTTTGTCCAGGTGAACGTGCCCATGTTCCGCTCCTTTAGAAAAGAACTCCAGAATAATTTGAAGCAAAATTCCAAGCATTACGAACAAGCCTACATTTTTTGCGTTTCCATGTTCGTACACAGAAGGAAAAAGTTCAAATAAAGTAAGAGCCAAAAGAAAAGCACCACTAAAGGCCAAGAGTAATTTAAAATGGCTCTTGTTATCAGGTTTCACAACATAAACAAAAGCAAAGCTCAACAGAACGGCAAAAATGGGTAAAGCGTAATTCATTAACGGAAAAATCGTTTATATAGAGGCTCTTAGTCTTGAATTCTAGCGGTAATTACAGCTATGAACCCTATTTTTTCAATGTTTCAGAAAAGCAATTTTATCCTTCCGGTATTGAAAGGACGAACGGCATTTAAGAAAGCAATGGGCGGGTTCGTATTTCTCCGGCTAAAATACTGTATTTTTGCGGCAACTTTAGAATAAGACATGAGTAAAAATTTTAAAATGGTCGCCAAGACCCTCTTTGGTTTTGAAGAGATTTTGGCCAAGGAAATCCGTAACCTAGGTGGCGGCAATGTAGTAGAAGGGGTAAGAAATGTTGCTTTTGAAGGTGATACCGGCTTTATGTACAAGGCCAATCTGTGTTTGCGTACAGCTATAAAGATCATTAAACCTATTCATTCTTTTTCGGTTCGTAGTGAAAATGACCTATATAAAAAGATATATGCCATGGATTGGGCGGATTATCTTTCGGTAGATACCACCTTTGCTATAGATTCTACGGTAAACTCGGATAATTTTACACATTCACTTTATGTGTCCCAAAAAGTTAAGGATGCCATTGTAGATAAGTTTAGGGATATGGATGGAAGCCGGCCTAGTGTAGATGTAAAGTTTCCGGATGTTCGCATCAATATACATATTCATAATGATCATTGTAATGTGTCCTTAGATAGTTCAGGCAGGTCCTTGCACCAAAGGGGCTATCGTACGGCTACCAATATAGCTCCAATCAATGAGGTATTGGCAGCAGGCCTTTTGCTTATGAGCGGATGGGACGGTCAGTGCGATTTTCTTGACCCCATGTGTGGTAGTGGTACCATGCTTACCGAAGCGGCCATGATTGCTTGTAACATTCCGGTAAATATCAATAGAAAGGAATTTGCTTTTGAAAAATGGCATGATTTCGACCAAGATTTGTTTGATAAGATTGTAGATGTAAGTCTTAACAAGGTTCGTGAATTCCATCATAGAATAATAGGGTATGACAAAGCCCCTTCTGCGGTTCGCAAGGCAACTGACAATGTTGAGAATGCTAACCTCTCCGAATATATATCCATTGAGCGAAAGAACTTTTTTGATACCGAAAAGTTTACCGATGGCAAGCTACACATGGTTTTTAATCCGCCTTATGGAGAACGATTGAATTTGGATATGGAGGATTTTTATGCATCCATTGGCGATACTTTAAAGCAAAAGTACCCAGGTACGGATGCTTGGTTTATTACTTCCAATATGGAGGCACTTAAGTATGTAGGCTTAAGACCGTCGCGAAAAATAAAGGTATTCAACAGTCATTTGGAATCTCGCTTGGTAAAGTATGTAATGTACGAAGGCAGTAAAAAAGCTAAGTACATGAATAAAGACAAAGAGTAGTTGTCTAACTCTATTTTAAAGCTATTTGCTTATTGCTTTTTAGGCCTGTCTTTTCCGTTAGGTTTTGGTTCGGGCTGGGGTTGGGTTTCTGCTTTTTTAGGCTCGTTTTTCTTTTTGTAAAGCGGAATGAGATAACTGAGGGAAAAATTGTAGCCTACACCAAATCGACTGCCATCGGTAACTTTGTTAAAGCCAGGAATAAATAGGTCGTCAAGTTCGTTTTCAGGGCGTTTATTGGTTATTAAGATGCCTAAGCGGGCACTAGCACCAAAATAGAGATTTCTTAAAACTTCGGCCTTAACCCCTGCAACAAATTCCAACCAGGATTTATTTCGGCCTTCGTATTTACCAAGGGCATCGGTTGCTGCAGCAAAATCCTCAGGGTGCCAATAGCGGTTGGTATCAAAAATCTTATAAGCGTCCAGTTCTTGGCTAAACGTGCTAAACGCAAAACGGCCACCAATATATATCATGTTTTGTTCACCGTACCAGTTGCCGTACGTATTATAATCTATACCGGCTTTAATATAACTGCCAGACGTTGTAAAGGTATATAAATCCCCACTTTCTATGTCAACATCAGGACCTAAGGGTGTGCCAATAATTTTTTTCTCGTTGCCCAGTTCGGCGGCCAGATATAGGTTTTGGGTAAGCCTATAATCTCCCACTAGTTCCAACCCTGTGTAATTGTCCTCAAAAAAGGAGACCACAAGTCTGCTTAAATCAACACCAACTCTAAGGCCATAACGTTGCTTATAAACGGTGGTATCTTTTTTGTTCAGGTCTATAGGTTCGCTTTGGGAAAATCCCGTAGCAATAATCAAAAGAAAAAAGAGACTAGTGAAATATCTTAACATGGGCGGAAGCTGTGTTTTCAATAAGTGCATTATCAACATCTATGGTTTGGACCCAAACGGAATCGTCTTGTTGTACGGTTACCTCTAAGTTCTCAAAATTGGCAATGTAACCACAAGCTCTGGACTCGTAGATTTCTTTTACGTCATAGCTAAAGGTTAATGTATCCACATTTACATCATCAATACTCAACTGTCTGGACATGGCGAACGTAGTGCTGCTGGCATCCACACGCAAGGGCAGAACAATACTATCTAGTGCTATATTGTCTATGGTGTCTTTACCTTGGTTATCTAAAATGCCCCAAACAATTAGGTTTTGAACATCTTTAAACTCTGTTGGGTTGAGCGCATCATAAAAGCGAATGACCAATTGGGGTGTATCCGCATCCGTACAAATATCATCTTTTTCGCAGGCAGAGAAGGAGAGAATTCCCAAGGCGATTATAAAAAGTATTTTGAGTTTGTTCATAAAGCTATAGCTTTTTCAAAAGTACAATATTTTCAACATGATGGGTTTGGGGGAACATATCCACCGGTTGAACTTTTACAACTTGGTACATCTCTTTCATCAGGGCCAAATCTCGGGCCTGTGTGGCGCTGTTACAACTCACATAAACCACTTTTTCAGGTGCAATGTTCAAGATTTGTTGTACCACATCTTTGTGCATACCATCTCTTGGAGGGTCCGTAATAATAACATCCGGAGTACCATTGGCCTCTATGAACTCTTGGTTGAAGACGTTTTTCATATCGCCCACAAAAAAGTCTACATTGCTAATTTCGTTTCGCAGGGCATTGGCCTTGGCATCTGCAATTGCTTCCGGAACGGATTCTATACCTACTACTTTCTTTGCTTTTTTGGAAACAAACTGAGCAATGGTCCCAGTACCGGTATAGAGGTCGTATACGAGTTCGTTTCCTCGTAAATCTGCAAACTCACGGGTAAGTTTGTACAATTCGTACGCTTGTGCCGAATTGGTCTGGTAAAATGATTTTGCGTTGATTTTAAATTTCAACCCTTCCATTTCTTCAAAAATATGGTCGCGACCGGAGAAGCAAACAATTTCTTGATCGTAAATAGTATCGTTCTGCTTTTGATTAATTACGTATAAAAGCGAAGTAATCTCAGGAAATGTCTCTTTTAGGTGATTTAAAAGCAGCTCTCGTTTAGCCTTGTCATCTTCATAAAACTGTATCATAACCATAAGTTCGCCCGTAGATGCTGTTCGTATCATAAGGGTGCGCAATTGGCCATGCTGATTTCGCGGATTAAAAAATGTGAGTCCGTTTTTAATTGCAAAATCACGGGTTTCTAACCTAATGGCATTGGATGGATCTTGCTGAAGATGACATTTTTTAATGTCCAATATTTTGTCCCACATTCCCGGAATATGAAAACCCAAGGCGTTTTTATCCGCAATATCTTCGTTAGATTGAATTTCTTCCAAGGTAAGCCAGCGGCTATCCGAAAAAGAGAACTCCATTTTGTTACGGTAAAAATATTGTTCCTCAGAACCTAGAATAGGAGTGGTTTCCGGCAGTTCAAGATGTCCAATTCGCTTCAGGTTATTCTCAACTTCTTTTTGCTTGTAATAGAGTTGGTGCTCATACCCCATATCTTGCCACTTGCAACCTCCACAAACACCAAAGTGTTGGCATTGTGGTTCTGTACGCTTATCTGAATAGCTGTGAAAAGCCGTTGCAACACCTTCAAAATAAGCCTTTCTTTTTTTAGTAGTCTGTACATCAACTACATCACCAGGTACGGTATTTGTCAAAAATATGACCCTCCCATCAGGAGCTTTACCAATTGTTTTTCCTTTTGCACCGGCATCTACAACCTCTATGTTCTCGAATACCTGTCGCCTGTTCTTTCTTCGCATGCGGCAAAAGTAAGCATCCCATGGCATTTATTATAACTCTCTTTACGATAGGGCTTATTAAAAATAGTTAAATATGAATTTTATACTTGTAGACCTGTGCAGAAACACAATATTAGAGGTTGTTTTAATTCTGAAATAGAAAAATTTATGGTCCGCCTAAAGTCTTGTTAAATAAACATTTGGTCGCTTTTTGGCAGGTTCTTTTAGAACTGACAACTAAATTTTATAGATTTGCAATTCTACAAGGATGATTTCTCTCCCACGCTGAATTTTCGAATCTTCGAAAGGATAAAGGTATAGAAGGAATTACTGAAGTTTTATTTTAAAGTAATTTTATCATGTCAGTTTTAGAAAAAATCACATCTGAAAATGCTATTGCATTGGAAGAAAAGCACGGAGCACACAACTATCACCCATTGCCTGTTGTACTTAACAGAGGTGAAGGTGTACATGTTTGGGATGTTGAAGGAAAAAAGTATTACGATTTTCTTTCGGCCTACTCCGCAGTAAACCAGGGGCATTGTCACCCCAAAATTGTTAAGGCCATGACCGATCAGGCACAGACCTTAACGCTTACCTCAAGGGCATTTTATAATGATATGTTAGGTAAGTATGAAAAATATGCGACCGATACATTTCAGTTTGACAAGTTGTTGCCTATGAACACTGGGGCCGAAGCAGTTGAAACCGCTTTAAAACTTTGTCGTAAATGGGCATATGAGAAAAAAGGCCTGAATGAAAACGAAGCACAGATTATTGTTTGTGAAAATAATTTTCATGGTAGGACCACTACTATTATTTCTTTTTCTAACGACCCTGTGGCCCGTAAGAATTTTGGACCGTACACGGCAGGTTTCATTAAGATTGAATACAATAACCTTAAAGCGTTGGCAGATGCTTTAGAGCAAAATAACAATGTTGCAGGTTTCCTTGTTGAACCAATTCAAGGTGAGGCCGGGGTTTATGTTCCTTCCGAAGGATATTTACGTGAAGCAAAGGCGCTTTGTGAGAAGCATAATGTTCTGTTTATTGCAGATGAGGTACAGACCGGTATTGCCAGAACAGGTAAGATGCTGGCTGTAGATCACGAAAATGTAAAACCGGACATCCTTATTTTAGGAAAGGCACTTTCTGGTGGGGCATACCCTGTATCCGCAGTTTTGGCCAATGACAATATCATGAACGTTATTAAACCGGGGAATCACGGAAGTACTTTTGGAGGTAATCCTATTGCTGCCGCCGTAGCTATGGCTGCCTTGGAAGTAGTGAAAGATGAGGAATTGGCTAAAAACGCCGAAGAATTGGGTGTTTTGTTCAGAGCAGAACTTAGTGAGTTCATTAAAGGGTGCAACATAGTTAACGGGGTTAGGGGTAAAGGTCTCCTGAACGCTATACTTATTAATGATACGGAAGAAAGTTCTACCGCTTGGGACATTTGTATGGCCCTCAAGGAAAACGGACTTTTGGCAAAACCTACTCATGGTAATATTATTCGTTTTGCACCCCCATTGGTAATGAACAAAGAGCAGTTACTAGATTGTGTTCAGATTATTAAAACTACATTGAAACAGTTTGAAAGATAATCTTGAGATAACAATAAAAAAAAGCCTGAAACTTAGTTTCAGGCTTTTTTGTTTAGAATAGTATTTCAGTTTTAAAAATCACCTCCAGAAGCTGCGGAAATAAGTATAGCGGCTATAGCTCCAAAATAAATGATGCTGATCAACAAGTAAACGGCTGCTAGGGCCAAGCCTACATAGGATAGCGTTTTTCCCGTTTTAACATTTTCAATACCTGTATATTCGCCATTACTTTGGTCAAAAGTGCGTTGCGCAGTTTTAGCGTGCGATAAACCAATGAAGCTGAAAATAGCACCAAAGGGGCCACAACAAAGCAGGGTCAATACAATTGAAAGAATTCCAAAGGTCAGGGCGTTACTCGCTCCCGGTAAGGGTTGTTGCATAGTTTTATCCTAAAAGTTCTTCCATTTTTTCACGCATCATTTCTGGGTCTTGCATTTCATCAAATCCAAAGAAAGCAATCATACCAATAGTCATCAATAAATAAAGAACACTTAGCACTATACCTATAATAGCAAGTATTTTTCCGGTTTTTACATTTCCGTAATCCGTGTAGTTTTCAGGGTTTTCTAAATATACGGCAGTTGCTTTTTTGGCCAAGACCAATGCTACTATACCAAATATAAGACCAAGAATACCGTAACAACAGCAAGTAACTATTGAAAGGATTCCAAATACAAGAATTAGCGTGGCGTTGGGTAGTTTGTGTTGTTCCATTTTTTAGTGGGTTAGGTGAGTCATTTTTAGAATATAGTTAACTAATATAATAGTACCGCTCAGTATTCCGAGGGCCATTTTTATATACGTGTCATAACGAAACGTGGTAAATTGACTTGCAATTGAAAACAATACAAGTGGTATAAGAGTGAAAATTGCCGGATACATATCAAAGGCAGCACCAAAATCTCCTTTAAAGAAAAGAACAATAGAACGCTGAAGCCCACAACCTGGACAATCAATACCAAAAAGCTTTTTGTTTAAGCATGGTAGCATAAAGTCTTCAAGAACCAAAAGAAACGTGGCTAACTGCATTTTTACCGTTTAGCAATTCTATCAGGAAAATTACCATTATTTTTGTGGATACAAAATAAATTATGGCCGTTTTTCAAATAGGGGACAAGGTAGAGACCATAGATGATGTTATCTCGGGCAAGGTTACAAAGGTTTCCGGCGGAAGTATAACTATAGAGACCAATGACGGATTTGAGCTTGATTTTGAGGCCAATGAACTAGTTAAGGTAGATACTGGAGATATACGTGTTAGCAATTTCGAAATCAACCAAGTAAAGGCGCAAAAGGAACTTCCAAAGAAAAGAAAGCCCCAAGGTTTAAAGCCAAAGGAGCGCAACGCGCCAAAAATGGAAGTGGACCTTCATATTCATCAATTAACAAGGTCTAGCAAGGGTATGAGCAATCATGAAATGCTCAATTTACAATTAGACACGGCAAGACGTCAACTGGAATTTGCCATGCGCAAGCGCATTCAAAAAGTAGTGTTTATTCATGGGGTTGGCGAAGGCGTGCTCAAAGAAGAGCTTTATTACCTTTTTAGACGCTATGATAATGTAAAATATTATGATGCGGACTATCAGAAATACGGCCTTGGCGCCACTGAAATCTACATATACCAAAATAGCTAGTTCCCCACGGTAGTATAGGTTCCTAGAACAAAGTTGTCAAGAGCGGTAAGTGTTACATCGGCAACATCATCACCATTCCCTTTTAATACAAGTACGGTGGCATCTAAGGAAATTGTGTGCGTATAAGTAATTGCTCCCGCACCATCAGGTTCCCCGGCTACTGTTTCAACATTTATGGCTCCTCCAGAGGAAACAAAATTATGACTAATGATTTCTTCCGAAAGGGGAGAGGAAGTACAGACCATTTCATCGGCTACGATAGTATCCAGTACCGTATAGTTAAATTCACCATTTTCCAATGTAGAGGTCCTAGGTTCGTCTACCATAGTGACTTCATTTGCTAAAGCCGATAAAGGAATATCAAGAGAAACAAATTCATCATTTATGATTTTGTACAATCTAAGACTACCGTCTACAATAGCACTTTCACATTCTGAAAAATCAGTTATAGACTCATAGTTGGAAAAAGGAACCTCAAGTTTAAAACTGGTAGGTGTGGAGGTCTTAAAAGTACCATAGGTTAATGTAGAGGCATCCGTAATACTTTCATTTTGGTCATTGGTCAAGGCCAAGCCATTTATGAGAATAGTGTGCGAATAGGTTTTTACATCTTTAGAAACGGCGGTTACTTTAGTGTTTACGGCTATTTTTCCTGCGGTTGCCGTATTTTCACTAATTACCGTAGGTTCCAATACAGGAATGGTAGAGCAAAAATAATCGGACGAAACGTCATCGGAAAAAAGTCGGTAAACCAAACTAGAAGAACCTCCTATGGTACTGGTTAGCGTACCTTCCGTAGAGCTTTCGTTAAGCAATAGTCCGCTTTCCAATTCTAACAAAAATGCTTCGTCTCCATCAATCTTAAAGAAAAAAGTAGTGTCCAGAGGGTCGTCTTCATCGCCGCAAGAGGAAAGAGCAACGGAGTCAAAATCCACACGTTCAATTTGTAGGTCACCATCGTCGCAAGCAGATAAAATGGCCAATAGACCTAAAAGTAGCATTTTTTTCATGTGTCAAATTTAAAGGAAATAAAGGACAAGTTTATTCTGAATTAGGGAGAAATTAACTTTAATTCCGCTAATTTTGGAGGTTCTTAATTGAATTTTTTGGTAATGGAAAATGTTTATTTAGATAATGCGGCCACTACGCAAGTACGTGATAATGTTATTGTAAAGATGCAGGATGCGCTCGCTAATTTTTACGGTAACCCATCATCTACGCATAGTTTTGGACGTTCTGCAAAAACTGCTGTAGAGAGTGCTAGAAAAACCATAGCTAAATATATGAACGCCCATCCGGCAGAGATTATTTTTACTTCCGGTGGTACTGAGGCGGATAATATGATTTTGCGTTGTGCCGTACGCGATCTAGGGGTGGAGACTATCATTACTTCTAAAATTGAACATCATGCCGTTCTCCATACAGTTGAGGATTTGGCAAATGAAAAGGGTGTAAATGTGGCGTATGTTGATTTGGACGCTTACGGGAACCCTGAACTTTCTCATTTGGAAAAGTTGTTAACACAGGAGAATTCCAAAAAGTTGGTGAGTTTAATGCATGTTAATAACGAAATAGGTAATAAGATCGATATTGCAAAGGTCTGTACGTTATGTCATGCCCATGGGGCCCTTTTTCACTCGGATACAGTACAGTCTATTGGGCATTATGCTTGGGACGTTAAAGAAGTACCTGCTAATTTTCTAACTGCGGCAGCGCATAAATTTCATGGTCCAAAGGGAATAGGTTTTGCTTATATAAAAAGAAATTCAGGATTAAAACCATTCATATCCGGTGGGTCTCAGGAACGTGGTTTTAGAGCCGGAACGGAATCTTTCCATAATATTGTTGGATTGGAAATGGCCTTTACGGAAGCCTATGATAATTTAGAAGAAGAGACAGCTTATGTTAGCGAGCTAAAGTCTTATTTTATTGATAGGATGAAAAAGGAAATTCCCGGAGCCAAGTTCAACGGGCATTCTGGCACTATGGATAAAAGCACGTTTACATTGGTGAACGTTTGTTTGCCCATTGATCCGCAAAAAGCGTTAATGCTCTTGTTTCATTTGGATATAAAAGGAATAGCTTGTTCCAAAGGAAGCGCATGCCAATCCGGTAGCGATTTGGGGTCCCATGTTCTAACGGAAATTTTATCGGAGGAAGATCTTAAAAAACCTTCGGTGCGGTTTTCTTTTTCAAAGTATAACACCAAAGAGGAGTTGGAATACACCATTCAGGCATTAAAGGAGTTTGTAGAAAAATAAAACTCCCTTTAAAGGGAGTTTTTAGTTTTACTTTTGTTTCCTGTCTTTCCGTTTTTCGCGGTCGTAAGGAAACTTACGTGCCGCCAGTTTCATCATGCGGTCAATAAGGTCCGTTGTGTTCTTTCCCGACTTTTTATTGATTTTCTTTTCGTATTTCCAAAGAAGTTTTCCACTGGTGCCATCACTTATTTTTACACCTATTCTCCCGTAATTGGCATCGCCGGAAAAGTAATCCATAAAGCTGAACTCGGTAGGTATCCCTTTGGACAGAAGGACGTTTAAATCCATGTTTCCACTTATAATACCATCTACTCCCAGAATTTCACTTAACTGTTTGGTCGTGTAGACATCAATATTATTGTAGTCAATTTTATTCTGGGCCAATATGGCGTTGGTGTTTTTCACATCTTGAAAATCTACCGAAAATTTCTTCTTCTTTTTCCTTTTTGAAAAATAGGTTTCAAGGGCGTTTTGCACCGCATAACCTTCTTTTTGTTCAAGATCGTTCAATTCTTCTTTTGAAATATCGTCCTTAAGTTCAAGATTAGCTAAAAAAGGAATAATTGCCAACACTTCGTGCGAGTCGCTCAGGGCATCAAATTTATCACTTTCGTAAATATTCTTTTGTGCGTTAGCTAAAACGGATGTCAGTAAGAGTGCGGCAAAAAAAATCTTCTTCATTAGTTAGTTTTCTAAAAGCGCATGCGTAGCCTAAGGTTAAACACACGGCTTGTCATGAAATTGGGAACGGCAAATTGTTGCTTGCTATCAACATCCCTCACCCACGTATTTGTTATTGAATTTTGATTGTTGAACAGATTAAATATCTCAAATCCTGCACTTAGCTCTTTAAATCTGTGAAGCCAGTGGTTTTTGGGATAGGTTCTGTTTCCACCAACAAAAATATGTGAAATTCCTAAATCCGCCCGTTTATAATCAGGTAATCTGTTATTGTAATTATATGGGTCGGCATAATTTGGGGAACCGCCGGGTACTCCCGTATTATAAACTAGGTTCAGATACATTTTAAAATTGGGGAATTCAGGTATGTAATCTTGAAAAAGAACACCAAATTTTAACCTTTGGTCAGAAGGTCTGGCAATGTACCCACGGTTGTTGCTATTTTCTTTGGTCTTTAGATATCCAACACTTACCCAAGATTCCGTTCCTGGTACAAAAGCTCCGTTCAGCCTTAAATCAAGCCCCTGTGCATAAGCTTTGGCATTGTTATTGGCTACGTAGCGTATACGTACATCCTCTAAAGTGTAGGTGTTTACATGGTTCAATCTTTTATAGTAGACTTCGCTCATTAAGGTAAATGGGCGTTCCCAGAGGTTAAATGAATATTCGTTTCCAAAAACAAAATGAATGGATTCTTGAGCCTTTATATTGGGGTTTACCGTTCCGTTTTGGTCTCTTAGTTCCCTATAAAACGGAGGTTGATGGTAGAGGCCGCCGGAAAGACGAAAAACCATATCGCTTTTCCAATTGGGTTTAAAGGAAAGTTGTCCGCGAGGGCTTATAACCGCCTGCGATACGGATTTGCTGTTTTTGTCGTTAATGGACCAATAATGGGCACGTAGCCCAAGATTGTAATAAAAATCATGTACTCCCACGTTCATGCGGTTGCTGAATTGTATGTAACCTGAAAATCTATCGGTCTTTACAAAATTTCTTGCGTTTACTTCGTCATAGGCAACAAGCGGTGAATCAAAAGGTTCTTCGGGCTGATTATTGCTGAATTCAGTTAAGGGTGGCCGAACAAAAAAACCAACAGAATCAATAAATTCCGACTCGCGTAATTGGTCGCGAATGTCTTCGTGTGTATATTTTGCGCCCCATTCCAATACTTTGTTTTCTTTGGTATGTCTTCCCTTATGGGAGAGATTGAAAATTAGGGCATCCAATTCATTTCTGGCGCGGTTAAATTGGGTACCTATTCCGCGTAAGTTAGTGGCATTACCTAATGAATTTCCGGAAAGGTCATTGTCTATATTCCCAAGGGTGTATTGGGCAATTACATCTGAATATTCTTCTTCGGTAGTGTGGTAAAGGGATGCAATGAGCTTCAAGACCGTATTGTCATTCAGGTAATAATTACCTTTTAGCGCTCCTAAGACGGTATTGTAGCGATTGTTTTCTTCACCTTGATAATAGACTATCAAAGTTTTTGGTTCGTTTATAGTCCCAAAATTAGTTTGCCTGTTTAGAGGTTCGTTCTGGTAATCGTTTATGGAAATAGTTCCCAAAAAGTCCAAATGAAACTTTTTGGAGAACTTGTAGCTTGTATAGGTTTGGGCATCTGCAAAGGTTGGGTTGAAATTGGTGTTGGTTTCTTGGCTATTGACCAATAAGCTATTGTTTCTATAACGAATACCGCTAATAGTGCTTAGCTTTTTGGTTTTGGAAACAGTTTCTATAGATGCACTTGCTCCTAAAAAACTAAGGTCTAACTGTACACCGGTTTCCGAAGGCTTTTTATAGGTGATGTCCAAAACAGAGGAAAGTTTATCTCCATATTTGGCTTGGAACCCTCCCGAAGAAAAACGCACATTCTGTACCATATCACTATTTACAAAGCTCATTCCTTCTTGTTGTGCAGATCGAACCAAAAAAGGACGATAGACTTCAATTTCGTTTACATATACCAAGTTTTCATCATAATTGCCGCCTCTAACATTATATTGTGTACTGAGCTCGTTGCTAGAGGAGACACCTGGTAGCAATTTTAAAATATTCTCTACACCTGCATTGGCACCTGGTATATTCCTAACGATTTCAGGGCTGACGGTAGTAATGCCTTCCACTGTTTTTTTTCCCGTAGGGCTAACGGTAACTCCAGTAATTTGAATGGCATCTGTACTTAAAACCGGATTGAACTCAAAAATTTCGTTTGTGTTCAGAACCAAGTTTTTTAGCACGGCGTTTTTATGGCCTAAATGAGAAAAGGTAATGGTAATGACCCTATCTGCGGGAACCTGAAGGGTGTAAAATCCATTTGTATCGGAAGAGGTGCCAATTGTGCCAGAGGTAATGTTCACTTCTTTTAAAGGCTCGTTGGCACTGTTCATAACAAGGCCGGTAAGTGTAGCGGTCTGTGCACTCGTGTAAAGTGTAAAACCGAATATCAAAAAAAGAATAACAAGTTTAGAGCACTTCAAAAAGGTGTTATTTTCTGTAAAAAGTACTGGTCATGGTGTTAGTATTACCAACATTGTCCGTTACCGTAACTTCAAGTTTACATTCTTTCTTGTCTAAGATAACATCATCAAAATTATAGGTAAGCGTAGCCGTTTTAGGCTCATACTCCATTAGGATCCATTCTCCGTTAATGGTAGCGGAATAGGTGTCTATACCACTAAGGTCATCGGTAATACGAACACTAAGATAGTGGTAATTGTTCAGCCATTGTTTTTCCTTAAAATTCTTGGGCCTAATTTTTGGGGCTACGGTATCTTTTGCCAAAGTGTAGGTGCCCAAGTTCCTAGTGCGCGTTGTAAAAGTATTCCCTCGTTTATAGGTAGAAGCGTGAGACGGTCTCAATTTACTGTCAAGTCTTGCAATGAACATTTGCTTTCGCTCTGCTTCAGGATATTTAGAAACATCAAAAGTAATGGTAAAGTTACGGTGTGCAGGAACACTGGCGTTGTGTATCTTAACCGTGTCATCGTCTTTCTTTAAATCAATGTAGAAATTGTCGTAAAATGTGTTTGCCGGGAAATATACTTTGGCCGCACCTAAATCATAGTTATTAGGCTTTTTAGCAATGACATAATTTTCTGTCTTCTCTTCTTTTTTATCAACTTTTACAGGTTCTTTTTTGCCTTCAACAGGTATAATAGCCTTTGTTAAGTTGCCTTCAAAATCTTTTATCAACAGCTCTACTTTGTAGCTTAGTCCTTCACGAACATCAATTTTACCATCATTTTCTAATGTGTTGTAAATGCTAAGTTTGTTTCCGGGGGCCTTGTACAATAGTTGAATACGTTGGCGGTATTTGCTGTAGTGGTAATAATCAATAAGAGTATTTATGTATCTGGTTTCGCCAAAGGAGAAGGACTCCAGGTCGTAATCTGTGTAGACTTTTCCGTTTACCACTTGCTGAACGGAATATACGCCGTTGTGGTTGGCCGCAAGGTCTTGACGGTCGTAACCTACAAATCCAAGTCCTATGGTGCCAACGGCATAAATAGGGTCTGCCAGGAAAGTACCGTCTTTTTGCCTTTTAAAATTAAGGGGTGTTGTGTTTTTGTTTTGATTGATTTGAGCATCATCGGACAATGGGAAGCCATATAACTTCTGTAAAATTGGATTGGTAGCATCCCGAACATCAAAGCCGTAAAGCAAAGGGTTAGTGGGCTTTTCGGAAATACTGCTTCTAATTTCAAAATGAAGGTGGGGACCGGATGATCCTCCGGTATTTCCGCCGTAGGCGATAACTTCTCCCTTTTCAACCTTTATCTCGGAGTACCCGGGAAAATCTTCCACTTCGTATGATTTTTTCTTGTACTGCAGCTTCTTTATGAATTTTTGGATCTTGGGAGAAAATTTTTGAAGGTGTCCGTAAACGGATGTATAACCGTTGGGATGTGCTATGTAGAGCACTTTTCCATAACCCCAATGAGAGACTTTAATGCGGGTTACGCTTCCATCGGCAATGGCATAAATGGGCAAACCTTCACGTTGCTCGGTTTTAATATCTATACCCGAATGAAAATGGTTGGAGCGTAACTCACCAAACGTTCCCGCCAGGATCAAGGGGATATCAACAGGTGATCTAAAGGCATCTTGTGGGTATTTTTCTTGGGAGATGCCAACAGCGCTGATAAATGCAAAAAGGCCTATAAAAAGTTTTCTCATAATTCTTTGGACAGAGATACGAAATTAGCCAAACGGTTTCAATTCTTGAAAATATAGAGCATCAAAAATGATATCTCTTATGTAACCAACGTTATTTAAAGGGTTAAAGTATTACTTGAAGAATAATTCAAAAAAGTATTGCTAAGTAGGGGCAGGTATGTTAACTTTGTGTAAAATGCATTGCGTTTGATTTATGAGTGAATTAGTCAAAGTCGTAGACTCTTTAGAAAATAAAATAAGCAAGCTTTTGCATAAGTTGGAGGTGCTTCACCAATCCAACACTAAATTGCAAGAGGAGCTTAACGCTCTAAAAGAAGACAAAGACAAAGTGTTGGATTCCGTTTCTATGTGGGAAGAGAAATACAACTCGTTGAAGCTCGCAAACTCAATGCTTGGCAGTAATACGAATAAAACAGAAGCTAAGCTTAAAATAAATACATTGATCAGGGAGTTGGACTATTGCATAGCGCAACTTTCGGAATAATGTTCAAACAATAACATGTCAGAAAAGCTAAAAATTAAGCTTTCCATAGCAGATAGGGTGTATCCTTTGACCATTGATCCAAGCCAAGAAGAAGGCTTGCGAAAGGCGGCGAAGAACATTGAGCAGTTGGCAAAAAAGTTTGAACAGAGTTACGCGGTGCGGGACAAGCAAGATGTTTTGGCCATGTGTGCCTTACAATTTGCCTCTAAAATAGAGCAACGCGGTATTGATCAGTCTGAGGGAACCCTTAACGCAACCGAGCGTCTAAAAGCGCTAGATGAGCTGGTGACCTCAAAGCTTGGATTAAAATAAATACGTTCTTTAAAATACATAAGTTACTGCCCACATTGGTAATACCTTTTGACAAACTCAACATTAATTTTGTTTAAAAAGGGTGAGTTTAGATTGTAAAAGCAGGCCCTACTCGTATAGGGATCCTTGATCAGTCTTGTAGCCCTAAACCTGTTTATTGGAGTTTGTACAAAACTTCTCTGATGTGGGCTTTTTTTATGGATTTGTTTGAGTAACTGCGGCGGTACAACTTTCTTATGTACGGCTCTGGTCTCTCAAGCACGTTCAAACCTAAATTTATAGTTATATGGATAGTGCAACACTTATAATAGCCGCGATTGTCGGCCTTGCGATTGGATTTGCCATCGCAAAATTTTTGGAAAAGGGTAAAGCCTCTAAAACCCTTTCCAATGCCAAAAACGAGGCAAAGACCATAATTAATGCCGCTAAGACGGAAGGTGAAAACATTAAGAAAGACAAAATTTTTCAGGCTAAAGAAAAGTTTTTAGAGTTAAAGGCCGAGCATGAAAAAGTAATCATTAACAAGGATAAGAAAATTGGTGAGGCCGAAAAGCGTACCCGTGATAAGGAGTCTCAGGTAAGTAACGAATTGGCTAAAAGCAAAAAGCTTAACAGTCAGCTAGATGCTAAGTTAAAGGAGGTTTCGCATAAAGAGGAATTCCTTGAAAAGAAGCAGAGCGAACTGGAAAAGCTTCATAAGAACCAAGTACAGCAATTGGAAGTTATTTCCGGACTTTCCGCAGATGATGCAAAAGGGCAGTTGATGGAGTCCTTAAAGGAAACGGCAAAAACAGATGCCATGGCCTTCATTCAAACTACTGTAGAAGAGGCAAAACTTACGGCCCAACAGGAGGCAAAGAAAATTGTTATCAACACCATACAGCGTATAGGAACGGAAGAGGCAGTAGAGAACTGTGTATCTGTTTTTAACTTGGAATCCGATGATGTTAAAGGTAGGATTATTGGTAGGGAAGGTAGAAACATACGTGCTTTGGAATCTGCTACAGGAGTAGAAATAATTGTTGATGATACTCCGGAAGCAATTATTCTTTCTTGCTTTGATTCGGTACGTCGTGAGGTAGCTAGGTTGTCTTTGCACAAGTTGGTAACGGATGGTAGAATTCACCCTGCACGTATTGAGGAAATCGTTAAGAAAACGGAGAAGCAGATAGAGCAAGAAATTGTTGAGGTAGGTAAACGTACCGTAATAGATTTGGGTATTCATGGATTGCACCCGGAATTGGTTCGTGCAGTTGGTAGAATGAAGTACCGTTCTTCTTACGGACAGAACCTGTTGCAGCACTCCAGAGAGGTTGCCAAGTTATGTGGCGTGATGGCCGCCGAACTAGGGCTAAATCCAAAATTGGCAAAACGTGCCGGACTTTTACATGATATAGGTAAAGTTCCTAATACCGAGGCGGAGGTAGAAACCCCACATGCTATTTTGGGTATGCAATGGGCGGAGAAATATGGTGAAAAACCGGACGTTTGTAACGCTATTGGGGCTCACCATGATGAAATTGAGATGAAGACCCTTATATCGCCAATAGTTCAGGTTTGTGATGCTATTAGCGGCGCAAGGCCAGGAGCACGTAGACAAGTATTGGATTCGTACATACAGCGTTTAAAGGACCTAGAAGAGATTGCCTTTGGTTTTGGTGGTGTTCAAAAAGCGTACGCCATTCAAGCGGGTAGAGAACTTAGGGTTATTGTTGAAAGTGAAAAAGTGAATGATGAAAAGGCAGCACAGTTGTCTTTTGAGATTTCACAGAAAATTCAAACGGATATGACGTATCCAGGACAAGTGAAAGTAACTGTAATCAGGGAAACACGTTCCGTGAACGTAGCAAAATAACCACTGATAAGTATATAAAATAAGAGCCGCATTATGCGGCTCTTTTTGTTTTTCTAAATGGTAAGTCTTATTTCTCGTATGGAGATTCTACTAGCTTATCTACTTCAAACGTTTCATCGTATTGAGGCATATGGCCACTTTCCCATAGTTCTAGGTCTTTTTTGGAATACACCCACAATGGTTTTACAAAGGTATCTGTCCATGCTTTAGTCTTGGCTATCATTTCCTTTAAGCGTTCAGGATATCTACCGGATAGGTTCTTTTCTTCGCCTATGTCTTCGGTAATATTATGGAGTCTCCATGGTTCGTTGCCCATTCTCGTAATCTTCCAATCTCCTTGGCGCGCACCTACATCGTTATAACCTTCACGATAGCGTAACGAGTAGATCATCTCATCTTTGTACGGCTCCGTTTTGTTTATAACATGGTCTATAATGTTTTTACCGTCTAATTTTTTATCCTGTGGAATTTTTGCATTGGCCAAGTGAGCAAAAGTAGGGTAGAAGTCCAAAGCAGAAACAGGATGGTCAAATGTTTGGTTTTCTGCCAGTTTTTTTGGCCAATGGAAAAACATGGGTACACGATATCCGCCTTCCCAAGTATCTCCTTTTGTTCCTTTAAGCGGGTAGTTGTTGGCACCATGATCAAAATTACCACCGTTATCACTTAAAAATACAATAAGGGTATTGTCCAGTTGATTCGTTTCTTTTAGGGTTTTGACAATGGAACCAATGCCTCTGTCCACTGCATAGACCATTGCGGCGTAGGTTTGTCTGTCCTTATCCTCTATATGGGCAAACTTTGCCATATCCTCGGTCTTGGCCTGTAACGGAACATGTGGGGCGTTGTAGGCAAGATAAATGAAAAACGGCTGTTTTTTCTTTGCTGCTGTTTTGATACTGTTATTTGCTTCCCTAGAAAAACCGTCGGTAATATACTCGGTTTCGTTTGCTGGTTTTCCGTTGTGTTCCATGGGGAAAACATAATCACGAATATTCTTGTTACCGGCTTTTACCTGTTCAGTATAGGTTTTCATGTATGTTTTGGGAAAGTAATCATGCCCTCCACCTAAAAAGCCATAGAAATTATCAAAACCTCTTTTGTTAGGGTGAAATTTTGGAGCGGAACCTAAATGCCATTTACCTATGGCACTGGTATAATAACCTGCCTGTTGAAGTACTTTGGACATATAGGTTTCCTCTAACGGAACCCCCATATTGTCTTCGTCTTTGTCACTACTATTGTGGAACAGGTTATAAGGTGTGCCGGTAAGATGTGGGTAACGACCAGTTAGTAGTGCGGAACGGCTAGGACCACAAAACGGGTGTGCCACATAGGCCGATGAAAAAATTACTCCTGCCCTGGCCAGTTTGTCCATTTCTGGTGTTACAATATCGGTAGAACCGTTAAAGCCAACATCGGCATAGCCAAGGTCATCACAGAGAACAACAAGGATGTTGGGGCGAGTTTCTTGGGCTAATCCGATGGTCGTCATAGACAGGATTGTAGCGAATAGAAATAGTTTGAAATGATTTAAGTGAGTTATCATAGCTATAAATTTAATCTATGTTTTTGTAAAATGATATTTTTTAATCTATTGAGTGTCGACTTGCCTTTTTCTGAATTGCTAAAGAGATATGATATAGGCCATGGAGTTCTGGGAGAAAAGTTCATTCTTTTAACAGAATTTTTATAGGGTTCCATGAATTACAAATGAACCACTAAAACAAATGTTTCTATTTACATGGGTTAACTGCCATTAGCATTATTTTATCTATTTGGTCCGGTCTAGTCTGTTTTTATGTGTTTTTTTTTGATTTGTCTAATTAATCTTCCCATACCACAGGCATGAATACGGTCATTTCGGCCTGCCCGCGATTACTCCACGCAAAATAGGGTACAAGTTGGGTTTTGTAAGGTGTCCATTCGGGCTTTTGAACGGTTCTGTAGATGCCTTCGCCTTTATCTTTTCGGATTAAGATTTCTCCTTCAAGAGTGGTAATTCCACCTAAAAAATTGGGTTGATAAGTAGGTTCCAGCTTTTTATTTCCGTTAAAGTAAATATCCAGAATATCTGTATTCTCAGGTAAATCTGGCGATTCAATGCAGTACACTATTGGTCCGCGTTTTATGGCTATTTGGTTGCGTACTTCTTCAATTCTTGGGTGACCTTCTACAAATTCAACTTCCATTGGCATATCAAGAACAAGTACGTCCCCGTTTTTCCAATTTCGTTCAATTTGGGCGAAGCTTCCGGGAGTTAATGAGTTTGTTAGTTTTTCTCCGTTGAGTGTGAGTGTTGTGTTTTTGGCCCATTTTGGAATTCGTAGACCAATGGTAAAAGCATCTGCTTTACATTCTTCGATATTCAATTTTACCGTTCCTTGCCACGGATATTCCGTTTCTTGCGAAATTTTAATGAGAGAGCCGTCCTGTAGCTGCGATACTAAATTATTGGCACCATAAAGATTTACGGTTACCCCGTTTTCAGAAAGACTATAGGCCCATTCCGAAACCGTGGCAATGGTACGTACCAGGTTTGGCGGGCAGCAGAAACAGCTTAGATAGGGTTCCCTGTTTGGGGTTTCCGTTACGTTTTCATGCGCATGGTAATCTCTGGTGTTGTTAAGCATCCGTAAGGGATTTGCATAAAAATATTCCTTTCCTGTTACGCTAATTCCGGATAGGGCACTATTGTAAAGGACCAGCTCAACAATATCTGCATATTTTGCTTCGCCTTTTAAATTTAGCATGCGGTAACTGAACATGGCGTTACATAAATTGGCACAGGTTTCATTATAGGCGGTCATATTGGGCATCATGTATGCATCTATGAAACCCTCTTCTATCATATCACGATTTACCGAAGCGCCATAATGAGCTTGACCCACGGCACCCGTTACATACATTTTTTTGGTCGTAACGTTTTCCCAAAGGCGATCTAAGGCGTCAATAAGGGCTTTTTCTCCTGTCTCGGCATAAACATCTGCAGCTCCTGCGTAGTAATATAGGGCAAGCACAGCGTGGCCTACCGCTTCATTAGATTCCCGTAAAGGTGTACGTTCCTGTACCATATCGCCAATAGGGTAGCCCTCAGTAGTTGGGTGATGTTTTACTTCATATTTCCCACGGTTATCGATAAACTTTTCGGCAAGAGCCAAATACTTTTTATCACCTACTGTACGATACAGTTCTACCAAGCCCATTATCTGCGTTTGGTTGAAGCCAAAACGACCATAATGTTTGGTGTCCGGCATAAAAATGGTGTACAGTAAATCTGCATGTTTTATAGCGATATCCAAAAAATTACGTTGACCGGTAACCCTGTAGTGAATGCAGGCGCTAATGAGCAAATGACCGGTATTGTACATTTCATGGTACTTGCGGTTTTCGTAGCGGTCTACGCCTTCTCTCAATTGAATTTGGGTCTGTAGGTACCCATCTGTTTCTTGTGCCTTGGAAATGATTTCTATGTATTCATCCAACTCCTTTAAAAGTTCATTATTTTGGGTTTGGGCGTATACATAGGTCTTGGCCTCCATGAATTTGTAGAAATCCCCATCATGCCAAAACATGCCTTGGTGTTCCCCTTGTTTTTCGCCGGCCGCTATTTTAAAATTGTTAAGCGCATGGCCTACATCTCCACATAATACATCGCCCATATAAGGTACCATGGCATTGGCACAAAGCTTAAATTTATCGGCCCAAAAACCATCTGTCCATTGGCAATCTCCAATATTCAGACTTTTTAGTTGGGTATACGGGCTATTTATATTTGAGGGTGTGGCTTGTTTCATTTCTGTTTATTTTTTTCGTCTGGTGGCCAGTGCCAATTGTACTTCTTCTATAGTCATGTTTTTGGTCTCCTTTAAATAGATATAAAGAATGACCAAGCCAATGCTTACTACAATGGCATAGAATAATAGGGTAGAGCTTATGCCCATGGTAGCTAATTGCCATGGGAAAAATTTCTGCACCAAATAACTTACAAAACTGGTGATCAAGGTGAAAAATGGGATGGCTATACCTCTTAAGGAAATAGGGAAAATTTCAGAAAATAACACCCACATCACCGGACCTACTGAAAAATGGAAGGCTCCTATAAAACTTAGAATACCCAATAAAATAAGAAGGGCATTTATATCTGCTGCTTTTTGCAACAATAGGCCCGAGTAGTCTCTGGCATCCGTTTCTCCCAATGTTTCTATGAGTGCCGCTTTAAAGCTTATGTCACTATCATAAGGTATGTCTATTAATGGGTTTAACCTATCTGCATTAGGTATGGAAGACATATCTGAAATAGCACTTTCCGTAATGGTATAGTTGGCGGTTTTGAATCCGTAGAAACAAACCCCAAGACTTAATACAATCCAAAGCATACCCCAAATAATCATTGGTCTACGGCCTATTCTATCTACCAAGAGCAGCCCTAAAACTGTAAATACGATACTGGTAAGTCCAATATAGATGGCTTGGGCAAAAGCTGCATCCGTTCCTATTCCCAATTGTTCAAATACGGTAGGGGCATAAAAAAGAATGGCATTTATTCCGGTGGCTTGCTGGGCAATGGCAATGGTCATTGCAATAATCATGGTAACCCGCATTGGTTTGCCAAAAATTTCTTTAATCTGAGTGCCTACGGAGCGGTCTTGGTTACTACTCTCAAGACTGGAGTGCATCTGTGTTATTTTGGCTTGAATTTCATTTTCCGGGGTTACTTTTTGTAGTGTTCTTATGGCTTCCGGTTCACGTCCTTTGTACAATAACCAAGCTGGACTTTTAGGAACAAAAAACAAAAGTATGAACCATAACAGGGCAAAAATAACCTCTGAGCCCAGCATCCAACGCCATGTATTTGTATCCAATCCCCATTCTCGTACCCATGGAGCTTCCGAGTTTGCCCAACCCAAGATGAGGTAATTGATAAAGTAAGCAGCGGAAAGACCTACAACAATATTTATTTGCGTCATAGATACCAATTTTCCACGCCATTTTGGAGGGGCTATTTCACCAATGTACATAGATGCCAAAGAAATAGAACTAAAAGCCAAACCGCCCATAAAACGGGCTACTAATAGTGATACGTATGTGGGTGCCAATGCAGAAGCTACTGCCGAACCAAGGTAGAGGGCAGCGGCAATCATTAAAGTGGTTCTCCGGCCATATTTGTTACAGGCATAACCCACAAAAACGAGCGCCAGGAGCACTCCCATTGCGGGGGCTCCCACTACCGATCCCAATTCTAGATCGGTAAGCGAGAATTCCTGTGTAATAAATTTTATAGTTCCTGATATTAAAGCGGCGTCCAACCCAAAGACAAAACCGCCCATAGCTACTATAGTTGCGTACGTAAAAGCATTCTTTTTATAAGAACCCATAAGAAAAGTTTAAGTTAAGATGTTATGAGCCATTATAGATGCTAATTCCAGATTACAGGAAGGAAAACCGTCATCTCTCCTTGACCTCTATTGCTCCAAGCATAGTAAGGTATAAAATTGGTTTTAAAGGATTGAAATTTAGGAGAGCTCACTTCTTGGTACATTTCACCAGGTTTGTCTTTTCTAATTAAAATTTCACCTTCCAAAGTGGTAACACCTCCTAACAAATCCGGTCTGGAAGTAGGATTCAGTTTTTTATCGGACGAAAGATAAACATTGGTGATATCTGTTTTTTCGGGTAAATCTGCTGATTCTATACAGTACACAACCGGGCCTCTTTTTAGAGCTACTTGGTTTCGAACTTCTTCAATGCGAGGGTGACCTTCTATGAACTTGGTCTCCATGGGCATGTCAATAGTAATTTCATCACCAGCGGCCCATTTTCTTTCAATTTTAGCAAACGTACCGGGTACAGCCTCTGCTGTTTTTGTTCCGTTTACATAAATTTGAGTACCCTTAGCCCAACTGGGAATACGAAGAAGAATATCAAAAGCATCGGCTTTGGATTCATCCACTGTAATCTTAACGGCGCCATCCCATGGGTAATCTGTCTTTTGCGTAAGTTTTATAGTTGAACCGTCCAATAGGGTCGTGTTCAATTCGTTTCCTCCGTATAAGTTAACCGCAATTCCGTTTTGGGATTTGCTATAGGCCCATCCCGGAGATTTTGCAATGGTACGTACTAAGTTTGGAGGACAACAAAAACATTTAAGATAAGGTTGTCTTTCGGGAAACTCAACGTTCATTTTTTCATAGTCTAGCGCACCTTCAATTTTCCGAAGAGGATTGGAGTAGTAATAGTTCTTTCCGTCCAAACTAATGCCTGATAGTCCGCTATTATGCAACACAAGTTCCATAATATCGCCGTGCTTAGCATCACCGGTAAGGGTAAGCATACGGTAATTGAACATAGAGTTACAAATGTTGGCACAAGTTTCGTTATAGGCAGTCATGTTAGGCATCATATACTCATCAATAAAACCTTCTTCAATTTTATCTAGACGGGAAGAACGCCCATAATGCGTTTGGCCAATGGCTCCCGTGATGTACATTTTTTTGTTGGTCACGTTGTCCCACAACCTTTCTAGCGCATCAATTAATTCTTTCTCACCAGTTTCCGCATAAACATCGGCAGCGCCGGCATAGAAATAAAGTGCCAGTACCGCATGACCTACAGCTTCGGTTTCCTTACGAAGCGGAACGCGTTCCTGAACCATATCACCAATAGGATATCCTTTTGTGGTCTCATCATCTTCAATTTTATAAGTGCCGCGCATATTTATGAATTGCTCGGCCAGCTCTAAATAGCGCTTGTCTTTGGTAGTACGGTACAATTCTACCAAGCCCATAATCTGTGTTTGATTAAAACCAAAACGTTTTAGGTGGTCAGGTTTTGGAGAGAACAATTTATACAGATAATCGGCATGCTTTACGGCAATGTCCAAGAAGTTGGTCTTTCCGGTCAGGCGGTAATGAATACAAGCACTAGTTAATAAATGACCGCTATTATATAATTCGTGGTATCTTCTGTTGGTAAAAGGGTCTATATCATCTCTAATGATTGCTGGCGTGGAGAGGTAACCATCTGCTTGTTGTGCTTGGGCTATGACGTCTATAATCTCATCTATTTCCTCAACAATTTTTTCATCTTTATTTACGCCGTAAATGTACATTTTGGCTTCCATCCATTTATAGAAATCGCCATCATGCCACCAAAAACCTTTGTGTTCGCCTTCTTTGAGTCCTGCAGCTATTTTAAAGTTGTTATAACCGTGACCGATATCTCCTTTTAGGATTTCACCCATGTGGGGAATCATAGTTTCTTCGGCAACCTTCCATTTATCGGCCCAGAAACCTTCGGTCCATCTACAGTCTCCTATGTCAATACTTTTCAACTTAACATGTGGACTGTTCGTGTTATTGATGACACCTTTTCCTGTGTCTAGATTGGCAGCATAATCACGTGGTTTTGTTGTATCTGCGCTGAGGTTCTGGTCTGGCTCGCTTTGTTTACAAGAAAGCACGGTTAATAAGAGGCAAATGGAGAGGGTTATTCTTTTCATAATCCAATATTTATATAATACACCGTTGCGTTATGGTCTAGAATTCGTTGAAAATAGAACTTGGCGTTCAACGAATACTTTGATGCAGTGTAGCATACAAATAAAGGGTAATAGAGGGAGCAGTGATTTGTAGATTTTATCCTGTTACGGCACTATTTTAACCTTGTTTATTGGTTAATGTTATGAAATGTGGTACTTGAGTGTGATTTAAAAAATGCGAAAACCAGTAAAATCGAAATCTTTAAGCATTAATCAATACGTTCAACATCAACAAATAAAGGTCCTTTTGCTAATCTTTCTGTTTTTAAGAAGGCATGGAAGTTTCCTGTTCCTTCAGGAAGTATAACATCTGTAAAGGTGATTTTCTTCTGCTCTTTGTTTACCGGAAGTTTTAAGTGCAGGTCATTGTATTTCAAATGAGCAACTCCATCATGGTCCAGTTTTGGAAGGTCCAAACTTACGTTGTATCTACCAGCTTCCGTTTTTACGCGCCAGTGGCCAAGGTCATTTTTAGAAAGAACTCTAGGGCCGCCCCAATCAAACTGAGATAGATTAGTAGAGAGTTGCATGCTGCTACCAAGATAAATACGCTGAATACCTTTTGAATCTCTTTCTTCAGTAACCTCGTCAAACCAATTTTCATAACGGGCCAGAAGGTCTTCTACTATTTCAGGATGATTACTGGCTAAGTTAATACGCTCGCTTGGGTCATTTTCTACATCGTATAATTCTAGGTTAGCGAGTACTTCTTTTAATTCTTCATCTTTAGGTTGATACAGGATGTGGTGTGGGTCATCATGTGGACTTACCAGTTTATATTTTTGGGTACGTACGGCAAAATGCATGTACTTGAACACGGTTGGACCGTAATGCATTTGGACAATGAACTCCCTGTCTTTAAAGTCCGATTTTTCACCTTTCCATAGGGACAGCAATGATTTACCGTCCAATTTAATATGCTCAGGAGCTTCAATTTTACAGACATCTAGAATGGTGGGCAGTACATCAATTACTGCACCCATAGTACTGTTTTGTTGTGCTTTTTCAATATGTTTTGGCCATCTTACAAAAAAGGGTACACGAGTACCACATTCATAAACACTTGTTTTTGTTCCTCGTAAATTTGAGACCCATCTTCCTGGGTAGACGTCATTTTTAGTACGTCTGTTCCTAGGCCCATTATCCGAAAGGAAAATAACTATTGTATTGTCTTCAATGCCCAGTTGTTTTAAGCGTTTTAAAACACGACCTACATTGGCATCAATATTATCGATCATGCCGTAGGTTTTGGCATTGTCTTCGTGAAGTCCTATTTTTCTATAGGGGTCGGCTTTTTCATAGGGTACTTCAAGTGGAAAGTGTGGCAGATTGGTTGCTAGATATGTAAAAAAAGGCTTCTCACTTTTCTCGCTCATAAAATCTAGAGCAGCATCCGTAAAAATATCATCGCAATACCCTTCGTACTTTTTAGATTGATTATTGTGCTCAAGAATTGGGTCAAAATAGGTGTTGCCAGCAGGTCCCGCAGCTTGCCCGATTCCTCCACCTTTATGAACCAAAGCTTCTTGAAATCCTTGATCTGTTGGGCGCATGGGCGCATTGTCTCCCAAATGCCATTTTCCGAAAATTCCCGTACGATAGCCGTTTTTACTCAGAATCTCGGCTAGCGTTTCTTCTGAAGTATTCATAAAGTGATCAACTTGTGTAACCCCTGTGACTCCTGTGCGATACGGATATCTGCCTGTTAAAATGGCAGCACGAGTAGCAGAACAATTTGGATAGGAGAAGAAATGGGTCATTTCAAGACCTTGCTTGCCTATTTTTTCAATATTTGGTGTTTTTAAATAGGGATTGCCGTGAGAACCTAGGTCACCATAGCCTTGGTCATCGGTAAGCATAATCAATACATTAGGACGGTCTTGGGCTATAAGAAGCGTGTTGTGGCAAAAAATCGTACAAAGACAAAACGAGAATATAATTGAACTAAATCTAGTCTGATTTGATTTTAATTTTGTTGCAACATATTTCATAATGACCTGTCTTTTGTATTTGTTTGATGAAAATCTTCTGTTAATCCATGTGAAGACTCACTTGGAAATGACCGGTTTTTACACTGCCATCCTTCATCTTAATTCTATAGCCGTATCCGGGAATGGAAACACCGTCTTCTACCTTTTGTGCTACCGGGCCTAAGTTGGCAATTACTTCGGTACCACTAGAGAACTGACTTCTCTGTACTTTGTAATCGGCACTTAGATATTCGTGGCTTTTTAATTCTGAATAGAATGTTTCTTTATGAACAGGGCTTACCAAATCTCTTGCCATTTCTATCATAGGGCGCATGCCTTCAAATTCGTAAGGAGCAAAGAATATGGTAGTGCCTCTTCCAAACAACATACTTCTTAAGGCTTTTATTCTGAAATCGCCGTTGGCAGTAACCTCGTTATCCGGATCTTGAATTTTTCCAAAATTGGCTATAGCTTCATGGTACACCAAATTGAAAAGTGGAGCAGGGTGGGAGATTACAGAAAGTGGACGGTCCTCCAAATAGGTCATCCCTTCGAACATATCAAAATAGGGTATCCATTGTTCTTGGCCATGTTCGGTTCCGTTTACCAAGTTAAAGCTGTCAATGTATTTGGCCAGCTCAATACGGCCTTCTTTTCCGTTTTCACGGTATGCGGCAAAAGTAATATCTGTAATATCGGCCTCTAGGCCTAAATAAGAAATTTCATTTTCAATATTTTCTTGAGCTAATGCTTTCTGAAATTTTGGGTCAACACGCGCCCAACGACTACCGGTATTCATTAGCTTTCCTTCTGCATCACGTTGCATAAGGTCCGTTGTAAAATTAGGGTCATTCTCTAACATAGGAGAATAAGCGTGATATGAAGAATACAAGTACCCATAAGATTTGGCTAAATCTACCGCGGCCTTTAATTTTTTAGGTCCACCTAAAGCTTCGCTGATAGGGGAGTTGTGCGGAACAAAATTAGAAAAGGTTCCCCACGCATGAACAAATGCTTTATCCACTTTTAAATCATCATGAATGGTCTGGATAGTATTTTTTAATTCATCAAAAGTGAAAGCCATTCCGGGCATATTCACATAATGAGGATAGCCGCCGTAGATTCCGAAATAAATAGCTCCTGGAAGTTTACCTACATTTGGATTTCTTTTTAGTTTTTCCTTTAAGGAAACAAAATGCCCACGGGCTTTAGCCTCTTTTTGATATTCTTTAGCCATATCTACATAATCACCACCGGGAATAAAATGGTAGCTCATGCGCATTTTACCTTTCTCTTCGTTCAATTTCCAAATAGGGTCAAGAAAAACAATACGTTGGTAAGTAGACATTTCACCTTTAAAAAGGTATTGACCATTGTTATTGATATTGTATTGCATTTGGGGTCTAGCGGATTCATCTACAATACCCATTACGGCAGATTTTTCATTATAAGTACCCCACCAAGGCATGGTAAGTCCGGTACCATTGTTGAACAATTCTAAAAAACCTTGTGATTTATTGTTGTAAGTGGCATCATCCCATTTACAAAAACGACCTCCGTTCATAGGAAAAATATAGGACGGACAGATGATCCCTTGCTTTTGAGGAATTACAGCAGCACCCTTATCTTCATCTGTCTTTAAGCTGAAAGTCCTAGCTGGATAACGTAAATCCGATAGTTTGAAATTACCGGCGTTATGTTCTTTAACTTCAACATCTAACAGAGCTGTTTTTGCATCTAGCTTTAATTCTGTGACAATGGAAACCCCTGTAGCGACGGAGCCGTCTTTGAGAACAGGGTCAATAAATTTGAGAGATACCGTATTATTTGAAGTTTGTGAAACATCAATTTTCTTGCTCTTGGAAATGTTGATCGTATGTTTTTTTCCTTTAGAGTCGGTTAAGGTTAACAGACCCGCAGCATTTTCCCACGGGTCCGATTTCCAAATGTGGCCCGAAGTCTTTTCGGTAACCGAAAAACAGCCGGTCTTTGAGTCTACCGTAACGTTCAACTTTTCATTTTCCAAAACAATGGGGTCTGAACCCTGTGTATTCATTGCAAAAGTGCTAAATACAGGTAAACAGGTAATTGCTAAAAGTAGAATAGTTTGTTGTATTCTTTTTTTATTGTTTTTCATTTTTAGAAGAATTGATTTAGTCGAATATGTGCATGGGTAGCTTGTTACCACTTGCTTAAAAATTATTGTTTTACAAATTCTTTGATTTCGTTTTTCATCTTAGCGAAATGCTCTTCAAGACCTTCGTAATTTCCTTCGCGAAGCATTTTTTTGTCAAAAAGAGAACTTGCCATACCGGCACCAACGGCTCCTGCTTGAAAAAATGATTTAATGTTATCTACGGAAACGCCTCCCGTGGGCAACAATTTTATCTCGTTTAATGGGGCCAAAACATCTTTAATGTATTGAATACCCAGTTGCGTTGCCGGAAAAACTTTTACCGCAGATGCACCTAATGACCATGCTTTGTAAATTTCACTTGGGGTATACGCACCTGGGAAAATTGGAATTTTATTGGCTACACAATGCTTTATTACCTCTTCATCAATGATAGGAGTTACAATAAATTGAGAACCGGCCTCCAAAGCTTTGGTCAAATCTTGCATGGTACATACCGTACCGGCACCTACATTAAGTTCTGGATATTCTTTTGCCAAAGTTGCAATGGTCCGGGCAACTTCAGGAGAGTTCATGGTAATTTCAATAGTGTAGAAACCACTTTTTATATAAGAGGGAATAAGTTTAAGTACTTCTTCTGTGTTAAGACCTCTAAGGATACCTACTATAGGGTTTTGATTGTATTTATCCCATGAAAATATTTTATTCTGCATACGTCTGTAATATTTGTTGTTGTCCTGTTAATAATGCTTGTTCCAATGTTTGCTCTTCAAAGCAAACAATCCGTTCTGCTGGTAAAAACGATTCTAATGCCAGTTTATACAGTATATTGTAGATACCGCTTGCTGCTAGAAAAATTGTTCCTTTTTTATTCTTTAAACCGGCTAGTTCGCCACCGATCATTAGGCCGGATAAAAAATAAAAATTTTGCTCACCAGAAACTTGGTTGATCAGGGTATTTGCCCTAATCGAGAACAAAGATTGCATTTGCTGATTTGCCAATCCTTTTTCCACTCCTTTTAAGAACATATCTTTAAAAGATTCATTCCAAGGGGCTGAACTTAAAGAGGCAGATAAAATAGTGTGCTTGCTAATGGTGTCAAAAAGTTCACCCGTCATAAACGTGGTAAAATCTTTAAAAACATTTGCTTCAAAAGCTATATGCTTGCAATGCGTGCCCGGCAATAACAGAACACCTTTGTCATACTTAGAGAGCTCTGCAGACAGTCCAATTGCCTGGACTTCTTCGCCCCGCATAACATCTGCGTTGGTTTTAGCTCCAGAAACTAATAATAGGTCCGGCATATCATCAAAAGGAATGTATTTGCTGATCAAGTCCTTACCATTAAAAGCTAAGGGCATATTGGCATAATCCAATTCATACATGCCAATAGAGGACGAGAGCATTCCGGAAGCTACTATGACATAATCATTACTGATTGTACTATCTAAATTTTTAATCTGTTCTTTTAGGTATGCTTCAAAGAACTGATTTTGAGACAAATGAGGCTGATTCTTGAATTCACTAAAACATTTTTTTATGCCCATATCCGTCGTGTGTTCCGACAGGATTTTGAGCGTTGTGGTTTCAATTAAACGTAGCCGAAAATTGGTTGTTCCCCAATCGCAGCTAATAAACTTTTCGGGTAATTTCATTAGTGTTGTAAAGCTTTGGTTACTCTTTTTTTGGCAAGATAATCATCTAGCGCAAAAGTAGAGCAATCCACTCCAATACCACTGTTTTTTACACCACCATGCGGTAGGTATATGTCATATTTTACCCCGTTAAGCTGTACTTCTCCAAATTCTAGGGCGTTGGCAAAGAATTGAAGGGTTTCATTGTCCTTGGAAAACACATAAGAAGCTAGACCTGCATCTGTATTATTGGATAGTACAATAACTTCTTCTTTTGTTTTAAATGGAACAATTAGAGCTACAGGACCAAAAACTTCATGTTGAAGGATTTCTACATCATTAGAATCAAAGGTGATTGCCGTTGGTTCAAAATAATAACCGGGACCCTCAAGCGCATTGCCGCCATATACCAATTTACCACCTTGGGCAATGGCTGTTTCTACAATTCCCTTTACATTTATAACGGATTGTTTATTGGCCAAAGGACCCATGTCCGGTTTGTTTTCTCGCCCAAAACCAAGTTTAGTAGTTTTAAACTTTGCAACCATACCAGCGGTAAACTCCTCTATAAGAGATTCATGAACAAAAAAGCGGTTGGGAGCTACACAGATTTGGCCGGAGTTGCCAACTTTAAGAGCGGTTCCAATATTAACGGCCAATTCTAGATCAGCATCTTTACACACAATAAAAGGAGCGTTTCCGCCACATTCCATGCTGTATCTTTTTATAGAAGTTTTTGCACTTTGTGCGATAAGCTTCTGAGCAGTTTCCGTAGAACCGATCATAGTTATCAATCTAGGTATTTTACTTTCGCAAAGCGGAATACCAACATCCTGCAAATCACCACAAATAACGTTTATAACACCTTTTGGAAAATTAATTTCCGCGCATAGCTCTCCAATAATATAAGCTGATAAAGGAGAAAATTCCGAGGGCTTTAGAATTATACTTGAACCAGCAGCTAGTGCAGGACCTAGTTTAAAACCTAAATTCAAAAGTGGGAAGTTATAGGCAAGAAAGGCAACTGCAACTCCCAAAGGTTGTGATACAAAATGATGTTCGTGCGTACCTTCTTTATCTTCAATAGGAAGGTCATTACGCTTCAGTATTTCTTGGGAATAGTACTGTAACGAATTGGTAATACTGGTAAGATCTTCTTCCGAACCTTCCCATGTTTTTCCCATTTCATGCATAATGCTTTCGCGTAGCAAGTCGCTATTTTCAATTATTTTGTTCCTAAGCTTATCGATCCAATTTAAGCGTTCTTGTATGGGTAGTTTTGACCAACTCTCAAAACCTGATTGTGCAGATTCCAATGCTCTTTTGGTGTCTTCCAGACTGGCCCATGCAATAGTAGCAGTAGGCTTTTCATCCGCAGGACAGATTACCTCAAAAGTCTTATGGTTTGAGGCTTCAACAAGTTCACCATCAATATATAATTTCTTATGACCGAATTTTAACTGCTCCATCTTTATGTATTTCTTTATCTAAATAGTATTCTAATTTGTCCATGTCAACATCTACGCCCAAACCTGGTGCTCTGGGTACTTCTAAATGTCCGTTTTCTAGTTTTACGTTATGAAGGGTAACCTCGTCGCGGAGTGCATTTTCCGTTCTATCCAATTCCATAGTAGGAAGGTCATTGTACATTCTACCTGGATTCTTGTCTAGGTTGGCTACTAAATGAATAGCGGCGCTTATAGCGATCCATGTTCCCCAAGTATGCGGAACTACATCTTTATTATAGGCTTGTGCTAACGTTGTTATTCGCTTGGCTTCGGTTAACCCACCTGTAGCGCAAATATCCGGTTGGGCTATATCTACACAGTCATTTTCAAAAAGTCGTTTAAAACCAAATTTCAAATATTCACATTCACCCCCTGAAATAGGTATAGTTGTGTTTTCTCTTAATCTGCGGTAACCGTCATAATCTTCCGGAGATACCGGTTCTTCAAACCAAGAGATGTCATACTTTTCGGCCTTTCTGGCCAATTCAATGGCTTCTTTATAGGAATATGCGTGGTTGGAATCTATCATTAGTCGCATACTTGGCCCTATGGCCTTGCGTATGGCCGCAATGTATTTTAGGTCTTGTTGAATACCCAGTCCAACCTTCATCTTGGTAGCTTTAAACCCTTGGGCTTTGTAAAATAGAGCCTCTTCTACTAAAAGTTCTTCAAGGTTTTCGCAACGTGTAAAGTAAAGTCCGGTGGCGTAAGGCTCAATAATAGGGTTTTTGATGCCTCCCAATAAAACGGATACAGGTTGGTTGAGCAACTTTCCCTTTATATCCCATAACGCAACGTCAATAGCACTAATGGCAGCTTGGAAAGCACCACTTCTTGCATAGTCCATAGAGCGCCTATACATTTCTTGCCATAGGACTTCATGTTCCAATGCACCTTTTCCTAGAAGAAAGGGTGTAAAAAAGTCAATTCCGGATTTAATAACCTCCGCAGGCCCGTATCCTTCTCCCCATCCGTAAGTACCATCATCCAAAGTTATTTTTACGATACATATTTTTCTAGTATCATACTGCCATTGCGAAAAATAGAAGGGGGTATCTAGTTTGTATGTAATTACAAAAGGCTCAATCTTTTGGATTTTCATAATAAAATTGCTTATAGTTTTAAAAAAAAATGGTTGGCTTAATAATTGGCGTATCCTAAAATACAAATGGCAAGGATAAGAACGGCAAGTCCCTTTAGTAAAATTTTAAAAGGCTTGTTCGCATTCTTCCATTCCCCTTCTCTAAAGCCCCAAATATTACTAATAATCAAAGCGAGCCCTAAAAGTATAGGCCATCCCACAACGGGGCCTAGATTTCCCATTAGCGCTGCTCCTTGACCATAAACACCCAAGGCTGCAAACCAGAAAATACCGGCTGCAATAGCCCATTTTAAGGCTTTCCCTTTATTGGGGACTTTATAAGCACCCCATGATTTATTTTTGATAAAAAGATATATGGCGTACCCTCCGTTCATAACGAACGCTCCCAGCAAAACAACCACCCAAGAAGCCAAACTTGCATTTTGTGTTCCTACACCGTAATCGTTTACGGCTATAGCTGCAACTGGTGCTGCATTGGAAAAGCCAACGTTTAAAAAAGCGGATAATACACCAGATGCAACGGCAATCAGTACCCCAATTTTTATGGATTTAGTACTTGTGGTTGAGTTATTGTGCAATTTATCTCTTTGTACACCGGCCACTGCAGTAATAGCAACTCCTAACAGTAACAAGGCTACCCCTAACATTATGATAGGAAAGGAAGGTTGGTCAAAGGCCCCATCAATCTGAAAAAGAGGAATAATGGAACCTACCGATGCCGCAAGACCCATAACAATGCCATAGGTAATGGAAATACCGGTTTTTTCCACACTAACCCCAAAGAGAATACCCCCAATGCCCCACAGAAAACCATAGAACGCAGCTACGAACAGTGTTTGACTGTCTGCCTGGGAAATGATTTCAAATAGGTTGGGCATAACAATCAAAGCCCAGATAATAGGGAATGCAATCATGGCCGTAAATGCGTGAACTAACCACCAAGCCTCCCATTTTAATGGTGCAATATGCTTCATGCCAAGACCAAAAGTTCCTTGAAAAAAGCTTGCAAATAGTATTAAAATGATAGCCAGTAGATAGGTATCCATATGAGTTGCTTTTATTTTATAGATGAATATATGAGAAGGGGCGATCGTGTTCTAAACCTTCATGAGACACAAAGAAAATTCAATATAAAGGAGATGGATTCCCGGATTTTACCCTAGTGTAACATTATTTTATCCTAGTGGTGATTGCATTAAAGTTGCGTAAAGTAATATAATGCCAATACTAAAAGTCCGCCACTTAATGCGACTACACCGGATAGTAGACTAAATGATTTTAGCAGTCGAGAAACAGACACTTCGTGTACTTCTTTAAATAGCCAAAAGAAACTACTGTTTACGTGAATAATACCAAGAGAACCGGCTCCAATAGCCGCGGCGGTAAAGGTAGGGTGCAATGTGCCATTGGAAACCAGTGGTGCAACAATAGATGCCGTAGTGATAAGCGAAACAGTAATTGATCCCGTAACAGTCGTAAAAAGGAAACTTAATAGAAAAGGTATAACTATGCCCATTGCAGCAATATCTCCCGCATTGGAAAACATAGAACCTACTATTTCTGTGTCTTTGATTACCTGTCCAAAAGCACCCCCAGTACCGGTGATAAGAATAACGATAGCTGATTTTTCTCCCGAAGTTGTAAAAAATGAATTTAAACGGGTAGAAAAATTCTCTTTAGGAAGCAAAGGTAATGCAAAAAGTAGGCCTATGAGAAGTGCCCATACAGGGTTTTTTATAAATGCAATGAATCCGTTTTCCGAAGGGAAAATAGTGCCTATGGACATAAGGAACAATGGTACTAATAAGGCTGCAAAAGGCAACACTTTTTTAAACCCCGTTAGTTCTTTGGTTTGTGATGCTTCGCCCGTATTCGTGTCCGGTAATTTCAGGGCAAGATTTTTCTTGTTCAATTTTATCCATAATAACCCACCGGCTATCGCAGCTAGAGCTACAACAATATTAATGGGAATCATATCCCCAATATTAATTTCAAGAATGGCAGCTACCGCAAGAGGTCCTGGGGTAGGTGGAATCAAGGCATGGGCTACAGTAAGACTAATGGCCAATGAAAGTCCTAAGGTAAGTACTGAATGGCCTGATTTTTTTGAGAGGACGAATATGGTGGGGAGCAAGGTCAGGTAGGCCACATCCATAAAAACCGGAATTCCTATCAAAAAGCCAATTACGGCCATACTTAAAGGAAGGTACTTGGTGCCGAATAAATTAATAATGGTATTGGCTATGACATCTGCACCACCGGTTTGCGCTAGAATTTCCCCCAGTAACGTACCAAATAGAATAATGAGTCCTATCCATTTTAGAGTATTTCCAAAACCGCTTAATAAACTCTCTGTTACTAATTCTACAGAGCTCCCTGTTGTTAGCCCTAGAATCAACCCTGAAATAAGTAAGGCGGGAATAGGGTGCACTTTAAATACAGTTACCGCAACAATGAGCAGAACAATGCAAAGGAGTAAAAATATTAGGCTGGTCACAGGGTCATTTTTAAGTTAGGTAGGCAGGCTATCCAAACAAAAATAGCAGAAATATACCATCGTGAAAATGCGTACATTAACCATTATAGGCACTATTGTAACCCCACTTGTGCTTTTTGAGACATATAAGAGTTTATACAACTTCTTTTTTCTCGTTATACTTTTGCATATACTCGGTTGGGGTAATGTTCATTAAAGCTTTAAATTGTCTATTAAAATTGGTGAGCGTATTAAAACCTGACTGATAACAAACGGTTGAGATTTGCATTTCTCCCTCAATCAACAACTTACAAGCATTTCTAAGGCGTATTTCGTTTAGGTATTGTGTAAAGGATTTTCTAGTTTTCTTTTTGAAGTATCTACAGAATGCATTTGGCGTCATGTGTGCTATAGAGGCAATTTGTTCCAATTCTATTTTCTTTTCAAAATTTTCGGTCAAGAAATTTATGATTTTACGCATTCTGTCCTTTTCATTGCTGTTGTAAGTGTTGGCTATTACTTCTGAGCAGAGCAAATCATAATTTTCACTTATAGATAGTGTATCAAGAACTTTTAGAAGCCCCACAATGCTGGAAAGACCTTGGTCCCCGACCAAGCCTAGGATAAGGTTGTGAACCATATAGGTAGCGGATTCGGAAAATTTTATACCTCTTTCCGCTTGTTGAAAAAGATTTTTTAACCGCTTGGATTCGGTAAGGTCTAAAAAGTCGCTTCCCAAAAAGTTAGGTTCAAATTTTATTACGATCAGGTTAACCGCTTCGGTTTCCTGTTGGTCGTTATAATACTCCTTATGGTTGCGGAACAGGTGGGGAATATTGCTGCCAATGAGATACAGTTCTCCCGGAGAGAAGCTTCCAATAGAATTACCTACATAACGTGTGCCGCTACTTTTTATAAAGTATATAAGTTCTAGTTCCTTATGAAAATGCCAGTTCTGTTCTATACATGGTAAGCGGTCTTGCCGAGCTAAAAAGGAATTTTCGGGTCGTTTTTCGGTTTGTTTGTACGTCAGCTTCATAGTCTATTTCTTTCGTCAGGGATACCCATAATAAAACGAATTTTGAGGCGTAATTTTCAAGAATTCATTTTTTTAATGAGTATAAATTTTCATAAATATACAAAATTACCTCAAATATTATAAAATATTAATTTTAACGGTAGAATAGTGTAGGTGTGTTAGGTTAATTTTATCAATTCGATATGATAAATGTTAGCTGATATTCTTTTCTTAAATTCCTGCTTAGTTACTGGAAACTCCCAATTCAATTTAATTCCCTATTCTTTATTATTGTTAATTATGAAAAAGAGCAAAAAACTTATTATTCATGCCGATGATGCTGGTCTATGTCAGTCCGAAAATAGAGCAACAATGGAGGCTCTCAAAAAGGGCATGGTTAACTCATGTAGCATTATGGTCAATTGTCCTTGGTTTTATGAGATGACGGAATTTGCTAGAGAAAATCCATTTTACGATTATGGAATTCATCTTACTCTAACTTGTGAATGGGAAAAATATAAATTTGGGCCCGTTTTGCCAGTCTCGGAAGTTTCAAGTTTGGTAGATGAGAACGGTTATTTTTTTAGAAATCGAGATTTACTAAGGGAACATGCTGTGGTGTCCGAAGTCAAAAAGGAACTTATAGCTCAAATAGAGAGAGGGTTGAAGTTTGGTATTAATCCAAGTCATATTGATTCACATATGTATAGTCTTGGGGCTAGAGCAGACTTATTTGAAGTTTATAAAGACCTAGGGAGGGTATATAATATACCTGTTCTGTTGAATAGGGAACTTATGGAAATGGTTGGGTTGGATTACAGCCAGAACCTAGGAGAAGAAGACTTGGTAATTGACAAAACACATTATGGAAATTTTGGATATTTTAAAGAAGGAAAATTAAAGGAATATTACAGAAGTATTTTTGATAATCTGGTTGATGGCGTTAATCTTATATTAATTCACCCTGCCTTTGATGATGCAGAAATGAAAGCTGTAACTATTAACCATCCAAATTTTGGTTCTGAATGGAGGCAAATCGATTTTGACTATTTTACAAGCCAAGAGTGTAGGTCAATTTTGGATGAGAGGAATATTACTCTTGTAGATTGGAAAGACTTGAAAAAATAAAATCATATTTATCCTCTGGTTTGGAATTTCCCCACCTATTTCAATGACACTCAGTTTTATAAATTCAATTTTACATTTGTAGCGCAAAATTGGGCAGTACACTACAGGATAGTAAAGAAAAAATGCTTCATTAGTTTTAGGGACTTAGAAACATAAAAATAACCGTAAAGTTATAGCCATGTTTTTAAAACACCAACCCAACTCAATAGAGTTATCGGTTCTTTAATGAACCTATATTCTATTTAAACAAAACTTAAAATGATTATAAATTTTTTAAGGATTAATAAGCTTAATCTTCTCCTTTGTAGTGTTTTGATTTTAGCAACTTCCTGTACGTCCGACAAAAAAAATGAAAATGAAACGGTTCAGTCCGATAACCCTAAAATAGCAAAGCTAAAATTACAGCCAGGTTTTGATGCAGAACATTTATATAGTCCTGGAGATAATAATATGGGGTCTTGGGTGGCCATGACTTTTGATAATAAGGGAAGATTAATTACTTCAGATCAATACGGTGCTTTGTACAGAATGGAAGTTGCACCAATAGGAGCGGACAATCTTACACCAAAAATAGAAAAGCTTAAAATTCAAACGGAAGCGAAAGTAGCAGATTCCATAATACAAATGGGTTATGCCCAAGGGTTATTGTACGCTTTCAATAGCCTTTATGTAATGGTAAACCATAGGGGTAGTGATGATTTTGAAAAGACTAGTGGCCTTTATCGTTTACAGGATACGGATAATGATGATCAATACGATAAAATTACACTTTTAAAGGCTTTGGACGGGGCAGGAGAGCATGGCCCTCACAGTATAGTTCTTTCTCCAGATGGGGAGTCGCTATACGTTATAGCTGGTAACCATACAGATCTACCGGAGATGGAAGGATATCGTCTTCCTAACAACTGGCAGGATGACAATTTGTTTCCTCAAATTAAAGACCCTCGTGGGCATGCCAATGACCGTGGGGCTCCCGGAGGTTGGGTGGCAAATCTTGACCCTGAGGGAAAACGATGGGAGCTTGTGGCTTCAGGTTTCAGAAATCCGTTTGATTTGGCGTTCAATGAATTGGGAGATATGTTCGTTTATGACTCGGATATGGAATGGGATTTAGGAATGCCATGGTATCGCCCCACCCGAATTTGCCATGTTACAAGCGGAGCGGAATTTGGATGGCGAACGGGAAATGGCAAATGGTCTGCTGCGTATCCTGACAATGTACCTCCTGTACTTAATATAGGTCAAGGGTCACCTACTAATGTAATGCATGGAAATGGAGCTAAGTTTCCTGAAAAATATCAACATAGCGTATTTGCTTTTGATTGGAGTTTCGGGATTATTTATGCCATTGAAATGAAAGCTAATGGTGCATCTTATATTGGTGAAAAAGAGGAATTTTTATCTGGAATTCCACTTCCGTTAACGGATGGGGTTATTGGCCCGGACGGAGCCATGTACTTTATGACCGGAGGACGTAGGTTAGAATCAGACCTGTATCGTGTTTATTATAACAATCCAGATGAACTAACAGGGGCCGCTGCGAATTTGGAGCCTACTAAGGAAAACGAAATCCGTAAAAAATTGGAGACTTATCACGGAGCTCCTAAGGATGGGGCTTTAGATTTTGCTTGGCCATATTTAAATAGTAAAGACCGTTTTATTCAATATGCTGCCCGTATTGCTGTAGAACATCAACCTGTAAGCACTTGGCAGGAAAAAGTTTATGCGGAAACTAATGCGGTTAGAAAGATTCATGCAGCCGTTGCTTTGGCTAGACAGGGAGATAAAAGTCAGCGTGATCAACTATTGAATTCTTTGGTACATATTGATTATGCAAGTCTTTCTGAGCAAAACCAAGTAGATTTGGTTCGTGCCATAGAGCTTACTTTAGCGCGTTTTGGGAAACCTAATGCAGATATTAAAAGAAAAATCAGCGGATATCTTTCAACCCATTATCCAGCAGATACGGATGTGTTAAATCAATTGTTAAGCAAAACATTGGTATTTGTAGATGACGCTTCGGTGATTTCAAAAACACTTGCCTTATTAGAATCCGAAGAAGGAGAAAATGCTTCGGTAATGGCTAATACGGCCACGGATGCGGCAGATTTGATTTTACGAAATCCGCAGTATGGAATGGACATCGCCGAAACCCTAAAAAATATGCCTTTGGCACAGCATACATATTATGGTCTGGTATTACAGGATGCCACAGTAGGTTGGACGCCGGAGTTAAGGGAGAAATATTTCAAATGGTTTTATAAAGCTTTTTCATTTAAAGCAGGGCGTAGCTATATTGGTTTTATAGATAAGGCAAGGAAGAAAGCATTGACCCACGTGGCTGCGAATAAAAAGGAATTCTACAATCAAATGTCAGGAGATTCATTGCTGAGTAAATCCGGAAACGAGTTGGTTTCCAGTGCGGTGCAGCCCAAAGGGCCTGGTAAGAGATGGGAAGAAAAGGATATAACACCCTTATTGGCCGATGGTTTGCAGAACAGAAATTTTGAAACCGGTAGGAACATGTTTTTGGCAACCAATTGTGTTACGTGTCATAGTATGCGTGGCGAAGGAGAGAATATAGGCCCGGAGTTATCTCAAATCGGTACTCGGTTTTCTGCCGAAGATATTCTTAAAGCTATTATTGACCCCAGTGATGTAATTTCAGATCAGTACAACACCACGGTTTTTATGCTTAAGGATGGAAACTCAATTGTGGGTAGATTAATTGGTGAGGAAGGGAAAAACTATACGGTATCTCAGAATCCGTATGCGCCTGATGTTCTTAGGACTATTCCCAAAGAGGAGGTATTGGGTACTAAAATGTCATCGGTTTCATTGATGCCGCCAGGTACGATCAATCGTTTGAGTGATGATGAGGTCAAAGACTTATTGGCGTACCTCATTTCTGGTGGTGATGCCGAAAACGAAATTTTTACTAAGGAATAAGAGATTTGGTAAGTCAGAATTATATTCGCAATGCTCACGGAAAAAATTATATATAAAGGTAAAGACAAGATTGGGAATACCGCTCAGGTTGGTGGTATTGAGACTTCTGTCCTTGATAATGGTTTAGGGAGAGGAACACGCATTGCATGGGTCAATACAGGAACGGGACTAAGGTACAAGGTTATTATTGATCGTGGGATGGATATTTCGGATGCCTTTTATAAAGAATATAGTTTGGCTTGGTTGAGCAAAACTGGAGTAGTTCCTCCTGAACGATTTTCAGACAAGGGAATGGGCTGGATACGGAATTTTGGCGGCGGACTTTTAACCACTTGCGGACTATCGCATGTGGGAGGTCCAGAGGAAGATGAATATGGGGTAAGAGGGCTTCATGGCCTTATAAGCAATACGCCTGCAGAAATTATTTCTATTGTTCAGCCGGATCCAACTGCGGGAAAAATGGAAATGAGTATCACCGGTATTGTTCGGGAAGCTCAGGTTTTTGGACCCATGTTGGAATTGAAAAGAACTATTTCAGGGAAATTGGGTGAAGCTAAAATTCACGTTCATGATGAGGTGCTTAATCGCGGGAATCAAATGGCACCACATATGCTCTTGTATCACGTAAATTTTGGTTGGCCTTTGGTGGATGAAGGCACGGATTTGCTTTGGAAAGGCAACTGGGAATCCCCAACACCGGACTCTGAGCGTAAAATATTTAAGGACGAAGTGAACTTTAGAAAATGTCCAGAGCCTTTAGAGGCGCATTCCGGAACAGGAGAGGATGTTGCTTTTATTGATGCAGAAGCGGATACTGAAGGAAATTGCCACTGCGGAATTTATAATAAAAAGCTCAATTTGGCCGTGTCACTTCGCTTTCCTAAAAAACAATTACCCTGGTTGATCAATTGGCAACATTGGGGCAAAAATGAATATGTTACGGCCTTAGAGCCGGCAACAAATCCACCGGTAGGACAAAAAAAAGCACGGGAAGATGGCACACTTATTTTGTTGAAACCCAATGAAAGCAGAAGCTATTCACTGGAATTGGAAGTGTTATCACCGGAAAAAATAGAAACATTTATAACATCTTTTTTATAAAATAAATATTGAATACTATGGCAAATTCATCGGCTAGAAAGGCTTTGGAGCAGGGACAGGGAATTTTACGTTTGGCACCAACTTGGGTACCGCGTTCTTTTTGTGTTCCGGGTAGAAGGATAAAATTGCATCCAGATGATTATTACGTTTTGGGAGGAGAGCGTGGAGGTATAGATGAACGTTGGTTTTCTTCAACGACACCTGCGGAAAATGGACCGTTAACCGGAGAGAACGAAGGTTTAAGTCCGGTTGTTTTTGAAGAAGATGGCAAAGAAGTACAGATTCTTTTAAAAGATGTTATTGATGAATTAAAAGGTGAGATTATTGGAGACCGTCTGTGGAACGAGTACCAAAGTTGGCCTATGTATTCCAAGTTTTTTGATAATATGGGGCCGTTGCCACATCACATTCACCATAATGATGAGCATGCGGCCAAAATTGGTCAAAAGGGAAAACCGGAAGCATATTATTTTCCACCTCAGGTAAATAACCATGGAGGCGATTTTCCGTACACTTTTTTCGGGATAACTCCCGGTACGACGAAAGAGGAGATAAAAGAATGTCTAAAGAATTTTACCAAAGGAGATAACAAGATAACAAACTTTTCATCGGCCTTTAGATTGGAACCAGGAACGGGTTGGGATGTGCCACCGGGAATGCTTCACGCTCCAGGTAGTTTGTGTACCTACGAACCGCAAAAAGCATCCGATGTGTTTGCTATGTACCAATCTTTGGTAAATGAAGCTATTATTCCAGAAGAACTGTTGTGGAACGGAACTCCAGAGGATAGAAAAGGCGATTTTGACCAGCTTCTGGAAGTAATAGATTGGGAATTGAATACGGACCCCAATATGTTGGAAACGCGTTTTATGAGGCCTATTCCTGTGAAGCCTTTGGAGGAAATGGAGGCAGAGGGTTATGTTGATAAATGGATCTGTTACCGTTCCGATGCTTTTAGCGCCAAAGAATTGACGGTTCTGCCAGGGCAAACAGTCACCATTAAGGATAGTGCCTGCTATGGAATGATTATGATGCAAGGCCATGGTAAGATGGGTGTTTGGGATATAGAGACCCCATCACTTATTAGATACGGACAATTAACACATGATGAATATTTTGTAACTGAAAAAGCAGCAAAAGAAGGTGTTACCATCGTAAACCATAGTAAAACCGATCCTATTGTAATGTTAAAACATTTTGGACCAAAAAATCCTGACCTTAAATTATAAATAAACCGTATTTTAGAGCAAGTGTATTTTTTACGTTTAAAATTGCGCTAAATTAAAGAAGTAAATACGTATAATTTAAAAGAACAGAAGTATGAAAGACAACACTTTTCCAAAACTCCACAATGCCTCATGGCCCGGTATTGTTGGTAAAGGACCAGATTCGGAACCGCCTATTTCGTTTGATCAAATGCTTGATATGACTGCAAATGCAGAAGTTAACGGTATTAAGTTTGATGGAATAGATATTGGGTTATTTGATCCACATGTTGATATTCATAGTTCTGATGATAACATTAAAAGACTTGCGGATAAGGTTGCTGGTCGCAATCTGAATATTGGCACATTGGTCGCACCTATTTGGGGCGGACCTACCTTGGGTTCGGATGAGGACCGTAAGACATTTGTAGCTATGGTGCAACGTGCGTGTCATTTTGGAAAAATTTTCAGGGAGCACGGTGTAAGACAATATGGTGTTATTAGAATAGATTCTGCCTCTAGTTCGGAAGACTGGGCCAAGGATCCAGTAAACAATACCAAATTGATTGCTAAAACTTTTCGTGAGGCATGTGATGTTGCTGCGGATTATGATGAGAAATTAGCTGCAGAAGGTGAGATTTGCTGGGCGGGAATGCATAGCTGGAAGGCTATGGTAGAAACTTTAGAAGCTGTAGATAGACCCAATATTGGTTTTCAAGCAGATATGTCTCATACCTTATTGTATCTATTGGGCTATAACGCGCCAGAAGATAGGATTCTGCCCCAGGATTTTGATTGGTCGGACAGAAAAACGTTAGAAGCGGGTCTTAAAACCGTTACGGATGCTTTAAGACCATGGACCATAGATTTTCATGTGGCTCAGAATGATGGAACGGTACATGGTACCGGTTCACATGATAAAACAGGGCGTCATTGTTTGGCTACGGATCCAAACGGTAAATTAGATGTTGCTAAGGATGCCGGCTTCTGGTTAAGAGACGGAAATGGCGAATTGACAAAAGCGGTTAAACATATTTGTTGGGATGGTTGCATGTTTGATAATGATGTGATGCTAAAACAGCAGACTTGGAACGATATTTTGGCAACCCTTATTAAGGTTCGCGAATTACATGGATGGAGTTAACTAACAACAAAAAAGAGAAAAACTATGTCATTTGTTACAGTTAACGGAGTTCAGTTAAATTACGAAATAAGAGGAGAGGGTAAGCCCTTACTTTTAATAATGGGTATTACGGCTGCATCGGCAGTTTGGGAAAAGCATGTTTCGCATTGGGAAAAGGAATACCAATGTATACTTTTTGATAATCGCGGGGTAGGATTGTCCGATAAACCGGAAGGTCCTTATACCACGGCTCAAATGGCCGATGACAGTGCAGCGCTTCTAGATGCATTGAACATAACTAGTGCAGCTGTTGTTGGGGTTTCCATGGGAGGAGCTATAGCCTTGCAGATGTCTATTAGGCACCCTGAAAAGGTTTCGGCTATGGTAGCTATGTGTCCTTGGGCCAGTTGCGATAGAAAGGGTGAAGCTATATTTAGGCACATTACACATATAAAGGCGCATCTAAGGCCGGAGCAGTTTGCTAATTTTATGCAGTTGCTCATTTTTGACAAGCCCACTTTTGATGATGATGCCGAATTTGAAGGATTGCTAAGTGGCCAAAAAGGTGCTGCTTTAGAAGCTATTCAACAACCCTTACATGGATTGGAAGCTCAGGCAGAAGCCTGTATTAGTCACAACGTGGTGGCACAATTACCTCAGATTAAATCACCTACACTTGTAATAGGAGGTAAGCAGGATATGTTCGTGCCGGAATGGATGGTACGTGAAGTGTCAGATGGGATTCCAAATAGCGAACTTCACTTGTATGATAATGCAGGTCACGCTTTCCACTGGGAGAAATTGGACGATTTTAATCCAAGAGTATTAAACTGGTTAAAAGCCAACTATTAAGTCAGGTTATGTATGGAACGTTTACAGGTAATACCTATCGTTTTATAAATGACCCATCCAATCCTAACAAAAAATAATATAGCAATGTCAAAAATAAAAATTGGTTGCGAAACCTATACTTGGGCAATGTCCGGTGAAACATATAAAAATAAATTAAACCATATAATTGAGGTAACCTCTAAAGCGGGGTTTAAAGGTATTGAGCCTGATACGGGCTTCATGAACGGGTTTACAGATCCTAAAGTTTTCAAGGAGACCTTAGATAAAAACAATATTGAATTGTCTGTCCTATGTCATGTAGAAGACTGGAGAAATCCAAAGGAAACTGATGAGGAAAAGAGAAATGCCGATCAATGGATCGAGTTCATGAAACATTTTCCGGAAGCGATATTGTTACTGGTGCAAATGCCAGGGCAAGACCGTGAGCACCTGCAAGAACGGCAACAGAATCTATTGACCTGTGTAAATGAAATAGCCACTAGAGCGGCAGGGGAAGGTGTGGTGTGTTCGTATCATCCAAATTCTCCAATGGGCTCTATATATAGAACAGAGGAGGATTATAAAATTCTATTGAATGGTCTGGATAGTAATGTGATCAAATACACACCGGATGTGGGGCATATGGCCAAAGGAGGTATGGATCCCTTACCTATTATAAAACAGTATCGCGAATTGGTAAACTGTGTTCATTACAAGGATATGTATGATAATGGAAAATGGGCAGCAATGGGCGATGGTATAATTGACTTTAAGGGAATAACATCGTATTTAAAGGAAACCGATTTTGAGGGGTGGATTATTGTAGAGGATGAATGTGATGCTGCAATAACCGATCCAGACGGGGTTACTTTAAAAGATGGTATTTACATAGAAGAGGTTTTAAGGCCTTTGATATAAATGAATATGAACATTTTTTAAACTTAAAATTACAGCAAATGGCACACAAAAAAGAACTCCGTATAGGATTGATAGGAACTGGTTTAATGGCAAGGACGCACACAAATGGCTACAAACGTAGTGGTGATTTTTTTCCTGAACTTGAATACCGCCCAGTTTTAAAAACGGTGTGTGCCAGAACTGAGGAAAAGGTAAAAGCTTTTGCTGAGCAATGGGGATTTGAATCTTATGAAACCGATTGGAAAGCGGTTATTGCCAGAGAGGATATTGACGCTGTCGATATCTGTACTCCCAATGATATGCATGCCGATATTGCTATTGCTGCAGCCGAGGCCGGTAAAATGGTCCTTTGTGAAAAACCTTTGGCCCGTACCATTGCTGAAGCCCAGCCAATGGTAGATGCTATTAAAAAGGCAGGTGTAGCTAACACGGTTTTTTATAATTACCGTCGTGTTCCGGCAGTAACCTTGATCAAACAAATTGTGGATTCCGGTAAGTTGGGCAAGATATTCCATTACAGGGCTAACTTTTTGCAAGATTGGACCATTAATCCGGAACTGCCCCAAGGCGGCGAGGCTTTATGGCGTTTAGATGCCGAAGCAGCAGGTTCCGGGGTAACGGGAGATTTATTGGCGCATTGTATAGACAGTGCCATGTGGTTGAACGGGCCAATAAAGGATGTATCCGCGGTAACCGAGACATTTATTAAGGAGCGTGTACATCAAGGAACGGGCGAGGTAAAAAAAGTAACTATAGACGATGCATGTATTTTTCATTGTCATTTTGAGAATGGTGCCCTAGGCTTGTTTGAGGCAACACGTTATGCTCGTGGGCATAAGGCCCTAAATACCTTAGAGATAAATGGCGAGCATGCTTCGTTACGGTGGGATCTGCACGATATGAACTATCTTGAAATGTATGACCATGCAGATGATGCCATAGTAAGAGGATGGAAAAGAATCTTGATTACGGACAGTGATCAGCCTTATATGGATAAATGGTGGATTCCTGGTACGTCTATCGGGTACGAGCACTCATTTGTACACCAAGTAGCCGATTTCTTAAAGAGCTTGGAAACAGGGGAGCCTTGTGAACCTAGTTTTGAGAATGCTCTAATGACACAAAAAGTTTGTGAAGCTGTAATCAACTCGGCCAATTCTAAAAGTTGGAAAGATACCGGTTTAGTTTAGAAAAGTAATTTTATATACTTTATCAAAAAATAAAATCCCGCTAACCAATTGGTTAGCGGGATTTTTATATCAATAGATTTTGAGCAGTTATGCTGAACGATACCAGCTGTACATTTTCTCAATACCTTCTTTAAGGTCAATGTTATGTTTCCAACCTAAACCATGTAGTTTGGAGACATCGGTTAATTTCTTCATGGTGCCGTCTGGCTTATCGGCATTAAAATTTAAAGAACCTTTAAACCCTACCATTTCCTTGATTGATTCTGCCAACTCGCGAATTGAAAGATCTTTACCTGTACCTATATTGATATGGGTATTGCGAATCTCTTTTTCACCAGTGGCATAGGTATCTTCAAAATTTCTGCTTTTCATGATAAATATACATGCATCGGCCATATCTTCGGACCAAAGAAATTCGCGCATAGGCTTGCCGCTTCCCCAAATTTCCACACTAATCTCGTTACCGGTCTTTTTAACACCGTATTTCTCAAGAATAGCATAGATATCGGATTCGCTAGCATTGCCGTCTACACCTTCGATTGGACGTTCGTTCAAATCTTTTCTAACGTTGTCCCAATCTTGCGTCTCTAAAGCATTGCCCAAGTGCATTTTTCGAATAAGTGCGGGTAGCACGTGCGATTTCTCTAAATCGAAATTATCATTGGGGCCGTAGAGGTTTGTGGGCATAACGGAAATAAAGTTTGTTCCGTATTGTAAATTGTAGCTCTCGCACAATTTAATACCTGCAATCTTAGCAATGGCGTATGGTTCGTTGGTGTACTCCAAAGTATCCGTGAGAAGGTAATCTTCTTTCATTGGTTGAGGACACTCCTTAGGATAAATACAGGTGCTTCCCAGGAACAACAGTTTTTTTACGTTGTTTAAATAACTGTGGTGAACCACGTTATTCTGAATCATAAGATTAGCGTAAATGAAATCTGCCCTATAGGTGTTGTTGGCAACAATACCGCCCACTTTAGCCGCAGCAAGAAAAACATATTCCGGTTTTTCTTCGGCAAAAAATGTGGCAACGGCGTTAGCATCCGTCAAATCAAGTTCAGCATGTGTTTTCAAAACAAAATTTGAAAAACCATCTGCTTTCAGCTTTTTGAGAATGGCACTACCAACAAGACCTCTATGTCCTGCAATATAAATTTTTGCGTCTTTGTTCATGCTATTCAAAATAGTTCATGATACGATAGCCACCATCTTTAAGATAGGTGTCTTTCTTCATCAATTTTAAATCGCTTTGCATCATATCTTCAACCAAGTCCTTCAAATCGTACTTAGGAGTCCATCCTAGTTTGTTGTTTGCTTTGCTTGGGTCTCCAATAAGCAAATCAACTTCGGTAGGTCTAAAGTATCTTGGATCTACAGCAACGATTTCTTTTCCTATTTCTACTTGGTAATCCGGGTTACTGCAAGAAACTACAGTTCCTATTTCATCAACACCTTCACCTGAGAAAGCAACTTCTATACCTGCCTGAGCAAAACTCATTTTTACAAAATCACGAACAGTGGTAGTTTTACCCGTGGCAATTACCCAATCCTCAGCTTCGTCAGCTTGAAGGATCATCCACATCATTCTAACGTAATCTTTGGCATGGCCCCAGTCTCTTTTGGCATCAAGGTTACCCAAGTAAACTTTGTCTTGTAGACCTAATGCAATTCTGGAAGCGGCTCTTGTAATCTTACGAGTAACAAAAGTTTCTCCACGAATAGGGGATTCATGGTTAAAAAGAATACCGTTACATGCGTACATTCCGTATGCTTCACGGTAGTTTACGGTAATCCAATATGCATACATTTTTGCAACAGCATATGGGCTACGAGGGTAGAACGGAGTGGTTTCCGATTGTGGTACTTCTTGTACCTTTCCGTATAGCTCAGAAGTCGAAGCTTGGTATATTCTTGTTTTTTTCTCCAGACCCAAAAGACGTACGGCATCTAGGATACGTAATGTACCTATACCATCTGCATTTGCAGTATATTCTGGAGTTTCGAAAGAAACGGCAACGTGGCTCATTGCGGCCAAGTTGTATATTTCATCTGGTTGAATCTCTTGAATTAGACGTATAAGGTTTGTACTATCGGTCATATCGCCATAGTGCAAATGAAGGTTTCTTCCCTCAACATGTGGGTCTTGGTATAAATGGTCAATTCTGTCAGTATTAAAAAGAGAAGATCTTCTTTTTAGTCCGTGAACTTGATATCCTTTTTTTAATAAAAATTCAGCCAAGTATGCTCCATCTTGACCTGTAATTCCTGTAATCAAACATTTTTTCATAATGCTGAGTTCTAATGGTTTTTATTTATAGTGGCAAAGATGTAGAATTATATCTTTAGACAAGTAAGATTTGCTTCAAAATTATCTAAAAATAAGGATATTAAGGTAGCAAGGTGTATACTTTGAGAAACCCATATTTTGATATCGGTTTTATAATAAAAATTGTAACCGACATAGGTTTTCCATAGGAATCAGGAAAATGTTTACCCCTTGAACATCTCTGGAAGCGGATGTTCCCAACCTTCCCTATAACCACGCTGAAGAAGTTTTGTTGCTTCAGGATCATTTACCACGGATAACTGTTTTTGGTCATAAACCAATGGCCTGTTTAGTTCCATTGCCATATTGGCCAAGATACAGCTAGCAGTAGAAATATGGGCTTCTTGAATATTGGCTACAGGCTGTGTATTATGCTCTATGGCTTGTAAGAAATCTAGCATGTGGGCCCTTGTGGCCGGTGCTGCATGTAGTTCAATATCCTTTTCCGTTAAGTCCTCCGGGTACTTTTCTCTTTCGTAGATAACATCGCCATGTATTTTCTTACCGTCACCATGAGGTACAAAATCATACTTTTTTACATCTCCGGAGAGTGTTCCGTTCTCTCCATAAAGTTTAAAAGACCAGGGATATTCAGGGTCGGCAGGTGTTCCCCAGGACCTATGGTTCCAAATGCAATCAAGCTCATCAAATTCAAAAACGGCGGTTTGTGTATCTGCAATGTTGGACTTCCCTTCTTTTTGAACATAAATGCCCCCTGTAGCACTTATTTTCTTTGGCCAACCTAAATCTAGCATCCACCGTACGGTATCTAACATATGTACACACATATCACCCGTTATACCATTACCATATTCCATGAAAGTACGCCACCAGCGTCTGTGAGGTAAACCGTCAAATGGTCTCAAGGGGGCTGGGCCTGTCCACATATCATAATCAAAAAAATCAGGTACCGGCACAACAGGCGGATTGCCATTGGCTCGCATATGGTAGTAACAACAAATTTCTACATGAGAGATTTTACCCAGTAATCCAGCATCTACAATATTCTTCTTGGCTTCTACCAAATGGGGTGTACTCTTTCTTTGCGTACCCACTTGCACAACTTTTCCGTATTTGTTTGCTGCGGCAACAAGGGCTTCCCCCTCCATTACATCTACACTTATGGGTTTCTGAAGATAGAGATGAGCTCCAGATTTTAAGACATCTATACCCTGCAGAGCATGCCAGTGGTCTGGACTTCCCACAAGAACAATATCCAAATCCTTTTCGGCAAGCATCTTTCTATAATCGGTGTATAGACGGGGAGTCTTTTTTGATTTTTGGCGAAGCGCAACCAATTTACCCGCTTCCTCCAGCATATGCCGGTCTACATCGCACAGGGAAATTACTTCAACATTCGTAACCTGCATAAGCCGGAAAAGATCACTCTTTCCATACCAACCTGTACCTATAAGCCCCACTCTAAAGGCTTTTTCCTTATGAGCAAAATCTAGTCCGTATGCTCCAAAGGTGGATAGGGCCATTAGACTAGAAGTATTTTTAATGAATTTTCTCCGGCTTATAGAATTGTTTCTCGTGTACATAGCTTTTAGGTTCGGTTCGCTTTCTAAAGATATTTAAATGATTACAATTAACACTATAGTATTGGGGTACTTTAAGAAAATAGTATATTTAAATCTTGATCAAACTAATATCCGATTTTTATGAAATTTAGATTTTTTATTGTTGCTTTTTTATTGATGTTGTCATGCCACTCGATTTGGGCGAAAATTGAATTGCCCAACCTGTTTTCCGATAATATGGTGATACAACGGAATGAAAAAGTTTTGTTCTGGGGATGGGGAAATACGGGTGAGGAAGTAACTGTTTTTACAAGTTGGGATAATAAAGAATATAAGGTAAAGGCCACCATAAATGCCAAATGGAAATTAGAAATAGATACTCCCGAGGCAGGTGGCCCGTATAACATTACGTTTAAAGGTGATGAAAATCAAATAAGGTTAAAAAACGTCATGATTGGTGAGGTTTGGTTGGCTTCTGGACAGTCCAATATGGAATGGAGTGCAACAACAAACAAGGGTATTGATAATGCCGAAGAAGAAATAAAAAATGCTAATTACCCTAACATTCGATTTTTTACAGTAGCCAGGCGTACATCAGATTTTCCACAAGAAAATATTCCAGGGTCTTGGGAAGTATGTACCCCGGATACTATGAAGGATTTTAGTGCTGTAGCCTATTTTTTTGCAAGAAGGTTACAGGGCGAACTAGATGTGCCTATTGGATTAATAGATAATGCATGGGGCGGTTCGCCAGCAGAGGTCTGGACTCCAAAATCCGTTTTTGATACGCATGAAGATTTAAAAATTTCTGCTGAGGGTCTTGAAGAAACGCCGTGGAGCCCTGTATCGCCCTCGCAATTATACAATGGAATGGTTCATGCCATTACTCCGTTCAAAATTGCGGGAACAATTTGGTATCAAGGAGAATCCAATAGAGGTAGAGCCAATGTTTACGGTAAACTTTTTTCGGAAATGATAAGTTCTTGGCGAAACGCATGGGGCTCTGAATTTCCATTTTACTATGTGCAGATAGCACCATTTAATTATAACGAACCCGAACAAGGTGTTATGATAAGAGATGTGCAGAGACGTGTTTTGAAAACCATACCAAATTCTGGAATGGTAGTGGTTAGCGATATTGCTACAATTGATGATATTCACCCTACGAACAAAAAGGACGTAGGTCTTCGTCTGGCAAATTTGGCGCTCAAAGAAACCTATGATAGTTATGATGGAGAGGTGTATGGTCCCCTTTTTAAGGAGGTAAACCTGCAATGGAAAAAGATTGAAGTGATTTTTGACCATGCAGATGGACTCATGTTTACCGATAAAAAGGAAAGCTATTTTGAAATTGCGGGAGCAGACGGAATATTTCATCCCGCGAAAGCGAAAATTGAAGGGAATAAGGTTATTTTGACCTCCAAAGAGGTGAAAGCACCTTTAAAAGTAAGGTTTGCATGGGACAATATTGCAGAACCTAATCTCTTTAATGCAGCTGGTTTACCAGCCTCGGCTTTTATAAGTGAGTAACTTTGACCTCCCGCTTTTTTTTGAATTATAACTCCCATTGTGATTTAGTTCTCACGGAATAAGAATAATATTATGACCTTACGATATTCTAGTATTTGGACCGGTTTTATGGCTTTGGCCATGTTTTTTGTTGTTTCCTGTAAAGAGGAAAAAGAGAAGCAAGAAGCAACGGAACATAAATATACCAATGCCCTTGCAAATGAAACGAGTCCGTACTTGTTACAGCATGCTCATAACCCAGTAAATTGGAGGGCATGGAGCCAAGAGGCTTTAGATGATGCAAAAAAAGAGAATAAACTGGTCCTGGTGAGTATTGGTTATTCTTCATGCCATTGGTGCCATGTCATGGAAGAAGAAACTTTTGAAAATGAAGAAGTCGCGAAAATCATGAACGACAATTTTATAAATATTAAAGTGGATCGAGAAGAACGCCCAGATGTTGACCAAGTATATATGACCGCATTGCAATTAATCTCCGGTAATGGAGGTTGGCCTTTAAACGTGATTACTTTACCAAATGGTAAACCTCTTTATGGCGGAACATACCATACCAAGGACCAATGGGAAAAAGTATTAACGAAAATCAGTGAGCTTTATAAAAATGATCCCAAGAAAGCAGAAGAGTATTCGGATATGGTAGCTGCCGGTATTGCAGAGGCCAACCTCATTGAACCAGCAAAAGGGTTTGATGCCATTACCAAAGAGGCTTTAAAGACCAGCGTTGCAAATTGGAAAGAGAATTGGGATGCCCAAGAAGGAGGTGAAAAGGGTGTCCAGAAGTTTATGATTCCTTCTAATCTAAATTTTTTATTGGATTATGCAGATTTGGCAAATGACGATAAGGCGAAAACTCATGTTAGAAATACCTTGGATAAAATGGCTCTGGGGGGAATATATGATCAGATCGGCGGTGGTTTTTACAGATACAGTACAGATGCTTTTTGGAAGGTACCTCACTTTGAAAAAATGCTGTACGATAATGCACAAGTTTTAAGTTTGTATTCAAAAGCATATTCTGTTTTTAAAGACGATAGTTATAAAAATATTGTTTGGGAGACCGTAGATTTTTTGGATAGGGAAATGAAAGATGAAAATGGCGGATACCATGCTGCTTTGGATGCGGACAGCGAAGGGGAAGAAGGAAAATTCTATGTGTGGAAGGAAGAAGAGTTAAAGTCGGTTTTAGGAGATGGTTTTGAACTTTTTTCAGCATATTATACAATTAAAAAAGAGGCTGTTTGGGAACATGAAAACTATGTTTTACATAGAAAAACAGATGATGCTGTGTTCGTGAAAGAGCATAATATAGACCAGAGTAAACTGAATTTTATAAAGTCTGAATGGAACAAAAAGTTGTTGGAGGCAAGGAATAAAAGAGTACGCCCTAGAAGTGACGATAAAATCATAACGTCTTGGAATGCATTACTTATAAACGGTTTTGTAGATGCTTATAAAGCTTTTGGTCAGGAGCAATTTTTAGATAAGGCAAAAAGTGTTTTCGCTTTTGTAAAATCGAATTCTTATCAAAATGGAAAGCTGGTTCATACGTTTAAAAAAGGAAGTCAGCGTAAAGAAGGCTTTATAGAAGACTATGCTTTTATGATAGATGCTTCGCTACAGATGTATGGGGTAACCTTGGATACACAATATCTTGACTTTGCCAAAGAACTGAATCGCATTGCAGAAACCGAATTTGCTGATGAAAATTCAGGAATGTACCATTATAATGAGGGTAACGACCTTATCGCCGAAATAATTAAAACGGATGACGGAGTGCTGCCTTCCCCTAATGCTGTAATGGCATATAATCTTTTTAGGTTGGGACATATAGAATATAATGTGGATTTCACCAACAAGTCCAAACAGATGTTATCCGCAATGGTACCCGCTATTATAGAAAGCGCCCCTAGTTATTCTAAATGGAACGCACTATTGCTTAACAATACCTACCCTTATTTTGAGATTGCCGTAGTGGGCAAGGATGCACCTGTTCTGGTAAAGGCCTTAAATGAAATTCCTTTAGCAAATGCTTTGGTGGTCGGAAGTAAATCTGAGAGTAGTTCCCCACTGTTTAAAGACCGCTATGTTGCAGATGGCACCTTTATTTATGTATGTCAAAATACCACCTGTAAATTGCCGGTAAAAACTGTAAATGAAGCACTTGGTCAAATAAGGAATTTTTAAATCACCAGAATTTACAAGCCGATTGTTAAAAAAGTGGTGTGTAAACACTTTTTATTTATAAATTGTGGCAACAAACTAACAAAAATTAACAATTTATGCAGATTAAGGAAAACCCGGAAGAATACGATGTTATCATCGTAGGCTCAGGGGCAGGTGGTGGTATGGCCACGAAACAACTAGCAGATGCTGGACTAAAGGTAGCTGTAGTAGAAGCCGGCCCTTTCTTCGACCCCGCAGACCCAAAAACAATGACCCAATTGAAAAACCCCTATGACTCACCACGTCGTGGAGCGGGTACCACCCGTGCCTTTGGGGAATGGGATATGTCCTATGGCGATTGGCATGTAGATGGAGAACCTTATACACATGCGGAAGGTACCACTTTTAAATGGTGGCGTTCCAGGATGCTCGGTGGCCGTACCAACCACTGGGGTAGGATTTCACTACGTTTTGGACCATTGGATTTTAAAGGCAAGACGCGAGATGGTTATGGAGAGGATTGGCCTATTGGGTACGAAGATGTAAAACCATATTATGATAAAGTAGATAAATTAATTGGGGTGTTCGGTACCAATGAAGGTCGTGAGAACGATCCCGATGGTTTTTTTCTTCCTCCTCCTAAACCAAGGCTACATGAACTTTTCTACATAAAAGGAGCTAAGAAGTCAGGTATTCCGGTAATTCCGGGAAGACTTTCAATGCTTACCAAGCGTATTAACAATGAACGTGGGGTATGTTTTTATTGTGGTCAATGTAATAGATCATGCTCCGTTTATGCAGATTTCTCGGCAGGTAGCTGTTTAATCTTTCCAGCGCAAAAAAATGGGGGTCAAGTAAAACTCTATGTAAATGCCATGGTTCGCGAAGTAACCACAAATGAAGAAGGAAGAGCTACTGGTGTATCATATATCAACAAAGAGGATAGAAAGGAATATAAGTTAAGGGGTAAGGTAGTGGTACTTGCGGCTTCGGCCTGTAGTTCTGCACGAATTCTATTGAACAGTAAAAGTAAACAACATCCTAACGGACTAGGAAACAGCAGTGACCTTGTTGGTAAATACTTGCATGATTCCACAGGTAGTAGTGGTATGGCATTCGTGCCGGACCTAATGGACAGGGACGTATCCTATAACGAAGATGGTGTAGGTGGTATGCACGTATACAGTCCATGGTGGGGAGATAATAAGAAGTTAGGGTTCCCAAGAGGGTACCATATTGAAGTTTGGGGCGGAATGGGACAACCTAATTATGGTTTTGGTTTTGATCAGGATAGCTTCAATAAACTGGTGGGGAAACCTACCGGCGGATATGGAGATAAACTTAGGGAAGACGTTAAGCGGTATTATGGTGCAATAGTAGGATTTGGAGGTAGAGGAGAAGGTCTAGCGGTAAAAGAGAATTATTGTGAGATAGACCCTACCACAGTAGATGATTATGGTATTCCCGTTTTAAAGTTCAATTATAAATGGTCCGATATTGAAGTGCGTCAGGCCAAGCATATGCAGGATACTTTTGAAGAGATTTCACACAATATGGGCGGAATCTATTTGAACAAACCAGGTAAAGATAAAGATTACGGCCTTCATGCTCCGGGAGAAATTATACACGAGGTAGGTACTACCCGTATGGGTAACGACCCTAAAACATCGGTAACCAATAAGTTCAACCAATTACATGACGTAGACAATGTTTTTATAGTTGATGCCGGACCGTTCGTTTCGCAGGCTGATAAAAATTGTACTTGGACTATTTTGGCCCTATCGTGGAGGGCATCGGATTATATTATTGAACAACTGAAACAACAAAATCTCTAATGATGGACAGAAGAAAGAGTATACAGACCATGATTTTGGGTGCAGGGGCTTCTGCAATAGCCTTTCACGGATGTAAGACCGAAGGTGCGGAGCCAGCAATACCGGAAACTGCCGTTACTACGGATACCAATTATTATGGAAGGACACCCAAAGAGCTGGAGCGCGTAGAGAAGTTGAATGCAGAACAATTGTTCAATGAGCATGAAATGGAAACCATTGCCGTTTTGAGTACGGTAATCCTTCCTCCAAAAGAACCGCACGGAGGGCCTATTGAAGCCGATGTTCCTGAGTTTATTGAGTTTATTGGTAAGGATATACCTCAAATGCAGAATACGCTATTGGGCGGGTTAATGTGGTTGGATCATAAATCCAATACGGATAACGGCGTAGAGTTTAAAAGCGCAAGTTTGGAGCAACAAAAGCAAATTTTGGATACCATTTGTAACCACGATTTGGAGGTGCCGCTGGACGACCAACCGTTAGAAATCCAGTTTTTTGCGTTAATGAGAAACTTGGTGGTTACCGGATATTATACTTCAAAAGTAGGTATTGCCGACTTGGGTTATAAAGGTAACTCCCCCAATGTATGGGACGGCGTGCCGGATGAGGTGCTTAAAAAACACGGAGTGGAATATGACCCGGAATGGATTGCAAAATGCGTGGACCAAAGCAAAAGGAACGATATTGCGGAATGGGACGAACAAGGAAATTTATTGACCTAGCTAGGGGTTGGTAGAATAGAATTTTAACGGAAAGCTGAAACTTTAGAAAGTTTCAGCTTTCAACTAATATGTAGAAAATGAAAAAACTAAATGTTTTTATTGCAACTGCTCTTTTTACGGTATCGCTATCGGCGCAAGAAGTGGGGCTGCAGTTGTACAGTTTACGTAATCAGTTTAAAACAGATGTGCCCGGTACTTTGGAAACCATCCAAGGGTGGGGCATTACCAAAATTGAAGGTGGTGAAACGTATGATCTGTCTTTAGATGAATTCAAGAAGTTGTTGAAAACGAATAGTCTTGATGTAGTAAGCGTAGGAGCCAAATTTGGAGATTTGGAAAAGAATGTAGAACAAGTAGTTGAGAACGCTAAAGCATATGGAGCTAAGTATGTAATGTGTGCCTGGGTTCCACATGATGACAATAAATGGGATTTAGAAGAGACCCAACATGCTTCGGAGGTGTTCAATAAAGCGGGTAAAATACTAAAAGAGAACGGTATTACTTTGGCCTATCACCCACATGGGTATGAATTTAGACCTTATAAAGATGGAACGTTGTTTGACTATATGATTCAAAACGCTACGGATTATACTTTTGAACTGGATGTGTTTTGGGCGCAACACGGTGGTGCAGACCCTTTAGCATTGATGAAAAAATATAAATCCAAGTTTACACTTCTTCACCTTAAGGATATGGAAAAAGGTGTAAAGGGTAATAATACGGGACAGGAAGACCATGAAACTAATGTGGTTTTAGGTCAAGGCCAAATAGATATTGCGGGAATCGTTGCTGAAGCCAAAGAATTGGGTATTGAATATATGTTCATTGAGGATGAATCGTCTAGTGTAGTTGAACAGGTACCTCAAAGTTTGGAATATTTAAAAAGCTTGGATAAGTAAACAAGGCCAAGAGTATGCTATAAACTAAAAACCCTGCCTTTTAAGCAGGGTTTTTTATTTCTTGGAACAGTACCCTTTTATAGATTCGGAAAGAGTTAAATGCAATCAATTTGTTCGCTTAAACAATAAAAGCCTGACATCGGCAACTTCGTCTCCGGTAACTTCTAGAGCTTTTAAAGTTAACGTTCCTCTTCCCTTTTTTAGAATGATAGTGCCTAATTTCATAGGCTTGAAATCTTTTGTATAAGATTCCATTCTTGGTATCCGGTCGTTTTCTGCGCCGCTTAAGGGAGGGTCGTGAGCTACGGATATTTTATTGGCAATTTTACTGTTGCCCATACCAAGTTCTATAATGGAGCCAATATGTTTTTCTGGAGAGGTGTAGAATAATTGAACTTCAAACTGTCCATCGGCAAGAACTTCAATGTTCCAAGTAATCGAGTCTTTTTTGCTTTTCCAATTGGTAAGAAATGTGTCGTTAGGGTACTTATTACTTCGTTTAATATTTCCGTGGGCAATAGCATCACGTGCGGGTAGTTGGGTAAATTGAAAATCAGGATGGCCAAGAGTAAAAGGCCTATCGTCAGTTTCTGAAGTAGACAGATTTACTTTTGTTAGCCAATTTTCCTTGGCTTTAATTAATGAATCAACAAGCTTTGGAAATCGTTTTGAAATATCATTGGTTTGTCCTCGGTCTTTTCTTATATCATATAGACGGTTTTCGGCGTCCAGCCGATAATCTTGAGTCCGTACACTGGTATGGCCGTTCCAATGGTTAAAGATAGGTCTGTCTTCCCAACTGGGGGCATCTTTAAACAATAAAGGAGATAGGTCCTTACCGTCAATGGGTTTGGTCTTATCAGTAGAGATATTTAGCATGCTGGTTATAGTAGGTAAGATGTCTATGGCACTGGCAAGTTGCGGTACTTTTTTTCCGGGATGGATAGCATCTGTCCATTGTATATATAACGGACTCCGTACCCCACCTTCGTCCGTTGAGCCTTTTTTACCCCTCATGCCATCGTTCCACCTAAAACTATTTGGGCCGTTGTCCGTAAGGTAGATTACAATAGTGTCGTCATCAAGATATAATTTGCGCAATTTTGCAGTAATCCGGCCCACGTTGTAATCTATATTTTCCACCATGGCCAATGCCGCCTTTGTAAAATCTATGTCTTCATTGGTTTTATCATCGGAATATAAACTGAGTTCTTTCTTGGTAAAACGATTCCAGTACTCATCCGGTACTTGCATTGGGCTGTGGGGCGTGTTGTACGGTAGATATAGAAAGAAAGGGTCTTGCTTGTTCGTTTCAATAAAATTAAGGCCATGGTCAGTGAGGTCATCTACAAGAAAACCTGTTCCTTTTACAATTTCACCATTATGCTCCAGCATAGGGCTAAAATAATTTCCCCAATGACCGGAGGCAAATCCGTAGAAATCATCAAAACCTTGTGAGTTGGGGTGGTAAGGCGGCTGCATGCCGTTATGCCATTTGCCATAAGCAGCAGTTTTATAACCTGATTTTTTCAAGATTTCCGCCAACGTAGTTTCTTCAAAATCCATCCGCTCACCTCCCGATGAAGTTGAGTAGACACCCGTTCTAGGAAAATACCTTCCGGTAAGTATTTCTGCACGGGTAGGGGAGCAAACCGGTTGTACATAGAAATTCTCAAAAGAAGCTCCATATGTGCCAATGGCATCTATATTCGGGGTTTCTAGATTGGTATTTCCACTACTACTTAAATCGCCCCAACCTTGGTCATCCGCTACAATCAAAATAATATTGGGAGGTTTGGTAGAACGGTCAGTTTTGGTGTTTTTTTCAGTTTTGTTCAAATCGCCCTTACACGTTACAAACGATAAACTTAGTATGCACAAGACGGATGTTTTAAGTAATTGGGGTAGTACCATGCGTATAGTTTAAAAGAAGAATATGGTTAGGAGCTTATTTTTTTCGATACAAGAAAACCTAACAGCATATGAATATAGTGATAAAACCAAATAGAAATTTGAAGATGAAATAGATTTTTCCATGAAAAAAAAATACTTATATTATGATGATTTAAATTCAACGTACTACTTATGTGTTCCCACTTTTTAAAGCATTTTCCCCTAGGGTTCTACGCCCTTATGTTCCTGTTCTGTTCCTGTTCGGATATGGAATCTTCCAAAAATTATGTTTTGGAGGGTTCTTTGCGTAAATGGCAACCTGTGACACTGACTTTTAATGGCCCTGAAGTATCGGAAACAGACTCTATAAATCCCTTTTTAGATTACTCGCTACTTGCAAAATTTTCAAATAAGGATACCACGTATATGGTACATGGTTACTTTGCAGGAGATGGTGAAGCGGCGGATACAAGTGCGGATTCCGGAAATAAATGGCGAGTTAAGTTTTCTCCCAATACCGTTGGAAATTGGAAGTTTCAGGCGTATTTGATGGAGGGTGAAAACATTGCCGTAAAGCAGTTCTCCTTACCAAAGAAAAATAAAAGTATTTGGGATGTAAAGGGAAGTTTTGAGATACAGCCCGTAGATTCTACAGCAAAAGGATTTTATAGTACAGGAAAGTTGACTTACGATGGTACACACTTTCTTAAACGCAGTGAAGACCAAAAACCTTTTTTGAAAAATGGAGTAGGTAGCCCGGAAAACTTCTTGGCCTATTCGGAATTTGATGGAACATTTGACAATGGCGGTCCTGCCACACCAACATTAAATGATGGCCTTCATGAATATTCAGCACATATTGATGATTGGAAGACTTCTGATCCGGTATGGGGTTTCTACAATGGTAAAGGAATAATTGGGGCTCTTAATTATTTATCGGAAAAAGGAATGAACAGTCTTTATTTTTTGATGATGAATGAAAATGGAGATGGAAATGATGTCTGGCCTTGGATTGCACCCAAGGAACAAACACGCTATGATGTTAGTAAGCTGGATCAGTGGGAAGTTGTTTTTACCCACATGGACCAGCTAGGAATGGCCATGAACGTTTTTACCCAAGAAACGGAGAACGATACCATATTGAACAAAGGGGAGCTGGGGTTAGAGCGAAAACTCTTCTATAAAGAACTCGTAGCCCGTTTTGGTCATCATTTGGGCGTTGTTTGGAATTTGGGAGAAGAGACCAACCGGAGTCCGGAACAACTAAAAAGTTATGCGGATTATATTCGTGAAATAGACCCTTATAATCACCCTATAGCTGTTCATAATCACGTTCGGGTTACTGGAGAGCGTAGAGAGGGTAGGCCTTTGGATCCTATTAAGGAAACGTTTACCCCTATGTTGGGGCATCGCAATTTTGAAATCCCTTCTTTACAGATGTATGACACTACAGAAGTGCATAAAGAAATTAAGAAGTGGTTAGATTTATCAGCCAAGAAAAAGAAACCTTGGGTAGTATATCTTGATGAAATTGGCCATTGGGATATTGGTGTAACAACGGACACTGCAGCAAATAATAACCATGATATGGTTATGCACAGTAGTCTGTGGGGAAGTTTAATGTCCGGGGCGGCAGGAACTTCTTGGTACTTTGGGGGAAAGGATACACCCAATAATGATATTTCGGCCGAGGATTTTAGGGCCCGTGATGCTTGGTGGGATATTACCAATAATGCCAAAAAGTTCTTTGAAGACCACTTGCCGTTCCATACCATGCAAAATCATGATGAGTTGGTAAGTAATAACAAGGCGTACTGCTTTGCTAAAAAGGATGAGATTTATCTAGTGTACCTTCCAAAAAATGAAACTACGGACCTTGCCATTGGTGATGGGGCCTTTACCATTGCTTTTTATGACCCAAAAGCAGGAGGTATGCTTTATGATAAACAGAACGAAGGTTGGAAAATTACTAAACCCAACAGTGTAGAATTATCCGCCTACAATGGACAAAAAGAAAAAGATTGGGTAATTGTAATTGCTAGAAAGTAATATCTTGCATATATAATCTGAAACTCGGTTTACATCAATCTATACTAAGACCTATGTAATATAGTTTAGGCCGATAATTTATTTTTATGAGGAATTTTTATACTGTACTTACCCTAATACTTTTTTTTATTTCATGTGGGGAAAACCCAAAAACTAAAAAGAACATAGAGCAAAATACAGAAGTAAGTATAGACCAGATTGATACGGTGGTCAAGGAAAAACCAGCTCCGCAAAAGGTTTTCAGGACATTTAAGGATTTGACGGATACCACCTTTGTTCGCTTAGCCGATTTTAGTGATGGGTTTGCCTATGACTTACGTTATGCAACCAAGAATAATTTTCTTAAGGAAAAGGTCTATGATTGCGCAGAGTGCTATACCCGGGTAATAACGGTTAAGGCGCTATTGAAGGCAAATGAAGATTTCAAAAAGAATGGGGTTCGCATCAAGTTCTTTGATTGTTACAGGCCAAATTCAGTACAATATAAAATGTGGAAAATAGTTCCCAATCCCCAATATGTAGCCAATCCAAAAAAAGGCTCCATACATAACAAAGGTGGAGCCGTAGATATTACCTTGGAAACCTTGGAAGGTGAAGAACTGGATATGGGAACCGACTTTGATTTCTTTGGAAAGCGAGCATATCATGATAATTTTAATCTACCAAAAGAGATACTGGATAACCGAAAACTGCTAAAAGAAACTATGGAGAAGCATGGGTTTTGGTCCACTAGAACGGAATGGTGGCATTATAATTTAGAAGGGGCGCATAAATATCCTATTGCAAATTTTAAATGGGATTGTAATTAATGATAAAAATCAAAATGAAAAGACTAATATTCTTTACCGTTTTAATAATGAGTACAAACGCCTTTTCCCAAGACACTATAATACCGTTGTGGCCTAAAGATAAGATACCCAATTATATAGCTTCGGATGAAAAAGAGGAGCATGTTAGGGAGGATATTTTGCGTATAAGCAAGGTGCAAGACCCTACGATTGAAGTGTATCTGCCTTCAAAAAAAAATGCCAATGGTCAGGCTGTGGTTATATTTCCAGGAGGAGGATATCGTATTTTAGCATATGACTGGGAGGGAATAGATATTGCAAAATTTTTGAACAGTAAAGGAATTGCAGGTATCGTTGTCAAATATCGTTTACCATCATCTGTATCGCAGACCCATAAAGAAAATGTTCCTTTGATAGATGCCCAGCGAGCAATACGACTGGTGCGGAGCAAAGCAGAGGAGTTCAATATAGATCCAAATAAAATTGGTGCTATGGGATTTTCGGCCGGCGGACATCTAGCTTCTACTCTAGGAACTCATTTTGATGAAAAAGTATACACTGCAATTGATGAAGCCGATAAATTAAGTGCGAGACCGGATTTTTTAACCTTGTGCTATCCGGTTATTACTTTTAATCAATCATCTACACATAAAGGCTCTCAGAATAATTTGTTGGGTAATAATCCAAAACCGGAAACGGTTGATCGTTTTAGTAATGAAAAACATGTAACCTCCAATACTCCACCTACCTTTCTACTACATGCCACGGATGATAAAGCTGTTCCGGTAGAGAACAGCCTAGCGTTTTACAAGGCATTAGTTGATTATAATGTGCCGGTCGCTTTACATATATTTCCTAGCGGCGGACATGGTTTTGCCTTGGGGTTGGCAGATGTGCATTTAAGAACTTGGCCAGAGCTTTTGTTCGGTTGGATGGAGCATCTAGAGTAGTTATTGCATTTTTTTTAAAAGATAGGAGAATATCTGCTTAACTTTTATATTTTTGCAATCCAATTTCGGGATGTAGCGCAGTCCGGTAGCGTACACGCCTGGGGGGCGTGTGGTCGCAGGTTCAAATCCTGTCATCCCGACAAATAGGGTATTAAAATTAATTTTTTAATACGTAAACAAATGAAAACCAGTAAAATACATTTTTGCTGGTTTTTTTTGTGCCCGTTTGGTAGCATATTCATTAGTGTCCTATTTAGTGTCCTATTTTTTGAGGAAATATTTTCCTAAATTTATGCTCGTAGCCCGTATTTGACTTTCGAGGCGATTTGGCTTTCGTTTAACTGATTTTATTAATTAAAACGAAAGTAATGACAACTTCACACACATTGAATGTACATTTTTGGTTGAAAAAGACCTCCCCAAAAAGGATGGGACCATTCCCATATATGCCCGTATTTGGATAAACAGTAAAGCTATTGACCTAAGTACGAAAGAATCTATTGTAGAAAAGCATTGGTGCGACAAGGCTTGTCGAGCCAAGATTCGGACACACAATGCAAAGTACATCAACGGTATTCTGGATAATTTAAATACCGGAATCAAAAGGTCTTATATTGAGCTTAAGGAAGAAGGGGTGATGATTACAGCATTTGCGATAAAACAACGTTACCTAGGAAAGGATAAGGCGGTTTTAACATGCATGGACCTTATACGATACCATAAAGAAAACGAATTTAAAAAATTGGCTCCAGGCACTATAAAAAACTATAGCGCTACTGAAAAGTATATCTGCCAATTTATCAAAAAGCAATTTAGATCACATGATGTGTATCTGGCCCAAATCGATTATTCCTTTATTGTCCAATTTGAACACTATCTCCGCACTTGCCCTCCTTTGCGAAAGTCCCGGCCCTTGAACAACAATGGTATAATGAAGCATATGGAACGGTTACAAAAATTTATGACCGTGGCCTTTAAACATGGTTGGGTCAAGGCGCACCCATTTGCGCTGTACGAACTTAAATTCGAAGAGTTCGACTGTCCATATCTAGAGCAGTTCGAGCTTGTCGCATTGGCAACAATCCATTTGCCCAACAAAAGTATGTGCCTGGTTAGAGACGTATTCGTCTTTTCTTGCTATACTGGGCTTTGCTACATCGAGGTGAAAAATCTGAACAAGAAGGATATTGTACACGGTATTGATGAAGAAGAATGGATTATGGTCAGGCGCCAAAAGTCGAATACTCCCGTAAAGTTGCCATTATTGGACGAAGCAAAAGCGATAGAGCAGGAGATTGGCATTGATATAAACAGGGCTACTATTTATCGTGTTTTAAATCGCTTTTGTGAGGATGGGGTATTACATAGGGTCGTCGCTGAGGATGGCAAGCAGTATTTTGCATTATGTTTAAAATGTGACGAAAATGAAAAACCATTATACCATTTTCATTTCAGATGTATGAAATGCGAAACGATAGAGTGTTTACCAGTTGAAGTTAATTTTACAATTCCAGAAAAATATTTCGTTGAAAATGTAAATTGCGTTTTGACTGGAACCTGCCAAGAATGTCATTGACATTGAAACTTGTAAATTACTACAAGACATACAGAAGGACTATTTGATTTATTTTCTGAAAATTATTTCAACATCCCTATAGATACCTTTATAATTCAACTGGAAATCTTCCTTCGAATATGATGTAATTTTTTGAGGAATTGCTTTTTGCATTTTCTGCAGTTTGAACCGCAACTGTCGATCTTTCCCATCCGCAAAGGCCACGAACTCGCCTTGCTTCAATCGAAAGAACATATCCGCCCTACGTTTGGACACCTCTTTTTCACCTTTGGTAATCCTGCTTTCAAAACTCAATCCACTGCTCTTGCTGACGCTGTGGGTCGGCTTTTTGATGATTTCGAAAAAACGTTCATAGTATTTGGCGGTATCCGGGTCGTTGACCTTTCCGAAGAATTGATAGGAAAGGTTGCTCAGGATCGCTTTGCTGGTCTTGTCCCCGTATAACAGATCGTTCTGCACCTTGTCCTGCATGACATAAATTGTACAGATATCATAACTCCTTAATGTAGCCGGGATTCGGTGCATGTTGGGGAGTTTAAGGGTAGGTGCCTCTTCCATTAAGAGAAAGGAATGTCTCCTGCCACGGATACTCATCTGCTTTATAATGGTATGCATTACCATGGCAATAACGGGGGAGTAGGCCGAATCATACTTTGGGTCATTGACGAGCGACACTACTGCGGGGTGGTCAGGGTTATTGATATCCAACGGCACTTCATCCTTGGAAAGGACAAAGAACATTTTTTGGGAACTGATTTTTTTAAAGGCGTTGGCCAACGTGCTTTTTACTCCGGCGGTTTGCTTTTCCGATTCTATACCGTTGAGAAAGGCACTGGCCATACTTCGGGAAGTCAGGTCGGATTTAAGGAAAGCTACCAATTTTTTAGTCGACGCCGATTGGAAAAATGCGATGATATGGGGGAGTGTGCAATTCTCTGGATAAGTTGTTTTCATTTTCCATATCATCCCGCTTAAAAGTCCTTCTACCGCATCCGAGAAAAATTTATTGCTCCCCTTGTTCTGTGATAGGTCCTGTTCCAATAGATTTTCCATCAGCACTCTGGACACTTCGTTGACGCTTTCTTCATTGGGTAAATATTCAGGGGCGATTGGATTAACCCTATAATGGATATCGCCAAAGGAAATAGTATAAAATGAAATGCTTTTGTCTTTGAACAGGGGGTAGGCAATTTCAGAGAGATCAAAGTTCTTGTAGTCATGGATAACCCCACAAAACCCGTAGGTACTGAAATGCTGTAGAAAATTATAGACGACGCTTTCCGTTTTTCCACTTCCAGCGGAACCGATGATGGAAGCTCCCCTTCGGATATTGGCCGCCTTGAAACTGCCATACCTTAAGGTAAAACGTACCCTATATTTTTTATCTGTCCGTCCCTTCGTTTCCCTACTGAATATACCATAAAGTACCGTAGTCACAAAGAGTATAGGTATAACGATATAAATGATGATATGTACCCATTGCCAGTTCATATGCCAATGGAGGCAGATTCAATGGCCTTGCCAAACCCTTTTTTCAATAGGTTTATCGCTTTAATGGTAAGCTGTAGCTTGCTCGTCGGAATGCTTAACAAGGCCGTATTGACCCCGGATTTTTGCAACAGTTGAAACGCCAAGGCCCTCTCATTGGTGGGAAGTTTCGTAAGCATTGAAAAATACAGCTTTGGATTTTTCAGAAAGGTTTTTCTTGCCTGGTAGGTTTCTACATAGTTTCGTTTGTAACCGAACATTTTATCGAAGGTCTTTTCCGCACTTTTATAGAAAGCATCCCTATCAAAACCTCGTTTTACATTCTTACCGTTCATTACAACATCCGAAGCCTTGTATTTGCTTCCTGGAGAAAGGCTATATCGATTAGAGGCATCCTTCCGGCTGACGATGATGTGGATGTGGCTTTGTGGGCCCGGTTTGGGTGTTCCCCGCACAATGCGCTCGCCGTTAATTTGGTGTGGTGCTTCCCTTTCCAAATATTGGATCTGTCTTTTTAGATTGGTGATGTTCCCCAGCTCTGCCCCAAGCCCGATACGTCTTGCTTCTTGTTTTAATTGAAGGATTTGGGTAGCATAAGGTTGGTTTTCAATAATTTCTTTATCATTGCCCTTGAATGTACGTTGGTGTTCAAGCTTAGCGAAATATTTAATATCATCGATGGTCACTGGCCTGCCGCTAATTTCCCTGTGGAATGCTGCGGCATAGGCTTTCATTACTTCTCTAGTGTATTGCTTTAGGGCTTGCTGTGAATTTTGTATTTTTTTGAGTTCCCTCACGCTTGGGTTTAGGGTAATGGAATAGAATTTGGGCTCTTTCTTTTTAAGCTTGGCGGTGTTCCCATCTATAGCGCTTATCACCTCTTCCGCTGCTATTTCCTCGCCGAATTGGTTAAAGAAATGTTCTAGGTCATCTGTGTTTTTCCCTTCGTTCTCCTTTTCAAGATAATTTACGAAGGCGGCTACGCTTTGGGCATAATTCCCGTTAATTTTCTGGGCGGTGATGGTGATGTACATTACAGTTCTTTTTTGAATTGTTCAAACTCATTTTTGTCCATATCCAGTTTATAATATCCTCTGGCGAAGGTTCCCTTTATGTAGGTCATTTGTTCCAGCAAATCCTGTATGCGGTTTTTATAGCTGCCCATACGTTGTTGCATGTCCTCATACCGATTCCGGTAATGTTGCAGTTCGGTGTCCCGGGAAAACGGTTCAGGTGTTGGAAAATCAAATTCTTCTTCCTTTTCTTCCCGGCCTTCCTGCTTAGCGATTTCTTGGAAGAGGGTATCGAGCTTCGCTTTGGTAGGCAAGGTCTGGTGTTTCTCAATATTTTTGAGGATTGCTATAAGCGCATTGATGCGCTTGTTGGTCCTGTTGTTCTTTATACCTAGGTCATCGTTGGGCGAAAGATCGTTCCATTCAAAAAAGTTCATTACGGCTTCCAGGGTGTGGGTATGGGAGTCCGACACCAATTTGGAAAAGGCTCGAAATCGCCGAGCAACTTTCTTTTTGATGCTAATGGCCGAAAAGTGATATTTTTGGTGAGAATTCTCCATTTTTACTGTAAAGCACTGCCTGTTTGTGGGGGTCACGCCCCTTTTTACTGTAATACCATCCCATTTACAATAGTTCTTTAAAAATAAAATAATGATTATCAAGTACTTGTAAATCGTAACAACGCGTAGCGTGTTACCCTCTTGCTTCTCCTTTTTGTTCCGCAGGAACCCGAATTAGCGAACAAGCTGATAAATGTCAGTTGCCTTCTATTTTAATTATATATGGACCGGGGCATCGTGGAAAGTCAAATCAAATTAAAGTGATGACCGTTGGTATACTAGGTGTTTTCTAAAGTTTTAAAGATAAGCAAAATAGGTAACTGAACATAGAAAAAGCCCTTCATAATAGAAGGGCTTGTTTGGAGTCATTTGCAATTTTGGCATTTGGAGTATGACAACTCAATTATAGTAGTCCGTTGTCCTTAAAACTGTAATACGCTCCATTGGGTGCAATAATCAAATGGTCCAAAACCGTAATATCGAAAAGCAGCCCGGCTTTTTTGATTTTTTGGGTCACCGCACTGTCCGCCTCGCTAGGTCTTAATTTTCCAGAGGGGTGGTTATGGGTCAATATGATGGCCGTACTCAGAGTTTTAAGTACCAAAGCGAACAATATCCGTAAATCGACCATGGTGCCCGTAATACCACCGACCGATAGCGGATAGATTCCTTTGACCTTATTGGAATGGTTCATCAGGAGCACTTTAAATGTCTCCCTGAGTCCTATGGTGTCCCTATCCCAATTGGAATAGATCAATTTTGCTACATCTTGCGAGCTTTTCATCGGCAATGCCTGAAAAACAGCTGTGTTTTCATGATAGCTGACCTGTATTTCGTTAACCTGTGTTTTCATTTATAAAGTGTTTTAGGGTGGAAGAAAGAGGGAATGCCATTAAGGGGCTCCCTCTATCCTTACTTTATTTGTTTCCTAGCAATAGGATTTCATCGGCCACTACTTCGGTTACATAGCGTTGGTTGCCGTCGTCCATAGTGTAGGTACGGGTCTTTAGTTTGCCCGCAACACCGACTTCCTTGCCTTTCTCGAGATATTTCTCGATGATTTCGGCGGTCTTGCCCCAAGCGACGATGGTGTGCCAGTCGGTATCCGTTTGTTTTTCTCCCTTGGAGTTTTTGTAATGGACATTGGTGGCCAGGGAGAAGCGGGCCACTTTTTTACCGCTTTCAAGGTTGGTAATAGTTGGTTCCTGCCCAACGTTTCCGATCTACTGTACGTAATTTCTAATAGTACTCATAATACAAGATTTAAATGGTTCATATTTCCCTTTCCATTTGAACTGAATTCAATTTTAAGGGGTGCTTGTTTGCTTTCTTCTGTGCACCGCACAATGGAGGGAGTGGGTTTTGTCCAGACTTTCAGGGAAGAAATCGGGAGTGTCTGCGACATAGTAAAACCGTTCGGTTTTCAAGGAAGTAGAAACCCTATTTTTGCTTGAAACTTGTACAGTCTTGACAAGTTCCACAAGGGCATTAGCCATTCTTTTGGGGCCATTTGCGACTTGAGCGTACCGATAGTTAAGCGAAGTGAGCGGATGGGGCCTTATTAGAATGGGTTATGGCGTGCCTGTTTTTCGCCGTCCCGAAAAACAACAAAGGCTCCCTCCATTATAACCCCCTTAAAATGTTCAAGGTGAAAATTCGGTTTTCGAGGATTACCGAGTAAGGGCTCAAGAAGAACTTGCCGGGAATCCGGTAAAGAAAAGCGAAGTTTTGACTTTCCTGTTTCAAGCGGACTTGATTCACAATTTTGGCTCAGAAATAGAGTGTTCCTTGCAAACGTAGCGGGAAGGGTAAGCGGAAAGAAAAGCTAAAATTGGGGATGGTGTCCAAGACTTTTTTCAGGGAGGCTCTTTGCCTGGAGTGTAGCTTTTTGCGGAATGAAGGGGAATGTGCTGAGTGAACTCCATAAATGAATACCACCTTTTGGGCTCATTATACTTTATATTGGAAAATATTGAGTTCTATTGTGTAGATAATGGAAAATATTTGCTTGTAATAATATAAAGCAGCCTCTTAATGGAAAATATTTTATTCTCTATTTTGTTTTATATTGGAAATATTTTGTTAAACTCTATGTTATAATGGAAAATATTTGTATTTTAACCTCCTTAATTTAATTATAATGGAAAATAGTTTACCCATACACCTTCAAGAAATTATTTTCTCTTCGAGCGATTCTAATATAAGCAGGCAAATTTCCTCATTGGAAAAGGAAGGAAAAATCAGGAAAATTGCATCCCGCGTATATACTTCAAACTTTACGGATACTAGTGAAGCTATTGTTAAAAGGAATCTTTTTACCATTCTCGGGAAATTATACCCCGGATCATTATTAAGCCATAGATCTGCTATTGAATTCAAACCTACTTCAAAAGGACATATATTCATAACCTACACCTATACTAAAAAAGTAAGTTTACCTGGAATAACGATACGATTTCTTCAAGGAGAAGGCCCCATTGAAGGAGATACCATTTTTTCGGGGGAATTATATGTTTCCCAAAGAGAAAGAGTTTTTCTTGAAAATTTGCAAGTTTCCAGAAGACCAGGGCCAGAATCCAAAACACTGACGCTACCTGAAATAGAAGAAAAACTGGAACAGATTGTTAGGGTAAACGGGGAAGATGCTTTAAATGCGGTCAGGGATAAAGCTAAGGTCATAGCCGAAAAATTGATGATGCAAAAGGAATTTGAAAAACTGGATAGGTTGATAAGTGCTTTATTGACCACCCATACTTCAAAAATATTGACCTCTCCCGTAGCAATCGCCAGAGCATTCGGAACTCCATTTGATCCAGCAAGAATCAAGTTGTTCGAAACCTTATTTTTAGCATTGCATAAAAGTGAGTTTAAAAGCTATCCCGATGCAAACCTAGAACCATCTGCATTTAAAAACTTTGCTTTTTTTGAGGCCTATTTTTCTAATTACATCGAAGGGACGGTATTTGAACTTGAAGAGGCAAAAGGTATTATAAGTACAGAAAAGCCATTACCCAATAGAAACGAGGATTCCCACGATATATTGGGCACCTATAAATTGGTAAGCAATATGAAGGAAATGAAAACCGTCCCTACATCAGCGGAAGAGCTTTTAAAGATTTTGGAATACCGGCATCAAGTCCTTTTAGGAGCTAGATTGGACAAAAAACCAGGAAAGTTCAAGGACAAGAATAATAGAGCAGGAAATACACATTTCGTAGATTATACAATGGTTAGGGGGACTTTATTAAAGGGGTTTGAATATTACAATGTTTTAAATGATCCTTTTGCAAAAGCAGCCTATATTATGTTTATGGTCAGTGAAATCCATCCGTTTTTGGATGGCAATGGTAGGATCGCAAGGGTGATGATGAATGCCGAACTTGCAAAGGCAGGACAGACCAGAATTATGATTCCCACCGTTTACAGGGATGATTACTTAGGGGCTTTGAGGCGATTGACCAGACAATCAGACCCAGAAGCGTATATTAGGATGCTGCAAAAAGCACAGCTCTTTTGTAGTACCCTATCAGCGAATTCTATAGATGTTATGGAGAACCAACTGGAAAGAAGTAACGCTTTTAAAGAACACGATGAGGCTCGATTAATCTTTTAAATATATGTTGTTTTGAGATTCAATAGTACGATTGACATTGATAATTGGGCAAATACCATTGATTGTAGATACAATCTTCCCCATTTTAATCAGAAAATTGATATTAACTTCTATTGATAATGTCAGCATTCAAAATATTCATTTTCCTATGGAGAAGACGTTCAAACTGGCGGTTTTGACGGAGAACTTACCACGGAATCTGGAAATATGTTTGTGCCATTAGGAGAAAGTGTATGGGAGTTTGGTACAACAAACAATAAAAAGGGAAAGGCGGATGATGACTACCAAAAACGGAAACAGGACACTTTGGGGAAAAATCCTGCTGACACCACCTATATAAATATTAATGCTAAAAAGTATCGGGATAAAAGTAAATGGGAGAAGAAAAGAAAAACGAGGGATTTTTGAAAGATGTTAAATATATAAATGCAATAGATATTGAGCAATGGTTGGAGTTAGCTCCGACGGTGGAATTATGGCTCGCTGAAAAGTTAAGAAAACCAACCTTTGGAATATACACGGTTGAAGAATATTGAAAACGCTGAAGTGAAAATGAATCTATAGAAATTGTTTCTGAAATATTGTTGGGAGGCAGTAGATTAAAAGAAATTGAAACGGTTAAATCATTTCTAACGAATGATGAAAGAGTACTCTATATTAAATCTATAACTACTGATGAAGCCGTGGCATTTCCGTTGGCGGTTCTCAAACGATTAGATGGAGTATCTCTTACACTAATTCGTATAATATCAAAAGAGCTATAGAGAGATAGTACCCAATACTTAAAAAAATAGGGGCTACCCCTAAGGCAGCTCCTATTAAATTATAGACTTTATGTTTTATGAATTTAGCGATGTCCTAAAACGAGTAAGGCTATATTTTTAGGGAAGGCTACATTTTCTTTATTTTTGGATTGCCCCGACTATCTGGAGGAGATGAACACGTGATGCAGAAATTGAGTAGGTCTTACATGTAGGGTAGGACCAAACGCACTCCCTCCGGAATTTATGATTGAGGCTTAGATTTTCGCTCTTTGGATAATCGATTTCCAAGAAAATCTGTATTTTTTTGTAAAAGTTCACAGTAGTTTCGATTGGTGTAAATATCGATTGAAGAAAGAGATTGCCAACCGCCGTATACGCATTCTGCATGTGCGTTGGTGTGAGGGGGCTTTCCGTCATTTGGTGGCAGAGCCAGCCACTCAATTGGCAATAGTACTATTCACATGCCATTTATAAAATATTTTTCAAATCCTGTTTTCCAACAATCGCCATAATATCAACAATATCATTATTTATCTTGTAGTAAATACTGTCCGAACCGTATACGCATCTTCGATACCCTGTTCTTATGTGTTCGACAGACTCAAATGAATACGGACTTTTAGCAATAATATCAAAATATTCGAAAAAGGTTTCAAAATATTTGTCCGCTTGTTCCATTCCGAATTTTTCAACTCCGTAACGATGAATTCGTATTAGGTCATTCTTGGCTTCGTTGCTTAATCTATATTTAGCCATTAAGCTTAGACTTGGATTGCGCTAAAATTTGTTCTTTACTACCAGTGGTAAACCCACTCTTTTCAGACTTATCTAGTTTAGCTCTAATCCAGTCAATTTCGATTTGTTGGTTTCTTGCCTGACGTATTAAGTCATTAACAAGTTCGCTTTTACTGGAGTACTCCTGGTTATCAACTTGTGCCTTTAACCATTCATCATTCGGAGGTGTAAACGATATGCTCTGTCTTGCCATAATAAATGTATTTTGATGCTAATTTACACCAAAAACGAACCAACTCCAAATTTTTTCGCACTATTTATGCCAACGATTTACTTTACTTTATGCTCAATTAATTACAGAGGATTAGCTTACTAAGAAACAAACAAGAATCTACAAGGTTAGAAACTAATTTAGTGTTTATGGTTACCATTCCGCCATAACTAGTAGCCAAATCTTTTTGTTTAATTTTTTATTATTTAAAGCAAAATCTTAAAGATCTTGCGACCTTATAATTATACACAGACCTTGGAGTAAAACCTAAACCCTACATTAATTATGGACATTGTGCCTGTTGGACAAGTTAACGAAAAACCATATAGGTTAAGGGTGACTTTAACTTTGGTGTAACCTACAAAACGGGTAAGTCTTCACAATAGAATAAACAGTGTTTTAATTAAAATTCGATAATTAAAGACTCACTTTATCAATTAGTGAAATATAGAATCGGTCAATTTAACAAGTAAATAAGTAACGGCCTATTGAAATTTATAGGAGTAAGATATAAAAGAAACTAAAACGTCGGTAAAATAATAAAATTTTAAGTCAACGGATATCTATGAAAATTAACTTAAAGTTTATTTTATTGGTGCGCATAACAATCAAAGCAGTACCGGTCCTTTAAAAGGTTGGAAGGGAAATAAGTTTGAAGGAGGTCATCGTGTGCCGTTTGTAGTAAGTTGGCCGGGTCAATTACCTTCAGGTAATTCTTTAGACGGCTTAACATCTTCTTTGGATATATTTAGTACAGCAGTCAAGGCTGCTAATATAGAGGTTGATGATGAGCTTATTTTGGATGGAGTGAATCTTTTACCTTATTTGAAAAAAGCTAAGTCTGGATCTCCTCATGAGAAATTATTTTGGAGAAAGCTCGATGAGAGTGCTGTTAGAATGGGAAATAAAAAGTTGATAGCTTTAAAAGGTTTTGGTAATGTTATGTATGACTTAAAGAATGATTTAGGGGAAACCTTTGATTTAACAAGAGTTTTACCAACCGAAAAAAGCCAAATTGAGCAGGAATATATAAAATGGGAAACAGAATTAATGAAACCTCTTTGGGACGAAGGGCCAATCTGGATGCCTATAACTAGGCATATTCATAAATCGCTGATGAGTAATGAAGAACCAGAATATAAAGATCCTTGGGGCAAGAAGTAGAGAGAATGAACATTGTAATTCTATCTTGTACTGGTACAAAGAGTATTTTTTGTTACAGGAAATATAATGTGTTATTGCGTAACTAGGATATATAATAAAAATTACAGTTTCTTTCTGTTTTGATTCTACGAATTAACGAATAATCAAGAAGGCAAGTTTTTAGCATATATAATAATACGAGGTCACATTATTTTTATGTCAAGAAAACTTCTTAATATATTCAGAAGGGGTTTTTCTATATTTTTTACGAAAACATTTGCTAAAATACTTAGGGTTTCGAAAGCCTACTTCATAACTTACTTCGGAAATATTCATTTTACTTTGTTCAAAGTAAAGAGCCGCCCGTTTTAACCTTATTTCACTAATAAATTCTTTTGGAGTAAAATTTGTCCATGCTTTTATTTTAGAGAATAACATTGTACGGCTTACTCCTAACTCTTTACAAAATGTCGCAACATTAAACTCGGCGTTGGAAATGTTGGTTTCTACAATTGTCATGGCTTTTTCCAGTAATTTTTCATCTAAGGAAGTTACGGTTAGCTCACTGGCCAAGAGATGGGTTTCGCTTGAGAATTTTTCTCTCAAACGTCTTGAAGATTCCAACAGGTTTCGTATTCTTAATTTAAATTCTTTAATATTAAAGGGCTTGCTAATGTAGTCATCTGCACCACTTTCCAGACCTTCAAATTTGTATATTAAGGAGGTACGAGCTGTAAGTAAAATTACGGGTATATGGCTTGTTTTAATATTTTGCTTAAGGTGCACACATAATTCTGTTCCGAACATTTTAGGCATCATTACATCGCTTATAACCAAATCAGGATTAAATTTAAGTGCTTTTTTCAAGCCTTCTTTTCCATTTTTAGCCTCTTTAATTGCATATTCTTTGCCTAGGAAATTTTTAAAAAATGAACGTAATTGGTCATTGTCCTCAACGATTAAAATTAACGGCAATTCGTTGTTTGGGCGAAGGTTTTCAATTGGGTCATCAAAAATTAACTCTTTATCCCCATGTGTTAATTGAGAGGTGTATTGTGCAATATCATCACTAAACTTAAAGTCAGGAATGATTTCCTCTTCTGAAAGATGTTCTTTTCCTAGCGGTAAACTTACTTTAAAAATCGCTCCCTTTCCTTCGTTATTGAGAGCCTCTATAGATCCATGGTGCAACTCAACGGTGTTCTTGGCGATGGCAAGTCCTATACCTGTTCCTTTTGTATAATTGGGGCCTATATTTTTTTCTTCGGGCACTTCAAAAAACCTATCAAAAACCTGCTGAAGATAGGGGGGGGGGATACCAATTCCTGTATCTTTTACATCTATAAAAATGTTTTCATGGTTATTGTAAACATAGATGCCAATTTTGCCACCGTTAGGCGTATACTTAAATGCATTGGAGATCAGGTTGTAAAAAACTTGCTCTAGTTTAGATCTATCGTAGAAAACTAAGATTTCTTCGTGGGAACTCTCAAAAGTATAGGTATATTCGTTATCCTTGGCATATTCTGTAAAGGATAAATATATTTCCCGTAGAAATTTTATAATATTTCCTTCGGCGGCTTGCAGTTTGGATTGGTGGTCTTCTAATTTTCTAAAATCCATTAATCTATTGATTAATTGAAGTAGGTGATTGGCACTACTTTCTATGACCAACAATTTTTTATACATTAGGCTGCTACCTTTATAATCTGCAAGTATTTGTTGTAAGGGACCTAAAATTAGGGTTAGGGGCGTTCTAAAGTCATGTGATATATTGGTGAAAAACTGCAGTTTGGCTAAATGATTTTCTTCCTGTCTCTTATTCTCCAACTGCTCCCATCGTAAATCCTGTTTTAACCGCGCCCGAGATTTTACAATGAGGTATAAACAGAAAGAGCCAGTAGCAATTAATAGACCATATAGGGCAAAAGCCCAATTGCTTTTCCATTGGGCAGGTTTAATGGTGATTTTTAGCTGTGTTGCGCTTTCATTCCAAATACCATCATTATTTGCACCTTTTACCTCAAATAGGTAATCTCCTGGTTTTTGAAGTGTATAAAAAGCTTCAGTATTTTTTGTGAATGTCCATGTGTCATCTAAACCAACCAGCCTGTAGGCATAACTATTGTTATTGGGGCTTATATAACTTGGCATGGAATAATTAATGGAAAAATGAGAGTTCTGATGATTCAGGGTAATTTCATCGGAATAGGTTATGGTGCTCGTTAATATTTTCCGTTCATCATTTATGGGTATGGATTTGTTCTTTATTTGCAAATCCGAGAGGATAATTTTTGGAGCATAGGTATTGGTAATTAGTTTTTTAGGATTAAAAAATGTGACCCCTTCGTTACCTCCAAAATAGATTTTTTCATCATTTAATCGCAAACCTGCGTTTGGGCTAAACTCATTACTATTTAATGAATAGCGTTGGTCGTAAACCACAGACTCTTTGGAGCTAGCATTGTATTTAACTATTCCTTTATCGGTACTCAGCCAAAATTCATCTTTGGCATTTTCAATAATAGTGAATACTGAAGAAACGGAGTTTTCTTTATTTAATGGTATTTGTTCAAAATCTAAACCGTTAAACTTAAATAAACCTTCGGTTTTTGTGCCAACATAAATTTGTTGCTTACTGTCTTCAATCACCGTCTTAATATCATTACCGTAAAGTGTACTTCTAAAGAATTGAGATACTTCATATTGGTTTTCTTCCTCATCTTTAAATGTTATTAGGTTTAAGCCTCCCAAACCGCCAGCCCAAATCCTACCCATACTATCTATACATAAGGTTTTTATAACGTTTGACGAGAGTACCGGGCCTGTTTTCGACTTTTTTCCATAGATTCTAAAAGTCTTGGTTTTTAAATCATACCTGACCAGTCCTTTGCCAAACGTACCTATCCAGTATACTTGGTCTTTTGCTTCTTTTATTACGTATACACCCGTATTCTTGAGGTAGTCTTTAAGCTCATTGGATATAACATCTTCCAACATTTTTTTTGAATGGACATCATACACCAGAATACCATAATTTAAAACCCCCGCCCACAGTACGTTTTTCTTAGAAAGGTATAAGGTTTGAATGTTGTTAGGCCTAAGTTCTTCAGCATCCGATAAATTAAGGGTCTCAAGTTTTTTGTTTTTTGGATTCAGGATGGTAATATCTCCTCCTTCCGTGCCAAAGTATATATTAGAGGAATCATCTGAAACAATTGAGTTAACTATATTATTATCAATATCATGATTGACAAAATTCACGAAGTTTTCATTAGACTCTGTCCATATATTAACACCACCACTATATGTGCCCAACCAGATGGTTCCATTTTTATCCTTAAAAGCAGATTTAATAAAATTTTGACTTAATGAGTTTTTTGCCCTATTGTTACTTTTTAAATCCCATATCTTTTTTTCGGGCCCTATGACCCGTACCCCATGTGAAGTTCCTAGCCAAACGGATCCATCATTGGAAGATTGAACAACGCGCACATCTGCAGAGAGGGGAATAATCTGTTCGTTGTGTAAAAGAAATTTTTCATTCTCAGTGTTGAACAGCATATAGCCGTTGTATTTGGTTGCTATACCTAAGGTGGTAGAATCTATTTGGTTTATATCTTGAATGAAAAGGTTTTCAGTCCCGTCATTGTATTTAAACTGTTTAAAGGTAAATCTATCATTGTTTTTACTCTCCAATCTGGCCAAGCCCTTGGTAGTCGCTATCCAGATCCGTTTGTTTTCATCAATAAAAATACGTTGTATGTTCTCGCCTGGCAGGCCATTGGCATCACCTTCTTTGTACAGTATATGGGTAAAGTTGTTTTTAGATTTGTTAAAGATTGATATTCCATTTGCCGTACCGAACCAAATTTCTCCATTCCCTATTTCTTTACTGCAAATAACTACAGCGTTGCATAAACCATCAGGACCGTTTCTTTTATAAAAGCTCTTAAAAGTATTTTTAACGGGATCGTACCGGTTAAGCCCATTATAGGTTCCTACCCAAATGTATCCATCACTATCTTCATTTATAGATAGAATGTCGCTATTGCTTAAACTGGTCGAATCTCCAGGAACATATTTAAAAATGTCAATGTTGGTGCCATTATATCTGTTTAAGCCATTTCGGGTGCCAAACCACATTTGCCCCAAACGGTCTTGTTCAATAGCAATTACCGAATTGTTTGAAAGCCCATTCTCTACTGATAAATGGCGAAAATGGAAATCATTTTCTTGCGCAAGAAGGCATTCTCCTAGGAGGAGAAAAAAAATCATAAACCGGTTACGATTCAGTGTTGACATTCGTGATTTTTAGTTTCTTGACACAGTTTTGATATGAAGCAAGTATTATAAAAAAATGATTTAATCTTTGTTGATAACCATATGGTTTTATGGAAACCCTTTGAACCTAAAATGATGCAAAAAACGGAGTGGGCAATTTTAACAATGGAGCAATGTCGGTTTTCAAAATTAATGAAAAGAAGGAATTACCAAAATTATTTTTTTGGTGAAGTGCTAATTCTGTTTTAGAAATGGCTACATCGGGACAGTACAGGATGCTATCATTTTATTTGAAAGTTAATTTTGAGAGATATCTATTGAACTAGAATGGAAATGAAAAAATGCATTGCTGTTTACCTGTTCCTTTTTTGCATGGTTTTGTGTGGAACCTTAATGGGGCAAACTAATATAAAGGAGACAAAAACGTTTCCGGAGATTCAACCACCAGCGGGGCGCATTGCTATTGTTGCAGATGGGAATTCCCCTGATCCTGATGATTTAGGGGGTACTGCTGTTTCTTTGGCACTATTAAGAGCTGCAAATCTAGATAATAGACTTGTGCATTATTCCCATAGTTGTGATTTGGTTAGGGGTGACCGAATTTCTGAACGAGCGGAAAATGAAAGACATGCATTAATGCAGAGTTCGTGCGATGTTACGGCAAGAAGGTGGGGTGGTTTTTCGGGCTTAACTTTTTTAGATGCTAGTTGGCAAAAAGAAAAAACGGTGAACGATTTAAAAACTGCAATTAACGCTTCATCCGAAAAGGATCCGCTTTGGATTATCGAGGCAGGGGAGCCCGATATTATTGGAATGGCCCTAGATGCATCGGAAAAATCAAAACATAAATATGTAAAAGTAGTAACGCATCATCCAGCTAATGATAATGCGGGAGACTTTTACACATGGCAGCAAATATTGGATTTTGGAGTGGAAGAAGTTCGTATTCCGGATCAAAACACCCATTTAAAAGTAGCATTGCAAGAATGGGATTGGGCCAAAAACCATCCGGATTCTAGACTGCAACAAATCTGGCTTCAGGGGAAAATTGCCGAAGTTGATGATGTTGTTAAGTTTCAAAAGGGAAAATGGGATTGTTCGGATGCAGGTATGATTTTGTACTGGATAACAGGAGCAACGAACGGAGGACTGGAGTTGGGAACTGTAAAAGACGTAAAAGCACTTTTGTTGGATTTCATAGATAAGAATTAAAATCAAAAATTTTTGAACTAAACTTAATATGGAGCATGGGAAAATCTAGTATAGAATCTCTTACAGGATGTTATTTGATAAATCAACTATTTCTTAAAGGGATTTCTATAGTTCTCTTTTTAACGGCAATTACGGTTAAGGGGCAGTCATTGCAACATCCCATAATTTATACAACACAACAGGAAAGAGATTTTGTTTTAGAGAAAATTAAAAAATATGATTGGGCAGAAAGTGTCGTCTCTCAATTGCATGAACATGTAGATGGAGCTTTGGAAGTTCATCAGACCCATCCGTTGATTATTTTAAATAGAATACCCGCGTTTGCGGTTCATGACCATGAGAACAAAGAAAGAGAAGCCGGCCCAATAGCAGCTGCGCATAACGAGGTATTGTCTCTAGCGGCTAATGCAGGAGCGCTATATTTCATAACACAAGATGAAAAATATGCACAGTTTGCAGCTGATATTTTAGCCGTGTACACAGATGTTTTGTCTATTAAAACGCCCGAAACCACTACTATATGCGGGTATGCTTTTTTTGATCCAAGAACTACATATGCCCCATTTGCCGTAGCCTACGATTTTATCTACAATTATTTAAAGCAAAAAAATGTAAAGGTCTTTGATAAAGACAAGGGTCACTTAGTTGCTTTTGATAATACTAAAGCACAAAAGGCAATTGCCAATATGGTAGGCAATGTTCTGCAAGAATATGGAAAGCCAGATGTACATGGTAAGAGAGTTTCCAACCATCCTATACTTACCGCACCTGGAGCACTATTTGGAATTTTATGTATTGAAGATGACATGGAACGTGAGCGTCTGTTCAAAACTTTTTGGGAGAAGGGTACAGCTCATCAAAACTCGTTCAAGAATACCATTTTGCCTATGTTCTCGGGGCAAGGAATTTGGCCGGAATCACTTAGCTACAGTTTTATGCCCATTATTACGATGGTGTTGAATATTGTAGATCGTGTAAAACCGGAAATGAACGTAACGGCAGATTATAAACATGTTCTTGAAGGAAACTTTCTATTCGATTATTTACGGCACCCCAACAGGACCTTTGTTAGATACGGAGATTCAAAACGGTATAATGACTTTACAGGGGATTTGTATAGATACACATTGAACCTTGCATCAAGAAAAGGATATAAGACATTGCAAAACAAAGCAGAATTAGCTCTTAAAAATTCTTATGAGGCCAATGGAGGTCATAGACCAAACCTATCCACAGGTAGTATCTTTGATAATTTTAATTTGTTGGAGCTATTTTGGGGGCAGTCCGTACCCAAAAAAATAAAAGACTCGGTTAACTTGGATAAAGCCACCGTTATTGTAGACCATGCGGGTATAGCTCTTCAACGAAATTATGTAGAAGAAAATAATGAAACGTATGGATTATGCGGTATTATAGGCGGAGCTCACTACGTACATAGTCACCTTACTGGAATAAGTATGGAATTGTATGGAGCGGGCTATATAATGGCGCCCAATGCAGGTCTGCCGGCTTCTGTTCCTGAGCGAAAAATTCCTTTGCACGAACACTATTTCAGATTATACGCGGGAAATAATACAGTAATTGTGAACGGTTCTTCCCATGGGCGGGACGAGGGTTCATGGAAGGGCAAGGCTAATGTTTGGCAGAATAAAACGGTAAATATCGCAGCGGAACCCAAGCATTTGGAAGAAAGAATATCCAAAGAGTTCAATTTTGCTACTCAATTCTTGGATGATACCGTAAACAATACAAAACAGGAACGTACCTTAAGTATTATAAGAACTAGCGCAACTACGGGATATTATTTTGATATGTTTCGCTCTAAATCCAATGATGAGAATAAATTCCATGATTATGTCTATCATAATATAGGCGATAGAACTCAAATTTTTACTTTGGAAAATCAGGAATTGGCACTAAAAAAAACAGACCGCTATCAAAATGACATTGGTGACGTAGTGAAGTCTCCCGGATGGCGTTATTATGAGGACACACAATCAACTAAGGCTACTAAAAAAGGAATAAAGGTTAGGTTTGATATTGAATTTGACAATACTTACATGCACCTATTTGTTCCAGAAGGAGTTTCTAGGGAATACACCAAAGCATTGGCACCTCCAACTCGCGAAGCAAAAAACGGGTATATAGATAAAAAGACGCAAGTATTGGCCGTTAGGCAACAGGGTGAAGCTTGGGATAGACCCTATATTGGAATATTTGAACCTTCTACCCAAAACAATGCCAGTGTTCAAAAAGTGGATCCTTTATGGGATCAGGATAAGGTAATCGGTGCTGTAGTAACATCCAAAGTTGAAGATTCGCTTATAACCGACATTATCATTGTACAGGACAGGGACAATGCCATTTATAAAAATGATGAATTGAACCTGTATTTCAAAGGGCGATTCGGGATTGTACGTAAGACCGTCGTTAAAAACACTTCCAAAGTCACCCTTTACATAGGGCAAGGTGAACTACTTAAGTTCAATACACAGGAGCTGAAATCCAACCAAGAACAAAAAGGAATATTAAGAAACCTATAAAACTATTGTATGGCTATGTCATATGAACATCGTATTTGGAAATCAATCCTTGTTATATCACTTGGCCTATTATTTAATTCTTGCCAATCAGACAACACTGTCCTATCTGCAAATTTTGTACAAGATTTTGAGAATCCACCATCGGCCTATAAACCCATGCCTTTTTGGCATATGAATGGCGAGCTCACCACCCAAGGTATTCAAAAGCAAATGAAAGATGCCAAGGAACTGGCTGGTTTTTCAGGAATAAGTGTTCTGCCTTTAGCCCCAAAAAAAAACGGGAAACCCGGTACCATGCCTAAGTTTCTTACTCCCCAATATATAAACCGTTTTCAGGATGTTATAAATACTGCTGAAGAATTGGATATGCAAGTTATTTTATACGATGACAACGATTTTCCTAGTGGAATGGCAGGAGGTAAAATGGGCGAACTGTTTCCCCAACATACCATGAAACGTTTAGATAAAGTGGAAAAATTGGCAAATGGACCTTCAAATTTCAAGGATAAGATACCAAATGGCAAATTACTTTCCACAGTTGCAATGAACCCAAAGACCTTGGAGCGAATTGTACTGAACGATTACATCAAGAATGGGATATTAGCATGGAAAGTACCCAAGGGATCATGGAAAATCATGTACTTTACCTTGGTCAAGGATAGTTATCATAAAGCATTTCCTGTAGTAGATTATATGGACACTACAGCGGTCAGGGAAATGATAAGTATGACCTACGATGTATATAAAGAGAACTTTGGATCCTATTTTGGCAACACCATTAAAATGACCTTCTTCGATGATGTAGGCTTTTGGAAACACCCAAGAACCTGGACAGGTCTTTTCAATGATAAATTTGAGGAATTGAACGGGTATGACCCAAAACCATGGTATCCCGCATTATGGTACAATATAGGTCCGGAAACAGAAGCTGTACGCCATGCCTTTTTCAATACACGTGCAGAATTACTGGCCGAAGGTTTCCCCAAATTAGTTGGGGAATGGACAAAAAAAAACGGACTGAAAGATACAGGGCACCCACCAGGAAATTATGACCCAACACCAATTGATATGAATGCGGATATTTTTAAATTTTATAGGCATACCGCTATTCCCTTGACCGATGCCATCATTGGATATCAATTCGGACAAAACGGACATAAACTTATTAGTTCGGCAGCAGATTATTATGACAAACCGGTAGTAGCCACGGAAATATACGGGGCTTATAAAGAAAAAACATTTGATTCGTTAATGCTTTACAGATCTGCTATGGACCTTTTCTCCCGTGGCGTGAATTTTGTGATTCCTCACGGTATGTGGTATAACCCCGATCAAGTTTACATTTCACCTTTAGTTTCCCCATACAGTGAAAAGTTGGCTCCTGCCCTATCTGATTATTCCAATTTCGTAGGCAGGTCTTGCATGTTATTACAAGGCGGGAAACGGGTAGCGAATATTGGTGTATTGTATCCCTTTGAAGAATTGGCCGGTTGGTACCGTTTTGAAGATCCTAAAAATCCACGACAGGGTTTTTTCATTTCCCCAGAAACAAATTACCAAGAAATCAGTGGTTTGTTGACCAACGACCTGCGACAAGATTTCACCTTTATACATCCTGAGTACTTTTTGGATAGTAAATATGAAATAGCTAATGGTTCTGTGCTCTTGAACAATCATGAAAATAAGCAAAAGTACGATGCACTCATACTTACCGGTTGCAAAATTATCTCATTGAAAACATTGGAGAAAATAAAGAAATTTTACGACAAAGGTGGTTTGGTAATCTCTGCCGGACAGTTGCCTTTTAAATCTTCAGAAATGGGTCAAGATGAAAAAATTAAGCAGTTGATACTTGAAATATTCAATGTGAATAGTGATGCTACAGATATGGCTGAAATTCAAATTAACGATAATCTGGCAGGGGGGAAAGCTATTCATATTTCCAAAGCAAATGAACATAGGTTATATGAAGCTATAAAAACAAGTGTATTCACAGATGTTGCATTCAACCCAAATCCAAAACTGTCTACAGATATGGGCAAATTTAATTATATACATAAAATAAAAGACGGAAAAGATTTTTATTTCTTTTCTAATTCTAGTGACGAAACCATTACTACAGAGGTTACACTAAAGGGTAAACACAACCTATTTATGGCAGACCCTCATAATGGAGACATTCAACAAATAGAAAACCTTATTCACTTAAAAATCAACAATCAAGAGTTTACAAAAAGTAAACTCACATTAAAACCAGTTAAATCAACCTTTTGGATATCAGTTCGATAAAAAGAATGAAAATAAAAATTCAAGCCTTTTTTATTTTATTTCTTGCAGTATTGGAAAATGGCGTCATCGGACAAATGCCATTGCCTCTAGTGAGCAACTCTAAATTTAATACGGATAAAACTAAAAATAAGAATTGGCAACGACATATAATAGACAATTCTCTAAGTGGAGCAGATGGTGTAAGGCTTAAAGATGTAAATAATGATGGGCTACAAGATATTACTACTGGTTGGGAAGAAGGCGGATATACGAAAGTATATCTACACCCAGGGTATAAAAAAGCAAAACAACAGTGGCCTTTTGTAGTTGTAGGCAAAACAGTCTCGATAGAAGACGCGGTTTTTGCAGATGTTGATAATGACGGCGCTATAGATGTTATTAGTAGTACAGAGTGGAAGCATCAAAAAGTATACATCAATTGGGCACCTGCTAATAAGGATAATTATTTAGACGCTTCCAAATGGAAATCAGAAGTTATTCCTGTTTCAGAGAACATTACACAGTGGATGTTTGCAGTTCCCATGCAAATAGATGCTAAGAATGGGCTAGATATTGTAGTCGGATCTAAAAACAATAATGCACAAATAGGTTGGTTTCAAGCACCCAAGAATCCAAGAAATATGGATGATTGGAAATATTATCCCATTAGTAATGCTACTTGGGTGATGTCTATTATATCAAGAGATATGGATGGTGACGGAGATTTAGATATTGTAGTTTCCGATAGAAATATAGGGGCAACAAATGGAGTACGTTGGTTAGAAAACCCAGGAAAAAGAAGGAAGCAAAAAAAGTTCTGGAAAAGCCATTTTATTGGGGCTAAAAACGTAAGAGTGATGTTTATGGATTTAGCAGATATAGATGGTGATCAATTAGAGGATGCTATTGCTGCAGAATATACCAACCAAAAAATTGTTTTTATGAGACGATTGGACAATACAGGTTTAAACTGGGATACTTTTAATATTGATATTCCTGAAACAACCGGTAGAGCAAAGGCTGTAAAGGTTGGAGATATTAATAAAGATGGAAAATTAGATGTCGTATACACATCGAACACTTTTGAAAAAGACGGTCAATCCGGAATTTATTGGTTATCCTATAAGGACAAGCCTATCGAATCTATATGGGAATGGCATAACATAAGCGGGTTAGAAGGCATCAAATATGATAGAGTCGAATTGATAGATTTAGATGGCGATGGGGATTTAGATGTACTGACTTGCGAAGAGAATTATGGAGAAAATAGCCAAGGATTAGGGGTTATTTGGTATGAAAACCCAAGAATACTGTAAGGAACCATACATAGAGTGAACAATGGTTTAATTGAAAAGAGCATTAGCCTAAAGGTTTAAGTATGCAAGAAATTATTACAAATAAGTTTCTCGATTTGTTAATAAATAGCATAAACTGCCTCGGGAATATAATTCCGTTTTTTTTATAAAATATTTGGGAAGGATATATATGATGGAGTGATTACGAGGATTTAAGATTACAATTTTGAGATTAAATAGTTAAGATAAATAACATGAAAAAAACTATAATAAATATAATTCTGTTTCAGGCTTTTTTTTTATATAATATTCATGCTCAAACCAAAACCTATTTGTCCGGAACATATGCCGACACAGCAATAGACTGGGGTTTTAAAATATCCGTAGGTAGAAATAGTGGGTATTGGACCACAATACCTGTGCCATCTAATTGGGAAACAAAAGGTTTTGGCTATTATACTTACGGAAAGGATCCTGAAGATTTTAAAACAAATCCCGAAGTGGGATTTTACCGTCATAATTTCAAGTTTTCAACTGAAGCTAACAAACGATATTTTATAGTTTTTCAAGGCTCAATGACAGAAACTACGGTAAGCTTGAACCGTAAAAAAGTAGGCGCCACGCATGTTGGCGGCTTTACAGAGTTTAAATATGAAATAACCGAGGTTCTCAAAAATGGTGATAATCTGTTAGAGGTTGAAGTACTTAAACCAGCAAAACACCCACAAGTTGTAAAAGCTGAACGTATTGCGGACTATTGGCTTTTTGGTGGCATTTTTAGACCAGTTTTTATAGAAGAAGTACCCCAAAATTATATTGAAAGAGTTGCCATAGACGCACAAATGAACGGCGATTTTCAAATGGATGTTTTTACAGACGAGTCTATGAGTAAATTAATGGTCGAAGCTCAACTGTTTGATGCTAGTCATCAAAAAATTGGGAGACCTTTTTCTAAAGAATTACTCAAAAACAAAACACGATTAAGAGCCAATTTTAAAAATATTGAATTGTGGTCTCATGAATACCCAAATCTTTATAGTGTTGAAGTTTCAATTAAATCTAAAAATCAAATAATACATACTTACAAGCAAAAATTTGGTTTTAGAACATTTGAAGTTAGGGACCATGACGGCTTTTACCTCAATGGAAAAAGGATTCTATTAAAAGGTGCCAACATGCATAGCTTTAGACCAGAAACAGGACGATCGTTATCAAAGCAAGATATGTTGGAAAACATTAGGCTTATGCAAGAAATGAACTTTAATACCGTACGCATTTGTCACTACCCACCAGATTCTGAATTTTTAAGTTTATGCGATTCTTTAGGGTTAATGGCAATGGACGAACTGCCTGGATGGAGACACCCGTACCCATACGAAGTAGGAAGTAAAATTGTAAAGGAATTAGTAATAAGAGATGTGAACCACCCATCTGTTGTTCTTTGGAGCAATGGAAACCACTTAGCGCATGACCCAAAATTTGATGAGGACTTTTCTAAATGGGATATTCAAAAACGCAGACCTTTAAAGAACGAAACCAAAACAGGGGATATTTCTAAAAACTATTCGCCCAGTTTTGATATTGTAAAAACCAATTTCTACCCCTCTTACGAAACATTAAAGAAACGCTTGTTTGATGAAAATCATATAGTTCTACCAAATGAAGCATTACATGCCCTATATGATGGCGGCGGCGGCGCAAATTTAAAAACCTATTGGAACGCTATTGAAAAGTCTAAGGTTGGTGGAGGATTAATGATATGGGCACTTTTTGATGAAGGATTGAGAAGAACAGATATGAACAACCAACCGTTTAATCAAGGTAATAATGCACCAGATGGTATAGTAGGTCCTAATTCTGAAAAAGAAGGTAGTTACTATGCCGTCAGGGAAATATGGTCACCGGTTATTATTAAAGAAGAAAAAATAAAATCGAATTTTAATGGAGAGCTAACAGTTCAAAATAAATTTGATTTTGTCAATTTAAATGAATGTCAGATTCATTGGCAACTTATAGCTTTTGAAACTCCCAATACATCAAGTTCAGGATATAGAACTGTTGCAACAGCTAAGGCAAACTCACCCAATGTTTTACCGAATACTACAGGTTCATTAAAATTAAACCTACCAAAGAACCTACCAAAATTTGATGCTTTGGCCATACAAGTTTTTGATAACAAAAATGTAATGGTCTATGAAAAACGACTAATACTAGAGCAACAAACCATTTATTTTCAAGCTTCTAAGAATAATAAAGTTATTCAGGATCAAAATAATCCATTTCAGTTTTATGTAGGTAGTACTACTTTATTATTCGACCATAATAATGGTGTGCTTAAAACTATAGCGGTAAAAGGTAAATCAACCAGCATCAAAAATTTTCCGTTTGTTGCCACAAAAAGAACAGATTCAATAAGCAAAAAAGACACAATAATAGTGCAAAAAAAGGCTTCAGTTAAAAAGGAAGGAAATCATTTCATTATCGAAACCAAAAATACGAATGGATTTGATGAATTAAAATGGACCATAATGCCTTCAGGGGAAATAAAGCTAGATTTTGAATACTCTCCAGAATATGGTCTTTACGAATATGCCGGCATAGGTATGGAAGTAAACGCCAAGACCGTAAAAAGTAAACGCTGGTTGGGAGAAGGGCCGGCTAGAATTTGGAAAAATCGTATTGAAGGTGGTATTTATGATGTTCACGCAAGAGATAAAGTAATTAACATTCCTGGTGAAGTATATAATCAACCTGAATTTGAAGGTTGTTTTGCTCCTTGGAAATGGGCCATTTTTTATATGAGTGATAGTGTTTCCGTAGGCTTTAAAAATAATAGTGACTTAATTCTTGGTGTATTGAATCCGGTAAACGGATTTAATTCAAAAATGGCTTCATGGAAGTATCCACAAAAAGAAGGCTTTTACTTTTTTAATTCCATACCTGCAATAGGTTCGAAATGGAAAAAGCCAACAGAGTTTGGGCCAGATGCACAACCGCAAGAAATTATTCATAGCCAAAAAGGCTCGGTTTCTTTATTCATCAATTGGAACAATGTTGAGAAAGACAGTAAAGCTTTTAAAATATCAATAGAATAAAAAAATGAAAAATCTAAAACGAATAGTTGTTATGTCCCTAGCATTTATCTGTTTGGTTTCTTGTGGCAGTAACGCTAAGAATATGACTAATCGTTTAAAAAAAACTGAAACAAATAATGAACAAGCACCCAATATCATTTTCTATTTGGCAGATGACCAAGATGTATATGATTATGGTTGCTATGGTAATGAAAAAGTACATACAACTGCCGTAGACCGTTTAGCCCAAGAAGGTTTATTGTTCACAAATGCGTTTACCGGTCAAGCAATTTGTGCACCAAGTAGATCTCAACTCTTTACAGGAAAATATCCATTAAAGAATGGTTGTTTTGCCAATCATACTGCTACGAGACCAACCATTGAAAGTGTTACCGACCACATGAAAAAATTGGGGTATGAAGTAGTATTGGCCGGAAAAAGTCATGTAAAACCCTCTAATGTTTATCAATGGGATAGAGAATGGGAACCAGTACCTAAGGAAAACGTACCAAGAGATTACATTCCGTTAGATAGCATAGAAAATTATTTAAAAAATAAGACTAAACCATTTTGTATGTTCATAACCTCAAAATATCCGCACGGAAAATATTTTGAAGTTGATAACCCTAAAGCAGAGGATATTAAATTCTATCCATTTAATGAGGATAAAAAGACAGACCCCGAATATGTAAAGTCTAAAGCGGGTTACTATAGAAGTATAAAAGAAGATAATACGCAACTAGAACGTGTTTTAAATTTAGTTGACACGTATTTAAGTAACAATACACTTTTTATTTATAGTGCAGATCATGGTGTTTCTGGCAAATTCACTGTTAAGGATATTGGTCTTAAAGTACCCTTAGTAATGCGTTGGCCAACGGTAATAAAGGCCGGCACAGTCTCTGACCAACTTGTTCATTACACAGATGTACTCCCCACCTTTTTGGATATTGCAGGCGGAAAAGCTATGCCAGATATGGATGGCAAAAGTTTTCTACCAATACTTCAGGGTAAGGATGTTGAAATAAATGAATATGTATACGGTGTTAGAACCAACCAAAATATACTGAATTCAGAAATTTTCCCCTCAAGAATGATTCGTAATAAGAAATACAAATACATTAGAAACTTTAATTCTCTAGAGGTAGTAGAGAATAATCTCACGGGAAAAACATATGTAGATTACTTTATAAAAAGAGGGGCAAATAAATTTAAAAATGAACCATTTGAAGAGTTATATGATATTGAGAACGACCCATTTGAACAGCACAACTTGGCAAATGTTGAAGAATTAAAATCAGTAAAAGACACCCTTTCAAAAAAAATGTTCATTTGGATGAATTCTCAAGGCGATATTCTTAATAAAATCGCCGGTAATATGCCCATTATAACTCCTAGTGGAAATAAAGGATTTAAGTTGGATCAAGATACGCCAACACGACAAATTGCCGATTCACTAAAAAACACATTGCAAAAAGAAGACTATACCATAATTGAACATTGGTAAACATAAAAGATTTAACATGAATAGATTTTTATATATCATATTATTTTTGGCAACCTTATTATTTTCATGTAAAAATGAAAATAATAAACCTATTGTAACCCAAGATAAAAAACCGAAAAACATATTGTTCATTGCAGTTGATGATCTGCGCCCAGAATTAAATTTTTATGGTGCCAAACACATAATTTCACCAAACTTGAACAAATTGGCCAGTGAAAGTTTAGTCTTTAACCGAGCATATTGTAATATACCGGTATGCGGTGCATCAAGAGCAAGCATACTTACTGGTATGAGACCTACAAGAAATCGTTTCATTGATTATAGCACTAGAGCAGATGTAGACGTACCCTTTGCTACTTCATTACCTAAGTTTCTTAAACAAAATGGTTATACAACACGATCAAACGGTAAAATTTATCATCAAATAGATGATGATAGTTTAGCTTGGGATGCCATTTGGTTTCCTGACGGTAATATTCGTAATTATCAACTTAAAAAAAATATTGAAGAAAACGGAAATGCCAATCTAGCTGTTGCAGGAGCTACCGCATTTGAAATGGCAGAAGTTAATGACACCGCTTATTTTGATGGTAAAATTGCCCAAAAAGGTATTGCCGACCTAAAATTGCTGAAAAACGAGAAAAAACCTTTTTTCTTGGCTCTAGGTTTTATGAAGCCACACCTACCGTTTACTGCACCAAAGAAATATTGGGACCTTTATGATAGAAACAACATAGAATTACCTCAAAATTATGAGCAACCAGAAACAACCCCTAAAGAAGCCTTTCATAATTTTGGAGAATTGCGTAACTATGGCAACATTCCTAAAAGTGGGGAAATCCCTGATGATTTAGCAAAAGAACTCATACATGGTTATTATGCTTGCGTAAGTTATGTTGATGCGCAAATTGGTTTGGTATTAGACGAGTTAAAACGCTTAGATTTAGAAGATGATACAATAGTTGTTCTTTGGGGAGATCATGGTTGGAATTTAGGAGATCATAAATTATGGTGTAAACATGTCACATTTGAAACGGCTTTAAGAACACCCTTACTACTAAAAGTTCCAGGAAAAACCAGTGGTCAAACAACAGATGCTATAACAGAATATATAGATATTTACCCAAGTATTGCAGAACTTGTTGATATTGAAAATGTTCCAAAAACCGTACAAGGCAAAAGTTTTGTCCCTCTTTTAAAAGGTGAAAAATCTAGTAAAGATTGGGCAGTAAGTAAATTCAAAGATGCCGTTACATATATCAAAGGCGATTTATTTTATACTGAATGGATCAAAGATGATGGTACTGCCTACGCAAGAATGTTATTTGACCATTCAACAGATTCTTTAGAACTTGATAATTTGGCAGAGAAACCCGAATATAGGGAAAAGGTGAAGGCGCTTTCAAAAGACTTAAGGGAAAAATGGGGCAAAGATTTTTTAAGCGAATGACAAATTAACTGAAGTTTACAAAAATGAAAAATAACACGATTTGGAGTGTTCTATTGTTAATAATGACCCTACATAGTATAAAGGCTCAGGAGAAGCAAAATGTGCTAGTATTTTTAATAGACGATTTAAGAACAGAATTGGGCTGTTATGGAAACGATATGGTTAAAAGCCCTAATATTGATAAGTTGGCCAGTGAGGGTACACTATTTACCCGTGCCTATAGCCAGCAAGGAATCTGCGCTCCATCACGAATAAGTATATTAACTGGGTTACGTCCCGAAACCGTTGGTATTTATGATTTGTTTACCCCGCTTAGGTCAGTACATAAGGAGATGTTAACGGTGCCTAAATATTTTAAAGAGCATGGTTATAAAACCGTAAGTATTGGTAAAGTCTACCATCATGGGAGGGACGATATAGAAAGCTGGACCAATTTTACTCAAAAAGAACCCAACTCATGGGCAAGCCAATCCAATCTAGAGCTTTTCGAAAAATTTCAAAAGGAAGGTCGAGAAAACACAAGAGGCCCTGCTTTTGAAAATGCAGATGTACCTGATGAAGGTTATAAGGATGGCAGGGCAACCCAACATGCCATACAAACTTTAAAAGAACTGAAGAATGATGATTTTGTAATGTTCGTAGGACTTACAAAGCCTCACTTACCATTTAATGCACCTAAAAAGTACTGGGATTTATATGATAAAGATTTGTTCGTAGTACCATCTCGGAATGAGCCTATAAATATGTACACTAATGCCCTTACGAATTGGAACGAACTACGTGCCTATTATGGTATTCCCCAGGAAGGTACTTTAGACGATAATCTTACAAGAGATTTAATACATGGCTATTATGCATCAATTAGTTATATGGATGCTCAAGTTGGTAAGATAATGACAACGCTGAATGATTTAGATTTGAGAAAAAATACCCTTGTTGTTTTTATGAGTGACCATGGCTATAAAATCGGTGAGTATGGAGCATGGTGTAAGCATACCAATTTTGAATTGGATGTACGGGTACCTTTGATAATTAGCAACAATTACGATGGTAGCGCCCCTCAAGAAATGCAGGTGTCAAAAGCCTTGGTTGAAAATGTTGATTTGTTTCCCACTCTTGTGGAAGCCTGCAATCTAAAAATGCCTTATTTGGACGGAAAGAGTTTATTACCGTTACTTAAAAATCCAGATGTAACGTGGAATGATGGTGCATATAGTTTATATCCAAGAGGAGAGAAAATTATGGGTTGTACCGTTACGGATGGTTTATGGCGGTACACGGAGTGGCGAGATAGCCAAACGCAACAGGTTAAATCAGTAGAACTTTACAATCATAGTGATGGCAATCCAATAGCTGTGGAAAATCTTGCGGGCAAGACAGCGCATAAAAGGGTTGAGACAAAAATGAAAACCTTGCTGAGAGAACGTTTCCCTAGAACTGATTATTCGTTTTATAAGTGATAGAGTAATTAAGGAAATAGTTTAATGTATCACGTTCAATACCTAGTAACGGCTCTTTGCTATGGGAAAGAGTAATGTAAATATGATGTCTGTTTTTATAGTAGGATTTTCTTTTTTAACGGCAATAATTTTTGTTCTACACAGCCGTGGTTTTTTAATAAGGAGTTTTTATAAAGGGCGTGTATAACATATCTCAAACGAGCTTTACAGTACAGTGCAGGACACCTTTTTTTATGCAAAAGCCTAATTTTAAATTCTTTTCTAAGCAATTTTTTTGATGACTTAAAAAAAATGCTTTGGATTGATTACCGATAAAAATAGTCAAGCAAAACTATTTGTGGTTAGAATTAAAATAATCTAATAAAAAGATAAATGTCAATTAAACCAGAAACAACAACTTTTGATGCTATTGTAGTGGGTACCGGAGTCAGTGGAGGATGGGCAGCAAAAGAGCTTTGCGAGAACGGGCTTAAAACTTTAGTTCTGGAACGTGGAAGAATGGTACAACATGTAGTTGATTATCCAACTATGAACCTTGATCCGTGGGACTTACCAAATGGAGGTGAGACCCCAGCTAAAATAAAGGAAAAATATCCAAAGCAATCGCGTTGGGGTTTTGATGAAACCACACGTCATTTTTTTAATGACGATTCAAAATATGATTATGATGAAACAAAAAGATTTGATTGGATTCGAGGTACACAGGTTGGTGGCCGTTCCCTCATATGGGGCAAGCAAACCTATCGTTGGTCAGATTTGGATTTCGAAGCCAATGTCAAAGATGGTATTGGTGTAGACTGGCCTATTCGATATAAAGATTTAAAGCCATGGTATGAGCATGTGGAAAAACATGTAGGTATTAGTGGAGAGGCCCTAGGGTTGCCCCATTTACCGGACAGCGTGTTTTTAAAACCTATGGAACTCAATTGCGTGGAAGAGCATTTAAAGAATGGTATTTCTGAAAAATATGATGATCGTGTACTAACCATAGGTAGGGTTGCTCATATTACGGAAGGGTCAAAACCGGGGGCAGGAAGAGGAACCTGCCAATACAGGAACCGTTGCAAACGCGGGTGTCCGTACGGTGGTTATTTTAGCTCAAATTCATCAACACTTCCCATGGCAGAGGCTACAGGAAATATGACGCTAAGACCAGATTCTATTGTTTGCGAGGTATTGTACGACAAGGAAACAAAAAAAGCTACAGGAGTCAAGATTGTAGACGCCAATACTAAGGAAGTAATAGAGTTTAAATCTAAAATAGTCTTCTTGTGTGCTTCGTCCATGGCTTCTACGGCAATTTTGATGCAATCAAAGTCAGATGTTTTTCCAAACGGTATGGGCAATGCCAGTGGTGAATTGGGACACAATATCATGGATCACCAATTAGGTGGTGGTGCAAGCGGAAAAATAGATGGCTATGATGATAAGTACTATAAAGGACGAAGACCTAACGGGTTTTATATACCAAGGTTTAGAAATGTAGATTCCACCTCTAAAAAAGTAGATTTTATACGGGGTTACGGATACCAAGGTAGTGCCGGGCGTAATGACTTTAGTACTTTGATTCCTGAGTATGCCTACGGAGAAGAATTGAAAGCAGCCATGCTGGAACCTGGAGGTTGGCGAATTAACTTAGGCGGTTTTGGAGAAGTATTGCCGTATCATGAAAACCATATGTCATTAAATTATGATAAGCTTGATGACTACGGTTTACCTACAATTGTTTTTGATGCCGAGTTCAAAGATAACGAGAAACGGATGAAAAAAGATTGGATAGAGCAGGCCCAAGAAATGTTGGAAAATTCAGGCTTTAAAGATGTCAGGGCCAACAAAAGGGAATCGTACATGGGAGGCGGTATTCACGAAATGGGTACGGCTAGAATGGGTAAGGACCCAAAAACTTCGGTTTTGAATAAATACAACCAGCTGCATGAAGTGCCTAATGTATATGTTACCGATGGGGCTTGTATGACCTCTGCAGGATGTCAAAATCCTTCACTAACATACATGGCTCTAACGGCAAGAGCAGCCAATCATGCTGTAGAGGAATTAAAGAAAATGAATATTTAAACAACTGTTTTGGAAAGAAGAAAAGCACTAAAGAACATTGGGTTATCGCTAGGTTCCTTAACCATGTCATCTGCCGTAGTCACACTTATTCAAAGTTGTACCCAAGAAAAAAAGGTTTCATGGAACCCTGTATTTTTTTCACCCGATGTAGCTGATATTGTTTCAAAGACCTTAGAGGTAATGATACCTAAGACTCCAGATGTGCCTGGAGCAACAGATTTGAACTTGGCCCAATTTATAGATGGCTATCTAGATGTTATATCTACGGAAAAAGAAAAAACTGCATTTAAAGCAGGTGTAGAGCAGTATTTGTCTACAACCCTTGAAAAATCTGGAAAGAACGTTTCAACTGATTTAACGGAAGGTGATATAGAAAAAAGGGTGGCCCATTATTTTAAGGCTGATGCCGAGAATAAAAAGAAATGGAATATGGAGGTAGCTGCCTCCGAAAAGGAGGGAGCTCAACTACTATCCGATGATGCGGTTAATTTTTTTGTTTTGAATTCATTACGAAACAGGGGAATAGAAGCTTTTAAAGTCAGTAAAATTATTGGGGAAGAGGTCTTGGCCTATGACCCTATTCCGGGCGCGCAAAAAGGATGTGTAGATTTACAGGAAGTATCGGGAGGCAGAGCTTGGTCTTTGTAACTTTCTTTATGCTCCATATCTTGGTCAATTACATTTTTAGTACCAACTTATTGCCACATTTATCCGAGAACAACAAAGCCCAGCTTTAAAAGCTGGGCTTTGTTGTTCTTCCCAAATAGTAATGGGTAATTTTATTTAGCCGGTTGAGGATACGAAAAGCGGTAAGTTCCTGAACCCAGTTCAAGCTGTACACCTTGCTGTGTTTGCTTTAAGTTTTTTTGCATTTCGGCTTTTAACTTAGCGCTGTTTAGCTTAATGTTTTCTAGTGTAGCTCCCGATAACGTTACAGATGCGGTAGTATTAGCGGGTATGGTTACTTCATAATGAAATTCGCCATCTTTTATCTCCCAGTCAGATTTTATTTTTCCATAAAGGGATATGAATTCAGCCTTTGCAGCTGTCAACCCTCCACCTGGGTGAGGGTCAAATATGATGTGTTTATAACCTGGTTTTTTAGGGTCTATTCTCAATCCTCCTACATGGGTATAAAGCCATTCTCCAATGGCACCGTACGAATAGTGATTAAAACTGTTCATACCTTCAATAATAGTCCCGTCAGGTTTTTGCGTGTCCCATCGTTCCCAAATAGTAGTGGCTCCCATGGTTATTGGATAAAGCCAGGATGGAAATTCCTTTCTGTTGAGTAACATAAAGGCCAAATCATCGCGTCCTATTTTGGAAAGGGTTGTGCAGAGTAGGGGAGTCCCTAAAAACCCTGTAGTCAAATGCCCGAATTTTTTCACGTCCTGAGCGAAGTATTCAGCGGATTTTTTCTTTAAATTTTCAGGAATCAGATCAAAGGAAAGGGCCATTGCATAAGCTGTTTGCGTGTGAGAGACCAAACGCCCGTTTGGGGTAACATACTCCTGTACAAAAGCTTTTTTTATGTTTTTGGCTTGCTGAGCATATTTCTCAATGTCTTCGGTTTTTCCTAATACTTCGGCTATTTTGCTAAAGAGTGATGTGGAATAATAAGCATAGGCGGTAGCAATTAAATCTTTTTCGGTTACGGAACCATTGTAGTCGGGTTTGTCCGCATTATAGGCTAACCAGTCTCCCCAATGCCAATGTTTAGGGTCGTTCCATAAATAATCGTCACCAGATTTTTTGGCCATGTAGTCAACCCAACCTTTCATACTGTCGTATTGCTCTTCCAAAATGCGTTTATCGCCGTATGATTGATATACGGTCCAAGGTATTATTACAGCGGCATCTGCCCAGCCAGTGGCACCACCTTTAGCGCTAACACCCTTGCCTCCCGTTAAAATGTCAGGCACTACGTTGGTCACGGATCCGTTATCGTGCTGGTCCAAGGCTAAATCTTTTAACCATTTTGTATAAAATGTAGCTACGTCAAAATTAAAAGCAGCAGTCATGCTAAAAACTTGAGCATCACCTGTCCAACCCGCTCGTTCATCGCGCTGTGGACAGTCTGTAGGAATATCTAAAAAGTTGTCTCGTTGTCCCCATTGAATATTACTCTGTAATTGATTGATCATTGGGTCTGAAGTTGTAAAACTTCCGGTAGGCGTGATATCCGAATGAATCACAATTCCTGTAATAGCGTCAGGATTTAGGTTACCTGGGTAATCTATAACCTGTATGTATCTAAAACCATGGGAGGTAAAATGTGGTTCAAAAATTTCTTCTCCTTCACCTTTTAAAATATAGTTGTCTGTTGCCTCAGCTGCTCGTAGGTTTTTGGTGTAAAAATTACCATCTTTATCAAGGACTTCCGCAAATTTAAGGGTCACCTTATGGCCTTTAGGACCTTTAACCTTCATTCTGGCCCAGCCCACTATGTTTTGTCCTAAATCCAATACCAACTCTCCTTTGGGGGTGGTAATGAGCTTTTTGGGTTTTATTTCTTCAGTTGCTCTTACCGGAGGTCCTTGTGGCGCTACCAGAATATCTTTGGAATGGTCTAAGATTTCCACTTTTTTCCAATTACTATCATCAAATCCGTTTTGATTCCAACCGTCCATTTCTAATCGGGCATCGTATTTTTCACCATTGTACATATCAGATTCAAGTATAGGGCCGTAAGATGCTTTCCAATCACCATTACTTACTATAGTTTCACTACTTCCATCGGCATAGTTTATATGTAATTGTACTAAAAGGGCAAGTTGGTTTCCGTAAAAGGCATAATCGCCTTTCCAGCCTATGTTTCCTCTATACCAACCATCGCCTACAATAGCACCTATGGCATTATTGTCTCTCAGCATATTCGTTACATCGTAGGTCTGGTACTGCAACCTTTTGTTATAGGTAGTGTAGCCAGGCGTAAAAAGGTCATTACCTACTTTTTTCCCGTTCAGGTAAAGTTCATAGACTCCCAAAGAAGTGGCTTGTACCTTGGCCGAAACAATGGTTTTATTCGTTTGGAACTCCGTTCTAAAGTACTGCGACGGATGTGATTTTTTTTCTGCAGTAATGTCGTTCATAGCAATGTACGATGCAGTCCATAGGGCTTTGTCTAAAATACCCATTTCCCAATAGGCGGGAGTACTCCACGCCGAAGCTCTGTTTTTGTTGTCCCAAACCCGGACTTGCCAATATACTCGCTGCATAGATTGCAGTTTAGGGCCTTCGTAGATTACGTTTACGGATTGGTCACTTTCAACTTTTCCTGAAGTCCAAATAAGATTTTTACCTTCTTGCAGATTAACCTTTGAGTCCGCTACGCGAATTTCATAAGCTGTCTGGATCACATTTCTCTCGTCTGAGTTCAATTGCCAACTTAATCTGGGTTTGAGGACGTCAATACCAATAGGGTTGGTTTTGTATTCTGTAACTAGCTGGTACACCTGGGCCTTTTTTATGCTGAAGGCCGTTAGTACCATGGTTAGGATAATAAGGAGTAAAGAGGTGATCTTTGTCTTGTGTTTCATTTTCAGCGAGTTTGAGTTGTTCTTGTTGAGTTAATTAGTATTTTAGTTTTTCTCTGTCCCAAAATTCCGAAGACCCGGTACAATTTTAATGTTCAGCATGGAATTATCCACAGGCCATTTTAGCACTACCAATTGTTGGCTATAGTCGTCCCAAATAAAATCGGATGGATTTCCGTTTTCAGGAGATTTGTAGACTTCAAGACCTATGTTTTTTAATGGGTTGTGATACAGTATAAAATCATCGTTGATAATAATTGAGAAACCATCAGGGTAATGCCGGTCTGCTCCAATGAAAATTTTAGAGGCTCCTTTACTATTATTGGATTTTATCTTTAAATTGAGTGTACGCGTCGCAAAATTGTATAAGAAAGATTGTATATCTCCGGCAATTATTTGAGGGAAAGGTCTTGAAATAATGTCAGTAATATATTTTCGTTCTACTGTTCCCGCATCCATTTCATCACTAAAAATCGCCCATGTAGATGGGCCGCCAGGAAGGAAGTTTTGCATGCTTCGGTTTCCTAAAAACCAAGCTTTTATAGAACCTATTCCCATGCGGTCAAAAATCTCCGCTGTTTTTATGTAAAGCTCCCTGTACTCTAATTGGCCAAGGTGACCAGATGTAAGAGTGTCTGTAGTAGCAAAGGTGGGAAAGCCCCATTCGCCTACTAAAATTGGCGCTTCAAGCATGTCAGATTCCCTATCAAACCTATCCATAACAGGCTTGATGAAATCTATTTTGTTTTGGTAAATGTGCGGTGCGAAAATGATATTTTTCCGATTTACGGGTGCCGTTATCTCTGCATATTGATTATTGTCAATTCCTTCTCCTTTGTTCATGAAAATGGATTGGAGCAATATCTTTTTATCAGGATTTATATTATGGCTTTCGTCTATAATTTTTTGATATAATGGTATTAAGTACGTATTGGTCAAATCCTCATAGGAAATATTCATGGTCAATTTTCGTGGCTCGTTTACAATGTCATAGCCAAGAACAGAGGTATCGTTCGCATATCTTTTCCAAATTACTTTCCAAGCGTTAATATAGGTTTGGTGTTCATTTTTCTTGTTTGTCCAAAACTCTTCCCATGAAAATCTGGTAACCCCGTAGACCGTTAGCTTAAAGACAGTTTTCATGCCAGAGTTTCTTCCTAGGGAAACAAGTGAGTCTAGTTTTTTTAAGTACGTTTGGTCTAGGCTTCCACCAGGAAAGGAACTTAACTTGCCCAACTCTAAACGGATGACCTGAGCGTTGGCGCCCATACGCACCATTCTTTTATAATCGTCAGAATCAAAAAAAACTTCTCCTTTATGGTCGTTAGTGTTAATTACAAAACCCCGTGTAATAACGTGCCTGCCGGAATCATCTCTAAGTCCGTGTTTAATTTGAGATATTGCGGTCATAGAGGTTAAGAGCAATGCTAGTAACCCAACATTTTTTTTATTTGATATAGCTTGGAATTTATTTTTCATTTTCGGAGGTAAAATACGTTCTTGGATAGTGATATCTATCTTGTACTATCCTGTTTAATAAATGTTCTTATGCCAATAGCCACGTGTTTATTTGGAGCCATTAAGCTGAATGGTTTGACATTCTGAATATTTGGAGAACCTATTTTCTTGATCCCAAACCCTCACTTTCCAAAAGTACGTTTGGCCATCTTTTAGATATATTCTTCCATCTTTATAAGCTTTGGCAACCTTTTGGATTACTTGGCCACTGTTCCATAAATCACCTATATTTTGGTCTAATTTTTTCTTTGAGGTAGCCAATAAAATTTGATAGGAGGTTTGTTCAAAGTTTTTAGTGGGTACCTGCCATTGAAATTCGGGTATAGATTGTGGTGCTTCTGTAATGTTGACCTTTAATGCTGTAGGACCATTGAAATAAGTATCACTTTTTTCATTTATAAGTGCATTGCACTTGGTCCTTAGCTTCTCTAAAACGGATTTAAATTCTGGGTCTTTAGCTAGGTTCTTTGTTTCTTGTGGGTCGTTTTTTATATGATACAGTTCTTCGAGCGACATATTATTTACATACCTGAAATATTTCCATTCTTTGGTGCGTACCCCTTCACTGGGTGGTATATGTTCAAATTCCCAGAGATGTTCAAACAGAACGGTATCTCTTTTCAAACTGGTTTGTTCTTTTGTGGCAACGGGCATAAGACTTTTACCGTGCCAATTTTGTGGAATTTGAATTCCTGCCAAATCCAAAATTGTAGGTGCAATGTCTATGTTAAGGGCCATTTCTTTACTGTCCTCCTGGTTTTTTACACGTGGGTCAAAAACAATCAGTGGAACTCTTAGTGAATTATCATATAACAACCATTTACCGGCCATTTGGCGCTCTCCTAAAAAGTATCCGTTATCACCCATTAGAATGATGACTGTGTTCTTATAAAGCCCTTTCTTTTTTAGTTCTTTTCTAATTTTTTTTATTTCTCGGTCAATGCCGGAAATCATGCGGTAATATCCTTTAACACTATACTGGTATTTCTCAGGTGTGTCATAACGCCATCTCCATCTTAATCTGTTAAAACCGGATTTAACAAAATCTGGCTGTGATTTAAAGTATAGGTCATCAGAGAGTTTTGCTGGTGGTATGATTGTGTTTTTAAGAAGTTTATCCGATTCGTCTTGCCAAAAATATTGGTCTTTGGCTGAGTCGTGCGCATGGGGCGCACTAAAACTAAGTGACAGGCAAAAGGGTTGAGAGCTATTTTTTGAATCTATAAAATCAATTGCTTTTTGACCCGTATATCTGGTAAGGTGTACTGTGTCCTTACCTATTGTTTTGTAGTAATACCCACGTTTGTCCGGGTATTTATCTTTACGGTCATAAGATTCAAACTCGTTAAATTGTTTTTTGAGTCCATCATAGCGTACACCATATTTTCCGTAAAAGGCAGTATAGTATCCGTTATCCTTTAAAATTTTAGGATAGGAATTTTGCATATATACATCACGAATTTTCTTTGTACTAAAATTGTAGTTGTGTGAACGTTCGTAAAGCCCAGTAAGGATACTGGCCCGGCTTGCCGCACAAATAGGCGTGGTGACCATAGCGTTCTTAAAATAGGTGCCTTCTTTGGCCAATTTGTCCATTTCCGGGGTGGAAATGAGTTCATTACCTGCGTAACCCAAAGCATCAAACCGCTGATCGTCCGTTAATATGAAAATAATATTAGGTTTGTCATGATTTTGGTCTGCTGATTTTTGTCCCCAAAAGTTTATGGAATGCACCATGGATAGAACTAAAATAATCAGGCCTATTTTGTTTTTTTCTATTTTCATTTGGATTTTTTGGTTTTAAGAAATCAGCCCCAGTCTAGGAAAAGAATTGTTTAATTTTTTATTGGCTTCCTTTTGTAAAAGAGAGAAGTCCTGTTGATTTAAGGGTAAATATGGTTTGTACCCGTCTGTCAATAAAACTCCTTAAAGAACTTTATTAGGATAAATACCCTCCGGAATACATACAAATAGACCAGAGGATATTTTTTGAATAGTGGGGTGCTTAATGGATAGTGTTTAGTTGTTTGGAGTAGGGTAGGGCCTATTCCTAACTGGGTCGTTAAGGCTGTGACCTATTCCATTATTGAATACGTAATTATGGTTCCTTACCGTTTCGTTGTTACCTCCTCCAAATGCCGAGTTGGGTAAAGGAACGGGGTTTTGGTTTATTTGTATGCTCCACAGGGCGTTACGTCTCATATAGATCACACCGTCTTCACCGGGTATAAGGGTTTGGAATTTAACGCTAACATCCGTTTCTAATAAGACATTGGTCTGGGTAATGTAGGTAGTAACGATATGATACTTTAGAATTGATCGTAAGACATCTAAGTCTGCCCTTGCCATTATTTCTTCAGGAGTCTCTCCTTCCTCAATTTCTTCGGAACCGGTTATAAGATCTATAACGTCTCCATTTCCTAAGAAGGAGTTGTTATTGAGAAGAAGGTAGGTTCGTTCATTATCCGCTGAATTGTATTCATCAACCATATCGGCAGCTTCAATTGCCGCCTTTAGATAGTTGAAGTTATCACCTATTAACTCACCTTCATCATCCAATTCCAATGCTCGGCCAGAATTTATGAATTCCCAAGCTGTAATTTCTGCAAACGGATCTACTATATCCACTTCGGGTTCAAAAACGAAGCGTTCTTGAACAGGAAGGTCGCAACCTATGAACAGGCAAACTATGCTTAGAATGCTCCAAGTTTTAAGAATATGTATACTTTTCATTTTTTTAATTTTATGTTTTCAGTTTAATAACCAGTAGTTTGCTCCAGATTTTCATTTTCTAGCAAGTGTTCTTCAAAAACCGGTAGAAACAAACGCTCCTCTGTTAATGGCACTCCTTCTTCGGAACTACTTAAAATAGGGTTCATAATTTCGATAGCTCTTCCTGTTCGTATAAGGTCCCACCATCTGTGGGCCTCTCCAAACAACTCCAATTGACGCTCATCTAGAATGAAAAGCTCCCTTTCTTCAACGGAAACTCCAAATTCCATTGCATCTACAAGAGGAAGCTGTCGGGCGGTCCTGATTTCGTTTACCAACTCTAAGGCCCTGGCATCATTGCCCAACCTGTTTTCCAGCTCAGCTAAATACAGAAGTGTTCCGGAATATCTATATAGAACAATATCCGTATCATCAAACTGAACATTATAATTGGACTTATTGTATTTGGCCATTCTGGCCTCTCCAATTTCTCTCACACTTAAATCTGTTCCTCCCTCTCTAGAAAAATAGAAGCGATAGTCTCCATATATTGGAACAAGAGAATCTCTTTCTGTACCGTTTTCATCTGTAATAATGATAGTTTCTGCTAATGCGGGTTCTGTGTTCGGATATTTTGTAACCCACTCTAAAGAATCTACAGGGAATTTTTCACGCCATTTGTTCTCTAAATTTGTGGACATTAAATAAGAGGGTACACCTGCAAAAAAGAGGCTGAAAATTCCTGATCTGTTTACATTGCCTCCACCGGCAGGTTCTGTAATGTTATAATTAACTGACATAATCAATTCCGGACCGGTTTGGAATTTTAACGGCCCTGCTTGATCGCCTTCTAGACCATTGTCGTTCAGGAAAAGGTTTTGCCAATCTTCCGGGGTGTTGGTCAAACTGAACCTATTGCTGTTCACTACTTTTAAAAGTGCTTCACGAGCGGCTTCATCGTTGCCCAGATAACCATAAACTTCAGCTTGTAGAGACCACAGGCTCGTTAAGGAAAACCTATAGGGGTCGGTTAATCTGTTTATTGTGAAATTTTCTTCAGCGGCCAACATGTCCGGTATAATAACCTCATTTAGTATAGTGTTGGCATCCGTTCTAGGTTTGGCCAATGCCTCTATGTCTTCGGCACTTGCTGTGGGCTCCATAAACAAAGGAACATCGCCCCAAACACGTATGGCTTGAAAATAGGCAAAAGCTCTAAGGGCTTGTGCCTCCGCTAATAAGTTGGCGTCAAAATTTGGTATAGTTGGAATTTGTGAAATGGCAAAATTTGCTCTATTGATCATATCGTACCAGTTGCCCCAGTCCAAAGCTTGATTATTTCCTTGGGTTACATTGTTATTGGCAAGTTCCGCGTTATTTGGATTGGCAGCTTCATTAAGGTCATAATTGTCAGCCCTGAACTCGCCCCAATAAAAATGTTGGAGCCTCACGGCACCTTGCATGGCGTCATATGTACCTATTACCGAGCCTAAAGCGTCTTTGTTGGTCCTGAAAAAACCATTTGGGTTAATTTCACTTATTGGTGATTCGTCTACCAAATCGTCGCACGATAGTGCAAATGAAACAACCAAAGTAGCCAAGGCTATTTTTAGTATATGTTTATGTGTGTATATAGATTTCATTGTTTCTTAATTTTAAAATTTAAGATTTAGGCCTAATATTACTTCACGGTCGTTTGGAAATCTTAAACCATCATTACCTGGTTGAAGTGGATTACCGCGTGTTCCCAATTCTGGATTAAATCCTGTGTAATTTGTCCAAGTAACCAGATTATTGGCAGATATGTAGAATGCGCACTTTTTAAAGATGTTCATTTTGTCCAAAACTGATTTTGGTAACTCGTACCCAAGACGAACAAATCTTAGTTTTATGAAACTTCCATCTTCAACAAAAAAGCTATTGGGTCTTTCCCGGTTCTGTGCCACTCGGGTCAATCTAGGATAAACGGTAACATCTCCTGGGTTCTGCCAAGCACCGTCAATACGAAAAGGACCAGGAGTTTCTACACTATTGTTTAAATCATCACGTTCTTCGTCCCATCTTTTCCAAACGTCATTACCAAAGGTGTAATCCAAAAGGAAGCTTAAACTCAGTTCTTTGTACTTAAAATCATTGGAGAAACCACCAAAGGTTGTAGGTAGTCCATTTCCAATGGTCTGGCGATCTTCGGTAGTAATATTAAAATCTCCGTCTAGGTCTTCCCATATGATGTCTCCACCTTGTGGGGTAGCTCCTCCATTTTTCATTTGGTTAACATTACCCGTATAGTTCTGGCCGTTTAGGGTATAATTCTCAAAATCTCCGGATGCATTAAAATTAGGTGTAAGCTGTACGCCGGCATCGGTATACGCATTAGACTCGTCATATTGATAAACACCAAGGTTTTTGTATCCTGAAATGTTACCAATTGGCTGTCCCTCCTCAATTAAGTAATCACCGCTTCTAAAAGGAGTGCCTCCTGCTAATTTGGTAACTTCATTTTCTTGGATAGTGATATTAAAGTTACTGTTCCAACTAAAGTCTTTTGTTCTTAATATGGTACCGCTAAGATTAAACTCAAGCCCTTGGTTCCTTACGGCTCCAACATTTTGGCGAATACCGTTAAAGCCAGATTCTTCCGGTAATTGAACGGTTGCCAACAAATCTTCGGTATCTTTTCTCCAAGCTTCAAATGTAAACGTTAACCTGTTCTTGAACATACCAAGATCAAAACCAAGGTTGGTTTGGTTGGTGCTTTCCCAGCTTAACTCCGGGTTACCGAGCCTAGTAGGAGAAACTCCACTTACGTCGTTATAAATGGCTCCTGGTAAAAATGCCGAAACAAAATCGTAATCTCCAATCCTGTCGTTACCGGTCTCACCATAACTAGCTCTTATAAGTAAATTATTAACAACACCGCTATTCTTAAGGAAAGGCTCGTTACTAACACGCCAGCCTACTGAACCCGATGGGAAATAACCAAATTCTTTATTGTCACCAAAACGGGATGAACCATCACGTCTTATAGTACCACTTATGAGATAGCGGTTGTCAAAATCGTAATTAAACCCTCCGAACAAAGAGAACAGATTACTTCGGGAGTTGAAGGTTTGCCCAGCATTGATTGCAAGGTCTTCCGGTATGGCATTATTAAATGTCCTAATGTCTTCAGAGACAAATTCAGTACTGTTAAGACCAAAATTCTCTCCAAAACGACGCTGAATCTGCATACCTGCGAACCCTGATACACTATGTTTTCCAAAAGTGTTGTTGTAGTTCATGAAATTTTCTTGCTGGATGTCGTAATCTATTCGATCTCGAAAACTTCCCTCTGCATTTACTGCTCTTCTACTCAATACCAATAATGGAGAAAATATATTATCTCTTCTTAGCCTAAAGTTTAGACCCAGTGTAGATTTTAGGGAAAATGAAGGGGTAATTTTATATTGTATGGAATTAAAACTTTGACCTCGCCAAGTTCTTAGTTTCTGGGTACGTAGTTCAGCTTCTGCCAGTGGGTTTTGTCTACTGAACAAATCAGGTGTGTAAGTGCCATCAGGCTGAAAGAGTGGGTAATATGGAATACGCTGCACCAGTTGTGTAAAAACCTGAAATTCGCTTAAACCGTTAAGCTCTTCAAAAGACCCATTAAATGAAGTACTCACCGTCAGTTTTTTACTTGGTGTAAAGTCTAATTTAAATCTAGTGTTGATTCTTTTAAAATCACTGTTAAGGACAATACCGTCCTCTTCTAAATATCCTGTATTCCAATAGGCTTTTAATTTATCGCTGCCAGAACTTAGTGAAACATTTATTTGATTACGGATGCCGGCTTTTGTAATTAAATCTTGCAAATCAGCAGAATTTCTCACCAATAGGCTTAGCGAATCCCTATCACGACCGGCAGGGGTTTCCCTTTGTTGGGGTGTTCTTCGTACATCTTCATAAAATAAGCGCTGTCTTGTATTGGATACCGGAATTGCACCGTTTAAGGTATTAATTCCTGTTACAACATTTACGTCTACGTTTACTTCCCCCGATTTTCCCGACTTGGTTGTTATAAGTACTACACCATTTGCTCCTCTTGTTCCGTAAATAGCTGTAGTAGCTCCATCTTTTAGCACTTCTAAGGAGGCAATATCATTTGGGTCAATGTTATCTATGTTATCTAGTTGCTGCCCATCTACCACATAAAGAGGACCCGTACCGCCAGCGCTAAAGGTAGAAGTTCCCCTTACTCTAATATCAAAAGAACCACCAGGGCCACTGTTTGATGCGATTTGAACTCCCGCTAAACGACCTTGTACCCCTTCAAAAGCGTTGGTAGGGGTGACTTGGGCAATATCTTCAGACTTTACAGAAGACAATGCACCTAGTACTTTTTCGCGAGAAACTGCAGCGTAACCAATTACAACTACTTCATCTAAAGCTTGTGAATCTTCTTCAAGAGTAACATCTATTACCGTTTTTTTACTAGAAGATCGTTCTACGGTTTTATAACCTATGTAGGAAAATACTAGAGTTTTACTGCCGTCGGAAAGTTTAATACTGTAATTACCATCAAAGTCGGATACCGATCCGTTGTTAGTGCCTTTTTGTACAATGTTCACACCTGGTATGGGCAGGCCGTCCGCAGCAATTACCGTTCCAGTGACCGTCTTTTGCTGGGCACTGGCATAGTAACTGGCCAAGAACATTATGGACAGAGCCAAAAAGCGTTTAAAATGTTCGTGAAAGTTTCTTTTCATCTCGTTAAATTTAGTTTTGTTGAGTATTTGTTTGAATCGAACAGGGGAGGAAGCAGTCTTAGTTTTACAACCAGGTCTTAGGCGCCTATTAAGAGAGAACTATATCCCTTTTCCCATTAAATTCGCTTGACCAATGATACTTATTTGGATTAAAAGTACTTACCTGTACCATGCTGAAATTCAGCAGTTCTGTACGTTTTTACCCCTTTGAAGTATTATTGTGTACCATCTATAACAGCGAGAAAATAATATTTATGTTTAAGGTAAAATTTAAGTTATTGATTTGGGGGTGGATACAGTCTAATACAAATTTAGGCTAAGTGTATTGTAGGAGGAATTGGTGCTTTTCCCGATTGTGGTCTGAGTGATAACGTTTGATTGCTGGGTATCCCAAGATTGATGAAAATGTTCTCCAAAGCGTATGAATAGAGTTGTGCAGTTCCTTTTTGGAATGGGTATGGAGCCGTTGCATTTCTTCTACACATTAATCTCAAAATGTTGCGGATTATATTTCCGCTTGCCAATAGATATAAAATGTTCTTTTCGAGTTTTAAAGTGTGTAAATACAGTAAAAATGGCGCATAAAAAAGAGGGACAAAATGAATTTGCCCCTCTTACCAACTAACTCAAAACAACTCAAAAAAAAATTGTCAACAATGTAAAACAGTGCTCATGTTTTATCGGTACCCATTGTTGGTTGGATCTGACTCCAATAACGCAGGATTTATTTGTAATTCTTGTAATGGAATAGGTAATAATACATGGTAAGGTTTAATATTCAGATTAGGTTGCCAGAAACGGTATTCCAAATTTTGGACTACATCCATTAAAATTCCCCATCTTATCAAATCGTACCGTCTATGGGCCTCACCCGCTAACTCCCACTTACGCTCATCATAAATGGCCTCCCTAAATTCTTGTTGGCTGAGTCCTACAAGCTCCCATTCAGCTTGTGTAGCATAAGCCCGCTCTCTAACTGCATGAATGTATTGATATGCATTTGCAGGGCCGTTTAGTTCATTTTCACATTCGGCCGCCATAAGGTAGACATCGGCCAACCTAAATATTAACCTATTGTCTTTGTGATTAAACCTAGGAGAATCAGATGTGTTTAAATTCCAGATTTTTGGCATGTAAGGAAAGTTAAGTTCAAACCCTAAATAATTGTCCATCACATTTAAAGGCCGTCTTAAATCGTTAAGAGGAAATTTTTCGGCAAAATCTTTTGATGCAACTTGTAAACCAGTTCCGTTAAAAGCTTCGCCATTGGCAGAAAGAGCACTCGCCAATGCAGCACGTTCACTAGAGTTCTTTGGTTCGTCTCTAAGACGTGGACTAAACATACTTGGCCTCCAGTTTCCGTTACCAAAAACACTAGGTAAACTACCATCGGCCCTTACCGTACCTTCTTCAAATTGGCCTCTAATATCTTTGGCAAAATCCAAGGACCAAATAATCTCTGCATTGTACTCATTTGAGGGGTCAAAAACTTCTTCATAAGTAGGCAATAATGAATGGCCGGACTGGTTAATGATCTCTAAACACTTATCCAACGCAGGTCTCCAGTCTTTTTGTTTCATGTAGATTTTTGCAGCTATAATGGCTGCTACCCACTTAGAGGCTCTCCCGCTATCGTCACCGCTATAGGAACTGGGTAAGTTTGCTTGTGCAAACTCTAAATCAGCCATGACTCCACTAATAATCGTAGCCTCATCTGTTCTTCCTAAAACTCTAACCTCGTCCAACGGTAATGCTTCGGTATAATATGGTGCGTCTCCCCAAAGATTGGTAATATGCCAATAACATAAAGCGCGTATTAATGTAGTTTCGGCAATTATATTGGTCTGTGCTTCTTGGGATATTGCATCGTTACCCGTTACTCTTTCAATTATGATATTCGTATTGAAAATAACTCTGTACAAATCTTTCCAAGTATCCGAAACACTCATTTTTTGAACGGAAACATCTGCCAATGCCTCATTCATGGAGTAATTGCCAATAGGCTCTACAAAATCAGCGGCACGGTTAGGCTCAATTATATCTGCACCATTGTCATAAAAATGATCTAGACCTACTTGCCCGTAGATAGAGTTGTTCTTTAGAATTGCGTATATACCGTTCACAGCCTGTCTTGCGTCGTTTTCCGAAGCAAAGAATGTTTCGGGGGCAATAAGGGCTCTTGGCTCCTCTTCTAAAAACTTCTCACAGCTAAATCCTGAGAAGATTACTAAGACATATAAAATTATAGTTTTTGTTTTCATCTGTGTTGTTGTTAAAAAGTTACGTTTAGACCAAGTGTTACAACTCGCGGATTAGGATATTCTCCATTAGAGTATCCTTGGGCTATATTACCCAGACCGTTTCTCCCAAAACTACTGGTCTCAGGGTCTATTAATCTAAAATCGGAAAACAGTAATAGGTTACTTCCGGAAACATAAAGACTCATGTTTTTGACTGTGTCTCCCCATCCCATTTTATCCATTGGAAAATTATATGCCAATCTTGCCGTTTTAAGTCGTACATGCGATCCGTCTTCTACATATTCCGAGTTACTAGGGGTATTGGTTACAGAGTCCGCACCAGCTCTTGGAATATCTGAGGTAGTATTGCTTTCTGTCCAACGATTACGTAAGTCTCCAAATTTTGTGGTTTCTCCACGGTTAAAGTAGTGGTTACGTGTTCTTAAGTTGAATACTTCATTGCCTTTAGTTCCTTGAAAATGAAAGGAAAAGTCCAAATTCTTATAGGTAAATGTATTTTGTAGTCCAAAAATCAGGTCTGGGGTAGGGTCTCCCAAGACAACATTATCTTCGGTTGAAATTATACCATCTCCATTTAAATCTTCAAATCTGGATCCACCAACCACTTGTGGAGAAGTCAAGCCCGAAGCATCAATTTCTTCCTGACTTTTCCATGTTCCCAAATACCTTACTCCCGTAAAGACTGGAACCGGTTGGCCTACTATAAGGCGTGTATTTCCTGACCCCAAAATTTCATCGACTGTAACATCTATAAAATCAACGCCGCCAAGATCCAATATTTTGTTTTTGTTGGATGACAATGTTAAGGTAGAGTTCCAGCTGAAGTTATCATTTTGTATATTTTTGGAGTTTACAAGAAGTTCCCATCCTTTATTTTCCAATGATCCAACATTTTGCAATTGGCTGGTAAAACCGGTCTGTCTAGGAATGGTAACGTCTAACAGTAAGTCGTTTGTTTCTTTCTGATAATAGTTAAACTCCGTAAATAGAGCACCCCCGAACATTGACGCTTCCAAGGCAATATCAAAAGAAGTGGTAGTTTCCCATTTTAAACTGGGGTTGGAAGGTCTTCCTAGGGTCAATCCAGGAATTTCGGAACCGTTCAGGGTCGTATTCGCTTCGGTCAATAACCCTAGTGTTCTATATGGACCAATAGCTTGATTACCAGACTTGCCATAACTTGTTCTCAGCTTTAAATCTTTAAAAAAGCTTTGGTTTTGCATGAAGCCTTCTTCGCTTATTTTCCAGGCTCCTGCCACAGAAGGGTAAAATTCATACTTGTTTCCTGAAGCAAATACAGAGCTACCATCTGTTCTTCCCACTAAGGTGAAAAGGTATTTATCCTTATAAGAATAGTTGATTCTTCCAAAAAATGATGCAATCTGAAATCCAGTATAGTCACTGTTAATTACAGATCTTGTAGGATCGGAGAAACCTAAATTGTTGAATCCAACGGCATCGCTAGTAATACCAAATGCTTCTGCTTCGGTAACTTCGGTCGATACTTTTTGAAACGAAGCGCCACCAAGTAAGGTTAAGTTGTGGTTTTCACTAAAATCTGATTGGTATTGAATTGTGTTCTCATTGTTCCAACCGTTACTGGCAACAGTGCGTACACTTGCTCTACCCAAATCATCTACTATAAGTAAATCCGGACTTTGGCTAGAGATAAACCTATTTTGCTTGGTGTTATTGAATTCTGGACTAAATGTAGATCTGATCATCCAATTTTCCCATGGTTTGTATTCCAAATAGGCCGTGGCCAATAGATTATTGGTAAAGGTTTCATTTGTATTCAAAGCAATATTTGCTATTGGGTTGGAGAAAGGGGTACCAATAACTTCATCAAAACCGTTAAAAGTTCCGTCATCATTATAAATAGGTTGAGTGGGTAATATGGCAAAGGCGTTTCCAAAACTTACCACTCCGTTATCTTGACTTATCCTAGAATAGTTAATGCGAAACCCTGTTTTTAGTTTTTCATTTAGCTTAATGTCTAAATTTGAGCGGAAAATATATTTCTGTATTCCAGAACTCTTTATAATACCATCTTGATCGAAAAAATTTAATGAGTTGTAATAGTTTACGTTCCCATTTTCAGATGATCCGGCAATAGAAATATCCGCATTGTAGATAGGAGATGGGTCCATTAGCAAATCGTACCAGTCATTATCCGGATAGCTAGATGGGGCGTTAGGAAATGGCTCTGCGGCCGATCTGAATCGGGCACTTTCATTTGTAAACGCTATTTGTTCTGCTTGGGTAAGCATATCAGGTTGTTCAGGTACCATTTGCATACTGGTATATAAGCCTACACTAACCTGCGGTTTTCCTGATCCGGCTCCAGCACCATTTTTAGTAGTTACCAACACCACACCATTTGCTCCTCTTGAGCCATAAATGGCAATAGAAGATGCATCTTTTAGAATTTCTATGGATTTAATGTCATTTGCATTAATATTGTTGAGGTTAAAATTGGTTCCTACTACAATACCATCTATTACCCAAAGAGGCTCGTTGCTTCCTGTGATTGAATTTCCTCCACGAACCCTAATTACGGTACCTGCCCCTGGCGCACCACTAGTTTGGGTAACTTGTACACCGGCGGCTCTACCTTGGAGTACTTGATCTACACGTGAAGATGGTACTTGGGTAATGTCTTCGGAACTTACGGATGCAACGGAACCGGTCAAATCCGATTTTCGCTGTGTACCGTATCCAATAACCACAACTTCGTCCAAGGCTTGGGTATCTTCGCTCAAGGTTACGTTTACTATAGTTTTGCTACCAACTTCTTCTTCCGTGCTCCGGTATCCTATGTAGGTGAATATTAAAATATCGGACCCATCATTAAGGTTAATCGTATAGTTACCATCAAAATCGGATACAACACCGTTTGTTGTCCCTTTTTGCACAATATTTACTCCGGGAATAGGCACGCCTTGTACATCGGTTACCGTTCCGGTTACATTGGTTTGTTGTGCAGTAGCGTAAAAGCTAGCAATGTTCAATAGAAACAGTGTCAACAACCATTTCATTTTCTTTAAATTAGGTTCTTTCATTTCTTTTCCCTTTTGAGTTTAAATCGATTGGTGTTAAGTTTTTTAAGCAATAGAAGGCTCGTATATTAGAGCTGATTTGGAGGTAAAATATGACTCTTAATCTTTTGTTAACAACATGACAATATTATGTTAATGGGATGAGTTAACTTACCTGTACTATGCTGTAAATAAGGTGTTTTGTACTTTTTTACTCCTTTTCTGAACGGATGTATACCTCCTTCGTTTGCCGTATTAAAGGATGAGGAATAATGGTGTAGAATTTAAGAAATACGTAGTTGTGTACAAGTACATGGAAAGCCTGAAAAGTTGAATGGTAGTATGTATTGGAAAAACTGTTCTATGGATTTAATTGAGTTATTTTTGATTTTACGTATGCCAGAATAGAGAGGAAATTAATGTGGGAATATAGGGCTATGCTAAAGTATATTGAGGGCTATTTTATGTATTAGAATAGGAGATGTAAAACGAGTGACAAAGCAAAAAAATAGCAGCTACATGATTCTAATGTAGCTGCTATTTTTTAAAATTGTATTGAAGAATTCTATCCGGGTATGCCTAAAGATTTGTCTTCTGAAACTTCTTGCTAAATAGTAAGAAGAGTAGCCCACAGAGTAGCCATGCAGGAAGGGTCACGAATGAAAGGAACACATCAAATTGAATTGAAATAAAATAAAATAATCCAAAGCTGATGGCCCATGCTAGAAATACGGATCTGTTGAACTTGATATTGGCAATCTCAGCATAGTTTTTAACTATTCCGGCCTGCTTGTGGAAGAAGTGCTCAAAAACAATAACGGCGCCAAAGGGTGCGAGTATAAAGCCGTACAGAGCTACAAATCCTAGGAGTTTCATAGCAAAAGCGGGGAATAGCCCGGCTATGGTTGCAATGGTCCCGGCAATGATGGTTACCCAGAAGGTAGACAGTTTAGGTAGGATGGCCTGGAAAGCTAAGCCTGCTCTATATATTGTAGGGTTGGCAGTGGTCCATCCGGCGAGTACCACCGCTATGATACCGAATATGCCTATAGCGTTGTTGGCTAAAGGACCTGGTGCCACTGGTGGAGCCTCACCATTGGAGAGAAATGCTTGTGCTTCTGGAGATTTTAGGTAGACTGCATAGAGTAGTGCGGCCGCAATCCATGCCATGTAATGGCCCACATACATACCTGCGGCAGTGGTCCATCCCGCATTAGCATTCTTTGCAAACCTGAATACAGATAGATCGGACATGCCCACATGCATGGCGGCATTGGCAAACCAAGACCAGATAACCACGTGCCAGAAGGTGTACTTAAGCTGTCCGGGGAATGGCTCTGAACCTTCTCCCCATATATTCCAGAAATCGGCAAAACTCTTTACGCCCAATTGATTTAAGGCTACAATACCTGAAGCCAAGAAGGCCAGTACAATTATGGGCGACATATAATTGGCGGCCTTGGATACGGTATCGTATCCTTTTGAGGCAATGAGCGAGATTACGGCACCAATAAGGATTACGATAATGACCCATGTAGCGCCGTTAGGTGTGGTATCGGTCAATTTTGGCATTTCCATATCAAAGGGGATTCCCACGGCGGTGGCCGAAACGGTTATCATGGCGCCGGCAAGAAAACAAAATAAGATACCGTTGGCCAGGTTATAACCTATGACCAGTTTTTTGCCGCATATTTTTTCGAATTGATAGTAGAGGGTTAGCCTGTTTGCCACGGCAATTTTTGCAGTAAGAAACCTCCAGCTCAGTACGGCTAGCAGGTTACCTATAAGAAGCCCTACAATCAGGTCAAAGGCACTGACACCTGCAGTTAAGAACAGTGGGCCAATCATAAATTCGGTTCCTGCGGCATGTTCTCCCGCATACATTCCCAAAAAGCTTTTCCACCCCTTTAGTTTGGAGGTGGGTACAGGCTCTCTTTCAAATTCTCCCCCTGCTATTTCCTCAATTATTTCTTCCTCGTGATGGTTTTGGCTCATACTATTGGTTGTTTAGTTGAATAAGATGTTTAGGTAAGTCCTCTACGTGTTCGCAGCATAGCTGGTCCATGACCTGTTTGAACTGCGTCTTTAACATGGCAATGGTGTGGTCGCCGCCTTTATTTCCCAGTGCCCCGCACCCATAGAGGAAGGACCTTCCCATAAAGGTGAATTTTGCCCCGCTGGCCATGGTCCTTGCAATATCGGGACCCGAACGCAGCCCGCTGTCCATCATGATCTCTATCCGGTCACCGTATTTCCCTGCTATCTCGGCAAGGGAACTTATGGTGGACTGTGCGGCGTCCAGCTGCCTTCCGCCATGGTTGGAAACGATGATGCCGTCGAACCCCATACGAATGGCGTCCTGGGTGTCCCGTTCCGATGCTACGCCCTTGAGCACGAGTTTCCCCTTCCATCTGTCGCGGATGGGCCTTATCCTTTCCTCGTTCAACCGTCCCGAAAAGGTTCTGTCCATGAACTGCCCCAACTGTTTCAGGTTGAGGCCTTCGGGCGTATAGGGCTTCAAGGTCTCAAAAGTGGGCTGCCCGTATTTCAGGGTGTTCATGGCCCAAGTGGGCCTGCCCAGAATCTGCAGGATATTGGCCAACGACATTTTCGGGGGCAGTGCCAGCCCGTTGCGGATGTCCCGCGGCCTGTAGCCAAAGGTGGGCACGTCGCAGAGCAGTACCAGTACGGGGCAGCCGGCGGCCTCGGCCCTGTTTATGATATCGTCGCGAAGGGCATCTTCTGCGGGATTGTATAGCTGGAACCAGGCATTGCCCTCTGTCAGTTCGCTGGCCCGTTCGATATCCATCGTGGTAACGGTGCTCAGGATAAAGGGTATGTTGTTCTTGAACGCCGATCTGGCCAATATCTCGGGCGAATTGGGCCACATCAGTCCCTGGAGCCCTACGGGGGCTATCCCGAACGGGGCATCGAACTCCATGCCCAAAACTTTGGTCCTGGTCGAACCGGTACCCTGGTTCCT
>NZ_JACSOI010000008.1 GCF_018728565.1 Zobellia russellii | reverse complement strand
CTCGGTGGTACTCCCGATTCAGGTGGGACATGGTCTCCAGCAATGGCAGGTGCCGGAACCTATACCTACACCGTTACGGCTACTGCTCCATGTACCGTTGATGATACTTCCGAGGTAGTTGTCTCCGAACAGGCCGCTCCCGATGCAGGTACAGACGGAACGTTGACCATCTGCGAAGGGTCAACAGTAAACGAAACTCAACTTTTTGCTCAGCTTGGCGGAACTCCTGATTCCGGTGGGACATGGTCTCCGACTCCCTCTAGAACGGGAACTTATACATACACGGTCGCAGCTACTGCACCATGTACAGTGGACAGCTCATCTGAAGTGGTAGTTTCAGAACAGGCCGCTCCCGATGCAGGTACCGATGGAACGTTGACCATTTGCGAAGGTTCAACAGTAAACGAAACCCAACTTTTTGCTCAACTCGGTGGAACTCCCGATTCAGGTGGGACATGGTCGCCTACTCCTTCAGGAGCAGGAACCTATACCTACACGGTCGCAGCTACTGCACCATGTACAATGGAAAACGCATCCGAAGTGGTAGTTTCCGAACAGGCAGTTCCCGATGCAGGTACTGACGGAACTTTGACCATCTGCGAAGGGTCAACGGTAAACGAAACCCAACTTTTCGCACAGCTCGGCGGTACCCCCGATTCTGGGGGGACGTGGTCGCCTGCAATGGCAGGCGCCGGAACCTATACCTACACCGTTGCGGCTACTGCACCATGTACAGTGGACAGCACATCCGAAGTGGTAGTTTCCGAACAGGCAGTTCCCGATGCAGGTACCGACGGAACATTGACCATCTGCGAAAGTTCGACGGTTACCGAATCACAGCTTTTCAGTCAGCTTGGCGGAACTCCCGATTCTGGGGGGAATTGGTCCCCTGCAATGGCTGCTGGCGGAACTTATACCTATACCGTTGCAGCAACAGCGCCATGTAACGTGGACGATACCTCGGAAGTTGTTGTTTCAGAACAATCTGCTCCCGATGCAGGTACCGACGGAACGTTGACCATCTGTGAAGGCTCGACAGTAAACGAAACCCAACTTTTTGCTCAACTCGGTGGCACGCCAGATTCCGGTGGGACTTGGTCTCCTGCAATGGCAGGTGACGGAACCTATACTTATACCGTTGCAGCGACAGCACCTTGTACTGTGGACAGCACATCCGAAGTAGTGGTCTCCGAACAGGCAGCTCCAGATGCAGGTACAGACGGAACTTTGACCATCTGCGAAGGGTCAACAGTAAACGAAATTCAACTTTTCAGTCAGCTTGGTGGCACTCCGGATTCCGGTGGGACATGGTCACCAGCAATGGCAGGCGCCGGAACCTATACTTATACCGTTGCGGCGACAGCACCATGTACCTTAGACAGCACATCCGAAGTGGTAGTTTCTGAACAGGCTGCCCCAAATACAGGCTCCGATGGAACATTGACCATCTGCGAAGGGGCGACGGTAAACGAAACCCAACTTTTCGCACAGCTTGGCGGTACACCCGATTCCGGTGGGACATGGTCACCGGCAATGGCAGGTGCCGGAACTTATACCTATACCGTTGCAGCTACTGCACCATGTACAGTGGATGGTACATCGGAAGTAGTGGTCTCCGAACAGGCAGCTCCCGATGCGGGTACAGACGGAACTTTGACTATTTGTGAAAGCACAACGGTTACAGAATCACAGCTTTTCGCTCAGCTCGGTGGCACTCCGGATTCCAGTGGGACATGGTCTCCAGCAATATCAGGCGCAGGAACCTATACTTACACCGTTGCGGCGACAGCGCCTTGTACCGTTGATGATATCTCAGAAGTTATCGTTTCGGAACAGGCTGCTTCAGATGCAGGTACCGACGGAACTTTGACCATCTGCGAAGGGTCAATAGTAAACGAAACCCAACTTTTCGTACAGCTCGGTGGAACTCCCGATTCTGGGGGGAGTTGGTCCCCTGCAATGGCAGGTGCCGGCACTTATACCTACACCGTTGCGGCGACAGCACCTTGTACCGTTGATGATACTTCCGAGGTAGTTGTCTCCGAACAGGCTGCTCCAGATGCAGGCTCCGATGGAACTTTGACCATTTGTGAAAGCACAATGGTTACAGAATCACAACTTTTCGCACAGCTCGGTGGAACTCCGGATTCCGGTGGGACATGGTCGCCAACTCCCTCTGGAGCGGGAACCTATACGTACACTATAGAAGGTTTCTCATGTCCCAATGCAACTGCTACCGTTACTGTTATTGAAGAAACATTGCCGGATGCCGGTACTAGTACCTCATTAATCATATGTCCCGATACTACAATATCCACTGCTCAACTTTTTTCACTCTTAGGAACTTCAGAAACTGGAGGAACTTGGAGTCCAAATCCCGAGAACGCTGGTGCAGGGGTTTATGTCTATAGCATTGCAGGAAATATTTGCGGCGGCAATTCTGAGGCTACAGTTACAGTAACAATATCAAATCTAGATTCAGACGGAGATACCATTATAGATTGTGAAGAAAAACAGGATACTACAGACCCTTTTAATGACTGCGACTCCATTGGTGGAACCCCCTTGTCCAATAGCGATTGTGACAATGATAATCTTTCGGAAGAGGAAGAAAATTTATTGGGCACAGACCCTAAGATTCCAGATACCGACGGTGACGGCGTACTTGACGGGCAGGAAATAACTGATAATACCGACCCCTTGGATTCTTGCGATTTCTTATTGGTAAGTCAGACTCTTGAACCTAGCGCAGATTGGAAGTTGGAAGATTGTGATATGGACAACCTGAACAACGAACAGGAGGTAATGAGAGGAACCGACCCTGCAAATCCGGATACCGATGGGGATACAATTACCGACGGTCAAGAAGTTTTGGATAATACAGACCCACTTGATCCGTGCGATTCCGTAGGAGGAAATCCACCAGCCAATATTTCATGTGAGTTGTTCGTTGAAATAGATATAGTTAAGCCCGGAGATATTTTAAACGGAGCTTTTAAAATTATAAATATTGACCGATTCCCCGATAACCACGTAGAAATTTTTAACCGATGGGGAATTTTAGTTTGGGAATCCGAGGGTTATGATAATCAGAACAATGCTTTTGAAGGTTCTTCACAAGGACGTATAACTATAATCGAAAATCAGAAATTACCCTCCGGTGTTTATTTCTATCAAATAAAATATGTCTCAAAAGGAGAAGATAAAATGATAAGCGGGTATCTCTATTTGATGCGACAATAATTAAGGATGAAAAAAGAACTTACATCTCTAATACTACTTTTGACCACTGTTTTTTGCTTTGGTCAGCAGGATGCGCAGTTCACTCAGTACATGTACAACACCTTGTCTGTGAACCCTGCTTATGCCGGTTCTAGAGATGTCCTTGGGGTCTCCCTATTACATAGGTCACAATGGGTAGGCTTGGATGGCGCACCTAGTACCCAAACCTTCAATATCCAAGGACCTTATACTAATAAAATAGGTTTAGGTTTTTCTATCGTTCATGACGAAATAGGGAATAACACCAACCAAAACACAAATTTTGATCTTGCTTTCTCATATAATATTCCAACATCGGAAAACTACAAACTTTCATTCGGCCTTTCAGCCGGAGGTCATCTATTAAATGTAGATTTTAATAAGTTAAGGAATTATAGTGCTAACTTGGCACCTTCCGTAGAAAGTGAACTCTACAAAAAGTTTTCTCCCAGTATTGGGGCTGGCGTTTATTTCTACTCCAACAAGTTCTACATAGGTCTCTCTACCCCTAACCTCTTAGAAACCGAACATTTTCAAAATCCAGATGATGATGGCACTGTAATAGCTTCAGAGCGTGTGAATGTCTATTTAATATCAGGTTATGTCTTTGATCTAAATTCAAACTTAAAATTCAAACCTGCATATCTCATCAAGGTTGTTGCCGGAGCTCCTCTTCAAGTAGATGTTTCCGCCAATTTCCTGCTCAATGAAAAATTCACATTGGGAGCGGCATATCGGCTAGATGCTGCAGTAAGCGCGTTATTTGGATTTCAAATGGGAAAAAAGTTTATGCTAGGACTAGCCTATGACCGTGAAATATCATCTCTGGGAGGGCAACAATTTAACAACGGTTCTTTTGAAATATTCCTTAGATATGAATTCATTAAAAGTGCCAAAATAGATTTAACCCCAAGATTCTTTTAGATATGAAGATAAAACCCACATATCTATTACTTCTACTCCTTTTAATCTGCTGGGGCACGAATTGTTTTTCGCAGAGGAAAAAGAAAGACACGGATGTTGATAATTTTGACCATTATGCCTACATGCAGGAAATTGAGTCCTATGCATCTTTACTGGAAAAAGGGTATGATGAAGTCACTATTCATAAGAAACTTGGTAATGCCAATTACCATAGTGCCAACTATGACGTAGCCACTTTTTGGTATGGGAAGCTTTTAGAAAACGACCAAGTTGCAGTTTCTCCAGACTATCTTTACAGGTATGCCTTGGCGCTCAAATCCATAAAACGATACGATGAGTCCAACCAATGGATGGAGAAATTCAAAAAAATAAAGAACAATGATACCCGGGCCAATCTGCACGCCCGTAATCCGGAATATCTAAAAGAGATTCAAATTCCAAAAGAACAATATACGATAGAGAACCTAGCTGCAATTAATTCCGAAGAATCGGATTTTGCCCCATCTTATTTTTTAAAAAACCTCGTATTTACTACCTCCAGAGACTTGGAAACCCAAAAATACAGCCCCCTTCCCTACCTTAATTTATATGAGTGCGAAGTTGGAGAAAAGGGCAAAACGGGACAGCTTTCTGTACTTTCAGAGGTTCTAAATACCAAAGCCAATGAATCCTCTACATCTTTTTCAAAGGATGGAAAAACTGTATATTTCACAAGGAACAATTTTTCCAAAAAATCTTTCAAAAGGGATAAAAATGGAATCAGTAGGTTAAAGATATACAGAGCTTTCAATACAAATGAAATTTGGCAAGAACCGGAAGACCTCCCCTTTAACGGCACCAATTTTTCGGTTGCCCATCCTTCTTTAAGTTCAGACGGAACAAAACTCTATTTTGCTTCCGATATGCCCGGTGGAATGGGCGCTTCTGATATTTACGTGGTAGATGTATTATCCGATGGTAGTTTTGGAGAACCCAAGAATTTAGGAGCTCCTATAAATACCGAGGGCAAAGAAACGTTTCCTTTTATTTCGGATTCAGGAATTCTATATTTTGCTTCTAACGGACACCCTGGTCTAGGCGGACTTGATATTTTCAAATTCGATATTAATACTGAAAATAAGGTAACCAATTTAGGAAGTCCTATTAATAGCCCGGAAGATGATTTTTCACTTGTATTGGACCCATCCGAAGAAATAGGCTATTTTGCTTCCAACAGAAAAGGTGGAAAAGGCAATGACGATATATATACCTTAAAACGAAATGATACTGACTGCTTTACCTTTATAGAAGGAAATGCCTATGATAAGGATTCTGACCAACCATTGGCAGAAACTCTTATTGAAGCGCTGGACTATGATGGGCAGAAGTTGGCAGAGACCCTGACCGCTTCTGATGGCTCGTACACTATACGTATCCCCTGCCAAGAAAAGCAATACCAGCTCGCCGGCAAAAAAGAAGGTTATGAGGTTGGCACGTTGTTTATGCTCACTACCAGCGATAAAAAACAGATTAGCGGTACGCGTTTAGAGCTAGAACTGTCTACCAAAGTTGCAGATGTAGGTTCCGATTTGGTCAAAATATTAAAGCTTACCCCTATTTATTTTGACCTGAACAGCTCCTACCTAAGAAAAGATGCCTACACCGAATTGGACAAGGTAGTTGATTATATGAGTAAAAGACCGGATATAAAAATTGCCGTGGGATCACATACGGATAGCCGTGAGGGAGATGAATATAATTTATGGTTATCCAAAAGAAGGGCTATGAGAACGGTAGCTTACATAACATCAAAAGGAATAGATTCTTCCCGAATTTCCGGTACGGGTTACGGTGAAACCCAATTATTGAACGATTGCGCCAATGGTGTAAGATGCTCGGAAAGGAAGCATCAACTGAATAGACGTTCAGAATTCATTGTAATAGAAAAATAACCTGGTTCCTGTCTAAGAAATAGCATTAGAGAGGGGGTAAAATAATTCTAGGAGCCTTATTTTTGCACAAAGGAAACTTCCTATGCAAAAGAACTTCAGAAAAGTAGCTAAAGTAGCCCTGGTCCTCGTATATCTTGTTATTATTGCCGGTGCCGTGGTACGTGGAACAGGAAGTGGAATGGGGTGTCCGGATTGGCCCAAATGTTTTGGACACTATATTCCTCCCACCGAAATTTCACAACTACAATGGAAGCCAGATACCGATATCAAGAAAGGCCAAATCATTATTGTAGACGAAACTCTTCAAGTGGCCACGGAAAGTTTTAGAACCAGCACTACATTTGATAAAAACAACTGGGAAACTTACACCAAACATGATTATGCCCAGTTCAATCCCGCCCATACATGGATAGAATACATCAATCGCCTATTTGGTGCTTTAGCAGGTCTTGCTACTTTAGTGCTTGCCGTTATGTCTATCCGGCTATTCAAAACCAATAAAAAAATAACCTTTCTGTCATGGCTCGTAGTGTTTGGCATGGGCTTTCAGGCCTGGTTGGGGGCAACGGTAGTCTATTCCGTCTTAGAGCCAGTTAAAATCACGGTCCACATGGTTATGGCATTGGTTATTGTAGCCGTTCTTCTATACATTATCTACTTAACAAAAGGAAAATTAGAGAAACCCAAAAATTACAGAGAGATTGTTCCGCTTGTAGCGCTGCTACTTTTTATGACCTTGGTGCAAGTAATTCTAGGTACTCAGGTAAGACAATTTGTAGATGATCAGATGGATATTTTTGGCGATGCGGCAAAAAACCAATGGCTAGTTAATGCAGATTGGCATTTTTACGTACATCGTTCGTTTTCAATAGTTATTGTACTGCTAAACGTTTTTCTGGCTCAACGCATTTTTAAATACAAACTTAATTTCCCTAAAATAAATTGGGTACTACTATTCTTGCTGTTAGAGGCCTTGTCCGGTGTTGTCATGTACTACTTTCATTTTCCGCTCGCATCACAACCTATTCATCTGGTATTGGCCAGCTTGCTTTTTGGGGTTCAGTTTTATTTGCTTTTAGAAGCGTTAAGTGCCAAAAGAAGCTATAAATCTTTGTAACTTTGTCAACCCTTAAAAATTGTGGTTATGATTTACAAAATACGTGTCATATTAGATGCAAAAGAGGATATTTTCCGAGACCTAGAAATAGAAGCCAGTACTTCTATGGAAGAGTTTCATAATGCTATTGCACAATCTTTTGGGTTTCTTGGTAATGAAATGGCCTCTTTTTACACTTGCGATGAAGAATGGAACCAAGATGAGGAAATCGCCCTTTTTGATATGAGCGATAACGGTTCTGACGTACGCCTGATGAACGAAACGTTTTTGGAGGATATCATGACGGAAAACAGCCCAAAACTGATTTATGTTTATGATTTTTTAAGTATGTGGACGTTCTATGTAGAACTAGCGGATATTGTTGAACCTGAATCCGGTATTGCATACCCCAACGTATTGTTCAGCTTTGGTGAACTTCCCGAAACTCCACCTGAAAAGAATTTTGAGTCCAAACCCAAGTTTGATTTTGACGATACTTTTGACAATTACGATGATTTGGATTTTGATGAAAACTGGAATTAGTTTATTTCTTCCGGATCAGCAATATATCCATCTTTACAAATTCATTTAGCATTCTAATTTTAAGCAACACGTACCTTATCAAGAATTAAAACAGCTATTAAAATATGATCAACCTATATCCTACCCAAATCGAAACAATTTCCCTGCACCGTGTGGGGAACAAAAACAAAGGCGAAGGGATCTTTCTTTCCGAGGAGCCTTTTTCTTTAAATGATGAGACTACCGGTCTCCTTAAAGAATACTTCTTTAAGCCTTTTCGTGAGAAGGAAGAGAACTATTTTAAGTTTGTAAATGATGTAGATGTTGAGTTTAACGAACTCTTTAAAGTAGTTACAGATATGTTTTCCGATCCGGAAAGCATGCACGTAAATTCTAAAAAAATAGCACAACACCTTTTTGAACAATCCAACCACCCACATATTAAAAGTGGTGAGGTCTATGTGGCGCATTTGTCTAATGTTATGCTGGATAATGAAAAGACCGAAGCTATTGGTGTTTTCAAAAGTGAGCTAAAACATGATTTTCTTCAATTTGAGGAAAAAGGAAGCAACCTAGATATTGTAATCCAGCAAGGTATTAACATTAACAAATTAGATAAAGGCTGTCTTATATTCAACGTAAACAAAGAAGAAGGATATAAAATTCTTTCTGTAGACAGTAACCGCTATGACACCAAATATTGGCTAGAAAATTTCTTGGATGTAGAGGCACTTGCAGATGAAAACTTCTACACTAAAAACTATTTGAAGTTTTGTCAGAATTTTGCAAAAGATGTGGTATTGCCTGCCGAGGATAAGCAACAAGAGGTTCTCTTTATGAACCGTGCGGTTAACCATTTTGCTAAGAACGATGCTTTTGAAGAGACAGGATTCCTGAACGAAGTAATGGAAAATCCTGAATTAATACCTGAATTCAAAAACTATAAGGTAGAAAAAGGACCCAAATTTAGTATTGAGGACGTATCTAATTTTGATATTGCGAACAAAGCCGTATCCGACGCTCGAAAGAAAATAAAAAATGTCATAAACCTAGACACCAACATACAGATTAAAATGGATTTTATAAATCCGGAATCTGCAGAGAAATTTGTAGAAAAGGGCTGGGACGAAGAACGCCAAATGTACTACTACCTTGTTTATTTTAACAAAGAGGAAAAAAACTAAAAATTAGGGTTGTTGGTATCGCTAAAGTGCTATTACCTTTGATGCCAACAACCCCTTTTATTACTGTATTTTTATACGTTGTTCCAATATTTGCTTCATACTCACATCTTCGTAATTACGACGTACAAAATTCAAGGCCAAATCCAATACTTCGCCCATAGTTTCAGACTTCCTAAATTGCTGGTCCAGTGTTAGTTCGTAGATTTGCTCTCGTAACATTTCTAAATTTTCCCGAGTAGAAATCGTATCTTTCTTAACAATGCCACGAAGCCGTTTTATACGTGCTCCAGAACTTAAAATTCGCTTGGCAACAATAGACCTTTCTTCCAACTTATATTGATCTACGGAATCTCTTCTCAGCTTTTTCCTTACAAGCTCTACCATCTGAAAATTTTCCTTAAAAAATTGGGGTCTATATACCTTTAGTTTCCCTTCAAAACACTGTTGGTCAAAATCTATGGCACGTATACGATAAACCACATGATCAAAGTCATGAACAGGAACAATTACGTAATTGTAAGACCTCATATCTCCCAATAAACGAATCATACAACGCTCATTGAATTTTACAAATTCTTTGGCCAATTGAGATTTTTCAGATTCCGTACAATTGGGCAACATATCCTTTATGAAAACATCTCCCGGAATACCGGCAATATGCTCTTCGATCAAGGTGTCTTTGTAGACCAAAAAGTTAAGGTTATAAGGAGAAAGCATATGCTCTAATTCCAGTCCGTATATCCTAGATGCATCGGTCTTTTTTACATAAAAATAGGTGAAGTTATCGTTTAAAATATTCCTGACCTTTATCCGAAAAGGTTTGGAGTTTCCAAAGGTGCAAAAGTCTACTGCATCTACATTTAAGTATTGATGAATGTTATCACTACCATCCGAATGGAGTATGGAATATACCTTCTTTAGGCTATTATCAATTTCAATTCTATCAAACTCTGAATAATATACCCGTATCCACAGTGTATCCTCATCATCAGAATCATAGACCACTACAGAACCGGCAAAACGTAACAAATCTTCATAAAAGATGGGTATCTCTATTTTTCGGCTATAATGCCCTAAATATTGGTCTAGCTTCTTGCTCACCGGGTACGCCGGTTTTTTCTTCGACATGAGTCGTTCTTCTGACATATTTCCAATTTCCTTACAAATTAATCAATTCCCACAAATTATAAGACAACTTACAAGTATTACGCTTAAAACAACATCTTTTAGAGGGTTTACAACATTTATTTAGCAGAGTGGGGCAACCTTAGTTATTTTGTTACAGTTCCAAATTGACCAGACCAATGAATACGTTACTAAAGCCATCTCTAAAGGGCATCCTTTATCTTTTTATTGCGTTTAATGCATTTTTCGGTTATTCACAATTAAGTGATCTTCATTATCTACCCCCATTAAAGCAAGGTCAAAATAACCAAGGTATACAAAACCAGGCAATTCATTTGTCTACACCTGAAACAACACCTTTTACCGTTAACGCCTATAGAGGTACGAGCAATACTCCTATACAGACCTTTTCTATTGACAATCTAAATTCGGTCGTTTGGACCCTAAGTAACGGAGACAACAATATTACGTTGGTTAGTAACAGTAATACCGGGGTTGTACTTACAAATAGCGGATTGCGTTTTGAGGCACCGGGCGGACAAGAATTCTATGTTAACTATAGAGGTAAGTCCGGATCACAGGCCGCTTCGTTAACCGCAAAGGGAAGACAAGCGCTAGGTACTAAATTTAAATGGGGAGGTGTACCGAATAAAGGTACCCATTCTTCAAAATCCAATACCTTAGGTATTATGGCCACTGAGGATAATACCACAGTAACCCTGTCCGGTTATGATTCCGGCTGTCAGTTTAGGGTCGGTAACAACAGGGCCGGTATTACTGCAGACTCCTACACTATAACTTTAGATAAAAATGAATCGTTCGTATTTGAGACCTATATAGGTAATTCGTATACCCGGGCCCATGAAGATGGTTGGATTGGGGCTTCAATTGTTTCCAACAATGATATTGTAATTAGTAACGGTTCTATAAACTTTGGTAGTCAAGACGGACAAAGTCATAGGGATGCCGGTATTGACCAACCTGTTCCAGTAAATAAACTGGGTAAGGACTATGTTTTTATCAGAGGTAACGGAAATACCAACGGACTTACGGAATTTCCATTGATTATTGCCACGGCAGATAATACACAGATTTTTGTAAACGGGAATACAACCCCTATTGCAACAATAGACAATGGCGAGTATTTTAAAATTCCTAGCAGCAATTATTCTCGCAATTCCGCTGGTGGTAACATGTTCGTTCAAACATCAAAAGATGCATATGCTTATCAATCCGTAGCGGGCTCATCCGCATTGTATACCCAAGGTCTAAATTTTGTGGCTCCGGTAAATTGTTTATTACCGGATAGAATGGACAACATTCCCGATATCAGGAACGTAGCCACATCAATAATGACCGGTGGACTAACCATTACCGCTTCGGTAAATACACCGGACAATAATGTAAAGGTTTTTCAAGATGGCATAGAAATAAGCAAACCAGCGTCCGAAGCGGTCGCAGGTTCGTCAGATTGGAAAACATTTTTCATTCCAAATCTAGATGGAGATATCAGTGTTACTTCAACCGGGCCTATGGCTATCGGTTTCTTTGGTTATAACGGGGCACAGGGTGTTGCCGGTTATTTTTCAGGATTTGATACCGTTCCAGAGGTTAGGCTAGAGATTAATGGAGGTACCGTTGGAGAATGTTTTTCCGGTTCCAGTATTTTTGAAGCATCGGACGATAATTTTGATGCCTATCAATGGTATTTTGATGGAGTGTTGATTCCAGGTGCAAACTCGTTTGATTATGCCGCGACTATTGCGGGTGATTACTTCGTAAGAGGTACAAAAGGACCTTGTACCTATGATTCTCAATCTATTAAAATTTTCTACTGTGAACCAGATGTTAAGGTTGACAAAACAGTTGATAAACCAGAAATAGTAGAAGGCGAAACGGCCACCTTTACCATTAGAGTGGAGAATGTATACTTTAATGATATTACCAACTTACGGATTACAGATAATATTCCAGCTGGGTTGACCTTAAACTCGGCTAATACCATCAAAGGTTCTTGGAACGGTAGTGTTTGGAACATTGGCACCTTGGCTCCAGGAGAAGTTGCCTTTTTAAACTTGCAAGTAACTGCAGATGAAATAGACATTTTGCCTTTAGTAAACCTCGTTAACACGGCTACCAATTCACAAGATCAAATAGATGCCAATACTACAAGGGATGAGCCCTCTGCCCGAATTATAGTACATAACGATTTTGATAATGACGGCGTAGTAGATAGTGTTGATTTGGATGATGATAATGACGGTATTTATGATGCTGTTGAACAAATGTGTATCATATCTAGTGATGTTAATTTCACTTCTCCTTCAAGTACTATACAAGGGGGTACTACGGTAACAGAAATTTTTTCTAATTACGGAGGTTTTTGGCGAAGTTCTACAGCTTCAAATAATCCCGTATTACCTAACTTATCACATGAATTATTGGCATTCACATCAGGAGGTACTACTTTCTCCACCGGGGTTGCAGACGATAATCTTTTTGATGCTGATGCTAATGGTTTATTAGATGGCATAGACTCCAATAATGATGGAATTGCAGACATTTCGGCTACAGAATCTAGCTGGATGGCCTTAACACCTTCAAATAATATTTATGGAGAAGCAACATTTGAAGCGAATTTAAATGACGGTAACAACAATAATGCTTTAGGGTTGACCATTGTTAACGACCCTACCTCAGACCCATTAAATCCTTTATTGACCCACGGACAAAATGGATTAGATCTTGGTTCTGGTATTGTTAACATTGGTGACACATGGACCTATGAAATAGATCCTATAGTAGCTACTAATGTTGGAGATGGTATACCAGATATATTATTGACACAAGTGGCAGACCCAAGTGGTGTTGGTCATATTGTTAGTCTTTATGATGCTTCAGGCGCTCCTCTAGGAAATGCTGTACGTGTGCAAGCCTATAGCGGCGGTGCACTTGCAAATGTTGTTGGTTCGTACAGATTAGATATTTATCACGCAAACGGAAGTATTTTCTATAATAACACCACAAGAGATTACCGCTTGGCAACAGTAGAATTATCAGAATTTGGAATACCCACCGCTAGTTTAAGTAATGTGGCCTATCTACGCTTGCAACTTAGTTCAAATGCCGATGTTGCATTTTTATCCTACAATACAGCGTCCTTCTCCGGATTTTGCTCGAACTTGGATACGGATATGGATGGTTATCCTGATCATTTGGACTTAGATAGTGATGATGATGGTTGTAGCGATGCGAACGAATTTTACAAAAGTGATTCCGCAGATGGCGGAGATGGCGGCGAATACGGTACTGGTGTTCCTGTAGTAGACCCTAATGACGGTACCGTAAATGCAGCTTCTTACACACAAGTTTACGCACCGGTCATTAACTTGGGCAACACTTCTGAATTATTGGGCGGCACGGATATTAACGGGCAAGATGTGAATCTAGGAGATACGTTTAACTATGTACTCCGTTTTCAAAATACAGGTGATGATGATGCCACCAATTTTACGATTAGAAATGTATTGCCAAATAATGTTACGCTAGATAATATCAATATTGATGACGCTCCTGGAGTAACCAATACCTACAATGCAGGCACGAATACCATAGATTTTACAATTCCAGATAACTTGGTCGAAATTGATGACCCAGAATATAAAATTAAGATTACGGTTACCATATCCGGTGATTGTTCTGAATTTGTGGCTGCTTGCGCCTCTCAATTAGAAAATCAAGCTTTTGCTACGTACCAAGGTATCATTAATACGAATACCTTTTCGGATGAAGATGGCAGCAATACGGCCGGCTCTTGTGTTTCCGACCTTGAAGTTGCCAACAATAACGTTTCCGATGCTTTAACTAACTGTAATGTGGCACGCTCCGTACAACTTTGTGGAACGGAAGCTGAACTTACGGCCGGATCTGGTTTTGAAACCTACAATTGGGCTATTGACAATAATAACAACGGAACTATAGATTCTGGTGACACTATCCTTAACGACGGAGACCCTGATAGCGACCCAAGTACAATCACTATAACCAACATTGGTAATTATATAGTAGAAAAAACAGTTAGTAACGGTTGTTCCAACCATACTGAACTTATTTCCGTAGAACGCTATGGGGAAACCCAGACCAACCCTATTATAGAATACTTTAATCAGGTAAATGGAGACACGAATCCCGATAATGATATTCAAGGTGAAATAGTTACCTGCTCCATAGATGGTAACTCCATGCCAAACATATTCCTTTGTGGAACTGGAGACAGCGCCTTTATTCAGTTGGGTATTACGGATGCACAGAGCATTACTTGGGAGAAACTTGATGAAAGTAGTTGTTCCGAAGCTACATGTGGCGAGGTAAGTGATGACTGTGCGAATACGGACAGTAACTGGTCTTGGACACAAGAAGAAGTATCCAACAATTTTACGGTTACCAATAGTGGTAAATACAGAGTGGTAATCGCTTACGAAGGAGGTTGTTTTAGCAGGTTCTATTTCAATGCCTACCAAAACACTTTGGATATACCTGAACCGGATACATCGGACATTATCTGTGATACAGATGGTTCCATACGTGTTATAGATTTGGGATCGGGCTACGGATATCAGTTGTATGATGTAGAAAACAATACAATAGTAGTGCCGTTCAGTGCCGGGCAAGGACCAATTTTTGATATTGCCGTTAGCGGAACGTACAAAGTACAGATTACACAAATTAACCCATCTACGGGTAGTCCAATAGCCAACAGTTGTATTTTTGAGACGGATGAAGTCGGTATTTCGGAAAGAATATTTGAGGTAACCCTAGGTTCAACTCCTTTTGATTGTAATGATTCTGGAACCATATCCGTACAAGCATTGAACGTTTCTCCAGAATACAGTTATGAACTTTATTATGATGACGGAAGCGGTAATGCAGGTGCATTTGTTGCCAACAACCTTGTTTCCTCAGATAATACACATACATTTTCAGGTCTTTCCGAAGGTGATTACGTAGTGGTGACCACTACTGTAGATGGCTGTAGAGATGAAAACACTATTACGGTAAATGAAATTCCAGAATTAAGCCTGACCGCGACAAATCTGGAGAACATCACTTGTACCTCGGGTGTTATTGACCTTTCGGTATCTGGTGGAACAACTGGCTATGAGTATGCTATATATAGTAAAGACGGAGTTGCTACTTATGCCGATGAAACTACTATTCCAGATTCTGAATTTTCAGAGAATGCCACATTCTTATTCGGTTATGACCTAGCTTCTTCCACTTATATCCCTAATGAAGATGGCGATTATGTTTTTGTTGTAAGAGATGACAACGGGTGTTACGGGCTTTCCAATATCGTAACCATGAACGATTTTGGTTCGGTAAGCATTACCGCTTCAAATACGGATATCAACTGTGCCGATTCATCCACATCGGTATTAACAATTAACGCCACAGGAGGTATCGCTCCATATCAATACAGTCTTGACGGGGGAACAACCTATCAATCCGAGAATTTTTTCAACAATATTTCAGCAGGAATTTATACTATAACCGTTAAGGATTCGAGCAACCCTAGCGGAAATGGTTGTGAGGAATCTATTGACTATGAGGTAGTGCAACCGTTTAGACTTACTGCATCTCCTGCTATCATAGAAGATGCTTCTTGTGATACTTCGGGAGATACGCCTGCAACCGCCCTCGTAAAAATCTTAAATACCACAGGAGGTCAAGCTCCTTATGAATTCAGTTTTGACGGAGGTAGTTCTTTTGATGTTGTGGATGAAAAACGCCTAGCTCCTGGAACCCACCAAATGGTAGTAATGGACGCCTTAGGATGTACTACGGATTTAGAAATTACCGTACCGACTACAGCAAACGACCCAAGTTTTGATAATGCAATTACCTACGCTTGTGATGGAAACGGAATAGTTACGATTACACCATCCAACACAACCGATTTTACATACACTTATCAACTAAACGGAGCCGATAATACACCAATTGACAGTAACATTTTTAATAATGTAGCATCTGGAACACAAACGGTAACCGTGGGTTATACCAGTACAATTTCAGCTGGGCAAAGTACTGTACTGCTAGAAAATTTTGGTACAGGTTCCACTACCCAGATTGCCGAAATAGGTCCTGGATATTGTTACGAACCACAAGATGGAAGTGAAACTAACTGTAACCTTGGTCCTGCCGGTATTTTAGTAAATGCTGAATACGCTGTAACGGATAGAGTTACAAACCCAAATACTACTTGGAGAAGTCCTAATGATCATTCCGGTCTTACAAACGGTAGATTCATGGCTATAGGTGTAAGCACCTCGGCCGGTAACAATAACGTATTATGGTCCAGGTCTGGTCTTGAAGTTCTTGCCAATCAAGACATAACTATTTCGTTTTATGCTTATAACTTACAAATAGATGGTACACCAGGCAACAACCCTGAAGTGCTTGTGGAACTAGTAAATGCTTCTGGCACCGTTATTAGTAGTCAAGCTACCGGCTCTATTCCACAGAATACCAATGCAAATGATTGGCACTTAAGAGAGGTTACGTTTAATCCTGGTACAAACACTGCCGTTGGTATCGTGCTTCGTACCAATCTGGATAGTGATGATGGAAACTTTTTGGTCCTTGACGATATTCAAGCTACTCAAGTACCAGAAATCTGTAATAAAACCGCAGATATTACAGTGGTTGTAGAGACTGGTAAAGCTTTTGAGGTAAATATCCTTGGAAGTACAAACCCGACTTGTAATGGAAGTAACAATGGTAGTATTCGCTTTGAAGTCGATAATTTCAATCCTGCTTTTGGATATGAATACTCTTTGGATGGAGGTACCACTTGGACAGCGGAAACCACTTCTCCAATTACCTCAGCTGCTACCTTGGCCGATGGTACGTACAGCGTAATGGCTCGTAAAGTAGATGACAATACATGTACGGCAACCTCAGCAACATCAGTTACTTTGACTTCACCAAATGCGTTGACTGCAACTTTACAGCAAACAGCTGAGTTTACCTGCTTAAACACAGGTGCAACGTTGGAGGCAACGGCAACAGAAGGAACACCAGGATACGAATATCAGTTGGAACTTACGGATGGTACCATGGTTCGTGCATTTAGCACGTCTAATCAGTTCTTGAATGTTCCTGCGGGTGATTACCTGGTTAGAATCTCCGATACGAACAACTGCGAAGCATTATCTACAGTGCCAGTTACCGTAATTGCCCCTACTCCAATCTCTGTAGACTTAACGGCTACCCAGTGTTATGACGGTCTTAATAATGGAAGCGTAACCGCAACCGTCACGAACGGAAATGGCAACTATACATTTAAATTGGGTACAGGTGCAGAACAGACCCCAACACCTATCAACGGAACTACATTTACTTTTAACAACTTATCGGAAGGAACGTATGATGTAGAAGTAAAAGACCAATATGGATGTTCCTCAGGAATTCAGTCTATTACCATAGCTCCTGCCGTTACCTTAAGTGTTTCTGTAACCAATGCCAGCAGTTGTGCAGATGGTACTTTAACCGCAACCGCAAATGGAGGCGACACCAATTATATGTATGCATTTATACCTAGCGGAAATACGGTTACGGATGCAGATTTTGCTACAACCAATACTAGGAACGTACCTCTAGCCGATATTGGAAATTATGATATTTATGTAAGGGATAAATCCAACGGAACCAATTATTGTCAAGCAACCGTCACGGAAGAGGTTCAAGCCAATCCTACCTTATCCTTTACCGCGGTCCCAACGGATGCCGAATGTTTTGGTGGCAACGGAAGTATTGAAGTGAATATCACAAGCGGACTTGCACCGTTCGATTACAGATTAATCGATACTACAAATGGTAACCCGGACCAATCAGATACGGACGTGGTTAGCAATACCAGAACCTATTTCAACTTAACCCCAGGCACATATGACGTACAGATTACTGACGCCGCTGGGTGTGTACAAACAGTTACAGGTATTGTTGTTGACGAACCTATTGAATTAACCAGTGATGTAGAAGGTAGAACTCCCGCCAATTGTACGGGTGATGTTAATGATTTTGGGTTTGACTTTTTAAATTACCCGACCACTATAGGAACTGTTGAATTTAGTGCCGATGGTGGTACTACATGGCAAACCTCCGATCAATTTAGAGGATATTTATCAGGTGAGGAAGTTGAGCCTTCATTAAGAACGGTAGATGGTAGCGGTGCTACTATATGTCAAACCGATTTACCTAGATTTATCATTCCTTACCCATTGGATGATTTAGATATTACAATTCTTCCAATAATCGTTAATTGTGATGAGTTACAGGTTAGTGTACGTGGTCAAAACGGTACAGCTCCCTATGAGTACACCTATTCGGACGATCCGGCAAACTTTAACGCCGTTACTCCAACCAACCCATGGACAGTGGCATATCCTTCAGGGACCACTCACACCTTCCCGAATTTAATTCCAGGAAGAACCTATGCTTTCTACGTAAGGGATGCCGTAGGTTGTGTAAGACAAAGTAGTGTAAACGTTAATGATATTGTTACCAATCCAATGGAAATTACGGCCAGTATTACCCCTGCCTGTAATGCCACAAGTAATGGTGAAATTGAATATACGATTACCGATAATCACGGAAGCACTGAGCCAAGCATGGAATGGGTTTTATATGATATTGATGGTAACGCTATCCGCAATAGCGGAGGTGTAGTAGCCTATTCCGGTACCATTAATATTACAGGTTTACCAGCAGACGAATATTTCATAGAAGTTCAGCAAATAGATGGCTCTGGAACCCCACAATGTATCAGCGCCAGTGAAAATGAAATTCTAGATGAACTGGATACTATCACTGGAGTTCCACAATCTATTCAGGATATTTCTTGTGAGAGTCCCGGACTTATAGAAATTGACAATGCACGAGGTGGTGGCGGTACGTATCTATATACCGTAACCGGACCTGCTCCGTTTGCAACCATTACCGCTACAGGTGATAATCCTATTGAAATTGCGGCAAATTCGCCTGCGGGAACTTATACTGTTTCCGTAGAAGACCAATATGGCTGTTCGTATGCATTGGGCAATGTAACCATGAATTTTATGGCACTACCTACCATAGATGCTATTGATATAGATAACTGCAGCACCAATGCTACCATTACGGTAAGTTCTACGGGAACAGGAACCGTACTTTATTCTTTGGATGGTGGAAGCACATACGAGAATAACGGGGGTAATTTCACCTCTGTACTTGCAGGAAATTATGATATTTTCATTAAAGACGGAACTGGTTGTACAGCTTCACAAAATATTGATGTACACCCAACCCTACAGGCTACAGCAGGTTTGGATAAGCAATTGGGCTGTGGTGCCGGTAATGAAGCGCAAATAGCGATTGAGGCAATTTCAGGTTCTGGTAATTACGAATTCGAAATTGTAGATAGTTCTGCTGCGGTTAAAATTGCACGCCAAACCTTAACGAGCAATCCTTTCAATGCAATAATAGATGCAGCGGATACATATACTGTTAACGTTTACGACATGGGAACTTCGGCCCCACAATGTAGCAGAAGTTTCACAGTAGAGGTTCCTGCTGCTATTCAACCACAGTTCACCGCCAATCCTACAGATGTAAGTTGTTCAGGTGCTAATGACGGTAGTATAGAAGTGGCCCAAGTTAACAATGGTAATAATCCTTTGACTTTTACCTTGACCCCAATGCCGGTAGGTGCATCTTGGGATGCCACTATTCAATCTTTTATAAACTTACCTGGAGATACGTATACCGTAACAGGAGAAGGCCCTAACGGATGTTCAACAGTTATGAATTCGGTTGTAGTGAATGAGGATGTCCTCATTTCATTTGCCCTACCTGCTGTAGAACAATTTGGCTGTACAGGTGACAATGACGCCAATAATGCAAAAATTACTATTGATTACAGTAGTATTTCAGGAGGAAGTAGTACTTACAATAGATTTGTTTTCATTGACGATGCTACTTCAAACGTTCTTCAAGATGGCAGCAGTCTAGTTTATGAGTATACAGATTTTGCCGGCGGAGATGTAATCGTTCGTGTTTTTGATAGCAAAGGTTGTCCCGTTGAACGGACAGTTACTGTAAATGCTTATGACGCACTAGTTGACGCTACTATTTCCGTTACTAGAGATATCAGCTGTATCAACAGTGGAGAGGACATCAGTATTGATGTAACCAGCACTATTACGGACTTTGCAACCAACCCAACAAACTATGAGTTTAGACAATTGCCGTCCACTACATACCAAGCTTCTAATCAGTTCTTGAATCTTGGAGCTGGCAGCTATACTTTCGGAATTCGAAATATCACTACAGGTTGTGAAATTACCCGTAGTCATTCTGTAGAAAACCCGAATACATTTGATGTTACCGTTGAAAAACTATCCGATGTTGTTTGCCATGGAGACAACGGCAGTATTCGATTAACACTGGTTGATGCCACGTACACTACTGGGTTCTCTTATTCTATTTATGACACCAATGGTACTCCGGCAGACCGTTCGGATGATGGTGCTGCCGTGTTAACGGGCAGTTCTGTCAATGTTGGCCCTACTCCCGCCATTAGCGTACCTGCAGGAAACTATTTGGTAGAAGTAGTACAAGATGATTTCCCTAATTGTACACAAGTAAGGTCCTTTAACATTACAACACCAAGCGCTCCAATAACTCTAGCACCAATAGATACGGAAGATGTAGGTTGTACCAATGACCTTGGTAGCGCCAACATTGCCCCTGCTGGAGGAAAAGCTCCGTATGACATTATCTTGACCCATAACGGTTCAGGTACAACATACACAGCCAACCAAGTAAATAGTTTCCTTTTTCAAGGTCTTGGAGCCGGGCAGTATACGGTTGAAGTAACGGACAACTTAGGTTGTAACCCTACGTTCGCCAATGCATTTGAATTGGTTGTCCCAGACCATATTTCCGCTACCATTTCAAGTGTATCCTTAGTTTGTGAAGGTGATGCGGATGCTTCTGTTACAGCCACCGTTTCCCCAAGGAACGTAACCACAAACTACAGATACATTCTTAATACGTACGATGATGCTTCCGGTACCAACCTATTGCAGACGTCAAGCTCACAAACTACCGATACCTTTAGCAATTTAAGATCCGGTTTTTACAGCATCAGCATATTAGACGATATGAACTGTAGCTTTGAAACACCAATTGAGGAAATTGTTGAACCTACAAAGGTAGAAGGTCAATTGGTTACAGCTCAACGCTTAAGTTGTCTGTCCGATGCCGAGTTGCTATTGACCGCTTCTGGTGGAACCGCTCCTTATATGTGGAGTACGGACGGCACCAACTTTAATGCCATGAACCAAACAAGTGGTCCTGACACACATTTGTTTACCGGTATTACCGCAGGCACTTACCAATACTATGTTAGGGATAGCTTTAACTGTGTTTCCGTTCAGAGCAACAGTATTACCATCAATGCTATAGAGCCATTACAAGTGGTAATAGACGATTCTGCAGCTGTAGTAAACTGTAACGGTCAAAGTACAGCAGTTATTGATGCTGAAGCCAATGGCGGATTGGGCAATTATCAGTACGCCCTATTCTCGGACGCTGCGCTTACCAATGAAATACGTCCTAACCAGAACACAGGTCTATTTACAGATTTACCAATGGGCTCCTACTACGTTAGGGTTCAGAGTGATGATTGTGAAGTGGTGTCAACGGAAATTCCAATTGTAGAACCAGCTCCGTTAGAAGTTACTCCAGAAATTGTAGATGTAAGTTGTAATGGTGCCGAAGACGGAAGCATTACCGTGAATGTAAATGGCGGTATAGGAATCTATCAGTTTGCCATCTCTCCAAACTTGAATCAGTTTACAGATGAAAATACTTTTGATGAATTAGCTCCTGGAGACTATACCATCATTGTTCAGGACTCTAACGGTTGTTTTGAGGTTATTGAAGCCACCATTACCCAACCAGAGGTATTGGAAGTTGAAGCATTAGCTACTCCTGAAATATGTGTTGGCGAGGAAAATGGCGAAATAGATTTGACCATAACAGGTGGTACCGCTCCATACAGTACCCGTTTGTTTACAGAAACCAATTTTGTGGAAGGAAGAACTAACTTTAGTGATTTAGCTTCCGGACTATATATTATCTATGTTGAAGATGCCCAAGGATGTGAAGAAACCATTACAGTTACCATAGAATCCGGAGTAAACCTCGAAGCTCTTGTTGAACCGGTCTACGGTTGTAACGGAAACATACCAAGCAATTATGTGAATATTGTGCTTGCGGACCCAACTATAGAAAACGACGTTCTTTTTGGACTTGATACTATGGACCCTTCCCAAATGCAACTAAATCCGTTCTTCCGTGATATTGCTCCGGGTAGCCATTACGTTGCCATTTCGCACGCTAATGGTTGTGTAGCCACCTATGATTTTGAAATTGAATCATTTGACCCCTTAACTTTGACCGTAGCCGAGACCAATATCAATCAGATAACGGCAACCGCTTATGGTGGTAGAGAAAACTACACCTACTATTTTGGGGATACCAACAATGGTTCTGACAACGTTTTTTACATTACCAGAACAGATACCTATATAGTTACCGTAGTAGATGAAAATGGCTGTGAAAGTACCCAAAGTATTTATATGGAATTCATAGATATTGAAATCCCTAATTTCTTTACACCTAATGGAGATGGTAACAATGATATTTGGAGTCCGAAAAACATTGAGATTTACCCGGATATCTTTATCAGTATTTATGATAGATACGGCCGTACGGTGTACCGTTTTAAAGACAACCAAGATGGGTGGAACGGTATTTACCAAGATACCAACTTACCTTCCGGAGATTATTGGTACATCATAAAACTCAACGGAGAGGCAGATACTAGGGAATTCGTAGGGCATTTTACGCTATATAGATAAGTAAAATGAAATTAAGAGTATTTATTTTATTTTTCATAGTGTCACTGAGTGGTTTTTCACAACTCAGTGACCTTCATTATTTGCCACCTCTAAAGCAAGGGGGCAATAACCAGGCGGTTAAAGACCAAGCTGTGTACCTATCCACACCTGAAAACACTGCTTTTAGTGTAAATGTTTATCAAGGCACAAACGTTACCCCAATTGCAAATTTAACATTATCCAACGCAGCACCAGTTACTTATGGATTAGCGCAGGGTGACAATAATATTACCATGGTTACAAATAGTAATACGGGTATTGTTCTTACCAATAGCGGTCTTCGGTTTGAATCACCCGGCGGCGAGAAATTTTATGTGAATTATAGAGGTAGTTCGACCTCCCAGTCAACCTCACTTACCAGTAAGGGTAGACAGGCTATGGGTACTTTATTCAAATGGGGAGGTATTCCAAACAGAGCCACACAAAACAGTCTAACCAATTCTGTTGGTATTATGGCAACTGAGGATAATACCGTAATAGACATCTTTGGATACGACCCAAATTGTGAATTCCGATTAGGGAATAATGCCGGAGGCATTACTTCGGATACTTTTCAGGTTACCCTGAACGCAAATGAAACATTTGTTATGGAGGCATACGTAAAACAAACTACGGCAAATATTGATGGTTGGCTAGGCGCCACCATTTCGGCTACTAAAAACATTGTAATCAGTAACGGGGGACTTAATATTGGCGTAAGAGTAGGAAACGGTAGTAGAGATGCCGCAATTGACCAGCCTGTACCTCAAAATAAAATAGGCAAAGAATATGTATTCATTAGAGGAAATGGTTCTAGTGAGACCGAAAAACCAATTATTATCGGTACACAGAACAATACGGCAATTTATGTGAACGGCTCCGCAACGCCAATTGCTACTATAAACAATGGTGATTATTTTGAAATTCCAGAAAGCAACTATTCAAGTTCCGTTGCAGGTGGTAATATGTTCGTTACTACTTCCAAAGATGCATATGCCTATCAATTATTAGCGGGAGGAAGTTCTATTGTAACCGTAGGACTTAACTTTGTAGCACCGGTTAATTGTTTACTACCGGACAACCTTAATAACATTCCCAATATTCAGGATGCAGCAGGAATTACAATGAACGGAGGTGTAACCATAATAGCCTCTACCACTACCCCAAATGCAAATATTACCGTTATGGATGGCAATGGTGCCGTAACCCTTCCTGCCCCAACACCCGTTACAGGATCTGCGGATTGGAAAACTTTTTATGTAGCCAATTTAACGGGAAATGTATCCGTTGAATCCACCGGGCCAATTGCTGTGGGTTTCATAGGTTTTAATGGTGCCCGCGGTATTGCCGGTTATTTCTCTGGCTTTGATACGGTACCTGCAGTTGACTTACAGGTACAAGGTGGTGGATGTCTTCCCGGTTCTATCATAGAAGTAGTAGATGCTAATTTTGACGCTTACCAATGGTATCAGAATGGAACTATTGTTACTGGGGCAATTTTTTCGAGCTATACCCCAAGTGAAGCAGGCGATTATTTTGTGAGAGTTACCAAAGGTGGGTGTACTTATGATTCACAACCTATTGCCGCTTATTATTGTTTTCCCGATATTGTTGTAAAAAAAACGGCGGACAGAAATAATGTACTGGATGGAGAACTTGTTGAATTTACCATAACCGTAGAGAGCTTGGGCGTGAACAATGTTACTAACCTAGTGTTGACAGATATTCTTCCTGCTGGATTAGAATTAGTTTCATCCTCTGTATCAAAAGGGAGTTTTAACAGTCCGGATTGGACAGTGGGAACCATGAGCCAAGGAGAACTAGAGTCGTTAACGTTGGTTACAAGAGCCAGATTGAACAATATTTATATTACTTCCGCTAGTTATACCAATACCGTAACTAACAGCCAGGACCAAACGGACGCCAATATTTCTGCCGATGACCCTTCGGAAACCATTATAGTTACCTTGGAACAGCCTACTACAGTAATAACCAATAGAAAAATAACCTATAGGGTAAAGAAAAACTAATGCTTTTGTAACATTATATCCCCTATTTCGTCAAGTATGATATATCAATCAAAAAACACTTGACGTGAATACAATTCTAACGGTTGACCATCTCACCAAAAAATTCGGCTACCTGACCGCGGTCAAAGACCTTTCTTTTACTATTGAAAAAGGCAATGTTTACGGCATTTTGGGCCCGAACGGCAGTGGAAAATCCACCACGCTGGGAATTGTTCTGAACGTTGTAAATAGAACGCAAGGCGATTTTTCTTGGTTTGATGGTTCTATGACCACCCACCAAGCTTTAAAAAAAGTTGGGGCAATTATTGAAAGACCCAATTTCTATCCTTACATGACGGCCATACAAAACCTGAAATTGGTCTGTAAAATCAAAGAGGTAAGTGAAACCAAAATAGAGAAAAAATTGGAGCTAGTCGGTTTGTTAGACCGAAAAAACAGTAAGTTCAGGACCTATTCACTGGGTATGAAACAACGTCTGGCCATTGCCTCTGCCCTACTCAATGACCCCGAAATCTTAATTTTAGATGAACCTACCAACGGCTTAGACCCACAAGGTATTCACCAAATACGGGAAATCATAAAGAAAATTGCTTCCCAAGGCACCACCATTCTCTTGGCTTCCCATCTTTTGGATGAAGTGGAAAAAGTATGTAGTCATGTTATCATACTTAGAAAAGGCGAAAAACTATATTCCGGCCGTGTAGATGGCCTACTAGCAAGTCATGGCTTTTTTGAATTAAAGACCAATGATCAGGAACGCTTAAAAACATATCTGGAAAAACACGCCAGCTTTGGACAGGTAAAATTGGAGAACGATTGCATTACCGCTTTTTTAAAAGAAGAAATGAATGCCGGAGAACTCAACAAAACCTTATTTGACCAAGGTATAACGCTATCATATCTGGTAAAAAGAAAAGAAAGCCTAGAAGAACAATTCCTGACTTTGACCAAAAATCAATCCAACTAGAAAACCATGATACGACTCTTACAAATTGAATTCATCAAATTATGGAACAATAGGGCCAGTAAAGTTCTGATTGTATCGTACTTTGTTCTTCTTTGTTCAATTGCTTTAGTGGCCGCCATTAAATTTGATATTGGCCCCATAAAGTTCCATTTAGCCGAACAGGGAATCTTCAATTTTCCATACATCTGGCATTTCAATTCATTTATTACCGCATTCTTTAAACTGTTTTTGGCCATTGTTATCGTCTCTATGATGGCCAATGAATACAGTAATAAAACCATAAAACAAAATTTAATAGACGGACTATCCAAGAAGGAATTTATCCTTTCAAAATTTCTGACGGTCATTTCGTTCGCTCTGATTTCCACTGTTTTTGTATTCGTGGTATCACTCGTTTTAGGTCTTTTCTACTCTAATTTTAATGAAATTGGTATTATTTTCTCGGGACTGGAATTCCTTTTAGCCTTTTTTGTAAAACTAGTAGGGTTTTTCTCGTTCTGTCTCTTTTTAGGCATTTTGGTAAAACGCTCTGCTTTTGCTCTAGGTTTTCTAATTCTATGGCAAATATTTGAATCTTTTATTCGAGGCATTATCAGATGGCGTTATTTTGATGGAGAAACCACAGATATGATTATGGGATTCTTTCCTCTTAATGCTATGTGGAACCTTATTAAGGAACCGTTCACCAGGTTAAGTGCCGTACAAACGGCCGTAAACCAAATGGGAGAAGAAATTGTCCTAAACTACAATGTACATTGGTATGAAATACTAATTGTACTAGCTTGGACAGCTATCTTTATTTATGGGTCCTATGCGTTGTTGAAGAAGAGGGATTTGTAATTCCCGATAACACTATTCTATGCAATATATGAACGCTGCCTGGTTTACTTTTGAAACAAACAATAAAATCTTTACGGCTCTCAAAGTCACACTTCTTTTGTAATTTTAAGGGATGAAATTTAAAGTAGTCTCAGAGTTTGAACCAACGGGCGATCAGCCACAAGCCATAAAGCAACTTGTAGAGGGAATGGAGGCCGGTGAGCGGTACCAAACCCTATTAGGGGTTACCGGTTCCGGTAAAACCTTTACCGTTGCCAATGTTATAGAGAATGTACAGCGCCCTACCCTAGTGCTCGCCCATAATAAAACACTGGCGGCGCAGCTGTACTCGGAATTCAAACAGTTTTTTCCGGATAATGCGGTGGAGTATTTTGTATCTTATTACGATTACTACCAACCTGAGGCTTTTATACCCTCATCCGGACTCTACATAGAAAAGGACCTTTCTATTAATGAAGATATTGAAAAACTACGTTTAAGTGCTACGTCATCGTTACTCTCCGGAAGGCGAGATGTGTTGGTAGTTGCATCGGTTTCATGTTTGTACGGTATCGGAAACCCAGTGGAATTCCAGAAAAATGTCATCACTATTAAAAAAGACCAAGTAATTGCACGTACCAAATTCCTTCATCAATTGGTACAAAGTCTATATTCCAGAACCACGGCCGATTTTAGGAACGGTAACTTCAGGGTTAAGGGAGATGTTGTTGATGTCTTCCCCAGTTATGCAGACCATGCTTTCCGTATTCATTTTTTTGGTGATGAAGTTGAAGAAATAGAGGCATTTGACCCGTTCAACAACAACGTAATCGAGATTTACGAAACCTTGAACATCTACCCGGCCAACATGTTCGTTACTTCTCCTGATGTGCTGCAAGGTGCAATTCACCAGATTCAGGAAGATATGGTAAAACAGGTAGATTACTTTAAAGAAATAGGAAAACCGCTTGAAGCAAAACGGCTTGAAGAACGTACCAGTTTTGATTTGGAAATGATTAGAGAACTAGGCTATTGTTCGGGTATTGAAAATTACTCACGTTATTTGGATGGCCGTCAACCAGGTACCAGACCGTTCTGTCTACTTGATTATTTTCCAGACGATTATTTGATGGTTATTGATGAAAGTCATGTAACCATTCCACAGGTTCATGCCATGTACGGCGGTGACCGCTCTAGAAAAGTAAACTTGGTGGACTACGGTTTCCGTCTCCCAGCGGCAATGGACAACCGTCCGCTAAAATTTGAAGAGTTTGAAGCACTTCAAAACCAGGCAATTTATGTGAGTGCTACACCGGCAGATTATGAGCTACAGCTTAGCCAAGGTGTATATGTTGAACAGGTAATTAGGCCTACCGGACTTTTGGATCCCATTATTGAGGTACGACCCAGTCAAAATCAAATTGATGACCTCGTGGAAGAAATTCAGGTTCGGGTAGAAAAGGATGAACGGACTCTAGTAACTACCCTCACCAAAAGAATGGCTGAAGAACTTGCCAAATACTTAACACGAATTAATGTACGGTGCCGTTATATTCATAGTGATGTTGATACGTTGGAAAGAGTAGAGATTATGCAAGATCTTAGAAAAGGTATTTTTGATGTGCTGATTGGAGTAAATCTACTTCGTGAAGGATTGGATTTACCAGAAGTTTCTTTAGTGGCAATTTTGGATGCTGATAAGGAAGGTTTTTTAAGAAGCAATAGATCATTAACCCAAACCGTTGGTAGGGCAGCAAGAAATTTAAATGGAAGGGCAATTATGTATGCCGATAAAATTACGGAAAGCATGCAGACTACAATTGATGAAACCAACTACCGTAGAGAAAAACAAATTGCCTATAATACGAAACATGGACTCGTACCAAAAGCATTAAATAAAAGTTTGGATAGTGTACTTTCCAAAAATTCAGTTTCTACATATCACTTCGAAAAAGAGGAAATGAGAGCCGCGGAACCGGACCTTGAATATATGACCAAAGACCAAATTGAAAAGATGGTCCGAGAGAAAAGAAAGGCCATGGAAAAGGCCGCCAAAGAACTGGACTTTATGCAGGCTGCAAAACTGAGAGACGAGATAAAATCACTACAAGAAAAAGCCTAAATTCACGTTTATTAGAGGAGGAAATCCAGTGATTTTAACTATATAAATTAATAATACACATAAACAATTTTAAATAACTGATTAACAGATTAAAAACGTTAATTTTTAGACAAGTCTAAATTGTGATTTTTATCATTTTTCAATAAAAATAAACTCGTAGTTACAGTTCTTTAAACAGAAAAAAATAACAATGTTTTAAGTCAATAATTTACTCGATTCACTTTGAAAAAACAACCGTCAACTGCAAAATAATTTGTCTTTTACTATTCAAAAACGGAGCTGAAAATTGCTTGCTTTTCCACAAAAAAAGCACCCTAGAAATATACCTAGGGCGCTTCTTCAACTAACCAACCAAACTTAAATCTACCCGATTAATAATCGGGATTATGAAACGTTTTGTACTAAGACAAAACAACCAATCTAACTTTTACTTCAACTCAATAAGACGCTTTGGTTTTGGCAAAGCTTCTTCTTTTTTCGGTAATTCAATTTTTAAAACACCATCAACATAATCTGCTTTAATGTCATCTACATTGATAGATTCTGGAAGCGTAAAAGCTCTTTTAAAAGATGAAAATCTAAACTCGCGACGGGTATAATTCTCTTCTTTTACTTCTTTTTGATCCTTTAATTCAGCAGAAATGGTCAAAAGTTCATTGTCTACTTCAATATTAAAATCCTCTTTCTTTCTTCCAGGCACAATCAAATCGAGTTCAAAACTCTTTTCGTTGTCCTTAATATTTACAGCAGGAGTGCTTGTTGCTACATTCTCCATACCACCAAACCAATCAGGCTTAAAAATCTCGTTCATTAATGAAGGAAAAGCCAAGTTGTTTCTTTTTACTATACTCATGATATCTATATTTTATATTAGACTTTAAATTTTTAATTCGATTGATTAAAGACAAATTACATACCAACTACTAAATCATGACTATCTGTCATTATTCATGCATATAAAAGTGACAAAACGTCATTTTCATATGTAATATGGAATTAAAGTTAGAGCTAATTCTATGGCAAGATTGTCAGTATAACGGTTCATCAGTATGGTTCTCCATATTTTTGTAATACCTTGCCAAAAATTTTACGCTATGACCAATAACGATGTTTTTAAGAAGCTTAGAGTAGCATTAATGCTGAGAGATGATGAGATAATTGACATTCTAAAACTTGTTGACTTCAACATTAGCAAAAGTGAATTGGGCGCCTTTTTTAGAAAGGACGACCACCCCAACTATATGGAGTGCGGCGATCAAGTATTGCGTAATTTTTTAAACGGATTAGTGATTCATTTGAGGGGAACGAAAGAAAACCCAAAAACACCGGGTGAAGTACTTTCCAAAAAAGTTGTGAAACCGGTAAAGGTCAATCACGCTAAAAGACCGGATTTTAAGACGCAACAACAAAAGAAAATCAACAAAGATATTACTAACGTAAAATACAAGAACAAAAAAAAATCCTGAGTTCGGTGATGAGCCGCCCTCAGGATTTAATATTTACCTAAACCTATTTAACCTGCAATGCGAACAGGCAAAGTATAGGTTCTCCCTTCCTTATACGCCTGAATACTGACCTTTTTATAATTGAGCTTCTCTTTTACAAAAGCTTCAACCACTTCATTATCCGCATTTACACTTAACACCACAATTTCTTGATTTTGGTTTAAGGTAAAACGAACAAAGGCCGTTTCATCAACTTCTTTAATAGTTAAAGAGTTGTCCGTTAGCAGCTCGTAAATTTGAACCGTTAAGTTTTTTATTGATTTCTTGTTTTCACCTTCGTTAGCAAAAACATTACCGATTGAAAGTAGCATTGCAGCTACCAAGACTAAACTAGTTTTTCTCATAATTTATCGTTTTAAATGATTTGATGAATTACTTAAAAGACGATACTGAGATGAGATTGTTACGAAGGAACAGCCTTTTTAACACATTCTTATCATTCTAAACAGCCATACACGCTGTTGCAATAGCATGTTACTTAATGGTCAGCTCTCAAAATTAATATGTCTACTCATGTTCTCTTCTACAGAAATAAAGGATTCTATACCCCGTATACCTTCAATAGTAAGTATTGCCTCTTGATATAGCCTCCTGTAATGTAGACTATCCTTAGCATGTACCTTTATAAAGATGTCATACTTTCCAGTACTATGATGGATTTTAACCACCTCTTGAATTTTAGCCAATTCTTCTATTACTATCTTATATAAGAAACTCTCGCGCAGATATATCCCCAGAAAAACAGTCATCTTATACCCCATTTTACTGTAGTCTAGACTTAGGGTAGCCCCTTTAATAACTCCCATATTCTTCATTTTACGTGTACGCATATGTACCGTTCCAGGAGAGATTCCTGCACGCTTTGCAACTTCCGTATAGGGCATCTGTGCATCATTAGATAATAACGTTAATATTTTATGGTCTACTGAATCAAGTTTGTCTCTCATTTGTAGTATTTTTCTTGGTTATTTACTACCCGAAATTTTGGGTCACCTCTTGATAATCAGCTTACAATCATCACAAAATGTTCAATTTAATTTACCATTTAGAGGATTTTAGTAAAAATAGTTTAATGATTTTAAAAAATCAGTTATAATTCACTAATTAAACCCGTTTTTTTATGGATATAATTAAAAATTGACCGCTTCAAATTTTTAATGCCATAAAAATGGTTTTATAACGCAATATTTACATATCGTTAGATTTTTAAAATCTAAAAACCTGAATTCTGTCATATTGATCAATTTTTCATCAAAAATTACCATATCGGCAGATTAAACACTCATAACTACCTAAAACACAGTGTTTTCAAAGGGTGTCGCATTTTTTTTAATCAAAAAGTCACACTAATATTGTGGTGTCGTTAGGTCACAAACAATGACAACCGACACGTTAAGTATCCGGAACTTTTCTTTTATCGCATTTGACCACCGTCCCCCGATTGGATAAGGTGTGGTTGGGCAAATGAACAATGTTTAGTATCAACCAAAACCTTGTACTTATGAAGAAAGCTCTAATACTATCACTCTTATTTTTAAACTGTATGATCTCATACGGACAAGAGACGACTATTACCGGTACGGTAGTAGATGAAGAAGGAGTCGTGCTACCAGGCACCGACATTATTATTAAAGGCACAACAAAAGGAACACTTACTGATTTTGATGGAAATTATACGATAGACGCTCCGGCAGATGCTATCCTTATATTCTCATCCTTAGGATACGGAACTAAAGAAGTACCCGTAGGCGGTCAAGCAACCGTAAACGTAACCTTGGCCATGGCTGCGGAACAACTGCTAGAAACTATTGTAATTGGTTCCAGGGGTCAACCCAGAACTAAATTGAATACTCCGGTTCCGGTGGATGTTATTAATATTAAAGAAGAAGCTATTAATATGCCTCAACAAGATCTTTCACAAATGTTGGCTGCTTCGGCGCCGTCATTCACCGCTTATACCAGTGGTGGTGGAGACCTATCCTCATTCGTTAGCCCACCAAGTCTTAGGGGTTTGGCACCTAACCAAATGTTGGTTTTAGTAAACGGAAAAAGAAGGCACACCTCGGCAATTTTAGCCGCATCGCAGACAGGTACACCCTCTAACGCTGTTGATATGAAATTTATACCTTCCATAGGTATCGATCATATTGAAATACTTCGTGATGGTGCTTCTGCGCAATATGGTTCAGATGCCATTGCAGGGGTAATTAACGTAGTAACAAAAAAGGGAACCGGTGAATTTACCGGTACTCTTACTGTTGGTGGTTACCCAAACAAGTCGCCTGACTTTAGTGATTCTGACTTGACAGATGGCGAGAAAGCCTTAAACAGATCATCCGGGGATTGGGATGGTTTCAATTTTCAATTTGATGGTAATTACGGAATTGGATTCGAAAACGGCGGTTACTTTAATGTTTCCGCATTGATCAGCCAATCTGAACGAACTATTAGACCAACCGTACTAGAAATAGACAGAGCGCCACTATACAGCGATGGTTACCTGAACAACCAAACCACAGATGTAAACGGAAGACCGGTTATAACCAACCCAGAACTGGTTGCCGCACAAGCAAGTGGAAACACCGCAGCAATGAGCACGTTAACAACAGTAGAAGGGCTCATGGCAGCAAGAGATATCGAACAAGTAGATGTAGCAACGTATTCAGGACTCCCGGCCAAGACACTTATGGGCTTTGGCTTTAATCTTGAAAATCCGTTGAGTGAAACCACGGATTTTTATGCTTTTGGGGATTTCGGTTACCAGTACTCAGATGCCTATAGCTGTTTCTATAGAAGAGCTGCACAAGCGGACAGAACTAGTTTTGACCTATACCCGAACGGATTTAGACCTCAAATTTATACAGACCAATACAATCTTTCTTTGTCCACGGGAATTACCGGAGAGCTTGGTGATTTTGATTTTGACCTGAGTAATACCTTTGGTTACAACTCCGCTAAATATGGTATGTTCAATACTTGGAACGCAAGTATCGGAACCAGTTCACCAACAGAAATGTACTTAGGTACGCACAGCTTTGCCCAAAACACATTAAATCTTGATTTCACTAACTTTTATGATGATATTCTATCTGGACTGAACGTGGCTTTTGGTGGTGAATTAAGAGTTGAAAACTATGCGATAGTTGCAGGCCAAGAAGAAAGCTGGACAGCAGGAACCGCAGGTGTAGTTACCGCTACGGAAGACAACCAAGCCTTGGTTGGTCCTGATGGCTTTCCTTTAGAAGACTTGAACGGAACCCCAATTGTAGATGGCTCTGGAAACCCAGTTGTACTACCTTACGCAGGGGTAAGCCAAGAGTTGGTTAAAAACTACGCATTAAACTGTCAGTGTTTCCGCGGATTTGCACCTGAAAATGAAAGTAACTCTTACCGTTCGGTAATGGCGGCTTATGTAGATATGGAATTGGATGTTACTGAAGCTTTCTTAGTTTCCGGAGCACTGCGATTAGAAAACTACTCGGATTTTGGTAACGTATTGACCGGTAAGGTAGCCGCACGTTATTCTATTGGCGACAATTTTGCATTGAGAGGCTCTTTCAGCAGTGGCTTTAGAGCTCCTTCATTACAAGAATTGAACTACTCTCACAGTTATACTTTTTTCGTAGGCCTAGAGCCATTTGACGGTACGTTATATCCCAATAGTAGTTCTGCTGCAAGAGCATTGGGCATAGGTCAACTACAAGAAGAGCGTTCTAGAAACTACAGCTTAGGTTTCACTACCAAAATTGGAAAATTGAATTTAACTGTTGATGCCTATAAAATTGACATTTTTGACAGAATATTTGAAACTGGAGAATTTGATGCCGGTCAAGCACCTGTACTTTCCCCAATCATCGGTAGCGGTTTAGCTAGTTTTAGAATTAACGGTGGTGACATCAGTACTAAAGGTGTTGAAGCCGTACTGAACTACAACAAGAATATTGGTGCAGGTAAGTTGGGAGTTACACTTTCAGGAACTTTCAGAGAGAACAAATTTGAAAATGTAAATATTCCTGACCTAAACACTAATCTTACGGACGAAGAATTGGCTGACAACTATGTAAACCGAGGACTTATCGGTCAGTTTGAAACGGGTACACCAAGTAGCAAGATTATAGGAACATTAAACTACTCTATTGGTAAGTTCTCGGCCATGCTAAGAGGTACCAGATTCGGTTCTGTTCAAACTAGGGATAGCAGAGAACGTACTCTACTTGATGGTAGTGTAGGTTACGCGGATCAATATTTCACACCTGAGTTCACTACGGACATGGGTGTTACCTACAACTTTTCAGATAAAATCAGTTTCACCATAGGAGGTAACAACATCTTTAATGAATACCCAGAAATAGTAAGGTATGAATTAAGAACCTTCAACTTGTATTCTAACTATCAGCAAGGATCATCGGGATCTTACTACTTCGGTAGATTGACATTTACACTATAGAAAAGAATATCCGGTAAAACTTAAAAAAGATAATTATGATAAAGTATATAAAAAACATTTTAGTAGTAATGGTGGTCGCTACAGGTCTTATCTCTTGCGAACAAGAAAGACTTGACCCCGTACTTACCGCAGCTGACGGTGGCGGTACACTTAACCAGTACATGGCATACACCATAGCATCTACAGACCCAGCAGGATCAAATGTAAATGGAAGAATTGTTTTCTGGAAAGACAACCTTGATCGCACTTTAGTACAGGTTGCACTATACAATACTGTAGAAGGACTATCGCACCCTGCCTTAATTATGGATGGCATGGTAGGTACCGGAACCACTACAATGATTGCATTAGATGATGTTTCCGGAGATAGCGGTGAATTTATGACGAACAAATTCTTCGTTATTACTGACACCAGTTTTTATGATTCTATCCCTGATATGGATTCACACATTAACATCTACTTAAGTGACACTGATGATACCATTGTTGCTTCCGGAGATTTAGGCGCCAACGCCTTACCAGTAGAAATGAATTAGACTTTTTAACTTAAATACAAACAGCATTATGAACACTTTAGACAGAAGAGCTTGGTTAAAACGAGGAATGTTGACCGCAGCAGGAGCAATGGTAATTCCACACGTAACTTTTGGAAAATCAAATGCCAAAGGACTACATATTAACGCAAAAGGGCAGACACTTTATAGTCCGTTTTTTAAAGAATATAACGCCAATGTATTTCCAGACACAATGGAGCTTTTGGCCAAGTTAAACGCAAATGAGAACCCATACGGGCCGTCTCCTAAAGCTATCGAAGCCTTTAAGAACGCGGCACCCATGGGAAATAGATATGCGTGGAAAGAACTTTTTGACCTAATGGAAAAAATTGCCGTTGAAGAAAAAGTTACCGCCAAGAACATTATGATGGGACCAGGTTCTTCTGATCTATTGGAAAAAACTGCAATGGTATTATTTGCCGATGGCGGAAATATTGTTTCTGCTGATCCATCCTACATGTCTCTTATTAAAGTTGCCGAAGCCACTGGTGCCACTTGGAAGCCCGTTCCATTAAAGGAAGACTGGTCTCATGACCTTTCCGCTATGGAAGCAGCTATTGATGCAGATACCAAATTGGTATACATCTGTAACCCCAACAACCCAACAGGTAGTATGACCGATCATGCGGAATTGGTAGATTTCTGCTCCCGCGTATCGGACAAGGTTACGGTTTTCATAGATGAGGCCTATTTAGGGTTCTTGGACGATGCGGCCAAAAAGAGTATGGTTTCCCTTATTAACGAGGGCAAAGACGTTATTATAGCCCGCACTTTCTCTAAAATTCACGGAATGGCAGGCCTTAGAATAGGTTACATTGTGGCGCAAGAGGCTACATTGGATAAAATCCAAAAAATAACCCGTGGAGGAATGGGCATCTCCTACCCTACCATTTTTGCGGCATCCGTTAGTATGGACGATGTAGCGTTCCAAAACAAGTCAAGAAAACTAAATGCTGAATGTAGAGAATATGTCTACTCTGTTCTGGATAAAATGGGATACAGCTACGTACCATCCTCTACAAGTTTTATTCTTTTTCCAATTGAAATGGAAGGCAAAGAATTCTTGGAAAAAATGACCGAGCAACATGTTGGCGTACGTGCTTTTGACATTATGGACAAAAACTGGTGTCGCGTAAGTATGGGTACTATGGAAGAAATGGAAATTTTTGGTACCGCTTTACAAAAAGTCCTCGCATAATTGCTATGAAATACCCCCGAGAGTCGGTTCAACCATCAATTGCCTTGATATTACCAGATATCGGCTCTCTTTGGGTTTTTCAATCCTTTTTACCTACTCATTAATTCTTAAACTACACCCTATGAATTTCGCCCTTCAAAACACGTTAGAACTATTGCTCATTATTGGTTTAGGGCTACTATTACAAAAAAAAGTAGCTAAGCAAGACCTAAAAGGTGTTAAGGTTATCATTCTTAGTGTTGCCTTGCCAGCCGTAATATTTGTTGCTCTACTCAAAATAAAACTAGATAGTTCCTTACTAATTTTCCCCTTACTTGCTTTGGCATTTAACCTTGTTATGCTATTTGCAACCAAATATTTCCTGAACTCAACCATATCAAAAGAAGAAAACTCAAAAAAACGAACCATAATGATGCTGATGCCTTCTTTGGCACCAGGTCTATCCTGTTTTCCTTTTATTGCTATCTATTTAGGAGATGATTCTTTAGCTCTTGCCGCTTTGGCCGATGTAGGAAACAAAATATTTGTTCTTATACTACTATACATGTTGGCTACTCATTGGTATCACAAAAGAGCATTACAAGACTTAAAACCATCCACCTCCAGTAAGCTTAAAGGTTTAGGACTGGCTCTAATTAAAGAGCCTATAAATATGGTCATAATTGCCGGCCTTTTGTTATTGTCATTTGGTTTTAATTTAGACTCATTGCCCACTTTTATAAAAGACACCGCATTGAGTATTAAGGTAATAATGACACCGCTTATACTTTTGTTCATAGGTATGGCCGTACGTATTAAATCCGGAGAATTTGGACTTATCCTTTCGCTTTTAACGCGCAGAGCAGGCATTACGTTCTGTTTATCTGCCATATTCATTTTGCTGTTTCCGGCGCTATCTACCCCTTTAATCCTTTTATTGGTGGTATTCCCGCAAAGTTCATGTAGTTTTTGGCCGTTTGCCCATATGAGCGCTATTAGTTCAATGGAAGAAGAGGACAAACAAACCAAGCCAACCTTTGATATTAATTTTGCCGTAAACATCTTAGCGCTATCCCTACCGTTTTCTACCATTTTATGTATTGGTATATTCTCTTTTAGCGATTTCTTTATCAACCCGGCGGTTTTACTTTTAATAGGTTTTGGGATGATTGTTGTATCTTTCATTCCATATGTAATTGAAAAAATAAAAAAAAGCAAAGCATCGGAACTATCAGGTCAGTTTAACACCTACGCGGGTATAGACACCCACTCACAGACCTCGGAAAAAAACTAGATTAAAAGAACCCAATATTTTAATTTATATAAAGAAAAGAGCATGACAATCGGTATTCCCAAAGAAGTTAAAAACAATGAAAATCGTGTAGGGATGACTCCTGCAGGAGTCTACGAACTCACCAAACATGGGCATATTGTTTATGTACAATCTACCGCTGGCGAGGGCAGCGGTTTTTTTGATTACGATTATAAAAAAGCCGGAGCCCTTATTTTAGATACTATTGGACAAGTTTATGGCATTAGTGAAATGATTGTAAAAGTCAAGGAACCCATGCCCGAGGAATACGATTTGGTACAACCTGATCAGATTATTTTTACCTATTTTCATTTCGCTTCCAGCGAATCTCTAACCAAAGCAATGATTGAAAGCAAAGCTATATGCATTGCTTATGAAACGGTTGAGGATGAAGATGGCACCCTGCCATTGTTAACACCTATGTCTGAGGTTGCAGGAAGAATGGCCATACAACAGGGAGCTAAATATTTAGAAAAACCAGCAAAAGGCAGAGGGGTTCTTCTAGGAGGTGTTCCCGGTGTTGCCCCAGGAAAAGTTCTAGTTTTAGGTGCTGGCGTTGTAGGTGTGCAAGCAGCTAAGATGGCTGCCGGTCTTGGAGCTCAAGTAACCATCTTGGACATTAATATGAAACGACTTAGACACATAAATGATGTGATGCCCCCACATGTTATTACTGAGTTTTCCAATGAATTCAATATCCGTAAACACATAAAGACCCACGACCTAATTGTTGGCGGGGTTCTTTTGAAAGGTGCAAAAGCACCCAATCTTATAACTAGGGATATGCTTAAAGAAATGCGTCCGGGAACCGTTATTGTTGATGTTGCCGTAGATCAAGGCGGCTGTGTGGAAACTACAAGACCCACCACTCACGAAGACCCAATCTATATTATAGATGATGTGGTACATTATTCCGTGGCGAATATGCCGGGAGCTGTGCCCTACACTTCTACTGTAGCCTTAACAAACGTTACTTTACCCTATGTGCTGAAGCTCGCCAATTTAGGCTGGGCAAATGCAACAGATACCGATGCCTCGTTAAGAAAAGGACTGAATATCATTAATGGTGAAATTGTTTATGATGAAATAATGCAAGCATTTTAACCGACCAATAATCATAAAAAAAGGTCTCCAATGGAGACCTTTTTTCAATTATAAAATGATTGACTTTTATCGCTTAGCTACTTCAATTGGAATGCGATAAACAATACCCTTTTCAAAAGTTCCTTTTGATAATTTCTCAAAGTCAATAGCACTTTTCAAAAAATCTTTTAAGGCTTCATTCTCCGTTTCTATAGAAAGGATTCTTAGGTAATTCCCTTCATCAACAGCTACTCTAACTTCTGCTTTAGAGCCTCTAATATCATTAGGAATAACGTTTGTTCCTAACATCTCATAAATTTGTGAAGTAAGAACTTTTAATGCTTTTGGTTCGTGTACTTCAACTTCGGGTGTGTTGGCCAGAACATAACCTATGTTAAATACCATCATCACCATTAATGCATAAATTGATTTTTTCATGGCGTTTGTTGTTTTGTTTTGCTAATTCAGATAACTAATTCACGTTAAAGATATTACAAAATAGAGCCCGTATACTGACTATTTACTAAAATTTAACACTAGAAAACAGTAATGTCATAAAACGAGTAAAAAATCTAACGATACCTCAGCTTTTTACTCGACCTGAGTAAAACACAAATTGTAAAATGTTTAATTATGCGTATAAAAAAAGGGATGAACCATGTGATTCATCCCTTTCAAAATTTATAAAAAGATAGTTTTAGCTTAAAACTTCTTTTACTTTATCAGCAGCTTCTTGGAACTGTACTGCGGAATGTACCGCCAAACCGGAATTATCAATAATTTCCTTAGCAATTTCTGCATTGGTACCTTGCAATCTAACAATAATTGGAACTTTAATAGCATCTCCCATATTCTTGTAAGCCTCTACAATACCATTTGCAACACGGTCACAACGTACGATACCGCCAAAGATATTCACCAAAATAGCTTTAACACCTTCGTCTTTTAAGATAATACGGAAAGCTTCTTCTACCCTTTTAGCATCGGCTGTACCACCAACATCTAAAAAGTTAGCTGGTTCACCACCGGCCATTTTAATCAAATCCATCGTGGCCATTGCCAATCCGGCTCCGTTTACCATACAGCCCACATTTCCATCTAAATCAACATAATTTAGACCCAATGCACCAGCTTCAACTTCAATTGCGTTCTCTTCACGTAAATCACGCATTTCTGCATATTGCTTTCTACGGTAAAGCGCATTATCATCAATAGATACCTTAGCATCTACCGCCATTATCTTGTCATCCGATGTTTTCAACACTGGGTTGATTTCAAACATACTGGAATCACTCTCTACATAAGCCTTGTACAAAGAAGCAACAAATTTGGTCATTTCTTTAAAAGCAGTACCTGACAACCCTAGGTTAAAAGCAATTTTTCTAGCTTGAAACGGTAAAAGACCTGTAGCAGGATCAATTTCTTCAGTAAAAATAAGATGTGGAGTGCTTTCGGCAACCTCCTCAATGTCCATTCCACCTTCGGTAGAGTACATGATCATATTTCTTCCTGTACCTCTGTTCAAAAGAACTGACATATAGAATTCACTAGTTTCACTATCGCCTGGGTAGTATACATCTTCGGCAACTAAAACTTGGTGAACTTTTTTACCCGCCGCAGAAGTCTGTGGGGTAATCAGGTTCATTCCTATAATGTTTCCTGCAATTTCTTCTACTTCCTTAAGGTTTTTGGCCAATTTTACACCTCCACCTTTACCACGGCCACCTGCATGTACCTGGGCTTTTATAACGTGCCAACCTGTTCCGGTCTCGGCAGTTAATTGTTTTGCAGCCTCTACGGCTTCCTTTGAATTATGGGCCACGATACCGCGCTGAATGCGCACACCGAAACTGGCCAAAATCTCTTTTCCTTGGTACTCGTGAAGATTCATATATTAAGGTATATTTAGATTCGAAAGCAAAAATAGGAAACGTAGAGGATTTAGACTAATGAAATATAGAGTTAGTTGCGTAGATATATCCTAAGCCTTAAAAACTCTTACCTATAACTGGTCCATCCACCTAAATCACGTTCTTTTTTTTACTTTATAAGTTTTACAATGGTCTATGAGAACAGAATTATAAATTAAAATCCTTAAAATCTAAGGGGTCAAAGTTTTTAAAGTTGCCGTTCATTTCTATGGTCTTTTTGGTACGATTAACTTCGCTCAACATTGATATGGTTGAAATTAAATGCGACTTCATAAATAACAAACGATCCCGCTCACTTGGCATTTGCAATAATTGGTACTCTTGGTCAAACGAAAGCCCCATTTTATGTACCAATACATAACTATTGAACTTCTCTAACGGCAACGGGGTATAGGGCACGGCCATAAGCTCGTACAGTTCGTGAATCTTATCTAGCACCTCCTTTTTCAAGGATTTATCCGCATCTCTTACGCTATCAATAAATTTTATGGTTCCGCCTGCATAAAGCTTGCCATCCATTTGGTTTTTGAAACTTAGGATACGAAAAACTTGGCGTGCTACGCAGGTTACATCCATAGCTCCGTCTTCGTAAGTATTTACAATTTCTACCAATTGAACTTCTGTTCCATAAGTCATACTATCATTAATATAAACAGGAATACCAAAGGTAACCGCCTCATTTCTACAATCTTTAATCAATTGCTTGTAGCGGTCCTCAAAAATATGTAGCGGTACGGTTTCGCCCGGAAAAAATATAGATTGCAGTGGTAATAACGCCAATTTCATAGTGTAATATTTGCTCTAAAAATACGACCGAAATTACGAACCGCAAATTTAAATTACACAGACCCATGTTTCAAAAATAACAATTTGTTGTATTTTTTATATTTGTAACGGTTTTTTTGCCCATATAAGATTAACGGGTTAAATTTGCTTTAAATACCGAAGATATGAATAATGCCGATTTGCTAAATATAGCAAAAACATATGGAGACCCCGTTTACGTTTACGATTCGGAAAAAATAATTTCTCAGTTTGAAAGACTTACAAATGCCTTTAGCAGTGTAAAGAAGTTGAAACTTAATTACGCCGCCAAAGCTTTATCCAATATAGCTATCTTAAAACTAATGAACAGTTTGGGAAGTGGCCTGGATACGGTTTCCATACAAGAGGTTCAATTAGGTCTTCTGGCAGGATTCAAACCAGAATCTATCATTTTCACACCTAACGGTGTTTCTTTGGAAGAAATAGAGGAAGCATCAAAATTGGGGGTTCGCATTAATATAGACAACCTTTCTATTTTAGAGCAATTTGGCAGCAAGCACCCAGATGTTCCCGTTTGTATTCGCATCAACCCACATGTTATGGCAGGTGGAAATGCTAATATATCCGTAGGTCATATTGATTCCAAATTTGGTATCAGTATTCATCAAATTCCACATTTGTTACGCATTGTTAATGTTACCAACATGAACATTAACGGTATACACATGCATACCGGAAGTGATATTTTGGATATTGATGTTTTCCTTTATGCATCGGAGATACTTTTTGAAACTGCTAAAAACTTTAAAAACCTTGATTTTATAGATTTTGGTAGTGGTTTTAAAGTACCTTATAAAGATGGTGATATTGAAACCAACGTTGAAGAGCTTGGCAAAAAACTAGGTTCCCGCTTTAACGAGTTCTGTAAAGAATACGGCAAACAACTTACATTGGCTTTTGAACCTGGGAAATTCTTGGTTAGTGAAGCCGGTAATTTCCTTGCTAAAGTAAATGTAGTAAAACAAACTACTTCAACGGTATTTGCTAGTATTGATTCTGGTTTTAACCATTTAATTAGACCCATGCTTTATGGGGCTACGCATCGCATCCTTAACATATCCAACCCAGAAGGTAGGGAACGTTACTATTCTGTGGTAGGCTATATTTGTGAGACCGATACTTTTGCCAGTAACAAGCGAATAAACGAAATAAGTGAAGGTGATATTCTTTGCTTTAAAAATGCAGGGGCATATTGCTTTACCATGGCCAGCAATTACAACTCTAGGTTTAGACCTGCAGAAGTACTTTGGCATGAAGGCAAAGCTATTTTAATTAGGGAGCGAGAAACTTTTGATGACCTGATCAAACATCAAATAGATGTTAAAAATCTCTTTGCTACCAAGAAGGAAAAGGCCTTAGCAAAATAAACTTGTTGGATTTTCGTTAGTTTTGGTACATTAGTTGGACTAATACCGCAAAAATCAGAATGAAAATACGCACCACATACGCCTTAAAATTTGTCCTGTTTGCCTTTATAGGGCTAACTATCACAACCATGAACGCTCAAGAGGTAAAATGGTTGAGCTGGAACGAAGCGGCAGAATTAGTTGCAACGGAAAAAAATCCTAAGAAAATTTTTATAGATGTCTATACAGATTGGTGTGGATGGTGTAAAAAGATGGACAAGGATACCTTTCAAAATTCTGAGGTTGCTGCCTACATGGTCGATAATTTTTATATGGTGAAGTTAGATGGTGAAGGTAAGGAACCCATTGAATTTAAAGGAAAAACCTATAAGTTTATCCCCTCCGGAAGAAAAGGATATCATGAATTTGCCGCAGCCCTTATGCAAGGCAGGTTAAGTTACCCAACCACTATCTTTCTGGACGAAGAAATGAACATGCTTTCTCCTGTACCGGGCTATCAAAAACCAGAGCCTTTCTTAAATATTGCCAGATACTTTGGCGATAATATTTACAAGGACCAAGACTGGAAGACTTATGCCGGTGAAAGCAAATAAACAAAAGAGCTACATATAACATTTTAAAACCCTGATATTGTAAAATAATATCAGGGTTTTTTATTCTCTAAAAGTTAGATTAGTTAAACCTCTTGTATTCGTTTTTACTTTTAAGTACTTTCATTTCATCAAAGTAAATACTCCCCGTTCAAAAGTTCATGAAAGCACTCTATATTACATTAGTTACAGCCTTAATTTTCTTATCCTGTAAAGACCGTACCAACACAGCTCTTCAGTTAGAAGATGGGGTTTCTTTAGAGTTGGCAACTTACAGGAAAAACCAAGTTTCCAACGTCAATTATCAACTTAATTTTAAAATTCCGGAAGCGAAAACCCAGCCTATTCCGGCACAACTGGTTTTAACTTTTCAAATTTCTGACGTAGATACCCCACTGTATCTTGATTTTAAAGAACAAACTTCCCATTTAAAATCTATTGACGTCAACTCTAAAACCACAGTCATTGTTCACGAACATGAACACATTAAAATAGACTCCAAGTACCTAAAAACCGGGAAGAACATAATAGAGATAGATTTCATTGCAGGGGAATCTTCTTTAAACCGAAATGATGACTATCTCTACACCCTTTTAGTTCCGGACCGTGCCCGAACGCTCTTTCCATGTTTTGACCAGCCTAACTTAAAGGCTACCTATTCTCTGGAAATTACGGCGCCAAAAGATTGGACTGTACTATGCGGAGCTCCAGAAATAAGTAAAGAGGATAATAACGGGGTTACCACTCATCATTTTGGCCAAACGGACCTAATGAGCACTTATCTATTCTCTTTTGTAGCCGGTAAATTCAATCTTACGCATCAAAATCCAAATGGTTTTGACATGACTATGTTGTACCGGGAAACGGATAAAAAGAAGGTTGCCTATAGCACGGATACCATTTTTAACCTTCACCAACAATCCATAGCTTTTTTAGAGGATTACACCCAATACAAATTCCCTTTTCAGAAGCTGGATTTTGCTACCATTCCGGGGTTCCAGTATGGCGGCATGGAGCACGTGGGTGCAATACAATATAAAGAAAGTGTCCTGTTTTTAGATGAAACTTCTACTGAGAACCAAAAATTAAGAAGGTTAAAACTCATAGCCCATGAAACCAGCCATATGTGGTTTGGAGATTTGGTAACCATGGATTGGTTCAATGATGTTTGGATGAAGGAAGTCTTTGCCAATTTCATAGCGGATAAAATTGCCAACCCGGCTTTCCCGGATATAAACCACGACCTTTCCTTTATGACCACGCACTACCCAAGAGCGTACGGTGAGGATAGAACCAAAGGCTCCAACCCTATTCGCCAAGAATTAAACAACCTCAACAATGCAGGTTCGCTTTACGGAAGTATCATCTACAGCAAAGCTCCGATAATGATGCGCCAGTTAGAAACCATTTTAGGAAAAAAAACCTTTCAAAAGGGTATTCAAGAATACATAAAAACCTACAGTAATGGCAATGCCACTTGGAACGACCTTATACAGATACTTGCAAAAAACACTGAAGTAGATGTTGAAAAATGGAGTGAAACTTGGGTAAATGCTGCTGGGCGCCCTTTATTTCACGACCAAATAGTATATGATTCTAACCAAAACATAGCCTCTTTTGAAATAAGCCAGACCGCAGAAGACGATAGTTACCACATATGGCCCCAGACTTTTGATTTAACCTTGGTATACCAAGATAGCTTAGTAAACATTCCCGTTCAAATGACAGGGAGCAGCATTACCCTTCCTGAAGCCATTGGCAAACCCAAACCTTTATCTATCCTGTACAATTCCAATGGTATGGGGTATGGTGTTTTCCCGCTGCACGAATCAGAAACGGAAAACCTGCCTAAAATTACGGATGATGTGGCACGAGGATATCTGTTCATCAACATCTATGAAAATTTTCTAAGGGGTAATATTACACCAAAGGAGGCACTCCAATTCTATCGCAAGCACTTGGTCCATGAAAATAATGAACTTGTAGCCAATTTACTTTCGGGCTATATAACCCATATTTTCTGGACATTTTTATCCGCTGATGAAAGAACAGAGCATCAACCTATACTAGCCGAGCAACTTTGGTCCCAATTGCAATCGGACCTACCTTCCAATCTAAAGAAAACCTTGTTTTCAACTTTTCGTTCCATTGCCTACTTGAAGGAATCACGTACACAATTGTATCAAGTTTGGCATAAGGATATTACGCTGCCAAATTTAAAATTGAATACGGATGATTATACCACTATGGCAGAAAGCTTAGTTCTTTTTCATCACCCAGATTCGGAAAATATAGTATTGGAAGCCAAGAAAGCTATAGACAATCCTGATAAATTGGCGGAATTTAACTTTCTCCTCCCTTCTTTATCTAATGATGAAACGGTTAGAAATGAATTCTTCAACGCTCTTCTAAACGAAAAAAACCGACAGAAAGAATCGTGGGTCTTAGATGCCTTAAGCCATCTAAATCATCCGCTTCGCGAAAAACAAAGCCTAAAAAACCTGAGAGCAAGTCTTGATATACTGGAAGAAATTCAAAAAACCGGAGATATATTCTTTCCAAAAGGCTGGCTGAAAAATACCATCGGGAAACATACATCCGCTGAAGCATATACCATATTGGAGAATTTCCTAACCGAAAATCCCGATTTAAAACCAACACTCAAAAACAAACTAATGCAAGCTGCAGATGACCTTTATCGGGTACATACCTTAAAAAACAAAGGCCAAAACAATTAATTTTGGCCTTTGTTTTTAATTGATGAACTATCTACTATAGTTAGGTGATTCCTTTGTTATGGTTACATCATGCGGGTGGCTTTCATTAATACCGCTAGACGTAATTTTTACAAAACGCCCATTTTCCTTTAGCGTATCAATATCTTTTGCCCCACAATATCCCATACCGGCACGAAGACCGCCAACAAATTGGTGAATACTCTCGTACAACTCTCCTTTGTAAGGAACACGGCCAACAATACCCTCTGGCACCAGTTTCTTTATATCATCCTCTACATCTTGGAAATAACGGTCTTTACTACCCTCTTTCATGGCTTCAACAGAACCCATACCACGGTAAGACTTAAATTTTCTTCCCTCATAAATGATGGTCTCACCAGGAGACTCTTTTGTTCCTGCCAAAAGAGAACCTAACATTACCGTATCCGCCCCTGCAGCAATCGCTTTTGGAATATCACCTGTATAGCGGATTCCTCCATCGGCAATAACAGGTACTCCAGAACCTTTAATAGCGGCAGCCACTTCTAGCACGGCCGAAAATTGAGGAAAACCAACACCTGCAACCACACGGGTGGTACAAATAGAACCAGGTCCAATACCTACTTTAACGGCATCTGCTCCTGCTTCTACCAAATATTTTGCAGCTTCGCCTGTTGCAATGTTACCAACAATAACATCCAAATCCGGGAATTTCTTTTTCACTTCCTTTAAAACGGAAACCACACCTTTCGTATGTCCGTGTGCGGTATCTATCACTACGGCATCAACTCCCGCATTTACCAAAGCTTCGGCCCTGTCTACGGCATCAGGAGTAACTCCTATGGCCGCAGCAACACGTAACCTTCCGTAAGTATCTTTATTGGCTATTGGCTTTTGGGTAAGTTTTGTAATATCCCTAAAAGTAATTAGCCCAACCAGTTTATAATCCTTATCAACAACCGGTAATTTTTCAATTTTATTTTCTTGAAGAATATCTTCGGCCTGGGCCAATGATGTTCCTTCACTAACCGTAACCAAATTTTTAGAGGTCATTACCTCAGAAATAGGTCGGTCATTATTTTTCTCAAAACGAAGATCCCTGTTGGTAACAATACCTATTAGCTTTCCTTCATCATCTACAATAGGTATTCCTCCAATACTGTATTCTTTCATATTGGCCTTTGCATCACGTACAAAAGAATCTAGGGGTAGCGTAACCGGGTCTATGATCATACCACTTTCCGCACGTTTTACTTTACGCACCTTAATGGCCTGTTGCGCTATAGTCATGTTTTTATGAAGAACACCAATACCGCCTTCTTGCGCTATGGCAATAGCCATTCGCGATTCCGTAACCGTATCCATAGCAGCCGAAACGACCGGTACGTTTATTGTAATGTTACGAGTGAATTTGGTTTGAATATTTACTTCTCTTGGGAGTACTTCAGAAAAGGCAGGGACTAAGAGTACGTCATCATAAGTGAGACCTTCTCCAACAATTTTATTCAGGTGGGCTTCCATAGCAATTAAAGATTTAATTGCGTGCAAATGTAGTAAAATTAATTGGTTATCACCTTATTATCAATGTTGGATTACGAGCAAACTAAAACCTACAGAAATCACCCACATTCTTACGGCGAATATCTCTAATTCACATCAAAAAACTACTTCTATATATTTTGTTTTAAATCGATATAAAAAAGAAAAACACAACTACACGAATATCAACTGATTATATCTTTGGAAACCGTTTATAATTTAAGCTGAAGGGTGGTGTAAAATGTTCTTGGTTCAGATGGAATAATGCCCGGCCCGGGATAACCCGTAGCCCTCCGGGTAAAATAGGAATTGTCCAAAAGGTTGTTGACACCCGCTTCCAACTTCCATTTTTTATAGGTGTAAGAAAGCGAAAAATCTAAAATATCATACGCAGGAATTTCCCCCTCTATGCCTCTCTGGTTGTCCTCTACGTCCTGAAGGGCGTTGGTTGCATCTGTAAATTGTTTGTCAAAATACGTATACTGTAGGCTTCCCAACAGGTTTCCATACCCAAAGTTCAAACCTGTTTTTAGATTTACCTTTGGAATAAATTCTACTTCTTTCCCTTCCACATTATTCCTTTCGGAAGAAAGATACTCAGATTGTGTCAAAGCCAAATTAGCAAAATAATTAAGCTTCACCTTTTCCGACTGCGGAAAGAAAGTTTCTTTTAGACTCCAATTGGCAAAACTCTCCAGCCCATAAATAAAGGCGGTTCCTATATTTCCTCTTGCCCTTAGCAATCTTCCTGTAGAAACTTCTTCGCCAGCTGCATTAACCCGCGTTTCTTCTTTTAGAATTTCTCCCAGTCTATTGTCATAATACAGGCCATACACACTTACATCATAGGAGAGCACATCTTTAAACCTTCCTCTGGCACCAAAATCTGCCGTAAAACCATCTTCATCAGAAATATTCGGGTCAACTTGAAAAGAAGGATTCACTACACGTATATCACTAAAAGTTACAGAACGATAATTCTGCGAAAAGTTACCGTAGAGTTCTACGCTAGGCGACACTTTATAGGTAGCCCCCAAACCTAAGAGTAAAAATGTTCGCTCAAAATCCCTATTATCATCTACCTCTCTGTTCAACAGCGGGTTATCCGCCAAGTCTAACGTAATTTCTCGATAGCTCCCTATACTCTCAGTCTTAATATGTTCCAATCTAAAACCGGGTGTCAAGGCCAACCTATCCGAAAGATTGAAAATGTTTTCACCAAAAAAAGCGACATTAAAATTGGGAAAATTAAACTGGGATTGTCTCTCATAATTCGGGAAATCAACATCGGCAAATGTAAAATCAGCATCGGCGGCAGCGGTACCAGGGCCTTGCCTTTGGTCATTATCCGTTTTATAAATTTTGGAACCTAACAAAAGTGCAGATTCAGTGCCTCCTAAATTATAGCGGGTCAATACTCTTGCCTCTGCGCCCCAGTTACTAAAGTCATCTATCAATAATTCTCTAGGGGTGTCAATATTATCAACTTCAGAAACCCTGTTAGTTCGGAAACCCAAAGCTCTACGCGAGGCATTTAGACCAAATATGTTTAGGCTAAAATCTGTTTTGGCAGAAAACGCATGGTCTAATCGCAATGAATACAAACGCCAGTCTACTTCAAACCAGTTTCGGTCTCTATTGCTAAAAGTGGGGTCTGCATAAAACTGGGCATCGGTCAGTCCGCCAGGCTGCTTAGCCAAATAATGCATAAATGTGGTTTCCAAGCTCACCTTTGTCCTATCCGATATTTCATAGCCCAAATGGGTAAAATAATTCTTACTGTTAAAATTAGAATTAGGTCTAAACCCGTTACCATCCTTATAATTTAGATAAGTGTAATAACTGAACTTACCCACTGTACCACTTAAACTATTAAAGCTCGTAAACAAATCGTACGAACCAACGGTCTGGCGAGAAATGAGTTCTATTTCCTTATTTGGATTCGGTTTTTTGAACTTAAAATTAATCAAGCCTCCAAATTGGGTACCGTACTGCAAAGAAGCGGCACCACGCACCACCTGAATTTCCTCGAGGGATTCCGCAGGTGGGGTGTAATAACTTTCTGGATAACCCAGTACATCTGCACTAATATCATATCCGTTCTGACGCGTGTTAAAATTGGCGGTACGGTTAGGGTCCAATCCCCTACCCCCAATATTCAGCTGTAGGCCGGCATCGCCATTATCATAAATATTAAGCCCCACAACCTGACTATATATTTGACGCGCGTTATTGGCCGCAAGGTTTCCCGTAAGGCCTTCCAAAAGAACTACCTCTGTCTTCTTTCCTGCATATATAGCGGTACCCTCTACTTTTTTAAGTTGTTTTAAAGCGAATACTTTCTCTCGTCTTTCAGTTAGAACTACTTCTGAAAGCGCTTGCGACTTTATTCGCTCTAGCTGAATATTAAGATTGAAGGCCGTGTCAAAAGTCAGTTCCTTTTCATAGACTTCATACTCAAAAGCAAACACCACAATAGTGTATTTACCCCCCGGAATGTTGGAAAAAACAAAATTGCCATCTGCCTTTGTAGTTTCTAAAAGCCTGAGTTCCTTTAGGTAGACCTCTGCATCTTGTACAGCGTTACCTTTGTTATCTACCACTTTACCGGTAATACTAATTTGGCCAACAGCACTTAATGCGGTTAGAAATGCTATAAGTACAATACTAAATTCCCTTAATTTCATCAGTAAAAGGTATTATCCATTTTTTATGTTCAAACGACTCCCGCTCTTGGCCAAGGTCTACTTTGGGGTCTATATAGGTAGTGCTTAATCTACCATTTAGCGCCACCCGGCTATCTACAAATATTTGTACGTTTTTGTGCCCGTCATTTTCAAAATGCTTTTTCAGGTACTGGGCATATTCTAAAATAAAGTCTGGCTGAAAAGACATTTGCTTTTCCTGAAATGGCGTTAAAAAATCGGAATTATCCACGTAAAACCATTTACCTGAATCTTTACTGACTACTTTGTATTGTGCATAGCCCGATTTTTCCATTAACATTACCCGCCAAGAAAACCGGTAACCTTCTTCCGTCCAGAACAACTCTCCCGGGTATGCTAAATAACGCCAGGGCATTACCAACTGCACCACAAAAAACAGTGCTATTAAAATCAGTTTTGGGTTGGCTTTTTCCCTAACTGACAAAGCCAAAACCTTTCCATTATCAAATCGGTTTTTGTTTATGCGAAAAAAGCTTGCCAAGTAGTTTAGAAACTTATGGTGAAAAGACGAATCAAAAAATATTAAGGTTGATATGATCATGATATACGGAAACATGCCTATAGGGAACAACACCCGCGTCATCACATGAAAAATAACCACCATAATAAAAGCAAAAGGACGTGTTTTCTTGCACAAAAGCAAAAATGGAATTGCCAGGTCATATCCAGCTCCAAACCAGCTGAAAGCGTATTGCACCCACTCTTCATGCAAAAACTGCCCAAAAAAAGGCGTATCAAACTTGGAGGGCAACCAAATTTTTAGGGGCATGGCCTTAAGGAGCCAATCGGAATTTAGTTTGGCAAGTCCAGCATAAAAATAGACAATGCCCAACATGAGCTTTATACTGTTGACCGTCCACGCCGGAATTTTCTGAAATGCTATTTGCGGCCTTTGTTTGGCATCCAAAGAGAAATAGGCATTGGCCGGCAAAAAAATCATTAAAAAGCTAAGCAGACTTATAAAGTAGTAATGGTTAAGATAGGTAGTCTTATCCATTAGTTCTATGTACGTAAAGCTTAAAAAGAAGGTAACAATAGCCACTTTGTATTTATAGCCCAATGTCACAAAGATGGCAGATAATGCACAGATGACAAATATGAAATAGGTATAGACACCCAAGGGCTTGACCCATTCAAAACCATAATACGAGAAGAAAAATTTAGGCCGAATGTATAATTTTTCTATCCATCCATAACTCCAAAATCTTACAATACTAAGCAACATCATTACGCCAAATAAAATGCGAAAGACCGCCAAAGGGGCGGCCTCTATTGGGGCTGATATATGTTTACTAATGAAACGGGTCATTTTCTAATCGCCATCTGCATCAACAAAATCAATACTTACGCTCATGGCAGATACCATGTCTACCTTTAGCAATGGAACAATACGTTGCACCTCATCATAGGCCAAAAGCATATTGGTAGGTGGCACATTGTCTTCTATTTCTTTTCGAAAAGGCTCCAATTCCTGAACCTTGGTTCTTGCTAAATTAAACTGATCGTTTATCAATTTCTTTAAATCATCTCCATCCTTAACTGTGTTCAATGCATCTAAATAAGAGGCCAAACTTTCTCCGGAAGTGGTTTTACCATAATGAACACCATTGAAAAAATCCTGAACAGCTTCAAGCCCTTCTAAGAATAGTTCATTAGAAATATCTGCCTTATAATAGGCCTCTACGTTTTGAGGAAGTACATTTTCAGAAAAAGCACCTACGGGAATACCCATTTTTCCCGCTCTCAAAAATTTCTCATAGTAAAAAACATAGTCGTTAATAAAACGATCTACGGACGCGGTTGAGGACGCTCCGTTATTGGCCACAAAGGTTGCTCTGTATCCCGAGTTCCATTCTGCAAGAACACCTTGGGTAAGACTTACCATGTCTGCAATAATATCACCTGAATACGAAACCAAATTCTCTTTTTCGGTTCCATTGAATCTGTCCAAAATAGCTTGGTCCGTATCACCCAGACCATTAATCAGGTAGTCCAAAGCAGGGAAACCTTTTGCGTCCCTGTTAGAGGCCAAAGCCAAATCATACCCTCCTGAACTTATAAAACCGTCCATTTTATCATTATCCGCAGGGTAAATATTCATATTCAAACGAAAACCTACTGTTTCTGCCGGTCCAATTTCGAACATAGAAACCCTTTGCCACATTTTATAGGCGGACAACCATGATGCTCTAAAAGCAATAAAATTAGCCTCGTTTGAATCAGTTTTAAACGCATCAAACGCCGTTTGCAAGTCCGTTATTTCGGTAGAAAATGCCTCGTAAGAAGGTATAATTATATTATCTGCCCAATTCACCAGCATGGGGCCACGCTCAAAACTTACCGGATCCGGGTTTGGATCTACTACAACATCATCTGTGGGATCACTTCCTCCATCAGAGCTACAAGCCCAAATCATTGCCGCTACAGCTACAATGGCAAAAAACCTCCTCATACCTTATTTTTATTTATTCTAAGTAAGCAAAAATATAAAAAGCAGCCTGTTAAACCTTAACAGAAGCTGCTTTTTTTTTACAACACTTAAATTTTAGTAATTACAACCCTTTGTTACTCGGCTGCTTGGGCAACAGTAAAATCGAATCTTGATGCAATATCCTCTGAAATCATATCAATAGTTTCAGCCTTAACATCCCATAATCCATTAGCACCATCTCCCATTAAATCTTCCAAAAGTGCCTCAGATTCAGCTTTGGTAAAGTAAGGAGCATCCGTACCCGGTTTGCGGGTAAAACGTAAGCTATAGATAAAGCCGTATGCTTCAGAGAGAGCATGAAAAGCACTTCCATAATTTGGAGTCTCCTCGGCCAATGTTTCTTTCGCACGTTGCATGTAAAAAACACCTCTAACAGCAATTACTTCTGATATTTTTTCTCTAATTATATCTGCCTGAGCATCACGAACTTCGTAATCTCCAGCTACAATAGCAGCACGACCTAATTTAAAAGCCTGAAAAATCTCATCAGCAATTCCAGCAAAATCAGAATCCTCCTCTAATTTCCCGATGTACTCGTTCAAAAAGCTATCCGCACCAAGATCTGCATTAGGGTTGGAAGCATCGGCATTAAGTCCGTAAACGTATCCATAAGCTTCATCCCACTTATGCTCCATATTGGTATAGGACTTGCCTTCCAATACAGTTCCCGCGTCATTATCAGCACGGCTAGAACCTTCATCTAAAACCGCTGTGCTCAAATAGTTGTTTAATGCTTGATCGGTCATTAAGGCTCCAATCAACCCTTTGGCGAACAATTGATTGTATTCAAGACCTTTTGCATTTACGTAACGGGTTCTCTCCCCATCCGCCAATTGACCTGCAACTCCAGCTTCGGCAGCAACATTCCAGTTGGCAAAAACTTCATTTACCTGACCGTCTATCCATGATTCAAAATCTACACGAATAAGGGCTTGATCTGTTGCGTTGGTTGAAAAATAATCGGCAGAAGCCGCAGTCTTACTACGAAGACTCTTATCCGAAGCATTCAAATCTGCATCTTCAAAATCATCCGCACCCTCTTCATGGGCATACATAGCCTGCAAAGTTTCTGCAGTATTGGTATTAGTAGTGAAACCTCCTAAAAGCTCCTGAGCCATTAAGATACGTGTAGTCTGACCTCCAAAGCTAACCGTAGTTGCTCCATCTCTTTCAAAAGAATAACTAGTGGGGTTGTCAATCATGATATCTTCGTTCATATCCGAAGCATTATCATCCGAGCTACAAGATGTAAGAAGAACTGCAGAGCTAATAGCCAATGTGTAAAGAATCTTTTTCATTTTTATGTGCGAAATTTATTTAGACTTGATTTAAATAAAGCGCCAAATTTAATACATGAAAATGTGCCTCGCAACATTATTCTTATTAAATCTAAATAATATTGAATTTAGTATTTGCTCTGCCTAGTTATAGTGCGTGCATTAGCTATACTAAAATATATTTTGTTACTATTTATAATTAATCTAAATAAAAATACTACTTTTGAAATGAGACTTAAGGCACTGAAGTCTTGAATATTTTATCATAGAATTGTTTAACCCCAAATGAATTAGCACATATTATGGAAGACATTAACCCTATTTACCACAACCCTTTTGGCGTAGCTTTCCAATGGAAAAGAAACTCAACAAAAGATATTAGAAAAATACAGATTGTTTTTAGGGATACCGGGTTGTTATTGTCCCAAAACGAACTGGAACAGTTTAAAAAGAATATTGAATGCACAAAGAACAGTAATGCCATGTGCAGCGAGTGTGGCCAACACGAAACCTGCAGGTCTTTACTCTTAGACACTCCGGCTCCGCAAATAACCCTTGCCATGAACAAAAAAGAATTAGATGCCGTACATGATTTGGTAGATGGCACCTTGTTTCAATTAAACTTGAACAACTATCTGGACAAAATGTGTGGTGGACAATAGAATTAATGATAGGCAGTAAACAGTTCGGTAGCTTTGTTATAGGCAGCCTCGAACACCATCCAATTAACTCCTGAATCTGCCTTTTCCGCAGTAAAATAAGAGAGCATTTTTTCCGTAGGCATATTACCGGTCAACTCGTCCTTTGCCATAGGACAACCCCCGAAACCTTGAACGGCCCCGTCAAACCTACGGCAACCGGATTTGTATGCAGCATCTACCTTTTCGTGCCATTTGGTAGGTGTTGTATGCAAATGCGCTCCAAACTCTATTTCTGGGTACCTTGGTATTAATTGCGAGAAGAGATATTGAATAACTTCTGGTGTTGAAGACCCTACCGTATCCGATAGAGATAAAATTTTAGCTCCCATTGCACTCAATTTCTCTGTCCATTCACCTACAATATCCACATCCCAGGGGTCACCGTACGGGTTTCCAAAACCCATAGAAATATAAGTTACCACTTCCTTGCCCGAAGCATCCGCAATATTCAGTATTTCTTGAAGTATTCCTACGGATTGGTCTATGGTCTTATGTGTATTACGCATCTGAAAATTTTCGGAAATAGAAAAAGGATATCCCAGATACTGAATTTCAGGATGGCGAGAAGCATCTTCAGCCCCTCTAACATTGGCTACGATACTCAAAAGTTTACTTGTTGTTTTTGACAGGTCTAGTTGTGAAAGCACTCTGGCAGTATCCACCATCTGCGGAATAGCCTTGGGAGAAACAAAACTTCCAAAATCTATGGTATCAAAACCACAACCCAATAAAGCCTGAATGTACCTTACCTTTTCCTTGGTTGGAATAAAAGGTTTGATGCCTTGCATGGCATCCCTGGGACATTCAATAACTTTCACCTTTTCCATCATGCGTATTCCTTTCTAATGGACCGGCCATGCCAACCCTTAAACCTACTCAAAATTAGCATTAATTATCCGATACTAAAATATAGACGGCAATACCAATGAACACAATGATTTGAAGCCATTTTAGATACAGGCCCACTTTAGAATTTTCTGTAAAATAAGATGATATACTACCGGAAAGCACCGCTATTAAACTAAAAACGATAGAAGATATGAACATAAAAATAAGACCCAGCACATAAAACTGTACCGTAGTACTTATTTCTTCACTAAAGAGAAAACCAGGAAAGAACGCCAAAAAGAAAATAGTAACCTTAGGGTTTAACACATTCATTATAAACCCTTGCTTAAACAATTGCCAAAGTCCTTTTTTAGGTACGGAACCTTCCGTCAGCTCCAAGGTACTGCTACTTTTAAATACTTTATAGGCCAAGTAAAATAGGTATATGGCCCCCAGTAATTTTATACCAAAAAACAGCGTTTCACTTTCTTTTATTAGAACAGATACTCCAAAGGCTAACAAACTTGTATGAATCAAACAACCGGAAATAAGCCCGGCCGTAGTTGCCAATCCATACTTTTTGCCGTTTACCAAACTCTGCATCAACACATAAATATTATCGGGTCCCGGCGAAACGGACAAGGCTGCCGTAGCCAACATAAACGCATAAAGAGTTTCGTAATTCATGGTAATCTAATTCCTGCTTAAATTTAATACAAATCTTAGCCATCCCAGTTTTAGACTGGAAACCTTGTTATTTACGCTAAAGTAACTACTCTTTTTTATATCTTGTGTAAAATCTGGAGTTCAAAAAAAATGTGCTTGGATTGTATTTTTTTAGTTGGTCGCAATTCCCCTTATGCTGGACCATAACCGTTATTGCATCTTAAAAATAAGGCCATGAAACAAAGTCAGATTACCTTTACCCTAAGTTTAGTTCTAGTAGCGTTGCTTTTAGTGGCGTTTGAAATCAGGAACGAAACAAAACCCGCAGCCGAAACCGTTATGCAAAAAGATAGTTTATTACGCCATGTAGTATTGTTTAAATTCAAACCTGAAACTTCTAAGGAAGATATTAAAAAAGTGGAGGACGCCTTTACCGCTTTACCCTCAAAAATTCCACAAATTGTAGGCTACGAATGGGGATTGAACAATAGCCCCGAAGGTCTGAACGACGGTTTTACCCATTGTTTTTTCTTAACTTTTAATAGCGAAGAAGACCGTGCCACTTATTTACCACACCCAGACCACAAAGCTTTTGCAGATGCTCTAGGCCCATACCTAGATGGTGTTTTAGTGGTTGATTATTGGACAAAGTAAAACCGAGGACAATCTAATTAAAACTATATCCTTAGGTTTTTAGGACTGCTTTAGTATAGCCTTATTAATGCGCTTTATCAATGCTGGGCCTTCGTATATAAAACCCGTGTACAGCTGAACCAAATCTGCACCGGCTTCCAATTTATCCAAAGCATCTTTTTCGGAGTGAATTCCACCTACACCAATTATAGGGAAAGCTTTATTGCTTTTTTCCGCCAAGAAACGGATTACCTCTGTACTTCTTTGCGTTAGTGGTTTTCCGCTTAGTCCGCCCATTTCCTTCGTGAGCGATTCTTCGGATTTTAAATTTTTCCTTTCTATAGTCGTATTAGTGGCTATAACACCATCAATCTTTGTATCGGCCACAATAGCAATAATATCCAGCAATTGGTCGTCCGTTAGGTCTGGTGCTATTTTTAAAAGAATAGGTTTTTCTTTTTGCTGCTTCTGCGAAGCTAATTTTGAGTTTTCTTTTTTAAGTTCCAGTAAAAGAGCTGTTAAAGGTTCTTTATCCTGAAGCTCACGCAAGCCTGGCGTATTGGGAGAACTTACATTAACCACAAAATAATCTACATGGTCAAAAAGCGCATTAAAACAGATAAGGTAATCTGAAACGGCGTCCTCATTAGGAGTTATTTTATTCTTACCTATGTTGCCCCCAATAAGAACTTTATGTTCTTTTTTTAATCGTTCTACAGCATCTACGACCCCCATATTATTGAACCCCATTCGGTTTACTATGGCTTGGTCCGGCTTTAACCTGAATAATCTTGTTTTAAGGTTTCCTTCCTGTGGTTTTGGAGTTAATGTACCTATTTCAACAAAACCAAAACCAAAGTTGGACAATTCATTGTAAAGTTTGGCGTCTTTATCAAAACCAGCGGCCAGTCCCACTGGGTTTTTAAACCTAATCCCAAAAACTTCCTTTTCCAAGCGCGGGTCCTCAATCTTATAAATAGCCCTGAACAAACCGGAAAAACCGATCTTACAAAGAAAACGAACTAATGAAAAGGTAACGTGATGGGCTTTTTCTGCATCTAGCGAGAAAAGTAACGGCTGAAGAAAGGTCTTATACATGAAGGTGTGTAGTGTTTGCGCAAAAATACAAACTTAGCCTAGTATAGACACAACTTATTACAATTTTAAAATCCTAAGTACTGAATTGAAATAGGTCATCACGGCCTAACCGGCGACTCTTTACTCCTCCTCTACAGGTATTTCGTAACTCTTTGGCACCACTTTTATAGGAAGCCTTATAGCTTCGTTACAGAGCTGAAGATAACGCTCATATTGTTTAGTGTTGAAAGCAGATAGCAGTTTTTTATCACTATCATAAGCTGCCTGTACCAATTGCTGTTGCAGCCCTTTATATTTTTCGGCCAGTTTTATAAGATCTTCCTGCGTACTTTGCGGATGTTGCGCGAGTAGCTTTTCAATTTGCTCCTCAACACTTTTTGTAGTCACTGCCAATTCTCCCTGAAGCGCCTCCATGAGAACTATCTGCTCCTCGTTCAGTTGAAAAATCGTTTTAATGGTTTCACTGTTTTTTCCACCTATATCCAATGTACAACTTTGTGCATATCCCACAGAAAAAAACATCATGAATGCTATAAAACCATATATTTTACGATACATATAATCTTGATTAAAATTCAACTTCGTTTATATAAACAACTATTTAACCAAAAAATTATATTTCTCCTGTGTATGATTCATTTACATAAAAAAAGCTGCCCCAGTGGGGCAGCCTTTCTAAACTAATTTTTCTCTTTAAAGTCTTACTTTAATGTAAAGTTTACCCTAGCAAATAAGAAGCGACCTCCAATACCAAATTGTTGCGCTCTACGGGACCAATCAAAACGACCTGAACTACGGTTATTAAACTGCTCTTCCGCTCTATCCGGATAGATATCAAATAAATTGTTGGCTCCTACCGTAAGTGTTAAAGCATCCGTGGCTTTGTAACCAATGGAAAGATCCGTCACCAACTTGGTGCCAAAAACCTGCTGATTTTCCACAACCGTAGTGGCTTCCGTTACTTCTCCAAAGTATACGTTTCTTAAGAACATTATCCACTTATCGGAAGTTAAACTATTAGATAGGTTGATTTTTGTACGTGGCACGGCCTCTTCCAAATACACCCTGCTATCCTCTGGAAAATACGTATCAACTAAACCAGCATCCTCTAAAACCTGCGATGCGTTAATATCACCTATTTGATTGGTTTTAGAAAAAGTACCGGCTAAATCTGATTTTAACCTCCAATTATCGCTTAAGTTAGCTTGATGAGTAAGCACTACATCCAACCCACGAGACTCCGTATTAATAGCGTTCGCAAAGAAGGAGGCTGCGGTAGCATTGGCCTGGCGGAGCAAATTGTCCAATTCAGTTCCTGTACCTGGGCCGCTAAACTGTCCAGTATACACTACTCTGTCATTAATTTCTACATAATAACCATCTACCGTTAATGTAAGATTTGCATCTGGAATTTTCGCTGTGAATCCAACACTAACACTACTTGAAGTTTCTTCCTTCAATTCCGGAATTCCCAAAAGCTTTGCTGCTCTACTATCATTTGCAAAAGTTCCCACTTCCTGCGGATCTCCGTTCTGGTCAAAAATTGTAGAGGTGGAATTAAAGTTTATCTGATGTAAAGAGGGCGCTCTAAAACCTGTATTGGCTGCTGCCCTAATATTTAAGTTGTCATTGATTTTGTAACGCGTGGCCAATTTAAAATTGATAGTAGAACCAAAATCGCTATAATTCTCAAAACGCGTGGCAAAACTGGCCAAGAATTTTTCAGAGAAATCTGCCTCTATATCTATATAACCTGCAACACTGCTCCTACCTCTAGATAATTCATTATTAGGACTAAACCCAGGGAATACTTGAGAACCTCCTGGTCTTCCATTTCCAAAGAAATCTTGTGATGGCTGTTGCGATGCTAAAGTGATACGTTGACCATCTGCCGTATATTGAGAATACGAAGCTTCTTCTCCTGCTTCAATATCATAATTCTCAACTCTATATTCCCCTCCAAAGGCAACATTTAAACCAGATAATGCATCTTCAAAAAAACGGGAAACATCCAAATTGGCCGTATTCTGAGCAAATGAGAAACCACCTGCATCAAAAATTGTTGGCGAGGCATTTTGCATGGAAGCATTAAAAGTATTTCCTATAGTATATAGAAAAGAGTTTTTTCCATAGGTGTTGCTTAAATCAACATCCCACTCATTAATTTTTCCTTTAATCCCTACAGATAAAGACCTGTCTTTTATCGTGGAATTAATTTCAGGTAAAAATCCGTTATTATATGCAGGTGTAAATGTCCTGCTTTGGTTGGGTAATCTGTAAAAACCTGCAGAATTACCAGTTCTAGAACTAATACCCGCAAAAGAATACACTTCCGTTCCATTATCATCTAAAGGCATAGAAAAGTTGGCGAAAATTCGACCACCACGTAATGCAGACTGACCCACTCTCATGTTATAGTCACTTCTTTCCTGTCCCCTTGCAGCAAGTTCCGCGTCCGTTGCATCCGCAGATAAAATGGGCTGAAGTTCCGCTTTTGTAGATGCACCGTTCAAATTTATCCCTGCTTGATTTGCATATTGAATTACATCCGCCACATCATCATCCAATAAATTAGTCAAATCATAACCATCGTTCCTCGCAAACCTTTCAACCACGTTGTATTGATTAAAAACATCACCTTCCCACTCTCTCATTCTACTGTAATCCTGACGAACATCAAAATCACCGGAAAGATTTAAAAAGCCTCCATTTTGCCCCAATGGAACCCCATAACTTGCAGAAACGTTAGTTGTTGCACCATCAACACCACCCGTTTGATCGTTGGCATTTTTAGAGAAATTAGCTCCTGTTGTAACTGTTGTATTTAATTCGTTTACACTCTTGTTCAAGACTATATTAATAACACCTGCTATGGCATCAGAGCCATACTGGGCAGCTGCACCGTCTCTTAAAACTTCTATACGTTGAATTGCTGCCGCTGGTATAGCATTTAAATCCGTACCAACACTACCCCGTCCAAAAGTACCGTTAACATTTATAAGGGAAGAAGTGTGCCTTCTTTTACCATTGATCAATACCAAAACCTGATCAGGCCCTAAACCTCTTAAAGAAGCTGGGTCAATGTGATCCGTACCATCTGAAATGGTCTGGGTATTTGAAGTAAACGAGGGAGCTACATAATTTAAAATTTGGTTCAGGTTTACCTGAGGCGCAACGCTATTCAGTTCCTTCATACTGATTACATCTACCGGAACCATACTCTCCGTAGCCGTCCTGTTAGGATTACGCGAACCAATAATCACAACTTCGGACAACGCTACTCCTGAAGATAATTGCACACTCATGCCACCGGCCGCAGCGGTTACTTCTTTGGTTTCATAACCAATGTAGGAAATGACCAGCTTGTCCCCCACTTCTGCATCAATAGAAAATAAACCATCAAAATCCGTAGTAGATCCTGTAGTTGTACCCTTCACAACTACCGAAGCTCCGGGCAGAGGTTCACCATCTTCGTCTAACACCGTACCCGTTATCTGGGCACTAGCAATTCCTATGACACTCATAAAGAGCACATAGCACATTAAATACTGCTTTTTCATAATTAGTTATTTGAGTTAATTCATTGAAAAGTTAAGTATTTTTTATTTTTAACGTAAGAAAAACACTAAAAACATAATCTTAAAAAAAGTTTCTATTGTTTCTAGTACCCCCAATTTTGTACTTTTGGTTTAAAAATATACCAATGCAAAATATCATTGATCGCTTTCTAAACTATGTAAAAATAGATACCCAAAGCGACCCCAGTTCCAGCACCACCCCAAGCACCGAAAAACAATGGTATTTAGCAGATTTGCTCGTTGAGGAGTTATTGGAAATTGGAATGGAGGAAGTCTCTATTGACAATAAGGCCTACATTACAGCTACCTTGCCCAGCAACCTTAATATAGAGGTACCCACTATTGGTTTTATTTCTCATTTTGACACATCTCCGGACTATTCGGGAGCCAATGTGAACCCTCAAATTATTGAGAATTACGATGGAAAGGACATTGTTCTAAACCATATGGAAAACATTGTTCTTTCTCCTGATTATTTTGAAGATTTACTACAATATAAGGGCCAGACGTTGATTACTACAGATGGCACTACCCTACTTGGCGCAGATGACAAGGCCGGAATTACGGAAATAATCACCGCGATGGAATATCTTATTAATCATCCCGAAATAAAACACGGTAAGATTAGAATAGGTTTTACTCCTGACGAGGAAATAGGTAGAGGGGCACATCATTTTGATGTTGAAAAATTTGGCGCAGATTGGGCCTACACTATGGACGGAAGCCAAGTTGGTGAGTTGGAATATGAAAATTTTAATGCAGCTAGCGCCAAAGTAACCATCAAAGGAAAAAGTGTTCACCCGGGATATGCCAAGAACAAAATGGTAAATGCCATAAGCATTGCCAGCGAATTTTTAGAAATCCTGCCCCCGGAAGAAACACCCCAGAATACCTCGGGTAGAGAGGGGTTCTTTCATGTACACCATATAAAGGGCGAAATAGAACATGCCGAATTTGAATTGATTGTAAGGGACCATGATAAAACGCACTTTGAAAACAGGAAGCAACTGCTTCGTGATATCACCGAAAAACTGAACCACATTCACGGCAATTGTATTAGCTTGGAAATTAAAGACCAGTATTTTAACATGCGCGAAAAGGTAGAACCTGTTTTTCATATTGTGGAACTGGCAAAAGAAGCTATGGAAGCCATGCGTGTTACCCCGATCATAAAACCCATACGTGGCGGAACAGATGGTTCGCAATTAAGCTATATGGGGCTACCATGTCCTAATATCTTTGCCGGAGGACATAATTTTCATGGTAAATACGAATACGTTCCCGTGGAAAGTATGATAAAAGCTACTGAAGTCATAATTAAAATATGTGAGCTTGTAGCCAAAAGAGCGGTGTAAAGACAAATGCTTACCTTTAAGAGAGAATCTTAAAAGTCCATAAGCACATGGATACATCCGAAAAAATTGAGGCCTATTTTGCCGAAGAACATCACTTTAAAAAAGCCATTGGCCAACTGCGAGATCTGGTTTTAAAAACCGATGTTGTTGAGACCTATAAGTGGAATTTTCCAACCTATACTATCAACCAGAAGAATGTATTGGCCATTTGTAAATTCAAGAATCATTTTGGTATTTGGTTCTTTAACGGTGTCTTTTTAGGCGACCCCGGAAACATTCTTGAAAACGCCCAAGAAGGAAAGACCCAAGCCATGCGCCACTGGAAATTTTTCTCAGAAAAAGATATTGACCCCATTAAAGTTTCGGCATATATAAACGAAGCTATTGAAAACCAAAAGAAAGGTATTGAACTGGCCAGAAGTCCTAAAAGCAAAATTACCCGCGTAACCGTTCCTCCTGAACTGGAAAAGGTATTCAAAGCACAGCCCAAAGTAAAGGGGTGTTTTAAAAAACTATCGCCATATAAACAGAAAGAATATGCGGAATACATTGCAAACGCCAAGCGAGAACAAACGAAAGCAAGTAGAATGGAAAAGATTTTACCTATGATAATCGAAGGCAAAGGCCTTAACGATTTATACCGATAAATAATGCTCCCAAACTTAAATAGATGTTAGGTTTGGAAGCATTTTTCTCTACAACATTGGTAATTTCCAGCCGTTTTGATAATTGGCCGTAATGAGCTTGTTTGCTTCTTCTTCTTTAAATTTTCCGGAAGTACCGTCCCAATAGATACGGTTGCCCGTTTTAAAGGCCACATTGCCCATGTGAGAAACCAAAGCGGCATCATACCCGACTTTAATAGGTGCATTTAGTTTAGAATTATCCCTGGTTTTTACCGCTTCAATAAAATTCTTGGTGTGTAGGTCCAATCCGCTCGCATTTCCTTTATCATACGAGACAGCTTCCATTTTAGGGGTTCCTTTTTTACCCCATCCGGCAAACTCTTCCTCAGGTATTACTTCCCACCCGTTCCGATCTACGACCAGTGTACCGTTATTACCTATAAAGGCTATGCCGTGGTTACGTCCATAATTGCCGCCATCAATGCCAGTGGCATGTTCCCAAAGAATAGAAAAACCATCATATTCAAAAACGGTCTGTAACGTATCCGGTGTTTCGGAAGCATCTTCCGGGTAAGCAAACTTCCCTCCTAATGCCATAACCGATTTTGGAGTTCCCGCTTTCATTCCGTACAAGGCATAATCCAACAAATGTACTCCCCAATCCGTCATTAATCCGCCAGCATAATCCCAAAACCACCTAAAGTTAAAATGGAATCGGTTTGCATTAAAAGCACGTTCCGGAGCGGGACCTAGCCACATTTTATAATCTACACCTTCTGGAACAGCAGAATCCGGAACAACGGGAACAGGTTTCATCCAACCTTGATAAGCCCATGCTTTTGCCAGACGTATATTTCCTAATTTACCCGAATGCACAAAATTAATAGCATCCACAAAGTGCGGCTGACTACGTTGCCATTGGCCAATCTGTACCATGCGATCACTCGCACCTACATAATTAAGCATGATATTGGATTCCTGTATTGAATTTGCTATTGGTTTTTCACAATACACATCCTTACCTGCCATAAGGGCATCTGTTAACTGAAGACAATGCCAATGATCGGGAGTACCAATAATGACCACATCAATATCTTTGTTTTCTAAAAGCTTCCGATAGTCACGATACCATAGCGGCTTATTAATTCCCGCTTTTTCAAGGTCAGCAGTTCTAGTCTTTAGAACGGCTTCATCTACATCGCAAAGTGCAATCACATTAATTTCGCTAATCTTCAGCATAGAGGTTAGGTCACTAAACCCCATACCCTTACAACCAATAAGCCCAACATTGATTTGGTCATTGGGTCCTACCCTTTTTCTTAAAGTAGCCAAAAGCTCCATTGGAAATAAAAATGCGGCACTAGAGCCTGCTAAGGCCAAAGTACTTTTTTTGATAAAGTTTCGTCTATTATGGTACATCATTCCGGTTTGTTTGTTCAGAACATGAATATACTAATTTACCTTAGCACAAGACCAAAAAAAAACACCGCTACTAATAGCGGTGTTTCTTAACATACATTAAAGTGTACGCTTATTTCTTTTCGGGTGCGTTCAGTTTTTTGCTCATTTCCATAGAAATAGCAGAACGGTCAAATTTTAATTTACCGGCCATAGTTTCAAGAATGCAAGAAAAGTCATTGTCATTCAAATCCATGATTTTACCGTGTAAACCACTTTTAGTAATTACCCTATCGCCTCTTTTTAATTCAGCTGCGAATTTCTTTTCATCCTTTTGACGTTTCATTTGTGGGCGTATCATAAAGAAATACGCAACCACAAAAATCAAGATCATTGGAAGAAACTGTCCTATATCACCCATAATTTTATTATCTGATCAATTATTATTTTGTTGGTCCTACCGGAGCAGCTCCTTTAGGATTTACAAACGCTTTAATACGTAATTGCTCTGTACCTTTCTCGGTATTTGCGTTTACAGTAATGGTTTTAGTTACTTGGTTCTGTCCTGATCCATTAAACTTAACTACCAACTCACCTGTTTCTCCTGGTGCGATAGGGTCTTTTGGAGGATTAGGAACCGTACAACCACAAGAACTAGTTGCGTTTGTAATTATCAAAGGTGCGTTGCCCGTGTTTTTAAAAGTAAAAACAGTTTCTTGGGGCGTACCTTGCTCAATAGTACCAAAGTCATGTTCCGCTTTTTCAAATTCCATTACCGGAATTTGCTTACCAGCCTCATCACGTTGTGCAGCTTCTACAACGTTATCCGTTTTTACTTTGCTCGATGCATTTTCTTTACAGGAAGCGAACGCGATAAGCGAACATAAACTCAGGGCAAAAAATGTTTTTCTCATATCTCTAACTTTAATTTGAGGTAAAATTAATCAATTATTTTAAATCAGCCCCCTACCTATTTTGTTAAGCTTTCCTTCCTTTTTGTATTCTTTTACAAGGTTATCCAAAATACCGTTAATAAAAATGCTACTCTTTGGAGTAGAATACTCCTTGGCTATTTCCAAAAACTCATTAATGGTAACTTTTTCGGGAATTGACGGAAAGTTCAATAGTTCGCAAATGGCCATCTTTAAAAGAATTGCATCCATATCGGCAATCCGATCCTTGTCCCAATTAGGTGTTTTACCCTCTATTTCTTTGGTAAGCTCCCCATCTTTTAACAATGTTTTCCTAAGAAGTTTTTGGGCAAACTCCATATCTTCTTTATCCTTTAATAAACGAGGCAGAAAGAAAGATGTAGATTGATCGTTCTTTACCTTCTTGAACATTTTTAAGATATAGGTATTTACGATAGGAATATCATCTACCCAAGTAAGGTTATTATCTTCAAAATAATCGTAGATTTTTTCGTCTGGAGCAATGACCTCTTTGAACAACGTAATTATAAACTCTTTGTCCGCCGAATATGTGCTGCCTTCCGTGGACATATATTTTTGGTAAGCATCACTTGCAACAATGTTGTTGTAGATAATTTTCACATATTCTTCGTTCAAATACCAATTATCCAACTTTCGCTTCTTAAGCTCAGCTTTTAAAGGCTCATTGTGCACCAACTGAAGCAATAGTTTGTTGTTTACAAATTTTGCCTTATCCGGAAAATCATCCGATGCGTTAGCCAAATATTTTTTAGAGGAAATCCGTAATTGGTCCGATCCTCGTTGCTGAATTTCTATGATCAAGCTCAGCATTAAGAGGTAGAGCGTATACATATTGTCTATGCTAAACCGCAGAAATTTTTCTTGTTTCTCTAAAGATTCGTCTTTAGATTGGGTAATTGCATAAATACATTGCATTACTTTTACCCGTATATGTCTTCGTGTTAGCATTTTAAAGAACTTTTTTGGAATAGTATTGGTTTGACTTTCACGTGGCAAAAATAAGAATAAAGCCCAAAAGACTACTATACAAAACGATGAAACAACGGCTACTTTTTCCAATCCCCACCCACCAACACGCCAAAGCCTTGTTTTTAAGCCTTTTGAGGCTTGATAAAATATAAAATGTTACCGTAAATTTAACTTTCGGAAATCGTTGAATCGAATTTAAGACTAATTAAGTCTCCTAACATCTTATGGTATTTATAACATATGGTTTATCACCAAACCCTTATCTTTGATCCATTAAAAATAGCTCTAGCCTAAACCTTTCATGAAGGAACTTGCACACCTAAACAAATACTTTAAAAAATATTGGTCTAAATTATTGATCGGGGTAGTCATAACCATTGTTGCTCGTGTGCTACAATTGGTAATGCCCAGATACGTAAAAGAGTCTATCCAAGTCATTGAAAACTTTATGGACGGGCAGGTTGGTGAATCGGCTGCAAAAACACTACTGTTAGAGTATATTCTTATAATTGTTGGTGCCGCACTGCTTTCCGGATTTTTCACCTTCTTGATGCGCCAGACCATAATTAACGTATCCAGATATATTGAATACGACCTTAAGAATGAAATATTTGATCACTACCAGTTTTTAAGCCTCAATTTTTATAAAAAAAATAGGACCGGTGATTTAATGAACCGTATTAGCGAAGACGTAAATCAGGTTCGGATGTACACGGGTCCGGCATTAATGTATGGTATAAATACTATTACACTGTTTGCCTGCATTATTCCTATTATGTTTATGACGGCCCCCACATTGGCCGCATATACACTAATTCCATTACCTATTTTATCCGTACTTATCTATTATATAAGTAAAGTTATTCATGAACGCAGTACCATTGTTCAGCAATACCTCTCCAATTTATCAACCTTCACCCAAGAAATATTTTCCGGTGTTTCCGTAATAAAGGCATATGCTTTGGAACCGCAAACAAATAACGACCTAAGTGCCTTGGCAATTGAAGGAAAAGACAAAAGCATGAACCTGGCCAAAGTAAATGCATGGTTCTTTCCCCTAATGATCTTATTGATAGGTATTAGCAATATATTCGTTATTTATATAGGCGGAAAACAATATATAAATGGCGAAATAGCTTCCGCCGGTGTCATTGCCGAATTTGTTCTTTATGTGAATATGCTAACGTGGCCGGTAGCTATAATTGGTTGGTTAACCTCCATTGTACAGCGTGCCGAAGCTTCTCAAAAACGTATAAACGAATTCTTGAACGAAACACCGGATATTACGAACACCGTTCTTGAAGAAACACCGATCAAGGGAAAAATAGAGTTCAAAAATGTAACATTTACCTATGAGGATACAGAAATAACCGCCCTTAAGAACATTTCCTTTACCATTAATGAAGGGGAAACTGTAGCTATTCTAGGCAAAACCGGCTCCGGAAAATCTACAATCCTAGACCTTATTGCCAGATTGTACGATGTAACTTCCGGAGAAATCTTAATTGATGACACCCCTATAAAGCAATTGAACATTGACAGCCTCCGAAAATCTATTGGTGCCGTTCCCCAAGACGCTTTCTTATTCTCGGACTCCATCAAGAACAACATCAAGTTCGGTAAGGAAAATGCTACTGAAGAAGAAGTTATGGAAGCTGCCAAAAATGCTGTAGTACACCAAAACATAAGTGGTTTTCAAAAAGGATATGAAACTGTTTTGGGAGAAAGGGGAATTACCTTAAGTGGAGGGCAAAAACAGCGGGTTTCCATTGCAAGGGCCCTACTTAAAAAACCAGAGGTTTATTTATTTGATGATTGCCTATCTGCGGTAGATACCGAAACCGAAGAAGAAATCCTCAACAATCTTAAAAACGCCTCCAAAAACCGCACCACACTCATCGTTAGCCACAGGGTATCATCGGCTAAAAATGCAGACAAGGTACTGGTTCTCTCCAATGGAGAACTTCTTCAAGAAGGCAACCACACTGATTTAAACGGTGTTGAAGGGTATTACAAAGAGTTGTACTACACGCAACTGTCAGAGAAAGAAAACTAAAAAATTGTTGTCGTATTGGCTTTTTTTTTACATTTTTGAAAGATTAACAACTATTAACTAGACACTAAACGCGATGAACGAAAAAGATTCAATGGACCAGGAGGAAATTCATTCCAAAGTATTACGGGCAGGAAGACGAACCTATTTCTTTGATGTACGAAGTACAAAGGCAGGCGATTATTATTTGACTATTACCGAGAGCAAAAAATTTACACATGATGACGGCTCTTTTCATTACAAAAAACATAAAATTTACCTCTACAAAGAAGATTTTGAGGCTTTTAGGGAAAACGTAGAGGAAATGATGAACTTTATTATTGAGGAAAAAGGCTCTGAAGTTATCTCTGAGCGTCACCAAAAAGATTTCAAGAAAGAAGAAGAAATCCCAACTAACGGAGAGTTGAAATCTACCGAAACAGGAAGCTTTACAGATGTTAGTTTTGACGACATCTAAAGCTCATATAATCAATATAAAAACGACCCTTAAAGGGTCGTTTTTTATTTTATAGAGTCTTGTTTCGTCATCAAAAATCAGTTATTACGAACATACGCCCAGTTGTAAATAAATAGGAACAATATTACCATTAGTCCTACAATACCACTGCACAGTAAAGCAATTACGGTAAACAAAAGTGCATAGTATACAGGATAGGCCAATAGCGCAAATCCAAAACGTAACGTTCCCATAAACTCAGGCTCCCAAACTTTAGGCTTGGCCCATTTTCGCCATATAAAAAGTATGGGGAAATTTAGAAATGTAAAAAGAGTATTAACCAAGATTCCTAGAATTCCTTTTTTCTTTTTTACAGGCTCCACAGATATAGAGCTATCTAAGGTTCCTACAACCTTATTGGTCTCAAAAGGATTCAAAAAATCTATATCCAAAGCATTCAGTTGCCCAGAAATGTTTTCATAGGCCTTTTCATCTTCAATATGTGTTGTAAGTTGCTTCAACCTATCGGATACTAGCCCTTTTACATTATTTACAGAACCTTGCACGTCATCAGCATCATACATAGTATTCACTAAAATACTTTTATCAAAGTATATGGCCACTTGATCTGGAAAGCCCGAATTGCTCTTATAATTAAGTCCTACGGGTACAATATGTATTTCCGTATCCGGCAATCTCTCTACGGCATTAAAAAGAATACGTGTAAAACCTTTACTCAAGGGGCGTACGCGACGCTTAATATTATGATTGGCTTCTGGAAACATTACAATAGCATGCCCGTTCCCGAAAATTTCCGCACATTGATCAAAAACCGCTTGGTTGTTCTTTAAGGCTTCCCTCCCATCCCTAATCCTATAAATGGGAATCATTCGTAAATAGGCAAAAAATTTCTTTAGCGTAGGTTTTGTAAACACATCTGATCGCGTTAGAAAGAAAGGTTTCCTATTGCAATCTACCGCAATTAGGAGTACATCTAACAATGCGCTTTGGTGGTTTGGCAAAAAGAGCACTGGTTTATTTTTTGGCACATTTTCCAGTCCTGAGACCTGTATTTTACCGTAGTAGAGATACAATCCGGTCTTAATCCAGGTTTTCAATAGTTGATAGCCTATATTTTTCAAGTCAGTGTTTCTGTTTTAATTGGTTTATAGCTCCAAACTGCAGCAAGCACAAGACCTGAGATCAAGTGCCAAATTCCCCAAAATGCGGCCAACAGGGCCATTCCGCCTAGGCCGTCAAAAAAGGAAAAAATTAAAAGTAAGCCCAGTCCAGAATTTTGAATACCCGTTTCTATAGTTATTGAGCGTATATTTCTTTTGGATAGTCCCATAACTTTCGCAAACGAAAATCCCGTTACAAAGGCCAATATATTATGCAAAACTACAATCCAGAAAACATACATTACATAATCATAAAATACGGCCCTATTGTTATACAGTGCCAAAAATACCAATAGTATAAAAAACACCAATGAAACCACTTTAAGAACTTTACCCAAAGTCCTTGCAAATTCAGGTCTTAGGTAGTTTACCCATATACCTAAAACCAATGGCAGTCCCAAGAGCAATGAAACCAGTTGAATCATTTGCCAAGGAGACAGAGCTACTTCCTTTAGGATTTGATGGGTTGGTTCATACAGACTTCCCCAAAACTGAAGATTTAAAGGCGTAAAAATAACGGCCAACAAGGTTGCCGCAGCGGTAAGACTAACGGACAATGCCGTGTTTCCTCCAGCCAAATGCGATATGAAATTAGAAATATTACCACCAGGGCAAGCCGCCACCATAATCATACCCAAAGCAATACTGGGTATAGGCTCAATTAACCATACCAAGACAAAGGTTAATAGAGGAAGTAAAATAAATTGACTGATCAGTCCCGCAAAAATGGGCTTGGGATTTTGGAAAAGGCCCTTAAAATCGGAAACAGAAATTTCTAGTGCAATGCCAAACATTACCAAAGCAAGGGAAATATTCAGTACCCATTGTGCTTGGGCATCAAAATTAAGTGGTACGTTATCTAGAAGGTTTTCTGTCAATCAGTTATGATATTTTCAATCCGTTGGCAACAACTGCTTTTGGTTCTAAAAGCTCTACATCTTTGCCGTTGACAGCACCCAATATAAGACATTCGCTCATAAAATTTGCAATTTGTTTTTTAGGAAAGTTAACCACTGCAACTACCTGTGAACCTAAAAGTTGTTCTTTGGTGTAAAGTGTAGTGACCTGGGCAGATGTCTTTTTTACTCCAATTTCCTCACCAAAATCTATATGTAATTGATATGCCGGATTTCTGGCTTCCGGGAAATCTTCTGCTCTTACAACCGTTCCCACACGCATATCTATTTTTGCAAAATCTTCCCAATTTATCGTTTTCTCCATGTTATAAAAAAATTAACCCACTTCTAGAAGATGAAGGTAAAAATAGATTACGGTTTGGCAAAGACACTCAAAATTCTTTTTATAACTTTAAGCTTTAAACATAATAAAAATGGCAAATACACCCAGTAACATGCTCCCGCTTGGCACTATAGCACCGGATTTTAACTTATTGAACACCATAACCAATTCCCAAGCCGGCCTAACCGAACTAAAAGGTAGCAAAGGAACGGTTATTGCTTTTATATGCAACCATTGCCCTTTTGTAAAACATGTAAACCCTGAACTGGCTAAAATGGCCAAAATCTATCAGACCAAAGGAATAGGTTTCATTGCCATCTCAAGTAACGATGTTATAAACTACCCACAGGATGCACCACATCTCATGAAAAAAACAGCTCAAGAAGAAGGGTATACTTTTCCTTATTTGTATGATGAAACACAAGCTGTAGCTCAAGCTTACGATGCCGCCTGTACTCCTGATTTTTATGTATTTGATGCCGATTTAAAGTTGGTATACCGTGGGCAGTTTGATGATTCCAGACCTGGAAATGGAATACCCGTAACCGGGAATGACCTAAAAAATGCCCTTGATGCCTTAATAAATAATACGCCGGTAAATGCACTCCAAAAACCAAGTATTGGCTGTAATATAAAATGGAAAAAATAGTCCCCAACTTTTGGATTACCGGCTACCAGCCCTTTCTCTCTATTAAATTAAAAATTTGGGCAAAATGATGTCTTCCATGCCATGCATAATGACCAATATTAAGGTCTAGAGGTACTTGAACATTTCCGCTGGGATGGGTAAATGTTCTTTGGAGTTGTACATTTGAGAGTCCCTTTAACAAGTGAACCAGTTTACCGTGCACCGCCTTTAAATGATCAAGTGATAGCTGAATAGGTGCCGTTCTAGTATCAAAAAGTTCGGCCCAAGCTTTTTCATCGTAAGCTTTTATGACGGGATTATCCTCTGTTAGTGCCCATTTAAAACGAATATAGCTGTTGTGGTGACTGTCTGCAATATGATGCACCGTTTGTCTTACCGTCCACCCCTCAGGACGGTATGGTGTCTCTAACTGTTCTTCGGTTAAATTCTTGACCAAATTCTCCAATTCTTGAGGAATCATCTCCAAAACATGAATCCATTCTTTTATGTGTTCATGGGTTATTTGCGCAGGCGCCTCAAATTTTCCTATTGGGTATTTTAACTGTTCCAACTCGTTCTTTTCCATGCTTTAAAAGTAAGAAACTTTAATACATTTTTAACCATAAAATTAAGGTTGTGCTTCATTAATCTACTAAATTTATAGGATTAAATTTCAACCCTAAAAACATATTATAATGGCAACAATACGATTGGGCGATAAAGCCCCTAACTTTACGGCAGACAGTTCCATAGGCGAAATTAACCTATACGATTATCTAGGTGATAGCTGGGGAATTCTATTTTCCCACCCTGCAGACTTTACACCGGTTTGTACTACGGAATTAGGTACCGCTGCACAATTTAAAGGCGAATTTGATAAACGTAACGTTAAAATGATTGCACTGAGTGTAGATGGTGCCGCATCTCATGTAGAGTGGATCAAAGACATTAATGAAGTTCAGAATACTAATGTAGAATTTCCGATTATAGCAGATGAAGACCGAAAGGTTTCCGATTTATATGACATGATTCACCCAAAAGCGGATAGTACACTAACTGTACGTTCCGTATTTATTATTGCTCCGGACAGAACGGTTAAACTTATGTTGACCTACCCTGCTTCTACGGGTCGTAATTTTTATGAATTGTTACGGGTTATTGACTCATTACAACTTACTGCAAATCATAAGGTAGCAACACCCGCTAACTGGAAAAATGGTGAAGACGTTGTTGTTAGCCCGGCAATTTCTACAGAAGATGCCAAAACAATTTTTAGTAAAGGCGTTAATGAAGTAAAACCTTATTTACGTATGACACCGGACCCAACTGCATAAAAAGGTCCTTTAATATTTTTACAGAGCCATCTACTTTTTAATTAAAATAGATGGCTTTATCATTTCTAAAATTCTTACATAAAAAAGTAGCTTAACTTACTAGGTCCAAACTAAAAAACTTTACTGGATACTTAACGATAGGATGTAAGAAACTCAAAGAAAAGCTATTAGGTAGGTTTTGGCAAAAACAGAAAGTTTAACCCTAACCCTCAGTTAAAGTAAAGATAACTTGGTAAAAATCATTGAATTAATTTTTTATAGTTATCTTTGCGGCATAATTTAATTTAATTTTTTTGTATTATGAGTAAAGGAACAGTAAAATTCTTCAATGATTCCAAAGGTTACGGATTTATCACTGAAGATGGTTCAAGCGAAGATCACTTTGTACACATTTCTGGTTTAATCGATGAAATTCGTGAAGGTGACGTTGTAGAATTTGAGCTACAACAAGGTAAAAAAGGACTGAACGCGGTAAATGTGAAAGTAGTTGACTAAGAAAGACGCAAAAACTTTTTTTATACAAAAGCCCTGTTACCAATGGTAACGGGGCTTTTTTCTTTCCCACATACAAGAAATTCTATTTTTGTCGTAATTTTCGTACATTTGTTTTTAAGTTTTTAACGCAACCCTTTTACTTATTGTGCGTCTAGTTAGAAACTAGGTTTTCCCCACTTAACCAAACAATAGAATATGCTTACTTTTTTTGGTATTATTTTCGTATTGCTTGTAGTAAATATTGTTTTACTCATATTAAGCACAAATAGAGCCAAGAACTCCCGATAATCATTATTGGCGGGGGCATTGATTCTTTAGCAGAGCGACCTAAAAATTGCGCTGCCCTTCCTTCTTTTGTTTTTTTCCAGCATAAATTTCAGCGTTTATATAACTCCACCTGCTTTTACATAGGCTGACAAAGCTTAGAATAAACTCTTTATTCTAAGTACAGCTTCCACCTATAACATAAAAAAGCCCTGACATTTCTGCCAAGGCTTTGTATACTGTAACAAAGAATAAATTACTTTTCTTTATTTCACATCCATCAATTCTACATCAAATAATAATGTGGCATTAGGAGGAATAACCCCACCTGCACCAGCACTACCATATCCTAAACTAGACGGAATAACCAATCTTGCTTTGTCTCCTACTTGCAGAAGTTGAATACCTTCATCCCATCCTGGGATTACTTGGCCAACCCCTAATTGAAAATCAATAGGTTGATTACGCTTGTACGAAGAATCAAAAACTTGGCCGTTCACTAAAGAACCTTCATAGTGTACTGATACGGTTTTACCATTTTCAGCTTGCACACCACTCCCTTTTTGAATCATTTTGTAACGTAACCCACTTGCAGTTTCATCAAAACCTGCAGCTATTTTATCTAATTCTGCAGCTTGCTTTGCTTTCTCTTCCGCTAGGCGCTCTTCCTTGGAACTTTTAAATTTTTCAAAACTAGCCAGTGCATCCCAATTTTGGGCTTCATCACCTACACGAACAATCTCTAAACTATTTATTTTATCGCCTTGAGCAATAGCATCAACCACATCTTGACCACTTTCTACATGACCAAACACAGTATGTTTATTATCTAACCACGGTGTTGGCACATGCGTAATGAAAAACTGGCTACCGTTGGTTCCAGGACCGGCGTTAGCCATAGAAAGTACTCCTGGTGCAGAATGGTTTAAGTCCGGATGAAATTCGTCATCAAATTTATAACCGGCATCACCTGTACCTGTTCCTTGAGGGCATCCGCCTTGTATCATAAAATCAGGAATTACCCTATGGAATTTTAATCCATCATAATAAGGTTCACCTGCTGCTTTTGCAGTATTTTCTTGTTTTCCTTCGGCAAGGGCAACAAAGTTACCTACCGTACCCGGAGTTTTATCATGGGTGAGTTTTACTACTACTTCACCTTTGTCCGTATTGAATTTTGCGTAGATTCCGTCTTGCATTTTTCATTTTTTTAATGAGCGGCAAAGATAAGCAAATTTGTTCGGAAAAATTGGAGGGAAAAGTCTCCTTACAACTATTCCGTTACGCTCCCAAATCAGTTAAAAAATTACTTTACAATACCATATTTATCAAACAAATACACTAAACTGGCCATACTGGCGGCACCTAGTTCCAGCTCACGTTTATTAACATGTTCAAAAGTATCGTTCTCTGCATGGTGATGCACAAAATAGCGTTGTGAATCCGGTCTTAAGCCGGCCAATACCATTTGGTCATCTTTTAACGGGCGAATATCCGCACCGCTATAGCCTTTCTCAAAAAGGTGAATATAATACGGTTCAAACAAAATTTTCCAACTTTGAACCTGTTTTAGGTTTTCATCGGAACAATCAAAAGAAAATCCGCGAGGGGTAAAACCACCTGCATCACTCTCTAAAGCAAAAACGTGTTTTTCTTTTTTATTGCTGGCTACCTCGGCATACTTATTACCACCTCTCAATCCGTTTTCCTCGTTCATGAACAAAACCACCCTTATAGTTCTTTTAGGTTTATAACCCGTAGTTTTCAACAAGCGTAATACATCCATACTCTGTACACATCCCGCTCCGTCATCATGAGAACCGTCTCCAAGGTCCCAAGAATCCAAATGTCCTCCTACTACCATAATTTCGTTCGGGAACTCGCTCCCTTTAATCTCTCCAATTACGTTAAACGACTCCACATCATCAAACTGTTTGCAGTTCTGTTTAAAATAAAATTGAGTATCCTCACTCAACTTTAAGGTTGTACTCAACAGCTCTGCTCCCTTTGTGCTAATGGCCGCAGCCGGAATCCTTTTTGACACAGGTGTGTCTCCATACCCCATAGATCCCGTATGTGGGTAATCATCCAATCGCAAATTCATTGATCTTACGATTACACCAACCGCTCCATACTTAGCGGCTTCCTCCGCTCCGGAATAACGTTGATCTACGCAACCCGTATATGCGGCAAATGTGCTGATCAGCGTTGGGTCCATAGGACGGTTATAAAAAATAATTTTGCCCTCTATTTTTGATTTGCCCAACTTTTCCAAGTCTTCTATTCCTTGTACTTCTACCACACCAGCTTTTAGTCCGCCCAATGGAGTAGCCACAGAACCTCCCAAGGCACAAATTGACACGTTTGTAGATAAGCCCGGACTGGTTTCAAAATATGCGAATTCAGGAGTGCCCCGTACCCATTTTGGAACTTTTACCGGCTGAAGCCATACTCTATCAAGACCCAAGGAATCTAACTGTGCCTTAGTATAATCTACTGCCAATTGCGCCTGCACACTGCCGGATAACCTACCTCCTATCTGATTGGAAAGGTAATTGAGCCAATCATAAGCCTTCCCTTTAGTAAGCGCTTGATTATATATTTTTTTTATTTGTTTCTCATCATCGTTCTGAGCGTATCCATAGGTACTAAAGATTAAGCCCAACAAGAGAACTATAACTTTCTTCATTCTGCTTCTTTTTCCAATTGTTCTTTATAGAGTGCCAAATTGGCCTTTATCTTATCGTCTAGCTCCGGTTCCTTAATATCCTTATACTTTTTAAGTTCTTCCAGTAAAACGGATGCTACAATAACCCGTGCCGCTTTTTTATTGTCCGCAGGTACAATGTACCAAGGCGCATGGGCTTTGGATGTTTCATTAATAGCTTCTTCGTAACAGTTCCGGTACGTATCCCAAAGTTTGCGTTCTTTAAGATCTCGCGGGGAAAATTTCCAATTTTTACGTTTTAAAGCTAGCCTTCTAAGTAATCTTAAGCGCTGTTCCTCTTTAGATAGGTGCAGGTAAAATTTAAAGATAATCGTACCATTTTCGGCAATGTGGCGCTCAAAATTATTGATTTGTTCAAAACGTTTATCCCAAAATTTTTGATCTATATCTGCTACCGAATGAATCCCAGGAATGTGCTCTCCCATAATATATTCAGGATGTACACGGGTTACCAGGACATTCTCATAATGTGTTCTATTAAAAACCCCAAATTTACCTTTGGCAGGCAAAGCTATGTAATGCCTCCACAAATAATCATGGCCCAGCTCCAACTCCGTAGGCACTTTAAAACTGTGTACCACAACACCGCGTGCATTAAAGTCCTTGAATACCTCCCGGATCAAACTGTCCTTACCAGCGGTATCCATACCTTGTAGACAGATAAGAACACTATACTTCCCATGAGCATATAGTGTGTCTTGAAAATCACCTAGCTCTTCACGGATGTTTTCTAAATCCTTTTTTAATTCTTTATCGGTCTTACCGAAATCCTCTCTCGTGGGCCGCTCTAGAAGTTTAACCTTCCCGTCCACTCTAAATGAAGTAATTTTTGACTCGTACATAGGTTGAATATAAAACTATTTTACCGTTGAACGGTATCAAATGTTAAAAAAAATGACCGTTTAACAACAGAACTGCCCGGTTTATCCAAAATACCACACACAGTAGGTTGTCCATCGAAAAAACTGCAGGTTAACAAGCTGGCGTGCTTAACTTTACACCGTAAATAACCCCAAATTTTACAGCAGAAAAAGCCTAGCCTATGAAGTTATACTACTTTATATTATTTCTTTTCATGTTTTCATTTTCGCACTCTTTTGGAGCCACCCAAGATTGCGATTATGCCAACTCTAACTTGGGCTACGTAAAAAATCAGACCAAAAAAGCACTTTCTATGAAAGATTTGCAAATGGCTAGATTCTATACATTTAAGGCCCTAAATGCACTTGAAAAATCTAAAAATCAAATAGCGGATTGCGGTTGTGAATATGCTTCGGACAGTGTCATAGAGAATATTGAATATCTAAAAAATGCCACCAGAGCCACCTCTCTTGCCGGTACCCGTATATTACTTAACAAAGCGCTTGAATTCAGTAAAGAAAGTTTAGAAGCCATTGCCAACCATGATGAGCATGGCAGCATATATGGTTCCAATAATCTGGTCATGAATGTTGAAAATCCTGAAGAAGAAGTTACCATGTCCTTCCTTGATAATACCAAAATACAACAAAAGATAGATACTTCTTTATTGAAGTACAAAGCTTCATTGGACAAGGTTATAAATACAGTAGATTGTGCCGAAGCCAGAGCATTTGCACAAAACATCTATGAAAACTGTGAGCAAGAACTTCTTAAGCCGCACCTGTCCGAAAGTAAGAAATACTACAATCTAAAGACAAAAGAGATAACCGCACAAGCCTTGGAGCGTTTAGGTAAATGTGGAAGATAGAATTCTTCTTAACCTTTGCTTATTTCCATACACACGCTTGCTACTTGCTTGCGAAGAGTTTTACATCCTCTTCCGTAACTTCTTTTCCTCCCAAGATAATTAAACGTTCAACTACGTTTCTAAGTTCTCTTATATTCCCGGTCCAATCGTAACTTTTTAAAAGTTTTATGGCTTTCGCCGAAAACGTTTTGGAGGCACTGCCCTGTTCCGAAGCTATTTTTTTCGCAAAATGTTCAATAAGCAAAGGAATATCATCACGCCTATCGTTCAAAGCTGGAACCTGAATTAATATAACCGCCAATCTATGGTATAGATCTTCACGGAAATTACCTTCTTCTATTTCCTTTTTTAGATTTTTGTTGGTTGCCGCTATAACGCGTACATCTACTTTTATATCCTTATCCGTTCCTACACGAGATATTTTACTTTCCTGAAGCGCTCTCAGTACCTTAGCCTGAGCAGATAGACTCATATCACCAATTTCATCTAGAAAAATGGTTCCTTTGTTGGCCGCCTCAAATTTACCGGCACGATCGCGAACGGCAGATGTAAAGGCGCCTTTTACATGGCCAAAGAGTTCGCTCTCTATTAATTCCGAAGGTATGGCCGCACAGTTCACCTCAACAAAAGGAGCTGAACTTCGTTCACTCTTTTCATGCACCCAATGCGCAACCAACTCCTTACCGGTACCATTTGAGCCCGTAATCAGTACACGGGCATCCGTAGGCGCAACTTTTTCAATCATATCTTTAATGACGGTGATTTCTTTACTCTCACCTATCATCTCGTAATTCTTGCTTACCTTTTTCTTTAACTTCTTATTCTCTACCACCAATACTTTTCTATCCACCGCATTACGAACGGTAGTCAGAAGCCTATTAAGGTCCGGTGGTTTTGAAATGTAATCAAAAGCTCCTAGCCTCATTGTATTGACCGCAGTATCCAAATCTCCGTGCCCGGAAATCATGATAAATGGTGTTTCCGGTTTTATCTTACGAGCTGCCTCCAACACTTCTACCCCATCCATTTTAGGCATTTTTATATCACAAAGCACAAGATCATAATCATTGTTCTTAACTGCCTCTAGACCTTTAACTCCATCTTCCGCCTCTTCTAACTGATAGCTATCGCTCTCTTCTGAGAGAATCTTGACCAATACACGTCTAATTGCGGCTTCGTCTTCAATTATTAAAATTTTGGGCATAGTATCTTAATTTTAAAGTCCTATTCTAAATCCTGTTCTAAAATAAAAACTAGGGTTATCGTTTAACGTAAAAATATCATTTCTTTCTTCATCTCTCAAAACACCGTCTTGAAATACCGTATGACCAGCGTAGGCGTAAACGAACGTACTCGCCGCCAACTTAAACTGGTAACCTACCGTTACCAAGGCCGCAGACGAGGATACGGAAGAAGCACTTATCGTATTTGGCAGCACTATATTATTCTGCAAATTCACATAATACCCATCAAATATAAACTCCGTTTGAAATTGGTGTCTTTCTTTTAAATGGTATTTCATTCCCGTTTTGGGTATCCCAACTACAAAACTCCAGTTTTTATGAAAACGCTGTTCGTAATAAAAAATAGGAATGGGGACACGAAGTGCTACCGTAGAATTATAGGCAAGACCTAACACCATTATACTTGGTTTGTCTATATTTTTCTTCTCTTTTAAAAAACCGATTGTTGAGTTCACCGAAAAATCCCCATTCTCAATTGGGTTTGTTAAGGTAGATGACAAACGGGGCGTGACTACTCCAATAAAGCGCCAATTTGGATTGAATTTCCAAACATAGGCCATATTAAAATCCACTACATGAAACTGTTTTAACCCTGCATTACTGAACGGAAGCTCCCGCGCGAGATTATAGGCTAGACGGTTATACTCCGCTCCAATAACAAGGTTATTGGAATCCTTAACTTTTATTGGCACGTTTACCAAAAGCTTCATTCGGGACAACTCCGCATCGGAATTGTTCCTTGGCATCATCATGTACTCTAATCTTACTACGTCGGGGGTTTGTCCGAACCCCACAAAAGACCATAAAAGAAAAAAGATAATACGGGCACTAAACTTGCTACTATTCACCCTGTTTTGGTTCAATATTACTTGTATTACTATATTGAAACGGCTTTTGCTGAATAATATGTATATCTCTTTGCGGAAAAGGTATAGAAATATTGTTACTTCTAAATTCCGCGTCTAACTTATAACGCATTTCACTTTTTATTTTGGGGACACTAAAACTATCGTTCGTATAGAAATTAAGGGAAAACATTAAGGCCGAATCGCCAAAATCTTCAAAAATTACAAATGGTTTGGGGCTTTTTAACAGCCCTTTTTGCTTTGCAGCAATTCCTTCTAAAATACTGGTGGCCAAATTAACATCACTACCATAAGCAATTCCTATTTTAATCTGCTCCCTAGTGGTTTTATGGTTTTGGGTGTAATTGTAAATTATATCACTAATGAACTTGTGGTTGGGAATAATAATAACCTTATCATCTCTTGTAATGGCGCGGGTGGTTCTCAATTTTATTTCAAACACCTTACCTACCTTACTGTCTACCTCTATAATATCCCCAACATGGAGAGACTTGTCAATTATTATAAAAATACCACCTATTACATCTTGAAAAAGCTCCTGTAAAGCCAACCCCAAACCTACAAAAAGTGCTGCCGAAGCCGTAAGAAGCAGAGTTATATCTATTCCTGCCGCACTCATGGTCAAAAGTATGACCACCATATAGACAACGTACCTAATAAACTTGAAAACGCTAATAAACTTAAGCTTATCGTCTCCGGACATACGCCTGGTTAAAAGGGTACGCAACCATTTTAAAACCACTCCGGTAATCAAAAATGCAGCAACTAGCAAAAGTAGAAGACCAATGGTTATGTTAATGGTGTTCTCGCCTTCGCCATATTTGAGGCCTAGATTAAGAAAGTCTTTAATGGCTCCCCAAATATCTTCTTCTATTATTTCCTCTACTTTACTTTGTGTGTCCTGAATCATGATCAATATCTTAACCACTTGAACAATTCTTTGTAGGTTGGCTTTTTACCGTACATAAGGATACCTACTCTATATATTTTTGCCGCCAACCAAACGATACCTATAAATGTAACGATTAAAAGAATAATAGATGTTATCAACTCCCAAACAGGCACACCTCCTTCTCCAATTCCTCCAGGTAAGCGCATGAGCATAACAATTGGAGATGTTAATGGAAATAACGAAAAACCAACTGCTATGGGGCCATGAGGATTACTAAAAACCGAAAAGAAACCCACGTAAATGGCCAACATTAGAGGAAGAATAATAGGAAATATAAATTGCTGAGTATCCGTTTCATTGTCTACCGCAGCACCAATAGCTGCATAAATTGAACTGTAGATCAAGTATCCCAGAACAAAATAGATAAGAAAGAAGGTAATGAGCATTACCCATGGAATCTTGAACAATTCCTGAGCGTACAGTTGCATGGTATGATCCACGGAAGGTAACCCGCCCCCCATACTGGAAGCTATAGTAGCCCCAGTATTTAGAGCCACAGGATCAATGTCAAAAACCGCAAATGATATTAATAAAAGAATACCTGCGGAGATAATCCATATGGCAAACTGAGTGATTCCCGCCAAGGAAGTACCTATAATTTTACCCAGCATAAGTTGAAAAGGCTTAACGGAAGAGATAATAACCTCAATAATACGGCTGGTCTTTTCCTCTATTACACTACGCATTACAAAACCACCATAAATGATTATAAACATCATGATGAGATAACCAAAACCTCCACCAATAAAAGCTTTTATTTCATTGATTCCCTTAAGATTGGTTTCCCCCGAAAAGGTTGCGGTGTTCATCTCAAAATTTGCATCCATCTTGGCAAAATCTGCTGCCGAGATACCCATTTCGTGTAACCGTTCTTGCCGCAATCGTTCTTGGATGGTATTCTCCAAACGTTCTACCACCTGTGTAGGTGGAGCGTCTTTGGTATAAAAAAACGAATTTTCAGTTACTTCTCTTAAACTAGAGTCCTTAGGAAGGTATAGCAGCCCATCAAAGCCTAAACTGGCGACGGAATCTTTTGCTTCCTCTAAGGTTACATCACTAAACTCTACAAATGAAGTAGTCTCACTAGGAACAAAATCATTTGAAAAATAATCGCTTTGGTTCAATATACCGATAACCCTAGATTCATTATCGTTCACTTTGGCCAGATATGCAACAAGCACCACCATGGCAACCATAAGAATGGGACTTAAAAATGTCATTATTACAAAGGACTTATTCCGCACCTTTGCCAAATACTCCCTTTTTATAATAAGTGATAGCTTATTCATTTAGACCTTTACTTTTGCTTTGTACGGTTTGTATAAAAATTTCGCTTGTAGACGGAATGGTCTCTACAAAGTGATTGATGTTTGCTTTGGACGATAAATAGGTGAGCACCTCACGAGAATCATTAGTGGGTAATTGCAGTGTAAGATCCAACTGATTTTCTTCGGCGTCAAATTGGGAGGTGTTAATGGTAAATTTATCCGTTAGCTCTTTTAAGAGCATATCTGCATGCTGGGTCTGTAAGCCCACTTTAAAAACATTGTTTTTATATGCTTTTTTAATGTCCGATAGCTTACCGTCCAATATTTTTTCGGAACGATGAATCAGTGCAATGTACTCGCAAAGTTCCTCTACAGATTCCATCCTATGCGTAGAAAAAATAATTGATGTACCCTTCTCCTTCAACTTAAGAATTTCATCCTTTATAATATTGGCATTAATAGGATCAAACCCACTAAAGGGCTCGTCAAAAATCAATAATTTGGGTTCATGTAATACGGTTACAATAAACTGTATCTTTTGAGCCATACCTTTAGAAAGTTCCTGGATTTTTTTGTTCCACCAATCCCCAATTTCTAAACGCTCAAACCAAAATTTAAGTCTTTTTTTAGCTTCAGCTTTAGATAAGCCTTTTAATTGTGCCAAGTAGAGTGCTTGCTCGCCCACTTTCATGCTCTTGTAAAGACCCCGCTCTTCCGGCAGATATCCTATTTGTGCTACGTGTTCCGCCTTTAAGGGTTTCCCATCAAACAAAACCTCACCACTGTCCGGATACGTAATCTGATTTATAATACGAATAAGGGTAGTCTTCCCAGCACCGTTTGGACCTAGGAGTCCGTAAATACTATTTTTGGGAATCTCTAACGATACATTATTTAGAGCGGTATATTCCCCAAATTGTTTGGTGACCTCTTTAGTGACCAAAATATTATCCATGTAAGCAATTTTGTCAAAGATAGTTTTTTGTCCTCACAAGACATTGCCAATATATTCCTAAAAACAAAACCCACCCTTAAGCAAATAAGGATGGGAAAAAAATTGCTATGAAAAAGAAAATCAATATTGGAATACCAATATTAAATCAAATATACGTTTTTTATTTAAAACGCAATTCATATGAATTATGAGAACATATCTTTTACTTTTTCAAAGAAAGATTTGTCAGATTTCTCAGGTTTTGGCAAAAAGTTTTCATTGTTCTGCATTCGTTCAAAGAACTCTTTTTGCTCTTTGTTCAACTCTTTTGGAGTCCAAACGTTAACATGAACCAATAAATCACCACTACCGTAACCATTAATACTAGAGATACCCTTACCTCTTAAACGTAATATTTTACCGGACTGGATACCTGACTCTAATTTTATACGCACCTTTCCACCAACGGCATCAATTTCTTTGGACGTACCTAAAACGGCTTCTGAAAAGCTAATATATAGGTCATAGTGAAGGTTGTCTCCCTCGCGCTTTAAAGTCTCATGATCTACGGTTTCAATAGCTACCAACAAATCTCCTGGAACGCCATTGCCCGGAGCATCGTTACCCTTATTGGGCACCTTTAACTGCATACCCTCCTCAACCCCTGCAGGAATATTTATTGATACGGTTTCCTCTGCTACCTTAAGCCCTTGTGCATCTGCATCACTAGGCTTTTTATCCAAAACCTGACCGCTACCACCACATGTGCTACAAGTAGCTGCAGTCTGCATACGTCCAAGAATTGTATTGGTGATTTTGGTAACCTGTCCCCTACCACCACATGTTGCACATGTTTTATAGGTTACACCACTTGCCTGGATTTTTCTTTTAACCTTTATTTTTTTCTCTACGCCGTTGGCAACTTCCTCAAGCGTTAACTTTACACGGATGCGAAGGTTACTTCCTTTAACCCTACGTTGACCACCGCCACCAAAGCCGCCGCCGCCAAAACCGCCAAAACCACCTCCGCCACCGCCAAAAGCGCTACCGAAAATGTCTCCAAATTGGCTGAAGATATCATCCATATTCATTCCGCCGCCTCCAAAGCCGCCAGAACCGTCAAAAGCACCATGCCCAAACTGATCGTAACGTGCTCTTTTGTCAGGGTCGCTCAACACTTCATATGCTTCCGCAGACTTTTTGAACATTTCCTCAGCCTTGGTATCTCCCGGATTTTTATCCGGATGATGCTGCAACGCCTTTTTTCTATAGGCTTTCTTTATCTCTGCTGCGCTGGCACTTTTACTTATGCCAAGTACGTCATAATAATCTTCCTTCATCCTTGCTTTTTAGTTTCCTACTACCACTTTTGGGTGACGAATGATTCTATCACCAAGCTTAAACCCTTTCTCAACCACATCAACAATCTTTCCTTTAAGTTTTTTGTTAGGGGCAGGTATTTGTGTAATAGCCTCATGCACATCTGCATCAAAAGCATCGCCTATTTCGGCACTTACCTCTTCTAGTCCTTTAGATTTTAAAGTCTCACGGAACTTTACTCTAATAAGTTCTACACCTTTAAACATCTCTTTATCCTCAGATTTGGCCATCTCTTTTAAAGCGCGTTCAAAATCATCTAAAACAGGCAACATGGAAACCATAATTTCCTGTCCAGCGGTCTTAAATAAATCCATTCGCTCTTTTGAAGTTCGTTTCTTGAAGTTTTCAAACTCAGCAAACAACCGTAGAAATTTATCTTTTTCCTTAGCAAGGTCCTCTCTTAATTGTTCTTCCACACTTAGTTCTTCTTGCTCTATATTATTTTCAGACGTTGTTTCTGCTTGGTCTTTATCCAATACCTGATCAAGGTCTTCTGTATTTTGTTTATCGCTCATTGTGATACAATTTGAATTCTCGCTTTTAGGTTGGCAAAAGTACTGCCATTTCTTTAAAAATGTCAAAATGTCACTAAAAAAAGAAATCAAAAAAATATCTCCAAAGTTTCTACAACCCCAACAAACCACACCGTTAAATATTAAAGCAAAAAAATACCTGCCTAAGCAGGTATCCTATACTTTATTATAACCCAAATAATTTACTAGGGAATATATTCTTTTGATAAAGCTTTAATGTTAGATGTTTTAGTGCATTCCTTACTATTATATATAGCTTCCAGGGCAACACAAACATTGGGATAGATAAAATTGAACCCCTCTTCCTCTATTTTCTTGCAACTTACGCGCTGACTAGCAAAGAGTAGATAAGACATTTTACCCAAAATAATTCTCATAGCCATTCTTGGAATATTAGGAAGTATAACTGGCTTTTCTAGAACCTTAGCTATCTCTTTTACCAATTTATTATTGGTAACAGGGTTTGGCCCTACCCCATTAAACACGCCATCCAGACCATATTCTACAACAAACAAAAACATTCTTGCCAAATCCGAAATATGAACCCAAGACTGCCACTGCTCTCCACTACCAAATGCAGCTCCCACATAATTCTTAATTGGTTTTGCCATTTCCGGAAGCGCTCCTCCCTTACATGACATTACCAAACCTATTCTTACCTTGGCCACATTAAAACCAAAGGTATTGAAGCGATCTATTTCATTTTCCCACAATGCTACAACTTCACCTAAAAAACTATCATCAACCTCTGTATCTTCTTCGGTATAAAATTTACTTAAAGAATCTGGGTATCTACCAATTGCAGATGCTGATACGAAAGATGATATTTTACTGGTATCTACCTTTTCTAATGCCGTATATAAAGTCCTTAAGGAATTGACCCTGCTGGATATTATCTTTTTTTTATTGCTAGATGTCCATCTTTTAGAAATGGAAGACCCCGCCAAATTTATAATAGCAGAAACCCCAGTTAGACAATCCAAATCAATTTCGCCTTTATCAGGGTTCCAATAATACCCCTTGTATTCTGGCTTTGAAGAAATTTTACTTTTACTTGTAGTAAGGTAATTTACGGCAATACCCTTCCTTTGACATTGCTCCACAATCGCACTGCCCACTAGACCTGTTGCCCCTGTAATCAGTATTCTCATGATTCAAAGGTATAGCTTTTGCAAACTAGCTGACTATCATTTAATTCGGATTTAACACTAATACGTGCCAATATGTTAAGAAATGCCGATAACCCGTTTATAATTAACCTTTTATTAGTACAAACAGTTACTTTTTAGCCCTTAACATTTCTCTTTTTCCTGGAGGACCAGGCAGGCGTTCTACCTCAAAACCAACTGCTAACATTGCCCTTCTAACACTGCCTTTGGCGGCATATGTAACTAACACTCCGTCTTTTTTCATAGCACGGTACATCTTGGAAAAAATATCCTCTGTCCAAAGTTCAGGTTGCACCCTTGCGCCAAAGGCATCAAAATAAACCAGGTCAAAAACATTTTCATCATCAATATCCGCAAAAAACTTCTGTTCCTTTTTCAAGAGAAAATTTTCCGAAATCCGAACATCATTTTCCCATGGAGCGGTATGCATTTTCTCAAAATCCGACCTGAATTCTTCGGCTTTTAACTCGGATATATAATTGAGTTGTTCCAATTCTTCTGGTGAGACCGGATATGCCTCTACCCCCCTATAAGTAATTTCAGTGGGATTTTTCTTTGATTCTATTCGAGTAATAAGCGCATTGAGTCCCGTCCCGAAGCCTATTTCAAGAATATGTATGTTTTTTCCAAAAAAAAGAGATAAACCATGTTTTATAAAAACGTGATACGCCTCTTGAACCGCCCCGTGTTTTGAATGGTACTGTTCGTCCCAATCAGAAATCTGAATGGTCTTTGACCCATCGCCCGTTGTGATAATTTTTCTTTCCAAACTATTTATTTTCTATCAAAACACCATCTGCCTCAAAACCTAGAGTTTTTTTTGGCTCCTTGATTTTTGCGATTTCAGACTCAGACTTCCCCCCATCTTTTGCGTAATGTTTTTGGTCCTCTACGCTCATAGACTCTACATATGCATAACCATTAACGATTACTTCCTTACCCGTAATATCACTTGGCATAAAAAAGCCATAATCCTTAAAGCGGACCATAGTTTCCCGTCCGTCGTTCAATTGCAACTTCATCCAACAGCCCTTAACCTTACAAACATCTGTTACCGTAGCTTTAAATTTTGTGTGTAATGTATCCTGCACGGACATACCGCTAAATTTTCGGGCCATTTCGGCACTGGTCAATGCATTGGAGGCTTCCAAATTCTCGCCAATCATTTTATAGTTGACGCCATTGTAAGTTATCTCTTTGGTTTCTTGCCCACTACAGGCCAAAACCACCATAAAAACCGCAAGTAAATTGTTAAATACACGCATTTCCTATAAAAATTAGATAAGTACCGCAAAACTGGGCATTTTTCAACGAAAAAAGAAGAACAGGTAAGGATAAATCGTTAATTTTAATCCTTTAATTTAAAAAGTTATGAACTCGACCATGCAAAAAATCAGCATTGAAAAGGTAAAAGAATCAAAGATCGAACAAGTAGATTTCAACAATCTCGCTTTTGGGAGTGTATTTACTGATCACATGCTGGTCTGCGATTATAAAAATGGTGCTTGGGAAACTCCAAAAATAACTCCCTACCAGCCCATTAGCCTTGACCCGTCTGCAAAAATTTTCCATTACGGGCAGTCTATTTTTGAAGGAATGAAAGCCTACAAAGATGATAATAACAAAACGTGGCTTTTTAGACCGTTGGAGAACTTTAAAAGATTGAACATCTCCGCAAAACGTATGGCCATTCCGGAATTGCCCGAAGAATTTTTCATGGAAGGCCTAAAGGCGCTATTGGAATTGGAAGAAAAATGGATTCCGCAGACCGAAGGGAGCTCTATGTACATAAGACCTTTTATGTTTGCTTCCGGGAACGGTTTTCACGCTTCTCCTGCAAATGCTTATAAATTTATAATATGTCTTGCACCATCTGGATCCTATTTTTCCGGAAAAGTCAAAGTACTTATTGAAGAAAAATATTCGCGTTCCGCGAACGGAGGTGTAGGTTATGCTAAAACTGGTGGCAATTATGCCGGACAGTTCTACCCAACCCAATTAGCGGTTGAAAAAGGATACAATCAAGTTATTTGGACCGATGACCACAATCATGAATATATTGAGGAAGCCGGTGCCATGAACATTTTTGTTCGTATTGACGACACTTTAATTACAGGCCCAACAAGTGACCGTATATTAGACGGTATTACACGAAAAAGTATTTTGCAGCTGGCAGAACAAAAAGGTATTAAAACCGAAGTAAGAAAGATAACAGTTGCCGAAGTTGTTGAAGCCGCCAAGAACGGAAGACTTAAAGAAATATTCGGAGCGGGAACTGCTGCCGTAGTTTCACCAATTTCCGCATTTGGCTACAGAGGTGTAGATTATGATTTACCGGAATTGGAAAACAGTTTTGCTTCTCAAATAAAGAAAGACATTACGGATATACAATACAACCGTGCCGAAGACCCATTTGGTTGGAGAGTAGGGCTTTAAAATAAGACCGTTTACATAAAGTGAACATCTTATTATAAAGGATAAAAAAACGGGTGCTAAATTTAGCACCCGTTTTTCATTCTCATAAACGTAGAATTATTTCTCCAAAATTTCCGCAATATTAGGTTTAAAATAGTTGGGGCCTTTTAACACCTTACCATCTTCGCGGTAGATAGGCTTACCATCTTGCCCCAATTTACTCATATTACTACGTTGTATTTCATTGAACACTTCTTCTATTTTATGTTGCATACCGTGCTCAAGAATAGTCCCGCACAAGATGTAGAGCATATCACCAAGGGCATCTGCAACTTCTACCAGGTCATTATTTCTTGCCGCCTCCAGATATTCTTGATTCTCCTCATCCATCAAATTAAACCTAAGCAGGTTCTTGGCTTCCCCTAAATCTGCACGCATGGTTTCTGAGACCCCCAACCCAAACGAGTTGTGGAAAAGCGCTACCGCACTAATTTTGTTTTTCATATATAGTTGTATTGATTTAAAAATAGTTTCTGCCAATAATAGCGTAATTTTGCATAAAAATAAAGAATATGTTCACCACCGGACAAATCGTTTTTGCCGCGCTTTTTGCCATCTGTTTTATCGTAATTATCTTTTTGTCCTACAAAAAAGACAAAAAACTACACGCAAAAAACTACAAAGGGGTTAAATGGGTGGGACTTTTATTCATATCCTTCGTAGTAATCCTACTTTTTATTAAGCATTTCCTTAAAAATTAGGACAATATTTATAGTCTCGATAAAAACACCGCTTTTCACGACTAAAAGTTATTTCTTCTCGTATAACATAACAAATAGCGTAATTTTGCGTTATGTATTCCAAAGGGGTAAAAAAATGATGACTTTCTTCACAATACTTTTAGTTTTAATCGGGGCAAATGCTTTGTTTATGGTATTTAGCTTAAGTGGAATATCTAATGGAGCAAAAAAGACGGAAGAGAATGCATCCAAATCCGCATCATCTAAAGTTTATACGCTTAACAATCTTTCTTCCAAGTTTAAGAAAGCCGTTTAAAACTATCCACAAAAAGCATTACCAAGCTGACAAATTATTTACGTAATTTGCGCAGATGAAACAATTGTTACTTGTATTCTTTGGAGGTGGTATAGGTAGCATACTTCGCTATCTGGTTTCAAAATCGCTCAACAATCACTTTCAACATTTCTTTCTAGGTACTTTTATTGTAAACGTTCTAGGCTGTTTACTAATAGGTCTTATTTTAGGTCTTTCTGTTAAGACAAATTATTTAACCTCTAACCAGACACTTTTGTTCGCTACCGGTTTCTGCGGAGGTTTTACTACATTTTCCACCTTTGCTTTTGAAAAGCACTCACTTTTAACTTCAGGAGAATTTATAGGTTTCTTTACCTATCTTATTTCTAGTGTTGTTGTTGGCATTTTAGCCGTTGCACTAGGTCTTTGGTTGTCAAAATTGGTCTAAAGGCCTTTATTCACCCTTTTTCTATCCTATCAAAAGTTCAAAGTTTTAGGCAATCAACTTATGATTATCTAACCTTATGACATTTTTTATCCATTTTTTTCAATATTCCATTAGATTCTCTGATTTTATATCATCAAAAATACATTTTGAACAAATTTTATTAAGATACCCCAAAAAAATAGGGGTATAATTTCACATAAACATAAAAATAAAGCATAACACCCCAAAATTTATGGGGTGTTAATTATTTTAACATACATTTGTTTCTCTAATTAATACAATTATTATGAAACAAATCGAGGCAATCATTAGAAAATCGAAGTTTGATGACGTAAAAAAAGCGCTTCATCAAATAGAGGTGAACTTCTTCAGTTACTGGGATGTAACAGGGGTAGGAAACGAAAAACAAGGTCATGTCTATAGAGGAATCTCTTATAGTACGAGCGACATTCAAAGAAGATACCTTTCTATAGTAGTATCCGATGAATTTGTTGAGCGTACGGTTGATACCATTCTTGAAGCAGCTTATACCGGTAATGTTGGAGATGGAAAAATATTTGTTTCCGAGGTTCTTGAAGCTTACAGAATACGAACCAAAGAAAGCGGGCAAGCTGGAATCAACTAAAAAAAACCAATAACTAAACTTTAAAGAAAATGGACGCAGGATTATTTACAGCAAATAACGTTTGGATGATGTTGGCTACCGCTTTGGTATTCTTCATGCACACCGGATTCGCCTTTTTAGAAATAGGCCTTACCAGACAAAAAAACACAATAAACATATTATTTAAGAACATCTTTATTATTACAGGTGGACTTTTACTTTACTACGCATGGGGCTTTAACATGATGTACCCAGGCTTTGAAGAAGGTTCTTCAGGTATATTCGGATTTGCAGGCTTTGGTATTGCAGCTCCAGAAAACGGAATGACTCCTGAATATGCAGATGGCGGTTACACTTGGTGGACAGACTTCTTGTTTCAAGGTATGTTCGCGGCTACAGCAGCAACTATCGTATCCGGTGCCGTTGCAGAACGTATGAAAATTGGTGCCTTTATGATCTTTACCGTAATCTACGTAGGTCTTGTTTACCCAATAGTAGGTGCTTGGAAATGGGGTGGTGGTTTCTTGGATTCATGGGGTTTCTATGACTTTGCAGGTTCTACTTTGGTTCACTCCGTAGGTGGTTGGGCAGCATTGGTTGCTATCTTCTTACTAGGATCACGAATTGGTAAATTTGACGAAAACGGTAAGCCTAAGGCCATACCAGGACATAACATACCATTAGCAACCGCAGGTGTACTTATCCTTTGGTTAGGATGGTTCGGGTTTAACGGTGGATCTGTACTTTCAGCCGACCCAGAATTAACTTCACTTGTATTGGTAACTACAAGTTTAGCAGCAGCTGCAGGTGGTTTTGGAGCCTTTATCCTATCTACCATACTATATAAGAACTTAGATTTAACCATGTTCCTTAACGGTATTCTTGGCGGCCTTGTAGGTATTACCGCTGGCGCGGACCTTATGTCTCCTAACGAAGCAATTATAATTGGATTCTTAGCCGGTCTTATCATCGTCTTAGGTGTTGCCCTAATAGATAAATTAAAACTAGATGATCCTGTTGGTGCCGTTGCAGTTCACTTGATCTGTGGTATCTGGGGAACATTAGCAGTAGGAATCTTTGGAGCAAAAGCAGGTGGTGAGCAATTCATGACCCAATTGTACGGAGTATTGATCGTAGGTGTCTTCTGTGTAGTTTGCACGTTCGCTATACTTGGAACCCTAAAAGCAGTAATGGGACTTAGAGTGAGCAAAGAAGAAGAGATCGAAGGTCTTGACATTCACGAGCACGGTATGGATGCTTACCCAGATTTCATAAACGACTAATAACCATATTAATTAGAAACGGAGCGTTTTGCAGAACGCTCCGTTATATAACCCTTTCAAAATCTTTACAGATTAAAATAATCATTCCACACAGGGATAACTAAACAAAATTCAGATGAAAGCGATTACAAATACAAAATACGTAAAAAATCTATTTTTCCTAGCAATACTACTTTTCTCTGCAACAGCGGTTGTTGCACAAGAGGAAGAAGAATCAAAGCCAAAATTTTCTTTCAGTGGTTCTATTGATGCGTATTATAGAGCAAATTTAAATGCACCTAACGGAGAAGATGCTCAAGCTCCAGGAAGCTCATTCGCTAACCTACCAGGATTCGCCTTAGGTATGGCCAATGTTATTGGTGCTTACGAAGGTGAAAAAGTAGGTTTTGTTGCCGATTTGGTTTTTGGTCCTAGAGGAACGGATGCCATTTTTGCTTCTCCAATGTATTCTTCTACAGGAAACATTGTTAACCAATTGTATGCTTACTGGAATGTAAGTGATGCCGTAACATTAACCTTTGGTAACTTTAACACCTTCTTAGGTTACGAGGTTATCTCTCCGGTTGCCAACTTTAACTACAGCACATCTTACTTGTTCTCTTACGGTCCGTTTTCACATACCGGTCTTAAAGCAGATTTTGCTTTATCTGATGATTTCAGCTTAATGTTAGCGGTAATGAACCCAACTGATCTTACAGAGTTCAACCCAACAGGACAATACGCTTGGGGAGCTCAATTAGGCTACAGCGGTCAATATTTGAACCTTTTAATTGATAACGGTTCTTACGAAGTAGATTTCACAGGTGGTTTTGACCTTTCCGATACTTTCTTCCTAGGACTGAACGCTGCTTATTTTGATGGTGACGAAGATGACGGTATTGGTAGCTTTGCAGGTGTTGCGGTTTACCCACAGTTAGCAACTTCCGATACCTTCTCAATAGGCTTAAGAGGTGAATATTTTGCTGAAACCGATTTCTTTGGAGCAGTTGGTGGATCAGATGCTGATGGCGATGCAAGTGTATTTGCTGTAACTCTTACCGGTAGCGCAACTATTGGTGACTTGATCATCAAGCCAGAATTAAGATTAGACAGTGCTTCAGAAGAAGTATTCATTGACAATGATGGAAACCCAATTGGAGGTCTTTCTTCTTTCGTGTTGGCTGCGGTCTACTCTTTCTAACAAAGAATTATAATGGTTAAGTGTTTATAATTTAAAGCTAATTCAAGTAAAGGCCCTGACGTTTAACGTTGGGGTCTTTATTTTTTATTAGGTTCGAAAGCTTTTACCCCGGCACGAATCTCGGTATCCAAATTATTCACACTGGGCACAATAGGGCAAGAAAACTTTTTATTATAGGCACAATACGGATTGTAAGCTTTATTGAAATCTATAACAATGGTATCGCCATCAGGTATTGAAAGATCTATATATCTCCCGCCTGTGTACGTCTGCTCTCCATTAGTATTATCTGTAAAAGGCAAAAAGAGATAATCCCTATACCTTTCCTGCTGCATTAGTTCTTTGTTTTGATACACCTCTAACTGTCTGTTCTTTCCATTTAATGTAAAATGTGCAATACCGTAAACGGTTTCTTCAGATGCCTCACCAGTAGTGCTGGGCATTAAAAATGGCAACGCCTCAGGTGTACGTACAAACTTGGCGGTTACTACATAATTGGTGTCGGGAGCAAAGAAATCCAATGCTTCAAAGTCTTTTCGGTAACGGTCTGGCAAGGGCGATGTTTCCGGATCCTTAAATTCCTCATTCAATTTTTTCTGATGGTCCAAAATAGCCTGCAAGGCATCGGTTTCAAGAACCACCTCTTTTTTCTCAGGTGCATCATGATACTTTTTATCGGTCTTGCAACCTATAATCATAAAGAAAAAAAATAAAACAAGAATTCTCATATACTTAATTTTTGAAACAAAAATACAACATTAAGTAATTAACCTAATCGAACCGGTTGTACATTGCAACCCAAATGAATAAAATGAAAGCACTTTACACCATCCTACTCGCCCTAACCTTGTTTTTCTCGTGCAACTCGCCCAAAAAAGAAGTCAAAATAAAAGCCGAAACGGAAAGAGTTATGCCCGAAATATTACCCGATCGCTATAACGTAGCTTTTCTAATCATGAACGGCACTTTCAACACTGAATTAACCGCTCCGTTCGATATTTTTCAGCATACCAAATTCAGAAAAAATATAAAAGCTATGAACACTTTTACCGTAGCCAATACCTTAGAACCCGTTACCACTTTTGAAGGTATACGCCTACTACCGGATTTTGACTATACCAAGGATCAACTGCCCCCAATAGATATTTTGGTAGTTCCTAGCGCAGAACACCATTTAGATACGGACCTAAGAGATAGCATAATGTTGAATTTTGTGCAAAAAGTAGATAGCTCTGCTTTATTCATGACCAGCCATTGCGATGGAGCTTTTGTTTTGGCCAAAGCCGGTGTGCTGAAAGGGAAAACCTCAACCACCTTTCCTAGTGATATTGAAGCTTACAAAGAAATGTTTCCCTCTCTTAAAGTTGCGGACAGTGTTCTATTTGTTCATGATGGAAAGTACATTACTTCTGCAGGAGGCGCAAAAAGCTTTGAAGCCGCACTTTATTTATGCGAGTATTTATACGGAAAAGAGGTTACCAATGCTTTAGCTCAAGGCTTGGTCATAAATTGGGATTTAAACGAGGTTCCTCATCTTAAAATAACCCCATAAGGTTACTCTTCAAAAATAGAATACCTAGCTTCTTTTAAATACTTCTCTACCAACTCATTAAACTCTGGCGTTATGCGTAATAAGGCCGTATTTTCCAGAGCGTAGAGCTCACCACGATTGGTATACCCTCTTTTCAAAAGTTCTTCTAAATAGAAAAGCGCCGTTCCATAATCATCGGTTTTAGCTGTATAGGATATAATTTTCAAGTAGCTCTCAAAATTATCCGGCTCAATTACGGTCTTTAACATCCATAAAAAGTTAAGTGCTTCGCCATCAATAGGACTCTCCGCACTTAATATATCTACATTATCGGAAACCAACGCTTTTACATAGCCTTCCAATCGTTTCCCCATTTTTTGCTGCAGTATATTTGGGTTTTTCTGAAATTTCTGAAGTTCTTCCATCTGATACTTCCACCACCCCAAATTGTTATAGTTGTAGGTTAGGATATCTTCTTCAAGGTAATAGTTAAACTCGTCCTTAAGAAAACTTTCCTTTAAAAAAATTGAATTCTGCGCCCTATTTTGATTTCTGAACAGCCTGCTTTTTCTAAGCGTCTTCCTACTGTTCTTTATAGAATCTAAAGAGACAAAAGGTTGGTACATTTCCGTCATTTCCTCTAACCAACCATCTGCTAACAAAGGTTTATTAGTAGTATATAATTTATTTACCTTTAGTAAATCCGCATTATAACTCTCATCTATATAAGCTTCATCTTTAGGAGTCCTTCCTTTTGCCATAGCCGCCAAGGTCAAAATTTTGAGAGCAGAACCAAGTTCTTTTGTACTTGGCCATTGGTGACCTCCCTCAAAAACCAATACCTGATTAGGAAACTTCATCTTACTCAATATTTTTTCTACAGATAGCATTTCAGAATAACTGAAATCCTCATCCCCCACTATACCTATAAAATGAAACGGATTTCTACTGGTAAGCACCTCAACGTTAGCTACTGCTGCTCCACAAGCAATTACTCCCTCAACACCTTTTATGAACGTGGGAACCAAAGTAGAAAAACGGCCACCCGCAGAGAAACCTCCAGTATATATACCGTTCTTTCTAATGGGCAACATAGTGGCTACCGTATTGAACATTCTACTGGTAACCAAAATGTTCTTTGAAATAGATAAGGTATCACTAACATTATTAGACGCTGCAAGAACATAACCTTGTTCTTCCGCAGCAGCACTGAACATGGCCAAAGCCTGTCTACCCCTGCCATTCATATCAAAAACAAACACCACTGGCCATGTTTTTGAAACATCAAACTTTTTTGGCAGGTACAAAGAGAAGGTTTCCGGAATTGTATCATTAACTGCCAGAGAATCTATTACCACGCCTTTTTTTAAGGTGATATTTTGGGCAGAACCAATAAACATAGCACTAAAGGCCAGTAACAATAGTATTCTTTTCATAAAAATTAAATCATCAAAAATCTAGCCAAAAGACAGACATTCATAGATTTTTGCTTAACGTGAGCGGGCAGTAAAAAATTAATTCAAGGCTACTCCCCTATTTTTCCTATTTCCACACCTTCCGAGTAAGCCACTTTAACATCATGTTCGCTAAAGGCCTTTTTAATGGCTTTATTGGCATTAAACGTTACTTCCCAAAAATCATCTGGCAACACAAACGGCCTTACGATCAATTGCACATTGTGCGAATCAAAATCCAAAATTCCTATTTCCGGCGCAGGTTCAGGTAGAATTTTCGAAACTTCTTTTAGGGCATTCTCTAAAACCTTTTTTACTTTAGGAAAGCTCTCTTCATAAGGCATGGTAACCTCTAACTCCAACCTAATCATTCCCTTTTCCGAATAATTGGTCACTACGGATTCAGTAATCATAGAGTTGGGAATAATCAATATTTTATTACCAGGAGTGAGCACATCCGTACTAAAAATGCCTATTTCCACCACCCGGCCAAACTTATCTTCTACTTGAATCCAATCCGATACCTTAAAAGGCTTAAGCGTTAAAATTAAGATACCGGAAGCAAAGTTGCCTAAGCTCCCCTGCAATGCCATCCCTACCGCAAAAGCCGCTGCCGCCAATATGGCAAAAAGACCTGTAAGGTCCGCTCCTAAAACGGTTGCTATAATAAACAGAACCGTACCTTTTAGCAGCACCCCTACAATTGAAGACAAAAATGGACGGAGGGTTTCCGAAAACCCAGTTTTTTCTAAGGCTTTCCTTACGAGCTCTACTACTTTCTTGGCTATCTTAAAACCAATCCATAAAATCAGCCCTGCTAAGAAAATGCGAGGTATATAAAAAACCGCTTTATCTATTGCAATTTGAGCGTACTCATTAAGTTTATCCAAATCCATGAATTAAAATTAACAATAAGAGAGCGTTCTTCTATAGAAAGTTTGTGTTTTTTATACACTTGATACTGAAAAAGTTTAAAAAATAGCACCCAAAAGGAAGTATCCATGCCTAGCAAAGGGTCACCCTATTACCTTTTTAAAGAAAAGTGACTCTTAAATTCTTTCCGAACCCCATCTTTTGTGTATTCCACTTTAAACCAATAATCGCTAGACGGAGCCGCCTGCCCATTAAAAGTCCCATCCCAGCCCACGTTTCCGTTTAACTGATACAACAACCTACCATACTGGTTGAAAATACTAACATCCGGATTCTCTATTTGAGAAAAACCTGTAATGGTCCAAACATCATTAACACCGTCTCCATTGGGGGTGAAAAATCTAGGAAAATCTACTACAGTGAATTCTTCGGACAACGTACTGCAATTATGAATGTCCGTCACATAGGCCGTATGCTCTCCCGGACTTAGGTTTTCAAACCTATTATCCGACACAAAATCAAAACCATCAACACTGTAAAGGTAACTTCCGTTTCCTTCCGCCATGAGGTCTACCGTATTATTATCTGTAAAAGGATCTGAAACAAAGACCACTTCAAAAACTTCGGGTTGTTGGGAGCTAACTACTTGAGTAGCTATAGAAAACTCACAACCCAATTCAATATTTTGAAGCTGCACCACATAATTTCCTTCCTCATTTGCTGCGTAAAAAGCATCCGTTGCCCCGGTTATTAAATTATCGGCGGAAATAGTGTCTTTATACCAGGCAAACCTATAGGCCGAAGCGGAAAGTCCCGTATTTAAAACAGGTAATGGGTCTAGTGTTTCACCTTCGGCATCCAAACAAAGAACATACTCCTCCTCAAGTTCCGATTGAAAATTAAGTCCAAGTAAATTAATCTCAAAAGAGGCAATTTTATAACAACTGTTCCCGGAAGATATTCTTGCAAAAATAGTCTGGGACTCGCTTACCAACTCATAGGTTTCTGGGGTTTCAATAGCATTTTCAAAATCCTCTGCATCCTTTAGAGTTATATAATATGTAACCTGATAAATGTTGGTATCTTGCCCACCTAACATAGGCTGACTATTAACTGTAAGATCTATCACCTCTCCAGAAGCATCATCAATATCGCAAAAAACTAAATCCGCTGGTGCTTCCGTAATAACGGGAGCCGGAATAAACTCTGCTTTTAAGGTTCCAGAAGCCACGCAAGATTCAGAAAAAACCAGTTCTACGCGGTAATCTCCACTCTCGGTTACATTAACAGTAGCAGTTCCTGACCAATCTACAATTTCAACATCATCTTTATACCATTTGTAATCCGTAACCCCTTCTACCGTGGCGTTTAATTCAATAACCTCATCTATACATACAGGATTACCACTTTCTACGGTCCTGTCCCCACCTAAATCATACCCCAGTGAAAAACTTCCTGCCTCTAAAAAAACGGCCGAATCTACCTTAGAATCCCTATTATCAGCAATTACCAACTTAATAGTATATGAACTTCCGGGAACTACGGGAGATTCTGCGGTTAAACTTGTAGTTTGGCCATGAAAGGAAATAGCTGAATCTTCGCCATTTATTTTATCAAAGTAGGCGATGTTTTTTCCTCCGCACTCCCCATCAACACCAGGACGTATAGAAGTTACACTTACCGGCAGTTTATTTGTGGGCAATACTGCCAAATTTGTAGACACCCCTTTTGAATCCGTTAGGATAAAAGCAAAAACATCTCCAAAAGTACATTGATAGTTTTCTTGATATTCTTCCGAAGCGAATAAAAAATTAAAGCTGATATGATTGGTATGCGGAACAAAATCGAACTGTAGGTAAGAAGCATTGAAAAGTATATCGGAGCCCGTTATGGATTTCAAATCGGCATCACCAGGCCACTGCTCGCTACCAGCATCATGAATGTTGTCATTAGGACCCTCGGCAAACTTGGCCTGCCCCGTACTTAATACAATACCCTCTTCATACGGAAAATCGGAACCATTTGCCTCAAAATATCCTATACCATTTAGACCCTCGGCTAGACCTGTCTTTGACGTGTAATTACCCGTTTCCGCACAATTGCTGTTAATCAGTACGTTTTTCACCAATTCTTCTACCGAATAACCGGTATCATCTACCTTAATCTGGCCCATTAGCCCACAAGATGATAGTAGCACTAGCAAAAATCCTAATGTTTTCATTTTCTATAGCGTAATTCCGAAAAAACCGGAATGCTAAATATAAGAAACTCTTTACTAGTTCTAGGCACTTATTTCTAATATAGCTGTTAGGCAATAGTTAATTGCTTAAACTATATTAAAATGTATTCTTGCCTATGGGAGCACTGGACACCACGTTGGACAAAATAATATGGGTACGTGTTTCTCCATATTGAATAAGTTTATCTATGAACCGCTCTAAATGAAATTGGTCCTTTAAAACCACCTCCATAACTATATTCTCGTTTCCGGTTATGCGATAACAGTTTACCACCTCTTTGTAAGTTTTTACCGTTTCCAAAAAAGGTTTTAGTTTCCCCATAAAAGCCCGCAAGGTTATAATAGCTTTTAGATGATGACCTGTCTTTGCATGCGAGACTTTGGTGTTATAGCCTTCAATAATTCCAAGGTCCTCCATTTTTTTTATACGCTCCGCCACAGCGGGTGCCGTAAGCCCTACATGCCTACCAATATCCGCAAAGGTTTCGCGAGCGTTTGCTTGAAGTCTTTTGAGTATTTTCCAGTTTAAATCATCTATATTCATTATCGAAAGTAAAATTTAAAAATAGATTGTTATCCAAAGCTAAATTACAAAATAGCTTTTGATTCTAAAGACAAAACTTGAAATCTGGCCGTAACTTTATTAATCTAAATTGGTAGTTAAAGAAAAAATGTCTTACAAGAACCTTCGTGCCTTACCGGTCTATAAAAAAGCTTTGGAACTCTGTCATATGAGCAGGGAAATTGCTTCGTACGTTTCTTTGAACAAAGACCTTCTTAACCTCTACCAATCTAATAGCCATAGAGATAGCATTGCAGATTCCCTATTAACGGATGCTATTCTTATTCCAAAAAAAATTGCTTCCGCAGAAATTAGCGGTTGTCATATAGAGCGTATGAAAAGTGCCAGTTTCATTAATATAATGATACGCAACATTAACTCATATTGCAATGGCCTGGAAAAAGATGGCGTAAAAGAAAAAGAGTACCTGAACCTCTTAAGAACCGAAATAAAGAGCTTTAGACGGTCATTTAAAAAATGGCGCAGTTCTTTTCCGGACGGAGGTGCCAATTATTTTAATTGAAAACCTTCCCCCTCATTTTTGTTTTAAATTTTATAACATACTAAAATTGTAAGTTTAAAGTTCTAATTTTGGATTTTAAATTATCGATTTTGAAAACAACTATTCTTATTCATTGTCCTGACCAAGCAGGGATTATAAGTACCACCACCAACTTTATCCACCAACATAAAGGGAACATCGTTTATCTTGACCAACATGTTGATAAGGAGGCCAACGTATTTTTCATGCGCTTGGACAGTGATTTTGAAGACCCCTCATTTGCTACCGAAACCTTTAAACAAGAGTTTCAGAAAGAACTTGCAGATAGGTACCAAATGCAATGGAGCATGCATGAAGGTGGGGTGAAACCGAGGATGGCCATTTTTGTTTCCAAATACAACCATTGTCTTTATGACCTTTTAAGTAGATTTAACTCTAGTGAGCTAGAAGTTGAAATTCCCTTCATTATTAGCAACCATCCAGACCTTAAACCTATTGCTGACCAGTTTAACATTCCCTATTACCACATACCGGTAACCAAGGAAACCAAGGAACAGGCAGAAACAAAGCAACTGGAACTACTGAAAGAGCATCAAGTAGATTTTATAGTTCTAGCTAGGTACATGCAGATTGTAAGTCCTAAAATCATAAGTAATTTCCCCAACCGCATCATTAACATTCACCACTCGTTCCTACCTGCGTTTGCCGGTGCCAAACCGTATCATGCCGCTTTTAAACGGGGTGTAAAGATTATTGGAGCCACAAGCCATTATGTTACGGAAGAACTGGATGCCGGCCCAATAATAGAACAAGACGTTACTACGGTAACCCATGCGCACAGCATTAAAGATTTCATTGCTAAAGGGCGCGATTTAGAAAAAATTGTGCTTTCTAGAGCTGTTAAACTACATATTCTTAGAAAGACTATGGTCTACAACAATAAGACCGTCATTTTTTCGTAGTATATATTTAAAGAACATCTTATAACAAATCTATAGCAACCATTACTATAAAGGGTTGTGTTTCCTCTATTTCTTTACTGAATCAAAAATTAAAGCTATGAAAAAACTAATTATACTATTTTTTGCCCTGAGCCTAACCTCATGTCATGAACTACAACAGGTGGTAAACCAATTACCTCAGGGTGAAACGGCATTAGGTAACGACCAAATTGCCGCTGGCCTTAGACAAGCTTTAGACAAAGGTATTCAAAGTCAAGTAAGCAAACTAACCCAAGAAGATGGTTTTTTAAAAAATGAAGCTGTAAAAATTCTGTTACCCGAAGAACTTCAAAAAGTAGATAAGACGTTACGTGATATTGGACTAGGAAGTCTGGCAGATGAAGGGTTAAAGGTGTTGAACAGAGCCGCAGAAGATGCGGTTGGTGAAGCCACCCCTATTTTTGTTGATGCCGTAAAAGGCATAACTTTTAGCGATGCAAAAAACATTTTATTGGGAAGCGACAATGCAGCCACACAATATTTAACCTCAGCTACGCAAACACAACTTTACGCTAAATTTAATCCCGTTATCAAGAATTCCTTTAGCAAAGTAGGGGCCGATAAAATTTGGAGCAACCTTATTACCAAATACAACAACATACCGTTAACAAAGAAAGTAAATCCTGATCTAACGGATTATGTTACCCAAGAAGCACTTAATGGTGTTTATACCATGATAGCTGTAGAAGAAAAGGAAATAAGGAACAATGCCACCTCTAGAACAACAGACCTTTTAAGGCGTGTTTTTAGCCTCCAAGATTAAAGCCAAATATTTTACACAAACCCTACAATAACTTGAAAATTAACCCGTTAAATTCATAAGTAGTCTTTACAGATTACAACTTTAACAACCTTGTTGATTGTAAAAATTATATATTAAAATACTGAATTTTTTGAGTTAGTAATTTTTGAGTTAGTTAGTTTAAAACCGGTGGGAGCACCGGTTTTTTTTATTCTATTAATCAAAATAATATCAGCAAATTCTTACAGTCCTAATAACAGTATTGAACTACAATTTGCTAAACTAACCTCTATTTACGTCTGCAACAAAGTCTATTACAAAACGATTGAAAAGTTGTGGCTGCTCCACGTTTACCACATGACCACAGTGCTCAATAGTCAACAAACTGGATTGAGATTGTTTTTGAACCATTTTCTTAACGGAAGGAAGAAAAAGGTAATCTTCACCTCCCATAACATATAATGTAGGGATATTGATATCTCCAGCTCTAAAAAAACGTAAGAGTCTATTGATTTGCGAGCCCATTTTGTACCATCTTACAAATTCCTTTTGGTACATTCGTTTGGCCTCCCTTACAAAAAGCAACCTAGACTCTTTATGATTGCCATCTGGCATAATCGCAAAAGTAAAAAGCTTGTACAACCATATATAAGGTACCAGTGATTTAAATAAGCCTCCAAAGCCCATTAGAAGTCTAAAGCGCATATCTAACCGAATAATTGCACCGCCCAACACCATACTCTCTACACGTCCCGGATATTTTTCCGCCAAGTTCCTTATCAGTACCGTACCTAATGAAATACCAATGAAATGCGATTTTTGGATTTCAAGAAAATCAATCACCTCCAATATATCTTCCGTAATGTAATCAAAAGTATATTTATCGTTAAAGGCGTCCTTAAGACCAGGTTGGGAATCACCATGCCCCCTAAGGTCCAAAAGCAATACATTAAAGTGCTTTTTAAACTCCCTTAGCTGTTTGTACCAAATAGAAGAACTGCCCCCAGCTCCATGTACAAAGGTTACCCAAGAATCCGATTCTTGGTTTAGATATGTTACATAATTCAACAAAGTGTTCTCTCGTTTTCTCCCATTAGGGAATCTTGCAATGTATTAAATCTTTTGATCCATTTTAGAATTGAGTAAAAAATATAATTCACAAAGACATGAAAAAACGAAAAATTCAAGAAAAACGTAAAAAACTTAAGAATCTGGTTTACAGTCGACTGCAAACCCTGATGCCCATTGTTAATATCTTATCGTTTTAACAAAAAAATAAATCACATATCCGCAAGGAAAAATGAGTTATTAACAAGACTTAAAACAGATTCGCAACCATTGTATTTGGTAACTGTTAATAAATCATCAATTCAACTTAATTTTTGCTATCTACAGCGATTATCGAGATCCAAAGATGATTTACGTGCGTATATTTGTAATAAAGGAATTTAAGACTATGGAAAATCAATATTGCAAAGTAGGAACAGTTACTCCAATCGCTTCAAACAGAAACGCGATTTCACTTTTAGAGTACCAGTATCAGACCTTTTTGAACAAGGCTAGCGACATGAAGTATACCGATGCCAAATTGGTAGAATTTTTTGAGCAAAAAGCTGAAAAAATCCAAAGGGTTCTAGAAAATATGATGAAGTAATTTCTTCGTAAATTATAAAAGTTCGGCCATTTGGCGTTGTAGTTCCAAAGCTTGGTACCTTGCTGCGTCTGCAAAATCCGAACCTGTTGAGGCATATATTATACCTCTTGAAGAATTTATTAGAAGACCTACATTTTTACTCATTCCATTTTCACAGACCTCCTTTAGATTGCCCCCTTGTGCGCCAACACCTGGCACCAACAAAAAGCTTTCAGGAATAATTTTTCGGATATCTTTCAAGTATTCGGCTTTGGTAGCCCCTACTACGTACATCAAATTTTCAGCATTGCTGTACGTTTTTGAGGTTTCAAGTACGGTTTTATACAATTCCCTACCCTCTACCAGCTTCGTTTGAAAATCAAAAGCACCCACATTAGAGGTCAACGCCAATAGTATGGTATGCTTATCCTTAAAAGCCAAAAATGGCTCAACGGAATCCTTTCCCATATACGGAGCTATAGTAACCGAATCAAACTCCAAGTCCTCAAAAAATGCCTTGGCATAACGTGTTGATGTGTTTCCTATATCCCCTCTTTTAGCATCTGCTATAGTAAATATTTCCGGATAATTGGTATTGATATAAGTTATTGTTTTCTCTAACGCCTGCCACCCCTTTATACCATAGGCTTCATAAAAAGCAATGTTAGGTTTATAGGAGACACAAATATCATGCGTGGCATCTATAATCGCCTTGTTAAAAGCAAATATCGGGTCTTCTTCTTCAAGTAAATGAGGCGGAATTTTCTCTAGATCGGTATCAAGACCAATACATAAAAACGACTTTTTTTTTCTAATCTGGGCAACAAGTTGTTCTGTAGTCATAGAAACGCTACGCTATTATATTAGAGTTTTCAAGAATAAAGAGGCTTAGAAAATTTCGGAAGCTTCTTTTAGTTTTTCGGTATTTTCTACAAAACTAAGTTCATCAATGATTTTCTGGATATCACCATCAATTATATTTTGCAGATCATAGAGGGTTAAACCAATACGGTGATCAGTAACCCGTCCTTGCGGATAGTTATACGTTCTAATCTTTGCCGAACGGTCTCCACTACTTACCTGGGAATTACGTTTTGCCGCATCTTCTTCTTGCTTTTTGGCCAGTTCAAGGTCATAAAGACGTGAACGTAGTACCCTAAAAGCTTTATCCTTGTTTTTATGCTGCGATTTCTGATCTTGGCATTGCGCTACCAATCCGGTAGGAATGTGTGTTAAACGCACCGCCGAATATGTGGTGTTTACAGACTGCCCACCAGGCCCTGAAGAACAGAAAAAATCTATCCGTACATCCTTAGGATCTATTTGTACATCAAAATCTTCCGCCTCTGGTAAAACCATTACCGTTGCGGCACTGGTATGCACCCTACCCTGGGTCTCGGTCTGGGGCACACGCTGTACACGGTGAACGCCCGCCTCAAACTTAAGTGTCCCGTAAACATCTTTCCCGGTTACCTCAAACTGAATTTCCTTATAACCGCCGCTTGTACCTTCACTTAAATCAATAACATTGGTCTTCCAACCTCTGTTCTCACAATATTTGGTGTACATACGGAACAAATCTCCAGCAAAGATACTGGCTTCATCGCCACCTGTCCCTGCCCTAATCTCCACTACCACATCTTTGGCATCCTCCGGATCCTTAGGTATAAGCATCAATTTTATTTCCTCCTCTAGCTGGGGCAGGTTTCCCTTTGCTTCTTCTAGCTGCATTTTGGCCATTTCCACCATTTCCGCATCACTACCGTCCGCTATTATTTCCTCAGCCTCCTGAATATTGTCCATAAGCTCTACGTACTGCTCCCGCTTACCGACCAGTTCCTTCAGGTCTGAATATTCTTTAGTCAATTCTACATAGCGCTTCTGATCGGAAATAATATCCGGTTGAATAATTAGGTCAGAAACCTCATCAAAACGCTGTTTAACAATATTGAGTTTATCTATCATTATCTTACATCACTTGTGCTGCGAATTTACGACAAATTTGTACATTTATTGATATCCCTTTATTTTGATGAAAAGCATTTTCCATCTACGTACTTATCGATTGGCTTTTATCTTTTACCGGTCGTTGATGGTTTTTTCCATAATAATCACCTTAATCCAGTACTTCTCCCTTCAACCCACCAGCCTTCCTAAGGCATCGATAAAAATTCTGAGTGCAAAATTTATCTTATTCTTTCTGTACTTTCTTTTTACTTTTTCACGCTCATTATCGCAAAAATTCGTTTTTTATAAAAACTTTGGAATCTCCCCCGGTCAATTGTTCTTTCTCTGTTTTTGCATGGATATCCTTCACACAATAATCACCATTATAGTCCTTAATTTTCTATTTTGATAGTTGAAATAGACAATATAGAGCTAAGTTTCAAACAAAGACGAATTCTGTACGGTGTCTACCTTAAGGCCGAAACAGGAAAAATTACAGGAATACTAGGAAGAAACGGGAGCGGAAAAACATCTTTGATTCAAATTTTGTTTGGAACCTTGACTGCAAAATATTCCAATATCAGAATTGATGGCAATCATTTAAAAAAAGAACTATACAAAACAGGAATAGCCGCGTATTTACCTCAACACCAGCTACTACCCTCTAACTTAAAACTGAACAGGGCATTTTCCCTCTTTGACTCGGACTGGAATTCGTTCACTACCCTTTTTCCATCGTTTAAGAAATATGAAAAAATAATTGTGAACAAGTTGAGTTCAGGCGAGCGACGAGTAATAGAAACTTATTTAACAATTGATTCAAATAAAAAAATAATCTTATTAGATGAGCCTTTTTCATTTATAGCTCCTGTATATGTAGAAAGGATAAAACAACTAATCAAAGTAAAATCAAAAAACAAGGTCATAATTTTGACCGACCATTTTTACAGAGAAATCATAGAAATGAGTGATTCCGTATACTTATTAAAAGAAGGACGCAGCAGGCAAATACATTCAGAAACTGATTTAAAGACTATGGGATATATTCCATAACCTATTTATACCCCAGAATTATGGTTTCTAATCATTCAACAAAATACCACTGCTATTATATCTCTCATTATTGGCATCTACCAGAATAACCTCGGTACCGCCCAATTGATTTATTAGCGCAAGACCATCTTCTTTACCCATAATATACACAGCGGTTGCCAGTGCATCACATAATTCTGCGCTTTTGGCGAAAATGGAAACACTATTGACCCCTGTTGTAGGATAACCGGTTCTAGGGTCTATAATATGTGAGTATTTAACCTCATCAAAAAGAACATATTTTTCAGAATTCCCCGATGTGGCTACGGAGGACTCAACAATGGGCAGCCAAGAAAATATTTTTTCATCACTTAATGGGTTGGCTATACCTATTAACCATTTTTCTCCAGTTGCTTTTGTACCCCACGTAGTAAGGTCTCCAGCGGCATTGATGATACCTCCCAACACTTGTTTGGACACCAAAAGCTCCTTGGCCTTATCCGCCGCATACCCTTTACCAATAGCCCCAAATGATATCTTCATACCTTTTTGACTTAGATATACGGTATGGTCTACAGGATTCAATATTATTTTTTCATAGCCTACATTCTTCACTGAAGCGCTAACTTCTTCCGGAGTAGGAATTTTTGCCATTGACCCATCAAACTTCCAAACGACATCCATAGAAGCGAAAGAAATATCAAAAGCACCATCCGTTATTTCAGAAATCTGTTTGGCCCGCTCTATCAACATAAATAATTCCAGACTTACTTTTACCGGTTTTATTCCAGCATTTGAATTGATCAATGAAGTTTCTGATTCCGGGTTCCATGCAGAAATCATATTCTCAATACGCTTAATTTCTGCAGTAGCCTCTTCTATATTTATATAACCTAAATCCTCATTGGTGGAAACAACGGTTATATCAAACCGGGTACCCATAAGCTCCATAGCCTTATGTACGGTAACCAGTTTTTTCTCCTGAGCAAAATTGCTCAAAAGACAAAAAAAAGATATTATGCATAGTAGTTTCCTCACTTTAAAAAAGTCTTTAAGTGATTTACATACGCTTCCGGAGTAAGTTTAAGATAACCTGTATTCCCTAGAACCTTACCATCTTCATTTAAAAGAACAACCAAAGGAAAGTGCCCTTGCGGATTATATTTTCCTGCCAAATCTGCATTTTGGACAACTAAATCCTTACTAAGTTTATTGACTTTCTTTCTCGGAAAATCCGCTTTGTAGAGCACCAAATCCGTCTTTGCAAACTGTTTAAAATTTGCAGATTCCCAAATAGTCTTTTCCAGTTTTATGCAAGGTGCACACCAATCTGACCCAGCAAAAACCAATAATAGGTTTTTGTTGGTTTCTTTTGCCAGAGCTTGGGCTTCTGTATAGTTCTCTTGCCAATTTTGGGCAAAAAGAGAACTAGCAAAACTCATACATAGTAAGAATACGACTTTTTTCATATCTGGATTAAAACAAATTCAATGCCATTTATTCAAATACGCGTAGCATATTATCCGTTAATTCGGTTTTAAAAATTTTCAATGCCTTGGGTGTAGCACTGTCTACCTTGTTCTTTGGAGTACCATCTTGCTCAAATTGGGAACCATGCACATCACAATAAAAAATACCTCCATGCAAATTGGCAAAACGCACTTCTTCATATCCCTGATGACTACAAACTTGACTAGCAGCAACAAATTCTCCTTCCAAATTTTTAGCCACCACCACTAAATTTTTCAAAACAAAACCGCCATTACTGGCTAGTTTCGCATTTTCCGGAGCGTCCAAATCAAGAGTGAAATCTATTCCAGTAGGTATTGGGGTGTTTCCCTCTGCTTCCCCATCATCGCCACTGTCACTAGAGCAGCCATGTAAACATGGAAAAGCCAAGGCAAAAGCTGCACTGGCCCCTAGGGTTTTTAAGAACTGTTTTCTCTCCATAGTACTACTGTTTACTATAGAAAACGAAGTATTGAAACGATTCGTATGCTTTAATAGACAAACTTGCCATAAGTACTCTCTATGGTCAGTTTTTTAGAAGGACTTGCCTCTACCCTACCTACAATTTGAGCATCTACACCAAAGCTTTCGGAAATTGCAATAAGATCTTTGGCTACGGCTTCACTGGTATAAATCTCAAGACGATGACCACAGTTGAACACCTGGTACATTTCTTTCCAGTCCGTACCGGATTGTTCTTGAATTAATTTAAACAGAGGTGGCACAGGAAAAAGATTGTCCTTTATAATATGAAGCTCATCTACAAAGTGTAGAATTTTAGTTTGCGCACCACCACTACAGTGTACCATACCATGAATATCCTGGGAAGAATATTTGTTTAAAATTTTCTTTACGATAGGTGCATACGTTCGGGTAGGTGACAATACTAATTTACCCGCATCCAATGGTACATTTTCATCAACTTTATCCGTTAATTTTGTGCTCCCTGAATACACCAAATCATCTGGTACGGAAGCATCAAAACTCTCTGGATATTTCTCAGCAAGATATTTAGAGAAAACATCGTGCCTCGCAGAAGTCAACCCGTTACTGCCCATACCCCCGTTGTACTCCTTTTCATAGGTTGCTTGACCAAAGGAGGCCAAACCAACAATAACATCTCCTGCCTTTATATTGGCATTATCTATGACATCTGCTTTCTTTAGACGCGCCGTAACCGTAGAATCTACAATAATAGTCCGAACCAAATCACCTACATCTGCCGTTTCTCCCCCCGTAGAACGAATGGTCAACCCATGGGATGCCAAATCTTTTATAAGTTCTTCGGTGCCGTTTATGATTTCGGATATAACTTCACCCGGAATCAAGTTTTTATTACGCCCAATAGTAGAGGAGAGCATAATATTATCTGTTGCTCCCACACAGATAAGATCATCTATGTTCATGATAAGGGCATCTTGTGCTATACCTTTCCAAACGGATAAGTCTCCGGTCTCTTTCCAGTACATATAGGCCAACGAAGATTTTGTTCCTGCCCCATCTGCATGCATCACCAAACAATAGTCTTCATCATTGGTTAAATAATCCGGAACAATTTTACAGAACGCCTTTGGAAAGAGTCCCTTATCAATGTTTTTTATGGCATTGTGCACATCTTCTTTTGAGGCCGAAACCCCTCTTTGGCTATATCTTTCACTAGTAGACGAACTCATTATTACGGCTTTTTGGCAAAAATAAGGTATTCACCGAATAATCCTTGCTTGACAAAAAAAACTTTCCAAAAGTTCTTAAATACAGAAGAATTTTCACTGAACACCTATACCATGGCTTTATTTAATAGACAATAATTCCCTGTACTTGGTTAATGGCCAAAAGCGGTTATCTACCAACCTTTCCAGCTTATCGCAGTGCATCCTTATCTCATCAAAATAAGGTTTTACATTATCACTGTATGCAAAAGCTTTTTTATGGGTGTCCGTATATTTATTGGCTTTTCTTCGAGCATCGGTCATAGCATCCGTTTGTTTTTTTAGCTCGGCAATATGTTCCGCTATTTGCTCAATAATTCCGGACTGTCCGTCTGTTAACTTACGGTGTGCCGCACCATAAATTTCCTTTAGGCCCAAAACATTTTTAATCAACATATTCTGATACTCAACAACCGATGGAATTATATGATTGTATACCAATTCATTAAAAACTCTACCTTCTATCTGAATATGTAATATATAGGCCTCTAGCTCTACTTCCTGCCTAGCAGCAACCTCTTTTTCACTCATAACGCCCATAGACTCAAAAAGGTCCAGACTTTCCTTTGAGGTCAGAACCTGTAAGGCTTGCGGCGTATTTTTATTGTTACTTAATTTTCTTCGTTTTGCTTCCTTTTCCCATTCATCGCTATAGCCATCGCCATCAAAACGAATGCGCTTAGAGGTTTTAATATACTCACGGAGAACATTAAAAACAGCCTCATCTTTCTTCAGGCTCTTTTTGTCTACCAATGCATCTACCTCCTTTTTAAAGTCCTGTAGTTGCTTAGCGACTATGGTGTTCAGAATAGTCATAGGCTTGGCGCAATTGGTCTTTGAACCAACGCCTCGCATCTCAAATTTATTTCCGGTGAACGCAAAGGGCGATGTACGGTTACGATCCGTATTATCCAGTAATATTTCCGGTATTTTCCCAACAACATTAAGTTTAAGTTCTGTTTTTTCCTCCGGTGACAATTTACCTTTGGAGACTCCCTCCAACTCATCTAGAACACTACCTAACTGCTTACCTACGAATATGGATAGAATTGCCGGTGGTGCTTCATTTGCCCCCAACCTATGATCGTTACTAGCCGATGCAATGGAAGACCTCAACAACTCCTCATACGTATCAACCGCCTTTATCGTGTTTATAAAAAAGGTCAAAAATTGAAGGTTTTTCATGGGCGTAGAACCCGGACTTAAAAGGTTTACTCCCGTATCTGTGGCCAATGACCAATTATTATGTTTACCGGATCCATTAATCTCAGCAAACGGCTTTTCGTGAAAAAGTACCTTTAGATGATGTTTATCGGCTATACGATCCATCACATCCATTAAAAGAAGGTTGTGATCCACCGCTAAATTGGCTTCCTCAAAAACCGGGGCCAACTCAAACTGATTGGGAGCCACCTCGTTATGTCTTGTTTTAACCGGAATACCGAGGCGCATACACTCCACCTCTAATTCTTTCATAAAATTAATGGCCCGTAGCGGTATTACACCAAAATAATGATCATCTAACTGCTGACCTTTAGCCGCAGAATGACCCACCAAAGTACGACCGGTTAAATTTATATCTACGCGAGAAAAAGCAAGTTCTTTGTCTATTAGGAAATATTCCTGTTCCCATCCCAATGTTGCGTTTACCTTAACCACGGTTTTATCAAAGTATCGGGCAACTGCAGTTGCCGCTTCATCAACCGCACTTAATGCACGTAACAAAGGCGCCTTATTATCTAAAGCCTCTCCCGTATAGGAAACGAAAATCGTGGGTATACATAGGGTAGTATCATACACAAACGCGGGACTAGTTGGATCCCATGCCGTATACCCCCTCGCCTCAAAAGTATTTCTTATTCCTCCACTGGGAAAACTGGAAGCATCTGGTTCTTGCTGCACCAATTGTCCACCACCAAACTTTTCCAAAGCCCTGCCATCAGGCATCAAATCAAAAAAAGCATCATGCTTCTCCGCTGTAGCTCCGGTAAGCGGTTGAAACCAATGTGTATAATGGGTTGCCCCCATTTCAATAGCCCAACATTTCATAGCCTCGGCTACTTGGTCCGCTATTTTTCTATCAATTTTTGAACCTGAAAAAATAGCACCCTGCACACTTGCCAATGCATCTTTGGTAAGATATTGCAACATTCGTTCACTATTGAAGACGTTGCTGGCAAAAAGCTCCGATCTACGGCCCTTTTCATCAACATTTATACGCTCTCTCTTTCTGCTCTCGGCAATAGCATCAAATCGCTGTCTAGACATACTTTCACAAAATTTTGAACGGCTAAAATAAGGATTAACGATTTAATAATAAAAACTTAAAATAATCAACTTACCACAAAATACCCTGTCAAAAATAGGGCTATCCTAAATTATACTCAATTTTTTGATATTTACCCCCCTAAAAATTAGTATAATTCAACAAAAAACATATTTTTGTTTGTCTTTAAATTTAAAATTAATTACCGTAATTATGAGCAAAACTAAATTAGAGTACATCTGGTTGGATGGATATTTCCCTACACAGAATATGCGTAGCAAGACCAAAGTCGTAAACGATTTTGGAGGAAAATTAGAAGATTGTGAAATGTGGTCTTTTGATGGAAGTTCAACAAGACAAGCAGAAGGTGGATCTTCAGATTGTTTATTAAAGCCAGTTGCCATTTACCCAGATCCTGCACGTAGAGATGCATACTTGGTAATGACCGAGGTTTTAAATGCCGATGGAACACCACATGTATCTAACGGTAGAGCAACTATTGATGATGATGATAACGATTTCTGGTTCGGGTTTGAGCAAGAATACTTTATTATGGATACGGCCACTCAACTTCCTTTAGGTTTCCCTATTGGTGGTTACCCTGCTCCACAGGGAATGTACTACTGTTCCGTAGGTGGTAAAAACACTCACGGTAGAGATATCGTAGAAGAGCACGCTGACCTTTGTATTGATGCAGGATTGAACTTTGAAGGAATTAACCAAGAGGTTGCTTCTGGACAATGGGAATTTCAATTATTTGCTAAAGGCGCTAAGAAAGCCGGAGATGAAATCTGGGTTGCTAGATACCTTTTAGATAGATTAACAGAGCAACATGGTTACTATATTGAGTACCACCCGAAACCATTAGGAAAAGACATGGATTGGAACGGTTCTGGTATGCACGCTAACTTCTCTAACACTACATTAAGAACTTGTGGCGATAAAGAAACTTACGAGAAAATTTGTGAGGCTTTCCGTCCAGTAGTAAAAGAACATATTGCCGTTTACGGTGAATTTAACGACCAACGTTTGACCGGTCTTCATGAAACTGCTTCTATTACCGACTTTAGTTATGGTATTTCAGATAGAGGTGCTTCTATACGTATTCCAATCATTACAGTTGAACAAGGCTGGAAAGGTTGGTTAGAAGATCGTAGACCAGCTTCTAACGGTGATCCATACAAAATTGCAGGTAGAATCATCAAGACAGTTAAGTCTGCAGATGTATAATTGCATATAATTTTTTTGTTGTTGACATAATGTAAAACGTCCGAACCCCATGGGTTCGGACGTTTTTTTTACATCTAGTTATTTTAATAGGAGAATTTAATCCTCCTTAAGTCCTTCCCAAGTACGCACTGCATTTACGGCCTCATCCGTATAATCCGTAAAAACGCCATCTACACCGGCATCAAAGAACAAGTGGTATTCAGCTTGAGCATTACCGTTGCTCCACTTCTCATCTTCGTTTCTAAAGGTATAAGGGTGTACATCTAAATCATACTTATGGGCCAAATCAATAAAATCGGTTTTTGGCAGAACAGTAATTGCCCCACTCTCATCCCTCGAAAAGGAAATTACAAAAGGTTTCCATGGTCCTATCCCATCTGCATATTCAGAAACAAAACGCATACCTTCTTCCGTAGAGAAATACTCATAAGTTCTAGCATCGCCATTGGCATAAAAATCAAAAGGAGCGGCATACGAAATAAAATCGCCCTCAGGAACATTAAAATCTAACGTACCATCTGCATTTACATTATAGGTTGATATAAGCTGAACCAACTTTACATCTGACTTTGAGTTGATGTACTGCAAAGGAGCCACCTCAAAACACTGTACAAATACAGGCGAATGGTAAGAGTTTAATTTTGCTTCGGACAACTTCTCCAACAAAGCATCTTCTATAGCAAGCCCCAATTGATTGTGAAAGTACGGATGCTTCATTTCTGGGTATATCCCCACTTTTTCTCCTTTTGTAGTTTTTCTTGATTTTGCCAAGGCGATGATTTCGTCCAAAGTTGGAATCTGGAACATACCATCAAAACTATTAGAACGATCGGAACGCGCCTGCTTCGCCTTTAATTTTTTGATTTGCTCCAAAGTAAAATCGGACACAAACCAATCCGTTATTTCCTTTCCGTCTAGGTTTTTGGTAGTTTTTAAATCAGCAAACTCCGGTAAATCCGCAACATTGGTGGTACCCGAGATAAACGGTTCGTGTCTTGCAATTAAAACACTATCCTTGGTCATAACCAAGTCCGGCTCTATATAGTCCGCCCCCATTTCAATAGCTTTTGCGTAAGCCTTTAAGGTATGTTCAGGGTAAATAGACTGTGCGCCCCTATGCGCTATTACCAATGGCTCTTTACGCTCCTTGTCCTGAGCTCCTCCTCCGATAAAATCATCTAACTTATCGCAAGAAGTAAATAAGGATAAAAAGCATAATCCGGCCATTGACAAAAATTTCATTTTTTTCATTTTAGTGGTTTTTAAGTTGACACTAAAACAACAAAACACATATTAGCCAAGGGTTAATTTAAGTTACCATATCTATACGTTTAGCCATAGAAATCTTTAGGAAATTGTAAACTCTATTTACCTATAAAATAATTCAAAGTTGAATTAATCATATCGATCAAAAATCCTGATTTCTTAGTTAGTTTCTGGTCCTAAACCGAAAAACATATTTCTATATAACCTTTGACTTTGAGATACATTCTTCGCCTCCAATACAATGGGCCCTCGTATTTTTTTTAGCTTAGGACTGGATTTTACTTTAAAAACCACCCCTTTACGCTTAAAAGTTACTGACAAGGTATCTGAAAGCCGCGGATTTAAAATTACCCCATCATTATCCTTATTTGATAAAAAAAGATACGCAGGCACATCATTTATTTCTAAAACAGAATCTCCTTTTTTAAGTCCTAGAGAATTCCTTTTTGCCCAACTTACATAACATCCGGAATTAGCCTTATTCTTTTTAATATTAAAAGCCCCATAACTTGGAAGTTTGGATTTTGATGGGTAATAAACATATCCAAGCTTTCTAAGGTATTCTTCATATGGTGGTATTTCGGCACCTTCAATATATCTCCTAAAAAAAACATCTACCCCAGGAACTCCATTCTCAATTAGAATACCCTTTAAATCATTCTCTAAAAAACCAGTATTCTTATATTCTCTCTTAAGCTCCATTAAAATATTGATCAGTCTTTTATTTCCATTGGATTTTTCCATGATTGCCATATCCAACCCCATGGCAATTAATTTACCTTTTTGATAAAAATTACTGAGCTCTTGCATTTTGGTGAACCAACTGACCACATTATTTTTCCTTATGATATCTTCTGCGCTTTCTACCATGCTTTGCCGCGTGTGCTTTAAAGAGTAACTAATTGCAAACTGCAAATCCTGTTCAGGCTTTTTGGACAAGTATTTTGCATTTACCAAAAAGGCAAAATAATCCGTAGCACCTTCATACAACCAAACGTGTTGTGACATATTAGGCTCGCGAAAATTAAAATTTTCAATGAGCTTACTATGAAAACCTATGGGGGTTATAGTATGAAAATACTCATGTGTAGCAATATGGTCATAGTTGGAAATAGAATTATTATTAGGCGGATAATCCAAATCGTAATATACAGAACTGTTCGCATGCTCCAATGCCGACTCTACACCGAACGATTTTAAAAATCCTCTTAAACGCTCTTCATCAACAAAGTATAATATAAATGTATAATCATTCTTTGAAGTAAAACCTGAATATTCAGAAATGGATTTCATTATATTCTGAAAGCCAGCCTTTAATTGCAACGCAGAATTATTCCCCTTTTCTGAATGAACAGCAATATTAAATTTATGTCCTTTAGTTACAAATGATGTAGTATCTGGTTCCGCATATAAAACAGGTTGATCAATTAGGGCCCTGTAATCCGTAGCAAATAAAATATCCGTAGAATCATTCAAAATCCTTTTTTGCATTGATGTAGCGCCGTAAAAACTTTTGGGCCGCACTACTTTTATCTTAAATGGTGCATTTTCAAAATTTTCAAAATATCCGGTTACCAGTTGAAAATTCAACAAAGCACTTTTAGCCGTAATAACGGTTCCGCCGCAGGGCAAAATATTATCCCAGAATTTCCTATTACCTAACGATGGTTGAACCGTATACTCAAGATACCCCAATGCTTGTTTTCCTTGAACCGAAAAAACATTATCCTTTCTAGAAATCATCATTTCATCCCCGGATATATCAAATGCCCTAAAGTTGGAATAAAATTTTACATAATTCACTTTCATATAAGTACCAGGAATGATTTGTGGCACTACAAATTCAAATTTACTGAAGACATCCGGAGGATAAACACGAACATTAAGTTCATCATCAAGACTTTGATTCAATTTGATGGTTACATTCGTTTCGTACGATACATTCTGACACATACTTAAAAGAGGCAACAAATAAGTTACGAAGAGAACAAGATTTTTCATAGGAACACGAGTTAAATCGAACAAAACCTATCGAACCGTAATATAAACAAAGGTGATATAGCAAGCTAACAAGACCAACCCGTCTCGCCATCCCAAACGCAAACCTTTAGGAATGAACACCAAAGGAAGGATAAGAAAAGAAATACCCAGCATCCAAAAAATATCATTACTCAACAACCCTTCATCTACCACTTTAATAGGGGTGATTATAGAAGTGATTCCCAATACCGCTAGAAGATTAAAAATATTGGACCCAAGAAGGTTACCTAAGGAGATTGCTTTTTCTTTTTTAATAACTGCGATTACAGATGCGGCCAATTCCGGTATACTTGTACCAACAGAAACAACCGTTACTGCAATTACACGCTCACTAACACCGTATAGTGTAGCCAAACCTACAGCCCCGCTAATAAGCAGTTCAGAGCCTCCCCAAAGTGCTGTACCCCCTAGTCCTAAAAACAGTACCAATTTATATAGAGGCAAAGGTTCGTCATCTTCGGGCGCTTCATCCTCAACGGCCTGCTTTTGAAAACGGAGTAAATACACCAAGAACAGAAATAAACCTACAACCATAATTATTCCCTCATACTGCTGTAATTCTCCATCAAAAAATATAAACCCGAAAAAAAGCAATGACGCAACCATCATAACAGGCCAATCTGTTGTGTAAAATGTCTTACGCACATCTATACTTCCCATAAGTACGGTTACCGCCAATACCAGTCCTAAGTTGGCTATATTGGACCCTACTACATTGCCCAATGCCAAATCCGGGAAACCATCAAGAGCAGCTTTAATACTAACAATAAGCTCAGGAGCGGAGGTAGCAAAGGACACCACCGTCATACCTATAACAATTTTTGGAATATTCAATCGTAATGAAAGTGCCACAGCCGATTTTAAAAGCCAGTTACCGCCGGAAATTAAAAGTGCTAGGCCTAGAACAATAAAAAGAAGATTTTGCATGTACTGGTTTCAGGGCATTATGTAACAAAGATATATGAACATTTTAACTTATTGATAGCTTTCTTTCCGGGCCAGCCAAGCATCATTTACCGTAAAACAACTTACTGCCCAAAAATGGTTTTACCCAAAAAACATCAATTCTTAACCAAAACTATGCTTAAAAAATAAAACAGCTCTAAAAACACCCCTTCACACATTACACTCTAGAACATTTTAAGCTTATTTAAATTTCAATTTAAAACATTACTGAAGAATAAATTTTTAAATTATAAACTTAATTCATTTATACGCTTATAAAACCGCATTCAAATTGAATAATTCGTATCAATTCATTAGGAAATGGGCATTTCTTTTAATTATCTTGATTGGATAATCGATTATTACCAGCTATCTATTAACCCTAAAAACCCCTAATTATGATTACACTTGCTAAACTTCTATTATTAATTCTAGTATCGCTGATCACGATAGTAGCGTAAGTTAAATCATATAGGCCTATATAATAAAAGACCGCCATATGGCGGTCTTTTACTTTATTTTCAATAAGTTAGTAGATGAGATAAACTAACAGATGAAAAAAGCGTTTTTTAAATTTCTTGCCAAAGCAAACCAAGTACTACTCCCCTCTTTTACCAAAAGAAGACTAGACCTTTCCAAGGCTTCAAAATTTCAGTTGGCTTTAATTGGTTGGCGTTATTTTGTTACAACCCGGGCATTGGACTAGTAATGCAAAAGTGCCTGAGCAGGAATATCACCTAGTTTTTGTCTTCCATTTAAAAAATCCAGTTCAATTAAAAAATTACATTGGACTATTTCACCGCCCAAACGCTCAATTAAATTACAGGTGGCTTTTGCCGTCCCGCCAGTGGCCAATACATCATCATGTACCAATATTTTTTCTCCAGGTAGAATTGCATCACTGTGAATCTCCAGTGTATCCGTACCATACTCCAAATCATATGTCTGACTGGTTTTTGCAGCTGGAAGTTTGTTAGGCTTTCGCACAGGAACAAACCCGGCATTAAGCTTTTGAGCCAATAGCGGTGCAAAGAAAAAACCACGACTTTCCATTCCTACCACTTTATCTATAGCAACATCACCTACTAACTCTAAGAGTTTATCCAATGTATATTGCATGGCCCGGGCATTTGCCAGCAAGGGAGTTATGTCTTTAAAGACAACTCCTTCTTGCGGAAAGTTGTCAATATCCCTAATAAAGGTTTTTAAATTCATTTAATAAGTAACTTATATTTTGCCGTAAATGTAAAAAGAAATATATTTGCACCCCGTTAGGTAAAAAGCTGGCAATATTCAGTTTCTTTTTTCTTCTACTAAGAAGAAACCTAATCAAAGTTATTTTATTGGTCCTGTGGCGCAACTGGATAGCGCATCTGACTACGAATCAGAAGGTTACAAGTTCGAATCTTGTCAGGATCACTTCTAAACCCCTAGAAACACCCGTTTCTAGGGGTTTTTTACTTTTAAAACCGTCCATTCGTCCGAAACCTTCCCGACTTTAATCTAAGTCATATCAAAACATCATTAACACAAGTTGTATTGTATTTTATTTGTGTTTACACAATAATATGATAATTTTGTTGTGCAAACAATCATTTAGAAACTTATATTATGAACAAAAAATCTGACTCGGAAAAACTTCAAACAGTTTTAGACGCACTAAATTTATCCGCTAATGCTTTCTACAAAAAACTTGGATACAAAAGCCATGCTTCTGTATATCATGTATTAGACCCTGAAAAAAAGGCTAAACTTAGCCAAAGTATGATTGAAAAGATAGTAAAGGCATTCCCAAATATTAACAATGATTATCTAAAAGAAGGTGAACTTCCTGTATTACTTGATGACAACAGTATCATATCTCAGGCAAATAAATTAAATATCCCCATTCAGACTGATACTGACATCTTTAAAATCAAGAGAATATTGGATATTCCTGATCAACTGGATAGAATAGAATCTAAACTGGACCAATTATTAAGTAAACAATAACACTTTTAAGCAAAGACGATAGTCTACTAACCCTTAAATAATTCACAGCAATGCCTATAATCAAATCGGTAGTAGATTCCGGCCTGGAATATTACCCAAAAACCAATTATACTATTGCTAAATACTTAGATCTTACCAAATTCATATCTCTACTTTCTTTAAACTCTTTATTTTTTTGTCGTCTGGATAAACTAGAAGACCATTTTGAAGGAACTACATCAAAATTTAATATAGAACGTAGAAAGCGAAATTTTAAGAAACAGCGTTCATTGAGTGTTAATTTACCTAAATTATCAGAAGAAGAACTAGATGAAAAAGTAAAAATAAGCATTGACGCTGATAGAAAATTTAAATCTGTAAGTTGTGTTTGTTGTTGGAATAAATATGATTCTGAATCTTCGGCATTGTGGAAAATCTATTCAGATTTCAATAAAGGTATAATGATTAAATCGAATATAAACAAAATCGAAAATGCCTTTGAACACACCCCAGAAAATTTAAGCTTGAGTGAAGTTAACTATATAAATTATGATACAGACAGTATGCCTCATGGTAATAGAATGCACCCTATAACACATAAACATGAAGCTTATAAATACGAAAATGAAATTAGACTAATTCATGTTGTCAAATACGGACATGGATTTTCCTATGACTGGAACAAAGAAAAAATTAAATACGGAAAAAATTTAACCGTAAATCTAAATGATTTAATATCAGAAATAGTCATAAGTCCTCTATCCGCAGATTGGTATATAGATTTAATAAAAGATATATGCAGTAAATATGGGCTACAAAAGAAAATTAGAAAATCCGATTTAGCCAAGTAAAAGTACAAACAACTTGTCAATGTAACATCTATTACATTGCCCTAAACGCTTTAGCTTTACATTTGTACAAATTTTTAATATGGATAGCATACTTCAACCCTGGCCATGGTACGTTTCGGGCCCGTTAATCACCTTAGTAATGGTTTTCCTTATCTATTTTGGAAAGACTTTTGGTATGTCTTCCAACCTAAGGACCTTTTGTAGTATTGGTGGTGCTGGCAAATATTCCGACTTCTTTAAGTTTGATTGGAAGGCCCAAAAGTGGAATCTTACCGTAGTTCTTGGTGCTATTATAGGTGGTTTTATTGCCGTTAACTTTCTATCGGATGGTTCTGCTATAGAACTTAACCCACAAACCGTATTAGACCTAAAAGAACTGGGTTTTGAAAATGCCGGCACTTCCTTGCTACCGGCCGAAATCTATGATTGGAACCATGTATTGACCTTAAAAGGTTTGGCTGTTTTAATCATTGGCGGCTTTCTAGTTGGTTTTGGCACCCGTTATGCCGGTGGCTGTACTTCCGGGCATGCCATTACCGGCTTAAGTAACCTTCAACTACCTTCTTTAATTGCCGTTATTGGCTTTTTTGCAGGAGGACTTATTATGACACACTTTCTATTACCCCTAATTTTTTAAAGCATGAAGTTTCTAAAATTCTTATTTGTTGGTATATTTTTTGGCATTGTATTGGTTAAATCAGAAGCTGTTTCTTGGTACCGAATATTTGAAATGTTCAAGTTTCAATCATTTCATATGTATGGAATCATCGGCTCGGCCGTGGTACTAGGAGCTATTTCCGTGTGGGCAATTAAAAAATTCCGTGTAAAAAGTATAGAGGGGAAAGAAATAAATCTTCCCCCTAAAGATAAAAGTTTTACCCGTTATATAATGGGCGGTACCATATTTGGATTAGGATGGGCGCTAGCGGGTGCATGCCCGGGCCCTATGTATATACTCTTAGGAGCTGGGTTCTTTAGTATGCTCATTGTTATAGCGGCCGCCACGCTTGGCACATTTACCTATGGCCTGCTTAGAAACAAACTTCCACACTAAAACCTATAGAAATCCTAGACGATTTCCGCACTTAGACCCGCCTGTAGCAACTTGCTACATCTAGGTTCTAAATCTTTGTACTCACCTGTCTTTACGGTACACTTACCATTATAATGTACAATAAGGGAGCATTGCTCCGCTTGCACAGGTGTATGATCACATACATCAACCAAAGTTTCTATAACATGGTCAAAAGTATTTACATCATCATTAAAAACAACAATTTCATTTTGTTTTACTACTTCTTCTTCTAATAGTAGCTCTTCCGATACTTTTTCTTTGAAACTCATACAATCAATTTAAAATAGTATACCCTTCTAAAATACGTATTTTACTGCAACCCAATTATTTTTTTGCAGATTTTTTTCAAACTTTAACCCTGACTTCAGGCACTGTTCCGAAATTAAGGGAATATCTTCTTCATAGAAACCGCTTAAGAATAGGATTCCGTTTTCCCTTAAATTTTCAGCGTACACCGGTATATCCGCCAGCAAAATATTTCTATTGATATTCGCTAGAATGATATCATATTTCTGTTTACCTAAAAGCGAAGAATCACCTTCAAAAACGGAAATATGTCCGCAATTATTACGTTCTACGTTTTCCTTGGCGTTCAAATAGCACCAATTATCAATATCGATAGCATCTACATGACCGGCATTTTTCATTGCCGCCAATATGGCCAAAACTCCGGTACCACTACCCATATCCAAAACGTCCTTTCCTTCAAAATCATTTTCCAAAATAAACTGAAGCATCATATGAGTGGTTTCATGATGTCCGGTACCAAAGCTCATTTTAGGTTCAATAACAATATCATACTGCACATTGGGCTTTTCATGAAACGGAGCACGAACAACACATTGGTCCGCTACTTGAATTGCCTCAAAATTCTCTTCCCAAGTGGCATTCCAGTTTTCCTGTTCAATCTCTTTTACAGCAAAGTTTACGGTAAACAGCTCATTATCCAGAATTTCAACCGTTTCAAGAATACTCTCGTTCCAGTCGTCTTTCTGAATATAGGCCAACACTCCATCTTCATTTTCCACAAAACTCTCAAAACCAACCTCGCCTAACTCGGCAATTAAAATATCCGAACCAGGCTGCATTGGGGTTACGGAGAAATTATACTCAATATATATAGTGTTGGACATCCTAGTACTTTTTGACCGATGTTTAGTCGGCTTTTCGTTCGTTAACTTACAAAACTCCCTTGGCTTTGCTATTTAGTATATGGTCATTTCTTTGTTAAATAAACAACCCTTTCCACACACTGGGAAAGGGCTATTAAAGTAACGTTCCGATCTAAATTTAGATTGCTTTTATAATGGCTACAAAATCATCTGCCACCAATGACGCACCACCAATAAGACCACCGTCTACATCTGGCTTGCCAAAAATCTCTTCTGCATTAGCTGGTTTTACACTACCTCCATAAAGGATAGAAACATTATTAGCTATAGAAGCATCATAAGCTTCCGTAATGGCCTTGCGGATAAAGGCATGCATTTCCTGTGCTTGTTCCGGTGAAGCCGTTTCACCTGTTCCAATAGCCCAAACCGGCTCATAGGCCAAAACTATTTTACTCCAATCCGATGCGTCCAAAGAGAAAAGTGCATTTTTCAACTGACTTTCAACAACTTTAAAGTGGTTATCGGATTTTCTATCTTCAAGCTCCTCTCCAAAACAGAACATAACACGAATGTTCTTAGCCAAGGCAGCCTTTACTTTTTTTGCCAATATTTCATCGGTCTCTCCAAAGTAAGCCCTTCTTTCCGAGTGTCCAATTATCGCGGTATCAATACCAATACTCAACAACATGTCTGCAGATATTTCTCCGGTATACGCACCACTTTCCGCAAAGTGCATATTCTGGGCAATAACCTCTATAGCCGAAGATTCTAAAGTTCTTACGGCAGATGCCAAGTTTACATAAGTTGGCGCAACCATAACCTCGGCCTGCGTATCCGGTAACTTAGCCCCTAATTCGGTCAACAATGCTTCAGTTTCAGCCAAGTTTTTATTCATTTTCCAGTTTCCTGCAACAATTTTGCTTCTCATTTTTTAAGTGTTTAGTGTTATTGTATGGGGTTGATTCATTTTCATCGACTTCTGAAATTATTCAAAAACCAACTCATCCAAATCGTTATAATGTACTTTTTGTTTGATTGTTCCTTTCTCCAAGACCAAAGCCCCTGGGTTGGAACGTACTATTGTTTTTAATGCGGTTTCATCCGTGAAATAGAATTCGAAATTCAATTTATATTCTTTTCTTAATGCGCCTGTCAACTCATTATTTGAGGCGGACATACCTATGACCTTATACCCTTTCTTTATAGCCTTGTCCGTAACTTTTTTCACCTCAGAATATACATCCTTATTGGTTTTTCTAAGGTCATAAGCTATAATCATAACCAACTTGGGTTCTTGCAGCAAGGTATCCGCAAGGTTCACACCTTCCTGCTCTATGGTAAAATCATGAATAGGAGGCTCGTATCCCTTTTGGACTTCTGTAGTTTCAACATCAATGAATTCTCCATCTACCTGCGGATAATCTCCTTGGGTTACTATAATTTTATCCTCTCCATTCACCTTAAACCGCCAAGCATAATCATAAATAGGCTTGGGTGCATCATCCGGAACAATCATTCCTTCGTTAATATTCGCCCCAATCTTATAGGGTCTAAAGTCTATAACTGGTAGATGGTTTAACACATAGACACAATACCCAATACACAAAACCAAATAGGCAAGCGTAACAATTCTTTTAGCATTGGCACCAATTATTGGTGTTATATATTGCTTACCCTTAAAAAGGATTATGATGAACACAAGAAGAATAATGTCTTTCGTAAACGATTCCCAAGGCGTTAGTTTAATTGCATCTCCAAAACAACCGCAATCCGTAACCTTATTGAAATAAGCGGAGTAAAAGGTTAGAAATGTAAACCCTATAATCATGAGCAGCAGACTCCAAACGGTAAATTTTACCCTAAAACCCACTAAGAGCATCACACCCAAAAGCACTTCAAAAATCACGACAAAAATAGAAATGGCAAGTGCATGAGGTTCAAAAAATGCAAGGTCAAGAACTCCCGGACTAAAATATTCTTCTAGCTTGAACGAAAAACCAACCGGATCGTTCAATTTTATAAAACCACTGATAATAAAAAGTATACCTACGATTACTCGGCTAATGCCAACAAGATATTTCATATTATGATTTAGAGTTTACACCTAGATGAATCATTGCAAAAATTGCGTAGTTGACCATATCCTGATAATTGGCATCTATACCTTCGCTCACTAAGGTCTTACCCTTATTATCCTCAATCTGTTTTACACGTAAAAGTTTCTGTAGAATAAGATCTGTTAAGGAACTTACCCTCATGTCTCGCCATGCCTCTCCGTAGTCATGGTTCTTATTTTCCATTAGGGCTTTAGTAACCAAAGCATGCTTGTCAAAAAGTGCCACTGCCTCTTCTACGGATAGGTCTGGTTGATCGGCCACGCCTTTCTCCAACTGAACAAGCGCCATTATGGAATAGTTGATAATCCCAATAAATTCAGAACGTTCGCCCTCATCCACCTTATGAACTTCGTTTTCCTGAAGACCCCTAATGCGCTGGGCCTTAATAAAAATCTGGTCGGTTAACGAAGGAAGTCTTAGTATACGCCAAGCACTACCGTAATCCTTCATTTTCTTTTCAAAGAGGTCTCTACAGGTTTTGATCACCTCATCATATTGTTCGGAAGTCTTCTGCATGGCTATCCTTTCTAATTTGCGTAAATTTCACTCAAAATTCTGAATTTTTCAAAGTTCGTGTTTTAAACTTGGTTAATCAAGGGAATACCGCTTCAACTTTATCATATATGACACTAAATTGCAAAGGCCGCCTCATCCAATTATCCACCCCAAAAGTGATGGGCATATTAAACTGTACTCCAGACTCGTTTTACGATGGCGGAAAATACAGGGACAACAACTCCATTTTAAAGCAGACCGAGAAAATGCTGAATGATGGTGCCACCTTTATAGATGTGGGCGGTTACAGTTCCAGACCGGGTGCCGAACATGTTACGGAAGAAGAGGAAATAAAACGTATGCTTCCCCTAACAGAACTGTTACTGAAGCACTTCCCGGATATTATTCTGTCCATTGACACCTTTAGAAGTAAAGTGGCCGCTGCCTGCCTTGATGCCGGAGCTGCCATGATAAATGATATTTCCGCCGGAAAGCTAGACGACCAAATGCTCCCGACCGTAGCTAAACATCGTGTGCCCTACATAATAATGCACATGAAAGGTACACCCCAAACCATGCAACAGCAAACCACGTACAATGACCTTCTAGTTGATATAATTTCCTATTTCTCCGAACGAATCAATGCCGCTAAGGCCTTGGGAATTGTAGACATTGTTATAGACCCTGGGTTTGGGTTTGCAAAAACCTTGGAGCAGAATTATGAAGTTTTACAAAAACTTGGGCTTTTCAAAAATCTTGAGCATCCATTGCTTATAGGCCTAAGCCGAAAATCCATGATTTACAAAGTACTTAAAACCGATGCAAAAAATGCTTTAAACGGAACCACTGCCCTTAATATGGCCGCAATTATGAACGGCGCCAATATTTTAAGGGTTCATGACGTTAAAGAAGCGTATGAATGTGTTAAACTTGCAGAAGAATTAATGCCTTGTTAAAAGTGTATGGATTTCACTAATTTTACAAAAACACCTCCGGATTGGACTTTCTGAATTTTCTAGAATTTAAGATTACTGATATACTAGACATTATTCTAGTAGCCATACTCTTGTACTATGTTTACAAGTTGGTACGGGGTTCTGTTGCCATTAATATCTTTATTGGAATTGTAATTGTCTGGGGATTCTGGAAATTGACCGAACTCTTGGGCATGGAAATGATCAGCAGTCTGGTTGGTGCCTTTATGCAAGTGGGACTTATTGCCCTAATCATAGTTTTTCAGCAAGAGATAAGGAAGTTCCTATTAATGATCGGTTCTACCAATTTTGCCAATAAGCGAAACTTTATAAAGCATTTTAAATTTTTAAGGCAAGATGGCGTAACCGTGAGTATGGATGTAGACGCCATTGTTGCTGCCTGCAAAAAAATGAGCTCTACCAAAACCGGTGCTTTGATCGTACTGGAGCGAAACAACTCTTTGGATTTCATTAAATCCTCAGGCGATAAAATGTTCATTGAAGTGAACAAACCAATTCTTGAGAGTATCTTTTACAAGAACAGCACGCTACATGATGGCGCCGCAATAATAGAAAACAACCACATTGTAGCTACACGTGCAATTTTACCGGTTTCCAATGAACGTAATATTCCATTGCGCTACGGACTTAGACATAGGGCCGCCGTTGGGGTTACTGAAAAAACAGATGCCTTGGCACTTGTTGTAAGTGAAGAGACCGGAAATATATCTTATATAAAAAACGGAAGATTTGTTGATTTTGGCAGCATGGACGAGCTGACTGCAATAATAAAAGAAGACTTAATAGACTAAGCTACTTCTTCCGAAAGAAACTGTGCCTCGTAAAGGTTACTGTAATATCCTCCTTTTTTCAACAGCTGCTTGTGGGTTCCCGTTTCAACAATTTTACCGGCATCCATTACAATAATAGTATCGGCTTTTTTAATCGTAGCTAAACGATGCGCAATTATTATAGAGGTTCTGCCTTCTGTTATTTTCTCCGTAGCCCTCTGTATAAGTTGTTCAGAATAGGTGTCTACGGAAGACGTTGCCTCATCCAAAACCAAAATACTGGGGTTACTTACATAGGCCCGTAAAAATGCAATAAGTTGGCGTTGCCCACTGGAAAGCATTGTTCCCCTTTCCTTTACATTATACTTATAGCCATCCGGAAGACTGGTAATAAATTCATCTACCCCAATCTGTTTGGCAGCTTCTTCAATAAGCTCTAAAGTAACATTTGAGTCCTTTAAGGATATATTGTTCTCTATAGTATCCGCAAAAAGGAACACATCTTGAAGAACAACTGCTATTTGAGACCTAAGAGATGCCAAACTAAAATCTTTAATATCCACTCCATCAACTAAAATAGAGCCTGAATTAATCTCATAGAAGCGATTCAATAAATTAATTATTGTGGATTTTCCGGCACCTGTGGCTCCTACAATTGCTACCGTCTCCCCTGCTTTTACTTCAAATGAAATACCATGCAAGACTTCCTCATCTTCCAAATATCCAAAACGTACGTTCTTAAAGGTTATATCTCCTTTTACATTCTCTTTGACCACAGTACCCACATCCTGTATATTACTTTGGGTATCTAAAATTTTAAAGACCCGGTTAGCCGCTACCATACCCATTTGCAACGTATTGAACTTATCCGCAATTTGGCGCAAGGGCCTAAAAAGCATATCGATCAATAGTATAAATGCAAATAACGTACCCAGCTCTTCCTTAGAAAGGTCGGATACATTTTGGAGTCCGCCGTACCAAACAATTAAACCCACAGCAATTGACGAAACGATTTCTGCGATCGGGAAAAAGATGGAGTTGTACCAAACCGTTTTTAACCAAGCGTTTTGGTGTTTCTCATTAATGACCCTGAATTTCTCGCTTTCAATTTTTTCACGCGTGAACAACTGCACGATTTTCATGCCCGTTATTCGTTCCTGCACAAAAGAATTGAGATTGGACACTTGGGCCCTAACTTCTGCAAACGCCACTTTCATTGCCTTTTGGAACAAACGTGTTGCATAAAGAATTAACGGCAAAATGGCAAAAACAATAAGGGCCAGCCGCCAGTTCATTATCAACATTACCACGGCAGCCACGAACATTTTCAATAAATCCGCAACAATCACAAAAAAGCCTTGGCTAAAAATTTCACCGATCCGCTGCATATCCGCAACGGCCCGTGTTACCAGCACGCCCAATGAGGAATTATCAAAATATTTCATTCTGAAACCCAGCATATGCTTAAATAGGTTGATACGGATATCCTTTATAACAGATTCCCCTAACCAGTTGGCGTAGTAATTAAACAAAAGCTGACAAATAACCTGCCCCAAAAGAACACCTGCCATGGCCATAGTAAGAAACAAGAGCTTGTCTTCGTCTCCCAATTTAATGGCATCATCAATAATTCTCTGAACAATTATTGGGGTCATCACGGCAAATCCGGATAACAGAATAGCCGCAAGGGCTACCCCGTAAAAAGTAACTCGATACGGACGTGTATGCGCTAACAGCCGTTTGAACAGCCTCATGTCAAATGCTTTTCCCGAATCTTTATCCATGTTTTTCAGTAATCTTTTTGGGGTATAAAACAGAGGTCAAATATAGCCCTTTTGCCGGTACCGATGGGCCGGCATTGCCCCTGTTCTTGCTATTTATGATTGATTTAACATGGGCCGGTTTTATTTTTCCCGTGCCTACATCCAGTAACGTACCAACCACGGCACGTACCATATTTCTTAAAAAGCGATCTGCAGTTATAGTAAACACCAATTTATCGTCTTTTATTTCCCAAACCGCCTTTTTAACATCGCACAAATAGGTCTTTACGTCTGTATGTGTCTTGGAAAAACATTCAAAATCACTGAATTGTAAAAGGAATTGAGCAGCATCGTTCATAGCTCCTATATCCAAGGGGTGTTTTACGTAATGGGCAAAATCAATATAAAACGGATTTTTATTTTGTAGCACCCAATATTCATAGGTACGCTCTTGGGCATCGAAACGGGCGTGGGCATCTTCATGAACAGCAAAAATATCATGAACGGCAATAGCTTCGGGCAAAAGCGAATTCAACCTATAAACCAATTGCTCCAAGTTTTGAATCTCGTCAACCTCAAAATGAGCGAACATTTGTTTGGCATGCACACCCGCATCTGTCCTTCCCGCACCGGTCAAAGCCAGAGGAGTCCGTAACAAAGTAGAAAATGCCTTTTCCAGAACTTCCTGTACAGAAATTGCGTTGGGCTGGTTTTGCCAACCATGGTAATCCTTGCCCAAGTATGAAAATTCAACGAAATATCTCAACCGAAACCTTTAATTTTGTGAGCAGCAAAGATACTTTTCTTTGAACAAACGAAACAAGGCACTATAAAATAGTAGCCAAGCCACAACCCATCATTTAATTTCAAATCCGTTTATGACCAAGATTCTATTGCTATCCGACACCCATTCGCATATGGATGATACGATTTTAAAATATGCCCGTCAAGCGGATGAAATATGGCATGCAGGTGATATAGGCACTTTGGAAGTAACCGATACCTTAAAAAAAATTAAACCCCTAAGAGCGGTTTACGGAAACATAGACGACCATGTTATTCAAAAAGAATTTCCATTAGATAGTCGTTTTTTCTGTGAAGGTGTTGAAGTTTATATGACCCACATTGGCGGATACCCACCCAAATACAATATTAGAACCCGCGATGTTATTAAAGCAAACCCACCTAAACTGTTCATTTGCGGACATTCACATATCCTAAAAGTAATGATGGACAAAAAATTGGGTGTGCTACATATGAATCCCGGTGCCTGCGGAAAGCACGGTTTTCACCAAATGAGAACAATGCTTCGTTTTGTAATTGATGGAAATGACATAAAGGATCTAGAAGTAATAGAAATTGGAAAAAGGTAAAAATATAGGGCACCAAAACCATTGGGCGCCCCAATTTTTCACCCTAGCTAATATTCCAAAGAAAGGCCCAATGAAAAAGTGCCCCCGTCATATATATTCTTTCGTTCTACCAAAAAACCTGAATAATCGGAATAGTTGGCTAATAAATTCAAATGGTTCGTTAACTTGTAGATAGACGTTAAACCAAAATTGGTAAACGTAGTTCCTTCACCATATAGAAAAGAACCGCTTTGAACATTGTTTTCGGACGATAACCGTTCTTGAATTTTTAATTTCCCTATTAGATACAGCTTATCAAAAAACAAGTGCCCTACCTCTGCTCCAAACTGAAGTTGATTGCTAAAAGACTCTGTTCTGAAATTGATGCTTGTAAAGGCGGAAGCATACGTTTTTCCATTAGCAAAACCATGAGATGCCGCTAAGGTGGTCCATACATTAAACTCCCCATCTGAAAGCGGAAGGTTAATTTCGTTAAACTGGCCAAAGTCATCCGCAGTGTTGGATCGCGCAAAATTCTCACCATCATTACTAGGTATATCAAACCCAACTTGGAGCGATAACGGAAAGCTCTTTAACAGTCTATATTTTATTGCCAATTGAATGTTACCTACCCCTGCAACGGTTTCGGTGGTACTAAAACTATTCAACCTTACCAATGGCACATCCAATATAGCGGTAAACCTATCGGAAATACCGTACTCACCGTAAATCAAAAGTCCGCCACTGTTGAACGTACTGCCCTGATCGGCCAGTCTACCTTCTGTAGTATAGTAATCATTAGAGGAAAAATATGATGCAGTAGCCTGAACATAAAATCCCTTTGCTTCTCTTGTCCACCCACTCTGCGCCTGTACATAAGCTGCACAAAAGGAGAATACCAAGAGAACTATATATTTATTATTTTTCATAACTCTGTTTTATTTGTTTGGGCGAGCTAACCTATTTGTTCGCTTCACCCAAAAAAGAAAAAGCCTTTGGGAGACATAGAAAAACAGAATCATGTGTCTCTATTCCCAAAGGCCATAAAATTCTAATTACTGCAATTGTACATTTCCAAAAGGAATGTTTGCAGTAGCACACCATAAAATAATGTGAGTATATTTATCCTCAGGAGCTGCATCTAACTTAATGTACATTTCACCATTACCCTGTACGTTGCCGATCAACATTAAATCTGGGTTTCCATTGGCAGGATCAGCAGTAAAAGTTTCTGAAGTAGAGAAAAAGATACCTACTGTACCTGTTCCCAATTCTGTCATAAAGTCATCATCAAAATGCACAAAATTGGTGCTTTCCGTATCTGCTCCCAATTCTACAAGACCTTGGGTAGGCGTACCACTCTCTGCTGTTAAGTTTCCGCTTCTAGTTACTGTTAAATCACCAATTGGCATAGATGAATCTACTTCAACGGTTTCTGTTTCGGTAACCGTTTCTGTTACTGTTACTGTTTCTACATCGTCATCCGAACAACTAACTACAAAAGCTGTCATGGCAAAAGCTACTAGTGCGAAAGAAAATTTTCTGTTTTTCATAATCGTAAAATTTTAAAATTGTTTAATTGTTTTTTGAAACAGTTTCGATACCGACTATCGATAGCTCCGTTGTTTCTTGGGACAAACATAGAAAGGTGGTATCACGAAGAATTCAAGAAAAGATGAAAAGTCTATCACATTAAATTCGCATTCTGCGATACTTTTGTGATACTTTACAAACCGGAACGGTTTTTCAACTAAATGGAAAGCATAAAAAAAACCCGGTAACTACTCCGGGTTTTACGCACTAATACTACTAAGATGTAAGGTTTATCGCAAACGATCAACAGATTTTACAAGATCCTCATCCTTCTTAATGGCTCTATTGGCAAGAACCAAGAAAACGATAGAAATAATAGGAATGAGCATCCCAATACCCTTCTCCGAGACCGAAATCTCTCCGGATAAATTTAGCGACCTGTACACGAAAAATCCTAGTAAAAAAAGATTCAATATCATATTCAATCTGTTCATCACAAATTGATTTTTTCTATTTTTAAACAGCACAATTGCAATAAGCGCCAGTAAAGCGGAAACATAAAACGCTCCCGATATAAAAACGTCATTTTTTGCAAAAATTTCATTTCCCTCCGCATCTGACCACAAATTTACCCAGAACGGCAATACCCCTGCAACAAGAACTACTACTAATAAAAAAACCGTCTGTATTCTTTGAATCATTCTCTAAACGCAATTTTGCTCCACAAAAATACACGTCTTTTTGAAAAAAAACGGTGTCACAAGCAAAATAATTCGTAATATTGTGAGATTATTAGTTATTACACTTACCTATTGGGAAATCTTTCCCTCGTAATACTCGGATAACAATTCACTTCTTATCAATACTAGAGACGTATAATTTATATCATACTTAATGTTTGAAATTTCAGATTTAAAAGCAAAAAAACTGCCTGAATTGCAGGAAATTGCCAAAGGCTTAAATGTGCCAAAGTTCAAAACCTTAAAAAAGCTGGACCTTGTTTATCAAATCTTGGATGTACAAGCAGCCAACCCCAAAGTTGTAGCAGAGGTAACCGCCCCAAAAACTGAGGAAAAACCTAAACCTAAGCCAAAACCAAGAGCGCGTAAGCCTAGGATAGCTCCTGAAGCCAAGAAACCCGAAACTAAAACCGCTGCTCCCGCTCCAAAGGAAAATCCGGAAACCAAAGAATCTACACCAGCACAAGCAGAAGTAAAAAAACCCCGCCCAAGACCTGTTAAAAGGGAACCTAAGAACAACCCTCAACACAAAAACCAGAACACTTCCAACGGCAACAACAATTCCAACAATAAAAATCAACGTCACCAAAAGTCTACTTATGACAAGAGTAACTTTGATAAGGACTTGAAAAACCGATACAAAGAACCAGAATTTGAGTTTGACAGTATCATAGAAAGTGAAGGTGTTTTGGACATCATGCAAGATGGTTATGGCTTCTTACGCTCTTCTGATTACAATTACCTTTCGTCTCCAGATGATATTTACGTATCACAATCACAGATTAGGCTTTTTGGTCTTAAAACAGGAGATACCGTTTTAGGTAACGTAAGACCTCCAAAGGAAGGCGAAAAGTATTTTCCGCTGATCAAGGTGAACAAAATAAACGGGATAGACCCTCAAATCGTTAGAGACCGTGTGTCCTTTGAGCATTTGACCCCTCTTTTCCCACAAGAAAAATTTAACTTGGCCGACAGGCAAAGTAATATCTCTACTAGAATTATTGATTTGTTCTCTCCTATAGGAAAAGGACAAAGAGGTATGATCGTATCCCAACCAAAAACGGGTAAAACCATGTTATTAAAAGCTGTTGCCAATGCAATTGCTGCTAATCACCCTGAGGTTTACCAAATAATTTTACTTATTGACGAACGTCCTGAAGAGGTAACGGACATGCAACGTAACGTACGTGGCGAAGTTGTAGCCTCTACTTTTGATAAAGAAGCTACGGAACATGTACGTGTAGCCAATATTGTTTTGGAAAAAGCAAAACGTTTGGTAGAATGTGGCCATGATGTTGTTATCCTTTTAGATTCCATAACCCGTTTGGCCAGAGCCTATAACACGGTACAACCGGCATCCGGTAAGGTATTGAGTGGTGGTGTAGATGCCAATGCACTTCATAAGCCTAAAAGATTCTTTGGTGCTGCAAGAAATATAGAAGGCGGTGGATCACTTTCTATCATAGCAACCGCACTAACAGAGACCGGTTCAAAAATGGACGAGGTTATTTTTGAAGAATTCAAAGGAACAGGTAACATGGAACTTCAGTTAGACCGTAAGATTTCTAACAGAAGAATTTTCCCCGCGATAGACCTTACTTCTTCAAGTACCAGACGTGATGATTTGCTGTTGGACGAAAGTACAATACAGCGCATGTGGATCTTAAGAAAATACTTGGCAGATATGAATCCTGTAGAAGCTATGGAATTTATTGAACAACGTATTAAACAGACCAAAAACAACGAAGAATTTTTGCTTACAATGAATCAATAAACACAGATTCATTTACTGAAATATCAAACAATAGAATCCTGGGTTCCCAATTAAAAAATGGGAATTCAGGATTTTTTTATGGACAAAATTCTTAACACCTATCTTCAAAGAAGAACCAAAACCCTACATTTTTCCATCTATATAATCACCTAAAAATTACGGAATTCTGTAGCCTAAACCCGAAATATCCGTTTTTTCGGATATCTTTATGGAGCAAAAATTTTTCTTCCCCCGAATTTTGCATGTATAACAAGTAGAACTTTAAAAACTTATGTCATGAAAAATTCGTTAAAACCAGCGCTGGCTTGCGCAACATTATTTCTTTTTTTAATGGTTACCGGTTGTGTTGAAAAAAATAGCAAACCTTGTCCGGAATGCCCCGGTGAAACTGCTGTGGACACTGCTTACAGCAACGGTATTATCATGCCTGAAAAGGCCCACAAACTATACGTCAACTACAAAGATAGACGCGTAGACCTTATTCAAGATTATGAAGATGCCATAGACCGCAATAACAAAGATCCTAAACAGCAGTACGACAAAAAATCACAAAGTACCGAAAGTGGCAATGATGATATCGCTAACCCGGGAAAATTTAAAGTAGCGCGCTATGTCTCCTATGAATATGAAGACCTTAAAAAATACATGGCCTATATTGAAAAGGAAGCCGAACTCTCTGGAGAAAAATTAACCACCTTACGCTTTTACTTTGCCAATTATGCCAACGAAAAGAAATTTGAAGATGGCAAACCGGTAAAGCATCCAAGACAAAATACGGTTATGATGTCTCCTACAGTAAAAAGAGATGGTGGCAACCATATATTTTATATTGACGATTCTAAAAAAGGAAGAGAAAGAATTGTTCTCCTAAAGGACAACTTCAATGACATGCACGGCAAAGGAGACCAAATGACTCCGAACAGCAAAAATGAAGCTTCATTTTTACCTAACCTGTTCTCTGCTCCCAAGCCATACTTTGCCCCTAAAAGCACTACAAAGAACGAAGGGCACTCAAGCGATTAATAATCAGAATCTTAAATTAATATTTATCTTTTGATAGATCTAGATTACTTTTTGAAAAATTCGCTAATCCCAATGTATGTAATTACATTGGGATTGGCTTTATTTAGGTACCCAAAGTATTTTGATTCAAAACTTAAATACCTGCCAATAATATTCTTTTACACCTTGTTAAATGAATTCCTTGGCTACCTTATAAACAACTATGAAGAATTCAGCTTAATTTCTGCAAACACCTATCGTAACAACAACATGGTGATTTACAATATCTATATGCTGATATTTTATCTCTACTTCTATTATATTTTTAGATTTTATATTGACGATTCAAAACAAAAACAGAATATACTATATGGGGCCATTTTCTTCTTGTTCGTCTGTTTAATAAATGCCTTTATTGATGACTTTAGTAGACTCCCTCAAGTATATTCCTATCTAGCTGGCGGTATAGTTCTCATTTACACCTGTACATTGTACTTAAAGAAATTCTTTGCAATAGATAAAATTTTTCCAACCAAAGAAAACCTTTTGTTCTGGTTAAGCACCGGCTTAATTATTTTTTACACAGGTTACCTGCCAATAAAAGTCATTAGATACATTCATTCAATTCAAGAAACACCAACTCCACCGATAGTAAAAAGAATTCATCTAACGCTAATAATCGTAAGCTACCTCTGTTTTGTTATAGGCTTCATAAGAATGAGACGAAAACTGCGCAGCTAAAACCAAACAAATAGAGCACAAAAAAAGCCCTGATGCAATGCATCAGGGCTTTTTTAATATATTATATAAATCTTATAAAGCAGCAACGTGCTTTGCCAATTTACTTTTTAAGTTAGCCGCTTTATTATTATGGATAATATTACGCTTAGCCAATTTATCGATCATACTAACAATGCTAGGCAACAAAGCTTCAGCATCTTTCTTGTTCTCTTCACCACGCAACTTTTTGATAGCATTACGCGTAGTTTTATGCTGATATCTGTTACGAAGACGTACCGCTTCGTTTCTTCTGATTCTTTTTAATGCTGACTTGTGATTTGCCATCTTCTTCTAACTTGTTATAATTTTTTTAAAAATTCCTTCTAGAACCTTTTGTAGTCCGTAGGGGAATCGAACCCCTGTTACCAGGATGAAAACCTGGCGTCCTAACCCCTAGACGAACGGACCATACTTTGCGCAATTGCGGATGCAAAAATACAATTATTTTTTACTAACGCAATAGTTAACTTAATTTTTTTAATAAGCTTTTGCAAAAAGTACTCTTTTTGCGGAAGGTTCTCCTGTTACCATGCACTTACCATCAGTGTTTTCGGCATCTAACGGGATACATCTAATAGTTGCTTTGGTCTCTTCCTTTATTTTTTCTTCGGTTTCATTAGTTCCGTCCCAATGGGCAGATATAAACCCTCCTTTTTCTTCCAAAACTTTCTTAAATTCCTCGTACGTAGCAACTTCGGTAATATGCTCTTCTCTAAATGAATGCGCTTTTTGATAAATATTTTTTTGAATATCGTCCAAAAGAAATTCAATTTTAGCAACTACATCTTCCGCTGGCACGGTATCTTTTTCCAAAGTATCCCTTCGAGCAACTTCATACGTACCATTTTCTAAATCTCTCTGACCAATTGCCAAACGAACGGGAACACCCTTTAACTCATATTCGTTAAACTTGAAACCCGGTTTATGGGTATCTCTATTATCAAACTTAACAGAAATACCTTTGGCCCTTAATTCTTTTACCAAAGGTGCAACCCTATCTGAGATAGCATCCAACTGATCGGTTCCTTTATAAATTGGCACGATTACCACTTGTATTGGCGCTAATTTTGGTGGTAAAACTAATCCATTATCATCACTATGGGTCATAATCAAAGCTCCCATAAGGCGTGTAGACACCCCCCATGAAGTAGCCCAAACGTATTCTTGCTTACCTTCTTTTGTAGCAAACTTCACGTCAAAAGCTTTAGCAAAGTTCTGACCTAAAAAGTGTGATGTTCCTGCCTGTAAAGCCTTACCATCTTGCATAAGCGCTTCAATACAATACGTTTCTACCGCACCGGCAAAACGCTCACTTTCTGTCTTTAGTCCCTGTATAACGGGCATTGCCATGTGTTCTTCAGCAAATGCCGCATACACTCCGTTCATTGTTTCCGCCTCTTGTATAGCTTCCGCTTCAGTAGCATGGGCCGTATGCCCCTCTTGCCAAAGAAACTCCGCGGTTCTAAGAAATAGGCGTGTACGCATTTCCCAACGAACTACATTGGCCCATTGGTTGATCAACAAAGGTAAATCTCTATATGATTGGATCCATCCTTTATAGGTATTCCATATAATAGCCTCACTAGTGGGGCGCACCACTAACTCTTCTTCTAATTTTGCATTAGGGTCAACTCTTAATTTTCCAGGTGCGTCAGGGTCATTTTGGAGCCTATAATGAGTAACTACAGCACATTCCTTGGCAAAACCTTCTGCATTTTTTTCTTCGGCCTCAAACAAACTTTTAGGTACAAAAAGTGGGAAATACGCATTTTCATGACCCGTTTCCTTAAACCTCTTATCCAGCTCTGCTTGCATTTTCTCCCAGATAGCAAAACCGTACGGTTTGATTACCATACAACCTCTTACAGCTGAATTTTCGGCTAAATCGGCTTTTACCACGAGTTCATTATACCATTTGGAATAGTCCTCGCTGCGCTTTGTCAAATTCTTACCCATTATATTTAGTTTGGCACAAAACTTGTGCTTATGTTAGCAAAATAATTGGGTAAAACTACTTATTTTTACTATGTTCAACAATAAAAATTGCACCCATGATACATTTACCACCCAGCAGTAAAATTCGGCTTGTTGCACTTTGTACCTTAACCGGCATTGTTGCAGCGTCTTGCGGCTCGTACCAGTCTGCCTCATATTATGATAATGATGGAATTTATTCTAGCGACAACCAAGTTAGCGTAGAGCGCCAGACTAGACCTCAGCAGACAAAAAAGCTGGATAACGGAGAACCCTATTCCGATTATTTTGGACAACAAGCGGGTCAATATGACCAAATGCTGGAAGGTGAAATATTTACGGATATAGATTCATACTCCAGTGACACTGCCCAAGACAGCATTTCAGACGGGCAACTTACAGATTATTATAATAACAACAATGATTACGCCGGATATGCAGGATGGGGTGATAATGCAACTGGTGTAAACATCAATATTTACGATAACGGATGGAACAATTTTGGCGGTTTTGGCTGGGCTTCACCTTGGCTATATAACGGCTATGGTTGGGGAGGTTACGGATATGGTGGTTTCTATAATCCTTGGAGATACAGATACAGCCCTTGGGGATGGGGAGGCTACGGATACGGTGGTTTCTATGGCGGATATTATGGCTGGGGCGGTTACGGAACTTGGTGCCCTCCATATGGCTATTACAATGGTTTCAACAACTACTCCTACCGAAACCGAAACTACGCCTACAATCGCAGCAGAAGGGGTTACCAACATAACACCAATGCTATTGTTGGAGGCAACTCAAGATATGTTTCACGTAGTTCCAACGTAAATCGCAGCAGTAGGTCAACACCAAGATACTCTGCTACTAACTCAAGAAGGACCAGTACCAACAGAAGTTCCGCTTCTGGAACTTCAAGAAGCTACAGCAGCAACCGCTCGTCCGCATCTAGAAGAACTGTAGGCGTTGACAGGAATAACTCTTATAGAACAAGCAGAAGCACAAGAGCTACTCCCAAATACAACAGTTCATCAAGAACCAGCACTTCTAGAAGCAGCGCAACTACACCGCGAAGAACCTCTACATACAGAAGTTCAGGAACTAGAACTAGCGGTAACAGTACATATAGAAGCACTTCTCCTAGAAGCAGCTCCTACAGATCTTCGGGAACAAGCAGAAGCAGTTCCAGCGGAAGCACCTATAGAAGTTCTGGCCGCTCTTCAAGTAGCTCGGGCTCTTACAGAAGCTCAGGAAGTTCAAGCAGATCTTCATCTGGATCAAGCTCTAGATCTTCTGGATCAAGGTCATCATCAAGTAGAAGAAACTAAGTCCAAAATCAAGAAGTAACTTACTTTAAAATTGCTAGGAATGAGAAAATATATAACATTCATAGGGCTATTTGCATGTGCCATTGCAAGTGCCCAGACTATAAATGATGTTTTGCGCTACAGTACCGAAAACCTTCAAGGTTCGGCACGTTTTCAAGCTATGGGAGGAGCTTTTGGTTCTCTAGGCGGAGATTTATCGGCCCTGAACATTAACCCTGCCGGTAGTGCAGTTTTTAACAACGGACTATTTTCTATATCCGGAACTAACTATTCCAGAAATACGGATTCCGATTATAACGGAACTTTAAACAGCACCCGAAACAACAATTTTGACATTAACCAAGTGGGTGGTGCATTTGTATTTAAATCTACCGATCCAGATAGCAAATGGAGGAAATTATCCCTTGCGGTGAATTATGACGTTGTCCAAAATTTTGACGACCAAATTACAACTTTGGGCAGTAGTAACGAAGCTATAGACAATTACTTTCTTGACTATGCGGATGGCATACGCCTTCAACCCTTAAAATTACAGCAGAACGAAACTATTGGTGAAGCCTACTTGGATATAGGTGCAACCAATGGTCTTGGTTTTTTTGGACAGCAAGCCTTTTTAGGGTTTCAAGCAGGTATTATTGAGCCAACCGTTGATGACGACGATAATACAAGCTACTTTTCCAACGCAAATTATCAGAGTGTTAACCAAGATTTTAGACAAACGATATCAGGATATAACAGCAAGTTTACGGTTAATGCAGCCACGCAGTATGGTGAGAATTTCTATTTTGGAGCTTCCCTCAACTTTCACACTATTCAATATGATCGTTTGAACAGATATGACGAATCTCTTACGGATACCGACACCCAAGAAATAAGGACCGTAGCTTTTGACAATTTGTTGGTTACGGAAGGTACAGGCTTTTCGCTCAGCCTTGGTGCAATTGCAAAAGTAAATGACGTTATTAGATTGGGCGCTAGCTACCAGTCACCAACTTGGTACCGTTTGACCGATAATTTTTCGCAAGGAATAGACTCTAACTATCCTAATAAAGAAAATAATTTCAATTTTTTTGACCTGAATTACATTAACATTTTCGATTATCAAATTAAAACACCCGGAAAAGTAACAGGAAGTATTTCTGCTATTTTTGGCAAAAGCGGACTTTTAAGTGTTGATTACGGCTATCAAGACATGTCTAACGCAGAGTTAAGACCTACAAGCGATTCTGGTTTTGCAGATGAAAATGAATTTATCTCCGAAAGCCTAGGGGCGGTATCATCTATCCGGATTGGAGGCGAATATCGTATACAACGAGTTAGCTTAAGAGCTGGATACCGTTATGAGCAGAGCCCTTATGAAAGTGGAAATATTATTGGAGACCTAAATGGGGTTTCCGGTGGACTTGGATATAATTTTGGTAGAAGCCGATTGGATTTAGCGGTAAACCGTACCGAGCAAGACGTACTCCAATACTTCTTTGATACTGGGATAAATACTCCTGCTCTTTTAAATAGAGTTAATACCAATGTTACTATTGGCTACACTTTAAATTTCTAGAAGAATAAAACTATATATGTTCTTAAAAGTCTGGCAACCGCCGGACTTTTATCTTTTTAGGGCAAAGTGTGCCTTTGTAGTTTTTGCTACTTGAACGTTATTTTCTTGCTCCCCGTACTCCAATTTAAACCAATAGGTAGAGGAAGGCAAAGGGTTACCGTTTAGAGTTCCGTCCCAACTTGAATTTACCCCTAGTTGTGCCAGCAATTTTCCATAACGATCAAAAACAAAGACTATAGGATCAGTTAACGTCTCTATTCCTTTAATATTCCACGTATCATTGGCCCCATCATTATTAGGGGTGAAAAATTTAGGATAGCCTACCACCAAAAATTCAATAGGTTCTGTTGTTCCGCACCCATTTTTATCATTGATTACCAAAGTATTTATACCGGGAGGAACATCGTTAAAAACGGCTTCATCCTGAAATTCTCCTTCGTTAATAGCGTATTCATAATCACCATCGCCATCAACAAAAATTTCAATGTTGTTCAAATTCGGGTCTAAGGACAAGTTGGAGTTTAGGGTCTCAACACGATCAAGAACGGGTATTCCATAATAGGTGATAAGAATATCGTCTAAAATATGTCCACCGGCATCCGTAGTTATATCCACAAAATACCTTCCCGTATCCGGACTGGAAACAGAGATTTGGGTGGCAGATGGACCCGACCCTAACGGCGCATCTATGGTACCATCATCATCATAATCAACAGACCATGCTATATTGGAAATATCCGGTCCCGCCGGTGAATTCAAAGCACTCAATGTAATATCCGGGTCGCCTTCGCAAGCTGCTATATCCAAGCCTAAAAATTCATCTCTGAGGGTACAGTCCAAGGCCGTATTCTGATCGGCCGCTACGGAACTTCCTGTAAAGGTGAGCATAAATGGCTCGCGCTCGTCATCAAAATTCGTATTAAAATTATTGATTAAAATGTAATACACCTCTCCTGGCAATACATCTAAATACTCATCATAGGTATTGAGGTTCTGAGTAACGGAAGGTGATCCCGCTTGACCATTTTCAGGATTCACCCCTAAGCCAGTAAACCTAGTATTGTTCACTTCGTAATTGCACCGTATGGGCTGCACTGCTCCGGTACCTATAGCCGTGCAATCTACATCAGGACCGTAAACGGCAAAATCCCATTCCGCCGTTGGCGTACCAGAACCACTCACGGGCAATGCTTCCAAATCAAACCCAACTTGGCCTTCGGTGCCCGCCCTAAAAACAAACCAAGATGTATTGTTCTCAATATTAGCATTACTAACGCTACCCTTCTCAAGACAACCTGTTTCCGTAATTACTTCCGGATCAAAATCATCTATCACGCCCGTACCGTCTGCATATCCCATAATGGGAGCATCGGCACATACGGGAATGGCCGTCCGACAATCAGCTGAGTTTTGGGCTTGAATTTCTGTACAAAGAAAAAAAACCGCACAAGTAACAGATAGTAAAAAGCGCATAGGTATGGGGCTAAAACAATACTATTAAATAACTCAAAGACAGTAATTTTAGTATGCTTAAGCATAAATAATAGACGGTTTATCGATAAAATACCCAATCTGAAAGTAGATTCCAGAGACCTATCGCTTCAAAGAAAAATGATTATTGATGTATTTGGCCGTCACGGTCTGGCCATCGGCTGCCGTATAGGTAAGCTTGAACCAATAATCCGTTTCCGGCAGCGGTTTCCCATCAAAAGAACCGTCCCATTGCGAATTACTAGGATCCAATTGAGCCAATAGCTTTCCAAAACGGTTATAAATGGTAAGTATAGGAGAATCCAATAAATCCGCTCCGGTAATGCTCCAGAACTCATTGGAACCATCCCCGTTAGGAGTAAAAAATTTAGGAAAGCCTATCACCACAATTTGTTCGGACACATCTCCGCATCCCTGCGGATTATTTACCGTAACCGTATGCATTCCCGGTTCAACTTGATAAAATTTATTTCCGGTTTGATATGTTCCATTGTCCAAGCGGTATTCATATTCCACAGAAGCATCCGTTAACACGGTTACCGTATTATTATTCTGTAAATCTTCAATTTCAATATCTATGATCTCAGGCGGTCTAGATGTTAAAACCGTTACCGTTCTGGAATCACTACAACTCAAACCAGACTGTGAGTAGGTAACCGTTAGTTCGTAATTACCTTCTACGGACACCAATATATTGGGGCTCGTTTCACCAGAGCTCCATTGATAACTATAGTTAGGGTTGGTATTTTCCAAACCGATACGTACCCCGGCATCCGCTTCACATAAAAACACTTCCGATGGAAAATCCAAAACAGGTGCTTCTATATTGGTCAATTGAAATTGCTGTGAAGCATCATAACATCTTGAATTACCTATGGAAGTAACCCGTACAAAAATGGTTTGAGAACCAGATTGAGTTTGATACTGTTTAGGCAAAGCATTTGCACCACCAACCGCATCGGCCATAGTGGCATGGTAGGTTACTAAAAACTCATTGGGGCTTTGAAACCCCAAAACTTCCGAATCTTTCTGAGAAAGGTCATACATGGCCAAGCCTCCACACGAAGCATCGTCCGTGATGGTCTGAGCCACTGGCACATCCGTAAAAAACACCTGAACATCACTAATAATAGTTTCCGAAGGACGAATAACTTCTATCCTATAATTTGCCGAAGTACTTACTTCATACGTAGGGCCATTTTCGCCAACTACTTCCGTAAATCCACTACCAGTATCTGCAAACCACCTATATAAAGATGCTCCCGAGGTAGTACCGTCCAAAATAACCGTCTCATTTTCACAGGCAGCTATTGGTGGCCCAAGAAGGTTATTGATTATGGAACAATCCAAAGCATCAAAAGGATTGGTCACAAAAATATGACCTGAGAACTGTATGGAAAATCCAGAGTTGTTATTACTGAAATTGTTAATGAGTAAATAATAGTCTTCTCCAGGTTCTACATCCAACCAAGCTTCATATTGAACATTCTCCGCATTTCCGGTAGGGTCCTCTCCCACTCCAATAAATGTATTCTCATCCTGATTATCAAAAAAGTTGCATCGTACAGGCTCCCCTAAATTACTGCAGTCATTAGATCGGTAAAGTGCAAAATCCCAATCTTCCAGCGTATCTATTCCAATATTAAAACCCAATTGTCCGGAAGCCCCTGTTCTAAATCGGTACCAAGCAGAATTAGACTCAATAGCACCGGTCAAGGTTTGTTCTAAACAACCACTAACAGACGCACCGTTAAAATCATCTATACCAAAACCTGTTGTACCTCCGTTAACCGGGGTATTGTTACAAATGGGTATAGCATTGCTACAATCTGGGGAAACCTGTGCTTGCACAGTACCTATTCCCAGAAAGAGCAACATGGCCCATAAGATCGCAAAACGATTCATTTAACAAATTACACCTTGATATACCATAAAAGTAACTTGTTCCTTTTCTTAACAGCAATTTATGTTGTGTATCAGGACATATAGAACATAAAGTGCCATATTATGTATATCTTTGCAGTTCGTTTTACTCGGCACGAAGTGTAATGTATTGAAACTTTTTAAGACGAATTGGGCATTAGAAATGCCAATAGATATAAGCAGATGAAAATTGATAGTACTTTGGAAAAGCAATTTGAAGATTTAGGAGACGATCACGTTTCCACATCAGAGGACACCCCTTTACGTAAAGATGCATTCGTGTTGAGCGATGATGAAAAGATTGAAAGAATACAGGATAACATAAGGGAGGTATTGCTCACTTTAGGTCTTGATCTTGATGATGACAGCCTAAAAGGCACACCCAATAGAGTTGCTAAAATGTTCGTAAAAGAGATTTTTGGCGGGCTTCACCCGGACAGAAAACCAAAAGCCTCTACGTTCAGCAATAAATATAAATATGGCGAAATGTTAGTTGAAAAGAACATTACGCTTTATTCTACTTGTGAGCACCATCTTCTACCCATCGTAGGCCGTGCCCACATTGCCTACATCTCTAACGGAACGGTTGTTGGTCTTTCCAAAATGAACCGTGTAGTAGATTATTTTGCTAGAAGACCTCAAGTACAGGAACGTTTGAACATCCAAATTGTACGCGAACTTCAGAAAGTTTTGGGTACAGATGATGTTGCCTGTGTAATTGACGCTAAGCACCTTTGCGTAAATTCAAGAGGTATACGCGACATAGAAAGCAGCACTGTTACAGCAGAATACGGAGGTAAGTTCAAAGAAGAAGCCGTGCGCCGCGAATTTTTAGATTACATTAATTTAGATACTACTTTTTAATAGCTCTAGCATAACATGCAATTGTACCTGAACCAGAAGTTAAAGATTTACAATTCCCTTTCCGGTAAAAAAGAAATATTTGAACCTTTAAACGAAGGCCATATAGGCATGTACGTCTGCGGACCTACGGTTTACAGCAACGTCCATTTGGGCAACTGCCGTACTTTTATGTCCTTTGACATGATTTTTAGGTACCTTAAGCATTTAGGTTACAAAGTGCGTTATGTGCGTAACATTACGGATGCCGGACACTTGGTAGATGATGCGGAGGACGGCGAAGACAAAATTGCAAAAAAAGCAAGGTTGGAACAGCTAGAACCTATGGAAGTGGTACAGCGTTACACTATAGATTTTCACAACATTCTAGAGCAGTTCAATTTTCTGCCCCCAAGTATTGAGCCAACCGCTACGGGCCATATTATTGAGCAGATTGAAATCATAAAGGAAATTCTTAACAAAGGTTTTGCCTACGAAGTAAACGGATCGGTATACTTTGATGTTTCAAAATTTAACGACAGCCATGAGTACGGTAAGTTAAGTGGAAGAAAATTAGAGGACATGATTGCCAATACCCGAGAATTGGCCGCTCAGGACGAGAAAAATAGTCCGCAGGATTTTGCTCTTTGGAAAAAAGCGGAGCCACAACACATTATGCGCTGGCCTTCGCCCTGGGGCGATGGTTTTCCCGGTTGGCACTTGGAATGTACGGCAATGAGTACCAAATATCTGGGCGAAACTTTTGATATTCATGGTGGCGGTATGGACCTTAAATTCCCGCACCACGAATGCGAAATAGCCCAAGCCGAAGCGTGCTACGGTCATTCCCCCGTAAGATACTGGATGCATGCCAATATGCTGACTATGAATGGCAAGAAAATGGCCAAATCTACAGGAAACAACATACTTCCCGGCGAAATTTTTACCGGTGAGAATGATATTCTAAGTAAAGCCTTTTCACCTTCAGTGGTTCGGTTTTTTATGATGCAAGCGCATTATACAAGTATCCTAGATTTAAGCAACGATGCACTTCTAGCTTCTGAAAAAGGGTTTAGCCGCCTAATGGATTCCCTTTCCATTTTAGATGGATTAGAAACTGGCTCCAATAGTAATTTTGATGTTGAGGCATGGAAGCAGCAATGCTATGATGCCATGAACGACGATTTCAATACACCTATTTTAATTGCGCATCTTTTTGAAGGAGTCAAGCATATAAACCTCATTAAGGAAGGCAAAGAAAAGATTACTGTAGCCGATAAGGATACTCTCACCCATACCTTAAATGCCTTTATATTTGATATTTTGGGCTTGGAACAAAAGGGAGGTACTTCTGAGGATGCAGGAAAACTTTCAGGAGTTATAGAACTATTAATAAAACTCCGAAAGGAAGCTCGTGAAAACAAGGATTTTGCGACCTCCGATAAGATTCGCGACCAGTTGGCAGAACTTGGTATTCAACTAAAAGACGGTAAGGAAGGCACCACTTTTAGCATCTAAATTTACATCTGATTTCTAAAATTCAATGTTTTTGCTTGATAATCACTTGGTGAAAGTTGCTGGTGCGCCTTAAACACCCGGTTAAAATACGAGCGGCTTTCAAAACCACATTGCAGGTACACATCTTTTATACTTCGTTTGGGGTCTTGAAGTAAACCCACAGCAAGCTTGATTCTTTCATTATTAATGAACTCAATTGGAGAAATTCCCAGTTCGGTCTTAAAGACCCTATGAAAATGTGAGGGACTCAAACAAGCTTTGTTACTTAGCTCCTCAACGTTTAAAGGCTCGTGTAAATGCTCCCGAATATATCGTATTACCGTAGCCAGCCTACTGCTAGCATCTAATTGTAATGTTGAATTTGAATAAATTTTACGTTCATTGGTCTGTAAAATGCGAATAATCAGTTCCCGGAGCATATTGTCCACAAAAAAATCTTTAGATGGGTGATTTTCACTGAATAAAAACAAGAGTCGTTGTAAAATTTGAAAAATACCCGCATCGTTTACAAAATGAAAATTGTAGTCCATTAAGCCCCATTCCCTATTGTCGTGCTTTGGCATATTTTCGTTCATGAGTTGTAGCACCCGATTAATTTTATCCTCGGAAATAGCCAGTGCCAAACATCGGGTAGGGTTCCTTTTCATGGCCTCCGGAAAATCTATACACATAGTTTCATTAGAAGGCAGCACTAAAGACTCTCCCGGCAAAAAATCAAAGGACTCGTAATCCCTAAGGTGCATAATTTTCTTTCCCTCTATCATACTCGCCAAAACTGGCTGATCAAACTTTAGCAATACCCTTTCCGCCTGTTGGTGCGTTTCAAAAACATGCAACGCTGCATTATTTAAGGTATAGGAGGTTTGATTCTCAACTAATGTTTCCAACTTTCGGTTCGAAAGAAATTTATCCGATAATCCAATCATAACAGAACAAGTATCAATTCAACTCAATAATTACTAAGAAATATACAAAATAAGCATCAGTAAAATACCAATTTAACAAAGAATGATAGTATTGGTCATACTAATGGTAGAAATGGTCAGATAATTTGATTCTAACTCCACTACATTTAGAAAATCATTTATATATAACTGATATACAGATATATAATCAAGAACATTCTATTAATTTAACACCCTTAGTTATGAGCACACAAACAGTTGAAAAAGACGTTCTACAAAAACCTAAGTTTAAGAGCCAGTATGAAAATTATATTGGAGGAAAATGGACCGCTCCTAAAAAAGGAGAATATTTTGAAAATTTATCACCCGTAGACGGGAATGCTTTTACAAAAATAGCGCGCTCCACATCGGAAGATATTGAATTGGCCATTGATGCCGCTTGGAAAGCCGCTCCGGAATGGAATTCCTCTTCTGCCACTACAAGAAGTAATATGCTCTTAAAAATTGCAGATGTTATGGAACGCAACTTAGAAACATTGGCAAGAGCCGAAACTTGGGATAATGGCAAAGCCATTCGTGAAACTATGGCTGCGGATATTCCATTGGCCATAGACCATTTCAGATATTTTGCGGGCGTTATTAGAGCGGAAGAAGGTTCCGTAAGTGAATTGGACTCCAATACCGTAGCCTTGAACGTAACGGAACCTTTGGGCGTTGTAGGGCAAATCATCCCTTGGAACTTCCCCATACTAATGGCCACTTGGAAATTAGCACCAGCGTTGGCGGCAGGTAACTGTGTTGTGCTAAAACCTGCGGAACAAACCCCCGTTGGTATCATGGTGCTTATGGAACTTATTGAAGGTATATTGCCAGATGGTGTACTGAACGTTGTAAACGGTTTTGGTGCAGAAGCGGGAAAACCACTAGCCTCAAGCCCTAGAATAAACAAAGTTGCCTTTACCGGAGAAACCACTACAGGTCAGCTTATCATGCAATATGCTTCTAAGAACATTACCCCGGTAACTTTAGAATTGGGCGGAAAATCTCCCAACATTTTCTTTGAAAGTATTATTGATGCCGATGACGACTTTTTTGACAAGTGCCTGGAAGGTGCCGTTATGTTTGCGCTTAACCAAGGAGAAGTCTGTACCTGCCCTTCTAGAATGTTAGTACAAGAAAGTATCTATGACCGTTTTATGGAAAGGGTAATTGAACGTACAAAGGCAATTAAACTAGGTCATCCGCTAGATCCTACTACCATGATGGGTGCACAGGCCTCCAACGACCAATACGAGAAAATTTTAAACTATATCAACATTGGAAAAGATGAAGGTTGTGAAGTTTTAACGGGAGGTGAAGCCGCATACAACGAAGGCCTTGAAGGCGGCTACTACATTCAGCCTACCATACTTAAAGGCAACAATAAAATGAGAGTTTTTCAAGAAGAAATTTTTGGACCTGTAGTCTGTGTTACCACCTTTAAAGATGAAGCCGAAGCTATTGAAATTGCCAATGACACTTTATATGGGCTAGGCGCCGGGGTTTGGACTAGAGATACGCATCAGGCTTACCAAATATCCAGAGCGGTACAAGCGGGTAGAGTTTGGGTAAACTGCTATCACCTATACCCTGCCCACGCTCCGTTTGGCGGCTATAAAAAGTCTGGAATAGGCCGTGAAAATCATAAAATGATGTTGGCGCACTACAGACAGACCAAAAACATGTTGATTTCATACGATAAAAAGGCTATGGGCTTCTTTTAAGATGAAAACGCAAAGAGTTTTAGTTTCAGATGAAGCAAAGGAGATTATCCAACAATTGAAAGAAACACACGGTAAGCTCATGTTCCACCAGAGTGGTGGATGTTGCGATGGCTCCTCACCTATGTGTTTTAATGAAGGGGAACTCATGCTGAACGAGACAGATATTTGGTTAGGCAATATTGCGGACTGTGACTTTTACATGTCCAAAGATCAGTTTGAATATTGGAAACATACCCAATTAACTATTGATGTTACTCAAGGAAGAGGGGCCAGCTTTTCCTTGGAAATTCCATTAGGAGTTCGGTTTGTTATAAAATCAAGATTGTTTACCGAAGAAGAAACACTTGATTTGGAACCGGTACACCATGCATAAAACCGATTAAAATCTGTAATCATAGCTAAAAATCCGCATATTAAAATGCGGATTTTTTTATTTGGGACATCCTTATACCCCCTATAAACAATTAATCAATTTATCGTACTTTTACTGCTCTAAACACAATGTCTTGGCCCTATCCCTAAAAAAAATAATGATAGCCCCTTTTGTATTTTTGGTCAGGTTCTATCAACTTGCCATCTCACCGTATACACCGGCAACGTGTCGCTACTCCCCTACTTGCTCACAATACACTTTGGAAGCCCTAAAAAAACACGGTCTTTTTAAAGGAGGCTGGTTGTCCGTAAAACGAATTTTTAGTTGCAACCCTTGGGGAGGAAAAGGCTACGACCCGATACCTTAAAATTTATAACGTCGATTTAAGATACAGTAAAGCCCAACGGCTATCTATTTTATTATCTTAGTGCCCTTAAAACACCTTAACATGTACTTTTTAGGTATCATCTGGAATCCGAACGAAACACTTTTCACACTCGGCCCGTTACAGATTAAATATTACAACTTACTTTGGATTACCGCTTTTGCCCTTGGTTGGTACATTATGAAGCGTATTTTCACTAACGAAAATAAAACGGTTGAGCAATTAGACTCTCTTTTTATCCACACCGTTCTTGCCACTATGTTGGGCGCACGTCTGGGGCACGTGTTCTTTTACGACTGGCCCTATTACAAAAACCACCTACTAGAAATATTACTTCCAATACGGGAGAGTGCTTCCGGCCAACTCTTTGGTTTTATCAACGGCTACGAGTTTACCGGTTTTACGGGGCTTGCCAGTCACGGTGCAATTATAGGTGTTCTTATTGGCACCTACTTATATCAAAAGAAATACCCGGATATGAAAACCCTTTGGTTGTTAGACCGTATGGTCATACCATTTGCCATAGGTGCTTTCTGCGTACGATTAGGTAATTTTTTCAATTCGGAAATCAATGGAAAGGTAACCGACGAATCGTTTATTTTTGCCACTAAGTTCCTTAGAGACTCAGATGATCTTCATCCATCAAAAGCATTGGCCATAACGCAGGAAAAAACTGTGAATGCGGCCTATAGTGCCATAGAGAACAATCCACAATTTGCTGACCAATTGGCACAGATTCCGTTTCGTCATCCAGCGCAGTTGTATGAAGGAATAGCCTATATTTTTGTTTTTATACTTCTGTATTACCTCTACTGGAACACGGACAAAAAGAATAGCACGGGATACCTTTTTGGGTTGTTTCTGGTCTTACTTTGGACAATTCGTTTCTTTGTGGAGTTCGTTAAGAAAAGTCAAGGTGGCTTTGAAGAAAGTTTAGGTTTACTTTCAACCGGACAGTGGTTGAGTATTCCGTTCATTCTAATTGGTCTTTATTTTATGTTCAGGCCAAAAGCTACTAAATCATAATTTACATTGATTTCTTTTAAGACTAGAAACTAAAATCAGTGTTTTTTCTATGAGCAAAGCACCTCATTTATCATCGGCTTTTAAGCATAAGCGATATTAAAATGAAATACTTCAAAACATATTTATATCTGAGCCTTGCTGCACTCTTCTTCATTGCATGCAAAGAAGAGCCTAAAAAAGTAATTAAAGCGGAACCTGTAGTCTTTAAAAAAGAGGGGGAACTTTCTATTTTCAAACAGAAAACTGATAGTTTAATCACTTCTTTTGATATTGAAATTGCCGATAGCGAGTACGAAACCCAAACTGGACTTATGTACCGTAAAAGTATGAAGACCAACCGCGGCATGCTATTCATTTTTCCTGATGTGGCTGCACATTCTTTTTATATGAAGAATACTGAATTTCCTTTAGACCTTATTTTCATTAAGGAAGATATGACAATTGCCAATTTTCATGAGAATGCACAACCTTTAAATGAGTCTAGCTTACCTTCTGCCGGTCCGGTGCAATATGTTTTGGAGCTAAATGCCGGGCTCGTTCAAAACTTTGGTTTACAACCGGGTGATAGTGTCGCATTCACCAAATTATAATCTCAAATGGATTTGCTTTTAGAAGGAAAAGAAACCCAGCGGCTGCTATTCCGAAAAGTAATTCCATCTGATTTTGACTTATGGCTACCTTTTCATGAAGATAAGCAGTCCAACCAATTTTGGGAAGGATTACCCAAGGACCCAAAAATTGCCTGCCAGCAACAATTTGATCGCATATTTGAGCGGTATAAAAACAATTTAGGCGGCATGAATGCCTTAATTTCAAAATCAACTGGAGAATTTATTGGTTTATGCGGCCTACTTAAACAAACCGTAGACAGTATTGAAGAATTGGAAATAGGCTATTCCATCCTACCAAAATATTGGCGACAGGGTTATGCTAGTGAAGCTGCTCTAGCATGTAAAACGTACGCTAAGCACTCACAATTAGCCGATTCCTTGATTTCTATAATTCAGGTAGATAATATTCCCTCTCAAAAGGTAGCCCTAACCAACGGAATGCATTTAGACAAGACCACTACATATCATAACAATACTGTACATATATTTAGAGTTCTTTTATGACGCAAATACTTCTAATTTTATAGGGTTAATTGAAAGTATTCCTTTCTTTCCATAAGCTTTCACCTATTCAAATAAAATTACTGAATGTTATGGATAATAGCGATAAGTGAAATAATCACAAATTCAATATCCAGTAATTCCATCTTATCCAAGAAAGGATACGTTTCATCGTTGTTCATTATCAAAAAAGTTCCTTGGTTATGCACGGTTGGAACGGAT
>NZ_JACSOI010000007.1 GCF_018728565.1 Zobellia russellii | reverse complement strand
GTGGTGAAGTCGCCACTTACCGTTCCGGTTACGTTGACGTTTCCTCCTGCTTCCGTAGCATTCAATACATTATCGGCCGTGATATCATCGATCGCCAGTACAGGGACCGGGGCGGTCGTATCTACCGAGTATACTTGGCTGTCCGTTACGGTTCCTACATTGCCTGCGGTATCCGTTGTCGTTACACTTCCATCTACCGTCGTATCACCATCGGCAGCCAGTTCACTACCTGGGATTGCTATCGTATAAGCTCCTGCGCCATCTACAGTTCCCGTGTAATCGGTACCGTTTACTGTTAGGGTTACCGTATCCCCGGAGTTGAAGTCGCCACTTACCGTTCCAGTTACATCTATATTGGTAGCAGCCTCTGCTGCATTCAATACATTATCGGCCGTGATATCATCGATCGCCAGTACAGGGACCGGGGCAGTCGTATCTACCGAGTATACTTGGCTGTCGGTTGCTGTGCCTACATTACCATTGGTATCGGTAGTACTCACACTGCCATCTACCGTCGTATCACCATCGGCAGCCAATTCACTACCTGGAATTGCTATCGTGTAAGCTCCTGCGCCATCTACAGTTCCCGTATAATCGGTACTGTTTACTGTTAGCGTTACCGTATCTCCTGTGGTGAAGTCGCCACTTACTGTTCCGGTTACATTAACGTTTCCTCCTGCTTCGGTCGCATTCAATACATTATCGGCCGTGATATCATCGATCGCCAGTACAGGGACTGGAAGTGTAGCAATATGCTGAATATCTCTGGTTGCTTGAACAGCAGCAGTCCCCAGACTGTTGGTAACATCTGCCGTTATAGTTTCCGTAGCACCTAATGCTTGTGCATCTACAGCAGGAATATCCAAAGTCCATGTATTACTGGAAACCGTAGTGGTATACGTTTCTCCATTTAAAATAACTGTTACCGTCTGTCCGTCTTCAATATTGGTGCTTGTTCCGCTAATAGTTACCGGACTATCATCTTCCGTTGCATTGATGATATCATCTCCAGCCACTACATTAATTGCGATTGTTGGTGTTGGCACTACTGTAACATTTACCGTTGCCGTATCCGAATCATTGTTGGCATCCGTAATCATATAGGTAAAGGAGTCTGGTCCACTATACCCAGCTGCAGGTGTATACAATACCGTATCATCTGTTGGGTCTAATGGCGTACTATTAGTATTAATAGAAACCGTTCCTCCATTTGTTGATGAAGCGCTTGGAAGTGTAATTGCACCAGCATTTGGTCCATCTCCACCAAAATCATCAGGGCCATTACCATTATTTGCCAATACATTTAAACTATTGTTGTTCGAATCTTGTGCTACTGAAATCGCATCATCTTGAGCAATTGGCAAACTATTTACCCCAACATTTACAGTAACTGTTGCTATATCGCAATTTGAAGGATTTGCGGCATCACAAATTTGATAGTTTACTGTGTATGAACCCGTACCCGTGTTATTCGCTACATCTACAGAACCATCTCCATTTACTGTTAAAGGTCCGTTTGTAACCGGAGTTATGGTAACACTTGCAGGCGTGAGAATTATACCATTAAACTCATCGTTATCTAATACATTTAAAACGTCGTTTACTCCAGTAAATCCTTCAACAGCAGTTATACCTGCCGAATCGTCAATAGCATCTACGTTGTTTATTACTGTCAATGTAGCTTGTGTCTCTTCTGGACAAGAATTGTTTGCACTACTAACCAAAACCTTATAGATATTCCCATCCATGATAAGGGTAACATCTGAAATAGTTAAACTAGAATTAGTTGCTCCTGAAATGTTAGAAAACGTAGATCCAGAATTGGTGCTTACCTGCCATTGGTACGTTGGGCTAGCATTTACATCATAGGTTGGTGTTCCCGAAGTATATGCCGAAGCATCTAAAACTGAAGCTGTTACTGTAAATGTAGCATCGTCACCAACTCGTTCTTCTTGGTCTGTTGGTGCTGTATCAATAGTTGTTTCTGATGCCGTTGTCACTCCGTTTGTAGTACCTGTGTATGCCGTTGTAGCACCAGTTACCTGACCATTTGTATCATAACCAGAACCATCTACTTCTCCATCGTTATCCTCGTCTAAATGACCAGCTTCTACAGCATCATTACAACCATCATTATCGCTGTCTGTATCCACATTGTCCGTAAGGTCATCATCATCCGTATCTAAACAACCGATCGGCACAAAAGCAAATCCCTCATTTCTAGTCAAAACACTAGAGACCGTATGATAATCAACGTTAAAAGGATAAGTAGCTCCATCAAGATTTAAATCTATATACCATTGTGAATCTCTTACAGCGCTACCTCCTGTGTCATAATCTAAAACAGTGCCTGAAGTAATGATTGCTCCGTGGGCATAATTTAAGATTTCATTTAATGGGTCATTAAGAACGGCTACATTTCCCCCTGGCCATGTAAGTGTAATTTCTTTTGTGGCATTTTGAGCGCCATATGTAGAACTTGGAGCGTTGTTTCCTATTCGCAGAGAGAGTAGTTCTCCATTTTGAGCTTCATTTAAGATGAGTGTCATATCAAAAACACTACCTGGGTTTATTGACCCTTCGTCCCAAATAACTAAAAGCCCATCTGTAACTCCACTAGTAAAAACATTAAGTTCTACAGGTTCTGGCGAACCTAATGAAATTTCTACTTGGGAAGGGGATGTTAGGGAAAAATTCGTGTTCATGACACCTGCTTCATATGAACCGGAAATTGTATTCGTTCCTTCTCCAGATATACCAGTAGCCAACAAAGGAACCCCGCATTCATTAGCATCTAAAATACCATCATTGTCATCATCTAAATCACAGAAATCACCTATTGTATCACCATCACTGTCTACATAAGAAGGATGTGAAGGGTGGCATTCACTACACTCATCTGCTTGTTGCGAGTTGTCTATTGCCGTTCCAATAGCTTGTGAAGTACCTCCTGGAACACCAGCACCATCTACAGCAGCCGTTAATCTATACTGAGCATCCAAATCTGCATAATCATAATTTGCCGCACCTTCAAGGGCATCTGGACATCCATCGCCATCACTATCGTTATCTAAATGATTAGGAGTTCCATCAGAATCTGTATCCAAGACTTGAAGCAATAAATCGGGATTGGATGGGCTTGAGTAAATATTGTAGGTACATGGGTCAAAATTAATTGAGAAAAGACGATTTACATTAGAGGTAGGGTTTGCTCCTATTCTCAATTTAAACTGGCTTCTGTCAAAATACCTAGCAGTAACCATAACATTGGTTGCATTTACGTCTATGCCTGTAGCCGCATCTAGAGACCCCTTGAATAATTTACCATAAGAAGTATTATAAATAGTAAGATCACTGGGATTTTCTACAGTTTGAACTGAAGCTCCATCAACATCTAACTCGACAAATTCTCGTCCTCCAACTCCATCTCCATCAACATCTATAGCTGTCAAATAGAATTGGGATATTTTAGTTGGGGTAGATGACCCCGTTAAAACAAATTGAAAATCGAATTCAACCAAGGAACTTTCAGTTTCCAATATGGGCTGAAAATTGGCTGTATTGGTTGCATCATCATCAATAGTAGTTATTCCCGGATTTGGTGTTGAGGATACAATGGTAACTAATGCGTCTACACCCGTAGTAACCGATGCAAATCTATATACTGCCCCTGAGGTCAAATCAGTTCCACTTTCTAATGATGGTGAACTAAATGACAAGGCGGGGTAAGCATTACATACCTGAGATTGCATCTCATCTGTATCCAAAATACCATCATTATCATCATCTTCATCACAGTAATCTCCAATCAAATCTCCATCGCTATCGACATATAAAGGATTAGAACTATCACACTCACTACATGCTGCAGATTGCTGCAATTCATCTTGAGATGTACCTACACCCTGTGAAGACCCTCCTGGAATGCCATTACTATCCGATGTGGCATTTAAAGTAAAATCTTCATTTAAATCATTATAATCATAATTTGAGTCACCTTCAATTGCATCCGGACAGCCGTCATCATCACTATCTAAATCTAAATAGTTAGGTATGCCGTCATTATCATCGTCAATCTGCTTACAGGCAAATACGATCATTTCAATGCCATCTGCGGTACCTGATGTGGTTGATGCGGATGGAAAGGTTAAAGTAAAAGTGCTAACCGTTCCCTGAATTTCCATACTACCTGCAGCCGTACCGTCTATATCATTCTGGGTAGATTCCGGGCTATATCCATTAGCCTGAATACCTGCAGTTGATCCCGCACCACCATCACTTGCTGTTGTAGAAGTCGCCAAAAAATCATCGGTACCTGCCAATTCTACCCAAGTTAATCCGTTTTGCAAAGTAATTCTTGCCGAATTTTGAACATTATCCGCCGAACCACCGATTCTATCAAAATGTATAATTGGGTTAGACACTTGTACAGGATTTCCAGAAGCATCCTCAAAACTTACAGTAACACTTTCCCCGAACAAAAAATCACATTGAATAGAGGAATCCCCTGCTAAATCTTCCGACCAAAACCCAGTTCCTCCAGGGTTAAAATTTCCTAGAGCAAAACCGTTTGTTGCCGCAGTGGTCATTCTAACTATTACCCCATTTCCATAATCATAGGTAACATTGTCAATAAAGCCTCCCCATGTACCTGATTGAATTGGAGTGCAAATACCTTCATCCGTATCTAAAATACCATCATTGTCATTGTCCAAATCATCTGCATTGGCTATACCATCCCCATCCAAATCTTCTGGAGTTCCCCCTGCAATAGTCCACGGTGAGAACTCAGCAACACCAGAAACACTAACTTTATTGCTGGCGAAATCAGAGGAACTAGCGCCTTTAGGTTCCCACTTATTTACTGTAGTATCATATCTATAGGAATAAAGATTATTCTCTCCGTTACTAGGTACTTCTGCATCTGCATAAGAAAAAGTAAGGTTGGCAACCCCGGTTCCGGTTTTATCTAACTGCCAAAATCTATTAACCGAATTCCCGGATAAACTTTGATCATTAGTATCTACAATACTTGTTACATTTTCGGGTTGCGTAGGATATGGAGTCATATCCAGCCCCGTAGGATAAGTAGATACCGTAATTTCCCCTAAATTACCTGTGGCCCTTTCTACGGTTAAAGGAATACGTTCACCAGCAGCAGTACCAAAAGGAATGGTATAAGCGCCACCGGTACCGGAAGTTTGCCAAAGTACTTTACTTTGGTTCAATACATCTTCACTAATAATGTATCCTTCATCTGAAATAAGTGCCCCTATGAGTGAATTTGTAATCTGTAAAGTATTGGAATTTAAGTCTAGTCCCGAATTGTTAAGATCTATAACCCCTAAGTTCGTACCTGAAACCGAACCTCCTACAATGGTGTTCACCTCTAATGAAGCCTTATTTACTTCTAGAATTAAATTATAAAAAAGGGTTGTGGTTGTTCCGCCAACGGTAGTAACATCTGTAGTTTTGGTAAGGGTTACCGTTCCTTCGGAATCTGTTGTAAAAACTTGACTTGTACTATTGTTATTCAACCAGTTGCCGTCTACACTTATTGCAGATTCATTTTTTATTTCAGCATCTCCTGAAATTTGCAAATCTCCTTTATCTACGCGAATGCTTGCTCCTGAGGTTATTGAAATATTGGCTCCTGAAATAGTTAAGCCGCCCTGCGCAGATAGAGCAAAACAGTTTAAGATTAAAAGCAATCCAAATAAATGGTTGGTTCTCATACTAATGTGGTTATTTGTGAAAAGGGAAAATAATTTAGATAGTAAGCTAAACTGCTATCTAATTTCTAGCATAACTAGACCTAGGCCTGCCTGCGTAATGATTCCTCCGGTTGCCCGACCTACCAATCTAAGCTGTACATCTCCTTTAGCTGCAGTATCAATATCGGTCCATGGAGTTACAATTAAACCATCTACAGAAATTGACAATGCAGGCCCGAAACTACTGCTATTAACATAGGTCCAGTTAGACCCCCCATCAGTAGAGTATTGCAGTGCTATAGACAATTCGCCACCCAAACCAAGTGTTAAACCTGTAACATTAGCAACTATGCGAATTTCACTTGCATCGGATAGATCCATTTGAATGCGATGAACATCTAATCCTAAAAATTCTGTTAGAGATAAATTACCAATACTAGTCCAAAATGTGGGAGCTATTCCACTTAAAATTGTGATAACCGTACCTGCTGTTTTGTTATATAACTCGTATGGAACACCCTGCACGAACATCATGCTATTGTTCAAATCCGTATTATAGACCATGAGACCATCTGGTGGACTAACCAACGCATCCATTTCTACTGTAGTCATCCTAGGCATTAAGAGACCACCTGTTGTAGATTGAATATCCAATGCCGCAGCCGGGTCGGGAGTTAAAGTATTTATACCCACGGATTGAGCTTTAGCGGAGTATGAAAAAACTATGAGAAGAATGACTATGAAATAGTTCTTGAATAATTGGAATTCAGGTTTAAATACGGCTACTGATTTCATGTTGATATAAGATTTACAAGTTAGGTTGTTCAACTAATTTTAAAAGGTTTTCTGAATATACTTAATAATCCGACAAAATTGTAAGATTATTACTATTTAATAATTACCAAAACAAAAGTATCATCTTAATTATTTAATGAAATAGAATGTTGTAAAACCTACTTAAAATTGATGTAAACAAACGATTTTTGTTATTTAAAAAAATTACAAATATCATTATATCAATTATTTAAATACCTATTTTAAAATTGACGAAATCGTTGTAGTTATCGGGATTTGTAGCAATTTTAACTGTGTTATTAGTAGGAATTTTTACATAACTATAAAAAACCATTTGTAAGAATTATTTTAACCCGCATAATTTGGGATAACTATGAAATAGCCCCTATTTTTGTCTCTTTGGTCCCAGAGAGGCATACTAATGAAGCACCTATTACTCATTTTAGCGGTATCTATGTTGTTAAAGCCTTTATGGCCTTTAATCAACTATGCCGTTAACTATGATTACATTGTTACCAACCTTTGTGAGAATCGAAATCAACCTATGCTTCGTTGTGATGGTAAATGTTTCTTAGCAAAACAGCTGGCCCAAGAATCTGAAGAAAAAGAGAAAAGCCCGTTTGAAAGCGAGCTTTCAAAACTGAAGTTACCCATTATAGATTGGTTCCAATCCTATCAATCCCAGTCCCTCCCATTAGATTCCGTACAGGCCAATTACAAGCGATATCTTGCGTTGGTTCCGTATGAACTTATTTCCGAAACCGGACAACCTCCCCAATTCATTTAGCAACACTCCGCTATTGCTGCAACGTTCACTTTCGTAATTTCCGAAGGTGTTCTTGTTATCCCATGAACACTGTTCACAGGACACTTGCGGCATAGAATTCAAATCATATTTTTATTCAACCTGATTGCAAGAAGAGATTGCCCTGTAATAGTTCTCCATCTCGCTATTGCTTTCAAAATGTAAAACCAATGAAATTTTTTACCGTATCCAGGAGACTTAAACCACCTTTTAGTCTCTATTCCAAAATAGTCCTAGCGCTATTGTTCGCACAGCTTTCCTCTCAAGAAATAAAGGCTAAGACAGCTGTTCACCCATCAAGTTTTGTTCAAACCCACACTATTAACGGCTCCATTACAGATGAAAATGGCACGCCCCTACCTGGAGCCAATATTTTGGAAAAAGGCACTTCTAACGGAACCCTTTCCGATTTTGACGGAAATTTTTCTATCCAAGTTCCTTCTGATGCTGTTTTAGTTGTTTCCTACTTGGGTTATATCACCCAAGAAATAGACGTAAACCAACAATCTTCTATTTCTGTCCAAATGCATGAAGATGCCACGGGCCTGGATGAAGTTGTTGTTACGGCCTACGGAACATCCAACAAAAGGAGCTTTACAGGATCCGCTAAAAAAGTAGCCACCGAAACCTTAACCCGAACCTCAACAGCAAGTTTTGAAACTGCCTTGCAGGGTAATGTTTCAGGCGTTAATATTTTTACTTCCGGCCAACCCGGAGGTGCATCAACGGTGCAAATTAGAGGTGTTGGGTCCATAAACGGACTTACAGAACCTTTATACGTGTTAGATGGTGTGGTCATCAATACGGATAAAACACTGAGAGCTAACGGTTCTGGAGCTACAGCCTACAACCCGTTATCCACCATTAATTCTCAGGATATAGCCAACATCACCATATTAAAAGATGCAGCAGCCGCTTCTCTTTACGGTTCCAGAGCGGCCAACGGCGTGGTTATCATCACTACTAAAAAAGGGAAAAACGGAGATACGGAAATTACGTTTGGTATGGAACTAGGTACTAGCCGAAACCTTACCCAAGAGAAAAACGTAAATAATGAGCAATTTAAAAGCCTGTGGCAAGAAGGACAGGTAAACCAGTACATTCAGAATAGTGAAAACGGGGAGTTTTCCAGAGTGTATGGCGATGATGCTCTTTATGCCTCGTATCAAAACCAAGCTCAAAGCGATTATGAGAGTATTTATGGCACCTCTGATGCCAACTCTGATTGGTTGGATGCCATTTACCAGCCGGGTACTCTCAGAAAATATAATTTATCCGCTAGAGGTGGAAGTGAGAAAACATCTTTTTATATCTCCGGAGATTACTTTGACCAAGACGGAACTATTATTACCACTGGCTTAAAACGTTACTCTGGGAGGGTTAATTTGGAAAATCAAGCCAAAGATTGGTTGCGCATTGGCATTAATTTATCGGTTGCTAAAACCGAAAGAAATGCCGGGAACTATGACAGCGGTTATGCTGGCGGACTCAATCCGTTATACATGGCGCGCGTATTACCTCCTGCTGCACCAATTTACGACCCTAATGGCTATGAGGGTATTGCAGACCTACCCAACGCCATAGAAAAAAATGCCAACCCCGTGGGGGTTCTTGAAGTAGGGAAATACTCCAATACCGAGTTTCGCACCCGTGGCGATATTTTTGCCGCTATTGACCTGACCAAAGACCTTAAGTTTAAATCAACTTTTGGGGTAGACCATCAATCTAACGCGGAAACCTTCTATGACAACAAAGAATTTGGTGCCGGTGGTGGTGTATGGAACGGTGTTCTCTACGTGGTTAAAAGTGAAGTTTTGCAATACACAACTTCCAATCTACTCACCTATAACAAGCAACTGAACAGACATGGCTTTGGTGCGCTTCTAGGTCTTGAACTACAAGAGTCGGAAATGAGTTCAATTAACAATTCCGGGTATGATGTTCTAGACAGCAACTTACTTTCTTCCAGTTCTATTGGAACGCTTTGGTCATGGAACGGGTACAGCGAAAACTATTCGCTTTTATCCTACTTTTCCCAGTTCAATTATAATTTTGATCAGAAATATTACTTAGCCGCTAGTTACAGAAGGGACGGCTCTTCACGTTTTGGTGAAGATTCTAGATGGGGCGATTTTTGGTCCGTTTCCGGAGGATGGATCGCCACGGAAGAAAAGTTCATTGACCTTAATGGTCTAGATTATTTTAAATTGAGAGGAAGCTACGGAACCAACGGAAACTTACCTCCGGAATTTTATGCTTCCTTGGCTTTCTTTGATACCAGCGGCAAAGGTTATGGTGGTTCTTCCGGACTTTCATACGGACAATTGGCCAACCCAGACCTTTCATGGGAGTTGAGTTACAATTTTAATATTGGTTTTGATGCGGTGCTTTTCAACAAGTTGAATATGACCGTTGAGTACTTTTCCAAAAACACAAAAGACCTATTATTGAACATTCCTGTTTCCGGTACAACAGGTTTTAGCGACCAATTACAGAATTTTGGGGAAATGACCAATAAAGGCTGGGAATTTGAACTGGGCTACTCCCCTATTGCAACCGATAGGTTCTCATGGAATTCTAGAATAAACCTAACACTTCTGGACAATGAAATTACTAAACTAAAAAGCGATTTGATTCCCAGCTACGGCTCACGATACGGGCAGGACCCGACCATTATAAAAGTAGGCGAAAGCCTGAACTCTTTTTACTTAAGAGACTATGCCGGTGTTGATAAAACCAACGGTAGCGCCCAATACTATGTTCTTGAGAACGGTGAGCGAACAGGCGCAATTACTACCAATGCAGAAGAAGCCGGTTTTGGTATTTTCGGAAAAGCGCTGCAAGATGTTCAAGGCGGTTTCTATAATCAATTTACGCATAAGGACTTTAGCCTTGACTTTCTTTTCACTTTTGGTATAGGTGGCAACGCGTATGATCGTACGGCATTTAAAAGGGACGATGACGGTTTTGCCCCACAGTTTACCAACACCATAGCACAGTTAAATCCTTGGAATCCGAACAACCCGGACTCCAATGTGCCTATCCGTATAAACGGAAACACAAGTTTCTCCAATGACGTATCTACTAGACATTTGTACAGTGGGGATTATTTAAAATTGAGAAATCTAAAACTGAGTTTCAATTTACCAGAACTGAAGTTTATAAAAAGTGGAACGCTATATGTACAGGGCGATAATTTATTCCTTGCAACCGAGCTGGATGACTACGACCCTGAGGCGGTTTCCAATGGAGTTAACTTTTTTCAAGTACCAACGGCCACAAGTATTTTATTAGGTCTTCAAATAAAACTATAATCAGATGAAAAGTATCCAATATATAAAAATAGGCCTTTTGGCAGTCATCCTTACAATCCAACAAGGTTGTAATGAAGATGTTTTGATCCAAGAACCAGATCACGTTATTTCGGAATCATTAGTGATTAATTCCGTAGAAAAACTTCAGGATTTATTGAACGGTTCGTACAGTGAAATTTCGGATGGTTCGTATTTAGGAAGAACCCTGTACAAAAGAGCGGCCGTAAAAGGCACGGATTTTAGATTTGTAAAAACTACGTTCAACCCAAGAGATTACGAGCAGACCGAATATCGTTACGAAGAAAGCAGTAACAACAACGGTAGCGCAGAAAGTATGTGGCTACAATGCTTCAAGGCAATTGGCAACCTCAACCTAATTCTCGATAACATTGAAACTGCGGAAGGCAACGATAACGAAAGACAACAAATTAAAGCACAAGCTCTAGCATTAAGAGGGATGATTTATTTTGATCTTACCCGTACTTTTTCTTACCCGTGGATACGTGAAGGTGCCAGTGCTCAGGGAATGCCGCTGAATTTATCCTCTACCGAAACTATTACCGAACGGAGTTCACTTGGAGAAACATATGAGCAAATCATTGTAGACCTTAACGCGGCCCTAAATGAAATCGAAGACAATACCTGGGAACAGGGCAGTACAAAGTATATGACCAAAAGTGGCATTCATGCCCTTTTGGCACGTGTGTACCTGTACAAACAAGATTGGGAGAATGCACTCACCTATTGTAAAGAGGTGCTTAGCGTAAAAACCGAAGCGGATTTAATGGATATTTCCACCTATATTTTTGATGATTATACTACGGAGTCTCTTTTTGAACTGAGCATAACTACAGATAACTCGGTAGGAAGTAACGGCCTTGGAGCACAATTTGATTTAAGGGATGGAGGCCAGGGAGATGTCATTGCCACCCAAACTTTTGTTGACCTTTTACAAGCGTATGAAGGCGACCCACGTGCCGCTTTGTTACTTGAGGATAAAGAAGGCACCAATGCCGCATTCGTAAAATACATTAACCGAAGTGGTGGTAGCGGATTAAGTATTCACAACATTCCTATTCTACGCCTATCCGAAATTTATTTGATAGCTGCGGAAGCATGCGCCAACGGGGCAACCGGTGGTGACACCCAGGCTTTGGTTTATTTGAACACACTGATAGCTAAACGTACCACAGATTTTGACACCTATAAAGCAACAGAAACCGGCGAAGCCCTAAAGGCAAGAATTGCAGAAGAAAGAAGGCGAGAACTTGCGTTGGAGGGCCACGCAGTGTACGATTATATACGAACGGGAAAGAATATCAACAGACCTGAGTCCGACCACATAAACACGGGCGTAAACGTAAACAATCTTAATATTGAAGCTACATCGGCAAAAACCATCTATCCTATTCCTGCAAGCGAAATAGAAGCTTCACAAATGCAACAGACAAAAGGTTACTAAACACTATACCATAATTACCTTTTGAAAATAGCGGAGCATTGCTCCGCTATTTTAATTTTTAAACCTCCATGTACCCGGAACTAAAAATCGTTCAAGAATATGTAAGCCGTTTTTATGGTTGATATATCTTCGGTAACATCTGTCCATGCAAAATAAACCTTATCCCCAACTAAAGTCATCTGTGGAAATCCTGTTTTCCTAGAAGCTCCAAGCTTACTCACAATAATCGCTTTTGACATTTCACCGGAACGATTCACCTTTACCGTCTTAATCTGAGCTTCTTGGCCAACAGTCTCCATCCAACTTACAATAGCATTTTCCTTATCAAGTAAAATAAGGTCTACCCTACCCATAGTAGTGTTGTCACTAATTAGAATAGGAGCAACAAAATTTTCACCTCCATCCAAAGAAAAAACCAGTTTAACCTTTGGTTCGTTGTTTACCGCAGTAAACCAAGCAACGGCTAGGTTATTATTAATAGCATCGGCCTTGGGACCATTAACTGGACACCCGTTTATCTCCCATCCGTCATCAAAAATAAATTTAGGCTCCGTCCATTTTCCATTTACCTGTCTCGTAATGGCAATATCCCTTATTTCAGCATCCGTTCTATCCCTATATAAAACAACCGGGCCATTATCTGTAATTGCCGCTGTAGTTTGGCAGCAACTACATGTTTTGGCATCCAAAAGCACCTCATTACTGACCGTGCCATCTACTGCTACTTCCGCAGCGCGAATATTCATGTCACCTTCATGACCATGGCCTCCACCTCCGGTGTTTCTACCATCTAACCACGTAACAAAAAATGCATCTTCGTTATATGGCAACATGGTTACAAAACCGTGTTCCGTTTTGGTTCCATCTGTATGCAAGGGTAGATGCGTACGCCAAGAAACATCTGTATTAGACTTTAGATTTAACTGAATGTCATACGAAAAAGTTTCTTTTGAAGATTTTTTTAGCACGTGCGATAATAAGTTTCCGTTGTTTTCCGCAATCGTTGGAAAATCGGCCCAATTAATAAACCAATCGGAACCCTGAACAATGGTTTCAGGCTCCGTCCATTCGCCTGCAGATAATCGGGCAAATTTAAACTCGGCCAAAGAATCATTTATTTCATGAACCCATGACAGTAAAGCTCCGTCATTGGCAGTAAATAAACTAGGTAATGAACTACCGCTCTTTACTGGTGAAACAAGAGGGTTTACAATTTCCTTCTTGATTTGCGTATTACTAACCTCTTCCTGTTTGGGAAACTCTTTACAAGAACCCATCAAGACCAAACTACCCATTGCGGCATACCCTACACTTTTCATTACTCTATAGCTTTTAATTTTTTGATCATTTCCGGTGAATCCCAAGTAGTGGCACCTATAATTTCATGAACCTTTTCCCCAGATTCACTGAAAATAAAAGTAGTAGGAAGTGCGTGCACACTAAATTGGACCAATCCTCCTGCATACCTTAGATATTTAAATTTGTACGGTACGGTCTGTTTAAACTTCCGAATTGTTTTCAAAGATTCTTCCGAAGCCAAAAGAATAACATACCCCTCTTTTTCCAAAACGGATTTAGCCTGCATTAAACTGGGCATTTCTTGAATACAGGGTTTACACCATGTAGCCCAAAAATTAAGTAAAATGCGTTTCCCTTTAAAATCGGACAACGAAACGGCATTCCCCTCCAAATCCATGAATACTGCCTCCTTTTGTTCAGTTTCAACGGAAATGTCTTGACTTTTTTTCGGCTGAATTCTTCTCTTTACCTATCTTCTTACAAGACATCGTCCAGAATAGACAACCTACTAAAAACATCAAACGTATCTTCATTCTTCAGTTACGGAATATAGATTGTAAAGATACCTAAAGTCTGTAGCCTAGCGGAAGTCATTTTCCTAAAAATGGTACAGAAGAAAATAATTTTTAAATAGTAAATAGGTTCATTACACGATAAATGCACCTATGAACGTTATCAATATAACTACAATCTAATCTTGGCACCAAATTTGGGTATCTTTGTTTGGATTGTGAACACGATTAAATTCAAAAATGGTATGATGGAACGACGAGCATTCATAAAAAAAAGTGGAATTGCAGGCATTACTTTAGCAGCATTGCCCAATTTGGCATTCTCCAAAGATTTTGAGTATAGCATCCTAGAATTAATGGGCAAAACAGATATAAAGCTTTACGGAAAAGGCATAAACTTGCGCAAAGAGGCCCATGATGCTTTTATTGAAATGAAAAAAGCCGCGTACAGTGATGGCATTGATTTAAAAGTGGTTTCCAGCTACCGCAATTTTGAGCGTCAACGTTCTATTTGGGAACGTAAATATTTAAAATATACAGACGACAATAATATAGAACCTTTAGAGGCCATTGACAAAATTATAGAATACTCTACTATACCCGGCACCAGCAGACATCATTGGGGAACGGATATTGACATTGTTGATGGAAACAGAAATGTAAAAGGAGACATGCTCGTGCCTTCCAAGTTCGCCGAGGGCGAACCTTATGCCGATTTTAAAAAATGGATGGACGAAAACGCAAAGAGTTTTGACTTTCATCTAGTTTACACCGATGTTCCCGGACGAAGAGGGTTTAAATATGAGCCATGGCATTACAGCTACGCCCCAATTTCCATACCTATGTTAACCGAATTTCGCAGAAAGAACATTATGCAGTTGCTAAAAGATGAGGATTTTTACGGCAGCGAACATTTTACCGAAGGCTTCTTAACCAGCTATATCCAAGACAATATCTTGGATATCAATACCGAACTTCTGTAGGTCTTTTGTATATTGAGCTACAAAAGAACACTATACCATGCGAAGAGGAAGTTGGAAAATCAGGATATTCATTGGCTTGGCCATTGTTGCATTCGCCTTTATTAAGCGTTGTAGCAGCAAAGAAGAAAACCCATATACAGGAAGGGTACAGACCATAAACATGAGTGCCGAACAAGAGATCGCTATCGGTCTCCAAAGCACTCCGGAAATCGCACAACAATATGGCGGTCTTTATCCAGACGAAAAACTACAGGCTTATGTAGACCAGGTAGGCAACAAACTTGTACAAAACAGTATAGCGCGGGAAACTCCCTATCAGTATGATTTTCATTTATTGGCCGATGATCAAACCATTAATGCCTTTGCATTGCCCGGCGGCCCTATTTTTATTACCTATGCCCTATTCAAACAACTAAATGAAGCACAATTGGCCGGTGTACTTGGTCATGAAATAGGCCATGTTATTGGTAGGCATTCCGCAGAACGTATTGCAGAAAGTGAACATTGGCAATTACTTGCAACCGGTGCCTCTGTGGGTGCAGATGCAGGTAATCTTATTGGTGGTATTGGGCAGAACATTCTTTTAAAAAATGGTCGCGGCGATGAATTGGAAAGTGATGATTTAGGGGTTCTCCTCATGATGAATTCCGGCTACCAGCCAGAAGAAATGATTAAGGTAATGGAAATTCTAAAAGCGGCCGCAGGTCCAAACCGGGTTCCCGAATTTCAAAGCTCTCACCCTGACCCAGAAAATAGAATAGAAAAGATACAGGAATCCATAGAAAAGTACAAGAACCAATAAGTTTCTTAGAAAGTCTTCTAAAGCCTTTATTTTTTATTTTATAAATCCCTTGAACGGTTGTTAAATTCGTTGAAATGCAAGGGCTTGTGAGCTAATTTAACTATCTTTACGGCTCCCAAATACTACCGTTGCTAACGCAGCAATTTAACTCCTTATAGCTTTTAAATTAACCGATGTCCCTAGACAAGACATCTAAAATAAAACTATATGGGAACACTATTGCATCTTAAAAATTTGTATACCGAAGCATTCGAGAACTGCAAGCCTGAATTAGTAGTATTACTTTTAAAGGTTTACTCGGTATTTTGTGGATTAATGTTGTTTATGGCTGTTTACGCGTTTGTACACAGAGCCCTGAACGGATTTGAATTTTAATTCGCACCGCTTTACCGCTCTTTTACGAGATACTATATGAAAAAAAACCCGACCATAAACATATGGTCGGGTTTCTCGCTTTAAAGGGCAATTAGCTAATTCAAAATGTTTAGCTCCCCATAGCTGTTTCAATAACCCTTAGGGCATCTGTAGCATTGGAAAGTTCTGCGTATTTTTTAACAGAGTATCCCTTATCACTTTTAATTTTAAGATTAGCCCCGTTGGCAATCAAAAGTTCCAAAATCTCTGCCTTATTATAACGTGCGGCAAAAATTGCCGGTGTCATGCCCATAGATTTTTTGTTAACATCCTCTCCGAGCTCTATAAATTTCTTTACAGTATCAAAATCTCCCTGCATAATTGCTTTACAGAAAGAACTTAGTTCTACGGTTCTGAACATTTCATAAGTTGGAGTGTTCATGCTCGTAATAGTGTCATTTGCCATTATGGCAGAAGTTCCGACCAAACAGGCCGTTGCGAAGGTTAAAAACGTTTTTCTCATGATGAATGATTTAAATTGATGAATTGTATTTGATTGTATAAAGTAGACTGGAGAATTCAGATTTTGTTACAGGAAAAAACAGACGATAACTTAACTTTAACATTTAGGACGCCAAAAAAACTAAGTAAAACACTAACATTTAACAACTTAAGTTAAACCCTAAAATCATTTTTTATATCTAGTTAAATTATGGGCATGTCCTATTTTCATTAAAAATGTTCATCAATTTCTCTAAAATGTGGCATCTCTAACAAAGCCAAAATCACTTTAAAAAAGCCCTTTTATATTTGGCATTTCCTCTTAGATCACTGTACTTTTGAAAATCTAATTTATCATAGCCATGAACAAAAAAGTAATACTTATGATTCTTGATGGTTGGGGCAAATCACCCAATCCCGAAGTCTCCGCCGTAGATAATGCAAATACTCCATTTGTTGATTCCCTATATAAAGACTATCCAAACGCAAACCTTCTTACGGATGGTATGAACGTTGGCCTTCCAGAAGGTCAGATGGGAAATAGCGAAGTAGGTCATATGAACCTAGGTGCCGGCCGTATCGTATATCAAGATTTGGCAAAAATTAACTTGGCCGTAAAGGAAAACACTTTAAAGGATGAGAAGGTCCTAAAGGATGCTTTCACCTATGCAAAAGAAAACAACAAGCCTGTACATTTCTTAGGTTTGGTAAGTGATGGCGGTGTTCACAGTCACATAAACCACATAAAAGGTCTTATTGAAGCCGGTAATGAGTCCGGGGTAAAAAACATGTACGTTCATGCCTTTACGGATGGTAGGGATGTTGACCCCAAGAGCGGGAAAAAATTCTTGACCGAACTTAGTGCATTTGGCGCCGATAAAAATGCCCAATTAGCCTCTGTAGTGGGAAGATATTTTGCTATGGACCGTGATAAACGTTGGGAACGCGTAAAAAAAGCATACGATGTTATGGTAAATGCCGAAGGCGAAAAGACTACGGACATTGCTGCTAAAATGCAAGAAAATTACGATAACGATATTACCGATGAATTTATAGAGCCTATTGTCATGACCGATAGTAACGGGAACCCAGTTGCTAAAATCACGGAAGATGATGTGGTTATTTTCTTTAATTTCAGAACAGATCGTGGCCGAGAACTTACTGAGGTATTGAGCCAAACAGATATGCATGAACAGAACATGCACAAACTAAAACTGTACTACGTTACTTTAACCAACTATGATGCTTCTTACAACGGTGTTCATGTGGTTTATGACAAAGCAAATATTGAAGATACTCTTGGTGAAGTCTTAGAAAGAGCCAACAAGAAGCAAATACGTATTGCAGAGACCGAAAAATACCCACACGTTACCTTTTTCTTTAATGGTGGACGTGAGGAACCTTTTAATGGTGAACAGCGCCTATTATGTCCTTCTCCAAAGGTTGCTACATACGATTTAAAACCGGAAATGAGCGCTTATGAGATTAGGGACGCTATTATTCCCGAACTGAAAAAAGGCGAGGTAGATTTTGTTTGCCTGAACTTTGCCAATCCGGATATGGTAGGGCATACAGGTGTTATGTCTGCCGCCATCAAAGCTTGCGAAGTAGTAGATGAATGTGCCAAAGCGGTTGTAACTACAGGTCTTGAAAACGGCTATACATCTATTGTTATAGCTGATCACGGTAACTGCGAAACTATGGTCAACCCAGATGGTAGCCCTAACACCGCACACACCACTAATCCGGTTCCATTAATCTTGGTTGATAAGGATATAAAAGAAATTAAAGATGGTGTTTTAGGTGATATTGCCCCAACCATTTTGAAATTACTGGGCGTACCACAACCGGAATTAATGACAAGAGAAGCTCTTGTATAAAGAATACATCAATTATTTTTACCTTTGCCGCTATGATCAAATTAAAAACACCCGAGGAAATAGAACTAATGCGTGAAAGCGCCTTAGTCGTATCAAAAACTTTGGGCATGCTGGCATCGGAAATCAAACCAGGTGTCAACGCCCTATATCTTGATAAACTAGCAGAAGATTTTATCAGGGAACAGGGCGCTGAACCAGGTTTCTTAGGTATGTACGATTTTCCGAATACACTAAACATGAGCCCCAACGCTCAAGTGGTTCACGGTATACCTAATGCAGAACCTTTAAAAGAAGGCGATATAATTTCTGTGGATTGTGGTGCACTAAAAAACGGATACTATGGTGATCATGCCTACACCTTCCCTGTTGGTGAAATTGCACCGGAAACCGCAAAACTTTTGAAAGTAACCAAAGAATCCTTATACCTTGGTATATCAGAATTTAAGGCTGGTAACCGCGTTGGCGATGTTGCTTTTGCTATTCAGAATTACTGTGAGAACCACGGGTACGGTGTTGTTCGTGAGTTGGTAGGACATGGTTTGGGCAAATCATTGCATGAAGGCCCGGAAATGCCCAACTACGGTAAACGAGGCCGCGGCAAGCAATTTAAGGAAGGTCTGGTAGTAGCTATTGAACCTATGATCAATATGGGAACCAGACGTATAAAACAGCTTAAGGACGGTTGGACCATCTTAACTGCAGATGGCAAACCAAGCGCGCACTTTGAGCACAATGTGGCTATTGTTGATGGCAAACCTGAATTGCTCTCTACATATCAGTACATTTACGATGCTTTAGGCATTGAAACTGATGAAGAAGACAATTTCCGAAAGGAAAAATTGGTTCTTTAATTTAGGGTGAACAAAGCTAATTTGTGCTAATTGATGTAATAGGTGTCCAAAATTTTCAAGTTTATTCTAAATGCCGTTCCTAGGCCCTTACTTATTAAACTAAGTTACCTGGTGAGGCCTTTATTGGGTTTATGGATGCGCGGAAATCGTTATGAGGACCCTATTGACGGTAAAAAATTCAAGAGTTTTCTACCCTATGGATATGAAAGCCCTAGAGAGAATGTACTGTCTCCTTTTACTTTATCCTTAGAAAGACATCGGCTGTTATGGCTCTATCTAAAAAACGAAACTAATTTCTTTACCAAGAGACTAAAGGTGCTTCACTTTGCACCTGAGCAGGCTTTTTATAAACGTTTCAGAAAACTTAAAAACTTAGAGTACATAACTACCGATCTTTTATCTCCTTTGGCAGATGTAAAAGCGGATATTTGCAATCTTCCTTTTGAGGACAATTCCTTTGATGTAATTCTTTGCAACCACGTACTTGAGCACATTCCGGACGATACAAAAGCTATGCAAGAACTATACCGTGTATTAAAAAAAGACGGATGGGCCATATTGCAAATCCCTCAGGATCTAGAACGCGAAACCACATTTGAAGACGATTCCATTACCGATAAAAAAGAGCGCACCAAAATATTTGGACAATATGATCACGTACGCATTTACGGCTGGGATTATTTTGAAAAATTGAGAAGTATTGGTTTTATTGTGGAGGAAGTAGATTACACAGCCACCCTTTCTCCCGAAACCATTGATAGGTATCGTTTGGCCAAAGGCGAAATAATCCCCTTAGTCAAAAAAACACTTTAATTCTTGGTCACCAACTCTTTAAAGCCAGGACTCATAAACTCATCTGTTTCCCCTTTTTCATTTATAAAAATAAGATAAGCCTCAAGTTCGGGATTAAGGGTCAATACTTTGGACACCTGGTCCAAATCCATAGCCATGAACGAAGTAGCAAAAGCATCTGCCTTAGCACAATTATCCGCAAGAACCGTAGCCGCAAGTGTATTGGCATTTTTGGTAAAACCCGTTATAGGGTCAATAGTATGTACATACTTGAATCCGGTGACCGGGTCTTTTCTAAAATGCCTGTAATTCCCAGATGACGCCAAGGCCCTGTTCTCTAATCGGATAGTTGCCTTTAACTTTCTTTCATTTTCAACCGTTGGGTCATCAATGCCAACAATCCAAGGCTTATGCTTTATTTGATTTTGACCCTTTGCTACCAGCTCCCCTCCTACTTCCAACAGATAATTATCAATTCCATTTGCGTCCATTAACTTTGCCAATCGATCTATTGAATATCCTTTTGCAATTGCATTGAAATCAAAGTAGATGTTAGGGTCGGATTTTTTTATTCTATTTTCTGCTGTAAGTTCCACTTTATCAAGCCCCACATATTGCAACAAACTATCCACACGGGTGCTATCCATCTGAATTTGCTTGCCAGGCCCAAAACCCCAAGCGTTTACCAGTGTACCTACAGTAGGGTCAAAATACCCGTTTGTAGCTCCATACACTTCCTGTGAGAGCTCAAAAACCTCTTTGAACATATGATCAACAACCAAAGTAGAATCGCCTTTATTGATCTTAGATATGTCCGAAACTGGAATATATGTAGATAATGAATGATTAATAACGTCAAAAACGGAGTCTACCTGCTTTTGAAGGTCCAGATTTTCCTTGGACAGGAATATTAGGTTATAGGAAGTTCCTAGGGCAGCACCGGAACTTTCATTTCGCACCATGCCGGCTGGATTGCCTCCACAGGAGCATAACAACAACATGCCAAAAAAAACTAAAAATCTATTCATCCTTTATTTCAATTAAACCGATATAATCCACAGCATAAGGCTCATTCAAATACACCGGCAATTCTGGATTCTCAGCATTAGAAAGTCCCACACCAGCGTAATAAGTCCTGGCTTCGTGCTTGTTCGCATGGTTCTTCATTTTTAACATAAGAGCCTCATCATACACATGAGGATTTTGTGGATATGGTACATGACGCACCACAATAAAATGCAATATTTTATCCTTTAGACAAACAAACTGCGGATTCCTTTTAGGTTCGCTATTGACTCCCATAAAATCATACCCTTGTGCCTCAAGCTCCTTGCCTACAATATTCATGGCTAGGTTATGCAGTTCACGCTCAGTTAATGGTTTTCCCATAACGCTAGAAAGATTAGATCAAAAAAAACCGATGCGTAAACATCGGTTTTTCTATTTATTCGTTTTGCTCGGGAGTCAGATTCAACCTGAACTCCTTTGACAATAAAAATCGTATTATCCACCGAAATCATCAAAGCGGATGTGCTCATCGGGAATACCAAAGTCTTCACCCATTTTTTGCACAGCTTTGTTCATCAATGGAGGACCACAGAAATACAATTCAATATCTTCTGGTGACTCATGGTGGCTTAAGTAGTTGTCAATAACACAGTTGTGAATGAAACCTACAAAACCATCTCCAGGAGCATCTATGTTCTCCTTAACCTTCCAATTATCCTCTTCTAACGGTTCGGACAATGCTAGGTAGAACTTAAAGTTTGGAAATTCTTCTTCAAGCTTATAAAAATGATCCAAATAGAACAACTCTCTTTTTGAACGACCACCGTACCAATAGGTAACTTTTCTATTGGTCTTTAATGTTTTGAACAAGTGATATAAATGAGAACGCATTGGGGCCATACCTGCACCTCCACCTACGTATAACATTTCTGAATCAGACTCATTGATAAAGAACTCACCATAAGGACCGGAAATAGTACAGTCATCACCAGGCTTAAGGTTAAAAATGTATGACGAAGCAATACCTGGGTTTACATCCATCCATCCATTTTTAGCACGATCCCATGGTGGCGTAGCAATACGTACGTTCAACATAATCTCTCTACCTTCTGCTGGAAAAGAAGCCATGGAATAGGCTCTTTCAACCGTTTCCGGGTTTTTCATAACCAATGGCCAAAGGTTAAACTTGTCCCATTCGGCTTGGAATTTATCCGGAGTCTCGTGTTCTTCCGGGTGTGCAGTAATATCTATATCCGCATATTTTACCTCACATTCTGGAATTTCAATCTGGATGTAACCACCAGCTTTGTAACCCATATCCTCTGGAATCTCTACTACAAATTCCTTAATAAAAGAAGCAACGTTATAATTACGCACTACTTTAGCCGGCCATTTCTTAATACCGAATACCTCTTCAGGAATGGTAATTTCCATGTCCTGCTTTACTTTTACCTGACAGGCCAAACGAGCACCAGCGTTCAATTCTCTTTTAGAGAAGTGAGGTGTCTCAGTAGGAAGTGCTTCTCCACCTCCCGAAAGAACGTGACACTCGCACTGAATACAAGTACCACCTCCACCACAGGCAGATGGTAAAAATACTTTTTGGTTACCTAAGGTTGAAAGTAACGAACTTCCCGAACCAACTTCTATTTTCTTTTCTCCGTTTATTGTAATGGTAACCGGTCCTGATGGAGACAGTTTTTCTTTGGTGAACAATAAAAGGGCCACCAATACCATCAATAGTATCATAAAGGCGACAACGGTAATTAAAATCGTTCCTCCAGTGCTTGTAGCTAATAGCATATCTATTTGTTTATGGCGTCGTTATAAGAGACCTCTTTACTATCGATCTCTTCTTTATTTTCTTTCTCTTTATTTTCGGATACCTTATCGTAATCCATACGTTGTTCCTCCACAGGAGCAGCATCGTCACCTCCAGTTAACATACCTCCAAAACTTTGAAAACCGATACCCATTAAACCTGTAATGATAAATGTAATACCCAAGCCTCTTAACGGAGCGGGTACATTTGAATATCTAATTTTCTCACGAATAGCAGCTATGGCCAAAATAGCCAGGAACCAACCAATACCAGAACTAACACCATAATTAAGTGCCAGACCTAAAGTTTGAATATCCCTTGCCTGCATGAACAGAGAACCACCCAAAATAGCGCAGTTTACCGCAATTAATGGCAAGAAAATACCCAATGAGTTATATAATGATGGAGAAAACTTTTCTACTACAATTTCTACCAATTGAACCATTGTTGCAATGGTTGCGATAAAGAGAATAAACGAAAGAAAGCTCAAATTGTAATCTGCATATTCAGGCCCTAACCATACCAAAGCACCATCTCTCAATAGATATTGATCTAACAACCAGTTCAACGGTACGGTAACAGCAAGTACAAAGATTACAGCCGCCCCTAAACCTACGGCAGTAGCTACTTTTTTGGAAACCGCTAGGTAAGAACACATCCCCAAGAACACGGCAAATACCATGTTATCTATAAAGATGGATTTAAAAAATAATTCTATATGCTCTAACATAATTCTATCTTTTTGCCTTAATTAATTATCTTCTACAAGTGCAGGATTCCTTGAGCGCTGTACCCATATGATAATACCCACAACAATAAGTGCTGCCGGTGGAATAATCATAAATCCGTTGTTCTCATAGCCTGTTGCGTATAATCCGGTTTTGGCAATTGGATCACCTAAAACTTTATACCCTAAAAGAGTTCCTGAACCTAAAAGCTCCCTGAAAAAACCTACGATTATTAAAATAACACCGTATCCCAGTGAATTTCCTATACCATCCAAAAAGGATTTCCATGGACCGTTAGCCAAAGCAAAAGCTTCAAAACGTCCCATGATAATACAATTAGTAATAATTAAACCAACGAATACGGATAAGGTTTTACTAAGCTCGTAAGCAAAAGCCTTAAGCACTTGATCAACAACAATCACCAAAGTAGCAACTACAATTAACTGTACGATAATCCTAATTTTTGAAGGAATAACATTTCTCATTAAAGAGATGACCACGTTACCTAAGCCCAAAACGAACATTACAGCAACAGCCATTACAATCGAAGCTTTTAGTTCGGCGGTAATTGCCAAGGCGGAACAGATACCCAATACTTGAATAGTAATCGGGTTATTATCCGCTAACGGATCCGTTATTAAACTTGTATCTTTTTTTGTTAATAGTGCCATATTATTTTGCGCTAACGGTTTTTAAATAGTCTTTATAGAGATTTAGACTCTCTTTGATCATAGCAGAAACACCGTTACCAGTAATTGTGGCTCCAGCTAAAGCATCTACTTCATTATCATCCTTAGTATTGTTCAACGGGTCATTATTACCCTTTGCAACAGCAATACCGGCATATTCAGTTCCTTTAAGAATGCTTTCTCCTGTGAAGTCATCCATAAAATAACGTTGCTTGATGTTTGCACCCAAACCTGGAGTTTCCCCCTTGTGATCAAAGTAAACACCTTGCACAACCATTTTATCATCCAAAGCAATAAAGCCCCAAATAGCATCCCAAAGCCCTTTTCCGTACATAGGAATGATGTAGTATTTTTTACCATCCTTCTCTCCTATCATTAAAGGAAGCTTAGGGGTCTCGCCTTTTCCAGCGATTGCCATTTGCTTTTTCATGTCTATTAAATAAGCTTCATCATTTTCAGTGATTTTATCACCTTCAATAACCAACTGCTCTTTAATATAGTTTTTAAACTCTCCCTCTACCTTATCGGTCGAAACAAAATTTACACTACCCTCATCAACATTATCGTTTACGCCCATGGCATAAAGAATGTTCTGTTGTTTTTCGAACCGTTCGTTCTCGGTAATTCTATCTTTTAAGCTCGAGGACATAAAAGCAAGAATAGACCCTACGATCACTACCATAACGGCAGCAAAAATAACGGTGTATGAATTTTTATCTGTATTGATTGCCATGATTATACGGTTTCTGCGTGAAGTTCATTTGCCTTGCCAGCTGAATCTTTTGGCAAGATGGTTGCATTTTTCAATCGTTTCATTCTACGTTTTACGTTTCCACGAACCACATAATGGTCAATTGTTGGTGCAAATACGTTCATTAAGAGAATCGCTAAGAAAACACCTTCTGGATACGCGGGGTTAAATACACGGATCATTACCGAAAGGAAACCGATAAAGAAACCGTAAAACCACTTACCACGGTTGGTCTGTGCACCCGTAACCGGATCGGTTGCCATATAGACAATACCAAAAGCCAAACCACCAACAATAAGATGCTGCCAGAAATCAAAACTCATTAATCCGTAAAATTTACTGGTTTCTCCAATCCAACCTGCATCAACTACGCCGTTAAATATCAAGCCCATTACCAAAGAACCTATAACGGCACTTAACATAATACGCCAGCTAGCAATTTTACTAAAGATCAAGAACAACCCTCCTAAAAGAATCAAGAATGTTGAAGTTTCACCTACTGAACCAGGAATAAAACCAAAGAACATATCAGAGATAGAATACGACATTTCCGCCCCTTTATTCTGTGCTAAATATCCTAATATAGTTTCACCTGAAATAGCATCTGGGCCACCAGCACGCTCAACAGCTTCATAGACCCAAACTTTATCTCCACTCATCCAAGTAGGATAAGCAAAGAACAAGAAAGCCCTAATCGTCAACGCTGGGTTAAGAATGTTCATTCCCGTACCACCAAATACTTCTTTACCGATTACCACACCAAAGACTACGGCTACAGCCAACATCCAAAGTGGTGTATCAATAGGAACGATCAACGGTACCAACATACCAGTAACCAAGTAACCTTCCTCTACCTCATGGCCTTTAATAACGGCAAAAATAAATTCGATCAACAGACCTACCCCGTAGGATACAACTACTAACGGAAGTACTTTTATAATTCCGATCCAGAAATTGTCCCAAGTAAGAAAATCGTTCATTAACGAAAATTCCGCAGGAAAACCGTTAATAGCCGAATAATGCTGATACCCTGCATTGAACATTGAAAAAAGCAATACCGGAACCAAGGCCATAATAACCGTGTTCATGGTACGCTTTAAATCATCTGCTGCCCTAACATGAGAACCCGAATGTGTGGTTTCATCTGGAGCAAACAAAAATGTGTGCAACGCATTAAATGCAGGAGCCATTTTTTTGCCCCTATAATGGTGCTTTAAAATGTGCAACCTTTTTTTGAAAGTCAGTTTTTTATCACTCATCTTTTATCCTATTTCTTTATGCAATAGATCTAATCCTTCTCTAATAATCTGTTGATGTGGTTGCTTGGAAACACAAACAAACTCAGTCAACGAGAAATCTTCCGGCGCTACTTCATAAAGCCCCAGTTGCTCCATCTCATCTAAATCCTTCACCATACAAGCCTTAAGCAACTGCATAGGAAAAATATCCAACGGAAATACTTTTTCATACATTCCGGTAACCACAAAAGCACGGTGCTCTCCGTTTGTATTTGTAGTAAGGTCGTATTTTTTATTCGGTTGCATCCAAGAGAAAGTTAATGCTCTTGTAGCCGATATTTTATTGAAGATTGGCTTATTCCAGCCAAAAAACTCATAATCATCACCCTCAGGAATAGCGGTCACTGTATTGTTATAATACCCCAAATAACCATCAGGAGCTGATTTTGAACCCGTAAGCACATCACCGTTTATCACCCTAAAGTTATCACCTTCTACACCGCTACCATATAAAAAGGTAGAAATCTCAGTTCCAATTTTAGTTTTGTAATATTTTGGCGCTTTAACCGAAGAACCAGCCAAGGCAACAATACGCTCTGCATTAAATTTCCCGGTCAATAGTAATTCTCCTATTATCACTAAATCCTGAGGCGTTACGGTCCAAACCGTTTCCCCTTTATTGATCGGGTCTATTTTATTTATCTGCGTTCCTACCAAACCAGCGGGATGCGGACCCGAAACTTTATGCAGTTCCACACCGTTTAAACCGGTCAATGGCGAGTTTTCAGATTTTCCAACGGAAACATGAACCTTACCGGGCGTTAATTTACCCAAAGCGGTAATGGCCGCCTGAAGTTCCTTTTCTTTTCCTTGCAAAACATAATTCAAGTCGGCTGCCAAAGGAGCGGTAACATAGCCCGAAACGAAAATCGCTTTTGGATTCGTATCCGGATCCGCAATGATATCGTACGGACGTTGCTTAATAAAAGGCCAACACCCTCCTTTTAAAAGGTATGCTTTCACTTCTTCTTTAGAAGCACCTTCTACGTTCAACAAATCATGCGCAATACCCGTTTGCTCTTTGTCCGCTAAAATTTTCAATGAAAGAATGCGTCTTCGCGCTCCTCTTACAATCTCAACCAGCTCGCCACTAACAGGCGAAACGAAAAGCATGCTTTCCTTGTTTTTATTGTAAAAAAGTGGTTCTCCCGCTTTGACTTCAGCACCTTGCTTAATTAGCATTTTAGGTGTGACTCCGTGAAAATCGTTTAAGTCTATTGCATAAACGTTACTTAAAACGGCTTTTGAGGTAGTTTGCTCTGCAGCTCCAACAAGTTTTATGTTCAAGCCCTTTTTAATCCTGATGTCTTTAGACATATTGTTCTAGACCTTAGGTTAACAAAATTTCGAGCAAAAATAATACTAAAAGGATTGTTTTCATAATAAATGCCTAGAAATTTGGACAACACACCGATCTAAATTTTTTAGGTACGCTTTTTGTTTACCTTTACAGCAAAAAATAGCAGGTAATGCGCTTGAATATTATATTGGTTTTTCTCCTTACCCTAACTTCATCTTTATACGCTCAGGTTCAAACGGAAGTTAACCCGCCCGAAAATATTAAGACAGTTATTTTTGGCGGACCTACGGAAGACCAATTTCCTGTTGTGGAGCTCGGAGAGACCATAAAACTGGAGTTTGATGACACAACAGCCTCCGAGAGCGACTACTATTACAAAATCATACATTGTAATTACGATTGGCAACCCTCCCAACTTTTAAAATCGCAATACTTGAACGGTGTAGACAACCAACGCATCATTAATTACGAGAACAGCTACTCAACACTACAGTCCTACTCCAACTACAAATTATCCATTCCTAACGAAAATGTAGGCCTAAAAGTTAGCGGAAATTACGTTCTAGAGATATATAATGACAGTTATGAGCTTCAATTTTCCAGACGCTTTGTTGTGTTTAAGGATATCGTTACCGTAGGCGGAAGCATTAAACGTTCCCGTGATTTCAATTTTATAAATGAAAAACAAGTTGTTCAGTTCAACATTAACGCCGGCAACTTTCAACTGGTAAACCCTAAAAAAGAAGTGAAAGTAGCTATTGTGCAGAATCACCAATGGGAAACCGCTCTTTATGACGTGGCCCCGCAGTACACAATAGGTACAGAACTGGTATACAAATATGATCAGGAAACCAGTTTTTATGGAGGCAACGAATTTTTAAATTTTGACACCAGCGACCTGAGGGCACCAACTTCTCAAATTTCAAGAATAGAAATCAACGATCTTTACAATCACTATTTATTTGCGGACAGCTACCGATCGGACCATCCCTACACCTATTATCCGGATATTAACGGAGACTTTGTAATTCGCACGTTACAGGGCGAAGACAATTCTAGAGAAGCCGAATACACCATGGTTCATTTTTCCCTACCTTATGATGAAAGGTTGGAGCTAGACGAAGTTTATATTTACGGAAAATTCAATAATTACGCCTTGTCCGATGAAAATAAGATGAACTACAACGAGGACAACGGCATGATGGAGGCCCACATAAAATTAAAGCAGGGCTTCTACAACTACAAGTATGTTATTAAGCGTGAAGACGGCACCATTGAAACAAATACAATTGGCGGAAACTTTCATTTTACCGAAAACAACTACCTTATATTAGTTTATTATAGAAATTTTGGCGATTTATACGATAGTATTATTGGCGTTGGTTCGGCAAACTCAAGAAATATCAGTAATTAGATTATATTTATCCTTGAATACCCTTTGGATAAATGACCAACAAACCCACCGTCTCCGGAAAAGGAAGATATAATTTAAACTACCGAGGCACAGAATGCCTTAACTGCGGACACCCTCTAGACCTGAGCGATAAATACTGTCCTAATTGCGCGCAGGCGAACAGTACAAAGAAAATTACCATTAAAGATTACCTTGACGAGTTTTTTGGGACGTTAATTTCCTATGACTCCCGATTGCTTCGCACACTCTCTACCTTGCTGATAAAACCGGGAAAAATCACCAAAAGTTATATAGACGGCAAACGCATTTCCTACACAAATCCTTTTCGGTTTTTATTAAGTCTTGCCATAATCTATTTCTTGATCATAAACTTTAGCAGTAATTTCTCAAAATACGACAAGTACGGTTCTCAAGACTTTTCAAAAGCGGAAAACTTGGTCTATGAATGGGCCAATGAAATAAACGAAGAAGACACTGCTGAACTTTCCGTAACAATAGACTCCCTTAGAAAGATAGTGCACTATGATAATTATATAAAACAAAAACGGAAGCGCGATTCTACAATACTTTTAGACCCCATAATGTATTTCAAAAAAATAGACCAAGGTTCTTTAAGTGACCGCAACAACAAAAAACGGGAGTTTTTTACCACGCTCTTAAAAAATGATACTATATATGACTTTCAAGACGTGACGAACACATATCAAATTCCCCACACCTTTGAAAATAAAGTAATTTTCAACATTGCAAACGGATTTTTAAAGTTCCAGAGGTCTCCCGGAACTTTTCTAAGCACCCTAATATCTAAATTACCATTTGTCATATTTTTCTTTTTACCCGTGTTTACCCTGTTTATTTGGCTGATGTATATCAGAAAAAAATATAGTTATACCGATCATTTGATCTTTAGTTTTCACAACACAGCGTTATTGTTTATCTTGCTCATTATTAGCTATTTGATTGATTCTATTTTCAAAATTCAGAGCAATTGGATTTTCTTAATGATTTTTTCGACATACCTCTTTGCTGCTATGCGAAATTTTTACGATCAGAGCGTATTTAAAACTATTGTTAAATATCTATTTCTGAATACTATTTTTTTTATATTGGCTATATTATCAACGGTACTACTATTTACCGGTAACATTATCACCTTTTAGAAGGAAAACATATGACAACACAAGTAACCAAGGGCATCAAAATTTCGGTAAACACTAGTTTTGAAGGTACATTCTTCAAGAACTATAAAATGCATTTTGCTTTTGGCTACACAATTACCATAGAGAACCAAAGTAAGGACTCGGTTCAACTTACTTCCCGTCATTGGAAAATTTACGATGCGTTAAACGAGCTAGAAGTTCTAGATGGCGAAGGTGTAATTGGCAAAAAGCCGGTTATTAAACCTGGAGAATCGCACACCTATACTTCTGGGTGCCTTTTAACTTCTCCTATAGGAGCCATGAAAGGCCACTACAATATGGTCAACTTTAGCTCTACCGAAAAGTTCAGGGTATATATCCCCACTTTTAAATTCCATGCACCTTTTGCATTAAACTAGGCCTTCTACTTTCAATATTTATAGTGATTTTGATTCTTGCCTAACAATCTGTTAGCAGACTGCTTACGCAACAAGAACAAAAACATTTGCCTTTAATTTTATTAAGTTTTTTTTAGCACTTTTCATGTGATTCATTAGTGCTGCAGCAATTTTTTATTCGCTTTAAGAATCCTACCTTTGGACTCTATTAAAAATTAATTATAGTATTATGAGCAAAGGTTTTTTTCATGTACCGACAGCGATTAACGAACCCATAAAAAGTTATGCGCCGGGCTCTCCAGAAAGAGAAGAAGTCCTAGAACAGTACCGTTCTTATTTTAACGGCAACGAGGATATACCCTTATATATAGGTAGCGAAGAAATTAAGACGGGCAATACCAAGCCAATGTCTCCCCCACACGACCATAAACACGTCGTTGGCCACTATCATGTTGCAGAAAAAACACATGTAACCAAAGCTATTGACAACTGTTTGGCATCAAGATCCGCATGGGCAGACCTAACTTGGGAGCAACGTGCCGCTATTTTCTTAAAAGCCGCCGAATTGATTGCCGGACCTTACCGTGCAAAAATCAATGCGGCAACAATGATCGCACAATCAAAGAACATTCACCAAGCAGAAATTGATTCGGCATGTGAGTTGATTGATTTCCTTCGTTTTAACGTAGAATACATGTCACAAATCTACGAGGAACAACCTGATTCCGCAGAAGGGATTTGGAACCGTGTAGAATACAGACCTCTTGAAGGTTTTGTATATGCCATTACCCCTTTTAACTTTACCGCTATTGCCGGAAACCTTCCTGCAAGTGCGGCTATGATGGGTAACGTTGTGGTTTGGAAGCCCAGCGATAGCCAAATTTTCTCCGCAAAGGTTATTGTTGACATCTTTAAAGAAGCCGGTCTTCCTGATGGGGTTATTAACGTAGTTTACGGTGACCCCGTAATGATTACCGAGACTGTATTGGCCAGCCCAGATTTTGCCGGTATACATTTTACAGGTTCAACCCACGTGTTCAAGGAACTTTGGAAACAGATAGGAAACAATATTCACACCTACAAAACATACCCAAAAATAGTTGGTGAGACCGGTGGAAAAGATTTTATCATAGCACATCCTTCGGCCAAACCTCAACAAGTAGCTACAGCTATTGTTCGTGGAAGTTTTGAGTTCCAAGGTCAAAAATGTAGTGCCGCATCTCGCGTTTACTTGCCAAAATCCCTTTCAGAAGAGATTCTTGAATCAGTAAAGAAAGACATAGCATCTTTCAACAAACCGGGAAGTCCAGAAGATATGTCCAACTTTATAACGGCGGTTATTCATGAAGGTTCTTTTGATAAATTGGCCAAATATATTGACCAAGCCAAGAAGGATGACAATGCAGAGATTATTGCCGGTGGAAACTATGACAAATCCAAAGGTTACTTTATTGAACCAACTGTTATTTTAACTACAGACCCCAAGTATACAACTATGGAAACCGAACTATTCGGCCCTGTTGTTACTATATATGTATATGAAGATAAAGATTGGTCCAAAACTTTAAAACTAGTTGACGAAACCTCTGAATATGCCCTTACTGGTGCCGTATTAGCCACAGATAGGTACGCAATTGACGAAGCTACAAAAGCACTTCAGAACTGTGCGGGTAACTTCTACATTAACGATAAGCCAACAGGCGCCGTAGTTGGTCAACAACCGTTTGGCGGAGCAAGAGCATCCGGAACAAATGACAAAGCCGGTTCTGCACAGAACTTATTAAGATGGGTTTCACCTAGACTTATAAAGGAAACATTTGTAACCCCAACGGACTACAGATATCCTTTTTTAGGATAAAAAACCATTAAATAATTCTGACCATAAGAAAACTATGGTCAATTTTAATTAAATTCCCCAATCCCATTTTTTAAAAAGAAGGATTGGGGAATTTTTATAACCACTAAAACTTAAAAAAATGAAAAAATTGGCAGTGATTGCATTTTTCATGGTAGGCGCCATGACCTATGCACAAGAAAAATTGACACAGAACACCATTCAAGGTGTATTACAAGGTAACCAAGGACAAGTAGTTGCTCTAGCGGAAGCATTTTCCGAAGAACAATACGACTGGAGACCTACCGAAGGAGTTAATTCCGTTGCAGAAGCACTATTACATGTTGCCGGGGCAAACTACTACTTAGCTTCAAAAATGGGATTCGCCCCACCAGAAGATGTTGACATGATGAACCTGTCCAAAATAACAGGAAAAGAAAATATTATTGCCGCACTTAAAAAGTCCAATGAATTTGTTCTTGAAAAAATCGTTCTAGTAGAAGATGATCAATTTGCCAACGAAGTAGATTTTGGCTTTGCTAAAATGAATATGCTTGGCGGACTTCTTGCCATGATGGAACATAATGGAGAACACAAAGGGCAGTTAATAGCCTACGCACGCTCAAACGGAGTTACTCCGCCTTGGAGCAAATAAGAACATGAAAAAGAACTAAAAGCCCCTGCCGTATAATTATACTTCAGGGGCTTTTTTATGTCCTGTTTTTAAATTTTACCGACAAACTGCACAATTTAGCTCTCTAGTTAACGTTATATTTACATTAAAATAACAAACACACTACATATCGCAATTCAAAAATTGCAACAATGAAGAACTTTTAAGTAGTAAACTACTGATTTACAATTTATTAAATCACTATTCTTCTAAGCATAGATTTGGTTTTTAATATCAAACACAACGTGAAAAAGTAGTCTATAAAGCTGATTTTCAGTTCTAAATTGAGTAAAAAATCAGCAAAACATACTTTTAGTGTAAATTTAACGTTAAGTAATTGTAAATTAAACGTAATAATTACGTACTTTGTAGTAACTGTAAAAAATGAAGATTATGGACATGCAGAAAACATACAGTAGATCACGAATGATAGCAGACTGTCTAATCATACACGTATGGGGACATTTAAAAATTTATGCTAGAAAATACAGAAAGGCGTATTATCACCTATTGAGCTTATAGGCTAACCCTTAAATTTCATAGGTAAATAGACCACTTTTTTAGTTTCAAAAAAAGCTTCATCAAAATAACTCGTAAGGTCATACATCTCTATGGCCTTATATTCTTTAAGCTCTTCGGATAAATCTCCTCCTTTTAAATAAAGAATTCCGTTTCGTCTTTCATGTTGTGACTCCTTCTTTATTTTGCCCTTTACCCAATGTACAAAAGTTGGCATCGCCGCAACCGCCCTGCTCACAATAAAATCGTACTGGCCTTTTACCTCTTCTACTCTAGAGTTCACTGTAGTGACGTTATCAAGCTCTAACCCATCAACAACCTCATTGACCACTTTTATTTTTTTTCCGATAGAATCTACCAAAGTAAATTGTACTTCGGGAAACAAAATAGCCAAAGGAATACCGGGAAAACCACCCCCAGTGCCAACATCCATGATGGAAGAACCTTCCTTAAATTGCTGAACCTTAGCTATTCCGGTGGAATGAAGAACATGCCTTAGATAAAGTTCATCTATATCTTTCCGGGAAACAACATTTATCTTTTGGTTCCAATCTTTGTACAATTCTTCAAGTAAGATGAAACGTTTTTGCTGTAGATCTGATAAATTGGGAAAATATTTAAAAACTAATTCGGCAGTCATGTGTATATTTGTATGGTTGCAAAACTACTATATTCATCGATGAAATAATATTTTATCGATAATTAAAGCTTTACATTTCTACGATATCTATCAATAATATTATTCATATGGACCAAAAAACAGTACGATTCTCCAGAAAAGATTCCGCACAGTTCTTTAGAACCTTGAACAAGCGGGTCAACGATTATTTTAAGGAGAACAAGATAAAAAAGACAGGCAACTGGCGCTTGCACCTTAAAACGGTAATTATGTTCGCCATTTTCCTAACACCCTATTTCCTGATACTAACCTTAGGTTTGCCTACTTGGGCCAATCTTCTCCTTACTATTGTTATGGGGGTTGGTATGGCCGGTGTTGGCATGAACGTAATGCATGACGGAAACCATGGTGCCTATTCCAATAAAAAATGGGTGAACAAACTTATGGGAAGTAGTATATACATCCTAGCGGGAAATGTCTATAACTGGCAAGTGCAACATAACGTGCTGCACCATACCTATACCAATATTCATGAGCATGATGAAGATATGGAAGCAGGACGTATTCTGCGTTTCTCCAAACATGCAGAATGGCAAAAGCATCATAAATTTCAACACTTTTATTCTGTTTTCCTGTATGGGCTTTTAACTTTTAACTGGGCCATAACTACAGATTTTCAACAGATGTACCGCTACATGAAACGAAAGCTTTCATACGGTAAATTACCTAATCCGGTCGTAAATTGGAGTACTTTGGTAATTACAAAAATACTCTACATAACTATATGGATTGTTCTACCCCTTATTTTTGTTGATATGGCTTGGTGGAAAATACTTATTGGCTTCTTTATCATGCACTACGTTGCCGGTGTTATTTTAAGTGTAGTATTTCAATTGGCACATATAGTTGATGATGCAGACACCCCACTACCTGATGAAACAGGTACGATGAAAAACACATGGGCCATACACCAGTTATTCACTACGGTAAATTTTGGCACTAAAAATAGGATTGTAAATTGGTTTACTGGTGGATTGAACCATCAAGTAGAGCATCACATTTTCCCAAATATTAGCCATGTACATTACACAAAAATTGCAGAAATTGTGAAAGAAACGGCAAAGGAGTTTAATTTGCCTTACCACGAGTATGAAACTACCCGAAAAGCTATAATTTCGCACTTTAAACATTTAAAGGAACTGGGTAAAAGACCTGCCCTGAACCTGCAATAAACGTAATTTAAGAAACTTTATTAGCACAAGTAATTTAGAGAGTAACGGTCTATGAGTTATTTAATTTGCTTCGTGCACAAACCTTAGTTTTATTATGACACCATCAACTGCCACAAAAAATCAACTTTCTGACCGTATCAATAGCCTTACTCCTTCGGCTACTTTGGAAATGGCCGCTAAAGCGCGCGAATTACGTGCTGCGGGAAAAGATATAATCGGTTTAAGTTTGGGCGAGCCTGATTTTAACACTCCTGATTACATCAAGGAAGCCGCCGTAAACGCCATAAACCAAGACTATAATTCCTATACACCTGTAGACGGATATGTAGACTTAAAAGATGCTATTATCACCAAATTCAAGAGAGATAACGGTATTAGCTACGAACCTTCTCAAATTGTAGTATCTACAGGAGCCAAGCAAGCTTTGTACAACATTGCACAGGTGGTTCTAAATGAAGGTGACGAAGTTATTCTACCTTGTCCTTACTGGGTAAGTTATAGTGATATTGTAAAATTAGCGGACGGTGTTCCTGTTGAAGTTGCTACAAGCATAGAGAGCGACTTTAAAATGACGCCCGAGCAATTAGAAGCTGCTATTACACCTAAGACCAAAATGCTTTGGTACAGCTCTCCTTGTAACCCAAGTGGTTCTATCTATAGTAAAGAAGAGTTACGCGCATTGGCGGATGTTTTACAGAAACACCCACAAATCATAGTCGTTAGTGATGAGATATACGAACACATTAACTACGGAGTAACCAAGCATGCCTCTATGGCCGCTTTTGAAGATATGTTTGACCGTACGGTTACCGTAAACGGAGTTGCAAAAGCATTTGCGATGACCGGATGGCGTATTGGTTACATTGGAGGTCCTACCTACATAGCCCGTGCCTGCAACAAGCTACAAGGCCAAGTTACTAGTGGTGCCAACTGTATTGCACAGCGTGCCGTTATTACCGCATTGGTTGAGTCTCCAGACCGCATAAAATATATGGTAGACGAGTTTAAGGAGCGTAGGGCTATTATCCTAGAGCTATTGAACGGTATAGAAGGATTTAAATGTAACGAACCTGACGGAGCATTTTATGTTTACCCTGATGTTACCGCCTATTTTGGAAAAACCTTAAACGGTGTTACCATTAACAACGCTTCGGATTTTGCCATGTACCTATTGGAATATGCAAATGTAGCTACTGTTACCGGAGATGCCTTTGGGAACGGCAACTGTATTCGTATTTCTTACGCTGCCGCGGAGAGCGAAATTAGAGAGGCTATTTCTAGAATTAAAAAAGCACTTCAATAGAAGTAACTTAAATATTTTTTAAAACCCCGTTAATAGTTACTATTAACGGGGTTTTTCTATATCTACTCTTTCAGCGAAGATATTTAACCTATAGCTTCCGTAAAAAAGGACTTATCATTTAACTAAGTACGTTTCCAGAAATAAGGGGTTAATAGAATAAGAACCGTAAAAAGCTCCAACCTACCTGCTAGCATAAGAAAGCCGCACCACCATTTTGCAGCATCCGGCAGACCGTTAAAATTACTTAGCGGGTATAATCCCCCAAAAGCTGGACCAACATTCCCCAGAGAAGATGCAGAACCACCAATAGCCGTCACAAAATCGATACCCATGGCACCCAACACCAAAGCCCCTATTATGAACAACAACATATAGAGTACGAAAAAAGCAATGATATTATACACAATTTGCTCCTTTACCGTCTTATTATTGTACCGTACAGGAATTATTCCGTTAGGATGCAATGTTCGCTTAAACTCCAACAATCCGTTCTTAATAATAAGAATATGGCGCATTACTTTTATTCCTCCCGAAGTAGAACCGGCAGAACCGCCCAGAAACATCAAACCAAAAAAGAAAACGGTTAAGAAAGGAGTCCAACTTGTAAAATCGGCCGAGACAAAACCTGTAGTAGTTATTACAGAAATTACCTGAAACAAGGTATGTCTAAAAGCACTTTCCCCACTTCCCAGAACCATAGGATGGTATTCCGTGACAGGAACTTCGGCTTTCAAATAAACCACTAGGGCCGCAATTATCGTAAACACAATAACAAAACCACCGTAATACCTAAACTCCTCATCCTGTAACACACGCTGTACCTTACCCTTAAAAGCAAAATAACTAAGTACAAAGTTACTTCCGGCAAGAAACATAAATAAGATTATAATATACTGTATAAGAGGTTGGTCATTCCAATAGGCCACACTTAGGTTCTTAGTAGAGAAACCACCTGTAGACAAAGTAGCTAAAGAATGGTTAATGGCATCAAAAAAGCTCATACCGGCCAATTTCAAAAGCACGGTTTCCGCTAAAGTATACCCTACATAGATTAACCAAAGTCGCTTTGCGGTATCCGTAATTCGGGGATGTAACTTATCGGCACTGGGCCCAGGTGCTTCGGCAGCAAACAACTGCATTCCTCCAATACCCAACAAAGGTAAGATTGCAATGGCCAAAACTATAATCCCCATACCTCCTATCCAATGGGTAAGACTACGCCAGAACAACAAACCTTCCGGTAGAACTTCTATATCATCTAAAATTGAAGCCCCGGTGGTGGTATAGCCGGAAACCGTCTCAAAAAAGGCATTGGTAACGGTAGGTATTTCACCCGAAAACAAATAAGGCAGCATACCGGAAAAGGACATCACCAACCAGCCAAAAGTAACAATAATATACCCTTCTCTTCGCTTTACTTCTTTCTTATGCCCCCTAGTATAGAACATAGCAAAGGTACCCACGAACATGGTTGTAATAGCCGCCAGCGCAATACTTAAAGTTGCACCATCATCATAGATGCCACTTACTAACGCTGCTAATAGCATAAAGCCCCCGTTGCACAACAACAGCAGCCCCATGATATGAAATATTATTTTTGAGTTTAACTGCATTAAAGAAACAATCGTTCTATTTTAGGAATAGCCTCTGGCAAACAACAAACCACAACGCGGTCTCCCGCTTGAATTTCAAATCCCCCTAAGGCAATAATTCCTTCCTCTCCGCGAATGACCCCGCCAATGGTAGCCGCTCTCGGAAACTTAAGTTCACGAATAACACTACCCGTTACCCTTGAATTGGGCTTAACCACAAACTCTAGGATTTCTGCGTTCAGGTTGTTTAAACGCATTAACGCCACTACCTCACCTTTACGGATATGTCTAAATATATTATTGGCGGCAAGTAGTTTTTTGTTTATTAAGGTATCTATACCAATGGAATGCGATAACTGAAAATAGTCCATATTTTCAACCATAGCAATGGTTTTCTTGATATGCTTGGACTTTGCCACCAAACAGGACATGATATTAGTTTCTGAATTTCCGGTAACTGCAATAAAGGCATCCATAGATTCCAGACTTTCTTCCTCAAGCAATTCAACGTTTCTACCATCGCCATTAATTACAAGGGCATTGGGCAGGTCATCTGCTAGGTCAAAGGCTTTTTCTTTGTCCTTCTCTATCAACTTTACGTTAAACTTGCTCACACAAAGATCACGAGCCGCTTTAAACCCTACTTTACTACCCCCAAGAATCATTACATTTCTAATGGATTCTTTCTTTTTACCGGTAAGTTTGTACAACTGCTCAACACCTTCCTTAGTCGTAATAAAATAGACCTGATCACCATGTTTAAAAACGGTATCACCCCTAGGCACAACCGTATACTGGGTTCCGGTTCGCTGTAAGGCTATTGGCATAAAGTTGAGTTCCGGAAACACCCTTGCCGCTTCTTTTACCATTTTCCCCACAAAAGGCGCGGAAGCAGGTAAGGAAACACCCACCATAATTAGTTTACCCTCCTCAAATTCATAGGTATCGTTAAAGGCCGATTTATTTAACAATAGTTGTATTTCCGTTGCAGCCAATTCTTCTGGAGATATCAATTCATCAATACCAAGATTAGCAAAATTAATATCTTCTTGATTTTCTATGAATTCCGTATTTGAAATCCTGGCAATGGTTCTTTTACATCCCAATTGCTTTGCCAACATACATAAAGTAATATTGGTTGTTTCTGAAGACGTAACCCCAATTACCAATCTGGAATTTTGCACATCTGCATCCCTCAAAACAGAAATAGAAGTAGCATCACCACGTAACACGCGAATATCCAAATGAGTATCGGCATAGGCCAAACTCTCCTTTCTAGTATCAATGAGTGTAATATCTTGGGATTCGTAAGATAGCAGTTTAGCCAAGTGAAAACCAACTTCACCAGCACCTGCGATAATAATTTTCATTTATCAGCAACTTAATTCGGGTCTGCAGTTTATAAACCCTTTATGAATGTAAAAACTACATGGCTGTTTATATTTTGCTGCGCAAAATTACATAATATTTTGGTTGCCTATTTAAAATGGCGATAAAATGCACTTTCATTCATTTGTTGGCTTGAAGGTTTACTTGAAACGATATTGTATCTTTGCCCAAAAAATTGCCCATTATGGCCAAAAAGGTTACACCCTACAAAGATTCTGAACTTGGCAAGAAAGACCAAGTTACCCAAATGTTCGATAATATATCGGAAAACTACGATGGCCTAAACCGTGTAATTTCGTTTGGAATAGATATTAAATGGCGGAAACGGGTGGTTGCCATTTTAACGGCCAAAAAGCCCAACTCCATTTTGGATATAGCCACAGGAACAGGTGATTTAGCCATAAATTTAGTTGAAACAGGAGCCAAAAAGATAGTAGGACTAGACATTTCTCCGGGAATGTTAGAGGTTGGCAAAAAGAAAATAGCACAAAAAAGCTTGAACAACACCATTGAAATGGTTGTGGGCGATAGCGAGAACCTACCTTTTGAAACCGGTAGTTTTGATGCCATTACCGTAGCTTTTGGCGTTCGTAATTTTGAGACATTGGAAAAAGGCCTTGCTGAAATACACAGGGTGCTCGCTCCCGGCGGTACTTTTGTTGTTCTGGAGACTTCCGTTCCTACCAAAACACCTTTTAAACAGGGTTACAATCTCTATATAAAATATATGTTACCTGCTATTGGAAAATTGTTTTCCAAGGATAAATCTGCCTACACCTATTTAAGTGAATCTGCTTCTGTTTTCCCCCACGGAAATGCCTTCAACAATATTTTACGGAAAATCGGGTTTATAGAGGTAGAGAACAAGCCCCAAACATTTGGGGTTGCATCTATATATGTTGCTACAAAATAATTTCGCAGCCGAAAGGCCAGTAAAAATAGCGGTTCTACTTTTTTTTGACCAGAAAAGCGAACGGATAATATTTTTTTGAATGAAAAGATTTTTTTTGCTTTTGGGAGGTATTTTATTCCTATCCCTACCGGCGAATGCCCAATTTAACTCCAACCCCGTTCTTAATATTGAGAACAAGGATAAAAAACTTCTGAACTACGGATATTTTCTGGGCTTTAATAGATATGGGTTTAAATTTGATTACAAACAAGATCGTGGCAACCAAGGCACGGATATCCAAGTTTTGGAGTCAACTGGCTTTAACGTAGGTCTTATTGGCGAGCTGCGTTTAAATGAATTTCTTGATGTACGTTTTGAACCAGGCCTGTATTATAACGCACGTACTTTAGGTTTTCCTGGCTTTACCGCTACGGAAGAAGGAGAACGCGATGCCATTACCGAAGTAAAATCTACCTACATTAATTTTCCTGTTCTGTTAAAAGTAGGAATGCGCCGTTTTGGCAATTTTAAACCATTTTTAGTAGCCGGGCCTTCTGCCTCCCTAAACCTTGGAAGTAATGAAAAGAGCCTTGACGACAACAGCAGCGGCACATTTAGAATGAAAAAGTGGACTTACAATTATGAGCTCGGTTTTGGAATCGACTTTTATCTGGAATATTTCAAATTCACCCCTTCCATACGTGGTGTTTTTGGGCTAACAGATGAAATCATTAGAGACAACGACCCCAATAGCCCATGGACCGGAAACATAGAATCTATGAAAACCAGAGGCTTGTTCATAAACTTTACTTTTGAATAACCCTAACCCCGTCTAATTTCATTCAATAAAATAGCGGTAGCGGTAGCTACGTTCAGGCTTTCGGTAGTACTTCTTCCAAATTGGGGAATACTAATTTTTTTAGTCACCATAGCTTCCACTTCCATGGAAATGCCATTGGCCTCATTACCCATTACCAAAATTCCAGAACTAGGCAACTCTTGCCCATATACGCTTTCACCTTCCATAAAGGCGCCAAAGACATCTACCGGAGCATCCTTTAAAAAGTTTAAAATATCTGTATACCCAATATTTACACGAGAAATGGAACCCATTGTAGCTTGTAAGGTCTTGGGGTTATAACAATCTACCGTATGGGAAGAACATACTAAATGCTCTATACCAAACCAATCGCACAACCTAATTATAGTTCCTAAATTTCCAGGATCACGAATATCATCCAAAACCACCACCCAGCTGTCAAAATTAGGTTTTTGAGTCTCGGGTATTTCAAACACGCCCAAAATCTTGTTAGGAGTAGTAAGAGCACTCATTTTTTTTAAATCGGCCTCACTAATTATCTCAATAACATCCTCGCTTCCCAAATCAATATGCGCATCCGTACTAAAGAGAGCATAAACCTTAAAACTGGAATGCACTAACTCCTGAACAACCTTTATACCTTCGGCAACGAAAAGATTATAACGATTTCGGTACTTTTTTTGATGTAGACTTTTTACAAGTTTGACTTGATTTTTTGAAACCATAGTAATCTATACTTCTATCCGATGATTTTTATTTGTGCAAAAATGTTATTTTACCCCTTATATTCACGCTGTACTAGAAAAATAAGTTATCAAGACTGCCTAAAATGACTCATCCCTTAGAAAAACTTATATTTTCAGCTTCAAATAAAAAAGTTTAAATGAAATCAATGTATTTTTGATCTCTATGGGCAAAATGTTACGCTTTACTAATACCGCTGCTAAAATAAGCCTATTATTTGTAGTTCTGGCAATCAACTCTTGTAACACGTTAAAACGGGTTGACGAAGATGAATTCTTGCTCAAAAAAAATACAATCTTTGCAGATAGTGTAGAAGTAAAAGATGAGGATATTGAAAGCCTCATCATTCAAGAGCCCAACACCACCCTTCTTGGCTACCCGCTACGCCTTAACCTTTATAATTTAGCAAAAAAGAACCCCGATTCTTCATATCAGGCCTGGCTAGATAAAAACGAAAAAAGAGAACGACGGCTAAACAACATTCTATCAAAAAAACAAGTTGACCGCCTTGGGGAATCTTTTCTAGTGAGCGGACTTAGCGAATGGCTTAAAAAAGTAGGCGAGTCTCCCGCTATACTGGACACCACAAAAACAAAACGCACCTTAGAAAGATTAAGCGCTTATTATGGTAGTAAAGGCTATTTTAACAACAATACGCGTTTTGAAATTGATAGTCTAGTAGACAAAAGAAGAGCTTCCGTATCCTACAAAATTGATTTAGGAGAGCCATTTATTATCGATTCCATATCAAGAAAAATAGAATCAAAAGCCATAGATTCTATCTACCTGCTCAACAAAGACGATGCGTTCGTAAAGGATGGAGACCAATTTGACCTCTCTAAATTTGCCAATGAGAGAGAACGTTTAAGTACAATTTTTAGAAATTCCGGTATCTATAATTTTCAAGAAAGCTCTATTTCCTATGATATAGCCACAGATACCACCAAATTGGCCAATGACCAAAAAATGAACATTGAGCTCAACATTGACAATTTTAAAAGACGAGGAGACAGTGCGGTAACCAGTGCTGAGTATAAGGTTTATAAGTTTGATAAAATCAATATTTATACGGATTTTCTATATGACGAACGCGACAGCGAACAAAAATTTATACGCTACGGAGACTACACTATATTTTACAGGAACAAGCTAAGGTTTAAACCTAAGACCTTGGCCAATGCCGTTTTTTTTGAAAAAGACAGTATTTATAAAGATATAGACCGTACACGTACCTACAGACAGATTACCAACCTAGGTGTTTTTAAGTACCCTACTATTACGTCTACCCCAACAGACAGTTCCGCAACATTAGATGCCAACATCTATCTAGCGGCACGCCCTAAATACTCATTGGGAACATCGTTTGAAGTTACAAGATCCAACATTCAGCAAGTAGGATTGGCTCTAAGCCCTTCATTACAGGCACGAAACCTTTTTGGCGGAGCCGAAAACCTAAATTTAGCAGGTAGATTAAGTATTGGTTCCTCAAACGACCCCAGCATTATTGATAGTAGGTTTTTTAACATACAAGAGTTTGGTGCAGACCTAACGCTGGACATCCCTAGAATCTGGCTACCTTTTATCAACACAAATAAAATTATACCCAGTTACACCCTGCCCCGTACACGTATTTCCATAGGTACAAGCTTTCAAAAAAATATAGGTCTGGATAAGCAGGCTTTCAATACCGTATTAGGATACAATTGGGTTCCCTCGGATTTTATAAAACATGATGTTGAACTCCTGAACATACAGTTCGTTAGAAACGTTAACCCAGACCGTTTTTTCAACGTTTACGGCAATTCATATAACCAACTTGATGATGTTGCAGATAGTTTTGACAGCTATAACGATGCGGTAGACTACCCTGAACTAACACGATATTTTGAAACTTCAGAGAACTCGGATAATCCACGCCTACGTATTCCCTCCGGAACTACAGAGTTTACAGAAGCAGTTCTTAATGGAGATGTACCAACTACTACGGATGAATTCCAAACCGTAAGCCGTATTGAAGAAAGAAGACAACGCCTTACTGAGAACAACCTTATTTTTGCCAGTAATTACAGTTTTAACCTAAACAACAGAAAAGGCCTGACGGACAACAACTTCTTCCAGTTTCGTTTTAAACTAGAAAGTGCCGGCAATGCTCTATCCTTACTTTCCAATATAATTCCGTTTAACGAAAATGATAATGAGAACCAACTAGTATTTGGCGTTCCTTATAGTCAATATTTAAAAACGGAATTCGATTATGTAAAATATTGGGCCACTTCTAGGACCAACGTTTTAGCATTCCGCAGCTTTTTTGGTATTGCCATTCCGTATGGCAACTCCAACAACATTCCGTTTGTACGGAGTTACTTTGCTGGTGGCGCTAACGATATTAGAGCATGGTCTCCGTATTCCCTTGGGCCGGGCCGTACGGATGCAATTAACGATTTTAACGAAGCAAACCTAAAAATTGGCCTCAATCTAGAATATAGATTTCCTCTTTTCGGTAATCTTAAAGGAGCACTTTTTGCGGATGCCGGTAATATTTGGAATGTTTTTGACAACGTAGAAGACCCCGAAGCCACATTTACCAGTCTAAAATCATTAGAAGATATTGCCTTGGGCACAGGTTTTGGCCTTCGTTATGACTTTACCTATTTTGTATTACGTGCAGACTTAGGATTTAAAACCTATAATCCTGCGGAAGTAATCTCAAAAAGATGGTTCAGAGATTACAATATAGCCAATTCCGTACTGCAAATTGGTATTAACTATCCTTTCTAAAGGAGCAGACCAATGCGGTATGTACTTCTATAGAAAAAAGATCACATCTTGGTCAGATTTAACGTAAACAATGGTTATAGCCCCTTCAATTTATAACAATTTTACGCCGTAAAATTGAGAAACTTATAAACACCAATCTTTTTAGACCTATTTATTTTATTACATTTGTCCTATTCATTTTTTACAAATAACATAGACTAGAAACATTATGGCTCACAGTATAAAACCAGGTGTCGCAACAGGTGACGAAGTACAAGCAATCTTTAACTATGCCAAAGAAAAAGGGTTTGCCCTTCCAGCAGTAAACGTTATTGGTTCTGACACGATTAACGGTGTTCTAGAAACAGCAGCAAGCCTAAATGCTCCCGTAATCATTCAATTTTCAAACGGAGGTGCCCAGTTCAACGCAGGTAAAGGCTTATCCAATGACGGCCAAAAAGCAGCTATTCTTGGTGCTGTAGCAGGAGCAAAACACGTTCATCAATTGGCCGAAGCCTATGGTGCTACCGTAATTCTCCACACAGACCACTGTGCAAAGAAATTATTGCCTTGGATAGACGGACTTTTAGATGCCAGTGAAAAGCATTTTGCCGAAACCGGTAAGTCTCTTTTCAGCTCACACATGATAGACCTTTCAGAAGAACCTCTTGAAGAGAATATTGAAATCTGTAAAGGATACCTAGAACGCATGAGCAAAATGAACATGACGTTAGAAATAGAACTTGGTATTACAGGTGGTGAAGAAGATGGTGTTGACAATTCAGATGTTGATGATTCTAAATTATATACACAACCAGAAGAAGTAGCTTATGCTTATGAAGAGTTATCAAAAGTAAGCCCAAAATTTACCATTGCAGCAGCTTTTGGAAACGTTCACGGTGTTTACAAGCCAGGTAACGTAAAACTGACTCCAAAAATTCTTAAAAACTCTCAAGAATACATTTCTGAAAAATATGGAGTAGAGCACAATCATATTGATTTTGTTTTTCACGGAGGTTCAGGTTCTACTGTCGAAGAAATTAGAGAAGGTATTAGCTACGGCGTAATTAAAATGAATATTGATACTGATTTACAGTATGCATTTTTAGCAGGTGTGCGTGATTACGTTCAAGACAATAAAGATTATCTTCAATCACAAATTGGTAACCCAAAAGGAGCTGACGAGCCAAATAAAAAGTTTTACGACCCAAGAGTTTGGTTACGTGAAGGTGAAAAATCTTTTGTAGAGCGACTAAAAAAGGCTTTTGAAGACTTAAACAATGTAAACACCTTATAGTAAATTGCATCCCCAAAACTAATTATGGAAGATATGACGGCTTGGTTCAGAAGAAAGGAAAAGGGAATACAGACAGCTACCGAAGAGAAAAAAGACACCCCAAAAGGGCTGTGGTACAAATCTCCTACGGGAAAAATTGTTGAATCAGAAGTACTTGCCAAAAATTTTTACGTAAGTCCTGAAGACGATTATCACGTTCGTATAGGCAGTAAAGAGTATTTTGAAATACTTTTTGATGATAACAAGTTCAGGGAACTGGATGCCAAATTAACATCTAAAGACCCTTTAAAGTTTGAGGATACCAAAAAATATTCTGAACGTTTAAAGGCCGCCCAGAAAAAAACCGGACTTAACGATGCCGTTAGAACCGGTTTTGGCAAATCCTTAGGCAAGGACGTTGTAATTTGCTGTATGGACTTTAACTTTATTGGAGGTTCTATGGGTAGTGTGGTAGGTGAGAAAATTGCACGAGGTATAGATTATGCTATAAAAAGAAAGGTCCCTTTTGTAATGATCTCAAAATCCGGTGGTGCCCGTATGATGGAAGCGGCCCTGTCTTTAATGCAATTGGCCAAAACATCGGCTAAGTTAGCGCAATTGGCAGAAGCCAAACTTCCTTATATATCACTTTGTACGGACCCAACTACGGGAGGTACAACGGCATCTTATGCCATGTTAGGAGACATAAACATCTCCGAACCTGGCGCTTTAATTGGTTTTGCCGGTCCTAGAGTTGTAAAAGAAGCTACAGGAAAAGATCTTCCTGACGGTTTCCAGACTGCAGAGTTCGTAAAAGAACATGGCTTTCTAGATTTCATCTCACATAGAAGGGACTTGAAAAAGAAAATCAATCTTTATATAGATTTAATTCAGAACAATCCTATTAGAAAGGAAAAAGCCTCCGCATGAAACCTTTAGTTTACGCACTAGTTTCATTTTGGTTTTTATGTTGTTCAACAGATAAGGAAAAAATGCTTGCCGCAGAATCTGACGCGGCAGGCATTTTATCTGAAACAGCAGGAGTAATTGCACTTAAGGTTACCGGAAACGAAAACTCCTATACTTTTAACACCACGGTACAAAGTCCGGATACAGGTTGCGAGCAATACGCAGACTGGTGGGAAGTTGTTGATCTAGAAGGAAACCTCATTTACCGGAGAATCCTTGCGCATAGCCATGTAGACGAGCAGCCCTTTTCTCGCTCGGGAACCAATATACCCCTAACAAAGAACACACAGGTTTACGTACGTGTGCATATCAATACCTTGGGTTATGCTTCTGCCGTACAAAAAGGCTCTGTTGAAAATGGCTTTATGCCAGCTCAACTAGACTCGGAATTTGCCAAAGAATTAGAAAAAGTAGAACCGCTTCCTACCGGTTGTGCCTTTTAAAGAACATATTGCACCTTCTCTTAAATATTATCAATAATAATTGTATATTTGCCGCTTGATTGAAAATCAGTCATATACATAAAAATCATTTAAAATAATATTGGAATGTATTTAACAAAAGAAGTAAAAGCCGAAATCTTTAAGAAATACGGCGGTAGCGCAGAGAACACAGGTTCTACTGAAGGTCAGATTGCATTGTTTACACACCGTATCAATCACCTAACTGGTCACTTAAAGAAAAACCACAAAGACTTTAACACAGAGCGTTCATTGGTAAAGCTCGTAGGTAAGAGAAGAAGCCTACTAGATTATATGATAAAGAATGATATTGTAAAGTATCGTGAGCTTATCAAAGAATTAGGTATTAGAAAATAAGTATTTACAAAGGGCTGAAATTTTCAGCCCTTTTTTATATATATTAGTCATCCTAAGTATTAGGATTTTTTACAAAAAGCTGCACCCAGTTTTTCATTGGTCAACACAACACAACAACTTCGGCCATAACACGCCGATAAGACCATTGTTTAACAATTCGCCGGCTGGCGTATTTAATTAAAATTTATGATTCCAAAAGTATTTAAAGAGGTCATAGACCTTGGTGACGGTAGGGAAATTTCTATCGAAACCGGAAAATTGGCAAAACAGGCCCACGGTTCTGTTGTTGTTCAATCAGGAAAATGTATGCTATTGTGTACTGTTGTTTCCAACTACAAACAAAGTGATGTTGACTTCCTTCCGTTAACGGTAGATTACCGCGAAAAATTTGCAGCTGCGGGACGTTACCCAGGTGGTTTCTTCAAAAGAGAAGCAAGACCTAGTGATGGTGAAGTATTGACAATGCGTTTGGTGGATCGTGTTTTACGTCCACTTTTCCCAAAAGATTATCATTCTGAAACTCAGGTGATGATTCAATTAATGTCTCATGATGATGAGGTAATGCCAGATGCAATGGCCGGTTTGGCTGCATCTGCGGCAATTCAATTATCGGATTTCCCGTTTGAATGCGCTATCTCGGAAGCAAGAGTTGCCCGTGTAAACGGTGAATTCGTTATAAACCCAACCAGAGCTCAACTAGCTGAATCTGACATTGATATGATGATCGGTGCTTCTGCTGATTCTGTTATGATGGTTGAAGGTGAGATGGACGAAATTTCTGAAGAAGAAATGACCGAAGCCATCAAATTTGCACACGAAGCTATTAAAGTACAATGTGCTGCTCAATTAAGGTTGGCCGAAGCTTTCGGTAAGAAAGACGTACGTGAATATGAGCCAGAAAGAGAAGATGAAGATCTGGCCAAGAAAATTCATGACATGGCATACGACAAGGTGTACGCCGTTGCCAAAGCAGGTTCTGCCAAACATGAAAGAAGCGCTGCCTTCTCCGAAATAAAAGAAGAAATCGTAGCTTCTTTCTCCGAAGAAGAACAAGCCGATTTTGGTGGTATGATTTCTAAATACTACAACAAAGCTGAAAAAGCTGCCGTTCGTGACCTTACCTTAAACGAAGGATTGCGTTTAGACGGTCGTAAGACAGATGAAATCAGACCTATCTGGTGTGAGGTAGATTACTTACCATCTACTCACGGTTCTGCCATATTTACACGTGGGGAAACTCAAGCATTGGCTACCGTAACATTAGGCACATCTAGAGATTCGAATAAAATAGATATGCCATCTTACGAAGGTGAGGAGAATTTCTATTTACATTATAACTTCCCTCCTTTTTCAACAGGTGAGGCAAGACCTATACGTGGTACCTCTCGTAGAGAAGTAGGGCACGGTAACTTGGCACAACGGGCATTAAAAGGAATGATTCCTGCAGATTGCCCTTATACGGTTCGTGTAGTATCAGAAGTATTGGAATCTAACGGTTCTTCTTCTATGGCTACCGTTTGTTCCGGTACAATGGCCCTAATGGATGCCGGTGTTCAACTGAAAAAACCAGTTTCAGGTATTGCCATGGGACTAATTACGGATACTGAATCTGGAAAGTACGCTGTATTATCGGATATTTTAGGTGATGAAGATCACTTAGGCGATATGGACTTTAAAGTAACCGGTACTGCCGATGGTATTACCGCTTGCCAAATGGATATTAAAGTAAAAGGTCTTTCTTACGAAATCTTGGTGAATGCCTTGAAACAAGCAAGAGACGGCCGTTTACATATTCTTGGAAAATTGACGGACACAATAGCTGCACCAAATGCAGATGTGAAGCCTCATTCTCCAAAAATGGTTACACGCACTATTCCTAACGAATTCATTGGTGCCCTGATCGGACCTGGTGGAAAAGTAATTCAGGAACTTCAGAAAGAGACGGATACTACAATTGTTATCAATGAAGACCCTGTTACCGAAGAAGGTATCGTTGAAATTTTGGGTACAGATCAAAACGGTATCGATGCTGTATTGGCAAAAATCGATTCGTTGATGTTCAAACCGGAAGTAGGTAGTGCTTACGAGGTAAAAGTTATCAAAATGCTAGATTTTGGTGCTGTTGTAGAATATGTTGATGCCCCAGGCAACGAAGTATTGTTACACGTATCCGAGCTGGCATGGGAAAGAACTGAAAATGTTTCCGATGTAGTAAACATGGGCGATGTTTTTGATGTAAAATACTTTGGTATAGATCCTAGAACCCGTAAGGAAAAAGTTTCTAGAAAAGCATTATTACCTAAGCCAGAAGGTTTTGTAGAAAGACCACCACGGAATGATAAAGATCGTGGCCGTGGTAGAGATGATAGACGAGGTGGTGGTAGAGATAACCGTGACCGTAAACCTAGAAGAGACTAATACTTCTAAAGTTTAACACACATTTTAAGCCTCAACTTGTTAAGTTGAGGCTTTTTTATGCGACTCATCTAAAAAATAAAGTTTTTTTAGCCCGTTTGTAACATTTCTGGCTTTTTTACGTATAAGTATATGCAGTCTATGCAAACTGAACCTAATTTATTTACATGAGACAGCTTAAAATTACAAAACAGGTCACCAATAGGGAGACCGCATCTTTGGACAAGTACTTGCAAGAAATAGGCAAAGTAGACTTGATTACAGCAGATGAAGAAGTAGAATTGGCACAACGCATCAAGGCAGGCGATCAGGTCGCTCTTGAAAAACTCACAAAGGCCAATCTTCGATTCGTTGTATCGGTAGCCAAGCAGTACCAAAACCAGGGACTTACTTTACCCGATTTAATTAACGAGGGTAACCTTGGCCTTATTAAGGCCGCACAACGTTTTGACGAAACAAGAGGATTTAAGTTTATTTCTTATGCCGTGTGGTGGATTCGTCAATCTATATTACAAGCTTTGGCAGAACAATCTCGTATTGTACGTTTGCCATTGAACAAAATTGGTTCGATCAATAAAATCAATAAGACTTTTGCCTTTCTTGAGCAAGCACACGAACGTATGCCTTCTCCTGAGGAAATTGCAAAAGAACTGGATATGACGGTTGAGGATGTAAAGCAATCACTTAAGAACTCCGGTCGTCATGTATCTATGGATGCTCCATTGATCGATGGTGAAGATTCTAACCTTTATGATGTACTTCGTAGTGGAGAATCTCCAAACCCGGACAAAGAGTTGTTGCATGAATCTTTGCGTACCGAGATTGAGCGCGCATTGGAAACCTTAACACCTAGAGAAGCAGACGTAATCCGTTTGTACTTTGGTCTGGCAGGACAACACTCCATGACCCTTGAAGAAATTGGTGAGACTTTTGACCTTACAAGAGAAAGAGTTCGCCAGATTAAGGAAAAGGCTATTAGAAGATTAAAACACACTTCTAGAAGTAAAATCCTTAAAACGTATTTGGGCTAATAGCCCTAAAATTACACGTTAAATAATCCTTAAATTGGAAATTTGGCATATATATTGTAATTTTAATACTGACAACAGTTTATCATGACTGTTCGTTTTTTGATTGATGAATAAACTCCGGCTGATTACCGGAGTTTTTTCATTTATAACAGACCCTCAAAATCTTTTAAAACCCCTATATTTAAAGGGTTCATTTAAAATAACGTACGCAACACTTTACTATGGAATCTGACAAAAAAACACCCAACACCCAACCTAACAACCCGTTACACGGTGTAAAATTAGTGGACATTTTGGAACAGTTGACTGAAAAGTACACTTGGGAAGAATTGGCAGACCGTATAAATATTAATTGTTTTAAAAGTAATCCTACCATCAAATCTTCGCTTAAATTTTTAAGGCGTACACCATGGGCAAGAACCAAGGTAGAACAGCTATATTTGAAATCTTTTCACAAATAGATTAGATTATGCCATTCAACATTGTTCTTGTAGAACCAGAAATACCCAACAATACCGGAAATATTGGCAGACTTGCGCTGGCAACGGGCTCTACACTTCATCTTGTAAAACCTTTTGGATTTGAATTGGATGACAAACGTGTAAAACGGGCCGGTCTTGACTATTGGCAACATTTAGATTTATGTATTTACGAAAGTCTTGAAGATTTTTTATCCGAACACGGCAACAAAAATTTGGCACTATTTTCAAGTCATGGTGCGGAAAATCATTGGTCTATACCTTTTGAAGACGGGCAGTTTCTTGTTTTTGGCAAAGAGTCGGTAGGTTTGCCCTCTTCCCTACTCTCCTTGTATGAAAATGATATCTATAAAATTCCCCTTTATAGCAACCATGTACGTAGTCTAAATTTGGCCAATGCCGTGGGTATTGCAGTTTATGAAGGGTTGAAACACTTACTGTAAAACCAACATTCATTGGGGAACCGAAACATAATTCCCCAATAGACCTTGTTAAAAGCCTATATTTTTATAAAAAAACGCTTAAATTGGTGGTAACCGCTCGTTTCTATATAAAAACATAACCGCTCTATGAAAAATTCTGTCCTTTACAACTTTATCTCAGGTCTACCCAAAACAGAATTACACTTACATATTGAGGGTACTTTTGAGCCGGAGCTCATGTTTAAGATTGCAAAGAGAAACAACCTTAAGATCAAATATGCCAACGTAGATGAAGTTAAAAAAGCATATAGTTTCAACAACCTGCAAGAGTTCTTGGATATCTACTATGCAGGAGCATCGGTATTGCTTAAGGAAGAAGATTTTTACGATCTTACTTGGGCCTATTTAACAAAAGTTCATGAGCAAAATGTTAAGCACGTAGAAATATTTTTTGACCCTCAGACCCATACTGATCGTAATGTTCCTTTTGACTACGTTTTAAATGGTATTTACAGTGCTCTAGAAGATGGTCAAGAAAAACTGGGCATCAGCTTTAAGTTAATTATGAGTTTTTTAAGGCATCTAGATGAAGCATCGGCCTTTAAAACTCTAGAACAAGCTTTACCCCATAAAGACAAAATTGTAGCGGTTGGACTAGATTCCTCTGAAGTAGGCAATCCGCCTTCAAAATTCAAAAACGTCTTTCAAAAGGCCCTTGAAGAAGGATTTTTAACCGTTGCCCATGCAGGTGAAGAAGGTCCATCCGAATATATATGGGAAGCACTGGATTTGCTTAAGGTTACACGTATAGACCACGGCAATCGCTGTCTGGACGACCCTAAGCTATTACAGAGGTTAGCCCAAGAACAAATGCCCCTTACCCTTTGTCCTCTATCAAATTTGGAACTTAAAGTAATTCAAGATTTAAAGGAATATCCGCTGCTTACAATGATGGAGCACAACCTCTTGGTTACCATCCACTCAGATGACCCAGCCTATTTTGGTGGATATATGAACGAAAATTTCTGGGGCGTAGCCAATGCCTTAAACCTTTCTAAATCTCAAATCGCGGAATTGGCAAAAAACGGATTTAAAGCTAGTTGGTTGTCCAATCAGAAAAAACAGGAGTTCATTAAAGAAATTGACCTCTACTTACAAAACCATTAGCCGCTATTCTTATAAGTAGACGTCTTTTGCCCATATGCGTTACCCCGTACAATCACAATTCATTACTTTTGTATAAATTGTATTTAACTGACACAAAATGAGCAAAACAAAAATTGCACCGTCCCTTTTGGCTGCCGACTTTGGCAACTTGCAGCGTGATATAGAAATGGTTAACAATAGTGATGCAGATTGGCACCATATTGATGTAATGGATGGTGTTTTTGTACCCAATATATCGTACGGTATGCCTGTGGTCAAAACTATTGCCGAGCACGCTACAAAACCATTGGATGTGCATTTAATGATTGTTGACCCTGACCGTTATATCAAAACTTTTGCGGAGTTGGGTGCCACACATCTAACCGTTCATTATGAAGCCTGCACACATTTACACAGAACTATACAGGCCATCAAGGCTGAGGGCATGAAAGCCGGAGTTGCTTTAAACCCACATACCAATGTTAACCTGCTCAAAAATGTTATCAAGGATATAGACATTGCCCTTATCATGAGTGTAAACCCTGGTTTTGGCGGACAAAGCTTTATTGAGAATACTTACGAGAAAGTTTACAACCTTAAGGAATTGATAAAAGAGTCCGATGCTTCTACATTAATAGAGGTTGATGGCGGGGTAAATTCTAAAAATGCCAAAGCCCTGATCAAGGCCGGTGCCGATATTTTAGTTGCGGGCAGCTTTATTTTTAAGACCGAAGACCCAATAAAAACAATTCAAGAACTTAAAAAATCTACCGATAGATGGAGCATTTTCGAGTTGTAATTATAGGAGGAGGACCTATTGGAATTGCATGTGGACTTGAAGCCAAGAAAAAAGGATTGAGCTATGTTATTTTGGAAAAGGGGCCTATTGTAAATTCCCTTTTTAATTATCCGCAGAACATGCAGTTCTTTTCTTCTTCGGAAAAATTGGAAATAGACAACATTCCTTTTATAAGCACCGAAGCAAAACCCAAACGTAACGAAGCCCTAGAATACTATAGGAGAATCGTTACTTCTAACGAGCTTAATATTAGGCTTTTTGAAAAGGTAGATAAGGTTGAAAAGACTGAAAATGGTTTTTCAATAGCATCTAACAAGAATAGCTATACAGCGGACAAGGTAATCGTGGCCACAGGTTTTTATGATTTACCAAATAAGCTTAATATACCTGGCGAGGACCTTCCTAAAATAGCACATTACTATGACGATCCACATTTTTACGCCAGTCAAAAACTGGCCGTTGTAGGCGCCAGTAATTCTGCTATTGACGCTGCTTTGGAGTGCTGGCGAAAAGGTGCTGAAGTAACTTTGGTGATAAGAGGAGATGAAGTAGGGCCTCGGGTAAAATATTGGGTGAGACCGGATATTATAAACCGCATAGAAGAAGGCAGCATAAAAGCGTATTACAATTCTACGCTAAAAGAAGTGCGCCAGAATGAAATTGTTGTTGATACCCCAAAAGGTGCCATAACACTAGATAATGACTTTGTTCTAGCTTTAACCGGCTATATGCCCAATTTTAATTTCTTGACCCAGATGGGAATTGCACTCTCTGACGATGATAAAAAATTGCCGCAATATGACCCTGAAACTATGGAAACCAATGTATCGGGAATTTTTTTGGCCGGTGTAATCTGTGGTGGTATGGAAACCCATAAATGGTTCATAGAAAATTCAAGGATACATGCTAAAATAATTATCGCATCCATTCTTAAAGAAAAAGAGGTTAGCAAAGTTTAAAATTTACATACCCCCGTTTTCAGGGGGTATTATTTCACTGTTACGGGTATAGTTCTTAGAGGTACAAACCATGAAATTTGTACCAACCAAGAACCTGAACAATGAAATACATTTATCCAAAATTGCTTTTCGTCTGTCTATCCGTAGCTATCTATTGCAACAATAAATCCCAAAAAAGAGACCAGCTTTCCAACTTGGAGCATACCAATCATTATTCTTTGTTGGTCCAAAGGGGTGCGTTTCATTTTGATTCGTTCAAAATTGTAAAAAATAAAATTTCCCACATTCCGGGAATTTCGTCCAATTTTGAAACCGCTACCTATAATAAAAACAGCCAAAGCTTTTTAGATACGTTGCAAACCTTAGGTTTTTTCAAAAAAATAGAGGCAAAAGGCTTTTGGGACCTAAAGCCCCATTACGGTTCAGAAACTTCATGTAACAGTCAACTTATTGTTACCCTGACCTCCAACGGAAAATCAAAAACCGTAATTTGCGATGATTACCAAACCAATTGCCCTGACCTCATAAAATATATAGAGAAAAAAGTTGTTGAATTGGAAGGAAACGATTTAAAACGGATTAACCTACCAGGATAAAACCATACCACTGAAAACAAAACGTAAATTTCACACCATAAAAGCCCTAAGCCTTTTAAACCTATTAGGCCTACTGCTTTTATGTGGTACACCAAACCTCTACGCCCAAAAACACAGTGTAGATTCTAGCGATGCCAATACGCAACAGCGCATTACGTTTTCCACCATTCCAAATAACAGGGAGGCATCATTAGAACCCTACTACAAAGCCTTAAAAAATGCCGATTTCGGGAGTCAGCGGTTCTCCGTATTTGAACAACTAGCAGAATTACACATCCAAAAAGGAAATACAGATTCTATCCTACATTATGGCAACCTCTATATAAAGGAATTGGGCAACTGGGACAAACCGAAAACCAACAAACAGTTGCATTATGCCAAAGCCCATTACTTTTTAGGCATTGGCAGCCATTTTAATGGTCTCTTGGACAAATCTATAGAATGGCATATTAAAGGCCTGCAAGATGCAGAAGCCTGCAATTCAGATGAGCTTCAGTACAAGAACAAAATAGGTCTTGCCCATAATTATATTATAAAATCAGAAAGTGACAAAGCCCTTGAGGTACTCACCAAAGCTATTTTAGATTTTGGCACTACGTTTCCGGACCTGACCATGCAAGCAATTATTTATATGGGTAATGCACACTTGGTAAAAGGGGAATTTGAATTGGCCAAAACTCAGTTTGATGAAGCTCTGCGCATGGCTACAGATTTTAAAAATTTTGAAAAGGAACTTACCGTAAAGTTAGAACTCGCCAAATTAGCGGAAGCACAAGAAAATTATGAAAAGGCATTTCAGGACTATGAATCCATCCGAAACCAGGCCTTGACAAACGGATTTACCGCCATTTATTTTAAAGGCTCTTTACGCTTGGCCAAGCTCTGCTATAAAGAGGAAAAATATGAAATGGCCAACATTGCCTTAAGTTTCGCCTATATAAACGCTATTGACCGCGAGAATTTACAATTCCAAAAAGAAGCTCTAGTAATACAGGCCAGAAGTTTTGCCAAATTAGAGGACTACAAAAATGCCTATGCCGTAATGACCCAACTGTTTGGTGTCAACGACCAAATCAACAGCAAGCAACAGCGAGAAATTATTAAAGAACTGGAGATACAATACGAAACCCTAGAAAAGGAAAAGGCCATTTCTTCTTTAGAGGAGGAACAAATTGCGAAGAACGCTGAACTGGAACGACAGAAAACCATTAAAAATGCCTTTCTAATTGGCTTCCTGATCATATTGATTCCCATAATAGCTTTGCTGTATGTGTATTACCAAAAAATTCAGACCCAGAGCGAACTTTCCAAAAAACAAGAAGAAATAAACCTTCAGAAAGTAGCGTCCTTAAAACAAAAGCAAGAACTGGACCTGATCAAAGCCTCAATGGAAGGACAAGATGAAGAACGAAAAAGAATTGCCCAAGAGCTACACGATAGTATTGGCGGAAATCTTGCAGGAATTAAGCTTCAGGTATCTACCATGACATCGGAGTCCAGCAAATGGAAAGAAATAAACGGTCAATTAGACGAGACCTATCAACTGGTAAGAGATATATCACACACCCTTATTCCCAAGAAATTTAAACAACACGCTTTCTCGGATTTAATCAGAGAGTACATTGCATCAATTTCAAGAAGCGGAAAATTAAAAATAGGTTTTCATCCACACCCGGAGATTGATGTAAACGGATTGGACGAAAAAATTCAAATGGAGCTTTATAAGGTCATTCAGGAGTTAATGACCAATACGTTAAAACATGCCCAGGCGAGCACCGTAGATATACATTTAAACCTACTTAACGCAGAGCTATCCTTACTTTTTGAAGACAACGGAAAAGGATTTGACGCTTCCGAAATAAAAGAAGGAATAGGTTTTCAAAATATTCGCAGTAGAATCAAGGAACTGAACGGTTCGCTCCATATAGACGCTTCTAAAAATAGGGGTAGCGTAATCTCTATAGAAATCCCTTTAAAAAACTCATCTCATGAAATATAACCTCATCATTGCCGATGATCATAAAATGTTCATAGACGGACTACTAAGCATATTGAACGACGCTCCGGAATTCTCGGTTTCAACAACGGCCAAAAACGGGGCACAGGTCATCAAATATCTGGATATTAACGGTACAAAAGACCTTCATCTTTTGATTACCGACCTCAGCATGCCCGAAATGGACGGTATTGAACTTAACCGTACCGTTAAAGAAAAGTACCCCACCTTAAAGACATTGATCGTAAGTATGCATATTGATGGTGGTATGATCGAGAAACTCATCCAAAACAATGTAGACGGTTATGTTCCAAAAAACGCCGAAAAAGATGAGCTCCTAACCGCTATGCGAACCATAGTAAAGGGCGAAAAGTATTTCTCTCAAGAAATTAAACGCGCCTACACGGATGCTATGTTCGAAAACAAAAAACAGGAGGAGGTTCACCTTACGGACCGTGAAAAGGAAGTGCTAAAACTCATTGCCAATGAATATACCACTCAAGAAATTGCGGACGAACTATTCCTGAGCAAACACACCATAGAGAGCTACCGCAAAAATCTCATTTCTAAATTAGAAGTGAAAAATTTAGCCGGGCTCACCAAACACGCCATTAAAATTGGACTCCTGGATTCTTGATTAAACAAAGAGCAAAATAAGGGTAAGCACCAGACCGCCAAGAGCAAAGTAAATGCCCTTCTTAAATATGGGTGCACTAGGGCGAAACATCCAAAAAGCGGATACCACAAAAAACAATAACGCAGCCCCAAAGAAGATATTTAGAAAATATAAAGGCTGGCTAGAAGTTGCCTTGTGTATTTTGGTCATCTTGTCTAAAACGAAGGGTAATTTTTTTTCGGTATAATTGGCCACCCCGGTTTTACTATCGTACGTACCTCCTTCAAAATGAACCATATTACCTTCTTCTTTTTGAAGTTTAAAATGCTTTATTTTTAGAGCCTTACCTACTTCATTGGCCTTTATATTTGGCTTTATAGTCTTCTCAACAGCTACTTCTTTCTTAAGAAAATCGGTATTTCTATAAATTAACACAATACCGCTAATTGCATACATGGCCATTATACCCGCTAGGAAAAAGCCTAGGTATCTGTGATAGGTACGCATTTTTTCTTCAGTTTTTCTTCCCATTTTTAAAAGTAGTTAGTTGATTTATCTTCGTCTTCCAGAATATTCCATGGCCTCTCCTTTACCAAAGCCATAGCTAAAGCCAAATGTAATAAACCTACCTCTTTGTCTCCGGTTATAACTTGAAAAAGTTTCCTGAAAAGTTTCGGACTCTTCTATACGTGAAGCAAATAAATCCCTGATGCCTAAATTTACGACTCCCTTACCCTTTAAAATTTTCTTACGCGCTCCAAGATCCAAGAATACGTTTTCGCTGGTCTTTCCCTGCACTGTTTCATAACTACTTTGATAATTGCCCGTTGTCTCAAAATCAACATCTGCAGGCAGTTTAATTTTGGTCATAAGCTTAGCGGACCACCTATCCGCATCAAAATCGAACACCTGAGTACCCAGACTGCCGTCCCTAACAAACTTGTTATAGTTTAAGTCTGTAGTAACGGTAAACCATTTAGCCGGACTATACTTTCCATTGAACTCAAGACCTGTGGCTTTATTGGTCCCTATGTTCTCCGGTTTACTGATTTTTACGTCATCTTCAAAAGTAAAAATGCTCTCGATCACCTCTGTAGTGTAGCGATGGTAAATGCTAAAATTCAACGAGGCTTTTCCTAAAACATATATACTGGTCACTTCATACGAATCTGTAAATTCCGGTTGAAGATCCGGGTTACCTTGCCGGATATTAAAATTGTTCCTGATATTAAAGAAAGGGTTCAAATCCCACAGGCCCGGTCTATACACCCTTCTTGAGTATCCCGCCTGCATAGAAATCTTATCGTTAAACTTGTAAGAAGTATGTGCACTTGGAAAAAGGTTGGTGTAATTCTGTTCGTTTCTTTCGTTGGTGTTTTTCAACAACGTATTCAGGTTGGTCTGCTCTGCCCTAACACCAGCTTTAACACCCCATTTTCCACCCTCATATGCGGCAGTACCGTACGCTGCCAACACCTTTTGATCATACTCAAAAACGTTGGTCAAATCAGGATTGGATTGGTAATCTCCGTTCACAAAATCATCTACTTCATAATCATTACTTACATCGTTCATAACATATTGACCACCCGCTTCCATAGTCCATTCTTCATTGAACGGACGGGTGTAATCTAACTTAAAAGTATACTCGGCCTCCTTAAACTCTGTACGTGTGCGCTGCAAGGCATCATTATCCTCTCCAGAAATAGTAACATCTTCAAAATCCGAAGACTGGTCTTTTCCGAAAAAATTACCCAAAGCACTGAATAAAAGGTCATGATCTTCATGATCCTTAAAGTCGCTTTTATATTGAAGTTCATATTGATATTTAGGGTTGGTAGCTTCGGTGGTTTCTGTACGTTCCCATTCGGAGACCAATTGGTTGCCGGCATCAGATGACTTAAAATTTGTATTGGATGGCTGGTCCTCTATTTCATAGGCAAAATTCCCCGAAAGCGTTACTACATTATTCTCGTTAATGTAATAATCCGTACCAAGGATAACATTATAAAACTCCTCGTTTCTAAACTCCTCACCTACTGAAGAAATAGCTGTACCGTCAACCAAATTCCGGTTAATATTCTCTACATCGTTAGGTAACTCCCTATATCCTGCACCCAACTGACTGAACAAATTAAAACGTTCCGTGCGGCGATTGAGACTTAATCCAAAACTATGATTGTCCGGCGAACCTGTATTTAAGCTAATAGAGCCATTAAGCCCCTCGCGTTCTTCTTTCTTTATGACGATGTTGATAATTCCGGATGTACCCTCTGCATCATATTTTGCGGATGGGTTGGTAATGACCTCTACCCTTTCTATCATATCCGAAGTAATCGTACCCAAGGCATTCCCGCCTTCTCCCGTAAGAATTGAAGGTTTACCGTTAATTAAAACTTGCACACCTTGGCTACCGCGCAAGCTAATTTGGCCTTCTATGTTTACGTTTACAGAAGGCACGTTATTCAGCACTTCTAAAGCGCTTGCCCCGGTACTACTAATATCCTTACCTACGTTGAATACACGTTTATCCAACTTAAACTGTGTTCTAGAAACCTCGCCCTCCACTACCACTTCGGAAAGTTGTTGGGCGTCTTGATTTAACTGAACCACACCCAGCTCAATTTTTCCGTTGGCGGGCACGAGATTATCAAAACGCTTCTTCTCAAAGCCGATAAAACTAATTTCTACGAAAAAGTCCTGAGCATCTGTTTTTATACTAAAACTACCATCATCTAAAGTAGTGGTGCCGGTAATTCCTTTTTGAGTAGCCTTTTCCCCTATAAGTACCGTGGCAAATGCCACCGGTTGTTTACTTCCTGTTTCCACTACCGTACCGGTAATCTCCGTTTCTCCGTTTTGGGACAAGCCCCATTCCGAAATCATTACGATACAAGCGAACACAAAAAATGTGCGGGTAATTTTCAAATTCATGGTCTAAGTTGTTTGGAACATAAAAATGCGCAAAAAAATCATCCAACGAAACTTAGAAACTGCTATTTAACAATTTTAACAATATTGCATGAGCCTGATAAACACTATAAATATCAAGAATTTGAACCATATCTCTAATCCCATTTCATGTTCTGTAAACGAACTGCATTTAAAATTGCCAATAATGCGACCCCTACATCTGCAAAAACGGCTTCCCACATGGTAGCCATACCACCAGCACCGAGAATCATGACCAAGGCTTTGACCCCAAATGCAAGACCAATATTCTGCCAGACTATTTTTCTCGTAGACTTCCCTATTTTTATGGCCTGTGCTACTTTGGCCGGCTCATCGGTCTGAATGATAATGTCTGCGGTCTCAATGGCCACATCACTTCCCAAACCGCCCATAGCAATACCAACATCGCTTGCGGCCAGTACCGGAGCATCGTTTATTCCATCACCAATAAAAGCCACTTTTGTTCCGGAGACACGCTTTAGGTTTTCAACTTCGTTGAGTTTATCCTCTGGTAGAAGTCCGCCCTTTGCCCAATCTACGCGCAGTTCGTTTGCCACTTTTTGCGTAATGGCATCCTTATCTCCGGACAACATTACAATTTTTGACACTCCAGTTTTCCGTATACGCTCAACAGCAGCCCCAGCACCCTCTTTAAGTGCATCGGAAATAACAACATAACCCACAAACTTTCTATCAACAGCAACCATTACTACACTTTCTACAATACCCTTCGTCTCTTTTGGAACTGATATTCCATTAGCAACCATTAGTGCCCTATTTCCAGCTAAAACGGATTTACCGGCTACCGTACCTGCTAAGCCTTTACCAGCAATTTCAAATACATCTTTTGCTTTACTGGTTGCTCCTTCCTCCTTATACTCCAGAATGGCCTTTGCTATGGGATGGGTAGATTGTGCTTCAATGGCCATGAGATACTCCATAAAATCTTTTTCGGTTAAGGACGCACCAGATTCCTGAGCATTAGCCTGTAAAACAATTTCCTTAATTTGGAACACGCCCTTAGTTACAGTTCCCGTTTTGTCCATAGCCAAAGTGTTGACTTTGGTAATGGTATCCAGAAAAGAAGCGCCTTTGAACAAAATACCGTTGCGGGAAGCAGCCCCCAGTCCCCCAAAATATCCTAAAGGAATAGAAATTACCAAGGCACAGGGACAAGAAATTACCAAGAAAATTAAAGCTCGGTACAACCAATCCCTAAAAATATATTCCTCCACAAAGAAGTAAGGTAGCAGGGTTACACCAATAGCCAAGAAAACCACAATTGGAGTATAAATTCTAGCAAACTTCCGGATGAAAAGTTCTGTTTTTGATTTGCGAGCAGTGGCATTCTGCACCATATCCAAAATACGGGCAATGGAGCTATCCTTAAATTCTTTGGTTACCTCAACTTCAATAACCCCATCCAGATTGATGCTTCCTGCAAATACTTTCTCAGTCTCAACTATACTTGACGGTTTACTTTCCCCAGAAATTGCCGCAGTATTCAAACTGGCCCTAGCTGACAACAATTTACCGTCTAACGGAACTTTTTCACCCACGAGAACTTGAATATGCTCGCCAATTTCTACAGCCTCCGGAGCTACTGAAACAAATATACCATCACGAAGAACCATCGCCGATTTAGGCCTCACATCCAATAACGCCTTAATATTTCCTCTGGCCTTTGTTACCGCGGAATGTTGAAACAGTTCTCCCACCGCATAAAAAAGCATCACCGCCACTCCTTCCGGATATTCCCCTATAGCGAAGGCACCAACCGTTGCAATGGTCATCAATAGAAATTCGGTAAAAAAATCTCCGTTCACAATGCTCTTCCAGCCCTGTTTCATTACTGGAAGCCCCACTGGCACATAAGCAATACCGTACCAAACTATACGCACCCAATCGGCAAAGAAAGGCACGTTAAAAACATCCAGAGCAATACCTGACACCAATAAGACAAAGCTAATACCAGCTGGAAGATATGGAGAAAACTTAGTGGGCTTTTCACTTTCGCAACTACCACAACAACTCCCACAATCGCCATTAGCAGCTTCATCTGAATGTTGATGAGTATCTATATCCTGAAGGTTGACCTTCTTCTTTTTCATGATTTTTTCAAAATTGTAAATTCTTAAATACACTCCTTCACCTGAGCGGCACATACCTTAAATAAACACGAATACCAGTAAAATAAGGACCTCGAACACAAAAATTATTAAGCGAAACGAGTTCATTAACCATGCTATTGGCTTAGTGGCTATGTTCCACTTCTCCTTTTTTCAACTCCGCCATTAAATAGTATGCATTATTGAAAGCAAACTTGGAACTATTGGCCATTGGAGCCAAAAAATTGACTGCCACCCAACCATCATCTTCAGTACCTAAAGTTACTTCATGTGGAACAAAACGAAACGCATCTGCCTCTTTTTCTACAGTAAAAACAAAGGTTTTATCTCCGTCTTTGGCAATAGCAATTTCGGGAACGGCTTTTACCTCATTAACGGCTATCTGGATTCTCCCTTTTATATACATCCCGGGAATTAGGTTTCCCTCCTTATTTTCTATTTCTGCATGTACATGTAAGGCCTTGGGACTTTGTTCAAAGGTTTTTCCAATAGAATAAATCTCTGCCGCAAACTCTTTTTCTCCTAATGATTGTACAAAGAACTTCACGCTCTGCCCCTCCTGTATCTTAAAAACATCCTTCTCAAAAACCATGAGATCGGCATGCACATGATGAGTGTCCACTACTTGAAACAGGTCCGTTTGGGGGTCTACATATTGTCCCGTTTTTACCTCCACCTTTTGCACATGGCCTTCAATAGGGCTACGCAATGCCACACGCTGGTAAATAGTTCCTTTTTCTACTCCGCCTGCGTTTATATTCAACTGCCGTAATTGAGCCGCCAAACCTTTGACCCTACCTTGCGATGCTTGATATTGGGCTTGCGCTTTCTGAAAATTCAACCCACTGCCCACACCGGCATCAAACAACTTTTTTTGTCGTTCATATTCCCCTTTCAAAAACTGACTATTACTAAAAGCATCCAAATAATCGGTCTGTTTTTGAATAATATTGGGGTGCGATAAGTAGGCCACCGCTTGACCTTTGGCAACTTTATCGCCCTCAATAACCTCAATGGACACCACATTTGCCCCTACCACCGAGGTTATTGTAGCTTCGTTCTGCGGAGGCACCTCCAATTGCCCGTTTGCCTCAACATAACCGCTCATATTTCGCATATGCAAAGTATCGGTCTGCATTTGCAAAGCTTCAAACTGCTGTTGGCTAAGCCTGACTTCCTGCTCTTCCTCTTTGTGACCTTCAGATTCCTCATGCCGGTGATTTTCTTCTGTGTTTTCTTTTGTCTTACTCTTGCCACATGACGTAACTGCAAGCATCAAAACGAAGAAGGCTAAAACTTTATATGTATATGGATGTTTCATGTTTATTGATTGAAATATTGTAATTCGTATATAGATTCTAGGTAATTGTCCAGCGCGTCCAGCGCGTCCATTTCGGTTTGTATGGCATCCCTAATAATCTGAGTGAAGCCCAAATAATCTATCGCGCCCTCTTTAAAGGCCAAAAGTGCCCCCTGGTGTTGCTGCTCGGCAAGCGGAAGTGCGTCGTTCTTATAGAAGGACCAAGACGTCTTCCATTTTTGATAAGAAACTAACGCTTGTTGATATTCAGACCTTAGCTGTTTCTGCTCAAAATCAGATTTCGTCTTTTCAATTTCGCTATGGATTTTAGCCGATTTTTTCCTGCTACGTGCCGTTCCCGAAAAAAATGGAACCGACACGCCGGCCTGATAACTATAAAAACCATCCGCTCCGTTCACTTTCTGAAGACCACCCTGCAAATTGAATTTAGGCAACAATTCCGCCTTTGCTGCTTTATAATCCGCCTGTGCTTCATCAATACGTTTTTGTGATAATTGATATTTAGGGTGGTTTTTCAAATTAGGTTGAACCTCAAATACCATGTCCATCTCATTACCCAAATCATCAGGAACAGAATAGAAAGTGTCAGAAGCCAACCAAAGGTTAAACCTTTGCAAGGCAATATCATAATCGGCCTGTGTTTGCTGGTATTTGTTCCTAATCTGTAAAGCCTGGTTTATAGCCGAAGTATATTCCAATTGGGAAATAGCCTCAACTTCATAGTTAAGTTCAATTGCCTTTTTGAACAGCCCATAGACGGAATCCAACTTTTTGTACAAGAGGTATCCTTTCTTCGCCTTATAGGCCTTTGCCCAAGCTTTCTTGACCTCCTGCTCTACCTGAAGTTCGGATAGGTTATATGCCGCTTTTGCCAGAGCAACCCGTTGTTGGTACAATTTTTTCTTCGCCCCAATCCCAAATAGGTCTATCTTTTGTTGCCCCAGACCTACCAAAGTATACACCCCACGGTCATCGGAAATTTCCTCACCTCCGCTAAACACCTGTGTAGTTCCCAAATCATAGATTTCGGCCTTTTGCACAGATTGTCTTTCTATTTCCAATTGTTCTGATTTCAGTAATGGATAATTTTGTTTGGCTGTCTCTACCGCTTTATCCAAGTAGATAACAGGTAAAGAAGCTTCCGTTTCTTGGGCCAATCCATTGAATGTCATCGCCATAAAACCAATAACAAGAAAGGCTGTTTTTAACGATGGATTCAATCTTAACTTTCGCTCTTCCCTATTTTCTACCCATTGATAAAAAATAGGAAGTATAAAGAGCGTTAATAATGTAGACGTCAACAAACCACCAATAACCACGGTTGCCAAAGGCCGCTGCACTTCCGCACCCGCCGAAGCCGAAATGGCCATGGGCAGGAAGCCTAAAATATCCGTAAAGGCCGTTAGCATGATAGGACGAATACGTCTTTTTGTGCCTTGAACAATCCGGTCTTTTAAATTAACAACTCCTTCTTCCTTCAACTCGTTCAATCCGGATATCATGACCAATCCGTTTAGAACTGCCACTCCAAAAAGCACAATAAAACCCACCCCGGCCGAAATACTAAAAGGCATATCCCGCAACCAAAGGGCAAAAACCCCGCCAATAGTCGCCATAGGAATTGCCAAGTAAATCATAATGGTCTGAGGAAGCGATTGCAAAGCAAAATAAATTAGGATAAAAATGAGCAGTAACGCAATAGGGACAACCACTTGCAATTTTGCACTTGCCCTTTCCAAATTTTCAAAAGCGCCCCCGTACCGTATAAAATAACCCGCAGGTAATTTAAATTCCGCATCTAGCTTTGCTTGTATTTCCTCAACAACAGATTTCACATCTCTATCCCTAATATTAATTCCCACATAAGTTCTGCGGTTGGTGTTGTCCCTACTTATCTGCATTGGGCCCGGTTCATAACTGATGGTCGCCAATTCACGAAGGGGAATCTGAGAGCCATCATCCAAGTTCACGAACAGATTTTGAACATCTTCAATACTGTTCCGGTTTTCTTCATGCATGCGCACTACTAAATCAAACCGCTTTTCGCCTTCAAAAATTACACCTGCCTTGCCGCCTGCAAATGCAGTCTGGATTAAACTATTTAGCTGATTGACGCTAACTCCGTATTGGGCCAATTTGCTACGGTTATAATGAATTGTAATTTGTGGCAGCCCGTTAGTGGCTTCGACCTTCATATCTGCCACACCGGGAATGTTGGCAATAAGTTTTCCCATTTCATCGGCCTTACTGGCCAACACCTCCATATCCTCACCAAAAATCTTAATGGCCACATCTTCACGAACTCCCGTAATCAGTTCATTGAAACGCATTTCTATGGGTTGGGTAAATTCATAATTCACTCCTGGCAGAATACTAATAGCTTCTTTGATTTCTTGTATTAATTCTGCTTTGCTTCGGCCGGACTCCCATTCAGTTTGCGGTTTCAAAATGGCAAAAATGTCCGCAATGTCCATAGGCATGGGGTCTGTGGGAACATCTGCAACACCAATCCTGCTTATGACACGTTCTACCTCAGGAAACTTAGCCTTTACGATTTGTTCTATTTTTGTAGTGGTTTCAATACTCTCGGACAAGGAACTACCTGGTTTTAAAATGGCATGAAAAGCAATATCGCCTTCATCCAGTTGCGGAATAAATTCGCCGCCCATGCGGGTAAAAGTGAATACCGCCAAAAGAAAGAGTACCACCGCACTAGTAATAATCAATCTGGACTTTGTCAACGATTTTAACAACAGAGGCTCGTAAGCCCTTTCTACCCCATGCACAAACCGGTCTCCGTAAGATGGTTTTTGAGATTTAGGAGCTCTTAAGAACCATGCCGAAATCATAGGCACATATGTGAGACACAAAATCATGGCCCCGATCATGGCAAAAATAAAGGTGAGTGCCATGGGCCGGAACATTTTTCCTTCTACCCCTTCCAAAGCCAAAATGGGCAGGAATACAATGAGAATTATCAACTGTCCAAAAAATGCGGCATTCATCATCTTTTTTGAGGCATTGGCTGAAATTTCATCGCGCGTTTCCGCAGTAACGGTTTTCTTTTTTACCACGTAGGAATACATCAGAAAGACCGTTCCCTCAACAATAATTACTGCACCATCTACAATAATTCCAAAGTCTATAGCGCCCAGACTCATGAGGTTTGCCCAGACATCAAAAAAGTTCATTAAAATAAAGGCGAATAAAAGCGATAAAGGAATAGTAGAGGCCACAATAAGACCACCACGCCAATTGCCCAATAAAAGAACCAATACAAAAATTACGATTAAACCACCTTCTAAAAGGTTGTTCCTTACCGTTCCAGTGGTCTCCGCAATCAGCTCGCTACGGTCAAGAAATGGTTTTATCTTGACACCCTCCGGTAAGGAATGCTGAATCTGTTCCATCCGTTGGATAACATTCTCGATTACCTCATTAGAATTAGCTCCCTTTAACATTAAAATCATGCCTCCTACCGCTTCTCCGGTACCATCTTTGGTTAGTGCCCCATAACGAACGGCACTACCCATACGAACCGTTCCTATATCCTTTATTTTAATGGGCACTCCGTTAACGGATTTGACCACCATATTCTCAATATCGGAAATGCTTCTGGCCAGACCTTCGCCTCTAATGAAATTGGCCTGATGATTACGCTCAATATAAGCACCACCTGTATTCTGGTTATTCCTTTCCAACGCTCTAAATACCTCAGAAATACTTATACCTATGGCCCGAAGCTCATCCGGGTCAACTGTTACCTCATATTGTTTTTGATTACCCCCAAATGCATTTACCTCTACCACACCAGGTACCATGGCCATTTGTCTGCGGATGATCCAATCTTGAAACGTACGCAGATCCGTTATGGAGTACTTGTCTTTATGTGCAGCATCTACTTCCAGTACATATTGATAAATTTCACTAAGCCCTGTGGAAATTGGCCCTATGAAAGGTTTACCAAAACCTGCGGGAATTTGTTCCTGTACTTCGGGTAGTTTTTCCGCTACCAGCTGCCTAGGGAGATAGGTTCCTACTTTGTCATTAAAAACTATGGTTACTACGGAAAGTCCAAACCGGGAAACGGAGCGTATTTCCTCTACATTGGGCAAATTGCTCATGGCCACCTCTACAGGATAGGTCACGAATTGTTCTATATCTTCCGTACCCAAATTGGGCGACTGCGTAATGACCTGTACCTGATTATTGGTAATATCAGGTACCGCATCTATAGGTACTTGGGTCATGCTCCAAACACCGACACCTATGAGTGCGAGCGTAAATAGACCCACAATAAATTTATTATGGATTGAAAAATCAATGATTCTATTGATCATATGGATTGCTATAATTCAGTTAGACAATGTCTGTTTCCGTCATGCTATAAACACAACAAAAACTAGGGTAATGAAATCCGAAACGGATTCTTTACAACGGGATATAGGTATCCTATAAAAAACTGAATTATGCCCTAGGAGGTTGCAGAAGGTCTAGAACAACATCTTTACCAAGACTATCAAAATGCGCCAATTCCTCTTGGGAAATTAGTGATTGAAAAGGCTCAAATGTTAGTATTTCAAAATTTACCGTATGTGTATGGCAACAATGACACATGCAGAAAGGAGAACACAAATCACCAGATTCATGTCCGTGATCTATACCATTATCAACAGATACCGTAACCTGATCTTCGGTAACGGAACCTTCATCACTACAAGGCACAACGTTAAGTGCCAAGAAGTAAACGGATAATATGATGGCGAATAATCTCACAATACAAAGATAGAAAGATTTTGATCGGTGACTGATACTCAAACCGTTAATTTGGCAGTAATCTAGTCCGCGCCCAGTAATTTACGACAGATTCTTGGATAGATTCCTGTTATCCAATACACTTTAGAAATCCATGAATCCTTAAAACACTAAAAATTACACCCCTTATTTATCACTAGGGTTACTGCTCATATTCATTTATCTTTGCGGGCTCAAAACCAATTCATGTCCTACTCACTTCTATCCTCACCTTTGCAAGGTTTTACAGATGCCACGTTCCGTAATGCACAGCAAAAGTTCTTTGGCGGTATAGATACCTTTTACGCCCCTTACATTAGGTTCAATAGGAAAATGATTATTAAAGGGTCATACCAACGCGATTTAAACCCGGAGGTGAATACCAGCTTAGAATTGATTCCCCAGGTAATGACCGCAGATGTGGAGCACTTCCTATTCGTGATCAAGTACATTGAGTCCTTAGGGTATACTGAGCTTAATTGGAATTTAGGCTGTCCATACCCTATGGTTACGAACAGCGGCATGGGATCAGGACTTATTTGTAATATCGAAAAAATAGATTATATTTTAGATCGTGCACATAGTGAGACCAATGTTACCATATCTATAAAAATGCGTCTAGGATATGAAAACAGTACCGAAATTCTAGATGCCTTCCCCATTCTTGAAAAATACCCGCTAAAGAACGTAGCGATACATGCACGTCTTGGAAAACAATTATATAAAGGTGGTGTAGACCTAGAAGCTTTTCAGAAATGCATAGACGTTGCCAAGCACACTTTATACTATAATGGCGATATTACCACGGTAGCACAATTCAAAGCCATGAGAGAGCGCTTTCCTTCAATTGAACATTTTATGATAGGCCGCGGTCTTATAGCCGACCCATTCCTGCCCAGCATGATCAAAGCGGACACCACGGCATACCCTGCCAAACGATGGGACATCTTTAGAGAATTCCATGACACTATTTACCAACAGTATGATGCCATGCTCTCCGGACCTACCCCAATTAAAATGAAAATGTTAGGCTTCTGGGAATTCTTTTCACAATCTACACACAACCCCCAAAAAGTATACAAGGCCATAAAAAAAGCAGGAAACCCTATGAAATACAAACAAGCTGTAGGGGAAATTATAGCTACCCAAAAAAGAATGACAACAGCTTAGGAACTCCGAACAAGAACCGAAATACACCTAATAAAAAAGCTCTTTAAAACTAATGTTTAAAGAGCTTTGGATAAAATTGTGACCCCGGCAGGATTCAAACCTGCAACCCTCAGAGCCGAAATCTGATGCGCTATTCAGTTGCGCCACGAGGCCAATTTTATGCTAATTTCTGTTTTACTATGGCAGATATGGTTTTACCATCTGCCTGTCCGGCCAATTCTTTGGACACTATGCCCATAACCTTGCCCATATCTTTCATGCCGGATGCTCCTGTTGCATCTATGGTCTGCACTACTACTTTTTCAATTTCTTCTTCCGTAAGTTGTTCCGGTAAAAACTGTTCGATTACCGCAATCTGTGCCAATTCCGGTTCAGCAAGATCTGCTCTTCCCTGTTCCGTAAAAATAGCGGCACTGTCCTTACGTTGCTTTACAAGTTTTTGAACCAGCTGAATTTCATCTTCCTCTGTCATCTCCTTGTCCGTACCACTGGTCTGTGCCATAAGCAGGGCCGATTTTATAGCGCGAAGTGATTCCAAAGCAACACTATCCTTTGCTTTCATTGCCGCTTTCATCTGCTCCATCACCTTTTGTTGTAAGCCCATCCCTTTTTTATTTAGGACTGCGAAGATAAAAAATAAACCCGAAAAAAAATTAATTTTTTCGGGTTTAAGCTTGAGTTAGTTAGTTTATTTTAAAATATCTAATCTACATTATCGTGTAAAAAAGAATTGTTGGAACGTAACCTAATTTCATCGTTGCTATCCTCTCCCAACGTAGTTCTTGAAACCTTGCTCTCTTCTCTTCTAGCATCGCTTAAATCAATACCCTGACGTTTGTAAGCCGGCTCCTTTTCAATTTCGTCAATGCTGCTTACACTGTTTTGAAACTTATAATTGAAGTCCTTTAACTTTCTTCTTCGCTCATCCGCTCTCTCCCTTAAAAGATCATCAATTGGACTGTTCATTGGGTCTACCTCTGCCGGTGCTTCACTTTGAGGTGTTTCAACACGCTTTACTTCCATTTTAGGCTCTTCCCTAACCACTGGCTTAGGTTGTTGCGGTCTTGGAGTAGGCTTGGGTGCCGGTTTGGCATTGGTAAGCTTTTCCTCCATTTCCATATAGTCGTCCAAACTATAGCGCTTTTCGCCTTCCTCGTTATATTCAAGAACAGGAATAACTTCTACGTGACTGTTAACGTCTATATCCTTAACATCATCATCCAGACTAAAAGTAATAACATTATCCTGTGCTTCGTCTTCCACTTCATCTTTTTGAGTGAAAGGCATATCAAAACTCATAGTAATCTGCTCTTCCTTAAGTTTATCATAAGATACCGTCATTGGGTCTATGACCTCAATATCATTGATAGCATCTTGAGCATTAACGATTACAAAATCGTCTTCAGAAGTGTTTACCTCTGCCACTTCTTCTAAAACTTCTTCATAAAAAACGTTGAAGTTTTTAATATAGCTAGTAGTCTCTATTAAGTCCATGCCCAGCTCCTCTGGCGCATCTTCTTCAAGAGTGTGCTTGATCACCGGGGATTCTTCCTTTACTTTTTCAATTGGCAATTGGTGAACTACGTTTTTTCTTGCCATTAAATCATGCTGGGCACGTTGCTCATCTTCCAACGTGTGAATGATTTTTTTAGTTTCGGTATTTACAATTTCATCTTGCTGATCTACATCAAAACCCGTTGCAATAATGGTTACGGCAATAGCCTCTCCTAAATCTTCATCCTCACCTACACCCATGATGATGTTAGCGCCATGACCTGCTTCAACTTGAATGTAGTCATTAATTTCACCTATTTCATCAATAGTAATTTCTTGAGAACCGGAAACAATAAGCAACAATACGTTCTTGGCCCCACTAATTTTGTTATCGTTCAATAATGGAGAATCCAACGCTTTTGTAATGGCCTCATGCGCCCTTGCAGAACCTGTTGCCTGAGCAGACCCCATAATGGCAGTACCACTATTGGAAAGTACGGTCTTGGCATCCCTAAGGTCAATATTCTGTGTATAGTGATGCGTAATTACTTCTGCAATACCTCTAGCAGCTGTAGATAGTACTTCATCCGCCTTAGAGAAACCGGCTTTAAAACCTAGGTTACCATATACTTCACGAAGTTTGTTGTTATTGATTACGATCAATGAATCTACATTGGCACGTAATTTTTCAATACCGATACGTGCTTGTTCGCAACGCATTTTACCTTCAAACTCAAAAGGCATGGTAACGATGCCCACGGTAAGCACGTCCAATTCTTTGGCTTGTTTAGCTATTACAGGAGCAGCACCTGTACCGGTACCACCACCCATACCAGCGGTAATAAATATCATTTTGGTAGTAGTGGCAAGCATCTGCTTGATTTCTTCCATACTTTCCAAAGCGGCCTGTTCACCCACCTCAGGGTTGGCACCAGCACCCAATCCTTCTGTTAGTGAAACACCTAGTTGTATTTTTGTTGGCACAGAACTATTGTTCAAGGCTTGGGAATCCGTATTACAAATTACGAAATCTACGCCATTGATGCCCGACTGAAACATGTGGTTGATCGCATTGCTACCACCGCCCCCTACGCCGATTACTTTAATTACATTGCTTTGATTCTTTGGAAGATCAAAGGATATTCCATCAAATTCCGTGTTGTTGTTCATAGTGTATTTTTATTACTGGTTAATGTGTGTCATACTTTACTCGGCGTTATCCAAAAAGTCTTTCAACTTCTCGGACCATTTGTCAAATACCGTTTTGCGTTCTTTTTGAACTTTTGCCGTGGCTTGTTGTTGCTGGTGTTGTTCTTCTTCCTCATGGCCTGCCATAACAAGTTCTCCTTCGTCTACAACAGGTGCTTCTTCCACTTCAACAACTTTACCTTTTTTTTCATTTGCCACTGCGTTCATCAATAGACCAACTGCCGTAGCATATAATGGACTGGCGATTTCGGCATCTGAATCGCCGGCCAAATGTTCGTTAGGGTAACCGATACGTGTATCCATACCCGTAATGTACTCTACCAATTGCTTTAAATGCTTTAACTGGCTTCCACCACCTGTAAGCACAATACCTGCAATCAGTTTCTTTTTTTGTTCATCATGACCGTAGTTTTTGATCTCGGCATAAACTTGCTCAATAATCTCAACTACACGTGCATGAATAATTTTGGATAGGTTTTTAAGGGTAATCTCTTTAGGCTCCCTACCACGTAAACCGGGTATAGAAACGATCTCATTATCCTTATTTTCTCCTGGCCAAGCGGAACCGAACCTTACCTTTAAAAGTTCTGCTTGTTTTTCAATAATGGAACATCCCTCTTTAATGTCTTCGGTTATTACACCACCACCAAAAGGAATTACCGCCGTATGCCGGATAATACCATCTTTAAAAATGGCCAAATCCGTTGTACCGCCTCCTATATCGATCAATGCCACACCGGCCTCTTTTTCTTCCTTGCTCAATACGGCATCGGAAGAAGCCAAAGGCTCCAATGTAATATTACCTAAATCCAGACCGGCGCTTTTAATACACCTGCCTACATTTTTGATTGAGGAAACCTGTCCTACAACCACATGAAAATTAGCTTCCAAACGGCCACCGTACATACCAATAGGCTCCTTGATCTCTGCCTGCCCGTCCACTTTGTATTCTTGTGGAAGCACATGAATGATCTCTTCGCCCGGAAGCATCACCAATTTGTAAACTTGGTTACACAGCTTATCCAAATCGTCATCATTGATAACTTCTTCAGAATCTGCTCTGGTGATATAATCGCTATGGTGCAGACTTCTTATATGCTGCCCGGCAATACCCACCACAACAGAACCGATTTTAAGACCTGAGTTAAGCTCAGCTTCTTCTACGGCTTGTTGTATGGACTGTATAGTCTGTGTAATATTGTTTACAACACCACGATGCACACCTAAACTTTTAGATTTGCCGATGCCTAGAACCTCAATCTTACCATACTCGTTTTTCTTACCGATTATGGCTACGATTTTGGTTGTTCCAATGTCCAATCCTACCGAATAATTACCTACTTCCATAACTTAAATTTTGGTGCACACTACTTGATTGTCAAACTCTAAACTAACAACATCATAGTTCTGCAGAGTTTTGTCTTTATTTGCTTTGGCGTAAAATGCCTTGAAATTGCTAAACTTTTCTTTCAACCTTTCTACATCTCCCAAATTGACAATAAACTCTTCGGTTCGAAAGCGAAGCTGGTATTTCTCCTCGCTTTCGATATGTAACCCAATGATGTTTTTCTTAAGAAACTCGTCCGTATTGATGTAGGTCAAAACTTTGTAGACATCCGCTAAGCCTTCATCCGTTATCCGCCCGGTAATTATAGGTACCCGTGCAGAATAGCTATTTGACAATGGCATTTGCTTTCCGTCCTCGTCAAGATAAAATTTTGAATCCCCTTCTATACGTCCGATTGGTGTGCGTTGAATGATTTTCGACGCTAATTCACCGCTTACTGTAAGATAAACTTGGGCACTTTTCACCATTTTGTTGGCCTCAATGGCCTTCTCCAGGTTATTCAAAGCTAATTTTTCTTTGGGCAAGTTTTCAAGGCTACCGAATTTTTGTATTAACAATTTATTAACCGAGCCCTCGGTGATGAATAAATTTTGATTTTCAACGAATTCAATCGTTATTCCTTTTACATTTCGCTTCGCGCTTCTTTGGTTAGAAAATGCGTAAAGCCCCGTTATTACAACGATTAAAGCCAAAAACTTTATGTAGTTATAATTAATACGCATGTTGCAACTCTTTTGTGATCTTACTAACTTCCAAACCTATATCTCCCGCACCCATGGTAATAAGAACCTGCGGATTTTGTTCTTTTATTTCGTTTATTAATTTGGTTTTCTGAATTGTTTTTACTTCGGCTCCCTTCATCTTATCCAACAACCATTCCGAAGTTATTCCTTCAATAGGTTTTTCCCTAGCCGGATAGATATCCAACAACAGAATACTATCAAACTTTGAAAGGCTTTTCGCAAATTCATCTCCAAAATCCCTAGTCCTTGAGAAAAGATGGGGTTGAAAAACAGCTAATGTTCTCTTGTTCGGGTGCATTTCCACTACCGCATCATAAACGGCATCTATTTCTGTGGGATGATGCGCATAATCATCTATAAAAACAAAATCTTCGTTTTTTATTTTATAGGAAAACCGTCTTTGCACCCCTTTAAAGGTTGCCAGTGCACCAGCTAATTTATCTGCGGATACACCAGTGCGTAAGGCCATAGCAAAAGCTACCAGTCCGTTCAACAGATTATGTCTTCCCGGTTTACTGAACTTCACATCTATTAAAGTCGCATCCGGAGTTTTCAAATCAAAAATATAACTTCCATTCTCGATTTTTAGATTGGTAATACAGTAATCCGCATTATCATCTATCCCATATGTAATTCCGGCTAACGGCAACCCTTTTCTCACGAAAAGTGCTCCATCCGGCGCCACTCTGTTGGCAAACTCAACAAACGATTTCTGTAATTCCTCTGGGTTGCCATAAATATCCAAATGATCTGCATCCATAGAGGTTACGCAAGCCACATTGGGAAACAACCTTAAAAAAGACCTATCAAACTCATCTGCTTCCACAACGGAATAATCCGTGCCTTCAAAAACAAAATTACTGTTGAAATCTTCGGAAATCCCACCTAAAAAACCAGTAAAACCAACCCCTGTTTCTTTTAGCAAGTGCGCCAAAATACTTGTAGTGGTAGTTTTACCATGTGTACCCGCAACCGCCAAACAGAAGCTGCCTTTGGTTATCAACCCTAAAACTTCGGATCGTTTTTTTATTTCAAAACTATTGTTCTGAAAATATTGATATTCCGTATGCTCAACAGAAACCGCAGGTGTATATACTACAAGGGTATTTTCGTTATTTTTAAATAAATCCGCTATATCATTAATATCATCTTGATAATGGATATCCATATCCAGACCGGAAAGTTCTTCCGTAAGCGGAGTTTGGGTTTTATCATAGCCGGCAACATTCTTTCCTATAAACTTAAAATAACGTGCCAATGCAGACATACCAATGCCTCCAATACCAATAAAATATACGTTATGTATGTGTCTTAAGTCCATTTCTACCAATCTTCATGCCTCTAGTTACCGGCGGCATTCCCAATTAATTTTTCTATTTCGTCTACAATATCCTTAGTTGCATTAGGCAAGGCCAACCTTTTAATATTTTCGGCCAGACTTGCTTGCTTGGCTTTATCTTGAAAAAGCTGCGTAAACTCGTTTTCAAATTTCGCGTCAAGCTCACTTTCCTTCAATAAAATAGCCGCATCTTCATTAGCAAGTGCGCGTGCATTTTTTGTCTGATGATCCTCTGCCACGTTGGGCGAAGGAATAAATATTACCGGCTTGCCCACAATGCACAGTTCCGATACGGAACCGGCACCAGCGCGCGATATAATGATATCTGAAGCAGCGTATGCATAATCCATCCGGTTCATAAAATCCAACACCTTCACCGTTTCCGAGTTGTATTTGGCATACTCATCTATGTAAAGTTTACCACACTGCCATATTAATTGAACACCTGTTTTCCCAAAGAAATCAAGGTTAGCCGCTATCAATTGATTGATGCGTCGTGCACCAAGACTTCCGCCTAAAACCAAGAGTGTAGGAACTCCCGTTTTCAATCCAAAGAAATCCAACGCTTCATTCTTATCGGCTGTCATTTCCACTAAATCGCCACGAACCGGATTCCCGGTCTTTACAATTTTATCCTTTGGAAAAAACCGATCCATCTCATCATAGGCCACACAAATTTTGGCCACTTTATCCTTTAGTAATTTGTTAGTAATACCGGCATACGAATTCTGTTCCTGCAATACACAGGGTACGCCTTTACCAGAGGCCACGCGCAACATAGGACCACTGGCAAAGCCCCCAGTACCTATTACGGCATGGGGCTTGAACTTTCGGACTATTTTACCTGACTTCAACAAACTACTTATTACTTTAAATGGAAACATTAAATTTTTAAGGGTCAGTTTCCGTTGTAACCCGCTAATCCATAATCCTTCAATTTCGTAACCTGCTTGCGGCACCTTCTCCATCTCCATACGGTCCTTTGCACCCACAAATAAAAATTGTGCGTCAGGATGCCTCCTTTTCAATTCGTTGGCAATGGCAATTGCCGGGTAAATATGCCCGCCTGTACCACCACCGGAGAGTATGAATCTATAATTGCCCACTTAGTACTTCTAAAGGATTAGTTTCATCTATATCTGCGGATGGTTTTTCCGCATTTGAATTTTTATTACTTACACTTAAAATAATACCAATGGCCAAACAGGTCATCCAACTGCTGGTACCACCACTACTGATCAGCGGTAAGGTTTGCCCTGTTACAGGAAAAAGCTCAACCGCAACGGCCATATTTATCAATGCCTGAAAAACGATAGGAAGCCCTACTCCAAGGGCTACGAGTTTTCCAAAAATAGTACCACTACCATTGGCCACTACCACAATTCTAAACAACAGAAACATATAAAAAAACATAAGGGCAAAACCACCTACAAGTCCATATTCCTCAACAATTATCGCATAAATAAAATCCGAGGAACTCTGTGGCAAAAAGTTCTTCTGAATACTTTTCCCAGCACCCTTCCCCACGATACCGCCCGTGGCAATAGCAATCTTGGCCCGTTCAATTTGGTAATCCGCTTCCGTATCTTCTGCATCGACAAAATTCTCCACCCTACTGATCCAAGTATCTACACGATTGGGAAACAAACCAGGAATTGCCTTGGCCGTTAGTATAAAAAATGCAAGGCTCAACACACTCGCACCTATAATTCCGATAAGATATTTAAGAGGATATCCCCCTAAAAAACACAACAAAAGCACCATAGAAAATATAATGGCCGCAGTTGAAAAGTTTGCCGGTAAAATAAGGGCCACCGTTAGAAAAACAGGAATCCACAACGGCAAAATGCTCTCCTTAAATTTCACGTCTTTAAGACGGATCTTACTGAGATATCTAGCTACATAAATCATTAACACCACGGCAGCCAGATTAGAGGTCTGAAAAGAAATACCCACTAATGGCACACTGATCCATCTACTAGCATTGGCACCTCCTATAGTAGTTCCTTGAGCCAAAGTAAACACTAACAAAACCAATACAATAGGCATGGCAATAAGAGAAAGTCCCTTAAAAAAATGCGAAGGAATACGATGCACCCCATATATAATACCAAAGCCCAATGACAACAACAATGCATGTTTTACCAAATAGCCAAAAGTGGTTCCGTTCCCCACAACATACACCAGGTTACTACTGGCACTGTACACCGGTAAAAACGAAAACAAGCCCAAGAGGGCCGCAATGGCCCAAATAGCTTTATCTCCTTTGATATTTTGAAAAAATGCGTTCACTCTATATACTTTTTACAATGCTTTTACAGCTGCTTTAAATTGGTCGCCACGATCTTCATAGTTCTGAAACAAATCAAAACTGGCACATGCGGGAGACAACAAAACCGTATCGCCACGTTCGGCAATCTTATAAGCTACCTTGACAGCTTCTTCCATAGCAAAGGTCTCTACCATCAAATCCACCACGTTACCAAAAGCATCTTTGATTTTTTCGTTATCAAGTCCTAAACAAACTATAGCCTTAACTTTTTCACGCACTAACGGCATCAATTCTTTATAATCATTGCCTTTGTCCTGTCCCCCAACAATCCAAACAATAGGTGTTTTAACGCTATCCAATGCGTAGAACACAGAGTTTACGTTGGTTGCCTTAGAATCGTTTATATACTGTACGTGATGTATTTTCAATACGTTTTCAAGGCGATGTGGCGCTCCCTGAAAATTAGCGATACTCTCACGGATTGATGCTTTTCTTATCCCTACTAATTTTGCAGCAGTCATTGCCGCCATGCTGTTCTTTAAGTTGTGTTTTCCTTCTAGTGCTAATGTCTCTTTTGTCATTTCCAATGTCTCGTTAGTTGAGTTCAGTATTATGTTATTGTTCTTTAAGTAAGCTCCTTCTTCCAATTCTCGCATAATGGAAAAAGGGAGCAATTTTGATTTAATGGGGTGCTTTTCAAGCCACGCGACAATCACCGGATCATCTGCGTCATATATAAAAAAGTCGTCTTCGGTCTGGTTCTCCGCTATGCGGAATTTTGAAGCGACATAATTTTCAAATTTGTAATCATACCGGTCCAAATGGTCCGGAGTAATATTTGTTAGAATGGCGATATGCGGTTTAAAATCTAAAATGCCATCCAACTGAAAACTGCTGATTTCCAAAACATAGAAATCAAAATTGTTCTCCGCTACCATTTTGGCATAACTATCACCAATATTCCCCGCCATTCCTACATTTGCACCTCCTTCTTTTAAAAGGTGATTTGCCAACATAGTTGTGGTGGTCTTACCATTGCTTCCAGTAATTCCTATTAAAGTAGCATCTGTATATTTTGATGCAAACTCGATTTCCGAAATAACCGGAATACCTTTTCCCTGCAAGGCCTGAACCAATGGCACCGTATCAGGTATGCCCGGACTCTTCATTACTAAATCCGCATTTAGGATTTTCGCCTCGGTGTGCTTTTCAGCTTCCCAATCAATATCAAAATGTTCAAGAACGTTTCTATATTTTTCTTTAATTTTTCCTCTGTCGGACACAAAAACCTCGTATCCCTTTTTCTTTCCCAAAATGGCCGTGCCTACTCCACTTTCGCCTCCACCTAAAATCACCAACCTTTTCATCTTATCTTACTTTCAAGGTAACGATGGTAATAATGGCCAATAGGATACCTACAATCCAAAAACGGGTTACGATCTTACTCTCATGATACCCTTTTACCTGATAATGATGATGAATGGGCGACATAAGAAAAACACGTTTCCCCTCTCCAAATTTCTTTTTGGTATACTTGAAGTAACCCACCTGTATCATAACCGATAAAGACTCGGCAAAGAAGATTCCGCATAAAATGGGTATCAATAATTCCTTTCTAATGATAATGGCGATTACCGCAATGATTCCTCCAATTGTTAAACTACCGGTATCTCCCATAAACACCTGTGCAGGAAAGGCATTGTACCAAAGAAACCCTACCAAAGCCCCTACAAAAGCAGTTATAAAGACCACCAATTCCCCTGAATTGGGTATAAACATGATATCTAGATAATTGGAAAATATGACGTTACCGGATACCCACGCAAATATGCCGAGCGTAAATACAATAATTGCCGATGTACCTGCTGCTAGCCCATCTATACCATCCGTAAGGTTGGCTCCATTGGAAACGGCAGTTACAATAAGTATTACGATAGGAATGAATATCAACCACGCATAATCCCTAGCACTTTCTCCGGCCCAACCAATAAAATCACTATAATCCAGTTCATTGTTCTTGAAAAAAGGAACCGTAGTCCGTACGGATTGAATTTCCTTACCCATAACGTCTCGCACCTGAAGCTCCTCCGTAATCATAGTGCTGGAGTCTTCTCTCATGGTTACTCCAGGGTGAAAATATAGGGTAGCTCCAACACCAAGTCCTAAAACTACCTGACCCAAAACCTTAAACCTACCTTTAAGCCCTTCTTTGTCCTTTTTGAACACTTTAATATAGTCATCCGTAAAACCGATGAAACCCATCCAAAGCGTGGTGACAATCAACAAGATGATGTAAATATTATCCAACTTAGCGAACAGAAGAACCGGTATTAAAGTAGACATGATAATGATGAGTCCGCCCATGGTAGGGGTTCCCGCCTTTTGTTTCTGTCCTTCAAGACCAAGGTCTCTTACACTTTCGCCTATTTGCTTCTTTTGAAGAAAAAGAATAACGCGCTTACCATATACCGTAGCGATTATCAATGAAAATAGAATAGCCATAGCCGCTCTAAAGGTGGTGAACTGAAACAAGCTCGCCCCCGGCAACTGGTATTGTTTTTCTAAATATTCGAATAGGTAGTATAGCATCTTTTAAGCTTCTAGTCTTTTTCTTATTTGGTCCTTGTTATTTATCCAAACTTTTGAGAACGTCTTTGACCATTTCAAAATCATCAAAGTGAATACGCTTTCCGTTGGTTTCCTGATAGGTCTCATGACCTTTACCCGCAATGAGGATAATATCTTCGGCATTGGCCAATTGGCACGCCGTTTTTATAGCCTGTTCCCTATTTTCTATGGACAGGATTTTCTTTACGTTCTGTGGCTCCACTCCTTCTTCCATAGCTTCAATTATAGAGGATGGCGATTCACTTCTAGGATTATCCGAAGTAAAAATGGCCTTATTGCTCATTGCCGAAGCAATATGACCCATTACCGGACGCTTAGATCTGTCTCTATCGCCACCACACCCCACAACGGTGATGACGTTTTCATTTCCAGTTCTCAAAGTGCTGATTGTTTCCAACACATTTTTTAGCGCATCCGGCGTATGGGCATAATCCACTATGGCAGTAATCTTTTTACTAGATATAAAATATTGAAAGCGGCCGTCTACATTGTCCAATTCACTCAGCAACCTTAAGGTTTCCAGAGTTTCCATACCCAACAAATCCGCGGTAGCGAAAATGGCCAACATATTATAGGCATTAAAATGACCTATTAACCTAGACCACAGTTCATGCTCGTTTATTTTTAAGAGTGTACCGTTAAATTGACTCTCCAATACTTGCGCACGATAATCCGCATACGTTCTTAGCGCGTAGGTATATTTTTTTGCTTTCGTATTCTGAAGCATAACAGCCCCATTCTTATCGTCTATATTGGAAACGGCAAAAGCACTTTTTGGCAATTGATCAAACAGTATCTTTTTGGTATCCCTATACTCTGCAAAGGTCTTATGGTAATCTAAATGGTCATGGGAAAGGTTCGTGAAAATAGCCCCTTCAAAGACCAACCCTTGTGTTCTTTTTTGGTGAATTCCGTGCGAACTGACTTCCATAAAACAAAACTCCACACCAGCCTCGTTCATAAGGTACAGGTGCTCATTAATTGTCAATGCATCCGGAGTGGTATGGCTTGTTGCATAAACCTCATCATCTACCATAATTTTGATAGTTGACAAAAGACCCACTTTGTATCCCGCTTTTTTAAACAATTGATACAGTAAGCTAGAAATAGTGGTCTTACCATTGGTACCCGTTACCCCTACTAATTTTAAATTCTTTGAAGGATTACCATAAAAATTAGAAGCCATCATTGCCAAGGCAGTATTGCCGTCCTTTACCTCTACATAGGTAACCCCATCTATGGTTTGCTCTGGTAGCGTCTCGCATACAATAGCTTTTGCACCAAGGTCTATAGCCTTAGCTATATACAAATGACCATCTGTTACAGTGCCTTTTATAGCCACAAAAACATCATCCATCTTAACTTTTCTAGAGTCAAAACAGATAGCGTTCACCAAAACATCGGTAGAACCGATTACATTGGTGAGGCTTGCGCCGAACAATATGTTTTTTAGCAACTTCACGATAATTCTAGCGTAATTTTTTTGATATCCTTGATATCCGCTCCTTGTGAAACGGACTGTCTTTTTACTTTGCCATTGCCCCTTACCTCTACCTCAATCCCTAAATTTTCTAGAATGGAAATAGCATCCATACCGCTCATTCCCTTAACATTAGGCACTTGCTTATAGCTCTTTTGGGCCTCTGCATAATATTTCTGGTACGATTTATCCAATCGTTGGTCTTTCATCTTTTCCATATCTACCTCATCTACCAACGGCGATGTAGCGTACACCTTCTGAGCAACCGATTTAAATACCGGCCCGGAAACATCCGCCCCATAATACCCCACACTCTTGTCCGGCTCATGAATAACCACTATACAGGAGTATTTTGGGTTTTCCGCCGGAAAATAACCTGCAAACGAGGATATGTACTTTAATTTGTCCGGATCCTTGGACACATAATTTTTCTGTGCCGTACCCGTTTTGCCTGCCATTGAAAAATTAGGTGAATACAGACCGTGACCCGTTCCATATTTTTTCTCCACTACATTCTTTAACAACTGCTGAACTTTAGCAGCCGTTTCTTTAGAACAAACCGATGGATTAATCACCTCTTTATCAAATTTCTGAATGGTAAGATCCCACTCCCGCACTTCTTTTATCAACCTAGGCTTTACCATTTCACCATCATTGGCGATAGCGTTATAAAATGTCAACACTTGTAAAGGCGTCATTGAAACCTCATACCCATGGGACATCCAAGCCAACGAAATACCGGACCAACCTTTATCTCCAGGAAATCTAATAACCGGCTCTCCTTCACCCTTTATAGGCAAATCAAGCTTTTTGTTGAGATTCATACTCATAAGACGATTGACATATTTTTCCGGATCGTTCTTGTAATTGTTATGAATCATTTTTGCAAAAGCCGTGTTGGAAGAAACCTCAAAAGCATGGCCTGCAGAAATCTTACCGTAACCGCCCCACTTGGAATCCTTTACAATTCTATCATAGATTTTCCAGCGTCCTTTTTCCGTATCCATTACGGTACTGGTATCAATTACCTTATCTTCTAGCGCGGCCACAAGCGACATTAACTTAAAAGTAGATCCGGGCTCACTAGACTCCCCAATAGCATAATTTAAGCGCTCATAATACTTACCAGACTCCGTTCTTCCCAAATTTGAGATAGCCTTTACCTCTCCGGTTTCCGTTTCCATTACAATAACACAACCATGGTCCGCTTTGTAATGCTCCAGCTGCCCCAGCAAAGCGTGGTGGGCGATATCTTGAATATTAATATCGATGGTAGACACCAAATCATACCCATCTTTAGGTTCTATGATATTCTCCCACCCTATTGGCTTCCACTGGCCTTTGGCAATCTTTTGTTTTAGTCTTTTTCCTTCTACACCTCTCAAATATTCCCCATAGGCCCTTTCCAGCCCCACACCGGAATAGTACCCATCCTCATCTACATTTTCGTACCCAACACTACGCTCGGCAATCTTACCTAACGGATGCTCCCTTACCGTTTTCTGCTCAATAATCAATCCTCCTTTGTACGGACCTTTATTGAACAAAGGAAAATCCTTAACCGTTATATATTCTGAATAATCCAGGTTTCTAGCTATAAGTGCATACCTATTTTTATTCACTTTAGCCTTGCGCAATAATTTTTGATAATGCGATGAAGGCTTACCCAACATTTTTGAAAGTGAATTGGACAATGGCACAATATTCTTTCTAAAATCCTCATCGCTTACGGTAACCGCATCAAAACGAATAGTGTAACGCGATACCGAAGTAGCCAACAAACTACCATCATCCGAGTACAGATTACCCCTATTAGGCGCAATAGTGAACATTTTCTCCGTACGCTCCATAGCCAAAGCCTTATACTTCTCTCCTTGCACGAACTGAATGTTCACCAATTTGAAAAGTACTGCTACAGCAAACAGGAACATGAACGCCGTTACAACGTACAACCGGGTCAATATGCTTTTTTCGGTTACAGCCACTATTCTTCCTCTTTGTTTGATATTACCCTAATCTGTTTGGGCGGCACCTGCGAAGGAAACAACCCTTTCTCCGCAACGATCTGCATCACGGTAGATTCCAACTTTAATTGCTGAACATCCGATCGCGCATCTACAAATTCATTACGAAGCTCTTTCACCTCTTCGTTTAAAGCGGCAATTTGATGTACTTTTTTATCCGCACTATGCGAGCTACCAATCATTACCGTAGCCAGAAAAGAAGTGAAAATGATGAACAACCAGTTCTTAGGCGCGTCATCACTCACCAAAAACCTACCTTTAAGTATGTTCAACAATCCTTTTTTCATGTTTTTCTTCTCTCTTTTCAATTTTTAAGATTCACTTTTTCTATGCGCTCCGCAATTCTCAATTTGGCACTTCGCGCACGATTATTCTGTGCTATTTCCTCTTTGGACGGAACAATTAACGGCCCCACTTTTTTAAATGGAACATCTATATTTCCATAAAAATCTTTTGGCGCCTCACCCTGAAACTGCCCTTCTCTAATGAACCGTTTTACCAAACGATCCTCCAATGAGTGATAGCTTATTATACTCAACCTACCTCCTACATCTAGCAACTCCGGAGTTTGCAACAAAAATTCCTCTATTACAGCAATCTCCTGGTTGACTTCAATACGAATGGCCTGATAAATTTGGGCCAATATTTTATGCTCTTTTGCATTGGGCAGAAATGAGCGCAACACCTCTTTCAACCTGTCTGTTGTCTTTATAGGCTCTTCTTCTCGCTTTGCCAAAATGGTCTTTGCCATGGCATTCGCATTTCTTAAATCGCCATACTGAAAAAGAACTTTTCTTAAATCGTCATAATCATACTTATTGACCACATCATAAGCGGACAAAAGATTCCTTTTGCTCATGCGCATATCCAAATCCGCTTCAAAACGGGTAGAAAATCCGCGTTCAGCTTTATCAAACTGATGTGATGAAACACCAAAATCGGCTAAAATTCCATCTACCTTTCTAATGCCATAGAACTTAAGAAACTGCCTTATGAACCTAAAGTTCTCATTGATCAATGTAAACCTTGGGTCCCCTAGCGTATTTGCAAGCGCATCTTCATCTTGATCAAAGGCAAACAATTTACCCTCGCTTCCCAATTGCTTCAATATGTGCTTGGAATGCCCTCCGCCACCAAAAGTGACATCAACATACACGCCGTCTTCCTTTATATTGAGACCGTTTACGGACTCTTCCAATAAAACAGGATTATGATACATAGCTTTCGTCATCTCCGTCATCCCCCATCACCTCTTCTGCCAGTTCGGCAAAATCCTCTGCAGTTTCTTCCAATACTTTCTCATAACTATCCTTGTCCCAAATTTCAATAATGTTGATTGCCGAACTCAAAACCACCTCTTTAGAGATATTGGCAATCTCCACAAGGTTCTTAGGAATTAGCATTCTACCTGTAGCATCGATCTCTATGACCTTTACCCCAGCAGAAAAACGACGGATAAAATCGTTGTTCTTTTTCTTGAAACGGTTTTTCTTGTTCATCTTCTCCATAAGAAGATTCCACTCTTCCATAGGATATAATTCCAAACAAGGCTGAAAAACAGATCTTTTGATGACAAAACTTTGATTTAAAATAGGAGACATCTGATTTTTTAGGGCAACTGGTATCATTACCCTACCTTTGGCATCGGCCTTACAATCGTATGTCCCAATGAAATTTATCACTTAAAAAAGCTGTTTTACAATACTATAACTCAAAACTACAAATTTTATTACCACATTTTACCACTAATTACCACTTTGTTAATAACTAGTGGCTTTTGGGCATAAATTATGGGCAATTTAGTGCCCTGAAAAAAGAGCGAATTTTAGTCGTAATCAAAAAATAATGGGCAATTCTCGCTTTATTGGCCTATACTTGTATAATAGTCATTGTAGGATTATGTCTATCTTTGACGAACAGACCAAGAAGTATCTTGAATGGAAGAAAATTTAATTAAGGAAGGAAAATTCCGGTATATAGAGATAGGCGAAGGTACACCTATCATTATTTTACACGGTCTTATGGGAGGGCTTAGCAACTTTCAAGGTGTTACTGAATACTTTCCGAAAAAGGGTTATAAAGTACTTATTCCAGAATTACCTATCTACGATATGCCCATGCTTAAGACGAACGTCAAGCAATTTGCTAAATTCCTAGCCAAATTCATTGAGTTCAAAGAGCTTAAAGATGTTATATTATTAGGAAACTCTCTAGGAGGGCACATAGGTCTACTCCATACCAAGCTGTACCCTAAACTGGTAAAAGCCCTCGTAATTACGGGCAGTTCCGGTTTATATGAAAGTGCTATGGGAGACGGCTACCCAAGACGTGGCGATTATGAATTTATAAAGAAAAAGGCCCAAGACGTTTTTTATGATCCCGCCATTGCCACCAAAGAAATTGTAGACGAGGTATTTGCAACCGTAAACGACCGAAAAAAAATTATAAAAACATTGGCTATCGCCAAAAGTGCCATACGCCATAACATGGCCAATGACCTACCCAAAATGAATACACCAACCTGTATCATTTGGGGCGAGAACGATGGGGTAACCCCACCGGATGTGGCCGATCTTTTTCATGAATTGCTACCTGATTCCGACCTTTATTGGATTGAAAAGTGTGGTCATGCCCCAATGATGGAGCATCCTGATAAATTTAACGAAGTTCTGGACAACTGGTTGACCCAACGTAAATTTTAGCAACCACACTACCCAATTAAATAGTTTCCGAAGGTGAATATTAAAACGGCTAATTTTATAATCAGTAATACTGATGTGGCAAGATGCCCAAAAGAACCCCTACCCGAATATGCTTTTATTGGCCGATCTAATGTGGGGAAGTCTTCTTTGATAAATAGCCTTACTGAAAGAAAAAGTCTTGCAAAGACCTCTGGCCGCCCCGGAAAAACCCAATTAATCAATCATTTCAAAATCAACGAAAATTGGTTCCTTGTAGATTTGCCAGGCTATGGGTACGCCCGTGTTTCAAAAAAGAGCAAAAAGACATTTCAGAAATATATAACCGATTACTTTCTTAAACGAGAGCAACTGGTCTGCGCTTTTGTTTTAGTCGATATTCGTCATGAACCGCAAAAAATTGACATGGAATTCATGGAATGGCTTGGCGAAAACGGCATTCCGTTCTGTATTATATTCACCAAGGCCGATAAACTGAAGCCTAACGCCATTGAGAAAAACGTAAACAGTTACATTACCGAATTACTGAACGGTGTTTGGGAAGAAGCCCCAAAATACTTCATAACCTCATCTTCTAAAGGATATGGCCGTGATGATGTTCTGGACTTTATAGAAAACATAAACATAGATTTTTTCAAAGACAAATAAAACTAGGCTTCCATCCTCTTTGTAATTAAATCTACGAGCGACTCCGCATTTTCAATCGTATTCATCTCTTCAGTACCCACAAATACTTCCAAATCATTGTTTGTCCGGGCCAGAATAATCGGAAACGTAAACTTGTTACCAAACTTAGAGGCATACTGTTTTTTGTATTCGTCCCTGTGCAGAAACTCCATTTCCATACTTGTAGATTCTCTAAAACCCTTCCAAACTTTGTTCTCCGTAAAAACTCCGAACGTTATGTCGCACAGGTTGCAATCATACGTACTAGGGCTTAAGATTTTATGAGCACTATCCAATAGAGAGTTTTTTAAACCTGAATCTGCATTATATATAAAAACGAGTTTTTGAATATCTGAATCTTTCATTAGTGCAAGGTAAAACTATATATTTATGAAACTTAAAGAACAAAACCTCATGAACTACAAATCGCCACTTATAATTTTGCTCTTTTCTGTTCTGCTACTAAGTTGTAAGTCCCAAAACGGAAATAGAACTTACAGCAGCGAAACCCTAAAAATAATTCCTATTTCCCAAAACAGCTACATTCATGTTTCATACCTGCAAACAGAAGATTATGGCAAAGTAGCTTGTAACGGATTAGTTTACATGAACGCCGGTGAGGCCGTAGTTTTTGATACACCAATAGACACGAAGACTTCTAACGAACTTATAGATTGGATCACAAAAATGAAGGAACATAAAATTAAAGCAGTGGTCGTAAATCATTTTCACGATGATTGTCTTGGGGGAGTTGACGCTTTTCATCAATTGAACATCCCATCCTATGCCAACAATAAAACCATTGAACTAGCAAGGAAAGAAGGAAATCCGCTGCCACAAATAGGTTTTGACCAGGTAAACGAAATTATCCTAGGAAATAAAAAAATAATCAACCGGCATTTTGGGGAAGCCCACACCAGAGACAATATCGTTAGCTACATTCCAAGTGAACACCTCCTTTTTGGTGGATGCCCCGTTAAATCCTTGAACGCCACAAAAGGATATCTGGGTGATGCTAATACCGATGAATGGAGCAGCACTATCTCTAAAATTAAAACAGCATATCCTGACCTAAAAATCGTCATTCCAGGACATGGAGACCATGATGGTACGGAGCTATTGGACTATACCATATCACTATTCAAAACCGAATAACAACCTTTACAGAACCTTAACGAATATGAAAAAGAGTCTTCTAATCCTGGTTTTAACCTGGTTCTTCACCAATCCTATAGCGGCACAAGAGCAAAAACCTCCTGTAATTGCACCTTTTGACAATGTAGACAAACTATCTACAAACGATTGGTGGAACCGCGATAAAACCCCCATTATCAATCTAAAGGTAAATCGCGATAGTGTAGTTGCTTTTGGCATCTATACCGTTGCCCAACAAACATTGAAACTCAGCGCACAGCTCTACCCTCTTTATCCTAACGAAACACGGGTGGTACGATTGGAAATTAAAGAGAATGGTTCATGGAAAGAGCTTCAGAAACAAAACGTAAACGATTTAGGATGGTCCGCTCTTTTTCGTATTGAGAACTGGGACGACACTAAAAACATAAAATATCGCATACGGCATGGCAACCAAGCCACTTATGAGGGATTGATTCGCAAAGACCCAAAAGAGAAAGACGAAATTGTTCTTGCTGCCCTTTCCTGCAACTCTAATCAAGACCGGGGCATGAGAGAAAACTATGTCCGCAACATTAATCATCAAAATCCGGATCTGATATTTTTTGCCGGGGACCAATCCTATGACCATACCGAACATACGGCAGCTTGGTTAAAATTCGGCCTTCAGTTCAAGGAAACTTTCCGCAACCGCCCCGCAATCAGTATTCCGGACGACCATGATATTGGGCAAGGAAATCTTTGGGGAGAAAACGGAAAAATATCACTCGTAAAAGGGTCTAACGATGGCGGCTACACCTACCATCATGAATATGTAAAAATGGTAGAGCGTTGCCAAACAGCACATTTACCAGACCCTTATGACCCTACTCCCATTCAACAAGGAATTGGTGTCTACTATACCAATTTACCTCTTGGCGGTATAGACTTTGCCATTCTGGAAGACCGAAAATTCAAGTCTGGACCTAATGGAAAAATACCCCAGCAAGGCCCACGACCGGACCATATTAGAAATCCCGACTATGACCCGGCATCTATAGATTTGCCCGAACTTAAATTGTTGGGCGACCGCCAGCTTACATTTTTGGACAACTGGGGAAAAACAAATACAAAGTCACTTAAAGTAGTTTTATCACAAACCGGTTTCTGCGGTGGCGCACATATTCACGGTTCTTTGGATAACAGGCTTCATGCCGATTTGGACAGTAACGGATGGCCGCAGACAAGGAGAAACAAAGCCCTACAACTTATAAAAAACGCCAATGCGGTTCACATTGCCGGAGACCAGCATTTGGCAACCGTAATCAAGCAAGGCATCCATGAATTTGGAGACGGGCCATGGTCCTTTATCGTTCCTGCTATCGTAAACGACTACTATAGTCGTTGGTGGTGGCCAGAAGATGAGAAAGCTGGAAAAAACCCTAATACCAATACATCACTTCCGTGGACGGGCGACTATCTAGACGGATTTAACAATAAAATAAGCATGATGGCCTATGTGAACCCGGAAAGCAATTCAAAGGGAGGTGGTTATGGTCTGGTTCGGTTTAACAAAAAAGATAAAACAACCACATTTGAATGCTGGCCCAGATATGTAGATGTAACGCAGCCAGATGCCCAACAGTTTGAAGGATGGCCCTTTACAATTCCTATGGAATACCCAAAAAATTAAAGACATGAAAAATACACTTCACAAAGCCAATACCCGAGGCCATGCCAATCATGGCTGGCTCAATAGCTATCACACTTTTAGCTTTGCCAATTACCACAATCCAGACCGTATGAACTTTGGGGTCTTACGTGTCTTAAACGACGATGAAGTTGCTGCGGGAATGGGTTTTGGAACCCATGGCCATAGCAACATGGAAATCATCTCTATTCCACTTGAAGGTGATCTAGAACACAAAGACGATATGGGAAATACCACCATTATTCGCCAAGGAGACATACAGGCTATGAGCGCAGGTTCCGGAATACAACATAGCGAAAAGAACAAAAGCCGAGAGAACAAGGTAAAGTTTCTACAAATCTGGATACTTCCAAATAAGGTTAATGTTACACCACGTTACGATCAGATAACCCTAGCTTCGGGTAGTTTAAGCAATCGCTTGCAGCAAATTGTATCTCCCAACCCCGATGATGACGGTATTTGGATTCATCAAAACGCTTGGTTTCATCTAGGGGAGTTTCACAAAGGAAAAACTCACACCTATACACTGAAAAACACGAACAACGGGGTTTATGTTTTTCTACTTGAAGGTAAATGTACCGCAAACGGCATCGCATTGGAAAAAAGAGATGGACTTGGAATTGAAGCCACCAAGACAATTGACTTTACCTATAGCGAAAATTCAAAAATCCTATTAGTGGAAGTTCCTATGGCCAATTAGAATTTTTATTTTTTCAACTCTAATTTTTCAGCAAAATATTCACAGAAATCTTTCATGGTAGCCGTCATTTTTTCATCTTGGGTAGCCTTCATGAAAGTATCGGACAATGAAACTAAGGTCTGGTGAAAGAATATTTTCATCTCGTCTACAGGCATATCTTTGGTCCAAAGGTCTATTTTGAGCGACTCTTGGTTTTTGCTGTCCCAAACGGACAATAGCATTGCTTTAGCCTTTTCATTGTTTATTCCACCGTCTTGAGCGGACCACGTAAGTTCTTCGGGTACGCGGTTTTCATCTAAACCTACCTTTAATGTTATTTCTGAAGTATGAAGATTTGCCATGTTATTTTTTAGGTTTGTAATTAGATTTTTTAAATATTTCATCTGCCGGTAAGCTCAACATCTGTTGTAACGTTACCTCATTCTTATCCATAAAGGCACGCACGATTTGCCAACCAATATAGCGACCAATACGCCCTGGAGACTCATTATCCAACTCCAACCCAAACTTGGAAAACGGAGCCGGGTCTAAAAAACGTCTCGCCAAGGTATTATCTGTACTGTATAGATATTCACTCTCAATAAAATTCCTCCAAATGGGTTGCTCATTGGCTTCCGACCAAGTCCACTGCTCTTCTGTGAAATTTATCTTTTGAGCATCCGTAGCCAAAGGAAGCAACCTATCCTTTAAATACAGTTCCTTGCCATAGTAGATAAGTTGCGCAAGAAAGCTACGTTCCTGTGGCTTGGGCACCACCTTTTTTGCAAAAGCACTAGCAACGTCCACAGCTAAATACTTCCTATCCAAATCTGCGCTTATATACCTTTGGATATCCCGGTAAAACCTATGTTCTGGCCCCAAATAATTATCTAGACCAATGAGCAGCAAGGTGTCCGTTAAGATAATTCTGTTACTGTAATCCACATCCGAAGTTACGGTCACTACTTTAGGTGCCTCAAACTTTGGAAAATAGTATTTGATATGCTTAAAGAGGAGTTCTAAAGATTGTTCTTCTTCTGAAAAATCCGAAAATGTCTTTTGCACTTCGGACAATAACTCCATCTGTATGGTATCTTTCATTTTGGCCACCCAGACACTATCAGGATATTGTGCGGGAAACAGATATGGGTATTGTTTTTTTAAAACGGGAAGATCCTCTGGTGTTGTTTCCGCAAACTGCGTATCAAACCTATTAACCTGCAAATCAACTTTTATTTTCTGTACATCTTCAGAGACCTTTGGCCCCTCATTACAACCAAAAAAGGCGAATAAAATCATAAAAATGGCAAAAACTGACGTTTGTTTGCAAAGTAATTTCCGATACATTTCAATATTTAACCGCAAGACGTTATTTTTAAGCTCACAAAGTTAGTCGATCTAGACATAATGAACATCCTATGCAGACAGAAAAGGTAGTAGATTATATAGTAAACTGGTTAAAGGAATATGCGGTAAATGCAAACATGAAAGGTTTTGTTATTGGAATATCAGGCGGAATAGACTCTGCAGTGACCTCCACGCTCTGCGCTAAAACCGGTCTTGAACTCATGTGTTTGGAAATGCCCATACACCAAGCTGAAAACCAAGTAACCCGAGCATCACGCCATATAGACTGGCTGCAAGCTAATTTTAACAAGGTAAGAAGACAACCGGTAAACCTCACCCCAGTATTTGACAGTCTAGTATCCTCTCTTCCAAAAGTAGATAATGAAGAAGAACGTTTTATGTCATTGGCCAATACAAGAGCCAGATTACGCATGACCACCCTTTACTACTTTGCGGCTCTGGAAGGCTATTTGGTAGCAGGCACAGGAAATAAGGTAGAGGACTTTGGTGTAGGATTTTACACCAAATATGGTGATGGAGGCGTAGATTTGAGCCCCATTGCAGACCTTTTAAAGACTCAAGTATACGAAATAGCCAAATACCTGAATATCAATACAGATATTCAAAATGCGGCTCCTACAGATGGACTTTGGGGAGACGACAGAACCGATGAAGACCAGATAGGAGCAAGCTACCCTGAGCTAGAATGGGCTATGAAAATGCAAGATGAAGGAAAAAAAGTGAGCGATTTTACTGGCAGAGAGAAGGAAGTATTCTTAATATACACGAAATTTAATTCAGCTAACCAACACAAGATGAATCCGATACCCGTTTGCGAAATTCCTGACGCCCTATTTTAGCGATATATCCGTAAATAAGGTAATCTAATCGAATAAATTCATAAAAGAGGCTATTTTTATGAAAAAAACACCAATTTTGTTTAAGTAATTAGATTTTTAAACCTTACATTGCATGTCAGTATTTTAGACGGGCGAAAGAACGTTTATAATCTAGGTTAAAACTATCAACATGATTAAAGTATTAATTGCAGACAACCATCCCATTATTAGAATGGGTGTGACTAATGTTCTTGAATCTGCTAATGGATTTGAAATAGTGGGTGCGGTATCCACTACTTCTGAGCTCTTCGATAAGTTGGAGAAATCAAATCCTGATGTAGTAATGCTGGAGATGGACATTCCGGAAATTAACGGAATTGCCACGCTGCGAAAAATCAAAAAAGAACACCCGAGTGTAAAGGTATTAATGTATAGCGGTCAATCTGAAGACGTTTATGCACTAAGTACTATTCGCGCAGGTGCCTTTGGATATCTTTCAAAAGCCTCAGACATAGACTACATCATAACAGCAGTTAAAAAAGTAAGCGAAGGCAACATGTTCATTACAAATGAACTTGCACAACGTTTAGCATTTGATGAAGGTACCCAAAAACCCAGAAGGTTCTTTAGAAAACTTTCTACCCGTGAGGTTGAAGTACTTAAATTATTGGCTAGCGGTAAGCGTAACAAAGATGTAGCCATCGGTTTGAACTTAAACGAAAAAACAGTGAGTACCTACAAGGCTCGTTTAATGAAAAAGTTAAACGTAGACAACATGGTAGATCTTTTGCAACAGGCAAAAGCATTGGAACTTTATTAAGAAGTTAACATTCGTAACGTGTATAGACCCTGATGATTTCGTTAGGGTTTTTTTATACCCTAAACTCAAGCTTTCACACCTAATTCTTAAGAGAATACCCTATTCAACTTTTTATTGAGCAATTTGTTCAATTGAAGATAATTCATGATTTCTTCAAGCGTTTCCCTGTGATCTTGTTGACTTTCCTTGGTATGGTCTTGCAAGGCTGTCATACGTTTTTTTATTAAAAAACATCGTAAGGTCAGGATAGTTTCACTTACCAATTGCGCCACGCCTACCTTTTTTTCTTTAGGATAAATATCCTTTCTTTCCCAACTGTGCAATGTATACTTTTCCTCTTCCATTAAAATAGAAGACACTTCAGAAACCAACTGTTGCTCTAGTCCGCTTAAAAAAGTACTTATCGTAAAATTGGAATCTTGGTTCAAGGCCTCAATAAGTTTATAGTAAATCTGCCGGAATTGTTCATTTGCCAATTCAATTTCATCATCCTGTAGATCCAAGAAAATCTTTTCATACACCTTAGCTTCAACCGACTCAGGCTCCAGTATCAGGTCTCCAGATTCATTTTCTTTTAGCACTAAATCCTCAAACTCTTCTTTTTCATTCCCATACAGCAACAACAGTTCAATAATTTTGCGTTCCAGTAAATACTGCACATCTACTTTCTCCTGTGGAGCCTCGTTCTTGACTACATCAAAAGCTTTTTGTTCCGGTTTTTGAGTTTTAGAATCTGCTGAAGCTCCCTTTTTGCCCATTTGTGCCAACGTACTAAAGAGTACGCCCTCGGAAACCTTCATGATATTAGCACATTCTTGAATGTAAATTTCCCGCTTTATGGCGTCCGGTATTTTGGAAATACTCTGAATAATATCCCTGACCGTATCTGCCCGCTTTATAGGGTCATTGGCCGCTTCTTGAGCCAAAAGTCCCGCTTTAAATTGTATAAAATCCTGCGATTTTTCTTCTAAATACTGTTGAACATCCTCAAGGGCGTTGTTTTTAGAAAAACTGTCCGGGTCTTCTCCTTCAGGAAACGCGCAGACCTTTACGTTCATGCCCTGCTCCAAAATTAAATCAATACCACGTAAAGAAGCCCTAAGGCCCGCTGCATCACCATCAAAAAGTACTGTTATATTTTTTGTAAGCCTGTTGATTAGACGTATTTGCTCTGGAGTAAGTGCCGTTCCACTTGACGATACAACATTATGAATACCACGTTGGTAAAACTGAATAACATCCGTATAGCCTTCAACCAAATAGCAATTGTCCTCTTTGGCAATAGCCTGTTTAGCATGATAAATACCATATAACACTTTGCTCTTATGATAAATATCGCTCTCTGGCGAGTTTAGATATTTTGCCGCCTTTTTATCATTACCTAAAATTCTACCTCCAAAACCTAAGACCCTACCGCTCATGGAATGTATAGGGAACATTACCCTTCCTTTAAAGCGATCAAAAGTTTTTGGGCTGTTAGGGTTTTGCGCATCCTGTTTTACAATGGTAAGCCCCGTTTGCTCCAAGTACTTTAATTTATACCCTTCATCAAATGCGGCTTTTGTAAAACCGTCCCATTGATCCAAACAATAGCCTAGATTGAATTTTTTTATGGTCTCCTCGGCAAATCCCCTTTCCTTAAAATAACTAAGACCAATGGCTTTACCTAATTCTGTATCCCACAACATATGGGAAAAATGCTTTTGCGCAAATTCCGAGACCAGGTACATGCTTTCGCGCTCATTGGCTTCTTGCTTTTGCTCATCCGTACGCTCTGTCTCTTCTACTTCAATGTTGTATTTTTTGGCAAGGTATTTTATGGCCTCTGGATAGGTAAAATGTTCGTGTTCCATTAAAAATGCCACTACATTACCCCCTTTTCCACTACTAAAATCTTTCCATATCTGTTTTACCGGAGACACCATAAAACTTGGTGTTCGCTCATCTGAAAACGGACTGAGCCCCTTAAAGTTAGAGCCCGATTTTTTCAATTGTACAAAGTCTCCTATAACCTCTTCTAAACGGGCAGTTTCGTAAACTTTATCTATTGTGGTTTTTGAAATCAATGTAATTGAAAATTTAATTTGGAAGTGAATCCAACAAAGATAAAAAGAAAAGATTGCCTCCCTGTTTTCAGGGATGGTATTTTCACTACTACAAGTGAAACTTCGCAACTCATATAGCCGCAACTTTGTCCTATAGATTTTTAACCCTATTACAAACCTAAAAACAAAATTATGATCTGGGGAATTGCATTAGTATTGTTAAGTATTGTAGCCGTACCGTCTTTATTGCTATCAAAAAAACCGAATGCGGGAGAACTTTTAGAAAAAATTGAGCCTTACCAAGGATGGATTGGAATTATATTCTGTTTCTGGGGTGTTTGGGGCCTTATCACAGCCGTTCTCAATTTAGGGTGGTTAAGCACCTCCCCTATTTGGTGGGCCACGTTTTTAGCCGGCAATCTGGTATCTGCCGCTTTAGGCTTTATGTTGGGATCAGGCTTAATAAACAAATTGCTCTTGTCCAACAGCCAGGCCGCACGTGTACGAGCCGAAGAATTACGTGCCAAAATTGCCCCGAAACAAGGAAAATTGGGTATTCTGGGCATAGTTGTTGGCAGCTGGATGATCGTTGCTTCATTTTTATACTCGGTAGTATAAGTTTCCACCTATAAAAATCGTTAATCACTTAACAGAAAAAATCTAAAAATAATATCATGAAAAAATTAATAACAGGTATTACACTACTAGCTTGTACAGTTATGACTTTCGCACAGAGCACTTTTCAAAACAACATTAATGTAAATGGCTCACATGAGTACAGTATATCGCCTGAATACTCAAGTAAAATGATTGTTAGCCTTAACAACGTATACTATGATGCCCAGACCATGAGTCTTGATGAAGTTAAGACCGGATATATGGAGAAACTCAAAAAGGCCAATATAGATACATCTCGGCTTGTAGAAGCTCCTCTTTATTATGCCCTTCTAGGATATGAGAAGGAAGGTACCGTGTATGAATTTAAAACTAAATCTTTAGAGGAAATGCAGAAGTTCCTTAGTGTGAAAGCTATTGGTGTTACGCGTTCGGACACCAACTTAGAAGCCGAACTTAGTGAAGCTCAAATGGCCGAATATGCCAAACTAGCTTTTGATGACGCTAAGATTAAAGCCACTGCCATTGCTAAAAAAATTGGCAGGAAAATTGGAAAAGCCATTTACATTAACGACACGAACGTAAAAAAAATAACCGAATCTATGTACTATGGAAATGCTGAGCAGAAAAGAAACTATTACTTATCCGTTTCCTTTGAGTTATTATAAAATAACTTGTTCTTAAAAACAGTCCTTCGTAAAGCAGTCAAGAAAGGCTCTTTTACGGAGGATTATTTTTTTCGGTCTACTACATAGTTTACCATTAACTCAAGAGAATCCCTATAGGCAGATTCTGGATATGTGGCCAGTATTTTTAATGCCTCTTCTTTGAAATAAAGCATTTTTTGAACAGCGTAGTCCAAGCCTCCATTATTCCGAACAAAAGCAATTACCTCTTTTACGCGCTTTTTGTCTTTATTATGGTTTTTCACCGAATTGATAAGCCATTTTTTATCCGCTTTTGAGCAGGTATTTAGCGTATGAATCAGTGGCAAGGTCATTTTTTGTTCTTTAATGTCAATTCCGGTAGGCTTTCCTATTTTATCCTCGCCATAATCAAAAAGGTCATCTTTAATTTGAAAAGCCATGCCACACAGCTCCCCAAACCTTCTAAAAGTCTCCACACTTGGGGATTCTGGCTGAACAGAACATGCTCCTAAACTACAGCAGGCCGCTATTAAAGTTGCCGTTTTTTGCCTGATGATGTTATAATAGACGTCTTCTGTAATATCCAGTCTACGTGCCTTTTCAATTTGCAGCAATTCGCCTTCGCTCATCTCACGTACGGCAACGGATATGATTTTCAGAAGGTCAAAATCTTCGTTGTCAATTGACAATAAAAGTCCCTTAGACAATAGATAATCACCGACTAGCACTGCAATCTTATTTTTCCATAGGGCATTTATGGAGAAAAAACCCCTACGCTTGTTGCTTTCATCCACCACATCATCATGTACCAATGTAGCGGTATGAATTAACTCTATAACGGAAGCGCCGCGGTATGTGCGTTCGTTTACCTCTCCGTTGTTTAGCATTTTGGCCGTAAGGAATACGAACATAGGCCGCATTTGTTTTCCCTTACGATTTACGATGTAGTAAGTAATACGATTCAGTAACGCCACTTTTGAGGACATCGCCTCACGAAACTTTTCCTCGAAAAGTTCCATTTCGTGATTTACCGGCTCCTTTATCTGCGATACTATTTTCAAAAACCTGTGTTTTGTTCGCTACTTGCTTTAGCGTATAAATTTAGGAAAAAACAAGCGAGTACCCTGTATGCTTCAACCACTATTCGCAAAAAGTATAAAAGATAATTCTTTTAGAGAATTTCAGGGAAGAAAACACCTATCACATAAGACCAATAAAAAAGCAAATATCTTGTGCGCCCTACTGTTTATTGGCCAACTGACCACATGCCGCATCAATATCCTTGCCCCTAGATCTTCTAACCGTAACCACAATGCCATTACGTTCCAAAGTTGCCACATACATTTCTATTGCGCTATTGGCCGCTTGTTGAAACTCACCATCATCTATGGGGTTATACTCAATAAGATTAACTTTAGAAGGCGCAAATTTACAGAAGTTCACCAAAGCATCTACATCCTTCTGGGTATCGTTAATACCCTGCCAAACCACATACTCATAGGTAATTCTGCTCTTTGTTTTTGCATACCAATATTCCAACGCCTCCCTAAGGTCATCCAAAGTAAAGGTTGCGTTAAAAGGCATTATTGAAGTACGTATTTCATCTACTGCTGAATGCAGGGAAACGGCAAGTTTAAACTTCACCTCGTCATCGGCCATTTTACGTATCATCTTGGGCACACCAGATGTAGAAACCGTAATGCGCTTGGCAGACATACCCAAACCTTCCGGTGATGTAATCTTATCAATAGCTTTTAGCACATTGTTATAGTTCATAAGCGGCTCGCCCATGCCCATAAAAACAATATTGCTCAAAGGTTTATCAAAATACAATCTACTCTCATTATCTATGGCCACTACCTGATCATATATTTCATCAGGGTTTAGATTACGCATACGTTTTAAGCGAGAAGTAGCACAGAACCTACAATCCAAGCTACAACCCACCTGACTGGAAACACATGCCGTAGTTCGTGTTTTAGTTGGAATAAGAACCGATTCTACCACTAGATCATCATGCAAGCGAACGGCATTTTTTATAGTGCCATCACTACTGCGCTGCATTTGATCTACCTTAATGTGATTGATCACAAAATTAGCCTCTAGCATATCTCTTGTTTCTTTTGAGATATTGGTCATTCCCTCAAAAGAATGTGCTGCCTTTTGCCATAGCCATTCATACACTTGGTTACCTCTAAAAGCCTTATCTCCATTAGTAACAAAGAAGTCTCGTAACTGCTCCTTGGTAAGTGCCCGTATGTCCTTTTTTTGTGTCTTCACGTTCTAAAAACTAAAAAGCCCTTCTATACTTTCAATAAAATATAAAGAAGGGCTTTAAATTTATGTTTTTACCTTTTGGGTAAAACTAGATTATTAGCATTGCATCACCATACGAATAGAACTTGTACTGCTCTAAAATGGCTTCTTTGTATGCTTTTTTCATTAAATCATGCCCAATAAAGGCAGATACCATCATCAACAACGTAGATTTTGGCAAGTGAAAATTCGTTACCATACAGTTAGCTATACTGAAATCGTATGGAGGGAAGATAAACTTGTTAGTCCATCCATCAAAAGTATTTAAAGTATGCTCGGAAGAAACGGCACTTTCAAGGCCACGCATTACCGTTGTACCAACAGCGCATATACGTTTTTTGTTCTTCTTGGCATTGTTCACTACCTCAGTAGCCCTTTCATCAATTACCAGCTCTTCACTATCCATTTTGTGTTTGGATAAATCCTCAACCTCAACCGGGTTAAAAGTACCCAAACCTACGTGAAGGGTAACTTCGGCAAAGTCGACACCTTTAATTTCCAATCTCTTCAACAAGTGCTTTGAGAAATGAAGACCTGCGGTTGGTGCAGCCACAGCTCCTTCATGCTTGGCATAGATAGTCTGGTAACGTTCCTCATCTTCCGGCTCTACATCTCTTTTTATGTATTTAGGCAAAGGAGTTTGACCCAAATCACGAAGTTTTCTTCTAAAGTCTATATACGAACCATCGTAAAGAAAACGTAACGTTCTACCTCTTGAAGTAGTGTTATCAATAACTTCCGCTACTAATGTTTCATCTTCTCCAAAGTACAATTTGTTACCAATACGTATTTTACGTGCCGGATCAACCAAAACATCCCATAGGCGTTGTTCTTCGTTCAGCTCACGTAATAAGAACACTTCAATTCTTGCACCTGTTTTTTCTTTGTTACCGTATAAACGGGCAGGAAAAACTTTGGTATTGTTCAAAACCATTACATCGCCTTCATCAAAATAATTGATAAGGTCTTTGAACATTTTATGTTCTATTTTTCCGGTTTCACGGTGAATGACCATTAATTTAGACTCATCCCTATTTTCAGCAGGATACTCGGCCAATAGATTATCTGGTAATTCAAAATTGAAGTGCGATAGTTTCATCTATGAAATTTTGTTAAAAGTTTTGCGGTTGCAAATATACGATGTGCAGATAGGGGTTGTCAAGTAAAACGCAGATTATATTGGTTCTTACCCATTTATCATCTGTCTTTAACAGGGAAATTTACAGCACAAACAGCAAAACAAACTCGCAAATTACTGATTACCAGCTCACTAAACATCCTTAGACACAAAACCCAATTTCTCAAGGTCATTCCAAAAATCAGGGTAGGATTTAGAAACTACACCAGCATCGTTTATGTACAAAGGTACTTTTAGTGCTAAAGGAGCAAATGCCATGGCCATTCTGTGATCATTATAGGTATCAATTGCAACCTCTGTATTGAATGCTTCGGATAAACCTAGAGTTAATTCTTTATCGGTAACCGCTATATTCGCCCCCAATTTAGAAAGCTCCGTATGCAATGCTTCCAAACGATCGGTTTCTTTGATTTTAAGGGTATGTAGTCCTGTTAGATGACATTCCATTTTCAGACCAAAACAAGTAACGGCAATGGTCTGTGCTATATCTGGAGCATTACTCAAATCAAATTGAACTTTCTTCTCAGCAGGATTTTTAGCCTTACGTAGCACTACATTGTTTCCTTCAAAACGGGTTTCCACACCAAACTCAGTATACAATTCTTGAAGTACACTATCTCCCTGCAAGCTATTATTCTTATATGCCGATAAGGTAATTTCGCTTCCCACATCTGAAAGGGCAACAATACTGTAGTAGTAGGATGCAGAACTCCAGTCCGACTCCACTACCAAGTTTACATTCTCTACACTAGCCTTTGGCGCAACTTTTATGGTATTGCCCTCAAAAGAATTTTCTACCCCAATCTGTGACAACAGGGCCAAAGTCATTTTTATATAAGGAACCGAAGTTATTTTTCCTACCAGCTCCAATTCCAAACCGTTTTTAAGGCTAGGAGCAATCAATAATAAAGAAGAAATATATTGACTACTGATATTCGCAGGAAGACTCACTTTGCTTTCAACCAGCTTTTTACCCTTTATTTTAATTGGCGGATATCCCTCATCTTTCACGTATTCTATTTCCGCGCCTAAACTCTGGAGCGCCTCCACCAAAACCTTTACCGGCCTTTCGGTCATACGCTGTGATCCAGTAAGCGTTACTTCTTTTCCCTCTTGAGAAGCAAAATATCCCGTTAAGAAACGCATTGCGGTACCGGCATGGTGAATATCCACTACTCCATTCTCAATTTTAAGCCCTTTTTGCATCACCTCCGCATCATCTGAATTGGAAAGGTTTTCAATACTAAGGTTCGGGTATAAAGCTTGTAGCAATAATGACCGATTAGACTCACTCTTTGAGCCCGTAATCTGGATGCTATTTTTTAATAAGGTATTGGACGGCGCGGATAAATGTAGTTTCAAAAGTAATTCTCTTTATAAGGTTCTTAAACGGAACAGGTTTGTTTTTAAACCATTCCGCAGCCCCACCTGTTATGGAGCACAATTTAAGTTGCCAAAGATAATACTATTTGAGCTTTTCATTGTTGTGATGACGGTCATGATCTCGTTTTGTTTTTAAATCGAGTTTTTTGTCAAAAGCCGTCTGTAGATCTACACCGGTCTGGTTGGCCAAACAAAGGGTTACAAAAAGCACATCTGCCAGTTCTTCTCCCAGGTCTTTGTTCTTATCTGATTCTTTTTCACTTTGCTCACCGTACCTGCGGGCTATAATACGCGCTACTTCACCAACCTCTTCCGTAAGCTGTGCCATGTTCGTAAGCTCATTAAAATAACGCACCCCGTGCTCCTTAATCCATTTATCTACCCTTTCCTGTGCTTTCTGTAGTTCCATTGGAAGTAATTTTTGATAAAACTACTTTTTCTGTTTGTTTTTCAACTAAGTTTTTGAAGAATTCTTTTAAATAGGAATAGTGTTCCGCCCCTATTATCGGTTGATTCAATTTTAAGTCGGCCACAAGCTGCAATTTCTGCCCGCTACCCATAATCTTGTACTGAAATGTCCCTATACCATCAATGAGGCCAATGGCCATATCTTCAGGCTTGGAGATAACTTCATAATTCTCCGGAATAGAAATGCTCACCAAATATTTACTTCGCTTAGGAAATGTAAAATCTACGGGATATTTTCTCTCATCCAGTTTAAAAGGGTTCTCGGCCTCTACCAGATGAAACAAAGGTGAAAAATAAATTTTATCGCCAATTACATCTGCCTGCCTGTCCAAAACAAACTCATAGCTCTCTTGAACAGGTTTGTTTATATTCATTTTATTCTTGATTTCATAGTTTGAAATCTCCATGCCACTGTTACGGTTCTCCAACTTTTCCAAATAATCTTCTTCATTACTATTTGCATATTTATTTCTGAACAAATAAGCATTGTAATAACGGTTGGTCTGTCTTAATTTTCCACTAAGGCTTCCATTATCGTTGAGCTTAACGCTCATTTGTATATTATCTTCAGAAAGTTGTTTAGGAAAAAGATTTATGGAAACCGAAGACCCGTCTTTTTCTATTTTCTTACCAAACCAATTTAATGTCCTTGTTGGTAAAAGGTTTGGCCTAGTGTATTTGTTAGTAGCATCTAGCAACACCATTTCACCATCTATCTCTACCGAAGCAATTACATAATTAAAACCTTCCCTAGTTGGAAACATTGGCACACCATGACTCCTGGTACTTACTAACACTGGACTAGCATCTAGACCTGCCTCCTGAAGCATAGCCGTAAGTATAAGGTTGATATCCCCAACATTGCCCGTTCTCTCTTTATAAGCCGTTTTTACACCTTTGTCTACATGATAACCGTATATATTGTTCCAATTCATGTGGTTTTGAACGTGAAAAAATATACCGGCCAATAACTCAATCGGAGAGGAAGCTTTACTTTTTATAGCTTCAAGGTCGTCCTTAAAATACCTGTTGGCTTTTAATTGCACTCCAAACCCTTCGCTCTCGTATATTTTTTTGATTACAGCTTCCCATGTAGTTGCATAATTTTCCATCATCTGATGTGGAAACTGAATATACTGCAATTCATAATCTACAGAACTTCTGTAATTGTCCATATCGTTTACGAACGGCTCTTCTTTTAAGGCTGGCACATTGGTCATAATGTAGTCAGTAGTATTAATCTTAAAATCAATATTTTGATTTGAATATTTTGTAGATGTCACATCAAACCCACCACCAGTAGTTCTATTTTTACTTGTTAAATTTATATTTCCTGATTTTGCCGTGTACTTGGGTGTTACGGTCAAATACCCTTTCATACTTGTCTTAAAATTGAAATACTCCGGAGTAGCAATGGTTATTTCTTGTTTTTTTATGGGAATATCATATTGCAATACTATTTCGTCTATAGAATAGTAAAAGGGGGAAATGATTTTATACTGAAATTCTATAACAGAACCTTCCTTTATATTCGGAAGAGTAAATTTTTCTTCATTCCTATACTTGTTCAATTCAGTAGTAAATACAGCAGATTTTTCCATTTTACTCTTTTCAATCTTACCGTTAACTAAACTGTAAGTACATGCCTTTAGCCCAGAAATAGACTCCACATTACTATCACTCTTATACAACATTTGTGAAATAGTAGCATAGTCAAATCCCGCTTTATTATATATTTTTATACGCTCAAAAACATCGGTAATAATAGTAAAACCAGCTCCTTGAGCATAATTGAACCTAACATTCTTACTTCTGTATAAAACCGTAGCTGCTGCTGAGGAATCACTGGGGTTAAAGGTTTCTCTTAATTCTGCCTCGGAAACTTTTCCGAATTTATAACTCTGGGCATTTGCCGTAAATACTATGGTCAAAAGAACCATTAGCAAGGTTGTTCTAATTTGCATCATGTTATTGGTTTTATGTAAAAAGTGGCTGTTTATTTCTTTAGAAGTACAATCTGTGCATTGTCCGTGCTGGCAACTTCTTTTCTAAAGTCGCGATACGCATTATATTTCTCTTTGGGATAAAATCCCTTTTTCAGGAAAAAACTTCGTTTGTAGCTCACGGTATTCTCCGCTTCGTTATAATCAAAATCTACAGTGTATACGCCAAATTCATTGTCGATTTTCTTAGCGCTAGGCAGCGCCTCTACCATGTATCCTTCAGGAAGCGTAATGACGGAATCATCCTCATCTAGGTACCCACGTTGAATTTCAAATGGCAGCTTTCTATTGCGGTAACGGTCCGGGACAACATTACGGTTATTAAAGGCATTGGCCGTAAACAAAATTCTATTTCCACTTAAAGAAGCATAGTTAGATGCGCTCAAAGAAACATTTTCATTAAAGACAACTTCTTTTTTATTATTATCAAAGTTATAGTTGGCAACGGTTAGGTTGTTTATGGAACTCCATCTGCTTTTAATCTTTTTTACAATTTCTTCTTCGGTTTCTTCCTCTAACCTAAAATGACTATTGTATCTACTTCCTTTGGTCATGAGATTCGTTTCTCCAACAATGCTGCCATTAGGTTTTAGCTCATATGATGATGTAATAGATTGATAATTGTTCTCATTAAGGTAGGCTGTTGTAGTAACAATTTCACCACCTTCTGGTTTTACGATCATTACTTTTCTATCGTCCGTAAAACTGCCAACATAACCAAATGGAAGAATCTGGGATGTGCAGTCTACCCAATAGTACCTATCATTATACGGTATGGCAAGAATGACATGATTGCCCTGCGCCAAATCAGCAAAATCATCTTCAAAATCTACCTTATCACCTCCAGCTTGGACCACTGCATAATAAGAGGTAACCCCTACTTCTTTTAACAATGCTTTGGTATAGTTTGAAAGCCCCTTGCAATCTCCATACTTTACGCGGTCTACCTCAACAGCCGCTATAGGCTGAAGCCCCCCTATTCCTATTTGCACACTAATGTATCTGGTATTGTCCTGAACGTATTTATAGATGATTTTCGCCTTTTCCAGATCATCTTGAACGCCATCCACCAATGACTTGGCCTTTGCAACAGTTTGCGGACTTAATTCATCTCTGCCGGACAACAATTTTTCATCTACCCAAGTACCTAAATCTTTCCAGCTATCTACAGAAGCATCAAATCCTTTATAATGAAAATTCTTTATCCGGGTCATTAACCTGGGACAGATTTTCTCAAAAGAGGGACTCATGCTTTCCCGTTTTATAGCTCTAATATTATTTGCAGTATAGGTAATTGAGTTGTTTGTTTCCTCTATATCAAAATCAATATTTACTAAGTTTTTCTCTATGATAGTTGGCTTCAAATTCGCATTTGCATAGGTTATGCTATAGCGACTTTTTTCTACACTTACCAAAAAGCCATTCAAGAAAAACCATGATGGAATCGTGCCCGTATCCGGTGTCTCGTATTCACTTTCAAAAACAAGGGTATACGGGTAATTAACAGGGGTATAATCATAATATAAATGGCGATAATCATTATATAAAGAAAACCCGTCAGCAGCGTTAACATCCTTAAAATCCTTCTTTTTGATTTTTTCTATCTCATTGCCCATAGTATCATAGACACGAACCTGAATATCCTTTATTTTTTTATCACTGTCATACCCCATACCGGTTCTTGCACGGCGGTCTCCAAGACGATTTAACACAGTAATTACCTGCTTAGTTTTAACCGTCATCTTTTGCTGCGAAAGAAGCTCAATCTCAACTTGATCTAAACGGACTACTGCATTTGCGTTCTCCGTAAGTTCTTTTCTTAATAAGAGGGCATTGTAATTTAATTCTTGAGCTGTAGAAATAATGCTCGTAAAAAATAAAAATATCAAAAGAGAAAGTCGCATTGCCTGTGATTGTCGTGAGAATTCAGAACAAAACACATCTTTTTCTTACAAATTGAAGAAAAAATTCGATAAAGAGAACCTATTCCTTGCTCTTCGTATCTATAGCAATAGTAACCGGGCCATCGTTTAGCAAATCCACTTTCATATCGGCACCAAAAATACCGGTACCAACCTTTTTACCTAGATCCAGTTCAATTTGCGCAATGAACTTCTCATAAAGAGGAATGGCCACATCCGGTTTTGAAGCTTTTATATATGACGGCCTATTACCCTTTTTTGTAGCGGCATACAAGGTAAACTGGCTGACAACAATAGCATCGCCGTTTACTTCCTTTAGCGATTCGTTCATAACACCATTGGCATCATTAAAAATTCTAAGGTTGACAATTTTTCGGGACAGCCATTCAATATCCTCTTGTCCATCGGCATCTTCAATGCCCAACAAGATTAAAAGTCCATTCTGTATTTCTGAAATTTTTTTTCCCTCTACCGTTACACTGGCCCTAGAAACTCTCTGAATAATAGCTCGCATTGCTCTTAATATAATATTTGATATTCCTAATGACGCTATTTTTTTACGTCATGGATATCTACTCTGTAATTCTCTTCTTCTCCCGTTACCATTTGCACATAGCTACGATAACGGCTCCATGCTACCTCTTCTGCCTCTAGCGCCTCTTTTACGGCACATTTGGGTTCGTCTAGATGAAGACAATTGTTGAATTTACACTCCCCTTTCAATTCAAAGAATTCAGGAAAGTAATCCCCAATTTCCTCTTTTTCCATATCTACAATCCCAAAGCCCTTGATGCCTGGAGTATCTATGATGCGAGCACCAAAATCCAAATCAAACATTTCCGCAAAAGTAGTGGTATGTTGGCCCTGAAGATGCTGACCCGAGATTTCCGTAGTTTTTAAATCCAGCTTTGGCTCCAATGCGTTTACCAAGGTTGACTTGCCTGCACCGGAATGACCTGCGAACATGCTGGTCTTACCCACCATCATTTCTTTTACCTTATCCACATTTTTACCGGACTTTGCCGAAATTCCAATACACGTATACCCTACATTCCTATAAAGTTCCGCCAGGTATTTAATCTCTGCCAATTCTTCAATAGAATAACTATCTACCTTATTAAAAAGTAAAATAGCGGGAATATCATAGGCTTCTGCTGTTGCCAGAAAACGGTCAATAAAAATGGTATAGGTAGTAGGATTGTTTAAGGTGACCAATAAGAAAACCTGATCTAAATTGGCCGCTATAATATGGGTTTGTTTTGAAAGGTTTACAGATTTCCGAATAATGTAGTTCTTACGATCTTCAATACCGTGAATGGTACCTACGGTATCATCCCCTAGCTTTTCTATTTTGAACGCTACTTGGTCCCCAACAGCAATAGGGTTCGTACTTTTTATACCCTGAATTCTAAATTTACCTTTAATACGGCATTCGTAAAACTCACCCTCTGGTGTCTTTACGGTATACCAACTTCCGGTAGATTTATATACAGTTCCCTTCATTATTATCAATTTCATTACAAAGAAACAACTTTACTTCATACTATCCGTGTAAAACAGGCTGTCTTAAAGGATATTGTCGCAAAAAATTACTTGACCCATTCCTAATTTACTTCTCCTTAATGCAACCTTTTACGAGTTCCGGTTGTCCTTATTAGCATAACTTAAAATTTATATGATGAAAAAAATTGCAGTAATAGCCCTTGTTTTGATTGCCACAACTTTTAACGTAAACGCGCAGGAGATAAAAATAATTACCAGTGTTGAATCCATTGTTCCTAGTGGATTGGGCAGGTCGAGAATTATTGATGCGCAAGAGGATAAGGATTTTGAGGAATTTACTTCTGAGCAGACCGAAGAAGACAATACCCGTAACAAATCTAAAAGAGGTAATATTAGAGTAAAGAATTTTGAAGAAACCAAGCTCCTTAACTTTTATAATATTGCCGGTATCCGTTTTCAGAATATAGCTGCCAACGATGCCGTTATCTCATCAAAACTTACGGATATGTTAAAAGAAGGCTGGGAACTTATTTTCGTGACCAGTGGTGTAGAGGCCGATGCCGGCGATAGCGATTCTCAAGGAATTTTCATTACACGATATGTTTTCAAAAGAGATTAAAAACAAAAAACGGCTTGTTTTTCAACAAGCCGTTTTTTTATATATGCAATATAATCTGCACTATCCGTTTACAATCTTCTCTTGATGATTGATAGACTCTTGGTGAATAGCCTTGAACATTTTAAGAACGAATTCTTCGCTTAAACCACGAGCTTCACCCTCTAAGATCATAGCTCCTAAGATTTGGTTCCAACGGTTAGACTGTAATACCGCTACGTTCTTCTCTTTCTTAAGTTCTCCAATACCATCAGAAACTTTCATACGCTTGCCCATAGTATCTATCAACTGATTGTCAAGAATATCTATCTGCGCTCTTAAGTTGCTTAATTTAGCATTGTATTCCGCTTCACTATCCGATTCTTTTCTGATTTTCAAATCTTTCATGATCTGTACCAATTTAGCTGGCGTTACTTGCTGTGCAGCATCACTCCATGCATTGTCTGGATCAAAATGTGTTTCAATCATTAAACCATCAAAATTTAGATCAAGTGCGGTTTGAGATACATCAAAAATCATATCTCGCTTACCTGTAATGTGAGATGGATCGCTGATCAATGGCAAATCTGGAAACTTGTTCTGGAACTCAATAGCCAATTGCCACTCAGGAATGTTTCTATATTTTGTTTTTTCATAGGTAGAGAAACCTCTATGGATAGCTCCCAATTTTCTGATTCCAGCGGTATGCAAACGCTCAATACCACCTAACCACAAGGCCAAATCCGGGTTTACCGGGTTTTTAACCAATACAATCTTATCCGTACCTTCCAAGGCATCTGCCAATTCTTGCATGATAAAAGGACTAACCGTTGAACGTGCTCCGATCCACAATAGATCTACATCATGTTCAAGTGCCAATTCTACGTGTGCACGATTGGCTACCTCTGTGGCTGTTTTCAATCCTGTTTCCGCCTTAACTTTTTGTAACCACTTTAAACCAAGTGCGCCAACACCTTCAAAGTTTCCTGGTCGTGTTCTTGGTTTCCAGATACCCGCGCGGTAGTAATTTACATCGGTATCTTTTAACTCGTGAGCAATACGCAACACTTGTTCTTCGGTTTCAGCACTACATGGCCCTGCTATTACTAGTGGATGGTCTAAACCCATATCATCCAACCATGTTCTCATTTCTTTTGAATTCTCCATTACTTCTTGTTTAGTGGTATTCCGTTTAAAATTTCCTTTATTTTATTAGTGTCGTTCATTTCGTTAAAAATTCCCGTGTAATCTCCTTTTTCCAGAAGTTGTTTAAACTCCTGAAGGTTCTGTATATATTCGGTCAAAGTTTCGACCACATTCTCTTTGTTCTGTTCAAAAATGGGTGTCCACATGGCCGGAGAACTCTTTGCCAGCCTTACGGTACTCTCAAAACCACTCCCCGCCATGTCAAAAATATCACGTTCATTTTTCTCTTTATCGATTACCGTCTTTCCCAACATAAAAGCGCTGATATGTGACAAATGCGACACGTAAGCAATGTGTTTGTCATGCGCCTCTGGATTCATATACCGGATCCGCATTCCTATTTGTTGAAAAAGCTCTAAAGCCTTTTCCTGAAGCTTAAATGCCGTTTTTTCAACTTCACAGATAATGTTAGTCTTTCCTGCATACAAATTTTCTATTGCCGCAGACGGACCTGAAAACTCAGTACCTGCAATGGGATGTGCCGCCAAATAGTTTCTTCGCTTTGGGTGCGCATCCAATGTTTTACAAATTAAACTTTTGGTTGATCCGCCATCAAAAACCACACAATCATCATTAACTGCATCCAATATCTTTGGAAGCTCCGTAACCATTACTCCTACTGGAATAGTAACAATCACCATATCCGCAATTGCCAAGTCTGCATAACTAGAGGCTACATCTATGAAGCCCAAACTTAAGGCCTCGCTCAAATGCGATTCGTTGGTATCTATTCCGTAAATTTTACATTCTGGACGTAGACGTTTAATATCCTTTGCAAAGGAACCTCCTATTAACCCAACACCTACTATAAAAACATTCATTTTATAAACTCTAATTTGTCCGTTTAAAACCGACTAATTGCTTCTTTAATTTTATCTTCCGTAACACATAAAGAGAAACGTATATAGCCTTCACCATTGCTTCCGAAAATAGTTCCTGGCGTTATAAAAAGATTTTTATCATACAACACTTCGTCTATAAATTCTTCTGCAGACTTGCTTCCTTCCGGTAATTTTGCCCAAAGGAACATGCCCACGGCCTTTGTATCATACGTGCAGTTCAACTTATCCGCTAATTGATACATTAATGCCCTTCTTGAAGTGTATACTTCATTCAACTCATCAAACCACTCTTGCCCACTTTTTAGGGCTTCAATGGCGCCTTTTTGAATTCCGTAGAACATACCGGAATCCATATTACTTTTCACTTTTAGTACCGCATTAATATGCTCTGCACTTCCCAAGACCATGCCTACGCGCCAACCGGCCATATTAAAAGTCTTGCTCAACGAATTCAGTTCCAAAGCAACATCCTTGGCTCCGTCTATAGCCAAAATACTAGAAGGCGAATCGTTAAGGACAAAGCTATATGGGTTATCGTTTACCAAAAGAATATCATTCTTTTTGGCAAAAGCTACCAGCTTCTCAAACTGTGCCTTTGTGGCGGTAGCCCCTGTTGGCATATGAGGATAACTCGTCCACATAATTTTTACCTTGCTCAAATCATGTTCCTGTAATTCCTCCAAATCAGGAAACCATCCGCCTTCGGCCGTTAGATTGTAATATTTTGCTTCTGCCCCTACCAATTTTGTAACCGATGTATAGGTTGGATACCCAGGATTGGGTATCAATGCAATATCACCTTCATTTAAAAAGGCCATACTTATGTGCATAATACCTTCTTTTGACCCCATTAAAGGCAAAATTTCAGTAGCTGCATCTGCTGTAACACCAAATTTTAAGCTATAAAAATCGGCTACTGCCTCACGCAATTCCGGCAAACCTTGGTAGCTCTGGTACTGATGCGCACCACCGTCCAAAACAGCCTCTTGAATGCTTTTTATTATAGCTTCCGAAGGTGCCAAATCCGGACTACCAATACCCATATTGATAATTGGTCTTCCTTCAGCCATCAAACCACGAACCTCCCTTAGCTTCTTTGAGAAGTAATATTCCTCAACTGTATGTAAACGATTGGCCGTACGTATCATATTCTCGCATTTTTATATTCACCCAACACCTTAAAGTCTTCCGACATGATGTTCAACAGTGATTTTGCCTTATCAAAATTGTTATAATCGTTAAAAGTTACATCCACAAAAAAGGCATATTTCCATGGTGTCTCTATTATGGGCAATGATTGTATTTTTGTTAGATTCAACCTACAATCACTCATAACATTAAGCACAGCCGCAAGACTTCCGCGTTTGTGGTCCGTTACAAAACGTACCGAGGCCTTATTGATTTCGCCTTTTGGAAGCTCTTTATTTTTTGTCTTTACAATAATAAAACGGGTTGCATTGTTTTGTATGGTCTGTATGTTGTCTGCTACGATGTCCAAATCGTATAAACCTGCCGCTACCTCTGGAGCAATTGCCGCAATATGCTTTAACTGTTGGTCTTGAATACGCTTTGCCGTTTCCGCCGTATCTACATCTTCTACCATTTTTATATGCGGATGATCACCAAAAAATTCCTTGCATTGCAGTAAAGCCATGGGATGTGACCTTACCTCTTCTATATCCGAAATTTTTTGCCCTTTTAGCACCATCAAATTATGGCTGATGTTTAAATAATGCTCCCCAACAATATGAAGGTTTTTGTGGTACACAAGTGCATAATTGGGTATGATCGAACCCGCAATAGAGTTCTCAATGGCCATTACCCCAACATCGGCTTTTTTTTGCAGTAACTGATCTACCAAGAAATCAAATGACATACATTCTACCAAATCCACATTATCATCAAAATACTCCCGAGACACCTGATGGTGGTTAGATCCCTTGATTCCTTGAATAGCTACTTTTAGCTTCATAATTGACTTTTCTTCCTTGTGCTGACAAACTTTATCCTTAAATTTCTATAGGTATTGAACAAAAAAAGTCCCGTTTATAACGGGACTCTAATTTGTTTATATCATGCAATATCTTACAACAGTCCCATACCTCTCTTAAAAAAGAAGTAAAAATAAAAACCGTTAAAAAAGAATTGCTTTGTCATAACACACTTAAACTTGGGCTAAAGTAATAATTTTATTTAAAAATAAAACCGATAGCGCTCATTTTTTTCGATTTTATAGTTATCTCGCAGTCAGACATTGATGTTTTTTTGAATTCTACAGTTTAGATATTACTATAAAGAAAATACAATATTACTTTATTGCTTATTTTTGAAGGAACAATATCGTTTTACATAACAGCCTACGGTATTAAGCAACATTCTAATATTACACACTACACCCCATCATGTCTATAAGCGTTAGTAATATCACCAAAAATTTTGGAAGTCAAAAAGCATTGAACAATGTTAGTTTTGAGTTGAAAAAAGGAGAGATAGTCGGTTTTTTAGGTCCTAACGGTGCCGGAAAATCAACCATGATGAAGATATTGACTACCTATTACACTTCCGATGAAGGTGAGGCAAAAGTTAATTCATACGATGTTAAAGACGATAAAAAAAGTGTTCAGCAAAGTATTGGTTACCTACCGGAACACAACCCTTTATATTTGGACATGTACGTTAAAGAATACCTTGCCTTTAATGCCGATGTGTACAAAACGGGCAAGTCTAGAATAGCCCAAATCATAGAACAAACCGGACTTACACCGGAAGCTCACAAAAAAATAGGCCAACTTTCTAAAGGATACCGTCAACGTGTGGGACTGGCCGCTGCCCTGTTACACGACCCCGAAGTACTTATTTTGGACGAGCCCACTACGGGACTTGACCCAAACCAATTACTGGAGATACGGAAACTCATTAAAGAAATTGGAAAAGAAAAAACCATATTGCTCTCTACCCATATCATGAAGGAGGTTGAGGCCGTCTGTGACCGAGTGCTCGTAATTAACAAAGGAGTTCTTGTAGCCGATAAAAAATTGAGCGAGCTACGTGATGCAGAGGAGCAAATTATTGAAGTAGAGTTTGATTATAGGGTTGAAGAGGCTTTCCTGAACAAATTACCCAATGTAACACACGTAAAGAATACAGGCGGTTTTGTTTATGAAATTACTTTTAACACCTCAAAAGATATGCGGCCGGCCGTTTTTGACTTTGCCCATGACAATGAACTTAAAACACTACAATTAAGCCGTAAAAACAAAAACCTGGAGAGTTTGTTTACTGAGCTCACTTCTTCCTGAAAACAAAAAATCCGGAAATCAATAATTGACCTCCGGATTTTTTTTTTGGTGAGACTTTTTTAAAATTTCAGAGCTAGCCCAACTCCGTTTTCATTAACAGCGGGCACCATCCTGAACGAAGTTCCATTACCTACACTTTCATTGTAGTTCAAAATTGCTTCCTTTTTGTTTTTCATGGCATGATGAAAGAAAATTGACCCTATTATTCCCGTTCCCGCAAAGGCTATTGCAGGCCCCGTAACAGGTTTATGGTCGTTCTCATTGACCAAAAACCAAATAGCAGTTCCAAAGTTAGCTGCTCCGGCAATCATTCCCCCTACCATTTGTTTTTTCGATTTTCCCCAGTTTAACTGAGCAACTTGACTTTCCGACATAATCTTATCAATCTCTTTCCAAGTCAGCTTGTCTTTATCTTGATAAAATTCTGGGCCCCACATGCCCGAAAAAGAAGTAATTTCCTGAGCGGTCATCGTCAGAGTTAAAAGACCCAACCCAAAGGTTAAAACCATTAATTTTAAATTTTTCATAGCTTTTTTTTATAAAGCTAGGGCATTAAAGTCTAGATAACAACAATCTAACGCTCAGAAAACGGGATGTATTAATTTTTTATGCGTTTGAATTAAAATCGAAAAAAATACTATGAAACTACATTATTGGAAGTAATCAACTTATCTATAATTGCATCCAACTCAGGTTGGATTTTAGGGTCCGTGCAATTGGTTAAGATGGAAAACACCATTTGCTCTTCCGGATACACAAAGAAGTTGGAATAACCGCCTACGCCATTGCCAACATGCCCATAGAAAGGTCTTCCTTTAGCATCTTCGCTTACTTGCCAACCCAGACCGTAATAGGTTGAACCATTGTTGACCGTTTGCGCTGTAAGAAATTCGGCTTCAAGATTAGGAGTCAATACTTCTTCATCCAGATAGGCTTGACCAAATCTGGCAATATCCTCAGCAGTAGACAGAAAACCACCGCCGGCCAGTTTATAAAAGTTGTCTACCGGAATGGCCTCCCTAAATCCCAATCTGTTTTTGGAATAGAATTTTACCACATTGTTTGATCTTGACTGAGTTCGTGAGGATATTTCTTTGTCCTCTTCCAAATCTGACTGAGCCACAGGAATTGATTCCTCGGGTTCTTCAAACCCAAACTGTATTTGACCTGACTCCTCTATAAGCTCCGGAGCAGATTCATTTTTACCTGGTTGGGCTGTACCCAATTCAGCGTTGGATTGGTCTTTATTTAGCTGAGTCGAATCTAAATCAGGCCAAAACGTATGGTTCATTTCTAAGGGCTGCAATACTTTCTGTGCTACGTATTCCTCAAAAGGCAGCCCACTGGCTTCCTGCATTGCCAAAGAAATCAACACCCAATCAAAACTGTTATAGAGGTAATCCGTTCCCGGTTCAAAAAGGAGTTCATCATCTTTAAAGATCTCAATACTTTCCTTAATGGAATAAGGTTTATTCAATCCATATTCAATACCGCGATATCCTCTAATACCGGCCGTATGACCGGCCAATTGCCTAATGGTAAAGTCATATTTTTTCTTTGGAAAATAGGGCACATAAGTGTAAAAAGAAGCGTCTAAATCAATAGTTCCTTCTGCAACCAAATGAGCCAAAGCAGTTGCAGCAATAGGCTTGGAGACACTTGCTATCCGAAATACCGAAGACTGCGGGTTTACCGGAATTTCCTTTTCCATATCAGCAAAACCATATCCTTTTTGAAAAAAACGTTCCCCATCTTTTAAGACGGTAATTGCCAGCCCAGGAACTTTATTTTCTTTGACCAAATTTTGGAGTAGCATATCGGCCGTAACCAGATTATTCAAAGATGGTGCATCTCCTAGAATACGCTTTTTGGCGAATACATTTTTAATATATTTTAGAATGGGATTCATATCAGATGTTGGTCAGTGCAAAGTTACAGATTGCATCTGTGCCCGTACCAATTTCACCAACAGAACTTTTTAACTCAAATGCAGAATTACTGAAAAACCAATCGGCCTTTATACAACTCTTCCACATCAACCTCTGCGGGTTGATTAGCACTAAAGACATCGCCCACCCCACGGATTACTCCTTTGATGGACAATTGTGGGTTTACGAACATATCATTGGAGCCCCTGTGATTTATAGTTACGTTTTGCGCAACCAAGCCCGAAGCTTCAATACGGGAATCTCCGGCGGCAATGGTTAAGTTCAAATTATTAGTAGCACCTTTCAATTTAAAGTAAGCAATACCGTTCACCACCACACTTAAGGTCTGCACATCCAATTCCAGGTCAAAATCTCCATCTGTGGTTTGAGCTTCCGGATCCGCAAAGCTTTCGGACAAAAGCGTTAATCGTGGGTAGGCCAGAACACCATCACTAGATATAGTCCAGCCCGTACTGCTTCGTATTTCGGTAATATTGGGTGCGGTTACATAAATTTTGGTAACCTCGTAATCCCTAAAATAATTACAATCATTGGTGTCTCGCAAAAGTAAACGCCCTTCCACTACTTCTGCGGTAACCTCATTTCTTAGCACACTACCGGTTTCAATTTCTACTTTATGGGTATTACCCTGCTTTAAAACCAAGGTTACATTTTCATATACCGTGATTTTAGTAAAATCGGACACCGTTACTTCTTCGCGAACGATATCACCTGTACTTTGAAAACAATCCGATGCATTTTCTCCATTGCACGACACCAATACTACCAGACAAAAAAGAATTCCAAAAAAATAAGACATCGGCAAAACCTCACTATTGTTTAAACATGTGATTTTGATTCCCTTATTTTTTAATTCTCTTACCATACTCCGTGTTTCTTTATAAACGAACGCCAATACCAAACTCTACTGCTTCCGCCGCTGCCCCGTGAGATTTAAGGCTTACGACCCCAAAAACCTTCTCGCCAAAATAGCGCTTTAAACTAAACCTATTATAGACCTTTCCCTCAAAATCAAAAGGATAATACACGTAGTACCCTAACTGCGTTCCTATAGATAGTTTGTTAATAAAGAGTTCATGCCCCACAAAAACACCTACCCGTTTAAAATCAGTATCTGCAGCAATATTATTTTCAGGAAATGCTATGGATTGGTACCGTATCAGTTCTTTTAAAAAGTTGCTAAAAAACACATCCGTCCCTAATTGCAGGGCACTTTTACGACCTAAACGCTTATCTGCATAACCGGAAAAAATATAAAACGGAAATTGGCCGTGACCAATATTATCACTCTCGTTCACTCCCGTTCTAAATATTAAATTACACCGGATAGGCTCCGTAACTTTTTTCTTTTCACGCCGAATATATTGGGTTTCCTCACCTTCTAGCGTATACGTCAACCCCACATTAAAGGCAAAGGTATTAGTAGAAGTATTAGGAGCCTTAACGTTCGCATTGGAATAATGCATGATAGAAAACCCCGCCTTAAAACCTAAACCTTTGTACAAGTTCTCTTTGTGATAATTAAGCATAAGATAGTTAGAACTCAGTATTCTGGTTCCATAGGCATTGTTCCTGATATTGGTTTCCCGGTCATACGGGTTGGTCATATAGGCCAAACCTTGAGCCACACGAAATTGAAGGTTACGTTTTAAGAAGTAAAAATTAAAATGGGCATATAGGCCATAGGCCTCTCCTAGTGTAGAACTGTTCGTATTTTGGTAGATAAAAGAACCTCCCAAATCCGGATAATTGTAGCCCTGCTGCCAATCTTCCAGGCCGTAAGTTTTTCGGTTATAGGCCAAGATAACCCCTGCAGGATGGTTCGTAATCAAATGCGAAATATCCGGATTGTGCAAAATAATGGAACCATAAAATTGGTTCGCATCAAATGTGTAGCTGTGTACGCTGCGGGTCTCTTGCGAAAAACAAGTCCCTACACACATTAGAAAAAATAAAAACACCCTTGGGTTCATGGAGCGCAAAACTAATACTATTCGTTATTTTAAACCCAAGGTTGGACTTATTTTCTTACAAAAATCAGTTCTCTAAAAAAGCTGCTCGGCAATGGCCTTAATATTATCGGACTTACCCATTGAGTAATAATGCAATACGGGAACCCCCGCCGCCTTTAACTCCTTAGATTGCTGAATGGCCCATTCCACACCTACCTTACGCACCTCTTTGTTGGATTTACAATCATCTACCGCATCAATTAAATCCTGTGGTAAATCTATCCTAAAAACCTGCGGCAGCAATTGCAAATGTCTCTTTACGGCAATGGGCTTAATACCCGGAATAATAGGAATGTTTATACCCATTTTCTTGGCCTCATCAACAAACTCAAAATATTTCTGATTATCAAAAAACATCTGGGTCACTACATAATCCGCCCCAGCATCAACTTTTTCCTTCAGTCTTTTTAGATCGGATTTTAAAGAAGGAGCTTCCAAGTGTTTTTCAGGATACCCCGCAACACCAATGCAGAAATCGGCACAGTTATCCGTATCCACCGTATCATGCAAGTAGTTCCCACAATTTAACTCGTGCACTTGCTTTACCAAATCTACGGCATACGTATGCCCTCCCTTGGTTGGCTGAAAATACTTCTCATCCTTCATGGCATCGCCACGCAGCGCCATTATATTATCAATGCCCAAATAATGGCAATCTACCAATAGGTACTCCGTCTCTTCACGGGTAAAACCTCCACAAAGCACATGCGGCACCGTATCTACATCATACTTATGTTTAATGGATGCACAAATACCCACCGTACCCGGGCGCATACGCGTCAACTTTTTATCCAACAGCCCGTCACGATCAATATACACGTACTCCTCACGCGAAGTGGTCACATCAATAAACGGAGGTTTAAACTCCATTAAAGGGTCTATATTATCATAAAGTTCTTGAATCTGGTGCCCTTTTACCGGTGGTATAATTTCAAAGGAAAATAAAGTTTTTCCCTTTGCATTTGTAATGTGGTCCGTTATTTTCATGTATGCTGCCCCTAAAAAGGGAATTTTAATGTTTATTCTATATTTTGGCGTTCGGGCGGGCTATTCGCTAAATTTTTTAAGACCTATCAGCCTTAAAAAGATACCGCTGCTATCCCTAACGCATTGGTTTTACTTTTAAAAATTACAACTCCGTAAGCATTTGCTTCACCTCCGCATAGCTTTCCAGATATTCCCAATAAATCCATCTGCCATCCAAGTAATCCGTAAGGATATACTTTTCACTAACGGATTTTATGCGGTCTACGGCAACAAGCTTTTTAGAAAAGCCATCTACCACAACCCTTTCCTCAACCTCCTTGTTATTTTGGTCGTACCCATGGCTGATCATAAAACTGCCCAAACTTATCTCTACATATTTTTTCATATCAGTCATCCGAAATATTAGGTGCCAGCCACTTTGTTGCTTTCTCCAACGGAATTCCCTTTCGCTCCGCAAAGTCTTCCACCTGGTCCTCTTTTATTTTACCCAATCCAAAATACCGGGCTTCTTCGTTAGCAAAATAATACCCGGAAACAGATGATGCCGGCCACATGGCCAAACTATCCGTAAGCTTAACACCAATACGTTCTTCCACCTTTAACATATCCCAAAGGGTAAGTTTTTCCAAGTGATCGGGACAGGCAGGGTAACCCGGTGCCGGCCTTATTCCTTTGTATTTCTCGTCTATCAACTCGTCATTCTCCAAGTGTTCGTTAGCGGCATAACCCCAATGATTTGTTCGTATTTCCAAATGCAGGTACTCCGCAAAAGCTTCCGCAAGACGGTCGCTCAGGGCCTTTACCAAAATGGAATTATAATCATCTAAGTTCTCGCGGTACTTATCCGCCAGTTCATCGGTTCCAAAACCTGTGGTAACACAAAAGCAACCTACATAATCCTGCTTACCCGTTTCCTTTGGCGCAATAAAATCTGCCAATGCATAATCCGGGACACCTTCACGACGTTTTAGCTGTTGCCTCAGGGTCCTAAAAATATATTTTTCGCTGTTAGCACCATCCTCTACATCAACCTCAATATCATCATGGTTCCCTAGCGTATTGGCCGGAAAAAGTCCAAAAACACCTTTCCCTGTCAACTTTTTATTCTTTAGGATATCCTTCAACATTTTCTGGGCATCGGCAAAAAGTTCCGTAGCCTGCACACCTACCACCTCATCCGTTAAAATATCCGGATATTTTCCGTGTAACTCCCAACCTCTAAAGAATGGAGTCCAATCTATAAAAGGCACCAATTTCTCCAGGTCTACATCTTCAATCACCTGAATACCCAATTGATTTGGCTTAACAATAGTAGTAGCATCCCAATCAATCTTAAATCGGTTTTCCCTGGCGGCCCCTATTGTTTTATACTCTTTCTTCTTGGTACGGCTCAAGAATTTTTCCCTAAAGACGTCATAATCCTCTTTAATGGACTTCTTATAACTAGCCGATGTTTCCTTTTGCAACAGGTCGCCTACTACGGTAACCGCTCGCGAGGCATCGTTTACATGCACTACGGCCTCACTGTATTGTGGGTCTATTTTTACTGCAGTATGGGCTTTACTGGTGGTTGCACCTCCTATGAGCAAGGGCACTTTAAAATTCTTGCGCTCCATCTCCTTTGCCAAATGAACCATCTCGTCCAGAGACGGTGTAATAAGTCCGCTTAGACCAATGACATCTACGTTGTGCGCAATGGCCTCCGCTATAATTTTTTCTGGCGGAACCATAACCCCTAAGTCTACAATTTCATAATTGTTACAGGCCAGTACAACGCTTACGATATTTTTACCAATATCATGAACATCTCCTTTTACGGTAGCCATCAATATTTTACCGTTACCCTTATCGTCACCAACTTGAGGGTTCTTTAATTTTTCCTCTTCAATATATGGTAACAAATAGGCTACGGCCTTCTTCATTACACGGGCAGATTTCACCACCTGTGGCAAGAACATTTTACCGCTTCCAAAAAGATCGCCCACCACGTTCATTCCAATCATAAGATTGCCTTCAATTACCTCTATAGGCTTATCGGCGGCAAGACGTGCTTCTTCTACATCCTCAACTATATATTGATCAACACCTTTTACCAAGGCTCTTGTAATTCTATTCTGCAAAGGTTCTTCACGCCAAGACAGGTCTACCGTGCTCTCTTTAGCCTTACCTACTACAGATTCGGCAAAATCCAGAAGACGCTCTGTGGCATCGTCCCTACGGTTAAGTATAACATCCTCTACGTGCTCCAGTAAATCCTTGGGAATATCATCGTAAATTTCCAACATTGTAGGGTTTACGATTCCCATATTCATACCCGCTTTTATGGCGTGGTACAAGAATACCGAGTGCATGGCCTCACGCACGGGATTATTGCCCCGAAACGAAAAAGAAACATTACTTACCCCACCACTAACATTGGCGTACGGCAAGTTTTCACGAACCCATTTAGTAGCCCTAATAAAATCTATGGCATTAAGTTTATGCTCATCCATACCTGTGGCTACAGGAAATATATTTAAGTCAAAAATGATATCCTCTGGAGGAAAACCTACTTGGTCTACCAGAATATCATAGGACCGTTTGGAAATCTCAATACGCCTCTCATAATTATCCGCTTGGCCTACTTCATCAAAAGCCATAACGATTACGGCAGCCCCGTACCGTTTTACCAATTTGGCATGATTGATAAATTCTTTTTCGCCTTCTTTTAAGCTGATAGAATTCACCACACATTTACCCTGCACTACCTGAAGACCGGCCTCAATAATATCCCATTTAGAACTATCGATCATAATGGGTACTCTAGCAATATCCGGTTCGGCAATAACAAGGTTCAAGTACTTTACCATAGCTTCCTTACCATCAATTAAACCATCATCCATATTAATATCGATGATTTGAGCCCCACCTTCTACTTGATCCCGGGCCACATCCAGCGCCTCTTCAAACTTTCGCTCTTTAATTAGGCGCAAAAATCGTTTGGACCCCGCCACATTGGTACGCTCGCCCACATTTATGAAATTACTCTCGGGGGTGATGACCAGTGGCTCCAAACCAGATAGTTTAAGGAATCTGGCGGGCTTTTGGTTATTGGTTGTTGGTATATTTGAGTCGTTACTCATAGTACATGATGAACTTCTTTAGTTTTTTCTTTGTCGTAGCCTATTTAAACTGCCGCTACTGCACGTGGATCATACTTCCTTACCAACTCTGCAATAGCGGCAATATGTTCCGGGGTAGTACCACAGCATCCACCAACGATGTTTACCAGTCCTTTCTCTACATATTCCTTGATTTGTGCTGCCATCTGTTCCGGTGTTTCATCATATTCTCCAAAGGCATTGGGCAAACCTGCATTGGGATGCGCCGAAACGGCATGCTCCGTTTTATTGGACAATACTTCTAAGTGCGGCACCAATTGATCGGCTCCTAAAGCACAATTAAAACCAACCGACAAGATAGGAATGTGCGAAACGGAAATTAGAAAAGCCTCTGCGGTCTGGCCCGAAAGCGTTCTGCCCGAAGCATCCGTAATTGTACCACTTACCATTATGGGCACCTCTATATTTCGCTCTTCCTTTACTTCTTCTATAGCGAACAAGGCCGCTTTTGCGTTCAACGTATCAAAAATGGTCTCTACCATTAGCATATCTACGCCCCCATCCAACAACGCCTCTACTTGCTGTTTGTAAGCTATACGTAATTCATCAAACGAAACCGCTCTATAACCCGGGTCATTAACATCCGGGGACATACTGGCCGTTTTGTTCGTTGGCCCCAAACTGCCTACTACAAACCTAGGCTTATTGGGTTCTTTGGCGGTAAACTCATCCGCCACTTGCTTGGCAATACGTGCAGATTCAAAATTAAGATCGTACACCAATTCTTCCATGTCATAATCAGCCATGGCAATTGTTGTACTGGAAAACGTATTGGTTTCTACAATGTCCGCACCGGCAGCAAAGTATTTTCTATGCACCTCCGCGATAGCTTCGGGCTGTGTTAGTGACAATAAATCATTATTGCCTTGAACAGGGGTTTTCCAATCCTTAAAACGCTCACCTCTAAAATCCTCTTCGGTAAATTTATAGCGTTGAAGCATAGTACCCATGGCACCGTCCAACACTAAAATGCGTTCTTTTAATATCTCTTGAATGTTTTTCATTTCTTTTCCTCCTCTAATTGAGTGTTCAAACGCAACCAAATTCAATTTATATTATATTGAAAATGTTACTCTAAAATCTTCCTACCAACAATTATCAAGCAAAAGAATAAGGACAATTGTAATTGCCTCTCTTTGTTATCTGTCCCAAAACATACCAGGATAGAATGTAGCACCTTCTTTATAAGAAAAGGGTTGCCAAGGTTTCACAGGGTCTATTCCCTCCACCTTTCTTGATAACAGTCCTATATTTTTAATGAACGATTTGCAAAGTAACACCACATCTCCTTCAAAACCAAAGAAACATGCCTGTTTTTGGCACTTTACATTAGATAAAAACCTTCCGTAAAATGAGATAACAGAAGGTTTTTATGAATTATATGTACACTATTAGCTAATTAAGAAATACTTTGAACGACCTCTTTTTTGGCCTCTTTCTTACTACCGTCAAAACCTTCTACCCCACCTACAGTGGTATACTTCATAACATATCTCTTACCAGGATTGATTAATTGGTAAGCATATTGACACATTACGGCGGCCTCATGGAAACCAGACAGAATCAGTTTTAGTTTTCCTTCGTAGGTATTTACATCCCCAATGGCAAAAACACCAGGTATATTAGTTTGGTAATCTTTGGCGTTGTTCACCTTAATGGCATTACGCTCAATTTCCAAGCCCCAATCACCTATTGGACCTAATTTTGGAGAAAGACCGAACAATGGAATAAAGTTATCTACCTCAACATAGGTTTCTCCCTTTTCGGCATCGTTATGCTTAATAACAACCGCTTCCAAATGGTCATCTCCGTACAATTTTTTCACTTCGGCTTCCGTGAATAATTTTATTTTTCCTGCTTTTGCCAATTCTGCCGCTTTCTCAACAGAATCCAAAGCTCCTCTAAATTCATTCCTACGGTGTACCAAAGAAACTTCAGAAGCTACATCGGCCAAGAAAATAGCCCAATCCAAAGCAGAATCACCACCTCCGGCAATAACAACTTTTTTATCTCTATATACTTCAGGGTCTTTAATGATATAAGCCACACCTTTGTCCTCAAAATCGGCTATGTTCTCAATAGGCGGCTTTCTAGGCTCAAAAGAACCTAAACCACCAGCAATAACAACTACCGGGGCATGGTGCTTTGTACCTTTGTTAGTGGTTACGATAAAAGAACCGTCTTCTTGCTTATCCAATGTTTCTGCTCTCTCACCTAAGGTATAACCCGCTTCAAAAGGTTTGATTTGCTCCATAAGATTGGTTACCAAATCTCCTGCGAGAATTTCCGGGAAGGCCGGAATATCATAAATTGGTTTCTTTGGATAAATTTCCGAACATTGGCCACCTGTCTGAGGTAAAGCGTCTATTAAATGACATTTTAGCTTTAACAAGCCTGCTTCAAATACTGTAAAAAGACCTGTTGGGCCTGCGCCAATGATGAGAATATCTGTTTTTATCATAACTATTAACTTAACTGTAATTCTTGATTCTGGGCAATTGATAAAATGGTTGCCCTATGTTTTATTACTTCACCTATTATAATTATTGCCGGATTGGTCAACTGTTGCCGCTCCACTTCACCTTCAATGGATGCGATGGTACCAATTGCAATTTTTTCATCTTTTCGGGTCCCGTTCTGCACAATAGCAATTGGGGTTTCCGCTTTGCCCTCGGCTTTGAACAATTCCGCTATTTGAGGCAGTTTGCTCATCCCCATAAGAATAACCACCGTGGCGTTACTTTTTGCGGCCAAAGCAACATCACCCGAGAGTTTGTGCTCTTTGGTCGTTCCTGTAATTACCCAAAAACTTTCTGCGGCACCTCTTTTAGTAACCGGAATGTTCTGCGATGCAGGAACCGATAAACATGAGGATATACCCGGCACCATAGCAACGTCTAGCCCATGGTTTACGGCATATTCCATTTCTTCGGCACCACGGCCAAATACAAATGGATCTCCACCTTTTAGACGCACTACATGAGCATTGGTTTTAGCCCTACTAACAATAAGCTCGTTTATTTGCTCTTGTTGGTATGCATAACACCCTCTTCTTTTGCCCACGAAAATGTGTTCGGCTTTGGGTGCATACTCCAGCAACTCAACGGACACCAACGCATCGTACAACACCACATTGGCACTTGCCAATGCCTTGATGGCTTTGAGCGTAATAAGCTCAACATCACCAGGGCCTGCACCAATTACCGTAAAGCGACCGCCTACATTGGATGAAGTGTTATTATTTTCGTTGGAATATTTCATGTTTAGGCTTCTGCCAATTCTTGTTGTCTAAATTTCTCAACTGCTTTTAAAAATGCTTTAGCATCTTCCAAATAGCTTTTTGCAAAAGCTTCAGTTGGCTCATTTTTATTCAATTGCAAAGCAAGTTCTTCAAAACCTTGTCCTAAATCTATTCTACCAGAGGCAACAAATTTGGCGTCAAAATCCTTAATGATGCTTGCATGTGTGTTTACTTTAGCCTTTTCTGAAGTTAACAGTGCTTTTGCAGAGTTCACCATAGAAGAATACGAGTGGTAAATACTAGCCGCCCATTTCTTTTCTTCAAATGCTTCTTGCGCATTCTGTATTTTTTCTTCACTTTCAAAAAGCAAAGTAGCGATAAGGTCAATTACCACACCGGCACACTCACCGATACCGATTGCTTTTTCATAACGTTCCGTATTACCCCAGTCAATAAAGTCTTCCGCCGTAAGATTTTCAACGTCCGATAATGGCGTTAGGAAATCATAGAAATACATCTGACCTTTTTCTTCGTAGTAATCCGCATACGACTTTCCGTTTCCGTTTTGGTCGTAGTCATCCAAAATCAATCGTAAAGCTTCAGGACCTCTTTTAGAAGGAATTTTCACCACCTTATCAGCAAATCTTCCGTTACCGTTTCCATCGTTACCACCACCTAACAAGACTTGAAGTGCAGGTGCAACCAACTTATCCTTGGTTCTTACACTCATACCCTGAAAACCAATATTGGCCATGTTGTGCTGTCCACAGGCGTTCATACACCCACTGATTTTGATAACAACATCTGGGTTGCTTGTATACTGTGGATATTCCACCTTCATGATTCTTTCCAATTCCTCAGCAATACCCGTACTACTGGCAATACCCAAGTTACAGGTATCCGTACCCGGACAGGCCGTAATATCTATAGCCCTGTTATAACCCGCTTCTACGAAACCAAGTTTTTTTAGTTCATTGTAGAAAAACGGCACCAAATCATTGGCAACGTAAGGAATCAATATATTCTGACGCAAGCTTAATCTTAGTTCACCGGCAGCATATTGCTCCACTAAATCTGCTAATAATCTTGCTTTATCCGTATAAAAATCACCTAAAAGTACTTTAATACCAATAGCCGAATACCCTTCCTGTTTCTGAGGGATAAGGTTTGTAGATTTCCAGATTTCAAAAGCTTCCGTATCTTCAATTTCCACTTGTGGCTCATCAACTTTAGCAACCTCAACTTTTGGATAGGCTTCGGCATCAATAGGATAACTTTGTACTGGAATCGCTTTTTGCTCTTCGGCCAATAACTGCTTAAAACCATCAAGTCCTATGTCCTTCAGCAAAAACTTCATTCTTGCCTTGGCCCTACTCTTTCTTTCACCGTAACGGTCAAAAACACGAACCACACCTTCCATTAAAGGAATGATCTGATCTGCCGCAAGGAATTCAAAAAGTAGCTCGGCATGACGTGGTTGTGACCCCAGACCACCGGCTAACATTACTTTAAAACCTCTTACACCATCCTGAATTTTAGCAATAAAACCAAGATCGTGCATGTACGAAAGACCAGTATCCGCATCACTAGCAGAAAAGGAAACCTTGAACTTACGGCCCATTTCCTGACTGATCGGGTTACGCAAGAAATACTCAAAAAGTGCATGAGCATATGGCGAAACATCAAATGGCTCATCTACATCTATACCGGCAGTTTCACTAGCCGTTACGTTACGTACCGTATTACCACAGGCTTCACGAATGGTAACATCATCCTTCTCCAACTCTGCCCAAAGTTCCGGCGTACGGTCAAGATCTACATAATGTATTTGAATATCCTGACGCGTAGTAATATGCAATCTACCTCTAGAATATTCATCAGAAACATCACTTATACGCTTTAACTGCTTAGAAGTAACCTTACCGTATGGCAACTTGATACGAATCATCTGCACACCTGGTTGACGTTGACCGTAAACACCTCTGGCCAAACGCAAACTGCGGAACTTTTCCTCATCTAAATTACCTTCTTTGAACTGGCGTATTTTAGCCTCCAATGCCAAAATATCCTTTTCAACAACCGGGTTTTCTATCTCTGTTCTGAAACTTTGCATACTATATTTCTTCTAGCTTCTTACCGTTTATAGGTAGGTTAATAATTGTATATTTTTCCTATAGGGTTTATAGGGATAATTAAAGCAGTATCCTTGCCCTTTGGGTTAGAAACGGACTTCTTAGCTTATGAAGCCTGCCCCTACTGTACTATTGGTCTGCGTATCTATTAAGATAAACGAGCCATTGGTACGGTGATCTTTAAATTTGTCGTAAAAAATTGGTTTATTTAACTTGAAAGTTACCTGAGCGATATCATTCATGCCCAAACCATCTACGTTGGTATCAATACCTGAATAATCAGGGTTGATTTTATGATGGATATTATCCACCTTGGCCAACACTTTATTTACACCGTGTTGTACCACATATTTTTTACCTGTAGTCAATTTATTGGAATCCATCCAAGAAATAGTAGCGGTAAACTGCTTATCTATTGTAGGTAGGTCTTCTGCCCGTACCAACATATCTCCTCTACTGATATTGATTTCATCTTCTAAAGTTATCGTTACCGATGATCTTCTTGAAGCCGTCTGGAATTTCTTATCGTAGAAGTAAATATCCTTAATCTTAGATCTGGTCTGTGATGGAAGTGCTACAACCTCATCACCCACACTTAATTCACCACCGTAAACTTTACCGGCAAAACCTCTAAAATCATGGTGTTCATCTGTCTTAGGACGAATTACATACTGAACCGGGAAACGAGGTGTACCCACGTTAAAAATATCCTTACGATCTAAAGCCTCAAAATGCTCCAATAAAGTAGGACCCGTATACCAAGGCGTCTTATCCGTTTTGTTCACGACGTTATCACCTTTAAGGGCACTAACAGGAATGAAAGTAATCTTTTGATCCTGATAATCTCTCTTCGCCATCAATTCCTCAAAATCGGCTTTAATAGCATTATAAGTTTCCTCAGAATAATCTACCAAATCCATTTTATTAATAGCTACCACCACATCTTTGATGCGCAATAGGTTATTGATAAAAAAGTGACGGTTGGTCTGCTCAATAACCCCTTTTCTAGCATCGATCAAAATAATCGCTGCTTGAGATGTAGAAGCTCCGGTAACCATGTTACGTGTGTATTCTACGTGACCGGGAGTATCGGCAATAATGTAACTTTTCTTTGCAGTTGAAAAATAGATATGTGCCACATCTATTGTAATACCTTGCTCACGCTCGGCCACTAGACCATCAGTAGCCAATGAGAAATCTAGGTAATCATACCCTTTGCTCTTACTGGTCTTTTCTATGGCTTCCAACTTATCGCTGGTCAATGATTTTGTGTCGTACAGAATTCTACCGATCAAGGTACTTTTTCCGTCATCTACACTACCTGCTGTTGCTATCTTTAATACGTCCATCTTATTTGGCTGTAATTTTTAATCAAATTTTTTAAACTAATTCCCTAAACGAGAATCCTAAAAGTATCCCTGTTGTTTTCTCTTCTCCATTGCCGCTTCAGACCTTTTATCGTCTATACGGGCTCCTCTTTCAGAAATACTGGAATCGCGAATCTCTTCAACAACAGATTCAATATCGGTAGCATCGGAAAAAACGGCTGCGGTACAGCTCATATCCCCTACGGTACGGAAACGCACCATACGCTCTAAAACTTCTTCATCTTCTTCTTGGTACACATAATCCGAGTGTGACCAGATCAAACCGTCACGCAAGAACACCTTACGTTTGTGCGCGAAATAGATAGAAGGAATTTCAATTTCCTCATCTTTTATATACGACCAAACATCTAACTCCGTCCAGTTTGAAATAGGGAACACACGTACGTTCTGTCCTAATTCTATCTGACCGTTCAACATATCAAAAAGCTCTGGGCGCTGGTTACGCTCATCCCACTGGCCAAAATCATCACGTACCGAAAAAATACGCTCCTTTGCCCTTGCCTTTTCCTCATCTCTACGAGCTCCACCTATACAGGCATCAAACTTGAATTCCTCAATGGCATCCAACAATGTAGTGGTCTGCAAAGAGTTTCTACTTGAATATCTACCGGACTCTTCTTTAACCTTACCTTGATCAATAGAATCCTGAACATTACGCACTATAAGCTCCAAACCTAACTCCTCTACCAATCTATCTCTAAACTCAATAGTCTCAGGAAAGTTATGACCTGTATCAATATGCATTAAAGGGAAAGGAATTTTTGCCGGCCAAAATGCTTTTTGTGCCAAACGCACCAAAGTAATGGAATCTTTTCCTCCGGAAAACAAAAGTACCGGTCTCTCAAATTGAGCAGCTACCTCTCTAAAGATGTAGATGGCCTCGTTTTCTAAGGCGTTGATGTGTGATGTATCTTGGCTCATAATTTTTGAATATATATTTTTCGCTACTGCTATGCTTCTATTATTTTTTTCGCTAAACGCGGAATGTATTTTAAGTATGTAACCCACACTCACGGTTCTCAAGAACCTTTGTTGGATCAAAATATTTATGCTCGTTAGGCAATTCTCTTTTTTCCAAATAAGCATCCAACTGCGCGTCGCTCCAATGGTAAAACGGACTCACTTTAAGAACACCGTCTTTGCTTACACTTAGAATATCCAATGAATCTCTTAACGCAGTCTGTCCTTTTCTAAGGTTTGTAAACCAAACATCCGGTTTATGCGCCTCCATTGCCCTTTTGAAAGGCTCTAATTTAACCTGCTCCGTAAAAACGGCGTGCTTTGGGTCATCTATTTGAGGTATACCCATTACACTATCACGGTGCGCACTAGTTTGCTTAGGCACGTACAAATCTATCTGCAGCCCCAATCTTTCTATCAACTCCTCGGCATGTTTATAAGTATTTGGCGTGTTGTAACCTGTATCGCACCAAATAACAGGAATATCATTTTTCACATCGGTAACCGCATGCAAAATAGCAACCTCATAAGGTCTAAAATTGGTAGTCACCACGGCATTCTTTGCATTTTCTATAGCCCAATCAATAATAACTGATGGGTCTGCCTCCTTAAAACGCTCGTTAAGCTTTTGGATTTCTTTTTCTGAAAAACTCATATCCTATTTATTTACCCCAATTAATTTTATTCCATAAACGCTCGTGAAAGAAGTATAAGAACATCTTGGTCACAAAATCTATGGATGCTATAGAAGCAGCAATGGCCACTTCACTAGTTAACAAATAAGAAACCAGCAAGGTATCTAAAGTACCGATCACCCTCCAGCTTACCGCTTTTGCAATACTACGGATCGGCTTCTCGGATTTTTTATCTTCTGAATACTTCTTCTTGGAAGCTGCTTTATCTAAAATCAATTGATCTACAATCATTTTCGTGTTAATCTAATTACCCTATCAATCTAATAGAGTAAACAAATGTAGTATATTTTTATTGTGTTAGACGGCTAAAATCAGAAGAATTTACTTTTACCCTATAGATTTAGTAGATTTTTAATAAATCCCTGTAAATATTGAAGATTTTACACCGTATTTAGCTGATGATCGGATAATCAGGCTATTAAATCGGCCAAAGTATGGTTGCGGTACACCTCAAGATTGGCATCGCGTACCATAAGCATGAGTTTGTTTACGGAGCAAGTGGCCTCATCTGGGCAGTCCGCACATTTTTCATAAAAGTTAAGGCTTACACAGGGCACCATAGCTATTGGGCCTTCAAGAATGCGCATGACATCTGTCATTAAAACCTCTTTTGGGTCTTTAATTAAGTAATAGCCTCCACCCTTACCTTTCTTGGAGCCCAAAAAACCGCTCTTACGAAGAGAAAGCAAGATACTCTCTAAAAACTTCTGTGAGATATTCTCCGCTTTGGCAATTTCAGAAATCTGAACTGGCTGCATATCTTCTTGCGAAGCCAAGTACGCCAGTGCTTTTAAACCGTATTTTGTCTTTTTTGAGAGCATGGGGTAAATATAGCAAAATTTGGGACGGGAATGTAGTCCCAAAAGGTGTACCATTAAAATCCAAATTACGCTCCACAACTCCAACTTTCTTACTCATCCCGCCTACTTAACCAATAAAAAAGAGCCCCAAGCCGCAACAGAACATGAGTACGGCATCTGTACCTTGGTATATAGAAAAAGGTATTAGACTCTGAGTTATTTGGCCAATTTGAACATTGTAAGATTTTACTTATTTTAGCTTCAGTCTCATAAAAATTAACTAGAACCAAACTAGAAAATGAAAATACGATACAAAAAGAAACGGTTAAGAATAAACTTTTTGATTGTTATTGCTTGGGGAATTCTATTTGTTTTGACCGCCTTTTTTATTAGCCAAAGACGATGGACGGATTATGTCAACATTGTATTGTTCTTTTTTTACACCATCAATTTTATTTATGAATACAAAAACCAATACCTGACTATCGCCGATGATACTATTACAAAAAATCTTCTATTTCAGACTAAAAAGATGAATTTGAATGAAATTATCCAAGTGAAAAACTTTGCTGGGGATTATATTCTAAAAACAAGTCAGAAAGAACTGATCATAAACACGCAGATAATAGATCCAGATTCGTTGATAGATTTAAATGCTGTCTTGGAGCAATTAGAATTACCGGCAGACAGAACACCGTTTGCAAGAGCAGTTTAAAGTTTATTGTCTTTTAAAACATCTTAGACAGAGTATAAGCTGAAAATTGATTAATTATTTCATTTTATATCCAAAAATGACATTACTAAACCTTTTTCAACTCACCCCTTAATTACTACAGTTCAGAAACATCTTCTTTTAAAAACCATGGTATTGTTTGAGTTTTACCCCTAAAACCAATACAAACACCATGGAACAAACTATCATTTTCTTTATTTACCTCCATGCTTTCTTAGGCGGAGTGGGATTGATTACCGGCATAGGTAGCATCATTGTAAAAAAAGGCAGCTCCTTGCATAAAAAATTCGGCAAGTTATTTTCTATAGGTATGGTTGGTAGCTCAGTAATTTCTATGCCAATAGCCATGATGCCCAATCATGAAAATCTATTCTTGCTACTTATAGGCTTGTTCACTGTATATCTTGTTTTAATCGGTAATCGTGCGTTGGCTTTCAAAATAAAAACTGAAGCTGATGCAGTAGATAAAGTAATTTCAGGGAGTATGCTTTTCTTTTCGATTCTAATGCTGGGCATTGGTTTGTATACCCTTTTGAATACGAATACTATGGGTATATTATATGTATTCTTTGGAGGGTTTGGGCTTCTCCTAACTTTTAAAGATTTTCAGTTTTACAAAAACCCTCAGAAGACCAAAAATGGATGGTTAATCTCGCACATCGGTAAGATGATCGGTGCTTTGATCGCTTCCATTACCGCATTTATAATTGCTGGTCTCAGCATAGGAAATCTCATTGCATGGACACTTCCTACCGTTCTTGGAACTATCTACATTATTTATTGGAAGAGAAAGGTCAATCCCAAAACCGTGGCTACAAAAAGACTATAACCCCCAATATAAAGAAGACGCTACTCTCTCTTTGTAGGTTTCATTTCTAAAAATGCAGTTTTATCGTTATGTTTATCTTTGATAGGACTTTCCTCCTTAAAAAGTATAGGAATCCACATTCAGTTAGCGCTAAAAATGTCTATAAAACTCCTAAAAGATAATATTCTAAAAAATGTCAAATTGGACAACGAAGAGCTTCGAACCTTTTGTGATGCTTTTCACCCTAAAATTATTGCCAAAAAACAATACCTATTAAACCAAGGTGACGTCTGCAAATTTGAAGGTTTTGTAACTAAAGGCTGTTTTAGGGTATTTACTTTAGATGAGGATGGTAAAGAACATGTGCTTTATTTTGCTACCAAGGACTGGTGGATAACTGATATAGATAGTTTTACAAACCAAAACCCTTCGTTCTTGACCATACAGGCTTTAGAAGATAGTGAGGTATTACTCATAAATCACGCTGATAAGGAACATCTATATGAACAAATACCACAGGTAGAGAAACTATTCCGGGTTATGACCCAGAAAACATTAGTATCGCTACAAAGAAGAATGATTGCCAATCTTAGCCAGACTGCGGACAACCGTTATCTAGGTTTTATTGAAAAATACCCGGAAATTGCCCAAAAGCTCACCAATCTGCAATTAGCTTCCTACTTAGGTATATCCCATGAATTTTTAAGCAAGATTAGAAGCAAGACCGCTTCAAAATAATCCTAGTGTTTCATTTATTGAACTAGTTCAATGTTTTGGATGGCATTGGCACGCACCTTTGTACCATCAAATTAAAACAAGTAAAAATGAAATCAATTTTTTCAACACTAGTATTAACAACTATAATCTTATTTAATATGGAAGTACAAGCCCAGAACACAAGAACAATTAAAACCAACAATTTTGACCTACAAGTCTATAATGCATCAGAAAATAGCTTTGGTGTAGCATCAGTTTTGGTGTCAGGAAAACAGGATGCCATTTTAATTGATGCCCAGTTTACTTTGGCAGATGCCGAAACTGTAGCGCAAGAGATAAAAGAATCAGGCAAAAACCTGAAAACTATTTATGTATCTCATGGTGATCCTGACTTTTATTTAGGATTACAAGTATTTAAAAAGTACTTCCCAGAGGTTACCGTATTTGCAACTCCCGCAACCGTAGAGCACATTAAAGCTACCGCCCAAAAGAAACTAGATGTTTGGGGTGCTAAATTAGGAAACGCTATTACCACCAATGCTATCCTTCCTCAGGTTCTTAAAGAAGATGCATTAGATCTAGAAGGTGAAAAACTAGAAATTATTGGTTTAGACGAATTCCCAAAACGAACTTTTGTTTACATCCCTTCTAGCGAAGCGGTTATTGGTGGCATCAATATTTTCTCCAATACTTTTCATGTATGGATGGCAGACGCCCAAACTGAAGAAGCGAGAAAAGATTGGATTTCCATACTAAACAAAATTGAAAGTCTAAACCCTAAAGTAGTTATACCTGCCCACGGAAATAAGGATACGCAACTTAACTTAACCTCTGTGGCTCACACTAAGGACTACATTACGTTCTATGAAGAAGCTTTAAAAACCAATACCACTTCAAAGGACTTAATCAGCACGATGAAAAAGGAATACCCAAACGCTACTTTTGAAACCGCACTTCAAATTGGAGCAAAAGTGAATACAGGCGAAATGAAATGGTAAAATCAATAGGAATAGGCTACTTGGCAATACTTATGGTATTGTCAAGTAGCTCTTTTAATAAAAATAAAATGACAAATTTAGAAATCATAAAAAGCACCTACGAAGGCAAATCTTCCGAAGAAAACGGAAAGAATTTAGCCAAGCATGTTGCGGAAGATATTCAATGGACAGAAGCCAAGGGCTTTCCATATGCAGGTACCTATACAGGACTAGAAGAGATTACTAAGAATGTATTTTCCAGATTAGGGTCTGAATGGATTCACTACCAGTTTACCCCAAAACAATATGTAGCTGATGGGGATACCGTCATTGCTATTGGTAATTACACCGGAGTTTATAAAAAAACAGGCAAAGGATTTGAAGCACGAGTAGCCCACTTATGGACTTTAAAGGATAGCAAAATAATCCGGTTTGAACAGATTGTGGACAGTAAAACGGTTACCGATGCCATGACTAAATAAAAATCGCGGTTGAGTTAAAACAAAAAAGCTTCCCAATTGGGAGGCTTTTTTGCTTTAAATAATTAAGACTTAACCCAGACTTCAACGCCTCTATAAACAATGATTTTCAGATTTTTAGATAAAAGCACCAGTAACGGCAACTGATCAAAAACTTGACAAAATAGCTACCACCTCCATAAAAAATCATTTGTTGTACCGTTTTGATCATTTACTATTTGAAGCAAATCTCTATTCAGTTAGATTTGGTAGGACACCCATTGTTTAACCTACCTAAATCCACACAAATGCCAACTAAACAGAGTTATCTTTTTGTAATTGTATTCTTGATTAGTCTAACCACTTTTTCTAGAGATATTTATGTCGCCAAAAATGGAGACGACTCCAATTCAGGCACTCTGGAAAATCCGTATTTGACCATTTCTAAAGCGGCGGGCGAAGCCACCGCGGGGGACATTGTATACATTAGGGAGGGCACCTACCAAGAGACCTTGACTCCGGCTAATTCCGGGAGTCCCGGCCAACCTATTGTTTTTCAATCCTTCCCCGGAGAAAAAGTAATCATTACGGCCATGGATGCATTATCTGGCTGGAGTCAAGATAGTGGCTCCATTTACAAGACTACCATCTCATTCACTTCTTTAGGACAAGAGAACTTTGTAATGAACGATGCCACCGCACTGGACTTGGCCCGATGGCCCAACAAAACAGACTCCGACCCTTTTGCCTTGGGGAGCATCCGGAATACGGGCGGAAGCAGCGGCGATGTAATTAACGGAGCTTATTTAGCGGAAGCTTCCATTCCAGGAATTGACTGGACCGGAGGTGCACTTTGGTTCTATGGCGATAAGCCCGGTAGCGGATGGTTGGCATGGAAAAGAATGATTACAGGCAGTTCTTCCGGCCGGGTAAATTTTGACCATACCACCACTACCAATGAAACTTGGGTCAGAACTTTTCATGCCCCAGCAGATTTAGGCGATTTTTATCTAGAGGGCGTAAAAGGTGCTTTAGACTATGAAAACGAGTGGTATTTTGATGAAAGCACAAGCACCCTGTACGTTCAGCTTCCCAAAGGTCAAGCTCCTATTGATGGCAAGGTTAAGATGAGACGCCGTTTAGAAACCATTAACCTTAAGGACAAAAAATACATAGAAATAAAGAATTTGGCCGTTTTTGGGGGGAGTATTAATATGGAAGACAGCTCTACTTGGTGGGCATCCAATGCCAATAGCAAAACTACCAATAACCTACTCTACGGGATAACCTCCTTTTTTGGCAATCATACTCAAGGAATCACTAACAGCTCACGCACCAACAATGCCAATATTCATGTACAGGGCTCAAACAATAGGGTTGAAAAATGCGAGATTGCATTTAATGCCGGAGCCGGATTGGTCGTTAGGGGCAACAACCAACAAATTTTAGACAATTATATTCACGACTGCAATTTTCTTGGTTCGTACGATGGTCCTTTGGTCATTAGGGGCATCAAAAACAGTTTGGTAAAAAACAATACCGTTTTTAGAGGAGGAAGAGACGCAGTACAGTACAATGGTTCCAACAATGAATTTGCTTTTAACGATATCTCCCGAAGCAACCTGATTGCGGATGATTGCGCCCTTTTTTATACTGTTGGAGCACAATACACCACGGAAATACACCATAACTGGTTTCACGATACCGCTTCTGGCGGAAAGAAATATAAAGCTGCAGGAATTTATTTGGATAATGATGCCGCAGGGTTTGTGGTGCATCACAATGTGGTCTGGAATACTGAATGGACCAACGTACAGATCAATTGGAATGGAACGGACATTGATATTTTCAACAATACGCTTTGGAACGGTTCAGAAGTAATGGGTGCGTGGCACAAAGATGGAACTGCCTTTTCTAACGTTCGGGTGTGGAACAACCTCGGAAGCGATTCTAATTGGGAGCCGCAATCGGACAAACAAAATAATCTGGTTGTTCCGGCCAGTACATTCATGAGCGTCGCCAATGGCAATTTCATTTTAAACGACGGTGCTTCTGCCATTGACCAAGGAAAGGATATCCCAGGAATAACCGATGGATTTTCGGGTGATCAGCCTGATGTTGGTGCGTATGAAAAAGGAGGTGAACAATGGGTAGCGGGCATTACTTGGCAACCTTTGTATGGAGCCGCAGGCTTAGGTTGTTACGGATTACCCGGTGAAGACTGCATTGCAGTTGACCCTAATGACAAAGACAATGACGGCGTAAATAATACCGATGACGAATGCCCTGAAACTCCATTAAGCACCACGGTAGATACTAAAGGATGCGCTATTTTTAGTTTAGCTGCCGATAATTTCAAGATAAAGGGAACTGGTGAATCGTGCAGCAATAGTGACGATGGAACTATTTCTATAAGCTCCACAGTTACTTCATATCAATTTAAAGGAAAGATAAAGGAGACCGGAACAGAAAAGAATTTTACTTCTGATGCCTTGTTCAGCAACTTAAGCGCGGGAACTTACACGCTATGCATTACCACTACCGCCGATGCCAATTATGAACAATGTTTTGTTATAGCCATAGACGAACCGGAAGATTTGTCCGTATCCTCAAAGATAGACAACAGTACAAACCAACTTACCCTGAGCTTGAAAGGCAGTGACAATTATAACATTGAACTAAACGGGGTCGTTACCCATACTACTCAAGATAAAATTACGCTAGACCTATCCAAGGGTCAAAACAAACTTTCCGTTCAGGCGGATAAGTTTTGTCAAGGTGAATACACTGAGGTTATTAGTGTTTTTGATGGTGTCACCGTCTTTCCCAATCAAGTAAAAGATGAGCTAACGGTTGCTTTTTCCCATGCGCTGGATTCTTTAGTTACCCTTGAATTGATTTCGTCTACAGGGAAGGTGGTACTGACCAAGACCGAATCTGCAGGTAACCAAACTGCCACTGTTGACACATCCAATCTAAGTTCGGGGATTTATTTCCTTAACATCACTGCAAAAAACATCAACTCCCAAGCTAAAATCGTTAAACAATGATATCCAATACACACCTCCGATTCACCCTTTTTCTTTTTCTTAGCGCCTTTTGCAGCTGTAGCAGTGGCGATGACGGGACTAAAGATAACACGCCCCCTAAAGAAAGCCTACCGCCCGATGCCTCTGCCTTGGTTTTTCCAGAAAATAACGAAGAGTGCAATCAAGGTGATATTATCTCCGCCACCCAAAGTAAAGTAACCTTTAAATGGAACGCTTCCTCACATACGGACAGTTACACCTTAACATTAAAAAATCTGGAGACCAATGAAACGACCGAAAATGATGCAACCACCAATTCACTTGCATTGACTATTTCAAGAAACACCCCCTACTCTTGGAACATTATCTCAAAATCAAACGAAACAACTGATACGGCAACCAGCGAAACTTGGAAGTTTTACAATGCCGGAGAAGGTAATGAAAACTATGCCCCTTTTCCCGCTGAAGTTCTTACACCTACCATGGGCGCCAATGTAGACCAACCTCTTACCCTAAGCTGGAAGGGAAGTGATGTTGACAATGATATTGCTTCCTATGAGGTGTATTTAGGCACTACCAATCCACCGGTTACCTTGCACGCCAATACAACAGATTCAAAAATAGACGATGTTGCTCTTAGCCCTGCTACTGCTTACTATTGGAGAGTGGTCACTACCGACGAAAACGGTTCCAGTTCACAATCGCCCGTCTTTGAGTTCAAGACCAAATAGAACTAATCTAATGCATAAAAAAAACCAAAGTAGAACACTTCGGTTTTTTTGTGCATTCTTATATTATCCGTTTTACCCTAACGCCTGAGAAATATCGGCAATAATATCATCTATGTGTTCCAGCCCTACGGAAACGCGTACCATTCCGTCCGTAACACCCGTTTCCGCACGCTCTTCTACGGAGAGCTTACTATGAGTGGTTGATGCCGGATGCGTAACAATACTACGTGCATCGCCCAAATTAGCCGAAAGGGATAACATCTGAATAGAATCGAAAAACTTCTGCCCAGCTTCTACGCCGCCTTTTACCTCAAAGGCAACCACACAGCCACCGGCTTTCATTTGTTTTTTAGCAATTTCATGCTTGGGATGCGATTTTAAAAACGGGTACCTTACCCAGTTCACTTTTTCATGTCCTTCTAAGAACTCCGCCAATTTTAACGCATTCTCGCAATGGCGGTCCACACGAACTGCCAAGGTTTCCAAACTTTTGGAAAGTACCCACGCATTAAATGGCGATAATGCAGGACCGGTTATTCTAGAGAAACGATATACCTTATCTATCAATTCATTTGAACCTACCGTAATACCCGCAAGAACACGCCCTTGCCCGTCCATTAATTTGGTTCCCGAGTGGATGACCAAATCGGCGCCAAACTTAATGGGTTGTTGTAGATAAGGCGATGCAAAGCAGTTATCGATTACAAGAATCAACTTATGTTTTTTGGCAATCTTTCCCAATACTTCCAAGTCCAAAACATCTACACCCGGATTCGTAGGTGTTTCCGCATAAATAATTTTAGTTTTTGGAGTGATTAAAGCCTCAACAGAATCTAAATCATCTATCTTAAAATACGTATGATCAATATTCCATTTTGGAAAGAAATTGGTAAACAGCGAATGAGTCGAACCAAAAATGCTACGAGCAGAAAGCACATGGTCTCCACTATCCAAAAGTGCGGCCAAGGTAGAAAATACGGCGGCCATACCCGATGCAAAGGCAAAACCGTTTTCGGCACCTTCCATTTGGCACACCTTATCTATGAATTCAGATGAATTGGGATTGGAATAGCGCGAGTAAATATTCCGCTCTTTCTCCTCCGCAAACGACGCACGCATATCTTCTGCATCTTCAAACACAAAACTAGAGGTCATGTACATTGGTACGGAGTGCTCTAAGTTTTTAGTACGTTCCAACTGCGTTCGGATGGCGTTCGTCTCAAATTTCTTTTCCATGTTCATATAAATTGATGAAAGCTAACTTTCCCTTTTACTTTATTTATCCTTTTTCGGCTATACGGAGAATATCCCCGAAAACCCCTCTTGCCGTAACCGCTGCTCCGGCACCGGCTCCTTGAATCACCAATGGGTTCTCCCCATAGGATTCCGTATATATTTCTATTATTGAATCAGAACCTTTTACCTGCCCCAGGGCACTTTCCTTAGGTACGGATACTAGTTTTACATCTAGAATACCTTTTTCTTCCTGAAGGTTTCCGTGTAAATCGCCCACATACCGTAAAACATGACCCGGCTTTTGGTTCTTTTTGATTTCGTTGAATTTGGCATCGACCACATCTAGGTTATCCAGAAAATGGTTTACGTCTCCGTCCCTTAATTCTTCTGGAATTAAATTTTCAATATTGATATCCGAAAACTCATTGCTCAAATCCAATTCCCTGGCTAGAATCAATAATTTTCTACCAACGTCATTCCCTGAAAGGTCTTCACGCGGGTCCGGCTCCGTAAAACCACTTTTCATTGCCGCCTTTAATATGTTGGAAAAAGGCTCTTTGCTCTCAGAAAAAGTATTGAATATATAGCTTAACGAACCTGAGAACACCCCTTTTATACCCGTAATGTTTTCACCGGACAAGTGCAACAAACGAATGGTATCTATTAGAGGAAGACCAGCGCCCACATTGGTTTCGTACAAATATTGCTTCTGATGTTTATCCAATTCTTCACGCAGCAACTGGTAATAATCAAAACCAAGTGTATTCGCTATTTTATTGGAGGAAACAATATCAAATCCGTTTTCTACAAACTCAAAGTAATGGGCCACAAACTCACTATTTGCTGTGTTATCCACCACAATGAGGTTTTCCAAATGATTTTCCTTGGCGTAGGTGATAACATCCTCCACCTTGTAAGCAACACCCTTGTCTTCTATGGCAGCCTTCCAATTTTTTGGAATTCCTTTTTTATTTAAAAGTATCTTTCTTGAGTTGGCTACGGCAAAAACCTTTAGATCAATTCCTTTTCGTTTTTGAATGGTCTTTGTAGATTTTAGAATCTGGTCGATTAGCGTTCCACCAACATTTCCATGACCAAAAACTGCAAGATTTACTTTTCGGCTTATGCCAAAAATCTGTCCGTGCATTACGTTCAATGCCTTGTTCAAATCAGATTTTCTGAGTACCAGACTCACATTCTTACCAGATACGGTATTATTGAAAAGCAAAGGCGCAATCTGATTTTTTATCAAAGCATTATAAGGTCTATGGAAGGTACTTAAATCCTGCCCCACGATAGAGATTACAGAAACCTCGTCCAAGACCGTAATCATATTAATATCCTTAGACTCATAATCACTCTCAAACTCTCTGTCCAGCGCTCTTTTAGCATCTAAAGCACGGTCAGCATTTACTACCAAGCCAATACCCCGTTCAGATGACCCTTGAGAAATAATACTTACACTAATATTGCTTTTCTGAAGTGCACTAAAAATACGGGCATCTATCCCTACCTTTCCTAAAAGTCCTCTTCCCTCCACATTGATCATGGATACATTTTCAATAACGGACAGCGACTTTATACCTCCCTCTTTAGTTTTGGCACTGATCAGCGTACCTTCATTATCATTATTGAACGTATTTAAAATACGAAGCGGAATGTTCTTTTCTATTAAAGGAATGATGGTCTTGGCATGTAAAATAGTAGCCCCAAAGTTGGCCAATTCATTAGCCTCGCCATAAGAAAGATGGGAAATACGCTTGGCATCCGAAACCAAATCAGGATTTGCGGTATAAATACCATCTACGTGCGTAAAATTCTGAAGCTCCTCCGCATTCAAGAAATTGGCAAACAAGGCCGCGGAATAGTTACTACCGTTCCTTCCCAACGTAGTGGTTTCCCCATTTTCATTGGAAGCGATAAAACCTGTAATAATGGGCACGGCATCTGCATCTAGTTTTGCAAAACTGCGAATAACATTTTCCTTAGACAACGCCTCGTTTACTGATGCATCACCAAAATTAGAATCGGTTTTAATCAATTCCCTAGAGTCCAACATTACAGCATTCAACCCTTTTCCTATGAGCAATTTAGTTACCAATTTGGCAGAGATCAATTCTCCAAAAGCAAGTAATTGGTCTTTAATTTTCAAGCTATAATCACCCAAAAGTGAAACGCCCTCCAGCAATTTTGCCAAATCCTTGAACTCCGCCGAAAGGTTCACATTTTTGAAGGTATGCTTTTGATATTTTTCAAAAGCCTCAAAACCTTTATAGTAATTTTCTCCCTTTGCCGCCTTTTCCAAAATGGCTTCCAATTGATCGGTTGCCTTTGCCCGCGCAGAAAGAACTACGGCAATATTTTCGCCTTCATTTACTTTGTTGCAAACAATATCCAAAACACGCTCCAACCCTTCTCCGTTGGAAAGAGATTTTCCTCCAAACTTTAAAACCTTTGCGTTCTTGGACTTTCCGTTTCTACTGAAAACGGGTTCCAATAACCGCTCCATCTGATCAAACTCTATCAAAAAGGCATCGTGCCCGTGAAGCGAATGCACTTCGCCATAGGTTACATTTCCATTGGCCTGTGCCAACCGCTTAAAAGTTTCCTTATTCTCTTTTGCGGTAAAGAACAGATCAGAATCTACCCCAATAATATGAATGTTCGCATCACTATTCTGCAGATCTATAAAATTCTGTTCGCCATTTCTCATGACATCAATAGTCTTGAGCAATTGATTCATTAATTTATAGGCCGAAAGCTGAAAACGTTCCTGTAATTTTTCACCATGGTGCATTAACCAACTCTCCACGTTAAAAACCTGAAGTTCCTCATTGGTACTTCTTTTAAAACGGTCCTTGAAAGATTCCGGCGTACGGTAACACAACATGGCATGCATGCGTGCATCGTGAACCGGTTGCTTACTATTCACCAAAAATTGCTCCTGAATCTGGCAATTACCTATCAACCAATCGGTAGACTTCCAGTCTGATGCCACAGGAATAAGATGATCCATAATCTTTGGGTTTATGGCTGCCATTTCCCAAGCAATACCACCCCCTAAAGACCCGCCCAAAAGAGCGAACAATTTCTTGATTTCAAGCTTTTGAAGGCCTAACAGGAAAATCCTTGCGATGTCTCCTGCCACGAAATCCTTATAATTATCAATCACAAATTTATCATATCCGTTACCGGGAATATTAAACGATAGGATTGTATATTTTTTGGTATCGATACACTTGCCCTCTCCAATAAGTGCGGACCACCAGCCCTCATCTCCCGTAACATTACTGTTACCGGTTAAGGCATGGTTTACCTGAACTATGGGCGCCGTGTGCAATTCTTGACCGAACAATTGATAAGACAGCTCAATATCTTGAGTTACCCCACTGATCGTGGTATAGTTTGCTAATTTCAAATGATGAAGCATACGATATATGTTAGACCTGACCTCTAATTAAACAGGTCAGGCCTTATTAATTTCTAACAGAAAATTTATATTGATTAAAGTGCTGCGAATGCGTTTTCCAAATCGGCCTTTAAGTCCTCAATATCTTCCAAACCAACGGACAAACGAATTAAATCCTGACCTACACCTGCGCCTACCAATTGCTCCTCATTTAACTGTTGGTGCGTGGTACTGGCCGGGTGAATGATCAATGATTTAGTATCGCCAATATTGGCCAACAATGAGAAAACTTTTGTAGCATCCGTAACTTTTTTAGCAGCCTCAAAACCACCTTTAATTCCAAATGTTACCAATCCGCTTTGACCTTTTGGCAAATATTCTTGAGCAAGATCGTAGTATTTGCTACTCTTAAGACCTGGATAGTTTACCCATGCCACTTCTTCTCTTCCTTCTAACCAAGTAGCCAATTCAAGTGCATTTGCACTGTGTTGTTTTATACGTACATTCAAAGTTTCCAAACCTTGTATAATCTGGAAAGCATTAAACGGACTCAAAGCTCCACCAAAATCACGCAATCCTTCTAAAATCAATTTAAAAGTAAAGGCCGCGGCACCTAAAGCTTCGCTATACACTAAACCGTGGTATCCTGCAGAAGGTTCTGTAAATTCCGGAAATTTCCCGTTGGTCCAATCAAAAGTTCCGGCATCAATAATGGCACCGCCCAAAGAAGTACCTTGACCACCAATATATTTAGTAAGTGAGTGAATTACCAAGTTAGCACCGTGCTCAATAGGGTTTAAAAGTGCAGGTGAAGCCACCGTATTATCAACAATAAAAGGAACCTGAGCAGCTTTGGCCTGTTTTGAAATAGCTTTCAAATCAAGCACATCTAATTTAGGGTTACCCAGAGATTCTACAAAAATAGCCCTGGTGTTATCCTGAACTGCTTTACCAAAATTTTCCGGATCGGAAGCATCAACAAAAGTAGTGGTGATTCCCAACCTTGGCAAGGTAACATTCAACAAGTTAAAGGTACCGCCATACAAACTACTGGAAGCTACAATATGGTCTCCCGCTTTCAATAGCGTTAATAAACCCGTTGAAATAGCTGAAGTTCCCGAAGCGAAAACTACTGCTCCGACTCCGCCTTCAACAGCTGCTAAACGCTCTTGAAGAATTTGATTGGTAGGGTTGTTCAATCGTGTATAGATAAAACCAAGTTCTGCCAATGAAAATAAATTGGCGGCATGGTCCGTATCATTAAAAACATACGAGGATGTTTGATAAATAGGCACGGCACGTGTACCACCTGTTTGCGCGGGATCGTGTCCGGCATGTAATGCGTTGGTTGAGAATTTTTGATCACTCATAATCTTTGATTTTTAATTGTTATTTAAAATAATTAAAAGCCCGATACCTTGAACCGAAAATCCGATGCTAGGTAGAATATCAAAAAAGTTATAAGAAAGTAAAAGATTAGTATGAGTAATCTGATTTGTTATCTGTCTCATTTTTATAGAGATAGAATGTAGCACCTTCTCTGCACAGGTGGCAAAGGGTTGCTAAGGTTTCAAAGGGTCTATTCCCTCCACCTTTCTTGATAACTATTCAATACGTGTTTGAACTTTTGGAACTACAAATATATAGTTGGTGAATTTAAATTCACCAACATTTTTGAAAAATTTACAAATTAAACGCTTTTTTCACCTCACCTACCATATCCAACTTCTCCCAAGTGAACAATTCCACTTCTTTTTCGATACGACCGTTATACGGCGATTCAAAAACTTTCTTGATCATTCTTGGTTCTTTACCCATATGGCCATATGCCGCAGATTCCAAATAAATAGGATTTCGCAACTTTAGTCGCTCTTCAATAGCAAACGGACGCATATCAAAAAGGGCTTTGGTCTTTTGGGCAATTTCACCATCCGTAAGGTCTACATTAGACGTTCCGTAGGTATCTACATATATAGAGGTAGGCTCAACCACACCAATGGCGTAACTTACCTGTACCAACATCTCATCCGCAACACCGCCCGCTACTAAATTCTTAGCAATATGGCGCGCTGCATAGGCCGCACTTCTATCTACTTTACTCGGGTCTTTTCCACTAAAAGCCCCACCACCATGAGCACCTTTACCTCCGTAAGTATCTACAATAATTTTTCTTCCGGTAAGTCCGGTATCCCCATGAGGACCACCGATTACAAATTTCCCGGTTGGATTGATGTGGTATTTTATTTTATCATCAAATAAATCCTGAATAGCTTTTGGCAATTGCTCTACCACTCTTGGGATTAAAATCTCTACAAGGTCTTCTTTGATTTTTGCCAACATTACCTCATCATCATTATGAAAAGCATCGTGTTGTGTAGATATAACAATAGTATCTATACGTTGCGGCACATTATCATCTGAATACTCAATAGTAACTTGCGATTTGGCATCGGGACGCAAATAATCTATGATTCTACCTTCCCTACGCAACTCCGCCAAATTCTGAAGAATTTTATGCGAAATATCCAAAGCCAACGGCATGTAGTTTTCTGTTTCCTTGGTAGCATAACCGAACATCATACCTTGATCACCAGCTCCTTGTTGCTCTTTCTCGCCACGATCCACACCTTGACTAATATCTTGCGATTGCTCATGAATTAACGAAATAACTCCACAAGAATCTCCACTAAACTGATATTCGCCCTTAGTATAACCAATAGCATTAATTACATCTCTAGCAATGGTCTGAACATCTAGATAAGTATCACTTTTAACCTCACCAGCCAAAACAACCTGGCCCGTAGTTACCAAGGTTTCACAAGCAACTTTACTTTCTGGGTCAAAAGCCAAAAAGTGGTCCAACAAGGCATCGCTTATTTGATCGGCAACTTTATCAGGGTGTCCTTCACTAACAGATTCGGAGGTAAACAAATATGGCATAACAAACTTTTATTTTTTCTAAAAAGGATTTGAAAGAATGCCGGAAGAAGTATGATGTGAAAATTTTCAACATCAACTGCTTTAGCATTTTTTTGTTCTACAATCCCGCTTGGCAAAAACCAATCTTAAATTGGCAATTCAAACAGGTTTAAAACAGAGGTTGCAATCAGTCAAATCCCTCCTCTTTAATTTAATTAGGACGCAAAAGTATAAAAAATGTTCAGATCAAAATATTAATATCGTGTTATTTATTATTTCCTTTTGTAAATACCATGCTCTTTGCACAGGTTTATCAACTATTACAAATCATATTTTAACGATAATAGCAGGTAGCGTGGCTGCACATAGTAAACCTGCGTAGTAAAGAATAAATCATTGGTACTGTCACGGTTAAGCGTAGTGGTATTCAATAAATTGGTGCCTTTAATTCCATATTCCCATCGGCTACCTTGCTTCTGATACGTTAGGGTAGATTCCAAGAAACTATATGTATTGTCAATTGTATTGTCCTTATCCGTGTAATTATAAAAATCATAATCCACATTAAAAATAAAGCTTTTAAGAAAAGAGGCATCAAAACGGGCATACGGTCTACTGGTATAAAATGTAGTTTCTAAATTTCCGTTTTCGTAATTGTTTATCGTATACCTGTATCCCAACTCTAAATTGGGTGCATTCTTAAAATTAGTACTAAGCGCACCCGTATAGTTCTGTGTGAACGAATTGGACATGCGTTGCTGGCCGTCTATTAAATTATTGGTAGTAGACCAACCCACATTACCCCTTACGGAAGCTTTTACCTTTCCAAAAGTACGCTCATAATTTCCGCTAGCGGATAAAGATTCATCTTCAAAATTAGAGTTGATAGTACTACTTACCCTATTTATTCCAATGATATCCGCACTACTTTTTAATGCATCTATTCTTTTGGTATAGGCAACATTCGCAAAAATATTGGTAAGATTGAACATATTGAAACTAAAGAAGTTCAGTGAAAGGTTGTGGTTAAGGGCACTTTCCAAATCCCTATTACCATTATAGAGTGAATTGTAGTTATTGAGCACGTACCCTTGAGCAAAGTTACTTACATCCGTAAAGGAACGGGTTACCCTATAGTTGAACCGCAAATTCTCCGATTTCTTCAACTGAGCGTTGATATACACATCTGGCAATAAAGCTGTTAGGTCATCCTCTACTACCGTGCCCAATTGTTCATTGGTAACATTAAACTGATGCAGAGTAAGCCCCGGATTAAAAGTGAAAATTCCAGAAATAACTTTATAATGTAGCCCTAAGTACAAGTCCGAAACATTAAAGCTAACCTCATTGCCAAAGTCGCTCCCATCCATATCCAACGTTTCCCCATTATCCAAAATCTGAAAAATTCCCGAATTAAAATTCTGATGGCTCTGGGTGGTTCCCAAAGTTAAATTCAGGTTGCTCTTTGTTCCAAGTACACGGTAATAGTCTACCTTGGCATCCACTTTATTGGTGACCACATTTTTGGTCTGGTTTATATTGTATACATCCTGAGTTTCATCAACGGGAAAAATATCAACGAAAGCAAATTCATTACGGATCGCCTCATAGAACGGATCTTCATCTTGATACATATGCTGCGCCTCTACAGCAAATATGTTCTTCTCGTTAAGTGTATAGTAGAGGTTGAGATTTTGATTGACCGCCAAAGGCTTTTGTTTTTTCACCTCGGATATTTCATCCGTTATATTGGATATAGAAAGTACGTCTACCTCTTCATTATCATCGGACTGTTTTAATAGCGCATCATAGTCTAACTGAAAGTTGGCATTGGGTTTGTACCGTGCACTAAATTTTGCCAATCCAAGGTGCACGGTCTGATCTGTATTAGTGGTTGCATTTTCCACATCATTACTAGCAATATAAGCGGTATTTCGCTCAGACTTCATTAAGGTTCCCGTATAGGAGTAAATTCCAAAACCACTTAAATCTAAACTTTCGGTTGGCGAATAACTGAAATTTGCCGCAGCAAATTTTGTATCTATGTCGTTGGCCCTATTGTTTTGAGCGGTAGAAAGACCAAGGCCATCTACCCCTGTTGCAATTGAACTTCCGCCCCTAGAATTTATATTTCTGAAGCCACCGGTAAAATTTCTATAATCATTCCGGGTAAAGGGAACCTCTCCCAAATTATTGAGGTCCGTAATTATATTAATGCTGTATTTTGGACTATAATAAAACAATTTAGGATGTGCCAAATACCTGTCATCAGGACCGTAACCTGCTGTTAACTCTCCAAACCAAAAGTTCTTTTTCCCTTCTTTTAATTTTATGTTCAAAGCCACATTATCATCATCATTGGTAAGCCCTTTCATTTGGGAAACCTCATTAAAGTTCCGTAGTACTTCAACTTTACTTAATGCGTTGGCCGGAATATTTTCAACGGCAAGCTTAGAATCGCCATCAAAAAAATCCTTACCCTCTACCATAACCTTGCTTACGGTCTTTCCCTCTACTTCTATCTGCCCGTCATCATTGATTTCAATGCCCGGAAGGTTTTCAAGAACATCCTTTAGTTTTTTTTCCGTACCCGAAACAAAAGCATCCGTATCATAAACAATGGTGTCCCCTTTTACGGATACCGGCATTTCATACGTAACCTCCACCTCATCTAACTGGGCCGCCTGCTCCTGCATAACAATATCCTTAACGGCATCATTGGTGGTAGCGGTAAAGGTGAACGATTCCGTTTTAAATCCCAGGTAACTGACTTTTAAAGTATATTCATGGCCCGTTTTCAGCTTTAGTTTATATAGCCCTGCATGATTGGTAATACCATAAGATTCCAAGCCCTTGGTTTCGGAATTTATGGCGATAACATTGGCCATATCAACACCAGTCCCCAAACTGTCCTTAACCGTACCCGTCAATGAAATTTCCTGGGAAAAGCCAATAGCGACCACCATAAGAAACATAATAAGCAACCATGCATTTCTCATTATTCTAGTATTAGAAGTGAAAACGTATTTAATTTAAAATAGATAGGAATGTTATTGCGGACGCCCATTTCCACGCCCACGTCCACCACGGTTTCTGAAGTTTTCTCGCATCTCTTTCATTTTCTCCTGCGAGATTTTATCATACTCTGTCTGCGTTACTTTTTTCCCTTTACTTGGCGCCTTTATTTCTACCTTTTCTTTTGGATTCAAGGTAATCTCGGAACAGATTATAGTTGTTATATCATCGCTTACGGCAAGGATAAGCCCCGGCAGCCCCCAGTATTCAGAAGGACCTTGGTTAACGGGTATTTCTGGTGTATACCACGCTACTATCTCCACTTCTTTTATTTCAAATTCTTCTTCTCTTTTTGCCTCTTCTTTTTTATCATCATCATTTCGTCTACGAAAAATAGCCCGCATATTAGGGCGTTTTATAGTCTTTGTAGCCGTTGCCTTAAAAGCAGTGTAATTCCCTATTTGCCTAGTTTCACTACCAAGCACCCAATCCAGTTTTTCCAATTCATCATCTATCAAGAATATCTTACCCAAAAGCTCATTCTTGATCAAGTATTTCCCTTCTTTAATATTCTTGTACAAATCACCTCCTGATGTGGAGAAAGCTCCAAATCGCGGTCCTCTGCCCCCATCCCTACCTCCGGGTTGCTCTAACTGCTCTTCCTCTTTATAGATAGATTCCGTTTGGTTAAAATTAAGAACAAATGTTTTTTCATTGGCCCTTTTTATACGCTCCATCATCTCCTTTTTCCGGTCCTCAGGTATTTGCCTGTTACCAAAATCCATATTTACCTGCGTTTTACTAAAATAAGTTGCCTTTCCTTGAAAATCTTGGGCATACAAGCTGCCACACAACAAAACAAAAACCAACCCTATAAACCGTCTACTTTTCATACTACCAGATAATTAATATGGCTTTAAGACTGTTATAATCCCAATTGGTTTAATTGAACATCCAAAAGAAAATCAAGAAACTTGGCATTTTTTTTCATATTGTGAATAAATTATGTTTTTACTTCCTATAGTTATCTCGTATCTTGTACCTTCTAATTACCTTGCATAAAAACACACAACCATTAATCTATAAAGCTCTATGCACATAGCAGTTGCCGGAAACATCGGTGCAGGAAAAACAACCTTAACCAGGTTATTAGCAAAACATTACAACTGGGAAGCCAACTTTGAAGATGTAGTAGACAACCCTTATTTAGATGATTTCTACAATCAGATGGAGCGCTGGAGCTTCAACCTTCAGATTTACTTTTTAAACCATAGGTTCCGTCAAATCCTACAAATTAGGGAGAGCGGCAAGGAAATTATTCAGGATAGGACCATTTATGAAGATGCATATATTTTTGCCCCCAACCTTCATGCCATGGGCCTGTTGACCAATAGGGATTTTGAAAACTACAAGAGCCTTTTTGAACTGATGGAGAGTTTGGTTCAACCGCCTGATTTACTTATCTACTTAAGAAGTTCCATTCCCAACTTGGTAAAACAAATCCATAAGCGCGGGCGCGAATATGAGAACAGTATTTCCATAGATTACTTAAGCCGACTTAACGAACGCTACGAAGCTTGGATTCATGGGTACACCAAGGGGAACCTCCTTATTATTGATGTAGACGATTTGGATTTTGTAGATCAACCTGAAGATTTGGGAACTATCATCAATAAAATAGACGCAGAAATCAACGGATTATTTTAGGGAGTATTAGCAATAAAACCATTTGCTTTTGCATGTTCTATAGCTTGTTCACTAGTTTCCACTAATAGCACAGGAGTTGTTTTATATGCGCTAAAGAGACTTCTAACCCGTTCCATTCTTCGTTTATGGGCTACACTTCTAATGTAAATAGCACTTATCTGTTTTGGGTATAACTCCGCTATTTCCTTATAAATATCTGCATCATGCTCCCCACTATCCCCGATTAAAATAAATTTTAAATTGGGATATGTTTTTAAAATATTGAGTATCTCCTTTTGCTTTTGAGGTTTTTCGTCCGGTCTTTTGCGCAGCCCCAAGCTTGGGAAATTTCGCAACAATATGGGGCCTTTGGGAAAGTCGTTTTCTTGTAGAAAAAGTTCTAAATACCTGTACATGTTCCATGGGCTATGGCTCACATAAAAAATAGGGTTCGCCTCCTTTCCTGATTGCCCCCTGTGCAGTAAATTGTAGAATTCTGCCGTACCTTTTAAGGGTTTCCGGTTACTGACCCTTTTAAAAATGGTGTTTACGATTACCTTCCACTTTAACGAAGAAACCACGCCCGTATGCAAGATTGTATCATCTATATCGCTTATGACCCCAAACTGTGCAGTAGCGGAAGGTATTAACAATTCTCCGGGAAACTTATTCTGATGCAGAACTTCCCTACGGAGAGAGGCATCCGAGTATGAAATCTCATAATTTAACCAACCTTCCCCATTGGTAAGCTCCTCTAGATTATTTTGCGGCTCATCAAAAGTATAATACCCTCTACCATCTGTTTTTCCGGTAAGGGTTCTCCCATCAGGAAGTTTTATCCTAACGCAGGTATTGCGTATTTCATCGGTTTCAAAACGCTTGTAACTGTTCCAGATTAAATTGAAGAAACCCTTTTTTGACAAATCTATTTCCTCGTCTTCCAAAGCCCTGCCACGCGCATAAAAGTGCGAATTGGTCCCATAGCCCTGAAAAGCCATAATCTGCAACTTGTCTTTCTTTCCGAATAAACCCATGACATCAAATATACTTAAATATAGTGCTCAGACCGACTACAATAAAAATCTATGACTAATCAAAAGTAGCGTTCACGCACCCAAAGGTACGTTTCCCTCAGTACCGGTTTCAAACTAAAAGAGTTGGCTTTAAGTTTAATCATGTTTAACCCTGTTGATTTTTAAAAATCCACTCTAAACCCAGAAAAGATGAAACCAAAGAAAAACCCACAAAAAGACCTAAACAGAAACCGTCCTATCTATTTTCTATTTGGGCTATTGTTCGTTCTTATGTTAACCCTTGCGGCCTTTGAATGGAAGACCTATGACAAAACTTATGATTACGACGTCTCCATGAACATAGAGGACCAACTAACCGAAGAACTCCCCATTTTAGTGGAGTTCAAAACCCCTCCTCCCCCAAAACAAATTACGGCACCTCCTATAATTGAAATAATTGACGATGAGGAAGAAGCCGTTGAAGATGTATTTGAATCTACCGAGACCAATCAAGACGAAGAGATTTTAGAAGTGTCCGATATTGAAGTTTTGGAAACCGATGAACCTGAAGAAATGTCTTTTATGGTCATTGAAGATGTTCCTGTTTTCCCCGGTTGTGAAACCCAAAAAGACAAACGTGATTGTTTCCAGAAAATGATAAACAGACATATTGCCAAAAATTTCAGATACCCTGAATCTGCCCAAGAAATGGGAATTCAAGGCCGAGTGAACATTATGTTCGTGATTCAAAAAGACGGAAGCATAGGCAACGTACAATTACGAGGTCCGGACAAAAGCTTAGAAAAAGAAGCAAAAAGAATTATTGATAAACTACCCCAAATGAAACCTGGCAAACAAAGAGGAACCCCGGTACGGGTGCCTTTTAGCATTCCCATTACATTCAAACTTCACTAATAAACAAATAAAAAAAGGGGGCAATCAAGCCCCCTTTTCATTTCAATCTATATTTAAATTATTTTCGAATATCCACCTTTTCAATGGTGATTTCAGCATCCGTTCCTTTATTGAATTCAACGTCTTTTTCAAAAGCCATTAATTGGCTTTTAACAGTTGATTCCGTACCCTTAAAAACTTTTTCTTGAACAAGCTTTTCTCCGTTTACAACTGTAGTATATGCAATTGTTGCCTCGGCCATATTCGTATCAATAGCATTCATCTCAATTTTGATTTCCTTCGTGTTTTCAACATCGGCCATACCCGTTGCGTTCATGGCGATACTTGGCGCAATCACCAACGCCACAACGGACATTAATTTCAAAAGAATATTTAAAGAAGGCCCAGATGTATCTTTAAACGGATCACCAACAGTATCTCCTACAACTGCAGCCTTATGTGCATCCGTACCTTTGCGGCCATCGGATTCAATCATCTTCTTAGCGTTATCCCATGCACCACCGGCATTGGACTGGAAAATTGCCATTAGCACCCCGCAGGTTGTTACACCCGCCAAAAGACCGCCCAACATTTCCGCTCCACCAATGAAGCCAACTGCCACCGGAACAGCAATAGCCAACAATCCGGGCAGTACCATTTCTTTAATAGATGCCTTTGTAGAAATATCAACACATTTATCATACTCCGCATATCCATCTGCTGCATCAAAAATAGCCCTTTGTTCCGAGGTAGCTTTTGACATATCAGAATCTACTTCACGCATGACCTGCAAGGCCGCTTTTAACTGGGGAATATCCCTGAATTGACGTCTTACCTCCTCTATCATTGCCATGGCCGCACGACCAACAGCATTCATAGACAAGGCCGAAAACACAAACGGAAGCATTCCACCCACCAAAAGACCTGCCATAATTTTAGGTTGGGACACATCAATTGAAGTTACGTTCGCCACTTTCATAAAAGCCGAAAACAAAGCCAAAGCCGTTAAAGCAGCAGAAGCGATAGCAAAACCTTTTCCTATGGCCGCAGTAGTGTTACCAACGGCATCTAATTTATCGGTACGCTCCCTAACTTCAGAAGGCAACTCCGCCATCTCCGCAATACCACCTGCATTATCGGAAATAGGTCCGTATGCATCAACAGCCAACTGAATTCCAGTGTTTGCCAACATCCCAACAGCGGCAATAGCTATACCATATAAACCTGCAAAATGATGGGAAACTAAAATAGCGGCCGCAATCAATAAAATAGGAATCATTGTAGACATCATTCCCACTCCCAAACCAGCAATAATGTTCGTTGCAGCACCTGTTTCGGATTGCTCAACAATAGAAGAAACCGGCTTGGTACCAGTTCCCGTATAATATTCCGTAATCTTCCCTACACCTAGACCGGCAACTAAACCGGCAATAGTAGCAATGAAAATTCCCATTGCTCCCATTGGCAGACCTTCAATAGTCTCAGGAATTAAAGCGTTTATAATAAAATAAGAGGCAACCACCATTAAACCGGCAGAACCGAACTCTCCAATATTTAAAGCAGTCTGTGGATTTCCACCATCCTTTACCTTAACAAAAAAGGTTCCTATTATAGACATGACAATACCAACAGCCGCAAGCACTAACGGTAAGTAGACCGCTCCCATACCCCCAAATTCCGGAGTTATGATAAAAGCACCCAAAACCATGGTTCCAATAATAGACCCTACATAAGACTCGAACAAATCCGCCCCCATACCTGCAACATCCCCAACGTTATCCCCAACATTATCTGCAATCGTAGCCGGATTTAAAGGATGATCCTCTGGAATACCCGCCTCTACCTTACCTACCAAATCTGCCCCTACATCTGCGGCTTTTGTATATATACCACCGCCCACACGAGCAAAAAGTGCAATAGAAGATGCTCCTAAAGAAAATCCTGAAAGTACATTTAGGACCAAACCTAAATTATCCGCACCAGGCCAAACACCTTGGTATACCATAAAAAGACCACTAAGCCCCAAAACACCAAGTCCAACAACACCAAGCCCCATAACGGCACCACCCGCAAAAGCAACTTCCAAGGCCTTACCTAAAGAGGTACGCGCAGCCTGTGTAGTTCGTACATTAGCTTTAGTAGCTACTTTCATGCCAATAAAACCGGCCAGTGCAGAACATATAGCACCTACAATAAAAGATAAGGCAACCATTCCGTGCGAGCCTACCTCGTTACTACCTTTAAAATAAAGCAGCACCGCCACAGCTAACACAAAGATTGCAAGGATCTTATACTCTGCTTTTAAAAAGGACATTGCACCATCTGCAATATTCTTAGCAATACGAGCCATTTTGGCATCACCCTCGTCTTGTTTACTCACCCATACGTTTTTGGCAAAGACGAATACTAAAGCCAATATTCCAAATACTGGCAGAAATTTCACTACTAATTCCATTCGAGTTGTTGTTTAAGATTTCTAATGCCAACTAAAGTAATGAAATTGATCATATAAAAAAAAGCCTTTTTTATTGCTAAAAAAGGCTTTTTAAGGAGTGAATTTTATTTATATCGTAAAAGTGCGCTTCTTTTTTAAATCGCTCTCATCATATCGTTGTACACATTCTTTGTAAATTTTAACGGCCTCTTCGGCATCGCCCCATCCACCAGTGTCAACTTTTTTCTTTTCCAAATCCTTGTACACTTTAAAGAAATGCTCAATTTCTTTTAAACGGTGTGGATTTAGGTCACTTATATCATGGTTATTGCTCCAAATAGGATCCGAAACAGGTACACAGATAATTTTTTCATCCGGCCCTTTTTCATCGGTCATATGAAACACACCAATTGGCCTTACTTCCATAACGACCATAGGATATGTTGGTTCTGCACCCATTACCAAAACATCTAGCGGATCTTTATCCAATGCTAAAGTCTCTGGAATGAAACCATAATCTCCAGGGTACATCATTGATGAAAAAAGCATACGGTCAAAACGTATCTTATGTAGTGCAAAATCGTATTCATATTTATTCCTACTTCCTTTTGGAATCTCAATTAAAACGTCAAAAGTTATGTCAGCTTTTTTTCCCATTTTTTAGGTTTATTTTACAGCTGCGAAGGTACAAAAATGCATACGTGTCTACCCGCAAATATTGAAAAAACATCGGCTTTTTTGACAATTATTAGAATTTGGAAATTCTTACAAGCTCCATGGCCCGAATAAGAAACAACAAATGCATAATTATAAATAATTCGTAATGAACGAACTACATAAATACGACTAGACTAGAAACTTCAATTAAAAATCAAAACCAAATGTTCCCGTAACACTAAAAGGACGTGCATCAGGTGCATCCAAATAGTTACCTCTAAAGTTAAAATCTATTCTAAGAATTTTAAATATGTTACCAATACCAAAAGAATATTCGTAATAAATTTTATCGGATGGTGCCTGCAATGGGGTATTTATGGTTGCCGGCGTACTTAGAGCTATATTTTCATCTGACAAATCTCCCCAAACTCCTCTAAGGCCAATAATCTCCCTTAAATTCAGCTTTCGCAACAACGGAATACGGGAAAAAATTCGCCCGTTAAAATTATGTTGCAGGTGCAATGCCACATAGGTGTCCGTAACAAATTCATAGAAATCCAAATTTGGAAAGGTACCGTAGTTTGAAAAGAATGTCTGATTTCCAGGAACTACATTCAACAACCCAAGTGGTACCGTATTAAAGGTCTTACCCATCTCCAAGGTAGAAAAAAGTCTACCAAAACCACCTATTTGCCATGGCTGACTGTATGAAAATTGAAGTTTGCTATAACTAAAATCGCTATCAAAGACTACATCTACACCTTTGGTATAACTTAATAACAGCGTACTGTAATCATCATTCATACCCTTACGTTCCACACCATAGCCAATGGTTCTTTTACCAGGCGTATAAATCATGATTGCATTAAAATCAAACTGGTTTATCTCAGATGAAATTCCCGTTGGGGAATCGGGGTCTACATAATCCAAACTAAAATCATCCGGTAAAGCAGAGCTTAATTTTCTAAACGTTCCGCCAACCCCAAACCTTACATTGGTAATAGGCTCAATCTCTACACTGAATTTACTTAGATTAATGTTCGTTAACCTGTTATTGGCACCAACGGTAACCAACGAAGACGAGGCAATGCTACGGCCAAGAACATCATTTGTAGCCGTTAGACTTACCCCCAGCTGCTCAATATCGCGCCGGTTGCCCCCAGAAACAATAAGCCTGCTCTTTTGGTCAAGCAATATTTTTCCTGACACTCCATGTTTAAACTTTCTATCTGTAAAACCATACGCGGTATATCCTTCAACACGCCAAAGGTCATTTTCACCAAAATAGGAACGTGCTCCAATACGTACACGTGGGCCTTCTGCTTGATTGTAACCAAAAACATCGTATACCGAACCGATGTCCATATTCCACTTATCAATCTCTACATACCCACTACCTAAAATACTTACTAGATTGTAGTACGACTTAAATTTAGGAACCGTCTTTAAGGTATCCAATAGCTGGTAAATTCCTTTTTCGTCCTTGTTTAAACTCTCCAACCTATTATTCTGCCAAAACGTACTGTCCCGGTTTAAGACCACAGGGTCATACGGGTTACTCTCTGTCTTATAAAATTCTTTGGGTTTCTTTTGATCAAAGGCATAATTATCAAATACGGTAGTACGCTTTCCGTACATACCTCTGGACTCTTCCTTTTTCTGAAAACTAAAATCGCTCATCATATAATCGCGCTTCAGCAGAAATACGGAGTCATTGACCACTTCAAAATCCTGTTCAATATAAATTTCTTTTACCCAGTTGATATTGGCACTTTTGGTAACTTCTAAATTGATATTCTTTACGGCATAGGTAGTATCGTTTACCCAAAAGTCTCCCTTAAACGTAAGTTCGTTCTTTCGTCTTGGATAATAGACAATATTATAACACCATTTATTTTCTATGAAAGCACTATCCCTAAGTGCATAATTATAAACATCCACACCCGTTCTTGAAAGTGGGCTGGTAAAACTTTTATCGAAGAACTTTAAATAATTATCATAAATATCATATTCCTGATAGAGGTCTGCCACAAAGGCGATTATAGCCTGATTGTTGTCAAAACCTGAGTTTTTGTTACCCAATATATCTTCCTTTTCCTCATCTAAGCGATTGTCTCCATAAACTTTGGAGAAGGTTTCGTTCAAAAAGATAGGCAGGTAAGTCTTACCGGTAATACGCGAAGTGTCCAAATCCTTAAAAACAAATTCTAGCCCCTTGAATATTTTTTTCTTCATCAAGGCGCTGTCTATCGTATTCAGGTCAAATTCTACCTTTTCATATTTCTCAAAGGCATATTGATCAAACTTACGCAGGCCGTTCTCTCTTTTTTTAGCCCATATTTTTTTCAGTATTTCTACCGCAGGATTGTTTTTCTTAGGTTGTTTTCCTCCAACAAGCACAACTTCATCTAATTGTTGGGAGGCCTCTTTCATGACAACCTTCATTTTATAGGTTACTTTAGACTCTAGCGGAATCTCTACATTCTCATAACCAATAAAGGAGACTACAAGCGTGGTATGGCCCCCATCCGACTCCATATAGAAATTACCATTATCATCCGTAATGGTACCCTCATATGAACCTTTAAAAAGAATATTAGCGAACGCTACCGGCTGGTTATCTTCGTCTACAACTGTACCGCCTACTTTTGTTTGTGCACCGACAACCAAAGAAAAAAGCAGTAAAACAAATAAAAGGAGGTTCTTCATCTAAGAAATTTTCTCTGTACTCTATAAACAAATAATGTACCAGAACAGATTATAGTACAATTGTTGATTAGTTTTTTTTGCATTCAAAATAAAGTCCGCTACTGTTTTCAAGCTAAAAATCTAAATCCAAGCCAAAAAACACCAAACTGAAATCCTAAAAAAAAATGCTTCACCGACACTAAGTCGGTGAAGCAAAAGTACCTTTACAAATTAGTTATATCTATTTGTATAACACTTTCTTAACAGCCTTAACCACATCTTCATGGTTTGGCAACCATTCTTCCAACAATACTGGAGAATATGGCGCCGGTGTATCGGCAGTGTTTATTTTCTCTATAGGTGCATCCAAATAATCAAAAGCATTGGACTGCACATGAAAGGTCAATTCCGTTGCCACATTGCCAAACGGCCATGCCTCCTCAAGAATAACCAAACGATTTGTTTTCTTTACAGACTTTAATACAGCTTCGTAATCCAATGGTTTAACGGTACGTAAATCAATGATTTCACAGCTAATACCTTCTTTTTGAAGTTCGTCCGCAGCTTTATCGGCTTCTTTAATTATTTTACCAAAAGATACAATAGTAACATCGCTACCCTCTCTTCGGATATCGGCAACACCTAAAGGAATTGTATATTCCCCTTCTGGAACCTCACCCTTATCTCCGTACATCTGCTCAGACTCCATAAAAATAACAGGATCATTATCGCGAATAGCCGATTTCAATAACCCTTTTGCATCTGCAGGATTGGAAGGCACTACAACCTTTAACCCAGGACAGTTAGCATACCAGCTTTCAAAAGCCTGGGAATGTGTTGCGGCCAATTGACCTGCAGAACCCGTAGGACCTCTAAAAACTATTGGACAAGGAAATTGCCCACCAGACATCTGACGGATTTTAGCCGCATTATTGATGATCTGATCGATACCTACCAAAGCAAAGTTAAACGTCATGAACTCTATTATAGGACGGCAACCGGTCATTGTAGACCCTACACCTATACCAGCAAAACCTAGTTCGGCAATTGGCGTATCTATAACTCGTTTGGCACCAAACTCGTCTAGCATTCCTTTAGAAGCTTTGTAAGCACCGTTATATTCGGCAACCTCTTCTCCCATCAGATAAACTGACTCGTCTTTTCTCATTTCTTCCGACATCGCCTCGACAATGGCTTCCCTAAATTGTAATGTCTTCATATTATATGGAGTATCTTTTTATTATGATCGTTAAAAACGCAAGCAAAAATAGGAAAATATATATCAATTAAAGGGCTCTCAGAATCAAAAAAAGTTATAAAAAATACTATGCATGCATAGTATTTTCGAAAAAGTTTCCATATCTTCGTCTAGATTATAAATAGCTTTATAGACATGAAAATATTAGTTTGCATAAGTAATGTTCCTGACACGACCTCAAAAATAAACTTTACGGACGGTGATACAAAATTTGACACCAATGGCGTACAGTTTGTCATAAACCCTAATGATGAGTTTGGTTTAACCCGTGCCATGTGGTTCAAGGAAAAGCAAGGAGCTACCGTACACATTGCTACAGTAGGCGAAGCCAGCGTAGAACCAACTATGCGTAAGGCACTTGCCATTGGCGCTGATGAAGCCATTAGGGTTAACGCCGCTCCGGTAGACGGATTTTTTGTTGCCGAACAACTGGCCAACATTGTTAAGGACGGAGCCTACGACCTTGTTATAGCAGGCAGGGAAAGTATTGATTACAACGGAGGAATGGTTCCCGGAATTCTGGCAACTCTTTTAGGAATGAATTTTATAAACACTTGTATAAGTCTTGAAATAGAAGGCGATACGGCAACGGCTATAAGAGAAATAGACGGCGGAAAAGAAACCGTACAGGCTTCCCTACCTCTAGTTATTGGTGGGCAAAAAGGCCTTGTACAGGAAAGTGACCTAAAAATACCTAACATGAGAGGTATTATGATGGCACGAAAAAAGACACTTACCGCAGTGGAGCCTATTGATGCTACCATTGCGACCAAAGATGCGAAATTTGACAAGCCTACCGCAAAAGGAAGTGTAAAATTGGTGAATTCCGCAGATGAGTTGGTAGATTTATTGCACAACGAAGCTAAGGTAATTTAATTACGCTAGATAGGTTCTCAACCACGGGCCACAAGCCCACAAAACCCTATTCAGCTTAACTTTATCTCTAAAAATTAAACAATACACCACATGTCAGTATTAGTATATACAGAATCCGAAAACGGAAAATTCAAAAAAAGTGCCTTTGAAGTGGCATCATATGCCAAAGCTGTGGCAGACCAGTTAGGCTCATCAGTTACTGCAATTGCATTTAACGCTAGTGATAACGAAGCCTTGGGAACTTATGGTGTTTCCAAAGTATTGAACATAGCCGATGACAAACTTTCCACTTTCAGTGCCGCCGCATACGCTAATAGTATTATGCAGGCCGCCAATAGTGAAGGTGCACAGGTAGTTATCGTAAGCTCCAGCACCAACAGCAAATTCTTGGCGCCAATCCTAGCTGCGAAATTAAAAGCAGGATACGTACCCAATGTTGTTGCCGCGCCGGAAAGCACATCTCCATTTAGTGTAAAGCGTACCGCATTTAGTAATAAAGGCTTTGCTCATACAGAAATTACTACGGATACCAAGATTATTGGTGTTTCCAACAACGCATTTGGCATAAAAGAAAATCCTACAACCGCAGCGGTTGAAACTTTTAATGCAGATTTAAGCGATGCTGATTTCTCCGTTAAGTCCGTTGAAATAGACAAGGTTGCCGGTCAGGTAACCATTGCGGACGCAGAGATTGTGGTTTCCGGAGGACGAGGTCTTAAAGGTCCTGAAAACTGGGGAATGATCGAAGATCTTGCCCAAGTTCTTGGTGCCGCTACAGCTTGCTCAAAACCTGTTTCCGATATGGGATGGAGACCCCACGGAGAGCACGTTGGGCAAACCGGAAAGCCGGTTGCATCCAACTTATACATAGCTATTGGTATTTCAGGAGCTATACAACATTTGGCAGGAGTAAGTGCCTCAAAAACCAAAGTGGTCATTAACTCGGACCCTGAAGCACCATTTTTCAAAGCTGCCGACTACGGAATTGTGGGCGACGCCTTTGAAGTGGTACCAAAGCTCATCGAAAAATTAAAGGAATTTAAAGCGCAAAACGCTTAATTTTTGTTAATTTGCGCTCATTAAAGGGCTGTTTAAATGCATGGTACGCCCGTATTTAAACAGTCTTTTGTATTTTAAAGATTCTATGAGCTTAGTAAGGTTAAAAATAAAAGGTATTTCCTATAGCCAAACACAAAACGGGGCATATGCCCTTATTTTGAACGAAGTGGAAGGCGATCGTAAATTACCCATCGTTATCGGTGCTTTTGAAGCACAGTCCATTGCCATTGCACTTGAAAAGGAAATAAAACCGCCTAGACCTTTAACCCACGATTTGTTCAAAAACTTTTCAGATCGTTTTGACATTGTTATCAAACAGGTTATTATCCACAAATTGGTAGACGGTGTTTTTTACTCCAGTATTATATGCGAGCGTGATAAAATTGAGGAGATTATAGATGCCAGAACCAGTGATGCCATTGCATTGGCTCTCCGGTTTAACGCCCCTATTTTCACTTACAAGACTATTTTGGACAAAGCAGGAATCTTTTTAAAGTTCTCGTCAAAAGACAAGGAAAAAGAAGAAACCGATGACAGCATTGTAGTTGACGAAATCTTACAAGAGGGCGAAACTGTAGAAATCGAATCCGGTGCAACAGATGGTTATACGGAACTTTCTGTTGATGAGCTCCACAAAGAGCTTGATCAAGCTGTAGCCAACGAAGATTATGAAAAAGCGGCCAAGTTACGGGACGAGATTTCAAAAAGAAACTGATAAACAAGCAAGTACCCTATGAAAATCAACCCTTGGATTGTTCTGCTTGCCCTTTTCATTTTTTTCCCATCCATAGCACAAGATAGTATTACCGTACCCAATGTTGAAACAACGGTAATCAATGATGTAATTTCAGAAACCACCAACAAAATAAAACCTAACGAAGGCTTTACTCTAAGCAGTTTAGGCCGTGGTGTATTGGGAATGGTGGTGCTTTTACTTATTTCATTTTTATTCAGTTCTAACCGAAAAGCCATCAATTGGAAAACGGTTGGCATAGGTCTTACCCTACAACTTTTCATTGCTGTTGGTGTACTAAAGGTACCTTTCATCCAAAAGGGATTTGAATCCGTTGGTGAAGTTTTTATCAGTATTTTAGGGTTCACCCGTGCGGGAAGTAAATTTCTTTTTGAAGGTTTAGTTGTTGACACCAATACATTCGGCTACATTTTTGCATTTCAAGTATTGCCTACCATTATCTTCTTTTCTGCACTTACCTCTTTATTATTCTATTTAGGAGTAATCCAGAAAGTGGTTAGGGCATTGGCCTGGATGCTTTCTAAAACATTGGGTATATCCGGAGCCGAAAGTCTTTCTGTTGCGGGAAATATTTTTTTAGGTCAGACCGAAGCACCTTTATTGATTAAGGCGTATTTGGAAAAAATGAACCGTTCGGAAATACTATTGGTAATGATTGGCGGAATGGCTACCGTTGCCGGAGCTGTTTTAGCTGCTTATATAGGTTTTTTAGGTGGTGAGGATAAATTGCTGCAGTTGGTTTTTGCGAAGCACTTATTGGCTGCATCAGTTATGGCCGCACCAGGGGCAATCGTAATCTCAAAAATATTATATCCGCAAACGGAAGTCGTTAATACGGATATTGAAGTTTCTACGGAAAAAATCGGTTCAAATATGTTAGACGCCATAGCTAACGGAACAACTGAAGGGCTAAAATTAGCGGTTAACGTTGGTGCCATGCTTTTGGTTTTTGTTGCTATGATCGCCATGATCAATGGCATTTTAGGATATGCGGGAGACCTGACCCATTTAAATGATTGGATTGTAGAGAACACGGCTTATAAAAAATTCTCTTTAGAAGCTATTCTCGGAACCATCTTTGCGCCTCTTATGTGGTTAATAGGCGTTGCAAAAGAAGATGTTATGTTCATGGGGCAATTATTGGGTATAAAGCTAGCCGCAAGCGAGTTTATTGGCTACAAACAATTGGCCGAACTTAAGGATTTAAGCAGAGGAGCCAACCTTACTTATAACAAATCTGTTATTATGGCCACTTATATGCTCTGCGGATTTGCAAACTTTGCATCTATAGGCATACAAATTGGCGGTATCGGCTCTTTAGCACCCGGTCAACGCAAGACACTTTCCGAATTTGGTCTTAAGGCCGTTCTTGGTGGTTCAATTGCATCTTTACTCTCCGCTACTATTGCGGGTATGATTTTGGGATAACCGAGAGTTAGAATATTCAGCAAAAATATCTCGGTTAATAAATTACTGATAACTCAAAATAGCAATTCCTTTTCCTTTTCCTTTTACCCATTATCTTTACGCTACTATGAAACAATACCACGATTTACTAAAGCACGTACTCGAAAACGGTAACCAAAAAGGAGACCGTACAGGAACTGGAACATTGAGCGTTTTTGGATATCAAATGCGTTTTGACCTCAGCAAAGGTTTTCCTATGGTAACTACCAAAAAGCTACACCTGAAGTCTATCGTTTATGAGTTGCTTTGGTTCTTGAAAGGAGATACAAATATTAAATACCTTCAAGAAAACGGCGTGCGTATCTGGAACGAATGGGCAGATGAGAATGGTGATTTAGGCCCTGTTTATGGTCATCAATGGCGTAATTGGAACAATGATGAGATTGATCAAATTAAAGATGTTATTCAATCTTTAAAAAACAATCCTAATAGCAGACGTATGTTGGTTTCCGCATGGAACCCAAGTGTACTTCCGGACACCTCAAAATCGTTCTCTGAAAATGTAGCCAATGGCAAAGCGGCACTCCCTCCCTGCCATGCCTTTTTTCAGTTTTATGTTGCTGATGGCAAGCTTTCATGTCAACTTTACCAACGTAGTGCAGACATCTTTTTAGGTGTACCGTTTAACATTGCTTCTTACGCACTATTTACAATGATGATGGCACAAGTGTGCGGTTATGAAGCGGGTGAATTTATTCACACTTTTGGTGACGCCCACATCTACAACAACCATATGGAGCAGGTAGAATTGCAATTGAGTCGCGAACCTAGGCCTTTACCGAAAATGGTCATCAACCCGGAAATAAAAGACATTTTTGACTTTAAGTTTGAAGATTTCAGCCTGGAGGATTACAACCCTCACCCTCATATAAAGGGTGCCGTTGCCGTTTAGCGTTCACCAAAAATACTATTGAGCTCATGGCGTACATTCTATAATCCTTATATTTATAGAATATAAAAATTGATATGACCTCAATCGATTCCCTCGTTGATTTTTTTTTAGAGACGCGCCTGCACACAGAAAACATTTGCAAGCCTCTAGAAATTGAAGACTACGTGGTTCAACCCATTGTAGATGTTTCCCCTCCTAAATGGCACCTAGGACACACAACTTGGTTTTTTGAAGAGTTTATTTTAAAACCTCATTTTAAGGGCTATACCGTTTTTGATGAGGATTTTTCCTTTGTATTCAATAGTTACTATGAAACCGTAGGCAAACGTGTAGTGCGTTCCGACCGGGGCAATCTCTCGCGCCCCTCTGTAGACAGTGTCTATGCCTATCGCACGTACGTAACGGAAGGGATAAAAAACCTATTTAGCACATCACAAAGTCAAGAATTAGATGACCTGTTGGAAATAGGTATACATCATGAAAAGCAGCATCAAGAGTTGTTATTAACGGATATTAAGTTTATTCTGGGCAACAACCCGCTATTACCCGTTTATTCAAATAACTTTAAAGAGCATCCACATGAGAATGAACCACAAGAGTGGATTTCTATGGATGAAGGTATTTACGAAATAGGCCATAACTCTAACACTTTTTGCTATGACAATGAATTGGGAAGGCATAAAGTATACCTACACCCGTTTCAGGTATCAAAAAATCTTATTACCAATCAAGAATATATTGCATTCGTTGAAGCTGAGGGCTACAAGAAATTTGACCTTTGGCATGCAGAAGGTTGGGATTGGATAAACCAAAATAACATTTCCGCACCTTTATACTGGCACAATATTGACGGACTTTGGCATAATTATACGCTAAACGGGCTTCAGGAAATTACACCCAATGCCCCCGTTACCCACATTTCATATTTTGAGGCATTCGCCTTTGCACAATGGAAAGGCTGCCGTCTTGCTACGGAATTTGAATGGGAAGCGGCCCAATCACTCTTTAACTGGGGAAAGCGATGGGAATGGACGGAAAGCGCTTATCTCCCCTACCCCAATTATAAAAAAGCTGATGGCGCCCTAGGTGAATACAACGGTAAATTTATGGTGAATCAGAAAGTACTGCGTGGTGGTTCCGTTGCCACACCCGTACATCATACCAGACCCACATACCGTAACTTCTTTCAGACCCAACTAAGATGGCAATATACCGGTTTAAGGCTGGCCAAATAATTTTTTAGACGACACACGTATAGTATTTAGAACTTTTCCGACCTAAGAGGCATGCATAAACCAACCCAAATACTTTTTGAGACCCAATTTGAAGAAGATGTCCATACCGGGCTAACGGATTTCCCCAAACATTTATCGTCCAAATATTTCTATGACGAGAAGGGAGACAAACTTTTTCAGGATATTATGAATATGCCAGAGTATTACCTTACTCAGAAAGAGTTTGATATTCTTGCGAATCACACCCAAGAAATAGCCGAGCTTTTTGCTTCGGGAATTCCTAAATTCAAACTTATAGAGTTGGGTGCCGGAGATGGTAAAAAGACTAAAATCCTATTAAAACACCTTTCAGAAAACAACTATAATTTCAAATACCAACCTATTGACATTAGTCAAAACGTACTTAATGGTTTGGAACAATCCCTTAAAAAAGAGCTCCCAAATGTGGTTGTAGAACCCCAACAAGGCACCTATTTTGAGGCATTGAAAAAAATAAACTCCAAAAACGGTACTAAGAAAGTAATTCTCTTCTTAGGTTCTAACATTGGAAACCTCTTGCACGAGCAAGCTATAGACTTTCTAAGAAGTGTTCAAGAGCTTATGCAAAAGGATGATTTGTTCTTTATTGGGTTTGACATGAAGAAAAACCCACAGACCATTCTAGATGCTTACAATGATCAAGCCGGAATAACTGCAGCATTCAATAAAAACGTATTGGCCAGAATCAATACAGAACTTGGCGGCAATTTTGATTTGGACAAGTTTCTACACTGGGAAGTATATGACCCGGAAACCGGAACGGCAAGGAGTTACTTGGTAGCCAAAGAAGCCCAATCTGTAAGTATTGAAAAGTTAGACGTACTAATTGATTTTGAACAGTGGGAAACAATACATACCGAGATTTCCCAAAAGTATGACGATAAGGTGGTTGCTTGGCTAGCCGAAAAAGCGGGTCTAAAAATAGAAACAGAGTTTTGTGATGCTGAAAACCATTACAAAAATTTTGTACTAAGAAAAAAGTAACCTCAACACCTTCTAACTTTAATTATTTACCTGCCGTTTAAAGGAATGGCATAAATGCATTTGATATGAAAGCAATTTGGAACAATACCGTAATAGCGGAAAGTGATGAAACAGTTGTTGTAGAAAACAACCATTATTTTCCTGCGGAAAGTATTAAAAAAGAATACTTCAAAACAAGTGAAACACATACTACTTGCCCATGGAAAGGTCAGGCACATTACTATACCCTAATGGTTGATGGCAAGGAAAATCCTGATGCAGCATGGTACTACCCAGAAGTTAGCCCATTGGCCAAAGGTATCAAAGGCCGAGTTGCTTTCTGGAAGGGAGTTACCGTTGAAGCATAGAAACAAATAGATAATTAGCACAACCGCTTCTACACAAGCTTGTGCAATTACTTCAAAGTAAAAAAAGCCGGGACATAAACATGTTCCGGCTTTCTATATATTTCTAACGAATGAATTATAAATCCAGAACGGCGTTTTCACCACCTGCATAATCATTCCACTGGTAACGATCAGCTTCCGCTTCATTTACATAGTTACCGTCTATGATATATTTAAACTCAAAAGAAGTCTCTTTAGGAAGTTCTAAAGTACCTTTGAAATTTCCGTTTTTCAACTTCTTCAATGAACTTGCTTTGTTTGCTTTCCAGTTATTGAAATCACCAACAACAGCCACTTTTGATGCTTCCTCTGCAGGAACCGTAAAAGTAACTTTACAAACGGGTTTTGTTTTTAGATACTGTTTTGAAATTGCCATTATGTATTATTTTAAATTGATTTTTTAGTTTCTAAATCAAGGGCAAAACTAACATATTAAAATGCTCATATACAATGATTAACGCATTTTTATCATTTTCGCAATATTTACATAACAAATAGTAATTGGATGCAAAATATTGTCATCCTTTTCTCTACATTGTAATCGTCTATATAGCTGTTTTTAAGATTTTTACAACTTCATTGATATCTTCCTCACTATTGTAAAAATGAAAACTAAGCCTAATACCGTCTCCGCGTTGCGAACAGATGACACCTTTGGCCGTTAATATTTGAAAAAGAGCATCATTTCCTTCTATATTAAATATAGTACTATGATTGTCTCTACCTAGTATTGACTTAGGCAACAATCCTAGTTCGCCAAATTCATTTTTTGCTTTTTTAGAAAGCATTTTTAACTGATTTTCTATAGCATCCTTACCCAAGACACTCAAATACTCTAAGGAAAACTTTAAACTCCCAAAGTTTAGCGTATCCAAATGTCCCGGCTCAAACCTATTGGCAAATGGAATGCTATCCCTTGCACCTAGATCATGCCCCGAAGCATTGTAACCTATTGTTCGTACAGCAAACGTTTCTTCCATTCCATCCTTGAACAACATAAAACCGTTTCCATAACCGGACAACAACCATTTATACGCACTTGCTCCTAGAACATCCAATGGCGAACTATCAAAATCAAAGTTTGACGTGCCACAAAACTGCGTGCCATCGGCAATTATTTTCAATTTAGGAAATTTCTGCTTAATTTTTGTAAGAAAATCTAAATTTATATGAATTCCGTTGGTCCATTGCACTAAGCTTAAAGCCAATACGGTAATTTTATCCTTCTCGATCTGATTCAAAATAGTGGCTTCCAAATCTTCGTTCAAAGGAACATAGGATACATCAAAACCACGGTATTCAAAAGGCCAATTTACCGATGGATAATCATCTTCAACCAATAATACCTTATGGCTCCTGTCCAGTCCTTCTAGAAGTATATTCAACCCTAGCGTAAAATTTTGGACCAATGCTGTATTCTCCTTTTTAGCTCCAAAAAAATTGGCTACCGTTTCGCGCGTTTCAGAAATTAACTTAGCGGCTACCTCATTTCTAAAATTACTTCCGCCTATTAAATAATCCAGATCATGTTCCTGGCGCCACTCCATTAAATCGTCATTAAGTAATCCTGAAGAAGCGGTGTTAGCATAAATATACTGACTTAAAACGGGAAAGTGTTTTCTGGTATTTTTCATCTTGTATTCGCTGTGTCGGCAATTGCCTTATCTTTGTAATCTAAAGATAACTATTCGTATGTTCTCTAAAAATAAAAACCGCTCCGAAGTAGATCTTGAGCAACACGAAATGCTTGAGAACGCTCAAACTCGCATAAAACAAAAGAAACGGCTATACGTTCATTTTGTCATTTTTCTAATTGGCAGTGTCTTTTTAATTCTAATAAATAAGATTTTAAAATACGGCGAGACCTATGACTGGTTTATTTGGGGCATTACCTTTTGGGCCTTTTTATTTGTCATACATGCTTTTAATGTTTTTATTACCCAAAAGTTTATGGGCAAGGATTGGGAACGTACCCAACGAGAAAAACTAGTAGCTAAACAAAAAAAGCGTATTGCCGAAATACAAAAGGAAATAGAGACCGATTTTCCGCTATCCAAAATCAACAAAAAAATTGAACCATGAAAACTGTAGCAATGATATCGGCGGCGGCCGAGGACAATGCTCTAGGAAAAGACAATGACCTCCTATGGCATTTACCGGACGACTTTAAGAGGTTTAAAAAACTAACTTCCGGCCACAGCATTATTATGGGAAGAAAAACGTACGAAAGCTTTCCCAAGCCCCTTCCCAACCGTAAGCATATCATCATAACCAGGGATAAAAACTATACCGTAAACTATGATACTTGTGTTGTTGTGTATTCTTTAACCGAAGCATTGCAACTTGTAAAGGACGAGCCCTTATCATTTATAATTGGAGGAGGGGAAATCTACAAGCTTGGAATGGAACAAGCTAACAAAATTGAACTTACCCGCGTACATGGCACTTTTGAAGATGCCGACACTTTTTTTCCGGAAATTGATGAGTCCGTTTGGGAACTTGCAACCGAGCAATACCATCCGGAAGATGAGAAACACAAATACGCATTTACGTATCTTACCTACTTAAAAATCTAATTTTTCAACTAAAAAATCTGCCGTAACATCCCCCACAAAACGCTTTAGAACGTCAGGAGCTACGTTAGTATAAAGTCTATGTCTTGCCGGCTCATTTGATGCATTGAGCGCATCGTTCTTTTGGAGCACGGCCCGTACCTGTCTTGCTACTGCTTCTCCGGAATCAATAATCCTTACATGAGCGGGCAATAGACTTTTTAGAACAGGTATTAGGTATGGATAATGGGTACAGCCCAAAACCAGATGGTCCATGCCTTGTTCAAGCATAGGGTCCACATATTTATTTAAAAGTTCCTTGGTTTCCTTAGCTTCTACTTTGCCGCTTTCTATTAACGGCACCAAACCGGTTCCTTCTTGTTCTATAATCCTAATTCCCGCAGCATGGTTAATAGATGTGCTATGAAAAAGACTACTGGATAGCGTTCCTTTTGTAGCCAATACACCCACAGTCTTAGATTCAGATTGTAAGGCCGCAGGCTTTATTGCCGGCTCTATGCCTATAAAAGGAACTTTGTAATGCGCCCTTAAATACGATATGGCATTGGTAGTGGCCGTATTACAGGCAACCACAATAATCTTACAGCCTTTATCCAGAAGAAACTCGGTATTCTTTATACTTAGCTGAAGAATCTCTTCCTGTGATTTCTCACCGTAAGGTGCATTTTTACTATCTGCCAAATACAGGGTATTTTCATTTGGTAGGAGTTTCTGAATTTCTTTCCAAATGGAAGTTCCTCCAACCCCTGAATCAAAAACACCAATTGGCCTATTGTTCATATGCTTTCTAATTATTCCAACACTTCTACTATTGGGCTTCCTGTAGCTCCGTTAGGAAACGCTATCCCTAATAAGCTAGCTACTGTTGGAGCAATATCATCTATTTCGGTTCGCTCTACCGTACTCCCTTGTTTAATACCCGCACCATAAAAAAGTAAGGGCACATGCGTATCATAAATTTGTGGCGAACCATGGGTAGAACCTGTTTTTGGGTAAGAAATTGTACCCGGAGACAATACGACCAAGACATCACCAGAACGTTTTTGGTTATACCCATTTTGAAGAATATAAGGTATACCATGAGTGTAATCATTCTGCCACATTTGGTAGGCCGTATAGGTACGATCAATCCCTTTATAATTCAATAATTCTTTTGCTATATTTTCTTGAACTTCCTGTACGCTCAAATCTAGATTCTTAATAATACTATGGTCTAAAAAGTATTGGTCGTTAGAAAAGTCCTTTACAATATCAGTTGTTCCATAATTGAACTCCAAAAATTGATTGAAATTTGTTTTTATCTCGTCCCAAACAACATAATCTGCCGGTATTCTCTGATCCTTTAAATATGCCGGAACTTCAATTGCAGCATGATCTGCGGTTAGAAATACGGTATATTCTCCTTTACCCACTTTGCGATCTAATTCCTTAAAAAGACGCTCTAAATCTTGATCAAGTCTAACATACGTATCCTGTATTTCTTTTGAGTTGACACCAAACTTATGACCTACGTAATCCGTACTTGAAAAACTAACAGCCAAGAAATCTGTAATATCATCTTTCCCCAGCTGCTCTTCCTCAAGGGCGGCTACAGCAAAATCAGTAGTTATACTATTACCAAAAGGTGTTGCTTTAAGCAGCTCATACTTACCATTCTCATCCCATAGCGCAGGTAGATCATGAGGGAAAACCGAGGTCTTCTCCCCTTTAAACAATCCTTCATAAGCATTATAGTCCGTACCGCTTTCAACATACTCCGAAATTTTCTTTAACGTTTTCCATGGCTTCTTGTATGTATCTACGGATTTATCAGCATTAAACTTCTCCACCCAAACAGGTAGTTTATCCATATAAAAAGAACTTGTAATCCAAGCGCCATCGCTAAACCAATATGCCGCATTAGCCGTATGCCCACCTGGAAGAACAGCACCTCTATCTTTTAAAGCAATGGCAATAGTCTTACCTCGCATTTGCGTATGCAAGCGAAGTTCATCTGTAATTGTGGTAACGGTCATTCTATGGGGAGACATTTTTCCGGCATCAGAAGTAGTACCAACTGAATTATAGGCCGGATCACCCGCACAATATACATCGGTATCCGATTCTTTATCGTACCAGTTATTGCCAATTATGCCATGCATAGCCGGTGTTGTACCTGTATATACAGAAGTATGCCCAGGTCCTGTACTCGTGGGAGCATAGTTATAGTGATTGTTTTTACAATTGAAACCTTCATTAACCAAGCGTTTAAATCCATCATCACCATAATGGTCCCAAAAACGGGTAATATAATCGTAGCGCATTTGATCCACAATAATACCCACCACAAGCTTTGGGTCGGTTTTCAATTGGGCATCGGTTTGTTCTTTTGATTTTTTTTGACCGAATGACGTAAGCGGTAAAAAAGTAATGGTACAAATGGTAAAAAATAAGACGGTAAAATTCTTGGACATAGTTGTTTTATTGAGATAGCAAAAGTAAATAAATTCCCCTTTTAAAGTTTAAATGGAGGTTAAATGAAATCGTTTATTGTTATTTTTGTTAGGATATACCTATTTTCATCACATGAACTACCTAAGATCGATTGGCAGATATGCCATTATGATAAAAGAGGTCTTTAAGAAACCTACAAAATGGCGCATTATGAAGTCGCTCATTTTGAAAGAAGTAGACGAATTGATCTTCGGTTCTTTGGGTATCTTAATTTTCATTTCTTTTTTCATGGGAGCTGTTGTTGCCATACAGACGGCATTGAACATTACCAGTGAACTTATACCAAAAAACCTGGTGGGCTTTGCAACTAGGCAATCCATTATTCTTGAGTTTGCCCCTACCTTTTGCTCAATTATCATGGCAGGAAAAGTAGGGTCCTATATCACATCCAGCATTGGTACTATGCGAGTAACAGAGCAAATAGATGCGCTAGAGGTCATGGGAGTAAATGCGCTTAACTATCTGGTTTTTCCAAAAATTATAGCACTTTGCCTTTACCCGTTCATTATCTCAATTGCTATGTATGTTGGGATTTTTGGAGGTTGGATGGCAGCCGTATTTGGAGGATTTAGCACCAGTGCAGATTTTATAGAAGGTGTTCAATTAGATTTTATTCCTTTTCACGTAACCTATGCCTTTCTCAAAACATTGGTATTTGCTTTTGTTTTAGCTACGGTACCTTCCTATCATGGTTTTTACATGACCGGTGGAGCTTTAGAAGTAGGAAAGGCCAGCACCACCTCGTTTGTTTGGACGAGTGTGGTAATAATCATTGCTAACTATATACTCACCCAACTCTTATTAGGCCAATGATAGAAGTAAACGACATACACAAATCTTTTGATGGCACCCATATTCTTAAAGGGGTGACCACTAGTTTTCAAAAAGGAAAGACCAATTTAATAATTGGACAAAGTGGCTCCGGCAAGACCGTTTTCTTAAAGTGCTTGTTAGGACTTTTTACTCCGGAGGAAGGCACAATTAGTTATAACGGTCAAATTTATACGGAACTTACAGATGAACAAAAAAGAGACCTACGCCAAGAAATGGGCATGGTATTCCAAGGAAGCGCCCTGTTTGATTCTATGACCGTAGAAGGCAATGTGAAATTTCCGTTGGAAATGTTTACAAAACAGTCCAAATCCGAAATGCAGGATAGAGCGGATTTTGTACTAAAGAGAGTTAATCTAGTAGATGCGCATCATAAATATCCTTCCGAAATTTCCGGGGGAATGCAGAAAAGGGTAGCTATTGCCCGCGCCATTGTTATGAACCCTAAATATCTTTTCTGTGACGAACCCAATTCTGGACTTGATCCAAAAACCGCTATTGTCATAGACAACTTGATCAAGGAAATTACAGAAGAGTATGACATTACCACTATTATCAATACCCACGATATGAACTCGGTAATGGAAATAGGAGAAAAAATTCTTTTTCTTAAAGACGGTTTAAAGGCTTGGGAAGGCACTAACAAGGAAATATTTAAAACCGATAACGAAACGGTTACCGATTTTGTGTATTCTTCCGACCTCTTTAAAAAAGTGCGCCAGATGTATATTGAAGAGCGTAACTAAGTCTACAATACTATTTTGCAGTTCCTCGCAGCTGTATGGTGGTATCCTTCAATCGTACTTTTAACCACTCATGAACCCTTTTGTTCTCCGAAGCAATTTTAGTATTGCTCAGCCCTTCTTTCCATTTTACTTCAAAGATTGATAGGGTATCTGTTTTACTGAAATCCGTAATAACGGCATTATCATACTGCAACGAAACCAAATTCTCATAGTTGGCTTTTGCCTCGGCACTTATATCCTGAAAAGGAATTTGTTTTCTACTAGATGCATCCTTTTGCAAGCGAGTGACCTCAGCCTCTAAAAACGCAATTTTCTCCGCTTTACTAGACAATTGGTTTTTCTGGGACTCATAGAGTTCGTTAATATATTTCAACTGATCTACCTGATCATTTTGAGACCCTTGAATAATATGAAGCTCGGTATTCGTAAGCCGCTTATAATCTTCATCTTCTTTTAGCATGGTATTCCATGAGGAAATAATATTGGCCGGAATAACCTCGTTGCCCATACAAACAATCTCAATTACCGGCTGTTCACCTTCATTATATTCAATACTGGTAAAATTATCCAGATACCTTCCTCCGCTTGTAAATTGGTATTTTCCAATGGTCTCACTAACAAATTCATTGGCCTGTTTTTTAAACATAGACTCCTGAAATACCTTATAGAACGTCCATCCCGCAGGTATCATAACCAATAAAGCCACAATAGAAGCTATACGCGCTATACGCCTTCTTTTGGCGGAGTTTACATAACGCACCATAGGAAACTTTAAAAGTTTTATGGTCAAGAAAGTCGCCAAGGCTATGAAAATGGTATTTATGATAAATAAATACATGGCCCCAAAAGCGTAACCCGGATTACCTATGGCCAGACCGAAGCCTACCGTACACAAAGGCGGCATTAAAGCCGTAGCAATGGCGACACCAAAAATAACACTGGCAATAGTTCCTTTTTTAGCCCTTGCAATTACCAATGCCAAACCACCAAAAAAGGCAATAAGAACATCCCTAATATCCGGAGCCGTACGTGCCAACAACTCAGAAGACTCATCTTGAATTGGAAAGAATTCAAAAAATAGATAAGCCGTTAACACACTAAGAACTACCATTACGGCAAAGTTCTTTAATGATCGCCTTAGTGTGTCAATATCATTAATGGCCAAAGACATACCCAGACCCAAAATGGGACCCATAAGCGGTGATATTAACATGGCACCAATAACTACCGCTGTAGAGTTTGCATTAAGACCAATAGAAGCAATAAAGATAGAACAGATCAAAATCCATGAAGTATGCCCTTTAAAGGGTATATCTGCAATAATAGCTTCCTTCGTAGCTTCTTGATCCGTATTTTCACGAATATCCAATAATTCACGCATAAACCTCCGCAGGCTTTCCCACAGACCTTTTGCATCTTTCCTTACGGCCTCTTCGCTCTCCTTTGGAGCCTCTGTTGGCGTGATATTATCTTGATTCAATTTATCGCTCATGTATTAGAATTAGGCATATTCGTCGCCATATTTTTCTTTAACGGCACCCAACACCTTTTTAATATCCTGTTCTTTAGTTTTCGGGTATATTAAAAGTACTTCTTTTTTGTCTACGATGATATAGTCGTTAAGACCATCTACCACAACAATTTTATCTTTTGGGGATCTGATCATGTTGCCGGATGCATCAGTAGTTACCACCTTGCTGTTTACAATGGCGTTATTATCATCATCCTTGTCCAATTTATCGTATAAAGAGCCCCAAGTACCCAAATCGTTCCAGTCAAAAGTAGCCGGTAGTACAAATATGGATTTTGAATTTTCCAAAATGGCGTAATCTATAGAGATGTTTTCTGCTTTTGGATAGTTCTCTTTTATAAACTCTTTTTCTTCGCCAGTATTGTAACAAGACATACCGGATTCAAAAAGTGAATACTGTTCAGGTTGATAGTTTTTGAACGCATTTACAATGGTCTTCACGCTCCACATAAAAATTCCCGCATTCCAAAGAAAATTTCCTTGGGCCAAAAATTCCTTTGCCGTTTCGTAATCAGGTTTTTCACGGAACTGATTTACCTTCTTTAAGCCTTCCGGACTTTCCTTTTCAAATTCTATATAACCAAAGCCTGTATTAGGAAACGATGGTTTAATACCTAAAGTACAGAGTACATCTTCCTTCTCACATTTATCAAAACAGGTGGTTACATCTTTGGCAAAGGCATCTTCATCTTCAATCCAATGATCACTGGGCGCTACGATCATTACACCGTTCTCGTTCATTTTTTGAATCTTTAAAGCTGCGTACAGAATACAAGGAGCTGTATTTCTCATAGCAGGTTCAAGCACTACTTGATCCTGTTTAACCAAAGGTAGCTGCTCCAAAACCAAATCATTATAACGCTCATTGGTCAGGATGAGAATATTTTCGGTAGGAACAAACTTGTTCAGACGCTTAAAAGTCTTTTGAATTAAGGTATCTCCCGTACCCAACATGTCATGAAATTGCTTTGGGTAAGAAGATGTACTGATTGGCCAAAACCTTGAACCGACACCACCGGCCATTAGAACTGCGTAATAATTGTTGTTTTTCATTTCTTGATTGCTATGAAAGCGGAAGTAACAAAATCTTTCGCTTATTTATTAATAGTTAGTTATTTTTTCACGTAATTTCTTACAATTTTAATCAAAAACCAATTCCACTTCTGCATTAGGTTGAAAAAGATACATTCGCCCTGTAGCCACCTCTATACATTCATATCGCTTAACGCGTCTATTCCCTTTTTTGTACAATTTACCATTATGTATGCGAAAAATACTACCTAACGGCACCTCAAAAACGTAAGTCCTATCCGTTTTTTTCTCGTCAAAATGTTTTAATGCTATGGACAGCCTTGCGTCCGTACTACTACTTGCCTTTGGATTTTTAAAATGATTTGCTAAAAGAGGTAGTAATTGGGTAGGAAAAATTTCGGGCCTTATAAACGGTAACATTAAATATTGAAAAATGCGTTTCCACTCCGTACCATGTGGTTTTATAGTCCTGCCATATTTTTCAAAAGCCACTAAATGGGCAATTTCATGTATAAGCGTAATTAAAAATCGATATTTATTGAGATTGGCATTTACTGTTATCTGATGCTTTCCATTGGGCATCCGCCGGTAATCCCCATGGCGGGTAACCCGTTCGTTAACAATCTTTAAGTGAACGCCTGTTTTCTGAATCAACTCCAAACAGGATTCTATAGCCCTTTCGGGAAGATATTTTTGTAACACATTATCCACTGCGAACAAAAATAAGTTAACTCAACCAATAAATGAAGTTATCTATTATTAAGCCTATGTCAAAAAATAACGCCTATTCACAAGAACGACCCTATGTAAGGAAAAACCAAAAGTTTAGGGCGTACTATTACTGACCTGAAGTAGTTTTCCGTTATACAGCTGATGGCCTTCTAAAGCAAAGTTCTTGATGTATTTGGCCATTTGCAAAGCTGTTGTAGGCGCTTCATACCCTGGAAAAGCCTCTTGTAGCATTTCAGTCTGGACTGCGCCCAACGCCAACACATTAAAGGAAGGACCGGTTTCCTTAAATTCTTCGGCCCACAATTCGGTTAGAATGATTACCGCCCCCTTACTGGAACTATATGCAGATAAACCCGGAAACTTAACACTGCCCTGCACACCTCCCATAGAACTAATGGTAAGCACATGGCCGTCTTTAGGCATTCTTGGTAGAATCTTCCTTGTCATTTCCGCTACTCCAAATACATTTACTTTGTAAACAGCCTCAAACTCCTCGGCTTCGGTTTCAAGAAAAGGTTTGTTCAACAACTTTCCTGCATTATTTATAAGTACGTCTACCGTTTCAAAGTTTTCAGCTAAAAAATCCTCCATCTTTTTAAAATCGGATGGATTACCCAAATCAAAGGAGAAACTAAAAATATTTTCATGAGCCAAACCGGAAATTGGCTTATCATTTCGGGATAGAGCCAAAACTTTGTGCCCCTCATTAGCAAACAATTTGGTCAGTTCAAAACCTATACCCCTACTAGACCCCGTTATTACGATATTTGCCATTAGTTGTACTTAATTTCTTTTGTTGGTGCGTTAACGATACCCTCTACAACCGGAATACTCTTATTTATTAAGTTAGCCATGTGACCGAAGTCCATTTCAGAAAGTTCATCTCCCACTTTGTGATAGTGGTTAAAGTTCGTAAAATCAAACGTACTGAAAGTCTGTGAAGGCACTCCAAAGGCTTCATGAAACGGATAATTATCCGATCGCTTAAAAAGGTTGAATTCCTTTGCTTTAGGAAGAAAGCCTGCGTAGGTCTGTTCTGCGTAACTATTAGCTACATTGGCCATATTGGATTCTTCATACCCCGTTAAGTAAGCCAAGTAATCCTTACCTACCAAGGGCACACCAACCATTTCATAATTGAGCATTGCATATAGGTTCAAATTCTCTTCCTTTAGCTTTTGCGCCAAGTGTTTTGACCCTAACAATCCCTTTTCTTCAGCACTGAAAAGAGCAAAAATTATGCTTCGTTTATTTGTTCTTGATTTCCCAAAATAACGGGCAAGCTCCATCACGGTTGTAGTTCCCGTTGCGTTATCATTTGCACCATTGGCTATGGCATCTCCATTCTCCTCTGCTATAAGTCCTATGTGATCGTAGTGAGCACCAATTATTACAAACTCATTTTTTAGTTTAGGATCACTGCCTTCAACCACACCAACAACATTAAAAGCGGGCGCATCATAATTAGAAAGGTCATCTCTATACGTTTCAAAATAAGGTTTGACGTTATTTTTTGAGAAGCTGCCTTCAATGAGCTCAGCGGCTTTTTCAATTCCTTCACTTCCAGTATCCCTACCTTGTAGCTCGTCCGAAGCCAGAAAATTCATGATTGAAGCCACTTTTTCCGCGTTTGAAAATTGATTTTGCCCCGCACCTACAATACTCCCTATACCATTTAAATCGTCGGCCTTTTTAGGCACCTCCATTAAGCTGCGATCAAACTGCACCGCTTCTTCACTTTCTAATGTTACGGATTCATCAATCTTTTGAGAACCGCACGACAAAGCCAACATACTGGCAACAAACAGAAAACTCTTTTTCATAGGTGTTATTTTTAATAGTACAATTTAGAAATAAAAAAAGGCATCTGGAAATAACCAAGATGCCTTTATTATAATAGTTAGCGATCTGTTTAAGCCAGCATGGTTACCGGATTTTCCAAATACGCACGTAGTGTTAATAAAAATTGAGCGCCAGTAGCCCCATCAACCGTTCTATGGTCACAAGCCAAAGTTACCTTCATTGTATTACCAACTACAATCTGACCGTCTTTAACCACTGGTTTTTGAACAATGGCTCCAACGGATAAAATTGCGGAGTTAGGTTGATTAATGATTGAAGTAAACTCGGTAATACCGAACATACCCAAGTTAGAAACTGTAAACGTACTACCATCCATCTCTGCCGGAGTCAGTTTTTTGTTTCTCGCACGACCGGCCAAATCCTTAACGGCAGCACCGATCTGAGTTAAACTCAATTGCTCTGTGAATTTCAACACAGGAACAACAAGACCTTCATCTACAGCTACGGCAACACCAACATGTACATGATGGTTGTAACGTGTAGTATCTCCGTTCCAAGTAGTATTTACCTGCGGATGCTTCTTCAGGGCCATGGCACATGCTTTTACTACCATATCGTTAAAAGAAACCTTTGTATCAGGCAAATCATTTATCTGTTTTCTAGAAGCCATGGCATTGCTCATGTCTACTTCTATAGTCAAGTAATAGTGAGGTGCGGTAAATTTGGATTCGGACAAACGCTTTGCGATGGTTTTTCGCATTTGCGAATTTTTGACCTCCTCAGAACCTTCTTCACCTACTGGCAGGATTACAGGAGCACTTGCAGGTGCCGCCGCTTGCGAACTAGCCGCTTTTTGCGGAGCTTGAGAAGCTGCAGCAGGAGTATACCCCTCTACATCTTTCTTCACAATTCGTCCGTTATCTCCTGAACCTTTAACATTGGCTAAATCAATACCCTTTTCCTTTGCTATTTTCTTGGCCAAAGGCGATACAAATATACGTTGGCCGTCATTTACAGCCTTTGGAGTTGAAGTATCTTTATAAGCTTCCTTTTTTGGCTCTTCTTTTTTAGTTTCAGAAGAAGCACTTTCTTTCTTACCCGAAGACGGCTTGGCATTAAGCACGGCATCAACATCTGTACCTGCAGGTCCTATAACCGCCAACACTGCATCAACCGGAGAAGATTCACCCTCTTGAATACCGATATATAATAAGGTACCCGAGTAGAAGGATTCAAATTCCATTGTAGCTTTATCCGTTTCGATTTCAGCTAAAATATCCCCTTCTTCTACCGTATCACCCACTTTTTTCAACCAAGCAGCAACAGTACCCTCTTCCATCGTATCACTAAGGCGAGGCATCTTTACCACTTCTACGCCCTCTGGAACATCTGCAGAAGCAACTTCCTCAGAACCTTCAGAACTTGAAGCTGCAGGTTCATTGGCTTCTTCCGCCTCTTCTTCGCCAGAAGTATCCGCACTACCGTTTAACAATGATGAGATATCTTCTCCCTCTTCACCAATAATGGCCAAAAGAGAATCTACCGGTGCACCATCTCCTTCTGCAATACCAATATGCAATAAAGTACCTTCATAAAAGGACTCAAATTCCATTGTGGCTTTGTCAGTTTCTATTTCTGCAAGTATATCGCCTTCCTCAACTTTGTCACCAACGTTTTTCAACCATTTGGCTACGGTACCTTCTTCCATGGTATCGCTCAAGCGGGGCATGTTTATTACTTCTGCCATTTACCTAAAATTATTTATGTTGTACAAATGGAAAATCTTCTTGCTCATAGACCATATCGTACAATTGCTGTACTGGCGGATAATCTGATTCGTCTGCGAATTTTTCGCATTCCAACACCAAATCCTTAACTTTTTTGTCTATTGCCTTAATGTCTTCATCGGATGCGTAATCGTTCTCTTTAATAATATCAAGAACTTGGGTAATAGGGTCTATTTTCTGATATTCCTTTACTTCCTCCTTTGTTCTATAATGCTGTGCATCCGACATAGAATGACCTCTATATCTATATGTTTTCATTTCAAGGAAAGTTGGTCCACCTCCAGAGCGTGCTCTTTCTACGGCTTTACTTACCTCTTGAGCAACCGTTACCGGATCCATACCGTCTACGGGACCACAAGGCATCTCGTAACCCAAACCTAGTTTCCAAATTTCAGTTGAATATGATGTTCTCTCTACAGAAGTACCCATAGCATAACCATTGTTTTCACAAATAAATACTACCGGAAGTTGCCAAAGCATTGCCAAGTTCAACGCTTCATGAAAGGAGCCTTGACGTACGGCACCATCACCCATATAACATAAGGTAACGTTATCCCTACCGGCGTACTTATCTCCAAAAGCCATACCTGCACCTAATGGAATTTGTCCTCCCACGATACCATGACCACCATGAAAACGGTGTTCTTTTGAGAATATATGCATTGAACCTCCCATACCTTTGGAAGTACCAGTAACCTTACCATACAATTCTGCCATTACTTGTTTAGGATCAACACCCATACCAATTGGCTGAACGTGATTCCTGTAGGCCGTGATCATACGGTCTTTGGTTAAGTCCATTGCATGCAATGAGCCAGCCAAAACAGCTTCTTGACCATTATACAAGTGTAAAAAACCTCTAACTTTTTGTTGAATGTAGACCTGTGCCAGCTTGTCCTCGAACTTGCGCCAGAACAACATATCTTCATACCATTTCAGATATACTTCTTTGGTAATTTTTTTCATTGATGCTAATAATTTGGATTCGTGGTTACAACACCCTGGCCGTTTCTTTTTTATTCACGGAACCAACCAGAAGGGCAAAAATACATATTAAATCAATAGTTGAAAAAAATTGAAGTAAAAGGTTTGTTAGAATTTATCCTTAGGTTGTTCAGAACTGTTACAAAAACGAACTATCAAAGCCCAATGGCAGAATATCCGCCATGGAATTACATTTAAAAATTTTGCCTTTTTCCCCCATCATCAAAAGTGCTATGGGCGTTTTTTGCTTTACTTCATACTCCGAGATAGCCTGCCTACAGTTTCCACAAGGTGCCGCAGGATTGGTTAACTCATAATTGACAGAGGTAGCGGTTATGGCTATAGCAGTAATGCCCACACCCGGATATTTTGCTCCAGCGTAGAAAATTGCCACACGCTCAGCACAAAGTCCCGACGGATAAGAAGCGTTTTCTTGATTGTTACCAATAACCACTTCGCCATTTTCCAATAGCACCGCAGCACCAACCTGAAAGCTCGAGTAAGGTGCATAGGCATTTTTTCTTGCTCCAATCGCATCTATCATAAGTTTACCATCCTCTTCCGAAAGCTCCTGAATTGAATCAAAAATGGTCAATTCAAAAGATATATTCTGTTTTTGCATACTTGTTTAATAAGGGCCTAAAATAAGAAAACCTACCGTATGGCAGGTTTTCTTATTATATATTTATACGAATCTTAATCGTTATAGAACTCATCCCCTAAATTAAAGGTTAAAGAGAAACGAAGTGAATTCTCTACAGGGTTAGTGATTTTAGATGTAGAAAATAGATACGATAAGTCTATTTGAGCGGAATTAAATTTAAAACCTGCACCCAACGTAAAATATTTTCTAAAACCTTTTACATCACTCTCATTGAAATAACCTGTACGGAACATAAAAGCATCTTGGTATGTATATTCTGCACCTAAAGCCCATGTCATTTCTTTTAGCTCCTCACTAAAACCATCAGGGGCATCTCCAAAAGATTTAAACACACCACTTAAAAATCCAATATTTTGGTACTCGTCGTTATCCGCGGCATCCATATCTCCATCATTGTCAAAATCCTGAGGTGTTGGCACTAACAACTTATTGAATTCGGTAGTAAGGCCAATTACATTGTCTTGATCAAGAATAAAATCAAAACCAAAACCAAACTTTAAATTTGTTGGGATGAAGTTATCTTGCCCATTTTCATCATAAGCAATTTTACCTCCTAAGTTTGAAATATTAAAGCCACCTCTCCAGCGGCCGTCAAACCTGTTATAGGCAATTTCCCTAGAACGGTAAAAGCCTGCTACATCAACCGCAAAAGTACTTCCCGGCTTAGAATCTACATTATTATCATTTTGGAATTTGAGGTTAGACCTAATATATCTACCCCCTACAGCCATTGAAAAAGTTGGGCTCAATTTTAAAGAATACGACCCATCAAAAGACAGTTCGTTTGGCTTAACAACCGTTCCTACATCATCAAAAGTTTGCCTAAGCTCAATATCTCCCAAGGTAAAATAGCGAAGACTAACGGCAAAAGCGCTCTGATCATTAATTTTATTGAAATAACTTGCGTTTAAAAGACCAATACCGGAGATGGCATTGCTAAGATAAGGCGTATACCCCATACCAATACCCATTTTACGCTCCGCAAATGCAAACTTTGCAGGGTTCCATTGCTGAGAATATGCGTCGGTTGAAGTGGCCACACCCAAATCACCCATACCTGCCGCTCTGGCATCTGCTGTTATGTTCAAAAAGGGAACTGCAGTGGTAATTACACGATCACCTGCTTCTTGGGCCGATACTTTGCATGCAAACACAAGCAAAATAAGTATTGAAATTTTTTTCATTTTTAATATAGCTAAATTTAGTCGGTCAAATATTACAATATAGTGCTACAAACCAAAAATATATTAGTTGTATTACATGTAAACGGCCTTTTAAGGAATATCTTGCATAGAAAACACAAAATTTTCAAATTTCCGTTTCAAATCAAAAACAGGGCATAAAGTACGCACATCTTTTGTAATTTCGCATTCGCTTAGAAATATTATGACCTTCATACTGTTTTTTGGGCAAAAGAAATGCATCTAGCCATACTATAAAGTTATTTGCACCGTTATGATTTTTGAGGCGGCATCGGTTAATTGCAAACGCGATGTCTCCTTGGCAGACAAAATAATTTTTCACAAATAAAATATTCTGTGCAAATCATCGTTTTATATGCCGAAAGTGACACTAAAAATTAATCAAAATAAAATAACCAACTGCGCTACCATTTTAAGCAGTGGTACTATTTGAACTCAAGTCCTAATTATGAAAAAACAGTTTATCAAAGTTGTACTTTCTTGTGCAGTACTAGCGGGAGGTTTTACGGTTACCAGCTGTAAAAATTCCGGTTCTTCCAAAGACGTGTCAAGAGCCACAGGCTGGAAAATAAACGCCAAAGAAGGTGGTTTTCAATACAATACGGATTTTAAAGAACAAGAAACGGCACCAGGCCTTGTGTTTGTTGAAGGTGGTACTTTCACCAAGGGTAAAGTACAGGATGACGTTATGCACGATTGGAACAACACACCTACATCGCAACACGTACAGTCTTTTTATATGGACGAGACAGAGGTAACCAATGTCATGTACTTGGAGTACCTTGATTATCTTAAAAGTGTCTATCCTCCCGAGAATCCGCAATACGCAAACATCTATAAAGGTGCTTTGCCAGATACTTTGGTTTGGAGAAATAGATTAGGCTTTAATGAAACTATGACCAACAACTATTTAAGACATCCGGCTTACGCTGAATATCCTGTAGTTGGTGTAAACTGGGTTCAAGCAACACAGTTTGCCGAGTGGCGTACAGATCGTGTTAACGAAGTAATGTTGGAAAGAGAAGGTTACTTGGCAAAAGATGCCAAATACCAAGCGGCCCAAGGCGAAGTAGCAGGTACTTTTAGTACGGAAGCTTATTTGAACAGACCAGAATCTGTTTACAACGGGCAAATAGACTCTTTACAAGGAAAAGCTAAAAAGGACAGTGTAAATACATTTGCCAAAAGAAGTAGCGGTGTAATTATGCCAGAATATAGACTACCAACGGAAACCGAATGGGAATACGCCGCACAAGCCAACCAAGGTAACCGTGAATACAATAATTATAGAGGTAGAAAAAAATATCCTTGGGAAGGGGATTATACCAGAAACGGACAACGTGTAGGTAGAGGTGACCAGTTAGCCAACTTTAAGCAAGGTAAAGGTGATTACGGCGGAATTGCCGGATGGTCCGATGATGGTGCCGATATTACTGCTCAAGTAATGTCTTACAAGCCTAACGATCTTGGTCTTTATGACATGGCGGGTAACGTTGCCGAATGGGTTGCTGATGTTTACAGACCTATTGTAGATGATGAAGTAAGTGATTTTAACTACTACCGTGGTAACATTTACATGAAAACCGCAATAGGAGAAGATGGTAAAGTAAACATTCTTAGAGACTCTGTAATGTACGATACCATGCCAAACGGAAAAATAGTTGCCGTTAACCTTCCTGGTGAAATTAAAATGGTACCTGTTGATGAAGAAGAAACTTATTTAAGAACTAACTTCTCTTCAAGTGACAACAGAGGATACCGTGATGGTGACCCAGGTTCTTCTAGATTCTTTGATCAATTTAGTGATGAGGAAGATGAGAATGACAGAAAGAAAATGTACAACTCTCCTAAGCATAGTGTTGAGCGTGACTCAACCGGGAAATTGGTTCGTCAGTATGATAAGTCTAACAACAGATCAACATTGATCAATGACGAAGTTAGAGTTTACAAAGGTGGTTCTTGGAGAGATCGTGCCTACTGGTTAGATCCTGCACAAAGAAGATATATGCCTCAATATATGGCTACGGATTACGTAGGTTTCAGATGTGCTATGTCTAGGGTTGGATCTAAATCTAAAACTAAGAACAAAACACCAAGAGGTAAAAAAGTAAGATAAGCTCCTTAAAATATTTTTCTAAAAAGTCTCGGTATAATATGCCGAGACTTTTTTTATACTTTTACTTTATGAAAACAGCTCAATTGCACGACATCTTTTTGGAGTTTCCAGAAATCTCTACGGATACCAGAAAAATAAAGGAAAACTGTATTTTCTTCGCCTTAAAAGGAGACAACTTTAATGGAAATGAATACGCCACCAAGGCATTGGAGAACGGAGCTGCCTATGCCGTGGTTGATGAGGAAGACCATGCACAATCAGACCAAAGGTTTATCCTAGTTGATAATGTTTTGGAAGCGCTTCAAGAATTAGCTTCTTTCCACAGAAATCACTCCAACGCTAAGGTTATTGCGTTAACGGGAAGTAACGGCAAAACCACCACCAAAGAGTTGATTAATGCCGTGCTATCAAAAAAGTACCGCACTATTGCAACCAAGGGCAACCTCAACAACCATATTGGAGTACCCCTTACCCTACTCTCAATAAAACCAGAGACTGAAATTGCCATTATAGAAATGGGAGCAAACCACCAAAAAGAAATTGAGTTCCTGTGCAGTTTGGCACTGCCGGATTTTGGATATATCACCAATTTTGGAAAAGCCCATATTGAAGGTTTTGGAAGCGAAGAAGGTGTTATAAAAGGTAAAAGCGAATTATATGATTATCTCACCCAAAACGATAAGCATATATTCATGAACGGTGATGACCCGGTTCAGTTTCAAAAACTAGGGAGCTATATAAAAAAATACGGCTTTAGCACTAGTCAAAAAGAATTTTACAAAATAGAATTCTTAGGAGCAAATCCATTTGTTACAGCATCATTTGAAGACCTAAAAGTTGAATCACAGTTAATAGGCAGTTACAACTTCACCAATTGTGCAGCGGCCATACTTATAGGAAAATACTTTAACGTTCCCCTTAGTGAAATTGCAGAAGCCATAAAAGGCTACTCCCCTAACAACAATCGCTCTCAAATCATTAACCATAACGGCCACCAAATTATCCTTGATGCCTACAATGCTAACCCTACAAGCATGAAAGCCGCCTTGGAAAATTTCTCTCAGATGGAAGGAGGCTACAAAATTGCTTTTTTAGGCGATATGTTCGAGCTCGGGGAAATTGCATCTGTTGAGCACCAAAATATAGCAGATTTAGCAAAAGAATTAAATTTTGGCGAGGTTATACTCGTTGGTGAAAACTTTCACAAGACCAACACATCTTTTAAGAAATATAGCACTTTTGCCAAACTTAAGGACTATTTAAAGGACCAACAACCTAATCCCAAAAGCCTTATCCTTATAAAAGGGTCACGAGGCATGGCCTTGGAACGCATTCTAGATTCCATTTAAACCAAAAAAGGCAGCACCCCTAAAGTACTGCCTTTACCATCTATTACTACTTGTTGGCTTCTATTCCAACTTAACCCTATTTTCTACAATCTCTTTTATAGGTACAATTAGCTTTCCTTCTTTTGTATTTAAGGTTACACTAATATTATCTATCGCTTCAATTGTGCCCTCTATATCCGCAAACTTCACCTTATCTCCTGCGGCATAATTTTTTCGTGCATAAAAAGTCTTCAACAGGCTTTCAACCACATTTCTAGACCCAAGACCTAGTCCTAACGCAAAAGCTAAAAGAAACGCACCCAATATAAGCGTGAAATTACTTGTAAACATGGAAGTATCAATCCCCGCTTGATTTAAAGCCGTTATGGTAACAAAAATCACCATGATATAGAAAACTATACTACTAACAAGCTTTCCGCCTCCAAAGCCCATAGAATCAAAAACGCTTTTCAGTGCGGATTTTATCAACTTGGCCGCATATAGTCCGATCATAAAAATGACCATTGCACTAAGTAATATTGGAAGATAACGGAGCAGGTTGGCTATCTCTTGCGAGATGATGGTAAGCTCTACTATATCTGCCGCAACTATAATAAATACCAACAATAGTATATACTTCACAAACTGAAGCAATACTTTCTCTATATCTATTTTAACGTTACTGTCTCCAAATAACCTTGCTTCATTAATTTTATCCGAGACTTTACTCAACTGCGCTATCTTGAACACCTTTTTAAGAACAAAACGCACTACTTTACTAATGCCCCACCCCAACATCAGAATAACGATAGCTCCCAAAATATTGGGTAACGCAGATGCTATATCACTTACGATAGTACTTAAGGTATTGAAAGTTAAATCTTTCCACTCTGAAACTTTATCCATTTTCTTAAATGTTATGCGTTAAATAATATCGGGCTTGGTTTTAAATATATCTTCAATTGCAGACTTATAATTACATGTAAACAAGTTTGCCATGTCCATAACAAGTTTGGCAGAAGCTATATCATCCATAACCTTCTTTTTCAAATGAGGAGGAACCTCGTGCAACGAGTCTTCCATTTCCTTAAATGGATTTTTCTTTTCCATAGACATTATGGTATTTTGTTATAAGCTTCCACAATACGAGACTTTGCTCGTTTGAGTCGCATTTTCACGGCACTTTCCCCTATATCTAATATTGAGGTCAGTTCTTTTATCGATATATCGTCTTGGTACTTTAAAAGCAATATTTTTTTATCCTCTGGGTCTACTAAATTTAAGGCCTTTTTAAGTTTTTCCGACCGCATATTGGCTATTTCCGCATCATCATCTACCACCGTTATGGGTTTAGTTGTTTGCGAAATAGAATCAGATTTATCACTCATTAACCTCTGCTTGTTCCTTTTCACATAGTTCACACAAAAATTATAGGTGAACGCATATACCCAAGTAGAGAATTTTGACTTTCCCTTAAAACTGGAAAGCTTCACAAAAAGCATCAGGAAAACATCCTGCGTAAGGTCTTGGGCCTCTGCTTGCGAATTAGAAAAGCTGTAACATTTATTATATACTCTTTGTGCATACCTATCGTAGAGTACAGCAAAAAGCAAAGCATCATTATGCCTCGCTATCTTGCGCACAAGCTCTTCATCCGACATCAATTCCGGTACTACTTCTGTTTCCAATATTTGGTTCTGGTTGCTAGTTACTAATTGCGACACAAAAAATGTCTAAAAGTCACCGTAATATATTTTAACAGACTCATTAACGACACGCAAAGGTATAAATATAGCGCCAGTAATCACCTTCAAAACAGAAAAGTAATCAATAAAAAAAGCTCAACATCTGCTTTTTAAACAAAGCAAGAATGAGCTTTTCCATCTTAATAATAAAGAACATTTTCCAACCCTAAAACCTATGTCTTGGTTTTAATAGTTGACCGAAAAGGTGTCAATTATTCTTTTTTCTCTTTATCCTTGAGCGCCTCAGGTTTCTGTTCTTTGGCACTGGAATTTGTAGAAAACAAAATGTTGGGAAGCATAACTACCATACCCAACAGGAATATGGCAATGCTTATACTGAAGAATACAAATACAAGATCATTCATCATATAGTAATGTTAGTTAGTGTATTCTTTTAGACACGGCAATTAACAAAAAGTCACTTTTTACCAAAAATTCTATTTTGAAACCAACATTACAGCTTTATCTACCCCTAAACACAAATATCTTAGATCATATAATTTTCATTTTTACTTTGATTCTACTCAGGTTTTTCTTTCATCTTTTTTTTCCATTTTGTTTTACCTCTTAAATCTAAATAGCCCCTACCTTTTCTAGTATGCTCTTTAGAAGATAAGGCCGATGGTATCACAAATACCACAATCACCAAAAAAATGATTAAACTAACTGCCAAAAGAAGAACAAACGGATTAAACACACTTAGTAATTAACAGGTTATACACTTAGTAGGAAACCACTTAACAAAAAAAGTCACATAAAAAAGTATAAATATTTACCTATTCCTCAAAAAAGAAAGAATTGTCCCTGATGTAATTATTGAATTTTAAAAAAACACCTGATCTACATTGTTAAAATGTGAAAATTGCAAGTAGGGAAGAAGAGAGAAATATGTGGGTCATACTGGATTCGAACCAGTGACCTCTGCCCTGTCAAGGCAGCGCTCTAAACCAACTGAGCTAATGACCCATAAATAGTGGGCCAAAGGTAAAATTAATTTCGGATTAAGAAAACATAAATTAATTGTCTTTAGTAAGACAAAACCCGCATTGCACGTTCAGTACAAAGAGTCAACAACTTACACCTAACAACACTAAAGTTTACGCTAAATTATTATCCATTAACCAACCTAACCCAAGTTTACGTACTTTACAAAGTCTACAAATACTCAACATTGCATAGATTGACCATTTATTGCACTAATCCTATCATTTAAAATATGTATTTTGCGTCAATCACAATAAATTTACAATAGCTCAAAGATTGACTCATTATTTTACAGTATGCGCAACACATACCCTGAGTTGATATTAAACATGAGTATTTTTTTTAATTATAAATTTATTGTTCAACTCAAACCAACAATTTAGAACCAAGAGTCATGATAGCATTAGAATTCTCAACTTTTTTAGGTCGCTTTCACCCATTATTTGTACATCTTCCTATTGGGTTTCTTTTTTTAGCCATTGTTTTAGAATGGTACGAAAGCTTCAAAAAAACCGAAGTCAAAAGCAAACTAATACCACTCGCATGGTTATTAGGTGCACTTAGTGCCGCGGGTGCCGCCATTTCCGGATGGTTCTTAGGTGAAACCGGCCTATATGAAGAAGAACACCTATTCGCCCATAGATGGCTGGGCATTGCCTTGGTAATAGTGGCCTTTATTGGATGGTACCTAAAGAGCAAACCAAAAGCTTTCCCCATTAAATTACAACACGGTTTTAACATTCTACTTTTGGCCATGCTTTTTATAGAAGGTCATAAAGGGGGAAATTTAACCCATGGCGAAACTTACTTGACCGAATACGCTCCTGCCCCTATCCAAAAACTGTTGGGTGCAAAAGATGCAAAGGACTCCGGTCCTTCATTTATGACTCCAGATTCTGTTCAAGTTTATGCCGATTTGGTTGCTCCAATTTTTGAAGCAAAATGCATAGGGTGTCATAATGACGAAATAAAGCGAGGCGGACTGAACATGAGCCACCCAGATTCATTACGTATGGGCGGAGAGAGCGAAAATGTTATTGCCGCCGGAAATACCCAAGACAGCGAACTTTTTAGAAGAATTACGCTTCCACCAAAAAATGTAAAGTTCATGCCCCCTACAAATAATGCCCTCACCTATGACGAAATCAAAACTGTAGAATGGTGGATTGAACAGGGAGCTCCTTTTGAAGGCGCGTTAACTAGCATGAACGTAACCGAAAACATAAAGCCAGTTCTACTAAGACGCTATGGCATTGACACCAACCCAAAACCATGGTATGAGACGGTACAGCTTCAAAAACTGGACAGCATCCAATTATCCAATCTGGTACAACAAGGTTTTGAAGTTAAAATCTTAGGTCCTGACAATTCCTTATTAGACGTTAAATATTCAGGTTCGGACCTTACTCAAGAAAAACTAGCAGAACTCCATAAGGTAAAAGACTATGTGACTTGGTTAAACCTGGCCAATACGAATGTTAGTGACGAACAACTTTCAAATATTTCAGAGTTTGTGAACCTTACTCGTTTACAATTAGAAAAAACAGAGATTTCGGATAAAGGTGTTTCTCACTTAGCCGGACTAGAGCATTTAGAAGCCTTAAATCTATACGGTACTAAAGTAACTGACGCATGTTTACCAAGTATAGAAAAAATAAGCAGCCTTAAGCGCGTTTATTTATGGCAAACAGGAGTAAGTGCCCAAACAGCAAAAAACATTCAGGAGAACAACGAAAAACTAAAGATTGTAATAGGAAAAGGATAACCGATCTACATTTGAAATTTTAAAAGCCACCTAAACTATTTAGGCGGCTTTTTTTTATGAAGACTGAGCACATTTGGTGGTTGACAAACTATAAATGCCTAACAACTCGTGACCTTTGCAAAACTGTTCCATTTCTAATTTAGACACAAGCAATACCATGCTTCTACACTTGTGGAAAAATTCGTCGCACACTATAAAGACCAGGCTTTAATCTTTGAGTAAAATCCAATAGCTTTTTTAACGTTCTTAACAACGAGCGGACATGTTTTGTGAAGGGATGATTTAACGCTGTTCTAACCAAAACGTAGAAGGTAAAAAGTCCTAAAAAGAAAAAATCCTCAAACATTTTAATGCTTGAGGATTTTGGTGGGCAATGAGGGATTCGAACCCCCGACCCCCTCGGTGTAAACGAGGTGCTCTGAACCAACTGAGCTAATTGCCCTAAAAGGTGTGCAAATATAAGACTCTTTTTTACTTCTCAAAACAAAAAAAGAAAAAAAATTAAATTACTTCTGAAACTGTGAACGTACTACCTCCAACAAAGATAAAATCTTCCGGTCCGGCCTCTGCCAAAGCGGCATGATACGCAGCTTCAATAGATGTATATTTTCTCCCGTTCAAACCAAAATCTTTCACCCTGTCCATCAACTCATTAACCTCTAATCCTCTTGAAATACTTGGTGATGACAAGTAGTAATTCGCATCTTTTGGAAACAAAGGAAGTATACCATCAAGGTCCTTACCCTTCACGAAACCGAGTACGAAAAATAATTTTCTAAATTTTTGCTGAGATACCTGATTTATCACAATAGATAGACCTTCTTTATTATGTGCCGTATCGCAAATAACGGTTGGAGCAACATTTATTTGCTGCCACCTCCCCATTAAACTTGTATTCTCGGCCACATTCAAAAGCCCTTTGCGTATTTGTTCATCGGCTAAACCAAAACCATTTAGTTGTCTTATAACGGCCAATACGCCTTTAACATTCTTTTTTTGATATGCACCTAAGAGTGAAGTAGGATACACCTCTTCAATTTCGCGCTCCGCATAAATAAGTTTTGCCTTCTTAGATTTGGCCATCTTCCGAAACGTTTCGTCCGTTTCAGACTGAAATTCACTTACCACCACAGGAACACCCTCTTTAATGATACCCGCTTTCTCAAAAGCAATCTTAGGTAAGGTATCACCCAACATATCTACGTGGTCAAAACCTATGTTCGTAATCAGACTTACTTCAGGATGTATAATATTGGTTGAATCCAACCTACCTCCCAGCCCAACCTCAACTACGGCAATATCAACCTTCTCCTTTGCAAAATAATCAAAGGCCATGCCTACGGTCATTTCAAAAAAAGACAAATGATGATTTTCAAAAAAAGTTTGATTATTCGCTACAAATTCAACCACAAAGCTTTCATCCACACATTCGCCATTTATACGAATACGTTCACGAAAGTCCTTAAGATGTGGTGACGTGTACAAACCTACTCTATACCCGGCCTCCTGAAGTATTGATGCTAACATATGACTACTGGAACCCTTACCATTGGTCCCGGCCACGTGAATACTCTTAAACTTGTTCTCCGGATGATTTAAATGATTTGCAAAGTTGCGAATACCATCTAGTTTGGCATTATAGGCTTGTTTTCCTTTTTGTTGATACATTGGAAGTTGCGCAAACATCCAATCCAAAGTTTCCTGATAGGTCACTCTCCCAATTTAAAGTTGACGACCACAAAACCAACTTGCTGACTAGGCGCATTGGAATCTAAATTCCATTTATGCTTAAATGCGGTTTTCTTTGCAGGCTCCAATAAGCAAGGACTATTATTGGTAGTTCCCTTAACCCCAGGCGTAGCACTCACTACATTACCGTTGCGATCAACAATAATTTTCACTACTACCCTACCTTCTTCGTTACACTGCTGTTTTACCTGCCCTTTACCCACCAAGGAGCGACCATTTAAGCCATAACCACCTGTTCCGCTACCAGAACCGGGACTTCCATAATAACTCGTGGCATAGGGATCACCATCTGGCTGTCCCTTATCACCCGCTCTGTTATCATCTCCTTCGCTTCCCGAAGCATTACCTTCGGATTTACTGATACCGCCAATAAGCGCATCTAGCTTTTTCTTTTTAGCCTCTTGCTCCTTACGGGCCTTTTCTTCAGCAGCTTTTTTCTCTTGAGCTTTTTTAGCCGCTTCCGCCTTTGCTTTTTTCTGGGCATCCTCGGCCCTTTTCTTAGCAGCCTTCTCTGCTTCTTCCGCTTTCTTTTTGGCCTCTTGAGCTTTTTTAATTTTGATGGATTCTTCGTTCTCTTGAGTCAACACTTTTTCAGCCGGGGCTTCTTCGGCCACAACTTCTTCAGGCACATCTTCTGCAATCTCCTCTACTTCCTCAACAACCTCTTCTTGTTTAGAAGGCTCAACAGGTGGTGTATCCAAAGGTTCTGATCGGATTTTCTCTTTAGGCTGCACATTACCACTACCAAAGTTGGTAGTACCGAAATTAACGGAAATTCCGTTTTCGATAGGTGGGTCCATATAGGTAAGGCCTATATAGAACAATACAAGCAGCAATACACTTAGTAGAAAAGTAGTAAGTGTAAAAGATTTCTTTTTGTGTCTCGTGTCTAGGAATGACATTAATTGGGTCGCACGGCCAAGATTACCTTATAACTATTTCTGTTGGCAATATCCATAACGTTCACCGCTTCTTTGATGGCAACGCTTTCTTCCGCCCTTAAAATAATTGTGGGTTTATCTTGTCCTTCTAGTGCCTTTTTTAATTCAATTTCTATGTATTCTCCGTTTATTCTCTCGTTGTTAACGTAGTACTGCAAATTCTTATCAATACTAACGGATACGTTTTGTGTGTTCGTAGACTTTCCTTTTGCCTTTGGAAGTAATAAATCTAAAGCATTGGGAGAGTTTGCCGTAAGCATAAAGAATATCAATAACAGAAATACGATATCTGTCATTGAAGACATACTAAAATCCGGGCTAACTTTGTTTCTTCCTCTTAGTTTCATGTCTTGCGAATTATAAAGGTTCGTTCAACAAGTCTAGAAACTCTACGGCGTTCGCCTCCATTTTATGAACCACTTTATCGGTTCTGTTCACCAAATGATTGTACCCAATGTAAGCTATAATACCTACAATCAAGCCCGCTACGGTAGTTGTCATTGCGGTATATATACCAGAAGCCAATGAGCCCATCTCTGCTTGACCACCACTGGTAGCCATTTCATGGAACGCCAATATCATACCAATTACGGTTCCTAAGAATCCGATCATTGGTGCGGCACCCGCAACCGTTGCAAGAATACTAACATTCTTCTCCAGTTTATAAACCTCTAAGGTACCTGCATTTTCTATGGCCGTATTAATATCATCCAACGGCTTTCCAATTCTAGAAACCCCTTTTTCGGTTAATCGCGCTACAGGAGAATCGGTCTGGGCACAAAGTAATTTTGCCGCTTCCAACTTACCATTGGTAACATGGTCGCGAATCTGGTTCATAAAATTACTATCTATTTTTGAGGCCGCCTTGATAGCGAAAATACGCTCAAAGTAAATATAGAGAGCAACGAACAACATGATAAAAAGTACCGTTATAATAAGCACACTACCTGTACCGCCATTAAATATCAAATCGATAACGGAAAGTGTCTTCTCTTCTGACATAACATCCGCAGCTGCAGGATCTTGAGCCATATCTTGAAATAACATCATAGAATTCTTAGGTATTAGAGTTGCCTCTATAACGGTATTTTATCGATTAAATTATACGTTTAATACAAAATCTCTTAATAAAATAAAAGTTACGGCTCCGGATATAAAACCAACCAATGCCAACCATGCTATTTTCTTTAAATACCAGAAGAAATCTATCTTCTCCATACCCATGGCAACAACACCGGCAGCAGAACCGATAATCAACATACTACCTCCTGTACCAGCTGAATATGCAATGAAGTGCCATAATGGATTATCCATTGGTTCTGAGAACATTCCCAAACTAGCAGCCACTAAAGGCACATTATCAATTACAGCGGAACCAATACCAAATAGCATTACCACAATATCCGTATTAGGAATAGCTTCGTTTAGACTTTCGGCATAATGGAATAACATACCCAAAGATTCCAAAGCTGCAACCGCCAATAATATACCTAAGAAAAATAATATACTTGGCAGTTCAATTTTTGAAAGTGAATGATGAACAGGACTATGGTGACCTGCAGTATCATCTCCTTCTCCTTCCACATTTGAAATACTGAATTTTGAATTACTATAAATTTCAGCAAATGTTGCTACAACGGCCAATGACAACATCATACCCACGTATGGAGGTAAATGAGTAACCGTTTTAAAGAAAGGAACAAATACGATAGCACTCAAACCTAAGTACAACATTGTTGCACCATATTTAGACTTTGGCTCTTCTAAAGCATCAATATTACTATCAAGATTCCCCTTAAAAGCTTTAAATCTACTAGCTATCAATACTGGCACTACCATACAAACTATTGAAGGAAGAAGAACGTGTTCCACTAATTGTAAAGCAGACACTTTGTTTGCGATCCATAGCATGGTAGTTGTTACATCTCCAATAGGAGACCACGCACCACCAGCATTTGCCGTAATGATAATCATACCCGCAAACCACAGACGTGTTTCCCTATCATTAACCACTTTTTGCAATATGGTAATCAAAACAATTGTAGCAGTTAAGTTATCTATGATAGCCGAAAGGACAAAGGCCAATATTGAAAATAACCATAACAACTTTCGTTTACTTTTAGTTCGGATAAACCCTTTAATAGTAGCAAATCCATCAAAATAATCAATGATTTCCACAATGGTCATCGCCCCTAATAGAAAGACTAGTATTTCTGCCGTTTTACCTAAGTGATGCAGTAGAATTTCATCTATATGTGTGGGCTCGAGCTCCCTAAGTTGTGTATTGACCTCAAAAACATCCATATGGGTCAAGGCAATTATAGCCCAGAGAATAGCCATCATGGCCAAAGCCGGAATTAGCTTATCTATTTTAAGGTTATGCTCAAGGGTAATCGCAAGATAACCTGCGAGGAATACAATAATAATAATGGTCTCCATACTCAATCTATTTATATTAGTTGTTTCAATGCAATTTCAAATGCCGTTCGGCTGATATTCTCCTTAGAGGAGTTTTGTTTATAAGTGTTCAATATAGCTTTTCGGATGGTATCCGAAGTATCTTTAAAAATAAGCTCATCATCAATGCCTACTCTTTTTTCCATGAAGTAAGCAAAAACTCGTGCCATACCGCAGTTTGATATAAAATCTGGAATTACACTCACCTTTCCGTCCGTATACTCCATAATCGGCCCAAAAAATATTTCCTTATCCGCAAAAGGCACGTTAGCCCCGCAGGAAATTACTTCTAAACCGGTATTGATCAAACTATTTATCTGATCTCTTGTTACAAGACGAGATGCGGCACATGGCGCAAATATCTCTGCCTGCAAAGACCAGATACGCTCATTTATTTCATCAAAAGGAATCATCTCATCAGCCCCAGCTATTAGATTATTCCCATTTTTATTAAGGAAAAAAGTCTTGATTTCTTCAAAAGAAAACCCATCTTCATTAATTACACCTCCGGCGCGATCAATTATTCCAACGATTTTAGCACCCATTTGAGCCAAGTAATAGGCCGCGGCGCTCCCTACATTTCCAAAACCTTGAACTATAGCTTTTTTCCCAACAACGTTCCCGCCGTATATATCATAATAATGTTTCACTGCTTCGGCAACACCATATCCGGTAATCATATCGGCAACGGTATACTTCCTGGAAACTTCAGGGGAATACTTTTTGTTTTCCAAAGCTTTGATCACCCCAAGGCGCAATTGCCCAATTCTGTTGATTTTATCTGCTTCGGTAGGCTTAAAATGACCATTAAAAACGCCCTCTTGAGGATGCCAGACCCCTGCATCTTCAGTAATTGGAATGACCTCATGAATCTCATCTACGTTAAGGTCCCCTCCGGTACCGTAGTAGCTTTTTAATAACGGTGATACCGCATGGTACCAACGTTCCAACACTCCTTTTTTTCTTGGATCATTGGGGTTAAAGTTAATTCCGGACTTAGCCCCGCCAATTGGTGGGCCAGAAACGGTAAATTTAACCTCCATAGTTTTTGCCAAAGAAAGCACCTCGTTCATATCCAATCCTTCACGCATCCTGGTTCCTCCTCCTGCAGCTCCACCTCTAAGTGAATTTATGACCGTCCACCCCTCGGCTTCCGTCTCACTATCTTTCCAATTAAAGACAATCTCAGGCGATTTATTTTCGTATGCTTGTAGTAATTCTTTCATTATAAATTGATTTAAATACTATTATGACTCTAATTCCCCATTTAAAAAATTTCTCTTTCTCTACGCCAAAACGGCGTTACTGCTGTGTCATAACTTTCAGTTTAAATCAATTCGAAAAACGAATTCAACAAATATAAAAATTTGGCTTGGGATACAAAGTTTTTGACCACTAATGAATCATTAATTTTTTAAAAAAAATTAGCTCACTTTGCTAGGTGTACAATTTATTTCAGAAGCTTATATTTGTAGAAGCTCAAAAAAAAGACAGATAAATTATGGATTTCTCATTATCAGAAGAACATTTAATGATTAGACAGGCTGCGCGCGATTTTGCTCAGAACGAATTACTACCCGGAGTAATCGAAAGGGACGAAGCTCAAAAATTCCCCTCCGAACAAATCAAGAAGCTTGGCGAACTTGGGTTTTTAGGCATGATGACCGACCCTAAATATAGCGGCAGCGGCATGGACACCCTATCTTATGTTATTGCCATGGAAGAACTATCTAAAGTTGATGCTTCTGCATCTGTAGTGGTTTCCGTTAACAATTCATTGGTCTGCTGGGGCCTGGAAACCTTTGGAAATGAAGAACAAAAACAAAAATATCTGACACGATTGGCTTCTGGAGAAGTAATTGGTGCTTTCTGTCTTTCCGAACCCGAAGCAGGGAGTGATGCTACTTCCCAAAAAACTACAGCTATAGACAAAGGTGACCACTATATTCTGAACGGAACCAAAAACTGGATTACCAACGGCGGTACTGCGGACATTTATTTGGTCATAGCCCAAACGGATAGAGAAAAAGGACATAAAGGTATTAACGCCCTTATTGTAGAAAAGGGAATGTCCGGTTTTGAAATCGGCCCAAAAGAAAATAAATTAGGGATACGTGGTAGCGATACACACTCCCTTAACTTTAATGACGTAAAGGTTCCTAAGGAGAACAGAATAGGTGAAGATGGTTTTGGTTTTAAATTTGCCATGAAAACCCTATCCGGAGGCCGTATAGGTATTGCCGCACAAGCACTAGGTATTGCAGCTGGGGCATATGAGCTGGCACTCAAATATTCTAAAGAACGAAAAGCATTTGGCACGGAAATTTCCAATCACCAAGCCATAGCTTTTAAACTGGCGGACATGCACGTGCAAATAGAAGCGGCACGAAACCTAGTATATAAAGCGGCATGGGACAAAGACCAAGGTAACAATTACGACCTATCTAGTGCCATTGCCAAACTTTATGCATCCCAAGCAGCTATGGACACGACTGTTGAAGCAGTACAAATACACGGTGGCAATGGTTTTGTTAAGGACTACCACGTAGAAAGACTTATGAGGGATGCCAAAATAACCCAGATTTACGAGGGAACTAGCGAGATTCAAAAAATAGTAATCTCTAGGAGTATTTTAAAAAATTAATATCCCAGACACTGTCCACCCCGTTAATTCTATCACATTTACAATAAAAAATAGACCTAAATACCACAACACCACACAAAACAGAGGGGGTTAACTTCAAAAATTAAGAAATATAACAAATACCCCCTCTAAAAACCTTTCACAGGTCTATTGAATGTGCTAATTTTACCATTCTGATAAATTTAGCTCACATAAAAACCATATATGAATATTTTTCAACGTTTTATTTGAAACGTTGAATTTTTATTTGATTAGACAAAAATAGCTGCTAATTATTCATCAGAAATGCTATTTTTGGATAAATACCATAATCTATGACGTTGAAGAAGCAAGGGTTGTACCTACCGGAATTTGAACATGACAACTGTGGCGCAGGTTTTATCTGTAGCCTTAAAGGAAAAAAGTCCAATGATATTATCCACAAAGCACTGGAGATATTAGATAAGTTAGAGCACCGTGGTGCTGTTAGCTCAGACGGAAAAACTGGTGATGGTGCCGGTATACTTATAGATATACCTCATGACTTCTTTAAAGCGGTTTGTGATTTTGAACTTCCTGAGCCAGGTGAATATGCCGTAGGTAATATCTTCCTGCCACAAAAGGAGAACCAGCGTGAGTTCTGTATTTCCACATTTGAGGAAAACATAAAAAAACAAGGCTTAAAACTATTGGGTTGGAGAGATGTTCCTGTTAACCGATCTATTCCTGGCCGTGTTGCTATGGAAACGGAGCCTTTTGTTAAACAAGTTTTTGTTGCCAAGGAAAGTGATGAGCAGGACTATTTTAACTTTAACCTTAAATTGTTCGTTGCCAGAAAAGTTACAGAGCATACGGTAATCAACTCAAAACTATCTGAAAGCAAGTTCTTTTACGTACCTAGCCTTTCAACAAAAATTATCATATTTAAAGGGCTTTTGATGCCAAAGGACATCAGCCTATACTATAAGGACTTGATGGATCCTCGTGTGGTAACCCGTTTATCTCTGGTTCACCAACGCTTTTCCACCAACACCTTCCCTACTTGGGATTTGGCACAACCCTTCCGTTACATGTGTCATAATGGTGAAATAAACACGCTACGTGGTAACGTTTCTAGAATGCGTTCACGAGAAGAACTTTTAAAGAGCGATTGGTTTGGTGAGGATATAAAAAACATCCTACCTACTATACTTCCAGGTAAATCAGATTCCGCAACTATGGATATGGTTGTTGAACTTTTGTTAATGACCGGTAGATCTTTACCTGAGGTTATGATGATTCTTATTCCTGAAGCATGGGAAAAGAACCCGGACATGTCCGAAGCAAAAAGAGCTTTCTACGAGTACCATTCTTGTATGATGGAACCATGGGACGGTCCTGCATCCGTACCTTTTACTGACGGAAACTATATTGGTGCCGTACTTGACCGTAACGGTCTACGCCCATCTAGATACACGGTTACAAAAGATGATTACGTTATCATGTCTTCTGAAACCGGTGTGGTGCAAATTGCTCCTGAAAATGTTGAATTCCACGGAAGACTGGAACCAGGTAAAATGTTCTTGGTAAACATGGAGGAGGGCCGCATCATTAACGATGAGGAAATTAAAGAAGACATCGCCAGCCGACTTCCTTATAAAGAGTGGTTGGACAACAACTTGGTTCACTTAAAGAATATACCTTATAATGATTGTCCGCTATTTTTAGGTGAAGCTTCGCTTGAAAAACGTAAATCTGTTTTTGGCTACACCTTAGAGGATATCAATACCATTATCCTTCCAATGGGCAAAACGGCAAAAGAACCGATAGGTTCTATGGGTTCGGATACGCCTATTGCAGTACTATCTCAACGTCCGCAGTTAATTTACAACTACTTTCAGCAGCTGTTCGCCCAGGTAACCAACCCACCGTTAGATGGTATTCGTGAAGAATTGATTACTGATATTAGCCTTACCTTAGGTAGTGACCATAATATATTTGACTTCTCTGAATTACATTGTAGAAAATTAAAAATTCAGAACCCGGTTATTTCCAAAGAAGATTTGGATAAAATCAAAAATTACGATGCCAGCCCGGATTACAAAGTTGTTTCCATTCCTGTCCTTTATGAAATAGAAAGAGGTCATAATGGTTTGGAAGATGCTTTAGAATCAATTTTGCAACAAGCATCAAAAGCTATAGATGAGGGTACCAATATTATTATCCTTTCGGATAGGAATGTAAGTCAGACTATGGCACCTATTCCTGCATTATTGGCCTGTTCATTTGTAAACAGTGGCCTGCAACGTTTAGGAAAGAGAAGCAAACTAAGTATCATAATTGAATCTGCCGAACCAAGGGAAGTACACCATTTCTGTTTATTGTTCGGTTTTGGAGCCAGTGCAATTAACCCATACTTGGTAAATGAAATTATTGGCGAGCAAATAGAGGAGCATGATATAACCGATTTCACTTTTGAAGAAGCCGTTAAGAACTACAACAAAGCAGTTGGTAAAGGTATTCTTAAGGTAATGAACAAAATTGGAATCTCTACGCTAAACTCGTACCGAGGCTCACAATTGTTTGAGTGTATAGGAATAAACACCAAAGTAGTAGATAAATATTTCCCTAACACACCTACCCGTATTCAAGGTATAGGTTTGTACCAAATAGAAAAAGAAGTAGCTAAACGTCATAAAAAAGCGTTCAACACCAAAGAAGTTGCTGCTAACCTTGATTTGGAAATGGGCGGAGATTACCGCTGGAGACGTGATGGCGAAAAACATATGTTCAACCCATTAACCGTTGCCAAGCTGCAGAAAGCGGTACGTGGTAACGAAAATGAGACGTACAAAGAGTACGCAGAAATGGTGAATGAACAGTCTAAAAACTTAATGACCATTCGTGGGCTATTTGAATTCTCCAATTACGATCCTATTCCATTGGACGAAGTTGAACCATGGACAGAAATCGTGAAGCGCTTTAAGACCGGAGCTATGTCTTACGGTTCTATTAGTAAAGAAGCACACGAAAACTTGGCAATAGCCATGAACCGTATTGGTGGTAAAAGTAATTCTGGTGAAGGTGGTGAAGACGCAGAACGTTTCTACAAAAATGCTACTGGAGATTGGAAGAACAGTGCCATTAAGCAGGTAGCTTCAGGACGTTTTGGAGTAACATCCGATTACCTGACCAATGCACAAGAAATACAGATTAAAATGGCACAGGGTGCCAAACCTGGTGAAGGTGGCCAACTACCTGGTCCAAAAGTAAACCCATCCATAGCCAAAACAAGAAACTCTACTCCTTACGTAGGATTGATTTCACCTCCACCACATCACGATATCTACTCGATCGAGGATTTATCGCAGTTAATCTATGATTTAAAATCGGCTAACCGTGAAGCTCGTATAAATGTGAAGCTGGTTTCCGAAGTAGGTGTTGGTACCGTTGCGGCAGGGGTTTCTAAAGCCAAGGCAGATGTTGTTCTTATTTCCGGATTTGATGGAGGTACGGGAGCATCTCCATTGACTTCCCTAAAACACGCTGGTCTACCATGGGAGCTTGGTATAGCGGAAGCACAACAAACCTTGGTCATGAACGACCTAAGAAACAGGATTGTTCTTGAGTGTGATGGTCAGCTTAAAACAGGACGTGATGTTGCTGTTGCTTGTCTCCTTGGAGCAGAAGAGTTTGGTTTTGCGACCGCTCCGCTTGTTGCTTCAGGTTGTATTATGATGCGTGTTTGCCATCTAAATACATGCCCAGTAGGTATTGCAACCCAAAACCCTGAATTACGTAAGAAATTTGCAGGGAAACCGGAACACGTTGTAAACTACATGTATTTTGTAGCTCAGGAATTACGTGAAATCATGGCCCAACTAGGTTTCAGAACTATAAACGAAATGGTAGGTCAGGTTCAAAAACTAGACCGTAAGAAAGCTATTGATCATTACAAATCGGCAGGTATTGATTTAACCCCTATTTTATACGAGGTTGATGTACCGGCAGGAACCAAATTTTACAACACCCAGAAACAAACGCACGACATTGACAACTCAATTGAGTTTGATATTATAGCAAAAGCAAATCCATCTTTATTTAGAAAGGAAAAGCTAACGTTAGATTTCCCTATTAAAAATACGGATCGTGCCGTTGGAGCAATCATCAGTAATGAAATCTCTAAAGTATACGGGGCACAAGGCCTTCCTATAAATACTTTAAAACTGAACTTTACTGGTTCTGCGGGACAAAGTTTTGGTGCATTTGCCACCAGAGGTCTTACCATGACAGTAAACGGAAACACCAATGATTACCTTGGAAAAGGACTATCAGGAGCCAAATTGGTCATTAAAGTTCCAGAGAAATCTACCATTGTGCCAGAAGACAATGTAATTACGGGTAACGTTACGCTTTACGGAGCAACCGCGGGACGTGCTTACATCAACGGAAAAGCAGGAGAACGTTTCTGCGTTCGTAACTCGGGAGCAAAAGCGGTAGTAGAAGGTATTGGCGATCACGGTTGTGAGTATATGACCGGAGGTGTGGCCGTAATACTTGGTGAAGTAGGAAGAAACTTTGGAGCTGGTATGAGTGGTGGTATCGCCTACATATATGATCAGAAAGGAACTTTCAGAAAAAAATGTAACAATGAAGACCTTAATTTGTTAGAGGTTACCGAAGATAACGACGTTAAACAATTGAAGGATTTAATAGAAAGTCACTACAACTCTACCTTGAGCCCATTGGCACAAAGAATTTTAGAGAAATGGGAAGATTGTCTACCTAAATTCATCAAGGTCTTACCTGAAGAATACAAACAGGCATTATTACGTATGGAAAGAGAAAAATTAGAAACTATTTAAAGTCGAGACATGGGAAAGATTACAGGATTTTTGGAATTCGATAGAAAAGTAGAATCATACGCGCCTGTTAAAGACCGCGTTAAGAATTATAATGAGTTTACCGTTGCCTTAAATGAGCCGGAGCTTAAGGAACAAGGTGCAAGATGTATGGATTGTGGCATTCCTTTTTGCCACAGTGGTTGCCCGTTAGGCAACCTTATTCCCGATTTTAACGATGCCGTTTATCGTGGCAAATGGGAAAAGGCTGCAACCATTCTACACGCCACCAATAACTTTCCGGAATTTACCGGAAGACTTTGCCCGGCCCCATGCGAAGAAGCATGTGTTTTAGGCATCAACGAAGACCCGGTAACTATAGAAAATATAGAAAAAAATATTGTTGAAACCGCCTTTAAAAAAGGATGGATAGTTGCAAAACCTCCAACAACAAGAACTGGTAAAAAGATAGCTATTGTAGGTTCTGGACCTGCCGGGCTTGCTGCTGCACAACAACTAAACCGTGCAGGACACACCGTTACCGTTTTTGAAAGAGATGAGAAACCAGGCGGACTATTACGTTATGGTATTCCAGATTTTAAGATGGAAAAGCATATCATTGATCGCAGGCTAGAGGTTTTAGAAGAAGAAGGCATTGAGTTTAAGTGTGGTGTTCACGTTGGCAAGGATATTTCAGGTAAAGACCTTCAAAATGATTTTGATGCCGTAGTACTTTGTGGTGGTGCAACTGTTCGCAGAAACCTGCCAATAGAAGGAGCCGATTTAAAAGGTGTAGTTCAGGCGATGGATTTCTTACCGCAGAACAATAGAAGAGTAGATGGCGTTAAAGAATTTGAAAACGAAATCATGGCCACGGGCAAAGACGTTATCGTTATTGGTGGTGGTGATACTGGGTCTGACTGTATAGGTACATCTATAAGACATGGGGCAACTTCTGTTTCAAATTTTGAAATCATGCCAATGTCCACAACCGAAAGACCGGAAGGACAACCTTGGCCTTTTTGGCCAATGCGCCTAAAAACAAGTACGTCCCACAAAGAAGGAGCGGAACGTTTCTTTAGCATATCTACTAAAAAATTCATTGGAGACGATAAAGGTAACCTAACTGGACTTATCACTACTCAGGTAGAGTGGATTAGAGAACCAGGAAAGGCTATGGTCTTAAAAGAAGTGGAAGGCACCGAAAAAGAGTGGAAGTGCGAATTGGCCCTATTAGCATTAGGTTTTACCGGATCGGAAATGACCATTGCCGAGCAATTGGGTATCGAAGCCGACAGAAGAACCAATATTAAGGCTAGCGAAAGCAACTATAAGACCAACGTTCCCGGCATCTTTGCTGCTGGTGACCAAAGACGAGGTCAATCCTTAATTGTTTGGGCCATTTCTGAAGGCCGCCAAGCTGCCTATCATGTAGACACCTATCTTATGGGAGAATCTGCCTTACCGTTAAAAGGTGAAGGAGATTTGCCAAGGGTGTAACCAGGGTTAGTTTTATATAACTAGAATTTATACGATCCAACCCAATTAATTGGGTTGGATTTTTTTATCCACTACATCACGTAGTAAAAGGCCTTTTAGGTTTCCGTTATGAACATTAAAAAAGTTCTCTTTTACATGATTCTTAGTGCTTTGGCATTTACCCTAATGAATGTCGCCGTAAAACAACTACAGCACTATAACGTCTATCAAATTGTATTTTTTAGGGGGTTTGGCTCGTTCCTACTCACAATGATCATCCTAAAACGCTTGAAAGTTCCTGTATTGGGAAATAATAAAAAGCTTCTGGTGTTACGCGCAATTGTTGGTACAAGTTCTATGACCCTTTTCTTTATGTCATTGAAATATCTCACGGCAGGAACGGCGGTTTCACTTCGCTATCTAGCACCTATTTTCTCCGCCATATTTGCGATATTTTTATTGAAGGAAAAAATAAAACCAGTGCAATGGCTGTTTTTTATCGTTTCGTTTATTGGCGTTCTAATTCTAAAAGGACTGGACTCTAACCTAGATAACACAGGCCTTATTCTAATCTTTGGAGCGGCGGTATTAAGCGGACTAGTTTATATTATCATCAGTAAAATTGGACAAAGCGACCACCCTATTGTAATTGTAAATTACTTTATGCTTACTGCAACTTTTTTTGGCGGAATATTTGCCATACCCTACTGGCAGAACCCCATAGGAATAGATTGGCTCTTCTTTTCAACATTAGGTTTTTTCGGATTTATAGGGCAACTCTACATGACCAAAGCATTCCAAATAGCCTCCAACAATCTAGTTGCTCCCTTTAAATATCTTGAAGTACTCTTTACTGGACTAATTGGCTTTATGTGGCTAGGCGAAGTTTATACGCTATGGAGTTTAGTGGGTATTGTTTTAATCATAGCCGGTTTGGTAATGAACGTTGCCTACAAAGCCCGAGACAAAAGATATACGATGTAACACTTAATCTATTTATAAATTAAGTAAGTATAATGCCCTATTTTAAATTTGGCATAAAGATAACTCAATCACTAATCCTTTTTAGAAGTATACCTAAATATTAGTTAAAGAGGACCAATCAACACTGTAAAAACTCAAATGAAACGGACTTACGCCTTTCTAAGACAAGAAAGCGCACAAAAGAAATCACTGCTTGGCGTGGCTTTCTTTTATGCGCTAACTAACCTTTATATTTTGCAATATATTTTCGGCTTATTCAAAACTCTCAATACTCACCTGTTTTGAAGGCCAATAATCATCCTTACGGAACTCAAATTTGGTGGGCTTGTAATCACCAACCAAGGTAACATCTGCCCTTTCTGGAATGGGCAAATCAAGTCCCCAAAATATGCCATTTACCAGTAATCTTCTGGTACCTTCTACCAATAGGTCATTTGCGGCACCAACTGTAGACGTAAACGCTTTTCCTTTTTTACCATCAGGTAATTGGTAGCTCTTAATCCATGTAACGGGCATCAACTCTTCACCTAGGCTTTTTCCATCTTTGTTGGTAGTTGCAATTTCATCATCCGAGGGTCTCATTCCGTAAAACACGTCGTTTTCATCATACTCTCCTTTTCTATTCATAACCTGCCCTAAGATTATAGGCTGCGAGTCTCCAGGAAGGGGAAGTCTAACCCCGTACACATCACTAGCACCCCATACGTCTCCATCAGAAATCCCGTTGGTTATGCCAGTTGTACCAGCGCCAATAGCCACCATTCCCTTTGTGCTTTGGTGTTTATGGTGCCCATGATGATTGATCCAGGTTTCGCCAAGAACCAAGCGACCAAAACCGCCGTCCCATTCCGTCTTGTCTCCTTTGTAATTGAAACTATAGTGCGCATATGGAGAATTGGAATCTTCAGGAAAATTAAAACCATGAGTCGCAGTTCTTAACCCCATAACCGGTTTTCCAGATTTTAAATAATCGTCTATATATTTCATTTGATTATCGGGCAGTGCTCTAAATCGGGTAAAGATCACCATCATATCCGCCGAAGTCAATGCCTCTAATCCCGGTATATTTTTAACGTAATTCGCATTTATAATACCTGGCTTATCTTCTTCCTGCGCAAATAGAACGGTACATTTAAACCCATGATGTTTAGATAAAATTTTTGCCAATTGGGGTAACGCTTCTTCGGAACGGTACTCCTCGTCTCCCGAAATCATAACGATATGCTTCGCATTGTCATTGGCTCCCTCATAGGTCAACCATTTTTTTGGAGCATCTATTTCTTGAGCCATTTCGGGTTCTGTATCAACGGTTTTCTTTTGCTCTTTGCATGCAAATAAAAATAGACAAATAACAATTGGCAGTATATTTTTCATTCTATTCTAGTTTAAATATTTTATTTTTTGATTCCCAATCCTTCTGAGATGAGTTTAAATCCTTCAGTATACACCTCCTCAACCGGCGAATAGTTTCTCCATACATTAATAGCATTGGCAAATTCCGGTATAGTTGTACTAAAGGCTTCAATGGTTACCCAACCTTTATAGTCTATTTCCTTTAGCCCTGAAAAAACGTCTGGCCAGTTCACTTGTCCCCTACCTGGTGTTCCTCTATCATTTTCACTAATGTGCACATGCTTTAGATAGGGCGCTATAGTTTTAATAGCACCAGATTGACTTTTCTCTTCTATATTGGCATGGTGCGTATCGAACATGGCTCCCAAATTTGGATGATTTACCTCCTTTACCATATCACCTAAATCGGCCATGGTATTATATAGGTAACATTCAAATCTATTTACGGCTTCAGGCGTTAGAATAATATTTGCCCCTTTGGCATATTCTGCCGCCTTTAACAGCATTTCATTGCTCCACTTCTTTTCTTCCTGAGTGGGTGGTTTGCGAGTAAATAAGGCAAAAGTGGAATGAAAAGGTCCGCATAAAACTTGGGCATTGGCAGCCGCACCCATATCAATTGACCACTTTAAACGTTCCAGACCCGCTTCTCTTACTTTTTTATCGGGACTTGCAATATTTTGCTCAGCAGATAAAGAGGCTACACCGGTAACTCCCATATCCATTCCGGAAAAATGGTTGCCCAGCTGTGAATAATATTTTTCGGTTCCCTCTCCAAAAAAAAGCTCAATACCGTCATATCCGGTATCCTTTAGAGTATCTACAATACCAAAATGCTGCTCAGTGACATGATTAGTCCAAAGCAACATATTCATCCCTATTTTCATTGTGTAATGGTTTCTTTAAAATTTGTTGTGAAATAAATAAAACATGAAATTCGGTTCTGATTTCCTTCTAAAAATCGCGCCGGGGGACTTATGAATTCCATATAGTGAACAAAACTAGCGCTAAATGAAACTTTAAAATTCCTTTATTTTCTTAAAGATTGATACTTTTTTGCCATTTACCATGGAGGATAGCACACAGTCATACATAATTAAACTGATTTTTGAATCTTTAAAAATAGCTTCCTATACTCAAGGGGACTCATGTCCGTAATAGACTTAAATTGCCTATTAAAATTTGATAGTGCATTATAGCCGCATTCATAACTAATTTGAGAAATATTAAAATTATCCTCTAAAAGCAATTTTCGGGCATGACCAATTCGTATCTCGTTAACAAAACGTGTAAAGGTCTTATTGGCCCTAGGCTTAAAATACCTACAAAATGAAGTTGTGGTCATGCTTAAAAGACCTGCGGCCTCGTCCAGAGATATATTGGTCTTAAAATTAGACATCACATAATCATACACTTTGCGCATTTTTTCCGCATCTCCACCTTTAAAGGCATTCATATAGTTAGGACTGGCCAACATCGTATACTCATTACTATTGGATAAGGTGTCTAATATTTTCAACAGATGTAAAATTCTCTTGAAACCCTGTTGGTTATCCAACTCTAAAATAAGTGCTATAATGGCTTCCCTTGTTTCTCCATAAAATTCTATACCCCTTAAAGAATGTTCTACAAGCTTATTTATCTTGTAAAACTCTTCCATCTCAAGAAGTGGTTCGTTTAAGAGCACATGATCAAAATAAATAACCAAGCCTCTAGTAGAAAGTTTACTGTCCTTTTGAAAATAGACATCGTCACTTCTCCATAAATGAGGAAGGTTGGGCCCCGTCATTACAAGGTCGCCTTCTTTGAAATTCTGTACATGATCACCTATAAATCGCGTTCCTTCGCCTTCTACGATATATGAAATCTGAAACTCAGGATGAAAATGCCAATTGGGATTAAAATAAGGACCAATAAGGTCTTTATAGATAAAAGTTTCCTTTGGCGTCAACGTCTTTTCTATACTTGGAGCACTCATAAATTTTCTCTATAAATACGTTTAGACCCCAATATATGATAAAAAAGTATCAACTTTTAATAAGATACAGGATAATTTAAATCAAAATCTATCATAGCTTTGTCTACAATCTCAACAACAATCTAATTTTATCGGCAAATTTTTAAAAATAGTTAAGCTAATGTGGATGCAAATTCCGATATTAACAAGTGTAAAAAGTACATTAATAATTTTAAGCCTATTTAGCTTGTAAGAGCGATATAAATACTCAACCAAGACCAAACCATCGTCATCTTAACTCAAAACAAAATTATTCTACCTATTATGAAAATTATTAAAACGATCGACAAAGCAAAGCTCATCATGACCTTTGTCGTAGCACTTTCATTTTTGGCATGTAGCGAAAAAGAAAACAACACCTTAACCGTAGATAAAAACTCTCGCATTGTTTTAGTAGGAAACAATTTAGGATCAAGAATGATGGAGTTTGGGCATTTTGAGACCGAAATGCAACTAAGGTATCCCACCGATTCCTTATATATTAGAAATATGTGCGATGGAGGAAACACTCCTGCCTTTAGACCACACGCCGCTAGAAAATCTCCCTGGGCCTTTCCTGGAGCCGACAAGTTTGAACATGACCCAGGAAGCAGAATACACTTTGTTGAGGATGATGGCGGACACCAATCCGGAAGTGTAGGTCACTTTCCTACTCCCGATGAATGGATTACCAGCTTAAAACCGGATATCATACTTGCATTTTTTGGTTATATAGAATCTTTTGAGGGTCAAGAAGGTCTTGAAAATTATAGGGAAGAACTGCGTGCTTTCATAAAACATACTTTGGCCACCAAATATAACGGCATTGCTCCTCCACAGCTCGCCATTGTTTCGCCTATTGCTTTTGAAAATCTTTCGGCCAAATTGGATTTACCCGATGGTATACAGGAAAACAAAAATTTGGCACTTTACACCAAAGCTATGAAAGAGGTGGCCAATGAAGAACGTGTACTTTTTGTTGACGCGTTCGATGCTACAAAAAAATGGTACGAAACCGAAGATGAAGACCTTACCCAAGATGGGTTTCAGCTTACGGATTCCGGCTATAAAAAATTCGCCAAATTATTGGCCAACTCCGTATTTGGAGAAAAGCAAACTACTGAAACCAACAGCCAACTTGTTCATGAGGCCGTTATGGAAAAGAACTGGTTTTGGCTCAACGATTTTAAAATACCCAATAGCGTTCATGTTTACGGAAGACGGTACGACCCTTTTGGACCGGACAACTACCCTTTTGAGATTGCCAAAATTCGGGAAATGACGGCTATACGCGATACTGCCATCTGGATGGCCGTTAACGGTAAAAAAATGGACTTGGCCACTGCCGATGCAAAAACAAAAAAATTGCCTAAGGTAGAGACCAACTATAAAGAAAGTGAAAAAAATGGGACTCCTAAATACCTCTATGGCCAAGAAGCTCTAGCTCAAATTAAAACCGCTCCAGGCTACAAAGTAGAACTTTTTGCCTCCGAAGAACAGTTTCCTGATTTGGCCAATCCTGTTCAAATGTCTTTTGACAACAAGGGCCGTTTATGGGTGGCCGTAATGCCAAGTTACCCTCATTACAAAGCTGGAGACAGTAAACCAAATGATAAACTTCTCATTTTTGAAGACACGGATGGCGATAACAAGGCGGATAAGCAAACTGTTTTTGCAGACGGTCTACACCTTACCATTGGTTTTGAATTTGCTCCGGAAGGCGTGTACATGTCCCAAGGAACCAACCTAATTTTATTAAAGGATACCGATGGAGATGATAAAGCCGATAAAAAAGAAATTATTCTAAGTGGGTTTGACGATCATGATACACACCACGCTATTAGCGCCTTTACTACCGATCCATCCGGTGCTATTTATATGGGCGAAGGTACTTTTCTTCATTCCAATGTAGAAACGGCCTATGGAAGTGTTAGAGGATCTAACGGAGGTTTTTACCGTTATAGTCCACAACGTCATCATCTTGAACGCACTGCCCAATTGGCAATTCCGAATCCATGGGGTATAGCTTTTGACGATTGGGGGCAGCCATTTTTTGAACATACCTCTGGCCCAGCTGCCACTTGGATGATGCCGGGAACTATTGTTCCGCGTTACGGGGTAAGCTCTCCTATCCCAGAAAACCTTATTGAGAAAGACCATTTAGTGCGTCCTACTTCCGGCCTAGAATTTGTTTCTAGTCGTCATTTCCCGGATAATGTACAAGGAGATATGTTGATTAATAATACGATTGGATTTAGGGGAACCAAACAACACAAAATGGTAGATGACCCCAAAACTGCGGGCTATATCAGCAAACATAGACAAGACCTTATTTTTTCCGATGATAAAAATTTCCGCCCCGTAGATATGGAGTTCGCCCCAGACGGTTCACTTTACTTTTTGGATTGGAGCAACGTACTCATAGGTCATATGCAACACAATGCACGCGACCCACTAAGAGATCACGTACATGGTAGAATTTATAGGGTTACCTATCCATCTAGACCATTGGTAAAACCAGCTAAGGTTGCAGGTGCAACAATAGACGAATTGTTGGAGAACTTAAAATTACCGGAATACAGAACGCGTTACAGAACCAAAAGAGAATTACGTGCTCGTAACGCCGATGAGGTTTTGGCCAAATTGGATACCTGGGTTTCCAACCTTGATAAAAAAGATGAAAATTACGAACATAACCTTTTAGAGGCTCTTTGGGTTAGTTGGGGACTTAACAATATTGACCATGATTTATTGACCCAATTATTGGGAGCTAAAGATTTTAGGGCACGTGCAGCTGCAGTTGAAGTATTGAGATATAGCGGACACCAAATTAATGATCAAGCAGAATTGTTGATGCAGGCCGCAAAAGATGACAATCCTAGAGTACGCCTTGAAGCATTGGTTGCCGCATCTAGACTAGGTAAAGATATTGGCATTCCTATTATTACCGAAGCCGGAAAAAAAGGATTGGACAAATGGATGAAAAAACCTTATGAATCTGCCCTTGCACATTTGAACGGACATAGAGCTGGAGAAGAAGCTAAAGAAGTAATAGAAACAGATTTAAAAGGAAAAGATTTAGAACTGTTAATGGCTGGACAAGAAATTTATGAAAGGGATGGCTATTGTGCTACCTGTCACCAATCGGATGGTGAAGGCCTTAGCGCTTCAGGGTTCCCTCCTCTAGCAGGTTCAAAATGGGTAACCGGCAGTGAGGAAAGACTGATTAAACTCACCACAAACGGAATTATGGGCCCTATAGAGGTAAAAGGCAAGAAATACCCTGGTCAAGTACCCATGACCCCATTTGGCAAATTATTGAATGAAGAAGAGACTGCCGCCGTACTTACCTATGTTAGAAATACATTTGGCAACAAAGCTTCAGCCATTTCACCTGAAAAAGTGAAAGAAGTTCAGGAACAGATTAAAGATAAAGAAGGGTTCTATTCTCCCGAAGAATTACTTCAGGAGCACCCAATGAAATAATTTAAACGTATACCATTCTACCCTTTGCAAAGGGGACATTCTTATGAGTATCTCCTTTGTTTTTTCTTCACGTTAGAAAATTTTGATACTGTTTTACAGAATGAGCAGCCGTTCTCTTCAATTACAAAACTGATACTATTTTATCTTTTGTTAAAACAAAAAAATACCACTCTTCTAAGCCTCTCAACCTTCCATTTAACCCTTTAGCAAAAAAACAAAATCCTCAACCCATACCATTCAACAAAAATAGCAAGCATTGATAATTTCTTAAAAAGTCTTCCCAACTCTGTTTTTTAATACCACTTTCTAAACTTCAAAAAACAATCCGCAACCAAAATAAAGGTTTTCCTCCTCCTCATTTTTTTGTATCAAAAATTATAGCGACTAAAAATGCGATATTAAAAAAACAATAAAGCCAATAATATCAAATAATCAAAAAATGACAAAAAAATACCATTATTAGTAAAATTACAGGTGTACTCGCACACTACATACAATTACATTTGAAGGAAATCCCCCTAACTAATTCATCAACTTAAACTTTTAGACTATGACTTCAATGTTATCATCTTTTAAGATCAAACAGTTTTGCATCTTATTAGGTATTCAAATTGTATGTCTCCAATCTTCCTTTGGGGCTAGTTTATCTATCGATTCAATTGATAGGTTTACAGAAAGAAATGACACCGTTCGGCTACTCATCAGGAATGATCAGGACAACGTAATTACGGGTACCGTTAACGACCAAGGCAACCAACCTTTACCTGGTGCAAGTATTATTGAAAAAGGCACAACAAATGGCGTAACCACAGACTTTGATGGAAATTTCTCCATTGAAGTTAGCAATCAAGATGCCGTACTGGTTATCTCTTATATAGGATATGCTACGAGAGAAGTACCCATTAATGACCAAAACAATATTACAATCGGCCTTGAGGAAAATGCATCTGCTTTAGACGAAGTAGTACTGGTTGGCTATGGCACCCAAAAGAAGAGTGATTTAACTGGTGCCGTGGGCTCCGTAAAAGCGGAGGAACTAGCCGAAAGACCAGCCGCGTCTATGAACCAAGCCATTGCCGGTAAGGTTTCCGGGGTTAACATTACTTCAGGATCAGGTAGGCCCGGAGGTAGAACTGTTGTTAGAATTCGTGGAAATACATCGGTAAGTATTGCCAACACACCACTTTATGTTATTGACGGCGTAATCCTTAGCGCCGCTAGTCTACCCAACGGAAGCACGCCCATAGATTACATGAACCCTAACGATATTGAATCTATTGAAGTACTTAAAGATGCGTCGGCAACAGCTATTTATGGGGCTAGAGGTGCAAACGGCGTAATTCTGGTTACTACAAAAAGAGGCACAACAAGTGGTGGTGGCCGCCTTAATTATGATGTAGATTTTAGCATAGGAACACTCCCCAAAAAGCTTAATTTATTAAACTCCGAAGAATTTCTTCAAGTAGAAGAAACGGCGTACGCCAATGCAGAAAAGTTTGACCCTGAAGGTTGGGCAGGAGGTAGGTATACAGACCCTAGACTCAAAAGAACCGACCCAAGGTTGTTTGATTCTGAAGGAAACCCTCTATACGATACGGATTGGCAGGATGAAGCTATTAGAACTTCGTTTACACAAAACCATCAACTTTCTTTTACCGGAGGAACCCAAAAGGGCAACTACGGACTTTTTATGGGCTTTCGCGATGAACAAGGACTTATTATAGAATCATGGTTAAAGCGTTATTCGGCTAGATTCACAATGGATTCCGATATCACGGATTGGTTAAGAGTTGGTGGTAGCTTAGGTTATAATGACCAAAATGAAAAACAAGTAGACCAATTAGGTGGTGGCGGTATCACCACAATGCGTCAAGTTTTTGAAGCGCTTCCTATTATACCGGTCACTTATGAAGATGGCACATGGGGCTCTAACATAGATTATCCCGGCATGGAAGGTGGCGGAAGTCCTGTTGCTGTGGCCAATGACAGAAGGTACTTCCTCAAGACTCAAACGGTTTTAGGTAATTTCTATAGCAACATTGCCTTCAATAAAAATTTGCAATTGAGAACTACAGTTGGGGCAAACGTCATAAATCAAAGGAATGACTACTACGGAGGTCGTGACTTAAGATATATTGCCAGACCTGATGGAGCGGCCTATGTTTCAAACGGAAGATATAACTCTTGGCAATTTGAAAACTATTTGACCTATAACAAAGATTTTGAAAACGAAAATTCGTTAACAGCCATGCTGGGACTTTCTTGGCAGCACATAGATGAATTTGAGTCCAAAGCGGAGACTAGGGGTTTTGCAGATGATTTTTACGGTTTCAACAATCTTGGAGCTGGGTCCAATCCGCAAACACCAACGTCAAGTAAAATAGCATACGGACTTAACTCATATTTTGGCCGTGTAAACTACAACCATCAAAACAAATATTTGCTGACCTTAACAGGAAGAGCGGATGGGTCTTCCAAATTTGGTCCAGAAAATCAATTTGCATTCTTCCCTTCGGCGGCTTTGGCATGGAGAGTATCCAACGAAGATTTTCTGTCCCAAAGCGAAACCATTTCCAACCTAAAAATAAGGGCTAGCTATGGAGCCACAGGAAACTCAGAAATTAAAGCTTATAGAGCTTTAGCAGGTCTTGAAAGTGGGTCCGTAATCTTTGCAGGAGACCGCGCTTCCTTTAATATACCGGAACGAATGGCCAATCCAGATTTAAAATGGGAAAAAACAGAGCAGGTAGATGCAGGAATTGAGCTTGGCCTGCTAAACAACCGCATAGCAATAGAACTTGATGTATACCGTAAATTAACTACAGACATGCTCTTGGATGCTCCTGTTCCTTCTACCAGTGGTTTTACAAGCGTTTTCCAAAATGTGGGCAGTATGGAAAATAAAGGGGTTGAGTTTACCTTAAATACTACCAACATTGATAACGAGGTATTTGGATGGGATTCAAATTTTAATATTTCCATAAATAAGAACAAGGTTGTAGCATTAACGGGAGGTTCTGATATTTTCCTTGGGTCCACGCTAATACGAGAAGGAGAACCGGTAGGAACTTTCTTTGGTTATATTGATGAAGGTACATGGAATACAGATGAGGCCGCCGAAGCAGCCATTTATGACAGACTTCCCGGCGACATTAAATACAAAGACCTAAACGATGATGGAGCCATAAATAGTGATGATAGAGCTATCATAGGAAAAGGAATTCCAGATGGTTTTGGAACTTTCTCCAACACATTTAGATACGGCAATCTTGAGCTATTGGTTGATCTTCAATTTCAATATGGTAACAGTCTCATGTACCGTGATGAGCATTCGGCCGAAGACCGTCAGACCATTGCCAACAGCTTTTCTACTGTATTGAATGCTTGGACACCTGACAATCAAGATACAGATATAGCTCAAATTAGACCTATAGCCGCTGGATATGACACCAATAATGATTCTGGAAAATTAAAGGATGCCTCTTTCTTAAGAGGAAGAAACTTAATGCTTTCCTATGTCTTTAATCCTGAACTTACAAAGCGCTTACATTTAAACCGCCTAAGACTCTATACGTCTGTTCAGAACTTCTTTGTATCCACAAAATTTCCCGGGTACGATCCAGAAAGCTCCAATGGAGGAGGCACGTTCGATCAAGGTTACTCCTTATATGATTACCCAAGACCCCGCACATTTATGATTGGGCTTAATGTTGGATTATAATAATATAAAACGATAAAAAAATGAAAACCTATAAAAACATCATAAGAACTATAGTGGCCCTGACCGCTATATCGCTTACAACTTCATGTAGTGACTTTTTAGATGAAGAAGACGAGTCCAATTTTACTACTGATACCTATTTCACCAAAGCAGAACATGCCGAAAGTGCAGTAAATGGTATATATGAACCTCTAGTTCCTATTACAAACAGTGGGTTCGGAGGAGGAACTTGGCTCATGCTAGAATTTGCAACTGGTTTAGCAAATACTTCTTTAGGACAAGCCACCAACATTTATTTAGTCAAAGATTTGATTAATAATTCGGACAACGGATACGGAAGTAGCTTTTGGAATGAATACTATACAGGTATATCAAGAGCAAATTTAGCCATTGAAAAAATTCCGGAAATAAACATGGATGAGACCGCTAAACAGAACTATTTGGCGGAAGCTAAGTTTTTTAGGGCTTATTATTATTTTGGACTAGTAAGAATGTTCGGTAACATTCCAATTATTACAGAATCCGTAGACTTAACTTCAGAACAACTATACCCAGAGCAAGCTTCACCAGAAGCGGTTTACAACCTTATTGTATCAGATTTAACTGAAGCCGAAAATTCCTCCCTACCGTGGAGAGATGAATCAGGTAGAGTAACATTAGGAGCGATTAAAACATTGTTGGCAGATGTTTATTTGACTATGGGCGGATACCCTCTTCAAAAAACGGAAAATTTTCAACTAGCCGCCAATAAAGCCAAAGAAGTAATAGACTCTGGCCAGTATACTATATTCGATTCATATGATGATTTACATAACCCCGCTACTAAAAATACAGGGGAGTACATCTTTATGACGCAATTTGCCGCCAACATACAATCGGCAAACTGGCAACCGGCAATTCTACCGTACAATTTAGGAATCTCAGCCTACTCAGCACAGACTGGAGGTATATTTTCAACCAATGAATTTGCAAATTCCTATGAAGCGGGGGATAAACGTGCTGAAGAAAAGCAATTCTATTTTACAAGCTACTCTTTGGAAGCGGATAGAAGTGACAGTGTTAATCTGGGCGCTCCGTATATATTTAAGCATTTTGATGTTCAGGCCAATGAAGAAAGTGCACAATCCGATTTAAATTGGTGCATCTATCGTTATTCCGATGTGTTATTAATGTATGCCGAAGCTGCTAATGAAGCAGAAGGAACACCCTCCGCGGATGCGTATGCAGCCATTAATGAAATTAGACAACGTGCTGAAATTGCAGATTTATCCGGTTTATCACAAGAAGCATTTAGAAATGCAGTACGAATAGAAAGAATTCATGAACTAAGCTTTGAGAACAAAACTTGGTTTGACATGGCTAGATGGAGAAAAGCTTATAACCCAGAAACCAATCAACTAGAAGATTTTGTAGGGCACAACTTTTCCTACCTCCCCAATAAAGCATTAACAGAAAGAGAACTCCTGTTTCCAATTCCAACATCAGAAATGCAAAACAACCCTAACCTATCGCAAAACACAGGTTACTAATACATAAGATACTTTTAAGAATTTCTTTTTTTTGATAGTTAGTTGATAGTGAAGATAGCCCTTGGTTTTACCAAGGGTTATTTTTTGTGGCACCTTTCATAAGAAGAAGACACTCTCTAAGGTAATAAAAACACTCTATAGATTGTTTGAAGACGGATAATCCTTATCGAATACAACTAGCTTCATCGGGTTTGTACATAGTGGATAGTCATATACAATCACGCTAATCACAAATTAAACCAACTCCCACCGTTCGGGAGGGGACAAAAAAAAGGTCCCGACCAGTAAAACTGATCGGGACCTCGAAGCAAGGCGGCTTCCTACTCTCCCACCTATTGGCAG
>NZ_JACSOI010000006.1 GCF_018728565.1 Zobellia russellii | reverse complement strand
ACGGTGGACATCGACTTAGAGCGAGGTGGTTCTACAACGATAAATATTCAGGATGCGGATGCCGACCCAACAAACGAAAATCAAACAGTTTCAGCGGGAACGGGTATTACGGTAAACCAATCTGGTCAGAATTTTGAAGTCGTGAATGCGGCTCCAGATCAAACGGTTACCATTGCCGATGGTGGAAGTGGAAATGTTGTTGTAGGTGGTACGTACCCTAATTTAACGGTAGATGTTCCATCTTTGGATGATGCGGATGCCGACCCAACAAACGAACTTACGTTATTGGGCGACGGTTCTCCAACGGTCACACCAAGCAATAGTGGTGTAACTTATGTAGACGAGGTTGCTGGACAATTATATGTTTATGACGGTACCACATGGAATGCAGTAGGTGGAAACGCAACTCCGGATTTGGATGGAGACCCGAACAACGAGATTCAAACCATTACCTCTACGGACGGCTCTATAACGGTTACGCCTTCAGGCAACGATTATAATCTTTCTGTAGCTGCTGCCGATGGTACGGAGACTATCGTACAATCTGGAAATGCAAATGTTTCTGTAGCAGGAGATGGTTCAGCAGGAAATCCATATCAAATCAGTAGTGTAGATTTAGACGAGCAAAATGCTTCGGAAGTTCCGTTAGATGCTCCTTTTGACGTGGATGGCGATACGATAAACGAAACAACGGTTCAGGAAGCATTGGAAGATTTGGCCAACAATGCCAGTGACGACCAACAGATAACAAGTGCAGTGGGTACCGCTAACGAAACGGTGGACATCGATTTAGAGCGAGGTGGTTCAACTACTATAAACATTCAGGATGCGGATGCCGACCCAACAAACGAGATTCAAGATGCTACGGAGGTAGCTTTGAACACTCCTTTTGATGTTGATGGCGATACGGTAAACGAAACTACGGTTCAAGAGGCTTTAGAAGATTTGGCCAACAATGCCAGTGACGACCAACAGATAACAAGTGCAGTGGGTACCGCTAACGAAACCGTGGACATCGACTTACAGCGAGGTGGTTCTACAACGATAAATATTCAGGATGCGGATGCCGACCCAACAAATGAGATTCAAGATGCTACGGAGGTAGCTTTGAACACTCCTTTTGATGTTGATGGAGATACGGTAAACGAAACTACGGTCCAGGAGGCTTTAGAGGATTTGGCCAACAACGCCAGTGACGACCAAACGCTAAGTACGGATGGTAATCCTGGAAATGTTAGTATATCCGAAGGAAATGCAATTAATTTAAATGTAGACGATGCCGATGCGGACGCTTCAAACGAAATACAAACCTTAACCTCAACAGACGGTTCTGTAACCTTAAATCAAACAGGTAATGATTATGACCTTTCCGTAAATTTCCCTGCTGGAAGTGATAATCAAAATATCGAAAGTTTAGCAATAAATACAAGTTCAAATGTACTTACTGTGGGTATTGAAGACGGGAATAGCCAAACAGTAGATTTATCACATTTAGATGATTCGGGTACGGACAACCAAAACATTCAGAATTTAACTTTTTCGGGAACTACTTTAACCGTTGGAATTGAAGGAGGAAGTTCTGACACTGTGAGTCTAGCCGATTTAGCGGATAATCAAAGTATTCAAGGGTCAGGTCTTTCGGGAAATACGTTAACAATAGGCATAGAAGATGGTAGTTCTGAGACGGTAGATTTATCAAGCTTAGCAAATACTGATAATCAGCAGATAAGTCTTACAGGAAATATCATCACTTTAGATAATGGTACAGGCCCGGATACAACCGTTGATCTTACAGATTTTAGAGATGATCAAAATCTTAGTAGTGCAGTTGTGGTGCCAAACCGATCCGTTGAAATACAAATTAACGATGGTACCAATACCACAATAGACATTAGGGATGAAGATTCGGACCCAACAAACGAAATAGAACTGCCTTCAGGTGGGAATAATGGACAAGTACTTTCTACGGACGGTACAGGAACTTATTCATGGATTAATCCGGATACAGGCCCACAAGGTCCGCAAGGTGAAGTAGGTCCTCAAGGTCCGCAAGGGGATACGGGAGCTACAGGAGCCCAAGGCCCACAGGGTGAAGTCGGTCCACAAGGTCCACAAGGGGATACAGGCGCTACAGGAGCCCAAGGCCCACAAGGAGAAGTTGGTCCACAGGGTCCACAAGGGGATACGGGAGCCACAGGAGCGACAGGTCCACAAGGAGAAGTTGGCCCACAAGGTCCTCAGGGAGATACTGGAGCAACAGGTCCACAAGGAGAAGTTGGTCCTCAGGGTCCACAAGGAGATACAGGCGCCACAGGAGCGACAGGTCCACAAGGCCCGCAAGGAGATACAGGAGCTACAGGAGCAACAGGTCCTCAAGGAGAAGTTGGTCCTCAGGGTCCACAAGGAGATACGGGAGCTACAGGAGCCCAAGGCCCGCAAGGAGAAGTTGGTCCTCAGGGTCCACAAGGAGAAGTTGGCCCACAAGGAGAAGTTGGCCCACAAGGTCCACAAGGGGATACGGGAGCCACAGGAGCGACAGGTCCACAAGGAGAAGTTGGTCCACAGGGTCCACAAGGAGATACCGGAGCCACTGGAGCAACGGGTCCTCAAGGTCCGCAAGGAGATACGGGAGCCACAGGAGCCCAAGGCCCACAAGGAGAAGTTGGTCCACAAGGTCCGCAAGGAGATACAGGCGCAACAGGAGCCCAAGGCCCGCAAGGTGAAGTTGGCCCACAAGGTCCACAAGGAGAAGTTGGTCCTCAGGGTCCACAAGGAGATACCGGAGCCACAGGAGCAACGGGTCCTCAAGGTCCGCAAGGAGATACGGGAGCGACAGGTCCACAAGGTCCACAAGGTCCACAAGGAGAAGTTGGTCCTCAAGGAGATACAGGAGCTACAGGAGCCCAAGGCCAGCAAGGTGAAGTTGGTCCTCAGGGTCCACAAGGGGATACGGGAGCCACAGGAGCAACAGGTCCACAGGGAGAAGTAGGCCCACAAGGCCCGCAAGGAGATACGGGAGCAACAGGTCCTCAAGGTCCACAAGGAGATACAGGAGCAACAGGTCCTCAAGGTCCACAAGGAGATACGGGAGCCACAGGAGCCCAAGGTCCACAAGGTGAAGTTGGTCCTCAGGGTCCACAAGGGGATACGGGAGCCACAGGAGCAACAGGTCCACAAGGTCCGCAAGGAGATACGGGAGCTACAGGAGCCCAAGGCCCACAAGGAGAAGTTGGTCCTCAAGGCCCGCAAGGAGCTACAGGAGCCCAAGGTCCACAAGGTGAAGTTGGCCCACAAGGTCCGCAAGGAGATACGGGAGCTACAGGAGCCCAAGGCCCGCAAGGTGAAGTCGGTCCACAGGGTCCACAAGGAGATACGGGAGCAACAGGTCCTCAAGGTCCTCAAGGCCCGCAAGGAGATACCGGTGCCACAGGAGCAACGGGTCCACAAGGTCCTCAGGGAGATACAGGAGCCACAGGAGCTCGTGGTCCGCGGGGAATCCAAGGGGAAACAGGTCCTCAAGGTCCGGCCGGTCCGCAAGGAGCCCAAGGTCAACAAGGTCCACAGGGGCAACCAGGTCAAAACGGACAAAACGGACAAGACGGTCAGGATGGGGCTCAGGGACCTCAGGGACCTCAAGGTCCTCAGGGTCCTCAGGGACAACCAGGTCAAGATGGTCAAGACGGTCAAACTGGAGCTACCGGCCCTCAAGGCCCAGCAGGTGATCCTGCCACAGACGATCAGACCCTTAGCCTATCAGGAAGTAATTTGGCAATCTCTGGAGGGAATAGTGTTGATTTATCCAGTTTGTCAGATCATGATTGGTACGAGGTAGGTACATCAAATGCTCCGAACAATATAAACGATAATATTTTTACTCAAGGAAATGTTGCTATCGGTAGAACCTCTATTACGGCTAATAGGGCTTTAGATGTTGAAGGTAATGTTGAAATAAACGATTACCTATATATGAATGGTAAGAATACTTTGAGGGCAACTGACGATAATTATTTGCGTATTAATTGGAGCAACGACTATGCCTTAGGAACATTTTTTAATGGAAATGTAAGAATGTATGACGGTTTGGTAGTAAATGAAAGGGGAGCAAATAGTGATATGAGAGTTGAAGGAGACACTGAAACATTTTTACTATTTACAGATGCTTCTTCCGATGAAGTAGGTATTGGTACCAGTTCACCAGATGCCAGATTAGATGTAGAAGGTGGTACAGTACGTTTTTCTGATTATGGATCAAATGCCGTAACGGGTAATGCTACTACGTTAGTAGGTGTTGAGGCAGATGGCGATCTTGTTGAAGTAAACTCTTTAAAAGCTTCTAAGATTTTCTATCCACCTTCTATAGAAGTAGACGCTTCAACAAATGGAACCGGTAGAACTATAGACTTGCACGCTCAATATGTTGCACAATTCGGTTCGCCAATGGTAGCTAGTGCCTCGGCACCAGCAGCTATTCCAACATATGCCAATACGGAGTTGTATTACTATGTTACTTTTTACGATACGGCAGTTTTTGACAATGTATCCGTAAATGCATCCGGAATAATGACCTATGATGTTATTGGACAACCAGCAAGTTATAACTCGTTGATCAATGTAGTTTTTGTAGTAAAATAATTTAAACGGTAACCAATCGATTTGAGAGCGATAACTACATATAAAAAACTGGTCCTCAGTTTGGTTTTTACCATTCTGGGGTTTGCCGTCTCCAATGCTCAGTATTTATTACGCGCTCCAGATGACACCCCAGAAGAAACCAGAACCAACTTTCGCTGGTATGAAGCGCAGGACACCAGTACTGTTTTAAGTACGGATTCCTTCTTGGAAGTAAATGATCAAGGGATTTATTTTGCAACGTACGATGGTACCTTATGTGGTAAGAATGCAACCAGTTATTTTATAGTAACCAATTGTAATTCGCCATATAATGAGGTCACTCTTGATATTAGTGATAATACGGATAACCTTTCTTCGGGAGCAACAGTGAGTTGGAACCCTCCTTTGCCAGGAGACCAGAGTGCCCCTATGGTTATTGCCACACAGAACGTGGAGCGCTATATAGCTACTATTACTAAGGCTGGTAATGCAAAAAGTCTACCTAGTTTTACCGTAGTCTGTATTGATGAGTCGGCCATTCTGGTTGATGATCTCGTTACTGTAGACGAAGATGATTCAGTGGTAGTGGATATTTTTGACAATGATAGTGAGCTGCCTACGCAAGGTACACTTACTACAACCAATCCGGTAAACGGAACGGTAAATATTGATAATAACGGAACACCTAACGATCCTACAGATGATATTGTGACTTACATTCCGGATCCTGATTACAATGGTCAGGATACGTTTAATTATACGGTCTGTAATATTTTTGGGGACTGTAGTACGGCTACGGTCACAGTAGATGTGCTACCTATTTTGGATACTCTTGATGATAGCATAGCTACTACAGAAGATACGCCGGTTGAATTGGATATTCTTGGTAATGACAATGATATTCCAACAATAGGAACTTTAACGACCACGAATCCAACAAATGGAACGTTAGTATTGGATAACAATGGTACACCCAACGATCCATCGGATGATAGGGTTACATACACTCCTAATGAAAATTTTGATGGAAGCGACTCATTTACTTATACGCTTTGTGATACGGTAGGTAATTGTGATACGGCTACGGTAACTATTTTGGTAACGGATGCCATTGATTTGGATACAGATGATGATGGAATCTTAAATAGTTTTGAAGATTTGAATTTAGATGCCGATAATGATCCGTCTACACATCCAACGGATACGGACAATGATGGCATTCCGGATTATTTAGATATTGATAGTGACAATGATGGTATCCCGGATAACGTAGAAGCTCAAACCACTATTGATTATATCCCGCCTAGTGGATTGGATTTGAATGGAAACGGAGTGGATGATGCCTATGAAAATAATGGTGGATTAGGAATTATCCCAGAAGATACGGACGGAGACGATTTACCGGATTACGTTGATGATGATAGTGATAATGACAATGTTCCGGATAGAATAGAAGGGCATGATCATAATAGAGACGGTATTCCTGACGTTACTTTAATTGGTTCGGATAAAGATCGCGATGGTCTTGATGACGGGTACGAAGGCGAAACGGCAATTGATCTTGATGTTAATGATGAAATAAACGATCCATATAACGATTTACCAAATACGGATGGCGATGGAGAATCTGATTATAGGGATACGGATGATGATAATGATGGTATCCAGAGTAAAGACGAGGATATAAATATTGATGGGAATTATGCCAATGATGATACGGATGGCAATGGTATACCGGAATATTTAGAGCCTAACGCAGAGGAAGAACCTATTGAGGTATTTAACGTAGTGACGCCAAATAATGACGGAGCCCATGACGTACTGACCATAACTGGGCTGGAAAACTACCCGGATAACTCAATTCGGATTTATAATAGATGGGGTGTTCTTGTATATACTACACAGGCTTACAACACCGAAGGAAACGTGTTTGACGGAACCTCTCAAGGAAGGGTTACTGTTGATGCAGATAGAAAATTACCGGTTGGTACGTATTTCTATATTTTAGATTACAAAGATGCTCAAGGTGAACAAAAATCACTTTCAGGATATATATACATTAACAGATAGCAGTAATGATGATCCCAAATCTCAGAATAACCGCTTGTAAAATTGGCCTACTATTTGTCGTACTGTTTGCGGCAACTATACAAAACGTCATTGCGCAACAAGACTCTCAGTATACCCAATATATGTATAATACGGTGAGCGTCAACCCTGCTTATGCGGGTTCTCGAGGTCATATTAGTACAGCACTCTTGCACCGTTCCCAATGGGTAGGGTTGGATGGAGCTCCTACAACGCAGACTTTCAATATACATTCCCCTATTGGGTATAGGGGTGTGGGCCTAGGTGCTTCAATAGTTAATGATAAAATTGGCCCTACTTCTGAGACTTATATTGATATAGACTTTTCATATACGGTATACACATCCTCGGAAGGTAGATTAAGTTTTGGGCTAAAGGGAAGCGCCCATTTACTGGACGTTCGTTTTTCGGAACTCAATCAATTTACAACAGATACAAGTTTACAGAATGATATAGACAACAAGTTTTCGCCTAATGTTGGTGCAGGTATTTATTATCATAATGAGAGGTTCTATGCAGGTCTTTCCGTTCCACGTATATTACAGACCCTTCATTTTAAAGATGGTCCAGCACCGTCTACGGCCAAAGAACAAATGAACTTTTACTTTATAACAGGCTATGTTTGGGATTTAAACGATAATACAAAGTTTAAACCCGCTTTATTAACCAAATTGGTTACTGGAGCCCCATTGCAAGTTGATATTTCGGCAAACTTTATGTTTAGTGAAAAATTTATCCTTGGAGCGGCCTACCGTTGGGATGCGGCATTCAGTGGTATGCTAGGGTTCAATATTTCCAAGAAGTTCTTGATCGGTCTTGCCTATGATCGCGAAGTTACCGAGCTGGGCAAAGCGGTCTATAATTCGGGCTCTTTTGAAGCCATCTTAAGATATGATTTCATAAGCACAAAGGGTAACTTAAAATCACCTCGTTTCTTTTAGAAGTTTTTATAAAATTGACTCACTTTCCTTAATTTATCATCTTCTCTTCACACGATACTAACTTAAAGGTATTATTTTTGTCCGGAGGCGCTTTTTTTGTGCTTTGTAAAAAAGGAGATATTTGAAAGAAGAAGAAGTAATCTTGGTAGACCAAGACAATAACCAAATAGGAACAATGCCTAAAATGGAGGCGCATGAAAAAGCTATGCTTCATCGCGCATTCTCTGTTTTTGTAATGAATGATAAAGGTGAGACTATGTTGCAGCAACGAGCTGCCCACAAGTACCACTCTCCCAATTTATGGACCAATACGTGTTGTAGCCATCAACGTGAAGGCGAGAGCAATATAGAGGCGGGAAAAAGAAGATTACAAGAAGAGATGGGTTTTGTTACCGAACTTAAAGAACTGTTTTCTTTCATCTATAAAGCGCCATTTGATAACGGGTTAACGGAACATGAGTTTGATCATGTTATGATGGGTAGTTATACCGGAGAACCAAAAATTAACCCGGACGAGGTAGCGGATTGGAAATGGATGAAGCCTTCTGATATTAAAAAAGATATGGCACAAAATCCGGATACGTATACGGCGTGGTTCAAAATTATTTTCGAGAAATTTTATGACCACATAAGCCAAAATTCAATTGAGGATGAAAGTAAAGGTTAGTAGAAAGGCCCATTTTAATGCCGCCCATCGTTTGTATCGTAAAGATTGGAGCGATGATAGGAATGCTCAGGTCTTTGGCAAATGCAACAACCCCAATTACCACGGCCATAATTATGAGTTGATTGTTAGCGTTACGGGAGAAATAGACCCCGAAACGGGCTTTGTTATGGATATGAAAGTTTTAAAGGATTTAATTGGCGATAAAGTAGAGGATGCTTTAGATCATAAAAATCTGAATGTTGAAGTTCCGGAATTTAAAGACATTAATCCAACTGCAGAAAATATTTCAATTGTTATTTGGAACAAACTAAGACCTCATATTAATGAAAGGCACGAGCTTGAGGTTGTATTATATGAAACCCCCCGAAATTTTGTCACCTTTTCAGGATAGAACATAAACTAATAACTATAAAAAAACGCTATGCATCCCTTAAAATTCAATCCTATTTTAAAAGAGCGCCTTTGGGGCGGCACTAAACTTAAAGATGTTTTGGGCAAGCCAATTGAAAACGATATCACCGGCGAAAGTTGGGAGCTTTCTACGGTTCCGGGAGATATTTCTGTAGTTTCCAACGGAGATTTGGCGGGTGCGTCATTACAAGACCTAATAGAAAAAGATCCAGAAAGTGTATTGGGAAAAAGTGTTTATGAACGTTTTGGGACTGATTTTCCAATATTAATCAAGTTTATAGATGCCAAACAAGATCTATCCATTCAGTTGCATCCCAATGATGAGTTGGCCAAGAAACGTCACAACTCTTTTGGGAAAACTGAAATGTGGTATGTTATGGATGCGGATGATGATGCTAGCTTAATTGTTGGTTTTAACAAAGATGTTAGTAAAGAGGAGTATGCAGAAAGTATGAAAAACGATACGCTTCTAGACCTTTTAAACTATGAAAAGGTAAAAGAAGGCGATACTTTCTTTATTAACACAGGAAAGATTCATGCCATTGGCGCAGGAGTTCTTTTAGCAGAAATCCAACAAACATCAGATGTTACATACCGTGTTTTTGATTTCAATAGAAGGGATAAAAATGGAAATCTTAGGGAGTTACACACAGAGCAGGCGCTGGATGCCATTGACTATAAGAAGAAAGACGATTTTAAGGTAGCTTATAAAAATGAGAAGAACACGGTAAATGAGATGATAGATTGCCCATATTTTAAAACGGATTTTCTGGATTTGAATGCTGGAATGACACAAGATGTTACCAATCGTGATTCGTTCACCATTTTTATGTGCGTAGGAGGTGCGGCTACTATTGCCAATGAAAATGGCAGTGTACAAATCCAAAAGGGAGAGACTACTCTTTTACCGGCATCGTCCAACACTATAAAAATAACAACAGAGGGAGCGAAACTTTTAGAGGTAACCATTTAACCTCTTAAATATTTCACTCTATATATTTTGTTCAAATTGAGTATAAATAGCGTATTTTTGCGTAAAATTTATTGATAATGGCAAGTGTAAAAGAATTAAAGAAGGATATTAATAATGTCTTGGGAGACATCATAGAAGCGGTATACATTGTAGAAGCTGCCAATGCTAACCAAGAATCTAAAGAAGGAGCAAAGGTTATTGATGAAGCTATTGAGACTTTTGATGACCTTATTCAGAAAGTGAACCAAAGAGGTGTTGAGAATAGAAAGAAGCACCTAAATGCTGTTCGCCAAGAATTGGAAACAAAGGCAACAGGCCTTGTTGAAAAAGTGAACAAACTAGGTTAGACCTAACAAGAATTAAATAAAAAGCCCGCTATTGCGGGCTTTTTTACTTTTTGATCTTTTCTAGATACGTTTTTAATTGTTTACCGTATTTAGATTCCGAGACTTCGGGCGTTAGTACATTATAAATAGAATCAAGATATTTTACGTTGGCATCGGGAACTTCGGTCAAAGCTATATAAGGCGCTATGTAAGAGTTCTTGTTGTTAAGCGCGTAGTTTAAGGAAAAAGCATAACCGCGCTGAAGATTACGGTCGCTAAGCTTCTGAACGGAATCCAATTGCAATGAATCCAAAACGTTTTTAGGGTCGTTGGCCAATTGAATGATCTCTAAGGTTTTCATGTTAAAGCGAGACATGGTTTTTCTGTACTCTTCCAGTTTTATCTGGCTTTCAGAACCTGTAATTTTAGCATTGGTATCAAAAGTGTTCCAAGATGTGTTGATTGTAATTGTACCAGGCTCTCCAAAAAAGGTGATACGGTCGTTTACTTCATTGGCGTCCTTTTTATTTAAATAGAGGTAGAAAATCTCTGGACTTTCTAGCTCTGTTGTAAACGTAAAATTACCATCGCCTTCTATTTGTAAAGAATCTATAGTAGTCAGAACGCTATCCGGTACGTGTTGTAAGTAAAGCGTACCTTTTTTTAGTCCCTTTACGTTCCCGGTTACGATCATGGTGTTTTTTGTGCTGCCTCCACATGATAGCAACAGTAAAGAAATTGCACTTAAAAGAAATATGTTTTTCATGTTCAGTTTTTGGTGGCGCAAATATCTATATTTTTTTTGGTTTACTCATTGATCGGTATTTAAATGCTTCCGGATACGGGTTGTTCTTTTAAATAGGTCTAGTGGTTTAACCTTTGGGTAGTATACTCAAGAAGCTATTTTTAAAATTGATGAGCAGTTCATAAATGTGCAGTATTTTTGTTTGGATGAGAAGAAAGAATATTGCTAAAATTACGACCAATAAGGGCTATGATTCTATAAATAATTCAATATCTTCTCAATCATTAATTTTTTAATACGGAAGAATATATGAATGCTGAAAATGAAAAATGGATTGCGGCCATTGCTTCCGCGGATTATGTAAAGAACGGAATGATTGTGGGCTTAGGGTCTGGATCTACGGCGGCTTTTATGATTGCGGAATTAGGGAAGCGGATTGCAGGCGGACTTATTATGAAAGGTGTGCCGTCATCCGATGCTACGGCCAGGCTGGCCAAACAGGCAGGCATATCACTGCTTTCTTTGGATGAAGCGGGTACCATGGATATCAACATAGACGGTGCCGATGAGTTTGACCCTAAATTTCAGTTGATAAAAGGTGGGGGAGGTGCATTGCTCCGCGAAAAAATATTGGCCCATAATTCAAGATTCAACATCATCATAGCGGATTCGGGCAAACAAGTTGAACGTTTAGGGAAATTTAAGTTGCCCGTAGAGACCATTCCTTTTGCAACGGAAACTATCATTTCAGAATTGAACACAATGGATTTGAACCCTCGGTTACGCATGAAAAATAATGAGGTGTACAAAACAGATGAAAACAACTGTATTTTAGATATCGATATTTTTCAGAAGGATGATTTAAAAGCGTTGAACGATGTGCTCATTCAAATTCCCGGGGTAGTGGAGACGGGACTTTTCCTTTCTTCTACGGATATAGTTCTTATGGGGCAGGGAAATAAGGTGGTCACTTTAAAGAAGTAGCTTTTTGCCCTCTCGTAAGTTATGGGCAATGGAAAAATGAAACAAATGAAATTCAATATACAAGAGACGTTCAATAAGGAATTACCGGCTGATCCCATTATGGAGAATAGCAGAAGACAGGTAGAAAAAGCTTGTTTTTCATATGCTACTCCCAAGCAAACGACCAACCCAAGCCTGATTCATGTTTCACCGGAAATGGCGAACGAACTCGGTATTTCTTTAGAAGACACTCAAACCGAAGAATTCTTGAACATCTTTACCGGTAATAAAGTCCTTGAAGGAACTACACCTTATGCCATGTGCTATGGCGGGCACCAATTTGGTAATTGGGCCGGGCAATTGGGTGATGGTAGGGCCATTAACCTTACGGAAATAGAACATAACGGGAAGCATTGGGCACTGCAGCTAAAAGGAGCGGGTGAAACCCCTTATTCCAGAACGGCGGACGGGCTGGCGGTTTTACGCTCGTCCATTCGTGAATACCTGTGCAGTGAGGCCATGTACCATCTGGGCGTACCTACTACACGAGCTTTGTCCTTGGCGTTGTCCGGAGACCAAGTGCTTCGGGATATGCTTTATAATGGCAATGCCGCCTATGAGAAAGGTGCCATTGTTTGCCGTGTTGCCCCTTCTTTTCTTCGTTTTGGCAACTATCAGATTTTTGCTGCACGTGAAGATATCGCTACCATGAGAACATTGGTGGACTATACTATAAAACACTTTTTTCCGGAATTGGGAGCGCCTTCCAAGGCGGTTTATGTACAGTTTTTTCAAGCTGTGGCAGATGCTACTTTAGATATGTTGGTACATTGGCAAAGGGTAGGTTTTGTTCACGGCGTTATGAATACGGATAATCTTTCCATTCTTGGTCTGACCATAGATTACGGCCCTTATGGCTGGTTGGAAGGTTACGACCATGGATGGACGCCAAATACCACAGACCGCCAGCATAGTAGATACCGGTACGGAAACCAACCTAATATCGGGTTGTGGAATCTATACCAATTGGCAAATGCGTTATATCCTTTAATTGATGAGGCAGCACCTTTGGAGAATGTTCTGGAGGGCTTTAAAACCAAGTTTGAGGAAAAGTATTTAGATATGATGAAGTCTAAAATAGGGCTTTTTGAAAAGGATGATTTGGACCAAAAGTTGCTGAATGATTTGGAAGAAAACCTTCAGCTTACCGAAACCGACATGACGTTGTTCTTTCGGAATTTAGCCGATATTAAAAAGGATGAGAGTGATGTAGATTCTTTCTTGAAAACCATTGGTGAAGCCTTTTATATGCCTGATGAGGTAGAAGGTGCAGTTCTGGATAAATGGACAAGTTGGTTTACGGCTTACCAAAATAGATTGAAAAAAGAACCGCTCTCAGATACCGAAAGAAAAGGAAAAATGAATGCGGTAAACCCCAAATATGTGCTACGCAATTATATGGCACAATTGGCGATTGATGATGCGGATAAGGGAGACTATGCTTTAATTAATGAGCTGTTTGTTTTGTTGAAGAAGCCGTACGATGAGCAACCGGAGTATGAAAAATGGTTTGCCAAACGTCCGGATTGGGCGCGTAACAAAGTAGGTTGTTCCATGTTATCCTGCAGTTCGTAAAACTAAATGTATGACAGAGAATCCGTCTAAAACAAAAATTGGACTCGGTATGGCCGCTTTGGGTCGTCCGGAATATATAAACATAGATGATGGCAATATGGATAAGTCCTTAGTTGCTTTCAGGGCCAATGCTTTTAAGGTGTTGGATGCCGCTTATGAGAAAGGGGTGCGATATTTTGATACCGCCCCGTCTTACGGAAAAGGCGAGGAGTTTCTAAAAGATTGGCAGGATAGCCGGGCACATACAGATGTAGTACTGGGTACCAAATGGGGCTATACCTATGTGGCCAATTGGCAATTGGGATATGATGGTCCGCATGAAGTAAAAGAACACTCCCTGGAAAAGCTCACGGAGCAATGGGAGTTCTCTAAGGGGCTTCTTCCTTTTTTGGAGTACTACCAAATTCATTCTGCAACATTTGAAAGCGGCGTGCTACAGAATAAACCCGTATTGGAAAAACTGCTGGAGATAAAAAGAACGACCGGACTTACCATTGGGATTTCAACGAGTGGACCTAATCAAAAGGAGGTTATAGAAAATGCTCTCCAAATACGAATTGATGGCGAGGTGATTTTTGATAGTTTTCAGGTTACTTTTAATATGTTGGAACAAGCCGTTTTACCAGTTTTACGTGATATAAAATTACAGGACAAAAAACTGATAGTTAAAGAAGCGATGGCCAATGGCCGCATATTTGAAAATGAAAAATATCCTCAGTATCAATCTTTGTATACCAAATTGAAGACTTTGGCTGAAAAGTACGAAGTAGGTGTAGATGCTATTGCATTGCGGTATGTAATGGACAAGGTACAACCGGACTATGTATTGAGCGGTGCTGCGGATATACATCAGCTGGAACAAAATTTAAAGGCGAATTCCTTCACTTTGAATGAAGAAGAATTAGCAGAGCTTACCAAGGAAAAAGTAAACTCCAAAGCCTACTGGGAAGAGCGTAGCCGGTTGAGTTGGGATTGATTTTCCGTGGATATGTTTTGCCCCATTTAAAGTGCCGAAGCAACTTCCATTAAATAGGCGCATAGCAGTGCGCCGCCTGTACCCACTACATAACCAAAAACGGCTAGGAGTACCCCAACGGAAGTCAACGATGGGTGAAATTCCGCAGCTACAACCGGGGCCGAAGCTGCACCGCCAACATTGGCCTGACTTCCCACCGCCAAGAAAAAGAAGGGTGCTTTTATCAGTTTTGCTACAAGAATCAATAGTCCCGCATGAATAGAAATCCAGACAAGGCCAATAGCAATCAATCCCGGGTTTTCAAGTACTTTACCCAAATCCATTTTCATACCAATAGTGGCCACTAGTAGATAAATGAACATACCGCCTATTTTACTGGCACCGGCACCTTCATAGTTTTTAGCTTTGGTAAAAGATAAGGCTATACCTGCCGCTGTGGCAATGACCACCATCCAAAAGAAACTGGACCCTAAGAAAGAGAGAAAGCTTTTTTGATCACGAACACTTTCAAACGAACTGGTCAGCATATCGCTAATGTGATTGCCAAAGAAATGTGCAATGCCAGTTGCAGTAAACGCAAAGCAAAGCATCATCATATAGTCTTTTAAGGTAGGTACACGGGTTATTTTTTCGGCGAAAGCGGTAACCTTGACCTTTAAAGTTTCAATAGCGGAAGTATCGGCTTTAAGCCATTTGTCAATTTGTTTGGTGCGGCCTACGCCTAGTAGAATAACAGCCATCCAGATATTGGCCACAACAATGTCTACCAGTACCATGGCGCCGTATTTTTCAGGATTGTATTTAAAGATTTCGTACATGGCCGCTTGGTTGGCACCGCCACCGATCCAACTACCGGCAATAGTAGAAAGCCCTCTCCAAATAGCATCAAAATCGTTTCCCCCTACGGTATCGGGAGAAAAGATAGAAACAACTAAAATAGCAATAGGTCCGCCAATAATAATACCAACACTACCTGTTAGGAACATGATAAGTGCCTTGGACCCTAAGCTCATAATCGCCTTTAAATCTATACTTAATGTCATAAGCACCAGTGCTGCAGGCAGTAAATACCTACTGGCAACATAATACAGACTGGAAGTATGGGTGATAACTTCACCGGTATCGCTTAGGGTCTGCCATTTTTCGGCAACAATACCTGTAGATGCCAATATACCTGGCAATAGGTAACACATAAGCACCCCTGGTACTATGCCGTAAAATTTACTCCAAAAACCTGTCTTTTGAGATGATCCATAAAAAATAAAGCCTAGACAGAGTGCTAATAGTCCAAAAACAACGGTATCATCGGTTATTAACGGGGCAGGTAATAAAGGTTCGGTCATATGATTTGTGGGTGCTTTTCCTCAAATATAATCAAATTACCAGATGCTTTTTAATATAGTCTGCTACACCATTTTCTGTATTGGGTAGGGTAACGGCATTGGCAATGGCTTTCACTTCTTCTCTGGCATTACCCACAGCAACACCACAACCACTGCTTTCCAGCATTTGAATATCATTGTAATTATCACCAAAAGAAATAACATGTTCTAGTGATTCATCTTCTTGTAATAAAGATTTTATGGCAGATAATTTTGAAACGGATTTTGGCGCAACTTCAATGAGCGTATCATTTGAGCGGTATAGGTTTAGGTGTTCCCCCAGTTTTTCTTCAAGAATAGGGTAGAGGTTATCGGCATCCTCTTTTGTGCTCATTAGCATTATCTTATGCGCACCAATATTGCGTTCTTCCCAGTCCAAAAGCGTTTCGGAGGTAGGTCTAAAAACCGGAGTGGTCTTGGTGTACTTTATTTCTTTCTGAACACGTTCAGAATCTTCTTCAACATACCATTCATTGTTGTAATATAAACCGAGTTTGGTGTCGTTCACTTCGGCTAAATGATATATTTCATCCAGATGGTCCGTACTAATATGTACGGAGGAAAGTTCTTTATCGCCATCCAGCACCAAGGCGCCATTGTAGCAGATGATAGGTTGCTCCTCAATGGCCAGGTCTTTTTGTAAATACGTCATAGCACTTGGCATACGCGCAGACACCAAAATTATTTTTACCTGTGATTTAATTCGATCGATCTCAGCTATCGTAAATTCGGAAACATCACTTTTTGTGGTCAATAAAGTACCATCTAAATCTGAACAGAGTATTTTGTAATTCAAGTCGTTTGGTTTTAAAGTTTGTTAGGTTCGGTCTTAATTTCCTTGTCTGAATTTTTTGGTTTTCTTTTTGTCCGGGTTTTTGAACAAACGCTTAAAGAACCCATCTCGTTTTACCGGTTCACAGTCCAACATCTCTAAAGTTGCAGGGTTGGGCCGTTTAAACTGCGCCTTTGTAATTTCATTATAGTAAGGATGTTTGTTCATTTCCTGCATCCATTTGGCAAAGATAGGAAGAGCTGCGTTAGCGCCTTGCCCTAAACTGGTGCTTCTGAAGCCTATTTCATGATTGTCCAGTCCCACCCAAGTTACATGCACCAATTTTGGCATAATGGCTACGAACCATGCATCCTTATTATTTTGCGTGGTTCCGGTTTTTCCGGCAATGGCATTGTTCAATTTATAAGTGGAACGGATTCTAGAGGCTGTGCCCTTATCAATTGTACCTTTCATCATTTCTACCATAATTTGCCTCGTTTCTTCCGAAAAAGCGGTTTCACGAGCTCTTTTTGGCTTAAATTCGGTTAAAAGGGAATCTTTTCTATCCGTAATTTTTTCAATGAGATAAGGTAAAACAGCTTTCCCATCGTTTACATAACTGGCATAAGCGCCCGCTAGTTCATTTAAATATATTTCTCCGGTACCTAAGGCCAAAGAGGGTTGAGCAGGTAGTTTGGAGAAAATACCCATATTTTTGGCCATTGTGAGCACATTGTTGATACCCGCTTTTTCCAAAACTTTTACTGCTACTGTATTTACGGAATGGCTCAAGGCTTCTTCCATGGAATAGTTGAGGTAAGCCTCATCTTTCTTTCCGGAATTACTGGGAGACCAACCTTTTAGATTTTCGTACGCTACTTCTTCCGCAGAAAAATAGGTGCAAGGCAAAGTGCCGGTTTCTAATGCGGTTGTGTAGACAATAGGTTTAAAGGTAGATCCCACTTGGCGTTTACTTTGCGCCACATGGTCATATTTAAAATGCTCAAAATCTACACCACCAATCCATGTTTTAACGGCACCTGTTTTAGGGTCTAAAGCCAAAGAACCGGTGTTCAAGAATTTCATATAATGCGTAATACTATCAATAGAACTGCCCTGGACAGTCTTTTCTCCTTCCCAATCCGTTAGCACCAATTCTTTTTTTATGCTTAGGGAATCCATGATTTTGTCATGCTCCAACCCTTGTTTCTTCATTTTTCGGTAAACATCCGAGTTTTTAACGACCTTTTCTATCAGCTTCTCATTGGCGCTCCATGGGCCATTTTTTCCATAACTTTTTTCAAAACTACTTTGTAATGCGGTCATATGCTCACGCATGGCTTCTTCGGCCCAGAACTGCATATTGTAATCTAAAGTGGTATACACTTTTAGGCCGGAAGTGTAGATATTGTATTCATTACCTTCCTCTTTTTGCTTGTCATTCCATTTCAACAATTGTTTTCTTACTTCTTCCCTAAAATAGGGAGCGAGTCCGGTATTACTATCATAATCGCGATAGTCCAGTTTTAAGGGAAGGTCGATAATACTGTCTTTTTGCTCCGCGGAAATATAATCGTTATTGGACATGGCCAGAAGTACCAGGTTTCTTCTGGTTAAACTTCTCTCGGGAAAAATACGAGGGTTATAGCCATAAGTGGCCTTGAGCATGCCCACTAAAACTGCTCCTTCTTCTACCGTTAAATCTTTTGCTTGTTTATTAAAAAATTTAAGGGAAGCACTTTCTATTCCAAAAGTATTGTCGCCAAAAGAAACGGTATTCAGGTAATGCGTAAGGATTTCATCTTTGGAGTAAATGTCTTCTAGCCGAGAAGCAATGAACATCTCCTTTATTTTATCTACTACGATATTGGCTCTTTTTCTATCCCTCCGGGGATATAAATTCTTAGCAAGCTGTTGGGATAGGGTACTGCCCCCACCGGCAGATTGATCTTGCATAAGTATGGTCTTTACAGCTACACGCCCCAAACTTTTATAGTCTATGCCGTTATGCTCATAAAAACGTTCATCTTCAATGGCTACCAATGCGTTAAGTACATTTTTGGGAATGGCCTCAAAAGCTATGGGCTGCCTGTCGTACAAATAAAATTTACCAATAAGAACGCTATCTGCCGTGTATACTTCCGAAGCCCTTTGGTATTGAAAATCCGAAAGTTCTTCCTTGCCGGGCAATTTACCCCAAGCTCCCCAGTAAATACTTGTTATAAACAGAAAGGAGAAAACTATGAGTGCTATTAGGGCAAGCAGGGTATATCTTAATATTGGTGACTTTATTTTTTTTAAGATCAAATCCGTGAATTTTAGGTGTGCAATATCAAATTAAAAAATGAAACCCTAGGGTTTCTTAACAATAGATTTAACTTCAATTTTCTACTTTTGCGGCTAAATAAATTTCATGCGAAAAATAGTATTCTTTCTGTTCTTAATAACAACACTTTCTAACGCAAATGATGGTGAGTGGTCAAAAACCGGACACCGCACTGTGGGCGAAGTGGCTCAACATCACCTTTCAAAAAAAACCAGAAAGGCACTTAAAAAGTTGTTGAACGGAGAGAGTCTTGCTTATGTATCTACGTTTGCAGATGATATAAAAGCCGACAGGGCCTATAAAGAATTTAGCGCTTGGCATTATGTAAATATTCCCCAAGGAAAAAATTACTCAGATATAGAACCCAGTGAGCACGGAGATCTTATAGTGGGTATCAATAAATGTATTGAAATTATCAAAGACTATAACAGCAAAAAAGAGGATAAGGTTTTTTATCTGAAAATGCTGGTACATTTAATAGGAGACCTACACCAGCCCATGCATGTAGGACGTTATGAGGATAAGGGAGGCAACGATATTCAGTTGCAATGGTTCAATACCGGAACTAACCTGCATAGAGTTTGGGACTCCAACATGATAAATGATTATGGTATGAGCTATACCGAGTTGGCTTCTAGTTTACCCCAACTTTCAAAAGAACAAGTAAAATTTATTCAACAAGGTACAATTTATGATTGGGTAGAGGAATCTCAAGAAATTGCAGATAAACTCTATGATTCCGTTGAAGTAGGAGAGAAGCTATATTACCGTTACAGTTACGAATGGTGGGGCACGGTTGAAACCCAACTACAAAAAGGAGGGTTGCGTTTGGCCAAGGTTCTGAACGAACTTTTTTAGATTTAAAAACGAAATAGTTTACCGTTTTGAAATTTTGTTCATAGATATATGACGCTGCCGTGTACTCTTGAACCTATGGTCTTCCGTATTATTCAACTTGGCATGTTTGGTATTTCTGCCCTGAACTCGTTTACGCCACATCCTAAAACTTTTGGGTTTAAGGTGGTATCTCATAAGTTCAATAGTTTCCTGTTCCGATATGCCAAATTGAAAAGTTATAGCATCAAAAGGAGTGCGGTCTTCCCAAGCCATTTCAATAATTCGGTCTAATTCTCTTTCCGTAAATGTCTGTCTCATAGCATTACAAAAGTAATTAAGGACAAATTAATATTTGAACTCAATAGAACTAAAATTTTGGCTTCTTAACGACATAATACATTTTTAAGTAAATGTCTATGTTATATTAGAGTAGATGGTTGCGAGGACATTAGTTGGCACCCGGCGGCTAAAGGCAGTAATCTTCTCATAAGTAAAGGGTAAAAAAAAATCGGCTATTTTTAATGGCCGATTTTTTTATGTAATAATTCTAAATGTCAGGTTGATGCGTTCATCAATAACTTTGGCCGTTTTTGGAACCTGATGCAGCCAATGTTCTTGTGTAGCACCTTTCATTAGTAAAAGACTACCGTGTTGTAGTAGAATTTTTTGTTTCAGGTTTTTATCCTTTCTATGTTTTAGATGAAAGAAACGCTCTTGCCCTAAAGTTATCGATGCAATAATTGGGTTCTTGCCCAACTCCTTCTCATTATCTGCATGCCACCCGTTACTATCCTGACCGTTCCTGTAGAGGTTGAGTAAGCAAGTAGTAAACACCACCCCTGTACAAGTTTCAACCTTGTTTTTTATTTCTAAAAGCATAGGTGTAAACTTATGGGGCGCCATTACCAACTTAGAATAGGAGTAGGGCTTACCGTTATTACCATATAAAGCCGTTAGCCTTGGTTGGGCATAGGTCTTACCGAATACCGTAATATTATCTTGTTGCCAAGGGGTTTCTTCCTTGAGCGACTGAAAATAAGAATCGGCCGTTGCCCGTTCTATAAAATTTGGATAATAGGTAATGTCACTATCCGGTAGGTTCAAATTCATTTCTTCCGGGAACAGGCCGTCTATCATTTAAGAACCGTTTTTAACTCATTCCTGTATTCAGATGGGTTTTGACCTGTAAAGGCTTTAAACTGTTTGTTAAAGTGTGAAAAGTTGTTGAAACCGCTTTCAAAACAAACCTCGGTAATACTTAAAGGTTGTTCTGCCAAAAGTTTGGAGGCATGCACTAAGCGGTACTCATTTACAAACTGAACAAAAGTTTTATTGGTAATCTTTTTAAAGTAACGACAGAAAGAGGGTACGGTCATACTTACCATGTTACTTATTTCATCCAATGTTATTTCTTCCTTAAAGTTGTTCTTAACGTGGTTAAAGACTACGTTAATACGATCATTGTCCTTCACTTCGGTTTCCATAGAGAATCCTTCGGCATTAAGAATCTTAAACTCTTTGGAGTTGCCCAATTCGTTTAAAATATTCAATATAGAAAGTAAACGCTGAAAATGGGTCTGGTATTCCAGAATCTGCATTTTCTCTCCAATCTTTCTTTTGGTCTTTCCGGAAAAGGCTATACCACCTTTTGCCATTTCAAAAAGCGATTGAATTTTTTTCATTTCGGGAATATTAAAAAAATCGTTTCCCAAGAAATCCAATTTCATTTGAATGACCGTTTCGCTTTCATTACCGGTAAGTGTATTGGTAAAACCGCAATGGGGTAAATTACTACCTATTAATATAAGGTCTCCTTTTGAGTAATACGAAACATGGCTTCCGATCTGTCTTTTACCAGACCCGCCATTTACGTGAACGAGTTCTATTTCCGGATGGTAATGCCATACGGTGTTTTTATTATTCTTTGTCGCATCAAACCTTTGATACGTATAAGAATGCCCAAAACTAGGTTCTATGGCCTCAAAAGCGGGCTTCTGATTTGTTAGCGGGGGTTTGCTCATAATACAAAATTAAACAAGGCTAATTCCTTCTTTCTTTGCAAAATTAACTAAAATATGTTCAATATTACCTTATGGGCAATATTGCTGTATATGGAATGGTAAAATAGCACATTTATTGGCGAATTGTGGAGTAGTGAGAGCAGGATAACGGCAGTATGTTTGTATCATATTATTAACCTACCCTGTGTAACAGCGGGATATAAAAAAAAACGATATGAGAAAAGTAGTAAGAACCGCCGCAATGATCGCTTTGTTATTGACTACAACTGCTAGTATCGCCAGCGAGCCCAAGCTTAGTGTTGTACCAAATGAAAATGTAAAAAGCTTTGTTTATGAACTAGATGCCCATGCGGGAAGAACAACCATCAAGTTTATGGATGCAGAGCAGAACGTTATATTCTTTGAAACTGTTGAAAAAGAAAACTATGCCAAGAAGTTTGACCTTTCTAAACTTAAAGATGGTCTATATTTCTTTAAATCAGAAGATGATTTAACTACAATTTCTTACACAATTAGTGTAAACGGAAGCAATGTAGAGGTAATAGACAAAAAAGAAAACAGTAAACCGGTCTTTAGACAAAAAGGTGGAATGGTTTATTTAAACCTTTTGAACCTAGATAGCAAAGACGTAGATATTCAAGTTTACGATAGTAGTAACAGACTAGTTTTCTCTGAAAAAAGAGAGAATGAAATGGTTATTGAAAAAGCATTTGATTTTACCAAAGCTTACGAAGGTGAGTATACCGTTGTAGTAAGAGATAGCAAAGAAACTTATTACAAGGAGATTTCGGTAAACTAAGATAGTTTAAGTTGAGTTGAGTTAATTGCCCCTAATGTTGTTGAGAGCGTTAGGGGCTTTTTTTATAGTGATAGGTAGCTATAGGCCCAATACATTAAGACCAGTTGTAAAGGCAATCTTGCTATTAAGAGCCACTTGGGAAATCCGGCCGAAGCTTTTTTGCTGGATAGCATATAAAAATGTACCAGTAAGAACACGGCTAGCATGAGTACAATTCCGTATATAGCGTAGTTCTTCACAGCAGGAATGCAAACACCTATACCTAATAAAATTTCTGCAATACCGCTAAATTGCACCAATAGCTTGTGGTTGGGTAGATACCGGGGCATAATACGCATATAGGCTTTTGGTTTTACAAAATGCATAATACCTGCCATTACGTAAACGATTCCCATTACGTACAAGTGCCATGGATAATTCATGATTTAGGAAGGAATTTCTTTAAACGTTCACGTTTATACTCGGGCAAAGAAGTATTGGTCAAGGCCAACTGTAATATTTGCGGGTCTTTTTGGCGGGTAAATAATAATTGATAAAAATCCTTAACGGTAAGCGTGTTTTGAGATTGCTCCACCAGCAGTAATTCGTCTCCTACCTTTACTTCACCCTCTTCTAGGATGCGTACATAAGTGCCTGGAAACCCATAATCTATATACTGTTTTAAAATACTTTGGTTTTGAAACCGTATACCCAACTTATAACAAGGCTCTCTAGGTTGTACTACTTGAACCAAGGCACTTCCTATTTTATAAATATCGCCTATACGTATAACGGATTCATCAAAATTACTAACGCTAAGATTTTCTCCGAACATACCCCAGTTCCAATCCAAACTTGGGTATAAGCTTTTCCAGTACTCATAATGTTCCGTGGAGAATAGAAAACAGGCCTTGTTCACGCCTGCATGATGTTTACGGTCAATTACGGTATCATTAGCTACATCCGTTTTTCCTAAAAACAGGGGGGCTTCTACCGGGTATTTAAAAATGCCCGTTAGTTCTTCTTTACCGTTCCAGGTAATGGTAGTTGGGCTACCAATGTTAGTTGATATAATTTTCATGAATTAAAAATAAGTAAACCATCCGCAATTAACGAATGATAACTGCGGTTTAAAAAACAATTGTGATGGGTAATCTATTTGCGCTAGTACATTACTAGATTAGTCTATGTTTGTGATCAGTGAGTGTATTTTGTCTTAATATTTCGTTTGCGCACACGAAATGTTTGTGAATATGGTAATTTATTCGTTTTTTTTGTGTTTATTTGATATTTATCTAAGGTAATTTTTTGCAACTTAATCCCCCTGGGCACCTTCTTATGGCGTTATTGACCTTTTTACTCTTTACTGGTTTTGTTGCTTTCTATGCAACATATAAGCTTAGACGCGATAAATTGAACACCAAAGACGGCTATTTCTTGGGAGGTAGATCCTTAACCGGAATTGTAATAGCAGGTTCTTTACTCTTAACCAATATTTCTACTGAGCATTTGGTGGGAATGAACGGTTCCGCATATCGAAACGGAGCTATTATTGTAGCATGGGAAGTTACATCTGCCTTGGCTTTGGTCATCGCGGCCCTGTATTTTGCCCCTCGCTATTTAAAAATGGGATTGACTACCATTCCAGAATTTCTGGAAAAAAGATTTGACGGTCTCACCCGTACTTTTGTGGCGCTCCTTTTGATTATTTCTTTTGTAGCCACTTTGCTGCCTATTGTGCTCTATACAGGTGCTTTAAACATAGAAGCTATTTTTGAAATTTCCGAATTATTGAATGTCACCCAAAGTGAAGGTATATGGATAACTATCTTGATCGTAGGTAGTATTGGTGCCGTATATGCCATTTTTGGCGGCTTAAAAATGGTGGCCTATACAGATACGATAAACGGGTTTGGCCTATTGGTAGCAGGGTTATTGGTGCCTATTTTGGCTTTGCTAAGCATTGGCGAAGGCAATTTGTTTGAAGGAATGGCAACAGTATTCAAGCACAGCCCAGAGAAATTCAATGTGGTAAGTAAGGAGTCGGGAATAGGGGAGGGAGCACGTTCCGCAATTTTACCTTTTGAAGTGCTGTTTACGGGGCTTATGATCAATCAGATATATTTCTGGACCATGCACCAATCCATTATTCAACGGGTTTTGGGAGCGGTAAGTCTAAAAGAAGCCCAAAAGGGATTACTTTATACGGGTTTACTTAAAATATTGGTGCCTTTGGTAATTGTTTTGCCGGGCCTTATCGGCTTTTACTATTTTGGGGAAAGTCTTTATGACAATCCGGATAACGTTTATCCACTTTTGGTAAAAAAAGTTTTACCTCTGTGGCTCACTGGTTTTTTTGTAGCAGTAATGATGGGAGCTATCTTAAGTACTTTTAATAGTGCATTGAACAGTGCTGCCACTGTATTTAGTTTAGACGTTTTTAAAAAATACATACAAAAAGATGCCAGTGAAAAAAAATTGGTGGTCATTGGCAAGAGTACTTCTGCTATTTTGGCCGTTTTAGCAATAGGTATAGCGCCTTTTGTAGCTAATGCGCCAGATGGACTTTACCAGTTGTTACAACAGTTGAACGGAATATTCTTTATACCCATTGCCAGTGTAATTATTGCAGGTTTTCTATTTCCTAAGGTTAGTGCTATTGGGGCGAAAGCCGGACTTATGTTTGGATTGGTATTCTACGTGGCCATGTATTACATTTTTGAAGTGAATCTTCATTTTATTCATATTTGGGGAATAGAATTCGTGCTGAATATATTGATTATGCACCTAGTTTCCGCATTAGGGAAAAAAGAAGAAAAATTTATAATGAAAGATGCGGGGGTATTAAACCTTCAACCTTGGAAGTATGCCAAGCCCTTTAGTCTCTTTCTAGTGGTATTTACTATTATTTTATATCTTGTTTTAGGTAATGTGTAAAGCATAACCAATGCCGTGGTGTAGATTAATAGTCGGAGTAAGTAGTTTAAAGCTAAATTGTTAAAGATGGAAAAAACGTTCAGGGATTATGAGGCTGTAGATGTGTCGGCGGCCGTTAAGGAGCATTATAGAAAAATGCGGTCAAAGCAAACGGTAGACTATGTTCAACGTATGCACAAGAAATATTTGACCTATGACAAACCAATGGACCTATGGGAGGCTATGGGACATTTGAATAGATTGATAGACGTTAGCGATCCCGATTTGGATTTGCCCAACGTACAGCATTTAATTCAAAGCGCGGAGGCTATTAGAGAAGACAATCGCCCAGATTGGATGCAGCTTACCGGTCTTATTCATGACCTAGGAAAGGTGATGTTCCTATGGGGAAGCGATGAGGACGGTACCAGCCAGGACGAGCAATGGGGAACCGTAGGTGATGTGTTCGTAGTAGGTTGCGAATTGCCGGATACTTGTGTATATCCTGAGTTTAATAAATTGAATCCGGATATGGCCGATTCCCGTTATAATACGCCTACAGGTATTTATGAAAAAGGTTGTGGTATGGACAATCTTAACCTAGCATGGGGGCATGATGAGTATCTGTTTCAAGTACTCTCTAATCATAAAGAGAACCAACTGCCCAAAGAAGCTATGGTAATGATACGTTACCATTCCTTTTACCCATGGCATACGGGAGGTAGTTACAAAGAGTTGTTGAACGAAGGTGACAAAGAATATTTAGAACTTATTAAAGATTTCAATAAGTACGATTTGTATACTAAGTCGCAAAAGATATATGATTTAGAAGATGTAAAGGATTATTACCAGCCTATTGCAGAAAAATATTTGGGTAAAGGTCCTATAAATTGGTAATAACCCTCTTAAAATTTACAAACGGCCCCTTACTATTAAGTTAGCGGCCGTTTATTTTTTTACCGCAAGAATTTTGATGTTTATAGTGTTTTCACCAATATTTTCTAAATCGTGAACCATTTCTTCCCCACTGCAGGCCCAGTAAAAATGGTCACCTTCTTCCAAACGCAGCAAGGCTATTTGTCCGTTAATATTTCTTGAAATCATAAGACCGTCCGTAAAACAGGTGCAACTATAGTCATTAGTATGCCTTCTAAACGGAGTCCGTTCCTTAGGTTTCAATACTATTTCGGTTAGAATTAGTTCTTCATTTTCAAAAAGAGTATCACCAATATTTTCGCTAAATTTTTCTTCTTCTATTTCTTTTAGTTTCTTTTTATCCCAACTGTCAAAATTACCCTTGGGATTAAGTTCTGTAAATACCATACAAAATGTGCTTAGTTTCAATAAACGGAGCAATAACCTGGGCGGAATAGTGTGCTCTTCTTATATTTAGTGTAAATTAATTCTGTCTCCAAAGTTCCTTAACATTTAACAATTTAGAAAGATTAATAGTACAAAATGTGATTTATTTTTGTTTGATTTTGATATTTAATGTTGGATTCCTAACATTATTTTGGATTAAAGAATTTATAGAGTAGGTGTAAATTTTGGAGATATCTGCAGTATTTCTAGCTATAATCTATTATAAATAATGAGCGTAGTTTACAAAAAAATCTATGCATAGGGGAAACTCATACTATTTCATGGTTTTTGAAATTTTTCGGGAAGATATGAATTTTAACAAGAAAAAACGCCCAATTGCAAAGTTATGCAACTGGGCGTTTTGTAAGTTTATTTATTAAGTGCTACTTCACCATCTCGTAGCTACGTTTTATAAAATTGGTTAATTCTTCCCCTTTCAACAGACCTTTTGAAAGACGGGCCAAGTCAATAGATTGACTAATTAATCGTTCACGTTTTTTTGCGGTTTTGGTGTTCAATATTTCACCTACCAGCTCGTGATTTGTATTTACGATAAGGTTATACATGTCAGGCATTGATCCCATACCAAACATACCGCCACCACCTCCAGTCTGTTGCATCTCTTTCATACGACGCATAAATTCAGGCTCGGTAATGATAAACGGAGAGGCATCACTATCCATGGCTTCTAGTTGAACGGTATAGCTCTTGTCCGTAATGGCTTCTTCAAGATTCTTTTTAAGGGTTTCCTTTTCCTCATCGGATAATTTAGAAATCTGAGTGTCCTCTTTTTTAATCAAGTTATCCAAATGATCTGCATCTACACGGGCAAAAGAAATCTTCTCTTTAGAGGTTTCCAGTTTTTGCATTAAGTGACCAATGATTGGCGAATCCATCAGCAAAACTTCATAACCTTTAGCTTTTGCAGCTTCAATATAACTATGTTGCGAAACTTTGTCGGAGGCATAAAGAATAACAAGTTTGTCATCCTTATCCGTTTGGTTTTCCTTTATTTCTTCTTGGAGTTCCTCAAAAGTAAAGTAGCTGCCGTCTACAGTAGGGTAGAGTGCAAATTTGTCTGCTTTGTCAAAGAATTTATCTTCGCTTAGCATTCCGTATTCAATAACGATTTTAATATCGTTCCACTTTTGCTCAAAATCCTCTCTACTGTTCTTGAACAGTGAGTTTAATTTATCTGCAACCTTTCTTGTGATGTACGAAGAAATTTTCTTTACGGCACCATCTGCCTGTAGGTATGATCTGGAAACATTCAAAGGAATATCCGGAGAATCAATTACACCACGCAACATGGTTAAAAATTCAGGAACAATACCTTCTACATTATCCGTTACAAAAACTTGGTTTTGGTACAGTTGAATGCGGTCTTTTTGAACGTTAAGATCATTGGTCAACTTTGGAAAATAAAGTATACCTGTAAGATTAAACGGGTAGTCTACGTTCAGGTGAATGTGGAACAAAGGTTCCTCAAACTGCATTGGATACAGTTCCCTGTAGAAATTCTTGTAATCTTGATCCTCTAAATCTGCCGGTTGTTTGGTCCAGGCAGGGGTAGGGTTGTTAATAATATTATCTACTTCTTGAGTAGGTGCTGGATCTTCTTCTTTGGCATCTTCTGGCTTAGGAAGCGTCTCTGTCTTCATTCCAAATTTAATTGGAATAGGCATGAACTTGTTATACTTGTTCAGAAGCTCGCTAATACGGTTGTCTTCTAGAAACTCAGTGGAGTCTTCGGCAATATGAAGAATAATCTCTGTACCGCGTTCTTGGCGGTCACCTGGTTCCAATGTAAAATTTGGAGAGCCGTCACAGCTCCATAATACCGGTTCTGCATCTTCCTTAAAGCTTCTGGTACTGATCTGTACTTTATCAGCAACCATAAAGGCAGAATAGAAACCAAGACCAAAATGACCTATAATGCCGGACTCTTTGGCTCCGTCCTCATACTTGTTCAAGAATTCTTCCGCACCGGAAAAGGCAAGTTCGTTAATATACTTTTTAACCTCGTCTTCGGTCATACCAATACCTTGGTCAATCACGTGAATTTTCTTTCCTTCTTTATCTACTTTTACCTCGATCATAGGGTCGCCATATTCAACTTTGGCTTCGCCTATGGAAGTAAGGTGCTTTAGCTTTAAAGTAGCATCCGTTGCATTGGAAATAAGCTCTCTTAAAAAGATTTCGTGGTCACTGTACAAAAATTTCTTAATCAGCGGAAAAATGTTCTCTACTGAAACATTGATTTTACCTGTAGCCATAAATTATAAATTTTAGAAATGTTCGCGCTAATGCTTGAACTTTGTTTAATACTATTTTTTCATTCTTCGGCATAGAAAAACATAGGTGATGTACACCTGTTTGCTGTTTGTCAAAAAAAATACCATACAGAGAGACTGTGACAAACTGACACGTTCGTATGACGGAATGGTTGCGGTTTGTAATTTTGTTTAATTAATTTTTATTTTAGTTAAACATTTATTATCTTTGAAGAAGATGTGATGAAGATTGCTGTGAAAGGGAAAATTTTCGATCAATATCACGTTTATAATCATTTATTGGTTAGGTTGTTTTTAAAACGTGCTTTCATCTGAAGGCACGTTTTTGTCTTTTGTGATAAAATTGGTATTCCCTTAACAACGAATGCGCGCTCTTAGGCGTAATTTTATATAACTAAATTGTTGGAAAATGGTGGCAAAATCTAAAGCAAGTAAGGTAACGGAAGATAGTATAATCTCTATGTATATGGATTATGTTCTAGAGCATGAGAGCGTACCTAAATCCATTTATAAATTTTGTAAACAAAATAAATTATCGGAGGCCGATTTTTATAGGTTTTTTGGTTCAGTAGAGAGTTTGCAAAAGGAAATATGGAACAAATTCTATACAAACACAGAAGCTCTTATTCTCAAAAATGAAGCGTATAATAACTTTTCCAATAAGGATAAGATGCTTACTTTTTTCTATACATTTTTTGAAATGCTCACCCTTAACCGTAGTTATGTTCTATTCGCTTTAAAAGAACATAATAGTCCATTAAAAAATCTTGGACAACTAAAAGGGCTGCGCCAGCATGTTAAATCTTTTGCGGCAGAACTTATTAATGATGCCAATGCTAACAAGAATCTTAAAATTACCAAATATAATCCCCAAGTGTTTTCGGAAGGAGCATGGTTGCAGTTTTTATTCTTGCTAAAATTTTGGATGGACGATACTTCTCCCGGATTTGAAAAAACCGATGTAGCCATAGAGAAATCTATACATACCGTGTTTGATATTTTTGATAATACCCCACTTGAAAACATTCTTGACTTCGGTAAGTTTCTTTATAAGGAAACATTTGCTTAGCCAACTTATAACATACTCACTTTTCCAAAAGAGACGATATGAAAACAATTGATAGTATACCTACAGGTAAAATAGAAAGGGCAGGAAAACTGGTTAAAACAGGTGTTAAAATTGGGGGCAATTATGTTAAATATTACAGTAAAAAGTTGGTGAATCCTGAAATGGATAAAAACGAACTGAACGAAAACAATGCGGAGGATATTTATGACGGACTTAAGAGCTTAAAGGGTAGTGCCCTAAAAGTTGCTCAAATGCTTAGTATGGAGAAAAATATACTCCCAAAGGCGTATGTAGACAAGTTTTCGCTCTCACAGTTTTCCGTACCACCTCTTTCTGCTCCCTTGGTACGTAAAACATTTAAGAAATATTTGGGCAAATATCCAGAGGAGCTGTTCGATACTTTTGAAAAAGATAGTATAAATGCCGCTAGTATAGGCCAAGTGCATAAGGCAACAAAAGACGGTAAGGAATTGGCGGTAAAGATTCAATACCCGGGTGTTGCGGAAAGTATTTCCAGTGATTTGGCATTGGTGAAACCCATTGCCATAAAGATGTTTAATCTACAGGGAAAAGACTCTGATAAATATTTTAAAGAAGTAGAAAACAAACTCATAGAAGAGACCAATTATTTTTTAGAAATTGAGCAGAGCATTAGTATTACTAATAGTTGTTCCGGGATTAAAAATTTAGAATTCCCCAAGTATTATGAGGAGCTTTCAAGTGAGCGAATTATTACAATGGATTGGATGTATGGCCAACATCTGGGCGAATTCACCAATAAAAATTTTAGTCAGGAAATAGGTAATAAATTGGGGCAGACGCTTTGGGATTTTTATATGTTCCAAATTCATGGTCTAAGAAGGGTTCATGCTGATCCTCATCCAGGAAATTTTTTGGTAAGTGAGCAAAATACATTGATTGCCATAGATTTTGGCTGTATTAAAGAGGTACCCAACGAATTTTATGTGCCTTATTTTGAGTTGGCGAAAAAAGAAAACATTGAAAATGACGCAGTTTTTATGGCGAAACTGTATGAGTTGGAAATATTAACGGAAACCGACTCGCCCGAAGAGCTCAAATTCTTTAAAGCGCTATTCAAAGAAATGCTCACACTTTTTACTTCGCCTTTTCACGAAACTAGTTTTGACTTTGGTTCTAATGATTTCTGGGAGAAAATAGCAGATTTAAGTGAACGCTATTCCAAGGATAGTCAGATTCGTAAAATGAACGGAAACAGAGGGTCTAAGCACTTTCTGTATATGAACAGGACATTCTTTGGGCTCTACAATTTACTTCATGACCTTAGGGCAAAAATTGATGTAAATAGCTATAAGCAATACCTTCAACAAATAGCACAAGGTTAATTCATCCTATTAATTTTGCTTATCTTAGAAATTTACGGGTTAATTTGCACCCTGGTTTAAAGCTTTAGCTTTTTAAATTAAAAAAAACCTTCTATGTATAATTCAAAAATTACGGGACTTGGATACTTTGTGCCCGAAAACGTAGTGACCAATGATGATTTGGCCAAGGTAATGGATACCAATGATGAATGGATCCAAGAACGAACGGGTATCAAAGAAAGAAGACATGTCGTAAAGGGTGGTGATACCACTACAACCATGGGCGTAAAGGCTGCAAAAATAGCTATAGAACGTGCAGGTATAGATAAGGATGATATAGATTTTATTGTCTTTGCGACGCTTAGTCCTGATTACTATTTTCCTGGGCCGGGCGTTTTGGTTCAAAGAGACCTTGGGATTAAAACGGTAGGGGCCTTGGATGTAAGAAACCAATGTTCCGGTTTTATATATGCGCTTAGTGTTGCAGATCAGTATATCAAAAGCGGTATGTACAAGAATATTCTTGTAATTGGTTCTGAGTTACATTCCCATGGCCTTGATATGACTACCAGAGGTAGATCTGTGTCCGTAATATTCGGAGATGGAGCTGGAGCAGCGGTTGTAAGTAGGGAAGAAGATACCTCAAAAGGGGTTCTTTCTACACATTTGCACAGTGAAGGCCAGCATGCAGAGGAGTTGTCCTTAATAGCTCCGGGTATGGGCAAACGTTGGGTTACGGATATTATTGATGAGAACGACCCTAATGATGAATCTTACTTTCCATACATGAATGGACAGTTTGTATTTAAAAATGCAGTAGTCCGTTTTAGTGAGGTAATTATGGAGGGTTTAAAGGCTAATGATTTAACACCTTCGGATATTAATATGTTGGTGCCCCATCAGGCTAACTTGAGAATTTCCCAGTTTATACAGAAAAAGTTTGGTTTAGGAGATGATCAGGTTTTCAACAACATTATGAAATACGGTAATACCACTGCAGCGTCTATCCCTATAGCGCTTACGGAAGCTTGGGAAAGCGGTAAGATAAAAGAAGGAGACCTTGTGGTTCTTGCCGCGTTCGGTAGCGGTTTTACTTGGGGTAGTGCTATTATAAAATGGTAAGCTTATAAAACACAAAACCCCGATGTCTCCATCGGGGTTTCTGTCGTTGATTCTGCTATACTAAACACTAACCATTAACTATAAACATATAGCTTTATCACCGACCAATATTTTTTGAAAGTTTACACTTTTTAGAACGACTTTTATAATAGACGTATATTTTACTAAAAAGTTACATCCTTAAAGAACTTTAACATCATATTTAACATATGAAAAATACCCTTGTATTCGGAGCTTCTCTAAAAACGAATCGATATAGCAATCTAGCGGTTAATCGGCTTTTAGACCATAGCATCAAAACTGAAGCATTCGGTTTACGCGAAGGTAAAATCAGGGATATACAAATAAAGACCAATTTAAATGAATTTCAAAACATTCATACCGTTACTTTGTATATAGGTCCAGCACGTCAGCCTGAATATATCGACAAAATCTTACAAATAAATCCGAAACGTGTAATATTTAATCCGGGCACAGAAAACCCTGAATTTTACAAATTACTGGAATCCAAAGGGATTGAAGCGGTCGTGGCTTGCACCTTGGTCTTATTGGCTACAGGGCAATATTAATTGATCGACGAAAAACATGTAGGTTTTTTCGCATAAAACTTTAACGTTTTAAAGTTTTCTTCTCAACTTGTTATTTCTTGACTGCTTTTATTACGAATAAAATAAAGTCCTATAAATGTTAATAGGCCATTTAAGGGGAGTAGCTCGTAACCTACTTTATACCCGCCCAAATATTCAACAGGAAGATTGGCCAGCGCTACAATACAAAGTACGGATAATAGCGCTATAATCCACACATAACCGTCTTTTACGGCGTATTTGGTGAATATACCAAAGGTAAAAAGACCTAGTAAAGGTCCATAGGTATAGGTGGCAACTGTCAATAGGCCATCAATAACATTTCTGTCCAGAATATATTTGAACGCAATAACTGTTACTATGAGCAAGATGCTCATGCCAATGTGAGTGGTTTTCCTAATTCTATTCTGGTCTTTTTCGGCCTTTTCATCAATGCTGAGAAAATCTACGCAAAAAGATGTGGTCAGAGAGGTTAGCGCACTGTCTGCACTACTGTAGGCCGCTGCTATTAAACCTAGCATAAAGGTAATGGCAACTACCATGCCCAGACCACTGTTAAGTGCTATTTCTGGAAATAACAGGTCCGGTTTTGCTTGGCCGTCCATCAATGGCGTTGCAATATTGAACTTAGCGGAATATATGAACAAGAGCGCACCTAGTAAAAGAAAAACAAAATTTACGATTACTAATACCACGCTAAAGGAAACCATATTCTTTTGTGCATCCTTAAGAGATTTACAGGTAAGGTTCTTTTGCATCATATCCTGGTCTAACCCTGTCATACAAATGGTAATGAACATACCGCCAAGAAAAGACTTTAGAAAGTGGTTCTTGTCAAAAAAACTATCGGTAAATAGTACTTTGTTGTATTGTTTTAGTTCTTCGGACGCTAGGAACTCCGTAAAACTCCAGTCCAGTTTTTGGTTAATGAAGTAGATGCTCAATCCAACAGAAAGGAGCATAAAGGAGGTTTGTAACGTATCTGTCCAGACAATAGTTTTTATGCCACCTCTAAAAGTATAGATCCAGATTAGTAAAATAGAGAGAACCACTGTAATTTCAAAAGGAACACCTAATTCGTCAAAAACAAACTGCTGCAAAACAATGGCTACTAAGAAAAGTCTGAAAGCGGCGCCTAAAACCCTGGAAATAAAGAAAGATATGGCACCCACTTTATAACTTACGGTTCCAAATCGCTTTTTAAGATACTCGTATATAGAAGTTACGTTAAGCTGATAATAGATGGGAAGCAAGATAAAGGCGATTACAAAATAGCCCGCCAGATAACCAAAAACCACCTGCATGTAACTAAATTCCGAGGCCTCTACCCAACCCGGTACCGATATAAATGTTACACCGGAAAGCGAAGCGCCCACCATACCGAAAGCAACCAAGTACCAAGGCGATGATTTCCCTGCTTTAAAAAAATCAACGTTAGAGTCATTTTTTCCCGTAAAATAGGATATCAATAAAAGGAGGAGAAAATAAGCACCTATCAAGATTAGGATGTGGGTGGCGGTCATGGAATAAAATTTCAAACCAAAGTACAAAAAGTAAAAATAGTACGTAATTTTGTGTCTATGGATTTTTCATCTAAACTTCTAGAAAATGCCGTATACGAAATGTCGCAGTTACCGGGAATCGGTAAACGAACGGCACTTCGTTTGGTACTTCATTTACTAAAGCAGCCTAAGGAACAGACAGACAGGCTCTCTAATGCGTTGTTGGATTTGCGTAGCGAGATAAAGTTTTGTGAGAACTGTCATAATATTTCGGATGTGGCTATATGCGAAATTTGCGCTAATCCCAAACGGGATAGAAGCTTGGTCTGCGTGGTTGAAGATATTAGAGATGTGATGGCCATTGAAAATACGAGCCAATATAAAGGGTTGTATCACGTTCTTGGAGGTAAAATATCGCCAATGGAAGGAATTGGCCCGCAGGATTTAACCATTGGATCTTTGATAGACAAGGCAAAAAAAGGAGAGGTCAAAGAGTTTATTTTTGCGTTGAGCTCCACCATGGAAGGCGATACCACCAATTTTTATATTTATAAGCAATTGAATGGCTTGGATATTAATACATCTACCATTGCTAGGGGAATAGCTGTGGGGGACGAGTTGGAATATGCAGATGAGGTTACTCTAGGGCGGAGTATTTTAAACCGAATTCCGTTTGAGGGCTCATTGAAAGCGAATTAAAATATAGTAAGTTTAATAAATAGGCGTTTTTTTTGGTATTTTTGCGACCAAATTAGCTTAAAAGCAGAATAAAATAAGAATATGTCAAAGTTTGAACTGAAATTACCGAGAATGGGTGAAAGTGTTGCAGAAGCAACTCTAACCACTTGGTTAAAAGAAATTGGGGATACTATTGAGTTGGACGAGCCTGTTTTTGAAATAGCGACGGACAAAGTAGATTCTGAGGTTCCCAGTGAGGTTGAAGGTGTTTTGGTGGAGAAGCTTTATGATATAGACGATGTAATAAAAGTAGGGGATACCGTGGCTATCATTGAAACGGAACAATCTGTTGAAGTGGCCCAGACCAAGACATCTACCGCTCCGGTTGAAGCATCTAAAGCCACCGAAGAGTCTGCTGCTTTGGTAGAGGACACTGTAAAAGTGGCCAAAGAAACGGTAAGTGCTCCTGTGCATCAGGTCCAAAAATCGGATTCTGACCGTTTTTATTCGCCTTTGGTGAAAAATATTGCTAAGCAAGAAGGTATTTCTATTGCTGAGCTTGATACCATAGAAGGTACGGGCAATGAGGGGCGGGTTACCAAAAATGATATTCTGGCCTATCTTGAAAATGGCAAAAAAGCAAAGACCCAGCAACCTGTAGCTCCTGCTCCAAAACAAGCGGTGTCCTCCAGAGTAGGTCAAATTACTTCGGATGTTGGTATGGCCAATGGTTCAGATGTAAAACAGATAGAAGATGGCGAGGTTATTCCGTTGTCCAGAATGGGCAAACTTATTGCTAAGCATATGGTCAGCAGTGTATCTACTTCTGCTCACGTTCAAAGCTTTATAGAGGTAGACGTTACAAAAATTGTGAATTGGAGGAACAAGGTAAAGAACGCTTTTGAAAAGAGAGAAGGAGAGAAGCTTACGTTTACCCCAATTTTCATGGAAGCCGTTGCAAAGGCACTTAAGAAATACCCTTTAATGAATATTTCTTTGGATGGTGATACAGTGATTAAAAAGAAAAATATAAATATAGGTATGGCTGCAGCCCTTCCGGATGGAAACCTTATTGTTCCCGTGATAAAAAATGCAGATCAATTGAATTTAGTGGGAATGGCCAAGGTGGTAAACGACTTAGCAGCTAGGTCAAGGGAGAACAAACTAAAACCGGACGAAGTTCAAAACGGTACCTATACCGTTACCAACGTGGGTACGTTTGGCAGTGTTTTTGGCACCCCGATCATTAACCAGCCTCAAGTGGGTATATTGGCATTGGGCGCTATCCGAAAAATTCCATCTGTTATAGAAACTCCGGAAGGAGATTTTATAGGTATACGAAACAAAATGTATCTTTCCCATAGTTATGACCACAGGGTGGTAAATGGAGCTTTAGGTAGTATGTTCGCAAAAGCGGTGGCAGATTATTTGGAAGCTTGGGATATGGATCGTGAAGTGTAAGATTTGGAGGCAACACTATTTTGTTAAGGCATTCTCACTTAAAAAGCGTATTTGTTTTAAATCCGTAATTTATTTCGGTTTTTCATTGGGCTTTCGCTATAAATAGATTAATAGTCTTATTTTCATGCGATAGATAAATAACCATCAGGTCGCCAAACCAACAATGCCAATAACAGATTTTAAAACGTTCCCAATACGAATTTTAGATTCGTTTCTTTTCCTTTTATTTTTGACTCCTGTTCTTATGTTTGCGCAAGAGGCAAGTGTAGATCAAGAAGAAAAAGCACCCCTAAAACTTTATATAGATTGTAATTGCGAAAAGAATTATCTAAGGCAAGAAATAAACTATGTAAATCACGTTCGTGATCAGGCACAGGCCAATGTTAAACTCTTTATTTACGATATAGCCAATGGTAGCGGAGGACGTACCTATATGTTGGAGTTTGAGGGTGTAGAGGATTATAAGGATATTTTTGGAAAACTTACTTACGATAGTACTGCCAGCATGACGGATGATGAGGTGCGCAAGGGACTTTTAAAGAAAGTACAATCCGGACTTCTTCAATATGTTTTGGAATCGGATTTAGCGGAGAATATTACGTACACGGTCAATAAAGAAGGACTTGGTGAGATTCAGGAGGTAGATTTTAGGGATCCTTGGAACAATTGGATTTTTGAAGTTTATGGGGAAGCCAAGCTTAAAAGAGAATCTAGTCGTAAAGAGTTTGAATATGAGTTGGGCTTTCAAAGTGATCATGTAACGGAAAAATTACGGATTCGTACGGATGTTGAACTCAATCAGGCCAATAAAGAATTTGTTAGGAATGAGGAAACGTTTACCAGTGAACGTTTTAGGTATTCTGCGGATGGTAGTATCGTTGCCAGTCTATCGGACCATTGGTCTGCCGGTATTTTTGGAGGTGTGCAACATAACACCTTTACGAATCTTGACTTTAAATATTACGCAACCCCGGCCATAGAATACAATATCTACTCGTACAAAGAAGTGCTCCGTAGAGAAATCGTTTTTGCATATAAAATAGGCTACTTTCATAATGATTATATAGAACCGACCATTTTTAATAAAGAAACGGAAGGTGTTTTTAATCATTCGTTAGATGTACAGATAAGGTATCGTCAGCCTTGGGGTAACGTTTATGCACGGCTAAGGGGGTCTACTTTTTTGAATGATTTTGCCAAAAATAGAATTCAGTTGAACGGAAGTTTTTCAGTGCGATTGTTAAAAGGTTTAGCGGCACGGTTTTCGGGCAGGTTCGAGATTATAAGGGATCAGATCAACCTGCCGGGAGGAGATGCATCTCTAGAGGATGTGTTACTGCAGCAAAAACAGATTGCTACTGATTTTGAGACCAGCCTTAGTGTTGGTCTTAGCTATACTTTTGGTTCCGCGTTTAATAATGTTATAAATACTAGGTTGTAATGCTATTTTTCTTTAATAAGAAAAGTATGGATATGTTTTCTTGAACCTTGTTAAAGGTTATCTTTGTTTAAAAAAATTGCTAAAAACATGGAACTTAATCTTACGCGTCCCATTTGTTTTTTTGATTTGGAAACTACGGGAACTAACGTTGCCAAAGACCGGATCGTAGAAATATCTGTTTTAAAAGTATACCCTAACGGGAATAAGGAAAGTAAAACCTGGTTGGTAAATCCGGAAATGGAAATCCCGGAAGAGGTGGTTGCTATTCATGGTATTTCAAATGAAAAAGTTGCCAATGAGCCAACTTTTAAAGACCTTTCCCGGACCATCTACGCCATGATTAAAGACTGCGATTTAGGAGGGTTTAATTCAGATCGTTTTGATATTCCTCTGTTGGCCGAAGAAATGTTAAGGGCAGAGCTAGACTTTGATATGAAGAGTATGGTCTCCATAGATGTACAGACTATATTTCATAAGATGGAAAAGCGTACCCTAGCGGCAGCGTACAAGTTTTATTGTGATAAAGACCTTACCGATGCCCATAGTGCCGAAGCGGATACATTGGCTACTTACGAGGTATTATTGTCCCAATTGGATAGATACCCGGAACTGGAGAACAATGTAAAGAAGCTGGCCGAATTTTCTACCCATAGGCAGTTTGCGGATTTTGCAGGCTTTTTAGGATATGATGAGGATGGTGTAGAAATTTTTGCCTTTGGTAAACATAAAGGGAGAAAGGTTCTGGATGTATTGGAAAAAGAACCTGGCTATTTCGGGTGGATTCTTAATGCAGATTTTCCGCTATATACAAAAAAGGTGCTGACACAAGTTAAATTAAGTCAGCTGAACAATAAGCTAAGTTAAAAACTAAGAGGGTTTCCATGAAAATTATCTGTATCGGTAGAAATTATACTGAACATATAGAGGAATTGGCCAATGAAAGACCAGATGAACCTGTAGTGTTTATTAAACCGGATTCCGCAATTCTACCCAAAGAACAGGATTTCTATATTCCTGAATTTTCCAATGACATACACTATGAAGTAGAGGTATTGGTCAAGATTAAAAAAGTAGGGAAGCACATTAATGAAAAATTTGCCCATACCTATTATGACGAAGTTGGTTTGGGAATAGATTTTACCGCTAGAGATTTACAATCAAAGCTTAAAGAGAAAGGTTTGCCGTGGGAAAAAGCAAAGGGTTTTGATGGTTCAGCGGTCATAGGAGAGTGGCTTTCGAAAACAAATTTTAAAGATTTAAACAATTTAAATTTCTCTTTGTTGAAGAACGAAGGTGAAGTCCAAAAAGGGAATACCGGTCTCATGCTCTGGAAGATAGATGAGCTGGTGTCGTATGTTTCCCGGTTTTTTATGTTAAAAAAAGGCGATGTAATTTTTACGGGTACACCGGCCGGTGTTGGTAGAATTGAAGCAAATGACTACCTTTCAGGTATTCTGGAGGGTCGTGAACTTTTTCATTTAAAAGTAAAATAATGATTTACAGTCTTGATAAAATCAATGAAATGGCAGAAGGAGATGAGGATTTCATCAACTCTGTTATCTCTGTATTTTTAGAAGAGGTGCCGCAGGATTTAGAAGATCTAGAAGCTGCCCTAAATGAGCAAAACCATGACCAGGTTTACAAATTAGCTCATAAAATTAAACCTAATGTAGATTTGTTGGGTATGGAACAGACGCGTGCCGCTGCCTTACAGATTGAAACGTTGGGAAAAGCAGAAGCCAATATGTCCGAGATACAAGTGGTTTTTCCCTTGTTGAAAAAAGACATAGACCAAGTAGTGGCCGAGCTTAAAAAAGATTTCAACATCTAATGCTTGCTGAAATCATTACCATTGGCGATGAGATTCTAATAGGTCAGATTGTTGATACCAATTCCGTTTTTATCTCCAAAGAACTTAATAAAATTGGGGTGTCTGTCTACCAGATTACTTCAATTCAAGATGATAGGGAGCATATTCTTCAGGCGTTGGAAGACGCCAAAAAGAGGGTTCAAGTTGTTATCATAACCGGAGGGCTTGGCCCTACGAAGGATGATATTACAAAGCACACGCTATGTGAGTTTTTTAATGACACCTTGGTAGAAAATGCAAGTGTTTTGGCACATGTAGAAGAACTTTTTAGGAAGTATATTACCACTACGCCCATATCGGATATCAACAGAAAACAAGCTTTGGTTCCTTCTAAGGCCACGGTTTTGCACAATGCCTTTGGTACGGCTCCTGGCATGTGGATCCAAGAAGATGGTGTGGCCTTTATTTCGTTGCCGGGAGTGCCCTATGAGATGAAGAATTTAATAACGGATAAGGTAATTCCTAAAATCATTTCAGAATTTAAGCGTCCTTATATTTTGCATAGAACAGTGGTTACCTATGGTCTGGGCGAAAGTTCCATTGCGGATAAAATAGAAGATTGGGAAAATAACTTACCTGCTTCCATGCGATTGGCATATCTACCCAGTTTGGGTAAAGTAAGGTTACGATTGACCGCTAAAGGTCCGGATAAGAAAGCGCTTGAGGATGCCGTTGATGCCGAGGTACAAAAATTAAATCCGTTGATCGGTGATATTATGTACGGCACTGAGGATGAGGAAACCTTGGAACAAGTTGTGGCCAAACTATGTACGGAAAAAGGATTGACCCTTTCTACGGCCGAAAGTTTTACCGGAGGGAAAATTGCGGAGCAACTAACAGCCTTGCCAGGAGCGTCAGCTTACTTTCAAGGTAGTGTGGTAAGCTATGCCACAGATGCGAAGATAAACGTGCTTAAAGTGCCAAGGGACGTTGTAACAACTTACTCTGTAGTGAGTGCAGAAGTAGCTAAGGAAATGGCAGAAAACGTTAGACACCTGTTCAAGACGCACTATGCTATAGCCACTACAGGTAATGCCGGTCCTACAAAAGGAGATTCGGATGCGGAGATCGGAACGGTCTTTATAGGCATTGCAACACCAAACGGAGTTTATGCCCATAAGTTCAATATGGGAAGCCATAGAGAACGCATTGTAGAGAAGTCCGTAAACAAGGCTTTGGAGCTGTTGCAAAAAGAAATTTCAAAAATCTGAAATATTGTTTTGTGCATCCATAAAAATGATATAAATTTGCACCCTGTTTAAAGAAAAATCAGCGCGATGTCAAAAGTTTGTGAAATTACGGGGAAGAGAGCGATGTTCGGTAACAACGTATCGTTTTCTATCAATAAGACCAAAAGAAGGTTCAATGTTAATCTTTCTAAGAAACGTTTTTATATTCCCGAAGAAGACCGTTGGGTAACCTTGAAGGTTTCTGCAAAGGCGTTGAAGATTATCAACAAAAAGGGTATTTCTGCTGTATTGAAAGATGCAAAAGCAGAAGGATTGGTAAAATAAGCTTAGAATACGATGGCAAAGAAAGGAAATAGAATACAAGTAATTTTGGAGTGTACCGAGCATAAAGAATCGGGACAGCCAGGTACTTCACGGTACATTACTACCAAGAATAAAAAGAATACTCCCGAAAGAATGGAGATTAAAAAGTTCAATCCTATTTTAAAAAGGATGACAATCCATAAGGAGATTAAATAAGTTTTCGTTTTAGCGAGAACATAAAAGCATATTAGTCATGGCAAAGAAGACGGTAGCAAGTTTACAGACAAGTTCAAAAAGATTGACAAAAGCCATTAAAATGGTGAAGTCTCCAAAAAGTGGTTCTTACACTTTTGTAGAATCTGTTATGGCCCCAGAAGCGGTCAACGAATGGTTGTCTAAAAAGTAAGATACTTTTTTAAAGTATGATAAAGCCTCTTCATAAAGAAGGGGCTTTTTTTGTTGTTTACCGCACAGGTTGAAGAAGTTTCAGGGCATAGCCCGTGGGTTTGAATTCACAGTAGTGCTATTTATAGTAAAAACTTCCGCCTTACTTTATTATCTTTGAGCCTATTAATACAAAGAGCACATGAGTTTATTCAAAAATATATTTTCGTCAAAGAAAAAAGAAAGCCTTGATAAGGGCCTGGAGAAATCCAAAACTTCTTTCTTTTCAAAGCTTAGCAAAGCGGTTGCCGGTAAGTCTAAGGTAGATGATGATGTATTGGATAATCTTGAAGAGGTGCTAGTTTCTTCGGATGTAGGGGTAACAACGACCTTAAAAATTATTGAACGTATAGAAGCCCGCGTTTCCAAGGACAAATATATGGGCACGGATGAGCTTAACACCATTCTTCGTGAAGAAATTTCCGGTCTTCTCTCGGAAACCAATCTTGGCAACCAAACGGAATTTTCGATTCCAACAGATAAAAAACCGTATGTAATTATGGTGGTGGGCGTTAATGGCGTGGGTAAAACAACTACCATTGGTAAATTGGCCCATCAATTTAAAAAGCAAGGTCTAAAAGTAGTCTTGGGTGCTGCAGATACTTTCCGTGCTGCAGCCATTGACCAATTGCAGGTATGGGCAGATAGGGTAGATGTACCCATCATAAAACAGAAGATGGGCAGCGATCCGGCCTCAGTAGCTTTTGACACTTTGAGTTCCGCCGTAAAACAGGATGCCGATGTGGTTATTATTGATACCGCCGGACGTCTACACAACAAAGTGAACTTAATGAACGAGCTGACGAAAGTAAAGCGCGTAATGCAAAAAGTTGTGGATGATACCCCGCACGATGTTCTGCTCGTACTTGACGGATCTACAGGTCAAAACGCTTTTGAGCAGGCTAAGCAATTTACAAAGGCTACGGAAGTAACGTCACTGGCAGTTACTAAACTAGATGGTACTGCAAAAGGGGGAGTGGTTATCGGAATTTCTGATCAGTTTCAAATTCCTGTTAAATATATTGGCGTTGGCGAAGGTATAGAAGATTTACAGGTGTTTAATAAACATGAATTTGTAGATTCATTTTTTAACGTATAGTATCTAGGTTTTGGGGTGGCCAGGTATAAGGTTACACTAATTGATTACTGCATTTATTTTACCCCATAATTCGTTGTCAAAGCTAGAAAGACCCAATTGGGTTTCTCCCGCACTATCACCACAGCGTACCACCACTAAATTTCTACTGGGAACCACATATATTTTCTGGTCGTTAGCACCTAAAGCGGCGATCATATCTGTTGGAGCATTAGGTATTAGCGAACCTGAAACTACGGTTTGTGAAGTAGTGCTCATGTAGCTTTCTTTGCCATTTAGCCACCATAAATAGCCGTATGATTTATTAATGTCTTGGGAAGTGCTGGTCATTTCATCAAAGTAAGTTTTACTAATAATACGTTCAAAGTCCCAGATCCCTTCATTCTGGATCAATAACCCCCAGCGCGCCATACTTCTAGTGTCGCTAGCGTACAAAGTCAATAAGGTCTGTTCGTTCCAAGAGCCGTTCATTCCAATTTTGTCCCTGATTTTGGTGTAGAAATAATCATTAAAGTCTGTTCCGGTAGCGTTGGTTACGATGTCTTTTAACATAGTAAAAGCACCTTGGTGATAGGCCCATCTTTCACCGGCATCGGCTTCATAATTAAAACAGGAGGGTTGTGTACAAATCCATTTTAAGGTCTGTCCTACATAATCTTGCAACCCTGTGCTCATACTCAAATGATTTTTAACAGTTATTAAATCTTGTTTTTCGGTAGTTAAGGAAGACCAATTGGTTCCTAAATAGTCGGAAGATGTATCGTTTATAGATAAATAACCTTCGTCTTGAGCAATGCCCACGGTGCTGGAAACCAGCGTTTTTCCGGCCGAGTACCAAATCCAGTTGTCATTTTGGGAATGACCGTTAAAATACTTTTCTATTACGATGCGTCCGTTTTTTAGAACAATAAACCCTTTTGAGTTCTTGGTTTCTAGGTAATCATATAAATTGGGTAGTTTGTCTTCGTTCCAATTTAGTTGTTGTGGGCTAACCGTTTCCCATGATGTACTTCCAACCTCAGGAAAATACATACCACTTGGTTTGGTTTCTATTTCCGGCTCAACTTGGGGAGTATCTTTTGAACAGCTACTGAGGAAGGCTAAGATTAAACCTATGATAATACAATTCTTATATTTCATGACCTTGGTTTCATGTTGGACATCAGATGTATATGAAAGTTTAACGTAATTCTGTAAGAAATCGTACCAAAACTGAGCTGTTCGTTCAGCTTGTTGTATTTTTGCGCTCAATTTCTAGTTATGAGAACAAAATCGCAGAAGCAGAATAAAATCAATGTAGTTACTTTGGGGTGCTCTAAAAACGTTTACGACTCCGAAGTACTCATGGGGCAATTGCGTGCCAACGACAAAGAAGTGGTACATGAAGAGGAAGGTAATGTTGTGGTAATCAATACCTGCGGATTTATCGCGAACGCAAAAGAAGAAAGTGTCAATACTATCTTGGAATATGTTCAAAAAAAGGAAGCCGGACAAGTAGATAAGGTGTTTGTGACCGGTTGTCTTAGTGAGCGTTATAAACCGGATTTGCAAAAAGAAATTCCAAATGTAGACGAGTATTTTGGAACCAGTGAATTGCCAAACTTGTTAAAGGCACTTGGGGCGGATTATAAGCACGAGCTTATAGGTGAAAGGCTGACTACTACGCCTAAGAATTATGCGTATTTAAAGATTGCTGAGGGTTGTGATAGACCTTGTTCATTCTGCGCTATTCCTATAATGAGGGGTAAACACCGCAGTACACCAATAGAAGATTTGGTGACCGAGGCCGAAAAATTGGCTGCAAAGGGTGTTAAAGAGTTGATTCTTATTGCGCAAGATTTGACTTACTACGGACTTGATCTTTATAAAAAGAGAAATTTAGCAGAGCTATTACAGGCTTTGGTTAAAGTTGATGGTCTTGAATGGATCAGGTTGCATTACGCTTTCCCAACAGGATTTCCTTTGGACGTGCTTGATGTAATGAAGGAAGAACCTAAAATCTGTAATTACCTAGATATTCCGCTTCAACATATTTCCGATTCCATTTTAAAAAGTATGCGGCGTGGTACTACACAGGCCAAAACAACAAAATTGTTGAAGGAATTTAGGGCCGTCGTTCCAGAAATGACCATTCGTACTACCTTGATAGTTGGTTATCCCGGTGAAACCGAGGAAGATTTTCAAACCTTAAAAGACTGGGTTACCGAAATGCGTTTTGAGCGTTTGGGTTGCTTTACCTATAGTCATGAAGAAAATACGCATGCATATACTTTAGAAGATGATGTGCCGGAAGACGTAAAGCAGGAAAGAGCCAATGAGATTATGGAAATACAATCTCAAATTTCATGGGAGTTGAACCAAGAGAAAATTGGGGAGACTTTCCGTTGTATCATAGACCGTAAAGAAGGGCAGTATTTTGTAGGCCGTACGGAATTTGATTCGCCCGATGTTGATAATGAAGTGCTGATAGATGCCGCTCAATTCTATTTGAAACAAGGAGAATTTGTAGATATAAAGATTACCGAAGCGGCTGATTTTGATTTATATGGTGAGCCTGCGTAATGGCGTAAACTCTTTATTAAAAATTAGAACCTGTTCGGTAATGGACAGGTTTTTTTGTGGCAGATAGTTGCGTATTAGGGTTATTTTAAACGTAATAATTACACTTCAAAATTATTCATTACTTTAGGGGAAACTAATTTTAGCAGTGCGTACTGCTAATTGAACGTATTTAATCAACCTTAAGAACTGTAGTGGAGTATGGACGACTTACGAATTGAAAAAATAGAACTTTTTAAAGTGCCACCACGTTGGCTTTTTCTGAAAATAACAACAAAAAGTGGAATTCTAGGTTGGGGTGAGCCTGTTGTAGAAGGTAAAGCGGCTACTGTGGAAGCTTGCGTACAAGAACTATCTCAATATATAATTGGACGTTCGGCCAATGATATAGAAGATATTTGGCAGACTCTGTATGGCGGCGGCTTTTATCGTGGTGGACCTATCCTTATGAGTGCTATTTCAGGTATAGATCAAGCTCTTTGGGATATTAAAGGCAAACATCTTGGAGTACCGGTCTATGACCTTTTGGGTGGTGCAGTTCGTAAGAAAATGAAAATGTACTGTTGGATTGGGGGGGACCATCCGGAAGTTGTTCTTGAGCAGGCTCGTGAAAAAGTAGAGCAAGGCTATAAGGCCGTAAAAATGAATGCTACTGGAGCTTTTGCCTGGATTGATTCCTTACAGAAGATAAAAACCGTGGCCGACAATATTAGGTTGCTTCGCGAAGAGTTTGGAGATACGTTGGATATAGGACTTGATTTTCACGGAAGAATCCATAAAGGCATGGTCAAGCGTTTAATTGATGAACTGGCACCATACAATCCTATGTTTATTGAGGAACCCGTACTGAGCGAGAACAAGGAGGCTTTTGATCATATTTATCCATATACCAGCATTCCTATTGCAACCGGAGAGCGGATGTTCTCTCGTTGGGATTTTAAAGAACTCTTACATAGTGGCACCGTAGATATTATTCAGCCAGATTTAAGTCACGCAGGGGGTATTTCCGAAGTACGTAGAATTGCCGCAATGGCAGAGGCTTATGATGTAGCATTGGCACCACACTGTCCATTGGGACCTGTAGCCCTTGCTTCATGTCTTCATGTAGATTTTAACTCCATAAATGCCGTTATTCAAGAAAGTAGTTTGGGCATACATTACAACAAAGGTTTTGATTTGTTAGATTATATGGATAATCCTGAAATTTTTGATGTGAAGGATGGTTACATAGAGCTTCTAAAAAAACCGGGTCTTGGAGTAGAAATTAATGAAGAAAAATTAAGGGAAGGCCAAAAAATTGGTCATAATTGGGCAAATCCCGTTTGGAGAAATGAGGACGGAAGTTTTGCGGAGTGGTAAAAAAAATCTGTCTAAATAGCAGTTTTTGAACGATTTACTTCTTAATTTAAAAGAAAATTAACCAACCCGCTATGCTTTATATTATTGCTTTAGTCTGCGCCCTTGCATTTATTATTCTGGGTATTGTTCGCTGGAAAATCCATCCGTTTTTTGTGTTGCTGTTGGCGGCCATAGGCTATGGTTTTATAACCGGAATGAGTGTTACGGCAATAATTGATTCTGTTAATAATGGCTTTGGAAGTATAATGGGTAAAATTGGTCTCATCATTTTCTTTGGTGTGGCCATCGGTACCGTTCTTGAAAAATCGGGAGGAGCAATGGTTATTGCAACCCGTATGATTCAACTTATTGGAGAGAAATCCATTCACCTGGCCATGATGTTAACGGGGTATCTTCTTTCCATACCCGTTTTTGCGGATAGTGCTTTTATTATTATGAATTCGCTTAATAAGGCACTTTCGGAAAAAGCAAAGGTTGCCTACGCTGGTACGACGGCAGCTTTAGCATTGGGACTTACGGCCACGCATGTAATGGTGCCACCAACACCTGGCCCTATTGCCGCAGCGGGAATTTTAAATGCGGAATTGGGTAGTGTAATTTTGTGGGGATTGGTAGTAAGTTCATTGTCATTGGTCAGTTGTTATTTTTTTGCCACTAAGATTGCTTCTAAGGTAAATGTCCCTATTCGTATGGAAGTTGCGCCAGATGTGGTGCACAGGCCAAAATTGTCACTTTCATTATTATGCATCATAGTACCTATTATTCTGATTGTATTAAAATCGGTTTTTGATTATCCGGAACTAGATATGACAGGCTCCACTATGTACCCCATCATAGCTTTTTTGGGAACACCGGTTATAGCGCTTTTAATAGGTGTTCTTTTGTCCTTGCTGCTTCCGGAGAAATTAGACCAACATGTATACTCCGCAACCGGTTGGCTGGGAGATTCGTTGCGTATTGCCGCTCCTATTATCCTAATTACCGGTGCAGGTGGTATTTTTGGGGCAATGCTTCAAAATTCGGGTTTTGCAGAGTTGATTACGGAAAGCTTTTCGGGTATGTCCATCGGTTTGTTTTTCCCTTTTCTGTTAGCGGCCTGTTTAAAGACCACACAAGGTTCTTCTACGGTGGCCTTGATTACTACCGCTTCTATTGTGGCACCAATGATGCCTGCCCTTGGTCTAGATGAAACTTTTATGAAGACTATGACCGTTTTAGCTATTGGAGCAGGCTCTACAGTGGTCTCACATGCCAATGATAGTTTCTTTTGGGTATTTACACAATTAACGGGAATGGATGTCAAACAAGGAAACCAGATACAGACCGTAGGTACCTTAATATTAGGTACATCTGCAATGACTTTGATTTTCTGTATTTCTAAAATTATGGGGTGATGTTAAATCGGTATTTTACCTTAAACAAATAATTATGAGAAGATTTTTTTTGTTTGCTTTGGTGTTAGGACTTCATATTACCATCCGATCACAAGAAAAAATGAATGCCTTTTCGGTAGAAATACTTGATGACAGAGCATTACAGCTCATTGATAGTGATGCTGAAATAAAAGTGCTGGGAAGCGGGTTTACCTGGACAGAAGGGCCTTTATGGATTGCAGATGGTGATTATCTATTGTTTTCGGATATACCTAACAATACGGTTTTTAAGATTGATGCTTTAGGAAAGCAAAGTGTTTATCTAAAACCTTCTGGATATTTAGGGGAAAGCGATTATGGGGCCGAACCTGGTTCCAACGGATTACTTTTAAGTCCCCAAGGGGAATTGGTGTTAATGCAACACGGAGAACGACGTGTGGCTAAAATGAAAAGTGCATTGAACGCTCCAAAGGCCGAGTATGAGGCGTTGGCGGATTCTTTTGAAGGTAAACGTTTCAATAGCCCTAATGACGGGGTATATGATGCAGAGGGAAATCTCTATTTTACAGACCCTCCTTACGGATTGCCCGAACAAATGGATGATTCACAAAAAGAACTGGACTACCAAGGAGTGTATTGTTTAAAGACATCTGGTGAGGTTGTTTTGGTTGATAAATTATCTCGCCCCAATGGTGTTGCGGTGAGTAACGATGGCTCTAAACTTTATGTTGCGGTTTCCAATCCTGAGCATGCGGTATGGTACCAGTATGATGTTTTTGCACCCGGTAAGGTAGATAATAAAAAGCTGTTTTATAATGTAACTGAACTGGTGGGTCAAAAAGAACAACAAGGTTTACCCGATGGTATGAAAATGCATAGCAAGGGGTATTTGTTCGCTACGGGACCCGGGGGTGTTTGGATTTTTGATGATATGGGAAAACCTATCGCCAGAATCCTTACAGGTGAAAAGACGGCCAACTGTGTTTTTGGGAAGGATGAAAAAATACTGTATTTAACCGCTGATGATTATATATTGAGTGTTTCGCTTAAATAGAATCTGTGGCTAAAAAAACAAAATCCCCACGGTACACTGTGGGGATTTTTGGTTTATGACCTTGCTGTAAATTAAACTATGGTATTTACCTTTTGGGCCCATTTTTCTGCGGTTTGCAATTCTCCGTTAAGTTGTAGGTTGTTCTGAGTGTTGAACAACTCAAAAACCACATCACGACTTGCAGATGGGCTAGTGGTGAAAACAAGTTCTATACGTTCAATAATTTGTTCTACCTTTCCATTTTTCCGTACAGATTTCCCTATTTTGGAGACATTGCAATTTTTTACATCCTTCAGGTCAACAGATAGTTTCTCTAGAGTATCCTTCTCTTTCTTATAGAAGAAAACCACATTTTTAGTGGTGTCCATTCCTATTATAAAATCACCAATATATTCATGCTCGTGTATTTTGCAGTTGTCAAGATTTGCAAAATCGTTCAAAGCGCGAAGCATTTCTTTTTCTTTTTTCTTTACACTTCTGGTAACCAAAACAAAAGGGGCTACACAAATTACTACTGATATGGTCCCAATAAGGGTTGTACCTAAATCTAAATTCATTTTTAAGTTTTTTAAATTGATAAATGGAGCTATGCGCGATGCAAGCCCAATGAAAAAGTGTCAAATTCAGGATTTGACTATGAGTGACTTAAAAATGATTTACCAGAAGTAATGAAAAGGAAATATAATATCCGTTTTACGTAAAGAAACCAGCAGGTTTTGCGAGAAACGGGTGTATTGCGCCAGCTTGCTTTCAAAGCTGCTTTCGCTTATTTTTTGCGTTCCCCATAAGTGGTTTGAACCTTCAAGTTGATTGGGAGCGCTGTTAGATGGGGCATCAACTAGGGTTTCGGATTCCGAGGTATGGCAATAAAGCTTGGCACTTACCGCAGCAAACGATTCTTTTTGGGAATGATTGGAGCTTTCGGTCGTAAGGGTTTGGTCAGTATTTAATCCCATGCCAATGGCACAGCAATAAATTGCTGTTAGCATGAACAGACCAAATAACTGTTTAACCTTTTTCATGAGAACAAAGGTAGAATTATATTTACCTGAAAATGCTAAAAAAATGTTATTGATTTAAACATTCCTGAACCTCGTTCAGCCCTTCCATATTATCGGAAAGCACTACTAATGTATCACCGTCTTCAATAACTGTAGAGCCTTTTGGGGTAATATAAACGTCTTCTCTTTTGATCATGGCAATAATGGCGTTCTTGGGGAAACTCAAATCCACTATTTTCTTATCTACCGCAAAACATTGGGGCGTAATTACAATTTCTTTCATGACCGCCTTGGGAACTTCTGCAAGGAACTTCTCTTTTTCATAAATACGTTTTGCTTTTTCGGGCAAACCTACATGAAGCCATTTGGCAACCAGTGCCAACGTGGTGCCTTGTATAAGCACCGAGGTAACCGAAATAAAGAAAACGATGTTAAAGATAATATGTGCCTTGTCTATACCGGCCAATAGGGGGTAAGTGGCAAATACAATGGGTACGGCACCACGTAGGCCCACCCATGAAATATAGAAACGCCTGCGGAGTTTCATTTTTATAAACATAAGGCTGATAAATACGCCTACAGGCCGTGCTACAAAAATCAGGAACAATGAAATGGTAAGGCCAATTCCTATATACGGCACAACGTGACTGGGGAAAACCAGTAGTCCTAAAGTCAGGAAGAGTACAATTTGCATTAGCCAAGCCAGACCATCAAACATACGGAAAATGGTTTTTTTATGGATAAGGTCTTGGTTCCCTAAATAAACGGCACAAATGTAAATGGCCAAAAATCCGTTTCCACCAATAAAATCAGTAGCAGAAAAGGTGATGAACATCAAAGCAATAACCAATACAGGATAAAGCCCTTCAAAATCTAACTTAATTTTGTTGATAACCAGTTTACTCACCTTTCCAAAGCCAAACCCTGCTGCTCCACCAAGTATCATTTGTTGTAGAAAAAGAGGAATAATGGATAGTAAACCTTGGTCTTGATTAATTACCAAAGAAAGAAAGGCAATGGTAAGCACATAGGCCATGGGGTCGTTACTACCACTTTCTAGCTCTAATGTGGGTCTAAGGTTGGTTTTTAAGGCTAGGCTTTTACCTCTTAAAATAGAAAAGACCGCTGCAGCATCTGTTGAAGATACAATAGAGCCCAATAACAGGCTTTCGTAAATTGTAAAGTCGGTAACAAAATGCACGAAGGTTCCCAATGAAACGGCGGTAAGCAATACACCAATGGTAGAAAGTAGAATACCCTCTTTAAGAATGGGTTTTACCGCGGGCCAACTCGTGTCCAATCCACCGGAGAATAGAATAAAGTTTAGAGATACAACGCCAATAAATTGAGCTATTTTGGGGTCGTCAAAAACAATTCCTCCAATTCCTTCCGATCCGGCCAACATACCAATACCCAAGAAAAGTAATAAGGTAGGAACACCAAATTTATAAGATGTTTTACCAACAACAATACTAATAAACAGTAATAGAGAGCCAATTAAAACAATATTTTCAATAGTAAGATTCATTCCCTTTGTATGCTTAAAAAGTATCTGTGCAAGATATTGTTTCTAAAGAAGGAAATCAATCAAAAACAAGGGCGAGTTGCCGTAAAGACCAATAAAAAATACAATAGGCGTAGTTGCAGTGTTATATTTAGCGCAACCATTTTTAAGAAAAATTATCTAAGTAAGAGAAAAGAACGTTACAGCATGAAGAAAATACTAATTCTAATTATAATGGGGGTAGCTTTTTTAAGTTGTTCCGATAACGATGAAAGTTTAAGCAATTGTGATTTTGAAACTATAGTAAGTAATGAACAATACAAAAACTCACCGTCTGACCATATAAACATAAATAGTATGGAAATTAATGATAAATGCTTGAAAATTAGTTTTAGTTCTAGTGGTTGTAGCGGAGACACTTGGGAATTGAAGCTTATAGATTCAGAAGATGTTCTAGAATCAAACCCGCCTCAAAGAAATTTGAGATTGTTATTGAAGAATGAGGAAATGTGTGAAGCATACATCACTAAAGAGCTAACATTTGATATTTCTAACCTGCAAGTAAACGGAGGCCAGGTCCAACTGAATTTAAAAAGCTTTGAGGAAAACATTTTATACAAGTATTAAAAACCAAGATATAACGGTGTTTGAAGGGTGTTGCTTGTTTCGTCCACCTTTTAAAACCCTAAAATATTTTAGTTTATTGCTTACAGTTTGGGTTAAGCGTTAACCAGATTAACTAGTACCTAAGATAATTAGAATTCCAGTACCATTATAGCTATGCGAAGAGCAAAGTTTATAATACTACTGGCAAAATCTAATTTTACACTATTACTTTTTCTGACTTTTTATAATACTTCTTCCGCAACCAGAAGGAAACCCTAACCAGTAAAATAAGAGCGGGTACTTCTACCAGGGGACCAATTACCCCGGCAAATGCCTGTCCGGAATTTAATCCAAAGACAGCAATGGCTACAGCTATGGCCAACTCAAAATTGTTGCCGGCAGCCGTAAAGGCTACAGAGGTAGTTTTATCATACGTGGCACCAGTTGCTCTAGTAACGAAAAAGCCAATGATGAACATCAGTAAAAAGTAGATGAGTAGAGGAACGGCTATAATGAGCACATCCATAGGTATCTCAACTATTAATTCACCTTTTAAAGAAAACATCACCACAATCGTAAAAAGAAGGGCTATAAGTGTCATAGGCGAAATGGTAGGGATAAACTTCTTTGAATACCATTCCTCGCCTTTTAACCGAACCAGAATAAAGCGGCTCAATATACCTAACACAAAGGGAACACCTAAGTATATAACAACACTTTCGGCAATTGTAGCAATTGAAATATCAACAATAGCACCTTCAAAACCAAAATAGGGAGGTAGTACGGTGATAAAAATGTATGCATAAAAACTATATGCAAACACTTGAAATATACTATTGAGAGCTACCAGTCCGGCACCATATTCGCTACTTCCTTCAGCCAAATCGTTCCAGACCAAAACCATGGCTATACAGCGCGCCAGACCTATTAAAATTAGCCCCACCATATACTCAGGATAGTCCTGAAGAAAGGTTATGGCCAATAGAAACATCAATACGGGACCTAAAACCCAATTTAATAATAAGGAAATCGATAGAATTTTTACATTCTTAAAAACCTTGGGTAGCAGTGCATAATTTACCTTGGCCAATGGCGGGTACATCATAAGAATAAGTCCTATGGCAATTGGTATATTGGTTGTACCACTACTAGCGGAATTTATTAGCTCAGGGAGCTGTGGAAATAAATTTCCAACGCCCACTCCTATAAGCATGGCCGCAAAAATCCATAGGGTCAGGTAACTGTCTAAAAAGCTTAATTTCTTAGCCATGGCTATGCGTTTATTTTTGAAAAGACAAAGTAGAGCTCAGTAGCTATCTGTATACTTCTTTCATGGTACTTCTCTGCCTGTTGAGGAGTATTGTCAAAAGCTTTAGGGTCTTCAAACGTAATGGGAATACGCTTCTCCGCTCCAGCAATAAAAGGACAACCACCATCTGCCTGGCTACAAGTCATAATTGCAGCAAAATTGGATTGCGGATTAAAATCGTCATCCAATGTTTTTGAAAAACAGATTACAGGATGTTCGTTCTCTGCATACTTAATACTGTAAACAGGGTTTTTGTCCTCTGAACGCTTTACCACATCAAAACCCGTATTTTTTAGGGTCTCGGCAGCCATTGGAAACAGTGCTGTTGCTTCAGTTCCTCCAGAATAGCAAAAGGCGTTTTTAATATTGAAATGATACGCCATAGCCTGGGCCCAAACTTGTGAAAGGTGACTTCTTCGTGAGTTGTGGGTACAAATAAAATTCAATCGTATTTCTTCGTTCGCGTCTACCTTACTTTGTATAAAGTCTGTTAAGAGTTGCAATACTTCTCTACGCTCGTTAGATATAGAGTTCACTTCCAAAGAAGCAATGGTCTTTTCAATCTGTTCAAAAGTTTTCATTATGTTCTATTTAGTTGGATATTATAGAATAGTTAACAACAGCCACTTTTTGGGTCGCAAGAACTACCCTGGCCTAGATCTGAGAATTGTAGTTTAGGTTTTTCGGCAGGAATACCACAATTATCCTTTGCAAGACAATCTGTTTGTTTGGTGGTCAATAAAAAGTTAGTGCCGTCAAAGTCCAATCCAAACTTACCTATAGTGTCCGCTTGGTATTCCACTTCTATTTCCAAGTCTTCAATTCCCAAAGTTTTTTCGGAAAGCTCTATGATGTGAACTAACTTTTCAGGATGTAGCCTGTGGTCGTAGTCATTGGCGTTCCAAAGTTGAAAGTTCACTACCTCTTCTTTGCGAACCGTTCCTCCACAGTCTATAAAATGTTTGGTAATCTTACCTACTTCTGTTACATGAAAGTGGTTTGGTACCAATTCCCCATTAGGTAATTGAAAAGCAATTTTGTCTAGTTTAGAAAGCTCCGTTTTAATTTCTGATATTTTCATACTGAATTTTTATTTATTGTATTTTTACGATAAAAGGATTTAAATTTTTTTAGCAACAATCGCTTTTAGGCAAGTCTTGGTCTAAAAATTTGAACATCACTTCTTTCATTTTTGTCCAATTTTCTTTGTGAATGCAATAACAAACACTTGTACCTTCAACCGTGCCCTGTATAAGGCCTAAATTCTTTAGTTCTTTTAAATGTTGTGAAATGGTAGGTTGTGCCAAACCGATTTCATTTACCAAATCGCCACAAACACAGGTGTCAATTTTGAACAAATGCTGTAAAATTGATACTCTGGCCGGATGTCCAAAGACCTTGGCATAAAGTGCAATTTCATTTTGTAAATCGGTGAATATTTCTGTTTTAGCTAATCCCATGTATTTATTTCATAAGTACATTGCAATATTACGATTAATATATTTTCTGCCACGAAGAAAAATGAATTTTAACAGAATTTTGAATAAAAGGTTTTACAGATTATAGTTTTAGAAGACAGTTCAATCGTAACGAGTTTCCTTTGTCGTCATCCGTTACCAGGGCAATTCTGATTTTTCCATCCGGAGTTTTTTCGGCCACGGTAACCGATTCAACTTTAAGCGGAGTATCTGAAGATGGAACGGAGGCAACGCTGTATTTGTTCGAAAAGGTATTGTTCTTTATAGGAATGGCGCCTATAAAACTTCCGGCTATTTCACCATCATTATATGCAGTACCTGTTTTTTCTACAGAAGCCGTGAATATGACCAGGTTTTCGTCCTCTAAAATAGTAGCTCCGGAAAAACCGGATTGGAACCCGTCTATTATAGGTAATTCGTAAAGAAGTGTCTCTGGTTCAGGAAATACAGGGTTAATCCCTTCAATATATCCGATTAAATCTGCATATTTAAAACTGAATATAACGTTTTTTCCTCGGTTAAAAAGGTAAATGATGTCACGATAGATTGCTACGCCTTCAATGTTCAAGTGTGCGCCACCAAGGGTTTTGTTACTTCTTAAATGATTGTATAATTCTGTAATTTGATAGGTTTTAAAAGAGGTGCTATCTTCTAGTGAGATATGAAGGAAAATGTCTCGCTCCGGAGATTTGGCACCTGACCCAAAAGCCAAGATTTCATTTCCGTTTATAGTTTCCAAAGCCTCGAAGTCGGGTTTCTTTGCTTTGTCCAGCCTATTACCATTTAAAAATTCCGTAGAATAAATAGAGGTTTGGTCTAGAACGGTTCCCTTATCATCGACCTTGAACAGATATGGAGAATCATCTCCTACCACATAAAAATTTTCACCAGCTTTGGTGATGCCGGAAGCGCTGGGAACGTTGTGTAGCAATTTGGTGTCTACTACCTCAATTTCTAATGCTTGCCTATTGCACGTAGCGGCAAGGGTTATCAGTAATGAAAAGAAGGCCATTTTCATATAAAACGGTAATTTGTATTTTGTGTTGACTGCTTATAGGGAGGAATTGTCCAATCAACCTTTAATTATTTTTTTGGAGTGCGAATTTAAAAGTATTATTGAAATATTTTGAGCCTTGGCATAGGTTTAACACCTTGTTTTTCAAAAATTAAACGGTAACGTTTGTTATGGAGTAAAGTAAAAGTTCTAAGGAGTCATTTGGTAGGATAACTGTACTGGTTTTAGATAGTCCAAGCTTGTTTAATAGCCTCTGAGAAGGAAGGTTGTCCTTTCCCGTTATAGCGATTATCTCGTTTAAATGAAATTCTTTAAATGCTAGGTCCAATAATTTTGACGATGCTTCAAAAGCATAACCTTGGTTGGCATATTCGGGCAGAAAAGCAAACCCTATATCTATACCCTTTAAACCATCTCGATCATGCAATCCGCATGAGCCCAGTTTTGCACCATCTTCTTTGCGAACTACAGTATAGTTGCCAAAGCCTAATCTATTGAACTGTGGTTTTATTTTAGTTTGAATATAGTTTTTGGCGGCATCTGTGGAATGTATGTTTCTATCCCCTATATATTTAATCCAATCCGGAGTATTGAATAGTCTAAGTATGAATGCGGCGTCTTCCTCAGAAGTTGGTTTTATCTCAAGTCTATTGGTGTAAAAACTTTTCATGTATGTTTTTGTAAGAGTAAAATTTCAACTTCTACAGAGGTTTCTATTTTTGAAAGTCTATTTTCTTAAAGTTTAGATAGTTTCGTTAAAACAAAGGCCATTCTATGTCTAATATCAACTTTAATGCGGTTTTTTACGTATAATAAATAAGATTAGTCCTTTTTAGATCTGGTCTTGACCAAAACCAAATCAGTTTTAATACAAAACAATGTCTAAAAATAGTAAAATAGAGAATAGGGGAGGTGTAATAATTATAATACTAGTGGCCTTATTAGCTGTTATGAAAGTAGTTAACAGTAAGTTGGAGGAGAAGATAGCCAGGGCCAATTATAAGCACGTGAGTTATTCCAGTTGGTACAATGCCAAAAGTATCAAACAGATACTAAAAGAGAACCAACGCGATTATTTGGAGTCATTGCGTGGCACGGGACTTGTTGCAGATGATAAACTGGAACAGTTAGATTTTAGAATAGAACTTACAGATGACCTTATCCGAAAATACGAAGAAGAAAAGACCGAGATTCTTTTAGGCTCGGATAATATACCTAGAGAAGCCTGGTCTCAAGATTTGGATGGTGAAATGGGTAAAATTGTAGGTCTGCGGGCATGGGAGGAAATAGGCCTTACAAACCGCGGTTTAGTGGCCCAGATAGACATAGGAATTTTGTTTCTTCAAATAAGTATCTTATTTGGGGTGTTAGGACTGATTATTAATGAAAACCGTAGATTGCAAGAGGTTTTTACCGGTTTTATGATTGGTGTAGGTTTTATAGGTCTGGGGGTTTGTTTTTACGGATACTACTCCATACTTTAATAATCGGTCTTTTGTAGCGGACTTTTTAAATTCCCTAAAAAACTTACCACCATTTTTCTTCAGTACAATTATCAAGGGCGTATAACGCGCCTAACTTTGGAAAAGTTACCTCAAGTTTTTGTTCCTTGGCGGCCTGTTTAAATCTATCTGCGGGTTCTTTCCAATCATGTTGGGCCAAGGCAAATCCGGCCCAGTGTACCGGCATTACTTTTTTAACTTTGGCATCTAGCGCCGCTTGTATGCTTTCTTCCGGGAACATATGTATCTGATGCCATTTTTGGTTGTACTGACCATTTTCCATAAAACCAAAATCAAACGGACCAAGTTTCTCACCTATCTCTTTAAAATGGGAACCATAGCCACTATCTCCGCTAAACCAGATGTTTTGATTCTTAGATGTAAACGTCCATCCTCCCCAGAGCGATCTGGACCTATCCGTTAATCCCCTGCCCGAAAAATGTCTGCTTGGAGTAAATGTTACTTTTATATCATGGAATGTAGTATTGTCCCACCAATCGAATTCCGTTATCAACTTCGGGTCAATGCCCCAAGTGACCAGATGCCGTTTTACTCCCAAGGCTACATAGTACTTTTTGGTTTTGTTTTTTAGTTTTAAGATACTGTCATAGTCTAAATGGTCATAATGGTCATGGCTCAGTACCATCAAGTCTATTTCTGGAAAATCATCGATCAAGCCCAGTGTGTTTTCAGAAAAGCGTTTGGTTTTGAACGGTGCTATGGGAGACGCATTGGGCCCTAACATGGGGTCTATTAGAATGGTCTTGGCATTCATTCTCATTAATACTACGGAGTGTCCGTACCATATGTATTTAAATGGTGCGTCATCCAACAGAAAAGATTCTTTATGAAACGAAGCAACAGGCAATGGAGCGGCAGGTTCTCTTTTCTCCGTATCCGTAAATTGTTTGTACAAAAGTTTTGGAATATCCCAAAAGTTAATGGACATACTGGTTTCTTCAAGATTAAGAAACTTACCATCTTTCCAATTTTCCGATTGGCCGTAACGTTCGGTTAAGTCATTCGTTAATTTACCTCCGAACTGCTTTTTAAAATTTTTCATTTGACTGCTCTCCCTTAGATAAACAAATATAGGAGTTTGTCAAAGGTGCGCGGCGTTTTGTAATTGAAAAAGGAAGTGTAAAGTCGTTATATTTTAGCGAAAAGAAGTTTTGAAATTTAGTCTACCATAAAAAGTGCATTGGCAAAAAATAGTTTTCCGTTTTCCCAAAACCCACGAAATAGAGGATTGTCAACAAAATAGATTAATTTTCCCTTACCGTGGGATTCTACCCCAAACACCAAGCTTTCCCCAATTTTCTTTTGGGCATCACTTCCTGCAAAACCAGCAGCAGGTTTGGTGTCTTCTTCCTGCAGATAAACTACTGTGCCCTTCTCCAGGTACTTATAAGCGGCCCCACCTAATTTTAGGCTAAAGTAAGTGTGATTATAACCATAGGCCAAAGGGTGGGTTTGGTCTACTTTGGTCTTGAATATAGCTCCTGTAATTTCTTTTCTAATCTGTTCTCGCTGATTATGGTCGTAAACGGGGATGGCAGAGCTGGTGTCTTCTTCGGTTTCCTTTGGTTTCAGTTGAAATTTATCTTCCTTGGCCAGGGCCTTTAAGGCTCCACCTAAAGCTAACAACTTTCCTCCATCGCTTATCCAATCTTTTAACTGGCTCATTCTGTTTTCGGTAAGGAAGCTACTGTAATGACTTCCGTCCGGAAGGATGAGAATATCGTATTGTGAAAGGTTTACATTTTTAAAGTAATCCGTATCCAATATGGTAACAGGGTATTTTAACTGTTGTTCAAAAAAATGCCAGATTTCGCCAAAATTTAGAGTGTAAGTAGGTTCTCCCGAGAGGATGGCTACTTTAGGCCGCTTTATGATTTGTACGGAATTGGAGCCAAAGTCTTTACCATCCTCAACAAACCCTGTTGTGGAGGCTTTTAGGGTCTTATTATGGTTGTTGGCAATGGCGGAAAGAGACTTTAAAAAATCAGGATTGTTTTTATTATCGGCTTTGGTAATTAAAAGTGTACCACGGTTGTATTCGGTGCCCTCCATTGAAAAAGGATTCTTAGCATGCCTGGCTTTAATGCCGCTATTCAGAAGCTCAGCTAAAAATTGGGCGTCGCTAAAGCTGTTCCATTCTACTATAAATGCGTAAGCTTCCTTGGTGATTTTAGCTTTTTCCGGCGCCGATAATTTCGGTTCACGGGTATCTGCGTTTACTCTGGTTTCCGAAGCTACGGCATCAAGTCCGTATGCATAGGGCAAAGACCAAGCGGTAATATCGTAAGTAAGGGAGTCCGTAAGTTTGGTGTTGGGTTCAAAAAGTACTTTTACAAGTGTAGCCTTTTTTTGTTCGGTGCCAATAACTAAGGTGTTTGTATTGGTTTTTATACTACTTACTTTACCTGTACTGTAATTGTAGCCTTTGGCGATTTTATCCGTGGCCCAACCATAATTTATTTCGTGTTGCTCCAATAAATGGGTAAGAGCTTTCAGCTTATCCGTATTGCCGTTAAGAACATAACTCTTGTATTTATAGTCTTTAGGGCGATAGAATTTTTTGAATTCCTCGTTTAATCTTGATACGTTTTTAGAGGCAATCTCTAACGTAGATAATCCGGTGGTGTGATGATGTAGGATTCTGTCCTTTAAGGTAAGGGTGTCACCTGAACCTGTTATGACCCCTAATCCGGCGCTTCCGCTACCACCTTGTTCGTAGGTCATGCCAATACTTCCACTATACGTAGGGTAGGTATCTCCGTAACTAGGATAAAGGAGGTCAAAAATTTCTTTTGTAAAATAAAACCACCCGTTGGCATCAAAATATTTAGCATGGTTCTTCCCCATGGTGGTCTGGAATTCTCTCTGAAAATCCGTAATAACCTCATGAAACGGTTCTGCGGCAGGGGCAAAATAATAAGGGTTGTCTACACCCTGTTCATGAAAATCTACATGTACATGGGGCAGCCATTTATTGTAAGCTTTAATGCGCTGTTGGCTTTCAGTCTGTGTAAGCCATGCCCAATCCCTATTTAAATCAAACATATAATGGTTGGGTCTACCGTTTAGCCAAGGTTCGTGATGCTCCTTACTATTAGGGTCTATGGTATTAGGTGCGTTTTTATATTGATAGTACCAATTTACATAACGTTCCCTACCATCCGGATTCATACAAGGATCTATGATAACTATAGTATTCTTTAGGTATTCCGTTTTCTTAGTCAGAAGTTCATAGACTGTTTTCATAGAGGCTTCAGTACTTACACTCTCATTGCCGTGTACATTATAACTCATCCATACAATGGCTTTTGTGGGGTTCCCTTCACCATCTGTGTTTTTTAAGTGTTCTTGGCGGATGTTTTCAATATTTTTTATGTTCTCCGGAGCGGATATGTATGCAAGTAACAAAGGTCTTCCCTCATTGGTTTCGCCATAATTCTCTAATTTCACTCTGGCCGGGTCAGTTTGGGCCAGATACTCGTAATAGTCCATTACACGATGGTGTCTGGTAAACTGTGAGCCCAGTTCATAACCTAAAAAATCAGAGGGCGATTTTATTTCTTGGGACGAGAGTGTAAGGCAAATACAAAAGGCAAAAACAGATAAGAGAATTTTCATTTGTAAGGTGTTTCCAGAGAATACTACCAAAGCTAACGATTATGGTTAAATAAAGATGCGGTTTCTCCATTAGTGGTATGAAAATTAGGTTGAAGTAATTAACGTATTTTTAGGAAGTCGCATTAGCGAAGAGTTTTATATTTACACCCTTATGGATATTGACTGTTTACCCTTTTACCGGACCGGCTATTTTTCGGAATTTATATGTGATTATCTTGCCCAAGAACCGCAGGTGCGCAACTTTTACAACCGGTTTCCCAACCTAGAGAATTTTAAAGGTCAAATAGCTGAAAAGGCCACAAGTTTTCCCGAAGCCCATAGAGAAGTGCTCTATGAAGCATTACAAAAGCAATACCAGGGGTTTGATGTAACGGAAGAAACCCAGACACACCTAAAAAAACTAAAGGAACCCATTACTTTTACTATAGTTACCGGGCACCAACTAAACCTTTTTACGGGACCGTTATATTTCCTCTATAAGATAGTATCTACCATAAATCTTACAAAGGAGCTTAAAAAAGCATATCCAAAATACAATTTTGTACCTGTGTATTGGATGGCTACGGAAGACCATGATTTTGAGGAAATCAACTACTTTAACTTTCAAGGAAAAAAGTTAAAATGGAATAGAACGGCATCTGGGGCCGTAGGTCACTTGGATACGGAAGGTCTGGATGAAATTTTTGAAGCGTTTTCAAATCAAATAGGGAATAGTACCAATGCCATTGCGTTAAAAGAGCTTTTTAAGAAAGCTTATTTACAGCACGATAATTTAACCAATGCAACACGTTATTTAGCCAATGCACTTTTTGGAAATGAAGGTTTGGTCATTGTAGATGGTGATGATAAGAGCTTAAAAAGTCTTTTAGTGCCTTATGCCGAGAAGGATATTTTTGACCAATTGGCACACCGGAAGGTTTCCGAAACCATAGCGGAATTTGAAGCTTTGGAGCAGAAGTATACCATTCAGGTAAACCCTCGTGAAATCAATTATTTTTACCTAAAGGAGGGGCTCAGAGAAAGGATTGTGGAGCAAAACGGGGAATATTTTATAAACGATACTGAAATTCGTTTTACGAAAGAAGAACTGAAAAAAGAATTAAAAGCTTACCCGGAACGGTTCTCTCCCAACGTAATCGCAAGACCATTATACCAAGAGGTAATCCTGCCTAATCTATGTTATATAGGTGGAGGAGGGGAAATAGCTTATTGGTTGGAGCTGAAAGCCATGTTCGAGGCCATGCAAGTACCTTTTCCTATTTTGTTGCTGAGAAATTCGGCATTGGTGATAACTGAAAAGCAAGCGGAAAAGTTGGCTAAAATGAACCTTGCCGTAAAAGACCTGTTTTTAAAACAAAGTAGCTTCATTAATAAAAAAATCAGGGAAATATCTAATATTGATATTGACTTTGCCCCTCAAAAACAACTGTTAGAGGAGCAATTTAAAGCTTTGTATGATTTAGCAGAACAGACCGATGCTTCTTTCTTGGGAGCCGTAAAGGCCCAAGAAGTAAAGCAAAAGAAAGGTTTGGACCATCTTGAAAAAAGGTTGCTGCAGGCTCAAAAACGAAAACTTAAAGACCACGTGCTTCGCATGACGGAAATTCAGAACGAACTTTTTCCGAATAAGTCTTTACAGGAGCGGAACGTAAATTTCTCCGAGCTTTATTTGGAGTTAGGAGAAAGTCTAGTGCCTATGCTTTTGGATACCTTAAAGCCACTTCAACAAGAGTTCACAGTAGTAAAGGTATAGTTGGCAGTACAAGTTAAGGGGTTAAAAACTCCCCTTCCCAAGATGCATCGGTTCTGGAAAAAAGCACCCTAATATGGTTGGGTCGCTTTAATTTTAGGTACTCAATAGTGTCAGGTACTATTTCAATAGCGCAAAAATGGTTGCGGTCATCTAAATATGTAATGGTATCCGGTGCTTTTATAATACTCCCGGGGGCCACATGGGTAGTGTAGTCTTTTTTATTGCTGTCCGGAACAGCACTCCAGTATTCTTTTAGTATTTCAGGTTTAGTAATTTTTGATGCTTTTCCTTTTATGACAATCTGCAAAAGATTTTCAGGATGATAGAATAATAAACTTACATCTGCTTTATTCTCAATATCCTTAACTTTTTGGGAACGCTTGTCCGTATAGAATACAAGGCTTAGGTTGTCATTAAAATGTCTAAAGACTACTGTACGTTGACTTGGAGTCCCAGATTTGCCCATGGTGGCTAATGTAAAAAACCGAAAAGGATGTCCTCTTTCTACAATTCCCTTTTTTATTTCGCTTAGGGTTTCATCCCAAAAAATAGAAGTCATTTATATGCTTTTAAATAAAAGTAGAAAAAACTTTTAAAAAAGGGTAGGGTATTTGTCAAGTAGAGTGTTATTAGTAAAAATGCTATGAAAAAGTTTTTTAACTAAACGATTTCATGTGTTTAGGTTGGTTTTTTTGATTTTGATGAAAAGTCCGGGTTTGGTATCCCGGACTTTTACTTTTTTAAGGATTTCCGTTTAATTCATATTCAATCACCTTTTCAGTAAGTTGATATCCCGCAAAGACGCCTACCCCGTTTTTTCCTTCAATATTGTTAGGCATGATGCTGTACTCAACAAAAGGATTACCATCATTATAATCGTTTAGATAAGTGGCTCGGCGGTTCAAATAAAGCATTTCTTCTACATTAGCCACTTGTAAGGTTATTTTGGCGGAAGTTGAATTTTCAACGTCGTAATTGGTGATAATGGTATTAGCACTAAGAGTTTCCCCATCTCCGATAACATCTGTTAAAAAACTGCTTAGTTCAAAATCTATTATGTAAGGGTAGGTCTCTCCTTCGTACGTTTCTTCGGCTATTGCTCCTATTATGTAATAGTTTTTTGAGCCGCTAATATCTTGAAAAGCAATATCCAGATTATAATCTTGGTAGAATTCGTTTTTTTCTCCCGCGGTTATTTTTTCCGTAATGGGCTCAATCTTTTTGGGAATGCTACAGGATGAGGTAAATTCTTGGTTGTTAGCGGAAACCCTTAAAAAATAAGTTGCCTCTCCTTTAATATCAAATTCGGAAGCATCTACCTGATAATTTCTACTTTCCGGATTATAGGTAAGTTGAATTTCATTGTCATCTTCATCACTAATGAGAACAGTTGCATCCTTTATGATGAATGGGTCTGTGTTTGACCCGGAGCCCATGTCATCCACATGGTTATATATAGGGGTTCCTACAGCAGGAACCGCTGTTGAAACATGAACGGTTAGCACAGTATCGGTAGGGGATAGATATCCAATAATATAGGTGCCGTCGTCTACATTGAGCAACTCATCTGCATCTACAGGGTCTTGGCACGCGCTACACAGCAGAACTAACATTAAACTTATCTGAATGTATTTGCTCATGGTTAAAATTTAAAGGTGTAGTTAATAGAAGGTATCAATATGAGTACGGAGGTCCGGGTCAGTTGCTTTTCTTCCGGAGCATCTGGGTTGTAAAAATCGTAATCCTTATTCTCAATGGTGTATATAAACGGATTTTTACGGGCATAGGCGTTGTAGAGCGAAAGTCCCCAAGTGCGTTCTCTGTTCTTCTTTTTCTTTTTATGGAATTGAACGCCCAAATCTAACCTATGACTGGTTTCACCTCGAAAATTGTTTCGTTGTGTGGTGAAATTTTCCATTCCCGAATAGTTATAATACGTTGGATAATTGGCAACCGGGAAATTTACCGGTTCCGCAACATGCTGTTGGTTGGGCAAGGTGTAATTGTTGCCGGTAGAAAGTACCCAAGTACCCGATAAGGTTATTTTTTCACTTGGTTTGTAAATACCTACTAGTGATATATCGTGTCTGCGATCATAGCGATCATAGAACTTCTTACCCAGGTTCAATTCATCAAATTGCCTTTCGGACCATGCTAAAGTATAACCTAGCCAGCCCGTAAAGGGGCCTGTTTGCTTTCTGAAAAGTATTTCGGCACCGTAGGCCCATCCTTTTCCGGAGGTAATATTTTCTTCCCAATTGGTATTCTTTCCGCTCTCCAAATCATCAATTGCTAAAAAAGAGGCGCCTTCTTTGTATGCAATAACATCATCCAAGGTCTTGTAATAGCCTTCTAGGCTTATGGAGTAATCCTTGTCAAAGAAATCTTTTGCGATACCTACAGCGAACTGTTGGGAGGTTTGTGGTTTTATGTTGTCCGTAGATGAGACCCATAAATCCGTTGGTAGGCCTATGCCGGAACTGGACAGTAGGTGAATATACTGGTTCATCCGGGAATAAGAGGCTTTAAAGGCCAGGTCGGTTTTCATGTTATAGGATAATGCCAACCGGGGTTCAGGGTTTACATAGTGTTTATCCTTATAATTGAAATAGCTAAGTCTAAGGCCGGGAGACAGACTCAATTTATCCGTCAATTTCCAGTCGTCTTCGGCATAGATGGCACCTTCAAAGGAATTTAGTTCTTGTTCTTTATCTATATCCGCGTTAAATTCATCTTTTAGCAATAACCGCTGTGGTGTAAAGTTGTGCATGGTTGCGTTGGCACCAAACCGGATTGTATGCTGATTGTTCGGATAATAGTCAAAATCAGTCTTTAAGGTATAGTCATTAATACCCGAACTGCTTTTAAACAGGTATTGTTGGTCATCAAAATCTTCCTCAATTGATATTTTAAACTTGTAGTTACTGAAAATCAGTGAGGTGTTAGAGAAAAGTTTATTGTTAAACTGGTGGTTCCAACGAAGGGTAGAGGTGATATTTCCCCATTGCAACCTTGATTTGTCTCTGTTTCCATCATCATAAACACTATTGTCATAGAATTTGTCCTGGCCCAAGTAGTTGCTCCAGAACAATTTGTCCTTTGGACTAAAAATATGATGAATCTTAAAATTGAAATCGGTAAAGTAATACCCCGTTCTATTGCCTTTTTTACTATCTACAAAGGGTCGTGCCATAATATCTGCATAAGTACGGCGCCCGCTGGCAATGAAAGAAGTCTTCCCTTTGTTAATAGGGCCTTCAAGTAATGCGGATGAGGAGATAAGTCCAATGTTAACCTTGCCTGAAAGCTTTTCTTTGTTTCCATCTTTCATATCCAATTTAATGACAGAAGATAGTCGGCCACCAAAACGGGCGGGAAAACCACCTTTAAAAGCTTCTACGGATTTAATGGCATCACCGTTAAAGACCGAGAAAAATCCAAAAAGGTGATTGGAGTTGTAGACCACCGCATCATCCAAGATAATAAGGTTTTGATCCGGTGTGCCCCCGCGAACAAAGAAACCGGAACTTCCTTCGGAACCTCCTTGAATTCCGGGCATGAGCTGCAAGGTCTTCATTACGTCTTTTTCACCTAATAGTGCAGGTATATCTTGAATATCCGCAGGATTGATTTGTACTTTACTCATTTGGGTGACCTTGCTTTCCTTTATGCTCTCATCTGCCTTCACTACAACTTCATCCAGATTTTGGGTAGAAGGTTTTAGGGTAACGGATAGAATTTTGTCCTCCGTTAAATTAATTTGTCGTTTTTCATTTCCGTAACCAATGTATGAAATGATGACTTCATGGTTTCCTTCGGGTAGGGTCAATGAGAAAAAACCATAGTCATTTGTAGTGGTGCCCAATTTTAATTCAGGAACATAAACGGATACCCCCAATAGATGTTCTCCACTTCCACTTTCTGTAACATATCCGCTAACGATATATTTTTCATCCGCTTGATCGGGGGTAAAAAAGTTGTCTTTAAAAATAAAAGGTGTTCTGGAATTTTTTTGAATTCCCTTTTCTATCCCGCAATGGAGTCTACTCATTTTTGAATGTCCTTGTTGAAATAGAGCAAGAAAAAATGAGGTGCAACAGATGGCTTTTTTCAAGATGTGTTCGTTTTTTGATTGATGTAATTACTGCTTTTGTGCACTGATGAAATGTTTTTATAGCAGTAAATTCTTACGCAAGAAAGTTATAATCTTTAAAGCACGCTGTTAACAAAAAGATAAATAAAATGAACATCAAGAGAGGTCAAAAATGGTTTTTAGTTTTTTCTGCGTCCGTAACCCAATCGGCCAAGATAACCGCGTAAAATAACTAAAAAAGGTTAATTTTAACATAATTTAACACTTTGTAGGAATTGTTTTAATTTATTTAAAACCAGTATTTTAAATTATTTGTAATGAAGTGTTAGTTGTGATTTTTATATTTTCTTTGAAATCGCTCTTTTTTGAGCGAAATCCTTGGTGATTTTCGTGAAAAAATTGAAAAAAGGAACGTTGAGATGGACTTTTGGGTATTGTGAAAAATTTAGCTTTTGATGAATCTTTGGGGTGGATGTTTTTTGAATTGTAGGAATTTTAGTTTTCAATTTGGCTTACTCCCTACTGTTGTAATTCTGTTATTTGGGGTGATTGTTAAAAACCCGATTATAAATATGTAAAAAGAGTCTTTTTGGGAGAATGGAATTTGCTATTTTTGGCCATGCAAAACAACGTCCTTATACTCGATTTCGGTTCTCAGTACACACAACTCATCGCTAGAAGGGTTAGAGAACTCAACATTTTTTGTGAAATAAAGCCGTATAACAAGCCTCCGGAGGACTTATCCTCTTATAACGCGGTAATCCTGTCGGGTTCCCCGTTCTCGGTACGGGCCGATGATGCTCCGCATCCGGATCTGTCCGAAATCAAAGGCAAGAAACCTTTATTGGCGGTTTGTTATGGAGCGCAATACTTGGCTCACTTTGGTGGCGGCAATGTGGCGCCTTCCAATACTAGGGAATATGGTCGTGCAAATCTGTCCTATATTAAATCTGGCGAAGCGTTTTTTGAAGGTGTTTCGGAAGGTAGTCAAGTCTGGATGAGCCATAGCGATACGATACAAGAGCTTCCTGAAAACGGAGTGGTTTTAGCAAGCACACATGATGTTGAACGTGCTGCGTATAAGATTGAAAACGAGGATACTTATGCTATTCAATTTCATCCAGAGGTTTATCACTCTACAGATGGAAAAAAAATACTGGAAAACTTCTTGGTAAACATTGCTGGAGTGGAACAAACTTGGACGCCGGATGCGTTTGTTGATTTGACCGTGGCGGAGCTAAAACAGAAAATAGGTAACGATAAAGTTGTGCTCGGTTTGTCCGGTGGAGTAGATTCTACGGTTGCGGCTGTGTTACTCCATAAGGCTATTGGAAAGAATCTTTATTGCATTTTCGTGAATAATGGTCTTTTAAGAAAGAACGAGTTTCAGGACGTACTTGATCAGTACGAGCATATGGGGCTTAATGTAAAAGGAGTTGATGCTTCGGCACGCTTTTTGGATGCTCTTGCTGGAGAAAGTGACCCGGAGAAGAAAAGAAAGATAATAGGAAAGGTGTTTATAGATGTTTTTGATGATGAGGCGCACCTAGTGCAGGATGTAAAGTGGTTGGCACAAGGTACTATTTATCCAGATGTAATTGAGTCGGTTTCTGCTACTGGAGGTCCATCGGCAACTATTAAGAGTCACCATAATGTAGGTGGTTTGCCGGATTTTATGAAGTTAAATGTGGTAGAGCCTTTAAAAATGTTGTTTAAGGATGAGGTTAGGCGCGTAGGTAAGAGTATGGCCATAGGTGATGAGCGCTTGGGAAGACATCCTTTTCCTGGTCCTGGACTAGCAATTCGTATTTTGGGTGACATTACGCCGGAAAAGGTGTCTATACTACAGGAGGTGGATCATATCTTTATACAGGGATTGCGTGATTGGGGCCTTTATGATAAGGTTTGGCAGGCCGGAGCAATGCTTTTGCCCGTAAATAGTGTAGGAGTTATGGGAGATGAGCGTACTTATGAAAAATGCGTAGCTTTGCGAGCTGTAGAAAGTACCGATGGTATGACCGCCGATTGGGTGAATTTACCCTACGAATTCTTGCAAAAGATATCAAACGATATTATCAACAAAGTGCCGGGCGTTAACAGGGTTGTGTACGACATAAGTTCTAAGCCGCCGGCAACCATTGAATGGGAATAAATATGAATCAGTTTTTTAAAGTAGGTCTAACATTATTATTGTTCGTTTTTGTGGGGTGCAAAGCTTCTGCACAGAAGTTTACCACGCATGCCGTAAAGAAGGGTGAGACCTTGGAGGGTATAGCAAAACAGTATAGATTGGATACTGAAACTATACTTAAATTAAACAAAGAGGTAAAACGCGGTGATGAGCTGAGGGCTAATACAATATTGGTTATTCCTAAGGATAGTAAAGCCAAGGAAGTTGCCTCTCAATCTACAAGAAAAGTAGAGCCCGCATCCGTGAAAAAAGATGAGGGCGAAGCGCAAGAAGAACCTATTGGATTCACATCGTACCGAGTAAAGAAAAAGGAAACATTGTACAGTATTGCGAAACGGTTTCAGATTACCGAAGAAGCAATTAAGAAATACAATCCAGAATTATACTCTTCGCAACTAAAAAGAAAAATGACATTGAAGATTCCGAAATACCGCAGGGTAAAACCGGAAGACGAGATTGTTATTAACGAAGATGATTTTGAAATTTATGAGGTAGCTCCCAAAGAAACCAGATGGAGTATTGCGTATAAGTATGGCATTACTGTAGATAGTATGGTGGTCTTAAATCCTGAGTTGTCAAAATCCAATGACTACTTAGCCGTAGGGCAAGAGTTAAAATTGCCAAAGATTGCGGGAAGCACTGTAGATAACCAGCAAACAGAACTGTATACTTCGTACACGGTTCCTCCTAAAATGAATTTCTTTCAGTTAGAGCAGAAATTTGGAGTAAAATCGGATGAAATCGTTCGCTTGAATCCTGAAATTACAGAAAGAGGTGGCTTAAAAGAAGGTATGGTAATTCGTATTCCGCAGAAAAAAGCGGATAGCGGAGCCATTAATACGGAGAACTTTAATTTTTATGAGGTAAAGCCAAAACAAACCGAATTCTCACTTACTCGTAAATTCGGTATAAGTTATAAAGAACTTTTAGCATTGAATCCGGATTTGTCCCAAGGGTTAAAAGCAGGTATGATACTAAAATTGCCTAAAGAACAGGAAGGTAATTTTGAGGTTCGTAATTCATTGGTGTTGGATAAAATCAATCTTGTGGATAGTGTTAACACGCAGAACAAGCCAAAGTTGATGTTTCTTTTGCCTTTCCGATTGGATAAGTTGGACTTAAGTGATAAAAACCGCGTAGCTAACATCATAGATAAAAGAAATAGTCTTAAGTATAGTTTGGGGCTTTACTCGGGGGCATTGGTAGCAATTGATTCTATTGCAGATTTAGGAATTTCAGTAGATGTTAAAACTTTTGATAATCAACTGAGCTTGGCAAGAACCAAAGAAATCCTTCAAGGAGAGAATCTTTCCGGGTACGGTGCAATTGTAGGTCCGTTGGATATGCCTTCCTTGAAAGAGACTGCGGTAAGGGCTAGTGGTAAACAAGTTCCTCTTGTAGCCCCTATTCCCGCTAAGAGCGATTTAAGTTTGTCCAATGTTTTCTTTTCGTATACTTCTGAGAAGGTGCTACGTGACCGTCTGATAAGCTATGTACAGGAAAAGCGCACTGCTGAGCAGCATATTATCATTATTGCAGATGACAAGAACAAAGCTGTGCAAAAACAACTGTTAGCAAGCTTTCCCGGTGCCGATACATTAAAAGTGGCCCAAGAGGAAAAGAACATCGGTATTAACATAGAAAAGTTAACGGAGCTTCTTTCTGAAGATTCGGATAACTGGGTTTTTGTAGAGACCGATAATTTCAAATTGGTTTCAAGTGTAAGTTCTATATTAAACTCTAGGAATACAGAGGATATAAAAGTGCGCATGTTCACTACAAATAAAAACAATGCTTTTGATAACGAGGTAATCAGTAATGCCCACTTATCAAATTTACATTTCACCTACCCATCCGTGTATAAAACAGCTTCAAACGATTCATTTTCTAAACGATATGAAAAACGATTTGGAAGTACTCCGGATAGATATGCCGTACGTGGTTTTGATATTACGTATGACCTTCTGTTGAAGCTGGCGTACAAGAATAACCTAATGGAAGCTTCCAAGGTTATTGGTGAAACGGAGTATTCCGGTAGTAAGTTTGATTATGAAAAGCATGGAGCTTCTGGTTACTTTAATCAATCATCCTACGTTTTAATGTTTGAGGACCTTCGGATAAAAGAGGCGGAGTAAGTTTAGAAATCAGTAAAAATTATTTCTTTTTTGAATCAGGTAGTACTAACTTAGGGTTTACGAATAGAACAATAAATTCTAAACCCAATTTAGTATGACTTCAAAAGTAACCTACAACGGAGAATTAAGAACCACTTGTGAACATGTGCGCTCCGGTAACACTTTCATTACGGACGCTCCCGTAGATAATAATGGTCTGGGACAGGCTTTTTCACCAACTGATACAGTAGCTACCGGGTTGGGGAGCTGCATGGTTACTATGATGGGGATAAAGGCCAAAGGACTAGGGGTAAAGTTGGATGGTTCTACGGTGGAAATCAAGAAGCACATGGCTGCCGGACCAAGACGTATCTCTAAAATTGAAGCCAAACTCATTTTACCTTCGGATGTTTCGGAGAAGGATAGAAAAATCTTGGAGCATACGGCAATGACGTGCCCCGTGCACTACAGTTTGCATCCGGATATAGAAAAGGTAATCACATTTCATTGGGAGCTCTAAAAAACAGCCTTTGGGCCTTTTGCTTGTTGGTGACCGGTATGGTTTTTTCCCAAGAGGAAGAAATCATGGTTTGGGATGCGGACAGAAAACTGCAATGGTCCGATTTTAAGGGCAGTTATTTTAAAACCGAATGGGCCGCAGCAACAACGGCCAGCGGTATTAGTTACTCGTTTTCATCTTTTAAGAAAAATGGGCAGCTCTATTTGGATTTTGTAGTGCAGAGCGAATTTTACCCCAATAAATCATGGTATCGCCCGGAATTATGCGATTCAATTATTTTAAGCCATGAGCAGTTGCATTTTGATATATCCGAGCTCTATGCCAGGAAAATGCGGGAACGGTTGGCCAAGACTCAATTTACAATGGATGCCAAGGCGGAAGTGAGGGCTATATATAAATCTATTTTAAAAGAGCTAAGCAATTTTCAGAACAAATACGATAGGGAGACCAATTTTTCCAGAGACTTGCAAAAGCAGTTGCTCTGGAACCAAGAAATTAAAGCTGCACTTAAAGAAGAAAAGCCTTCTCAGAATTAAATTCTAAGAAGGCTTTTAATATTTTATTTCTAGGCTGTTAGAACCTAAAAGAAGCTCCTAGTGTTAAGAAGGCAGCACCATAACCCGCTTCTGCAAAACCGGCAATACTGTCTGTAAAGTACCAACGACCTCCAACAAAAGCGGTTGCTCCAGGTCTGCTGTTTAGGTCGTTAAAATCATCTCCATTATAAATACGCATAGATATCATAGCCCCACCGTATACATCCAGGTTATCAATATCAAAACCGGTATAGTGATAGGCGCCACGAGCTCCTATGACCGTATAGGACCAGCTATAATCCGCATTGTTGAAGTTACTGTCATAGGTGAACTTTTTGTAACCAAGGTATCCACCAAGACTAACAACACCGGGGCCAGGAACATCCCAAACGCCTCTTTCGTAGCTAGCACTGAATACAGGACTTTGTGTAGAAGTGTCGTATCCGCCGTAATATCCTCCTAAGCCAAGACCTACGTTAATTACGTTTGAGCCTACCTCAAATTCCTGGGCGGATGCAAGCTGCACTACAAATGTAAAGGCAGCTAATAGTGTAAGTGTTTTTTTCATTGTAATAGTGTTTAGTGTAACGTTGTTATTTAGAATAAAATTCTCAGTAAAATTACGTACATATTTTTTAATTGGTTTCTTTTGGCTTGTGAATTCGGTATAGAACACCATTTTATTTAGAGGTTGCAAAAGCATGTTTTTCCTTTGTATAGGAGCTATTCCCATGTAATAGTGCCGTTCATTGTCAAAGTTACTTTCGTTTCGGTATTAACAACTGTGGTTTCATTAAAAACCATTTCCTTTTTATCAAAATCTATATTGTAGTCGGCTCCGCAATCAATAAAGTTTCCGCTGCTAGGTACGGAACATCCAAAGCGGTATTCTTCACCGTCAATAAATATGACCATAGAGATATCTTTTTCTGCGGAAGTAGTTCCACCGGCATTAAGGTCGTCTCCACCTATAAGAACAAAGCCTTTGTCAAGGTTTTTAGGTTCTGGTCCTTCTTCTGTAATTGGAGTGTTTTCGTCCGTTAAAATCACTGATTTTTCCGTGCCTGTCAAATCTGCACGACCAACGGCAATGTGTCCAACAACGAGCTCAGTGCCAACATCAGAGGTTTCATCACCGGACAATTCTATAGTGCCAAAATTGTTAGTTGTTTCTTCTTCTTCTTCTTCTTCTTCTTCTTCTTCTTCTTCTTCTTGCGGACTTTCTTCCACTTCCTCTTCTTCGTTGGTTTCCTCTTCTTGTTCCTCTTCGGTGGTGCTCTCGTTCTCTTCTTCTGTAACCGGGTCTTCTTCGCTTTGCTCTTTTGGAACGGGAGGGTCTATGGTTGAATTATCTTCGGAACAGGATATGGTGGTGCTCAGAAGGAGTATAAGCGTGTATATGGATACTATTTTCGGTAGATTCATTGTTCGCGATGTTTAGATGTTTGCGTTTTTAGTTTTAGAGTTATGTCCAGGTTACTGTGCCGTTCATGGTCAAGACAGAATTTGTTTTAGTATTGACAACTTTTGTTTCTAAAAATTGAATTTCCTTTTTTTTCAAGTCGATGAGGTAACTGGTCGTTTGCTGTAACTTGTTGTTGGAAATGGGTGGGGGAGTGGTGTATTTGTACGCTACCCCCTCCATTGTGATATTTACGGACAAGGAGCTGAAAGAACTGTTGGCAGATGTTGTTCTTAGGTCTAGGCCAGTGATCAGAAAATAGTTTTGACAATCTTTGGGCTTAGGGCCGTAATCATTTATTTTGGTGTGGATATCTGTAAGTAAGATGGTTTTTCCAATAGCGGAGCTGCCTACGGCAAGGTTTCCGATTTTTAAGGACGTTCCCAAATTTGGGGTCTCTTTTCCGAACAATCGTATCACTCCTGAAATACTACAGGTGTCCTTTTTGTTTTTTCTTTTGTTTGCGCCCTTGCTTTTTGGGACGGATAGATTTAGACCCAGTAGCAGCAGATTAGTGCGGTAATGGTTCAGGTTTATTGCATTCATTTAGAAAAACAAAGTGAGGTTAAGTTTATTGTAATATCATTAATTGGCTGTGTCGCAATTTGCGGCATAGAATTCCAGTTGAGATTTTTGTTCTTCGCTTATAAAATCTTTACAAGTGTCCAGAATTTTTGCTACATCAGACTTTATATCATCACAATCTCTATTCTCGTCGTCCCATTTTTCATCAATGTCTTCAATTAAACGGGCGCAATCAAGTGCTTTTTGTGTGTCGCTAAGGTCGTCTACAACATCTTTTACGGAGCAATTAATAAAAGTAGACAAGGCTAAAAGAAAAGCTGAAAAATAGATTATAGATTTTTTCATGGTTTTTAGAGGTTTGTGGGTGAGGTTGTTATTGTTCGTTATATTCAAAATAGTAATCGGTAAACTTGCCATCGGTTACGGTAATGGATGTGCCGTCTTCAGTTTTTCCCGCAAAATTGAACTCACCAGAAAATTTTTGATTTTCGAAATCAATTGCGGTAATTTTTAGATATATATCATCTACTTCTTCAAGGTTAGGGTCCTCGTCATCGTCTTCGTTCTCATTGTCATCTGTCACTTCACTTTCGTAATAATTTGCAATCACTCCTTCGTGGAGAAAATCTACTAGGGGGGAATCCCAGGTTTTGCCTGCTTTGAGAGTGGAAAAGTCTTCTCCTACGGCCCATAAAATAATTGTTTTAGCATTTACCAGCCCTAAGCTTATGTCGTAACCTGAGATGTATACCATAAATAGCTCATCGTTCTTTGTAATGCTTGCATAAATGGTATTGAATTGTTTTAAATATTCAGATGATTGAAATTCATTGCTGTTAGCAATAGCAATCATAGAACCAGTATATAAGGCTTCTTCTTCTTCTTCTTCTTCTTCTTTCTGTTCTTCTTGTTCTTCCTCTTGTTTCTGTTCTTCTTGTTCTTTGTCTTGTTTCTGTTCTTCTTGTTCTTTGTCTATTTCTTCAAATTCATCTGAAAGGTCTTCGGCTAATTCGTTTATGGGATGATTGTCACATCCAACAGCAAAGCAAAGGGAGAGTGCGATGAAGATAATTAAAAATTTGTGCTGGTAGTGGTTCTTCATCATGGGAGTTGGATGTTTGGTTTGGTACGATGAAAGTAAGAAGAAGCGGCCTACCGTACCATAGGCATTTATTAACTGTGATGATCGTTGAGGTATGTGTTGGTTTTTTTGATATAATCGTAATTTCTGTATTTTTATATGTACAAACCTCAAAAAGAACAATTTATCACAATATTTATTCTGCCTGTGTGGTGCTCACTTCTGCTAAACTGTTAAATTTGGAGAACCATATACCAACTGCGCCAATGCATTTTTTTAGAATAACCAGCCTTGTTCTATTCCTTCTGTTATCAGTGTATACAGTAGAAGCGCAGCGGTCCAAAATTGATAGTTTAACTCTCCTTTTACGTAAAACCACGAATCAGGATTCAGTTAGGTTAAAAACTTTGAACGAGCTAGCGTATACCTACTATTCCGTTGACCCCCAATCTGGGGTAGATACATCTCAAGAGGCTATAGATTTGGGGCTTCAATTGCGAAATTATGAAGGCACGGCTACTGCATATGCCTACAGGGGGCATAACTATAGCGCATTGGGTATGGACTCGCTGGCTTTGGAATCGTATGACTTGGCTATGAAAATACGAGAGGAGAACAATGACCTAAAGGGTGTTGCCAGGTTAATTTATAATAAGGGTTTGGTGTATTTTAATGAATCGGACTATGCCAAGGCTAACGATAACAACCGTAAGGCGTACGAGGTTTTTGAGCAAGCCAAGGATAGCTTTTTAATGGCTAAAATGTTAAATAGCATCGGCATTAATTATATGTACCTCTCTAAATATCCTGAGGCCATCAAAAGCTACTTGGATGCTAAGCGTATTTATGAGGATTTGGGGCTTACTGAGAATCGTCAATATGCATCTATTCTTAGCAATATAGGACTGTTGTATGCTAGATTGGAAAAGTTTAAAGAGTCGGAAAAATACCAAAAACAGGCCCTTTTATTTTTTGAAAAGAGTGATTTTCAGGAAGGTGTGGCCAATGCGCTAACCAATCTTGGGCGGGTTTATAATGACACCGGAAACTCGGAAAAGGCCATTGAGAGTTATAGGAAGGCTTATGATATCATGGAAAGTAATACCAATGAAAGAGGTATGGCCAGTGCGTTGACCAATATGGGAATCGCATATACTGAAATGGGAAAATACGCTAAGGCAGTGCCCTATTTTAAACAGACACAGAAAATATACGAGAAGTTAAAGAATACCAATAACCTGGCAATAGTACATCGTTCTTTGGGCGACTGTTATTTTTTAGGAGCGGATAAAAAAATGGCGCTTGCCGAAGAAAATTACGAGACTTCGTATAGATATGCCAAAGAAGCAGGTAGTATAAACTTGCAGTTCAATGCTCTTGAACAACTGGCAAGTTTGCAAAGTGCAACGGGAAATTATAAACAGGCGTTTAAGAATAAAACCGATGCCGTAGTGTTGCGAGATAGTTTTGCTTCCGTAGAGAAAAAAGAAGAAATAGCACTTCTTGAGGCAGATTACGAGTACGAAAAAGAAAAATCTACCCTTTTGGCTACCCATGAAAAGGAACAGGCTGTATCTAATGCAGAAATGGAACGTCAAAAACTAATGATAACGGGTTTGTCCCTCGGGGCACTTTTGATTGTTATTTTTTCGGTTATTGCTTTTCAACTGTATAAAAAAAGAGAACGGGTCTTGTCCGAAAAGAAAATTTCCGAATTCAAGACCAAGGTAGCGGAAACCGAACTAAAGGCACTTCGCTCACAAATGAATCCCCATTTTATTTTTAATGCCATGAACTCCATTAGTGATTATATGGCCAAGAACGATTTGCAGACCGCTAATATATTTTTGGTGAAGTTTTCTAAACTCATTAGGGCCATTTTGGAGAGTTCCGAGAAAAAATGGATTTCGCTGGAAGAAGACCTTGAACTTACGGAACTCTATATGCAAATTGAAGGATTACGTTTAAAGGGGAAATTCGTGCATTCCTTTAAGGTGGGTGAAGATGTAGATGTTGAGAATACCATGGTACCACCACTAATCTTGCAGCCTTTTATAGAAAATAGTATCTGGCATGGGATATCAAAAAAAGAGGCTACGGGGCATATAGATATTTCGGTGAAAACCGAGGGGCAGTTTTTAGTCTGTACGGTAGATGATGATGGGGTAGGGCGAAGAATGAATGGTGAAGCAAAAAAAGGAAAGACTTCAATGGGACTTAAAATAACCAAGAACAGGCTTGATATTATAAACCAGTTGAAAAAAGAAAAAGGAAGCATCCAAATGTTCGATAAGGAAGAAGGGCTTCGCGTGGAGTTAAAACTGCCTTTGGAACTTCAATTTTAAAGAATTTATGTTGAAAGCGATTATAGTCGATGATGAAAAGCATTGTCAGGATAGGTTACTTTTATTGCTGAAAACCTACGGTACGGTAGAAGTACAGGAAGTGGCCTCCTCATATGAGGAAGGTCTGGACGTCATAAAAAGATATAGCCCACAAGTAGTTTTTTTGGATATACAGTTACACAATAAAACCGGGTTTGAATTGCTACAGGCGGTGCCGAGCATTAATTTTGAGGTTATTTTTACAACGGGTTATGATAATTACGCTCTAGAGGCTTTTAAGTTTTCGGCATTGGACTATCTCTTAAAACCAATTGCGGAAGATGACTTGCATATAGCCTTGGAAAAGCTAAAAAAGAAAATTTCGCTCCAAGAGATATCTCAGAAAATGGAAGTCTTGTTCCAAAATCTTGAGGGGCAAAAGACCAGTGATTTTCAGAAAATAGCGGTACCTACCGTAGATGGCCTTTCTATGATTGCCATAAAAGATATTGTTCGCTGCCAATCGGATATTAACTATACGCATCTGTATTTAAAGGATGATAAGAAACTTACCGTAGCCAAAACATTAAAGTATTTTGAGGCATTGTTGGATAAGCATCATTTTTACAGGACACATCAATCGCATTTGATTAATTTAACTTGTGTGGATAAGTATGTAAAGGGTAAAGGTGGCTACGCACTTATGAACGATGGTTCGCATATAGAAGTGGCGGTGCGGAGAAAAGAAGATTTTTTAAAGAAATTAATGGGCTAAAAAAAAACCTCCCCGAAGGGAGGCTGGTAATTTTATACATCACAAATGGTAACGCCTTCTTTTAAGGCTGCAATCTGATCGTCCCATGTGGGTATGAATTCTTGGGCCACGTAGCCTTTAAAACCTGTAGCAAGAATTGCTTTCATGATTGCAGGGTAAAAAAGCTCTTGAGTATCGTTTATTTCGTTTCTTCCTGGATTTCCTCCGGTGTGGTAGTGTCCAAAATATTGATGGTAATCTTGAATATTTCTAATAATGTCACCTTCCATAATTTGCATGTGGTAGATGTCATATAATAGTTTAAAATGCTCTGAACCTATAGCTTTGCAAAGTTCTATGCCCCAAGCACTGGTATCGCACATGTAATCCGGGTGGTTTACTTTAGAGTTCAAAAGCTCCATTTGAAGGACTACGCCATGTTTCTCTGCAATAGGCATTATTTTTTTAAGTCCTTCAGCGCAGTTTTTAAGTCCTTCTGCATCATCCATTCCGTTTCTGTTACCGCTAAAGCAAATAAGGTTGGTATAGCCTGCTTCAGCTACTTTTGGAATGTGTTGTGAGTAATCTGCAATAAGTTCTTCGTGCAAAGAAGGGTCGTTCCAACCTTTTTCAATGCCAAAACCGGCGCCCCAGCACATAGAAGCATGAATTCCATATTTTTTCATTAAAGGCCAATCTTCAGGACCGGTAAGGTCCATTGCCTTAATACCAAGTTCGTTTAAGCTTTTTAGGAAATCTTCCATAGGAATATCCTTGTAGCACCAACGGCAAACGCTATGGTGAATATTTTCTTTTAACTTTACACTTTCAGCAGTTGGAGATGCCATGGCATTTGTAGTTTTGCAGGCCACCAATCCAACCGATGCGGCTGCAGATGTACCAATAAATTTTCTTCGTTTCATAATTTTGGCTATTAGGCGAAAATAAAGATAAAATTTTTAGATTTAAAAATGAATATAGCTCCGGATAAAGAAAAGTTAATAGAATTGGCACACTATAGAATGCCATTTGGAAAATTTAAAGGTAGGTATCTGGTGCAACTTCCGGAACCCTATTTGGTTTGGTATCAACAAAAGGGGTTTCCTGACGGAAAATTAGGAATACTACTTAAATCTATGTTGGAAATTAAGATAAATGGATTAGAGCCGTTAATTCATAAGATTCAAAAAGATTTTCCTAGGTAATACCTATGATTTCACTAGGGGATTTATATCTTTGTGCCCCGTAACAAAGAACACCAATATGTCGCAGACAAAGTATATTTTCGTTACGGGAGGTGTTACTTCTTCTCTAGGGAAAGGTATTATAGCCGCATCGCTCGCCAAATTGCTACAGGCACGTGGCTATAAGACAACGATACAAAAATTAGATCCGTATATCAACGTAGATCCAGGTACGCTAAATCCGTATGAACATGGCGAATGCTATGTAACCGATGATGGAGCGGAGACCGATTTGGATTTAGGGCATTACGAGCGTTTTTTGAACGTTCGTACCTCACAGGCCAATAACGTAACTACAGGTCGTATCTACCAAAGTGTAATAGAAAAGGAACGCCGCGGCGAATTTTTAGGTAAGACCGTTCAGGTGGTACCTCATATTACCAACGAAATTAAACGACGTGTTCAGTTATTGGGCAATAGTGGCGAATATGATATTGTAATTACCGAAATAGGAGGTACCGTAGGTGATATTGAATCCTTACCTTATATAGAGTCCGTTAGACAATTACTTTGGGAGCTTGGTGAGAATAATGCCATTGTTATACATTTAACTCTTGTTCCGTTTTTATCTGCAGCCGGAGAGTTGAAGACAAAGCCTACTCAGCATTCCGTTAAAACGTTAATGGAAAGTGGAATTAAGGCCGATGTTTTGGTGTGCCGTACAGAGCATGAGATTTCTGACGAGATTAAAAATAAATTGGCGCTATTCTGTAACGTAAAGCGTGAAGCGGTCATTCAGTCTATTGATGCTTCTACAATTTATGACGTTCCCCTGTTAATGCAGGAAGAAGGTTTGGATACCGTGGTTCTAAAGAAATTGGCTTTGGCCGATGACGTAGAGCCTGATTTAAACCAATGGAAAGATTTCTTAGATCAGCACAAGAATCCACAGAACGAGGTAAATATTGGCTTGATCGGTAAATATGTTGAGCTTCAGGATTCTTACAAATCTATTTTGGAGGCGTTTATCCATGCCGGAGCGGTAAATGAAGTTCGTGTAAATGTGAAGTCCATTCATTCCGAGCATTTATTGGGTAAAGGACTTGAGAAAAAACTTAGTGACTTAAACGGTATACTCGTTGCGCCAGGTTTTGGCGAACGTGGAATTGAAGGAAAAATACAGGCCGTACAGTATGCACGAGAGAACAACATTCCGTTTTTGGGTATTTGTTTGGGCATGCAAATGTCTGTTATTGAATATTCCCGCAATGTTTTGGAGCTTGAAGATGCCAATTCAACCGAAATGGATGAGAAAACACCTTATCCGGTAATTAACTTAATGGAAGAACAGAAAACCATCACCAATAAAGGGGGTACCATGAGATTGGGTGCATGGGACTGTGAGCTGTTGGATGGTAGTCTGGTAAAAGAAATTTATAAAGGAGCCGATAATATATCGGAAAGACACCGTCACCGTTACGAGTTCAATAGTGATTTTAAAGAGCAACTGGAGGCAAGTGGGTTAAAAGCTACAGGTATAAACAAAGAAACAGGTCTTGTAGAGATTGTGGAAATACCTGAGCATCCTTGGTTTATAGGCGTTCAATACCACCCGGAATACAAAAGTACGGTCGCTAGCCCGCATCCGTTGTTCGTAGGGTTTGTAAAAGCGGCATTAAAACATAAAAAACAATAAACTAATGCCATTCTGGCATAATTTGAGCAATTGGGCATATATTTGCTAATTGACTGAACCAAACCCCTGTACATGATCGCTTTCTAAAATTGAAAGCGGTCTATTAACAATTATTTAGATGGAAGAAAAGAAAGTAGATATAAATTCCATAATCGGTTTTGTGCTGATTTTCGGGATATTGATATTTATGTTTTATCAGAATCAGCCCACTCCCGAAGAGTTAGAGGCCGAAAAAGCACAACAGGAACTAGTTGTTAAAGAGGAGGGCAGTGAGGCTTTACCATCTGAAAATTTAGCACAGTCTCCCGCAATAAACCTTCAGGATTCTACGGCTGTAGCTAATTATCAAGGTAAAATAGGTGCCTTTGGGTATACGCAGCCAACCGATAAAATTACCAAGTTAGAGAATGATTTGGTTTCTTTGGAAATAAGCAACAAAGGTGGGCAGATTGTAGAGGCGCGTATGAAACAATACCATACGTACGATTCTATTCCTGTATATTTAATACACGAGGGTAATGCTTCGTTTGGTCTGAATTTTACAACCTCGGACAACCGTGTGCTGAACACCCAAGACCTTTATTTTGAGCCATCCTTAACAGAGAGCAACGGTAACAAAGTGCTTTCTATGAAAGCCAAAGCGGGCCCTAATAACTTTTTAGAGTACCGTTATGAGATGAAAGAGGGAGATTACCTTGTAGATTTTACCATACGTTCTCAAGGACTTAACGGTATTATAGACAGTAGCAGACCTATAGATTTAGAATGGAACTTAAAGGGTATTCGTCATAATAAAAGCGTAGAGTACGAGAATAGATACACGGAACTTACGTACAATCATGATGATGGTAAAATAAGCTACTTATCACTTACCAACGATGATGAGGAAACGGAAGAAGATGTAAAATGGCTATCATATAGACAACATTTCTTTAGTTCTATTCTGGCCGGTAAGACCAATTTTAAGAATGCCGTACTTACTTCTAAAAACTTGGTGGAAGAAGAAAGTAAGGAAACGAAGTTTACTAAACTGTTCGGTGCAAAAGTGCCTTTAAAACTAACAGGAGGTGAGCTAGCACAGAATATGCATTGGTACTATGGGCCAACAGATGTAAAAGTGTTGAGTCAATACAAAGAATTAGGGTTGGATGATTCCATACCATTTGGATGGGGAATTTTTGGTTGGTTAAATAGATATTTGTTTACACCATTCTATTCTTTCTTAAGTTCTTTCTTACCGTTTGGTGTGGCCATTGTTGTGATGACCATTTTGGTAAGATTGGCAATGTCTCCCGTAACGTATAAATCCTATTTATCCCAAGCTAAAATGAAGGTGCTAAAACCTGAATTAGCGGAATTAGGAGAGAAGTACAAGGATAATGCTATGAAGAAGCAGCAAGAAACAATGAAGCTGTACGGAAAAGCTGGTGTTAGCCCTATGAGCGGATGTATACCGGCGCTATTACAAATGCCTATTTTCTATGCGTTGTTTATGTTTTTCCCCACATCCTTCGCTTTGCGCCAGAAATCATTTTTATGGGCAGATGATTTATCATCCTATGATGTTGTTGCCAATCTACCTTTTGATATTCCATTTTATGGGGATCACGTTAGTTTGTTTCCAATATTGGCTTCTATTGCCATATTCTTTTATATGACCATGACAACCGGTCAGAATATGCCACAACAGCCAGGTATGCCTAACATGAAGTTTATCATGTACTTAATGCCACTTATGATGTTGTTTTTCTTCAATAACTACGCGAGTGGATTGAGTTTATACTATTTTGTATCTAACATGATTACTATTGGTATTATGTTGGTTATTAAAAACTTTATTCTTGATGATGAGAAGATTCATGCCCAGATTCAAGAAAACAAGAAAAAGCCTAAGAAAGAGAACAAATTCCAAAGAAGAATGCGTGAGATGATGGAGCAGGCCGAAGAGCAAAAGAAAACTGGCAAGAGGTAGTTCTATAATTCACTTACCCTCTTTATTACAATAAAAAAACCCTGACGTTAAGTCGGGGTTTTTAGCATAAAGTTAGGTTGGTTTGATAAGATTTGGGACTGTAAAGATGCAGCTTAATCAAGCTTTAAAAAAAAGAGAGTTGTAAAGAGCCCTTTTTTGTATGCTAACACAGGCAGCGGTGTTGTTTGTAATTTCGGCGCTTGAATTAATTGTTGTTTAACTCAGCATCGTCTTCAAAAAATATACGGGTCATATGCCATTTCAACGCTCTATTCAATCTTACATATCTTATATTAAATCAGTACTTTGTAAAAAATGTCAATAAAAAAAGGTCGCTAACTTAGCGACCTTTTTCAATAGTTGTAATGGTTTAGATTAGTCTTCCGATGCGCTAGGAATAAGTACCATATCAACTGCGTGAATGACACCATTTATGGCCTGAACATCTGCCTTTACTATAGCAATTCCCATATTTCCGGCTCCATCGGTAATTTCAAAAGAGTCTCCAGATGCGGAAAAAGTCAAAGCATCACCTTGTAAAGTTGCAGGAGAAACCAAACCATCCGATAAATCGGAGGAAACAATGTTTGCTTCAGCAATTACATGATGCGTAAGTACAGCGGTTAAATCTTCACCTTCAGGAACTGCGGTAAGAGCAGCAAAAGCACTGTTCACCGGTGCAAAAACCGTAAATGGATTATTCTCGGTAGTAGAGCTTAGGATAGAAACAAAGTCAGGTTGTCCTTCAGAAGTAAGTGCACCCACTAAAGATGAAAAGTTTTCACTGTCAGCAGTGGCAAACGTTACAACAGTTGGTAAATCTATAACGGTATCTACGGCGTGTATAATTCCGTTTGTAGTAACTACATCAGCTATAATCACCTTGCTGAAACCATTTAAGGTTACACCATCATCTGTATTAACATAGATACTTAAATTATCACCATCTTCATTGGTAGCGGCAGTATTCGCATAGCTATTGCTCAAATCACCTGCGGCTAAAGCTGCTCCCGCTATAACGTGGTTAGATAGAATAGAGTTTAATTCGTTTCCGTTAGGATTTTCAAATGCGGTAAAAGCATCATTGGTAGGAGCAAAAACAGTAAATTTTTGATCGGTACCACTTAATAAATCCGTAAATACGGTGTTTCCATCTGCGGTCAATGCACCTACCAATTCCGTAAAAGCACTATTGTAAGTAGCGTGATTTACAACATTTGGTAAACCAATAACCTTGTCCACAACATGAATAGTTCCATTGGAAGCTTCAATATCTGCCGTAGCTACAGAAGAACCGTTAATAGTTACCCCATCCATAGTTTTCACGTATAGACTTAGGTTTTTTCCATCTACACCGGCTGTAGAAGATGAACTATAATAAGCAGTTTCTAAATCTGCCGCCTTAACGTTACCTGCAACCACATGGTTCAAAAGTACTTGCTTTAAGGTTTCTTCGGGAATATCATCCAAAGATGAAAAATTGTTATCTGCTAAAAAGGCTTGAAAAGCCGAATCCGTAGGAGCAAATACGGTAAAAGGACCGCTACCTTTAAGGGTAGTTACTAAATCGGCTTCGTCAAGGGCTTCTACCAAAATAGACAAATTGGAATCAGAAATGGCGACATCTACAATTGTAGTTTCAGGCATTTCCTGTGGAATTTCGGGAGCGTTGTCATCATCACTACACGAAACAAATAAGATAGATACTAGGGCAAGGGGTAAAAGACCCTTAAAGTTGTTGAGAATCATAATAAAAATGTTAATGGTTTATATTAAAGCGAATAGAATTAAAGATGGACTAAAATCTAATCTGCTTTCTACGTTAAATCTGCGGCAATCTATGATAAAAATATTATTTTGTTTAACTCTTTTGGCAAAAAGTTGAACATTTTTGAATTTAATGAAATGCTAAAATTGAATTAGTGAAGGTGGTATCCGTGTTTATTGATTAAATTTGTAGCTTTATTTATATTCATGAAAAAAGTAGTTGTAGGCCTCTCAGGAGGTGTGGATTCAAGCGTAACCGCATACCTTTTAAAAGAACAAGGGTATGAGGTAATAGGCTTGTTTATGAAGAATTGGCATGATGACTCGGTAACTATTTCGGAAGAATGTCCATGGTTAGAAGATAGTAACGATGCTTTGATTGTTGCTGAAAAACTGGGTATACCTTTCCAAACGGTAGATTTAAGTGTGCAATACAAAGAGCGTATTGTAGATTATATGTTTGCGGAATATGAAAAAGGACGTACGCCTAATCCAGACGTGCTCTGTAATCGAGAAATTAAGTTTGATGTCTTTATGGATATCGCCTTGGGATTGGGAGCGGATTACGTAGCTACGGGCCATTATTGCAGAAAAGGAACTATTACAAATGATGATGGGTCCGAAACGTACCAGCTTTTGGCAGGTGTAGACGGCAACAAAGACCAGTCCTATTTTCTATGTCAGCTTTCGCAAGAACAATTATCTAAAACCTTATTTCCAATAGGGCATTTGAATAAACCTGAAGTAAGACAAATTGCCGCAGATAATAATTTGATTACTGCCGATAAGAAAGATTCCCAAGGTCTTTGCTTTATAGGAAAAGTGCGTTTGCCAGAGTTTCTTCAGCAAAAACTGAAACCTAAAAAAGGGGTTATTGTAGAGGTGCCTTCGGATGTTATCCAGTATCAAAAAGAATTGCCTCAGTTTAAGAACAAATATGCAGAGCTGTCTTTTTTCTCTGAGAAACCGGTTTATCAGGTTCAAGACGGAAAAATTGTGGGCGAGCATCAAGGGGCACATTACTTTACCAAAGGGCAAAGAAAAGGTCTTGATGTTGGGGGAACTAAGGAGCCTTTGTTTGTAATTGAGACAGACGTAAACGAAAATGTAATTTACACAGGACAGGGCAAATCGCATCCTGGTCTATATAGAAGAACACTTTTTGTAACGGATGATGAACTCCATTGGGTACGAACAGATCTAGCGCTCAAGGAAGACGAAACTATGGAGGTAATGGCGCGCATTAGATATCGTCAACCTTTACAAAAGGCTGTTTTGTATAAAATTGATGGTGGTCTATATGTAGATTTTGAAGAAAAGCAGTCCGCTATTACCGAAGGACAATTTGTTGCCTGGTACTTAGATGACGAGCTTATTGGGTCGGGCGTAATTTCATAGATAGGCTTTAATATATTTTCCATGCAGAACAGGATTACGGAACTTTTTGGTATTGAATATCCTATTGTTCAAGCGGGTATGGTTTGGACCAGTGGTTGGCGATTAGCTTCTGCGGTTTCCAATGCCGGTGGTTTGGGCCTGATAGGAGCTGGTAGTATGTATCCGCAAGTATTAAGGGAGCATATTCAAAAATGTCAACAAGCAACCCGTAAGCCTTTTGGGGTAAATGTGCCCATGCTTTATCCTGATTTGGATAAGCTCATGGAAATTATAGTAGACCTAGGTGTAAAAATTGTATTTACTTCCGCAGGGAACCCAAAAACGTGGACCCCCTATTTACAGGAAAAAGGAATTACCGTAGTTCATGTGGTCAGTAGTTTAAAATTTGCGCTAAAATCTCAAGAGGCTGGGGTAGATGCCGTAGTTGCCGAAGGTTTTGAGGCCGGCGGGCACAATGGCCGGGATGAAACTACAACCCTTACTTTGATTCCCGCTGTAAAGGAAAAATTAGATATCCCCATAATTGCCGCAGGCGGAATTGCAACCGGAGCCGCAATGCTTGCTACAATGGTATTGGGTGCGGATGCAGTACAAGTGGGGAGTCGCTTTGTAGCGAGTGATGAGGCATCATCACACCTATTGTTCAAACAAAAAGTAGTAGAAACAGGTGAAGGTGGTACACAGCTTACCTTAAAGGAATTGGCTCCCGTCAGGTTGATAAAAAACAAGTTTTATAACGATGTTCAGAATGCCTATGCTAAAGGAGCTTCCAAAGAAGATTTAATTTCTTTACTGGGCAGGGCCCGTGCCAAACGAGGTATCTTTGAAGGTGATATGGAAGAGGGCGAACTCGAAATTGGGCAAGTAGCATCATTGATCCATGATATTAAACCTGCAGCAAGAATTGTAGAGGATATGATGGCCGAATTTAAAATGGCAAAAAAGGGCGTGGCATCTTTATAATAAGAATAGAATAAAAGGAAAACACATGATAAAAAAAAATCCCTCCATACCGGAGGGATTTTTTTTCTTATTAGCCTTCTTTTAAATTGGCCAAGTACTCTATTAGGTCGCGTAATTCCCTTTTAGAAATTAAACGGCCCATTGGTGGCATCGCCGATGGCATATTTTCTCGTTTCTCTATTCTCGAAATAGGAATGTCCAAAGGCTCTGCCTCAGAAGTTCTAAGTGTTAGTTCTTCATGGTTTTCGGCTTCAAGGATTCCGTTAACTTTTTGACCGTCTTTTAAAGTCAGCGAAACACTACCATATCCAGGCGCCAATCGTGCGCTCGGTTCTATAAGTGCTTCCAAGAGTTGTTCTCTGGTTAAAATATTACCAATGTTCTCTAGAGAAGGTCCAACATCGCCTCCTGCGCTACCTATGGCATGGCAGCGGGTACATTGTGCTGTTGGGTTTTTGTTGAAAACGTTTCGCCCGTTGCGGTAATTACCACCTACTAAAGTTTCCTTAAACGCGTCCATTGAATTTCCATTTTCTTTAAGGGGTTTTAACTGTGCAATTAAGTTTTCGTCTTCTGTGGCTTCCACAGCCTCAATAAGGTCTAGAATAACACTTTGTTTTAGGCGGTCTGCGCTAGCTTGTTTTATCAACCCTTCTAAAACTTCTCCACTTTTCTCAACGGGAAGTTCACCTAGAACACTCAATAATTGTTGTTGCTCACGAACCGAACCTTTTTTGAAAATAGGACCTATAATACTTGGTAGATTCTCTTTTGAAATTTCCATTTTGGACATCAGTCCTATAGCGGTAGTACGAACATCCTTGTCAGCATCCTTCATACCATACTGCATGGCCGTTTCAATTTTGTCAAAACCTAGTTTTCCTAAAGCATTTAGAATTTCGGACCTAACCATTGGCGACTTATGTTTTTTCATAATGGAAAAAAGAGCGTCGTTATGAGAGTCGATTCCCAAATTGGCCAGTGTGTTGGTAATACCGATTAAAATATCTGTATTGGTGTCCTCGATAAAATCTGGAATATCTTTCTCAATTTTTTGCTTTACAACCTTAGGATCTCTCTTAATTTCACCACGATAGCGGCCATCAACTCTATCCAGCACAGAAGGTTCTGCCCAAGTGCCAATTGTAGCGAGAGCTTCACCTCTTAGAACATTAGACCTGTTTTTGTCCTTGGCAAAAGTAATGAGGTTCTCAAGGGCTTTATCGTCTCCTACACGAAGTGCTGCATTAATTGCTCTTCTCAACAAAGGCTCCGAGTTGAATTTCTGTACGGTTAACATATTCGCAAGTACGGGAAGTGCGGCTTTAATGGAAAAATCATCATTGATTGCCCTTGCAGCCTCAGTAACAATGTATTCGTCTTCGTCATTTAAAAATTCAGCAACAGCAGGGTCTTGAAGTCTTCGTAAAACGAGTACGGCCGCTATTCTCAAGCTTCGGTTTGGATTGTGCGCCAGAGTAGTAATGGATTCGGTTTTACCAATTCTGGACAATGCCAAAACGGCCGCATGTCTCAGATACACATCCTCGTCATTGTTGGCTACAATAAGGTCTAATAGCGGTTGAATGGCAGCTTCGGTTTTAATTCTACCCAAAGCTTGTGCCGCAAAGAACTTCACTCTTGGATTGTTACGCTTTAAAAGCGGTATTAATTTTGAGCCTGCTTCAGTATATTTTACATCGCCTAAAACCTTAGCGGCCTGGGCGATGATCTCAGGGTCATTATCGGCTAACAAGGCAACAAGTGGTTCTGCCTCGGATGCCTTTTTATCGGCCAATTGGCCTATTCCCCAAATAGCATGTATACGTGCAAACTGGTTGGAGTTTTTAGCGGCTGCTTCCTTAAGGGCTTTGTAACCTTTTGAGCCATTTTTAACCAATTGAAACTGTGCTTTTTTTCTAATACGCATATCACCATAAGAAAGCAATTGAATTAACTCGTCCATAGATTGCTCTTCATAGTCCAAAGTCATAAGACGTTCTGTTTCTTTTCGCTCTGCGGATAAATCGTTTTTGGCATCGCTAACATCAAGTTTCCAAACGCGTCCGTAGTTTTTAGTTTTCCATCCGTTTACCCAGTCGGCCACATACATGGCACCATCCGGACCAAATTGAATCCCTGTTGGTAGAACCCCACTCAAGATACTTCTGTCCGTATTCAGTTCAAACGAAGCACCTTTAGGTTTTAAGTCAAAGGCCCAGATGTTAGACCGGTCAGGGTTACCCACGAACTCTACTAAAAAGAATTTGTTGATCCAGTCCTTACCTAAAGCCGTACCCGGGTTAAAGGTCATACCGGTAGGGCCGTTATGGAAGTTTTTAATGGGAGGTACAATATAGGCGGCCTGTCCTTCCCAACGTGGGGTAAACAGTTTTTCATCCATCCAAACCTTGTAGCCATTGTTTTTTGGGTCTGTGTATTTACCGTACTGCCAATTGGAACGCCAACCGGAATCAGAACCTTCAACAAGGTGCACCAGTCTTTCGCTTTCTCCGGCATGGTCGCCATCGTTATCGGAAGAGATGATGTTTCCATAGGCATCAAAAACAAATTCATGGGTATTTCGTAATCCTCTGGCAAAAACTTCAAAGCTGCTTCCGTCAGGATTGGAGCGCACAATAACCCCCTGGTTAGGGTATTTCAGGGTTTGGCCGTCTGCAGTGGTAAGGTTGGCCCCAATATCGCCAATACCCCAGTAAATCTTGCCGTCTGGGCCTTCTATGGCACCGGACATTCCGTGGGCGGCAAAACCAATGTGCACGGCAAAACCGTGTGCTAGTGATGTTTTTTCATCTAAGATTAAATCGTCATTGGTATCCGTTAAACGCCACATATCCGGGCCTACACCAACAAAAACGTCATCTTCTCTTACTAAAAGAGCTCCAGCAACGTCCGTGATTTCGTCATTAAAATCTTCCAGTATTCGGGTAGATCTATCCGCAATGCCATTATTATTGGTGTCTTCTAGCATCCAGATTTCATCCTTTTCTACGGTAAGGTCTTTCCAGTCATGGCTGCCATCTTCATTAAGGTCAGGGAACCATTCATTTTCTTCGCTCTTTTCCGGGGCAAATGTTTCGTGAAGGAATTTGCGACGGTCCTCTACGGATTGCAGGGAAATAGAAGCGGTCATCCAATCTTGATGCCCTCTAATGTCAAATTCCGAGTTTTTCTGACGATTGGTACGTGTAAGGTACACTTTGCCTTCATCGTCAATTTGCATGGCAATTGGGTCTGGAGCCAAAGAATCTGACGCCCAAAGCGTTAGTTCTAGTCCGTCCGCGATTTTAGGACTTATGCCTTCTCGCATTTCTTTTGCTCTACTGACTTCGGTAAGGGAATCTTCTACAATAACCAGAGGGGTTTCCTTTGGTTTTTTTGGCTTGGATTCACAAGCGCAGAACAGGGTGATTAGAAGCGATGTTGCAACTAATTGGGTGAGTTTGGTTTTGTTTGTCATTACTGTTTTGTATTCATTGGTAAGTAGCTGATAAAAATAGGCAATTATGAATACAGTAAACAACTAGCTTTTAATCTTTTTGCTGCGCATGTATGGCCCTTACGATAATCATGGCCTTGTCTTTTTCATCATCTCGCACATAAATGTCCAATTCGCCATTAATGTTAGCGGCAAAACCTGCTAAACGGGCAGATTCAGTAGCATCTTTAATGATGGGGTTGATGTCTACTTCGTTTAACTTCTCTTCAATACGTTGGGCGGTAAAACGGTTTCCCGAGTAAATTTTTACTTCTTTAGATTTCATAACTTTATTTTTATAACAATATGAAGTTAGTGTGTTATAGTAAAATTATGACCTCATAAAAAGTTAATTTTTGATGCTATGGCTTTTATTGATGAAAATGTTATTTGTTTTAGGATTTCGTTAGAAAACTGACGGTCACCAAAAGTTGTCCCACATGGCGTTGGCTATGTTCAGCGGCATGAAAAAGAAGCCCTAAAGTGGTTGACGGTAATTTTTTGCGACCCACGGTACGCGGTTCTTTTAAGGTAGCTTCGTTCAATGTCTCGAAAAACAATAATGCTTCCTTAGTTTTATTTTGAAAGTTGAGAACTAAATCGGCGGCGCATAGTTCTGCAGTCGGTTTTCCTTCATTGGCAAGGTAGGAAAATTGTGAATCCGTTAAACCCTTAGATTTGGCATAGGTAATCATACGGTCCAGAACTCCGGTAATATGTTTTAGGTGGAAGCCTACAGAAGCCCTTCCAGCAATTTTAGTCCAGAGTTGATCTTCGGGAAAATCCTGTAAATAACGTTCTATTTCTTCTGAAGATTGTAAGAGGGCATGAGCAGCGGGCTGCAAAAGCGAGGGAATTCCTGGAACCGGACCTCGTAGCCAAACTTCGGGCCGTGAATTTTGCATGAGTTATAGGTTTTAATTTTTAATGGTCTTCGTGGTAATGTTGTTTTAAAATATCGTTTCCAAAATCATTGGTCAGATCACGAACAACAGTGTGTACATGGTTGGCGTTGTTTTGGGTATTGTCATATTCAATTAAAATTGTAGGGCCTTGTAAACGGTAATAGTGGCCTTTACCAGGTTCTAAACTACCTGCCCAAGCAAAAGAAAGCTTGTTTATATCCGCTTTGTCTATTTTTGATGACATAGATTTAGAAAATTCGGCTTCATAGTTGTTCAAGTAGAGGTGCAGAAGTTTTTGAAAGATTGTTTTTTGTTCTTGTGACAGATCGGAATACCATACGCCATTGGGCTCTAACCTAGATGTGTTCCTGTTATTGCGGGTAAATATTTCGTAAGGTGCTTCATTAGAAAATACGGCTTGTGCCAATTGTTCCTTAGATAGGGAGTTGAGCAGTTCAAAACCTAGTTTGGTCTCTTCTTTGAGTACTTCTTTCCCTTTTAAATTTCCGCTTGGCACAACACCTGGATTGGAACCCATAAAAGAGGGTGTAGCCGATACAATAGCTCCTTTGGAAGCTACAAAGTTCAAGGATACATGATGACCTTCAAAGCGCCAACCCCAATATGCTCCTTCCGCAGGTTTCCCAAATATTAAAAAGTGATAGTTTAGGGCGTCTCGCATTGGAGTGCCGTCCGGCATGGTACGTTCGTTGTTTTCTAGCACCGCTAAAATATTTTCCAGCGCCATTATTTCTGAGGTCTTTCTAAACCCTTCTTGGCTCAAAGAAGCTTTTAATAGATGGGTGGCAGCCTCTTTTTGTTCTTCATTAAAGTCGTGAAAAGTGGGTCCTTTTCTTGCTATAGGTACATAGTTAAAATTGAAGCGCTCTTTGTCGTTAATTTTAAATTGGGCCTTCTCTAGAAGGTCTGAATCTAAAGTGTACAAAAAAGTTTGGGCAATATCGTGAAGGTCTTGAGCCTGAGCCTTTACAAATAGGAATACACAACAGGCTAGGAGTACGAATGGTTTTGGTCTCATTTCTATGGTTTTTGGTAAGGAGGTGAGCGAAACTAGTTTAAATTTAATAAACTCTACCCCAATTTACGAACCATAGGATTTATGCTCAATTTTAGTAAACGCTGTAATTGAGGTGGTTTAGTGTAGGTTTGCGCAAGAGGTCTAGTTCCTTTGAGTACCCAGATTTTTTAAAACTACGTAACAGTGCCTCAAAGTTAGAGCCGTTGGTAATCAGTTTTAATTGGTACTCTGCGCATTTAATAATGATCTGGGTCTCGGAAATTTTATACTCGGAAGGGTAAACCTTAAAATATCTTGATATACGGCTAGGTACGCCCAATTTTGTTAAAATATGCATTGGCGATAGATAAAAGGTATCTATAGTTTCTTTGCCCCGAACCAAACTAATAGATTCTATCTCTTCCTTTAAAATGGGAATGATACTGTCATGATTATCAAAATTACCAACAACCATAACCCCCATTGGTAAAATGTCTAGATTGCACTTTGTCTGACTTAAAAGTAAATCCGTTTTGTAATCCTTGTTTTTAAAATCTACAAGACGAAACTTGTATTTTGGATTAGGCTTTAAAAACTTAAAAAGGCTTGCAGCGGGTTTTGCAGTTAGAGGAGAAGTGCTTTTCATTCCTGTTCTGTAGGTTTGGTTCGTTGTTAGGCTTTTAGGGCGGTATTCTACATACCATGAGGGGACTGCAATTTACAGAATAATGACGATATTTTTTGGCTGTTAGTACCATGTTGCGGCATAAAACAAGGTTATCAAAAATGCGTTTTATCGATCAGTAATAGTGTTAGTAAGGGGTGGGAATTTCTTTTGATTCCATTTAAAAGTTATCAACATAAACGTTGGTGATAACTTGTTGAAAACTTTTTTAAGCTTTATTCGTTGTTGTAGCTGTTTGTTTTTTATAGGGGCCTTTAGAGAAGCCCACGAGCCTTGATTTCCAGGTATTTATTAATGGAATTCATGGTTAAGTTTTCCGGCTTGGTCAAAATAGTTTGAATGCCGTATTTCTGAAGTTCCTTTTGCATTAAGCGTTTTTCCATGGCAAACTTTTCGGCAATAGTCTTGTGGTAAATGGCCTGAAGGTCTTCTGAATCCGTAGAAATTAGAGTATCCAATTCTGTGTTCTCAAAAAAGATTACGACGAGCACATGTTTTTTGGAAATAGCGCTCAAGAACGGAAGCTGTCTTTTTAAGGCCGATATGTGTTCAAAGTTAGTGTAGAGCAGTAAAAGGCTTCTTTGGTTCACTTTTCGCTTTATATGCGCGTAAAGCATGCCAAAATCCGAATCTGAAAATTGAGTATCAATACTAAAAAGTTTTTCCAGGATGGTATTCAAATGTGTGATTTTCTGAATGGCCGGAACAAAGGTTTCTATTTTTTTTGAGAATGTAATCATTCCCGTTTTGTCGTTTCGCTTTAGGGCAACGTTTGAGAAGGCTAAAGCAGAATTAATAGCATAATCTAAAAGTTTAAGCTCGTTAAATGGCATTTTCATTACTCGGCCCGTATCAATTATGGAATAGATTGGTTGGGAACGTTCATCTTGATATTGATTGACCATCAACTGATTTTGTTTGGCGGTAGCCTTCCAGTTAACAGTTCTAAAATCATCACCTTGTACGTACTCCTTTATCTGTTCAAATTCTTGAGTATGCCCAATGCGGCGTATTTTTTTTAGGGCAACCTCGGTTAGTCGGTTATTGATGGCCAAAAAGTCATATTGCTGCATCTGAATGATACTTGGGTATACGGGTACCATTTGATCCTTTTGAAAGACAAACTTGCGCTTTACTATTTTTAAAGGCGATGACGCAAATACGTTTAAATTTCCAAAAACATACTCGCCACGGTCAACAGGCCTTACGGTGTAGCTATATTCTTTTTTATCCCCTTTAGATAAGCTTGTTTTATATTCAAAATCGCGTTTTTGAAATTGAGCGGGAAGTTCGTCTATAATGGATACATGGGTAGGAAATGCATATTGACTTTTAAACTGAATTAAAATTGGGTTTAAATCGCTATTAGATAATTTTTTAGGTAATGTTCTGGATGCTTTTATGCCTGTCGTTGGCGCATAGAGTAGGTAAGTGTCAAATAAAAAGAGGGCAATTAAAAGCAAGCTTAAAAGCCAAGCAATAGGGTAGAGCACCGGCAGCCAATAACTGAGTATAAAGCTGGCGGAAAGTATAGCTATATACCTAAAAAAAACGTTGTGTATGTAGAACGATTTCAAAAATTGCATCCTTACCTCGGAATTTCTACAGACTCCGTTATCATTTGAATTACGCTTTCTGTGGTCATGCCTTCCATTTCTCGTTCTGGAGTTAAGATAACCCTGTGGTTAAGGACCGGAACCAAAGATTTTTTAATGTCTTCCGGAGTTACAAAATCCCTTCCGCTTATTGCTGCAAAGGCTTTGGCGGCATTTAATGTGGCAATGGAAGCTCTAGGAGAACCACCTAAATACAGATGTGGATGGTTTCTTGTTTTGGAAATAATTTCGGCTATATAACGTATAATTTTTTCCTCTACAACAACCTCTTGGATATTCGCCTTAAAACCGGCTAATTTTTCGGGCGTAAGCACGCCATTTATCATTTCTTTTACAATGGCTCCTTTCCGTTCATGATGAGTCTTTATAATTAAGATTTCCTCATCAAGAGAGGGGTATTCTACTTTTATTTTAAAAAGAAAACGGTCTAGTTGGGCTTCGGGTAGGGCATATGTACCTTCCTGTTCTATTGGGTTTTGTGTGGCCAATACCATAAATGGAGCTTCCATTTTGTAAGTGTTACCGTCCATGGTTATTTGACGTTCTTCCATGGTTTCGAACATGGCGGCCTGGGTTTTTGCCGGAGCTCTGTTTATCTCATCAATTAGCACGATATTGGAGAAAATAGGTCCTTTCTTATATTCGAACTCGGAAGTTTTTATATTAAAAATTGATGTGCCTAGAATATCGCTTGGCATAAGATCCGGTGTAAATTGAATCCTGCTAAAATCGGTTTTTAAAGTTTTGGCAAAAAGCTTTGCGGTAATGGTCTTGGCAATGCCCGGGACCCCTTCAATAAGCACATGCCCGTCTACTAAAAGGGACACAATGAGAAGTTCAACAAAGTTTTCTTGGCCAATAATAACCTTAGAAAGCTCTTTTTTGATTTCGCCAACGGCGTTCTTCAAATCTTCTAGAGGAACGCGATTGTTAAAGTTGAGGTCTTCATTTTGAATCTCATTATTTTCCATGTGATTTCTTTTTAAAATTTTCTATGGCCGAATTCAGTTTTTGTAACTCATTATCGGTTAGGTTATCCTTTGCTTCCAATTGTGCTATAAGTGAGAAAAGTGCTTTGATTTCTTCCTTGGTATGATGGCTTCGCGATGCTAAATTGATGTAAAACTCATCATCCTTATTCAATGTATTCAAATAGAAACGGGAGCGGATGTATTCCAGAAAATGAACCACCTTATGTTCCGCAATTTGTTTTCGTTCCCCTTTTTCAAAGTACATATCGGCAATGGTACGGGTAAAGGCCAGAGTTTGGTTTTTAAGCGGGTTAATTACCGGTATGGCCCTTTGCTCACGTTTACCTTCAAAAAATACATAGATAACAATACCGATCAGGGCAAGATAGTAAGCCCACCTAAATTCTTTGGTATTAAGAAAAACGTGCATAGGTGATGTGTAAACCGCTTTTCCGCTTTTATAATGGTTATCCATATAAATTGTTCGGGAACCGTCTAAATAGGATAGAAGCCCCGCCGTATATGTTTTGTTGTTGTCCTTTAGAATAAAGTAGTTTGTAAAAGCTTTAGGAAAAGTACTTAGAATAATCTCTCCTTTTCCAAATGACCTTTTGATTACGTTGTTTACTTCTTCATCTTTCTTTTGGGTCTTCTCTATATTGGTTACAGTTCCTAAGATAGTCATGGAATCCGTCCCGTATTTCACAAAATACGTAACGTAATCTTCTTTGTTAAAAACGTAGCCGTCTTCTGAATCTAGCGCAGGGTTCACCAATCTGTGTTTATGGGACCGTATGTTTTCTAATCCGCTAAAAAGAGTAGCGGTATTTAGCTTAAGAGTGTCCAAAAGTTTTTCTTCGTAATCTTCAGAAGCTATAAATAGTGTATTGCCCTTTTCTACCCAGTCTAAAAGAGAGAACAGTTCCGAATCACCAAAACTTACATTGTTGTTTACAAAAAAGTAGGTTCCGGAAGCTTCTTCGTTAGTTTTAAGGAATTCAAAAGGAGGAATATTAACCTGCTTAATTTTATTCGGGAAAAGATGTTCCATAACATCGTTCAACACAAAAGTGCCGTAGGGTATTTTGTGCTTGGCCACGTAAGAGTTGGTCCAGTTGATCTGTTTGGGACTGTTATATTGAATAACCATTAACAGGGCTACCGTAGCTATGGCTACCACAATATATTTTAAACCTTTTTTATCCATTGGAGCTTATGATTTTTTCAATGGATTCAAATGTTCCTTTTGCTTTTTGGTAGGCGGTTTCATCAATATAAAAACCTCCGTACCAAGTAAAATTGTATAAACGGGTAATTGCGGTAAACGGACTTTGGAGATCGGTTTTTGAAATTTCTTTTAAGTAGTCATCATTGGTTTTTTGCAGTTCCCATGAAATGAGTTCTTTCTCGCTCATTAGTTTTAATACCTGTAAATAGGTGTATCGTACCGCCAACCGGAAGTCCTTTAGGGAAAGGGCTTGGTTAATCAAGTCCTGAATATTTTCATTTTTAATTATATGCTCTTCCTCTGAAAGGGAAACCAAGGCCTTGTTTTTTGAGGCTTGTTTAAGTGCACTGGCGTTGATATTCAGAAAAAACCGAATGAGAATATAGATTAGTACACCCAGAAGCAAATAAGGTACAAGGCGTATGATTGCGGCAAGAATGCCGGAAGCTTCCTCAAAACCAAAAATATTCTCAAGAATACGGAGCATGAGGTTGTTGAGCCAACTTTTAAAATCGTCCCACCAAGTGGGGTCTATTTCGACAACTTCATACTGAAAATCCTTATCCTCATAAAATTTGCTTAGATCGGAGTCGCTAATAGTCTTGACTTCAAGAGGAGCGGAGTCATAGACAATATTTAGAGAATCTTTCTGAGCGGAAAGAATTCCGGCCCAGTATATGCCTAGCAGTAAAAGGAAATGCAGTTTTCGCATATTTATTCGTCAGCCGTTCCTCCAAGATTTTTTATACGTTCGTAAGTACCCGTAAAGTTCTTTTTCTCGTTCAAATCAAAATAAATTAAGACACTGGCCACAATAGAAATGATGTTCAATAGAAACTGGGCAAGCGTACTTATAATTCCCAAAACAATAGAAATAGGATCTGCAACGGTAAAATTTTCGGCATCTATTTCACCGGAAAGTATACCCATCTTGGCGTAGGTGTATATCGTAGCCGGTAAGGCAAAAGCATAACCGGTAACCGTAACTATGATACCCACAACAAAAAGTGAAGCAAAGGTTACCCACCAATATTCTTTTACCAAAGTAAAACTATTGCTAAAAGCATCTGAAACTCCTTTTCCTTCAAAAGCAAGGATACTAAAGGACAGCACCAGCGGTACATAAAGAAAAACACCGGGAATAATACAGAAGAGAAAACCGCACCCGACACATAGTGCCACTAAAAAGCCGAGCCCGATAAATTTCCAAAAGGAGCTATAAACGTTTTCCTTAATTTCGGTAAAGTTTATATTTCCGTTGTGCTTTATATATGATTTGATGTAAAACAAGGTAGTAGCTTGGGCCATTACATAGGTAGTGACGGTGGCGATAAGAAATACTAGGGCAACCACAAAAACGACCAAGCCACTTACAGCGGAGTTGGAGCTAATTATGCTAAAGTTCATGAAATCTCCTATCTGGAACATGTAAAAACCGTAGCTAATAAGCATAACCACTAGAAAAGGAGCGATAATCTTAAAGAAGACACCAAAAAACGTTTTGAATTCGTTTCGCAAAAAGCCAAAGGTGTCCGATAAAATTTGGCTCATTTCCCGTTGTTTTTTGAACTCTATAAACTGTTTCATGAGGTTGGTTTTTTGTGAAGTTGTTTAGGATATATAACGTAGTAAAAGAGAATTAGTGCCAAGGAAGATAAAATTATAAAAATGGCCAAAGCATCCGGCATTTCTGTATGTCTTGTGACAAAGCCTTCTAAAAAACCGGCAATGATGAAAAAAGGAACCGTACTGAGCATAATTTTTAATCCGTTTTGCACCCCTCTTTTAAAAGATTCCAGCCTAGTATATGTGCCCGGGAATAGAATGCCGTTGGCCAACACCAGTCCGGCACATCCCGCAATTATAATTACGGATATTTCTATGGTGCCATGAATCCAAATGGTACGTGCAGACTCCCAAAGTAATCCTTTTTCGTAAAAGAAATATTGAAAACTACCCAACATAATTCCGTTTTGCATCATAACGAACAAGGTGCCAATACCCAATAAAATACCATATGCAAAGGCCATAAGCGCTACCCGAATATTGTTGATGGTTATGCCAAGAAACATATTAAATTCCCCCATTTTCTTATAAACGGCCATGGGGTCTCCCTTGTCAATATTTTCCATGGTCATATTTACATAGCCATCACCCAAAATTGAACGAACAAACGTACCTTCGTTTGCGGCAGAAAATACTCCTACCAAACTAAAAAAAACAAATACCAGAAAGGCGATCAGCAATTCGCGTTGGTGATTGTAGAACATCGTAGGGAATTCGGTTTTCCAAAACTCCACAATACGGTTTTTGGGTTCACGTTTGGTCTTGTAAATTTTTTGGTGGGCCTGAGAGGCCAAAGTGTTGAGGTAAAACTCTGTATTGCTGCCGGCATAAAAGGTTTTGGCGTAGCTAAGATGGTCCGTAATTTCAATGTAGAGATCGGACAATTTATCTGGTGTCAATGCCGTTTTGTTGGTCAGGGCATTTTCAAAAGTAGCCCATTTGTCTTTATTTTGCTTTACAAAGGCGGCTTCGCGCATCAACTTTTGGTTTATACCAAAGAAACGAAACTATGGAACAATTTCAAATAGAAACAGCCCAAAATATAACCATTAACCAGCATACGGCACATCTAGGAGACCGCATGCTTGCTTATATGATAGATAGCTTTATCATTCTAGCCTATACCATAATCATGATTATGGCACTGCTTTCTTTGGATATTGATTTTGGGGATATGTGGGCGCTTTATATGCTTATTAGTTTGCCGGCCTTTCTGTACTATGTGCTTCTAGAAACGTTTATGAACGGGCAGACCGTTGGTAAGACCGTTATGAAAATACGAGTGGTAAAACTTGATGGTTCCAAACCCGGTTTTTCTAGTTATTTTGTGCGGTGGATATTACGGATTATAGATGTAGTACTTACTTCCGGAGGTGTTGCGGTACTTACTATTTTAATTAGGGGCAATGGGCAACGTGTAGGAGATATAGCAGCAGGAACAACCGTAATTAGCGAAAAGAAAAGAGTCTCTTTAAAAGATACCTTGTTACGCGATTTACCTGAAGATTATAAACCTCAATTTCCACAGGTTACCATTTTTAAGGACCGTGAGATGCAGACCATCAAGGAATTCTATGATTCCGCCAAACGCAACGGAAATCATAATGTAATTGTATCTTTGAGCGATCAAATAAAAAAGGTAACGAGCATAACTACGGATATGAAACCTTTGGATTTTGTGGATAGAATAATCAAGGATTATAGTTACTACACGCAACAACTGTAACCTGGTTTAAATATTCTTTCCAACGTTGCACGGTGGCCCAAAATATTAGGAACGTTCAAAAACTCATTTTCGCGCATGTTTTATTTTTTAATCGATATTTTGGGAACTATTGCTTTTGCCATTTCCGGGGTTTTGGTGGCGATGGATAAGAAGTTGGACCTTTTCGGGATTTTTATAATCTCGTTCGTAACTGCGGTGGGCGGGGGCACTTTACGTGATATGCTCATAGGCAATACGCCCGTACTTTGGATGCGTGAGCCTGTGTATATTACGGTTATTGCCGGGGCCGTTGTTTTTTCAGTGATTTTTGTGAGACACTTAAAATATCTGAGAAAAACCTTATTTCTGTTCGACACTATAGGAATTGGCCTCTTTACCATGTTGGGTATAGAAAAAGGATTAACGGCAGACTTGCTGCCCGTAATGTGTGTGGCACTAGGCACCATTACAGCTTGTTTCGGAGGTGTTATACGCGATATGCTGTGCAATGAAATTCCTGTAATCTTTAGGACCAAGGAGATCTATGCAACGGCCTGTATTCTTGGGGGTATAAGTTATTTTATACTCGTACTTCTTCCTATAGACGGAGCTTACGCCTACATTGCCGCTATCCTAATTATTATCGTTACCCGATTGTTGGCGGTCAAATTTGGACTTGCTCTACCTAATATTTATAAGAAAGTAGACGTCTAAATAATTGACTTTTATTCTATAACCTCCGCTTTTTGAATATAGATATTCTGTTGCGGCCAATCTCCCTCGCCAATTTCTACGCTGTTAATTTTATCTACAACATCCATTCCTTCTATGACCTTTCCAAAAGGCGTAAACTCGCCATCTAAATGGTAGGATCCTGGTTTGGTGACCACTATAAAAAACTCGTAAGGTGATGCCAGCATATGCGGATTGTCAATCTCACTACTGGGCATAGAGATTACCCCTCTATGGTGTTTATGGCCTTTTCGCGTATCGGGAGGAAGAAGGTATCGTCCAATCTCGCTTCGTTTTTTTCCCGTTTTTCTATCGTCTGAATTGCCCCCTTGAATGATAAAATTCTTCACTATCCGGTGAAATTGGGTGTCGTTAAAGTAGCCTTTACGTGTTAAGTAAATAAAATTGGCCTTGTGGTACGGCACATTGTCAAAGAGTTGCACGGTAAAACTCCCGAACCGGGTGGTAATCTTTACTTTATCAACTTTTAAATCTTTTTGGTATTCAAAGAAGAAATCAATTGCATTTTCTTCAGTTAATACAAACTCTTCTTCTTTTTCTTTTTGGATTTTAGAGGAATCAATTTGAACCGTATCCTCTTTTACTTCTTCCTGTACGGTAGGTTTTTGCTTTTCTTTAGGACTTTCGCCGCAAGAAGCGAGAAAAATTAGTGGTAATATTGCTAATCTAAAAGAATTTCTGATTGTCATGAATTTTGATGATTTCTCTATTCGAATCCCAAAAATAAAGAATCTGCCTTTACCCGGAGAGGCTTCGCATTTAAAAATGGCTCCTCAGTTTAGATTGGAGGAGCTACAAACGGCTAGGCAAAAGCCTAAATTGACGAAAAAAGCGGCAGTAATGGCGCTTTTTTACCCAGATGAAGTAAATCTAACGCGTTTATTGCTCATTTTGCGAAAAAGCCACCCCAAGGATGTACACTCCAATCAAATCGGCTTTCCAGGAGGTCAAGTAGAGGCCGAAGATGCCAATATGATGGCCACGGCGCTAAGGGAAACGCATGAAGAGGTGGGGGTAGAACCTGAAAATATAAAGGTTATAAAATCACTCACCGAAATTTATATACCTCCAAGTAATTTTAATGTCCACCCCTTTGTTGGAGTGTATAATAGGGCGGAACCATTTTTGCCTCAAGAGACAGAGGTAGAGGAACTGGTAGAGGTGCCCCTGCTGGATTTTATGGATGAGAGCAATATTTTTACCCAAGAAATGACTACTTCTTATGCCTCAAACGTACCCGTACCTGCCTTTAAATTAAATGGTTATACCGTTTGGGGGGCTACCGGAATGATGTTAAGTGAAATCAAGACCTTGTTACAACAGGTTTTATAGGGGTAAATTCGTATTTTTGTGCCCTATGGGCATATTTAAGGAAAATCCTTTCGGGCATATTCTGTTTCTAAAAAAATGGCTTATCCGTATTTTAGGATTGGTAACACATTCAAGGTACAAGCGTTTTAACAGTTTGGAGATAGAGGGATCGGACATTATCCGTTCCTTACCGGACAAGAATGTACTTTTCGTTAGTAACCATCAAACCTATTTTGCAGATGTGGTTGCTATGTTCCATGTATTCAATGCTAGCCTTAAAGGGCGAGACAATAATATAAAGAACGTAGGGTATATCTGGAACCCCAAGTTAAACATGTATTACGTTGCGGCTGCGGAAACCATGAAAAAAAGCCTTCTAACCAAGATATTTGCCTATGCGGGCTCCGTGAGCGTAGAACGTACTTGGAGAGCGGAAGGAAAGGATATTAAGCGACAGGTGAAAATGAGCGACATCTCAAGTATTGGGAAGGCGCTTAATGATGGTTGGGTCATAACTTTTCCCCAAGGTACGACCACCCCATGGAAGCCCCTTAGAAAGGGTACCGCCCATATCATCAAGAAATATAAACCTGTAGTGGTTCCTGTGGTTATTGATGGTTTTAGACGTTCTTTTGATAAAAAAGGGCTTCGGATAAAGAAAAAGGGTATTCTTCAATCTATAGTTATTAAAGAACCTTTGGATATAGATTACGATAACGAGTCGTTTGATGCCATTATCGAAAAATTAGAGTATGCTATAGAGCAACACCCATCATTCTTAAAAGTAATCTCCAAAAAAGACTTGCTTGCCTACGAAGAAGAAAATGAGTTACGTAGGTACAGAAACCGACATAAAATTTAGACTTCCAGTTTTCTAAGTTCTTTATAATTCTTCTTTAGCTTCCTTAGGAGCAGTCCGTAGAGGAGGAAATAAATACCGCCAAAGAATGCAATCATAACCACGCCCAATATGGCCATGGAGACCATTAAAGTAGTTTTTAACTTTTCTGGAGAAACATTTTGTGCATTGCCCGCCATTTCCGTAAAATTATCCATAAAACTATCGTTCAGGTAAATGCCTATTATAACTATAGCTATGAATACTAATATGGTAGACAAGGAAAATATAACGTAGTATTTAACAGTTCTTCTGGTCCTAATAATTTTGCGCATGAGATTCTTGGCGCTATCCAACACGGAAATTTCTTTATAGCGCTTATAGAAAAGGTATACAAAGTAGAATACCACCACGTAATAAATAATGGTCATGGCCAAGAAATAATGGTCTACAACGGTGTTTTCGTAAATGCTCATACTCTTCCTAAAGGAAGGTATTAAGTAGAGTAGATTGGGTAAAACTATTTCTAGGATGCTAATAATGAGAATCCATTTGACAATAGAGGATGATTTTCTCCATGTCATTTTATGTATATCACTATAGGTCAGCTTAGGTAGTTCATCTCCCTTCTTCTGCCAATCTTTCTTTAAAAGTTCCAGTTCGTCCATCATCTCCTTAAGGATTCAATACGGTTCTTAATTTGGTCTTGATCCGGTTCATCTTCACACGGGCATTAACTTCAGTAATACCAAGGGTTTCACTTATTTCGCGATAATCTTTGTCCTCTAGGTATAAAAATACTAGGGCCTTGTCTATATCGCCCAATTGCTTTACCGCCTTGTACATGAGCTTTAACTGCTCTTCTTGGGTGGCATCGTATTCGTCGGCTTTTATTTTAAAAATTACCGATTCATAGTCTTGTGTCTGAATATGCCTTTTAGATTTTCTATATAATGTAATAGCTGTATTCAGAGCCACACGGTACATCCATGTACTAAACTTAGATTCGCCCCTAAATTTTGGATAGGCCTTCCAGAGCTGAATCGTTATTTCTTGAAACAGATCATTGTGCGAATCCCTATCATTGGTGTACAATGTACAGACCTTGTGAACAATGTTTTGATTGTTCTCAAGTTCCGTCACAAATTGATGTTCCAGTTCGTTGTTCACGGCAAGGTGGTGGTTGTTAGACTATAAGTAGCCCAAAAGGATTAATTGTTACAGATATTATTTTACTGAATGGATAAAAAAAGAGATGTAATATGTTTTTAAGAATAAATAGCATTGGTTTTTAGGTGGTTATGTAACAAAAGAGAAAGTTTTTTTCTACCTGTATTTCTGTTTTATTTTTGAGTTTTAAGTTCTATAATGAGAATAAACCATGATTTCAATGAATTTTCTTACATTTTAGAGAATTTAAATATAATAAAACCTTTAGTTTATCGGTTGGGGTACACAATGAATGTTTAATTTTGCCCATATTTTTTATACATGTCAGATACAGATGCACTTAACTTACCAAAATCTAGTTTACCGAGAATTGTAATTGTTGGTGGTGGTTTTGGAGGGGTAGCCTTAGCAAAAAAACTAAGTAAGAAAGAGGTTCAGGTAGTTTTATTGGATAAGAATAACTACCATACGTTTCAGCCACTTTTATACCAAGTATCTACAGGGGGGCTGGAACCGGATTCCATAGCTTATCCCATTCGGAAAATTTTACAGGATTATAGCAATTTTTTTTTCCGTTTAGCGGAAGTGCAAAAGGTAGAGCCTGAGTCCAAAAAAATTGTAACCAATATAGGAAGGCTTTCCTATGATTATTTGGTAATAGCCGCGGGGTCTACCACAAATTTCTTTGGTAACACAGAAATTGAGCAGAACGGTATGGCCATGAAAAGTATACCGCAGTCGTTGAATCTTAGAAGTCTTATTCTTGAGAATTTTGAGCAAGCCTTGTTAACGGACGATCTTCATGAGCGAGATGCTTTAATGAATTTTGTAATTGTTGGTGGAGGTCCAACGGGTGTGGAACTGGCAGGTGCCTTAGCAGAGATTAAAAAAGGAATACTTCCAAAGGATTACCCCGATCTGGATACCCGTAGGGCACAGATAAATTTAGTACAGTCCGGAGATAGTCTATTGAAGGGAATGAGTGAGAACGCTTCAAAAAAAGCGGAAGATTTTCTAGAGAGCCTTGGTGTAAATGTTTGGAAAAATACACGTGTCGTGGGTTATGACGGCAAAACGGCCCGTACTAAAACAGAACTTGTGTTTGAGGCGGCCACGTTAGTTTGGGCAGCTGGAGTAAAAGGTGTGCCTATTGGCGGTCTAGAAGCGGAGGAATTCTTGGTGAGGGGTAACCGTCTTAAAGTAAATGAGTTTAACCAAGTTCAAGGGCAGGATAGTATTTTTGCCGTTGGCGATATTGCCTGTATGCAAACCGAAGATACGCCCCATGGCCACCCTATGATGGCACAACCGGCTATTCAGCAGGGAAGGAACCTTGGTGAGAATTTATTACGATTGGTGCGTAATGAACCTATGAAGCCTTTTGTTTACAAGGATAAGGGTAGCATGGCTACCGTTGGCCGTAATAAGGCCGTGGTAGACTTAAAAAATTATAGGTTTCAGGGTGTTTTTGCTTGGTTCGTGTGGATGTTCGTTCACCTGTTTTTTCTAATTGGCTTTAGAAATAGGGTAGTTGTTTTTGTAAACTGGGTATATAATTATGTGCGTTTTGATAGGGAAGCACGATTGATCATACGTCCCTACCAGCGCGACTATTCACTGTTTAAAGATCAAAAAACCTTATAGATCGATGCTTGATATGGCGTAAGCTCAAAATGGTTATCGGTTTTGTTGTTTTCCGCATCGTCATTGGAAATGATAAGATGCGCTTTATTAAAACGTATCTCGTCTATAGTAACCGAGCTTCGTTTGGTAGAAAAATTCAACAGAACTAGAAAATGCTCGTCTTCCCAAGACCTTACATAGGCATACACTTGTTCATTATCCGCCAATAATAATTGGTACGCCCCATATACCAAAGCAAGATGGTCCTTGCGCACCTGTACCATTGCTCTAAAATAGTTAAGAACCGAGTCTTTTTCCGGTTCCTGTTCGGCAACATTTATTCCTTCCTTATAATTTTCATTTATTTTGAGCCATGGTTTGGCTTCGGAAAACCCGGAGTTATGTTGTGTGTTCCATTGCATTGGGGTACGGGCATTGTCCCTTCCTGCGTGTTTCTCTTCTTTTAGGAAAGTTTCTAAATCACCTCCCGCTTTTTTAATGGCTTTGTAGCGGCTATGGGTATTTATATCCTGATAGTCGGAAATAGAATCAAATTTTATATTGGTCATACCTATTTCTTCACCATAGAGAAAATAGGGTGTACCCCTCATGGAAAGTAAAAAAGTCTGCAATAAAGTAGCCGAGTTTTGCCAGTGTGTTTTTGAATCATTCCCCCAACGGCTAACGCTTCTTGGAAAATCATGATTGTTCAAATAAAGGCTTCCCCAGCCTTTTTGTGCAAAAACCCCGTCCCATTCCGAAAAGACTTTCTTAAACTCCGTAAGCTTCCATTGTTCTTTTCTCATTTTAAAGGTCTCGCCCGGTTCACGGTCAAGGGACATTAAATCAAAATGAAAGAACATATTAAGTTCCTTACGGTCTTTGTCAACAAAATTAAGGGCCTGTTCTTGGTTAACACCAGGTGCTTCACCAACGGTCATAACATCATACCTGCTTAGTACTTTTTGGTTCATTTCTGTTAGATACTCGTGCAGGTGTGGCCCATCTGCATAATAAGGAATAAAATCGCCTTTGTATTTTTCGGGAAGCTCCGGGTAATTGACATCTTTGGAAATGGTTGATATTACATCCATTCTAAAACCATCTATTCCTTTATCAAACCAGAATTTCATAAGGTCGTACACCTCTTCCCTTACCTTAGGATTTTCCCATTTTAGGTCAGGTTGTTTGGCGGAGTAATAGTGCAGGTAATATGAATCTGTTGGTTCATCATACTTCCAAGCGTTACTATCCTCATCAAAATAGCTAAATCGTTTTGGAGGAGTACCTTTTTCGGCGGGCCACCAGTGGTAATAGTCCCTATATGCGTTGTCTCTGGATTTTCTGGATTCTACAAACCATTCGTGTTCGTCACTACTGTGGTTCACTACTAGGTCCATTACCAAGCGCAGCCCTCTCTTTTTCATTTGGGTCATAAGCTCGTCCATATCATCCATGGTGCCGAACTCGGCCATAATATTTCTATAGTCCGAAATATCGTAACCGTTATCATCATTGGGAGAGGTATAAACAGGATTTAGCCAGATAATATCAACGCCAAGACTTTGGATGTAATCCAGTCTTTTAATAATGCCCTGTAAATCTCCAATACCGTTACCGGTGGTATCTTGAAAACTTCTAGGATAAATCTGATAGACTACACCTTCTTTCCACCATTTTCGTTCGGTATTATGTTTCATTCTTAGCTATTTAAATTTAAATATAGAGTATGTAAACGGAACAAAATAGCATAGTGGTATATAGAGTTGAACTACAACGTTTTCGGTTCATAAATATATTTTTAAGATGAAAAATAGGCCCTAAACGGCTTTATGATACTTGCTTGTCAATCGTTAAAATTGTCAGAAAAGACCTCGTTTTTAGGAAGGTGTTCTTATATTTATCGAAGCAAAACCAAACTATGATTACACTTGTCCGAATCATATTTCTTCTTTTATGTATGTCTATAGGTAAGGCTCAAAGTCCAGCAGGTACAAATCAGGATTTTGGACAGTCTACGGAAACTTCTGATTTTTATACGGAGAGCTTTGCTTACCCTATTTTATGGATAATGAAATGCATTCACAGTTCACCATAGGCTATAAGTTAGATGATGATTTTTTGATAGAACTTCAGAATTACTACGATACCTATCGCTCATTTGATGTACAGCGTGTAGAATTAAAAGTGAAAAATTACCTGAGTGATAAGTTATATCTAGTAAACGGTGTTGCAATGGAGCGAGAGTTGGATAAGCATGGTGCAAATGCAGCCAAGCCGCGTTATATCATGACTAACGGTGTTGGCTATGACATCAATAAAAATGTTATGATGGAAGTTAATCACGACTTGAATTTCAATTCATCTAATATTGGTAGTTACGGAATGCCAAGTTTACTTTCTGTAAAAAGTAAAATCAAATTTTAACTCTTGTTCTCTATTTTCTTGGGTGGTATTTGTTCATGACGTCCGTAAGATGGGTGCGGTCTACGTGCACATACACTTCTGTTGTAGTAATACTTTCGTGCCCCAACATTTGTTGAATGGCCCTTAAATCAGCTCCATTTTGCAATAAATGTGTTGCAAAAGAATGCCTAAAAGTATGCGGACTTATACTCTTTTTCAGGTTTATTGCTATGGCCAGATTTTTAATGATGGTGAAAATCATGGCGCGGGTAAGTTGTCTGCCCCTTCGGTTTAAAAAAAGGATATCTTCAAACCCTTTTTTAATGTCTTGGTGCACCCGTACTTCGTTTCGGTAGATGGTAATGTACTTTTTGTTTACCTCGCTAATGGGCACAAAACGCTGTTTGTCTCCTTTTCCGGTCACTTTTATAAATCCTTCTTCAAAAAATAGATCGGAGATTTTGAGGTCTACAAGTTCTGAGACTCTTAATCCGCATCCATAAAGAGTTTCCAGCATGGCACGGTTTCTTTCGCCCTCAGCTTTTGAAAGGTCTATTGCACCAATAATGCTGTTGATTTCGTCCTCGGATAGGGTATCGGGTAACTTCCTTCCAATTTTGGGCGACTCTATTAAATCCAAGGGGTTGTCTTCCCTGTACCCTTCAAAAACTAAATAATTGAAAAAACTTTTAAGTCCGGAAATAATTCGTGCCTGAGACCTGGGGTTCATGGTCTTTGCTACCTCGTAAATAAACTGCTGTAACGTTTCTTTTCTGATTTGCTTAGGGCTGTCCTCTAAAGAGTTGTTTTTTAAAAATGCAATAAGCTTGCTAATGTCCCAACTGTAGTTTTTAATGGAGTTATCGGAAAGGCCACGTTCTATTCTAAGATAATGCCCGTAGTCCTGAAGCGCTTGATCCCAATTCATAATGTAAAGTTAACCATTGTGAAGTCATGATTCTTTATTTTTTAAATGACTACAAAAATAAAACCCAATTTCTTCTGTAAAGAATTGACGCTAAGTAAAGTTTTCTATCTTTGGTTATGATATAACCATGGACCAATTATTATTTTGTCCGTTATTTCCTTCTCCTAAAATATTTCTTGACTGAGAAAAATACGGAGCGATAGCGGATTAAAATACGGTTCTTAAAACAACCATAATCATGAAAATTAAATTTTGCGTTATTCTAACGTTTGTTTTTTTTGGCATACAAAGTAGTATTGCACAAACCGTAATACAGGGCACAGGCCCTTCTGGCGGGTTTAATATGGGAGACATAAAATTTGGGGGAAAGGCTGGGATTAACTTTACAACTTGGCTAGGGAATGATTTTGACGGTGTATCAGCTAAAGTAGGTACCTATTTCGGTGGTATTGCAGAGATACCGGTTATGGATGACTTCTATGTGCAACCAGAGTTACTGTTTACTCTACAGGGTGCAGATTTGGGCCCTTCTAACGTAAACTTGGCTTATCTGCAGATACCTGTAATGGGTAAATATCATATAACGGAAGAGATAGCGGTAGAACTAGGACCGCAAGTAGGTTTTCTTTTGGCGGACAACTGGGAAGAGGATTTACAGTTCCAAGATACCAAAAGCATTGAGTTGGGGGTTAATATTGGTGCCGGTTACCGTATGGATGAGAATTTTTATTTTCAGTTTAGAATAGGAGTAGGGCTTTCTGAAGTTTTAAGTGTTACAAAAGCACATAACGGTGCAGTATCCGTAGGTGCGGTTTACTTTTTGTAATCAATAAAAAAGTATAAAAATTGAACGGCCGCTACATGCGGCCGTTTTTGTTTTCTCTTGTTAAAAATCACATTAAAAAGTTTATTTTTGAAGTATGAAAGTAATCATTATCAACGGCCCCAATTTAAATCTATTAGGGAAACGCGAACCTGAAGTATACGGAAACAAAACATTTGAAGATTATTTTGCTGATTTACAGTTTAAGTTCAAAGACGTTCAGTTAGAATATTTTCAATCTAATATAGAAGGGGAGCTTATTGGTAAAATACAGGAGGTGGGCTTTTCCTATGACGGTATTGTTTTAAATGCTGCGGCCTACACACATACTTCCGTAGGTATTGGAGACGCTATAAAAGCGGTATCTACACCTGTTGTAGAGGTTCATATTTCAAATACGCACAAGCGAGAAGAGTTTAGACATGTATCCTATATTTCTCCGGTAGCAAAAGGAGTAATCCTTGGTTTTGGGCTTCAAAGTTATGATTTGGCCATACAGAGTTTTGTGAAGTAATTGGCTAGAATCTTCTTGTATTAAGTCGCATTTTAGCAGTATTGGCACCTATTTAAAAGGTTTAACGTCAACCGTCTCACAACAATTTTTGATTTGTAGCTACAACAAAAAGGCAATGAACTTCGTTTAGCCTTTAGTTTTACCAAGCAACCAGCACAAACCAAATTTAAAATTGCCATGACCAAATCTTTTTGTTTATTTCTGACCTTGACCTTTTCGTGTATTTCGTTATTTGCCCAAGAGGGCTTTAAAATTGGTGCCCATGCGGGTATGCCTATAGGAGATTATAATGATTTTGTTAGTGTAGTTATAGGTGCCGATGTAGGTTATATGTGGGCTCCCAACAAAGCATTTGATCTTGGGGTAAAAGCAGGTATAATTCACGGCTTTGCAGAAACGTTTACCGGTCAGAATATTACTGTAGATTACCCAAGTGTTCAATTTTTGCCACTTGCGGCCTCAATTAGATTGTGGCCTTCAAAGACCTTCTCTATTGGGGGGGACATAGGAAACGCCTTTGGACTAAACGAAGGGAATGATGGTGGATTTTACTACCGTCCACAAATTGGCTTTCAAGTGGGGCCAAAATCTGAACTCAATTTTTCGTATACCGGTATCACAATAAACGATAGCACATGGAATACCGTAACCATGGGGTTTGTCTATACTTTTTTATCAGCAAGACATTTTAGATAAGCTAGTTTTAAGAGGGATTTAGGCTTGCGCCGTGTTTTCGCTCAAGTACTTTTTTTCCACATAAAAAGTGGCAAAAGGTAACAGGGACGCGACAAGTAGTATAATTCCTTTTTTGATACTCCATTTTTTCTCCATCCACAGGACTACGGCCAAAATAATATAGGTAATAAAGAGTACACCGTGTGCGTAGCCTACGTATTTATTGGGCATGGGAAGACCAGCCAAATACTTTAACGGCATAGTTACGGCAAATAGGGCCAAATAGGAGATACCTTCTAAAATTGCTGTAATCCGAAAAAAGTTGAGCATACGGAATGAATTTTTACTGTGTTCGTTCTAATAAAAAATAATGGGCCTGTGAGATGTATTTGAGAACAATCTTACTAGGCCCATTTCTAATTTAATTTAATCTAATTGCAATTCATTATAAGTGTATCACCTCGTCATAAGCAGCTGCTACAGCTTCCATAACGGCTTCACTCATTGTTGGGTGAGGGTGAACCGCTTTTAAAATTTCGTGGCCGGTAGTCTCTAGTTTTCTAGCAACAACAGCTTCTGCAATCATATCCGTTACACCGGCACCGATCATATGACAACCTAACCACTCGCCATATTTTGCATCAAAAATAACCTTAACGAAACCATCTGGAGTACCGGCAGCTTTTGCTTTACCACTGGCAGAGAAAGGAAATTTGCCAACTTTGATGTCCAATCCTTTTTCCTTGGCTTGCTTTTCAGTAAGACCTACAGATGCAATCTCCGGTGTACAATAGGTACATCCTGGAATGTTGCCATAGTCCAATGGCTCAACATGCATATCCGCTATTTTTTCAACACATAGAATACCTTCGGCAGAAGCAACGTGTGCTAGCGCCTGACCTGGAGTTACATCACCAATAGCGTAGTACCCCGGTATGTTGGTCTGGTAGTAGTTGTTTACCAATATTTTGTCTCTATCGGTAGAAATCCCCACGTTTTCAAGACCAATGTTCTCAATGTTGGTTTTGATACCAACAGCAGAAAGAACAATGTCCGCTTCTAGAATTTCTTCTCCTTTAGCAGTCTTTACGGTTGCTTTTATGCCTTCACCGGAAGTGTCAACAGAAGTAACCTCTGCAGAAGTCTTGATTTTTATACCGGCTTTCTTTAAGCTGCGCTCCAGTTGTTTTGAAATATCCTCATCTTCTACCGGTACTATATTGGGTAGGTATTCCACTACGGTTACTTCAGTGCCCATAGCGTTATAGAAATAAGCAAATTCAATACCAATGGCACCACTACCAACAACAACCATTTTCTTTGGTTGCTCTTTTAAGGTCATAGCCTCACGGTAGCCAATAATCTTTTTACCATCTTGTGGTAAGCTAGGCAGTTCGCGGCTACGAGCTCCGGTAGCGATAATAATATGGTCTGCACCGTATTCTGTTTCTTTGCCTTCGTCATCCTTTACGGATACCTTTTTGCCTGCTTTTAAAGTTCCGTATCCTTTGATGACCTCAATTTTATTTTTCTTCATCAAAAACTGGACACCTTTACTCATACCGTCCGCAACACCACGGCTTCTTTTGACCACAGCATCAAAATCCTTATCCACATTTTCTGCGGATAGACCATAGTCTTCGGCATGCTTTAGGTAATTAAAAACCTGAGCTGATTTCAAAAGCGCCTTGGTAGGGATACAACCCCAGTTTAAGCATACACCACCTAGATTTTCTTTCTCGATAATGGCCGTTTTAAAGCCCAATTGAGAGGCTCTAATAGCGGTAACATATCCTCCGGGTCCGCTACCCAAAACAATAACATCGAAATTGCTCATATTTTTTATTTTTTTGCTGTTGTAAATTTAAGAAGCCAGCTATAGCTAAGCAGGTGCAAAAGTACAAAACCTAACGGAAAGATTAATACCAAAATTAAAGTCTAGTTCTAAAAAGAGGAAGTTTGGTACTGCTTTGAATCAAGATTTTGTGGCGTACATAACAACTCACTTCTCAAACATGTTCTTGTTATATTGGTCCGAGTGGCCTTTTGGAATGGAAAGTGATACCCATGCCGTACCCTTGATCATTTTACCCAAAAGAACAATTTGGCCCACATGTCCACTGTAATGTGCAAGTTGTCTGTGTACGGCTTGGACTATGCTGTGGTTCTCGTTTCGTATCTTAATTACCGTATCAAAATTTTCTGTAGATACTGATTCTAAAGCGTTGAACAGACATTGCCAACCACTTTCCCAAGCGGCCAGCATTTCTGTTTTTGTTGTGGAAGGGTTCTCAAATTCGTCCTCGCGGTTGCGCCAAGGTTTTTCTCCATCCTCAGTCAGGAAGTTGGTCCAACGGCTTAACATATTGCCGGACATGTGTTTAACTATCAGGGCAACAGAATTATCATTTTCGTTCAGTTTCCAGTGAATATCATCATCGCTGAGTTGTTCAAAAGTTCTGTCGCCCATCGTTTTGTATCTATTAAATTCAAAAAGGGCACTTTTAATAAATGTCTCAGGATAGTTCATACATGCTGTAATTAATACTATAAAATTATTGAATTACAGGAGTAAGAGCACTATTCCGCAGGTACAAAATTTAGCGCAACTCCATTTATACAGTGCCTCAAGCCAGTGGGCTTGGGGCCATCTTCAAAAACGTGCCCTAAATGACCACCGCAGGTAGCGCAGTGCTCCTCGGTTCTTTTATAACCAATTTTATAATCCACATCATAACCCACATTTCCTTTTATTTCTTCGTAGAAACTAGGCCATCCCGTACCGGAATCAAATTTGGTATTGCTTTTGAACAACTCCGTACCGCAGGCCGCGCAGACATAGGTACCTTCTTTTTTGTTTTCCAATAAATCCGATGAAAAAGGGTTTTCGGTAGCGGCCTTGCGGAGTACATAATATTCGGCATCCGTAAGTTCTTTTTGCCACTCCGCATCCGTTTTTACTACGCTAAAGTTTGTTTCTTTTTTGTCTGTTGTTTTTTGAGCTGTTTCTTTCTTTTGAGAATTACCTTGACACCCTACAAGGGCAAAACCAATGGCAATAAGTATATTTTTGTACATAGCGTTTTTAATTTTTTTAGGTTTTCAATTGGACGAAAGAGAAGCTTCGTCCTTTCAAATTTAACTGTATTTACGATATTTTTTAGAAATGGTTTTGGTTTCCCCTAAAAAACGGAACACCCTGCTCTAAACAGGGCAGGGTGTCTATTTTATTTATTTGTGAATGTTATTTGAACGATGCTTTTAAAACATCGGCTTCCGTAAGCCCCATGCTGCTCATTACCGCTGAAATGCTGCTTTTGTCTATTTTGGCAGTTGCAGCTTGACCGGGCACTATAACGAACCTGAAAAGCTGGCCTTGTGTAAATTGGGTTTCTAAATTTGATAGGTCATAGTTGCCAGAGATAAGGATTTCTACATCTTTTGTAGTGTGCCCCGGAGTATATTGAATGGTTCCCTCGTTTGTAAAGAAAGCTTGCGGTATTAGATTCCAGACATCATCTTGGCTACCGTCTTGAAATTCTACTGTTCTATCATACTGGTATACTAATACGGCATCGTTGGGCAATACCTCAAAACTTGTAAAATCTTCAAAGGCTAAAACGCTTTCGTACAAATTATCTTCTGATATATAAGTAAAGTCTACATCATCTACTTCAAAAACTTGAGCTTCTCTGCCATCAAATCCGTCTTGACCATCACGCCCGTCAAATCCAGGAGGGCCGGCTGGACCTTCACAGGCAATAAAAAAAAGTGTAAAAAATGTGCCGAGCAAAAGAAGGGATTTTTTCATAGTATTCATTTTATAGTTGAAAATTTAAAAGATATTTAAGAATCTTTTTTCAAAAAGCGTTCCATTTTTGAATTATTCGTATCTTTTATTTGTAACATTGAAATGCTGACATAAAGTTAATTAACAAATATGTAACCTTTTTTGTAAAGTTGCTTAGATTTGTCAGCATTACCTAACTAATCGAACACTATGCCACAAGTAACTGTTTTTAGTCTTTTCTCCGAATTTGATATTGATCTTTTTAAATCAGGTAAACATTTTAGATTATATGAAAAACTAGGTTCCCATCCAATGGAATTGAATGGTGTTGAAGGCACTTATTTTGCGGTCTGGGCTCCATCTGCACGTGCGGTATCCGTAATCGGTAACTTTAATAGTTGGGATGATAGCCAGCATATGTTAAATGTAAGATGGGACGGTAGTGGTATATGGGAAGGTTTTGTTCCCGAGGTTGGCGAAGGTGAAATTTACAAGTATAAAATATACTCAAATAACCATGGAGCGGTAACTGAAAAGGCCGATCCTTTTGCAAGATATTGTGAGCATCCCCCAAAAACTGCTTCTATTGTTTGGAAAGCGGATTACACATGGGGAGATACGAAATGGATGAAAACCCGTAAGGAAAAAAATGCATTGGATGCTCCGTTTTCTGTCTACGAAGTACATTTGGGTTCTTGGAAACGTGATAAAGACGGAAACTTTTTAACCTATGAGCAACTGGCCAAAGATTTGGTGGCTTATGTAAAGGAGATGGGCTTTACCCATGTAGAGTTCATGCCTATTATGGAGTATCCTTACGATCCTTCTTGGGGATATCAGCTAACCGGATACTTTGCGCCCACATCAAGATTTGGAGATCCTGAAGGTTTTAAACTATTGGTAGATGCGCTACACCAAGCAGAGGTTGGAGTTATTTTGGATTGGGTGCCTTCGCATTTTCCTGAAGACGCACATGGCCTTGGCTTTTTTGATGGTTCTCACCTTTATGAGCATCCAGACCGTAGAAGAGGATATCACCCAGATTGGAAGAGTTTGATTTTTAACTATGGAAGAAACGAGGTACGTGCCTTTTTGATCAGTAACGCCATTTTCTGGCTAGATCAGTTTCATGCAGATGCCTTGCGTGTAGACGCGGTAGCTTCTATGCTTTACTTGGATTATTCTAGGGAAGAAGGCGAGTGGGAGGCTAATATGTACGGAAATAATGAAAACCTTGAGGCTTTGTCTTTCATTAGGGAGTTTAATGAGGCCGTTTATGGTAGTTTCCCGGATGTGCAGACCATTGCGGAAGAATCTACGGCATTTTCTGGAGTCTCTAAGCCTGTTATGTACGGAGGTTTGGGCTTTGGAATGAAATGGATGATGGGATGGATGCACGATACACTGGAGTACTTTAAGAAAGAACCTATCTATAGAAAACACCATCAGAATGATCTTACGTTTAGTGCAACCTATGCCTTTACGGAGAATTTTATGTTGCCATTTTCACATGATGAGGTGGTATACGGTAAGCAATCATTGGTGTACCGCATGCCTGGCGATGAGTGGCAGCGTTTTGCAAACTTGCGTTTGATGTTCGGTTATATGTTTACCCATCCGGGAACCAACCTTATTTTTATGGGAGGTGAATTTGGACAGACTTCTGAATGGAACTTTCAAAAAAGCTTGGATTGGGACCTTACACAGTATGAAGTTCATAGTGGAATACAAGAACTTATAAAGGATTTGAACACTATTTATAAAAGTTTTCCGGCCCTCTACCAGAAGCAATTTAGTCCGGACGGGTTTCAGTGGATAGATTACGGAGACCATGAAAATTCTGTACTCACCTATATTAGAAGAGGCCATGATACGGAAGATGATATCTTTATTGCATGCAACTTTACGCCTGTTCCTAGGGAAAAATATAGAGTGGGTATACCTAAGACCTCAGGTAAGCTAAAAATCATTCTGAACAGTGATGATAAAAAGTACGGGGGAGCGGGAATGGACCCTAAAATTTCGGGGATAAAGAAAAAACCTTGGCATGGTCGCGAACAATCCGTAGAATTGACTATTCCACCTTTGGGTATTGTTATTTTTCAGTAGGTTGCTCTACTATAATGACAATAGTTGGTAAATGTTGTGAAATCATTTCGTTTTTAAGGTTTAAAGTCTTTTTTTTGTTAGTCTTTAAATATCAAACTAATGATAACCAATACAGAACTAGAATATAAAGGAAACCTTTACCCAAATCATATTGTAGATTATGTAAGGGATAAGGATAAGTTCTATTTTACTACCGAAAACGGTGTAATCTTAGAAGTCACGGTAATTCAGGATAGGACCATACGGTTCCGTTATGCTACGGAGCATGCGTTTCAGCCAGATTTTTCATATGCCGTTGATCCTAACGCCAGCCGAGGGTATAGTCACCTAGATTGCCTGGAAACAAAAACGGAATACATTATAGAGACCTCAAAACTTCAGGTCCTTGTAGATAAAAAAACATTACGTACCCAAATATCCGATTTAAACGGTAATATCATCAGTGAAGATGAATTAGGCTTTCACTGGGAAGAAAACTACGAACACGGTGGTAATACCGTGAAGATGAGTAAAATAACCCAGAATACGGAGAGCTTCTACGGTATGGGTGATAAAGCTACTCATAGTAACCTTAAGGGAAAAAGGGTCAATAATTGGGTAACCGATCAATACGCATATGGTAAAGATCAAGACCCATTATATAAAGCAATTCCATTTTATATAGGCCTGCACAGCGGCCAAGCATACGGTATTTTCTTTGATAATAGTTTTAGAACCCATTTTGATTTTGCTCACGAACGCCGTTCAACCACAAGTTTTTGGGGAGATGGTGGTGAAATGAACTATTATTTCTTTTACGGACCGGAAATGCATAAAGTGGTAAGAGCGTATACCAACCTTACGGGAGCGCCAGAACTACCGCCTTTATGGGCTTTGGGCTATCATCAGTCCAAATGGAGCTATTTTCCGGAAAGTAATGTAAAGGATATAGCCAAACAGTTCAGGGACCTTAAAATACCATGTGATGCCATTTATTTGGATATTGATTATATGGACGGTTTTAGGTGTTTTACATGGGATAAAAAGAGATTTCCCGAACCCAAACGTATGATCGATGAACTATATGAAGACGGTTTTAAGACCGTAGTCATGATCGATCCAGGAATTAAAGTGGACAAAGATTATTGGATATATCAAGAAGCTGTAGAAAACGATTATTTCTGCAAGCGGGCAGATGGTCCACGAATGAAGGGTAAAGTATGGCCTGGGGAATGTAATTTTCCCGATTTCACCAATCCTGAAGTGCGGGAATGGTGGGCAGAACTTTATAAGGAATTCATGGCCGAGATAGGGGTGCATGCCGTTTGGAACGATATGAACGAACCTGCGGTAATGGAAGTACCTTCTAAAACGGCACCATTGGATACACGTCATGATTATGACGGCCACCCTAGTAGCCATAGAAAAGCGCATAACATTTATGGTATGCAAATGGTACGGGCAACCTATGAAGGTGTTAAAAGATATGTGTACCCTAAGAGACCCTTGGTTATCACGCGAGCGGCTTACTCCGGTACGCAACGTTTTGCTTCAACTTGGACGGGAGACAATGTAGCTACTTGGGAACATCTATGGATAGCCAATGTGCAAATGCAACGGATGTGTATGAGCGGTTATTCTTTTGTAGGTTCGGATATTGGTGGTTTTGCGGAACAGCCAAACGGGGAGCTTTTTGCCAGATGGATTCAATTAGGGATTTTTCACCCTTTCTGCAGAGTGCATTCCAGTGGAGATCATGGCGATCAGGAGCCTTGGTCCTTTGGGACGGAGATTACGGATATTGTTAGAAAGTTCATAGAATTACGTTATGAATTGCTGCCGTACCTGTACACAATGTTTTGGAGGTATTCAAAAGAAGGGACTCCAATGTTGTTGCCCATAGTTTGTTATGACCAAGAAGATACGCAAACCCATTTTAGAACGGATGAGTTTATTTTTGGAGAACAGATTTTGGTTTGTCCAATTCAAGAGCCAAATGCTAAAGGGCGCAGAATGTATATTCCTAAAGGGAATTGGTACAATTATTGGAACGATGAAATTGTTGAAGGAGGGAAAGAAAAATGGGTTGTAGCAGATATTGATAAGATTCCGCTTTTCATAAAGGCAGGTGCCATTATTCCAAAATATCCGGTACAGCAATATGTAGGAGAGTTGGAAATTAAAGAACTTATATTGGATGTATATTTTACCGAAGGAGAGGAAAACTCTACGGTTTATGAAGATGCCGAAGATGGTTATGCCTACGAAAACGGAAAATATAGTCTAAGAAATTTTAAACTTCTGGGTAAAGAAGGGGAACTTAAAATACAACAATTTAAAGACGGGGCTTTTATTACCAGTTACGAGACGTTTAAAATCAATTTGCACGGTCTTCCCTTTAAAATTGGTAAAGTACAGATAGATAACGAAGATGTGGATTTAAAAACTATTATGCCAAATGGGGATAATACGGTTCATGTAAGCAAAGATTTTACGCAATTGCGCATAACCGCCATTTAAGTTTTTTCGTATTTTACAGGTCTAAACATAACCGTTATGAAAAAAGTAATTTTAGTTCTCGCCCTTTTCTTAGGGGTAGCTTCCTGTAAAACAAATCCGTTTACAGGGAAAAAAGTGTTGAATTTTTATCCGAACAGTCAGCTTTTTCCAACTGCATTTGCTCAGTATGACCAATTTTTGACGGAAAACAAAGTGGTTGAAAATTCGGCGGATGCCAAAATGATAACAAAAGTGGGGCAACGTATATCTTCCGCAGCAGAGAGATGGTTGACCGCCAATGGGTATTCCGGATATCTTAAAGATTATAAATGGGAGTACAATCTGGTAGATGATAAAACAGTGAACGCTTGGTGTATGCCAGGAGGGAAAATTGTTTTCTATACAGGTATTTTGCCCATTTGTGCCGGTGAAAGAGGTGTAGCCGTTGTAATGGGGCATGAAGTAGCGCACGCACTGGCCGATCATGGCGCACAACGTATGAGCGCCGGAACGTTACAACAATTAGGGGCGGTAGCCGGAAATGTGGCTATTCAAGATCCACAGAAAAGGGAAATGTTCAACCAAGCCTATGGTGTTGGTTCTCAAGTAGGGGTAATGTTGCCGTTCAGTAGAAGCCATGAGACAGAAGCGGATCGTATAGGTCTTCAGATTATGGCTATTGCAGGTTATGACCCTACGGAAGCGGCCGAATTGTGGAAACGTATGAAGGCCAATAGTGGAGGTCAAGCTCCGCCGGAGTTTATGAGTACGCACCCTTCCAATGATACTAGGATCAATAATCTTACGGAATGGGCTCCAGCGGCAAAAGCTGAGGCCAAAAAGTTTGGGGTTACTAGTTTTCAGTAAATCTTACAATTATTGTATATTTAAAACCGTTCTCAAAAAGAACGGTTTTTTTATACCATTATGCCAAAAACCAACCTTCCAAAAGGAAGTAAAAAACTACTGAATGCTTGGGCATTCTATGATTGGGCCAATTCAGTTTATAATTTGGTCATCTCTTCAGCGGTATTTCCTATTTTTTACGGAGCCTTAACCTTGGTCAAGGACAAGGAAGGTAATGTTCTAGATGACACAGTACGCTTCTTGGGAGTAGATTTTAATAATGATACTTTAATTAGTTACGTAACGGCAGCGGCTTTTTTGGTGGTCTCGTTTTTAAGTCCGTTTTTAAGTGGAATTGCGGATTACGTAGGCAACAAGAAAATATTTATGAAGTTCTTTTGCTATCTGGGGGCTCTCTCGTGCATAGGGCTCTATTGGTTTAGCATGGATTACCTCTGGTTTGGCCTGTTGTGCTATTTTACTGCTTTAATAGGATTTTGGTCTAGCTTGGTTTTCTACAATTCGTATTTGCCGGATATCGCTTTTCCCGAACAGCAAGATGCTATAAGCGCAAAAGGATATTCTTTGGGATACATTGGTAGTGTAGTTCTTTTGATAATTTGTTTAGCAATGATTTTAAAGTTTGATTCGTTTGGGTTTGAAGACGAATCCATACCTACCCGGCTCTCTTTTGTGTTGACGGGCTTATGGTGGATCGGTTTTAGTCAATACACCTATTATCATCTCCCCAAAGGGAATAAAAAGGAAACTTTTACAAAGGATATACTGTTTAACGGTTTTAAGGAATTGAAGCTAATTTGGTCCAAAATAAAGACCAACGTGCCGTTAAAGCGATATTTGGGTGCGTTTTTCGTGTACAGTATGGCTGTACAGACCATTATGTTGATTGCTACTTATTTTGGAATAGAAGAATTGGATTGGGGTACCACGGATTCCACTACGGGGCTGATTGTTAGTATTTTGCTCATTCAGATTGTTGCGGTTTTAGGGGCTTTTGTCACGTCGCGTTGTTCATCACGTTTTGGCAACATCAACGTTTTAATTGTTTTGAACCTTATTTGGATTTTCATCTGCATTTTTGCCTATACGATTACCACACCTATGGAGTTTTATATAACCGCCGGGGCAGTGGGTCTCGTGATGGGTGGTATACAATCTTTATCTAGATCAACATATTCAAAGCTATTACCGGAAGATGCGGTAGACACCACTTCTTATTTTAGTTTTTACGATGTTTCGGAAAAAATAGGAATTGTGATAGGAATGTTGAGCTATGGCTACATTGCCCAGATTACGGGAAGCATTAGGTATTCAATCATATTTTTAGGACTATTTTTCTTAATAGGGATGTTTCTTTTAACGCGGGTAAATAAAAAAGCCTCTATAAAAGAGGCTTAGTTAGATGACTGTAGTGATCGCTTTTTGATGTATTATCCTTTAGAAACATCGCCCGAACCCGATGTTTTTGTATCTATTTTTTTGGGGTTTCCGCGATAGCTAATATCACCGGAACCGGAAACCCTTGCTTTTAATTTTTCGTTTACCGTAACTTTTATATCCGCAGAACCGGAGATTGTGGCTTCTACATTATCGGCATTTAAATCGTAAGCCCTAATGTCTCCGGAACCCGAAATAGTAGCTTCAAAATCATGGGTATTACCACTTAGGTTCATATCTCCGGAGCCGGACATAGAGGCCACAAGGGCATCCGTTGTAACATCTAAAGTAATATCACCCGAACCGGACATAGATGTTTTGAATCTAGAGGTCTTTAAAGTAGTGTGTCCAACAATATCCCCGGAACCGGATAAACTTAGCGCATCAATACGTTCTACAGGTACTTTTACTTTTATGCTGCCTTTGTGTAAAGAAGGCCTTATGCTTATGCCTTTTTTGACTCTTATGACCAATTTTTCACCCTGTACTTCGGTAACGATGTAATCCAATAAATTCTGTTCTCCGCTAATCACCAGTTCTCCTTCATTGCCTTCTACAAGGTCTACGTCAAAAGAACCGGAAACCGCAATGGCATCGTAATCGCCAACGCTACGCTCTATACTCACTACATTTCCATTGCCTTTTATGCCTTTCCCCCATTGTGCGGAACAAGAAACGGCTGCTAATGCTAAACTTAATACGATCCAATTTTTCATGACTGTTTGTTTTAATTGATTATGATGATGATTTAATTTTTATAGAATGTTACGCCCCCGTAGTCGCTAGAAATAGAAACGGAATTACCACTATTGTTAGAACCGTAATAGCCTTTGTAAAACCTACTTGTATTTTTTTCTTCGCTTATATTAATTTCAAAATCATCCTTGCCACTAACACCTGAATAAGATGTTTTGATCTCAAAGTTGAAATGGTAATTAGGATCATAGCCTATTTTAACCCCGGTATAGTCTGTCCTTAGTTGCATATTTCCGGCATCTTGGGCCATGTTCGCTATTTTTAGGGAGCCGTAATCCGCTACGATATCTACATTGCCGTGAACCGTACCCAATTGAACATTAATATAATCTCCTGTTCCTTGTATGTTGTTGACTTCGGCAATTTCAATTTTACCATAGTCGCTGTTATATTGCAAGTTTTTCATTTGGGCTACGGAACCGTTGGTGTAGTCTGCACTAATAATCAAATCACCTGCTTTTTCAATGTGAAAACCGGAATAATCAGCTGAAATTTTACCGCTGTTAATAAAGGAAATGGTAGATTTTGTAGTGTAATCAAAATTCAATTGATTGTTCCTGCCACGCAGTTCCCCAATATCCAACCTGCCATAATCGCAGTTTATTTTTGCATGCCCGTCTACTCGGTCAATACTAATACTGCCATAATCATTGTCTAGATCAACATTGTTCTTTACCGGCAACTTTATAGTATAGTTGATTTGCATGTTTACATTATTGCTTTTTCCCCAGTTCCACCCCCATCTACTATTATTGTTATCAATGTTGGTTCTAGCGGAAACTATGCTTTTTGAGGCTTCAAAATCTACTGAAATCCCATCTAATTTTTCCTGAGCTTTTTCTTCGTTATTGCTGTTGGTCTTAATATGAACTTCAATAAGAATGCGGTTTTCGTTCCAAGAAATAATGTTCACATTGCCATAGCTGTTGTTAACTTTTAAAAGAGCATCGGCATTGACGTAAAACTCCTTTTTTATGGTTTTTTCTTTGCTGTGTTTGCCTTTTGGTTCTCTGGTGTTTGCCATGAGTAACATAGGAACCATCAGAAAAAATAGGGCAATGGATTTATATTGTAGTTTTTGCATTATCGTAATTTTTTAAATTTTTTATGGTTTCAATTGTATTGAGAACGTCCTGTAATAGGTCAATACGCGTTTGAAAGTTTGTGATCATTGCACTTAAAATGAGTTTACTGTTGCCTCCATTAACCAAGTCTTGCTCCAATTGGGTGTAATTGGTTTCCAGTTTCTTAAGTTGTATCATGGTGTCATCAATTATCTTTTTGGTTTCGGGCGTGCTTTCGCTTTTAAGTGTGTTGACCTGTTGTTCAATAAGGCTCGCAAAATAAAATTCAGTACGTGATACTTCCGGTGATATCTGGGCAACCTGCTGTTCCAAAGACGGCTTTGATTTATACACGTTAAATACAATTGTACATAGAATTGCAATAGAGGCTGCAATGGACAAAGGTTTCCACCAAGATTTGTTCTTTCCGGTTAAGGTCTTAGTGCCTTGTTGGGTGTCCAGTTTTTCTAAAAACCGTTGCTCGTGGCCATGGGCGGGTGCCTCAAGGTCAAAAGAACCTTCTAGGTTTTTGAATAGTTTATCTATATTGTCTTCTTTCATCTTAAGCTTCCATCAATTTATTTCTTAGGCTCTCCTTGGCCCTGGAAATAGTGGTTCTACAATTGGCATAACTCATATTCATAATTTCACCGATTTCTTCATAATCGTAACCTTCAATAAGATGTAAGGTCAAAGAAATTCTGTAGTTGTCCTTTAAACACTTCATGGTTTCCATCACTTTTTGAGCCTTCGTTTCAGTTAACGCATGAGGGTCTGCGACACCTATATCATTATCTTCAACCTTGTACAATACATCTTGTATGGCAACTTCGTTTTTTTTCTGTTGCTTTCGGTAGTGATAGATACTATTGTTTATTACAATGCGTTTTAACCAAGAGCCAAAAGTTACCTCGCCTTTAAACGTATGCAGTTTCGTAAACGCGTTCAGAAACGATTCTTGCATGACATCTTCGGCTTCATCGCTCTTTTTTACAATACGTACGGCCGTGTTGTACATGGCTGTGTAATAACGATTGTAAACTTCGAGCTGGGCACTTTGCTTTCCGTCCAGACACATTTGTAATAAAGTGTCAATATGTTCTCTTTCTTGGCTCAAAAAGTGAAAGGTTTTCTTAAAGATGACCTAAGATATGGATTGTTACAGTTTGGAGGGAAAAATAAATGAACGGCATTTCTTTGGGTATGGCATAAGAATTGTCAATATTGCACCGATAGAAAAGGCACTATTCTACATTCTAGCAATGTTTACGGTGTCTTAGAGGAATATGAAGATAACAGATAACTAAGGGTTTCTGTCATTAAAATGACAGAATGACCGCAATTGATACTATGGGAGATCCTAAATTCACGAATTTTGACAATATGTCGCTACAGTCCATTGATGAAGATGCTGAGCTGATACCCCTTTTGACCGCAGAAGACGAGGAAGAGATGAGTAATGAAGCCTTGCCAGAAACACTACCAATATTGCCTTTACGCAATACCGTTTTGTTTCCCGGAGTGGTAATTCCTATTACTGCCGGCAGGGATTCGTCCATTAATTTGATCAAGGATGCCAACAACGGGTCCAAGGTAATAGGTGTGGTATCTCAAAAAGACAAGGATACCGAAAACCCCACGGTAAAAGATATAAACGTTCTGGGAACGGTAGCCCGTATTTTAAGGGTGTTAAAGATGCCCGATGGAAATACTACGGTAATCCTACAAGGTAAAAAGCGTTTTGAAGTAGCTGAAATACTTACCGAAGAGCCTTATATGACTGCTACTGTAAGGGATACCAACGAGCAAAGACCTAACCAGACCGAGCCGGAATTTTTGGCCATTATAGAGTCTATTAAGGACTTGGCTCTAAAGATTATTAGAGACAACCCGAACATACCAAGTGAAGCCTCTTTTGCAATTAAGAACATTCAGAGCAATTCATTTTTAATCAACTTTGTTTCGTCCAATCTTAACCTTGGCGTAAAGGAGAAGCAGGAATTGTTAGAAATTAACAATCTTCAGGAGCGTGCACTTGCCACATTAAAACATATGAACCTTGAGCTTCAGAAATTGGAGTTGAAGAATGATATACAGTCCAAAGTACGCAATGACATGGACCAACAGCAGCGTGAGTATTTCTTGCACCAACAAATGAAGACCATTCAAGAGGAGTTGGGCGGAGTTTCGCATGACGATGAAATTGTTGAAATGCGCAAGAAGGCCAAAAAGAAAAAGTGGGACGCAAAGGTAAAAGAGCATTTTGATAAGGAATTGTCAAAGATGCAGCGTATGAATCCACAAGTGGCCGAGTATTCCATCCAAAGAAACTATTTGGACCTATTTCTAGATTTACCATGGAACGAGTTTTCAAAGGATAAGTTCGATTTGAAAAGGGCTCAGAAAATATTGGATAGGGATCATTATGGACTAGAGGATGTAAAGCGAAGAATCATTGAATATTTGGCGGTTCTGAAGCTTAGAAACGATATGAAGTCTCCTATTTTATGTCTATACGGACCTCCGGGCGTGGGTAAAACCTCGTTGGGTAAATCCGTGGCGGAAGCCCTAGGAAGGGAATATGTAAGAATATCTTTGGGAGGTTTAAGAGATGAGGCCGAAATACGTGGGCACCGTAAAACCTACATTGGTGCAATGCCAGGTAGGATTGTTCAAAGTTTAAAAAAGGCAGGAACGTCCAATCCCGTTTTTATTTTAGATGAAATAGATAAGCTATCCAGTAGTCATCAAGGTGATCCATCGTCCGCAATGTTGGAGGTTCTGGATCCAGAGCAAAATGGTGAGTTCTACGATAATTTCTTAGAGATGGGTTATGACCTTTCTAAAGTGATGTTCATAGCAACGGCAAATAACTTGTCAACTATTCAGCCGGCGCTACGTGACCGTATGGAAATCATAAACGTAACGGGGTATACCATTGAGGAGAAGGTTGAAATTGCAAAACGGCATTTGCTTCCAAAGCAACTAAAGGAGCATGGTCTTAAACCAAAAGACCTTTCCGTTGGAAAACCACAATTAGAAAAAATAGTAGAAGGATACACGCGTGAGTCCGGAGTTCGTTCTTTGGAAAAACAGATTGCTAAAATGGTACGTTATGCGGCCAAAAATATTGCAATTGAAGAAGAGTACGATGTAAAGGTAACCAATGAAATTATAGAAAAGGTTTTGGGTCCTGCACGTCTGGAGCGCGATAAGTATGAAAATAATGATGTAGCAGGGGTTGTAACCGGTCTTGCATGGACAAGTGTTGGTGGAGATATTCTTTTTATAGAATCAATCTTGTCCAAGGGTAAAGGAGCTTTAAATATTACCGGAAATCTAGGAAAGGTAATGAAAGAGTCCGCCACTATTGCTATGGAGTACATTAAATCCAATGCGGATAGATTTGGGATAAATTCAGAAGTGTTTGATAAGTATAATGTTCACATTCACGTTCCGGAAGGTGCTACCCCTAAAGATGGTCCTAGTGCTGGTATAACCATGTTAACCTCATTGGTTTCTTTGTTTACACAAAAGAAAGTGAAGAAAAGTTTGGCCATGACAGGAGAAATAACGCTAAGGGGAAAAGTGTTGCCTGTTGGTGGTATAAAGGAGAAAATCTTAGCGGCTAAAAGAGCAAGAATCAAAGAGTTAATTCTTTGTAAAGACAATGAAAGAGATATTTTAGAGATAAAAAAAGAGTATCTTAAGGGCTTAAAATTCCACTACGTTACGGATATGCACGAAGTGGTAGATATTGCTATTACGGCCCAAAAAGTTAAGAACGCTAAAAAACTCTAATGTCTAAGATTACAATTGCCATAGACGGATTTTCTTCTACCGGAAAAAGTACTTTGGCCAAGCAATTGGCTAAAGAATTAGGTTATGTATATGTAGATACGGGCGCAATGTATCGTGCCATAACGTTGTTTGCTATGCGTAACGGATTTATTGGTGGAAAGGAAGAACGACTTGAAGATTTGGTGAAATTGTTACCAAAAATCAGGTTAAAGTTCGTTCCCAATCCTGATCTTGGTTTTGCCGAAATGTATCTCAACAATGAGAACGTGGAGAAAGAAATACGCACTATGCAGGTTTCTAAACATGTGAGTAGAATTGCTGAACTTGAGCAAGTACGTTACATGTTGGTAGAAATGCAGAAGGCTATGGGCATGGAAAAGGGAATTGTTATGGACGGCAGGGATATTGGTACCGTGGTTTTTCCCGATGCCGAGCTTAAGATTTTTATGACTGCATCTCCACAAGCAAGGGCTACGCGCAGATATAAAGAGTTGTTGGATAGGGGAGAGGAAGTCTCTTATGAAGATGTGCTGGAAAATGTACAGAAGCGAGATTTTATAGATTCCCACCGTGAATTTTCTCCATTGCGTAAAGCGGATAATGCCATAGAGTTCGATAATAGTGATATGGGGCTGAAGGAACAATTTGAACGGCTACTCAGTATAGCGGATCGCTGTATTGAGAAAGTATAAAAAACGTGCCAGAAATTAATCTGGCACGTTTTTTATTTGTTTTCGGTTCTTCTTAGATATTAGGGATAACAAGAACTTGATCAGGGTGAATAACATCCGGGTTAGTCAATACACCTGTGTTGGCAGCAAAAATCTGCTTGTATTTCATTGGGTCCCCGTAATATTGTTTTGCAATTTTGCTCAAAGACTCACCGCTCTTTACCGTATGTCTGTGATACACAGAAGAATCACCTACCGTAATATTGGCCTTAAGATCAGAAGGGTTTTCGCCGCCCAATTGCTTTATCTTGTCCCAAAGCAAATTCTTTTCATATTGGGTGTTGGCTTCGCCTTTAATTTTTAGCACACCGTTTTCTTCGGAAACATCTCCATTTTTTATACCTAATTCTTCACCAAGATTTAAAACTTCTTGATATTTTGCTTTAACGCTCATACGTAATACTTTTTAATGGTTAATATTCTTGACCCCAAGATAACGATAAAACCACTGTTTTACGTATAAAATGGAGTAAAAAAAGGTTGCAATGACAATGCTGTGGTAATAAGATTGGTAAACTAATAAAAAAGATGTATTTTTGCACTCCTTTTTTACAAATTCATCAAGAGCGAAAAGGAAAGATAAAAAATTGACATATAACAACTTCTGCGATCATTGTTTAACTCTTGTGCCATCGTAGAATACAAATTTAAGATCAGCAAATGGCTGAAGAAAAAGCAACAGCTCAGGTAGAGGAAACTTCTACCGAGGCAAAACAAGAAGTAAAAGAACAAGCTCCTAAGCAAGATCCAAAAGAATTTTTGGAAAACTTTGATTGGGAGAAGTACGAAGAAGGTATCGAAAGAGTAGATGACTCTAAATTAGAGGAATTTGAAAAGTTGGTAGCTGAAAACTTCGTAGATACTGCCGATGAAGAGGTAGTTGAAGGTAAGGTAGTTTATTTGACCGACCGTGAGGCGATCATAGACATCAATGCCAAATCTGAAGGTGTTATTTCTTTGAACGAATTCCGTTACAACCCTAACTTAAAAGTAGGTGACAAGGTTGAAGTTCTTATAGATATCCGTGAAGATAAAAGTGGCCAATTGGTACTTTCTCACAGAAAGGCAAGAACCATTATGGCTTGGGATCGTGTAAATGCGGCCCACGATAAAGAAGAAATTGTTAGTGGTTTCGTTAAATGTAGAACTAAAGGTGGTATGATCGTAGATGTATTTGGCATCGAGGCGTTCTTACCAGGTTCTCAAATTGATGTGAAGCCTATTCGAGATTACGATCAGTACGTTGGTAAGACAATGGAATTCAAAGTGGTTAAGATTAACCATGAATTCAAGAACGTTGTAGTATCTCATAAAGCGTTGATCGAAGCAGATATCGAAGAGCAGAAGAAAGAAATCATCAGCCAGTTAGAAAAAGGACAGGTGTTAGAAGGTGTTGTGAAAAACATTACTTCTTACGGTGTGTTCGTTGATCTTGGTGGTGTTGATGGTTTGGTACATATTACCGATCTTTCTTGGAGCCGTATCAACCACCCGAACGAGGTTGTGGAATTGGATCAGAAAATCAATGTGGTTATCCTTGATTTTGATGAGAACAAATCTAGAATCCAGTTGGGTATGAAGCAATTGGAGAAACATCCTTGGGATGCTTTGAGCGATGAAATCAAAATTGGAGACAAAGTAAAAGGTAAAGTAGTTGTAATCGCAGATTACGGTGCATTTATTGAGGTTGTTGAAGGTGTCGAAGGTTTGATCCACGTTTCTGAAATGTCTTGGTCTACGCACTTGCGTTCAGCTCAGGATTTCGTAAAAGTTGGTGATGAGGTAGAAGCTGTGGTATTGACATTGGATCGTGAAGATCGTAAAATGTCTCTTGGTATCAAGCAATTGACTCCAGACCCATGGACTGATATTACTACTAAATACCCTGTTGGTTCAAGACATTCTGGTATCGTTAGAAACTTTACCAACTTTGGTGTTTTTGTAGAGATGGAAGAAGGTATTGACGGTTTGATCTATATCTCTGATCTATCTTGGACTAAGAAAATCAAGCACCCATCTGAGTTTGTTTCTGTTGGAGACAAAATGGAGGTTGAAGTGTTAGAGTTGGATGTTGAAGGTCGTAAGCTTAGCTTAGGTCACAAACAGACTACTGAGAACCCTTGGGATAAGTACGAAGCTGAATTTGCTGTTGATACTGTTCATAAAGCAACTATTGCCGATATCGTTGATAAAGGTGCTACAATAGACTTTAATGAAGATATCACTGCTTTCATTCCGCAACGTCATTTAGAGAAGGAAGATGGTAAGAAATTAGGTAAAGGAGACGAAGCCGAATTTAAGATCATTGAGTTCAACAAAGATTTCAAACGTGTTGTTGCAAGTCACACTGCTATTTTCAGAGAAGAAGAGCAGCGTAACGTTAAGGCGGCACAGAAGAAAGCTGCTGCATCTGCAGAGGAAGCTAAGCCTACTTTAGGTGATGCTAACGAAGCGTTGCAAGCGTTGAAAGATAAGATGGAAGGTAAGAGCTAAATCTTACACTAATCTATATAGAAATCCCCATAGCCTTTTGGTTATGGGGATTTTTTTTTGGTCTATGAAACTATTTTTAAAGGACTTAAGAAGCTTCTAGATTTTATTACTTTGGAAGAAAACGGTATACATTTAAAAATCACTTTTTTTCTAACTAGAATTCCCTATTTTTGTTAAGCTAAAGCAATAGAGCAGTATGGGGCAAAAAGTACTTCTTTCTGAAAAGGAAATAAACATCATACTCCATCGTTTGGCATGTCAACTTCTCGAAAACCATCTAGATTTTAAAGATACCGTACTTATAGGCATTCAGCCTAGGGGTATTTTTGTAGCAGATAGGTTAACCAAAATTTTGCAGGAAGAATACGGCGTAAAGGAAATTAAGCTAGGCTTTTTGGATATTACTTTTTATAGGGACGACTTTAGAAGGGGTGATAAAACCTTGGAAGCCACCAAGACCAAAATAGATTTTTTGGTGGAGGATAAAAAAGTGGTACTTATAGATGATGTACTGTATACCGGGCGTAGTATTCGATCTGCATTAACGGCTATCCAATCTTTTGGGAGACCTTCGGAAATAGAATTGCTAACCCTTATAGACAGGCGTTTTAGTAGACATTTGCCTATACAGCCAAACTACAGGGGCAGGCAGGTAGATGCTATAAACGATGAAAAAGTTAAGGTTCTTTGGAAAGAGAACGATGGTGAAGACGTGATATATTTGATAAATAAATAACAATGGCGGAACTGAGTGTAAAACACTTACTGGGAATCAAATATTTAAATGAGAATGACATTCAGCTCATTTTCGAAACCGCCGATCATTTTAAGGAAGTAATAAATCGTTCTATAAAGAAGGTGCCTTCCTTACGGGATATTACTATTGCGAATATCTTTTTTGAAAACAGTACCCGAACTAAGCTATCTTTTGAGCTTGCAGAAAAAAGATTGTCTGCGGATGTCATTAACTTTTCGGCGGGCCAATCATCGGTTAAAAAAGGGGAGACCCTAATAGATACGGTCAATAACATCTTGTCTATGAAAGTAGATATGGTGGTTATGCGCCATCCCAATCCTGGGGCCGGAATATTTTTGTCCAAACATGTTAAAGCATCTATAGTCAATGCTGGAGATGGTGCTCATGAACATCCTACCCAAGCACTTTTAGATTCTTATTCCATTCGTGAAAAATTGGGTGATGTTGCCGGTAAGAATGTTGTGATTGTTGGAGATATTTTGCATTCTCGCGTAGCGCTGTCCAATATATTTGCTTTAAAGCTTCAAGGTGCGAACGTAAAAGTATGTGGACCTAAGACCTTACTGCCAAAATATGTGGAATCATTAGGGGTAGAAGTAGAAACGGATTTAAGAAAGGCTTTAAACTGGTGCGATGTGGCAAATATGTTGCGAATCCAGAACGAAAGACTGGATATTAGTTACTTCCCTACCACTAGGGAGTATACGCAGCAATTTGGTGTCAACAAAAAATTGCTGGACAGTTTAGATAAAGAGATTGTAATTATGCACCCAGGTCCAATAAACAGAGGTGTGGAAATTACCAGTGATGTGGCGGACTCAAAACAGTCCATTATATTAAATCAAGTAGAAAATGGAGTTGCCATTCGTATGGCAGTGATTTATTTATTAGCTTCAAAAATAAAATAATAAAAGTATGATTTTCGATTCGGACGGTTCTACAACTATCGTTTTTCAAGAAAATACCACGCTTTCTATTTTCTTAAAAAACCTAAATGACGCTTATCCAAAGATAAAAAATGACAATATTGTCGTAAACCTTTTTTCCTTTTCAAAGTTAAAGGCAGATGATGTTCTTGAGTTTTTGCAAATTTCGGATTTGCATAAAAAAGCCAAGAAATCTTTTGTTTTGGTGACAGATAAGGTTTCTTATGATGAGGTGCCGGATACCATAATGGTAGTGCCAACCATTCAAGAAGCCCATGATATCATAGAAATGGAAGAAATTGAACGAGATTTAGACCTATGAGTAACTATCACCTGTCTCAAGTAAACATAGCTAAGATGCGGGCTCCAATAGATAGCCCTGTAATGGCCGATTTTGTAAATGACCTTGATCGTATAAATGCCATTGCGGACAAGAGTACGGGTTTTGTCTGGAGACTTAAAGGTGAAGACGACAATGCTACCGCCCTGCGCGTTTTTGAAGATGATTTTCTTATTATCAATATGTCTGTTTGGGAATCCAAAGAAGCTTTGTTCAATTTTACCTATGCCTCGCAACATGCGGGTGTCATGAGAAGAAAAAAGGAATGGTTTCACCAAATGTCAGATATGCACATGTGTCTGTGGTACACAAAGGAAGGTCATGAACCCACTCCGGATGAGGCTAAAGAACGTCTTAGGTACCTTAATGAGCATGGTGAATCTCCTTATGCGTTCAGTTTTAAAGGGCAATTTACGGTTGAGGAAGCCTTAAGCTATTCGCCTAAGAACTAGAAAAATGAAACTGCATATTCTTGGTTGCTACGCTGCAACACCTCGTACGTTAACCAATCCTACTTCTCAGGTTTTGGAAGTCAAGAACCATATGTTTTTGATAGACTGCGGCGAAGGTACCCAAGTACAGTTACGAAAGCATAAAATAAAGTTTTCGCGCATTAACCATATTTTTATTTCCCATTTACATGGTGATCATTTTTTTGGTCTCCCGGGTTTGGTTTCCACTTTTCGGTTGCTAGGTAGGGAAAAAGAATTACATATTTATGGGCCCAAGGGAATTAAAGAAGCTGTTACCTTACTCTTAAAGCTGGGTGATTCATGGACCAATTATCAACTGTATTTTCATGAGCTTTCAAATAGGGAATCGGAAATTGTTTTTGAAGACGATAAAATTTCTGTAGAAACTATTCGGTTAAATCATCGGGTATATACAAACGGTTTCCTATTCAAAGAGAAACCGGGGGAGCGTAAACTTAATGTAGAAGCGGTTGCAAAGTATAAGGTGGATAGGGCCTATTTTCAAAATATAAAAAACGGCAAGGATGTTACGTTAGATAACGGAACTGTGGTTCCTAATGCCAAGTTAAGTTTTGATCCGCCAATCCCCAAAAGTTATGCCTATTGTAGTGATACCGGTTATAAGCCAGATATTGTTGGTCAAATCAAAAACGCTACGGCATTGTACCATGAGTCCACTTTTTTGGAGACAGAGGCCCATTTAGCGGTAAAAACTAAGCATTCTACGGCCAAGGAAGCAGCGGCAATTGCCAAAGCGGCAAACGTGGGTTTGCTGGTTTTAGGTCACTATTCTACCCGATATAAATCCATAGAGCTTTTTAAAGGCGAAGCATTGGAAGTTTTCTCCAATGTAGAACTTGCCGATGACGGCAAGTTTTTTGAGTTTTAGTTTCCTTCCTACTTTTTCGTTACCAATCTTTTGCTGAACTTTGGTTAAAAGGATTTTAGCAAAAAAAATTATGCAGAAAGATTTAGGCGATTATCGCAAATCATATGAAAAGAGTGCCCTTTTGGAAGATTCCATTTCGGATAATCCTATGGAGTTGTTTCAAAAATGGTTCTATGAAACAGAAGCATCGGACGGAGTGGATGAGCCAAATGCTATGACCGTTTCAACTATTGGTTTGGACGGTTACCCTAAAAGTAGGGTGGTGCTTTTGAAAAAGTTTACCCATGAGGGATTTATATTCTATACCAATTACCATAGTGAAAAGGGCAAGGCCATAGCCGCTAATCCAAATGTGTGTATTTCCTTTTTTTGGCCTAATATGGAAAGACAGATTATTATAAAAGGCAAGGCCGAAAAGATTGCCGAAAATATGTCTGACGGTTATTTTGAGTCCCGCCCGGATGGGAGCAAGCTCGGAGCCATTGTTTCTGAGCAAAGCTCTGTTATTGCATCTAGGGAAAATTTGGAAAATAAGTTAAAGCAATTAGAGCAAGAATACCAGGACAAGGAAATAACAAGACCGGACTATTGGGGCGGGTATATTGTAAAACCGCAATCATTGGAATTTTGGCAAGGAAGACCTAACCGCTTGCATGATCGTATTAGGTACAGCTTAATTGATGGTTTGGATTGGAAAATGGAAAGATTGGCACCTTAAACCCAAGGTTAGAGCAAAATTTGGAAGGGGCTAAACATTTTTAAAACTTTAAATTTCGATTAAATGAAAACATTGATAATGGTCAGGCACGGGAAATCTTCTTGGGATTATTCGGTGAGCGATAAAGATCGGCCGCTTCAGGAAAGAGGTGTGAACGATGCACTTTTAGTGTCCTCCAAGTTTAATTCTCAAGGAGAAAATATAGACGCCGTTTTTTCAAGTCCCGCAAATAGGGCATTGCACACCGCTATGATTTTTACTAGACAGCTCAATATTTCTTTGTCCTTGGTACAGATTACGAACGAACTGTATGATTTTTCAGGGGAATCGGTTTTTGACTTTATATCAAACCTTGATGATTCGTTAGATTCTGTGATGATTTTTGGTCATAATCACGCTTTTACCCATGTTGCCAATTCTTTGGGAAATACCTATATTGACAACGTTACGACCAGTGGTCTGGTACAGCTCAATTTTCCGGTCAATAGCTGGAATTCAGTAACAAAAGGAACAACAAAACAAACCATTTTCCCGAAAGACCTTAGATAAATGATAAAGACAAATTACAAATATATAAACAGAGAAATAAGCTGGTTGCGTTTTAACGAAAGAGTGCTTCAAGAGTGCGAGGATGAGAATGTACCGTTAATAGAACGTCTTCGGTTTTTAGGAATTTTTTCCAACAATTTAGATGAGTTTTTTAAAGTGCGTTATGCTACCGTAAAACGAATTTTTGAAGCGGGAAAATCGGGCAAAAGTGTTTTAGGTGGTGAGAAGGCCAAGGATTTACTGGAAGAGATTACCAAATTTGTAATTGAGCAGCAACGCAAAAGTGTTGAGATTTTAGACGAAATACAGAAGGAGTTAGAAAATCAGGATATCTATCTTCTTAAGGAAAACGAATTGACCGAGAAACAAGGGGAGTTCGTTAAGAAATACTTTATTCAAAAGGTGAGTCCGCAGCTTATGACCATCATTTTAAATGATTTGGCGGAGTTTCCAATGTTGAAGGATACAGCGGCATATTTAGCCGTAAAGATGGTTTTAAAGAGTGATGATCGCACCAAACGTACCTTTGAGAAAAAGGAAAAACGATATGCACTTATTGAGATTCCTAAGGGTATTGATCGTTTTGTGGTCCTGCCTAAAGAGGGTGATAAGAACTATGTGATCATTCTGGATGATATTATCCGGTATTGTATGGATAGTGTTTTCCCTATGTTCGATTATAAGTCCATATCCTCTCATATGATCAAGATTACGCGAGATGCGGAACTTGATATAGATAATGATTTAAGTAAAAGTTTTATTGAGAAAATTTACTCCAGTGTAGAACATAGGAAAATTAGTGATCCGGTACGTTTTGTATATGACAAGAACATAGAGTTGGATACGCTGGATTTTCTTAAGGATAAAATGGGGATCGAGGATGCGGATAGTGTTATACCGGGAGGTAGATATCATAACAAGCGGGATTATATGGGCTTCCCTAGTTTGGGAAGAGAAGATTTAATGTACAGTAAAATAGCTCCCTTACCGGTAAAAGGTTTAAATCTTGAAGGTAGTCTGCTTGAGAAAATAGCTGATAAGGATTATTTGCAGTACACGCCTTACCATACATTTTCATATGTGCTTAAATTTTTAAGGGAAGCCGCTCTAGACCCAAAGGTAAAAGCGATCAAGATTACGGTATATCGTCTTGCCAACGATTCTCAGGTGGCCGCTTGTTTGTCCAATGCGGTTAAGAATGGAAAACAGGTGACCCTGCAAATAGAACTTCGCGCACGTTTTGATGAACAAGCCAATATTAGATATGCCGAGGAACTTCAGGCGGAAGGTGTAAAACTCATTTTTGGTGTACCGGGGCTTAAAGTACATAGTAAGATATGTATGATAGAAAGAGAGGAAAACGGGGTGCTGAAGCGTTATGGATTTATTAGCACAGGTAACTTTAACGAGTCTACAGCAAGAATTTATACGGATTATACGCTGTTTACGGCAAATGAGCGTATTCTAAAAGAATTGAATAAGGTTTTCGATTTCTTTGAGACAACCTATAAAATCAATAAGTACAAGCATCTAATAGTGTCTCCACATTATACCAAATCTTTCTTTATAAAACTGATAGATAAGGAAATAGCGAACGCTAAAGCGGGTAAAGAGGCGTACATCAAAATTAAGATGAACAGCTTTACTTCGTATAAAATGATAGATAAATTGTACGAAGCCAGTAATGCCGGTGTTAAGATACAATTGATTGTGCGGGGTATCTGCTGCTTAATACCCGGTATAAAAGGTATGAGCGAGAATATTGAGGCCATTAGTATTGTAGATAAGTTTTTGGAACACCCAAGAATCTTTATTTTCTGTAACGATGGTGATACCAGAGTGTTTATTTCTTCTGCGGATTTTATGACCCGTAACCTAGAGAATAGGGTAGAGGTAGGTTGTCCTATTTATGACGAAGATGTAAAACAAGAGTTGATAGATACGTATGAAATTTCTTGGAACGATAATGTAAAAGCTAGAGTGTTCAATGAAGAACAGAATAACGCTTATCGTGTAAATGATAAGCCTAAGCTACGTTCGCAGTTTGCTACATATGATTATTACAAAAATAAACTAGGTCCGGATATTTCAATGGCAGAGTAAGGAATAATTAGGGTTTCAGGTTTTAGGCTAAAGCATATGGGCTTTTCTAAAACCTGAAATTCTTACCCGTGAATGCTTTCGTTCTTACTTAGGTTTTTCATTATTTCAGCCTCAAAATCTAGGAGTGCTTGCCATTTCTTGTCCACTTCTTCACGATTTCCATATTGCCTTGCAAATTTTAGGAACATGGTGTAGTGCCCGGCTTCACTTACCATAAGCTTATGGTAGAACTCAGCAAGTTCTTTATCCTCCAGTTCTTCAGATAGCAATCTAAAGCGTTCACAGCTTCTGGCTTCGATCAATGCGGCGTATAAAAGACGATGTACCAATTGGGTGGTGCGGCTTCCGCCTTTTGGAAAGAATTTGATCAATTGAAGAACATACTCATCTTTTCTATCCCGTCCTAAACTTTGTCCTCTAGCCGTAATACGGTCATGTACCATTTTAAAATGGGCCATTTCCTCTCTAGAAAGTGCTATCATTTCCTCCACCAACTCGGTATACTCGGGAAAACTTATGATTAATGATATGGCCGTGCTTGCTGCTTTTTGTTCGCAGTAGGCGTGATCGGTCAAAATCTCATCTATATTTTTCTCAACAATATTCACCCATCTGGGGTCAGTTGGTAACTTAAGGCCTAGCATAATTATATTTTTCGTAAAATTAGCAAGAATCTTTGTAAACTATAACTAGAATTTAGCATCTTAAATATCCAGTTTCCCCTAAAGAATAATTAGTTTTGTAGATAGTTGTTTTTTATTAGACCGAAAGGTTAAAAAAGCAGGGTTGTTACCACTTGTCAAGAAACCCGAATAACAGATTATGGAATTAACCAAAATAGACCAAAAGCTCCAGTCTTTATTAAGCACTAATTTAGACTCGGAAACAAATTCATGGTTGCAACAAAAATTAGAGCAGATCATTGGCTCAAGTTCTACTAAGGACCTGTATATGACCTATAGCCTGCTGGCTAGTAAAATAGATTCAGGCACTATTCTGAATCTAAGTGAGGATGCGGATGCAGTAACCCAATATTTAAAAACTCAAAAAGCTACAACGCTTCAGGTAGCGCGTATTTATCTATTGATAAAGGTGCTATATGCCAACGAAGATTTTTTTGTGCCCAAAGTGGCCAATTTAATTCAAGTTGCAGATATTGGTGAGCTCGAAACTTTTCTGAAATTTCTAATCTTATTGCCCAATGCGGAGAATTATAAGCAGACCGCAGTTGAAGCTTTGCGTACGAACATTGCCACTATTTTTGAAGCGATAAGTATGCGGAACCCTTACCCGGCAAAATATTTTAATGATCAGCAATGGAACCAAATGTTTCTAAAGGCTGCCTTTATGCAGTTAGACCTCTCCAATATTTTGAATATTGACGAGCGGGCCAATAAGGACTTGGCACGGATTATCTCAGATTATGCACATGAACGTTGGGCGGCTTCAAGGGAGATTGAACCTTTGTTTTGGAGACCGGTCGCGGGATTTTTAGATGATAACTTGTTGAAAGATATGGCACGCTTGTTTGCAAGTGATAATCCTGTTGAAAATAAAGTGGCCGCATTATGTTGCTATAATTCCGAAGCGTCAAAAGCGAAAGAATTACTGGATAAGTATCCCGAAATAAAAACTCAAGTAGAGCGTAAAACTATTACCTGGAAAAATATAAAAGATTAGTATGGAAGATAAAATGATGATAATCGACCCGCATGTACATATGACATCGCGAACTACGGACGATTATGAGGCTATGGCCGAGGCCGGAGTAGTAGCTATAATAGAACCTTCTTTTTGGTTAGGACAGCCAAGAACGCAAGTGGGTTCGTTTCAAGATTATTACAGTAGTTTGGTAGGTTGGGAGCCTTTTAGGGCGAGCCAATTTGGTATCCAGCATTATTGTACCATCGGCTTAAATTCCAAAGAAGCCAACAATGAAGCATTGGCGGAGCAGGTTATAGAGCTTTTGCCATTGTACGTGCACAAGCAGAACGTTGTAGCTATTGGAGAAATAGGGTATGACGACCAGACCCCGGCGGAGGATAAATATTTCCGTATGCAGCTGGAAATGGCCAAGGAGTTGGACATGGTAGTGCAAGTGCACACGCCTCATCGCGATAAAAAGGCAGGAACTTTAAAAAGTATGGAGGTTTGTTTGGAGCATGGTCTAGACCCTTCAAAAGTGGTTATCGACCATAATAACGAAGAAACCGTAAAAGACGTTCTTGATAGAGGTTTTATTGCAGCATTTACCATTTACCCAAAGACAAAAATGGGTAACGAACGTATGGTAGAAGTGGTCAAAAAATATGGAAGCAACAATATTATAGTAGATAGCTCTGCAGATTGGGGTGTTAGTGATCCTTTGGCGGTGCCAAAGACGGCAAACCTTATGCTTAAAAGAGGAATTGCAAGAGAGGATGTTGTAAAGACATGTTATCAAAATGCATTGGATATTTTTGGATCTAATGGTAAAATGAAGGAAGAGCACTGGTTAAAGCCTGATGGAATCAATCAAACGCAACTTTATAATGATAACAGTGTTTTAAGAGGGCAGGAGCCTAGGATAGATTCTGATCAGATTACATAATGAATCGCACGTTTCTTGGTTATGCACGATTGGCAAGACCTGCTAATTTACCGACTGCTGCGGCCGATATTTTGGCCGGTGTAGCTATTGGAGGTATTTTTGTAGGTGGTCTTCAAACTGATTTTCTAGGTTCGGAGCGGTTTTTTAATGTGATATACCTAATATTTTCATCCGTACTTCTCTATGCGGGAGGCGTAATTCTAAACGATGTATTCGATTTTAAGATCGATCAAGTAGAACGTCCGGAAAGGCCCATTCCTAGTGGTGTTGTTCCTTATAATTCGGCGGCGTTATATGGCGGTGTTACTTTAACTGTTGGCGTACTGTTGGCATTCCTGGTATCCGTAACGTCCGGAATGGTTGCTGTAGCATTGGCATTTGCCATACTTTTATATGATGCAATTGCTAAGAAATATGATTTTTTCGGGCCTTTAAGTATGGGGCTGTGCAGGGGAATCAACTTGTTATTGGGCATGTCCATCTTAAATGATTTTAGTTTTTGGTTCATGGCCTTTATACCCATCGTATACATCTTTGCGATTACTTTAATAAGTAGAGGTGAAGTGCATGGAGAAAATAAAAATCATATTGTATTGGCGGGTGTGCTCTACGGAACTGTAATTTTAGCCGTTGCAACTATGGCCTTTCTACATACGGATGCGCTTTTATTTCCGTTATTGTTTTTGATATTGTTTGCGTTCACGGTTTTTAAGCCTTTGATTAAGGCACATTCCGTAAACTCACCGGAGAATATTAAAAAAGCGGTTATGGCGGGTGTCATAGCGTTAATTTTATTGGATTCGTCCATTGCCGTAGCTTTTTCGGACTGGTGGTATGGGTTGGTTATTTTGGCACTGCTTCCGGTGTCCAAGAGCCTATCAAAATTATTTGCCGTTACCTAAGGTCAATTGTTATTGGCGTTCAAAAGAAAAATGATGTTTAAAACGATAGAACAAAAATTTGAGGTTTCATATCAATATGGCCTTCACTTTACCCAAAACTTGTTCGGTACCGAAAATACCTTGTTCAAGGATATTATCAAGACCTATAAAAATGAGCCTGTAAAACTTCTTTTTGTGGTTGATGATGGTGTTGCGGCTGCGCACCCGGCGCTTATGGATAATATAAAATCTTACTGTAAGCATTATCCTGAAAATCTGGTGCACATGAAGAGCATGATAGTCCAAGGGGGCGAAGCGTGTAAAAATGATGAAAGTCAAGTTGAAGCAATTCTTAAAGGAGTTAGCGAATATGCTATTTGCAGACATTCATTTGTTGTGGTCATTGGCGGGGGAGCGGTAATTGATATGGCGGGATACGCCGCGGCAATTGCGCATAGAGGTGTAAAATTAATTCGTATACCAACAACTGTTTTGTCTCAAGATGATTCCGCTGTGGGCGTTAAAAATAGTGTGAATGCTTTTGGGAAAAAGAATTTCATTGGCACTTTTGCGCCACCATATGCGATTATAAACGATACGGATTTTCTAAAAACCTTAGAGCAACGCGATTGGATTTCCGGTATTTCCGAAGCCTTAAAAGTCGCATTGATCAAGGATAAGGTCTTTTTTGAGTATTTGGAGGAAAACGCATATAAATTGCGGGATAGAGACATGGAAGCAATGCAGTACACGATATATAGGTGTGCCGAAATGCATATGCACCATATTGCCCAAGGCGGAGACCCTTTTGAGAGTGGTTCGTCCAGACCTTTGGATTTTGGGCATTGGGCGGCCCATAAATTAGAATATATGACCAATTATGCCTTACGTCATGGCGAAGCCGTTGCAAAGGGTATCGTGTTAGATGTGGCGTATGCGCATTTAACAGGTTTGATCAATAAAGCGGATTTGGACCGTGTGGTGGCTGTTTTTCAGAACATTGGTTTTGATTTAAGCTTTCCATTGGCTTCGGAGAAAGAGGTAAATGAATTGTTGAACGGAATAGAAGAGTTTCGCGAGCATTTAGGAGGAGAACTTACTATAACACTTATTTCTGATTTAGGTGTTAAGCATGATGTTCATCAGATTGACCGCCAGACCATGAAAAAGGCACTGGACATGGTAAACGAAATTTCAAAACTTAAAGTAGGGTAGTTTGCAGATAGATAACAATTTTCAACTCACTTATTGTACCAATATTCACCCCGGATTTGATTGGAAGACTACGTTTGATAGTCTTAAGGAACATGTTCCCCAGATAAAGCAAAAAGTAGCTGTGGACAAGCCCTTTGGATTAGGGTTGCGGTTGTCCAACAAAGCTAGTGAAGAGCTTGCCATGAACGGTAATCTTGAAGAATTCAAGCAATGGTTGGACAGGAACAATGTGTATGTGTTTACCATGAACGGTTTTCCATACGGCAACTTTCATAATGAACGGGTAAAGGATGATGTACATGCCCCGGATTGGACCACTGCTGAACGGTTGATCTATACCAAACGTTTGTTCGATCAGTTAGAGGCTTTACTTCCTGAAGGTATATCCGGTGGAATATCTACCTCTCCGGTAAGTTATAAATATTGGCATTCTACCAAAGAGGCTACAAAATCAGCTTTTGAGACCGGAGCAAAGAATATGGTGGAAGTCGCCATTCATCTACATGACATAGAAAAGCGAACCGGAAAGTATGTACATCTGGACATAGAACCGGAGCCAGATGGTATGTTGGAAAACAGTGATGAGGTGCTACGTTTTTTTACGGATTACCTTATACCCATAGGAACGACCGTAATTGCCGATAAACTTGGTTTGAATGCTTCAGAAGCCAATAAAATTATACACCGGTATCTTACTGTCTGTTATGATATCTGTCATTTTTCTTTGGCCTATGAAGAACCAGTGGACACATTTAAGAAGTTCGCCGACGCGGGAATAGCGATTGGAAAAATTCAAGTTAGTGCAGCGCTGAAAATTCTTGCTAATCCGTCAGGCAATGAAGAAATATGGGAGGCCTTGGCTCTTTTTGATGAGCCTACTTACCTGCATCAGGTGACCGAAAAGATAGATAGAAAGGTAAAAACCTATAATGATTTACCCATAGTGTTGGAGCATAAGCGTGATTTTAAGGAGTTGCGCGCGCATTTTCACGTACCTATATTTCTGGAACGGTTTGGGGTACTGGATTCTACGCAAGACCATATCCTAAAGGTGATGGAATATTTAAAAAATAATCCTGTTTCCGAGCACTTGGAAATAGAGACCTATACGTGGGATGTTCTTCCATATACCTTGAAAAGAGACCTTTCGGAGTCTATTATCAGAGAGATTGAGTGGTTTGTTGAAAAGTTTTAGAGGATGAAAAAAACGGTAGTAATTAACGTTGTAGGCTTGACCCAACGTCTTATTGGGGAACATACCCCATTTATAGAATCTTTCTTAAAAAAGGGAAAATCGGCTTACATAAGTCCAGTTTTGCCAGCGGTAACATGTTCGGCACAATCTACGTACCTCACGGGGAAAACACCGGATGAGCATGGTGTTGTGGGTAATGGCTGGTATTTTAAGGAAGAATGTGAAATAAAATTCTGGCGACAGTCCAATAATTTGGTACAGAGCGATAAGCTTTGGGACGATCTTAAAAAGGAGGATGAACATTTTACCTGTGCCAATCATTTCTGGTGGTACAATATGTATTCTACGGTTGATTTCAGTTTAACCCCAAGGCCGAACTATTTGGCAGATGGCCGAAAGATACCTGATGTATATTCTTATCCTCCGGAATTAAGGGATATGTTGCAGGATGAATTGGGTACTTTTCCTTTGTTCCAGTTTTGGGGTCCAAAAACCTCTATAAAATCCAGTAAATGGATTGCCGATGCGGCTATTCGTACGGATGAGATGCACAATCCAACATTGTCTCTTGTCTACCTTCCACATCTAGATTACAACTTGCAGCGCCACGGGTTGGATTTCAGCAAAATAAAAAAGGATTTAAAGGAAATAGATGCTGTTATTGAACAGTTGGTGACTCATTTTCAACAGCGTAACGCGCGTATTGTATTACTGTCGGAATATGGTATTACGGATGTAAACAACCCTGTTCATTTAAATAGAATTTTGCGTTCTAAGGGGTACATCGCTATTAGGGAAGAACGTGGGTTGGAGCTTTTGGATGCGGGGCAGAGTAGGGCTTTTGCCGTGGCCGATCATCAAATTGCACATGTGTATTTAAACGACCCATCTATAAAACTAGAAGTTAAAGCTTTATTAGAGACCGTTTCCGGAGTAGAAAAGGTTCTGACAGGTGAGGAGTTGGAAAAAGCTAATTTAAATCATGAGAGGTGTGGAGACTTAGTTGTAGTAGCAGATGCCGATTCTTGGTTTACCTATTATTTTTGGTTAGATGATGCCAAGGCGCCGGATTACGCACGTATGGTTGATATTCATAAAAAACCGGGTTACGACCCTGTAGAAATGTTGACAAACCCAAAAGACAAATTGGTTATGGCAAAAGTTGTAGCTAAGTTGTTGAAGAAAAAAATGGGCTTTAGAACGGTTATGAATATTATTCCCTTAGATGCTACTTTAGTAAAAGGTTCTCATGGTAGAATTCCTGAAGACAAGGCAGATTACCCTATATTGATAACTGATCAGATCAATTCTTCTTTTAAGGATGATATAGAAGCTACGGATGTGTATACTATCCTTAAGGAGCACGTAACGGAGGAAATATGAAAATCTTCTTTAAAATAGTGGGCGTGGTATTCGCCATTCTTTTCGCTTGGGCCGCCTATATGCAGTATAATGATCCGGATGCTACTACGTGGTATCTTATTTACGGACTTGCGGCATTGGCCTCTGCTTTGTTCGCAATGAACCGTTTGTCTGTTTATGTGGCTATATCTTTTTTCTTTTTGGCCGTAATTGGTACGTATACCCAATGGCCAGAGCAATTTCAAGGTTTTGCTATTGGTGAAGGTGATATTGTAAATATTGAACGGGCTAGGGAAGCAGGTGGTTTGCTGATTATTGCTGTAATAATGTTGGTGTACGCTCTAAGAATCCGGTTTGAAAAAGGGCTAAAGGTCTAAATCAAAAGTTTTTCTAAGTAAATCTATGGCAGGGTTTTTCTCCCTGAGCTTTTCATATTTTTCTTCAGGAGTAAACGCAAACTTTTTCGCAACGGTTTCGTTTACGGTAATCTTTAATTCAATAAAGTAGTTGTTCAGGTTTCTTCTCAAATGCTCCATAAGTCCATATTGCTCACGCTCAATTTCCTTTTTCATGGTTTCATTGGGTAATTCTATCCAAATGGTTTTATCCTGAACTAGTTTTGGAATATCTACGTTAAGGTTGGAGGCCAAAATTTTCTTTCCGTCATTATCAATTTTCTGAATATAATCTGCCCAATGTTGTTGCATTTCCTCTTCGGAAAAAGCATCTTTTGGGAGCTTACTTTCATCAATTGTTTCATCTTTTCTACTAAGCTCATGTTCTTTTTTTGCCTTTAAACTAGACAGGGAAAGTCCTGAAACCCTTCTTTCTCCACCTATACTGAGTTTTTTTATGGGTGCAGCTTCAGGTTGTGGCTGTGCTGTTTCCTGTATTTTGGGCTCCGCAACGGCAATTGAACTTGGAGAAGGAATTTTTTCCTCGTTTTGATAGGTTTCCTCTCGTTTTTCGGTAGAAACAACAGGTTCAGGAGTAGTCACTTCTGGTTGCTCTTTTGGAGCGGGAATACTAGTGTTTGCCGGTGTTTTTTGAACCGCGCCATTTCCTTTGAAAAAGGATGCTGGAGCTATATAATCAATGGTAGAACCGTCTAGGAGGTCGGATTCAGAATTTTTTTTTTCGGCCTCAAATCCAATTGAAGCTAGTTTCATTAAGGTAAGTTCTACCAGCAACCGTTGGTTTTTACTGGTCTTATACTTCAGGTCACAGTCATTGGCAATATTCAAAGCCTGAAGAAGAAACTGCATTGAGGTCTTCTTTGATTGCTCTAAATAGTTCTGTTTGGCCACATCGCCTACTTCCAAAAGGTTAATGGTGTCTTGGTGTTGGCAAACCATTAAGTCCCTAAAATGAGAGGCTAATCCACTTATGAAATGATGCCCGTCAAAGCCTAATGATAGGGTTTTGTTAAATAATAAGAGTAGTTGCGGTATGTTATGAGCTAGAATTAAATCGGTCGCAGCAAAATAAGTGTCGTAATCAAGAACATTTAAATTTTCCGTCACGGCCTTTCTGGTCAGTTCTTTTCCTGAAAAACTAACGACCCTATCAAAAATAGAAAGGGCATCCCTCATTGCACCATCTGCCTTTTGGGCTATGATATGTAGTGCATCATCATCTGCAACAATACCTTGGTTCTCGGCAATGTATTTTAGATATTCGGCAGCATCTTTAACGGTGATTCTCTTAAAATCAAATATCTGACAACGAGAGAGTATCGTGGGTATAATTTTATGCTTCTCGGTGGTGGCCAAAATAAATATGGCGTGTTTTGGCGGTTCTTCAAGTGTTTTTAGAAAAGCGTTGAAGGCCGATTGCGAGAGCATGTGAACCTCATCTATGATGTAAACCTTGTATTTGCCCACTTGTGGTGGTATGCGTACTTGGTCTATAAGATTACGGATGTCATCTACCGAGTTGTTGGATGCGGCATCCAGCTCAAAAATATTGAAAGCAAAATCTTCACCTTCACGTTCCGTTCCATCAGAATTTATCTGTTTGGCAAGAATACGGGCGCAGGTAGTCTTGCCAACTCCTCTAGGGCCACAAAATAAAAGGGCCTGTGCCAAATGATTGTGTTCGATGGCATTGGTCAAAGTATTGGTAATGGCCTGTTGCCCCACAACATCCCTAAATGTTTGAGGTCTATATTTACGTGCCGATACAATAAAAGGTTCCAAAAAAACTATGGTTTAGAATTTACATCAATTCAATCCTACAAATATAAAAATAGGAATGGTACCAGTGTTTTATTTCGGTGGGATAAAGTCTTTATTTATCAACAATTGTACTAATTTAGCGCGTTGAGCAGGTCTCCTTATCGCTGCCGTGAAAACGGGAGAGGAAAGTCCGGACACCACAGTGCAGCATAGCGGGTAACGCCCGTCGTCCGTTTAACGGAATAGGACAAGTGCAGCAGAAAGTATGTACAGGTAATGCTGTAGTGAAACCAGGTAAACTCTATGCGGTGAAACGTCATGTAAATCGGTGCTTGAGGGCTGCACGCCCGAGCCGAAGGGTAGGCGGTTTGAGCCTAACAGTAATGTTAGTACTAGATAAATGATAAGGGAGTTCCTTTGGGGCTTAACAGAATCCGGCTTATGGCCTGCTTTATTTTTTCTTCCAAGAATTCAATTTTAATCTTGGTCAGGATTTTCAAAAAAACTGAACATACTACTTCCGTATTTTCGGTTTTCCACAAAATTGTTGATATGGGATAAGTCCATTTGGCTGGCATGTTCTATAATAAGAAGGCCATTATCCAACAATAATTCATTTTCAAAAACCAGTTCAGGTATTTTTTCAAATGACTCCAAAGGAAGGTCGTAAGGCGGATCCGCAAAAATGATAGTTGATTTTTCCCGGGATTTTTCAAGGTAACTAAAAACATCACTTTTAAAAGCAGAAATACTCATTTCTAGATTTTCCGAGGTTTCGTTAATGAACCGTATACACCCATAGTCTGCATCTACGGCACTAATTTGTGTGGTGCCTCTAGAGGCAAATTCATAACTAATATTTCCTGTTCCGGCATATAGGTCCAAAACTACGAGTTCGTCAAAATAATAACGGTTGTTTAAAATGTTGAACAGGGCTTCTTTGGCCATGTCCGTAGTAGGGCGAACCGGTAATTTTTTGGGAGCTGTTAATCGCTTTCCTTTGTGTAAACCTGAAATGATGCGCATTAAAAGGCGTTTATTACGGTAAAATCAATAGTTTCTTCTGGTCTGTCTATGCCAGGGTGTTCGGTAAATGAGGGGTAGAAAATGGAAACATCTTTTACGTAGTTGTAACATAGGTCGTAAATATCATCGCCTTTTTCAATATCACCAAAGAGTTTTAAACAAACCGATTCCGTATCAAGCTCCAGTTGCTCCAACGTAAAGAGCAGGTAGTAGAGAAAATCTTCTTTGGTTACAAAATTGAAGCTGTTGAACAACAAAAGTTTTTTTGATGCGATTACCGTAACGTCCATTTGGCGTTGCGAAGTATGTATATAACACACAGCTTCTTTATTGGTAGCATGGTTGTTCAATAATGACTCTACCATTACGGTGCCATTGTGCTTAAAGGTAAATTCTCCAAAAAGGTCGTAGATATAGTTGTTGATGTTTACAAAAGGAACATAAACATTGTTGATCTCAAAACTTTCAAGTTCATCATAGGCCAAATGGTCGTTGGCCAAGATTTTGGTGTTGAATTTTAGATAATTGGCCAGCTCGTTTTCATTGAACAAAGCTTTTGGTACAAGGCTGAAGAGGTTGTTTCTGTGAACAACAACTATTTCTGAAAATTGCTCTTTTTCAATGGTATGGGATGAAAATAAGAGCTTTAACCGTTTTAATATTTCATACGGGGTAAGTTCTTTTGCAAAAACCACCTTTTCAGAATTTAGTATGGTATTCGCTACGGTATCAAATACACAAAAAGAAAGTCCATTCAAGCTAACTTGAATGGACAGTTTTTTAAAATTTTCCACTGGTTCTCCAGTATTATTTTTTGTCTGCTTTTTTGTCATATATAGGGGGCCAGTTACCAGCAGTACTAACTTCGGTAAGTGAGCCAATTTTTATGTAAGCACCATTTACCTCTTCCACACCAACTTCTGCTTTTTCTTTCTTTAAAAGAGTAGGTTGTTGGTCGTAAAGAACAACAGCCTTGTCTACTTTAGCCTCATAAACAGGGGCTTTGTAATTTCCTTTAACAAGAACATCAGCTTTCATTTCAAACTTCTCACCATTTTTAGCGAAAGGAACTTCCATAAGAGTCTTGTAACGAGTATCGTTCTTGAAAAGTGAATCTTTAACTGAAACGGTACCTAAGGTATCTATAATTTTTACTTCTTTAAGAAGGTCAATTTGGTAAGTTTTATCAAACTCCATGTATGAAGAATCGCGTTGCTGAGTAATAGTGTATTCAGCAGTATCGATAAATTTAATCAAACTGTTAAAATCATTGGCGTATTTTCTGTTCACCGTTTTGTAAGCTTCTTGAGCGTTTCCTATATCTTTCAATTTAGCAATAACTTGCCCGAAACGTTCTTCCTTTACTTTGTTGAATTCGATAGGCCCCGTAACTGATTGGTATATAAGGTATGCCAAACCTACACAAGCTACCCACAGTACAATTTGAATTATGGTCTTCATTTCTTAAGTGTTAATTATATTTAAGTGGTTGTGACAAATCTACAATTTTTTTTCAATCGCAAAAGTTTTTCGCCCAAAAATCCTGTTTATCTTTGATACCTATGACAATGTTGAACGATGCTTCATTTTACAAAATTTTAAAGGAAAAATTTCCGCACGAACCTACCCTTAAGCAAGCGATAGCGCTACAAAAACTAGCTACGTATATACTTTCTGACAGAAAGGATGATGTGTTCCTACTTAAAGGTTTTGCGGGAACGGGTAAAACTACCTTGGTGGGGACCTTGGTAAGTAGTTTGTGGAAGACCACTATGAAGGCAGTGTTAATGGCACCCACAGGAAGGGCGGCAAAAGTCATGTCCAACTATGCAAACACCCAGTCCTTTACAATTCACCGAAAAATTTATTTCCCTAAAAAGCAGGGCGGAGGCGGTATTCAATTTGTTTTGGCCCCCAATAAGCATAGGAATACCATTTTTATAGTAGATGAGGCTTCTATGATTCCGGATGCACCTACAGATTCCAAGCTTTTTGGTAACGGTTCGCTTTTAGATGATTTAATACAATTTGTTTATGGAGGACATAATTGCAAACTGATTTTAATTGGTGATACCGCTCAGTTGCCACCCGTGCACTTAAACCTAAGTCCGGCGTTAGACCCTGATAAACTGGCGCTAAATTACGATAAGGAAGTGGTTCGCCTAGAACTGGATGAGGTAGTGCGCCAGGCCGAAGATTCGGGTATTTTGGTTAATGCTACCCTGCTTAGGGAGCAATTACAGAGTAGTTTTGTAGATGAGTTTAAATTTCATTTAAGCAATTTTAGAGATATAGTTAGACTGGTTGATGGGTATGAGATTCAAGAGGCAATAGATTCAAGCTATTCTGAAAACGGAAAAGAAGAAACCGCATTTATCGTGAGGTCCAATAAGCGGGCCAACCTGTACAATGAGAACATTCGTAGCCGGATTTTGTTTCTGGAGAATGAGATATCTGTTGGGGATTATATGATGGTGGTCAAGAATAATTATTTTTGGTTATCGCCCAATACGGAGGCCGGTTTTATTGCAAATGGTGACATAATTGAGGTGTTAGAGCTGTTTGCAATAAAAGAACTCTATGGTTTTAGGTTTGCGGAAGTAAAGGTGCAAATGGTAGATTATCCTAACCAAAAACCTTTTGAGACAGTTCTACTTTTGGATACCATAAAAGCGGAAACACCATCGCTACCTTACGAAGATGGGAATAGGCTTTACCAAGAGGTAATGAAAGATTTTGTGAATGAATCTTCTAAATACAAGAAGTTTCTGGGCGTGAAGAATAATAAATATTTTAACGCGCTCCAGGTAAAATTTTCTTATGCCATTACTTGTCACAAGTCTCAAGGAGGCCAATGGAATACGGTTTTTGTAGAACAGCCTTATCTGCCAAATGGGGTGGACAAGGAATACCTTAGGTGGTTGTACACCGCGGTTACCAGGGCAAAAAAACAATTGTATCTTATAGGTTTTAAGGACGATTTTTTTGTTGGTGATGAATAGGCTAAATTGCACTCGTACAGGGTATTAATTTTAAGGTCGTACGGACCGGAAATAATAGTGTTAAGATGACATCGGAAACCATAATCAGTATTTTTTTAGGTGTAGGTTTAGCCGCTTCGGTAGGGTTTCGGGTATTCCTGCCTCTGTTTGCACTTAGTTTGGCCTCGTATACCGGAGTTTGGGAATTAAACGAAAGTTGGCAGTGGATAGGAAGTTTTGCAGCCGTAATAGCATTTGGAGTCGCAACTTTGGTGGAAATTTTCGCCTACTTTATACCGTGGGTAGATAATGTTTTGGATAGTTTTGCGGTACCTTTGGCGGCCATTGCAGGTACGGCGGTAATGGTCTCTACGGTGGCAGATCTAGATCCAGTGGTAACTTGGTCTTTGGCTATAATTGCAGGTGGCGGTACGGCTACGGCCATAAAAGGGGCCGGGGCAACCGGTAGGTTGGCCTCTACGGCTTCAACAGGCGGTTTGGCCAATCCTGTGGTTTCTACCGTAGAAACGGGCACGGCGGTCGTGGTAACCACGACATCTATATTCGCTCCTGTACTTGCCGTAATTTTAGTCATAATTATTTTGGTAGTGATTTTTCGTATTTACAGAAAATTAAGACCCAAAAGAAATGACCGGACGTAACAATAGAATAAAAACTATAATTTGTATATAAAGTGAAGATAATAGCCATGATACCTGCCCGTTATGCGGCATCTAGATTTCCTGCAAAACTGATGCAGGACTTGTCGGGAAAGCCCGTTATATTGCGCACTTACGAAGCGGCAGTAGAAACCAAGTTGTTTCATGAGGTTTACGTGGTAACGGATAGTGATGTCATTTTTAATGCTATAAGCAACGCCGGCGGAAAAGTCCTGATGAGCCAAAAAGAGCATGACTGTGGAAGTGACCGTATAGCGGAAGCGGTAACCGATATGGATGTTGATATCATTGTAAACGTTCAAGGAGACGAACCTTTTACGGATAGGGAAAGTTTGGCCGGGGTTTTGGAGGTGTTTAAAAACGATCCGGAGAAAGAGATAGATTTAGCCTCGTTAATGGTCAGGATTACAGACGAAGAGGAAATAAGCAACCCCAATACGGTAAAAGTAATTGTGGATAACCGTAATTTTGCACTGTATTTTTCCCGTTCGCCAATTCCTTATCCCCGAAATAAAGAGATTGAAAGTGTGTACTACAAGCACAAAGGTATTTACGCCTTTAGGAAAAGGGCTTTAATGGATTTCCAGAGACTGCCTATGCTGCCTTTGGAGGCTATCGAAAAAATTGAAGCCATCCGATATTTAGAGTACGGAAAAAAAATTAAAATGGTAGAAACTACCGTCTCGGGAATAGAAATAGATACGCCTGAAGATTTGAAAAGAGCGCAAGCAGCATGGAAGTAGATTACAGTAATATAAAGGTAATTGGCTTTGATGCCGATGATACCCTGTGGGTAAACGAAACCTACTTTAGGGATACCGAACAAAAGTTCGCCAAGCTTCTAGAGGGATACGAAACCATGAACACCATTGATCAGGAGCTCTTTAAAATGGAGATTAAAAACCTTGAATTGTATGGGTATGGTGTAAAGGGGTTTATGCTATCTATGGTAGAATCTGCTTTGCAGCTTTCTAATAATCGGGTTTCTCAAGACACAATAGGTGAAATTTTAAATCTTGGTAAGGAGATGTTACGCCAACCTGTGGAATTATTAGACGGTGTAAGAGAAGTTTTACGTAAATTAAGCAATAATTATCGGTTAATAGTTCTGACCAAAGGTGATCTTTTAGACCAAGAGCGTAAATTGGAAAGGTCAGGACTTTCGGAATTCTTTCATCATGTGGAGGTTTTGAGTGATAAAAAAGAAGAAAACTATCTACATTTGTTGAACCATTTAGAGATTGATGTGAATGAATTTTTGATGATTGGAAATTCATTAAAATCAGATGTGTTGCCGCTTATTGAAATTGGTGCTCAGGCGGTGCATGTGCCCTTTCATACTACATGGCAGCATGAAGAAGTAAAAATAGAGAATGGTGATTATAAGTATCTGAAAATAAATAAATTATCGGATATAGTTGAGTATTTGAAATAGCTTATGGAGGTAAAGAAAGAAGTGCAGGTAAAACATAAAACTGTAGGTAAAAAGCCGGAATTCAAGAATTTTCCAATGGTGCCTAGAGTTGTTTTCGGCAAAGGAAGTTTTAATCAATTGGGAGATATTTTACTACCCAAAAGAAAACATTCCGAAGCTCCTTTTATTTTCTTGGTAGATGATGTTTTTGAGGGAACCGAGCTGGCTCAAAGAATCCCATTAATTTTCAACGATCAGATTATATTTATCTCTGCGGAAGAGGAGCCTAAGACAGTGCAAGTTGATGCTTTGGTTCACAAAATAAAGAAAGAATATAAAGACTTGCCAAGCGGTATCGTTGGTATTGGAGGGGGCACTTTGTTGGATTTGGCCAAAGCAGTGGCTATTTTATTGACAAACGAGGGCAGTTCATCAAAATATCAAGGGTGGGATTTAGTTCAGAAACCATCTATTTTTCATGTTGGTATTCCTACAATTAGTGGCACAGGTGCCGAGGTTTCTAGAACCACAGTTTTGCTTGGGCCTGAGAAAAAACTGGGAATCAATTCTGATCATACCACTTTTGGTCAAGTGCTGCTAGATCCGGATTTAACCCAAGGGGTTTCAAAAGAACAATGGTTTTACACCGGTATGGATTGCTACATCCATTGCATAGAATCGCTTACAGGTACGTATTTGAACGCCTTTAGCCAGAGTTACGGAGAAAAGGCTTTGGAGTTGTGTAAAGAAGTTTATTTAGATGATTTATCTGAAGAGGATTCACGGGATAAGTTAATGATGGCTTCTTGGCATGGAGGCATGAGCATCGCATATTCTCAAGTGGGCGTAGCGCATGCCATGAGTTATGGCCTGGGATATTTGTTAGGTGTTAAACATGGTATTGGAAATTGTCTCGTTTTTCAGCATTTGGAAGAATTCTATCCAGAAGGTGTGGCGCTTTTTAATAAAATGAAAGAAAAACATGGTATTGTTCTACCTACAGGTATTTGCTCTAATTTAAGTGAAAAAGAATTTGATACCATGATTTCTGTTGCAATGAACATGGTTCCCCTATGGGAAAATGCACTTGGAGAGAATTGGCGAGATACCATTACTCCTGAGAAATTGGAATCCATCTACAGAAAAATATAGCCTTATTAGATGTGTAACACAATCGTTTCCCTAGCTGGGAACGCTAATTTTTCTTTGTTGAAACTCTACATATACTCATGCAAAAACTAGCTCAATTTATTTACTTCAAGGTAATGGGCTGGAAAATGGTAGGTCAATTTCCCGGTCATCTGAACAAGTTTGTAATTGCAGTGGTGCCACATACCAGTTATATGGATTTTTTTCTGGGCCTGCTCATCAGAAAAGTTTGGAATGAGCAAATCAATTTTGTGGGTAAAAAAAGCCTGTTTACATTTCCCTTTGGATATATCTTTAGACGGTTGGGAGGAGAGCCCATAGATCGCAGTAAGAACAATGATATGGTTTCCGCTACGGTAAAGGTATTCCAAAAACGGGAAAAGTTTAGGTTGACCATTGCACCCGAGGGTACGCGCAAGAAAGTAGACAAATGGAAAACAGGGTTTTACTATATAGCCAAAGGAGCTCAAGTGCCTATTGTTTTGATAGCTTTTGATTTTGGAAAAAAACAGGTCAAAATTTCGGAGCCCATGCTTACTACCGATGATAAAGAAGCGGATTTTAAAGTTTACGAAAGCTTTTTTAAGGGGGTTGTAGGTAGGGCACGTAGATCATGACTTTTTACAAACTATTCTTTTTAGGAGCCAACCAACTGTAAATCTTTTAGTTGCTTAGGTTTCCATATTTTTAACATTTTTTTTTAAAACCATCTAGTTCGTTCTTCGTAGGTATAGATAAATAAAACACGAATAGATGAACAAAAATGTAATACAACTCAGTTTAGCAATCGCTTTAGGTTCTTTCTTAATGGTCTCATGTGATAAAGATGACGACGATACGGTAGAGATGCAAGAACAAGAGGAGCAAGTACAGTTATTTGCTTCTAACAATAGCAATGGAAATGTTACGGTTTATGATATGACAAAGGGAGAAGTCAAAACATTGACCACAACTTCTACCGCCGCAGAAGGTATTTATTATGATCATGATACAGATGAAATTATCCAGGCATCCAGGTCATCGGGCCAATTGAATGCATTTGCGAATATTTCTACTTTTTTGGTAGATGCAGCACTTACGGCATCAGTTTCTAGTTCTGCGGATTTAGAAAGCCCAAGGGATATTGCTGTAAATGATGATTTTATTGTAGTTGCCGATAATGCCGATGTAGATGGAAATGCGGAAACACCCGATGGAAGGTTGTTTGTATACACCAGAAGTAATGGGGAAATTACGTTACGGAATATAGTAACTACGGATTTTGCACTTTGGGGAATTGAAATGGTAGAAGATGATTTATATGCCGTAGTAGATAAAACCAATGAATTGGCTGTTTTTACAGAATTTACAGCAACGAATACTATAAATGCTACAGTGAGTGCGTCAAAACAGATTGCAATAGAAGGAATTGTCCGTACCCATGGTTTGGCTTATGATAATGGAACAATGATTCTGACAGATGTGGGTGATGCCGCGTCCGATTCCGATGGGGCTTTTCATATCATCTCTGATTTTGATTCTAAATTTGGTGCGGTCGCAAACGGAGAGGTTATGGCAGTGGCCAATAACCAAATTAGAGTATCTGGAGCCAGTACCTTTTTGGGTAATCCAGTTTCCGCCGAATATGATGCAGATTCAAAAATGGTATTTATAGCAGAAGCTGCTAATGGAGGAGGCCGAGTTTTAGCTTTTTCAAATACAGATGCTGGTGGAGATATAGCTCCTTCAGTTAATAACAGTTTGGCTTCGGCTTCATCACTTTACTTTTATTCTAATAAGTAAACAGATTGTAGAGCATAAAAAAAGCGACCTGAAAAGGTCGCTTTTTTGTTTTATGGATGCAGGAATAAATTATTCTTGCATGGTATGATATACGTTCTGTACATCATCATCTTCTTCAATTTTCTCCAAAAGCTTTTCTACATCTGCCGCTTGTTCCTCCGTAAGTTGTTTGGTTACTTGTGGAATACGCTCAAATCCAGAAGAAAGAATCTCTATTTCCCGGTTTTCCAATTCTTTTTGAATAGCACCAAAGCTCTCAAAAGGAGCGTAGATAAGGATTCCATCTTCATCAACAAAAACTTCTTCGGCACCAAAATCAATAAGTTCTAATTCCAGTTCTTCCGGGTCAATTCCTTCTGCAGGAATTCTAAAGTTGCAGGTATGGTCAAACATAAATTCTACAGAACCCGAAGTTCCCAAGCTACCATCACATTTGTTAAAATAACTGCGAACATTTGCTACGGTTCTTGTGTTATTGTCTGTTGCCGTTTCTACCAAGATTGCAATTCCGTGCGGGGCGTAGCCTTCAAATAAAACAACTTTATAATCACCAAGACTTTTGTCACTTGCTCTTTTAATAGCACGTTCTACGTTGTCTTTAGGCATGTTTACAGACTTGGCATTCTGTATAACCGCCCTTAATTTTGCGTTGGAGTCTGGGTCTGGCCCACCTTCTTTGACCGCCATTACAATATCTTTGCCTATACGTGTAAAGGCTTTGGACATTGCGGACCATCGCTTCATTTTACGTGCTTTTCTAAATTCAAAAGCTCTTCCCATAATCTGTAACTAAATATTTGTTGAACGTAGCAAATTTAATAAAAATGGTAAGGGTTGCAAGTAACTGAGCGTCACCAATTCAATAAGGATGCATTTTGACTCAGGTTTACGTGAAATCTTCACATTTTTTATTCGCTTTCTATAATCTCTTCAATGCTGTGTGCCAGTTTAAAATCTTTTTCCGTTACGCCTTCTGCGTCATGTGTATTGAGTCTAATGTTCAAAGAATTGTAAACATTACTCCAATCCGGGTGATGGCCTTGGGCCTCGCACTCAAAAGCTATACGGGTCATGACCGAGAACGCATCCTTAAAATCCTTGAACTCAAATGAAGTTTCTATTGCACCATCAACATATTCCCAACCGCTAAGTTTGGCAAGTTGGCTTTCAATTTCTTGTTCCGTTAATTTTTTCATAGTATTCTAGTTAATTTTTGTTCGTGTGAGTAGGGACTTTGAAAGTAAGCAATTCAATGTAAAAAAGAGCATAATTTTAAATTAGCGCATTACATGATGGTCAATTATATCTTGATATCCGTACTGTAAATTTTTTGGCAATTTGTTATCCTTTGGCAATACGGCAAGATAACGCTCTTCATTGGTGGTAAACACCCTTTTGTAAATAGGGGTGAATTCTCCAATGCGTTCAACCACTTCCTTTATAAAATCTTCATGGTGAACAAGGTCGTTACTTCCCAAGTGAAAAATTCCGGTTTTATCTCTGTTTATAAGATAGTGTATTTGCTGCGTAAGCTTATCATCATTGGTTACGTTTAAAACCAAATTAGGGAAAACCTCCACAGGAGCGTTGTCCCAAATATATTTTTTAATATCCTTTATTCTTGGAGAACTATTACCAAAAACCATAGGTACCCTAAGGATGCCCATTTTTTTCTGGGGCAGCCTAAGAAGCATGTTTTCAATTTTAATTTTTAACCGTCCGTATACACTTTCGGATAACGTCTTGTCATGTTCGTAGGAAGGGTATTTCCGGTACGCATCAAAAACATTGGCCGAAGACAGGAAATAGAGACGGCATTCATTCTCGTTCAAATATTCAACCAGATGTTGATGTGCCATGATTTGAGCGGCAAAATTACCCCGAACGGCAGAAATAATTATTTGAGGACGTATTTTGTTTAAGATTTCATGTACGTCATCCTCTTCCATATCATATTTGAAGAACTGTTGGTTGTCTTCAAACGAACGCCTGGCCGAGTTGTAGGTACCGTACGTATCAAAATAATTGCACAGTTCCTTGTATATGGCATTACCTAAAAAACCACTGGCACCCAAAATGAGAATCTTTTTACTTCCGTCGTCCATCTTTCCTCTTCTCTTACTCATAAATGTTGTTTACCCCTTGTAAAAAGGTGGTTTTACAACAGTAGCCGATACTGCGTTTTTTCTAATTTGAATATGTATTTTGCTGCCTGCTTCTGTAAACACGGTAGGTACGTAACCAAGCCCTATGCCTTTGCCCAGTGAGGGTGACATGGTACCGGAGGTAACTACGCCAATTTTATTTCCTTGTCCGTCTACAATGTCATACCCCTGTCTTGGTATACCTCTTTCGTCTAGTTCAAAACCAATGAGTTTACGTTCGGGAGCGTGCGCTTTTATTTTTGCTAAAGAATCACTATTTACAAAATCTTTAGTGAATTTAGTAATCCACCCAAGACCTGCTTCAAAAGGAGAAGTACTATCGTCAATGTCGTTTCCGTAAAGGCAATACCCCATTTCTAGGCGTAAAGTGTCACGAGCGGCAAGTCCTATAGGTTTAATGCCATGGGCGGCACCGGCCTCAAAAACTTTGTCCCAAACTTGCTGAACTTCACTGTTCTTACAGTAAATTTCAAATCCGCCAGAACCAGTATAACCTGTTGCAGAGATAATAACGTGTTCAATTCCTGCAAAATCGGCAACTACAAAATTATAGAATTTTATACTGGCCAAATCTACAGAAGTTAAAGACTGCATGGCTTCAACAGCTTTAGGCCCTTGGATGGCAAGAAGAGAAAACCCATCGGAAATATTACGCATTGTAGCACCTATTTCTTCATTGTATTTAGAAATATGGGCCCAATCTTTATCAATATTGGAAGCGTTTACTACCAAGAGGTAGGTTTCTTCTTTAATGCGATATACAATCAAGTCATCTACAATGCCACCTGTTTCGTTGGGGAGGCAGCTGTATTGTGCTTTTCCAATAGTGAGTTTTGAGGCATCGTTAGAAGTTACTTTTTGAATTAATTCAAGTGCTTTTGGGCCTTCAATAAGGAATTCACCCATATGGGAGACGTCAAAAACGCCTACACCGTTACGAACGGTCTCATGTTCTACATTTACGCCTTCGTAAGAAACGGGCATATTGTACCCGGCAAAGGGCACCATTTTGGCTCCTAGTGCTTCATGGGTCTTGGTTAATGCAGTATTTTTCATTGTACTTCTGTATTTAGGTTCACAAAGCTATTGAAATATTTAACTATAGTATAACCGCAGTTTGTTATGTTTTGCATAATCTTTGTAAATTACCCGAACACAAAAAATAATTTTCTAAAAACAAATAGGATGGTGAGACTACTTTACGTAATGGTGGCGTTATTGTTGGTTCCTTTGGCCAACATAGCACAAGAAGGGCCTGCAGATTTTCTTCCTGCGGATTTTCATAAAGGTAGGAGAGACGCCGTTCGCGCAATGATGCCGGCTAATAGTGTTGCCGTATTTTTTGCCAATGCCGTACGAAATAGGGCAAATGATGTGGATTATGTTTATCATCAGGACCCTAATTTTTATTACTTAACGGGATACAATGAGCCTAATGCCGTTCTGGTTCTTTTTTCGGAAGATCAACAAATTTTGGGGGCCAGTGATAATGAAATATTATATGTTCAAGAAAAGGACCCACGGGCCGAGCAATGGAACGGAAAACGTTTAGGGGTTGAAGGAGCGAAAGGTAGACTGGGTTTTAAAACTGCTTTTAACGGAAGTGCTTTTAAAGCGGCAGAAATTAATTTTAAGGATTTTGATAAAGTACTGTTCTTTGATTTTGAAAATGACTATCGCGATTCTAGGGACGAAGCAGATTTGTTCGATTTGATTCAGGCGTTTAAGGTAAAGGCCAATTACCCTGCGGATTATGATAGTTCAAAAGATAGATTCTACTCTATGATTACCTCTACGGATGTTGAGAACAGTGCTAATGTCGCTCAGATTTTAGGACGTTATTTGAACAGGGATGAAAGCTTGAAAGAAGATGAACTCATAAATGGATTTGTAAATGCTGAGGATGATAAGTTACGGAGCGAAATAAAGGAAAAAGTGTCCTTAAAATTAGCGGCGAACAACTTAAACTCTTCCATGTTAAGTGAAATTATGGCGAGCCTTCGTGAGACTAAGCTTGCAGAGGAGATGGTGCTTTTGAAAAAGGCTATTGAAATTTCTGCGGTGGGTCAAGTTGAGGTAATGAAAGCCATGCATCCCAACATGTCTGAAACGGAGATTCAGGGGGTGCACGAGTATGTTTATAAGAAATATGGAGCTGAGTATGAAGGCTATCCTTCCATTGTAGGAGGGGGTAACAACGGTTGTATTTTGCATTATATTGAAAACAATAAACCTAAGGTAGGTGATGATTTGGTATTGATGGATTTGGGAGCGGAATATCACGGGTATACTGCAGATGTTACTAGGACTATACCTGCAAATGGAAAGTTTACAAAAGAACAAAAAGAAGTTTACGATATTGTTTATGACGCGCAGGAGGCCGGTATTAAGGCAAGTGTAGTGGGGGCTCCGTTTCAGGCACCGGGTCAGGCAGCGAGTAAAGTGGTTACAGAGGGATTGATGAAACTGGGTATTATTACAAAAGAGGAAGACGCCCGTATTTACTTTCCTCACGGCACTTCTCACTATTTGGGTTTAGATGTGCATGATGCTGGCACTTATAGGCCCTTTCAAGAAAACACGATTATAACCGTGGAGCCCGGTATTTATATTCCGGAAGGTAGTGCTTGTGATGAAAAATGGTGGGGTATTGCGGTACGAATTGAAGATGATATCCTAATCACAAAAGATGGTCCGGTTAATCTATCGGCTATGGCTCCTAGAAAAGCGGAAGAAATAGAGAAAGTAATGAAACAACCAAGTCCGCTGGACAAGTTTGAACTTCCTACTTTAAACTAAAAACAAAAAGCCCCTAAAGAATTTTCTTTAGGGGCTTTTTGTTTGCTATCTATTCAGTAGATATTGCTTTAGCTCGTCGTATTCCTTAATTGAAATAGCCTTCTTTTCTTTGTCCATTACCTTTTGGATTTGCTCTGGGATTTCAACGGACTTTCCAATGGTGTCTTCTACTACATCCAAGAATTTAACCGGATGTGCGGTTTCTAAGAAGATACCGTAGGTATTTGGGTGTGATTCCTGATATTTTTTCAATCCTAAATAACCAACGGCACCGTGTGGGTCTGCAATATATCCGCTCTCACCGTATATCTTCTTCATGGTCTCCCTTGTTTCTGTATCTGTAAAAGAATAGGAGCTGAGGTTCTCTTTTAGCGTATCAAAATTGTCTTGATACAAATGTCTAATACGGATAAAATTACTCGGGTCACCCACATCCATAGCATTTGATATAGTAGCTGTAGACGGTTTGGGTTTGTATTCTTCCGTTTGCATAAACTGGGGAACGGTATCGTTAACGTTCGTAGAGGCAATGAAGTGCTTTACGGGCATACCCAAACGTTGGGCTACCATTCCGGCGCATACATTTCCAAAATTTCCGCTAGGTATGGAAAATACAATTTCTTTTCCTTGGGATTTTGCCTGTTTGTAGGCAAAAAGAAAATAGAACAATTGGGGCAACCACCGTGCCACATTAATAGAGTTAGCAGAGGTCAATTGCATTTTTTCTAGAAGGGCTTCGTCTAGAAATGCGGTTTTTACCATTTTTTGACAATCATCAAAAGTACCGTCAACTTTAAGGGCTGTTATATTCTTACCTAAAGTGGTCAATTGGCGCTCTTGAATATCGCTCACTTTTCCGTCCGGATATAAAATTACCACACGAACACCTTCTACGCCTAAAAAACCATTGGCTACGGCACCGCCAGTATCGCCGGAAGTCGCTACCAAAACGGTCACATCTTGTTTTTCGCCTTCGGAAAAATAACCGAGACAGTTGGCCATAAAACGGGCGCCTACATCTTTGAACGCCATGGTGGGGCCGTGAAAAAGCTCTAACGTAGCTACGTTATCTTCAATTTCTACCACTGGAAAGTCAAAATCTAGCACCTTGGCTATAATTTCTCTAAGTCTATCGTTAGGGATTTCCTTGGATACAAATTGGTGAATGGCGTTGAACGCGATTTCGTGATCCGTAAGGTCTTCAATATGTTCAAAAAATCGCTTTGGAAGCGGTTCTATACGTTCTGGAAAATAAAGGCCTTTGTCAGGAGCAATTCCTTTAATTACGGCATCTTTAAATGAAACGTCGGGTGCTTTTTTATTTAGACTATAAAAATTCATTACTGTAAAATCTTAATTCCTTCACTATTAATTTTAGATACATGAACGTCATAGTCAATACCAATGTTCTTGTATACTTCTTTGATTGCTTCACCTACCTTTTGAGCGGTGTCTATGCCTTTGCTGAATGCAAAAATTGAGGGCCCTGACCCTGAGATGCCACAACCTAAAGCACCTGCTTTTAAAGCTTCGGTTTTAACCTGGTCAAAACCAGGTATAAGAATGGAGCGTATAGGTTCTACGATATGATCTTCCAAAGAACGGCCAATAAGGTCGTAATTTTCGGTATATAGACCGGCTATAAGGCCACCTACATTGCCCCATTGTTTGATGCCATCGGCCAATGTAATATTGGTCTTAAGAATCTTCCTGGAATCAGATGTCTTTACTTCTATCTGTGGATGTATTACCGTAGCGTACAATTCGGGTGGCGTATGAATGGGGACAATATCCAATGGAGCATAACTGCGTACCAGAGTAAACCCGCCAAATAGGGCAGGGGCTACATTGTCCGCATGGGCTACACCGCTTGCCAATCTTTCGCCTTCCATTGCAAATGTAACCAATTCAGCTGTCGTGAACGGTCTGTTCAAAAGCTCGTTCATGGCCCAGACGGCACCGGTAGAACTTGCCGCACTACTTCCAATACCACTACCGGCTTTAATTTTTTTATAGATTTCTATTTCGAATCCACCTGTATAATCACTTTTTTCCACAAGTGCCAAACCTGCTACACCGGCAACATTTTGCTCGGTTTCCATAGGTAAATCCTGACCTTCCAGTTTGGTGATGCGAATGCCTTTTTCTTGGGTTTTCCTAACTACCATAATATCGCCTACATTATCAAGGGCAACGCCTAATACGTCAAATCCACATGAGATGTTGGCAATTGTGGCCGGGCAAAATACTTTGATTTCCTCCATAATTAGAAATTTCCAATTCTGATGATATCGGCAAAAATACCGGAAGCGGTAACATCGGCACCTGCACCTGCCCCCTTAATAATCATAGGCTGATTTGGGTAGCGTTCCGTATAAAATAAAACGATATTGTCACTTCCTTCCAAGTTATAGAAATCATGTCCCTTTGGTATGGCTTGTAAACCTACGCTTGCCTTTCCATCTTCAAACTGTGCAACGTATTTTAGTTTGCTATTAGCGTCGTTAGCTTCTTTGTACATGGCCTGGAAATCATCTTCATGCTTTATCAGGGTAGCAAAAAAGTCTTCGTTATTATCGGTATCCAAACTTTCTTGTGGTAAGAAAGATTTGTTTTCGATATCGGTTATCTCTAGCTGATTTCCGCTTTCACGCGCTAAAATCAATATTTTTCGCATTACATCTACACCGCTCAAATCAATCTTTGGGTCAGGTTCTGTATACCCTTCTTGCTGGGCCTGTTTTACGATATCGTGAAAAGTAGTCTTGTCATTAAAATTATTAAAGACAAAGTTTAAACTTCCAGAAAGTACCGCTTGAATTTTGAGGATTTTATCACCTGAAGCAATTAAATGCTTCAAGGTGTCAATGATTGGAAGACCTGCGCCTACGTTTGTTTCAAACAAAAACGGAGCATTGTAAGTTCTAGCCAATGATTTTAGTTCTTGGTAATTTTCAAAAGCTGACGAGCAAGCAATTTTGTTACAAGTAACAACAGAAATGCTGTTGCCCAAATAGGTGTTATATGTTTTTGAAACCTCTTCACTGGCCGTATTATCTACAAAAATGCTATTACGGTAATTAAGTTCGTTCACTTTTTGCATGAACTTAACTTTATCCGCTTTTTCACCAGCAGCTAATTCTGATTCCCAGTTTTTAAGGGGAATTCCGGTTTCATTGAAAACCATAGTACGGGAATTGGACATACCTATGACCCGGATATTCAATTTTAGGTTTTCCTTCAAAAATTTCTTTTGTTGATGCACTTGGTTCAAAAATTTGGAGCCAACGTTACCAACACCCATTACAAACAGGTTCAATTGTTTTATATTCTCTTCAAAGAACTCTTCATGAAGTGCATTCAGGGCCTTTTTAACATCCTCTTTTTTGATGACCGCAGATATGTTTCGCTCTGAAGCCCCTTGCGCAATAACCCTTAGATTAACATTGTTCTTACCTAAGGTACTGAACATTTTACCGCTTAAACCTTGATGGCTTTTCATGTTGTCACCAACTAGTGCTATGATGGCCAAGTCCTTTTCCGCAATGACAGGTTTGATTTTCCCGCGCTCAATTTCATATTCAAAGGCGGTGTTTACCACTTCTGTCGCCTTATCGATATCATCCGCGGAAATACCAACACAAATTGAATGTTCGGAGGAAGCTTGAGTAATAAGAACTACACTTATCTCTGATTGGGAAAGCACCTCAAAAAACCGTTTTGAAGTTCCTGGTATCCCTACCATTCCTGGACCTTCCAAAGATAAAAGGGCAATATTCTCAACGTGACTGATACCACGTACGGTCTTACCTTGTTTATTCTTGTTCTTGGTAATAAGGGTACCTGCGTTTTCAGGTTCAAAAGTGTTTTTGATTACGATAGAAATGCCCTTGGCCAATACAGGTTGAATAGTTGGGGGATATAAAACTTTAGCGCCAAAGTGCGATAGCTCCATGGCTTCTTCGTATGATATGTGCGGGATGGCCTTGGCTTGTTTCACCAGTTTTGGATTAGCAGTATACATGCCGCTAACGTCCGTCCAAATTTCAAGGAATTCCGCATTCACTGCTGCAGCTACTATAGCAGCGGTATAATCCGATCCTCCACGTCCTAAAGTAGTGGAGTTTCCGTTTTCTGAGGAAGCAATAAAACCTCCCATGACAATGATTTGATGCTTGTCCGCATTAAAGAACTGCTCACAATTAGCATTGGTCAGGTCAAAATTTACTGCAGCCTTACCATTAATATTATTCGTCTTTATGAGTTCCCTACTATCTACATAACCAGCATTTAACTTTTCCTGTGAAAAGTATTCGCTAATGATATAAGATGATAAAAGTTCACCATAGCTAACAATTTTATCCGAAAGTCTTGGAGTGGTCTCACCAATTAAGGAGGCGCCTTCCAGTAAGGTCTCCAAAGTGTTCAATTCGCTCTTCACCTTACTTAGCACCTTACTTTGTGCACTTACGTGAATGAGAGCCTTTACCGTATCTAAGTGCCTATCTTCTATTTCTTTCAAGATAGATTTGTACCCTTGGCTCTGCGATGAGGCTAAGTGTGCTGCATTCAATAATAAGTCTGTAACACCGCCAAAGGCCGAAACTACCACAATGGTTTTTTTGGCTTCTGTGTTAGCAACAATATTTTTTACTAATGATATGTTAGAGGCGTTGGCAACAGAAGTGCCGCCGAATTTTAAAACTTTCATGTTAGATGAAATTTACTCTTAAAAAATAGATTGGATGCGAAATAACGCGAAAACGAACTGATATGTTTTTGTCTACCCCAAAGGGGTGGTGGTGCCAAATGTGTTGATTGAACCATTGGTCGTGAAGAAAAATTCAGTTGATATGTTTGCGATATGCTGGTACATTGTAAAAATGAAAGCATCAAAAGTAGTACTTTTGGATTCTTAATCAAATTTTTGTTGTTAGTTATTGAGCGATAATGTTAATTACTTACATTATTCAGATTTTTGTGAGATTTTCGCAAAAAATTAATGGCTAAAGTCTAATATTTCGGCAAAACGGCTAACTATATAGAACTAGTTACATACTTAAGAACCAGATAATTCTACAATTTTATACATGAAAATCTTCTCGTCAAAGCAAATTTATGAAGCTGATAAGGCTACAATTAAAAAGAACAATATTTCTAGTGACCAATTAATGGAAGGGGTTGCCGTTCAACTTTTTAATTGGTTGCACCTTAGGATTCAAGGGGCACCGGTTAAAATTCACTTGTTCTGCGGAATAGGTAATAATGGGGGAGACGGTATTGCGTTGGCGCGGCATTTACAAGAACATGGTTATAATATTGGAGTCTATGTTGTAAACTATAGCAAGAAGCGGTCAGATGATTTTTTGGTGAATTTAGACCGATTAAAAGACCGAAAAATATGGCCGGAATTTTTGGATGATAGCTCAGTGCTTCCGGAAATTGGTCGTGATGATATTATTGTTGATGCTATTTTTGGCATTGGACTTAACCGTGCTCCCGATTCTTGGGTGGTGAATTTGTTTGAACATATTGAAAAATCTAAAGCCTTTGTGCTTTCTGTGGATATTCCTTCCGGTTTATTTACAGATAGAGTACCAGAGGACGAAAAAGCAGTTGTAAAAGCGAACCATACCTTGAGCTTTCAAGTGCCTAAATTGGTTTTTTTCTTGCCCGAAACTGGCATTTTTACGGAACAATGGGAAGTTTTAGATATTGGTCTTGACCCCGAATTTCTGGTGAATACGGAAACGGAATATGAGCTGATAGGAAAAAATGAAATGCTTCCTGTTTACATTCCCAGAGAGAAGTTCTCGCACAAGGGTACCCACGGCCATGGATTGATTGTGGGCGGTAGCTATGGAAAAATAGGAGCGGTTCACTTGGCTTCAAAGGCCTGTTTGTATGCGGGTAGCGGTTTGGTTACGGCTTTTGTGCCCAAATGCGGATATATTCCGTTGCAAACCAATTTTCCAGAGGCCATGGTTTTAACCGACAACGATGAAAATCATATCTCAAAACTTGAATTTGATATTGACCCCACGGTAGTAGGTATTGGTGTTGGATTAGGAAAGGATGCGAGTACCGTAAAAGCTTTGGATGAGTTTTTGGGCGACAATAAAAAACCTCTGGTTATAGATGCTGATGCGCTTAATATTCTTTCAGAAAACAAGGCATTGCTGGGTAAAATCCCTGCTCAGACCGTGTTAACACCGCACCCAAAGGAGTTGGAGCGATTAATTGGAAGCTGGAAAGATGATTTTGACAAGCTGAAAAAAGCCAAAGAATTTTCAAAGAAATATGATTGTGTATTGGTGATTAAAGGTTCTCATACGATTACTATCTATGATGATAAGGGGTATGTAAACACAACGGGTAATCCGGGAATGGGAACAGGTGGTACAGGAGATGTTTTAACAGGGGTGATAACGGGTCTGATAGCTCAGGGTTACAACCCACTTAACGCGGCCGTATTTGGGGTTTATTTACACGGAAGAGCAGGAGATATAGCTGTGGAAAAAACCGGATATCAAGCACTTACGGCATCTCATATTGTTGACGCAATTGGTTTGGCCTTTATAGATTTGTTCGCACAACCGGAAAATAGGCCTGAGCAGAGCGCTGGAGAAGCGTCAGCAGAATAATAGACTGACTTAAAGACATAAAAAAAGCCTCAAGATTCTAGAATCTTGAGGCTTTTTTTATGGAATAAAACAATATTATTTGCTCTTAACCCGTCTTTTTACCCAAGCTACCGCATTATCAAACTCAATAAAAAATTTCATTGGTTTTTTGTAGAAGAGTTTTTCAATTTTAAAGTTGTGCATATCTATTTCCTTTACGGAAACAATAGCCATTGCCTTAAGGTTGTCTAACTGTCTCAAATAGGTGTATATGGTAGGGTCTACGGCATAAGAATTTTTTCTTAGACTTATGTAACCAAAGTTTTTGTCCCTAAAATGTATTTCTGAAATTCCTATGATTTGGTATACTCTTTCCAATGTAAGTGTTGCTCCTTCATCGAACAGCGAAACCATATAGTTTTCGTAAACCTGTATTTTTCCAACATCTAATTGATACTCCCTGACTATAACAGTCTTTTTTGGTCGTCTCACTTTCATTTTAAATATATTATAATGTCCTGTGACGAATGTAGATGTATCGTAATCTTTTGCGAAAAATAATAGACTAAAAGCGTAAATATCGTTTATAGTGCTATTGCTGGAAAATAAATGTGTTGTGTTTCTTACTTCAAAATTTTATCATAAGAAAAAAGGGAGTCAAATTAATTGACTCCCTTTGCTCACATTTCCTACGTTAAGTTTATGTATTAGAAGATTTTTCTGCTTTTTTGATCTCTATGGTAAGCTCTTCCTTCTTCTCGTCCAAATCCATCAAAATAGTATCTCCTTCATCAAGTTTAGAGTTCACTATTTCTTCGGCTAGGGCATCTTCAATATACTTCTGGATGGCTCTTTTTAAAGGTCTAGCTCCATATTGCTTATCAAAACCTTTATCCGCGATATAATCTTTGGCTTTATCGGTAAGATTTAAATCATATCCAATATCCTTAATTCTTGCGAATAGTTTGCGAAGCTCAATATCTATGATTTTGTGAATGTCTGCTCTTTCCAAAGCATTAAAGACAATAACATCATCAATTCTGTTTAAGAATTCAGGAGCAAACGCTTTTTTAAGCGCACCTTCAATAACACTCTTTTGGTGACTCTCTTCTTGGGATTTCATGGCAGATGTTCCAAAACCGATGCCTTGACCGAAATCTTTCAATTTACGGGCTCCAATATTGGAGGTCATGATGATTATAGAGTTTCTGAAATCTATTTTTCGTCCTAAACTATCCGTAAGGAATCCATCATCTAAAACTTGCAAGAGCATGTTAAATACATCTGGATGCGCTTTTTCAACTTCATCTAACAAGATAACAGAATAAGGTTTGCGTCGTACTTTCTCCGTCAGCTGGCCACCTTCTTCATAACCCACATATCCCGGAGGTGCACCTACTAATCTAGATATGGCGAATTTTTCCATGTACTCGCTCATGTCAATACGGATTAAAGCGTCTTCCGAATCAAAAAGTTCTTTAGCCAATACTTTGGCCAATTGCGTTTTACCTACCCCGGTCTGACCTAAGAAAATGAACGAACCAATAGGCTTGTTAGGGTCTTTTAGTCCGGCACGGTTTCTTTGTATGGCTTTGGCAACTTTTGCAACCGCATCATCTTGACCAATTACATTGGATTTTATGAGGTTGGGCAATTCAGCTAATTTATTACTTTCCGTTTGTGCAATTCGGTTTACGGGTATACCGCTCATCATGGAAACTACATCGGCCACATTGTCTTCCGTTACCGTTTCTTTATGAAGCTTACTGTCTTCTTCCCATTTTTCTTGCGCGGTAGCCAAGTCTTTTTCAAGACGTTTCTCGTCATCGCGCAATTTAGCGGCCTCTTCGTATTTCTGTTTTTTGACCACGCTGTTCTTTAGCTCGCGAACATCTTCAAGTTGTTTTTCGAGTTCAAGGATCTGCTTGGGTACATCCATGTTTACAATATGTACGCGAGAACCTGCTTCGTCAAGGGCATCAATGGCTTTGTCCGGTAAAAAACGATCCGTCATATAACGGTTTGTTAATTTTACACAGGCAACAATAGCCTCGTCCGTATAGTTTACATTGTGGTGATCTTCGTATTTACCTTTTATATTATGAAGAATTTCAATAGTCTCTTCAACAGTAGTAGGTTCTACGATTACTTTTTGGAAACGTCTTTCTAGAGCGCCGTCTTTTTCTATGTACTGACGGTATTCGTCTAGCGTAGTAGCACCAATACATTGAATTTCACCTCTTGCCAAAGCAGGTTTGAACATGTTGGAAGCATCCAAACTACCCGTAGCACCACCAGCGCCAACAATGGTGTGGATTTCATCAATAAAAAGAATAACATCATCATTCTTTTCAAGTTCGTTCATAACGGCTTTCATGCGTTCCTCAAACTGCCCGCGGTATTTTGTTCCGGCAACCAAAGAGGCCAAGTCTAGCGTTACTACTCTTTTGTTGTAAAGAATACGTGAAACTTTCTTGTTTATGATGCGCAAAGCCAAACCTTCGGCAATGGCACTTTTACCAACACCGGGCTCACCTATTAATAAAGGGTTGTTTTTCTTTCTTCTGCTTAGAATTTGTGAAACTCTTTCAATTTCTTTTTCTCGTCCAACTACAGGGTCCAGTCTGTTTTCTTCTGCCATAAGGGTAAGGTCACGACCAAAGTTGTCCAATACAGGAGTTTTAGACTTTTTATTGCCTTTTTGTCCGGCAGTAGTGCCAAAACTTCCTTCTTTTCCTTCACTGTCATCATTATCACTAGGAAATGATTCGGAAGTTGGAGAGTCTACAATATCATCATCGCTTGTAATCATAAATTTAAACTGTTCCTTAACGCCATCGTAATCTACTTTTAGTTTGTGAAGTAGCTTCGTGGTAGGGTCATTTTCGTTTCTCAAAATACATAATAGTAAATGTGCAGTATTGATCGAGGAACTTTGGAAAAGCTTAGCCTCTAAAAACGTAGTTTTAAGGGCGCGCTCTGCCTGTCTCGTCAAATGCAGGTTCTTTTTATCTTTTTGTAAAGTGTTCGGGTTTGGGTTGGAAGGGCTAAGAATTTCTACCTTACGCCTAAGATGATCTAAATCGACCTCCATAGCGTCAAGAATACTAATTGCTTTGCCGTTGCCATCTCGTAAAAGCCCCAACATTAGATGCTCGGTACCAATGAAATCATGGCCTAACCGCAGCGCCTCTTCTTTACTATAAGCAATTACGTCTTTTACTCTCGGTGAAAAATTATCATCCATAAATTTATCCTTTCATCTATAAAATTAGTAAAACTATACCAATCTAACGCAAATAGTGTACCTAATATTAGAGAAAGTAGCTTGAAATATTGAAAAAGGAATGCCCCTAAAAGGTGCTTAGGGTAAGAAGGGTGGCTTTTTGGTATTGAAAAAGTGTTGATAAATTGTTTAATAAAGAAGGTCGTATGTGCTTTAAAGGCTATCATTTTGTGTATATTGGCATGTTTTTTAACTAAAATAATTCTAGGATTTAAAAATGGCAGAAGGAGAAAAATTGATCCCGATTAACATCGAAGAGGAAATGAAATCTGCTTACATCGACTATTCGATGTCAGTCATTGTGTCACGTGCTTTACCTGATGTCAGGGATGGTTTAAAACCAGTTCACAGAAGGGTGCTTTACGGGATGTACGAACTTGGGGTGCGATCCACTAGTTCCCATAAAAAATCTGCGCGTATCGTGGGTGAGGTTCTAGGTAAGTACCACCCGCATGGTGATACATCCGTATATGACTCTATGGTGCGTATGGCACAAGAGTGGAGCTTGCGCTACATGTTAGTAGATGGCCAAGGTAACTTTGGGTCCGTAGATGGCGATAGTCCTGCGGCAATGCGTTATACCGAGGCAAGAATGAGAAAGATTGCCGATGACATGTTGGCGGATATAGATAAGGAAACCGTAGATCATCAATTAAACTTTGATGACTCTTTAAAAGAACCTACCGTTCTTCCTACCCGTGTACCTAACTTATTGGTAAACGGAGCTTCCGGTATTGCGGTTGGTATGGCAACAAATATGCCGCCCCACAACTTAACAGAGGTTGTAAACGGAACCGTAGCCTATATTGAGAACAATGATATAGAGATCGATGAGATCATGACCCATATCAAAGCCCCTGATTTTCCAACAGGAGGTATTATATATGGATACGATGGAGTTAAAGAGGCTTTCCATACCGGTAGAGGTAGGGTAAAGATAAGAGCAAAGGCTGTTGTAGAAGAGGTGCAGGGTAGGGAATGTATTGTGGTTACAGAGATTCCGTATCAGGTGAACAAGGCGGACATGATCAAGAAAACAGCCGATCTTGTTAACGAAAAGAAAATAGAAGGTATCTCTAGTATTAGGGATGAGTCCGATAGAAATGGAATGCGTATCGTTTATATCTTAAAACGAGATGCCATTCCTAACATTGTTCTTAATACCTTATATAAGTATACTGCACTACAAAATTCTTTTAGTGTCAATAACATTGCGTTGGTAAACGGCCGTCCGCAGTTATTGAACATAAAGGAAATGATTCATTATTTTGTGGAGCATCGCCATGAAGTAGTGGTAAGGCGTACGGAGTTTGAACTTAAGAAAGCGGAAGCCCGTGCCCATATTTTGGAAGGGTTGATTATTGCATCTGATAATATAGATGAAGTAATTGCAATTATTAGGGCATCTTCTAATGCAGATGAGGCAAGGGAGAACTTGATGGAACGTTTTAAATTAACGGAGATTCAAGCGAAAGCCATTGTGGAAATGAGACTTCGTCAACTAACAGGTCTGGAGCAGGATAAGCTACGTGCCGAGTATGATGAGATTCTTGTGACTATTGCCGATCTTAAAGATATTCTTGCTAGAAAAGAGCGTAGAATGGAAATCATTAAGGAAGAGCTGTTAGAGGTAAAAGAGAAGTACGGAGATGAACGTCGTTCCGAAATTAACTTGGCCGGCGGAGATTTAAGTATTGAGGATATGATACCGGATGAGCAAGTAGTAATTACTATTTCGCACGCTGGATATATTAAAAGAACCCCGGTTTCTGAGTACAAGACACAGAACAGGGGAGGTGTTGGTCAAAAAGCATCATCTACTAGAAATGAAGATTTCTTGGAGTATCTTTTTGTGGGGACCAACCACCAGTACATGCTATTCTTCACTCAGAAAGGTAAGTGTTTCTGGATGCGGGTTTATGAAATACCGGAGGGTAGTAGAACATCAAAAGGTAGGGCTATCCAAAACCTAATTAATATTGAGCAGGATGATAACGTTAAAGCGTTTATCTGTACCCAAGATCTTAAGGATGAAGAGTACGTAAACAGCCACTACGTAATTATGGCCACCAAAAAAGGTGTGGTTAAGAAAACTAGCTTAGAACAATACTCACGTCCAAGACAAAATGGAATCAATGCTATTGGTATTCGTGAAGACGATGAGTTGCTAGAAGCAAAATTGACTACCGGTACTAGCCAAATTTTCTTAGGTTTGAAGTCTGGTAAGGCTATACGTTTTGAGGAAAGTAAGACACGCCCTATGGGTAGGAACGCTTCCGGTGTGCGTGGTATTACCCTAGCGGACGATAATGATGAGGTAATTGGCATGGTTTCCGTTCATGATATGGAAGATAACCTTCTTGTAGTTTCTGAAAATGGATATGGTAAACGTTCCAATATAGATGATTACCGTATAACCAATAGAGGAGGTAAAGGAGTTAAGACCATTTCTATTACTGAAAAAACGGGAGGTCTTGTTGCCATTAAGAATGTTTCGGATTCGGATGACCTAATGATTATCAATAAATCAGGTATCGCTATTAGAATGAGTGTAGAGGATCTTCGGGTTATGGGAAGAGCCACACAAGGGGTTCGTCTTATCAATCTAAAAGGTAACGATTCTATTGCGGCAGTAGCTAAGGTGATGAAGGACGAAGACGATCTTACGGATGCAGATGTATTGGATATAGATGTTAAGGCAGAAGAAGATGGCACGGCTCTTGATATTGACAATACCGAAGGAACAGAAGAAGAATAAATTTTGAACTATAATTATAACACTAATATTTAATTAAATTGAAAATGAAACGTAGATTTTTAATAGTTGCGAGCCTTTGTTTTTGCATGGTAGGATTCGCACAGAAGAACGAAATAAAAGCAGCCGAAAAGGCTATGAAAGCTGGTGATGCTGCTTCTGCAAGTAGCGCACTTGAAGCTGTTTCGGGTTCCATTTCAGGAGCTGATGCAAAATTACAGGCGCAATACTATTTCGTAAGCGGTAAAGCCTATGCAGATTTAGCGAAAAAAGGTGATGCCAGTGCTTTCAAAAAAGCAGCGGATGCTTTTCAAAAAGTGATTGAAGTAGAAGAAAAAAGCGGAAAGAAAAAATATTCCGATGAAACTCAACAACACATGTCTGCCTTAAGTGCTGATTTGGTAAACTCTGCTGTAGAAGATAACGGTAACAAGAAGTTTAAAGAAGCTGCGGAGAAGTTGTATACCAGCTACAAGATTAGCCCAAAGGATACATCTTACCTTTACTATGCGGCAAGTAGCGCTGTAAACGGTGGTCACTATGAAGAGGCGTTGTCTTACTATAACGAACTTCAAGAAATAGGTTACGACGGTAGTGGTGTTATCTATAAAGCTACTAATGTAGAGACAGGTCAAGAAGAGGAGATGGACAAAACTCAAAGAGATTTGATGGTAAAGTCTGGAACTTACAAAGACCCTAAAGATGAGAGATCTCCGTCTAAGAAAGCTGAAATCGTTAAGAATACGGCTTTAATCTATACTCAATTAGGACAAGATGATAAAGCTTTGGAAGCTTATAAAGCGGCAAGAGCTAACGATCCAGAGGATGTAAACCTGATCTTGAACGAAGCCAACCTGTATTACAAGATGGGTGATAAGGAAAAGTTTAAAGAGTTAATGGCGGAAGCAGCTTCTGTAGCTCCTGATAATCCAGATTTACATTACAACATTGGGGTAATTAACATGGAGCAGGGTAACTTGGAAGATGCGAGAGCTTCTTACAAGAAAGCTTTGGAAATCAACCCTGGTTACACTAATGCTCAGTTAAACCTTTCTACAACTTACGTTAACGAAGGTAACGGTCTAATTGATGAGATGAACTCGTTGGGCAATTCTAAAAAAGATATTGCTCGTTATGATGAGCTAAAAGAAAAGAAAGATAACCTTTTCACTCAAGGAGCTACTGTATTGGAGGATGCTTTAAAGTTGAACCCAGATAACCAAGGTATCTTAACGCAGTTGAAAAACATCTATGGCGCAATGGGTGACACGGAGAACTTTACAAGAGTTAAGAAGCTTTTAGGAGAGTAATCCCTGTTTATAAACACAAAAAATCCCCTTGGAATTTTTCCTAGGGGATTTTTTTTATGCCGTTTTTTTGGGTCTAAACAATTTGTTTAATTACCCTAAGTTTATGGGTGTAACTACCTGTTTCATTATTGAATATTCCGGTATGGTCAATACGATCTATCCGTACTTTTCCATCTACGTGAATGATGTAGTTATTTTCCATGATAATCCCAACATGGTAAATTTCACCTTCATTGTTGTCAAAAAAAGCTAAATCCCCAGCTTCGGTTTCCTCAATAAAACTTAATGCATGACCTTGGCCGGATTGATCGGCCGCTTTTCTAAGTAGCCGGTAGCCGTTAACTTTATACACCATTTGGGTGAACCCTGCGGCGTCAATTCCAAAAGGAGTTTTTCCGCCCCACAAGTATGGAGCGTTCAGGTATAGTAATGCCGTCTGTATGATTTGGCTTTTGTCTTTTTTATTGCCATTGCATTTACCGTCAAAAGTATGGGAAAGTATAGGGCAATTACTTGTTGTTGATCCCAGAATTACGGGTAAGAGAACTGAGTTTTCCGTTTCTACGAAAGAAATAAGGTCTGAAGTGTAACTTACGTTTTTAGAAGACTCTATACTCTTATATGTCTCTTCGGAAATTAGGGTCATTTGGTGATTGTTCACCCATCCTTCAAATTTATCGAAAGCAAGGCGAATGCGGCTCCAAGCCTTTCTACGCTCCAAGACTTTAAAATGTTCGCCGTATACCAATTGAGAAACCATTTCTGATGTTTCATCGGCATTTACACGAACGGAAACTATACTTAGGGGACAAATTCCGTATTGCATATGTTTGGTTGAATGAAGGTGTTCTTTATCGTTCTACAATTATTGCAGAAGCGCCACCTCCGCCATTACATATTGCGGCAGCCCCTATTTTTGCATTGTTCTGCTCTAAGACATTCAGCAGCGTTATAAGAATACGCGCCCCAGAACAACCTAACGGATGTCCTAGGGATACGGCACCACCATTTACGTTTACATTTTTATCCGTTAACCCCAATAGTTTCATATTAGCCAATCCTACCACGGAAAACGCTTCGTTAAACTCAAAGAAATCTATGTCATCTATTGAAATACCAGCTTTGGCAATAGCCTTTGGAAGTGCTTTGGCCGGTGCGGTAGTGAACCATTTTGGTTCTTGAGCGGCATCGGCATAACTTTGAATAGTAGCCAAGGGTTTTAAGTTTAGTTCTTTCGCTTTTTCTTCGCTCATTAAAACCAGTGCAGCAGCTCCATCATTAATAGTAGAAGCATTTGCTGCGGTAACCGTTCCGTCTTTTGAAAAGGCTGGACGCAGTGCGGGAATTTTATCCATTCTCACATTCTTGAATTCTTCGTCTTCGGAAACAACTATAGGCTCTCCACGACGCTGAGGTACTTCTATTGGCGTTACCTCATTGTTGAATTTCCCGTCTTTCCATGCTTCTGTGGACCTTTTGTAAGACTGCACGGCAAAATTATCTTGGTCTTCTCGGGAAAACTTATATTCTGTTGCACATGCATCGGCACAAACCCCCATAGCTTGTTGGTCGTAAGCATCTACCAGACCGTCTTTTTGCATTCCGTCTTCCAAAGTAGTGGGGCCAAATTTTTGACCGTTTCTCATATGAACATAATGCGGAATAAGGCTCATATTTTCCATTCCTCCGGCCACTGCAATTGAAATATCGCCTAGGGCAATAGCTTGAGCTGCCTGCATAACGGCTTTCATCCCGGAAGCGCAGACTTTATTAATGGTAGTACAGGGTACATTATCAGGAATTCCTGCAAAAATTGCAGCTTGTCTTGCAGGCGCTTGTCCGGTTCCTGCTTGAACAACGTTACCCATTAAAACCTCTTCAACTAGATTGGGTTCAAGATTTATTTTAGCGAGTGCCGCTTTTATGGCCGAAGCCCCAAGTTTAGGAGCTGGAATTGAGGATAAGGCTCCCATAAAACTACCTATTGGAGTTCTGGTGGCAGATACAATGACTACTTTTTTCATATTAAGACAAGAATTTCTCGTATCACAAAACTAAGAAATTAATAGGCAATACATTTCGTTGTTTTGATAAAAGCCCCTCGGAAGTTTATAATTTTCTATTTTTGACTCAGATACATGGCCCATGCGCAATTTTTTGGATAGACTTTTTAAAAACCAATCGCTTTTATATAAGTATTTTCTATACTTGGTATCGGTGGTTTGTATAGTTTTATTCTTTCCCCAAGGGGGGAAATTTAAATACGAGTTTCAAAAAGGAAAACCATGGCAGTATGAGAATCTGTATGCTCCTTTTGACTTTTCTATACAAAAAAGTAATGAAGATATTTCTAAGGAAAAGACCGAGCTTCTTAACAATCAAATAGATTATTTTAAACTAGATACTTCTGTTAAACAAGAAGTAGCCCAAGAATACGAGCAAAAATTTTCTACGGTATTTACTGGCGAACGATTTAGTCCAAGTGCCCTGGAAGCTTTGGATGGAGCGGGGAAGGATATCCTAGAACAGTTGTATAAAAACGGAGTTCTGGCAAAAAACAGTAAACCAGGGGTAAAAGAACAGTTCTATCTTGTAAATGATAACCAAGCGGAGCGTGTTGCGGTCAGCAATTTTGTTCAGATTAAGGACTTGAGAACTGTACTTAAAAAAATTCTTCAGAAGAAAGATTTAGACATATATGCTCAAGAATATCAAGACTTGTTCTTGGATATTGTGAGGCCAAACATTACGTATGATAAAAATCTCTCTGAAAAAGCGCTGAATGAAGCGTTATCAGGCATATCACATACCAGGGGAACGGTAGATGAGGGAAAACTCATTATAGCAAAAGGAGAGGTTGTAGAGTCCGAAAATTTAAATGTGCTGAACTCTCTAAAAACGGAATATGAGTCCGAATTATGGACGGCCAATAACTATTATTTTATATTGTTCGGTTATACCGTTTTGGTTGCCCTAGTGCTCATGATGCTTTTTCTCTTCCTAAAAAAGTATAGGAGAGAGAATTTTGAGAATAGCACTAAGGTTACCTTTATTTTCTTTAATATTCTGTTCATGGTATTTGTTACCACTATGGTTGTTAAATATGATGAAGCCTTTGTTTTTGTAGTGCCCATTTGCATTTTACCCCTGGTGCTTAAGACCTTTTTTGATGCTAGATTAGGTCTTTTTGTTCATGTTTTGACCGTACTTATTTTGGGCTTTGTGGTTCCCAACAGTTTTGAATACATCTTTCTACAGATAATTGTGGGAATTGTTACTATACTCACGGTATCCGAACTTTATAAAAGAGCCAATCTTTTTATATCCGTAGGCCAGATTACTTTGATATATGTTGTGGGGTATTTAGCTTTTCATATCATACATGAAGGAAATCTGGACAATATTCAATGGTTTACGTTGGGGCTTTTCTTTTTGAACGGAATGATAACCCTTTTTGTGCAACCACTTATATATGTATATGAAAAGGTCTTTGGATTGGTGTCCGATGTGTCTTTGTTGGAACTATCGGATACCAATTCTAAGCTGTTAAAGGAGCTTTCTAATAAAGCTCCGGGAACTTTTCATCATTCATTACAAGTAGCGAACCTAGCGGAAGCTGCAGCAAACGAAATTGGTGCAAATGCTATGTTGGTCAGAGTAGGGGCGCTATATCATGATATTGGGAAAATGAACCACCCCACTTATTTTACGGAGAACCAGATTACCAATGTAAACCCTCATGATGAATTGTCGCCAAAGGATAGTGGTAAAATAATAATCAACCATGTAATTGATGGAATTGAACTGGCCAGAAAAAACAAGATACCGGATCGAGTCATAGATTTTATACGATCGCATCACGGTTCATCTTTGGTTTATTATTTTTATAAAAAACAACAAGAGTTGGAAGAAGATGTGGATGAAGCTAACTTTAGATATCCTGGGCCCATACCTTTTTCAAAAGAAACGGCCATACTTATGATGGCAGATTCGGTTGAAGCCGCATCCAAGAGTTTAAAGAACCCTACTTCGGGAATTATTGAAGAATTTGTGGATAAAATTGTAGCGGGCCAAATGAGTGCCGGACAGTTTTTGAACGCTAATATTACCTTTAAGGAGATTGAGGCGATAAAAAAGATTTTTAAGCAAAAATTGATAAACATCTACCATCTGCGAGTGGAATATCCTGAATGATAAGGGGGTATGAATATTAGAAAGTAAGCGATTTAAATTATTTTAGAGGCCATCTAGAAATAGTTTCAAACTTATTGAAAAAAATAAAGAAAATAGTTGCGAACTTGAATACAAAAACATACATTTGCAACCGCAATTTTAGCCACGGAGACGTACTAAAATTAAGTTCATTGAAGAGATTACTGGAGAGGTGCCTGAGTGGCCGAAAGGAGCGGTTTGCTAAATCGTCGTAGGTGGAAACACTTACCCAGGGTTCGAATCCCTGTCTCTCCGCAATAGCTGTCAAAGCAAATTGCGAGGGCAGAAAAATTTCTCAAGTATTGAAATAATATTGATAACCACTCGGGGTGTAGCGTAGCCCGGTTATCGCGCCGCGTTTGGGACGCGGAGGTCGCAGGTTCGAATCCTGCCACCCCGACAAAAACCAGTTCAGAAATGAACTGGTTTTTTTGTTTTCAAGGGGTTGCTTTTTAAAGGAAAAGCTATTTTTCCTAAGAGTAGGTGGTACCAACATTTTGGTACAGAAAATTCTAATTATATTGGATTTGAATCAATTGTTAATTGATATTTCTAATATTAGGTATTTGCCTTATATCTAAAACTCAAATGAATTTTTATTGCTGTTTTAATTTGTTTGATATATCGTACTTGTAGGTTTTGGTTTAAATGGAAATTATTTATTGCATGATTGACAATCATCTTCCTTTAAAATATATAATTATTCGACAGTATAAATATCCTGCTCATTTAGTAAGGTTGATAAACTCTTAAATCGTTTTTGTTGGATTTAAAAAGGAACTTGTTTATACTGAATTTACTATATAATCTCGTGTATTAATCCAATAATTGATGTTATAAATTTAATCCGGGATAATTACCGGTTTCTTGAAAATTTCCCGCTGTTTTGTTTAATCCTTTGTCTACATTTTGATTAGGTGGTTAATTCACATTCGTAAAATATGAAATGAGGCTCTGAAAGAAAAATATTCATCTGTATATTATTTTTCACCATGAGAAAATGAACATCGTTTTTAGTTCTTCCGTTTATATTGCGTTGCAATCAAACTGAAATTAATATTAAACTAAATACTGATGAAAAAGATTTTATGGTTTAGCCGGCAACGAATAAACATAGTGTTATTGATTTCTGTTTTTCTAATAGGGGTAGATGCTTATTCTCAGGAGATAATAGTAAAGGGTGTAGTTATATCGGCGGATGATGAAGGTGTTTTGCCCGGAGTTAGTATTGTAGTCAAAGGAGGAACAAGTGGAACAACCACTAATTTTGATGGGGATTATGAAATTACCGCCGATGCTTCTTCTACGCTTATTTTTTCATATTTAGGATTTCAGACCATTGAAATTGAGGTGAACAATAGGTCGAATATTGATGTGCGGCTAGAATCTGATGTTACTCAATTGGAAGATGTTGTAGTTATTGGGTACGGTACACAAAGAAAAAAAGACGTTACCGGTGCTGTCGGATCGTTAAAAGCGGAAGATTTTAATCAAGGCTCGGTAGTGGGGCCCGAAGAGCTGTTAAGAGGTAGGGTCGCCGGGGTGAATATTTCCAATGTTTCAAGTGCCCCCGGTGCTGGTGCCAATGTCAGGATTAGAGGGGGGACTTCAATCACGGCCAGCAATGAGCCATTGTATGTAATCGATGGTTTTCCAATTGATAATGGCGCAATTGACCCGGGTAGTTCACTGTCTACCACACGAACTTCAGCTTCAAATCCGTTGAGTATGATAAATCCGGCTGATATTGAGTCTATCGATATCTTAAAGGATGCGTCTGCCACCGCAATTTACGGTTCTCGAGGAGCTAATGGCGTAGTTATAATAACTACAAAGAAGGGTTCTGCGGGAAGAATGCAAGTGAATTATGAGGGGTTTACCGGAGTTTCACAAGCGATAAACACTTTAGATATATTCAGTCCGGAAGAATTTATTGAAGAAACGAATAAGATTACGCCTGGTACGATTGATCCGAATACCGCTGCTAGAACTGATTGGTTTGATGAGGTAACAAGAAGTGCCATTTCGCATAGTCACACGCTTTCTGTTTCAGGAGGTAGTGAGAGTTCGTCATATAGTGCGTCGGTGGGTTATTTTGATCAAGAGGGTATTGTGAAAAATTCGGGAATTGAAAGACTCACGAGTAGAATAAAATTGAACCATAAAAGTTTGAATGATAAACTAAAGATTTCGATTAATCTGTTAGGTTCATATTCCGATCTTGCAAACTTGGCTGCAGGTTCTGCAGGAACTTCAGGAGATGGAGGTGTAATAAATAATGCATTAAAGGCACCTCCATCTGATCCAGTTTTTAATCCGGATGGAACATTTTTTCCGAGTTCTTTATTGACTACGGATAATCCGGTAGCAGTATTGGGTATTGCTGATAATACTCAGGCATCTAGGGTGTTAGGTAATTTGGTGGTTAGCTTGTCGCTAACGGAATCATTGGAATTGGAAGGTAGGTTCGGCGGTGATAGAAATATAGGAAAAAGAACCTCATATAACCCAACAACTACGCGAACGGGAGAGCGAACAGGTGGAAGGGCCGATATCAGGCAAAGAACCAGGTCTAGTATTCTTGGCGAGGTGTTTTTTAAGTATGATAAGCAATTTGGCGAGAATCATCGACTGAATGCCCTTTTGGGATATTCCTATCAAGATTTCATTTTTGAAGCTTTCGGGGCTACAGGAACTGGGTTTCCAACAGATGCTATTTCCTTTTATAACTTGGGACTAGGGGAATCCGGAGGGTTTAGTGCAAACCCTCCCTTTTCAACATGGACAAAAAACCGTTTGATTTCAGGGATATTTAGGGCCAACTATAGCTATAATGATAAATTTCTATTTACAGCAACCTATAGAAAGGATGGTTCCACCCGTTTTAGTGAAAACAATAAATGGGGAAATTTCCCGTCTATTTCCGCTGCTTGGAGAATTTCAGAGGAAGGTTTCTTAACCGACAGCGAGGTGGTTAGCGATTTAAAATTACGATTAGGATGGGGAGTTACGGGGAGTCAAGAAATTCCTTCAAACCGATCGTTAAATACTTTTGGTCCCGCAGGAAACAGTTTTAATGCTGAAATAGGCAGTGTCTTTTTAACTGGTATTGCCCAAAACAATGTTGGTAATGAAAGTTTAACTTGGGAAGAAACTACTTCTACTAATCTAGGCCTCGATTTTGGTTTTTTTGATGGTAGGATTTCAGGAAGTATAGATATGTATAGAAAAGATACGGATGGCCTTTTGTTGGAAGCGGCCTTGCCTTCACCCTCGGTCGCCTCTACTCGATTAGTGAACATTGGGGAGGTTAGAAATCAGGGTATTGAGTTTTCTTTGAGTAGTTTAAATATCAATCGTGAGGAGTTTACGTGGTCAACGGACTTTAATTTGTCGCATAACAAAAACGAGATATTACGATTGGCGAACAATAATGCGGATGTAATTAGTGGTGGAATTTCCGGCGCTGGTTTAAGTGGTACTACAACACAGATACTTAGGGTGGGCGAGGAACTTGGATCTTTCTACGGAAGGGTGTTTACGGGAGTCGACCCCGCTACAGGTAAAGAACAGTTTAAGGATGTTGATGGAGACGGTGATACCGATGGTGAAGATCGAGAAATAATAGGGAGTGCCCAGCCTGACTTGATCTTGGGGCTCAATAATTCCTTTAAATATAAAAACTGGGATTTCTCATTCTTTATGCAAGCCCGATTAGGAATAGATATGCTATATGTGCAGCGTTTGGAGTTGCGAACGGTAGGGGCAACGAATACTTTTAGGGACTATGCGGATTATTGGACTCCGGAAAATACAGGTGCTCAATACCCGGCGCTCGGTGAACCAAGGGTGTTTCATAGCGGTATAATCGAAAGTGGTGATTTCTTGAAAATGTCAAACCTTACCTTAGGCTATAAACTTTCAGCTGATAATATTCAATGGTTAAAAGCAGGAAGACTTTATGTAACGGTTCAAAATGCATTTATCATAACAAATTATTCAGGTTTCAATCCAGAAGTAAATGTTTCGAACTTAGGGGGAGAAACTCCGGCAGGGCTCCCTACCATTGGGGTAGATACTAATGGATATCCATTGGCTAGAACCATTAATATTGGTCTTCAGTTCACGCTATAGAAGGTTAAGAAGGCAACTACAATTGATTAAACTAAATACAGCTAAATATTATGAACAATTCAGCAAGAAGAATAATGAAAATAACAGGAGTACTTGTGCTTTCTATGTTTTTTCTGCCAATATCGTGTACTGATCTTGACGAGGATACCTTTGGAGTTGTAACGCCGGAAACCTTTTTTAGAAATGAAAGTGAGGCTGTTACGGGCCTAGTACCGGTGTATGCATCTTTAAGGGGATTTTACAATGAGCGAAATATTCGTGGTATTTCAGAGGTTACCTCTGATGAAATCGTAGTGCCGGCAAGACCGGGATGGGGTTGGGAAGATGGGGGCCTGTGGTTGCGCTTGGCAGAACACAATTGGACCCCTCAGCATAGTAGTATTACCTCAACGTATAAAAGTTTGTTTTCCGCGATTGCCCGAGCCAACTCCTTTCTTTACAATTTAGATAATTCTGATGCGGTTTTTGATTCAAAAGAACAATTAATTGCCGAAACGCGTTTTCTAAGAGCCTTTTTCTATGCAAATTTGGTCGACCTGTATGGTAATGTTCCTATTGTTACCCAACCATTGACCAATACAGATGAGTTGCCGTCAAATGAGGGGGCTTCGAATAGAAAACAAGTGGCCCAGTTCGTTGTTGATGAATTGAATGAGGTTATTCCGCTTCTCCCAACTCAACAGATTGGCGAAAATTTTGGGCGTGCAACAAAGGGGGCGGCCCAAATGCTTCTTGCAAGGATGTATTTAAATGCGAACATCTATTTTGAAACAGGTAGTTTTTCCGATGCGGATTTGCAAAAGGTAGTGGCTCTTACTACAGAGGTAATCAATTCAGGTGTTTATTCGTTAATGGATAACTATCTTGATATTTTTAACCCGGCATATGAATTGGATAACCCTGAGGCAGTCTTTGTGACCCGTTATTCCAATGTCGGAGGGGCGGGAAATAATATCAATAATTTGTCTTTGAACGTTCATCCTTCCTTTAAGAATACAAATCCTTGGGGTGGCTTTGTTGTAACTGCCGATTTGGTAAATTCTTATCTAGAAGACGATGCAAGGTTTGATGTAATCGTGGTAGATACTTTGAAAGATGATAGTGGTAACGTTGTGACAACAGGAAATATAATTACGGGTGAGGTTGAGCCCGTGGTACATAACCGTGATTTAACTGACATCAATAGAACAGGTTTCTTTGATGGTGCACGCCTACTAAAATGGTCCGAAGATCCTAACATATCTGGGGGGGCAGCTGGCAATGATTTTATTATAATTCGTTTCACCGAAGCTTACACCATGCGCGCCGAAGCATATCTAAGAACGGGTAATGAGACGAATGCACTTACCGATATTAACGCGGTGAGGGCAAGGGCTTTCGAGCCAGAGGAGCCGTTGGTAAGTCTAGATTTAGATCTGTTGTTGGAAGAATTGGGCAAGGAATTTCTTTTCGAAGCCCATAGAAGGACAGACTTGATTCGGTTTGGAAAATGGAACGATCCGTGGCAGTTTAAATTGGAGAACGATCCTATCAGAAAACTTTTTCCAATACCACAGGTTGAATTGGATGCGAATCCGAATTTGACTCAAAATCCAGGTTATTGATTTTATTTTTCTACTAAATGATATAGAAAATAGCGTTGGCCTAGTCCAAGAGCGGAATAAGATATATTGACAGCCTTTTTTCGATGATATTTTATAATTGTCTAAGGAAGAACATAAATGTGCAATATATCGTGACGCTATTTATTGAACATATGTGTAGGTTAAAGTTTTTACATTACACTGTAAATATTGATACGTAAAGAATGGATTTTAATCTAAAGAGACTAACTTTTTTAAGTCTAGGCTCGATATTGTTATTTGGTTCCTGTGGCGAAATAAAGAACAAACCCGATGGTATGGCTGAAGCTAAAGCCAAGGAATGGGAGGAGCTGGTGAAGAAACATACGGATACCTCCGTAAAGGTTTTTGGGCATTATGCTGCCGTCAAGTTGCCGATAGACAAGGGTGTTCCCTTGTGGAACCCCACTAATGTAGCTATTGGTCCCGATGGTGTTATGTATGCCGCTAATTACACGGGTGAAATCTATTCGCTTCAAGATACCGATGGTGATGGCTTGGAAGATGAGGCAAAATTGTTTTGTGATGTAAAGGATGATGGGTTGCGATATCCCACATCCATGATATTTAAGGAAAACAAGCTTTATGTAGGCACAACCCAAGAAATACGGGTATACGAAGATACGGATGGGGATGGGGTAGCCAATACAAGTAATACCTTCTTTTCAGATTTCCCTTATACCTTGCATCCATTTGATTGGACCTTTGGTCTTGAAGTTGGTCCAGAAGGATATATATATGCAATTTTATGTACCGATTCTTGGAATAGTAAGCCGGCGAAAGACCCGGAAGGCCTGAGGGGTTCTATTTTGAAAATTGCTCCTGATGGTAAGTCTTATGAGAGGTTCGCTTCCGGATTGCGGTTCGCCTATGGTATGGAGTTCAATACCAATGGGCATTTGTTTTTTTCCGACAACAGGGGGAATGAGAACAAATACGAAGAGTTGAATTGGGCGAAGAAAGATAGTTTTTACGGTAATAATTTACCGAAATTCCCCAATCACCCTCCTATTACCGAGCCAATACTAAAGATCAAAACAGGTTTTGCGCCCACTGGAATTACCTTTAATAAAGAAGATAATGATTTTGGTGGTACGGCGGGAGATTTGTTTATCGCTCTTTATGGCCCTGATGGGCAATGGGAAGAAGGCGGGGTTTCTCGAGTAAGGTTGACATTAAATAATTCTGGGGGTTATGATGTACAAGAATTTAGTGTCGTCGATAAAATGCCAAAAGTTTCTGATGTTGAATTCGGAAAGGATGGGAATTTGTACGTCGCACAATTTGGGATTGAGGATAGAATGCATACCCCGAACAAAAATCCCATTGGGGAAATCTATAAGTTGATCGTGGCACCCTGGGTTCAGCCCGATACTACACAGAACGATTCTTTGGCGCTTGTTGGGAATATAAAGGAGGGACAACGAATTTTTACCGAAAGGGCATGTGTGACCTGTCATACCGTTGATGGTAGTGATAATTTATTGGGTCCTGATTTAATGGGGATCGGAAAGCTCTTGTCAAAAGAACAGTTGTTGGAATCAATTAATGAACCGGAAAGGAATATTAAGACGGGTTTCGATACCTACACTGTGATTAAAAATGATGGAAGTGTTTTGAATGGTAGGATGATCACCGTAAATGAAAAGGAAATTTCACTTATGGTCGTGGGGAACCAAGTCTTAAGAATAAATAGGGACGAGATCCAATCTCAAGAATTGGTCGGAAGTTCTCTTATGCCCACTGGGTTGCTGTCGGGCTTGAGTGAAAACGAAGTCGAAAACTTATTGGGGTATTTGAATAGTCTAAAAATGAAGTATTAGTATGAAAGCTTTGGTTTCGTTGGTTTCGGTTTTGTTTTTGGGGATGATAGTCGCATTGAAATGTGATTTCGGTCCTAAGCCGTCGCCGGTGAAAAGTACGAAAACAAAAGTGATTATCTACAGTTGGCAGGAATCCGATACATCGCTGGCACTTTTACATAATTCAAAAATACTGTGGAAACTCAACTATAATGAGTTAAAGGGTAAGCCCTATTTTGCCCCATTGAAAACTGTAGAAGGACAAAACCTGGTGTGGTTGCACCCTGAAGACCATCCCTGGCATTACGGTTTATGGTTTTCGTGGAAGTATATCAACGGTGTGAATTTTTGGGAAGAGGATCGAAATACCGGTCTTTCAGAGGGTAGGGCTAGGGTAGGAAAGATTTCGAAAACACTAAACGAAGACTTCTCGGCCATTGTTAAATTTGACATTTCCTATGCAAAAACAGAGGGGAGCCCGATGCTTTTGGAAAAAAGGACCTTAAAGATTTCTGCCCCTGATAAGCATGGAATTTACTACATCGACTGGTCCGGAGAATGGTCGGGTCAAAAAGACACGGTTACCTTTGACCGAACCCCTCCTAAAAAATATGGTGGTCCCCAATATGGGGGCTATGGGGGACTTTCGTATCGAGCTGCACGCGACATGCACGATCATACTTTTAGTACGGCTAGCGATTGGAAGACCAAAAATAAACTTGTAGGCCATGGTATGAAAGACAAGTGGATGGATTTATCGGGGAACTTCGCGCAATCCAACGGCTTGTCGGGTTTGGCCATATTCAATCATCCGAAAAATGGAAATGAAGAGGTGCCGTGGTATATCTATAAAGACGGTGAATTCGCTTTTTTTAATGCTTCTCCATTGTTTCACGGTCCTATGACCATTTATCCGGGAGACAGCATGCGACTCCAATATCGGATTCTGATTCACGGTGATAAGTCAAGTAAGCTTAAAATTAGCAAGCATTACAAATCCTACATCAATTTAAGTAAATAATAAAACGGATATTTTTAAATAAAAAGCAAATAGTATGGCCATTAAAGTAGGGTGTTTTGCCCTTATAAATCCATTTCAAACGTTAGACAAACAGGTGGATCAGATAAAAGATTGGGGTTTTGAATATGCCGATGTAACTGATAATGCCGATGGTGCGTGCCTAGGGTCCCATTTCGGATTTAATGCCGTTGCTAGTTTAGATGCCAATGCCTTTGATATCAAACGTCTTTTTGAGTCTCGGGGAGTCAAGATTACAAGTGTTTGTGCCCATGCCAATCTTTTGGATCCGAGCGCACCGTGGAGGTATGGTACTTCGCAAATCATAAAAGCGATCCGTATGGCGGCCGCTATTGGGGTGAAGCATGTGATTACGACGGAAGGGGATGCCCACACCACATTCGGTCACAACTTGACCGATGCCGAAGCCATTTTTTCTATAAAGGAAAAGCTTAACGAGCCCTTGCAAATGGCCAAAGACTATGGGGTAAAAATACTATTGGAGCCCCATGGGAAGTATACCGATTCCGTTGCGCATATGGAGAAGATTTTGCACGAGTGCGATTCGGAAGCCTTGGGGCTTAACCTAGATACCGGAAATCTTTGGCTAGGGGGAGGGAGTCCCGTAGAGATGATACAAAAATTGGGATCCAAAATAGAACACATACATTGGAAGGATCTGCCAGCTGAATTTCAAGGGCAAAGAGGGAAAATGTTCGGGTGTGGAATGTCTTTAATCGCACTGGGCGACGGCATTGTCGGTATTGAAAGTATTTATGAAGAATTGATGAAAATCGGTTTTGATGGATACACCACCCTAGAAATTGCAGGAGAGGATGCTGTTAAGAAAAGTTTTGATTACCTTAATAAGCTAGATGCATTGTATGCACAACAAAAGGAATAGAAGGCATGTAAAAATGAATAATCAACCCAACAAGAACTTTTATGAAATTTATTCGGCTGACCGATGTGAGTCGTTGATTTCCGCTGCTGATTCGGGAGATCTTGAGGTCAAAGGACTTCGCCGGAGCAATTACCCCGGTCTCAAGCTTCCCGATGAGGTTTTGCCCGGTATATATAGCTTGGGCTATTGGGATGCTAAAAAGAATCAAGATTGGGGTTTGGGTTGGCATAGAAATGAGGGTATTGAGTTTACCTTTCTATCGTCGGGGGGACTCGATTTTTCGTTGGGGAATGAAACATTCAAATTGAGGCCCGGAAACCTAACGGTGACAAGGCCTTGGCAACTCCACCGAGTGGGGAACCCAAATATTACGGTTGGTAAACTGTATTGGATGATCATAGATGTAGATGTTCGGCAGCCTCACCAAGACTGGATTTGGCCAGATTGGATAGTGCTCTCTAAAAAAGACCTGTCGGAGTTGACCAAAATTCTTAGGCAAAATGAAATGCCCGTCTGGAAAACAAGTGAGGTTCTAAATGTTTGCTTCACTGAAATCGGAAAATGTATAGAAGAATCAAAGACTGAAGGTCAGATTCCACATTCAAAGCTTACCATACTGATAAACCAGTTGTTGTTGCAAATGCTCGATCTGTTCAGAAAGGGCCAAGTGGAATTGGATGAATCCTTGATCGTTAACCTTCGAACGGTAGAAATATTCTTAGACCACCTTCAGACAGATTTTGAGAGACATTGGACCTTGGATGAAATGGCTGGACATTGCGGTATGGGTATAACTAGTCTGACAAAGTATTGTAAACAGCTTTCAAATTTGACCCCTATTAATTATCTCATTAAAATAAGGCTTGAAGCGGCTGCAAAAATGCTGCTCGATGATGAAGATAAGGGGGTTGGGGAAATAAGTTATGACTGTGGTTTTTCGAGTAGCCAATACTTTGCGACTACGTTTAGAAAGCAGTACGCCGTTTCACCGAAAGATTATCGGGCAAATTTACTGCTTGCCAAAAAGTAGTTGTAGTTGAAAGCTATAATTCCTATAAATGTCACTAATAATAGTTTATGGTTAGGTCATTCGTATGTGTCGCATTCATCTTGTTGTTTTTCGCATGCGGCGAGCCTAGTGGGGAATTAACTCTTTTTAGCCAAATGTCGGCTCAAGATACGGGTATTGAATTTTCGAACAATCTTCAACGCGATAGTAAATTTGACATCTTCTCTTATCGAAACTACTACAATGGAGGAGGTGTTGCTATTGGAGATATCAATAATGACGGTCTGGCAGATATATATTTTACTGCGAATCGAACTTCAAACAAACTTTATTTGAACCAAGGCGGTTTTAGGTTTAAAGATATTACGGAACAAGCTGGTGTTGGCGGAAAACAAGCCTGGTCTACAGGTGTTGGTTTTGCAGATGTGAACAATGACGGTTTTTTAGATATCTATGTCTGTAATTCCGGAGATGTACAAGGTGATAATAAAGCAAACGAACTTTTTATTAATAATGGAACTACGGGGTCTATAAACGAGGTTCGTTTTACAGAATCGGCAGATATGTATGGTGTGGACGATAAAGGGTATTCTACGCATAGTGCTTTCTTTGATTATGATAATGATGGGGATTTGGATCTATATCTGCTCAATAATTCCTCTACGCCAATTGTAGATTTTATAAAACATGGGTATAAAAATACTCGTAATGAAAGAGACGCCCTAGGGGGCGATAAAATGTTGAGAAATGATGATGGGGTCTTTCGGGATGTTACTGAAGAAGCGGGAATTTTTGGGAGCCAGATAGGGTTTGGTCTTGGCGTTTCTGTGGGAGATATCAATAAGGATGGATGGTTGGATATTTATGTTTCCAATGATTTTTTTGAACGAGATTACCTCTATATAAATCAAAAGGATGGCACTTTCAGTGAAGAATTAATGGATAGAATGGGGCATATAAGCACTTTTTCAATGGGTGCTGATATGGCCGATATCGATAATGATGGGTTCCCTGATGTTTTTGTGACGGATATGTTGCCCGATGATGAAATACGATTTAAAAAGTTGGTAGGGTATGAGCCTTATGATGTGCATCAAAATAAAATAAAACAGGGCTATTACCATCAATATATGCGAAACATGCTTCATTGGAATATTCCTGCTCCCAATGCTGCAGGTGATAAAGACCATAGAGTTTTTGCTGAGGTGGGCCAGATGGCCAATGTACAGAGTTCAGATTGGAGTTGGGGCGGTCTTATAGCGGACTTTGACAATGATGGTCTAAAAGATATTTTTGTCGATAATGGCATTTATAAAGACATTACGAATAGGGATTTTATTGATTTTTTTGCTAATGAAGAATCTGCCTTATATCACCAAACGGAGCCTGAATCAAAAATTGATTTCAACGATTTGCTCGATAAAATGCCAAGTGCCAAACTCGTTAACCATTTATATATAAACCAAGGCGGAAAACGGTTTGAAGAACGGGCTAAAGAATCCGGAATCAATGATATGACTTTCTCTAATGGCTCCGCTTATGGTGACCTTGATAATGATGGAGACCTTGATCTAGTGGTGAATAATGTGAATATGTTGGCTTCAATTTATCGCAACAATGCCACTGATCTTAGTGTGAACAATTACCTAGGGGTAAAACTAAAGATGAAAGGGGCGAACATGTACGCCATTGGGGCCAAGGTAACACTCTACACTGGTGAACGGGTGCTTTTTCAAGAATTGGTGCCTTCCCGAGGTTACCAATCTTCTTCCGATTACAAATTGATTTTTGGCCTTGGAAAATGTAGCAAAATAGACTCCTTAAAAATCGTCTGGCCAGACGCCACCAGGCAAATGAGTTTTGATATTGCAGCCAATCAGGTGTTGAATGTTGATTATAAAAAGGAAGCGGTCGTCCATCCGAAAATAAAAGCGAACCGGTTGTCAGGACCTTTGTTTAAGGAAGTGGGTTTAGAAGAATTATCGAGTTACGATCACCAAGAGGATGAATTTGTAGACTTTTACTATGAGCGCTTGATACCTCATAAGATTTCAACTGAAGGGCCGGCATTTGCAGGCGCAGATGTTAATAACGATGGGGTAAAGGATTTTTTTATAGGAGGTGCTAAGGGTTTTCCTCCTAAACTGTACTTAAGCAATAAAAGGGGATATTTTTCTTCAAATAGAGACGTGTTGGAAAATGAGAAGATGTATGAAGATACTGCTGCCGAATTTTTTGATTTTGACGGTGACGGGGATTTCGATTTATACGTGGGAAGCGGAGGAAATCAATACCCCTATCATGCTTCAAATCTTATAGACCGCTTATACATCAATAACGGTAAAGGTCAGTTTGTAAAATCTAAGGGCCTGTTGCCCGAATTTCCAAATGTAACGTCCGTGGTACGGGCTTCTGATTTAGATGGCGATGGCGATGTAGACCTATTCGTTGGTAGCCGGGTTGTTCCAGGAAAATATGGGGAAACCCCACGAAGTGTTCTTCTGATAAATGAGGGTGGGGAAAAATTTACGGAGTCTACCAGTCAAATCTCTTTCAACCTGGGAAGGGTAGGGATGGTTACAGATGCTGTTTGGTCAGACTATGACGGAGACGGAGATGACGATTTAATACTTGTTGGGGAATGGATGGGAATCAAGGTATTTAATAATAATGAAGGCAGTCTATCGGATAGAAGTAAGTCGATCGGCTTGGAAAACACAGAAGGATGGTGGAATACCATTCATGCCGATGATATTGATATGGATGGTGATATTGATTTGATAGCGGGCAACCGTGGTGAAAATTCCTTCTTAAAAGCATCGCAGGAAGCTCCGTTGAAACTCTATATGAACGATTTTGATAAAAATGGATCATGGGAAGGAGTAATTGGTTACGGCAAAAACGGAAAATCGTACCCCCTACCGCTTAAGAATGAATTAACGGAGCAAATTACTGGACTGAAAAAAAAATATGTAAAGTTTGAGGACTACGCGGGGCAAACTATGGAGCAGGTTTTCACAGAAGAACAGTTGAAATTCTCTATTAGTAAAGAAGTGAAAAACTTTAGTTCTATCATTTTGGTAAATGAAGGACAGCGATTCAGGCCGTGTACGTTGCCTTATGAGGCCCAAGTGTCTCCTATTAATACCGTTCATACCGAGGATTTTAACAATGATGGCATAAAAGACCTAATGCTAGGAGGCAATTTCTTTGGACCTCCTTCAAAATTCGGAAGATTTGACGCTAGCTATGGTCAAATTCTATTGGGCAAGGGAGATATGACCTATAAGGCTTTGGACGCTTCGCAAAGCGGATTTTTTCACAAAGGTGTTGTTCAAGGAATGGATACTTTACATCGTAATGGTAAGAGATATTATGTATTAGTATTCAACAATGAACCTTTAAAAGTTTATGAATTATTAAAAAGAGAATAATGAACATGTCTAATAATTGGGTTGTTTTTATATTATTAGTTCTCACGGTACTCTCTTGTAAGAAGGAAAAAAGTACGCTTTTCAGTTTGGTAAACCCTGAAATCAGTAACGTGGATTTTCGCAATGATCTAAAGGAAGGGGTTGATTTTAACATCCTGAATTATATCTATTATTATAACGGTGGAGGAGTTTCTATAGGGGATATAAATGGGGACGGGTTTCCAGAATTGTTCTTCACGTCCAATGAGGGGCCGAACAAACTTTATTTGAACAAAGGCGGGATGATTTTTGAGGACATCAGTGAGGCTGCAGGTATTCCTGATGTTGTACACTGGAGCACAGGTAGTAGCATGGTCGATTTGAATGGTGACGGCCTACTGGATATATACGTATGTAATTTGGGAGGGGGCTATCAGGGTAAGGTGGGAAAGAATCAATTGTTCATTAACCAAGGCAATGGAACTTTTATAGAACAAGCGGAGGCTTACGGTTTGGATTTTTCAGGATATGCTACCCAGGCAACTTTCCTTGATTATGATAACGATGATGACTTAGATCTGTTTTTGTTAAACCATTCAGTACATACGGATAGGTCATACGGTGACCGTGAAAAACTTTTAAATTATAACAGTAAGCATTCCGGTGATAGGCTGCTTCGGAATGATTCTGAGTCGGGAAAGCCAATTTTTAAGGATGTCACCGAGTACGCGAAAATAAACAATAGTAGCATAGGTTATGGCTTGGGGGTGTCTACCTCCGATATCAATAATGATGGATTCGTTGATATTTATGTTTCCAATGACTTTCATGAGAATGATTATCTCTATATAAATAATGGCGACGGCACGTTTGAAGAGTCCGGGCAAGAATTATTGGCCCATACCAGCCGATATTCTATGGGGAATGATATTGCCGATATCAATAATGATGGGGCTCCAGATATCATTACTTTAGATATGCTTCCAGATGATATGGCAATTTTTCAGCGTTCCACAGTTGAGGATAGTTATGATTTACGTAACCTAAAACTTAATTTTGGCTATGGACATCAAGTGGTGAGAAATACACTGCAAATGAATATGGGAAATGGCACTTTTGAAGATATTGCGCCTCTTGCCGGAGTAGATGCCACGGATTGGAGTTGGGGCCCCTTGCTAAGTGATTTCGACAATGACGGTTTTAAAGACTTGTTTATTACCAACGGTATATATAGACGACCCAATGATTTGGACTATATCAATTATTATTCGGATCAAAATGTGCAACGGTCGATAGCAAATGGCATAAACGCGAACAACCTATCCCTGATCGATAAAATGCCTACGGATAAAATCCGAAATTATATGTTTAGGAACAATGGCGACTTGACCTTCGAAGACCTAACTATATCTTGGGGGTTGGATCAAGCCTTGTTCTCCAATGGAACGGCTTACGGAGACCTTGATTTAGATGGAGATTTAGATATCGTTATTAACAACGTGAACGATATTGCTTCAATTTTTCGGAATAATTCAAATAAGGATGAGAATAAATACCTTCAGGTTAAACTGAAGGGAACAGAACAAAATAGGTTTGGCATAGGAGCAAAAATATTGGTAAAAACGGCTAATGGTACATTTGTACAAGAGCAGTCACCGGTCCGTGGCTTTCAATCGTCTGTCGACCCTGTTTTAACTTTTGGGCTGGGCAAAAAGGTAAATATCATTGATTCGGTTATGGTGGTTTGGCCAGGAGGGCTCTATCAAACCATCAAGGGGGTAGAGGTCAATTCTATTTTGGAAATAGATAAGGGGAAAGCTTACGGCAATTATTACAGCGATAAAAAAAAGCCCAGAGAGCCGACCCTTTTCGAAAAAGTCGCAGATTCGTTAAGTTTAAATGTTAAACATCAAGAAAATACTTTCTTCGATAAGAATAGAGAGATTCTTATACCGCATTCGGTTTCAAATGAAGGTCCCAAAATCGCTTTTTCTGATGTTAATGCCGATGGTTTGGAAGATATGCTCATCGGAGGGGCACGAAGAAGCCCGACAAAGCTTTTTTTGCAAGATAAAAACGGCGGTTGGCAATATTCTCCTCAATTTGAAATTGAAAAAGATAGTCTGGCCGAAGATACCGAGGTGCTCTTTGTCGATGTTGACAATGACGGTGATATGGATCTTTATGTGGCTAGTGGAGGTAATGAATATTGGGGTAAAAATGAATGGTTAAAAGACCGTATTTATGCCAATGACGGACAGGGAAATTTTACCGATTCCAATTTTGACTTTGAAGGGAATTATGTCAATAATTCCTGCGTTGCCATGGCAGATTACGATAATGATGGAGATCTTGACCTTTTTGTAGGAGGACGAACCGTACCTTGGAACTATGGTCTGTCACCTAAAAGTTATCTTTTGGAAAATGATGGAAATGGAAATTATACCGACGTGACGACCGCACAGGCCAAGGGGCTTAATAATCTAGGAATGGTAACCGATGCGGTCTGGGTAGATGTCAATGCCAATGGAAAGTTGGATTTAATCGTTGTAGGAGAGTGGATGCCCGTTACGGTTTTTGAAAACAGGGGTGATGGACTTGTTCTGGCGACGGATTCGTATGGCCTTTCACATACTAAAGGGCTTTGGAATACTATTATTGCCGATGATTTTGACAAAGACGGTGACCTTGATTTCGTAGTGGGTAACTACGGTTTAAACTCAAAATTGGAGGCATCGGTGGAAAACCCGCTCACGCTTTTGATCAAGGACTTTGATAACAATGGGAAAACCGAGCCGATAATTGCAATTACTAAAAACAGTAAATTGTATCCTGTTGCGACTTTAAATGAATTGACCAGTCAAATGCCCCATTTAAAAAAGAGATTTCCCTCATATGCCCAATATTCAGGAAAAACCGTTCCGGAAATATTTACTTCCACAGAATTAAAGGGTGCAGTCAAAAAAACAGTAAATACGATGAACAGTGTCTATTTGGAAAATGTGGAAGGAAAATCCTTTACTGTAAAGAAACTGCCTCAAGAAACACAGTTTGCACCTATATACGGGATGGTTTCACACGATTTCGATTCAGATGGAAATCTAGATGTTTTATTGGGAGGAAATATGTTTACCGTGAACCCTGGCTTAGGACGCCATGACGCTAGCCATGGCTGGTATTTAAAAGGTAACGGAGACGGCACATTTAAGGTTCAATATTCAGGTGAGAGTGGCTTTAGAAGTGAAGGAGAGCTTCGAGATATAGAAGTATATCATACGGCCAAGGGGCAAGTAAGGGTTGCGGTAGCTAGAAACAATGATAATTTGCAAATCTTTAAACTTTTAGATTAACTTTAATAAAGTTTGCCCAAAGTTTTACAAACGAATAAAAGTCATTAAATTATTTTTTGGATTGAATTAACGTTATTTTCTGCCCAAATATTTTATATATAAGTACGGGAAAATCTAAATACTCAAAGGGGTGTCTAAATGACTTAATAAGTGAGTATTCCTCAGCTATAAATTTTATAAAACAACGTTTTTGTTGAAAGTGCTTTTATTTAAATGGTGTCATTTATTACTTTTTGTATCGAATGAATTAATGGGCTGAATACTTATGTTTTTCTGCTATTTTTGGGTTTATACATTTGTATACCAATGCTTTATAATGGATTAATTGAGTTCGAGATGTTTTTAATAAGGTTTTAATTTGAAAATTTGTGCCATTATTAGCTTTTCCATTGTTCATGCGAATATCAGAGTTCAATGATTGTTTTATGTGCCGAGCTATTTTTTCCATTCGAACATTTTTGATTTAGTAAATGTTTCAACTTCCTAATTGGATTTTGTACGATTTAGAGTCTAGTACATAGATTTTTTTTCAAATTAGTAATTGAATTGTGAGAATAGTAAATGAACTTTCATTTATTTTAAAAAATATAAAATTTATGTTATCTGATTATGAGTATATTATTTTAGTTCCTTGTAAAATAAAAGAAAAAGGAGTGCAACTCAAAAACACTCCTTTTTTTAAACTAACAAAACAACTCTATTTCAATAGGACTGATAACTAACCAAATTATTCAGCCTTACTATATCTTATATCCTACAACTTCTAAATTCCCCTATTCATAATTTTTAGAATGTGGTTGCTGACAACTAATCTTCTTATTTATTTTATGGACATTAGTTTATTAGCTCATGCTTCCACGATATGTAGATGGTGATTTCCCCATTACACGCTTAAAGACCCGGGTAAAATAATAGGGGTCGTCATAGCCGATGTCAATGGCTATTTCATTGATTCGTAGGGTGCTAAAATCTAAAAGGTGGCAGGCGCGTTGCATTTTTAAGTAGGTAAAATGCTCAATAGGGGTGTGGGAAGTCTTCTTTTTGAAAAGAAGGCAGAAATGTGAAACGGAAAGGCCCGAAGAAGAGGCGATTTCTGCAATGCTGAGTTTTTTTCGGATGTTTTCCTTCATATAGGTAATGGCCATGGAAATAGGATCATTGTTCAACGATGTCTTGGTCTGCGTAAAAAGCGAATGGTATTTGAACGAACCGAGAAGGTTGATAAGCAGCACACTGCTGTATTCGAGATTGTTCAATGAATTTCCTGCTTCAAGGGTGTAATAAATTTCCTCAAAAAGAAGGGCCCTTTCCCCAAGTCTACTATTCGGTGATTTAATTAAGGTCCTTGGGTACACAAAGGGGTTGATGAAGTGATCCGTGTTTTCTCCGTTAAAGTGTATCCAATAGATAGTCCAAGGGTTATTAAAATCGGCACCGTACTTGTGCGGACAATTTTTAGGTATGACGGAGAACTGGTTTTGAGTGAGTGTGTGCCGGTCTCCATCGATTTCTATCCACCCCTTTCCTTGGGCGCAAAAAATAAGAATATATTCAGAACATCCTTTAGGTCTTTCACGATAGTGAAATTGTGCCTTAGGGAAATAACCGACGTCTGTCACATATAAGCCCCTTGTAAATTGGTTTTTTCTTAAAATTTTTAGTGATTTTTTATGGATCACTAACATCTTCTGTCCGGTGAAAGCATCTTTCTTTTTCATGATACTAATATAGTAATAAGAAAATAATCCATTAAATGAAGAGCATAATCTATTTTATGAAGCCCTATCAGCGAATACATTTGTTCTATATCGAAGTGGCAGTATCCCTTGGTGGGATGATCATGGCCGATATCGGTATTCCAATAAATTCCTTGTCGTATAAAGAATCAGCCTAATTGACATTTGAAAAGGGCTAAATGAAATGAAGTAATGAGCGTAAAAGTCTGGAGCGAAAAAATAATGATTCCTACCTATGAAATCGGAGCTGCCGAAAAGAACCCCATTTTTCTTGAAAAAAGGGTGTATCAAGGCAGTAGCGGAAAAGTATACCCCTATCCGGTGGTCGAGAAAATAAGCGATGAAAAGGTCGAAAAGGAATGGCTGGCCTGTTTTCTCGAAAACGATTTTTTAAAGATTATGATTTTACCCGAATTGGGCGGACGTGTACAAATGGCCTACGATAAAGTGAAAAAACGCCATTTTGTATATTATAACGAGGTGATAAAACCGGCATTGGTCGGACTTACGGGGCCGTGGATTTCAGGAGGTATCGAATTTAACTGGCCACAGCATCATCGCCCTTCTACCTACCTTCCCGTTGATTATAGCATTACCGAAAATGATGATCGGAGCAAAACGGTTTGGTGCAGTGAAATGGAGCGTATGTCAGGAACCAAGGGCATGGCCGGCTTTACCTTGCATCCCGATAAGGCCTATTTGGAAATTAAGGTAAGCCTCTATAACCGTACCGATAGGCCACAAACATTTTTATGGTGGGCCAATCCGGCCGTAGCGGTCAATGATGACTATCAGTCTGTCTTTCCTCCCGATGTTACCGCCGTATTCGATCACGGTAAACGCGATGTTTCCGAATTTCCGATTGCCAAAGGGGTCTATTATAAGTTTGATTATTCCCCGGGTACCGATATTTCAAGATACGCGAATATTCCCGTACCTACATCGTACATGGCCATGAAGTCGGATTACAATTTTGTCGGGGGCTACGAAAACGATTCTAAGGGAGGCCTGCTACACGTGGCCAATCACCATATTTCCCCTGGAAAAAAACAATGGACTTGGGGTAATGGGGACTTTGGCAAGGCATGGGACAGAAACCTTACCGATGCCAATGGCCCTTATATTGAATTGATGTGCGGCGTCTATACCGATAACCAACCCGATTTTACATGGTTGAAGCCTTACGAGGAAAAATCGTTTTCACAGTACTTTATGCCGTACCAAGACCTGGGCGTGGTAAAGAATGCATCAAAAGATGCGATGTTGAACCTCGAATTCGAAGGGGATAGGGCCCTTGTCAAGGCATATGCCACTGCGGTCTATAACAAGGCTACCGTACGACTTAAGTGTAAAGAAGAGGTTCTCTTAGAGGAAAAATATGACTTTAGGCCGGGCCGATCGTATGCCTCGGAGCTTAGTATCGATCCCGATCTGCCCCAACACGATTTTGAGCTTTCGATCCTATTGGAGAACGGAAGCGTTCTGTTGGATTGGAGGCCGGAAAAAGAACCTGACACTACCATTCCCGAGCCGGCACAGGCGGCTAGGGAACCTAAGGATATAGAAACAAACGAGGAGCTGTTTTTGAACGGACTTCATTTGGAACAATATCGGCATGCCACTTATGACCCCCTGCCGTACTACCGAGAGGCATTGGAGCGTGACCCAGGCGATATCCGTTGTAATAACGCCATGGGCCTATGGTTGATGGGGAAAGGAAAGTTTGGGAAGGCAGAACCATACTTTTTAAAGGCCTACAATAGGCAGATAGACCGCAACCCGAATCCTTTGGATGGGGAGCCTCTTTTTAATCTAGGGCTTTCGCTGTCTTACCAAGGCAAGTATGCCGAAGCCTATGATGCTTTTTATAAGTCCGTTTGGGACGTTTCCTTTATGGATCCAGGGTATTTTCAGCTGTCACTTCTCGATTGTATGAAGCAAGATTGGGTTGCGGCCTTAGATACCGTAGACCGATCATTGCTACGCAATTGGCATAATCATAAAGCACGCCACTTAAAGGTGGCCGTACTCCGAAAGCAAGGGGAAACCGAACAGGCCCTATTGCTTATCGAGGAGTCTTTATCCATAGACCTTTTCAATTTCGGATTGTATTTTGAAAAGTACCTTATGGGGAACCAAGGGGCTAAGGAGGAACTGATCGAGCTCATGCGCAACGATATTCATAATTATATCGAAATTTCGTTGGATTATGCCCGGGCCGGTTTGTTCGATGAGGCCATTGTCCTGATAGGGTTAGGGGTCTCCCAGTGCGGACCTCACTATCCGATGGCCCTGTACTTTAAAGCGTGGTTTTTGACTAGGTCAGGGAAAGATAGCGCTGCCCTTGAAACCATAAAAGTTGCCGAGAAGGCGCTTCCCGATTATTGCTTCCCGCACCGCTTGGAAGCTGTTCTGGCCCTTGAATCGGCTATAGATGTCTATCCTGAATGTGCTAAGGCTCCTTACTACTTAGGTAATTTTTGGTATAACGCCCTCCAGTACGACGATGCTATTTCGTGTTGGGAAAACTCGGTCAAGAACGACCCTTCTTTTCCAACGGCACATAGAAACCTGGCCTTGGCCTATTACAATAAAAGGGAGGATTTCGATAAGGCCCTTGAATCTATGGAGGTCGCTTTTGAATTAGATTCCAACGATGCCCGAATTTTTATGGAGCGTGATCAGCTCTATAAACGGCTGAACAAATCAGTGGCATTTCGGTTTGAAAATTTTGAGAAATATCCACATTTGGTATTGCTTCGGGATGACCTGTATATTGAAAAAGCCTACCTCTTGATCATAGAAGGGAAATATAGGCAGGCCTACGAATGGATCATGGAAAGGAAGTTCCATCCGTGGGAAGGGGGTGAAGGCAAGGTGACCAAAGCCTATACATCGAGTCTGATAGGAATGGCGCGCGAGGCCTTTGTAAAAAAGGATTTTAAGGCCGCCATGGAAAGTTTGGAAAAGGCGAGAACCTATCCCCATAACCTTGGTGAAGGTAAACTGCCGGGGGCCCATGAGAACGAAATCGACTACTGGTACGGCTGTGCCCTTGAGGGGCTTGGCCATATTGAAAAAGCCAATTTGTTTTGGAGGAAGGCCGCTTCGGGTGCCAGCGAGCCAATGGCCGTATGGTTCTATAACGATCAGCCGCCTGAAACTATTTTTTATCAGGGCCTTGCCTTGATAAAACTGGAAAAGCAAAAAGAAGCTCTAAAGCGATTTGGAAAACTGATTTCTTACGGGGAGGCCCACCTTGCCGATGAGGTTAAAATCGACTATTTCGCGGTTTCCCTTCCCGATTTGATGATTTGGGATGAAAACCTTGACCTAAGGAATAAAATGCACTGCCAATATTTAATGGCCCTAGGCTATAAGGGTATTGAAGGAGGAAGAAAGTTGGCAGAAGAACTCTTTGAAAAAGTCATGGCCCATACAAATGTCACTTTAGACATGGCCGCCATTATGGAAATCGATTATCCAATGCAAACGAATTAAGCACACCACCAAAAACAGAAAGTATGAGCACTTTAAAAATAGTGGAAGAATGTGATCAAGTTTCAGTAATCAACCTCAAACTCGGATGTGATATGGCCTATAGGGAACTGTTCGACCGATATAATAAAAGGCTGTATTATTTTGCCTTGGGGTATTTAAAATCGCCCGTAGAGGCCGAGGGGGTAGTGCAAGATGTCTTTGCTAAAATTTGGGAAAAGAAGGAAAACCTCAAACCTGACAATTCCTTTAAGGCCTATATTTTTACAATTGCCTATAATTTGATCAAGAAAAACTTCATAAGACGGGGGCGTGTACGCGATTATTTGGCATCGGAAGGTGTGCAGCGAGGCTTTGACCTTTCTACCACGGATCAATTGGATTACAATTTTACTATGGAAAGGTTGAAAAACTTGGTAGCCAAAATGCCGAAGAGAAGACAGGAGACGTTTATCAAAAGCCGTTTTGAAGGTCTTCCCGTAAAAGATATTGCCGTAGAGATGGGAATAAGCCCTAAAACCGTTGAAAACCAGATTACCTTGGCCTTAAAATACCTTCGGGTGCATTTGAACGGTACCGAAGAACAAAGGGTGCTGGAAATGTAGTAGGCCCAAGGAAAAGAAAGACTTTTTTTAAAAGACTCCATAAGTCTTTGTGTAGTCGGTATGTCTTTGTTTTTCTGTTTGTTAAGGGGCATAACTTCTTTTTGTTTCAAAGTTTAAGCTGCTCGTACTGTAACCAAATATGACCTTCCGATCTGCAGTTCATACCTAAAAGGCATGTCCTTGGGGCGCCCGCTCAACGGAATACTTCCATTTTCTTTAACAAAATTTAACGAAAACTTGTTGTGGGATAGGGGAATAGGGACAATACGGGATATTACTTAATAGTAGTGCCTTTTTATTATTTCTAAAGCTTTTCCGATGAAGATGAAATTAGACGAAAAAAGAATTCTTGACTACTTCTCAGGAGAAGATACCCCTAAGGATAGAAAGTACATAGAGGCTCTTTTTGCGGATGCTGAACAGGAAGAAGAATTAAAAGAGCTATTGGCACGACATTGGGAAGCCTTTTCCCAAGATGATAATTTCCCCGATAAAAACCTCGGACATCTGTTTCAAAGACCGATCGGCAAGGCGGGTTGTATAGGAGGTAAAAATATATCCGACGTCTTTCGGAAAATATGGATGGCCTATGCACGTGTTGCGGCGATGTTGCTGTTGCCATTGGGACTACTGTACCTAGTATGCACAAATGGGCAAAAAGAAAACGTCCTCGATCAAGTTTCTTCTATTCGTATAAATGCCCCCTTGGGGTCAAAACTTCAATTTACTTTGCCCGATGGAAGTACAGGCTGGTTGAATAGTGGTTCGACCCTTACTTACCCACCACAATTTGGAGATACCCGTGATGTCTATTTAATAGGGGAGGCATGGTTCGATGTGAAGAAGAATAAAGACAGGCCCTTTAATGTGGTGACCCCTGATGTTGATATTTCCGTTTTGGGAACAAAATTCAACGTAGTAGCCTACAAGGGAGAAAAAACCGATGTCGTCTTGGAGTCGGGAAAGGTTCTGTTAAAGCCTAAAGGTGATCAAAAGGAATTGTCAATGGAGCCCAGTGAAAGGGTAATTATCGATGCGAAGACGAACAGTGTAAGTCGTTCGAACATTGTTGGCGACAATAAATTTTCGAGTTGGAAAGATGGCAAATTGGTCTTTCGGAACAATTCAATGGAAGAGGTGGCAAAGCGATTGAGCCGATGGTATAATATTGACGTTACCATAGAAAACCATAAAAATAAAGATTTGAGATTGCGGGCGGTATTTGTAGACGAGGATATCGAGGAAGTATTACGGCTCTTAAAAATGAGTTTTCCTATAGACTATCATATCGAAAATCGAAAAAAGGACGAAAGACACTTTCAATTTTCAAAGCGAAAGGTAAAAATCACGGTTCGATGATCAAAGAAAAACCAACTAAACCAAAATTAAAAACAATGCCTATGGTATAACCTTAAAAACAAAAAAAACAGGAAAGTGGTTGCAGCACATTCCTGTTAGGGCGATTAGAAGTCACAACCGAATTATAACTACTAAACTATTACAAAATTATGGAAAAAAAACCGAAACGAGGGGGAGCGGAAATGTTTACCCTGCGTAAAATTTTAAGAATCATGAGAATTACCTTTTTCTTGGTTATAGTTGCGATAAGCAGTGTTTTTGCGAATGATTCGTATGCGCAGCAAAAAAAGCTATCGCTAAAGATGACCGATGTGAGACTTGGTGAAGTTCTCGATAAAATAGAAAAGGAAAGTCAATTTTACTTTTTGGCCAACCAAGAATCTATTGATCTTGAACGTCTAGTGGACATAGACGTAAGAAACCAGCCTATCAGTTCAATCCTTGACTTGGTCTTGGAGCATACGAATATCCGGTATACGGTGATTGAAAAACAGATTGTTCTGACCAACTCCGAAATCCAAAGGATAGATGAGCCCCATATGTCGGCATTGGCCCAAAATGGCATTGCCGCTATAAGTCCTGTGAATACCATGGATATAGACGAGAGTGCATTTTACCAGGTAATCAGGGGAACCGTTATCGATGAAGGCGGGCAACCACTTCCCGGGGTTAACGTTTTGGCAAAAGGTACGACTACGGGTACACAAACCGATTTTGACGGAAACTATTCGATAAACGTACCGAACGGGGCAACTACCTTGGTGTTTTCATTTATCGGGCTTAAGTCACAAGAAATCGCTATAGACGGAAAAACGGTGGTTAATGTTACCATGATCGAAGATGCTACTGCCTTGGATGAGGTTGTCCTTATAGGATACGGTTCGGTAAAGAGAAGTGATTTAACAGGTTCGGTTGCTTCTGTCTCAAGTGAGGATATTTCAGAAATACCATCTACAAACGTAATCAGTGCCTTACAGGGCAGAGCTGCGGGTGTTCAGATAACTACAGGTGATGGTTCTCCGGGCGGAGGTATCAATATTAGAATACGTGGGACCAGTACGATTACGGGGTCTACGGAACCTTTGTATATTGTTGATGGTTTTCCCGTGAACAGTGACAATGACGATCTTAATGTAAGTGGAGGCATTTTTGAAGGGAGTGTAGAAGGTTCACAAGCTAATAAAGTACGTCCTAATGCGCTTCAATTACTAAATCCTAATGATATTGAAAACATAGAAATTTTAAAAGATGCCGCGGCAACTGCAATTTACGGTAGTAGGGGAGCGAACGGTGTTGTATTGATTACTACCAAAAGGGGAAAGTCTGGAAAACCTAAGGTAAATATTAATTTTACCACTGGGATACAATCTTTAATGCGTACCATGAGCAGAAGAAACGGTCCTGAATATATTGAGAACTTAACCGAAAGAGAAATAAATGACGGTGTTTCACCAAATAATGTGCGCTTTAATGGTTCTGACTTTTTTCATCCTCTTGCACAAAACGCCAATACTTATAACTGGCAGGATATACTTTACAGGCAGGCTATAGTCCAAGATGTATCTGTCTCTTTTAGCGGGGGTGATGAAAATACAAAATATCTATTATCCGGTAAATATCTGGATCAAGATGGTATTATGGTAGATAATTCGTTTAAAAATGCACAGTTCAGAATAAACTTGGATCAGAATTTAGGTAATCTGGTTAGTCTAAAAAGTAACGTATCCTTAAATCATATTTTTGATGATGGGGTTCCGACCGGGGCAGGCTTTAATTACAATACTGTAACTGCTGCACTAGGGTACTCTCCAGTACATAATCCGGAATGGTTTGATGATGCTTCGGGAAGATGGTATGTTGATTCTAAGGCATCTGGACCAGGATTGTATACTAATCCACTGAAAATTTTAGAGAATGTAGATGACATTACTAGGACAAATAGATTGCTCGGAAATATCCAAGCTGATATTCATATTACGAATAGTCTTACGTTAACTGGTAGCGTTGGTTTGGATTACTCAGATACAAAAAGGGAGACTTATATAAATAGAACACTTTTCTTTTCTGGATCACCGGTGCCACCTGGGCAAGCTATTGTTAATACACGTGAATCCCTTCGTTCCAACACAAATGCCTATTTATCTTGGGTAAATTCATTTGGAAATCATAATGTGAATTTTGTAGGTGGTGCTGAGTCGATTCAACAGACCTTTACGGATATAAATATTGGTGCACGTGAATTTGCTTCAGACGACTTGGGAGCTAACAATCTTGCGGGAGGAAACCAGGATTTTCTAAATATTTCAAATGGAAAGAGCAAATGGCAAACTGTTGGTTTTTTTGCTAGGATAAACTATGATTTTGCAAGTAAATATTATATTAGTCTTAATGGTAGGCAAGATGGTTCTTCAGTTTTTGGGGCATCCAATAAATATTCGTTCTTTCCGTCAGTCGCATTAGCATGGAGGCCTACTGAAGAAACATTTTTGCAAGGTCAAGATTTTGTTTCGGACTTTAAAATTAGAGGTAGCGTAGGTCAGACCGGAAACGGAAATTTAGGACCGTACAGTTCAATAGGTCTTTGGTCTATAAATTCTAATGCATATAGTTTTAACGGAATAGCCGCAAATGGCACCAATTTGTCTAGAATATCAAATCCTGATTTAAAATGGGAAACGACTACTCAATATAACATTGGTTTTGATGCTCGTTTTGGAAAGGGTAAGTTAGGCCTGACTTTTGACTATTTCCTAAAAAACACAGAAGATTTAATTATACCGGTAGTTATTCCTTCTACTAGTGGATTTAAATCTTCTATTCAGAATTTAGGCGCTCTGAAAAATCAAGGATTAGAACTAGGTTTTGACGCTGTAGTAGTAGATAGTGATAACTTCAAATGGGATTTGAATGTGAATGCTACACATTTAAAAATAGAAGCTACAAATGTAGCAGAAGGTACTTCTAGAGATTTAAACACGGATGAACCTTACATTGAAGTTGCTACGTGGCCAAGAAGAGGAGGCCCTAGATTGTATGAAGGACAGCCTGCGGGACAGATTTATGGTTTTATAGTTGAAGGAGTATTTGACACGCAAGAGCAAGCAGACAATTGGCCTGTTGATCAAGATGCTTCTAGGAATAATCACCAAGCTGGATATTGGATTTATAAAGATGTTAATGGGGATGGAATAATTACAGATGCAGATCAGACGGCTTTAGGGAAAGGTACTCCAGACTTTATATTTGGTCTTACTAATCGCTTTAGCTATAAAAATTTTGATATCTCCATGTTTCTTCAAGGGCAGGTTGGTAATGAGATTTATATGTTTTATGGAGGTGATTTCGAAAAAACCAATGATACTTGGACACCCAATAACACTGATGCCGAGTTTGCAATTAATAAGTCTGCAAATGGTGGTAAAGGCTTAGTCTTTGATAGTAGAGGCATTCAAGATGGTAGTTTCCTTAGACTTAAAAACCTACGTATTGGGTATACTTTACCTCAGGAGTTAGGGATATTTAGTGGGCTCAATATTTTTGTGACGGGTACAAATCTTCTAACGCTTACTACCTATGATGGATATGATCCAGATGTTAGTTCTGGAGGTACGACTGCTTTTGGTGAAGGTTTTGATACAGGGGTATATCCTACTTCAAGACAGTACACAATGGGCCTCAATTTTAATTTCTAAAATATTAAAAATGAAAAAGACATTTATATATTCATTATTTTTTTTGGTCACGTTATTGCTCACGTTTAGTTGTGATGAACAGTTGGAGGAAGAGCTTTTCAGTTCTTTTGGAGAAGGTAACTTTCCTACCGAAGCAACGGTAGAAACAATGGTGGCAAGTAACTACGCACGACTAGGTGTTTTGGTTGTAAACAACCATAGAATGTTTTGGGCAACTGAGTTTCCAACGCCTTCAGTAATGTATAGGTTTAGGGATGTTCACCCAAGAAATAACCTTTCAACGTGGACTTGGAACAATGATTTTGGCGACCCTGCTTATTTTGAGATAATGGATCATATTTGGAGTACGGTACGTATGTCCAACGATATTATTGATTTGGTACCATCTATAGAGATGAACAACAAAAAACGCCAATCGGAAATAGTGGGGGAAGCAAAATTTTTGAGAGCATTGACATACTTTTACGGTGTTAGATTATGGGGTGGTATGCCAATTATAGATAAGGCGCAGACCTTAGATGATGATTTGTACCCGTCTAGAGCCACTATTGCTGAAACCTATGCTTTTATCATAAAGGATTTAAAAGAAGCTATAGCAACCTTACCTCTAAGAGGTGAAATCGAGGAAGGGCACGCTACTAAAGGTGTCGCACAGGCAATTTTGGCAAAGGCTTACATTACCATGGCTGGACAACCATTAGGGGACAATTCAAATCTTCAGGCTGCGAAAGAGTTATTGGAGGAAGTAATTGCCTCTGGAAAATACGCCCTTGTACAATCTGATACACCGTATAAGGATTTGTGGGATTGGCAGAATGAAAACAATTCTGAAATGATGTTCTCTATTCAAAAGAATGATGAAATACGAAATTTCAGAGGTATGTTTGGATATATGACTCCATCGGTATTAACATCAGGTATTTGGACTTCAGGTGATGGTGATTCTTTTTCAAAAGGATCAAGTTTAGATTTAGTTCCACCAGAGTTTGCCAAATGGTATGCCAGTCACGATTCCGGCCCAAGATATCAATGGACTATTGTTACTGATATAATTCTTGAGGAGGAATATGCTGGTTTCCCTGCAGGTACTACCATGAATATGGAAGATGGACCCCTTGCAGCAGGTTATATTGGCAAATACAGGGCGGTTGGCGCAGAGTTGACTAGTAACTTTTTTACCCCTAATGACTTTCCGGTTTTGAGATATGCAGACGTATTACTACTGCACTCAGAAGTAACTAATGAATTAGGCGCAGCAGACTATACGGGGATTAATGCGGTACGAGAACGTGCTGGTTTATCAACGTTATCTGGTTTGTCTCAAGAAGCATTTAGAGATGCGATTTTTATAGAACGTGATCTTGAACTGACTTTCGAGCAGAAAATGCTTTTCGATATGCGGAGAAGGGGATTGGAATATTCTAAATCCAAATTGGAAGGATTTTATAATGCAGATCAAAATGCATCGGCTCCGGGTGCAGGGGATGGGTATCCCCAAGACTTTCAAATCACCATTGACGGAGAACACCGTATGCTTTTCCCTTATCCACCAAGAGAGCTATCGGCCAACCCTAACTTAGAGCAAAATCCTGGTTATTAATACTTTTTATCTTAGGGCAAATATGAGTGGTATCCGCTCATATTTGCTTTTTTTATTTCGTTCTTAACCATTAAACTAATCTTTAAACTATGCGCAAAAACAAATTCTTACGGAGACCTAAAAAACACCTAATACCTATTTTTTCATTTTTTGCCTTCGTCTTATTATTTTCATGTTCGGGAGACAACAACACGGAGAGTGTGAACCTTACCAGTCCTGATAATAAATACAGTTTTACCTTCAATACGGGAAATGGAACATCACCCTCGTACCATATTAGTTTTGACGGCCAAGAAGTAATTGCAAGTTCCGGTTTGGGATTTCAAATGGAAAATGGAACGCAAGCAGCTTCGACCATTGAAGTAGAATCGGTAGAGACCGATGAGGTCAACTCAAGTTGGAAGCCGGTCTATGGTGAAAAAAACAGCTATCCCGAAAATTATAAGGAATCACTCATCAAACTAAAGGGCGAAGGGGCTTTATACAACCTCCGCGTTCGGGCATATAATGAAGGGGTTGCATTCCGGTACGAGTTTAAGGAAGCAAAGGGTACCATTGATAAAGAACTCACCGAATTTTCAGTGTCACCGACCGCTACGGCTTGGTCATCGGTAAGGGCACAGAGCGAGATTTCCAAAAGGAAGGTAACGGAGCTCGATACGGTAGTGGAGCGCCCCTTGCTAGTGCAACTCAAAGATTCATTGTTTACGGCCATCGGCGAAGCCGCACTAGTCGATTATGCCCGGATGAAACTTAGACGTGACCTCGATAAAAGCGGTACGCTGGTTTCAGAATTGAGTAGTAAGGTCGTATTGGGGAACACGGTTGACAAAACCCCATGGCGCTTTGTCATGGCAGCGAATAAACCCGCACAAATATTAGAGAACAACTATTTATTGTTGAACCTGAACGAACCGAACAAGATAAGCGACACCTCATATATAAGACCGGGGAAAATCATACGGGAATCTACGCTTACAACCCAAGGGGGGATGGCCTGTGTAGATTTCGCGGTAAAACACAATTTACAGTATATCGAATTCGATGCCGGCTGGTACGGTAATGAATATGATGATGCCTCCGATGCGACTACGATTACGATTGATCCTAAAAGATCTAAGGGCCCCCTCGATCTGTTAAATGTTATCGAGTACGCCAAAAGTAAAAACGTAGGCGTTGTTCTTTATGTGAACAGAAGGGCTTTGGAAAAACAATTGGATGAGGTTTTGCCCTTGTTGAAATCATGGGGCGTAAGTGGAATAAAATACGGATTTGTGAACGTAGGCCCGCAAGAATGGACCGTTTGGTTGCACGATGCCGTACGAAAAGCCGCGGAACACAAGCTTATGGTCGATATTCACGATGAGTACAGACCTACGGGATATTCGAGAACCTATCCCAACCTAATGACCCAAGAAGGAATCAGGGGAGATGAGGAATCACCCGAAAATGGAGAGGTCATAAGTACCATCTTTACGCGTATGATCGCCGGGGCCGGAGACCAGACCAATTGCTATTTCGCACCAAGGGTAGAAGAGAAAATGGGCAGTCATGCCTCACAGTTGGCCAAAGCCGTTTGTATCTATAGTCCATGGCAATTTTTATACTGGTACGATAGGCCTGAGGGTTCTAAACCGGGAGAAGAAGGTGCCGGTGGTACAAAGGAATTTATACAAGAAGTGCCCGAATTGGCATGGTACGATGCCCTGCCTACTACTTGGGACGATACCCGGGTATTGGACGGCTACCCTGGGGAATATGCCATAATTGCCCGAAAAAGTAACAATGATTGGTTCGTTGGGGCTTTAAGCGGATCTACCGGGAAGGATATTAGTTTCACATTAGATTTTCTTGATGCTGGAAAGGAATATGAGGCTACGCTATATTCGGATGATGCCAATAGCGATGCCCGTACCAAAGTAGCGATAGAAACGAGAAAAGTAAGTTCAAAAGATCGTATAGATCATACCCTGTTGGCCAAAAATGGATTGGCTGTTCATATTAGGGCATTATAATAAGTACAACTTCACACATTTTATAAAAAACGCTGTTATATACGGCGTTTTTTTTTGTCCCATACGAAGCAACTGCCAATAATTCTTCTCTAGGGAATTTTACTATTTCGAAACATTGACTTGACATTTTACTTCTTTCCACGGTCCATTTCTCAATCCTATTGACGAAGTACAAAAAAGAAACCCTTCCTGAGATGGTCTTCTTTCATATATAGGGTATATTTTTTTTTAGAATGTATAAGGATACAATTTTATTCAATAAATAATGTAATACATATCTTACGTGTTTATGAGGTTTTTGACCTTTAAATAAAACTTAATGTTTTGTGAACAATACGACCTCCTATTTCAGTGATTTTCTCCACCTAGAACAAAATATAACCTCAAACTGAAATATATATCCCCCCTGTAAACGTAATCCAGCCGGTATATTTGGACGAGTTTACACTAAGAAAACAAGTTTCAGGATACCAATTTACCTACTGTGTTTCAAGATGGTAATGACCGCATAATCCGACGTCGTTCCATGATCTGAATGATTTTGATCTGTCTACTTAAAGTAAATCCACCAGTCCTTATTGAGCGAAAAGTTGAATAAGATTTTTAACCAACCATTTGAAATTATGAAGTACATAGAAAAAGTTTTAATGGTCATAAGTTTTGTGTCCGTAATCACACTTCTCTCATGTAACAACGATGATGAAGAAACCATCGAGCTTAGCGATCCGCGTATAAGCTTGAAGTCACCCGGTGATAAGAGTGATGGAATTGACATTGCACCCACCTTTTCTTGGGAAGCTACCGATCCAATGCAAAAATCATTGAAGTACGATTTTTATTTGGGACTAGATAGCACGAAGCTTTTCTCCCAAGCCAGCAAATTGGAAGCCACGACTTATACCTTAACGGATTATAAGCTTCGTAAGGATAAAGTTTACTATTGGCAGGTGTTTGCCGATAACGGAAGCGATAGGGCGGCCAGTGAGATTTGGAGTTTTAGTAGTATTCCTGCTCCGGATGCGCCGATTCTCGATGGCCCTTCCGACGACATCTTTGTACGTGACCAGCTAGAGTTTACATGGCAAGAGGTTGTTGCGGGCGAAGGGGAAGAGCTGCAGTATCAGGTTTTCTTTGGAAAAACAAATCCTCCGAAGGAAAAGGTCGCTACCACAAAGGAACTGGCCTATTCCATGGACCCTGTCGACCTTGAGGTCGGTGAGGTGTATTATTGGCAGGTCAAGGTTTCCGACCTTATAAACGATTCTGCAAGTGAAGTCCGTATGTTCAAAAAATTAAAACCAGGGGCACCCGACGAGCCCATGGCAACTTCACCGGAACACAAAAGCGGACAGTATTCGAGTAATATCACCCTTAAGTGGAATGAGGCCCCAGATCCTGAAAATGATGCGGTTTCGTACACGGTTTATCTCGATGAGGTTTCTCCCCCAAATGTAAAACTGGGCGAAAATATTTCTGCCACCCAGATTAATGCAGAAGATTTGGAAATAAACAAACCCTACTACTGGCGTATTGAGGCTAGCGATCCCATGGGGAACACTACCGAATCTTCGGTATTCAGTTTTACTATTTTAAATGCTGGCGCCCCAGGAGCACCTATAGTTCAAGATCTTGCCGTAAACGGGGTCTTTTCTTTAGATGAATCGCTTGTATGGGCAAAAGCAGACGGGGCGGTGTCCTACGATGTCTATATAGATACGGTGTATCCGCCATTGAATAAAGTGGCCGACGGCCTTACGGAAACGGAGTATAAAGTACCAAATAGTGATATACCGAGTGATATAACGGATGTGAAGACCTATTACGCCATTGTGGTAGCAAAAGATGCCGATGGCAATGAATCGAGTTCGGTGCCTTTACAGTTCACACCTCAAATGACAGGCTCCATTAGGGATGCTCGGGGCGATGAGGTAAACCATTACGAATGGGTAAGGGTCGGCACACAGGTTTGGATGTCGCAAAACTTGAGGGCAACCCGCTTTACCGATGGTGAAAAAATAAATCAACTAGGGCTTAATGAATTGGTGAAAGATGATGTCAACGCTCTTTATTACAACGAACATCCCGCTGTGGAAGGGTTTCCATCGAATTGGGTGAACACCTACGGTCGAGTGTATTCTTGGTGGGTGGTAGAAAGTGCCATTGCACCGGAAGGATGGCATGTTATGAAACCTTCGGATATAAATACATTAAAGGCGTATGCGGGTCATCCTAGAAACCTGTTAAGCGAATGGCATGACGGTGGGGCCAATATTTATGGACTCAATTATGAAACGGCAGGATGGCGCTACCCTACATCGAACGACTTTGTTGAGGGCTTTAGGGTACCCTTAGAACAGTCAAGGGCCAATCTTTGGGTGAACAATGGAAACTATGGTGTTTGGGAGCTGAACGCGAGCTACAACAATACTTTCAGATATTTTGACTACCACTCAGGGATGATGTTCGGGATACGATTGGTAAAAGACTGATCTCAATTATAAAAGAAGCATTTTCAAAACGAATAACCTATGAAATTCAAACTAATAATCTGTATCATCACTGCTGCTATTTCCATGCAGGTAATATGTGCTCAAACCATTGAGGTCTCTGGTCAGGTCACCGATGAAACGGGACAGCCTCTTTTGGGTGCAAATGTCATTATAAAGGGCACTTCCAAAGGAACCGTAACCGACTTCGATGGAAACTATAGCATTAAAGTCGGGCCTAATGACAGGCTTACCTTTACTTATATCGGTTTCATTGCCAAAGAATACAGCGTTGACGGAAAATCCGTAATCGACGTAAGCTTGTTACCGGAGGCACAAAGCTTAGACGAAGTTGTGGTCATTGGTTACGGCACGCAAAAAAAGAGCAATATCGTCGGGGCCGTATCCGATGTTTCGGGAAAGGATTTAGTAAGCACGGGTATCACCAACCTCTCACAGGTAATACAAGATAGGCTTCCGGGGGTGTTTACCCAAATCAATACGGGGCAGCCTGGTGCCGACGACGCTAAGATAACCGTTCGAGGGGTGTCAAGTTTTAATGGGGATAACTCTCCGTTGATTCTGGTCGATGGAGTGGAAGCGGCCGGTGGGTTTTCGCAATTGGATCCAGGAGAGATTTCTTCCATATCGGTATTAAAAGATGCCTCATCAACCGCTATTTATGGGGTTCGAGGTGCCGACGGGGTTATTTTGATTACAACAAAAAGAGGGTCGATAGGGGCGCCTAAAATTAGTGTGGCCGGAGGTATTACGGCCAAAGTATTGACCGATATACCTGATCAGCTTGGGTCTTACGACGTGCTGACCCTCGGGCAAGAATCTATAAAAAATTCAGGTTTTTACGACGGATTAAGGTCGCAACGGTATATCGATACCTTTCTTGATCCGAACCGTGATCCCTATGCCTATCCGGATATTGATTGGTACGATGCCCTCATACGGGATGTTGGATGGGAAAGCAATGCCCGTATCAACGTTTCCGGAGGAACGGATTTTGTCAAGTATTTTACATCCTTCAGTGTGAACCATGTTGGGGATATCGTAAAAACGGAAAAATCGAACGGCTATTACAGTCCTGAATTTTCATACGACAAGTATAACTTTAGAACGAACCTAGATTTCAACCTTACCAAGACCACGACCTTAAAAACGGATATTTCAGGCCGATCGGAATTGCGGAAAACACCGAACACCGAGGTTGCGGCCGATCAATTTAGCAATGTATTCAAGTTTATAGATCAGGCCACGCCTTATTTGTTTCCCTTGTATTACCCTGAAGAATTCGTAGCGTCCCATCCGGATCCTTTGGCGCCTAACCAAGGAGGAATTCGCTTGGCCGCGGCTGGAGCTGAGGTACCTTATCAAGCTAATGCCTATAATGCCCTGAACTATTCAGGAATGCGTAAGTTCAGGAGGGATGTGGTGGATATACAAATAGGTTTAACCCAAAAATTAGACTTTATTACCAAAGGCCTTTTGCTCTCGGGGCGTTTTAATTACAGTACCGCCTACGAATATGAGAAAAGGGAAGGTTGGAACGTTAGTGAATGGCTTTATGATACCGAACGCGATCAGTGGAGGGAGCAATCGGGACAAAACTATAATTCTTCCGATTTAGACTTTCATAGTACGGGAGGTGAAAATTATAAGAGTAGTATTCGCAACATCTATTACGAGGCCAAGTTAGACTATCATCGTCAGTTCGGTTCGCATAATGTAGGCTTTGTAGGTGTTTTTAACCGTAATGAAAGACGTTTAAGCGCTACAGATTTGCCGTATTTCAGTGAGGACTGGGTCGGTAGGGCCAATTATGATTATAAGCAGCGCTATATATTTGAAGTTAGTGCGGGTTATAATGGGTCGGAAAAATTTGCCCCGGGAAAACGCTTTGGTTTCTTTCCTGCAGCGGCTATCGGTTGGAACATCGCCAAAGAACCTCTTGTAGAAAAGAACCTGCCTTGGTTAGATGATTTTAAAGTGCGTTACTCGTATGGGGAAACGGGCAATCAAAAGAACTCTCCCCGCTTTCTGTATTTAGGTGGTTGGGATGAAGTCTCCAGCAAGTGGGGCTATATGAGGTTCGGTCTGCCCGCGGCTAACGAGGCACCGAGGTATGGAGAGGTCAAGATAGCCAACCCGAATGCAACTTGGGAAACCGCCTATAAACAGAATTTAGGTTTTGATGTTGCCCTATTAAGTAACGATCTTACCTTGGCCGTTGACCTTTATAAAGAAAGGAGAGAGGGTATTTTATTATCCAATCCCGTTCCATCGTATTACCACCCGGGATTTGGTTCCCAAGGTAAAGTAGGTCTTCCGCCCATTAACCAGGGTAAGTCTAAAAACCAAGGTATTGAAGTGGTCTCTAATTATAGCCACTTGACCCCAAGTGGATTCAGGTATTCCTTAGGAGGGAACTTTACCATTGCCGATAGCCGTATCGTCTACCGGGCCGATAGGGCGCTTACACCCGATTATCAAAAGCAGCAAGGAAAGCCCATCGGTTGGATCAGTGGGTATCAGACCAACGGTTATATCAATAATTTTGAACAGGCCGTTAACGCACCTGCTATTAGTGGAGGCAATGCACCCGGACAATATTTTTACTCTGATTTCAATGGTAACGGAGAAATTGAGGCCAATGATAATGTTCCTATGGAAGAGACGAATCAGCCTTTCATTCTGTATGCATTTAATACCAATTTGTCATACAAGGGTATTGACCTCGGTGTGCGTTTCTTCGGTAAGGATGGTGTAGCGTATTCAACCAATAAATACTATCCTAACTTTGACCAACACCTTTTAGAGGCCAAAACCGTGCATTTAGATCGTTGGTCCCCTGAGAACCAAGATGCACAATTTCCGGCTTTTTCCAATGCGGGCGAACGATTTTATAGAAAACGTAGTGATGCCAACGTATTGAGTACCGCCTATTTAAAGCTGCAGAACGTAACGCTCGGCTACACTTTGGAATCTGCTTACCTGCAGCGTTTGTTGCGCATTCAGCGTATGAAGTTCAATCTATCCGGTCAAAACCTATATACCTGGTCCGATGTTCCTTTTGGGGATCCAGAAGGAGGTAATGGTCTATCCGGAGGTTATGGGGCCTATCCCCTCGTAAAGAGATACATTTTTACCCTAAATATCGATTTCTAAAAAACAACAATGATGAAATATAACTATATACTACTCATACTCTCTATAGTCATATTGGTAGGCTGTGAGGATTATCTTGATAGACGAGACGAGAACTCAAGTTTTCTGACAGAGGAAGATATCTGGAGGGACAAAAACAAAATCAACGGTATGGCCTTTAGGCTTTACGATACCATGGAGTGGTTTTTCGAAACCCGATATGATTTTAATGGAAGACAATATGCCGGAGGTGGAAAAAACTACGGAAACAGTTGCCAATTTTCGGGAGAAGTACTCAATACCAGAAGTGTAGGGGGGAATGATAAAGTGATGCGGGGAGATTGGGTGGCCGCCGTAAACGAGAATTTTGCAAATCCTGATTTTCAAATGGCTTGGGAAGATATGTGGGAGGCCGTATACGTTTCAAATTCAATTCTATATGGCATTGATGACGTAACCTCCGACGTAATGACCAAGGAAGAGAAAAACCAAGTAAAAGGGGAAGCCTTTTTGTTTAGGGCCTTGGGCTACCATGAGCTATCTAAACGTTGGGGTGCCATGCCTTATATTAAGGAGAAAATATTTCCAGAAACCGATTTAAATCTACCAAGGCCTACGTACAAGCAACAGATTACCGATATCGTCGCCGATTGTGATTCGGCAATTGCATATTTGCCCAAGGTTAGTTATTTGAATGATCCGGTTATGATGGGGAGAATGGGCAAGGCAGCGGCTATGGCACTTAAGTCAAGGGCGCTGACTACGGCGGCAAGTCCTAATTACATATTAAACAATGAAAGTGATACCGAATTATGGGAAAAAGCGGCCCAAGCGGCGTGGGATTTGATCAAACTTTCGGAGACCAGCGATAAAGTAGGCCTTTACCAAGGGGATTACAACAATATCTTCCATACTGAACCGGGCACCATAGAAGGGGTTTGGCCCCGCTATTACGAACCTTCTCGACCCAGTGCCAATTTATACTTACATACCTGGCTTTGGATCAATATCGGAGGGTACGCCGGGCTAAGTCCTACTCAAGAACTGGTAGACCTCTACGAAACCGCCGATGGATGGCCGATTACGGATTCCCGATCGGGGTATGATGACCAAAATCCATATGACAATAGAGACCCTAGGTTTTACAAGAATATATTGTATCACGGCAGTACTTGGTCAAAACTATCAGAAAATGAAACCATTGATATGCGAACCGATCCTTTAGGGGTTGACCGTACCACTCCCAATGGGGCCGATTTTGGAAACTCAAAAACTGGCTATTTGGTTCGAAAAATGTTGCCGGATAAGTGGAACAGTAAAAAATATAACGACAGCAAGTACATTAATGCGCCCTATATAAGAATGGCGGAAATATATCTTAACTACGCTGAAGCGGTCAATGAGGCCTATAAGAACCCGAATGCGGCCGTACCAGGTGCCAGTCTTACGGCAGTTGGGGCTTTAAACGCCGTTCGTAATAGGGTGGGTATGGCAGATGTTAGACCGGAATTTACTACCGATTATGCCGTTTTTCAAGAGCGGGTAAGAAATGAGTTTCAGGTAGAGCTGTGTTTTGAGTACCATATCTGGTTCGATTTGATCCGTTGGAGAATCGCTCATGAAAAACTGGACAATTACAATTTTCATGGCGTAAAAATTATCGATGACGCCAGTGCGCCCACGGGTGTGCGATTCGAAAGATTTGAAATACCTATAGAGAGACGTTTTGAAGAGAAACATTACCGCTACCCACTTCGATTAGGTGATTTACAGATTTTTGAGCTCCCAGAAATGAAACAAAACCCAGGCTGGTAGTATGTTAATAATAAAAGATCTAACAATGAAAAAACTACGACCCATATATCTAGTAATCACTGCTCTGTTGTGGTTAAGCACCCATAAGGGTATGGCTCAAGATACAAGTGAACTATTTGAGGTTTCGGCAACACTATTGAACCAGGCCGGTGAGGTGTGCGATAAAGCTACAATAGTGGCTTCCAACTCAAAAAATAGAACATTTACCGACCTTAATGGCGTTTTTAGCATACGTACGGACAAGGAAGATGTACTGGTTATTTCGGCCTCAGGGTTCGAAAGGACTACAGTGAACGTAACGAACGGTCAACTCGAAAGTACTTCGATCATTCTTAAGGAATGGGGCACTGTTGATGCAGATCGCAAAATTAGTGTGGCGTATGGAGATTTGCCCTTCGAACGGATTACGGGATCGGTTGAACGCATTACGGGAGACGAGTTGAGTGATTACCCTACCACATTTGTACAAGAGGCTTTGGCGGGAAGGTTGTCAGGACTCACTTCCAATTACGGATCGGCTTCACCTGAAATCGAAAATTTCAGCAATAGCGTTCGCGGTGCGGGTGTTGGTGAGATGTATTTGGATGGAATACCGTCAAACCTGGTATTGACCTCGGGAGAGGTTGATAATATCGTATTGGCCAAGGATTATGGAAGCTCGTTCCTGTACGGAATTACCGCGGCGCCAGGGGCCATGATCGTAAAGACAAAGAAAGGTTTGAAGGGAGATCGCTCTATTAAGTTTAAAGTGCGTAGAGGGGTACGGACACCGACATTTCTGCCTGAAATGATGAACGCCCAAGATTATGCGAAAAACTATAACCAAGCTTTGGCGAACGACGGTATATCTCCCATTTATAATCAAAATACAATAGATGCATATACCAACAAGAGGGATACCGTAAGGAACCCCAACCAAGATTACCATAAGAAATTTGCCAGCGATTTGGCGAGCTACAGGCATATTACGGGGGAATTTTCGGGAGGAAACGAAATCACCCAGTATTTCTCGCACTTGGGGTATTATACTACCGATGGGATTGAAAGTGAAGGCGATGGAAGAAAGTTGTCGCGACTACGCCTGAACAACAACCTTCAGATAAAGGTAAGCGACTTTGTTTCGGTGGATCTAGGAATAGGGGGGAGTTTCAATAAAAGAAAGGCACCCCTTATGAGTGGCGACGATGCCTTCAATACAATGTATCAATATCCAGCAAACGCATTGCCGTTTAAGATCAATGATTCTATTTATGCAAGAAATCCCGAGTATGGAACCAACTTGTTGGTCAATCTGGCACATGGGTCCATTATAGAAGATACCAGAAGGGACGCCAATGCCAGGCTTGGTTTGAACTTTGATTTGTCAACCTTGGCCAAAGGGTTGAGTTTTAGTAGTCTGGTAGGGCTTTACAGCTATAACAATCTTTCAAAAAGGTTAGACCCAACGGTCGATATGGCCGAGCCTTTTTTTACGAAAACACTCACAGGACAAGACACTTTGGTTTTAAGAAATTACACCAAGGGAGCTACCGATACAGGATGGGCCAAATTAGGAGATCGGGTCGACCGAAACCAATTCATAAAGGCGGCCTTCAATTACGATAGAAGTTTTGGAGACCATCATGACCTGACCGCCGATTTGGTTTATACCAAGGAAAGCAAAAGCGGCAGCCAATTAGGACAGGAAGAACACTATAGGAATATTGGTTTTAGGGCCAATTATTTAATGGCTAAAAAATATGTGTTCGAAGGAAATTGGATGAACTCGGCGGTACGACAACTGCAAAAAAAGCAACGCCGTACGATTACCTATGCCACGGGTGTAGCCTGGTTGGCCCACAAGGAAAACTTCTTGAAGAATTCGCAATGGTTGGATTTTCTTAAGCTAAGGGCGAATTACGGTATGCAAGGGCGTCCTGTTGGCCAGTTTTTTCTTGAAGATGATCAATATAGCGGATCAGGTGCCGGTACCTTCGGTATCGTAGGGGCCACCTCTTCATCTGGGGGATATCGTCGCGTATTTACGGGAGCCGATGACATTGTAATGCCGAAACAGGAATACCTTAACGTAGGTTTCGATTTTCAGATGTTCAAGCATAAGTTGAACGGACAGATCAATTATTATAACATACGTAACTATGACGAGTTGGTGGTTCCGAACAACCTATACGCCCTATTGGCGGCAAATGACGATTACCTGCCCTATATTAACTTTTCCGACAATGAGAGAAAAGGCTTCGATGGAAGTATAAGCTATCGAAAGAAACTTGGCGATTTTCGCTTTTCCATTGGTGCAAATGCCATGTACAACACCACATATGTAACCAAATCCAACTCGATTAATTATCCTGAAGAAACAAGAAATCAAATGGGCAATCAAGGAGGTCGTATCATTGGTTTGGAGGCCGACGGAATTTTTCAGAATCAAGCGGAAATAGATGCTGCCGTACCTTCAAAATTCGGAGAGGTAAAACCAGGGGACATCCGATATAAAGATTATAACGGAGACGGTACTATAGATGAAAAAGACTACCATGAAATAGGGCACTCGCCAAGATTGTCTTATGGTTTGAACTATGGTATGAAATATAAAAACTGGGCCTTTAGCCTGCACGGCGATGGTGTGGCCGGTGGAAGCTTCAATGACGGACTCTATTGGAACAGGGGTACTAATGCCTATGCTCAAGAATTGTCGAAAAGCTGGCCGGCTACCAATGAATTGCCAAGGTTGACCACACTGTCTAACAGTAACAACTACAGGAATTCTTCATTTTGGTTGAAAGACGCCTCGTATTTTAATGTCAGGAGTATTACGTTGGAGTATACGATTCCGCAAAATATAATTCAAAAATCGTTTATCAAGGAAATTACGTTTTTCACTTCGGGCAAAAACCTCTTTGTCTTATCATCGGTTAAAGACCGCTATATGCCAAGTCCTAATAAAGGATATTCACAGTACCCGGTATTGAAATCGTATGAAGTGGGGTTAGAAGTATCCTTTTAAAATAAAACCATCAACAATGAAAAAAAATATACTATTTTGTTTTGGAGTAGCATTGCTGGGCATATCCTGCTCCAATGATTTTACAGAGGTGGTGCCATCTAACAATGTTTCCTCTAAAGAAGTGTTTACCGATATTAGCCGGGCCCAAACCTTTTTAAATCCTGCCTATGGTTCTGTTCGAAATTCACCATGGATATCTTTAGATGCGCAGACCCATAATGTCGTGAGTAAAAGCGGTCCTTCGCGTACTGCCGTTTCAGGGGCTACGGCTGAATCTTCTCCGGTAAGCGGGGAATGGAATTCGGCCATTGGCAAGATTCTTCATATCAACGAATTTTTTGAAAAGGGCTTTAATGTTACCTATGACGCCTTTGATGAAGAGTTCGCTGAAGCTTTAAAGAAGCGGATCAGAGGAGAGGCTTTTGGTCTAAGGGCATATTACAAGTGGATCCTGCTGAAGAATTTTGCTGGGCCATCGGCCCAAGACCCCAATACCATGTTGGGAATACCGATTATTGATGAAGTACTTACCATTGATAGCGCCAACGATATACTCCGAAGTACATATATGCAGAGCTATGCCAACATTCAAAAAGATCTGGATAGCGCCCTTACCAACATTGACCTGCTACGTTATGCAGGTGATGGTGATGTAGACGGCGTTCGGCTTACCAGTAGAATTTCGGGAGAAATGATTTGGGCCTTACGCGCTAGAATGGCCCTTTTTGCGGCTAGTCCGGCTTTCGAGCAAATTTCATGGGAAGAAGCGGCAAATACGGCATATGATGCCATTGCGGCAATCGATGAAGGTGCCATAAAAGATCTACAGCCTTTTGGGAACTTTAATAATGTAGATAATCCCGACCATTTTTGGAGACGGAGTTTCAGCGAAAACGGCAGCCTTGAATCCCAAAATTTTCCACCTTCCTTATTCGGAAATGGCGATTGGAACCCTAGTCAAAATTTGGTCGAGGTATTTCCAGATAGCTTGGGGTACCCGATAACGGATCCGAATAGTATTTACGATCCTGTTGAGCCATATGCGAATAGGGACCCCCGTTTTGAACGTTTTGTTTTCCACAATGGGGAAAATGAATTTCGAAATGCCTTTATCGAAGTATTTGCCGGAGGTAAAGATGCCCAGGGAGGTATACGCAAACAGGCCACCCGTTCAGGGTACTACCTAAAAAAGTTTCTTAGCGACAACATCAATCTCGATGTAGAGGCCAATGCCAATAAAAAGGACTATAAAGTATATCCTATTTTTGATCGTGGCGGACTATATCTCGATTTTGCCGAGGCTGCCATCGAAGCTTATGGTATTTCCGGAAAAGGGGGGGGTATGGTGTTTTCGGCCAAAGAGGTGCTATCGGCCATTAGAAAAAGAGCCGGTATATCTACCGATCAATATCTCGACCTTGCCATAAGCGACCTTGAGGCCTATCGGAACTTGATACGTAATGAACGACGTATCGAATATGCCTTTGAAGGTGAATATTATTACGATGTACGCCGTTGGAAAGTTTCCTTGGAAGAATTGAACCAACCGGTACTAGGTATAAAGGTCGGTAAAGAAGCTAACGATAAATTTAACTATACCGCTACCGAAATAGAGTCTAGGAGTTTTGAGGAATATATGTATTACAACCCTATTCCTCGTAATGAAGTTTTAAAATCGAATACCCTCATTCAAAACTTCGGATGGCAATAGTTTTCCGAACGATTAAATTTAAACTGATATGAAATATAGCTATTCAATATTGACATTGGTCCTGGCATTGGTTTTCTCTTGTGAAGAGTATGAGGATTATGTTGTAGATACCGCGGGTTACACCGATGTTTATTTTCCTAAACCTGAATTACAAAGGTCAATTGTGTCCGGAGAGGGATTGTCTATCAAAGTGGGCGTGTACCTGGGCGGCCTAAGGGAAAACAAGGAGGATCATCAAGTAAAGTATGTAATCGACGAGACCTTGTTGGTCGATACCCCTTATACCCTTATGCCTGATGATTATTACAGCTTGGAGAGTGATGAGATTACGGTACCAAAGGGCTCGTTTCAAGGTTTGGTCGATGTGAAATTCGATTCCTTGAAATTGGCGCAAGATACCTTGCTTAGGGATTTTAATTATGCACTCCCTTTTAAGATTGTTTCAACTTCGGTTGATTCTATTCTAGAAGGAAAGGAACAGACGATCATTCCCTTGAAATTAATGAATACCTACGAAGGTAATTTTTATCAGGTGGGATCGTTGAAGCAATTTTTTACCGCAACAAAAGTACTTGATACGGTATATGTATATGGGGATGATTTAGATGGCCCCAATACACCGATTCGAACCCTTTCCTCTATCATGATGGATACCGTAGACCTTGATGGTATCGGGCCTAGAGGGGGAGATGGTTACCATATGCGCTTAAAGGTCGATCCCAAGGATAATTCGGTGGAAATCATTGCCGATACGGCATCGGTATATCAAGTTTCCCCTAATGGAAAGAGTACTTGGGACCCCATTAAACGAAAGTTCGTTTTAAGCTATAAGTACAGCGATGGCGAGAGGGATTATGAGGTAGAGGAAAAATTGACGTTTCGAAATCGCGTAAGGGACGGTATAAACGAATGGAGATGGGAAGGTTTTCCCGGTAACTAGAAAAGTAGACTATAAAGGTCAAAAGATTAAAACTGATATTGAACCCGGGAAGCTCGCTTTCCGGGTTTTTTGTTTTGATAAGATAAAGTCTTTTGGGGCGGGTCTCAGTTCGATTCCCCCTCATCTAGATTTCACGGGGCAATCTTTACATGGTTATTGCACCATTGATTCCTTCTTTTATTGCCTTCTTTTTCGGGAAAGGATAAGTCGTACGATGTTCCGGGACGTTGCTGGTCATTTTTTGACTGTCCTAAATATGGCTTACTTTAGGTATTTAACCTTCTATGGGAAGGGGAGACGGGCCTAAACGAAGGTCAGGATAATTACGTGTTGTTTATGGTTTAGGGCAAATCGGATAAAGCGTTCGATTTGCTATCGGAAACGTATCGCTTCGCATATTCCGAAGGGGTCAGCATATGTTCTTGTTTAAAGCACTTGCTAAAATATTTAGGATCATTGAAGCCACTTTTAATGCAAATTTCGGCAATGAGCAAACCAGAATCTTGTCGTATGATCTGGGCGGCCCTTTTTAGTCGATATGAGCGTATAAATTCATTAGATGACTGTCCGGTCAGTTGTTTTAGTTTACGGTACAGGGCAGAATGGCTCATGCCCATTTTCTTTTTGAACATTTCCGAGGTAAAATCCGGATTATCGAAGTTTTCATCTAAAATCGAATGGGCCTTCTTGATAAATAGGGAATCGATTGAATCTATCGAGGTGTCATCAGGAACAAGGTTTACCTTTACTTTGGATATCTCCGATACTCTTTTGACATTTTTGATGATGTTCTCAATTCTTGCTTTTACGATCTGAATATCAAAAGGTTTGGCAATGTAGTCATTGGCGCCTATTTCCAAGCCCCTCAATTTAAACTCATCCGATGTCCACGCACTGAGGAAGAGGAAGGGGATGTGACGTGTCTTCTCGGTCTTTTTTATAGCTTCACAGAATTGTAGGCCATCCATAATCGGCATTAATGTGTCGCTCATGATTAACTCTGGGGCGTGTTCTAGGGCCAATTTGAGTCCTTCCTCCCCATTAGGGGCTTCTATAACCTTGAACGTATCGGAAAGAGACGATACAATGTACGACCGTATATCGACATCATCTTCTACGATCAATATTTTGGGGGTGCTTTTGGAGTGGACCTTTACCGGAAGGGGACTAGGGATTTTCTTGGTGTTCTGTACGGTTATCGGACGCAAGGGCAAAGTCGTCTTTACAACTTCTTCCTGTTTGATTTCCTTGGGTTGATAATACTTTCGTTCTATAGGTAACTGTATGGAAAACAGGGAGCCAACCTCGGGCTCGCTTTCCAAAGCAATGGTTCCATGATGAAGGGTGATAAGGCGTTTCACATAATCAAGACCGATACCTGCTCCGTTCGGGTTCAAGGATTTGGCCTCCTGAACTTGATAAAAACCTTCAAAAATTTTATGTTGGTTTTCTTTGGAGATACCTATACCTGTATCTTCTATTTCAATGACAATATTATCTTTATGTTTTTTACAATAGCGTAATCTTACGGAAATTAGGCCGTTTTTAGGAGTGAACTTAAAGGCATTGGATAACAGGTTGTATACAATTTTCTCTATTTTATCTTCGTCAACCCATCCTTCTATAGTTTCCATTTCCTTTTTGAACACTAATCGTACTCCTTTTTGAATGGCAAATTCACGAAAAGCATTGGTGGCTTCTTCTAAAATCGCGGCTATATTTTGCTTGGAAACCTGAAGGCTCAAAGTGTCTCCTTCAAGTTTACTGATATCAAGAATTTGATCAACAAGACGTAGTAATCGTGCCACACTTGTGTCGATTAACTGAAATAGATGGGCCTGTTTAGGGTCTTTTTTATATCGTACAAGTTGTTGTAAAGGGTCTGAAATAAGGGTTAACGGAGTGCGTAGTTCATGGGATATATAAGTAAAAAAGCGCAAGCGCATTTGATTAAAATCTTGCTTGTTTTTCATTTTCAACCGCTGCACTATCAAGGCGTTCTTTTGCTGAACACTGATAAACGTATACTTGTTGTAGAGATACAGCAAGAAAAGCACCAATAAGACCATTAAGGATCTAAACCACCAAGTAGCATGAAACGGTGGGGCTCTCTCGATAGCTAAAGCCTTTACGTTGGCCGATGCCCCAAGCGTCTTTAATTTTAAGACATAATTGCCGTGGTTGAGATTGGTAAAACCAATGGTTCTGTTATTTCCGATAGGAACCCATTCATCCATATAGTTTTCCAATATATAGGCGTACTGGTTGCCTCCGGGGTTGTTGAAGTCTAGGGCGACAAAATCTATGGAGAAATCTTTTTGGTCGGGCTTCAAAAATAATTTGTCGGTTTTAGAGATACTTTTCTTGAGTAGGGACGACGCTTCCCCGACGGTAACTTCCTTATTGTCTATTTTTAGGGAGGTTAGAATTATTTCGGGCTCCGTTCTTTTCCTTAAAAGACTATCGGGGTTGAAAATCACCAATCCCTTTGATCCGCCAAAGGCGAGTCTATTATCGGGTAAAAAGGTCGATGCGCGCGGATAAAACTGATACAATGGAAATTTATGTGGCCGTCCTACATTTTCAAAGGTGGAGGTAGCCTTGTTGAACTTGGAAATCCCCTTAAAAGTACTGACCCAAATTGAGCCATCGTCAGTGTCGATAAGGCTAGAGACAAAATTGGTAGGTAGGCCCTCTTTTTCGGTAAATATGGTAAACTCGCTATTTCTTGGATCGAGGTATCCCATACCGCCGCCTAATGAAGAAAACCAGATATGGCCAGATTTTTTATCTAGAAGAACTTGACTGATCGGAAAGGACGACAGCTGGGGTGATCGGTAGTTTTTAAAGCTCTTGGTTTTGGTGTCAAAGATGCAAATGCCGCCGAAAGTAGCTAAAATTAACATGTTGTCGGCACCGATTCTTATATCCCTGATATCTTTTCGGCTGTAACTCTTGAATTCTTGTTTTGATCTATCAAAGAGGTTTAGACCTTCTTGTGTGCCTACCCATAGATTGTTCTCAGGGTCTTCAATGATACAATAAACCATGTCACTGCTGAGGCAACCAGGGTTCAAGGCATCGTTGTTATAACGGATAAAACCGTTTTTTTTAGGTTTTAAAAGGTTAAGCCCCCCAGAATAGGTGCCCACCCAAATGTTACCGAGGTAATCTTCATAAATGCTCGTTACGGTATTAAAACTCAATGATGAAGGGTTCTGTCTATCATAGAGGTACGATGTGTATTTATCTTTTTCGGGGTCGTATACGTTGAGGCCTCCCCAAGTACCCAACCACAATTTGTTCTTACGGTCTAGGTATACACTACGGATCCTACTGTCGGAAATACTATTGCTATTGTAGGTGAGATGTTTGATCAGTTCGAACTTGTCATTTTTTGCGCTGTTAAAACATACGCCGCCGGCATAGGTGCCTACCCATAATACGCCTTCCCTGTCTTCATATACCGAATAAATGGAATTGGAGACCAAGCCACTAGTGTGATCTGGAAGGTGTTGGTAATTGGTGAACGACCTATTTTCGGTATCCATTTTGCTCAATCCGCCCCCATTGGTCGCTATCCATAAATGACTATCGGAAGTGTAATAAATGTCCCTGATTTCATTATGGGGAAGCAAGCTATTTTTGGTATTGTAGTTCTCGAAACGGACGTTCTGTTTATTGAAATAAGAAATACCTTGACGCTCCGTACCTATCCAAAGGCCTCCTTGGTAATCAAGTGATAAAGATTTTATATGGCTTCCGGACAAAGAATCCGCTTTTTTGGAGTCCCCAAAGTATCTTGTGAACTTTTCGGTCTTGACATCAAGAAAGTTCAAGCCATTTTCTGTTCCCACCCAAAGATTGTCATTGTCTTTGGCCAAAGACCTTACATCTGAATTCGATAAGGAAGTTTTGTTATTGGAATCGTGTTCGTACGTTTTGAGTATGCCCTCTTTAAGATTATAAAGCAATAGTCCTTCGGTAGTGCCTAGCCACATTAAGGAATCATTTTCAAATGCGAGAACATTCACGTGGGGACGACTATCGGATATGCTTGTCAATTCATGCTCAATGATTGTTTCTAAGTAAGAGTCGTAACGCTTGAGTCCATTGTCGGTCGCCAACCAAATATTGCCATCGATATCTTCCAACATATCATAGACCTTACGACCTTTTAGGGGAGAGGTGCTCTTTTTGAAGATATCCACATGATAGCTATTGTATCTGCTAAGACCGTCATCGGTTCCAAACCAGAGGTATCCCGTTCTATCTTTGAGAATGCTGTATATGGTATTTTGAGATAATCCGTCTTCGGTGGTGATAGAGATAAAATCTAATGCGGATTCCTTTTCAAGGGTCTGGGAAAATACTATGGGCAATCTTGTCAAAAACAATAAAATCCATATAGTATAAAAATTTTTAGACATAAGGGAAACTTCTAAATGTAAAAAATGGTTGGTAAGGTTTTTATGGTAATGTTAATCTGATATAAGGAAGATTTAGATGTATTGTACAGAAGTAGCGAAACTGTTTAAAAATACGATTTTTTTAGTTTGTGACTAGCTCATTGTCTTTTTGTTTAATAACAATGTAAAATAGATAAGTTTTAACTATTAAGAAATTAGAATTAGGATAATGTTATTGAAACATATAATCACACAATTTGTTTTTCAATAGTACTTGTCAAAATAGAGTACCCTTTCTGAATAAGAATTGAAATATAACCCTAAAACTTTAATTATATAGACTTTGAACAAATTGTTAACCTATTAAATCATATAGTACACCTTAAGTTAGATTGATTTCTTCTTTATTTGAAAACGAATCAAGGACTTCTTCTTACACGTACAAGAGAATACGTGTATGTCTGTTTAAAGTAGGCTGAAAAGGAGTAATTAACACATAATCAAATGAGGATAGGTACACTGATAATCGGGATTCTTCTGTTTTCTTTTCCAAAGGAAGTACATTCGCAAAGCAAGCAAAAGATATATCACAAGAACTGGGTCGATTTTAATAAAAACGGCAAAAAGGATGTTTATGAAAATCCCACAAAACCAGTAGACCTTCGTATTGAAGACTTGCTCTCACAAATGACCTTAGAGGAAAAAAGTTGCCAAATGGCTACCCTCTATGGCTTTGGTAGGGTATTGAAAGATGAATTGCCTACCCCCGATTGGAAAAATCAGATATGGAAAGACGGTATTGGCAATATAGACGAGCAACTCAATAATCTAGCTTACCACCCTTCGGCCGTGACCGATAAGGCTTGGCCTCCCTCGAATCATATCAAGGCCTTGAACACCATTCAAGAATTCTTTGTTGAAGAAACCCGCTTGGGTATTCCCGTTGATTTTACCAACGAAGGCATACGGGGGCTGTGCCATGAAAAGGCCACTAGTTTCCCCTCGCAACTCGGGGTAGGGGCTACATGGAACAAAAACTTGGTCGGTAAAATAGGGCATATTACGGGAAAAGAAGCCCGGCTATTGGGCTATACCAATGTGTATTCGCCCATACTCGATATTGCCCGCGACCCACGCTGGGGCAGGGTAGTGGAGTGCTACGGGGAAGACCCCTACCTGGTAGGCGAACTCGGATATCAAATGGTAAAGGGGATACAGCAAGAGAAAGTGGTTTCCACTCCCAAACACTTTGCCATATACAGTGCGCCCAAAGGAGGTCGTGACGGCGATGCCCGAACCGATGCCCATATTACCGAGCGCGAATTGTTTTCACTTTATCTACATCCCTTTAAACGTGCTATCAAAGATGCTGGCGCCATGGGGGTGATGAGTTCATATAACGATTACAATGGCGTACCGGTGAGCTCGTCCAAATATTTTTTGAACGATATTCTACGTGACGATTGGGGCTTTAAAGGTTATGTGGTGTCCGATAGCCGTGCAGTTGAATTCATCGCCGATAAGCACCATGTGGCCAAAGACCGTAAAGATGCGGTTCGGCAGGCCGTTCTCGCAGGTTTGAATGTAAGAACCGATTTTACCATGCCCGAAGATTTTATTCTTCCGGTTCGAGAATTGGTCAAGGAAGGAGGGCTTGATATGGCCACCATTGACGACCGTGTACGCGATATTCTAAGGGTGAAATTCTGGCAGGGACTTTTTGATGCTCCTTATGGGAAGCAAATGAAAGAGGCGGATAAGACCGTCGGGAAGCCTGAGTACCAAGAAGTGGCATACCAAGCTTCCCTAGAAAGCATTGTCTTGCTGAAAAACGAAGAAAACATTCTCCCTCTCGACTTTTCAAAATACAAATCGATTTTGGTTACAGGCCCCAATGCCAAGGCCATCAATCACTCGGTAAGTAGATATGGGCCTTCGCACATTGATGTGGTTTCGGTCTTTGACGGAATAAAGGAAAAATTCCCTAAAGACGTAGAGCTAAAGTACACCAAGGGCTGTGATTTTTTTGATGAAAATTGGCCCGATAGCGAATTGATGAACACGCCCCCGACAGAAGCGGAACAAAGTGAAATCGACAAGGCGGTGGCAATGGCGAAAACGGTAGGCTTGGCCATAGTGGTTTTGGGCGATGACGAAGAAACCGTAGGGGAATCGCGATCTAGAACCTCCTTAGACCTTCCGGGAAACCAACAAAAACTGGTCGAGGAAATCTACAAAACGGGTACCCCGGTAATCGTGGTGCTGATCAACGGTCGGCCGATGACCATTAATTGGGTCGATAAATATGTGCCAGGTATAGTTGAAGGATGGTTTCAAGGGAAATTTGGTGGGTCGGCCATAGCCGATGTACTGGCAGGAAATTACAATCCGGGCGGAAAGCTTCCGGTATCCTTCCCTAAAACCGTAGGGCAATTACCGATGAACTTTCCTTCGAAACCGGGCGCCCAAGCCGATCAACCCGCTAAAGGACCCAACGGTTCGGGAAAAACACGGGTAGGCGGCTTTCTTTATCCTTTTGGTTACGGTCTGAGTTACACCACTTTTGATTATGCGAACTTAAAAATCGAATCGAATATCAAAAACGGTTTGGGGGATGTAGCGGTTTCTGTGGATATTACTAATTCAGGGAAGCGAAAGGGCGATGAAATCGTACAGCTCTATTTTTCCGATGAAACCTCGAGTGTAACGGTCTATGAAAAACAGCTTCGGGGGTTTGAACGAATTTCCTTGGAAGCAGGGGAAACCAAAACGGTGAATTTTACCTTGTCACAAGACGATTTGTCGCTTTACAATAGGCAAATGGAATTTGTGCTCGAACCGGGAAGGTTCAAAATCATGGTAGGAAGCTCTGCAGAAGATATTCACGTCAGCGGAGACTTGAAAATATAAACCATAGCCAATGAAAATTAAATCAGCCCTTATGTTGCTCTTTTATTGGTGTGAAATACGAAAAATGCAGGTCTTCTATAACGCTCCTTATTAATTAGAATGAAACGAAACAAGTCAATGGATTCCTTTACATCACGTTATTTCGCTTTTACCTTCTTGGCATTGCTCATGTTTAATATGGGCTTTGCCCAAGATAAAGTACGATCTTCCGACAAGAAGATAGAAAAGCTCATTTCTAAAATGAGCCTAGAGGAAAAAGTGCATCAATTGGCCACGCAATACCCCAATGCCAATATGCGATTGGGTATACCGAACCTGAGTGCCAATGAATGCCTTCACGGAATAAAAATGGATAGCGCAACGGTATTTCCGCAAGCCATAGCCATGGCAAGTACTTGGGATACCGAGCTGATCGAAAGAATGGGACATACGGTGGCCAAGGAGTCAAGGGCCTTCGGCATCCATCAATGTTACACTCCCATGCTGGCAGTGTTACGCGATGTACGCTGGGGCCGAACCGAAGAAAGCTATGGGGAAGACCCTTATTTGGTGGGTAAAATCGGCTCATCATACATCAGGGGATTGCAGGGCATGGGAGCGGAACGCTTTGATGAAAACCATATAATGGCCACGGCCAAACACTTTGTGGCCGATGGGGAACCTATGGCGGGAGACAATGGTGCGGCGCACGATGTGTCGGAATACACCCTCCAAAATGTACATTTATATCCATTTCGCATGGCCATTGAAGAAGCCAAGGTAGGTGCGATAATGCCGGCCCACCACCTTTTGAACGGTATACCTTGTCATGCGAACAAACACGTAATGCAGACCGTACTTCGCGATGAATGGGGATGGGACGGGCTTGTGGTCTCTGACAATGGGGATATGCGCTCCTTAAAACGGGTTTTTAATTATGTTCCCGATTACGAACATGCGGCCAAAAAAGGTTTGGAAGCGGGAATTCACCAAGAACTGGCCCTTTTTCAAGGCTGGAGCGACCAGCGGATGTTTGGCGATTACCTGATATCGGCAGTAAACAAAAAGATAGTGCCCATCGCACTTGTAGACGATGCGGTAAAACATGTATTACAGGCTAAATTCGATCTAGGTCTTTTTGATACCGATATCAAAAACGACGAGCGTTTCGATGTCCTTAAAAATCCGGATAACGGTGAACCGGGCAAGGTTAGCCAGCACGATGCCGAAATGTTTAAAAAGGCCCTCTATGTGGGGATTCCTAAGAAAGATTGGAAGAAAACCGTTTTTGACCAAAGTCATAATGACCTCGCCCTTGAAGTGGCACAGAAGTCCATTGTACTCCTAAAAAATGAAGGAAACCTTCTTCCGCTCAAAAAGGAAAAGTATAAAAAAATAAGTGTTGTAGGCCCCAATGGTAAGGCCATGCGTTTGGGAGGGTATTCCCCCGACAATCCTAAATACTATATAAACATAGTAGAGGGAATACAAAACTACCTCGGTAGTGATAGGGATGTCGCCTTTGAAGAGGGATGCGATTTTACCGACTCTACGGCAAATATTCCGAAAGCGGTGGCATTGGCCGAATCTTCGGATATAACCATCGTTGCTATTGGCGGGTCGGAAGAGACCTGTCGTGAGAATGAAGATCGTGATGACCTAAGACTTCCCGGGCCACAACAAAAATTGGTAGAGGCCATTCACGCTACGGGCAAACCATATGTAGTGGTACTGCTCAATGGTAGGCCGTTATCCGTTGAATGGATAGCCGAGAATTCACAAGCCATTGTAGAAGGGTGGTATTTAGGACAGGAAACCGGAAAGGCGATCGCCAATGTATTGTTCGGAAAGGTAAACCCAAGTGGTAAATTGCCGATAACCTTTCCTAGAAACGTAGGTCAAGTGCCCTTGTTTTACAATAAGCTGGAAACCGGTCGCCCTAGACAGATATATAACTCCGATCCCGAACCTTTGTTTCCTTTTGGTTACGGGTTGAGCTATACTTCCTTTGAACTAGGTGAGCCCCGACTTTCAAATGAGGCCATAGCCGCAAATGAACTGACAACGGTAAATATTCCTATAACCAATACCGGTATCCGTTCGGGGGAAACGGTGGTCCAACTGTATGTGCACGATGTCCTTTCCGAAAGGGTGCGCCCCCAAAAGGAACTGCGTAATTTTAAAAGAGTGGCCCTAAAACCGGGTGAAACAAAACAGATAAGTATCAAAATCGGTGCTCAGCAATTGGAGTATTGGAACGATGGAAAGTGGACCATAGAACCGGGTCAGTTTGATATCATGGTCGGATTGGACTCCAAACACCTCAAAAAAGTAGCCTTAACCGTCAAAAAATAGCTGCATATTATGAGATTTTTGAACCTTTCAAGCTTTACGAACGCTATCACGCTGCTGTGCTTGTGCCTTTTCTTGGGATGTGCTGAGAAGCCAAAGGAAACAGGTGGTAAAGCGGAATTGAAGTTGTGGTACGACAGGCCGGCCGAAATTTGGGAAGAAGCCTTGCCCGTGGGGAATGGAAGTCTGGGGGCCATGGTTTTTGGACGTCCCGTAACGGAACGGATTCAATTCAACGAAGATACCTTTTGGGCAGGAGGACCGATAACCCCTAGTAAACCCGAGACCAAGGGCTATCTGCCAGAGGTCAGGAAACTGGTCTTCGACGGAAGATACAAAGAGGCCGATGCCCTTATCAATAAACATATTATCGGTCCTAAAATGATGCCTTACCTGCCGATGGGCGATGTTGTTATTGAAATGAAAGGCCTTGACGATATCACCGATTTCCGAAGGGAACTAGACCTTAGAACGGCAATAAGCAAGGTTGGGTTCAGCTCAAAGGGAATAGCGTACAAACGTGAGGTCTTTTCTGCCGTCGAAGAAAATGCCATAGTTATTAGACTAGAGGCTAGTAAAGAGAAAAGCCTTAATTTTTCCATTGCCCTAGATAACCAAATTGGGGCAAAATCCCGGGTCTTGGATGCAAATAACCTAGAACTCTCGGGCACAGCTCCCGATAGGGGCAACAGAAAAAGTGAACTCCGTTTTGTCTCGAGATTGAATATTGGGGAAAACGACGGACAAACTACCGTTAATGATTCCACGATTACGGTTTCAGGGGCTTCTAAGGTGACCCTTCTGTTATTCGCGGCCACGAACTTTAAAAATTATAAAGATGTTTCGGGTGATCCTGATTTTAAGTGCAAGACCTTATTGGATATGGTGCACCTTAAAAGCTTCGGGCAGATACGGGCACAGCATATAACCAATCATCAGCGCTTGTTTGAACGCTTAGACTTCGACATGCCCACCAATTCGAATTCAGGCTTACCGACCAACGAACGATTAGAGAAATTTCAAGAGGAGACCGACCCCAGTTTGGTTGCGCTATATTATCAATTTGGGCGCTATCTCTTAATGAGCAGTTCAAGGGGAAATAGCCAACCGGCGAATTTACAGGGCATATGGAACCCTCATCCGAATCCCCCTTGGGACAGTAAGTACACTACCAATATCAACTTAGAGATGAATTACTGGCCTGCAGAGGCGAGCAATTTGGCGGAATGTGCCATCCCCTTGTTTACCTCTATTCGAGAACTGGCCGAGGCCGGGGCCGTAACGGCAAAAAACAATTATGGGGCCGAGGGGTGGGTACTACACCACAATACGGATATCTGGAAGACAACGACACCACTAGATGGGGCGGCTTGGGGAATTTGGCCTACCGGTGGGGCCTGGCTTACGACCCATTTATGGGAACACTACCTGTTTTCCGAAGACGAGGCCTTTCTTAGATTACACTATCCCGTGATAAAGGGCGCAGCCGAATTCTTTGTGAATACATTGGTCGCCCACCCTGAATACGGTTACTTGGTGACCAATCCGAGCATATCTCCCGAAAATAGACATATGGAAGGGAATATTAGCGTTTGCGCGGGCCCGGCAATGGATACTCAATTGCTTCGGGATCTTTTCGCCCAGTGTATCAAGGCTTCCGAGATATTGAACGTCGATTCCGATTTTAGGGAACTTCTGGTAGAAACCCGAAGTAAACTGGCTCCCGACAAAATAGGTTCGGAGGGACAATTGCAGGAGTGGTTGGATGACTGGGACATGAAGGTCCCTGAGTTACAACATCGCCATGTAAGCCATTTATACGGACTCTATCCTGGGGCGCAATTCACCCCGGAAAGAACGCCGAAGGAATGGAATGCCGCAAGAACATCGCTCGAAATCAGAGGTGATGGGGGTACCGGCTGGTCCCTTGGTTGGAAAATTGCCCTTTGGGCACGGTTGAACGATGGAGACCATGCCTTTAAAGTACTAAAGACTTTATTGAAGCCCACCAGTTATACAGGACATGGAGGCCCGGGAGGGACCTATCCAAACTTGTTCGATGCCTGCCCTCCTTTTCAAATAGACGGAAACTTTGGGGCCCTTGCCGGAATCAATGAAATGTTACTGCAGAGTCAAAACAACAGGGTGCTACTGCTGCCGGCATTGCCTGCCGAATTGAAGGACGGGAGTATTCAAGGCATTCGGGCCCGTGGCGGATTTGAGCTTTCCATTGCCTGGAAGGACGGAAAATTAAAGGCTGTAAAAATACTTTCTAAAAAAGGGAATACCTGCAATTTGGTGTATGGCGATAAAAGTATCGAACTAGAAACCGAGGCTGGGCAATCCTATCTATTGGACAGAGAACTCAATATCAAAACAAAAAATAAATTATGATTAAAATGATACATACGAATCGAGGGAAACTATTTCTCTTAACGCTCTTGTTAAGCTTACAGGGCTTTGCACAGAAACAATACGAAGCCAATTGGAAATCGATAGACAGTCGCCCCGTTCCTGAATGGTATACCGACGCCAAATTCGGTATTTTCATACATTGGGGACCTTATTCGGTACCTGCCTTTTCTAAGGTAGGCGAATATTCGGAATGGTACTGGATGAATTTGGCCAATCCGCAAAGGGTTAAAAATGGGTATAAGGAAACCAATGAATTCCATAATCGGGTCTATGGGGAAAATTTTACCTATCCTGATTTTGTGCCCTTGTTCACGGCCGATATGTACGATGCCGATCAATGGGCCCGTATTTTTGAGAAATCAGGGGCCAAATATGTGGTGCTGACCTCTAAGCATCATGACGGTTATACCTTGTGGCCCAGTAAGGAGTCGGATAAATCATGGGGACGCCCGTGGAGTGCTACCAACTCCGGTCCCGGTCGAGACCTTTTGGGGGAGCTCACGACCGCAGTACGTAAAACCGACGTAAAAATGGGAATCTATTATTCGCTCTACGAGTGGTTCAACCCATTGTATACCTCAGATGTAGACCTGTACGTCGACCAACATATGGTGCCCCAGTTTAAAGATGTGGTCAACAAATATTCCCCTTCCTTGATTTTTACCGATGGTGAATGGGACTACCCCCATACGACATGGAAGGCGACCGAGCTATTGTCTTGGTTGTACAATGAATCACCAAGTAAAGGAGATGTAGTGATCAATGACCGATGGGGAAAAGAGACAAGACATCACCATGGGGGCTACTATACTACCGAATACGGTTCGGGAATGCCCAATGCAGATGTGCCTTGGGAAGAAAATCGAGGCATGGCCCATTCATTCGGGTTTAGTAAAACCGAAAATTTCGAAGATTACAATTCTACCCAAGAGCTTCTATATATGTTGATCGATATAGTAAGTAGGGGAGGAAACTTTCTTTTGGACATAGGCCCAACGGCAGATGGACGAATACCCGTAATCATGCAGGAACGCCTTTTGGAAATGGGAGATTGGCTCAATGTGAACGGAGAGGCAATTTACGGCACTACGCTATGGAAGGAAACATGCCAGTGGACCGATGGTAAAGTGCAAGATGCCAAAAGAGGACGGTATAAAGTGAAGTACGATGTTATGAAGTTGACGGTCGATCCAGAACCTGGGTTTGCCTCGAAGGAGATTTTCTTCACCCAAAAGGGGCAAACACTTTATGGTATTTGTCCGGTATACCCCAAAGGAAACCTGACGGTTAAAAACGTCAAATTGAAGTCCGACGCCAAGGTGACCTTACTTGGTCATGAAGGCCCTTTAAAATGGGAACAAAGCGGAAAAGATATTATAGTGAACGTTCCCTCATTGACGGCATCGGAAGTGCCTTGTGATTATGCGTGGACATTTAAAATCGATGGCGTAAAAAAATAATGGCAGAATTCTCTAAAAATATAACCTCCAAATTACGCATAGTACTGCTTTTATGCTTGCCCTTGTTCGCTTGTAAGGACATTGTAGCCCCAAAAGGGAAAGAGAATCCCGATGCGGTAACCCAACAACGGTTGCCCGAATCAAAATTGAGGGAATGGCAGGCGTTGAAGTACGGTATGTTCATACATTTTGGTATGAGTACATTTTTAGGGGAAGAACTGCCCGATGGCCAAGCACCGCTGGATACATATGCCCCAACCAATTTAGATGTATCGCAATGGGTCAGGGTGGCAAAAGAGGCGGGTATGACCTATGCGGTTTTGACGGCCAAACATGTTGCGGGCCATTGTTTATGGCCCTCCGATTATACCGATTACGATGTGTCGGGAAACAAAACGGCTGTTGATGTGGTAGGTGAATTTGTAAAGGAGTGTCGTAAGCAAGGAATACGGCCGGGACTCTATTATTGTGCATGGGACAATCATCATACTTTCGGAAGTCTTATGCCGGGCAAGTCGGAAAATTATAATGGGGCTATGGTCACACCTACGGAAATGGAACCGGCCAAAGGAGCACCGTACACCTCCCATTTATACCAGAATTTTATGACCGCGCAAATAGATGAGCTCCTTGAAAGATACAGTCCCTTGGTCGAATTCTGGATCGATATTCCCATAATTCTAGGCGATGGCTATCGACAGTTCATTTACGACCGTATCTCAAAAAAATACCCAAATATGCTTATCGTCATGAACCATGGAAAGAAAAAGGTAGGGAAGGATCTTATCTTTTTAGATAAAAAGGCCTGGCCCACCGATGTTTTGACATTAGAGCGTTTTTCTCCCGAAAAACCGTATGACCCCGTATGGGAAATAAAAAATCAACAGTATTACCTACCTGCCGAATCGAACATGCCCATAGGCAATGAGTGGTTTTGGGAAATTGATGACGAGGCCAAACCCATAGACGAGTTGACCTCCAAATTTCAGGACTGTTTGGATAATGATGTAAACTTTCTATTGAACGTACCGCCCGACCAAAGCGGTCAAATACCTCAGAAGTGGATCCGACCATTGATGGAGCTAAAACAGAAAATGAACTTGCAAATTCAAAACTGAACAAAAAATGAACAGCTTACGCTTTAACCAACATCGGTTAGCCTTTATTAGGCCAACGGCCTTACTCCTTGTTAATCTGCTTATCTATTCTTTGGGGCATGCACAAGAAAGTAAGGAAGAAGGGCAACCCGCATTTTCATTTCCCGAGTACAGTGCCAAATATACCGACAATCAATTTTTAAAGGATGTAGAACCCGGTGCAAAATTCTATGTTGGCCCGAACGGTAAGGACAATAACCCAGGAACGAAAAATAAGCCCTTTAGGAGTCTGGAGGCCGCAAGAAATGCGATAAGGAAGTTAAAAGCCACTAAGGGCTTGCCCGTTGGAGGGGTAGAGGTAGTCGTATTAAAAGGGACTTACTTTATTGAAAACGAGTTTCAACTTTTAAAAGAAGATTCAGGAAGCCCTGATAAACCCGTGGTCTATAGCGGAGAGGCCGCGGATGAGGTGATTTTCTCTTCTGGAGCTGAACTCAACGTAAAAAAATTACATAAGGTAAAAAATGAAAAACTGCTGGCCAGGCTCCACCCGAAAGCACGTGGAAAGGTCTTGAGTATAGACCTCACGAAGCATCAGGCCGCCAAAGCGTTTAAGGGTGATGGAGAATATGGGCAATTGGCCATGAACGGCAGTATGTTGCAATTGGCACAGTGGCCGAATCGGGGATATAACCATATAGGGGAAATTTTAGAGGAAGGCCCTACTACACGTTGGCTTAAACCTAATGAGCAGCCTATGGCCTACAGTAAGGAAAACCCGACCGGTGGGAAATTTAGGTTTAAGGAAAACCTCTCACCTTCTATTGCGGATGAATTTAAAAGAACGGGAGATATGAGGGTCCAAGGCTACTTTCATAATGATTGGTACTTTCAGAACGAAGCCGTGGGAAATATAGAGGAGGGCTCCGTTCAGTTGTTGCACCATACCCGATACGGAATTGTCGACAAGATCAAGTCCATTCCGAGAAGGGTACGTCTTTTTAATGTTTTGGCAGAATTGGACGAGCCGGGAGAATGGTATTTCGACAAAAAGGAACAACGCTTGTACGTGTGGCCTATTGACGGATTTATACCAAAAACATCAAGATTGACCGTGATTGGCGACCAAGGGAAAGGCCAGAAAGGCAAAAGCGGAAAATTGGCAATGATCAGCCTTAAGAACACCTCAAACGTAATTTTAAAGAACTTCGTTTTCGAAAATACGGCCGATTTGGCCGTGAGTATAGAAGGAGGGGAACACAACCTCTTGGCGACAAGTACCGTTCGTAACGGCGCCGGAAAGGGAGTCAACATAATTGGAGGGAAATACAACGGTATTACCGCTTGTAATTTCTATGATCTTTATGCGGCCTTTAGTATCTCCGGAGGCGATTTTCGAACCTTGGAACACTGCTTCAATTTCGCAACCAATAATATCATAAGGGATTGCCGTTATCGTGGGTATGGGCTTATAGGCTTATCGGGTGTCGGTATATATTTTGCGCATAACCTTTTGTATAATATGAACGGGGCCATCTCTTACAAAACGGTGGATCTTTTAATGGAATACAACGAGTTTTATAACATAGGTTATGAAATGGGAGATTTTAACGTAGCCTATTGCGGGGCGCAATGGTATACCATGAACAATGTGCTTCGGTACAATTTTGTACACCACCTCATTGAACCCGGGGGACATCCGGTTATGGCCTTTAGAAATGACGATGGCGGTGCAGGTTTGAAAATCTACGGAAATGTGTTTTATAGATCGGGGCGCGGTGGTGCCGCTTTTCAAGGTCCATTAAATGATTATCAAAATAATATTACCATGGACTGCTCGGTAATGTGGTGGACGAATAAAAGCGCTATCTCTCCCGATGAAATTCAAGACCGATGGAAGGACCTCTCTAAATTTGGGCGAGACCTTCCCAAGGGAGACAAAGGTGATTATCTCAATATTGTTGAAAGTGTTATCGGAGAAGAAGGCTGGTTAAAATCGCCGTGGAAGGAAGCCTTCCCCGAAATGAAAGAAATGATAGAAAGCAATCCTTGGGCGCAGACGTTTTGTCAAGTGAAGGATAATTACACTTTCAAAGTCAATGAAAAGTTTCATATACACGGGGGGTCAGGTACCATTGAAGGCCTAGAGAGTAGTGAGGTCGGTCGTTTTACGGACCTTCCGGTAGAGGGCCATTTTGAACTGCCCACCGATATTGACCTAAGTGTTTTTCGCGACGTGTCTTCCCTCGATTTTAGTTTTAGTGAAGATTTTACCCCAAAGCCCAATTTTAAGCCCATACCTTTTGATAAAATAGGCTTGGTAAACGATCGGTTTAGGCTGAATACGCCCGATAAAAAGAAGTATCGAAGTGAAATTTATAAGAGGTTCAAGAGCGAAAAAGGCGGGCGTTACAATGCGGAAATCGTCAATGCAAGATACCCCTTGCCCAGTTACCTGAAACCATAGGTTTCCATCGTTCCAAGCAAAAAAATCAGTACAGATTCAAACCAAAAATATCAAACCTATGTTTAACACCCGAACCCTAATGCTCATGCTTTCAACGAGCTTTCTTTTGCTCAATTGTAAGGAGGAAGAAAAAGTCATTACGAAAAACACTGAGGTTGATACGGAAGAAACGGCCAGGCCATTGGCCGAACTACAGCTCGATTTTTTAAACACCCGGTATCAGGCCTATTTTCACTACAATATGTGCACCTTCAAAAACCTGAATTCCGAAGAGCATTTTGGGCGATCTACGGGTACGGAACCAGCGAGTATGTGGGCGCCTACGGGCTTAGATGTGGCACAATGGGCCCAAGTGTGTAAAGATGCACGGATGGAAGGCGGATGGTTGACCACTAAACACCATGGGGGTTTCTGTCTTTGGGATAGTGAATATACCGATTACGATGTGGCTTCCTCTGGCGTCAAGACCGACGTGGTAGGCGAATTTGTAAAAACGTTTAGGGATGCCGGCCTAAAAGTAGGATTGTATTATTCTATTTTAGACTATCATCATGGTGTAGAAAACGGGAGTACGACACGCGAGGAAATCGAGTTCCTCAAAAATCAGATTACCGAATTGTTGACCAATTATGGGCCAATAGATTACATCAACTTCGATGGTTGGTCGTCATGGCCTACCACCCCGAATTTTGATGATGTCCCCTATGGTGAAATCTACAGATTGGTAAAGTCTTTACAACCCAATTGCCTTATCGTCAACCATACGTACGAGTCTAACTTGGCCCATGCCGAAGTGCCGTTTGCCGATGCGGCGGGCCGTGCCTATCCATATCACCCAGATTATATGCGGCCAACGGCTGCGTCCGATCTGGTTCAAATCGATTGGTGGTGGGATGATAATAACAATATGCGTGTTACTAAAAGTGTAGAGTATATCTTAGGTCAATTAGACAGTTACAACTCCCATAATTCGGTTTATATTCTGAATATTTCCCCCAACCCTGCAGGACGTATAGACGATGATGCCATCGTTCGATTAAAAGAGGCCGCAGAGGTATGGAAAAAACCGGAAGACCTAAAAAGCCCAGGGGCGAATTGGGGTTTTTCTTATGAGGTTTCCGAAAACCTGGCCTTTTTAAGGCCTTGCTCCCAATCGAGCACCCATACTTTTATTCGTGATAAGAGAGCCTATCCGAGGGCCGATATTGCGGTTGATGGGGTAACCGAAGGCAATGGTGAAATGGAGCAAACTTCATGGACGGAAGTTGAAGACCGTCCGTGGTGGAAGGTAGACCTTCAGGCCGAACATAAAATAAACGAAATAAAACTGTTTGACCGCACCGATAAGCATACGGACGAATTGAAAAACTTTACGGTAAGCATATGGGATGCCGACGAAAAAGAGGTTTGGAAATCCGAAGAGGTGAATGCCGCATCAAAAACGCATACCATCGCCGTTCCCGACATCGTCGGAAGTTTTGTAAAAGTTCAATTAAATGGAAAAGGTAGTCTTGCTTTGGCAGAGGTTATCGTAAAAGGAAAATAATTATGAAAATAGTAAAACTAGTAGCACTTTTTTTAATTACGACGCATATCCAAGCGCAAACAACTATAGATAAGAAGTCAAAACCCCTGCCCGAGCTTCAGCTTGATTTTGTGAACACCCGTTACCAGGCTTATTTTTATTATAATATGGCCACTTTTAACAATGTCAATTCAGAAGAGAAACAAGGTCGGGCCTATGGTAAGGTCGTCCCGACAACTTGGGCGCCTACGGGACTCGATACGGACCAGTGGGCCCAGGTGGTAAAAGAAGCAAGAATGACCGGAGGCTGGCTTACTACAAAACACCATGGTGGCTTCTGTCTATGGGATAGTGCCTATACCGATTATGACGTGGCTTCTTCGGGCGTCAAGACCGATGTGGTCAAAGCCTTTGTCGATTCGTTTCGCAAGGCGGGCCTGAAAGTAGGACTGTATTATTCGATATTGGACTATCATCATAAAGTAGAAAATGGTAGCACTTCACGGGTGGAAATCGAATTCACTAAAAATCAGATCAGGGAACTTTTGACCAATTATGGGCCAATAGATTATATCAATTTCGATGGCTGGTCTTCATGGCCTACCAACCCTGATTTTGACGATATGCCCTATGGTGAAATTTATGCCTTGGTCAAATCCTTGCAGCCCAATTGCCTTATCGTAAACCATACTTATGAGTCCAATCTGGCCCATGCCGAGGTTCCCTTTGCCGATGCAGCGGGAAGGGCTTATCCGTACCATAAAGATTATATGAGACCGACTGCGGCCTCCGATTTTATTCAGCGAGGCTGGTGGTGGGACAACAACAATGGCTTTGGCGTATCTAAAAGTGTTGACTACCTGCTAAAACAACTGAATAGTTACAACTCTCATAATTCGGTCTATATTCTAAATATTTCGCCTAACCCTGAAGGGCGGATCGATGAAGACGTAATAACGCGGTTAAAAGAAACTGCGGCGGTATGGCAGAAACCGGCCCCGCTTGAAAAACCAGGATCCGATTGGGGTTTTTCTTATGAGGTTTCCGAAAACCTGGCCTTTTTGAAACCTTGCTCCCAATCTACGACCCATCCCTATATCAATGATAAAAGAGCCTATCCAAGAGCCGATATTGCCGTTGATGGCGTAACCGAGGGGAACTGGGAAATGGAACAGACATCGGGCACCAAACAACAAATGAACCCGTGGTGGATGGTAGATCTTCAAGACACGGAAAAAATCAATGAAATCACCATATACAATGCTACCGGCCAGGAAAAAACAGAAATGACCGATGTGGTCGTCTCTATTTTGGATAAGGACGAAAAAGTAGTTTGGTCCAAAGGGTTTAAAGAATTTCCCGACCCTTCAAAAACACTAAAGACCAAGGGCGTGTTTGGACGCTTTGTAAAGATAAGGATGCAAAAAGAAGGTAGCCTTAGAATTGCCGAGGTAATTGTAAAATAATCCTTAGGGCAGGCGACAAGCCCAGGTGCCTTTTGTTTAAAAGAAAGGGATAGGGTTTCCTGTCCATAACAAGATATAAATTAAAAAATAGCTCTAATCGGCCTTTTCAAATATGGGAGTTCAAACTGTACATCTTGTTCGTTCGGAAAAATCAACCGGCCGACTGCTTGTTATTGCCTTGTTCCTGCTTACATTTTCTTTGCAATATTCGGTTTATGCCTTTGAAGACAAACGACCCGACAAGGTATACTATGTGAGTAAAAAAGGAAATGACAACTGGTCGGGTAAACGGCCTAAGCCGAATTCAAACGGCTCGGAAGGTCCTTTTTTAACTATTAAAAGGGCCTTGGAGGCTATGAAGGATGGTGGCATCTGTTATATTCGGGAAGGCACGTACCGTGAAACCATAGTTCCAAATTTTGTAGGTGAACCGTCAAGGAAATTGAGACTCGTCGGTTATAAAAATGAAAAGGTTGTTATTAACGGATGTTCAGTGACGGACAAGGGGTGGACCAAAATATCTGAGCATATTTTTAGTGTTCCCCTAGAAAAAACTTCGGAAGATTTAATCGTGTTCCATAATGAAAATTGGACCCCCGAAGCGCGTTGGCCCAATTACTCGGGCGACCTCCTTAAACCAAATTTTGCCAAGGTAGACGGTGGTACCGCCCTGTCGTTGCAAAATACCGATTTACCCAAGAACATAGATTTAAAAGGTGCGACGCTCTATGGTTTCTTTGGAAAGGAATGGGCATTACAGACCTTTATAGTTTCTGGGTATAAGCCTAATGAACAAAGGATCTCCTTTCCCGAGGCGAAAAGAAGGCAAAACTACTACGGAGGTACATCTGGGTGGGACAAAAATTATGCGCCTAGAAAGGGGAATCGATTTTACATTTCCGGTCATTACGATTTGTTGGATACCGATGGGGAATGGTATTATGACCCCCAAAAGGGAAAGCTCTTTTTTTATTTAGAAGACCATGAAGCCGCATCTGAATTAAGCCTCGAAATAAAGACGAGAAACAACGCAATTGATTTGTCGGGGAGCTCTTATGTGGAAATCGCCAACATTGGCATTTTTGGTGCCGGAATTACTTCTGATGCCTATACGCAGCATTGCCTCATAGAAAACGTAAAAGGGTTCTATGTTGAACCTGGCATCAATTTATCGGGTAAGCATAACGAAATCAACAGTTGTGAATTTGCATATAGCCCGAAGGCCTTGGTTAACATTACGGGAAGTAATAATAAGGTCGTGAACAGCTATATCCACGATGGAAATTACACCGGTACATGGGACCAACTGTTGAATACCTCTGGTAGTGGCCATTTAATTAGTCACAGTACGGTTGCCCGCGCAGGAGGAGGTTGTATAGGGCCGGGAGGAAAAAATATGCGCTTTCAGTACAACAGTGTTAGTGATGCGGGCCTCATTCGCCATGATATCGGCGGTTTTTATGTAGCCAACAACGATGGGGCCGGTACGGTCATTCACCATAATAAAGTGCACAACGTCTATGGTATTGGTATTTATTTAGACAATAGTACCAGTAATTATACCATTCATCATAACGTGGTGTGGAACTGTGGTTGGGAGTACATACTTACTGAAGCCCCACCGGGCTTTTTGAGTATTGGGGCCTATGATGGCATACGCCTTAATACTCCGGGAAACTATAACCTTATATTCAATAATACGCTTTATAATAAATACGGACTAGGGTATTGGGGAAGGAACTTTAAAGAGGATATGTACGGTGATGTAGTGATCAACAATATTTTCACTGGTTCATACCATGTCTCGGAAAATGTAGTTTCCGCCCATAATCTTTTCAAAGATATTGAAGCGCGATTAGTGGATCCCCAATCTCAAAATTTTGAGCTTAGCGCGACATCCCCGGCTATTGATAAAGGGGTAATATTGAAATCCATAACAGATAGCTTTGAAGGGCAAGCTCCTGATTTTGGCGCATTCGAATATGGTAAGGAAGCATGGCATGCAGGGCATAATTTTGATGCTCCGCCAAAACCTGAATTCGAAGCCTTTAAGACCGATTTTATGAACTTGGTTGCCAACGGCACCTTTGAGCAAGGGTTGAACGCTTGGCATAAAACAGGGGAGGGAGTGCAAATCATTCAAGAGGATTCATGGGGAATTGAAACGGCGAAAACTAGAATGCAATCGCATTCTGTTGCGATCCATAAAAGAAATAATGGCGTTGAACAAACCATAGAAAACCTTGAGCCCAATACGAATTATACCATGTCGGTCTGGGTCAAGGCTTCCGGCTCTGGTGCTAAAGGTGAATTACGTATGGAAAGCAAGGATTCTGAAATGTCAGGTCAAACTACGCTTACCTCCGAATGGGAATTTTTAAGTATTGAATTTAAAACCGATAACAGACCAAAACCCCTTACCGTTTCATTGCTGAATACAGGCTCTCAAGGCACGGTTTATTTTGATGATGTGGGCTTGGTCAAAAAGATAGGACAGACCTTAAATAATTAAAATACAACACCATGAATGGAAGATTTTTTTGCTTCACTTTACTAATTGCGGTTTGTTTCGGCTCATGTAAAAATACGGTTTCAAAAGAAACGGTATTACAGGAAGAAAAACACGGCCCTCGGCAGCCCAACATCGTTTTCATTTTTGCCGATGATTTAGGTTTTGCCGATCTAGGTTTTACCGGAAGCGATACCCATTTGACACCCAATTTGGATAAGTTGGCCAAGGAAAGCGTTTATTTTGACCGTGCCTATGCCGCCCATCCGACCTGTGCGCCGAGCCGCATGTCTATAATGACGGGAAAGTACCCGGCACGACTGGGGGCCGTAAGCCATGGCAAACTTGGTGGGGTTGCCCATCCGGGACCCGATGATAATGGTTTGCCCATGACGGAAACAACCATTGGCGAGGCCTTGAAGAAAGAGGGGTATACTACCGCACATATCGGAAAATGGCATATCGGCAAAGGTGAAAATAATCCAGGTACGCGAGGATTCGATGTGGATATTGCATCTAATGAGTTTTGTTGCCCGGGGAGTTATATGTATCCTTTTGAGTCGAACAATGAAAAGCAAAGGGTGGCCTCAAAAATTCCGGATTTGGAAGATAGGAAACCAGGTGATTTTTTAACCGATGCCCTTGCGGAAGAAGCCGTGAAATTTATTCATTCCACAGATGACAAACCCTTCTTCCTGAACATGTCATTTTATGCCGTTCATACGCCCATAACCGCCATACCCGAAAAAGTGGAAAAGTATAAAAGGTTGATCGGTCCCGATGCCAGACAGAAGAACCCTACCTATGCCGGCTTGGTCGAACACTTAGATGACGCCGTAGGTGCTATACTTGAGGCCTTGGAAGAAAAAGGAATAAGCGATAACACCATTATCGTATTTACCAGTGATAATGGAGGGGAAATATTAAACGGTATTACCGATAACTTTCCATTGCGGGACGGCAAAGGTTCTTCTTACGAAGGAGGTACCCGAGTGCCCCTTTTGGTCAAATGGCCGGGCGTTACACAGGCGAATACGGTAAACCATGAACGGATCATAGGGTTTGATTATTATCCTACCTTTCTCTCTATGGCCGGGGCAAGTATTGATTTACATGATATAGATGGAAGGGACTTTAGCCCCTTGTTGAAAAATCCCAAGGAAAAACTCGAGGAAAGGGACCTTCACTGGCTCAAATACCTTTCGTTGATCCATTATAGAATTCCTATAGCCGATAATAAGAGATGTTTTGAGACCATAGTCAGTGGCGATTGGAAGCTGCACGAGTATTTTCAAATGCCGGATGGGTATAAGCAACACTTTGAGTTGTACAATTTGAAGGACGACCCCTCGGAAAAAAACAACCTAGCTAATAAATTTCCTGAAAAAGTACAGGAGTTGAAGTTGAAAATGGAAAGTTGGAAAAAAGATATTGGCGCTCCCGTTTACGATATGGAAAAATTTTATGGGCATATAAAAATATAAACCAAAAAGAACCCTCTAAGACATGAATAAAAAAACAATAGTAATCTGTATAGGAGTCATGTTTTTGGCCACCTTTATGGGGCATTCGCAACTATTCGTTTCTCCCGAAGGCGGAGATGGCAACAAAGGGACCCGATCGGACCCTACCTCCTTTGAAGGGGCTATCGAGAAGGCTTCGGGAATCTTGAAAAGGAAAGGAGTACCCAAAAAAGGACTTACCATTACGCTTGGCGGAGGGGTCTATCGATTTAAGAAAAAAATAGTTCTAGGCCCTGAATTTAAGGGGACAGAAGATAGGCCGATAATCATAAGGGCGGCAGAGGGAGAAAGTGTGTTGTTCGATGGGAGTATGCTCATTTCGCCCGAAAAATTCAGTGCGGTAAAAGCTCCCGATGAACTGGCCAGGCTATCTGCCGGAGCGTCGAAAAAGATTATGGTGGCCACCATTACCGATACTACAATGTTGGGCAGGTTCAACAAAGACCTGATGCTTAGCCTAAGTTATGACGATGTAGAGTTTTTGCCTTCGGTTTTTCCGAATGAGGGCTATGCGAGCTTTGTGGAAGAGACGGTACGGGCAGAGGTGTCACCTCCGGCCATTCCCGTAGGAAAACAAGATTATGGGGTTCGTGCAGGCTATGTGCCATACTTGGCGAAAGATAAACCCAGGGGCTGGAAAGGTTCCCTGGAAGACCCCCGTGGAGCCCAGGCCCAAATAGGGGATAAGGCAGACGAAATGGCCGGCAGTTGGCAACAATGGGAGAACGAACTTAAAAGAAACAATACCAGAAACCAGCTAACCGGTTTTATTGAAGCCAGTTGGCTGTTAAGCTCCCAACCCGTTTACGGCGCTGATGCCGCAACGAAATCGATTCATCTGACCCGTGCCTTGGGCTATGGGTGGGCTTGGAGAAAGAACGACAAACCTTTTCGTGTTTTTGGACTTCTATGTGAACTTGACCGGCCCGGTGAATGGCATTTTGATCCATTGACCAACCGCTTGTTCGTTTATCCGCCAACCTCCATAAACGGAAACACCCAAATAGGCTTATCGGTTGCGAATGGTTTTTTGGCCCTAGATGGTACCCGTCATGTTAAGGTAATCGGACTTTCCGTTAAAAATGTAGGAAGCGGCAGTGTGTATACGATCAAAGGTGAACATAACCTTGTGGCCGGTGCCCAGATTACCAATTCTACGGCGGCGGGAGTTGAAATTCAAGGCGCCGACAATGCCGTTAAGAGTTGCGATTTGGTAGATTTAGATGTGCACGTGCGGCTAAGCGGGGGGCTACGTTCCCCTGACGAGATCACTCCAGGTAATAACTTGGTGGAAAACTGCCAAATCTATCAAGATAGTTTTAAACATGAAAAGGTCAATATTGTTATGAACGGGGTAGGGAACATATTTCGTCATAATATGATTCATAATTCCTTGGGGCAAGCCATGGTGGTTAATGGGAACGACCATTTGGTCGAGTATAACGAACTCTTCAATATCGGTTATGAGGAAGGCGATGGCGGGGCCATTTACTCCGGAGCTGATTTGGGCGGTTTCGGAAATACGTACCGCTACAACTTCTTTCATCATTTGATGCACGTACCCGGAAAGGTAGAACGTGCCGGATTGCATTTAGACGATGGACAATCGGGGGCGACCGTAATCGGAAATGTATTCTATAAATCGGCATCCAAAGGCGCATTTATGTTCGGAGGGGCCGGTCATACCGTAAAGGAAAACGTATTTCTAGAAGGCGATAGGGGAGCCTACTTCGTACAGAGCCTAGGAAATAAAATGTTCGATATTCAAAAGGAAATTGCAGCAGACCCCAATCATCATCGTAAGGGAACCAAGGAAGATTATATCGGTCGCGTAGAATTGTATACGGGAAAAAGAGGATGGACAAAATCGCCATGGAAGGATAAATACCCCTTGATGCGTACCATTTTGAGCGATACTTTGGAGTTTGGCCGCTTATGGCCGATCCATATTACGGTAGAGGATAATTTCAACTATGCGAACAAGCGGGGCATCGATAAGATTATCGATTATCGCGTTGCTCCAGAAGCTCTTGCCAAGTCTAGCGTAAAAAACAACAAAGAAGTGACCCCCGATGACTTTGTCGATTACGATGCAATGAATTTTGCCTTCAAAGATGAGAAAAAACATGCGGCCATTCCTTTTGCACAAATCGGATTGTATGTCGATAGTTACAGGAAAAACACCCCAGACAAAACTAAATACAGAATGGCCGTCAAGGAGCATTTTAAAGGTATAGTTAGCGGTCATCCGGGTACCTTGCTTCGAATCGATACGGCAAAATTGGTAAGGGAGGAAAAATAAGGGCGGCATAGAAAATACCGTAAGCTTGTTTTTAGGGCAGCATCATCGGTAGGCCAGTGTTTGGCAAGGAGTCTTTTCTGGGCTTGAATACCCCATGGTTTTCTTGATCTGAAATTTTAAGTTTCAATAGGGGAGTTGACTCCTTAGTAGGATACTACTTAAAATTAAAAGGTTTACATCATGAAAATTCAAAGTATTGCCCTATTGACGTTTTTGAGTATAGTTCTTGCTTCGTTTCAAGTCCGTGCTCAAAGTGAAGCACACGGTAATGAGCTGTCGGTGACCTTACACGGGGCCAAGGCTACTTTTAAAAATAAGGTATTACGGGTAACAACCGGAAAAGTGGAGCGTACCTGGGAGTGGAGCGGTTCTGGTTTTAAGACGGTTAGTTTTAAAAATACGCGTTCGGGAAAGGAATGGTGCGCGGAAAAATCGCCTTATGATAGCGATTGGAATTTGCCGACCAAAATCGAAAATGCTTCCCCGGCCCGTTTGATAGCTGTGGAAGGCATAACTACCGATGATGAAAAGTTCACGACCGAACATATTTTGGTAACGGCCTTGGTGAGATACGACTCCGGCATTGAACTGAACTATTTGGTTCGGGTTTATCCCAATGCCCCGGGAATATGGACGGCCCTCGAGGTCAGGGCCATTGACGGGTTTTCGCCAGAGGGCATTCCTGAAGATTTGGCCATGTATAAATCCTATGGATCGAACCAGCCCATAAAAATTGCGAGAAACGAGTTTATTCCGGTCAATTTTGCACAGCCCAACCAACGGCGGTATTGGGGAATTTATAACAATCCCGGAAACCGCGTGAATACCGATGACATGGTAAAGGAGCGTATTGTAAAGGGATACCCGATTTTTCAGGATGAGCAGAATACCTGGGCAAACGGTCTTGTGGTACAGGCCGAAGATGAAGGCTTGATTTTGGTCAAGGAATCGAATAAGACGGTAAACAAATACGGGCATCAGACCGGCAGCTTTTATTGTACGCCCACAGGTGTGGAAGTAACGGGATGGGGGTTGAAGCCTAAGGAAATTACATCGGAGTTCAAACGTACTTGGGCCACATGGAGCATTTTGTATTCGGGAGGCAGCGATGCCTCTGAATTGGCATTCAAGCGTTTTGATCGTATACGTTATCCTGTACGGTTAGATCGAGATATGCATATTTTAATCGATACCTGGGGCAGTGATTGGCAAAATGGGGAGTACGAAAAAATCTACGGTCGGGAGAATTCTGAGTTTTCGGTTATCGAAAAGGAAATAAAATCGGCCGCCGATCTGGGTATAGATATCGTTCGTATCGATGACGGTTGGCAAGAAGGGGGCACCAAGAGCAAAAATTCATGGCATCCCAATACCAACGTGGGCTATGATGCCAACTGGAAGAAAACCAAAAAACTGTCGAAGAAATACAATGTGGGTATCGGCCTCTGGGCGGCCATCCGCTATATCACCCCAGAAGAGTTGATAAAGAACCAAGAACAACTGAATGTGGCTACGTGGAAGTTTGATTTCGATAAACTCGAAGATCACGATGCCTTTGCCGATCGTATTAAGGGGATTCGTGAATTCATCAAAAAAACCGATTATAGCACACAAACATCGTGGTGCCCCGAATACGATGACCAGCGATACGGTTGGTACAGTCCGGCACGTGAGGTCGGCCCGATGTACTTTCAGAACATACAGAACAACTTACCTTCACATTTGGCCTATGTGCCCTATATCACGCTAAGACATCATTGGATGATGGCAAAGTATTACAACATGAACGACTTACAGGCCCATTGGCAGAACACTTCGAGAACCAATCCCAAGTATTCCGATGCGCATTTGCACAGCCAATCCTATGCGGCCATGTCGGCATTCATGGCGGCGCCTTCCTGTTTTATGTTGACACAGCTGCTAAAGCCCGAAGAACGCGACGAACTTCGTGATGTAATAGGGGTTTATAAAGAACACCGTAAGGGAATTTGGGAAAACTATGTATTTCCTATTGGGGAAGAACCCAACAATGCCTCGTGGACAGGCTTTCAAATTGCCGATCCGGAAAAAAAAGTGGGTTACCTAATGATATTCAGGGAAATCGGGAACAAGGATCCCCAAGGAAAAATAGCCCTTAAATTCCTAAAAGGAAAAAAGGTAAGCCTAACCGATCTTGAAAAACCCAAAGCCGGTGCGTCTGACGAAATGAAGGTCGAGAACGGAAATCTTATCCTAACCATTCCTGAACCTGCAGGTTACCGCTTTATTAAATATGAAACCGATTAAAGAGGCAGGAGTTCTTTAATGACTAGACTATAACATAAGTAGATTTCGATAAAAGGAGGGGAAGATTCCCTCCCTAAAAAAAACGTATACAGACTATGGGAAAATCAGATGCAGTACTAAGGGCAATATGCAAATGTGCATTGATGACTTTTGGAATACTATTGTTTTCATGTGTAGATAAGAATCCCCAAGAATTGACGCTACATACTTCCGGACTGACATTGGAATTTAATGCGGAAGGGGAAATAAGCAAGGCGATATTTGAAAAAGGGCAGGTTGAAAAAGCGCTTGCAGGGCATTCTTTGCTCAAGGGATGCGTAGTGACCGATGTTCAGTTGGAAAAGAAATCGGATGACGAGATCGTATTCTTGAAAACGATGGAGAACAGTACCTCAAAACAGAAGTTTCAGCTCACGGAAACTTTTAGGGCAACTGAAAATAGCATTCGTTGGGAAATACAGATCAAAGATGATGGGGAAAATTGGTCTACGCCCATTCAAACCGTCTTGAATTATCCGGCTTCCGAAAATGTAAAATTTTGGGCCCCGTGGGCCGATCCAAGAGGTGATTTAAGTGGAGGGGGTACGGATAATAAAGAGATAGCCAATGCCATTATTGGCGAAGGTGACCTAGATGATTTAATGAGTTGGGCCGATCCATTGGAGCCTATAGATGTGGTCGATGGCCTTTGGCATTATGGGGCCCCACGATATGAATACCAAAATCCGGGCTTGTTGTATTGCCCGTTTCAAGGAGATGTAATAACCATTCCCATGGTAAGCTTTTGGGAGGAAAAAGATGATATAGGACTCAGCTTGGTGCTTTCGCCGGAAGATACCTTACTGGATATCAATGTACGGACTACTAAGGAGGGAGAGCTTACTTTTTCAAGATACAATCACAGATTGGGAAAAGGGAAGGAGCTGGGCTTCGCTATGGATATCGTTCCCCACCAAGCCGATTGGCGCAGTAGTTTGGGCTGGGTCGTAAACCGTTATGAAAATTATTTTCAGCCCGTCAACCCCTTGGCGGATCAAATAGCAGGTACGGGCGCATACTCCAATAGCGATGTCTCATTTGACGTAGAAAAGATGAAGAAGATGGCTTTCAGGGTAAATTGGAGGGCTTCTTTTGATTTTCCGTATATGGGCATGTTCGCCCCTCCGGCCGATGAGACCACCGAATGGTCAAGTTTTGTCCGTTTTCGCAATAGGGGCAAAGTGGCCCGAAAAACCACTTCAATGCCTATTATGCAGAACTACGCCAAAAAGATGAAGGATGCCGGTTTTTATGTACTGAGCTACTTCAATGTAACGGAGTTCGGTACGCAAATCGAATATCCACGGCCAAAATCTACGCGGACAAAAGAGACACCGCTTTGGCGAGATGCAAACGACTACCTCTACGAGAACTTGGCCGATGCTATACTTTTTGCCCCTAAACAGCAGAAGGCCGTTTTAGATAAAGACATATATAGCGTAAAGCCCGGAGATCCATTTTTTACTTGGGAAAAGGCAATAGCCCTAGATCCCGGTGTTGAAAGCTATCAAAAGTTTCTGGTCGGACAGGCCGAGCGTACGGTCGAGGGAATACCGGATTCCTTTGGAATTTGCATTGACCGAATGGATTGGACCCGCTTTTATAACCATAGTACCGATGACGGGGTAAGTTGGATGGGCGGACAACCCGTAGGGTCTTTGTTTATGTCGTGGATGGATATTATGGAAAAGCTGCATCCCATATTTCACGACGCCGATAAGGTTATCTATGTGAACAACCATGTGAAACGTATTGAGCAGCTGAAATATGTAGATGGTATTTTTGATGAGTTCACCTATTCCGGTTCCGCCTTGAATGCCATTGCCTTTTTGGGCAACCAAAAGCCAACCTTGGGTTGGATGAGTACCGACAAGCAATTGCTTCCCGATCCCGATCAGGTAATTCAAAAATTCATTTACATGGGCGTTTTTCCCATGGCGCCGTTTCCGGGGAACGACCACTCCATGCGACCTTCGGATCTGGCCGATAAGGTGTATTTGGACTATGGCCCCTTGTTCGACCAAATGCGAGGAAAGAAATGGGTGTTCGAGCCACACGTAATCGCTATTACCAGGGGAGAAGCAAAGGTAAATCTGTTCAAGACCAATGGTGGGTATAGCATTCCGGTGATGTATGCCGGCAAAGGGGAAGCTGTTGAGGTGACCGTAAGAAAAGAAGAGTTGGTGAAAGAAGGATTAAAGGTGGTAGCCTATTATCCTGGAGACGAACAGCCAACAGTGCTAGAGACAAGCGTAAAAGCTGGGGAACTGAAAATCGAAACTCCCATCAAACGGGGCTGTGCTATGATCAAGATTGAAATATAAAAAAAGGGAGTATCTAAAATATGGTAAAATTTAAACGTAATTCTGTTTTAACGCTTAAGGGTATAGGGGTGATCTGTACCTTGTTTATGGTTCAGCTTTCCGTCGCGCAGGATAAAAAGAAACCCAATATCATTTTTATCATGACCGATGACCATGCTGCCGGGGCAACGGGAATATATGGAGGTCGTTTGGCCGATCTGGGGGCTACGCCAAACCTAGATGCGTTGGCGAAGGAGGGTATGGTTTTTGAAAATTGCTTTGTGACCAATAGTATCTGTACGCCAAGTCGAGCTTCGATCATTACGGGTCAGTATAGTCAGACCAACGGTGTTCTCGATCTGTGGAACGAACTTGACGCCAGTAAACAATACCTCCCCCAAGAAATCAAAAAACTGGGCTATGAAACGGCCATGATCGGAAAATGGCACTTGCACCAAGAACCTAAGGCCTTTGATTATTATAAGGTCTTTCCTCTGCAGGGCACATATTTTGATCCAGAGTTTAGGGCTAAAGATAAAGGAAAGTGGCCCGATAATACGGTGCAATACAAAGGACATAGTTCCGATGTGGTCACCGACCAAGCTTTGAATTGGGTGCATAATCGGAAGAACCCCGAAAAACCTTTTTTCCTAATGTATCATTTTAAGGCACCTCATGATATGTTTGAGTTTAACCCTAAGTATGCGTCGTATCTTGAAGATGTAAAAATACCTGAGCCCCAAAGCCTCTACGATCAACCTCATTGGGGCTCTGAGGCTACACGGGGAAAAAATGATAGTTTACTACACGTTATCGGTTCATCGATCTCGAGTCGCCACCCGAACCGAAATTATGTGGATATATACAAGACGGGGAGTCTGCCTATGGAAAAAGAGCGAACAAGTGCCGCCTACCAAGAGTATTTAAAACGCTACCTGCGCTGTGTAAAAGGGGTCGATGATAATTTGGGCCGTTTTTTTGAGGATTTAAAAAAAGAAGGGCTTTGGGAAAATACCATCATCGTTTATACCTCGGATCAAGGCATGATGCTGGGTGAACACGACTTTGAGGATAAACGTTGGATGTATGAAGAATCGATACATATGCCCTTTATCGTGAGATATCCAGAAAAGATAAAAGCGGGTTCACGAAATAGTTATCTGATCAACAACACCGATTTTGCACCTACCTTGATTGAACTGGCCGGGGGAAGGGTTCCCGATTATATGCAAGGGAAAAGCCTAAAACCTATTATGGAAGGGGAGCGGCCCGATGACTGGCGTAGCGCAACCTATTATCGCTATTGGATGCAGATGGTCCACCACGACATACCTGCACATTTCGGATTACGGAGTGAAAATTACAAGTTGATCTTTTTTTATGGACGATACCATAACCTAGAAAAAGAAGGAAGCCTTTCTATGTATTGGAATGATGAGGAACATTCCAATAAAGTGGAACCTACTCCCGCTGCATGGGAATTCTACGATTTGAAAAACGATCCCGGGGAACTGGTCAACGCGTACGGAAATCCGAAATATCAAGACATCATTCAACAAATGAAGGCAGAGCTGAAAAGCACGAGAAAAGAACTGAATGAAGAAGATGATAAATATCCCCATTTACAAGAGATTATAGTCCGCCATTGGAATGACGAATAAATAGGTCAAACTAGCATATTTGCATGGCCGTAACTTTAGAATAAGCCCCTATACCGCATACCTGTATCCGACACCTCCTTGAACGACGTTTGCGTTTTGGGCCGGGCCGAATGCAAGTTTCAGACAAGCGCTCTTGGGTAAGGTTACGGGCGCTTTTTGCTAGGCTGTCATTACCTCGTTTTTACAATTGTTCATTTTTGAAGAGGTAATTTTGTTGTTTTAACAGATGTTGAGCTTATTTTTTAATAAAAGTTCATTTTTTATTTGCTCAAATAATATATTATTATAATATTTGAGTAAATAATAATAAAAGCAATGCCAGCAACCCAAACCCTTCCGACAAAACAATTAGAGGCTGTACATACAGATACTCCGGATCGCTTATTGGTAGGGAAGGTAAAATTGGGGTGTGCCTTGTCTTATGCCAAGTTGTTTGAGATTTACGGCGACAAACTTTATTATTTCGCCTTGGGATATATAAAGTCGCCAATCGAGGCGGAGGGAGTAGTGCAAGACGTTTTTGTAAAAGTTTGGGAGAAGCGTGAATCGTTAAAATTGGAATGTTCCTTTAAGTCGTACATTTTTACGATTGCCTTTAATTTGGTAAAAAAGGTGTTCAATAAGAGGAAGCGTTTGCGTAAGTATATTGATTCAAAGGAAATTATACACGGGTTTGATTTTTCTACGGAGAACCAAATCGAATATAATTTTATGATGGAATGGTTAAATAACCTAGTGGGCGAAATGCCGGAAAGGAGAAGGGAAACCTTTATCCAGAGTCGGTTCAATGGTCTTCCCGTGAAAGAAATCGCCAAGGAAATGAACGTTAGTCCCAAAACCGTGGAGAACCAAATAACGGCAGCCTTAAAATTCATCAAGGCGCATTGGGATATCGATGTGGTGTCTAAACGGTACAAGGCCAAGCCGAAGGTCAAGTTGGCCCAAATTGAACCGACCGAATTAAGTTGCTAGTGAATACGGAGACATTGAAGGGCATGGTAGATCATATTATTATATTTTTTAGCGTAAATTCCGGTATTTTGATAAAAACACATTTAAATTCAGGAATTTGAAGAATAAAATACCACTATATCATAAGGTTTACGACTACCTTTTAAAGAAGATAGAGAAGGAATTCAATCCAGGGGATCTACTTCCCACCCAATCTGAAATCGCCAAAGAAACGGAGACTAGTTTGATTACGGTCAAAAGGGCCATTAAGGAATTGGAAGCTATGGGCTACGTAGAATCTAAGGCAGGAAAGGGCACAACCGTCAAGAAGCCCCAAATTGTCGATAGCCATGTGGGCGTATCGAGTTGGACGGACTCTATAATCGGTCAGGGGAAGGTACCGAGTACGGCTTGGACGAAAATAGAAAAAAAGGCTCCGACCCATAAGGTTGCGGCAGTTCTAGGTTTAAAGGCCCGTCAGAAAACCGTTTATGTAGAACGGCTCCGATTGATTGATAATAGGCCTATTTGTTTAATGTACAATGAAATGCCAATGCACTTGGTGCCTGGGTTTAACGAAGAAATAAAACTTGAGGAATCGATCTATACCTATTTGAAAGAGAATTATGGACTTATCGGTGTTTCGGCCGATGAGGAAGTATATGCTAGGGAGGCTACCGCTTATGAGATCAATATCTTAAAACTAAAATCGCCCATTGTTTTGGTTATCGAAAGAACATCGTATCTGCAAGATGATACGCCTTATGAGTCGTCTTGCATCATTGCTGCGGCCGATTCTTACGTTTACCGTTCCAGACAAATCAACAAAACGGTAGACACCGAAATATTACGAAACTTATTAACCGAATAAAGATACTATGAGCCTAACATTTCCAGATCAACTAGATATAGTGAAGGAAGGTCTAAAAAAACAAGAAAAACTATTAAAACAGGTAGCCGGATTTTACGCCGACGCTATAGAAAGTGGAGGTTTGGTGCATTTATATGCAAATGGGCACTCCCGTCAGTCCGTAGAGGAGACGGTCATACGTATGGGGGCACTTACGGGCTTTAAGCCCATATTGTCCGATGCCATTACTACTTTTAATGACGTCACCGGGGCCAATGGTATTCGGGTAGACCAGTTTTACGAAAAAGTTGAGGGCATAGGAAAGATACTTTTAAAGGAAATCCACTTCGGCCCTAAAGATGTGCTTGTAGTGATTACCGCTACGGGCACGACCCCTGCCGCGGTTGACATGGCCGCCGAGTTTAGTAAGCAATATCCGGGTCTAAAAATTATAGGTATTGCCAGCGCGACCCAATCGGCCAAGATTACGCCACGCCATAGCGGGGGTAAGAACCTGATCCATATTCTGGAAGAGAACCCCAATGGCTATTTTATTGATAACTCCATGCCCAACGGTGACCTGTCGGTTGAGTTTCAAGGTAAAACGGATCGCTATAATGTATGTCCCCTGTCTACGGTAGGTGCCATTTCGGTAACACAAAGCCTAAATGAATTGACCATTAAGGAGCTGGATAAGAGAGGGGTAAAACACTATGTGTTGCGGAATATGCATATCGCCGATACTACCGACAATTATGATGAATGGTTAGATGATCAAAGAAAGCGATATGCCCTTGCCAGCCATAACCCCAACCGCGTACAACCGATTCAATAACCCTCGGGTGGCCCGGCCATTTGAGAAAAACTGAATGCACTGTGCACAAATGGCACAATGACCCGAGAAATGAAAGACAAGATTTTTATTATAACAGGCTCTTCCGGTATTGCAGCGGAAACCATTAAGATGGTCCTCGCAAAGGGGGCAAAGGTATTTTACATAGGACGTGATGCCGAGCGCTGCCAAGACTTTCAAGATCAGCTAAGAAAAGATGGCCTTGATGCCGATTATATCGTTGGCGATTTGGTCGATCCAGAGGTAGCCCCCGCCTTGGTAAAGGCCTGTATTGAAAAATACGGACGTATAGACGGACTTTTCAATGTTGCGGGAATTAGTGGCCGACGTTTTGGTGATGGTCCGGTACACGAGTGTACGGAAGAAGGATGGAACATTACCATGACGACCAATGTAACCACCCAATATAGAATGTGCCGGGAAGTAGTACGGCAAATGTTGGCTCAAGACCCTGATAAAGATGGCCTGAGGGGAAGTATTCTCAATATGTCGAGCATTTTAGGGCTGTCTCCCGAACCGAAATTTTTCAGTACGATCGGGTATGCCGCCGCCAAAGGGGCCATAATCAGTATGAGTACCTCTATGGCATCAAAGTATGCGCTGAACAAGATTCGCGTAAATACGATCGCCCCCGGACTGGCATTGACGCGAATGAGTGCCAGGGCCACCCAAGACGAGGCCATTACGGCCTTTATGAAAGAGAAACAACCTCTTGAAGGAGGGGTTATGGATGCCAAAGACGTGGCTTCGTCCGCCATATTCCTTCTAGGTAATCAAAGCAAATCTATTACAGGGGAAGTACTAAAGGTCGATGCAGGCTGGAGTATTTCCTGATCAAAATTAAGAGAAGTAAAATTATGCAAACATACAACAGATCATTGCCTATATCCGATAGTTACGACCTTATTGTAGTAGGCTCGGGCTCCGCAGGTTGCCCTGCGGCCATAGCGGCAGGTAGAAGAGGGGTAAGGGTATTATTATTGGAACGCTTAGGCTTTTTGGGAGGTACCAGCACGGCCGTATTGGATACGTTTTACGGGTATTATACACCCGGGGAGCGTTCGGCCAAAGTCGTGGGAGGTATTGCCAACGATGTTGTAAAAGGCTTGGCAGGCTACAATGCCTATTTGGAACGCCCGAATTCTTTCGGGGCGGGTACCGGGGTTACCTACCATCCGGAATATCTCAAAGTGGTATGGGAACAACTGGCCAAAAACGCTGGGGTCGAAATCCTGCTAAACGCTTGGGTACAAGATACGGTAACCGATGGCGACAAGGTCGTCGGTTTGGTCGTGGCTACAAAAAGCGGACTCCAATATATCAAATGCAAACAACTGATCGATGCCTCCGGTGATGCGGATATTTGCCATCAGGCCGGAATCCCTTACGAATTGGCAGGGGCTATCGATCCGGCGCAGACCTTGACTACCACGTTTAAAATGATCAATGTAGATTTAGTCAAACGAAAAACGATATCCAAGGCGGAAATCAATACTTTAATGGAAAAAGCTGCCGCTACGGGACGGTTTAATTTACCGAGAAAGGAAGGTAGCGACCATATCACACCCGTAGATCATATGACGGCAACCATTATGACCCGCTTGTCTTCCTACAAAAAAGACGTCAATGGAAATGTTATCAATGCCGCTGACCCGAAATTATGGTCCGATGCCGAAATGGAAGGGCGATTGCAGGCTTTGGAGTATATTCGGTTTTTAAAGGAATATGTTCCAGGCTATGAAAAGTCGGAACTCTCCACTTTCGGGGTTCAGATAGGGGTTCGTGAAACCCGAAGGGTACACGGGCATTATAGACTGACGGCCGAAGACGTCTTAGGGGCCCGTAAGTTCAAAGACCAGATCGGACTTTGCGGTGCGCCAATGGAAGACCATCACGATGGAGAGGGCGTTCGCTGGCAGTATATTCCCAATGGGGAAACGGTGGGAATTCCATATCGTACCCTCGTTCCTTTGGAAAGTAGTAATATTTTGGTGGCGGGACGATGCTTCTCGGCCAACCATGTTGCACAAAGTAGTGTGCGATCTATGGGGCAGTGTATGGTAATGGGGGAGGCCGCAGGTGTGGCTTCGTCAATGGCATTGCAAAAAGGATGTGCTCCTATCGATATCGATACGGATGAATTAAGGGCGATTTTGAAAAAACAAGGCGCCTTGGTAGATGCTCCCCAATAAGGGGCAAAATTATGCGAATGAAAGACTACACAATAGCAATAGATGTTGGCGGTACCCGAATAAAGGCAGGAATTGTCGATTCGGAAGGGAAACTATATCGTTCCGAAGAAGTAAATTCAAATGCGCATTTGGGAGCCGATGCTATGCTCGAAGTGGTAAAGGAATTGATAAAAGATCGCTTGCCCAAATCCGAAGAAGATGGTGTCTGTATCGGAATTGGATTGGGGCTTACAGGTCCGGTTGATCTCAATATGGGAGTAGTTTTATTGCCGGGAAAGTTTGAAGGACTAGAGGGATTTCCCATAGTGCCTATGCTCAGGGAGGCCTTTAACCTCCCCGTTTTTGCAGAGAACGATGGGCGTTTGGCAGCCTATGCGGCCAAATATTACGGAAATGCCAAAGATGTCGATTGGGCAGTGGTCGTTACCTTGGGTACCGGCATTGGTTCTGGGGTAATCATTAACGGACAGATTTTGGTTGACCCGCATTTTAATTTCGGTATTCAAATGGGGCATCTGGTGATGGACGCCAGCAATAAACAATTTTGCCTGACTGGAAATTATGGTACGGGAGAAACCCTGTGTTCGGCAACCGCCCTGGTAAACCAAGTGAAGACGGCAATTCAAAGAGGCCTTCCCTCGGTCTTGTCCGAGAGTTATTTTAAAGACTCCTTCCGTATAGGTTTTAAGGAAATAGCGGAAGCTTGTAGAAATGGAGATGAGTTGTGTAGAAGGGAGTTGGAATTGTGGAAGGAACACTTGGCAGTACTACTTATCAATGCCACCCATGCCTACGGTCCCCAAAAAATCATATTGAGCGGAGGGGCCACCTTGGCGGCCGACCTTTTTCTAGACGATGTACAGGAAAAAGTCAATAAACGCGTATTTCGCTATCCGAAAAACCAAGGCGTCCCCATTGAGATATCTATCATAAAAGAGCATGCGGGCGTCTATGGTGCCGCGGCGATGTTAAGGGAGAAACTTTCCACTAAGAACTAAATCGGCAGGGTTATGACCTTCCTGTTAGGGGCTAGACCTCTTTTTAGGATATAATCTATATATGTCTTTTTTTCAAATAGAAGGAAAATCTTGGAGCCATAGTAAACTATCTCGGGGCAAGCCCGAGCGGTATTAAAAGGAATACACCTTGATTTCGAGGCAAGCCTTGGAGTATTTAATCTCGATTATCGAGTAAACAGAAAGTGGTTTCTAACAGTAATTTATATATGTGAGCAAATGAAAGAGTGGCTAAAATTGACATCAGAAGAGATCGGAAAACTAGATAGGGCTATACCGGTTATAGTTCCCTTAGGGTTGGTGGAGGCCCATGGGCCGCACTTGGCTACAAGCGTCGATATCGATACCGCCAATTATTTTAGCAGGAAAGTGGCCGAAAATACGGGGGCGATCCTCGCACCTTGCGTAAATTATGGTTTTGCGGATGAAATGCGCGATTATCCTGGTACGCTAGGGGTGACCGCCGAAACCTTTATGGCCATAGTTCAAGATCTGATACTGCGTTTCTATAAAACCGGATTTAAGAAAGTCGTTTTTATAACGGGACATGGGGCCAATAAAACGGCCTGCGAATTGGCTTTCTTTAAAATATGGGAATCACATCCAGATTTTAAAGGGGTCTGTTGGAACTGGTGGAGCGATTGCGGCATAACGGGTATTCACCATGCGGATAAGGGGGAAACAGAAGTCGCTATGGCTGTGGGTACACCCTCCAAAATGGAAGCCGTACGTGATTTTGAGGTAAATAAACCGTGGTATAAAATAGCTTCACGATACGAGTTGGATCCAGAATCGGGCGGTATTAACGGAAAACCGAGTCTCGCCGATATTGAAAATGGAAACAAGATTTGCGATAAGGCCGTTGAAGCACTGACCGAGAAAGTCAGGCAAGCCTTCAAATAGAAACATGGGGCACTTTTTTCAAGCAGGGGGTTCCTGCCCTTGCCAGTGAGGCCAAAATCAAAACAGTAACAAAAGTACCAAGAGACGCTAAGTAGGAAATCAACCGAACACTTGAGGAATGGGAAAAGTAGTTAGGGGGCCATTTGGCTTGCTATCCGTCTTGATTAGAAAGCAATACAGTGATAAGTAGAACCTTTACCGATAATTTTTTTAGTAACATTTAATATTTCTTAACCGATTCCTGGCACATGAATAAACGTAGTACAATACTTCTTTTGGCTTTTTTTACGACTTTTTTTCAAGGTCTTGCCCAAGAAGCCCTTGGCGGGGTAATCTCATACGAGCAAACTGACAAAGCCCTTGTTTTTGAATGCGCCGATGGAAAAAAGGCAAAGCTCAGTATTCTTTCAAGTGACATGATAAGGGTTCAGATTTCCACGGATGGTTTATTTAAAACCTCTGCAATGGAACAATTGGGTTTTGTCAAGAACGATTTTTTAAGCGAAGCCTTTGATGTAGACGAAAATCCCGATAGTTATACCATTACCACTTCCAAAATAAATATTAAAGTAGAAAAGAAAGCTTTTCGTATTGAGGTAACCGACAAAGAGGGACGCCTTATCCTTCGTGAAAATAAACGCTTGGGAGCACAAACGGGAAAGGGAAATATCTTGAATTTCGATATGCCCGCCGATGAACATTTTTTTGGTTTTGGGTTTATGCGAAGCACCTTGGATGCTCGAGGTAAAAAATTAACCTTTAAGAGGGAATATCGATGGAAAGGAGCGACTGTGCCTTATTTTATGAGTACGCGTGGCTATGCTTTCTATTCTAACAATGTTCACAATCAACACTTTGATTTTACCAATAAAACCGATGCGGAATGCTGTGATTATTACAGCATATCTTCCAATGGGGGGCTCATTGATTATTATATCATATATGGCCCCGATTTTCCAAATTTGCTCGATCGATATACCGAATTGACGGGCAAAACCCAGATGGTGCCGCGTTGGGCGTTTGGGCTACAGTATCGTTTGAGATATTACGGCAATAGTGAAGATTTTATAAATGTGGCCAAAGAATTTCGGGCCAAGGAAATTCCGGCTGACATTATGGCCCTTGAGCCTGGATGGGAAGAAGTAGCCTATTCTATGGATTGGAAATGGAGCAAAAAACGCTTTCCGAATCCCGAACATATGATAAAGGAGTTGGCAGATATGGGGTTTAAGTTAGATTTATGGGAGTCTGGCGTTGCACCTATTGAAAATGTTACAGACCCGAAAGTGCGAAAAAAGTGGTTTGCGAAACGAAAGAACATTATAAATTCTGGTGTGAAGATGTTCAAGCAAGATGACCCCTATCCCAGAAGTATTTTGAGTTCAGAACTGTTAAGTCCCATTTTAGCCAAAAATCAAATTAAAGATGTATTGATGAATGGCGAAGAACTCAATAATGTAGCCAACTCACTTTATAGCGAAACCCTTTTTGACGAGTATCGAAAGTTAACGGGCGAAAGGGCTATCGTTATGTTTCATGCCTACAATGCATCGGTGGCCTCGCATCGTTGGCCCTTTCAATGGGCCGGAGATTTTCAGGCCTCCAACGGAATGCTAAATGCAAGTCTTTCAGGTCACGCCATGGTCAGCTATGATATAAGAAATCCGTATGCCGCGGGATGGCATCAGGGCTTTTTTACACCGTTTTCGGTGGTTGATAGTTGGGCCTATTACCGTGAACCTTGGCTATATTCGGAATCAATAGAAAACAGCCATCGCCTATATGCCTGTTTACGTTCTCGTTTGGTGCCCTACTTCTATTCGTCTTTGTGGCAATCGCATAAGACGGCACTTCCTATAGAACGTCCGATGGTTCTGAACTATACAAAAGACCCCAATACCTATAATATGGCATCGCAATTTATGGTGGGCGATTGGTTTTTACTGGCCCTAAGTGATTGGGATGACGCCCCTGATGGCGAAAAGATTGATTTCTGGACAGGGTCTCAAAAAGGTAATTATGGAAGTGCTTATCTTCCCGAAGGTAAATGGGTCGATTATTGGTCTGGCGAGGTGCACCAAATTGAAGAAGCAAAATACGTTGACGGTGAATGGCCGGAATATATGGGGGGATTATTATACGTAAAGGCCGGTGCCATTATCCCCATGGGACAGGTAAATAACTATATAGGGGAGACGGAAGATGAAATAATAGTCTTGGATGTGTATCCGTATAAGGAATCCTCCTATGAATTATATGAAGATGATGGTATTTCCTATGACTACGAAAAAGGAAAACATGCGTTAACCAAAATTACTTCAGAGGAAGGGAAAAACACGGTTGAAATAAATATATCGAGACGAGAAGGAAGCTATAAAAACATGCCTTCAAAACGTAGTTATGTGATCAAGACGCATACGTTGACCCAACCAAAGAGTATACAGGTAGATGGGCAAGAACTGATGTTTTTCGCAAATAGCGACGACCTAAAATATAACGATTCGAATAATGGATGGTACTTCGACGCCAAGGCCAAAAAGGCTATCATAAAATTAGATAAGGGGTGGAAGTTCGATTTACAAACCGAAGGTGTTGATCCGTTGGCAACAATACCACCCACAGCTAAGTATGAACGAATTCTTTGGAAAGCCCATGCGCAAACAACAGAGAGGGCAAGAAAAATTAAAATTGAGTTTCCATCGAAACCTGTACCTCTATTGAAATCAAATATATCGGCCTTGCCTGCGGACAGTTTTAGCAAGGCGGAAATAGTAATGCATTTTCAAAATGTAAAACAAGCTGTTGGAACTATTGGTGTTTCCTTAGAAGGTCCGATTGCCTTTGGTGATGGCTCTAGGGAGCTTCAAATTGATGTTGTAGATAGAAGGGCGAACTTTTCCGTAATATCTGGGGATAGTCCTGGAATAGGAAAAATAACGGTGAAAGGTGACGGTATAGAAACGGTTTCACATAAAATTCCGGTTTATGGGAAACCCGTAAGCTTACAAATGTCGGTTAAAAATACGGTACTGGTCGCCGATGGAGAGAACGAACAGGAGTTCTTGGGCCAAGTATATGATGCGAATGGTATAAGGGTGCTCAACGTAGCATCACCTTTAATCATAGATATTGAAGGAGAGGCCTTGAGCGATAACGGCATGAAAAAGGACAGTATCGCATTCGAAAACGGGAATGCATTGTTTCATATTAACTCGACCTATAAAACAGGTGAGATCAAAGTAAACGCTTCATTTAAAAACATTCGAGGGAATACCATGGTTACGAAATCGGAAAAGGGAGAGATGCAAGTCCGAATGAATCCTCCAGAAAAGGTAAAGTTGGATTCAGATGGAGGTTGGATTCCCGATAATGTAACGGTATTCTTGAATTTTAAGGCAGGAGGGCAACTGATCAAGAACAGCAATAAGAAGGTCACGCTGAATGTTTACGATAAAAACGGGACATTACTGGATACGTATTCGCAAAAGGCAAAAAAAGGCGAGGTGATATTTAAGGATATATCATATTACAAAAGACCGGCACAATGTCTGTTTGAAATAAAGTGTGAAGGCTATGAAACGGTAAGGAAAAAAGTATTTGAAAATACTTGGGATGTCGACCCGGCTACCTATAAAAATGGCAAAAGGGTCAGGCATTGATCAGCCTTAGTTTCCGTGTTTGTTGAAGGCCCGTTTTCATTAAAATTGGAATAGGTGGTTGACCGATCGGTGAACATCCGGTTTAGGGTGTTATAATTTGGTGACCGCAATTTAGTAAGTACTTGAATACGTATTAATATCATATAAAATAATATGCAGCACAAATTCAATTTTAGATATATCTTTTTTATATCGATTACTTCGGCAATGGGAGGCCTTCTTTTTGGTTATGACTGGGTGGTTATTGGTGGGGCCAAACCATTTTACGAACGTTTTTTTGAGATCGCCGACCTTCCTTCTTTACAAGGATGGGCCATGAGCAGTGCCCTGATCGGATGTATTGTTGGGGCCGCCTTCGCAGGTAAAATAACCGAGCGTTTCGGTCGAAAGAAACCCTTGGGGCTGGCCGCATTTTTGTTTGTAATTTCTGCTTTTGGTACAGGTTGGTTCAATGATTTTAACGTATTCATCGTTTTTAGGATCTTAGGGGGACTTGGTATTGGTCTGGCGTCTACCATTTCGCCAATGTACATTGCCGAAGTATCCCCATCGATTTATAGAGGGAGATTGGTTTCTTTGAACCAATTGGCCATAGTAGTAGGGATATTGGCCGCGCAGATAATCAACTACGGCATTGCCGATCCTGTGGTGCAGAATGCCTCCGACATCCAAATTCTTGAGTCATGGAACGGTCAGATGGGATGGCGATGGATGTTTTGGGCGGAGCTGGTGCCTGCCTTCCTATTCTTTATCTTGATTTTTGCCATTCCGGAAAGCCCTAGGTGGTTGTCGAAAAATTCACAAAAGGAACTTTCCCTGAAAATACTATCGAACATAGGTGGCGACGATTATGCGCGACAGACCCAATCGGAAATAAACGAAAACCTTATAGGTGCTGAAAGTAAGGTGAGCTTGTCTCAATTGTTCAAGGGGAAAAACAAAAAACTTGTGATTACCGGGGTTGTACTGGCCTTTTTGCAACAATGGTGCGGTATCAACGTCATCTTTAATTATGCGGAAGAAATTTTTACCAGTGCGGGATATGGGGTGAGCGATGCTCTTTTTAATATTATTTTAACTGGAATTGTGAATTTGATTTTTACGTTAATAGCAATGCGGGTCATTGATCGATGGGGGAGACGAAACCTATGGCTATTAGGTTCTGTTGGGCTGGGGCTATTGTATGTTTGTATAGGTCTATTCTACTTTTTTGCTTTAAAGGGTTTTGTTTTAGTAGTATTGGTAGTAATTGCAATTGCCATATATGCATTGACACTGGCACCTGTCTTTTGGGTGCTAATATCCGAAATTTTTCCAAACCGTATAAGGGGAGCAGCTATGTCATTGACAACTACAGGACTATGGGTAGCTTGCTTTTTGTTAACGTACAGCTTTCCAATGTTGAATAAAGCAATGGGGGCATATGGCACGTTTTGGTTATTTGCTGGCATTTGTGTTTTATGTTTTCTGTTCGTAAAGTATAGAATTCCTGAAACAAAGAATAAATCCTTGGAAGAGATTGAAAAAATGTTTGAAGTTTAATTTTTAATAGAGAATAAAATGGGGAGTCTTAAAAGAAATAATACTGATGTAATTTTTTCCGCGTACTTAAGATTAGAGAAATATAAATTTCTGCTTGTTTTATAATGACTTCACTATTCATTATAAAAAGAGGAAATTTCAAGGAAAATCAGTTTATTTATAATTCACTTTCGATTTGAACGACTTTGGTAATTATGCTCATTCGTAGGTAACTGATAAGTTAAGAGTACCTAACCGCAAAAAAAAAGCTAATGCGCGCCATCATAAGTTTGTATACATAGAATTGTGGTAGGCCAAAGTTTTGTTGTTCTGGGTTAACCGATGTATTATTCCTTTAAATCTCTAAACGGATGGAATCAATGAAAATAACAGCTAATAGCTCCTTACGGAAACCAGTGGATACCAAAGACGAACATGGTATACGGCTAAAGGTGCAGGTTATTTTCAAGGAGTGCTATAGTGAATTCTGTTTGTTGTCTTATAGTTACGTGGCTTGTATGGACCAGGCAAAGGACATTGTTCAAGATGTGTTCGTAAAAATCTTGGTCAAAGATCAGGCAGCCGAAATTTTAAACCTTAAGGCCTATATCTGGAGGGCCGTTAAGAATACAAGCCTGAAACATTTGGAACGTTCCAAAAAATTAGAGCCCTTAAATCAAAATGCCTTGATAATCGCCTTAGAGAAAGAGGAGCCGGATGATGAACTGAGGTTGAAGGTGCAAGATGCGCTCGAAAAACTTCCTCCCCAATGCAAGAACGTTTTTGAACTTTGTGTGGTAAAGGGCCAGAAATACAATTCTACCGCCGATTCCTTAGGGATATCGGTGAATACGGTAAAGACCCAAATGAAAAAAGCATATCGGATTTTGCGAAATAATTTAAGAAATGCGCATTACATCATCTTCTTTTTTGTGGTTTTTTAGTTTTTGCTGGAAAAATTTTAAACTTTTCTCAAAATAGCATCACCCTCTTTTATTATTTCTGGGTCATATACCAAAGCGATCAATTTTTAAGCTTGATCGAACGGAATGAAGACTATGGATATAGCCCCGATTATAGTAAAAAAACTAAAGGACAAACTTACCGATGAAGAACGGTTCTATTTTGATGCTTGGATAAATGATTCCGAGGAAAATAGATCCTTGTTTCGACGCCTTCAAGCTATTGAAAAGAAGGGAGGAAACGTTTCAGAGGTTTTGGAACTCGATATCGATGCGGATTGGCACCGTATCGTAGCGCGCTCACAAACGCAAAAAAGGAAAAACCAGCTCCGTTCTTTCCAATGGTTTCCATTGAAATATGCCGCACTGCTTATCGTGGGGCTGACCTTGGGTCTGGGCTACTTGAAATATGGCACCGATACCGATAGCCCCGTGACACCGACCGATGCCATTACCTTACAACTGGGCAATGGTGAAGTCAAGGTGATTTCCCCCAACGAGATAAAGTCCATTACCAACAAAAAGGGAAGCGTATTGGTAAAGCAGGTGGAAGAACAATTGGACTATTCCATACATAGGGAGGCCACGGAACTTTCGTATAACACCTTAAAAGTGCCCTATGGTAAAAGATTTACACTGATCCTGTCCGATAGTACCATAGTACACCTCAATGCGGGGTCTTCCCTAAAGTATCCCGTTAAATTTATACCAGGGCAAAACCGACAAGTCTTTCTTTCGGGCGAAGGCTATTTCAATGTATACAAAGATAAAAGGCACCCATTTGTTGTAAGTGCAGGAGGAATGGATGTTCAGGTCTTGGGCACCCAGTTCAATATATCGTCTTATAGTTTAGATAGAAAAGTGAGTACCGTTTTGGTGGAGGGGTCGGTAATGCTCTATCCTGCGCAAAAAGGGAACAAGACCGCGAAGGGTACATTATTGCAGCCCGGATACAAGGGCGACTGGGATAAGTTCCATGAACAGATAGATTTTGAGAAAGTCGATACCCATACGTATACCGATTGGGTAAAAGGGGTGTTGGTACTAAAGCGTACTTCCTTTAAACAGATTATAGAAAAGCTACAAAGGCATTATAACGTGACCATAGAGAATAGGTATGAAAAATTAAATGGCCAAGTGTTTACCGCCACCTTTGATGTAGAGACCATAGACGATGTGTTAAATTCCTTTACGCTCGAAACCCCTTTTGAATATCAAATAACAGATAACCATATTATCATTTTCCCACCAAAATAATCACAAAACCAACTAATACCAAGTGCCTATGAAATAACCAAAAAAAAAGTGAATTGAACAAAATCGAATAGGTGGATATCGAACAAAAAAAATCGGAAAATGCGCTAACATTTCCCGACTTACGATAATCAACTATTTAATAGTCAACTAAAAAACTTTACAAAAATATGGAAAAATGTACTGGCATGGGTACCTACAGTGCCCATTCGTTAAAATTAAATTTAAGAATGAAACTTTCGGCAATTCTTATAATGCTCTCTATTTTCTCCGTACAGGCTAACGGATACGCGCAAAAAACAAAGATCAGCCTTGACCTGAACGAGGTAGAAATACGCCAGGTCTTTGAGGAAATAGAGTCGATGACGGATTTCAAATTTCTTTACAATAACCAAAAATTGGATATAAAGAAATTGGTCTCGGTCAAGGTTACCAATCAGCCGGTAGCGAAAATATTGGACATACTCTTTAAGGGAACGCCCATTAATTATGTCATCTTGAAAAAGCAGATTGTAATCAAGGTCGATGCTTCCAAAGCCCAAACAACGCGAGTCGTGCCAGATAAATCGAAGGTAGCCACAGTGGTCCAAAGGCAAGTACAGGGTGTCGTGTTGGATGCGAACCAAGAACCGCTTCCAGGGGCGAATATTGTGGAAAAGGGCACTACAAACGGGGTTACGGCCGACTTTGACGGTAATTTTGCCATAAACGTGGCCAATGAAAATGCCATACTTGTGATTTCCTACATAGGCTTCGCGACCAAGGAGGTCAGCCTAAAGGGACAGACTTCGGTAAGTGTACAAATGGAGGAAAGTGCCTCGGGTTTGGATGAAGTCGTTGTTGTGGGATACGGAACCAAGCTAAAAGGGGAATTGACAGGTTCGGTGTCGAAAGTAGGCGATAAAATATTTGAAGACCGTCCGGTGATCAACACCTTGGATGCCATGCAAGGGGCCATGCCAGGGGTTACCGTAACTCGAAGTAGCGGGCAACCGGGGCGTGAAGGCTACTCCATTAATATTCGGGGCGCATCGTCCATAGCGGGTAGTAGTCCTTTGATCTTGATTGATGGAATTCCCGGAGATCTCAACACCATAAACCCTAATGATATTGCAAATGTTACCGTTCTAAAAGATGCGGCAGCTTCGATCTACGGTGCGCGTGCGGCCGATGGGGTGGTGATGGTGACCACGAAAAAGGGAAAGAAAGGGCGCTTGTCGGTTAATTACTCCTATAACTATGGGGTCAATATTCCAACCTACATAAGCGAAATGACCAACACCTTGCAAATGGCGGAAATGTACGATGAGGGAATGCGTAACATCGGGCAGCCCGGGGTGACCGAAGAAGTATTCGATAAAATCAGAAACAACGCTGCGCCCGAACCGGGCAATGGGTGGATGAAGTATTTGGAAAACTATCCAGGATTTTATGGCTCCCACGATTGGTTGAAGGAAATCTACGGAACCGGAACCCAAAGCATGCACAACCTATCGATTTCAGGTGGGGAAGAGAATCATGATTACCTGATTTCGGCAGGCTACAAATCGAACAATGGCGTCATCACCCATGGCGTATCAAAATCGGACCTGTACAACCTTAGGGTGAATTTCGGCTTCAATCTTTTTAAGAACAAGCTACAGGTGAACCTACGTACGGCATTCGATAACAATGTGGTAAAGGAACCATCGGCTTTGGGAAGCGCCATAGAAAGTGCACACCTGATGTGGAGCTATGCCCCTACATATACGCCCGATGGCCAGTTTTACTGGTATCAAAACTATCAGAATCCCATACAATTATTAGAGGAAAACGGAGAGAAAAGCTCAGACCTAAAGAAATTTCAAACCAACTTAAAGGCCGACCTTAGTATTACCGATGATTTAAAGCTGGTAACGCAAGTAGGGGTGAATTTCGAATTATACGATTCCAATGCTTCTAACCGTACCTTCGACTTGATCAATTGGGACGACGAAACCTTCGGTACGCGAAACAACCCGAATTCCGCGACCTATTTCAATTCTAAAAACACCTATGGTTCATATACGGTATACTTAGATTACAATAAAACCTTGTTCGAAAAGCATCGTATTAATTTGATGGGAGGTGTCTCGCACGAGCAGAACGAATATGAAAGCCAAAGTATAACGGGCTATAACTTTAAGTCGAACGACATATTTACCCTAAACTTGGCCGATAGGACCGATGTCGCCTTTATGGATTATACGGGGTCGTTGACCGATTGGGCTTTGAACTCCTATTTCGGAAGGTTCAGTTATTCGTACAATCGTAAATTCTTTGTCGATGTAACCACAAGAATAGACGGAAGTTCAAAATTTGCGGCCAGCGAAAGATGGAGTGCCTTGTTTCCCGCCGTATCCGCCTCATATAATTTGGGAGAGGAGAATTTTATAAAGAATTCGAATACAATCAACGATTTAAAATTGAGGGCCTCTTGGGGCCAATCGGGAAACCAAAACCTAAGTTTCGGTAACTACGATTACATTCCCCTTATTACGGTATCGGGGAACTATCCACTGGGCTCGCCCAATGTTGGTTTGCCAGGTGCGGTGGCCAGTATAGCCTCCGAATCGCGTACATGGGAGACGATAGAGACTTCCAATATCGGTGTCGACTTTGCCTTGTTTGATTCAAGGTTGGCCGGTAGTTTCGATTATTTCGTAAAGAAGAACAGCGATATGTTGGTCAATGTAACCTTGCCAGCAACCCTTGGTGGTACGGCCCCTACATTGAACATCGGTGATTTGGAAACCAAGGGATGGGATTTCTCCATAGGTTGGAGCGATACCAAGGGCGACTTTAAATATTCCATTTCCGCCAACGTGAGTGATGCCAAAAACAAACTGACCAAACTGGAAGGAAACGATTCCTATGCCGAAGGATTGGTGTCGACAAGACAGGGCTACCCCATAAATTCGTATTTCGGATTTGAATCCAATGGCTTTATTCAAAATCAACAGCAGTTGGACGAATACAAAAAATTGGAAAACGTTCCTCAGAATATCGGTATTGGCGATGCCATGTACAATGATTTGGACGGTGACGGAAAAATTACGGCATTCGGCAACCCCGAAGCGGGTACCACGGGCGATATGAAGTATTTAGGGAATACCAACCCTAGGTATACGTATTCTTCGAACATCAGTTTATCGTACAAGAACTTTGACTTTAGCATGCTCTTTCAGGGAGTCGGCAAGAGGGTCGGTATTAGGGAAGGTGTACCTAGCATGCCCTTGTACTACGTATGGCACCCTTCTATAAGCTACTTTCACGGAAAAACATGGACGCCCGAAAGAACCGATGCCGAATTTCCTAGAATTATCCCCGGTGGTGTAGGATGGGATGAACTAAGGGACTGGAACTACAAATATTCCGATCGGGTGGTAAACAAGCTTTCCTACCTAAGGGTCAAGTCCTTGGTGCTTGCCTTTAACCTACCGGAATCGATTTGTGAATCATTGCGATTGGAGAGCTTTAGACTTTATACAAGTGCCGATGACCTTTTTACTTTTAGTAAGGGCACATGGGGCAATTCTTATGATCCCGAAAGTTTGTTCGCGGGTAGAAACAAGACGTACCAGAATTACCCATTTACCAAAACCATTTCACTGGGCGTTGACCTGAAATTTTAAACCCTAACAAATAGAAAAATGAAAAAGTTATATAATTATATTATTTTGGTTGTTTTGCTAATTTCCGGGTGTACCAAAGACTTGGATCTATATCCTCTTGACTCTATTTCAGATGCCACCTTCTGGGAGACTGCCGACGATTTTAAATTGGCTTCCAACAACCTTTACTATTCGCTGTCACAGCAAAAGATAGAAGCCGATGTAGAGTCTGAAATCGCTTATTTCACCGATAATTCCATAAGTAACGGAACCTATGTGGTTTCTGATACCGATAGTAAATGGAATACCCCTTATACCTACATTCGTCAGTGCAATAAGATTTTTGCCGAAGCGGAAAATTCTGGAAAATTAGAGGATGCCGATGTAAAAAGGTTTGTTGCGGAAGCTAAATTTTTCAGGGCTTGGAACTATTGGATGCTTTTTAGGTTGTACGGGGGAGTTCCCTTGATAAAGGATGTTCCCGATATCGATTCGGAAGGATTGTACGACGCAAGGGCCACAAGAAAGGAAACTGTCGATTTTATGCTACAAGACCTTACCGATGCTAGTCTAGACCTGCCTTTAAAATCAAGTCTTGCCTCAGCTGACGTGGGTAGGATTACCAAAGGTGCCGCCTTGGCATTAAAGGCTAGAATCGCCCTTTTTGAAGGAACCTGGGGGAAATATCACGGCGCTGGTGATGGTGGATATTTAGATGTAGCCATTGCATCGGCCAGTGAGGTCATCGATAGTAATGAGTTCAGCCTGTTTACGGGTAAGGGTGCCGAAAGTTATAGATACCTCTTTATCGAGGAAGGAGACGACTCTCCAGAGAGTATATTGGACAGTCGCTATGAGGTGAACGTACGCGGTCAGAATTTCAGTGACCGTATTTTAGGTGGGGAATATATCCCTACCAAGAAATTGGCCGATGAATACTTATGTACCGATGGACTCCCCATCGATAAATCGGATGACTTCAATGGGTATGATACAAGGACTTCGGAATACGAAAACCGTGATCCCCGTATGGAAATGACCTTTGTGCGTCCCGGTAGTTCCGTGGTCTGGTCACTTTTTCCGGAACCTATTGAAAGTTGGCCATTTTTCCCATCAAGAAATGGGAATACGGGCTATATGACCAATAAATACAGGTCTGAAAATGAGTTTGGGAATACCACCCAACAGAACCAATTCGGATGGGATACCCATGTAATCCGCTATGCCGAAGTATTGCTTATCTATGCGGAAGCCTTGTACGAAAAGAACGGTAGTATCAGTGATATCGATTTAGATAAGTCGATCAATGTAATCCGTGATAGGGTAGGCATGCTTCCTCTAAAAAACACCTTTGTTAGTTCGAACGGATTGGACATGAAGGAGGAGATACGAAGGGAGCGTACGGTTGAACTTGCCTTGGAAGGCTATCGCTACGACGACTTGCGAAGATGGAAGATCGCCGAAGAGGTTTTACCACAGACCGTCTTAGGTATCAAAATAGTTGGTTCACAATGGGGTACCGACCCTATTATCATCAATGACGATGATAAGAACATCTATCTCAAGGAAGACTACCAGAGCCGAACCGATGCGAATGGCTTCCTTATTGTAGAGCCTTCTGAAAGACGTTATTTCGACGCTGGAAAACACTATTTGAGGCCCTTGCCTACAAGGGAAATCAATATAAACCCAAAGTTGGAACAAAACCCGGGTTGGTAAACCTTGTTTTACCGCTCTTTACAATTAAAATTGGGGCGATAGTTATCGCCCCAATATTTAAATTTTTATTCAGGCGCATTGGGTTTTTGAACAGGTAAGGTATTGAAGGAAACCGGAAAAAGAAAATATGATGAAATACAACATTGTCAAATTATTTATAGTGGCCATAATATTTCTTTCTTGTCACCGTCAAGACGATAACAAGAAAGAAATCTATTCCAAAGCTATATATAGTATGCTACCCGCGGATATGTGGCAAGATGCCCTCGTGAGTGGTAATGGGGCAATGGGCATAATGGTATTTGGTCAACCTGAAAATGAACAGGTCATCTTTAATCACGAATTCCTCTATGAGCCTATCGGAAATGAGAATGTAGAGCCACCGAATATTGCGAAGTACTTACCGCAGACCAGAAAAATGTTGATGAATGGCGACTATGAAGGGGCCATTAACTATTCCATTGATAGGGCAAAAGATGAAGGACTCCCCAAATTGTTATGGACGGATCCGTACCATCCGGCCCTTGTCATGAACATCCAACAACCCCAGATCAATTCTATCGAGGATTACGGAAGAAGCCTAAATTTTGAAACGGGGGAAGTGGTGGTAAGTTGGAAAGATGACGGACAGCGTTTTGACCGCCGATCTTTTGTGAGCAGAAAAGACCATGTCATTGTTCAAAAAATTGGCGGTGATGGGGCTATCAATTGCGAAATCTCAATGGATATGCAGGGGGCAAAACCGGAAGATTGGGCCACTAGGGAAGAAGTCCCCTACGGGGTGTCCGATGTTACGCGGTCGATAAGTCCCGATTGGCTTTTATTCCGCGTGAATTACCGGGTCAACAAACGCGGTTATGACGTGCTTACCAAGGTCGTTGTTAACCAAGGGCATACGGCTGTAAACGACAGCGTTTTGAGTATTCGCGATGCGGAAGAAGTACTGCTGATCAGTAAAATAATTCCATTGGAAGATTTTGGAAAAAGCCAAATTGAAGAGGCCAAGGAAGCCATAAACGAAGTTGGGCTAGACTATGGATCCTTATTATCGCGTCACGCTAAAGTCCACCAAGAAATCTTTAACCGGGTAGACTTTGATATTTACTCCAACGATTCGGTGCGGCACGCGACAGAGGAACTGATTGCCCAACAGATTGAAAATCCCGATCGTATTTCTCCCGAATTTCTAGAAACCATGTTCTATATGGGGCGGTACGCCCTATTGTCTTCGAGTGGCGAAAATCCGCCCAATCTAATGGGGATATGGAACGGGCAATGGAGACCGGAATGGTCGGGTGACTTTACCACCGATGCCAATGTCAACCTACAGATTTCCTCGGCGAACATTACCGACATGCCCGAGGCGATTGATAGTTATATGAAAATGTTGGAGCGGATTGCCCCCGATTGGGAAATAAATGCTAAGAACATTTACGGTTGCAGAGGGTATTTATCAGGATTCAGGACCTCGGGGAGAAGGGGCTTGCATACCCATTTTAACGCCTCCTTTCCGGGTCAGTTTTGGGTGTCAGGGGCAGGATGGCTGCTCTCCCCATGCTATGAGTATTATCAAACGACAGGGGATGAGAAGTTCTTGAAGGAACGCTTGTTGCCGATGATGGAAAAGACGGCTCTCTTTTATGAGGACTTCCTCACCGTTAAGGACAGTAAGGGAAATTTTGTTTTCGTTCCTTCCTATTCTCCGGAAAATACACCGTCAAACTTAAAGGTGGGCGGGGTAATAAACGCTACCATGGATATTGCCGTAGCCAAGGAGATTTTTACCAATCTGATTACCGTGTACGATAATTTGGGCATTAAATCAGAAAGGAGAAAGCAATTACAGGAACTAAGGGACAAGCTTCCTCCTTACCTTATCAACGATATTGGAGGATTAAAGGAATGGGCCGCCCCCAATTTAGAGGACAATTATGACCATCGCCACGCATCGCACTTTTATCCGGTGTGGCCGGGACATGAGATTAACCCAGAAGAAACGCCCGAGCTTTTTGATGCGGCCATAATAGCGGCAAATAAGAGAAAATCCGGCAACTTTTCCGCGCATGGACTTATGCATCGGGCCCTGATCGGCGCAAGACTGAAACAGGCCGATTTACTGTATAAAAACTTGAGCTATATGCTGTCTAAAAAGTTTATTTACAGGGGAATGTTTACCTCCCATAATCCGAATCTCGAAATTTTTAACTCCGATGCACTCTGTAGTTTGCCCACCGTAGTGGCCGAAGCCTTGGTATACTCTCGCCCTGGGTTTATTGAGTTGTTGCCCGCATGGAAGGAAGATATCGCCGTGGGCAAAATCACAAATATAGCGTGCCGTACCCAAGCTCGAGTAAAGGAGCTGTCCTGGGATTTTGACAAGGGTGTTGTCCGCTGTTCCATTTATTCCAATAAAAAGCAGCATATCAATCTATTGATCAGAGGCTATCATACCACTTGGACCAGCGAGGATAGCTCGGGGAAAGCGCTTACAAGCAAAGGCGAAGCGTTGGAAATTTCATTTGAAGAGGGAGAGACCAAGACCTTTACGATAAGCTTGGGGAAGCGCTGAACAACAAAATTATAAGGATAGATGAATAGTAAAAATTTAAACCATAAGATAATGAAAAGTACTCTTGTTTACATTGCTTTAGTAGCGGTATGTATACCTCTGCTCCATGCCCAAGATGCTGTACCGGCAAAAGTTTCGGATGAGTTTCATCAAGTTTTAGTCAAGAACGTCAAGATAGAAGGCGAAATCGGAAGGCGACTTGATGTGACCATGGACAACAACATCAAAAAACTCCACCTCGATAAAAACTTCACCGATCATTTCAAGGCCAAAACCGGACCCGAAGTGGTAGGGGCCTTTATCGGTATGGGAATGCTTATAGATGCCTCCGTACGATTGGCGGCCTATTCCCATGATCCGAAAATGATAGAAATAAAGAACGAGATCGTCGATAAGGTTATTTACGAACAGCTAAAAAATGGGTATTCTGGATTTTATAAGCCGGAACGTAGACTGTGGAACAGCCAAGGCGGTGGTGATAATTGGGATATCCATGAAATGGCCTTTATTATTGACGGGCTAACTTCCGACTACGAATTGTTCGGAAACAAACGCTCGCTCAAAGCGGCCATAAAGACGGCGGATTTTATTATGGAACATTGGCATGAAATGCCCGATGATTACGCCGCCGAAGTAGATATGCACGTGCTCGACACGGGAATCGATTGGGCCATTTTCAGACTGTACAAGACCACGGGCGAAAAACGCTTCCTCAATTTTTCGGAAAAGACCAAGTCTTTGTACCAATGGGATACCAAGATCGAGATCGGCCGTAGACCTGGGGTAAGCGGACATATGTTCGCCTATTTTGCCATGTGTATGGCACAAATTGAACTTTACCGGTATACGGGAAACAAGGAGCTCTTGCAACAGACCGAGAATGCCATGCGGTTTTTCTTGGCGGAAGATGGTCTGACCATTACGGGAAGTGCCGGACAACGTGAGATTTGGACCGACGACCAAGATGGCGAAAACGAATTGGGGGAGACCTGTGCCACGGCATATCAAACCAGGGTGTATGAAAGCCTGCTGCGTTTAACCGGAAAGGCGGAATACGGCGACCTCATTGAAAGAACCGTGTATAACGGACTCTTTGGCGCCCAATCGCCAGACGGGGAAAAGTTACGCTACTATACCCCCTTTGAGGGCGAGCGTCATTATTACGATGTGGAATACATGTGCTGCCCCGGCAATTTTAGAAGGATTATTTCCGAACTGCCCGGAATGGTATATTATCGGTCGAAAGAAGATGGGGTGTCCGTGAACCTATACGCCCAATCCGAAGCAAAGCTTGAGCTCGATAACGGTATTACGGTAGACTTGCAACAAAAGACCAGCTATCCGACCTCGGGAAGGGTAGAGCTATCGGTCTCCCCGAACAAGGCATCGACCTTTCCACTTTCCTTGAGGATCCCTTCTTGGGCCAAGGAGGCAACTATTACGGTCAATGGCGAAAAATGGCCGGGAGAAATCAAGCCGGGGACTTTTGTGAATATTACGAGGGAATGGACTTCGAAGGATCAGGTAGTTTTAGATTTTCCTATGGATATCCGTTTTATAAAAGGAAGGAAAAGAAATTCGGGACGGGTGGCCCTTATGCGTGGCCCCATAATCTATGGGTTGAACCTAGATAAGAATCCGGAAGCTACTGCAAACGGGAAGCGTTCCTTTTACGACCTGAGAAGGATTTTGTTGGACCCGAGTACCTTGAGCGGCCCTGAAAGTGACGATTCGGTACGTCCTGATGGTACAGCCCTTTTTATTAGCGGTTGGAGGGAAAACAATAGTGGAAAGGCAGATCGTAAACATGAATTTAGGTTGAAACTGACCGAATTTCCCGATCCCGATAACGAATTCATTTATTTCAAAATACCCGATTACAGCATAGAAGTAGAAGATGAATTGGTAGATAAATCGGGAAATTATTTGAATGTGGATTAGTCCACTAAACCATAAATAACATGAAACGTAGGGATTATATAAAGACGGTGTCGCTGGGAGCGATCATACCTATGGCGTTTTCAGGCTATGGGATGTCTAGTTTTTTTAAAAAGGAATTGGGGAAGAATGTTCCCGTACAGTTTAAGAGTGCTTGGGAACTGTGGTACGACATGAAGTGGGTAGGCCCCGAATATTGGGGAAACAGGTTGCAAGACTGGGAAATACGTGACGGCAGGTTGCTTTGTAATATAACGGCAAAGAACAGAAACTTGCAGTTGCTGACGGTTCAAAACCACAACGGCGATGCCGGGGTGCGTACCTCGGTCACCATTGAAGTGGTAAACCCTGAAATACAGCAATTGAACAAGGGTTGCGTAGGAATGCTTTTAGGGGGGAAAGGCGATTTTGAAGATTACAGGTCTGCCATTTTTGGAAAGGGATTGGTTGTAGGGCTGACACCAAAGGGTAAGTTAAAGGTGGGCGAGGCGATAATCGAAACGGGATTCGAGGAGCTGCCCAAACACTTTACCTTATCGGTAAGCACTTCCCTCGGGTCAAATGACAGCCAGAACCTTCAAGTTGAAGTGTTGGCAGAAAATAAAACCCTCTTCCTTAGCAAGGACTTGGTCGTACAAAAAATGGAGGTACTTGGCAATTTTGCCCTTATGGCAGATTTTCAAGGGAAGGGCCTAACCGAAGATCGCCCATCGTGTGCCTTCTCCGATTGGACCATTCAATCCTCATCACTGTATGAAAACGAGGACCAGATATTCGGACCCATTTGTTTTACCCAATACACCTTACATAGAAAGCGATTAAAGCTTAAGGGACAGTTTGCCCCATTTGAAAAAATACCGGGACATAAACTAAGGTTGGAATTTAAAAAAGAAGGCGGATGGGCCGTAGAAAAGGAAATAAGCTTGACGCATGCCGGGAGAACGGAACTTTTTGTAATTGACAATTGGGAAGGGGACAAGGATGTGCCCTATCGTATTGCCGTAGAATTGCCCAGAAAAGATGGGGTTCTTCAATACTACTATGAAGGGACTATCGCCGAAGAGCCCAAGGATAAAGACGAGCTTAAATTGGCCGTATTGAATTGCAATGCCGATTACGGTTTTCCCGATAGTGATATCCATGAGGCCTTGAGTAAACTAGACTACGATATATGTGCTTTTCTCGGGGATCAGTTTTATGAGCGGAACGGGGGTTACGGATCGCAATTTACGGGCGATTTCGATAAACGCTGTCTTGATTTTTTAAGAAAGTGGATGATGTTCGGTTGGTCGTACCGCGAAGTGTTCCGGCATAAACCCTGCGCCGTCATCACCGATGACCACGATGTGTACCAAGGCAACCTATGGGGGGCAGGAGGAAGCCATACGGACCCTAGTTTGGGCTACGGTTCAGATGCCCAGGATACGGGAGGATATAAAATGGATCCCGAGTGGGTGAATATCCTTCAGTTTACCCAGACCGCCCATTTGCCCGACCCCTACGATGCTAGGCCTGTAGAACAAGGAATCAATGTATACTATACACAATGGGATTATGCCGGGCTGAGTTTTGCCATTTTGGAAGACCGTAAGTTTAAATCGGCCCCAAAAATGGTATTACCGCCCGAGGCCGAAGTCTATAACGGTTTTATCGTGGGCGAAAATTTCGATATCAAAAAACACAGGAATATAGAGGCCGACCTACTGGGGGAACGCCAAGAGGCATTCCTTGAAGATTGGGTACAAGACTGGCAAGAAGACACCCAGATGAAGGCCCTTTTGTCACAGACCATTTTTGCCGCGGTCGCAACCTTGCCCAAAGACAATAATACGGGCGAAACCATGGTGCCGACCTTGTACGTGCCTGAAAAAGGGGAATACATTGAAGGGGATGTGATGACCGTAGATGCCGATAGTAACGCCTGGCCCCAAAATAAAAGGGACAAAGCCTTAAAGACTATCAGAAAAGCCATGACCTTTCACATCGCGGGAGACCAGCATCTAAGTACATTTATCAAATATGGGGTAGACGAATTTGGCGATTGCGGTTATGCTTATACCGGTCCTGCACTAAACAATGTTTGGCCGAGAAGGTTCTGGCCTCCGGTCGATGGCAGAGAACATAGCCATGATAAACCTGCCTACACGGGCGACCATATCGATGGATTTGGAAATAAGATTACCGTAGAGGCTGTAGGCAATCCGTATAACTCGCACAAAGAACCTATTATTTTGCACAACCGGGCCTGTGGCTACGGTATAGTGAGCTTTAACAAAAAAGAACGCACCATACGGACCGATTGCTATAAACGTTTCTACGACCCCTTACAAAGCGACGCACAATACCCAGGTTGGCCGATAACCGTGAAGCAGGAAGACAATTACCTTTCAAAGGCTGATCTGTTTTTGCCGGAATTGCATATTACTTCAGAAAAGCTTCCCTTATTAAAGGTGTTTGAAGAAGACGGCACTTTGTTATATGTATTGCGATTGCCTTCCAATACGTATAGCCCAAGGGTATTTGCCAAGGGGAAATATAGTATTTCCTTGGAAATTATAGGTAGCCCGTCACTTGGGAAGCAATACAAAGTAAAAGCCGGGCGGGAACCGCTCAAACACTTGAAAATCAATATGACCGTCTGATTTTTATAATAAATGAAATACGACATCATAAGAACCCGAATCGATGGTCATACTATTTTAGAATGCATCGATAGTGAAACTCATAATTCATTTTCGCTTATACCCGATTATGGGGGAAGCCTTAATTCTTTTGTCTGTAAGGGCAAGGAAGTACTTTTGGGGGCACGTAATGCAAAGGAATTTCAAGATTTTACCGTAAATGGCTATGCCGGGGCACAGTTGTTTCCTTTTCCCAACAGGATCAAAGGAGGGAACTATACTTTTGATGGTGAAGAATTCTCATTGCCGCTCAATGATCATCCCTATAAAAATGCCCTTCACGGTTTAATTTATAATCGCCCGTTCAAGGTTGTCGATATAGGGGCAAGTCATGGTCGGGTAAAATTGGAATACCGATATCAACACGACCATAGGGGCTACCCTTTTGATTTATTGTTGTCCAATACCTATCAGCTTTCCGGTAATACGCTTTCGATCCACACGGTAATTAAAAACTTAGGTAGTGATACGGCCCCGGTGGGACATGGGTGGCATCCCTATTTTATGGCACCTGAAAAAGCGGATGTCTATAGCTTGGAAATGGGGCAACAAGGATATTACGTCATTGATCATGATCTGGTTCCGACAGGTGAATTGGTAGATACCTTTGGCGCTTCCGATTTGAAGCCTATTGGAGCTACTGAACTAAATCATTGTTTTGTTTTCGAAAAAGGGAATGTCTCAAAAGTAAAACTGATAAATTCAGTGAACGGCAAGGAGGTAGAAATTAGTACAAAGGGATATCCGTATATGCAAGTGTATATTCCTCCTCATCGAAACAGTATAGCCTTGGAACCCTGCACTTGTATTCCTGATGCGTTTAACAATCATGTGGGAAGCCGTTATTTGAAGCCTAGCGAGGTATGGGAGTTACAATTTGATATTACCGTCAAAGCTTAGGGAAGACATAAAATAGACCATACTTTGAGTCAATGGTTAATGCCCTATAACCAAAGGTGTATCCTTTTAATCTGAATTGAAATTGTATTGGTTTCTGTAAAGGGTAGGGGTTTTTCCTGTGATTGTTTTAAACGAGCGACTAAAATAGGTGAAACTGTCAAACCCACATTCATAGCAGATTTGACTGGTCGACAGTTCGTTGCTTTGTAAAAGCTTACAGGCATATCCGATTCTCGCTTCCTTGACAAATTGGGAAAATGTTTTTCGGGTCTTCTTTTTAAAGAATCTACAGAATGCACTCTTGGAAAGGTTTAGCAGCTTTGCCGCTTCGTCCAAATCTATTTTTTCGGTCAAATGTTCCATAACGTACTCGTACACCTTGTCCAGTCTTTCGTCGTTTCCTTTATTGAACGATTTGACAAAACCAGAAGTGGCCAAGACCTGGTGTTCGGTATTCGTTGCAATATCGTTCAGCACCTCAAAGAACAACATTAGCTTTTCAAAACCTTGAACATGGGTCAACTTCTCGATTTTTGCACTGATTTCCGTTCGGGTGGGGCCATCTATGCGAATACCGTATTTTGCCTTTTTCAGCAGGTCGTCTATAGCTTTTATGCCTTCAAGGGTCAAAAACCGGCTTCCCCAAATTTCAGGGTCAAAATGGATGATTATTGCCGAAACATAATTGCCCGAAGTATTCTCGTAATAGGGTGCGTCGTTCTGCCAAAGGTGGGGTAGATTAGGCCCAATCAAGACCAAGTCGCCGGCCGAGAACTGATCGATATGATCACCGATAAAACGCCTTCCCTTACTTTTTAATATTAGGGTGAGCTCAATTTCACTGTGAAAGTGCCATGAATTGTAAAAATGAGGCAATTCGTCCTTTCTAATTTCGAAAGCCTTATTTGAGGGTAATGTGATTTTTTGTGAAATAGCCTTCATAATCGTTTATATTGTCAAAATTTAACCTCATTTTTTATAAAAATGTAAATATAGTGTATTTTATTGTGAATAATGTGTAGGTGTGGAGCGCTCCTGTGGATTAGCTTTGAGTTTCTAACCTATTCTTAAAATAAAGAGTATATGAATGTACCTGATCTGACAGATGAAGAATTGTTCGCGGCGGCGCGAAAAGAATTATTTACGGCCGTAGTTGGGGATGCTATGGATAAGATGAAACTGTACCATCAGTTTTTACCGGCCCGAATACAGCCGCTTAAATCTGAGATGTTGTTAGTAGGACGGGCCATGACCGTGCTCGAGGCCGATACTTTTGAGGAAACCCCGACTTTCACGAACAATCCTATATTGAAAAAACCATTCGGCCTAATGCTCGAGGCTTTGGATGACTTAAAAAAAAATGAGGTCTATATATGTACGGGAGCCTCTGACCACTATGCCTTGATCGGGGAAATTATGATGACCCGCGTCCAAAAACTCGGTGCCGCCGGTGCCGTGGTCAATGGCTATTCAAGGGATACCCACGGAATGCTGGATCTCGACATGCCTATTTTTTCCTATGGAAATTATGCGCAAGACCAAGGGCCCAGGGGCAGGGTAATCGATTTTCGGGTGCCTATAGAAATAGAAGGGGTACGAATCGAACCCGGAGACATCGTGGTAGGCGATGTAGATGGGGTCTGTATTGTACCTAAAAAACATGAAAAGGAAGTTTTTGAACGGGCCTTTGAAAAAGCAAGGGGCGAACGAAAAGTGTTGAAAGCGGTACAAGACGGAATGAGCGCCGTAGATGCATGGAATACATATGGTATCATGTAGCCTTTAATGGTAGAAACGAAATAAATAATTCGAATATAGTATAATGAAAATAACCGAAGTAAAAGTTTGGCTGGTAGAAGGGGTAAAGTATAACTGGACACTATTAAAGATATATACCGATACCGGGCATACCGGTGTTGGCGAAGCAACGAACTGGCCCGGTAGCCAGATTGTGGAAGCCGCTACCCGCGAACTTGGGGAGCGAATTATAGGATTGGATCCCATGCGTACCGATTTTATATGGACAAAACTTTATCGTGATTTGAATTGGGTCGGACCTTATGGCGCCAGTATGTGTGCGATAAGTGGCATTGATATGGCCCTTTTGGATTTGAAGGCCAAGGTGTTGGGCGTTCCCATGTACGATCTGTTAGGCGGCCAGTACCGAACGGAAATTCCGCTATACGCCAATTATTGGTTCATAGGAGGGGGGCATAATACCGAAGATTACGTGCAACAAGCCAAAAAAGTAAAGGAGGCCGGCTTTAGCGGATTGAAGTTTGATCCCTTTGCGCACACCAATTATTTTTACGGGGATGACCTTGCTACGGAGCTTTCCCTTACCAAAACACAACAAGATCTGGCCTTTAATATCAGCAAGGCCGTTCGTGAGGCCATCGGTCCGGATATGGACATGATGATCGAAACGCACGCCATGTTGAATTTTAAGGTAGCCGTGGCCATGGCCGAACGATTTGCCGCCTTGGATATCGCTTGGTTTGAAGAGCCGGCAGGACCGGAAAGTACCAAGACGCTTAGGGCCTTTAGGGAGCGCATCGACCCTAAGGTTTCTATCTGTGTTGGGGAAAGGCACTATACGCGCTATGGAATACGCGATGTTCTGGAGAGCTATGTGGCCGATATTATCATGCCCGATATAACGAGATGCGGTGGGCCTAGTGAAATGAAACGTATGGCTACAATGGCGGAAGCCTACAATGTTTTGGTGGCCCCGCACAACCCCAATGGACCATTGTCTACATTAGCGAGTTCACATGTTTGTGCTTCTATTCCCAATTTCTTCCGCCAAGAGTTTATTTTTAATGATGTGCTTTGGAGGGATGAGGTGATAAGCCACCCCCTGAATATTCAAGAGGGTAAACTGGTAATTTCGGATAGACCGGGATTAGGGGTGGACCTCATTGAGAGCGAAATGGAAAAACACCCTGGAATACGGAAACACAAGGAAGGGTATTACATTTAATAAAAATACTAAGGATATATGGTAGAAACCGTTCTAAATACTACAGCAACACTGGGTGAAGGTGTTTTTTGGCATCCGAAGGAGAATAAGGTCTATTGGGTGGATATCTATGGCAAGGAAATATATGCTACCGATCCAAAGACCGGAAGCAACCAGACTTTTAAGCTTCCCGAATATGTGGGCACTATTGCGCCCATTCGTTCAGGAGGATTGTTGGTAGCCTTAGAAAATAGCGTAGTGGAACTGGATACCGAGACAGGCGGGTTTTCCTCCGTTTTAGAACTCGAAAAAGACAAACCCGATAATAGGTTTAACGACGGCAAGTGTGATCCAAAAGGCCGCTTTTGGCTAGGAAGCATGTGTCGCCAAGGCCTAAGTGCAACGGGGGCTTTATACAGTATCGAGGCAGACATGGGCTATGTAAAAAGAGCCGAACATATTACGGTGTCAAACGGTATTACTTGGAGTTTGGATCATAAGACCATGTACTATATAGACTCGCCGACAAGAAAAGTGGTCGCTTATTCCTACGATGTGGAAACAGGAGCTATATCCAATCCTATAAAAGTAATCGACATCCCTGAAGAATTTGGTTTTCCCGATGGAATGACCATTGATAACGAGGGAATGGTATGGATTGCGCTGTGGGGCGGAAGCGCGGTATCCCGATGGAACCCCGATACCGGGGTGCTTATCCAAAAGATAACGCTACCGGCCCCACATGTAACATCATGTGCTTTTGGAGGTGGGGATCAATGCAAACTTTTTATCACGACGGCAAGAGAGGGACTTACCGAAGCACAGTTGGCCGAATACCCATTAAGTGGGAGCCTTTTTGCCATAGACCTTCCTGTCGGAGGTCCGGAGGTCTTCTTTTTTAATGAATCAATAGGCCCTAATCATTAATTATATATCGATATGCTGAACATAGACTTAAAGAATAAGGTTGTACTGGTCACAGGGGTGACAAGTGGTATAGGGGCTGGAATAGCCGCCATATTTTCCCAAGCCGGCTGTGTCGTCTCAGGTTGTGGAAGAAGGGAAGAATCCCATGCCGATGTGCAAAGCTTCCACGGCAAAGGGGCCGAATACGGAAGGGATACCCTGTACACCAAAACCGATGTCACCAACGATGATCACCTAAAAAAACTAGTGGACCGTACCGTAGATAAATTTGGGAAAATCGATTTTTTGATATCCAATGCAGGGGCGAATTCCTTTCAGGGCAGTAAGGAATGTAGCGATGGGGATTTTGATAAAAACCTGAACCTGAATTTGAGATCACATTGGAAAATAAGCCAATTATGTGAACCCCATTTGAGCAAGAGCGATAATGGAACCATAGTTATTATCACCTCAAACCATGCTTTTTCCACCATACCGGGGTGTTTTCCATACAACATCACCAAAACGGCATTAAGGGGACTGGTACAGTCCTTGGCCATTGAATGGGGGCCAAAGATAAGGGCAGTGGGCATAGCTCCGGGATTTATAGAGACTGCGGGAACTCAAACTTGGTTCGACTCTTTTCCCGACCCAGGGGCAGAACGCGAGAGAACCAATGCCTTTCACCCGAGCGGAAGGATCGGAACGCCCGATGAGGTCGGTGCCTTTTGCGCTTTCTTATGTAGTGAATACGGAAAATTCATGAACGGAACCACATACCTAATGGACGGGGGAAGGTCCGCACTAATGCAAGATACCTGAGCACTTTAAGGCAAAGGCATATATAAAATTAAAAAACAACGATTGTTATGAATGGAAGATTTCTTTTAATGGGCACTTTCCTCTTTGCTCTACTGGTTATCGGTGGGTGTGGAGCGGTGAAAAAAACGGATATGCCGAAATCTTTTTCCCCTGATGGAAACATTGAAGTTTTCTTGAAACTTGACGAGGGGAGCGGGGCATTACGCTTTTCCGCCAGACTGTTCGACAATACGGTTTTGGAGGCCTCGCCCCTAGGAATTGTCTTGGCCGATAACGAACATCATTTTTCCGATCAACTAGAGTTTGTCCAGCATGAACGTAAGCTTATTGATGAGCGCTATGTGATGGTAACGGGTAAACAGAAAGAAAGGCAAAACTACTGTACTGAATCGCGATACACCTTTAAAAATGCCAGGAACGAATCCTTTACGGTCGTATTCAGGCTTTTTAACGAAGGCATTTCATTTCGATATGAACTGGAAAACAAAAAGGAAACAAGTGTTGCCAAAGAAATGTCCGCCTTCAATTTTAAAGGCTTGAAAGCATTATGGTCTATCGATTACCAGTCTGGGGACGAGAATATTTTTGAAAAGAAAACGGGGAGCCAAACCGTACAGAACAAAGCCTTGTCCTTCCCTGTTTTGGTAGAATCAAATTCTGGTAGTTGGATGCTGGCATCCGAATCGGATGTCTCCAATTTTCCCTTGGCAGGAGCTATGTTCAACAAAGATCAATTGAACCTGATATATCCGGGAGGTAAGAAAGGTAAAAATGTAGTCGGGGCAAATTTTAAATCGCCTTGGCGCATATTGATGATGGGCAAGGAACTTAGTGCCATCGCCCAAAATTCTATGGTGGACCATTTGGCCCGGCCATCGGCTATCTCCGATTTTCCATGGGTCGAAGCCGGAGTCACTTCATTTCCTTGGTGGGGAGATAATCTCGCCAATAGTTCCCCGGAAACCTTAAAAAAGTACATCGACCTTTCGGCAACCATGGGTTGGGGGTATATAGAATTCGATGTCCCCCTTATTAATTCACCGGCCCATGCCATTGATGACTGGAAAACGACCCCTTGGGTAAAAGATGTAGTGGATTATGGTCTTGAGAAAGGTGTAAAGTGCTATGGGTGGGATGAATTTAAAAATTTAGATACCCCGGAAAAAAGGAAGGATATTTTCGGAAGGTACAATCAGTTGGGTATTGTCGGGTGTAAAGTCGATTTTATCAATGACTATTCGCAAAAGGCAAGAAGGATCTTGGAAGAGATCATCAAGGATGCGGCCCGATATAAGCTCATGCTAAGTTTTCACGGAGCCCAGGCACCCAGAGGTTTTGCCCGTACCTATCCCCATATTATGAGTTATGAGGCCGTAAAAGGTTCTGAATACTACCTAAGTATCAATGGGGCCAAGGGATTGACACCCTACCACAACGCTACCTTGCCGTTTACGAGAAACGTACTGGGGAGTATGGATTATACCCCAGTGGCATTTTCAACCCCTTTAAGAACGACTACAATGGCCCATGAATTGGCACTTTCGGTAGTCTTTGAATCAGGTTGGCAAGGCATGTGCGATATCCCCGAGGCCTATCTTGACTCACCGGGAAGGAAGTTTCTAGAGAATTTACCCGCGGCCTGGGACGAAACGAAATTGTTGGCGGGCTACCCAGGGGAGTACTGCGTTATGGCACGAAGAAAGGGAGATGATTGGTATATAGGCGGAATAAGCGCCGTGGGGAAACGGGAATTCTCCATAGACCTTTCTGAAATAGTTTCAGGCCCTAAAGAGGTTATCGTCTATCAAGATGCTCTTGATGAAGACAAGCTGAAACGCGAAAAAAAGCAATTGACGGAAAAAGGGAACCTTAAGGTGGCCTTAAGGAAAAATGGAGGTTTTACACTTGTGCTAGAAGGAGGTGGGCAATAGTGTAGGTTATAGGTAAGAGTGTCTGAACGAAGCAAAAATAAAATATGATGGAAGAAAAGGATGAAGTTCTGGTAGGGAATTTGAAAACCGGGGATATAAAAGCTTACGAGGCGCTATATGTAAAATATAGGAGTAGACTCTATCACTTTGCATTTGGATATTTAAAATCACACGTGGAAGCGGAAGGTTTGGTTCAAGATGTTTTTATCAAAATATGGAAAAAGAAAGCCGACCTCAAGCCGGAATGCTCCTTTAAGTCCTACATCTTTACTATAGGGTTCAACCTGATTAAAAAGACATTTATAAAACGAACGGCCCGCAAAAATTATATAGACTCGGAAATTGACCGTGAAACTGTTGATTATTCTACTTTGGACTCGGTCGATTACACTTTTTTAATGGACAACCTCATGGGGGTTGTTGCCCAAATTTCGGAACGAAGAAGGGAAACTTTTACCAAGAGTCGGTTCGATGGTCTTTCGGTAAAGGAAATTGCACAAGAAATGGAAGTCAGCCCTAAAACGGTAGAGAATCAGATTACGCTCGCATTAAAATTTATAAAATCAAATTTGGCGGTTGAAAATAACCAAGTGAATTAACCCTGGCCCTATTTGATTTACGAACACCAAACTCATCTAACAGCAAAACAAATATTATCTTACTATGAACACCAAAAAACTGCTTCGTCCCCTTTTATTGATTTTGACCCTGAGCTTCATTTCGTGCTCCAATTCCGAAATCAAGGTAGAGAGTCCTAATGGAAACTATAAATTGGTTTTTTATCTTAATGAAAAATCCGAAGCCATTTACCATATAGATTATAAGGGCATTGGCATTATTGAAGCATCTAAGCTAGGTTTGGGTATAGATGGCCTGCCAACGGAAGGCTTGAAAGCGACTTTAATCGAAACCAAAATGCAAAATGCTACTTGGAAACCTCCCTATGGTACCAAAACCGAATATCCTGAAAAGTACTCGGAAGCCTTGGTCAAAATAGCGACGGATTCTGGAGAACCCGTTTACAACCTTCGCTTTCGCGCCTATGATGAAGGCATCGCCCTTCGATATGAGTTCCCTGAAAATAAGGAAAAGGTCACTATTGAAAAGGAACTAACGGAGTTTTCGGTAAAGCAGGGAGCTATCGCTTATACCACACGGGTTTCCCAAGGCGTAATCCAAAAAACTCCTGTCGACGAAATAAAGGAATCTATGGAGCGCCCTTTGTTAATCAACCTATCGGACTCCTTGTACCTGGCCATTGGCGAAGCGGCACAAATCAACTATTCGCGAATGAAACTCAATTCTTATGGAAGCCATACGCTACAAGCCGATATTGAGGGAGAAGTGACTTTTGACCATCCTTTTGTTTCCCCATGGCGTTTTGTAATGGCAGGCAAAACTGCGGGAGAAATCTTAGAGAACAATTATTTGGTCTTGAACTTGAACGAACCTAATAAAATTGCCGATACCTCATGGATGAAACCGGGCAAGGTCATCAGGGACCTTACCTTGACTACCGAAGGGGGAAAGGCCTATATCGATTTTGCGGTAAAACACAATATCCAATATGTGATAGAAAGTGCCGGATGGTATGGTAATGAATTTACAAAAGAAGCTGATGCTTCGACCGTTACCGTCGATCCTGAAAGGTCAACAGGACCGCTTGATATGCCGGAAGTCATTCGCTACGGCAAAGAACAGGGGGTCGATATTATGGTATATGTCAACCGTAACCAATTGGAAAAACAACTGGATGATATTCTGCCCCTATATCGCAGTTGGGGCATTAAGGGTATAAAGTACGGTTTCGTGAGAACCGGTGACCAATACTGGACCAATTGGATGCACGAGGCCGTTCGAAAGGCCGCGGATCACGAAATGGTATTGAGTATTCACGATGACTACCGTCCGGTAGGGTATTCGAGAACGTATCCTAACCTTATGACCATGGAAGGGATTCGGGGAGATGAAGAGAGTCCGTCGAACGAACAGACCCTAATGACCATGTTTACCCGTATGATTGCCGGGGCCGGAGACAATACCGTCTGTTATTTTGCCCCAAGGGTTACCGAAAAAATGGGTTCCCATGCGTCACAATTGGCAAAAACCGTTTGCCTATATAGCCCCTTGTTATGGCTGTATTGGTATGATCGACCGGAAACCGCAACTTTGGATAGTGGCGGTGCAGGGGGGGCAAAATCCATCATTAAGGAAGTGCCCGAACTGGAGTTTTTTGATAACGTACCGACCGTTTGGGACGATATCAAAGTACTTCACTCAGAAGTAGGGGAATTGGGTACTATAGCCAGAAAAAGTAAGAACGACTGGTTCATAGGAACAATAAACGGCCAGTCTGCAAACGACGTAAGCCTTCCCTTGGATTTTCTTGACGATGATACGGCCTATATCGCTACGGTTTATTACGATGACCCTTCGGTCGATACCGAAACCAAGGTAGGTATAGAGCGATTGGAGGTCAACAATACCTCCACTATCCAAAGAAAGATAGCTGGCAATAATGGAATGGCGATTCATATTACCTACAAAACTGGCGCCAAATAATTTTTGAATTTACTTAGACCGATCGAAGAATCTTAAAATCTCTTGATCAATGTGACTTAAACAGCGGAGCTTCCCGTTCCGCTGTCAGGCTACCCTTTGCCTTAACCTCATAGACTTGAATCTCTAAAAAAGCTTAGAAATAGTCATAGGACAGGCCAGTATATGCCCAGGCTTGAGAGGGCTCCCGACCAGCTAACACATAAGTGGTTTTATAGAACGGTATAACCCGTGAATTTTAAAAAGTAACACTTTAAAAAATAGGCCTATGGAATAAATAGAAAAAAACTTGACTAGCAAAGCGATCACAATGACGACTTTATTTCTGCAACAGGAAGGAATAAAATAATCGGGAAATAGACCAATACTCCCGATAGATACAGTACAAAAAATAAATAACTACAAGTAAAGATATGAAAATACCAACTTTATCAGAATTGAACTATGGTTCGAGAACTGGGCTCGTCATATTGTTGACAGTTTCGTTCATTGAATTACAGGCAATGGGGTATCATAACCCCATCGAGTGGGGTACCCTTGAAAACGAAAAAATCTTCGAAGACCCCGAAGATGAAGTTTACGAAGGCGTAGGGGATTCCGTTGCCGATACGGGATCCCACACTTCAGATAGTACAGACATAGCAAGAAGTGTTTTTGGGCAGCAATTAAAAGTAAGTGGCACCATTACCGATACGGGTGGACAACCACTGCCCGGGGCGAGTATTGTGGAGAAAGGAACCTCTAACGGAACCCAGACCGATTTCGATGGAAATTTTACCCTGGAGCTTACCGATGGAAATGCAATTTTAATTGTTTCCTACATTGGTTTTGCTACACAGGAAATAACGGTCGATGGGCGGGACAATATAAGTGCGGCCCTTGAAGAGAGCGCGGCCGGATTGGACGAAGTGGTAGTGGTCGGCTTTGGAACCCAAAAGAAGGTCAACCTTACGGGGGCCGTAGCAACAATGGGGTCTGAAAATTTGGAAAATCGACCGGTTACTAACGTTTCTTCGGCCTTACAAGGTCAAATGCCCGGTGTTACGGTGCTTCAATCTTCCGGTGAGCCCGGTAGGGACGGCGCTTCAATCCGTATTAGGGGTGTAGGTACAATGAACAATGCCAACCCTATGGTCTTGGTCGATGGAATAGAGTCTAGCATGGATGACGTTAATCCTAACGATATTGATAATATCAGTGTGTTAAAGGATGCGGCTTCGGCGGCCATCTATGGTACAAGGGCGGCCAATGGGGTAATCCTCATAACGACCAAAAGGGGAAAAGTAGGGAAACCTTCTTTTTCGTACAGGGGATATACAGGTGTGCAAAAGCCAACCTATACCCCTGAGTTTCTCAATTCCTACGAATATGCCAAACTGAGGAATGAAGGCTTGGTGAATGAAGGGGCCACACCACAGTTCAGCGACTCCGACCTTGAAAAGTTGAGAACGGGATCGGATCCGGTAAATTTTGCCGATACCGATTGGATGGATTTGCTGTATCGCGGATCGGGCATGGTTCAAAGTCATGACATCAGTGTTTCGGGAGGAACCGAAAACACAAAATATCTGGTATCACTCGGATATTTCAATCAAGAAGGAATTGTAAAGAACACTAATTTTGATCGATACAACCTTAGGGTCAACCTCGATACCAAGGTTAGTAAGGCCTTTACCTTAGGGCTGAATACATCAATTTCCCAAAGGGAGATCAATAGGCCTAATGGTGATTTTTTCGTTTATCCCCACCGTACCCCTCCCAATATTTCGGTAAAATTGGCCGATGGTTCGTGGAACCATTATTTCAATAACAACCCTATCGCCCTTATAGAAGAAGGCGGAAAACATACGACCAAGGATACGCACGTGTTGACTACTTTGTTCGGTGTATTTACCATAGCCAAAGGCCTGACGCTAAAAGGGGTGTTGGCAGCGGATTTCAATTTTGACGACCAATCTAGGCACACCAAACAATTTATATGGGGCGACGGCACCAATAGTGGGGCAAATTCCATTGAAAATGAACTGGATCGGTTCAGAAACATCACTTCACAGGCCATCCTGAATTATAAAGAGGATTTTGGGGCCCATAGTATCGATTTTCTTGCCGGGGCATCGCAAGAATCCTTTACTCGCGATTTTGACGGATTGTCACGGATCAATTTGCCTAATAACGAACTTACCGAGATTAACGCCGGTTCAAAAGAAGGTCAATCTACAGAGGGGTTTGGAGTAGAATCGACGCTCCGCTCTTTTTTCGGAAGGGCCAATTACTCCTTTAACGATAAATATTTGTTCGAGGCCAATTTGCGTTACGATGGTTCTTCAAAATTCGCAAAAAGTGATAGATGGGGATTGTTCCCTTCCGTTTCGGCTGCGTGGAGAATATCACAAGAGTCTTTTTTGTCCGAGGCGTCTTGGTTGAATAATTTCAAACTTCGGGCTTCATGGGGAAAATTAGGGAACCATCGTATTGGTGACTATGAATACATACCTAAGATAGCAACTAGTGTCAACTATAGTTTTTTCGACGAAGTGGCCGATGGGGTAGCCGAGGTCGTTGCCGTAAACGAGAACTTGACGTGGGAAACCAATACCAGCTATAATCTAGGTTTGGATTTAAGTTTATTAGAAGGTAAGGTGCAGTTTTCTGCCGATTATTACAACAGGTTAACAGAGGATATTCTAACTCCGGTACCGGTGTCACAAATATTCGGTTTGCCCGCACCTCTGGTTAATGCTGGGGCAATGCGAAATAAAGGCATTGAATTCGTTATAGGTACATCAAAGATTCAAGGCGACTTTACCTACGATTTATCGTTCAACATTGGCTTCAACGATAATAATGTTGAAAAATACGCCAAACCTGACAAGAGCAATGATCGTTTACGGGAAGAGGGATCTCCTTGGAACGCCTATTACGGATATGAGTCCATCGGATTCTTTCAAACCGACGAAGAGGTCTTGAACGACCCAAAAGTGGTAGGGGCGCCCATCCAAAAAGGAGATCTGAAGTTTAAGGACCAAAACGGCGATGGGGAAATAAATGCCGACGACCGAGTGGTCTTGGGTAGTGATATACCGGGAACTTCCTATGGCGTGAACCTAAGTTTTGGTTATAAGAACTTTGACCTGTCTATGTTCGGAATCGGTGCGGCGGATGTTTATGGTCTTTTGAACGATCAGGTGGAGTTTCCCTTTGTAAACGGAGGGAAGGCACAAGCGAGACATTTAGATCGTTGGACTCCTGAAACCACTAATGCAGCGTATCCGATTACCCATATCAATCAATGGCACAACTATGAGGCTTCGACCTTCAACGTTAGGGATGCTAGCTATTTCAGGTTAAAGAATGTTCAGGTAGGGTATAATATGCCAACAGCGGTTTTAGAAACTTTGGGCGTCTCCAAATTGAGATTGTACCTAAGTGCCGAGAACCTATTTACCATTTCAAAATTCTCAAAGGACTTTGATCCTGAAAGCCCTGATAATGCCTGGACAAATTATACCCCGGTCAAAATTTTCAGCGGAGGTATTGTAATTAATCTTTAAAATTTTTCATCATGATATCTAATAGACATTTAATAGGAATTGCCTTGATATTCTTAATGGGGTCGTGTTCAAAAGATTTTTTGGATGTAGCTCCTAAAGACCAACTCTCAGATGCTACGTTTTGGAAAACCGAAAACGATGCCGATCTCGCCTTGGTCGGGGCATATGGTACCCAGACCACGGATGCATTCCCCAATTTTTTTGATTGGAACGAGAAAAGTTCAAGTTGGGAATCTTCGTGGAATATCAACTTTATGGATTTAATGACCGATAACGGATACTCTCAATTTATATGGGACGGTGTTCAAACATCGGGAAACGGACAGGTAAATCCATCCGATAGGAATATGCACAATTTTTTCAAATACGACCGAATCACAAAATACAACACCTTTTTGGAGAATATCGATAGGGTTGAAATGGATGCGGAAAAAAGAAGTAGGTACAAGGCCGAAGTGAGGTTTTTACGGGCTTATGACTATTTCAAAAAAGTGATGTGGTATGGCGATGTACCTTTGGTTACCGCCAGTATTGCAGATCCGCAAGAGGCGAATTTGACACGTGACCCAAAAGAGGAAGTTGTAGCCTTTATTCTTAGCGAATTGGGTGAAATTGCCCCTGACTTACCGGTGCAAGATGCTATTGAGTCAGGCGGACATGCCACTAGGGGAGCGGCACTGGCGTTAAAGGCAAGGCTAGAATTGTACGAGGAAATGTACCCGGAGGCAATGGTAGATGCCAAGGCCGTAATCGACATGGGCGTGTACGAATTGTACCAAGATGGGCCGACCGCCTATTACGACATGTTCCTTTCAAAAAATGAAGGAGTGAACAAAGAGGTGATAATGGCGGTTCAGCATATACAGAATGAATTCCCTTCAAGTGTAATGCAACATTTGCTGTCGGGCGAAGATGGGGGATGGTCCTCTATCAATGCCGTACAGAGTATTGTAGATGCTTATGAAACCATAGATGGCAAGACAATCGATGACCCTAGCTCGGTTTATGATCCCGATAAACCTTTTGAGAATCGAGACCCAAGATTGAGCATGACCGTGCGCCATGCCGGTGTAGAATGGAGTGGAGGGTTCTTTGATCCCTTCAATTCGGAAAGTAACGACTTCCATGCCGTTGCGGTCGGACCGAATAGTGGTTATGGGGTCAATAAATATGCCGAGATCGTACCAACGGCGGACTTGTTGAACGGTGATGTAAATGTCGTGGTGTTCCGTCTTGGGGAAATGTTGTTGACCTACGCGGAAGCGGCCATAGAGAGCAATCAAATCAACGATGATGTTTACGATGCCCTTGACCGGTTAAGGGTTCGTGCAGGTATGCCGGTGGTGGATCGGGCGGTTTATGATAGCCAAGAAAAACTAAGGGAACTGGTTCGCCGTGAACGTCGGGTAGAACTTGCTTTTGAAGGTTTACGCCACTACGATATTAAGCGTTGGGATATTGGCGATCAAGTGATTCCAGGTCCCTTATACGGTAGCCGTACAGGTTCGGTCAATCCAGTAAGCGGAGAGGTTACCCTAGACGATGAAAGTACACGTATAATTTTGGAGGAAAGGGTCTTTCTGCCTTCCCGTAATTATCTGTTGCCTATTCCTCAGGCGGAAATCGATGCGAACCCGAATATGGTACAGAACCCGGGGTATTGATGATCTGACAATAGAAGTTCCTTTAGTATTTCCCTTTGTTCAAGATGAAATACAGGTTCTAGATAGAATGACTTTTAAAATTTAAAAAATAACAAACATGAAAAGAAGGGATTTTATTGCGTTGTCAGGAGTTGGGGTAGGTTCGTCACTATTTGCATATCCCACGATTGATTCGTTGTTTAAGAATAAAATTAAATGGGAAAAAATAGGTGTCAACAGATTATTTCATCAAGTAAGTTGTGATAATACTCCCTTAGTGGGATCGAAACAGTTAGGGCTCTTGAATGCCAATATACGTATTTCCGATAGCGGGCATCGAACGGCCCTAAATCCAGAAAATGACCGCGCAAACTTGCTAAGTCTAAAATTGAATCTGGCACATCGACTTAAAACATCTGGTTTGTTGGGTGAAGATGTATTGGAGGCAACACTTTCAATCGAAAATCAGGGCCATGATGACCTCCTTATAGACGTCGCCTTTACAACTGCGGCACAACCCTCTACTAAAGTAGACAAACAAAAGATTTATATACCTATATCTGCTACAGCACTTAATAAAGATCCAAGACATGCAGAATTTGGTAGTGACGATTTTTTACAGGAGTGCGAGCAAAAAATAGGCGAAGGCAGTTTTAGTTGTCATTATTTGGAACCTATGGCCAGTAGCCCAAATGAGCGAAAGACCAAAGCCTTGCTATTGGCTCCGGTGATTAATATTGAAAATGATAGTTCAAAGTGGAAAGTTGCCCTCTTTACACCTTCTGACCAACCCTATCGATTCGGGACAATCAAGGATGGTGAACAAAAAATCGGTTGGGAAGCAAAACGCACAATTGAAATAAAAGCGAATCAAAAATTGGAATTGAAATGTTATCTACATTGCCATAAAGGAGAGGCGGATACGGCATGGAAGGCATTCCACAAATTAGCCCACACCGATGAGTTGAAACCTATTGGTTGGTTGAATGACGTAAAGGTACATTATTACGATTTCTTATCATCGGCCAAAGGTCAATACGGTTTAAGGGGCGACGGATATGAAGCTGATATTTCGCATTTTAGGGACTTCAAAATAGGACTGGCAACGCAGCATGGATATTATCCATATATAGGAGATTTTTTAGATCCAAATCGTAAAGATTGGTTGGCCATGCAAGGAGACGCGGCCGGCCCGGCCCACATGTCTATACAAAAAATGAAAGATCGTATAAGCGCTACACGAAAAATGGGTTCCCGTGCGGGGGTTTATATGCATACCGTTCTTTTTGATGAGGGATCTCCATTATTCAGTTCTCTTCAAGATTCTATTTTGATTGACCCTAACGGCGAAAAAAAGGGTTTTGAATGGGTCGGCCCCGACACGGTAAAGCAAAATTGGTGGATGTCTTTTGCTGCTGAGGATTGGAGAAATCATTTGCTGAAACAGGTGGAATATATTATGGAAATACTGGATCCGGATGCTATTGTGTTCGATGAGACTTTTGTATGTCTAGGGTATGACCACCATCCTGATCGTAAGGGACCTTTGTCTACCTACAGTATACCTTTATTCAAAGAAATTCGTAATTTGATTCGTTCTTTCGGAGAGGGCAAGGCCTTGATTACTAGTGATTGTGGTGGTTCTAATATAGTCATGTGGGCCGATGCAGATGGAGGGGACCACTCATATCCAAAATTGCTTGGTAATCCGCTTTACCGGGAAAAGCCAATAAGATATAAGGCGGCCCTAGGTCAAAAACCTTGGGTACCCTGCTCATGGCATTTCCTTAAAATGTGGGATGAACAAATTGATCTGGCCAAAAAAACAGGTAGTGCGATAGGCGTTTCGAATGGATGGATAGAATTCAATGGTCTCCACGGCCTTGATTTGGAGACTAGAGGTAGGTTGATCAAAGACATCAATAATTTGTATTAATAAAGTACATATCTCAACTGTATAATGAAAAGAAATACGATATATATCACTTTTGCAATCAAATTTTTTGGGTATTATTATGGAGTATTCTGTGAATACTAGTAAAGTCTCTCTTTTTTTATCTAAAAGGTCTTAGGTTTTATGAAATACTATTATTTGAAATCATTTCGCTAGATTTGTTTTATTGAAAGCTTTGAATGCTCTCGTTAGTGTCTTAATTGATGTCCTTTTTTCATTTGATTAAGTGTAAAATATTGGTTTTAAAGGTATTGTGTAGATTTTTGTTAACTCTGCCACCCCGACAAAAACCAGTTCAGAAATGAACTGGTTTTTTTGTTTTCAAAGAAAATAAATCTCCTAGAATAGCTGCTCAAATAACCAGTTACTAAATTTATAGTTTTCAACTTCTATTAAATTTTTAAGTTAATTATACTTTCGTTTAACCTTTTTTAATGAAAAACCATAGCCATGACAAGTTTGTATACACTTGCATTTTATCTGTAAATAAGGATTAAATTCCAATAGTATCTAGACTAATAAACCCATTGCTTATTAAAAGCTGAACAAATAGCTGGTAAAGTGAAAGCGATTCATTTCACAGATGGTCCAATATTATTAAAAAAGCTCTTTTCCCAGAAAACAGGATGACGCAATAGAAGTAGATATACTAGCCTGATTTTACCATAAACTGACAGTTGGTACCTGTCAATAAATTTGGTATATTTTTTGTAAATAGAAAATTAAGTATTTTGTTTTTCAGCTCACCAATGGGTGAGTTTCATAATCTATTGTTTAATATTAAATATCTTCTGTTATGCAAACACAAGCTATTGATAATCGAGCAATGAATCATGAAAGTGCTCAGCAACGTTTCCGGTTAGAAAAGTTTGATATGAACGTGCAAGATGAATATATTCAAGTTCGTATCGCTTCCCCCGTATTAAAGCCTAACAACTATAGCGTTGAAATCAAGAACGACAAGCTTAGACTCAAGCTCATCGGAAATGATGACGGACGCAAGCCATTTGCGCTTCCTCTAGTCTGCGACTTCTATCTTCCCAAATCTGGATACAATGCAATAGGAAAGCAAATCTTTAAGAGCGGAGTGCTGACTCTGACATTATTTAAATCTACTCTTAAGCCAGAGTTGCAGCGAATATTGGCTTTACATACGGCTTAACCCTTAATATGCTTTGTTATGAAAAAAACCAAATATCAAATAGGGTTGGGGGTGTTTTGTTTTTTTACTACTGTTTTTGGGGCATCCCTAAAGCTTTGGCACTACCCTTATGGAAATTTCTTTTTGCTTCTAGGGTTGATTAGCATGTTCGTCTTAATGGTATTGCTTATTCCTAGGGAGAATAGTTTTTTAGATCGGTTTTTAAAATAATTCATGTAGAACATCAGATTTTCATTTCTGCATTTATAAAATACTATTTATTATCTATAGAAAGTTTAGTTCTTTAAATATCAGTGTAATATGTCATTTTTTCAGTTTTTGAAATTTTGACAGAACAAATTTTACTTGGCATTTATTTTGCCTTTTAATGTACACACATTTGGATGAAGTTTAACTAAAAAATTTTAAAGCTATGAGTAATCTAGTGAATGTAAAAAATGGAGGTTTTGCTAATTCAAATTATAACAACCTTAGCCTCCCAAGTTGGTCTTCTTGGATAGATGAAGTGTTCAATAGAGATTTTCCTTTGGTTTTTACCTCTAATTTTAACTTAGGAATGACCTTGCCTAAGGTAAACATTAGAGAAACTAAAGATGCTTACGTTGTGGATATGGCCGTTCCAGGTCTCAAAAAATCCGACTTTGAAATTGATATTGACAATAAGGTACTTTCAATTACCAGTGAAGTTGAAGAAAGTAATGAACATAAAGATGACAATTATATACAACGTGAGTTTGGATATTCTTCATTTAAACGTTCTTTCACATTGCCTGAAACGGTAAAAGAAGATAAAATCAAGGCAGGTTATAAAGAAGGGGTACTCACGATTCACCTTCCAAAAAAGGAAGAAGCTATACAAAAACCGCCACGAAGTATTAAAATTTCATAAGCTAAAATGGCTTATTCAAGGTCGGCAATGCCGGCCTTTCTTATCTTTTATATTTAAAATAGGATTGTATAACCGTAAATATTATAAAGATGAAAAAATACACTGTGATGCTATTGGCAGCTTTCTTATGCACGGCTTGCAATAGTCAAGAGAAAGAGAGCAGAAATGAACACATAGCTCAAAATAAAGAAAATACGACATCTACACCTATGGGTAGCTGGAAAATTAATAAGGAGTTTGATGAAGCGGGAAACTTAATTCGTTATGATTCTATCTACTCTTATTCGTCTGGCAGCAATCTGGATGAGCTTGCCTCATTTGACCGTGATAGTGTTCTAAAGTCAATGCAATCAAGATTTTATAAGAACTTCTCAAGCTTCAACTTTGACCAAGAAGGGTTTGGTGATTTCTTTAAAGAAGATTCACTTTTTACCAGACGTTTCTTTAGCGATGATTTTTTTGAAAGTGATTTTGGAAAAGATTTTATGAGAATTGACGAAATGCACGAACGAATGGAAGCGATGCAGAAACACTTTTTAAATCGGTATAAACCATTAATAGAGGCTGATGACGATAAAGATTCAACAAAACGGCAGTAGATAAGAGGAAGAACAATTAAGTTGAAAAGTCCGGCATTTCTTTGCTGGACTTTTTTAATTGAGAATTAAAAGCGTGCCTTTTTTAGTATTTTTATTTTCCTTTAACACTTTTCGTCTTTGGCTTTTATCACATTTTAAGTTTTAAAAAAGTTTAGTGAATTAGACAGTTAATTCAGTTCAAATTTTGGGTACTCCCGCATTTTACTCTTTATTTTTTACTAATTCTCTAGCCTAATGTCTTCTCATATGGGAGGAAGTTTTGGGAAAAAGAATATAAAGGAAAGTTCATGGTGGCAGAAATTTTTCAGTCATATAATTTGTTTTATGAAAATTTAGACCAAAGGCTAGACACTACAGGATAGGTATATGTTTTTATAACTATATTTTCGTTTTGAATCGATTAAAAGGCAAATAAAAGTTCACAACTATATTTTTAATGCCTTTGGTAATTCTCAAAGACCTGTACTATGAATAGCATTGCAATATCAATCAGAAATATAACAGTCATTTGTATATGTACTATCCTTTTTAGTTGTAAAAATGAAAGTAAAAAGAGCCAAAAAACTCTTCACATAACATCTAAAACGGAATTACCTCAAAAGCCCAATATTCTATGGTTGGTTACTGAGGACATGGGGCCGTACATTCCTTCTTTTGGAGACTCTACAATTGTTACTCCAAATTTGAGCCGTTTGGCAAAAGAGGGTGTTGTATATCCTAATTTATATTCCACATCAGGAGTTTGTGCTCCGAGTAGAGCGGCTATTACAACGGGGATGTACCCGTCAGGTATCGGGGCCAACCACATGCGTACCACTTCATATACAGAGGAGACCGGATTACCTTCTTACGGCGCGGTTCCGCCAGCAGAAGCTCGTATGGTTAGTGAGTTATTACGTATGAATGGGTATTACTGCTCAAATAACAATAAAGAAGATTATCAATTTAAAGCCCCTAAAACCGGTTGGGACGAGAGCAGTCCCTACGCGCATTGGAGAAATAGGGGGGATGACCAACCGTTTTTTTCGGTTTTCAATTTTACGGATACGCATGAATCTGGGCTGTTCGAACCTTATGGGTTTAGAAATATTGAAACAAGGCATTATCATGCAGGTGATACAACATATACCTGGAAAAGCGACCGTATGACGGAACAGCAGACGCCTGTGCATTTGTCCAAGGATACGAAGTTTTCTATTCCTCCTTATTTACCGGATACACCCACGGTACGTCGTGATATGTGGAAAGCATACAATAATATAGCTGAAATGGACAGACAGGTTGGCGCAATATTGAAGCAGCTGGAAGATGATGGCCTTTTAGAGAATACTATAATCTTTTTCTATGGCGATCATGGTGGACCGTTACCTAGGGAAAAACGGTTAGTGTACGATTCTGGCTTAAATACGCCATTGATTATAAGGTTTCCTAATAAACAACATTCGGAAACCAAAGATGATCAGTTGCTTAGTTTTGTAGATTTTGCCCCTACGTTACTTTCTTTAATAGGTGTTGAACCTCCAAAATATATGCAAGGAAAAGCCTTTTTAGGGGATTATAAATCGAAGGAAAAACGAAAATATATTCATGGCGCCGCAGACCGTTTTGACGGTTTTACGGATGTAATCAGAGCCGTACGTGACAATCAATTTAAGTACATAAGAAACTATAGGCCTGACCAAGGCTATTATTTGCCGGTTGAGTATAGAGAAAGGATTCCAACAATGAAGGAGATGTTACGTATGCATGATGAGGGAAAATTGGATAGTATACAGAGCCTTTGGTTCAGGAAAAAAAAGGAACCGGAAGAATTGTATGATTGTGAAGCGGACCCGCATGAGATAAACAATTTGGCCAAAGACCCTGCTTACCGTAAAAAGTTAGAAGAATTAAGTACGGAAATGGATAGTTGGCTCCAAGAAATAGGGGACAACCCTAATCTGCCAGAAAGGGAGTTAATTGGGCAATTGTGGAATGGAGCTGACAGCCAACCGGTAACTTTGGAACCGAAAATTTCCTTTAATCAGAATACAGTTGTAATTAGTAGTGCTACCAATGGTGTTTCTTTAGGATATAAAATTATAAGCAAAGAAGGAACAACTCCAAAAGTATGGCAGGTTTATAGCCAACCGTTTCAAATTCCAGAGGGAAGCAAAGTAGTGGCACAAGCCTATAGAATAGGATATGAGCCTAGTGCAGTAGTTGAGAAAAATATAGAGTAGACCGCCCGAAAATATTTGGGGCTGAGGTTATATTATTTTATAAGATGTTTAGGTAGGTCCTCTACGCGTTCGCAGCATAGCTGGTCCATGACCTGTTTGAACTGGGTCCTTAACATGGCAATGGTGTGGTCGCCGCCTTTGTTTCCCAGTGCCCCGCACCCGTAGAGGAAGGACCTTCCCATAAAGGTGAACTTTGCCCCGCTGGCCATGGTCCTTGCGATATCGGGTCCCGAACGCAGTCCGCTGTCCATCATGATCTCTATCCGGTCACCGTATTTCCCTGCTATCTCGGCAAGGGAACTAATGGTGGACTGTGCGGCGTCCAGCTGCCTTCCGCCATGGTTGGAAACGATAATGCCGTCGAACCCCATGCGAATGGCGTCCTGGGTGTCCCGTTCCGATGCTACGCCCTTGAGCACGAGTTTCCCCTTCCATCTGTCACGGATGGGCCTTATCCTTTCCTCGTTCAACCGTCCCGAAAAGGTTCTGTCCATGAACTGCCCCAACTGTTTCAGGTTGAGGCCTTCGGGCGTATAGGGCCTCAAGGTCTCAAAAGTGGGCTGCCCGTATTTCAGGGTGTTCATGGCCCAAGTGGGCCTGCCCAGAATCTGCAGGATATTGGCCAGCGACATTTTCGGGGGCAGTGCCAGCCCGTTGCGGATGTCCCGTGGCCTGTAGCCAAAGGTGGGCACGTCGCAGAGCAGTACCAGTACGGGGCAGCCGGCGGCCTCGGCCCTGTTTATGATATCGTCGCGAAGGGCATCTTCTGCCGGATTGTATAGCTGGAACCAGGCATTGCCCTCTGTCAGTTCGCTGGCCCGTTCGATATCCATCGTGGTAACGGTGCT
>NZ_JACSOI010000005.1 GCF_018728565.1 Zobellia russellii | reverse complement strand
GGTGGTAAGCCGGTGGTAAGCCGGTGGTAAGCCGGTGGTAAGCCGGTGGTAAGCCGGTGGTAAGCCGGTGGTAAGCCGGTGGTAAGCCCATTTTTTAGAATACAATATATTTTTAGAACCTGATAATCAATAGTTTACATTTTCTCTTGCACGTGGCCTAATCATGGAGAGAACGGTCAAAAATGGTATATACTACTGTAATCAGGACCAAGTGTTTTCCATTCTTGTTGAATTTCAATTAAAGATTTGGATTGAATACGGCGAAAATTACTAGGAGATTCTGGTTGTATTCTTTTCCGCTTGTTTAATAAAAACATTGTCAATCAAAAAGTTTATGGCATCACTTTCAGATAATAGGGGTGCCTTTTTCTTTTTAACTTTTAGTTTCTTTTCTGGCGAAGATGCTGATTGCCGTTTTGCGGCAAGGTTAGAATTGGTGTCACCCTGTTCAAAATTATATTGTTCATTTAAAATCAACATAATTCTTAATGAAGCTTCAAACTTCAGTATTTCATCAAATATAGGAAGTTTAGATATTAAGGTTTCATCAAAATAGTTAGTGTCACCAACAAGGAAGTGGGTGAGTGGCATAGGGTTTTGGGTAACAAGTATTTCTTGTAATACTTCCTTTCTCATATTAAAAAGCTCTAGCTTTTTTGCCCTTTTCATATTAGTAAAGCCAGTTTCCGAGTTGTTAACGCTAAGGATATCAAATTCATCATTTATGATAAACTGAGCAATCTCTTTATAATAATTCAGGGCAATCTTTCTAGTCTCTATTTCATCGAGCCCCATGACATCTTCTTCAAAGTTGTATAGAAACCCTATTAGGGAATTTTCGATTACATCCTCATAAACCTCAAGGATGTAATCATAAAATTCTTTGCACATTTCGCTATTGGGTATGTACACCGGTTGACTGTTTTGTTGAGTAACCGGATTCGGGCTCTTATCAAGGGAAAGCATGACACGGTCCACTTTTTGAAACAATCCATTGGATAGATGTATTTCTTTTAGCTCGTTTAGAGTTACAGAATTCAAATCCAAGTCTTTTAATAGTCCGAAGTAAGTCATTGGTTCAATTTAATTCTATTATTCTAAAAGCTTTGAGTAATCTTCCGGTAACGCAGCGTCTATATCCCTAAGGTATTTATCTAACGAATCTCTTGTAGAATGTCCGGTTATAAGCATCAATCTACTTTTTACAACTTCTGGAGTACTATTTTTCTCCATTTCCCTATAAAGGCGCGTAATAAAGGTATGCCTAAAACTATATAGGCCGTATTCTTCCCCTAGTTTAAAATGGTCCTTGACTTTTTTGTAGCGCTTAGAAAAGTAGTTTCTTTTCTGAGTTTCATCGGCCTCCCATTTTCCGCCAATTCCGTATGGGGTAAAAAGAAAATCATCCTTTCTCATTTTTGAAATATCTGGTAATACATCAAGCATGATTTTTGGTATGATCTTTATTTTTACAGGCTTGTTTTTTGCTCTAACATATAGTTTTTGGTCTTGAACATCAACATCTCTTATTTTTAATCTGCACACTTCAATAGGGCGTAAAAAGTTGTAGGATACAAATTGAACGAACAAACGTAATAATGGATCGTTCTCAGTCATATAATTGTCAATATCCTTTATTAATTGAGGTGTGTAGGTTTTGTTCCGTTTAGGAACAGATTTCAATATGTTGATTTTAAGGATGAAGTTATCTTCTATCAGTTCATTGTTCTCCAGAGTGGTAAAAAAGGAACTTAAAGCTGTTCTTACATTGTTCCTGTTTCTGGCACTGGTTTTTTGAAGTACCCAATTTAAATGTTGAATGACGATTTTCTTATTTATATTCTTAATATCCGAAGTATCGACATTGTTTTCATCCAACCACTTCTGGAACCTGATAATCCGATTTGAATACTTTGAAAACGAATTAGCGTTAAGAGTACTCTTTTTTATTTTAAAACCGAGTTCAAAAGCTTCCGCAACAGATATTTTGGGTTCCTCTGTAGTTTCATTGATTTCATCATTCCCCTCAATGGGTTCGTTATCCAACGCAGAAAAAATATCTATTTCTTTAGGGGGTGGTGGTGCGGTCGGTTTTGGAACAATTACTTTTTTGGACTCTTCAGTTTTTTTCACGGGGAGCTGAGGAGTATCTTTAATTTGCTCGCTGGCCTGTTCAGGGTTTTTGAACTTATTTTCCAGTTCTATATTTCTTTGATAAGGACTAAACCCTTCGTTCAAAAGCAAAATTAACTTAGCCTGAAGAATTTTAAGAAAGGAAAGTCGCTCCCTTTTATTGGTAAATCGGTTCGCACCAGCTTTGATGTTGGGTTGGCGTTTAAGTATCCCAGTATTAGGATCACGAAAGGAAAAATAGATATACCAAGATTTGTTCAGGGCATTTTCTTGTTCAGTTTTGCTGAGTTTGGACCACTGTTTAATATCCACTCCGCCAGTATAAATCTTTGGCTCGGTAAAGTTTGGTTTCATTCTAAAAGTGTGTACTGTTTCGTGTACGTTTTGTAAAAGTACGGAAATAGAAGGCATAAAAAAACGGCTTGTGAGTACACAAACCGTTGTTTTCATTGGTTTTAAGCCTTGTAGCGAGAGGGGGGCACGATCCCCCGACCTCCGGGTTATGAATCCGACGCTCTAACCAACTGAGCTACCTCGCCGTATTGTTATTTCTAAACGGCTGCAAATATAAAGTTTATTTCTTGTTCTTGGGCAATACTTTGCTAAAATTATTCTATCTCTTTTATTTTTTTATCATAAGGAAATCTATATATTGCCCATCGTAAACACTTAAGAATGGACGATAAAATAAAATTTGAACTAGAATTTGTAATACAATCTTCGCCACAGTTGCTATATACGTACTTGTCAACCCCGTCAGGACTTTCCGAATGGTTTGCCGATAATGTAAACTCCAGAGGTGAAATGTTCAGTTTTATATGGGACGGTGCCGAAGAGGAAGCAAAATTATTGAAGCGAAAAAGTGATGAATTTGTAAAATTCGCATGGGTAGACAATGAAGACGATTCATATTTTGAATTGAAAATAATTGTTGATGAAATTACCAAGGATGTATCACTATTTATAACTGATTTTGCAGAGGAAGATGAAGTAGATGAGGCCAAAATGCTTTGGACCAATCAAGTAACGGATCTTAAACAGGTTTTAGGCTCTAAGTAACCGTATTCTTCTAATATCATCTTATATTTGGTCCCGATAAATTATCGGGACTTTTTTATGGTTAGCTACAACGGAAATCTACTAGAGGAAAACATACAATTTTTAGACCACCAGAACAGAGGGTTACGTTATGGTGACTCCCTTTTTGAAACCATGAGAATGGTTAACGGGAAACTCTTTTTCTGGGAAGACCATTACCTTAGGTTAATGGCTTCTATGCGTATTCTCCGTATGGAAATACCAATGGAGTTCACTATGGAGTTCTTGGAGTCTAAAATAGGTGAGATAGTAGAGGCAAATGATTTAGGAGGCCAATCTAGGGTTAGACTCACTATTTTTAGGGAAAAGGGAGGTCTTTATCTACCAGCAACAAATGAAATCAGCTATTGTATAGAAGCTTTGCCACTTAAAAGCCCTTTTTTCGTGTTAAGTGAAGATTCTTATGAGGTGGAACTTTTTAAGGATTTCTACGTAAATGCGGACATGTTATCTACCTTAAAAACGAACAATAAGATTATAAATGTGGTAGGAAGTGTTTTTGCCAAGGAAAACGATTACCAAAATTGTCTTCTATTGAACGGTTTAAAACAAGTAGTAGAAGCTTTAAATGGCAATATTTTTCTTGTAAAGAACGGGGTAATAAAAACTCCTCCATTAAAAGATGGTTGCCTTAAAGGTATTGTTAGAAAGAAACTAATCGATATTTTGAGCAAAATTGAGGGTTACGAATTTCAAGAAGCCTCCATATCTCCTTTTGAACTGCAAAAGGCAGATGAATTGTTCATTACAAACAGCATTGTGGGTATACAGCCTGTTACCAAGTACAGGAAAAAAGAATTTGGGAATGCGGTAGCAAAAGAACTTTTGGGCAAGTTAAATGCAACGGCACGTCTTTCTTAAGACTAAGGTGCAGCTTTAATTTAAGCTTGGGTTTTCGGGAGAATTGGACCAAAGAAGATAATCACCGCCCAGTTCTACCATTTTCTCTTTCCAAAATGCTTCGGAAGATTTATGGATCAGGGAGCTTTCATAGTCATTTTCTACAACGATCCAAGATTTGGAAAGTAGCTCTTTGTCCAATTGGAATGAAGACCAACCTGAGTAACCAAGGAAAAACCGGATATCATTTTCCGATATTATTTTTTCGTTGATAAGGCCAATGGTATTCTCAAAATCTCCTCCCCAATAAATACCATCGGAAATCTCAATGCTATTGGCAATTAAATCCGGGACTTTATGAATAAAATAAAGATTGTCCTGCTCAACAGGACCACCGTTATATACTTGAAACGGGATTTCTATTTCGGTTATAAGCTCGCTAATGGTGTACTCTAAAGGTTTGTTTAAGATAAAACCAACGGATCCCTCTTCGTTATGCTCCGCTAAAAGAACTACTGAACGATTAAAGGACACGTCTCCGGTTAAGGTCGGTTCGGCAATTAGGAGCTTGCCTTTGTTTGGTTTCAGATCTACCATAATTATATGAACTAGTTATAACTAAAATAAGACATTTCTTATAAAAAGCAAATACGAATAAAAAAAAAGCGTCTACACTGTAGACGCTTTTCTTATAATATGGCTCGTAAGTCTTAGTTTACTGAATTAGCCAAGTCAGATCCTGCTTTGAACTTAACAACGTTCTTAGCTGCAATTTTGATGGTTTTACCCGTAGATGGGTTTCTTCCTTCTCTTGCATTTCTTTTTGATACTGACCAAGATCCAAAACCAACTAAAGAAACTCGGTTACCTCCTTTAAGAGAACCTTCAACATTTCCTAGGAAAGATTCCAATGCTTTTTTTGCTGCGGCTTTTGTGATGCCGGCGTCTGCTGCCATTGCATCGATCAATTCTGTTTTGTTCATAATTTAATTAATTAATTGTTGTTAAACGTATTTTAATGTTAAACAAATTTATACGGATTTGCTTCCAACGCAAGTAAATTGGGGGGAAATCGGCGTTTTTGTTAATAACTATAGGCGTTTGTTGATAAAGTAGGGCTTTTTTTACGCTTCTCGCAGCCCAATGATACTAGGGCTTTACGCCATTTTAGCATTTTTTTGCAAGTTTAGGCCATTTAGAACATCGGTTACTTTCATTTTTCTCTTACCTGGTAATTGCATTTCCAATAGGTTAATATAGCCTCCGTCTACTGCAATTTTGAGTTCCTTTTTAGTAGCCTCTATTTCTCCTACTTGTAATTGATGGTCAGTTTTTTCCTTCGCAGTGGCATAGATTTTTACAAAGATCTTTTCTTCCCCATTTATCAAGTTGGTCCAAGCACCGGGGTAAGGGCTTAATCCTCTTATATGGTTATATATATCATTTATAGGAGCATTCCAATTAATTTCGCACGTATCCTTATGTATCTTAAAAGCTTCTTTTGATTCTTTTGTAGTAGGTTGAGCTATAGTGGTCACCGGGCCTTTGGCAATGGCTTCTGCCGTCCTTAGAACAAGGTTGGCTCCCATGACCATTAATTTGTCATGTAATTCCCCGGCAGACATATTTTCGTCAATATCCGTACGGTCTTGCAAGATAATTTCTCCGGTGTCTATTTTATCGTCTATAAAGAAAGTGGTAACCCCTGTTTCTTTTTCTCCGTTCATTATGGCCCAGTTTATAGGCGCAGCCCCTCTATAATCGGGCAAAAGTGATGCGTGCAGGTTAAAAGTACCGTATTCCGGCATGGCCCATACGGCTTTGGGTAACATGCGAAAAGCAACCACAACCTGAAGATTGGCATTTAACGCCTTTAATTCGCTTAAGAAATCATCATTTTTAAGATTGGTAGGCTGGAGTACTTTTAGATTGTTTTCTAGGGCGTACTTTTTTACGTGCGATTGTTGCAGGTTTCGCCCCCTTCCGGCAGGTCTGTCCGGTGCCGTTATTACACCTACCACATTATAGTTGTTTTCTACAAGTGAGGCTAAAATGGTAGTGGCGAACTCTGGGGTTCCCATAAAAACGATGCGTAAATCTCTCATTGTGTTCTCTATTTTTATTTCGAATGAAGTAAAACCTATTTTAGTGTATACTCGTTTTTGGTATTGATTGTAATATCTCCATCTTCTAGCATAAGCTGTAGTGCCCTTAAAACAATGGGTTCTTTATAGGTCATGGCACGTATGATTGCTCTTGAAGTATATGGTGATTCTAATAGCAACGAGCTAATTTCTTTTGATACTTGGTCAAAAGTTGGTTTTTGTATAATCCCTTTTGACAGGCAGACATCGCACTTACCGCAGTCTGCTGTGTCTTTTTCTCCAAAGTATTCTAAAATCTGCTTGCTCCTACATATAGTGGTGTTCTTAACGTAATCTATCATTTGGAAAACCTTTTCGGTTTTCACTTGGTTCTGCTCCTTTACTTTTTTTGCAAAGACATTTATAGTAAGGTCATCTTCGCGAGGTACAAGAAAGGTAATTTCCAGATCGCTCTGGTGGGCTTCAAACGTTATGATGTCGTCTTTCTTCATTTGTTCCAGAACTTTAAAAATATGTGGTTCCGAAGTATTTGTTTTCTTAGCCATCAAACTTGGGTCTATTTTGGTCTCAAAGTCAAAAATTCCACCGTAAGTCCTTAAAATGGTTTGGATAATATTGGCGGAGCCTTTATGCATATCCAAGTAGTCAAAAATAGTGTCCTTGTCCGATATAAACTGAACCAGTGTTTTTTTTGAAAAGGATTCCGAAAGGGAAATTACCGAGTTTCGGTCTAAAATTTTTAATCCGTTATAGGCTAGAAATGAATTTAAACTATAGATTCTAACAAATTCATTAAAATTGAATTGAAACGTTTCATGACTTCCTTCGCCATATCCTATTCTGAAGAAATTATTGAGTTTGTTGTAGATTTTTTTTAGAAAAGCGGTGTCCGGAAGCACACTTAAAAACTGATTCTTTAACTGCTCTTCGTCATTAGGGTTGGTAATAAGAACGGCCTCTGCTGGTTGGCCGTCACGTCCCGCTCTACCGGCTTCTTGGTAGTAGTTTTCAAGACAATCCGGTATTTGGTAGTGGACCACCAAGGAAACATCAGGTTTGTCAACTCCCATTCCAAAAGCGTTAGTGGCCACCATAATCCGTATTTTGTTGGTTAGCCAAAGATTCAACTTTTTCTCTTTTTCTTTTTTGGGAATTCCCCCATGAAAAAAAGTAGCACTACACCCTTTGGAATTTAAAAATTGTGAAAGCTCTACGGTGCCTCTTCGGGTGCCCACATAAACAATCCCGCTTTTCTCTATTTGAGAACATAACTGGGCCAATCTGTAATGTTTGTCCTGCTCCCATAAAATCTTAAAAGCAATGTTGCTTCTGGCAAAAGAATCCTTTACCACGGTAGGAGCGGTAAGGCGAAGGCTCTCAATAATGTCATCGGCAACGCGGTCTGTAGCGGTTGCGGTCAGTGCTATTACTGGAGTCTGTGGCAACAGTTTTCGTAGTTGGGCGCATTCAAGATACGCTGGCCTAAAATCGTGTCCCCATTGAGAAATGCAGTGGGCCTCGTCTATGGCTACGAGGTTTACGTTCATTTGGCGTATTTTCTCTTGGACTAATTCTTGTTGCAAACGCTCGGGAGATAGATAGACAAATTTGTATCCGCCGTACAGGCAATTGTCCAACAGGTCCAAAAGCTCATTAAAGGGAATTCCTCCAGTTAGGGCAATGGCTTTTATGCCTTTTCTTTTAAGGCTTTCTACCTGATCTTGAATTAATGCTATTAAAGGAGAAACTACAATACAGAGACCTTCTTGGGCCATGGCGGGAACCTGAAAACAAACAGATTTTCCTCCACCGGTAGGTAGTAGGGCCAATACATCCTGTTTGTCTATAATGGCATCTATGATTTTTTTCTGGGAACCTTTAAAACTATTAAAGCCCCAATATTGCCGTAAAATGGATATCGGGTCTTTGTGCATTACTTTAGGTTTAGCAGTTCTAAAATAAATTGGGTGCGTTCCTCAATTGTACCTATAGGTACTAATGTTATAGGGTAACCAACATGCTCGTATGTGGTTTTGAGATGTTCATAAATGCGTTCTGCTTCCTCAAAGGATTCAAAACGTTCGTTATCCACCACATGTATTTCCTTCCAAGGCGGCATCAATAAAATCTGATCGTATTTGTAGGTGTAACAAGGTTTTTCAAATTCTGTGCTATACTCTTGCCCAAAACAGTTCATGTAGGCGTGAACATCTGGAATTCCACGGTCAAAAAACACCACCTCTCCATTTATGGAATCCGCATCGGTATATTGTTTTATTCTTCCGTCTAAAAGATTTTGGTTAAACTTTTTAGGGTCTTTTACCGAAACTATGGGGTTAACTTCAAAATTAGTGGTTTTGTCTTCATTTTTTTCAGACGAAGTCATACTTCGGATGAGTTCATGAACACACGGAAAACCTTTCTTTTCAAGATTCTCTATAACCGATGTTTTGCCCGTACTTGGGCCACCTGTAATAACTACTTTTTTAAGATCCAATAGATAATTGTTGTTCATGCAAAAGTAATCATTCCATTATGATATTAAAATTGAGGTTGAACCGTTATCTTTGTAAAAAATGGTTATATGGACAAAGAAAATCCAGAAGCGTTCTATAAGCGCTTACGAGAGCAACTAGGAGAGAGTACAACTTGGCCTTCTAATTACTTATATAAATTTATAGTACAATCCATTCCTGAAAAAGTCGATCAAATTCATGAAATTTTTGATAATACAGGAGCTGTAATAGAATTAAAGGAATCTAAAAACGGAAAGTATACCAGTGTTTCCATAACGGTAAACATGAAAAACCCGGATGCGGTAATAGAGAAATACAAAGAAGTGGGCAAGGTTGAAGGGGTTATATCCCTTTAAATAGTATTTGAACCATAATTTTCTTAATTTGCAGACGTTATAAGAACACTTCCTTAATTTTTTTAAGCAAAAATTTTCAATTTGAATTTAGTAGAAAACCTAGAATATAACACGGAAAGGTCAAAATTGATCATTCCCGAATACGGGCGTCATTTTCAGAAAATGGTAGATCATGCCATTTCTATAGAGGACGAAGAAGAGAGAAACAAAGTGGCCCAAGCTATTATTAGTGTTATGGGTAATATTCAGCCGCACCTAAGAGATGTACCTGATTTTCAGCATAAATTATGGGATCAGTTGTTTATTATGTCCGATTTTAAATTGGATGTAAAATCGCCTTTTCCTATTACGAGTAAAGAGGTTCTTAGGAAGCGCCCTGAGCCTTTGGAGTATCCTCAGAATTTTCCAAAATACCGTTTTTACGGAAACAATATCAAGAGAATGATAGATGTTGCCGTAAAATGGGAAAAAGGAGATATGCGTGATGGGTTGGAATATGCCATTGCCAATCACATGAAAAAATGTTACCTGAACTGGAACAAGGATACGGTTGATGATAAAGCGATCTTCAATCATTTACTTGAACTTAGTGACGGACAAATAGACCTTAGTGGAGAAAACCTTACGGATAGCGGACAGTTTTTGAAAAATCGTGTAGCTAAAACTTCAAGGAACAATAATTCAGGAAAGAAAAACAACCAACGAAACAATAACAATCGCGGTAAAAAGCGATATTAATACTCCTCAATCTTACATGGGTACCTTTAAAATTGAAGGCGGTCACCAGCTCTCTGGTGAAATTACGCCACAAGGCGCTAAAAATGAAGCCTTACAGATTCTTTGTGCCGTACTACTTACTGATGAAACGGTTACCATAAACAACATTCCTAACATTGTAGACGTAAATAAGCTGATTGCGTTGCTTGAAGATTTGGGTGTAAAAATCCAGAAAAAAGCAAAAGGATCGTATAGCTTTAAAGCAGATGATATAAATCTAGACTACCTACAGTCTGACCAATTTAAAGAAGATGGTCGCGGTCTTAGAGGGTCTATTATGCTAGTTGGTCCTTTGTTGGCACGTTTTGGAAAAGGATACATTCCTAAGCCAGGCGGTGATAAAATTGGTCGTAGACGTTTGGATACGCACTTTGAAGGATTTATAAAACTGGGCGCCAAGTTTAGATACAACAAAGAAGAATATTTCTACGGTGTTGAGGCCAAAAAACTTAAAGGCACGTATATGCTGCTGGATGAAGCATCCGTAACAGGTACTGCTAACATTCTCATGGCAGCTGTTCTTGCCGAAGGAAAAACAACAATTTACAATGCGGCCTGTGAGCCTTACTTACAGCAGTTGTGTAAAATGCTGAACCGTATGGGCGCCAAGATTTCCGGTGTGGGGTCAAACCTACTGGAAATTGAAGGCGTAGATTCCTTAGGAGGAACGGAACATAGAATGCTTCCGGATATGATTGAAATAGGAAGCTGGATCGGATTGGCGGCAATGACCAAAAGCGAGCTTACTATCAAAAATGTAAGTTGGGACGATTTGGGACAAATACCTACGGTTTTTAGAAAACTGGGTATTACCGTAGAAAAAAAGGATGACGATATATTCATACCTAAGCATACCAACGGGTACGAGATACAGAACTTTATAGATGGTTCTATCCTTACAATTGCAGATGCGCCATGGCCAGGTCTAACACCGGATTTATTGAGTATTATTCTGGTAGTTGCCACACAGGCAAAAGGAGAGGTGCTTATTCATCAAAAGATGTTTGAAAGCCGTTTGTTCTTCGTGGATAAATTGATTGATATGGGTGCTAAGATTATTCTTTGTGATCCACACCGTGCTACCGTAATTGGGCACGACTTTAAATCTACATTAAAGGCAACCACCATGGTATCTCCGGATATTAGGGCAGGAGTTTCTTTGCTGATAGCAGCCCTATCCGCAAAAGGAACATCTACTATTCATAATATTGAACAGATAGATCGTGGGTATGAAGATATTGATACACGTTTACGTGCTATTGGTGCTAAAATTACCAGAGTTTAAATCAGTGAACCCCTAGCGTCTTTCTTATGGAAAAAAGAGACTTTTCAAAAATTCCACTTGTAAATAAGAAGGGAGAGAAAGGTAGGTTTGAGATGGATGTTGATGGGGAGATAGCCTTTATGGAATATATGATTTCCAAACAGAACATCATGTACTTAACACATACAGAAGTGCCTTCATCTTTAGGTGGGCAAGGTGTGGGAAGTGCTTTGGTCTCAAAAGTATTGAAATTTATAGAGGAGAGTGGTATGAAAATGGCTCCTTTATGTCCGTTTGTGGCAGCATATCTCAAACGTCACCCGGAAGAAGGTAAAGCTGTCTTGGCTCCTGGATATTCAATTAAGTAAAAGTTGAAAATATACTAAAATAGAGAAGAGGCCCATAAGGCCTCTTTCTCGTTTTAATGTTTTGCTGTATTGATTTCTATCCAATATTTATCCGGGTCCTGAATATAAATTTGGCGTACACCGTCTGTACGTAAAGTGACTGCATTTTCTTTACCGGGCCAATCCCAATATTTGATATTGTTTTTTTCAAGATGGGCTATCATTCCATCTAAATCTTGCGTGGAAAGGCATAGATGCATGGATTTATTCTTTTCAAAGGGCGCAAATTCCTTTTCGATTAGGTGAATCTGAGAATTTCCACTTACAATAAACCACCTGAAACCAGGTTTTAAATCAGGATGTGGCGTTTCTTCTAATTTTAGAATGTTTGCGTAGAAATCTGCACTAATATCAGAATCTTCAACGACTAGCGCAAAATGATCAATTTTAAAATCAAAAGTTTGTGCTTGAGCCAATAGAGTGGTGCCGGCTACAAAAATAAATGCAAAAAGGATTTTTTTCATGTGGTTTGGAATAGTATGGGATTCATATAAAAACAGCTTAGCGCTGTATTTTGGGTGTGTAAGATACAAAAGCATTTCAATAATGGGAGCCAGTAACTGGTCTATACATAATTTAGAAGGTTTAAGTGAAGACTCTTAAACGTGATTCTTATAATTCACCGATAAAAAAGATGTAGTTGGTCGAGTTTATTGATCATAGCTGGGCTAAAAGCAATAATTAGGACGGGTTTTAGTTTATATCGAACCTACTTAAACTTTTTAATTTTTTGAAAAGAGATAACGATTTAACTTTTGTCCCATGAAAAATCTTAACCAACTACTTTCCGCCGGAGCTATATTACTGCTATTATCCAGTTGCGTGTCAACTAACAAATTAACAATGGGTGCTACTGAGCCAGCACGTATAAGCTTACCTTCAAATGCATCACGCGTGGGTCTAATTAATAGGAGTATTCCATCCGAAGAAAACAAAGTGGTAGATAAAATAGATAAGATTCTTTCTTTAGAGGGACTCAATTTGGACAGGGAAGGAGCAGAGTCTGCTGTAACGGGACTTTATGATGAGCTTACGCGCAACACTCGTTTTGAAACCATTACTATTATTGATGATACGGATATTCAACGAAAAGGGCTAGGCATTTTTCCTGCAGCTTTGGACTGGCAGTCGGTTCAAGAAATTTGCGATGCTAATGATGTAGATGTACTATTTTCATTAGAGTTCTACGATACGGATACGCGAGTAGATTATGAACTTACCACGGTAACCATACCAAATGATTTAGGCATAAAAGCTTCGCTGCCGGGTCATAAGGTTACACTTAATACCGCTATTAAAAATGGATGGCGCGTGTATGACCCACAGAACAAATTAATATTGGATGAGTATACTTTTAATGATCGTATCACATCTATTGGGTCCGGTGTTAATCCTATGAAAGCGGTTGAGGCGGTAATTGGAAGAAAAGAAGCTGTTATTCAACGTAGTAGTAACATCGGTAATTCTTATGGTTATGATGTAAGACCTTTAAGAAAAAGGGTTTCCAGAGATTACTTTGTAAAAGGTACTGAGAATTTTGTAATTGCAAAAAGACGTGCCCAGACAGGTGATTGGGATGGAGCGGCCGTTCTTTGGGAAAAGGAAGTGAATAATCCGGACGGTAAAATAGCCGGCAGGGCTTGTTACAATATGGCAATCATAAATGAAATTAACGGTGATTTAGAAAAGGCGATGGAATGGGCCTCTAAATCTTATACGGACTATAATAACGGAGAGGCACTGCGTTACGTGAACATCCTTAAATATCGTATGCAAGAAAAACGTCAATTAGAAAGACAGCTTTCCCGTTAGGTTTCGCTTTAGTTAAGTGCTTCCTTATACGTTTTTAAACACCGTTCCCGAGCTTCTTTATGGTCTACCATTTTTTGTGCGTAGTCTTCCGTATGGTGCTCGGGAACCCACTTTGAAATATATTTTTTATCCTTATCAAACTTTTCAACCTGAGTCATTGGGTTAAAAATGCGAAAATAAGGAGCGGCATCAACACCACTTCCCGCTGCCCATTGCCAATTGCCCACATTGCTGCTCATTTCATAATCCAACAACTTTTCGGCAAAATACGCTTCGCCCCAACGCCAATCTATAAGTAAGTGTTTGCAAAGAAAGCTGGCGACGAGCATTCGTACTCGGTTATGCATATATCCAGTTGCATTTAATTCCCGCATTCCTGCATCAACCAATTTATATCCGGTATTCCCTTCCTTCCATTTTTCAAATTCATCTTCATTATTTCTCCAACTTATTCGGTCATATTTCTTTTTGAACGCTTCATTTACGGTTCTAGGGTAGTGCCATAGAATTTGCATAAAAAACTCACGCCAAATAAGTTCGCTCCAAAAAACTTCATTTTTTTCGGCAATCGCCTTTTTCATCATTTTTCGGATGGACACCGTTCCGAACCGTAGATGTGGTCCTAGTAATGATGTACCGTTTTCTATGGCTGGGTAATTCCTGGTATCTTCATAATTATCAATTAGGGTTGGTGTAACCATATATTCCGGAACTTTTAAGGAGGAAGTTTTAAAACCCATATCCGTTAAAGAGAGATTTGGTAGTCTCGTATTCTGAATAAGGTTGTCTCGGTATTGTTTTGTGTAATGAATGGTTAAATGTTCGTCCGGGTTAAAATGTTCTTTCCATTTGTTTTTGTAAGGGGTATATACAATGTATGGGTCACCGTCACTTTTAAGAATATCATCCTTTTCAAAAACAACCTGATCTTTAAAGGTGTGAAAAGTAACGTCGTTCGCTTGGAGTAGCTCTTTTATGCTCTCATCTCTTTTTTTGGCAAAAGGCTCGTAATCATGATTTGTGTAGACTGCATTTATTTCATATTGACTAAGCAAATCCTTGAATATAGCCATAGGCTTACCGTGGTAGATTGCTATAGAACTATGGTTTTCACTTTGAAGCGTATCTCGCATTCTCTGCAAGTTCTCGTAGATAAAAGTAACTCTGGCATCATCTTTTGGAAGGTTTTCAAGAATCTCAGAATCAAAAATGAAAATGGGCAACACTTTATATTTATCCTTTAGGGCTTCTAGGAACCCAATATTATCGTCTAGACGTAAATCTCTTCTAAACCAAAAAATCGATATTTTATCTGCCATAAACTAACTTAAATTTAAAGTTGACATTCCTCCATCAACACCTATTACTTGACCAGTAATCCATGAACTTTTTTCACTTAACAAGAACACCGCCGTATTTGCAATATCACTAACCTCACCAATACGTTTTAAAGGATGTCTTTGGGACATCATTTCTATTTTTTTGTCGTTACTCAGTAAGCGTTTAGCTAAAGGCGTATTTACTAAAGATGGTGCAATTACATTTACCCTAATATTTGGGGCATATTCTGCCGCCATAGATTTAGCAAAACCTTCAATTGCACCTTTAGCTGCGGAAACACTCGTGTGGTAAGGCATTCCGGATCCAACGGCAACCGTGCTGAACAAAATTATTGCTCCTCCAGAGACCATTAAAGGTAAAATATCTTTGACTACTTTAACCATATTAAAGAAATTCAGCTGCATATCTGTTTCAAAAGTTTCCAGAGAAAGCATTTTAAAAGGCTTTAAGTTGATGGATCCTGGGCAGTAGGCAAAACCATGCAGTTCCTTGGGAAGAATTGTAGTATCTAATACATCAGTGTGCGCGTCAAAAGGAATATGGATGGCACCTGTTCGGTTCAGTCCGTCAGATGTTCTAGAGGCAACATATACCGTATACTCATCAGCGAGTTGCTTTACTATTTGAAGACCAATACCATACGAACCTCCTATTAAAAGTATATTTTTTTTCATGGAAAAATCTTAAATGGTTTTAAACTGCAGCTCTTTTGTAGTGTTCTTAAGGCTTCCAAATAGTTCTATCAATTTTTGCTCCCTGAAAGCAAAAATTTGTTTCAACTGCTTTTTAACCAAAAGTGGGTGAGCCATTTGTCCAAAAATCCCAAAAGGAATTTTATAATCTATTACATCTTCCATTTCTACGCCACCGTCAATAGGTTTAATGAAATGTTTGTGATGCCAAAGTGCATAAGGACCAAATCTCTGTTCATCTACAAAGTACTCGCCCTCCTTTACATGGGTAATTTCAGTAACCCATTTAGTCTTGTATCCAGGAAAAGGGGAAACGGTGTATTGAATAATTTGTCCCGGAAACATGGCACGGTCGTTACCTGAGAGTATTTCAAAACCCATATGTGGCGGGGTTATAACCTTAAGATTGCCTGGGTCTGATAGAAAGTCCCACGCTTCTTTTACGCTTATGGGAAATGACTGTTTGGAACGTAGCTGATATAACTTCATAAAACAAATGTAAATACATTTTGTTTAACATATTTATTTTATTTATAAACAAATTGTTTCTATTGGCAATTTGTTTGGGGTTTCATTTTCTTTTGAAAGTTTAAAGAGTTCTTTAGTGTAGCATCTATTTTGTACATTACAGGCGTATCTATGCTATGAAAAACTTACTGCTGTTTTTTCTTTTACTTTTCTCCGGTTTATTTCTATCGGCCCAAAATTCCCAAAGAGAAGTAGGTGAATTGCCTACAGAGGTATCCGAAAGTTCAGGATTGCTTTTTTTTGACGGTAGACTTATAACTCATAACGATTCTGGTAATCTTCCTGAACTTTACGAGATAGATACGCTTTCTTTTAAGGTGAGTCGTACCGTAAGCATTACAAATGTTGAAAATAACGATTGGGAAGATATTGCTCAAGATGATACATTCATTTATATAGGGGATTTTGGGAATAATAATGGAGTTAGAAGGGATTTAGCAGTATATCGTATTTCTAAATCCGATTATTTAAAGTCTGAAAATGTAGTCGCAGATAAGATTGAATTCACTTATGAGGATCAGGAAAATTTTGAAAATAGTGGAAATAGTGACTGGGATGCCGAAGCTTTAGTTGTAGTAGAGAACCAACTTTTGATTTTTACCAAGCAATGGCAATCTAAGGGTACGGTTGCTTATCAACTATCTACGGAGCCTGGAAAGCATGTCGCAAAACGGTTGGATGACTATTTCGTAGAGGGTTTGGTCACAGGAGCGGAATATAATCCGTTGTCAAAATCATTGCTAATTGTAGGTTACAATTCAATTTTAGCTCCATTTATATTTAAAATTGAAGGAGCAACTTCTTCTGAGGTATTTAAAGATTCTGTTGAGAGGCTACCGATGAGTATTGAAAATGCACAAATTGAAAGTATTGCCTCTTTGGATAGTAATTCTTATTTGATGACGTCCGAGCGTTTTGAAAATGATAATTGGAATTTGTTGTTTAAGCCCAAGTTATTTGGTTTTTCTACACTTGAAAAAGAACTAGATACGGACGAGTTAGAAGATGCAGACGATGCAGACGATGCAGACGATGCAGAAGAAGAAGAAGAAGAAGAAGAAGAAGAAGAAGAAGAAGAAGAAGAAGAAGAAGAAGAAGAGGAAATGGGTTCTGACAATCCTTTGCCTTCAGAAGAATTGAAACCTACCGATAAGGATGACTTAATATTGTACAAGCAATTTGGTGCTGAGCACTTAGAATATAAGATAAACTCCAATGAGAGGGTATTGTCCAAGGTTGTTTATGATGCGTTAGGTAAACGTGTTAGTCATTTTAAGGAAGATTTAAGTAGTGAGACACGTATTGATACTTCCACTTTAAAATCAGGGGTTTACTATCTAACTTTTTTTCTTGAGAGTAAAGTAGTTTCACAGCCTTTCGTAGTATTTTAAACGGTCTAATTTAGGATTTCATTAACATATGTAAGATGGTTTATATTTAGTTTTGTGGAAACTAAAAAATCAATTCAAATGAAAAAAATTATCCTTTTAGCAAGTGTAGTATTTGCTTCTGTTACTATGCAGGCCCAAATAAACACTCCAGCACCTAGTCCAGCTTCTAAGCTACAACAAACCGTAGGTTTAACAGATGTTACCGTAGAGTATTCTAGGCCATCTATGCGTGGGAGAACTATTTTTGGAGACCTTGTTCCGCACGGCAAATTATGGAGAACAGGAGCTAATGCGTATACTAAAGTAAGTTTTAGTGATGACGTAAAAATAGCTGGTCAAGATGTTAAGGCAGGTACATATTCCATTTTTACGAAGCCAGGAGCAAGTTCTTGGGAAGTTTTCTTTTATACGGATATTGATGGAGGTGGTACACCTAAAAATTGGGACGATAGCAAAGTGGTAGCCAAGACATCCGCAGAAGTTTATACGTTACCTGTAGATATTGAGGCGTTCACTATTACAATAGATGATATGACAAGTAATTCTGCCAATTTGGGAATGATGTGGGAGAAAACTTATGTTGCTGTTCCTTTTGAAGTTCCAACGGATTCAAAAGTAATGGCCGATATTGAAAAAACTATGGCGGGTTCTCCAAAAGCAGATGATTACTACGCTGCCGCTGTTTATTTTTCAAGTGAGGACAAAGACATTAAAAAAGCATCTGAATGGATGGACAAGGCTATGTCCATGACTGAAGAGCCTGCTTTTTGGCAATTGCGTCAGCAATCCCTTATCCAAGCAAAATCGGGCGATAAAAAAGGAGCTATCAAAACTGCTAAAAAGTCTTTGGAAAAAGCAAAAGAAGCAGGTAATGATGATTACGTTAAAATGAATACCGACTCTATTAAAGAGTGGAGCGCTAAATAAGCTTTGTATTCTTATATAAAAACCCCGGCCTTCCAATGGAAGACCGGGGTTTTATTTTATACGTACTGAAGAAAAAAAGTAAAAATATAAAGCAGGAATACTTCTGTAAATTATTTACTCGCCAGAGGTTTCTTCAATAGCCTGTCAAACCCTTCAAAAGCAATTGCCATTGCGATTACCATGGCCGCGCCTATAAAGTTAAGCCAAAGATATCCTAACTTTTCCTCCCCGGTCGGGTGAATGAATATGAGATTGTAAAAAAGCACAAAGACAATTAACTGAGTAAGTACAGCCGCAAAGAATACAGCATTACCTTTTACGAACTTAAAGAAAAATGCCAACAGGAATATACCTAGAACATTACCGTAAAACACAGAACCAATAATATTTACTAATTGAATAAGATTGTCGAACAGGTTGGCGATACTGGCTATAAAAATGGCTATAATTCCCCAGATAAGGGTGAAAAATTTTGTTGCTTTAACATAGTGCTCGTCCGTAGAGAGGTCTTTCTTGTTTCTTTTATATAAATCTAAGGCTGTAATAGTACCTAGGGCATTAAGTTCCGAAGCCGTGGAGGACATGGCTGCAGATAATATAACTGCCAAAAGTAGCCCTATTAAACCTCTAGGAAGATTATGTAGTATAAAATGGATAAAGACATAATCTTTATCATTGGTTTCGACCACGTCATCCGCTTCTTTTATAAGGGCTCTGGCAGCGGCACGGTTGGTACTATCTTTAACATTTAAACGAATTATTTCCTGCTTGGCCTCTTCAACTGCACTATACTCTTTAAGCTCCAAGGCTGCAGAGAATTTATTCTGCGCCATTTTCTTTTCGGCCTCTAGGCGTTCCTGTCCTTCTTGTAGAATGGAATAGTCCTTTGCATATTCGGAGCTCATAACGGCTTCGGTAGCGGCTGGGTTAAAGTTTAAAGGTGATGGATTATACTGATAAAACACAAATACCATAACGCCTACCAATAGGATGAAGAATTGCATTGGTATTTTAAGTAATCCGTTAAAGACTAATCCTAATTGACTTTCACGTAATGATTTTCCGGAAAGATACCGTTGTACCTGACTTTGGTCCGTACCAAAATAGGCGAGTGCTAAAAAGAGTCCTCCTGTTATTCCGCTCCAAAAAGTATACCTGCTCTTGGTGTCAAAGCTAAAGTCTATGATATTCAGTTTGTTGCTGGCCCCGGCTATTTTAAGTGCTTTTCCAAAATTGATGTCTGCCGGAAGGTACCCCAATATAAAAAAGAAGGTGATGAACATGCCGGTCATAATAATGAACATCTGCTGCTTTTGCGTAACGCTTACTGCTTTGGTTCCTCCGGATACGGTATAGATGATAACCAACACGCCAATAATAATATTAAGAGTCCTAAGGTCCCAACCCAGTACTGCCGATAAGATGATCGATGGCGCAAAAATGGTAATACCTGCCGCAAGGCCTCTTTGCACTAAAAATAGTATGGCGGCTAGTGACCTGGTCTTTAAATCAAAACGATTTTCAAGAAATTCATAGGCAGTATATACTTTTAGCCTGTGGTAAATGGGAATGAACACCAAACAGATAATGATCATGGCCAATGGCAGCCCAAAATAAAATTGGACAAACCCCATGCCGTCATGAAAGGCTTGTCCCGGCGTTGAAAGGAACGTTATGGCACTGGCTTGTGTTGCCATTACGGATAGACCTATGGTCCACCATTTGGCGTCTTTTCCTCCAGCAACATAGTCTTCTACGCTTTTGCTGCCTTTGGTTTTCCAAACACCGTACGCAACAATGAATAGGAGTGTACTTGATAAAACAATCCAATCTAATGTTCCCATATTAGGTAAATGCGGTCATTAAGTAGCAAAATATTAGCACATAGACGATATTCAGTATCAGTACTAGCGAGTATTCTTTTTTCCAATCGAACTTATCTAACATGGTCTAATTCAATTTGGTAGGTTGTATATTCTTTTCAACGGAGAGCATGTTGGCGAACAACTTGTACGCTCCGGGTACGCCTGCAGGTAGCTCTCTAAAAAAGCTCAATCCTGTATAAATGTAATTCCCTTTTCCGTAAGGAGCTATTAAAAGACTTCCCTTTTTTGCAGATTCTCCTTTATCGCTCATAGATAAAATAGGGGTGAATTCCTTGGACCACTTGCTCGGGAAGTATAATCCGCGTTCTTGTACCCACCCATTAAAATCATCTTTGTTAATTTTATTAGGGTAATTTATTAAAGCATGTTTTTTGGCCAGTATTTCAACAGCTGAGTTTTCATCGGTTACCCGGTCTCTAGACAAGGTAATAGGGTAGGGAGCAAGGTTTTCAAATTGGTCTCCCCATCTTCCCGCAGTATTGTATTGCACCACAAGATTACCTCCATTTTCAACATAATCAAAAAGATACCGTTGTTTAAACTTTAATTGGTCAAGTACGTTATATGCTCTAATACCAACCACTACTGCATCATACTTGTCCAACGTTCCTTTAGCTATAGTATTTGGGTCAATGGTGTGTACAATGTAACCAATTTGCCTTAAACTCTCTGGAACTTCGTCACCGGCACCAACAATATAACCAATGTGCTCTCCAGATTTTTTAATGTTCAGGCGGACTACTTTAGCTTCTGAAGGCAGTAAAACGGACTGGGTTGGAATATGGTCATAGGCTATAATCGCCAGCTCCTTAGTAACCTCCTTGCCGTTTAATTTTATGATGGGCGAAATATAGCTCTCATCTTCGGTTGCAGGTGGGGTTAAAGTGAAAATCAAAGTTTGTTGGTCTCCCTTTTTTGCAATCTCAAAAGACTTTGATTCAGCATCTATGCCCCATCCTTTGGAATGGTTAAGCAAAAGCTCTCCCTTTATATTATCGGCATGGGCTTTAATCGTAACGGGCACTTTTTTAGGTTCACCATCGGCAAAAATCAAAACTTTATCACTAAAACTTGCAGTTGCTTCGGGAAGTATCTCAAAAGGCTGAAAGAGTTCGCCTTTATCCGGCTTAGCATAGTGATGGATAACAGGCTTTTCAATTGTTATACTTTTTCCATTAAATTCAAGCTCAAATTTTACCAGAGATGCGCGTGGTGTTTCGGGCTTGCCAATAAGGCTTTGGTCATCTACCTTGTACATGCCTAAACTACCCTTTTCGTTTAGCCAATAAGGGCTTGTGTAATTTGTTGTACTTGGTACGTCTATATCAATTTCAAAATTTTGCTTCTCGTTATTTTTTAGTGCGATGGAAGGTTGAATAGTTTTATTTGTTGAAGAAATGGAAATAGTATTCAGAGCAATATCCGAAGAACTCCTATTCACGGCCTCTACATTAATTTTAATTTTGCCACCAGGGTTTGTAAATGAGGTTTCGGCGGAAGCTTCTAAATAGAGACCGCTAATGTTCAGAATTATGTTCTTTAGTTCCTGTGACTTTAATTCCCTCCAGTAATTGTCTTCAACTTTTTGGAGCAGCTCGTAGGCTTCCAATAATTGGGACAAATGTTTGGATGGGTTGGTAAAATCAAAATTCTTTTCAACTGCATAAAGAATCTCCCCAACTGCCTTCCCACCGGTTATGCGAGACCAAGAGGTGTCTATTCCTTCAAAAATATCATTGGAGTTGTTGGGCATTGTTCCCTTCAGCAATTCTACATATTCATTTTCCGAGCCGCGTTGTGATAGGCGACCAAACCCTTGGCACAAATGCTGGCTGCTGGCCAATGCCGCAATTTCGTTGTTGGACTTCCCAAGTACTGGGTAATAAGTTCCAATATCCAAATTCACCATTTTGGATTTATCGGCTTTATCAAACTTTTCTTGGCTGCCGTAAAACCACCATGATGTGTTGAAAAAAAGCCTTTTTGGCTGCCAAGTTTCGGTCAGTTTCAATTGCTCACTGTACGCAGACTTGTCATTGGCTAAATCAAAAGCTTCAAAACTGAGCATTGCAGATGAAGTATGGTGCCCATGAGTAGTTCCCGGACTTCTATGGTCAAACCTATTTATGATTACATCTGGTCTAAAGTTTCTAATGGTCCAAACCACATCTCCTAGCACTGCTTCTTTATCCCATATTTCAAGGGTTTCGTCCGGGTGTTTTGAGTATCCAAAATCATTGGCTCTGGAAAAAAACTGTTCTCCACCATCTACGCGTCTGGCGGCCAGAAGCTCTTGCGTACGTAAAACTCCAAGAAGCTCACGTAATTCAGGGCCAATTAGGTTTTGTCCACCATCGCCCCTAGTTAATGAAAGGTAACCGGTCCTGGCTTTGGTATGGTTGGACAGGTAGGAAATAAGCCTTGTATTTTCGTCATCCGGGTGTGCGGCAATGTACAATGCGGTACCCAAGAAATTCAATTTTTCAAGGGAATGGTAAATCTCGGAAGTGGACGGTTGCACAGGTTTCTGTGCATAAGTAATGTTTAAGGACAGAAAAGTTCCGGCAAAGATTGCCAAAAGATATCGCATAAAGTTGGTTTTTGTTTGGTGAAGCCACCAATTTACAGAGATGGCACCAAATCAAAGATAGAAAGTTTAAAGGGGGCAAGCGGGGTTTTTAAAACTTCTTTAACAAAATTAAATTTGTGGTTTTACCCATAAATTAAGGATGTTTAAGATTAAGCTTCTTCACTACCGTCTGGGGTATCTTCTGAATTGTAAATAAGCGTTACCGCTTTTTGCATCATCAAATTGTTCGGGTATACCAAAAGTTCACCATTGGATTTTCTTAGGCTTACATGAAAAGCCCTTATGTCCTCTATTAAAAAGGGTTCTTCGGACTCTATATCTTTGTCTAGAATTTTAACCTTGTCCCCGATTTTAAACGGAAATGAAAAAAACAGAACTACACCTGCGGTTATATTGCTCAGAATAGACCAACTGGCGAATAAGGCAACCCCAATTACCGCAAACACCGAAGAAAACACAAGGCCAACTTCTTTGAAATTTACGCCCCAAATAAAGGAAATGACCCCAAACCCAATTAATGTAAGGAGTAAAGAGGCGTATTTTGTAATTAAAAGGGTCCGTGCTTCAACAATATCACTAATTCTGCCAATTTTACGAATGGTCTTATCCGTTATAAATTTTAGAATTAGAAGGATACAGAAAGTAATAGCTGTAGCTATGATTTCGTGCTTGTTGGAAATAAGAAATTCTTGCATAAATTTATAAACCTAAACTATCCCGCAAAGATAGATGCTTATTTCCATTTTGTTGCCAATAGGGGGTCTTTAAAGTTTTTATCTTGGTAGCGGTAGAGGTCATGGATTTAGCGTTTTTTCCAAAGCCACTAACAAAGGTATCCGTCCAGCTTTCAATACTATGCGGAAAGGCAGTAGTGAAATTTATTTCTAAGGTTCTTTCTAATTCCGGATACGTTATTTTATAGGTTGAAAGACCATTGTCATCACTTAAACTTGCAATTGACTTATATGCTTTTAACTCTTTGTGAGATAGTCTAATAAATTCCATTGAGGGAATTATTTCCAATTCGCCTGTTGGTAAAGATTTTGGTGCGATACGAATTTTGTTCCAAAGCTCGTTTTCAAGAGTTGTTTTCTCTAATTGTAAATTTTGGTCCGCCTCACTTTCAAAATAAGAGTGAGACATTACATCAAATTTATCCCGGTTGTTAAGTTGTGCGTAAACCTGCCCGCACCATTCCTGTGCAGAGAAGGAGACCTTAATGGCGTGGTCATTGTCATGAACGGGATAAAAAGTACTGTTCATGATGGCGTAAGGATAAATTCCGGTAAGGTATTTTTTTGTGGAATTGAGTTTTAAAACGGGGATGTTATCAGGATTATGTCCATCCGCTTTTACTTGTTTCTTCTTCAAAAAAGGTTCCGTAACATAAATTAAAACCGCTTCGCCGTCTCGGATTTCACCATAGCGGGCCTGTTCTAATTTGTAAGATGTTATTTCCGCCTCTCCGCCATACCAATACTCCTTAAATTCACTGGTAAGCTCCTTTTTTGATGTTTCTACGGGCTTTTCAGTATTTAGGGCTACCTCTTTATTTGTCTCTTTTTCAACCTCTTTACAGGATTGGGTAAAAGATAAGAGCGCAGCAATGACTATAAGCGATAGGTTTTGTCTTGTTCCGGTTGTCATGAGATGAATTTTTATTAAAATTAATCAAAAAGAACTATTTAACCATAGTGCTTAACGTTTTGTATACCAACTGGGTGGGGAGCCCCACAACATTAGGGTAAGACCCTTTAATCTCTTCAATTGCGGTAAGGCCTATCCATTCTTGAATACCATATGCACCTGCTTTATCATAGGGTTTGTAAGTGTTAATATAATAACGGATTTCTTCGTCGGATAAATTCCGGAACTTGACCCGGGTAATTTCATTAACTACTTTTTGACTGTTGGGTGTAGTAAAACAAACCGATGTTATGACCTCATGCCAATCTCCGGATAGCGCTTTTATCATTTCGTAGGCTTCTTCAGCATCTGCTGCTTTGGCCAATGAAATACCATTGTGCCAGACTACGGTGTCCGAGGTAATCAGAATCTCTTCTTTTTTCAAAGCCCCGTCAAAAGCATCTGCTTTCAATTTTGCCAAATAATCGCTAATCTCGCTTCCTTTTAATTCGGGAGGGTAAATTTCATCTACCGATTTCAATCGGACTTCAAACGGAATCCCCATTTCTTTTAAAAACTGATGTCTTCTTGGGGAGCCACTGGCAAGTATGATGGTGTGGTGGTTCAGGTTGAGCATAATCAATCGTTTGCCGCGCTAAAATTAGTCATCCAATGCCCTTTTACTTTTAAGACTTGCTCTATAACATCCCTTACGCAACCTTCGCCTCCGTTTTTGTGGGAAACATACATAGACCTTGCCTTTACTTCCGGTACGGCGTTCTGCGGGCAAGTGGGTAGGGCAACGGTTTCCATTGGTGGAATATCCGGAATATCATCACCCATATAAAGCATAGTACTTGGGTCAATACCGTGCTTGCCCATATACTCTTCTAGGACATCCATTTTATGGTGCGCGCCTAAATAAATGTCCGTAACTCCAAGTTCTTTTAATCGTTTACGGACTCCTTCATTGGTTCCTCCTGAGATAATACAGATTTTATACCCTTTCTGAAGGGCGGTCTTAACCGCATAACCGTCTTTAACGCTCATTCTGCGGAGCATTTCTCCTTCGGTAGTAATGATTAGGGTGCTGTCCGTAAAAACTCCGTCTACGTCAAAAATAAAAGTATCTATGTTCTTAAGGTATTCTTTATAGCTCTTTTCCATATGTTTTTTCTATTGATTTGCTGAGCAGTTCATAGACCGCTTTGTACTCGGTATTATTTAATTGTTCTAAGTGATTTGATATGGTATTGTGGTCTCCTCTTCTAGCTGGGCCCGTTTGGGCATCAAAAGGAGATAGGTTTTTTATTTTTTCCGCTGTTTCTTGAATAAGCGGACTCAGTATTTCAAAAGGCACATTGTTCTCTTTGCAGATTTCAGAGCCAACATGGTACATGTAGTTTGCAAAGTTATTTGTGAATACGGCGGCAAGGTGAAGGCTTTTGCGTTGTTCTGTACTTATCTCATAAACATTTTCTGAAACCAGATGGGCGAGTTTTTTTAACAAAGCTAAATCGGCTTCGTCATTCGCTTCCAGACAGACGGGAACATTTTTAAAATCCAGCTCATTAGATTTGCTAAAAGTCTGTAGTGGATAAAACACTCCTCGTCTTTGGTGTGTTGAGAGCGCACTCATTGGAGTATTTCCAGAGGTATGAACAATTAAACTTCTGTTAATTGTAATTTCTTGTGAAACAGTGCTTATAGATGAGTCACTTAAAGCAACAATAAAAATATCTGAAAATTTTAATCTAGAGAAATCCGTTGTGGTTTCTTCTTCCGTTCCAAAGGCTTGAAGCGCCTCTTTGTTTCTACCTATTACCTGAACAATTTCAATCTCTGCAGAGTTGGAAAAAGCCCTGAAAAGGTGGGTGGCAACATTTCCGGTTCCTAAAATACTAACCTTGATCATGCAGCGAAAATAAGCATATATTTATGTATTGTTTACTTTGGATTGTAGAAAAGTGAAGAAACGAGAAGTTGTTCTTTTTACGGTCGAGGGTGTGTATACAAATCTTAGATTTCTGTGTTATTTGCAATTAATGGGTTAGCCTTTTATGCTTTATGAAAAAGAGTGATTTCTAAAAACGAATTTCTTAAAATTTTCACTTATAATTAACAGTTTTGATAAGACTTTAGGTCCGTCTATCTTCCTCTAAATAATAAAAAGGGCGTATTTTTGCATGCTGAAAACCATTTTAGCTGCTGCTCATGAACATGCTCAAAAAATTCTTTTTCTCCACACGTTTAATGTCCGTTCTTTTTATAGTGTTTGCAGTGGCCATGGGGCTAGGTACTTTTATTGAAAGTAAGTACAGTACCGAGACCGCAAGAATCTGGATTTACAATACATGGTGGTTTGAGGCTATTATGGTTTTTTTTGTCATTAATTTTATTGGTAACATGTTTAGGTACCGTCTTCTACGATGGGAAAAATGGGCAGTTTTAACGCTTCACCTTTCATGGATTTTTATCATAATCGGAGCGTTCGTTACGAGATATATCAGTTATGAGGGTATGATGCCCATTAGAGAGGGGCAATCAGAAAAAGTATTCTACTCGGATAAAACATACTTGACAGCTTACGTAGATGGAGAGATTAATGGCGAGGCCAAAAGAAAAACTTTACAAGAAGATTTAATAGTAACTGCCCAAGATATCAAGTCTAATTTACCTTGGAAGTCAGATTTTAACGGACAGCCGTTTACTATTTCCTATGCCGGTTTTATAGATGGGGCCAAAGAAGGAATGATTCCGGATGAAAATGGTAAGGAATACTTAAAGATTGTTGAAGCTGGAGATGGCCAGCGCCATGAACACTTTTTGGAAAGTGGCCAAGTTTCTAGCATTCACAACGTACTTTTCTCTTTGAATAAGAGAACGGAGGGAGCAATTAATATTTTAGAAAAGGATGGTGCTTACGAAATAGAATCGCCTTTTGAAGGTAGTTTTATGCGTATGGCGGACCAATTTCAAGGTCAGTTGATAAAGGATAGTATACAGGAATTGCAGTTACGCTCTTTGTATGCAACCGCAGGTATGCAATTTGTTATACCGGAGCCCATAGTTAAAGGCTCTTACGGCATAGTAAAAGTTCCGAAGAACGAAATAACGGATGCTACTATGGATGCTATGATTGTAGACATTACCGTAAACGGCGAAACAGTACAGCAAAAATTACTGGGTGGTAAAGGGGTTTCTAATTTTTCGGATAAAATAAATGTGGGTGGATTGGATTTTAGTTTGAGTTATGGCTCCAAAGTATATGAACTTCCGTTCAGCATTAAACTAAACGATTTTATTGCAGAAAAGTATCCGGGAACCGAGCAAGGGTACAAATCCTTTATGAGTAAGGTTACAGTTGAAGATGAGCGTCCTTTTGACTATAAGATTTTCATGAACAATATTTTGGATCACAAAGGATACCGGTTCTTCCAATCTAGTTTTCACCCAGATGAAAAAGGAACTATTTTATCTGTAAACCATGATCAATGGGGTACAGGTATAACCTATTTAGGGTATTTCTTGCTTTATGTTGGGTTAATGGGGATTATGTTCTTTGGAAAGACCCGGTTTAAGGATTTGGCCGTGTCATTGGAAAAATTAAAGAATAAAAAAGCAAAACTTACAACGGTTCTTGTTTTGGGTATGTTGTTGAGTGCCAATGCCCAAGAACACACCGCAGATGATGGCCATGACCATGGGGTTAGTATGGTGCCAACACAATTTCAAATTGATTCGCTTTTACAGACTACGATTGTTTCTGAAGAGCATGCGGAGAAGTTTGGAAAACTTGTGATTCAAGACGAAGGAGGTCGTATGAAGCCTATAAACACGTTTTCTTCGGAATTACTAAGAAAGCTAAGTTTAAAGGATGTGTATAAAGACATGAATGCCGATCAGGTGTTCTTATCTATGATGTTGAGTCCGGCGGCATGGTACAATGCACAGTTTTTGGCCGTTGATAAAAAAGGGAAGAACGATAGTATCCGTCATGTAATAGGTATTCCCGAAGGCCAAGAATTTGTAAAGGCAACGGACTTTTTTGACAAAGAGGGAAATTATAAGTTAGAGCCCTTTTTGGCAAAAGCCACATCAACAAATATTCCGAATAAGTTTGACACGGATATTAAGGATGCCAATGTTCGGTTAAGCCTTTTGGATCAGGCCTTGAGTGGTCGTATCATAAAGATTTTTCCTTTGTTGAACGATGAGAATAACAAATGGATTTCGGCTATAGAATATAGGGGAGGGCAGTATCAGGTTTCGGATTCGCTTTATGCCAATTTTATAAAAAATTCGCTGCCTTACTACCTCATGACATTGCGCAAGGCCAAAGAAACGGGTGATTATACCAATGCCGATAAGCTTTTGGACGCTTTTAAGCAAAATCAAAAGAACCATGGTAAGGAGGTGCTTCCATCGGAATCTAAAATCAATACGGAGGTAATTTATAATAAACTGGATATTTTTAATTCCCTATATCGTCTTTACGCTTTAGTAGGTGTAATTATGTTCTTTGTTTTGGTGTTTCAGATTTTTAAAGACCGTTCTATATGGCGTATAGGGGTTTATGCTTTAAAAGGCACTATTTTCATCTTGTTCCTATGGCATACGGCCGGCCTTGTATTACGATGGTATATATCTGGTCATGCACCTTGGACAAATGCGTACGAAAGTATTCTTTATGTATCATGGGCAACCATGGGAATGGGTCTTCTGTTTGCCAGAAAGAGTGATATGACCATTGCTGCATCGGCTTTTGTTACAAGTATGTTACTTGCTATTGCACATTTAAATTGGGTAGATCCTGCAATTTCAACCTTGGTACCCGTATTGGATAGTTATTGGCTTATGGTTCATGTAGCTGTAATTGTCGCCAGTTATGGTCCATTATCGGTGGCTATGATTCTTGGTTTGGTTTCTTTGTTACTTATGATATGTACCAATAAGAAGAACAAAGCGGTAATGGACCTGAACATTAAAGAATTGACAATAATCAATGAACTTTCTATGACCGTAGGTCTTGTGATGCTTACTATAGGTAATTTCTTGGGCGGACAATGGGCCAATGAGAGTTGGGGTAGATATTGGGGTTGGGATCCAAAAGAAACTTGGGCACTAATTTCTATTATGGTATATGCCTTTGTGGTTCACACACGTTTGGTTCCTGGTTTAAGGAGTAAGTGGACTTTCAATTTTCTCAGTGTTATAGCATTTGGAAGTATTATGATGACTTATTTTGGAGTAAATTATTATTTGGTAGGTCTTCATAGTTACGGACAAAGTGGCGCAGCCGCTATTACTCCAGATTATGTTTGGTATATAGCTCTAGGAGCGGTAATTCTTGGTGCCATAAGTTATTGGAGGTATAGGGCAAACTATGTGAAATAGGATTACATTTCCATTAGATTTTGAGATAATCACCTAAAATCAAGTGTTCTTTTTACTGTTATTGTAATTTTCGGTCTATTTTTTATAGATTTAGCATATTGATTGCTGTAGAATGAAGATGATAACAGAAGATATTGAATTATTGAACGGTATGAAAGAAGACAATAATGCTTCTTTCAGAGCGGTTTATGAGAAATATTCAAAGGTGTTATTTGTATATGCTTTCAATATTATAAAGGAGAGGACCATTTGTGAGGATATTATTCAAGAAGTTTTTATTTCACTCTGGGCCAAAAGAAAGACGACCAATATTTCTGCTTTAAAACCCTATCTGTTTCAAGCGGTAAAGTTTCAGATATTTAATCATTTTAGAAACAACAAACTTTCTACGGAAGATTTAACACGGTTGAATATTATAGATGTTTCTATGAATGTTTCGGGGGAACTTGAATATTCGGAACTCAATCAAATAATTCGTGATCATGTTGCCAAACTGCCCAAAAGGTGTCGTCATATCTTTGTATTGAGCCGGTACCATCACAAATCCAACAAAGAAATTGCGGAAGAGCTTCAAATATCCGTTCAGGCCGTAAAAAATCAAATTTCAAAAGCACTGGCTTTTCTTAGAAATCACCTTCAATTAGAAGAGGCCGTTATTATATCGCTTATTCTTCTGCATTAACCAATCTAATATCCTTTCAACCTTCCTGAATATTAGTGTGTTATCCGCATTTTTAAAAATCATTCATCGACTTTAAAGGTGAGAATACCTCAATTTTTTCACTTGTATTTTTTCAATTTTTAAAAATAATTGACTTTCAACATGTACCATCGCATTAATTAGGGTACTTAGTAGTAGTATCGTTATTTAATTGCGACCCAGATGAACGAAAAAAAGGCAAAAAAGCTTTTCAACAAATACGTAAATAACAATTGCTCTCAGGAGGAAAAAGAACTCTTGGAACGGTTCCTAGAATCCTATCAAGGTGAGGATGAGCAAATGTCAAACTTTAAGTTTGATGGACAGGTAAAACAAGAAATATGGAAAAAAATAGCTAAGAAAACCGAGTCACCTACAAAAACAAGAAATATCAATTTTAATCGCTCTGTTTTAAAGTATGCAGCCATTTTTATTGGTGTGGTAGGACTAGGGTTAGTTTTTAATTTTTTGAGAATTCAGGAAGATAAATCTCCTGAATTACGAATAGAGGACAACGCAATTGTATTAAAAACAAGTAATAATCAATCCAAAAAAATAATAGTAGGTGCCGGAGAAGCTATTACGGATGAAGATGGAAACGTTCTGGCTTCACAAGATAAAGGCCAAATTGTTTATCATGGAAAACCTACACAAGAGTTGGTGTATAATGAGATTATTATCCCAAAAGGAAAAACATTTGAATTAAAGCTGTCGGACGGCACCTTGGTACACCTAAATGCAGATACCTCTTTAAAATATCCCATAAGTTTTGTTGAAGGAAAGGATAGAAGGGTATTCTTAAAAGGAGAGGCTTATTTTGAAGTGGCCAAAGATTCATTACACAAATTTGTGGTAGAGGCTAAAGATATGGATGTTCAAGTTTTAGGAACCCATTTTAATGTTAGCAGTTATGCCAATGAAGAAGCGTATGCCGTACTCGCAGAAGGTAGTGTGGCCATTAGCGATAAACGCGAGGAGACAATGAACGAGGACTTAAGTTTCCTAAAACCGGGTCAGAAGGCAGCAATGACAGAAGGCGCTTTGGTGATAAGTGAAGTTGATATACATGATTATTTAAACTGGCGAAACGGAGATCTAACTTTTAATAACGAATCCTTTAAGGATATTATTAAAAAAATTGAAAGACGTTATGGAGTCCGTATTGAAAACGGATATACGGAGTTAGAAGCGGTGCGCTTTAGAGGATATTTTGAAAATGAAACCATACAGGACCTGCTTGATACTTTTAAGGAAAGTGCAGAGTTCGATTATGAAATAACCAACAATTATATATTAATTAAAAAACCAGTATAACCATGACTTAACTTAAAGAAAAAAAATCGGGAAACGCTGCCACGTTCCCCGATCAAGAGTGATTTTAATCCTAGAAATAACTAATCAAAATCCTTTAAAAATATGGAAAAAAAACCATTGTTTTTCATTCTATTGAAAAACATTCTTAACAAGAACCGAACAGTGAAAATCTCCATTCTAATGTTTGCTTTTGCCTTGTTCAACCTTCATGCGAATTCCTATTCGCAAAACAAGAAGGTTTCTATTGAGGCAAACTACGAGACTATTGAAAGTGTACTTAAAAAAATAGAAACGCAAAGTGAGTTTAGATTCTTTTACAAAACAGGACAGCTCAATGTTGCTAAAAGAGTGACGCTCAATATAGATAAGCGCCCTATAAAAGAAGTGTTAGGCGTATTATTTGGAGAAGATGTAACCTATACTTTAGTTAAAAATCAGATTGTTCTCAAAAATAAAAAACCGCTAAAAAATGAGAATACATTACTATTATCTGATAGAATTAAGGAAGAACAACAGACCATAACCGGGGTAATTACAGATGAAACCGGTGTGCCTTTGGCGGGGGCAAATGTGGTTGAAAAAGGTACTACTAATGGTGTTACCACAGATTTTGACGGAAATTTTAGTCTAGAATTAAGCTCTGACGATGCTATTTTAGTGGTTTCCTATATAGGTTTTGCTACTAAAGAGATACCCGTTAACGGGCAAACTTCATTAACCGTTCAGTTAGTAGAAAGTGCTGCTGGATTGGACGAGGTTGTTGTAGTAGGTTTTGGCACACAAAAAAAAGTAAATGTAATTGGTTCGGTCTCTCAGGTATCCTCCAAGGATATTGAAAATAGACCGGTTACTCAAGTATCGCAAGCCATTACAGGTCAAATGCCAGGGGTTACCGTAGTACAACGTTCGGGTAGGCCAGGGCAGAGCGGAGGAAATATTAGTGTTAGAGGTGTTGGTTCTTTTGGAGCTACGCCAGATGCTTTGGTGTTGATTGATGGTATTGCGGGGAGCATGAACGACATTAATCCGGATGATATCAAATCCATTTCGGTATTAAAAGACGCTTCTTCAGCAGCTATTTATGGGGCACGTTCTGCTAATGGGGTTATCCTTATTACCACTAAAAATGGTAGCGAGAATAAATTTTCTATCAATTACAACAGCTATGTAGGGTTTAATACCGCTACCGAGCTTCCTGAATTTGTTAATTCTTGGGAATATGCAGAAATGTACAACATAGCTTCTGGCAGCAACAGCTTTTCTGCGGAAGACATAGCAAAATATAAAGCTCAGGATGACCCGGATAATTATCCGAATACAAAATTTCTGGAGGATCTTTTCTCTAAAAACGGTGTTCAGACGTCCCATACCTTAACCTTAAATGGAGGTGATGAAAAGAACAAGTATTACGTTTCTGCAGGTATTTTGGAGCAGGATGGTATCGTACCAAAAAATAGCTTTAACCGGTACAATTTTAGAATGAACCTTCAGAACAAGTTGGGCAGTAAGTTTGATTTGAGCACTAGGTTTTACGGCTCTGTAGAGAAGAGGGAAGAACCACAAGTAACGGGTAACAAGGGTTCCGGATACCAAGGTGAAAGTGATAGGGCCAGTGATGCCACCAATAACGCAGGAAGTTTCGTTACGCAACTGGTATCCAATGCAGTTAGATATCCGGCAATAGAATTGGGTCAGGATTCTCAAGGTAATTTTGGTATTGGCCCTGAAAGTGGAGGTACACCGGTTGCTTGGTTGGCTTCTGATTCTTATTTGGAAAACCCACGTACTAAAGCGGGAATAAATGTAAAGCTTGATTATAAACCTAATGATAATTTGGTGTTTTCGGCCATAGGGGGATATAATTTCACCTTACATGAAGAGCGCTCATATTACGCATCTCAGCGACTTAATGATCAAATTAACCTGGGACAGTCCTATTTAAATCAATATAGCAATAAGGAACTTTATAAAACTCTTCAATTTACGGGAGAGTGGTCCAAAGAAGTAGGCGTTCATGACTTTAGCTTTTTGGGAGGTTATTCTTTTGAGAACGAAGAGTTTTCGTTTTTCAACGGATACCGTCAAGATTTTGCGAGCAATGACTATACTGTATTGGACCTAGGAAGTGCTGAAAACCAACAGACGGCAGGTTTTGATGCTGAATGGGCGTTGCAATCTTTCTTTTCCCGTTTGAAATATAGTTTTGATGAGCGCTATCTTTTTGAGGCCACATTGCGTTATGACGGGTCTTCTAGATTTCCTAAAAGTAATAAGTACGCAGTTTTCCCGGCAGCGGCGTTTGGTTGGAGAGCATCTCAGGAATCGTTCTTACAGGAAGTAGATTGGCTTTCTAATTTAAAGGTTAAAGCTTCTTGGGGTATTTTAGGAAACCAGAATATTGGTAACTATCCGTACCAAACCGTTTTAGCTTCTGGTCGTGATTATTCATTGGGTGGCGGACTTTCAACTGGTGCGGCGTATTCTACGTATCGTGATGCCAATATTAAATGGGAATCTACAGAAACTACCGATATTGGTCTTGAAACAGGGTTTTTTGATGGAAAACTAACTTTTAACGCTACCTATTTTAGAAGAAATACAACAGATGTTCTTTTTAAACCATCTTCCAGTGTATCCTCGGTTTTGGGAGTTGGTATTAGTGAAACCAATACGGGTGCGGTTAAGAATACCGGTTGGGAATTTGATATAGGACATAGGGGAAGTAAAGGTGATTTTAGTTATTCCATTAACGGAAACTTCTCGGTAATAGAAAATGAGGTCGTTACATTAGGTTTGGGTAATGTAGACCAGCCCAATGGTTACGTTGGTAACGGATCGGACCTTTTTATCGGTTTTCCTATGCAAATGTATTATGGATATGAGACGGACGGTGTTTTTCTTAATGACGGCGAAGTTTCTAGTTGGGCAGATCAAACTGCTGTAAATCCTGGTTCGCAAGCTGGTGATTTCAGATATAAGGATATTAGCGGTCCTGATGGTGTACCGGATGGAAAGGTTGATCCTACCTACGATCGTAAATATTTAGGTAGTCGTATACCTAAGTATACGTATGGGGCCAACATCAATTTAAACTATAAAAACTTTGATTTCTCTTTGTTCTTACAAGGTGTTGGTGGTGTAAAAGGAGAGTTGACCAATTACGCCGGATATGCATTTTTCAATTTGGGTAATATTCAAAGATGGCAAATGGAAGGTAGGTTCAATCCGGAAAATCCGGTACGTTACCCAGAGTATCCTAGGCTAGAGGTGGTTACCAATAGCGGTACTCCAAACACGACAACCTCTGATTTTTGGGTGATAGATGCCGGGTACCTAAGGGTTAAAAACGTACAATTGGGCTATAACTTTTCATCATCGGTTACAGATTTGGTGGGTATAGACAACCTAAGAGTATATCTGGGTGCAGAAAACTTGCACACTTTCAAATCTTACAGAGACGGGTGGGATCCTGAAATTAATTCATCAGGTGGTTATTACCCTATTTTAACAACGTACACCTTTGGTTTAAACTTAAAATTTTAGAACAATGTCAAATACTATATACACATATATAAGTCGTATTCCATCTTTTGCTCGGTTCATTATTTTGGGCTTGGCAGTGGTACTTTTTTCAGGTTGCGACAAAGAACTGGAACAATTTCCGAGCAACGCTTTTGCAAAAGATAATTTTTGGACATCGGAGTCTAATGCAACTATAGCTTTAACAGGTGCTTACCGCGGTGCCATTGAATACGGAACTCAGGTAGTGCCATCTGATTGGTGGACCTATTGCGGAATTGTTTTTATGGAGTTCGCAACGGATAACGCGTATGACCGTAGAGGGGATAACTCTACTCAAAACCGTTTGACGAACGGCACGCTTTTACCCAACAATAATGTTATTAATGGATATTGGAAAGGTTCTTATAAGCGAATTGCCATTTGTAACGATTTCTTGGAAAACGTGGGTAATGTTGATATGGATCAATCCAAAATTGACAGAATGAGTGCCGAGGTACGTTTTCTAAGGGCGGCCACCTATTTCTATATTACCCAGTTCTGGGGTAGTGCTCCTTTAGTTACTACCACATTAACTCCTGATGAGGCAAACAATGTTGATAAAGCAACAAAAGCAGAATTGGTTTCTTTTGTAATTAGTGAGTTGCAGGCCGCCGCTGCAGATTTACCATCGTATGCGGAATTGTCCGGTACGGAGGCAGGTAGAGCCAACAAGCAGGCGGCTTTGGCTTTCTTGGGCAGAATGTACCTGGGGGAAAAGAACTTTGCGGAAGCATCAAAGGTGTACAAAGAAATTATCGATATGGGTGAGAATGTGATAGATCCAGACTATGCTTCTCTTTTTACTCCAGCTAATGAAGGCAGCAGTGAAAATATTTTCAGCACACAATATTTTGGCGGCCAAGCCGGTAATGCATTGCCACAACATGCTTATCCTGCCGTGTCTTCTGGTTGGCATATTGTCAACCCTTTAGGGAGTCTGGCGGATGCTTATGGTTTTGATGACGGTACACCACTATCTTATGATGACCCTAGATTTGACTATGATGATATGGGAGCCAATAGAGATCCAAGGTTCAGGTATAACCTACTTTGGGACGGCTCTACTTTTGGGGATAAGATTTATGACTGTCACCCAGATCATACTGAATCTTTAGATCAGTTAACCTATTCTAAACAGGCAACAAGAACAGGGTACGGACTACGTAAGTTTTTTGACGAGTCTTTCAGTGGAAATCTAAGGTCGGATTATGGAGGCAATCTCCCGATTATTAGATATGCCGAAGTTTTATTGAGTTATTTAGAAGCAGAACTTGAGGCGGGTAATCCAATAACACAGGCTTTACTGGATGAAACTATTAACCAAGTGCGTGGTCGTGCGTCCGTAGGGCTTCCGCCTATAACGGAAACTGATCCGGCGGCGCTTCGTCCTATATTAAGAAATGAAAGAAGAATTGAATTAGCGTTGGAAGGTCAACGTCTTTGGGATATTTTTAGATGGGACATTGGTGACGAAGTTTTAACCGGTGATTTTTGGGGAGCTCCTTTTCCAAATTCCACATTATATCCAACAACATCAAAGAAAATTGACCCACAATCCAGATGGTTTGTTACTTCAAAAAACTTTAGGGCAGGTGTAGACAATATTTGGCCTATTCCAGAGTCTGAGGTAAATGTTAACCCTAAATTGGGTAATTAAGATGACCATAAAAAGGAGAAAGTTTATACAGAACCTAGGACTTGCCGTGCCCATGTTGGCAAGTCCTTTTAACCCTATTTTGGCAAAGGATTTTGTAGAAAATACCGCTTTTGATACAGCAAATGATAGTTTTAAAACTGATTTTACAAAGCTGAACCAAAGGGTATGGATAGGGAGTTCTTTCTGGGCAGTGCCCATGGAAGATTGGGAAATAAAAAACAACAGATTGGAGTTTTCCGGTGTGGAAAAGCAATCAAGGCTTCACATTTTGACTCATATTCTTAACGGCAATCAGGGAGATTTCATGCTTTCGGGTAATTTAGGTTTGTTGCAGAATAAGGGGAGTAAAGGAGGCGTTGGCTTTTCGGTCGGTATAAAAGACTATACGGATTCTAAAAGTGTTAAAGCTGCTTGTTATTTTGGAAAAGGTATTTCCGTAGGGATAAATCTAGAAGGAGAAATTTATATTGATAAGCAGAAGGAAAAGCTACCGGAGGGATTCGGTTTTCAGAACTTCTCTTTACAGTTAAAAGCAAAGAATAAGAAAAAAGAAACTGAGCTTACGCTTCTGGCTACTGATGCAAATGGGAAGACAGCAACGTTAAGACATACGCTAGAGGGTAACCTTAATGGGTTAGTGGCTTTAGAGAATAAAGGAAGTAAAAAAAAGGAAAGCACTTTTTGGTGGGCCGATGTAAAATTATCGGGCTCAAAAGTGCAATACAAGGCGGAAAATAGTTTTGGCCCCATTTTATGGGCAATGTACACCCTTTCTAGGGGTAAATTAAAACTAACCGCACAGCTTCCGCCAATTGGCGAAAAGGATTCCCAAAAAATAGAACTTCAATTTTTGAGAAACGGAAAATGGATAAAAGCAGCAAAAGGGCAAATAGACCCGGTAACTTTTACATCTATTTTTTCTGTGGATGATTGGGATGCCAGAGAAGATATAAAGTATCGTTTGCGTTACACATTGGATAAAGAACGCCATGTGTATGAAGGCGTTATTCGTAAGGAGCCTTTGGATAGACCTCTAACTTTTGGGGGGCTAACCTGCCAGCATGCTATGGGATTCCCATACCGCCCTTTAGTAGAGAACTTGGATAGGTCAAACCCTGATATGCTATATTTTTCAGGAGATCAGTTGTACGAAGGAAACGGTGGTTATCCTATAAAGAGACAACCGGAGAACAAGGCCATTCTCAACTATTTGGGTAAGTGGTATATGTTCGGTTGGGCTTTTGGTGATGTATTAAGGAACAGACCAAGTATATGTACTCCAGATGATCATGATGTATACCAAGGTAATCTATGGGGAGAAGGTGGTGAAGGTATTGGTTTTGAAGAGTGGGAAAAAGTCCGCGATGCTCACGGTGGTTTAGTTCAGACTCCAAATTTTGTAAATGTGGTTAACAAAACCCAATGCGGTCATATGCCCGATGCTTTTGATAAAGCGCCTATGAAATCTAACATTAGTACATGGTACACGCACTTGGTCTATGGTAATGTAAGCTTCGCTATTGTAAGTGATCGGCTTTTTAAATCGGGGCCGGAAATGGTTAGGTCCGGAGAGGGAAGAATAGATCATTTAACAGCACCGGCCAAACCCGGCGAACTTGAATCGGAGGACCTGGATTTTATGGGGCAAAGGCAACTAGACTTTTTAAATGATTGGGTGGCGGACTGGAAGGGTGCGAATATGAAAGTATTGCTTAGTCAAACCCTGTTTTCAAATGTGGGTACGCACCACGGGCCAACAAAAGAATTTTTATTCGGAGATCTAGATTCCGGTGGTTGGCCAAAAACCAAAAGAGACGAAGTAATAAGGACTATTAGAAAAGCATATGCCTTTCATATTAATGGCGACCAACATTTACCCTTTATGGTACAATACAGTATAGATGAACCTAGAGATGCAGGGTGGACGTTCTGTACACCGGCTATATCTACGGGGTACCCAAGATGGGGGCAGCCGGATTCGGTTAATGTACCTTTTACCGATAGACCGGAACATGGTCTTCCTAATACAGGCTGTTATCGTGACGGATTTGGAAACGACAATTATATCTATGCAGTAGGAAATCCTACGGATGATTTTGAAGAGGAGTATGATCGTTACCAAAAAGCACAGAAAAAAGCTTCAGGTTATGGGCTGGTTACTTTTGATACTAAGAAGCGTACTATAAAAATGGAAGCAATCCGCTTTCTTGCTAACTTAGATATCGATTCAGAAAAAAACACCTACCCGGGCTGGCCATTAACAATTCAACAGACAGATAATGATGGCCGAAGATCAATAGGGTATCTTCCTAAGTTGAACATAGAATCGGCCAACCAGTTACTAAAAATTATCAAAGAGGACACCAAAGAATTGGTGCACGCCATGCGTATGAAAGGGAATAGTTATACGCCCTCCGTATATGAACAGGGCAAATACACTTTGGTAATAGGAGAAGGGGCCAAGGAAAAAACCATAAGTGGTATAGAAATAACCATTGATCCTAAAAAGTCTATTTTCGTCTAAACAAAAAGGAATAAATTTGAAAGTAAATTAATTTATAAATACAAAACAGTTTCATGACAAGTTTAAGGAATTATTTTTTACAAGGAACCCTCTTATTGTTGGTGTTATCCGGCTGTAAATCAAAGGAAGAAAAAACGGCAGTTCCAGATGAAAGTCCAAAACAACCCAATATTGTTTTTATCTATATGGATGATTTGGGGTACGGAGACCTTAGCTCATACGGTGCAACGGAATTAAACACACCAAATATTGATGCTCTAGCGGAAGGCGGAGTTCAATTTACTAATGGGTATGCTACTTCGGCTACGTGTACGCCAAGTCGTTACGCCATCCTTACCGGTAGATACCCTTGGAGAAATAAGGATGCCAAGATACTTCCGGGCACAGCTCCTTTAATCATTAGTACGGATCAGCTTACCGTTCCTAAAATGCTTAAGGAAAAAGGTTATGCTACGGGTATTGTAGGAAAGTGGCACTTAGGCTTGGGCAACGGAAATGTAAATTGGAACGAGAGAGTATCTCCAGGGCCTAACGAAGTTGGTTTTGATTACTCTTATATTCTTGCGGCAACACAAGATAGGGTCCCAACCGTATATATTGATAATGGAAATGTTGATGGTCTTGATCCTAACGATCCTATAGAAGTTGATTACAAAAAGAACTTTGAGGGAGAACCTACAGGATTGGATAATCCGGAGTTGACAACTATGAAATGGCACCATGGCCACAATAATAGTATTGTAAACGGTATTCCGCGTATTGGATACATGAAAGGTGGCGAGGCCGCTAAATGGAAGGATGTAGAAATGGCGGATCACTTTTTGGTAAAAGCACAGGAATATGTAACCGCTCATAAAGACGAGCCTTTCTTCTTGTATTATGCCTTACAGCAGCCACACGTACCGCGTACACCTCACCCACGTTTTGTTGGGAAATCCGGAATGGGCCCTCGTGGCGATGTTATTCTTGAAGCGGATTGGGTTGTAGGTGAATTCATAAAAACTTTGGAGAATCAAGGTCTTTTGGAAAATACACTTATTGTCTTCTCTAGTGATAATGGCCCTGTAGTAAATGATGGATACTATGATGATTCCGAAGAAAAATTGGGTAAACATACACCTGCAGGTGCTTTACGTGGCGGTAAATACAGTTTGTTCGAGGCGGGTACACGTGTTCCATTTATCACATATTGGAAAGGCAAGATTGCTCCTGCCAAATCAGATGCTTTGGTTTGTCAAGTAGATTTACTTACTTCTATTGCGGCATTGGTGGGAAGCGATAAAAAAGGAGAGGATAGTGAGAACCTTTTAGGTGCATTCTTGGGCGAAACTAAAGAAGCAAGAACTGAATTGGTATTGGAAGCAGGTTCTAGAACGGCCCTTAGAAAAGGAGATTGGGCTATGATACCACCATATAAGGGAGCTGCTATAAATAAGCAGGTTAATATAGAATTGGGTAATGATAGTGAATACCAATTGTATAATGTGAAAGAAGATATTAGTCAGACGAAAAACCTTGCTAAAGAAAACCCGGAAAAACTTCAAGAATTAATTGCCGATTATGAGGCGATTAGAGGTACTCCTGATGTTGAAATCAAGGAGTTGGAATTAAAATAGAGTGAAAAGTTGAGGTGAGATATTTTATTATTTTACAAAATAATTCTTTCTAAGACACTTAATTATTAACCGCTTTAAAGGTGATAGGAGTTCATTATGAGCCTGTTATGTTTGAGGCGGTTTTATTTTTTTCTTTTTTATTTAAAAAATTAATTGGATATTTGAACCATCATGAAGTTATAGAAATTATGTTCCGTATAGATGTCACCAGGTTATATGCCTAAGGTTAATCGAACTTTCTTCGTTCGGTTTTGACATACTCTTCTTTTTATCAACATAATTTCATTTCAAATGCCACATTTAAATAGAATCACTTTTAAAAGACTGTTTCAGTACTTTATAGTTGCCGTAACTGGTAAAGAAACAGAATTCACTTCAGGAAGCATCCGGAAAGCCATTTTTATGCTCTCCATCCCCATGATTTTAGAGATGATGATGGAGTCCATTTTTGCTATTGTAGATATCGCTTATGTATCGCAGGTAAGTGTAAATGCCGTTGCTACTATCGGTCTTACGGAATCTGTGGTAACGTTAGTCTACGCTGTTGCTATAGGGCTCAGTATGGCGGCAACGGCCATTGTAGCTCGCCGTATAGGGGCAAAGGATATAAAAGGAGCCCAAGAAGCGGCCGTACAGGCAATAGCTTTGGGTGTTTTGGTTTCCTTGCTTGTTGGCGTGTTCGGATTTTTATATGCCAAGGACATTTTAGCGCTAATGGGAGCGGAACCTGATTTGATTGCCGAAGGGTATAGGTATACCCAACTTTTACTTGGCGGTAACATTACCATTTTGCTTTTGTTCCTGATCAACGCAATTTTTAGGGGAGCGGGAGACGCTTCCGTTGCTATGTGGGCCTTGGTACTTTCCAACGGACTCAATATTATTCTGGATCCTATTTTTATTTTCGGATGGGGACCCATTCCGGAGTACGGAGTAACAGGTGCTGCTATAGCAACGAACATAGGTCGCGGAACGGCCGTTTTATTTCAACTAGCGGTTTTGTTCTTTGGGTGGAGCCGTATTAAGATTGGCTTCAAGGATATGGTCATCCGTTTTAGCGTAATGCTCAATTTAGTCAAGGTTTCCTTAGGAGGTATAGCCCAATTTCTAATAGGTACTTCTAGTTGGGTGTTTTTAATGCGCATGATGTCCGAGTTTGGTAGTGAGGTACTGGCAGGCTATACGATTGCCATTCGTGTTATGCTTTTTACGTTAATGCCTTCTTGGGGTATGAGCAATGCCGCAGCAACTTTGGTAGGGCAGAACTTGGGCGCCCAGCAACCGGAACGAGCTGAAACTTCGGTTTGGAAAACGGGGAAGTACAACGCCTATTTTATGGGGGCGGTATCCTTAATTTACCTATTCTTCGCCTATGATATTGTAGGTTGGTTCAATACTAATGAGGTTGTAATCCAAAACGGTGGGCTGTGTCTACAAATTATTGCTATTGGCTATATATTCTATGCGTACGGAATGGTTGTAACCCAGGCTTTTAACGGAGCAGGGGATACGGGTACACCCACAAAAATTAATCTTATTGCGTTTTGGTTGTTTCAGTTGCCGTTCGCTTACCTGGCTGCCATAACTTTTAATTTAGGCGCTATGGGCGTGTTTATTGCTATTACTGCAGCTGAGGTGCTTTTGGCCGTGATTTCTATGGTCTGGTTTAAAAAAGGAAACTGGAAAAAGGTGAGCGTCTAATAGGCTTTTTGTAACTTTAGCTTTCTAAACTTTTTAAATTATGGAGCAGAAAAAAATAGGGTTAAATACTATTTGTACCCATGTAGGCGAAGTAAAGGATGAGCAATTTAAAGGTGCAGTTTCGCCTCTTTATATGAGCAGTTCGTATGCTTTTGAGGATGTAGATGTTAAACGGTACCCTAGATACTTTAATACACCAAACCAAGAGGCTTTGTGTAGAAAAATAGCTGCTCTGGAACATACTGAAGCGGGGCTTATTTTTGGAAGCGGAATGGCAGCTATTACCACTTCGTTAATGGCTTTTTTAAGAGCGGGAGACCATATTGTTTTACAACAGGTTTTGTACGGAGGTACATATAACCTTATTGTAGAGGAGTTTGAAAAATTTGGGATAGAATATTCGTTCACCGAAGGTTGGCGCCCAGAGGATTTTGAGCAAAAGATTAGGTCCAATACTAAGGTGATTTATATTGAAACACCTTCAAATCCGCTATTGACTATAACCGATATGGATGCCATTGCGAAGCTGGCCAAAAAGCACGGATTGGTTTCCATGATTGATAATACATTTGCTAGTCCTGTTAATCAGAATCCTATAGATTTTGGTATTGATATCGTTATACATAGTGCAACCAAATATATGGGAGGTCACTCCGATATCTTGGCGGGTGCAGTAGCTTCAACGGAAGAAAACATCAATAAAATTTTTGGTCTAGCCAAGAATTTTGGTGGAAGCCTTAGTGATTATACCGTCTGGCTGCTCGAAAGAAGTTTAAAAACAATGGGGTTACGTGTTAAGGCACAAAACGAGAATGCGCAACGTATGGCGGAATATCTAGAGGGTAGTAACGCGGTCACCAAAGTATATTACCCAGGGTTAAAGAGCCATCCTGATTATGAATTGGCAAAGGCACAAATGAACGGTTTTGGTGGAATGTTGTCTTTTGAATTGCATGAAGATTATGATGCCGCCCAATTTCAGAAAGAATTACAGCTTATAAAACCATCAATGAGTTTGGCAGGGGTAGAGAGTACAGTACTTTCGCCAACCAAGACATCGCACGCACTTTTAAGTGCAGAAGAAAGGGCAAAGCAGGGTATTTTAGACGGATTAATTCGCTTTTCGGTGGGGATAGAAGAACCAGAAGACCTCGTTGCCGATATAGAACAAGCTTTGAAAAAAGTAAGGTTGACCAAAGAAGTAACGACTAGTTAATCTATATATAGCATAACTTTCAAAAATACATAATGAAATTAGATATATTAGCTTTTGGCGCTCACCCAGATGATGTAGAACTTGGCGCCGGAGCTACCATTGCCAAAGCCATAGCAAACGGCAAAAAAGTAGGTATCGTAGATTTGACCCGTGGGGAACTTGGTACACGGGGTTCCGCCGAGATTAGAGATAACGAGGCCGCTGCGGCAGCCAAAATTCTTGGAGTATCAGCGCGAGAAAATTTAGGATTTGCAGACGGTTTCTTTGTAAACGATAGGGAACATCAGTTAGAAATCATTAAAATGGTGCGTAAATACCAACCAGATATTGTTTTGTGCAATGCAATTGATGATCGTCACATAGACCATGGAAAAGGAAGTAAGTTGGTAAGTGATGCTTGTTTTTTAAGTGGTTTGATAAAAATTGAAACCCAATTGGATGTTGATGGAGCAAATCAAACGCAATGGAGACCCAAGGTAGTATACCATTATATTCAATGGAAGAACATAGAACCGGATTTTGTTGTGGATGTCTCTGAATTCATTACTAAGAAAACGGATGCTATTTTAGCATATTCCTCGCAATTTCATGACCCCAAAAGCAAAGAACCGGAAACTCCTATAAGCAGTAAGAACTTTATTGATAGTGTAAATTACCGGGCTAGGGATTTAGGAAGGCTGGTAGGGGTAGAGTATGCAGAAGGTTTTACCACAGAGCGCTTTGTGGCTATAAAGAATATAGATGACCTAATTTAGGCCGTTTTTTGATATTTGTTTTTGGCCCTTGGTAAGGTAAAGTGAAAGGTACTTCCTTTGCGTAATAAACTTTCTACCCATATGGTTCCGTTGTTTTTCTCTATCATTTCTTTACATAGGGATAGTCCCAGACCTGTACCTTTCTCATTGTTGGTACCGTAGGTGGTTAGGGTAGAGTTGTGGGAGAAAATTTTACCTATGGTTTCTTTGTTCATACCAATACCGGTATCGCGAATAGAAACTTGCCATTGATTTTTCTTTTCAATTGCGTTAATGGTAACCATGCCGTTTTCGGGAGTAAATTTTAGGGCGTTACTAATAAGGTTACGGATAACAATGTCTATTTGATTACCATCGGACCATGTTAGCGTTTTGGGTTCCAAGTGGTTTACTAGACGAATGGATTTATTTTTTGCTATTTCGGAAAGTAGGTCAATATTATCCCTTACTACGGTTTCCAAAGCAACTACCTCGGGTCTTGTTACGGCCCCGTTCATTTGGGTTTGCCCCCAGGTTAAGAGATTGTTCAGCGTAAATGATATGTGGTCTATATCATGTGAAAGTTTCGGCATAAAGCTCATAAACTCATTTTGTTCAATTTCTCCGTTTTTAAACAATTTTAGTAATCCTTGGAAAGCGGCAATTGGGCCACGTAGGTCATGTCCTATAATCGAAAATAACTTATCCTTGGTTCCGTTTATCTCATGAAGCTCTAGTTTACTTTTTTCAAGGTCTTCTGTTTTCTTCTGAAGCTCCAGGTTCAAATTCTTTTGAATTTTTTCGCTTCTACCCACCAATAACGTAACTATAATAAAAATCAAAAGTATGCCTAAGGCTACATTAACGTAAGCCCTTTGCATATCTAATTGCTTCTCGTTTTCCTCAATAAGGTCGGCCTTTTGCTTTTCATGCTCCATTTTGGTTTTGAGCATAGTCAAACTTTTTTTGTTTTCGTTTCGTGACAGCGTATCTGACAACGATTGGAATATTTCGTGGTATTTTAGAGCTTCTATAAAGTTCTCTTTGTTCTTATTTATTTTGTAAAGTGTCTTTGCGCATTGTTGGGAGCCTTCCATATCCTTAATAGAATTGGAAATGTCATAGGCCTCTAACGCATACTTTTCGGACATATCATCCTTTTCTAAGCCTAAGTACGCTTGAGACATACCGTTGAGCAATTCTATTTTACCACGGGGATCCTGAATTTTTTCATGAAGCATTTCACTCTGCCTATACCAGTATAACGCCCATTTGTATTTATTGTCCTTTAAATAGGTTTTGCCCTTTATAGCATAGGCATAGGCAAGCCATTCCATTTTTTTGTTTTTTTCAAAAATGGCAATACTTGCGTTAGCGTTGAACATGGCGTATTCCAATTCACCCATATCCGCGTAAATAGAGGCAATGTTACTCATGGTTTCTGCGGAGTAAATTTCATTTCCTATATCTTCGTTTATCTTCTTTACTTTTTTGTAGAACTCCAAAGCCTGGGTATAGTCTTTTTGAGAAGCATAGAGGTTAGCTACGTTCTCATTAAGTACAGACTGCATAAATTTGTTTTCGTTCTCATTCGCAATGTCTATACCCTCTAAATAATAAATTAATGATTTGGAATAGTTTCCAATATAACTAAACTGGGAGGCTAGGTTGTTTTGGGCCCTTAAGGTCAAATCTATATCCTTTCGGCTTTTACTCATGGCCAAGGCATTTTCAAAGTAACTTATACTTTTGGAATGGTTGCCCTTATCTGAATAGTAATTGCCTATTTCTACCAAAGCATAGTTTTCTCCTTTTTTATAGTGCGAAGACCTGCTGTAGGTCAAGGCAAGATTAGAAAGTAGTAAAAGACTATCCGAATTGTAGTACCGTAGTTCGTACGCCAGGTCGTTCAGTAAATTTATGTAAGTTGTATCCTTATTGGAAAAGTTGGGTGTTTTTCTTAAATCCGTAATGAGGGTGTGCAAGCTATCCTTCGTCTCTTGTTGTGAGTTTGCCTTTAATGTAGACAACACCAGTATACCAAAAAGCAAAATGCATAATTTGGATAGCCTTGAAGAGGTCAAAGAATGGGATTTGACGAAAAACATTTTAAAATTAATTATTCATCTAATGTATCTACATGATGTAGATATCTCTAATATTTGTTGTGAAACGCTAAAAATTGTGTGTTTTGACCTGATTACCTTGCATTTTGTCGATGTTTTTAAAGATTTTATTGAGGTTTAAGTATTCATTATCAGTTGCTTTGATACGATATTGTGATGCTTCAAAAAAATAACAGAAGTTTTATTTTGAAAGATTACATGAAAAAAAGTATCTTTGCCACCGCTTACAAATGGTGGTTGTAGCTCAGCTGGTTAGAGCGCTTGATTGTGGTTCAAGAGGTCGCCGGTTCGAAACCGGTCTTCCACCCCAAAACAAAAAGCCTTGTCAATTTTGACAGGGCTTTTTTGGTTTTATATATTATCTAAAATAGGGGTATAAAAAAACCTGTCGTAAAAGACAGGTTTTTCTAAATTTTAGAGGGTTATTTTGAAGCCTTGTCTACCGTAACACGATCTTTACGGTTGGCTACTTCCCAAGCGGTATAAAAGACTAGACGCGTACGGTTTTCAAGAAGGTCATAATTAATCTTATCCGGTGTATCTCCTGGTCTATGGTAATCATCGTGCGTTCCATTAAAATAGAAAATAATAGGAATGTTGTTTTTAGCAAAGTTATAGTGGTCACTTCTATAGTAAAAACGATTGGGGTCGTTTTCATCATTGTACGTATAATCCAATTCAATATTGGTGTACTTGCTGTTGACTTCCTCGGATAGCTCATGAAGTTCCGTACTGAGCTTATCGGAACCAATTAGGTAAATGTAGTTACGTTCTCCTGTACGTTTTGGGTCAATTCGCCCTATCATATCTATATTAAGATTGGCAACCGTATTTTCCAAAGGAAAAATTGGGTCAATATCTGCGTAATATTGAGAGCCCAACAACCCTTTCTCCTCACCGGTTACATGTAGAAAGACTATAGAACGTTTAGGTCCTTGCCCTGCGTCTACAGCCTTTTTAAATGCCTGTGCAATTTCTAAAAGGGCAACCGTACCAGAACCGTCATCATCTGCACCATTATTTATTTCTCCTTCCGGAGAAACTCCAATATGATCAAGGTGAGATGAAAGGACTACGTATTCATCCGGTTTTTCGGAACCTTTAATTACAGCCACTACGTTTTCGGACTCAATACCGTTGTTTTCACTTTTAACATCAACTACAAGTTTTTTGGTTATTTTCTGCGGCTTGTTATCAGACTGAATATTGGAAAAAATAGCTTTGGCCAATTTGCCGTTAATAAGAAAATTAAAAAAGCCATCGGTGTCATCTTTGGCCAATTCCATTCTGCCACTATCGTTTCTTTTCATCCATTCAAACCTACTTTTAAAACGGGTAAAGTTGGTTTCATCATAATAAAGAATGCCCTTGGCGCCTTTAGATGTAGCTAGTTCCAAGCGCTTGCCTAGAGACTCGGACATGTTACTCCATATAGATTTCTCAGAGGTTCCGGATAATACATAGTTTCCATTGGTAGCAATGGGTTCTCCGGATTTAACCAAAACTACTTTTCCTTTTACATCAATATTTTTATAGTCGGAATAGCTGCCTTCCTCAATACCGTATCCCACATAAATAATGTTATCAAACGTGCCTTGTGCTTTGGAAAAAGTAAGGAAGTTTTCTCCCAGAGGATATGTCTTACCATCAACGGAAAGGGTTCCCTCTGGTAATTTACTAACCTCAAGCGGTACATTTTGAAAATAGTCCCCATCCTTCTTTGCAGCAGGAACCCCTAATTTTTCATATTGGGCCTTTAAATATTCAACAGCCTTCTTTTGCCCCGGTTTTCCGGTCTCCCTACCTTCAAATTCATCGGAAGCGTAGGTGTACAAATGTTCTTTTAATTCACTTTCAGTAATGGTCTCCGCAAAGGTTTCAGGAGTATTGGTAGGTGCAGTAACAGTGTTCTTATCTCCCTCGGAAACTGTAGTTTGTGATGAGTTGCAGGCCATAGCCAATCCTATAGCAAGAATAATGAGTTTTTTCATATTGTGTGAGTTAGCTTTCAAAGTTTCCAAAATTAACGAAAACAATTAGAACAGTTCTCTTGACCAAGCAATAATTATGTTTGATGATTCTTTGGTTTTTTAGTTAACTTGCTTTTGGTTTTATTGAAAAATCCAACACCTTTATACCTATGAAAATCGTAAAATTGTTAATTGCTTGTGGCTTGGCCAGTACTATTAACCTTTCTTGTAACCAAACTAAAAAAGAAAAAATGAGCGCATCCGTTCCAGAAACACCGATTACCAAATATGAGAAGCATATTAATCCAGACAATTTTACCACAACAATAGAAGGAGATTCCGTAAAATTCTTTGTTCTTACCAACTCCAACGGTATGGAGGTAACTTTTACAAATTACGGGCAGCGTCTGGTTTCGTTATATGTTCCGGATAAGAACGGTGAGTTTAAAGATGTGGTTTTAGGTTTTGATAACTTGGAGGATTATAGAGCAAAAAAGAACTACTACGGTGCTGTTATTGGAAGATATGGGAACCGCATAGCAAAGGGAAAATTTACTTTAGATGGTACAACGTATGATTTGGCCATTAACAATAATGAGAATCATCTTCACGGAGGGTTGGTAGCTTTTGAAAGTGTAGTTTGGAAGGTAGAGGAGCAAACCGATAATTCCATTAGCTTTAGTCGTACTTCTCCGGATATGGAAGAAGGTTATCCCGGAAATCTTGACGTTAAAGTGAACTATATTTTAACGGATGAGAATGCGTTACAAATAAGCTACGAAGCCAAAACGGATAAGCCTACATATTTGAATTTAACAAACCACTCATTCTTTAATTTAAAAGGAGAGGGAGAAGGCACGGTTAATGACCACGAGGTATTATTGAATGCAGAAAAATTTACACCGGTAGATAGCGGTTTGATCCCAACAGGCGAATTACAGGATGTTGCAGGAACTCCTTTTGATTTTAGAAAGCCAAAAGCAATAGGTAAAGATATAGAAGAGGACTTTGAGCAGTTAAAATTAGGCAACGGTTACGACCATAATTTTGTCCTTAATGAAGTACCCAAGAATCGTGAGGGTTTAACTTTTGCCGCTAGGGTTGTGGAGCCTACTAGTGGGCGTACTTTAGAGGTGTATACATCCGAACCTGGGGTGCAGTTTTACGGAGGTAATTTCTTAGACGGCTCGGATACGGGTAAAAGTGGAAAGGCCTATGTACGCAGAGGTTCTTTCTGTTTAGAAACACAACATTTTCCAGACTCGCCAAACCACCCGGAGTTTCCTAGTACCCGTTTGAATCCGGGAGAAACGTACACATCTTATTGTACTTACAAGTTTGGGGTTACTCAGAATTAGAAGGTATTTCCTCTAGTTGCCCTTCTTTTGATGGTTGGCATATCTAGAGGGAATTACTTTTTTCAATTTTTTAAACTGTCTGTTAAAGTTGGAAATAGATGTGAAACCTGATTGTTCGGAGATTTCTAAAATAGAAAGTTCACTGTCATACCGGTTCAACAATTGGCAAGCGTGTTCTATTCGTAGCTCTATTAAAAATTGAAAAAACGTTTTATTGGTGTGCTGTTTAAAGAATTTGCAAAAGGCATTTGGGGTCATGTGAACCTTTGTTGAAATAGTATTTAAATCAATATCATCTTGAAAATGGGTTACTACGTAGTCAAAAATGGTTTGCATACGTTGGCCTTGCATACTTCCCAATTTCTTTGAAGAAATAAAATTAGTTAATGGCCTCTTATCAGCATGGGCAAGGTTTTTCAATAAGCCGAAAAACGCAATAAAACGATCAAGTTTGTCCAACTGGGGAAGTAGATTCATGGTCGTGGCTATAGGAGCTACGTTTCCCGTAACTTTAAACCCCTCATTGATAAAACCTAAAAGGGGTTGCAATTCTTCCAGATCGGGCAATGTAAAAAACGATGTGCCAAAAGTCTCTTCAGTAAAAAAAAGCGAAATTTTATGCGCCAGTTCATCGGTTTTATCGTTTTTGAACAAATGTGGGGTATGGGGACCTATGGCAAAGAAATTTCCATCTTCAAAGGGATGTACACTATCTCCTATAATTAGTTTTCCTTTTCCTTTTACAATTAGTGTAAACTGAATTTCTGCATGTTGGTGCAGTTTATTGTAAAATATCATTTCGCGATCCACCTGAACTATTAAATTCTGGTGCAGGGGTTTTGGCACTTGAAATGGGTGAACTTTCATAAAAGTGATTATGCGTATTTAATTCAGTATATATGCACACAGTGATATAATTGGATAATATAATATAATTTTCTGATAAAATGCTCTAATTAACACGAGTAATCTTCTGTTAATTTTGCTGTTGTAATGTTAAATATGGGCAAATGAAATTCGAATGGAAAGGTGTAATGCCAGCAGTTACCACAAAGTTTAATCAAGATGACACGCTTGATCTAAAGATGTTCCGTAAAAATATAGAGGCTCAGGTAGAAGCCGGTGTACATGGTATTGTATTGGGAGGGTCACTTGGTGAAGCCAGCACTCTGACCGCAGAAGAGAAAAAGGTACTCATCAAAGAAACAATCCAAATTGTAGAAGGCAAGATTCCAGTTATTATGACCATTGCGGAACAAGCTACGACAATGGCACTGCAGGCCGTTAAAGATGCCGAGGAGAGTGGTGCAAACGGTTTGATGATTTTACCGCCCATGCGCTATAAATCTACAGATTACGAAACTGTAGAATACTTTAAGGAAATAGCAAGAAGTACAGAGCTTCCTATTATGATTTACAACAATCCTGTTGACTATAAGATTGAAGTAACGGTAAGCATGTTCAAAGAACTATTGGAATTAAAGAACATTACCGCTGTAAAAGAGTCTACTAGGGATATCATCAATATTGGAAGATTACGCAACGCATTTGGCAAAGACCTTAGTATTCTAACAGGTGTAGATCCGCTAGCACTTGAAAGTCTTCTTATAGGTGCCGATGGTTGGGTTGCAGGTTTGGTATGTGCCTTTCCTGCAGAAACTGTTGCTATTTATGAATTGGCAAAAGCTGGTTATATTAAAGAAGCAACTGAAATTTACAGATGGTTCTTACCTTTATTGGAGCTGGATATAAGCCCACAATTGGTTCAGAATATTAAGTTGGCCGAAGTTGCTACAGGCATTGGTACGGAGACCGTAAGAAAACCTAGACTTCCTTTGCAAGGTAAAGAACGGGAAAGGGTCTTACAGGTCATAGATGCCGGATTGAAAAACAGACCGGTTTTACCGGATTATAAAAACATAACTGCTGTAAACAAAGAGTTGGTCTAGCACTGAACAGTCTAGAATTTGTTCGTGAAAGTTTTATAATTGGCGAAGATTTAAGCGGATTGGGATAATTTTTATTAGCAAAGTCTTTAGTGAAAATTCTTGGTGCTTCAACTCAAATATAGTAGTTTCAAGGCGATTGGTAAGACCTTTAAAACAAAAGAATGATTACAGGAAAAAACTACATTGGAAACGAACTTTCAGCTAATGAAAGTAACACATATAAGACCTTTGACCCTAAATTGAATCTGGAGACGGAATGGAGTTTTTATGAGGCTACAAAGGAAGAAATTGATGCCGCTGTGCAGAAAGCTCATGAAGCCTTTCTGAATTACAAAAACTTCTCTGGAGTTAAAAAAGCTCAATTTTTGGAGGCTATCGCCGAAGAAATAGAAGCATTGGGAGATGAACTTATCCAAACCTACTGCAAAGAATCTGGTCTTCCGGAAGGAAGGGCTATTGGCGAACGTGGCCGTACCATGGGGCAATTAAAAGCATTTGCCCAGTTGTTAAAAGAGGGCTCTTGGGTAGAGGCAACTATAGACACGGCCCAACCGGAAAGGAAACCGTTGCCAAAAATAGACTTACGTAAAATGTTGTTGCCAATAGGGCCAATAGCGGTCTTTGGTTCCAGTAACTTTCCTCTGGCATTTTCAACCGCAGGTGGTGATACAGCAAGTGCACTGGCTTCCGGTTGCCCGGTAATCGTAAAGAGCCACCCTATGCATGCAGGTACGGGAGAGTTGGTTTCTTCCGCCATCATAAAAGCAGCGGAACGCACGAATATGCCGGATGGCGTTTTTTCCAACTTAAATAGTAGTGGTATAGAGGTCGGTCAGCAGTTGGTACTTCATCCAAAGATTAAAGGTGTGGGTTTTACAGGCAGTATAAAAGGAGGTACGGCCCTCTATAAATTAGCGAATGAACGTAAAGAACCTATTCCGGTTTTTGCGGAAATGGGCAGTATAAATCCTGTTTTGGCTCTTCCTTCCGCATTACGTGAGAAGGGATTGGATTGGGCCAGACAATATGCCGGTTCCGTAATGTTGGGGGCAGGTCAGTTTTGTACCAATCCGGGTTTGATCCTTGGTATAAAAAGTACTTCTCTAGATGTCTTTACAAATGCACTTGGGGAAGAAATTGAAAAATTGGAACCTACTTGCATGTTGCACCCAAATATTCACAGCAATTATGAAAAAGGGAAAAAGGAGCTTTCCTCTCAAGGAGGTGCCGATGTTGTTGCGGATTATAAAAGCTCAGTAGCACCTAATTATGCACAACAGAAGGTACTAACGGTTAACGGGGCTAACTTTTTAAAGAACCCTAAGTTACATCAAGAAGTATTTGGTCCATTTTCTATTGTGGTTAGATGTGCCGATGCCAAGGAGTTGAAACAAGTCCTGGATTGTTTGGAAGGGCAATTAACCGGTACCGTACTTGGTAACGCTGATGAGTTGAAAATTTATAGGGCTGCTGTAGACGCTTTGCAAGGTAGGGTAGGAAGGCTAATATTCAATGGGGTTCCAACGGGTGTGGAAGTTTGTCCCTCTATGCAGCATGGCGGACCATTTCCGGCAAGTACCGATAGCCGATTTACATCGGTTGGGGTGTCTGCCATTAAGCGCTGGGTAAGGCCGGTCTCTTTTCAGAATTGGCCACAGGAGGAATTACCGGAGGCCTTGCAGAATAGCAATCCACTTTCTATCATGAGAATTGTGGATAGTGAACATACCAATAGGAAAATAGAATAGGGTCAACAACGTCAGGAGAATAATTGTTGAGATATGGCAACACATACTTTTAGGTGTATAGATGCTCATACCTGTGGAAATCCCGTCAGGGTGGTTGCAGAGGGCGGACCTAAGCTCGTAGGAGTTTCCATGAGTGAAAAGCGCCAGCACTTTTTAAAGGAATATGATTGGATTCGGAAAGGGCTTATGTTTGAGCCTCGAGGGCATGACATGATGAGCGGTAGCATCTTTTATCAACCAGAAAATCCTGAAAATGATTTTGGCATTCTTTTTATAGAAACGAGTGGTTGTTTGCCCATGTGCGGTCATGGCACTATTGGGGCCATTACCATTGGTGTTGAAGAGGGCTTGCTTCAACCCAAGACCCCTGGGAAAATTCGGATGGAAACACCCGCAGGTCTTGTAATGATAGATTATCAACAAACAGGAAAAAAAGTAGACTGGGTTAAGTTGACCAACGTTAAATCCTACTTAGCCGCTACCGAAATAACGGTTGAGAGTTCTGTTTTAGGCGAGTTGGTTTTTGATGTCTCTTATGGCGGGAATTTTTATGCTATAATAGACCCTCAGAAAAATTTTTCAGGCATTCAGGATTTTACCGCAGGCAAGCTAGTTCAGTTGAGCCATGAGATTCGGGAACGAATCAATTCAAAATACCCAAACAATTTTGTCCACCCAGATGATGAAACCATTAATGGAGTGAGCCACGTTTTGTGGACAGGCGATGTTATTTCTCCTGCTGCTACGGCAAGAAACGCTGTTTTTTATGGGGATAAAGCAATAGATCGGTCTCCCTGTGGTACAGGAACTTCTGCTAGAATGGCGCAATGGTATTCCAAAGGAAAATTAAAGGTAGATGAGGAGTTTATTCATGAGAGTTTTATAGGTTCTCAATTTATAGGAAGGGTAGAACAGGAGACTGTCCTTGCCAACCAAAAAGCTATTGTTCCAAGTATTCAAGGATGGGCCAGAGTGTATGGGCAGAACACGATTACCATAGACGATGATGACCCATACGCACACGGGTTTCAAGTTATTTAATAAATTAGAAGCAGAAGTGAGTAAAAAAATAATCATAATAGGGGGAGGAATAATTGGGCTTAGTACAGCTTATTTTCTGCAGAAAGAAGGGCACGAAGTTACTATTATAGAGAAATCAGATATAACCTCGGGAGCTTCCTTCGTGAATGCGGGATATATTACCCCCAGTCACATAATTCCTTTGGCATCACCTGGTATGATTGCTAAGGGCATCAAGATGATGTTCAATTCGGCCAGTCCGTTTTACATGAAACCTCGTTGGGATATGGAGTTCTTCAAATGGTCTTGGTATTTTCATAAATCGTCTACTAAGGAAAAGGTAGCGCGGGCAATTCCTGTAATTAAGGATATTAATATTATTAGTAGGGAATTGTTTGAAGACATAAAAAGCTCCGGTGATTTGGGCGATTTTCAATTAGAACGAAAAGGACTATTGATGCTCTATAAAACTAAGGAGGCTTACCTTCATGAGAAAGAAGTAGCGAACAAAGCCAGTTTTTTAGGGTTGGAAGTTAAGGAGTTAGACCAAAAGCAATTGGCGAGACTTGAGCCAGAGGTTGCAATTGATGCCCAAGGTGCCATTCATTATGAATGTGATGGACACACAACACCTACCCAATTCATGCCCAAAATGTTGGATTACCTGAAAAAGGTTGGTGTTGATGTACGTTTAAACGAGGAGGTAACCGACATGAAGGTAAAGGGCAACCGTGTTCATGAGGTTATAACATCTAAAGGAACCTATACTCCAGAAGAGGTGATAATTGCGGCAGGTTCATGGAGTGGGAACGTTTCTAAAAAACTAAACCTGAATATACCATTACAAGGAGGAAAAGGGTACAGTATAAACGTTGCCAGACCTACGGGAATAACTATTCCTGCTATTCTCATGGAGTCTAAAATGGCGGTAACCCCAATGAATGGTTTTACCCGCTTTGCCGGAACTATGGAGTTCTCTGGGTTAAATGATTTGGTAAGAAATGAAAGAGTAATGGCTATCGCAAATGGAGCTAAAAAATACTATCCTACGGTAGATATCAATGCCAATGAAATAGCGAACGTAAAAACGGGATTACGTCCAGTTTCTCCAGACGGACTTCCTTATATAGGAAGGTCATCTAAGCTTTCAAATTTAACCTTGGCTACTGGGCATGCCATGATGGGGTGGAGCTTAGGGCCTGCAACTGGCAAATTAATTGCTGAGATTATTGACAACAAAAAAACATCTATGGAAATCGATGCTTTTTCTCCGGACAGAAGGTTTTAAAAAGTGTAAAACACAAAAAGCAATTTTAACACAAAAGAATCGGAAAACGTAACCATTGTTACTGGCTAAAAAGCAGTTTGCGTTGTATCTTTGCAATGTAAAACTACACACTATGGATGTAGAGATTCTTTCCCGTATTCAATTCGCTTTTACAATTGCTTTTCATTATATCTATCCGCCTTTAAGTATAGGTATAGGTTTAATTATGGTAGTCTTTGAGAGCCTGTATATCAAGACTAAAAACAAAGAATACCATACTCTTGCCAAATTTTGGACTAAAATATTCTCGCTCACCTTTGGTATTGGTGTGGTTACCGGTATTGTAATGGAGTTTGAGTTTGGTACCAATTGGGCGGTTTACTCTAGATACGTTGGCGATATTTTTGGCAGCGCTTTGGCGGCGGAAGGCATTTTTGCATTTGCGTTGGAAAGTGGATTTCTGGGCGTGCTGCTTTTTGGTTGGAACAGGGTAAAACCTTGGGTGCACTTGGTGGCTACCATTGGTGTGTTCTTGGGGTCTATGTTCTCGGCTATATGGATTGTAGTGGCCAACAGTTGGCAACAGACTCCTGCGGGATATCATATTGTGGGAGAAGGGCTTGAAGCTAGGGCGGAAATAACGGATTTTTGGGCTATGGTTTTTAACCCATCAAGTGTAGACCGTATTCTTCACGTGTGGCTGGGTGCGTTTCTGGCCGGTACGTTTTTGATTCTCAGCGTACACGCGTATTATATTTTAAAAGGACGATTTGTTCATATCTCCAAAAAAGCGTTTAAAATGACGCTTGTGGTGGCAACTATATTTTCGTTGGGCCAATTGGTTACCGGGCATAGCTCCGCTGATGGTGTGGCTGTAAATCAACCGGCAAAACTGGCTACCATGGAAGGTCATTTTGAAGCATCGGCACCAGCAGATATGTATCTCTTTGGATGGGTAGATAAAGAAGAACAGAAAGTAACGGGATTAAAAATTCCCGGAGGACTATCCTTTTTACTGGATTATGACTTTAATTCGCCCGTTACAGGATTAAATGCCTTTGCAGAAGAGGATAGGCCTTCGCAAATTAATGCCGTGTTTCAATTTTACCATATCATGGTCAGTATAGGTATGTTTCTTATTTTGGTGACCCTTTATGCATGTTTTTTATGGTGGCGCGGTAAACTTTTTGAAAAAAGGTGGTTGTTATGGATATTTGTATTTACGGCTCTTTTGCCTCAAATAGCCAATCAGGTAGGGTGGTTTACGGCAGAAATGGGTAGGCAACCTTGGGTAGTATACGGACTTTTACGTACGTCCGAGGCCTTCTCACAAGCGGTTACGGCAAATCAGGTATTGTTTTCCTTAATTCTGTTTATGTTGGTCTACACGCTTTTATTTTTATTGTTCGTGTATTTGTTGAACAAAAAGATAAAACATGGCCCTTATGATGATAGTGATGAGGATGACCGTCCGTTGACAAAAGAGATTACCCAAGTAGTAACAGGAAATTAAAAGCGCATGGAGACTTTTCTAGGACTTGATTATCCCACATGGTGGTTTTTGGTAGTAGGTGGATTGTTTTCCGGTTATGCCATTCTTGATGGGTTTGATTTTGGTGCCGGCGCATGGCACTTATTTTTTAAAAAGGAAAAAAGTAGAAGAATAGCATTAAATGCCGTAGGTCCTGTTTGGGATGGTAACGAGGTTTGGTTGGTTATTGGTGGAGGAGCTCTTTTTGCTGGTTTTCCGGTAATGTACGCTACGCTTTTTTCTTCTTTATATATTCCATTTATGTTGTTTTTGGTCTGCATTATCTTTCGGGCCATTTCAATTGAATTTAGGGGGAAGGAAGAAATGAAATGGTGGCGTAAAACTTGGGATATTGGCTATAGCGTTTCCAGTATTCTTTTGGCTTTTTTATTAGGTGTGGTTTTAGGTAATGTTCTTCAGGGAATTGCCATAGGCCCCGATTATCAGTACCAGGGAGCAGGTTTTTTTGAGTTTTTAAATCCGTATGCCATTTTAACGGGAATTACTACCCTATCACTTTTTATGGCCCATGGCGCGATCTATTTACTTTTAAAAACAGAAGGAAGGTTGTTTGCCAAGCTTACATTTCTTCTAAAGAAGGGTATGATTTTCTTTATGGTAAGCTTTGCGATAACAACGCTTTACACTTTACTTTATATACCCCATTTATCGGATGCCTTTAGAAGCGATCCGTTTCTTTTTATCGTTCCCTTAGCTACGTTTTTAAGTATAGCCAATGTACCCAGATTAGCCAATAAGCGCAATTACAAATTGGCGTTTTTCTTTTCTTCCTTAACGATAAGTTTTATGTTGATTCTCGTGGCCATAGAACTCTATCCAACGCTATTGTTTTCTACTTTGGCACCAGAACATAGCATAGACATCTACAACGCAGCAGCATCAACTAAATCGCTAAAAATTATGTTGACCATGGTGGCTATTGGAGGTCCGTTGGTTTTGGGCTATACCTTTTTTGTTTATAGAACGTTTAGGGGTAAAGTTCAATTGGATGAAACCAGTTATTGATACTAGGCTATTTTCTTTCGATAAGGTCCCAAAGGTTTCCATATAGGTCTTTAAAGACTACCACAGTGCCGTAGGGCTCTTCTCTTGGGTCTTCGTTAAACTTAACGCCCTGTTCTTTCATACGCTTGTAATCACGCCAAAAATCGTCCGTATGGAGAAATAGAAATACACGCCCGCCAGTTTGGTTCCCGATGGCTTTTTTTTGCTCATCATTTACGGCTTCGGCAAGTAGAAGGGATAGTCCGTTAAGGCTTGGAGGTGAAACGGTAACCCATCGCTTGTTGGCGTCTAATTGAATGTCATCTACAAGTTTAAAGCCTAATTTTTGTGTATAGAAGGCAATGGCTTCATCATAATTTTTTACAACAAGAGTTACTTGAGCAATAGCTTGATTCATATGAATTCTTTAAAATTTGTTTGTTTAATAGTGTTCCATTCTTCTTTTAGGATTCCGTAACAACAAGAACTCCTTCTGAAGTCATTTTTGGTAATGACATTCTTTCTAAGTATACCCTCTAGTGTGGCTCCCAACTTTTCTACGGCCTTTCTAGAACGAACATTTCTTTCATCAATCCGGAACTCTACTTTCTCAAAATCCATCTGTTCAAAAACATGGCTTAGCATCAGAAATTTCATTTGATGATTTAAGCCCGTACCGCGAGAACCCAATGAAATCCATGTCCACCCTATATGGAGCACTTTGTTCTTTTGGTCAATATTTCCAAATCTTGTGCTTCCTATGCATTCGTTAGTGGTCTTATTGAAAATAGTAAAAGGAATGGACTTTTCCTGCTGTGCTTCGTTTAATGCGGTTTTAATATATGCTTTCAATTTTTCTTCTGTGGAAACATCGTTTGAACCGTATTGGTATAAATCTACTTGTTGGGCAACGGGCCAAAGTAGTTCGTGATGTGTTTGCTTTAACGGAATGAGTCTTAGCAATTGGTTTTCTAATATAATATTCGTGTTCATTGTATTAGATTTAGGATGAGTTCTTTTTTTACTTCATGACCACCTTCAAAGAAGATTTGTTCCGCTTCACCTTTAAATAGTTGGTTTATTTTTTTGGTTTCAGATGCTTGTTTTTCTTCGGTCAAATATTCATCGGCATTACCGACCAAGGTTGTAACTTTAGTATGGTTTTTCATTAGAAAATCAAAATTGGAGGCTTCCAGTTCTGTGGGAATTCCGCCTGCATACAAGACCAAATGGTTACATGCTATTTTTCTACTGGAAACCCATCGTGTGGCAATAGAAACACCTTGTGAATACCCGAGAACAATTAAATTGCAATTTTTGGGAATGGACAAGGCGCTATAAACAGCGTCTAAATAGGACATTACATTTTGGGTTTCTTGCTCCGTATCTTCTTTGGTAAGCCAACTAGCGCCTACATGTCTAAATTTGTTATTCAGGTAATATTTAGAGGGTGCTTGTGGGGCAATTATATAGTTCTCTTGTGGAGGCAATTCGTCAAAATACCTTAAAAAATATCGACTTAAATAGCCAATGCCATGTAGAACTATCCAAACATTATTGGTTTGGTCAGTTAGTGAATTTAGGGTAGCGTAGCTATTTGTTGTGGTGTAGGACACCGTGTTTTCAGAATAATCCATAGAATAAAATTCTCTATAAAAGTAATGGCTTTTATTGTAGTGGTAATGCTTAATTTTGACAAAAATAGATGATATGGACGGCTACAAAGAAAAAATACTAAAGGTTTGTAATGAATCTTCTAAGAATACACTTATGGAGACCTTACAGATAGAATATGTAGATGTAGGTGAGGATTTTTTAGTGGGAAAAATGCCAGTAAATTCGCGAGTGCACCAACCGGATGGTGTTTTGCACGGGGGAGCTATGGTGGCTTTGGCCGAAAGTATTGGGAGTATGGCTTCCTATATTTTTTTAGATGCACAACAATTTGCTATCCGTGGAATAGAAATTTCGGCAAACCACGTAAAAAGTGTGCGAGATGGACATGTTTATGCAAAAGCGACCATTTTACACAAAGGAAGAACTACACAGCTTTGGGATATTAAGATAAGCAACGAAGAAGGGAAATTGGTGTCCTATTGCAAACTCACTACTATTGCTTTAGCTAAGAAAAATTAATGCCTTTGGATTTTTTTAATAAAATTGACGCTCACCTAGCGAAAAAATTACCATTTGTAGCTTACCGTAAACCCAACGAAAAGGGAATTACCGCTATTTTCCAGAAGGATGACGCCGTACAGTATTTAAATGATTATACGGAAACAGGTTTTGTTTTTGCTCCTTTTGATTCCAGTTCGCCTACCATTTTGTTGCGATTGGACGAAGTTTCACACCTTGCCAATTTTGAAGGAGAGGAAATGCTAAATCCAGATTTGAGCGAGGTAGCAGTAAATCCTGAGGAAAGAACCTTTCATTTGAATTTGGTTGAAAAGGGAATAGCTAAAGTAGCGCAGGGGGATTTTGATAAGGTGGTGCTTTCAAGGCGTTTGCAACAAAAAGTAAATACATCTTCCCTGGCTTTGTTCAAGTCACTTTTAACACAGTATAGAACAGCATTTTGTTATCTATGGTATCACCCCAAAGTGGGCATGTGGCTTGGGGCTACTCCAGAAATTCTATTAACTATGCGTAATAGAAAATTAACCACAATGTCATTGGCCGGAACGCAGAGTTATGCTGGTAACGCTAACCCCAATTGGGGCAATAAAGAATTGGAAGAGCAACAGCTGGTTACGGAGTATATTTTTAATGCATTAGAGGGTAAAGTGACTGACTTGGAACGAACGCCAACGGAGTCTGTCAGGGCGGGTTCGCTATTACATCTTCGCACTAAAATATCAGGGACTACCAAACAAGAAAATCTTGGAGAGGTTATAAAGGCACTACACCCAACACCCGCGGTTTGTGGTATGCCTAAAGAGAAAACAAAAGCATTTATAATAGCCGAGGAAAACTATGATCGTGAATTCTATACCGGTTTTTTGGGTGAATTGAATTTTAAGACGGAAAGGAACAGAAATAACCGGCCTAGGAACACGGAAAATAACGTGTATCGTTCCATTTCCAAAACCACCACACTCTTTGTAAATCTACGCTGTATGCAAATAAATGAGGATAAAGTAAAGATATATGTTGGCGGAGGTATAACCAAAGATTCAAACCCGGAAAAAGAATGGGACGAAACGGTAGCCAAGAGCAAAACCATGCTTAAAGTTATAATGGGTGTAGTGTAATTTAAACAAGATTGGTTTAAGAAATAAACCGTTGTATTTTTGTAGTTCATGAGATACTCTAGCATACCCTCCGCTCAATTGGTAGTGCAACACTGCAAGGCGAAACAGATAAAGAACATTGTAATTTCTCCAGGGTCAAGAAATGCCCCTTTGACCATTGATTTTAGTGAAGACCGTTATTTTAAATGTTTCAGTATTGTAGATGAGCGCAGTGCCGCCTTTTTTGCATTGGGAATAGCGCAACAATTACACGAGCCCGTTGCCATGGTATGTACTTCTGGAAGTGCATTGTTGAACTACTATCCTGCCGTTGCCGAGGCATTTTATAGCGGAATACCTTTGGTGGTCATTTCTGCAGATCGCCCGATCTATAAGATAGATGTGGGAGATGGGCAGACCATTAGACAGGATAATGTTTTTGACAGACACATTGGCTATTCGGCCAATTTAAAACAAGACGTATCTCATGCGGTGCATAGGGTTAAGAAATACATGCCTGAGTGGTTGTCCGGAAAAGACAATGATTTGGCGCAGCAAGAAATCCTAAAATACAATAATAGCGAGCTTAACAATGTATTGAATGTAGCGCTTCAATTGAAATTACCAGTGCATATTAATGTGCCTTTTGAAGAGCCTCTTTATAATACGATTACAGAACCTTCCGTTGTGGCTCAAGTCGTTTCGGAAACGGGCATGGATGTTAGTCCCGCTATCTATTTTAAGGCTTACGCCGATATATGGAATGCTTCGGGCCAAAAGATGGTGCTTGTTGGTGTCAACCCGCCAAATGTGGTAGAGCAATCATTTTTAGATGTATTGGCAACAGACCCATCCGTGGTAGTTTTAACGGAAACCACATCCAACCTTCACCATCCTAATTTTTTTGCCAGCATAGATAGTATAGTGGCTCCAATTGAAAAAAGCGACCAAAAAGAAGTATTGTTCCAAAATTTACGACCACAAATATTGCTAACCTTTGGTGGTCTTGTAGTTTCCAAAAAGATAAAAGCATTTTTGCGGGAATACACACCGGAGCATCATTGGCATGTAGATGAAGTTAAAGCGTTCAATACTTTTTTTTCCCTAACACATCATTTTAAAACCAATAGCAATCACTTTTTTAAGGCTTTTTTAGATTTAGTAAAACCGCAAAGCAGTATGTATTTTGAATATTGGAACAAGAGGAGAGTACAATACGAGGCAAAAAGAAAAGAGTACATAGATCAGATTCCGTTTTCGGATATGTTGGCGTTTGATAGTATTTTAAAATCAATTCCATCAAATTATCAGGTGCAATTGGCAAATAGTTCAACGGTACGTTACGCCCAACTTTTTAATTTAGACTCTTCTTTGCAGATTTTTTGTAACCGAGGAACCAGTGGTATTGACGGAAGTACATCTACTGCTGTAGGTGCTGCTTATTATAGTAAAACCCCTACGTTATTGGTTTCTGGCGATATAAGTTTTTTCTACGATAGCAATGGTCTTTGGAACAACTACCTTAGGCCAGATTTTAGGATAATAATTATAAATAATAACGGAGGGGGCATTTTTAGAATCCTACCGGGTCAAGAAGAAACCGAAAATTTTGCCACGTTCTTTGAAACTGCCCATGATAAAAATGCAGAACTTATAAGTCGCCAATTTGGGTTTGAATATATAGCGGTAAATGAGGTAACTAGTCTGAATAACAGGCTCAAAGATTTTTACGAACTATCGGACAAACCAAAAATTATGGAAGTCCAAACGCCAAGATTTTTGAACAACAAAATTTTGCTCGGTTATTTTGATTTTATATCTTCGGAGTAATTAATATAAACCGTTAACATTTATCAACACTAACTATTATGAGTAAAAGAGACGATTTGATTGTAAAGTACGCAGAAGACATTAAAGAAAAGTTTGGAGAAACTCCTGACATGGATCTTCTGACAAAAGTAACTGTGGGCCTTGGTCCAGCGATCTATAATATCGATGCTTCTAAGGTTTCAGGTTCTGATGAAAAAGAATTGGAAACTGTTAAGAAAAACTATCTAATGAAAAAGTTAGGTATGTCAGATGACCCTAAATTAATGGAGGCTGTAAAGTCTGTTGTAGAAAAGTATGGTTCTTCAAACAGAAACAAGCACAGAGCAGTAATTTATTATATGCTTTGTAAGCACTTTAACAAAGCTTCTGTTTACTAGTAGACCTAGAAAACATAATTTTTTTGACCGTCCGCTTTTAAAGTGGACGGTTTTTTTTTACCCAATTTTTAAAGTTACTTTTGCACCATGATCGAACTGGGAAATTATAATGAGTTAGAGGTACTTAGAGATACTAGTGTGGGCCTCTTTTTAGGGAGTACCACTGGTACGGAAATTCTCTTACCAAATAAGTATGTGCCAAAGACAATTGATATTGGTGACATGATAAAGGTATTCTGCTATTTGGACCATGAAGAAAGACCTATTGCCACCACATTGACTCCTAGTGTTATAAGAAACAAGTTTGGATTTCTGCAAGTTGCGGAAGTAAACAAGATAGGGGCTTTCATGGATTGGGGCCTTGAAAAACATTTGCTTGTGCCCTTTAGTGAGCAGAGGGATAAGATGAAAGAAGGGCAGTGGTACGTAGTACGCTGTTATATGGACGAAGTTTCTTTTCGTCTGGTGGGGTCCAATAAAATTGATAAGTTTTTAAGCAATGACAAACTTACCGTTCGTGAACGGCAAGAGGTAGATTTACTTTTTACCAGATTAACGGATTTAGGTTGGGAAGTTATTATAAACGATCAACATAAAGGTCTGGTGTACTCCAATGAGATCTATAAGCATGTAGCCGTAGGAGATAGGACCAAGGGCTACATCAAAAATATTAGACCGGACAATAAACTAGATATTTCATTGCAGCCCATTGGGGAAAAACTTCTGGAACCTGCAGCAGAAGCTATCTATAAAAAGTTAATGGCTCATGGTGGATATTTGGCACTTCACGATAAATCTGATCCAGAACTTATTAAGCGGGAACTTCAAATGAGTAAAAAAACCTTTAAAAAAGGGGTTGGAACATTATATAGGGAACGAAAAATAGAAATTAAGGACGATGGTATACACGCTGTCTAATTGAAAATGAGGTTCTTTTGGATGCGTTACTATGAATTAATCGATGAACGGTAAGTTTTTAACATCGCTATTAATTCGCTATACCACAGAATATGGTAATTTCGCAACATTCCGAGAGTGCATTTCATCGATCTTTCGGTATTTTGGTTAACTTTAACAGTGTAACCTCGAAAAAATAATTATATGCCATTTATAGAAGAAAGCGACTTACTAGAGTTGCACAAAGATATAGACAAGGCGCAGATAATTAATGAACGTCTTCTGGATCAAATCAAGTTTAAAAATAAGGAGATAAGAAAAAAGAAGTTGCAGCGTAACCTACTGGCCGGTGTAACGGGCTTATTCCTTATTGGGGCGTTGATTGTTTTTTCTTTCACGGCAGGAAGAAATGTTTCCAATAATTTTGAAAGTCCTAGTAACTTACTGGTTTCAATAGATAGTTTGGACGCAATTAAATCTAGGATAGACAATCTAAAGCAACAGAACGAGGAATTAAGTTTGGTAAGGGAATTCTATTTGGCCAAGGAGTTTTTGGAAAAGGAGAAAATATATTCCGTACAGATAAAATCGTTTGTAGATAATAATATTACGTTGGCTTCGGAAGCACTAACCAATACCATGTTCGTTAAGACCAATCCTTTTTACTCATATTCGTTAGGTAATTTTGAAACTTTGGAAGAAGCACAGAAATTCCGTGAACAATTGGTAGATTTAGGGTTTCAAGACGCCTTTGTAGCATCTTACAAAGAAGGAAAACGAATTCAAATTGAATCCGCAGAATAATTTTGGGAAACATTAATCCTTGGATAAGTGCTGCTAGGTTAAGAACGTTACCACTATCCGTCTCAGGTATAGTAGTAGGCACGGCATTAGCTAACTTATATGGTTTTGAAGATACGGTAGTCTTTGTACTGGCATTGCTAACTACAATAGGTTTTCAGGTAACCTCCAATTTTGCCAATGATTATGGTGATGGTGTAAAGGGAACCGATAATGATGAAAGAATAGGTCCTAAGCGGGCACTCCAAAGCGGGAGTATTTCCAGGCAAGAACTGAAAGAGGGCATAATTTTCAGCATAATTATAGATGTTATTTTGGTGGTTGCCCTTGTGTATTTTGCTTTTGGCTTTGAAGATATGTTATATCCCATTTTGTTTTTGATTTTGGGAGCGGCAAGTATTTGGGCAGCAATAAAATATACCGTTGGGGCTTCTGCCTATGGGTACAGGGGTCTGGGAGATTTGTTTGTTTTTCTTTTCTTTGGATTATTGGCCGTTATGGGTTCAATGGTATTGTATACAAAGCAGTTGTATGCTATGTCTCTATTGCCGGCCATAGCAATTGGTCTATTGAGTGCAGGGGTTTTAAATCTCAACAATTTAAGGGATTATGAATCGGACAAGAATGCGAATAAAAATACACTTATAGTGTTCATTGGTTTTCAGAAGGGTAAAATCTACCATTATGCACTATTGATAACGGCTTTCTTGTGTATACTGGCATTTTCAGTTTTGAATTTAAAAGGTGGGCTATTTTTTTTACCTTTAATTGCCTTTATACCTATTTTCTTGCATTTAAAAAGAGTGCATGCTACAGATAGAAATGATCAAATAGATCCTGAGTTAAAGAAATTGGCATTAAGCACTTTCTTTTTGTCAGTACTGATTTACATCAGTTGTAATATTTTTTTGTAAATTTAGAATATAAACCTACTAAATAATAACCATTTTGGAACAACCAATCAGAATTCTAATCGTAGAGGACAATGTTATCATCGCAGATGATATGCAATCTATGCTTGAGGAAATAGGGTATGAGATTGTAGATAATGTTATTGTCTATGAACAAGCCGAAGAAGTTTTAAAAACACAACATGTTGATCTTGTTTTAATTGACATAATCTTGGCTTCGGATAAAACAGGAATCGATTTAGGAAAGCATATTCGCGAAAACTATGATATCCCTTTCATTTTTGTAACCTCTAACTCGGATAGGGCTACCGTAGAAAACGCAAAAACAGTTAAACCAAACGGTTATTTGGTAAAGCCTTTTGAACAGCAAGATTTATATACTTCTATAGAAATAGCACTTTCTAACTTTACAAGATCGGATAAATCTGCTGCGGTAGTGGAGAACCAAGAAGACGTTCCTATGTCCAATACCGTGCTAAAGGATTCAATCTTTGTAAAGAAGCAACATCTTTATTATAGAATTCAGTTTAGCGATATTCGCTTTATCAAAGCAGATAATGTGTATTTAGAAGTAAACACGGTAGATAAGAAGTTCTTGGTGCGTTCTCCTTTAAAGGATTACCTAGAAAAACTGCCTAAGAACAAGTTTTACAGGGCCCACAAGTCGTATATCGTAAATGTGGATCATATAGATGCAATCAATTCAAAGGATATCATGATTAAGGATACCTTGATACCTATTTCAAAAGATTTTAAAGAGTTCATTATATCTGCAATGAATTCTTAGAAAATAAAATTAGAATTATAAAAAGAGGGGGCATTTTTAATGTTCCCTCTTTTTTGTTTTCATAAAATGACGTTCACCACAACTTTTGGCGGTTTCACAACATTATTTTCCTTTTTCGCAATCAATACAATACTTTGCTGGTGTATTTAAGAAAAAGAATTTACAAATTTTCATTTTCATATAGTGTTCTCGTAAAGGAGCCTAATCTGCCAAGATTAGGTTCCTTTTTAGTTGGGGCATATTTGTAAGAAAACGCAAGCCATACTATTTTATACTGAATAAAATTGCGCTCTGAAAAAAGGTTCAAAGAGCACGGTTTCACAACAACTACGCCTAGTTTCACAACAATAATGACCCCTTCTCTGTATGTTAATGGTATTTTTACTTTAAGAAAAAAACTCTGAATAGCTGTATTGAATCTGTCAAGCGTACATATTTTCAATTGTTATTGGAATAGATTATTTTCTTACAGTCCTTTTTCATAAATTTATAAGTAAATGGACTAAATAACCAATTAAATATATTAGCTTAGAAAAGTCTTTTAGTGGATTAAAATGTTGTTTTTGTGTCTATTAAGACGAGAGGCCATAAGCTAATGTAAGAACCTAGTATAAATAGAACAGAGTATCTTTTTTTGATTTTGTTCCCTTTAGATATATGAACAACATTTACTTTAAAAATACCATCCTTGTTTGCGCAATATTCTTTATCTGTTCCGTAGCGGCGCAGGAAGAAGAAGCTACTGATAAGAATCCTTTTCAGCAGTTCATGGATATTGAGAATGCAAGCGAAAAACTAACCTTTTTCTTTAATACTCCAGACCTTTATCAAGAAACCTCTACTTACGATTGGTTAGACGAGGTTACAATATACCTTAATGCTGCAATTAAGGATGAAGACGCCGACGAAATTGTACGCTTTAAACTTATACAAGCCAGAATCTATTATGATTTAGGAGACTACGATAAGAGTTTAGCTATTGCAAAAGAACTTTACGGAGAAAAAGAGGAATTAGATATTTATCTAAAATCTAAGCTACTGGATATAATGGACGACAACTATGGCCAGTTGACCATGTATACCGAACAGATTGAAATCCGTAAAGAACAGAGAGAACTTGGTATTAACGAGAACGTTGCGTTTTACGATATCTATGCCAATTTAGGAATGTACAGAAAGGCAATGGAGCATTATATTGATAATGTTAAGAAGACCATTGAAGAGAATGACTTCTATGCCCAAGCAGAATATTACAACAATTTAGGAAATTATCTCAGGTTAGATGAATCGGCGCCCACCGCTTTAAGTCATTATAAAAAAGCAAAAGGTTACATAGATGTTTTTATGAACCTTATTACCAGAAAAAAATCAGAGGAAGAAGTTGAGCAAGCTAATCTTTTAAAAGGTATTATAGAGGGCAATATTGGAAAGTGCCATGTTGAGCTAAAGCAATATAAAGAAGCTATACCACATTTAGAAAGTGCCATTAATACCCTTAAAAAATACAAGAGCAAAGAACTTTCTTCAGAGATAACCGAAAATAGTCTGGCTATAAGCGAATGTTATTTACAGCTTCAAGATTACGAAAAGGCTACTGATTTTTTAAGTGACAATCTAGAGACCAGTACCACGGAGAACTTATTGCGCAAGAATAGATTATTGGCCTTGTACTATGACAAAACCGAGGATTACAAAAATGCCGCACTTTACCTTAAAAAGAACATACGCGTAAGAGATTCTATATTAGATAATCAATCCGAATTAAGAAAGCAACAATTGGCAACCGTTATGGGGCAGGATTTAGCTGTGTCGCAGACCATGTTGGCAGAGCAAAAATTAGCTTTGGAAAAGTCGCGTAGTGATATGATGGCAAAGGACAGAAACATTAATTTGGTTCTTATTTCATTATTGTTCACACTTGTAGGCTTTGCGGGACTGGTATATGCATATCTTAAGAGTATTAAAAACCAACGGCTTATTGCAGAACAGAAGTATATTATAGAAAACTCTTTGGTAGAAAAAGATTCGCTTTTAAAAGAGATTCACCATAGGGTAAAGAACAACCTGCAGATGGTTTCCAGTTTACTGAGCTTGCAGACCAAGAATACCAGAAGTAAAGCGGCAATAGAAGCTTTGGAAGAAGGGAAGAGTAGGGTTAAGGCAATGGCATTGATTCACCAAAAATTATATCAGAACGAAGATCTTTCGGTTATTGAAATGCAGAGTTATATAGAGAGTCTTATCAATAGTGTGCAATCCGTTTACAAAAAGGGTGGTCACAATATTAATATAACTGTTGATGCCGAAGGTGTGGAGCTTGATATTGATCGTGCTATTCCGTTTGGTTTAATGCTCAACGAACTTGTTTCCAACTCCTTTAAATACGCTTTTCCCGAGAACGACGAAAATGGAAAGATTTACATTCATATTCGTAAAATTGGAGAGAAAGAAGGATATTTTGAATATTCGGATAATGGAATCGGCCTTCCCGAAGACACAGATGAGCGAGCCAATTCTTCAATGGGAATAAGACTAATGAACCGTTTGGCAAACCAGCTTCAAACTACTTTGAATATTGATAAAACTGCTGAGGACGGTGTACGTTATTGGTTTAATTTCTGCTAGAAAAAACTTTTCTTAGATTTTTATTTTAAGTGCTTGGAGTGCCACAACTCCCTTGTTTAAAACGTCTTACCTGTATCAAACCGGTTTATTGTTTATGCTTGCCTTTTTACAAGGATTAAAAGGTAAAATATAGCTAAATTTGAATTTGGTTATGCAAGCAATCTACAGAAAGTATATTTTAGATTTTAAGCGTCCTAGTGGTACTTCACGAGGCGTATTGACACAAAAGGAAACTTGGTTTCTTATCCTTGATGAAAACGGTAAAAAAGGAATTGGGGAATGCGGTATTCTAAGAGGACTCAGTATTGATGATGTGAGGGGGTATGAAGAAAAGCTAAAATGGACCTGTGATAATATTCATCTTGGTAAAGAGGCTTTGTGGGAGGCATTAATGGAATTTCCTAGCATACAATTTGGCGTGGAGCAGGCATTTTTATCACTTCGGGCAGCCAATCCATTTCATTTATATCCATCGGCATTTATAGAAAAACAACAACCTATTGAGATTAACGGTTTGATCTGGATGGGCGAAGAAACGTTTATGCATAAGCAAATAGATCAGAAGTTAGAAGAAGGCTTCAAGTGTATTAAAATGAAAATAGGGGCTATAGATTTTGATGCTGAAATAGCTCTTTTAAAGTCGATTAGAGAAAAATATGATGCTTCGCAAATTGAATTGCGCGTAGATGCCAACGGAGCGTTTTCAGCAGATAAAGCGTTCAAAAGACTTAAAGATTTGAGTGAATACGAATTACATTCCATAGAGCAGCCCATAAAACAAGGTCAATATAAAGCCATGAGGGAATTATGTGCAACTACACCTTTGCCTATTGCTCTTGATGAGGAATTAATAGGGGTTTTTGATGTAACGAAAAAGAAAGAATTACTACAAACCATACAACCTCAGTACATAATTCTTAAGCCTAGTTTGGTAGGAGGGTTCAGAGGATGCCAGGAATGGATTGAACTTGCTGAGAAAATGGACATTGGCTGGTGGATTACCAGCGCTTTGGAAAGTAATATTGGGCTGAATGCCATAGCGCAATGGACTTATACTTTAAAAAGCTCCATGCCACAAGGTTTGGGAACCGGTAGTTTGTATACCAATAATTTAGAATCACCGCTTACGGTCCTAAACGGACAGTTGTTTTATGACGGCAATAAAAAATGGAAGAATAACTTAATAGAAGATTTATGTATATAGCACAGGCCTATAAAGGTTTAAGTGACCCTTGGAGATATATTCTTGGCCTTGTTGCCATATTTTTTGTTTGGCAATTTATAGGGGGAACCCCATTGATTATTGCGCTTTTGGTAGAGGCAGATAATCTTTCGGTTTTAGGTTCTGGAGACATGGGGGCTATGGCCAATGTTTTGGGCTCCAATACATTGTTATTCTTTATGTTGTTGACATTTGTCATTGGACTCATAGCGCTGTTTGCTTATACAATCATAGTACATAAACAAAAAATAACGCAGCTTACTACGTCTAGAAAGAAAATTGATTTTAAAAGGGTGTTTTTTGCGTTTGCCATCTGGGCTTTAGTTTCATCGGCATTTACATTTGTAGATATTGCTCTTTCACCTGAAGATTATGAATTCAATTTTAACCTTGTTCCCTTTGTAATTCTTGCTATTATTTCTGTTTTGATGATTCCCTTACAGACTAGCATGGAGGAATATTATATGAGGGGATATATGATGCAAGGTTTGGGCATTATGGCAAAGAACCGTTGGGTGCCCCTTGTGGTGACTTCCCTACTTTTTGGAATCATGCATATTTTTAATCCAGAGGTCGCTAAAATGGGGTATGGTATTTTGGTATTCTATATAGGAACCGGTTTTTTTCTTGGAATTTTAACCTTGATGGACGAAGGTTTGGAACTGGCTTTAGGGTTCCACGCCGCTAATAATCTTACTGCGGCACTTTTGGTAACAGCGGATTGGACAGCTTTTCAAGTTGATTCGTTATATCGTGACGTTTCCGACCCTGTTTTGGGTTGGGATGTATTAGTACCTGTTTTTGTTATTTATCCTATTTTACTTTTTGTCTTTGCTAAAAAATACAATTGGTCCGATTGGAAAGAGCGTTTAACGGGAGATGTACCCTCCAAAGAAACATTTTTAGCCCTGAATGATGAGCGAACGGACCTATAAAAAACTTCATGAACAGTTTAGGCTAAACGGAATTTCGTATTCTAAGGAAGAGCTAAAAGAAGTAGCCTATAGTTTTGTTAAGGAGGGGAAAGCCTTTGAAAAGGAAATTGGCGATTTTCTCATAGACTGGTTGAATAATGAATCTACCGTAACCGTACACACTTCGGGTTCTACAGGAGTCCCCAAGCCTATTGTTCTACAAAAACAGCACATGGTAAATTCGGCTATTGCCACTGGTGATTTCTTCAATCTTAAACCTGGGGATACGGCTCTTCTTTGTCTTCCGGTGAGTTTTATAGCGGGTAAAATGATGTTGGTAAGGGCCATGGTTTTAGGGCTATCCATAGATTGTGTTGCTCCTTCGTCAAATCCTTTATTGGAAACTTCGGCTTCGTATGATTTTGTAGCTATGGTTCCCTTGCAGTTTGGGGATTCGTTTAATGAGTTGGACAGGGTGAAAAAACTTATTGTAGGCGGTGCTCCAGTTTCTTATAAGTTGAAGGAGGAGTTTCTTAAAGCATCACTAAGAACAAACGTCTACGAAACATACGGCATGACCGAAACTATAACGCATATTGCGGTGAAGCCATTATTAGCGGCATTAGTTCAAACGGATATAGATTTGGATGTGTTTACAACCTTAGCGAATGTGAAGATTGCCACAGATGATAGGGGGTGTTTGGTAATTGATGCGCCATTGGTTGCTAACGAAACTATACATACTAATGATATGGTACACTTAACTTCGGAAAAAACCTTTAAGTGGTTGGGGCGTTTGGATAATGTAATTAATTCAGGAGGTGTAAAACTATTTCCCGAACAGGTGGAAGCAAAGCTGGCCGCAGTTATGGAAAATAGGTTTTTTGTGGCAGGCGTACCCAATGAAAACCTTGGTCAGAAATTAGTTTTGCTCGTAGAAGGAATTCCTAAAATAGCCGCACTTAAAGAAAAAATAGCGAATCTGGGTTCGCTTAAAAAATATGAAATACCTAAGGAAATTTTTACGGTAGACGCTTTTGTTGAGACGTCTAGCGGAAAAATAAAAAGAAAGGCAACCTTGAAAAAGGTCGCCTTATAACTTCTGTAGTAATCCAGAAACTAGATTATACCTGAATAACACCTAAATTAAAATCTTTTTCAATTGGAGCATGGTTTGCGGCTTCAATTCCCATAGAAATCCATTTACGGGTATCTAGAGGGTTTATTACGGCATCGGTCCAAAGACGTGAAGCGGCGTAATAGGGAGAAACTTGATTATCATACCTGCTTTTTATTTTATTGAAAAGTTCTGCTTCTTTCTTCTCGGTGATTGTTTCACCTTTTTTCTTAAGAGAAGCCTTTTCGATTTGTAAAAGTACTTTAGCCGCGGAATTTCCGCCCATCACAGCCAATTCGGCACTTGGCCAAGCGGCAATGAGTCTGGGGTCATATGCCTTGCCGCACATAGCATAGTTTCCGGCCCCATAGCTATTGCCGATTACGATAGTGAATTTGGGAACAACGGAGTTACTAACGGCATTCACCATTTTGGCGCCATCTTTAATGATGCCTCCATGTTCGCTTTTGCTGCCCACCATGAAACCGGTAACATCCTGTAAGAATACAAGGGGAATTTTCTTTTGGTTGCAATTGGCAATAAACCGGGTGGCCTTATCCGCAGAATCCGAGTAAATAACCCCTCCAAACTGCATTTCACCTTTTTTGGTTTTGACTACTTTACGCTGGTTGGCCACTATACCTACGGCCCAACCATCTATACGCGCATATCCCGTAAGTATGGTTTTTCCATAGCCTTCTTTATATTCTTCAAACTCAGAATTGTCAACCAGACGTTTTATAATCTCGCCCATATCGTACTGGTCCGTTCTGGAATTGGGTAAAATTCCAAAAATATCATCAGGGTTGTCTTTGGGTTTTGCGGCCTCTTTTCTGTTGTAGCCAGCCTTATCAAAATCACCAATTTTATCCATAATATTTTTTATGGTATTCAGTGCATCGGCATCATCTTTGGCTTTGTAATCGGTCACCCCACTAACTTCACAATGCGTAGTGGCGCCACCAAGGGTTTCGTTATCTATACTCTCGCCAATGGCCGCTTTAACAAGGTAGCTTCCGGCCAAGAAAATACTTCCCGTCTTATCCACAATTAAAGCTTCGTCGCTCATAATAGGTAGATAGGCCCCGCCGGCCACACAACTGCCCATGACGGCCGCAATTTGTGTGATACCCATACTACTCATTACGGCATTGTTTCTAAAAATGCGCCCAAAATGTTCCTTGTCCGGAAAAATCTCGTCCTGCAAAGGAAGATAAACACCGGCACTATCCACTAAATAGATGATGGGTAAGCGGTTCTCCATAGCAATTTCTTGCGCACGTAGATTTTTCTTTCCCGTAATGGGGAACCAAGCCCCGGCTTTTACCGTGGCATCATTGGCCACCACAATACATTGTTTGCCGGATACGTATCCAATTTTAATAACAACGCCTCCGGAGGGGCATCCACCATGTTCTTCGTACATGCCGTCGCCTACAAAAGCACCTATTTCAAGACTATCCGTATTATCGTCCAATAGATAGTCTATGCGTTCACGAGCCGTCATTTTGCCTTGGTCGTGCTGCTTTTGAATACGTGCTTTTCCACCACCCAATTTTACTTGGGCCAACCTTCTTTTCAGGTCGCTTAGGAGTAATTTATTGTGATCTTCGTTCTTGTTAAATTTTAAATCCATTTTTTTGCCTTGACATTTCAATGCTTAAAGATAAGGAGTAAAATTGTTTACATTTGAAAAAATCGAAAATCATATGGCACAGGAAATACGTTGGGGAATTGTAGGCTTGGGAAGCATAGCACATAGTTTTGCTAAAGATTTGGCTTTGGTTTCTGGAGGAAGGCTTACTGGTGTTGCCTCAAGAAGCATGGACAAAGCAAAAGAGTTTGCAGATGAATATGGGGCGCCCCATACTTTTGATAGTTATGAAGCCTTATTTAAGTCTGCTGAAGTTGATGTTGTATACATAGCAACGCCACATACATTGCATGAAGATTTAAGTATTAAGGCCATGGAAAATGGCAAGCATGTGCTCTGTGAAAAACCAATGGGCGTTAACCCCCAAGAAGTATCAAGGATGATTGCATCCGCAAAAAAGAACAAAGTCTTCTTAATGGAGGCGCTTTGGAGTCGTTTTAATCCATCTATTCAAAAAGCAAAACAATTGGTAGAGCAGGGTGAAATTGGTTCTGTAGGGTTCATTCATGCAGACTTTGCGTTTTATGCTTTGGGAAGAGACCCAAAAAATAGGTTGTTGAATCCAAATTTAGCTGGTGGTTCTTTATTGGATATAGGTATTTATCCTATTTTTCTGTCCTATTTAGTTTTGGGAATGCCCAAGAACATTCAGGCATCTTCTCGTTTATTTAAAACGGGAATAGAAATGCAGACATCAATGATTTTTGAATATGAGGAGGCACAGGCTATTTTATATAGTGGTTTGAACTCCAAATCTGAGATGAAGGCCGAAATTTCGGGGAGTGAAGGCAGTATTTTTCTGCACCCAAGATGGCATGAAGCACAAGGCTATTCGGTAGAAAAAGATAGCGTGTTGACTAACTATGACCTACCTACCCACGGTAAAGGATATACCTATGAAATTGAAGAAGTTCATGCCTGTTTGGCATCCGGTGAACTAGAAAGTAAACTGTGGAGTCATCAAAATAGTAAGGATTTAGCAGACCTTTTGTTTCAAGTACGACAGAAAACGGGTGTTATTTTTCCTTTTGAACAACAAAAAGAAGGTGTAGAGCCTTAGAATACTATAAAAATTACGATATTTGAAGTTACCAAAATTGAAACCAATATACCATGGGAATGAATAAAAATACCGTACTGGCATGGGCCACTTTTATAATGATTTTTGTGGGTCTGGCCCTAATAGCCTTAGGCGCTTTTAGATACGATGAAGTTGCGGGTTGGGGCTTTGCCTCCGTGGGAATAGGATTTTTTGCTATTGCTTGGGTGTTCAATGCTCTTAAAGGAAGAGTTTAGATAAACAGTGTAATATCCTTTTTATAAATTACTTAATATTATTTTATGTCTGATGATAAGAAGGTGATTTTCTCCATGTCCGGAGTCACCAAAACATATAAGAGCGCAAATACGCCCGTTCTTAAAAACATATATCTGAGCTTTTTTTACGGAGCTAAGATTGGTATTCTTGGCCTTAACGGATCAGGTAAGTCCACCTTGCTTAAGATTATAGCGGGTGTGGATAAAAATTTTCAAGGTGATGTTGTCTTTTCCCCAGGATATAAAGTGGGGTACTTGGAGCAAGAGCCGGAGTTGGATGAGAATAAAACCGTTCTTGAGATTGTAAAGGAAGGTGTTAGTGAGACGGTTGCGATACTGGATGAGTACAATAAAATAAACGACATGTTCGGTCTTCCTGAAGTTTATGAAGATGCGGACAAGATGCAGAAGTTGATGGATAAGCAAGCTGAGCTTCAAGATAAAATTGATGCGTCTAATGCTTGGGAACTGGATACCAAACTAGAAATAGCTATGGATGCGCTCCGTACTCCGGACCCGGATAAAAAGATAGGGGTGCTTTCAGGAGGTGAGCGAAGACGAGTGGCACTTTGCCGTTTACTGCTTCAGGAACCTGAAATATTATTATTGGATGAACCTACTAACCACCTTGATGCCGAATCTGTACACTGGTTAGAACACCACTTGGCCCAATATAAAGGGACCGTTATTGCCGTAACGCACGATAGATATTTCTTGGATAACGTTGCTGGGTGGATTTTAGAGCTTGACCGCGGAGAAGGTATTCCTTGGAAAGGAAACTACTCTAGCTGGTTGGACCAAAAATCCAAACGATTGGCAGATGAAAGTAAAACGGCCTCCAAAAGACAAAAGACATTGGAGCGCGAGCTGGACTGGGTGCGTCAAGGTGCTAAAGGGCGTCAGACCAAACAGAAAGCGCGTTTAAAGAATTACGATAAGTTGATGAGTCAAGATCAAAAACAGCTTGACGAGAAACTTGAAATTTATATTCCAAACGGACCGCGTTTAGGAACAAATGTATTGGAGGCGAAAGGAGTAAGTAAGGCATATGATGATAAATTGCTTTACGAAGATTTGAACTTTAAACTTCCACAGGCAGGTATTGTTGGTGTAATTGGCCCGAATGGAGCTGGTAAGACCACTATTTTTAGAATGATCATGGGCGAGGAGCAGCCAGACAAAGGTGATTTTGAAGTAGGGGAGACCGCAAAAATTTCCTATGTAGACCAAAGTCATTCCAATATAGACCCGGAGAAAACTATTTGGCAAAACTTTAGTGATGAGCAAGAGCTTATTATGATGGGTGGTAGACAAGTAAATTCTCGGGCGTATTTAAGCAGGTTCAACTTTTCGGGAAGCGAGCAGAATAAGAAAGTAAACATGCTTTCCGGTGGTGAACGTAACCGTTTGCACTTGGCAATGACCTTAAAGGAAGAAGGTAATGTATTGCTTTTAGATGAGCCTACTAACGACTTAGATGTGAATACTTTACGAGCATTGGAGGAAGGTCTTGAAAACTTTGCGGGTTGTGCTGTTGTTATTTCTCACGACCGTTGGTTCTTAGATCGTATCTGTACGCACATTTTGGCTTTTGAAGGCGATTCTCAGGTGTATTTCTTTGAAGGTTCTTTCTCGGATTATGAAGAAAACAAGAAGAAACGTTTAGGTGGAGATTTAATTCCTAAGCGAATAAAATACAAGAAATTGATTCGATAATAAATTCGATTTTAACAATAAAAAAAGCTCTTGAAATTCTTCAAGAGCTTTTTTTTATGTTCTTCTCGTTACATCTAGTAATCCTCATTAGGATACCAATCCAGTTGAACTACTTTAATATTTTTATCACCGGCGTTTACCAATTCCTTAAACTTGGAAACATCGCTAACATCTGGTTTTCCCCTGTAATGATAAGGGTAGACCTCTTTTGGTTTAAACTCCAATACAGCATCGGCGGCACTTTCGGGTGTCATAGTGTATGGCAGGTTCATGCAAATAAAAGCTTTGTCTATATTTTTTAAACTTCTCATTTCTGGAATGTCTTCGGTATCACCTGAAAAATAAACACGTTGATTGTAAAAGTTTAGGATATACCCATTGCCACGACCTTTTTCATGAAACTTCAGCGCTTCTTCTCGTAAATTATACATAGGTACAGCTTCAACCGTTATTCCGTAACGTTCTTTGCTTTCTCCATTATTTAAAACGTCTATTTGAGGGGTGAAAACTTTAGGAAGTTTATCGGCAACGGCTTGCGGTACTATTATTTTAGCTTTGTCCGTCCCTAGGGCTTCAAGGGTCTCTAGGTTAAAATGGTCTCCATGTATGTCTGTAATCAATATTAAATCAGGTGATTTTTGACCTTTAAAAGCATCAAGGCCTCCAACGGGGTCCACGTAAATGGTGATATTCTTCCATTCTAAAACCGCGGTTGCATGTTCAATGGGAATTATTTTCACCTCTGAAGCTTTAGTGTTATCATTAGAAGGCGCTTTTGTAGAAGTGTTGACCTCCAGCGTATTCTCTTTGTTAATTACAGTTTCTTTTTTACTCTCTTTACATCCCATACAGAGGGCGGAAAAGCTTATAAGTGTGATTAATAATTTTTTCATGACAGTATTATAAGGTTAATTGCATTTTTATATCGCTTCGAGCGTATTCTACATGTGCTTCCATAGGTACTTCTCTAAAACCAAATTTTTTATAAATATGTAAGGCGTTCTCTAATTTGGTGCTTGAATATAGAATAAGGGTTTCCCAAGATTGTTCTTTGGCAAAATCTACAGCAAATGACAACAATTTCTGACCCACTTTGAGGCCTCTAAATTCTGTTGAAACAGCCATTTTTCCTAACTCATATGTGGTACTGTTTACTTTTAAAAGAGCAAAACATCCTATTATATTATCTTCCATTTGAGCAAAAAAGATGTATCCGCCTTTATCTATTATATATTCTTGGCAATTTTCCAATACAGAAATATCCATAGGTTCTATGGAAAAGTATTGTTCTATCCAATTCTTGTTGAGCTCTTTAAATACGGGGGCATACGCGGGTTTAAAAGATGTAATTTTAACGGACATGTGATTTTAAAAAAAATTGAACTATACTTTAAAGTTAATATATCATAATGTTTTCATTGTCTTAATAATCGATTTTTTTACATCAAAAAATCTAAAAAGAAAATCTTACCGTATATACAGCGATACAAACAAATAATTCTTACTAGTAATAAACCTTAACATTATGACTGAAACAAAAAACAACAATGGATTAAAAGTACTGGCGGGACTGCTAGGTGTGGTGCTTTTGGGAACCATCATATACACAGTTAGCCTTTATCAAGAGAAGAAAAAGAATGAAACCGCTCTTACTCAAGAAAAGCAATTGGTAGTTGAGGATTTAAACAGTTTAAAATCTGAATACGATAAAGCTATTCTAGAAAGCAACGCAACTAACGAAGAGTTGGTTTCAGCTAGAGATAACATTGCAAAATACATTGATTCTGTAAAAAACATGAAAGCTGATATTTCTTCTCTTTCTAAATACAGAAGACAAGTAAGTGTTTTAAAGCAGGAGAGAGAGCAATTGCTTAAGCAAGTAGATTCACTTACAAAGTCGAATACTTTTATTGCAATGCAAAGAGACAGTACTTATACTGAATTAGAGAAACAAACCGTTTTTAACGATTCTTTGGTTGTACAAAACACGCAATTGGCAGATGTTGTAGAGAAAGGTTCTGCGCTTAACTTATCTAAATTTAGTGTTGATGCCGTTAAAGAGCGAAGCAGTGGTAAATTGGTATCTACTTCTAGAGCTAAAAGAACAGATAAGTTTAAAATTTGTTTTACAGTTGCCGATAACGTTATTGCTCAGGCTGGAGACAGAGAGTTTTTCATAGAGGTTCTTGATCCACAGGGTAACGTTTTGGGTGAGAGCTACTCTAAAACTAATGATTCTGGGGCTTCAGTAACATATAGCAAAGGAACAGGTTTCTACTACGAGAACAAATCTTTAGATGTTTGCGATTATATTAGCAAGCCTGCAGGAGATTTCAAAGATGGAAACTATATGGTGAATGTTTATGACGATAGATTAAAATTATTGGGAACTTCTAAGTTCACTTTAAAATAATAAGTATACACACTATCCATTATATATAAATGGAAAGGGGCAATCTAGAAGATTGCCCCTTTTTTTATTCAGTTATTTGTGTTTTTGGTCTATTTAAGACTACCTACCATATCTGCCGGTTTTACCCAGTTGTCATAATCTTCTGCAGAAACATAACCTAGATTAACGGCTTCTTCCTTTAATGTTGTTCCGTTTTTGTGAGCCGTATTTGCAATTTCTGCGGCTTTGTAGTACCCAATTTTTGTATTCAGGGCAGTAACCAACATAAGAGAGTTGTTCAGGAGTTCTTTAATTACCTCATGGTTTGGCTCAATACCGGCGGCACAGTTCACGTCAAAGCTTACACAGGCATCTCCGATCAATTCAGCGGACTGAAGAATATTAGCGGCCATCATAGGCTTAAAAACATTCAGTTCATAGTGGCCTTGTGTCCCGCCAACAGAAATAGCTACATCGTTACCCATTACTTGGGCACAGACCATAGTCATTGCTTCACATTGCGTTGGGTTCACTTTACCGGGCATAATTGAACTACCTGGCTCATTTGCCGGAATAATAATTTCGCCTATACCAGATCTTGGTCCGGAAGCCATCATACGTACGTCATTGGCTATTTTATTAAGGGAAACTGCTAGTTGCTTAAGAGCGCCATGGCTCTCAACGATAGCATCGTGCGCAGCAAGGGCCTCAAACTTATTTTCTGCAGTACGGAAAGGTAGTCCCGTAAATTCTGCAATATACTTGGCCACCACTACATCGTAGCCATTTGGTGTATTCAATCCGGTTCCCACAGCAGTTCCACCTAAAGCCAACTCACTTAAGTGGTCCAAAGTATTCTTAAGTGCTTTTAAGCCGTGATCCAACTGCGATACATAACCTGAAAACTCTTGCCCCAAGGTTAGGGGGGTAGCATCCATTAAATGCGTTCTACCAATTTTTACTACTTGGGCAAAATCCTTGGATTTTTTATCCAAAGTGTCCCGTAATTGGGTAACACTCGGAATTGTATTCTGAACTATCTTTTTATAGGCTGCAATATGCATACCTGTTGGAAAGGTATCGTTGGAAGATTGCGATTTGTTTACGTCATCATTAGGCTGAATGGTTTTCTCGCCCTCTCCAATCTTCTTTCCGGCAATTTCATGGGCACGATTGGCGATAACCTCGTTAACATTCATGTTACTCTGTGTACCCGATCCTGTTTGCCAAATAACCAATGGAAATTGGTCATCATGTTTGCCTTCTAAAATTTCGTCGCAAACTTGGGCGATGAGATCTCTTTTCTCTACGGCAAGAACACCAAGTTCATGATTGGCATAAGCTGCAGCTTTTTTTAAATAAGCAAATCCGTAGACCACATCTAAAGGCATAGATGCCGTTGGGCCTATCTTAAAATTATTTCTAGAACGCTCAGTTTGGGCACCCCAATATTTATCACTGGGCACCTCTACTTGGCCCATGGTATCTTTTTCGATTCTAAAGCTCATTATGGTAATATTACGTTAGTTAACAAAGGTACTATTTCACCATTTTATATCCTCTTTGGGACTTTAAAATTTTAGGTTTTTTAAGTTATGCTATTTTTTTTGATTTCGATTTGCAATTTTCATTCTTTCTAAAGTATCTTTGTATAGCAAAATTTAGAAGATGGAATTTGATCAGTACCTTGGATTTTTAGCATTTTTAACCATTTTGACCATTGGGTTTTGGTTAATGATTTTCTTGTTGACCTTTGTTGTACCTTATTGGTTGGGAGGAAATATCTTGGAACTCTATAAAGAGTGGAGAGATAAAAAGAAAGCAAAACGTAGCGTTTAACGCTAGTAACCATATAAAAGCAGGAAGACGAATTATCGTTTTCCTGCTTTTTTGTGCATCTAATCGAATAAAAAAATCCCTGCTAATCTATTAAATTAGCAGGGATTTTTTATTGAGACTGTTCTTTTAACCTTCCATTTCATCTTCTCCACCACCATTCTCATTTCCGCCTCTGCCATTTTTGCGATCTCGTTCTTTAGATTGGTTGATTCTATACCTAAAGGAGAGGTTAATCGACCTAGGTCTAAACTGAAACTCGCTTCTAGAGGTAAAATCATCGGAAACGGTATACGATTGTCTTTTTCTTGAATTCAAAAGGTCACTTACGTTTAGTGATACCGTGCCTTTATCTTTCATAATGTCTTTGCTGAAAGCTAAGTTTATGGATAGCATACTCTTTGTTTCAGTCTGTGCATTTTGGCGGGGCCCCATATAAAAAGCATTCGTCTGCCATTCTATTTTCTTAGGGAGACTTACTTTAGAGCTAAAGCGGGCGAACCAACTGGTATTATCCGTTCCATAATCCGTTCCATTATGTTCGCCTTCACTGGAGAACTGAAAGAAGTTGACACTACCGTTTAAGCGCAACCATTTTTTTGGATTGTACAACACACCGGCTTCGGCACCTATTCTTTCGTTAGAAGATAAGTTTATGGGTAAAGATCTAATGATTCGCACACTGTCCGTTGTGGTTTGTCCTGTGGCTTCTTGTATGTATTCAAATGAATTGGTCTCACGTTTGTAATATACAGATGAAGTAAGCGTAAGCTTGTCCCAACGTTTTAAATAACCTAAATCAAACGAATTTGAATAGGCTGGGTCTAAATCTGGATTTCCTTGAAAAATATTGGCTCTACTAGATCTAGAAGGAAATGGATTTATAAAACGCCCTCTGGGCCTATTGATTCTTCTATTGTAGCCTAAAGAAATATTTTCCATCTCACCAATTTCAAATATAAGGTTAAGGGTAGGGAAGAGCCCTAGATAGTTTTTGTCAAAATTTAAATCTATATCCTCGCCTAAGGCATCCTCTATGGCAGATGTGTCAAAGTCCGAAGTTACTTCTCCCTTTAATTGCGTGTTTTCCAAACGCAAACCTGCCAAGAAAGAAAACTTCCCGAACTTATTACCGTATTGGGTATACAGGGCATTTACATTTTCTTGGTAATTGAATTTGTTGGTTAAATCTTCATTGGTTACAAATTGATTGGTAGACCTATCTAAAGAGTCTAGTTTGTAATCTGTAATCTCTCTTTCAAAAGTACCCCTGTAACCTACTTCAAACTGTGCATCTCCCATAGGTAGTACATAATCGGCCTGAACCAAATATTCATCGTCAATTTCGTTTTGATAGACGGTTTCAAGCGTGTTAAGGCTGGTGTTGGGAAAAGTATTGTTGTCATCAATTGTAGAATTCTCTACTTCATCACCATTGGAATACTGTAAATCTGCGGTAAGCTTTTGACCGTCATCATCAATATTATTTACGTAATTTAATGAGAACTGATAATTTTCTTCGTCTTCAAGTTCAATTTCTTCCCTAAAGCTCTGTCTTGTTAAAAGTCCATTCTCAAAATAATCGCTATAGTTTTCTGTTAAATCGTCTCCATCTTGAAAACGCATAAAGAAACTTCCCGTAAGCGATGACTTTTCGTTAAAGAAATATTCAACGCCAAAATTATTATTGAAACCCTTGCCCGATCGGGTATAATCTCGGTTTTCATTAATTTGATCATATTGGCCATTGTTGTATGAATTTTCATAAAAAGCATGACCAGGAGATTCATTGTATCTATAGCCCAACGTATTAAATACGTTAAATTTATCCGTCCTTAAATTAGCATTTATGGACATACTACTTTGTGAAGGGTACCCTATATTTACATTTACGGAACCGTTAAATCCTAGTGTTTTTTCTCGCTTTAAAACAATGTTCAAAATACCTGCCGTACCTTCTGCATCATATCTAGCGGAGGGACTTGTAATTACCTCAACCTTTTCAATGGCATCTGCCGGCAATTCCCTTAGGGCATCCGTAGATCCAAAACCCGCTAAGGCCGAAGGTTTTCCGTTTATTAGAATTCTAACATTTTCGTTGCCTCGCAAGCTAATAGCCCCTTCTACATCTACATTTACGGAAGGTACATTGTTAAGGGCGTCGCTTATGGTTGCGCCGCTAGTGGTAAGGTCTTTACCTATGTTATAGATTTTTTTGTCAAGACGAACTTCTACCGTGGTTTTCTCGCCAACAACTTCTACTCCTTCTAGTTGGGCAACATCAAGTGCGAGTTTTATAGTGCCTAAATCTGTGGATTGTGTTAGTTCCTGTTCCGCTAGTTTATAGGTCTTATAGGAGATGTACTCTACACTAATATTGTATTTGCCTGGCAGGGTCTCAACTTCAAACTTACCGTCTAAATCAGTAATTCCACCGGTTACTTTTTTCGGGTCTTTTACACTATGAAGTACTAAAGTGGCATATTCAAGAGGGAGGCCGTTATCCTTATCCAGAACGGTGCCGGTAATTTTAATGGGTTGTTGTTCTTGACTTTGGGGCCGCTGCGGCCGTTGTGCAAATGTGTTTAGTGATAACAGTAACAGGGCAATCAAGAACGTTTTATTCATGTCAGTCTTTGGATTTTTTCTTCTTTCGTTTTTTCTCTCGCTTCTTTTCTTTCTTGGTCTTCTGCATCCCTTTCTTCTGCATTTCTACAAAAGCATCGTACTTTTCAATAGGGAGCCCAGCTTTTAACTCTTCGTCCTGTGCCTTTGTAATCTTTTCCATTCCCTCGCGCATTTGCTCGGGTGTAAGTTGTAAAATCTGCATTTCAATTCGCTTTTGCAGATACTTTTTTAACACAGAACTCATTACAGCGGACTCAAACTCGTTAAGTTCCAATACAGCTGCAATATTGGGCATCTCATCATTCACAATTTGCTCAGCGGTCTTTGGTTCTGGTTCTTTTGGGGTTTCCTGAACTTGCGGAATGGCACTACGTTGTCTTCCGTACCCACCATAGCCGCCACCACCATAACCATAACCTCCGCCACCGTAGCCGTATTGGGCCACTAATTCTGGACTTGAGAGCAATAGAACAAAAAATAAAATAACGTATGGGATATTGTTTTTCATGACGATATCAGTTTATATGATTGTATTTTTTACGATTGGTTTAACCCATTATGGTTAAAGCTTTGTTAAAACGAAACAGCAACAAATGTACCAAATTATTGAAGACGGAAACTTAATAAAACAAAAGTAAGCATTCCGTTGAAAATCAACGAAATGCTTACTTTTTGCATGGATGCTAAGAAGCACCCTTAATTTAAATAATATCGTCAATTAAATTAACGGGTCTGCCAATAACGGCTTTTCCACCGTTTACTACAATTGGTCTTTCAATTAATTTAGGGTGCTGAATCATAGCGTCCAAAACTTCTTCACTTGAAAGCAACTTACCTCTAAAATTATCTTTCCAAATTTGCTCGTTTTTACGAACAAGCATTTCTGGAGTTATTCCTAAACAGTCTATGACCTTACGTAGCTCCTCCTTAGTTGGAATTTCTTCTAGATATTTTATAACTTCAAATTCCTTACCTGAATTTTCCAACACTTTTAATCCTTCTCGGGATTTTTGGCATCTTGGGTTGTGGTATATCTTGATCATTTGTTATTTGATTTTAAATTTTAATTTATGCAGTAAGTCTAATCTTCATCTTTCTGCCCCATCATCATTAAATAGGCTTTTAAAAACACATCTATATCGCCATCCATAACGGCATCTATATTTCCTGTTTCTTCTGCCGTTCGTACATCTTTAATCAATTTGTACGGGTGCATAACATAGTTTCGAATTTGAGAACCCCATTCAATCTTCATTTTAGAGGATTCTATTTCTTGACGGGCCTCCATTTTCTTCCGAAGCTCAATTTCGTACAGTTGAGATTTCAACATTTTCATGGCCGTAGCCCTATTGTCATGCTGACTCCTAGAATCCGAACAAGAAATTTGGATGCCTGTGGGGTGATGCACCAATTGTACCTTGGTCTCTACCTTGTTTACGTTCTGACCACCCGCTCCACTGGACCGTGCCGTTGTAATGGTAATATCCGCAGGGTTCACATCAATCTCAATACTGTCATCTACAAGAGGGTATACATATACAGATGCAAATGAAGTGTGGCGTTTGGCATTACTGTCAAACGGTGAAATACGCACCAACCTGTGAACACCATTTTCACCTTTTAACCAACCAAATGCAAAATCGCCATCTATCTCCAACGTTACGGTTTTTATACCGGCAACATCTCCTTCTTGATAGTTGAGCTCCTTTACCTTATACTTGTTTTTCTCGGCCCACATCATATACATACGCATAAGCATAGACGCCCAATCACAACTTTCCGTACCTCCTGCACCTGCTGTAATTTGCAGTACAGCGGGGAGTTCGTCTCCTTCTTCGGAAAGCATGTTTTTGAACTCCAGATTCTCCAATTTGCTTAATGCCTTATGGTACTGAGCCGTTACTTCTGCTTCGTTATCTTCTCCCTCTTGTTGGAATTCCAATAAGATTTCCAAGTCGTCCACTAGTGTTTTGGCAACATTATAATCGTCTACCCACTGTTTTTTGGACTGTATGAATTTCATATGGGCTTGAGCCTCTTGTGGGTTGTCCCAAAAGTCAGGAGCCAAAGTTTTCTCCTGTTCGTTCTCTATTTCTATAAGCTTAGCATCAACGTCAAAGATACCTCCTTAACGCACCAAGGCGATCCTGTAGACCTTTAAATAGGTCTGTAGTAATTGTCATTGTATTCTGTTTTATAAACAAAAATACTACTCTTTTTTATCTATTCTGCAGTAAATAGTTGATTGTTTATATTTAGGAATAAGCTATTCTTATGGATATGTCTTTTAGGTTTTTATAAGTTGAAAAGAGCTACTGCTGATTTTGACTGCTAACTTGTACGGAATGAACGGTTTCATTCTTTCCTGCGGTATATACCACGCCTTTTAAAGGTGAGCAGTCCTTATAATCCTTGCCATGGGCAACTTTTATATGATTGGTTCCGGCCAGTATATTGTTTGTAGGGTCAAGACCTAGCCAGCCTACATAAGGTACGAAGACTTCTGCCCAAGCATGCATCTGGGAATCTCCAAAATAACCATTTCCTTGGTGTAGATATCCTGAAACATAGCGAGCTGGAATGCCGTGCATACGGGCCAATGCACAGAATAAATGTGTAAAATCCTGACAAACGCCCTGACGGATTTTTAGAATTTCGGCAAGTGTAGTGTGGACATCTGTGGCATCTGCATTAAAACGAATATAGCTATAGGTATATTCGTTAAGCCCAAGTATATTATCAAAAATGGATTCGCTTGTATTCCACTGAAAAAGGGGTGTCTTCTGCTCCGGAATACTCGTAAAATGAGTTGTTTTTAAAAAGGCCTCATGGTCTACTTTAAAATCTAGTTCTTGAATTTTTTTATAGGACCTTTCTATGTCTTGTTCCGGTTCAAAATCAAAAGGGTTGATTTCCTTCTTTATTAATTTAAAGTTAGCTTCAAAACCAATGTCATTAAATTTTTGTTTGGGGTGTACCCGTATGGTCTTAAAGCCATAACCGTTTATGGAGTATTCATTGTGGGCCTGAATGGTGTTTGCAAAGTCCACTCCAATAAATTGTTGAGACTCATTTTCCTTGGGGATTATTAAAAATTGCCAATATGCTTCATGCACCGCTTCTTCATAGGTATTTTTTGCTTTGTATGTAATAGAATATTCTAAAGGCATGGTATAGTTGGATAAGTTGGTTCTGGATATGTTTTATTTTTAAACGGATTGTGTCTACTTTTTTAGTAACTAAAAAATTCTTCTTCCATTTTCTGACTAATTTCATAAAGACTATTTAAAGTACTGTCTATTATAGATTGAATGTCATTTTCAATCTGAACAATACACTTAAACTCATATTCCGCCCTTATTTTCCCCACTAAAAAGGCGGTTGAATTTTGGCAAGGTTTCTTATTGGAATCTAGTATTTTTATGTGCTTGCAGACTTGGTTTAGGCTGTTCATTATAGACCTTGGACAATCTGGGTTAAGGATTAGAAACTCCAAGGTGGATATACTGTTTGGTGTTTTTTTATAAAACCTGCGCATCATATCATAAGATTCCGTACACTTCAATAGGGTAGTCCATTCGAAGCTGTTCTTGAATTTATCGCCATAACTGCCCTGAGCTTTAAGAGCGTCATTATGTTTGGCGTTTATTATACGTATAATCTGGGTTGCCCTTTCAATGTTGGCCCCCATCATTATAATAGCATAAATTTCATCATGCATGAGCGTACTTCGCACTTTGCCTCTTAAGATAGCGGACATCTCGGTTACGGTGAGGGTAAAATCATGGAGCCCGTTCTTGCTATAAGCTTGGGCATCATAGTTAGAGATAAAGTGGTAGAATTTGTTAATGGATTCGTACAATTCAGTCGATATTAAATCCCGGGCACTATTGGCATTTTCCCTTGAACTTCTCACGTTATTTAGTATAGACGAAGTGTAATCCGGATCCAAACCAATTTTATAGAGCACTTCTTCTTCGTTAAGGGTTTGAGACTCGTTAGCTACAGGGTCTCCGATCATGGTTAGCATAGAGCGCAGTACAAATTGTCTGGATTGTGATAGTTGGTTAGGAGCATCGAGTGACGAAAAATAATTTACCCTAAGGTATCGGGCAATGTGTTCCGAACGTTCAATATAACGTCCCATCCAAAAAAGATTATTGGCTACTCGTGCAAGCATAGGCATTTTTTAAATATTAGTGTTCTGTAAAAAAAAATGGATATTGGATTTTAGAGATGGGCGTATTAAGTTTTTAATACCCAAGTGTCTTTTGAGCCCCCTCCTTGAGAGGAATTCACGATCAGATTGCCTCTTTTTAGAGCTACACGGGTTAAACCTCCTTTTAAGACAAAATCCTTATCTTTCCCCAATACGGTAAATGTTCTAAGGTCTACATGACGCTGTTCAAAAGATTCGCTTTTATCAATATAAGTTGGGTGTACCGAAAGAGACATGATCGGTTGAGCCACATATTTTCTAGGATTCAACAGTATCTGAGCCTTAACTACTTCAATCTCCTTTTTACTTAATCGGTTACCTATAGATATACCGTATCCACCCGCTTCGTCAACAGGTTTTATAACCAAGTTCTCTATGTTGTTCAGAACATACTTTAGTTCTTTGGGTCTGCTACAATGATAGGTGTGTACATTATTGAGTATAGGTTCCTCGTTAAGGTAATACCTAATTATTTCCGGCATATAGGTGTAAACCGCTTTATCATCTGCTACTCCGGTTCCTGGAGCGTTGGCCAAGGTAACATTGCCTTTTTTGTAGGCAGCAAAAAGTCCCGGGACACCCAAGGATGAATCAGGTCTAAACTCTAATGGGTCAATAAAAGCATCATCGATCCTTCTATATATCACATCTACCTTTTGTGGACCTTGAATGGTTTTCATGTAAACAAAGTCATTTTCAACAAAAAGGTCACGGCCTTCAACCAGTTCTACGCCCATTGTTTTTGCTAAATAGGAATGTTCGTAAAAAGCAGAATTGAACATGCCAGGAGTAATAACAACTACATTTGGTACGTCTACACCTTTGGGTTTTACGGTCTCAAGTAAATCCAATAGGTTTTCGGCATAGTTGGTTACCGAGTAAGTTTTATAGTGATTGAACACTCCAAAAAGAGCCCTTTTAAGAGCGGTACGATTGCAGATTACGTAACTCACACCACTGGGGCATCTTATATTGTCTTCCAGCACATAATACTGTCCATCCGTATGCTTGATAACATCGGTACCGGAAATATGATTATAAATGCCACCGGGAGGATCAAGGTGATTCATTTGGTCCAGATAGTTGGCTGAGGAACTTATAAGTTCCATGGGTATAATTCCCTGTCTTATGATTTTTTTGTCATGGTAAATATCCCATAAGAAAAGGTTTAAGGCCCTACTTCTCTGTATGGAGCCGGATTCTATTACTTTCCATTCTTCGGGAGGAATAATTCTTGGGAAAAGATCAAATGGAAAAATTTTTTCCTGAGTTTTCTTTTTATCGTATACCTGAAAAGTAATTCCTTGGTTAAAAAAAGACGATTTGGCCTTCTCATTTAGATTAACATAATCGTTAATGGAATGCTCTCCATAGAGGTTAAAAAGTTTAGAATATACGTCCTTAACCTGTCCTTTTTCATCAAAGATTTCGTCAAATAAATTAGGGTTTCTTTGGTAGGATGAAAAAATCTGATTTTCTAAGTTTACCATAGTATATTTGTTTCTACTTAAGTTATTTATTTTCATCCTTTTTTTTGGAAAGAATACTACAATAATCGAAATGTAATTTTATCATTTATGTAATAAATGGCGTGAATGTTTGATATTTTGATTTTAAACATTAGTAAATAAGTGTGTTTTTTGCGGTATTTATTTAGATATTGTGGATTATTCTTAAAGAGAATAACGCTTCTTAAAAAACCTGAATATTAGAATTTAACAATAGATATTTTACATGCATATTAATCTTATTAGTGATACTGTAACCAAGCCCACCCAAGGAATGTTAGATGCTATGATGAGCGCCAAAGTGGGAGATGACGTGTTTAAAACAGACCCAACGGTAAACGCCCTTGAAGAAAAAGTAGCGGTAATGTTCGGCAAAGAAGCTGCTCTTTTTTTTCCTTCTGGCACCATGGCAAATCAGACAGGAATAAAGCTTCATACACAACCTGGAGACCAGTTAATATGTGATAAATATGCCCATATATACAATTATGAAGGCGGTGGCGTCAGTTTTAACAGTGGGGTTTCGTGTAAATTGATAGATGGAGATAGAGGAATGATTACGGCAAAACAGGTAGAAGGAGCCATAAACCCACCGGATTTTTACCATAGTCCGTTAACTTCTTTGGTGTGTGTTGAAAATACAACCAATAAAGGTGGTGGTGCTTGTTGGGATATTGAGGAGTTAAAGAAAATAAAAGAGGTTTGTAATACCAACCAACTGGCTTATCATCTTGATGGTGCACGTTTGTGGAACGCTTTGGTAGAAAAAAAGGAAAACGCCTTAGCGTACGGGACCTTGTTCGATACTATTAGTGTTTGCCTAAGTAAAGGTTTGGGATGCCCCGTAGGTTCCGTTCTCGTGGGTAGTAAAGAACAGATGCAACAAGCGCTACGCGTACGCAAGATCTTTGGAGGAGGCATGCGTCAGGCAGGTTTTCTTGCGGCTGCGGGAATTTATGCATTGGACAATCACATAGAACGTTTGTTAGAAGATCATCAAAAAGCGCGTGAAATAGGGGAGGTGTTGAGTAAGCTAACCTATATAAAACAAGTAGAGCCCATTGAGACTAATATCATCATCTTTGAAATTGATGAAAAGTTTATGACGGGAGATACTTTTGTTGAAAAACTAAAAGAAAAAGATGTGTCCATAATTGATATGGGGCAAGGAAAGCTCAGGATAGTTACCCATTTAGATTATACAGATACAATGCACAATGCTTTCTTGAATATTTTGAAAAATTTATAACTCCCTTAATTCGTTTAAGCGGTTACGTAAATTTTTTATACCGTTCTCCATTCCTGCTTCGGAGTCATATAGCTGGCTTGAACCAAGTAGATTGCCGTTTTCATCTTTAAAATTGAATAGAAATTTTCCTTGATGATTAGTCTTTCGTTCAAAATTGCCACGTGCAATTTCAAGATTGTTAAGACGGGACAGCGTATCTTCTAGTGCTGTTTTGTCATCAAAGTCCTTGCTAGTGAGTAAAATGGAACCACTTTTGGATTTGACGTGAAACTGAAAATCGGAATTTGGTAGGGCAACTATTTCTATCACTTTGTAATTTTTAGGTAAAAGATACAAAATAACAGGAACAGTTATATGTGTAGTTGTATTTAAATGTTACATCATTTTTAAAGCTCGAAACCCTTTCTTCCATAGAAAAATAACTGTCTAATCTTAATCATTTTTTTAATTGAGCTATTCTATGCTAGTGCTGTTATTTAGTGCGTTTTTTGGTTAAAATGATGTAGTTCATCGATCATTTTAATGTTTAACAGGAAAGGGCTTGTTAAAAAAACATTAAAAGTTTAACTTTAAAGCAACTATAATAAACACATTAAACATTAACCGTATTATGAAGAAAATTCTTTTTTCAATTGCCGTGCTTACGGCTACATGTGGTATGGCGCAAGACCTGCCCGAAAACCCTGAACCAGGAAAATGTTATGTACGATGTACTACTCCTGACGTTTATGTAAACGAAACCGTAACTATTACCGTAAAACCGGGTTACAAGGTTCTAAAAACTGTCCCTGCTACGTATAAAACCGTTACAGAGCGTGTCCTAGTTAAAGAAGAGAGTAAGAAATTACGAATTATTCCTGAAGAGTGGGGTACCGAGAAAGTGACCTACGTTTCTAAAGAAGGTGGTAACTCCTTAAATGTTATCCCAGCTAGTTTTGGAAGTGCTTCGCAGACCATAGAGGTGAAACCTGCCTATGCCCAATGGGAATTGGGAGCATCTGCTCCGGACTGTGATTCTGGAAACCCGGATGATTGTAGATACTGGTGCTACAAAGGGTATCCTGCAGAATTCCAGACTATAGAGACTTCAACGCTTGCCAGTGATGCAAGTACTAGTAAAACGGCTATTCCAGAAAAGAGTGCTACTTATACGAAAAGAGTACTTATTTCTCCGGCTAAAGTTGTTGAGGAAGTTGTTCCCGCCGTTTATGATGAAATTACAAGAACAGTCTTGGATAAAGATGCTTATACTGTTGAGGAAATGGTACCACCGGTAACAAAATCCTATACAAAAGAGGTGTTGAAGGAAAAAGGTGGGCTTACCACTTGGAAAGAGGTTAAATGTGAGTTGGTTACCTATCAGGCACTTCCTATAAACTGGAACTCGGGTAGCGCTACTTTAACCGCTCAGGCTAAATCCATTATAGATACAAGATTACTACCTGTATTGGCTCAAAACCCTGGGGTTAAGGTAGAGTTGGCTTCTCATACAGATGCTCAAGGTAGTGCTTCTTCTAACCAAGATTTATCGGAACGTAGAGCAAAGTCCGTAGCTCAATACTTAATTTCTAGAGGCATTAATTCTAGTCTTTTGGTAGCTAACGGATATGGTGAGACTAAACTTAAGAACAGATGTAAAGATGGAGTTTCTTGTACAGCAAGAGAGCATGCCGTAAACAGAAGAACGGAGTTTAGGTTGATAAATAATTAAACTATAATTCCCCAAAAATTAAAAGCCCCATATATGGGGCTTTTTTATTTGTTTTTTTTCAAGAAGTCTATGTGATATTTAATTTCTCCTGTCATACCATAACCGGAATATTCATCAAGCATTTTTCCTTTTTCATTTACTACGGCAAGCATGGGAAATACCCCTTTTTTGTTTAGTTTTTTAAAAAGTTCTTGATTGTGGTTCCATTGCTCTTCGCTTAACAAATCCCTATTTCTGGGGATATCAATATACAATAGCACATAATTGCTAGATAATTCAGAGAATTCATTTGTATCAAACAAGTCGCGTTTAAGCATTTTGCAAGGCGGGCACCAATCACTTCCGGTAAAATACACTAAAACATTTTTGTTTTCTTTTTTTGACACTTTTATGGCTGTGTCATAGTCTTTCAACCAATCAATAGTGTTGGAAGTATCATTCTGTCCAACTAGAAAAAGAGGTAGCAAAAGAAAAAGCAAAAACTTCATGAGCAATATTTTTTTAAATAAAAGCAAATAACTTGCCATTATTTAAATAACGAATCCATACCTGGAATATTGGGCATACCTTCTTTAGCAACAGCAGCAAGTTCCGTCTCGTTTACCTGTGTTGCTTTTGCAATCGCTTTGTTAACGGTAAGAATCAAAAAATCTTCTAATTGCTCTTTGTCCTCCAACAAACTATCATCAATTTGAATCTTTTTAATTTCTCTGTTCGCGGTTATGGTCACCTTTAGTAGGTCTTCGGAAGAAGCTTCTTCAAGGGTTACCGTATCCATTCGTTTTTTTGTGGCCTCTACCTTTTGTTGGGTCTCTTTTAGTTTCCCCATCATACCCATCATGTCTCCAAACATAAGTTTAATTTTTAAAATTGAATTAGGTTACAAAATTACTAAATTGTGTAAGAAAATCCATTACGAATGAACCTATCTAAAAAAAAGAAAATCGTTCTTGTCTTATGCCTTACATTTGTGCCTTTAGCACAAAGTCAAGAAATACATATGAGTGAAGTAAAAGCACCAATAGCAAAAAAGGTTCCACATAATTTAGAAAAGCATGATGATGTTAGGGTAGATAATTACTATTGGTTGAACGATAAGGAAAACCCGGAGGTTATCTCTTATCTTGAAGCGGAGAAAGCATTTTATGATGCTTCTACTGCACATACCAAAGAATTTCAGGATGATCTTTTTAATGAGATGAAGTCCAGAATTAAGGAAGATGATACATCGGTACCCTACAAACAAAACGGATATTGGTATATTACTAGATATGAGATTGGTAAGGAATATCCCATTTATGCCCGTAAAAAAGAAACTCTTGATGCTCCTGAGGAGATTATGTTTAACGGTAATGAAATGGCTAAGGGGCATGAATTCTTTAGTATTGGTGGTATAGCCATTAGCCCTGATAATAAACTTGCAGCTTTTGGGGTAGATACAGTCTCTCGCCGGCAATACACGATAAGTATCAAAAACTTGGAAACGGGTGAAATCTATGAGGATAAAATAGAAAATACTACAGGAGGCTCAGTATGGGCAGATGACAATAGAACACTTTTTTATACCAAAAAAGATGAAGTTACTTTACGATCGGACCAGATTCTGAAGCATAAATTTGGTACGTCTGCAGAGGATGATCAGTTGGTTTTTCATGAAACGGATGATACGTTTGGAACGTATGTCTACAAGTCAAAATCAAAAAAATATATCATCATTGGTTCTTACAGTACCCTAACTTCTGAATATCAATTTTTACGAGCGGACAATCCGGACGGGGAATTAAAGATGTTTTCTCCAAGGGAGCGGGGAGTAGAGTATGGTATTTCGCATTACGGTGATCATTTTTATGTGTTGACAAATAAAGACGGTGCAACCAATTTTAAATTGATGAAAACCGATGAGAACAATACTTCCTCAGACAGTTGGAAAGAATTTATACCACACCGAGATGATGTGCTTTTAGAGGACATTGATATTTTTAAAGACTATTACGTTATTTCCGAAAGAACCAATGGCCTTAATCGCGTGCAAATTAATAGGTGGGATGGTGCTAATTCATATTACCTTCCTTTTGAAAGCGAAACCTATACTGCTGGTGTAGGCCGTAATCCGGATTTTGATACAGAGATTCTTCGATATGGATATAATTCCATGACAACTCCTAGCTCCATCATTGATTTTAATATGCGAACCAAGGAGAAGGAAGTTAAGAAGGAACAAGAAGTTTTGGGCGGTAAATTTCATAAGGACAACTATAAGGAGAAACGTATTTGGGCCACGGCCCGAGATGGTGTAAAAGTCCCTATGTCCGTTGTTTATCATAAAGACACGCCGCTCAATGAAAGCACTCCTGTTTTGCAATATGCTTATGGTTCATACGGTCATACAATAGACCCTTATTTTTCAACGGTAAGACTAAGTCTTTTGGATAGAGGTTTTGTTTATGTCATAGCACATATAAGAGGAGGTGAGTACCTGGGGAGACCTTGGTACGAAGATGGAAAACTGCTCAAAAAGAAGAATACTTTTACGGATTTTGTAGATTGTTCCAAGCATTTGGTACAAGAAGGCTATACTTCATCTGAGCACCTATATGCTATGGGTGGTTCTGCAGGAGGCCTTCTTATGGGCGCCATCATTAATATGGCTCCGGAATTATATAACGGGGTTATTGCCGCTGTACCGTTTGTAGATGTTGTAACTACTATGTTAGATGATTCCATTCCGTTAACCACGGGCGAGTACGATGAATGGGGAAACCCAAATAACAAGACATATTACGAATATATGAAATCATATTCCCCATATGATCAAGTTACAGCACAGGAATATCCCAATTTATTGGTTACTACTGGCCTGCATGATTCTCAAGTTCAATATTTTGAACCTGCAAAGTGGGTGGCCAAACTAAGGGAATTGAGATCTAATCATAACCTATTGATGATGGACATTAATATGGATACGGGTCACGGAGGTGCTTCGGGCCGTTTTGAGTCCTTAAAAGAAGTAGCAAAAGAGTACGCCTTTCTGTTGGATTTAGAAGGGAAGGCTAAATAAGCATACTGTATATATGGTAATTTTTTGAATCTAATAGAATTAGGGAATAAAAAGGAACCTTATGACCACTTCAGAATTGACTAGATTAGGGCAATTATGCTAATGAAACGTTAATAAATCATGGTTTATGAATGAAAATCTTCATTTTTTGGAGGTATTTTGCATGATAAAATGACATATTCAAAAAAAATAGTAATTTTGTCCAAGTAATTTTGTGGAAACTTATCTTTTTATCAATAGTTCCCAAAACCAGACATCCTTTATGGAAAACAAAATTAAGGCTTACAATAATATCCTAGAACTTGTAGGAAACACACCGCTAGTACAACTAAATAGAATAACCGAAAGCTTTACCGGCAACTTTTATGCAAAAGTAGAATCCTTTAACCCAGGTCACTCCTCTAAAGACCGCATCGCAATGCACATTATAGAGGAAGCTGAACGTAAAGGTATTTTAACCGAAGGAAGTACCATTATAGAAACAACTTCTGGTAATACCGGTTTTAGTATTGCCATGGTGAGTATTATAAAAGGGTATAAGTGTATTTTGGCGGTTAGTTCAAAATCATCAAAAGATAAGATCGATATGCTTCGCACAATGGGAGCTACGGTATATGTTTGCCCAGCTCACGTAAGCGCAGACGATCCACGTTCGTATTATGAAGTAGCAAAACGGTTGCATAAAGAAACCAACGGTTCTATTTATATCAACCAATACTTTAATGAGCTCAATATGCATGCCCATTATGAGAGTACCGGGCCTGAAATATGGGAGCAAACCGGAGGTGAAATCACACATTTTGTTGCATGTAGTGGTACTGGAGGTACTATTTCCGGAACTGCTAAATACTTAAAAGAACAAAACCCCAACGTTAAGGTAATAGGAGTAGATGCTTTTGGTTCTGTATTGAAAAAATACCACGAAACAAGAGAGTTTGATTCCAATGAAATTTACCCGTACAGAATTGAAGGGTTAGGAAAGAATCTTATACCTGGAGCAACGGATTTTGATGTAATAGACAAGTTCATTAAAGTTACGGATTCAGAAAGTGCCCACACGGCTCGTGAATTGGCAAGAACCGAAGGTATTTTTGCAGGATATACCAGTGGGGCCGTTATGCAGGCATTGAAGCAATTGAACGAAGAAAGAGAATTTGGTCCTAAAGATAATGTTGTTGTTATCTTTCCAGATCACGGTTCAAGATATATGAGTAAAGTATATAGTGATCAATGGATGGAGGATCAAGGCTTCTTTGATACCAAGGAAGTAAGCGAAACTCAAAAGGTACAATACATAAAAGAATAAATTACAAGTTTGTAAAAGTGGGAAAGCAATAATCGTAAAGGTTGTTGCTTTTTTGTTAGAGAATAATATTTTATGAATGTTGCTCTTAAAATCTTACTTTTGCACTAAAATCCAAAGTACACCTAAATGCGAGATTTATTTGATAGAATTATTGAGAACAAGGGGCCATTAGGAAAATGGGCTTCACAGGCGGAGGGATATTTCGTTTTTCCTAAGTTGGAAGGGCCAATTTCTAACCGAATGAAGTTTCAGGGAAAAGAGGTAATTACCTGGAGTATTAACGATTATCTGGGTCTTGCTAACCTACCTGAAGTTAAGAAGGTAGATGGCGAAGCCGCTGCAGAATATGGATCGGCTTATCCTATGGGAGCAAGAATGATGAGCGGCCATACTGATTTTCATGAGCAATTAGAAAAAGAATTAGCCGAATTTGTTGATAAGGAATCTGCTTATTTGCTGAACTTTGGTTACCAGGGTATGGTTTCTGCTATTGATGCCCTTGTATCAAAGGACGATATTATTGTTTATGATGTAGATGCCCATGCTTGTATTATTGATGGTGTTAGGCTACATATGGGAAAACGTTTTACGTTTAAGCATAATGATATTGATAGTTTAGAGAAAAACTTAGAGCGCGCCACAAAAATGGCCGAACAGACCGGTGGAGGAATATTGGTTATTTCGGAAGGTGTTTTTGGAATGCGTGGTGAGCAAGGAAAACTAAAAGAAATAGTAGCACTTAAAGAAAAATATACGTTCCGTTTGTTTGTAGATGATGCACATGGTTTTGGAACCTTGGGTGCCACTGGTGCAGGTGCAGGTCAAGAACAGGGCGTACAAAAGGATATAGATGTATATTTTGCAACCTTTGCAAAGTCTATGGCCGGTATTGGAGCGTTTTTAGCTGCAGATAAAGAGATTATAGACTACTTAAAATATAATTTAAGGTCACAAATGTTCGCTAAGTCATTACCTATGATTTATGTGAAAGGTGCCTTAAAAAGATTGGACATGTTGCGTACTATGCCAGAGCTTAAGGCCAAGTTATGGGAGAACGTAAACGCACTTCAAAACGGACTTAAGAGTAGAGGTTTTGATATTGGAAGTACTAATACTTGTGTAACTCCGGTATACTTGAACGGTAGTATTCCAGAAGCTATGGCCCTTGTAAAGGATTTACGTGAGAATTACGGCATCTTCTGTTCAATTGTAGTATATCCAGTGATACCGAAGGGGTTGATACTTTTACGTATGATTCCTACCGCTACACATACTATGCAGGATATAGAAGAAACATTAGACGCGTTCTCTGCTATTAGAGACCGTTTGGAGAATGGTACTTATAAAAGATTGTCCGCTGCGGTTGCTGCGGCTATGGGCGAGTAACATCGGCTTAAATTATCTTTAAGAAACTAATGCCTCATTTTACATGGGGCATTTTTGTTTTTATAGTGAGTTCGAATATTTCTTAAAGTGAGTGAATGAAGAGTAGGGAAGTTGCCCTTTGCGGCTACAGACTCTTTTTGTAAGTGGCACGCCGCTTATAAATTTTTGGGGAAAAATGCTTCCACATTTGGCGGATGGCAATATTATCTTCTAGTTCCGGGGTTCTATAGCACATTTGAATACCGCGCTTGTTGAATGTTTTGTAGTATTCATTAAAAATGATGGCCGTAACTCCTTTATTTTGATAATCCGGGTGAATACCTATCAAATAAAAAACGGCATCTTTATTATATTTTTTCGCACGAAGAAGGTGTAAAAAACCAAAAGGAAACAACTTTCCCTTAGCTTTTTGTAATGCATGGGAGAACGAGGGCATAACAATTGCAAAAGCAATTAGGCTGTCATTCTTGTCTACAATAAACTTAATATATTCCGGGTCTATAAAGGTTATGTATTTTTTCTTGAAATATTCCTTTTGAACATCGGTTATAGGAACAAACGAGGATAATTTGGAATAGGTTTGGTTGAACAGGTCAAACATTTGATCCACCAATGGTAATACTTCGCTGGTTTTTTTAAAGTTTATTTCACGTAAGCCGTAACGTCTTTTTACCAGTTCGTTCAATTTTGTAAATAAAGCCGGATCTGCGTTGCTGGCCGGGAACTTGTTTTCAACATATCCTTTTTCCTTTGCAAAACCCAAACGTTCGTAATGATTAATGTAATAGGCGTGGTTATACCAGGTTACCATGCTTCCCGGTTGATCGTAACCATCCGTAAGCACTCCAACCTTATCTAAGTTGGAAAAGCCAACAGGGCCTTCCATAAACTCTAGATCATGCGCTTTTCCAATTTCTGCTACTTTATTTAGAAGGGTTTCCGAAACTTCTGGGTCATCAATAAAATCAAACCAGCCAAAACGCATTTTTTTTACGTTTTGATCATTCACTTCCAGGTGGTTGATTATAGCAACGACCCTTCCTACAAGCGTATTGTTTTTATAGGCCAGATAGAACCAGCAACTCGCATTTTGAAAAGCTGGATTTTGATCCTTGTCAAAAGTAGCCATCTCATCGGCAATCAAAGGTGGTACCCAATAAGAGGAGCCTTTATAAAGCGAAAATGGAAATTTCACGAACTCTTTTAGCTCTGCTTTTGAAATCGCTTCTTTAAGGGTGACCATACAATTCTTTTTGTAAGGTCAATATTAGGGATAAATAGGGTTAGAATAAAATTATGAAACTTAATTTTATGAATAATGAATGAGTTGTCTTGGCTTAAAAATCGATAGCTCCGTTATCACGGTCTTTGTTTTTGCGTTTCTTTCGCTCTTCCTTTTTAAGCTTTTTGAGTTGTTTCTTAGATGGACCTAAATCTATATCCTCGGCTCCACCGCTTTTCTTATTTTTTTTACGATCCTCCTTTTCCTTCTTCTTCTTCATGGCGTTCTTTTTAATAGGGCCGCCATTTTCACCGGCACTTTGCTCATCAATTGATATGAGCTTGTCTTTGTGAAAATCAAACCGGTAAGACCCGCCAACGGTCATAAATATTCTGGAAGGTGTGTTTTTAAAGCTGGCACCCAAATTAAAATCAACCTGTAGGTCATCCGTAAGTAAGTGGGCAACACCACCGCGTATAAGGGCATCTGAATAACGATCACTCTGTATACCTTGGTTCTCTATAAAGGCACTCCATTTGGGATTGCGAAAAGCATGGCTTATGGAAACTAGGTAACTTAATTCAGGATAATCCGTGGTAATTCTATCGTATGCAATGTTGGTTATAAGTACAAATCGAGGAGTTAATCTACTTTGGGTTGCAATCATTCCGCGGTAAGATACAGTTGGGTCACCAACGTAGAAAGGATTATCGCCTAGATTAAAAGTGGCGCCACCATAGAGGGAAACAGAGGGAATTAAGTTTTTAAATTTAAAACCATAATTGGCTTTCCAACTATATAAATTGGGTTTATTGCGTTCCGGGTTTTTATATCGGTCATAAATCAAGTACTTAAGACCAACCCGATTTCTTGAAAAATCGGTTAAATTCTCAGAAACGTTCAAACTGTTATAAGTAATGTTCTGGTTTACATACGTGCCTTCATAATTTATTTCTAATTGCTCAAACAACAGACCGTACCGTAGTGAAATATCAGAACCCCAAATATTACTTTTTGTGTCCAAAAGAGTATGGTCTCGCTGTTCGTAAAGAATACCAGCCTCCAACTGCAACACATTTCTACCAACTGCGTATGCACTAACGGACATACCTGGGCGGTTAGAATTAATTACATCTGTATATTGTGCTGTGGCTACCATAGGTAGCGTAAAAAGGAGAGTTAATAGATACTTTTTCATTTTGGGCCGCTTGATTAATTAATTCAGGCTTGTTCTTTTTTGTGTGAAAAATCTAAAATCTATCGTATGCATATAACCATTTTTAAAACAAAAACGTCTTGTAAGCCTTTGTTTTCAGTGGTTTATCTCTGTGTTGGAATCCGAAATATGGATTCATAAAAACTACTTTAATAATATTTTAGCACTTCTACACAGTTATTACAACGTTAGAATCGTATTTTTGATATAATCATTTTGAAAAAAGTATGGCATTTTTAAAGACAATCTTAATAATTTTATTGGTCTATTATCTTTTTAAGATCTTAGTGAAGATGTTTGCCCCCAAAATATTCGGGTATGCCGCTCGAAAAACCCAAGAACATTTTAATGAAAAGTTTGGTGAATTTGCACAACAAACAAATGGCCAAAATCAAAAGGAACGGGTAGGAGATGTTATAATTGATAAGAAACCGTCAAGAAAGAATACTTCAAACAATCAGGTGGGTGATTATATTGATTTTGAGGAAGTAGAGTAAACTTCTTTGTACTACACTAGTTCTTTTTTTTATACTTTAAAATCGAATACTTTTTGAACTTATAAAAGCTTTGCAATCGGCGTTTATGTTTTTAAAACTTACGACTATCCTTTAAGTTAAGTTCAAAACAAATTCGAAAGTAGAGATAACTTCATTATTTTAGCCGAAACAACCGATAAATCCCATTATGCAAAAAGGATTGAAGGCCTTCTTCGTACATTTTTTTGTTACTATTTTTTTTGTGATTGCCGCTTTGGCCTATTTTCATCCCGTGCTTCAAGGCAAGGTAATAGAACAGTCAGATATTGTTCAGTTTACGGGTATGGCCAAGGAGCAGAACGATTTTAGAAAGAAAACGGGGGAAGAGCCCTATTGGACAAATAGTGCCTTTGGAGGCATGCCCACTTATCAGTTAGGCGCGTATTATCCTCACGATTACGTTAAGAAATTAGATAATCTAATCCGGTTTTTACCTAGACCCGCAGATTATTTGTTTTTATATTTTATCGGCTTCTATATCTTGCTTTGTTGCCTGAAAGTAGATTATAGATTGGCCATAGTTGGTGCCTTGGCCTTCGGTTTTTCAACCTATCTCATCATAATTCTTGGTGTTGGGCATAATGCAAAAGCCCATGCCTTGGGGTATCTGCCCATGCTTTTAGGAGGTATTGTATTGGTGTTCCGTAAAAAATATCTCTGGGGATTTATTTTAACTGCAATTTCAATGGCATTGGAGATACGGGCCAATCATTATCAGATGACCTATTATTTCATGCTTTTAGTTTTAATTTTAGGTGTAGTTTACTTGGTAGATGCCATCCGAACGGAAAAGCTAAAACATTATTTTAGTTCTGTAGGCCTACTCCTGGTTGCGGTTACATTGGGGATTGCCGCTAATGCAACTAGTTTAATGGCTACAAAGGAATATGCGGATTGGAGCACCCGTGGTAAATCTGAACTAACCATTAATCCAGATGGCTCAACAAAAGAAAATACGGGAGGGCTGGAGAAGTCATATATTACCCAATGGAGCTACGGTATTACGGAATCATTGAACCTTTTTGTACCCCGTTTGTTTGGTGGGTCAAATAACGAGAACCTGGGAGAAAACTCCAAAAGTTATGATTTCTTAATAGATCAAGGTGTATCTCGTAGCCAAGCATTGAATTTTTCTAGTGGTTTGCCCTTGTATTGGGCCGATCAGCCGGGAACGTCAGGTCCTGCTTATATTGGTGCCATTATCTTTTTCCTGTTTATCTTAGGGCTTATTTTAGTGAAAGGAAAAGCCAAATGGTGGCTTCTTGGGGGCGTGCTTATGTCTCTGTTTCTGTCTTGGGGAAAGAATTTTAACTTCTTGACAGACTTCATGATTGACTATTTTCCGTTATATGATAAGTTTAGGGCAGTCTCCTCTATACAGGTGATTTTGGAGTTGTGTGCTCCGGTATTGGCTATTCTGGCATTGCGCGAACTTTTTAAATCTACGGTTGATGTTTCCGAAAAGCTGAATGCGCTGAAGATATCATTTTTTACGGTATTGGGTTTAAGTGTTGCATTGTTCATCTTTAAAGCTGGTTTCGATTTTGAAGGCCCTAGTGATGATTTTCTAAAACGAAATTATGGGGATGAACTGGTTTCTTTGATTCAAGCAGACCGGAAAGCCGTATATAACTCAGACCTTTTACGGTCTATGATATTTGTCCTTTTGGCGGCCTTGGCACTTTGGTTCTATATTAAAGGAAAACTTAAAGAGAACATAGCCATAGTTGCAATTGGGGCATTGATTATTTTTGATTTGGTTGGTGTTGGTTTACGCTATGTTGACTCCGAGAATTTTGTTTCTAAAAGGAAAATGACACAGCCGTTTCCTGAAACTGCTTTGGACAAGGAAATAAGTAAGGATAAGAGTATCTATAGGGTGTATGATCCCAATGAAGGTATTAATGGTGCCCGTACATCTTACTATCATCAATCTATTGGTGGGTATCATGCGGCAAAACCAGCCGGACTGGAAGACCTTTTCAGTTTTTACGTGTATAAAGGTAACATGGGTGTATTGAACATGTTAAACGTAAAGTATGTAATTCAGCAAGATGAAGAAGGTAAAAGTTACCCCGCTGTAAATCCTAAGGCTAATGGCAATGCTTGGTTTGTAAACCATGTAGTAAAAGTGAATTCTGCAGATGAAGAAATTCAGGCTTTGGATAAATTGGATACGCGAACCGAAGCTGTCATAAACGTGACCAAGGTTAAAAATTTGAACAATTTTGAATTTATGGTAGATTCTACAGCAGCTATAGTTTTAACGGATTATGCTCCTAATCACTTAACTTATAAGTCTAAAAATTCTAATGATGGTCTTGCTGTTTTTTCCGAAATGTATTACCAAAACGGATGGAATGCTTATATAGATGAAAAGTTAAAGGACCATATTAAGGTAAATTATACCCTAAGGGCTATAGAGGTTCCAAGTGGGGAGCACACCATAGAATTCAAGTTTGAACCTGAAGTGGTAAGGATAGGAAGCCAGATTACGCTAGCAAGTTCCATTGTATTGGTGCTTATAGTTTTAGGCGGAATAGGTTTTACATTCTATAGTTCAAAGAAGGACGAAGGTCAAGAAAAGAAAGAAGTTAAAAAATAGTTTGTACAGGTTCCCCAATCTTACATCTAGTAATTTAAGCTTATGAAGAAAGTCCTCATTATCACCTATTATTGGCCTCCTGCTGGTGGGCCAGGTGTGCAGAGGTGGTTAAAGTTTGTAAAATACCTTCGCGATTTTAATGTGGAACCCATAGTTTACATTCCGGAAAACCCGCATTACCCAATAGAGGATGCCACTCTAATTGCTGAAGTTCCAAAGGACATTACAATCTATTCACAGCCCCTTTTTGAACCTTATGGATTGGCAAAGGTGTTGTCCTCAAAAAAAACAAAACGTATTAGCTCTGGTATTATCCAAACCAAGAACCAATCGTTTTTTGAAAAGGCCATGCTATGGGTTAGAGGAAATTTTTTTATTCCCGATGCTAGAAAATATTGGATTAAGCCTTCGGTAAAATATTTGTCGGATATCATTGCTAAAGAAGGGATTGAGACGATAATTACTACTGGGCCACCGCATAGTGTTCATCTGATCGGTAGACAATTAAAAAAGGATAAAGGGGTAACTTGGTTGGCCGATTTTAGGGACCCATGGACTTCTATTGGGTATCACAAAGAATTAAAACTGACCAAAAGTTCCGAAAAAAAACACAAAGAGTTGGAGTATGCCGTGTTGAACGAAGCGGATAGAATTCTTGTGACCAGTGCTACGACCAAATTAGAATTTGAACAGATTACAAAACAGCCTATTTCTGTAATTACAAACGGGTATGATTCCGATTATGAGAATGATGCGGATTTAGATCATAATTTTACAATTTCTCACATTGGGTCCCTATTAACGGGTAGAAACCCTAAAAACCTATGGAAGGTATTATCTCAAATTGCTGCGGAAAATGCCGTTTTCCGTGGAGACCTTCAATTAGAGTTTATGGGGGTAGTAAGTCAGGATGTAATGGATTCAATGTATAGATATGAGTTAGGTCCTTATATAAAAATGAGAGGGTATGGCTCCCACGCCGAAGCCCAACGAAGACAGCAAAGGTCTCAGCTACTACTTATGATAGAAATAGATAGTGAGGAAACTAAGGGAATTATACCGGGCAAGCTTTTTGAATACATGGTTGCAAAAAGGCCTATTTTAGCGGTGGGGCCAAAGAATTGGGAGGCAGGTAAGATTATAGAACAGACCGTGGCCGGAAAGGTATTTGATTATGATGCCGAAGCAGAGCTCAAAAAAACTATACTTGACTGGTATAACGACTTTAAAAAAGGGACAATTACTTCAGAATCTATTCATATTGAGAAGTACAGCCGAAAGGCACTTACTCAAGAACTTTCAAAATTATTGTAATGGGAGTGGTATTTAAACAATCACTGAACAATTCGATCATTACATATTTAGGTTTTGGTCTTGGGGCACTAAATACTTTAGTGCTTTATCTACGTTTTATGGAACCCGAATATTATGGGTTGCTACAGGTTGTGTTATCGGCTTCAGTAGTTATAATGCCATTACTTGCTTTTGGTGTTCCCAATACCTTGGTAAAGTTTTATAGTGGTTTCACGGATGTTAAATCAAAAGATGGTTTTCTTACTCTTATGCTTTTCTTGCCATTGGCATTAATGCTACCCATTGGGGGTATAACCTATGTAGTGAACGATAGTATTTCAAACTTCTTATCCAAGGAAAACCCAATTGTAAGAGGGTATGTCTGGCATATTTTCTTTGTAGCTATGACCATGGCCTATTTTGAAGTTTTTTATGCTTGGGCCAGAGTCCATATGAAATCGGTCTTTGGTAATTTTATGAAAGAAATTTTCGGTCGGGTAGGGCAATCCGTTCTTTTGGTGCTTTTGTATTTTGACGTAATTTCAGTAACCTCCTTTATAGATGGCCTAGTGGTGGTATATGTACTGCGGATGCTTTTTATGAAAATCTATGCATATACCTTGTACAGGCCCAAGTTGGTTTTTGATTTCCCTAGCAACACACGTAAAATTTTGGTGTATAGTGCATTGATTATTTTGGGAGGCTCAGTTGCTATTGTTCTTTTAGAGATTGACAAGGTAATGATCAATCAATTTATAAAAATTGAAAACGTAGCCTATTATAGCGTAGCCAGCTTTATAGCGTTAGTGATTGCCGTGCCTTCACGTTCTATGCATCAAATAATGTATCCGCTTACAGCGGAGCTTATGAACAAGAATGATTTGGCGGGGTTAAGCAGACTTTATCAAAAAAGTTCGCTTACACTATATATTATATCCGGACTCTTGTTTGCCCTTATATTTTTGAATCTCAATGACCTTTATGAACTACTGCCAGATGCTTATCGTAATGGATATATAATTTTTGTATGGCTGGGCCTAGCTAAGCTTTATGATGCCCTGTTGGGGAATAACAATTCCATTTTATATAATTCGGATTATTACAGGGCGGTTTTATATATGGGAATATTTTTGGCTATTGTAACCGTATTGCTCAATGTTTGGCTTATTCCTGCTTATGGTCTAGACGGTGCCGCAATTGCCAGTTTTTCAGCTTTCTTCATCTATAACACGGTAAAATTGATTTATGTTAAGATGAAATTCAACATGCTACCCTTTACTAAAGAAACCGTTCAAATTTCGGTATTGTTGGCCATTACCTTGCTTACTTTCTATTTTATCCACCTACCTTTTCACTCTATCATAAGCATTATGATAAAAAGTTTGGGGATAACCTTGCTCTATGTTGGGGTTCTATATAAGTTTAAAATCTCGGAAGATGTTTTTCAAGTGCTTTCAAAAGTATTTGGAAAGAAAGGTCAATAACTATATCTTAACACTCAGCTTCTTTAAAAGAAAGCTCCCTAGTTGCATGTAACGGTCTATTGGATAGACTTTTATTTTTATTTTGTCACCTTCTAATGTTAAATGAAATGAGCTACATGGTTAAAGGTAATCTTAGAGCTTGTCTGCATTTGGACCTCTATGAATCTTTGGAACATGTAGAAGTAAAAATCTACAAAGTAAATAGTGGTTCAAAAGTTACTCACGATTACAAAAATGAACTACACATATTATCTGCCGATGCCATTTTAAATAAATCTAAAAATATTTTGGGAAGTGGTTTTACAGATTTAGAAGGAAATTATGTAGTTGATGTGTGCGATTCGTACAATGAAGGTGCCATAGAGATAGACCTCGTCGTAAAGGATAAACAAGCACGTAAAAAGAAAAAAATAGACCCTATCCATTTCACGGTCAAACGGTTAATGCCTGTATGGAGGAATAATGGTGAACTTAAAGAATTTAGTTGGAATTACAGTTTTGGTTTTCAATTGTGGAGCCAAGTAAGGCATCATTTTGATATTTGGACCATTATAGGAAGTGTTAAGTCTATTGAAGATAGGAAAACACCTGTAGAAGGGGTAGTTGTATCAGCTATGGATGTGGATTGGGTTAAAGATGATTTATTAGGGAGTGCCACAACGGATAGAACTGGAAAATTTAGGATTGACTATACGAGTATAGATTATATGCAAACGTTTCTATCTCCACTTATAAGTATAGAAACTCCTATTTCTTCCATGCCCGGGCCTGGTGTCTATTTTAAAATTACAACTTCTGATGGTATTTTGTTATATGAAGAGAAAAGAGCGGTAGGTAGAACGGAAGAAAGAAAAAATATTCTGCGCTGTTTCAATATTGACTTGTATATTTAACATTAATTATAATTTCGGGCTATTTCTACTAGTCAGTATCAACAAGTACCTCAATGAAAATACGGATAAAAGGTAACTCCATACGTGTGCGTATTACCAAAACAGAAGTGTCGCAACTTTGTAAAGAAGGATATATTCAGGAAGAAACACAATTTGTAAATAGCACATTTGCATATGCTTTAAGCAGCCAAACCAGAGCAACTTCGCTTACGGCTAGTTTTGAGAATGATAAAATTACTTTGATTTTACCTTCGGAAATGATTCAGGGTTGGGAAAGCAGTAAAAAGGTAGGGTTTAGTAATTTAGTACCTCTTAAAGATGGAAAAACTCTATCTCTTTTGGTAGAAAAGGATTTCAATTGTCTAGAAGACAGGGGAGAAGATGAATCCGATAATTACCCTAACCCGAAATTGAAACACTAGAAATAGAAGTTAAGTATGTCACATAAAGACAATCAAAGGAACGTTACAATAATAGGTTCCGAAGATTTTTCAAATATTAAGATTACAGAACCTGTTAAGTATGCAGCAGGGAAATTAGGGGTTACCGAGGCTTTACGCCACGGATTTAAAGAAATGGGTATAGTACGCTCTATGCGTGCCTTTTTGGAACTTAACCAAGAAGATGGTTTTGATTGTCCAAGTTGTGCTTGGCCCAACCCGGAACATCCGTCGTCTATTGCAGAATACTGTGAAAATGGGGCAAAGGCCGTTGCCGATGAGGCCACTACGGACAAAATTGGTCGTGATTTTTTTAAAAAATACTCTGTAGAGGAACTTTCCAAATTAACGGAGTATCAACTGAATAAATTTGGTAGAATTACCGAACCATTGGTGCTAAGACCGGGTAGCGTGCACTATGAGCCCATCTCTTGGGAAGAGGCTTATGAACTTATTTCTATAGAGCTACATAAATTAAATTCACCGGACGACGCTATCTTCTATACATCAGGTAGGTCAAGTAATGAAGCAGCCTATTTATACGGTATGTTTGCGCGTGCCATTGGGACCAATAATATGCCCGACTGTTCCAATATGTGCCACGAATCTAGTGGAGTAGCCCTTTCGGAAACTTTAGGTATTGGAAAAGGTTCAGTGAAATTGGAGGATTTATATGGTGCGGATGTCGTTATTGTTGCAGGTCAAAACCCAGGTACGAACCATCCTAGGATGCTATCGGCATTGGAGAAATGCAAGAAGAATGGGGGAAAGATAATTAGTATTAACCCTTTGGAGGAATCCGGTCTAATAAATTTTAAAAATCCACAACATTTAAATGGTTTAATTGGTGGTGGGGAAGACCTAACGGATATTCATTTGCAAGTCCGCATCAATCAAGATATCGCTTTAATGAAGCTCATCTTAATGAGACTTGCCGCTTTGGATGAGAGCGGACAAAAGGTTTTTGACCATGATTTTATGGTTAAATATGTAGATGGTTATGAATCCTTGATTTCGGACTTTAAGAATTATGATGAGGAATCACTATTAGCCTTGAGTGGTGTTAGTAACGAAAAAATTAATGAAACGGTAGCCCTTTTGGCAACAAGTAGCAACATCGTAGTATGTTGGGCCATGGGGTTGACTCAGCATAAAAATGGGGTAGCTACCATATGCGAATATTTAAACCTATTGTTATTAAAAGGGTCTTTGGGAAAACCTAATGCAGGTACCTGCCCGGTGCGTGGTCACAGCAATGTGCAAGGGGATCGCTCTGTGGGTATTATGCATTTTGTGAATGAAGAACTAAACGCGCGTATAAAGACACACTTAGGGTTTACTGCTCCGGATAAAGAAGGTGTAGATGTTGTGGGAGCTATTAAGGCCATGCACGATGAAAAAGGTAAAGTGTTTATTTGTTTAGGCGGAAATTTTCTGATGGCCGCTTCGGATACTATGTATACTGCACAAGCAATGCAAAATTGTGAACTTACTGTACAGGTAAGTACAAAGTTGAATCGCTCTCACCTGGTTACTGGAAAAACGGCACTTATATTGCCCACTTTTGGTAGATCTGAAAAAGATATGAAAGATGGCACCTTACGCTATCAGACTATGGAAGATAGTATGGGGCGGGTGAGACAATCTCGTGGACTTTTAAAACCGACTTCAGATAACATTAAAAGTGAACCTGAACTTATTGCTGAATTGGCCCATACTTATTTTGGTGGTAGACACTCTGTAGATTGGAAAGCTATGGGCGAGAACTACGAACTTATTAGGGAAAGCATAGATAAGGTAGTTAAGGGCTTTGAAAATACAAAAGAGAGATCTAAGGGTATAGGCTACTATTTACCTAACAATGTCCGTAACCTTGATTTTAGTATGCTTCCTAATGGCAGGGCCCAATTGACCGTTAACCCTTTGCCGGAACATAACTTAAAGGAAGAGGAGTTCATGTTAATGACAATTAGGTCTCATGACCAGTTCAATACCACTATTTACGGTATGGATGATAGGTACCGCGGAATCTATAATGAAAGACGGGTATTGTTCATGAATCCGGAGGATATGGAAAAACAGGGGCTTAAGAAAAAAGACGTTATAAATATTAGCAGTTCATATAACGGTGAAGTGCGTACGGCCAATAAGTTTTTGGTGGTGCCTTACAATATCCCTTCCGGGGATTTGGCAGCGTACTATCCAGAGACCAATGTTCTTATTCCTCATGATCAGTATGCGGATAAAAGTAAAACGCCAATTAGTAAATCCATAAAAGTTACTGTAACAAAGGTGGGCTAATTCCGGTACTGAAATGAAAAACCCCCGCAGTAAATAAATCTACTGCGGGGGCAACAACTAACCAACCTAAAAACTATCTTAATATCTTCTTGAACTTCTTGATGTTGTAGCCCTTGAAGAGGTATTATTTCTACTACTTCTAGATGGGGCCTTAGTTACAGACCTTCTAGAAGAACTTCTTGTACTAACGTTACTTCTACTTTGCGAAGGAGCTTTTCTCACAGTTCTATTTGTACTCCTGTTATTCTGCGGACTTCTATAAGTAGTCGTACTTCTTTTTACCGTTGTGCTACGTGGTGATCTGGTTACTGTTCTTTTGCTCACCGTATTGCCGTTAGCTTTTCTTACCGCAGTAGACCTCTGCGCTACCGAACTATTTCTAGATGGGGTGTTTGCTCTAGATCTCACCGTTGTGCTACGGTTCGTAATTTTACGATTCGTATTATTAGAACGTGTGGCACCACTTCTTGAAACGGTTCTTCTTGCTGAATTATCACGATTTGCAACCGACCTATTCGTACGAGTAGTAGCGTAATTTCTCTTTGAAACAGACCTGTTGTTTCTTGAGTTATTTGTTCTAACTGCTACTCTTCTGTCATTTTTATAGATTCTAGACCTATCATTTCTTACTTTATTATATCTATGCGTTCTTCCAATTTTGGCATAAGCACGTCTAGTATTATATCTATAAGGATTGTAATAGGTGTAACGAATAGGGCTGTAAAATCTTCTATAAGGTCTATTGAACACTAAACAAAAGCCTAATGTAGGTCTTGCAAAAAATGCATGAAAAGGTCTGTACACATAATTTCTATTATAAATATTGATGTATCCGGTGTGATAATCATATAAACCTCTACGGTTATAGTACACATACATTCCACCTACACTACGTACGCGATTGTTATTATAGCTAATATCTACATCTCCAATTTGTGTAACACGACCATAATAGTCATAATAAATAGGTACGTTCTCAACTTGTATTACGGCACCGTAATCATCGTACTGGGCATACGGACTATAATCAAATCCCGAATTAAAGGTAACCCCATTTCTACGGCCGCTTACACGACTGTCTATGTAAAAATCGAATTCACCATCTGGGTATACCGAAAACGTAATGCCATTCTCAACAAAAATAAATGAGTCGTTGTATCTATAAGCATTGCGTTCTGCAACCTTATCTTCAACTGTACCTGTGGCCATAACACCAGAAGTGGTAAAAATTAGGGCCGAAAAAAAGAGTAGTAAGTTTCTCATGATATAAGGTTTTAAATTCCTGAATGTAATTATTTACATTCGAGTTGTAATAAACAAACAGCGTGCCAAAAACTATAAGATATAGTCAAGTATCTTATAATGAGTTGATTATAAGTTTTGAGGTCTATATGAAAAGAAGTGTTTGTTTTTAGATAGGTTTGAAAAAGTGAAAAAGTAAAAGACCATATTTCCTTTTTTACAGAAAATATGGTCTTTTATATTCTATTAGGTGAAATATTGATTCTCCTATAGTTTCTCTTTTAAATAGGTAGCCGTAAAAGAAGTTTTACTTTTTGCAACCTCTTCAGGAGTACCCTCTGCTAATAAGTTTCCCCCTCCTTCACCACCTTCGGGGCCTAGGTCTATAATATAGTCTGCACATTTAATCAATTCAATGTTGTGCTCAATAACAATTACGGAATGTCCTTTTGAGATAAGAGCATCAAAAGACTTTAAAAGCTTTTTAATATCATGAAAATGCAAACCTGTAGTAGGTTCATCAAAAATAAAGAGCGCCTTGTCTTTTGTGGTGCCTTTTACTAAAAATGAAGCAAGTTTAATACGCTGTGCTTCTCCACCTGATAGGGTAGAAGAGGACTGCCCCAAGGTTACATAGCCAAGACCTACATCTTGTAAAGGCTTCAGTTTGGTAACAATTTTGGTTTGTTTGTACTTTTCAAAGAAGGCAATGGCATCGTCAATGGTCATGTTTAAGACGTCATCTATGCTGGCATCTTCAAATTTGACCTCTAACACTTCCTTTTTAAAACGTTTTCCTCCGCAGGTGTCGCATTCCAAGTGAACATCTGCCATGAACTGCATTTCTACAGTAATTTCACCTTCACCTTTACACTTTTCGCATCGGCCACCATCAACATTAAAAGAAAAATGCTTGGCTTGATATGCTCTTATTTTACTAAGTTTTTGCGCAGCGAAAAGACTCCTAATGTCATCATATGCTTTAATATAGGTTACCGGGTTTGAGCGTGATGACCGCCCTATTGGATTTTGGTCTACGAACTCAACGTGCTTGATAGTCTTGTATTTTCCTTCAACTTTGGTAAACTGTCCCGCTTTTTCCCCATAGCCGCCAACTTCTTTCAAGATAATGGGATACAACAGTTTTTTGACCAAAGTGCTTTTTCCGCTACCGGAAACACCAGTTACCACGGTAAGCATATGAAGCGGAAACGTAACATTAATATTCTTAAGATTATTTTCCCGAGCTCCTATAATAGTTATGTAATCTGTAGAAGTTCTTCTTTTACTGGGAACGGGAATTTCTTCTGTTCCGTTCAAATAATGAGCCGTTAAGGAGGTTGATTTTAAAATTTCATTGAGAGTCCCATGCGCAACTACTTCTCCGCCATGTGTACCTGCTTCTGGACCAATGTCAATAACTTCGTCCGCTGCTTTCATGATATCTTCATCATGTTCAACAACAATAACCGTATTGCCAAGGTCGCGCAAGGATAGTAAAACATCTATTAAGTTCTCTGTGTCCTTAGGGTGCAAACCTATACTGGGCTCATCTAGGATATACATACTTCCCACAAGGCTACTGCCCAATGATGTTGCTAGATTAATACGCTGACTCTCTCCACCGGACAGGCTATTGGACTTTCGGTTAATAGTCAAATAGCTTAAACCTACTTTATTTAAAAAGCCTAACCTTGTATTGATTTCCTTTAATAAGCAAGAAGCAATTTTCTCATCGGTTTTATCCAAAACCAGCTCCTCAAAAAACGGAATCAATTTTTTAATGGGCAGCTCCACCAAATCGGAAATGTTTTTTCCATTAACCTTAATATTATCGGTTTCCTTCCGTAACCGTTTCCCATGACAAAAATTACATCTTGTTTTACCGCGGTAACGGGAAAGCATTACCCTATTCTGTATTTTATAACTTTTTTCCTCTAGCTGTTCAAAAAATTTGTTGAGTCCAATAAAGTGGTCATTGCCGTTCCAAACCAATTGCTTCTGCTCGTCCGAAAGCTCAAACCAAGGTTTGTGAATGGGAAAATCAAACTTATAAGCCGAGTTTACGAGTTGATCTCTATACCACCCCATACTTTCACCTCTCCATGGAAATATGGCGTTTTCATAAACGGATAAGGCGGTATTGGGAATAACAAGGTCTTCGTCTATACCAATTACATCTCCGTAACCTTCACATTTTGGGCATGCTCCATAAGGGTTGTTAAAGCTGAACAAATGCACGTTAGGTTCTAAGAAAGACATACCATCTAGCTCAAACTTGTTACTAAACGGAATTTTTTCTCCTGTGGCCAGTTCTTCTATAGCACATTCTCCTTTTCCTTCAAAAAAAGCGGTGTCAACGGCATTGGCCAATCGGTTGTAGAAATCCTCATCGTCTTTTACGATAATTCTATCAACCACTAACTCAAAATTTCTGCCAATATCTTCCGGCACATTATCTATACGTAAGACTTCATCATTATATTTTATCCTAGCATATCCTTGTTTAGAAAGTAGTTGAAGTGATTTTAAAGGTTCCCTATTTTCATCAATAACTATAGGAGCCAGTAACAGTAATTTAGTTCCTTCTTCGTATTTCTTTACATGGTCCACAACGTCTGTAACCGTATCCTTCTTTACTTCACGGCCAGAAATAGGGGATATGGTACGTCCTATACGGGCATATAGCAATTTTAAGTAATCATAAATCTCCGTAGTGGTACCCACTGTAGATCGCGGGTTTGTAGAATTTACTTTCTGTTCAATGGCAATGGCCGGGGCTATACCTTTTATATAGTCTACTTTAGGTTTGTCAAGTTTACCCAAGAACTGCCTGGCGTATGAGGATAAACTCTCTACGTAGCGTCTTTGACCCTCTGCGTAGAGTGTGTCAAAAGCCAAACTAGACTTTCCTGATCCGGAAAGACCTGTTATAACAACTAATTTATTACGGGGTATAACAACATCTATATTCTTTAGGTTATGCAGCTTTGCACCCTTTATTATAATGTTGTGCTTGGGGTTTACATCTACTATTTCGGCCATTTTCATATCTAAGTATGCAAAGATACAATATGGAGAATTTAATAACTAAAATTGTATGAATGGCATTAAAAAATGTGTGCATAACGATAGAAATTTTCTAAAGTCATTTAATTTTTTCTATATTTGAGCCCTAATAAAATGTTAATACGCCTATAGCAAAAAATTACTTTTAGAAAGTTTAAAACATTATCTACAAGACCTTTCCATAGGGAAGGCGTCTCGTTTTAACCATTAAAGTAATTGTTATGGATATATTGACGGAAGATTCCCTTCTTATTAAAAAATACGTTTCCGGTGATGAAAAAGCATTGGAAATTCTGATTGAGAAGCACAATCAGCGGTTAAGTAGTTTCATTTATTCTAAAGTGAACAACCGTAATATTACTGAAGACATTTTTCAAGATACCTTTATTAAGGTTATAAAAACATTACGCCGCGGAGCGTATAATGAAGAAGGTAAGTTCTTGCCTTGGGTAATGCGTATTGCGCACAACCTTATTATAGACCATTTTAGAAAAAGTAGTCGCATGCCTATGTTTGAAGGAGCGGATAGTTTTGATATCTTTTCTTTGATTGGCGATGATAAGCTTAATGCAGAACGCCAATTGATAAAAGATCAAATAGATTGTGACCTAGAGGTGCTGGTGGCAGAATTGCCTGTAGACCAAAGAGAGGTGTTGATTATGCGTATTTATAAGGATATGAGTTTCAAAGAGATTTCGGAAAATACCGGTGTTAGTATAAACACGGCATTAGGGAGAATGCGTTATGCCCTTATTAACCTAAGGAAGATAATAGAACAGCACAATATTGTTTTAACGAATTAATAGGCGATAGGTCGAAGCTATTCATTATATTTATATTAGTGCCGTTATACCATTGTAACAATACTAAAATAGATATGGAAAAAATTTACGCTACAGAATCGGACAAATGTAGATTGGCTAAAGCAAAACCTTCAACAGTAAAGTTTCTATTGGATTATTCAAAAGCTTTAGAAATTACAGAAGCAAACGGCCTGCAATTTGAATCTAATTTGAACTAAGCTTAGTTCCTTTAAAGTATATAGAGCCCTGTCAATGAAAATTGGCAGGGCTTTTTTGTAGGAAATAACTAGTGTAAATAGCTGTTTTTATAGCGTAAGGTATACGTTATGTCCTATTAGTAACATTCGTTGGCATTAGCAAGGTAGTTCTGAGGTATTCTACAGAGAGCTGATTTTGTGTGGCTAACGCACTTCAATCCATTTTATTTTGCGGAAAAATAGAAAAGTAGCATTTCACATCAAAAACTAGCGGTTTTACAACAATGTTTTTTTCTAGAGGCCTCTATTATCTAGTTTTATATCATAATTAACAACAAGGTCATCCACCAAAGGATAACAAAACACTCAAAAAGAACTAAATAACAAAAGCCTTTCTTTAGAAAGTCTCAAGTCTAAAACTAAAAACCCTACACCATGAGTTCACAGATCGAAGATTCAGTACTAGTAAGAGATTACATTAGCGGCGATGAAAAAGCGCTTGAAGTTTTAATTAACCGTCATAACCAAAGAATTTCTAGCTTTATTTACTCTAAGGTTTTAGATAGAGATGTTACTGAAGATATTTTTCAAGATACCTTTATTAAAGTAATCAAAACTTTAAAAAGAGGGTCTTATAGTGAAGAAGGTAAATTTTTACCATGGGTAATGCGTATAGCACACAATTTAATTATTGACCATTTCAGAAAGAACAAAAGAATGCCAATGTTTGAAGGTAGTGATGATTTTAACATCTTTTCTGTAATAGGTGATGATAAATTAAATGCTGAAAAACAGATAATTAAAGACCAGATAACATCTGACTTAAAGCACTTGATCGAAGAATTACCGGATGATCAAAAAGAAGTTTTAGTAATGCGTATCTATAAAGATATGAGCTTCAAAGAGATTTCCGAAAATACGGGAGTAAGTATCAATACTGCCTTAGGTAGAATGCGTTACGCGTTAATTAACCTTAGAAAAATCATAGACAAGAATAACATAGTGTTAACTAATTAATAGATCACTAATAATACATAACAATATTTCCATTCTAGTTGCGTTATCCTTTGTATAACAATACTACTATTATGGAAAAAATTTACTCTGAGAATCTTGAAAGAGGTGCAACTATTCAAGCCACAAAAGAAACAATCAACTTATTGCTTAGTTTTTCAAAGCAATTTCACATAGTTGAGTACAAGAATTTTCAATTTGAAAATAGCTTAAACTAAATATATAAGACCCGATTTTAACGGGTCTTTTTTGCTTTGTAATATTCGTCTATGACGGATTTTCTTCCAATAGTTTTGGTAATGATGTCATTTTCTAAATTCCATCCCCTGGCTGGAGAATATTCTCTACCGTACCAAATAATCTGAAGATGCAAGTCGTTCCAAATTTCCTTTGGGAACAGACGTTTGGCATCTTTTTCTGTTTGCACTACATTTTTTCCATTCGTAAAGCCCCAGCGGTACATTAATCTATGAATGTGGGTGTCTACCGGAAATGCCGGAATCCCAAAAGCCTGAGACACCACAACGCTTGCGGTTTTGTGCCCAACGGCAGGAAACTCCTCTAAAAGTTCTATTTCCTGCGGAACTATACCCTCGTATTTTTCAATCAACATCTTAGATAGCCCGTGAATTCCTTTTGATTTCATAGGTGAAAGTCCAACGGGTTTTATAATCTCCCGGATTTCTTCTACCGATAGTTTTACCATGTCATAAGGATTGTCTGCTCTTTCAAACAACAATGGCGTAATCTGGTTGACCCTAACATCTGTACTCTGGGCGGATAATAAAACCGCAATCAATAAAGTATAGGGGTCTTTGTGGTCTAAAGGAACCGGTATAGTGGGATAAATTTCTTTTAGGGTCTTAATAGTAAAATCAACCTTTTCCGCTTTTGTCATTTTTGTCTAATTTTAGCAATGAAAATTGAAACACACAAAAAAGAAGTGCTATGAATACATTGCAAGTAGGAGACAAAGTACCCGATTTTTCAGCTAAAGACCAAGATGGCAATACAATTAAATTATCCGATTATAAAGGCAAGAAGTTAATTGTCTTTTTCTACCCCAAAGCAAGTACGCCTGGTTGTACTGCTGAGGCATGTAATTTGAGAGACAATTATGAGGAACTCCAATCTCAAGGTTATGAACTATTAGGGGTAAGTGCCGATTCTGAAAAAAGACAGACCAATTTTAAGAACAAATATAACTTTCCATTTCCGCTATTAGCAGATGAAGACCATACGGTAATAAATGCTTTTGGTGTTTGGGGACCCAAAAAATTCATGGGGCGTGAATATGATGGTATTCACAGAAAAACGTTTGTAGTAGATGCAGCGGCTACTGTTACTAAAGTAATAGATAAAGTAAAGACCAAAGATCACGCAGCTCAGTTACTGGAGAACTAGTTGCTACTTTAAAAGATAAAAAAAGGGGCTCAGCCCCTTTTTTTTATTCTACCTTATCTTCTTTTTCTGATTTAAGTAATTTCCTGGTAAACAGGTTTTCATCCTTAATTATCTGAGGTATACCTTCAGGAAGCATTTCTTCCCATCCTTCTTCATTGTTTATCAGTTTTTTAAGGGCATCCCTGGAGAAAATATGCATAATTTCAGGATCATAATCTATAATGTCCATTACTTTGCCATTATACTTAAAGAACTTGTAAAGCTCTTTCATTCTTGGATGAACCTTAATATTGTTACTAGTCATGATCTGACCGGTTTCCGCATTTTTCATCGGGTAAAGGTAAACCTGAAGGTCTTTAAAGAACAGTTTTCCAAAAGCTTCCAAAATACCTCCGGATAAATGTCTGTAATACTTCTCATCAAATATATCTACCAAATTGTTGACGCCCATAGTAAGGCCAATTTTGGCTTTGGTGTACCTGTTGAAGTATTCCACAAGTCTAAAATACTCTTGAAACTTAGATATCATTACCGTATGCCCTAAAGAACATAATAGCTCGGCACGATCCATAAAATCTTGTTCGTCAATTTCTCCGGATGCTTTAAGGTTAGAAAGGGTTATTTCAAAAATAACCATGGTACTTTCTTGGTTTACGGCCGGATCGCGAACAAATATGTCATAAGACTTATGGAACATATCCATATTTACTTTGGTAACCGGTCTAAAGCTTCCGCGCAATGCCAAAATGTTCTTTTTGTAAAGCGCTGCGGCAGGTAAAAAGTTATTGCCGTCAGGTCCGAACATAACCGCATCGGTCATGTCGTTACGAATCAGCTGAAGACTCATCAACCTGTTGTCTACTTCTTTAAAGTTAGGCCCAGAAAAGTTCACCATATCAATCTCCACGGTATCCTTATCAATATGGTCATAAAGATATTTCAGCATTTTTCGTGGTTTATGGTATTTGTAAAAAGCACCATAAATTAGATTAACACCTAGTATACCAAGAGTTTCTTGCTGTAAACGCGCTTCGTTCTGCTTAAAACGAATGTGAAGTATAATTTCATCAAGCTCTTTTTGGTTGGGGTCTAATTGGAATCGAATTCCAACCCAACCATGGCCTTTATATCTTTTGGAGAAATCTATAGTAGCCACTGTGTTAGCGTACGAAAAGAAAAGTCGCTCTGGGTGCGTTTCACGGCTAATACGTTCTTCCATGAGTGTCATCTCATGCGAAAGCATCTTTTTTAATCGCGATTGTGTTACATAACGCCCATCATCTTCAATACCATAAATGGCATCGCTAAAATCCTTGTCATACGCGCTCATTGCCTTGGCAATGGTGCCTGACGCACCTCCGGAGCGAAAGAAATGACGCGCCGTTTCCTGGCCGGCACCTATTTCGGAAAACGTTCCGTAAATGTCTGGATTTAAGTTGATTCTCAAAGTCTTGGCTTTGATTGAAGGGATATTCTCAAATACAGTGTCTCGTTTTAAAACTGAAGCCATTTGGTCGATTTTGCTTTTAACAAAGTTAACAAGTTCGGGTTACCTATTAAATTTTTTAGTTATAAATTTGATTCTAGATGAGCAATACGTTAAAAATTACTTTTTTGGGTACGGGCACTTCTCAGGGAATCCCAGTAATAGGCAGTAATCACCCGGTTTGCAAGAGTATTGACCCAAAAGATAAAAGACTTAGAGTTTCCGCTCTAGTATCATGGGAGGACTATAATTATGTAATAGATTGTGGTCCTGATTTTAGAGCACAGATGCTTACAAATGAGGTGCTTAAATTAGATGGTATCTTATTTACCCACGAACATTCTGATCATACGGCCGGCCTGGATGATATTAGGCCTTACTTTTTTAGACAGGGAGATGTACCTATATATGCGCATAAACGTGTTGCAGATTCCCTAAAAAGACGATTTGATTATATTTTTGCCGATGAAAATAGGTATCCAGGGGCACCTGCAGTAGCAGTAAACCTTATTGATAAGGACCACCCCTTTTCTATTGGAGGAATAAAAGTGACACCCATTGAGGCAAGTCATAACCGTATAAAAGTTTTGGGCTTTAGAATTAAAGATTTAACCTACCTAACGGATGTAAAGACCATGACATCTGTAGAAATGGAAAAAGTAAAAAACTCAAAAGTACTGGTGGTTAATGCATTACGTGAGGAGCCACACCACTCGCATTTTAATTTAGAAGAAGCTTTGGCTTTCATAGAACAAGTAAAACCGGAAACGGCTTATCTCACGCATATTAGCCATATGCTGGGTTTTCATGAGGAAGTTGAGAAAAAATTGCCTAAAAATGTACATTTGGCATACGATAATCTAACCATTACAGTTTAAAGTACAAACCACATTCATTTATGAAAAGTAGAATAGTTTTTTACCTGTTAATCTTTGTATCTCTTATATGTCTTTACCTTTTTGTAAGTAACGGAAAGATGGCAAACGTAAAGGATGAACGTATTGCTAAGCTGGAAGAAGAAATAGTTCAGTTGCAAGATTCAGTAAAGAACACGCAGTTAAAGGTGCTGGAAATGCAATATTTCTCTTTAGAAAACAATGACGATGCATTGGCTTATTATGATCACTTGGACCTTAATGACCCATCTAGATACATTGCTGATAAATTGTTGGAAACCAATGAAACTAAAGGTAATAATCCCCTTGTGCCTTATGAAGGTATGGAGAACGACTTCAAAATAAATAAAATAAAGGTTCTAAACCATAAATGGATTTTAACCGATTTCTCCGATGGAAAATACTGGGGAGAGCTTCTTATTAAGTATGAACTTAAAGATGATTTAGGTGTAGATTTCACCCTGCTTGACCACCTACTGTACACACGAAGCCAATAATTAAATTTTGTCTTCCAGCCACTTTTTAAAAGAATAGAAGTTTTGAGGGGCAACACCATGGCCTACTGGAAATTCTTCGTAAACATGGTCAATACCCAAATTTTTAAGGAATTCTGGTGCCCGCTGCGCCCATTCCGGAGGAATCACTTGGTCTACTTGACCGTGGGACGCATATATTTTTAATTGGGAGTGCTCCTTTTCCTTGTAGTCTTCTTTTAAAATTGCTTCGTTAATATAGCCACTTAGGGCAATTACATTTTTTATTTTTTCAGGATAGGAAAGGGCTACGGCATAGCTCAATATGGTACCTTGGCTAAAACCAAGAATAGTCACATTACTGGCATCAAGGCCATAAGTGTTGCAGGCTTCATCAATAAAGGCTATGATTTTATCCCTAGACTGTTTTGCTTGTTCGTCATCGCTCCATTTGCCTTGTTCCGCGTCAAAATTAATGGCGTACCAAGCATTACCATAAGGCTCCATAGGGTAGGGTGCCCTAACTGAAATTACACAGAGTTCTTCTGGTAGTTCCGGGGCAAAGGAAAACAAATCTTCTTCATTGCTTCCGTAGCCATGAAACATAAATAGAACCGGGGCTTTGCCTTCTTTTACTGTGGAAGGTCTGATCAGGTGTTCTAAGGAAAGGGGAGCTGTAGTCATTAGATAAATTTAAGCCATTTTTGAAAAAAAGCGCCAACAAGTGGAACAGATTGTTTTACCTCTTTTAGGACACCTATAAAGCCATACCACCATAGCACAAAATAAGAAATGTACAAGCCGTACCAAGCATACTCATTGAACCATTGACTTAAAAATAGGGCAAATCCTATAAAAAATAAATGTAATCCTAATGCTTGCCTAATGTGGAAACGAGCAAATTCATTTCTGCTTTCCGAGTTCATGCTAATGGCAATAAGCGAACCTACTATAGTAAAATAGGCCGTTATAGCTGCTGTTTTTCCTTCCTTTGCTGTGTTCATGGCGGCAAAGTTAATCTAAGCTGTAGTCTTGCACAAAAAAAAGAGACCCTGTTTCGAGTCTCTTTGTGAATGCTATAATTTAGGTCATCTAGCCTATATTCCCTACTAAAGGAATTTTTTCCACTTTACCGTTCATTGCATTTATGGCGCCAATGATTGCTAAGATCAAGCCTGCATATTGCAAATAGCTCAACGCACCAATTCCAGTAAACATAATCAACAAGGCGGCTATAAATGATACGATTATTCCTGTAATCCATGCTCTAAGTGCTTGGCCTATATGAAAAGTGGCAAATTCATTTTTCTGATTCCTGTTCATAAAATAAGCTGCAAGTGTTCCAATTAGCGTTACGTAGCTTATGATGGCCATGGTTTTCCCTTCTTCAATGGTGTTGTGGTCCATAATGTTGTTGTTTTGTGTTATTTCGTATTGGTGGTTAGGTGTATGCTATTGTTGATGCTTCCGTATACGTTACCTTTCATTTCAGAGCCTAAAAACATACTGTTTTTGGATGTAGACTCAATATCTTCTTCATTAAAGGTAGAGCTTCCTTCCGGGGTAAAAAGCGTTAAACAAGCGGTTTCCCCTTCTTTTATTTCTGGTGATTTTAGGCCATAACGCTCACGTCCTTTGGTTAAAAGGTTAACTACAGCTTCTATATCTAAAAGCTGGTTAAGACTGCCAAAGGCGGTTTCTAAACCAATAGTTCCGTAAGAAGCATTATCAAACTCAATTCGTTTTTCCTCTATGTTCATAGGGGTATGGTCGCTGGTGACAAAATCTATAGTACCGTCTTTTAGACCTTTTAAAAGTGCTTTGGCATCAGGTTTTGTGCGCAAAGGCGGCAACACTTTATACGTAGAATCAAACTCTTCTAAAACGGAGTCTGTGTAGACCAGGTTATGAATGGCAACACTACAACTCACGTCCAATCCTTTTTTCTTCGCATCTGCAATGAGTTTAACAGAAGTGGCCGTAGAAATTGTAGGTATATGTAATTTACCTCCGGTATATTCTAAAATAAAAAGGTCTCTGGCTACTTGGAGTTGTTCTGCCAAAGCCGGAATTCCCTTTAATCCCAATTGGGTAGAGACCGCTCCTTCGTTTACAATGCCTTTTCCCGCAATTTTGGTATCCAAGGGAAAGGAATAAACCAATCCACTAAAATTTTGAACATATTGCAAGGCCACTTTTAGGAGGTTGGCATTGGTCATGGGAAGTTTGTAATCATAAAATCCCACCGCTCCAGCATTTTTCATGTCGTACAACTCGGCCAAATCGTTGCCATCCGCTTTCATAGTTAAAGTGCCAAGTGGATAAAGATTGGTGAGTTGCCCAGCTGCTGCATTTTTAAGGTATACAATATCCGAACTGCTATCCGGACAGGGGTGCGTACTTGGATTAAGTACAACATCCGTAAAGCCACTCAAGGCTGCAGTGCGTAATCCATTTTCTATGGTTTCCCTTTCCTCGTAACCCGGCTCGCCAAAAGAAACGCTACTATCAAACCAACCAACGGAAACATGCAAGTTTTTGTGTTTTACCACTTGGGTTTTACTTTCGGGCTCTATTTTTGCAGCTATTTTGACTATTATTCCGTCTTTAATAAGAATGTCACGAGTCTTTAAATGAAGCGATTCGTTATGCTTATCAATAATTTTTGCCGATTTTAAGAGAATGTTCATTTAAGATATTTTTGAATAAGTACTTCAATAAACAGCAACACCAACGCTAAAATAACAAACCATTTCCAAAGCTCGGTTACCGTGCTGTCTTTTTCAATGGTTTGGAACAAGGAAGATATAGAAGTTGATGTAGATGCGGTTTTTTGGTCCTGAATGTTTAAATAAGTGAGATTGCTCTCGTTTCTATCGTAATTAAAGCTGATGTTCTTTATAGTTTCTTCGTCTTGCCGTATTTCATAAGTACCATCTTCCTGCAAACTCTCGTTAAATGAAAGTGAAACCTTATTACTGAGCGATTGTTGCTGTGGAATAAACTCATAAGACCCTTTCTTTAATTTAAGAATATCATCCTGAGCTAAGGAGGTTGGGACATCTACTGAAACAGACTGTCCTAAAACCGAATATAAAGGGGGCAAATTAAGACTTCCCGAAGCCATATTATAGAAGGTTGGGACTACTATTGGGGAATTAATAAAGTTGGAGTTTTCAGTTGATAGGGACGAGGTGAACAAATAAAACGTATTGTTACCTATTAAGAAGGGTTCATTATCCTGAAAAGCCAGTGCGGTAGGGGCAACGGATTTAATTTTATAATATGATGAAACCTTTGGATACTGAAAATTGGTTACATTTTTTTCAAAAACATTCCGATACAGAGGGTGAGAAAATGAGATGTTGGTTATTTCTCGCTCATCCCGTATATTTTGTAAAAAAGTGGTTGCGCCGTAGTTGCTAGTCAGTGCATTATAGGAGTCTATATTACTAATTGTAGATGGAATAATTGTCAAATGGCCACCGTTATCAGTAAACGCTTTTAAACTAGTAGTCAATGATGAGGGAATTTGTTCCAAATTATTGAGGACAATGAAATTTTGAGTTGGCAGGTTGCTGTAATTGAGGCTTTTCAATTCGCTCGCAGTGTAAACAAACTCATCTTCTGTAAAAATTCGGTTAAGGAAAGTGTTTTGGGTGTCACCTATAGCGAGTACTTTAATTTTTTCCTTTTCAGCAATCGTAAAATAAAGCGAGTTATCATATGTTAATCCGGAATCTGTTATTTCAATCTTACCGTCAAAAGCTTCGTTTTTAGGAATGGAAAAATTGGCCGTTCCTTTTTTGAACTCGTTGAAGGATGTAGATGTTTTGGCAACAAGCTTATCGCCATTAAACAAAGAAACCGGAATGTTGGTTATCTTTCCAGACCCGGAGAGCTTAACCGAAAGATTCAAGTTTTCAGAAGATTCAGATTCTATATAAGCGGAATCAACGGCAACGTTTGTTGTTTCTTCAGCATGTAAGGATACCCAATGGACGTTCACATTTTGCAGGCCATCTAACTGTGAACTGACCATGTTTTGCTGAAAATCCGATAGCACAATCAGATTTTTTTCGGTAGAATTGTCAGTAGAAAATAAGGTGTTTCCTTTTAGGTAAACTTCATTCAGTTGCAACTGATTATTGCTCGCGGCAAGAGCTAAAAATTCATTCTGAACTTCTGGCAAAGTAGTATTTCTGAATGTTTTGGTATTTGTAAAAAGTGTAAAACGCTCCGTTTTGGGCAGGGTCTTAATCAGTTCTTGAACGGCGTTTTCTAAAAGTGTAGCACCATCGTCTTTTAGCTCTAGGCTAAACGAGTTATCTAGATAGATAACCGTTTCCTTTGACTTTAGTGCTGTTTCTTTGGCAAAAAATGGCTGTGCAAAAGCAAAAATAAATGCAGCGAGTAAAAGCATTCTTGTAAAAAGAAGCAACCATTTTTTTAACGTATTGCTTTGTCTGGATTCCGAGACGACCTTTTTTAGGAACTTAACGTTCGTAAAAGGTGTTTTCTTAAACCTACGTAATTGAAATAAATGAATAAAAATAGGAATCAGGAGAAGAAAAAGGGCCCAAAAGAGTTCTGGATATTTAAACTGCATTTCCTGAATTGTGTTGCCAAAGATAGGCATTTCATACTTTATTGCTACGGTAGTCAAAAAGATATTTTACTTCATTTTTGAAAACGATAAATTAAGCCTGATACTCAGTTTTTAGCAAAAAAAGAAATAGTCTTTCATTGGTTTATGGTCAAGGCCCGTGAAGAACTTTTTTATATAGGTCTGTGCATCTGCATTTGCAACACTAATAATGCTTTGGGTGTTAGGAAGCTCATTTAATTTACTAAAATGAAACATTTCTTTATCGTAAATATGTTTCCCTATTTTCCTAGGATTGTCGCAAACCCAATAAAAATTTATATTCTGTTCCAGTAATGCCCTTGCAATTTCTTTTCCCTTGGCACCGGCTCCCCATACCGTCAATGGTCGTTTGGGGTCATAATTAAGCTTTAAAAAATAATGAAGTTTGATTTGGAGAAAATAATTCTGAGCGTAATGTTCGCTGGTTCTAGATGTTCTGGTGTCATAATCACGCCACAGATGCAATAGTTTAGAAGAAGGTATGCACTTAAGGCCGTTTGCATAGAACCGAAAAGTAAGGTCATAATCTTCAGGATAGAGATTGGGTCTAAAGGCACCACACAGGTCCAAGTCATCTTTATGAACCATCCAGCAAGGGGAGGGGATAACACACTCTTTATATATTTCCGAATAATTGTTACCCGTTTCAGTTAAGCTGTTTAACCATTTTTCATAACGTTCGTAACCGTTGCCAATACCCCTATGAGAAAAATAGCGTACCTGCCCCAGAGCTACGTGTCCTTCCCCATGATTTAAAAGCGCTTCTACCATGACTTTTAGCTTTTCCGCTGCCATAATATCATCAGAATCCATGCGAGTAATAAACTCTCCTTTACTATGTTTGTATGCTGTTCTTAGCGCTTCAATGATGCCACTTCCCTCATTATCAAAGAGCTGTATGCGCTGGTCATTTTTTGCGTACGAATTCACCAAATTACGACTGCCGTCTGAACTTTTATCATTTACCGCTAGCACCTCCCAATTCCTGTATTCCTGTTCTACTATGGAGTTAAGACATTGACTTAGAAATGATTCCGTGTCTTTAAATGGGATAAGAATACTAACAAGGGGCTGTTGCATAGGTGGCAATTTAGGAAAATTGATGCCCATTTTTGATTGTTCAGAATAAAAAATAAAAAAACATTTTACCAACTAGAAAAAGGTTGCTATATTTGCACCCGCATTCAGGGAATACCTGATGAGGCACTCAGGAGAAATGGCAGAGTGGTCGAATGCGGCAGTCTTGAAAACTGTTGAGGGTCACACCTCCGGGGGTTCGAATCCCTCTTTCTCCGCATAAAGAACCCCGTAAACGTGAGTTTACGGGGTTTTCTTTATTATGTAGAAAACTGGTTTTTGCAAACGTTGGTTTATTGCAAAAGGATTAAGTTGTTGAATACTGGTCATCTACAATTTCGGAATCAACTTTTTGGGTATGTTTAGACGGCGGTCATGTGCTCCTTTTGCAAAGTTGCTTATGTCGTAAGTATTGGCTTTAGACCAATCGCACTCCACACGACCGTCTCCTAGTACAATACTTCCTAATTTGTTTCTAAACCAGTCAGCCAATTTCCGGTAATCTCCATTCATAGCTATGTTATTCCGCTCCAATGGGTCTACTCTAAGGTCGTACAAAGCAAGTTCGGCTTTTTCGGCAGGGCACTCTAATGCCCATTTTATGTCTTTGTTTAGGTCTATTCTGTTCGTTGGTCTAGTTCGCATAGAAAATGAGAAATTTTCACTTCTCATATATGCTCTTGGTCCGGCAACTAAATTAATTTCTCCCACAGTATAATCTCGCTTTTCTTTAGGGTCTTTAATAAAATCAAGAAGGTTTAGTCCATCTAGATAATCGTATTCGCTTTTATGAATGTCTATTCCGGCGGTAGAAAGTAGGGTTGGGGCAATATCAACATATTCTATTAACTGCTGACTGATTTTTCCTGCTGGAACCTTGTTTTTGTCTGATGATACCATAATTATGGCTCCATTGGTAGATTGTTTCCAAGGCCCAAATTTGGCCTCTATACCTTGTTCGCCCAACTGCCAACCATGGTCACCTACGGTAAAGACGATTAAGTATTCCTGACTATTCTTCTTGCAATATTCTTTAAAGGCTTCAACCGCTTCACCGATCAGAGCATCGCCATAAGCACAAAATGCATAGTAATCTTGAATGGCCTGTTGCTTTTCGGCATCGGTCATTTGTGACATATTTAAATTTCTATGTAACTGCTTTAGCTGTGGAGTAAATTTTTCCAACTCATTTTCATCAAATTCAGGCACCTTGTAGGTTTTTTGACGAAATTCATCACGATAGCTTTTTGGTGGCAAAATTGGGGTATGTGGCAGATGAAATCCTAAATTGACCATAAGGGGTTTCTGATTGTTTGCACCTTTTACTTGTTCCCCATAGCTGGTAATATAATTTGAGTTGCTATTAGAAAGATATTTTTTGAGCTCTTCCACAATTTTCGCATCAACCGTTTGTCCGGCAGGCATAGGATTCTGCCCGCCAATAATAAGGTTTTTGTTATACCTAGTGTATGAACGTAAAATGCCAAGTTCTTTTTCTACTGCTTTACGTTTGGAAACATCTTCATTGGTAATCTCGCCATCCTTTTTGGAAAGGTAGTAGCGCTCTGTTCTTCCATCTGCAAATTTCACATGCTCCTGCACACCTTGGTACGCTCCTTTGCCATTAACCACTTTGTAGGGGCTAACGGTCCAAAGGTCTCCAACGCCATTTTTTTGCAAACTATGTTTAAAGTGCATCACATAATTGTAGTGACCTGCATCCCTAAAACCCTGCCCTGGTCCCCATTTGTAAATGTAGGAACCGGTTTTTCCAAAAACGGCTGTATTGTAACCTTCCTTTTGAAGTGTTTGTGGGAAGGTGGGCTTTACAAAATCTGGGTTTTGATGTGTTTGTTCAAATGCATAATGTCCATTTCTAAATGGATATCTTCCACTAATTATCGAACCTCTAGAAGGGCCGCAAGCGGGGGAATTACAAAAAGCGTTTACAAACATTGTACCCTCCTCTGCTAATTTATCTATGTTGGGCGAAGATACATAGCCCAAAGGGCTTTCACTTTTACTAGTTGTAGCTTGGTTGTACGTTTCAATGGCGTCTGGCCGATGATCGTCCGTTATAATCCATAAGATATTGGGGGCATCTTGTGCTAAAATGCCCGAAGGGAACAGTTGTAAGAATAGAATGCAATAGATGAACTTTTTCATTTTAAAAGAGACAAATTTATTGGTCTTTTAAAATTAGGAGATGTGGTTAGTTTTTGATAGTCTATATTGGTCAAATATGGTGTTGTATAGAAGATGTATAACTCTGTTTAATGAAAAAACATATAGATTTAAGGTAGGCAGCGCTATGTAAACTTTTAAGCTCTAGAATTACTACGGTTTATGCAAGCCGTCTATATAGGTCCAATGCCCATTTTCTTTTTTAAAATTTGAGTTTTCGTGAATGACTCCCATTTGTCCGTTTTCTATATAATACGCTTTAAACTCTACAGTACCTTCTGTATCGCTATTAGTTCCTTTTGACGTATGTAAGATTTCTAATTTCACCCAGTTAACGGATTTTGCCCAAGCCTCAATCTTACGCTTTTCGGATTTACTGGGACGCGTTAGACTATGGTGACTTTTTTGCAAGTAATCTATATTAGCAAGTACAAAGGCACAATAGCGCGATCGCATAAGGGTTTCGGCAGTAGCCACACTGCTAATATTTGCGTGAGCTTTTTGACAGCAAACACTGTACATTACATTAGGGTTGCAAGGACATTTCATTTGTAGCTTCTTTAAAACTATGGGTTTTACCTTTTAGGAGCTAATATAATTAGACTTGCATACAATTTCTTAAATTAATTAGGACCTAAAACATTTTAGCATCCCTAGCCATTAAATTTTTGAAGAGATATAGTATATTAGTCGGCTACACAAAATACAAACAATAATGAAAAAAATTCAGTTATTACTTTTTTGTCTTCTTATGGGGGCGACTACGATTATCAATGCTCAAGAAACTTATGGAGGCTTGGCTTTATACACCTTAAGAGATGATATGGCCTCAGACGCAAAAACTACGCTTAAGGCAGTAGCGGATGCAGGCTATAAATACATTGAAGCCGCAGGTTATAATGACGGAAAGTTCTATGGAATGACCCCTGCGGAATTCAAGAGCACTCTTAAAGAAATGGGTTTAAAGCCAATAAGCAGTCATCAATCAACAGTAACTCTTGAGAATGCAGATGCTATGATAGCGGATGTAAAAGCGGCAGGTTTTAAATATTTTGTTATTCCTATCCCTCCAATGGGACTTTTTACTTTTGAAGAAGAAGGTATGAAAATGGGAATGACCGGAGGTGCTGAAAACTTAGCGAACATTCTTGATGAATTAGGTGCTAAATGTAAAAAAGCGGGATTAAAACTTCTTTATCATAACCATGATTTTGAGTTTAAGGCAGATGATGATGGAGTAGTGGTAATTGATTATCTTTTAGAAAATTGTAACCCTAAGTTGGTGAATTTTCAAATGGATTTATTTTGGGTTACAAAAGCGGGTGCAGACCCAGTAGCTTACTTTAAAAGGTATCCAAAACGGTTTAAGATTTGGCATGTTAAAGATATGAACGAGGGTGGGTGGTTTGCACCCGTAGGAACGGGTAGTATTGATTTTGCCCGTATTCTAGCGCAAAAGAAACTCTCAGGTATGAAGTACTATATGGTAGAGCAGGATAAAACCTTTAAAATGGAACCTTTGGAGGCTATTAAAGTGAGTCATGAAGGACTAAAAAAGTTTGATTTCAACTAAAACAAATTGAATACATATTATTAACCACGGTCAAATGATCGTGGTTTTTTTATGGTTTAATTGTTAAAATTTAGGTTCTTAAAACTTATAAATCAAGCACTTATTTTTCTTCTATTTAGATTGAGTATAAATAACTTGGTCAAGTATTGATCGTGACTTACATTTGTGTCATCGAAATTATTTATAACAAGTCTAAATAAAATTTAATGAAACCAACACTCTTACTATTTATGTTCAGCTTAGTTTTTGGCTATGCTCAAGAACAACAATATACAATTCAAGGAAAAGTAACTACCGGTGACGGGGACCCCGTTGCTTATGCCCATGTTTCGGTGGTAAAAAGTAAGAATGGTGCCGCTGCAGATGAGAATGGTGTATATAAGATTTCGGGAGTAACATCAGGTACATATGAACTTTATGTAAGTGCAGTGGGCTTTAAACCGCTTAAAAAACAAGTAACTATTACTAATAGTAACGTAACCTTGAATTTTATTGTCCGTATGGATTCCGAATTGGATGAAGTAGAAGTATTCGGTTCGCGATACGAGCATCCGGATAAAATAGAGGCTTTAACGCGATTACCTTTGGCGACCTATGATCAGATACAGAGTATATCCGTAATCTCTGAAAAAGTAATTGAAAACCAAGGTAACTTAACAATTGCCGACGCTACCAAGAATGTTCCCGGTGTATATTCTTTTGCTACTTATGGAAATCGCAGTGAAAGTATGTCTTCTCGTGGATTTAGAGGAATTCCCATTCTTAAAAATGGCGTGCGTGTACACTCAGATTTTAGAGGGCAAGGTATTTTAACCGATATGCAAGGTGTAGATAATATTCAAGTTTTAAAGGGTGCGGCTTCCATTACTCAAGGTGTAGCTACAGATTTGGGTAGCCCAGGTGGGGTTATTAATATCGTAACCAAAACCCCAAAATACCAATATGGAGGTTCGGCTTCTTTACGTGGCGGTAGTTTTGGGCAAGTAAGGCCTACTTTTGATGTTTACGGACCTTTGAACGATAAAAAAAACACGGCATTCCGTATTAACGGTGCTTTAGAAAGGTCAGATAGTTACCGTGCTAGTGTTTCATCCCAACGTTTCTATATCAACCCCTCTTTTGAATGGCGAATTGATGAGGGTACGAGCCTAACCCTTGAAATGGATTACTTTGATGATAGTAGAACTCCGGATCCAGGTACTGTTAACCTAAGTGCAGATGACACCAATTCTATCTATGATTTACCGCATGAACAGTTTTTGGGTTATAAAGAGGATAAATACCTTACTCAGAATACTACATATTCCGCACGATTCAAAAAGAAGATTAATGACAAGTTAAGTGTAAATGCAGCATATTTTGCTTCTAAGTTAGATCTTGATGTTAAGAATGCCAGTATTGGCGGTGTTGTTAATGATGCTGATGGAAATCCTGTTTATAACCTAAGAAAAAGAGGTTATGCTACCTCTACAAGAGACGATAAGAACAGTGTTTTACAAATTGACCTTATTGGAGACGAAGTAAAAACAGGAGGCATCAGTCATACTTTTCAGGTAGGAATGGATTATAGAAAAACAACATTTAGCACATTCAGTAACAGTGCGGCCGTGGTAGATACTCTAGATGTTTTTGGCACTATTTCAAATAGCACGCCAGATAATATTGAGTTGACAGGTGATGCAATAGGAGGCTCGGAGTCTAGGTCTATTGGCTTTGTGGCTCAAGATGTAATTACTTTTAACTCCTGGTTAAAGTCCTTTTTAGGATTCCGTTACAGTACCACGGAAACCAGCACAGCGGCAGAAATTACAGATAGCGACGCCTTTAACCCACTCGGGGGTATTATCATTTCTCCTTTGGAAAACGTGAACGTTTTTGCTTCGTATACCAACAGTTCATACCCAAGAAATGGAACTAGGTTAAGCGCAGACGGAAGCGAGCTTGGTAATGAGCGCTACGATCAATTGGAAGCAGGAATAAAAACCAACTGGTTAGATAGTAGATTACGTTTTAATCTTACATATTTTAAAATTAACAATAAAGATATGAACCTTCCGGTGTACGATGAAAACTGGGTGGCTACAGGTTTTTACGAAAAAGGAGGTAACGATCAACGCCAAGGGGTTGAAGTAGAATTTACGGGTCGTATTCTTGATAATTTTGAAGTCATTACGGGATATTCCTATATTGATGCGCAATATAAGGAACACACGTCTTATGTTTACGGTTCAGCGCCTTTAAACACGCCTAAACACACCTTCAACGTTTATGGAAACTACTCCTTCAAAAACAATTTAAAAGGGCTTTCGGTAGGAGCCGGAGCATACTATACGGGAGAACGTCCTATAAACAACTGGAGTGCTGGGCCTGTTACGCATGAGGGAATTGTTCCTCGTCAAGAGCCTTTTGATGTTGAAGCATATACGCTTGTAAATGCACAGGTAGCTTATGAATTTAACCAAAATTGGGGTGTTCGTGTGTTGTTGAATAATATTTTTGATGAAATTGGTTACAACGCGTATCGTACCCGTTTCATCAACCAAACGGATCCTAGAAGTTTTTACGGAATGGTCACTTATAAATTCTAGGTTTAAAAGTTTTAAGTAAATGTTTTTTTTAGGATGTTGATGCTATTGTGTCAACATCCTTTATTTTTTCTGTGGATGATTAGTAGTCAACCTTCTATCTGCTACAAACAAGATTTGTTGATAATTTCTGACATTCTAATTCTTTGAAAACCATTTGAAGCCATTAATTTTACTTGCTTTTTAGACCATGGAAGAACTTAAAGTAGGCGACAAACTATATAACACTAAGCAAGAAGGTTTTAACGATTTTGTGCGATATTCCTTTTCGGAAGTCGTTAAGCTCACTAAAACTTTAGCCGTTTTAAGGAATGGCGTAAAGCTGATTAATCGACCAAAAATATCGTACATAACCGAGAGCATTGGTTATTCGGTCAATCGTCAAAAAGGGGTACATTGGCACTTGGTTTCCATTGAGGCCATACGAAAGGCACAAATAGAAAATGAGAAAATAGCAGCTCACGATTGGTTTGAGAACAAGGAATTTTCGCTAAAGGAAAAACAGTGGATTTATAGGCAGTTCAAAAAGTTGAACGAATCCAATCAATAATAATAGCCATAGTTTAAATTAGTGTCCGCAGGATTTCATTTTTCCCTTCAAAAGTAGTTCAAATGAAAAAAAGAAAATTAAGTTTTGGTGATGTTCTGCTACTGGTTTTTTTATTGCTATTGCTTATTCCGCAGACTAGAAAGCCCATCCAAGTTGCATTGAACCAAATTAAATTACAGTTTTTTTCTCCATCTGTATTAGAAAACGAAGACAGGAAAGTTATACAGCCTTTTAACTACTCGGTAAGAACTTTGAATGGAAAGAATATTACTTTGGGTATAGGAAAAAATAAAGTAACCTTTATAAGTTATTGGGCAACTTGGTGTCCGCCTTGCATTGCGGAAATGCCCAGTATTCAAAAGTTGTATAATGATTATGGAGATAAGGTCAACTTTATACTGTTAACTAACGAAGAGCCGGAGGTTATAACAAAATTTCTACATAAGAAGGAATTCAATTTACCTGTGTATATTCCCAAAATGAGTGCTCCAGAAGCACTTTTTGAAAAAAGCATACCTACTAATTATATCATTGATAAAGAGGGTACTATAGTGGTTAAAGAAACAGGCTCAACTGACTGGAATTCTAAGAACACTAGGGAGATACTGGAAAATTTACTTCTTAAATAGCGTCTGTCCTAACTCTTAAGCCCTTTGCTTAGTTTTTAAGTGTACGTCGTAATGCATGAAAAAATTAATCCAGATATTTCTGGATAAACGTAGTATTATGGGTAGAACCAATATCATTTCTATTACGATAACAAAAAAGGTGTTCAGTAGACTCATATCAAAGATAATGAAGCAAAGAAACAAGGCTACGCTGGCAAAAAAGAGACCCACAGGATAACTAACATACATAGCTCCATAAAAAAATGAAGGTTCTATTTTGTATTTGGTATGACAATGGCTGCAACGCTCCTTCATTTTTAGAGTTTTGGATATTTTATAAGGATTGGCTTCCAGATACATGCTTTCATTTTGACAAACAGGACAGGTTCCCGTAAATATGCTATACACTTTAGTGCCTTTTAAAAGTTCCATATGCTCTTTCTTAATTTATTTGTAATTAGTTTAAAAGGGTTTCGTTGCACTTTTAAAACCTTATAGTTGTCACTTGTGATAGAGATTGTTCTGTCACCGCACAAATTTAAAGACTTCGCCATGTTATATCCATGCTAAATTATCGCAGGTTTTTGTATTTTTAGGACATAATTAAGTCTTATGCAAATTGTACCGGTATTACATATAGAGCAATTCAAAGTAGAAAATGCTTTGGTTGAGTTTTATAGTAATGATTTGTCCAAGCATTTAGAAACAAACAGAAAAATTGTGCACAGGCCACATAAGCACGACTTTTTTCTTTGTGTATTGTTTGAAAAGGGAAATGGCACTCATGAAATAGATTTCAGTTCGTATCCTATAAATGATGGAAGTTTGTTTTTCCTTAAACCGGGACAAACCCATAGTTGGTCATTCAATGCTCCGCCGCAAGGTTATATTTTCTTTCATACCCAATCATTTTTTGAATTAAGTGTTGCTGATGTAAAGTTGAATCAATTTCCATTCTATTACTCCTATAAGAATCCTCCGCATCTAAATTTATCAACTTCGGAACAGGGAAAAATAGCAACTAGGTTTAAGGAAATTAATGTAGAATACCAAGGTAATGGGGTTTACAAAAAGCAAAAGCTGGTCAGTCTTATCAATCTGACTTACATAGATTTGAGTAGGTTGTACGCTTTTGATGTCTCTGAAAATACACTTTCGTCTACCTATTTAAAAATCCTTTCAGATTTGGAACATACTATTGAACGCTATTATAAAACTGAAAAAAAAGCACATTTTTATGCGGATAAGCTGAATATTACAACGAAACATTTAAACCGCGTAACACAAACAACCCTAGGAAAAACTACTACTGAACTGATAACGGAACGTATTCTTTTAGAAGCAAAACGACTTATTGTACACTCAGAAAATCCCTTGTCCCGAGTTGCGGAATCATTGGGTTACGAAGATTACGCCTATTTTTCAAGGGTATTTAAGGCAAAAAACCAAACCACCCCTTTAGAGTTTAAGAAACGCTATTTATAGGGAGTTTAAGTTTGATAAAAAGAGAAGCCTAAAACTTCTCAAAAACGCCAAGGCCAAATAAGGCAAAATCATATTTTACCGGGTCGTTGGGGTCTAGTTTGCGTAAATTTTTATCCAGTTCGGCCAGTGCCTTTGCGTCGTTTTGTTTTCTAGTAAGTAATTTTAATTTTCTACCTACATTTCCGGAATGCACATCCAAAGGGCAGGATAATTGACTGGGAGAAATTCGCTCCCAGATACCAAAATCTACTGAAGTAGCGTTGGAACGTACCATCCATCGCAAGAACATATTTATACGCTTTGCAGCAGAACCTTTTAAAGGATCACTTACATGCTTTTGCGTGCGTGATGGGTGGGAAAGCTCAAAAAAAACTTTTTTAAAGGCCGATATAGCAAGTTGCATAGATTGCTCTTGGGCATGCTTTGCAAAAACAGCTTCCAATCCACCATGGTTAACATAAATATTTTGCAAGCTTCGTATAAAATAGCTTAGATCTTCACCATTAAATGTCCGGTGTACGAAGGTCGAGAGCTCTTCATTATTATTCTCAGTATACTCCAAAACGTAATTATAAGGTGAGTTGCCCAAGAGCTCCATTAACTTATTGGCGTTGTTAATGATACTCTTTCTGTTGCCCCAAGCAATGGTTGCCGTAAGAAAAGCACTGATTTCAATATCTTCTTTTCGGGAAAATTTATGAGGAATCTGAATCGGGTCGGTTTCCAAGAATTTTGGGTGTTCATATTCCAATACCTTGGCGTCTAAAAACTGCTTTAGTTCTGTGCGATTCATCAAATATGGATTGAAAGATAAATTCTTAGTGTTCCAAAGTATCAATAACTACTTCTTTGTTAACTATAAGACCGTCTACCATGGTTAGTTTACGGTCTGCCATATCGGCCAATTGCTCGTTGTGGGTAACGATAACAAAGGTCTGTCCAAATTCATCCCGAAGCTCAAAAAACAATTTATGAAGGTTATCCGCACTTTCGGAATCTAAATTTCCACTGGGCTCATCGGCAAAAATAATGGATGGGTCGTTTACAAGGGCCCTGGCTACGGCCACACGTTGTTGTTCTCCACCGGAAAGTTCACTGGGCTTATGGTTGTAACGGGCAGAAAGTCCTAAAAAGTCCAATAATTTTTTAGCCTTTGTTTCAGCTTGGGCCTTTGGTGTATTTTTAATAAAAGCAGGAATACATACATTTTCCAGAGCTGTAAATTCCGGTAGTAGTTGATGGAACTGAAAAATAAAACCAATATGTTCATTTCTGAACTTGGCCAAGTTCTTATCGGACAATTGCGTTACTTCGGTATCATTTATCAAAAGACTACTATCGGATGGGTTGGATTGCACATCTAACGTTCCCAATATTTGCAGTAAAGTGGTTTTTCCCGCTCCGGAAGCACCCACTATTGAAATGACCTCGCCTTTTTTAATATGAAGATCAACACCTTTAAGCACCTCCAAATCACCGTAAAACTTTTTAATATTATTGGCTTTAATCATATATCGAATCTTGTTCAAGAAATTTATGAATCGTAAAAGTAATGAAAATTGATGTTTACGAACCGATAGTAGGAAAAACCATTTTCTGGTCCAAAAAGATTAAATTGGCGGTTTGGTACAGAAAACCGTACTTTTGTTCACTATTTTTACCATTATAATAAACAAGATAGCTTTATGGCACCCTATAGAAATTTAGAAGAGTACAATTTGGAAATTACCACAGAGGTAAAAGACCGATTTTCAAAAATTATTGATGGAATAGGGGAGGACGTTACTCGCGAAGGGTTGGTAAAAACACCAGAGAGAGCGGCCAAGGCTATGCTCTTTCTTACACAGGGCTATCAGCAAGATGCGGTAGAGATACTTAAAGGAGCCATGTTCAAGGAAGATTATGATGATATGGTTATCATAAAGGATATTGAACTGTATTCGCTTTGTGAACATCATATGTTGCCGTTTTTTGGAAAAGCCCACGTAGCTTATATTCCCAATGGGCATATTGTAGGGTTAAGTAAAATTCCGCGTGTGGTAGATGTTTTTGCTCGTCGTTTACAGGTACAGGAGCGTTTAACACATGATATTTTGGAATGTATCAATAATACGTTAAAACCAAAAGGTGTTGCTGTGGTCATTGAAGCGTCGCACATGTGCATGATGATGCGTGGGGTTCAAAAGCAGAATTCGGTTACAACAACCTCTGGATTTAGGGGGCAGTTTGAGAAACAGGAAACTAGGAATGAATTCCTTAAGTTAATCAGTTCGGACCTATCGTAAGAGGCTTCTTTTTATCGGTTTCTGCAAAACGGTACTTTTTGGATTGTTTTTGGCATTCTTATTGCTTTTGATAGTAGGAATAAATACTTTTCATTATGTCAAAAACTAAAGACGATAAATATAAAAAACTATTTCTAGGTTTGCTTTTTGATGGAATAGGCATGCTTTCTTTTGCTATTCCGTTTGTAGGTGAATTTTCGGATATTGTGTGGGCACCACTGGCCGGTTGGCTTATGACCCGTATGTATAAGGGCAAAATTGGGCAGGGCGCCGGACTTATTACTTTTTTGGAGGAAATTGTGCCTGGATTAGATATAATACCCACTTTTACTTTAATGTGGTTGTATACCTATGTTTTTAAAAAATCCAGTGAAACGGATACCATAGAGGTAAATGTTTAATTTATCTTAAAAGATAAACAAGGGCCTTGATTCTACGGAACAAGAATGGTCTTAAAAATCTATAGAATTAGTAGGGATTTTCTACAAATCTCATTTCTAGTAGTTTAAGCTGAAGCGCCCCGGCTATGCTGGGAAACCCTTTGTTTAAAGGGCTTAGCCTTACTTCATAATTTTGTTTAAGCTTTATTGTAAATTTACCAACCAAACCCTTAAAAAAAAATTAAATTCATAAAATAGCATAGAGGAGTACATCAAATATCTCTAACTTTGGTTTAAACCCAGACCAAAATTTTATGCAAAGAAGAAAGTTTATTGGAAAAGCTGCACTTGCCTCTCTGGCCAGTATTGTAGGAGCCGATATTGTTTATGGCTCCAAAATGTCAGCTAATTATATTCCGTTAGCTCTACAAGACCCTGATCCATTCAAATTATTTAATAAGGACAAGGAAATGGTTGTCTTAAATGATAAACCATGGAATATGGAGGCCCAAGCTCATTTATTGGATGATAAGGTTACGCCCAACAAATACATTTTTGTTCGTAACAATGGACTCATACCGGAAGAAATAGATGTAAAAAACTGGACGCTTACTATAGATGGTGAATCCGTTAAACAAAAAAAGACCTATACTTTAGAAGAGCTTAAGTCAAAATTCAAACAACATACATACCAGTTAACGTTAGAATGTGGTGGCAACGGCAGAAGTGAGTTTGATCCACCTGCAAAAGGAAACCAGTGGACGGTTGGTGCGGTATATTGTGCAACTTGGACAGGGATACGACTTAGGGATGTTCTAGAAGATGTGGGGATAAAGGATGATGCCGTTTATTTTGGTTACCACGCGGCAGATATTCATTTGAGTAGGGACCCTTCTAAAGAACCTATATCCAGGGGAGCTCCAATGGCAAAAGCGCTTCAAGATGAAACGATATTGGCGTTTAAGATGAACGGAGAGGATATTCCTTTGGCACATGGTTATCCGCTTCGTGTAATTGCTGGTGGCTGGCCTGCTTCGGTATCCGGTAAGTGGTTGCAACGCATAAGTATTAGAAATATAGTGCACGACGGCACTAAAATGACGGGTACTGCCTACAGGGTGCCTTGTAAACCTGTGGCTCCAGGGGAAAAAGTGGCAGACGAAGATATGTGCATTATAGAGTCTATGCCGGTAAAATCCCTTATTACTTATCCAAAATCCGGAGCAACGATTCCCAAAGGAAAAAAATTAAAAATTAGAGGACACGCTTGGGCAGGTGAGTTGGAAGTAGTTAAAATGGAGTATTCCATAGATTTTGGTTCCACTTGGAAAACCTGTAAACTAGAAAAGCCAGTAAATCGCTTGGCATGGCAGCATTTTTCTGCAGAAGTAGACTTTCCTCAAGAAGGTTATTACGAGGTTTGGGCAAAGGCCACGGATTCCAACGGTTTTGCTCAGCCTATGTTATTGCCCGGCTGGAACCCTAAAGGATATTTAAACAATGCATGTCATAGGATAGCCGTAAAAATTGCATAGATGAAAAAGGAAAATCACGACAAACTGAAGCATGAGTTTCGGGGGTTCTACAGAATACTGGTCCTTTCCTGTGTAATCGTAGCTCTTTTTTCCGTAGCCATGGTTTACCTAATGGTAGACCCTAATTTAACTTCTTTTAAAAGTAAAAAAACGGATACGGAACTGGTTGCTGTGCCAGTTGATGATGATGACTATGATAAAGTAGAAAATGGAATTCACGTACGTACCGGTTTTATTGATGCTCCAGGGATGATGGAAACCGTTCAAAACTGCACCAATTGTCATTCCGCTAAATTGGTTATGCAGAACCGTATGAACAAAGAAAGGTGGAAAACCACTATAAAATGGATGCAAGAAACCCAAAACCTTTGGGATTTGGGAGCGAACGAAGATGTCATTATTGACTATCTCGTTACCAATTATCCTCCAAAGAAGAAGGGTAGAAGGGAAGTTCTGACCGATATTGATTGGTATGAGTTGAAAGATTAAATACTTTTTGCCGACCAATGTTTGGCAAGCTAGAGAGTAATGGAAAAATACTTTGATGCATTTGTAGATTCCTTTATGGGTACATTAAGTTGGACCCATAAATCTATAGTGTTTGAAGTTCCTTGGTATACCAATTATTTTTATGGTATAATTTTACTTTCACTAATAGTATGGTTTTTGGAAATAGCGTTCCCGTGGCGAAAAAATCAAGCTATTTTTAGAAAAGATTTTTGGTTGGATGCGTTCTATATATTTTTTAATTTTTTCCTGTTCACAATTGCCATAAGTGGATTTTATAAGTGTTTGGAATTGTTGTTTTTAGAGTTTAATGTTTCAATACATTCTTTAGCTTTTATAAACCTATCGGAATGGCCATCTATTTTACAATTGTTCGTGTTTTTTGTGCTCTTGGATTTTGTACAGTGGTTCACCCACATGTTACTTCATAGATATGCATTTTTATGGGAGTTTCATAAAGTGCACCACAGTGTAAAGGAAATGGGTTTTGCCGCGCACATGCGATACCATTGGATGGAAAATATTTTTTACAAACCGCTAAAAACATTTGCTGTAATGGTTTTAGGAGGATTTGAGCCTGAGCAGGCTTATATTGTCCATTTTTTTGCAATTGCCATTGGTCATTTAAATCATGCCAACATCAAATTAACTTGGGGACCATTAAAATATATTTTCAACAATCCTGTAATGCATTTGTACCATCATGCCTATGAGCTTCCTGAAGACAGAAAGAACGGGGTAAATTATGGTATTAGTCTCAGTATGTGGGATTACCTTTTTAAAACCGACTATATTCCTGAAGATAGCGGTCTTGTTCCACTGGGGTATAAAGGTGATACTAAAATGCCTAAAACCTTTCTAGGGCAAATGGTTCATGGTTTTAGGTACAAAAAGAAAAAGCCTTTAGATTGATTGATCTAAAGGCTTTTTTGTTTTGATGAAAGTGTCTTACTCTACCGTTACAGTAAAGGTCTGTGCAATATCAGTTTCCCCACCAGCATCGGCCAAAGTACCATCGTTTGGTTTTTTAGGCTCGTGACGCAATGTAATCTGCAAGGTTCCTTCACCGGCATTACCAGTCATTAGGGTAAAAGAAAGGCCAAGTGGGTTTCCATCTTCGTCAGTATCTCCATATGAAGTTGATGTAATAGATCCGTCTACATCAAAGAAAAACTGATGGTCATCTGCCTCTTCATTTACTTCAGCGGTAATATCCTCTGCAGGTGTTTCCGTTTCGTTCAATAATTCTATGGTACCCGTGTAAGTGGTGTTTGCCATTAGATTATCCACTGTAATTACTGGAGGGTTTGGGCCGTCTCCGTCTAAATCTTGAGATTGAAGCGAGGCAGTGTCTCCACCTTCGCTTGAAAGGGCCACCTTTATTGTGGTAATTACCTCTTCTTCATCTACGGCATCCGGGTTGTTGTCATCACTAGAACATGATGTCATTACTGATGCCATTAAGCTTAGTGCTAGAACTGTTTTTAATACGTTTTTACTTTTCATAGTTGTTACTTTTTGGTTTAAATTATATTAATAGTTGAAAATTAGGCGCAGGCTTATGTTTCTGCCCATATCGTCCACAAAATATCGTTGGCGATTTAAGTAATCACGATACTTGGTATTCAAAAGGTTGGCGGCACTTAAGCCTACGGTTAAATCGTTTGTGTTTTTAAGAGTAAAAGATGCCTCTGTATTTAAAGACAGTAGATGATAAGCATCTGGAGGGGTGTTTATATCTAGAACCACATTTTCCTGTTGTTGTGGTGAAAACACCTCTATGTTAGGTGGGAACCTAGTTTGCTCAAATACAAATTGGCTCTCTAAGCTCACCAAAAAATTGTTCCATTTAGGATTTGTATAGCTAATACTGTTAGTGAAATTGGCAGCAGGTATGTTTATTAGGGGGATGTCCTTTTCTTTATCCGTACCCTTTACCCAGGCAAATTTATGGTCCGTTCTTATATAGGACGACCAATTGTTGTATAAGAACGCATCAATTCCTACCAATACGGCATTGGTTTGCCGATAACTCCATACTGGGAATGCTCCTCTAATTGTGAATTCAACCCCTGTAGGCTCTAATAATATAAAATCACTAATGCTATTCAAGTAAGGTGCTAAAGTGTATCCCCATTTGTCCGTGTTTCTTTCCAAAGAGGCTGAGAGCTTGGATGATGTTTCACTTTTGATTCTAAGGTCGCCAAGTTCTATACGAGCAGCGGAATGATGCAAGCCATCACTAAATAGTTCGGATGGGTTGGGAGCTCTTTGTGAAAAAGCGTAATTAAACCGTAAATGGTCTTTTTGGTTAATTTCATAGTGAAAACCTGCCGTACCCGAAAAATTATGATAATCAAATACCGGATTGGTAAGCAACTGGGTTCCTAGATCTTCTAGTACTATATCGGCAAAATCTAAATCATAACTTCTTTCTTGCCAACGAGATTCCCTATAGAATTTTTTTGCATCAATCCGACTAAAATCGTAACGTGCTCCCGCATCTAAGGTCCAATCGGTATTTAGTTCATAGCTTCCAATGGCAAATAATCCAAAATCATATTTATCATAATCAGGAATCAATCTTCTAACTCCGGTATCCGGATTTGCAAAATTGGATTGAAACCTTCCCATGACCCCAACTTTTACATCTAAACCTTGTTTTGCATCCAGCTTTAAGTTGGATAAAACAGAGTGTGTGGTTAGTTGGAGATCTAACGAAGCTTTGTCCGCATCGTCTCCTACGCGAATGTCATACTCAAATCTTCTGTTTTTTTGAAAATCATATTGAACGGTCCATTTACCAAAACCTTCAAACCTTCTATAGTAATTTAGTTTTGCCAAATGATGGCTTACCTCTTGGTTGGGATGGGTTATATTATAAGTGAAATCGTTTACAATACTGGGTGTCTGGCTATTTATGGATAATATTAAATCATCTACATTGCCAATATGGGAAGCTCTTAAGATTCCTATTTCAGAATTAAAATAGGAGTAATACCCTTCCCAACCCTGTACAAAATCTCGTTTTCCGATGTTTAGGGAGAATCCACTTTCCCTTATGCCCGTATTGGATAAAAGGTAGTCCGGAGCTTCTAAGTCTCCCAGTTTCTTGTAAGAGCCTTGCGCCTTTATGTAGAGACCGGATTCAAAAGACTTTGTAATGGACGATGTGATATTACCGCCACGACCATTGGAGAAAAGGTTCAGTTGTGTTTTTCCAAATAAAGAATCGGTTCTAATAATGGGTAAGGGTTCTAAAACAATAACCCCACCAATGGCATCACCACCATACTCAATGGCGGCCGCACCTTTTATTACACTGATGTTCTGGTTTGCGTTTACATCTACATTGGGAGCATGTTCTTCTCCCCATTCCATATCCTGCATTCTAACGTTATTGTTCAGAATCAAGATTCTACTACCGTTTAACCCCTGTATGACAGGTTTAACAATGTTGCCACCGGTATTTAAGGTAGATACCCCGGAAATCTTTTTTAGGGCATCACCTAAACTATTACCACTGTTACGTTCAACATCTTTTTGGGAAAGGGTGTTTTCTTGACCGGAGTTTGTGTTTTTGGGCACATTGCCTACTACTTTTACTTCCTTTAGCTCCTCTAAATGATGTTCAAGTCTAATCTCTGAATAGGTATCGCCACTTACGGTAACCACATGAAATTTTGTGGTACATTCTGGGTGAGATATTTCCAATTCCAACACACCATCACAGAGATTTTTAAAGCTGAACTTTCCGTTATCTCCGGATACAGTGGAAACGTTTTTTCCAGTGATAGAAATAGTTGCGCCACTCAACGGACTGTTGTCATGGAAATCAACTATTTCTCCTAGTAATATTGAATTGCAATCTTGTGCGTAAATAATTGAACTGCAAAAGATTGCGAAAACAAATAAATAATACTTCATATATAAGTTTTGCACGAAAAAGATATCGATTCAGACTATAAATCGATTTGTTTTGTAAGGATGTGGCGTTTAGCCTTGACAAGGAGGAGGCCTGCCAAAACGGGTATACGGAACGTAAAATGAAGAAGTCTTAGAAGAAACTAAAGACGAAATTTTTTTATCTGTATGAATGATGAGGGGTAAAAGAATCAGTACCAAGAAAGTGGGGGCGAAAGTGAATTCAGAATTTTGATTCTGAATGGCCACATCGCAAATACTACAGTTTTCTATAGTATCGGCCGGGTCATCTTGGTGAACGTAGACGTGAAAAGAAGTAACCTTAACAAGTATAAGGCTAAACAATACAAGTACAGAGAAATATTTAAATACTGAACTCTTCACGGCGCAAAAATACTAAAAGAAGTAGAACTGAGTGTTAAATAAGACCTAACAAAACTATTTAAAATAGAAAACCAAGCCCAATTCTCTTAAGCATCTTTTTTTCAAAGGCCCAAAAAAACTTAAATTGCCCGAACAACCAGCCATAAATTACCAATAACACTTGATAAAAGGGGAAAATAAGTAGAATTCGTAAAATCCAATAAAGTGTGCTTCCCCACCAAGAATCGGAGAAATTTGCTTGATGTAAGCCAATTAAATTTAAAAAGGGTTTTGCTACATATACGGAAGAAGAGCCGGTAATGGCGAAAACGATAAAGATGATAATCAACTGAAAATTGCTGGTAACGTCCCAGCGCTCTTTTAATTTCTGCATGGTAATTATTGAATTCGGCAAATATACTTTTTATATGCGGGGTACAAAAGGTCCTAAGCGTTGATTGTATTTTCGTTGAAAATAAATGAAGTAGTTGTAAAGTTTGTAGTTTACCTCATAACCATAGTCCGTGTGGGGGTCATAGTTAATTTGCAGTTCATAAAGGTCGTGGTTATATCTTAAAGGTTGCATCACTCTTTGGTTATAATTGGTGACAAAAATTTGATTTCGGTTCTCCATATACGATTGCGAATAGAAATTACGGGGTCTGGCTATGCTTTGGAGCCAAAAATTAAAGCCTGGCTCAATAATTATTATTTCGTACTCCGTTTCATCACTCGCAATTTTTACGGTATCTCCCTCTTTTTGATGAAAAGCTGATTTTTCATCTTCCGAAATAGTAACCGTTTCTTTTGTACTGGAACAACTACTGGCTATTACAGTCGCTACAAGCACGATTGCACTGCATATGGTATATATTCTTTTCATTTTCATAGCTATTGAGACCTGTTATTCCAATTTACAAAAAAAAGCCGCTTGAATCAACAAGCGGCTTAGGTATACTATTTTGTAATCAGGATTCTATTTGCCAAATAAGCCCCCTAGAAGACCGCCAATACCTCCTTTGTTACCGCCAAGGGCCATAGAGGCTACGTCATCAAGAATGCTGCCGTCTCCATCTGAATCCAAGAAAGATTCTATAAGGGATTGTTGTTGGTTGCCGGAATCGCCGCCACCCATAAGACCGCCAAGAAGATTACCTATTCCGTTAGAGTCGCTAACATTTTGTTCTTTGGTTTGCTTGCCCAAATATCCTAAAAGAATAGGGGCCGCTACTTTTAATATGGTAGAAATAGAACCTGCATCCATTCCTGATTTCTGACTTAGTGCATTTTCTACGGTAGCCTGTTTTCCGCCTAAAACGTGACCTAGTATTCCAGCGCCGTCATCCATAACGGATTGGTCAACTCCTCCGTTAAAAAGTCCGCCTAGGTTATCCAAGATGCTACCGTCATGTTTTCCTGATAAAGCACTCATTAGCCCTTGGGCTCCTTCTGGTGTTGCTGCATTTTTCTTCATTGCACCCATTAAGATAGGCAAGGCCATGCTTAATACGCTTCCGGTTTGATCGGTAGAATTACCGGTCTGGCCAGCTACACCACTTATTAATTGTTTGCCCATTGGGCTGCCTAGTAGGTCTAATAATCCTGACATAATGTTTAGTGTTTTATAATTGGACAACAATTTACAAAAAAGATTCGGTCAAAACGGAGAAGCTATTAAAAAAGAACCGCTTAATAGCGCAATAAAAAAACAAATTGATTTAGTGTTACGTTGCTAACTTACAGTTTGTTATATGTTTTTATGTAAATTTTTTAATTAAAACGAAACAAGTTTGTGTGCAGATATAAAAAACAAAAAACCTCGTTGTGCAACTATCTGCTCAACGAGGTTTTGATATGGTTATAAAGTAAGGCTACTTTAAAAGTGTGATAATCTGTTCCGCTAATTCCGTTCCTATGCGGTTTTGTGCTTCACCGGTAGCTGCGCCAATATGTGGAGTTAATGAAATATTGGGGTGCATAAGAATTCTAATTTCCGGTTTAGGCTCAGATTCGTATACATCAAGCCCCGCAAAAATTACGTTTCCGTTCTCTAGGGCATCAACTAGGGCAACTTCATCAAGAACACCGCCACGGGCAGCATTTATGATACCTACACCCGGTTTCATCTTTTCAAACTCATCTTTTCCTAAAATATAGTTCTTTTGTGAGGGCACGTGAAGCGTAATAAAGTCCGATGTGGAAACCAACGTTTCTTTGCTTTCCGATTCAAAATCAAAAGTTATGGATCGTCCATCAAAAAAAGGAACTTCAATTGAAGCTTTATCTAGGTTGGGGTCGTGGTAAATAACTTTCATACCAACACCTAGGGCAATTTTTGCGGTTGCTTGGCCAATTCTTCCAAAACCGATTATACCTAAAGTCTTTCCGCGAAGCTCGGTTCCGGACCCGTATGTTTTTTTTAGTTGTTTAAAATTGCTATCTCCTTCAAGTGGCATATTTCTGTTGGCATCATGTAAATAGCGAACCCCTCCAAAAAGGTGGGCAAAAACCAGTTCGGCCACTGAAGATGATGAGGCTGCAGGGGTATTTATTACGTGTAAACCTTTTTCTTTGGCATGTACCACATCTATGTTGTCCATGCCAACACCGCCTCTTCCAATGAGTTTAAGGCTGGGGCAATTATCTATAAGCTCCTTTCTTACCTGGGTAGCACTTCTTACTAATAATCCGGTTATTCCGTTTTCGTTTATGAAATTCTGTAACTGTTCTTGGGCAACCCGTGTAGTTATCACTTCAAAACCAGAGTTTTCAAGCGCTTTTATTCCTGATTGGGCCAATCCGTCATTTGCAAGTATTTTCATTCTATTCGGAAAATTTATTTAGTACAATAGTATATTAAAATAGCGTCCGTTAGCGGTTGGCCAACGGACGAATTCTTATGGTTAATGAATTGGACAGGTTACCCTTTTCTTTCCATTTCGCTCATTACATCTACAAGCACGCCTACGCTTTCCAATGAAAGGGCATTGTACATAGATGCTCTGTACCCACCAACTGAACGGTGACCGTTAAGGCCGTTAATACCCGCTTCTTTCCAAAGTGCGTCAAAAGTATCTTTTAATCGATCATCGGCTAAATTGAAGGTAGCATTCATGTTAGAACGATCCTCCTTGTTGGCAAACCCGTTGAAAACAGGGTTTAAATCAATCTCAGAATACAGTAACCGAGCTTTCTTTTCGTTAACTTCTTCAATAGCGGATATCCCTCCTAAATTTTTAAGCCACTCCAATGTTAGCATAGAGGTGTAAACGGCAAATACAGGTGGGGTATTGAACATACTATCCTTTGAAATATGCACTTGGTAATCTAGCATGCTAGGAATCTTTCTGGATACCTTTCCAAGTACATCATCTTTTACGACCACAAGGGTTGTTCCGGCAGGGCCCATATTTTTTTGTGCTCCGGCATAAATCAAATCAAACTGAGAAAAATCAAGTTGACGAGAAAAGATATCGGAACTCATATCACATATCAACGGTACATTGGTTCTTGGAAATTCCTTTACCTGGGTTCCAAAAATGGTATTGTTGGAGGTAAGGTGAAGGTAATCCAAGTCGTTAGGCACCGTATATCCTTTGGGAATGTAATTAAAGTTTTTATCCTTTGAAGAGCCAACTTCAATAACATCGCCAAATATTTTAGCTTCCTTAATAGCCTTTTCACTCCAAGTACCTGTATTCAGGTATCCCGCTTTGTTCTCTAGAAAGTTATAGGCAACCATAAGAAATTCCATACTGGCACCTCCTTGAAGAAAAAGAGCGGAATAACCTTTTCCTTCTAGACCTAAAAGTTCAAGGGCCAAGCTGCGCGCCTTTTCCATTACTTCTACAAAGTCTTTGCTTCTATGAGATATCTCAATAAGGGAAAGACCGGAACCATTAAAATCCATTAATGCTTCAGAAGATTTCAACAATACTTCTTGAGGTAATATACAGGGGCCGGCACTAAAATTATGTTTTTTCATAAGGTTTGTAAAAAATTAAGAGATAAAGGTCTTGAATTTAAGGGAAACGTAACTCCCTATTAACAAAAAATTCTATTACGTTCTCAACAAGAAATCAACAGTATCTACATTGTCCGCATAGTCTGTCAAAGAAGGTTGTTGAGTGTTTCCGAAAGCAATTTCAGTGTCAATAACACCTTCGCCTACAATACATTGTAACTCGTTCGTGTCTTGTGATAACCGTTCTTTTAAATTGTATAGACTGTCATAACGCTCATAAAATAAGGAGGCAATAGGGGAGCTATAACTCTTGTCCTCTTTTAAAATGAGGAAACCATTGTCCAGTATTTTAAATTCGGACATCAGGTAAACTGCTTTATTGTAATCATAATTATTGGCATATTTTACGTGCTCTATGATCGGATGATAGGAATAAACAGCCTCAAAGAGCGTAGCAAAATCATAATTTTCGGGCACAAAAACTTTGCTAACACTGCGGCATCCCAACCCGTAATACCTAAAAATATCTTCACCTAGGGCGTTGATTTGTTCTTTTGATTCCCTTCCTGTCAGAACGGCTATGGAGTTTCTGTTTTTTCTAATAATATTGGGCACTTTGCTAAAGTAGTGCTCAAAATAGCGAGAAGTGTTGTTGCTACCTGTGGCTATAACGGCATCAAAGCCTTCCATTTTACCATCTGAAATTTCAATCGAATCTTTAAGTAAAGGTTCAATTGAAATAAGATAATCCTTTGTAAATAAAATAAGTACATTATCATTTGAAGATAATTTAGCAAGGACTTTATTGCCGGTAATTAGAACGGACATAAAATCATGAAAACCAACCAGTGGAATATTACCTGCCATAATAAGCGCTACTTTTTTAGGCTTGTTTTTGCCCAGGTTGTAAGGCTTTAACCAATCGGAAAGTTTTTCTTCCGTTAAGAGTTGCCCCCAGCTTTCCAATGCATGGATTACGTTCTCGCGGGTAAACCAACCATTTTTATGTTTGGACAGCGCAATGGCGTCCGCTAATTTTTGAGACCATTCGTCATTTGGTGTTTCCAATGTAACAAACTCTCTAAGAAAGTGGCCCAGTTTAACAAATGCAATAAAAGTTTTATGATGGTCGTTCATATATTTGTTCAAAATTGTATTCCGAAGTACCTTTGTGCAAAAGTAAGAATACTGAATTGATTTTTCTTTTTGAATACGAAATGAAAATATAACGAACAGCTTTTAGACCTGTTCAGCTTAAATTGAATAATATGGCAATAGTTATAACGGATGAATGTATTAATTGTGGAGCTTGCGAGCCGGAATGTCCGAATACTGCAATTTATGAAGGAGCCGATGAATGGCGCTATAATGACGGAACTTCTCTAGAGGGCGATGTAGTGCTTCCTGATGGGAAAGCGGTAAACGCTGATGAAGTTCAAGAACCGATCAGTGATGAGATATATTACATTGCACCTGATAAATGTACGGAATGTATGGGCTTTCATGAAGAACCCCAATGTGCCGCAGTATGTCCTGTAGACTGTTGTGTGCCGGATGAGGACCATGTAGAGTCTGAAGAGACCCTTTTGGCCAAGCAAAAATTCATGCACCCAGATGGTTAATACGTAAAAACGTATTGGTCTTAGGATCGTAAATGAAAACCCGGACATAGTCCGGGTTTTTTGTTTCTTAACTTTTGGGGTCTATATATGGCTTTATACGTTATCTTTGCATCCTGAAAAAGAAAAAATAAAAGACCGAACAAATCCATAGCGTCTAAAATTTAACGTTAAAATACATGAAAGCAGGTATAGTAGGGTTGCCAAACGTAGGAAAATCAACCCTTTTTAATTGTCTCTCCAACGCTAAGGCACAAAGTGCCAATTTCCCCTTTTGTACTATAGAGCCTAATATAGGTGTTGTAAATGTACCCGACTCTAGATTACAGAAATTAGAATCCTTAGTAGATCCAGAGCGCGTTCTACCGGCAACTGTAGAAATTGTTGATATTGCCGGTTTGGTAAAAGGAGCAAGTAAAGGCGAAGGGTTGGGAAACCAGTTTCTAGGAAACATTCGTGAAACCGATGCTATTCTTCATGTATTACGTTGTTTTAACGATGATAATATTGTTCATGTAGATGGTTCCGTAGACCCTATTAGGGATAAGGAAACCATAGATATGGAGCTGCAGTTAAAAGACCTTGAAACTGTTGAGAAGAAATTAGATAAGGTAAAACGCGCTGCAAAAACCGGAAATAAAGAAGCGCAAAAGGAAGAAGCTGTTCTTTTAAAGTTAAAAGAAGGCTTAGAAGCCGGAACTTCTGTACGGGCCATAGATATATCTGATGATGAAAGGGATGAATTTGTAAGGCCATTACAATTCATAACGGACAAGCCCGTAATGTACGTTTGTAACGTAGACGAGGGTGCTGCCGCTACAGGAAACGATTATGTGGAAAAAGTAAAAGCTGCCGTTGCCCAAGAAAATGCAGAGGTAATTGTGTTGGCCGTAGGAACAGAGGCGGATATTACCGAATTGGAAACCTATGAGGAACGCCAAATGTTTTTAGAAGACCTTGGGTTGGACGAGCCAGGTTCTGCCAAGTTAATACGTGGAGCTTATAAGTTACTGAATTTGGAAACCTATTTTACCGCGGGTGTTAAGGAAGTTCGTGCATGGACCATTCCTGTTGGTGCAACCGCCCCACAGGCCGCCGGTGTTATTCATACCGATTTTGAAAAAGGATTTATTCGTGCGGAAGTTATTGCCTATAATGACTACGTACAGTATGGTAGTGAAGCAAAAGTAAAAGAAGCCGGTAAAATGCGTGTTGAAGGTAAGGAGTACATCGTTAAAGATGGCGATGTCATGCACTTTAGGTTCAACGTATAGTTCTAAGACATTAAGAAATAATGTTGCCAATCCTTTAGGGGCAGCAATGATTTTAAGACCACATGGGTATGCCTTATGTGGTCTTTATCAATTTTAGAAGATAACAGAACTTCTTGTTTATAAAAGAAATCAACATCATTTTAGGATAAGCCTATTTATGGTTAAATTCACGACTCTAAAAAACACTCTAGTACATTGAAGAATTTTATAGATGAATTGAACGATGCCCAAAGAGCACCGGTTCTACATAAAGATGGGCCATTAATGGTTATTGCAGGAGCTGGGTCCGGTAAAACAAGGGTGCTTACCTTTAGGATTGCCTATTTAATGCAGCAAGGGGTAGACCCCTTTAATATTTTGGCGCTTACCTTTACCAATAAGGCGGCACGTGAAATGAAGGAGCGTATCGCTAAAATTGCAGGTAGATCGGAGACCAAAAATCTTTGGATGGGAACGTTTCATTCCGTTTTTGCCAAATTGCTACGGTATGATGGGGACAAACTTGGCTTTCCAAGTAATTTCACGATTTATGATACTCAGGATTCACAGCGTTTGTTGGCTTCCATTATTAAGGAAATGGGACTAGACAAGGATATTTATAAATACAAACAAGTACAGAACCGTATATCTTCCTTTAAAAATAGCTTGATTACGGTTAAGGCGTATCTAAACGACCCAGATTTGGTAGAGGCCGATGCTATGGCCAAACGCCCAAGAATGGGGGAGATATACCAAAATTATGTAGACCGGTGCTTTAAGGCCGGTGCAATGGATTTTGATGACCTTTTACTCCGTACCAATGAACTTTTAAACCGTTTTCCAGAGGTTTTGGCCAAGTACCAAGACCGTTTCAGGTATATTTTGGTAGATGAGTACCAAGATACCAACCATTCGCAATATTTAATTGTAAAGGCTCTTGCAGATCGCTATCATAATATCTGTGTGGTAGGGGATGATGCGCAGAGTATTTATTCTTTCCGCGGAGCGAACATTAGCAACATCCTTAATTTTCAGAAAGATTATGATAATGTGGGTATGTACCGTCTTGAGCAAAATTACCGCTCTACCCGAAATATTGTAAACGCTGCCAACTCCATTATTGCCAACAATAAAGAGCAGTTAGAAAAAGTGGTTTGGACTTCCAATGACGATGGGGGTAGCATAAAAATACATAGGAGTACTACGGATGCCGAAGAAGGCAGGTTCGTGGCAGGTTCCATTTGGGACCATAAGATGAACGAACAATTGGGTAATGGTGAATTTGCGGTACTTTACCGTACCAACTCCCAATCCAGGGCTATTGAAGATGCTTTGAGAAAACGGGATATTCCGTACCGTATCTATGGCGGACTGTCATTCTATCAAAGAAAAGAAATCAAGGATGTATTAAGTTATCTGCGTTTAGTCATAAACCCTAAAGATGAGGAAGCTCTTAAGCGAATCATTAATTTTCCGGCAAGAGGTATTGGGCAAACCACTTTGGACAAGTTGACCGTTGCCGCCAATCATTACAACCGGTCTATTTTTGAGGTAATCCAGAATTTGGACAAAATTAATTTAAAAATCAACGCGGGTACGCAAAGAAAGCTTCAGGATTTTACGACCATGATTCAAAGTTTTCAGATCATGAACGAAACCACCGATGCTTTCGCTCTGGCCGAACATGTTGCTAAAAAGTCCGGTCTCCTTTTAGAGTTTAAAAAGGACGGGACGCCGGAAGGTATTGGTAAGATGGAGAATATAGAAGAGCTTTTGAACGGTATAAAGGATTTTGTTGAAGGACAAAAAGAAATTGCCGACGCCACGGGAAGTATAAGTGAATTTCTAGAGGACGTAGCCTTGGCTACCGATTTGGACAATGATAAAGGTGATGATGACCGTGTGGCCCTAATGACAATTCACCTAGCTAAGGGGCTTGAGTTCCCGTATGTATATATAGTTGGGATGGAAGAGGACCTTTTTCCTTCCGGTATGAGTATGAATACCCGTAGTGAGCTAGAGGAGGAGCGAAGGTTGTTTTATGTAGCACTTACGCGTGCCGAAAAGCAAGCCTACCTAACCTATACACAGAACCGATATAGATGGGGGAAATTAATAGATGCGGAACCAAGCCGTTTTCTTGAGGAGATTGATGAGAAATATGTAGAAAACCTTACTCCAATAGATACGGGTTATAGGTATAAACCTCTGGTGGACAGTGATATTTTTGGTGAAGTTGACAAAAGTAAGTTACGGCAGGTTAAACCTGTGGGGGGTACACCTCCTAGCCGGAAAGGGCCTAATGAAAGTCAGCTTAGGAAGTTAAGAAAGCTAAAACCAGAACTAGCTACGCCTGTTGGCAATACAAATTCGGTAGATCCTAATTTAGCCGAAGGCAGTATTGTTAACCATACGCGTTTTGGTCAAGGTAAAGTGTTAAAGATTGAAGGAATGGGTAATGACCGAAAAGCTGAAATACAGTTTGTAAAAGGAGATATAAAAAAATTGTTGCTTCGCTTTGCTAAGTTGGAGGTGGTAGGTTGATTTTTAATCATTTTTTGATATTTGAGATTAAATGCCCTGAGGTAATTTAGAATAAATAAAAAGCCCTAAAAGTCAATTTTTAGGGCTTTTCTATTTGTTATGGATGTATATGTGAATGGGGTATGTTAATGTTGAAAAACAATTGAGAAAGGGATTTCATAGGTTACTCCATTATCCGTAACCAAGACCTTACCATCACTTTTATCGTCCATTTGACTTAGGTATTGATCTTCTATTTGACCAGTAACTATTGAGTTGGGGTGGGTAAGGAAGTTTTTGACGCTCAATGAGTTTTCTACAAAAAGAATTTCATTAACCTGGAGCCCTTCAATATTTTGGTTGAACGTTATATTTGCTTGTTTGTAGAATGCTTTATCGGATTTAATCCCTATTATAGCTTCGGTAATAACTAGAGTAGGATGTGTTGATGCAGGTTGTAATACTTCAATTTCTATACCGGTCTCAGCATCGTTATGGTTATTGTATCCAATTAGATTATTTCTTAATCTAAGTTCATAACTTCCACTTTGAAGTTCGTCCGGAATCCGAACGCTCAGGCTATTTTCGCTAGTTGATTCTGTTCCTAAACGATATAAAAGGTCTTTTCCGCTAGCTTCTGTAGATATTAAAACAATTTCAGATAGTTCTCTAAATATATATTCCCCCTTATTCTCAAAATATAGGTTTTCACCGGTAACGGTTAGCATATCACCTTTTGTGTAAATGGTTTTATTAATGGATGTATTTTTTGGATTTCCTCCGGAAACCACTGGTATAGCTTCTCCCCAGTAGTCAATAAGATCGTACTCATATGTTTCTCCATCTAGATGAATAGCAAATTTGTAATCCATACCATTGGGAGCATCTGCAGAATCTAAGTCAGGAAGGGTAAGAACAAAACTCTCATTACCAGACCCAGAGCTATAAGTTGCGTTCGTAAATTCATAGACTATACCATCTTTTTTGAGGCTAAAAGTGTATTCTTCTAAGCGAGAGTGATCTAAGTATAAATTTGCAGAAATGTGAGCGCCAGGTCGGCTTATAACCCTGTCCAATTCGCCGTTAACACTAGCATAGCTAAAATTAGGTGTTCCTTTGGTAAAACGAAGGTCGCTATCATTGGTTTCTGTGCTATTATCATGTTCTATAAAAATTTCAATCTCATACCTTCCATTTAAATATGATTCTGGCAACCTTGCTGTGACGGCATCACTTTTGTAGGATATATTTTCAATTTTTTCAACACTTAACGGTATGCTTTCACGGGTATGGCTGTTTATCAAATTGACCTTAACACTGTCCAAAACTGGATTAGTAGGATAGGCATTAAAAGTAATGGTTTCGCCAGGTGCTTTATCGGCAAACATATTTATACTAAAAGGAGGCAATTCAACCTGATCAAGACGATTGTCTACGCTAACAATATATTTTTTAGTGTCTCCTGAGTTAAAAGTAACGGTATAAGTAACTGGTTTGGTAAAATCTAAGGTTTCATCAGACTCAGGAACACTAGTGGCTCCTTCAGGCAGATTAAGATGAAGCTTCAACGCAGGAATATTGCTTAGGTACGGAATACGAAATTGAATAGAGTCAGCCTCAGCTTCCGGTTGTTTAACATGATTAAAATTACTTCTACCTTCAGGCAGATTCGTGAAACTAAAAGCTACATGTGTATTTTCTGCTGCTTCGTCTTCATTCTTAAGATTAACCTTGTAGCTGTTAGTAGACCCGTCTTCGGCGGTAACCGTATAAACTACTTCCTTGGAAAAATCTTGAGCAACACCTGATTTCGGGGAAATTGTAGCTTTTTCAGAAATGGTGATTTCAGGAGTTAAACTCGTAAGGTCAACAGTAGAAGGGAATGCGTGACGAATTTCGTTAGAATTGATTATCAGTTGATTTTTTGTGTCTTGAATACTTATGCTAAATTCTAGAAGTTCATTCTTGTCGCTTTTTGATTGTGTTTCTTCGGTCTCATCGGAATCTTTGGAACAGGAAACAAAAAATAGCAGAAAACATGCAGATAGGGCAATTAGGGAGGAAAATTTCATACACTTATGTTTTTTATGTAAATCTGTCAAATCCCTGAACGATGTTATAAAGATTTTATTGAAATAATTCGACCAACGGTTTTCTGTATTTTGGCTGCTTTTTAATAGAGCGCTCATGTAAAGCAGGATAGCTAATAGGATAAAAAAAAATGTATTAATTTCGGAGTGAACGAAAGGTGATAGACTATGGCGGAATTTATAAGAATATATGAGGAAAATCCCAATCCAAAGGAAATACAGAGGGTTGTTGATGTTTTGCGTAAAGGAGGGTTGGTCATTTACCCTACGGATACAGTATATGGTCTTGGGTGTGATATTACCAATTCTAGGGCCTTGGAGAAAATTGCACGTATTAAAGGTATTAAACTTGCTAAGGCCAATTGGTCCTTTATCTGTGCTGATTTAAGCAATCTATCCGATTATGTCAGACAAATAGATACGGCCACCTTTAAAATTTTGAAAAGAGCGCTTCCGGGCCCCTACACATTTATTCTGCCTGGAAATACTAATCTGCCTAAAGACTTTAAAAAGAAAAAAACGGTAGGTATAAGGGTTCCAGATAATTCAATAGCAAAAGCGCTCGTAGAAGGTCTAGGTAACCCCATTGTATCTACATCTATTAGGGATGATGACGATTTGTTGGAATATACTACGGATCCAGAACTTATTTATGAGAAATGGGATAATTTAGTTGATGTAGTAATTGACGGTGGTTATGGAGATAACGTGGCATCTACGGTAATAGACTTGTCAGACGGGGAACCTACTGTTTTAAGGGAGGGAAAAGGAAGTTTGGATATCTTCTAAATATTTAATCGAAACTACAAAAAGGATATAAAAAAAACCGCAACTTCTAAAGTTGCGGTTTTTGTATCTCTAATATTAACTGTTTAGTTATTGATGGCAGGATCGTTCATGCCTTCTTCGATCATGCTGTAGAACTGATCAATTTTAGGAAGAACAACAATACGAGTTCTTCTGTTCTTTGATTTTTCAGTAGTAGAAACAGGAACATATTCTGATCTACCGGCCGCTGTCATACGCTTAGGATCAACATTGTAATCATTTTGAAGAATTCTTACAACTGCTGTAGCACGCTTAACACTTAAATCCCAGTTGTCTAAAAGAACACCGTGTCTTCCGTAAGGTACATCATCAGTATGACCTTCTACCATAAATTCAAAATCTGGCTTGTTGTTCACAACTTGTGCAACTTTACCAAGGATTTCCTTAGCTCTGCTAGTAACATTGTAGCTACCGCTGCTGAATAATAACTTATCTGAGATAGAAACAAAGACAACGCCTTTTTCAACGCTAATTTCAATGTCTTCGTCATCTAAGTTACCCAACACACCTTTTAAGCTCTGAACCAATGAAAGGTTTACAGAATCTCTTCTAGTGATTGCGTCTTGTAATTTACGAATAGTAAGATCCTTTTCTTTTAAGCTTTCCAAAGACTTCTCAAGGTTCTCTGCACCTTTTGAAGTCAGAGTAGTTAAGTTGCCCATATTATTGATCAACTCTTGGTTGTTAGCTTTTAAGAATGAATTTTGGTCTTGTAATGTTTTTAGACGAGAACTGGCAGTTGCCTTTTCCTCTAAACAATCGTTCAATTTAACCGTTGCGGAATTCAAAAGATCTTGTGCTTCTTTATGTTTTGATTCTAAATCCGAATACTTCTTTTGTGATACGCATGAAGACAACAACAAGGTCACTCCTAAACAGCCTAAAATTAATTTTTTCATAATGAGAGTTACTAAGTATTTAATGATTGTTATTTGATTTTAATTAGTGTCAATAAGCGACAAAATTAGATAATCGCCAAATTTAGTATTTGTAAAATTAGTTAATGTTTTACTAAATCGTTAAAATTCTTTACATGATGTACGAAATGCTGCCATACTATGGACTTCGTAAGGTAATACTTTGGGATAAAATTAGCTTTTTCCCTCACTTTATACATCTTTCCAAAATTCCTATAGAAACTTAAATGAGCTCTTAGAATTGCAAAGCAGTGGTTAAACTTAAACTGAAAAATGAAACGTAATGCTGCAATTCCGTCCAGTAAGAGACGAAATCCTATAATAGTCAGGGCTTTTTTCCGAGGTAAATTCTTTGTTATGGAAAAAAGGGAGTTTCTAAAGTTCAGATAGGTTTTTTTTGGGTTCATATTGCTTAAAGTAGATCCGCCCAAATGATAAACTTTAGAAGCACCAACATAAAATACCTTGTGACCTTTGTTTTTGGCTCTCCAACATAAATCTATTTCTTCTTGGTGGGCAAAATAGTGTTCATCAAAACCGTTAACAGACCAAAAGACCTCTTTTCTAATGAACATGCATGCCCCTGTGGCCCAAAATATTTCTAAAACATCATCATACTGCCCGTTGTCTTTTTCCAATTCCTGAAATATGCGTCCCCTGCAAAAAGGGTATCCCAACTTATCTATAAAACCTCCTGCCGCTCCGGCATACTCAAAATATTCCGGACGCATCATATCCAAAATTTTGGGTTGTATGATTGCAGCATCCTTGTTTTTCGAAAAAACTTCCAATATTGGGGGCAACCAATTTTCGGTTACCTCTACATCGGAGTTTAGAAGACAATAAACATCAGCATCTATATTTTTTAGTCCAATGTTATACCCTTTGGTAAACCCACCATTTTCTTTGTTCTGAACAATTTGTATGGTAGGATAGTTTGCTTTTATAAACGCCACGGAATCATCTGTAGAAGCGTTATCTACAACATAAACGTCAGCTCCCTGAGAATACTGCATAACAGAGGGAAGGTATCTTTCAAGAAGTACCTCTCCGTTCCAGTTTAATATGACTATGGCAATGCGCAAAACGATGGCAAATTAACGGCTAAAATCAGGAATATCCCTGAGAAACGAATATTTTTCTGAAGTAAAATCCATTTTACAATAAAAATGGTTGAGCCCGTTGGTTACCATTAGGTAATCTGCTTTAAGTTGCAGGTTATAGCGTGCTATTTGATCAAAGGTAGTTTGGTCTATGGTAATTTTAGGCGCTTTGCATTCCACTAAAATGTGAATACTTCCGTCAGAGTTAAAAACAACAATGTCATACCTCTTCTTAATATTATTAATAATGAGTTGTTTTTCAACGTTTATAAGGCTGATAGGATACTTTTTCTCAAAGAGCAAATGATTAACAACGTGTTGCCTTACCCATTCTTCTGGTTGTAGCACAACAAATTTTTTGCGTATACTGTCAAAAATAAGCACGTTATTTTCGCTACTTTTGAAACGGAATTTATACTCCGGAAAATTAAGGGGTTCCATATAGCAAATTTGATGATTTTTTTTGGATGGATGAAGCAAAACAAATAGTTAGCGATATTAAGAACGGTACGATCAAACCCATTTATTTTTTATTTGGGGAAGAACCCTATTATATTGATGCCATTGCCTCGTACATTGAGAAAAATGTTCTAGCTGAAGAAGAAAAAGGTTTTAACCAAATGGTCCTGTACGGTAAGGACGTTACTATAGACGATATTGTTTCAAATGCAAAGCGGTATCCTATGATGGCGGAGCGGCAAGTCGTTATCGTTAAGGAAGCACAGCATCTTGTGCGCACCATAGAGAATTTAACGGCTTATGTAGATAACCCCCAAATGACAACGGTATTGGTGGTTTGTTATAAATATAAGAAACTGGACAAGCGGAAAAAATTATATAAATCCGTACAAAAGGCAGGTGTTCTTTTTGAAAGCAAGAAGCTGTACGAAAACCAAGTTTCCGATTGGATAAGGAAAAACTTGCAGGGTAGAGGATATAGTATTTCTCACAAGGCGGCCATATTACTTACTGAATATCTAGGAACGGATTTAAGTAGAATAAACAACGAAATAGAAAAGTTACAGTTGGTATTACCAAAGCAGAGTGAAATTACGCCTGCCGAAATTGAAGCTCATATTGGTATAAGCAAAGACTATAACAATTTTGAGCTGAAAAAAGCCATTGGCGAAAGAAATGTGCTTAAAGCAACACGTATTATAAATTACTTTGCTCAAAATCCAAAAGACAACCCTTTTGTGTTGACCGTTACTTTGTTGCATACTTTTTTCTCTCAGCTTTTACAGTATCACGGGTTAAAGGATCATTCGCCCAAAAGTGTAGCAAGTGCTTTGCGTATTAATCCTTATTTTGTGGGCGAATTTCAGACAGCCGCACGTAACTATCCTATGAAAAAGGTGAGTGGTATCGTTTCAGCTTTAAGAGAAATGGATTTAAAGGCCAAAGGGGTAGGGGCCAATGTTAATTCTCAGGAAGACCTACTGAAAGAACTTCTGGTAAAGATTATCTAAATTATCTTTTGTCTACACTGTATTTTCCAGGGCCTAATAAGGTAATGGCCACAAAGATTACAAAGTAAATAAGGGCCAGCTCTTTCTTTTGGAAAGGGTCCGCACCGTGTACGATAAATGCGGCGACAGCCATAGTAATTGCCGTTGGAATTGCAGCCCATCTGGTCTTAAAACCAAAAATGATTAATATAGGACAAACCAATTCTGCTAGTACAGCTAAAAATAAAGAAGGAGTGGAGCCCATTCCTATTGGATCGCCAAATTCCACACCGTTGATCAACATTTGCAATTTTCCATATCCGTGAACAGCCATCATGGCAGACGCTGCAATTCGTAATAGAGCTAAGCCAATATCTTTCAAAAGTGAATTTGACATGTTATTTTGAGTTTACATTAAAGATAAAAGTATTCTTTTTTATGAATTAGCCCAAATACATTTGCAACAAATATTTTTGTCAAAACACGTCACATTTGAATTCTGTTGATTACGAATAGGTTAGCGTAATTTAGGAAAGCTTTCAGGGTCCAGCTCATTCATTATGGCGTATACTTTTTCAAAAACGTCCTCTATATTGGGTTTTGAAAAATAGTCACCGTCCGTACCATAAGCGGGTCTGTGAGCCTGCGCGCTAAGCGTTTGTGGCGCAGAATCCAAATAAGCATATGCCCCTTGTTTTTCTATGATTTCATTGAGTATATAAGCGGAGCATCCTCCTGGTACATCCTCGTCTACCACTAGAACCCTATTGGTCTTCTTTATGCTCTCTAGGGTATCATGATACATGTCAAAGGGCAACAGTGTTTGTGCATCTATAACCTCTGCATCAATCCCAACTTCTTTTAGTTCTTCTGCAGCTTTTAACACAAGTCTTAGCGTAGATCCATAAGAAACAATGGTAATATCGGTTCCTTGTTTTATGGTTTCAACTTTTCCTATTGGCGTATAGAATTCCCCTAAATTAATCGGTTTTGGTTCTTTAAGCCTATAGCCGTTAAGACTTTCAATTACTAGAGCAGGCTCATCGGTCTTTAACAGTGTATTATAGAAACCGGCCGCTTGGGTCATGTTTCTAGGAGATAAAATGTACATACCGCGAAGTGAATGTATCAATGTTCCCATAGGAGAGCCCGAATGCCAAATACCTTCTAAGCGATGCCCTCTTGTACGTACAATTAAAGGTGCCTTTTGCTTTCCAAAGGTTCTGTAGCGTAAGCAGGCCACATCATCCGTTAAGGTTGCCAGTGCATAGAATATGTAATCCAAATATTGAATCTCAGCTATAGGGCGAAGTCCTCTTAGAGCCATGCCTGTACCTTGTCCTATAATAGTTGTTTCCCGTATACCGGTATCCGCAACGCGAAACTTACCATATTTTTCCTGTAAACCCTCAAGACCTTGGTTTACGTCTCCAATGGCTCCGCTGTCCTCACCAAAAACTATGGCGTTTGGGTATTTCTCAAATATTTTATCAAAATTGTCCCGGAGAATAATACGGCCGTCAACATTTTCGGTGTTGTCCGCATACTTAGGTTTTACTTCGGCTACGCTTAACGCCCCTGTAGGCCCATCATTATATAGGTCGGCACTATATAAGGGTTGTGTTTCGGCAAGAAAGGTATTCGTCCATTCTACAAGTTCTTGTTTCTCTGGAAAAGACTCGCCTATGAGATATCTGAGCGCTTTTCTTGAACTAACGGCTAAATCCTTTTTAATGGGCTCTTCTATCGCTATGAGGTCATTCTTTACTTTGGCTATAAAATTTTTATTCTGACTTTTTGCCGATGCCCTGTCGAGTATAGCTACCAATTGTTTTTTAAGGGTTTTGTGACTTTCCAAGTATTCTGACCAGGCTTCTCTTTTAGCAGATCTAACTTCTCGTACAATGGCTTTTTCAATAGCCTTAAGCTCATCATCCGTTGTAATGCCTGTTTCTAAAATCCATTCGCGGAAACGCTTGTTGCAATCATTCTCTTTTTCCCATTCCAGTCGGGCTTTGTCTTTGTAACGTTCGTGAGAACCGGAAGAAGAATGTCCCTGCGGTTGGGTAAGCTCGGTTACATGAATAATAACGGGTACATGTTCCTCTCGTGCTATGTCCGAAGCATTTTCATAGGCATGCATCAGGGCAGTGTAATCCCACCCTTTAACTTTTAACAGCTCATAGCCTTCCTGTTCTTCGGTTCGCTTAAAACCACTTAGGATTTCGGAAATATCCTCTTTTGTAGTGTGATATTCCGCAGGTACGGAAATACCATAATCATCGTCCCAAATGCTGATTACCATAGGTACTTGAAGCACTCCTGCGGCATTAATGGTCTCTAGAAACATTCCTTCACTGGTACTTGCGTTTCCAATGGTGCCCCAAGCTACTTCATTGCCGTTGTTGGAAAAGTTAGTGGCGTCTACATTGTTCAGGTTCCTATACATTTTAGAAGCTTGTGCTAGGCCAAGTAATCTGGGCATTTGTCCTGCCGTACAGGAAATATCTGCACTACTATTTTTCTGTTCGGTTAGATTTTTCCAGCTTCCATCCTCATTAAGGCTATGCGTTACATAATGCCCACCCATTTGCCTACCGGCACTCATAGGTTCCTTTTCAATATCCGTAGTGGCGTAAAGTCCGTGAAAAATGTCTTTTGGAGTAAGAAGGCCCAGTGCCATCATAAACGTCTGGTCACGGTAATAGCCGCTTCTAAAATCTCCGTCCTTGAAAGATCGGGCCATGGCCAACTGTGGTAGTTCCTTACCATCTCCAAAGATTCCGAATTTTGCTTTTCCGGTCAAAACTTCTTTCCTACCCAATAAGCTACATGTTCTACTAAGAACAGCAATTTTGTAATCGCTTATAATTTGGGTCTTGAAATCATCAAACGTAATATCATTACTGGTTTTAGGCGATGTATCCATTAAGCTGTATGAGTTTTTACAAAAATAGCAAACTGCTAGCATTTTTACAATGCTTACAGAACTTAGTTGATCAAAATATATTTAAAAAAGGAAGGAAACCAATAGTATATTGATAATTGAAGTTTGATAAAATAAGATTATATTAAGAATTCAACAATCAAATACTAAAACCATTTTCGGGTAAATAGGCCAATTAGAGTTTTTGGACTTACGGTAACAATAAATCTAATTTTCTCCCCATACAATGGTTGGGATACTTCCCAGCCATTATTGGAATATAAAGGGAAGTAAAGTTCAAAATAATCGGTTAGAAGGTTTAAACGAACCCCTGAATCATAAACGAACTTTCCGCTAAGACCTTTGTTTTTAACATAACCTAAATCTCCATAAACCTCAATCCATTTCCAAAGATTAACACTAGTGTTTATGGTAGTTAGATAGTCATTGGCAAACCTATATTCTTCAGGGAGAAAGGATTTAAAACCACCCTCGGCAATAATTATTTGCTGGCTATAGATTCCTGAGTCTTCCGATCGGCCCAAATAACCATAATCGAATAAATAATCCGTAGGACGGTCTAGCGCAAAACTATAGTAATTAGGGTCTGCATAATCCGTTGTTTTATTACGTATAAATTTACCGGCATAAAAACGAAAGTTGAACTGTCGGTTGTTTTCAAACAGTTTACGGTACTCTAATTCAAAGGCTACTTTTGTAAAATCACTGGCATGCTGGGCATCTGCAAACCAAGAAACATAGTCAATAATCCCAGGGTTTCTATTGGTGTACCTTACGTTAAGAATGCTATAATCCGGCGGAGTTTCAAAGTCACCTAATTCTTCGGCCTTATCCCGCAGAACATTCACATATCTAAAACGTAGAAACTCCCGCTTATTGGAAATCAAGTTTGCCGGTCTCCACCCAAAAGTGATGGAAGGGGTTATGGTAGAATACCTGGAGTTTTCTTGAAAATGATACGTTGAACCTCCTAGGCTGTAATTGGCTAGATAAAGCCCGCTTTTGCTAAGATATTTACGGTATGAAACTCTTCCCGAACCTACAAAAGACTTTTCCCTAAAAGAATAGGAGGGGGCGAAATCGTATACGAAAGGGCGTTCCAGTAATGTTTTGTTATACAGGCGCATCCCTGGAGTCCAGCCATCATAAATGTTGAAGTTTAGAATTGGAACATAAAAAACCTGATTGTAATACGGGTTTTCAGAATCCCTAAAGAAAGTAAACTTCAGCTTTTTATTCCCCGAGAAAAAGCCTCCTAAAGATTTCCAGTTATCCCTCTGGTTGAACTCCGGAATTTTCTGGTCGTAGTTTAGAACAAGACGTTTTTCCTCATTTTTAGGAATGGTAACGGTCTTGATATCGCCAATATCCGAAAACCAATATTTAGACACTACAGAATCGTTCTTAAGCCCGAACAGAGAAATAGGTACATTTGTGCCTTTTTTATTCTTTATGGTTACGCGCAAAGAGTCTTCGGTTTTCTCTACTTTTTTAATCTTAAAATCTATTTTACGGTCCGTGGTTACATAATCCTTAAAAAACCAGTCAATATCTTTTTCCGAGGCCCTTTTTAGGATGGATTCGAAATCCAACGTTTTTACTTGACTAAGCCTATAGTGCTTGTAAAAAGTCTTTATACTTTTATCTACTTTATCTTTTCCTATATAACTGGCCAAATAGGCGAGACCAAGCCCAGCTTTATATTTATTGGCTATTTTTTGATTGAATTTGATAAGGGAATCGTTACTAGTACTTAACGGTTGGTCTAAATTGGTACGTGCGGTAAGCATGTATAAGAACGGATACTGCTCGTTGAAATCCATTTTAGCTAGATTGAAGCTCCGTATGCCCCAAATTTTGGATAATTTTCCAAGTAATTTTTGGTCCGGGTAATACTGCTCTACAAATTCTATCATAAGATAGTTGGCAATAGCATCACTTAACCATTGCTCTTTTCTTGGGTCTAAGAAAAGAGTCTCTTCCAAAATGTTGATAAGCGCCGTTTTTAAGAACTTCATTTCAAATTGAAACTGCTCTTCATAAGGGCGAATAAACGACGGTAATTGATTGATACCGTAAAGTGGATTTTTCTCATAATCAAGCTGGCTTACCAAAAGCTGACGATGAGGGTATTGTCCTAAATTATTCTCTATAAACTCAGTAACCCTGTTAATGGACAGCCCCTTAAAAACATCCTCGTACTTCACCGCTTCAATATCGGTAATTACAGTTATTTGTGGAGTAACGTGAGTCATAAATCGCTTCTCCGGGCTAAGCAAAATTTCGCAGTTTTTTTGCTGTTCTGCAGTCAATTGGGCCATTTGTCCGTTTGAAATGGAGTTGTTGCCCAATACGGTGAAATTAGAAGCCAAGTTCAAGTTTCTTGGGTATACAAAATTTACTGTGGTTTCTGTTACACCGGTATATAGGTCCTCCAAATTTTTATTGGAGTACAAATGCCAAGCTCCATCAAAATAGGCTGGTGTTAAATACCAATCTTTTAAGTAGTAGCTATTTTTTCTCTTGTCATACCCGTAGGGCGTAAACTTGTTTTCGGGAAGTTTAATCGTATACGTTAAAAAGAGTTTTGCAGATTCACCGGGAGGTAGTGGGCTGTTTAAATCAATTTTTAAAATGTCCTCACCAGTAGTGCGTTTCCAATGAAGACCTCTGTATTCATCGTCCACAGCACTCATGATGCTCGTGTATCCTCTTTCCTCTTTTTTGGCTAAGTGAAGGCTTTTCTTGAATTCCTCAGAAAAGCGCTTGGCCAAGCCTGTATTTTTACTGGCATAAGCATGGGCCCAGTCATTAAAATACAAGGTGCTCAACGTTACATTGGAATTGTTCTTATACGTAAATTCCTGTTGAATTTGTATTTCTTTGCTTTCTCCGTCAAGAGTGGCGGTCAGGACATTTTCATGCTGTGCCGCCAATTGTTGACAACCATTAAACAAAACGGTTCCAAAGCAAAAATAAAATATGAGGGATTTGATTTTCAAGTATACTATTAAAAATTAGGACTCAAGTTTCGGCCCTTGTAGAATGCATCAATAATATCTACAACTTCATCTTCAGTGTCGGCAATTTTAATAAGGTCCAGGTCATAGGCACTTATGTTTTTTAGTTCCAACATTGTGTTTTTAATCCAGTCCATAAGACCCGTCCAAAATTCACTTCCAACAAGAATAATAGGGAACTTTTCAATTTTATTGGTTTGGATAAGCGTTATGGCCTCAAACAGCTCATCTAAGGTTCCAAAACCACCGGGCATTACCACGAAGCCTTGTGAGTATTTTACGAACATGACCTTTCTAACAAAAAAATAGTCAAAATCCAGACTCTTGTCAGAATCAATAAATGGGTTGTCATGCTGTTCAAAAGGAAGGTCTATGTTCAAACCTACTGAAGTACCTCCTGCCAAATGGGCTCCTTTGTTCCCTGCTTCCATAATACCGGGACCACCTCCAGTAATTACACCATATCCGGCTTCGGCTATACTTTTAGCAATACTAACGGCCAATTCATAATATTTATCGCCTTCCTTGGTACGAGCGGAACCAAAAATGGAAACACAGGGACCTATGTTCCCCATCTTTTCAAATCCCATTACAAACTCGCCCATTATCTTAAATATGGCCCAAGAATCGTTAGTTTTTATTTCGTTCCAACCTTTATGGTGTTGTTCTTTTCTCATGTATAATTCCTATTATTTATCTAAAATAATCCACTTCACAAAACAGCTAACGGTTTTGATAGAGATTTAAGTGTATGTTATTTTTATTTCTTCTTTTTATTACAGCGAATGAATTTATTGCTTTTATTTCATTCTACGTAAACTAGGCTCAATTATAATTGAATCTTCCCTTAATCGGGGATATTTAGCTCGGGTCTTAAGTATTTTGCCGTGTAGCTTTTTTTGTCTTGTGCCACTTCTTCAGGAGTTCCCTTTGCTACGACTTTTCCACCGCCGCGACCACCTTCGTAACCAATATCGATGATGAAATCGGCCATTTTAATGACATCCATATTGTGCTCAATTACCAATATGGTATTTCCTTTGTCTACTAATTTGGTCAAAACTTCCATTAAAACACGAATATCTTCAAAATGAAGACCTGTAGTAGGCTCGTCCAAAATATAAAATGTATTACCGGTGTCCCGTTTTGAGAGTTCCGTAGCCAACTTAATCCGTTGCGCCTCACCCCCTGAAAGTGTAGTGGATTGCTGGCCTAAAGAGATGTAGCCAAGACCCACATCTTGAATGGTTTTTAATTTTCTATGAATTTTTGGAATGAGCTCAAAAAAATCAACGGCTTCGTTAATGGTCATTTCCAAAACGTCTGCTATGGACTTGCCTTTGTAACGTATTTCTAAGGTTTCCCTATTGAAACGTTTCCCGTTACAGGTTTCGCATTCTACATAAACGTCCGGCAAAAAATTCATTTCAATTACCCGTAGACCACCACCTTGACATGTTTCGCATCTACCACCTTTTACGTTGAAACTAAACCTACCAGGTTTATAACCTCGTATGGCAGCTTCGGGTGTTTTCGCGAACAAGGACCTGATTTCACCGAATACACCTGTATAGGTGGCTGGGTTTGACCTAGGAGTCCTTCCTATTGGCGACTGGTTAATATCAATTACCTTGTCTATATGTTCTAGGCCCGTTATTTTTTTATAAGGCATAGGTTTTTTTACCCCGTTAAAATAGTGGGCGTTCATAATAGGGTAGAGGGTTTCGTTTATTAAAGTGGATTTTCCACTGCCCGAGACTCCGGTAACACCTATCATTTGCCCTAGTGGTAGTGATATGGATACATTCTTAAGATTGTTCCCCGTGCATCCGGAAAGTGTAATTTTCTTTCCGTTTCCTTTTCTGCGTTTTTCGGGAACAGCAATCTGTTTTTTTCCAGTTATGTAGTCCGCTGTGAGTGTATTTTCGTTTTTAAGGCCTTCCGGGGTACCTTGGGATATAATTTCCCCTCCATGTTTTCCTGCCCTTGGGCCAATATCTATAACATGATCGGCACACTCTATCATATCACGGTCATGTTCCACAACAATTACCGAGTTGCCAATATCTCTTAGTGCTTCTAGCGATTGAATTAAACGGGTGTTGTCCCGTTGATGCAGACCAATGCTAGGTTCGTCTAAAATATAGAGGACACCCACCAATTGGGAACCAATCTGGGTAGCCAATCGTATACGTTGTGCTTCCCCTCCCGAAAGGGATTTTGAACTTCGATTCAAGGAAAGATAATCTAGGCCTACATCTAAAAGAAACTGAATTCGGGTCTTGATTTCTTTGATGATTTCCTCGGCAATCTTCAGTTGGTTACCTTCCAGTTTTTTCTCCAACCCTTTAAAGAAAAGGGCTAGTTCGGCAATATCCAAATGGGCCAATTGAGCTATATTCTTTTCATCAACTTTAAAATAAAGTGATTCCTTACGCAAGCGGGTGCCTTCGCATACAGGACAAGAAACTTTATCCATATATTCCTTGGCCCAACGCTTTAGAGCTGTTGTACCGGCCTCTTCATATTGGTTTTTGATAAAATTGGCAATACCTTCGTAGTCAATTTTATAGTTTCGTTTAACTCCCAACGTCTTAGAGTCTACCTCAAAACTTTCATGCCCTCCATGAAGCAATATATTAATAGCTTGATCCGAAATTTTGGAAATGGGATCCGTAAGTTCAAATCCGTACCGTTGGGCAATGGTCTCTATCTGCTTAAAGGCCCATGATTTTTTATAATCCCCTAACGGAGCAATTCCCCCGGACTTTATGGATAACTTTTTATTGGGGAAAATCTTTTTCTCGTTTACTTCGTAGACATGGCCCAATCCGTTGCAGTTGGGGCACATACCTTTTGGTGAATTAAAAGAAAAAGTGTTCGGTTCAGGAACTGGATAGGATATACCGGTTGAGGGGCACATGAGGTCCCTGCTGAAATACCGCGCCACAGATTCCCCTTCTTCCAGCACCATAAGCACATTGTCACCGCTATACATGGCGGTGTTTAGGGTTTCGGAGAGACGTTTATCCATCTCTTCGGAATCGATTACTTTAAGACGGTCTATCACAATTTCAATGTCGTGGGTCTTGTACCGATCCACTTTCATCCCTTTGATAATATCCTTTACTTCGCCATCAACTCTAACCTTTACAAAACCTTGTTTGGCAATCTGCTCAAAAAGCTCTCTATAGTGCCCTTTTCTGGATTTAATGACCGGAGCCAGGACATTTATCTTTTTACCGTTGTAATCTTTTTTGATCAGCTCCTTTATTTGCTCATCACTATAACTCACCATTTTTTCTCCGGTATTATAGCTGTAAGCATCTCCGGCACGTGCAAAAAGTAAGCGGAGGAAATCGTAAATTTCGGTAATTGTACCTACTGTGGAACGGGGAGATTTTGATGTGGTCTTCTGTTCAATGGCGATAACGGGAGATAGACCATCAATTTTATCCACATCGGGTCTTTCCAGGCCACCTAGAAACTGTCTGGCGTAGGCCGAGAACGTTTCAATGTAACGCCGTTGCCCTTCGGCATAAATCGTATCAAAAGCAAGTGAGGACTTCCCACTTCCCGAAAGACCGGTTATAACCACCAGTTTCTCCCTAGGTATGGTAACATCTATATTTTTAAGGTTATGGACCCGAGCGCCCTGAACCTCAATATTTTCTTCGTAATCTATCATTTTCTATAGCAAAGTTGCAAAGGTACGTTTTTGACCTTTAACAAAGAAAGTCCCGTTACTTATATCTATGTTAAGGAAACCACTGAAAAACGTGCAGTTGCGGGTGATAATAGGTAAATGGAGCAAAATTTTATTGGATAGAATCCAATTTCATTAGCTACTCTCATTTGAGAAATTGGAACGTGTAATTAGACCGCTTTTTTCTCGCTTAAATATTTCCAGTAACGTTTGGGAACATGTTGTTTGTGCAACTTTAAATTGATGCGTGATTTAATATTTGTGCTCTTGAAGTAATTATTCCAAAGGTCTTGGTAATCATACTCACTATCAGTAAAATGAGCACTCTTTTTTAGGCTATTTGTGTAGATGTCCTCTAAATCCAAAGACACAACTTCTACTTTGTTCAAATCATAAAAAATACCATACTTACGCTTTACATCATAAATTAACCATTGTTGATCAGCGTAACGGGACCGGAAGTGTTTTGAGATTAATGGCAATACATCAAAATCCGGCTCTATGTTGGAGAAATAGATGCCGTCCTTTGTCAACTGAAACCGAACGAAAGCTTCCATGCGGTGCTTTTCGCGACCAACGGACCTTGCAGTTTGACTAATTTTTAGAACAACCCCATCCGAATAATCAGACGCTACAGAACTATCGGAAGCAAATAACTTTCGAATATAACGGTACAATAACAGCTCAATTCCTTTGGTTTCGCTTAAGAAAGCAAAATAGACATCTTTAATAGCGGTATGGCTCTTTTTGTCAATACCGTTCCAGACCCGTTTTGCCTTGTCCATTTGGGTAAAAATAGTCTCAGTTTCCGAAAAGAGTCCGCTTTGTGAAGCTGTGTTCTTTTGAATATCCGCTATTTGAACTTTTTCATCAAAAGCTACAAAAATAGCTGTCAAAAATCCGTTGAAACTTCCATCGTAAATTAAAGTTTTTGTAGCATTCATAGTTCTATATTTTGTTCTGTTCGTAAACTGTTTCTGTCAACCAAAAATCAACTGAATAACTGCAATTGATTACTATATTCCCTTCTAAACTTTCCAACGGAGTTTTGGAGTATAAGTCCCTTTATTTTGGCTCCTTCCATATCCTTGTGCTCCCATCTATTGGAGTCACAAACAATAAAGTACTTCGCCCTGTTCAAGGCCACACCTATTTTCTTTAAATGGTCCCAGTTTAGCTTTCTGAAACGACGCGCATGAATAATTTTATGTACCGATTTCATTCCTAAACCTGGCACACGGGCCAATACGTTCTTATCAGCTTTATTGATATCTACAGGAAAATATTGCATATTTCGTAGGGCCCAGCCTAATTTGGGGTCTACATCCATATCTAGATTAGGGTGGTCGTTATTTAGAATTTCCTGAACACCAAATCCGTAAAAGCGCAAAAGCCAATCGGTTTGGTATAAACGGTTTTCACGGAGCATGGGCACTTGGGTTCCAATAGCCGGAAGCCTGCTATCCTCGGCAACAGGAACATAACCGGAATAATAGACCCGCTTCATATCGTAATTTTTATAATAATGGGTAGCAGAGTACATAATATCCTTATCCGATTCCCCGGTTGCACCAACAATCATTTGGGTGCTTTGTCCTGCAGGGGCATACTTGGGCGTGCTTTTAATTATTTTCTTCTCGGATTTATATTGTATAATCTCATTTTTGACCTTTAGCATAGGTTTTGTGAAGTCTTCATGCTTCTTGTCGGGAGCCAATAGTTTTAACCCTGAAATGGTAGGGACCTCAATATTAACGGAGAGTCTATCTGCATACAAACCGGCTTCCCGCATAAGTTCATCACTGGCACCGGGAATGGATTTTAAGTGGATGTACCCATTAAAATTCTCCTCCAACCTTAACTTTTTGGCCACGGCAACCAATCTTTCCATAGTATAATCTGGGCTTTTGAAAATGCCCGAGCTCAGAAAAAGACCTTCTATATAATTGCGTCTATAAAAATTGATGGTCAAATCTACCACCTCTTGAATTTTGAAAGCAGCCCGCTTAACATCATTACTTTTGCGGGTAACGCAATAGGCACAGTCAAAAATGCAGTGATTGGTAAGTAATATTTTCAAAAGTGAAACACAGCGGCCATCTTCGGTATAGCTGTGACATATACCCATACCACTGCTATCTCCAAGGCCTTGGGTGCTGTTTTTGCGGACGCTCCCACTACTGGAGCAGGAAACATCATATTTAGCGGCATCTGCCAGGATGTTCAATTTTTCCTTGATTCTATCAAAAGATAAAGACATAAATGAATTTTGTATTTAATCCAAATTTATGGAAAAATTCCATATTATGGATATAATCCAAATAATATTTTGGAGTATGTCCAAATTGTGTATATTTGAAGGGGAAAGGTTGTGGCCGAGTTCTAATCTTTTCTTCAATCATTGATAATTCAGAATTGTATGGAAAATGAAATCACTTTAAAGCGTTTTACCGATGTTAGACGAGAATTAGGTTATACGCAAGCCGAGTTTGCCAAACTTTTGGGGGTGTCCAGTACCACGGCGGATATTGAACGTGGGCGGACCAAGCTTTCAGGAAAAGTAGTGATGGAACTTCTAAAACAGTTTAAAATCAATCCGCTATGGTTGTTTGGTGATAGCGAAAACCAATATTTGGAGACTTCCAAGGTAAGTGTAATTCCAAAAGTGGTAACCGTAGATAATACCGGAAACGATAATATGGTTTTGGTCAATGCGAAAGCTGCAGCAGGTTATCCACAAAACATTCAAGATACAAGTTGGTACGAACAGCTTCCTGCGTTTGATTTGCCCATTCCGGAATTTAGAAATGCTACATATCGCGGGTTTCAGGTAGATGGAGATAGTATGTTGCCCAATCTTAGGTCAGGGGAGTGGGTGTTGGCCAAGGCCGTGGAACACATAGATGATGTGAGTCAAAATAAAATGTATGTTGTGGTGCTAGAAGACGCCGTCTTGGTTAAAAAAGTAGAAAGGAGACCTAATTCCAACAATGTAACCTTGGTTTCACTCAATGAAACTTATCCACCTTATGATATTAAACCGTTTCAAATTCAGGAAATTTGGGAAGTAAGCAGTAGAATTACTTTTGGCGAAGACGCTACCACGGAAAAAGGTTTATTAAGACAATTGCAAGAATCTATGGACGAACTAAAAAGTCAACTTCGCCATGTTAAAAAAGTGTAAGCAAATCTAAGATTCTGCTATTTTAAGATTGTAAACACCGCTATTCCTTAACGTAAAACCAAGGCTTTTATAGAGCGAAATTGCCGGGGTTCTATGGTGGCCCGAAAACAAAATAATCTCATCAAGATTCAGATGCTTGGCTTCTCCCAATAGTTTTTCCATCAATTTTCTACCGATGCCTTTTCCACGGTATTCACTGTCCACAACTACATCTTCAACCAATCCGCGATAACCGGAAATTACCTTGTAGGTAGCCAATAGAGCAATGCCCACAATATGACCTTCGTCTTTGCAAGCCGCTAAAATCACATGATTGTCATCTTGAAGTATTTGATGCAATGGCCTTTGTTTGTTCTTGTCATTCAGTTGTTTATACAAATTCTGAATTTCAACTTGTACTTGGTCGTTAAGGTTGTACTTGTGTAATATTTCAATGGTCATGTGTTGTAGTGTTTTAGTAAGATAAAACTAAGAATATATTGGTGATAAAGGTATTCGCTATTCTTAAAATTGACACAAAATAAGCTCGTTTCAATAGAGCTCCGTATTAATACATGGTGTTAGGATTGGCCGATGTTTTTGGAATTTGCTGAATGGAATCCCAGTGTTCACATATTTTTCCGTAATCGTCAAAACGAAAAAAATCCATGGTGACGTACTGATCATTATCCGGCCAAATTTGGTGAGTGTGCAGGGCTACTAAATTTCCTTCGGCAACGGCGCGTACAAATTCAATAGATTTCTCAGGGTATTCCCGTTGCATTCTTTCAAAATAATCAATGAACCCCTGTGGGCCATTGGCAACATGCGGATTATGTTGAATATAAGTACCCCCGCAATAAGTTTCAATAGCAGCTTTGGGGTTTCCTTCGTAGGCCATCTTATAAAAAGCTATGGCATTTTGTTTGTTTCTTTTAGTGTTCATATTCCCCAAAATTTAAGTTGAAAAGTATATAACCCTTAGCTAGAGGGAGAACGATATTTTAATACCTTGGATAATCATATCCGTTCCTATGATAGCTATGATCAAACCCATGATTTTCCCGATTACGGATATAACGTTGTTCCCGATTTTTTTGATAAACCATTCACTTAACATAAAAGTAAAATAGGTCATAAAACATAAGAGTCCGAAAATAAGTATGACCATTCCTATTTTAATGTAGCCCGCGTTGGAAACAAAGTTCATGCCGGTCACTATAGTCCCGGGGCCTGCTAAAATGGGTATGGCAAGAGGTGAAATGGCAATGTTTTCATCAATATTCGTTTCTTTTAAATGCTTTACATTGGATTTTTTGGATTGCAGCATATCAAACCCAACTACAAAAACCAAAATACCTCCTGTAATTTTAAATGCAGGTATGGTAATACCGAAAAGAAGAAAGATAAACTTTCCTAAAACAAGAAATACGGTTACAATAATGAAAGCCGTAAATGTGGCTCTTTTGCTAATGTTCCGTTGTGTTTTTCTATCCGCTCCTTCAACCAAGGATAAAAAAATAGGCATGTTGGAAAGTGGATTCATTATGGCGAAAAAACCAGTGAACACAGTAATTGAAAAGGTAAGAAGGTTGTCCATTAAAAATTCTAATTTCTTTAAAAGAAAGCTAATGTCACTCTTTTGCACATGACATTTAACTCTCTTAGTTCCCCATCTAAGGATAGGATTTACAAGTTAGTTAAAATAAATGGCACCTTGTATACGCAATAAAAGAGATTATTATAAATGGAATATAACAAAAGATTAGACTCTAAACAGGGGTGGATAACTACGTTCAAATTCCTTTTTAAAGCCTAACGGAATTGTTTTGTGTAGGCGGATACTTTTACAACTATTGAATTTCATGAATGCTTGTAACTCTTTGTTCAAAGCACTGGAGAATTCTTCTATTTTTTTTAAATCGGGTTCCAAGGTCAGCTGAAGAATATTCAATATGCCTTTCTTTCTATCGCCTTTGCTGTCCATCCGGGCCACTAGCTTTCCATTCCATAAAATAGGCAAGGTAAAATAACCATGTTTTCGTTTGTGCTGGGGCACATAACATTCCAGCAGGTAATCAAATCCAAAAATCTCCTGCGTTCGTTTTCGTTGGATGAGCAAATTATCGAAGGGTGATAAAATTTTGAGTTTTTTTCGAGCTAACGGTCTGTTCAATAATTCAAGCGACTCCGGTAAAACAAAATAATCGGTCTTGGAAACCTGTACTTTTTGTATTTCGCCATCCTTAAACATTAGGTCCAACGCTTTGGCAACTGTACCTTTCACATTCTTAAGTAGGTACGTCATCTCGGAAAGTCTTCCCAATCCATTGGTCTGCAAATATTTTTTCACAAGGAAACGGGCATGTTCCATTTCTGTTGGAAGGGTAGTGTTTACGGTTAGCGGCAGTACCCTTTCGGTTAGGTCGTACACTTTATGAAAATTCACCCGTTCGGAAATCATTAAATCGCCCTGCATAAATAAATTTTCCAACGCTTGCTTTTTGGGAGCCGTTTTCCATTCCCCATGTTTCACTCCCTTTTTATCAAAATCTTTGGCCATTAGCGGACCTTCGGCTTTAATACGGTCCAAAACCCATTGCATAACGGCAGTATCCTGTTTAAACCAGTGTTTTTGTTTCCCCGTAGAAATGGAGTGCTTACGGGGTAGGCTAAAACGATATTCTTCCATGGGAAGGTAGGCAGCGGCATGGGACCAATATTCAAAAACTTTTTTATCGGCTACCAACGCATCTAAATGTGAGGATTGGTAGCGTGGATTCCGATTATATAAGGTATGGTGATGTGCCCGTTCTATTACCGAAATGGTATCAATCTGAACATAACCTAAATGCTCTATAGCTTCCAGTGTTGCATTTACGGAAGAACCTGTTGCTTTTGTGCCCGGTAGTCGCTGAGATAATAAGACTAGTTTTTGGGCTTCGCGAAGTGAAAGTTTTTCTTTTTCTAAATTCATCTAAATAATTCAGGGCCAGCTTTGATAAGAAAGTAAAAATACTAACATCTCTACTATTTTTTAGGGCAAAGACTATTAGATATGCTTAAAAAGTAGCCCATTTAATGAATAATGTTAAAAACATTATAAAAAGAGCTCAAAAAACACAAGAAAAAGTGTATTTCATCCGTTATTTAAGCAATTCATCCTATTTTCGTTCATCTCAAACAACCAAGAACCCTTTCATCAATGCAGAGATATAAAATACTGATCGCATCTGCGCTTATCGTTTTTACCTTATCAGCGCTTACTTCCCGAGTATTTCATTCTGAAACTACCGATACTCCCCAAAAAGCGGAAACCGCTGTTACCAACGTAGAAAAAACTCCCCGAAATAAAAAAGAAGCGCATCTTTACGCTTCAAGACAAAAAGAATTACACACTGCATTAAACGCCTATTTTAAGAAAGCCATTGCCAAGGGAGATGTAGTTGGGGCCGCTGTAAGTATCGTTAAAGGCGATTCTATTATGATTTCCGAAGGGTTCGGGAGAAAAAATAGTGTGGAGAGCAGTACTGTAAATGGTGAAACTGTATTTAGGCTAGGTTCCCTGTCCAAGGGATTTGCCGGAATGTTGGCCGCCAATATTAAGGATGAAGGAAAGTTAGATTGGACGGATAGGGTAAGTGATTACCTTCCCGAGTTTGAGTTGGGCGACGGTACCAATACAAAAAATGTAACCCTGGCCAATATTCTTTCGCACACTTCTGGAACACCTTACCACAGCTACACCAATTTGGTAGAAGCGGGAATTCCCCTAACGGATATTGCCAAACGTTTTAAAGAGGTTATGCCCATTAGCAAACCTGGAATCATGTACAGCTACCAAAATGCTATGTTCGCACTTTGTGGTGAGATGATGAAAAAAGCAACGGGAAAAAAGATTAATACACTTTTGGACGATCGGTTTTTTAAGCCTTTGGAAATGTGTACGACTACAACGGACTTTGAAACCTTGACACACGAATTGAATATTGCCATGCCCCACGTTAGAATCAGAAACGGCTGGAGAGCGGCACATATTCGTGATAACTATTACAACGCTGTTGCGGCGGGCGGAATCAGTTCAAATGCGCATGACATGGGCCGTTGGATGCGGTTTCTATTGGGCCACAACCCAGAGATTATGGAGAGCTCTGCCATTAACGAAGCGTTTAATCCGTTTATTGAAATTTCCGGGCACAGCAAATACTACCAGCGTTGGCCGGGTCACACCAGGTCCTATTACGGGTTTGGATGGCGCATTCATAAGTTTACGGAAGACGATAGCAATTTTGAGAAAACCATCTGGCACCATGGTGGAAGCGTTAACAATTACCGAAACGAAATAGCTATTTACCCAGAGGCGGATCTAGGTATTTGCGTATTGCTGAACAATATGTCTCCCGTGGCCAAGACCGTCATTCCTGATTTGTACCAAATTGTTAAGGAGGTTTATCAAAAGGATGATGTTACTGCCCGTAAAATGCTCTAAGTTCTTGTTGGGCTATTTTAGCAAAAGAGCATAAAGCTACACCACAGTTGAAAAAATGCTATTTGGGGCACATACCTTTGGTTAAGGGCATGGCATGCTAGAACTATATCCCATTCTTTTAGCATTCTTAAATTTAATTGCTCTGACCCTCTGTTTTCATGGCTTTAAAACGCATCATGGCAACACCGTCCATTAAAAGAACCAGCTTGCCGTCCTCATCTATTTTATAGGCGTCTATTTTTTTAATCGTATTCAAAAAGAATTTTTCGCCTTGGCCACAGAACATTAGGGTAGTAGGGCCGGGCTCTCCAAAAGAAATTTCTTTACCCTTTACAGTAAACGGCGCCGAGTAGCCATTGCAACTGTTCGTACCCTGTACACGGCCTGTATCCTCCATAAAAGTAATTTGTGGTTTCCGGTCGGGGTAGAGCCCTTGAAACGCAATGCGTGGTCCGGAAAGGTATTCCAGTTCCCAAAGTGTACCGTACAATGGGGTATCTGCAACTTTTTTAGTAGTGGAACAGGAAGTAAATATTAAGGCTATTGTTAGCAATAGAATAGAGATACCTGTTTTCATGAGATTTAATTATCCGTTAAGCCTTTCCTGTGGATTGAAAACCACTGGCAGGCAATTATTTAAGAACGAAAATTAAACCAATAAAATAGAACAGAAAAAACTCCTGAGCAAAGACTTTGTTAATTTTGGTTTCCTATTTCTAGAGTATTGTTGTTAACGTTTTTGTTAAAAACCTTACGCTAATCTGTAAGGTACTATTTGTTAATGGGTGTATCTTAGTTGCTTTATATTTATATAGAGAGGTATATAGCAACTAGTTGCTATATACAATTGTTAACTGCAATAAAATGACTGACACTGATATATTAATTGATAAATTCAATAAATGTTGTTTTACCTTATCTAGTGATGACATAAATCATTTTGACAAAAAAGATAATGGACCTATTTATAATGTAATAGCAGGAATAAATAAACATTGCTTTGGTTCACAAATATTTGATGATAAAATTGGCTTGACAGCTGAGTTATTCTACATAAACAATGATAATTTACTAAAAGGAGACTTAATTAAGATTGATATAAACGACAAAGACTATTATCAACTTTTATTAAAATTCTGTACGCTACTTGCAGATGATTATTCTGGAATTGACGCTATAGATTCTTACAACACTTTTCAAAAACAAATTAGAGGTTTTCTTGAAAAACTAGGCTTTTTCACTGTAACAAATATTGAGCTTAAAGAATTTAAAGGACAAAATGCACTTATGCTTTCGTCGGCTAAAAGAGGAATTATAAAGCTACGATTTATTGAAAAAGTTTCGTTTTATAAAGACTTCTTTCATAATAATTGTGATTTAGAAACCAAAGAAAATTCTGAATATGTCTATCTAATGGTTAATACTGACACTTCATTAATCAAAATAGGAAGAAGTAAAGACCCTAAGTATAGAGAAAGAACATTACACTCTAAAGAACCCAGTGTCAATTTAATTGCAAAATGGTGTTGTGATAAAAACATTGAGAAAGAATTACACAATAAATTCATAGAAAAACGAATTCGAGGAGAATGGTTCAGATTATCTTTAAAAGACTTAAAAGAAATTGAAGAATATATGAGTGAAAAAATAAAAAGCAGTTAACACTATATATAGCAAATTGGGCAATTAGTGTTTAATCGAAAGGTTATTGTCTATTTGCAAAGTCGCCAAATCTTTTGATTTGGTATTAAAGAGAAAAATTAAAACAAAACACAAAAGATTTGGCTTGTGGTTAAACCGAAAATAATCGCTTATTTTCTGCCCAGCTTGCCATATATTTAACGTTAGTAGCAATACCACAAATTGAGCGAAGAAGAAAAAATACAAGCAATTCTAAAAGAAGCAAATAGCCTAAATCTTGAATCTTTATATGAAAGTTTAGATATTATTTTAAAAGCTCACGGAGATATAATACAATCAATTTACGAAACAAGGCCTGAGTTAGGAAAAGGAGAAGTTTATTTAGAAACACTAATTATTAAATTAATCTTTGCTTCAAAAAGTGCACTTCAACTTTCAAAAGGTTCAGAAATGTCCACTTTGAAACACCCAAAAATTAATGAAACGATTGACCGTTCTTCGCTTTATGTTTTGACTAGAAGTATAATGGAAGCATTTCTTACTTTAGAATACTTATATTTCAATGATTTAAAAAGAGAAGAACAAATTTTCAGATATAATCTTTGGAGAACCTCTGGTTTTATGACTCGTCAAAATTTCTCGGAGAATTTAAATAAAGAATTTGAAGAAAAACTAGAAAGAGAAAGAAAGGAAATAGAACAACTGAAAACTGAAATAAAAAAAAGTCCTTATTACAAAACTTTGAAAAAACAAGAATGGAAGTTAGACCGATTTGGACTTCCGAGAATACTTAGTTGGTCAAATTTGATTTCGGAAAGTAAATTAAAAAGTGATTTATTCTCAAAAGTTTATTCTTTATACTCAAACTATGCTCATTCTGAATTTATTTCAGTCATTCAAATAAATGAAGGAAAGCTAGGAATACACGACCCATTTAATATTTCAACAACAATAACATCCTTAAGTAATATACGAATGATAAATTGTGTTTGTATAATGTTATTAAAAGAAAAATTCGAGTGTACGAATGAAGCCTATCAAAAACTAGATGAACATTTAATATTTACAATTGAGTTTTGGAATAAATTTGCAACTGAATAAAGTACAGCTACTAACACTATATATAATTTATTGCTTGGTTCTAGCTTACTTACGAAAATCCTCGCGGATTTTCTTTTCGGTTTTTATTTGCTGAATTACGAGCTAAACGACGCAACAAACCATATACAAACACGTTGTGCAACATATGGAAAGACCTCAAATATCAAAATTATTATTAATAGTAATAGGATTGTTTCTAATAAACTCTTGCGGTTTATTTGATAATGGTTCAGACCAAATTATAGGAGATTACAAGATACAATGGATTGATATGCATAATACTCGTAGTATATGTAAAACTCCTAAAAAATACCCTGAACTTTGCGAAACCCTAGTTTTCGAATACGTTTTTGCTGTTGGACACGATAAAGATTACATAATAGCCAAACAGCATCCTACTAAAGGATTTGAAAATGGTTACGAAGTCGATACCTCTATCACAAATTGTTTTATTGTAGACATAAAATCAAACGTTCGTGAAAATAGGAATAGAGTAATTGGACCTTTAAACGAAAAAGTTTTCAAAGAAAAGGTGTTGGAATTGAATATTGAAAAAGTTGCTTTTGACCAAACTTATCCTGAAAATCCGAACTAAAAAATACGTTGCACAACAAAACCTATAAACAATACGGGCTTATTACTTTGTCGCAGGGTTTGCGTATTTTTATGAAGTCCGCAAAATCTTTTGGATTTTGCTTTGGACAGGAAAAAATAAATCAAACAAAAAGATTTCGCTATATACATGGCGGAAAGTAAACGCTAGTTTGCTCCCGTACTGTTCATAGCTCAAGCGTTGTGCTTCATTATAAAAAAATGAAAGAGGAAATTTTAAAACCAACATATATTAAGAATCCTGATTTTGTAACAGGAAAAAAGGACAAGATTGAATTCTACGATTTCGATTGTTTATCCTGTGAAAATAAGTTAAAACTGAATTATAAAGTCCAAATCGAAAATAGTTGGACAGGTAAAACGGAAAATATAAGCGAACAAGAATATGAAGGATTGAAGAAACATTACAACATTGGTTTGTCGCAAAAATCGAAAGATGGTGGATTTCCTGTATTTGACAAAATTGTTTGTAGTAAATGCCTATCTGAATACTATACATAAGTTGGAGTCGATGAATTTAGCAACTCTGCATATTTCGTTCAAGTTCAAGGAATAATGTGTAGAGATAAAATATTATTCGTTGAAATTGATGAGAAAGGTAAATTAAACATTAGACCTTATTCAACAACTTATCCAATGATTTACCGGTCGGCAACTGAAGTTCATTGGGATAAGGACAAAAAAACTCTTTACTCGCCAAAACCAACGGACTGGAGTTATTTAGAATGGTATTTGCATATTTTAAGTATTATTAAAACTGAATGTTCTGTTATACTCGAATTGACGGACAAAACGGAATGGGTAAATATCGGAAATGAATTGCGAGCGGAAATAACGAAAGCACAACAAAACCTATAAAAAATACGGGCTTTGAACTCTGAGGTCTATGTATATTTACCCAGTCGTTGCATCGTATGAGTTTAGCTTTGACAAGAAAAATAGAACTAAACAATAGGTTTTAGTTTTATTACTTAGACGTAAAATGGCCAGCGCGCCACCAGCCAGCTGCTGTCTCAGACGGCGTTCCCCTAACTGTTCACAGCTAAAACATTGAGGGAGATGACCTAAAGGCATGTTACTCCGCTGCAAAAAAATACATACTGCATAAATAGCCTCTTTTTCGCATCTCCCGTAGTACCCATTTCACAAAACGGTCCGCGTATTCCGCTATTTTAACTAGGGCCCTATTGCTTTTATCAACTTTACTACCTACTTTAGAAAACCACACACAACTGTCATATACTCTAGAAGTCACAGCAATCTTTCCCTCGGTAGCCTGCGTCTTCCGGAAGATATCCCCCCGGACTGTTACCTTGCATTAAGGTCAAAATCACGTTATTGAAAGTTTTGCCAAGAATATAGTTTCTCTCTCAAATAAAATATTGAACCAATGACCTCTAACCAACCAATAGAACCTAAACAAAGAATTGAAATTCTAGACATCCTAAGGGGTTTCGCTTTACTTGGAATCATTTTCATGAACATGGGATTTTTTAGCGGATACGTTTTTATGCCCTTTGATGACCTTGAACAAATAACTGACTTTCAATTGGATGAAAAATTATATTCGTTTTTAGATGTCATAGTCACAGGAAAGTTTTACACCCTCTTCTCACTTCTTTTTGCCGTAGGGTTCTATATTCAATATGAAAAGAACAAAGAAGATTCCATTAATTTTTTAAAAACATATAGAAGAAGACTATTTTTTCTTTTGTTGATAGGATTTTTGCACAGTTTAATTTGGTTTGGAGACATTTTACTTGTCTATTCGATATTTGGTTTTATCCTCATTTTATTCCGGAATGTCAAGTCAAAAAATCTTATTCTCTGGTCGATATTTTTCCTGCTATTTCCACTTGTAATCGATTTATGTCTCTTGCCATTTTCCGAGGCTTTAAGTTCTGCTAGTCCTGAAAAAACGGCTATCCTGGCCCATGTTCAATATCCGGATATGACCGTTGAAGCAGTTATAAGTACATTCCAGAATGGTTCAATTGTAGACCTATTTTTTTTAAACATTCATAATCTTGTCTGGAAATTCTTAGGTTATATTCCATCAGGGGGGTATTTTAAATTCCTTGGAATTTTTCTTCTTGGTTACTATTTCGCTTCAATTGAATTGTTTACAAAAAAAACAAAATCATCATTAGTAATAACCAGTTTAATCGTAGGTCTTTTGGCTACTTTTTCAGCTAAAATAATTGGTGGAAGTTCCTATATGTTCCCATCAACTCCATTAAATATGCTTTATAAGTTCTTAGTATTAGCCGGCCAAATATTTATGTGCATTTTCTATATAACTTCTATATCTAAAATTGTTGAAACTTCTATAGGTAAAAGAGCATTTAAATATTTAATTCCTGTGGGGAGAATGGCTCTGAGCAATTACCTGTTTCAGACTTTGATCATGATAATTATATTTTACAATTTTGGATTTAACTTAATTGGTAAAATCGGTTTACTCCATACATCAGGTATTGCTATTCTTATTTTGGTATCGCAAATTATTCTTAGCCATATCTGGTTAAGGCATTTCAAATTTGGCCCCTTGGAATGGATTTGGCGTAGCCTGACCTATAAAAAAAGGATAGATATCCGTTATTCAAATAACTATTTAGCCAAATGATGGCATTAACCCATGGTAATAATGTATTAAAATAATAGCCTAAATAGTAGTAAATTCAAGGTTTGTAGCCCACTTCAACTTTCTTGCAACTTGTAAAGTAAGCACCACGCAGTCGGCTACTATACTTATGCTAACCGTTAGGGAGATGACCAGAAGGCCATGTTACTCCGCTGCAAAAAAACACATACTGCATAAATAGCCTCTTTTTCACGTGTCCCGTAGCACTTATTTTCCAAAACGGTCCGCGTATGCCGCTATATTAATTAGGGCTCTATTGCTTTTATCAACTTTACTACCTACTTTAGACAACCACACACAACTGTCATATACTCTAGAAGTCACAGCAATCTTTCCCTCGGTAGGCTGCGTCTTACGGAAAATATCCCCCCGGACTGTTAGGCACAATTTAAAATTTATAACCAAACTTTAAACAAGTCTAATAATCTTGGACTCCAAACAAACACAAAATGAAATCAACGCAATTACTTATTTTCTTTTTACTTATTACCGTAATCTCAAAGGCACAAACCAGTGAACTTGGCACATTGGCAGATCAAATTTATTTTAATGGAGAGATTTATACCATGAACGATAACAGCCCTATGGTGGAAGCTGTGGCCGTAAAAGCCGATTCAATTCTGTCTGTGGGAAGTAAGGAAGATATCATGAAGTTAAAAGGGGATAAAACCCAACTTTTTGATTTAAAAGGCAAGACCATGGTTCCTGGTTTAATAGAGGGGCATGCCCATTTGTATGGTATTGGTCTTAATTTATTGGAAGTTGACTTGAGTGGAACTACGAGTTATGAGGAGGCCATTAAAAAAGTTGCTGAAAAAGCAAAAAGCACGCCAAAAGGAGAATGGATTATAGCTAACGGATGGCATCATGATAAGTGGATTACAAAACCTACATTAGTTAATGGGTATCCTACAAATAAGTTACTATCTGCTGCCGTACCAGATCATCCTGTTATTCTTGTACATGCTTCTGGACATATCATAATTATAAACCATAAAGCGATGGATATTGCAGGTATAAATTCAAAGACACCTCAACCGGATGGCGGCGAAATAGTTTTAGATTCAAATGGTGAACCCACCGGAATTCTTAATGAAACTGCAGGAGATTTAGTGTTCAAGTTTTTACCTGAACCTACAAAGGAAGATGTAAAAGAGACATTAATTCTAGCTTTAGAAGAGTGCTATAAAAATGGTATCACCGGATTTCATGATGCAGGTTCGGGGGGCTATATGGTAACCCTTTATGAAGAAATGGCCTCACAAAACCTAATTAAACTAAGGCTGTATGTTATGCTTCGCGGAACACAACCTGAACTTTTGGAATATTGTTTTAAGAAAGGTATTCAAGAGAACTTATATGACAATCAACTAACCATCAGATCTATTAAACTAATGGCAGATGGGGCTTTAGGCTCTAGAGGTGCCTGGTTATTGGAAGAATATACAGATGCGCCGGGAGAGCATGGTCATAATGTTACTCCGTTAGAGGATATTAATAAAATTGTCAATAATGCCTACAAAAATGGTTTTCAAGTGGGTATACATGCCATAGGAGACAGGGCAACTCGTGAGGTTTTGGATATTTATGAGAACACATTTAGGACTGAATCTACAAATAGTCCAAAAGATGCAAGATTTAGAATAGAACATGCCCAACATTTTGATCCAGCGGACATTGTTAGGGTTGCTGAATTGGATGTTATTCTTGCAATGCAGGCTATCCATATGTCATCGGATAGACCTTGGGCCATTGATCGTCTAGGAGAGAAACGTGTTACAGAAGGTGCCTATATATGGCAGACCTTATTAAAGTCTGGAGCAAAGATTGTGAACGGAACCGATGCACCCGTAGAACCCATTGATCCTATGGCTGGCTTTTATGCGTCAGTATCCAGAAAAACTCTAAAAGGCATGCCTGATGGTGGTTACGAGCCGCTACAGAAAATGACAAGAAATCAAGCACTAAAATCTTATACATTGGATGCCGCTTACGCTGCATTTCAAGAAAATGACAAAGGGAGTATAGAAGTTGGAAAATGGGCAGATTTCACTATACTTGACAAAAATATAATGACAATTCCCGAAAATCAAATCTTAGAAACCAAGGTCGCTATGACAGTTATTGGAGGAGAAGTAGTTTTTGATGATGAAAAAGTTAGGTGAATATACTTTTAAACTGAATCAATAACTGTGTACAACACCAGTAACCATTCTACAGAGCATTGATAAGTCATAAAACAGGCCTACAAATGAGTGAAAAAGTAGAATTTAAAAATGTGGATGCATATTTTGACGCTCAACCGGAGAACGTAAAAAACATGCTTTTGGAACTAAAAACCTGTATTCTAAAAGCAGAACCCAATGCAACGGAATTGCTTAACTACAACATTCCGGCTTATGCTTTAATCGAAAATGGGAAGCGTGAACAACAGATTATGATTGCGGGCTATAAGAAGCACGTTGGGTTTTATCCGCACCCGACAACCATAGAAAAATTCGACTCGGAATTGACCGAATACAAACGTGCTAAAGGTTCGGTTCAGTTTCCATTAAACAAACCTTTACCCAAAGAACTTATCATACGAATGGTAAAGTACCGGGTTGAATTATTAAAAAATTAGAAACCATGAAGAACCTAATGATTTGTGCGGTCTTAATATTCTTTGGTCTGGCAACACCACCTCTTTTTGCGCAAGGAGACAGCTATATAAATGACTATTTGGAACGGTTGGAAAATTCGCGTAAATACATAGTTCTGGTAGCGGAAACCATGCCGGAAAACAAGTATAGTTTTAAGGCCACACCGGAATCCCTAAGTTTTGCAGAGAATTTGCTGCATATTGGCTATGCCATGGATTGGCACAGTCAATCTTTGTTAGGAGGCAGGGCATCCAGAGACTGGCAAACGGACACCATTTTTAAAGTTAGTTCAAAGTCCAAAGCTGAAATGATAGCACTAATTAATAGCACATTTGATGAAACCATTAAGTTAATAGGTGAGTTTGATACCACTCAATTAGATGACCATTTGGACTACTTTGGTCTTAATAGGAATAAACGGCAAATTTTGATGTTGCTTGCAGATCACATCACCCATCACAGAGCACAAATGCTTGTTTCTATGCGTTTAAATGGACTTACGCCGCCTAGATACGTTCTTTTTCAATAAACAAACACCCTATGAAAATTGATTTACTAGTAACTTTTAGCGTTACCAAAGAAGATAATTTAGAAGCCAGTAGGGCCAAAGTAGCGGACATTCTTATAGACAACGAAGAAATAGAATTGGCCTATTCCCATGTTCGTGACAAAGTTTGGTTTACCTCTAAAAGAATCATAGCTATGGATGTTCATGGACTTACCGGAAGTAAGAAGGAGTTTAAGTCTTTCCCTTACTCAAAAATAAGCTCGTTTTCAGTTGAAACTGCCGGCACTTTTGATGGCGATAGTGATTTTAAGATTTGGGTGAGCGGAGTAGGGGTATTTGAAATCAAATTCAGAAAATCACTAAACATTAAAAAGGTGGGAAAATTCCTAAGTGAAAAACTTTTAGGTTAACTTTATGGGTGATACCATTTTCGTGGGAAGAGCCCACGAGAATACCTAACCTGTTAACCACCCACCTCCAATCATGAAAAAGCAAATCCCTGTTAAGGCGTTACTTTTTGCTATAGTATTTCTATTCACTTGCTGTACATCTCGCGTGAATAAGCCTTCTGTAAATTCCAGCCCGATTGATGGTGTGTGGGAATTAAGCCATTTCTATAACCTAGGTAACGGAGATACGCTAAGTGTTGACACCAGTAAAGTGCAACATAAAATCTATTTAGACGGACATGTTATCTGGAATACGGACCCAGCTGCGGATGCATCTGAATGGCATGGCTATGGTACCTACACTTTTAAAAATGATACTATTACAGAAACCCTGACTTCAATGTCCAAGTCTATGCAGAGTGATGTAAATACGTATGTAATTCCCATAGAACGCAGTAACAACACTTATAAGCAGATAAATACTTATGAGCGCAACGATACCGTTTTTAAGAATATTGAGGTTTATAGAAAATTGAATTAAGTTATGGGTCTAGTATATTTCGGGCAAACCCTATTTTTGCAAAAATATTTGATTCAATATGCTGATAAAAATTTTGAAGAAGGTGGTATTTGCAGTTCTAATAGGAATTGGCGTATTGGTAATTGCATACCTATTGTTCAATAGTTTTTATCCAAGTTTTGGTGGTGATGTTGGCCAAGAAAGGCAAGTGGTGTACGAGAACTCAAATCAGTTTAAAGACGGAAAGTTCATTAATGTCAAAGCCGTTCCAAAAGATTTAAGCCTAGGGGAAACCTTGAGTCTTGCTTATACCTTTTTTACGGCCAACGTTCCAAATGGCAGACCTAAGGAAGATTTAAAAGTTGAGAAACTAGATTCCGTCCAAGTAGCCGATTATAGGAGTAAAGCCAGATTAGTGTGGTTTGGACATTCCTCATTTTTGTTGCAAATGGAGGGCAAGAACATTCTTCTGGATCCCATGTTCGGTATGGTTCCTGCGCCACACCCATGGCTGGGAGATGAGCGCTTTAATAGAGAAATGCCTTTGGACGTACAAAAGTTGCCCACCATTGATGCGGTCATTTTCTCCCATGACCATTATGACCATTTGGATTATGAGACCATTTTAGCGATAAAGGATAAAACTGACCACTATTTTGTACCACTTGGGCTAGGGGTTCATTTGGAAGCATGGGGAATTCCTGCAGATAAGATAACAGAGATGGATTGGTGGGAGGAAAAACAATTGCAGAACATAACATTGGTCTGTACGCCGGCCCAGCATTTTTCTGGAAGAAAATTAGACAACAGCCAAAGTACACTTTGGAGTTCTTGGGTCGTACAATCTTTAGATGAAAATATTTATTTTAGTGGAGACAGTGGTTATGCACCGCACTTTAAAGAAATAGGCGAGAAATATGGCCCTTTTGATTTGGCGTTAATGGAATGCGGACAATATGACGAAATGTGGCCGGATATACATATGATGCCCGAAGAAACGGCACAAGCGGGATTGGATGTAAAAGCCGAAAAAATAATGCCCATACATTGGGGAGGTTTCAAATTGGCACTTCACGATTGGAAAGACCCTATTAAACGGGTTGAGGCAAAAGCTTTAGAGTTGAACCTAAAGGTAATTGCACCACAAATAGGGCAAGAAATTATAGTTTCGGATTCCGTTAGCACCTATGCCAATTGGTGGAAAAACCTTTGATGAGTATTAATTATACCCTCTAACCTCACCCATATCCAAAGTCATGGGTCCTAGTTTATGGGAAGTTGGTAAGAAAGCACCGGTTTCCATAATCTTCCAGTCATCCCATGTCGCTTTAAGTCCGCCTATCGGAATAATGCTCACCCACATTTGGTAGCTTTCGGGTAATCCGTTAGGTCCTAAATGCCAGAGATAAGAATCTCCGGGTGTACTACCACCAGAAGAATAGGTAATCATAAGTGCTTTGGTACCGTCTTTTAAGTGTACCACACTACGTTGTGTGCCTTGGTCAAAAACTTTAAACGGGGCCACTAACCAAAAGGAATCATTATTGAAATAACCTTCGGCCTTGGTAATAAGTTCTTTTCGGGAGTTGCCAATAACCTCGGCTTCATTTTCAAACACCTTGCTTTTGTTGGGGTGTTTTAGGTTCAATAGTATGCGATAGGCATCCCATTTTACATCCACCTCTCCGTTTATCTTGTCCCACTTATAGGAATGTGCACCATTGGCAAAACTCCATTCTAAATAGTTGGTGTTCTTATACGCTTCGTTATTAGCAGCCTTTAGCATTTTTTCGGCCAAGGCATCGGCCTCTGTACCGGAAATCCCTTTTGGTAGAGGTTTATTATAGATTAAATAAACAATTCCAAATCCAATAAGCAAAATGGCGGAAAGGATTAAGATTCCCTTCCCCACAACCTTCAATATTCTTTTTATCATCTAAATGCTCTAAAATCCTACCGCGGTATCATCACCTCGTTTATCCGCTCCACCTTCTAAAGTTCCATCGGGCAATACACGTATGGCGTCTACCTTTCCAATTATAGGGGTACGGTCTTCATTAATATGGTAACCCTTAGCTTTTAAATTCTCTTTAAGTTCTTCCGAAAAGCCTTCGGGCTCAAATATAACCACGTCCGGTAACCATTGGTGGTGAAAACGAGGGGCGTTTACCGCCTCTTGCATGCTCATATTAAACTCATATCCGTTTAGAATGGTCTGGGCCACTGCAGTAATTATTGTAGAACCTCCGGGCGTACCAACTACCATCCAAAGTTTACCATCCTTTTCTACAATGGTAGGGGTCATACTGCTAAGCATACGCTTACCTGGTGCAATGGCATTGGCCTCGGCACCAACCAGACCGAACATATTGGGTACACCGGCCTTGGCACTAAAATCGTCCATTTCATTGTTCAAGAAAAAGCCAAGTTCATCACAATACAGCTTTGAACCATAAGCTCCATTTAAAGTGGTAGTTACGGAAACCGCATTGCCCTCCGCATCTACAATGGAGTAGTGGGTAGTTTCCATACTTTCGGCCATTTGAAAGTTACCTTCACGAATGTCCTCGGATTTTGTTGCTTTATCAAAAGAAAAATCGGCCATGCGTTCATCCAGATATTCGGGACTTAGAAGTTGGTCCATTGGGATGCTCACAAAATCAGGGTCGCCCAACCAGTAGTTACGGTCAGCATAGGCACGGCGCGCAGCTTCTGTAAACAATTGAACGGTCTTTTCGGAATTGTGCCCAAATTTGGCAACGTCATACGGTTCCATCATCCTCAAAATTTGGTTGATGGTCATACCTCCGCTGCTAGGCGGACTCATAGATATAATGTGAAGGTCTTTGTAATCAAAAACGACAGGTTCGCGCCAGCGGGCCTCATATTGCTCCAAATCTTCTTCGGTGACAAATCCACCTTTTTCCTGAATGAAAGACGCTAATATTTTTGCGGTTTCCCCTTTGTAGAAACCGTCCCTGCCATCTTTAGCTATGCGCCTGAGTGTATTTGCCAATGCAGGGTATTTTACCAAATCGCCAGCTTTACAGCCTATCGGGAAGGTTGTAACACTATCGTTAACCTCAAGAATTATCTCTTTATAGTTGGCGAACCTTTCGGCTTGCTTCTCTGTTATGATAACACCTTCATCTGCCAAAGCAATAACAGGGGCAAGGATATCTTCTAAAGGCATAGAACCGAACTTCTTGTGTACTTCTACAATGCCGGCTACCGTTCCGGGAACACCAACTGCGGTAGCGCCCTTGGTACTCATACCCGGAATAACATTACCCAGAGAATCTAAATACATATCTTTTGTAGCGGATAATGGTGCTTTTTCTCGGTAATCCAATGCTCCTATAGAACCATCCGCTTTGCGATATACCATAAAACCACCACCGCCTATATTTCCGGCGAACGGATAGGATACTACCAGTGCCAACTCCGTAGCAACCATGGCGTCAAAAGCATTTCCTCCTTGTTTTAAAATTGTAGCACCTATGGTAGACGCCTCTTCGCGAGCAGAAACTACCATAGCCTTCTCAGCGACTACACCCGTGGGTTTTGCCGGTTTTGGAGGTTCGGTTTTACAATTGACAAAAAGAAGGAGAACAAGGGTCTTCAATAGAATTAGACGTGTTGGTTTCATACGCGGTCGGTTTAAAGGATTGTACTTTTTTTATTAATTTCTATCTGCCTTGATATTAAAGTGAAATAAATTTTTGTTTTGAAAACACCATGAGTTCATCAAAAAAAGCAGCAAACTCTTCTTCAAACTTTTCATAATGTTCCTCCAGATCCAAAATAGCAAAATTCATTTTGGATTTATTGTTGGTCCTACGGTTCATGCCTTTCAATACCTTTGCTATTCCCTCCATTTTGGAATAGTTATATATCCAATTATCCGAAATCATATAAGGCATCATGCGTTGTACGCCCACCGGTAGAATAGGGTAATTGTCCTCCAGTAGATCATAGAAATTCTCAACATAGGCATCCAAAGGTGTTTTACTATATGTATTCCAGTTCTTGGCAAGGTAATGGTCGTAAAAAATATCTACGATCACCCGGCTATAGTGGCTGTAATTTTTATGCAAACGCTTGCTACTGATTTTAGGAATTTCATGTGTATCCGTAAACGTATCAATTTCCCGGTGCAATAGAATTCCCTTTTGAACCCTTTCCGGCAGGTGCTTAAATTTATTGCCCCGTATACTGTCCGCAATAAAATTTCCCAAAGTAATTTCTGGGTCGTCAAAAGAGAGATAAATGTGTGCTAAAAAGTTCATAAGCTCGAATTTACAAATTGCAAACATAGTATTGGCCTTAGACCTGTATATTTGCAGAAACTATTTTAAAAAATATGACATTAATAAAATCGATTTCAGGAATACGAGGCACTATTGGAGGTAGCCCGGGAGATAACTTAACCCCTATAGATGCGGTTAAATTTGCTGCAGCATATGGTATTTGGTTAAAAGCGTATTCTAAAAAAGAAAAATTAAAAGTAGTTATTGGTAGAGATGCCCGCCTTTCAGGTGAAATGATCCAAAACCTTGTAGTATCTACTTTAGTAGGTCTTGGAATAGATGTTGTTGATTTAGATTTGTCCACTACACCTACGGTGGAAATAGCAGTGCCTTTGGAAAAAGCCGATGGTGGAATTATTTTAACCGCCAGCCACAATCCAAAACAATGGAACGCCCTTAAACTTCTTAATGAAAAAGGCGAATTTTTAGATGCGGCCCAAGGTGCTAAAATTTTGGATATAGCCGAAAAGGAAGATTTTGATTTCTCCGAGGTTGATGACCTAGGGAGTATTACCAAAAACGATTCGTACATAGACATTCATATTGACGAAGTTCTAGATTTATCTTTGGTAGATGCAGATACTATTCGCAAGGCAAAATTTAAGGTAGTAGTAGACGGGGTAAATTCCACAGGGGGAATTGCCATTCCAAAACTACTGGAAGAACTTGGTGTTGAAGTTGTAAAACTATATTGTGACCCAACAGGTCATTTTCCGCATAACCCAGAGCCTTTAACAGAACATTTAGGGGATATCTGTGAATTGGTGGTAAAAGAAAAAGCCGATTTTGGTATCGTGGTAGACCCAGATGTAGACCGTTTGGCTTTTATTGATAACACTGGCGAAATGTTTGGTGAAGAATACACTTTAGTGGCCTGTGCAGATTACGTTTTGGGCAAGACCAAAGGAAACACGGTTTCTAACCTTTCTTCTTCACGTGCATTACGGGACATTACCCAAAAGCATGGCGGCACTTATGAAGCTGCAGCAGTGGGCGAGGTTAATGTGGTTACGAAAATGAAAGCGAACAATGCCATTATTGGTGGTGAAGGTAACGGGGGTATCATTTATCCTGAAAGTCACTACGGCCGTGATTCTTTGGTGGGTACTGCTTTATTCTTAATGCTTATGGCCGAAAAAGGTGGAACAGTTGCAGAACTTCGCGCAAGCTACCCTTCGTACTTTATGAGCAAAAAGAAAATACAGTTAACACCGGGTCTAGATGTAGATGGTATTCTTAAGGCCATGGCCGAAAAGTATAAAAACGAAGAAATATCTACCATTGATGGTGTAAAAATAGATTTTGCCGAAAATTGGGTACACCTTAGAAAATCAAATACAGAACCAATTATCCGTATTTATACCGAAGCTAAGAGTCAGTCACAAGCAGACGAACTTGCCGATCGTATAATTGGAGAGATAAAAACTGTGGCAGGTTTGTAAAATCAGCACCTTCCTGAGTGCAGTCTAAGGATGGTGCTTCATAATAAAACGCTCGAAATGATTGAGTTTCTTCTCATTTTCATTCCGAGCGTTTTCATGTTTAATCAAGAAATATTTTTCCCGGAGCTAGTCTGCTCTAAGCCTTATATTACTCAGCACAATCCTATTTTAAATGATTTATATTAATAAGCAATACCTTCCTGAGCACAGCCGGCCAAAAAGTTTCTCTCTCAGTTGAAGTAATACCTTCCTGAGCGCAGTCGAAGGGAGAGGATTACTGAAACTCCACAGGAACACTATTTCTGTGTTTCCAGCGTCTATGTGTCCACAAGTAGTATTCCGGTTGTTCTTTTATCTGTTGCTCGGCGAGTCTTAAAAAGGTATCCGTTATTTCATTTTTTTCGGTAGAGGCTCCTGAAGTGGTAATAGGTATTAATTCCGCTTTGTAATAGCCTCTTTTAACTTTGGACACTTTTAAAAAAACTACGGCCAAATCCATTTTTCGGGCTAAAGTTTCCGCACCGTTAATCACTGGCACTTTTACGCCCATAAATTCGGTCCAATAATGCGCGCGGCTACGTTGTGGAGATTGGTCGCTTACCATACCAAAAATTCCCTTTATGTTGTTTTTATAGTTGACCAATACGGTTTTGGCCGTTTCCTCTTTGGTAATAAGTGTTGTGTTCCAACGCGCACGGACTTTTTTTACCCATCGGTCAAAATAGGTGTTGCTTATTTTTTGGTAAACTGCATAACCTTTGGAGTTGACATAATTGTTCATGCTAACGTTCCACTCCCAGTTCGCGTAATGCGAACAAACAACCAATATGCTTTTTTCCTTTTCAATTTCTTGTAGAACTTCAATATTCTGAACATCATAGCGCTTTTTAACTGCCGCTTTGGAAAGACTCATGGTTTTTACCATTTCCAGGAACATATCGCACATATGGTGGTAAAACTTTTTCTGTATGTCCTTTATTTCTGATTCCGTTTTGTCAGGAAAGACCAACTCCAAGTTTTGCTGTACCACGTTCTTTCTATAGCCCACAACACGATAGACCCAAAAGAATACAAAATCCGAAAATCCGTAAAAAAGGCGATAGGGAAGTATAGAGATTATCCACAGCAATGGATACACTAAAATAAAAACAAGCAACTGCATCAAGACATTTTAAGTAGACAAATATAACTATATTTGAACCGAAATTAACTGCACCCTATGAACAACCTGGATATTGCCACAATCGTGGTAATTGCTGCTAATGTTTTAGTCTCCTTAAAAGGATTTAACGATACCGCTTTTTTTGAACGTTACAAGTTTGGCATTGGCCAGATTCAGGCAGGACAGAAAGACCGAATGCTTACTTCCGGTTTTTTGCATGTAGACATTGCACACCTCTTCTTTAATATGTTTACCCTATACTTCTTTGCACCTGTTGTGGTCAATTGGTTTGGATCAGGTAAATTTTTAGGTGTCTATTTTATTAGTTTGTTGGCCGGAAGTTTATTGGCCATGTTTTTTCATAAGAACGAGCCGTATTATAGTGCCGTAGGTGCAAGTGGAGCTGTAACCGGAGTACTGTACGCTGCTATACAGCTTCAGCCTAATATGCAGTTGGGTATTATGTTCATACCGTTACCGGTACCAGCCTATGTTTTTGGTATTGGATACCTATTGTATTCTATTTATGGGATGAAAAGCCGATTGGGCAATATTGGCCACACCGCTCATTTTGGTGGCGCTATCGGGGGCTATGTTAGCACACTTCTGTTTATGCCCCAATTATTGGTGAACGAGCCCCTTATGGTTGGCTTATTGGCATTACCTATAATAATACTTCTAATTATGGCCAAGATGGGTAAATTATAAGTTACCGTTCATCGATCTTCCTTATTAAAGTTCCTAGTTAACGCATAAAATTTTCGTTAAAAAGGCAAGAAAAGCCCCTTATATAGGTAATTCATCGAAAATAGTTGAGCTTGGTATACACTTCACCGTAGTTTTACGTTCTGTTAGAACCCAAATCTAATAGCTTTTAAACCTACTTATAATGAAAAGACTTTCACTTGCCGCATTAGCGGCTGTTGCATTTGCTACATCTTGTAGCGATGAGACTACAGTTTTTACCGACACCGAAGACAATATTTCAATTGAAGCAAAAGAGTCTGTTTTAGAGAACAGTATTCTTTATGATGATGCTGGTGTGTTAGAAATTTTGAAAGAAGATGGCAGTGCTAGCGGAAAAACTTCCAAAAGTGGAGAAGAAATGGCGGGAGATTACCCATTAACCCTTATTGCCCGAGTAGACCCACCTTCTTATAGCGGAGCAGAAAATCTTACCGCATCTCATGTGGATGTGGATGGAGATTACGCTTACGTATCCTATAATACTGTTGAAGACGGTTATGCGGGTGGTATAGACATTATAAATGTTAGTGACCCTAACAACCCTCAAGTCTCTTCTAGACTGTACTATTCCAATGCTGATATCAATTCTATAGCTTATGCTAATGGCTATGTGTATGCCGTTGGTGGTGTGGATTCCGAAAAATCAGTTAGAGCTTCTTCAAATTCATTTGTGGTAAAAATACCTGCTTCTAGTGGTAAATTAGATGTAAGCGGAGAGTTAATCTACGGTTTTCAAGAAGGTTTTACTGCAAACGATGTTAAAGTAACTTCAGATGGGGTATTGGTAACGAGTGGGAAAGATGGTTTGTTAACGTCTTATAAAATCTCGGATCTTTCTACACAGAACGATGCTTCTTTTTCCGATTTACGTTCTGTAGCACAAAACAATGGAACTATTGCCGTACTAGATGCGAGCCAAGGTGTTAGCATCATGGACAAAAGCTTTACGGTAAGCAAAACAATTGCCATTAGTTCGGATTTTGGGGACAATAGTAAAAGAACCCTTGATTTTTCAGGTGAAAAAATATACGTTTCAGAAGGATCTAAAGGAGCTGGTGTTTATAATATGACCAGTGGCGATTTACTGGAACATATTCCAATTCTTTTAAATCCAGAGGGAACAGAAACTCAAAATATTGTAACCAATGCTGTTGCCATTAATGAAGATGTTCTACTTATGGCCAATGGTGGTGCCGGTCTATGTTTATCGGAAGATAAAGACGGACAGACCAATATTATTGGGGTGGTAGATTTAGATGGTTCTATTAACTATGTAGCTTCTAAAGGTGATTATATTTTTGCTGCTTCGGGTAAAGCTGGACTTCAAATTGTAAAGTTGAACAGACCTGATCAGAGTTTAGAAAGCCGTTGTGCAGAATTATCATACTACTACGGAAGTTCCAACTTATCCGTAAACCAAGGTGAGACCAAAGAGTTTAAAGGTTCTAAGTACTTTAACTCGGTTAACGTAAACGGTTCATTGTTGTTATGCGGAACTTGGGCAGTAAACAACAGCAGTTATATAAACAGTAATGGTTTGTTTGAAATGAACGGTACATTGTACATTGGAAGAAACAACAAACGAAAGAACATTACCGTTAACAAGGATGCCAAACTAAGAATTGAAGGAAACCTAACAGTTTATGGAGATATCATTCTTAACGATGGAGCTACTCTTGAGTTTATTGGAGACGACTCCGTTGCAAATGTATTTGGTAGCGTTAAAAAATTAGGAAGCGCAACCGTAATAGGTACGTTTAGAGATGTAAGAAACAAGTTCTAAGATACTTGTAGATATACAAAAAGCCCCGAACGGATTTCCGTTCGGGGCTTTTTAGTTATATAAAAATATATTTTACTGCAGTAACTCTGCAACCTTTTGTTCCAAAGCGGGACCTCTTAGGTTCTTAGCTATAATTACGCCATTTTCATCCAATAGAAAAGCGGCAGGTATAGCATCTACATTGTATAACTTGGCAATTGGGTCATTAAAGTAGGCCAAGTTAGAAACTTGGTTCCAGGTTAGGCCGTCATCGGCAATGGCCTTTTTCCAAGCGTCTTCTGTTTTATCCAAAGACACACCTATAATGTTCAACCCTTTATCATGGTATTTTTTATACACATTTACCACATTAGGATTCTCGGCACGGCATGGCTTGCACCAAGCGGCCCAGAAATCTATTAAAGTAACTTTCCCTAAAGCATCGGCAAGTGCCAATTCTTTTCCGTCAGGGGTAGGAGCGGTAAAAGCAGGGGCCTTAGCGCCTATAGCAGTACTTTTTTGGCTTTCCTCAGCTTTCTTTTGAGCATCCAATTTTTCAGTAATTAAAGCGGCCGCCTTTGTTTCCTTTATTTCAGGTGAAAGTCCGTCATACAAACTTTGTGCTTCTTCGGCAGTTACCGCACGTGCTCCAATAGCCCTATCGATCAAAAGAACCGAAATAAGTGCTTCTGGGTGTTCTTTAATATAGGTAAGCTCAAAATCTTTGTATTCTTCTTGAAGCTCCATCATTTCGTCACGGAGTGAATTAGCTGTAGCTTCATCAGCAGATTGTTGGGCTTTTTGCATATCCTGTTGGATAGATTGTGCCTGTGCCGTTATTTTCTTAGACTGGTCCATGTAATCCATGAACACCTCATTTTGCTTTGAACCCTTTACTTTGGCAAAACCTAAGCTATCTTTTTGGGCACTAAGCTCTATATCGCCATTTTCTAAAATAACCGCGGTGTATCCCATGAGCTTGTCAACAAAAACATAGTGCATCTCAGGAGAATCTGCAGTACCTGTAAAAACAAAGCTTCCGTTTTCAACAATGGTAGTGTCAATATCTACAGGTTGGCCATTTTCACCCATAGCTCTTAGAAACACTTTAGTTCCATTTTCAACTTCTCCGGTTATGTTTCCTTTAAAGTTATACCCTTCGGGCTTTTGGTTACAGGCTATTACACCTAGTAAGATACAGACTGATAATACTACTTTTTTCATTCTTTTTGTTTAAGATCAGGTAAATGTAGGTATATATCGGAACAAAAAAAAGCCCTTAACATTACGAGTCAAGAGCTTAAAAGCGTTTTATGGTTATTTTGTTTTTAGAACTGGTAACGAATACCTAGAGCAATGTCAAAATTAAACTTGTTATCAAAGTTTTTAAAACCTATCAAACCCAGTTCTGGTCTAAAATCCAAAGAGACAACAATAGGCAGGTCAGGATTGTATTCTATACCCACATCACCGGCAATAAAAACAAAGAGTCCGCCATCTGGGTCTTCGGCAATGGTAGGGTTATTTCTGTTGGGTACGGGGGCGAAATCTACGCTTCCGAGACCTCCACCGGCACCGTAGAACCAGTTGAACCCTTGTTTAATCTCATATATCCACTGGTATACGCCGGTTAGCTTCACGGCATCAAATTCACGGCTATCCCGGTAACCAAGGTCCAACTCGGCACGGGTATAGCGGCCTAGAGACCTTTGGTAAGAGATTTCGGCTCCAAAACCATCACTGTCACCAAGCCTTAAACCTAGGGCGTTGTCTGCTATTTCTTGGGCCTGAAGGGAAAGTGCGGTGGAGCTAAGGCAAATAAAAAATAAAAATTTCCATTTTTTCATATTCTTGTGATTTTTGGTTCTAAAAAGGCGTTTTACGTTCGCCTTTCAAGCATAAAAACTTAATTTAGCGTTCTAAATTGTTTACCGTTGAATAAAAATTTACTTCAAGAATTAGCTAATTCACTGCAAGGTCGTGTTTTATCGGATAGTTTAACCAAAACGCTATATGCTACGGATGCTTCGGTATATAGAAAAATTCCTACAGCTGTTGCTTTTCCGGAGACGACCAAAGACCTCCAGACCCTAGTACACTTTGCAAACCAACATAAAGTTGGACTTATTCCTCGTACGGCAGGAACCTCCCTGGCCGGACAGGTAGTTGGTGAGGGCATTGTTGTGGATACATCCAAACACTTTACAAAAATTGTTAGTCTTGATGAAAAAAACAAACAGGTAACGGTACAACCTGGAGTAATTCGTGATGAACTGAACCAATATTTATTACCCTTCGGTCTGTTTTTTGGACCCAATACGTCTACGGCCAACCGTTGTATGGTAGGGGGAATGGTAGGGAATAATTCCTCTGGAACAACATCAATTAAATACGGTATTACGCGCGAAAAAATTGTTTCGCTAAAAACTATATTGTCCGATGGAAGCGAAGTAGAATTCAAAGCGCTTACCACAAGTGAGTTTGAAGAAAAAAGAAGTCTAAATACCCTTGAAGGGACTATATATAGGGAGATTTATAAAGAATTATCCCCAAAAGAAGTACAGGAGCGTATTTTTAATGAGTTTCCAAAACCGGAAATCCACAGGAGAAATACAGGTTATGCGGTAGACGAATTATTGAATACCAATGTATTTGGTGATACCGATGAAAAAATAAATGTATGTAAGCTCTTAAGTGGAAGCGAAGGTACGTTGGCATTTACTACCGAAATAACTTTTCAGCTAGACGAGTTGCCTCCCAAGCTATCTGCAATGGTGGTAACGCACTACAAATCTTTAGAAGACTGCTTGTCTGATGTTGCTCCGGTAATGGAACACGACCTGCACCTTTGCGAGATGATGGATAAGGTTATTCTGGATTGTACAAAAAATAATAGGGAGCAATTAAAGAATCGGTTTTTTGTTGAAGGTGATCCGGCAGCACTTTTAATGTTAGAGGTGAAAGCGCATACCGAAGAAGATCTACAAAGACAAATTAATGAACTTCTAGGTACGGTAAAAGCTTCGGGACTTAGTTACTCCGAAGCTGTATTAAGAGGTAATGATGTAAATAAGGCCGTAGTGCTGCGAAAAGCGGGGCTGGGCTTACTTGGTAATATGGTGGGAGACCGTAAAGCTGTGGCCTGTATAGAGGATACAGCGGTTGCTGTGGCCGATTTAAAGGATTTTATAGGTGAATTCACCCAGATTATGGACCGCTATAAACAATCTGCGGTGTATTACGCCCATGCTGGGGCGGGAGAATTGCATTTACGACCCATATTGAACCTAAAGAAGAAAGATGATGTGGTTATGTTCCGGGATATTACTACGGACGTAGCGCATTTGACCAAAAAATACAAAGGTTCTTTTAGTGGTGAACATGGAGATGGTATTGTCCGGGCGGAGTTTATTCCGATCATGATCGGGGAAGAGAACTATCAGTTATTGAGAAGGGTGAAATCCTTTTTTGACCCAGAAGGTATTTTTAACCCAGGAAAAATAGTTGATGCATACCCCATGGACGAGTCGCTTCGCTATGAAGTGGACCGCCAAGAGCCTGAGATTAAAACCTTACTTGATTTTTCGGATAGTGAAGGAATTTTAAAAGCTACCGAGAAATGTAACGGTGGTGGTGACTGTAGAAAAACGGAACAAGCCGCTGGAGCCATGTGTCCAAGTTTTCACGCTACCCGAGATGAACAGCATACAACAAGGGGTAGGGCAAACGCGCTTCGGGAATATTTAACTACAGGACAGAAGAAGAACAACTTTGACCAAAAGGAACTAAAGGAGGTTTTTGATCTTTGTTTGAGTTGTAAAGCATGTGCTACGGAATGCCCAAGTAATGTAGATGTAGCTACCTTAAAAGCCGAGTTTCTGTATCAATATCAAGAGGCGAACGGTTACCCCATGCGCAGCAAATTATTTGCCTACAACACCAAGCTGAACAAACTGGGCAGTAAAGTCCCAGGGTTGACCAATGCCGTTTATGACTCTAAATTTTTAGGAGGTTTATTAAAGAAATCTTCGGGTGTCGCTCCTGAAAGAAGTCTTCCAAAGGTTTATAGTTTTGATTTTAATAAATATCTTCAATCATTTAAAAATCAACATACTGCAACAAAACAAAAAGTAGTTTTATATATTGATGAATTTAGTCGGTATTTAGATATTGAGCTAGGAAAGGATGCTATTGAAGTGCTAACGAAATTGGGGTATGACGTACAACTTTTTTATGGCGAAAGCGGAAGAACCTACTTATCTAAAGGTTTCCTGAAGCAAGCTAAGAAATTGGCGCTGGCAAATATTCCCAAACTAAAAAGGTTTGCGGACGAGGGTATTCCTGTGGTTGGTTTGGAGCCCTCAGCAGTGCTTACGTTCCGTGATGAGTACAAACGCTTTTCCCAAGATCCAGAAACAACCAATGCCATAGCAATGAACACTTACCTTCTTGAGGAGTTTCTTGCTGCGGAAATACTTAAAAAGGAAATCACGGCGGATTTATTTACAACAGAAGCCAAAACGGTAAAAATACATGCGCACTGTCACCAAAAATCATTGAGTAACCAAAAGGTGACTTTTGATGTGTTGAACCTTCCTGAAAATTATAAGGTTTCCATTATAAGTTCTGGTTGTTGTGGCATGGCCGGTTCGTTTGGGTATGAAAAGGAGCATTATGAGGTGAGTATGAAGGTGGGTGAACTAAAGCTTTTTCCATCGGTTAGAAAATCACCAGAAGACACCATTATTTCAGCAAACGGAACTAGTTGTAGACACCAGATTTACGACGGTACCAAACGTGAGGCGCTTCACCCTGTAACCATTTTAAAGAATGCGCTTTTGGCTTAAAGCTTTAATTATCAAGTGGAGCTTGGCCTTCTTTTGAAGGTTTTTGCTTTGCTACGGCAATAGAATTCACCAAGTCTTGCATGTTCATGTTCTTTAATTCCTCATCCATAAAAAAAGGGGAAAGTTTATCGTGATTGTAACGGTAAACTTTCCACCGTTTTAAGGAATACTCCAATGCGGTCAGGTTTTCCACCCAATCTCCCGAATTTAAATAGGTGCAAGAACCTTTATCCGTTTCATGCCTGATTTTCTTAGGTTGGTGTATGTGACCGCAAATTACGTAGTCATGTCCATTTTCAATGGCAATGTCCGTGGCCGACTTTTCAAAGTTTGCAATATAGGTTAAGCTTCTGTTACCGTTTTTCTTAATTCTCTTGGAAAGGGAATATTTGTCCTTTCCTCGCTTTCGCAATGACCAGTTTAGGGCTCGGTTGGCAAAAAAGAGTAGTGCGTATCCGTATCCGCCCAATTTTGCGAACCATTTGGCATTTCGTATTGAAATATCAAACACATCGCCATGAAAAAACCAGGCTTTCTTGCCATGTAGATTCAGAATCAATTTATTTACAATATGCAAGTTGCCCAATGAAATCCCAGAAAACCTACGCATCATATCATCATGGTTTCCCGTAATGTAATACACCTCTGTACCCTTCATGGACAGGGTAATTATTTTTCGTAAAACCTTACTGTGTTCCGTTGGGAAATAACTTTTATTGAATCGTCTTATATCTAAAATATCCCCATTTAGTATAAGTGTTTTGGGCTGAATACTGCTCAAATAGGTTAATAGCTCATCGGCGTGGCATTCATAGGTACCCAAATGAACGTCCGAAATTACAGCGATATCTACTTTTCGTTTTTTCATCCAAGATTTTATAAACTCTGTTAAACACCTTTTTGAGGGTTCCAAGGAGTCAATGAAAGAACATAGGGGAGTAGTTGTTTTTCTCTGACTTTTAAAAGGATATCCAAATTAACCACACCTATGTAAAACCAATGTGAAATTGGCAATATCAATTGATTTTGAAACCATTAAATAAACATTAAGAACCACAATACACATCTTATTCGTGAATACCCAACACCTAATTTTGCGGTCATTGATTTAAGATTTATCTTTACCGCTAGCCAAAACCACTGCAACCCCCATATATGGTTCAGTTTTATAGTTTTGGCTACATACGGTTTAGCAACAATTAATTTTAATATTTTAGAATGGCAGGAAACTCTTTTGGAAACCTATTTAAACTCTCAACGTTTGGAGAATCTCATGGTGTAGCAATAGGAGGCGTTTTAGATGGATGTCCATCAGGAATAGAAATCGATTTTGAAGCCATTCAAAATGAACTGAACCGAAGAAAACCAGGGCAATCTGCTATTGTTACCCAAAGAAAAGAACCGGATACGGTTGAGTTCTATTCCGGTATTTTTGAAGGGAAGACCACGGGAACGCCCATTGGTTTTGCCATTCATAATACCAATCAGAAATCTCACGACTACACACATATTAAAGACTCATACCGCCCTTCGCATGCAGATTACGTGTATGACCAGAAGTATGGTTTTAGGGACTATCGCGGTGGTGGCCGCAGTTCAGCAAGGGAAACGGCCAGCAGGGTAGTGGCAGGAGCTATTGCCAAGCAGTTTTTGGGCGAAATGAAAATAAACGCTTATGTTTCTCAAGTAGGGAACATGAAGATGGAAACCCCGTATCAAGATTTGGACTTTAATCAAATTGAAGCGAATCCTGTGCGCTGTCCAGACCCAGAAATAGCCGCCAAAATGGAAGATTACATTAAGGATATTCGTAAAGAAGGGGATACCGTTGGTGGCGTCATTAGCTGTGTGATACAAAATGTACCTATTGGCCTAGGAGAACCTGCTTTTGACAAACTTCACGCAGAATTGGGCAAAGCTATGCTCTCCATAAATGCCGTAAAAGGTTTTGAGTACGGAAGCGGATTTGCAGGTGTTGCTATGAAAGGTAGCGAGCATAATGATCAGTTCAATCAAGACGGTACCACAAAAACCAACTTTAGCGGAGGTATACAAGGTGGTATCAGTAACGGAATGGATATCTACTTTAATGTAGCGTTCAAACCTGTGGCAACTATCATTCAGCCTTATCAAACCATAGACAAGGAAGGTAATTTTGTGCAGACCAAAGGAAAAGGACGTCATGATCCATGTGTGGTACCACGTGCCGTTCCTATTGTAGAAGCTATGGCCGCATTGGTAATGGCGGATTTTAGCTTGCTAAATCGTACTATTAAGGCAAATTCATAATCAATTTATTGGCAATTCATTAAATCCAAAGGCGATTTGTAGGTTGTTTTTCTGCTTTCAAATCAAAAGCAGTATATTACTTGCTTAAACTTTTGATGCATGCAAAAATTGGAATTACACTGGAGGATCCTAATCGGAATGGTTTTGGGTATTCTCTTTGGTTTCGGAATGACTTATGTGGATTGGGGCAAAGATTTTGTCCTAGATTGGATAAACCCGTTAGGGACCATCTTCGTTAAACTTCTAAAACTAATTGCAATTCCGCTTATTTTAGCTTCGCTGATAAAGGGAATTTCCGATTTAAAGGATATCTCAAAGTTCAGGAATATTGGTTTACGAACTATTGCTATCTACATTGGTACTACGGTAATTGCCATATCCATAGGTCTTATTTTAGTCAATTTGCTCAAACCGGGCGAAGGCATATCCGAAGATACCATTACCAAGTTAACCGAAACATATTCCAATGATAGCGGAGTTACTTCCAAACTAGAGGAAGCTTCAAGGCAAAAAGATAGCGGCCCGTTACAGTTTCTAGAGGATATGGTTCCGGACAATGCATTTAATGCTTTGAGCAACAACAGCCTAATGCTTCAGGTGATTTTCTTTACCATATTTATGGGTATTTCTATGTTGCTTATAGGCGAGGAAAAAGCCAAGCCCTTAAAGGATTTTTTTGATTCACTAAATGATGTGGTATTGAAAATGGTGGATTTAATCATGCTTACGGCTCCCATAGCAGTATTTGCGCTTTTGGCAAACGTTGTGGTCTCTTCCGGAGATTCGGACCTTTTGCTAGCTCTTTTAAAATATGCTGGCGTAGTCACACTTGGTTTGATTTTAATGATTGTTTTCTATAGCTTGATAGTTGGAACTTTTACACGCTACAACCCATGGACTTTCTTGAGTAAAATGAGCCCAGCACAGCTTTTAGCATTTTCCACAAGTTCTAGTGCGGCCACTTTACCGGTTACTATGGAAAGGGTAGAAGAGCATATTGGTGTAGATAAGGAGGTTTCCAGCTTTGTGCTTCCTGTAGGCGCAACAATAAATATGGACGGTACAAGCCTTTATCAAGGTGTTGCCGCGGTCTTTATTGCACAGGCGCTAGGTTTTGATTTATCCTTTTCCGGACAGCTTACCATTGTACTTACCGCCTTATTGGCCTCTATAGGTTCGGCAGCGGTTCCTGGTGCAGGTATGGTAATGCTGGTAATTGTTCTGGAAGCAATTGGTTTTCCTCAAGATAAACTGGCGATAGGCTTAGCTCTTATTTTTGCGGTGGACAGACCGTTAGACATGCTACGAACCGTGGTAAATGTTACGGGTGATGCCTGTGTTGCTATGATGGTTGCTAAGTCCGTTGGAAAATTAGGCAAGCCCAAAGTGAAGAACTGGGACGATAACTACGACAAAGTCAAATAAACGGTGATAATCTTAATTACTAAACTGACGATACCGTGCCTTGGTGAACATATATACTCCATAGCAAACTAGTCCCGTTGCCACTATACCCATTAACCATGGGCCAGATGAGTTTTGTTGAATAAACTGAAAGGCTTCCGTAGTGCCCTTCATGCTGGACGAATCACTTCCAGCTAAGCTAAATCCTGCTTTTAAAAAGAAGTAAGATATAATGCTTGTCATTATACCTCTAGCCATGAGTCCAATATAGCCCACGTTTTTTATGAACTTGCGTTGAGTTGCATCGGAAAGGGATGCTAGGTTAAATTTCTTAAGGAAATTTCCCTTGTATACTTTTATGAATTGATAAATACCTTTTCCAGCCAAAGCGATACCAATGATAATAAAGCAATAGGTCCTAATATCTCCGGTTAGAAAAGAACTCGACCCTCCAGAGCCAGAATCTGGTTCATAAAAGATATCCACAATTGCAAAAATACCCAGCCCCAAATAAATTAGACCACTAATAAAAAAGCTAACCCTTTTTACCAGGGCTTTGCCATCAGTACCCATATTTTCCGGGTCCTGAATACTTTGGATAAAGCGCCACAATGCATAGCAAATTAAACCAACCCCAAGAGCGGCTAGTAAGAACTTGCCAAAAGGCTGCTTTTCCAGAAATTCAATAATCTGTAATTTCCCCGCTTTTTGACCTCCCAAATTAAAAGCTGCAAGAAAAGCTAATATTCCAGTAATGGGGTATACGGAGCCCTTGGCTACAAAGCCAACATAGGCTACTTGTTTTATTTTATTGTTCATGGCGTATTGAAGTTCGCTAATGATAATTTAAACTTTCATTAGCAATTAGCCCGATTACAATAAGTTTTAAACGAATGAGATAAGAAGGGTTTGCGATTCCTATGAGAGGAATTTGGCTTTCAACTCGGGCGTAGGAATCATACACTCTTCTTTTTTGCCGTACCATTTATAGCGATTGCGCGCTATAAAATCGTATACGATATTGCGTATACTGCTAGGAATCCATAGTAAAACAGACGAAATGACGCCATAACCACTAAGTTGTTTTCCTATTTCTAGTGCGGCATCGGATTTAATGTAAAAAGCCACTCCCGGATCTATTAAAATAATGGAATCTATCTGCGAAGCATCAATATTTCGCTCGGACATTAACTGCTTGCCAAGGTCGCTTTGCAATGCCGCATAACGGAAGACATCCTTTTCGTCCCGTTTAATGATAAACTGAACGGCCCCATTACAAAGATTGCAAACGCCATCAAAAAGAATGATTTGTTTTGAATTTTTCACGGTGTAAAGTTACGAAGACCAGGGCATATATTTCAATTTACAACTCCTTGTTTTCAAACCGTAATTAAGGTTCGGAATTACTTTTTAACCCGTTCCACCAACTCCAGCTGATCAACACTCACATTAGTCGTAAAAATGCCGTAGTTCACGATAGCCTTGTTCTTTTCAAGATTATCTATGGTACCCACGGATTTCCCGTCTTGCATACGTACACGGTCGCCTACCTTAAAAATGGGGCGTGGTTTGTTCTTTTCTTTGATAATCGCCTTTTTCTTCTCAACTATCTTTTTCTCCCGTATTACCTTGACCTCCTTTTGCACCTCTTGAACTACCTGTGCTTTTTTCGCACGCTCAACTTTGGCTTCCTTGGCGGTCTTTTTCTTGCGTTTGCTGTTCTCGGTCTCCACAATTCGTAAAAGCTCGGATACCAACGGGCGCTTCTTTTTGTCAATGAAGTATCGGTCAGCGGCCTTATCTACTTTATTGCCCAACTGCACCATACGCTGGTCGTGATCGTACAATTCTTGGTAATTCTCCAATTTACTCTTGACCTTGGCGTTCAGTTTTTCCAAACGAGCGGCTTCTTCACGCGCTTTGGACTCCTCTTCTTGAAGTCTAGAGCCTGTTTTAGCCATTTTGCTGCGTTCTTTCTGAAGTTTGGCTATCGTGGCATCAAAACGCACTTTGCCTCGTTCTACCTTCTTCTTTGCCTTGTTTATCAAGCTGTAGGGGATTCCATTCTTTTGAGCCACTTCAAATGTAAAGGAGCTACCGGCTTCCCCTAGAACCAATTGAAAGGTGGGTTCCAAAGTTTTACTATTAAAGACCATGTTGGCGTTTGTAGTGTGGGGCAACTCGTCCGCCAAAGCCTTTAAGTTGGCGTAATGCGTGGTTATGACCCCATATGCGCCGCGCTCATAAAAGACTTCTAAAAACGCTTCCGCTAGAGCACCACCCAATTCTGGATCACTTCCGGTACCAAACTCGTCAATAAGAAAAAGCGTTTCATCATTACAGATTCGCAAAAAGTTCTTCATGTTCTTAAGACGATAACTGTAGGTACTCAAATGGTTTTCTATAGATTGATTGTCTCCTATATCGGTTAAAATCGTATCGAACAAACAAACGGAACTTCTTTCATGAACGGGAATTAGGAGTCCTGATTGAAGCATTACTTGAAGTAATCCTATCGTTTTTAGGGTGATACTTTTACCGCCGGCATTAGGGCCGCTAATGACAATAATTCGGTTTTCTAAGTGCAGTTCTATAGTCTGCGGATAAGTCTCTTTACGTTGCAATTTGTTGCTCAGATAGAGCAACGGATGATACGCATCGCGTAAAAATAATCGTTTCTCATCGTTTATTTTGGGGAGTAACGAATTGGTTTCCCTTGCGTAAGAAGCCTTGGCCGAGGTAATATCCATATGGGCCAAAAACTCTTGATACTCGGCCAATAGCCAAGCAAAAGGGCGAATCTGGTTAGTGAGTTCATTTAGAATGCGCTGAATCTCCTCTTTTTCATCGTACTCCAAATTGTTCAGCTCTCGGCTATATTTTAAAGTGGCTTCCGGCTCAATGTAAACAATACTTCCGGTTTTGGAGGTACCCATAACCGTTCCCTTTACTTTTCTACGGTACATGGCCTTTACCGCCAGAACACGGCGGTTCTCCACAACGGACTCCCGTATATCATCCAAATAATCAGAACCGTGGTAAGTATTCAGGGCAGAAGCAAAGCTCTGTCCGATTTTTCCTTTTACCTGGTTCATTTGGCGGCGTATATCAAAAAGTTTGTTCGATGCGCGGTCTTTTACTTCTCCAAATCGGTCTATAACCACATCTATCTCCTTAGGAATATCCGTATTCAGCTGAATTTTTTCGGATACCTCAAAAAGCAGTGGATAGTATTCCTTAAATTTTTTGAGGAACTTTTTCTGGGTTGCCACCGTAGTACAGATAGTGGCAATTTTCTTAAAACTAGACACCTCAAGCGTTGTATTTTCAATACGAAGGAGTTGTAGTTCTTTGTTTATTGCATCAAAACCATGAGGTGGTATTCGGTTTTCGTTAACGAAAGAGGATAAGTATTCTGCGGTCTGTCCCAAGACATTTTCTACCGTTTCCTTGTCCGTCATCGGAGTTATTTCCAAAGCACGTTCTTTTCCCAATTCCGTGGAGCATCGGGCAGAAACCTGCTTTAAAACTGTGGGAAATTCAAGATCTTGTACCGTTTTAGGGTGAATATTTGCCATTCTTGTTTAATTGCGACGGCAAAGGTAGTCAATGGCAGCGAGATGTGAAATCTATTGACTTGGCCATATATAAGCTTTGTTATTCAATACGTTTGGCCTGTGTAGTGAACGAAAGACCTTGTTGGGACATGGTAGAGTTCATAACTCCCTCAAAAAGAGGTTCTGGGCAGTTTTTTGGTATTTTCCATTCGATTAAAAAATTGGAACCCGTACCACCTTCAACATCTATTTCATCAATAATAATGGCGGTAGTTTCCATTGGGGCCAAGTAAATGGGATGTGAAAAATAAGTGCGAAGCGATTTTCCGTGCGTATCAAAATATTCGGCCTTGGTCAAGTAAATTGTGTCTTTATCACTTGTGTTTCGCAAACTCGCCATGGCGGTCAAATTGTGTGTTTTATGCTCTGTCATGCTATAAATCTGGGAGTAAACGGACAAATATGATTTACCGTATTCCAGCGAATCTTTCGCGCTAATATCTATTTTGCGCTTAGACCAGTTTTCAGGATTAATAGAGCTGATTTCCTTTTTATCCTCAATACAACTCAATAGTAACGACACAACCAATAGCGATAAAACACACTTTTTCATTTTTCTGGATATTTAAAGCCGACTTTCCGTAGTCTTTGCACTCTAATTTTTAAGTATTTTTGAAAACGGCGAAATCTACTTGCCACAAGTTTATTTACCGTTACAATACAAAAATGATCATAATAAATGACAGTACAAATACATAAAAGCTGGATACCACCGCTTTCTCAAGAATTTGACGCCCCTTATTTTAAACAGCTCATAGAATTTGTAAAGGCTGAATATACTCAAAACACGTGTTATCCCAAGGGAAAGGACATTTTTGCCGCTTTTGACCATAGCCCTTTTGACAAAACCAAGGTGGTCATCATTGGCCAAGACCCTTATCATGGCCCTAATCAAGCAAACGGACTCAGTTTTTCGGTTAAGGATGGTATTCCGCACCCTCCATCTTTAATCAATATCTTTAAGGAAATTGAAACGGATTTAGGCAAACCTTATCCACAAAGCGGAAATTTAGAGCGTTGGGCAGACCAAGGGGTGCTTTTGCTCAATGCTACGCTTACCGTACGGGCCCACGAGGCCGGTAGTCATCAAAAAAAAGGATGGGAAACCTTTACAGATGCGGTAATCAAAAAGCTATCCAACGAAAAACAAGACCTCATTTTCCTGCTTTGGGGCGGTTTTGCCAAAAAGAAAGCCAAGTTGATAGATGAAAATAAGCACCATATTTTAACCTCCGGACATCCTTCTCCATTAAGCGCCAATCGTGGTTACTGGTTTGGAAACCGGCATTTTAGTCAAGTCAACGAAATTCTAAAAAAGGAAGGTCTTGAGCCTATTAATTGGTAGACTGATTATCCGCGATAGCATCATCAAATCGGGACTCTTCATTGGGTAAAGGCTGAATTTCGGGTTTAACCCGTAAATATTCCTGCCATTGATAGGGGTAGAGTACATTGGCCATTTCAGAACTTTCATGACTGGACAACAGTTTTAGGCGATAACGTCTTTGCCCGTTTGTGATATCAGGATTGTTTTCAACCGACCTTTTCTTGATTATGTATTTGGCCACGGTATTCCGAAATTCCAGAGCCTGTTCCGTACCCATGACCAAACTAGGTTGATATTCAGCTGTAATATCCTCTGCTTTCATACGGATATTCCGGTCTATTTGTAGAGCGTAATAGGTCTGTGCCTGGGCAAAATGAACACCCCAGAAAAATAATACCACAGACAGAAATTGAGTTGTACTACGTAGTTTTGTTTTCATTTTCATTAGGAATTAATTCAACTTTAGTTTCGGCAATTCCTTATAAAATTAAAACACATACAACTGCCTGTCAAGTAATTAACTGCTAAAACTTTGTAAAAGTTCGTCTGTCTTAAGTTTTTTATCAATCAACTTTAAGTCGATGAGTGTATCTTGCACTCTTTCAATGGTTTGTGTATTTATTTGGGTTTGTCCCCAGTGGGTTATTTTTAACCATTCTTTAATATCTTCCAACTGTTGTCCGTACCTATTGGCCAGATTGCGGTCTATGCTCGGTATTTGTTTGAACTCCACCGTGTACGTATTAATAACCTCTAAAATGTGCTTTAAAATGGCCTCTTCCTCGTTTAGGAATTTTTGCGTTGCGGCAATCACAAAGCAAGGCCATGGTGTAGGGCAATCTCCTAGACGTCTAAAAACACCTTGATCCACCAAAGGTTTAGTGGTGAAATGTTCCCACATAAAATAATCGGCTTGCCCCTCGGTCAAAGCTGTTACCGCTCCGTCCAGATTATTTATAATTTCAAATTGAAGCGCATTTGTGCTCCAACCTTCGTTTTGAGCGTTTACAAAGGCCATTAAGTGACTACCACTGCCCATACGGCTAATGGCAGCCTTTGTTCCTTTTAAATCGGCTATGGACTTGTATTGGCTTTCAGCACCCACGTGAATTCCCCATTGTAAAGGAGTGGAAATGTATTCTTGAACAATTTTAGCAGGATTTCCTTCCGTAACACTCTTTACAAGACCTTCGGTAAGAATAATGGCTAAGTCCGTTTCATCATTTTGAAGCATTTGGCACATTCTACCTGTGCCTTCCGGTACATCCGTCCACTGAAGGTCAATGCCTCTTTCTTCAAAAGCGCCTTCTTCTATAGCCATGTGCCATGGTAGGTTAAAATGTTCCGGAACGCCTATTATTCGTACTGTTTTCATATGGTAAGGATTGTGCTTGTATTCGTAAAATTAAGAAAAAGTAAGTCATCGACCTATGTAAAAAAGTATGGTTAGGTCTTGTTTGTTGAGGCGAGGGGAGTGTTCACCAAGGTCCCAGAACCACTTACGTTTTTTAAATAATCATAAATAGCGTATTGTGAGCGAATTGGAATTTCTTGTTGCGATGCTACACGCTTGTTTGTATCGTTCGCATCTTGAAAACGCGCTTTTACCGTATCGTTTATCTGAAACTCTAAAATAGTCTTTAGTTGATTAAAAACGGTTTCATCCAAAATGGGTGTCAGTACTTCAATACGTCTATCTAAGTTTCTGGTCATCCAATCTGCAGAGCCCATATACATTTTTTCCTCGCCATTGTTGTGGAACAGATAGATGCGGCCATGTTCTAGATAACGATCCACTATACTGGTCACTATTATTGGTTTAGCCCCAGATGGAAGCTCATTCTCCGGTCTTGCAACAAGACAACAAAACCCACGGACTATAAGGCGCACTTCAACTCCTGCTTCGCTAGCACGATACAGTGCATCTATCATGGTCCGGTCTTCAAGGCTGTTCATCTTTGCCGTAATTTTGGCGGGCAGTCCTTTTTTGCTGTTTTTTATTTCGGTTTCAATTGATTGTAGAAATACATTTCTAGTGTTAAAAGGTGATACCAACAAGCGTTTTAGTTTAGGGATAATCAAATGTCTTTCCAGTGTTAGGAAAACTTGACTCAAATCTTCAGTTGTCTGATTGTGAGCAGTAAAAAGTCCGTGATCACAATAAATTCTTGAAGTCTTGGCATTAAAGTTACCTGTACCAATGTATGCATATCGTTTAAGCTTGTCATTTTCCGTACGCTCAATTAAAGCGATTTTGGAATGTACTTTAATGTTGGCGACACTAAAGAAAACTTTAGCTCCATGATCTTCGAATGTTTTACCCCATTCAATGTTATTTTTTTCGTCAAACCGCGCTTTGGCCTCCACAAAAATGGTCACCTTTTTTCCATTCTTTAGCGCTAAGAGCAATGCATCTGTAAGTACTGAGGCTTTAGCGATTCGGTAAAGGGAAATTTTGATATGTGTGACCGTATTGTCTTTTGCCGCTGCAGCGATAAAATTCTCCACAACACTAAAACTCTGATATGGGAAATGAACCAGTCGATCTCTCTCTGCAATGGCACCGAAAAAATCGTTGGTAGTTGATAAAACCGGGTGCGGTAAGGCAGGTTGAGCCTTGTAAGTCAAATTTTGATTCTCAACGGGGTTTTCAAAACTGAAAAAATCCGAAAGATTATGATACCGCCCACCGGGAAACAAATCAATTGTACCAATGCCTAAGACCTCTTGAATGATTTCCTTATGCGATTCAGGCATTTGCGCGTCATAAAGCAATCGTGTGGGTTGTCCGGATTGCCGTTGGTGAAGCGCATCATAAATTTGGTCGGCCAAGGGGGTATCACCAAAATCATCCTCCAAGTAGAGCTCGGCGTCTCGGGATAGCTTTATGGAATGACTAGCTATCACTTTGCTTTGCGGAAATAAATGATTCAGATGCATACGAACCACATCATCCAAAAAAACATATGAATGACCTTTTCCGGGCACTTTAATAAAACGTTCATGACTATCCGTCGGTACTTTTACAAAATAATATGTTTCATTGGCCAAAGCCACAAAAAAATATAAGCCTCCATCTGTCAGTTTAGGGTTTTCTTGTGCCTCATAAAGAGTACAATCCGCAGAAATACTATTAAAATAAGCATTGAGGTAGGCAGTCTGTTCCGATGTGTAGGTAGTATCGGTTAAAAAATGAATATCCTGCTTATGGAGTTCCTTAAATATAGCCTCCATGATAATTCCGAACCGTTGCTGTTGTTTATCGATGATGCGAAGAATCTTCTTGAGTCGCTTATTGGACTTTAGAACGAGTTTTCGCCTTAATTCTTTATCTACAGATTTTAACTGCCGTAACTGTGACACCCGTACCTTAAAAAATTCATCAAGGTTGGAAGAGAAGATGGCCAAGAATCGTAAACGTTCTAAAAGGGGAGTAGTGGGATCTGCAGCTTCCAGCAGCACCCTTTCATTAAAATATAGCCAATTTACATCTCGATGTTTGTAATTTCCGTTTTCCATAGAAAACAAAAATAACCAATCGTTATCTCAAGAATCTAAATTTAGTGTTAAGTAGTTAAGCTTTTGTTAGCTTTTCCAGGGTATATTGAATCAGTTCTTTTACCGATTGGGAAGGATTGGCACTAAATTCACCATTAGCCCGGTTGGCCAGGATACAGTTCATAGAAACCGCACGGTGCCCTAACAATTTTGCCAGGCCGTAGATTCCTGAAGTTTCCATTTCCAAGTTGGTGATTTTAATACCATCGTGCTCAAATGAGGCTAATTTATCTTGAAGCCCTTCATCACTCAGTTTTAGTCTCAATACTCTACTTTGAGGTCCGTAAAAGCCTATATTGGTAACAGTGACCCCTAATCGTATACGATTTGAAAATAGCTTATCACCAAGGTTTTTGTCGTATTTCACTACATAGGGCACTGATTTGTTAGCGGACCAATTGGTGTGTTCAACAAAAGCTTTGGATACCTCTGGCTCCTGAACCGAGTCACTGTCATAAAAATGCAAAAGACCATCAAAGCCCATAGCATATTCACTCATTAAGAAAGAATCGATTGGAATATCCGAACGAATGGCACCGGAGGTGCCTATTCTAACAATATCCAAAACGGTTCTGTTCGGTTTTAAGGTACGCGTCTCAAAATCAATATTGACAAGAGCGTCCAATTCATTAAAAACAATATCAATATTATCCGTACCAATGCCTGTGGAGATTACAGAAATTCGCTTACCGTTTAACGTTCCGGTGTGGGTATGAAACTCTCGTTTCCCTTTTTTCACTTCTATAGTGTCAAAAAAACGGGAAACATCACTTACACGGTCAGGATCGCCAACGGTGATTATGGTTTCTGCTATGTCTTCTGGTAATAAATTAAGGTGATAAATGCTCTTGTCGGCATTTAGGATAAGCTCAGAGGGGCTTAATTGCATGCTATTACAGCTTTAAAATTCTACTAGCTTCGGTGTTGTAAAGGAAATTGTATTTTAAGGCACCGCCTAGATAAACATCATTGTCTTGAATGCAAGAGTAGTAACTGGTTTTGTTCTCCAGTATCTCTTTTCCTTTTTTGGTGAGTCTTACTGGATTGAAAGAGGAAAATAAAGGTTTAAGTCTTCCTAAGGCTCTATCATACTGCGTATCGGCGAAGCCCAATAAACCCTGATTTTGAAGAATTTCAGAAACAAAAGCACCTTTTGAGGTAGGCTTTTTGTCTACGGCCAGCCTTAGGATGGTATTTTCCATTTCATTAAGTCCGTTTTTAATACTCGGAAAACGGTGTAAGTGCGTTCGAACCGCATCCCCCAAATAATTGAACTGAAATTCGCCAAAATCGGACAGATTCTCTAATCTTATAGGGTTGTCACTACAATAGAGTTGCCATACATAGTCCGCATATTCAATATCGTCTTGTGATAGCTCAATTTTGTTGCTGTATAATTTAAGCAATTGCTCATCGGTTAAGTCATTAAGACTGTACATTTTATCAGTATCGTCTTCTTTACCGCTACAGACCAAAGAAATCTGGGCATATTTGCGGTTGGTCTTCAACCAACTGAGTACGGCAATCATGTTTACTTGACAAAAGAGATCGTACTCAAACCAGAGCACAATCTCATCTTGTTGTTTGTGATTACAAAGGGATCTGTATTCTTTCAAGGTTTTTTCAATAAACCATGACTTGGACACCTTGTAGTTTTTGTTTAAGAATTCAAAACGGGCTTTCCAGAAAGATTCGCTTCCCACATTGGTCAAGGTTTTACCCTCGCAAAGCATCTCGCGCCAGGTAATAATATCTCCTTTGAGCTTTAATGATTTTATTCTCTCCGTAAAACTATCTCCGTTGGTGATGTGTAAAAGGGAACTCATGTAGGATGTGAATTAGGTTCTAGAGATTAAAAGTACTTATAATTAAAAAAAAACCAAAAATAATTAACACAATAACGAAATTGTCTTGATTCTATTGTAAAACACTGTATTTAAACCGGTTATCCTCCAACTCGTTTTACTGCAAATCCTTTTTCTTTTAACAACGCCATAATTTTATCTCTATAATCGCCTTGTATTATGATTTGACCGTTTTTAAATGACCCTCCTACACTTAATTTGGTTTTAAGTTCTTTGGCCAGTTTTTTAAAATCACTGTCCGCTCCGTTATAACCCTCTAAAATGGTAATAGGCTTCCCTTTTCGTTTCTCGTATTTACAAATAATGGGGTCATCCTGCAGCCAAATAGTATTTTTCTCTTGGGGAGTAGCTTCCGTTTCTTCCGGCTCATGGTCTGGAAAAAGGTTTTTGAGCTGATCTTGTAAATCCATGATTATGCCTTAATAAGTCCTAATTCAATTAAACGCTCATGAAGGAACTCGCCTGCCGTAATATCTTCAAATTGTTTTGGATGGGCATCATCAACACAATTATCAAGGCAATTTAACGGCATTTCACTAATAGGGTGCATGAAAAATGGAATGGAGTATCTAGAAGTGCCCCAAAGCTCCTTTGGAGGGTTCACCACTTGGTGTATGGTAGACTTTAATTTGTTGTTGGTAAGTCTAGATAGCATGTCACCAACATTAATCATCAGTTGGTCGGGCCTGGCAATGGCGTCAACCCATTCGCCTTTATGGTTTTTAACTTGAAGTCCACGACCGTGTGCTCCCATAAGCAAGGTGATAAGGTTAATATCGCCATGGGCGGCGGCACGTACTGCATTTTTAGGCTCGGAAGTTATAGGTGGATAATGAATGGGGCGTAAAATTGAGTTCCCGTTCTTTATGTAATCATCAAAATAAGTTTCCTCCAAATCCAAATGAATGGCCAATGCCCTAAGCACGTATTTAGCCGTTTTTTCCAACATCTGGTATGTTTCCTTACCAACCGCATTAAATGTTGGCAACTCACTAACTATAACATTATCCGGATATTCCGCTTCCAATTTTGGATTATCCTGTACATATTGTCCAAAGTGCCAGAATTCCTTTAGGTCTCCTTCTTTTTTTCCTTTGGCATGTTCTTTTCCAAACGAAGTATACCCGCGTTGGCCACCTATTCCTTCAATCTCGTAGCTATCCTTTACTTCTTGTGGAAGGCTGAAAAACTTTTTAATTTCATCATAAAGGTTCTTTACCAAATCATCTGATAAAAAATGGCCACTTAGGGCTACGAAACCAATATTCTCAAAAGCGGAACCGATTTCTTTTATGAATTTCTCTTTTCTTTCGGGACTATCCGAAACAAAATCCTGTAAATCTACACTAGGTATTGCACTCATGATGTTGCTTTATAAATTTTATCAAAGTTAGTAAAATATGCCCAACTATTAAATATAACAATCCAGACACTAGATGTGGTATTTTTGCTACTTTTATCTTCCAAAATGCAATTTCACCTTAAGAATTTTATGCAATACGATAAAAGGAATTTAAGCGAAGAGACCTTGTTTAAACTATACAAGGACCTTCTGCGGCCGCGTATGATAGAAGAGAAAATGTTGATTCTCTTACGTCAAGGAAAAATTTCCAAATGGTTTAGTGGTATTGGCCAAGAAGCCATTTCGGTGGGGGTTACCAATGCCCTGAAAAATGATGAATACATTCTTCCTATGCATAGAAACTTGGCCGTTTTTACAACACGCGGTATACCATTGCATCGCCTTTTCTCCCAATGGCAGGGAAAATTGAACGGATTTACCAAAGGGCGTGACCGTAGTTTTCATTTTGGCACCCAAGACTATAAAATTATAGGAATGATCAGTCACCTCGGTCCGCAATTGGGTGTAGCAGACGGAATTGCACTGGCCGAAAAGCTTAAAAATAACAAAGCGGTCACGGCAGTTTTTACAGGTGAAGGCGGAACGAGCGAGGGCGATTTTCATGAAGCCCTGAACATTGCATCTGTATGGGATTTGCCCGTTATTTTCTGTATCGAAAATAACGGATACGGACTTTCAACACCCACAAGGGAACAATACAACTGCAAGAACCTATCCGATAGGGGACTGGGTTACGGCATAGAATCGTATACGATTGATGGTAATCATATTTTAGAAGTTTACACCAAATTGAACGAGATCGCAACGGACCTTAGGGAAAATCCGCGTCCGGTTCTGGTGGAATTCAAGACTTTCCGAATGCGTGGACACGAAGAAGCTAGTGGCACCAAATACGTACCCGAGGAATTAATGACGGAATGGGGCAAGAAAGACCCCATTGCCAACTATGAAACTTTTCTTTTAAAAGAAGGTATTCTAACCTCGGAAAAAATTGAAGCCTTACGCAATGAAATCGAATCAGAGATAAACGAAAATCTCAAACTTGCTTTTGATGAAGAGGAAGTTGAATCCGAACCTGCTCAAGAGTTATTGGATGTATACGCTCCTTTTAAATATGAAGAAACCAAACCGGGCAAAGTGGTGGAACACATTAGATTGGTAGATGCTATTTCTAAAGGATTGCGGCAATCTATGGAGAAACATTCCAATTTGGTCATTATGGGACAAGATGTAGCCGATTATGGCGGTGTATTTAAAATTACCGAAGGCTTTATGGATGCTTTTGGTAAGGAACGTGTTCGGAACACTCCTATTTGTGAGTCAGGAATTGTTTCGGCGGCCATGGGGCTTTCCATAAACGGAATGAAAGCCGTTGTTGAAATGCAATTTGCCGATTTTGTAAGTAGCGGTTTTAATCCCGTTGTAAATTATTTGGCCAAATCCCACTACCGCTGGAATGAAAAAGCCGATGTAGTCATCCGTATGCCTTGCGGAGGAGATGTAGGGGCCGGTCCTTTTCATTCCCAGACTAATGAAGCGTGGTTTACCAAGACCCCGGGACTAAAAGTGGCCTATCCGGCTTTTCCATACGATGCCAAGGGATTATTGGCTACAGCTATTAATGACCCCAATCCGGTACTCTTTTTTGAGCACAAGGCTTTGTACCGTAGTGTATACCAGAACATACCTGCAGATTACTATACATTGCCCTTTGGTAAAGCGGCACTATTAAAAGAAGGAAATGATATAACCATTGTTTCTTATGGCGCAGGTGTTCATTGGGCATTGGATGCTCTTGAAAAGAGTCCTGATGTTTCGGCGGACCTAATTGACCTTCGTACGTTGGCCCCTTTGGATATGGAATCAGTGTATTCTTCCGTAGAAAAGACAGGAAAACTGATTATACTTCAAGAGGACAGCTTATTTGGAGGTATTGCCAGTGATATTTCTGCATTGGTCATGGAAAATAGGTTCCAATATCTAGATGGTCCCGTAAAGCGTGTGGCCAGTATGGAAACCCCAATCCCTTTTGCTAAAAAGCTTGAAGACGATTACTTACCCAAAGAAAGATTCCTTACAGCCCTTAAAGAACTTCTTGCGTATTAGTCATTGAGCAAACATCTTTATTTTTCCCATCAACCCAAACAACTGTAATGCAGCAACTTTGTCCGTATTAATATTTGTTTAACGGTTTGTTGGAAACATTTAAGGATTTCCACTCGTATATAGACAAAACTTAAATTAAAATTATGATGAAGAATAGTATTGCACTGTTCGTTTGCGCACTAGTTTTGACTTCCTGTTCTCTTTCTAAGAACGTGCGCGAACAACGCAAGACCATTAATGGTAACTGGGTACTGGAAAATGTAGGTTATGAAGCTAGTGAAGGTTCTTTTAAATCCATGCTTTTTAATGATGCCAACGGGTTCTGTTTTGAGGGAAGTACGTGGTATTTTCTGGAAAACAACAGCACCGGAAGTTACACCATCCCTACCTCAAATAGTGCGTGCGCTGGAGGTGTAAGAAATATTAGATGGTCCGTTCTGGAAAACGAAAACGGGAACGATCAATTGCAGTTCAAATACATTGATGAAAAGAAAAAAGACCTGTACGGAAGAACAGGATACCGATTGGAGATTCTTTCATTGACCCCTTCTCAAATGACGTTAAAGTCCGATGTAAACGTGGATGGAAGTCCGGTTTCCGTTATATATAATTTTGCAAAACAATAAAATAATTATGAAGAAAGTAATTCTAAGATTAGCATATATCGTCATGGCGTTGACCATGGTAGTAGGTTGTAAAACCATACAAAATTCAAACAACAAACAAAGAGGAGCTGTAATAGGTGCAGGTAGTGGTGCTGCTATTGGTGGCGTTATCGGAAATAATGTGGGTAACGGTAACAATACGGTATTGGGAGCCATTCTTGGCGCTGCCATTGGTGGAGTTGCCGGTGGTTATATTGGAGACCGAATGGATCGCCAAGCGGAACGTATTGAAGAGGAAATTCCAGGAGCAGAGGTGAGCCGTGTTGGTGAAGGTATTAATGTAACCTTTAACGAAGATGCAGGTGTTTATTTTGACACCAACAAATCCGATGTAAAAGGTACTTCGCAAACTACATTGAACAGTTTGGCAGAAATCTTGAAGGATTATCCAAAATCTAACGTATTGGTAGAAGGTCATACGGACAGTGCCGGACCGGATGATTATAATATGACTTTATCCGAGCAAAGAGCTACATCGGTTACCAATTACCTAATTTCCCAGGGAATAGATAAAAGCCGTTTGGAAACGAAATGGTATGGCGAAATGCAACCTGTAGGAGATAACACTACCAAAGAAGGAAAAGCTAAAAACCGTAGGGTAGAACTTGCTATTGTTGCCAGTGAAGCTTTGAAACAAGAAGCAAAACAAAAAGTTAAGGGCTAATATTAGATACCCTCACCTATAATTTTATAAAAATACCGGCAGTTCATGTCGGTATTTTTTTTGTTTAATTAACTATCTTCCCCTAGTGGAGCAGTATGATGTTATTATAGTTGGAGGTGGTTTAGCGGGTTTAACAGCCGCTATTCATTTAGCGAAAGCGGACCATAGCGTTTTGGTTATTGAAAAGGAACCCTATCCACATCATAAAGTATGTGGCGAATATGTTTCCAACGAAGTGCTTCCGTATCTAAAAAGTCTAGGAATTGATTTAAAGCAATCTGGGGCGGTTTCAATTGAAACTTTAGAATTTTCGACGGTTATGGGAACCGTGCTAAAAGCTAAATTACCTTTAGGTGGAACGGGAATCAGTCGTTATGCATTTGATGCTATGTTGTATAAAAGAGCAACGGAACTAGGAGTTGAATTTGTTTTTGAGAGCGCAACTTCTGTGATTTTTCAAAAACCTGTATTTAAAATAGTTACATCAAGAAGCAAAACCTTTACTTCAAAAATAGCGATTGGTGCATATGGTAAAAGAAGTACTTTGGATAAGCAATTGAATCGAAACTTTATACAACAAAAATCATCTTGGCTAGCAGTTAAATGCCATTACCAGCTCAATGATTTTCCTGAAGATAAAGTCGGTTTACACAATTTTAAAGGTGGTTATGGTGGACTCTCCAAAACCGAATCCGGAGCAGTAAATTTCTGTTATTTGGCGTCGTACAAAAGTTTTCAGCAAGAAAAGGATATTGAGCGTTTTAATAAACAGGTAGTCAGGGAGAATCCCATTATAGAGAACTTCTTAAGCAAAGCCGAACCACTTTTTGAAAAACCGCTAACCATTGCCCAAATTTCCTTTCGGTCTAAAAACCAGGTAGATGACCATGTGCTTATGTGTGGAGACACAGCGGGCTTAATTCATCCGCTCTGCGGTAATGGTATGGCCATGGCTATCCATAGCGCTAAAATTGCCTCGGAACTGATTCATGATTTTTTAACGGGAAAAGAAACTGATAGTCTGAAAATGGAACGTGCTTATGTTAAAGCATGGAACCGTACTTTTAAAAGAAGATTATGGTGGGGTAGACGACTTCAATTGGTATTGCTAAATCCTACTTTGGCAGATTGGGCCATAACATTGGTTGCAAAACAACCTTGGCTTTTGAGACAACTGATTAAGAACACGCACGGTAAACCAATTCAATAATGGGTGATTTTTCTAAAAGAAGTACTGAAACCGAGTTGATGGACGACCTGTCCCTAGATCAGACAGAGCTTAAAAAGGTTTTATTGGATATTGACCGTGCCAATTCATTTTTAAATGGTAATAATTTAACTGTTCAGGCCGTACACAGCCTAATACAGGATAAAAACAAAAAATCATATACGATTTTAGATATGGGTTGCGGCAATGGAAGCATGCTCAGAACGTTAGTTCTTTGGTCACGAAAGCATCATTTTAATTTGGAGTGTATTGGAGTGGACCTAAATGAAAAGAGTCTAGAAATTGCACGGGAGCAATCCCTTAAATTTCCAGAAATTCAATATGTTAAACAAGATATTTTAGAACTGAAGCAAGATGAGTTACAGTGTGATATTTTGCTTTGCACCTTAACCATGCATCACTTTAAAAACCATGAAATTCCACAATTTCTAAATCAGTTTTCAAAATTGAGCCGAATCGGTTTTATTATTAACGATTTGCAACGAAGTGCACTTTCATATCAACTTTTTAAACTGTTTAGCACTATTTTTATACGAACGAATATTGCCAAAAAAGACGGACTTACCTCCATTAAAAGTGGATTTCTTAAAAAGGAATTACAGGCAATTGCAGTAGAATTACCAAAAATGAAACATAGCATAACTAAAAAATGGGCTTTTAGAATTGTATGGGTAGCGCAACATTAACGACCGACTAAAATATATGAGCGAAGTACGAATAGTAAAAACGGTCAAGCAATTGCCCGATTATTGCAAGCCTACCGAAGAAATAATACCCTTGGTGAACCTTTGGCTTTCGGGTCAAGAAGACCGTTTCCGTAGAAAAGTCGTTAAAATATTTGAAGGAGCGGCGGTTGATAAGCGCTACAGCATTATGAAACCGGAGGAGGTTTTTACGGCAACCTCGTTTGAGGAAAAAAATACCATTTACATGCGTGAGGTCAAAAAACTGGGAAAAAAGGTCTTGGAAAAGGCTTTAAAAGCCGGTGATTGGGCAGCGGATTCACTGGATTATATCATTACCGTTAGCTGCACGGGCATTATGATTCCGTCGTTGGATGCGTATTTAATAAACGATGTAGGGCTTAGGCAAGATGTAGTGCGACTTCCGGTAACGGAGATGGGTTGTGCGGCCGGAGTTTCAGGATTGATATATGCACAGAACTTTTTAAGGTCCAATCCAGGTAAACGCGCTGCTGTAATCGCAGTTGAAAGTCCCACGGCAACTTTTCAGCTTAATGATTTTTCCATGGTGAACATGGTCAGTGCCGCTATTTTTGGCGATGGCGCCTCCTGTGTCCTTTTATCCTCAGAGGAAAATGCCAGAGGTCCAAAAATAAAAGGAGGGGAAATGTACCATTTTACGGATGCCACGCACATGATGGGCTTTGATTTGACCAATCACGGACTCAAGATGATTTTGGATGTTACCGTACCGGAGACTATTTCGGCTCATTTTCCTAACATTGTACATCCTTTTTTGGAAAAGCACGGTACCTCCATTGAGGCGGTGGACCATCTGATTTTTCACCCTGGAGGGAAAAAAATTGTGCAAACGGTGGAAGAACTATTTGGGGCAATGGGAAAAAATATAGACGATACCCGGGAAGTATTGCGTCAGTATGGAAATATGAGCAGTGCTACTGTTCTGTATGTCTTGGAACGCTTTATGGAAAAAGATATTAAGGAAGGCGACCAAGGACTCATTCTTAGCTTTGGCCCGGGTTTTTCGGCGCAGCGTGTTCTATTGGAATGGTAAACGAATTTTAAAAATCAAACATGGCAAAACAATGGGTTCTTATTCTTGGCGGAAGCAGTGGTCTGGGTTTGGCAACTGCCAAAAAAATGGCAAGTCATGGATTTCATATTATTATAGCTCATAGAGATAGAAGGTCTGATTTAAAGAAGATTAACGCTAATTTTCAAGAAATCACTTCAAGGGGAGTTAAATTGCTAAGTTTCAATATCGATGCTATAAATGCGGAGAAAAGAAACGAAACCATTGATGCCATAAAGACTGCACTTTCTACTAAAGGAAAGATAAAAATGATGGTTCATAGCATAGCCAAGGGAAGTTTAAAACCTATGGTATCGGATGATAGCACAACCTTGAATCATCAAGATTTTGAAATCACTTTAAACGCTATGGCATTGAGTCTTTATGATTGGACAAAAGCTATTTTTGAAGCCGATTTATTCGATGATGATGCCCGTATCGTTGCTTTTACCAGTGAGGGAAGTGCCAAGGCATGGGAAGGATATGCCGCTGTTTCCGCAGCAAAAGCTACTCTTGAGGCGCTCACGCGAAGCATTGCGTTGGAATATGCTTCAAAGGGGATAAAGGCCAACTGTATTCAAGCGGGAACCACGGAAACAAAGGCTTTCGCCATGATTCCCAATAGTGAAACCTTAAGAAAAAGTGCGTTAGAGCGTAATCCCCATAATCGTTTAACTACCCCTGAAGATGTGGCCAATGCCGTTTATTTGCTAAGCAGGGATGAAGCCAAATGGATCACCGGAACTATAATTAAGGTTGATGGAGGAGAAAGCTTGCAATAGAAATTGACAGATTATGAACTATGACCACATAACCAATGTTTTGCCGTACACAGAACCTTTTTTGTTCGTTGATGAACTGACAGAGGTTACCGAAAATGGAGTGGTCGGGACTTATACCTTTCTTGAGGATTCATATTTTTATAAAGGGCATTTTAAAGACGCTCCCGTAACACCCGGTGTAATTCTAACGGAATGTTGTGCGCAAATAGGAGTCGTATGCTTGGGAATTTATCTTTTACAAAACGAAACCAAATTGCCACCAACAGAAATGCAAATAGGTATGAGTAGTACACAAATGGAATTTCTATTACCGGTTAAACCGAATGAAAAAGTAATCGTGACCTCAAAAAAAATATACTTTAGGTTCAATAAATTAAAGTGTTCTGTAAAAATGCATAATACGGAAGGGAAATTGGTCTGTACAGGCGAAATATCCGGAATGTTTAAAACCAGTGCCCATGCGTAGAAGAGTGGTTATAACAGGGCTGGGCGTTTGTGCTCCCAACGGAACTGGATTAGCTGCTTTTACCGAAGCAATGGCCACGGGCCAAAGTGGCATTCGGTTTCAACCGGAGTTGGAACAGCTGGGGTTCGGTTGTCAGATTGCGGGGAAACCGGAGGTAAGCGATGAACTTCTATCCCATTACTTTACACCCCTGCAACTACGCGGGCTCAGCGCTACGGGTATTATATACGGGGTTATTGCAGGAACCGATGCTTGGAAAGATGCCGGTCTGGACATTGCTGAAAAGGAGCAAGCAGATTGGGACAGTGGTATCATTTTTGGTTCCGGCACCTTGGGTGTGGATAAATTCCGTGAAGCCATTTATCAGATTGATGCCAAAAACGTTCGGCGTTTGGGAAGTACTAGCGTTGTTCAAACTATGGCAAGTGGCGTAAGCGCCTATTTGGGTGGTATTTTGGGCTGTGGAAATCAGGTTACCACCAACTCTTCCGCTTGTACAACAGGTACGGAAGGGGTTTTATTGGGGTATGAGCGTATCGCAAACGGACAGGCAGAACGCATGTTAGTAGGAAGCTGTAGCGATAGCGGTCCTTACGTCTGGGCAGGTTTTGACGCCATGCGTATTCTTCCCAGAAATTATAACGATAACCCGGAAGCGGCCAGCAGACCTTTGAGTGCTAGTGCTGCAGGATTTGTTCCTGGAAGTGGGGCAGGGGCCTTAGTTCTAGAATCTCTAGAAAGCGCTCAAGCCCGTGGCGCAAAGATTTATGCCGAAATATTAGGGGGAGCCGTAAACAGTGGCGGCCAACGTGGCGATGGTACTATGACCGCTCCCAATAGCGAAGCCGTACAACGTTGTATTGGTCAAGCGGTACGGAATTCTGGCATTCAAAATTCTGATATAGATGTGATCAATGGGCATTTGACGGCTACGAGTAAAGATGCGCTGGAAATTGCCAACTGGAGTACGGCTTTGGAGCGCTCTGGTAGTGATTTTCCCTTTATCAATTCATTTAAAGGAATGTTCGGGCATTGCTTATCGGCGGCGGGGAGTATTGAATGTGTAGCTGCATTGCTTCAGTTTAACACCTCTCAAACCTTTGGAAATGTGAACTGTACGGACTTACACCCGGAAATTACGGACCTGATAGCTTCTGATTGTATTCCACAGAAAACCATTCCACATCAACCTACCGTTTTAGCAAAAGCAAGTTTCGGTTTTGGAGATGTAAATGCTTGTGTTATTTTTAAACGATTTAATTCCTAAAACCAGAAGTCCACACAGTTTTATCGACCTAACAACATGAACGAAGAAACAAAATACAATAAACTCAAGGATATTATAAAGGTGTATCTGCCCGAAGATGTTTCGGTAGATGCCATTACTTTAGAGAGCAATTTCATAAGTGAACTCAATATAAATTCCGCTAATTTGGTGGACATTGTTCTGGACGTTGAGGACGAGTTTGATATCATGCTCGAAAATGACGATATGGACCAAATGCAAACGGTAAAGGATGCACTTTCCATTATTGACGCAAAACTAGAAACCAAGTAAAATGATATCTGATTTCTGGAATTGGGCGAAACCTAAATTATTAGCAGACAAGCGATTAATTGCGTTGTATTGTATTGCTTATTTCAGTTGGGGAATGGTCATGAACTGGTTTGGAGCCACGGTAGAAATTGCCAAATTCACCTATTGGTGGCAAGTAATCACTTGCTACATTTTATATATGGTTCCCATTTCTTTATTGCTTAGGAATCTCCCTTTTCATATCCAATATGCTTACGGACTTGTGGCTATGGGTTTTCTGGAATTTGGTGGGTATTATTTTGAAACTTCGTATGCCTACCCAAACAATCTTATGGACCAGTTCTTTGGTATCCGGAACTTTAGTTTAGGCATGGCATTGTTCTTTGCCCTGTATTTTCCTTTGGGCAATTGGGCCGTAGAAAAGCTGTACAAAAACCTGTTTAAGCGGTCTTAATATTCAATTGAAACCTTTCTTGATTAATTTTCCGGTTCTATTCCTTTCTTTTTCTTTTCAGGAATCAATAATGAGGCTGCAATCCCGGAAAGCAACGCTACCGATATTACCGCAAGGGATAACCATTCCGGCAATTCCACTTGATGGGAGAACAACATTTTAAGTCCCACAAAGGCTAAAATAACCACCAAACTATAATTGATATAACGGAATTTTTCCAACATTCTAGAAATCAAAAAATACATGGACCGCAGGCCTAGAATGGCCAAAATATTGGAGCTAAAAACAATAAATGGGTCGGCTGTGATGGCTAAAATAGCGGGAATACTGTCCAAAGCGAACAATACATCCGTAAGCTCAATAACCACTAAGGCCACGAAAAGGGGAGTAGCGGCACGTAAACCTTTCAGTCTTACAAAAAAGTCATGTCCGTGAAAGTCAGATGTTATCGGGTAAATTTTTCCAATTTGCTTGAATATCCATGAATCCTTAGGTTTAAAGTTTTCGTCATCGCCCTTAAGCATCTTAAAAGCCGTCCATAATAGGAACACCCCAAAGACATAAATAATCCACTCAAATTTGGTAATCAGCGCCACGCCAAAGAGAATCATCAACCCTCTAAAAACTATGGCCCCAAGAATACCCCAAAAAAGCACTCGGTGTTGGTACAATGCGGGAATTTTAAACGCGGAAAATATAACCGCAATAACAAATACGTTGTCTATGCTCAGGGACAGTTCTATAAGGTAACCCGTAACGTATTTTAGAACCGCATTATTGGGGGTTAGATTGGTAGGGTTTTCCACCAGACCTTGACTAAAGAGCCAGTAAATGACTCCACTGAACGCCATGGCCACGGACACCCAAACGGTAGTCCAAATAGCGGCTTCCTTGGTTTTAATAACGTGTTCGTTCTTGTTAAAAACGCCTAAATCCAGCGCAAGAAAAACAATGATCAAAGCAATAAAAAGAATCCAGACCCACATATAATGCATTTTTACGCCTGCGAAGATACTTCATTTTCACACTCGTTTCAGGCGCATTTGCAAAAGCCTTTGATTCAATTCAAAAGAAGCGGAGTTTAGAATGATTTAGTTGCTCAAATCAAGAGTTAAGGTCACATCTACCTTATTATCTTGGCGCTCCTTTTTAATATCAATTCCAAAATCCGATGAAAATAGAGTAGTGGTCCCCGCGAGTTTGGAGGCCTGTTCCGTAAAGTTGAAGCTAATGGTTTTAGCGGTTCCTTTTAAGGTAAGTGTTCCGGTAACGGTAAACCCGTTGCTAGTTTTGGTAATTTGGGTACTTTCAAAAGTAATAGTGGGATAGGTGTCCGCATCAAAATATTTTCCGCTCTTTAAGGACCAATCCCTGAGGAAATTCCCTGTTTTAATGGTTTCCACTTTTACGGCGCCTTTAAAACTGGATTCCGTTATACGCTCCGGATAGATTTTGGAAGAAGATTCAAACCCGGACAAACTGCCTTCAACATCCTTTGAAATAAAATGAAAGTTGATTTTTGCCGAAGCGATGGAAACCTGGTCCTGTGCCTGAAGCGAACCATTAAAAAATAAGAGACCAACAACAAGGAGTAGTATGAATTTGACACGCATGATATTCTAGGTTTGGAAAATAAGTTAGTATAAATTACCGATAATATGAACAAATTTATCGCTGTAAACGGAATCTGAGGTGCAAAATAGTACTGTTTTGGGTAAATCACTATCTTTATAAAAGAACTAATATGAAGTAATTATGAAAAACCCCCTTTTTATGATAGCTGCCTGCGTTCTTGTAGGTACATGCGGATTGTCTGCACAAGAGATCAAAGAAAAAAAATCTGAGATTACGAAATACACCGTTATGGAGCGTTTTGAGCCCAAAGCCATCCTAACCGTAGAGGAGCGTATGAAATTAAGGGAAGAACGGATTGCTAAAACAGAACGTAGACGTGAAATATTAGATACATTGGATATTTCCGAACGAAAAAGACAACGATTGCTTGAAGATTTGATCACCGAGCCATTTTCTAACCGGTTGAACCGGACCATGGCCGAAATTGAATTTGAAGACGAAGATTAAGAGTAAAAACCACCTAAACTAGAATACCTTCATGGAGCGCACTGCTTTATGAGGGTATTTTTTGCTGTTCACTTCACTTTTTTGACCTTTTAAGCTGAATTTTAGCTAGTTCCAGAAGTGAAAATTGAGTCCCTTTTGGTCTGAAATGAAATTTTAACACTTTCAGCATTGAAAAATGCGATTTTGAGCAAACCATGCTATTTGTTAATTTTTATTGCCGAAAGACGGTCATGAACAACTAGAAACCAGTAGTTTAGCTGTTAATAACTTTTGGATAAAAACTGAAATTGGACTGAGGACATAGTATAGCAAAGAACATTAATTTAATGTTAAAGTCTGATTATATGATAGTTAAGTCTAAAATTGTAGGATTTTTTTTATAACTTAGAGTAACACAGTTTATCTCAACAACCCAAAATCCTGCACCTATGACAACAACTCAACAGCCCGCATCAAGAGTAGAGGAAAATGACAAAAATGCTATTGTCGTAAGACTCGAACGCAACCAAAAAGATTTGGTGCAATTACGCACCAAGCTCAATTCTTACCGTTGCGAACCAAAAACCTATTCGCTTTATGAACGAATAGAAACCTTACGGACTACAATGGATTCCTTAACCCATTCTAACCGTGAAATCATTAACTCCTTAAAAGACACCCGTAAAACCGTAAATGTTCATTTGGAACGCGCTAAAAGACAGCTTACGGAGTTTAGAAGATTAAATGACGGTGTGGCCGAATACCTGGACATTTGCACCAGCCACTAATTCTCTATGTGGTTGATTTTTAAGCAAATGTAAATGTTAAGTTAATTAATTGTTTGTAGTATTTATCTGCCTGTTTGTAGTGTATCTTTGACGACGGTAAAATCAAGGATACACTATAGATTAGGTTTGATATGGAAGGAATATTTACGAGGCAAGAAGACATTCAAACCACGGAACTACAATTACAAAGATTAGAACGAAATTTAAAGGTTGTAGCACAGCTTTACGCCAAATTATGTTCTTATACGTGTGAACCACAAACGTATGACCAGTTCATGCGTTTAGATGATTTAAAAGCCGAAGCCCGAATCTTACGGGATACCAACAAAAACATTAGCCAAAAGTTACGTCAAGACCCCAATGCCTCAGCGCGTTGTTACCGTCTCTTCTTAAACTACGTACAAGGCTTTGACGTGTTCGTAAATGACGTGGACCGTTACGTAAAGAGCGTATAACATTATATTTTGGTTGCAAGAGGTTTGAACGAGAGGATAGTGGTGTTTAAAATATTCTATTTTACATAATATAAATTATAGTACAGATTGGTATGTTTAGATTTGAAACCAACCACATAGCTGTAGGCTATAATTACATTATGTAAAATATCCCTTAAGCTCATAGCTTTTAAGAGAATTACTAACAGGGTCATCAACTTGTTTAATTTACGTAGCTTCAATATTTGAATATAGAATAAACTTTTCAGAAAATTTCAAATTCTCAGAACCCCAGCGACAACCTCGTAGCTGTATCTATAATTTGCCGTTATGTAAAATAGCCGCTGCCAAACACTCGATTGCTTTTTAAATTCCAAAATGCTGAAAAACGCATTTTAAATTTAAACACAATTTGCCACCGCTTGCCAACGCCATTTAAAAGCTAGCCTTTTAGGTTTGTTTAAAATTTAAGTATTCGAGGAAATATGTGCAAGATTTTTTTCTACAGCATTCTCGTCAGATTGTCGCAACAGCAAAAATTTTCTCTGCGAGCAAAATTCTTAGCCCTTGCTAACCTCACGTCTTGTTTGAAGCTTTTCTTTAGGTACTTATAATATTATGTCAAATAGAATTCAACACTATAACCAGTAAGGTTTCTATTTATCTTTTTTTCTTGATAAAAAAAGAAATAAAAAAATCAAGGCAAACAGATAATTTTGGAAACAATGTACGGCTCAGGCGCTATATTCTAGAAAGCATTGTAAACCTTAAGACCGCTTTGAACTACTTGAAACATTATACTGGGCAACAAGCCTTATTAACAACCCTCTAGAATATGGTCGCTCCCCTCGCCTATTGTTTTGCCAAAATTCTCTTAGGCCCTAACGTTTACTTCAAAAACCAACATTTTAAGAAACTACGTTTGAATAGAAAATTATTCAGATTTACCATTATATTCTTCGTCTAAAACCGGTTTAAACCACTGCGCGGGTCCTTTATCGCGACTTGAAATTGCTATATGAGCAAATTTGGAATTTTGGCTAGCCCCATGCCAATGTTTTATGTTGGGCAGGCATTTTATGGTTTCGCCTTGGCGAAGCACACGTTTACTTTTTCCTTCTTCTTGGTAATAGCCTTCACCTTTGGTAACAATGAGAATTTGTCCCGCAGGATGCGAATGCCAGTTAGTACGTGCGCCAGATTCAAAAGTGACCAAGCCGGCATACATGGTGTTTAAACTATCTGGTGTAGCCAACATATTTAGCCACGCGGTGCCCGTAAAATTTTCATTGGTGATTTTTTCACCTTTCGAAAACAAGGCAGCATCCTTATGAATTTCTTTTGCTTCATTGCAACCAATCAACAGGGCTAAAATAAAAAATATACTATATAGGGGATTAATTTTCATCTCTTCACTATTATTATTTTCGATTATCAAGTACTTCTTTAAGTACAATTTTTGCTGCTTTTGCGTTCTCGGTCGTCGTAGTTCCTTCTAGTACTTTGGTGAACTGAAGCAATTGTTCTTGTTGCCAACCAACGTTTAACGAAAGATTTAAATGGCTTTTTAACATGGGCTCTAAGGTTCCCAAACTTGCAATTACCGATATGGTTACCAATTCACGCTGTTTATGGCTAAGCACATCGCGCTCAAAAATATCGGCAAATAAATGTTCTTTTAAGAATCGGTCCACCTCTGGTGAGAATTCTTGATATGCAGGCTTTGGTCCGTCTAAAGACCTATCTACCAGGCTTTCTAAAATTTTCTTGCCTATATCATATTTGTCTTGTGTTTCGGAAATCGGAGATGCTTCCACTCCTCTTTCATCTATTATTCCTTTGCTTTTTCGGTCATCCAAAACTCCCAAAAAAGTTTGCAACCCACGTATACTTCTTGGAAAACCGGCATAGGCATACAAATGCACCAAAACCTCTTTGATTTCGTTGATTGTAAGTCCGTTGTTCAAGCCTTCGTTTAGAGCATCCCTCAGGTTTACCAACTTGCCCTGTGCCGTATAACTAGCAATTAAAATGATACCCTTTTCTTGTTCTGATAAACGAACCGTAGCTACTTCAGTATTTTGAGCGTTCAATTGATATCCAAGAACAATAAATAAACACATTATAAGTCTCATTTTCATACTTTTATCTTTCTTTTATTCCCTAACCATCTGTTTTACAAAAGAGAGGTTTAGCAGTTTCCAGCTCCCCCCTATTTTTTGGTATACTTCGGTCACTACAAACGGGTTGGTCACTTCGTTACCGCCTACTTCTGCCACCAGGGTAATGGTGTTAAGAAGTATCGCAGTATCACCTGTTACAGCTACAGTAGCATCTTTAACAATCGCTTCTTTATACCATATACCGCCACTTTTAATAATTCCCAATTCACGCTCGGTGCCCCAATATCCGCCCATATGTACATATTGGGCATTTTCATGAAATAGTTGGCCCAGTTTTTCGGTGTCCTTATCTGCCATCCATTGCCATTTGTTTTTCGAGAGCTCTTTAATTTCCTGCTCAACCAAGGTTTGTGAGAAGGTTAGCCCAATGCTGAATACAGAAAGAAGTGCAATTAAAATTATTTTGGTGTTCATCGTTTTTGATTTTTATGTTATTAATGTTCTATTTTGTGTGTATCGCGCACACTGCTAAAGGTTAAATCAAGCAGCTTCCAATCATTAGCTTCTTTTTTATAGACTTCGGTTACTGTAAATTCATTAGAAACATCGTTGCCACGAACGTGGGCAGTTAAGGTGATTCTATTCCAGAGTACAGCGGTATCGTCTCCAAATACTTCCACAGCAACATCATGAACCGCTGCGTTTTTATACCAAATGCTGCCCGATTCAATAATTTCAAGTTCCCTGTCCTTTTTCCAAGAACCGCTCATATGTACAAATTTGGATTTGTCGTGGAAAAGCACAGCCAATTTATCAACATCCTTGTCTGCCATCCATTGCCATTTGTATTTTGATAATTTTAAAAGCTCTTTTTTAATAGTATCTGTATTTTTTAAGGAATCATATTCCGTTTCATTCTCGTGTACGGTATCTACTAGTTTATCTTTCGGGATAATGGACTCCTGTGCAATTGAAAAAGTAGTTCCTATGAGGGCTAAAATAAGGGTGATTCTCTTTATATTTTTCATAATATTTAGTGTTAGCTATGCTTTAAATTATTTAATTCAATTCTTTTTCTTTAAGCCAGTCATACATTAAATCGGCTATTTGTTGATTGTTTAAATCGGACATGGGGAAGTGTGTATTGCCTTTAATGCCAATTTCAGGTAATACCACTAAGCTTACATCTCCTCCGGCATCATTAACTGCTTTGGTCCACTTCTTTGCCATACGAAGTGCAGCACGCCATTGATCTTGACCAGGATTTTCGACTTCAGTTTCAGGAATGTAATCCCCATAATAGATTACAATGGGGATTTTGGTCAGTTTTTTAAATTCTTCCGCCGGAATACCTTTGGCACTTAATGTTCCGCCCACATAAGCGATAGGGTCTGGAATGTCATTGTCAGGAAAAATAAAATTACTACCAGGTTCGTAAGCTACAATAGCTTTTATGTGGTCATTCTTTAGAGCGGTACTCCAACCTTGTCCGCCACTGTGGGAATGGGTAACAAGTATTCCTTCACCAATTTTTTCAAACAATGCGGTAACAGCGTCAATATTGAGATTGATACTTAAAGGTCCCGTATCTGGAGTACTGCGACGGAAAAATTGATTTAGAGCTTCGGGATCCTTCGAAAACTGAATGTCTGGATAAAAATTAACTCCCTCTCCCATTCTAAATATACCGAACCATAGTTGATCCTCGGTTCTTGCCTCAATTGTTTTTGGTGCTGAACTTTGTCCTGCCAGTCCCCTTCTGGGCTGATCTAATAAATATACAGGGAAACGTTTTTTTAGAAAAATACTTTGAAAGCCTTCTCTACCATCTGGGGTGCTTTGCCATGTACGCATAGACTGACCGTAACCATGCCAAAATACTAATGGGAGATTACGTGGTTCTGTAGGAATTTGATATAAAACCGAAGCATGGTCCCCGTGAAGCGTTTGTCCCACATTACTTTGATTTGAAGGATTGAATGCTCCGTGAGCAATAGGGTCAAATTCCCCTGGGCTTTTCTTAACCGTACCGCCAACGGCAAAAGTACCCTGTTGTTGAATAGAGATAACATCATTAGACTTTATAGGTTTTTGAGTTACCTGTTTGCTTTGTTCGGTACAGCCAATAAGAAGTAATGTGCTTCCAAGTACAAATAGATAGTTTAGCTTTATCATGATTTACTTTTTTTTGGGGAATCTTTAATCGATACTTTATATTTTTCTCTTCAAATTCCTAGCTTTTCCTGATGATGGAAAGCTATAATTCAACAACACGCTCCATGTAAAATCGTCATCGGGCAAGATTTGTGTGCTGATTCCTTTGTTTACCACCGCTGTTAAAGAAAAGGGACAATTTCTTTTCGCCAAGGTCAAAAATGCAGAAGTATAATAACCGGTTAATTTGTCTGAAGTAAGATAGTAAACTTGTGGCGTAAAATTCATAAATACAGTTTTTGAAAGGGGTATTTGTGTAAAGGAAGCATTTACTACCAAGAAATTGGTCTCTTTTACACCTTCATCTAGACCACGCCCATATAAATAATATATACCTACGCTAAATCGCTCTGTTATTTTATAATTGGGTACCACTTCTGCGCCTATATATCTTCTTGATTCTAACAGTTCCTCATTCTGCCCATTGCGAATTACATTGACCGTTCTAAAATTGAGTCCAGGGTGTGCGCCTACTCTAAGCGAGAACTTTTCTTTTTCAATTGCCTTATAGCGTAACCAAAACAACATGGTCCATGGTTTGCCTTCTAGTGAAAAGCGCATATCGGGTTCAAAACTTAGCTTTCCCTTGGTAAACTTTAAATCGAACAACAAAGCAGGGTTACCTAAAGAAAAAGAAGGAACCAATGATACGCCATTATGGGTAATACTTGCAGTAGCCCTAAAATCATCTAGAAATTTAGGGTGATTTTCAGAACCACTTTCTTGTGCGTACATGGTTGATAACAAAAGGGACACTACTAACGTAACTACTTTATTCATAAGGGGTTAATTTCTTTCAGAACAAAATTAGGATAAGAAAGAAGGCTGAGTAATACCCAAATAACGGATGTTTATACCATAATTACAGATTTTAAGATCAGGGTTTGACTACATGGTAGTCAATAGGTTATCTTTATTTTAAATTCAATTGGTCGTGAAGAATATTTTAGAGATAAAAACCATTGCAGATTACTTTAAACTGCGAAATTGTGAAGTGCTACATCCGTTGGTGGGTATTGTAGATTTTGACAACGTAAGTAAAAGCGGATACACCAATATGCCTTACGACGGTTTTCATTATAGTTGCTATGCCATCTTCCTAAAAGATGCTGTTGGGTGTAAATTGATGTATGGCGGGAATGCTTATGATTATGATGAAGGGACATTGGTCTTTATGGCACCTAACCAAACCATTGAATTTGGCGGGTTCGCCCCAGATTATGTTCCCAAAGGCTATGCATTACTCTTTCACCCAGACCTACTATTGGGCACTAATTTGGCTAAAAAGATTCAGGAGTTTAATTTCTTTACCTATTCTAGTAATGAAGCTTTGCATTTATCGGCTAAAGAACGAAAAGTGATTTTAAGTTTGTTGGAAAAAATTCAGTTTGAATTGGAGCAGCCGATAGACAAACACAGCAAGAAACTAATCGTAACCAATATAGAGTTGTTTTTAGATTACTGCCTACGATTTTATGACCGCCAATTTATTACCCGCGAAGTTGTCAATAAAGGCGCTTTAGAAAAGTTTGATACGCTATTGAGGGATTATTTTTTATCAGATAAACCTAAAACTAACGGCTTACCCTCTGTTGGCTATTTCGCAGGCCAATTACATCTGTCCTCAAATTACTTTGGTGATTTGGTCAAAAAGCAAACTGGAATATCTGCCCAAGAATATATACAGATAAAACTTATTGATGTGGGCAAAGAAAAAATCTTTGACCCTAACAAATCTGTAAGTGAAATAGCATATGAATTGGGTTTTAAATATCCACAGCATTTTAGTCGTCTATTCAAACAAAAGGTAGGGCATTCGCCTAAAGAATTTAGGGCCTCTATTAATTAATTGAGGTTAAAATCATTCCACACACATTGCTTTCCCTCCTGCCGTCGGTCAGTTAATAAGTGTTCCATTATCTTTCGAGAAGAAAGCTTTTAGAAAGAAAAAAATGGAGAGAATGTAACAACTTTCGCTTTTAATCAAAGCTCAAGTTACATAACGCAAGACATTATGATACATTTTGTAATATTGGTTTAGCCCAAAAGCTGAAGCAATATTCAAGAAAGATGATGCGGCTGCCAACATACCGTAAAGGTTTAATGAAAAACGTAAGTCATAATTCTATTATGTAAAATATCCCTCACATTTGTAGCTTTTAAGCGAATTACCAACAGGGTCGTCAACCTGTTTAATTTACGCTACAAGAAAATTTTGCACACAAAAGAAAATGTATTCCAAACTTAGAAATTCCGCAACCCTCACGACAAACCTTTCGTCTGTACTCATAATTTGCCGTTATGTAAAATAGCCGCTACCAAGCGCTCGATTGCTTTTTAAATTCTAAAATGCTTAATCGCATTTTAAATTTAAACACAATTTCCCGCCACTTGCCAACGCCATTTAAAAGCTTGCCTTTTAGGTTTGTTTAAAATTCGTGTATTCGAGGAAATCTCTGCAAGATTTTTTTCTACGACATTCTCGTCAGTTAGCCGCAACAGCTAAAATTTTCTCTGCGAGCAAAATTCTTAGCCCTTGCTAACCTCCCGTCTTGTTTTATCTTTTCTTTAGGTACTTCTAACATTATGTCAAATAGAATTCAACATGCTAACCAGCAAGGTTTTTATTTATCTTTTTTTCTTGATAAAAAAAGAAACAAAAAAATCAAGGCTTACAGATAATTTTGGAAACAATGTACGGGTCGGTCGCTAAATTTTAGGATCCATTGTAACTCTTAATAAACCCCTACCCTATTTGTTTGGTCATTTTAATAGAGTATTTAGATAAAAGGCCCACGAGCCGGCTGGCTCCTTCGCTAAAAAGGTCTACTAGACCTTTTCTTAACGCTCGGCCCTGTTTTACCAAAATTCTCTTAGGCCGTTTTCATTTTAATACTAAAACTCCCTTAATACAACATCTTTAATTTTAGCAATAGCTTCACTAACTGGCGTTTCAGATTTTCTAAGGTTTATTGCCATATGGTTGACTCCGACATTTTCATATGCTTTTAAATATTCGGTAAGATGGTTGATGCCCACAGTGCCACCAAAGCGCTGTGGTTTAAAAGTCACATTGTCGTTTTTAGATAGGTTTAAATGTATAGCCGAAATATAAGGCTTTGCTGCTTGGTCTTCATCGTACAAAGCATTACACCAGTATTTTCTGTTTTCTAAAGTTTCGGCAACCGGTCTTGGGTAATTAAACCAAGCTTGTGCGTTTTTTGCTATCCAATTAATGCTTTGTCCGGAATGACCTGCTATTACAAGCGGAATGTCATTTTTCGGTTTAGGATAAACTTCTATACCGTTAGTTAAAAAATCGTATTTAGATTTTAAATTACTGTTTGTTTTCCAAGCTTCTTTAATGATATCAAGATTTTTTCTAAAGATTTCAGGTCTTCTGTTATAGTCTATATTGTAAATTGGGAACTCCACAGGTCTATCGCCCAAACCTAAACCCAACAAGAGTCTACCATCACTTAAATTTTCTATGGTGGCAGCAGCTTTTGCTAATTTTATAGGCTGCTGTAGTGGTAATACAATTGCAGCAGTACCTAACAAAATGTTTTTGGTAGCGGCAGATAAATAGCCCAAATATGGAAGTGTATCGAACAATTGTGCACCATCGCCAAAGTTAGGGTCGTACACCGGAACATCGCGCATCCATAAAGCGGAGAATCCTGCTTCATCAATTTGCTTTGCCAATGCTAAATGATTGGAAATATCGGGTACTCCAAAAGGTCTGTTGTCTTCCAAGCGTTTGCGATTTCCTTCGGTTGACCAATCATTATCTAAAGGAAATTCTATGCCAAGTGTCATTTTACCTGGCTTGTATAGTCTATCAAATGGATTCATAGTGTGTGTGTAAATTCATCAGGTATCCGTTAAGACACCTGATGAACAATGTGATTAAGCATTCCAGATACTATCTGCAGTGTAGGGTCCGTTTTCAACTTCCCAAAATTTACCATCTATAAAACGGTGTCCTTTATCTAAAGCCTTCAGCAAAGCCATATCTTCTTCTGTAAGCGTATGGTTTAACGTCTCTAGGTTCTGAAGTAATCGTGCTTCATTTGTAGATTTAGGAATGACTGCAATGCCTCGTTGCATTGTATATGCCAATGCTACTTGTGCAGGCGACATATGTCTTTCCTCGGCAATGGTTTTTATGGTTTCATTTTCCAACAAACGTAGTTTGGAATTTTTATCTACAAGCGAACCTAATGGTGCATATGCCGTTAGATGCATATCAAAATGCGAGCATAATGCTTTTAATTCTTTCTGTTGTAAAAACGGATGCATTTCTACTTGATTCATCTCTGGTTGGTGCACTGCAGTCGCTATTATTTCTTTCAACTGATTCTCATTGAAATTGCTCACGCCAATATGCTTTGCAAGTCCTTGCTCTAAAACAGCTTCCATCCCTTTCCAAGTATTGGTTAATGGCACTTCTGATAATGGAACAAAATCAGATGCTTTTTCTGGCATTTCCGTTCCTTTTTTAAGAGCGACAGGCCAGTGGATAAGATACAGGTCTAGATACTCTAGCTGTAAATCTTCTAAAGTCTGGTTCAGTGCAGGAATCACATTATCTTCACCGTGAGAAGCATTCCATAATTTGGAAGTCACCCATAAATCTTCACGCGTAACCAAACCTTGTTTTATCGCATCGGCAATGGCATTACCTACTTCTTTTTCGTTTCCGTAAGCTGCAGCACAATCTATATGTCTGTATCCTATTTTAATAGCCGAAAGTACAGCATTGTACACTTCATTAGGTTCAGATCTAAAAGTTCCTAAGCCTAAAATTGGCATTTCGTCGTTATTTCTAAATTTTAATGTAGTCATCATTATATTATTTATATTTTTTCTTTTTTGAATAAAACTAAGGTCAATAAGAATCCCACGATTACTAGAATACCTCCTACCCAAGGTGTTGCTTCAATACCTAAGCTCGATTCTACCACCATTCCGCCTACATAAGCACCAATAGCAATACCGACGTTAAAAGCTGCAATGTTTAAAGCAGATGCTACGTCTTCTGTTCCAGGAAGATATTTTTCGGCCATTTTTACGACATATAATTGTAATGCTGGTACGTTTGAAAAAGCAAGTATTCCCATAAAAAACAAGGTAACTATGGCAAAAACCTGACTAGAAGCGGTGAAGTATAACACAAACAACACTATGGCTTGTAAAGCAAACATTACCAATAATGCTTTTCCTGGTTTGTTGTTAGAGACTTTACCACCTATGATATTCCCAATCGCGATGGCAATACCATAAATTAGAAGGAATACACTAGTCATATCCGAAGAAAAACCGGTTACTTCTTCCAATAGCGGTGTTAAATAAGTAAAGGTGACAAACGTACCACCATAACCAAATGCGGTAATGGCTAGCACCAATAAAATAGACGAATTCTTAATCACTTTTAATTGGTCTATAAGACGTAATGGCGCTGATTGTTTAATGTTTTTAGGAACCAAAGCCAAACTAGCTATTGCACCTACTAATCCTAAAAGGGCAACACCAATAAAGGTTGCTCTCCATCCAAAATTCTGACCGATATATGTTCCTAAAGGCACACCAGTTACAATAGCTACAGTAAGACCAGCAAACATTATAGAAATGGCAGTTGCTCTTTTATCTTTAGGCACCAAACTAGCTGCAATGGTAGACCCGATAGAGAAAAATACACCGTGTGCAAAACCTGTCACGACTCTAGATAATAGCAACAACTCAAAGCTTGGTGAAATAGCTGCTAATCCGTTACCAATTATAAATAATAACATAATCCCCATTAGTAATTGTTTTCTAGGAATTTTACCTGTTAAGGCAGTTAAAATGGGTGCTCCAATGGCTACACCAATAGCATATAAACTAACTAATAATCCTGCTGATGTTAATGATGTGCCTAGGTCGTTTGCAACTGTAGATAATAAACCTACAATTACAAATTCCGTTGTTCCTATGGCAAATGCACTTATGGTCAATGCCCATAATGCTGCTGGTAGACTCTTCTTTTTGGCTACCGTGGTATCTCTATGTATTGTTGATGTTTCCATAATTTCTAATTGTTTTTTGTTATTTAATGGCAACAGGGTTTATTTGTACTTGCGTAGAGCCTTCATATAAAGGATGACCCAATACAAAAAGGAATTCCCAAGCTTTATCCTCAACCAATTCATCTACAAGAATGTTTTCCAATACTTGCACACCGTATTCGGTTGCCATCATTTGATTTACAGGGAAAGAAAGTGCGCTATTTTCGTGTGGTACTGCTTCAAAAGACCAGTTGTCTGAACCTGCTGCTACAATTCCTTTTTTACCTAAATAATGTGCAGCTTCAGTACCAATCCCAGGTCCGCCAGCTAAATAGCGTTTATCATCTTTACCCATTAGTTTTGTCCATCCTGTATAAAACAAAACCACATCACCTTTACGGATTTCAATGCCTTGTTTTTTGGCTACTTTTTCAATGTCTTCTACTGTAAAAACAGTGCCTTCTTTTACAATATCTTGATTGTAGTAAGAGCGCATATCTAACACAACACCTCTAGTAACAATTGGGGGTAATTTTTCTAGACCTAATTTTTTTACACCAGAAACGGTTAAAAAATCTTCAACTTTATGTCCGTTGTAGTGCACATTGTCTCTACCGTAATGTGCCAATCCGTTTATTTGAGACCCAACACCTGTCCAACCAATTAACTGGTCATCTACGTAAGTAAATTTGTTAGAACCTGCAGCAGCAGTTTCTGGTTGTAACGTTTCAATATGAAAGTATCTGTGGCGGAAGGCTGCAGTTTCTGCATTTACCACCATTCCTAAGCGGTATACTTTTCCTTTTTTAACCAATTTTACGGCATCCAAAACCGTTTCCTCATTCAAAAGGTTTAGCGCTCCAATTTCATCGTCTGCCCCATAAGGTGACGTTGGTACTTGTTGTGCGTTTGTACTTAAAGCAGTAAAAAGTGTAGCTGCCAATGTCATTTTTTTTAATGTATTTACTATTGTTTTCATTTTAATATGTTTTTAAATTTCTTATACAAATTTCTAATTAATGCAAGGGGTGTGCGAGGATGTACATCACCATTTTAAAGTGATTTATGTCACACTTAATACTGCTCATACATCACTTTACTTTTAATTTTATTTAATCTTGAAGCTTCATTTTGAGCACCAAGTAAGGTGGTTTACTGGCATCTTTTCCTTCATTTAATAAAGGAAGATTATGAAGCTGATTTGCTACGATATACAAGTAGTTTCCGTGTATGGCAACACCATCGGGCCAAGACAGGTCCTTTTTAGACTGTGCAATGGTTTTCATTCCAGCAGGCGTACTTTCTACAATGGCTGAATTTTCAACATCGGTTACATATACTTTTCCGTTTGCACCTACTTTAAATCCGTCAGATTTTGGTTTGTTGGCATAAAACTCAATGTACTTATTCAGGTCGCTATCTTGCTTACTTTCATCCGCTAAAACAGCAGAAGGTATGCAGTAAATTTTGGTGTTTCCCATTGCACCATAGTAGATGAAATTGTTTTCGTCATCTATAGAAATTGGGTTTAAAGGATATCTTGGTTGAATGGTAGTACCGTCTTTTCTTTTGTGGGAAACCAATCTACCGTGAATTTTTACTGGTTCATCAGCAGGTAAAAATGATACATTTCCTTCCAGAACACGTCTCATATAACCCGTTTCTAAGTTAATCACGACAAAAGCAGGTGCAATTGGCGGATTTATAGCATCGGTCATATCGGCAATTACAGCAGTGTTGTTTTTCACATCAATCACAAAATCTTGTAAAAAAGGTTTTGTTGATAATACCGTATTCGGAATAGGAAAAACTTTTGTTACGTTTCCGGTTACCAAATCAAAACCCACCAATTTTGGAGCCTGATTTTGTTTTACATTACCCATATCCAACACCCAAAGGATACCGTTAGCATCTGCTTGAATTCCGATGGTTGAATTGATACCTTTTATACTTCCGTTTTCTGGTTTTACTATCCATTCTTTATCTCCAAACGGAATAGCTTCTCCATTAGGCAAAATTTCTTTCACCATATATTTTGAAGCACTTAAGGCGCTCATTGTTACAAATATTCTTCCGTCGTTAGAGACGGTTATATTTCCTGGTCTTGATTCTGGAAATGTTGTTATCGTTTCTAATTGTGCTTGTGCTAATAGTGTAAAATTCATTACAAGTGCGAACAAGACTGTTTTTATAATTGTTATTGTTTTCATCGTTATTGTTTTTAAAAAGTGAATATGATTTTATTAGTTACCTAAGAATTTCTTTTGGGTTGATGGGTCTATCCAGATAACATCGCTTGGGTCTCTGGCAATGGCATCAAAAACGAGTACGTCTAACGGACCTTCTAAAATTTTTCCGTTTCCGTGTGCTGTACCTTTGCCCCAAAAAAGTAAGTCGCCTTTTCCTGCAACAACAGGACCTTTATCGGCAACAAAAAATTCTGCTTTGCCATTTAAAATGTAGAGGTAAGCATCAGATTTTGCGTGGTAGTGCATAGGCACTTCGTCATACAACCTAAAGATTCTTACACCTGCGTGTTCACGGTCTATTAATCTAATGTCTTTGATGATACCATTATGACTTTTAGGAAGTAGCGTTACGTATTCATCAATATTGATAATACCGTAGGCGTTACCCATTAATGGTCTTTTGTCTTCTTGCGCATAGGCGTTAAAACCTATGGCAATTACTGTGAATAATAGAAAAAGTGTTCTTGTAGTTTTCATAGTACATTGTATTTAATTGTTTGATACAAAATTCTATGAAAACCAAGGGGTGTGCGAGGACATACATCACGGATTTTTTGTGATGTATATCAATCTTGAAAAGTGATTTAGGTCACTTTTAGCTGTTAAAACGACTTAAGGTCTCTCTGGATACGCCTAAATAGGAAGCAATTAGTTTTTTAGGAACGCGTTGTATTAATTTTGGAAGTTTGTTTAAAAGATATTCATACCTACTTTCTGCGGACATTGTAAGCAATGACAGGATTCTTTGTTGCAGATTGATGTAACCGTGGTTCGATTTAATCCTGAAGAAATTGGCAACGGCAGGGACTTCAAAACAAATCTTTTCCCTGTTCTCTAAAGACAAACAGAAGAACTCAGAATCTTCAAGACAATCCACAAAAATAGTCCCAAGTTCTTGATGTTGAAAAGCACAATGGTCGCTTACCCAATAGTCTTCCATGGCAAATTGAAGAATGTGTTCTTTGCCTTTTTCGTCTATGGAATACGCTTTTACTAAGCCTTTGATAATCCAATATTCAAAGTCTACAGGCTGCCCAACTTGTATTAAGAATTGGTGTTTTTTTAGACTTTTAAATTCAAAGTGCGATTTTACAAAATTCCACTCCTCATCAGTTAAAGAAACGATTTCTTCAAAATGTTGTCTTAATAACTGCAACTTGTCTTCCATAGTGTAAAAATACTTTTCTTTATTTGAAATGTTATTTATTGTTGCATTTTATATTAGATAGACAACCAGTTAAAGAGCATAAATTTACTTTACACAGTCATTAAAATTACATTTTCATTCCACACACATTGCCCTCCCTCCTATCGTCGGTCAGTTAATAAGTGTTGCATTACCTTTTGAGAAGAAAATTTTTAGAAAGAAAAAAATAAAGAAAGCTTTAGAAAATAACTTTCGCTTTTAACCAAAGCTCAAGTTACATAACGCGGAACATTATAGTACAGATTGGTATATGTCGTAAAACGGCGCATGCTTGTATTTGATATTATGTCAAAGCCGTTTTACTGGAATGTTTCTTCATATTCGTAAACTATAATTATTCTCGATGCTTGTTTATTGCTTTTAAAGGAGTTCATGAACCTCGTACCTCGGTTTCATTGCCTTCTGAGAAGAAGGTTTTTAGAAAAAAATAAATAAAAATTGTAACAACTTTGCTCGCGCACCATCTCGCTGAAATAATAAAGATTTTTAATCTTCATTAGTATGTTGCAACCAAAGCTCAAGTTACATAACGCGGTACATTATGAAAAAAACGTTCTATAATCCGTCATTAAATCAATTAGCGATAAGTTATTGCAAATTTTCACAGAATGTCCTCTACTTCTTTATAATTCTTTGATTATATAATTCTTCTGTAGTTTCTATACGAACGGAGTAAACACCAGATGCCCATCCGTCCATATTTAACATAAGATTGCCATTAACTACTTCAACAGTTAAACTAGTTAAGAGTGTACCTATATTGGAAAACAGTACTAACTGTGCATTACCAGAATATGGAGTTGGAAGGGCAATCGTAATATCTCCGCTTTCTATAGGGTTTGGAAATAGTATTACACTGCTATCTATATTTGGTGTTTTGAGACAACCATCAGGTTCAACAGTACTCCCAAGGGGTGTTTCCGAGCAAATGTCAATCGTATTTTCAACCCCATCGCCATCAATATCATCATCACATATATCTCCAAAACCATCATTATCAAAATCAGCTGTATCAAGCTCTACAATAATAATTTTTCTTTCTTCTGTACATCCGTTAGCATCCTTTACTATGATTGAATTTTCGGATGGACCTAGGGTATCAAATATGTTATTAGAAATAAAAGCAGAGCTGTTTATGCTGAATTCATAAGGTGCTGTACCCCCAGAAACAATAATTTCTAGACTACCATCATTTGCCCCTTTACAAGAAACATCGGTTTTTGAAATATTGAGAGTTAGCACATTAGGCTGATTTACTGTTATGCCCGTTGCAGTTGCCTCTTTTGAATTATCATCGACGATAAGAAGGCTATAAACACCAGCAGCAATATCATTAAAGGTACCTTGTAATTGTGTCTTAACTAATGTGTTATTTGAATCTAACAGATTATACGTATAGGGAGCTGTTCCGCCTATTGCTTTCCCTTCAATAATGGCATCAGTCAATCCATTACAACTAATTGAATTTACTAATGTTGCCGTAGCGATTAAAGATTCACTATTATCGCAGACATCGCCTATCTTGCTAATTACTATTGGGGTTTCATATTCAAAAGAGCAATCATTGTTTTTAATAATTAGATTATAAGACGAAGGGGCCAAGTTATTGAAGATTGAATTATTTTGAAAAGTAATACCACCATCAATTGAATAACTTAGTTCATCATCGCTCTCAGTGAATGTGCTTTCATTTAAAATATAATTGGTATTGAATAAAATATCCTTATCTCCATCATGATCTAAATCTTCAGACATTACTAGGGTATTATTCCAAAAACTCAAATTTAAAAACTCACTTTCATTTTGCGAAATAACCATAAATTCAAACAACTGATTCTCTTGATTTTGAAGAATAGACACGTTTTGTTTTGGGTTTAAAATAATATCCAAATCTCCATCCATATCATAATCATCAACATCAAAATATGTGATATCTATTTCTTTGATTAAAATATCAGTAAAATTTAAATTGCCATCATTTTTTAAAATTCTAATTTCTTCTAGGTCAGGCGCAGAATAAAAAATATCATAGTCATTATCTTCTTGATAATCTTCAACCAAAAAGAAGGTTACATCAATATCAGAAATTAAGAGATGACTTTCAAAATTTTGATTTCCATCATTTTCAAACCAATAAATACCACCCAAGACATCATCACTTCCTCTATTCTCCGTTGAAACTACAAAATCTATATCATTGTCATTGTCAAAATCAATCGGAATTACTTTTGTAATTTCAGATATACCGGTAAAAATCTTATGTCTAGTGAAATGGAAATAACCTAATGAAAAATCTAGTGTGTTTTCATGCCAAGCCAATTCATTATATTGACTTGCTTCTGTAATTATATCTAAATCACCATCTAAATCTATATCCACTGAAATTGGCATGGGGCTGTCAAAGGCGCCTACAAGATTCATTTCTCTTTTCTCGAAATTGAATTCTCCATCATTGACAACTACATACTCCCCATCACCAAGATTTATAACTAAATCATTGTCTTTATCATTATCAATATCCATTGGAAATACACTTTCTATACTTTCATCAAACCATGGTAAAGAAGTTAAAAAGTGTCTAAAAAATTGACCATTTCCTAGATTTTCGTACCAATACACAACATCGTTATCTCGACTATCATCTATGCCAATAATATCAATATCACCATCATTATCAAAATCAGTATAATTAGATGCATAATCACCAATGTGAAATACTTCATCAAACACAGAATCGGTTCTTTTTAAACTTGTAGCATTGACTGCAATTTTACCATTGCCGTCATCACAAAATTCGGAGTCCGTAATATCAATACTAATTACACTGGGCTTATTTTCCGTCAAATTAATTGGATTATTAGCGTAGCCAATTGTAGATGAATTTGATATTTCCCGAGCTACTACTTGATATTGGCCAATACCTAATTGATTAAATACATTGCTCTCTTGGAAGGTAATGCCTCCATCAATAGAAAATTCATACTTAAACTTATTGGATCGGGAACTACAAATAGCTGTAAACCAATAAATATTATAATCATCAAAATAAACAGGTTCATTAACACCGTCCAAATCGACATCAAATATTTCAAAATAACGGGTTACGCCTTCTACGGGCTTTAGTTCCTTTCGTATAAAGGTGTTATTTATATCATTTATATAGGTCATATTGCTTGGGCCTGCTCCGATGATATCAATTTTACCGTCTATATTATAATCAACAATCTTTAATTCATAAAAATATAGGTTTGTTTCACGATAAACCGTTATGCGTTCGAAGTTTCCAAAACCGTCATTTAAATGAAACTCCACTCCACTAGTTGTAGTGCCTTGTCGATACAAAAGAAATATATCTTCATCCCCATCGCCTTCATAGTCAAAGACTTTAATGTCTATAATATCTCTATTTATAAAATCTAAAAGTATCCTATCTGTATAATTTCCAGAACCATCGTTTTCTCTTAATTCTACAAGTTCATCATCAAAATTGTTAGTAGTTATTCTAAGACGATCTATATCACCATCATTTTCAATGTCAATTTTTTCAAATTTCGGAGAAGCCAATATAGACGAAACCTCGACAAAGTATTCATCTGAAGCATATAGGGCAAACTCTGTGAATGTTTCGTTTTCTAACAAATAGTAAAAACTCCAAGAACTTTGTTTAGCAACTACGTCAATATCGCCGTCATCATCAATATCAGAAAAACCAATTTTACTAGTTCGTGTAATTGAATCATCAATAATTATTTCATTATACTGACCATTACCAATATTAAAAAGAACCGCAATCTTTTCGGCGTTGGCATATAATATATCTAGCTTCCCATCTTGATTAATATCTGCTGTAGTATATGCGGTTATTTTAGTAGTAGACTTTAGAATGGATTGATAATTAAAAATATCTTCGCAGGTTGATCCTAATGAACGTAAATTAATCGCAATTCGACCATCATCGGAAGAACAATTAGTTGGATTCAAAGACGAAACAACAAACTCTTGATTGGTCTGTGAAATGGAATGAGATAATAATAAAAAAATAAAACTAAAGGAGAGTAAGAATCTTTTCATTAGGCATAGTAAACACTTTTTGAAATTGACTTCAAAAAGAAATTTTCGATTAAAATTGACAATCTCGATTGCCACTAAAATAGAAAATATATATGGGTGCTATTGATAATTAGTTACATATACGACGAACTAGTATAAACTTAGGATGAATTTAATTTGATTCTTAGTTTTGATATAGTTAATGTAGTATCCCGTTCCATACACACATTACCCTCCCCTTCTATCGTCGGATTTAAGTAATTATTTAAAGACAGACCATTGCTTATATTCTTATTTGAATAAAGTTTTTATTCCATCTTTCAGCTGGAAAACAGAGTTCACCTCGTTAACTTCTAGGGGTTTATTAAAAATTACAAGCTCATCCATAAAGCCAATATAACCAAGACCCATCATTATTTTACCTTTTTCAGGGTCCCAAGTGAAAGGATCATTAATAGCTTTTATTTCACCTTGTAACTTACCGTTTAAGTATAATTTAAATTCAGACTCTGTTTTTGTATTTACCTTGGAAAAAACCATTGCAACGTGCGTCCAATTTTTTGACTGAAACGGAGATGGGTTTACTGTAACTGTGCGCTTATTCCAATCAGTTTCATCACTATCATTATTAGGGTCCCACACCACCAAATCACCCATGGCTCCGTATCTAAACTGTCTTGGATTATGATCTGTGAAATCTACCCACAAGCCTGCATCACTCCATTTAGAATCTGTAATACAAATAGGATCACAATAATGAGGCGGAAGTTCTTTATTGGGGTCTAATCGTAACCAAAAAGATATAGTGCCGCTCCATGATGTATTGTTGTAGCCTACATTTTTATAGGCCTTATAAAATACAGCAGAAGTTTTTGCTGCTTTAAAGTGCATTGCATCTCCAAAAAGTCCTTTCCCCTTTGCTATTACAACATTAGCATCGTTTAAACCTTTTATAGTGTTTACTTCTTCTTTATAATTTTCAGCTGTATATATATTTGCATCACCAACGGCAATAGTTGCAGCTGCTTTACCATCAAAAGAACTGTAAAAAAGGACATGCTCCTTTAAAGCACTATTTTGCGAAAAAGTGGTGTTGGTGACTAGTAAAAATAATAACCCTACTGCGGATAAAAGACGCTTTGTTTTCATACTATTTTGTTCATTATAAAATTCATACTAAATTTTTTACACTCCATTCACTAGCTTTATATGCATGAATCTTTCCAGTATCAAATGTGGGAATTGGAGAATCTATTTCTGAAACTAGAATTGGCAGTTCTGTACAGCCAAGAATAACACCTTCTGCGCCCTGAACTTGAATTTTATTTATAATCTCAATAACTTTTTGTTTTGAAGCTTTTGTGAATTGTCCTTTTACCAATTCATTATAAATAATTTCATGTACTACCTGCCTGTCATTTGTTTCAGGAATTATGACTTCAAGTCCAAAATCATTTATTAAGGTCTTGGTATAAAAGTCCTTTTCCATAGTAAATTTTGTGCCTAATAAACCTACTTTGTTTAAATCTAAGTCGCATATAGCCTCACCAGTAGTGGTAGCGATATGTAAAAAAGGAATAGTAATATTTTGGGTGATATAATGACTTACTAAATGTATGGTATTCGTACAAAGTAGAATAATATCTGCTCCGGCCCTTTCTAGCTGTTGCGCCGCTAGTTTCATAAGTTCTCCAATAGCCTTCCAATCACCTTGAAACGTTAACTTTTCAATTTCTGAAAAATCTACAGATACCATAATAACTTTTGCTGAATGTGAGCCTCCTAATAAATCTTTTACATTAATATTTAAAAACTCATAATACAGTTTTGAGGATTCCCAACTCATACCACCTATTAATCCTATTGTTTTCATACCTGTCTTTTGGACAAAACTAACTAGATGATAAACACTGAATAAGAAAGTAATTTGAATACTTTTGAGGTTATGGTTGAAATTTTCTCAACTACATTGCTCTAAATAGTCTTGTATCTTTGACCTATGGAATTAAAATATTTCAGATTAATAAAAACCATTGCAGAAGAAGGTAGTCTTGCCAATGCTACTGAACGCCTCTTTTTAACGCAGTCAGCTTTAAGTCATCAATTACGTGAGTTAGAGGAGCGATTAGGCTTTAAGGTTTTTCATAGAACAAGAAATAAATGGGAATTGACCCAAGAAGGCACTGAGCTTTATAAATTGGCTAACAAACTGTTCAACTCCATAGAAGAGGGTTTTAGCGCTATAAAACATATCAAAGAAGGCTCCAAAGGTACGATTAAATTGAGTGCTGAATGTCAGTCTTTTTTTCATACTATTCCCTCGTTTATTCAAAAAATGGGTGTGCTATATCCAGAGATAGACATTGATGTAACACTTGGAGCAACACATCAAAGCATATCACAAGTATTATCTGAGGATATAGACATAGCAATTGTAACTTCAAAACCTGATTCTGAAGACCTTTCAAGTATACTAGTTTTTGAAGATGAAGTTTTTGCGATTATGCATCAAGAAAACCACTTGAACAAAATGGATTACCTAGATGCAAGCCATTTTGAAAATGTGCACTTGTTGATTAATTCTTTTCCTTTGGAAGGTGTTGCTGTTTATGAACAATTTCTGAAACCAAATAAAATAAACCCAATCAAAATTTCTGCAATTCCGTTTACTGAAATTACATTATCAATGATAAATGCCAATATGGGTATTATGTGTGCTCCAAAATGGCAATTAAGACCTTTTAAATTATCAAAAGAATTGATATTTAAGCGTATTGGTAAAAATGGTTTAAAACGAAAACATTACATGGTTGTTAAAAAACAACAGCGGAATAAAAAATATATTCATGATTTTATATCAAGTTTTGAAGAGGAATTTTTAATGTAAAAAACTTTATGGCTTAAAGCGCCCCTCCTTGAATTCCAAATTCAGTAGTAGATTCTATTACCACCTTAAAGCCTTTGTATGTTTCCGGCAGCGTATTTTTTACCTCAGTTAAGGAAACAAAAACCGTTATACAGGGTTTACCATCATATTCTCCTTGGGCCACGCCTTCAATTCCGTTAAGGTGTAACCAAGATTGTATCTCTTTTAAAGCGTCTTCTATGTTCATGGTTATGTTATTATAAAATTAGTATTTGTTGTTTCTATACAAGTGCAGCCAAGCTCCTCATCTAAAGATAATTAAAACAGAGCGCAATTGTAAAGCTCAGGGTAAACTAGATGTCACCCTGAGCTTTTTATTCAATGTTACTTCTAAGCGACCATTCACATTATATTTCCGTTACTCTTACGCGCAACATGGATTGCACATATAAAATGTTGTTTACTATGGTTCTTGTTGCGGAGCCTGCAAACAAAAGCCCTACGGCACCTTCATTGGTGTCACAAACCAAACTTCCGGAGTCGCCACCGGCGCTCATATCCGTGGTTATTATCTGACGGCAAAACTTGGCTATTCTTCCACCTCCATAATTTACATTAACGGTTGCATTAATATTGGTGACCTTGCCTGTGGTAAAGCCTGTAGTTCTGCCTGCCTTTTGCACAATGTCTCCTACTTTTGGGGCCGTGTATAGCCGTTTAACATGTCCGCCCCAATAGATTTCCCTGTTCAGGTCTTGCAAATTGCCTTCTGCAATAGCGGCATCTACATAATTACAAGGTGCATTGTCTCCATCAATAAATTTGATAGGAATATACCTGCTCAACCTTGCGATAACATCTTGCGGATATTTTCCGCCATCATAAGGCCCTGGCTGAAGAATAGGGTCTCCAATACGTGCATCGTTACTATTGGCCAAGACGTGATTGTTACTTAAAATATAGTAACTGCCCGGCTTGCTCGGGAACGGAGACAAATCATAACAGCAGGTTCCTAAAGTTCCTGCGGTAATTTTATAATGTCCCACACTAAAACCACCCATTGCAGGGCGAATTCTTCTTGTTAAAGAAGGAACAAACCCATTGGCTTGAGCAACATCACGGGTTTCGGGCTCTACTTTTTGTGCTTCTTTTTGAGCTTCGCAATATGCGTTACCCGCAAACAAGGTGCCTACTTCCACCACATCTGTTTCGATTCCGCCAATTTTTTGATTGACCAAATCCTTCTGTGTTAATAAACTGGGGTCCAATTTATGGGTTACAAGTACTGAAAGTACAGGCTTGTTAGTTTCCACCCCATTCTTTACTTTGTTCCCAATGGCAACTCCTACCACGTTTGACAAACTAAGCAACTCATCTTGATGCTTGCTTTGAACGTCTGCAATTTTTAACGACTTTTCATCTAATGTCTGATTAACCATAACATTTATTTTTATGCCATACTATACACTCCCAGCGCTAGGTTAGCATGACGATTGTTTGTACGATTTACTTTTATCTTAAACCGCTGGTATTTAAAATTCAAAATGAATACTGCTGGGGGATGGTACTGCTCGGGGAGATATTGTCGGAGGAAAGTACGGACTGACAGCTGTAAAAAATCAGGAAAGCTTTTTCAATACCGTGAATTATAAATCATTAAAAGATAGAATGACTTTTTCTTTATATGACCACAACAAAAGTAAATGTAATCAATTGCTTATGAGCTAAATATGTATGAGTTGCTAGGATTTATGTATAGATTAACAACAGCTTAAAACAGTACTTAGTACACTCCGCTCCCCTAGTTGGTTCGCATGATAAGTGTCCGTTTGCAAGTTTAGAATGGCTTTCTAGAAGTGTTCGTTTCTCCAAAGTCACTATCGGATTATAGCTAATCTTAGGATGCCTGACATTCGTCTCAAATTCAATAATACAATCTGAAATCTAGCAATTTACAGACATTGTAATGTCTTTGGTGAAGCTCTTCAACTACCTCAAACATATCATCATCTTCTTTAAATAAGTTAAAGAATACTTTATCCAGATTGGCACTGCTTATACCGTTAAATATGTTACCGTAGCCAGAGATGGCTTTGGCATTGGTGATGTCCAAGAAATATTGTGCTTCTTCTTCGTCCAAATTAAGGATTTTTGCATTGGAAAAATGTAAAATCTTTCCCTTTAACCGGCCTTCGAACAGTTCTGCTATTTCCTGTAAACTGTAGTAATACCCATTTAGGCAAATGCTATTGGCTTCTCCGGCCATAACCAAATAGATAATCTCATAGTCCTTAAAATTATGGTCATCTAAGACCAGTGCATTTAAGCTGTCTTCTAGGCCTTCTATAGTGTCGCAGGTTTTATAGATGCTAGCAATACCGTATTTCATGGCCAGTTGCTCCAGTGTTAGCTCCGTTTCGGTAACTTTTGGGGAATCTATATCTTCTACTCCCTCTAAACAATACACAAAATGATCTTCATTTAATGGTTGTTCTTGGGGCAACTGACGTCTTTTCTCTAGCAAGCTCTTGAATTTAAACTGGGTGAACGAAACGCAAAATTAAAATAACCCAGCCATTCTTTTTAGCGTTTTGAGATTAAATTAAATGTCGTGTCAAAGCAAACAATTTGCAACTCCGAATAATTCAATTGTTTCATAAGCGTATAGTTGACCAAAACCAAACATTTATTTGCCTGAATTTCTCAGCTTTTAAAGGGTCCGGTTATTGGGATATAATTAGAAAAACCTATTAAAAATATACTTTTTGATAGTTGTTTTTATTTGAAAATATTCTTCAGTTTGAGAGCTACATAGATAACCGCTCCCAATAAAAATGAGTCTAAGAAATAAGCACCTGTAATCTGAAAAACTTCAAAATAGGTAAGCACACTGATAAGAGAACTCAACACCCAACTTATTAGAGCGGCAGGTTCCCATTTATTTATCTCATCTAATTCATAACGCTGCTTTTTAATCCAGAAAAAATGGATAAAATAGATAGACGAAATAGATGGAGCCAGAATACCTAAAAACTCTAGAAATTCAAATAGGTAGGTAGCGAAACCGAATAGAGCTAATAAGGTTCCGAAAATACTAGAAACAATAACCACTTCTTTAAATGTCCATTTTTTATTAATGGTAGTAAAAGTTAAGCTCGCAGAATACAGATTGGTAGCATTGGTACTCCACGTGGAAACAAACAACAATAAAAAAGCAGGAATCACCATATTGTAGTCTTCCATTATTTTGATAACATCAACTTCACCGGTCTGTATAGAGGGTACGGCACTAAGTATGTAAGCCAAGGGAGTACCAATAGTCAAGCCCAATACTGATGCTAAACTTTGCTTATCCGTCTTTACGAATCTAGAGAAATCCGCCATTAATACAGGGAACAAAACTGCCGCACCTACCAGAATTGAAGTTGCTTTAAAAAGCGTCATTGAATTTTCTTGGGGCACATAGTCGAACAATACTGAAAAACTTTCTAATTTTTCTAGAGATAGGTAAAAAACATAACCTAGAAAAGCAGTTAAAAGTGGGATTGAAATATTAGCAACTTTTTCAATGCTTCTAATTCCATAAACCGTAGTAGTCGTAATAAAAAGACTGGTAACAATAACAATCAGCTCTTTTGCTATTGTAAAGCTAAACGTACTAGCAGTGGTGTCAAAAATAGCAATGGCCAACAATTCTAACGCTACGGCAAACCATCCGATTAGGGTTATGCCAAAAATGAAATTAACAATCTTTGCACCATATTCCCCAAAACTAAAATGAAGAATCATGTAAGTAGATAATCTTGAACGATTACCTATTAAGGTAGTCGCCATACACATAATTGTCAATACCAATGTAGAGATACCAAAGGCAATAAGTGCATCTTTAAAACCAAGACCAAGGGCAATTTCAGAGCCTAAAAATAAGGTGGAAACCGATAATCCTGTACTTGCAATTATCAGCGCCACCACCCAACCAGAAACGAAGTCTTTGGATTGAACTTTGGTAGTTGCGTATTGATCTACTTGGTTAGACATTTGTGGCGCTTAATAAGCTCTCTGCTAAAGGTCTTAATTCTTCATGACAAACTTCGCCATTATCGGTAATTTGTATTTTATCAAAATAAATACTGGTTTTGGCTACTACGCCGTCAAAATGCGATTTAGCCATTTGTCCGAATGGAGGCATATCCATCGCGCTTGTGTGTCCAAATCCGAAATCTACACCGCCCCAAATGCGTTCATCTTCAACAAGTTCACCAGTAATTGTATGTACTTTCGGATTAAGCCCTATCATATTATGAGAAATCTTATACATGTTCTCGTCTTCAAAAGAAGTGAGGTATTCTTTGAACTTAGCAGCGCCCTCCCCTTCTACTCCAACAATTTTACCATCTTTCATTACAAATGCTACTTTATCAGTAAGTTTTGCATGCTGTAAATAATCGAATATAATACGACCGTTCATGCTATCTAATTTGGGGACCACATTTACAAAACCGGGTGCTGTACCAAACTTAGGCATGGAAAAATCGCCATCATCATAATCGAAGGTGTAATTAGTATCAATATCGTAAGATACATCTGTTCCGTTATCACTGGTGATACGTACAGTATTTGCAGTTTTGACCATGCTGGTTACTTTAGACAGAAGTTTCTTTAAAACGGGAATTTCAAAACCTGTAAATACTCGGTCTAGCGAATCTATAGAGCTTTCTGCAATTATTAAGTAGCGTAGCTTTTTATTATCTCTCATAGCTTTTTCCCAGATTTCTGAGTATAAAAGCACTACTTCATTGGCTTCAATCCATACATCAGCTTTTAATAAGGCTGCGGTTAATGCTTCAGAAGGCCAATCCTTCATTCCGGCTTGACTGTCTTTTTCAGCTTGGGGAATATACATGACCAATGGCAGTCCACCAGCATTTTGTGCAGCTTGGGCCATAGCATCAATAGTAGTTCTATCGGTACCTAAATCTGCCGTAATGGCAATGGTTTCTCCAGGTTGTACCTGAAACATATCTTCCATTAATATTCTTGAAAATCGCGCTCTTTTAGTTTCCATGTCTAATTTTTTGAAAATAGGATGATAAGGGCATCTGAAATGGATGCCCATAAGTATCTAGTAATGGTTGTAGTATTTTTAGAATTTTACTGAGATTGCGGTACCTACGGTTAACGGTTGCCCTCTCCAGGCCACATCATCAGGACTCCCCACGAATTCCCCTGGAGAGAATTCTTGATAGTACTCTTTATCTGTCAAGTTCTTGCCCCAGAATTCTAGCTTCCAATTTTTGTAGGATAGACTTAAACGGGCATCTAATAAGGAATAAGCGTCCGTAGTTGTTGCTTCGGTATTGCTTTCATGGTAATAGGTCTTTCCTGTAGTGTCCAGGTTTAAAAAACCATTGAATTTTAAATCGTCCGTAATATTGAAAGCCGACTCCATTCCAATACCAAAAGTACTGTAGGGCACAAAAGGAGTTCGTTTATCATTGTACTTTGTATTATCGGTTGTATCTCCATTTTCACCTCCAGTGGTTCCTCCGTCTAAAATGTTAGCGCGTGATAAACCGTAATTGGCAAAAGCATCTAAAAAATTCGTCAATCTTACACGAGAATCTACTTCAAAACCATAAACCTCGGTTTCATTATAGTTATACACACCCGCAATAAAAGTGTTCAGGTCTAAAATATATTGTTGCTGATTATTAAGTCTGGAAGAGAAAACGGAACCATTTAGAATAAACCGATTGTTCCAAGAAGTTGTTTTGAATCCCAGTTCATAGTTATCCGATGTTTCATCATCAAATTCTCGGTTAAAAAGGTCCGTAGCCTGCGCGTTAAACCCTCCGTTTCGGTAACCACGTCCGTAATTGGCAAATAATAACACATTCTCGTTCGCTTGGTAGGATAAAGAGACTTTAGGTTGAAATTCATTGTTATCCCTTTCTGAATTCGTCTCGAATAAGGAATCCTCTTGAGTAAAACTATCTATATCCAAACGGAAGCCTGCGGAAACTGTTAATTTATCCGTAAGCTTATAATCCCCAAATCCGAATAGAGCTATGGTTTGGGTTTCATTAATATAATCTGCGGTATCATAGGCATCAGGTCCTCCAAAATCTACCCCCGTAGTTCCATTTTGATAAAAATCTTTTTCTATTTTTTGATAGAACCCGCCCAAACTCCAATCGAATTTAGTATCTGTTTTAGCATTGTTAATTCTAATTTCCTGATTAAAGGTTTTGGTAGTGATTTCTTCTCCTTGCGTAAGACCGTCTAACTCTAAGAAATCCAAATCTCCTATTGTGGAACGATCAACTTTGTTGTAAGAAGTAATACTCTGTAATTTTGCGCCACCTAGGTTATAGTCCAGTTTAATATTACCGTAGTTGTTCACCATATCCGATTTACCTAATACGTCAGCAACAATAACATTATTCCCATTTGTGGGGTTTGGGTCTAAGGTTCCTCCTGTAAATTCACCATCGGTTCCTGTTGGGTTCACAGAATAATATGTAGCACCTCCATCTATATTAAAATATTGATAGGTACCGGTTATTGAAAAATTGGATGATAATTTAGCTTTCAATTGTCCTCTTACATTGATGTCCTCTTTAAAATCAACTTTTTCATCAAGAAATTCATTGGTCAATAAACCATCAAAATCTTTGTATTGCGCAGAAAACCGATAGAACAACTTGTCTTTGGAAATTGCTCCGGAAGAAATAAATTGGGCTTGCTTAAAACCACCGTTACCAACACCTAGCTTCATCTGATTAGTCATTCTGTTAGTAGGGTCTTTGGTGTAAATATTTACGGCACCACCAATTGCATTCTTACCATACAAAGCCCCTTGTGGACCTTTGACGACTTCAACTAAAGCCAAATCATATAAATCCTGACTTAACAAACTTGGGTCTGGAATGGTAACCCCATCAATAACGAATGCCAGAGGGGCATCGCCACCCCTAACCTGCGGTATACCACGTACCGTAATAAAGTTAAGACCGACAGCTTGGGCGGAATTAAACTTTAAATTGGGAACCAAAGCGGAAAATGAGCTAACATCTGTAATACCTGCACTTTCAATACCTTCGGCATTCAAAGCGGTTACGGATTCCGGAGTAGTTTGAATGGATTCCGTTCGCTTACGGGATTTTCCCATAACGCCAGAAAAACCTTGTACTGTTACTCCTGTTAATGATACCGCAGTTTCGGCAAGTTCAACATTAATTTGTGTTTGGCCGCCTACAGTTATTTCTTTTGTTTCAAAACCAATGTAAGAAATGGTCAATACCGCTTCGTTCGATGAGACCGTAATATCATAATTACCGTTGAAATCCGATATTACACCGGCTGATGTTCCTTTTTCGGCAATGCTTGCTCCTGGTAATGGCTCACCGCTTTCGTCCGTTATTTTACCGGTAACTAAAGTTTGTGCAAAACCTATGGAAGAAACCAATAGAAAAATTAAGAAGATAGATTTTTTCATGTCCTGATTGAATTAGTTCGTTGGCTAAAACTACTCACACATAGATTAATTATTATTAATTATGAATACTAAAAATATTTTTAATAATTTTAAATGTAAAATAGGAATTTATGACAACAGGCTCAGGTTCAATAGTTCTAACATCGGAATACTTTAAAATTCTTATAGATAAGTTACACGAAACCTTTATACAAAAGCATAATCTTAAGCATTTACCTAAAACTTTTCAGCTGTATGGCTATGGGGCTTACAATGAAAACAAACCTAGCTTGAAAAGTGATTTTGAAGAATTAGGTTCCGAATTTATAAACGGGAAGTATTTGTATGATAAATATAGGGAGTTCGAAAAAGGCAAGCCACTTATAAAACTGAACCAATATTATAAGACTATAATCTTGCTTTTTTTAGGATATCAGGATTACGAAGCTTTTCTAACAGCACACAAACCCTCAGAGGACGAACACGAAAAACAACTGACCTTACTTAAAAGTAATGACGATGAGATTACCTATTATTACATTAACTACTATTTTGGTGAAGACAATACCATTTTAAAAGGACAGAGTATCATCTCTAAAAATTGGAAAAAAATTCAACATATATTCATGTATCCTTTAGAGAACGGTACGATGCGGGAATATTATAGCCATGGAAATATAAAACGACAAGGGGATACCTTAACGATTAAAACCAATACCCTCTCCGGTGACCGTTATATTGATGGTGCGAGTGAAATCTATTATTTAGGTCATAGAGCACCCTCTAACATAAAATATCTAATTGGAACCTATTGCACTTTCGATTTATTTACGAATACCGTAGCTGGCCGTTCAATTCTAGAGAAGTGTGAGAGCAAACAAGAAATGGAGCTAAAATCCAAAGACCCTAGCATACCGCCTTATATTGCTATGGAAATTCGGAACAAGCGGATTGTTAATCCTAGTGTAGTTCCGAGACACGCACTAGAATTATCCAGTAACAGTCCCTACGCATCACTTTATGGTAAATTATCAGGAACGTATGATGTAACCTTTGATTATTCGGATGGATTTCAGGAAAAGCTAAAATTTAAAATTCTTAAGTCCAACTTTGAAATCGTGACGCTAACCGATAATGTTTACATTGAAAAAGACCGTATAGAACTCCTAAACAAAGGTTCGGTAATTAATTTTAGATTTAATTTTTCTGGCATTATTGCTCTTGAGCGTGTCAACATTTATTTTAAAAGCTACTATTTAAAAAATAACAGTAGAAACCAAGAAGGTGTCTTCAGTGGTATAGACAATGAGAATAGATTGGTGAATGGTTCATTAAATGTAAATTTTAATGAGGCTTAAGATTAAAGCGGGAACAAAACAATGTTACATAGAACCAAAAAACGGATGACATGTAACCGTTGCGTTTATTAATTTCGCGCCCTTAAAATTCATATCATAAATCTCAAATAGAGATAACAACCTGCGTTAATTAGTAAGATGATAAGCCAATACCTTGGAAAAAATCTTAAACCCTTCTTATTGTATTTTTCATTGCTCTACCAGCTATTTTGCATATATAAAAATATGGCTCAGGTAAAAGCTCCGGCTGCAAACTAAATGGACTATTTCTATTCTTGGTAATTGTTTCTATTTTTTTTGTAGTCGGCATCCCTCAATACCATTTTTATGCCATTCCCACTCACGATTGAGGCAATTGTTAAGACCAGTGCATTTAAGCGGTCTTTTAGGCTTTCTATAGTGTGTTGTTCTTGGGTCAACTGACGTCTTTTCTCTAGCAAGCTCTTGAATTTAAACTGGGTGAACGAAACGCAAAATTAAAATAACATAGCCATTTTTTTAGCGTTTTTTGGATTAAATTCATTACTATCTTTATATATAATTGGAATCCGGAACTAGGCGAAAGATGTCATACAAGTGAATAATCTAGACTTAAAAATGGCCACTACGTATCGTTAATCTAACTTGCTGAAAGTACTATTCCAACTCAATTTCAAATGCCATCTTATATACCTTTTCTCCCAATGAATGATTTTTCCTCAGTACGGTTATCTTGTTTACGGTAAAAATTTTGGAGTATGATTTTTCTCGAAAGTACGCCCAGCTTCGGTCAAATTCTAAATCCGGAATTTTACTTGCAATAGTCATATGAGGGACTCCTATTTTCTGAGTGCCCCTGTTACCAATTTTCGCTCTCTTTCTCAACACTGCTACCATAAGGTTTTGAAGCTTGAAAATTTCGGCTCCCATAACACCTATACATAAAGTGTTCGAGCCTATAAATTTTTGAAATCCATTGGCCTGAACTTCAAATCGCTTTTTACCTCCCAAAGCATAACGCAATTCATTTAAAATGGTTAGCTCCGGAATACTTTCAATCATGAAATTGCTTAGGCTAATGTGGGCTATGGAATGAATATATCTGGCTGTACCAAAACGGTACATAAAATCTTTTTTATAACCGAACAGGTCATTTTTGATATGAGCTGGCGGACTAATAATAATCAGATACTCTCTAAGGCCTTGCGTTAAACACCATGTTCGTTTTTCCAACTCTAAATTTTGCATTGCGTAATGAGGGTTTCATCAATATTAGTAAAAACTCCTAAAATATGGAATTTATACTGAAAATTGGATTTATTCCAAAAATAATATCATATCCTCACCCATGTTTATAACCTGCATAACAACGACATTCAAGATAAAAATCTCATTTGTGGCTAGGTTTCAACTTATTGCCGATTATCGAAAATACTAGAGTGAAACTTAAGTAAATACAATCTTTTTTTAGTGTTTTTAGTTTATATAATTCTTTGCATGCGCTTAACGGCTGATATAAAGACTAGACCAAAACCAACCTATACCCCACCCCCATGAAGTACTTACAGGCTCTTATACTAGTATGTGTATTAATCACTTCTTGCACAAATGATGATGATTCTTTAGAAAAAACTTTAGTAAATGAGGTTATAAATGATACCATTGCGGTAGATACCACAACAGTAGCTATTGAAGCCATTAGCGATATAGAATTTAAGGCTAAAAATTTTGGAGCTGCCCTAACAACTAATTTTATTGGAGAAATCACGGATATTGACGCTAAGCCTTTAGGGCAAGTGAAGGTAACCATTGGGAGTCAATCTGTAGTAACAGATACTAAAGGTGTCTTTGTCTTAAATGAGGTTACTGTAAATGAAAAATTTGCTTATATCAAAGCAGAAACGGAAGGCTATATTTTAGGTTCCAGAAGTATAGTACCATCGGCCAGCGGTAGTAATGTTGTAAATATTACGCTACTTAAAAAGAATACTATTGAGACCGTGAATTCTGGTGAAACCTCGGAGGTAAGCTTAGATAATGGTGCAAAGGTAAATTTTGGAGGAAGTTTTATAGATGCTTCCGGGGCTCCATATAACGGAAAAGTAGAGGTTTCAATGCATTATTTGGAACCTAACCAAACACAAACGTTTTTCCAAATGCCAGGTTCCCTCTTTGGAAAAAGGGAAAACAACGAGGCTACTGCTATGGAAACCTACGGTATGCTGTCTGTTAACTTATCCTCCCCTAATGGAGAGATTTTGAATATTTCAGAAGATACGCCTGCAAAACTATATTTTCCTGTTTCTTCTAGCACACCAAATGCTCCGTCATCCATACCACTTTGGTATTTTGATGAAGCTGTTGGGTATTGGAAAGAACAAGGTGCTGCAACAATTATAGACGGAGAATATGTAGGTGAGGTATCTCACTTTACCTGGTGGAATTGCGATTTACCGTTAAACACTATTAGGGCGTGCTTTGAGTTGAAACAAAACGCAGCCTTACCTAACTCTTATTTTGAAATTACCAGGGCTTCCAATGATCAGCTTGTATATTCCGGTTATACAAATGAACTGGGTCAAAATTGTGGTCTTTTCCCTAAAGAAGAAACCCTTGAAATTACCTTGTTTAGTGATTGTGATCCGGAAAGCCCGGCAGGGTCTAAAGAATTTGGTCCTTTTACAGAAGATGGTTTGAACATCACCATTAATATAGACGACTTGGCAGATGTTTCCATCACAACCTTATCCGCTACCGTAACCAATTGCAACAATGCGCCTTTGACCAATGGTTATGCTTTTATACATTCCACAAATGATATCAATGACTTTAAAATACTCCCCATAACTAATGGTGAAATTGAGCAACAATTAGTGTATTGTAACGAAGCGGACTACCTCATTGTTGTAGTAGATGTTGATACCGATGAAACTTCAGATGAAATTACCTTATCCAGTATTGCGAATGGTATTACCAATTTAGGACAAATACAAACCTGCCCTAATCAAGGAAGTACTATATATGAAGGGTCAATAACTTTAACTACCCAAGAAGAAGTAGATGCTTTTGGTGCTTTTGGATATAGGGAGATTACTGGAGATATAAAGTTAGATGGGCAACAGAGCATTACCTCCTTAGAAAGTTTATCTAGCCTAATGGTTGTTGGAGGGGAATTTTATATAGAAACAGGAGCTAAAAACTTAAATGGTTTAGAAAAACTTGAAACTGTTGGCAGTAATTTGGCTTTCATTTTTAATATACATCTAACTACGTTATCTGCACTTGAAAATTTAAGTTCTATAGGAGGTAATCTACGGTTTACAATAAATACTAAACTTACGTCGCTAACAGGCTTAGAAAGCTTAACTTCTCTTAATGGAATTGAAATAAATGGTAACGGTAGCCTTACTACACTAACAGGATTAGAAAACATAACTTCAGTTCAGGAATATTTGTTTGTATTGGACAACAATAATCTTACTACGTTACAAGGCTTGAACAATGTAACCTCAGTTGGGAACGGCTTAACCATCGGAAATAATAATAAGCTTAACACACTAACTGGATTGGATAATATAATTTCTGTTGGAGGAAATTTACATATTAGGGGTAATGAAAATCTGGTATCTCTTATAGGTTTGGAAAATCTTAATTCAGTTGGCAACCAAACCGTAATAGGTGATAGTTTCCGTCCCAACCCTAAACTTGAAAATTTTTGTGCACTGACCAATCTATTCACAACCGGTACTTTTAGTACAGTAAGTATCTCAAATAATAAATACAATCCATCTTTTAATGATATATATAACGGAGAATGTGAAGAACTGCCCCAAAGCGGTGGTATATACGAAGGCTCCATTACTTTAACCTCTCAGGAAGACATAGAGAACTTTGGAACAATAGGCTATACAGAAGTTACAGGTGATGTAATTATTGAGGATAGTGCTACACCTACTATTACCTCTCTTGCAAACCTGGATTACTTAACTACAATTGGTGGCTCATTGAACATTTCTAAGACAGCGGTAACCAATTTGCAAGGTTTACAAAATCTTACATCTATTGGCAATCGTTTGACTATTAGCAATAACAGCAATTTAACCAATATTACGGACTTAAATAATCTTACGGCTATAGAGGGTAGATATATAAACATCAGTAATAATTCTGAGCTTACTTCTTTGTCGGGTCTGGATAATTTGACTAGGATAAATGGGGAATTAAGAATTGCTGATAACTAAAGCCTTACCTCATTAGTTGGCTTGGGGAATATTACATCTATTGATCTTGCGCTTATTCTTACCCAGAACATGGGACTAACTTCTCTGCAAGGACTGAATAGTTTAAATTCAATTGGACAAGGTATTGCGCTTTATGGTAGCGAATATAATACCGTAGGATTACAAATTACGACCAATTCCGAACTTACTTCATTTGCAGGCTTAAATAATGTTACAGCGTTAAAAGGTGATTTGGTTATTAGACACAATGCAAAACTAGCTACACTTGAAGGCTTGGAAAACGTTACTGCGGTTAACGGTCATTTACAAATTTCAAGAAACAGCGAACTTATTTCTCTAAAAGGACTAAACAACATTGCATCTGTACAATATAAATTAGAGGTGTATAGAAATAATAAGCTTGCCACCATAATGGATTTAGAAAACCTTACTACAGTAGGTTCTGATTTATCGCTACATGAGAATAAGATTACCTCATTGAACGGCTTTGAAAATCTTAGCTCTGTTGGTGGCGTGATTACTATTGGGGCATCGTTTGATGAAGATTTTAATATGGTCTATGGAGGCAATTATAACTTAACCGATTTTTGCGCATTGACCAATTTTATGATCAATGGCAGTTATACGGATGTATTCATTGAACAGAATGCTTATAATCCTACAGTAAACGATATTTCATACGGTAGCTGTAGCCAATAAAACGGCAGCAGAGATTTAAACGCATTTTAAAATTTCAAAGTGCGTTTATAATATAGTTATTTAAATATATTATTCACAGGAACTAACACCTACGTGGTCTTCAAAAGTGTAAAGTAAAAGGTGGTGCCTACGCCCTCTTCACTTTCTAACCAAATGGAACCGTTATAATATTTAATGATTCTTTTAACGATGGATAGACCTATTCCGGATGAGGAACCCGTGCTTTCTAATTTGGTAAAGATTTTAAATATTCTTTCAAAATAATCGGACTTGATCCCAATGCCATTATCTTTTACAAAAAACTCATAATGGTCACCTCTATCAATATAGCCCACATCTACGGTGCCCTGTTCCTTATCTCCATAGTTTATGGCATTCTGAATCAGGTTTTGAAAAACCTGCTTAAATCTCCAGGTATTCCCGTACAAACTTGGCATGTTCTCTTGAACCGTAACCTTTATATGGCCGGGCACTAAAATAGTTTCCAAGACTTCTTTAATGAGGATATTAAAATCAACCTGTTTGTCTTCTGATTCTATTTTATCTATAGTGGAATAATCCAGAATTCCCTTTATTAAGAAATTCATCTTTTCCACATTAAACAAGGCCTGATGCAAAGGTTGTATGGTATCCTCTCCCAAAGCTTCCTTATTGTCATCTATAAACCAACTCACCAAAGTGTGAATATTAATGAGAGGGGCTTTTAAATCATGAGATACCACATGGGCATATTCACTTAATTCTTCATTTTGAAGCGATAAATTTTTTAATAGTTCTTCCTTCTTCTTCTCTTGCTCCTTTATCCGTTCTTCACTCTCTTTACGCTGTATGACATTAACCAGCATATTGGCATAGACAAAAAGGATGTCCTTTTCATTATCATCATACTTATTGATTTTTTTGACCGAATCAAAACCAATAAAACCGATCAACTCATTATTCTTGATTTTTGGAATAGTAATTAGACTCTTAATGCCCTGTGGCTCTAAAACGGCTCGTAAACCATGTTCTCCGTCTTCTGGTAATTCACTTACATCTTCCACAAAGAACGGCTCTCCCTTTTTATGTGCTTCTATCCATTGCGGAATAAAGTCTATAGGTACATTCTGCAAGTTCTCTATTTCCGGTTCTATACCTTCAGAACACCATTCATAAGTGTTTGAAGTGGTGTTATTTACAAAATCATAAGAAAAGATATAGCTTCTGTCCGATTCTACGAATTCGCCAATTTGCTTTAGGGATGCTCTGATAAGTTTATCAATATCCGATAAATCGGAATTAATATGTTTTGTAGAGATACTGATTAACAAATCCTGAAAACGCAGTTGTCTTTCAATGATTTTGTCTTTTTCTAGCTGACTAATAGTTGTATGGTTATCACCTTCATTGGTTGTTGAAAGTTGATTTTCAGCGTGTAAGTCTTGTTTTTTCATTCCACTCTTCAAAATAATAAGATAAATAGACTTTTTTATCCCTTGGTTAGCAGTTACAAACTAAGTTAAAAAATATGTATTACGTTACTTGACGTACCATTTACATAGGATTTATACTACTTATTAACTCAAAAGTTTAGGATTTCTTCTAATTGACCAAAAAAAAGTATGATATAAATTAACTCTTTTTATGAGTTGCAGGTAGTTCTTATACCTTATTTTTGCCGCCTTAAATAATTATCAAGAATCTCAAAAAGAGGAGATAGCAACCTGCAATAACGAGCAAGGTGCTAAAGAGATAAGCCAATTAGTTGGAACAAATGTTAACCCATATGTCTATCTATTTGCTTCTACTTCCTTTTTTAGCATAAAGAAAGAAATGGCAAACATCAAAGATAGAACTCCAAAATTCTCTGCTCTCGTACCCCTATTCATTTTTGTATTTACTTTTTTGGGTGTGGGTATATATCAAAACGATTTCTACGCGTTACCTGCTCCCATTGCAGTAATTGTGGGGATAATTGCTGCCTTCCTAATGTTTGGGCAATCTATAAATTCTAAAATAAAAACCGTTTTAAAAGGCTGTGGAGATGATAAAATATTAACCATGTGTTTGATCTACTTGTTAGCAGGTGCATTCGCTGCAATTACCAACGAAACCGGTAGTGTTGATGCCATTGTTAATATGGGATTGGATTTTATAGCCATTCAATACATCTACGTTGGCATTTTTATTATTGCAGGGTTCTTATCGGTTTCTACAGGAACTTCGGTGGGTGCCATTGTTGCTTTGGCTCCTATTGTAGTGGGATTTGCCGATAAGAGCGGTGCGGATTTGGCCATTTTATGTGGTGCACTGTTAGGTGGTAGCATGTTTGGCGATAATTTATCGGTAATCTCGGATACTACCATTGCCGCTACACAATCCTTAGGTTGTAAAATGAGTGATAAATTCAAGCAGAACATTAAAATTGCCGTACCCGCTGCCCTATTCACTATAGCTATTTTAATCTTTCAAGGTTTGGGATTAAAGTCCGCCGAAACGGAGACTGTAGTTTATAGTTATTCCATCATCAAAATTATGCCCTATCTTTTGGTCATTGTTCTATCTATTGTAGGAGTGAACGTTTTTGTAACCTTAGTATTAGGTTCAGTATTCGCTGGACTTTTGGGGATTGTTTATGGTGATTTTACCCTTATAGAATCTACTAAAATTGCCTATTCTGGATTTACGAACATGACAGAGATTTTCTTGTTGTCTCTATTAACAGGAGGATTGGCTGCTTTAGTAGAACGAAACGGAGGCATAGAGTTTATATTGGTCAACATAAAGAAGCTTATCAAGAACAAAAAAACGGCACAGCTAGGTATTGCCTCATTAGTGAGTACTATTAATATGGCGATTGCCAATAACACGGTTTCTATCATCATTGCCGGCCCCATTGCCAAAACCATTAATGATGAATACGGATTGGATAACAAGAAAACCGCTTCCAATTTAGATATTTTTGCCTGTATTTTTCAAGGTCTACTGCCCTATGGAGCTCAGGTTTTAATGATTTTAAGCTTTTCAAACGGAAAAATCGATTATATAGATTTGGTTTCCAATACCTGGTATTTACTCTTGTTGTTCATTTACACCATCGTATTCATAAACTTTAAACCATTTCGTGTCCACTAAGCTTGTTTTTGAAGATAAAAAAGGGCCTTGTAATGTTCTTATAATTTATATACCCTTGTACTCCAACTTCAGTTAAATTCATGCCAAAGTAATTTTTGTTTAAATTCTCATTAATAATTTAAAGTATTATTTACTTTTGTCGCTTATGATGAAAAGCAGCAAGAATTTCGTTTCTATGTTTTTTGTCGCTTTGTTTTTGGTATTCAAAGTGGCAGGACTGCATGCGCTTACGCATCATATTGACGATTCCGACGCGCAACATTGCGAAGTTTGTCACATTACCACAGCGGTTAATTTTACACCGCTTTTAAAAACGGAATCTCCCGTTCTACCGCAAACAGAATTCTATTTTTTTGAACAAAAGTTCTCTAACAATGCGCCACAGCTTGTTTTTGAGAACCAATTTTTAGGCAATAATCGCTTTACGCGGCCTCCTCCACAAGTTTAACAGTCCATTTTGTATGTAGTACCGTAAATTTTTATAGGACCGGTACGCCCTTTTCATTCGTCATATTCTTTGTTTGTCACACTTCTTTTGATTTGTCGCACACCCGAATACGGTATGCTGAAAGCTAAGTGTTGAATATACATATGGACCTGTCTTTTTCGTAAGGACATCTTCTATATCATTTATATACTTATACCACAAATTGCTGTGTATAAGGATGATTACACGATTTACCTATACTCTTAATTTAGTTATACTATTATGTTGAAAGCAACGAACATAAGCAAGTCTTATCAAGGAAAGGCAGCTTTAAAAGACGTTTCGTTTGAAGTTTCCAAAGGCGAAATATTTTGTCTTTTGGGTCAGAACGGCGCAGGAAAAACCACTACGATCAATATTTTTTTAGGCTTTATATCAAAAGATGGCGGCCAAGCCTTTATTGCCGATAAAGAAGTAGGAAAGGACGATACCAATACACTTACCGCATATATTCCCGAAACGGTACAACTTTACGGTAACCTTAGTGGCGTAGAAAACTTGGATTTCTTTAGCCGTTTGGCAGGATTCACATACACCACGGCAGAGCTGGAAGCATTTCTAGCTAAAACAGGCCTGCAGTTGGATGCACAACATAAAAGGCTCTCCTCCTACTCTAAGGGAATGCGGCAAAAAGTGGGTATTGCTGTGGCACTGGCCAAAAATGCCGAAGTTATTTTCATGGATGAGCCCACTTCTGGCCTTGATCCTAAAGCCACAGCGGAATTTACTCAAATCTGTAAGGAACTTGCCAGTATGGGTAAGGTCATCTTTATGGCCACCCACGATATTTTTAATGCCGTAGAACTGGGCACCACCATTGGTATTATGAAAGAAGGAGTTTTGGCCCAACAGTTAAAGGCCAATGAAATTAACGCAAATGAATTAAACCAACTCTACCTAGAAACAATTTAGAAAAGATGAACCACTATATAAAAATAATACTGGCCTTACTACTGTGCAACGCAACGTACGGTCAAATAAAAGTGAATGGTAAGGTTAACGATACGAACGGATTACCCGTTTATGGGGCCACTGTTTCATTTTCCAATACGGCTAGGGGAAATAAAAGGGGAACCACCACCGAAGCGAACGGAAATTTTAGTTTTGAGATTTCGGAAACCGGCACCTTTCAACTGACGGTGAGTTACATAGGAATGAAGTCTATTTCCATTAAAAAAACCTTTGATGAGTTAAAAGATTACGATTTAGGAACCTTGGTATTACAGGAAAATGTAGAACAGCTACAGTCCGTAGAAGTGGTTGGTCGGGCAAGAACGGATTATAATAGTGATTATTCATTCTCGGCTACAAAAGTGGCCATTGCCAACAAAGAGTTACCACAAGCCATTACTTCGGTAACCAAAGAATTAATTGCGGATCGTCTTGCCTTTCAGGTACCCGATGCCGTTAAGACGGTAAGTAATGTTTCCGTTACAGGGCTGTACAATCACTATAATATTCGTGGTATTACGCAAGCGGATGACGGACAAGTATTAAACGGAATGCGTACCCGTCAATATTACTTCCTTCAGCCCATTACCTCACACTTAGAACGTGTTGAAGTGATAAAAGGTCCCTCATCGGTTACTTTTTCGAGTGCAGATCCCGGTGGTACTGTAAACATGGTTACCAAAAAACCATTGGCAGAAAAACGTAATGAGGTTTCTTTAACTACGGGTAGTTTTGGAACCATAAGGGCTACAGCCGATTTTACGGGGCCCTTAAACGAATCTAAAACCCTGTTATATCGTTTAAACGCCGCAATTCAAGAGGCGGATTCATTTAGGGATGTTGTGAACAATAATGCTATACTATTTACACCTTCTCTAAGTTATATTCCAAACGAGACCACCTCGCTGAACGTAGAGATGATTTATAGCAATGCCGAAGGTAACTTAGATAGAGGCCAACCTATTTTTGGCACTATAAATGGGAACTATGATATAGATAGTACTCCAATTACAATGAACGTGGGTGCTTCAAGCGATCACTACAAAAATAAAGAGCTCATTTTAATGGCGAACTTTAGCAAAAGGTTTACCGATCGGTTAGGTTTCAATGCACAATACATGAAACAAACCTGGGACGAAGATTTAGCCGAGCATAGAGTGGATGGTACGGCCGTGGATATTGATGGGAATGTAATTCCTACGCTGGCGCGAATGCGATATGATGAGAGACAGCAATTTTGGGAAACGGACAACTTTAGCACCTATTTCACTTACGACATAAAAACCGATAAGATTACCAATAAAACCTTGGTGGGTTATGATGCTACACGTTGGGAGCGGAAAATTGGAGCAGGATTCCTTCGTGCCAGAAGATACTTAACGGTAGATGGTGGTCAGGCAAATTATGACCCCAGTAATCAGGATAACTTTCAGCAAACGGTGGTAGATGGTGTTACCATACCCGTGCCTGCGGTTCCTCATTTTAACTTAGAAGACCCTTTTAACGGCGCTAGGAATACCAATGCGTACAATCTTGCGGAACTAAGTATTCCTGCAAACCTAAATACTTCAAATGGTTTCTATATTCAAAACCAGTTTAAGGTGGGAAAATTTTCAGCTTTGGTAAACTTACGATATGAGCGTTTTACGGATATTTTTGATTATGAAGGAGATGAGCAAGAGTTTACAAACGATGCCATTGTACCTAGATTCGGTCTAACCTATGAAGTTACAAAAACCGTTAGTGCATATGCCACTTACCTAGAAGGCTTTCAACCGCACACCAATACAGTTTCTTTATCACCAACGGCAGAAGGTTTCTTTTGGTCTACTTCTCCTAGTAGATTTGATCCGTTGGAAAGTAGTTTGACGGAATTTGGCGCAAAAGGAGAGTTTTTGAACGGAAAAATATTCGCCAACCTTGCCGTTTTCAATATTACTCAAAAAAACATCCTTCTTGGAGATACCTATGATTTGGACAACCTAACCACCAGAGGTGAACAAAGAAGTAGAGGTTTTGAAATGGATGTGTCCGGTTATATAGCTTCAAACTTTCAAATAACGGCATCTTATGGGTATGCCGATGCCGAAATTGTTGAGGATGCCATAGAGGAATTCATTGGCGAGCCTATTGGTGGTGCCCCTAAGCATAATGCAAATATTTGGGGTCGTTATGATTTTACCAATCAAACCTTAAAAGGTATCGGAATTGGTTTGGGTGCCCAGTATATGGATGAGCGGTATACATGGTATAACCCTACTTACGATACGGATAGACTACTCCTCCCTTCCTATACCGTATTTGATGCAGCGGTTTATTATAAACCAAATAACACAGGAATGCAATTGACCTTAAAGTTCAACAATTTATTTGATGAAACGTATTGGTTAGGTGGCCTAAACCCTTCTAGATTGGGGCCTGGAGCTCCAAGAAATGTATTGCTGAATGCAACCTATAAATTCTAAGTATGAGAAAAAATGTAATCTATCTATTGGCACGCCAATTATGGAAAGATGCCTTTAGGTCTAAAGTACTCTTAATAGCTTCGGTGCTAATGGGCGGACTATTATTATTTTCGGCCTATAGCGGATGGCAGAATTATAACGACCAAAACCATACCCGCCATGAAATTCAACATGAGGTTCAAGAAAGTTGGGAAAACAATCCGGACAAGCATCCACATAGAATGGCCCATTACGGTTCGTTTGCCTTTAGAATTAAGCATGTACTAAGTATTTTTGACCTCGGGATGGAAAATTTTGTGGGCAACGCCATGTTTTTGGAGGCGCACAAACAGAATACCGTCAATTTTTCGGAAGCAAGCATGTCCACCGGTTTATTGCGTTTCGGAGAAGTTAGTCTAGCCATGTTATTAAAGGTAATCGTACCCCTTTTAATTTTCTATCTGGGGTTCAACACCATAGCTCAGGAACGGGAAAACGGCACCTTAAAATTACTGATAGGCCAAGGTATCACCAGAAAAGAAATTGTTTTTGGAAAATGGTTGGGACTATGGAGTTTGTCCTTGATCTTTCTTTTTTCCGTCTTTCTCGTGCTCCTATTTTTTATGGTATTGGAACGGCATGAAGTACATGCCGGTGGTTTGTTCAGGTATCTGGTGCTTTTTGTATCCTACCTCCTCTTTTTTGGCATTCTAGGCGCTATTACCGTTTTTGTATCGGCATTTAGTAAAACTGCTAAGGGGGCATTGGTGAAGCTCTTGGGTATTTGGTTGTTGTTCATCATTATCGTTCCAAAATCATTGCAGGCTATGGGGTATTACCTCTACCCTACACCCTCAAAAATAGAAATGGAGACAGCGGTAGAACACGATTTGGTTCAACTTGGGGATAGCCATAATCCTGATGATCCGCATTTTAAGGCTTTAAAGGATTCCGTCCTTGCGGCCAATAACGTTACCGATGTGGCAGACCTTCCCTTTAACTATGGAGGGTTTGTAATGGCAAAAGGCGAGGCCTTAAGTGCTGCGGTGTATCACAAACACCAAAGTCAGCTGTATGAAGTCTACGGTAAACAGAACAATCTAGAACGGTATTCTGCTTTTATCAACCCATATACAGCCATTAAAAATCTATCCATGGCCTTCTCGGGAACCGATTTTCAATCTTTTCTACATTTTAAGGATCAGGCGGAAAATTATCGATATGATTTAGCGCAGGAAATGAACCAGTTACAAATGGATTTGATTCCTAACAAGGGTAAAGCGGGACCGGATGTTATTTCCAGCGATTACTGGAAAAATTTTCCGCCATTTCATTATGAATTTCTAAGTACTACGGAACTTTTTAAGAATGAACTCATCTCCATCATAGCGCTGCTTTTGTGGGGTGTTTTGGCGCTATTTGGACTCTTAAGATTATCAACTAACCTAAAAGCCATATAAATGTATAGTTTATTGTTTAAATCATTTTTTAGGACGAAAATATTCTTGGTAAGTCTTGTGTTGCTCATGAGTGTTGGTCTGATCAGTATTCTAATTGGCAAGCAGTATTTGATAAAACAGGAAAACACTATTGTTGCCGCCCAAAAGTTTCAGGAAGAAAGCATACGGAAAAATGTCACCTACCATAATGATGATTTGGGATTGTTGTTGTATTACCTTCGTTTTACCTTAATTAAGAAACCTGCCAATATAAACGCTATTTCTATTGGTCAGAGTGATGTAAATCCGTTATTGCAAGCAGTCACCATTCGTGGTCTGGAAGGACAAAAATATGATACCGATTTTGAAAATCCGTCTTTGCTCATGTCGGGCAACCTAGATTTGGGGTTTGTCATCATTTATTTGTTTCCTTTAGTGTTGATAGCCATGACCTTTAATTTGTATTCTGAAGAAAAGGAATGGGGTACGTGGCGTATTTTGGCCGCGCAAACTTCTGGAAAAGCGGCCTTTTTATTCAAAAAACTCTTGGTTAGGGTACTCTTTGTTTTTGCGGTGCTCGTAGTGCTTCTGCTCCTATCGAGCGTTATCCTACAAATACCGATGGACCAAAATTTCTGGGGAATATTTTTACAAAGCCTTTTGTACCTATTATTTTGGAGTACGCTCTGTTTTTGGATGGTTTCGTTTTTAAAGAGTTCTAGTTTTAATGCCCTGGCATTGATATCTATTTGGGTGGTCTTGACCATTTTATTTCCCGCAATGATCAATAATTATGTGCTGAACAAATATCAAGTTCCCGAAGCATTGGATGCCATGGTTGAACAACGCGATGGCTACCATGAAAAATGGGATTTGGAAAAAAGCGCTACAATGGACGGGTTTTTGGAAGCTTACCCACAGTTTAAAAGTTATCCTGTTCCCGAAGACGAATTTTCTTGGCTTTGGTATTACGGTATGCAGCATATGGGCGATTTAGAATCTCATGATACCAGTACCGAAATGACCGAAAAAGTAATGTTACGCAACACGGTAAGCGAAACAGTGGCGCTTTTTGTTCCTACCATGCATGCGCAACTTAGTTTTAATCATTTGGCCGGAACGGATATGATCAGTCACTTGGGGTTCTTAAAACAACTTACCGAGTTTCATGAAAAGCTACGCTTGGATTTTTATCCCAAAATCTTTAAAAATCAACCGGCTGAATCTGTAGATTGGAAAAACTATAACATTAAATTTCATGAAGCCAATCGGAGTTTTAGTTGGTTAAAACTAATTCTCCCTACCTTTTTAATAACCCTTGTCATAGGGGTTTTAGGAAGGATGAACCTAAAGAAACTATAAAAGATAGGGCCGAATTTTTCGGCCCTATTTTATTTCATTGAAATAGAAACTGTTCTCTTACTCCAATTGCATATCACCATCCCTTAAGCCGCCAGAATGGCTTCTTTCTATCGGAGCCCGTTCTCAGCTATGGATAAGTTCTGGCTTCTTTTGACGTAGGATTACCTTCCAATGATTTTTCCTTTGGCCATTTTTCCATTCGTAGTCCGAACAAAGGGCGCAAAACCTCAATTCTACGAATCAAAGACTCATAGAGGATAAAACAGGTCGTAAAGGTAAAAACGGTAATGGCAATGAACTGTAAGACAGGATGTATGTTTAAGGGCAGTATCAGCCAAGCCCCCAAATACAGCACGAACATATGGATAATATACACTGGGTAGGCCGCCTTGCTTAAATATTCCAATAGTCGGCTGGGCCTGTTAAGGTAGTGGAACACGAGTCCGAAAATACCGAATATCCAACAGGTAGATTCCATGGCCATCAAATAGCCAGGGGCTTCCATATGATCTGATATTAGTCGCAGGGTGTACAAGCCTACAGCCAGTGCCAAATAGGCCCATTTCCATTTTTTCAAGGTGTTCCAGAACGCACTGCCTATATAGACGAACAGGTATCCGAAAAAGAAAGCTAGGGCTCCCAGAAAAAAGCCGTGCCAGGTTTCGGCATAGAGCGAATAAATCTGTGGCTTTACCAAAATGGCCTCCAGTACAAAGAACAAAGAGACGATCAGTGGCCCCACCGCGTTACCCATAATTTTCTCCAATAGCTTTTTAAGCCTTCCTCCACGATGTTTCAATAGAAGAAAAACAGGTAGAAAAAGAAGGACATAAATAAAAATATTGCCCAAAAACCACAGGTGGCCCGTATGGGGGTAGTAACTTAAAGGTTGTTTGTAGAACGCTTGAAAAAGATACATGTGCAAGGGTGAAATAGCCACAATACCAAACAGGAAGGGTATAAGTATACGTTGGGTACGTTCGCCAATCAGTTGTTTCCAGTTGCGCTTTCGCATGGCGAAAAAGAGTCCCATTCCCGATACAAAAAACAGGATTGGAATGCGCCAAACGTTGAGCATGGTCATGGGTACCCATAATCCTTCAAGGGCGTTTTCGCTGCGTACAAAACCAACGATCATGGCCCAGGGCTGAAAAACAATGGCTATATGGTAGATCAATAATAAGGCTATGGCGATGACCCTTAGCCAGTCTATATCGTAACGTCTAACGGTTTTCATGACTGTCGTTTTTTGAATGGTTAATGGTTATTAGGTTATTGTAGCATTATTGCAATGACAGGACGTGCCTTTTCCAGTTCGGCCAAGTTTAGGTCCAATCCAATAGGCCCCAATTGCTGCTGCATCATTTCATAGATGGGCTTCATGTCCTCAAAAGGTCCGGAGACCGTTTCCCGGGCAGTGGCCCCATAGTTATTCTTGGCCGTTTTGTCGGCCTTGGCATCCATTAGTAACTGTACCAGTTCTACCCTACCAAAAAATGCGGCTACATGAAGGGCGGTGGAACCGTCGTTGTTTTTTATTTCAAGATCGGCACCGGCATCGATAAGGGCCGCGGTAATCTCTGTTTTATCAAAGGTTATGGCCGAGATTAGAGGGGTCGCCCCACTTAGGGCATCTTTTTCGTTAAGGCCGGTACCGGCCTCAATATGCTGTTTAACAGCTTCTAGGTTACCAGTTATCACGGCCTGTGTTAGGGGAATATCCGGTGCGCTTACTTCGGTCTTGGCTATCGCTTGATCATTGCCTTTCTGTTTTTGTTGTCCGCAAGCGGCTAAGCACATGGCAATAATAAGCAGTAGATAACTCATTTGTTTAGCGGGACGGTTTTCTTGTTTTCTCATGATTTTACTTTTTAGTGATTCAACATTTTATTTGATGTTTCAAAGGTCCATCGAACGCTGACGCAGTACTAATCACCTATGGAGCAATGTATATAAGCCTTGCGGAAGCGATAAAAATTATGATGCAACCCTATAAACTATGACGCAACTCCCTTATTTTTATCTTGGCGCGTATTCATTTATATTTGTTTGAACCAATGGCCAGCCACCAAAAAAATACCATGCCAGACCCGTTTAAAAAAAGTCCTTTTACCAAGCAGGCCGAAGCCTTGGTCTTAGCGAATTTGAGCGATGAGCATTTTGGAGTGTCGGAACTGGCAGCAGCCATGCACATGAGCCGGTCCAACCTTTTGCGGAAATGTAAAAAACAGACTCAGCTATCTGCTAGTCAGTTTATCAGGCAGATACGCCTACAGCAGGCGATGGAGTTGTTGAAGGATTCCGACCTTACAGTTTCCGAGGTTTCCTATCGTGTGGGTTTTGGTAGTACTTCCTATTTTATCAAATGCTTTAGGGAGGCTTATGGTTGCCCTCCTGGGGAAGTGGGAAAAAAGTCCATCGAGGCACTCGCTCCACCCGAAGAAACAATCCACCAACCTTCCTTTTTGCAAAAATACAAATGGGTCGGGGTGATAGGAATTCCCCTATTGCTGGTCTTTCTCTATTTAGTAATTCAAAAAAGAAGTTCTTCTGAAGCCCAAAAGAGAGCGCTTCCAGAAATTGAAAAATCAATTGCGGTACTTCCCTTTAAAAACGAGAGCAGCGATTCTACCAATCTCTATTTCGTAAACGGTCTGATGGAGGCGGCATTGGGGAACTTGCAGAAGATTGAAGACCTAAGGGTGGTTAGCCGTACGTCGGTAGAAAAATACCGTAATTCCAATAAGAACATCGGAGAGATAGCCTCTGATTTAGGGGTCAATTATATTGTGGAGGGCAGCGGACAGAAAGTGGGCGATCAGGTACTGCTGAACATACAGTTGATAGATGCCGCTACCGATTCCCGTATTTGGGGACAACAATATACACACGAGGTGGTAGACATCTTTGCCCTGCAGAACGAAGTGGCCAAAAAAATCGCCAACGCCGTTGAGGCCAATGTTACCCCTTCGGAATGGGAACAAATCGATAAAAAACCTACCGATAACCTTGTCGCATATGATTATTTTCTAAAGGCTCAAGAACCTTTTATACAAAGAACGGAAGCAGGCTTACAAGAAGCTATTCCCTTGTTTGAAAAAGCTCTGGAAGAGGATCCTGAATTTGCCTTGGTCTATGCCGATCTGGCCATTACCTACTATTATTTGGACCTTTATAAAAAGGAAAAGAAGCACACTGAAAAGATTAACAACTACGCTGATAAGGCACTTTTGTACGATTCTAAACTCACTGAAAGCCTTATTGCCAAAGCCCTTTACTATCAACATACTGGCGATTATCGTTTGGCTGTGCCCCACCTTCAAAAAGCCTTGGAATACAATCCAAATTCGTCGGCGGTGGTACAGATGCTGGCGCTTCTCTATTCCAATTTAATTCCCGATACCGGAAAATATCTGGAGTATGCCTTGAAGGGAATTCAATTGGATATTGCTGCCAATGATTCCGTAGGAAAGAGTTACATCTATCTAAATTTGGGCAACGCCCTGGTTCAATCGGGCTTTACGGAAGAGGCTTTAAGCTATATAGAAAAATCTCTACAGTTTGACCCGCAAAATTACTACGCACCTTATGTAAAGGCTTATATTTTGTATGCTAGAGACAGGGATTTGCAACAAACCCTTACCCATATTAAAAGGGAATTGCAAAAAGACCCTGCCCGTTTGGATATTTTACAGGAAACCGCCAAGTTGCATTATTTTAAAAGGGAATACGACAGTGCTTATCACTATTACAAACGGTTTGATGAAATTAGAACAACAAAAGGATTGGCAATCTACCCCCAAGAAGATATTAAACTTGCCGTAGTGTATGAAAAAATGGGACTTACCAAAGAAGCTTCCCGGTTTTTTCAATTGTATGTAGACTACTGTGAGCAAGATCAATCCATTTATAAGCCGGCCAGTATGGCCGTGAGATATGCCCATGAGGGAAAACTGAATCTGGCTATTGACCAGCTCAGGGAATTTGCCGACAAAAACCATTATCAATATTGGATCTTATTGTTTATGAAATTGGATCCGGTGATTGAGCCTTTAGAAAAGCATCCCGAATATAAATCCGTAATGCAAAAAATAGAAGATCGGTTTTGGGAGAACCACAATAGGCTCCAAGAAACCTTGGAAACCAAAAACCTACTCTAGAAAATCAGTACTTTCTAGCGAAAATAGAGCCTTTCCCCGTTAGTTTAGCTTTCTTTTCACGACACAGTCAAAAAAAGCGTTGATGAATAAGGGTTTGGTGGTCGTAGTTTTCAGTGTATTGTTTTTTACCAGCTGTACTACCGATGATAATTTATTTGACCCGAATGCCATACGCGTTCCGGCAGAAGTAGTTGGTGAGGTGTCCTTTGCGGACCCCAACTTGGTTCAAGAAGCAAAAGACCTACACACACGGTTACGGTCCATAACACAGCAGGGTATCGCCTTTGGTCAACAAGAAGCTATTGGCGGCAGTATTGAAGCGTTTGACCCCAATAGCCTGGAAAGCGATTTTAGTGCTATTGCCCAAGATTTCCCCGCCGTTATTGGCTTTGATTTAGAAAGCTTAGAGTTTAATGATCCATTAAATCCCAATCTTTCCTTCAGGGATTTCAGAAAGGAATTTATTGTAAAGGCCCATGAAAACGGAAGCATCATAACCATTTCCTGGCATGCAAGCAATCCTATTACAAGGCAAAATTCGTTTAGTAAGGTTCCCGCAGTAACCCAAATGTTGGAAAATGGCTCGCATCGTAAAGTGTTTCTTCAGCATATGGAGCGTTTGGCCCTATTTTTCAACGATTTAAAAGATTCCAGCGGAAACCCAATTCCGGTACTATTTAGACCGTGGCACGAGATGAACGGCGATTTTTTCTTTTGGGGAGAAGGCCTAAGAACTACAGAGGAGTTTAAACAATTGTTCCGGGACACGGTTACTATTCTTACGGAAGATTACAATGTTCATAATTTACTGTACATCTATGCGCCCAATCAATTTTCGCGTAGGGAGGAGTATTTAAAAAACTATCCCGGTGATGCCTATGTAGACCTTTTGGGTATTGATGTCTATGATTTTGAAAACGGTGGCTTTTTACAGAAGGCGATTCATAACCTAAAAATCGTTGAGCGGATCGCCATGGAAAAGAACATGCTTTTTGCACTTACCGAAACCGGTCTAGAGAACTTACCACAACCAGATTGGTATACGGAAAACTTGTACAAGGCCATTAGAAGCAGCGGCATAACCTATGCCATGGTCTGGCGTAATGCCGTCAAGACCCATTTTTACGTTCCCTTTCTGGGGCATTCCTCTGAAAACTCGTTCAAGGAATTTGTGGACAAAGACCTCATTCTTCTAAACAAGGATATTCAATAGACCTAACTATTGGGAAAATCGTACGGACTTAAATCTCTAACTCCCTCATGCTTAAAGGGGTGTAAAACGGAACTTGAAATTGTGAATATCTATTCCCTTTTTTGATTTTACCGGCTAATGCTTACCCCTATATTTGGCTCCCCTAAAAGAAAAAGTTATGAGTGCAACGTGGTACGAGTGTAAAGTAAAATATAGAAAGCTAGACGAAACATCGGGAACACAAAAGGTAAAGACAGAACCTTTTTTGGTAGATGCTATTTCCTATACTGAGGCCGAGAGCAGAATTACGGAAGAAATGTCCGTGTATTTAAGTGATACGGATGAAATAAAGATCACCAATATTAAAGTGGCCAATTATGCGGAAATTCACCCTTTTGAAAATTCGGACCGTTGGTTCAAATCCAGGGTATCTTTAATTGCTTTTGACGAGGAAAGCGGCAAGGAACGCAAAACCAACCAATATTTGTTGGTACAGGCCAATGATGTAAAGGAAGCGTATGACAATACGGTGGGCGTTATGAAGGATACCATGGGAGAATATACCATTCCCGCCATATCGGAATCGCCTATAATGGATGTCTTCCCTTATTTTTCAGGTGAAGAAGATGAAATGGAGCGTTTGGAGAAATTCACCGCATTAAAAAATTCGGTTCCCGTAAACCTTGACATGGACGAGGAGTTGGAATTGGCAGATGTACTTTCTGGCGGAGAGGAAGAATAAATTCCATCCATAAATATATAAAAAGGCTGTCCGGTTTCTTCTCGGGTAGCCTTTTTTACGTTTTATACTCGGCACAATTCGTTAGGAACCGCGAACTTCATGTAGTATTCTTTAAAATTGATGCGTGACTTCATTTTGTTTGAAAAATATTCATATTATCCGTAAAATCATTAGGATTAATGCAATAAAAATTGTATTATATAGTAACGAATTAAAAATAAATCAAAATATATGAGGCAACTGAAGATCACGAAACAAATTACGAATAGAGACACTAAATCCTTAGAAAAGTACTTTCAAGAAATATCAAAAATAGAATTGATTACTGCAGATGAGGAAGTAGAGCTCACTAGAAGAATACGTAACGGAGATCAGGTTGCCCTAAATAGATTAGTAAACGCCAATTTACGTTTTGTAGTTTCTACCGCCAAACAATACCAAGGAAGCGGACTACTGCTCTCAGATCTTATTAACGAAGGAAATATAGGGCTGGTAAAAGCCGCCAAACGTTTTGATGAGACACGTGGTTTTAAATTTATCTCCTATGCCGTATGGTGGATCAGACAGGCTATATTATCGGCCATTTCGCAACACTCCCGTATGATACGGTTACCCTTGAACAAAATTGGCCAAATAAGTAAAATAAACAAGGTGTACTCCTCTTTGGAACAATCGCACCAGAGACCGCCAAGTGCCGTGGAAATTGCCCGTGAATTGGACATGAGCGCCACACAGGTAAAAACGGCTTTAAAGAATTCCGGAAAACATTTGTCTATGGATGCGCCTTTTAAAGAGGGGGAATCTTCCAATCTGTATCAAGTAATTCAATCTACCGATGCCACCAGTCCGGATGCCAATATGATGAACGATTCACTAAAGACAGACCTTGACCTTATCCTAAGTTCACTGCCCAATAGGGAAAGTGAGGTTATCAAATTATACTACGGTATTGGTGAGCGAAACCCAAAGAGCCTGAGCGAAATTGGTGAACTCTTTGATATTACCAGAGAGCGTGTAAGACAGATCAGGGAAAAAGCCATTAGAATCCTTAGAAACCGCAGAAAGACCGATATTCTTCAGGCTTATCTTTAGAATTGCATAAATAGCATTATGAGAAGTCCGACTACTATACGTCGGACTTTTTTTTGATGTACGGAGGAAGGCGAACGTACGGTAAGATTCAATTGCCCCAAAAAATGGCGCGCGCAAACTTCTGAAAAATCGATACCTTTGGGTCAAACGCGATATTAAAATAGCATTCAGAACCATGTCATCTCCATCCCATATTACCGTTAACGGTCACCCGCACGTTATTTATCAAGAAAACCCACTTTCTCCAGAAGAACTGACCAAACAAAGTGAAGCTTTTTATTCCTTGTTGGACCAACGCCGTTCGGTTAGGGAATATGCAGCTACTCCGGTTCCTAAAGAAGTGATAGAAAACTTGATTAAAACCGCCTCCACAGCCCCTTCTGGCGCCCATAAACAACCATGGACGTTCTGTGCGGTCTCCAACCCTGCACTTAAAACTAAAATTAGAGAAGCTGCAGAAGCGGAAGAAAAAGAAAGTTACGAAAGTAGAATGAGCGACCGTTGGAAAAAAGAATTAGAACCTCTGGGCACGGACATGCACAAACCCTTTTTGGAAATTGCCCCTTGGTTGATCGTGGTGTTTAAAAAGGTACATGACCTTGGCGATGAAGGCGAAAAAATAAACAATTACTACGTAAACGAATCTGTAGGTATTGCCTGTGGCATGCTCATTACCGCCATACACAACGCCGGTCTGGTCACTTTGACCCACACCCCTAGCCCTATGAATTTTCTAGCCAAGTTGCTCAACCGGCCCAGTAATGAAAGGGCATTTTTGTTGCTTCCTGTGGGATATCCAAAATCGCCCACATACGTGCCGGATATTGAACGAAAACCTTTGGATGAGGTGGCGGAGTTTTATGAGTAGGGATTAAAATGAATAAACGCTGATTATGAAATACGTTGAACCTAAACGGAAATATTTATATAAAATAAGCTGCTCATACAGCTATATTTCTGGATTGATATTATGATTTTATGTTACACTCTAAATATGGAGTTAGAGCTTTATGTATTTCAAAACGATTTGAATCTAACTTATTAGCAAGTACCTTAATTTTTTTTGCATTATTAACATCGTATTCAAAACTAAAAATATTCCTCATTGTTTCTCTTCCAATTATTGTGAGACTTACTAAATGATCAATGAAGCTATCGACAGCAGATTCCAAATCAGGGTCTGGAATACCCGAATTTTTCATTTTTCCAATAATTTCTTGTCTAGAGATAATATTTGAACTTGCCATAAGTTCGTACATGAAATCTTCCATTTGCTTATACGTAACGCCATTTTCAACTAGTACAGATTTAAACACCCAACTAGAATAGTCCTTATGCGCATCAATCAAATCCTTTTCTTCAATCCTAAAATGCCCTCTTGATATGGCAGTATCCTTACATGTTTTAAAAAAATAGATAATATCACGTGGTCTAGGTAATATATTTAATGTTATAAACTCCCTAGTATCTATTGAATTAATTTTAGCTGGAAGAAAATTTGCCCAAAGATCTGATTTAACATAATTTCCTTTACTTAGATTGATAAACCGATCTTCCACAATTCTGAAAAGAATTTCGGGATCCTCCCATTTCAACCTAGATACTTCAATTTTATCAGGTTCTCTCGCAAACGTTATAATCTGTTTAAAAATATCACTTCTTAAAAATATCGTTAAATGAAAATCAATTTTAATTCCTTTAGATTTAACATAAGACAATTCTCTGAAAATTCTACCAGAAACACCAAGTAACCCAAGTAAATATTTACTTAAAATTCCAATGTTTGAATCTTTACGCCACGATTTATCTAAGTTATCTATTAAAACTATAAGTCTATTGTTTTTAGGTACTATTGCGGTAAAATGATTTCGCATAATACTGATTGAGCCTTCATGTAATAATTCTGAAACCTTCAACCTAAATGCTTGATTATTTCCTGCTCCAATACTTTTAATATTATTTTCTTTCAAAATTTTAATTTGTTCTTCTAGTCGAGTAGAAAAATCTGTAAGAAATACACCTTTGTTTTCTTCAATGAAAGACATAAATTCATCTTCAGAAGGTTGTATTGCATAAAGTGCTTTGTCTTTAATTTTTAAGTACAAGAATCTAGCAATCTCAGTATAAATAAGAAATTTCCAAATAGTTTCAATTAGAAAACCTTTTTCAAATTCACTATTAGACTCTTCTATCAAAGATATAAGCCCATCTACTTCAAAATTTACTGGTTTTATAAGAATTATGTTATTTCTCACATCCCTAGATAAATCTTCACTTAGATAATAAAGAGTTGCAGTCTTACCTGAACCTTTTCGTCCAATAACGATATTGTATTCATTTTTAATAAGTTGTTGAGTATGATATGTATCCACATAATAATTATATATATGATTACTTTCATGTTCTGCGATAGCCTCACCGAAATTTATATTTTGTAACTCACTCCTATTCCTCCGTTCTTTTACTTTAATATCATTGTTAATCAATAATTCAGCAATTTCATCATGTATTGAATTAAGAAAATCACCAACATATAAAGAACATTCTTTGCGGTTACTGAATTTTTTCAATAACTCTTTAAAATCCAAAGGAATACTGTATGGTTTTTCCGCAATCATCTGAAGTTTAAGCCCTAAGCCCAATGCCATACCTGAAATTAAAGCACATTTTGAATTATGAATTTCGTAACCTGCCCTAGCTTGAGATGAAAATTGCACCAAAACAGCTGGTACTGAATGTAATTTTTCTATATACCAACTTATTGGTTGTACAATACTTTCGCTAGCATCATCTATAATACTAGGTAGTTTATAGAAGCCCAAAAGATTAGAAATTTCCAAATTGTAATTTGTTTCAATCTGACTATTTAAGACCAAAACTGCTTTTTGATCAAAAGCTTTAGGCAATGTAGAGGTTAATTCATCCCAATATTTATCAACTGGATCATATGGAGCCATTTTATAAAAGCCTTCAACTATCTGATTTGTATTGGAATAATTATAAAATCCAATCGTTGTCAAAAGTCCTAATTCTTTAAATTTTCTGGAAGAATCCCGATGGGAAGTATCATTTACTAAAAAAACAGGTTTCTTTTTAGCTAAAGCATAACCTAATTCAAATAAAACATTATCATTTAAACCCGTCAAATCTGCGCAGAAAAAATCACAATGATCAATTGCAGATATTATGTTAGAAATTATTAAAGATCCAGATATTTTTAAGTCAACCCAAGAAGTAATTTTTATTTCATTATCTGAATTATTAATTATTTTAATCGCTTCTTCTATGCTTTCACCACTAGAAGCTATTTGTGATCCATAAGCAAAAAAACCACTCTGCATATATATAAGTTTTTAGCAATTTGAATAAATGATTTATGATTAACTTCTATTTACAACTCTACTTTTTAACATGTAATAAACTACAAGATAACGTAATAAATATCAAATAAAAACATCATTCATCTTGAATTTAATTATCCTAATTATTTCTCCCACTCCCTCCACCGATTCATTCCATCCTGATACCATCGGTCACCGGAAAGAAAAAGCAGGTCATTGTTGCGTTCTACCTCAAATTCTATAGGCTGGTTGTAGATTTTTCCGGCTTTCCATGCGTCAAAACATTGTAGGAGCAAGTCTACTTGCGCGTCTTTGGTCAGGTCCATATCCAGTGCATACAGTTGTTTTATGAGCGGTACGGCTTCCGTAGAAAGTTTATCGTCATAATGAATCAATGGTGATAACCGTATGATGCTATCGTTCAAATTCTTGCCCGTTGCGGCTCTAAAGAACATCATGGCCATATAATTGGCGGTGTCCGGCGGTTGATATAAAATGGTCTTGGCTTGGTTAAAAACGGTTTCCATAAAGAAACTCACTTGTGATTTAAACTTGTGTAGGAACAGCTTCTTTCTTCTATATTTTTGCGAGTCCAACCTCCAATTATAAAAGTTTTCCTTGGTATCCGAAGACATTAAAGGGTTGCTGGTGCCCAAAGAGACTATCTGTATGTCTTTTAGGTCTATACCCAATTTATAAGCTTCTATAATCCCGGCCAGAATAGGGTTGTTAAAACCGCCCAAAGCACCATCCCAAAGCTCAAAGAAAACGCCGCTTTCCTTGGCCTTGAAGCGCGCAGGAAAATCAAAATACTGTACCGGAGCATTGGAAGAACCGTTAATGGCCTGTGTAAGCCGCACGGAATCATAACGGGAAGGCGTTAGCGCGTAGGACTTGAAAAACTTGGCCCTATTGTTTAGCGCATCATAGGTGCAGACCACAATTTTTAGGGATTCCTTGCCTATTATTTTTGGCAGCTCGTTCATCTGCACTTTATCTATCTCTGGAAACAAATATTCAAAAGCTTCCTTCTTTTTGGTAGCGCTGTACTTGGGGCCAAAACCAATACCCACAAACCGCAGATAATCTACCGGAAAAAAGCGGTCCCAAAAGGCGTTCTTATGAAAAATACGCTCTCGGTTTTCCTTCGCCTTAAATAAACTAATGGCTTTGTCTATGGTATAATTTTCGGCCAATGCGGCCAAAACAATACTTCCCCCGGAATTGGCAATGACCAGGTCAAACTTACGGAGCACCTCATGGCCGTTCATATTTCCGTAGCGGTCCCTGAGGGTGAGCAATTGAATTATGGCCCAACTGCCACCACCGTCTAACGATAAGATTTTATACATGAATTGGTTGGTTCTATGAATTGCTGATTTGAAGTGAATAAATATATAAATTTAATACGTGAACGATTACAGAAAGACGTAATACCCAATACCAATTTACAGGAACACGTACCCAACCACAGCCAAATTTAATACGGGTTACATTTTGGGTTCACTTTTTTTGAAATACGGCGTATTCCATGCGGAACAAACCCTAAAAAACCAATATCTTCGCGCCCGCTATGTGGATGTATCTTGGGCTTCTGGCCGCTTTATTCTTAGGGTTTCACAACCTGCTTAAAAAACATGCCGTTCAGGGCAACGAGGTGTTCCCGGTGCTTTTGGGTACGATTTCTTCGAGCTTTCTATTGCTGCTTCCTTGCTATTTGGGTTCTATTTGGTTTCCCGCCAAAATGCTGGATTTGCAATTGTACGTCACGGATATGCCCCTAAAAACCCATGGGTTTATCTTTATAAAGTCCGCTATCATGGCAGCCTCATGGCTATTGGCCTACCAAGCACTAAAGCATTTGCCCATTACCATTGTTACGCCCATACGGTCTGCAGGTCCGTTTTTCACCTTTATCGGTGCTATTACCATTTACCAGGAAAAGCCCAACGGCTGGCAATGGATCGGTTTCTTTCTGATTATATTTTCGGTATTGCTGTATTCCAGAATCGGGAAAAAAGAGGGCATTCACTTTAAAAGGAATAAATGGATTTTCGCCATTATAGGCGCTACCTTTTTAGGGGCTTCCAGCGGACTGTACGATAAATTCCTGATACAGAGCCTGACCCTGAACCCACAAACGCTGCAATTCTGGTTCTGCTTTTATACCATTCTTATTTTGTTGGTTATCTTAAGCATTACCTGGTTCCCGAATGTGGAAAAGCGCAAAGCGTTCAAATGGCGGTGGTCCATTCCTTTGGTGGGTATACTTTTGCAAATAGCGGATTACTTCTATTTTAAGGCACTTCAAGACCCAGATGCATTAATTATGTTGCTTTCCGCCATTAAAAGGAGCCAGATTATCATTGCTGTAGTGGTAGGCGGACTCATCTTTAAGGAACAGAACAAACGCAAGAAACTGGTTCCCCTGGCCGGCATTATGATCGGGGTGTTCTTGATCTTGTATGCTACCTGAGCTCGTTAGCCTACAGTATTTCCCCATTTGCGGATTAGATGGAACGGTATTTTCAAAAGGACCCAAATTCTTAAAGTAGTGAAAGCTCAAATTTTAAATACTGTAACAAACCTTGGTTAGTTTCGTCTTTAAGGCGAAACAAATGACCAACCCATGAGAAATACACCACTGCTTGTCTTAATCGTACTCCTACTAACCTCTTGTAGTCAACAAAAAGAAAAAAGATATAGCATCGGTCAAAGATCCGTAACATTTGTCGATCAATCCAGAGACAGACCGTTACCGGCTGAAATATGGTACCCCACTCTAGATACTTTAATTCATAAAGAGCCAAAAGAGAATCCAAAGGAACTTTTTAAAAATATAGAAACAGTAGCAAATGCCACTATTCCTGATGAGAAATTCCCGTTACTTGTTATCTCTCACGGAACTGGAGGGAATAGGTTTTCTCTCACTTGGTTCATAGCAGAAATGGTAAAAGAAGGCTACGTAGTGGTTTCACTAGACCATTATGGGAATTCTACTTTCAACAAGATACCAAGGGAATTCGTAAAATGGTGGGAAAGGGCCATTGATGTTCAATATGTGCTGACCGAAGTTCTCAAGGACACCGAAATGGGGACAAAAATAGATACGACTAGAATTGGTGGCGTGGGTTTTTCCTTGGGTGGTTACACCAATATCGCTTTGGCGGGTGGCTATGTTGACAGAACCGTAACCGAAGATGAAAAACCCGAAGAGCGGGAATTGCCAGCGGAATTCCCGGATACGGATGAAATTATAGATTATGAAAATGATAACCTTATCGTTTCGTCCTACAACCAATACCGTAATCTAGTAAAAGATGATAGGATAAAGGCCTTTTTTGTAATGGCTCCGGCAATAGGATTCGGCTTTCATTCCAAAGAGCAGACCCATAAAATTACAGCTCCAATATTTATTGTTGCCGGAAAGGGAGATTCAGTAGCACCTGTAGGTACCAATGCCAAAAAGTACAATGAATTGATTAGCACCAGTAAAATGTATCTTTTTGATGAAAACGTTGGGCACTATGTGTTTTTAAATGAATCTACAGCTCTAGGGAAGGAAATAGTACCCGAAATAGCCGTTGACCACCCCAACGTCAACAGAAAAAACATTCATGACAAAACATTGCAATTGGCATTGGATTTTTTCAATAGTTCGTTGTGAGGGTTCTAAATTTTATATTCCTAGGGAATATAATTAGAACACCCCTGTTTTCCCTTGTATCATTTTTTAGCCGCTATCATCATATGTGGACTAAACGTTAACAGATTACTGTCGTTCTCCGTTAGGTCCATCAGTTGCAACAAATTATTTTTCTTTTTTTCATTGGCCAAACTGCCAAAAAAATCCTTGTCCAGCCAAACCATGCCTTCCACGGCATGTATGTTTATATAGTTCAATCCTTGTTCTATGAATTCGGCCTTTAGTTCTTCCGGTCTGTGATAGTAGGCTTCCGTCAGCAACCAAGGGAAATCCACAGGTGGGTTATGGATACCCGTTTGTAGTTCTTCCTTGCACATATCAAAAAAGCTTGGTTTGTGAATGAGTCCGTTTAAAAGCCCTACCAGCGTTGTTGCCGAATAATTTATAGCGAAGCCCAATAATACACCGCCCGTTTTTAACACTCTTTTAGCCTCACAAATGGCCGCTACCCTATCTTTCTTTTCCTGTAGGTGATAAAGCGGACCGTGCAGAATAATTACATCTGCATAATTATCAGGGAAATCCAGTTTTCTGGCCTCGCCCAAACGGACCGAAAATTTGTTCTTCAGTTTATGAGACCTATTTTCCGCCAAGGATATATGTTTGGGAACCGGGTCTATCATGTGTACCTGATGTCCTTTTTTGGCCAACCATTCCGAATATTTTCCGGTACCACCGCCCACATCCACTATCGTAGATTTGGGGTTTTCAATATACTTTTCAATTAACGATTTTATACGTTCAAATTCAAAGACTCCCATTCCCTTATCCAGTCGGGTCTCTTCGGATGCATTGGTATAGAAAAGCTCTATATCCCTGCTTATTAATGATTTGTCATACATTTTAACACACTAGTATTTACGCCTTACCCAAACGAAGTAGTTAAGGTACAGGCTATGTCAATTGGTTTTTTATCCAGTTGATTTACAATTTAAAGTTTTGTGATTATATCTCGAAAGAACATATCCGCACATTAAAGTTTAGACACTTCAATGCAGCCCTCAAGTGGAGCATAGTCTTTAGCTTAAGACCCGAATTTATATGTAGTACTAGTAAAACAGGTGATAAATATATTAATTAAAATTATAAATGCGACCAAAAATAAGATTCAAACCTAAGGTGTTGTGCCTATCTTTGCATTTGTAACCGGTTTCTTTGAAAACCATAATTTTAGTAGCTATAGCGTATGCCATTTAAAAAATTACACCAGCACTTATTGGAGAACTTAGAGCGATTGGAGATTGAAGCACCAACCCCTTTTCAAAAAAGTAGCATTCCCGTAATAAAAAGTGGCATCAATGTCTTTGCCTTTGCTAAAAAAGGCAGCGGAAAAACCACCACTTTGGTGTTGACCACCTTGCAAAAACTAAAATGTGAAGCCGTAGGAGACGCACCCCGAGCAGTGGTTATGGTTGAAAGCAAAGAAAAAGTATTGGAGTTGTACCAAACCTTTATTGAATTTACCAAATACACCTCTTTACGTGTATATGCCAGTTACGAACAATTGCATATTGACGTGCAAAAATCTGAAATATACTTGGGTATAGATATTCTGATTACCACCCCAAAAACATTGCACAACCTGTTTTTGACCAACGGAGTAAGTATTTCCGAACTGAAAATAGTTAGTGTGGACGATGCCGAATTCCTATCCAACAAAAAAGAATCCACAGGCCTGATCGCCATGGCGGCAAGTATCAAGAAAAGTCAGTTTGTCATTTACGCCGAAAAACCACATCCACAATTACAGCGTTTAGAGAACCACTTTATGGAGCACTCCAGAACCGTAAAGGCTTAAACCAAAAACTATTACCAAGAAATAGGAAAGTAATCCTTTAAGAACTTTCCACACCAGTGTTTTCCGGTATTGATACCATCAAAAAGCGGATCTACTACCCTAGCGGCACCATCAACAATATCCAACGGCGGCTGAAAATCGTGTACTTCCTGCTTTCTTTTGGCCAGTTCCGCAGGGTCCTCATCCGTAACCCAACCGGTATCTACGGCGTTCATATAAATGCCATATTTTGCCAATTCCCCGGAAGCTGTATGGGTAAGCATATTCAAGGCTGCTTTGGCCATATTGGTGTGCGGGTGACGCGATTCCTTAAAAAACCGATGGAACTTTCCTTCCATAGCAGTTACATTTATAATGTGCTTTTGTCCCGTGTTTTCCTTTTTCATGACTTCCGAAAGTCGGTTACAAAGAACAAAAGGTGCCACGGAATTCACCAGTTGCACCTCTACCATTTCGGTGGTTTCAATTTCACCCAATTTTAGACGCCAGCTGTTGGTCTTCCGTAAATCTACTTGTTGTAAATCGGCATCTAACTGACTCTCCGGAAATACTTCCTGTGCCACCAAGCTTGCATCAAAACTATACGGAATCTGAGATAATTTCGCAGAGGACCGTAACCCGATGCCAGGCTCGGGACCGTGCCAAGAAACCGGCATATTTTTGTTGGAAGAAGCTGCAGTAGTTAACGTATTCAGTTCTTCCAGACAATTTATATGGTCCTTTAGAACTCCTTGTGCAAACTTTGGTAGGGATTCAAACGGGCGTTCCTCATTCTGCATAAGGTGGGCATAAAACCCTGCAGGACGGCGTACCGTCTGGGCTGCATTGTTAATGAGAATATCCAGTTTTTCATAATTCTGCTCAATATAATTACAGAATATTTCCACACTGGGAATGTGTCTTAAATCCAAGCCGTGTATTTTCAGGCGATGTCCCCATTCCATGAAATCCTCTTCCTTTGAAAAACGTAATGCAGAATCTACAGGGAAACGTGTCGTAGCAATAACGGTTGCACCTCCACGGAGCAACATTAATGAAATATGATACCCAATTTTAAGTCGGGAACCGGTAATAACCGCTACTTGCCCTTTAACATTGGCCGTTTGAAAACGTTTGGCATAATTAAGGTCTCCACAATCTGTACACATGGTATCATAAAAGTGGTGGAGTTTGGTGAATTTGGCCTTGCAGACATAACAATCACGGGGCGATTCCAATTCGGGCGTGTCCTTTTGGGCCAAGTCGGCCGCAGCCAATAATTTTGGCGCTACAAATACCGAAGCCTCACGCGCATACCGAATTCCAGTTTCGTTACGTGCACTTCTATCCTTTGCTGCCTGTTTACGCTTTGCCGCTTTTTTAGCATCTTTCTTTCTGCGCGAAAACTCTTCCCTACTGGGGCGGGACAACTGCCCAGAAGCTTTGATCAAGGCGGTACGTTGCGCTTTGGGAATTTCAAATATCTGATCGGTATTCGCTACCAATCGCTCTAGAACGGCTATGGCTTGTTTTACCTCGTCTAAAGAAACCTCCTGATTATCCTGCAATTCTTCACTCTTCATTCCGCCTATTTTTCTTTAGCATCCCACTAACCGAACACTATTTTACGCCGCGCGAAATTACACCTTTATTTGTACCGTTGCACTTAAATTCCACAAAAACAAAGATTCGCTGTCCGTTAAGAAAAACAGGATCACACGCGAACAAAAAACGCCTGTCTAAAGGACAAGCGTATTGTTTCGTAAGGTACTATTCCCCTATTTATTCCATATCGATAATACCTACAACTTCATAAGCTCTGGTACCATTAACCTGTATTTTTTCATACAGTACATTGGCATACTCGTAATAGTTAAGACCGTCTATAGTTACCTTTTCATAATCGTCCGGTAATTCATAAACTACCGTACCAATTTCCGGTTCTACCACTTCATATTCATTACCCACTTCTGTATAAAAAGTGCCCCCAACATTAAAATACACTCGATTGTTATACCTGACTCTATTATACCCTACTGGCAAAGAGCTTATTCTAAAACCAATTTTAGGTGCAATTGGAATATAACGACCTCTGGAAGAAGTGTAAAACCTATTATTGGCATAATAGTAATTCTGACCTTGGTACTTTACCACCCTTTTATTAGGTACCGTTCTTACCGCTACCACTTTCTTCTTTGGGGTTTTGTAAACCACTTTTTTACTGGACACCCTACGTGGTGTGTTGTTTGCTACCGTTTTTGTAATCGTAGTTTTTGTAGTGGTTCGTTTGCGGGTCTGGGCATTTGCCACAAAAGAGAATCCGATTATTAAAAGCGCTAATGCATAATATTTTTTAGTATTTGTTTTCATGAGTCATACATTTAAAAGTTAAACTTTCACTTAATCATTCGATACTAAGACAACAATTATTGAGCCTGGTTTAACTTGAAAAGCCCATATTTGGGACATAATAGACGAGTTGGCTATTTTTATCTACGAACATTAGAATTTTATAGACAGAAAAAAGCGCAATCCGAGGACCACGCTTTTATACTAAACTCAACTCAAATATTATTTCAGCAAAGCCAAGATACCTTCCAATTCGGTAAGATTTAGGCTTGAATCATTATCAGTATCCAAAGTGTCAAAATTCTCTGAAACCGAACCCATAGCCTCTGTAGAACTTATAGCACTATTATTATCGGTATCCAACAAACTGAACAAGCTAGCCACTTGCTGCACCGTTGAGTTAGAACTTAATGAACTTAATAAGGAAGCCGCCTGAGATGCAGTGGACGTATTTACGTTCTTAACACTGTTACAACTGGCCAATACGGCTATAAGTACAAATGATGCTACTACTTTTTTCATGGTTTTGTGTTTTAAATTTATATAAGCGCAAAAGTACATTCACCTATGGCAAAAGGGAAAAGATATATACGTACGCTACATTTTACACTACATAAATGCCGTATTTATAGATGAAAAACTTAAAACAGTTCTCTTGATCTAGGAGTGTATATTGATGGCATTTTTGGCCATAAAAAAAGCCCATCCGTTAAGATGGGCTTTTTGTAAAACTTAAAGTATATATAGAATTATAATACTGTTACGTTTACTGCGTTTAGGCCTTTTTTACCTTCTTGTAGATCAAATTCAACTTCATCGCCTTCACGAATTTCGTCTACTAAACCTGAAACGTGTACAAAGTGATCTTTTTCAACGCCTTCTTCAGTGATAAAACCAAAACCTTTGGTATCGTTGAAAAATTTTACTGTTCCTTTACTCATTGTAATGTAATTAAAAATTTATACTGCTTATTAAAGGACAAAGATGACGCCAATTTTTTTAGTAATGGCAATTTAATTCACTTATTTTCAACTTATTATCACGGCACCTTTCTATCCTTTCCCCACTTCGCCCCCAACCCCCTAGAAACGTTGCGTTTGTGTTGAACTAAGAGCAGTTTTAGCATTACAAAAAAGAAGGAATTACAGCACCGTTACCCTAACTTTCTTGTTCTTTAAACGGGAATTGTTCAATTTTTTAGTCAGTTTATCGGCAAGGGACACGGGAACGGAAACAAATGCACAGTCCTGTTTTAGTTCAATAATCCCTAACTGGTCTTTGTTGAGTCCACCTTGTTTAAAAAACAGACCAGCAATATCCCCTTTGGAAATTTTGTCCTTTCGCCCACCTGAAATAAAGAGGGTTTCCCAATATTGAGGTTGAAAGGCTGCTTTTTTAGAAATATCTACCGTAGCCACATCTTTAATGAATTCCGGTATAAATTCGGTTTTAGACCTTAAAACATAGGCTGTACCCTTGGCATTTACACGAGCGGTTCTGCCGTTACGATGCGTGAATTCTTCTATAGCCCTGGGAAGTTCATAATGAATAATATACTTCATTTCGGGAATATCTATTCCTCTAGCCGCTAAATCCGTTGCAACAAGAACTTGACAGGTGCCGTTTCTGAACTTAATTAAGGAACGCTCTCGATCTCTTTGCTCCATACCTCCTGAAAAACAAGTATGGTTGATTTTATTTTTATTCAAAAATGTGCTTACCCGCTCAATACTGTCCTTGTAATTGCAAAAGATAATTCCGGGCTGATTTCCAATATGCAATAGCAAATCCAACAAGGTCTGCAGCTTGTCCTTATCTGGGGAAACAACTGTTTTGATAGCCAGTTTAGATTCTTTTTTTGAATCCAGATAATCAACAACCATCGGATTACTTAAATTAACGAATTTAGGAATCTCAACGCCTTGTGTGGCGGAAGTAAGAATCCGCTTTTCCAAATTGGGAAGTTGCTGGATGATGGCGCTCATTTCTCCTTCAAAACCTGTTTCCAGAGATTTATCGAATTCGTCCAAAACCAAAGTTTTGATGTCTCGTTTTGAAAATCGGTCTCCCCCAAAATGATCAGCAATCCTTCCGGGCGTGCCGATCAATATAGCTGGGGTATGTTTCAATTCTATTTTATCCTTGGAAATGGGTCTTCCGCCATATACCGCATTTACTTTAAAACCAGAGCCCATATCACGTACAACCTGTTCTATCTGTATCGCCAGTTCACGTGACGGCACTAGTACCAATGCTTGAATTTCCGAACATTCCGCATCTAAGGTTTCCAGTAGCGGCAATAAAAAAGCCAAGGTCTTGCCTGTTCCCGTGGGTGACAACAGCACGGTGTTTTTATTTTTACCGATGACCGATAAAGCTTCCTCCTGCATGGGATTAAGACTTGGAATCCCCAGTTTCTTTAAAATATCCCCTTGCGTACGAATTGTATTGGACATGGCTGCTTATTTTTTTAGGGATTCCAATTTTGGAGTGGCCGGAGTAATTTGTACAATATGATCCGCCAATACCTTCTCTATCAGTTCTTCCTTTGTTAAATGATGGAAAATGGTCTTTATCTTATCCTTTGTTTCTACGGATACATTACGATTGGGTTTTGTCTTGAAAACGCGTTTGGCCCAAAGCGTCAAATTGGTCTCTTCCCTATCTTGAGCATCCTGTTTCTTCATTTCATTGAAAACCAGTCCCAATTCTTCCTCAAATTCCGGTATGTCCTTACGCTCTTCCTCCTGTATAATACTTAGGGAAAGTCCTTTTGCCCCTGCCCTAGCGGTACGTCCGCTTCTATGCACATAGGCCTCATAAGTATCCGGCAGGTGATAATTTACCACATATGAAATCTCTTTTACGTCAATACCGCGCGCCGCTAAATCCGTAGCAACAAGGATGTCTATATGACCTTCCCTAAATTGTCCCATGATGCGGTCTCTAATCCCCTGGGTTAGACTACCATGTATGGACCCTGAAGAAAATTTGTTGATGGCCAGCTTTTTGGCCAATTTATTAACGGCCGCTTTTGTTTTGCAGAAAATAATGCCACGCTCCCCTTCCTTGGTGTTTAAAAAATGAAGCAGCACCTCTAACTTTTCTATAGGCTCTACCACGATATATTTGTGGTCAATACCTTGGTTGCCCATCTGCGCCATATCCGCTTCTATGTGCACTACATGTTTAGACATATAGTTCTGTACCAATTGCTTTACGGTGCCGGGCATGGTTGCGGTAAACAATAAGGTTCTTCTGGATTTTGGCATTTCCTCGCCAAGCTTGTCCAAATCGGTCTTTAATGCGGTTACCATTTCATCGGCCTCGTCCAATACTAAAAACTTTATCTTTTTTATACTGACGGCCTTGCGCTGAATCAAATCGATTAACCGTCCTGGGGTGGCCACGATTATATGGGTAGGTTCCTTAAGACGTTCTATTTGAGGTTTAATGGGTATGCCACCACAAACCGAAGTTGTGAAAATAGCAGGACTGTGCGCTGCAAAAGAAACCAAATTCTCATAAATTTGATGCCCCAATTCCCTGGTGGGTGATAGAATTACGGCCTGCACCTCTGTTTTTTCGGTATTAATCAACTGAAGCAAAGGCAAACCAAAAGCAACTGTTTTACCGGTTCCCGTTTTGGCCAATGCCACTACATCTTCTTTCTGTTTCAGAAGAATGGGAATGGTCTTTTTCTGAATATCCGTAGGAACGGAAATCTTTAAATCGGTTAAGCTTTGAAGTACTTGCTCGTTGATTCCTAAATCGGAAAATGATGTAGACATAAAATGGATTTAAACAAAGATAAGTACAGCTAGCCCCAGAAAGGTATTAAAAGATGTACTATTTAATTGAAAAAAGGGGCTTTAGAATTAAGCCCCCTTTTGAAATTGTATAAAAATAACGTTTACGCTTCCTGTAGCGTACGTTTGGATTTTCTGTAAATGTATTTTGGGTAAATGCTACGCTTGGCAAAACGGTTCAATTTATTGGAATTTACCATTTTAATATAAACGGATTTGGTTACTCCAAAATATTCATAGGTGGTACCATCCATAAAAGTAATCTCCAACAACATACCTTTGTGAACATAGTCCGCTATACCGGAATTGGTAATGGTTTCCGTATAGGCATCAAGGTTGGCCGCTATGGTTTCAGGAGCAATGCTCACCAAAAAGTGATAGCCGTCAATAATAGCTCGGCTTTTAACTTCTGCCTCTTCGCGCTTAGCGTCCCCTTCCTGAAATTTATCCGGATGCCATTCTTTTACCAAATTACGGTAGGTGGTCTTAAGTGTCTTAAGATCAATCTCCTTTTCAATTCCGAACAACTTCTTATACTGACTAATGCGTTTCATAGACCCAATTTTTGAAGCGGCGAAGCTACGTCTTTATTTTGAACCACTTACCGTTAATTTTGCCTTTTTTTAAAGGGTTGAAATTAAACCGTTTTTAAGGTGTTTTGGCAGGTAAAAAGAAGATAATACCTTAAAAATTAAAGGGAGTTGTTATTTATAAAATCCAGAAATTTGGGCTTGTACTGTTCGGAAACGGTTATGCGCTGATTATTGATAATAATCTGACTTCGCTCTATAACTTCTACGTTTTTAAGCGATACGATAAACGAGCGATGTACCCGCATAAAATTTTCTTCCGGCAGTTCCTCTTCCAAACTCTTTAGGCTCATTAAAGTTAAAATGGGTTTGGGATTGTCTTTTAACCAAATCTTAATATAATCCTTTAAACCTTCAAAATACAGGACATCATCTAGTTTGATCCGCAACTGTTTGTATTCTGATTTTACGAAAAGAAATTCCTTTTTATCCGAAACCATCGAAGGTTTATTAGAACCACGCACCAATGAAAACCATTCAAACGCTTTATTGGCCGCTGCCAAAAATTCCGCATAGTCAAAAGGTTTCAATAAATAGTCCAACGCCTCTACTTTAAAGCCTTCCAGAGCATATTGGTCAAAAGCAGTGGTAAAAATGACCCTGGTTTGCTTGGGCAGCATTTTTGAAAATTCCAATCCCGTTAAATCGGGCATTTGAATATCCAAAAAAAGTAAATCTACTTCTTGGTTAAGGAACTGCATGGCCTCAATAGCACTGCTACATTTCTTTTTGAGTACCAAATAGGGTGTTTTCTCTACATAACTTTCAACCAAGTTAAGTGCCATGGGCTCATCATCAACAATCACACATGTAATTTGTATTCCTTCCATTTAAGTCTCTACTTTTAAATTAACCCTATACACACCTGCTGCAAGCTCCTTTTTAAAAATATGTTTATTGGGATATAATAGTTGTAACCGCTTTTCTAAATTGGACAACCCTATACCGGAACCACTTTTGTCATTATCCTGTTTTGGGAAATTATGGTTTTCAATAGTAAAATCCACTATTCTCCCCTTAATGGTCATATCAATAGAAATGATACTGTTCTTATTTGCCGACACCCCATGTTTAAACGCATTTTCTATCAACGATATAAATAATAAAGGTGCAATCTGAACCTGGTTTTCACTAATAGGGAAGCTAGATTCTATTTCTGTTTTATCGGTCAACCTGAGTTTCATTAAATCTATGTACTTACGCATAAATTCAATTTCCTTGGATAACGGCACTAATTCTGTATTGGTTTCATACAAAAGGTAGCGCATAAGCTTTCCCAAACTATGGATGGTAGATTTTGCTCTTTCCGGAGAAATATCAACCAAAGAATAGATATTGTTCAGGGAATTAAAAAAGAAGTGCGGTTGTAACTGATATCGCAAATGCTGAAGTTCCGTTTGCAATTTAAAGTTATCGGCCTCTTTGCGTTCCGCTTCCGTTCTAACCCAGCGTTTGGTAGTCTTTATGGCTATAGAGAAAAGTACCGGTGCCGCATAGGAAATCATCTGTACATATAAAAACAACTTAATAGGAGGCCCCTCTTTAGGATTATCGCCCGGCGCTCTTCTCGCAAGTCCTTGAAAGAAAGTGTCCTCTATCTGTTCTTTCAAAAACATAAAAAAGGCAATGGCCACAATGTTGAAAAGGATAAACTTCAGGGTTTTCTTTGGGAATAAAAACCTATCTATAAGAACGAAAAAATTGAGATAGAAAATAACCGCATAGAACAACATTGGAATCAAAAAGTGCGCTATGAGCCTATTGATATCCGATTCTTGGCCATATGACAATATATAGGGCATGCTAAACAGAACAAGCCATATAAGTATATGCTGAAAGAATATTATTTTTTTGTTTTTATACATAACTGCTTTATTCATAGCGTAATGCCGTAATAGGGTCCAATGCCGATGCTTTTCTAGCTGGGTACCATCCAAAAAAGATTCCGGTAACCGCACATACCACAAATGATATAATTATGGAATATAGTGCCACACTGGTAGGCCAATGTAAGAACTTTTCAATAAAAACGGTTGCGCTCAGTCCCAAGATTACACCTAGTACCCCACCGGTAATACTAATTAAAATGGCCTCTATCAAAAACTGCATTAAAATATCCGAACCTTTGCCACCAACTGCCATTCTTAAACCAATTTCCTTGGTACGTTCTTTAACGGAAACATACATAATATTCATTATTCCAATACCCCCGATCAGCAAAGAAATTCCGGCTACGGCCACCAAAAGAATGGTAAGCATTTCACTCGTAGAACTAAAGGTAGAAATTAATTCTTCCATAGAACGAACCGTAAAATCATCTTCATCATAATCCAGTAGTTTGTGCTCAGAACGTAAAATATCCGTTACTTGTGTTACCGCTTCCGGGGCATCATCCTCACTAATGGCAGAAGCCACTATCTGATTTAAATAATCAATAGCCAAAATACGTTTTTGTACGGTGGTGTAAGGAGCTATTACCACATCGTCTTGATCTTGGCCAAAAGTGTTTTCGCCTTTTTCTTCTAAAACACCAATAACTTTAAAAGGAATATTGTTGAACCTGATCATCTGCCCTACGGGCTCTTGTCCGTCAGGAAATATATTGTCAACCACCGTTTGCCCTATAACCACAACTTTAGAGGCTGATCTTACCTCGGCATCCGTAAACATACTCCCACTTTGCAAGCCCACCACTTTTATATTCAAATAGTCCGGGTTTACGCCGTAAATTGTACTGGGCCAGTTGTTGGCCCCATTAATAACCTGACCTCCACCGTTCACTACCGGAGTAACGTAACTTAATAAAGATGCCTGCTCTTTTATTACGTCATAGTTTTTTAGGGTAAGTGTTTGCACATCCCCTCCACTACCTCTTGCAGGACCTCTGTCATCAGTACCCGGTCTTATGGTAATCATATTGGACCCCATATTTGATATGGTAGCCCGTATACTTTCCTTGGACCCTTCTCCAATTGCCAACATAGCAATTACCGAAGCTACCCCAATGATAATTCCTAACATGGTAAGCAGGGTTCTTGTTTTATTAAGAACAATAGCTTTAAAAGCGATTTTAAATAGATTTAATAGTCTCATAATTAATCGTCTTGTTTGGGCAATTTTGCCAGTTCTTCTGATGCGGAGAGTATGTTGTGATTTTGATAGTCTTGTATGATGTTACCATCTTTTAAGACAATAGTTCTATTGCTAAATGTGGCAATATCCGGTTCGTGCGTCACAAATGTTATAGTTATCCCTTTTTGATTCAATTCCTGAAACAAAGACATAATTTCATAAGAAGTACGTGTATCCAAGTTTCCCGTGGCCTCATCTGCTAATATCATCACCGGATTATTAACCAAAGACCTAGCAATGGCCACACGCTGTTGCTGTCCACCGGAAAGTTGAGATGGCGTATGGTTCAACCGTTCTGCCAAACCCACCATTCCCAATGCCTTTATAGCGCGTTCCCGACGTTCTTCCGTAGATACCTTACTGTTGTATAATAATGGTAATTCTACATTCTCAATGGCCGATGTTCTAGCCAACAGATTATACGATTGAAAAATAAAACCTATTTTCTCATTTCGTATAGTGGCCAATTCATTTCTGCTAAGGTTTTTAACTTTTACACCATCTATTTCATAGTTCCCTGCCGTTGGTTGATCCAAACACCCTAAAATATTCAATAGGGTACTTTTTCCCGAACCGCTGGACCCCATGATGGTAACGAACTCGCCTTCTTTGATATCGAACGAAATCCCCTTTAACGCGTGAACCGTTTCGGTTCCCATGGTAAACTCTCGTTTTAAATCCTCAATTTTTATAATTTCTTTACTCATGGCTTTTATTTTTTCTTGCTACCTCCTGGTGGTTTTGGCATAAATGGACTCTCATCCGTACCTCCTTGAGCGACCGCTGTTTTAGTAGATTCGGATTTTAAACTATACACTACTTTATTCCCCTCATCTATACCGTCTACAACTTGAACGTTTACCCCATCACTAGCACCTAATGTTACCTCCTTGGGTATGATAGCTCCATTGGCTTCATAAACCCAAACTATGGATTTATCTTCCTCCGAATCTATTGGTTTTTGCTGGGAAGGATCAACGGACAATTCTTGTTGTTCGTTATAGGCCATCATCTCAGGTGGAGTTGGCTTAAAATTAATTGCCTTAGCTTCAATAGATAACACATCCTTAAGTTCCAAAGTGTAAATAGAGATCGTGGCCGTAAGACCCGGCTTTAATTTTAAATCGGGGTTATCTGCTTTTATAACAACCGTGTAGGTTACCACGTTGGAAGTTACGGTTGGATCTAACCTTACTTGCGTAACGATTCCATCAAATACTTTTCCTTGATAGGCATCTACCGTAAAACTAACCCGTTGCCCTTCTTTTACATCGCCTATATCTGCTTCATCTACATCGGCTTCAACTTGCATTTCTTTTAAATCTTGAGCTATAGTAAAAAGGGTTGGTGTGCTGTAACTGGCCGCAACCGTCTGCCCTTCATCAATATCCCTTGAAAGTACAACCCCATCTATTGGTGAGTAAATATTAGCATAACCCAAATTTGTTTTTGCTTCCTGCAAATCTGACATGCGCTGTGTTACCGTTCCCTTTGCCGTTTGGTAATTGTAGAGCGCATCATCAAAATCCGACTTGCTAATTACCTGATTGTCGTATAGCGTTTTCTGTCTTTCGTAGATGATTTTCATATAATCTCTTTGACTTACCGCATTATCATAGGCGGCTTGTGCCTGAACGGTTGCTGCCTTAAGATTTGTTTTGTCAAGCTCCGCAATCAACTGACCTTCGGTAACCACACTGTTATAATCCACATAGATTTTTTCCACAACTCCGGAAACCTGGGTACCCACTTCCACTTGGGTAATAGGCTCTATAGTTCCGGTAGCCGTAACCATAGTGGTTACATCTCCTTTTCTAGCGGTAATGGTCTTAGCTTCAATAGCAACTTTATCATTGCCATTTATAAAACCTAATGCAACAATGGCCAGTATAACCATAGCTATACCTCCAATAATGATGTTTCTTTTATTTTTCATTTTGATTAAAGTTTAATATCGTTTCCTTGATAGAATTGTAATAATTGATGGTAAAGAATATTTAAGTATTTAGCCTGTAAGTAATTCTCTTGAGCGTTGGTATAGGTGTTTTGGCTAATCACCAAATCCGTTGTACTTAAATCACCCAATTCATATTTTTTTTGTGCCAGATTATAGGATTGCTCCGCTGCGTTTTGAGATGCTTGTGCAGCAACAAGTTGCTCTTGTGAAGAAACCGCATTCTGATAAGCTGTTTCCACTTTTTTAATGACCTCTTTTTCTATACTTTGTTTCTGCAACTGTGCTTTTTCAATATTTATAGTGGCTGTTTGTACGGCCGCTTTGGTCTGGTTCCTATTGAAAATAGGAATGCTTAAACTGAGACCTAATTTCTGATTGAAATTGACATCTAATTGATCTCCAAAAGTGTTATCGTTTATACTTGTATATCCAGAACCAAGACTACCGATTAGGGACAATGTGGGCAAGTACCCTCCTTTGGCTATATCCAACTCTTTCTCGGTAATGGCAATGTTGGTTTTGCTGGCCTCAACCTCCGGTAAATATTCCAATGCATTGGTATAAATTGCCTCCTTATTCAGCTCTAGGTTAATCAAATCCATATTCTCATCCAACGTTTCAATTTCCAAGGGTTCCAGAGGTGATAATTCCAATAACTGTTTTAAGGTGATAATGTTCTGGGCATAATTATTTTTAGCCGAAATAACATTATACCTATTGGTAGCAGCTTGACTCTGTGCTTCGGTATAATCACTTAAGGCGATGGATCCCGCATCTAATCGCGATTTTGCCCGAATCACTTCCTTTTCAGAAGCTTCAAGGTTATTCTGGGCTATGGCAATCCCCTCTTTACTGTAAAGTGTTTGCAAATAGGTTTCCAAAATACTGATAACGATACTGTTCTTTGCTTCTTCCTCCAATAGTGTGCTTTGCTCTAGAAGTAGTTTATTCTGCTTAATTTGATTGCTCAACTGATTGCCTTGAAATAAGGTCATAGAACTATTAATACCCAAGTTTGTATTATGAATTTGATCGGAAACATAATCACTCGTAATAGGGTCAATAGTAGTACCACTTGAAAAACCTTGTGATGCACTTCCGTACAAATCCGGTAGTCTGGCAGATTTTGCTTTGTAATAATCTACTTCAGAACTATTCTTGTTTAACGTGGCATCTTTTACGGTAATGTTATTTTCAATGGCGTAGGTAATACAGTCTTCCAAGGACCATATCTTTTCACTTGTACGCTCGGGTACCACTTGTCCATAGGAAATTTGAGCGAACAAAAAGCTTGCAAGGATTATATATAGTTTCATTTATGCGTGTTTTTAATTTACACTTCAAATGTGAAACTATAGGCGCACACATGAAAAGGGAATAGAAGTTTGACCCATTTGACTATACGAAACTGCTGTTTTTATCGACGGGATTTTTGGGGTAACTCTAGAAATCAAGCTACTGTTAAACTTCTACCAAAAAACAGTTCTTACTTAAGTTAAATGTAGTCCAATTCCTATATTTGAAATAAGATGAGCCAAAACCTTTGTTTATGAAGAATCTTCTTTTCTCGGTTTTCTGTTTCTATTTTCCGCTTACCGCATATAGTCAAATAGTCCCCAAAGAAAAGATTTCGCTAGATTCTTTACTCATAAAAAATTTATCTCACTACCGTTTTGAGGCCCCCTTGAATTTAAACGGAGAAGTTTTTAAAACTGGTTATTTTGATTATCAGATATCCGAAAAATTCAGTGCCGGCCTAGAACGCAATTATGCCAAGTTTGGCACCCACGAGCAAATTGCGGGTGCTATAGTTCTTAAATATGATGTAAATGAGAAGACCTATCTCTATGCACGTACCGGGAAGACCTTTGATATTGATCAACGCACCGGAGGTATTGAGAGTGCCTTAATAAATGTGAATTTAGGTATTGGTTACAGAATAAAGGAAAAACAAGTACTGGAAGTAGGCATAATAGCCGGTAAAACCAACATACCAAGTCTTCCCCCAACAAATCAGTTTTTATTGTCCATACGGTTTAGATTCTGATGGCCGTAAATACAAAAAATCCGGCTACCAACGGCAACCGGATTTTCTCTCAAAACTAACCCCTACATCATCTTACGTCATAAAAACTCACTAATTCAAATAATTATCTACTGCCGCCGCCCTTTCGGACACATGGCTATTCAATTCACTTATAGCCGCTTGGAAGTCCGCACTGGAATTCAAGAACGTATATCCCTCAACTTCCGCCGTAGCATACGCCTCAACTAATGAAGCATAGGCAGCGTATTTGGTTTGCATTGCGCTAACTGTAAAAACGTTATTGGCAAACTCCTGTACATAGCTATCATATTTTGCCTTGTACGTGGCATCTTCATACATGTATCCAATCAACGGCCACTCTGTATCATTTAAATCCGAGAAATCTAAAGCCAAAGCACCTTGTTGATTGCCCCGTTGTAATGCTTCGTTATTATCCCATGGAATCCACGCCAGTTTTTCTGTATCGGGATTGTTGTACAAAAAGTAATTATGTGTCATTCTTCCATAGGTGTCCCAGTTTTGGATGACCGTATTTACCGCCAAGTAATTCAAGAATGTATCCGTATCAAAAACGGTTTCTAGTTGGGTACGCCACGCATCAGGATCAGTGGTACGGATATCTGCATGCAAAGCGGCAAAAAGGCTTTCTATATCAGAAAAGTCAGCTTCGTCCTCATTGGTTTTCTTAACGAATACATCTTCAGAAAAAGAGCCATCCGCAAAGCTTGCACCATCGCCATCAGGTTTGTACAAATTACCATCATTATCGGAAAATTGGGTGTCTATAACCGTATCGTCTACCTCTTCTACCAATGTATACACGCCAAAATATTCAGGGCCGTTACCATGGTCTACGTACACTTCATAAATAGCGGCATGTGAGCTGGCCAAACCGGCTTCTCTAAACAAATCCGTAGCTACTTTTTCGCGCAGCATAGATTTATCATTGTAATTATTTTTCAGGCTCAATTTTTTAAACCCGTAAAAACGCTGGTTATCAATTTGTGGGTACTCGTCTTCAAACTCATCAAAATCTAGCTTAAAGGACAGTTTTAATATTCCTGCGGACCAACTGGATTGCAAACTAGAGTTTCCTTTAAAACGTAGACCTACGCGGTACCATTCCTTATCTTCAAAAAGAACTTCTCCAGGCACAAAAATTGGGTCTTCGTCAGTTTCTACAAGTCCACCACCTGGTCCACCAGGGCCCGGTCTGCCACCTGTACCACCAAATTCTCCATATAGAGTGGTCATATCATCTAACATACTCTGCCAGCGATCTTCTGTAATAATTAGGTCTAAGCGCTTTACGGTGTTATCTTCAAAAACCACATCAAAATTAGGATCGGCAGATTTGCTATGTGTGGCATCCGTCCAATCCGAAGCTTCAAAATCACTATCGGCATATGATTCCACATAAACTTCGTCATCCTCCGTTTCTTCGTTAGATTCGTCGGTTACCTCTACACCATCTTCCGTAGTAGTTATGGCATCATCATCTGAGCAAGAAATTGTAAACGAAATATGCATTGCCAGCAGGACCAACAGGCTTATTTTTTTCATTGTAAATGTATTTTGAGTTATAATCTATAAAACAAAGGTGCTTATTTGAATTGCACCCTTTTTGAAGAATCTGTGAATGACAGATACTTTTCAGTGAATTCTTAAAACTATACAGTGGAGTATTTAAGCGAGTAGAATTGTAAAACCAATCTTTAGCTTTAGGCAGCTGAGATATTGGTTTTAATGTAAAAAGTAAATCAGAATGACTTAGAAAAATAAAGCCCCACGAAGCCATCCGAATAACGGGGAATTAGGGAGATATTCTTAGATTTTATAAACGGATTCCACTTGAACAAATAGTCAAAATGATAAACCAGTCTTGTTACCAATATTCCTATACCAGCGCCTGCAAGGATATCTGAAATATAGTGTTTGTTGTTGAAAAGCCTTAAGCCACCCGTTACAGCCGCAAAACCAAAGCCACTGTAAGCTAGATAGGCATTGGTGTCTTTATATTCTTCATAAACTGCAGCACCTGATGCAAAAGCAATGGATGTATGACCGGAGGGAAATGCGTTATCATTAGAGCGATCGGGCCTATACTTAACAACGGAATTTTTAATTGCCCTGGTAAATACATCCGTTAGAATCATGGAGACCGCTAAGTTTTTTGTTTGATCAAACCAATGATGTTGTGCTTTTACTCCAGCCACATTGGCTACGACAAGCGTGGCCACTGGGGCATACCGTGTATAATCATCCAAGTGGGTGCGAAAGTCATTGCCCACCCAACCTTGAGCTGTTTCATGCAATGATATTTCAAAACCACTATCGGATAAAAGTATTCCTGTTGTAAGTAAGGAGAGGGGTAAAATTGTCCTTTTCAGTAATTTGTTCTTGCGTGGTGGCACGATGCTATCCTTTTGGGCACATAGGTTTCCTAAGGTGAAAAATACTAATAGGAGGATACAATTTTTTCTCATACGGGGGTACTGTCTTGGTTGTTCTTTATTCCTATTATCCAGAACAATACTATATTCCAAGACTTTAGAACCAAAACAATATACTAAATGTTTTAAGAGAATTCATCGTTCGCTTTATTTTTGTTTGCTTTAGGTTTGAGGGGCAACCCTCTATGATTGTACATAAAACAGGGCTAAGAGATGGGAAAATCCACATACCCTTGACCCTGTTTTTGTTTTAAAAAACGCTGTTTTTAAGCAACTTACATATTAACTTTCATTACAGCTTTGACATTCACAAATTCACGAATTCCGAACCCACCGTGCTCTCTACCATAACCAGAGTTTTTCACTCCACCAAAAGGCATATTGGGCGTGGCCAATCCAAATGAATTGATAAATACCATTCCCGTATCAAAATGTTTCTTGGCTAATTCAAACGCTTTGTCTTCATTTTTGGAGAAAATTCCTCCTCCTAATCCAAACCTACTATCATTAGCTATACGCATGGCATCTTCATTATCCTTTGCTTTAATCAGTGAAGCGACCGGCCCAAAAAGCTCGTCATCATAAGCTGGCTGTCCGGGTTCCAAGTTTTCTAGAATCGTTGCAGGGTAAAAGAATCCATCAGTATCCGGCATCTCACCGCCAATAAGAACTTTTGCTCCTTTTTTTACACTCTTCTGAACTTGCTCATGAAGAGTTTCACGTAAATCTTCTCTCGCCATTGGCCCTAAATCCGAATCCTCTTTTGTAGGGTCTCCCAATTTAACTTCTTTCATCGCTTTTACAAAAGCATCACGAAACTCATCGTAGACCTTCTCAACTACAACAAATCGTTTAGCAGCTACACAAGTTTCCCCGTTATTATAAATCCTGCCCATTACGCTGGTTTTGGCAGCCAATTCAATATCTGCATCATCAAGAACCAAATACGCATCGTTACTACCCAATTCAAGTACCGTCTTTTTTAGTGCGGCCCCTGCTTTTTTGGCAATTATTTTTCCTGCATCTGGGCTACCGGTTAGGGTTACGCCACGAACAAGTTCATTTTCAATAATTGCATCGGACTGGTCATGTTCTATAAGCAGAACGGTAAATAGATTCTTGGGCAAGCCCGCACGTTCGTAAATTTCTTGCAGTAGCAATGCTGATCCCGTTACACCACTGGAGTGTTTTAAAAGAACCCCGTTACCCGCCATTAAATTGGCAATTGAATAACGTACCGCTTGGTAAGCCGGAAAATTCCATGGCTGTATACCGTAAATTACCCCGGTTGGAGAATAGGAGATTATCCCCTTGCCCCCGTTCGGCAATTCTCGTTCTTCATCTTTTAGATGTTCTTGACCTTCGGTTGCTGTGTATTCGCAAATAGCACTGCACAAATCTATTTCTTGAGCACTTTGTTTTAAGACTTTACCCATTTCCTGGGTCATCAGTTTGACGAACTTGTCTTTATTTTTTTTCAGCTCTTCGCCAATGGCCTTTATTATTTCTGCACGCTCAGCAAGTGATTTTAAGCGCCATTCTTTAAATGCATTATGACATTTTTCAACTGCATTTTGAGCTTCTTCATTGCTCATATATTCATATTCCTTGATTTCCTCTCCCGTTGTTGGGTTTATTGTAGAAAATCCGTTTACTAAAGTTTCCATTTTCAATTTAGATTTTAGGGTTAAACTATCTTCTGGTCTATTGATTAGGGATTAGTTCTCTCGTTTTTGCTTCATAATCAGTGTAGCCCTTCTTTCCCGTTGTATAAAAAGTATTTTTGTCCCATTCTGAAATTTCTACGTTTTCCCGAAAGCGACCTACCAAATCGGGATTAGATATAAATAGTTTCCCAAACGCTACCAAATCTGCATTTCCTTCTTCCAAAACAGCATTGGCCTTCTCTTGGTCAAAACCACTATTTATCATCAAGGTTCCATCATATTTCGGCCTGTAGCGTTTAGCTATGTGTTGCTCGGCAAACTCAACTTCAGACACATCATTAAAAGGTTCGGATAAATGGATATAGGCCAGGTCATATTCCTTATCCAACTTCTCAATAATATAATCAAAGGTGGGAATGGTTTCTTCATCCATTGTCATTCCAAAAATGTTATGTAACGATGGGTTAAACCGAACCCCAATTTTTATCTCAGGAATTACTTCTTTAACAGCATCTAAAACCTCAAAGAAAAAGCGGGCTCTATTTTCAATACTACCTCCATACTCGTCTTCTCTAATATTGCTGGTTCCATTAAAAAATTGATGAAATAAATAACCATTGGATGAATGTATTTCAATACCATCAAAACCAGCGGCAACAGCATTTTTGGCCGCTTGAACGAATTCATTCTTAGTGGTTTTGATATCCTCCTGGGTCATTGCCTTTGGAGTAACCGTTTTTTTGCTGCCTTCGGGCGTAAACACTTCTGTTTCCGGATTGATTGCGGACGGTGCCCAAGGGAGTTCACCGTTGTGAAAATCAGGATGCGAAATTCTACCTACATGCCAAAGTTGAGCAAAAATTATTCCACCGGCCTCGTGAACAGATTGTGTCACTTTCTTCCACCCTTCTACCTGTGGTTTTGAATAAATTCCGGGTGTATTAATATAACCAACTGCCTTCTTAGACACTTGGGTGCCTTCTGTTATTATGAGTCCGGCAGTAGCCCTTTGAGTGTAATAGGGTACATGCAAATCTTCTGTAGGTGCATTTTCACTGTTATTTGCCCTACTACGCGTCATTGGTGCCATTACAACACGGTTGGGTAATTCTATATTGCCTAAAATATAAGGTTTTAAAATACTTTGTTCTTTCATATTTCCTTCTTTAAAATTCTAAGTAAGACTGTTCATCTTTAAAGTCTTGTTCGTGAAGTTAAGGAAGGTGAAAAGGGCTCAATGATTCAATAAAAATTGATTTTAGCTTATATGTGATGGTTGAAAATGTGATGTGCCACTAATTAGCAACACACTCTTAATAAGTGCTCTATATAGCATTTAATAAATACCATCATTAGTTTGAAAATTGAAATAGAAACTACGACAAGTTATACTGCTCAATACAAGAAAATCTTTCTCACATCAAACTGCAATACTAGGTTATAGATAAAAAAATAGGGCAAAAACAAGTGTTCATGCCCTACTCCTACTAAACTAACAACTCAACATTATTGTTTTATTCCTTTTCTACCAGTTGATAGGTATGTATCCAATCTACTTTCATTGTATTCATAGTACTATCCTGCAGATGCTCTTTTTTAGCCAGTCCTCCTAGCCAATCTGCATCAACGGTCCACAAGTCCCAAATGATATTTAATTCCCTTGTAAAATTGCGTGCGGAAACCACATTCCCTGCTGGTTCACCGTCCAAATAAAATTGAATGTGTGTTTCGTCCTTCCACCAAACACCAAAAGTGTGGTAGGCCTCATTCCACTGTATTCCTTTAAGCGGATTGTCGTTGGAGAGTTCCCTATTATCAAAATTACCTTTGTTGCGCTTGGTGTCATCATCGATTACGTGAAAATATTGAGAGTTCATTTGCCACGGAAAATCAGGTTGACAATCGCATGACGGGTTGGAATTGTTCTCAATCACATCAATCTCGTTTCGGTTTGAGATATTACCGTTGTTCAACCAAAATGTATTGTATGCGGATATGTGTGCTCCTTTTATACGGCTGACCGTGTACATGGGATAGTTAATTCGTGTTTTGGACATTACACGAGAAGACTGAAACCAACGTTTCTCATTTTCGGCCAAGGTTGCCTTAATCCATAAATTTCCATCATTTACACCAGAGTTTTCAGAAACCATATTCACCGGTACGCCATAGTTCCACAAAGACTTCGTCCATTTTGTATCATCAAAGGTATCGTTAAACTCATCCGAAAGTTCAGATACTAACTTCCATTCCATTCCTTCTGGGGCGTGCGGTGGTGTCTGTCCGCTAAAATCATATACTATATTTTCAGAAACGGGTTCTTCAGTCTCCTCTTCTTCTTCTTCTGTAGGTGTTAATTCCTCCTCGTTAGGTAGTTTCTCCTCTGTTTTTAATTCATCTACTTCTGAGGCTGTTTCGCTTTTGCAAGAAATACATAAAATGATGAATAAAATCACTGTGCTTTTGAGAAAGGTCATAGAAGAGAATGTTGAGTCATTAATACAAAACCGAATGTAATTGTATAGACCCTACACGCCATGAAAAAACACTCAATAAAAACTTGACAAGCTCATAAAGCAACCCTACAATTTCTAATCAAAAAATTCTAAACCACTGATTAACAGTATAAGTACTGTTTTAATTGAGTCTGCCTGGAGTAGCCGAAATCAGTTTCTTTAGTCTTGAAAAATATGATGTGTCAATTCTAAAACAAGTCTATTTTAGAGTATTCGTACCGCTGAGCATAGCTCTAATTTGTTCACTATCCCAATGATTATCAAACTCTACTACGCCTCGTTTTAAATCTTGTTCCAGTAGTTTTTCTTGTTGTTCCAGCTCTTTCCTTGCCTTAAAGATATAGTCCTCATCACCTATCTTTGTTTCTTTGGCCAATCGTCTTAAACTATCTTCATCATACTTAATGAAATTCTGCGCTTGACGCTGTAAGGTGTATTTTCTAAAGCCCATTTGACTAAGAACTTCACTGGCCAATTTTAAGGAAGTTTCCAAAGACTCCCTATAAATATGATCTATTTCCATGTTCAGGAATTCATAGGCCGCATACCTATTTTTGGCCCGTACCATAACCTTAACCTTTGGGTAGTTACTTTTTACCGTTTTTGCCAAGGTCTTTATCACATCTGGGTTATCCATAGCACAAATAAGAAAATTAGCCTCGGCTATACCTGCCGATTCGAGCAAATCCATACGAGTGGCATCACCATAATGCACATCAAAACCCATTTTACGTAAAAAATCTACCCGGTTGGAATCATGGTCCAAAATAGTGGCCTCTACACCATGTGTCCTAAGAAAACGCCCAATAGTACTTCCAAAATGACCGAAACCTACCAAGATAATCTTTTGCGATTTTGCAATGTGGTCCATAGGTCTTTTTATAGATTCTTTGGTGCCAAAATGAGGTAAAAGCACTCGCTCGTTCACCATACCAATAATGGGTGTAACCGTCATAGTCAAGGCGGTAACCACCAACATAATATCCATTTGGTTTTGCTCCAGAATATTTAACTGAAACGCAAAAGACAACAGTACAAAAGCAAACTCCCCTATTTGTGCCAAACTAAACGTCAACAGCAATTTCTGATTTAGTTTCAACTTAAAGGCCGCGCCGGTGATAAACAAAATCAAAGCTTTAATAACGATTACGGACAGTAAAATGCCGCCAATAGTAAGCGGACTCTTTGCTATTACGATAAAATTTATTGAAGCTCCTACGGCCATAAAGAACAGACCCAAGAGTAAATTTTTAAAAGGCTCCAAAGTACTTTCCAGCTCATGCTTAAATTCACTATTGGACAAGACTACACCACCTAAAAAAGCTCCAAGTGCAGGGCTTAACCCAACGAGCTCCATCAAAAAAGAAATTCCGAAAACAATGAGTAGTGCTGCAGCAATCAATAATTCCCTAACACCGGTTTTGGCCACTTTACGGAGCATAGGCACTATTAGATATTTTCCTGCTACAACTATAGCAAAAACCGAAACCAAAATGGACAAGGTCTGCAATCCCAATGGTAAATTCTGAAGTAAATTAGCGTGAGTATCACCATTCTCTACAGGAGCTTTTTCCGTGTTTGCCAATAAGGGCAAAGCACCCAACATAAAAATGACAATGATATCCTGAAACAATAAAATGGAAAATGAAGACTGTCCAAAAGTGGTGTTCAACAGGCCTTTTTCTTTAATGGTCTGTAATGCAATTGCGGTAGATGACAAGGCCACCGCCATTGAAAAAGTTAAGGCGACTTTCCAGTCAAAGCCCAATACAATAAATAGCGAATAAGAAAGTATTATAGTCCCCATAACCTGTAAACTTCCCATGCCTACAATGGTCTTTCGCATTTTCCAGAAGTTTTTAGGCTCTATTTCCAGACCAATCAAAAACAACATCATAACTACACCAAACTCGGCAAAATGAAGAATGTCTTCTCCTTCATTTCCTATAAAACCTAAAACGTAGGGACCTATTAATACGCCTGCCATTAAGTACCCCAATACTGAACTTAGTCCAAGACGTTTGGCAATAGACACGCAAATAATGGCTCCCAATAAGAATACAATAGCTTCAAAAAGTATACTACCTGTCATATCTGCGGATTTAATTGTGGAATATCATTGATAAACGAAAAGTTTCCTACGTCTGATAGGGACATATCACTTTGCAGCAAATCAATCAATTTATCATACTTATGGGCATAATCGTATAATTCCTTATCCTCAATTCTATGGGTGCCCATTACGGCAAAAGGCGGAAAGTATTGCATACCGCATAAATTTGCCGTTTGTTCAAAAGGCCTTAAAAACTCTTTTACCGAAAAACTATTGGTTCCTTGTTCGCAGTACAATGCCCTGGAGCCTCCCGTGGTAATTACGTTTAAACATTTTTTTGAGTACAATGCCTTACCGCTAGGCCCATAAGCCCAACCAAATTCCAGCACCATATCTATCCATTGCTTCATTAAGGGAGGACAACTGTACCAATAAAAGGGATGGTGCCAAATTAAAATATCATGTTCACTTATGAGCTCTTTTTCGGCCTCTACATTTACGTTAAAATCAGGGTATTTCTCGTATAGGTCATGAAATGTTACACCTTCTTTGTATTTAATCTTATCTACCAAAATGGAGTTTGCCCTAGACTTTTCAAACTTAGGATGCGAAAACAAAACCAAAATCTTTTTCATTTTGCGAATTTAGGTGAAAATGACATGTAAAAATCCATCCATTTTTCTTTTTAAAAGAAATAACCCCTGCTTAATCTACTCTAATGCATAACTATAGCATCCGTAAGTTTAATCAACTCTTCAATTTTCACGTTGTTATAAGCCTCCGCATGAGCTTTGTTATATCCACCACGGTCATTATCAAAAAACTCACCTGATTTTGCTAAATCTGTCATACTTAAATTGTACAGAATGTCAACTCCTTTTTCTGCAGGAGACCAATGCTGCCCATAAGCTTCTTTAGCCATTTTGGTATTTAATAAGGAACCCGGATTTACCGCCACTACCGTGATTGATGGTTCTTGTTCCGCTAAATAAAAACTCCACATTGTTAATGCCAGTTTGCTTTGTGCGTAAGCTTCGTTGGCACCCAAACCTGTTTTGCCTTCTAAAGCTTGTACATTTATAGTGGATTGCGCGGCAGAACTTAAATTCACAACTTTTGGTGCGTCCGATGCTTTTAAGTTTGCTAATATGCCATTTGTTAATACATAGGGTGCAAAGTAGTTAACCACAAACCGAATATCTGTAGTACCACTATTGCTATTCGTCATTAAAACACCTGCATTGTTAACCAAAACATCAATTACTGGCATTTTTTTAGCAACCTCTTCAGCCATTTTTTTAACCGCATTTAAGTCTGAAAAATCTGCTAAAAAGCCTATTACATTTTCATTATTAGATTGCTGTTTTATTTCTTTTAAAGTAGCGCTTAATTTAGCATCACTCCTACCGTGAATGGCAACAAAGTTCCCTTCTTTAGCCAAACGCAAGGCTAGTAATTTGCCTATGCCGTCTGTACTTCCTGTTATTAATATATGTTTCATTTTATAAGCTTTATCTATTGAGTTTTAATTTTAAGTATAGAATCTAGTTCAATTGTTACATTTGAGTATTTGCATATTCAGGTAAAGGATCAGGAATTTCATATTTGTCATCATCAATCATTTCTCTAATATCAATTTCTATTGCTCTAGAAATAGTGGAAATTGGCACATCATTACCCATTCCTTCAAAAGGATTTTCAGAAGTATCTCCTACACGCTCCATAGAAAAAAATATCCACGAAATAATAATGGTAAAGGGAATAGATAACCACACAAAATGTTGGACTATAAATCCAAAAAACGCATTGTGCACACCAGATGCTACCAAAGATTGCGCAGTTATATCAAACTGGCGCATAAAACCAAAAGGCATTATGAAAATGAAAATCCAAACAAAATAGGAGTTCAAAGTAGCAAACTGTCTGGGATATGGGAAATTTTTAATTCGTTCTGCTTTTCCTTGCAAGGTGAACAACTCACCAATTATATTTTGAAATTCTACGTGTCTGAAATTATCAATTAACCCTAATGAAACCAATTGTCTAATGTGTTTAGATTGAAGGTTTAAAACCGCAGTTTGCTTGTTTGTTTTAGTGAGTACCTTAGCTTTTTCATCCAAAGACAAATAACCTTCTAACTCATCAGATAACGAATTTTCAAATTCTAGAACCTTTATTTTTTTCATATGCTCTTGATCAGACTTATTTGTTTTAGCCGTTTCCCAACTCTTTTTTTGGCGCAAGGCATGTCTCAAGGAACTCATCCAAGCAACATGGCGTAAAACCATTGTTTTTCTTATCTGAAATAGTTCAGCTTCTGTTTTAGGCTTATCGGTATTACTATTGGTTACAAAATCGTTAACCATTGTTGTAAACCAACGAGATGCATTTACTATGCCGCCATAAATTTTTCTAGCTTCCCATTGTCTATCGTAGGAAGCATTGTTTTTAAAACCAGTAATAAATGCTAATGCCATACCAATTAGTCCAATTGGTTGCCAAGGCAATGTAAGCCATTTAAAACCGGCTACTTCGTAAAGTAGAACAGGAATTAATGCCGTTATAAAAAAGATATAAATATACCTTCTTGTCCATTTTAGAACAGTTACAATTGGATATTTAGGTTTGGTGTACATAATTATATAGTTTATGAAAACTGGCAGCACAAATGCTGCCAGTTTCTTATGGACTTTTAAAACGGTGCAACGGTATCTTTAAGACCATCAGGTAAACTCCAACGTTGGCGAGCGGTAACGCTTTCCAAGGCAACATCTTTAATAGAGTCACTGTTACTATTCCCGTAACTACTGGTACTACCACGTGGTATTTGCATACGGTCACCATACAACCAAACTACTAAATTACTACGTTGTCCGCTTGTAATTGGATGTGTTGCGTGTGGCACATTACCTCTATGGATGATGGCTTTTCCTGGCTCAAAAATAGCTTGTACCGTTTTTCCTGAAGCCTTATCATAAAAATCGACCTCAGATCCTGTAAACTTTTCATCCGGTAAGTTAATGTTGATATTCAAGGTAGCCGCAGAAGCATCGGTATGTGCGTGTAAATCCTTGTCCTTATCTGGATTGTACTGTATTGAAAATCCAAAAGTCTGATTGTCATAACCATAGGTTCCCAATAGCAAACGCGCTATAGGACGCATAAAACGGTCCATCATATCATTATAAAAAGCCTGAAAATTAGGTGCTGCCAAATGCCCTTCAGAACGAGGATCTAGCATCATTCCATATCGGTTTAACTGTATACCGTAAGGCGCACGTTTTGGTACTCTTGAGTTTGCCACAGCTTCTAAATAGTTGCGGAAATCCGCTAAGCGATCTACATCAAAAAACTGTGCTACATAAACTCCTGGTATAACTTCATCCCATAAATCGGCAACAGCAGACTCTTTTTCTGGATTTTCCCAAGCGTCCTTAATAGCTTTACGTAAACGTGGGTCAAGCAAAGTTTCGTCAGGAACTAGTAAATCGTCTTTGTTTTCTAGTTCCCATTCTGTCCAAGCAGCTTCTAGCAATTTTCGGTTTTCATTCCAAAATTGTGAAACAGATGGATCGCGTCTTAAGGATAATTCTCTTGATGGTACTTCTAAAGCACGAGCTTCCGCAAGTGCATTTGTATGTTCTATTGTTTTCATAATTATATGTTTTTAGTATAGCTACTGCTATTGTATTTTTTATCTATAACAAAATTACGCACAACCGGCTGTTCTGCTTTGGTAGTAAAAATGGTGGTTTTAGTAAAAAACAAGGTTTTGCTATGTTTTAAATGAAAAATGCCTCTAAAAAGAGGCATTTAACACTATTAATCAACCATAAGGATACATTGCAAATCCCTACTGTTTTTAGTTCTCAACTACTATTTTACCAATAGCTTTTCCGCTTTGTAAATGTGCGTAAGCATCACCAACTTCTTCTAACGAGAACTTGTTTTGATCTACTATTGGCGTTAAATGTCCTTCGTTAGAAATTTCAGCTAAACGCTCTAAAATAGTTCCGTGTGCATCTCTTTTAAAATTGTGCAACATTGGTATTAGCATAAATACTACGTGTAATGATGCTCCTTTAAAGTGCAATGGCGTTAAGTCTAACTCACATAACGACACCGTAGTAGAAATATGTCCGTTTAAGGCAACAGCTTCAATAGAATTGGTAAGGTTTGCACCACCAACCGTATCAAAAACCACATCAAAACCACCATCGGTATATTTTGCTGTGTAATCTGCTACTTTTTCTGTTTTAAAATCGATGAAGGTTGTACCAAATTTTTCAACAATAGCTTTTTGATTATCACCAGTACCTGTAGCAAAAACTTCTGCTCCAAAATACTTTGCCAACTGCACCGCTAAATGACCAACACCACCAGAACCACCGTGTACCAATACTTTCTGACCTGCTTTTACGCCTGCTCTTGTTAAACCTTCATAAGCTGTAATAGCTACCAAAGGTAAAGCTGCAGTTTCGCGCATTGTTAAGCCTTTTGGTTTGTGCGCTACAAGGTTGCTATCCGCTACAATATATTCCGTTAAGGTTCCTGGTAAATCGGCTAATCCGCCAGCGCAACCGTATACTTCATCGCCTACTTTAAAACCTTCTACTCCATCTCCAACAGCTTCTACAATTCCTGAGAAATCCATTCCCAATAAGGCTGGTGTAGCTGGTGATAATGGTAAATCGGTTCCCATATTCTTAATCATAGTGTCAATCGTATTTACACTAGATGCCGCTATTTTTACCAATACGTGATTTGCTTTTACTGCTGGTTTTTCAATTTCTGATACTTCGAAATTTCCGTTTTCTCCGTAGTTGTTTATAAGCATTGCTTTCATAATCTTTCTTCTTTTTATTGTTTTAATCTGTTTATCTGTGGAAATATCTCTAGCCTTAGACAGAGACTTTATTTTATTCGCTATTCGCTATTCGCTGTGCGCAACACGCTCTACGCAAACTGCGATATGCGATTGGCGTAAAGTGTGTAGCGCAAGGCGCTCGGCGCCCTTAATTTACTTCTTGAATATCCATCACCATTTGTTCCCAATTCTTTTGGTTGTTATGGTCAAACTGAGCGCCATTTTCATCTGCGTAGGTGAATCTTTTTATGGCAGGTGTTCTACTTGTAGCCTGAAACAATTGGTAGGCTTCTTCTTTTAAAGCCTCTTTAATTGGTAAGTCTATAGACGCATATACTGCACGTTTACTAGCTGCAATAGAATCTGCCGGAAATTTAGAAATACGTTCTGCCAAAGCATCTACATAAGGTCCTATTTCATCTGCATCTAATGCTTTGTTAATAGTTCCGAACTTTTCAGCTTCGTCTGCATCCCAATCTCTGGCTCCTAAAATAATTTCCAATGCCTTACCTAAACCTGTTTGTCTTGCCATACGTGAAGCGCCACCACCACAAGGTAAAATGCCCATACCTACTTCCATTTGCATAAATTTGGCTTTACCTCTTGCTGCAAAACGCATATCCAGTGCCAACGCCATTTCGTGTCCGCCACCACGCGCAAAACCTTCAATTTTAGCTATGGTTGCTTGTGGTACGTTGCTTAATCTTTCTAAAATTGCTTGTAAGTCCAATAACTGTACTTCGTTTCTTGGTACCGCTTCCATAGACATATCTCTAAGTAAGTTGGTATCATAATGACATACCCAATAATCTGGATTTGAAGATTCAAAGACAACTACTTTTACGCTTTTATCGCACTCTAATCATAAACAAAGACTGCTTAAATCTGCAAGCATTTCTTGCCCTTGTACGTTTACAGGACCAAAATTGATAGTCACTGTTAAAATTCCTCCTTTTTGTTCTGCCGTAAATGTTTGAAAATTCTTGTATTCCATAGTATTGAGTTTTTGGTTAATTATTGTTCTGTTATTAATACAGTACAAAGTTACCTAGGCACTCAAGCTCTGGATAAGTAAAAAACAAAGGGCTTTTAGTAAAAAAAGAGGTAAATGGTAATTTATTGGGAAATACTTGCCTTATAAGCACCAATAGTCATCCCCTTATAACTTTGGAAGGTCTTGTTAAGGTGACTAGAATCTGTAAAGCCTAATTCCATTGCAATCTCTGAGAACTGCAGATCCGTATATTTTAATCGGGTTTCTACTAGTTTTAATTTGTAGTTAAGAATGTACTTTTTTAGCGATACATCAGTATGTTTTTTAAAATATTCACTGATATAATTGTCCGCCATATGAAACTCTTCTGCCAAGTTTTTGGTGGTCAGCAATTCCGGATTGTAAATATTGGCGTGAATAAAGTTGATGATTTGCTGAATTTTGGAGGACTCCACTATTTTGGCACTCATATCAGCATTTAAAAACTGAATGTTACGGGCAATAAGGTGAAGAATTACAGAAAGTGAATTTTGAATGATAAACAGGTCGTATGATTTCTTTTTATCGTTTTCTGCAGCCACCATTTTAATTAAAGAAATCAAGTGAATTTTATCCGATTCGGTTTCAAAACGCATTTCACGTAATTGATGACTTTCACTGTTTAAAATCCCTTCAATTTTACGAAACCAATCGTTCACCGGAAGATTTGCATTTTGTGGTGCATCTCCCTTAAAAAAGCTTTTCAAGAATTTTATGGCAATGGTGGTAGTTGCCGATTCTGGGTTTACGATATAAATATCATCTGGTACAAAAACAAAGATGCTGTTAGCCGAATAGTTTACCGTTTTCCCATTAATCTTTATGGTGCCGCTACCCTTTTCAAAATACACAATCTCAAAAAACCTGATGGTAGTATACTTACAAAACTCAAAAAAGGTTTGGTCTTTGTATTCTTGAATTACAATATTTTCGATTATGGTACGTGGCATAGGGCTTAAAAGTACTATATAATTTTTGCTTCGGTTTCAAGCGCTAAAAATTTATGGATGTCACTAACTACAATAGACCCTTCACCTACTGCCGAAGCTACACGTTTAACCGACCCGGAACGTACATCGCCAACAGCAAAAAGTCCGGGTAAACTGGTTTCAAAAGTGTAAGGCTTTCTATGTTTGAATACCGATTCGCCATTTAAAGCATTATCGCAAATAGTGAGCCCTGTGTGTACAAAGCCTTTAGCATCCGTATCTATAATATTGTCTAACCACTCCGTACACGGTTTTGCGCCAACAAAAGTAAATAGGTAATTAATGTTGTTTTCTACTAAAGCATCGTTTTGTTCGATTTCTACCTTTTCCAAATACGTATCGCCGTCAACCTTAACGACATTACTACCTGTTAAAACTTCAATATTATCACATGCGAAAATTCGCTGAACAAGGTAATCGCTCATTTTTGCGCCAATATCCTCGTTTCTGATAATTACATATACTTTATGCGCATGGTTTGCTAAAAACAATGCCGCCTGACCTGCGGAGTTACCGCCGCCCACAATACCTATTTCGCTGTTTTTACACATATTGGCGTGCATTGAAGTGGCGCTGTAGTACACTCCGGAACCTTCAAATTTTTCAATACCTTCTAAAGGCAGTCTTCTATACGCCGCACCTGTTGCTGCAATGACCGTTTTAGCCTTTAATATAGATGTGTTGTTAGAATTAACTTCGTAATAACCATCTTTGCGCGCTATGCCCTCTACCCTATGCGGCACGGATATGGTACAACCAAATTTTTGTGCCTGTATGTAGCCATTATTGGCAAGGTCACGTCCTGAAATTCCGGTAGGAAACCCTAGATAATTCTCAATTTTAGAACTTTTACCGGCTTGTCCGCCAGGGGAATTACTGTCTATGGTCAACACTTTTAAGCCCTCTGAAGCGCCATAAACACTAGCAGCCAAACCAGCGGGACCAGCACCTACCACTAGAACATCATAAATATCATCATCCAATTGTAATCTAACACCGGTACACGTACCAATTTCATCTATGGATGGGCGAACGGAAATCTCATTCTGACTATTGATTAAAACAGGCAGGTCAGATTCTTTTAAATTGAAAGTTTCCAATAGCTGCACCAATCCGTCTTCCTTATCAGAATCAATAAAATTGTACCAAATATCATTCTTATCCATGAAATCACGGATAGCGTAGGTTTCATTGGAGTGTTCAGAACCAATGAGTTTAATACCCTGAACGTTGTTTTTCAGCGCGTCTTCACGCAATAAAAATGCATTCAGAAGTACATCGCTAATATCACTGAATTTGGCAATGGCACTTTTTAGATTATCAGGACTTATTCTTATAAGCTGGGTATTTGCCAAGGTTTCACCGCAAACCCCAACGGCTCTATGTGAGAGAATACTACTTGAACCTGAGAATTGATGCCTGGTATGAATGGCAATATTTTCATCTTTTTTATCAGGGTCTATAATTCTGATTCCGCCAGTAAGCACCACAAAAAAATCATAATGCCGGTCTCCAAAATCCAAAACGACCGTTGGCTCCTTATAGAACTCTATTTCACCGTACTTCTTAAGTTTTTCTACCTGAAAATTAGTTAATTCAGGAAATTTTGGATCGATCATAATTGGTTTGGTTTAATAGGTTGCAAAAGCATTATCAAGATAACACCAAAACCATTTTTCATTAGGTTCTGCCGAATTTATAACCGGATGCTTGGTTGCCTGAAAATGAGCCGTAGCATGTTTATTTTTAGAATCGTCACAACAAAGTGTTACACCACATTCTTGACATGTGCGCAAATGCACCCAGCCATCGCCCAGCTTAATACATTCCTCACAAACACGCTCAGTAGCAGTTTTAATCTTGGAAATGGCTTTTATGTGGTCGCAAGATTTTTGTCGCATACTAACTTCTTTTTATGGAGTTCTATAAATTTAGCGAAAGAACTTGATACTTACCACTTACATTTCATCTTAAACTAAATTAATCTTCTGGCGGATGACCATGAATTTGTTCAAAAACGGAATCAAAGTTTTCCCGAAGATATGTGTTCAGCTTTTTCTGATAATCCAGTTTTAGCCAGCTTATAAAATTATAGGTGCTTTTACTTATACATTTGCTATATACCTGTATCCTATTATCTATATCTCCTTTAAGTAATTTTGCTAGGGCAAGAGCGTCGTATAAATCCTCACTGTTTTCTATGCAGATGTAAGCATGTTGCTCGATGGATTTTTCCAGTACCACTTTAGAAGATTGCCCCGAAAAGGTGGCATCTTTATATAAAGCCTTAATATCTAAATAAGTGTCTTTGGATTTTGAAAATTCAGATTTAATGTCATCTGCCAACTCATGTTTAAAACTACCTTCAATTTCCTCATCATCCTTAATACGGTCTATATAGAAATTAGGCGATTTAAAAATAGCCTCCCAATCTAAGTCCGCACCCCATGGGCCAAAACGATAAATATTATTACCAAGATCAATTACGGTAAATTTGGATTTGTTGTTCAATACTCGTGAACCTCTACCGATCATTTGGTAATACAATGTTAAAGATTTTGTGGCCCTGTTAAGGATAATGGTATCTATAGTGGGTTCATCAAAACCAGTGGTTAGAATACTTACGGATGTTAATATGGCATCCGGAGTATCATGAAACCATTTTAAAATTTGTTTTCGTTGTTTTTTTGTGGCAGTATTATCCAAATGCATAATGGGCAATCCCGCATTTCTAAAAGTATGATATACCTGAATTGAAGTTTCAATACCATTGTTGAATATCAACGTCTTTTTCCCTTTGGAATGCTTGGTATAAGCTTCCAGCAGTTTGTTCAACATAGACGGACTTGTATACAGGTCCGCAGAAGATTTAACCGTGTAATCCCCGTTGGAACCTACTTCCAAAGAAGTCAATCCCATATCATACTGAAAAGTTTCCGCCCTGGCCAAAAAGTCGTTTTCTATTAAGTTTTCTATGGATTCCCCAGGAATTAACTCATCGTAATTGCTATTCATGGGTAAGTCCTTATTGGAACTCAAAGGTGTTGCTGTTACCCCAAGAACAAAAGAATTTTCAAAAAACTTGAACAGTTTTGTAAAGGAATTATAATGGGCCTCATCTACAATGACCAAACCAACATCAGAGATATCCAATATACCATCATTAAGCCTATTATTTAAGGTTTCCACCATGGCCACATAGCAGTTATAACGTTCTTGGTCGTCTAGATTGGCCTTACTGTTGACTACTTTATTTATCACCCCAAAACTAGTAAGCATTTTTGAGGTCTGATTACAAAGTTCTACACGATGGGTCATCACCAAGACCTTTTTTGAGTGATTTTTAAGGTATTGACGGACTATTTCCGAGAAAATAACAGTCTTTCCGCCTCCAGTAGGTAATTGATACAATAAGTGGTAGTCATCTCTTTCATTATCGAATTTTTCGAATATTCGACTAATGGCACCTTGCTGGTAACTATATAGTTCTTTATCCGTTTTCTTTTCCTGTATTTCAAATAAGGGCTCTTTCATTATATCTTTTTCTAAAGCATGCAAAGGTAAAACCTTCATTAACTTATTGCTAATATATCGTCAGGCTTTCCATAAACAATTCACTTTATTCGTCGTAAATAATAAAAACCCGTTCAAAGTAATTTGAGTGTGACCTAGAATTGGACGTAACTCATAAATTTGCTTTGATTCTATTTTAACCCAATACTCCTAGGGATGTAAAAAGTATATCCCTTTCATCATTATTTAACTTCAAAATCACCGTTACTTCTTATATACAGCACTGTTTCCTTTTCTGTTGAAATAAAAGAAATCGCATTCTCTTCTGCACCAAAATAAGAGCCAGGTTGTAAATCAGCTTTAGCGTTTTTTTTAGAAAACTGATGTGTTAATCCTCCGGAAATTATAACCGCTCTAAAGTTTGGACTCAAATTTTTTATGCTTCCGTTGAAGCCTGCAGGCAATTTTAATAGCGTGGCACGTAATTGATTTTCTTTGTGACTTCCCCATAAAAATGCGGTTTCTACATTGCTCTTTTCAGAAACCCATTGGATGTCGTTAGCATTTAACCAAACCAAGTTTGTTTTATCAACATTTACAGGTCTTTCGCCATTATCAAAAGCTTCTGATGTTGGTTTTACCAAATACGGACCTTCTTGAATGTCTAAAAAAGCTAAATTTTCTTCACCGTCAGCAGCGGTAATATGCGCTTCTCCCGCTGGCTGTTGCCAATAAGAACCTGCTGGTAGCCATTGTTTTTCTGCATTTTCATCATCATTATGTAACAATCCCTTAATTACTACACCTCTATAAGTTATATTGTGAATATGTGGTGGTGACGAAAATCCTTTTTTGAATTTCACCAAAAATCCCGCTGGTTCGTTTTTAGTTCTATTGCCCCAAAGTTTTCCTGCAGCCGGACTTTTATCGCCTCGTAATGGGTTTAACCAGCCCCATTCTACATTATCTGCGGTTACCACTTCATTTACAGACTTAATGTCGTCTGTTGTTGGTGTTTGTGCAGTTATCTTGTTACTTGCAAATACAGCCGTTACAGCTAAAATTGATAATATATTTTTCATTTTGCTTAATTTATTTGACTCATAGAGTCTAAAATCCTTCTAAAACAATTTTACCTTTTGCTTTTCCTGTCTCTAAGAAAGCATGAGCTTTTCTAAGATTTTCAGCATTTATTGCTCCAAAGTTTTCTCCCAATGTGGTTCTTACTGTTCCGTTGTCTATAAGCTCAGAAACTTCGTTTAAGATATTGTGTTGCTCTATCATATCATCGGTCTGGAACATAGAGCGCGTAAACATTAACTCAATGTGTGTAGAAACCGCTTTACCTTTAAAAGGCATCACGTTTAATGATTTTGGGTCATCTATAAATCCGAATTTCCCTTGTGGTTTAATCAGTTTAGCAATTTCATCTACGTGATGTTCCGTAGCATTTAAACTCACCACATACTCTGGTGCTGGCAAGTGGTATTTTTCAAATTCATCACTAAGCTTATTTCTGTGATTAATTACCGTATCTGCACCCAATTCTTTTAACCACGAAGTTGTTTCTTCTCTAGAAGCGGTACCAATAATATTCAATTTTGTAAGCTTTTTAGCCAGTTGTACCAAAATAGAACCCACGCCACCAGCAGCACCAATAACCAAAATAGATTTGTTGGCTTCATCTTTAGAAACCTCTAGTCTATGAAACAGCATTTCGTAAGCTGTAAGGGTGGTTAATGGTAAGGCAGCGGCTTCTGCAAACGATAAACTTGCAGGTTTTTTACCTACAATACGTTCATCAACCAACTGATATTGGGCATTACTACCTTGCCGGTTTAAATCACCAGCATACCAAACTTCATCACCTACTTTAAAAAGAGATACATCTTCTCCCACTTCCTTAACAACACCTGTAGCATCCCAACCAATAACACTCCATTCTCCATCTGAAGCTGGTCTATTGGCTCTAATTTTATAATCTACAGGGTTTACAGAAATGGCTTTTACTTCAACTAAAATATCTTTACCAGTTGCTCTAGGCGTTACTACTTCTATGTCTTGAAGCGAATTAACATCTGTTGCCGGAAGATTTTCTTTATATCCTATTGCTTTCATAAATGTGATTTTTAAGTGAACTTGTCCTTACTTCCAAGTTACAATGTCATCAAAATCTCTTCTAGATTTAGGAAACTCTGGGTCAGCTTTTCTATATCCAAAGGCGGCCATAAAAGCTAGTCCGTATTTATCGGTATCAATTCCAAATTTCTCTTGTAATAAAGCCTCTGCTTTTTCTTGATGAAATCCTTCAATTGGGCAAGAATCTATGCCTGTTAATGTCGCTGATGTCATCATATTACCCAATGCGATATAGGTTTGCTTAGAAGACCAATCGAATAACTTTTTATCAGTATCCAGATTAAAATCGCGCTCTTGAAATTCCCTGTAAAATTTAGAATACATTTCTATAACTTCGGCAGGCATTTGTTTTACCTCTTTCATCATATGCTCTATATAAGGGGCATTATGCTTTACCATAGGCGCTTTCATTGCCAAACCTAAAACAAAGTGGCTGGCAGTATCTAATTTTAAAGGTGCGCCCCAAGCAACAGGTTTTAAAAGCTCTCTTAACTCTTTATCTTGCACCACCACAAAATGCCAAGGTTCAAAACCAAATGAACTGGGCGATAAATGTGCCGTTTCTAAGATAAATTTCATATCCGCATCAGAAATGGTTTTGTTAGCATCAAATTCCTTAGTAGCGTGTCTATAATTAAAAGCGTTCAGTATGTCTTCTTTGGCAATGTTAGGTGTGCTCATTTTATATATTTTATGTCTGTTGTTTTGTTGATGCAAATTTAAGTGTGTACCTCGTTCATTTTAGAGTATAATAAAAGGGGATGTTGGTAAAAACCGAGGTTTTGGAGCTCAAAAGCCTTAAAATTTCCTTAATTCCGTTGTCTAAATTCAAGATTAGCTGAAGAAAATAGTAGATTACTTCTTCAATTATTTAGGTCACGGTCATCTCTTTAATCATGGACTTTTCCTAGCCTAAATACATTTTGAATGCTCAGTTTACAAGTATTCATTATACATGGAAATGAAACCTAAGTTAGCTAGTGTGATACCACAATCCGTTTTTCACTCGATTTAACCTGAACAATATGTATTTTTAAAGGTTATTTAAGTTAAAGTCAATGACCGTGTGGGCACAATTTTGTATTTTTGAAGTAGATAGCGTATGTTATGCAAATACTAGAAGCAAAAAAACCTTTTGAAATACAAGAAATTGAATTAATAGAGTGGAAACAACGGCCTGTTAAGAATAATTTTTTTGAACTAGTTCTCATTAGAGATGGTGAAGGTACACAGTGCATTAACTATAACCATCACAGCTACAGCAAGGGAAGTATCTTTTTACTTCCACCATTAAGATGTCATTCTTTTACCATTGAAAAACCTACAAAATTTGTATTTCTAAAGTTTACAGACTCTTTTTTTAAAAGCGGAAAACGAAACTCGGAAGAAAGGAATGAATGGTTTAAAGAAGCTTCTTACATCCTTAGTAATTACAATCAATTACCCGGCGATATTATTAAAAGTGAGATGGACAGGCAGCACCTGTCTATTTTGACAACCATGATTTTACAGGAGTCCATGACCTACAGAAACGAATCCATCGCCTTGGTTAAAGGTCTAATGGTATGTATTATGGAAATCCTCGTTAGAAACATTAAGGCGGGCAACTTTTATGAAATACTAAAGAACAATACTGATGATCGCATAAATAAAATGCTAACCTATATCAATGAACATATAGACCAACCGGAATTACTGAAAGTTGGGAATTTGGCAGAGGTTTTCATGATGTCCCCTACCTATGTAAGTGAATTTTTCAAGAAACAAGTAAATATGTCGCTTCGGGAATACATCATTAAAGGAAAATTGAAACTTGTAGAAATACGTTTGTTGAATTCCGATTACACACTTACCCAGATAGCAGATGACCTAGGTTTTACAGATGTAAGCCATTTATCCAAAACCTTCAAACGTTACTCAGGTACTTCTTTACGCCAGTTTAAAAATAATGGAGAATATATGTTGCTAAAACGAACCGATTGCTCCGCTACCACTACAGTTTAAACTTGTGGTTTTAGTAATACATTTCTAAGTTCTTTCTAGGCACTCCTCGTTTCCATGCAATACTAGAACCCATGCTCGGATATTGGTTGGAGTCTACTTCCTCTCCAGCTAATATTGCATCCAAGGCAGCGGAAAGGTCTGCTCCGGTAGCTGGTTGAATGTTGGGTCGGGTCATATCAAAGCGGCCGGTATAAACACAGGCCAAATCACTATCAAAAACAAATAAATCAAGATTGCATTCCGCTCCATAACTTATTGCTGCATCTTGGTATTCGTCATAGAGGTAAGGAAACGGGTATTTATGATAGTTGGCCATTTGTGCCATAAATACAGGGGCATCTTGGGGAAATTGCTTTATATCATTACTGCTTATTGCAATAAATTGTACCCCTTGGGCTTGATATTTATTGGCAACCTCTACAAGTTTTGGGTTTATGTGATGTACATAGCTGCAGTGGTTACAGATAAAAAAAATAACTGTAGCTACATCAGATTTTAGTTTGTCCAAAGTTAATACCTTACCTGATACGGTATCACGCAACTTAAAGTCTGGGGCTCTTTTCCCCAATTCCATCATGCTTGAAAGTACAAATGCCATGGTTTCATTTTTAGCGGGGTTAATATCCATTAATTTTACTCACTGATAAATTCTGAATTACAGTTCTAATCGGGTCGGTTCAAATACTATATGTAACCTCAATTCCGATAAAGAACTTTTAAACGAATTTTTGATGAGAAGAGAGGACACTAAACTACACCCCTCGTTCCACCCTATTAAGGTAGAAATTTTTATGAGGAAAAATTGTACTTTTAAAGGTTTTATGCAATATTTTTCGGTATGCTATGCTATGTTACCTATAAAAATGAGAGGTATTTGTGTATTTAATGCCTATTCGTTAATTAAACTAGGCATTATTTCCTTTTTTTATACAAAATTGTAGTAAAACTGATAAGATATCAATGTAACAAAAAGTTTTAATTCCTAATCCCGCAGTTTAAATTCAAATAAGTGTTGTAAAAATTACAATTTGTCAATATTTTAACAATAACGATTCTAATATTAGGCGAATGAACGGTAGCACAGAGAAGAGTTTTCCCAAAAACATGCTAGTAATGCAAGGAAAGTGAATGGTAAACCAGGATTTTTAACTCCACAATTTTTAAGAAGTTTTAGAGGTATCATGTAAAAGTGTGAACAGTTTTGGATGTTCAACTTCAAGTTTCGGATTCCAAATCATAGTTAATTGTGCTTTCTGAGGTGTATCATCCAATTCATAAAAATCAATAGGCAGGTTTAATCCGCGAAGCGAGGAAATTGGCTCCAACGAAACTCCCATACCAGCCTCTATCAATCGTATACTAGTACTGACAGAATCTGTTTCATGTACCACGTTAGGTATAAAGCCGGCATTGGTGCAGATAGATTCAATAATGTTCACATAGTTAGGTCCATCTGTTTTTGAAGGAAATATAAAAGGTTCTTTGGCAAACATCGAGAACCCTTTCTTTTGTAACCGGTCTATATCAAAACCTTTGGGCACCAATACCGCATAATTATCTATATGCAAAACTTTACTCTTTAACCCTGTTGGGACAAGGGGATTGGTGGCAAAACCAATATCCAATTCACCGGATTGCAAACGTATATATTGGTCACGGTTGTTAAGCTCTTTCAATATAGTCTTCATGCCCGGTAGATTTTCCCGAATGCTAATGAGAATTTCCGGCAGAATGGACTGCATTACGGAATGGGTAAAACCTATCTTTAGTTCCCCCACCTCTCCATTGTGAATTTGATGGGTTCGTTTTAAAATGAATTCATACTGAAGTAATAGCTTCTCCATTTCAGGAATAAAATAGTTTCCCGCATTCGTCAACTCTACGTTCCGTTTGTTTCGTTTGAACAATGGCGCCTGAATAGCCTCTTCCAGTTGTTTTATTTTCCGGCTCAAGGCGGGCTGAACAATATGTAACGCTTCTGCCGTCTTAGTAAAGTTTAACTTCTTGGAGAGCAGTACGGCGCTACGTATGTGTTGTAAATCCATTTCAGTAATACATATTTGTTATGAATTCATCAAAATTAAGTATTTATATTTATAAGTAAAGATATCTAGCTTTGTGTGGAATAAAGGATGATGTTGAACCTTAAAGCTATTCATAATGACCAATGATCAAAGTCTTACAAATGTTTATGACGCGGAGAAATTTAGAGCGGTAGGAAAAGAACTGATCGATGTCCTTGCCAACCACTTGGGAAATTTGCAAAGCCAGGAAACCAAAACGGTCTATCCAAATAATGCTCCGGAAGACGAGCTACAGTTCTGGGAGAACGATCTTCAACAACCTTCCGACCCCATAACCACTTTAACCACATTGCTCCAAAGGTCTCAACAAACACAGCACCCTAAATACATGGGGCACCAGACCGCTGTGCCCGCACCTATAACCGCTTTAACAGGACTGGTAACGGATTTAATCAATAATAGTACGGGAGTGTATGAAATGGGACCGGTTTCAAATGCTATGGAGCGGGTAGTAACAGATTTTACGGCCAAGAAAATAGGTTATGGAGATTTAGCTTCGGGCCTTATGACTTCCGGGGGAAGTTTGGGAAACCTTACCGCCTTACTAGCCGCTAGAAAAGATAAAGCACCACAGAACGTTTGGGAAGAAGGCCATAATGAAAAATTAGCGGTAATGGTTTCCGATGAAGCGCATTATTGTATTGATCGATCGGCACGGATTTTAGGTTTGGGCGATAGCGGAATCATAAAAATTCCTGTAGACGAGAACTTTAAAATTCGGACAGACCTTCTCCCTCAATACTTGGAAGAAGCAAAGAAAAAAGGACTTCATGTTTTCTGTATAATAGGATGCGCCGGATCTACCGCAACCGGTTCCTATGACGATTTGGAAGCTCTGGCAACTTTCAGTGAAGCTAATAATATCTGGTTACACGTAGATGGCGCACACGGTGGAGCGGTCGTGTTTTCTGAAAAATATAAGGGACTGACCAAGGGAATAGAAAAAGCGGACTCCGTTGTCATTGATTTTCACAAAATGTTGATGACACCGGTACTGAGCACCGCCCTATTGTTTAGACAAGGAAACAAAATTTACAGGACTTTTGCCCAAAGAGCACAATACTTGTGGGATTCTCCCGAAACCGAAGAATGGTATAATTCCGCTAAACGTACTTTTGAGTGCAGCAAACCTTTTCTTTCGGCAAAAGTATATGTACTCCTGAAAACGTACGGTAACGATATCTTTGAAAAAAATGTAGATCGACTCTATGATTCGGCACAGGTTTTATCGGAACTTATTACGGAAAAACCCAATTTTGAACTGGTACACGAACCGAAATCCAATATTGTAAATTTCAGGTACATTCCAAGTAACAAAATAAACAACACGGAACTGAACGGGTTAAATGGTGAAATACGGAAGCAATTGATCGCTTCGGGAAAATTCTATATTGTACAGACTACAATTAATGGCGAACGCACTTTGCGATGTTCCGTTATGAACCCGTTAACTTCTAAAAGAGATTTTATTGAATTGTTGGATGAAATTGAAAAATTAGCTTTTTCAATACCTGTAGCCACTCCCGCTATGGCTTAGCGAACAATTAGTTATAGTGGTAGGTATATCTTAAAAATGGCAAAATGGTCCGGTTTGCCTATCGCTATAATTTTTCCATTGTGGTTTTCTACAATACGCCTTACAATAGAGAGTCCTATTCCTGTAGATTTATCGTTCTCCTTGCTTTTTAGACGTTGAAATATGTCGAATATTTTCTCACTGTATTGCTGGTCAAAACCCATACCATTATCCTTAACTGTGATTTCGCAATACATTTTAGCTTCCTCTAGACCTTGAACACCAAAAGACTGGCCCAAACCTTGCTTACTATCCACCTCGATCAGCAGCGGTCTTTTATCACTTCTAAAGCTCAAACTGTTGGCAAAGAGATTATAAAAGAGTTGCTCCATTTGAATGGGAACAATATTTAACGTGCACAAATCATTGGTATTAATAATAGCGTTGGATTCTTCCAACTGTGTACTTAACCTGGCTTTTGCCCGATTTACAAGAACATTTAAATCTAGTTCCTTAAAACTTTTAGGCTTAAACTCCGTCTCAGAATACGTTAAAAGGTCATTAAGAATGTTGCGCATTCTTGTGGCCGCCTTTTTAATCGACTTAAAATATTTTTTCCCTTTCTCCGAAAGATTCTTTTCTTCTTTCTTTTCTAACGTACTCGTTAGAATCTGGATTTTACGTAACGGCTCTTGCAAATCATGACTGGAAATAAAATCATAGGTAGCAAGTTCAACATCCTTTTTCTTTATTGCAGTATCTTGCCTACGCATGGTCTCTAGGGCATCTAGATGAAAAGCGATCAATTCCGTAAACATAGAGAACATAGCTATAATTTCTGGGTTGTTCACCTTGTTCGGTTTAGGATCCAGTGCACAAAGTGTCCCAAAAAACTCGCCGTTCTTTCTAACAATAGGTACGGAAATATAGCTTTGAAAACCATACTGCGCAGGTATAGGATGGTTATGATATACTTTATCCTTTTCCACGTGGTCTATAACTACCAGTTTATCGCTCTCACGCACCTGCTTACAAAAAGTAGTTTCTATTTCAAGTTCATCACCTACGGAAAGCCCAAAGGGTATGGCATCTAAAACCCCACAAGTTACCCATGTTTCATCGGTTACTCTGGCAATGGCCGCAAAGCCCATACCTGTAGCCCTGCAAACCACATCTAAAATAGTGGGCACAATGCTAATGGATTGGATATCTTCAATATCTTTCTGTAATGCACCTACTATTTCCATACGTATCTCTAGTCAAAACTTAACATTATGCTTCTCTAACTTGGGTTTCACAAAGGATTACGACAAGCGTAGAAACAAGGAATTCCAAACCGATTTATACCAATAATACGATTTTACTTTAATTTTTTTCTCTGGAAACCCATTTTTTTTCTTTGAAATTAATCTGTAAAGCACCTAAATTCCCTATATCACATAGAAATTAGATAGTTTTGCAGCTGAAAAAAAATCACTTGCCGCATGAAACAACTTTTACCCATAAGCATAGCCCTTCTTTTCTTTTATAGTTCTAGTGCCCAATTGGTAAATATTGAATCTAAACGAATGCAGAAAGATTCCGTTCGTTTTGCCTTAAAGAGCGATTTGCTTTTTAACTATACGGACAATAATGGGGCTTACATTCTTCAGGTAGGTTCCAATCTAACCACACAGATAAAATCCAAAGACCTTAAGAAAATATTCTTTTTCATAGGCAACTATAACCTTATTAGAAGTAAGGACGAAGATTTTCAAAACTCTTACTTCTTTCATGTTAGGTACAATCAAAAAATAACGGACCTATTTAGGTTGGAAGCTTTTATTCAAAACCAGAACAATACTTTGCTCACCATACGCAACAGGAGCTTGGTGGGCGCTGGTGTACGCTTAAAATTAGTTTCGGAAGATAATGCCAAAGTCTATTTTGGTAATGCCTACATGTACGAAATTGAAATTGAAAAAGATACCGAGGTACAGTTCAACAATCACCGGAACAGTAGCTACCTTTCCGCCACTTACGCCTTTCCCAAAACGGGACTTGACTTTACGGGAACCTTGTACTTTCAGCCCTTATACCGTTATATAGCCAACCATCGCGTATTAAGTCAGCTTAAAGCAGAAATGCCCTTATCGGGACACTTAAGCATTTCTGCCTTATATAATTATTCGTATAGCAGCTTTTCGACCTCTACCGAAAGTGACCGTTCATCTAACTTAAAGTTGGGATTGACATTTTCCCTCTAAAAGAACAAACCTAACCTACCAAGGCCTTGCTCATAGCTTCTCCAATTTTAAGCAAACTATTGCGCTCGTCTTCCGTAAAATCATAGGGCACCGGTTTGGCTATGCCCAAGGTACCGTATAATTTTCCGTCAAGTAACATGGGCGCGGCAATGGAACCCTCTACTTTGGTTTCTTTGGCAGCAGGACGGGCAACACCGGAATCATCTGTCTGTAAATTACACATTTCTACGGCTTCTTTACGCTCTGCCGCAATACCTGCCATTCCTTTGCCTATGGGGATTGTAGATAGTTTAGGTATTAAAAATGGAGGAATGCCTTTCTGAGCTTGTAATTGTAATAGTTCTGTTTTTTGATCTAAGAAATGGAGGGTTCCCGTGCTACAGTCAAAAACGCTAATTACATTTTCCAATATTTGCTGCCAATCTATGGTAGGCTGCTTTAGGTCTGTTAAAATACGGTCTACGGTCAATTCTTGCTTATCACTCATATTCTTGATGTTTACTAAATGGATGGTTTGTCTCCTTAAAGTTTCTTAGGCCAGACCGGCCTGCATACAAATCTACTAAAGTAATCCCTAGATAGTCCCACCCTATTGACATTGAAAAACTAAACCTTTGTTAAAAAAGAATGAACGTTCATTTTTATTCTTATCTTTGTACCAGAATTAGAAACAATGGCAGAATTAACAAAGAGTCAAATTAAGAGAAATGCGCTGGTCAAAGCTACAATTGAATTGGTGAACAATAGTGGTTTTCACGCCGCACCAATGTCCAAAATAGCTAAAATGGCCAATGTATCGCCTGCTACAATATACCTCTACTTTGAGAACAAACAGGATTTGGTAAACAAGGTATACATAGAGGTAAAAGCAGCTTTTACAGATTACGCGTTTGCTACCTATGACCCCAATATGGAGGTTGAGGAAGGCTTTGAGGTTATATGGAAACGTATTGCCGATTTTAAGCTAAAGGAATGCGAAGAAGCAATGTTCTTGGCACAGTGCGACAATACGCCTATGATAGACGAGCAAAGTCGAGAAGAAGGGATTAGGCACTTACAACCCCTGTTGGATTTGTGGGAGCGCGGTAAGAAGGAAGGCAAGATTAAGCCGTTATCGGATTACATCTTGTATGCCTACTCCATCAATCCTTTATCCTTCTTGATGATTACCCAAAAAAGAGGACGTTTTCAACTGAACGAAGACCACTTGGAAGAGGCCTATCAATCTGCCTGGAACAGTATAAAAATATAAACACAATCATTTTAAACACAGCATACAAATGGAATTACTTGATAAATTAAATTGGAGATACGCTACAAAAGCAATGAACGGCGAAACCGTACCACAGGAAAAAGTGGACCGTATTTTAGAAGCGGCCCGCCTTGCCCCTACTTCTAGTGGATTGCAACCTTTTGAAATTATAGTGGTAACCAATCAAGAGTTAAAGGAAAAAATAAAGCCAGTGGCTTGGAACCAATCCGTGATTACAGATTCATCTCACTTATTGATATTTGCTGCTTGGGATAATTATACCGAGGAACGCATCAATAAGATGTTTGACCTTACCAATGAAATTCGTGGTTTTAAAAATGAGGGTTGGGAAAATTACAGACAACAACTATTGGGTATGTACCCACAACGTGACCCGGAAGTGAACTTCCAGCATGCCGCAAGACAAGCCTACATAGCATTTGCCGAAGCCCTTACCGCTGCCGCTTTTGAAGGAGTAGACTCCACGCCAATGGAAGGTTTTGACCCAGATGCCGTAGATGAAATTCTTGGTCTTAGGGCAAAAGGATTGCGTAGTTGTGTTTTACTGCCGATTGGTTATAGAAAAACGGAAGAAGATTGGCTGGCCAATTTGGTCAAGGTAAGAAAGAGCACAGAAGATTTAGTTACCGTAATGGACTAATTACAAAAAGAGAATACTATGAAAACTATTTTATTAAAAAATAGACCTAAAGGGAAACCTTCGGTTTCAGATTTTGAATTTATAGAGGATGACTCTTCTTTAGAAATCAAAGACGGAGAGTTGCTTTTGGAGACAGCATACGTTTCAGTAGACCCTTATTTAAGAGGAAGAATGAACGATGCCAAATCGTATGTGGCTCCTTTTGAATTGAACAAACCCGTGCATTCAGGTATTGTAGCAAAAGTTATAGCATCTAAGCACAACGAGTTTAAGGAGGGAGATTACCTTGCGGGCACCCTGGATTGGAAAACCCAACAGGTTTCCAATGGAGAAGGCCTTACTATAGTTGATGCGGACAAAGCGCCGTTGAGTGCCTATTTGGGTATTCTGGGAATGACCGGTTTAACGGCCTATTTAGGACTCAACGAAATTGGGAAACCTAAAAAAGGGGAAACCTTAGTGGTTTCCGGTGCGGCCGGTGCCGTAGGTAGTGTGGTAGGCCAAATTGGTAAAATACTGGGGCTTCATGTTGTTGGTATTGCAGGTAGTGATGAGAAGGTAGAGATGCTAAAATCTAAATTCGGTTTTGATGAGGGCATCAATTACAATACTACTGAAGATATGACTGCGGCCATTGCCAAAGCAGCACCAAACGGAGTAGATGTTTATTTTGATAACGTGGGCGGTCCTATTTCGGATGCGGTGTTATTCAATATAAATCATTTTGCAAGGATGGTTATTTGTGGTGCTATATCGGTATACAACAATACAGAACTACCTAAGAGTGTAAGCGTGCAACCCTTTTTAGTGAGGAACAGTGCACTTATGCAAGGGTTTATTGTTTTCAATTATCAGGAAAAATACCCTGAGGCGCTTCAACAACTATCAACTTGGTTGGCCGAAGGTAAATTGACCTATAGCGAAACTATAGTAGAAGGTTTTGAAAATATCCCTCAAGCCTTTATCGATTTGTTCGATGGAAAAAACAAGGGAAAAATGGTCGTTAAAATATAATGACCGAAGTAAAAAAAAGAAAAGAAACTATGACAAATTTTGAATTTAAGAATCCTACCAAAATTATTTTTGGAAAAGATACGATTAAGAAAATAACGGAAGAAATTCCTTCTGATGCCAAAGTATTATTGCTTTACGGTGGTGGAAGTATCAAAAAGAACGGTATTTATGACCAAGTTAAAAAAGCATTATCCAATGCTGATTTGGTTGAATTTGGTGGTATACCTGCCAACCCGGAATATGCAGTTCTTATGAATGCTCTAAAGGTGATCAAAGAAGAGAATATTACCTATTTGCTAGCTGTTGGTGGTGGTTCGGTTATTGACGGAACCAAGTTTTTATCGGCCGCTGCGGTTTATGAAGGTGATGAGCCATGGGACTTTGTAAAGAAAAGAGAGCCTATTAAAAAAGGAATGCCTTTTGGAACGGTCTTGACGTTGCCGGCTACTGGTTCAGAGATGAATTCGGGAACGGTAATTTCCAGAAAAGAGACCCAGGAAAAATTAGCTTTTGGAGGTCCTGCCCTATTCCCACAGTTTTCGGTATTGGATCCCCAGGTAATTACTTCTATTCCAGAAAGACAGTTAGTAAACGGTATCACTGATGCCTTTACTCATGTTCTTGAGCAATATATGACGTATCCGGCGGGCGGACTTTTACAAGACCGTTTTGCAGAAAGTATTTTACAGACTCTTATTGAGATTGCTCCTAGAGTAATTAAAGACCCTAGTAATTATGAGGCGGCGTCCAACTTTATGTGGAGCTGTACCATGGCACTAAACGGACTTATCCAACAAGGTGTTCCGGGTGACTGGGCCGTTCACATGATGGGCCATGAGCTTACCGCAATGTACGGAATTGATCATGCCAGAACTTTGGCGGTAGTTGCGCCAAGTCATTACAAATACAACTTTGAATCTAAAAAGGAGAAATTGGCTCAATATGGCAAACGTGTCTGGAATATTACCGAAGGTAGTATAGATGACAAGGCGTATGCCGCTATTGAAAAAACGGAAGCCTTCTTTAAGGAGTTGGGCATTGACACCAAACTATCCGATTATACTTCCGAGTATGAGGGTACAGGTGAAAAAATTGCGCAACGCTTTACCGATCGTGGCTGGAAAGGTCTTGGCGAGCGCCAGGCGTTAACCCCACAGGATGCCGAGAAGATCGTAAAAATGACATATTAATAAATAGAACTTTAAAAATTTAAAAGATGAAAATATTATTCGTTTTAACCTCTCACGATAAATTGGGAGATACAGGTAAAAAAACTGGATTTTGGGTAGAAGAATTTGCAAATCCATACTATACATTATTGGACAAAGGTGCAGATATTACCTTGGCAACACCAAAAGGTGGCGCTGCTCCCATTGACCCGAGCAGTAATACTCCAGACGCAAGTACTGCAGATACAGAGCGTTTTGAGAAAGACCCGGTAGCACAGGAAAAAATCAAGAACACAAAAGTATTGGCAGATATGAATGCCGATGATTTTGATGCGGTTTTCTATCCCGGTGGCCATGGTCCGTTATGGGATTTGGCAAATGACGCCAATTCTATCGCTTTAATCGAAAAATTCAATGAGCAGAAAAAACCTATCGCTTTTGTATGTCACGCTCCCGCCGCTCTAAAAAGCGTAAAAGGAAATGACGGTGAATTCTTGGTAAAAGGTAAAAAAGTTACCGGATTCACAAATACAGAAGAAGATGCTGTTCAGCTTACGGATGTTGTTCCGTTCTTGGTTGAAGATGCATTAAAAGAAAATGGAGGTATCTACTCTAAAGGTGAAGATTGGGCAGCTTACGCATTGCAAGACGGCAACCTGATTACAGGTCAGAATCCTGCTTCATCTGAACTCGTAGCCGAAAAACTTTTGGCTAGTTTAAACTAATTGTAGTTCCCCCGATTTTCCAAAAAAGCTTACCGGTCTTGCCGGTAAGCTTTTTTTAATTCTAAAAATTAATCAGCTCTGGTTTAAACCCCTTTGTCTACCTCAGTTTTCATTTTAGTTCTGAATATACCTTGGAGCACTTTCAACTCTTTCTTGTACTTTAAATCGGTTCGGGATGCAAAATACAAGGTGTTTTCCGTGTTTACTATTCCGTCCCAAATACGCTTGATTTCATTATTTGAAATAGCCTCATGGCATAAAAAATCAGGAACTAAGGCCAATCCATTTTCGTTACTCAAACACCTAATAATAGAGCCAATATTGGGCAGAATATAATTGGGTTTAAAACTAGGGCGCTTTTTAAAGTTTTCATACCAGAAACGTCTAAAGTGCTCCATTTCATTAGACGCACTATACCATGTATTCCGCTGAAGTTCTTCTTCCAGTTCCTCATAATTGTGGGACTTTATATGGGCTTCTACCCTAGATGTATCCGTCTTGATTCCAGCAATTAAAATAATCCGCTCCTTTGAAAAAGCCGTATATTCTACTAGAGATTTTTTATCACTTTGTTTTCTTGGTGTAATTACCAAATCCAATAATCCATTGTTTAAATCCTTTATCAAATCCGTATGTGCTCCAAACTTGGCAACCAAATCAAACTCTAATTTGGGAATTACGTGCTCAATACTGTGTTGGAACATTTCGGAACACATCCCAACATGTAACGATGGATTTTTTTCTTGGGTAGTTTTTTTAAAATGTTGTTCCGCTATCTCTAGCTTGTTAATGGATTCTATGATGTATTCGTACAAAAACTTGCCCTCTTCCGTTGGAATCATTTTTCTTGAGGTGCGTTCAAATAGCTTTTTACCCACATAGGCCTCTAAGGCGTTTAGGTGGACGCTTACCCCAGGCTGCGAGGCATATAACGCTACGGAAGCGTTAGTTAAAGTTCCGTTTTCATATATCTCTTTAAACGTCCGGTACCATTCCAAATTCACCATATCTATAAATTTATTGATACAAAGGTATGATTTGTATTATTTTTACAATAGATGTAATGACTTTAATTTTGTCTTGAATTTAAAAAAAGACAGATGAAAAATATTTTTATTATAAATGGAAGCCATCCTTTTGCGCATTCCGGAGGAAAGTTCAACGAGTCCCTGTTTGAAACTACGGTTGCCTATTTTAAGGCGTTAGATGATACCGCCGTACAGACTACACAAGTGGGTGATTCCTATGACCCATTGGAAGAAGTTGAAAAGTTTAAATGGGCAGATTTGATTATTTACCACACGCCTATTTGGTGGTTTCAATTGCCATTTGGTTTTAAGCAATATATTGATGTGGTATTTACGGGAGGACATCAAAACGGTATCTATACCAGTGATGGCCGAAGCAGTAAAAATCCGGATATCAATTACGGAACCGGAGGTTTAATGCATGGAAAAAAATACATTTTAACCACAAGTTGGAATGCCCCTAAAGCTGCTTTTACTTTGGAAAATGAATTTTTTGAGCAAAAAAGTGTTGACGATGGGGTTATGTTCGGTTTTCATAAAATGAATGCTTTTGCGGGTTTAGAACGCTTAGCTACGCATCACTTTCACGATATGGAGAAAAATGCCAACGTACCCTTAGAACTGGAGAAATACAACACTTTTTTAAATGAAGTCACGCAACTTCAAGAGGTATAAACTGTTGAACATCTCATAAATCTCAGGCTACTAATTGTAATTTATTACGCAGCAGTTAAGTTTTGAAGCCCCGTAGGCATATATATTCCAATCTAACAAAAGAGCTTACCGGAAAAACCGGTAAGCTCTTATAGTTTACTTATAAAGTTGGACTAAACAGCCGTTTTTTTACATTCTATGAAATACATAGGTTGGCTCTCCTCTACCTCTGTAATTTTAAAGAGTCCATACTTTTCAAACTCCGTTTGTACAGATGCCTTATCATAATAAAATAATTGTACGCCTTGGTGAAATTCGTATCGGTCCTGACCAATTAATTTTCCCTTTCCAAAATTAGTGGCGTCTTTTGTTATGGCCGTAAACACCATAGTCCCATTTTCCGTCAATTGATTATAACAATCCTGAATAAGCTTGGCGCGTTCCTTAACATCCAATAAATGGATGAGGGCGTAACAAAAAATTCCGTCGTACTTCACGTCGTCAAATGGCATATCTCCTACTGAACCGCAATGAAAACTCATAGTATTGCCGTAATGTTTTTTGGCTAGTTCTATAGCGGTTTTGGATATTTCAATGCCGGTAACCTGCATACCTTGCTCTACAAAAAGTTGTGCATTTCGGCCATAACCAACACCTGGAGCAAGGATATTTTTGGCAGATTGCCCAACAAAAAGGTCTCTGGCCAACAAAGCGGATTTTGCAGGCCTTAAGCCCCACATTTCCTGTTTGTTCACAAAATTATCTTCCCAAAATTCAGCCATTTTAACGGGTTGTATTTGTTTTAGAATTCTTCATGGGCCAGCTCCATATTCACTATTGCACCTGCCTTATTACCTTCTGCAACGGCCGATGCTACAGACCGTAAGCGAGTGGTATTGTCCCCACACGCAAACAATCCGGGAACTGTGGTTTTTTGCATGGCATCCACCTCTATATAACCTTGTTCGTTCAACTCACATCCTAAATGAGCCGGTATATCCGAATGTTGTGTAAAGGGTAGACTCGCATAAGTAGCATCAAAACCTTCTTTACTTCCATCCTTAAAAATCACATTTTTAATATACCCATTTTCATGTTCGATCTCGGATATCTCTTTTTCAATAATGCGTATGTTATTCTTTTGGAGCTTCAACAGCTGTTCCTCATTAAAATCGGCTGGTCCATTGGTTAAAACCGTGAGGTCATTCGTAAGATTATGAACCAAGGACGCCAAGTGCATTGCCCTATCTCCATTGGCCATCAAACCTGTTTTTTTATTTCTTATTTCATATCCGTGGCAATACGGACAATGAACGACCGAGATTCCCCAACAGCTAGAAAAGCCTTTTATATTGGGCATTACATCATGAATTCCAGTAGCAAAAATCACTTTCTTTCCTGTATATATTTTTTCTGATTGCGTTATAATCTGAAAATTTTCACCCAATGTATTTCCCGTTACGGCAATATCATTAACAAAAGTAACCGTCTCATAGGCTAACACCTGAGACTTGGCCTTTTCAGTTATAGCACTTGGTTTTTCCCCATCAAGGGTTATAAAATTATGGGAATGTGGCGTTTGCCTGTTACAGGGCTTACCGCCATCTATAATAAGTACGTTTCGTAAGGAGCGCCCCAAAGCCATTGCCGCCGAGAGTCCTGCGTAACTTCCACCTACTATTATTACATCAAAATTTGTATCTGTAGTCATAACATTATTTTTTAATGCGAATTTGTCGCATTAGTATACTTTGCAAATATAGCAGATTTTTGTATTATTGCAACACAGTTGCATTTAATTTTAAAAATGCTTTTTTCATGAAAAGACGAAATACACCTACCAAGGAAGCGGTACTTTCTGTTTTAAGCTCTACCACCAAAGCCATGAGCCAAAATGCCATTGAGCAAAAAATAGACATGGACATTGACCGGGCTACCATTTACCGGGTATTGAACCGCTTTTGTGATGATGGAGTCCTGCATAAGGTGGTAGCAGATGATGGCAAGCAGTATTTTGCCCTTTGTATAAAGTGCGATGAAAAGGAGAAACCATTGCACCACTTTCATTTTAGGTGCACCCAATGCGAGACTATAGAATGTTTGCCCGTTCCCGTAAACTTTGCACTGGACCAAGGCTATGATGTGCAAAGTGTAAATTGTGTACTTACCGGGGTTTGTAACGACTGTAGTTAATGCCACTACTCCCCCTAGTTTTACTTTAGTTTCTTTTTAATCCGAACAATACCTCCGGTAATCAGAGCCGGGACTGCAGTAAGAACGGCTACCTTAACAAAAGGCAACACGTATCGCATCCAACTTTTTCCTAGTTTCTTGGGTTCTTCGCCTGTAGAGATTTGCACACCTTCCCTAAAGCCTTCGGCCCAAGAACTATATTCTACAAAATAAATCAAGATAGACAGTATTATACTCAAACCCAACAGAAACATCAGCTGGCGGGACCTATTGGCAAGGATAGTGCCCACGTAGGTCAGGTGATGTACATCTGCCTTAAACTTGAGTTTACTAAAGGCCCCTACTATCCAGCGCCAGTGCAGGGCAATGTGAATTCCAAAAATAAGCATGAAGAGCGCAGCACTCACGTCATGGATTTTAGTCCAAAAATTATCTGGTTGAGGATGCATTCCAAAAAGTGGTAAAACCGACTCCGATATGGCGATTCCCGAAATCGTTAGCACAATCATAAACAGGTACAACGTCCAATTTAGAACATAGTCAAAACGAGTCTTATTAGGCGCTTTCTTAAAAAACTTTTTTGAGTTTGTTGTTATCCAGTTCCAATTGATGATAAGGTGCAGAAAGAACGGTAAAATAATTACAAAGCTACCCCATTCGTGAATTGGAATTCCCGTGGTCTGCGGTACGAGTACCAAAATCATTAGCGCGAAGAAGAACAGATCTACGTAGATTCTAATTTTTGAAGTTTTCTTTTTCGGTGGAATTTCACTCATCTGGATATGCTGTTTTTGACAAGCAAAGATGTAATTTACACTTGCCCGAATAAAGGTAAAAGAAGGTAATGGGTGGTAAATGTGATACCCAAAGCAAAACGGCTCTGTCTTCTATGCATCAAAAGAAGTCTATTCCAGCCCTTTTTTTTCCGGGTTCCAAAAAGGTTTGGTCTTAATTTGTTTGGTGCTCCAATTAAGTTGCTTTCTAAAATACTGGTTCAGGGCTAAACAAAGTCTACTATCCCCAGCAATATAGACCATCTTTGTACCTTTTAACTTAGCCAGTAATTCTTCCAGCTTTAGTTGTATTTCTTCATATGGGTTTTGCTCCATTTCGTAGAAATTAAAAGGTGTTTTACCGTCTACGTCCGCAAAGAGTTCGGTCATATCTTGACTGTAAATAATGCTTTCTATCTGTTTCTCTGCGGATAAATTGCGTTTGATCATATAAAGGTGGGACAAGGCCGATAAGTCTCCGATCATGAGATAACTATCCGCTTGGTCATCCAACAGAAAATTCCCTTTTTTCCATTTAAAATGTACCCTGGTATCCGTTTGGCAGTTTTTGACCCAATTCGCCCCTATTCCACCACTATGGGTAGCGATGGCTAGGTCTATGGTCTCATTTTCGCGATTTATATCCCAAACGCTATAGCTCCTTACTTTGTCCTTTATGGACGAATCTTCTTGACCTATACCAACCCCCAAACGAACAAAATAGCCTGGTTTAAAATTTACATTCCTAATATGGGCACTTTTAATCCTGACTTTATAAACGGATTCCGATAATTGCTCTTTATAGGTAATCGTTCCTTTTTCCAGTACTTTTTTTATGAGGGTCTCAACTATTCCCATGGGGTATATTTTATGCGAATTATAATTATTTTTTAATAAACGGCCATGACTTTTGTATATCACAACCTAATGAAAAATCCAAATGATGCTCCTATGCTGGAATCAACGGATTGATTCCAATTGGACTAATGACGTACGTAATGGTTTAATGGAAATTTGTGTTTTAACTATTCCTTATAATCTACACTATCAAGTATGAAATCTACTATAGGTCCGGGATTTTCCAAGCTGTGCGGATGATGACCTACCCCCTCTTTTCGGATAAGCTTTATGGTGCCTCCGGCAGCTTCAAATTTTTCTTTGAGCAATGCCGTGTTTTCCTCAAAAGGAACCACCACATCTACAGCTCCATATACGTGTAGAACAGGAATACCGGCTTCTGCCACCTTTACACCTGTATGGATGGGAATGCCTTCAAAACTTTTTACGGAAACCGAGTCCAGCCCATGGGCCGCCAAGCAACATTCCCAATCTTTGGGACTTCCTTCTCCGCTGTACAGACCTCCTGGCCAACTTTTAATATCACACACCGGGGCATCGGCATAGATGGTAAAAACCTTGTCCGTGTTTTGTGCCGCCCAATTGTATATGATGAGTCCGCCACGGCTCAAACCTTCCAACACCACTTTTTTGTTCAAGTTATATTCTGAAATGCAATAGGCATAAAAATCGTTCCAGAGCTGTACGGCCCGTTCATTCCCGAATAAATGCGCCACATCTACGTAAACCACATGAAACCCTTTTTCCAGAAGGGCTTTATCTACTTGTGGTTCAGCACCCCAAAAACGGGCACGCCAAATCCAGTAGCCATTAGCATTTGCTTTCTTGGGAAATACCACCTTGGCATCACGCCCCTGAAACACAAACTCTTTTACCTCATATTCCGAAAAAACCGAGTCTTTTGCAAAAGCCGTTAGCGAAACAAAAAGCATAATTAGAATAAGAATATGAGTGGTGTTTTGTTTCATTTTTGGTTGGGTTTATATGGGTTGAAAAATGGGTTTGAGATTAAATGAATTTAATCAATCTTAGTGCGAGTGTGATGTTTATGATAGTTGGGTTTTACAAGGCGATTGACTACATCTTCTTCAACATTTTTTTTGCTAATTCAATTCGATTTAGAGTCTTTTCTCTGTACTTTTCATTTAATGCTTCGATTAAATCTTGATGTTGCTCCAATTCTAATAATTCTTCCCAATTCTTCTCTTTTTCTAAATGACTTGAAATAGAAGGAATAAGATTCTTGGGAAAGAAATAATTGATCTCAGATGGATTATTTAAAGAAACTAATAGTTTTGCTATTTCTCTATGTCTGTCTAAAATTTCAAAATACTTAATAGTTGACTTTTCTTTTTTTCTAATTTGAGCTTGATTTTCAATTTTAAGATTTAAAACCTTTTCAAGTTTTTCTAATTGACTTGATGTTAACCCCACTGGAATATATACAACTCCATACCACTTATTATCATAATCATCATAAGAAATTTCACCCCAAACGAGGACTTTCCCATTATTCCATTCTACAAGGGAGTTATTCAATCTTCTATTTCCCTTAGGCGCGTAACCGAGCAACTTATTTTCCTGATTAAAAATACTAACAGCATGTTTATCGTGTGAATTATTTTCACATTTGGCAAATCCCACAAATTCTCCAGTATGACTTTTAAAATCTAAATTTTGATAAAACATACCTTTTAAATCAAATGTTTTAATTCCTTTTTTCTTGTAAAGGGTCTTATCTCCTGCCGTTCTAATATGGTTAACTTTTTCTGTCGAATTTTTCTTTTTATTCACAGTATTTCTTGAAGAGTTTGAAGCCTTACCCGACTTGACTTTTCTAATGAAATAAATAGTAACTATTAAGATTATTATAACCGAGACTAACTCTACCATTTTATTTTTATTAAAGGCTACAATGCAAAATACATCGTTATATCCAATTTTCGGAATACAAACGATGTATTTTCTTAAGCTTTATAAAGTAACGAATTAGTGCAGCCACTATCTCGTAATTTCCCTACTCCACACTCGCCACTTGGCTACTTCCATCATCATAACTCACTCTATAAATAGCATCACCAAAATCATCGGAAATCAATAAAGAGCCATCTTTTAGGAACAGTACGTCTACTGGTCTACCAAATGCTTCTTGACTTTCTTCATCCAGCCAACCTTCTAAAAAGGTTTCATAAGCTACCGCCTCATTGTTTTCAAGCTTTACCAAAGAAATACGGTACCCGGACTTTTTGGAACGGTTCCAAGAGCCATGTTCCGCTATAAAAGCGTACTGCTTGTACTTCTCAGGAAACATATCTCCGGTATAAAACTTTACCCCCAACGGAGCCACGTGGGCACCTAAATTCTGTACGGGCGCCACAAAATCCGAGCAAGGGCGTTGGTCTCCAAATTCAGGATCTTTAATGGTTCCGCCATGACAAAACGGATATCCAAAATGCTGACCGGCTTCCGTAACACGGTTCAACTCACATGGGGGAATATCATCGCCCATCATATCCCTACCGTTATCCGTAAAGTACATTTCCTTGGTTTCCGGGTGCCACGTAAAACCAACCGTATTCCGTACACCATGCGCATAAATCTCACGGTTGCTTCCGTCAGGATCCATACGGGTAATAGAGGCAAAACGTTTGTCCACTACGGTAGAATCACAAATATTACAAGGTGCTCCTACTGGTACATACAATTTATCGTCCGGACCAAAAGCAATGTATTTCCAACCATGGTGAAACGCTTCCGGATAATCATCATAAATAACCTTTCGTTCGGGAACACTGTTCAGATTAGCTTCAATATTATCGTAACGGTACAAAGTACTTACATCTGCCACATAAAGCGACCCGTTCCTATAGGCAATTCCGTTAGGGGATTCCAAAGTGGTATCCAACTCAATTACCCTATCTGCCTTAAAATCCCTATCACGGTCCTGAATGGCATATATTTTTTTTTCGTTCCTGGTACCTACGAACAAAGTACCGTCATCTCCCATGGCCATAGAGCGCGCGCCATCAACACTATCTGCATACACCTCAATCTTAAACCCGTCCGGTAATTTCAGACGATCTATGGGCAGTTTGGATTCCGGTTCATCATAAGTTACCATGGGCTCTTTTTCTTGGGCCTTTTGTTTTTTCTCGTTACAGGCCGTAAAACCTACAAGCGCAGCGGCAAGCAAAATAGCTTTAAGGGAATAGTTTTTCATGTGTTTGTTTTTGTGTTATTAGAGGTATTGTTTTAAGTTTTTCTTGAAAAATTTTGCACTGTCCGCTATACTGGTCATGGAGTCTTTTGCAAAATTACTTCCTTGTTCTATATAGTAATATTCTAGGGCATCCGTATCTATTTTAGAAAGCATGTCCACATAATCTATGGAGCCATTGCCCAGCTCCGTATAATCTCTAGTGAGCTTGTCCATATCCTTTATATGCCACATTACGTAACGTCCGGGCTGCTCTGCAATCCATTCTTGAGGGGTCTTTTTAGAGGAATGCATTACCCAATACATATCCATCTGCAGTTTTACCAATTGCGGATTGGTTTCTTTTAAGATGATATCATAACCGGTTTGCCCATTGTGGTCCGTAAACTCAAAATCATGGTTGTGATAGGCAAAGCCGAGTCCCGCGGAATTTACCTGTTCGGCCATCCAATTTAGTTTTTCGCTCAGTACCTTAAAATTTTCAATGGTTCTAAATTCAGGTGCCAGCCAAGGCCAAGTAATATAGGGCTTGTTCAAGATATGCGCCCCTTGGATACAGGCATCCAAATAGCGTCTAAGTTCATCTTTTGGCTTATTGAAATAGGACGAAAAATCATAATGCCCACTAGTGGTGGTAAGGTTTAAATCGTCTAAAATAAGTTTGAATTCCTTTGCCTCATAGCCGTAATAACCAATGGTCTCGGGGTCAAACCCATAGATTTCCAAATCTTCATAGCCCATGGCCCGGGCCTTTTTAAGACTGCCCAGTGGGTCCGCTTTCATGGCATCGCGAATAGTGAACAACTGCAATCCCATTTTATATTTTGATGGATTTCCTAAAGAAATACCGGTAACCGGAAGTAAGGTTGCAGCCGAAGCCATACTACTCTGTTTTATAAAATCTCTTCTGCGCATACTTCCTAACTGTAATTTCTAAATTGGACAAAAAAAAAGGGTCTGCCTAAAAGCAAACCCTAAGATATTACAATCTTTTGGTACGAACGAAAATATCTATAATTTATGAAACCGAATCTATGGCCTCACCTATTAAAGTATCTCCTTCTAAAATCTCAAAAGTGGTATTTTTAACGGCATCATCATGCAATGCGCGAACCAAGGTCTGCGCAACATCGGCCCTACTAATAGAACCTGATTTCTCCAAACTAGAGGCCGCTTTTATCTTTCCCGTCCCCTTATCATTCGTTAATGAACCGGGGCGCACAATGGCATACGTAAGCTTACTATCTTTTAAATAGACATCTGCATTATGCTTTGCTTTTAAATATTCCTGAAGGTCACTTGCCTGTTCCGGATTGTCCGCGCCCATAGAGCTTAACATAACAAACTTCTTTAAATTACCGGATTTTGCAGCGTCTACCATTCTCTTGGCACCTTCTTGGTCTACTTCCTTGACCTTCTTTCCGCCAGAACCGGCAGCAAAGATTACCTTGTCTATATTCTTTACCGTATGCGATATATCTTCTTCCAAATCGCCCATAACCGTAGTAATGTTCTCTTTCTCAAATTGCTCCTTTTGGGATTCTTTACGAACCATGGCAATTGGAGTGAAATATTGGGATTGATTTAAAAGTGTTACTATTTTTTTTCCTGTGGTACCATTGGCACCCGCTACTAATACATTTTCCATTTCATCATTTTTTTAGTTAATACAAAGGTAAGCAGCAAGGGTGCTGCGGCTTGATGCAGAATAATTCATTTTTAACCCAGAAGCACAACCGGCCTAGGTTTTAACCCTAAGTCTTCATTACCTTTATACCATAATCTTGTTTTGAATGACCCACCAACATTTTAAAATGTACAAGCCCTTTGGTTTTATTAGCCAAATGGATTCCAACAATAAAAAGGAAAAACGATCTAAACGTTTTATAAGCGAACTATATCCTTTTGATGATGCGGTTATGGCCATAGGCCGATTGGATTTAAAATCCGAGGGACTCCTTTTAATGACTACCGATGGAAAACTGAGTGATACCGTTAACCGTTCCGGAATAGAAAAAGAATATTACGCCCAATTGGACGGCCTCATTACCCCCGAAGCCATTGAAAAATTACAAAAAGGGGTAGAAATAGGTATTGAAGGCAAAAAGTATTTGACCAAACCCTGCCAAGCTAAACTGATTACCGAAGAACCGGATTTTCCGGAACCGCACCATTTGCTCCGCGTGGGTACCCATAGACCTAATTCATGGCTTTCCGTAACCTTAACGGAAGGTAAGTTTAGACAAGTACGCAAAATGACGGCCCTAGTGGGGTTTCCTACCTTGCGCTTGGTTCGGGTGCGTATAGGAGCCGTCACACTTAAAGGAATGAATCCTTCTGATGTGGTAGACTTTCCCGATTTGCCCGTTGTATTGAATTTGGAAGATTGAGTAACCTAAAATTTACTCCGTTAATTGGGTAATAGGTAGTAGTTCTACTTTGCGGAACTCTACTTCGGAGCCCTCGGCCTGCAATGCAATCCGTCCTGTTTGGGCCGTAGCGTTGTAACCATGGTTGACCAAATCTCCGTTCACCCAAACTTTAATTTCATTTTTCAGGCACTCTATGGTCATACGGTTCCACTCACCTACCGGTTTTTCAGAACCATCAGTAAGGTTAAGAATCCTACGTTTTTTGCCTTCTGTAATGCCCCATTCCGCTTTGGGCCCACGGCGTTCCAGCATATCGTCTACCGTAATATCTTCAACAATACACCAAAAATCACCTGCATTTTCATGCATCATCTGCACCTCTATAGATTTGGGAAACATTTTGTAAAGTGAGCGTGGCGTAGAGGCAAATACAAGAACACCACAATTACCGGGTTCACCGGCAAAACGGTATTCAACTTCCAATCTAAAATCTTCGTAAGTTTTGTCCGTAATGATATGGCCTGCCGGCGTGCCTAAGCTTACCAACATGCCATCTCTTACAATAAAAGGGTTTCTTGCATCCGTACTGTCCATTGCAGGCACATCTATATGCCAACCGCTCAAGTCTTTACCATTAAACAGGCTTTTTGCCGTAGGGGCACAAGACCAAAAGGTAGTAAGTACTACTAAAAAAAGAGTTAGGAACTTTTTCATAGTTATAGAAAACAAACCCCTAAGGTTTTGCTTAATTAGAATACGTTACGACAACTAGGAAGGAGAAAAAAGTTATATTTTCTTTACTCGTACCGCGTTCATGCCTTTCATCCCTTTTTCAAGTTCATAAGATACTTTATCGTTCTCATTGATTTCATCAATAAGACCACTTACGTGAACAAAATACTTTTCTTGATTTTCGGAATCAATGATAAAACCGAATCCTTTTGAGAAGTCAAAATACGACACCTTACCGTTACGTACTGGGTCAAATTCTTCTTCATCTCCTTCTTCTTTTTTAGGAATACCTAAAACAATGTCTTCGGCATCTACCTGAACTTTCTGGGATGGATCTGGCGGGGTATCTACAAGGTTACCGTTATGGTCAACATAGGCGAAAGGGATTCCTTCTCCACCTTCTTTTGCAGCAGCTTTACGTGCGTCTTTTTTCTTCTGTTTTTCCTCTCGTCTCTTTAGACGTTTTTTCTCTTTTTCAGTCTTGTTGTAAGTTTGCTGCGATTTAGCCATTCGGTATTTTTCTTGTTTTAAAATTAGGTTGATAAGGTACGGATTTATTTTTATTTTATTCTGATTCCCATGTTAAGAAATTAAAGAAGACAAACCATCCGAATTACTTCAAAAAAGTGGATTTAATCAGTTCATTAACAAATACTTGTGTATAATTTTTACACAAGAAAAAAGTCTGCTTTTGCATTTCTTTTCGTTTACCCGATAACAAATCATGGCTTTGGAGCGATAGCAAGAGGGAATTCGGAAAATTAAATTGCAAATTATTACCTAGGTCGGTTCTAAGCCTCCTAGTTTTCGGTTTATCTATTATTTTTGTCCTTCACGAGTTAAAACATACATTAACGGCATATATTAGTATCTTTCAACGGCATTATATCCTTCTGTTTCAAGCGAATAAAACTTTATATTTTGAAAAGACCTATCAACATCCTTGCTCTAATGGTTCTATTGATAACTGGGTATGCCTGTTCTAGTGACAGCAATGAATATGAACCCGTACCCGATCAAGAAAACCCTAATCCAACTCCTGATCCAAACTCGGAACCACAACCCGAACCCATAATAGAAGTTGATGCTATTCCTGCATCTGCACAGCGAACCGGCGATGCCACAATTGGTTATGAGTTTTTAATTTCAGGAAACTACATGAGCTCTGGCGTACCTTACGAAGCTTTTTTACAGGGTTTTGGAGCTGACAATAGCAATGTTTTGAACCGTAGTGGAGATAACGCCAATATTGGCTATGAATACACGGCCGTAGATGCGGCCAACGGCGTTAGAATAGTATCTCCTAACTGTATGTCTTGCCATGCCGGTTTTATAAACAATGAATTTGTGCTAGGATTAGGTAGCCATGCGGCGGATTTTACTATCAACAGGGCCGTGAATATGGATTTAGTAAGTACAGGTATTTCATTTTTGTACGGTGGAAAAGATAGTGATGAATGGGAGGCTTTTGATCAATTCAGAAAAAGTATAGAAGCTATTGGTCCAAAGACACTCACCGAAACCAGAGGAGCCAATCCCGCCGATAAGATTACCCGTGTTTTAGCAGCGTACAGAGATAAAAATACTTTGGAGTGGACAGACGAACCCAATGTTGGTGTGCCGGACGAAGTCATTCCTACAGATGTTCCGGCTTGGTGGTTGTTGAAAAAGAAAAATGCTATGTTCTACCACGCAATAGGACGTAAAGATTTTTGCAAATCATTTATTGGCTCTAGCCTGCTTACATTGGACGACAAAGCCAAAGCGGAGGAACTAGACCCAAAAATGCCTGATGTTCTAGCTTACATTTACAGCATTGAAGCTCCTGACTATCCTTTTGAAATTGATGCTAACCTAGCCGCACAAGGGAAACCGGTTTTTGAAGAAAATTGTGTAAAATGTCATGGTTCTTATGGCGATAACGAAACGTATCCCAACCTTTTGGTTGCCCTTTCCACAATAGGAACCGACCCTGAATTATCAAAACTTTACACGGAACCATCGGAACTAAACGATTATTTCCTGGATTGGTTCAATGCAGGATGGTTCGGTACAGGCGCAAATGGATTGGAATTTAACGCTGAAGGCGGATATATTGCTCCTCCCTTAGATGGCGTTTGGGCAACTGCCCCTTACTTCCACAACGGTTCTGTAGCAACTATTGCCGAAGTGTTGAACAGCTCTAAACGTCCTAAATATTGGAGCCGAAGCTACAGCAGTACCGATTATGACAAAGAGAACCTAGGATGGAACTACACAGAAGAAACATCTAAAGTGGACAAAGAAACCTATGATACCACCATAAAAGGTTACGGTAATGGCGGGCATACTTTTGGAGATAACCTTAGCGATACACAGCGTACCGCTTTAATTGAATATTTAAAAACCTTATAAATATTTAGCGATTAAAAATCAAAAAAGCCCTTATCCGTTTGGATAAGGGCTTTTTGTTTTATCGGTGTTAATTCTATTTTAAAGAAATAGTTTCAACTGTACTATCTGGGTATATAAGTGTAGCGGTATCATCACAAGTGCCATCTCCAAAATCAACAGAAACAGCTAAACCATTTTTATCTAAATCCATAGTACCCTTTCCTATATAATCGCACGTAAATTCAGCTTCTAAATCTGAGGTAATACCAATAGTATAGGTGTCATTGTCTGATTTTAGAATCCAATCACCATCAATAGTAAGCATGTTCTTTTCTTCACCAAAAACAAAAGCAAAAGATTTGGTTCCTTTTTCGTAAATCTTTTTATCGTCCTCAAGCGTTAACGTCATATCAACAGTTACATCAAAAACAAGAGAATCATCTTCTCCTTGGCTTATGGCAAAGGCCCTGGTTCCATCTAAACCAATTCCGCCCACCATCAAATCATTATACGTTACGGAATAGGCGTATGAATCGTTATCCGAACCATATAACACACTTAATGAACCGTTTAAGACTTCGTCATTGCCCTCTACGGAACAATTGTCAAAACTTACCGTAAAACCTGTATCGGAATATTCCGCTTCATAGCATGAAGCATCCTTGGCAGATTTACCGGACTCTCTATTACTGAATAAGTCCTGAACGATCATATCAGCCGAACTGGACATTTCATCCGTTTCAAGAACGGTCTTAATTTCGGTCTGATCAATTTTCTGATCTTGCTCGTTATCTAGAATTTCGTTGGCATCATCACTACAACTGAACGCCAAAAGACTAGTGGCTACCACTAGTGCATAAGGTCTAACATTTTTAAACAAATAGCTCATAATCAAATTTATAGGTTTTGCTCTCAGAACGGGTATTCCTGTATTTTATTATAGTTCAGGGGCATTTTAAGACCAAATACACTATTCCAAGTTCAATGAACAACAAACCTGAAATCAGTTCACTTAAAAAAACATTGTAAAATCGTATACGATAACTATATTTACGATATGGGAATGAGTATCATATTACGCGATAAAGTACGGGAACACCTTTTACGACAAATGCAAAAGGGAGATTTACAACCCGGACAAGGTATTAACCTTGCCGCCTTATCCCGTAAGTTAAACGTGAGCGTTACCCCTATTCGTGAAGCACTAACTCAGTTACAGCAGTCCCATATTGTGCGGGCCATTCCCAACCGTGGTTTTGTAATTGCCGCCGTAAATCCGGAAGAGGCCAAAAACCTATATGAGCTTGTGGCCCATTTAGAAGTTCTTGCCCTGGAGGAATCTACGTTTAACGAAAGTGCCATTAATAAACTCAAAAAACAAAGAGACGCCATTGCCAATGCGGTAGATGCACTGGAACGTGTTAATGCGTATATGGAATTTCACCGGTTACTAACTTCCAATTACAAAAATCCCGTTTTTCAACAGATTCTAAAAGACCTCAAAACCCGTGTGTTTTTCTATGAGAGAGCTTTTATGTCCAATGATTCTTTTCATTACAACTCCAACGATCAACATGATGCCATAATCTCCGCCATTGAAGATGACAATATCCCTTCGGCAGCATTGGTTTTAAAAATGAATTTAATGCTCGTTAAAAGTTACATAGAAAAGCAACTTGTAGTTTTATAGATTCTTCAACAATATTCTTAAATCACTTCTTTTTTTAAGCCATTCTTGTGTTTTTGAATCAGTATTCTATGCGATATCACACAAATCGTTGCATACCTTTATACTGTTCATTTTCAAGGGTTCAATTATCAAATCACAAAGTTTTTGTAAAATGATATCCCCTTTTAAAATACCGATTTACATTTGACTTGTAATTCGACTAAAAATCGAAAAGAAAGACAACAATTTTAAACTGAAGACGTTTTAACGATACCTTAAAAATAGAAAACATGGGTTACTTATCACCTCAAATAGAAGTTTTGGCCAGAAAGAAAAAACAAGAAGAAAAATCTTTGATCAAGAAGGAATATTCTTGTGGTATTTTTCAAGATTATGGCAATCTAGACGAAAAAGAAAGTCTAGCAAAGCTTTAATTTTCTGTAATTACACGGGCAATCTCTAGAATAGTTTTGCCCTCTATCTCAGGCATCCCCTTTAACGGATAAATGGCGTGATTTTCGCGTGCAACAAAGGCTGTTCGTAAACCGGCCCGTTTAGCGCCCAAAATATCCCATCCGTGGGCTGCCACCATCATAGTGTTTTCTGCCGATTCACTCATTTTTGCCAGAACTGCATTATATGATGAGCCTTCAGGTTTATAACGCGCCACGACATCTACCGACATAATAGCATCAAAATAAGATGCCAAACCAGCAAACTCCAATTGCTCGTTCAAAACCTTTTCATTTCCATTAGAAAGCGCTACCAACTTTATATTTGCTTCCTTTAAGAGGTTTAGACCTTCTTTTACATCATCATGCGCAGGCAATTTTTTTATATTCCCTAAAATGCTATCTATTTGAGCATATGAAAGGTTTTTACCGAACTTTTTCATAGTCATTTGTAACGTTGCTTTTCCAACAGCACTAAAATCTTCATAATTACCCGTTAGGGTCTCCACCAAGGAATAATGCAACAAGGTCCTGAACCATATTGAAAAAGCATGCTGAGAAGCCAAAGCCGTGTTTATAGCTTCCTCCAAGGGCTTCATGTTTAAAAGTGTCTCGTTTATGTCAAAAATAAGCAGTTTAGGTTTCGTCATTTTATATTTCAGTGAACTTGCAGTTCAGTTGTTTCCTTTTTGAATATCCGTAATAAAAGTGCGGATGGTACTCGGAAGATTGGACTCATTAAACTGAGATTCATAAACTCCGTTATTATCCATAAGCTTTACGGTATACGTAAAACCGTCCCGTATTTGACTATTTTTTTCTTGCTTTTCCGCAAGGGCATTCAGCATTTCTTCTTCCTTGGCTTTATCCAAGTCTATTTCACCTTCAAACTGTCTGGGAATTCCCGTAAATCCGCCTTCTATGTTTATATGATATTTCATTAGACAACAATTGGGGTTAGACCTACTTGCGAAAAACTCGTACTTACCGCCTCAACAGCGGCTTCAGCAACTCTATTTTCCGACACCAGCTTCTGTGCGGTACTTACCAATGTTTCTACCATATCATTAAAATCTGCCGTACGCCAGAGTGATTTTAATGTTTCGAACCAAATTAATGCACAATCATCAATGCCAATTTCCAAACAACAGAGATAAAAAGCTTTATTGGGTATACCTGAATTGATGTGCACCCCTTGGTTATCCCCTGCTCCGTTGTAATAATTATCCATGTGGTCTGGCTGTGTATCAAAATCATTGGCCGTACCGGGAGCTTTCATAGAACGAATGGCCACCCCGGGAAATGCCTCCGTTACCACACTATCTCCAATAAGCCAATCCGCTTCGGAAATATCCTGTTTTAGAAACTTTTGCTTGATGACCGTACCAAAAACATCCGAAAAATGCTCGTTGAGCGCCCCAGGTTGACTTTGATATTCCAAGTTGGCGAAAAACTGGGTTACGCCATGTACCAACTCATGGGCTACAACATCTATGGCACTGGCAAAATCAGTGAATTCTTTACCATCGCCGTCACCATACGTCATTTCATCTCCATCCCAGTAGGCGTTATTATATGCTTCGCCATAATGCACATTAGAAATAATATCCAAACCGTTTCCATCAATGGAATTAAGACCAAAAGTCTCTCTAAAATAATCACGAACAAAACCCGAGGTCTCATATGCCTTATTCACACTTTCATCCTCTACATCATCTTGCCCCTCTTTTCGCACCAACTCCAACCTTTGCTCGAACTGATTTTTAGAATCATAGATAAAACGCTCTCCATTACCTTCCGCTTCGTTCCGTAACAAAAGATTGTTTAGACTGCTTCGTCTGCGATCAACAATTCTAGCCGAATCATTTAAAGCTCTTTTACAACTGGTATTACCGTGTTTTGCCAATTTTTCAAGTAAATAAGGCGGAATTATAAAGCAGTGGGTCTTTGAGCACATAGGTTTAGGGTTTAGGGTTTAGGGTTTAGGGTTTAGGGTTTTAATTTCGTTCGATTTTAACGTATTCGCAAAAAATAAGCGTTAAGATTTTCTACGGATGTTGTAAAGCCGATTAGTCAACCGGAAACAAGCTTTTATCTAATCCAGGGACCAAACTAAGCGCATTCTTATAATAGACTTTCTTAAGAACTTCATCCGGTAAGTTTAAACCGTACATTGCCCAAAACGCGTGATACTTTTTATAATAAGGAAAGTATTCATCATTTGTTTCCAAGACCCTAAAATAGGTTGGAAATTCTTCCGGTTTCCAGCTATCCTTTCCGAATAAAATGCGGTCTTGATACTTGATGAAAAACGCTCGCGCATTTTGCGGCTGACGCCCTAACTCTGCAATGACGGCCGCTATACCTACGTACATATTGGGAATTTCGTCTAAAAACTTTCCTAATTGCTGTAAATCGTTGGCATACCAACCCATATGGGCGTTTATGAATTTTGTTTTGGGATGTTTTTTGAACATACGGTGCTGTTCATCAATTATCTGTTGCCACGGCGCTGGGTCTGTATCGGAACGCTTACGGCGTGAGTGTGTTTTCAGCTCCAACCAACGTTCATTATCAGAATTCATATCATCCCAAAATGATTTTGGATCTGCGGAATGAATCAACACCGGCACACCTAGTTCCCCACATTTTGCCCAAATAGGGTCTAAACGGGCATCGTCTACGGCTAGGCGTTTTCCATCACTATCTAGATTCCGAAGGCCCAAACTTTTAAAAACTTTTAAACCTCTGGCACCTTTTTCAATATCAGCTTCCAATTGTGCCACCGTTCTTTCTGTCCAACCAGGTTTTCCGGCGCCATCAAAATCTACATTGGCAAAAACAACAAACCTATTGGGGTAATTCTCCGCAATATTGTCTACACTTTTTGCAAGTTCATTACCGGAACCGCCACTTAGGTTCACCATGACTCCTTCGTTTAGGGCATCCATATCGGCAACCAAGTTTTTAAGACTTTGCGCACTCATATTTCTCTGGTGACTATGAATATCAATAAAGGGATACTTGGCCCGCTTTATCTCATGACCGGGAACAACCAACGTAGACTTTGGGTTGTATTCCTCAAAACTCATTTCTTGAGCCGCTAGGCCACCACTGACCAATACTAAAAACGCAATATTAAGTTTCAGGTTCATTCCTCTGTTTTAGTTGTTCATAATCTTCTGCCGTGTCAATATCCACTACACAGTCACCTGCGGAAATTGTTATAATTTCTTCCCGCTCCAGCAGCTGTTTTGCCCCAAAATCCTTATCCAGCTTTAAAAGCTCGTCAAAATAGCTTCTGGGGAAAAGAGCGGGTACTCCCGCCCTATTCTTATAAGCCGTAGCAATTATTCTATTTTGGTTATCGGACGATGCTTCGATCAACGAGTTTAAATACTCAAAATTAATTAAAGGCTGATCCGCCAACATTATGAGTACTCCTGAAATAGTGTTTCTCGATTGCAGCAACTCTCTTACACCACAAGCAATGGAACTACCCAAACCGGATTGCCACAAGGGATTTTCTATACAACGCTCCCCTTCTTCTAGATGAGATTGTATCATGCGGGCATTGGCTCCTAAAACCGTCATCACTTCCGTACCATTTGAGGCTTTTGCTGTCCGGATCGCATGTTCCAATAACGACGTGTTTTCCCAAGGCAACAATTGTTTTGGCCTACCCATTCGCGAAGAAGCTCCTGCGGCCAAAATTAGAATAGCAATGTGGTCAGGGGTCTTCTTCATTAAGTATGTATACTTCCCAATTTGTTCTTGAGCATAATAGGCTCCTTATTTCTTGTAACCGAAAGTATTTCCGATAAAATTGCCAATGCGATTTCCTGAGCGGTTTCCGCTCCAATATCCAAACCGGCTGGACCATGGATCATATCAAAAAATGTGTCCGAAACTTCAGGGCAATGATCCATGAATTCATTCAATAACTTCTCCCTTCGCTTTGCGGGACCCAATAAGCCCAAGTACACAGGAGCCGATTCTTTGATAGCTAACAAATACTTTAAGTCACGAACATAACTATGTGTCATTAAGATAATTGCCGTTTGTTTATCTATATCAGGAACGGATAAAGTTTCAGGCTCTTCGGTAATAAATATGTTGGCTCCGGGAAAGTCCGTTATACTTTTTTCCTCTGCCGCCGAAGCTACAACCGTTACTTCCCAACCCGTTAGCGAAGCATAGGAACATAGTTGAACCGCATCGTGTTCAGCACCAATAATAACCAATTTGAAACAAGGCTTAATGTCTTGTTCAAATACCATTCTATCAGCATTCAAAAGCGCAGTAGCCCTAAATCCAATTTTTTCTCCGTTAAACACCAAAAACGAACTCAGGTCCGCATAACTTCCTTCTTCCTTTGTATAGGACGAAATTATTTTAAACTGTTTTCTACTTTCTAAAATGAAATCAAAAGCATTGAGAAAATCAACCTCTGGAACAAACGGTTCTATTAAAATATACAATATACCTTCGCAACCCAAGCGATAGCGCCCATCATAAATCATCATTTTTGGCGTATCGTCCTTAAAAACTGTTTCTGCCTGCCTAACAATTTCTTTTTCTACACAACCACCACTTACGGCCCCAACTCTTTTTCCGTCTTCTCGAATGAGCATACGCACCCCAGGCCTACGGTACGAAGAGCCCTCTAAAGCAACGACCGTCGCGAGGACGGTCTTTTGCTTCTTTTTTTTAGCGGCTTTATAAGCCCTAACTATGTTTTTTAGTTCATGCGTCATATAAACCGTAATCGGATTAAAGAAAATGATTTTTTATCATGGTCTATTTTCTAGCCCAATATCTCTTCTTCTTTTACCTTCCACAATTCTGCGTCTTGGATAAAAGGTTGCTTGTATACCCTTTTGCCCGTTGCTACTTTTAGCGCATTGGCCACGGCCCCACCTGCTGGCGGCAGCGTTGGCTCTCCCAACCCTGTTGGAGAAAGTTCATTTTGCACCAAATGTGTTTCTACCACAGCAGCTTCTTTCATACGTCCCAAACGGTATTTATCGTAGTTGTTGGCCGTAGGCTGTCCGTTTTCAAATCCAAAACTGCCGTACATACTATGTCCTATACCGTCAACAATACCACCTTCAATTTGGTTTAATGCTCCCATTGGGTTGATTACAATTCCGCAATCTACAACACAGGTTACTTTTTTAACTACCGGTAGACCATTTTCAATCTGAACATCGGCAACTTCCGCAACGTGCGTATTATGGCAATAGTATGCCACAAACCCTTGGTAAGTTCCTTTAGGCTGTTTTCCCCAACCGGATTTATCAACGGCCATTTTTATAATATTTTGCATGCGCTCCGGCGAATATTGAATTCGTTCATCTTCCGTACCTTTTACCTTTTCCAAAAGGTCTAAACGCATCTTAATTTTATCAACTTCCATTTCTTCGGCAAGTTCATCAAAGAAACTTTGCTCCGCATATGCTAGGAAGTTTGTATATGGTGCACGCCATGCCCCAGTGGTAATATTACTTTTATAATTGGCTACATCTACCTGATAGTTCTCTACGGCACCTGCTGGAAAGAAATTAGGAATTAGACCATACATGTTCACATTAATGGCCGCTTCTTTCAATTGATAACCGGTTAATTGCCCATCTTTAATAGCGGCTTTAATCCTATATTTAATGGCCGGTCTGTAAACACCGGTAGACATATCATCTTCTCGTGAAGAAACCATTTTAATTGGTTTTCTTACAGCATTACTAATTTCTGCAGCTTCATATACAAAATCGCCATAGAGCCTTCTACCGAAACCACCTCCCATTCGGGTCATTTCCAAGTGAATGTCCTCTACATCACGTCCTAAAAGTTCTGCTACGGTATTGGCCGCATCTTCTGGAGTTTGCACAGGACCTACCAAATGAATTTTTTCATCGGTTACGTTGGCAAAAAAGTTCATTGGCTCCATACAGTTATGAGGCAAGAAAGGCGATTCATAAGTGCGTTCCAAAACTTTATCCGCTTGCGCAAATGCCTTATCAACATCTCCATCCTTACGCATGGTAACAAATTCCTTACCATCTAAAAGGGCATTTAATTTTTCATCATGAAATTCATTGCTCTCCAAAGGAGTAGCTTCTTTCCAAGTAGCTTTAATCGCTTTTTTACCTTTAAAAGCGTCCCAAGTAGTTTTTGCCAAAACCACAACTTTACCTGACCCACTAAGTTGGGCCGTCCAGTTTACTTTTTCTCCACCTAATAAGGCTTTTGCTTTGTCTCCAATCTGAATAACATCTATTACTCCCGGAAGCGCTTTAGCCTCTGTAGCATCAAAAGAGACTAATTCTTGCCCAAAAGCGGGAGGTCTAAGAACGGAAGCATAAAGCATTCCTTCTTCCTTATAATCAATACCAAATAATGGTTGACCCGTAACAATTTTATCAATATCTACATTACGCCTATCCGTACCTATGATCTTATAATCCTTAGGTTCTTTTAGAGTAACGTTTTCAGGCACTTCCAAAACAGCGGCTTCATCTACAACATCACCGTAACTTAAGGTCTCGCCTGCTTTGTTCGTAATTATTCCTTCGCTTACGGAAAGTTCCGATGCATCTACGTTCCAACGTGCCGCAGCGGCATTCACCAACATTTGCTTGGCCGTAGCCCCTGTTTGGCGCAAGGCATCCCATCCAAAACGAATAGACTGGCTACCGCCTGCAATTTGTCTTGTATAGTTCTTTGTGTCCAAGGCCCCTTGTTGCACATATACCTTATCCCAAGAAACATCTAGTTCCTCGGCTATGATCATAGGCATGGAAGTTTTTACACCCTGTCCAATTTCCGGGTTGGGCGAAAAAATAGTTACCGCACCGTTTTTGGCTATTTTTATAAAGGCGTTAAAATCATTGTAATTTAAATCTGCCAGATCCACTGGAGGTTTTACATCTGACTTACAGGCTGTAAAAAGGTTGAAGCCTATTAAAAGGCCACCACTCGCCAACGACGACGTTCGTAAAAAATTTCTTCGACTAAATTGTATGGATGATTGTGACATGAGCAGTTTGTTATAGAATTGCGGCTTTTGTTCAATTCAAAAGCATAATAGAATTTTTAGGCCATTTTTTCGGCAGCAACACCAACCGCTTTCTTGATACGGTTATATGCGGCACATCTACAAATGTTACCGTTCATTGCATCTTTTATTTCCTCTTCGGTCGGATTTGAATTTTTTGCCAGAAAAGCAGAAGCCGTCATCATTTGACCGGCTTGGCAGTAACCACACTGTGGCACGTCTACTTCTTTCCATGCTTGTTGTACGGGATGCGAACCATCTTCGGACAAACCTTCTATTGTGGTGATTGACATTCCTTCTGCCGAGGCTACAGGTAAAGAACAGCTTCTAGTAGCGTTACCCTCTACATGAACCGTGCATGCACCGCATTGAGCAATTCCACAACCAAATTTTGTGCCTACCATATTTAAATGGTCGCGTAACACCCACAATAATGGGGTATCTTCACTTGCTTCTACCGTTTGGGACTTTCCGTTTACCGTGAGTTGATAGGTTGGCATATATTTTCTTTTAATTAAGTTTCTGACTTTAACCTTTACAAGGTATTAAAATTTTAATCTTTCAATCGTATTTTAACAATTTCTTTAGCTTTAACTAGCACTATTTCAACACGAATTTTTCAAAATCCCCTTACCGGTAGTGTATAAAGTTCTCACTAACACAATTAAGACACACATATAAATCATCTTACCTCTAACATTTACAGAGTTTTATGTTGATTTTTTACGTTCTTGCCAGAATTTCATTTTCTATTCAATTCAACAAAGGATATCCAAAAATAGTTTTGACCGGTTCCGAAAATCCATACCAAAGCTTGTCATTAACATTCTTTAACATCTTTTTTTTCCGTCATCATACTTTTAATTGAAAATTTGCGTTGTGATGGTTGAACGTAAAAACCTTGAAAATGAATTCCTCCTTAAATCGTATTTTATTTTTATTCTCAATTGTATTGTTCGTTTCCTGTGGAAATGCCGATGATGACGTAAATTATGCCTTGAATACAGGCGATGGACTCGGAAAAGGACAGCCAGTTGACAAATGTCTTGACCTTGGGGAAAATGACCTAATACTTTCCATACAAGATCAATTTACTAAAGACCCTGGAAAAGTTTCTGTTTTCTTTAAAGTTTCCAATAGTGACGGTACACCGGTATCAGGATTGACCGCAGACCAGTTTACTATTTATGAGCAAGGCCGAAATGATGAGTGTTTTAATACTATTTCAACTTCGGAGTCCAATGCCAGAATTTCACCTAACGAGCAAATATTTTCTAGCAACACCTTGTTAATACTAGATTTAAGTAATAGTGTTTTAAGCGGTAGTTTGGAAGAATTGAAAAGTGCTAGTACCAGCTTTGTTAACACGGTAATGCCGGCCACTACTCAGGAATCGTACAAAATGGCTATCTATTGGTTTGATGGTGAAGATGTCCTGCACGAACTTAACCCTCTAACTTCTGAAAAATCTGAATTGACCGAAGCTATTGCCGGACTCAATAAAGATATAAGCGGTGATGTTTCTACAGACCTTTACGGAGCTGTTATTAAATCTACCGATATAGCCTCAGATTTACTGAGCGAAAGTACAAAGGGAGATAAAATTGGGGCTGCATCCGTAGTTATATTTACGGATGGTAGAGACCAAGCTTCACGCTACTCTAAAGAAGCCGCTCAGAAAAAGGTTGATACGGCGGATCCAAATATTTCTTTTTTCACTATTGGTTTAGGAGCTGAAATAGATACGGAAGCGTTAACCGCTATTGGAAAAACCTCTAGTGAGTTTGCGGCAAATAAGGAAGAATTGGAAGATACTTTTAATAAGATATCCGATTTGGTTTCCGAAAGAGCAAGTAGTTTTTACCTTTTTGAGTACTGTAGCCCAAAAAGAGGTGGTGACAATAACTTGGCTATTCAAGTTAAAAAAGGAAGCTTGCAAGGTGCCGTTCAGACGAAATTTAATGCTGACGGCTTTACCGGAGGCTGTGAATAAGACTTTGGTTCTTATCAAAATATAAAAAAAAGACACCTAAATTAGGTGTCTTTTTTTATGGCCATATTAAAACTGTGGCATCTCAATATCAAATAATTACGCTGCTATTCAACCTGTTTCTATAACAGATAATCGAAAAATGTTAATAGGCTTTAACATCTAATTATAGCCCTGCTTCGTATTACTAGTAATCAATATTATAACAAAACATTTAAAATGAAAAAATCGATTATCCTAAGTACGCTTGCCGTTACGTTAATGGCATCTTGTGTTTCTAAGAAGAAATATGTAGCTCTTGAGAATAATTTATCAGAAACGCAGAGCGCATTAACGAAGACTCAAGTTGAGAAAGAAGAACTTGAAGGTAAAATGGCCAAGATAGAAGCTCGCGTTGTAGAATATAATTCTAAAATCAATTCCTTAAAGGAAATTAACGATAGCCAAATGACTTCTGTTGATGATGTTGCCGTAATGAGCAACAACACCAAAGCTAAAATGAGAGCCACACTTGCAAAAGTTGACCCTTCTAAATTGGCCGAAGCTAAAACGTTGCAAGATTCAATGAACTTGGCTATTTCTTACAACCTAAAGAAATCTATCTCTGATGATGAAGATGATGTAGATGTGAACATAGACAAGACTGTTGTTATGATAAACATCTCGGATAAACTTCTTTTTAATAGCGGTAGCTATCGTGTAAGCAGTAAGGCCAACAAGATTCTTGAAAAATTGGCTCAAGTAATCAATTCTGAACCAAGTATGGAAGTTATGGTAGAAGGTCACACAGATTCTAAAACCATTAGCACTGAAATGTTCCGTAACAACTGGGATTTGAGTGTAAAGCGTGCTACTAGCGTTGTAGATATCCTTCAGAACAAATACAAGGTAGATCCAACTAAAATGATTGCTGCCGGTAGAAGTAGCTACTTGCCTTTAGTAGATAATGATACAAGAGAAAACAGAGCAATCAACAGACGTACTAAAATTGTTATCATTCCTAACTTAAACAAGTTCTTTGCTCTTTTAGATGCAGAATCGCTTTAACAGAAAATAAACCTAAGTTAATAAACTTGATGGTTAAAAAAGGGAGAACATACCGTTCTCCCTTTTTTTGTGCCGTTTGACGAATTAAAATAATATTAAGTAGGGTTTTTGGCTACTTCGTTGTCTAAAGAACAACGAGTACCCCATATTCGAAAATGAATACCTACATCCTAAGAACACGTGCTATGCTAAATGGCAAAATTAGAACACATGGATGTATTAACAGTTATTATTCAAAACACCGCTTTAAACGGAATGCCTAAATGGTACCAGGCCTTGACCCTTTCGTTATTTGCATTAATTGCAACAATGGCAATTACAATGTACTTTAGAATTGCTATACACGCTTCGGAAATGTCCGAAATGGCTACGCGGTTTGGCTATTAAAAGCTAGCCAAAACACCCTTAGCGGTAAATCATTGCATTTTTAAAATCCGTTTTTTTATCGCTATTCAAGTCGATAAGAAAACCATTTATAACGGCATGCGTAAAGATCCCATCCTTTTTAAGAAGAAAGGTTGGGTTTAGCCCTACTTCTATTGAAAAATCAGGCACCTCATACCTCTTACCAATCATATGGATAGGAAAAGGAGATGCCAATTTTGTTGTAGGTATATTTTCGACCCGTACATAGGCATAACCGGATTTTAAAAGAGCGCGTATATCCAAGCTTCCCAAAGCTTCTATAGAACTCAATAATTTAGGGTATACTTTACCTTGAACTATGGTGTGCCCTGTAGCGTCTAAAGTTTCATATCCGTAATAGGTAGAAAGGTCTCCTTGGTCCAGTATCCTACTGCTGTACCAGAAATCGTTATGCCCTTTTTTATCTACCTCCAAACGGTTCATTCCAATATCTAAAATGTAATCTTTTCCCAAAAGAGGATATGTTGCATTTTCAATTTTAAGGTCAAAAAGTTTCCTGTCATTTTCCGGTATTTTGTCATATTCGGAAATAGCTATATCCTTATAATTTTCTTTTGCAATCGTATAGATAGCAGATAGGATAGAAACATAATTCAATTTTCTGATTTCTTGCTTTTCTACATCGTTGTGATAGCCTCCAGACTCAATTAAAATAGTACTTGTACCCCATTTTTGAATATTGTCCCCAAAAGCTCTTGGCTCAAAATCATCATTGTAACGCCCCACTTGTCCTGGGGCATATTTTTGAATAATATTGTTCATAAAGACAATAACCTTCATGGCGTTGCCCCGCCTTTCGTTTATTTCCTTTTCATAGTTGTATGCCGGCGCCAAATAAGAAATGGTAGCAGGTTTTTCGGTTCTCTCTGCATTGTAGTACGTGCTTTGGTCATGCAGGTTAAAACCAAAATCGGCATCCAAACTATCACGCACTCGTTTTAATGTTTGCCCTTCGGGGGATTGCAACCGCAATGCATCACGATTAATATCAATTCCCAAACGGTTTCTACGTTGAAAAACTTCTGCTCCATCCGGATTTAGCATCGGTAGAAAATGTAAGGTGCAATTGGCTAGAATTTCCTGTTTTTCAGAAGAAAAGTCATCACTGTTCAAAAAGTTGAAAATATCAAAAATAGCCTGTGTAGCCGTTGGCTCGTCCCCATGCATTTGTGACCACAAAAAAACATCCGTTTCGCCTTCTCCAATGCTAATCAATGATAACGAACGGCCTTCTATTGAAGTACCAACTTTTGCCACTTTAAATTTTGGATTGGTTTTGCACTTCTCTATCAAAGGCTGTATATCCTTATGCTTAATGCGGCGCTTTTCTAGTAACGGCTCTTTGTAGGTTTCGTAAGTTTCATAAAGTGAGGTGGTCAAATCTTGCTGCTGCGCGGTAGAATACAAACTTGCCAGCAGAAATAATACAGAAAAAAATGCTCTCATTGGGTAATCTGTTTTTGGGGTACGGGTTCAAAATTAAGATTTTTAACGGCCTGTCTTACCTTGTTCGTAAAATCTTGTCCGGGATCCGTTTTTACGGTACGGTAACCTTTGTCTTTTTCCAACCATAAAGGATGCCCTTCAAAATTAGTATATTCATAATGCCCTATAACAAAATCTATAGCATATTTATTGGCCAAATATTTAACCAATTCTATATTGGCTTTAAGCTGCGCTTCTGTGAGTGGTAAGGCCTCCGTGCCTCCAACATTCTCTATTCCAATAGCACAATGATTAAGACCAATAACATGTCTGGCCATTGTGGTCTCCGGTAAAAGCCGGTAAATAGTACCATCGCGGTCTACCATAAATTGAGAAGACACATTTAAACCACTTACATTTTTAATATCAGGTCGCCAATTGGGTAAGGTTGGTGGGTTAAAAGCTTCAAAAGACTCCTCTAGGCTTGGTATTACCGTCCAGTGCAAAACAATCATCTTGGGGTCTATATTAGGGCTGCTTCGCTCCAACCCGTAACGATCTTTAAGATACTCCAAGCTTAGTTGTTTGCGGGTTTCATCAAAGATTATGGGCTTATCTACAATTTTGGGAGACCGTACTGTTTCCTTTACGGGCTTACAGTGCATAAAAACTACACAGCATAAAAGCGCTGTAAGTGTTCTAATTTTTTTAATCATTCTTTTTTAATATCGGCTTCCCGCTTAACACGGTATCTAATTTTAAGTTTCTTTTTACCCCAATCCCTAGCTTTATCAACATCAGAACCCATATAAACATCAATTTTATTTTTCCATCTGCTGTTCATCTTATCCATCACCACATAAACTCCCTCTAGACCTGGAATTTTTACATGGGTACCTCGTTCCAGCCCTAAATCCAATAAATCCTTAGAAATGGCAATAGCTTTCATGCCCGGAGAAAGTGTGTCTCCCCAAGCTGCCAAACTGGGCTGGTCATCTGTCTGCCAATGAACGGAATTATAAGCGGAAACATGCACTTCTTTTGTTTTCCAGATATACTCATTCTCCTTTTCTGTACATGATTGGTACAGAAAAAGAAGCAATAGAAGTACTATTATCTTTCTGAACATAGCTAAAAAGATTTCCTTTAAAGCTACATAATTTTTAAAATACAGGATAAGGTATAGGTTCCCCTCTATGAAACGCCAAAATATTATGTGCCGCAAAAACTGACATTTGATCACGGGCCTCAACAGTTGCAGAACCAATATGTGGCGTAACCGCTACCTGCTCCATAGACAATAATGGATTATCTTCTTGCATAGGTTCAGGATTGGTAACATCAAGCCCTGCACCCCATATTTCCTTATTTTCCAAAGCAACAATCAAGTCCTTTTCATTATGGACCTGCCCCCTTGCGGTATTAACAAAAATAGTTGTAGGTTTCATTTTTTTAAATGCCTCGGCATTAAACTTGAATTTTGTTTCCGGGGTAAGTGCACAATGCACAGAAATTACATCACTCTGCTCTAGAAGTGTGTTAAAATCTACTTTTGTTGCCCCAAGTTTCTCTTCCGCTTCTCTGTTTGTAGAACGATTGCAATAAATTACGTTCATTCCATAGGCACCTTTACAACGGTGGGCAAATTCCAACCCGATCCGCCCCAATCCAAAAACACCAACAGTTTTATTTTTAAGCTCAATGCCTAAATTGGCTTGAGGTCTAAAATGTTGCCATTCACCTTTAGCAATGGTTTTGTGCATATAGAACATTTTTCGGGAAACGGCCAAAACGAGTGCAAAGGCCATATCTGCCGTAGCATCGGTCATAGAGTTGGGGGCGTTGGCAATAGGAATACCGAGCTTTTTTGCCTCCTCAACATCAATATTATCATAACCTGCCGCATATTGCGATATGATTTTTAGATGACTGTTCGCATTTAAAAAATCGGCATCCAACTTGTAGTTACTAGTGCTCAATAATACATCGTGTTTTGCCACTGCCTCATAGAGCTCTTCTTTGGTCATGGGCCGGTCCTTGGTCCATTTAGTTACTTGAAGACCTTCGCTTTTCAGCAAATCAATGCCTTTGTCGGGTATATTTAGAGGTACGAGTATTTTCATGGTAAGCAATTTATAAAATCTAACAGACTGTTTTACAAATTCAATTACTTTTACACTTTTTTGGTGTATTTTTCATCTCAACATCCCAGAAATTCCATGAAAATTTTCAAACGCATCCTTTTAATTTTATTTGTACTTCTTACCGTGGCCGTATACTTTAATTTCCCCAAACTAAATTTCATTTCTGGTTATGCCTCAAAAAATATGGCCTCAACCGTTTTTATTACGGACCGTAGTGCCGAATCCGTTCAACTAAACGATAATGATGTTCCCCTCATAAAACTTGCCGATGTTGAGACGGACGGCAAGAGTGCCTCGGCCTCTGTTTTTGGGCTTATGGAGCGAAAGGCCATCTGTAATGAAGGTTTGGGCTGTACGCTAGTAAACAATGATTATGACCCAAATACCATAATCCCCACTCCGCAGCGTGTAAAGCAAAATAATAATTTAAAATTCCCTTATGGGGATGAGGAAGCCAAAGACACCATTTTCAGCAATGTAGATTATGACCAGCTGCAGAAAGCTCTGGACCATGCTTTCTCTAACAATGACATACAAAAGACCAGAACGGTGCTTGTAGCCCATAAGAACCACATCATAGGAGAAAAATATCTGCAGGGTTTTACCAAAGACACCCCCATATTGGGCTGGAGCATGACCAAAAGCGTATTGGCCACCTTATACGGCATTTTAGAATACAATGGAAAAATAGACCTGAATACGCCCGTACTTTTAAAGAACTGGGACAAGGACAACAGAAAGAATATTACCCTGAACCATTTGTTACGTATGCAAAGCGGACTTGCTTGGGACGAGGATTATACCGCTATATCCGATGTTACACGCATGCTTTTTATGGATGCCGACATGACCAAGGCACAAGGAGAGAAAGAAGCTATTGCTGGGCCAACTGAAATCTGGAACTACTCCTCGGGCACTTCTAACTTATTATCCGGCATTTTAAGGAAAAGGTTTAAAACGCATCAAGAGTACATTAACTTTCCTTACAAAGCCCTAATTGATAAAATTGGAATGAGCAGTATGCTCATTGAAACCGATATGAAAGGAAATTTTGTAGGATCATCCTACGCATGGGCCACAACACGGGATTGGGCCAAATTTGGCCTGTTATACCTTAACAAGGGTAACTGGAACGGAGAACAACTTTTTGATGCTTCTTGGGTGGACTACGTTTCCAAACCCACTTTGTACTCAGACGGTACCTATGGCGGCCATTTCTGGCTTAATGCCAACGGAAAATATCCAGATGTACCCAGAGACCTTTATTCCGCTAATGGCTATCAGGGCCAACGTGTTTTTATCATTCCATCAAAAGATTTGGTAGTGGTACGGACCGGACTTGCCGAAGAACCCGATTTTGACATTAACCTTTTCCTCAAAAATATACTAGCCGCAATCAAATAAATCCATCATTTTAGGCTCACGAAACACGTACGAAAAAACTTAAATATCCTTTTTGCGTCGTTACACAACAACTTTACCTTGGCTCGCAACAATAGTTTAGAGAAACTACAACCTTGCCGTAAGTTTACAGTGTTACAAAAAACAAAAAGTAAATTTTTTCATTTTCATATAGTGTTCTCGATGAAAGAGCCTTTTCCTTACCGGATGGGCTTTTTCTGGTTTTAAAAGGGTTGTGTTTCAATAGTTAGACATAAAGAAATGCTTCACCAAAGTATCATGGAATATATTTATTCTTTCCAAAATTAGGTTTCCGCTTTTCTAAAAATGCGTTTCTCCCCTCTTTTGCTTCTTCAGTACCATACGCTAAACGAGTAGCCTCACCTGCAAAGACTTGTTGACCTACCATACCATCATCCGTTAGGTTCATTGCAAATTTTAGCATTTTAATGGACGTAGGCGATTTTTCAAGTATTTCCTGAGCCCATTGATAAGCGGTATCCTCAAGTTCATCATGCGGTATTACAGCATTTACCATTCCCATTTCATATGCCTCTTGAGCAGAGTAATTACGACCTAGAAAAAAGATTTCACGCGCTTTTTTCTGCCCTACCATTTTTGCCAGATAAGCCGACCCATAACCACCGTCAAAACTGGTTACATCGGCATCGGTTTGTTTAAAGATAGCATGTTCCTTACTCGCCAAGGTAAGATCACAAACTACATGAAGACTATGACCGCCTCCTACGGCCCAACCCGGTACTACCGCAATAACCGCTTTGGGCATAAAACGTATCTGCCGCTGTACTTCTAAAATGTTAAGACGGTGCATACCGTCCTCCCCTACATATCCTTGTTCTCCTCTAGCCTTTTGGTCTCCACCACTACAGAAAGCATATACGCCATCTTTGCTCGAAGGTCCTTCCGCCGAAAGTAGAACCACTCCAATAGAGGTGTCTTCCTGAGCATCATAAAAAGCCTGGTAAAGTTCACTTGTAGTCTTTGGTCTAAACGCATTACGCACATTTGGCCTATTAAAGGCTATGCGGGCCACACCATTAGATTTTTTATAGGTTATATCTTCAAATTCAATTGCTGTCTTCCAACTTGGTTTTTGCATGAGGTAATTTTTAAGCTCTTGCAAAGTAAAGCAATTTGAAAAAACAAATTAGTATTGTTGAAGCATCAAATTGTTGTTTAAGATGCACATTATCAAAAAAATTGTTACGGTCTTTTAATGTTTTGAGAAAAGATTTTAAAAAATACGTATAAGTGATAAAAAATTCATTTATTGTAAGATATTAACTATATTAATATACAATAAATTAGCTCAATTAATGTCGAATTAGTTAATATGTACCTTGGGTATCAATTTTATAAAATTTCGAACAGAAATACTTTATTCAATTAAACCTTAGTTGCTTGTAAAAGTACAAGCTTAGTTATATGAATATTGAAAATTTTCAAATACAAAATTTAGATAGCGCTATAGCAGAATTAAATGCTATAGCCAGAATAGGCTATTGGATTTTTGATATTGAAACAGGCACATATAATCTTGACCAAGTTTGTTATGAAATACTGCAATGGCCAAATGGCATTGATTTACGTGATGAAAAAACTACTGGGTATTGTAGGAATCAAAGCAAGTGGGAATTTATTAAAAAAATTATAGCAAATTCCGCTAAAACCAACACATCCTTTAACCATGAAGTTGAATTAGAAGTTCCCAACGGAACTTCAATTTGGGTACTGTTAATTGGTAAACGCATTAAATCCTCTGATGAGCGAATAAAAGTTTCTGGAATGATACAGGATATTACGGTCCGTAAAGTTTCGGAGAACGAATTAATTGAAAAAAACGAGCTTCTAAATTTCCAAGAAAACAAAGCCAGTATTGGCCATTGGAAATGGGATTTGGAAACGAATCTAATTACTTGTTCCAAAAATATATCGCGAATCGTAAAAGTGCCTTATGGAAAACGCATTACAATTGATGAATTAACGGAAGCCGTCCATCCAGAAGATATTGAAGACGTTAGGTCTTGTCTCAATAATGCTATTAAAAACAAGAAATTTGAAACATTTTTTCATCGTTTCTTACTAGATGATGGTTCTGAAAGAATTATTCAAGTTTTGGGAGAACCCATCTTAGACGAGAATTCTGATTTAATAGGTTTTATATGTAGCTCTCAAGACATTACCAAAATAAAACAATTTGAAGATGAACTTTTAGAAAAAAACCAACTCTTTAAAGTTGCTCAAGAGCGAGCTAAATTTGGATATTGGCAATGGGAGGTTGCAAGTGATACTATAATAGGCTCCGAGAATATGGCCCGTCTTCTTAAAATAGAAGAAAACTCAAAGTTTACTTTAGATACTTTATTGAAAGATGTACATCCGGAAGACGAAGACCACGTAAGAACCAGTCTAAAACAAATTATCGAGAAAAAATATTTTGACGGTTTTTCGCATCGCGTCATAATAGATAACAAACTAATCTATGTTAAAGTACAAGGGAAGGTCATAAAAGATTCAAGTGGTGAAATTGTAAATGTTCTTGGAGTTTCCCAAGATGTAACCGATCAAAAAATTATTGAAAATGAGCTTAGAAGTAACAATCAACTTTTAGGTTTTGCTGAACAAATTTCAAAAATTGGTAACTGGCAGTGGGATTTTTCCACTAACCACGTAAAATGGTCAGCCAATCTCTACCGCATTTTTGAAGTTGAAGAAGGAACACCCATTTTTTTTGATACTTATTTTGGTTTTATTCACCCGGATGATAAAGAAAGGGTTACAACCAAAATAGATGCATTAATAGAGCACAAAAAATTTGAGGGAGTTGTACACCGGATTGTACTAAAAAATGGTAAGATAAAAACGGTAGAATTATTAGCTACTGTAAACATTGACCGTTCTGATAATGTCACTGAAATGCTGGGTACTTTGCAAGATGTAAGTGAACAACGGGCAGAGGAAATGAAGTTTAAAGCTTTATTGGAATCCGCTCCTAACGCAACACTTATTCTTGGTAAGGACAACATTATACAAATGATAAACTTACAGGCAGAACGTCTGTTTGGTTATACGCCGCAGGAGCTGGTAGGCCAATCCATAGACCTTTTGATTCCATCTAGGTTTGATGAAAGACGCGCTCCTCTGAGAGATGCCTTTTACGCCAATCCAGAAATAAAAACTTATGATATTGGTGATGATTTTTATATGTACGATAAACAGAAAAATGAAATTCCCGTTGAGGTAACTCTGGGACCTCTACAATTGGAGGGAGGCTTTCTTTTATCTGTAGTAGTAAGAGATATAACGGCAGAAAAAGATTACCAGCACAAAATTTTAAAAGCTAAAGAAGAACTAGAAGTACTCACAGAAGAATTAACGGCCCAAAATCTACAACTGGCAGATTTTACCCAGATAACATCTCATAACTTACGTGCACCGGTAAGTAATCTAAATTCACTTGTAGATATTTATAAGTTGATTGATAATGAGGAAGAACGAAATGAGCTGTTCGAAAAATTTGAAACTGTAATTTCTCATCTCACCCTAACCCTTAATACGCTCATTGAAGCATTGAGTACAAAAAATGATACTTCCGTAGAGCGTAGCGAGGTTTCTTTTAGCGAAGTACTTATGAGAACACAAGAGATATTTACTGCTGAAATCTCAAAATGCAATGCCGTAATAAAAAGTGATTTTTCTAAAGTAGACACTATACAATGCCACAAAATATATCTAGATAGTGTTTTTCAAAATTTAATCGGCAACTCTTTAAAATACAAATCCAAACAACGTATACCGCAAATAGAAGTCACCTCTGAAATAAATGATGGCAACGTAATTTTAAAATTTAAGGATAACGGTTTGGGTATAGACCTTGATAAACACGGTCATAAAATTTTTGGCTTGAACAAAGTTTTCCATAATCATCCTGAAGCAAAAGGTATTGGTCTGTTTATGACCAAAACTCAAATTGAAGCTATGGGAGGAACTATATCCATAGACAGTAAAGTAAACGAAGGCACCACCTTTATTATTAATTTTTTTTAAAACATATGAAAAACCCCTTTCACCTTTGTATTGTTGATGACGATGATATCTATAGGTTTACAATTATTCAGTCCGCAAAATTCTTAAAAATCGAACATAAGACCTCGGTCTTTCCCAATGGAGAAGAAGCTATAAATTATATAACAGAAAATCAAAACAATGTAGAGGCTTTACCCAACCTAATACTACTGGACATTGATATGCCCATAATGGATGGCTTTCAGTTTTTAAAAGCTTATCAAGCTCTTGAGGACAAAATAAGCAAGAAAATTGCCATCTATATGGTTTCCTCTTCTGTAGACCCAGAAGATATTGAAAAGGCCAAAAGTTATACATCTGTTATAGATTATTTATCCAAGCCTTTAAAAAGTGAACAACTCAAAGCTATAATAGAAAAATATCTCGTTAAATAGAATTACCAGAGCATGAGAGAATTATTCATTTGAGTTATATCGCAAATTAAACGTAACTTATAAATCTATACTTGATGATATAGGCCTAAGCCCCCAAATACGGAGCATGAAAGATCATAAAAATATTATTGGCCCAGACAATGCCAGCGCAATTCGAGCTTTGCTCCGAATAGGCACTTGGAAGTTACATTTGGAAACCAATGCTTATGTTTTTGATAATGCCGCCTATGACATCCTAGAAATTCCCTATGGCACCATATTACACCGAGGACAAAATGGACCACTAGACCGACCTAAAAAAACATCAGAACAAATTGAAAAGGGTTTAAACAATCTAATAGAATTTGGCATCCCGTTTGATTATGAACTAGAGTTCACAACACCAAAAAAAAACAAAAGGTGGCTTCATATTTTGGCCATGCGAAAATTAGAAAACGGCATTTGTACGGAAGTTGTGGGTATACTCCAGGACATTACCAAAATAAACCATAGGGAGAATAAACTTTTTCAGCAAAATCAATTATTAAATCTTGCCGAACAAAAAGCAAGGTTAGGCCATTGGAATTGGGATTTTAAAACTGATACTTTTACCTGTTCTGAAAATATGTGCCGTATACTGGACTTTGATACTAATACACAAATTCCCCTAAACACTATTCTGAATAATATATATACGGACGATAAGGAATATGTTAAGGAACGCTTGGCAAGCAACCTCAAAAACAAGTATTTTGAAAACTTTACACATAGACTCGTTACCTATGACGGAGAGATAAGAACCATTGAAGTTTCAGGAGATATTTACTTGGATAAAGATGACAACATCATTAATATTCTTGGTGTTTCGCAGGATGTTACTGCTTATAAGAAAATTGAGTTGGAGGTAATCAAAAAGAATGAACTTCTGGCTTTTGCGGAACAAAAGGCATTGTTAGGCCATTGGCAATGGAATATAAAAACAGATGAAGTTTTTTGGTCTGCCAACTTGTATTATCTTTTTAAGCAAGAAGAAAACTCCAAACTAGAGTTCGATACTTATTTTGGTTACGTACATCCAAAAGACCAGCAAGCTGTAACGGTACATTTTAATAATGCTATTGAGGACAAGGTGTTCAATAAGATTATCCATCGTATTCTTTTAAAAGACGGCACTCTAAAATGGATATCGTTGTTAGGTGAAGTAATTGTTGATGAGAAAAATGAGATTACAAAGCTTGTTGGCACCTGTCAAGATGTAACCGAACAACAACAACAAGCAATAAAATTTAAGGGACTGGTTGATTCCGCACCTAGTGCTACGCTAATATTAGGTAGCGGTAATATGGTACAGATAATCAATAAACAGGCCGAAAACCTTTTTGGGTATTCCCCTGAAGAATTAGTAGGGAAATCCGTTGAATTATTAATACCTACCAGATTTGAAAAAAAGAGAGCGCCACATCGTAAAAAATTCTTAGCCAATCCCAAAGTCCAAAAAATTGATCTTGGCGAAGACTTCTATATGATTCATAAATCAGGAAAAGAGATTCCTGTTGAGGTAACCCTAGGCCCTTTGGAGACCGATGAAGGTTTGCTTATTTCTATGGCCATAAGGGATATTACCGCAGAAAAACGTTACGAACGTAAAATTTTAAGGGCAAAAGAGGAACTTGAGATACTTACCGAAGAGCTTACCGCCCAGAATTTGCAGCTTGCGGATTTTACCCAAATAACATCTCACAACCTACGCGCACCCGTGAGCAATTTAAATTCGCTCGTAGATATATATAAACTTGTTGACAACGAAGAAGAACGAAAAGAACTGTTTCAAAAATTTGAAACGGTAATAGACCACCTTACCTTAACCCTTAACACCTTAATTGAAGCTTTATCCGCTAAAAGTAACACCGCCATTTCACGAAGCGATATCAGTTTTAGTAAAACCCTGATAAAAACTCAAGAAATTCTCACTGCCGAAATCACTAGAACTAACGCAGTAATTACAAGTGACTTCACCAAAGCGGACACTATAAAATATCCCAAAATATATTTGGAAAGTATTTTTCAAAATTTGATAGGCAACTCATTAAAATACAAATCCCAAGACAGAATACCCCGTATAGAAATTACCTCAGAACTAAACAATGGCAATGTTATTTTGAACTTCAAGGACAACGGTTTGGGCATAGACCTTAATAAGCATGGACATAAAATATTTGGGCTGAATAAAGTTTTCCATAAGCATCCAGAAGCTAAGGGAATTGGTCTGTTTATGACCAAAACTCAAATTGAAGCTATGGGAGGAACCATATCAATAGCGAGCAAGGTAAACGAGGGCACTACTTTTAGTATTCAATTCTAAGTCACAAAACCTTCTTATTCTTCTCTTCTATCCATTTAGAAAGGTACTTGGTACTTTGCATACTTTGGTGTTGAAGCAAACTACCCATAAAGTTTTGCTCGCGGTGTTCTTTAAGCTTTTCCTGAATAGTATGTAATGAAGTAGCTAATCGCTCACCTAATTTCTCTTGATTATAAAGTTCATTTATTAGAGTTACCCCATTTTGCTGTGCTTCTTGCCAATTTTTCTCCGAAGTATAAAGTCGTACAGCCTCACTGGCCAATTCCTGGGGAGTTTCGGCAATTGCACCGCTCCAGTTCAAACCTTCGCGCATGCCTTCTGCCCCAATAGTTGTGGTTATACTTGGGGTTCCACTTTGCATTGCCGTGGTAAGTTTCCCTTTAATACCTGCTCCAAAGCGTAATGGAGCAAGGTTTATTCTTGCTTGCTTTAGTACGGTTATCGCATCTTCTGCCCATCCCTTTATAAAAAAACCCATGTCCGGTTTGTGCAATTGGGTTATTTGTTGCGGCATATATGCTCCATAAATGGCCACTTGAGCTTCTGGTAGCGCTTTTCGTATTAAAGGCCATATATCATGGTACAACCATTTAACGGCATCTACGTTTGGAGCATGTTTTCCGTTGCCAATACAAACAAAATTACTCCGCTCATTAAATTTTGGCCAAACTTCTTGCGTTTCCGGTGTTATGAGCTCCAAGAGAAAAGGAAGGTGCAAGAGTAAGCTTTTATCAATCCTTAGAGTTTTAGTCAATAATTCCATTTCAAATGAAGAAACCATTAATGAAAGATCGCACCTTAGCATACTTGCTACTTCACGCTTGGTTATATCATCTTTTACCCAATCCTTAACTGCAAAAGGAATTCCTTTTTTATGTGCAAGTTCCCTCACTTTTCTAAGGGAATGCAAATCTTCTGTATCAAGCACTTTTAGTGCCTGGGGCACATTTTCGGATACCCGCCAACCAAATTGTTCCTCAGTTAAAAAGCGGTCAAAAAGAACTATGTTCGGGTCTATTTCCTTTAAAACTGCATCAAAAGTGGAATCATTAAGTGCAATGGACTTTGTTTCTATTTGAAGTTCCTCCAAATCAAGTGAGAGTTCTGTTCTAGACGCAGCGCTTGTAAAGATTATTTTGTACCCTTTACTCTTAAAAAAAAGAAGAAGCTGCAACATACGGTTTCCCGCAGCCGTAGATGCGGGTTCAGGCCAGGTAAATCCTATTACCAAAAGGACACTTTGCTTCACCCTTAACTATTTTTCTATTCTGTGAATATATTGCTTTCCTAATCAGCTCCTTTTAGAAGCGGAGCACGTTACATCTTAGCAGCGAACATACGAGAAATACTTGAGCGTAACTTACGTTCGTAATCCTCTTCCAACCACTCTTTGTAGTTTTTGGTATTGTTCATAATACAATAAGAATACTGTCTTACACGATACTTAATCTCCTCTTTAAGTTCTTTAGCCAAAATACGTGCATCAAAAACATCTTCGGAGTTTTCCACACAAATTTGTGCGTGTTGATCAATACTACGCTCCAACACAATCTTGGACCGTAATCCTTGTGCAAAGACCTTCTTGTATTCCTCTTTTATATTAAACTCAATATTGGTAGAGTTTTTGAATTTTTCTCTAAGGGCAGCAGGCATTTCATAAACGAACTCCTTCTCAATTTCTTCATCATTCTTGATGTTTTCCAAATAGAAATCCGGAAAATGGAAAATCTCCTGCCAATCTATAGGCGCATCCCAAAGACCAAAACGTGCAACATTATTCCCTAAATCAACTACGGTAAATTCACTTTTATTGGGTAAAATACGCGACCCACGACCAATCATCTGAAAATATAATGTAAGTGATCGTGTTGCCCTGTTCAATATTATGGTTTCTACGGATGGTTCATCAAAACCAGTAGTAAGAATACTGACTGATGTAAGTATAGCATCCGGTGTGTTGGAGAACCACTCTAAAATCTCCTTACGCTCCGTTGCCGTGTTCTTATTGTCTAAATGACGAATATTATAGCCGGCCTTCTTAAACGTTTCATATACGTAACGAGAGGTATTAATACCGTTGTTGAAAATTAACGTTTTGGTACCTTCGGCTATTTCTTTGTATGCAGAAAGTAATTTACCCAACATACTCTGGTTACTGTAGAGCTCATCAGATGATTTTACCGTATAATCACCGCTTATACCCAATTTAAGACTCTGCAGACTTACATCATAATTATACATGTTGCCCTTGGCCAAGAAGTTTTTCTTGATCAGAGAACCAATAGATTCACCCACAATCAACTTTTGATAGTTGTCTTTCATGGGTAATTTTATATTTGAACTCAAGGGTGTAGCGGTCACCCCTAGAATAGTAGATTTCTTAAAGAATTTAAAAAGCTTCCTAAACGAGTTGTAGTGGGCCTCATCAATAATAACGAGCCCAATATCGTTAATTTCAACTTTCTCTTCCTGTAGTCTATTATTTAGGGTTTCTACCATGGCAACGAAACACATGAACTTATCCTGATCGGTAAGTTCCTTTACTTCGCTATTGATAATCTTGTTCTTTACACCAAAACTGTTAAGCATTCTAGAAGTTTGCGTGCTTAGCTCAATACGGTGTGTTAAAACCACGACCTTCTTGCCTGTTTTTTGGATATAACGACGGGCAATCTCAGAAAAAACAACGGTCTTACCACCACCTGTAGGTAACTGGTACAACAAATTTCCCTTCTCTTCAGGATCTTCTAAATGCTTGAAAATGGTATTCAGGTCTTCTTCCTGATAATCGTATAGTTGCTTTTCGGTGGTATCTTTTTTTAACTCCAAGTAGGGTCTAAAATTTAGCGTTCAATTAGTGTAAATAGGTGGGGTTCCTAAAATTCTCAATTTTACAAAATTAAAGGAAATTTGTACTTATCTGAAATTTATTCTGGTTAAATCGATAAAAAGAAAAAAGAAATGCCCTTCCTTTTCCTTAAAACAATAACGTTTTTGGGGGTTCGCATAGAAAATGGATAAAGCCTTAATAGCCTTTATCTATTACTACCTCGTTCAGTAAAGGTTTGTTGTTCAACAACCTATTATGATTTTCTAAAATTTGAGGAACTACGGAATCCGTATCGGATACACTTGCGTAATGAGGTGTCATCTGAATCTTCTCATGATTCCAAAATGCATGTTCTTTTGGCAAAGGCTCTTGATGATAGACATCCAACCCTGCACCGGAAAGGTGACCGTTATTTAGCATTTCGAGCAAATCTTCATCCACTAAATGCCCTCCTCGAGCTACGTTTATTACAAAAGCTCCTTTAGGCAGTTGTTTAAAAAGCTCCTTATTCAAAATCCCAGTGGTAGCTTCCGTTAATGGCAAAAGACACACCAAAATCTGAGTAGTCTTAAGAAACTCATCTAAACCCGGTTCGCCAACAAAGCTGGTTACCCCTTGAATGTTTTTCTGTGAATTTGACCAGCCCTGAACCTTGAACCCGTATTTAACCAAATCGCCCGCCAATTCCTTGCCAAGCGCACCTAATCCTAAAATACCTATTGTAAAATCTGAAATTCTATGATATTGCATAGGTTGCCAGATTCCCTTTAATTGATTAATCCTGTATCGATCTAAATTCTTCAGGTGACTTAAAATTACCGCTAGCACATGTTCACTCATGTCTTTGGCAAGCATATCATCTACTACACGAGTTATAGGTAGGTTTTTAGGAGCGGTATCATCCTCAAAAATAAAATCTACTCCTGCCCCACTAGAGGCAATCAATTTTAAATTAGGGTAAGGAGCCAATGCACCGTTGGGGTGCTTCCAAACCAAAGCCATGTCTATTTTTTCTTTAGGATGCTCTTCCAAATAGCTGTAGACCTCCAAATCTGGTTGCTGCGCTAAAAGTGCTTTTTTCCACAAATCAATTTTATCATCCTGTCTAATAATTACTATTGCCATACCTAATCTATAATATCTAATGCGCGGGAAAATCCCTCGCTAAATTGCCAATTCTGTTCTTGTGTAATCGTGTAAATTTTAACTATCCGCTCCTTATACTCGGACAATAACCCATTTATAGAAATAAACTGAACTGCTTCCGTAAACGAGTTCATCATACTCTTATAAAAGGCATCAGGTGTATTCCTATCTTTTTCAAATACCTGTGCAATCTCTAAATTATAGAGCATTACATCTGCTATGAGATGCGGGTCTACGCCTAATTTTATAAAGTGCTTTATGAATTTCTGTGCCACGGAGCGGCGTGCCCTAGGTCTTTTCCGTCTTACAGGAAAGTATTCGTTGCTGATTTTGGTCTTAGCCTCCTGAACAAGCTTGTCTTCCTTAGGGTTAAATATAAAATTGTAATACTCCTTTACTTGCGGAAACCGCTCATAGAGGTCTAGAAGTTGCTCTTCTATTGCATCTTTATCAATTTCGGAGAGGTATTTTTTCAGCTTTCGCTTGCTCATTTCTCTTTATTTGTGGTCAAAAATAACGGAACCCATAGAATCCGCCTAGATTCGTACTTGAAATCTTAAACTTCTCATAAATTTTGTATAAGAATACTGACATCTCTTTGGAAAATCGATAATAAAAATGTATACTGTACTCTTGTAGTAATCCTAAACATACTAGATATATGAGGCAACTAAAGATTATCAAGCAAGTTACGAATCGTGAATCAAAATCATTGGATAAGTACTTGCAAGATATCAGTAAAATTGATCTGATCAATGCGTCTGAGGAAGTAGAACTCGCACAAAGGATCCGAGCTGGGGACCAAGTAGCCCTAGAAAAATTAACTACAGCCAACTTACGCTTTGTGGTCTCCGTGGCCAAACAATATCAAAATCAGGGTTTAAAACTACCGGATTTAATTAACGAAGGTAACTTAGGACTCGTAAAAGCTGCAAAACGTTTTGACGAGACTCGTGGTTTTAAATTTATATCCTATGCCGTGTGGTGGATTCGCCAATCCATTCTTCAGGCACTAGCGGAACAATCTCGTGTTGTGCGCCTGCCCTTAAATAAAATTGGTTCTATAAATAAGATTAAAAAGACATTTTCTTATTTGGAGCAAGCTCATGAAAGGCCACCTTCTGCGGAAGAAATTGCCAAGGAATTGGAGATGACCGTAAGCGAGGTGAAACAATCCATGAAAAACTCAGGAAGACACGTCTCTATGGATGCGCCTTTAAGAGAAGGGGAAGACTCCAATCTTTATGATGTACTTCGTAGTGGAGAATCTCCAAAGCCGGATAAAATTTTAATGCAGCAATCATTGAATACGGAAATTAACCGTGCATTGGAAACTTTATCTCCCAGAGAGGCAGATGTGGTTAAATTATATTACGGTATAGGTGACCAACAGTCTATGACCTTGGCCGAAATTGGACAAACTTTTGACCTTACACGGGAAAGGGTTCGTCAAATTCGTGAAAAAGCGATTAGAAAGCTACGTCATAATTCAAGAAGTAAATTACTGAAAACATATTTAGGATAGATAGAAAACAGTACCCTATAAAAAAGCCCTGACGATTGAACGTCAGGGCTTTTTTTGAACAACTAATATTCACTAAATAACTAAGAAAAATTTAACTTGTTAATTTCTTCACTGTTTAGAATTTCATTCAAATTTTCAATAAAATTCATGTAAGCTGCGTTGTCTGGGTTTTGATTTGCCATAGTTGTAGGTATTAAAAGTTGATGGATTTGGGATCCTGATTACATATAATCTAATTCTACTAATTCGTTTAAACTTAAGATTTCGTTTAAGTCTTGAAGGAATGATAAGTACTCTTCTCCGTAGGTATCGTAAAGCATGATTTGTATAGGTTAAGTTACTATTTTGATTTGGTGTCTTAATTATTATGATGTAAACTTATTCATAAAGAGAGCCTCAAACAACAAATTGTGGTGTAACGAATGAAAAATGTTGTAAAACCTGTTAATCCTGTAAAATTGCTCATTTCTTGAACAAAACAGGTGTGTAATTCATCGTAAAAATATCTCATTTCATCCAATACTCTCTGTCTATCAATTATTTACACTTCATCAACCCTAATGTTTATAGGGGTTTATAACGATTTCAACTACAACCCTACCATTTATACTACCCTGTGCCACTCGTTTTACCGAAGATTAGGTCGTGTATGTTTTAAAGCATCCTAATTCTATTAATAAACCGAGAAAAATCAATTTTAGCTTCCTACAATACTGTAGCAATAAGCACGGTTCGTAAAACGTTATATTTTATAGTGTTACTCTTTTACAATTTTGTGCCTCTAGAGTGACTTCTAAATTCTTGTTATCTCATATTCTTCATATATAATGAAAAAGAAAATAAAAATCATCGGTCTAGTTTCCCTTTACGCTATTCTGTGTTTAGGACCTACTGAAATAGGTTTGGCAAAAACCACTCCTACCATCATAACTAAATCTAATAACGAAACGACCTTAAAGTTGAGCAGCCATAGTTTTAATGCCAAACAAAAAAGCAGCTTTACCATAGCAGGCCAAACAGAACATATTGAACGTGGACTTACTGTGGTACACTTTAACTCTCCGGACACTTACGAATTCAAGACCTTTGACACATATTCCAGCCCTGAAGAAGTAACCAAATTGGTGGTCCTCTTAAAGAAAATGCAGGCCAACAAAACCACTTTTGCCATCCTAGCACATGATTCGGCGGTAAATGGCTCGCTTAAACCATCTACAGAACTATCAGGAATGGGGTTTGAAAAACTAGCGACTTTAAAAGGTCGTCAAGCTTATGCTATGCATAACTTTAATGGCATTATAACGGAAGAGGTTAACGATAACTCCGCAACAATTTCAGAAAATATTCCAAAGCTTATTAAAGATAGTACCGTTTACTTCCCACGAATCACCTATGATTTTGAACCCAACAATAACCGATATATCGCCCATGCAGGTGGTGAAATAAACGGCATTAAATCTACCAACACCAAAAATGCCCTTGACGAGAATTACAAAAAGGGATTTAGGTTATTTGAGCTTGATATCATTGAAACTTCGGACGGAGAGTTGGTTGCAGCGCATGATTGGCCCATGTGGGCGCGTTTTACGGATTTTACAGGTGAATTGCCTCCCTCCCATTCAGAATTCATGAAACATAAGATTTATGGGGATTATACTACTTTGGACCTTAAGGGAATAAACGCCTGGTTCAAGGCCCATCCCGATGCTACCTTGGTAACCGATAAAATTAACGACCCAATAGGATTTGCCAACAAATTTGTAGACAAAAAACGATTGCTCATGGAGCTCTTTAGTCCTATGGCCATAGAAGAAGCATCCCAACATGGCATTTCCGCTATGATATCTCAAGAGCCTTTAATGAAAATAAAAGGAGATAAGCTTAGATGGTTAGCTATAAACAACGTAAAACATGTTGCACTCTCGCGTAGAATACTTTCCGCACAAAACAAATTAATGCTTCAACTGAGAGATAACGACATTAAGGTTTATGTGTACAATGTAAACTTTGACCCGGGCAAGGATGAAAAATACGTGCAAGAGAACGAAATAGGTCTTGTTTATGGCATGTATGCAGATAAGTGGGTGTTTGATACCCATACTCCCAAAGACAGCAAATAAAGAAAGTGTAAACTTAAAATTTTACCTCGTAGGTAATACCTGCGGAAACCCCATAAAAGAACTTGCCGGAAGCAAAGGCTAATTCCTGCCTTGAAGCACCAACATTGGCCCTGTAAATATTTGGGCTGTTTTTACCTGTAAACTGATACTCCAAACTTAAACGTTGAGACTCTACATACAAAAGTGTTTCGGCTAAAAGCTCATCACCCGAAGTTAATTGTCTTAGCTCCGGAGAATACCCCATACCCACATTCAATCCCAAATAGTTTTCCGCATCCTTCAGATATTTTCTAACCAACAAGTTTCCTGAAAAACGCGTTAGATTATCCGGCATTGGTGTAATGTACGAACGTAATGAGAAATAATAATTACCACGATAATGCCCCAGCGAATTGGTGATTACGGATACATTGGTGTTGTCATAAGTAATATACCTGCCACCGGCAGAAAACTCAAATGCACCGGGAAGATTGGCATACAAGTCTCCTCCTAGTTTGTGTTTTGGATAAATTGAGGCATTGGAAAATCCGTAGTTCATATACGCATAGAAACGCTTTGAAAATTTGGGGTAAAAATCCAAATCATATTGAACACCATAAGTGCCTAAACGATTGCTGTAATTTATTTTTGGAATGATACTTCCTGCCATGGTTTGCCTTTGGTATGAAATAGTGGAATAAAACATAGGATCATACCTTGTATCGTATATAGTTGCTGAATTTCTTACGGAAACCCTATTCTTCAACACTTCTTCTGCAACGGGCGTTTTAGCTGCTAACGTATCTACTACTTTAGGAGCTATGGTTTTCTTATCTTCCTTAGTGGATGCTATTCCTTTTTGAGGAGCAATGCCATCATCCTGATTGAACCATCCGGATTCAGGGTACTCTGTTAGGGTTAACCCTTCCTCGGCAATCATTCTTAACCTTTCAACCTCAGCATCGCTTTTAAGATAGATTAAAGCCTTATTTGCCAGGCCCATTGCCGTTGCGTTGTTTTTGGCATAAAGCTCGTTCTTAACGGCTGCTATCCATATGTTTCTATCTCCCTTATCCGAAGAAAGAATTACGTTAAACTCATCTCGTGCTTTATCATAATCGCCGTTCCAACTATATGTACTGGCCAATAACGACCTAGCCGAATTATCTTTGGAGTCCGGTTTTACCAATTTGGTCAGCATTATGTTGGCCGACCTATAATCCCCTTCATAAGCTAAGTTACGAGCGGTGTCAAAACTTACATCACCTAAATTATTATAGTCCGTATCTTGTCCGTTAACCCAAAGGCCAATGAAAAGGCAGAACGCAAATAGGTATGTAGTTTTCGTACTCATTCTATTTCAAACGTATTTACGGCGGTCTCCGTATGGGGGTCTCTTATTTTTTCTAGGTACACAGTACTTCTATTCTTTTGCGCCTGTCTTTTAGCCCTTTCTATTTTGTTCTTAATTTCATGGGCGCTAGAACTATTTGCTTCTACCAATTCTACCAGCTCCAAACCTTCTTTTGAACGCTCTGACCAGAAATAGACATCAAATAAAGCTGAATAAGAATCAATATAATTGGGATTCATCTTAATACATGCTTTCAATATTTCAATGGATTTTTCATAATTGCCCATCCAAACATTTACCCGTCCGGTTAAAACCTTAGTGTCAATATGACTTGGTGCTTCGGAAAGTATGTAACGGCTTAGCAACAATGACTTTTCATATTCCCTTTCAAAAGCCAGCTCTCTAGCAATCATATAAACCTTGTCAAAATTCTGTCCGTTGTAAACACTATTTATCCATACAATTTCAGAGTCTGTGAACTTTTCCTTCTTAACTGAGAAAATGGCCAAACTATCCGGAATAATTTTATCATTATTGGTTACATAGGCGTTCATGGATTTAAAGGCCTTTAACTTGCCCTCTGTCTTTGAACCTCCAAAGGAAGAACCTAAGTCCATATTTTCGTCCAAACTATAAATGGAACCATTTGAATATACTTTCTCAGCATCAACAAACTCTTTCAGTTCGTTTTTGTTACGCATAAGCGGAATGTTCTTTACGGAGCGAAATTCTTCACCCATATCTAATGCGCTTCCCATCCAAGCCACTTTTTTGGGCATTTTTAGTTCATACTTTGCTTCAAGAAGTGATAACAAGGTTGGTGTAACATCAAAATGTGAATTAACGGCACTCATTTTTTTGGTCTTCTTCAAAAGCGGACTATACATAATCAATGGCACGTGAAAACGACTGAGGTTATTGCGCTGAGGTATTGGAATTAATCTGTGATCCCCTGTTATTATGAAAATGGTATTATCATAATTGGGTTGCTTTTGGTACTCCTGAAAAGCATACTTTAGGGCATCATCCGTATACAGTAGCGTTGCGAATACATTGTCATTCTTTTCTATAACATTCTCAACCCGATTCTCATAGTCGCGCTGTGAGAGCAATTTGGCCACTTTATCTTCATAAAACTCCTGATTGGGCGGTATAAACGGTTCATGCGTACTAATAGTCATATAAACCTCCATACGTGGCTGCTCCGCATCTCGCGGCAAACTCATGCTCTTTTTGAAAAGCTCCCTATCCGGATAGCCCCAAGAAGCACCGGCAGCATCTTCTGCCTGCATCTTATACTTATTTCCAAACCCGGATTTATCCAATACAAAGTCAAGGTTCTCACTAGATAAAAAACGATCTACATTATCAAAAGAACTATTTGTTCCTTGGAAGAATGAAGTATGATATCCATTATTTTTCAGAATACTGAACAATGTTAACTTGTTGGGATACTTCTCTAGTTCCATAAATCCGCTTTTACCAAAGGGTAAAGAGCCCAATAGTGACGGTAAAACCCCGAACGTACGGCCCGTATTGCTCAAACAATTTTCCCAATACAGAGATTTGGTGGTAAGCGAATCCAAAAAAGGAGTAAAGCCGCCATACTCCGCCCCTGCTCCTACAAAATCCCTACCTAACCCTTCTACCATAATAAAAACGATATTGGGCTTTTGGTCTTTAAGCTCAAAATATTCACCTAGAACATTCTGTATGGGTTTTGATTTGATCAAAGGGTATTCTATATCCGAATTATAGGAAGTATCCTCTGTAGACGTATCGTAAAGATTAAGGGCTAGATACTGCGTTTTATTATGGTTGATCGGTTTACCTTCTATAAACATCGTAGCAATGAACATGCTAAACAAAATAATGGTAAACGGATACATGCGATTAATGTGATGATAGTGCTTGGAGGATACTTTATAAAAGCCGAAAAACATGGCTATGATAATTACAAGCCCTAAAGGAAGCACCCACGAAATACCCCCGGAATTGGCAATCGTCATTTTTATATCCTCAAAACTATATCCTAATAAATCCGAACCTAAGGGTACCAATGCCGTACAGAAATAGCTAATGAGCATAGCTTCTATGATCAATAGGATAAAAAGCAAAACAAAGACTAAATTAAAACCATAGCGCGGACGAAGGTTTTCCCAAAAATTAAATGGAAACGCCAGAATGACCCCCACCAAAGATGTATAACCAATTTGATGGACCACAGCTATAAGAAAACTCGTTCCGAATATGATATCTACAACCCCCTTGAAGTAGAGCGTTGTATATTGATAAATAGTAAGCACCAAAAGACTACCAAAGAAAGAAATCATCAATCTGGTGTAATGCTTTAGAGAATATCTATCTATCTTACTTGTATTCATTTTACTTTTTAAGTGGCCTTGGCAAAGCCTTTACGAACCTGGGATCCCCAGCCCGATTTTATTTTGAATAGTTTTTTATAATTCCCACGTACCGCAGACCACACCACTATGGGGTGAAAAAATAACGGCTCTATAATGGCGCACAGCATAAGTGTTAGGATATCCTTGGTTTTCTTATACTCATTATAGCTGTACACATCCCATAGAATGGCATAAAACGAGAACATTATAGAGAACAGGTAGACCATTGCCGTTATGGCGATAAAAAAGTCCCAATTTAAAATGCCCAGATATATAAAAAGGATAATGGTGAAGAAGCCAAAAAACTCCATGAGTGGAGCTAGCCACTCATAAAAAAACCAATACGGATAACTCAACAATCCTAAACGCCCATATTTGGAATTAAAGAACATGTCCTTATGTTTGAACAGGGTTTCCAGATTACCCCTGGCCCACCGATCTCTTTGGTTTACCAGTATTTTTAAATCCTCAGGCACTTCTGTCCAGCACAATGGGTCAGGAATATATTCTATGGTATAAGGTTCCTTTCTGTCGTGCATGTACCTTCTCATCTTAAAGACAATTTCCATGTCCTCACCTACGGTACCCGTATCATAACCTCCTACCGCAAGTGCTATTTCACGATCAAAAAAACCAAAGGCTCCCGAGATGATAAGAAGACTATCTATACTTCCCCAAGCCATCCTACCTAAAATAAAGGAACGGGTATATTCCAACAGTTGAAACCTCGCCAACCAATTTGTAGGTAAACGTATTTCCTCTAACTGCCCGCCTTCTATGACACAAGAATTGGCCACACGTATAACACCACCAACGGCAATTACCCGTTTTTCCGAACGCTGATAGAATGATTTTACCACATGCAACAATGCATCCGGGAGTAAAAGGCAATCTACATCTATACACCCAACGTAACGGTTGGTGGAAAGGGCCATACCAGTATTTAGAGCATCTGACTTGCCTCCGTTTTCTTTGTCTATTACCGTTAACTTGGAAAAAGCCCTGTGCGGCGATTTATAAATTCCCCTAATGGGTTTATTTTTCCAGTTGGGGTCTATTTTCTGATCTATTTTAACAAGGTCATAGGCATCTATCATTTTCTGGAGCGTATCATCCTTACTCCCATCGTTAACGACCATGACCTCATAGTTTACATAACGAAGCGACATTAACGAACGTATGTTCTCAACAATGGTAAGACCTTCATTATAAGCAGGGGCAATTATTGTGATACTTGGAGATAAAGGCGATGCCATAATTTTTGAAAGGCTGCCAAAACTGTTTTTCTTTCTGTAGTGAATAGAGTTCCTAGTAGATAATACCCCCATAATAGTAAACAGAGTGAATAGAATTACCGTAAACAACAGAAAAACGATGTTTATGTAATCTAAGAGGATATTAAAAAAGGTACTATCCATTTAATTTTCCAATAAATTTTCTTGGGAAATCTATGATGGAAGTAAAAAACGAACTCTCGTTAGGAGATACCTCAATAGCATCTACCTCAATGCTCAATGTTTTTTTATCGTACTTCTTATCAAGTACTCTCGTATCTTCCAGTTCAAAATCAAACTTGATAATTTCTTGGTTGTCTTGCGTATTTACGGCGCTTTTTATTGTTGTGTCCGTTTTGTTGGGTTTTGATTGCGTGAAGGGTTCCAAAATGGAAAGGTCAATAGGAAGTTCCTCAACAGGTTTGGGTAAAAGGTCTTTTTCAAAGTCGCTCTTTCTCGATACTTTTTCCACTAACAACTTAAGGGCACTTTGTGCCTTTTTCCGTATTCGTAAATCAGGATCCTCTAAAAGCCCATCTAAAAAATCGATTTCCTTTTCGTCTCCAACCGAAACAATTTCGTCCAAAAGAATTAGTTTGGACTCCGTTCCTATATTTTTGAACAAGTCTGCAAACACACTAAATGCAGGCATATCCAATGTAGGTTCCTCAGGCGCTCTATCTCCTATTTTATTTATCATGTTGCCAAAAGATGAGAATTGCTCAATGAGACTATTAATACGGTCTTTTATAAAGCCTCTGGTCTCTTCTGTTAGAAGTTCTTTCAACAAAGGCACCTCACGATGGTCTCCCATTTCCTCCAAATCATCTAGAAGGCCCATCATATAGGTTTCATGTTCATCATAGTAAACAGGCTCCGGAATCAAGTCTAGAAAAGGCTTGGTGGTTTCGTTTGAGTTTACAGTCTCGTATTCCAATTCTATCTCTCTTAACTCATTCTCTGCCATTAACCAGGACAGTACATCTTCGTTTTCCAATTCCGCAGCTTTTGGCCCTTCCAAATCGGTTTGCGAAGTTTTATCCGGAGTTATATCACCTTCAGAGGTTTTTACCTCTTGGGCATTGGCAAAATCTACTTCAAAATCCGATAACGTGAATCCGTCCAGACTAGTCGTAATTGGGAAAACCAATTCCTCCATAGTTTCGTCATGTACCTCCTTCTCAATTTCCACATCATTATCTAAAACGATAGGAAGAAAATCCAGCTCATTAACTTCATCTATTATATTGGACTCTAAATCCTCTAAATCCATATCCTCAACTACAATAGGGAGAAAATCAATATTAGCAATATCAAAAAATGGCTTTCCAGTATTGGCCCCTTTTTGAAGCGTAGAACTTACTACCACATATTCAACTTCAAAATTATTAATATCCGGACTATGATTATCTGTATTGGCCATGGGTCTGTATTTTGTGGTGGGTTGGTTAGTTTGTATTGAATCGGCTATTACAATTGGTAAGAAATCAAATCGTAATGAAGGTTCGGAAAATATTTCGGCTTGTGGTTCTATGGTTTTTGATACAAAACCTGAGACGATAATTGGATCAATAACAAGTAGCTCTGTTATTTCAAGATGTTCTATAGGTTCTTTTACTTCTTCCTTAACTTCTTTTTCCTCTGGAGTCTCAGTAATTGAAATTGTACTATCGCTGTTAACAAACTCTTCCGTCTCTACGGATTTGGCATCTATGAAGACCTGTAGTTCAGTATCAACGGTCTCCTCTACCGGACTGTTCTCAACAGTATTCTCTTCGCTCTCTTGCGAAGATTGGTTGAAACTTGTATCCGGCAACTGCAAATCTTCAACTATGTAGTCTACTTCTTCTTCGCTCTGTACAGGAGTCACCGGTGGTGATGCAGCCTCAATAGTAGTTTCATTTATCAATTCTACCTCGGCAATATCTTCCTTGTATGGTTTTGGTTTTTCCAATCCCTCCGTAGGCATAACTGTTTCCGGAGCAATCATATTTATTGCTGCTAAGGCTTTACTGGAAACGGAAAAGTTGCTTTCTTTTTTTGCTACTGATTGGAGGAAATCTATATCATTGGCGCTTCCTAACTCTGAAATAGCTCCCAACACTGCAATCTTACTATCCGTATTGCATTTTCTAAATATTGCTTTAAGAGCAGGTATAGACTCAACTACATAAAACTCTTTAATACAGCCAATTGCCTCTTCCCTTATTTGATAATCTTTATGTTTGACCAACTCTATCAATGAGGCGTTGGCGTCATTCTGGTTGTAATATTTAATAAGCCTTAAGGCAAACAACACTACATGCTTGTTTTTTGATGTCAACCACGTACTAAACCTAGGTGGTTCGTAATTTTCCTGATTTCTTAATACATCCAACAACTTTAGCTGTTGCCATTCAGAAATTTTATATCGAGTAGTATCCAGGAAATAATTTATTCCTTCTGGTCTAAGGGTAACCGTAGCAATCTCGGCCTGCTTTCTTATAGTTCCCTTTTTATGATTGATAAACTTGGTGATAAAACTATAGGCCGACTCCACTTGCATTTGAGTGAGTTCTAAAATGCCTTTAGAAATTACCTCCCATCGCCAGCTTTTTAACTTTTCAAAAGCATCTTTTTCAAGTCCTAAATCTTGGTAAAGGGCAAAAAGTCGTTCTTGCGTATCACCGGAAACATCCTTTCTAAGATCTAGCAATACTTCCACCAGTACCTTTCTATTGAAATCGTCCTTAAGAAGTTCCCTGATTTCTATTTTTAAGGAGATATAGTTAGATTTTTCTCCCTTGTCCGCATCTTCCTCATAAAACAAGAACTCACTAATCATTGGAGAAAGTTCTTTCTTTCGCTGCTTGGTACGTGAAGCCGTCGCGGATATTTTGTTTCTAAAAAAGAAAACACAGATAAAATATACCACAGCAAGAACAACGAACAAGATGGATAATCCCCAGAGAATGTTCGTGTCCACTTTAGGCGGCGTAATAAAAGCAGCCCCATGATATGTTTTATAGGTTTCTAACAAATTAAGTTTTTTTCAGCTCGCGGGCAACGCGTACCAGAAGTTCGGACGGACTTACCGGTTTGGATATAAAGTCGTTTGCTCCCAGTTCAAATGCATTAAGAACGTTTTCCTCATTGCCTGCAGATGATATGATAATAATAGGCACTTGGGATTTAAGTTCTTTACGGACATAAGCTATAAGTTCCATACCCGAGAAATAGGGCATCATAATATCGCTCACAATAATGTCCGGCATGTTTTGGGAAAGAAATTCCTTTACCTCTTTTCCATTGCTGCTATGATTTACTTCGTATCCTCCTTTCTTTAACCGAAAGTTGAGCAAAGAAGCAAGTAGCTCATCATCCTCTGCTAACAATAGTCTTTTTTTGTCCATTGTTAGGTGTTTAGATATTGGTAAGCTCTACATATGCGCGGTCTAATGCCTTCTTAACTTTTGGGAATTCTTCACCAAAACACTTGCAAAGAAACTCTAAGTGTTTAGGATCTTGGTCTAGTTTACAGCCTTTTTGAATTTGGGTAACTATTTCATGCAAATCATCTGTACGCATCATAGCCAGACCAGCTTTTATTTTGTGTGCAGCTAAATCCAACTGATCAAAATCTTGGGTTTGAAGATGTATTTTGGCAGCCCCCATGAACTCTAGGGCATTTCCAATAAAAAGGGTTATTAACTCTCGCAAAAGGGTCATTTCACCCATACATTCGTCCAATACCACCTTTAAATTTATTTCAACATCGGTATTTTTTCCTTTGTTCGTCTTTCCTTTGAGAATTAAAATGTCTTTTTTATCCATAGCTGAATCAATTTGAAGTTCTTTTAAAACATTCCCGTAAGATTTATGATGCTCTATAATGGCTTCGTAGGTCTCTAGGTCCAATTCCGGATAGGCCTTTTCAAACTCATTAATTTTTGCGGAGGAGTTTTTATCTTCCTTCGCACCTTCCGTTTCTTTCATGTTCTCCCCGGTAAGGAAGACCATCTCCAAAAGATTCTTTTTAAAATGCTGAAAAGATATTTTTAAATGGAAAGCCTCATCGGTAGATAATTTCTCAGTAGAAAAATTATTAAGGTGCGACTCTAAATCCGATAATTGGAAAAGTAGGTTTTTCGTTTTCAATGTAGGTAGTTTTAGGTTAATAAGAGTGGGACTGATTTATGGTGTTTCGTTACATTTATCTAGTGTTTGTTTATTTGACATATTTATACGAATCATTGTAAAATTCCCTTTTTAGCACAGTGCACACAACTAAATGTTCCCTACAGGGCCTAAAGTGTTGTCAAAATGCATAAATTGTAGGTTTAACTCTTCCTATTATGAGGCATTTTATCTATTTATTGAGCATTTTATCTATAGTTTCCTGTTCCGAAAGCAAGAAAAAAACAGAGGAAACTCTGCAGGAGAAGGCTATGCGTATACATGAAAAAATAATTACGATAGATACACATAACGACATCAATATCAACAACTTCACAGACAGCATAAACTATACCCAACGGCTAGAAACACAAATTAATTTGCCCAAAATGGATGAAGGGGGATTAGATGTTACCTGGCTTATAGTTTATACAGGGCAAGATTCCCTAACAGAAAAAGGGTACGCCAAAGCCGAAAAAAATGCGATTTCAAAATTTGATGCCATACACCGTTTATGTGAAGACATTGCACCAAACGATATTGAACTGGCCCTAAATTCCAAAGATGTAAAACGTATTTATGCTTCGGGGAAAAAGGCAGCCATGATAGGTGTGGAAAATGCATATCCTATGGGTACGGATTTAGCGAATTTTAAAAAGTACTATGACCTTGGCGCCCGTTATATCTCATTGTCCCACAACGGACATAATCAGTTTAGCGATTCCAACACCGGAGAAAATGATAGCGTATGGCTACATAACGGTTTAAGTAAATTAGGCCAAGAAGCTGTAAAAGAGATGAATAGATTAGGGATTATGGTAGATGTCTCCCATCCGTCCAAAGAGGCTATGAAACAGATGATTACCCTTTCCAAAGCCCCTATAATCGCTTCTCATTCTTCCGCCAGAGCATTATGTGACCACAGCAGAAACCTAGACGATGAACAGTTAAAACTCATGAAAGAAAATGGCGGCGTTGTACAGACGGTTGCTTTTAGTTCGTATTTGAATACCGAGAAAGACGAAGCTTACAGCGCATATATCAAAACTATATTGAAGAAAGTAGCAGACTCTATGGGACTTGAGTGGTATTCAAGAGAACAATTTTCTTCTTTAACCGAAGCACAGAAAGAAACCTTTATAAAAAACTATCCTAAGGTTAAGAAAATAGGGATTTCTATTGCCGATAAATCTGCAGATGCCCCTCCTATGGTAGACGTATCAGATTTTGTTGATCATATAGATTACATGGTCGATTTAATAGGAATCGACCATGTAGGTATCAGTTCTGATTTTGATGGAGGTGGCGGTATTAAAGGATGGTCAGATGCCTCTGAAACCTTCAACGTAACCTTAGAACTCGTAAAACGTGGCTACACCGAAGAAGAAATTGCCAAACTCTGGGGCGAAAACCTATTACGCGTTCTAGATGAGGTTGAAGCTATTGCCAAAACCATGCAAACTTCCTAATCCTCTTCGGAAGCCAAACGGTCTACAACATATTCAATTTTTGTTTTTCCGTGTGGTTTTGGTTTACCCTCATCATCTAGGTTTACCATGATGATGTTATCTACCGTTACAATGGTCTCATGGGTCATCTTGTTCCTTACTTCACAATTTAAGGTTAACGAAGATTTTCCAAACTTTACTACTTCAATACCAATCTCTACTATGTCTCCCTTTACGGCAGAACTCATAAAGTTGATTTCCGACATGTATTTGGTAACTACCTTTTTGTTCTCTAACTGAATAATACTGTATAGTGCAGCCTCTTCATCTATCCACGCCAGTACGCGCCCACCGAACAAGGTCTCGTTAGCATTCAAATCTCCGGGTTTAACCCATTTTCTAGAATGAAATCTCATGATGTTTATAGTTTAAGTGTGTTGAATTTTTTATAAAATTAGGAAAGAAAGAAACCCTAAAATAGTTTACCTGTAGAATCTTGTAACGTTTTTGGAATTTGAAGATGAGTACCCCATTTTTTATTCAATTTGGCAATAAATTGTGCCGATAATAAAGGGGATTCCAATTCCATATTTTGATGCACAAAGAAATTTATGTTCTTAAGACCCTGATTTTTCCAACTATCCAATCTTTCGATCCAATCGTCCAAACGGTCATAATCGGTAACGTGGTTTGCACCAACATAGCGTACAAAAGCCTCGTTATTCGTTAACCTCATATGCAGCATATCCCGTCTTCCTGCCGTATCCACCACAATGTTGGCAATATTATTTTCTTGCAAAAGGTGATACAACTCTTGACTTACTTTTTCATCATTAAACCAATCTGTATGCCTAAACTCCATAGCTAGGGGAAACTCATTTGGCCAATATTCTAGAAAACGTACCACCCTATCCCAATTCTTAGGCCCAAAATTATCGTGCATTTGTAAAAAGATGGTTCCTAACTTTTCTTTGAGGTTTGAAGTAACTTCTAAATATCTATCAACTATGGGAAGTGAAGCCTCGTTTAGGCGTCTTAAATGACTTATGTCCCTAGAAATTTTTGGATAAAATTTGAATCCTTCCGGAGTCTTGTCATACCACTTCTCATATTGTTCGGCCGGAAAGATGCGATAAAACGTAGCATTCAGCTCAATACTATTAAATTGGGAACTGTAATACACCAACTCATCTTTTGTTCCCCGTGGATAGAAGTTTTTTAAATCTTGACGGTTCCATTTGGCGCAACCCACAGAAATGCTGAGAGGTTGACTTTTATCCGTTCTGGCCAGTACACCGGCGGAATCTATATGGTCTGCCGGTAGTGTAAAATCAACATGTTCCGGGTGTTCTACTTTTCCGAATTTCATCTAATATTATTTTCATTTGTCACGCAATTATTCCTATAACGCGAATACCCTGCCTTTATTAAAACAAAAAAGCGGCTATTTTAATAGTCGCTTTTCACTCATTAAACTTAAAAATTACTTTAACGCCTTCTTTATAATAAAACCGGCCATGTTCTTAGCTAGTTTAGCGTAGCATTCTGAAATACGGTACCCGCTGTTATAATCATTACCCATGGCTCCGTAACCTTGAACATCTGAGTACTTGCCTTCCAACAACACGTTGCTAGGGTTTGCTGTTTCATAGACTGTTACAGTAGCATCAATTTCTGCATTTTTGCGAACTACGCCCACATTGTACCCTGCATAAATTTTGTTGGTATGAATCTTCATTGTGTAATCCGCGTCTTCCATAGAAACACTCACTTCTCCATCGTCAAAACGCTTATTGAAAGATTCAATGAATTTGGGCTCGTACCGGTCTTGGCGGTCTGCAAACCACGATTTTTTAAACTCTTCGCCTTTACCTGCTTCCTTTTCTTCCCTTTTTGCCATTTTATCGGCAAGGAAATCATCTTCGGAATCATACTTAGGAATCTCAAGGTTACTGTAATCAAATTCTAAAGTATAGGCCGAGATATCTTTTAGGTTTTTAATGTCGCCTTTACTTACTTTCATTTTTTGGGCAAAAGAGTTGGCCGATACGACCAATAATGCAATTACTACGAACTTACGCATCTGAATATAGTTAATTGGTTAATATTCTTACAAGATACGAAGGTTTGAAAAATGTACAACATTATTCTTTTTTCCAACACTATTTTTAATACAAACTGGAGTTTTTAAAGTCAATACAGATGTTCGTGTACTGTATCAATTTTATGAAAAGTCATCCTTTTCAAACTGTAAACGTCAATGAAAAAAAACACATAAATAACTATGTATCAAATCACTAAAAACAAAATTTAAACTGATAGTTAATGTTTTATAAATACCGTTTTTTTATTCACGAACTCTTTGATACCATGCGAAGAAAGCTCTCTGCCATATCCGGAAATTTTAATTCCTCCAAATGGTAACCTTGGATCACTCTTTACAAGTTCGTTCACAAAAACCGCACCTTCATCAAATTTTGGTACAAGGTTTTTAACTCGGTCTTTAGAGGATGTAAACATACTCACCCCTAACCCAAATATGGAATTATTGGAAAGTTCTATTGCCTCTTCATCCGTACTAAAAGTAGTTATTCCTATTGCGGGCCCAAATGTTTCTTCTTTAAAAATTGGCATATCTTGGGTAACTCCTGTAAGTATGGTAGGCTCAAAAAAGGTTCGTTTTCTACTTCCTCCTAAAATAGCTTCTGCTCCCATCTTAACAGAACCTTGAACTTGTTTTTCTAAATCCTCTGCCAAATCTTCCCGAGCCATAACACCTATATAAGTCTCCTTATCCATAGGATCTCCCACCTTTAAGCTTTTAACTTTTTCAAGATACTTTTGGGTAAACTCATCAACTATGTTCTCATGTACCAATAGGCGTTTGCCCGCAATGCAACTCTGGCCAGTATTTTGAAAACGGGCATTAGCACAGGTTTCAACAGTTTCTTCCATATTGGCATCATCAAAAACAACCAGTGCATTACTCCCCCCAAGTTCAAGTACCGATTTCTTAATATTTTCTCCTGCAATAGAGGCTACGGAAGCCCCCGCAGGTTTGCTTCCCGTTAAGGTTACCGCTTGTACCAGTTCATGTTCAATTACCGATTTGATTTTGTCGCTACTCAATATTAAATTTTGAAAACATCCTTTTGGAAACCCGGCATTTTCAAACACTTCTTGGATCATTTCTGCAGATTTCATAACGTTTGAAGCATGTTTAAGAATACCAACGTTACCGGCCATAAGATTTGGCGCCGCAAAACGAAACACTTGCCAAAAAGGGTAGTTCCAAGGCATTACGGCCAAAACAACCCCCAAGGGCTGATACTTAACATAACTGGTTTCAGCATCGGTTTCTATGATTTCGTCCTGTAATTGGTCTTCAGCATTCTCCGCGTAGTAATCACATACCCACGCACATTTTTCTACTTCTGCAATAGCCTGAGAAATAGGTTTACCCATTTCCTTGGTGATTATTTCAGCATACTTGTCCTTATTGTTCTTTAACTCCTTTGCAGCCTTATGCATTAATTTTGACCTATCCTTAAAAGAGACATTATTCCAATTTTCATAGCATTCATGCGCTACTTTAATTTTATCATCTAACTCACTACTAGACAATTCATTAAACTCATATATTTTCTCTCCGTTAAATGGGTTTATGGACTCTTTCATTATATCTATTTTCTTTAAAATCTACTTTGTGTTTTGTTCAAATGAACTTCAATTACAAAATAACAGATTTACACCACTGTTCATAACCTCGTTAAAAACTAATTTTGACACAAAAAAGGCTAGACCTCTTTATCCTTACCTTTATAAAAACCTGTATTATGAGCGATCGATCTCACAGTCTTTTACGTATTCGTCCCGAAATTCCCACTGCAAAAATTACTGATGACATGAGCGAAAACGAAAGGTTTCAAAACCTAACTTTTCGTCCTATTTTAAAACTACAGAACGCCATTTTTATAGCCGTTTTCAAGAACTACATAGCCAAGCACAAGAACAGTTTTTACGAGCTTTCTTTAGAAAAACGTTTTGAGTTCATTGAAAACGCCATTCAGAAAGACATTAAGTTCCGCAATTCATTAAAGGGAATTGTAATTGGACTTTTTACCGTGGAAGAGTATGAAATTTATATTAAAAACTCCTCTGCCTTGAACAAACGAATGATGAACATGGTGATTGATCGACTAAAAGATCAAATACAACTTTTTGAAGAGCCCGTTCTAATTTAAGAGCGATTCTCCATTTAAATTAGTTGTAAGCACATCGCTCATGAAATCAAAAAAGGGCCTAATCGCCCTGTACGATTCATTAACGTCATCAGCAAAGCCTGCTGAGAGCACTTGCTTATCCGTAAAATTTTTGGTGAAAATATATTGTTTTTTCTTAATCAAGTCGATGTCCATATGCTCCTTATCAAACCCTTTAGGCGCTGTTTTTAATTCATCGCCTTCAAGTTGTCCCCAAATGGTCTTAAAATCTTCCTGATCCATGATTTCCCTAAGCTCAGATGCGTCTTGCTCCAATTCTTTCCGGATACGGAGTAAATCTTCCTTGTTCGGGTTCCAAAAACCAGTGGCCAGAAAAGACTTGCCAGGTTCTATATGTAGATAATAGCCGCCACGACGCTGAGCTCCTGCACGTGAAAAAGAACCTGCAAGGTGGGCTTTGTAAGGGGTTTTGTCCTTAGAAAAACGTACATCCCTATAAATACGGAACATTTTTACCCTTTCAATCTCATCATGAGTACCCAATTTACCCGCTACGGCATCAAAAAAACCTTTTACATTCTGTTCATGACGTTTAAATTCTACTTTATTTTCAGTAAACCATTCTCTGTTATTATTATTTTTAAGCTCAATTAAAAAACTAAGTGTTTCTTTCGTAATTATGGGATCTAACATACGACCTAAATGTTGTTATTTTAGATAAAGTTAACCTTTTTAGGAAATCGTCTTTTAGATTTATGAGTAATTTAGCCCTTTCAGCAAAAACATATGGACCATACCTCTATCATTGATAAAATAAACAAGCACAAGAAACAACCCAATTTAAGGTACAAGCTTAAAGAGAAGGTTGAAGAATTTACAAATTTACTCTTCTACACCCTCTTTGACATTGATACGCCCGTGGAAAAAAATCTTGACAAACTAGAACTCCTGTTTGACGATGTTGTGGATTTGGCCTGCTGGGATACCAATAAACCCTGTAAAAAAGTCTGGGAAAACTATGTAGCCAAGTTGCCCAGTATATTACAAAGGTTGAATCTTGATGCCGAAGCTACCGTTAATTGTGATCCAGCTTCATTATCCGTTGAGGAAGTATATATGGCGTATCCGGGCTTTTATGCCATTGCCATCTATCGTTTGGCACATGAGCTATATTCCGAAGGTTTTCCTTTGGTTCCCAGACTAATGACGGAATACGCACATAGACAGACCGGTGTAGATATCAATCCTGGGGCGCAAATAGGTAATTCGTTTCATATTGATCATGGCACGGGTGTAGTAATTGGCGAAACGGCCATAATCAAAGACCACGTAAAAATATACCAAGGAGTTACCTTGGGCGGTCTTTATGTTGCCAAACACTTACAAAGCACAAAAAGACACCCGACCATTGAAAATAACGTTACCATTTACGCAAACGCCACCATATTGGGCGGCGAAACTATCATTGGTGAGAATTCCATTATTGGGGGTAATGCTTGGTTAACAGCATCCGTACCTCCTAATTCAACTGTTTTTCACACACCTGAAATAAAAATAAAAACACTTCCGCATGTCTCATAGTATCCTAGATGTTATCGGTAATACCCCATTGGTAGAATCGAAAGTATTGAACAAGAACCCCAACGTTAAGCTATATTTTAAAATGGAAGGGCACAACCCGGGTGGTAGCGTTAAAGATCGTGCTGCATACAACATGATAAAAAACGGACTTGAACGTGGTGATTTTGATAAAAATTCCAAATTGATCGAAGCAACCAGTGGTAATACAGGCATTGCTCTTGCCATGATTGCAGGAATCTATGGTCTGGACATTGAGCTGGTAATGCCGGAAAAAAGCACCATTGAGCGCGTACAAACCATGAAGGCCTATGGCGCAAAGGTAACCCTTACCCCTGCCGATGTTGGTATTGAAGGTGCTAGGGATTATGCCGAAGCCAAGGTTAAGAACGAAGGTTATGTAATGATCAACCAGTTTTCCAATAATGATAACTGGAAGGCACATTACCATTCTACCGGTCCCGAAATTTGGAGAGACACGGATGCAAAAGTCACTCATTTTGTTTCGGCTATGGGCACTACAGGAACCATTATGGGTACTTCTACTTTTTTGAAGGAAAAAAATAAGGATATTCAGATTGTAGGCGTTCAACCTACGGATAACTCTAGTATACCGGGCATTAGAAAATGGCCGAAAGAATATTTACCCAAAATTTTTGATGCAAAAAAGGTAGACCAAACCATTGAGGTGAGTCAGGAAGAAGCCAAACAAATGGCCGTAAGACTAGCTAAGGAAGAAGGTATATTTTCAGGTATGAGCAGTGGCGGCGCAGCCGCGGCTGCATTAAGATTGGCCGAAACACTTGACAGTGGCGTCATAGTTTCTATTGTCTGCGATCGGGGAGACCGCTACCTTTCTTCGGACTTATTTGATTAGGATATTCAGGATTGAACACTAATCCAAAACCTTGTTCATACCTTCTTTAAAGACTTTAAAGTCCTGTAGATAATTATGTCCTGCATTTGATATACTAAAAAGCTCTTTGTTATTACCTGGAATGGCGGCAAAGAGTTTTTTCGCTGATTCATAAGGAATTACGTTATCTTCTTTTCCATGGAAAATATAAATGGGACATTCTACCTGTTTTATATATTCATTGGACGGAAACCTAAAGTTTGACAACCAATCTATGGGTAAAAACGGAAAGCGATGCTTGCCCAGTGCCACCGCACTATAAAAGGGAGATTCCAAAACTAGTTTTTCGGGTTCGTTTTCAGAAGCCAACCATGTGGCTATTCCTGTACCAAAAGAGCGCCCGTACAGTATAATCTCTTTTTCTTGGTACCGTTGTTTGGCATAGTCATAGAATAACTGAGCATCTTTGTACAATGCCGGCTCACTTACCTTACCTGTGCTCTTACCATAAGTTCTGTAATCTACCAAAATGGATTCGTAGCCCTTTGCTGAAAAGAGATTAGCTACGTGAATAAGATGCGATATATTTCCAGAGTTTCCATGGAAGTAAAGAATTAAACCTTTACTGCTATCTTGCTTAATATGAACGGCATTCAGTTTAGCACCATCATCCGTAGTTAAATTGAATTCCTCAAAATCCTGACAAAAATCGTAGGTATGATTAAGAGGCATTTTAGAAGGGAAGAAAACCAATCGTTCTTGATATGTGTACGCCAAAAAGGCAATTAAAACGTATACGATTACAAGTATAATACCCCATTTCTTTAATCTTCGCATGAACTAGAAAATTTTTATAAGTACCATTTATTTCTGGAAAAATACAAATATGCAATAGAATGTGATTAACGCTATCACAACCAATTTTTCCTTTTAAAATAAACCATCATACCAATAAAGAGGACAATCATAACTCCCCAAACGTAGTAATATCCGTTTTTATAGTGTAGTTCTGGCATATGGTCAAAGTTCATCCCATAAATACCGGCAATGAACGTTAATGGAATGAAGATTGAAGCCATAATGGTTAGAACCTTCATAACTTCGTTCATTTTATTGCTCATGTTGCTCATGTACATTTCCATAAGGCTCATAGACATCTCACGATAAATCTGAATGCTCTCGTTTATTTCTAAGGAATGGTCCAAAGCATCCCTTAAGAATACTTTTGTATCTTTTGTAATCAAAGGATTTTCAGTATCGATCAACCTACTGACCAATTCTTTTACAGGAAAGATCCATCGCCTTATTTTTAGCACTTCTTTCTTTATTTGTTGGATTTCGTGAGCTATTTCAGGCGTAGGATTATCGTATACGATTTCTTCTAAACTCTCTATTCTGTGGTTCATGTGCTCCAAAACCACAAAATAGTTATCTACTATGGCATCTAAAAGTGCAAAGAATAGATAATCTGCTCCTCGCGTTCTAATTCTTCCGGACTTATTGGTAATACGCTGGCGCACTCCTTTGAATACATCGTCTTGCATTTCTTGAAAAACAAGAACGCAATTGTCCAAAAGCACCATGGCAACGTGTTCATAGACAATTTGATTTTCGTCATTGATATAAAGCATTTTGAACACCCCAAAGATGTAATTTTCATATTCATCTATTTTGGGTCGCTGGTGGGTGTTTACAATATCCTCAAGAACCAAGGGGTTGAGCCCAAAACGTTTACCTACTCTATCAATAAATGCTTCGTCACTAATACCTACAATATCTATCCATGAAATTTCCGGTAATTCTTTCTGTGCTACAATGGCATCAATATCTCCGGGAATATGTTCATTATAGACGTTTTCATTGTATTCCAAAATGTTAACTTCGCTGGTTCCTCCTTCCCTACGCCCCATATAGGTAATAGTTCCTGGAGCCTTGCCCATTTTCTTTTGAAATTTTGATGTTTTCTTGGGAAGTATTTTCCCTGACCTTTTTCGTTTCGCCATGAACGGATTAATTTTTATAAATATACTAAGAAGCGTACAACTAGATTTCCTGATTTGAAAAATGCAAATCGTGCAAAAGCAGCCCCGAACCCGGTGCTACATACGTAAGTTTTATTCCGCTATCCGGTTGCAATGAATCTTTTATATCCGCTAGGGATAAATCCCCTCTACCTAACTGAATTAGCGCCCCCATCATCATACGGATTTGGTAACGCATAAAGCCTTTTCCTTTTACATGCAGTGCATAGCTCTGGGCAGGAAAAAAATTGGCTTGTAACAGTTCATTTTCTTTTAACTCACAAGAAATTATGGTACGTTCGGTTTTTGTGTTTTCCTGAAGTCTTGCCGTATACACTTTAAAATTGTGACTTCCTTCAAATAATTTCGCGCCCTTTTTCATTATATCAATATCCAACTTATCCAAGATATTAGCCAAAAATGGAGCGCAGAAAGGGTGGTTTTTTTCCCCATGGGAAAAAAGGTACACATACTCCTTTACTTTGGCATCCTGAATTATATTAAAGGAGCTCTCCGTTTCCGTAATGGACATTACCCTGAGGTCCGGTGGTAGGTTTCTATTAAAGATTTCCAAAAACTCATCCTTATGAGCTATTGGCTCATCCTCTATGAACAACTCAAAGACCATAGACAGCGCCGAAACTTTAGCATCCGTACGGCCAGCTCCTAAAATTTTAAACTTTTGCGCAGGTAATACAAACTTTAAGGTTTTGGTCAACATGGCCTCTATTGTTTTTTGACCAGGTTGTTTTTGCCATCCGCTATAGCGGAAACCTAAATATTGTAGACGTACCAAATAACAATAACGGGCAACTTGCATGCAATTTTCTCTTTAAGACCAAGCTACTATTTTTTTTGTATTTTGTAATGAACAACCTTTTAAAACCAACAAAAATGACTTTAAATGCAGAAATTAGACCACCGGCGTGGTTTTGGATAATCAGCGTAATTGCTCTTTTGTGGAACCTAATGGGCGTCTCCGCCTATTTAATGGAAGCATTTATGAGTGTAGAAGACTTAGGAAAACTAACACAAGACCAAAGACTACTTTATGAGTCAAGGCCCATATGGGTTACGTCTGCTTATGCCATTGCCGTTTGGGCGGGTGCACTAGGATGTATAGCTCTATTGCTACGAAAAAAATGGGCAAAAACTTTTCTGCTACTCTCGTTAATTGGCGTGCTGGCTCAAAATGTGTATCAGTTTTTCTTGAGCAATACTTTTGAAGTTTACGGGCCTAGTGCCATATACCTACCAATAATGATTATTGTTGTAAGTATCGCACTTTATTTATTTGCAAAATCTAGTGCTTCTAAAGGGTGGATTTCATAATATTGTAAGCAAGAGTTAATTACGTTAGAACAGCATTCGTAAGTTACAGGTTCTAACTCCTTAATGCTTAATTGAAAACTGTTGTTTTTAATGAGATGAACAAAGCATGCTGCGTTTTAACGATTTTTTTGAATAAAGTAGGAAAAAAGACGTTTTTTAGTCTCCTATTTTTAACCCCCAACCTCTGGAAAACAACTTTTTATGAAGTTCATTTTAAGAATATTCCCCTGGAAAAGAACAATTCACATTTCTATTGCCGTTATAGCTGCCTTGATTATATTTAGTTTTTACGGCCTATACACCAACACTTTTCACCTCTTTAAACCCAATAACTACATTTTTCCGTTGTTGACGTTATCCCACATTACTTTTTTATACGTGCTGTGGTTTAAAATTAAAGAAGACGAGCTGACCGACCCTCAAATGAGAAATATAGAATACATTTTGTATGTTGTTTTTGCCGTATACGTTTTTAAGACTTTTGAATCTTTGTATATTCTTACCAGTTATTCTGATTTTGAGAACCATATTATTCCTGCAAGTTTTTTTCCGGTTGGAATATTGATTTTCTTATTACACGTACTATTATTAGGTCTTACCTTACTTGCTATTAAATACCGTAGGGATATGGTGGGGCCATACGTTTTTGACGATATGAACCAACACATAGATTCTTGGGAATAACTACCAAACTATTTTTATAAAAACACAAAACCCCGTTTTTCAACGGGGTTTCTTTTTTCTGAACAGTTCTAAAGTGTTCAAAATTTAATGGCAATCATAATGGTTATTTGATTACAATCTTCTTTGTAAACGTCTTACCATTTGGCTGGCTAATTCGTAGAAGGTATAAACCTCCCGGCACCGATTGCACATTAAAAGCTATTTTCTTATCCTCTACTTGACTTACTCCTCTTTTAACAGGGTTTCCCGCCGTATCGAACAATGAAACATCTACGCTTCTAGAAGTAAAATCCGGTAACGAAACATTCAATACATCTAAGGCAGGAATAGGGTATGCTTTTGATGTTGTTTCAACTATTGGAGCCTCCTTACGCACCACTTCAATAGGATTGGATAGGTCGTAGCACCCAACAAGGTCATTGGCGTTAAGTCCCATTTCTGCACCTTGCAGTCCGTCCTCGTAGCGCAAATGCCAGATATAACAGGTGCCCGCTCCCGCTCCATCGAAATCCACTCCTTCCACGGCTTTCAATGAGGGTGGGATACCGAGTATCTTGCCTTCCTCGTCCGTGATAACGAACGTACTGTTCTTGCCCGAGCGCTTGCCCGTGACCGCTATCCCGCTGACCATGTCGGGGGTACCGTCCACATAGAACTCAAAAGGTCCGCCAGTTAAGGTGCCTGCATCCGTTTCCATTCGTACTACTTTAATGGGGTTGGACAGGTCAAAGTTGCCTTTCAGCTCGTGCGCGTTCATACCCATTTCGGCACCTTCAAGTCCGTCCTCATATCTCAGGTACCAGATATAACAGGTACCCGCCCCGGCACCGTCAAAGTTTACGCCTTCAACAGCTTCCAGTGTTGGCGGAAGTCCCAATATCTTGCCCGAATCGTCCGTAATTACGAACGAACTGTTGCTTCCCATGGCATCGCCGCCCAGGGTAATTCCCGAGACCATATCCTCCGTGCCGTCTACACAGAAATAGAAAGGACCCCCGGAAAGCTCCCCTGCTTTTACCATCGTTTTCTCCTTACGCACCACTTCAATAGGGTTGGATAGGTCGTAGCACCCAACAAGGTCATTGGCGTTGAGTCCCATTTCCGCACCTTGCAGTCCGTCCTCGTAGCGCAAATGCCAGATGTAACAGGTGCCCGCTCCCGCTCCATCGAAATCCACTCCTTCCACGGCTTTCAATGAGGGTGGGATGCCGAGTATCTTGCCTTCCTCGTCCGTGATAACGAACGTACTGTTCTTGCCCGAGCGCTTGCCCGTGACCGCTATTCCGCTGACCATATCAGGGGTACCGTCCACATAGAACTCGAAAGGTCCGCCCGTTAAGGTGCCTGCATCCGTTTCCGTGCGCACTACTTTAATTGGGTTGGACAGGTCAAAGTTACCTTTCAGCTCGTGCGCGTTCATACCCATTTCGGCGCCTTTAAGTCCGTCCTCATATCTCAGGTACCAGATATAACAGGTACCCGCCCCGGCACCGTCAAAGTTTACGCCTTCAACTGCTTCCAGTGTTGGCGGAAGTCCCAATATCTTGCCCGTATCGTCCGTAATTACGAACGAACTGTTGCTTCCCATGGCATCGCCGCCCAAGGTAATTCCTGAGACCATGTCCTCCGTGCCGTCTACACAGAAATAGAAAGGACCCCCGGAAAGCTCCCCTGCTTCTACCATCGTTTTCTCCTTACGCACCACTTCAATAGGGTTGGATAGGTCGTAGCACCCAACAAGGTCATTGGCGTTGAGTCCCATTTCCGCACCTTGCAGTCCGTCCTCGTAACGCAAGTGCCAGATGTAACAGGTGCCCGCTCCCGCTCCATCGAAGTCCACTCCTTCCACTGCTTTCAATGAGGGTGGGATGCCGAGTATCTTGCCTTCCTCGTCCGTGATAACGAACGTACTGTTCTTACCCGAGCGCTTGCCCGTGACCGCTATTCCGCTGACCATGTCAGGGGTACCGTCCACATAGAACTCAAAGGGTCCGCCCGTTAAGGTGCCTGCATCCGGTTGATTTCGGTACACCGCTATAGAATTGGAAAAATCATAATCGCCCTCTAAACCGGAAACATTCATTCCGCCCTCCAGGCCTTTTAATCCATCCATATAACTTAAATGCCAAATAAAACAAGTACCGGCACCAGCTCCATCAAAGTTAACAGCTTCGGGATTAGGTGGAAGTCCTAGTATTTTCCCAGCTTCATCGGTAACTACCCATTGTGAATTTTCTCCACTATTCTCGCTAACCGTAACTCCAGAAACATGGTCCGGATAATCATCTCCTACACAGAATTCAAACGGGCCTCCACTAATTGTTCCCCCATAAGATGCTGTATCTATATCATTCGCTAAAACATTAGGTGCAACCAACAAAGTTGCTAACGTTAGCAAAAGTGCAGACCAAGACAATGCCCGTGGTCTGTTGTTCGCATTCAAACAAAAAAGTAATTTTCTTTCCATAATTACGTGTTTTTAATTCGTATCCAAACTAATTGTTATATTGATGTGAGAAATCACAAAATGCTAAACTTTTTCTCTAATTCCGTGATACTTTTGTGAACTTTTACGACTTAACCTTCAGGTTATCAATAATACTAGGATTGTAAGGACGATTATGGACTTTTCCTTACCATTTATCTATTTTAAACATCCTGTGATAACTGTGTGATACTTTTTAACTTCATTCGTACTCAATTATGAAAGAAATATTGATTATAGAAGATGATCCAGAAATCATCAAGTTGTTAGAGATACACCTTACCGATCTCATTTATAAGACTTCCAAGGCCATGGATGGTGCCCAAGGATTATTAATGGCCCTAAACCATGATTATGACCTAATACTTCTGGACCTTACGCTCCCGAGCATGGACGGTGTTGAGATTTGTAAAAAACTAAGAGCAGAAAAAAATACTCCGGTTATTATGCTTACTGCCAAGTCCGAAGAAATAGACCGTGTACTTGGTCTAGAGATAGGTGCTGATGACTATATTACAAAGCCATTTAGTATACGAGAGTTGCTAGCGCGAATTAAAGCGGTTATGCGGCGTACAAATGCACAACAGGTTAAAGATGAGAATACGGCAACTATTGGGTACGAAGGCCTTTTTATAGATATCGATAAGAGAAAAGTACTGTTGAAAGACAAGAAAATTGAACTCTCTCCCAAGGAATTTGAGCTTTTGGTTCTTATGGCATCCAACCCAGGACGGAACTATTCCAGGACAGAACTGTTGAATATGATCTGGGGCTATAACTTTGAGGGCTATGAACACACGGTGAATTCTCATATTAACCGTTTACGTGCCAAAATCGAATCAGATATGGCAAATCCTACCTATATTCTTACGACTTGGGGCGTAGGCTATAAATTTAACGAAGACATCTCATTATGAGCCAAAAAGAAAAAACCTTGACTCCCAAGCTGATTAAGAAACTTTGGTTGGCCTTTGTCCTACTTGTATTACTCATGGGGGCATCCTACATATTCATTACCGGTTACTTTGCCAATAAATACAGCCAAGAAACAACACAACGTCTTAACGCAGATGTTGCGCATCATGTAATTGCCGAAAAATTTCAGGACGCATCCCCGTTTCTTGAAGATGGCAGCGTTAACAAACCTCTTTTTGGTGACTTAATGCATGACATGATGGCCGTAAACCAAGGCATTGAGGTTTATCTGCTAAATGAAACTGGCGAAGTTCTGTATTCCGTGGTTTTGGATCATGGAGACAAAAGTTCTATAAAGAGTGTTTCATTGGCCCCAATAGAGTTTTTCATTAAAAATAATGGAGAGCGTTTTGTACTTGGTGATGACCCGAGGAATTCTGGAGAGAAAAAAATATTCTCCGTAGCTCCCTACTCCGTAGACGGTAGGAACGGCTATATCTATATTGTACTTGCCGGGAAAAAATTCCAGGAAGTTAGCGACAACCTTTTGAGTCAATATTTTACTAAATTAGGCATTGGCGCTACCATACTCACCATGCTTTTTTCGCTCATAATTGGTCTTTTGGCCATTTGGTTCTTAACTAAGAATTTACGCCTGATTACAAAGACGGTCAGGAAGTTCCATGACGGAGATTTACAGGCAAGAATTGCCAATCCTGAAAATTCAGATATTGAAGTCTTTGCAAAATCATTTAATGAAATGGCAGATAGTATTGTTGGGAATATGGATAAAATGCAGTCCGTTGATTTATTGCGCAGGGAGTTGATTGCCAATGTTTCCCATGACCTTAGAACACCTTTGGCAATTCTAAAAGGGTATATTGAAACCCTACAGATTAAAAACGAAACCTTAACCGAGGAACAAAAACAAGAATACCTGCAGATTACGCATGACAACGTAGATAAATTGTCCAACTTAATCAACCAACTTTTTGAGTATTCTAAATTAGAAGCCGAGCAAGTCACTCCCGTTAAAGAACCCTTCTCCATTACGGAACTTTCCCATGACCTGATAGCCAAGTTCAAGGTTTTGGCCGAAAAGAAACAGATAGACCTTCAGCTAGACAATCCGGAAGAAAATTGTATGGTCTATGCTGATGTAAGCCTTGTAGAAAGGGCACTTCAGAACTTAATAGAAAATGCCTTAAAGTATACTGAAGCCAATGGTAAAGTAACTTTATCACTTCAAAAGAAAGGAAAAAACGTAGAGATAAATATTACGGATACTGGTACAGGAATTGCCGTAAACGAGCAGCCTTTTATATTTGACCGTTACAAACAGGTAGACAAAAGCGCCAAAAAGCAGGGATATGGACTTGGTTTGGCAATCGTTAAAAAAATCATGGATCTACATGATACTACCATCACCGTTTTAAGTAAACCAAAAGAAGGAAGTTCTTTTATCTTCAACCTTCCTGCTTATCAGATTTAACATTAAACTTATTATCCAAAATTCATATTGCAATTTCTTGAGCAAAGTGGTCAAAAACCCCTAATGCTCAAGAAATTGCTTTTATGAATACATAATTTGTAGTTAATAAGGCCTACATATTGTATACCCCTCCATTAATATCCAGTGTTGCTCCAGTTATAAAACCATCGTACTCAGATGCCAGATAGGTAACCGCCCGTGCTACATCAGCGGCATTACCGGCGCGTTGAATTGGAATACCGGCAACGGTTTCTGCTGCCGACTCTTTGGTCGTATGGGTATTGTGAAAGGAAGTTCCTAAAATAAGCCCAGGAGCCACCGCATTGACCCGAATGCCTTGTGGGCCTAATTCCGAAGATAATGCACGGGTAAAAGTTAAAATTGCTCCCTTACTTGTTGAATAGACCAATGATCCCGGATGCCCTCCTTTTCGTCCTGCGAGCGAAGCCAAATTAACAATGCTGCTATTATCGTTTTTTGCAAGATATGGTGCTGCAGCCCTCGTTACGAACATCATAGACGTAAGGTTAATATCCATTACCTTGTTCCAAAATTCGGCCTCCATTTCACCCAGCATTTTACGTGCTACAAGCGAGCCGGCATTATTGACCAATATATCAAGACCGCCAAGTACTTCTACCGTTTTCTCTACAAGAGTATTTGCATCGGCCTCCTTAGTTAAATCACCTGATATAGCCACTGCTTTTTGGCCCTTCGCAGTTGCGTATTCAACCAACTGATTGGCGGTATCAGCACTAGAAAAATAATGAATGGCAACATTGGCACCACTATCAATAAAGTGTTGGGTTATGGATTCTCCTATTCCTTGTGCACCAGCGGTTATCAGCACATTCTTACCGGTTAATTTTGTATTCTTCCCCATTCTATTTTTTACTATTTGATTTTATCATTTTTGGTAAAGTAGCCTTCGTTAGAAACAGCATTGTCACTTACAGTTATACTTGCAGTTTTAAACCACACCTCTGCATAGTTACCGTCCGCATATTGTTTTTGGACATCACCACCATGAGTTTCTGCTCCAGAACACCAGTTTTTGTTCACCTCGGGAGACTTTCCATTAGTCTGATTGTAAGCGCCTAGTTTAAAGAAACAACCTTCGCCTGTATACGCTTCTTTACGTTCCACCCCATCTTGGCCAATTGGCACAAATAATTTTTGAGTTTGCTCCGGTATATCCGCAGTGGTTGTATATTCGGATTCGATTAAATTTTTGGTAAATGTTTTGGTTTCATGGCCCTCACTCGTAAAGGTTAAGTTCATGATACCGTTAAAAACTTCAACTTCATAGCTAAACTCCTCTCCCAAAGCAATACCCTCCTTAGGTTCTTCAGGATAAGTGTTTGCATCCGTGCCCACAACGGAAAAATCATTGCCCCAAACGGCAGTTGAATAATCCCACCTAGTTGAATTGTCTTCTCCAGCCGTATTTATTTCATAATGCCAAAAGACAGAACCTTTTGTATGGCCTGGGAATTTCTTATAGAATATTTTGAGCGGTTCGTTTTCATGTGCATCGGCACTATGAATTTGACCTACCACAACAGCATGGGTGGCCGCTACTCTAGCATCACCGGTAGCAGAGACATTCATTACTTTTAAAGTTGCTGTCAACTTATCATTTGCAGTTTTAGGATACCACTTTTTTACTTGCGCCAATTCCGTTCTGGTATTGTTTGAAGTTCCATGGGTATTGCCCCCATTGGGTGTTTTAAAAACCACCCATTCATTGGTGCCATCATTTGTAGTAAAGAAGAAATCCTTATTCTCAAAGTTGTTGGCATGTCCCACATTTGAACCATTGCCCAAAATCAATTTCCAATCATCAAAAAATGGAATCACATTACTTGCGTAAACTGTCTTTGTTTCTTCCGTTTTACCCGTATCAGGTGCACCTTCAGTGTCCTTCTTTTTTGTTTCTGTTTTACAACCGCTAAGTATTAGAAAAAAACTAAAGACTAAAAACGTTGTTAGAGAGACTGTTTTTTTTGTATTCATTTCTTGTGATTTGATTTTACTTCTATTTTTCGGTCTAAGCTGAGTTTTAAAATTTACTTTGCCGCTTTACCATTTATTCTTTTTGTGGAGGTGTTCCTGCTCCCACAGTTGCTTCCTTAAACCAAACCTCTGCATAACAGCCGTTTTCATATTGTTTGGCAATATCACCTCCATAAGTTTCCGAACCGGTACTCCAAACCATGTTGTCTTCAGGTTTTTTACCATTAGTTTGGTTGTAAGCACCTTGTTTGAAATACTGTATTTCTCCGGCATAGGCATTTTCGCGCTCTACTCCGTCCCTACCAATAGACGCGTACAACGTTCTTATTTGTTCGGGAATATCAGATTTTTTAGTAAAATCGGATTCCAATAAGTTTTTCGTGAATTTTACCGTCTCATGTCCATCACTGGAAAAAGTAAGGTACATTATACCTTTGTAGACATTTATTTCATAACTGAATTCTTCGCCCAGTGCAATACCGTCTTTTGGCTCCTCTGGATATGAAGTAGCCGTAGCTCCAACAACGGACATATCATTACCCCAAACGGCCGTAGAATAATCCCATCGTTTTGAATTATCTCCTTTGGTATTTATTTCATAGTTCCAAAAAACGGACCCCTTGGTATGCCCCGGAAATTTCTTATAAAAGATTTTGATAGGCTCGTTCTCATGACCCTCATCACTATGAATCTGCCCCACTACTACGGAGTAAGACGCAGCAACCCTAGCGTCTCCTGAAGTAGAAACATGTTGCACTTTAAGCGTTCCGGTTAGTTTACCTCCTGTCTCGGGAATCCAGTGTTTCTTTTGTCCCAATTCAGTTCGTGTATTGCTAGATGTGCGTGAAGTTACCCCAGAGTTTGGGGTTTTATAGACTACCCAATCCGTTACACCTTCATTCTCAACATAGAAAAAATTTTTTTTTTCAAAATTTAAAAGTTCTTCGGAGCGAGTGCCATCACCTAAAAGAATTTTCCATTCTTCCATAAACGGTATTACATCACTCGGGTATTTTATTTTATTTTCAGTTGAAACTGTGGGCTCCAAACTATTTGAAGAGGTAGACTTGGAGTTGTTTTTACACCCGATCAGCGCCAAAACAATGAATGCCGTAATTACTGATTTTTTCATTTATGAATTGATATTTTTCTAATTGAGATTTATTAATACATGAGTTTAAGCGGAAGGTTTTCTTCTACAATCAGCTCTCCTGAATTTTTAATATCGTTGTTGGAATGGGTATTGTTTTTGGCGCCCCACAAGCGGGCAACAAACTTTACCGGGTTATCTGCAAATGTATTCCCTGAAATTTCCACATTTATAATACCGTAAGTATTCAATAAAATTCCATCTTCTTCTTTGGCTCCACATTGAGTAAAACTGCTATTGGTGACTACAAGGTTACCCCCAACAGTAGATTCATCATATCCTCCTCTGTAATAGTCCACTACATTTTTATCCACTCCTTTAAATGTGCAATTGGCAATAACAATATTCTCTGCACTGTATTCACCTTTATCATCCGTTTCCTCGGACAGTTCCAAACCGTTATTACAATTTTTGATTGTCGTAGATTTTAGTTGAATATACTCCGAGAAAGAATGTTTGTAGGCCTTTAAAACAAAGTCAAAATCAGATATTTCGGAATCAACTATAGTTAGATTGTACAAACTGGACATATTATTCTTTAAACTAGCGAAAGCATATTGAGTTTTTGTTCCTTTTAAAACCACTCCTTTCAGAGTCAATTCGCCTTTAGGATTCATCTCAAATGCCGGTGTTTCCGGTGCGCCCCTGAAATGGATAGTCGCTTTCTTATTGGTATCCGTAGATTTTATCGTGAGACGTTTATCAATCTTTAAAGACGTTTTTACTTTGTACTTAGCGGAAGTCAATACTATAGTGTCTCCATTTTTCGCATTCTGAATGGCGTTGACCAACTTGGCCGTTGAACTTACGGAATAGGTTTTAGGCAAAGCCTTTTTTGAAGATTTAGCTGGATACCAATCTGGACCATATTGAGATACATCCATAAGATTTGGCTTTTGATCAGGTGCTTTAACTACGGCTCCTACCGAGTTAACCTCCTTTCTAGAATTACCAAAAAGGTCGGTCGTAATTAAATCGAACTCAAAACCATTATAAAGTTCTGGATCGGTTAAGTCACTTTTAGGAATCCATATGTTTTTTTCTAATTCTGAAACGGTAAAATCTTTAGTTTTAATACCAGGAATTTTCTTGAACGAAACCCCTTGGTTATCTATAAGATTGCTTTTAAAATTTATTCCATCTAATGAGTCATGGGCCACAACCGGCTGTTCATCCCCCGTGCTATTATAAATAAGGTTGTTGGCAACAATGGTCCTAATAGGCCTCTCGGACCTTATTTCAGAAGCAGGCAAAATATCTTTCTGATCAATATTGGAACCTACCCCAAACTGCAATGGTGAATCGCAATCTACCCAAGTATTATAAGCTACTACTACATCGGTTACCTGTATGTACCTGTTAAGGGGTGATTTTGGAATACCGTTCATTACAGCAAGTGGACTCCTAAATGTTTTACCTTTTAGGTTATAAAAGTAATTATTCGTTACCCAATGTCCCGTACCAATTAAACGTACGCCCCCAATTTGCTCAGAATCCGCATCGCCTATAAAGTAGTTGCCATCAACAATACAGTAGTTCCCGTGTCTGGTTACCAATGAGCCTTCACTTTTATAAAAGACATTATTCCTGAACTCGTTAAAATTTGATTTACTGGAAATAATCTCTACTTCACCATTACATTTATCAAAAAAATTGTTTTCAACAAGGGTATAACTAGGCGCCATGGAGGTAAAACTATTGCCAAGCTGTATGGTTTCTGCACTAGGACCACCCTTAGGAGGTCTAGGCCCAAAATAGTTATGGTGTATCTTATGGTAATTCTTTATGCTATTATTTCCTGCAAGATCAATCCGTACAGTAGGCCCTCTATTGGATTTACCCGCTATATAACAATGGTCCAACTCATTATGTCTCCCTTTAAATAGAACCCAGAGGTCTGTCTGGTTTTTTTGGGACTTATTAAAATCCAGAATCACGGAATTTGTAACCCGAGAATGATTGGCCACCGTATCTTCACTAATGGCAAATTCAATGACCGCATCAGAAGGAGATGAACCATTAACAAAGTTTAAACCACTAACAACGAGATAATCTCCGCCCAGTTTTAAATCGGATTTTCCGCCAATAACCACTTTACCCGCTGTTTCGGCACGTAAGGTAATTGGCCCATTTTCTTTTCCATAACCCACAAAACGGATTTGAACATTGTTCCAATCTCCATTGGCCATGATAATTTCGTCACCAGGACCTGCATTGCCTATTGCCTTATGGAGTTCTACGATATCTTTTACATAAGCCCCTTCTTGTTTTGGAGGTTGTGAAAAAGAGATGAATAAAAGCGCTGCACTTATGATTAACAGGTTAGTTTTCATTGTTCAGATGTGTTGAGATGTAGTTCAATTGGATACTTTACATTGTTGAGCATGCACAGTGTTAAGCTGCAATTTTCAATTGGTTTACCAAACTGGTTTACCAAATATAATCATTTAATCATACCAAACAAATTATTTACAGACTATCGCCTTTATTAAATAGAAATATCAATGACTTAACTCCTTAAAAAATACTTTCTGGATTGTAAACACGACCTAAATCTAGAATAATGAACACTTGGTCTAATCGCATTGAACCACTGCAATATTACTACACCACCACAGTTATGTTATTGAACTTAAAAACCCCTATTATGACTTTTAAAAATTTCTTTTTAATCGGCATCTCCTTATTCGCCCTGAATGCCTGTTCCGATGATGATTTACCACTAGAAATCCCCGAAAAGGAAACAGAACAATCAGAGGAAGAACAGACCAAGGAAGAAGAACAACAACCTGAAAATGCCGCTCCGGATTCTTTTAGTCTAACCATGTTAGAAGATGGCACGGCCGATGTTGACCTAAACCCTACACTCTCTTGGTCAGCAGCTATTGATTCTGATGGAGATAATATTACATATACTCTTCTTTTAGACGAAGAAGAAACACCGCAAAGTATTCTTGCGGAAAACCTTATAACTCCAGAATTTAATATTATTGAAGGTTTAGAAAAAAATAAGGTTTACTACTGGAAAGTTGTTGCTAGTGATACTAACGGAGGCGCAACGGAAAGCGCACAAACTTTTAGCTTTAGTACTAAAGGTCTATCTTTTTCCGAATCGGCCTTGACTGCTAATGCCGGGTTTAGTTCCAGAAGAAATCATAGCATTAATGAATTTAACGGGAAACTTTGGATGATCGGTGGAGGAAACGACTCTTCTGGATTCAAGGACGTGTGGTCCTCTATTGATGGTGAAAATTGGTTGTTAGAAGTAGAAAATCCTTTTGACTTTTTTAGCAAAAACAATCACACTGCTATTGTATTCAAAGAAAAATTTTGGATAATAGGTGGTGGTTTTAGTGATATTTGGTCTTCTACGAACGGAAAAGACTGGGTGCGAAACGAAAATGTTGGTGCATTCGGTTCTAGAGAAGGACATACAACAGTTGTTTATGACGATAAGCTTTGGGTAATTGGCGGTAACAAAGGTTCTGAGCAAATGAACGACGTGTGGTATTCCGAAGATGGAGCCACTTGGGAACAAGCTACCGAAAATGCCCAATTTTCTCCACGTACAGACCATACTACCGTAGTGTTTGATGATAAGATGTATGTTATGGGAGGAACTGCCGTACAGGGTTTTTCACCACTATTTTACAATGACATTTACACATCTACAGACGGTGTAAACTGGACAGAAGTAACTACAGAATCTGTATTTGAAATTCGTGCCAACCATTCCTCGTTAATCTATGACAACAAAATGTGGGTTATTGGAGGTTGGCAAGCGGTAACGAATGAAGAAACTACCGAGCAAGAGCTTACCACATTTGCAGACGTTTGGTATTCCGAAAACGGTAGCGAATGGAATAAGCTAACTACCAATGACTTATACCAACCAAGAATGGGACATGCCTCTGTAGTTTTTGATAATAAAATACTTATTTCCGGAGGATTGAATATTAACAAAGAAGATTCAAGTAGAACTCATTACAATGATATTTGGGTAATTGAGTAACTACAATTTATGACAATGAAAAAGCCCCTTCAAAATATGAAGGGGCTTTTTTCTTTAATTAGGATTGTGAATTTCTACAACCCGTCTATATAACTTCCGTAAAGGTCCTTGAATTGGTATCCTTCCGCAAATCTGTTTTTGCTAAGTTTCTTATGTGATACTAACCCCCATAAAACCAATTCCTTTAAAAAGTACATATCTTCTTTAGGAAAATCAGGTTGATGTTCTTTTATCAACTGGCTAAGTTCAGGAATACTATCTAAGGTTCTTTTATATTCTTCATCTGTAAATTCATCTAGAAGTTCAAAACCTTCTCCTTGAAAAAACCAACTCAACAAATCATCATAAGGAGTTTTTGCGCCCTTTCTTTCCAACTTGTTTATGGCCGGGAAGTATTTTGGAAACAGGCTTTTTACCGCATCATCAATCAAAATTTCAGCAACGCCATCAGCACCTTCTTGCTCGCCCTCATAAACCAATTCAATCTTACCGGTAATGGCCGGAATAATACCCATAAAGTCACTCAAGCGTACCATGGTTTTATCGGCATCGGTTACTAAGGCCCTTCTTTCCGCTGTACTTAAAAGATTTTCAAACGCAGTAATACTGGTTCGTGCACTTACACCACTTTTCGCATCTACGTATTCGCTATCCCTTGCTTCAAAAATAATTTGCTCTAAAAGGTCCTTGGCCAAGTCCGGCACATAAATTGAATCCGTTTGGCGCGAGTCTAATTTCGCCTCCTGTTCTGTAATTTTTCTAGCGGTTTCAATATCATCCGGATAGTGCGTTAATATTTGTGAGCCAATCCTATCCTTAAGTGGGGTAACGATACTTCCTCTATTGGTATAGTCTTCTGGGTTTGCCGTAAACACAAATTGAATATCCAACGGCAGCCTCAATTTAAACCCACGAATCTGTATATCTCCTTCCTCCAATATATTAAAAAGTGAAACTTGAATTCTAGCTTGTAAATCCGGTAGTTCATTAATTACAAAAATACACCTGTTGGCCCGTGGGATCATTCCAAAATGAATTACCCTGTCATCTGCATAGGATAACTTCAGGTTTGCCGCTTTTATGGGGTCTACATCACCAATTAAATCGGCTACGGTAACATCTGGTGTTGCTAGTTTTTCAGCAAAACGAGCATCTCTATGCAACCAAATAATTGGGGTATTATCCCCTTTTTCCTTTATCAATTCCATGGCATATCTAGACATGGGCTTAAGCGGGTCATCGTTAATTTCCGAACCTTCTACCACAGGGATATACTCGTCCAAAAGACTTACCATTAAGTGGGCCAAACGTGTTTTAGCTTGACCCCTAAGACCAAGTAAATTTATATTATGCCTAGATAAAATAGCTCGCTCCAGCTCTGGAATAACGGAATCTTCATACCCCCAAACACCGGGAAAAGTTTCTTCTCCTTTTTTTATTCTTTGAATAAGATTATCACGTAATTCGTCCTTAACACTTTTTACTTTATAGCCAGCTTCTTTTAACTCGCCAAGTGTTTTTATTTTCTTGTTATCTAATTTCATATATAGCAATCTCTTTTTCTTTCTAAATCAAGTCCGTCTGAAATGAAGAGGAATTGGTCTATCTTATTTCAATCGTTTTTTTCTATTCGCTTCGTAATCTTCAAAAATCATTTCACCCAAACCTTTTAACCCGGTAAAAAATGCCTTGCCTTTGTTCGCTTCTGTAAAGTGGCGAATAAACTGCATTAAATAAGCATCTTGAGCTATCATAAACGTGGTAATAGGAATATGTAATTTTCTAGCCTGGCGTGCCATATTATAGCACTTCTCAACAATATAGTCATCCAGACCTACGCTATTCTTATAATATGTTCCATCAGGTAGTCGCAAGCAACTAGGCTTTCCGTCCGTAATCATAAAAATCTGTTTGTTGGTATTCCGCTTCCGGCGTAGCATATCCATTGCCAATTGAAGTCCCGCTACCGTATTAGTATGATAGGGTCCAACTTTTAGATACGGAAGGTCCTTTATAGGAATGGGCCAAGCATCGTTACCAAAAACCAGAATATCCAAGGTATCTTTTGGATAGCGTGTAGTAATGAGTTCCGCTAGTGCCATCGCTACTTTTTTAGCTGGTGTAATACGGTCCTCGCCGTACAAAATCATACTATGACTAATGTCTATCATTAACACCGTACTCATCTGTGCCTTGTGTTGCGTATCCTCAACTACTAAATCATCTTCGTTTAAAGTGAAGCTACCCATACCATGGTTGATCTGGGCATTTTTAAGGCTCTCCGTCATTGAAATATGCTCTAAACCATCACCATAACGGTATTCTCTTAAATCACCCGTATGCTCATCTCCTTGACCGGATTTTCCGGTTTTGTGGTTACCTGAGCCGCTACGTTTAATTTTACCGAAAATCTGGTCTAGCGCACGTTGGCGAATCAAGCGTTCCATTTTAGCGGTAATGGAAATATTTCCCTTTCCGCCGTTTTCATCGCCTTCTTTTCCTTCTCCACCTGCAGCATCATCGTCAAATTCTTCTTGAATGTATCCTTTTGCTTTTAACTCCTCTATGAAATCATCAATCGTATATTCATCATCTGTTAGCTCATACTCCTTATCCAGTTCACGCAACCAATCAATGGCCTCATCAAAATCTCCCGAAGTATGGGTAATGAGTTCCTGAAAAATATCAAAAAGTTTTTCAAAGGGAGTTTGTTCCGGTGCTTCATAGGTTGAAAACCGAAACCCTTTTCTTGTGTTCATAGCCATACTATAAAATTAGTTAATAAAACCGTCAACACCTCCCTTTTTAGGAAATGTTAACGGTTATAGGCTATTGCCTTTCACAAAGCATTGCTGTTTTGCTATTTTGTAAAGAAATGGTCTTTTTAACTGATGATTCCTAATGGTGCCGTAGTCTTCCAAGCACCGCGGGTGAAATCCGGGAATTCCTGTGGTGCGCCATTTGCAGCAACGGAAGTCTCGCTTAAAGGAGAAACCGCACTCCATAAGCAACCCTCGTACACATTCTGGTCTAAAGGCTCTCCATTTCTTAAACACTCTACAATACGAAACAACATCATAAAGTCCATTCCGCCGTGACCGCCCATTTTAGTGGCGAGATCACCTACTCGCTTGTACAAAGGATGTTCATATTTTTCATAGATTTTTGCCAAGGCATCACCTTGTGCCCAATGATGGTGGTCTTCCGTAGCACTTTCAACCCCACCTTCCAAGGCCACACGGGTTGGGAAACCTGCCAAAGTACCTTTTGTTCCTTGAATCATGTTATGGCGGGTGTATGGCCGTGGACTGGTTTCATCCCACTGCACCATAATCGTTCTACCTAAATCCGTTTTTATAATGGACGTATTGATATCACCGCCCTTATAGTCCAATTTATTCCATTTGTGGTCTACAGGAAAGTTCTTTTCAGCATATAATTGCCTTCCTTTGGCAGGCGATGAAAAAGCATTGATGAATTTAAAGTTATCATCAGTCCGCCCAATATTCATGTATTGCGCCACAGGCCCTAAACCATGCGTTGGGTAAAGGTTTCCGTTTCTGTGTGCATAATGTGGTGTTCTCCAAGAACCCGTACCGCGGTCTACCTCGTTCATTTGAAAACGTAACTCGTGAATATAAGCTGCCTCTCCGTGTAAAAGTTCGCCTATAGCCCCTTCGCGACACATATTTAAATACAACAGCTCATCTCTACCGTAGTTAACATTCTCCATCATCATACAATGCTTCTTTGTCTTTTCGGAAGTGTCAACTATATCCCACATTTCTTTTAAAGTCAAGGCCAATGGGACTTCTACAAAGGCGTGACTACCGGCATTCATGGCTGCAATAGCCATTGGCGCATGCAAACCCCAAGGTGTTGCTATAATAACTGCGTCCGGTTTTTGTTCTTCTAACATTTTCTTCCAATCGTTCTCACCATTGGTATACAGTTTTACTTTTTTGTGTCGCTGTCCCTTTCCTGCCTCTTTACAGACATCTGCAGATTTTTTGGCCCAATCTTCATAAAGATCTGAAATGGCAACCACTTCAGTGCCTTCAATCGCGGCAATTTGTGCCACATGACCTGAACCTCTTGCCCCTACACCTATAAACGCGAAACGTACCTTATCCAATTTAGGAGCCTTAAAACCTCCCATATATTGTGCAGAAAAAGGTCGTTCCGTTCCTAAAAAATTAGCTTTTGAAATATTTGGGGTTAGGGCAATACCAGCTCCTACCAATGACGTTTTTTTTAGGAAGTTTCTTCTGTTGGAATTCATTTGTGTTTGTTTTGTGAGTTGTTGTTGAAATGAAACTACAATATAAAGAAGTTTTAGGGAACTTAAACACGCTCGCCTCTGCTATTAACATAGTCTTACAATGATGCATTATTTTTTTGACAACCCACAAAGAGATCATACCTTCGTGTAAGATGATAAAAGAACAATGTCTTGGCTTTTTAGAAACACCACCACTGTGGACAGGTGAACAATTTGGTATAGAACAGTTTGTGTTCCCTGAGCTTCATATGAAACGGTTTCTGCCAAAACCCATTTCAAAAAAATTACGTTTGGGTCACCAAATGGAGCATGTTTTCACTCAATTGCTCGTCAGAAATAACGCATATGACCTTGTTCTTCATAACAAAGCTGTAAAAGAGGAAAACCGTACCATTGGTGAAATTGATTTTATACTAAAGCATAGAGAAACGGAAAGACTCCTACATGTTGAATTGACTTATAAATTCTATATCATTGACCCAAGCATATCAGAACCCATACACCGGTTAATAGGTCCCAACCGTAGGGATATGTTCTTTACCAAAATGGAAAAAATCAGGGACAAGCAGTTTCCTCTTTTGCACTCTGAAAATGGAATTAGAACGTTATCCGAAAATCAAATTAACCATGACGATATAACGCACCAAGCCTGTTACAAAGCCCAACTCTTTATGCCTCATACCAATGCCCATGTAGACATTACTCCTCTAAATAGAGATTGTATCTACGGCTATTGGTTAAGGTTTGAGGACTTTGAAAATGGTGATTATAAAAAGTACAAATACTATATACCCAGCAAATCCGAATGGGTCGTTACTCCACACAAAAATGTAAGATATTCATCTCATTTTGAAACTTTGATGGACGTTAACCTGCGCACCCTGAACCAAAATGCCCCCATGCTCTGGATGAAAAAAACGGATACTGAATTCGAGAAATTTTTCGTGGTGTGGTGGTAGTTAGTAGTTAGTAGTTAGTAGTTAGTAGTTAGTAGTTAGTAGTTAGTAGTTAGTAGTTAGTAGTTAGTAGTTA
>NZ_JACSOI010000004.1 GCF_018728565.1 Zobellia russellii | reverse complement strand
AGTAATTTGAGTGTTCATATCTTTAATTTTTAGTTCATCTTAAAGATACTCGACTTACTGCTTTTACATAGATGCTAAACGCAATTACGGCGGATTCGACTACGTCCGAATCCACTCGGAATTGCTAAAGTCTGTGTTAAACCGAAAATTAACGCATATTAACCCGTAACTGAAGGTTATACGAGACCGTTGTGCCTAATATAAAAAATGAAAAAAATAACGACAATAATCTTCACATTGGTTAGTCTGACAAGTTTTAGCCAAAGTATTGAAACAATAACCAAAAAAGTATCGGACAAAATCTGTGACTGCATTAAAGATGATATTAGCTCTTATTCCGAAATTAAACCTGAATTTAATAGGTGCTATGACAAAGAGTTCAATCAAATCTTTAGCCTTGTTGATTCCGAAGAACAAAAGATATTAGTGCAACAAGGAGCTTTAGAAGAAATCAAGAATGGAATAATTCCGACTTTAAATAAGAATTGCGAAAAAATCAGAAGTTTAATTCAATCAGAAGTTGAAAACTCTGTTGAGCCTGCATCGAATAGCAATAAAGAAGCTTGTCCGACAAATTTCACAGGAAAGGACTTGAAGAAAATCGAAAAACTAGACGGTGAAATAATTGCATTTAATGGACTCGTAACCGAAGTTCATACTGCACACAACGATAAACCATATTATCAAGTAAAGTTAGAAGGTGGCAATACAATTTGGGTTGCTTCACTTGTAAACAGCGGATATGAGAAAGAAGGAAAAATAATTAGACTTTTAGGATATGTTTCAGAAGTCGGTAATGATGAAATAGCAAAAAAGTACAATCAGACTGACTATCATATTCTAGCATTTTGTGTGATTGATATGGACAGTAAGCAAATGGCAATGATGCCAGGGTCGGAACTCCAAGTGAAAGAATGGATGAACGGAACAATTCCAAAAGGAGAAAAATAAAATACTAGGCACAACAACGGCTATACGTAATGTGGGTTTTGGTGCTAAATTGAAAGTGAATGAATAATAAAAATATATCGGTAGGCTGATAGTGAAGTGCTCTTTAATCCCGCACTACGCTTAGCCGAACCGTTGGCATGCATTTGGAAAATAAAGAGGCCTGATACTATTCTATATTTTTATTACAATAACCAAATTTTATGAAACGTCGCTCATTTTTTAGAAGAACTACCACAGCCCTAATGGGGCTTGGACTTACAACAAGCTCTTTTGCAAAAACAACTCATAAGAAAATAAAGAAGCCTGTTAAGGTATGTACTACTATAGACCAGCAAAAAGTGTTCTTTTATGCTGATGTAATTAATGAGGCAATAAAGGTAGTTTATATAGCCGATACGCATTTGTTTAAAGATGATGAAAGAGGAACTCCTTACCAAAAGTATAGTAATCGAATGGCAAAGGCTTATAACCAAACTACACATTTTAAAACCCAAATAGAAACGAATCCGGAGGAAGCCTTTGAACAAACACTAGCATTTGCGAAAGAAGTAAATGCCGATGTTATTATTTTGAACGGAGATATTTTTAGTTTCCCGTCTGAAGCGGCAATAGAGTGGGTTCAATCAAAATTGAAGGATACGGGCATTCCGTACATTTATATAGCAGGGAATCACGATTGGCATTATGAAGGGATGGAAGGCACGTTGGAGTCTCTACGCGATACGTGGATTGAAAAGCGATTACTGCCCTTGTATCAGGGCAATCACCCTTTAATGGCGGCTTATGATATCAAAGGAATCAGATTTTTAGCAATAGATAATTCTACCTATCAAATTAATGAGGAGCAATTAACATTTTTTATGGAACAGGTTGCTAGTGGTATGCCTTTGGTTTTATTGGTACATATTCCAATGTATGCTCCTGGAAAGAACGTATTATTTGGTTGCGGAAATCCGAATTGGGGAGCTGCCACAGATCGCAATTTTGAAATAGAAAGACGTCCTAAATGGCCAGAAAGTGGACATACTCAAACAACACTTAATTTTCACAAGAAAGTTTTTACTGCTCCAAATCTGTTGGGCATTTTTGCAGGGCATGTCCATCAAAACTCTATTGAAATGATTAAAGGAAAACCTCAAATAGTTACTGATGATAACGCCAGTGGAGGTTATTTGGATATCACCTTTTTACCTATGGACAAACAGGATAAAAAGTTAATTTTATAATTGCTGGTGATGAAATTTAATTTCCTTCACATTTGCTGCAATGAACAAGAAGAAAGGATTTACATTTCCTAACCTCTGGAAAGGCTGTGTGTAGTTAAAATAATTAACATGGAAATACATATGCCAACACTGTATAAAATTAATTGCTAGTGCGAGCCTGCTTACCAAAACCCTCGCGGATTTTCTCTTCTGTTTGTAATTACCATATTAGTTGCTTAAACTCGCAACAAACCATATGCAAACACGTTGTCAAAAATTTGCTATTTCAATAAAAAATCGCCTGTAAAATGCTGCTGTTTCTTTTCAGGTAATGTATGAAAACCAACCGCTTGCATGTCACGAAAGAGTCGCTCCAATTCGTATTTTCTGTAAAAACTTTGTCCGCCTACCGTTTCCATGGCCTTATTCACAGTTTCTTTACATGCATTCGCAACCAAAGTTTTTCTAGTTAACATTTCAACACCTATTCTTTCCTCAGATTTAAAATCTAAATCATTGGCTATTTCAAGCATGTCTTTATGTAGCACTTTGGACAATGTGTAGCTATTATAAACTTCCCCAAGTAAAATAGTAGTTTCATGAAGTCTACTCTGTTTTGATTTTTCTAAAGTAATCTTCATCGCTTTTTCTGCAATCCCTAGATAGGGTGCCATTATTAACGGCAACGCGACGGTTAATACTACATTCCAAAACATAGGGAATTCGCCTTTTGCTCTCTTCATCACTATGGAGTCTTCTGGAATGAACACATTATTAAGAATTACTGTCTGCGAACCTGTTCCGCGCATTCCCAATGTGTGCCAGTCATCCAATAGCTGTATCCCATCAGATTTCATAGATACTGTAAAATGGAGTATTTGCCATCCCTCTTCTGGATTATTATAGGGTATGCTGGTAACCAAGAGATCACCTATTGCAGATTGGCTTGCAAATTGTTTTCTTGCTGAGACCAAATAACCATTATCAATTTTTTTCATGGTTCCATTAGAATCTAGCCAGTCACGTGCACCTGTGCTGACCAGCACTAGGTTTTTATCCACTACTTCTTTTAAGAATTCTTCGCCTGTGCCTTCGTGTTTATATTTCCAAATATTTGCCGCAAGAAGGTGCTGGTGCATGGACAATGCCAATGCCGTAGAAGGGCAATACTGTGCTATTTTGACCAATATAGCACACATATCAGTAAAGGAGACACCAGCGCCTCCCAATGCTCTTGGTATCATAGCCGTTAGATATCCTTGTTCCTTCAACAATTGATAATTATTGGCTACAAAGGTATCAGCCTGATCGTGAGCAAATCCGTTTGCAGCCAATTGCTCTCCAAGCTGGTCTATTAGATTTAGCCATTGCTTTGAAGTTGTTTCGGTCACCTTACTTTCATGACTATTCATAATACTACTGAATTTTTTTCTAGGAAACCTCTTAAACTGACAGTTGCGCTTTTTGAAATTTTAAAGGGGTAATACCATTCTCGTGCTTGAATACTCTTGCAAAATGGGCTGGACTTTCAAAGCCACTATCAAAAGCCACTTCATATACTTTTCGATTGGTATTCTCCAATAATAGTTTCGCATGAATAAGCCTTTGTTTAGTAAGCCATTTTCCTGGTGACATTCCATAAACGCTATAAAAGTCGCGATTAAAAGTACTTAAACTTCTGTGCGATAGTCTTGCAAAATCAACGAGCGATAAATTATAAACAAAGTTGGCCTCCATTATGTTTTTAATAGATGGTTTAACTTCTTGGGCTATCTGTTTAAAATAGCTGCCTATTTCAGGGTTGGATGGAAGCGACAAAATATTGACCAATAATTCTTGAAATTTTATTTCTATCAGATATTTTGAAGGCTTTTCATCATTGGAAAAATAATCTAATATTGAGGTAAAATAAGTACTTAAAGTTCTATCCATTTTCACAGGAATTGCACTGTCACTTTGAAGATTACTGTTTAGATTGGCACCAATTTCAGGTTTTTGTGACATAAAATCCTTGACATAAGAATCGGGAATAAAGATTACTATGGCGCAAAAATCAGAGTCAAAATACTTCTCAATTATATTTGCCCCTTTTTTTACAAAAAGTACCTCATTGGCATTAATCATATAACTGTTCTCTAGCGTTCGCCATTTCTTTTTACCTTCTAACACATAGATAAAATAATTTAAGTGGTTCCAAGCGGTGAATATCGATTTTGTCTCTGCACATCTATATTCCGAAAACATAAGTGACGACACTTCAATTTTCTTGAACGTAGGTGTTCTTTTTGCTATGTCGTAACCATTACCCATTATTTATATATTTTTCTTTTAGAAAAGTACAGCTTTCTGAGAGAATGAAGTCATAATAACCAATTTAGGCAATGACTACTCATGTTTTAAGTGATAAATACCCCAACGCCCTATTTTCTTACTATTATGAAGATTTAAGTAATCACGTCTGTTTAGTATAAAGCCAAGAACTTATTTCTATTCAATTTTTGAAGGTTTTAATATCAGGTCGTTGTCTGCTGCTAATTTGGCAAATTCCTCTGCACTAAGCGTATTAGATGGTTCTGTTTCAGGCTTTACCCCTACTTTTTTAAAAAAGTCCAACAGACCATGCTTAGCATTTGGTACCGTAGCAAATACCAATTTTAAAGGTTCCTTGCCCGTATTTTGAAAGGAATGCCATTCTCCCGGTGCAGTATACCATACATAGCCCTCTTTAACGATTGTTTCTTTACGCTCATCATTCTCATAACTAATTACTACACCTGTTCCTGAAAGAAAATAAGCAATTTCTTCTGTTTTATTATGCTTGTGTTCTGGTAAAGCTCCACCCACTCCCAACTCGTATTTTGAAAAACCTGAAGAAGCATCTGGGTGACTTTCAGGATCCATATAAATTTGAAGTAATCCTCCGGACCCGAGTTTGTCTTTACGCTCAGGAAATATCCACAGTTGTTGGGCGTCATTTGGCGTAATTATTCTCTTACTCGTGTGCGTATGTGTGGAATTATCATGAGTATGAGCTTCTTCTTTAAGAGAAAGTACTGCCACCGAATCCTCTTTTTTTTCTGGTTTATTTACGTTTTCACCACAACTTTGAGCGACTGTGAACACCATAATTATGGCAGCTAACTTTATAAATTTTAGGTCCTTTTTGTTTTTAAGCATGGTTGAAGAATTTATGATTATTAGTAACTTTATTATACGAATCAAATCTATAGAGAATAAAGGTACTTTAACTGACTGCGGCTTTCAATAAATTGACTAAGCGTGTCAAAACGATAATTTTGAAAAAAATATACCCATTTAAAACTTGCTGAATGTCAGTTACGACTAAAGAATACCAAGCACTATATATACAGTTTTTATAAAAAAACTATTGCCACAATGGCTGTAATAACTAGGAGTTTAGCTGCTTGATTAAAATTTGGGCATATTTAGAATATACGCCAAATCTTTTGGATTTTGCTCTGGACAAGAAAAAATAAATTATATCAAAAAGCTTTAGCTATGTGTGTTTGTGGCGGAAAACAAACGTTAGTTTGCGCCCGTAATGCTCATAGCTAAACCGTTGTAAAACATTTAAAATCTCAACATGAAAAACATAATTTTACTAGTTTTCACAGTACTTATATTGGGATGTAATTCTAAAAAGAAGAGAGAAGAAACTATTTCAACTTCTCACGAAAAAATTGATCTTAGTGATTCACCACTATTCAATACAGAGATTGTTGAACCTACAAAATTGTTTGATAATATTTACTTTGTTGGTTATGGAGGTGTGGGAGCATTTATTGTAAATACTACACAGGGAATAATATTAATAGACGCCATGTGGACTAATAATGATGCAAAGAATGTTATTATTCCTGGCATAGAAAAACTTGGATTAAACCCTAAAGATATTAAGTATCTATTGGTTACTCACGAGCATGCCGATCATTATGGTGGCGCTAATTTTATTGAGAAAACCTATAAATCCAAAATTCTAATGAGCGAAGTTGCCTGGAATGGTCTCCAAGACCCTAATGCACTCGTTTTAGTAGATCCTTTTGGAAATAAATCAAGTGATTTACCACTACCTCAATCCTATCAAAAAGTAGATGACAAAGAAATTATATCTCTTGGGGAAACTAACATAAGAGTATTGTTAACACCAGGCCATACTAAAGGTGCTATTTCATTAGTAATCAATACAACTGATAATAATATAAATCATGCTGTTTCAATTTGGGGAGGAACAGGGTTGCCCAATACTCTAGAAGAAAATAAAAAATATCTGAAATCGCTTAATTATTTTGAATCATTTGCGATTAAGAATGGTGTGGATGCTCAAATTTCAAACCATCCGTTTGTAAATAATTTATTAGATGATATGAAATTACTTAAATCAAGAAAATCAACAGAAAAAAATCCACTAATTTTAACAACAGAAGAGTTCAAAAGAAATATCGATACAACTTTAAGAAAAAGTGTAATTGAGAAAATAAAGAGTTATCAATAACCAAATAACTGAAGTATTATTGAAAAACGTTTTAAAACAATGGCTATAAGTAATTGCTTGTTCTCGCCTACTTTGGCAATTTCTGTGGAATTTCCGTCTTGGTGCGTGATTGCAAAGTTAAGTGCTAACCAACGCAACGAAATCATACACCAGACCATTCAATACAATACTTCTTCAATTTTTCTAGATTAGTTCTGGATACAATTACCTAGCATCTATTACTTATTATTCTAAGAAGTATCCAGCCAAGCAGAAAGTAATTTTTCTTAAACGTTTTGATTTTTATATCAGGAATTCCACATGAATCCAGTTATACTATAAATTTTTAAATTTCAATTATTTAGAATATTTTGTACTTATATCTAAAAAAATTAATAGTTTAGGTTTCTATTAAAGTAAGTTAGTTCCCCTAGTATTTATTGCCAGAAACATTATTCCCCCATTTGTTGTAAATCAACCAATTGAGTAGAATAATAACCAACAATTATATATTATGAGAACAATTAGAAAGATTATGCTTTTTACGCTTACTTTATTTTTCACTCCGTTAATCTTTAACGCACAAGAAATTTCGGCTACTATGGATTTCGAGAATGCCGAAGTAAATGTAGCAATCGTATCTAATTACGTAAATGCACTTCAAAACGAAGATGTGCAAACTATGGTAGCGCAATTAGCAGATGATGCAAAGATTTATGGTCTAACCGGAGGTCCTTCAAACGTAATGAACCCCACGCAGTTATCCGAATATTACAAGGAAAGCTTCGCAACCACTAAACATAAGATTGACGAAAACACGTCCTATGCCCCCATAAAAGTAACCGGTGGAATAAACGAGGGCGAGTGGGTCATGGTTTGGACTACCGATACCATTAGCTCTAAGAAAACCGGTCAAGAGATTCCGATACCTGCGCAGGTAACCTGTTTTTTAGAAAACGGTAAAATTACGATGATTGCCCATTACTACGATCAGTTGAATGTGATGACCTCTATGGGCTACACACTACAACCCCCTTCAAAAGAGTAACTAAACTTGTCTTATTGATTCTCAAACCCAGAAAAAATTTCTGGGTTTGCTTTTAAATTATAATAATCCGCAGAGCTTTTGACAGGTATTATTCAATTCCTTATTAGACTAAAATAATCTACTACTGAACGGAATATTGACTTGGTAGCTTGGAAAAAACTGGCTACGCCACAACCAATAAACAATACGGGTTTTGGTTCTGGCCAGAAAATATAAATCAAAACCGTAAGATTTAGCTATGTACATGGTGGAAAGCAAGCCCCAGTTTGCTCCCATACCATTCATCACTCAAACGTTAGGGGTAATAATAAAAACACAGAATTGATTATGAACATATGAAAATAGTAAAGAAAATAGGAAAATGGCTTTTGGTTTTAGTGGGGGCACTTATTGCGTTTATTTTAGTTGTATTACTTATCATCAGAATCAACAGTTCTGGAGAAGAAGAACCTTTTTTAGATGAAAAGGGCAATGTACTTCCAAATAGTATAGCTACACATGAGGATATGACTATAAATGGAGTGCAACAAAGGGTTACCATTAGAGGGAAAGATAAAAATAACCCCGTATTACTAATAGTTCACGGAGGACCGGGTGCACCAATTTTACCGGTAATTTACAAACTATCAGGAATTGATCTAGAAGATATATTTACGGTTTGCTATTGGGAACAAAGAGGCTCCGGACTAGCTTATAATGATAGCATACCTGACTCGTCCATTACCTTAGACCATATAGTAGATGATGGTTTGGAACTATCAAATCAATTGAAAAAGACTTTTAAAAAAGATAAAATTTACATTGAAGGTTTATCGTGGGGAACAGCAGTAGCAGCTTATATGGTTCAAAAACAGCCTGAATTATATCACGCTTATATTGGTAGTGGTCTAATGGCCAACCTATCACTTTCAGAAGAGTTATCCTATGAATTTGCAATGTCTGAATCGCAAAAACATAATGATACCGTTTCAATCAGTCAATTGAAACAAATTGGGAGACCTCCTTACGTTAAAAACTCAAAAAATTCAGTAACCGAAGCCTTTGAAATAGAACGACAAATTGTAATGAAGTATGCGCCGATAAAACTTGATACCGACTTTAATTTTATTAAAAGTATGTTTTTAGATAATGGGTTAACGTTTAAGGAAAAATTTACTGATATGATAAATAGTCCTGAATCCTACTACCCTGCAGCTAAGATTTTACAACCTACAGCAATTGATATGAACTTAATGCGTGATATTCCTGAATTGAAAGTGCCCGTTTATATATTACAAGGAGACAATGACCATTTTACCGAAACGCCTGTAGCAAAAATGTATTTTGATTCCATTATAGCGCCATCTAAAAAATGGTTTTTGTTCGAAAATGGAACGCACGGTGTACAAATTGAGTATCCAGAAAAATATCGTTCAATATATATCAATGAAATACTGGGGAAATAATTACTATCCTCAACAATGTATATGAAAAATAGCGCATGTAACTGACTACGTTTCATGAATAAACCTTTGCAAAGAATAATCAAATAAACCATATGAAAAATCTAGTACTCGTAATCTTCATTTTCACATCTGCACTATGTAATGCCCAAAAATACTCTTTTGTTCCAGATAGTTTACGACTAATATCCTATGAGGAATTAATGAAAAATCCACCCTCTAATGTCGGGTCGGTGTATTATGAAAACGGAACACCAACAACATTTAAAGAGGTTATTCCATTAGTAATGCAGAAAAAATTGACACCTCAAATGTTTGTTGACAAGGATGGAAATCATAAAATACTTGTAGTTGTTGAAGCTGAAGCAGAAACAGAAAACATATCCATAGCCTATGAAGGCATGCCTGAGAAGTTGAAGAAATTAGGATATTCGTTTGGTAACTCAAAAAGTGATACCATAGTACTTATTGCACAAGGAGGCCCTTTCCCTAGATTATTTACGGATGAAGTAAAAGCTATTTTTAAAGAGAAAGGAGAAATTGATGATACTAAATACTTCATTATAAATACGCATCAAGCCCAGACTATAGAACCTCAAACAATGTTAGAGAAAGAAATTTCATTTGACAAAGCCAAAATGTTGGGAGCAAAAACTTCCGCAATGTTACATGAGCTTGTTAGTTATTTTAAATCTGAAAATAAAAAGGTCTTTATTGTAGGTATTTCGTATGGTTGTTTTGCAGGGCAAGACTATATTTCCAAGTTTGGTAATATTGCAGACGGGTATTTACTCATGGTAGGCAGGTTAGATATTGCGGAAGAAGTTTGGAGGGCATATTCCGAAGGAATTGACGCCGGTTTTGAAGAAGATGCTATTAGTACAAAGGTAGAACAAAAGGCTGAGGATTTAATGATGATCAATTCACACAAAGTTGCTGCTGCATATGGTTATAAGCGATATTCGGAATTGTTGAAGAACACTGACCTATCTAATCTAATTTATTACCATGCCTTAAAGGATGCCAATGTTGGTAAACTAACTGAAGATGAAATTGATTTCCTTAATACCAAAGGTGCTCATCTTGTTGGTTTTGATGATGTACATACAGCGTGGAGAAAACATTTGAAGGAAGCTTTGGAATTACTATTAGCAAAACAACTATAACCAACGTCACTTTTTGAAATTATATAAACAACTCATAAATAGTTAGTTGCAGAATTCAGGGTTAGGATGTATTTGCAAATCCGTTTTTTTATTAATTTGGTTTATTGATAAAAAATATCAGGCTTGTACTTAACCGAAAGGAAAACCTCTTTTTACACGTTACGAGCCATATATTCGTTACCTGCAAGCACAAAAAACAATTATGGAATATTCGGTCGATGCAAGTTCATCTTCAAAAAAGAGTGCTTCAATTCAAATTAAGCAATCGAAAATTAATTTTGGGATTACACCTGAATTTGCTGATACTATCCCAAATCCAGCAGAACTATTTTTGGGCTCATTTTCTTCCTGTATTCTAAAAAATGTGGAACGCTTTTCTGGTTTCATGAATTTTGAGTATTCCAAAGCTGAAATACTAGTAAAAGGCATTCGATTAGAGAAACCTCCTAGAATTGACAAAATAAACTATGAACTGAAGATTTACAGCACAGACACAGATTTAAATGTTGAATTGCTCAAAAAAAATATTGAAAAATTTGGCACTATATTTAATACCGTGCAGTTATCCTGTTCTATTAATGGAGATGTAAAATTAATTTATGAATGAAGGATATAAACTTTATTTTTTTAATCCTCACATTAGTAGCCGAAATAATTGGTACAATTGGCGGTTTCGGTTCATCCGTGTTTTTTGTACCGTTGGGTAATTTTTATTTCGATTTTCAATCTGTCTTGGGGCTTACCGCAATATTCCATCTCTCCAGTAATCTGAGTAAAATATTTTTGTTTAAAAAAGGATTAGACAAAAGGTTATTATTATCCATTGGAATACCATCAGTAATTTTTGTAGTAATTGGTGGGTTTCTATCAAAGATATTCAACAGTAATTTTTTAGAAATATTCTTAGGCATTTTCTTAATAGGATTTAGCTTGTTATTTCTTATTAAGAGTAAACTAAGCATATCTCCAAATGATAAAAACGCAGTTGTTGGAGGAGCACTATCCGGCTTCTCGGCCGGCTTATTAGGCACAGGAGGAGCTATTAGGGGGTTAACAATGGCCTCTTTCAATTTAGAAAAAAGTGTGTTTATTGCCACTTCTGCATTTATAGATTTTCTGATAGATTTTTCTAGAACATTTGTATATTATAGCAATGGATATATTCATAAGCACGACCTAAAATATGTGCCTTTTTTGTTTATAATTGGTCTAATAGGCACATTTATAGGAAAAAAGATTTTAGCCTATATTCCCCAAAGCAAATTCCGTAGGCTGTCTTTATCTTTAATACTTATTGTTGGAATTATTACTATGACCAAACTGCTTTTTTAACTAAAAAAAACCAGCCACTACCAACGTATATACTAACGTTAGCAACCATACTTAAGCTCCCGGAAGAATATAAAAGGAAAAATTTGCGGATTTTGAGCAAGGCCACAAGTAAAGGCAGTTGACAAAATAGCAATCATTGTACCCCCCTTTAATTATAGCTAATATTTATCATCATTGGCCTATAAAAGAGGATTTCATAATGCGGGCAAAATAGCAACTAACTTTAAGTGCAGTCCGCAAGTTTTGTTAAGGTAGTTGTATTAAACAATATCTCTCTGCAAGAGAACTAAGAAAGACAATCTTGGCATTGACCGATTAACAGAATTTCTGCACTGTTTACTTTGTGATTTGCAACGGTAGGAATAGCCATGTTCAAATTTAAACACTCGGTTTTACCACAATCCTGACATTGAAAATGTGGATGCGTATCTGAATGTACTAAAGACGTACACCCTTTGCACTTTGCATACCATTGTAGTCCATCTTTTCCTTTAAATGAGTGCACCATACCCTCATCTTCCATCCTCTCCAAAGTGCGGTAGACAGTTGTCTTGTTAATCTCTGATTTTAGGCGTTCTATCAAACTAATGGCAGATAAAGCACGTCCTTCTCGCTCAAATATTTCAAGCAAGCTAGTAACAGATTTTGTTCTCCTGGAAATTCCCATGATACAAAATTACTGCAACCAAGTTGTATTAACAAAATTTTCTTTCTATTATTGCAACTTGGTTGCGATAATAAAATTTAGAATGAAGGAAGCCACATTAAAACCGGATAGAATCGGTATACTAGCAAGTTCTTTGTGTATGGTGCATTGCACTGCTACACCATTTATATTTATAGCCCAATCCTGTTCAACAGCTTGCCATGAAGCTACTGCAACCTGGTGGGGTTCATTAGATTTTCTTTTTCTTTCAATTTCACTTTTTGCCATATATCAATCTACCAAGAACTCTTCAAAAACCTGGATAAAATATGCTATGTGGACATCTTGGTTTGTTTTACTTGCTGTAATCCTAAACGAAAAGATTCAACTTATTTCTCTTCCGGAAATTGCTATTTATTTCCCCGCTTTCGCACTCATACTATTGCACATATACAACTTAAAATACTGCCGTTGTCAACCGGATAACTGTTGCTCAAGATAAATTACTATGAAAAAATATACCGATGAAGAAATTGGAGATAACCATATACTAACAACTATTGAAACTCCTTTACTTTCCAATGCGTTTGACAAAGCGGACGAAGAAAAAATTGAAAATATCCAGGTCTACTTTTCAAAAATAATGGAAGAGTTAGGACTAGACCTAAAAGACGAAAGTCTATCCGGAACACCCTATCGCTTTGCAAAAATGTATGTAAAAGAATTGTTCTATGGCCTAAACCCTAACAATAAGCCTAAATTATCTACATTTCCCAATAAATACGGGTACAGAAAAATGCTTATTGAGCATGATATTACTATTGATTCCTCTTGCGAACACCATTTTTTACCTATAACGGGACACGCACATATTGGGTACATCCCTAATGAGAAAGTTATTGGTCTATCCAAGATAAATAGATTGGTTGACTACTACTCCCATCGTCCGCAGGTACAAGAACGCTTATGTCTGCAAATTTTAAATGATTTACAAGAAACGTTAAATACGCAAAGTGTTATTGTTGTTCTAAACGCAAAGCATCTATGTGTATCATCTAGAGGCATAAAAGACAAAGACAGCTCTACCACTACTATAGAATATGGTGGTGATTTTATGGATATAGCATGCCGAAACGAGTTTTTTCAAAATCTCAGTAAAAAATAAACGGATAACAAGAGGTATCCCATAATTATTAGAAAAATGACTGGTTTAACCGCTTTAGAAAAGCGGTTAAACCAATTTAGTTGGTCAAATGATACCTCGTTCTTAGTGCATCCCTTCTAATTTCGGATTATAGGTAAGTGGCTTTTCTCGTTACGCAAATAAACGTCTCTTTATTCTAGTAATCTCTCCCCCTAAAGAACCTACCCTCCACACTTTGCATTCCGTGCCAAACCAAATGCACATCAATAGTAATAGTATCTGCTTCAAAACTATCATATTCATGTCCAAATGATTAATAGATTTGTAAGACACTGATATCTAAACTTATACACGTGTATTCAATACGGACATACACTCCTAATCACAAAAGAATTCAGTTTTAAAATTGTTAGCTAACTCTTTCTATTTAAACCTAAAAAACCATTATGAAAACTAAACAACTTACATTCCTTATTACTTTCTTATTCGCCTTCATAAGTCAAGCGCAGCACGAAGTGAAATTCCCTGTTAAAGTAGGCATGAAACCGGAGAGCATTACCAAGGGCTTTAATGACAACTATTATGTGACTATAATGAACGGGAAAGAACCTGGAGATGGCGAATTGGTGGAGATTTCAAAAACCGGTGTTAAGGTGTTTGCCAAAGGTTTTGATGAACCCAAAGGCATAGTCTACTTAAACGGGAATCTGTATTTCTCGGATGTTACCCGAATTTGGAAAGTTGATAAAGAAGGGAATGCCAGCATTTTTGTGGATAAAACCAACTTTCCCGAAACGGTTCTTTATCTCAATGATGTTTCGTTAGACGGTAAGGATAGCGGAATTTTCGTAGCCGATATGGGTGCCACACAATACATGCGTGATCCCGATAATAACTTATGGCCGTTAGATAGTGAAGAAGCCAAGAAAGTTCCTGAGTTGGGGCGTATCTATCATGTAGACTTAGAAGGGCACATTACCATAAAACAAGATACTTCCCCACTTATGTTGAACCCCAATGGCGTTGGTGTTGACAACGATGGAAATATTATGGTAGGTGCCTTTTTCAAGGGGAATTTTCTAGTTACCGAAAATGGTGTTCTTCGTCCTCTGAAAGGGCAATTTAGAGGGGCCGATGCCGTAGAACAGGATAGTAAGGGTAACTACTATATAAGTAGTTGGGTAGCTGGAAAAGTTTGGAAAATAAATCCTGAAACCGAGGCGTCTACCGTGCTTATTGAAGGTTTAGAATCTGCCGCCGATTTTTATCTTGAGGAGGATAAAGGAAGATTGTTAGTTCCTGATATGATGGCTGGTAAAATATATGCTGTCCCACTTAAAAACTAGAGCAAGAAAACTTCTTCAATACATTTTGGTGGTTATAGTGTCCATTAACTGGGCTACACGCCACATTTACATATAGATTCCAACTCATCCAAATTCGTCAAATTTTCATTAGAAATGATTGAATTTGGATGAGTTAAATCTCTACCTAGTAACTTACTTTAGACTTATTATCTAACTTCTGCTCTATTAATGGGTATAAATCATAGGTAGGATAAATTTCTGACCTGAAAGCTTTCCAAGCAGTTTTTTCTATGGCCAAATTCACTTCCCTAAGTTTGGAAGCTGGTAATTCCAATACAATCATTTGACCTATACCCATAACTACATACCAGTTGACCACGGATACTCCTTCCGGAGGAAAGTTTTTATAAAATCCCTGATTGCTCCTAACCTTCTCTATCTCTTCCAAGTTCATAGACTGATCATGCTTCAAGAAAATAGTCAATAAGAGTTTTTCGGTTTCTTGGCTTTCTCCACTTTCATTAGCCGAAGATTGAGCGTTGGACAAAGTACTGAAGCATAGTACTATTAACGCAGTTAAAAGGGCATTTTTCATGAGTTGTACATTTAAATATTTGTGATTAAAAGTTCTTCTGTTTAACAGTTTCCAAAATTGCTTTTTTGGCTAATTTCGGTTTTTTATCCCGAGTATATAAAAGCGGATAGTTGGTTCTATTGGGAATGGGATATCCATTTTTCCAAGACAAACCATCGTGTACGCCCCAAAAAGTAACCCTGTCAATTTTGTCATGGTTGCTCAGGAAAATCTCAAATAGTTCCTTGTACCGTTCTGCCAATTCCACAGAAACGGATTCCGGTAGTTCTTCTTTATAGGGGTCTAGGAAAGTTTCAAACTCTTCCAATTGATATTGGGGTTCCATCATACTCGTTCCTATTATCTGTCCTTCTTTGGTCAAAGGAAGCACATCTACATCCAACTCTGTAATCATTACTTTTACATCTAGCGCAGCATAGGCATCTATGGCTTGTTGGATATATTCGTTCTTAGGAAAATTGAGTCCCCAATGGCCCTGAATCCCAATTCCGTCTATACGGATTCCTTCTTTCTGTAACATCTTTACCATACGTACGATGCCGTCTCTTTTTTCAGGTCGCCATGCATTAAAATCATTGTAATAAAGCTCGGTATCAGGTGCGTATTCGCTGGCGTACTTAAAAGCCAACTTCACCATTTCATCACCATCTCCAATATGTTGTATCCAATTTGTAGGCCTATAAGACCCATCATTATCAACCACTTCGTTTAACACATCCCATGCATGTACTTTTCCGGCATATCTTCCGGCTACGGTCTCTATATGCTTTCGCAGTTGCTCCTTTTGTTCTTGGGGTGAATTCGGTTCTCCTTTTTCATTGGTAAAAAACCAATCCGGAGTTTGATTGTGCCAGATTAAGGTATGCCCCACAACAAACATTTCTTGTTCTTGGCCAAAAGCCACAAACTCATCTGCCTCTTTAAAATCATACACATTGCGGGCCGGACTTACGGATTCCGCTTTCATACAATTCTCGGGTGTAATTGTATTAAACTGTTGTTTTACTATGTGTAACAAGGCCGTATCTTCTCCAGAAACTACTGCACCATTTATAGCAGAACCCATTTTAAAATAGTCTTTAAAGACCGATTTTAAGGCGATTTCTTCCTTCTCCTCTACGGTTGCGTCCAATAAAGCGTTTTCGCTATTTTCTTTTTCTTTACAACCTATGAACGTAAACAATAAAAGACCTACTATCTGAATTATCCCTACCTTAATAAGATTCATTTTAACTATCAACTTTTTATTCATATCCATCTTTTCGCCTATTGTAATCCCTCTAAAAATCCATCATAGGCCTGTTTTTTATTGTAATTCTCATCGAAGAGCAAAGGCCATTCCGGTACACCAAAAAAATCGATCAACCAAGATTCATTATCACGAAGACCCCATACCGTGATGCCAAATTTATTCTCAAGAGGTACGGTGTTGTATATTCTTACAACTTCCATGAATTTAGCCTTTTGCTGTGCCGCCTTTTCTATGGATAAAGAAGATACATTTTTGTCGTTTTCAGGATTCGTACGAATGTCCAACTCCGAAAAATGTATTTTTAAACCTCTTGAAACGGTGGCATCTACAACCGCTTGTATATCTTCAGTTGAAGGATAATCTATTGAGATATGCATTTGTGCTCCAACACCATCCACTAGTTCACTCAAATCATCTATCAAATTGAATATAGCAGCTCTTTTGCCAGAATTGGCCGCAATATTAAAATCGTTATAAAACAAAATCGCATCCGGATCTGCATTTCTAGCAAATTGAAAGCACTTCTTTATATAGTCATCTCCCATTCTTTGCCTAAAAATAGAGTTTCGTAAAGGGTTGCCCACACTTTCGTCCACAGCCTCATTAACAACATCCCAAGACCTTACCTTACCCTTATATCTGGTCATGGTAGTGGTTATATACTCTTCTACCATCTTCTCGAATTCAGCATCGGTACCCGAAAAATTCTCTACCCAATCCGGCGTGGCATCATGCCAAATTAGGGCATGGCCGTGAACGAACATGTCATTTGCAACAGCAAAATCAACAATAGCATCCGCAGCACTAAAATCGTAGCTGTTTGGAGAAGGATGCATGATATTCATCTTCATCTCGTATTCGGATGTTAAACTATTGAATTCCTTTTTTAATACTTGTGTGTGGTTACCTCCTTCGTTAATTCTGTACGATTGTGTTATTACTCCAACGGCAAATGTATCCGTCTCTTCTTTTAATCCATTCTGAGAGAGTTCTTCACACCCATTAATATTACATACACCATACCGTTGGTCTACCATTATTTTCTTGGTCGCTGTTGATGTACCAGCCGTATTGGTTACCTCAAGTGTAATTGTATATTCGCCGGTTTTTTCATAACGTACCTCCTCAAGGCCTTCCATATCAAGGACCTTATCGCCGCCCGTTCCAAAATCCCATACAGCTGAAAAGTCGGAATCCGATTCTGTTGTATTGTTCAATAAAATAGAATACGGGTCCTCTTCCGAAATAGTATGCTCAAAGGAAGCTTCCACTTTGGTTACAGTAGCATTATCATCTACATCATTTTTAATTTCCTCACTATCCGAAGAACAGCTTAACCAAAATGTAACCAAAAACAAGACCAAATACCTTTTAGCTTTCTTTACTACAGAATCTGTTTTTACCATTGCATAAATAAGTTGGTTTGTACCTATGCTCCGAAGGTAAATGTTACTCCTCCCCCATTCTATAATAAATTGTGCATTGTATAGCACCTATGTGGCATACGCTGTTTTCACCCATGTTTATTCAGCTTATTAAGAAATTCAAAACTTTACATACACGTATACAAAGAGATAGACTAAACTTACTCTAATAAATCACACATCTTTCTAGGTTTTAAACGCACTATTCTATTTGCAACACCAGTGGCAATTATGGCTTCATAGCTTATAGTCTAAAACAAGCTACTCCTTTAAATTTACTACCATAAAAATTAAAGGATGACTTACCATTTCCGTTTACATGGGTTTACCAATAAAATTGCATTGCTGCTTTTCTTACTAGGAACACATTCTGCTTTCTCGCAAGATTCCATTCCATCGCAATCAGATAGATTACAACAGTATTTAGGGTTTTGGGTCAGTTCAATTGACCATAAAACGGATAGTGTAGCCACTACGCCTCTAATAAAAATGAGCAACTATCCTAAAATAGACAATACAGCAATGTCCGTTGATGTATTTCAAAGCGATGGAAAAATCTACAACCATACCTTAACAGAGCTTATTGGGTATGATACAAAGACCGATTCTATTTTTGCATTGGGCAAAAGCGCTCAAGGCGATATGTTTCTAGGGAAAGGTGGATTTACCAGCGATACAGATTGGATAATGAAAGACCGGGACTTTACCAGGAAAGAAACCATGACGGTTACTTTTGATTTTAAAGATCAGACCGATGTGTATTTAAAGGGAACAAACCCAAAGAACGAAATTCTTTGGCAAACCCGCTACATCAAGAAAAATCCAAAAGATAAGAACATAGGTATTCAACTGGTTTCGGTACATAAAGAAATGCAGAAAAACCCTCAGCAGACCTTGAAGTATCTAGATAGAATGGGCTATAGCTATATTGAAACCTTTGTTTATAAAGACCGCTCCTTTTATGGTCTATCTCCTCTAAATTTTAAAAAATTAGTAGAAGAGAACAACCTGAAATTTACAGGATCTATGACGTTTTACGACCTTCCTTCCAATGATGACCGAGCTTGGAAAAAAGCCATGGATTGGTGGAAAAAATGTATAGAAGACCATAAGCAAGCTGGCGTAGAATACCTCACAATATCCAACAATCAAATTAAAGAAATCACCTCTCTTGCCCAACTCAAAAAGTATGCTAAGTATTACAATGCTATTGGAAAGCTATGTAAAGAAAGGGGGATTGCATTCGCTTATCACAACCATTCTGATGAATTCAAGAAACTAGAAAATCAGGTTATCTATAATTATCTCCTAGAAAATACCGACCAAGAGTATGTTAGTTTCCAAGCCGACCTATATTGGATGCATTTTTCCAATGTTGACCCCATTGACTATTTCAAAAAATACGGGAACCGGTTTATAAGCTGGCATGTAAAAGATTACGAAGAACTCGGCCAGAGCGGGAAAATGGATTTTGAGGCATATTTCAAATACGCTAAAACAACTGGTCTCAAATATGTTGTGGCAGAAGTAGAAGCTTTTAACTACCCGGTTTGGTACAGCATCAATTCCGCATGGAACTATTTATACTTCAACATCTTATAATAACACGCTCTCAACACTTAAACTTTATGAAAACCAGAATTTTACAATTAACATGTTTTATCATTACAACTTTCAATCATATGGCTTTTGCCCAAGACCAATTTAAGGTGTTGTTATTCACCGTACAAGACACTTGGCACTACGAGTGTATTCCAACCGCAGTAGATGCTTTTCATAAAATGGCTGCTGAACATCAGTTTAAATTTGATTGGACGCAAAGTCCTGAAGGTCTTGCTGAAAAATTACCTTCCTATGATGTGGTTGTCTTCCTAAATGCCGATGCCGATATCTTAAACAATGACCAACTTGAAGTTCTAAAGACACATATTCAGAACGGGAAAGGTTTTGTGGGAGTCCACTCAACATCCGATAGTGAGATAAGAAATCCGTGGTTCGATAATCTGGTAGGCGGAGTTTTTAAAGACCACCCCCAATATCAGGCTGCCGTACTCACCAATCACGATGTCAATTTTCCTTCAAACCTGCACCTGCCGGAAAAATGGTTGTGGAGTGAAGAATGGTACAATTTTAAACTCTTAAAATCCAAAAATATAAAAGTACTCCTATCGGTAGATGAAAACACCTATGATTATCAAAAGGGATATGACGAAACACCACTGGAAGGTATGGGCGAAAACCATCCTGTTGCATGGTACCAGTTTTACGAAGGAGGCCGTTCATTCTACACCACACTCGGTCATAAACCGGAAGCTTTTCAAGATCAAACCTATATAAATCACTTATTTGGTGGTATTTATTGGGCTGCAAATGGCAAAATAAAAGAATAAGGCGGTCATAGATGCACCGCTAATAAATTTTGCTTTCACGCTCTTAATTACTCTGTTGGATATTCATTCCGTTAACTAAACGGTAGACTCATCTTTTCTAAATTAGAGTCTACCGTTACTTATCGGTTGCTGAAACCTTATCTAAGCTATAGAAAATTACTTCTCTCATTTCCTTTATACCTAACTATCTTATCCACTAAGTATAATCCACTTCAAGTGCTAACAAGAGTGTTTTTTTCCATTACTTTGCAAAATGGATAATTTCGAAGATTTCAAAATAAAAAAGCAGTTACAAAAGGCCATTGTAGACTTGGGGTTTGAAACACCAACACCCATTCAACAAGAATCATACTCCCCTATTCTTGGTGGCTCTGATTTTGTAGGAATCGCCCAGACCGGAACCGGAAAAACAATTGCGTTTCTGTTGCCTATTTTACAAAACTTGAAGTATTCGGACCAGTTGCATCCTAGAGTGCTAATTCTAGCTCCTACCAGAGAATTGGTAATTCAGATAGTTGAACAGATTGAAAAACTAACACCCTACCTAAGCGTAAGAACTTTAGGTGTATACGGTGGTTCTAATAATATAAACCGACAAAAAAGAGCCGTTGCTGAAGGTCAGGATATTATAGTAGGTACCCCAAGAAGAACTTATGATTTGGTCCTTTCTAACGTATTACGACTAAAATCAATTAAAAAATTAGTGATTGATGAAGTTGATGTTATGCTGGATTTTGGATACAAAACACAGCTAAGAAACATCTTTGAATACCTGCCCACAAAACGTCAGAACATTCTTTTCTCCGCTACTATGACCACGTATGTGGATCAATTGATGAACGATTTTTTAATCAACCCAATTAAGAAAACCATATCCATTAGCGGTACGCCATTGGAAAGTATTAGCCAAGAAGCATATGCAGTACCCAACTTTTACACCAAGGTAAATTTATTGAACCACTTATTGGCGGACAAAGACGAGTACCATAAAGTATTGATTTTTGTTGCCAGTAAAACCAGTGCCGATCGTCTTGCTGAAACATTGGATTTTGAATCTGAAATTTCAGTAATACACTCCAGCAAAGAACAAAACCATAGGACTAAATCCATAGAAAAATTTGAGAGCGGCAAAAGCAGGATTCTTATTGCTACCGATGTTATTGCCCGTGGTATAGATATTGAAAAAATTAGTACCGTAATTAGTTTTGACACCCCTTTTTATCCAGAAAATTATATTCACCGTATTGGTAGGACAGGTAGAGCCGGAGAACAAGGAAGGTCTATTCTTTTCTATAGCGAAAAAGAAGCCGAACTAAAGGACGCCATTGAAACGCTTATGAACTATACCATTCCGTTTAATGACTTTCCTGAGGAAGTAGAAATAAGTTCTGAACTCACCCCTGAAGAAACGGATAAACCCTTTGACCCCAACAAAGAACTAGAAGAAGACTCCGAGGTTAAAAGAGGCGCTTCCTTCCATAAAAAATCTTCTAAAAACAGTAAAGTTAAATACGAAGTAAAAAGCTACGAGAGAAAACTAAAAAAGAAGTATAAAAAGCCACAAAAACGAGGGGATAAAATTCAAAACAAGAAAAGTAAACGAAAAAAAAGATAATGTCTGTTCGAGTTTGGGACTTGGCTGGGTTTAGCCCCTGTGTACATGTACTTAAAAAACCGTAACCCCACCAAACTTCCTATTCCTAATCGGTTTTGGCCTGTAGGACATTGCTGAAAGAAGGCTGCGTTTCCGTAATACTCCCCGCCCCTTTTTTATTCACTTTAAAAATAACGTCCTTTTCCGTGGTGAATAATAAAACTGAAAAAAAATGAGTTTTCAGGTTAGATTTTAAGATAAGAAATGCTTCGTCCAGAGTAAGCTCTTCTTCTTTATCCTCCGTCTCTTTTGACCTGTAGCTAAATTTCAACAAGACTTTAAAACCATCTTTGGCATAGAGAGGTCTCAAAAAAATATTCTTAAGATTTGGTTTACCTATGGTCTTTGCCATGGTCAACTTAGCAAAACTCCCCTCTTGGGCACTTTCTTTTACCTGATTCCAAAAAAGAAGAAACTCATCCTGATATGTCATACATAGAGATTTTGAGGTAGCTTTTTGCATTTCAAAACTACTACTATTTATTTGATACGGTAAACTAAAACTAGAGACCTAAAGTTTCATGCTAGCCTTTCTTTCCATAAATTTACAATACAGTTACTAAAGCAATGGGAAAACAATTAGACTCTATCACTCCTGAACTAAAAGGGTTCATTGAAAAACAAAAAATCTTTTTTGTTGGCACCGCTGCCGATAGCGGAAATGTAAATGTGTCCCCAAAAGGTACGGATTCGTTTAGGGTCATAGATAAAAACAAGATTGTCTGGTTGAACTTAACCGGCAGTGGAAATGAAACGGCCGCCCATCTACTAAAGAACCGTCGCATGACCATTATGTTCTGTGCTTTTGAAGGAAAACCTTTAATCTTACGCCTATACGGAACGGCCAAAATCTATCATAAGCGAGATACTGATTATCATAAGTATATAGAGCGTTTTCCAAAAAATATTGGAGCTAGACAAATTATTGAGATGCATGTAGAACTTGTACAGACCTCTTGCGGTTTTGCCGTACCATTTATGGAATTTAAAGAAGAACGTACTACTCTAAATGATTGGGCCTCAAAACAAGGGGAAGACAAAATTAAGACCTATTGGAAGAACAAAAACACCACCAGCATTGACGGCTTTGAGACAAATATTCTAGAGCCTTAACCCAAAATAGCTTATTCCCTATCCTATCTCACTAAACGCCCCGTTATATTACCCGCCAATATATTGTTTACTTCGCTTACCGTAGCAAGGTTAACATCTCCTTCGTAAGTGTGTTTTAGGGCACAGGCAGCGCTTCCAAACTCCATGGCCTTATAATCATCAAATTTTTGTAAACCATATATCAATCCGGCAGCAAAAGCATCTCCTGTACCTATTCTGTCCACCACATGGGTAATGTCCAAATCTTCTGTTTCCCGGAACTCAACACGGTTCCACATTCTAGCCCGGATTTTATGCCAAGAAGAATTTAATGAGGTCCGTATTTTATCGAACACTTTTTCAATCGTGGGGAAAGTTTCCATCAGTTTTTTGCTAGCTTCAATGAAATCATCGTTACTATATCCAAACTGTGTACCTAATACCTCGTTTATTTCATTAACACCACCAATAAAAATTGTAGAATAATGTAGCAGTTCAGTTAAGGCTTCTTTGGGGTCTTGTCCATACTTCCATAAATCACTACGGTAAGTAGGATCGGCAGATACGGCCATTCCTTTATTTCTTGCCAATTTCAAGCCCTCTTTAAGCGTATCAAAGGCTCCTTGAGATAATGCTGGTGTTATTCCGGTCCAGTGCATCCACTCCCCTTTTTCCAAGGCTTTTTCCCAATTTACCTTTGCCGGTACAATTTCGGAAAATGCGGAGTGAGAACGATTATAAGAAATCATACTAGGCCTAATTACGGCTCCAACCTCAAGAAAATATACTCCCAAAGGGCGTTTTGAAAGAACTATAGAAGAAGTATCCATACCAAATTGGCGAATATACGCCAGTGCGGTTTCTCCAATGGAATCTTCGGATACCACACTAATATGCTTTACCTCTCCACCAAAATTGGAAATGGAAATGCCAACATTTAGCTCGGTTCCGCCAAAATAAAACTCAACAATATTAGACTGTATAAATTTTTTGTTTCCCCGCGGAGAAATACGCATCAACACCTCCCCAAATGTTATAATCTGTCCCATACCCTAAATTTTGGGACTAAATTACCCAATGTGAAGGAAATAATAAGGGCCGATTACAAAAGATTTTCTGGCAAGGCCTCATAGGTATGCAAGAATCCAAAAGACCAATTTATCATCTAATAACAAGAAACCTATTAATTACTCAGTTTCCCCTCCTATACCAATATTTTTGAACGTCTGTATAATGAGCTGCATTTCGTTTTCATGTAGGTGATTGTCCGAAATGGCCATATCCTCAAGAATTTGAGCCAAAATTTTCTTTTTAGGATATGACATGTTATGCAATGCCACTAGCGCCTCATCTGTACTGGTTTCTTTGGCTTCATTAACCAAATTAGGGCTCATTCCTATTCCTTCCTGAAGTTCTTTCATTTCTGCCAGCTCGCTAGGATGAACCTTGCCATCTGCTAAAATAACCTCATTGCTCATTACAAAAATGGCTTTCTTTTCCGTTTGAGTAAATTGTACGTTATGTATTGTTCCATTTTCCATAGTTGTGTTTAGTTACAATTGTTCATAGATTTGAAGATATAGGCCATAAGGGTCTTTTCCGTAGTGTGCTTAAACCCATCTGAAATTGCGGTCATCTCCAGAATAGTTTCAAGGTTACTTTTCTTTTCCTGAGACATTTGTTTCAGAATTAAGATGGCCTGCTCACTTTCAATATTTCGGGCTTGCATAATAAAATTACTGTCAAAATCAATTTGTTCCATTAATTGCGTTACTGCGTTGATTTCTCCAGTATGTACTTGTCCATCTGCTAAGATTACAGAATTTACAACATGTACCATAGCCAGTTTCTCTGCCAAGGTAAAGGCTTTTGTTTCTTGTTGCATTAATTGTTAATGGTTTGTGTTAGTAGCCGTAATATAATGAATTATCCGAAAGTGCTACTCCATGTGTTTTAAAAATTCGATGCGAAAAACACACAAGTTTTAGGATTTGACATAATCACCTTCAACCTATCACTAGCAAATGCATATTTTGATTCTAACGTTTTAAAAACAACTTCACATCTAATTAAACTCTACCAAGTAAATTTTAAACAAGATCATTCAAAAGGAAACTAGAACAAAACCATATTTAGTTGAACTATAAAACGTTGCTATTAAACAGTTACCAAAATGGATAAAATTATTTATTTACTATTTATATTATTGTAAGATATTCATTACTTTTATTGAGACGAAATCAATCTACTAAATGATAGAACCTAATATCTCAGGTATTGACCAAGAACAAAATAAATTAAAAAACAAATTCTCAATAATAGGCATAGGGGCCAGTGCTGGTGGATTAGAAGCATTAAAGTCTTTTTTTGACAACCTTCCTTTAAAATTTGCCCATAGCTTTGTTGTTGTTCAGCATTTAAGCCCCGATTACAAAAGTTTAATGGGAGAGCTTTTGGCTAAGAACACAGACATGCCCATTATTGAGGTTACTGAGAAAACCAAAATAAAGTCAGGGACTATCTACCTTTTGACACCTAAAAAAAACATCTTTATTAAAGATGGTTATTTAATTTTAGAAGACAAGCCAACCACTAGGACCTTAAATCTACCTATAGATTTATTCTTTAAATCTTTGGCGCGTGAAATGACCAATAATGCTATTGCTATCATTCTAAGCGGCACAGGTAGCGATGGTACTTCCGGAGCAAGAGATATTAAGGAATACGGCGGAATGGTAATGGTGCAATCCCCAGATCAAGCAGAGTTTGAAAGTATGCCTCAAAATGCAATCAACACTAACTTGGTTGACTTTGTCCTGCCTACCGAGCAAATGGGTGAAGAACTTCAGAGATTCCTTCAACACCCAGCCGTTTATGGTTCCTTGGAGGAACATATTCTAAACGATGAGGAAACACTGGTTAAAATTCTGAGCTTTTTAAACAGTCAGACTAAATTAGACTTTGAATACTACAAAAGACCTACCCTAGTACGTATGATCGCCCGAAGGATAGGGATAAACCGTTTAGAAACCCTTCCAGAGTATAAAGACTATTTATTTGAAAGACCAGAAGAAGCGCATTTTCTGGTAAGGGAGTTTTTAGTTGGGGTCACCAGTTTTTTTAGAGACGAAGCTGTTTGGAATGTTCTTGCCACCGAAATCATACCAAAAATAGTAGCTAACAAAAAAAAGGGAGATACCATTAAATGCTGGTGTGTTGGGGTTAGCAGCGGTGAAGAAGCCTATTCTTTGGCTATTATTATTAATGAACTCCTGATAAAGTACAATAAAAAAAATGTAGTTAAAATTTTTGCTACCGATATAGAAAAAAACCATCTGAACGACGCTGCGAAAGGCATGTACAATGAAAGTACTATTGCCAATATTTCCGAAAGACGGCTAACGATGAATTTCACCAAAAAAGGAGATTATTACCGTGTTAACGAGAACATTAGGCGTATGGTCATATTTAGCAAACATAATGTGCTCAAAGACCCTCCTTTTAATAAAATGGATATTTCTCTGTGCAGAAATATGCTTATTTACCTTCAACCTGCAGCACAAAACAGAGTTCTTGATGTTTTGCACTACTCACTTAATTTAAATGGAACCTTAGTTCTAGGTAGTAGCGAATCTCTAGGAAGGCAGAAAAACTCATTTGCTGAAATACATCGGAAACAAAAAAATTACAGTAACATAAGACCTGCAAAAATACTTGGTCTACAACCTTACGGCCCAAACAAAACCCAAAAAAATCCGTTTGGTCTAAAAACCATGAGTTACGAGCGAAATACAAGGCAGCTTATGGTAGAAGCCTTAAGTGATAATTTAGACCTTGCCGCTATTCTAATAGACGGTAATTTTAATATCGTTGATGCTTTTGGAGACCTCAATAATTATATAAGCTTACCGAACAAGGGGTTTAGCATGAACCTATTAAAAATGGTTCCTGAGAACGTGGCAACAGTTTTGAGCTACTCTTTAAGAAAAGTTGCAGGAACCAACCAAAATTTAAGGCACGAGAACCTTAATTTCTCAACTGAAAAAAAGCCCACCATTGTTAACATGCATGTGGCATCCTTTAATAACCCCCTAAGTAGCAATCCTCCGAATTTTTTAATCATCATCAAACCTTCGGACATACAAAAAATAACAAGCCCTACTCATAACGAGAACGAAAGCACAAATAATAGTTCAAGGGAAATAGAATTAGAATCCGAACTAAAAGAAACAAGTGAAAGTCTTAAAAACATGATTGAAGAGGTAGAGACTAGCAATGAAGAGTTGCAGGCTACCAATGAAGAGCTCTTGGCTTCTAATGAGGAATTACAAAGTACCAATGAAGAACTACAAAGTGTAAATGAAGAATTACATACCGTAAATACGGAACTTCAGGAAAAATTAGAAGAGCTAGCTCTATTAAATTCAGATTTGGACAACCTTTTTCAAAGCACGGACATAGGAACCATTTTTCTGGACAATCAACTGAGAATAAGAAAGTTTACCCCTAGCGTTGCCAAGCATTTCAACCTAATGGAAAGTGATGTTAATCGCCCTCTAGAACACTTTGCCAGTACATTTCATAAGTCCAATTATAAAAACTTCATTTCAGACATTAAAGCTGTAGTCGTAAATGGAGTTTCACAGCAAAACGAGGTGAAAGATGCAAAGGGGCGTTGGTTCTTGCAAAAAATAGTCCCTTTTCGTGATTCCATCGGAAATATTGAGGGGGCAACCCTTAGTTACGTAGACATTAACGAACCTAAATCTGCGGAACAAAAGCTTAAAAATCAATTACTTGCATTTGAGCAAACATCAGACAGTTTTTGGGATTATAACTTAATAAACAATACCTATTACGTTAGCCACTCAATCCGCCATATTCTAGGTTACGAGGCAGATGAAGTTGAAGAAACTCCTGAGTTCTGGAACCAACTGGCCCATCCGGAAGATTTAGAGACCCAAGATAATACCATGCAAAAACATTTGCAAACCAACGGTAAATACCCATATGCAGTAGAAATAAGATACAAACATAAAGCTGGTCATTATGTAACCTTGTTCTTAAGGGGTAAAATAGTAGAGTGGACAGAAGACCACAAACCTAAGAGAATGTTGGGTACCACTACCGATGTTTCTATGATAAAAAGAATGCCTCAATTAGAGCAGGAACTGCTTGATAAAAATATGGTGTTTGAACAGGTTCTTGAAATAACCATGGCCGGTTTTTGGGATTGGAATATACAAGAAAATACAGAGTATTTGAGTCCTACTTTTAAACGAATGTTCGGGTATGAAGATGACGAAATGGAAAATACACCTGAAGCATGGCAAAATATCATGCACCCAGAAGATCTTCCAGGCGTGCTAGAAACGTTTGATGCCCATGTTAAAAGTAAAGGAGAAGTACCCTATGATAATGAAGTTCGCTATTTTCATAAAAACGGAAGCATTGTATGGGTTTGGTGCAAAGGTCAGGTAATAGAATGGGGTGAAAAGGGGGAACCTATAAGAATGGTTGGTAGTCATATAAACATTACTAACTTAAAACGCCTATCTCAAAGCAACAAAGAGCTAGAACGTTTTGCTTATGTTGCAAGTCATGACTTGCAAGAACCCTTACGTACCATACGAGATTTTGTAACGCTATTTAAAGAAGAATATATAACTTTATTAGACGATAAGGCCAATACGTATTTGGCCTTCATAGAAGAAGCCTCGTCAAGAATGGGCGAATTGGTAAGGGTTATACTTGCCTATTCAAAAATAGGGAGCAATACCAGGCCTGAACCTGTAGACCTAGAAACCATAGTAGGGAACGTAATGAAAGACCTTCGTATGCGTATTAAAAATACAGGTGCAAAAATCAAGGTTAAAGACCTCCCCGAAATATCAGGACATAAATTAGAACTTCACTCCCTTTTTCTTAACCTTATTGGTAACTCAATAAAATTTACTGATAAAAACCGAAATCCGATAATTGAGATAGGAACCTTGCCCTCAGAAAAAGGACATCATATTTACGTAAAGGATAACGGTATTGGAATGGAAGCAAAAAATCAACAACAGATTTTTGAAGTATTCAAAAGATTACATAACCAAGAAGATTACGAGGGAACCGGTATTGGCCTTGCCCATTGCAAAAAAATTGTGGAACTACATAACGGTAAAATTTGGGTGGAGTCCAAAATTGGAAAAGGAAGCACCTTTCACTTTAATCTAAATTAATAACTTGTCTGAACTATGATAAAATCTATTGTACTTGTAGATGATAACAATGCTACGAACTTTATTCATGAGACCTATTTAAGACGCGTAAATTGTGCCGAAAGAATCTACTCTTTCACCATGGGCAAAAAAGCTCTTGAACATCTTATGAATTCAAAAGTTTTTCCCGAACTCATATTTGTGGATATTAATATGCCCACCATGGATGCTTGGGAGTTCATGGAATTATACAAGGAATTGGATGTAGCGCTTAAAATCAACACAAGGGTTATTCTCTTGACCACCTCCATAATCCCATCTGATAAAGAAAAAATGGAGATGTACCCAGAAATTGATGCTATGATGTACAAGCCATTAAACGAATTAGCTATTAAACAGATTATGGTTGAACATTTTAACCTTACTCTTTAGCTATAATAACACGTTGCGGAATTAACTTGCTGTTTCCGCAGGCTTCATTTCGGCTTCTATTTTCAAAGCTAAGTTCAACATTTTACCACTTAGCGTAAACAACCATCGTAATTGACCAAGTATTAAATGTGCCTCTTGCAAATTACGCTCCTCCCCCACTTTTACGGCATTTTCAAAATCCCATGCTATTGTCTTAAACTTAGAACGGTTACTTTTAAAAGATTTCTCGTGATGTTTCAACGAAAAATCATCTTCTATTTTCATATGGGCCAAAGTATCTGTGGTACGACCCAAATTTTCCATTATATGCGCTACCGCAGACCTAAAACCTTCTGATGCTTCCGTAGTACAATGATTCTGTATATACGAACTTAAGGAAGCCAAGGAAGACAAAAAAGAGTGACTCAGAGTTACCAGTTCATAAACCTCATTTACTTTTTTTTGTTTTGATTTGGGTTCTTGAACCATTTGTTGAAAAGCGGCACTTAGATTAGAAGTCTCTTCAAAAGCTTTTTTCCGGCTTATTCTCAGTGCGGTAGGCTCCTTTTCCTTTTGATCATAAATAAGGGCTATTTCATTTAGAAAATTTTTATTGGCCGTCAGGCAGGTTCTTAAGTTGTCATTAATATTTAAAAAACTCCATGAAGGCCAAAGTACCAAAGTGGCAAAAAATGAAAGTAACGCTCCTAGAACCGTATCCAAAATCCGAAACTGAATGACCGTAACAATGTCCGGCAATAAAATTCCATAAATAAAAATTACGCTCAGCGTAACAAAAGTAGCTGCCGTCTTATAGTTTCTCTGCAGCATAGAAAAGGCCATGACCAACGAGGTCAGCCCTAGAATCCCAAAAACATAAGTATTCTGCACCAAAGCTACAATTACAAAAGCAATGGTAGCACCAATTAACGTACCTATAATCCTATCTTTTGAGCGGGTCTTGGTTAGCCCGTAACTAGGCCGTAGTATAATAATAATGGTCAATAAGATCCAATAGGGTTTCTGAAAGTCAAAGATGGTTCCTATGCTGTACCCAACCATTACCGTAACGGCCAAACGCAAAGCATGTCTAAAAATGGCCGATTTAAAATTAAAGTTACGAACCAACATTTTGAGGTCGTAATCTTGCAAGGTCATAAACTTGCGTACGTAACTCTCATCTATAAATTGCAACTCCTCTGTTTTGGCCTCATTGCGCAACCAATTGATTTTTCCAAGCAACTCTACCTGCTTCTCTTGATACTCGTAAAGATTCTGAAGCATTAAATACGGGCTTAGATTTTCCTTTTTAGGAATACTTTTAAGTTGATTTATATTAGCTGAAATCCTATCTAAATACGGCTGTAGTTCTACTGGTGGCGGCAATTTTTTTCCGTGCCTTCCGGCAAAAGCAATACGTTCTAACTGTTCCGCGATCTTAAAAATAAGCTCTTGAAAACCGCTTTTGTATTGACTGTACGTTTTAAAGACCACATCCATTTGGCTATAGTTAATGGGGTTGGCAATTGCCGCTTCCAGCATTTCCACCAATTGTGCCAGAACCAGTAATTGTTTTCCGTGGTAAACGGAATACCGAGATCTTTTTCGGTTAAGGACTAACATCTCCCTTAAGGTTTCATGCTTTTCTATAAGCTGCTCTTGTAGTTTGTTCAGTTCGGACAATAATTTTTTCCGGTCAGAATCTGGTTCTACCAACTTCCCCCTAACTCGCAAAAATTTGGCTGTCAGCAGATAGGTTTCCCTAAATATTTCCTCAATTTCACCTTTAGGGTTTATATAATGCCAAACCATAACCACCAACAAGTACCACAAACTACCTATACCTACAAAAAATGCATATTCATAGGTGTTAAGCACCTGAGGTTCATGGGCAAAACTAAGAACCAAAGCCAATAGACCGGAAAAGCTGACTAAAGTAGCCCTAAAACCAAAAATAGATATATAGGCAAGCAGGAAAGAAAGTACTCCTAGAACTGGAATCAAAATATAGGCCGGCAAATTCAAATACCCCCCAATAAAACTAATGATGACCACCAATACCGTAGCGCAAAGTATACCTGTAATTTTTTGCTTAAAGCTTCCATTAGCATTACTAGGTGCACTCCATAAAGCTCCAAAACAAACGGCAAGACCTATTTCTAGTTGATTAAAGTAAAGTCCCAACAAAATAGGGAAACTAACCGTAACGCCCACCAAGACCGCTTTTGAAAAATCAGTGCTTTTCAAAAACTGAAAAAGTTCCCTTAAACTGTTTCCCATGTTTCCATACATTTATCTAAAACCATGCTTTACGGTTCAAAGATAGAAGATAACTTTGGCGTACCTGAATATGCAGGGCAATCTTTATTCAAAGCAACTTCCTTACAACGGATAGAAAGTGTAAAAGGATGCAATTTGTTTGGGCATTTTCCTTTTTTTAATGCACTTCCTGATATAACTTTAACTTTAAATTTGCCGCATGAAGAATACCATTTCTATTAGAGTTGCCGATTTTCTTAAAAACTACCCGCCTTTTAACGAGGTAGCCATTAAGGAACTAGAAAGTCTATCTGAAGAAATAAGTATTGTCTACAAGATAAAAGGTGAAGTAATCTTTGCCATAAACGAAGAGGCCCACCCCTATTTTTATGTAGTTCATAAAGGTGCCGTAGTACTTACCAAAGAACCCAATGACGAAGTTGTAGATTTGTGCGATGAAGGTGATATTTTTGGTTTACGCCCCCTTATTGCCAATGAAAACTACAAAATTGGAGCCAAAGCATATGAAGAGACCATCTTATATGCAATACCAATAGCGGAGTTTAAACCCATCATTAAAGATTACAAGGAAGTAGGTAATTTTTTAATTGAAAGCTTTGCCTCCAATACCCGAAATCCCTATTCAAAAAGTTACAGGGGCAAGCTTTACGAAGGCACTCCCCAAGCCAGTGAAAATGGCGTAGGAGACAAAGAATTGCTTGATTTGCAAGGCGTACCCTATTCAAAAAAACTAATAACCTGTTCAGAGAATACCACCATAAAGACCATAGCGGTTAAAATGACCGAAAAAAAGGTGGGCTCCGTATTAGTAGTAAAGGACAAACTTCCCGTGGGCATCATAACGGACAAGGATTTAAGGAATAAAATCGCCACTGGTCTTTTTCCAATAACCACGAGGGCCAAAAATATCATGAGCTCACCGGTAATTACGTATCCAAAAAAAATGACCGTTACCCAAGCACAGATGGCCATGATGAAAAGTGACATCAGCCATTTATGTCTTACGATGGACGGAACCCCAAATGCAGAGGCCGTTGGTATCATTAGTAAACATGATATTATGTTTGAGCTGGGCAACAACCCCGCAGTGCTTTTAAAAGCAATAAAAAGAGCAAACGGATTTAAAAAATTAAAGGCGGTACGCAGAAGAATCATGAATCTACTGCAAGGGTACCTAGATCAAAATATACCCCTCACCTTAACTTCCAAGATTATTTCGGAGCTAAACGATGCCTGCATCAAGCAAATTATAAAAATAGCCTTGGATAAGATGGATGCCCCCCCACCGGTTAAGTTTGCATGGCTGGCCATGGGTAGCCAAGGCCGAAGTGAACAATTGCTACACACCGATCAGGACAATGCACTGGTCTTTGAAAATGTACCCGAAGACCAACTCACAGAAACAAGAGACTATTTCTTGGCACTGGCAAGAATCGTTACCAAGGGGCTTTTTGACATTGGATACGAATATTGTCCGGCGGAGATGATGGCCTCCAACCCGGAATGGTGCTCAAGCTTGCAAGAATGGAAAGAACGTACACTCCATTGGATTACCAATCCTGGACCGGACCAAGTGCTCTTATCCTCCATATTTTTTGATTACAACCTTTCTTATGGCGATTCTAATTTGGTAAACGAGCTAAGTGCGCACCTTTTTGAAACTACGGAACAATACCCCAATTTCTTTTTGCATTTGGCAAGCGGAGCACTTCAAAGTCCGTCTCCCAGTGGTTTTTTCAGAAGCTTTTTGGTGGAAGAAGATGGTGAATACAAAGATTTTTTTGATTTAAAGCGAAGGGCCTTAATGCCTTTGATTGATGGAGCAAGGGTCTTAGTGCTCTCTCACCAAGTAAAGTCCATCAACAATACTGCAGAACGCTTTGAAAAGCTTGCGGAACTGGAACCCAACAACCAAGAACTATTTTTGGCCTGCTCCTACGCTACCAAAGCCCTATTAAAGTTCAGGACAAAACACGGTCTTTTGCATAATGATTCCGGGCGTTTTATTGCTTTGAACAAACTTACGAAGGAAGAAAAAATAAAATTGAAGCGTAGTTTTAAGACCATAAAAGATTTACAGGAACTTCTTAAAATTCGTTTTAAGGTCACAAACCTATTGGGCTAATGGATTTCTTCAAAAAGCGAAAACAGAACTATCCTGACTTTTGGATGGACTATGAGGCCAAGTTTGATATGAAAGTGGATTATACCCTGTCCGAAATACGTTTTGTGGTGTTTGACACGGAAACTACAGGCTTTGACTATGATACGGACCGCATTCTATCTATTGGAGCGCTATCTTTAATGAACAATAGCATAGCTGTTAACGATAGTTTTGAAGTGTTTCTCTACCAGCATTTTTACCATGCCAAAAACATAGAGATACACGGAATTTTACAAGAGGAAAGACAAGAGCGCATAACGGAATTGGAAGCCCTGATTCTATTTTTGGAATATATTGGAAATTCGGTTTTGGTGGCGCATCACGCAGGCTTTGACAGAAATATGATTAATCATGCCCTGAACCGTCATGGTATGCCGGATTTGAAAAATAAATTTCTGGATACATCGGTATTGTACAAGCGTACACTAATCAAATCTCCTTTGCTTCCCGTTAAGCCACAATACTCATTAGACGAACTCGCAGAGAAATTCGATATATCAAAAAAAGACCGGCATACTGCTTTAGGCGATGCCTACATTACGGCAATCGCTTTCATTAAAATTGTTCAGAAACTAAAAACCAAGAAGAACTTTTCCGCAAAAAAATTACTTAAATAGTAAATTCATCTCTTTAAGTAATCTAACACATTACCCTCTATACGATTCTGTATATCAGATATATCTGCTTTAACAAATGCTTCTCCAGTAATATTCTCGTAAAGTTCTATGTATCGGTCAGAAACAGACTCAATATACGCGTCTGTCATTTCGGGTAAAGTCTGCCCTTCTAAACCTTGAAAATTATTCTGAATCAACCACTGACGCACAAATTCTTTGGACAACTGCTTTTGAGGTTCACCCTTTTCCTGCAACTCTTTGTATGTATCCGCATAAAAATAACGCGAAGAATCAGGGGTGTGAATCTCGTCTATCAAAACAATTTTACCGTCTTTGGTCTTCCCAAATTCATATTTGGTATCCACAAGAATTAGCCCTCTTTCTGCAGCAATTTGAGTGCCTCTTTCAAAAAGGGCCCGTGTATATTTCTCAAGAACCTCATAGTCCTCTTTTGAGACAATACCTCTTTTAAGAATATCCTCTTTAGAAATATCTTCATCATGATCACCCATTTCGGCTTTGGTGGCCGGCGTAATAATAGGCTCCGGAAATTTATCGTTTTCCTTCATACCTTCCGGCATTTCTACACCGCACAACACACGTTTGCCCAATTTGTACTCCCGGGCCGCATGACCGGACTGATACCCCCTTATCACCATTTCTACCTTGAAAGGCTCACAAGCATGCCCTACCGCAACATTTGGGTCCGGAGTTGCCATTAACCAATTAGGAACAATATCCTTGGTAGCATCCATCATTTTAGTAGCAATCTGGTTCAGAATCTGTCCTTTATACGGAATACCCTTGGGCATAACCACATCAAAAGCAGATAAACGGTCTGTAGCTACCATAACCAAAATTCCATTCTCTAACTCATATACTTCACGCACCTTTCCTTTATAAACACTTTTCTGGCCGGGAAATTCAAAATTGGTATCTGTAATGGTACTGCTCATTGGGTATTGGTAATTTTCTGTTGTAAAAAGTATTTATTAATTCTGGTGCTCAATATTCTTGTAGGCGTCAATAACCTTTTTCACAAGTCTATGGCGTATAACATCTTTATCGTCTAGATAAACAATTTCTATACCTTCAGTATTCTTTAGGATCAAAAGAGCTTCTTTTAAACCCGAAATAACCCTTCTTGGCAAATCTATCTGCCCGGGGTCTCCCGTAATCAAAAATTTAGCGTTCTTACCCATTCTGGTAAGGAACATTTTCATTTGGGCATGGGTGGTGTTCTGAGCCTCATCCAGAATTACAAAAGCATTATCCAGCGTACGTCCGCGCATAAAGGCCAAGGGCGCAATTTGAATGATGTCACTCTCTATTAAATGGGCCAATTTCTCCGATGGAATCATATCTCTTAGTCCATCGTACAACGGCTGCATGTAGGGGTCTAATTTTTCCTTTAAATCCCCTGGCAAAAATCCTAAATTCTCACCAGCCTCTACCGCAGGTCTTGTTAAAATAATACGCTTTACCTGTTTCTCTTTCAGCGCTTTAACAGCAAGAGCAACCCCGGTATAGGTTTTACCTGTACCAGCGGGACCAATAGCAAAGACCATATCATTTTTCTTGGCGGCATCTACCAGTTTACGTTGGTTAACGGTCTGTGGTTTTATCAACCTGCCATTAACACCGTGCACCAAAGTTTCCCCACTATTTTCAGGAGACTCATAGTCCGAAGAGGTATTGCTCGTAAGCACTCTTTCTATGATGTTTTCATCTAGCTTGTTGTACTTTCCAAAATGTACGGTAAGCATATCAAAACGGCGCTCAAATTCCTCTAAGAGTTCTTCATCGCCATAGACTTTGATTTTACTTCCACGCGCCACTATTTTCAACTTTGGAAAATACTTTTTAAGCAGGTCTATATTTTCGTTCTGTTGCCCAAAAAATTCCCTCGGGCTTATCTCGGTAAGTTCTAATATGAGTTCGTTCAAAAAGTAGAGGTGTTAAAATGAAAGCCTGTGAACATAATATTTCGCTTGGCTGTTTTTTTGTTATAATTTTGTTTAACAAACTTAACGAAAATTTCAGTTTGCCTAACTAAAACATATCAACATTACTGTATGATAGCGAACTTAAATAATCTAATTCATTTATTTTCTAACAGCATCCTGCACACCTTTCTTCACAGGTTTAGCGTGGTCATTACGGTTTCACGCCCTATTACCCTATTGTCTCAAGTTATCCCAACTCCTATTTTTCCTGATGTAAATGAAAATAATTTATGAATCCGATTATAACGCTAACCACAGATTTTGGTCTTAAGGACTATTTTGTAGGCACCCTAAAGGGAACCATTTACAAAGAACTTAGCGATGCCCGAATTGTTGATATATCCCACAACATTAGCCCTTTCAACATTCAAGAATGCGCTTATATTTTGGAGAATTCGTACAAACATTTTCCGGAAGGCACCATACATATTGTGGGTGTAGATTCCGAACCCACTCCGGAAAACCAACATATAGCCGTTCTGGTGAACGGACATTATTTCATTAGCGCCAATAACGGGGTCATTGGTTTGATTACAAGTGAAATACAGCCCGAAAAAGTGGTAGAATTAAATATTCCCAACCCCAGCCATGGTTCTTTTCCCGTCCTGGACGTTTTTGTTCAGGTAGCCTGCCATATTGCACGTGGAGGCACATTAGAAGTAGTAGGGAGGCCTTTTGACCAACTGAAAGACCTTCGTGAATTTTCGCCCACGGTTACGGACAATGGCAATAAAATAATAGGTAGTGTCATTTACATTGATGCTTATGGAAACGTGGTGACCAATATTAGCCGAAACTTCTTTGAAGCGTACCGCAAGGGGCGGGATTTTGAAATTACCGCTCGTACTACAAAATTCACCAAACTCCATAACAAGTATAGCGACATTATTAATTTTGACTTGGATAAAAGTCAACGTAAGGGAGCAGGAGACCGTTTGGCCTTATTCAACAGCGCTAACTACATTCAACTGGCTATTTACAAAAGCGATTCCAATACCGTTGGTGGCGCCTCCACCCTCTTAGGCTTGGATTTTAGGGATACCGTCACCATTACTTTTTCATAACAATTGTAAAAAACAAGCCCTGTTGTGGCCAACAATTGCCGTTTAATTTGAAATTGTTTGTAAATTTGATGTTATGCTTTTTAACATAAGCTGAAAAACAACCTCAAACTTAACTCTATAGTGTTCTTAAAAAAAGGAGCATTTATAATTTGAAGTCACCTATGCTTGCCATTTTTAAACGCGAAATACAATCGTTCTTTACCTCTCCCATTGGGTATTTGGTCATTGGACTTTTCCTTACCCTAAACGGATTATTTCTTTGGGTCTTTAAAGGCCCATTTAATATTTTTGATTACGGATTTGCAGATTTAAGCAACTTCTTTCTATTGGCGCCTTGGGTCTTCCTTTTTCTGATTCCGGCCATTACCATGAAGAGTTTTTCCGAGGAGAAAAAACTGGGCACCTTAGAACTACTTTTTATTAAACCTCTTTCTATCTGGCAGACCGTTTTAGGAAAGTTTTTTGGAACCCTTACTTTAGGGATTATAGCACTTGTGCCCACATTGCTGTATGTGCTCACGATATCCCAACTGGGTACTACCGTAGGAAATCTAGATATGGGGCTAGTGATAGGCTCCTATTTTGGCACGCTGTTTTTAATGAGCTGCTATACCGCTATAGGGCTGTTTACCTCTACGTTGTCCGAAAATCAAATTGTTGCTTTTATCATGGGATTGATACTCTGCTTTCTATTTTATTACGGATTTGAAGGTCTATCAACCATTTTTGGAAGCGGAGATACCTCGGTTGCTATAGCAAGTCTGGGTATGAAGCACCATTTTGAAAGTGTAGCAAGAGGAGTTTTGGATACTCGTGATCTAGTCTATTTTATTACGCTAACGCTTTTCTTTCTTTTTCTAACCGTTCTTCAACTTAAAAACACCAATCGGTAATGAAAAAATCCCTTACCCCTATAGCTGTAGCACTTGTTATATTAGTTGTGATCAATGCCGCTGCCAGTTTCTTATATACTCGTTTTGATTTAACCGAAGACAGGAGATATACACTATCCGAAGAAGCAATTCATACCGTGGAGGCTTTTGAACGCCCGGTGATTATAGATGTACTTTTAGACGGAAACCTCCCCCCTGAATTTGTTAAACTAAAAACGGAGACGCGTCAGTTACTTGAAGAATTCGAGTCCAAAAACAACAACATAAAGTTCAGTTTTGTAAACCCGCTTGAAGACGCCGCACAGATTGATGGCACTATAACCGATTTACAGTCTCTAGGGTTGACGCCCGCCCAGATTACAGTAGAAGAAAATGGTAAGACCTCCCAAGAAATAGTTTTCCCTTGGGCCATGGTCAACTACAACAACAAAACGGTAAAAGTTCCACTTCTAAAAAACAAACTAGGAGCTACTACGGAAGAACGTGTGAACAATTCCGTACAACATTTGGAATACGCCTTTGCCGATGCTTTTTCCAAAATAAACATTACGGAAAAGAAACAGATTGCCGTGCTAAAAGGAAACGGAGAGCTAGATGACATTTATCTAGCCGATTTCCTGACCTCTATTAAGGATTACTATAACATTGGGGCCATAACGTTAGATTCCGTGGCTACCAACCCTCAAAAAACCCTAGACCAGCTTAAAAGCTACGACCTGGCCCTAATCGCCAAACCAACAGAAGCTTTTACCGATGCCGAAAAATATGTATTGGACCAATATATCGTAAATGGCGGAAAATCCATTTGGCTCATAGACCAAGTGAATATGGAGCTAGATAGTCTTTTCAATGAAAGTGGTTCTGCTATGGCTTTGCCAAGAGATTTAAACCTGAACGACTTTTTCTTTAAATACGGGGTGCGCATCAATCCCAATTTGGTGAACGACATGTATTTTACCCAAATTGTACTTGCCTCCGGAGAAGGAAACTCTTCCGAATACAATCCTGTGCCTTGGTTTTACAATCCTATGGTTTTCTCTAAAAATGACCATCCCATAAATAATAATCTAGAGGCACTACGGTTTCAATTTGCCAATTCTATAGATACGCTGGCCAACAGCAATAAAAAGACCGTACTGTTAAGCAGTTCTCCCCTATCCAAACTAGATGGCACACCTAAACAAATTAATTTAGATGTAATAAATATGTCACCCAAAAAGGAACTCTATAAAAAAGGAAACAACCCTATGGCGGTTCTTATTTCGGGGGAATTCACATCGGCATTCAGCAATAGGGTCAAGCCCTTATCGTTAAACGGCACTTTGGAGAAAGGAAAAGAAAACCAAATGTTAGTAGTATCGGATGGTGATATTATCCGTAATCAAATACGAAATAATAGACCTTTGGAATTGGGTTATGATAAGTGGACGAACAACTATTATGGTAACAAAGAATTTTTAATAAACGCCCTGAATTACCTTTTAGACGAAAAAGGACTTATAAACATTCGAAATAAAAAAGTTGCCGTACCCTTTTTGGACGCACAAAAGATGACAGACCAAAAAACTAAATGGCAGCTAATAAATATTGGCCTTCCCATAGGGTTGACACTTCTTTTTGGAGCTTTTTTCAACTATTTTAGAAGACGTAAATACGGGGCCTAGATGTTAATAAGTTTGTTTCGCTAAAAAATGCATTTCAAATATCTTTGTTTCATTCAGGTTTTAGAAGACTTGGTTTAAATTCGAGACATTTTAGACACTATATCCCACAAATTGAAATAACGATTCTCCTATGAAATTCATAGTATCCAGTACGTATCTCTTAAAGCAGTTACAAGTTTTAGGTGGTGTTATCAACAATAGCAACACACTACCTATTCTAGACAATTTTTTATTCGACCTAGACAACAACAAATTAACGGTCTCGGCTTCTGACCTTGAAACTACAATGAGCTCCGTACTAGATGTAGATTCGGATAACCAAGGTACCATTGCCGTTCCGGCAAGGCTTTTATTGGAAACCTTAAAGACTTTTCCTGAGCAACCGTTGACCTTTGTTGTAGAAGATAACAACACGGTAGAAATTAGCTCTAACCACGGTAAGTACGCTTTGGCTTATGCAGATGGGGCAGAATTCCCTAAAGCGGTGGAACTGGCCAACCCAAGCTCTACTACGCTACTTGGTGACATTTTAGCTACCGCAATAGACAAAACCATATTTGCGGCCGGTAACGATGATCTTAGGCCTGTAATGAGCGGTGTGTTCTTTCAGTTCTCTCCGGAGAATTTAACTTTTGTTGCTACGGATGCGCATAAACTGGTGAAATACCAACGTACGGATGTTACGGCTTCTCAAGTTGCCGAATTTATTATGCCTAAAAAACCTTTGACTCTTTTAAAGGGAATTCTAGCAGGCAGTGAATCTGACGTAGTAATCGAGTATAATGACAGTAATGCCAAGTTCAGTTTTGAGAACACGGAGCTTATCTGTCGTTTGATAGATGGAAAATACCCTAACTATGAAGCGGTAATCCCTAAAGAGAACCCTAATGTGCTTTCTATTGCAAGAAATCAATTCTTAAGCTCCGTAAAAAGGGTTGCTATTTTCTCCAATAAAACTACGCACCAGATACGTTTAAAAATTGCCGGTGCTGAACTTAATATTTCTGCGGAAGATATTGATTACAGTAACAAGGCCGAGGAACGCTTGACTTGTTCTTACCAAGGTGATGATATGCAAATTGGTTTTAACTCCCGTTTCTTGACCGAAATGCTGAACAACCTAAACTCGGACGATGTATCATTGGAAATGAGCTTACCGAACAGAGCAGGTATTCTTACTCCTATTGACGGACTTGATGAAGGTGAACACGTAACCATGCTTGTAATGCCGGTTATGCTGAACAGCTAAACGATATGCACCAAAATATAAAAGCCCCAAGAATTTCTTCTTGGGGCTTTTTAATTATATAGGTTTTCACTTCTATGAAATAAACGGAATGGTCATAAATGTATTCGGTTTTTCACCGTTACTGGCTCTTACCGCATTTACTATAGGCATAATAAAAGCTACAATTCCAATAAAAATCAAACTTAAGATACCAAGACCTAAAAGTAATATGGCAGGGATGCTTAAAATGGTAATTAGCAGTACGCTCAATTGAAAATTCACAATAGCTTTACCATGCTCATCCATACCCGTTACGGAATCTTTGGTCGTTAGCCACAGAATTAGCGGCACTACCAATCCGCCAAAACCTGTAATATAGGTTAAGAACTGCGATAAATGTGCAATTACCAATAATTGATTATTCTGTTCAAGTGTTTTTTGTTGATTGATGATTTCCATTTTTTGATTGTTTTAGGGGTTCTATAGATAAGACGAACAAAAACACAAAATGTTACAACTACCCGAACTTGCAAACGAAAAAATCCCGTAAGAGCGGTATCTTACGGGATTTTGAATTACTTTTTTGTATGCAATTAAAGCTTTTGCTCCAACTTGATCAGCTTTTCCCTGCTTTTGTTTATGCTCATTTTTAATTTGCTCAGCTTCTTTTCAATTTTGGCAACATCATTAGGAGAAAGTTTTCCTTTGATTTTGTCCACTTCCATTTTGTCGCTGATCTTAGAAACCTTCTTCTCGTCCTTTTCCAATCCCTTTTTTAAGGAGTTGATTTGGCCGGTCAGTTTTTCGTATTTCTTATTGGCCTTTTCAGATTTCTTTTGCGCTTTTTTTGCTGCTTTTGCTTCTTTTTCAGCAGCTTTTGCCTCTTTTTCGGCCGCTTCTATTTGCTTTCTAATTTCCTTGGCCTCACGTTCCGCTTGCTCAACCTGAGAAATTGAATCCATCTGAACCTCTCCTTCTTCCTGCGCGAATGAAAAAGTTGTAACCCCAAAAAGAATCACCACAAATGTTACTAATCGCATCTTCATAATTATATAATTTAAATAGTTAATGGAGGACGAAGGTACTTATTTTCCGTTATTCAAAAACATTCGACCCATAAATTTTTGATGTGCCGCAAAGAATTTCCATCTACTTGTTTTTGCCTATTTTTGCAAAAACTTTTTGATGATTCCTAACGATAATATTATAGCATTGGCCACCCCTTCAGGAGCTGGTGCAATTGCGGTAATCCGTATTTCCGGGGCAACCGCAATAGATACGGCCGCTGCTTTTTTTAAATCTGCCTACGGTAAGGATTTAAGAAAAAAGAAAAGCCATACCATTAGTTTAGGACACATTATAGAAGACGATAAAATACTGGATGAAGTTCTGGTCTCTGTGTTTAAAGGCCCTAATTCCTACACTGGGGAAAATGTAGTTGAAATATCCTGTCATGGCTCATCGTACATTCAGCAACAAATCATACAATTGTTCCTAAGAAATGGCTGTAGAACAGCGGATGCAGGGGAATTTACCCTGAGAGCGTTCCTTAACGGCAAGATAGATTTAAGCCAGGCCGAAGCTGTAGCGGACCTGATTGCCAGTGATAATGCCGCGAGCCACCAAATTGCGATACAACAGATGCGCGGTGGTTTTAGTAACGAAATTAAAAGCCTGCGTTCCGAGCTTTTAAACTTTGCATCGCTTATAGAATTGGAACTGGATTTTTCAGAAGAGGATGTTGAATTTGCGGACCGCACCCAGTTTAACGACCTTCTTGCCCGTATCCAAAAAGTTCTAAAAAACCTGATAGATTCTTTTGCGGTAGGAAACGTGATTAAAAACGGTATTCCCGTTGCTATTGTTGGAGAACCTAATGTTGGAAAATCCACCTTGCTCAATGCTTTTCTTAACGAAGAACGTGCGTTGGTTTCCGATATAGCCGGAACCACCCGTGATACCATTGAAGACGAAATTGCGATTGGCGGAATCGGTTTTCGGTTTATAGATACGGCCGGCATCCGAGAAACCCAAGATGTGGTGGAAGGCATGGGCATTAAACGGACATTTGAAAAGATTGAACAGGCCCAAGTAATTTTGCTTTTAGTAGATGGTTCTAAAATTCTGGCCGATGAGGAAAAACTGAAAAACATCACCATCGACTTTGAAAAAATAAAAAACCAGAATCCGCTAAAACCACTTCTCTTATTGGTCAATAAAGCCGATACGCTTTCCGAGAGCGATAAACAAAAAATAGCCCAGCACTTAGATTCCGTTAATTACTTATCCGCCAAAACAGGTGAAGGTGTTGAAGAGCTCAAAAACCGACTGTTGGAATTTGTAAATACCGGAGCGTTGCGCAACAATGAAACCATAGTGACCAACACGCGCCACTATAATTCCTTGCTTAAAGCATTGGAAGAAATTGAAAAAGTACAATTTGGCATGGAGGAAGAACTTTCTAGCGACCTAATGGCCATTGATGTACGTGAGGCTCTTTATCACTTAGGAGAAATCACAGGGCAGGTAACTAATGATGAGCTGTTGGGTAACATTTTTGCTAACTTTTGTATCGGGAAGTAATAAGGTCAAACAACATCCGATCAACATCTTATTAAACTCTAATTATCAGTTAATTATAATAATGGAATGTCACTAAAATAAGATTGGCTCGTAATAACCTTAGCACTCGACTCCCGAGCTATAGCTGGACATCTTTTATAGCCCGAACTCGAAATTTCCGATGTGTTCCTGAGCTGTTATAGTGATATGACGCATTACCATCGCTGAATTTTACAAGACGCGCTTGATGCTTATCAAAAGGCGTAGCGCTCCAATACAACTCAGCTACGAATTTACCCTTGTTGTCTGCACCCTGCCCAATAGTTTTATAAAGGAGACGTAATTCATCTAGCTCGGGTAACCGCCAGCCTTCACCTAATTGTTCGTGAATATTCATGGCATCTTTCCATGCCATTGGACCTTTATCTTCCAAATATGCTATTTTTCCGGTGTTACTGGATGGGTCAATCGCAAAAATTACACCCTCGTTATGCATATCCCCAACGCCTAGTTTTAACGTGCCCCCTGCGCGATTCTCCTTTTTATTTATAGTTCCCGCACCAGCGTCAGAAACTACTTTTACCTCCTTATTTTTAACAAGTGAAGAGGGTTCTTTTGCGGAATCTTCTATTTCTAAGTTAGCAGCTGTGCGATTCTCTTGATTACTTTCAGGAGAGACACTGGCATCAGAAACTTCTTTTACTTCCTCAACTTCCGATAGTGTATAGGATTGTTTTTCAGAACCTCCAACAAACAGGTACGTTAATACTCCAAAAATAACTACAGCAGCAATTAAAAACTCAGAACGGATTTTTCTCTTTTTGTTTGCACCTATGTTCTTTATAATTTTTTGAAAGAATTGATTAATTGCCGCAATACTTTTGATAGCAAAGCCTTTTACCGCAAAGAAATAACTTTTAGTTACGCTCTTTAGGACTGCAAACTTTTTATACAGTTTCTTATCCCATTCCGCCTCTCGTGAGCTTTTTACTATTGCATTCCATTTCTTCTCCCCTACAGCCAACCAAACCTTTAATTTTTCATTGCTCGTTCTCTCTTCTTGAATATTTTGAGGCTCAACCTTCAACTTTTTATTGAAAAAATGAATAGACTTTGCGAAGAGTACAGTAGCTGCATTTTTAAGGGCTACAAACTTTTCATGTAGTTTCTTGTCCCACTCCAACTCTCGCAAGGTTTTAACTATTGTATCCCATTTTTTGTCCTCTACAGCCAACTGGGTTTTGGGCTCTTCATTGAGACGAGTTTCTTCTCTAACTACCTCTACAACTTCAACCTTGTTCTTGCTATCAAACCGGTAATTATATTTTGCCAGATCTGATTTTCTTGTAACAGTTTGGTCTACCAGGACCGTTTCCTCTTGTTTTTTTGGTTGTTGTATCTCTTTTAGAGGCGCTATTACTTCACGCTCCCTTTTCTCTACAACCGCTACTTGAGTTTTTAACTCTTTAGTAACAAACCTTTCCTCTTTAACTACACTTAAGGCCGGGGCCTCTTTCTCATTATTAAAGCGATAGTTATATTTTGCAAGTCCACTTCCTATTAAAACTCTTTTGGGAGCATTTACTGCTTCTTCATGTCTTTTTTTCCGTGCAGCCTCTTTTAGAGTATTTAATACTTGCTCTCGTCTTTTTGCTTCTATTTCTATTCGAGCCTTTTCTAATTCACCTTCCTGAATTTCTTCTTGAACTATTTTTTTGGCCTGAATCTCTTTTTCAATTCTACTCTGGTTTTCCGCTTTCTGCCTTAACCATTTCTCTTTTCTAAGCTGTTCTTTTACTTCAGCTTCTTCATGAAGTCTATTCTCGCTTTCTACTTTTCTTTTTGCTTCAACCTCTCTTGTAAAAGCGCTTTCTCTATTGGCTTTATTGTCATCAACTATTTCCTCACCAAAATCAATTGCCATCTGACCTTCTCCTCCCAAATTAAGTATGCCCTGTTCGTCTGTACTTACAGTAGCAATGCTTTTTTTAATGGATGAGCTAAGCAAGCCCATAAGGAAATAGACAACCTGCGTAAAAACCTTATCCGTTGGGTTCCATTCCCCTATTGAAATAACATCTTTGCGAAAGATCTGTACTTCTCCAAAATTAAAATTGTAATGATCAAAAGTAAATTCGTTCTTCCAAGAACAATCATCTAGAAGTATGGGGATTAGTTTAGCCTCACCCTTTTTATATCGGTCTATAATAGTTCTAAATCCATCGTTTTCAACAAATTCAGAATTCATAAACGCATTACTCAAAAGAAGCAGAAATACATCCGTATGGTTCAATCGCTCTACATCTATAGGTTCCCATTGCTGCTTATCATCAATGGCATCATTACTCCATATAGCGGTGTGGTAGTCTTTTTCTATAGATTGTAAATGGCGTAAAAGATTCTGTAGCTCCCCTTTATCTTGGCCAGTACAAATTGCAAAGATATTTTTTGTTAAATTCATTTTAAAAAGGAGTGATTGTAAGTAAAATCTTTATAATAAATTAAGTTTAAAACTACTTCTAGCTTTAATTTGAGAAATTGCACATTTAGCGGCTAAAATTAGGGATAAATATTGTCTAAACCGTACTATCAATAAATTATTTCGGTTTTGAAAAATTACGTAAAGTATCACATAACCAACCCTTTTGCGGAAATTTTAAAATTATTCAGGGTAATTAAGAGCTAACGCTTGAATTAGAAAATGACAGAAAGTTAAAAAGCTGAACAATCAAATGATTGTTCAGCTTTAAAAGACTTAAGTATGGGGCATTTAAAATATATAACCACCTACTTGTTTAATTCAAACTAGTTCCAATTTTCATTAACTACCTTTTCTATTTCAGGGTATTGAGAATCGTCTTCTTTTACCTCCTTTCTTAAAGTTTTGAGTCGGTCTTTTAAATCAGAAATAATAGAAGCATACTTTTCATCATCATATCTATTATCCATTTCTTCCGGGTCATTTTTAAGATCATAGAATTCCCAGGATACAGGAGTAACAAAATCGGACATAGATTCAGGGTTATGAGCCCATTCCTGCTTGTTTGTATTCCTTTGCATATAATCTCTACCGTAATAAAAGATAAGTTTATAGTCTTTGGTGCGTATTCCAAAGTGCGCAGGATTATTATGCTTATGGGCCATGTGCATCCAATATCTATAATAGGTGTCTTGCTTCCACCCTTCTGGTTCTTTACCTGTTTCAAGAATAGATTTAAAACTGGACCCTTGCATATAATCAGGAACTTTACCTCCGGCCATTTCAATCATAGTAGGCGCAAAATCGGTATTATTGACCATAGCATCCGTACGAGATCCCGCCTTTATTGTTTTAGGGTAACGAACCAAGAATGGCATACGTTGAGACTCTTCATACATCCACCTTTTATCAATATAATCATGTTCGCCAAGCATAAAACCTTGATCGCCCGTATAAATAATAATGGTGTTATCCATAATTCCTTCTGCCTCTAGGTAATCAAAAATTCGTTTTACATTATCATCCACACCTTTTACGCATCGTAAGTAACGTTTTAAATACTCTTGGTATGCTAATTTCTTATACTCCGGATCAGGAATACTGGGGTCTATCTTCATATGCATTCCCATATTTCTAATGACATTTCTATGTCCTATAGAGGAGCCAATAGTATCTGTAAGGGAATTGTTCTCCCCTCTTGTAGCTATAGATCCGTTGTTACCATTATACCACATACTGGATGGTTCCGGAATTTCCACATCTTCCAAATACTCCTCATATCTAGGCGCATATTTAAAAAAATCATGGGGAGCTTTAAAATGATGCATTAAAAAGAATGGCTTGGATTTGTCCCTTTTGTTTTTTAACCATTCCAAGGAGATGTCTGTAATAACATCTGATGAATGTCCTTCATAGGTTGTGGCATTCACCTCTCTTACCAAATCCTCTTCAAAACGAATTTCTTTCTTTTCTCCGCCTTCCCTGCTATAAAGTGTTGGGTTATGGTAATCTCCTTGACCCGGTAATACATTATAGTAATCAAAAGCTTCTGGGGCATGTTTTAAATGCCATTTTCCTATCATTGCGGTTTCATAGCCCTGTTTTTTAATCTCTATAGGCAGGTATTGGTTTTCCGGACTTAATTTACCACTTAAGTCCACTACCCCATTTACTTGCCCAAACTGACCGGTAAGAATACTGGCCCTAGAGGGCGTACAAATTGAATTGGTACAAAAGGCATTTTCCAATAATACCCCTTCTTTTGCCAAGCGATCAATTGTTGGTGTTGGATTTAAACGTGCCAGTCTTTTACCATATGCCCCAATTGCCTGGGAAGTATGGTCATCGGACATTATGTAAAGTATGTTTGGCCGTTCTACTTTTCCTTTCTTTTTGGTTTGACAATAGGAAAGCGTTACGGTAAAAAACAGGAAATAAATTAGTGGGTTTTTAAATGCTTTGTGTTTCAAGGTTCTCGGTTTTGGTTAAAAATGTAATTTACTAAAAACTACCAAAACTTAAATAAAAAAGTAGCCCTTATACAACAGGAAAAACATCTCTATCTTAGAAAACTAATTCATTCATTTGTACCATAAAAAATGTCCCCACAAAATAACAATGTGGAGACATCTATACCTTATAATTAGTTTGGTTTAACCTCCAAAACAAGTTCCCGCCGTTGGTAGCTGACTCTCTACCAATGAACTACCATACCAAAATGAGTTGCACTCCGTAACATTGTCCGTAGCCCATCCAGATAAGTTTTGACTAAATAATAAAGCGTCTTTAAACATATTCTCCATATTGGTCACTTTACTTACATCCCATTCAGATATATCTTGATTAAAAACATCCGCGACAAAAAACATCCTGTGCATGTCTGTTACATTACTAACGTTCCATTCTCCTATAGGACTGTTAAAAACATCAGCGCCATAGAACATATTCTGCATTAGGGTAACTTTGCCCACATCCCAAGTAGAAATGTTTTGGTCGAATTCTTTCGCATGGAAGAACATATATGTCATACTGGTCACATTACTTACATCCCATGTAGAAATGTCTTGATTAAAATTATTTGCATCGAAGAACATATAACCCATATCCGTAACATGGCTTACATCCCAATCCTTAAGTTCGCTATTAAAATACGTAGCGTTGGCGAACATAGCATACATATCCGTAACTCTGGATAAATCCGGCACATCAGTAGCATTGAATATTACATTTTCGCAATTATTGAATGCACGGTTCATACTCTCCCATTTAATTGCCCCCCAATTTTCCACGGTTCGTAATTTTTTGGCGTTCAGTTTCCAGTCACTATGCTGATAAATTGCAGGGAAGTCTCCCGTTATTTGTATTGTATATACCCCCGGTATGGCATATTCATGTCGAGCATTCTCACTCAATCCTGTTTCTATTGTTCCATCGCCCCAATTAACCGTATAATTATAGGGTGTACTCACGTCTGGATTAGTTCTAATCAAGATATCATCAGTTTCATATGTGGTTTCCCAAGTAGTTATAAAGGCATTTTCATCGTAAGGGTCATCTTGAGGACCTTCTATTATCTCTTCCTCCTCTTCTACAACCTCCTCTTCTTCCTCTGAATTCTCTTCTTCTGTATTTTCTTCATTTGTTGGGTTTTCAGAAATAGTTTCTTCGTCTATAACCTGCATGTCTTCAGTAACACTGTCCGAGCTACAAGAAATGGCAAAAATGAGTACGAATAGGCCAAGTATAATTCTTTTAAAAACGTTTAGATGGGACATATTATAATTGAGTTTAAATTATTTCTAAATCGAAAAAACTAAATAACGAGCTCAAAGTTGACCTTATTGTCTATCATACCTGTTATTCGTTTTACTACATATGTATGCCACTCGTGTCAGGTATGAAATATATAATGTGTCTGATTAAGTTGTTTTACACGAAGTAAATCATGTTTTAAAGCTGATTAAAATCATGTTTTAAGAGTTACATAAATCCCAATTTTGTTGGCTATTGCCAAAAAGCAAATTTGTTCTACACACTTAAATCACCATAAAAATATTCTATGACATACGCACATTCATTTCACATTCCGGTTATGGGTATAGGTTTTACTATTGATTCTCCATTAAAAGTTTCACAATACGGGATTGACTCGGTCATATCACTGGTAGATGATATTCTTTTGGAAAAGCTACGAAAAATGTACTCAGGAAAGCATAATCTACCCTATACAGAAATCACGGACAAACAGGAAGATTTTAGGGCAAAACGGATCAGTTCGTATTTAGATATGATACACGACTTGGCCCAAGAAAAGTTCGAGAACTTTAAAAACTCAACTACCGAAACAGCTAATGGCATCCGGTCTTATTTCAACACCTTACCGGACGATTCATCTTTTAAAAATGAATTTTTACGGCTTTCTGAACACACTTTTAATTTTTCCGAAATTAAAGAATGGGTAAAACACCATATGCCCATGGGAAGTATTGATGTGAATATCATGACGAAGGTAGATAAGGACAATTACGTTAAAAAACAGAAGCTCACCTCAGAATTTAACGATGCCCATGCTGCGCTACGCGGATATGCACAGAGCAAACTGAATTCTTCGGTCATCCTTTCCGCAGGTATGAACCCAAGACTGTACAGCTATCTGGAACAATTTGATGATTTTTATCCGGACAGCAACGGTAACATTAAAAAGAAAATTGTTCTTAAAGTAAGTGATTATCGTTCGGCACTGATTCAGGGGAAATTCTTGGCAAAAAAAGGCATCTGGGTTTCGGAATACCGTATAGAATCCGGGCTCAATTGCGGGGGACATGCCTTTGCTACGGATGGCTATTTAATGGGGCCTATTCTAAACCAGTTTAAGGAAAACAGACAAGAATTAACAAATACGGTCTTTGACCTGTTGACTAGCTCACTGCAATTGAAAGGGCGTTCCGTTCCTAACGACCCCCTACCCTTAAAAATCACGGCACAGGGAGGCGTTGGCACAGCAGAGGAACACCAATTTCTGTTGGACAAATACCAAGTGGATTCCATAGGTTGGGGTTCCGCTTTTCTTTTGGTCCCGGAAGCGACAACAGTAGACCAAGACACTTTAGACCAATTGGCAAAGGCCAAGGAAAAAGACCTGTACTTAAGCAATATTTCGCCATTGGGCATTCCTTTTCACAGTTTAAAAGGAAACACCAAAGATGTTGAAAAAGCGGCCCGTATTGCCGATGGAAAACCGGGAAGTCCCTGCCCCAAAAAGTTTGTAGCGCTGAACAAGGATTTTAACGAAAAGGGACTTTGTACGGCATCCCGCCAATACCAAAACCATAAACTAAAAGAACTTAAAAGTAAAAACTTATCGCAAGCTGAATACGATTACCATTTTCATAAGATTACGGAGAAATCCTGCACCTGTGTTGGCCTGGGAACATCGGCTCTGCTTGCCTATAATCTGGATACAAAAATTGAAGGCGAGGGCGTTTCCGTTTGTCCAGGGCCCAATATGGCCTACTTTTCAAAAGTATCTACGCTAAAAGAAATGATAGATCATATCTATGGCAGGGCGAATGTAATGTCACATCCCAATCGCCCAAATATGTTCATTAAAGAACTGCATATCTATTTGGAATATTACAAGGAGCAGGTTTCGGAATATAAAATGATGCCTGCCGCCAAACGCAGAAAGCAACTACTATCTTTTAGCTGTAATTTAATGGAGGGTATTGGGTATTATGAAAATCTATTTGGGGCAAAAAAAGATAAGGCACTCCCCTATTATAACCTTGCGCTACAACAATTAAAAGAGTCACGGACTACCCTGTTATTACTAACTGAAAAAATTGAAACACCTAAAGCGAATGTAACTTTTTAACCCTAGTTCTGCGGAAATAGTTTTACAAGGTTCTATAAGAATCCAAAATAGAGAAGCCTTACCTGAAACGGTAAGGCTTCTTTGATATTCTATATTTTATAATTATGATAACTCTTGGAAGTTGATGCAAAACTGGTTTGAAGTAAAATAGTTTGATTGATGGTTATCCTTAATCATAATCCTTACTATTGGCTTTGATATTTGTAACTACATCCTTCTATACAAATAGGTCCACTAGTGGGGGTTAGTACAAAGTAACTTTTATAAAACTCAAGGTTATATGTTATAAAACCTTCTGTATTAACTAACTCTGCATCAATTTCATCACAATCATAGTTCAATAGTAACCTACCTTCCTCTATGGAATACATACCGCCATTACAATCGGGAAATCTATTTGAGGTGAAGCTTCCGTCATCAGAAAAGCTTATTTCTTCTCCATTTTCAATGGCTACCCAATAGTGCGGGCCCGCATCACTAATATATGCCTCTGTTTGTTTCCATTTTCCAGCTATTAAAGATTCATTGGCAGGTACGGGCTCGTCTTTTGTTTTATCACACGCAATAAAAAGCAGCAGGATTGCGACGGCATAGTATTGAAATTTCATTTGGCATTCTTTTTCACTAAGATGCGATTGTGATGTAGAGGTTGCGCGTATTATTAACAGTAAATGTTTTAGGGGCCTTCAAGACATGAGTTTCTTAAAAGGTTACTTTTCTGCTTTCCTTTATTTTTTCTGTCTAAAAATACTGGAAACACTTTTTTGTTCATCCCCATAGAAAGTTACGTCTATGGTAATGTCCCATTCCGTTTCGGATATTTTCTTTCCACTTATAGTTCCCTTTGGCGGAACGTCTTTCTCTCCATTATCCGAAAAATCACAAAAACAACTTTCGGAATACACTGCATTTATATCCTCGAGTTCATCATCTGAAAAACTGAATTCTGTGGTTGATGGGTCAATCTGGAATCGAATATATTCTGAATATTCGTCATCAGCAATATTAACATCATCTGCAGCATTATACTCATATGAAAATACCACATCAGCACCCTCAGTTATGCTGGAGAATTTCATGTAAAATCCTTCACTACTCTCTATATTTAATTGAGCATTCTCTACAAAATTGTAGGCAAATGTTTCGTCCGTTTTTTTTGAACAAGAGATTATGGACATACATAAAACCAATAGTGTAATACTTTTTTTCATCGTAATTAGAAGTTATATTTTTAATTCTTTAAAATGGATACTTACGTTTCAGTTGAGTATTGTACTAAAACATTATGTTCTTCCATATTTCTAAGCTGAAAGCTATTTGTTTCATTTTATTCCAAAGCTACATCCATAAGACTCACTATCATGTTATAAGATCACAGGCTTTTCGATTCTATCCATAAATCCACATTTAATTTAGATCAAACTTTTTTATCCATTTTTATCCACCGTAAATTGCTGGGTTGGTAAGTATTCCTGCAACTATATTTGTGGCAACATCAGTTCCAAAACTCTTTAGTTTTTTTATAATATCTCTTTTTTTATCATCAGGTTTACCGTCCTTATCAATTATATTTTGTAATTCTTTGAGCTGGGTTCCTGTTAGCTCATCTTTAATTGCATCAAGGATGATATTGATACTTATTTTTTGTTTTACAGATTGAGTTTGATTTATTGCAATATTGATTTCGTTACTATTATCCTTTGGCTTTTTAAATTCAGGTAGACCAAAAAATTTTAAGTCAGTAATTATTCCATTTATTAAATGGATACATTGTTTATTACAACTTGATATATTATTTGAACTCGGTATATTTTGAGCGCCTCCCGGACCAACAAAATATAGTTCATCAGACGAGCTATATCTAACATTGTTTATTTGCTCCTCTTGCTTGCTTTCTGCACCATAAATCCGAGTAACCAAATTTATCGCGTTAGCTTTCCAACCATGTAAATCATCTTCGTCATCTATCTTCTTTTCTTTTAAGGTTTCTAAAACTTCTATAAATTTTTCAACTTTTTTCAATTTGGAAATATTATAATTAATAAAATGTACGCTAAAGCATCCGATAACACGTAAATCTATTTCACCGGTAATTTACTCAAATCTAAAATACGGTCAATATCTGTAAGAAAAAATTTAAAAAAAATATAATGTAGTACATAAAACCCCTACAGCCAGTGCCATTCATCTCATCCCTGTTTTTTACTGTGTGTAAGCCCTAAGTCAATTCTTTCAACATCTGTTTTAACAATAATTCACCGCTCCCCTAATCTGTTAAAAATCAAAACCGTAAGAACCATATACCCAATTTAACCGTACATTTTTAAGCCCCGAAATCTATTTCTTATGAACAAAGTGAAAATGTACCTGTTATTTTTTTGCATTGGTTTCAGCGTTATGAGCTGTACTAGTGACAACTTAAATTTCATTCCTAATGACGATTCCGAAGAACAGGAATCCGAAACTCCGCAAGAAGAGAATTCCGATGAGGAAACAACCGAGGAAACTTCTGAGGACGAAACCCAAAATTCGGTTGATGTAGCCACAGAATTGGTGGCCAATGACTTAGAGCCACACCCCATGCAAGATGTGGCCAAACCCGGGTATCTTGAAACTATTGTAGACCCTTCTTTTGGAACAGTTATCCGAAGAATTTCCAATGGTGGCGACGGTACCGTTACAAAACCTATGTACAGCACGGTACAAGCTTGGAACGCAGATGAAACCCGAATGATACTGTATGACCAGACTAATGGAGTACATCAATTACTGGACGGTAAAACCTATGCTTTTATTAGGAATTTGGACGATGTTCGCCCTGATGATATAGAGCAATTATTTTGGGATTTTAATGAAGCCGATATTCTCTACTACTTGGATAAGTCTACAGATGATTTTATTAAATATACCGTCTCTTCCGGTAATAAAGAGGTTTTGGCCAACTTAAAACAACTAACGGGTTGCAATGGAAGCATTAGCATGGGCAACGATGTGCAAATGATGTCTTGGGACTCTGATGTTATCGGCTTTCGATGTGATAACAACAAAACGTATTCCTACAAAATATCCACTCAGCAATTGACAACTTTTGATATTGATGACGTTAATTATGCTGCCGTTATGCCTGCCCCTAGTGGTAATTTATTTTACCACAATGTATCATCCTATGATGCCAACGGTAACTTTGTGGCCAGACTCAACAAACAAAAACCGGAACATTCCAGTTTAGGCAAAATGGCCAATGGAACGGACGTAGATTATTCCGTAAGTTTTGGCGAAGGCCCACGTGGCGGATGCTTAGGAAATATCATAGCTTTTGATTTGAATACGGGTGATTGCTTACCGGTAATATCCGAAGATTTGGGATATGACTATCCAAAGAGCGGTACGCATATTTCTGCAGTGGCACATAAAAATCCGGGATGGATAGCGGCCTCTATGATCGGTTTTGAAGAAGACGGACAAAAATTGTTGGACCAAGAATTGGTTATCGCAAGGGTTGAACCGGGCAATATAGAGGTATACCGTATTGGGCACCACCGTGCAGATGAAGATGAATTTGATTATTGGGGAGAGCCCCATGCTGTAATTAGCCCTACCGGAACCCGAGTACTTTTTGGGTCCGATTGGAGCGGTAGTGAAGATGGCAAATCCGTAGAATCCTATGTAGTTGAATTACCTTCGTATCAACCCTAAAACCCCTGTAGCTAATACAGAATAAAATATAAACAACTAAAAACGGGCCCTTACTTAAAGGGTCCGTTTTGGTTTGTACAAACACCATTTACACAGAATATCCGGTAAACCGAACAGAATACGGTTCCTTTCATACAAAACCACATCGTTATTCTTCATTACTCCCTATTTTAGTTACTGTCACACAGCCATATTGTTTTAGACTACCGTTAAAAACCAATTGTTAATGGCTTAGCACCTGCATCCCCCTTCTTACGATTACAGAAGAACCCACTAAAAGACCGCTATGAAAGCAAAAATTAGTCTACCAATGGTTACCGTATTGTTTTTTTTGACCATCTACTTTATAGATGAAGATGCCAGGTATAATGAAAGAACGGACCGTAATAGAGCGGCTTTAAGTTTTACGACATGTACCCCTGCAAAATTTATGCTGGATGGTGTGGACACCACAAAGCAGATTTCACCATTGTTCAATAACTTGGGGAATCTTCATTTTTCGATATCAACACAAAATAAGCGGGCACAACAGTTCTTTGACCAAGGCATAAAATTGTCCTATGCCTTTAACCATGCTGAGGCCCATCGTTCATTCTTGGAAGCCGCCAGACTGGATTCTAAATCGGCTATGGCTTATTGGGGCCAAGCCTACGCCCTAGGCCCAAATATTAACGACCCCTTACCGGACGAACAACGAAAAAATAAAATTAACGAAGCGCTGGTCATGGCTCATAAGCTAGCACCAACCGCAACCGCAAAAGAACAGGCTTTGATAAAAGCGCTTACCGCCAGATACAGTACGGACCTAGATGCGGACCCAGACCTTCTAGACCTTGCTTATTTTAAAACAATGGAAGAAGTTGTAAAACGGTATCCGAACGACGCCAATATCCTCATCCTATTTGCACAGTCCGCAATGAACACGTCACGATGGAACTATTGGGACAAGAGCGGCAACCCAGGCCCAAGTATAGAAGCGGCAAAAGTAGCCTTGGAAAAAGCTATGGAACTTGAGCCTGAAAACCCCGGTGGACACCATTATTACATTCATATGGTAGAGTTACCTCATCCTGATATGGGCGTAAAAAGTGCCGACAAATTGGCTTCCCTAATGCCCGGTGCAGGCCATATTGTGCATATGCCCAGCCATATTTATATTCGGGTAGGAAGATATCTAGATGCCGTAAAAACTAATCAAACCGCTATTGTTGCAGATGAGGATTATATTTCCCAATGCTTTTCCCAGGGGCTTTACCCGCTAGCCTATTATCCGCATAACATTCACTTTTTATGGTCGTCCGCAAGTCTTTTAGGTGCTAGCGAAATTGCTGTGGATGCCGCTAAAAAAACAGCTGAAAAGGTTCCTACGGGCGAACTCAAGGAGCTACCGTTTCTGCAAGATTTTGCGGCTACGCCCCTATTGGCCTATACCCGATTTGGTAAATGGAACCAAATTTTGACCATCCCGGCCCCTGATCCGGAAATTAAGCACCTTAACCTTATTAGACATTACGCCCGCGGTATCGCTTTTATTAGAAAGGGCAACATTAAAAAAGCCCAAGAAGAATTAGAGAAGCTCAAATCCATAAAAAAAGACCCTGAATTGAAAAACCTTGTTGCAACAGCCAATAATGCCTCCATCCATTCGGCCAATATAGCTTATGAAGTGGTGTCCGGTGAATTGGAAGCCCTAAAGGGGAATTATACCCAAGCTATAGCACATTTGGAAAAAGCGGTAGCACTAGAAGATGGACTCACCTATACGGAACCCGCTGCCTGGCATATCCCTACCCGACAAAATTTAGGCGCAGTGTTATTGAAAGCGAAACATTATGAGAAAGCCGAAAAAATATACAAGGAAGATTTAGATATCCTAAGACAGAACGGATGGTCCTTAATGGGGCTCTATCATGCTTTACAATTCCAAAACAAATCAGAAGAAGCCAACAGCATTAAAGCCGAATTTGATAAAGCTTGGGAGCATGCCGATATAGAAATTGAAACTTCCGTCTTATAATCCCAAAAATATAATGAACCTACTCAAGAAACTAAAACACCCGCTTTCTACTATTCTGTTTTTTACTGTTTCTACGGGTATATTGTTGTATGTTCTAGTTTCTTTGAACACTAAATTACCGATTTACAATGCAACGGATTTTAATGCGAAATTAGTTGACGTTTCCATGCATGGGAGTTTGGAAAAACACACGATAGCCAATTTTGACTTGGTTAACCAGAACAATGAAAAAATTACCCAGGAGAACTACCGCAATAAAATTTATATTGCTGATTTCTTCTTTACTCGTTGTCCAACGATTTGCCCCATTATGGCCAACAATATGAAAAAATTACAGGACGAATTTCTGAAAGAAGAAGATATCATGCTCCTTTCCATATCCGTTACGCCTGAGATGGACAGCGTGCCTGTTTTAAAGGAATACAGTAAAAGACACGGAGCCATAGCTGCTAAATGGAATATTACCACAGGAGATAAAAAACATATTTACAACCTAGCGAGAAAAAGTTATTTTGCCGTTGTTGACCACGGTGATGGCGGTTTTCAAGATTTTATACATACCCCTAATTTTACACTCATCGATAAAAAAAGGAGAATCAGAGGTGTTTACGATGGCACGGACAACAAACAATTGGCTCGCCTCATTGCCGATATTAAGACTTTACAAAATGAGAGTCCGTAGTAGTTTAACTATTTGTAACCCTAAAATTATAGTATTATATCAGTTCCACCCCATTATCACGGTACGTACGCAGCAACTCTGCTTCGGGTTCAAGTTCCGTAACCAAGGCATCTAAAGTGTTGATATCACATATTTTATAGCGGTTTACCGTATTCAGTTTTTTACTTATGGTTAGGGCCACTAATCTTTTTGAGGCGTTGATCATGGCTTTTTTCATCTGAGCAATTTCCCAATCCGCTTCGGTGATTCCTTTATTGGAGTCAAGGTAGCCCGTACCCAAGAAACAAAGGTCTACGGTAATGTCCGCCAAACTATTAATGGAAAGACCACCGGTTACCAACTGAGATTCTTTTGATAACTTGCCCCCAATTAAATTTACCTCATGGTGATGAGACATATTGTTCAACAGTTCTATCGCCATTGGCAAACTAGGAGTAAAGAACGTAAGATCCATTTTTCGCGGAATAAGTTTGGCCAATTCAAGGTTGGTAGAACCCCCGCTTATTAAAATTACATCGCCATCTTTTAGAAGCGATACTCCCTTTTGAGCAATCTTCACTTTACTATCTTGCTCAAATATTTCCCTAGAACGGTCTGTATATATGGTAAAGCCGTTGGATATGGCTCCGCCATGAACTTTCCGGAGTTTGCCGGAATCGTCCAATTCCTTTACATCTCTTCTCACGGTATCCATAGATACATTTAAAATTCCCGCAAGATCGGTCAGAAGTACTCGGTTATGCAATTGCACTTCCTCTAGTATCACCTGATGTCTATCGCTTTTTCTCAAATTTCTTTGCTTTAATTCCCACAATAATATCAAATTAAGAATAAAATCACATCAAATGCAACAAAACATTGCAAACAATGCTTAAAATTTAAGATTATCGGATAAAACTTCTTTTTTTGCTGTTTTTATGCAATAATTAATTGCAATTATTGAAATATTCTGCTAGGTTTGTTCAAACAACAAGCTAAAGACTCTATTATGAAAAAAACGTATCATGTGCTCTTTGCGCTACTGCTAGCTTTCTTCTCGCTCAGTTCATTTGCGCAATCAACAACAATTTCGGGAACAGTCCTTGCCGAAGATGGCTTTCCGCTTCCCGGTGCCAGCATTCTAGTAAAGGGAACAACCACAGGAAGTTCTTCCGATTTTGACGGAAACTTCAGCCTTCAGGTAACTGATGCCGCCAACCAAGTATTGGCCATTAGCTATATTGGCTACAAAACACAAGAGGTTGTCCTGACAGGCAAGGACCAAGTAGTTAACGTAACCCTTACCGAAGACTCCAATGCGTTGGACGAGGTTATTCTAGTAGGTTCGTCCATTACCCAATCCAGAAAAAAATTAGGTAATGCCATTACCACGGTAAAGTCTGTTGAGCTGGTAAAAGCGGCACCCGCAAATATTACTTCTTCCTTGCAGGGAAAAGTTCCAGGTGCCCAGATTACACAAAATTCCGGTGATCCTGCCGGAGGGTTTTCCATTCGTTTAAGAGGACCAAGCACCATAAAAGGTTCTTCTGAGCCCCTTTATGTTGTAGATGGGGTTATTACCAGTAACCTTACTACTAATGTTACTAACTTAAATGTTGATAGTGGAGATGCTTCCCCAGGTCAAAATAGAATGGTAGACATTAACCCAAATGATATAGAAAACGTGAATATCCTAAACGGCGCAGCCGCCGCTGCAATTTACGGATCTAGGGCATCTAATGGTGTAGTTGTGATAACCACCAAAAAAGGTGGCGTTTACGAAGACGGACCCGAATTTTCCTTTAAGTCTACTTTTAACGTGAATACGGTTCGAAAAAAACTGGACCTGAACCTAAGAGGTGAAGAGTTTGAAACCGTGCCCAATAGCGCCCTTTCTGGTAGATTATGGCCTATTTTTGGTTTTGACCCGAATGATGGCAATGCTTTAACCACTTACAGGAACTTATCTACAAATAAGTTTGAAACTACTCGTTACGATTATCAAGACGAAATTTTCCAGACCGGATTTGGAAGTGACAACTATTTCTCAGCTAAAGGCGGTAACGAGAAAATGGGATATATGGCCTCTGTGGGGTACCTTAGCAATCAAGGTATAATAAAGAACACTCAATTTGACCGTTTTTCCGCTAGGATAAACTTCAATCACAAAATAGCGGATTGGATTTCGTATGATCTTGGTCTTTATTACGCAAACAGTAAATCTGATGAAAAACCGGATGGCAATGTATTTTGGAGCCCTATCAACTCCATGAACATTACCAATAACACTTTTGATATTACCCAAAGGGATGCGAACGGTAATCTAATGGCCGTAGAGAACACTCGTGTAAATCCGCTTACCATCATTGAGTCTTTTGATATTACCCAAGAAGTGAACCACTTCATTCCCAACCTACATTTAAAAATCAATCCTATTGAAAACCTTACGATAGACCAGATTATAGGTGTAGATACGTACAACCAAAAAGGGCATATAGACATTCCTATTTATCCGTACGCCAACGTTAACCCTGCTTATTTTGACGATGGTTATTTAGGTGATGCCGAAGCCAAGGTATTTAACTGGAACTACGATATTAACGCTAATTACAATATTGACATTACGGAAAAACTAAACTCCGTTACCACGGCCGGTTACAGCTTCCAATCCAGTGAATTATCTTTTGAAGGTACACAAGGAAGAGGCTTGGATGCAAACAATGAACCTACCATTCCCCTGTACACTCAACCTATTGACACCAATCTTGATATCTACGGATTCTTTCTTCAGGAAACCTTGTCATGGGACAATAAACTATTCTTGACCTTAGCGGGAAGAATAGATGGCGCCACTAACTTTGATGTGGACGAAAGGTCTAATTTTTATCCAAAAATTTCTGGGTCCTACGTATTGTCCAATGAACCTTTTTGGAATACAGACGGTTTTCTTAATTCCGCAAGACTAAGAGCTTCGTACGGTGAGGCCGGTAACTTAACAGCAATTAGCCCTTATGAAAGATTCGGAAGCTATAGCTCCAATGATTTCTTGGGGTCCTCTACCCTGCAACAAAACAACAGATTGGGCAACGAAGGTTTAAAACCAGAGCGCACCAAAGAGTTTGAAATAGGTACGGACCTAAGTTTTTTCAACAATAGAGCCTCTTTATTGTTCACTTACTACCGTCAAAATATAGAAGACTTAATCGTTGGCCGGGTATTGGCACCTTCAGTAGGAGGTTCTTCAAGAACAGAGAATGTTGGAACCATGCGTAACAACGGTATTGAGTTCTACGCACGGGTTACCCCGGTAAAAACAGATGACCTTACATGGGACCTAAATTTCAATTTCAGTAGTAACAAAAACAAGGTTTTACAGACTATTGGCGGCGATATTACCATTGCCAGTGTAACCGGTGCTCCCCCTGTTGTAAAAGAAGGCGAAGCTTTAGGTGTTTTCTACGGCACCTATTATGCCAAAGATGACAACGGACAATTGTTATTGACCGGTGCCTCTACAGATGGAAGCCCTGAAGGTGTTCCACAACCGGAAAGAGGTGATCTAGCCACGGGAACACCCATGCGTGATGCCAATGGCCAACCTACGGGAGATGTACTAAGAAAGGTTATTGGAGACCCTAACCCAGACTATATTCTTGGTGTTGGTACGGACCTGGCTTACAAAAACTTCTCTTTTAGTATGCTTTGGGAAGCCGTACAAGGTTTTGATGTATTTGATGCCGATAAAAGAACAAGACAAGGTGTTGGTTTGGGACGTTTGGCGGAACAGGAACTTAGTGGCGAGTTGCCAAGAGGTTACATTGCCGGTGTATACCCCATTGAAGAATTTAGAATGGAAGACGGTTCTTTTGTAAAACTCCGCGAAGTTTCCTTAGGTTACGAATTTCCTGAACTTTTCAATTCCACACTAGAGAACGTAAAGCTCTCTTTGATCGGGCGTAACTTGGTATCTTTTGACAATTTCTTTAGCTATGATCCTGAGACCAATGCTGGTGGTCAATCTAACTTACTGCGTTCTGTAAACTTCGGTAATGTTCCTATTCCCATGACCATCTCATTATCCCTAAGTGCTAACTTCTAAAAAAACTGATATGAAAAATATACTAAACCTTATGGCTATCGCCTTGATGATTGTTACATCATCTTGTGATACCGAATATTTAGACCCCAACTCCACGCTTGAACCGGATGTAGTAAACAACGTGGATAATTTGGTAAAGTTGATAAACGGAGTTCAACAAAGATGGAGTACGGACCGTGCGGGCATTATTTACAATTACACCCATATTTCAGGTCTTAATACAGATGAGTTAAGACTCTTGAACCCCGGAAACCTTGGTGAAAACGAAATTTTACTTGGTGGTGATGACGTAAACGGAGGAAACGAGGTTTTAATCAACATGTGGACGAATGCAATGTTAACCCGAAAAGAGGCGACTACAGTGATAGATGCTGCCGATGATGTTAGTAAGAGCGCCTCTGCTTCGGGTTCTTTAAAGGCTTACGGGCTTTTCTATAGAGCTATGGCCCATGGAACCCTAATCCAATTTTTTGAAAGCATTCCCTTAGAAGTTATAGAGAACGCCCCTTTTGAAGACCGCACTACGGTTCTACAAAGTGCCATTGCAGATTTAAACGAGGCAAAAGGCTATATAGATGCTGGATTAGATGCTACTGTAACTTCGGATGTATTTAGTTCTGTAGACCTTGAAAATTCAGTAAACGCTATGCTGGCAAGGTTTAACCTAATGGCGGGTAATTATGACGCCGCAATAACAGCGGCCAATGCGGTAGACCTATCGGTTAAATCTACTTGGGTATACGATGCTTCCATTCCCAATCCGTTGGCATTTTGGTTCGGGTCACAAAACGTTACACAAGCCAAGGACCTAACATTTGGATTACCATCGGAACTTTTACCGGATGAAAATGATGCGCGTATTCCTTTCTACATCACTGCAGAGGATTTAGAAGCCGAAACCCCAAATTACCAAGTTGTTGGTTTCTGGAGTGATAACCTTAATGAAATACCTGTGTATTTACCAGGTGAAATTCTATTGATCAAAGCAGAAGCCTATGCTCGGAACAATGAACTTGCCAATGCGGTAACCGAATTAAACGCAGTTCTGACCAAAACAGAAACAACGGATATTTATGGTCTAGGTGCAAACCTTCCTGCATACGCGGGGCCTGTTGCTCAAGATGACATTTTAGATGAAATCTACAAAAACAGAAGGGTGGAACTTTACCTGACAGGTTTATCTCTTGAAGACAACCGAAGATTCCAAAGACCTGGCCCAGCTGACGCCAATGCAGAAAGAAACCGTAATTATTATCCTTACCCAAATGCGGAAAGGGACAATAATACAAACACTCCTGCCAACCCAGCACTATAAACCATCAACAGCTTCTTAAATAACTGGGGCAGCGTAAAATACTGCCCCATTTTTTAAGCTTTTAAAACCCAAACTAACACAGAAGCAACCGCTACGCTTCTACTTCCTTAATCCTAAAGTCCACACTTTTTGAGCCCAACGCTAATCCTAATAATTATTGCCATTTACTTCTATGCATTAATGGCCATATCTTATTTCACTTCAAAGAACGCAAGTGATGAGACTTATTTTACCGGTGATAGGAAATCGCCTTGGTATTTGGTAGCATTTGGTATGGTAGGTGCCGGACTATCTGGGGTCACGTTTGTTTCCCTACCTGGAATGGTGGGCAACAACAACTTTCACTTTTACCAATTTATACTCGGCAATGTAGTAGGTTATCTCTTTATTACTTTTGTATTGACACCACTCTACTACCGTCTAAAACTTGTTTCAATTTACTCATACCTTAAAGACAGGTTTGGAAACAAAACTTACAAAACTGGATCCCTGTTTTTTCTGGTATCCCAATCCTTTGGTGCCGCTCTACGATTATTACTTGCAGCCAAGATTCTTCAATTTGCCGTTTTTGACCATTTTGGAATTCCGTTCTTTTTAACGGTTATCCTCATACTAGTATTGGTATGGCTTTACACAAATAAATCCGGGATAAAGACCATTGTATGGACGGACACCATGCAAACCGTTTTTCTAATTCTAGGTGCTGTAATCACCATTTACACCATAACCTCTTCCTTAAACCTTAGTATACCTGAAGCTATTGAAAGTGTTGGCAACCACCGTCATTTCAAAATTTTCGAATGGGACGCTAGCTCTGGAAACAACTTCTACAAACAATTTATAGCCGGTATTTTGGTGGCCATAGCTATGATCGGTCTAGACCAAAATATGATGCAAAAAACCTTAACGTGCAAGAATGTTTGGGACGCTCAAAAAAACACGCTTACCTATAGCCTTATTTTAGCCGTAACCCAGTTCCTGTTTATGGGGTTGGGCATCTTAATGTACATCTATGCACAAGATGCGGGCGTAATTCTAGAAATGGCAGATAATGGACAACTGATTGATACGGATACCCTCTTCCCTAATTTAGCCTTGAATCATCTAGGGATTCTAGCCGGCATCTTTTTTATATTGGGTATTATAGCCGCCTCCTTTTCTAGTGTAGACTCTGCCTTAACGGCACTTACCACCTCTTTTACTTACGATTTCCTTGATATAGAACACAAATCCAGCACTGCAAAAAAGCAACTGAAAAACTTGGTGTTAATCGGTTTTTCATGTGTCATTTTTGTTATAATCATGGTATTTGCAAGTAGTGAAGGGGATGTGATTTCTCTAATTTTTAAAGTTGCAGGCTATACGTACGGACCACTTTTAGGCCTGTACCTGTTTGGCATGTTCTCCAAAATTTCAGTAAAGGATAAATGGGTGCCCGTAGTTTGCATTTTTGCCCCTATTGCAACCTACTTTTTGGGAGTCTATTTTAAAACTGAATTTCAATTTGATTTTGGATTTATAAACATAGCTGTAAACGCCGCTATAACTATTGTAGGGCTACTATTAATTCACAAAAACATAAAAGAAAATGAGTAAACCCATAACTGAACAACCCTCAAAATATGACAATCTTGAAAAGATGGAGGTTTTGGAGCTGCTCAGTGCTATAAATGCTGAAGACAAAACCGTTCCCTTGGCTATCGAAAAGTCTCTTCCGCAAATTCGAGATTTTGTGACCGTCGTGGTGGAAAAAATGCAACTTGGGGGAAGGCTTTTTTATATTGGCGCCGGAACAAGCGGAAGATTGGGTGTATTGGATGCTTCTGAGTGTCCTCCTACTTTTGGAGTAACGGACAACCATATTATCGGTCTTATTGCTGGAGGCGACGTGGCCCTAAGAAAGGCCGTAGAAAATGCCGAAGACAATACCCAACAAGCTTGGAAAGACCTTGAAGGTTTTCATATAACGAATAACGATGTTCTTCTAGGTATAGCTGCATCCGGCTCTACCCCCTATGTAATTGGTGGTATAAAAAATGCCAAGGAAAACGGAGTACTAACAGGTGGTATTTCTTGTAATGAAAATTCATCATTGTCCCACGAAGCGGATTTCCCCATTGAATTAATCGTAGGTCCCGAGTTTGTAACGGGCAGCACACGAATGAAGGCCGGTACAGCCCAGAAATTAGTGTTAAATATGATTTCTACCTCGGTAATGATTCAGTTGGGAAAAATCAAGGGAAACAAAATGGTAGACATGCAACTCTCCAATAAAAAGCTGGTTGAGCGCGGTACCAAAATGATTGTGGAGGAACTTAAAATTGATACCGATTTAGCCCGACTATTATTAAAAAAACATAAAAGCGTTAGAAAAATAATTGACCTATATAAAGACCGTCTAAATACAAATAGTTTGGACTAAAGCCTTTTTGCCCCAAAAGTAGTTTAGTTGTTAAGCGGAAATGCCAGATGCCTCGATTGGTATTTTCAACTACGTAGACTGGCCGGTAAACATTTGTTTATCGGCCTTTCTTTTATCCTACCATAAAGAATTTCTTTTCCGTGAACACTATGTACCATCTCTAAAAACCCATCAACCAAATTTTCAATAGTTTTGCGCTCCTAAGAAAATGATTATGACGGTTCAGGACCTTGTTGGAGAATACAGCATTATGGGTAGCAACCAAGATGAAGAATCTAATAGCTACAAAGGGAAACTGGTTTTATCCTTGGATGAGAACTCTAGAATAATTGCACATTGGACTATTGGAACTGAACAACACCAATCCGGTACGGGATTTTTTAAGAACAATATTTTAGTTATCAACTTTAGATATTCCGGCGAAGACCAAAGTATTTATAAAGGTGTTGCCGTATACCAATGTATCAGTAAAGATATTTTAGATGGGTTTTGGTCAGAAAAACATGGAAATCCTCTTTATTTGGGAGAAGAGCGTTGTTTTAGAATTAAAACAAACAATGTACCGTTAAATTAAGATTACATAGAGAACATAATATGACAAGCTATAAATCCTACCACCGCCAAAATAATTCCAACTAAAAAAACGTGAAAAGAAGTTCTTAATAATTTAAACTTTCTATCTATTGTTTTTCCCAAATGGTAAGTATCCTTTGCAATGGTTTTATACAGCTCATCGCCTTTATACATTAAACTGGTAAGTTCTTCTGTATATTCCTCTTCATTCATGCTATTAAAATTACCATAGAATAATAAATTATTGGTGCTTTTACTACCGTGCGTAAGCTCTGGTCTTGTAGCAAAAACAGCATAGCCAATAGAAAGTAAATTAGTTCCCAACATTATCGTTGCCGGAAAAATTAAATGAGGATCCTTATCTAATTGGCTAAGTACGGTACCAATAACTATAGATAAAATAAGTGCGTTAATAGATATAAGTATGTTGGACTTTCTATCAATCATCGTATTTAATGTATACTGATTTTTAGACACCAAACGAAACAAGGTTTCCGCACCTCGCTCTGAACGAGGTTCTATCTTTGAAAGTTTCTTCTTTAACTCTTTCAGCTTCTCTTTATCAATACCCAACTCTTTTCTTAATTGTTTATCAATTTCTTTGGCTTCCTGTTTGTCGTTCATCTTATAAGGGTTATAAAGCTATAAGTTGATTTTCCATAAAGTTGGGCATTTTTATATTAAAATGCTCATAAACCAATTTTGGAATTCCCAAATCGGCCAGATACACCTCTACATCGCTTGGCAATTTTTCCAATATAGTTTTTGGAGCTGCCAAGGTCATTACTTGATTTGCTTTAAACCCAACTAACTTTCCATCTTTAGAAATACCAACAGGAATATCCAATGATATTCTAAAGGCCGGTGATGTGTTGGCCAATTCAATGCTTTTTGCAAATGCATCTGACAGCGGTAGTCTCTGAGAGAACCCTAGATAGGCATCTACCCAAATATCCGTAGTTTCGGGTATACCTTCTTTAGCCCCAAATAACAACGCTCTTTCTAATTGTGCTTTCGGCAAATCTTTGGTAATAGGCACAACCAAATCTAAATTCACATTAAATCCCCAAGCAGAAAGTCTACGAGCAGCCACTAGTCCGCCGCCGCCGTTATTCCCATTACCAATACCAATTGTGATAACAGAGGTCTCAGTTGCCTTTTTGGTAATTAATCTTGCTAATTGAAGCCCTGCGTTTTCCATCATCAATTCAATGGACAGGTTATATTTTTCAACCGCCCAATAATCCATCTCTTTAAAGGCTTCTAAGGAAAGACTGGTTACCTGCATACTTACTTTTTGTACGAATTAATAGCTTCCTTGAAAAACTCTACCGCTTGTTCTTCGTTAATTTTTGTGGCTGGCAGAACGGCTCCTTTAAAACTATCATTTTTCCATTCTCCCCGAGAAAGTGAATTAAACTTAGTTGTATCTAAAGCGCTATGACCTTTATACCCGCTGATATAAAAATAATGCTCGTTGACCATATCGTCTGGGATAGCTAAACCAAATCCTACAGAAATATCTGAATTTAGACTGGCATAAGCCCCAGTATCAAAATGATGCGGCCATATACGAACATCGGATTCCAAACCCGTTTCTTGAAGTGTGTTTATCAAGCCCAACTGTGCTATTGTCCTCAAGACTCCTAGTTTTATTAAAGATATGGCATTCAACGTATAAGTAAAAGTATCATCTACTGAATACGGTAAATCATAATGGAAATCATAAATGTACTTTTTACCCAAAAAAGTATCCGCAGTGTGAGTTAACCACTCCAATACTTGCCTGTGCGTTTTCCCTTCCAACGAAAAAGAAACATCCTCATCCGGAGAAATCCACTCTAATGAAAAGTTATTATAACTTAAAGCGAGGAGATTTCCTTTCGGCGATAATGGGTGGGTTTCCAATTGTTGCTTTGCAATGGACCAACCTAGATTGGTATGACTATCATCGGCTTTCTTATCTACAAAACTAATTCCCGCTGCTGCCAAATATTGGGCCGCTAAATGCATCGTTTTTATCATTTGGTCTGTTTATTTAAATTTTTGGTTGGCTCAAGCTTTTACGGTAACATGGGATAGGTTTAAATATTGGTCGCAGTAGTTGGGCTTTACTTTCAATCCTACCAAAGGAACCTTTTGTACATAAGGCTTTAACTTAATAAGAAAAACATATTACTTCTTAACCCCCCGTAATCTTTTTAACTGTTTATAAGCTTTGTCTATGGCTGTCTTTGGGGCTCTGTCAAATTCCTTATCCGTTATTTTATAAACCTTTTGTATACTATCTAGTTTATAGTGCATTTGTTCTATAACAGAAGAATATGTCCGGTCATCAATGAGATTGGTCAACTCCCTAGGGTCTTTGTATAAATCATAGAATTCCCAGCTATCTATATCATCGTAAAAATGGATGAGCTTATACCGTTTAGTTCTAACTCCATAATGCTTTTTGACCATGTGAAAAGCCGGGTAATCATAATAATGATAGTAGAGCACATCCCGAAATTCATCAGAATTCATACTCCCATCCAACAAACCTTTGAACGATTGTCCTTGCATGGCATCACTTTGGTTTTTCACTTCGGCAAAGTCTAGGAACGTTTGTGCAAAATCCAAGTTCTGTACCATAGCATCTATTTTGGTCTTTGGGGGAATCGTTCCTGGCAACTGCATCAACAAGGGTGTGCCAAATGAGGTTTCGTACATAAATCGTTTATCGAACCACCCGTTCTCTCCCAAATAGAATCCTTGATCGGAAGTGTAGACCACCAACGTATTTTTATCTAGTCCGCTTTCTTCCAAGTAATCTAAAATTTCCCCAACGCCTTCGTCTACCGCGGCTATAGTAGCCATGTAATCACGTAAGTAGCGTTGGCCTTTCCATTCGGCAAGGGCCTTTCCTTTTAAGTTTGCCTTATGAAATGTATTGTTTTTAGGTAAATAGGCTTTATCCCAAGTTATCCGTTGTTGGGTTGACATTCGCTCAAAATCCGTAGTCCATGGGTTGTGTGCCAATTTAGTGCTGCCGTACCCTTGGGTCATTTTTAAATCATGCCCTTCGTACATGTCTTCATAAATGGTCTGCAATTGCGCTTCCGCTGCGCTTTGCTTTTCAAAGGATGGAAAATAAGTGTCGGGAAGAGGAAACTGCACGGAGACATATTTATTCATGTGACGTAAGGCGGGCATCCAATTACGGTGAGGGGCCTTATGATGTACCATCATAAAAAAGGGAAGACTGTCTTTTCTTTCATTTTTCAACCAGCTTAAAGCATCATTGGTAATAATATCCGTGGCATAGCCTTCTATACGGGTGGTGTCTCCATTTTCAACAAAATCAGGATTATAGTAATTGCCCTGATCAACAAGTATCTTGGAATAATCGAAACCTTGGGGTGCACCGTCCAAATGCCATTTTCCTATTAATGCCGTCTGATAACCTTCTCGCTTAAGTATTTTGGGCAAAGTAGTTTGGTTACCGTCAAAACGGTCTCCGTTCTGTCTAAAACCATTTATATGACTGTGTTTGCCCGTAAGAATGACCGCCCTACTTGGCCCACAAATGGAATTCGTTACATAGCTATGTGTAAAAAGCGCACCATTCCTCGCTAATCGGTCTATATTGGGTGTGGGAGCCAATTGTCCAATAGGATGACCATAGGCACTTATGGCCTGAATAGCATGATCATCGGCCATGATAAATAGGATGTTTGTCTTTTTAGCCTTCTCTTCCACCTGTGGAGAGCTTTCTTTACAACCCATAAGAATAAAAGCGAAAAGTACTCCCGGAAAACATAATCGTAAAAGCATAAAAACAGAATTGAGACTATTTTAATGTGAAAGAGGTTTTTAAATCTGCGGTAGCATCAGTTCCTACAAAAACTTGGAACTCCCCTGGCTCGGCAACAAATTCCAAGGCAGCGTTATAAAACTTCAGGTCTTCGGGTTGTAGGATCAGTTTAACCGTTTTTGTTTCACCCTTCATTAAGAATATTTTCTTGAACCCTTTTAATTCGCGCATGGGCGGGGTTACCGAGCGTACTACATCCCGAAGATATAATTGCACCACTTCTTCCCCATCATATTTACCTGTGTTGCTTACATCTACCGAAACCGTAATAGACATGTCCTGTCCAATTTCATCTTTATTCAACTGAATATTTGAATAGCTGAAATCGGTATAACTCAGACCATGACCAAAAGGTAAGAGCGGCGTATTTTCCACATCCAGATAATTCGATTTAAATTTCTGAAAGTTATCTCCCTCTATGGGTCTGCCCGTGTTTTTCATACTGTGATATACTGGAATTTGCCCAACATTCCTGGGCCAAGTTGCCGTTAGTTTTCCTGATGGATTATAATCCCCAAAAACTACATCGGCTATAGCATTACCCGCTTCTATACCTGGGTGCCATACTTGAAGTATACTTGCAGGAAGCTCCATTTCATCGGCAATGGTCAAGGGTCTTCCGCTCATAAGGACAATTACCAGAGGCTTTCCAGTCTTTGCCAATTCCCTTAAAAGTCGCTTTTGGCTTTTGGGAAGTGAAATATCCGTTCTACTGGCCGCCTCTCCACTAAACTCACTGGCCTCCCCTACCACGGCTACAATGACATCGGCATCTTTGGCTAAATCTAACGCCTCCTTTAAAAGGGTCTCCGAAGAGCGCTCGTCTATTTCTACCCGTGTTCCAAAAACATTGGCCCGTTGGGCCAAATCGGGATTATCCGTAATATTGGCGCCTTTGGCATAGCTTATTTTGGCTTTGGGGGCCACATTCTTTAACCCTTCTAAAACGGGAACGGATAACTGTGGGTCTCCCGTTGGAGCCCAAGTGCCCAGCATATTGTTCTTGTTATTCGCCAAAGGTCCTATCAACGCTATTTGGGCATTCTTCTGTAACGGAAGTATTTTGCCCTGCTTCTTTAATAGTACAAAAGAGCGCTTTGCAGCCTCACGGGCCAGATTTCTGTTCTCGTCCGTAAGAATATCTTTTGCCGGTCTACTTTTATCGGAATAGCGGTAAGGGTCGTCAAAGAGTCCCAATTTATATTTGGCGGTCAATATCCTGCGGCATGCCTCGGTTATTGCGGACTCGGTAACCTTGCCCTCATCCACTGATTTTTTCAAAGTGGTAAGAAATCCTTCGCCCACCATATCCATATCAAGCCCTGCGTTTAAAGCTAAAGCGGATACCGCTTGTAAATCTCCCAATCCGTGAGCGGTCATCTCATTTACCGAGGTGTAATCGGAAACCACAAAACCTTTAAAGCCCCATTGTTCGCGCAATAAATCGGTAATTAACCATTTATTGCCCGAAGCCGGAATACCATCAATATCATTAAACGAAGTCATGGCACTTCCCACTTCCGCATCTACGGCCGCCTTGTACACGGGCAGATATTGGTTGTACATTTTCAACTTACCCATATCTACCGTATTGTAATCGCGTCCGCCTTCTGCGGCACCATAAAGGGCCAAGTGTTTTACCGTGGCCATCATCGTATTTGGCGCTGACAAATCAGCTCCTTGATACCCTTTTATCATCGCTTTGGCAATGGCACTCCCCAAATACGGGTCTTCTCCAGCCCCCTCGGCAATACGTCCCCAACGAGGGTCTCTGGCAATATCCACCATAGGAGAGAAATTCCAGTTGATTCCATCTGCCGTGGCCTCCTTAGCTGCAGTTTCGGCCATTTTTTGAATAAGTTCCAAATCCCAACTAGCTGCTGTTCCCAGTGGAATGGGAAAGGTGGTCTTATACCCATGTATGATGTCCGAACCAATAAGCAAGGGAATCTTTAACCGTGAATTTTCAATGGCTATTTTTTGTGCTTGTCTGACTTTCTCTGGACCGGAAACCCCAAATAGACCTCCTACTTGGCCTGCCTTGATTTTTGCCTCTACATTTTCGCTCACCACAGAACCTGTAGCAATGCCACCTCCCGGGGTCAGTAGATTAAGCTGACCAATTTTTTCTTCCAATGTCATTTTGGAAAGAAGCTGCTCCACCGCTTCTATCTTTTCTTGGGAACGAACGAAAGTCGTAAAGCCCAGCACGAGTATTAAAAAACAGATTCTTCTCTTTATATCTCTCATTTTCTGTTATTTATATTTTTATATCGAATAAAATTTTGGCAAAACCATCCCTTTGACAAATCAGTTAAAACCGATTCCTCACATGGAATTCGTTGATTCTTAAAGTAAATTCCTAATAGGTAAAACCTAAATTATTGAGTCCGCGCTGCACATCCTTATTTTGCATAAAGAGTTGCCATAACAATCCCGATCTATGGTTCTCAATCATTACTAAAATGGGACCTTGGTCAATGGCCAAATACGCATCGGCTACCCAAAAATCATATTGCGGACTAAAAGCATCATAAAAACCGGCAGGCCCTAAAAGCTGGTCCTTTTTACCATAGAAATACCGCAGTGCCTTCATGGATTCCTCCGGTGTATATGGCATAGAGCTCAAAGCTGCTGTAGGCGAAATTACACCTGTATCATTGGACGGGCTATGGGCGTTATAGCCTAAACTTCCATCCGCATTTCTACTGTAACTGGCGGTAAGCCCCCAGCAATCTTCCCCATAATCTTTATAATTTTTAGGGTTATCCACGCAGTAGGCATAATTGATTTTTGCATGGTTTAGCGTAGCATCACCATAATTCACAAAGGCATCGGCCAAATTACTGGGATCTAGCCCCATATAGGAGTAGTGTGCCCAGAACAATGGCCCGCCTTTTTGGGAACTACCTGCATGATTAACAATAAGTGGAATTTCATAAGCCGAAGTGCCATTGGCTATAGCACCACTGGACGCCCAACCATTTTCATATGTTTCTTTGGTAATGGAAAAATCAGGGGAAGCCGCTGCCATGACATAGGTTATCAATACTTCATTATATCCCTTTAATTCTAAATTGATGTCAAAACCAAAATCAGGACTCCAATGCCAATACAACGTATTTTTATTTTGCGTGAACCAGTCCCATTCAACATCTTTCCAAAGTGCATCTGCTTTTTCGGCCACTGCTTTTTCTTCGGAATTACCCTCTTTTAAATATTCTTTTACGCAGATAAGCCCCTGTGCCAAAAAAGAAGTTTCCACCAAATCGGCCCCATTATCCTTTTCACTAAAGGGAAGCGTTTTCCCGTTACGCCCATCTAACCAATGGGGCCATGCGCCATGAAACCTGTCGGCATTTTCCAAAAAAGAAATAATCTTAGACAGTTTTTCAACGCCTTCGTTACGGGACACGAAACCTCTTTCCATAGCGACCAAAATTCCCATAAGTCCAAAACCGGTGCCTCCAACGGTTACTGTATTGACGTCATTAGATGGTTCTTGGGGATGATACCTTTCACGCGCAGCACCAGATTCCGTTTGGGCAAAATCCCAGAAATATTTAAAAGTTTCTTTTTGGGTCAAGTCGAGAAGCTCCTCATCCGTCAGCTCCACTTCTTCCTCCTCTACTTCCTGTTCGTCCTCAACAGGTGTTTCCGGAAGTTCGGAAATGCCGATTGCACCACCACCTCCATCATCCGAAGCACATGAAACGAATAGTAACGACACCAAAATTGAAACAAATAATTTACTCATTTGGAATATTTTCCGAACTAAAACCTAATTTTTTCAATCCGCTTTGAACATCAGTATTCTTCATAAAAAGCTTCCAAAAAAGTCCGCTTCTGTAGTTTTCTATCATTACTGGAATAGGTCCTTGGTCTATAGCCAAATATCTTGGCACATACCATTTATCCTCTAAACTAAAGGCATCATAAGGTCCGTATTTACCAATCAGGGAGTCTTGTTCCGTATACATATATCTCAAGAAGTCCTGACTTTGTTCCGGTGTGTAAGGCATTGAGGAAAGTGCAGCTGTTGGAGAAATAACACCCAAATCCTTATCAGGTCTGTGGCCTGCATAGCCTTTCATGGAATAACTTGAGGTCAATCCCCAAAGGTTCTTTCCGTATCCTTTGTACTCATGTGGATTTTCAACCGCATGACGATACTGAATTAACGCGTGGTTTTCGTTCAATTTCCAATAATCCGCATATTGATCTGTTAATCCCTTTGGGTTCAAACCTAAATAGGAATAGTGTGCCCAAAACATGGGACCTACTGGAGACCTGTCATGCTCATAATGATTAAGCACAGTACGAAGGCCGTAAAAAGTAGTGTCATTTTTAATTCCTCCACTTTTTGCCCAACCTTGCTCATATACTTCTTTATTAATTGCATGTGTAGGCGAAGAAGCCGCCAAGATATACATGACCAGAGCTTCATTATATCCGCCCACGGGAAAGTTCATCTCCCATTTGTATTCTGGAGACCAATGCCAATAAAGTACATTTTCTCCTTTGGTATACCAGTCCCATTCTACTTCTTCCCAAAGTTTTTGAATTCTGGCCGCCAATTCTTTTTCGCGGGCACTGCCCTCCTCAAAGTATTCCTTAACGGTCAATAAACCTTGAACCAGAAAAGCGGTTTCCACCAAATCGCCACCGTTATCCATTTTACTGAACGGTGTCATCTTACCATCGGGCATAAGCCAGTGAGGCCAAGCCCCATGGAACCGGTCTGCTTTTTCAAGGAAACCAATACTTTTTTCATATCGCTCCAGAGCCTCTTCACGCGTAATAAAACCACGCTCCACACCTACCAAAATGGCCATTAAACCAAAACCTGAACCTCCGGTAGTAATTATATCCTTATCATGCGCGGGATATACATTATCAAGGTGAATACGTTCTCTGGCTAAACCAGATTTAGGTTCCGCTCCTTCCCAAAAGTAATTGAACGTTTGTTTCTGAACGGAATCCAATAATTGGTCATCCGTTAGTTCTTGTTCAACCTTAGATTCGGTTTTGCTGTTTTTATTATCCGTTTTGGAAGGGTTGCCACCACAACCCACCAAAAGCGTGCCTGTTACCAAGGCAATTGTAACTAATTTCATATATTTTTATAAAGTGATTATTGAACTTCTGCTGGGTTTCTTTACATTCCCGAGTTCATAATTTCCTGTATTTCTTCTTTTGTAAGGGCCTTGTCAAATAAACGGAGCTCATCAATCAGGCTTTCGTCTGCCAAGTGGCCCCATTCCGTAAATCTTGGTGCACCAGAACCTATGGATAGCAAATCACATCCGGACCAATCTATTCCACCACTTATCACGTTTTCCGAAACTATTTCACCATTAATGTATAGAACCGCATTTGAACCTGAAATGGAAAATGCCAAGTGTACCCAATCTGCAGATGTGGGATCTATAGCAGCTAAATCGCCTCCATCTAACCAAGTATCAGCTTCGCCGTTGCCAACATTCAATTTAAACACCTGCCTTGTAGCATCACCTTCTCTAAAGAAACGGAAACCACTGGTCCTTAAATTTTGCACCTCTGGATAACCTTCCTTTTCCGTGTCTTCTGGAGCCATTACCAAAATACCTCCTCTACCCGGCTCGGCATTTACTTTATACCAAAGTGAGGCACTAAATTCATCTGAAGTAAGACCATTGGAGGGAACTGTAATATATGAATCCGCTGCTCCAGCGTAAGCACCTTCGCTAGCTACACTTTCTTCTGAAAAAGAGGGTGTTCCAACCACATCAGCTTCCATATCCGTAAACAGATTTGTATATGAACCTTCAAAAGGCATATAGAACATCTCTCCTGGAAAATTAGGCGGATAATTAGACACCACAATACCCGAGTCATCTTGAATGATCTGTTTTACTTCATCTTGGGTGATAGCACGATCAAATATGCGCAACTCATCCATTAGACTTAAATCCGACTTATGATTCCAACCTGAGAAGTTAGGCTCACCGGACATTATGGAAAGTATATTTACATCCGTCCAATCAATACCCGTTAAAGGTCCTTGAGAAACAATTTGTCCGTCTATATAAACTACCGCTTCCGAACCCGAAATGGTAAAGGCAAGGTTCACCCATTCTTCTGACGCTGGATCTACTTCTGCAGCTTCTCCACCATCAAACCAAGAGTTTCCATCTCCCAAACCAACATTTAACTTATAGCGTTGTTTGCCATTGGCATTTTCCCTAAAAAAGCGAAAACCACTGGTCAACACATTTCCTCCACCATCATCTAAAGGCGGACTCATAGCCAAAATACCGGCACGGTCCGGAACCGCATTTAATTTTACCCAGAAAATAGCACTCAATTCCGTATTCTTAAATCGTTCTGGATCTAGGGTCAAATAGGCCCCTTCGGCTCCTGCATAAGCGCCATCTCCCGCTAGACTCTCTTCGCTAATGGAGGGCGAACCTATTTGTTGTGCCTCTTCAAAACTTAACAGGTCTACATATCCACCTTCAAAAGGCATATATAAAATTTCACCGGGGTATTTTCTAATGTAGGCCGGTTCCTTAGTGAAGTTAACTACCTCACTAGTGGACTTACCATCCAAATCTTTGGCAATAACCGTAAGCTGATGCGTTCCATCTTCAAGTTGGTCGTACACTAAATCATTTACGATCAACTTACGGTAGTCTTTAAAACTATTGTAATTGCCTATTCTATTACCGTCAAGCAGTACTTCTACCGACCCCAACTCAATATCATCTTGAGCCTGAAATTTTACCGTAATCGTGGCCAGTTCCTCGTTTACTTTTACCGCAAGACCTTCTGCGGGCGAAGTAATGGTTATGACCGGAGCAGAAGCGTCTGCACCCGGATCAACCTCGGTTAACGCGTCTATACCTTGATCACAGCTATAAAAAAGTGCAGTGAGCATCAAACACGATAGTATATATTTTACATTTTTCATCTTTCTGTTTTGTTAGTTGATTAGATTAATTGTCCAATACAGGAAACTGGTCTACCTGTGGCTGCGGGTAAGGAAGAAAAGTTTTCTCCTCTGTAAACGTGCGGCCATCGTACGTAAGCTCATCATACCTTTTCAGGCGAATCATATCATAGTAGCGCTTGCCCCATTCCATAGCCAACTCGGCAAACTTCTCATCAACAACTTGATCCAAGGTAACACCGGACAAAGCTGGCAATCCGGCTCTTTCCCGAACCAAGTTTACCGCTTGATCAGCAGACATAACAGAACCTGTGGCCCCATGTGTAAGTGCTTCGGCATACATCAATAAGATTTCGGCATAACGAATGACGTTGTTATTCTTGTTACTTCCATAATCGGTTCGTCCTTCAATCAATTGATTAGAAGGCAGGTAGTGCTTTCCACTTGAAAAATAACCTCGGGCAAAATCATTTATAACATCACCGTCTCTAGTAACTTTGTTCATAAAGGCGGGCAAATCAGCATACGCCGGGTCAGTCTGTAGTTCGGCTATACCTCGTTCCGTAAAAAGTACACTCGTTTCCAAACGTACGGTTTCACCACGGTCCAACATGAACTTGATAAATTTAAAGCTAGGCTCAAAGAATCCCCACCCGCTGTTGGAACCTTCTACTGCCGGAGTCCAATTTTGTGGACCATAGGGAGCGTATAAATGTGCAAAACGGTCGCCCTCGCCTTGATTAAAGTCCGAGTACTGTAAATCCAGAATGCTCTCATTACTCAATTTTCCAGGCGCTTTAAAAAGTTCATAAAAATCCGGATAAAGGCTGAATTTTCCCGATGCTATAATCTGCCCGGCAGCATCTGCAACCACTTGATAATTCTCTAATTCTTGATTGGCCAAAGCTTTAATAGCCAAAGCCGTATACTTGGTAACACCACCTTTAAGATCAGTTCTTTCATTTGGCCGCATATCCGGTAAAACGGGAATAGCCAAATCCATCTGATCAGAAACGTGTTGCATAACTTCTGCCTTGGTAGGTAAAGTCTCTACTTCTAAAAGTAGCTCCGTATCCGAAGATTCAGGAATAAATATATCTCCATATACCTGCGAAATCTGAAATAACATCATTCCGCGTAATACCTGAATTTCTGCTATATACTGGTTGCCCAGTGCAATTTCAGCATCTGTTCCAAATTCTTGGTATCTGGCAATCTGCTCCATAGCGGTATGTGCCGAAATAACATCTGCATAAATGTTTTCCCAAAGCGAGTTTACCATCCAATGGTCCTTGCTGTAATTAAACTTGTCCATTTCCGTAAACTCGGGCTGATCGCCAAGACCACCGGAATTAACATCGTCTCCACGCACGGAAATAATCAGGGGTTGTTCCCATCCCCTGGAATAATAGGCCTCATATGCCCCCACGGTAGACAGCAGCATCCCCGATGCATCCGTAAAGTCTGTTCCTCCGGCAAAATTATTGTTCAGTTCAGGTTCGTCCAATTTATCGGTACATCCCCAAACGGCCAGAACCAAAAGCAACACTAGAGAAGGTTTTGAGATTTTTTGTAATAGTTTCATAGTCGCTATTTTTATATTTTAATATTTACTCCTACCGTATAGATAGCAGGTATTGGATATGTATCATTGTCCACGCCATTAGGCACTTCTGGACTAAAGCCATTGTAGTTAAAGACCGATAAAGGTTTCTCTGCCGTTACGTAAATACGGGTTCGTGGAAGCCCTTTGATAGCTCCATCCTTATTAATGGTATAGCCTAAAGTGATGTTCTGAATTCTAAAGAAATCCCCTTTTTCGATAAAGAAATCACTTAACTGTTGATTCCAACCTTTTCTAATACCTGCGGAAGAAGGATAACTATTGGAAGAACCCTCACCATGCCAACGGTTCAAGGCAAAATCACGGTCCCAGTTGGTATCATTTGTAAAAATGACCTCGCCCCGCTTACGGTTTAGAATTTTGTTTCCACCTTGACCTAAAGCCGCAGCAGAGAAATCCCAGCCTTTATAGTTAAAACCCACATTAAAACCATAGGAATAGGTTGGCAAATAGTTGCCCAACATAACGCGATCATCTGCAGTAATACCCTCTACCCCATCTTGATCTTTAAATTTCAAGTCTCCGGGTACAATGGTCCTACCATTGGCAATTTCTACCTGAGCGGCAGGATCCGCAGCTATTTCTGCATCATTCTGATATACACCATCAACCTCAAGACCAAAGAAAGAAAAGACAGGGTCTCCCACTCGGGTACGTTGTCTGAACTCTGCAGAACCGGTATCAATATTCAATTGACGGTCCGTATCCAACACTTCATTTTTTAAAGAGGAAAAATTGGCCCCAATAGAGTAACTGAAATCATCCGAAACTTGATCGTTCCAGTTTAAGGCTACCTCAAGACCTTGGTTTCTTATTTCACCCACATTCTGCCGGGTTGCATCAGGAATCAAAGGCACTTCAATAGGAATTACGGCATCCTTGGTATCCCTTACATAATAGTCCGCTTCCAGCGAAAGCCTATTATTTAGAGAACGCGCAGATATACCCACATTCGTTTCTTCCGTAACTTCCCATTTAAGAGCCGTAAAATTACTTGTAGTATTTACCCCGTTCACCATAGTATCACCAAAGGCCGTAGTTACTACCGTAGAAGTAATAGCACCCTCACTACCAGGTACTTTATCATTACCTAGCTTACCCCAGCTACCACGGAATTTAAGAAAATCGAAAACGCCATTGTTTTGCATGAAGTCCTCTTCGGACAACACCCATCCTGCACCAATAGTTGGAAAATACCCCCATTTTTCTTGGTACTTGTTGGTGCCATCTGCACGGTAGGTACCGTAAAACAGGTATCTGTTATCATAGTTATAGGAAACTCTACCAAAGAACGATAGACCATACTCACGGCGGCCGTCATCCTTAACATCATCTTGTACTATTGTCTGTGCTTGATCTAAATAATAAGCCTCTTCTCCTGACAGTGGAAAGTTTAACCCTTTAGCCTCCAAGCGCTCAAAAGATTCATCTCTGAAGGAAGAACCTCCCAGAACGGTTAGATTATGTTTACCAAAAGATTCGGTATAGGTTAAGGTGTTGTCCCAAATTTGATTTGAATACGTATCGTTACGCTTTAAAAGCTCTGCATTTTCCCGTTGAAAACCGTTTCCAATAAAGTAAGGCAAACGCACCTCTCTACGCTCAATGGTTTCAAAATTATGATTGTACGCTGTCTTAAAAGTCAATTTTTCAGGAATGATATGTACCTGGGCATAAAAATTGGCCAACACATTTCTGATTTTAGACCGTAGTTCGCTATTATCCATGGTCGGGAACGGATTCTGTCCGCCACGATATCCCAAATCCTGTGCATTTGCATAATTCGTAGGGAATACATTTTCGTTACCCGCCAGATTTTCATCATATACCGGAAGAATAGGAACCGCGTAATACGCCAACCGAAATGCAGAGTTTTCCGCATCGTAACGGGTTGCATTACTTATTACCATATTTCCACCAACGGTTAAATTATCGTTTACCTTAAAATCTATCTTACTTCTAAGGTTAAAGCGTTCGTACTCATTTTTCATTTTAAGAATACCCTGTTGCCCAAAATAGTTGGCACCAATAGCATAGGTAGCATTATCACTACCGCCCGTAACTCCCAAACTATGGTTTTGAATCAGGGCCGGTCTCAAAATTTCGTCGTACCAATCTGTATTTACATTGGGTACATTTGGGTTGATTCTGCTACGGCCGTAACGTTGCATAGCATTATCTATAAATTGAATGTCAGGTGCAGAACCGGATTCTTGCGCCAAGGTCACGAATTGCTCCGAATTGGCTAGTTTTAACACGTTCTGTGCCACTTGAAAGCCCGAATACCCATCATAAGTAATCTCGGCTTTCTTATTGTATGCTCCGGATTTAGTTTCTATGAGCACTACCCCATTGGCTGCACGTACACCATAAATAGCGGCCGCCGATGCATCCTTTAATACCGAAATAGAAGTGATGTCCGCAGTATTTAAAAAGTCGATATCATCAAAGAACATCCCATCCACTACGTAGAGCGGACCAGAAGCACCCGTATCATACGAACCTATACCACGTACACGTATTGTTGGACCTTGACCGGGACTTCCGTTGCTTACCACCTGTAGACCCGCAACTTTACCTTGTAAAGCCTGCATAGGTGAACCCGTTGGTGTAGCGGCCAGTTCCTCTGCCTTAATTGTGGTAATGGAAGACGTAAGGTCTTTTGACTTCATTTCGCCATAACCAATAACAACTACCTCATCTAAAGCTTGAGCATCTTCCGATAAGGTAACATTAATACTTGCTTGCCCGTTCACGGCAATTTCTTGAGATGTAAAACCGATATAGCTTACCACTAAGGTTGCATCTTCTTCAACACTGTTGAGCGTGTAGTTTCCATCAAAATCGGTTTGGGTTCCTGTTGTGGTACCTTTTAAAACGATACTTGCTCCCGGTAACGGCTCCCCATTGGTATCGCTTATTATACCCGTAACAGTAATTCCATCTTGGGCAAACAATACCAGTTGAAAGAGAAAGAAGCATATCGATAAAATAATGTTTCTTATTTTCATAATTGTCTAAAAGTTGAGTTATAAATTTATCAATCTGTTAAATTCAAGCACAAGTTATCAAAATGACCTCCTCACATTTTTGAGAAAGGGTACATAAAAAGTACATCAGTCCTTATAGTGGACTTAAGCCCCGTAATACACGCTATTTGCAGTAGTCCTAATGTTAAGTAAGTATTAAACTTTAACATTGTGATGTAGTGTTGATGTAGTAGTTTAATCTAATGAAAATTAGATATGTAAGAATTGTATGGTTATAACACCATCTATTTGAACTTAATTAAAAAATTGGATAGGTTTTGTGAACTATCTATACCCAATTTCTTTCTTAAACGGTACCGATGTATTTCTACACCACGTATGGAAATGGCCATAAGAGGAGCTATTTCCTTACTGGACAAATTCATTTTTAGATAGGCACAAAGCTTCAAATCTTTAGGGGTCAGTTTTGGGAACTGCTGTAATAAATTGTCAAAGAAATCATCGTGAAGTTCTTTAAAATTGACTTCAAAATTCTTCCAATCTTCATTCTCGTTAATAGACCCATCCAGTTTTTTGGTCAGCGAACGGTAACGTTGTTTGTTTGGGAAAGCATCCTTGTTCAAGACCATTAAATCTTTTAGCTCTAGAATAAGCTCGTTCTTTTTGGCTACGCTCATTGTGGTTCGGGCCAATTCGGTCTGTTTGCGTTTTATTTCTTTCTCTAGTTTTTCTTTCTCTAATTGTGCCAGACGTTCTTCCTGCTCACGTTGTAACCGTATTTTTAAAATCTCGTGCTTTCTTCTGAGTTTTTGCCTGTTGTACCAACGTACTCCCAAAACAATCAAAACTAAAATCAACACATACCCCAACATACTTAGTTTAGACAGGTACCAAGGAGAGGCTATTGCAAAAGCAATGGTTTTAGGACTGCTCATTCTGTTGTCCATAGTCACGGAATGTACATTTAATGTATAATCACCATGAGGTAGGTTTTGAAACTCCAATGTACCCTGGGTTCGGTATGCTTCTTGTTCTAAAGGACCTTTTAGCTCATAATAATACCTAGGTTGTACCATACTGGGCACCGACAACTGAAGTATCAATTCTTGAGAATGCGCATAAGGCACCTCAAAAAGGGAGTCTTTAACGGAATACCTCTCTTGATCATCCTTAAAGAAGGTAAGCTCCGGAACAGGAATAGCATTCGTGTTCAATTGCCGTTGCAACTGGGCAATGTTCATTTTTGCAAAACCGTCACTCAACGTTAAAAGGTAAATGGAATCATTGCGTTTTACCGCTCGCTCCATATCGGGCATTAAGCGCTGGTTCAATTGGGTTTCACTTATCGCTATGGCATTGTTCCGCAAATCCGTATACAGAAGTTCTTTGGTATCGGCATCCTTTAAAAACCAAAAGTGCTCACCATCTGAGTAAATAAGCGATTTATTTGTAAAAGGCTCAAACTCTTCTAAAGTTGCTATTTTACCTACTAGAGGGTCATATTTAAACCAATTGCCCTCACTTTGCATTACAATCTGGTTTTTAATGCGATACAACCTTACGTTGTAAATATTGGGTAATACCGTGGTATCAAAAGCAGTTTTCTCTTCTACGGCGGTCAAATCCTCGTTCAGTTTAAAACGAAAGAGGCCTTTATAATGGTGCGCTGCCCAAATGGTACGATTGTCTTCAAAACACAATTGTTTTACGGGAAAGTCAATTCCTGTAACCGTACTTACATTCCACCTATTATTGGAATCCTTTATATACTTGGTTACTCCTGTATATGTCCCTTGCAAAAAGACATTGTTCTTTTCCGGAACCTTTACAAATTGATACCCCCCAGCACGATCGGATATTTTGGTAAGTTTCTCTCCATCTACTTTAAAAGTTCCCGTATTATGGCCGGCCAAAACATCATTAGCAATTAACTCCAGGTCCCAAACATGGCCTTGTGAACCCTCAAAAAATTGAAGTTCATCATCCTTAAAATAATAAATGCCCGTGTTACTACCCAAATACATGGAGTTGTCTTGTATAGCCACATCATGAGTTGTACCTAGGGCCCCTGTATGATCCGTATAAAATGTTATAGCCGAGTTTACTTGAATACGGTCCATGCCACTCTCCAGCCCTACCCAGAATTGGTCTTTGAATTTAGCCAGAGATAATACGGTATTGTTCTGAAGTCCTGTTTTCCTATTCAAATTACGATAGGACCCCGAAGCGGAATCAAAAAGATAAATTCCGTTTTTAATGGTTCCAAAAGCAATTTCGCCCGTCTCCAAAGCAATCAGCTTATTGAGCTGATATTTCTTTAAAAGGCTGTTCATATTTTTATCCAACGATGTAAACTGTCCGTTTTGATATACTACACAACCGTTTAATTGTGTACCAATGAGCAGGCCGTCCTTAAAAGACGCCATGTCCGTTACCGTCTGGTCCTTAAGTACGTCATCATTTCCTATGGGTTCCAACTTTTCGCCATTTACCACATAAAGCCCCAAGTTTTTGGCCGCTACGTAAACCTTGCCATCATAAACGGCCAGTCCCGTAATAACAAATTCAGGGTCTATTACCGTAATACGGCCCTCTTCATATTTATAAAGTGCCGAAAACGAACGAAAGTAAACAGCTTCTTTAAAAGGTAAAATCTGCCAGAATTCTTCACTTGTAAACGTATGGTTTTGAATCAAATGGGTAAGTGAGGTGTAATTCAGCTCCCCTGTTTCTGTGGTTTGCCAATATCCGAATTCCTCATAAGAACCTGTATAGACCTTGTCCTTTACCGAAGTTACCGATCGTAAAATTGTAGCGTTCGGTAACTTGTTCAAAATCCACTCCTCACCATTAAAAGAAAGTAAGCCTTTGTCATTGGCAGAAAAAACGTGGCCTTTTTCATCTACGGTCAACCCCCAATTTTGAGCTCCCGCATTGTATTCAAAAACTTTATAATTATAAATGGGCGGTAATAAGGTCTGAGTGCTTGAGACCCATGGCAATAGAAATAGTAAAAAGCATATGTAATATCCGTTTCTCATCTACATTTATTTCTTTTCATGTTAACAGAAGTAGCGCTACAGCAGCAAAGATAAACAGTTTAAGGAACCTTATCCATATAGTTCAAGAATGAGCGGCCATCTTAAAAATGCCCATAGCTAAGTTGATAGTTTCCCTTACGTGGAATTATTCAATGATTTTCTAAGTAGGTATGGAGGAAAGGAAAAAAGTTAGAAAACGGGTAGAATTATGTAATTTTGAATGTTTATTTGGTTGATACAAGTTCATTTTTGAAAAGAGAGCAAAGTATCAACACACTTTTTTACATTCGGTTGTACCTAGCGATGTATGACAAACACCCATTTAATTTATGAATATGATGAAAGAACATGAAGTTTTTATGCGCCGGGCTATTGAGATGGCGGCCAAAGGAATGAACTCAAATGCCGGTGGCCCTTTTGGCGCTGTAGTGGTAAAGGATGGTGAAATAATTGCCGAAGGCCACAATAAAGTAACCTCTACGAACGACCCTACCGCCCATGCAGAAATGGTAGTAATCAGGGAAGCTTGTAGTAAATTGAATAGTTTTCAATTAACGGATTGCATTATTTATACCTCTTGTGAGCCCTGCCCTATGTGCTTTGGTGCTATTTACTGGGCAAGACCTAAAGCGGTATACTACGGCTGTGATAAGGCCGATGCAAAAGCGATAGATTTTGATGACCAATTTATCTATGATGAACTAGATAAAGACATGGAAGACAGGCAGATTTATTTTAAGCAAATGCTACAAGATGATGCCGTTCAAGTTTTTAATAACTGGGCAGAAAAACACGATAAAACCAAGTACTAGTGTTGCTATCAAAAATTGATAATATATTTTAACACGTGATTTCCAATTGAATCTAGACGACTATGACCGAAAAAGAAAAAATGATCAATGGTAAAGTTTATGATTCTCGTGACGCGGAACTCCTTAAAATGTACCATAGGGCCCGTAAAATACTACAGGCCTATAACACTTTGGACTCAGAACTATTAGAAGAAAGGGAGCGACTTTTAAACCAGTTGCTGGCACAAAAAGCTGCTGGCGTATGGATTGAGGCTCCCTTTTTCTGTGACTATGGAAGTAATATTTCTATAGGTGAAAACACTTTTGTGAATACCAATTGTATGTTTATTGATAACAATACCATTACAATTGGCAAAAACGGGCTAATTGCCCCTTTTGTACAAATCTACACCGCCACCCACCCCATAAAAGCAACGGACCGAATTATTCAAGAAGGAAATGCTTCCCGTTATTTAACCCACACCAAACCAGTTGTAATTGGTGATAACGCGTGGATTGGAGGTAACACAGTTATCTTTCCCGGTGTAACTATTGGCGACAACGTAACTATAGGTGCAGGAAGTGTTGTTACCAAAGACGTACCTAATGATGTTCTTGCTTACGGTAACCCTTGCAAAGTAATTAGGACAATTTAGTTATTTAAATACCTTATCTGGAGTGGAGATTGAAGCTTCTTTGAAAATCTTCCAAATAACTTTCCCATTCCAGCATTTGAAAATTGTCCGCTCTCTTTCCAGGCAAAACCTTTTAAGTATCCTAGGAAAAGAGCTTAAAAGAACCAATGACCCATGGTACCAACAATAAAAGTTCAAAGATGTTATCCGATATGAATAATACCGGGACATCTTTGAACCCTTGTTCACCTAACAATTAAGAAAGCGGATACTTGTCATTTAGACGGAATCCGCTTTTCCACTATTGGTAAAAAGACTACTTTGCTCTTCTAACCAAAATAGTCCAATCCTGTTGTTTTTTATCTGGCGATTTTCCTAAATCCACAACAGCACCACCGGACACTTTCTTGACCTTTGACTTTCTAAGGTCTCCACCTTTTTTTGGATTGAACCATAATACTTCAAATTCACCTGAAGCATTGGACAAATCTAACTGGGCAGTTGGTTCTGAATTAAGATAAATCACATAGACTTCGTTTTCCTTTGCCAAACAGTAGACTGTATTTTTATTCTCCATATTACCAACAAGGTCATTTCTGTTTTCAGTTTCCCAAAACGGAACATCATTATTCTTAAAGAAATCCATAGCGTGTACCGCTTGACCCCAGAACAAATCCCTAGAACGGTAATCTTCACAAGTAAGGTCTGAATGTGGATGTGCATATCCAAAATACCATTCATTACCCCATCCACCGGCCATAAACGTACCCCATAAGGCATTTCTACGTGCGTTATTATGATCAGGATTTTCAGCATCCGTAATTAACGAATGTTGTGCGTCACCGGGTTCATCAACCGCAACGGCCCATTGAAAACCAGCTTCCTTAGATGCTTTCAACCAACGCAATACTTGTCCGTGCACTCTACTAAAATCTTCTTTATTGGTCTGAACGGATGGTCCCGTAAGTCCACTTTCAGGCCCAAGCATATCATCAAATTCAATTCCATTATGGATTACCAAATGATGGTGGTACGGGTCGTTCTTTTTAAAGTAAGCGGCCATAGCTAGACGTTGCTCCTCTTCTTGCGGAGGTGTTGTTGGGTTAGTTACCCACTCGCCATTCTCTTCACAAAGATTCCAGTTTAAAGCCAAATGGTGTCCAAAACGGGCCATCAATTCTCGATAATACAATTTGGTGTTGGCTCCAACCCCACCATTATCCAAAAGTCCTTGGTTCTCTACTTCAAACATTTTAAAGTGAAGGAAAAGCCCCAACTTTTGGGCATGTTCAAAAATAATCTCCCATTGGTCCATTTTGGACACATCAATTCTATCATAGGTATCATAATCTATGTAAGGGAATACATTCTGATCATCTCCCGCAATATTGTTGGTCAAGAATGAGACCGAGTTCAGCCCTTTTGAAGCCAAATAGTTTAAAGCGCCAATGATAGCTTTACCCTTTCCGTTTTTCCAAGTTGGGTCATTCTGCTTATAATCCTGTAAATGAGCCGACCAAGTTTTAACCATACCATCCTTATGGCCATCGTCCTTAAAGGTGCCATCAAGGTCTACATAGGAAAGAAAATTTTCGGGCGCATCAGGACCTTGCTTTAAGAAATACTCACCTGTTTCGGCAAATTTTAAATAACGATCCCCTACATATTGCAATCTTCCCTTAGCCCTAAAGTCGTCTCCTTCTTTATCTGTTTTGTCAATAGTAAAAGTTCCACTGGCACCATCCATATAGGAACCACTGAGTCCCGTAGTAGGTTTTGTACTCACCGCCGAATAGTTTCCTTTTCTAAAATCAACCTTGTACGTCCACTCACCAGTTTCGTCAGGAGCAAAATGAACACGCCACTTATTTCCTTCTTCCGAAGAAGATTGTCCCGCATAACCATCAGCAGCAAAATAACCAGGTATCACATAGGATTTACCACTTTGCGCGTGAGCAAAAGTTACATTAAAGCGATAGTTCATGAATGGGTTGTAATCCGCTTTTTCCGATGTTCTTGGGCCGTCAAAAGTCAAGGTTACTTTATGCCATTTTTTAAGCTCTCCCGAAATTTTCAAATTAGCTTGCTCAGCCATTTTTTGTTGCATTTCCTCTAGCAGTTTCTTACCGGTTCCCGCTTCAACGACCACCAATCCGATCCATCGTGCTCGACTAAATTCCTTACCGTCCCTACTCTTTGGAACTGCCTTTATCCCTACTTCATCTTTACCCTTTAGCTTAATGTTATTGTAGACTTTTACATACTCCAAGCCTTCTTCAAACATATTACTGCTTAACGGAGTTCTGAAATCCTGAAAGCTTTCTTCATTTTTCCGTAAGGTATATACAGACCGGCCATCATTTTCGCCTACCGTAAACAACACCACATCATATGTGCCGTCACCTCCATCAAAGAGAAGAAAAGCCTCCGCTTCCTCATATTTTTCCGGATTGATGGCCAACCATTTTCTATCGTTATAAAATGAATTTTTAGTGCTTTTAAACCCCTGTGCCGGATATATTTTGGCGCTTGGCCTTACTTCCTTTGCCATAGCTAACAAATCATCAGAAGCAACCTCGTTAGTTTTTTCAGGATGAAAGCTACTATCCTTGGTCAGTATAAATTGGTCCATTTCAAAACCATCTTCCCTCATACTAAACTGAATATCATGCTCACCGGCCTTCTCAATATCCAAATATATCAACCCTGGCACACCGCAATGTACTTCTAGCGTTCTTTGGCTACTGCCCCAAGTCCAAGCATCTTTGCCCTCGCACCATTGCATACGCTGGCCCGACTCTGGCCATGTGCCATTTACCCCCACATGAATCCCATTATCTTCAGAACCGGTGCTATAGGCACTTGCCCATACATAATATCTACCAGGCGTAGAAAAGTTGACTTTATAATGCAAAATGGCCATCTTACCTGGCTCGTTGGAGAAATTTTCTCCTACTATAAGCTTTTCATCATGATTGGTACGCGTATCAGGTAATATTTCTACATATCGCTCTCCACTCGCGTCTTTATAATGCAACTTGTCCTCAGCGCTTTTTAATGTTGATTTAAAGTTGGAATCTATTATATACCACTTGCGGATATCCGTATTTGTTTGTTTGTCAAAATCCTCCGCTTCCACAACTACCTTTCCGCCAGTCTCGTTAAACACCTTGTTTTTTTGTGACTTAGCTTGAAAAAATCCAAATGTGGTCAAGGATAGTGCGACTAAGAAGTGTTTCTTTAAACTGGACTTCCTTTCTTTTTGTTTCATTGATGTTCTGTTTTCTGTTTTCTGTTTGTTGATGTTACTACTAAAATGTCTTCAGCAAATCTTCGTTCTTTTTAAGTATTGCTATCTTAGCGTTAACCTCATCAAAGATACAGGCGTAACAATACATTACTAATGCGATAAACAATTTGCACAAATTTTGCACAAAACTTATGCAATCTTGTTTTTAGTCCATCTAATTTGCTAAAACCATACAATTATACTGAATAATTAGGTGGTATTTCATTTTTAACATGTGCAAAATTGCGCAAACAATATTTAATATTTTAATAGGTGGAACAATTATCGTCTTGCATTTTTCAAAAAAGATTCTTTTACGGACTACAACCAAGACCTAATAGATTCTATCTTATCTTTGCTATAGATGCAGTGTTTCGTTTCATATTCCAATTAAATTATAGGACTTGAGAAATTCCCTATTCGTACTATTCTTTTTGTTTTCACTATCCATAATTGCACAGGGTACTTTTACCAGAACACTAAAGTTAATGGGGAGCAGGTTTGATATTACTGTAGTTGCCAAAGATTCAACCGAAGCAAATAAAAATATAGATTTGGCCGTGGCCGAAATTTCCAGAATTGAAGACTTGATATCTTCATGGAATCCCCATTCACAAACCTCTAAAATCAATAAAAATGCCGGTAAAAGTCCTGTAAAAGTTTCTACGGAACTCTACGATCTCATTGAACGGGCAACAGGCCTTTCCACACTTACTGATGGTGCTTTTGATATTAGTTATGCATCTATGGATAAAATTTGGGTGTTTGACGGCAGCATGACCCAAATACCAGACACCACAGCCATTCAATCATCAATAGCAAAAGTAGGCTTCCATAATATAGTTTTAAACCCTGAAAACAATACCGTTTTCCTAAAAGAAGAAGGTATGAAAATAGGTTTTGGGGCAATTGGCAAAGGCTATGCCGCAGACAAAGCAAAGGCTCTATTGATTGAAACGGGGGTTGCTGCCGGAATAATCAATGCTTCGGGAGACATGAATACATGGGGGAAACAACCCAATGGCGAACCTTGGAAAGTTGCCATCACCAACCCAATGGACAAGAATAAGGTGTTTGCTTTACTACCCATTACACAAGGAGCGGTAGTTACTTCTGGTGATTATGAAAAATTCGTAATCTTAGACAGCAAGCGATACTCCCATATCATTGACCCAAGAACAGGCTTTCCGTCGACAGGAATTATTAGCGTTACCGTTTTTGCACCAAAAGCGGAATTGGCAGATGCTTTGGCCACTTCGGTTTTTGTAATGGGCAAAGAAGTAGGTTTGAACAGAATCAATCAAATGCCCCAAATAGAATGTATTATAATTGACGATCAAGGAAATATATCTACATCCGAGCATATTGAAATAGAGAAATTATGATGAAACGATTTTTAATAGGAATAGGTGTTGCCGCCACAATGCACAGTTGCGTTGTAGTGAAAGAATACGAAAAAGTAAATCTCAGCGACCCGGATATGACCCTGAGCGACAAAAAATGCGACCGAAACGTTACCATAGCCCACTCCTATAGAGAAGCAGCTGTAGGAGCTAACGGAGGTAAAACAGGAGGTGGCTGCGGCTGCAATTAAGTTACAAGGTGATGCACAAACGAATTATGACTTCAATAAAAAACATAGCTTTTATCTTCTTGACAGTAGGACTTCAGTTTGCTTGGTCACAGGAGAAAAATCAGGAATATAAAAAACGGGTTCTTGAAACCACCGAAGTAGATTTTTTGACCAGCTATTATTCCCAAGATGGTGATAATGCAGCCGTAACCGGTGGAAAAGGCACAGAAGAACTAACAGATGTAACCGGAACAATTATCGTATCCATTCCGTTAAACGACGATGATGTACTTACCATAGATGCTGGGGTTTCCGCTTACACCTCTGCTTCCTCAAGCAATGTTAATCCTTTTGACAAAAGAAGCGATGCCGACCCATTTGTTGCCAGTTCAGGAGCTTCACAATCCGATACTTGGGTAAATCTAACAGGTAGCTACAGCCACAGTTCCGACGACAGAAACGATGTTTGGTCCGCGAAATTCTCCGTTTCCTCAGAGTATGACTACTTTTCTTTGGGTTTTGGCGGGAGCTACGCCAAACTCTTCAATGAAAAAAACACGGAAGTCAGTATAAACGCCAATGTGTATTTGGATAAATGGACCACCATATACCCTTTTGAACTTAGACCTTTTAGCAATAATGGTGTTGGTTTTTTTAGACCGGATGAAATTACCGGCAACACCAATTACGCTCCCAATTTCACCGAACTTGATAAAACCAACCGCAACTCCTATTCACTAGGACTTGGCCTTTCCCAAATACTACATAAAAATGTACAAGGGTTGATTTCATTTGATGTAATTAACCAACAAGGGCTTCTTTCAACGCCTTTTCAACGTGTATACTTTTCGGATGTACCGGACTCTTTTATAGAAAATTTTCAATTGGCGGATGATATTGAACGTTTACCCGATGGCAGGCTAAAACTGGCTCTAGGCGGACGTTTAAACTGGTACCTCAACGAAATTCTAACGCTTAGAACGTATTATCGCTATTATTTTGACGATTGGGGCGTCCACTCACATACAGCAAGCATAGAAGCAGCTGTTAAATTGAACGATAAGTTTACACTTTACCCTTCTTACCGATTTTACAATCAATCTGCCGCGGATTATTTTGCACCTTACGAAAGACACCTTTCCAATGAAGATTTCTACACCTCGGACTATGACCTATCCGAATACACCGCCAACCAATACGGACTGGGAGTTTCTTATACCGATATTTTCACCAAAATGCATATCTCAAAATTTGGCCTTAAGAGTATTGACCTGAAGTTTTATCAGTACGACAGAGACACCACATTTAGCTCTTCCACCATTACCGCAGGAGTAAAATTCGTTAGGGATTAAATTGAACCCAAAACCTATTTTCAACTAGTTCGAAATAAGCATTTTACGGATTGTTGACCCTCCATCTACAGTTACAACTTGAATAACGTACATTTCAGGTTTTAAAATACTTACGTCCATTTTATAAAGTTTAGGTTTAACCTGTACTGCATTACCCTTTTCCATTTTAACCAATGTTCCATCCATGGTATAAATAGCAATATATTCCGCTTCTTTTTGCTCTTCCTGAAGTGAAATATGAACTTCCGTATGTGCCGGGTTGGGGTATAAACTTACTGCACTTTCGCCCTGCTCCATCAACAAATCCGAACCAATTCCCGAATCCGTAATATCCCTAGACAACACACCAGATTCTTTTTGTACGGTCGAATTTTTACTGCTCAGCGAACATGTAAAATCACTCTCCCCAAAACCGGTTGGAAGTTGCCCATTTTTAGTAACATATATTTTATCAAGCTTAGCACCTTGTTCCCTATGGGCAAAATCTATGGTGTTATTTCCCTCGTCCAAATTAAAAGTAACAAACACTGTCCTACGCTCCTTATCGTGTAATTGTCTCCAATTAAAACCATTACCCCCTAAAATATAATTCCACTTTAACCAAGGCCCGTTATTTGCCCGTACCCAAAAACTATCCGTATCACCTGTTGGAGTATCTACTAGAGCATACAGACGATACGTTCCTTCTTCAACAGAAAAGTCAAAACGTATTCTTGAACCGTCACCGGAAGGCGCACTATTAAAGTAATTGCCAGACGGCGCTTCTAAATACGTACCACCTGAAACAGAACTATCTGTTCTAAACAACCAATCAGCACCAACATCTGCACACTCCGCCTCTAGCCAAATATGATCATCCAGACCAACCGCTTCCGGACTAACAACCACTGTAACCTCGTCCGAATCTACTTGACTTTCATCATCGCTTACCGTTAACCGAAAAACATAAGAACCTTCAATTAGATTACTCACATTAAGTTCCGAAGTCGTAGCTGAAGACAAGGTAGCTGTACTTGGGCCAGTAACCTGCACCCATTGAAATGAAACCGCACCACCATCAGGATCGCTACCAGAACCATCTAAAACCACTTCATCTACAGGCAAAACTATATTTTGGTCTTGGCCTGCATTCGCAATAGGTTCAAGTGAAGGTTGCCCGCCTTCCCCGACAATCTCTATGGCATTTATAATCGGATGCCTAGAGCCTCCATCAGAAGCCAAGGCTGAAAAATCAATATTAAGCACACCATCCGTAATGGAAACCGAGTGCGTTCTTACCAATAACGCATCTGCTCCAGCCAATGCAAAAACATCTAAATTATCCTCTACCAATTCATTCTCCAACTGTACATCAAAAACGCGACTGCCTATTCCTCCGGAACCTCCTCCTGTTGCGCCAAACCATAGTTCGGCAAAATGTAATCTTACCGAATATGCCCCGTTGGGCAACGGAATATCATATCCCATAACCTGAGATCGGCTAAACCTAAAACTCCGGTACGGCTCAGGCAAACCTGTTTGTGGCCTGTTAAGAGTTGAGCCAGTGTCAAAATGCTGGTCGGCGATAAACTCATTGTTATTATAGGTAGTTTGTGAACCACCCGCATTGATACGAAGAACGAAATCACTCTCGTTTGGTTCTGGCTGTACAGTAACATTCACTTCATCAAAAACCGTATCGTTCTCGTCATCCATTACAGTTAGGCGAAATGTATAGTCTCCTGCCACTAAATCTGTAACTATAAGGTTAACTGTATTAGAATTGGTTAATGTAGCGCTGTTGGGACCATTTTGCTGCGTCCATTGAAAAGTAACCGTACCACCATCTGGGTCGCTGCCCGAACCGTTCAGGGTGATGTTAGAGGTAGGCAAGTTGATGTTCCGATTACCTCCCGCATTGACAATGGGCGACTGCCCGCCACCGGTTTGTTGAACGGAAAGGGTCACCTCATCTGATGTAGTTTCGTTATCTTGGTCAGTGACCGTCAATTGGAATACGTAATTTCCGGCTAAAAGTTCTGTTACTGAAAGGTTCGCTGTATTTTCATCACTTAAAATTGCTGAATTGGGGCCACTGACCTGCGTCCATAAAAATGAAACCTGACCGCCATCAGGGTCATGTCCCGAACCATTGAAAGTCACGCTTGTAGTGGAAGGAAGTGTTATTGCCTGGTTGTTTCCAGCCTCCGCTACAGGTGGTACCGAGGGACTTCCGCTACCAATCACTTCTATAGCATTGATTATCGGATGCCTACTGCCTCCATCTGTAGCTAGCGCAGAAAAGTCAATATCAAGTATGCCATCGTTTACATAAGCAACATGAGTCTTTACCAAAGGGCTCTCTGCACCTACTTCGGCAAATACATCTAGATTATCCTCAGCCAATTCATTCTCCAAGCGTACGTCAAACACTCTATTCCCTGCTGCTCCTACACCACCTCCCGTAGCCCCGAACCAAATTTCGGCAAAATGCAATCTTACAGTGTACGCCCCATTGGGAACCGGCAAGTCATAATTCATAGTTTGCGAACGGCTAAAACGTATGCTACTATAGGGTTGAGACAACCCCGTTTGAGGCCTATCAAGTGTACTTCCAGTATTAAAGTACTGGTCCTCTATAAATTCTTCTCCATTAAAGGTAGACTGAGAACCTCCGGTATTGATACGTAGTGTGAACGCTCCTTGGGTTGACTCGGGAACTACGGTTACTATCACCTCATCAAAGGAGTTATCGTTCTCATCGTCCGTTACCGTTAATCGAAAGGTGTAGTTGCCCGCAACCAAATTGGATACCGTTAGATTGGCCGTGTCAAAATTGGTCAATGTGGCCGTGTTAGGTCCATTTTGTTGGGTCCATAGAAAATTAATCGGACCACCATCAAGGTCATTGCCCGAACCGCTCAAGGTTAATTCAGAAGTAGGTAAGTTAATTTCCTGGTCGTCACCCGCGTTGACAATTGGCGCACTATTAGTCACTATACTTTTATTCTCAAAAATCCTCGGCACTATATTATCCCATCCTATCGAAACAATATCCAAATCACCATCATTGTCAATGTCTACTACCTGTGCTCCGTCGTGATGGTCAAAACCGGTTCCGCCAGCATCTATGGTATGCGTAATCCAATTGCCGGAATTACAAAGATTGTTTTCGAAAGTCAGTAATCGGTTATTTCCTTTCCACTCTCCTACCACAATATCCTCATCCCCATCAAAATCAATATCTGAAACCACGACACTCAAACTTCCATTGATATCCGTAGCTAAAATATGCTTAGTCCAAGGTTGTGTTGGATCTGCAGGTGTTTCAAACCAAGCGAACTCAGTCTTCTCCAATGAGCTTGTTCCCAAACTTAGTTGACCAACAACGGCATCCAAATCACCATCACCATCAAAATCGGCCAATTGGGCTCTATCAGCTGTGGTTACATATGAAATCCCAGTAGCAATAGTTGTCCAATTACCATTACCCTCATTGCGCAACCAATTGCTCGACTGGAACAGATCGAGGTCGCCATCACCATCAATATCGCCTTTTTGTATATCCTCCCCAAGGGAATCGGGACTAATATCAACAAGTGGCCATGGCGTATTGACCGGGTCAACTGGAACATTCAACATTTGCACAGATGATCCCGTAGACTCAGCCCCATTCCAGTTAATTGCCATCTGATATGAACCTCCATTTTGAAAAATACCACCGGAAATACCCGCGAGAAAGGGCTCACTATAATTTGTATTTCCTGCAGGAATGTTATTATGGATAGTAAAATTGCCCGTACCATCATTTTGCGCCCAAACCAAATCCGAACCTGTATAAGCACCGGTTGTGCCCAACATATCCATATCGCCATCATTGTCGAAATCGTGAATATGAGCTACATTGTTAAATAGATTTCCAATTGTTTTACGCTCCCAATTAGCTGATGCCGAACCCGGATTTTTATACCACCAAGCTCCAGTTACAATATCCTTTAAGCCGTCACCGTCCAAATCTTCCTGCGGCAGGATATAGACAGAGCGATAAGGTAATTCGTTACTTTCCAATTCATGTACCTGCCATTGGTCCGGAAAAGGCGTATTACCACAACCATTTTCATCGCTGACATTGACTGTAACTTCATCAAATATACCAGTAGGTACATGACCAGCCTCATAAAGCTCAAGTTTTATGGTATGGTTACCAAGGCTTAGGTCATTAATGGTAATTGGCCCATAACTGTAATGCGGACCCACCATAACATCATCTATATAATAATGCATGTGAGTACTTCCTTCTGCAATTTCCCAATTTTGTACGGCAAAGGCTATGTTGAACGGTTGGTTTACCATTGCACCATTAGTAGGTGAATTGATAACTATGGTTGGTGCAACTGTAATTGCATCTGCCGGTAATATCTCGATGGCAGAAACTTTGGGGTTTTCAATTATTGAAAGAAACTGAATATTAGCAACTCCGTCTGTGATTAAAACATTGTCAAAATCCTTTATTATTGCAGTTGCAGGCGCGGTCTCTTCCAGAATATCAAAATTAGTCAATACTGGATTACCTTCTATCGTTACATCGAATACCCTAGATCCCGGCCCGCCGGAGACGCTACCTACCCCAAAATAAAGCTCAGCAAAATGCAAACGAATATCATACCTTCCGGAAATAGGTAACGGAATATTATATGAAAATGTTTGGAAACGTTCAGTCTGATAGAGTTCGTCGTTCAAAGTATTGGCAATCGCTATGTCTTTATTAAAAAGATTGCCACCGTTCGCGTTTTGATCATCTAGAAAAGTATTGCCGTCAAAAGTTAATGATGGTCCCCCAACGTTGATGCGAATAGGATCAAAAATAGATATGGGATAACTATTTGCTACAACTGCTAAACCAACGCTATTCTCAACATTATCTACTGAAAGACGATATACCGTTCCCGCTCCTAGTTGTGAATGGGTAAGCATTACTGTTCTATTATCGTCCTGCAGAACAGCTGCCGTAACTATAATACCATTGTCTATAGAATAATTGGCCAAGTTTTCTGCAGAATCTTTGGTGATATATTCAGAAAATTCAACACCTAATTCAGTGGCGTTAACCTGATTTATCGCTACTACCTCGGGTGGGGAGTTGTCAATAGAAACCCCTGAACCGATGAACTCCATATAATTAATATCAAAGATGTTCTGCTGCCCGGAATTGCTCTTGAAAATAAAATAAATATCGTTTTTCCCTCCTGGATCGGTAAAGGTAGATTCAATGTCCACCCAGTTATTGGTGCTTCCCGTTAAGGGTACCTTAGTGGTTGCCAAAAGTGGTCCGGTAATGCCTCCTGTCCTAAATTCTATTGTGCCTCCGATAGCGGCGGCCGATATTCTATATCGTATTGCATCAATATTTAAAAGATTTCTATCCGCAAAAGCGATATAGCCTCCATGATCAGCACGAATGGCTTCACTACCTCCCCCAGAGGTATCAGTGTTTGAAATACGAAGAACATCGCTTGCTTCCGAATAGAATTCTGCTTCCATACGCTTGGGATAGAGTTTCAGTTGATCAAAAGAAGTTAGCCCTCCTTCGTCCGTATAGTTTGCATTCAGTACATAAAAAATATCCATTTCCCCATTAGTATCGTGGGAGCCCGGATCTAGAGTCAATATTTTCGGGCATCCATTGATTGTTGCGCCATCGTGAAAATGATTTAGGTGTCCTAAAGAGGGAACTAGAGACACATCGCCACAAGCAATTCCTCCCAATGTACTACCATCTTCTATATCGCTTACCGTTAGGTCAAAATGGATGTCATCGTCCCAAGCCATAAATCCACCGTCAGGTGGTGAATTAAAAGTGAATGTCGCCGCATTGTTACCAGCGTGAATCGTACTGTTTTTAACCCCTACACCTCCATTTCCATCATTGACTTTAAGCTGTACATTGAAAGTTCCCGGAGAAGTGAAAGTAAACGTAGGGTTTTCTTGAGTTGAATCTACGATACCGTCGGACTGAAAATCCCATGCATAGGCCAACGGGGAATCTCCATTAGGGTCCACAGTGCCAGCACTGGAGAATTCCACGCTCAATGGTAGTGAACCGCTCGTAACATTGGCATTGAGAACTACCTCCGGCGGAGAATTAGAGACTTCACCTGTATAGTCTATGCGAATAAGCTTTCCGGTACCGCTGTTGTCAGGGCAACAGCCTGTGCCATAAGCCAAAATGTACATGTGACCATCCGGGCCAATTTCCATATCTATAAAACCATTTGAAGAACTGGGAAACACAGAGGGCGCTAATTGATCATTGCTCAAAATATTCCCATTGGCATCCATTTGTACTGCCCATATCTTACTGGTATTAAAATCGTAATAGAAAAAAACTTCATCAAACTCGACCGGAAGCCTCTGTTGATCGCTCAACGTACCGTCATAATAGTACCTTGGTCCTGCAAAATAACTTTTGTGAAAAAACTCTAGCCATGATGGCTGGGCAGGAGGCAGGTTAACAGAACCGGTATTCCATGTAGAAATATTCTGCGGAGCGTTCTCATCATTATAGTAAGGTGTACTAGCATAGGAGATTTGATACGCTTCATTTTTACCCGAAAAATAAGGCCAGCCATAATTACCTGCGGATTTGACCAGATTCATTTCATCCATACCTTCTGGACCCAGAGAACTTGACGAATTTGCGTCAGGACCCACTTCTCCCCAAAATAGCCAGTCCGTATTGGTCTTATCAACAAAAATTCGATACGGATTTCTAGCTCCCATAACATAAATTTCCGGTTTACCACCTACACCATTTGGAAAAAGGTTTCCGTTTGGAATGGTATATGTACCGTTTGTTTGAGGAGTTATTCTTAGTATTTTACCACGGTAATCATTCGTATTGGAAGAGCTTTTTTCAGCACTTTTTGTGAGATTGGTTTCGCTTAATGCCCCATAATTGCCATGATCCGTATTGTCTCCGGTAGCTATATATAGATTGCCCTGCGAATCAAAAGCCATATCTCCCCCCGCATGAAAGCTAAATGTACGCTGTACCGGCCATTCCAATAATGTAACCTCCGAATCTACATCAAGAACATCACCGTTCATGGTAAAGCGTGATACTCGGTTTGTAGAAGAAGAAAATACCGAATAGTGTAAATAAATATAGTCGTTATCAAGAAAATTGGGATCGAAAGCGATACCCAACAACCCATCTTCAAACTCATGAAATACTGGTAGTACACCCGACGATACAGAAAGTTGGGTGTCCGTATGATAGATTTTGACTTCACCAAAACGGTCTAGGATAAAGATGCGGCCATCAGGCGCAAACTGCATCGTTGTAGCGTTTGAAAGACCTGTCAACAACTCAACCTTTTGAAAATCGGTCGGGAGCTGAGCTTTTAACCCATTTGTTCCCAACAACAACAATAAGAGCCATAAAACATTTCTAAACCGATAGCATAGAAAATGGTATAGAACGTTTTTTTTTATACTAGGAACTTTCTGGTAAAGGATACTAATTTTTCTCATGGTTTGGTCTGGCAAATAATGATTGAGTTTCTTTCGCTCGTAGAGGGAAAGCGGTATAGGTAACTCTAAATTGTTTGTTGAGGGGGGGGGATGGAATAAAGATAGGATATTTTTACGCGTAGTACAGACTTAAATTATGATAATCGTCTAACCAACAACACTTAACGACAAACGGTGTAGAATTACTCCATCTACCAATCGCAGGATGAATTTCTAACTAATTTTTGATAGAAAAGCCTCGAGATTAAAGTACAGTACGGACCGAATTCCTGCAGCTGTCGTAATGGCGCCCACATAATCATTCTGCAGTCGTAAAGAAAACAGTTTCCATTCGTTTTTTTCTTGATGATCCCAATCCGTACGCAACAATTCTGCATTTTCTTCATCCAAAGAGACTGTAAACGAAGTTAAAGGAAAAGAAAGGCCAATATCTTTTGCCTTGATAAAAGATTCTTTTCTGGTCCAACAATTGTAAAAGGCCTTGTATAAATTGTTTTGCGGCACATCATGTAGCATCTCTATTTCCTTAAAAGAAAAAAAGTTCTCTGCTAGTTTCAATGCGTCAAAATCAGTTCTGACTTTTTCAACGTCTATGCCGATCGCACTATTTTTAACAAAAGCTAAAGCAATACATTCTACTGAATGAGAAACATTAAACCTTAATGAAGTTTCTTGGTGGTAGTCCGGCTTTCCATAATCATTATACTTAAACCTGATTTTTTCTGGAAAAATATTCAAATAGTTTCCTGATAAGACTCTTAACAACCCTCTAGTTAGAATGTAGGTTTTCCTATCTTTTTGAAATTTAAACCGAGTTACCCTTTCTTTTTCATCAAGAGATAGTAATTGTAAATAAGAGCTAATTTTATCAAAATCACTCACTTTAAAACTCCATACATGTGCTTCGTTTTCAGATAACTCCATAGGGTTCCATTCAGCCTGTTTTTCTGCTAGTCTCAAAATTTTTCATACACGCATCTATACTGGCCGCCGTTTTCTCGGCAGTTAAAGCATCTTCAAAGAGTTTGTCATGATGACCTACCACGGAAACAACAATAACCTGTTTATTCGTCATCTTTTCCCATGAAGCCACTACTTTTTCATTGAAATTCACCTCTTTTTTATCAGTTAGCAATACGTGTATATCATTATCTACGGGCTTCCAGTTGTACTGTCTATATAATTTGATATGATTATCATGTAACGTACGGACAAGCCTTTGACTACCCCTGCTCATGAAAGACTTGTACTTTTCCTTGAGCGGCAGCATCAACTTTGACCTAACAAAACTACGAACTGCTTTTATTGGGTTCGACTTTAGCCTTTTTAAAAATGCCGTTGCCCTAACATTGGTCTGCGACGGAGCAAACAGACTAAGGTAGTCCGCCATAGTGTCTGCTATGATAAGATTGACCGAATCATTCATTTCATTCAACAATCTTGTAACTTCCATACCAATGGCCGTATTGAAACAATACGCTATAAAGTGATATGGCCCCTGGGGTTGTACTTTTTTAATTTCCTTTATGAAGTCAACCGCCATCTGATGGACGCTCCTATGCAGTACAAGTTTATCTTCATGACCCGATGCCTGCAGTGCATAAACCGGACGGTCTTGATGCAAATGTTTTGCAAACTGATTGTAATAAAAGAAATGGGTGCCACCGGAGTGCAAACAAAATAAGCCAGGTTTTGTTCCTCCGGAACGAATAGCCACTAAATGCTTAAATTCTGAGGTGTCAAAAGCTTCTGCCCGCTTTTGTTTTTCAGTTTCTATATGTCGAGTAAGCTCAGCAATAGTCTGATACTGGAACAATTGATTGGGAGACACCTCTATTTTTTCCGCTTTCGCTTTTGAAATAACCTGTATGCTCAATATAGAATCTCCCCCTATATCAAAAAAGTTCTCATGTAAACCAATCGAAGGGAGATCCAAGACTTCTTTCCAAATAGTTGCCATTTTTGTTTCAAGCTCTGTAGACGGATGTTCCATTTCTACAACAGTGCCGCGCACTACGGAAGGTTTCATACGAGACAGACTTACCTTATCTACCTTACCATTAGGCAAAAGTGGAAACTCCCCCACTTCTATTATCCTAGATGGTACCATATATTCGGGCAACTTCTCTTTTAAAAACAGTTTAAGTGCCCTTTCCTCAACTGTACTGCTAACCGTAATATAGGCTACCAAACGTTTGTTGTCCTCTACCATGGCCACTGTAGCAGTCACCTGATCGTATTCGGATACGGTTTTCTCCACCTCATCCAGCTCAATTCTAAAACCGCGTACTTTAACTTGATGGTCTGCCCTTCCTAAAAATTCAATAGTTCCGTTATTCCGGTACCTGCCTAAATCACCCGTTCTGTAAATTGTGGCAGAACCTACTCCCAACGGATTCTTTACAAACACCTTTTCAGTAAGGTCTGCTCTATTAAGATACCCATTAGACACTCCTGGACCTCCTATATAGATTTCCCCAACCGCACCGTAGGGAACCATACGCTTAGCTTTATTTAGAAGATACACCTCTGCATTAGCAACCGGCCTACCAATGGGCACATCGTCTAAGCTATTACTCTTTTCTACCTTGTGCGCAAGACACCAAACTGTAGCTTCCGTAGGCCCATATTCATTGTACAAATGTACCGAGGACAGGTTTATATAATGGATTTCACACAAAGAACGCGTGCAGGCCTCACCCGCGACAATAACGGTATCCAGACTTTTTAGTTTTGTAGTACTTCCATGCTCCAATAAAACTTTATACAAAGAAGGAAGCATAAGGGTATGGCTAACCTTGTGTTTCTCTATCAACCCCTCTATTTGAGTAAGGTCTTGCTCTATTCTATTTTCGGTTAGGATAAGATTGCCTCCTGTACAAAGTGTCCAAAAAACTCCAGCTTTGGAACTATCAAACGAAATGGAGGACATTAACAAAAAAGCACTCGGATTTTTAGGATAACAATCCAATCTCCCTGCTGTTGAATTGATAATGTTCTTATGGGTTATGGGTACACCTTTAGGTTTTCCTGTACTACCCGAAGTATAAATAACATAGGCTAAATCGTCTTCTTTTACCTCAGGCAAAACAATATCTAGCTCCACATCAAAATCAACGGAATCAACTAAAATAGTATTCTTATTAGTGCCATCAAGAACTTTCTTGAGACTACTATGTGTCACAACAATATTGCAATTGGCATCTTCCAAAATAAAGCTTAACCTTTCCATGGGATAATTGGGGTCCATAGGCAGATACGCACACCCAGCTTTAAGAATAGCCAATAAAGAAACTATCATTTCAACTGACCTATCCATACAAAGCATTACTATCTCGTTTCGCTTCTTTGTTTTTTGGAGTATGGCTTCAGCAATTATTCCTGACCGCCTATCCAACTCTCCATAAGACAAACACACATTATTAAATGTCAAAGCATTACGATTCGGAATCTGATGTGATACATCAGATATAATATTATGGATTGCCTGATAAGTTTTAAAATGATTCCTGTCTTCTACAACTTGAGTAAACAATACTTTTTTCTCCTCTATGGTCATCATTGGAAGTTGACCAATAGGCTCATTGGGGTTTGCAATTACCCCATTCAATAACATTTTGTAATGCGATAAAAAACGAGAAATAGTAGCAGATTCAAATAAGTCCGTATCATATTCAAAAACCAAAGAAAGCATTCCTTTTGACTCAGAGATAGACAGCGTTAAATCAAATTTAGAAACCTCGGTATCAAATTCAGTTTCATCTACTAAATGCAAATCACTCCCAAAAAAAGGTGTGGCCGTAGCTGAATGGTATAAGAACATTACTTGAAAAAAGGGACTTACCGCTAAAGACCGTTCAACCTTCAATTCTTTTACCAATACATCAAAGGGTATCTCTTTATTGGAAAAAGCTGAAAGCGTATTGGCTTTTACAATTTCCATTAGGTTTAAAAAGCTACTGGAACCTTCTAATTTACTTCTCAAAACCACTGTATTGATAAAAAACCCAAGCACTTTCTCCAAAGACTTGGAACTCCTATTAGCAATGGGGGTTCCTACCAAAATATCCGACTGTCCTGAGTACTTATACAAAAGAATGTAATACACGGTAAGCAGGAAAACAAAGGGTGTTGTGCCAAGTTGTTTTGATGTATTCAATATGTCCGAAGACAACTCTTTGTCTAGTGACAAGGCTTGTTGCTTCCCCTTAAAAGATGGTCTCGCCGGTCTCGTACGGTCTGTTTGCAGATTTAAAATAGGTAAATCTCCCGATAATGATTTTCTCCAATACTCCAATTGTTTTTCATCAATTGGTGTGTTTCGTTCCCAATATGCATAATCACAATATTGAAGAGTTTCATGTGGAATATCCAACGATTGTCCGGATAATAGTTTCAGGTACGTGTCTGCTAATTGTTGTTTTAAAACATCTATAGACCATTCATCTATTACAATGTGATGCATGGTAAAAAACAGAAGCGTTTTATTTACAGAAAGCTTAATTAAGGATACCCTTACCAGACTTGGAACGGACAAATCAAACACCTGTGATGACTGTTGCCGCATGACCGCCTCAGTTTCTTTTCCTGCTTCATGTTTCGTTAAATGACTAAAATCATATTCCTTAATTTCAGGAACATTATTATGTGTTTTAGCTATAGGACTACCCTCAACAGTTGGGTAATAAGACCTTAAAACCTCATTAGCAAAAAATATATGCTCTAGGCTATCCTTTAAATATTCAACTTTTAAATCTCCCTGAAAAGTAAGTACCTCAGAATAATTATAAAAAGGGTTGTCCTTATACAACTCTTGAAGAAACCATATACGTTGTTGCCCTGAAGATAAGGGTGCCGAGCTTGTATCGGGAGCCTTGGGAATGGTTATTAAAGCAACCTCCTTCTCTTCACGATTTTTCCATCGGCTTAATAACGAATTATTTTTATCACTTTTTTCCAAATGCTAAGTTTTGGGTGTTATTACTTCAAACCAAAAAAATTCGCAATAGGATACAGTATGTTTCTATTGATTATCTCATCCAACGGTAAATCAATATCAAAAGCTCTTTCTGTAAGCCAGTAAACAGATATAACTATTAAAACAATGGAAAGCCAAAGCATGAGTTTAACATAAAACTTGTTATTTCTTATGAAATATAAAATTGGAAAAATCAGTGCTATAATAGCAATTTGCCCTAACTCTACCCCTATGTTAAAGCCAACCAAAGACAATGAGAGGTATTCACCTTTAAAACCTAAATCTCCCAATACACTGGCAAAACCAAACCCATGAAAGAGACCAAAAACAAAAGCAATAACCCAGTCTTCTCCTTTAAATATAGGCCTGATATTGTGATAAGCTGCAAGGCCAACGGAAAAAGCTATTATTGATTCCACAACGCGAGAAGGCAATGTTATAATTTCTAAAGATGCAAGACTTAAGGTAATCGTATGGGCAATGGTAAAAAAAGTAACGATTTTAAGTATATACATAAAAGCAGGTCTAAAACTCTTAACCGGTACCCAACCCCAAAGACCTGACTTAGTAGTATTAATAGCTTCGCCTGTGACTCCCTCTTTTTTGCGTCTTCTTACCACAGATGGCAGAATTAGAGCTACTAAAAATAGGATATGATCCATTCCGATCCAAATGTGCCACACACCTTGTTGCACCATGGCCAGAAAACCCTTCCACAGAGAAGTTTCTTTGATAGAAAACGTTCCATTACGTTCCCCTTCGGATAAATATAGAGCAACAATATGCTCATTATTAATGAGACCCGCCTTCCAATTATACTCCATTGCCACAAGACACATATGTGATGGGTCTTCATCAAAAAAAGCGTTGTAATCCAACGTTAAGCTATCAGGTAAATTTTCTGAATTTTCAAGTCGGAAATGAAAATTGATAAAGTCTCCATAAGACAGATTTAGTTTTGTAATCTCCCCCGTAAAGACAATTGTATAGTCTGCCAGTTCAGATGAGAATTTAGCATTTTCGAATAAATAAGCCTGAATTCTTTCTTGGAATGGCCTTACCTGTTCTATACTCGGGTGCAACCCTAAATCCAGCCCAAAAACACTATTAAGTTCGTGAGCATTGACTTCAAAACGACCTTCTATTCCAGTCTTCTCATAAATCCGAAGATATATTAAACTTTGTTTTGGTTGGTGGCCAAACGTTACTATTGGCAACAGCAGAAATAGGCCAAAGATTAATGGCGGTAATAGTTTTTTCATAGCGTTCTCAAGATAGAAAATTATTTTTTAGTCTGGTCGTTAATGGTATTTTCAAAAATCAACTATTGAAAATGGTCTATAGTTTATACTGACAAAATGATATTCTTATGGTTCAGATAGGATTAATTAAATTCACCGTAATATCAATTTATCAACAAAACACCCTTCAATATTAATTTAATTTATAAAACATTAGGTAAAATTCAGTATTTTTCGATGATTGACCTATAAATCAGTTATTGAATTACTTTTAAATTTGATAAGCTCCAAATCATAAATTAACTTAGCCAAGCTATGAATCAGAAGATTTCAATACTGTTTGAAGTCCTCATGGTTTGTGGTATGATATCAACTAGACCGTGAATTTGGAATCAACTTACACCTTACCACAATTGTTGGGCAGTGTAGCAATTGCATCACCCCAAAGTGAAGCTTTTCGCTATTTGGAGGAAACTATGTCTTATGGAGACCTTCACAAAAAAACCGATCAGCTAGCCTCATACCTTATCTCATTAGGTATTAAGAAAGGTGACCGTATTGGTATATATATGAACAGATGTTTGGAAACCTGTATTGCAGTATACGGAATCTTAAAAGCCGGAGCTGTCTATGTTCCCTTAGACCCTTTTACCCCAATTAACCGAACACTTGCAATTATAAATGATTGTGGAATTACGTGTCTGGTAACCACTCCTACAAAAAGAAGAAAGATAGACAACTTGCTGAACGAGCAAAGTCCAATAAAAACAATTATTGGAGATACCCTTAAAAACACAACGCAATCCATTTCATGGGATGAGATTTTCTCGGTTTCAACTGATGGTTTCATTGCGCCCAATATTTTGGAGCAAGATTTAGCATTTATTCTTTATACGTCCGGTTCAACAGGAGTTCCAAAAGGTATTATGCATACGCATTACAGTGCCTTGAGCTTGGCCAAAATTGCTGCTGACACTTACGGCTTTAACTCTGATGATGTTTTTGGGAATCCCGCTCCGCTTCATTTTGACCCTTCCACTTTTGGCTATTTTGTAGCTCCATTGGTTGGCGCCACTACGGTTATTATTCCAGATGCCCATTTAAAAATGCCAGCAAGCCTAAGTGCACTTATCGCAAATGAAAAAATTACAGTCTGGTATAGCGTTCCCCTTATGTTAATCCAGCTTTTAAATAGTGGTACATTAAGTAAAAATGACTTCGGTTCTCTACGATGGGTGCTTTTTGCCGGTGAGGTTTTTATCACTAAACACCTTAGAGCACTCATGAACGAATGGCCGCATGCCAAGTTCAGTAATCTATACGGTCCGGCAGAACTTATTCTTTGTACCTATTACCATCTACCGGAGCCTCCTAAAACAGATGACCCTATTCCTATTGGTAATGTTTGGGGCAACACCGAGTTTAAAATACTTGATCAAAATAATAACGATGTAAGCTCTAATGAATCTGGAGAGTTAGCAGTACGCTCCGCAACTATGATGCAAGGGTATTGGAACAACAAATCGCTAACGGAACGTTCCTTTCATAAAGTAACCATAGCGGAAGGATACGACCATGTTTATTATAAGACCGGTGATTTGGTTAAACTTAACCCAAAAGGAGAATTATTGTTTTTAGGCAGAAATGACCGGCAAATAAAACTTAGAGGCTATCGCGTTGAGTTGGACGAAATAGAACTAACCTTATTAAAATATAAAGATGTTGAAGAAGTAGCGGTTCTGGTGTTAGGAAAAGAAGAGGAAGTACAAGAACTCGCCGCGGTAATAAAACCTTCTAAAGATTCCTGCATAAACCTTACCTATCTCATGGAGTTCTGTAAAATAGAACTTCCCTCCTATGCTGTTCCAAAAACCATAGAATTTATGGATGATTTTCCAAGAACCAGTTCCGGAAAAATAAGCCGAAAAGAAATAGGTAAATTATTGGAAGAAAACGAAATATGAAAGACAAGATAGTATCGTACATCAAAAATAAATTAGCCTCAGAACCTATTGAAGAAATAGAGGTTGATGAAGACCTTTTGGGGTCTGGACTTGTTGATTCTATTGGAATGGTACAGTTAATTCTTTTTATTGAAACCGAAGCAGCTATAAAGGTACTACCAGAGGAGATGACCATTGAAAATTTCATGACCATAAACCAAATGCTAAGATTTATAGACAGCAAACAAGATACCGACACGAAGCAGATTTAATCATGAAGAGTAATCAAAAAGATACATTTCTACCTCTTACAAAAAGTCAGTCTGCACTTTGGGCCGGTCAGCGAATGCATTCAAATGTTCCGCTTCACAACGTGGTATACACCTTTAAAATAGAAGGAGAAATAAACCATACCCTATTCGAAAAGGCATTTCAAAAACTTATCAATGCGACAGATATACTTCGGATGGTCTTTTCCGAAGAACAAGGAAATCCAATACAGACCATTCTTAATGAAATAGATTTTTCATTGGAACTTGTAGACTTTACCAATAACAATGACAATATTGCTGTTGATGAATGGCTCTGCCAACGTACATTGCAGTGCATGGATATTTCAAAAAGGGTATTTCATACTGCTCTATTGAGAACCGGCCCGAACAACAACATTTGGTTTTTAAAGCTTCACCATTTGGTGACGGATGCCGTATCCAATTCCATTCTTTATAATCGGATGAATTCCTTTTACCAAAACGAATTGGAAAAGGTAACCGCCCCATTACAAGATTTTCCATCGTTTTCAGATTATATAAAATATGAAAATGACCAGATTACAACCAAATCAGGTGCTGATAGCCAAAACTATTGGATAGATAAAACGAAAGATACATTAGAGCTACCTCAATTTTACGGAGAAAAGCTTAAAAAAAGTACCGAAGCCAGGCGCACCTATGTTCACCTTGGAGCCGAACGTTCTCAGAAATTACGGGATTTAGCAAAACAACCGGAGTTTAGGGGATGGACGGAAGACCTGACAGTCTTTAACTTATTCCTCACGCTATATTTTAGCTATATTCACCGGGTAAGCGGACAACATAAAATAGCAATTGGTGCGCCAGCACATAATCGTCCTACCCGGGATTTTCAGAAAACTGCCGGGCTTTTTATTGAAGTTCTCCCCCTAGTGATTGAAATTGAGGAAGACGATACGTTCATCAGTCTTTTTAACCGAGTTAAAGTTGAAACAAATGCATATTTACGAAATGTAAGCCCTGGGTGTGCAACACCTAACACCAATGCTAGTTTTAATGCCATTTTAAACTACATACACGCAGATTTTCCTGATTTTAACGGCTTTCCTACAAAAACCGAATGGCTGCATTCCGACCATATGGACAGCAATCATGCGCTCCGCACCCACGTCTATGACATGAACAAAAGCGGTGCGTTCAAAATAGCTTTTGACACAAATTGCCACACTTTTTCAAAAGCTACCGCAGAAGAAATGCCCAATCATTTTCTGAACATCCTAGACGGTTTTTTAGAAGATTTTGAACAATCCATATTTAAACCCGCACTACTACCTATTGAACCTTTAGAATCTAATAGTGAAGATATATCATTTACACAATTTCAATCTATTTTAAGTAGCTTTCAACATAATCAGGAACAACATCCAAATTCCGTTTCGCTACAAGCGGGGAATGAAATTCTCACCTATAGCTCATTAAACAAAAAGGCCAATCAACTAGCACATTATTTAAAAAGTAAAGGTGTTGATAAGCAAAGTAGAGTGGCTCTTCATTTTTATCGCAGTTCAGACTACATAATCAGCATATTAGCCGTTCTAAAAACAGGTGCAGCATTCATTCCCGTCTCATCGGACCAACCAGCGGAACGAATTAAATACATCATTTCAAATTCTCAGAGCGCTCTTTTACTTAGTCAAAGCGAACTCATTTCAAAAATAGAAGTGCCAGATATTGGCATTCTAGATATCCAAAAAGAACGTTCAATTATTAAAGAACAACCGGTTACCGATATTGAAATACAAAACGAACCCACAAGTTTAGCGTATATACTCTACACATCTGGGAGCACAGGCAAACCCAAGGGCGTCTTAATTTCAAACGGGGCGTTGTCTAATTATATTTTCTGGGCAAAGGAAGCTTATAGCGTTAATCAAAAATCGGTTTTTCCGCTTTTTACGTCCATAGGTTTTGACCTGACCATCACCTCTACCCTTTTACCTTTAGTAAGTGGTGGTAGAATCAATATCTATAAAGAACCCACTACCGGGCCGGACGTAAGTCTGTTGAAAGTTACAGAGGATAATCTGGTAAATTGTATTAAGCTCACCCCTTCCCATCTATCTCTTTTAAAAGACAAGAAACTAGAAACCTCCTATATACACACCATGATTGTTGGTGGTGAGGAATTAAAATCGAGCTTAGCAAAAACAGTACAGGCAGCATTTCCTTCGGAATTAAAAATATATAACGAATATGGTCCTACGGAAGCCACTGTGGGCTGTATTGTCTCAAGATACGACCAAGATAAACACACAGCGAGTTCCGTGCCAATAGGTCTTCCTATTTCAAACATGAACGCCTATATTTTGGATACCTATAAAAATCAGGTCCCCAATGGTGTCATTGGTGAGCTCTATTTAAGTGGTGCTGGGTTATCTGACGGATATGTCAATATCCCTAGCATGACGGCAGAAAAGTTTGAGGAAAACCCTTTTTCACCTGAAACTAAAATGTACAAAACTGGAGATTTGGGCAGAGTGAATAAAAATGGGGAGTTTGAATATATTGGTCGCCTAGATGAGCAAGTAAAACTTAGAGGATACCGTATAGAACTTGCGGATATAGAAAGTAACCTCCTTAAGGTTCCTGAAATAACCAATTGTGCAGTAGTATTAGTTGAGAACAAAGAAACTACCCCTGAAGAAGAGGTAGTAAACTGTACAACATGCGGATTACCTTCTAACTACCCAAACGCAGATTTTAATGAGGATGGGGTTTGTCATTTATGTACTGCGTTCGAAACCTATAAAGACAAAACCGAACGCTATTTTAAAAATGATGAACAGTTGGTTTCGCTCTTAACATCAAAAAGAGGCCAAAATCGCAGTTATGATTGCATTTCACTTTTAAGTGGTGGAAAAGACAGCACCTATGTTCTTGCACGCTTGGTAAATATGGGGCTCAATGTTTTAGCCTTCACTATGGATAATGGCTATATTTCCGAACAGGCAAAAGCAAATGTTGACCGTATTGTAAAAGAGCTGGGTGTAGACCACATCTATGGACGAACACCTCATATGAACGAAATATTCGTAGATAGTCTTAATCAACACCACAACGTTTGCAATGGGTGCTTTAAGACCATTTATACCCTGAGCACCAAAATAGCACTTGAGAAACAAATTCCATTTATAGTTACCGGTCTAAGTCGTGGTCAGTTTTTTGAAACCCGACTTACCGAAGAACTTTTTTGGGATGAGGAATTGGATCCCTCAAAAATTGACGACACCATTTTGGAAGCAAGAAAACTATATCACCAAGAGTCGGATGCCGTAAAACGACTTTTAGATGTATCCATTTTTGAAGACGAAAGTGTTTTTGAAAAAGTAGAATTTGTAGATTTTTATAGGTTTAGTGATGTCAGTTTAGAAGAAATGCTGGTTTATCTAAAAGAGAAAGCAGGCTGGATAAGACCTACGGATACCGGCAGATCTACGAACTGCCTTATTAACCAAGTTGGTATTTATGTCCATAAAAAGGATTTAGGGTATAGCAATTACTCTTTTCCATATAGTTGGGATGTACGATTAGGCCATAAGACTAGAAACGAAAGCCTTGAAGAAATAAACGAGGTAATTGATGAGAAGGAGGTTTTGCGAATCATGCACGAAATTGGGTATACCCCTTCACATCCAGACTGGGAAAACAACTCTAAGTTGGTTGCTTATTACACAGGTAAAAAAGACTTGTCCATTAAAAAATTACAAAATTTATTGGCCCAACAACTTCCTTCATATATGCTTCCATCTGTGTATAAACACTTGGAGGAAATGCCATTGACTTCCAACGGAAAAATTGATAAGAAAAGTTTAAAAAACCTATCGTCGGTACAGCTGGCTATGGACACATCATATACAGCACCAAGAAATGAAATAGAAGAACTACTGGAGAATATTTGGGCCGAAGTTTTGAAATTGAACAATGTTGGCGTACATGATAACTTTATTTCTTTAGGAGGTCATTCACTAGCAGCAATACGTGTCACTGCCCGGATTAACGAGGAAATTGAATATAATTTCCCTTTAAATAAAATATTTGAGATGCCCACAATTGCAGAATATGCAACCTATATAGAAGAAACCTTAACATCTCTTCTAGAAAAATAAAACCTTTAGTACCCTGTTTCCGTAAGTAAAACTGAATGCAGAGCAAAAAAGAAAATTTTAGCCGTTCAACAAAGCCAACGCTTATAAAATATGTAGCGTTGATAATCGCTTTGTGCTATATTTTAAATCCATTGCATCAAAAAATAAGCACTGTTTTTCACGAAGTTTCTCACGCTTTGGAAATGCCTGATTCGGTAATTGGCCATGACTCCTCCATTCATGAAAATAATACCCACTATAGTCATCATCATACAGATGTTGATAGGCATGAGCATAATTTTATTAATTTAATTGACGCCATTTTTGATGCTTCCGGCGCCAATGAATCAACAGAAGACTCGCTATTAACAGATTTTAAGTTTGATAAGCATATTACTACAGCTTATCCGGAGTTTTATCATATTGCGGCAATGAAATCTTTAGCGAATTTTAAAACCATAGAAAGTAACCTAAAACTAGGTTATTTTACCGTTTTAAAAGAGCCCCCACAACCAACCAACTTCCCCATTTCCTGTTAAGGTTTACCCCTACATTTTATTTTTTTATTCAGCATCAAGTCATGTCTATATATGTCTATGGATACGCTTGTATGTTCACTATATTTCAATCTTGTTTATTATGAAAAAACATATTACTCTTATAGTACTATTAGCTTTTGGTCTTGTGGTCCAGGCCCATGACCTTAGTGGTACGGTAACGAACGAAAAACAAATTGCCCTAGAAGGTGTTGGCGTATATAACAAAACTACCGGCGGGTATACATATACCAATGTTTCCGGATATTTTGAACTAGATGACATATCCATTGGGGATGTTATTTATTTCTATAGTTTAGGCTATAAAAATCATCAACTTACTATTACGGAATCGCTTTTAGACAGCAACACAAATATCACCCTAATAGAGTCTGCCGTTTCTTTGGAGCAAGTGGTACTGGTTTCAAAAGTAAATGCCCTTAGTAACTTTGTAAATGTTGATGTTAAAGCAAACCCTGTTAAATCTTCGCAGGAAATTCTGCGAAAAGTACCTGGATTAATCATTGGCCAACATGCCGGAGGTGGAAAAGCCGAGCAAATTTTCTTAAGAGGATTTGATATTGACCACGGAACGGATTTAGCCATTAATGTAGACGGCCTACCTGTAAACATGGTATCTCATGCTCATGGGCAAGGGTATTCGGATATGCACTTTATAATCCCCGAAACCATTGATAATATTGACTTTGGAAAAGGCCCTTATTATGCAAACAAAGGAAATTTTAATACCGCAGGGTACATCGATTTAAAAACGAAACGCAAACTAGAAAACAACTTGATTTCGGCAGAAATTGGTCAATTCAACACCTTGCGCACCGTAGGTATGTTCAAAGTGGCCGAAAGTGATTTTAGCAATGCTTATTTAGCTTCTGAGTTGGTTTTAACAGATGGCCCGTTTGATTCGTCTCAAAACTTCAATCGTCTTAATATTATGGGGCGATATACTTTTAACAATCGTAAAGACCAAGATTTGAGCATTACACTTTCTCATTTTCAAAGCAAATGGGATGCTTCCGGTCAGGTTCCGCAAAGAGCCGTAGATGCAGGTTTAATAGGTAGATTTGGAGCAATTGATGATACTGAGGGAGGAAACACAAGCCGCAGCAATATTCTCCTTAACCATACCAAACAACTAGATGAACATTCTAGGGTAAAGTCTAAGGCTTATTTGACAAAGTATGATTTTGAGCTCTTTTCCAACTTTACGTTCTTCTTGGAAGATCCAGTAAACGGGGACCAAATAAGACAATTTGAAGACCGCACCATAATTGGTGCCGAAACAAGCTACGAGCATTCCGTTCATGTTGGAGACCATGATTCTCAATTAAAATATGAATCAGGAATAGGTTTTAGGTATGACGATGTTAACGATGTTCAACTATCCCGAACAAAAAACCGTCAAACCCTATTGGAGCGTTTGGCTTATGGAGATGTTAACGAGTTAAATGCCTATGGTTTTTTTGATGTAACCTATAAAAAAAATAAATGGACTTTAAACACTGGTCTCCGATTAGACTATTTTATGTTTGATTATGTAAATAACCTTACCGAAACCTATGATAGCAAAAGCGAGAACAAGCTTTTTCTAGGTCCAAAGTTTAATGTTATTTATGCTCCAACTTCCAATTTGCAGCTTTTTGCTAAATCGGGTATTGGATACCATTCAAATGATACTAGAGTGGTAACCGCAAACAATGGCAAGGAAATTCTTCCCTTGGCCTATGGAGCGGATTTAGGAGCAATTTACAAACCAGTAGACAGATTGGTTATTAATGCCGCTTTGTGGACATTGTTTTTAGAACAAGAGTTCGTCTATGTTGGTGATGCCGGTATAGTAGAACCAAGTGGAAAAACAAAGAGACTCGGGGTTGATTTTGGTTTACGCTACCAAATTACCGATTGGCTTTATGCTAATGGAGACGTAAATTACACTTACGCCAGAAGTTCAGAAGATCCAGATGGACAAGACCTTATTCCCCTTGCGCCAGATTTGACTTCCACAGCCGGGTTGTCATTTATTGATATTAAGAATTTCTCAGGTGGAATAAACTATAAATATGTAAAAGATAGACCGGCAAACGAGGATAATTCAATTGTAGCAGAAGGTTATTTTGTAACCGACTTAAATTTAAATTATTCCATAAAGAACTGGACACTGGGCGTTATTGTAGAAAACCTTTTTGACACCGAATGGAACGAAACCCAATTCGCAACGGAAAGCAGACTGTTTAACGAAACCGCTCCTGTTGAAGAAATACATTTTACACCAGGTATACCTTTTTATTTAAGAGGAAAAGTATCAGTTAATTTCTAATAGGATTTAGATTTTACTAAAGCGGAGATATGTCCAATTGTATATATCTCCGCTTTGTTATTTGTACCATACTGTAAAGATGTTAAGAATTATTCTCATTATGGTGGTTCTAACTTATCTTTGCACTATACAAAACATCATAAATATCGGCATTGTCCGTTATAACTCATACATAATAACGAAACCACTATACATGTTTCAATTTTTCAATAAGAAAAAATATTTAGTCGACTACCTAGATGGTTTTATTGACATTCATAATCACCTATTGCCAGGTATAGATGATGGAGCAAAAACAGTGGATGATTCCATTGCTCTTATAAAAGCTTTGGCTGAATTGGGTATCACTCATTTTGTTGCCACTCCACATATCATGTCCAACTATTACCCTAATACAAAAGAAACCATAAATGCCGCTCTTACCGAGTTAAAAAACGCATTGCTACAAAATGATTTAAAGGAAATATCCATAGAAGCATCTGCGGAGCATATGATTGATGACAACTTTGAAAACCTACTGGAAAACGACGGTGTTATGCCAATGAAAAAAAGTTATTTATTGGTAGAAATGTCCTATTTGCAGCCGCCTATCAACTTTGACGAAGCTATTGTGAAAACCGCTTCAAAGCGTTTTTTCCCAATCTTGGCACACCCAGAAAGATATGGCTTTTTACATCATAGAAAGAAAAGGTACCAAGAATATAAAGACAATGGTATTCTCTTTCAAATGAACCTATTATCACTTAGTGAATATTACGGTAAAGAAGTGCCCAAAATGGCATTAGAGCTTCTAGATAACGGCTTAATAGATTTTGTAGCTTCGGATATTCATAATATGAATCAGCTGAATGCACTAAAGAAAATAACCCTTTCTAAAAAAATGGTAGATCAGGTTCTACCTTTAATCAATAATTCTATTCAGAACTTCTACTAAATAAATTTAATAATTTTCACATACGAAAATAGCATAAAAAAAATGCCGCTGAATTAGCGGCATTTTTTTATATCCAGTTATCAATTTCTTAATTCTGTACCAGTATTTTCATGGTTACTGGTTTTCCTTTATTATTGGCTATACTCAAGAAGTAGATACCGTCTCGTAAAAGATAAACAGGGATTTGATATGTATCAGCCCCAACCATCACTACTTCATCCGCATTGATTCCACTAATTAATCTACCTTGCTGGTCAAGTAAATTAATGCCCAACATCATGAAATCTTCCGGTTGATTTAAAATTCTAACATTGGCTACGCCTTCTTTAATAGGATTCTTTTCTAAAATATAACCCATTTTATCTCCTTCTAAAGTTTCGGAAACTGTTATAACCACTGTATCCGAATGTGTTTCTCCACCGGCATTGGTAACTGTAAGGACTACCTCGTAGACTCCATTTTCTAGGAAGGTACTTGCACTATCTGCTTCCCCTGATGTATTCCCATTATTGAAATCCCAAAAATAATTTTCAATATCACCAATTGAATTACTACCCGTAAAAGTTACCTGTAAAGGGGCTTTACCCTCCTTTGGTGCAGCTTCGGCAATCGCTAAGAGACCATTTTCTGGAACTACGGTAACCTTTACTTCGTCTGTAACCGTTTGATTCTCATCATCTGTTACCGTCAATTTAAAGACATAGACACCTTCAACCATACTACTAACTGAGAGTTCAGCCGTATTATCGCCATTTAATGTAGCCGTGTTAGGTCCACTTTCTTGTGTCCACGCGAAAGTAACAGTCCCTCCATCAGGGTCTGAACCTGATCCTGAGATTACCGTACTATTATCAGGTAAGGTCAACATTTGGTCCTCACCAGCATCTGCTGTAGGAGCTCCTTCAACAACCGGTTCTATTATTTCAATACCCGATATTTTAGGAAATTCCGTAACAGGACTTAAGGTAATGGTTAGGCTTCCATCCGTTACATTTATTCCGTTAAATGTTTCAACTATAGCAGTGGCAGCCCCTCCTGCTTCAACAAAAATATCATAGTTTTCAATTTGCTCTTGACCTTCTACATCAATATTAAAAACCCTAGAACCAGCGCCACCTGCAGAACCATCTCCGGGTACACCATAATAAATCTCAGCAAAATGCAGATTAACACTATGCTCTCCATTAGCTACAGGTATATCATAAATTAGACTACCTGTGGTACGGTATCTTTCAGTTTGATAGAGAACATCGTTCTCTGTATTGGCTATAGCAATTGCGTTCGAAAGAGTCTCGCCTCCATTACTATGCTGATCAGACGCCCAACTTGTTCCATTGAAATTATAGTTGGGCCCGCCACTATTAATACGAGTTACCATAGATGTACTTGATTTTGTCACTGATACATCATCAAACCCTACATCCCCTTCTTCATCGGTAACGGTCAAGCGAAATACGTAAAGACCATCTTGAAGATCACTAACTGTTAACTCTGTTGTAGCGTCTCCACTTAATGTTGCAATACTAGGTCCGCTTTGCTGTGACCATTCATATGAAACGATTAAACCGCCATCAGGATTATTTCCAGAACCAACTAAGGTAACACTGGTTGTTGATATAATTTTATCGGACCCCGCATTTGCAATTGGTCTATTATCTTGTAAAAGTGGTGTAGTGTTTTCGTATATCCTTAACACCTTATCATTTAACCATCCATTAGAAACAACATCTAAATCTCCATCTGCATCAATATCTACGACTCTGGCACCATCATGATGTTCATAACCTAGAGCACCATCATCCAAAATAATTTTATTGAATTCTCCCGAACCGCAAAGATCATTTTCGAATGCTATCAGGCGTTTGTCACCCCTCCACTCTCCAACCACAATATCTTTGTCTCCGTCGAAATCTATATCTATTGCAAATACACTTAAACTCCCATTTACCTCACTATCCAAATCATGACGTATCCATAACTGCGTAGGATCTGAAGGTGCTTCAAACCAAGCAAATTGAGTCCTAGGACTTGTTCCCTCTCCCCCACTACCAAGGCTTAATTGACCGACGACCGCATCTAAATCACCATCGCGATCAAAATCGGCCAACTGTGCACGGTCAGCTGTTGTAGAATAGGCATCATTTACACCGGTTTCAAATTTTTCAAAATTTAGGTCGCCATTATTTCGCAACCAATTAACACCTTGAAATAAATCTAAATCACCATCCTGATCAATATCTCCAGCTTGGATATCCTCTCCCGAAGAATCAAAACTAATATCTATTAAATCCCAAGTTTGGGTGGTTATACTATTTTTATCCGGAGGTGTAAGCATTTGAATGGGTGAACCGGTAGATTCGGCACCGTTCCAATTTATTGCCATTCTATACGTACCTGTATTATCAAATACACCGCCAGCAAGGCCTGCCAAGAAAGGTTCTACATAATCAGTATCTCCTTCCGGAATATTTTCAAAGACCGTAAAATTACCATTACCATCATTCTGGGCCCACACCAATTGAGCTCCGGTATACTCGCCCGTAGTACCCAACAAGTCCATATCTCCATCATCATCAAAATCATACACATGAGCGACGTTTTTGAATGTGCTGCCTATAGTATTCTTTTCCCAATTACCAGAAGCTGAACCTGGGTTTTTATACCACCATCCGCCAGTAACAATATCTTTAAGTCCATCTCCATCTAAATCGTCATCTGCAAAGGTATAGACCACTGTATAAGGATTTGGGTCAAATTCATGCACAACCCACGATTCAGGAAACGGAGTTTCATTACAAGTTATCAAACCTGTTACATTTACCACTACTTCATCATAAATTCCAGTACCCGTATGGTCCGCATTAAATAATTCTATTCTAATCGTATGTTCTCCATCAGCTAAATCATTAAATGGGATAGGATCGTACCCATAGTATTTATCTATTAAGTCACCATCTACGTAATAATGAATATGAGTATCATCTTCATTAATAACCCAATTGTCTACCCTGAAAGCAACTTCGAAAGGTTTGTTAACATCCCAACCGTTTGAAGGTGAAGTAATGGTTATATTAGCATTTGTAGGAGTCCCTCCTTCAAAAGTATCTTTTGATAAAATTTCTATCCCATTCACTTTAGGACTTTGTACCACACCATTAAAGAATATACTAGCAAAGCCATCGGTAACCGTAACATTGTCAAATTCCTTTACCAAAGCTGTTGCTGGGTCTGTTTCGGAAAGTATGTCAAAATTTGACAAAACCTCATTGCTCTCAATTACAACATTAAAAACACGAGCACCAGCACCCTTATCAAGTTGATTTTCATCCACACCGAAGAATATTTCAGCAAAGTGAAGTCTTATATCATACTCCCCAGCAAGAGCTACCGGAATTTGATATTCAAAAGAGCCCTTATTATTGGTGTAACGTTCGGTTTGATACAATTCATCATCATCCGTTCCTGCAACGTCTACAGCTTTACCGTATTCACTCCCAGAATTAAAGTATTCATCTTCTTTAAAAATTTCTCCTCCAGGCCCGGTAATTTGATTTCCACCTGTATTGATTCTAATTTCCTCGAAAACAAAAAATGAAAAACTCTCGGCTACCATAGGAATACCGCTAATGTTCTCTACATTGGAAATACTAAGGTTATAATCGACATCCGCACTTAAAAGAGACGTATTTAGAAATACAGTTTGCCCGTCCGGTTGAAGCTCTGCACTTTGCACAGATACACCGTTGGTAATTGAATAATTTGACACATTCTCTGCAGTACCCTCATCCACGTATTCGGAAAACTTAACCTCCAAAACGTTGTTTCCATCAGGTTGCACACCATGAACTTCAGGAGGTGTGTTATCTTCTGAAACTCCATTGCCTAGAAATTCAACATAATTTAATCTTAAGATATCCTGTGATGAACTAGCATTCTTAAATACAAAAAACAAATCATGCTTTCCTGTTGGGACACTATTTATTGGAGTTTGCACATGTAACCAATTATCGTTCCCTCCGGTTGAAAGTATAGTTGTGGTTGTTACCAAGGTACCTGTAGGGCTGTCCAATCTAAGTTCAATAGTACTACCTGAATTGTCTGACGCCACCAAGTACTTGACGGCATTCATATTCATCAAATTACGTCCTTCAAAAGATATATATGAATTGTTATCTACCTGTATAGCATCCTTAGCTCCTTCCAATTCATACGTATTCGGTACAATCGTGACGCCACTTTGATTGTCAAAATATTCAGCTTCCCTCCTCTTTGGATGTACTCGTATTTGCCCTCTAGATATAAGTCCATCATTATCCGTATAATTCGCATTTAGAACGTAAAAAATATCCATACTACCATCTATTTGGTGGTCTCCATCATCTAAATTAAGAGTTGATGTGCATGGATCTACACTTCCAACATCGTGAAAATGGTTTTCATGTCCGAGAGATGGCACCACATTAATATCCTCACAGGGAATAACACCGTCTTCTGCATCATTAGCAACCAAATTAAAATCTACATCATCGTTCCAATTAAAAAAGCCACCATCTACAGGCGAATTAAAACTAAATTCAGTAGGTGTATTACCCGCATAAATTTTTATTGTTTTAGCACCAATAGCCCCTTCAGGGTCCGTAACTTTAAGTTGTGCTGTATAAGTGCCTTTCGTAGTGTATGAGTGTGAAATATTTGGCGTAGTATAATCGACCGTACCGTCTATATCTATATCCCAAGCATAACTTAAAGGAGAATCCCCGTTAGGATCAGTAGTCTGATCTCCAGTAAAATTAACAGTTAACGGTAAAGGTCCAAAAGTCACATCGGCCGACATAACTACAGAGGGAGGAGAGTTTGTGGTAATACCCGTATAATTAACTTGAATAAGTCTACCAATACCTTCAGGGACATCCTGAGGGCAACAACCTTCTCCATAAGCCAAAATGTACATTTTACCATCTGGACCTAGTTCCATATCGATGTAGCCATCCCTACTGTTCCCAGACCCTGGAAACACATCGTCATCCAGCATTTCTTCAGAAATAATGGAACCATCTGCAGCCATTTCTACTGCCCAAATGCGACTCGTATTAAAATCAAAGTAAAAGAATAAACCATCAAATTCAGCAGGAAGACGTTGTTGATCTAATAATTCATTATCATAATTATATCTAAATCCCGCTAAATAACATTTATGGAATTTTTCAATCCATGCCTCTTGAGCTGGAGGCAGAACCGTCGCTCCAGTATTCCATTTTGAAATATTTTCTGGAGCGGCTGGATTATTATAATATGTTGGATTTGCATACGAAATTTGGTAAGGGTCATTATCTGCACCGGAAAAATAAGGCCAACCATAGTTACCCGCTTGTTTGGTCAAATTAATTTCATCTAAACCCTCTGGACCTAATTCGCTTGCAACATTTCCGTCTGGACCAACCTCTCCCCAAAACAACCAATCACTATGCTCTTTATCCACAAAAATCCGATAAGGGTTTCTAGCTCCCATTACATAAATTTCTGGTTTTGTATTTGGAGTTCCAGCGGCAAATAGATTTCCACTTGGTATTGTGTAAGTTGTGGCTGGACCAGGTTTAATCCTTAAAATTTTCCCTCTTAAATCATTTGTATTAGATGAGGCCTTCTCTGCACTAAAGTCAGAATCATCTTCATCCAATGGCGAATAAAGTTTACTACCATAAGTAGTGTTATCACCTGTGGCTATATAAAGGTTCCCTTGAGAATCAAAATCCATATCTCCTCCAGAATGCCATAATGCAGACCTCGAGGTATTCCACTGAATAATAACTTCCTCTGAGCTGAAGTCTACCATATCTTCAACAACACTAAACCTAGAAACTCTATAGCCAACAAAATCTATTGGTGCATAATGAAGATAAATTTTATTGTTATTTTCAAAATCCGGGTCAATCGCTACACCCACCAAACCATCTTCATGCTCATGATAAACTGGCAAAGTACCTGCTGAAACTGTAAATTGCTCGTCAGGTTTATAAATTAAGATTTCACCAAAGCGATCTAGAATAAATATCCTGCCATCAGGTGCAAATTTAAAGTTAGTTGCATTCGATAGCCCAGTTACAATATCAACTTTGGCAAATTCATCGGTTAATTGTGCATTAACACTAGAAAGACCCGCTAAATATATAGAGAGACATGTGAAAACTAGTTTTAAAAAGTACTTTTTTTTCATGCTAATTAAGTGTTTGGTATCAAAATCTAGCGTGTTAACACACGGCTGACAAATATAATGTAATAACACTTTGGGACTGAAATACCCTACTGCTTTTCGTTAAAAGAGGATTGATACTCGGCAAATAACCGATCGACTTGAAACTCTACAACCCATAAGGCATTTATGAACAACCTAATTTTTGACTCATTAATAAGTAGAACTAGATTAGATAAATTTACAGGGGGAAGATTTACTTGTATTGAACTTCTTAAATTCTAAACTCTAAATTTAGCTTATAACAACAACTCATAAAAGTTAAAAAAATACCCCAAATATAAGTTCGGGGTATTTTTTTCGTGAAATTATTTAAAACTTCCACCATTTTTTTTGAGTTTTTCCATAGCCATAGCCATATTTCCCGCCATAACCTAGGTTAGAGGAATCTACATCATTAACAATAAATGACAACCCTTTGATTTTTCCTTCTTCTTGAAGTTTGATTGGGTATTCCACGGCATTTGTCTCTGTTACTCCTGCTCTAGTTACATAAAGAAGTAAGTCCGCATATTCACTAATTAAAAGTGTATCCGTAACCACCATTAAAGGTGCTGTATCTACAATTACGTAATCATAAGTTTCAGAAACTTGGGCAAACAATTCTTTTATTCTATCACTCATTAAAAGTTCAGCAGGGTTAGGAGGTATTCTACCGGAGTAAATCACATCTATAGTATTTCTATGAACCAGCATAGGATTTACTATATCCCTAATCCCAATAGTGTTGTCATACAGAAATTCAGTAAGCCCGGCATCTTTATTTCTACTAGGTTTTTGCATATTATCAATATTACCTCCTGAGAAAAAAGTATACAACTTAGGATTTCTAATATCCGCACCTATTAAAAGTACTTTTTTATTAGTGCTTGCAAGTATCATGGATAGGTTAGTAGAAAGAAACGTTTTACCCTCACCTGGGACACTAGATGTAACGAAAACAATATTACTCTTTCCTGATTTTTTCTGTTTTGATTTTATCAAATAATCTAGATTCGTACGAATAATTCGAAGAGACTCCGCAAGAACTGACCTATCTTCTTTTACTACAAGCTTTTCATCTTTCTTGGTCAATCTAGGGAGTTCACCCAAAATTGGTGTATTTTTCACCACTTTTTCTAGCGAATGCATGTTATGAACCTTATTATCCAAAAGATCTTTTGCATAAATTACGCTAAAGGGAAGTAACAAACCTAAAATGAACGAGGCTAGATATATAATTGACTTTTTAGGCGATACTGGCAACTTACTAATACTATAAGCTTGATCTACAATTTTAGACTTAGGGGAGCTTGAAGCTGCAGAAATCTGCGCTTCTTCCCTCTTCTGTAAGAGATAAAGATATAGAGATTCAGTAGTCTGTTGTTGCCTGGTAATATCTCTTAAAGCTCTTTCATTTGCGGGCGAAGAGTAAATCTTAGAATTAAATCGTGCCTGTTGTCCACTTAAAGAATTTACCGTAAGACCAAGGTTATTTACGGTACTACTTAAACTAGATTGCATACTTCTCTTCAAACCAGCAATCTGTTGATCTAAATTAACAATTACCGGGTTCTTCTCATTTGAACTTTTAAGAAGCCGCTTTCGTTCCAGAACTAGCTGGTTATATCGATCCGTAGTACTTGCTATTGTTGGGTCAGAAAGTCCAATATTCGTTGGTAAAACCTCGTAACTACCTTGTTGCTGAACCAATTCTTGCATTGATGCAGCCATATTAAGCTGATTTCGTGCATTTGCCAATTCTTGTTGGTTAGCAACACCCACATTTAAGTTGACATTCGCTTCGGCTGCAATATCCGTAACACCTTTTTCCGTTTTAAAATCTTGTGCCGACTGATCAACACTTGCCAAATCAGAAGAAATATTAGCGATTCGTTCGTCAATAAAATTAGAGGTACGATCAGCAATAATCTGCTTATCCTGAATAGCATTTTCATTATATATTCTAACTAAAGCATCAAGAATATTTGCAGCTTTTTCACGGATAGGATCCTCCAAAATAATATTAACAATATTAGAAAGCTCACCTGGATTACTAACTACAATTCGTTTCCTATACGCTTGAGCAACATCTTCTATAGGTTTTACAGAAATTCTTAATTTTTTATCCTTATAACCCTCAAAAACTCCAACATTTGGTGTTATAACAATATCCCCTATAGGCGTAGAGATGTTTTTACCAAAGGCATATATTTTCACGGGTTTGTCTTCTTCTTCAGTATAACCAAAAGTCGTAGATGACGAAATTGTAATAAAAAAGTCCAAATTCGCCCGATTTAATATAGAATCAGCAGCAATGAAGTTCAGATTAACAGGTGGATTCTTGTACAACTCCGTTTCTTTAATATTTCCCTGAACTAAGATTTGAGTGTTTAGATTTAGTTCTTTAACCACTCTAATAAAATTTGAACGAGAACTTATGAGTTGTAATTCATCTTCTACTTTATTTTTCCCTCCTCCTAAAAGATTTAAATCCTGAAAAACATCAAGCTCGGAACCAGATGTTTTGTCCTCCAATATCTGAATCTGCGTTTGAACCGCAAACTGCGGTGTTGCATATCTAATATATAGAAAAGCAATAATTAAAGCAAAAACTACGGATAGCACAAACCATTTGACATGTTTTGCATAAGTAGCGAGTATTTCCTTAAAATCAAACGAGTTGTTTGATATTGAATTTTGATTATTCAAGCTCATTTTGTTTTTTTAATGTCATATACTAATGTGCTATTGCCTAACCTTAATTTGTTCTTGTAATCAAGAGTACTGTTGAAGTAATCAATAATGACGCTATTGAAACTGCAATAGACATTCTGCTATCGAGAGTTGAAGATTTTATTGCAGAATTATTAGGCTCAACATAAACCACATCATTCTGAGTTAAATAATATACCGGAGAACTAAGAGCTTCTTTTTTAGTCAAATCTATTCTTGTATAAACCTTGGTTCCATCAAAGTCCCTGATTACCATAACATTTTCACGTCTACCTTTGATAGTCATATCATTGGCCAAGCCTAAGGCCTCAAGAATAGTTATTCGCTCTCCATCTACAGGATACGTTCCCGGTCTATTGACTTCCCCCAATACAGAAACACTAAAATTTCGCAATCTTATATTTATTATAGGATCTTTCAAATAATCTGAAAGTCTATCCCTTAGAAGAACCCTGACTTCTTCTCCTGAAAGTCCTGCAATTTTCACTTTACCTATCACTGGAAAATCTATTTCCCCATCTTTATCAATTAAATAATCAACCTGTTCTGGTCGAATACCACCTTCAGATCCACCACGAAAAAGATTAAACGGAGCACTAGCCTCGCTATCTAGAGTAGACACATAAATACTTACTAAATCATCAACTTTAAATTTTGGAGTAAAACTGTTTTTATCAACCAAAGTTTCAAAATCACCTGTATTCTGAAAATACACAACTTCTTTTCTTGTAGCACAAGAGGACAGTAGGATTGCTGAAACAGCTAAGAAAGGAGCAACAGTTTTGAAAAAACGAAAAATATCAAGTGAAAGCATTTTTTTAATGGACATAGTGTTCAAATTTTGGTGCAATGATAGTAAATTAAAAAATTATAGAACTTTTTTAAGTGGATGATTCTTGGTCGTTGTTTTGTCTTTTTTATCTAACAAACATAATTCGGAGTTATTAGATATAAATTCTGGAACTATCTCTTTCATTAAGCTAACTGTGCTCTCATTAAAAAACATATTGGACACGCAAAGCTCATCAATTTTAGACCTTACCAATATATAGTCAAGTTCTCTAGTTTTTCCTATCATAATCTTTTTATGATAGGTAGGCAAAGTGTTTTCCCCATTTGCCAACAACTCTTCATATAATTTTTCGCCTGGACGCAAACCGGTTATTTTAATATCTATATCTTCTGGATACTTAAGCCCGGAAAGTTTTATCATATTTTTGGCCAAGTCAAATATCTTTACAGATTCACCCATGTCAAAAATAAATATTTCTCCTCCATCTCCCATAGCTCCCGCTTCCAAGACCAATTGAGAAGCTTCTGGAATAGTCATAAAAAAACGAGTCACATTCTCATGGGTAACCGTTAACGGACCACCTTTTTCAATTTGTTTCTTAAAAAGAGGAATTACAGAACCGTTAGACCCTAGCACATTTCCAAAACGCGTTGTTATAAATTTCGTTTTTCCTTTTTGCTGCATACAACTAATGTACATTTCTGCAATTCGCTTTGTAGCACCCATTACATTTGTAGGGTTAACAGCTTTATCAGTAGAAATGAAAATAAATTTATCTACGTTATGACTAATAGATAAATCGGCTACAACTTTGGTACCCGCTACATTTATTTTAATGGCTTCATAAGCATTGTATTCCATTAAAGGTACATGCTTATATGCTGCAGCATGAAACACAATATTAGGCTTGTATTCTTGAAAAAGATTATTTAATCTATTTTTATCGCGAACATCTCCAACAATAGGCATAAAATTATGAAAGCCATTTTGTTTCAATTCCTGCTGCAAGTCATATAACGCAGATTCTGATTGATCTATCACGATGAGCGACTTATAATTATATGTACAAACTTGACGTACAATTTCACTACCAATAGACCCTGCACCTCCTGTAACTAATACCACTTTATTCTTAACCTCTTCGGAGATTTTTGAGTTTCTAATATTAATCGGAGCTCTATCCAAAAGATCTTCAATCTGAATCTGTTTAATTTGAGAAACTTTCAGCTCACCATTAATCCACTGTTCTACAGGAGGGACAATTTTCACCTGAACAGGAAAATCAACCAAACCTTCAACTAACACCTTAAGGTCTTTAGGATCAATATTCTGAATAGAAAAAATAACCTCGGATATACTATTTTTCAATATAAAGTCCTTGTTCAAAACATCTTTATGGAAAACTTTTACTCCGTTTATCTGTTTCCCAACCTTTTTCTCATCTTCATCTATATAACCAACAACCCTAACCCTACTTTTAGTATGGTTAACGAGAGCACTTTGGGTTAATATACCTGACTCGCCCGCTCCAAATATCAGAACATTCTTATTGACCTTAAAATCACGGGCCATAAAAGTACTGTACAAAGACTTAAAGACATACCGGGAAGCAGTTAACGCAACAAAACTCAGTAAACTATGAATAATTATAATCCCTAATGGTACCGTGAAGTTTTCAAAAACTCCTAATTCACGATTAAAAAGAACCATTGAAATCAACAAAATACTAGACAGACAAATAGCATTAAATATGTTGTAAACATCCCTAACACCCGTATGCCTAACTACCCCTTTATAAGATCCTGTAAAAATAAAAGATGCCAAAGCTATCAATGAAATGATTGGCAATTGAACAAAAAGCTTATCAATATCAAAGTCCAAAGTAAGGTTAAAACGTATAATATATGATAACACGAAAGAAATAGCTATCATTACTACATCAATAGCTAAAACCAGCCACTTAGAAGCGTACTTATGAGCATTATTGGATAAATATTCTTTTATCATCAGATTAAATTTTGGTTAGTATCAACTCTACCACTCTTTCAAGGTCACTTTGCGAAAGATTAGAGCCACTAGGCAAACATAGTCCTCGATTAAAAAGGTCTTCGGACGTACCATCAGAATAATGAGGGAACTCAGTGAAAACTGGTTGCAGATGCATAGGTTTCCATAAAGGTCTTGATTCAACATTGTCATCCAAAAGAGCAAGACGGATTTTTTCTCTTATAACAAAAGAAGGTGTAAGTATACAGCTCAACCATCTATTGCTATAATAACCACTTGGTTCTTCTAAAAATTCAATTTCAGGAAGATGTGCTAAATGTTTTTTATAAAATTCGAAATTCAATCTTCTTTGGTCAACACGATTTTGAAGTACTTCCATTTGACCACGACCAATTCCCGCTAAGATATTACTCATTCGATAATTGTACCCTACGGATGAATGTTGGTAATGAGGAGCATCATCCCTTGCTTGGGTAGCCAGAAACACAGCTTTTTTCTTTATTGTTTCCTCTTTAGCGATCAAAGCCCCACCACCCGAAGTTGTTATAATTTTGTTTCCGTTAAAAGACAAAATCCCTATTGAACCGAAAGTACCGCATTTTTGATTATTAACGCTGCTACCAAGAGCTTCAGCACTATCTTCAACAACCGGTATACCGTACTTTTTTGAAATTTCGGCTATGGCCGTAACATTGTATGGCATACCGTATAAATGAACAGCTACTATTGCCTTAGGTTTTTTACCCTTTTCAATCCTATCCTGGATGGCATTCTCAAGTAACTTTGGAGAAATATTCCATGTATTTCTTTCACTATCCACAAAAATTGGTGTAGCACCCAGATACATAATTGGATTGGCAGAAGCTGAAAAAGTGAAACTTTGACAAATAACTTCATCACCTCTAGTAACACCTAACAATTCTAAAGCCAAATGGATAGCAGCAGTACCCGAACTTAGCGCGGCAACATGAACGCTACCCCCAACAAACTCGTTTATAGATTTTTCAAAATTATCTACATTAGGTCCCAATGGAGCCACCCAATTAGTATCAAAGGCCTCTTGAACATATTTTCGTTCGCCCCCGCCCATATGTGGAGAAGACAGCCAAATCTTATCTTTAATAATAGTTTTCAATTAAAATTGGTTTTAGTTCTTTTAATTTGGGGTTGCCTTAATTTATTTATAATCATCGGCCAAACATATAAATATAATCTAAAAATTACTAAAAAGTTCTTTTTGATTACGGAATACAAAACTAACCTCTAATTCCTGAACTCCTTACTAATTTTGTTGTAAGCCTAAAAAATTCGGTTAATAACACTTGAATGACTTACTATCTTTAATTAAGCTTGAGCTGTCATACCTACGTTAGAAAGTTGAAAATAGATTTCCCAATCTACTTGCAACTATTTACACAAATACATGCATATCCCTATTAACACTAACAATTATTGCATTAAAAAAATAAAGGAGCAAATCCGTTTTCCGACTGCTCCTTTGTTTTTTTCTTTCAAAATTAAATCCTGTTATAATCCTTAAAGTCTTTGTGATCTTTTTTGTACAATTCCTCTTCCGGCAGGGATTTAAAGTATTCGTATGTCTTCTTCATCCCATCGGACCTGGACACCTTAGGTTCCCAGCCCAAAATTTCTTTTGCCTTTGAAATATCCGGCTGTCGCTGCATAGGATCATCTTGTGGCAAGGGCTTATATATTACTTTTTGATCTGTTCCTGTTAATTTAACAATTTCCTCAGCAAAATCCCTTATCGTAATCTCATGCGGATTACCTATGTTCACAGGTAAAGCGTAATCACTAAGTAAGAGTCGGTATATACCCTCAACTTCATCATCAACATAACAAAACGAACGCGTTTGGCTTCCATCGCCAAAAACAGTCAAATCTTCACCTCTCAGTGCCTGACCTATAAAAGCGGGAATAACTCTTCCGTCATTTAATCGCATTCTAGGACCGTAGGTGTTAAAAATTCGTACAATTCGTGTTTCCAAACCATGAAATCGGTTATACGCCATTGTAATTGATTCCATAAATCGTTTTGCTTCATCGTACACCCCTCTTGGACCTATAGTATTTACATTACCATAATATTCTTCGGTCTGCGGGTGAACAAGGGGATCCCCATATATCTCTGAAGTGGAAGCAATAAGGATTCTAGCATTTTTAACTTTTGCCAAACCTAAAAGATTATGAGTGCCCAATGCCCCTACCTTTAAGGTCTGTATGGGGATTTTCAAATAATCAATTGGGCTAGCGGGCGATGCAAAATGCAAAATATAGTCCAACTTACCAGGAACACTTACAAATTTTGTAACATCATGATGGTAGAATTCAAAATTCTCCAACTTAAACAAATGTTCTATGTTACGTAAATCACCTGTAATAAGATTATCCATGGCAATGACATAATAACCTTCTTTAATAAAACGGTCACACAAATGGGACCCTAAGAAACCTGCCGCCCCGGTAATCAGTATTTTCTTCATTTGGTATTTTTATTTTTCTGATCAACTAGCCAAAAGAACTTACACGCATTAAGCTCCAAATAGTTTGTCAAAATTTAATATCATAATCACCACGAATATAAATACAATGTGCAAAACAGAAGGTTATTTTTCTTTAAAAAACTATAAACTTCAATTATCTAAGTTAAAATGCATATAGTCCTATCCAACATCTTGTTCGTATATAATTTCGGACAATACTTAGCAAACATAAATTACAATCCATATAAAAGAATAATAATGGGAGGTTTTAATATGTAAGATATTGTCAAATCGGAATGTATTTCAACACATAATCTTGAAATAAATCTTTTTAAGCGAAAAAATGTAAGGAAGTTTTGAGTTATTTAGTAATCTTTGCAACCTAATAAAATGAACCCAGTCATGAAAAAAGTAAATAAAATATGCTGCATTGGAGCAGGATATGTAGGTGGACCAACAATGTCCGTTATTGCTAGTCAGTGCCCTGAGATTACCGTAACCGTTGTAGATATCAACCAATCTCGAATTGACCAATGGAATGATTCAGACCTAGACAATTTACCCGTTTACGAACCTGGCCTAAAGGAAATAGTTGCTAAAACGAGAGGAAAAAACCTTTTCTTTTCTACCGAAGTGGACAAAGCTATTGATGAAGCCGAAATCATATTTATATCCGTAAATACCCCTACAAAGACTTACGGAAAAGGAAAAGGTCAAGCGGCAGATTTAAAATTTGTAGAGCTTTGTGCACGTAATATTGCCAAAGTAGCTAAGAGTGACAAGATAGTTGTAGAAAAATCTACCTTACCGGTTAGAACAGCTAGTGCTATTAAAAGTATCCTTGAAAATACCGGAAACGGTGTTAAATTTGAAATACTTTCCAATCCTGAATTTTTAGCAGAAGGAACAGCCGTTGAAGATTTGCTAAAAGCAGACCGCGTACTTATTGGTGGTGATGAAACACCTTCAGGTCAAGAAGCCAAGGACACGTTAAGTTCAATTTATGCACACTGGCTTCCAAAAGAACGAATACTGCAAACCAATGTTTGGTCTTCTGAGCTATCCAAGTTGGTTGCCAATGCATTTTTAGCCCAGAGAGTTTCTTCCATTAATGCTATTTCGGCCTTATGCGAACGAACAGATGCAAATGTTGCGGAAGTTTCAAGGGCAATAGGTACCGACAGTAGAATTGGACCAAAATTCCTAAACGCTTCCGTAGGTTTTGGCGGATCTTGTTTTCAAAAGGACATCTTAAACCTTGTTTATATCTCAAGAAGTTTTGGTCTGACTGAAGTTGCGGATTATTGGGAACAGGTAATTATCATGAACGATTACCAAAAGAGACGTTTTGCGGAAAACATTATATCTACTCTTTACAATACTGTTTCAGGCAAAAAAATTGTGTTTTTTGGATGGGCTTTTAAAAAAGACACGAACGATACTCGAGAATCTGCAGCCATTAATATTGCCGATGCCTTGTTAGAGGAAAAAGCAGAAATCGTAGTTTATGACCCAAAGGTATCTGCAGAGAGAATCTATGCTGACCTAGATTATTTGGACACCCGTTCTCCAGAAGAAAACAGAAAGCTTTTAACTGTTGTTTCCAATCCTATGGACGCCGTTCAAGATGCCCATGCCATTGCTATTTTGACCGAATGGGACGAGTTTAAAAATTATGACTGGGATACCATTTTTGAAAAAATGTTGAAACCAGCATTTGTCTTTGACGGTCGCCGCTTGCTTTCAAAAGAAGATATGGAAGCCAAAGGCTTTCAGTATTATAAAATAGGCCAATCATGAAAATTCTTGTCACCGGTGCGGCCGGTTTTATAGGATATCACCTTTGCGAAAAACTCCTTGAACAAGGATATGAAGTTATAGGCCTAGATAACATCAACGATTATTATGATGTGAATCTGAAATATAACCGATTAAAACAACTGGGCATTGCAAAAAACGATGCCCAAGTTTTTCTCAAAAAATGTTCTGGTTCTACACATGGCAATAAATTTTCTTTTGTTCGAATGAACTTAGAGGATAGAGAAGCTTTACCTCAGCTCTTTAATGATGAGAAAATTGACAGAGTGTGTAATTTAGCCGCTCAGGCAGGCGTACGTTATAGTATTGAGAATCCTGAAACCTATATAGATAGTAATATTGTTGGTTACTTAAACCTATTGGAATGCTGCAGACATAATAAAGTTGAGCATTTAGTATACGCCAGCAGCTCCAGCGTCTATGGTTTGAACGAAAAAATACCATTTTCCACATCCGATAGTGTAGACCACCCCATTAGCTTGTACGCTGCAAGTAAAAAGAGTAATGAATTAATGGCCCATACCTATAGTCACCTGTTTGGTTTTGCAACAACAGGTTTACGATTTTTTACGGTCTATGGCCCTTGGGGAAGACCGGATATGGCCTTGTTTTTGTTTACTGATGCTATAGCTAACGGAAAACCCATTAAAGTTTTTAACCATGGAAAAATGGAAAGAGACTTTACCTACGTGGATGACATTGTAGAAGGAGTTGTTCGGATTTTGACAAAATCTACCAAAAATAGAGAGTTGTACAAAATTTACAACATTGGGAACAACAATGCTGTTAAACTCACCAGTTTCATAGATGCTATTGAGAACAGTATGGGACAAAAAGCCGAAAAAGAGCTGATGCCCATGCAACCCGGGGATGTAGAACGTACTTGGGCGGATGTTGATGATCTGATTAGAGATTACGAATATCAACCCAATACCTCGGTTACAGATGGTGTTCAAAGATTTGTGGAGTGGTACAAGGATTACTACAAAGAATAATTTTATTTTGAATTAAATTTTAAAAAGAGGTCTGATCTATTGGCCTCTTTTTTATTTTTCTTCTCCTGTTTATAACTATATATTTATTCAAAGATAACTTTTGATTGAGTAAAACAGCATAGATATCTCTTTGGATTAATTTAGAGACATTTAGTAAACTTTTACTAGTTACAAAGCTATTTTTTCACATCTTTGCAGCCACTTTTTTAAAGCTAACTTAAAATACGGGCTACTAAAAAATGTAATTATTTAACATTGAATTTATGTCTCTCGAAAAACTAAATTTTTCATCTAAGTATACGATTTTGGTGACGGGTGGTGCCGGATTTATTGGTTCAAATCTATGTGAAGCCTTATTATTAAACGGTAATAAAGTTGTTTGTCTTGATAATTTCTTAACAGGAAAACGAGAAAACATTGAACCTTTTCTTAGTAATGAGAATTTTACTTTAATTGAAGGAGATATTCGTGAGTTAAATACTTGTGAGAGTGCCTGTAAGGACACTGATTATGTGCTGCACCAAGCCGCACTAGGATCCGTTCCGCGCTCCATAAACGACCCAATTACAAGTAATGAGGTTAATGTTTCTGGATTTTTAAATATGTTGGTTGCTGCTCGCAAAGCAAAAGTTAAGCGTTTTGTTTATGCTGCTAGCTCCTCAACTTATGGCGATTCAAAGTCAATGCCCAAAGTAGAAGATGTTATTGGCAAACCTCTATCCCCATATGCCATTACAAAATATGTAAACGAGCTTTATGCCGACGTGTTTTCAAAAACTTATGGAATTGAGACAATAGGGCTTAGGTATTTTAATGTTTTCGGAAGAAGACAAGACCCAAATGGCGCATACGCTGCGGTAATTCCTAAATTTACTATGCAACTGATGAATCATGAGTCGCCAGTAATTAATGGAGATGGAAGCTTCTCAAGAGACTTTACGTATATTGACAATGTAGTAGAGATGAATATCAGAGCACTTTTAGTTGATGACAAAAAAGCACTTAATACCGTTTATAATACAGCCTGTGGCGAACGAACGGATTTAAAAGAATTGGTTGAATTATTAAAACAATACTTAAGTAAGTACGACTCTAAAGTTGGAAATATTAAAGTAACCTATGGTCCTGAGAGACAAGGAGATGTACCCCATTCTTTAGCCTCCATTGACAAAGCCCGGAAATACTTGGAGTATGACCCCATTTACGACATCAAGTCGGGCCTAAAATCAGCAATGGAGTGGTATTGGAAAAATTTAAAATAAGCAAAAGTATGAACACATCAAAGATTGCGATTATCGGTCTAGGCTATGTAGGCCTACCCTTAGCACGTTTGTTTGCTACCAAATACCCAGTAATCGGTTTTGATATAAACCAAAAAAGGATTGAAGAACTACAATCTGGAAAAGATAACACCCTAGAAGTAAGTGATGAGGATTTAAAAGCCACTTTACAAGACTCCGCTAATTTTGATAAAGGTCTTTACTGTACATCCAATCTAGAGGATATTGCAGATTGTACTCATTATGTCGTAACAGTACCAACTCCAGTTGACAGTACTAATAGACCAATCTTAACCCCTCTTTACAAATCAAGTGAAACAGTTGGTAAAGTTTTGAAAAAGGGTGATTTAGTTATCTACGAATCTACGGTCTATCCAGGGGTTACCGAAGATGAATGTGTACCAGTTCTGGAACGAGTAAGCGGTTTAAAATTCAATGAAGACTTTTTTGTTGGGTACTCCCCTGAACGAATCAATCCGGGAGATAAAGAACATACTGTAGAAAAAATTCTAAAGGTTACTTCTGGCTCTACACCTGCCACTGGAAAGAAAGTAGATGAGTTATATGCTTCCGTTATTACAGCAGGAACACATTTAGCCCCAACTATAAAAGTTGCTGAGGCGGCAAAGGTCATAGAAAACTCACAACGCGATATAAATATTGCCTTTGTTAACGAATTGGCTAAAATTTTCAATCTAATGGAGATTGATACAACAGCTGTTTTAGAAGCTGCGGGAACCAAATGGAATTTCCTTCCATTTAAACCAGGCTTGGTTGGTGGACATTGTATTGGGGTAGACCCTTACTATTTGGCTCAAAAGGCACAAGAGTACGGTTACCATCCAGAAATTATTTTGGCCGGGCGCCGTATGAATGATGGAATGGGAAAATATGTTGCTTCAGAGGTCATAAAGTTAATGGTTCAAAGAGATATCAAAATTAAAGGAGCGAATATTCTTGTTTTAGGTATAACTTTTAAGGAAAACTGCCCAGACGTTCGGAACACCAAAGCAGTTGATGTTATAAGCAACTTAAAAAGTTACGGGACAAACTTAACTATATTTGATCCATGGGCTTCTAAGGAGGAAGTCAAAAAAGAATTTAATCTTGACATGGTATCAACCCTACCCAAAGAAAAGTTTGATGTGGTTGTTTTAACCGTAGCCCACAAAGAATTTCTTAAATTAAACCTTAAGAACTCTTTAAATCCTAATGGTATTATCTATGATGTCAAAAGTATACTAAAAGATAATGTAGACGGCAGACTCTAATAAATTCAACACAAATTAAAAAAGGCCAACACGCGGTGTTGGCCTTTTTTTTTTAATTCTGTCCTTACCTATTACAATTGAACCCAAAACAGACTTAGTTAAGAAGGGACATGCAAACATCCATGTTCACAGAATTTTCAGCTCTTCTCCACTCCTTCAATCGATTATTTTCTAGCTTATCACTTATCTATTCCAGATTACAGCGAAAATACATTGACAAATACTGCAATAAAAAATAGGCTTTATCAACTTAAGATTTAACCATATTGCGCATTTCATCGACTTTATTCTTAATTAAATGTTAAAAAATGTACTTGGTAACGTCTACAACATGGTTCATTACCGTACTGTATCATGTATTCGACAAACGGTACATTTTAACATATTTTAGCGCTCTTTATCGATTTTTATATATTTTTTATCGATAAAAGCAATTTTTAAGATTTTGTTTCTATTTTTGGCCGCTTGCATTTTGTCGATTAATTTGGTTTTTGACCGATAAAAAACAATTTGACAATCATAATTTTTTTGACGAAAATTTAACTTTTTAGCCCACTTATGAAATTTCACCCCACCGCTCCTAGCAAATCTTTTATTGGATTCGTTTTTATTTTTCTACTCATTATTATATCGTGTAGCAAAGACAGTGAATTACTAAAAGATGCTGTTTTAGCAGACCCATCAACCGAAATTAAAGAAGACACTAAAGAAACTTCCGAAGAAATTACGGAAGAAGAATTAGTTCCAGAAGAAGCCGTTCTTCCTGAAGAGGAAGAAATTGTAGAGGAAAAAGTTTATGAGACTAGAACAACTGTGTTTACTCCTATTCATGATGCTCATTTACAAAGTGGTAAAGGATATAATCAAGATTTAATTCGTCTTGATGAAGGGCATAGAGAAAGTTACTTGATGTTTGACATTAGCCCTATTGACTCTATTGGCGGAATCTTAGAAGAGGCTCACTTAGAGTTCACTATAAGTACAGATGATGGACATGGAACTATCTCTGTATTAAAAGGGGATTCAACCGACTGGTCTGAACATGATATATCAGAAATAACCGCACCTAAATCAGATACTTTATTAGGATCTACAACAGATGATTATCATGTGAATCAAACACAGGAGATTATTTTAGATCAAGAAAAATTAAATCCAGAAGTTCTTACGTTAGTACTTAAACACGAAGATGGAAATGATTTGGCTTTTGCATCAAAAGAACATAGTTCAAAGAATGGCCCAAAACTGGTTATTACCTATAGCGCTCCCCAAGATTCCGAAGGTATAGTCTCTGCTGACCAAAATCCAACTACAGAAGTACCATCGGCTCCATCTATAGATGACGAAGGTTCTCCAGTAAGCGAAACACCGGAAGAGCCTACTAACCAAGAAGAAGAAGAAGAAGAAGAAGAAGAGGCACCAAGTAATGATACGCCTGAGGTTATAGAAGAGGAAGAGCCGGATACTCCTATTTCAACGGAAAATCAATCCCCTATTGCTGTAGTAGATGCATCACCTTCTTCAGGTACAGCTCCACTCAAAGTAAATTTCACAGGGAATAATTCCAGTGACGATGAAGAAGTTAAAAATTACGGATGGAACTTTGGGGATGGTTCATCTTCTAATGAAGCTAACCCTTCACACACCTTTGAGAAAGCCGGGACCTTTAAAGTTGTACTTACAGTACAAGATGCACAAGGAAAAATTGATACAGAAGAAACCACAATTACGGTAAAAGCCAAAGAAAACAATGCTCCTACTGCTGTCGCTAAAGCTTCAGTAACTTCTGGCGAAGCCCCATTGAAAGTTACTTTTGACGGAAAAGAATCCTCCGATGATATTGGAGTAACTAGTTACCTATGGGATTTTAAAGACGGCGACAAGGGAAGCTCGTCCTCTACTTCCCATACGTTTACAAAAGCGGGTACTTATGAAGTAGTGTTGACCGTTAAGGATAAGGATGGATTAGAGAATACAGATACCATTACTATAACTGTTACCGAAAAAGAAAACAAAGCTCCCACTGCCAAAGCTTCCGCAAACACCACAGAAGGAGAGGCTCCTCTAGATATTCAGTTTAAGGGAAGTAACTCTACCGATGACACTGCCGTAAAAAATTATTTTTGGGATTTTAAGGACGGTAGTACCTCTACAAGCTCCAACCCTTCCCATATCTTTACAAAAAAGGGAACTTATAATGTAATACTTACCGTAACTGACGAAGATGGTTTAAAAGATTCTGATACCATTACAATTACAATTACCGAAACAGAAAACGAAGCCCCAGTAGCTGTGGCTTCAGGTTCTCCTTTAACTGGCGACGCTCCTTTAAACGTACAATTCAGTTCAAATAACTCAACGGACGATAAAGAAATAACGGGTTATTTTTGGGATTTCAAGGACGGGTCTACAACCACCAACAAAAATCCATCCCATAGTTTTTCCGAACCAGGCACGTATAAAGTTGAATTATCCGTAAAGGATAAAGAAGGACTTACCCATTCAACTACCGTTGAGGTTAAAGTAAACGAGAGACCTGTAGACAATAGTGGTGGAAATACCGGGGGTGGCGATACAGGTAGTGGTGGTAACACCGGAGGAGGAAGCTCTGGAGGTGGAAGCTCTAACGGAGGAAGCTCAGACAACTATCCCTCTAATGCGGTTTATGCATCAAGCTTCGGTTTTAAATCCGGTGACGCAACAGATGCTTTTGAAGCGGCGATTAAATCAGGAAGCTCCTATGTGGTTATCGACAAACAAAGTAGTGATTGGGTGATACAACCAACTAAGTTCTTTGATTTAAAAAATATGACTATAATTTTTGAATCTGGCGTAGTCTTGAAAGCGAAATCAGGCGCGTTTTCCGATTCAAATGATCAATTATTTCAATTAATAAGAGCTAATAATGTTACAATTAAAGGGTATAATGCTACTTTCCTAATGAATAAAAGCGAATACACCAGTGGTGAACACAGACACGCCCTAGGAATTATCAGAAGCAAAGATGTTACAATAAAAGGTTTAACACTTAAAAATAGTGGTGGAGATGGTATATACATTGGCGGAGGAGATGTATACTCTGAAAATATTACTATCGAAGACATAGTGTCTACTGGCAATCGCAGACAAGGCATGTCTATTATAACCGCAAAGAATGTTTGGGTTAGAAATTCAGAATTTAGCAATACTAGTGGTGCCAAACCAGAATCAGGGGTCGATTTGGAACCTGACACATCTAATCAATTGTTAGTAAATATCAATTTTATAAACTGCAAATTTTCAAATAACGATAGTTTTGGTTTTTTAATCTCTACTGGAAAATTAAATGCATCTTCAACACCGATCAGTGTTAATTTAAAAAATTGTGAATTCGACAATAACAATAAGGCTCCGTCAAATGGTGTTTATAAAACCGAATTATATATAGTACAAGGCCTCCATAATAATCCGGTAAAAGGAGAGGTTAATTTAGAGAATGTAACATTCAAAAATAGTAAGTACCGAATAATAAAGGCAAATAAGGCAGCTGATGCCTTTAGTGTCAATTTCACGGACTGCTCTGCTTATAACGTTATTACTAGCGGTGGAAACCGCCCAGCGATTGAGCTAGAAGCCTTAAGTAGAGAAAATTCTACTGGAGGTTTTAGTTTTAAAAACTTTTATTTAGAATACAATACGAATAGTCCTTTCATGATTATTAACGCTCCTAATTCTGGACATATAGTGAAAAATATTACAGGTAGTTTCACAATTAAGGAACCTAATGACAATCCATTAACTTATTTAGGAGGCTATAATTCCAGTAATAACCAAAATGTATCTATTACCTATAAACATTTATAGAAACAATAATGAAAAGAATATTTCTATAATATTCTTTTCATACAAGTGATACCAAAATTCAATTATCGCAAAAAAACAAGGGCAAGCCCTTGTTTTTTTGCGATAACTCTAACTATTCGTATATTTTGGACATAGAAGAATTACTCAACAATTATTTCCACAAGTAATTAAAAACGAGAGAAGTTTAACAGTTGCTTCAAGAAACTCTAGATGTGAGGTATTCAGAAATACTCAAATAAAATATTGACAATCAGATAGGTGACAAAAATTCTAGGGTTTTATAGACATCGGTCACTTAAAAACAAAAAACTCATCTAATAAGTTAAAATATCAGTTCCTAAGGGTATAGATACCTGTTTCAATCCCACAAGCGTCCCCAAACACACGAGACATATTTAATATACCCCAAGCATAATGGTATTATGTATTAGGGATATCAAGAAGAATGGACAGAAATCATTTATAAAATCAATTAATCGAACAAGGCGAACAACAAGACCATCAACTACAAATCTGCCGCCTTCTGAATAGGCCATCAGATATGAAGAGACAATATTCTACGAAAAGAGAAAACCGCAAGGGATTTATTTCTGCTGTTCGGCCAGAAGTAGATGTATAAGTACTTATGATGAAGGAGCGACTGGGAAGATTTCATAATGTTCTACGAATTACTAACAATCACCTATAAAACAAACTTTACGAAAAGAAAGAAAAAACTCAAAAAAATATCAATAACGAGCTTTTGTTCCCTACCAAAAATCCAGTGATAAAATGCATATAATAGTGGATTAAGTTGTAAGGAAAACTACTCTAAAGCAATCAATGCGCATCAATGGCAAAAGTCTCATTAAACACCAGTTCTTTATAATTAAAAAGGAGCCACATTCCAATAAACCTATCTCCTATAATTTTTAACTCATACACTTTATTAAGACAGTGTGTATTTTCTTTTGTTCACATATTTGAAGGATGTTCTCACGCCTTTTCTAAAACTATTATTGTTCTGGCTAACCATCCAAGATTGAATGCAACTTATTCTAATAAAAAACTTCTAAATATTATTATCTTTATCTAAGGGTCAAATCATGGAGGAATAATTCCAAATTAGTATATCCAATACCATTCACATTATTACCATCATTTCCATTTTCAGGGTTTAAACCATTTTCGATTTCCCATACATCATCAATACCATCTGAATCCTTATCTACGTATGTCTCGCCATTTTCTATAAAAGGGAAATTCCTAGCGTTGGAATCATTCTGATTATAGCTTCCCGAACTGTTTATAACATCATTAATTACTCTTAAATCCGCATCATCTCTGAAAAGAGAAGCTCCAACATCATCAATAATTGATTTTTCCACCTCATTTGACGGAAGAATAATCGCAATACCAGAATTGATAACTCTAGTTTTACTTAAATAAGGCGTTAAATTACTCGATACCGTAGTATTCCCCCCAACGAACAGATTATCTCTCACATACCCTTTGGTCAAGGTTATATCACCATCAGGACAATTAGTTCCCGATTTTTCAAGTCGAACATTCTCATATTTAGTGGCTATATTTTTACTTGGTTTGTAGACGTTTCCTATTATGTCAAAATGGTTTTCATAAGACGGGTCAGTTCCTGTTTTGTAACCATATACCAAATTGTTAACAAATTCAAATTTACTTTCACAAGTAGTTGCTGCTAAGTTCCGTGCTGAGTGATGAGCGAATAAATTTCTAAATACACTAATATTGGTAGCCCTTCGCCATAAAATCATACCATATTTAGAATCGATTATGTTCTCTGCTATAATACAATTTTGAACAGTTATATCTTTTACACTACTTGTGCCTCCCATTCCTCCTATCTCAAAATTTTCATCTTTACCCCAAGCTACACTGCAATGGTCAATAATTACATCTTTAGTTACTCGATTTTTCCATGATAAAATGCGTATCCCATCTTCATTTGATGGATCGGTAACGTCATGTCCCAATCTAATTTTCAAATATCTGACTATTACATTTGAATCCTGGATTCTTAATTCAGCATTTTTGATTTGTATACCCCCTCCTGGAGCAGTTTGACCAGCGACCGTCACATTACCTGATCCAAAGGGAATTGATAGATACGACTTACACTCAATAGTTCCTCCAACTTTAAAAACTATTGTTCTTGCACCTGTCATTTTCAACGCTTCCCTCAAACTACCCTCACCACTATCATTTAAATTGGTAACTTCAACCACTCTACCACCTCGTCCACCAGTGGCATTTTTTCCAAAACCTTCAGCCGTGGGAAAAGCCTTCAATTCCCAAAAATCATTTGAAATAACCACTGATGCCTCATTAACCTCTTTATCCCCTCCTTCTAATTCTGTCTCGGTTGTATAAGTAAAAGAATCATTTGAATCTTTATCTGTTGATTCACCCGTTTCTTCTGGGGAATTCTCATTTTCTATGTCATCCTCATCATCGCTCTCTTTTCCCTGTAGGTCATCTGGAATATAAGTTAAGGTCTTATCATCATTAATTATTACAATACCATTATCGGGTTGAGATGTTTGAACAATTTTCACCTTTTCAGGGTCAGAGATAATATCATTGGCCAACACATCCAATATAACCGTATTATTGCCGGGAATTTTATATGAATCATTAACTAGTATATTTCCTGTTAAACGAGCCTCCGCTGAATCTACAGCTACATAATCCACTAACAAATCAGTATCTTGACTACAGGATATACTTAAAACAAAGGCAAAGAAGAGCATTGTCAAATAAATGACTTTTATTTTTAAAACTTTCATAAGTAGGTGTTAAGATTAGGATTTGGGGACCCGGTTTCTTATTATTTATCTTTGATTATATCTATTTTTATATCATCTCTTATCGTTTGAGAACTAGACTTTCAATAACAATTCTATCTTCTAATAATTTATTCAGATTAATTTCATCATCACAACGACCAATCAAAATACTAACTAGTAGAGTTTAAAATTGTTGTTGAAACAACAATTTTATAGACGAACAGCACACCTCTTTAAAAAAAATCCGATGAACTGCCGCTTTTATTGATATATGGGGGGGGGGGCTATCACACAAACGAATTATTCTATCCTAAAATTTAAGCGATTATAATCTTAATTGACAGGGGAGTCATTTTCCAATCAAACCGATTTAATTATAGGATAAAAAATGATGAAATAGGCCTGCAGGATAAGTCAGATGTAGTAAAGCTAGCCTGTATAAACAGTATATCTATATTTAGCTGTAGTCAACTTAACCTTGGCTTAGGTATTTTATTGAATAAATTCTTTATTGCTATTAATGCAATCAAAAATTCGAACGAATAAACTTAAGAGGAAACTCATTTCCCTCTCTTATGTTATAATTAATGGTATTAACATCCATGTTCGATTCTTTATCAAATATTATGGTCCCTGTGATGTTGCTAACATCTGTTAACGTTTCTGCACGTGACCCTCTAATTAACAAAAACGGCATATCAGACTTGTGCGAAACATATAAATTCTTAAATGATATCCCTCCCAAAGTATGCTTCCCTGTATAATAGTTCGGAACTTCTAAGTAAACTACAGGAAATGAATTATCCCTGCAAATATCTCTAACTACACAATCTTCAAAAACTACATCATAAGCATCTGCGCTTTTTTGACTGTATAATAGTCCCCAGTTAGATTTTTCTACTAAACAATTTCTAAAATTGGCATATCCCTTTACCGGACTCTCTTCATGTGCATAGAAGGTTATTTCGCTAGCTATATACCTGTTTGTTTCATTATGATTATTTCTAAACACACAATTATAAAACTCTATACTAACCGGTGTCGATTCTGTTTCCAATTTATGGAGGGCCAACACTATACCCGCGTGGTCATTATTTAAGAACATACAATTCCGAAAACTAATTCCCTCTAGTCTATTGAATTTATTATCCGGTTCTAAATCAACTCCCGCACCAGGCAATGTCCCTATGGTATTTTTAAACACACAATCTTCCACTGATACATTTTTTGCACTTATTATAGACATACCTTGTCTCTTATTATTTGTGCAGACAATTTGCCTTAATCTAATATCTTTTGAATAACTTCCCAGTTTGGAGGCTATACCATCTATATAAATCCCATCCCCTCCTGTGTCAGAAATCAGCAAGTTCTCTATTTCTATATTACTACTATTTTTTAAACTTATACCATGTCTCCATTCACCTTCTTTATATTCCTCCTTATTCATACGGAGCTTAGCCCCACCGCCTATTATTCGAATATTTTTACAATTGGTGAACCTAAAAAGTGCGTCAGACTCACCTGCAAAAGCTCCTTTCATAGCTAGAACTTCAACCTCTTTTTGAAAAATGATCATCTTATTTTCAATATTCTTGAACCTGAGAGGCCGAACGACCCAAGAACGTTCTAGTTTATCAACCACTAATGTGTCATACGAAGATCTTAAGGCCAAACTCCATGCATTACTCAAATCACTTCTATCAAAACTTGATATTTTTATTTTTTGACCGAAGCTTATGTTCAATACAAATATTGTTATCAACAGTGCAATGCTAAGTTTAATAAAATTTGTCACCATAATTATTCTCATTAGGAAAAAGACTTTCGTTAATTAAGAGGAATCGGAACTGTATTCAAACCATTGTCATCACTCCATATTAAACTAACCATAAAATAACAATCACCATTACAACACCAAGCTAAACAATTTACATTTAATCATAACATGAAATTGATATAATTATGAGGTCAAGCTTATCACTAAAAACACCCTGTACGTGTTTTCAAAAGTAAAGTATAACCCTATACTATTCATTGCTTTTTATCATATTTGCAGAAGTTTTATACTAAGAATTGAGTTTAACAGTTTATTACATCGAAGTGTAAAAAGGTTTGTTCGTTATTTTACCATAAGCATTATGAAAAAAAAGAATATTGCGTTCATTATTAGCTCACTTAATTCTGGAGGAGCGGAAAGAGTAGTAAGTACTTTAAGTAATGAGCTGTCAAATTCATACAACGTACATATAATTGTCTTTGCCAAAGGCACCCCCTTTTACAAATTAAATAAGAAGGTTCAATTTCATTACTGTTTACCCCACATTGGTCCGAGTAAAAATATTTTCGGAGCTGTTCGCAATAACTTCTCTCTCTACAAAAAAGTTTCTGAACTCTTCAATATTCATAAGATTGATTTAGGAATCGCCTTTCTAACAAGTTCAAATATAATTGCCACCTTAGCCGCACGAAAAAATAATATCCCGATAATAATTAGTGAAAGAAACAATCCTTCTACTGATAAAACCAATTTTTTCTGGAATACCTTAAGAAAACTATTATATCCAAAAGCGGACAAGTTAGTGGTACAAACCTCTCTTATCCAATCTTTTTTTACCTCATGGATCGATAGTTCAAAACTTCATATTTTACCCAATCCCATATCTCCCGAGCTAAAAATTGAAGCCTCGGACGAATATGAAAAGGAGAATATTATTTTAAATGTAGGAAGACTTACGAATCAAAAGGGACAGGACATATTAATAAAAGCTTTTGCTAATATCAACCCTACAGGTTGGAAACTATATATTATAGGTCAGGGGAATAAAAAAAACGAGTATCAAAAATTGATACACGAATTAAATTTAGAAGAAAGCATTATTTTGCTGGGACGAAAACAAAATATTCAAGAGTATTATAAATCTGCTAAAATTTTTGCATTTCCCTCAAGATATGAAGGGTTTCCCAACGCGCTTATTGAAGCCATGCACATGGGATTACCATGTATTTCAACAGATTGCCCCACAGGCCCTTCCGAGCTTATTAAAGATAACGAAAACGGTTTTTTAACACAAGTTGACCACCTAGCAGAATTCACTTCGAAATTAAGCCAGTTGATTGAAGATAAAGCTTTGAGGGCTAAATTTTCAAAACTATCGCCTCTCGCCGTCCAACACCTAACAGTAGAAACTGTTTCCAATCAATGGGAAGACCTAATTAACTCCGCTTTAATTGATTATTACAATAAAAAATGATTAAAAATCTAAAGAATCTTATTTCTGTTTCGAACCTTAGCAATATATTAAAAAAACAGGTTGTTCGAAATATTCTTACCGTAGGTATTATAACCTTATTTCTAAAAGGAGTTGGTTTTTATAAAGAATCGGTTGTCGCTTCCCATTTTGGGCTTTCTGAAATTTTAGATACATTTTTTATTGCTTCTTTGGTGCCTGGGTTTATAATGAATGTTTTCCTCGGAGCCTTTCAAAGTGTATTTATCCCTAATTATGTTGCCGAATTAAAATCTGGCAACAATGTTGCTTCATTTCAAAGTACCGGTTTATTAATAACCGGATTGGTCTCTCTATTATTTATGGTAATCGCCTATTTATTCACCGACCTATATTTAAAGGTTTTTTTTTCTGGACATGACCAAGAATATTACGATTTAATCATTTCACAATTTCATTTTTTACTTCCCTGTATAATATTTTGGGGATATTCATCTTTACTCTCAGGCTTACTTAACATAAATAATGAATTTCGTTTATCTTCATATTCAGGCATATTTTTACCTATCTGCATCATTTTAAGCCTGTTTTTCCTAAAAGATTATTTTGGTGATTTGGTCTTGGCATTTGGAACTTTATTGGGGTCAATTATAGGCTGGTTTTATCTAGTCGTAATTTGCATAAAGAAAGATATACTCCACTTTTCCCTGCCAAACTTCCATAATAAGAATATTAAACTGATGTTCGCCCAAACACCCGCCAAGGTTTCATCTGGTTTTTTAAGTGGCCTTAATAGTGTTGTTGACCAATATTTTGCCGCACAACTAGCCATCGGTTCCATTGCAGCTATTAATTATGGAAGAAAAATGCCTGCTTTTCTGATTGGCCTGCTAGTCGTTGCTATAACAAATGTATTACTACCTTACTTTTCTAAACTAATACACGAAGACAGGGATAGGGCTTTTAAACTAGTCTTCAAAATGATCAAAATCACTTTTACAGGTGCTGCCGTTTTTGCCATTGCAGGCATCTTTGCCACAGATTTTTTAGTTGAACTCTTCTTTCAAAGAAAAGAATTCACTTCAAATGACACCGAGATAGTATCAAGTATTCAAAAAGTATTTTTAGCCTATATTCCGTTTGCTATTTCCGGAATGATAATTGTTAATTTTTTAACAAGTATCAACAAAAATGCTTTTATGGCCTATGTTTCTTTTGGAGCGCTAATTTTAAATATTATTTTCGATTACATCTTTATCAAATATTATGGAATTCTGGGAATTGCTATTTGCACGACAATTGTCATTGTCATCAAAAATACCGTCATGTTCTTATACACCTACCGACAAAGCAAATTAGTCTAGAACCTGCCTCGCTTCGACTCACCCCTTCTGTTTTGCATAGCTTTTCACTAATTTTGACAGTACCGCTCCATTATTCAACTGATGTGAGTTTATTCCCTGCCCATTGGTGTTAAATTCAATCAAAACGATTTCTTTTTCGGCACCTATTGCACAATCCCAAGAAATCACCTTGAAATATGGTAATTGCTTGTGGGCTGTTTTGACAACGTCCAACATTTTTTCTACACTAGGAAGAGAATAACCCTCAAACACAACACCTGAATGAGTCGCGGTAAATCGTTCGCCTGAGAGTTTATATCCATATTTATTCAATTTTCCATTTTCGCCAACACCACAAGAAACACCTCCCGTGGTACCGTTATCGGTAAACGAATTCTCCCCTCCCATACGTATGATCGTCGACAATACCTCCACTCCTGTCTCTGAAAAGAAGCTCATTACCCTAAAAGTATTAAGAGATGTTGGGTTCAGACTGCTCAACTTTGGATGTTGCTCTACCACTTTTTGAACCAGAAAGTCCTTATTGTAATTTTTAAATAAATTGTCAATACTTGCTCCAACATTGTCACAATTTTTACCTGCTCCAGAAAACAACCGTACATTCTTCCCCCCTCCACTATCAAGTGAAGGTTTAATAACCATAAACCCTATCTCCTTTTTACAAATGGAAACTGCCCGTTCAAAATCAATAAGTTCTCCTTTATGAAAATAGAATCCATTTATATTGTTTATTATAGTCTCCGGTTGTTTAATATTCGGAAGTATTCTCGTTAAAAAATTTTTGTCCATAAAAGGAACTCCAAAGTCACGCTTGTTAAAAAATGGCTCCAATTTTTGATAGAATAAGTCCTCAGGAACGTAATCTGCCAGAAAAACATCATTGCATTTGCTATAAAATCGATGCCACTTGAAACTAATCCTATCTTTGTTTTGCGTTTTATAGTATGATTGTATCTCTTTCTTTTCTTCTTTTGTAAGTTTTTTTAAACCCTTTGACCTAATTAGTTTATTTATTTTATTATTTAGTCTAGTTTTGGTCACCAAATAACTAAACTTTGTATAAAGCCTAAGGGAAAGAAAAACAATTAATGGATAAATTTTCATAGGAAACCAAGTTTTATTAAAAATATTGATCAACAATACAAACTGATAAGAATCAAAAGTATTGTAACTGTATTAAATAATCACTATAACGTTTAGAAGAACTTATAAATAATATTTTTCAGACTTAGGATTATAGCCCCCCTAAACGCTAAATCCTCAAAAAACTAAAAATGCAAATAATAAGATACATTATCTTAGTTTTAGCTTTATGGAATATGCCCTCCTATTTATTGGTATATTTCGGCAGTTCCTTCGGTAGTATTGCCAGTTATTTGTTGTCCATTTTATTAATAGGCTACTTTATATTGTCAAAGAAAAAGTATGCTCCTCCCCTCCCGTTTGTTCTTCTTACTATATTATACTTTACCATCAGTGGGTACAACTATAGCGGCGTGCACGATATTGATTTTTTCAAGGAATTGATAAGATCTATGATTGTAGTTGTATTCAGCGCCCAGGTTATATATAATACAACGAATAAGGAAATCTACTTTTTTCTACTAATCGGCGCTCTAAGTATAATAATCAACGCTTCTATCTTCCCAACAGCAAATGGTAGTTTTGCCGCAAACTATGGAAGATATAGCGGCTTTTATTTAAACCCCAATGCCGCAGGTGCAATTTGTATTGGAGGATATGCACTCGTTTTTACCATAAAAAATGTAAAAACTAGAATTCTAGGACAATTGATATTTACACTAGGAGGAATCTTAACTTTTTCACGCACCTTTATCGCTATATGGCTAATTATAAGTGCCGTATCAATATTGAATGATAGAAAAAACTTAATAGGCCCTGCAGTAGGCGCCCTATCTATATTAATAGTATTTTCCGTTTCAACATTCCTATCCCTAAATACAGAACGATTTAACGCTTTACAGAGTATTTTTGACTCACAAGAGGAAGTACAGGTCAAAACTATTGAAAAAGACTCCAGAACCGAAACATGGGCTTTATATACTAATGTGATTTTAGAAAAACCTTTTTTTGGTCACGGTTATCAGAAACTACAAGGAAACCATTTTGGCCATCGTCCAGGTGTGCACAATGCTTACTTAATGATTCTAGGTGAATCAGGTTTCATACCGTTTCTAATTTTTATAGGTATTTATCTATACGTCATTAGAAGAAGTTTGGCTCATATTCGTGAAAATCCCACTTTTTTTTACCTCAGTTGTACTATTGCCCTATTCCTATTAACCGGCCATGGCTATTATGACAACTATTACAATCTTTTCATGACAATGTACGTTTATCTGAATATTCAGAAATTAGATAAACTAAATCCATAATTACAACTTAAAAATATAGAGTAAAATGTATAATTTTCTAAAGCAATTATATTACAATACTAAACTCGGGAATATAATTATTGGGTTTGGAATAGATTTATATATAAAAACGGTTCCTGATAAGCCATATATACAAAGAGCGTTTAAAAAATCATTTGGAAGAAAAATCAACTTTAACAATCCCAAATCATTAAACGAAAAAATAAATTGGTTAAAATTGTACGACAGAACCCCGCTGCACACTCAATGTGCTGACAAGTACGCGGTAAGAGATTATGTGAAAAGTAAAATTGGCGAGGAGTTTCTAGTCCCTCTTTATCTTCAAACCGAAGATGTTACCCAAATTAACGAGAATACGATAAATAAACGCCCGTGTATCATAAAGACAAACCATGACAGTGGAGGGGGTATATTTGTAACAGAAGAAACCAATATTAATTGGGCTGGCGTCAGAGACTCATTGAAAGATCGAATGAGCAAAAATTACTTTCGTACATCTCGAGAATGGCAATACAAAAAAATAAAACCCTGTATCATTGTTGAGCAACTTTTAATGGATAAAAATGGTAACATCCCGATGGACTATAAGTTGCATTGTTTTAATGGAAATGTACGAATGATTCAAGTCGATATGGGAAGGGGAACAGACCATCATCACCGAAACTGGTACGACGTCAATTGGAATCGAGAACCATACAAATGGTCATCACCAAAAGGCAATGGTAAATATACCGACCCTTCCATAGAGGACGCAGAAAAACCGAAAACCTTAGAGAAAATGATATTATTATCTCAAAAATTATCGGAACCTTTTGCTTATGTAAGAGTTGACTGGTACGATATCGACGGTGTACTATTTTTTGGAGAACTCACCTTTCATCACGATGGCGGACTCCAACCTATTTTACCAAAAGAGTGGGATTATACGCTTGGAAAAGAATTGAATATTGACAAAATCAATTAACCCGTTCAAAACCTTCCTTAAAATTGCTATGAGAATCGATTTTTTAATCAATAAAATGAGTGGCGGTGGAGCTGAAAGAGTTGTCAGTTTATTAGCCAACTATTTAGTAGACAAAGGACACATCGTAAGAATTATCACTTTTCAAGGTTCAGATAAGTACGATTTAAGTCCAAAAGTTGAAAGAATAAAACTACACAGCCATCCCTTTTTTCAGTCTGTAGTCGTTAACGGTTTTTTTAGCCTATTGAATTTTTATAAACAAAAGAAAAACAGACCAGACATAATAAGCTCCCATATTAGTCTGTTGAGTTATATGTCAATTCCGATTGCTAAAATATTTAAGCTAAAAATTATTGTTTCGGAGCACACTAACCATTTGCAGTTTAACAATTTTGCCCGGAAGTTTCTAAGGAACAACCTTTATCGTTACGCTGATGCAGTGACCATTTTAACCAAATTTGATCAAGAATATTTCGAAAAACGAAACAACAATGTTTGGCTAATGCCTAATCCATGTCCTTTTGAGATAATCAATAGCAATCAATCAGAAGACTTTAAGAATAAAGAAATTTTGGCTATTGGTGATTTAGATCGATATGACAACAAAGGGTTTGATAACCTACTCGATATCTCCGCTTATATTTTAGACAAATATCCTGATTGGAAACTTAAAATAGTAGGAGACGGTAAGGAGGGACATACTTATCTCCTTAATAAAGCCAAGGAATTAAATGTAGAAAATAAAGTCATATTCACTGGACACAGAACGGATATACAGCAATTACTCAATAATTCGAGTATTTTTATTCTGACTTCGAGATATGAAGGATTACCCATGACACTTCTGGAAGCAATGTCACAAGGTGTCTGCTGTATTTCTTTTGATTGTGTTTCCGGTCCTTCAGATATTATCACCAACAATGAAAATGGAATTTTAATCGAAGACCAGAACCTTGAAAAAATGAAGTTTGGCTTAGAAAACTTAATCAAAAACCCTGAGTTAAGGAATCGTTTAAGAGCCAATGCTCCCTCTTCAATGGAAAAATTTTCTATGAAAAATGTAGGTGAAAAATGGGAATCACTAATTGAGCAATTGCATAATCAAAGGTAAGTAGCTGTTATATTTTCAATTACCTTGACTACAAATAATCATACATGTTAGGTTCAAAACCAAAATTATCCATACTAAATATATCCCTTGCAAGCGGAGGAGCCGAAAAGGTTATAAGCTTGCTTATGAAGGAGCTTGTTAATGATTATGAGGTTACCCTTATTCTTTTTTACAATGAAATACACTTCCCTATCCCAGAACAGGTCAAAACGATTATTCTCTGCGACAAAAAACCCACTAGACCCTTCTATAAAAAAATTTCCGATGCTCTACAGTTTAATTCCAAATATCGAAGAATTTTAACCGATTTAAAAATAAATTATGCTATATCTTTCCTAGCCTTCCCTAATTTCATAAATGGCATAAATTCAATTTTCAACAATCGAGCTTTATCGATTATTAGTGAACGAGGTTTTCCTTCCGACAACACCACAAGTAAACTATCGCTTTACATTGCAAAAATCTTTTACCCATTATTATATAATCGTTGCGACAAGTTGTTTTCCAACTCTTATTATATCAATGCCGATTTAAAAAATAATTTTGGGGTTAAAATTCCAATGGAAGTAATATATAACCCTATAGAGCTCCCCTTACATACAATCAATCCCGAAGATTTGCAGTATTCTGAAAGAGAATTTAGAATAATTACAGCAGGAACCTTAAATACAAGAAAAAATCATATCATGATTTTAAAAGCATTAAAAAACGATTTTAACTCGAATATAAAATTCGACTTATTGGGAGGAGGGCATTTAGAAGATGCACTGAAAAATTTCGTAAAAACCAATAACCTACAGAGTAAAGTTAATTTTCAAGGAAAAGTTAAAAACGTTGGTGAATACATGTTACAAAACCACTGTTTCGTGTTATCATCACATACCGAAGGATTCCCTAATGCCCTGTTAGAAGCTATGAGCTACGGACTACCTTGCATTTCAACAAACTGCCTTTCAGGCCCTTTGGAGTTGCTAAACCAAAACGAGCAAGTAAACATCCCTATTAATGACTTTGTTTTAGCGGAATACGGCATATTAATAAACAACAATGACCATATTGGCTTATTAAAAGCTATTAACTATTTACAAGAAAATCCCAATAAATGCATTCACTATTCAAAAATGAGTCTAAAAAGATCGAAAGATTTCGATCTTGAAAAAATTTACGACCTATTCAAAACTTTTTTAAACTCATAAGGCCCCCTTATTATGTGCGGAATTAATGGTTTCATATATACACTCCCTATTGAACCTGGTAAATTAAAATCAGATATAACAACAATGAATGATTTAATCGTTCATCGTGGGCCCGATGACGATGGCACGTTTATCGAGCAAAACAGTGACTACAGTATAGCTTTAGGAATGCGCAGGCTTTCGATAATTGACCTTGAATCAGGTAAACAACCCATTTACAGCGATGATAAAAAAATAGTAATTGTTTTTAACGGTGAAATATATAACTACCGGCAAATCAGAGCGCAACTAACCGCAAAAGGCATCCATTTCAAAACGAACAGTGATACCGAAGTAATTCTAAAACTTTATGAACTAGAAGGAGCTGCGTCTTTTAAAAAGCTAGACGGCATGTTTGGTTTTAGCATTTTTGATAAAAAACAAAACAAAGTCTTTATTGCTAGAGATTTCTTTGGTGAAAAACCTTTGTACTATTCTTTCATTGAAGAAAAATTTATCTGGGGCTCGGAGTTAAAATCTTTACTTTCCGTCATCAAATCAAAACCAGCAATTTCCATTCCTGGACTAAATCACTTCCTCCGACTCACCTACATCCCGGCTCCCCATACCATTTATGATTCTATATATAAACTTGAAGCCAATCATTATTTGGAATTTAATCTTTTAGAAAAAGAATATAAAATTCATCAAATAGAGCCAGAATTCAACAGTGCCAAAGAAAACATTGACTTTAAAACAGCTAAGACAGCTACTAAAAATTTGGTTACTGAGAGTGTCGAAAGTAGAGCTGTTTCGGATGTCCCCATAGGGACTTTTCTATCAGGCGGCGTAGACAGTTCAATTGTCTCCCTCTGTTTATCCAGAATGAGCGAGAGTCGTATCAATACCTTTTCAATTGGTTTTGAGAAAGCCAATTATGACGAAACCGATAAATCTCAAATTGTTGCAAAACAAATCAATAGTAAACATCACGAGTTCGTTATCGGCGAAAATGATTTAAAAAATAATATTCATGAAATCTTATTAAATTTTGACGAACCTTTTTCCGATACGGCAGCTCTTCCCACCTATTTAGTTTCCCAAAAGACCAGCAATCATGTCAAAGTAGCTCTTACCGGAGATGGAGGAGATGAGATTTTCGGAGGATACAACAAATATTATGTTGGTAAAATCAACAGAAAATATACATCGATTATTCCTGAGACAGTGCATAAAATGATTTTGAACAATATCACTCCTATGCTAATGAATAAAGATGACAGGAGGGGAAAAAGGTTTCAAATCAGAAAAATGCTAAATACTGTTGATTACAATGGGCAATATTATTGGGATATTATATCCCTTGCTAATACAGAAAAACAGCTTCAATATCTGATTAAAAAAGAATTAGTCGTTAAAGATTTGTTTAAAGAGTATAAGGATAAAATCAATATTGAAAATCCTAGTAGCCTTACTGATTTTAGATTTGTAGACAAAACCTTAAGTTTGGAAGGAGGAATGTTAGCCAAAGTAGACCGCACAAGTATGTTAAATTCCATTGAATGTCGTGCTCCGTTTTTAAACAAGAAACTATGGCATTTCGCAAACAGCCTTCCTGAAAAATTTTTAATGAAAGGTTGGGACAAAAAGCACATTCTTAAAGAGGCATTTAAAAGTGATTTCCCTGATGATTTCCTAAACAAAGGGAAACAAGGTTTTGGATCTCCTGTTGGAGATTGGCTTCGTTCTAGTTTACGCAAAGAAATGCAATCTTATATTGAAAGAAGTTTTTTAGAAAATCAAAACATTTTTAACGTTGAATATATCCGTAATATTGTACAAGATCATCTAAGTGGAAAAAAAGATAATACTTTTATCGTCTGGTCCTATTACTGTTTTCAGAAATGGTACACTTTCACCTATAAGTCACTTTGATTAAAAAGCATGTCAAAAAATATACTCATCCTCTGCTCCGCTTCCTTTTCTTTAAGCAATTTTAGAGGAGACCTTATAAAGCACTTATTAACTAAAGGCTTTAAGGTATACTGTGGCGGACCCGACTTTGATGAAAATACATTAAAAATGGTTCACGAATTGGGTGGTATTCCTGTACCGTTCAACTTACAAAGAACCGGCTTAAACCCGCTAAGCGATTATAATACCATTAAGGAACTGAAAACTATAATGGTAACACATAAAATAGACGTACTTTTTCCGTACACTATTAAACCCGTTATCTATGGCTCATTTGCTGCCAAGAAACTTGGCATTCCTGTAATTTCGCTAATTACAGGTCTCGGATTTACTTTTAGCAGGGTAACCACGAAGGCTAAAGTTTTGCAGTCCGTAACAGAGTTTCTATATAGAAAAGCCTTAAAATCCAACAAAGCCGTTATTTTTCAAAATTCGGACGATCTTGAACTTTTCAAAAACCATAAAATTGTTGCAAGGAATCAATCTTTACATGTAGTTAACGGTTCCGGTATCAACCTAGACAAATTTTCCTTTAAACCAAGAAGGCATTCCTCAAGTAGTGCTGTTAAGTTTGTACTTGTAGCCAGGTTAATGAAGGAAAAAGGGGTTGAACTTCTTATGAACGGGGCGCGAGAATTAAAACCCCATTATCCTAATTCAGAATTTCATATCATTGGCGAACCTCCTGAAAACAGTAGTTCTGCCGTCTCAAAAAAAGAACTTGAAGAACTAGACAGAAATGGGACCATAGTATATCATGGTAAATCCACCAATGTAGCAAAATCTATTTCAGAATTAGACATTTTTGTATTGCCTACTTACTATAGAGAGGGCGTACCCCGCTCTATCCTAGAGGCTTTATCAAGTGGTATGCCCATCATCACCACCATGCAGCCTGGTTGTAAAGAAACTGTTGTTGAGGGCAAAAATGGTTTTTTAATTGCCCCCAAAGAAGAAAAACCTCTTGTTGACGCTATGAAATACTTTTTGGACAACCCAGGACAAATTGAAATTATGGGTCAAGAAAGCAGAAAATTAGCCGAAAATAAATTTGATGTGAATCTAATTAACAGCCATATTTTTAATATTATTGAAAAACAGCTATAAAAGCTCTAACGGTATTAAAAAAAGTTCTGGTCTTCTGCTTAGCATGAAAGAAAAATCCGAATATCCCCCTACAACCATAAAAACCGTAATTGGTCTATCTGGATCAATGAAAAAGAAAATATTATAGTTAATTTGCCGTAGGAATATTTAACCAGTATGTACAAACATTTTATAAAACGGGTTTTGGACTTTTTTATAGCGCTATTCGGTTTAATGGTAGCCGGTCCAATAATCGTATTTGTCATCGTGTTCTTAGCCGTCTCCAATCAAGGAGACGTTTTCTTTGTTCAAAAAAGACCGGGAAAAAACGAGAAGATTTTTAAAATCTTTAAATTCAAGACTATGAACGACAAAAAAGACGAAAATGGCAACTTTCTTCCTGATGAAGTAAGACTGACACCTATTGGCAGGTTCATTAGAAAAACTTCTCTTGATGAATTACCCCAGTTACTTAATGTTCTAAAAGGTGAAATGAGCCTTATAGGCCCAAGGCCATTATTGGTATCTTACCTCCCCCTGTATAATGACATGCAAAAAAAAAGGCATTTAGTAAGACCGGGTATTACCGGTTGGGCCCAAGTAAATGGAAGAAACGCGATTTCTTGGGACAAAAAATTTGAATATGATGTTTGGTACGTTGAAAACCGCTCGTTTTGGTTAGATTTAAAAATTGTTTTTCTAACTATCCAAAAGGTTATCAAGAGTGATGGAATTAGTTCAGATTCAAGCGCAACTATGGAAGTTTTTACAGGAAACAGTAAAGTATGAAGTTAAGTATAATCATCCCCTGCTACAACATGGAACTCTATCTGCCCGAATGTGTAGATAGCCTAATGAAGCAAAGCCTGCTCCCTGAAGAGTATGAAATCATTATTGTAAATGATGAGTCCAAGGACAAAACGCTTGAAATTGCCATGGACTATGCCAAAAAAAATGACCATATAAAGGTCATAGATAAAAAAAATGCTGGGGTTGGGGCCGCTCGTAATTCAGGTTACGACTTGGCACACGGCCAATATATTTATTTTTTGGACCCAGATGATTATGTAGCGGAAAACACTTTACCGGTGCTATTAAAATTAGCTTCAGATCATAGTTTGGATATCCTTACATTTAGAACAAAGTCTGTTGTAGAAAAAAAATATCCTGTTTCCGAAAACCTGGGCAGTAAATTAAACGATCTTACTATTGAAGATGGTATATCTTATTTGGCCCATAGGAAACACCAAAATGAAATCTGGTGGTACCTTATAAAAAGAGAGTTCATAAAGAATACGGGGATCCGTTTTATTGAAGGCAAATGGATGGAAGATGCCATACTCACTGCCGAGCTGTTTTGCCAGGCCAAAAGAATGGCGCATACCAATTTAGACGTACATAGATACCGCATTTTACCAACTTCGGCAATGCGAAATAAGAGCCCGGAACATTACAATAAAGTGATTTATGACAACGCCAATGCCGCTCATGTATTTGATAAGTTAATAGCAACTGTTCCTAAGGAGCATGAAAATGCCCAAGCATGCATTAAACGGTTAAAGACCAGACAGCAATCGTTTGTTTTTTTCCTTATGGTACGCTTAATGAAGTCAGATATATCAGTTTCGGAGATTCCGGCAATGTTATCAGACTTCGAAAAAATAGATGCTTACCCATTAAAAAAATTCATAGGAGAAGATTATCACGGAATAGGCTATTCTTGCTTGGTTTTCGTATTTAATAGAAAACCTTTGATTAATCCATTCATAAAGATGTTCCGATCTTTTTACACCTTAACACAATGAACATTCTCATATCTTCTGCGGGCAGACGCGTTTCTCTTGTCAGAGCTTTTCAAAAGGAACTTAAAAAAATATATCCTAGTGCAAAGGTATATGCTTCAGATGCCGATCCAACTTTATCCGGAGCCTGCCAAATAGCCGACGGTTATTTTAAAGTACCTTTTGTTACACACCCTGACTATTTTGATGTTCTCATAAAAGAATGTAGAGATAGGAATATTGAGTTATTGATTCCAACCATAGATACAGAATTACTACCTCTCGCCCAAAATAGGCTTCTTTTAGAAAAAAACGGGGTTACTCCTGTAGTAGCTTCATCTGATTTTGTGGGCAAATGCAGGGATAAAAGACAAATTCATAAGTTTTTTGAGGAACATAATGTTGCGGTAGCCAAAGAGTTTTCAAAAAATAATTATGAACTGCCCTTATTCATTAAGCCAATAGACGGTAGTCGTAGTGTAGACACTTATCTTATAAAGGAGGAAAAAGATTTGACCTCCTATCATTTTGAAAATGATAAGCTCATGTTCTTGGAGTACCTTGACCATGACTTTTATGACGAATTCACCTGCGATTTATATTATGGAAAAGATAACAAACTAAAATGCGTAGTTCCTCGTAAACGGATTGAAGTTAGAGATGGCGAAGTTTATAAAGCTTTGACCGTTAAGAATCTCTTGGTTGATTACATTAAGAAGAATTTAGCCCAGGTTAATGGTGCTGTTGGATGTCTTACTGCTCAATTTTTTGTTCATAATACAGAAGATAAGGTGAGGGCTATAGAAATTAACCCGAGATTTGGTGGTGGCTACCCCCTATCCTATTTATCAGGAGCCAATTATCCAAAATGGATTATTGAGGAATTTACTCAAGGTAAACATATTGAGGAAGACTTTGATTGTTGGGAAAATGATTTGCTTATGATACGATACGATGATGAAATTCTAGTTCATGGATATAAAGGTTGATGAAAAAACAGTTATCGTTTTTGATTTAGACGATACACTCTATAATGAAATTGACTTCCTCAGGTCGGCCTATTGTGCAATTGCCCAAGAATTGGATTTCAAAAAATGGAGGTCTCTATTTGCACAAATGTTCTCTATGTACAGAAATAAAGAAAACGTATTTGAACATTTAGCAACTACTTATAATATCAAAAAGGAAGCTCTCATAAACCTTTACCGGAATCACAATCCTACTATACAACCATTTTCAGGGGTTCTTCCTTTACTACAGTCAATTAAAGACAAGAGAGGAAAATTGGCTATAATTACGGATGGGCGCAGCAAAACCCAAAGAGCTAAGCTTTTAGCGTTAGGTATTGAAACTTACTTTGATAAAATAATTATTTCTGAAGAGTTGGGCTCGGAAAAACCTGATAAAAACAACTACTTAGAAATAGAAAAAACCTTTGCAAATCATAATTACTGCTATGTAGCGGATAATGTAAGGAAAGATTTTATAGCTCCTAATTTTTTAGGATGGGACAGTATTGGGTTGATTGACAATGGCTTAAACATTCATAGTGATGGCTATCGCTATTTTACCGAAACCCATCTTCCTAAAGTTTTTATAGAAAAAATTGGAGATATCGCCGTAACATAAAGCAATTATCACCTTATTTTTTGAATAAAAGTTAACTATCCTATTTTTTTGAAAATCCTCCTTAAAGCAGTAATTTTATAATACTATTTTACTCATCTTTACACCATGCGAAAATAGGTTTACATTAGATAATTTGTAACTGAGTATCAATTAAATACAATCAAATGGCTTCAAGAAAAAGTTATTTGCTAACCAACACCACATCAGTAATCAAAATTTTGCTTTACGGTTAAATTCTATTGAGAAATCTCAACAATGAAATCCAACACTAACCTGAGGTTTAAGATTACCTCTACCTCAAGCATTTAACCTGCATTAATGATTGAAATTGTAACCGAAAGGAATGAATGGAACGATCTCATGAAAATGGTCGACCACTGTGACTTTTACCATACCTACCACTATCATTACCTTTCAAAAAACGAAGACGAGACACCTATTCTAATTCACTATGAAGAAGATGGGGCCAGTATTATTATACCTTTAATGCTAAGAGATATTGAAGGGACATGCTATAAAGATGTTACTTCCGTCTATGGTTATGCTGGACCACTCTGCAGTACCAAAAGCCTTAACTTTGAAAATACCACGTTTAAAATTGAATTACAGAAGCTTTTTATTGAGCAAAAAATAGTTTCCGTTTTTTCTAGACTTCATCCTTATATAGACCATCAAGAAGAGATTCTTGCCAATATTGGAGATATTTCAAGTCCTGGAGAAGTCGTCTATATAGACCTTACCCTACCCTTGGATATACAGCGCCAACAATACAGTAGTCGCTTAAAGACTTACATCAACAAAAGCAGAAAAGTATGTTCTGTCAGAAAAGGTACTTCTGAAGAAGATATTCGGACCTTTATGGATATCTATTACGAAAACATGCGTAGGGTAAATGCGGATGAAAGTTATTTTTTCAATGACCGCTATTTTTATCAGCTCATGTTAAGTTCATTCTTTAAAACAGAACTTTTACTATGCGTTATAGATGAAACCCAAGAAGTTATAGGCGGCGCCATGTTTATTAAAACTGATGAGATTGTTCAATATCATTTATCCGGCTATAAGGAAGAGTATGTGAACCTTAATGCCATAAAACTGATTATTGATACTATGCGTATTGATGCCACTGAGGAAAACTACAAGTTTTTTAATCTTGGCGGTGGAAAAGGTGTTAAAAGTGATTCTTTATTCGCTTTTAAATCCACTTTTTCCAAAAATCACAGACCGGCTAAATTTTGGAAATGGATTGTAAATCCTAAAGTCTACAAAGACTTGGTTAAAAAGCGGGAAGAGCAGCTATGCGACAGCACAAATGATGGTGAAAGCAATTTTTTTCCAGCGTATCGCCAAATGCCCAAATCTCATTAATCTTAATCTGTTTTGATAAAAAATAATCCCTTTCTTTCAGATACCTACGTTTCCGTTTGGTCTAAACACTTTAACCAAAATAAGAAACCACTGAGCTTTGATTGCTTTAAGAATATTGGTTTTTATGGCTCAAGCTACTTGCCTTTATACATTAATTCCGGAAAAACCCTAACCAAGGGCATGAATTACAGTATAGAAAGTACACATGGTAAGGGTTATAAAAATAAGGTCTTTCTTATTTATGATGTTCCAGCATATTTTAATAATGATATAAGCATTGCTGTTGACTCAAAACTCAAGTTTCAAAGCTCAAAGCAATATCCTGGTTTTGCAATAAATTTAGAAGAGTATAGCAACTTCAACGAGTATATGCTTGCTACTTTCAGTAAGAGTAGCAGATACAAATTGAATAAATACAAAAAGCGCTTTGAAGCCTGTTTTGATATTACTTATAAAATGTACTTTGGTGAAATCACTAAAGATGAGTACGATGCAGTTTTTGTTTCATTTAAAGAATTACTTACTAAGCGCTTTAACGATAAACAAATAACAAATAATAACCTCAATCCTGAAGAATGGCAGTTTTATTATGATGTTGCTTATCCCTTAATTCTGGAAAACAAGGCTTCTTTGTTCGTTATTTATGATGGAAATACTCCCATTGGAGTTACTTTAAACTACCATTCCGATACCGTACTTTTTGATGCCATTACCGTTTTTGATATTGATTATGCCAAATTCCATTTAGGCTCAGTCACTATTATGAAACTAATTGAATATTGCCTAACTGAAAAAATTAAGATTTTTGATTTCTCAAAAGGATATTTTGATTATAAAACTAGATGGTCCAACAAAACATACGATTTTGAATACCATATTTTTTATGACTCCTCATCTATATTGGCTAAAACATTGGCTCGGGGACTAAAGTCCTTTTTTGATTTAAAGCAGAAGTTGCGTGAGAAAAATGTAAACGAAAGATTACATAGACTAACTTATAAGCTTAAGAGCAGAAAAACAGAAGTATCAACAACGCAGACCGCGTTCAAATTTGAAGCTATTTCCGAGGAGCCGCACCAAAATGATTTAACCGAAATTGACTTAAAAGCTGCGGAAAACCATATACTAAAATCATTGGCTTTTGAGTTCTTATATCTTAATGATGAATGTTCAAAAGACTTAAAAGTGTATAGAGACAATGCAAAACAGTATTACTTTATAGGCCAAGCAAAAAAAGCAAAGGCAATACTAGTTCAACCATTGTAAATATTGAACAAAATTGATATTAACTCAATAAACATTAAATAACAGTGCTGTTTAATTCGCTTGATTTTTTGATTTTTCTTCCAGTGGTCTTTGTACTGTACTGGTTCGTGTTCAAAAAGAGCCTGAAAATTCAAAATTTATTGGTAATTGTAGCCAGTTATGTCTTTTATGGCTGGTGGGATTGGCGCTTTCTCATTTTAATATTTCTTAGCACCGTTCTAGATTTTTTCGTTGGTCAACAAATTTTCAAATATCAGGACAACAAGCAAAAAGCCAAATATTGGTTATGGGTAAGTGTAGCTTTTAACCTAGGACTATTAGGCTTTTTTAAGTATTTCAACTTCTTTGTTGACTCCTTTATAGAGTCTGTAAATGCACTAGGCTATAATATTAAAAGTGTTTGGACACTCCGTATTATCCTACCTGTAGGGATATCTTTTTACACTTTCCAAACCATGTCCTACTCGTTTGACATTTACTATAAAAAACTGAAGCCTACTACCAATTTCGTTTCTTTTGCCGCCTTTGTAGCTTTCTTTCCTCAACTTGTGGCAGGACCAATTGAAAGGGCGTCAAATTTATTGAACCAAATTAATACACGCCGGGTTTTTAACTACGAACAAGCTACTAGTGGGCTTAAATTAATTCTATGGGGGTTCTTTAAAAAGCTAGTCATAGCCGATTCTCTCGCTCCTATAGTAGACGACATTTTTACCAATTACCCAGATTACCCGGCCTCTACCCTTATCCTTGGGGTATCGCTTTTTAGTTTTCAGGTATATGGTGATTTTAGTGGTTATACAGATATTGCTATTGGCACCGCAAAACTTTTTGGTGTAGAACTAATGTCTAACTTCAAGTTTCCAAACTTCTCTAGGAACATTGCGGAATACTGGCAAAGATGGCACATTTCATTAAGTACATGGTTCAGGCATTACCTGTACATTCCCATGGGAGGTTCACGGGTAAGCAAACTAAAATCATTACGGAACATTGCGGTTATTTTCCTGGTAAGTGGCCTTTGGCATGGTGCAAATTGGACATTTGTTTTTTGGGGCGGTATTCATGCTCTACTCTACATTCCCGTATTTTTAATGGGAAGAAATCGGGTGTACGCAGATAATGTTATTGCAGAACGTACCTGGTTACCTAGTATTACGGAAATAGGCCAAGTACTTTTAACTTTCTTTCTGGTTACTTTTTCCAGAATATTTTTTAGGTCCCCTTCCCTATCCTCCTCTTTTGATTTCATAAAGCAGATAGGCAATAACTTTCGCTACGAACCCTATATGCACCCTATGGGCTATAGAATGCTGGACTTTTATGTATTGATTGCCCTTTTCACTATTTATGAATATCTGATAAGAAAGGATGAGAGGTCCCCATTTAAATTCAGTTCGCCTGTCGTCCGGTTCTTATTGTATACCCTGGTAGTTTTGAGTATATTATTATTCTATGATGATGGTGTAAACCGTTCGTTTATCTATTTTCAATTTTAGTTGGGATGAAAAAATTTGTTCTAAAAACTATAGTATATATTCTATTGATTATTCTTGTATTGGAAGTAATTGTTAGGGTATTCCATTTATATACTGAAGACCCTCCTCGTTTTATAGATGAATACGGCGTTGAAAAGCGAGTACCTGACCATGACGGGTATGCTGTTACTGGAAATAGAAATCAAAATTTCTCGAAATTCCACATTAATAAAGCCGGTTTTAATTCCTTTAGGGAATTTACACCATCTACGGATACATATGAAATGGCACTAATTGGAGACTCCTTTATTGAGGGTTTTCATCAAGATTTTACCAACTCCATAGGTAAACAAATAGAAAACCAGACTAATGGCGTACAAGTTTATGAGTATGGATATGCGGGTTATGATTTTGCCAATCAAATGCATCTTGTGTATGCCTATCAAGATGATTTTAAACTTATAGACCAAATTGTTCTATACTTGAATTACGATAACGATTTGGGCCGCGCAGAATATGAGCCAAACAAAGACCGAATAAAAATGTTGTCCTCTACATTGTTTAAAATAAGGGACAACATTAAGCTATTGGCCTACGGAAGCAAAATTGGGATTGTAGAACCGCTAAAAAAACTCGCACAACGCGGTGTAGCTTTTAATGAAACCGATAAAGGGTATCAAACCAACGAGCTAAAAGACAGTGAAGAAGCAAAATTAAAAGAAGATCAAGAACGGATTGCCAATTTCAAAAATCTTATAAAACTATATGGTTTTGACAAGGGTAAAACCAGCTTACTTTTGGACAGCAGAAAAACCAGTGAGCGTTTTTTAGCTTTTTGTCGTGATAATGACATACGTTATATTGATTTCTCTATTAGTTTTGAAAGCTCAAAGAAACCCACTACTCTTATCTATGACCATCACTGGAACTCACATGGGAGAGCCTTAATTGCAAAAGAGTTAGCTAACTATCTGAAGAAAGCTAAATCATCCAAGCCTTTACCAAATACGGCTGAGTAAGCACCCGCTAATCACACATATGAATTCATTAAACTTTTTCTTTAGCGCATACACAAAAGAGTCTTTGCCCTCTTATTACAAAAGCTTACTGAACTGCTATACACAAGAACTAGTCTTTACCAATTCTAAAGAAGAAAAATTTCAACTACCAGCTTCATCTTTTGTTGTGGAGGATATTCCTACTTATTTTACGGTAAAAAAAGATGTACTTCCTAAAGAAATAGGGTGTTTAAGTATAAAGCAGTATCCCGGTTTTCTTATCAATTTTAAAAACGTAAAATCGCTCCCGAACTACCTTAATGAGAGGTTCGGAAAAACCAGTCGTTATAAACTACGTCGGGAACAAAAGAAACTGGAACAGTGTTTTGACATTAGGTATCAAATGTATTTTGGTGCTATTGAAAAACCGGAATACGATTTTTTAATGGACGAGTTTTACCGCCTATTAGAGCTACGTTCATTAGAAAAAGGAATCAAAGACAATATTAACCTAGCTACACAAGACTTTTATAGAGCACATGTTTACCAAATGATTTTAGACAAAAAGGCTTCGTTCTATGTTATCTATAACGGAAAAATGCCAATTGATATTTGTCTTAACTTTCACATGAAAGACGTAATCTTTCAATATATAAGAACCTATGACATTGATTATTCAAAATTTAATACAGGGTATACGGACTTAATGAAACAAATAGAATGGTGTATTTCTAACAAAATAAAACTTATAACTTTTTCTAAAGGCGATTTTTATTGGAAAAGACGTTGGTGCAATACTGTTTACGATTACCAATATGAAATTTTCTTTTTAAAAAAATCATTGATAGGAAGATTAAAAGCTTCATCATACTATTTATTGAAAGCCCTGAAGCAATATGTACGCGAAAAAGGATTGATCGAAAAATACCACGATTACCAATCCAAAAGAAAAAACTCTCAGGAATTAAATAGTGAATTGCCTAAAATTAAACACACCAATATACCTTTTCATACGGAAATCAAGAATATTGAATCCATAAATTTTAAGAGCAGCGAATTCGATTTTTTAAGAAGGAATATTTACGATTTTCTTTATGAGAGCGACGAAAAAGAGTCGGAAATTAACGTTTACTCAATTTTAGACCAATCTGATTCTTACTTGGTTATAGGAAAAAACAGCAAAACGGTGCTCTCCAATACTGCATTTTCATCATCTTTTTAAAACAAATTAGAGAAAAAACCGGCTTTTTAAAACCGGTTCTGCCGTTCATCGAATATTTTCTTAATATTTTCTTAAAAAACGTCCAGACACTACACTTCGTCGTATATATTCGCAGTTAAACCCCGTAAACGAGAACATCGTGGCTGAATTAAATAAAAGTTCCCAAAAGTCGACCCTAAAAGTTTGGTTCGCAGAATTGAAAGAAGATATTATTCTTTCTATTTATCATAGATCCCCAATAATTTTTCTTCTATTTATCCGTTAGATCTGTCAATTAGAAGTTAATTAAATTATTTTAACTGATCCCCCTTGATAGACCTGAAGCGTAGAATTTCGCGGTTTCCAAATCGGGAAGTTCTTTTTACAGACTTCTTTGATACACTAGTTCATCGTACTGTACACCCCAACTATGCTTTACGCTTATGGGGCAAATTTATGGTCCGGGAGCTTGGTATGAAACTTTCTTCCGAAAAACTCTTTACAATACGTAACGAATCATTATTGTACCTCGGGAAAAAGCAACACCGGTCTACACTGGAGATAAAATACAAAGAGGTTATTGAAGAAGTCTACAGAAGACTTATCAATTCAGAGAATCTACATGATGTTCCATTCGCTAGATTCAAAAACCTATTTGAAAACGCAGATTATATTGCGGAAATATCCGTTCAGTTTAAAAATGACGAGCTTATTGAAATTCTTTCGTATTATAAACAGAAAGGATATAAAATATATTTACTATCAGACTTTTACCTTTCCAAAAGGGTAATTTTAAGAATACTAGAGCATCATAAAATTGCAGACCTCTTTGATGCTGTATTTATATCAAGTACCGTAGGACTTAGTAAAGAAAAAGGTGGATTATACCCATATGTACTTGATAAGACCAATACAGAAGCTAAATCTGTATTGATGATTGGAGACAATAAAAAAAGTGATGATATAAACGCCTCCAAATATGCTATTGACTCCTTACATTTAAAACATTTTTCGCATAAATTCAGGAACAAACGTAATCTTTTAGGATCTGATAAAAATGATTTTAGAAAGGCCTGTAACCTTATTAAATCAAGATGTTTAAATAGTGAACATAAATTTAGTGAATATATAATCCATTTCTATTTCTTTACGGAAAGACTCTATATCAATGCCAGAAGAAATGGGATCAAAGAACTATTTTTCCTCGCCAGAGAAGGTCATTTTCTAAAACAATTGTTTGATTGTTATCAAGAAATGAACTTGTTTAAATGTGAAGAAAAGATAAACACACATTATCTAAAGGCTTCAAGACAATCCGCCACCCAATTGGCCTTGCGACCTTTGGAAAACGAAGATTTTGAAGAGCTATTAAGGAAGTTTGGAGATATGTCCTTACAGCATTTTCTTGATTGGTTTCCTTTTTCGGACACTACCAAGAACAACATTACCAAAGACATACCCGCCTCTAAGGACGAGACCATAACGGACTTCTTTAAATCGCCCACTATGGCACTTCTTAGAGAAAACGAAGCTTTTCAAATTGCCTACGAGAAAAATAGAAATTTACAAAAAACTGCATTTTTAACGTATCTAAAATCTTTTGGAGCCAATTATGAAAAAGATGGCCTTGCCCTAGTTGATGTTGGTTGGGGAGGAACCATGCAAGAGAGTATTTACAAGTTCCTAAATAAGAAAACACCGGTAACCGGGTACTACTTAGGTTTAAAAGAAATATATAATATAGAAAAGGACACCAAAAGATTTGGTTTGAATTTCTCCATATATCCTAGCCAAGATTTCTATGATGATATCCTAATGGCAAACGGACAACTTTACGAACAATTGTTAGCTGCACCACATGGCAGTACATTAGCCTATAAGTTTGCAGAAGAAGGAGAGTCCCCAACCGTTGAATACCATGAACCCAATGAGAAAATGGTTTTCGATAAATTTATTTCTCCTATTCAAGATTACATGTACACAGAATTTAAAAATCTTTTTACAGAACTTCGTCCTATAGATTACTCAGAGCAAGTAACCCAGGAGTATATAACGGATATGGCTTTACGAACTGGTATATTCACCAACAGAAAGAAGCTTAATTTCATAAAACAAATTACTAAGGGGTTCTACCAAAACGTAGGAGAAAATAAAGTTGGTCTAGAATACGACCCCAACCAAATAACTATTTCCAAAATAGGTCTTATCAAAACCTTTATAAAATCACCTGAAAAGGTTTTTAGATACTTGGTAAAGATAAAACCCTTCTTGTACTACAAAGGCTTCTATTGGCTTTCTTGGCCGGTAAATTTATCCTACTACTATATTAAGTTCAACTTTTGGGCCAAGAGAAAATGGCTTAAGAAAGGCTTAATCTCTTAGTAATTAAAATTTAGAAATTATAAATTCTGAACGTCTGTTTATTTGGTGCTTTTCTTCACTACAGTACGTAGTATCATCACATTCGTTCAACAAATTGCTTTCACCATAAGCTTCGGCAGAAAGTCTACTAGCTTCAACGCCCTTCTTCAAAAGGTAGGCTTTGGTTCTATCTACCCTTCTTTGGGATAACCAGTCATTATATTTTGATGCACCTCTAGAATCCGTATGGGAAGTAATTTCCAATTCCAATTTCGGATGTTTTTCCAGAATAGCCGTTAACCCATCCAATACTTTTTTCGATTTTGCATTTAAGTAGGATGAATTCAAGTCAAAGTAAGCAAAACCTAAATCATCAATTTCTGCTTTTATTTTTGCTTTACGTTGGTTCTCTGCCTCCAATTTGGCTTTTTCTGCAGCAGCCAAACGTGCCTCTTCTTTTTCTTTCGCCAGGCGAGCGGCTATAGCAGCCTGTTCTCTTTCCCGTTGCTCAACGGCAGCAAGAGAATCTTTTTCTTTTTGAAGCTTTTGGGCCAACTCTTCCATTAGGGCCAATTTCTCTTCTCCTTTTTTGGATAACCCCTTTTCTATTCCAAATTGATACACTACTCCCGCGGCATGTTGCAAATGATTGGTGGCCTGATCATTATTGGCCGACCACTTTCCTGATGAACTAAAATCAAGTCCAATTCTATCGGAAAACCAAGTTCTAAAGCCTACAACCGCATTATAAGTTCCCCTTGGCTGATTGTTCGCATCTGTATAGCCAGCACCAACACCCAAGTAGGGGTCAAACCAGCCCGTTTGTCCTATAATTTTATTAAGATCATAAGTTAATCTTGCATCCAGCCCATAGTAGTGAGATTCTTCAAGGTTTGTTTCTCCATCAATAAACTTACCTATCTTATATTTATTATAGCTACCAATAGCCTCTACTCCTATTCCACTTTTAAAATATCTGCCTATGCTTACCCTAGATGGATAAGAAAGTACGTTCCACTGCTCGCCAAATGAAAAGAGCTCGTCAAAAACATCACCAGAATCATCCACAATGTTGTAGCCAATGCCAAACATCCATGAGCTTTTTACAATACTATCTTTTTTGGTGAGTTGAAGTTCTTCTTGTGCCTGTAGCAAATTGACCGAAGCGCATAGCATAGCCACTATATAATACGTATAGGTTTTCATAGCAATTAGATTTGGGTGTTCTAACTACAAAGTAATGACTATCAAACCAATAAGACTACAATACACTTTGAACGGTAACAAAATTCGATGGTCTGCTGTAATTATAATATTCTTAACAGCCCTTAACGTTATTGTTGTAAGAGGATATTTTTCTGTGTAAGTGGTAATTTGTACACGGAGAACGGTGTGATTATAGAAGTTGATGTTTTATCGTTACCGGTAATGTTTTCAACTTTTAAAACAAGCTGGCCTTCGGTCTCATTTTCAACGAACAACCTAGGTTGAAAGGAGTTTTCCCTCTTTCCCGCACAATAAATAACCAAAACCTCCTTTGAAAAATCTACTTGAGGGACCGGTAACCCTGGTTTCCTTGTTCTGTTAACCGTTGAATAAAACTTCTGCAAAGTTTTCATATCTGTAACCACCAAGAATTCTTCTTGGTCCGTACCGCTATAATTATCACTTTCTATAAGTTGCAATCGGGCTTGGGTTAAGGTTTGTAATTCTCTATCATTCTCCGCCCTCTTCTCCTGTACTTTACAGGTTGAAAACAAGACTAAAAAAATTAAGAGAACGGATTTCATACTAACTATACGATTTATCAAATCTTGCCTTATATGCCTTTTCATAAAGGGCTTCGTACAAAGGTAGAACCTTCATTATATCAAAACGCTCAGCAGAAATAACGGCATTTTTCTTGAATGTTTCCAAAGTTGCATCGTCCTTTAAAATACTTACGGCATTCTTAGCCATATCCACAACATCGCCAACATCACTTAAGAAACCGGTAATTCCATGTTCATTAACCTCTGGTATACCACCAGCATTACTGGAAATAACAGGTACTTTATTTATCATGGCTTCCAGAGCGGCCAATCCAAAACTCTCCGACTCGGATGGTAATAAAAATAAATCTGAAAAACACAGTATCCGGTCTATCTCATTACTATTTCCTAAAAATATCACCCTATCGGAAATTCCTTTTTCCTCACATAACCTTTCCGCATTTTCTTTTTCAGGACCTTCTCCCACCATTACCAATTTGGCCGGAATTTCTTTCTGTACCCGGTCAAAAATCTCAATTACATCAGGAATACATTTTACCTTTCTAAAGTTGCTGATGTGGGTAATAATCCGCTCATCATCCTCTGCCATTAAAGAACGCTGACAGTCTGTAAAAGATGTGCTGTAATTTGATTTATCTATAAAATTGGGTACAACCTCTATTTCCTTTTTTATATCAAAAATTTCCATGGTGTTTTGTTTCAGGTTTTCTGAAACCGAAGTAACAACATCCGATTGATTGATGCTAAAGGTAACCGCTGGTTTATAGAACGGATGCTTACCAACCAAAGTAATATCCGTACCATGCAGTGTGGTAATCATAGGCACGTATACGCCTTCTTCCTCCAACATCTTTTTTGCCATGTAACCCGCATACGCATGTGGTATTGCATAGTGCACATGAAGAAGGTCTATCTTATGAAGCTTTATAGTATCTACCAATTTACTTGATAAGGCCAGTTCATAAGGCTGATATTTAAATAGAGGATATTCTGGCACATGAACCTCATGAAAATAAATCTTGTTGCCCAAAAGCCCCAAACGAACCGGTTGCTTATAGGTTACAAAATGAACTTCATGACCTCTATTGGCCAAAGCTATACCCAGTTCTGTGGCTACTACACCGCTGCCCCCAAAAGTAGGGTAACAAACTATTGCTATTTTCATTAGTCAAATTTAGCTAAATCTATAAAGTATGTCGGTATAAGTTGTTCTAAATTTCAAACCTGCCTCTAGATTACACACGAAACGCGCTGTTTATCAATTGAGAAATTGATTAACAGTGAAGTACTACATGAAAAAAAGATTGATTTAATTTAGAATGGCATCATAGATAACCTGTTGAATCCTGGTTCTTAACCCTGATTTTATCAAAAGTGTATTGGATGAAGACGGGTATGTTCTATTGGATAAGAACACATAAACAATCTCTTCCTCAGGATCGGCCCAAGTGTACGTACCCGTAAAACCGCTATGTCCAAAACTTTTCCTTGAAACGCATCCACAAGTAGGTCCGCTATCTTTTAGTTGGGGTTTATCAAAACCTACACCCCGTCTCACATTTTCATCACAGAAATAACAGGTATTGAATTTTTTCACGGTACGGGCGTCCAAGAACCTGGTTCCCCCATACATACCGTTCTGCAAGTACATTTGCATAATCTTAGCTACATCTTCCGCATTGCTAAAAAGGCCTGCATGGCCTCCTACACCACCTTGCATGGCAGCGCCCATATCATGAACATAGCCCTGAACGGTTTCATAGCGGTAATACTTATCTTCTTCAGATGGCACAATCCTATTTTTTGGAAATTTCTCAAGTGGATTATATGCCGTACTTGTCGCACCTATAGGTTGATACAGAAACTTATCTACTTGCTCATCTAACCTTTTCCCGCCTACTTTTTCCACGTATTTTTTCATGACGTAATATCCTACATCACTATATCGGTACCGATTGGATTTTAAATCTTGACGCCCGATCCTATTATAAATTGAATCGTTATAAGCATCGGTCAAATACAACTTGTCCGTTACCTTATACGAAAAACCATTTGTTGGTTCCGTTCTATAGAACTCCTTTGAGGGCTTTCGGTTTTTATCAAGCGTATCTACATAGAAGGCAATCCATGCCGGAAGGCGCCCGTAATGGGACAAAGCTTTTAATACGGTAACATTTTTTAATTCCGTATCTGCGTACTCCGGGATTAAATCTTGAAATGTACTATTAAGTTTAATATCTCCCTCTTCTTCCATTTTCATAATCATAGGAAGTGTTCCTAAAATTTTAGTGATGGATGCCAAGTCAAAAATACTCTGAGTGGTAATACTATCCTTGGAATCATAGGTAGGCTTTCCAAAACCTTTATTGTAAACAACCTTCCCTTTGCGGGCAATCAAGACCTGAGCCCCGGGAAACATTAACGAATCAATTCCATGCCCTACCAAAGTATCTACTTGGGCCAGTTTAGCGGCATCAAAACCTACTCTTTCCGGGTAACTATATCCTAACCGTAACAGAGACTTTAACTTCACCTGAGTATTAACAGGAAAATCTTGGTTTGCTGTAACAGGAAGCTTTCCATCCGTAGGAATAGCACCAAAAATCGCTTGAGCGGCCTTACGCTGTGCCAATTCACTATTTTGATATGCTACCAACACCGCGTCTATACTTTTAAAAGAAGGTACATCTAAGAGTGCATAGGGCTTAGCAAATACAGATAGAATGAGGTTGGAAGTCCTTTCTTCGGCTATCTCCTTCAACCATTGCAGTTCTTTTTTTGAAAATTTATAGGCTTTCCAAGGACTTTCATTGCTCTTATGATGACCAATAATCACCAAGTTGTAATCTTTAAGTTTGTTCTTTAGCGTACCAATATCGCTCGCATTTACCTGAGTAACCTTAGCATACTTGTTCAGTTCTTCAACAAATGGGTCGCTATCCGCATCGCCAAACTTTACATAAGCAATCTTTTTATTCTCCAGTTGCTTTATGCCCATTAGGTAAAAGTTGTTCTTTACAACAGTAAGTGCCTTTTCAATAGCCTCTTCATAGACCAAATCATCCGTTCTAGAATTTAAATCCTCATATAAATTCTCTAATTGAATGGGTTCGTAGTTGTTGAGTCCCACTTTGTATTTGGCCATTAGAATTTTCTTTACCGAACTAGCCAATCTTTCTTCGGAAATTTTCCCTTTATTATATGCTTTTGTTAGTTTTTCTTTGGCTTTTGCCACCTCTGTAGGCATTAATAGAATGTCATTCCCCGCCATAAACGCAGCTACTTCAGCATCACCGTCCTTACCGTGGTTGGTTACGCCTTTCATGTTAAGGGCATCGGTAAAAACCAGACCTTCAAAGCACATTTCTTCTTTGAGCAAACCAGAAATAATTTGTTCCGACAGTGAAGAAGGAAGCTCTTTTTTCAATTCCAAGGCCGGAACTTCTAAATGTGCCACCATTACGCTACTTAGACCCTCATCTATCAATCTTCTAAACGGATATAGTTCTACACTATCCAAACGTTCTCTTGTAAAATTGATGATAGGAAGAGCTTTATGTGAATCCGTAGCCGTATCTCCATGCCCCGGAAAGTGCTTTCCACTAGAAAGTACTCCTGCACTTTCCATACCTTTCATAAAGGCAATACCTTTTTCGGCTACATTTTCTCGATCTTCACCAAAAGAACGGTTACCTATTATTGGGTTTTGTGGATTTGTATTGATATCTACATCAGGAGCAAAATTAATATGGACACCTAAGCGCTTGGCATGTTGCCCTATTCGCTCACCTACCTTATAAACAATGGTGTTATCCGTAATAGCCCCTAAGGTCATGTTCCAAGGAAAAGCATAGGTAGAATCCAACCGCATGGCCAAACCCCATTCCGCATCCATACCCACCATAAGGGGTACCTTTGCTACAGATTGAAATTCATTGGTAAGTTTTGCCTGTCTAATTGGACCTCCGGTGGAAAATATAACCCCTCCTATTTGCTGTTCCTTAATGAGGCTTTTTATCTTGTCCGTACTAGATTTTGCTTGGTCCGAAGCTACCATAACCATAAAAAGTTGCCCCAGCTTTTGATCCAAGGTCATTTCATTGTAGCGCGCATCTACCCAATTGCTCTGCGCCAAACTATCTTTGGTTACCAAAGGATGTTGCTGGGCACTGACACTCAGAAATACGAAAAAAAGAAAGGAAAAAACAGGGAAAAACCGCATTATAAAATAGATCTATGGCAATAACTAAAAACTAAAAGGAATATTGCATTTCATCCGATATATATAATGAAATCAATACCTCAGAAAATAAAAAAATAGTATTATTACATAAAACGGGAATGCCAACTTTCCGATGCCGGCACCTCCCAATGTTCCTGATATTCCTCTTTGTTGGTAACTAGATTATTGAAAACAATGGTGTTTTTTGAGACCGCTTTTTGCTTTGCCATCTTTTTAAAATCCACAAGAGGCTTGTAGGCTATATGCTCTCCTTGCTTATAGGAAACATTCATCTTATCCAACAGCTCAACATTGTATTTTTTTTCTAAATGTTGAATAAAATGTACAGATGCATCAATAGAACAACCTGATGCCGCTGTAGCACTCTGATCTAAAGCCAATACTATAAATCTCCTATATTTAATTTCGTATCCGGCCTTTAGTTGACTGCCGTGAGCCGTCCACTCGGTAATGAACGCATCCAACTCTTTCTGAATTTCTTCTAGTTCTGTTTCGGTAAAGCTGCGGCTACCTTGATAAATCCAAATGCGTGAAGCATTGGGTAATGTATTAAATTCTACTAGCATTTTAGTGTTCTAAATTTGGGGTTCTTATTGGGGCATTTATAAGTCTTCGGCAGAAGCCATAAGCTCTGCTATATCCATTACTGCAATGGCTCCTTCTTTCTCTTTATTCTTTACACCATCCGTCATCATAGTATTGCAAAATGGGCACCCGGCGGCAATAATTTCCGGCTGAGTTTCCAATGCCTGTTCGGTTCGCTCTATATTAACGTCCTTATTGCCTTTTTCCGGCTCCTTGAACATTTGGGCACCACCGGCACCACAACATAGTCCTTTTTCCTTACAGCTTTTCATTTCTATAAGCTCTGCATCCAATTTACGGATCAAATCCCGGGGAGCTTCGTAAACATTGTTGGCCCTACCTAAATAGCACGGATCATGATAGGTTATACGTTTACCTTTAAATTTTCCGCCTTCCAAGGTAATTCTTCCATCTTCAAAAAGCTTTTTCAAGAATTGCGTATGATGAACCACCTCGTAATGACCGCCCAAACCGGGGTATTCATTTTTAATGGTGTTAAAACAATGCGGACAGGCCGTAACTATTTTGTTAATCCCATAGGCATTCATCACCTCTATATTGGTGACTGCCTGCATTTGGAACAAAAATTCGTTCCCCGCTCTTTTTGCCGGGTCTCCGGTACAGCTTTCTTCGGTTCCCAAAACGGCAAAAGAAACATTTGCCTTATTCAACAACTGAACAAATGCTTTAGTTATCTTTTTTGCCCTATCGTCAAAACTACCAGCGCAGCCAACCCAAAACAAAACTTCTGGTTTTTGACCTGCAGCAAAAAGCTCTGCCATTGTTGGAACTTTTAATTCGTTCGCCATTCTATAAAATTCAAGTTCTATAAATTATTCTAGTGTCCTTAAAAGACTACCTATTCTTCTTTGGCCCAATTTAATCGGTCCATTTGGTTAAAAGGCCAAGGAGCGCCATTATTCTCTACGTTACCCATCATATTATTGAGGTCCGTAGGAGCGGCAGATTCCTCCATTACCAAGTATTGACGCATATCCATAATTATAGAAAGCGGATCAATGCTTACCGGGCAAGCTTGTACACATGCATTACAAGTAGTACACGCCCAAAGTTCTTCTCGGGTAATATAACCATCCAAAAGTTGCTTCCCGTCATCAACAAATTGGCCTTTATTGGCATCTATATTTTTGCCTACCTCTTCCAACCTGTCCCTGGTGTCCATCATTATCTTTCTAGGCGACAGCTTTTTTCCGGTCTGGTTGGCAGGACATTCATCCGTACAACGGCCACACTCGGTACACGTGTAAGAGTTTAACAGTTGCACCCAACTCAGATCCATAACATCCGAAGCCCCAAATTTAGCCGGTTCGGCAGACTCTTCTTCTGCCGGAGCGGCAAAAGGATCGGCAGACGGGTCCATCATTAATTTGACTTCTGCGGTTACCGCATCTAAATTTTTAAATTCCCCTTTAGGAGCCAACTTACCATAGTAGGTATTTGGAAAAGCCAAGAGAATATGCAAATGTTTGGAGTAATACAAATAATTTAAAAAGCATAGAATTCCAATAATATGCAACCACCAAGCAGTTCTTTCCAAAATAATTAAAGAACTCATTGACATTCCGTCAAAAAGTGGTGCTATAAACTGACTTACTGGAAACATGCCAGCATCTGTATAGTGTGCAGCACCCATCTGTTGCAATTGGTAATCAGCGCCGTTCATGGTCAAAAAAAGCACCATTAGCACAAATTCTATATAAAGAATAAGGTTACCATCTTTTTTAGGCCAACCAGTCATTTCCGGTTTTAAGAATCTTTTAATCCGGACAATATTTCTACGAATCCAGAAAACGGTTACAGCCACAATAACCAAAAAAGCCAATATTTCAAACGAACCTATTAAAATATCGTAAACTGTACCGAGTGGGGCAAAAAGACGATGTGTTCCTAAAAGACCGTCCAAAATAATTTCTACGACTTCAATATTTATGATAATGAAACCCACATAGACGATAATATGAAGGAAACCAGCAATAGGACGAACGACCATTTTGGTCTGCCCCAAGGCTATCATGGCCATATTTTTCCATCTCTGCCCTGTATTATCGGACACATCAACATCTTTACCCAGCTTAATATTTCTGGACAGACGTTTTACATTCCTAGCAAAGAAGCCAATACCGGCTACGAGTACGATTAAAAATAAAATATTGGGTAAGTATTCCATTTATTGTTCAGTTTGTTGAGGGTTGGCCGGGTCTTCTTCAGGAAGTTCATATTCCTTTTGCTTTTTACCAAAAACAGAAACATTTACATATCGTTTCGGGTTTAAACGAAAATCCTGTAACAACAAATCTAATTCCCTAGATGCATTGTTTAAATTATTGTACAGTTCTTCGTCCTTCATGAGCTTACCTAATGAACCATCTCCCTTTTCTATATTGGCCATCAGTTTATTTAAATTGCCCATAGTAGACTCAAGATTTGCCAATGTACGTCCTAACCCTGCGTTATTCAATGAATCGGACAGTTTAGCAAAATTGGATGTCAATGTTTCAAAATTATCCAAAGACTCATTCAATCTACTCTCATTACTGCTCAAAATTCTATTAAGCACTTCGGCACTTTTTTGAAAACTAGCTACGGTACTGTTCAATCCGCTTAAAGTTTCCCTTAAATCTCTTTTGGCCTTATCATCCAGAACTTCGTTTACGTTCATAAGCAAACTATCTGCATTGGTAACCGCGCCTTCTACTTTTTGTTGCAGAGGAGTAAGTTGTTTTTGGACCAATTGTGTAAGCCCCAATTGAATTCTACTTGGTAAAGTATCTCCCGTTTTTGCCATGGGAGCACCATCAAAAACAGGTTTTATCTGAATACCCTTACCTCCTATAATACCTGTGTCATAGAGTTCTGCGGTACTATTTTTAGAAAAATCGAAATCGCTCTTAATAAAAAGTTCCACCGATAAATCTCCGCTTTCATCTTTAAATTTCACACCGGTAACGTTTCCCACCACAAAACCATTTATGGTTACCGGAGTCCCTACTTGTAGGCCTCCAACTTCCTTATAAACAGCATTTAAAGTTTTACCATCTTCAAACAATGGCGACGATTTTAAGTAGCTAAAACCTAAGATGAACAACAGTATACCGCCTATAACGATAATTCCTGTTTTGATTTCCCTGGATAGTTTCAAAAGGATCGATTTTGGGTTAATAAGAGACTTTCATAAAGTTGAAGGTCTCTAACAAAATTAGAAATAAAATATGGAAGGTACTTATTTATTGCTGTGAAACCTACTTGAGGCTATCTTTAAAAGGTATACGCTTACCATCTCTATAGGCCACAATATATGATGTTTTATACCCTTTTAAATCGGCATTGGACTTCAACATTTTTGCTTCCTCTAGCGAACTTGTTTTACCATAAACATATCTAAACAGGTTTTTATAAGGCTCCTTTTCAACCCGGTTCAACCCATTAAAAGAGGAGGGTCGTAACGGAATATTTTTGGCGCTAGCCATAATTTGAACCTTATAGATAACATTAGATTTAGTTTTGGATGGTGTATCCGGTGTTTTCTGTTCTTTAGGCTCCTCTTTAACCGAAACCGCTTTTTCACCACTTTCTTTGGCCTCATCTATAATCTGAACCGCAATCTTTGTTTTTTCTTCTACTGCAACCTCGGTAGTCTTGGCCACAGACGGCTTATCTTCTATTTTCTTTGTTGCCACTTTTTTCTTAGCCGGACTTTCCTTTTTAGCTTTCTCTTCTTTTGCCGGTGCCTTAACAGCTTCCGGTTCTGGCACATCTGGAATGGTATTGGGTGTGAAATCCGCTATATTGGCCATCGCATTCTTTTTGTAGGTAAGAATAGCGTCTGCAATTGAAGTGGCCATTTCATTCTGACCTCTACTGGAATTGAGGTACGCACCTTCTTCTTTATTGGTCAAAAAACCAGTTTCTACCAATACACTTGGCATTACGGTCTGGTGTAAAACAATAAACCCGGCTTGTTTTACCTTTCTATCGGTACGTTTTAATTTATTGGAAAAATTATCTTGGATAGCTTTTGCCAAAGCAATGCTCTGATCCAAAAACTCTTCCTGCATAATGGTAAGACCTATAACAGATTCCGGAGAATTTATATCATAATCCGCATACTTGGCTTTATAATTGTCCTCTAGATAGATAACGGAATTCTCTTTCTTTGCTATCTCAAAATTCTGTTTATTGGCATGCAACCCCAAAACAAAGGTGCCGGCACCGTGTGCATTGGATGTATGAGAATCACAATGTACGGAAACAAAAAGGTCGGCATTTGCTTTGTTGGCTATTTGCCCTCGTTCATAAAGGTCTACAAATGTATCGTCATCTCGCGTGTAGATCACCTTTATATCCGGATTCTTCTCCAATTCCTTACCCGCTTTCAATACAATATTCAGTGCTATTTTCTTCTCCAAATAGCCGTTTCCAAGGTTGCCGGGATCATGACCACCATGACCTGCATCCAGCACCACAACGAACTTATCATTATCATTATCTTGGGCATTATTTTTGTGAAAAGAAGATAACAATAGTGTTAAAAAAACTATAGGAAATAAAAGAAACCGTCGTACGCGCATGTTCTCACTATGTTTATAAGCCTTCATTATGGTTAAATTTATGGTAACACCCTGTATGGGGAACGAAAAATATATGTAAGTTTGGACTCCGAAAATAAAGCCAAACGGTTACAAAAATAGGATATATAGCCTTGCAATCAAACAAACATCTTTTTCTTTTACTGGCATTGCTATTTGTTGGCACTTTCTCCTCACTTGCACAAGAAGATGGTATTATACCATTACCCATTAAGGCAGAAAAGGATACAATTATTGCGCCACTTTTTCCCGACCCGGCTAAAAAGGACAGTATTTCAGGGGACTCCACCGCATTAAAAAGAAAAAACGGAAATGATCCTCTTCTTCTAGATAAAATTAAATACAAGGCCAAGGATTACGTTAAACTTAGCCAAAAGGACCAAAAGATATACCTCTACAACGAAGCAGAAATCTATTATCAAGATACCGAGTTAAAGGCGGGTATCATTATAATGGACTATATAAAGAACGAGGTATATGCCGGCCGGATCAAAGATTCCCTGGGTAACTACACCCAACTCCCCTATTTTAAACAGGGAGACAATGAGGTAAGACCGGATAGTATCCGCTTTAATTTTGACACCCAAAAAGCACTTATCTGGAATTCCAGAACCGAACAACAAGCAGGTCTTGGACAATTGGGAAGTGATGCCATGAAGGTATATGCCGAAATCACAAAAAAAGAAAATGATTCAGTTTACTTTTTACATGAAGGGAAACTCACGACATCAACCGATACGGTAAATCCAGATTATTACATCCGTATTAGAAAGGCGAAGTTTGTCCCTAAAAAGAAGGTTATTGCCGGTTTCAGTAATCTTTACATAGCAGATGTTCCCACCCCCGTGGCATTACCATTTGCCTATTTTCCCTTAACAGTTGGCCGATCTGCAGGTTTAATGATGCCTACATTCGGTAACGATCCGGACAGAGGTTACTTTTTACAGAACGGAGGGTATTATGTTCCTTTCTCCGATTATGCGGATATTACCCTTACGGGGGATTTCTATACTAACGGAAGCTATGGTTTTAGAACACAGAGTGTGTATACCAAACGCTATCGCTATCGTGGTAACGTAAACTTTAGGTATGAAAATCTTGTAACCAGCCAAAAAGGGTTTGACGATTACAGCAATAGCAAGGTCTGGAACATTCAAATATCCCACTCCCAGGATACCAAAGCCAGTCCTAATTCACGTTTCTCGGCATCCGTAAACTTAGGAAGTAGTTCTTATTACCAGAACTCTTTAAACCAGGTTAACTTGCCTTTGACACAGAACAATAACCTGTCATCATCTATCTCATATTCAAAGACATTTCCGGCCTATCCGTCCGTAAACATGAGCCTTACGGCCAGCCATTCGCAAAATACGAGTCCTACGGCCCGGGCCAATCCTGATCAGGACAACATACAAATGACATTACCTACTTTTCAGGCCAGCATGGAACGTATATTTCCATTTGCAAAAAAGGATGGTATAAAAAAAGGCGTAATACAAAATATTAATTTTCAATATGATGTAAACGCTCGTAACTCTCTTACTACCAACGATGAAGATTTTCTAAAAGCGGCCATGTTCGATAATGCCAAAGTGGGCGCCAGACACAGAATCCCCATCAGCACCAACTTTAAAGTTGCCAAATTTTTTAGCGTTACTATGGGTGGTAGCTATGAAGACGTATGGACCCTGGAAACGTTTACCCAGCGGTACGAACTTGGTGAGGACGGCGCCATTGGCTCCGTAGTACGGGATACGATTTCCGGTTTTGACCGCTACAACAAATACAATATGAGTGCCAGTATTGGAACTACGGTTTACGGTACTTTTAATTTTGGGGAGGACAAAAAAATTCAAGCACTTAGGCATGTTATGAGACCTTCGTTAAGTTATGGCTACTCCCCTTCCTTTGACCAGTTTTATGATGAATACCTCAATAATGATACTGGCGAAGTTGTACAGTACAGCCGTTTTGAGGGTACCTTAAACGGAGCGCCAAGCTTAGGAAAAAGTAATAGTCTTAGTTTTTCTTTGGCCAACACCTTGGAAGCTAAAGTGAGGGACAAGGATTCAACAGCCACCGAACCTAAAAAAATCCCTATTCTTAGCAATTTTAATATTTCTACCGGATATAATTTTGAATCGGATTCCTTAAAACTAAGCCCACTTAGAATTAACGGTGGAACAAACATTCTAGACAATAAAATGTCCATCAACTTTTCCGCTGGGTTGGACCCCTACGCCATAGACAACAATGGCCGAAGAATAGAAAAGTTTAATATTGATAATGGAGGCAGCCTTTTTAGACTTACCCAGGCCAATCTTAATATTGGGTACTCTATAGACAGTGAAACCTTTTTTGGAAAAAAGAAGGATGAAGAAGAAGAGGACGAAGATGAAGCTGGGGCGTACGATTATGTAGCACAGAGCGGTGGTAGGGATGACGACCTTTTTGGAAGGGCGGATAATTTTGATGACCGCCGTGGTGGGGACGATTACGACAGAGACGAAGATGAAGATATTGACAACCCGCGCTACGGGACAAAAATACCCTGGAATTTCAGGTTAGCTTATTCGGCCAGTTATTTCAATTCGGCCCGCCAGAACGAGTTTAGCAGCCACTCTCTAATGTTTTCGGGAGATATAGAACTTTCTCCCCGCTGGAAGGTTGGTGGCTCCAGTGGTTATGATTTCAAAAATAAAGGCTTCACCTTGACTCAATTGCGTTTTGAACGAGATCTTAAAAGTTTTAGAATGAACTTTAACTGGACTCCATTTGGACAATACTCCAGATGGTATTTCTTTATCGGTATAAAAAGTTCTATTCTTAGTGATTTGAAATGGGAAAACCGAAGTCAGCGTTAAGAAGCTAAATTCTTCACCGTTTCTTATTTATATTTGCTACGGTTGATGGCTTTGAGCCCAACCTTTTTCCCTTTAAACCAAAATACATCATCATGAAAAAAATAATAAACACCACTAACGCCCCGGCCCCAATAGGTCCGTACAATCAAGCAATTCTAAGCGGAGATACCCTATACGTTTCGGGACAAATACCCATTGACCCCTCCACAGGAGAGCTTGTTGAAGGAGATATTAAAAAAGAGGCGCGCCAATCTATGGAAAACTTAAAAGCGATACTTACGGAAGCCGATATGACTTTTGAAAACGTGGTGAAGAGTTCCATTTTCCTTGCGGACATGAATCAATTTTCAGAAGTAAACGAAGTTTACGGCTCCTATTTTGATAGCGAAACCGCTCCGGCCAGAGAAACCGTTGAAGTAGCCAATTTGCCCAAATTCGTAAATGTTGAAATTTCGGTGATAGCAGTGCGATAAAACAAAACGGCCTTGGTTGCTAACCAAGGCCGTTTTGTTTACTTTCCACAGATTGTTACAAGGTTTCCTTATGGAACTCCATAAGACCTTCAATTGGTCGTTGTCTGATGACTCCAACAATCAAATCATTACGTTCCAATACAGTTACCAGCTCTTCTCTTAGGTAATGAGCAATACTTCCCACAAAGTTAATTGGCACTTTTGTAGCCAACTCAAACTGCATGATATAGTTGTTTACGAACTGCTGAAAACCTTTATCAATTACACCTTTGCAATAAGGATGATTTTTATTCTCAACTAAAAAACGGGCAAACGTGGCCAAATATGTATTTGGGTTAGGCTGCTTGTACAGGTTTTCCTTTATTACATCAGCATCCAAATCATATTCCTTGGCAAATCTGATTCCTAAATCCTGTGGCATTTTATGGAAATAGTAATCTCTTATCAACTTTCTTCCAAAAAAATTACCACTACCATCGTCCATAGGGATATAGCCTAACGAAGTTACTTTCTGGAACAACTGATGCCCATCATAATAGCTACAATTAGAACCCGTTCCCAGAATACATACTATACCTTGGTGACCAATTTTTGTTGTAGAGAAAATAGCTGCGTAGGTATCTTCTTTAACATCGGCCTTTGCATTTGGAAAAAACTCTTTAAAGATATCCCTAAGGAAACTCTTCATACGCTCCGTTCCACATCCTGCGCCATAGAAATGCAATCTAGAAACCTTATCCCTGTTTTTAGAAAGTTCAAAATTATTGGCCAGTCTATCTTCTATTACTTCTCTTGTTAATACCTCTGGGCTTAACCCTAACGTTTGGGTCAAAAACAACTGATTTCCCTTTTCGTCCAAGGCAATCCAGTCCGATTTTGTGGCCCCACTATCTACAATTAAAATCATAATGTTCTTTTAAAAAAATAATCCTGAAAATAAGCAAATTTTTGCCCACTCTCAGGATTACCATTAGTAATATTCAAAAAAATTACAAACTAGCAACGTGCTGAGCTAAATCTACCATTTTGTTAGAAAAACCAGCTTCGTTATCGTACCAGCAAATTAATTTGAAGAACTTAGAGTTTAATTCAATCCCGGCACCGGCATCAAAAATACTTGTACGTTTATCACTTACGAAATCCTGAGAAACAAGAGCCTCTTCAGTATATCCTAGAACACCTTTCAACTCACCTTCAGAAGCTGCTTTGAAAGCTTTTTTGATTTCTTCGTAAGAAGTTTCCTTTTCAAGACGAACCGTTAAATCTACTACAGAGACATCTGCAGTTGGAACTCTAAAGGCCATACCAGTAAGTTTACCTTCTAATGCAGGAATAACTTTAGTTACCGCTTTAGCAGCACCAGTAGACGCAGGAATAATATTCAACATAGCACTTCTACCACCTCTCCAGTCTTTTCTAGAAGGACCATCAACAGTCATTTGTGTTGCAGTAGTAGCGTGAACTGTAGTCATCAAAGCCTCTTCAATACCAAAGTTATCGTTCAATACTTTGGCCATAGGAGCTAAACAGTTAGTAGTACAAGATGCATTGGACACAATAGTGTTTGAAGCTTTCACTTCTTTATGGTTAACACCCATTACGAACATTGGCGCATCTTTAGACGGAGCAGAGATAACTACTTTTTTAGCACCACCATCAATGTGGTATTGTGCAGTTTCCAAAGTTGTAAAAATACCGGTACATTCAGCAACTATTTCAGCACCAACTGCATCCCACTTAATACTTTTAGGATCACGCTCTGCTGTAATTCTTACAGTTTTACCGTTAACGATCAAGTTACCATCTTGAACATCAACAGTACCTTCGAACTTACCGTGTACGGAATCATACTTTAAAAGGTAGGCCAAGTGCTCAACATCCAACAAATCATTGATGGCAACCACATCTACGCCTTCTCTTCTTACAGTTTCTCTAAAGACCAATCTTCCGATACGGCCAAATCCGTTAATTCCTATTTTTAAATCTGACATGTTCTATTGTTTTGAATTTAATTATGTTGTCATTATTTCTGAAACCCTAATAAGCTCCTTATCTATTTTAGTGTGGCCCTTAATAGCCTTACTGATAGGAGTTAATATAATTTTGTTGTTCTGGATACCCACCATAAAATTGGTCTGGCCTTCCAACAAACTTTCTACAGCCTTTACACCCATTCTACTGGCCAGCACCCTGTCATAACAAGATGGTGCACCACCACGTTGCATGTGTCCTAATACGGACACTCTTACATCATATATGGGTAAATGCTCCTCTACATATTCTTTAAGCTCAAAGACACTTTTTCCAATTTTATCACCTTCGGCAACAACTACAATACTAGAAGATTTTCCGGATTTTTTGCTGCGCTTTAACGATTCTAACAAACGCTCAAGACCACGATTAGCTTCTGGAATAAGAATTTCTTCCGCTCCTGCGCCAACTCCCGTATTTAAAGCAATATGCCCAACATCCCTACCCATAACTTCTACAAAGAAAAGTCGGTTATGAGAACTGGCCGTATCCCTAATTTTATCGATTACTTCTACTACAGTATTCATAGCCGTATCAAAGCCAACCGTATTGGAAGTACCGAATATGTCATTATCTATTGTTCCGGGAATACCTATTACAGGAAAATGATATTCTTGGTTGAATACCATGGCACCGGTAAAACTACCGTCTCCACCTATAACTACAAATGCATCAATACCTTCTGCCTGCAGTTGCTCATAAGCTTTTTTCCTTCCATCTGGCGTTCTAAAGTCGTCACAACGTGCAGATTTAAGAATGGTACCACCCTTATTTATAATGTTGTTAACGCTTCTTGCGTCCATTGGCTTAAAATCCCCCTCTATCATGCCCTGATATCCTCTGTAGATACCTACGCAATCTACTTTCATATAGGCACATGTTCTAACAACTGAGCGTATTGCTGCGTTCATGCCGGGGGAATCTCCGCCAGAAGTTAAAACACCTATTTTTTTTATTTCTGAAGCCATTAAAAAAAACTAAGTCGCAAAACTAACAAACTTATTTGAATTCCAACTGTCTTATCCTTCTAATTTAACGTGATGATAACTTAGCTCACATTTTCTTAGTTTTTTCTTTAAATTGTAACAAACTTACACTTTAAAACCCCTGTATATTGAGAATGCCGTAAAATGAGCTTTTCCTCCAAACTATAACGTTTTCGAGAATTTTTAGTGATTTCACTAGCGTAAAATACCTCATCTGCAGTTGAAGTCAATGGGGCTATTTTTTTACATAAACAGTTTTATTTTAGCCGTTTATCCTTGGGGTAAAATTTTATTAAACTATCCTTACCCATTACCGAACTAGGGACTTGATCTGGTTTCGGAATTTTCTTTTTTGGTTCTTCCTTCTTTAAAATATTTTTAAAAAGCTCTCTAAAACTATTAAAATCCACCTCATAAGATATACCCACACCCTGCGTATACCCTAACCTATCCGCCAGATATTCCTGTATTTCATTTTCCCTGTTGAAAAACTTGGCACTAAGCGTACCTTCTTCGTTCAGTAGCAACTGAATTTCAAAATTACCGGCCACAACAGTTTCCGTAGTACCACCAACAGGAACCCCAACTTTTCCATTAAAAAGCAAACGGTCACTTATTTGTGTAGATACCGTAACCCCTATTCTATTTTCGGTTTGATAATCTGCACTCCTGTCCAGAATACCTTGCTCATAGGACAGCCCCAAATTAAATTTGTCATTATCACCCAAAACTTGGTTTAAAAGACCTGATGCAGATTGTAACAAATTACCAGTTACCGCTTGCTGGTCTATACCCGTCTGATCATTTACAAATGAACCTTGGGCCAACAAAAACAATGCATTTCTTTCCTCTACCGTGGGATCCTGTAAACGATACTCCAGCTCTGACTGTACTATAGAGTTAGTTCCCGGAAAATCTATATTGAATTCAATATCCGGACTCTCAAGGTCATCTGTTAGCTTAATAACAACCTCAGTTGCTATACGGCGGGTATACCCCGGGTTATCCAATAAAGGAGCTGGGTTGGCATTTAAAGCATATACAGCCTCAAGGTCCAAAGTAGCTTTTAAAGGTTCACGATCCCATACAATGGTTCCACCAGGTTTCACCTGAAAAGTCTTGTTGATGACCCCTCCAAATTTATAATTGTACTCTCCTTCAACTACAACAAAATCGCCATACATTTCAAAAGCCCCCCTAGTATTGATACGGATCAACAAAATTCCCACTCCGCTGCCCTTTAAGGAGCTTCCGGTTTTGGTATCGGTTACGATCTCTACCTCGGCATCTGGGGTAACATCTAAATCAAAAGTAAGCTCCAACCCCTGAAATTCATCAAGAATACGTTCTTCCTCTACATGGTTCAACTTGTTTTTTTCAACAAAATTGATAAATGAATAATCTCCAATAGACGCAACATCGCTCAACGGAATCTTTAACGACGTTCCCCTAGCGGTTTTACCTTCTACTTTTATATTCAATGCTTTGGTAGGTCCAAAAATTCTACCCTTACCATCTAAGTAACCGGTTCCATAGTATAAAACCTCCTCTTCAAAATCTGTGTTTAAAATTAAAAGGCGGTCATTCTTGGTATCAACATTTAAATCCAAAAGCCAGTTATCAAAAAAGGAATGACTGATCGTACCATCTAATGTGGCTTTTGTTTTTTTGTCTACATCGGTAATTCTGATCTGGTCAAAATCAAAAGTTTGTTTATCTAAATTCACCCTAGAATTGGCCGCAAAATCATAATCTACGTTTAAATATGGTATTCCCAGTCCAGCTTTGTCCAATGTAAGCGTTCCGCTGAATTCCGGATTATCCACAGGCCCCTGTATACGCGCATTACCACTAACAAAACCTCGGATACGACTAATAATATCCTCTCCTAAGGGTGCAAAAGGCTCTAAATCAAACTTATCCAAACTCACCAATAGATTGGCCTTGGGCATATCTTCTTTGTTATTGATATTACCTACCACGCTGAGTTTTTCAATGCCTTTGTTCGTTATTTGCGAATTTACCGCGAACTCCGTTAAATCTTTGTTCCCAACAATACCCACAGTTAAATCTCCCAAACGCATGTCATTAATAGAAAAATCCTCTATACCAAGGTTGGAAGAAGGCAAGTAAATATTGTCTTTTTGTAGAATATTGAGGGTACCGTTAACTTCACCCTGCAGCTTTAAACTGTCTATTGCAGGGGTGATTTTATTAAGCGAAACGATTTTAAATTGAAGTTGCAAATCTTTGTAAGTGGAATCTGCCAACTGCCCTTTAAGCCTAATTTGCTCTTGAGCACTATTGTTCATTACAATCTCCCGAATATCAATACTATCCAACGTACGGTTGATGACTACCTTATTTTTATTGTCACCATCCTTGTTAAGAATCCATTTGTTCCCCTTAAAATTAACATCCGAAGTTTTAAGACCTATAACGGATTTATTATCCTTATTAAACGTGTGGTAAAAATTGAGATTATAACTATCATTTAAATCACTACCGCCTTTAAATTCCGTTCTAAAGAACAGCGTATCTTTTAAAGTAGTGTTTATTAAATTGAAATCCTTTACATCATAATAGTTCGTAGAAAGATCGCTTACAGAGATATACGTATTAAATAGCGGGTTCTTGTTATCTATTTTAACATCAATATTATCTGCTTCATTACCGAAAGCAACTATACTAGGCGATTTAAAAGTGAGTTTAAAATCTCCCTCATCTGCTACTATATTTCCTTTTATAAATGTATTAGGGTCAAATTTCACCTCTGGAAAAAAGACATCTACAATTTTATTGTAAATCTTGAAGTTAAAAGCAAGCGTTTGCCCATCCGAAATATTAAAAGGCCTATAATTGGTATAGATGCTACCCAGGGAATTCTGAACCAACCGCCCAAGCTCGGCAACTTTAAAACGCCCTTTCATGTACCCGGTTATAATATCCGGTGAATTGATATCTATAACTCTATCACCATTGGCCTCAAAAGTGGAAGACACCTTAAAATCTTCAAAATAATAAGTATCGTTCTTATTCTGAAAAATGGTTTTTGTAAATTTAATATCACCCACCAGATTATCCAAAGTGTTTCCGGTGACATCCATATTTACGTTGCCCTTAAATATAGAAATGCTGTCTTTAATGAAATTCAACTTGTTCAAATCTGCATAGTCCACAGACGCAATAAAGTTGAAATCATTTCGGTTTTCACCAAAATCTGCCAGTCCTTTAAAACTGAATTTGACATTCTCATCATTACTCAACAAGGTACCATCAAACAACTGCTCTTTTAGTATTCCCGAAACTTTAAGATCATTATACTCGTAATTATTGAACTCTACGGAGTACACTTCACCTATAACCTCTGTATTTAAGGTTTCCTGCACAAAGCCTTTCCCTTCTACATTAAAATCTAGAGAGGTTTTACCCAGCTTTTTATTCTCGGCAAAATCGCCCAGATCAAAGTCTATCAGCGACACAAAACCTTTATACGTAGCATTATCTATATTATTTATTTCCGAAAGCTCAAGATCGGCATAACTACTACCAATAGCGGTATTCAGGTTTACCTTGGCATCTATGGAATTTTTTGTGATAACCGCATCACCACGTATGGTAAACTGTCCCAATTTTTGAAACGAAGACGGTAAAGATTTACCCAAAATATTTGGCATTAGCGCCCGTAACTCATAATAACTAGAAGTTACGTTCTTCATATCTGCACGCATAATGAAAGGCATTTTCCGCACAAATAAATTCTTAAAATTAAAATCACCCCTAATGCCCGTGTTATCAGATTGCAAGAAAAGCTCGGTGGCGTATAAATCATTAAGAACACCACTTATTTTAGATGAAAAATTAACCTCCTTGCCTCTCCCGAACTGATCATAAAGCAAATTTATTTCATCAAAAGCCACGGCAGACTCCGTAAACTCCGCAGTAATATTCACCTTGTTCAGAAAATCGGCAAAATCCTTACGCTCATAATCAAAAACCAAATCGCCCTTTAAATGTGAGCCTACCGTCTGTATCCGCAATGAATCAAAACGCATCTGTTGCTTGGTATACTTAAACTCGGTAGACATTTGTTTTACATCAATACCTCTTTGACTATTAAATGCCATGGTATTGATTTTAGCAGAAACCTCTGGACCTAAAATCTGAAAATCCGTAGCGCCAATATTGAGCTCCTCAAAATCCAATAAAAGTTCGTTCTCAAAATTCTCGTCTATTAGTTTAAATGTACTATTCTGGATATCAACATTGGAAGAAGAGAAAAAGAACGGATCCGTTCCCGGTTTACGTGGTTTTCCGTCATCAAACTTGTCAATGAATACCTCAAGATTAGTATTCCTGTTATCTAAATAGGTTTTTAGCTTAAAATCCAGCTCATCTATTTTAATATCCCCAAATTCCAATTTACCCTTGCTTAAATTACGCATGCTAAGGATGGAAGTAGTGAGCTGGTTTACGTAAAAAAGTGTGTCTTTTTGATAATCTTCAATATACACACCTTCTAAGTTGGTGTCCCAAGTAATTAGGGAAATACGGAGCTTATCAATATTTATACTGGTACCAAAGTCTTTGTTAATGGTATCTGTGGCATACTTAGCAAAACTTGTCTGAACAAAAGGCAACGAGAGGATGACCGTACCCAAAATACAGATCAGCACGAGTACCATCATGGTTCTAATCAGTATTTTTCTAAGTTTTTTGATAGGTCTTTATGTTTTACCTTTGCGATGTCAACTTTTATTCCAAACTCGGTGAAAAACGAAACTATTTATATTCTTGCTATTGAATCTTCTTGCGACGACACTTCCGCTGCTGTTTTAAGCAATAAAAAAGTGCTCAGTAATGTAACGGCCACTCAAAAGATTCACGAGGAATACGGCGGTGTTGTACCTGAACTTGCCTCACGGGCTCACCAACAAAACATTGTTCCGGTAGTACACCAAGCTTTGAATAAAGCAAATATCGACAAAAAACTAGTATCTGCCATAGCTTTTACACGCGGCCCCGGATTGATGGGTTCACTTCTTGTTGGAACCTCCTTTGCCAAGTCTCTTTCATTAGGTCTTAATGTGCCCCTAATTGAGGTAAACCACATGCAGGCACACATCTTGGCGCACTTTATTGAAGGCCAACCAGATGGCACTCCGGAGTTTCCGTTTTTGGCCATGACCATTAGTGGCGGACACACGCAAATTGTTCTTGTAAGAGACCATTTTGACATGGAGATACTAGGCGAAACCCTAGATGATGCAGTGGGTGAAGCTTTTGATAAAAGCGCTAAAATTTTAGGTCTGCCCTACCCCGGAGGCCCATTAGTTGATAAATATGCACAAGAGGGAAACCCTAAGGCGTTTCCTTTTCCAAAACCTAAAGTAGACGGCCTTAATTTTAGTTTTAGCGGATTAAAGACAAGCATTCTATATTTCATCCAAAGAGAAACGGCCCAAAACCCCAATTTTGTTGAAGAAAATCTAAAGGATATTTGTGCCTCCATCCAAAAAACAATCATTAACATTTTGATGGATAAGCTAAAAAAAGCTGTGGAACAGACCGGTATTACGCAAATTGCCATTGGAGGTGGTGTTAGTGCCAATTCCGGAATAAGAAACGCACTTAAAATGGCCGAAAAAAATAGAGGATGGAAAACCTTTATACCAAAGTTTGAGTATTGTACGGATAACGCAGCAATGATCGGTATTGTAGGTCACCTGAAGTATAAACAAAATGTATTTGCAAAACAGGATGTTTCCGCCAAGGCGCGTTACGTTATTTCCAGTAAGTAAATAACAGTGTTCATTTTTTTCTTGTGCCCAAGTACAACCTAAGCCTCTAAAATTGTTTATACATTTGTCCTATGCAATTATTTTACAACCCCGATTTAGACAAGAGCATTACACAGTTTACCTTCTCTCAAGAAGAGAGTAGGCATATTGTTAAGGTATTGCGTAAAAAGGAAGGGGACCTACTACATATTACAAATGGAAAGGGTTATATTTTTAAGTCCGAAATACTTCTTGCAGACCAAAAACGATGCAAAGCACAAATAGTAGCTACACAAAAAAAACACCCAAAAGCACATTGGCTGCACATGGTTGTAGCACCCACTAAAAACAACGACCGTCTGGAATGGTTTCTGGAAAAAGCTACAGAAATAGGTGTAAGTGAGATTACCCCCATATTTTGCGATAGATCGGAGCGAAAAGTCATTAAAAAAGAGCGCTTGGAAAAAGTGATACAATCTGCCATGAAACAAAGCTTACGCGCTTACCTACCCAAGCTTAACGATGCTATTTCTTATAAAGATTTTATGGCAAAGGAGCTTAACGGACTCTTATTTATTGCACATTGCGAAGAGGAAGAAAAAGTTGATTTAAAACGAAGAGTTGCCCCAGACAAGGATGTTACCATACTCATAGGACCGGAAGGGGATTTTTCGCAAAACGAAATAGACATGGCGTATGAAAAAGGGTTTCTTCCCGTTTCCTTGGGGGAATACCGCCTTCGAACCGAAACGGCCGCGATCGTAGCCTGTACTACCGTGAACATGATTAACAACGGGTAAAAAGAACACCATTAATTGAATAATTCGGTTTTAGCAGCAGCAGTGATATCATAATCCGTTGTCTCCATTACAACAATAAGACTCAATTTTTCTCCATTTTCAACCACATCCGGGATTGTTATCGTGGCTTTTCCATTTGTTTCATGTATTTCAATATTCTTTTCCCCAACTACTATGTTACCATTTTTTAGTGTTCTATTTCGGTTTTCACCGCGCTTCACCACTGTAGTTCGTTCATCCAAGACCAATATGGCCCGTAAATTTTTACCCGTAACATCTCCACCTAACTCATAATTGAACGAAACAGAGCCACCCCTTCTTTCCACCAGACTCAATACTACCGTATTTTCCGTATCTATCGCTCCATAGTGCTTTATGGCCGCATTCATTTTACTTGAGTTAGACCCTACAAAATGAGCCTTACCATTCACCACTACCTGAGGTGTATAATTACTTCTGCTTTTTAATTTGATATTATACTTACGTTGCTTCTCCGTATAATCCGATTTACTGAACGGGTCTTTCCAACCAATATAATTCCAATAATCAACATGATATGAAAGTGCGTAAACCGAATTACCATATTCTCTTTTCACCTGTTGCAACAATACATCTGCCGGTGGGCAACTAGAACAACCTTGTGATGTAAAAAGTTCCAAAACCACTATGGGATCACGCCCCTCAAAAGCTTCAAAAGCCTCTAGTTTTCTGGTCTTTACATCAATATTAAAAGCCATTGTAACACATCCTACCAAAACAATACATATAAGTGCAATTCTTTTCCCCACCATAATTCATACATTTGAGTTATTGTTATTTAGTTCGCCCTAAGATGAAACAACTTACATACTGCATTATAATCTTATCTCTTATGACCGCCCACCTTACGGCACAAGAAGTAGCCATTCTTAAGTATAACGGAGGCGGAGATTGGTATGCCAACCCTACAGCTTTACCTAATCTTATTAAGTTCTGCAATGAAAATGTTGGCACTCTAATGAACGAAAAGCCAGAAACCGTAGAAATAAGCAGCAGTACTATTTTCCAGTACCCTTTTCTACATATGACCGGCCACGGCAATGTTGTTTTTTCGGACGAGGAAGCCCAAAATTTAAGAACTTATCTTTTTTCCGGTGGATTTTTACATATTGATGACAACTACGGAATGGCCCCTTATCTGAAAAAAGCACTTGAAAAAGCCTTCCCTAATACCGTTTTGGAAGAATTGGGCAGCGACCATCTTATTTTTAATGAATTTTATAAGTTTCCAGAAGGTTTGCCAAAAATTCACGAACACGACGGTAAACGCCCACAGGCATTAGGTTTGTTTCATGAAAACAGACTTGTACTATTGTTTACCACCGAAAGTGATCTAGGGGATGGCTGGGAAGACCCATCAGTACATAATGACCCCGAAGAAATAAGAACAAAAGCATTACAAATGGGTGCCAATATTGTGCTCTATGCTTTTAAAAACTAACATAGCCACATAAATAGACCAAAAATGACCGCAAGAACCATTAGTCAAGGAATTCTACGCTCAGTAGGGATAATAGTAGGCGTAGTCCTACTCCTTTATTTTCTTTGGAAGATACAGTCCGTAATTGCCTATTTGGCCATAGCCGCCGTCATTGCCCTGATAGGCAGACCAATAGTCCTCTTTTTAAGAAGAAAATTAAAACTACCCAACACCGTGTCCGTTATCATCACAATGATTTTTATGGTAAGCGTGCTGGCAGGTATTATAGCACTTTTCGTTCCCCTGTTGACGGAACAAGGCAAAAACCTCTCGTTGTTGGACATTAACCAGCTAGAACAAAGCTTAAATTCACTGCATCAGCAAATTGTGGACTTCATTGGAACCGCGCCTAACGTTGTTGACGAAATTATTGAAGAAACAGATTTTGAAAAAACCATTGTTGATAGTTTAAATGTAGGCTTTATACCCAATTTTCTCAACTCGTTTTTAGACGTACTTAGCACGGCTAGCATTGGACTGTTCTCTGTTTTATTTATTTCTTTTTTCTTCTTAAAAGACAGCAATCTTTTTCAACGTGGAATTTTAGCTTTCGTCAACCAAAATAATGAAGGCAAAACCATAAATTCTATCGATAAAATCAATAATCTTTTATCTAGATATTTTGTGGGTCTGTTACTTCAAATTTTCATCCTGTTCGTAATTTACACCATAACCCTTTTAATCGTAGGTATAGAAAATGCGATTGTAATTGCCTTTCTTTGTGCCTTGTTTAATATCATTCCTTACGTGGGTCCTATCATTGGAGGAGTGATTATGGTAGTACTTACAATGACCAGCAATTTAGGCATGGATTTTAGCTCCGTAATCCTACCAAAAGCAGGGTATGTTTTAATAGGATTATTGATAGGTCAATTAGTCGATAATTTCTTTTCACAACCCTTGATATTTTCAAATAGCGTAAAGTCGCATCCACTAGAAATTTTCTTGGTGATAATTATTGCCGGTCTGCTCTTTGGAGTAGTAGGAATGATTGTAGCAGTGCCCGGATATACTGCAATAAAGGTCATTTTAAAGGAGTTTTTATCCGAAAACAAGCTAGTTAAATCACTTACAAAAAGTTTATAGTTATAGTTTGAATAAAAATATTTTAAATACTGGTATACAGGAATTTATAAAAAATAAATTTAATACTGACATCATGTCAGTTCTACTTAAAAAGCCTATTTTTGAGGAAATTTCCAATCGCGAACTTGCTGAACAACTTGAGTCTAAGAAAAAGTGCGAAAAAAAATTACCTACTTGGTTTTTTTCTACCAATATCTACTACCCGAACAAGTTAAATATTGAGCAAACCTCTTCCGAAATTACAGCCAAATACAAAGCGGATTTAGTCAGTGGAAAATCACTTGTAGATGTCACCGGAGGACTAGGTGTAGATAGTTACTTTTTTAGCCAAAAAATAGACCAAGTTCACCATTGTGAATTAGATGAAAATCTATCCGAAATTGCAACCCATAATTTTAAAATTCTAAATATAAATAATGTAATAACCCATGCGGAAAATGGATTGGATTTTTTGCAAAAATTAAAATCCCGAATAGATTGGGTTTACATAGACCCTTCTCGAAGAGGTGATTTAAAGCAACGCGTTTTCCTATTATCGGATTGCTTGCCTAATGTGGTAAAAAACTTGAATCTGTTATTTTCAAAATCAGAGAATATCCTGATAAAAACAGCTCCACTTTTAGATATTTCCGCAGGAATAAATGAGCTTGATTATATAAAGGAAATTCATGTAATTGCTCTAGATAATGATGTAAAGGAACTATTATGGGTTTTAAAAAAAGGATACCAAGGTAGCATCAAAGTCAAAACAATAAACAAGACCGCAAAACAGGACCAAGGTTTCGATTTTGAACTTCACGCGGAAAAAGATGCTATTTCCGAATTCTCAGAACCTCTCACCTATTTATACGAACCCAATGCGGCTATTCTTAAGTCAGGTGCATTCAAAATCATTGGCCAAGCAACACAATTAAAGAAACTCCACACCAACACCCATTTATACACCTCTGATAGCCTGATTGATTTTCCAGGACGAAGATTTAAAATTGAACATATTTTTCCCTACAATAAATCGGCTTTGAAAAAAGCGGATATAAAGAATGCGAACATAACCACACGGAACTTTCCTGAAAGCGTAGACACCATTAGAAAGAAGATGAAAATTAAAGATGGCGGTCAGATTTATCTGTTTTTCACCAAAAACCTACTCGAAAACGTTGTAGTTCTACGTTGCAAAAAGGTTTAATTTTAACATTTGTGTTTGCTTGTTTGTTTTATTTGTAATATTTTTCTTTCAATATTTGATTAATTTTTAAAACATATGAAGCATTGATTACCAGATGTAAATATTACATAAACAACACTTTATCAGCACTAAACAAAATTTCAAAAGCTCTAAATATTTAGTAATTGCAACATTTGTGCTATTGAAATAGGGTGAATTCGCCAAAAATAACTTGCGCCCTATTTTTAACATATCCATATTATCATTACATTTATTTTTTGTTTTTCTTAACATAAGGCTAGGAAAATAAGAATTTAATAAACTAACAAACAACACTCACATTATGAACCAAAAACGAAGTTACAATTCGTTAAAGCCCAAGGGAAAAATCTCAACTCTTGGAATTGGGCTTTTTTCGATGATGATTTGCGCTGGGTCACAAATCACCTATGCAAAATCAACCAATGACCCTAAACTTGAGGTCAAGAACATTTTTCAAACAACCATATCCGGTACTGTTTTAGACAGTGGAGGAATTCCTCTTCCGGGTGCAAACGTGGTAGTTAAAGGAACTACGAACGGAACACAAACTGATTTTGACGGAAACTTTACTTTAGAGGTAGAAAGTGATGCAACTCTAGTAATAAGTTATTTAGGGTTTGTTACTAAGGAAGTAGCTGTTGATGGACAGTCTACGGTGAATGTAACGCTGGCTGAAGATGCCGCAGCATTAGACGAGGTTATAGTTACCGGTTACTCAACAGAGACGAAAAGAGAAACCACTGCAGCCGTTTCCATAGTCAAAGCCGAAGAATTGGCGGCCATACCATCTGGAAATATAGAACAACAACTCCAAGGTAGGGTTGCAGGGGTTACCGTTCTTTCAAATGGACAACCTGGCACAACTAGCCAAATTAGAATTCGAGGCTTCGGCTCATTTGGCGGTAACCAACCTTTGTATGTAGTTGATGGTGTTCCGGTAGAAAGCACTGAATTCATCAATCCGGATGATGTTGAAACCACAACCGTTCTAAAAGATGCAGCTGCTGCATCTATATATGGGGCCAGAGCTGCTGGTGGTGTTGTTGTGCTAACAACTAAACAAGGAACAAGAAAAAGGGAAAAAACAAAAATTACAGTTGATATTACAAGTGGGGTCAGAGATCCAAACGTTGCCGGGTCTCCAGATCAATTAACACCACAACAAGACGCAGAGTGGTCTCATATTGCGTACAGAAACAATGGAATAGCAAACGGCGAAGCCCCTATTTATGATCATCCTCAATATGGCTCGGATGCTACACCTAGGATACCTGATTATTTATTGGTAGGTGGTATTGGTGGTGGTGATCAAAGTGGGGTTGTTGGCAACATTGATATGGCTGCAGTGCGTGCCGCATACGAACTTGACCCTGACAATGTGTTTCTAATAAAACCAAATCTACAAGGTACAAATTGGTATAAGGAAATTACTAGACCTGCACCAATAAGTCGTATCACCCTAGGCTTTGAAGGAGGTACAGAAGATGGTAGATACTACATGGGTATTAATGCCTACAACGAATCCGGAATACTTCTTGAGAACGAATTTGCCAGATATTCGGCCAGATTTAATTCTGAATGGGATGTAACTCCTTGGCTAAGCATTGGTGAAAACTTTCAAGCCACTTACCGGTCTATCAGAGGTGGTTATGGGGGAGACGGAGGTGTAAGTGGTGCGGACGACGAATCCGTATTATTATCTGCTTACCGTATGCCAACTATTATTCCTGTTTATGATGAATTTGGAAGTTTTGCCAGTACTAGGGCAAAAGGGTTCAATAACCCAAGAAACCCGGTAAGACAATTAAAAACCAATGATAGCCAGGATAAGAATTTTAGCTTAGCTGCATTTGGAAATTTATATGCTCTGTTAAAACCCTTTGAAGGATTAACAATAAGATCCAGTATTGGAGGACAATACTTAAATTATTATAATGTTAACTACGGCTTTAAATATTTAGGTGATTCAGAACCTGAAGCCAGTAACTCATTTTCAGAAGGCAGTGGTTATGTGTTCTCATACACATTTACCAATACAGCATCCTATGAAAAACTGTTCGGAAAACACAAAGTAAAAGCCTTAGCGGGTATTGAGGCCCTAAACACCGGTAAAGGGCGAAATATTAGTGGAAGTGGTATCAACCCGTTTTCTACTGACATCAACTACCAAAACCTGTCCACAGTACAATCGCCTAATGTAAATAGTAACTTGTTTAATGGTGTAAATTTCTTTTCGGTTTTTGGGAAACTAGATTACAACTATGACGAACGTTATTTTATCACAGGAGTATTAAGAAGAGATGGCTCGTCTAGATTTGGAGCCAATAACAGATATGGGGTTTTTCCTGCCATTTCCGGAGCATGGAGAGTCATTGGAGAATCTTTTATGCAAAATCAAGACATTATAAGCGACTTGAAAATTAGAGCTGGATGGGGAGAAATGGGTAACTCTAACAATGTTAACCCTAATAACCAATATGTTCTGTATAATTCAAATAGAGCTAGTACATTTTATCCAATTGGTGGACAAAATAGCGGAGCCGATGAAGGGTATAGACAAGGTCAGATTGCAAATCCAAATGCAAAATGGGAAACCAGTATTTCTACAAATATTGGCTTTGACGCCTCTTTTTTCAATGATAAACTAGATATTGAATTTGATTGGTGGAACAAGGACACCGAGGATTTACTTTATCAGGTTCCATTACCTGGAGTTACCGGAAACGATGCCAACGAGCCGTTTGTTAACATCGCCACCATGAACAATAAAGGTATAGACATTAAGCTTACCGGAAGAGGTAACTTCACTGAAGACCTATCTTTTGAAGTTACGTTGAACAATTCGTTCCTAAGTAATGAAATTGAGTTTTTAGCGGATGGGATCGACTTCTTTGACGGAGCGGCATATAGAGGAAATAGTCCAATTAGAAACGCCGTAGGTCAGCCATTATCCTCATTTTACGGTTATAAGGTAGAAGGTTATTTTAACACTCAAGAAGAGGTAGATGCTTTTAAAGCTGCAAATAATGATGCTGATGTTGCCTTGGGGAGATTTAAATATGCCGATGTAAACGGTGATGGACAAGTTACACCAGATGACAGGACTTTCATTGGTAACCCTATACCAGATTATACAGGAGGTGTTACATTTAACCTTAAATACAAAAACCTTGAATTTGAAACCTATTGGTTTGGTTCTTTCGGAAATGAAATCTATAACCAAACAAAATGGTTTAGAAACTTTTTTGGTACATTCCAAGGTGCGGCAAAAGGCACAGCAGCACTCAACTCATGGACTCCTGAGCTAGGTAATAATGCAGAAGCTCCAATATGGGAAAGCAAAACAAATATTTATACAAGTGGGGCAGCAAACTCCTATTATGTAGAAGATGGTTCTTTTGTAAGGCTTCAAAGGCTAGCTCTAACTTACAGCTTTGACTCTAACCTATTAGATCGCCTTGGTGTGACTAAATTTAAACTTGGTTTCTCTGCAAATAATATCTGGACCATCACGGATTATTCCGGTCTTGATCCTGTAGTAGCCGGTGCCGATACCAATTTTGGTGTTGACGTTGGAAATTACCCAGCTACTCCCTCCTATTTAATCAGCTTAAATATTGGCTTGTAGGCAACTAACAATTAAAAAATAAAACATATAATGAAAACTATAATTATAAAAAAAATATGCTACGGAACCTTGGCAACTGTATTTCTGATTGCCTCTTGTTCCGATGATTTTTTGGAAGTGGCCCCCACAGGGTCCATTGATGAAAATTCAGTCGCCACAGAAGATGGTGTACAAGGCCTTCTAATTGGAGCTTACTCTGCACTAAGCGGTGTTTTTGGAAACCGCTTTGAAGGACCTAACCATTGGGCTACGGGTTCAATCATGGGAGGAGAAGCTAATAAGGGTACGGATTCCGGAGATTATTCGTCACTAAACCCTATTCAGAGATATGAAGCTAGCCCGGTTGACCCCAACGGCGATTTCAACAACTTATGGCGAGGTCGTTACGAAGGTATCAAAAGATGTAATCAAACCTTAGAAAAATTAGCTAGGGCAGAGAACATTAAACCAGAGGTTGTTCAGCAAATTACGGCAGAAGCACGAATGCTCCGAGGACATTTCTATTTTGACCTTAAAAAGCATTTTAACAGTATCCCTTATATAGACGAATCTATTTACTTAGACGATGAACTGGATGAAGCTCAGAAACTTGAGGCTCTAAAAGCTATACCCAATACACCAGATGTTTGGGATAAAATAGAAGCTGATTTCCAGTTTGCTTTTGACAATTTGCCCGAAACAACGGATGCGGGTAGAAACAATAAGTGGGCGGCAGCGGCTTATATGGGTAAGGCAAAGCTTTACCAACAAAAGTATGCCGAAGCTAAAGAATGGTTTGATGAGGTTATTGAAAAAGGAGTAACACCCTTAGGCGAAAAGTATGCTCTTCTAGAGGATTATGCCCAAATTTATAATGCTGAAAACGACCAGCATGCTGAAGCCGTTATGGATGTGGAATCTGCCAATAATACCGGAAACGTAAGAAATGCTAACTGGTTTGATGATTTAAACTATCCACATAACACTGGTCCCGATGGTCCTGGTAATTGCTGTGGCTTTTTTCAACCAAGTATTGAATTGGGTAATTCATTTAGAACTACGGATGAAGGGCTTCCCCTATTGGATGGATCATATAATAATCCTGAAAACGAAGTGGCAAACAACTGGAAGCATGTCATTGTAGACAAACAACCCGAAAGTTCATTTGTTGAAGACGCAGGACCCTTAGACCCAAGAATTGACCATGCCATAGGTAGAAAAGGAATTCCTTACTTAGATTGGATTATTCATCCAGGGGCTGCTTGGATAAGAAGCTTTTCTTACGCTGGGCCCTATACTCCTAAAAAGTATATTTATTATCGTTCCCAAGAAAATAGTTTTACTGATGGTAGCTCTTGGACGCGAGGTTATGCTACAATGAACTATACAATTATTAGATTTGCCGATGTTCTATTAATGGCTGCCGAAGCGGAAATAGAGGCTGGATCATTGGAGCAAGCACGAACCTATGTAAATATGGTAAGAAATAGAGCCGCTAATTCAGAGCATTGGGTAAAGGAGTACGATAGCGATGAAAATGCCGCTAACTATGTGATTTCCGAGTATCCCCCGGCTCAGTTTGCAGATAAAGCTTCCGCAACCGCGGCAGTTAGGTTTGAGAGAAAACTTGAACTTTCAGGAGAGGGACATCGTTTCTTTGACCTCGTTCGTTGGGGCATTGCCGATAGTGTTTTGAACGCATATTTAGATTATGAGTCTCAATTTTTGAAAGAAAAATTTGGTGGCGCCAAATTTACTGCAGGTAAAAATGAATTTTATCCAATACCTCAAAGACAAATTGATTTGTCTGGAGGGTCAATAAAACAAAATCCTGGGTACTAATACTTAAGTTAGATACTAATAAAAGCTGCTCGTACGAGCAGCTTTTTTTGCTTATTTTAGAACCTTCTTACATATTTGCAACGTACCATATCCTATGTGTCAAATGAAATCAAATAATTCTTTCCAAGGAACATTTACGCTTCTCTTATCTATTGTATTAATAGTATTTACAAGTTGTTCCAAAAAGACACCTACAACAAGATTTGTAAACGTACACCCAAGCAAATCCAACCTGGTATTTAGCAATACCCTTATTGAAAATGACTCTATAAACATTATGGATAACGAATTTGTTTATAACGGGGCTGGAGTTGCACTAGGAGACTTAAACGGCGATGGTCTTGATGATATTTTCTTTGCTGGGAACCAAGTTGAAAACAAACTGTTTCTTAATAAGGGAAAACTCAAATTTGAAGATGTAACCAAAGCTTCCAATATAACAAAAAACGATTCACTAGAGTGGTCATCGGGGGTATCTATTGTTGATATAAATGCAGATGGCAGACTAGACATATACGTATGTAATACATTCAGAAAAAAAGATAGTAGAAGAAAGAACTTACTATATATCAATACAGGGAATTCAAAAGACGGTATTCCTTCATTTAAAGAAATGGCAGAAGAATATGGTCTTGCAGACGATACTTACTCATCTCACGCCCAGTTTTTTGATTATGACAATGATGGAGACCTTGACCTATTTATTGGAGTAAACAGGATTGAAGGTATTGACCCCAGCGATTTTAGACCTATTGAAGATGACGGCTCGTCTATGAGTAAAGACCGCCTCTACGAAAATATATGGGATTCTACCCTTAACAAGCAACGCTTTAGAGATGTTTCTGAAAAAGCTGGTATTAAATTTCATGGATATAGTCACAGTACTTTAATCCATGATTTTAACGGAGATAATTGGCCGGATATTTATGTAGCCAACGATTTTCTAAGTAGTGACCTTATATATATTAACAATCAGAACGGCACATTCAGTAATAAAGCACGGGAAATATTCAAGCATTTTAGCTTCTCTTCCATGGGGAGTGATGCGGCTGACATCAACAATAATGGAAATCTTGAGTTTTTTACTACGGAAATGCAGCCCTATTACAACAAAAGAAAAAAATTATTTCAAGGCCCCAGCAATTATCAAAAAGAGATATTCATAAAAAAATACGACTACGAAAAACAATATGCCCGCAACACACTCCAAACTCAGTTAGGAAATAACCCAAAAACAGGTTTACCCATATACGGTGATGTTTCCATGCTTACGGAAACAAAAGAAACGGACTGGAGCTGGGCCCCTCTTTTTGGTGATTATGATAATGATGGGCTACAAGACCTCTTCATTACCAACGGTTTCCCTAAAGATGTTACTGATCGAGATTTTGGTGATTTTAGGATTGCCGCCAGCAAACTTCTGAATAAGGAAAAACTGATAGCTGCAATACCTGAAATTAAGATTCCTAATTTCATGTTCAAAAACAATGGAGATTTCAAATTTTCAGATAGTACCGAAAATTGGGGTTTAAACCTACCTACATACTCTAGCGGTGCGGCTTACGGTGATCTTGATAATGATGGAGATTTGGATTTAGTGGTCAACAATATCAATGACAACGCAATGCTCCTTGAAAACAAATCTAATGAGTTTAATGAACCTCAGCATTTTATCCGAATAAAATTGAGCGGAAAGAAAAACAATCCTAATGCCATAGGTTCTTATGTGGAAATTTTTTCGAATTCCATGCACCAAAAGAAATCTTTGTTATCGGGACGAGGATATTTATCACAACCGGAATTCACGCTTCATTTTGGCCTAGGAAATAATAAAAATATAGACAGTCTTGTTATAAATTGGCCAGACGGGCAACAACAAGTGGTTAAAACCAATGCCATAGATTCAGTTCTCGCTATCTCATATAGTCCTAAAGCTGAATCATTTTCCACTTTAAATACGAAAAAAACGAGCCCGATTTTCAAGAATGCTGCCAAAACGTATGACTTAGAGCATTTTTCTGAAGATTACGATTTTATTGATTTCAATTTTCAAAGTACGCTTCCTCATAAATTTTCTCAATATGGCCCTTCTCTAGCAGTTGGTGATATAAATGGCGATGGTTTAGACGATCTGTTTGTTGCTTCTAGCAGAGGTTTTAAAGAAAAATGGTTTATTCAAAAACCTGACCAAACCTTTGAACAAAACGAAGTAGCCTATAAAACTTCAGAAAAACTAGAAGAGGAAGATGCTGGAACATTACTTTTTGACGCAGACAATGATGGAGATTTAGACTTGTTCATTGCACGTGGTTGCGGCCAATACCCTAGCGGTCATGAATATTATCAAGATATTTTAATGGTCAATGATGGAAAAGGAAATTTTACTCAATCCAATATAGATCTTCCTGTAATGAAAACGAACTCATCTGCAGTTAAAGCTGCCGATTTTGATCGTGATGGAGATTTAGACCTTTTTATAGGAAGTAGAGTTCTGCCTTTCTCCTACCCCAAAACAGATCGCTCATATATTCTAAGAAATGATAGCACTAAAGGCCGGATTAAATTTACCGATGTCACTACCCTTGTTTCCAAAAATCTAGAATACCCCGGTTTAATTAGCGATGCCATTTGGACCGATTTTAACGGAGACTTCTGGCCAGACCTTATTATAGCCGGAGAATGGGCCCAGTTACGCTTCTTCAAAAACGAAAATGGTAAGCTATTAGAAGTTACGGAGAACACAGGCTTATCTAAATATTCTGGGTGGTGGAATAGCATATCTTCCTCAGATTTGGACAATGACGGAGACATAGATTACATTGTTGGGAATGTTGGCGAGAATATAAATTTTAAAGGTTCGCTAGAAGAACCTGTGCGCATATACGCTAAAGACCTTGATCAAAATGGTTCCATAGACCCCCTTATATCCTTCTATTTAAGGGACAGTATTGGTGTTAAAAAAGAATATTTATACCATCCTTGGCAGGATGTAACAAAGCAATATGTTGGTATTAGAAAAATGTTCAATTCTTATGGGGAATTCGGGGAATCGACCCTACCTGAAATGTTCTCTAACGGACTTTTAGATGATGCCAAAGTAGATTCTTTGACTTATATGAAAAGTTCATGGATAGAGAATTTAGGAAACGGACAATTTAAAATGCGACAATTGCCCGTGGAGGCTCAATTTGCTCCAGTTTATGGTATTCTGCCACAAGACTTTAATGAAGATGGCCTAACGGATATTCTATTAATTGGTAATGATTACGGCATGGAAGTGCAACAAGGGCCAGCTGATGCATTCGCCGGTCTCGCCCTAAAAAATATAGGGAACGGCAAATTTACTACCGTTTCACTAAATGAGAGTGGCTTTTTTGTGCCGGGAGACGGTAAAGCTATTGTTAGTTTGCGTACAGGGGATTCTAAGAAATTAATTGTAACCTCACAAAATAACGACTCCTTGAAAGCTTTTGAATATTCCGGACAAACCAGAATAAAATTAATGGCCGTGCAACCCGATGAAATAAAAGCATTAATTAAGCTTAAGAATAATACTAAGCAAATGCATGAGTTCTTTTGGGGCAATTCGTTTCAATCGCAATCAGGTCGTTTTGTAGAGATTCCTGCAAACTTTGTGGAGGTTCAATTCTATACTAATAACGGAAACCTAACCAGAACAATTAAACCGTAAAGGATCATTCTATCAGTCTATTTTTAAGAACTAATATATCCCAAGGATTTTCTTTGTAAATCTTGGACAAATCCGCAGGCACGGAGTTAAAGTTAAAAGTGGAACAGCTTAAAGCTATATCAATATCTCCATCCTGGTCAAAATCACCTGAATCCATTAAAAACCATCGCCCTTGAAAATCATTTTCTATAACCTGAGTTTCAAAGACAAAATTGTTTGTATCGATATTATTCAAATACACGAATGCCTTTTGTGACTCTCCTTCGTAATCAGGAAAGGTAGACACTATTCCAAAATCTATATCTCCGTCTTTATCAAAGTCTGCACTTACACTTCTAGTGGCACCGTACAATGGGTAGAAAAATTCTTCTTTAAAGTTATTGGCTCCGTCATTTAAATGAATACGCAGACCGTGATAAGGTTTCAATACCTGAGTTCTATCTGCGTTGTCCCCGTGTAAGGTTACAATATCTTGGTCCCCATCATCATCAAAATCAAGCATTTCAAACCAGCTACTTCCATACAGAGGACTAAACCGAATTACTTGTTCGGTTTTAAATTCCAAATTTTCAGTTTGATAAAGAAAGGTAACACCCTCATTACCTTGTGCTGTCAGCACAACAATATCTGCTTTGGCGTCTTGGTTCATGTCTTTGACCACCACTCTTATTGCACCTGGTTGCCCTAGTAAGATTTTCTTTTCTAAAGAACCGTTATCAGATTTTACAACTAATGATAAACTACCCGTTAAGTTACCATACTCACAAACTAAAATTTCATCTACCCCATCATTGTTAAAATCAAATACTGTGGTATGTACCGGTCTATGAAAATCTAAAGGTATAGGTTGAACAGATCTATCTTTAAGAGTAAAAATTCTTCCGTTTGCAATTTCTGAAGGACTTAGAGAACCTATAGAAGTAGCGTACTTTACATCATCCATTTCGGTAAAGTCAGAAATAGGACCAATTCCATTAAGGATTTTTTTTAGAGTCTTAGTATTCTCCCGATACTCATAGATTCTTCCTCTTAAGTCGGCAATATTCAGCTTGCTCTTTTCCGTATCAAATTGGGTAAATACGATAGAGCTTCCATGTACGCTATCTATATCCAACGGTACCAATTCAAAGCCATTGAGCTTCTTTCCTTGTTTTTGGGAATTGTTCAGAATAAGACTGTCTGGAGCGGTAGATACAATATATTCTTTGAGAAGTTGCCAATCAGCTTCCGAAATTTGGGGTTCAACACTATAAACGCCTGAATTTAAAATAGCATGCTGTTCTTCAAAGGAAAAACCGCTTAACGGATCAAATCCTGTATTTTTAATTCCCATTCTTGCTCCCATTTCGGGCAACACCTTGTCTTTCCATAGACTTTTTGGCAAATGCTCAATATTGGGCAACTCATGACAAGAAGCACATTGCGTTTTATACAACTGCACTCCTTTTTCATGCTTATTTTCCGAACAAGAAAATACAAACGGAAGTAGAACCACTAAAATTATAAAAACTCTCATTTTGTTTAATTACTTCCTTTAAATTGCTTAAAACAGAAGTCCTTGTTCTATTTTAATATTCCCCCTTGTGCTTATAGTCGCCAAAACGATATTTTACAGTTCGTTTAATAGGCGTTTGCATACCGTTTGTTCTTTCTAACCAATCATAAATGGCAATTGACATAGATTTTACTATTTCCTGTTTGTCCGGATCCGCTATTAAATTATACATTTCATCAGGGTCGTTCTCTAGGTCATAGAGCTCATTTCTATCCCAAATTCCCTGATACTTCATATACTTATATTTGTCAGTTCGCATGCCAAATACGGTTGGAGTCATAGGAAAGTCATACTCCCAAAAATACTCATAGAAGACCTCCTCACGAACCTTTGCCCCTGGCTCTCCTGTAAGTGCCGGAATAAAAGATACTCCTGGCATATTTTCTGGTTTCTCTATTCCCGCTTCCGCTAAAATTGTTGGTCCAATATCTATATTTTGCACCATAGCCTTAGGTTTTAGGCCTCCTTTAAACAGTTCCGGACAACGCACCAGCAAAGGCACTTTAACCGATTCTTCATAAAAATGCCGTTTATCAATGAGCCCATGCTCTCCCCAACTAAATCCGTTATCGCCCATATAAATAACAAGGGTAGATTCATCAAGCCCTTCATCCTTTAGGTATTGCATAACAGAACCTACACTCTCATCTACCCCTAAAAGTGTTTCGCAATAATCCACAACCATTTCATTTATATCCCTATTCTCATGGTACATATAGTCTACGCCATGCCAACTTACTCTTTGGTCAGCTACCCATTGCGGCCATTTTAAATCTTTATAAGCTCCGGTCTTGGTCTGCTCATAAGTTGCCGGTAAATCTAATTTATTTCCTTTATATCGCCCTTTATGCCTTCTAGCCGGTTGAAACCCAGCGTGAACTGCTTTGTGAGATAAATACAGGAAAAACGGTTTCTTTTTATCTCTCTTCTCCATCCAATCAATGGCATGTTCGGTCAACAGATCTGTTATATAAGTCGAATCTTTATAAGCTACCCTCTTTCCATTGATATTTAACGTAGGGTTGTAATAAACCCCTTGTCCCGGGAAACTTTCCCAGTGGGTAAAGCCTGGTTGAGGAGAGTCTCCATGATCCCCCATATGCCATTTACCAAAGAAGCTAGTTTGATACCCCGCTTTTTGAAGGTATTGAGGAAAATATGTCAAATTTCCAGGATCTGGAGCTTGGTTATCCACAATGGTATGTGAGTGGGAAAACTGTCCCGTTAAAATTGAAGCCCTACTTGGAGAACACAGAGATGTTGTAACAAAGGCGTTGGACAAATAAGCTCCATCTTCCGCAAGTTTATCCATGTTCGGGGTTTCTAACCAAGGAACTTTACCCGTAAAACCCATATAATCATAGCGATGGTCATCCGTTAAAATAAAAACAGCATTGCGAGGTTTCTTCTTGATTTTCTTTTCAGGCTCCGTATTTGCAAATAGAACCGACATCTTAAAAACCATGAGAAACATTATTCCGTAAAACAACCTCGTCTTGCCCATATCAATATTATTAAATTATCGTTTTAAGAAAATTATTAATCATCTACCCTATTAAAAAAAACGTTTTTGACTACTAAATGTAACTTATTGCTGCTCCTGCTCCATAAACCATTTATACAGCTCATCATTATCATAGGCTGGCACCCAAGAATCATGGCCTACACCAGGGTACCTTGTAAATTTTACATCATACCCCATACTCTTTAATTTAGAAACCATAGTCTCTGATTCCGATATGGGAATGGATTGGTCCTCTTCTCCATGGAAGACCCACATGGGCATTTTTTTGTCTATCCAAGAAGCATATGGTAGCGGTGTCATACCACACACAACAGCCATTGCCGCAAATTTTTCGGGATACTGCACTGCCATTTCCCAGGCGGCTCCTCCACCCCTACTGAGCCCGGTTAAATAGATTCTTTTTTTATCTACACGATTGTTCTCCACTATCGTGTCCAATAATTGCATTACCGATCGCGTATTCCACCACATTTTCTTTTCTGGATTCTGAGGGGCCAAAATTAAGAACGGGAATTTTTTACCTCTCTTTATCAATTTAGGAGGGCCGTTTCTTTTTACATAAACCAAACTATCTCCAGATTCGCCACCACCATGAAGAAACAATAACAATGGGAACTTTTCCTCGGGATTTTCCTCATATCCTTCAGGATAATAGAGGTAGTAACTATAATTTTCTTTGATGACGGTTTCTTGTTCGGCATCTATTAATTTGTATTTTGATTGTGCAGCACAACTCTGAAAAGCAAAACAGAGCAAAATAATATATAATTTCTGAGGCATTTACGTATTTTTTTCCGCGCTTAGTTGTAACGGAATTTATCCGGTTAAAATACAATTTTAAAAACAGTACAAAAAAGAAACGGACACCTAAAAAGGTGTCCGTTTTTTAATTTATTATTTAATTAAGATTTATCTATAGAGGGTGAAATGCCCTACATACCGTATATCTCTGTCATCATTTTGATTTACTACATACCAGTAATCTCCGGTTGGCAGCTCCTTACCTTCATAGAGTCCGTCCCACTTGCTTACTTGATCAAGTTCGGCAACAACCCTACCATAACGATCATAGATAATAACTTCAATATTAGGGAAGAACTCACGGTTACCCGGTGCCCAGAAATCGTTTTCATTATCCCCATTAGGTGTAAAGAAATTTGGTATCTCTAACATTCCGGTAAACTCAAACGGAATCACCGCTACGGCCTCACATCCATTCTGATCTACCACACGTATTTCCACTTCGCCACTTTCTGTGGTCGTATACAAGCCTTCACTACCGTAAGACACTCCATCAAAAAAGAACTCATACCCTCCAAAACCTCCTTCGGCTGTTGCCGTAATTTCGTTAGGACCGGTCTTTTCGGCAAAAAGTGTTAATGGGTCGTATGCATCTATGGTAAACTCTACAAAATTGGTACATCCGTTTTCATGGTAAATATAAGCTGTATAGTCTCCTGCAGGCAAATCTCCCCAAGAACGTTCCGTAGTAGCCAATGCTGTTATAGCATCAGTTGGGTCAATAGGGTTCAATGCGAACAACAGTTCAGGAATTAAACTCTCTTCTTGCATCTGTACGGAAGCCGTACTGTTAGGAAAAATACCTTCACAACCGTACTGAACTACAGGAGATGCCGTTAAATCAACTCCTATTTCAATAGGTATGAATACATTTGTACTACATCCATTGGCATCTTGCACGAAAGCGATATAGCCTTCTCCTCCTATTAGATTATCAAAGTATAAATCATCATTTCTTAGGAAAACCTCCGTTCCGTCCGAATTTGGACCTACCAAACGAGTTTCATAGTATTCCACCGATGTTACCGGATCTGTAAAAGGAGTACCTCCCGTAACCGTTAACCTTGCGGTACCATCTTCAAAACCTATACAGGTCTCAGGCGTTGTACTAAAGTCCGCAATTTCCAGTTCCGTAGGCTCATCCACCACAATTTCAAAAGTTTGTGGACAACCTTCCGCATCCTGCACCAATACAGTATAGGACGGATTACTAGGTGTGTTTGCAGGTAAATCTGTAAATGTATAAACCGTTGGGTTATCCGAATCACTAAAGAACTCGCTCAAATTAGGTTCTATGGCAAATTGTACCAATCCAACCGTAGCACTGGTAACATTCATAGTTATTGTACCATCCGTTTCACCATAACAGGTTGTGGGCGTTGAACTATATGCTATAGTTACAGGCTCGGCCGGAGCAATAGAAAATGGCCCTTGTACCACACCACAATTGGCTCTACTGATTACTGAAATCCAATAGTCACCGGCATCCAAGTTTTCGAACGTTCCAAAATCCTGCATTGTTCTATTTTGGTACGTTGGCAATGTTTCCGCTACAAACGCATCAGTACCTGGGTCTGAATTATAAATTCTGAACTCATAAATACCAGTACCACCATTAGCCACAGCTTCAATTCTACCATCTACCTCATAAGCACATGACACATCAAATGTTGGAGATGTTGGGTCAAGCGTAAGAGGTTCTGCTGCTGTAATCGTAATACCATTGGTCTTACGGGCCAAACAAGAGCTTAGACCACCCACCTTACGAACTTCAAAACGATATGAACTTCCTATCACGCCTGGTATTCCTGTTTTTACCGGAAGTCCGTTTGCATCTAACTCATCTATAGGCAACCAAGGTCCTCCAGAATTGTTTACGCTATATTCATAGGTTCCCCCTTGTGGATTGTTCACACGTATCATCATAGTTGCGCTGTTACCACAGGCCGGCACCGAAGTCTGAATTAACGCAGGGTTAATTGGTGGTGGCGGAATTACCTGTATAGGTGCAGAAACCACTCCACAATTTAGGGTAGACACTACCTCAACGGCATACCATCCTCCAGGGATTACCCCTGTTGTACCCGTAAACTCAGGGTCACTTTGAAAACCGGTCATAGAAACTACATCCGCATTATTATTGCTTCCTAAATGCAACAATCTGTATTGGTATCCTGCACCTGGTACCCCACCAATAGCTCCCGGTGTTGTTGTACCTGGCTCTACCGCAACAATTACAGCATCGTTTCCTGTAGGACATTCCAATTCTCTTGTAATTATAGCTTCTACCTCAATTTGCGGAACAGCGATCAGTTCCAATTCCCTGCTATGGGTACAGCCTTCTATATCTCTTACGGTTACTCGGTAATTTCCACTAGAAAGGCCTGTGAATGTGTCATTGGTTCCATTAGCAACAAAAGTTGCATACGCCGGATTTGAATGTGGAGCAAAACCGCTACCCACCGTACTTTCATATTCCAACATATATTCATAAGGTGATGCATCCCAACCTCCTTGGGTCGTAGCTACTATTTCACCTAAATCATCACTACAACCTACGCGACCTATCTCATCCAACGAAGTTATGGCCAATACAACACTAGGTGTGCTCAGAACAGTAGCGTTACTGAATACATTACAGCCACTTACTGTTTTTCCCTGTTCGCGTATTACCACACGATGGTTACCTCCTTCAATTCCAGTAATAACAGCAGGATTACCATCTACAGCTGTATCTATAGTTCCTGTTGAATTACCTGCTACCGGGGTTCCAAATGCACCTCCTGAGAATCCTGGGTCAGAAGATTCATAAACCCAATACTCGTACACTCCTGCAAATCCGCTAACATTAATTGTTAGCTCTCCGTCTGTAGCCCCAAAACAACCTACTGCTTGTGATTCCGTAATTGAAACTGTTGGAAGTACAGGTTCTGCCACATTATAAGCCGCAATAGGATAGGTACAACCACCTACGTCGTTAATTTGTAAACGATATTCCCCTGCAACCATTGGAAGGTCAAACTCCACAAAGCTACCACTAGGTTGAGATACGCTTGCTACTGGCGAAACAGAGAAACCTTGGTCTTCAATTATGAAATTGGTACTTCCTGTTACATCAATTCGGATACGCTCAGGATTTTCACAATCCATTGGTCTTATTTGAGTAATGGTTGCCGTTACAGTATTTGGCGCTAAAACCGTAACCGAATCGCTATATTCACATCCGTTTGCATCTCTTGCATAAACGGTTATTACTTGGTCCGATCCTGTATCTACTATTTCAAAATCCGGACTAGACTGATAACTATCCGCTAAATTAATTTTATAGCCATAAGGAGCCCCGTTACCTACATTACCACCAACTATACTAGCACTTACTATGGTTGTACTATATTGATTGGACGCAGGGTTACAAACAAGAGTTCCCGATGTTACATCGATTTCAAAAAGAGGCGGTTCATTAATAACTACTTCTTCTCTATCAAAACAATTTCTGTCCGTTACTACTTCTATTACGTAGGTTCCTGGTGTTAAACCAGAGAAAGAACCTGAAATATTTGTATTGGTACGACCTGAAGTGTCCAGACCCGAAGGCATTGCAGCCAGTGTGCTGGAATATAAGTTGTATTCCTGAATACCGTCTACATCAGTACCCGCAATTAACGAAGCTGAAATGCTACCGTCATTGGCCCCATTACAACTTACATCAGACTCACCTGTTTCATCAATATCAGGACTGGTAGGAGCTGACCTAACTATACCGCTAACAGTAAAAGTACAAGGGTTCGTCCCATCTGTAACTTGATTATCAGTTACTTCTACTTGATAATCTCCGGCAGCCATACCTGGGAAAATACCATCATTGTCTGGGTCGACAATGTTCACGGGACTACCAAAAATATCAGTACCAGTTAATGTATAGGTAAAGTCACCACTACCGCCATCTGCCGTAATTGTAATCTCTCCATCCGTTTCTACACAACTTGGCTCACTAGTAAAATCACCCGAAGCAGATAATACTTGGAACACTTCTGCCACATCATCAACATCACAACCGTTAGCATCAATGACATTTACGGGATAGGAACCTATATTATTTACCGTAAAAGTGGCTTGAGTAGGTGTACCCGCAACATAAGGAGGAGTTTGACTCTCTCCGTTCAAGGTAAAGGTGGGCGTATCTATATCACCTGGAACCTCTACTGTAATTGTAAAGCCTCCAACAGGAGTTGTAACGTCACATTGGTTATTCACACTTATCGTCGGTGGCGGTAAATCAGGGTTCAACTGTATAACCGCCGCAGAAATCCTATAAGCACAATCATTAGCGTCCTTTACCCATATATCATAATCAATACCAGGAGCCAATGCACCGGGCAAGGCAACTGTAGAAGCTTCGCTAAAATCATCTGAAGGATCACTTGGTGTTGCGGTTCCGTCATTATCCACTGGAGTACCGGCCGGTACATAAGCGTACAGATATGGACTTCCTGTGGCATAAGGCGTACCTCCACTACCCCTAACCGTCAATTGACCTAGGGCATTACAGTTTGCGTTTTCGTTACTAATAATATCAACTCGTGGAGCCAACAAAATAGCTTCACCTTCATCTCCATAGGAACAATCACCGGCGTCTTCAACGGCCACTCCATATCTTCCACCAGGAACAGAAATAGCAGATGCCATAGTGGTTAATGAGGTACCTGAATCCGTATAAACAACTTCGCCAGTATCAAGATTGGTAATAACCACGTCAAACGGAGCAGTACCTGAAGTAATGTTGTAATTTACCCCAACATCACCGTTTCTACAAGTAGCATTATCTACCACTATATTAACATTGCCCCCTGGGCCATCCGGTAAAGTAATTACCTCTTCATAGGTACAACCAGTTCCCAAATCACGCACCTCAACCGTATAGGATACTCCCCATAACAAATTGTTGAAACAGTGGTTTGCAGGCGGATTACTTGGTGTGGTCCATCCCACTAAAGGATCCGGATCCGCCAAGCGTATCTCATAACTACCCGATCCATTTACGATATCAACACAAACTGTAGTTCCTCCTGGGCTACAAGTTGCTGGTGGCGGTGGATAGTTAGGAATAATGTCCAAACTTAAAGTACCTATAGTAAACGCTTCAATATCCCTACATCCTCTAGAGTCCAAAACAATTAACTGATAATTACCCGGAACAAGACTAGGATCCGTTACCGCTAAAGGAAAATCAGAATCCGATACGTTGTTTTGTGTATAGAAAGGGTTTCCAAAATTATCTTCAATTATAACTGTATAGTTCTCTACACCGGCAGTAGGCAAACCTATAGTTACCCCTCCAGAAAGTGCTCCGGGCGAACCTGGTGAACAAGTAGCATCAATTGGTGTTGCCGTGACATCCGGAGACGGACGACCATCAGCAGCTACAGTTATAGGAACTACGGCCGTGACACAATTTCTGGCATCTTTAACCACATACTCGTAATTACCGGCAGTTAACCCTGAATATATAGTTTGATCCGAAAAAACATAGTTTAAGGTTGGATCAGGGTTACTAGGGTTAGCTGTTAGATTACCTGCGGGTGCAAAGACCACTTCAAATGGAGGAATACCGGATGATACCGTTGGTATAATCTCTACAAAACCACTGTTAGCGTCACCACAACTGGGGCCCTCTATTCTATGCGTGGCAGCAATATTTGTAGGTTCCTCAAAAGTTATAATTTCCGAAGTATTCGTACATCCATTAGAGTCTGTAACCGTTACTTGATAATCTCCATGATCTCCAAAAGGAACTGTATAGTTAAAATTCCCAGAAGGCAACTGTACCCCATTATGCCCTGCAACAGGTGCAAATGGATTAGGACTTACATCTCTATACTCAATAGTATAGGATGTGGCTCCCAAATTAGAAATATCACCACCAGATATGTCAATTTCCATTTCTCCATCGCCACCACAAGGTATTTCACTGGCTATATCCAGACTTACTTGAACCTGCGGAGGTATCCTAATTGAGGACGTAGAAGCAATACAACCGTTACCATCTACTACCTCAATGGTATAATTACCAGGAACCAAGCCTGTAAATGTATGCGTACCCGCTGTACCTGGAGTTATTAACGCTCCTCCATTAATTCTATACTGGTGCGTACCAATCAAAGCGGAACCTGCCGTTGAGGATACTGTAATTTCAGCATTATTTGTAGGTGAATAACAATAATCCGCTGAATCAAATGTAATTGCGGGTGCATCTACACTGGTAAGTGTAAATGTCGTTGAAGCCCTACAGCCCTCAGAATCTATAACGGTTAAGGTATAAGTTCCCTCCTCTGTTAAATTACCGAACGTTCGCCCCGTTTTAGGACCTTGTGTTCTTCCATCGGAAGGCGGCCATTCTAATTCATAACGATATCCGCCAAATCCACCTGTGGCATCTGCACGAACTCTACCCACATTGTTATTCTGGCAGCTCATATCAGTTACTGTTGGAGTAATACTCAATGGTGTTGCCGCTTCTTCTATATCAAAAGAGGTAGTAGAAGTACAGTTCGTATCATTGTCCGTTACAGTAATTTCATAGGTACCTGCACCTAAACCAGAAATGGGAATTTCCAAATCAGTACTTGTCCCTGTGGAAATTACCGCTGCGGTAGGAGCAGTTCTATTTACCGTATAATCGTAATCCGTAGCAAAACCGTCTATTAAAAACGCACCATTACCATCCGTTGCACTAGGGCAAACACGTCTATCTCCTCCGGATTTTACACGAGCTCTAATAGTACTGAACCCACCTGTAGTATAACTCGCCGTATAGGTACAGCCACTTGCGTCCGTTATTTCAAATTGATAGGATGTATCTAAATCCAAACCTGGAAAAACATTACTAGCCTGTGCAGGCGGCAATGTGGTTGCCGGGATAGATGAAATAATTTCATATTGTGTAACCGTATAAGTTGCCGGTAACACATCTACCGTAACCCTACTCGTTCCGGTAGCACAATCAAGGTCATCTTGGGCAAAGGTAATTGATCCTGGAGGAGTTGGCTCCGTAATGTCAATTGGTGATAATGCCTGAAAACACCCTGCATCATCTTTTATATAGGGTATATAATTTCCTGGTGTTAAACCTGTAAAAGTTGTTCCTGATTGGTAGTTAACATTGTCTATACTATATTCATAACCTGTACCGGAACCTCCGCTTGCTGGCGCAAACTCAATTATCCCTCCTCCGTTAACACATGTATAATCTTGCGTCATAGAAGCAGAACCACTAAGCCCACCTGCAGATGTAACCGTAACAGCTGGTAATGACAATACACAAGTAAATGCTCCTTGTGAATACTGAACTTCAACTATACTATATGTTCCATCGGCTACGGGTATTGTAGAAGAACTTGTAAAGGGGTCCCCTGCATTGTTAGTAGCTCTAAATTCCAGGTTAAATCCTCTGGGGTCGGTTACGTTAAAATCTACTTTTCCACCTCCATTGGTACAGGTTCCCACAATATCGGATGCTGTAACATTTGGCGGGTCTAATTCTGCCACATATTCAGATTTTTCCGCAGTACACCCTTGATCGTCTGTAATATAAAAAGTATAAGTACCGGGACTGGTTACCGTATATGCACTTGTACCTGTAAATGTCCCTCCTGAATCACCTCCATCACTAACAGTATAGCTATACGTACCTGAACCTCCAGAGGGGGTTACATCTATATCTACACTTGAAATTGTAGAACAGCCAAAACTCATTCCGTTAGTATCAGTAATTACTGTTATTGGACTTAAGCCTGTACCTACTGTAATAGGATTTCCACTTGTATCTGTATATTGGATTGGGGCAGGTATTCCATTTGGAATATCTTCCTTACAATCATTGGTCTCTACTTTAACTGCATATGTACCTTCACTAACGGCTCCGAACGTATAAGTGTTGCTAGATATAGTTGATGTAAATTCTATCTCTGCCCCACTATCATCCAATAAGGTATACACATATGGTCCGGGAACTTCAGGGTTTACGGTAACATCAATAGAACCTGTTTCTCCACTACATACCGGATTAGTAAAGGTTACATCTATTTCTATATCTACTTGTCTAATTTCAATAACATCATATAGATATTCACATACCTCACCTGGAATGTTCAATCTAGCTTGTACAGTATAAAATCCTGGGTCTAAGTTCGAAAATATAGAAGATGACTGGTAAGGACCAAAACCGCTAGACCCTTCTTGAATTCTAAACTGATAACTATTTGGAAGCCCAGTGATTTCTATCCTACCTGGATTATTACAAACAAAATCTTTCTTTTGGTAGGTCTGAGTAATAGTACTTTTCTTGACCTTGAAAAAGTACTGCTGCCCATCTGCAACAACACGAAATTCCGCACCTGTAGTGGCCGGAATAGTACTTGCATCTAAATTAAATGTTGGTCCCGAATGGACTTCTGAATAACACGATATGTTTGTATCCGGACAATCTTGGTTTATGTTAGGACTACAACTACCTCCCAAAACTTGCCAAGAGACCGTACTATAGGACCCCGATAGGGAAACAACCCTGTCATCAGAATCACCACAGAGATTAAATCGTGCTACGGTAAAACCATTGGCGGTACACCCAACTTCGTTATCGGCACCTTGAATGATTGTTGAGAACATTGGCGCGGCAGCTGCTGTCTTGGCCGTTGTACTATTCTTTAGTGACTCAGCAGAAATTGACTTGGCCATAGAGGTGGCCTCGCTTTTTTCAGAAACCACTTCTTTTACGGCAGAGGCTACTTCAGCATAAATGTTGAAAACCTTCTTACCGGCAATAGCAGAAGTACAGACTACTGAAAAGGTCGTTAACAGTAGAGCGTATAGAATACGCTGTGTTTTTTTTGGGAGCATAGGTTAAGTCATTTAAGAAAGAAAATGAGCGATTTGGGGTGCATCACTTTCTCTCGGGTAATTCTTTTAAACTTATAAATTCTCGTTACCTTTAACCGTAACGGGATACCTTAATAATATCATTTAACGTAAAATTATGCGAAATAGTGTACTATCTATAGCCATTGCCGCCATAACGCTTAGTTATTCTTGCGCGCAAGACTCTGAAAACAAGGTAAATACCCCCAATAATACACCCTACACCGCAGAGCTAATGATCGATGAACTGCAAACTCCATGGGGTATGGTATTTTTAGCAGAAAACGAACTCTTGATAACTGAAAAATCCGGTGAAATTATCCACTTTAAAAATGGAAAAAAAACAGCAATAAAAAATGTTCCTAAAGTTTACGTTAGAGGACAAGGGGGGCTTTTGGATATTGAACTGCATCCCGATTATAAAAACACAGGCTGGATCTATCTTTCCTATGCTTCCGAAGAAGGTGATGAAAAAGGAGGTCATACTGCCTTGATCCGGTGTAAACTAAATAACAACTCCTTAACTAACAAAGAGTTACTGTACAAGGCTTCTCCCAATACAACTAAGGGTCAACATTTTGGATCCCGCATTGAGTTTGACAATGATGGTTACCTCTATTTGTCCATAGGTGAACGCGGCGCAAGAGATGTGAACCCACAGGATATTACACGGGATGGAGGTAAAATATACCGATTTCATGATGACGGTCAAATACCGACAGACAATCCGTTTACAGGAAAGGAAGGGGCAAAAACTGCAATATACAGCTATGGACACCGAAATCCACAAGGACTGGCAAAACATCCGGAAACTGGAGAAATTTGGGAAAATGAACATGGCCCACGAGGGGGCGATGAAATCAATATTATCAAGGCCGGTGCCAACTACGGGTGGCCGCTTGTAACTTACGGCATAAACTATAGCGGTACATCCATTACAGATAAAACCGAAATGGAGGGTATGACCCAACCTATTCATTACTGGGTACCTAGTATTGCTCCTAGCGGTATGGCTTTTGTAACAACGGACAAGTACAAAGATTGGAAAGGTAGTATATTGGTAGGTTCTTTAAAGTTTCAGTATATGGAGCGTCTTCTAATGGATGGAACCAAAGTTATAGGTCGTGAAAAACTATTGACGGATTTAGGACGAGTGCGAGACATAAAAGAAGGACCAGACGGGTTAATTTATGTGGCCGTTGAAGGAAAAGGAATCTATAAATTAGTACCTAAAGCGTAAACGTAAATCGCGTCCAGAACCGTGAAAAATTCTCAAGCATGAAAACCTTTTGTTGCTTCCTCTATTTTTTGATTTTCATAGGGTATTTTACTCAAGCCCAAGAAACAGAACTCTCCAAAAGTATGTTACGGGGTAGCGAAATCTATGCAGACTTTTGTGTTACATGTCATTTAGAAGAAGGCGAAGGCATTTCCAATACCTTTCCGCCATTGGCAAAATCCGATTATCTGGCCCAAAACCGACAAGCAAGTATCCGAGGTGTTAAATTTGGGCAACAGGGTGAAATGACCGTAAACGGAGTAAACTACAATAACATCATGCCCCCAATGGGCCTTGACGATGAAGAAATTGCGGATGTTATGAACTATATTCTAAATTCCTGGGGCAACACCTCCAAAGAAATGGTTACTGTAAAGGAAGTTGAAGCTATTGAAAAGTAAATTTAAGCTCCCGCATCAATAGCAGCTTTTACAGACCCGTGTTTTTTAAGCAATTCCTCGGCCTTATCATAATCAATTCCTAAACCTTCCGAAACATAACGTGCCCCACGGTCTACCAATTTGCTATTGCTCAACTGCATGTTCACCATTTTGTTTCCTTTCACCCTACCTATCTTAATCATTAGGGCGGTGGAAATCATATTAAGTGCCAGTTTTTGCGAGGTTCCACTTTTCATTCGGGTGCTTCCGGTTAGGAATTCAGGGCCTACGTTCAATTCTATAGGAATATCCGATGCTACGGCCAATGGAGAACCCGGGTTATTTGTTATCCCAGCGGTAAGAAGTCCGTTTTTCTTTGCTTCGTCTATACCTCCCAGAACGTAAGGAGTAGTTCCAGAGGCCGCAATCCCCACTACTACGTCATTATCCGTAATATTATGCTCCTGCATGTCTTTCCAAGCCTGTATTCCGTCATCCTCGGCATTCTCTACAGCTTTTCGTATCGCAACATCCCCACCGGCAATTAAACCTATTACCCTAGTGTGTGGCATTCCAAAAGTGGGTGGTATTTCGGAAGCATCCAAAATCCCCAATCTACCACTAGTTCCCGCTCCAATATAAAATAGGCGCCCTCCTTTTTCAAAACGCTCTGCCAAAGCATCTACCAATTTGGTTATCTGTGGAATAACGGCTGCAACGGCATCCGCCACCTTTTGGTCTTCTTCATTTATCTTTTGAAGAAGAGTGGTGGTATCCATCTGCTCTAAGTTATCGTGGTTTGATGGTTTTTCGGTTATTTTGGTATACTCCATACTACTTACAGAATTCTAATATCGTGATTTCTAAATGAGTTTAAAAGGTCGTTCTCTGGGTCTAACTCGGTTACTAACGTATTAATTGCATTTATATCGCAAGTTTTATACCTATGTTGGGAATTCAATTTTTCAGAGATAGACAAAAGTACCGTTTTTTTTGAGCATTTTATCACCGCTTTTTTCACTTGTACAATATCCCAATCAAATTCAGTTAGTCCATAATGTGAATCCACATAACCGGTTCCTATAAAACTGAAATCTACTTTTATCTCGGCCAAATTATGAATAGCATTAGCCCCAATAGCTGTTTGCGACTCCCCAGAAACCTGACCGCCTACCAATATGACGGTAACCTTAGGTTTGGTAAGAAGTTCCATAGCCACGGGAAGACTGTGGGTAAAGCATGTTAACTCAATTCCTGTTGGTATTAAATGTGCCAGCTCTAAACAAGTAGTACCGCCATCCAAAAAAATAACGCCTCCTTCTTTTATAAGCGCCAGAGCTTTTTCGGCAATAACCATCTTCTCTTTCTGCTTATAAATATTACTATTTCTTGTATTGTTCGTAGTAAAACCCAAGGAAATGGCTCCACCATGTACGCGGCGCAGCTTATTTTCAGCATCCAACTCCTTAACATCACGTCTTACTGTATCTATAGAAACATCAAGGGTTTCGGCAATATCCGTCAACAAAATTCTATTATGGAGATCTACTTCCCTTAGAATGGTCTGTTGCCGTTCTTCTTTTAACATGGCACTTTATATTAGATTCATCGACAAAGATAGCAAAATATAAGAATTGCCGTTTTATACTACCTTAAAGTTAAATAATCATTAAAAATGCATAAAACAGCAACTTAAAAAAGCAAAAAACAGCAAATAGAATTTGTTTTGCCTATATTTGCATGATTCAAACTACACACAACAAACACAAAAGAGCTACTTGCATGAAAACAATTTTAGAAAAAAATGGTGCCAACATAAGGTATAGACCTGTTGGCCAATTTGAAGAAACTCGTTTTGAAAAAATTCACAATGTAATTTTTGCAGATTCTAACCAAGCATCCATTAAAGTTGCGGAAGAAATAGCCGCTCTCATTAGAAAAAAGCAAGAAGCCAATAAGAATTGTGTTTTGGGCCTTGCCACAGGTTCATCGCCTATTAAGGTTTATGAGGAGCTTGTACGAATGCACAAGGAAGAAGGCCTTAGCTTCAACAACGTAATTACCTTTAACCTAGACGAATACCTTCCAATGGAAAAAGAGAACCGTCAAAGTTACTGGTATTTTATGCATGAACATCTCTTTAATCATGTAGACATTGCTCCCGAGAACATTCATATTCCGGATGGCACCGTTTCCCCGGAAGAGGTTATTGAATACTGCATTGCCTATGATGACAAAATAAAGAAGAACGGCGGACTAGACTTTCAGCTTTTAGGTATAGGACGAACCGGACATATTGGATTTAACGAACCAGGATCACATTACAACTCGGGCACCCGTGTCATAACCCTAGACCACATTACACTTGTAGATGCAGGTCCTGCATTCTTGGGGATTGACAATGTTCCTAGAAAAGCTATAACTATGGGTATTGCTACGGTTATGAGTGCCAAACGTATTGTACTTTTAGGATGGGGAGAAAACAAAGCCAGCATTATCAAAAAAACGGTTGAGGGCGAAATTTCATCCCAGGTACCGGCCACCTATTTGCAGAACCATAAAAACTGTACGTTTGTTTTGGATACAGGAGCGGGCAGCCAGCTTACAAGGAACAAAACGCCATGGTTGGTAGACGAATCTTTGGATTGGACGGAAAGCTTAACTTCCAAAGCTATTGTTTGGCTTTGCAACGAGACCAAAAAATCTATCCTTAGTTTAACGGATAAAGATTACAATGACAATGGTATGTCCGGCTTGTTGGCCATGAAAGATTCGTACGACCTTAACATTCAAATGTTCAACAAATTACAGCACACTATTACAGGTTGGCCCGGTGGAAAACCCAATGCGGATGATTCCAGCAGACCGGAGCGTGCGGAACCTGCTAAGAAACGGGTTATTATTTTTAGCCCACATCCGGACGATGATGTAATTTCAATGGGCGGTACTTTTGATAGGTTGATAGAGCAAGGCCATGACGTTCACGTGGTATACCAAACTTCAGGAAACATAGCTGTATCGGATACCGATGCCCTCAGATACGCCGAAATTTCAAAACGTATTGCACCATCGGACGAGGCCCAAAAAATTATCGATTCCATAAAAGAGAAAAAAGACAGCAGTTTTGATTCTCTTGAAGTACGGAAACTCAAAGGGAATATTAGAAGAGGAGAATCCTATGCAGCGGTACGATACCTAGGTTTAGACGATGCCAACGTTCATTTTCTAGACCTTCCGTTCTACGAAACCGGAACCATCAAAAAGAACAACCTTTCCGAGACGGACATACAAATTATGATGGACGTTATTTCTGAAATAAAACCTCATCAGATTTTTGCTGCTGGTGATTTGGCCGATCCTCATGGAACACATAAAGTATGTCTTGACGCCGTTTTTGAATCTCTTAGACGCTTAAAATCGGAATCTTTCATGAAAGATTGTTGGTTATGGCTTTACAGAGGTGCTTGGCATGAATGGGATGTTGATGAAATTGAAATGGCGGTGCCCATGAGCCCAAGCCAGGTGCTTAAAAAACGATATGCCATTTTCTGCCATCAGTCCCAAAAAGATGGGGTAATGTTTCAAGGTGATGACTCCCGCGAATTTTGGATGCGCGCCGAAGAACGTAACAAAAATACCGCAGAAAGATATCGCGCACTAGGGCTGTCGCACTATGCCGCCATGGAAGCATTTGTTCGTTATAAGTTCTAATTTAATAAAAAAACCTAAAGACCTGCTACTACAGCCTAGCAGGTCTTTTTTTATTGGAATTCGTCAATTTTAATCCCTACAAACAAATTCTGAGAATGGTTTTTATGAAAAACATGACAGTTCTACACATAGGCTTTCCAAAATACCCCTAAAAAACAGTAGCTTTAAACCACTGTAAAGTTTTAAGCTACACATTTCATTTCATGATAGAAAAAGATAAAGGAGCATGGGTCTGGGTACCCATTCTATATTTTACCCAAGGATTGCCGTACGTTTTGGTCGTAAGCGTATCCGTCATAATGTACAAACAATTGGGCGTAAGTAATGAAGATATAGGTCTTTACACTAGCCTTCTCTACTTACCTTGGGTCTTAAAACCACTTTGGAGCCCGTTTGTTGACCTTAAAAGCACCAAACGAAAATGGTTCTTGGCCATGCAACTAGTAATAGCTTTGGCACTTTTTGGAGTAGCCCTTACAATTCCCACCAGCCTTTTCCTGACCACTACCCTAGCCTGTTTTTGGATGGCCGCGTTTGCTTCCGCTACCAATGATATTGCTTCGGATGGATATTATATGCTAGGTCTTACCGAGAAAAAACAATCCTTTTTTGTGGGTATGCGCAGTACATTTTACAGACTTGCCATGGTTACGGGAGAAGGACTTATTGTAGTCATGGCCGGATTCTTGGAAAATAAATACGGAGACAATACCAAAGCTTGGAGTGTTACCATGACCGCTGCGGCGTTCCTTATGTTAATACTTACGGTATCCAACTTTTTTGCGGCCCCAAAATATGAATCTGCGCAAACGGCAATTAAAGATAAACCTAAAGGCTTTTTTGAGGTGTTCGCTTCTTTCTTTAAGAAACCTGGAATAGGTATTGCCTTAGCTTTTATTCTTACCTACCGCCTTGGAGAGTCGCAATTGGTTAAAATGGCCGCACCTTTCTTATTGGATAGCCCGGATAAAGGAGGTTTAGGCTATTCAACGGAACAATTGGGAACTATATTTGGTACAGCAGGAGTAATTTTTCTTTCTATTGGAGGTATTTTAGGTGGTATTTTAATTTCAAAAGATGGACTCAAGAAATGGATGCTCCCTATGGTCATTTCACTAAACCTGCCCAACGTGCTTTATGCCGTTTTGGCCATGACCAAAACCACCAGTGTATATGCCGTAACGGCTACGGTTGTGTTGGAAAAATTCGGGTATGGGTTTGGTTTTGCCGCATTCTTAATGTACCTCATCTACATTTCCGAAGGCAAGTCAAAAACCTCTCACTATGCTATTGCAACAGGCTTTATGGCCTTAGGTATGATGCTCCCTGGCATGATAAGCGGCTTTATGCAACAGTGGTTAGGATATGGCGGATTCTTCATCTGGGTGGTCATTGCCGCTCTTCCCGCCCTATTTCTCGTAAACTTTATTAAATACCCGGCAGATTTCGGGAAAAAATCTACCAAATTAGATGCTTAAGATTTTACCGTACACCCAAATTACCAAAACACTAAGTTTAGCCGAAAAAGTAGGGCAATTATTTATGCCGGCGGCTTTTATAAACGATACCGAAGAGGAAATCCAACGGTTAGAAAAACTTATAGAAGAACAACATATTGGGTCCTTGTGCTTTTTCCACAGTAGGGCAAGCGCAGCCACCAATTTTGAAGGAAAGAAGAAAATAGTTTCCAACGAAAAGAGTTTTGAAACTTTACGAAACCTTATTGCCCGTTACCAAAAAGCAGCTAAATACCCTCTATTAATTGCTATTGATGCCGAATGGGGATTGGCCATGCGTATTGAAAACACACCGCAATACCCATACGCTATTACCCTTGGAGCAATTCCAAATACGTCCGAATCGTTGATTTATGAAGTGGGAAAAAACATTGCAAAAGATTGCAAGGCTGCCGGAATACACTGGAATTTATCTCCATGCATTGATGTTAACAACAACCCGAACAATCCGGTTATTGGCTATCGTTCTTTTGGGGAGGATAAAATTCAAGTCACCCAGAAAGCCTTGGCATATATAAACGGTACGCGCTCCGAAGGTGTACTAACCAGCATCAAGCATTTTCCCGGTCATGGAGATACGGCAACGGACTCGCATCTTGGCCTTCCCATAATCAGCAAAACAAAACAAGAGCTTACGGATAATGAACTGTACCCCTTTCGAGAATTAGTTTTAAAAGGAGTTGATTCGGTCATGGCCGGACATTTATCGGTTCCTGCTTTGGCCAACGGTGCAAGTACCCCTTCAAGTCTTTCCAAAGATATGATTCAGGGAGTTTTAAGAACGGAAATGGGATACGACGGAGTTGTAATTTCAGATGCTTTAAATATGCATGCCGTATCCAAAAACTACCCCACAAAAGGAGAACTGGAGTGGTTGGCCTTTGATGCCGGAAACGATGTACTTTGCTTTGCAGAGCACATTAATGAAGGTAAGGCCGCTATTTTAAAAAATGCATCGGAAACTCAAATAGAGGAAAGTTTCGGTCGTATTTGGAAACTTAAGGAAAAAGCATTTTCCATAGGAAATCCTGATTCGTATTTGACAAATCCTGACGCACTGAACCAAAAAATAGCAGAGCAGAGCATCACACTATACAAGGGAAACCAAGTTGAATTAACGGAATTCGCAAAGAACAAATTCTCCGGATTAGAAATAGCATTGAACACTGATAATCGCTTTTTTAAGTCGATTTTAAAAAATAAAAAGTTTAGCATTTCAACGAATGAGACCGAACTTGATGTAAGCGATGAAAATATACTTTTGGCACTTTTTCCACCTCATATAAAACCTACCAATAACTTTGGCTTTACCGCCGAAGAACTAGCCTCCATAAACCGAGTTATCAAAACCAAAAACGTAATTCTTTATGTCTTTGGAAACCCCTACATACTCAACCATATAAACATAGAAAATGCAAAAGCCGTAATTATTGTTTATCAACATTTAAAGTCGTTTCAAAACGTTGCAGCAAATCATTTTTTAGGTAATTTAGAAGCTCATGGCAAACTTCCAATAACCATTTGAAAACTATGACTACATATAAAATTCTTGGCTTAATGTCCGGCACCTCGTTAGACGGACTAGACCTTGCGTATTGCACCATTTGGCAAGAAGGACATACTTGGCAATTTGCTATAAAAAAAACCAAAAGCGTTTCATATTCAAAGGAGATGCAAACGCAGTTAAAAAATTCCATAGAACTATCTGCGGAAGAACTTTTAAAGCTCAATAACAGCTATGGCACTTGGCTAGGCGAGCAATGCGACCTGTTCATTAATGATAATGGACTGGAAGTAGATTATATTGCCAGCCACGGACACACTACACACCACCGGCCAGAAAACGGATTCACATATCAGGTGGGTAGCGGTCAGCATTTGGCCAATGCCAGCAAACAAAAAGTTATATGTGATTTTAGAACAAATGATGTTGCTCTAGGCGGCCAAGGCGCTCCACTTGTTCCTATTGGCGACCGTTTATTTTTCAATAAATACGACTTCTGCCTAAATTTAGGTGGTATTAGTAATATTTCGTTTGAACACAACGGTAAGCGTATAGCCTATGACATAGGTTTGGCCAATATGATTTTGAACCATATTACCCGTAAAAACGATTTGGATTACGATGCCGGAGGAAATCTGGCAAAAAACGGCAAAATCAATATAGAGATGCTAGAACAGCTTAACGCTCTAGAATTTTACAAACTTCCATTTCCTAAATCCATAGGGTATGAATGGTTTGTAGAAAAAGTTGTTCCAATTGTTGAAAGTACCGAAGACCTTATGGAGAATCTACTCTGCACCGGAATCCACCACGTATGCGAGCAAGTGGCCATTCAGGTAAAGGCCAACAAGAAAAAAACGACTAACACACTATTTGTTACCGGTGGTGGCGCATTAAACGATTTTCTAATAGAGACCCTACAAGAAAAACTAGGTAATTCCACCAAAGTAGTTGTTCCTTCAAAACAACTCATAGAATTCAAAGAAGCCTTGGTATTTGCTTTAATGGGGGTTCTTAGAATTGAAAAAAAGACAAACGTTCTTAGTTCCGTAACTGGCGCACAAAGAGACTCGTCTTCAGGGGTACTGTTCTTACCAAGTTAAGTCCTCATGCCCTTAGTAGAAGAAAATTCGCTATTTTCAACATCATAACCAAAACTCCAAAAATGTCTAAAAAACAAGAGCACGCCACCGCATACTGGAAAGAGAACTTAAAATACCTTTTTATCTTACTCGCTATTTGGTTCGGGGTGTCTTATGGAGCTGGTATCTTGTTCAAGGACGCCTTGAACACCATAAAAATTGGAGGGTTTGAATTGGGTTTTTGGTTTGCACAACAAGGATCCATTTATGTTTTTGTTATTCTAATCTTTGTTTATGTCAGGCTAATGAACAAACTGGATAAAAAGTACGGATTTAACGAATAACCCAACCAAAACCAACCCGTTATGAGTGTTCAAACCTGGACGTACCTTTTAGTAGGAATTACATTTGCCCTTTATATTGGCATTGCCATTTGGTCTCGTGCCGGGTCAACCAAGGATTTTTATGTAGCAGGCGGTGGTGTTTCCCCCTTGGCTAACGGTATGGCCACAGCAGCGGACTGGATGTCTGCCGCATCGTTTATTTCCATGGCGGGAATCATTTCATTTGCGGGTTATGACGGTTCTGTTTATTTAATGGGATGGACAGGTGGCTATGTGCTCTTGGCCTTACTTCTGGCACCCTATCTACGTAAATTCGGAAAATTTACCGTTCCTGATTTTATAGGGGACCGGTATTATTCAAAAACTGCCAGGATTGTCGCCGTTATTTGTGCCTTAATCGTATCGTTTACCTATGTAGCTGGTCAAATGCGGGGTGTTGGCGTGGTTTTCTCCCGTTTTTTAGAAGTAGATATAAATACGGGTGTCATCATTGGTATGGTCATCGTTCTTTTTTATGCTGTATTAGGCGGAATGAAAGGGATTACCTATACTCAGGTGGCCCAATTCTGCGTGTTGATTTTTGCGTTTATGGTACCCGCAATTTTTATATCCATTCAAATGACCGGAAACCCCATTCCCCAATTGGGTATGGGCTCAAAACTGAACGATGGTTCCGGAATGTACTTATTGGATAAGTTAAACGGACTCTCCACAGAACTAGGCTTTGCCGCTTATACGGAAGGTAAAAAATCAACTATAGATATATTCATGATTACCCTTGCACTCATGGTGGGTACTGCCGGTCTACCTCATGTTATTGTACGTTTCTTTACTGTAAAACGGGTAAAAGATGCAAGAAAGTCGGCTGGGTTGGCATTACTATTAATTGCCATTCTTTATACCGCAGCACCCGCTGTAGCCGTATTTGCACGTACGAACATGATTAATACGGTTAGCAATCAAGAATACGCAAAGATGCCCGAATGGTTTAAAAACTGGGAAACCACGGGGCTACTGAATTTCAGTGACAAAAACGGAGATGGAAAAATTCAATATGTAGCGAACGGTGCACAAAACGAACTTATAGTAGATCCGGACATAATGGTGCTTGCCAACCCTGAGATTGCAGACCTCCCCGCTTGGGTAATAGCCTTAGTAGCCGCCGGCGGGCTGGCAGCGGCCCTATCTACGGCAGCAGGCCTGCTTTTAGTTATTTCCGCCTCCGTGTCCCATGATTTAATAAAAAAAATATTCGTTCCAAATATTTCCGAAAAAGGAGAGCTTTGGGCAGCGAGAGGTGCTGCAACCGTAGCCGTTGTAATAGCCGGTTATTTTGGGATAAATCCCCCAGGGTTTGTTGCGGCAGTAGTGGCGCTCGCTTTTGGTCTGGCCGCCGCATCTTTCTTTCCTGCTATTATACTGGGCATTTTTTATAAAAAGATGAACAAAGAAGGAGCCATTGCGGGTATGGTGATTGGCATCTCGCTAATGCTTATTTATATGTTGAAATTCAAATTTGGAATTTTTGACGGTGGAAAAGAAGCTGTTCCCGCCTTAGAAAAGGATTGGTGGTTTGGAATTTCACCAGAAGGCTTTGGTAGTGTAGCTATGGTAGTGAATTTTATCGTTTCAATAATCATTATGAAATTCACACCGGAACCTCCAGAAAATGTACAACAAATCGTAGAAAACATTCGTATTCCCAGTGGTGCCGGAGAGGCCATAAATCATTAATATTTTATGTAATTTTAAGATCCCGATGTATTTTTTACCCATTCAATCAAGAACCGCCATTCTCTAGGGTATTCGCATCAAAATAATATCAATTAAAACAATCAAGGCAAAATGAGTAATTACCACATTAAACATCTAGAAGAATATTATCAGGTCTATAGAAAATCCGTTAGAAACCCCGAAGGTTTTTGGGAGGAAATAGCGGAAGAGCATTTTGTGTGGCGAAAGAAATGGGATAATGTTTTAAGTTGGGATTTTTCAAAACCCGAAATAAAGTGGTTTGAAGGGGCTAAGCTTAACATTACTGAAAATTGCCTAGATAGACATTTGCCCACCCGTGGAGAGAAAACAGCTATTATATTCGAACCCAACGACCCTAATGAAGAGGCCCAACATATTACCTTTAGGGATTTACACGAAAGGGTTTGCCGCATGGCCAACGTTCTAAAGGACCATGGCATAAAGAAAGGGGATAGAGTTTGTATCTACCTTCCCATGATTCCAGAATTAGCCGTTTCCCTTCTGGCATGCGCCCGAATTGGAGCTATCCACTCCGTTGTTTTTGCAGGTTTTTCCTCCAATGCACTCGCTACGCGTATTAATGATAGCGACTGTAAAATAGTCCTTACTTCAGATGGTTCGTACCGAGGTTCAAAATCAATTGACCTTAAAGGTATTGTAGACAAGGCCCTTGAAGAATGCCCGGGTGTTAAAGATGTATTAGTGGTCAAACGCATCAATAGCGATATCCATATGGAAGAAGGTCGTGATAAATGGCTACAACCGTTACTGGACGAGGCTTATGCGGACTGTGTAGCCGAAATAATGGATGCCGAAGACCCTTTATTCATTCTATACACCTCCGGCTCTACGGGAAGACCTAAAGGAATGGTCCATACCACAGGAGGCTATATGGTGTATACCGCCTATACGTTTAAAAATGTTTTTCAGTATAAAGAAGAAGATGTGTACTGGTGTACTGCCGATATTGGTTGGATAACCGGACATTCCTATATTGTGTACGGCCCACTGGCCAACGGCGCTACTACCGTTATGTTCGAAGGTGTTCCTTCATACCCGGATTATGGTAGATTTTGGGAAGTTGTTGAAAAACACAAAGTGAATCAATTCTACACGGCTCCTACGGCAATTAGGGCTTTGGCCAAAGAGAATTTAGAGTTTATTGAAAAACATGACCTTTCCTCTTTAAAAGTATTGGGTTCCGTAGGAGAACCTATTAATGAGGAAGCTTGGCATTGGTACAATAACAACGTTGGAAAAACCAATAGCCCCATTGTTGACACTTGGTGGCAGACCGAAACAGGTGGTATTATGATAACCCCAATTCCATACGTTACCCCTACTACCCCTACCTATGCAACTTTACCTTTTATCGGTATCCAACCCGCATTAATGGATGAAGAAGGAAAAGAACTTAAAGGCAATCAGGTTTCAGGGCGGTTATGCGTTAAATTCCCATGGCCTTCTATTGCAAGGACCATTTGGGGCAATCACGAGCGCTATAGGGACACCTATTTTTCAGCTTATAAGGATATGTATTTTACAGGTGATGGCGCACTTAGGGATGCTGTAGGCTATTATAGGATTACGGGGCGCGTAGACGATGTAATAATTGTTTCGGGCCACAACCTGGGTACGGCACCCATTGAAGATTCCATAAACGAACATCCTGCAGTTGCAGAAAGTGCAATTGTTGGTTTCCCTCACGACGTAAAGGGCAATGCGCTATATGGTTATGTTATTCTAAAGGAATTTGGTGAAACAAGGGACCGTGACAACCTGCGAAAAGAAATTAACCAGCAGATTACGGAACATATAGGACCTATTGCCAAACTGGATAAGATTCAGTTTGTTTCTGGACTTCCCAAAACACGTAGCGGGAAAATTATGCGTCGTATCTTGCGTAAAATCGCCTCAAAAGACACCTCTAATTTAGGTGATACCAGTACATTATTGAACCCAGAAGTAGTTGAAGAAATAATAGAGAACGCCCTTTAATTAGAGTGCGGATATTATAGAAAACCGGCAGAAGTGAATTAGAAGATTCACCTTTTGCCGGTTTTTTATTTTTCGTTTACAAAGTCATACAACTTATGCCGTGGCAACAATTCTTCTTTTCGTAACCAAAAGAATAGTCCCTAAAGAAAGGAGTCCGCATACCGCAAGACCGGCAAACATAGGCCACACGGTATCTTGCACAAACCCTCCTATATAATTTGCTATGGGCACGGAAAGTAGTGTTGAAATAAAACCGTTTATAGCCGCCCCAATACCTGCAATATGACCTATGGGCTCCATGGCTATGGACCTAAAATTCCCCCATAAAAATCCCAAACATAAAAATTGAACGAATAAAAAGGCTACCAAAACAGGTACGCTCGGATTGGGTTTTCCCCAAAACACCACCACATAGGTTAGAGCAATGATACAAAATGCGCTCATAGCGGCAAGAGCCAAACGACGCATGCCAAAACGAATGACCAATGTACCGTTCAGAAATGTGGAAAGCCCTACAGAACAGGCAAGGCCTGCAAAAATGTACGGAAAGTTCTCTACCATTCCATATTGATCTTCAAACACATGTTGCGATGAACTCAAATACACCAAGAACGCTCCTGTTACAAACCCGGAAGCAAATGTAAACGCAACGGTTTCCTTATGCTTTACAAACTCTTTTGTTCCGCTAACAAAAACGGACATGGAAAAGGGTATTTTAAATTGAGGTTTTAATGTTTCGGGCTGTCGTTTCCAAAACCAAATAGCCACTACTAGGCCAAAGAACAGTTGAATATAAAATATATACTCCCAACCAAAAGCATCCATAATCCACTTACCAATAGCTGGCGCCACAACAGGGACCAAAATGAAAAAAGCGGTAACGAAAGACATTATTTTTGCCATATAATCTCCCTTATAAGTATCCCTTATAATAGAAATAGCAATAGTTCTAGGTGCAGATAGTCCAATACCTTGTAGTATGCGCCCCACAATCATGATTTCCAATGTGGGCGCTAAAACACAAATTACACTTGCCACCGCAAAAACGGTAAAACCAATATACACTACAGGTTTTCTGCCATAGCTATCGGATAAAGGTCCAAAAAACAATTGCCCTACTCCAAGACCCAAAAAAATCATGGTAATCAACAACTGATTTTCCAATGGATCCAAGCTATTTATAGTTATGCCTATGTGCGATAACGCGGGCAATAAAGCATCAATTGCCAACGCCACGATAGACATTAAGGAAGCCATTAAGGCTATAAATTCAAAATTGGGTTTCACATTATCATTCTGCATGGTGCAAAAGTACGTATTCGACTAGGAAAGGACATTAACAAAAGTTCCTTTTAAGTATAAACCTATAATTGGTTCACAAATATGTATTTTTGACAAAAAATTTAAGAGCATGCTGATAATAGGAATAGCCGGAGGTACCGGTTGTGGAAAAACAACAGTAGTAAACCAAATTATAGACTCGTTACCGGAGGGCGAAGTTGGGGTAATCTCCCAAGATTCTTATTATAACGACCTTTCAGAATTGTCTTTGGAAGAGCGAAGAAAAACCAATTTTGACCACCCCCAATCTATTGATTTCAGCCTGCTGGAAGAGCACCTAAAATTATTGAAGTCAGGACATTCCATAAAACAGCCCGTATACTCATTTCTTGAGTGTAACCGTACAGACAAGACCGTTCCCGTGCACCCTACCAAAGTATTGATTGTTGAGGGTATTCTTATTTTAACCAACTCCCTACTCCGTAAAATGATGGATATTAAAATATTTGTCCATGCCGATTCTGATGAAAGACTGATTAGGAGGTTAAAACGAGATGTAAACGAACGGGGATGGAATTTAGATGAAACGCTAGACAAATATCAATCTAATATTAAACCCATGCATCTTCAATTTATAGAGCCTAGCAAAGAATATGCAGATATTATTATACCCAACAATAAATATAACACAGTTGCAGTTGATATTGTACGAACAATTATCAACGAGAAACTAACTTAGAAAAATGGGATTCAAAGATTTACGAAAGAAAAAATGGTTTGGTATACTCACCAATATGTATGTATTGGTGCTGACCGTTTTTGTGATATGGATGTTGTTTTTTGACACCAACTCCCTACTCATTCATTTAGAACTAAAAAAGGAAATTGAAAAACTTGAAAAACAACAAGAGTTTTTAAAGGATGAAATTGCCAACGATAAAAAAATCCTAGAAAAATTATCCGACCCAGAGGAACTGGAAAAATTTGCAAGAGAGCAATATTTCCTCAAAAAAAAGAATGAAGAAATTTATCTTATTGAATACGAAGACAGTTTAAAAATTAAAGAAAAATAAGCAGGTTTTACATCCGTATTGCACTTCCGTAATTTCCATTGTTAATAACAAATTCGGTTTTTAGAATTAGATTCTATTTGTGCTTGACCACCCTACAAAGCTCGAAAAATGTTTTTCTCGCATCATGAACTAAAAATCCACACGAAACATTGTAATTAATTTAATTTCAAATACTTACATGTTTTATGATTTTAGCCTACTGGTTTCACTTAAATCACTTATTAGGAATATCATATTTACTCTGGCGTAAAATTAGCCGTAAAAAGGAGTGCTTTAGAAACCCTAAATTTCAAAAAAAGACACTTTCAGTTAACGAACTTTAACGCAAAAGGCCACACTTATTCACTTTGTGTTAACAAAATGGTTTCAATAGCATTGTAAATAATCGTATTTTTACCCCCTAACTCAGACTGATAATGGGCAAGATTATTGCTATTGCGAATCAAAAAGGAGGAGTGGGTAAAACCACAACAACAGTTAATTTAGCAGCTTCCTTAGGTGTTTTGGAAAAGAAGGTATTGCTAATAGATGCAGACCCCCAGGCAAATGCCACATCGGGATTGGGCATTGATGTAGAGAGTGTTGAATATGGCACTTACCAACTACTTGAGCATACCAAAACGGCCAAAGAGGCTATTATAACTACAGATTCCCCTAATTTAGATTTAATTCCCGCACATATTGACTTGGTTGCCATTGAAATTGAATTGGTAGACAAGGATCAACGGGAATACATGATGAAAAGAGCAATATCCGAGCTTAGGGACAGCTACGATTATATCTTGATCGATTGCGCTCCTTCCCTAGGCCTACTTACATTGAACGCTCTTACTGCGGCAGACTCCGTTATAATTCCTATACAATGCGAGTATTTTGCACTGGAGGGACTTGGCAAGCTTTTGAATACTATAAAAAGTGTTCAAAAGATTCACAATGCCAATTTGGATATTGAAGGCATGTTGTTGACCATGTACGATTCACGTTTACGACTGTCTAACCAAGTGGTAGAGGAAGTACGTAAACATTTTGCAGATATGGTTTTTGATACTATAATTCAGCGTAACGTACGGTTAAGCGAAGCTCCTAGCTACGGAGAAAGCATTATAAAATATGACGCAAGCAGTAAGGGAGCTACAAATTACCTAAACTTGGCCCATGAAGTAGTCAAGAAAAACAAAGAGATAGCTTAATGGCGAAAGCAACAAAAAAACAAGCACTAGGCCGCGGACTCTCCGCTCTATTAAAAGATCCTGAAAACGATATTCAATCCGCAGCGGACAAGAATGCGGATAAAGTAGTTGGCAATATTGTAGAGCTAGATATTGAGTCTATTGAAATGAACCCGTTTCAACCACGTTCTAATTTCAATGACGAGGCCTTGAACGAACTTGCTATTTCTATAGGTCAATTAGGCGTTATACAACCTATTACCGTTCGTAAATTAGATTTCAACAAATATCAGTTGGTTTCTGGGGAAAGAAGGTGCCGTGCTTCAAAATTAGCGGGGCTTACCACTATTCCGGCCTATATACGTATTGCCGATGACCAAGAATCATTGGAGATGGCTTTGGTTGAAAATATTCAACGTCAAGATTTAGACCCTATTGAAATTGCACTTTCGTACCAAAGGTTATTGGATGAAATTCAGCTGACCCAAGAAAAATTAAGTGATCGCGTAGGAAAAAAACGCTCTACCATAACTAACTATTTACGTCTTTTAAGGTTAGATCCTATTATACAAACCGGTATTAGGGACGGGTTTTTAAGCATGGGCCACGGTCGTGCCTTGGTAAACATAGAAAAGAAGGGCGATCAGATAGATTTATACGAAAAAATTATAAGTCAGAACCTTTCTGTTCGTGATACCGAACGTGCCGTAAAAGCGTATCATGAAGGTGACGCTCCCGAAAAACCGGCAAAAAAAGTTTCAAAAACCCCTGAGTTTGTTCAAGGAAACATTAAACCGTTTACGGATCATCTTTCGGTAAAAGTAGATATTTCCGCAACCGAAAAAGGAAACGGTAAAATAACAATTCCCTTTCATTCTCAAGAGGAGTTTAGACGAATTAAAAAATTGATTCTAGGTGAGTAAATCCCTGCTAGCCCTTGTTTTTATTTCACTTTTTACGTTAACCGTTACTGCTCAAGAGGAAACGGCAAAAAATAAAGAGGTAGACTCGCTTCAAACAGATTTGGCAGAAGAGGGTATCATTGTGGTGGACACACTTAAAAAAGAAAGGGTAAAAATCAATCCGCTTGCCCCAAGTAAAGCAGCTTTTTTATCCGCAGTAATCCCTGGGCTAGGTCAAGTTTACAACAAACGTTACTGGAAAGTTCCCATTGTATATGGAGCCATTGGAGCTGCCGTTTATGGTTATACTTGGAACAACAATAATTACCAGCGTGTGCGAACCGCTTTTAAAAGACGAAAAGCTGGCTTTACAGATGATGAATTTTACGACCCGAACAATACGGGTAGCGGACCGCTCTTAGGGCTTGACGATTTACAGAACGAACAAGAAAATTTTCAGCGAGACCGTGATTTGTTACTTCTTGTTTCCATAGCACTTTACGCTTTAAATATTGTTGATGCCAATGTTGATGCGCATTTAAAGCAGTTCAATATAGATGATGACTTGAGCTTTGACATGGAACCTTTTTTAGATTTAGACCCTGTGACCAATAACCCCAACTACGGGATGGCACTGATAATAAAATTTTAACACAAGTAACTATTATCTAACCAATTACAAATAGTTACCGAAACAATTATACAAATTGAAAATAGCACTATTCGGATACGGTAAAATGGGCAAGATGATTGAAAAAATCGCCCTAGAAAGAAATCACACCATTGTAGCAAAAGTGGATGTTGATACAGTAGATATTAATTTTTCAGAAATGGATGTTGCCATTGATTTTAGTATGCCCAGTGCCGCTTACGGTAATCTTACCAAGTGTTTTGAAAACGGCGTTCCGGTAATATCGGGCACTACAGGATGGTTGGACAAGTATAATGATGCCGTATCAATATGTAAAAAAAACAAAGGTGCTTTTATATACGCTTCTAACTTTAGTCTAGGGGTAAACGTGTTCTTTGAGCTCAATGAATACCTTGCTAAAATGATGATGAATTTAGACCAGTACAAAGTGTCCATGGAAGAAATTCACCATACCCAGAAGTTGGACGAACCCAGCGGTACTGCCATTACCCTTGCAGAAGGCATCATTAACAACACCAACTACAGTGCGTGGAAACTTGAAAACGCTCCGGCAGGTGAAATACCTATCGTGTCAAAAAGAATTGGAACAACACCAGGTACACATAGTATAGATTACAGTAGTAAAGTAGATTCCATAGAAATTAAGCATACTGCACATAACAGGGAAGGTTTTGCCCTTGGCGCTGTTATTGCAGCTGAATGGATTGTGGGGAAAACCGGTATTTTCTCTATGAAAGATGTGTTAAACCTTGGTTAATACATACAATATTTAAACAAGAATTAAGCTTACTTGCAATAGACGCCTTGAAATTCAATAATTTATAGGTTATAGATTTTTAGAGCGGCACTTAAAAATAAAAATACAAATGGACGCAACACAGTGGTTACTTTTTATTCTGGTCATTCAGATTATCCATTTTGCAGGAACCTGGAAATTATATGTAAAAGCAGGTAGAAAAGCTTGGGAAGCGGCCATCCCGGTGTACAACGCTATTGTATTGATGCAAATCATCAATCGCCCTAAATGGTGGACTATACTATTGTTCATCCCAATTATCAACCTTCTCATGTTTCCTATTGTATGGATCGAAACCATACGTAGCTTTGGACGAAATAGCACTGCAGACACCTGGCTGGTATTGCTTACTTTAGGGTTTTATATCTACTATGTAAATTATGCTTTAGATGTTAAATACATTAAAGACCGAAGTCTTCAACCTAAAACAGCAACCGGCGAATGGGTCAGTTCAATTGCTTTTGCCATTATTGCCGCCACTTTGGTTCACACCTATTTCATTCAACCTTACGTAATTCCAACACCTTCTTTGGAGCGTACATTACGTGTTGGCGATCTGTTGTTCGTGAGTAAATTTCACTACGGTGCCAGAACCCCAATGACCACGGTTGCAGCTCCCATGGTACATGATACCCTACCCATACTTGGTGTAAAGTCGTATTTGAACAAACCTCAGTTGCCCTATTTCAGAATTCCCGGCTTTACAAAAGTAGACCGAAACGATATTGTCGTATTCAGTTGGCCCGCAGATACGGTTCGCCAATTCTTTAAAAAAGAAAAAGGGGTTATTAAACCTATTGACAAAAAATCCAATTACGTTAAGCGTTGTGTAGGTATTCCCGGAGATTCATTGGCGGTCATAGATGGCTATGTGTACATTAACGGAAAACAGTTACAACTATCGGACCGTGCCAAACCTCAATATGATTATGCACTATACTCCAGTAAAGGAGTTTCTTCTACATTATTGGAAAAAGTAGGTGCAACTGGCTGGAGCAGAAAGTACATCATCAACTCATTAAACCAACAGCAACTTAACGGTATTCAGAAATACGTTAAAGGCTATAGACAACGTAATGATGGTAAATTAGAGGTCTACACCAACGAAGGCGGCATTCCTGTTTCCGTGGCCCGAAAAAATGCTATTTCATTGGCCGAAGAAACTGGTCTTGAGCGCATTGTTCCGCTAACGGATGAAATGGTGGCACAACTCAAGAATGAAGCCTCCCTAGACTCTATTGTACGGATTGTAGAGAAAAAAGGAGTGCCAGGCGGAAACATCTTCCCTCAAAGTACAGATTACCCATGGAATTACGATCAAATGGGACCTATATACATTCCTCAAAAAGGAGCTACGGTACCCTTAAACCTAAAAGTACTTCCACTTTATAAAAAGATTATTAGAGAATATGAAGGAAACACCATTAGCGTTTCGGGCAATCAAATAAAAATTAACGATCAAGTAGCGGATTCGTATACATTTAAACAAGATTACTATTGGATGATGGGTGATAACCGAGATCACTCCGAAGACAGTAGAGCTTGGGGCTACGTTCCTGAAAACCATATTGTGGGCACACCTATATTCATATGGTTAAGTGTTGATAATTTTAATGATGGTATCTTCAGTTGGAAACCAAGATGGGACCGTATTTTTACTACAGTAAATGGTGAAGGAGAGCCCGTTTCTTACTTTAAGTATTTCCTAATTGCACTGGTAGCATACTTTGTAGGAAGTTGGTTGTGGAACAAAAAGAAAGCTAAAGGTTAATTTAAACCTATAGCCAAAATTATTACACATGATTTCTTTCGAAAATGCTTACGACCAAGTATTACAGCACACGCTTAATCTAGGTGATGAAACAGTGTCTCTATTAGAAAGTACAGGAAGGGTTCTTAGTGAGGATATTAGAGCCGATAGGGATTTTCCTCCGTTCAACCGTTCTACAAAGGATGGAATCGCCATTGCTTTTTCGGCTATAGAGAAAGGGGTTACTCGTTTTAAAATTAAAGGCGTGTTAAGCGCAGGAGTGCCTCAACAAACGCTATCCAAAGACACCAATTGTTTTGAAATAATGACAGGTGCCGTTCTTCCCGAACAAGCCGATACCATTATCATGTACGAAGAAACAGAAACCGAAGATGATTACGTTTCTATTTCAAAGACCCCGAACAAGGGTCAAAACATACATCGCCAAGGCACAGATGAAAAAGAAGGTGCCATTTTATTAAAGAAAGGAACAGAGATTACCGCTGCTGTAATTGGTGTACTAGCTTCCGTAGGAAAAAATAAAGTTACAGTAAAAAAGCTTCCTAAAATTTGCGTGGTCTCTACGGGAAACGAACTTGTAGAGGTAGAAGACAAACCATTGCCCCATCAGATAAGGAAATCCAATTCACTATCCTTATTCGCCGCACTTGAAAGGGTAAAAATCACCCCTACCCTTTTACACTTGGCAGACAACCAAGCTATAATAGAAAAAGAGCTTGAAAAGGCCATAAATAATTTTGATGTTTTAATGCTGAGCGGCGGAGTATCAAAAGGGAAGTTTGATTTTATTCCCGATGCCATGGATAAACTTGGTATAACAAAGGTTTTTCACCGGGTTGCCCAACGCCCAGGTAAGCCTTTCTGGTTTGGAGTCCAAAAGGAAAAGCAGAAAGTTATATTCTCATTTCCCGGAAACCCCGTTTCCACTTTTGCCAATTATCATGTGTACTTTTTACCTTGGCTAAAAAAACAACTTGGGTTGGAAGTAGAAAAAAAGAAGATTTTTTTGGAGGAAGCTATCCAACCTCATCCTTCTCTAACACTATTTGTACAGGTTACCAAACAATGTAAAAAAGGCAAGCTCATGGCCAAAACAGTTAAAGGAAACGGTTCTGGCGATTTGGTTAGTTTGGCTCTTGCAGATGGATTTATTCGCGTTCCCCCGGGCACTGATGAAATGACCCAGGAAACAGTTTTCGATTATATAGAAACTACTTAGCCTTCAACCTTATTTCACTATTTACCTTGATATTTACCTTCATAACGCTTCCAAAGTTCCGTTTGGTGGGTTTCTAAGGAAATCTCCCTGCCATCTATAAAAGCATGCGTTAGCCGGTTTCCTCTCATATCCAAAGCGTCGCCTTCCGAAACAATAAGCGTAGCACTTTTACCCGCTTCCAAAAAACCGTACATATCATCTATACCAAGAATTTTAGCCGTGTTTCCGGTAATCAATTCCAATGCTTTTTCTTTTTCCATCCCTTGGGATACCGTTTGGCCCGCATAAAATGGAAGATTCCTGATTTGAAAATTAGATGCCGTACTGTTTTGAAGACCTACCAATAAACCTGCGTCTACCAAAAGTTTTGGCAGCTTGTACGGTAAATCATAATCATCCTCATCAAAAATAGGTAAATTGTGCGTAGCACCTACCAATACCGGAACTTCATTTGTTTTTAAAAAGGAAGCTACCTTATGAGCATGGGTGCCACCTACAAGAACCACCTCTTTGATTCCTGCCTCTTTCACATTGGTTATAGCATCAATAATTTCCTTTTCGCCATTGGCATAAACAAACAACTTCTGTTTACCCGTATACAAACCGGACATAGCACTTAAAACAGGATTTTTTATTGCTGACCCAGAACCGTAAACCGCTGCATTTTTTAGAAAATCCATAGTTTCCTTAACCTCATCCCCATATTTTTTATTGGCTTGGTAACCACGGCCTTCACCTTCCCACCATTTTCCTTTGCGAAAAGTAGTTGGCCAGTGTAGGTGAATTGCATCGTCTTCTTTGACAACCGCATCTTCCCAGTTCCAAGCATCAAACTGAACCACCGAAGAAGTACCTGAAATACGACCTCCTATTGGCGCAATCTGTCCTAAAAGCACGCCATTGGGGCGCATGCTCTCAACCACTTTAGATTCTGCATTATACGCTATTAAACTTCTAACATGCGGAATCATCTCTCCAATCTCATCTTGATCTTTTGAAGCCCGGACAGCATCTACCTCTATTAAGCCCAAAGACGTACTAGGTGCTATAAAACCAGGATACACATGTTTGCCCTGCCCTTTTATCTTCATGCCCTTTCTTGCGATTTTAGTCATGGCACTTCCCACAAAAGTGAGTTTACCGTCCTCAAACATAATCAGGGCATTCTCTATCACCTCACCATTGCCCAAATGTGCCGTAGCACCCTCTATTGAGTATGCGGTTACTTGTTTAGGTGCCGGTGTCTGTTGGCCGTTGGTCTGTACGGTCATCATTAAAAACGCTATCCATAAACAGACTTGAAACTTATATTTTTTATTTGACATCATATTTTTTATAAAAAGTCCTTATTATTTTAATGTAAGTATTCCGAAAGGGTGTCGCAATGCATCATTTGCTTTTTACTTTGTTTGGGTTCTTGCGTCTTTTTGCCTTTCTCTTTTTCAAGTAACATCAAATTGATAAGTTCATTTCTTTCTTTGGCAACCTTTGCTCTTAACTGCATATCTTTTTCCAAATCAAAATAGATAGTTCCGTCAATCATTGTTTTTTCTGCTTTCGCATAAATAGATAAGGGATTATCGCTCCATAAAACCAAATCAGCATCTTTACCTTCTTTGATACTTCCGGTTCGGTCATTTAAGTGTAATAATTTTGCGGGATTGATGGTAACCATATTCCATGCTTCTTGCTCCGTCATACCACCATATTTCATGGTTTTTGCCGCTTCTTGATTCAATCTTCTAATCATTTCTGCATCATCACTATTTATAGCTACTGTTACTCCTTGATTGTGCATAATTGCGGCATTATAAGGGATGGCATCGTTAACTTCAAACTTATAGGCCCACCAATCACTAAAGGTACCGCCCCCGGCACCATGCGCTTTCATTTTATCGGCCACTTTATAGCCCTCAAGAATATGTGTGAACGTATTTACCCTAAAACCAAATTTTTCGGCCACCTTCATCATCATATTAATTTCGCTCTGAACATAACTATGACAACTAATGAAGCGTTCCCCGCTTATTATTTCCAATAAGGTTTCCATTTCTTCGTCATACCGAAAAGCTTCTCCGCTTTTTTTCTTTACCCCATATTCTTTTGCTCTTTGAAAATAATTCTCAAAAACCTGCTCAACTCCCATACGGGTTTGAGGAAAACGATTGAAACTGCCCCAATTACTTTGCTTTACATTTTCACCTAATGCAAACTTTATGAACTTTGGAGAGTTATCATAAATCATATTTTCTGCACTCTCTCCCCATTTTAACTTTAGTATAGCCGAACGCCCCCCAATTGGATTTGCCGAACCATGTAAGAGTTGCAAAGAGGTTACCCCACCTGCCAAGGCTAGATAGATTCCTTTATCCTCATTGTCTACAACATCTTCCATTTTTACTTCGGCAGAAGAGTTTTGTCCTGACTCATTTACCGCCAAAGCAGCTATATGACTATGTTCATCAATTATTCCGGCCGTTAAATGTTTACCCGTGGCATCTATGGTATTTACTCCTCCTGCAGAAAGGTTTTGCCCCACTTTTGCAATTTTTCCATTCTTTACCAGTACATCGGTATTCTTTAAAATACCTGCCGCTTCACTCGTCCAGACAGTAGCATTCTTAAAAAGAACGTTTTCTTGTTTAGGGATTGCCTCATATCCATATCCTACATTAGGGTATGTAACCGCCACATTTTTAGAAGGTTGCTTTTTATCTTCTTTTTCCTTCTCTGAAAAAGGAACCGTCTTTAAAGCGGAAAAAGTAGTTTCGTCCCCAGATGGGAGTACCGCTTTACCAATTATAGACTTGTTATCAGCTTTCACAAAAGCAATCATTCTATAACTTCCAGTTTTCTTTTTATCTGAAAACGATAGTTCCAACCAATTATCCGCGTAAGTCAATTTAGATTTTAAAGTAACGGTATCTTCCTTAACTACGAGTTTTGGTTTTTCTACCGTACCTTTTATCGAAGCTTTAAATTTTTGGTTACCAACAGACAGGTCATATTCGCCTCTAACATCAACCAAAGACATATCTGAAATTACATTCTTGGTACCTTGAACCCAATTTTCATATAAAACAGTGTTCTTGTCAAAAACATTTCCCGAAGTGATTAAAAAGTTGGCGTAGCTCCCCTTGGTTAACGACCCTATTTGTTCTGATTTTCCTAAAATCTGAGCTGGAATAGTGGTTAACGCCTTCAAAGCCGTGGTTTTATCCAAACCATGATCAATAGCTTTCAATACCTTATCCTTAAAATCAACCGGGGATTTTAAGCCGTGTAACGTAAAGGAAAAAGACACTCCATTCTCTGCCAATACCTTTGGATTAGAAGGAGCCTGGTTCCAGTTCCTCAAGTCTTCCAAAGTGACATAAGCAGCGGCATAAGGGTCAGACACATCATAGGCATCCGGAAAATTCAAGGGTAAAATCAATTTTGCATTAGACGCCTTAATATCGGACACGCGTTCGTATTCATTTCCTCCCCCCAAAATAACGTATTGTATACCAAAAGCATCTCCTATACCATCTGCCCTGATAATATTACCTTTATCACCTGCATCAAAAATCTGAACAAGATTTTTGTTGCGTGCCAAGGCCTCCAAAGACCTGTCCTTGGTATCCACCTTTCCTTGTGCGTACCAATTCTCATCATTGTACATCTGCCTTAGCAAAGCCATTGACCCCATTAATGAACTTGGGTATGATTGGCTTTTGGCTATGCTTTTTGTAAAAGAAAAATACTGTGCCGATCGATCATCTATAATACGGTCTGCATTATTCCCTTTACCGTTTAGAGCTACCAAAACACCGGTACCACGGGCAATACCATCTTGAATATGCGAATTAACCACACCAAAACCTACCTTGCGCAAGGTCTCCGCAACAGTATCATCATATTCAAATTTAGCGATGGCATCATTCTCTGGCATGATATGATCGTTCCAGTAAAAACCAGATCGAGATGGCTCATATTCTGCCGACCTTCCTTGTTCCTTTAACTTCTCCGGTTTTTGCACACCAAAACTTGAAAACAAATCTATAAAAGAAGGGTACACAGACTTCCCGGAAATATCTATAACAACCGCATTTTTAGGAAGCGTTACACTTTTCCCAACTTCAACTACCTTTCCGTTTTGGACCAATAGTGTACCGGACTCCACTACTTGAGTTGGAGTAATATAGATTTTGGCATTGGTAAAAGCAGTATAATTTGTGTTTTTGGTCTTTACACCTTCATTGGCAGGAAAGTAATCTTGTGCCAAGGCTACGAATCCGTAACAGACCATAGCTGTGGTAACTAATAATTTTTTTATCATTTTTTAGATTCAAATGTCTATCTCTAAAAGTAAGGAATGAGATCTGAATCAAAAAATAATATAACAATTACAAGGTCAATCCTTATAAAATCACATTTTTTCTTAATTAATATTCAGAAATGCACGTTAAACCAAAAGTAAAAATGTAAAAATTGTATTGTTCACTATTTTGCTAGATGGGGTATTTCTCATGATAACCCACCATTAATTGTACTATTTTACTATAGCTCTTAATACCGTCTTTCTGTTGATTGGCCTTTAAAAAGGTATTGAAGACCGACTTAAAAATGGGTTCGAAAGGATTTACATATTCCAAATTGTGCTCGTACAGCTCCCTATAATTTTCTTGCACCCCAACATTCACTTTAGCATACAATTCATCAAACTTCTCCTTGTCCGTGCGGCGTATCGCACTTAAACAATGACTAAGGGCATAAGCCGATGCCGAATACTGAAAATAAGGGTCATCATTCTTCACCGTTACCAAGTAACCAATAAAGTTGGTTTCATTTTCTTTGGAGTACCCCACTTGATGTCCAACTTCATGACCGCTTACTACGGGAAAACGAAATTCAGGGGTTAACGCATTTACTTGAGCCTCATTGGTAAAAGGGTTTAAGTACCCACCAATTCCCATATAACTTGCCAAGGTACTGAACATAGATTTTTTAAGGCTGCGATGGTCATACTCCAAAAATGGAAGTTCTTCCTGTAACTGCTCGTACCCATTCACTGTTTTATCAAAAATCTCATTGCGGGTATATGGCACCTGTACTCTTTTTGTACTATCCGACGTCAAGTTAAATTGAAGTTGATTTGTCTTTACTATCAACCCTTCGGCCAAATCAATAACCTCATGGGTTTGTATACTATCGCGAATGGCAAAATTCTCGGCAATGGGTTTTCGGTAATAGTTTAACCCCCAAACCAAATTGAAAGTGAAATAAAAAACAGAAAGCACTACTACCACGTTTCTTAAAAACTGAAATGGAAACTTTCTAATCTTTAATCGGTTTACATAAAGATACCGGATTCCCAAAACTATAAGTGACACATACAGGATTTCACCCACCGAAAAAGGAACCCATCCAAACAGAATTCTAAAAAACTGACTGATTACAGTATAAATACCGTTACTGTAGTACGTCTCTACAATCTCCGGTTTGCCACCCAACCACGCCACCAAAAGAATTTGAGGAAGCAAACTCAAGGCAATCCCGTTTCTTAATTTATTTTTCAAAAGCTTATGTTTAATGCAAAACCATCATACTGAAACGCTTAAAAAAATGAACAGCGTCCGTATGACATACATAAAGCCAAAATTAACCAAATATCGTCCATACCAATTTTTGACTCCGTATTTTTGCAAAAATATAACATCACATGAACGAAGCTATAAGAGAATTAGAACCTAAGGAGGTTTGGAACAAGTTTGCGGACTTAAATGCCGTACCCCGCCCATCAAAAAAAGAGGAACGTGTTATACAATTCATGTTAGATTTTGGCAAATCCCTTAATCTGGAAACCTTTAAGGATGCGGTTGGCAATGTTATTATAAGAAAGCCAGCTAGCAAGGGAATGGAAGATAGAGTTACCGTTACCCTACAATCGCACTTGGATATGGTGCACCAGAAAAATAATGACACCGTCTTTGATTTTGACGAACAAGGTATTGAGATGTTTATTCAGGAAGACTGGGTAAAAGCCCGTGGAACTACCCTTGGTGCGGACAATGGCATGGGCGTTGCAGCAATTATGGCTTTGTTACAAAGTTCAAACATTGTCCACCCTCCATTGGAAGCTCTTTTTACAATTGATGAAGAAACCGGAATGACCGGCGCTATGGGTCTTGAAGGTGGTGTTTTGCAAGGTGAAATACTTCTAAACCTAGATACCGAAGAAGATGATGAGCTAGATATTGGATGTGCCGGTGGAATAGATATTACCGCAACCAGAAAGTATAATGAAAAATCTGTGCCGCGTGCCACGGTTGGTTATGAAATTACCGTAAACGGATTAAACGGAGGCCATAGTGGCATTGAAATACACAAGGGACTGGGGAATGCCAATAAAATAATGAACCGTCTCCTTTACGGCGCATCCAACTCTTTCATGTTGCGTATTGCAGAAATTGATGGAGGCAGCCTTAGAAATGCCATTCCTAGAGAAAGTGTGGCCAAAATTGTTATCCTTAAATCACAAAGCGAAGAATTTGAGAAGACGGTCAAAGAATTTGAACAGGTTGTACAGAAAGAACTGAACACCTTAGAACCCAACCTAAAAGTATCTTTTAAATCCATAAAATTGCCAAAAACGGTTATGGGTCTGGGAGCACAAGAACGTTTATTACAAGGGTTGTACGCCGCTCACAACGGGGTTTACGCTATGAGCGCTACTATACCCGGTTTGGTAGAAACCTCAAACAATGTGGCCCGGGTTCTTGTCAAAGAAGGAAAAGCTAAAATAGGGTGTTTAACACGTTCTTCCGTAGATTCGGCCAAGATGGATTTGGCACATGCATTAAAATCCACTTTTGAACTTGCGCGTTTTGATGTTGAATTTAGTGGTACTTACCCAGGATGGACACCCAATGCCAATTCTAAAATTCTAAAGGTAGCAGAGGAAAAATATAAATCGCTTTTTGGCGAACAACCCAAAGTAGCCGCGTGCCATGCCGGATTGGAATGTGGTATTCTAGGCCAAAATTATCCTGAAATGGATATGATAAGTTTTGGGCCTACCATCTTGGGAGCGCACTCTCCAGATGAGCGTGTGAGCATATCTTCTACCCAGAAATTCTGGAAATTTCTATTGAACATTTTAGAAGACATTCCAAAAAAATAGTTTCAAACAAAAAGGGTTTGCCATTTGGCAAACCCTTTTCTATATTGTTCAATTACTACTAAACTTTCTGTAAAGTAGCCTCTTCTTCCGCTTTAGGATTTGGACCATATTGGTTATCTCCGGCTTCACTATCCGTACAGGCCAAGATCAAACTGTAAATAGGTACGAGTAGAAACCAACCGCTCTTTCCAACATCGTGCATTCTTCTTACACCTACAGCTATACCTGGTATTAAAACACCTAGTGAATATATAACCGATAAGAACAAAAGTGCCGGAACATCAATTACAATTGCTAAAATTTGTAACCCGTAAGCAATTAAAATATTGAATAAAAAAAACATCCAATACTCTTTTCTTCTTGCACGACCTTCAAAGCCAGCGTAGTTTTGTAATACTTTTAAATACCAATTCATAGGTTTAAGATTTAGGGGTTATTACTATTTATGAATGGTACAAACGGGCATCCTTACCTTGTATTATGATTTTTTAGATGAACTGCACCTAAAACGGAAAAAAATAGATTAACTGTAGAGCTTAGCCCAACTTTTCATTGTTTTTTCAGCATCTTGTCCAAAATAAAAAACGCACAAAAAAACCCGCATAAAACGGGTTTTGTACATTGTTGAAAGACTCTTATTCTGCCTCTCCAGTAATTTCAAGATCAAATACCAAATCTGCACTAGGTGGTATTGGCCCCGTACCTTGTGGTCCGTAGCCCAAATGCGAAGGAATAAAAATACGTGCCTTATCCCCTATTTTCATATTTAAAAGTCCTTCCTTAAAACCAGCTATTAAACTAGCATCAGGACTGTACTCCATTGGTATTGGCTCATAGCCACCTCCTTGCTTCCTACGAGCGTCAAACTTATTGTATTTAGTTGCTACGTCTTCGTAATTACTATCGAACAAGGTTCCATCTTCCAAGAATCCGGCGTAATATACAAGTACTTGACCACCTACAGTAGGTTTTGGACCTTCCCCTTCTTTCAAGGTCAATATCTTAAGACCACTAGGTAGTTCTTCGGCCTTTGCCTTTTGTTCTTCAAGAGCAGCTTTAAAGTCGCTCTTCATTTTTTCAAATGCAGCAATCTTAGCTTCTTCTTCAGCAAAATAATCGGTCATAACCTGAACGGCATCAAACTTTTTGGCCATTTTGCCATTACGTACAATCTCAACGCTGTTCATCACTACGTCCTCAATTGGCCTGTCTTTTGTCATTGGGTCTTGAGATGTTTCTGTGTTGGCAATAGAATCTACCACATCCAAACCTTCAACTACATGACCAAACACAGTGTGTCTACCGTTTAAAAACGGAGTTTCTTTATGTGTAATGAAAAATTGGCTCCCATTGGTTGCCGCTCCCGAATTGGCCATAGAAAGAATCCCCTTTCTGTCATGCACTAAAGAATCGTTAAACTCATCCTTAAACTTATATCCTGGATTACCTCGCCCAGTACCTGTTGGGTCTCCTCCTTGAATCATGAAATCCTTAATGACCCTGTGAAAGATAAGGCTGTCATAATATTTTTTACCTTTTAAACTATCGGTAACAAAAGGGCTTTTACCCTCCGCCAATGTTATAAAGTTTGCAACGGTAACCGGTGTTTTTTCATATTCCAGTTTCACAATAATATCGCCTTTACTGGTATGAATATCCGCAAAAACGCCATCTCCCAACTCGGCATACTGACTTTTACAACTAGATAGCAAAACCACTAGGGTTATCAAGTAATAGATTTTTTTCATGTTTTTAATCCTTTGTTTATATTTTACTTTTATTGATTATTTGCAAGTTCTACTCTACTAACTCATTCTGTTTTTGGATTTTAAAAACGGATAAGGTAACCTTAAACGGTACATTAACTCCAATTTTGTCATTATCGCCATGGTAGCCGTACCCCAAAGAAGACGGAAACAAAAAGGTTGCCGTTTCTCCTTCTTTTAACATCTTAACACTGTTTCTTAGACCTGGAAAAAGATCTTGCTTATCAACTTTATAGGTAAGGGTACCTATATCGTCCATGCTATAGATAGTGTCTTTTTTTAAGCTGACTACGTTATAGCTCATTACCACTACATCATCTGGCTGGGCGGTATAGTCCGTTTCTTCATTTTTAACGTCATAATAGAACCAAGAACCGCTTGCCGTATGCGTATACTCGTGCAATGTATCGTTAGCCATCACTTCTTGCATTGACTTCTCTTCTTTGGCCAAAAGTTCTTTGCTGCGTTTCACGGATTGCTTAAAAAAGCTTCCTGTCTTTACCTCAACAGGTCTTCTTGCTTCGGGGCCTCCACAGCCCACTACTATAATTAAAAAAATAAGACTTAATATTCTCATGCTTGTAATTGCTCTTGATAATTTTCTAAAAGCGATTCAAAATAAAGAGTCGTTTCTTTAAGCGACCTATCGCTTTTTCCACCTGCAGCATTATCATGACCACCACCTTCAAAATGGGCCCTTGCAAATTCGTTTACCGAAAATTCTCCAATAGACCTGAAGGAAATTTTTATGATACCTTCATCTTTATTCTCTATAAAAATAACCGCAAATATAATACCTTCTAAAGTAAGTCCGTAATTTACAAAGCCTTCCGTATCTCCTTTCTGATACTCATGGGCATCTAGCTCTTCTTGACTTAGCGTAATATACGCCGTTCTGTACTTATCAAGAATAACCATATTCTTTAAAGCGCAGCCCAAAAGATGTAATCTTCCCGGGGTGTTCGTGTCAAAAACCCTGTGATGTATTTCCGTGTTTTCCGCACCCTTATCAATTAAATCTGCAACTACACGGTGGGTTCTACCGGTAGTAGACCTGAATTTAAACGAGCCGGTATCAGTCATTATTCCAGTATAAAGACAGTCTGCCATTTCTGAGGTAATCTTATCTACATCACCTAAAAACTCAATGAAATTATAAACCATTTCACAAGTAGAAGTCATGGTTACATCAGAATACATAATCTGGGCATAATCAGATGGGGCCTGGTGGTGGTCAATCATCACAAAAGGCACTGTTAGGCTCTCCAATACGGATTGCATCTGCCCTATTCTTCCCAAATGATTAAAGTCTAAAGTAAAAATCACCGTAGCTTCGGCAATTTTTTCCTTGGCCTGGCTATTCTGTTTTTCAAAATTTAAAATATTTTCATTGCCCGGCATCCATTTCAAAAACTTAGGATAATCATTGGGCGCAACAACAACAGCCTCTTGCCCCCTATTTACAAGGTAATGACATAAAGCCAAGGTTGAACCAATGGCATCACCATCCGGATTTTTATGTGGTACGATTACGATTTTTTGCGGTTGGGAAAGTAGTTGCTGAACCGCTTTTATAGACTCCAAATTCATGCGCGCAAATATACAATTTAATAACATAGCCTTTGAAGGCAAAGTCTTATTTTTGCTGTTAGTTTTTAAAACGATTCTATGTTGAATAAATGTGTCGCCATTAGCGCCCTATTTGCCTTTATGGCTTGCAAGACCGTAAAACAGGACGAGCAGCCTATAAAAAAGGAAGTATATACCTCTACTTTTGATTCTGATTTTACCCTAACATTTGGCTCATGTAATAAACAAAACGAAACCAATTTACTTTGGGACGACGTTTTAAAAACGCAGCCCAATCTATGGATTTGGGGAGGAGATAACATTTATGCGGATACGGATAACATGAAACGGCTACGCTCCATGTACGCCCAACAAAACGCAGTTAAAGGATATCAACAACTAAAAAAGACGGTACCCGTTATTGGCACTTGGGACGATCATGATTATGGACTGAACGATGGAGGCGTTGAGTTCGAAAAAAAGAAAGAGAGCCAAAAGGAGTTCCTTGATTTTCTAGGAGTGGACCAAAATGATCCGCGAAGAACCCAAGAAGGTGTTTATACCGCACATACCTATAATACGCCAAAGGGAAGCATTAAAGTACTGGTATTGGATACACGATATTTCAGAACAGCCTTAACCCCAGATCCTGTAACTAAAAAACGAACTAAACCAAATGCCTATGGCGTTGGCACCATTCTTGGAGAAACCCAATGGAACTGGCTCTCTAGTGAGCTTAAAAACTCTACGGCAGACTTTAATATACTGGTAAGTAGTGTTCAAATACTATCCAACGAACACGGCTTTGAGACTTGGGGCAACTTTCCGCACGAAGTAGACAGACTCAAAAAGCTTATTGTAGATTCTAATGCAAAAGGTGTTATGGTACTCTCCGGAGATCGCCATATTTCAGAGTTTTCAAAAACGGACGTATCCGGATTGACCTATCCTTTAATAGATTTTACAAGTAGCGGACTTACACATTCCTATACCGCTTACAATGGTGAAACCAACCCGTTTAGGGTGGGTGAAGTGGTTTTCACTCAAAGTTTTGGACTAATTAAATTCAATTTTGAAACTAAAGAAGCGCAGATGCAAATTCTGGGTGACGACTTAAATCTTTTAGGAGAGTTACATCAAACCTATTAAAAGTTGCCGATTATTGAATAAAGCGTATTTTTGCAAAAAATTTTTACAATGACAACGAACAGAACATTTACGATGATCAAACCCGATGCGGTTGAAAACGGACACATTGGTGCCATCTTGGAAAAAATAACTTCCGCTGGCTTTAAGATCGTCGCCATGAAATATACACAACTTAGCACAAGAGATGCTCAAGAGTTCTACGCCGTTCATAGCGAGCGTCCGTTTTACGGAGAATTGGTAGAGTTCATGAGCCGTGGTCCTATTGTTGCCGCTGTTTTGGAAAAGGACAATGCCGTTGAGGATTTTCGTGCTTTGATAGGTGCAACCAACCCGGCCGAAGCTGCCGAAGGTACTATTCGAAAGTTATTTGCTACCGATATTGCAGAAAATGCGGTACATGGTTCGGACAGCGATGAAAATGCAGCTATTGAAGGTGCCTTTCATTTTGCGGGAAGAGAGATCTTCTAAAAACCGTACAACTTTATAGAAAACCTGTAAGTATCAATCCTTTGAAGCTTACAGGTTTTTATCTTAGAACCAGTTTCTTTACCAAGTTTTTACCCAAATCTTCATTGAGCATCTTTACAATTTTAGATTTGCCCAAGCTAAGTTCTTCACGAAGCACAGAAGAGGACAACGCCACAAAAAGTGTATCGCCTCTGAGCTCTATATCCGTAGTATAATTATTTACGCCATTACCCATTAGATTGCGCCAAGCTTCGCGCGCATCTACTTTATCCATGCCCTTTTCCAGCCTATTCTCTTTTATGAATTCCTGAAGCGCTTCGCTCATATTCATATTTTCGTTTCTTCGCTTTGCCATCTTATTGGATTGAAATAGGTTCAAATCTTTTATAATCGTACTGTATCCCTTCTTGGTTCTTTACGGAAAAAGTAGCATCGTCCAAATCTACCAACGTCTCGGACCACTCACTTAACTCGGTCTTGTAATCAATTGAAAAACTGTTCTCATTTTGGGTGATGACAAATGCTTCCGCATCATCAGAAGTTTCATAGGTTCCATCTAGTTTGGGTTGCATTTTTTTACGATATCCTTTTTTTCCGTCCGTAGAAATATAATCTACATTGGTATTCACCTTATATTCTTTAACGGTACCATCGGCCAAGGTTACCCTTGTTATTTCCCAATACCCGTCCAGCAGGTTCAAATCATCCTTTGATACGCCTGAAGAGCACCCTAGAAACAAGCCTAAAAATCCTATTAAAATTATCTTTTTCATCGTCGTTTTCTAAAAATCGGATTAATTATAATTTGAACAATTTATACGTTTGGTGAATCTGCTTTACTACTTCTTCGGTACGTTCCGCATGGGTATCACTAATAAAGATCTGTCCAAAATTTTCATTGTTCACCAAAGCTACGATATGTGACACCCTATGTTCGTCTAATTTATCAAAAATATCATCTAACAATAAAATAGGCGTTGTTTTTGAACGGGCTTTTATAAATTGAAATTGAGCAAATTTTAGAGCGATCAAAAAAGATTTCTGCTGACCCTGGCTACCAAATTTCTTAATGGGATGCCCTGAAATTTCAAACCCTAAATCGTCTTTGTGTACCCCAACCGATGTATATTGCAAGGCTTTATCCTTTTCAACGGATTTTTCCAAAAGAGCCATTAAACCCTCATTAAGCAACTTACTTTCATAACTTAAGGACACCTCTTCATGACCTCCGGATATGGCAATGTACTGTTCTCTAAAAATAGGGATGAATGCCTCTAAAAACGCCACTCGCTTATCAAAAATCCGAGTTCCATAATCTTCTAATTGTTCATTGTAAACCGCCAACGTATCCTTATTAAAAGTATGGTTGGCCGCAAAATATTTTAAAAGCGAGTTACGCTGGGCCAAAACCTTGTTATACTTTAAAAGGTCTTGTAAATACTCCTTATCGGATTGAGAAATAACCCCGTCTATGAATTTTCTCCTGGTATCACTTCCTTCTATAATAAGATCTCTGTCTGCTGGTGAAATAATGACCAAAGGCAATAGACCAATATGGTCCGACAGGCGATCATATGCCTTCCCGTTTCGTTTAATTACCTTTTTTGCCCCCCGTTTTAAACTACAAACTATTTTCTCTTCCCGCTCATTTTTTTCAAACTCTCCCTCTATTACAAAAAAATCCTCATCATGTTTAATGTTCTGGGTAGAAACCGGGTTAAAGTAGCTCTTCCCAAAGGAAAGATGGTACACCGCATCCAACACATTAGTTTTTCCTACTCCGTTAGGACCAACCATGCAATTGATTTTTTTATCGAGTTCAATATCCATTGAATCGAAGTTTTTATAATTAATCAGGGATAATTTCTTTAAAAACATGTGCAATAATTCCAGATTTGACGGTACTTGATATACAAACCTCAAAAATAACGAATAAATACCCTTTCGGTTTTGGATAAAACCTTTATTTTTGCGCCACCAATAAAATTAGAAAATGGCAACATATAAGAAGCGTGGTTTTAAACCAAAAGATAAAGCGGAAGAGCAAGAAGTTACAGAGCAAGAAAGCGCAACTGCAGAAGTCTTTAGTACACTAGATGAAAGTGCCTCCAAAACCGAAGCTTGGGTTGCTGACAACCAGAATTATATATTAGGTATCATTGGTGTTATAGCCGTTGGTGTTCTTGGATATTTGGCGTATGCCCAATTTGTAGAGAAACCCAAAGAAACTAACGCTGCCAATGAAATGTACTACCCTCAGCAATATTTTGACCAAGCCCTTAACAGCCCAACAGCTAAGGATTCTTTATATACCCTTGCATTGAACGGCGCGGAAGGAAAATACGGTTTTCTTGATATCATAGATGAATACAGCGGAACAAAAGCGGCCAACTTGGCAAACTACTCTGCAGGTATGGCGTATTTGAACATGCAAAAGTACCAAGAGGCTATTTCGCATCTTGAGGACTTTAGTTCAGAAGACGATATTCTTGGTGCATTGGCAAAAGGTGGTCTTGGTGATGCGTTCATGCAACTAGGTCAGCCAGAAGATGCCTTAGGTTACTATGACAAAGCTATTGCTCACAGCAACAACAACTATACAACTCCTAAATTCTTGTACAAAGCGGGTGTTACGGCTCTAGAATTGAACCAGAACGATAAAGCCCTTAAGTACTTTCAGAGAATTAAAGATGAGTATTCATCTTCTGATGAAGCACGTACTGTTGATGCTTTTATAGGAATGGCTAAAACCAACAATTAATGGCTACGGCAAACAAAAACTTATCAGTTTACGATAAAACTAAAATCCCAAACGCGAAAAATCTTCGGTTTGGGATTGTTGTTTCTGAATGGAATACAGAAATTACCGAAGGCCTCTACTCTGGTGCCGTTGAAGCCCTTTTGGATTGTGGAGCCTCAGAAGCCAACATTTTACGCTGGGATGTGCCGGGTAGTTTTGAGCTGACTTTTGGATGTAAAAAAATGGCCACTACCCAAGAAGTAGATGCCGTTATTGCCATTGGAAGTGTTATTCAAGGTGAAACCAAACATTTTGATTTTGTTTGTAGCGCTACGGCTCAAGGCATTAAAGACCTTAACGTACAACTGGATACACCTGTGATATTCTGTGTATTAACGGATAACAACATCCAACAATCACGGGAGCGCAGTGGAGGTAAACATGGTAATAAAGGTACAGAGGCCGCTATTGCCGCTATTCAGATGGCCAGCTTGGGGAAATAATTATCTAGAACCAAGCCTCTACAAATTTTTATTGTCCTTTTTCTTTGGAAAAAGTCTGTCCTGTCTACAATGGCAAAACAGACAATTACCTTATATCCTTACATGTAAGGTAACATTTTACCCACTAAAAAGCTGTATCTCATGCGCTGTTAACAAATTTTGGCAGCGGTAACACGGCATATTTTTTGATTTTAAGTAACTTTGAGGTTCATGGGAATGCTAAGTAAATTCACACGCTTAAAGCGGAGCAAGAAATTTGAATACACCCCTCGTTATTATGACGACAAGGGTAAAGGCAGTCCGTTCAAAATTGAACCAAAATTTGACCAATACCGAAGTACATTAAATCCCGCCAGAGGTTTAAAGGGAAAGTTTGGTAGTGCCATGTCCGATATAAAGCGCCAAGGCGATACCAATCTAAAAATACGCATGGCAGTTATTTTGGCCATTCTCGTATTGATCGTACTTTATATTATCGATTTTGACCTCTCTATATTCTTCCCTAACTAATGGCAGATATCATAAAACTCTTACCGGACCATGTTGCGAACCAGATTGCAGCGGGTGAAGTGGTTCAACGTCCTGCTTCAGTCGTAAAGGAATTATTGGAAAACGCAATAGATGCCGGGGCTACCTCTATAAAATTAATTATAAAAGACGGCGGAAAAATCCTTATCCAAGTTGTAGATGACGGAATGGGCATGAGTGCTACGGATGCTAGATTAAGTTTTGAGCGGCACGCCACTTCTAAAATACAAAAGGCAGAAGATCTCTTTAATTTGAACACCAAAGGGTTCCGTGGTGAAGCCTTAGCTTCAATTGCAGCAATTGCCCATGTTGAGATGCAAACCAAGCCCGAGAGCGAGGAACTGGGCACCCATCTAAAAATTGAGGGCAGTAAAATTATATTTCAGGAAGCCAGCGTTACACCCAAGGGTACGTCTATGGCCGTAAAGAACCTGTTTTTTAACATCCCTGCCAGACGTAACTTTTTAAAAAGTAATCAGGTAGAGTTAAGACATATTACAGATGAGTTTCATCGTGTTGCCTTGGCACACCCTAGTATTGCCTTTCATTTTTATAATAACGGAAGTGAAATATTTAACCTTCCTTCGGACAATTACCGCAAGCGTATTGTCAATATTTTTGGTACACGAACCAATCAAAAGTTGGTTCCCGTTGAAGAAGAAACGCCCATTGTAAAGATAAGTGGTTTTATAACCAAGCCCGAATTCTCCAAAAAGAGCCGTGGGGAGCAATTTTTCTTTATCAATAACAGGTTTATTAAGAGTCCTTATTTACACCACGCAGTGGTAGCGGCTTTTGAAGGACTCATAAAGTCAGATTGTCATCCTGGCTATTTTCTCTACCTAGAGGTTGATCCGGGCTCAATAGATATAAATATTCATCCCACTAAAACAGAAGTTAAGTTTGATGATGAACATAGCCTGTACGCTATTTTAAGGTCTACGGTAAAGCATAGCTTAGGTCAGTTTAACGTTGCCCCTGCGCTAGATTTTGAACACGACCCAAATTTACAGACACCTTATGAATTCAAGGATAAGTCCGTAGTACAGCCTAAAGTTACGGTAGACGCAGGATTTAACCCTTTTCAGGAAACCAAAAACACAGCCTCCCCTGCTCCATCGCGTAGCTATCAAAAACCAAATACCCAAAGCTGGGAAAGCTTGTACGTTGGTCTAGAATCAAAAATGGGTACAGATGAAAACCTTGGTAGCATCAGTTTTGAATCTGACACAATTACCGGTTCTATTTTTGAGGGCGAAAAAGAAACGGCGGAAACCGTTACTACCACCTTTCAAATTAGAAGAAAATATATTGTAACCACTATAAAATCCGGTATGGTAGTAATTGACCAAAGCCGGGCGCACCAAAGAGTACTTTACGAAAAATTCTTAAAGAACAGCACTGTAAAACAAGCGGTTAGCCAGCAACTACTGTTCCCTTTGACGCTTTCCTTTTCGCATACCGAAATTAGTGCGCTTAAAGAAATTGAAGATATTTTAACGTCTATTGGATTCATTTTTGAAAAAATAGAAGATGAAACTATTACCGTCACAGGTGTTCCTCTTCTTGTGGCCGAAAGCGAAGTTGGCATGATATTGGACCAGCTTATTTCAGATTACCAACAAGAAATAACGGAAGAGAGTTTCTCCCATACGGACATACTTTCAAAAACATTGGCAAAAACATTGGCGGTCAAGACTGGGGAGATGCTGGACAACGCCTCCCAAATTGCCCTTGTAAACGATTTGTTCGCCTGTAAGGAAGCAATGGTTAGTCCGTTTAATAAACCGGTATACATCACCATTACCGAAAATGACATTGACAAAAAATTTATTTAGATGGGAAGATTAACCGAAGCTATAAAACACTTGCTCATAATAAACATTCTGTTTTTTGTGGCAACTTCTCTTTACGGTGATCAGATGTACCAGTGGTTTTCGTTGTGGTTTCCAAAAAACGAGAACTTTGCCATCTACCAGATCGTAACACATATGTTCATGCACGGTGGCTTTATGCACATTGCTTTTAACATGTACGCTTTATGGGCTTTTGGAACGCCATTGGAACAAATGTGGGGACGCAATAAGTTTCTGTTCTTCTATTTTTCCGCTGGTCTAGGTTCTGCTTTGATTCATACAGGGGTAAACTACTACTACTTTAACGAGGGAATGCAAGCTTTGGTGAATAGCGGCATGACCGAGAGTAGTGTTATTGAGATTATATCATCTGGCCAGTACAGCCCGGATTGGTACAATATTGCATCAAAAAGTACCATAGATAATTTTCTATCAGCTTATAACACACCCGCAGTAGGAGCTTCTGGAGCCATTTATGGTGTTTTAGTAGCCTTTGGAATGATGTTCCCAAATAGTGAGCTTTTCTTGATGTTCATTCCTGTACCGGTCAAAGCCAAATATTTTATACCTATTTTAATAGGATTGGATTTATTTTCGGGAGTAACCGGTTATAGCCTTTTTGGCCAAGGTATTGCCCATTTTGCCCATATTGGGGGCGCTTTGTTCGGTTTTTTAATGATGTGGTACTGGAAGAAGAATCAGTTTAACAACAACCGCTGGAACTAAGATGACAAACGGAGATTTAAAATATCAATATGCACGGTTGAGCGTTTCCGAAAAGCTCATAGCCATTAATGTTATCGTTTTTATCATTATGGGGCTTATTACAGCGCTAATTAGCCCTAGCGTTGAAAACTGGTTTGCCCTGCCCAAGGATTTTTTCGACTTTTTAATGCAGCCGTGGTCCATTATTACTTACTCTTTTTTACACGGTGGCATTTTTCATATTCTCTGGAACATGTACGTATTGTACGTGGCCGGCCGTATTCTACTAAACCTTTTTGACGGTAGACGCTTCTTGAACATCTACTTTTTAGGGGTCATTCTAGGCGGCCTTTTATTTCTTTTGAGTTATAACATTTTCCCGACGCTAATTGGCGTTAATGCTTCTCTTATTGGTGCTTCCGCGGGAGTAATGGCGGTACTTATATTTGTTTGTACCTACATTCCCAATCAAGAAGTACGTCTTTTTGTTTTTAACGTAAAGCTTTGGCAAATTGGTTTGTTCGTAGTGTTAATGGATTTAGTTCAAATTCCTATGGGCGGGAACATTGGAGGAAGAATTGCCCATTTGGGTGGTGCCTTTTTAGGGTATATGTATGCCCGACAACTATATAATGGCAGGGATATTGGTGAGGGTTTTGCCGGCTTAATTGATAGTATAGCCAATCTTTTCAAAAAAAGCGAAAAGAAAGCACCTATGAAAACCGTTTATAAAAACAAGCAAAAAACAGCTACCAAGCAAGCCAACCACGATAAGCAAACCCATCAAAAAAAGATTGATGCCATTTTGGATAAAATCAGCAAATCCGGATACGAAAGTCTTTCAAAAGCGGAAAAAGATTTTCTATTCAAGGCTGGAAAGGAAGACTAGCGCATGAAGGGACTTTCATTCTTTAATAAAATTGTTTTCTTTTTTAATATCATTTTTGCCTTTGTGCTCCTACTGGCATGTGCCGTCCCTTACCTATCCCTAGAGCTTTTTCCTTTTTTATCCATTTTAAGCTTGGGCGTACCTGTATTGGTAGTAGTCAACACCCTCTTTTTCTTGTATTGGTTGTTAGGCCTTAAAAAACAGGCTTTCACTTCTTTGTTCGTTCTTATTTTTGGGTACTTTATTCTGGGTACTTTTATAAAATTATCATCGGAATCCACTGATTTTAAAGAAGACGAGTTAAAGGTGATGACCTATAACGTACGTGCGTTTAACCGATACCGATTTTTAGACAACGATAATATTCCCGAAGAGATAGAAGGCTTGGTAGAGCGAGAGAAACCGGATATTATCTGCTTTCAAGAAGTAGGGCATGATATGCAAGAGGATTACTTGGACTATCCTTACCATTTTTTAAAACGAATACCGGCTGGCAATAAGGTTCATATGGGTATATTTTCTAAGTATCCGATTGTTAAGGCCGAAATCATAAACTTCCCCAATAGCATAAATAATGGCTCCTATGCCGATATTCTCTATAAAGGCGACACCCTAAGGATTTATAATTTACACATGCAATCCTTAGGAATTACTCCAGGTACAGGAGTTTTGCGCTCACAATCTTCCGAGAGATTATACCGTAGAGTAACCAATGCCTTTAAAAGGCAACAGCAACAAGCACAAATCATAGCGGAACATAAAACAAAGAGTCCTTATAGAACCTTGGTCTGCGGCGACTTTAACAACACTCAATTCTCTTCGGTGTATCATACTATCATAGGTGAAATGCAGGATACGTTTATTGAAAAAGGGTCTGGTTATGGCCGTACGTATAACTTTTTAATGATTCCTATTCGTATCGATTTTATTATGGCCGATTCCAGTTTTGAAGTTATGGGCCATAAAAACTTTGATGAAAAATTCTCGGACCATTTTCCGGTTATGGCTTCATTTCGATTGAAATAGAAAAAAACAATCCGTGGCATCCGCTAAAATGTGTATCAACAAGGCTAATCCAAAAATACGGGTCTTTTTAAAACAAAAAAGCAAAAAATAGGCTGCTATGGCCCAATAACTATGGAGTGGATGAAACCCTATACTACAGCGGTCCGGAGAAAAAATGGGGGTTGCCAGCAGGTGGTCTATATCTATGACAATACCGGCTAATAAAATAAGAATAGCCTTTAAACGGTATTCCTTATAAAAATACCAACCAATAAAAATAGGCACCAAAAAATGAATGCCGTAATGCATGATGAATCTAAGCATCTATAAAACTTAGTTTTTGTCTCTTTAAGTAATTTAGCGCGTTGGTACCCTCATTAAAAAGTAAATCCAATATGCTAGTGTTTTTAGAAAACTCATTTCTATCGGAAAAAACCTGATTGTACTCTTCCTGTTCAAAATTCAGCTTCCTTTTAGCATTTACTAAAAACCTCCCGTCAACTAGGTTTTGCGGACTATCCTCATAAATTACGGTCCTTTCTGTTGGCATATCCATCTGTAAACAATTGCAAATGGTTTCTATGGTCAATAAATTATAATCCAACAAATACTCATATTGACGCTCATAAAGCGGAGCTATTTCATCTTCATAGAACTCAAAAAAAGGTGATGTTCTATAGGCCGTTTTAAGAGTCCTCCAATGCTGTCGTTGCCATTCATAAGTGTTGTCTAACATTACTTCACTATATTTCTGCCTGCCCTGATCCTTACCCCTGTGTTTAATAGGTATACTTAGCATATGCCTTCCCCTATCATTACAAATGTAGGCGCGGTTTCTATACGTCTGTTTTTGGAAATTATCCTGTACCTCCCAACAAATCCCATGCTGGGCAATAACGGAAAAAGTAGCTATATCCGGAACATAGGCCGGGTTTAAAAGAATTTTCAATATGACTAATTTAAAGAACTATTTTGTTTAAAATACCTGCGGAATATATTTGAGCAAAATACGAACCCCTACAACAAAAACCAACAAGGCCGTAACCCTTTTGATGCCTTTGGGGGTAAATCGCTTTAAGCTGAGACGAATTCCCAACTGCCCTCCTATCAAAACCGATACTACAAGTGCCAAGGTTTCTTTCCACGGGAGCTCTAACATTCCACCTTGAACGAGACCTGCCAAGCCCGAAATTGAATTGACCAATATAAAAAAACTCGCCAAAGCCGCTATTTTAATGGATTTATCCCATTTTAGGTGATTTAGGATAGGTGCTAAAAATATGCCACCCCCAATACCTACTAAGCCTGACAATAGGCCAATACTACCACCCAATACATAGGTCATGAATTTAGGGAATTGTACTGTTTTCTCGGTAGTATCGTGTTTTACAAAAGTTTGAGAGGCCAAGAAAATAGAGGAAGTTACCAAAGAAAAACCCAACAAGAGGAAAAAAATATGTTCCTCTAATCTAAACGAAGCGCCAAGAAACGCAAGCGGTATACTGGCCAAAACAAAAGGCAAAAAGTCTTTAAATTTAGCATGGCCATTTTTAAAGTATAAATAAGTACTACCGGAAACTACTACCAAATTACATATTAAAGCAATGGAACGTATGGCAAAAAAGCCCCCTAAAAAGAGTGTTAACAACGCCAAATAGCTAGAGCCGCCTCCAAAGCCCACTGAAGAATACAGGGTAGCAACAATAAAGAATCCCAGACACAAGAGCACCAAGTTCTCAGTACTTAAGAGCATGTTTTGAAATTTGGTTCATCCCTCCTTCAACATTAATCAGATTGGCATTGGCATGAATACCCTGCAGTTTTGTTACTGCCTTTCTACTCCTTACCCCAGACTGGCAGACCACATAGACCTTAGTGTCATATGCAATTTCATCATGACGTTCATCCAACTCGGAAAGTGGGATGTTTTTGGCAAAAGATAAATGGTTTCTACTAAATTCCTTGGGTGTCCTTACGTCTATAAGTTGCACCTCTTTTTCTTCTATGATTTTTTGAAAAGCATCTGGAGTAATAGAATTCATTGGCACTTCGCAATTAAACTCATAACTCTCTTGCAGCGCATGTATCTTCTGATTTTCAGGATTTGCCGCAAAACGGATTTTCTGGAACGTACTGGACAATCCATCAAAAAGTAACAGCTTTCCCGTAAGCACCTGCCCAATTCCCGTTATCACCTTAACCGTTTCCAAGGCCTGAAAATTGCCGATAATTCCCGGTATAATTCCCAAAACCCCATTCTCATCACAATTAGGTACCTCATCGGGCTTTGGCATTTCCGGAAAGAGACAACGGTAGGTTGGCCCTCCCTCAAAATTAAACACACTCACCTGACCTTCAAAGCTATGTAATGCCCCATATACAAATGGTTTATTCAGGATTACACAAGCATCGTTCACTAAATAGCGGGTTGGAAAATTATCTGAAGCATCTACCACTACATCATAATCCGTTATGATTTCAAGTGCATTATCACGAGTTAGAAAGGTTTCGTAAGAAATAATATGGGTCTCAGAGTTCTGATCTTTCAGTTTTTGAACGGCTGTTGCTACCTTAGGCTTTTTTACATCGCTTTCAGAATAGAGCACTTGTCTGTGTAGGTTTGAAAGAGAAACCACATCATTATCTACAATCCCCAAAGTTCCTACCCCCATCGCATTGAGATAGGTCAACACAGGAACCCCCAGTCCGCCAGCTCCTACCACCAGCACCTTAGCCGACTGTAATTTGAGCTGGGCCTCCATTCCAAATTCCTTTAAAATTGTTTGTCGGTCGTAGCGTTCTGCGTTCATTCCACTGCTAATTTCACGATGGCTTCCTTGTATTCTTCCTCGGAATTGGCATTCAAAAGCACATTCGGGTCAGAAGGGAAAACCAATTTCACATCACTATTAATCAAATATTTTCTAGGACAGGTTCCGTTACCACTTTCCAAATAGGCCAAACTCTCCTTAAAGGCCGCTGGCTCCCAAATAGCACATAACGGCTCGGGCAACGGGTCTTCTTTTTGAGCAAAGGAACTCGCCACTTTATTAGGGTCACGGGCCGCAATCAATTCCTGTAACGCCTTTAAATCCATTAAAGGAAGATCACAGGCCAAAACCAACCAAGCCACATCCGGATGCTGTAAATGGGCCGAAAGGAGTCCGTTGTAAGGTCCTTTGTACTTGTTCTCATCTACGATTACCGCTACATCATCTGCAATCTCATCTTGCTGCTCCGGCCGGATGCTTAAAAACGTCTTATCACAGACCCTTCCCAAAAGATTATAAAGATAATCGCGCTGTGGCATGCCATGATAAGGTATTAAACCTTTGTCTTTTCCCATTCGGGTGCTTTTTCCACCAGCAAGAACCAAACCGTATATTTTAGGACCTATAATCATTTTTTCCTCCTGTTTTTTCTTTCAATTGAATAGCGCTAATTTGTATGTCATGAGAAAGCGCCTTACACATATCATAAATGGTGAGCGCACTAACCGAAACTCCGGTCAACGCCTCCATCTCAACCCCTGTTTTTTCGGTACATTTTACGGTGCACGTAATCTCTAAAGCCTGATTTTTGGGCAAAATATCTATCTGTACCTTTGAAAGGTTGATTTGATGGCAAAGCGGAATCAATTCCGATGTTTTCTTTACCGCCTGAATACCCGCAATTACCGCCGTTTGAATTATGCTACCTTTTTTACCTAGAAAATCTTGAGCCGCCAAAGTTTCAAAAACCCCTTTAGGAAACTCAACGCGCCCCGAAGCTACAGCAGTTCTTGCCGTTACCTTTTTTTCGGATACGTCTACCATGGCCGCGTTACCCGAAGCATCTATATGTGAAAGTTTTTTTTCCATGAATCTAGCCCCCTATTGAGGTCATTGAATTAGAGAATACGCCTTTGTATTTCTGTTGCGCCTCAAAGCCCGTTTTTGAACGGCTTCCTATGGCCTTTAAAATACTTTCCTTTATTTTTTCTTCAGAATCCTTAACTCTCAAAATAGCTCGCAGGTTCATGCTTGGCTGTGCGTAAAGACAGGTAATTACATCTCCCGTAGCGGAAATTCGTAAACGGTTACAGGTACCACAAAATGTTCTGCTAAAAGATGGGATAACCCCAAAAGTACCTTTGAACCCTGGTATTTTATAATTGATGGAGGTTGATGTTTTAGGCGATTCCAACTCGTAATAACCGGGATGGGCTTCTTTAATGTACCCAAGAATCCGCTTGTAGTCCCATGCAATGCTCTCAAAAGTCTTGCTTCCTCCGTTAAAGGGCATCTCTTCAAGAAAACGCACGGACACATCATAATGCTTGGTAAGCTCTAGCATAGGTAGAATATCTTCCGTATTCTGACCATCCAAGGCAATAAAATTAATCCGAACATTAAAACCTTCCGTAATTAACCGAATAATATTGTTATGGACCGTATCATACTGATTGCGACGTGTGATTTTTTCAAAAGTCTCACGGTTAATGGCATCCATACTTACGTTAATGTTCTTGATGCCCAATTCCTTCAACTCATCAATATAAGGACCTATTAACGTAGCGTTAGTGGTAATAGATATATCGTTAAGACCTTCTAGTTGCGCCATATGACGCATAAGCACCATTAAATCCTTACGTACAAATGGCTCCCCGCCGGTAATCCTAATTTTATCCACGCCTTGGGACACTAAAATTTCACTCAATCGCGAAAGCTCATCTATAGTAAAAAGCTTATCGTTTTTAGCAAAATTGATTCCCTCCGCCGGCATGCAATAGTTACAGCGCAAATTGCAACGGTCCGTTACCGCCAAACGGACGTAATTTATAGTTCTATTATGATTGTCTACCAGCATACATTTATCATTCTCCGTGTAAATAAAAAATAAGGATTGTTCCTAATTTTTCAGTATCGTTCTTTTTAGTTCCTATGGATGTGCCGAAACCCAAACCGTTTTATTCTTAAAAATTTCCTTTTTCCAGATGGGCACACGCTCTTTTAAAGTGTCTATTAAATAACGACAGGCCTCAAAACAAGCATCGCGGTGTGCAGAGGATGCCCCTACCACCACAACTGGCTCTTCAACTGCCTTTTTTCCAACGGCATGACGGATAACCACTTTGTTCAACTTCCACTTTTCAGTGGCCTCAGTCGCTATTTTTCCCATCTCTTTGAGAGCCATATTTTTATAAGTCTCAAATTCCAGACCTGTAACCTCTTCATTATTGGTAAACTCCCTTACAGCACCTACAAAGACGCAAATACCCCCGCTATTGGGATGCGAAAGCTCTGTATAGACCTTTCCGGGATCAATTATATCTACAATTTCTATAACCATATATCAAAATCAACCACCACTTACCGGTGGTATTATAGCAATTTCATCTCCTTGATTCAGACTTTCACTATCTTCCGCATACTCGCTGTTCACGGCTACCGCTAAAGAAGAAAGCTTCCCGAAATCCGGGAAGCTGTTCTTTAATTTCTGTTTCAATTCCAAAACAGATTTAGGCACCTCGTCACCTTCCGCAAAACGGAAAGATGACTTACCTACTATATCTTTGGCAATGCCGAATAACAATACCTCCATATCCAAATAAAATTTAAAGATACAAGGTACTTAAAAAAATAAGAAATTTTAGGGATTTAAGATGACTTTTGCATTTTCGGGAACGGCATAAAATGCATCAGGTTTTGATGCTTCCTCCAATGAAATATTGCTAAACTGGGCTGTATTCCTAACTTCCCCAATAGTCCTTCCCTCATTGGTGTACCATGAAATTGATTTTGGCAATTTTACCCCATTAAAGGTACCCCAATCATTATAACGAATAAAGCTCAACTTATCCGATTTTTCATTGGTTCCAAAAGTAAATGTATACCCTAACCATGCCATTTCGTAGGTTGCCGGGTCGTAATACAAGAAATAGTCATCTTTAGAAGAAGCGCCTACCCCACCATTATAGCTTATATGAATTCCCCGGTACTTTTTACCCTCGTACTCCAAATCTTCCGCCTCTCCGTAGTTTATACCCGAATCTGCTAAAACAAAGGGCATTGCGTAAAAATAGAACATAAGATTGTGGTACATGTTAGCGTTACCCTTGTAGGCCTTCTGCTCATCTAGTAACCAAGCATCTTTTCCGTCAAATCCAATAGTTGAAGGCGGAATTTCAATTTTATCTTTTCTTGAATACAAATCCACCGTGTGCTTCTCATTAGCATCTGGCTTAACCAATTCAAAACTGAGTGTTCGTTTGTTTTTCCACTCGGCCAATCCCCCGTGGGCATCAAAAACTTTGTTTAATGCTTCAGGGTAGTAATTTTCCTTAACTGGCATTTCCGTTTTCGTTGCCTGTTCAGCCGGTTTGCTTTCCTTTGGAGCTTCTTTACAGTTGGTTAGACCCAATACCAATAAAATTGAAAAAATTCGTTCCATGTGATTGTTTTTAGTGTTAGATGCATAGGTCGCAGAATTCCTCTTTTATTTACATTTGCCGTATGCATAAAATTAAGCAAATCTCTAGCGCCCAAAATTCGTTGGTAAAAAAAATCCTGCTCCTAAAAGAGAAATCCAGGGAACGTAAGAAATCCGGGCTTTTTATAATAGAGGGATTTCGAGAAATTCAATTGGCGCTAAAAGGAGGGTATGAAATTGAAACCGTACTTTTTCAAGCGGAAGTAATTGACACGAACGAAACTACGGCTCTTTTTGAAGAATCTTCGTTAACACCCGAATACATTGAAGTTACAAAGGATGTCTACCAGAAATTAGCATATAGACAGACCACCGAAGGTATTTTAGCCATTGCTAAAAGTAAAACAACTTTGTTGAGCGATTTGCAACTCCCAAATAAGAATCCGCTTATACTTGTGGCCGAAGCTCCTGAGAAACCTGGAAATATTGGTGCACTCTTACGTACCGCAGATGCCGCCAACTTAGATGCTGTTATTATTGCCAACCCAAGAACGGACCTCTATAACCCTAATATTATTCGTTCTAGCGTGGGCTGCGTATTTACCAACAAAATAGCCATGGGCAGCACTACCGAAGTAATTGATTTTTTAAAAAATCAGGACATTGCCATTTATTGTGCCGCACTATCCGCTTCTGAAAACTATATCAAAACCAATTTTAAACCTGGCTCTGCCATTGTTGTAGGAACAGAAGCAGACGGACTCTCCCAAGAATGGCTAAACAGTTCTAAACAGAACATTATTATACCTATGCAAGGTGAGATAGATTCCATGAATGTATCCGTATCCGCAGCTATTCTTATCTTTGAAGCCAAAAGACAGCGAGATTTTCAATAAAAAGCCGTTGTTCTTCTATCGGGCCAACTTCATTTTTCAAAAAACGATAACATATGAGTATTCTGTTTTACACTATTGTAGCCATTCTTGTACTGCAGTTTATCATTGAAACCGTTCTGGATTACCTGAACGCCAAACGCTACAATGACCCCGTTCCCGATGAGCTCAGTGATGTTTTTGACGAAACCGAATACAAAAAATCACAAGCCTACAAAAAGACCAATTACCGTTTTGGACTGCTAACCTCTAGCTTTTCATTTCTCTTGACTTTAGGTTTTTTAATTTTTGGAGGATTTGAATGGGTCGATCAGATAGTACGAACGGTTACCGAACAACCCATACCCATGGCGCTTATGTTCTTTGGTATTATCATGATAGGAAGCGATATAATCACCTTACCCTTCTCCTATTATTCCACTTTTGTAATAGAGGAAAAATTTGGGTTCAATAAAAGCACAAAGAGCACCTTCTTTATGGATAAAATAAAAGGATGGTTGATGATGGCCATTGTAGGTGGACTTATCTTGTCATTGATTATTTGGTTCTTTCAATTAGCGGGCTCTTATTTTTGGGTGTACGCTTGGGCGCTTGTAGCCGTGTTTACAATTTTCATGAACCTGTTCTACAGCAAACTAATTGTCCCTATGTTCAATAAACAAACTCCTCTGGAAAATGGTAGTTTAAAAACCAAAATAGAGGCATTTGCAAAAAACGTAGGCTTTGAACTCAATAATATATTTGTAATAGACGGTTCCAAACGCTCTACAAAAGCCAATGCTTATTTCTCCGGCTTCGGGAAAGAAAAAAGGGTTACACTGTACGACACCTTGATCAACGATTTGGACGAAGAGGAAATCGTAGCCGTCTTGGCACATGAAGTAGGACATTACAAGAAAAAACACATTATCTTTAATCTTATCGCTTCTTTGGCGTTAACGGGTGTTACGCTATTCGTACTGTCATTGTTCATCAATAATCCGGCGGTATCCATAGCTATTGGCGTGTCTCAACCTAGTTTTCATGCAGCCTTGATCGGTTTTGCTATCCTATACAGTCCCATTTCGGAAATTACAGGTTTGATCATGAACCACTTTTCCCGAAAATTTGAATATCAAGCAGATGATTATGCCAAAGACACCTATGCCGCATTACCACTCATCACCTCATTAAAGAAATTGTCCAAAAACAGTTTAAGCAACCTTACGCCCCATCCTGCTTTCGTTTTTATGCACTATTCCCACCCTACTCTTTTGGACAGGATTCAGAATCTAAAACGGTAACCCCAATAGCCTTATTTAAAATTAAAGACACTTTGACCATAGCCTAAAAAGAGGAATAATTTTTGTTGTACGACTGCCAAGATTGTTCTATTTTTATTTGAATATGACCCAGGAAGCTATAGAAAAGGAAAATAAAGAGATTGCGAAGCAATACAAAGAATTGCTACGTATAAGCTATCAACACCTATCGGATGATGATAAAACGCTTATACGCTCTGCATTTGAAATTGCCGTAGACGCTCATAAAAACCAACGGAGAAAATCCGGCGAAGCCTATATATTCCATCCTATAGCGGTGGCAAAAATAGTAGCTTCGGAAATTGGTCTTGATGCTACATCCATAGCATCTGCCCTACTACATGACGTGGTTGAGGATACGGAATACACACTGGATGATATTGAACGGATGTTTGGTGAAACCGTTGCCCGTATCGTAGATGGTCTTACCAAAATTGCGCACCTAAAAAAGGATATGAGCACCTCACAACAGGCCGAAAACTTTCGGAAGATGTTGCTCACCCTTCATGACGATGTTCGTGTAATTATCATTAAAATCGCAGATCGGTACCATAACATGCTTACTATGGATGCCATGCCCGAGCATAAGCAGGTACAAATGGCTTCCGAAACTTTGTATATCTACGCCCCTTTAGCACACCGTATTGGGCTTTATAATATTAAAACAGACCTGGAAGACCTCAGTTTAAAGTATACCGAACCTAATGTTTATAACGGTATTAAGGGTAAGATCGAGGAATCCAAAGAAGACCAACAGGCTTATATAGATGCTTTTTCGGGAGTTATAGATAAATCTTTAAAAGAAGAGGGACTTAACTACTACATTAAGGGCAGGATGAAATCCATTTTCTCCATTAGGCGAAAGATGAAAGCCCAGAATGTTTCTTTTGAGGAGATATATGACAAATTTGCCATTCGCATTATTTATAAATCGGATCGGCAGAACGAAAAATTCCTGGCCTGGAAAATCTACTCCATCGTAACCGATCACTTTACCCCCAACCCTGTGCGGCTTCGGGATTGGATTTCTTCGCCTAAATCCACAGGATATGAAGCCCTACATATTACCGTAATGGGGCCAAAAGGACGTTGGGTAGAAGTTCAGATCCGTAGTGAACGTATGCATGAAATTGCGGAAAAAGGGTATGCCGCACATTTTAAATATAAGCATGGCGACCAGAAAGAACAGGGTATTGAAGTCTGGCTTAACCGTTTACAAGAGGCGCTTGAGAACGCCAACACCAATGCGGTAGACTTTGTTGAGGAATTTAAACTGAACTTGTATGCCAAGGAAATCTTTGTCTTTACCCCTAAGGGCGAACTAAAATCATTACCCAAAGGGGCTACCCCATTGGATTTTGCCTTTAATATCCATACAGAAGTGGGGATGCGCACGCGAGGATCAAAAGTAAACGGAAAGCTTGTTCCACTGAACACTACACTTCATAGCGGAGACCAAGTAGAAATAATTACCTCAGAACAGGCAAAACCCAACCAAAACTGGTTGGACTATGCTACAACCGCTAGAGCAAGGGCCAAAATAAAATCCTCTTTACGGGAAGAGAAAAAATCGGTTGCTGAAGAAGGCAAAGAAATTCTCCGAAGAAAGTTAAAATCCCAGAAAGTTACGCTTAATGAAGATTCCATCAACAAAATGGTAACTTTCTTTAAGCTAAAAACCAGTCTGGATCTCTTTTACCGGGTAGGCATTGGATCTATAGACAACCAAATGCTCAAAGACTTTTCGTCTTCCTACTCCAACGCCTTTATAAGTTTCTTCAAAAACAAAATGAGAAGGAACCCCAATCCGTTGGAAGTCCAAAAAGAAGAGATTACTTCCAAATACGATGTTCTTGTATTTGGCAAAGAAGAAGAGAAACTGGAGTACAAACTTTCGCAATGTTGTAATCCCATTCCCGGGGATGAAGTATTTGGTTTCGTAAGTGTAAACGAAGGTATTAAGGTGCATAAAAAGAACTGCCCCAATGCCATACAATTACAGTCTAACTACGCATACCGCATTATTAGTGCCAAATGGATAGATTCCAGCCAAGAAGAATTCCTATCTGAAATACGCCTTACGGGAATTGACAACTTAGGTTTGGTAAGTGAGATTACCGAGGTTATATCGGACAATATGCACGTAAACATCCGCAACCTTAACTTTAGTACGGATGGCGGTACATTTAAGGGCACCATTACCGTAGTTGTTAAAAATAATGGTATTCTAAAAAAATTGATGGCAAATCTGAAGAAAATTAACGGAATAGATAAAGTCACAAGAATTTAGAATCGTAATTAAAATATAACCGTACCTTTGCGGATTGACGAATATAACCCTAGTTATGGCAGCCAACAAAAATCAAGAAATCGTAAAAAACGTTTTCACCACTTTTTTAGAAGAAAATGGGCATAGAAAAACACCCGAACGCTATGCCATACTTCAAGAAATTTATGATAGCGAAGATCATTTTGACATTGAATCGCTGTACATAAACATGAAGAACAAGAACTACAGGGTAAGTCGTGCTACACTCTATAACACTATAGAACTTTTATTGGAGTGTAAACTGGTTCGCAAACATCAATTTGGCAAAAACCAGGCACAATACGAGAAATCATATTTTGATCGCCAACATGATCATGTTATTTTAACCGATACCGGTGAGGTAATGGAATTTTGTGATCCTCGTATTCAATCTATAAAGAAAACCATTGAGGAAGTTTTTGATATCAAAATCAATACACACTCCCTTTATTTTTATGGTACTCGAAATAAAAACGAAAACACGAACAGCTAACCAAAATTTTAAATGGCAGTAGATTTATTGTTAGGATTACAGTGGGGAGACGAAGGAAAAGGAAAAATTGTTGATGTACTTACAACAGATTATGACATCATCGCTAGATTTCAAGGAGGCCCAAACGCAGGGCATACATTGGAGTTTGATGGCATAAAACACGTATTGCACACGATACCTTCGGGAATTTTTCACAAAAATGCCTTAAATATTGTTGGTAACGGGGTAGTTATAGACCCGGTAATCTTCAAAAAAGAATTAGACGCATTAAAAAAGTTCAATTTAGACATAAAGTCCAAATTGTTCATCTCAAGAAAAGCACACCTAATATTGCCTACGCACCGCTTGTTGGATGCGGCTTCGGAAGCATCTAAAGGAAAAGCGAAAATTGGTTCTACCCTAAAGGGAATAGGCCCAACTTATATGGACAAGACAGGCCGTAACGGTATGCGTATCGGTGATCTTGAAATGTCCGATTGGAAAGAAAAATACCGCAATCTGGCCAACAAGCACGAAGCCATGATCGCTTATTACAATGTAGATATACAGTATGATTTGGCAGAATTGGAAAAAGACTTCTTTGAGTCTGTTGCCGAATTGAAAGAGCTGACTTTTATTGACAGTGAGGAATATCTGTACCAAGCTCAAAAAAGCGGAAAGAAAATATTGGCAGAAGGCGCGCAAGGTTCTTTATTGGATATTGACTTTGGAACTTATCCTTTTGTAACATCCAGTAATACCACGGCTGCAGGTGCCTGTACCGGTCTTGGAGTTGCTCCAAACCAAATTGGCGATGTAAAAGGTATTTTTAAGGCCTATACTACCCGAGTTGGTAGCGGCCCTTTTCCCACTGAACTTTTTGATGAGGACGGTGAGACCATGGCCCGCGTGGGTAATGAATTTGGTGCTACCACGGGCCGCCCTAGAAGATGTGGCTGGTTAGACCTTGTTGCTTTAAAATATGCTGTAATCATTAACGGTGTTACCGAATTGATGATGATGAAAGCCGATGTTTTAAGTGGATTTGATACCATAAAAGTATGTACCGCCTACAATTACAAAGGTGAGAAAATAGAGCACCTTCCGTTTAATATCGAAGCGGAGAATGTAACGCCAGTTTACTCGGAAATGAAAGGTTGGAAAGAAGACCTTACAAAAATGAGCAGCGCCGATCAGCTACCTGCATCGTTACAGGAATACATCAATTTCTTGGAAAAAGAACTTGAAGTGCCTATTAAAATAGTTTCCGTAGGGCCTGACCGTACGCAGACTATACACAGATAATCAAAGGTTACAGAAGAGCTTCGAAATATACATTTTTCGATATGTAGTTTAGGATAGTGTGGATACTTACAGATTTCAGTGCGTTCTGTAAACCTCCTAAATCTATCCTAAACTATATTGCTTCCTTTAAAAAAAACCTACTTTTGGGCAAAATTCAGATAGCATTGAACCTACTCCGCATTTTTTTGTTCTTCCTTGGCGCAACTCTTATAGGCCATGCACAAGAGGAAAAGACTTCCTCTAAGGATACCACACAGAGTAAACAGATTAATATTGTTTACGGTGCCAACTTCACTAAAAACGAAGCCCAATTTCCCGGTGCCTCTATCTTTAGCAAGGATGACAAACAAGTACAATTTGAACACCAAGGAGCAGACCTCTGGTGCGATATTGCCATATATTACCAAAAAGAAAACCGTTTACGTGCTCTGGGCAATGTGCGCTTGCAACAAGGGGATTCCCTAGAAATGACCAGTGGTAAAATTAATTATGACGGAGAAACCAAATTGGCCAAAGCCTTTGAAAGCGTTCTTTTAGAGACTGACCAGAAGAGTAGCAAAGTAACACTTAGGACAGATACATTATATCTAGACCGTGAGAAACAAGAAGCTTACTACAACAGTTTCGGAACCATTGTAGATTCAACCAACACGCTTACCAGTGAAATTGGTCGCTATTTCATGGAATTGGATAAGTATCAGTTTCTAGACAGTGTACATATAGACAATCCACAGTATATTGTGGATTCCGAGCAACTGGACTACTATACTACCTCCAAGAACGCATACATGTACGGCCCTTCTACCATAACCGGAGAAACCTATAAAATCTATTGCGAACGTGGCTTCTACGACACTAAAATTGAAAGTGGCTACGGGATAAAAAACACCCGTATAGACTACAACAACCGTATTATTGAAGGGGACAGTGTTTATTTTGATAAAGCCACAGAATTTGCCTCTGCTACCAATAATATTATAGTAACGGATACGGTGAATAACGGAATTATCCGTGCGCACTATGCCGAGGTCTTTAAGGCAAAGGATTCTGTATTTGCTACAAAACGGGCTGTCTCAATTAGTCTTGTGGAGCAGGATTCACTCTATATGCACGGAGATACCTTAATGATTACCGGAAAACCCGAAAACAGGATACTACGTGCCTTTAGGAACGCAAAATTCTACAAAACCGATTTAAGCGGAAAATGCGATTCCATTCATTCTTCGGAGAAAACAGGAATTACCCAATTGATACGAAATCCGGTTTTATGGAACGGTGATAATCAAATGACGGGAGACAGCATTCACCTGATATCCAACTTGGAAACAGAAAAATTAGACTCGCTCAAAGTATTGGAAAATGCTTTTATTATCTCGTTGGATAGTATAAGTATGACCGGCTACAACCAAGCCAAAGGCAAAGACCTATTTGGTAAATTTGTAGACAACGAGCTTAAATACATAGACTTGGTAAAGAATACCGAAGTTATTTATTATATGTACAATGATGATGAAGAGCTTATAGGTATAGACAAGACCATTTGCAGCAAGATAAATATTGTAATGGCCAATAACGATGTGGAAGACCTTACGTTTTTCATAGAGCCCGATGGCGATATTTTTCCAGAAACGGAACTCCCTGTTGAAAGCAGGAAACTAAAAGGTTTCATTTGGCGTGGTGATGAACGTATAGTAACAAAAGATGATATTTTTGATGAAGATGACAACAACGTTGTCCTCCCCATCATAAGAGGTATAGAAAATCCTATAGATATTGATGCCGAAGAGGCGGAACGTTCCGGTAATTCCAATGACCCGGTAAACAATATCCCCCCTGCCAACAACAAAGCTCCGGCCCCTACCCTTAGGCCTAAGGTCAAAAAAGTGACTTCCAGTTCCGTACAATGAAACAAGATTTTTTAAAATATCAGGCGCAAACCTCACCACATCCGTTGGCTTTAGAGGTTTCGCACGCTAAGGGCAGTTATATTTATGACACCAAGGGCAACGCTCATTTAGATTTTGTTGCAGGGGTTTCAGCATGTAGTCTTGGCCATTGTCACCCTAAAGTAGTGGCCGCCATTCAGGAACAAACGGAAACCTATATGCATGTTATGGTATATGGGGAGTATGTTCAGCAACCTGCCGTAGCTTACACAAAATTGCTGGCATCGCTTTTATCGGATTCTTTGGAGACCACGTATATGGTCAACAGCGGAACGGAAGCCGTTGAGGGCGCCATAAAGCTGGCAAGAAGAGCTACGGGAAGAAGCCAATTACTGGCTGCGCGGCACGCCTACCATGGCAATACCATGGGCAGTTTAAGCTTAATGGGCTATGAAGAACGAAAAAGTGCGTTTAGGCCGCTTCTACCGGATGTAGGTTTTATTGAATTTAATAACGAAGACGATTTAAAAAAAATAACCAGAAAGACGGCCGGGGTCATTTTAGAGACCATACAAGGAGGTGCCGGTTTTATTGAGCCTAAAAACGGGTATTTAAAAAAAGTGCGTCAGCGCTGTAACGAAACGGGCACTTTGCTCATTTTAGATGAGATTCAACCTGGTTTTGGCCGTACGGGAAAACTGTTCGCTTTTGAGCATTATGACTGTGTTCCCGATATTTTGGTTACCGGAAAAGGAATGGCTTCCGGACTTCCCGTTGGTGCATTTACCGCATCCCAAAAACTCATGGCTACCCTACAGGACAGCCCTAAATTAGGCCATATTACCACTTTTGGTGGAAATCCGGTCATTGCAGCGGCCTGCTTGGCCACGCTTAAAGAAATTACGGAAACGCAACTTATCTCTCAAACCCTTATAAAAGAAGCCCTTGTTAGAAAACTGCTTCAACACCGACTAATTAAAGAAATTAGGGGAAAAGGGCTTATGCTGGCTTTGATTCTGGAAAATGCCGAAATAGCCAACCATTTGGTACTAACCTGTGCCAAGAAAGGTTTAATTCTATTTTGGTTACTTTTTGAGCCCAAAGCGGTTCGGATTTCTCCGCCTTTAACCATTTCAACAGACGAGATTGAAAGCGGTTGTGGCATAATCCTTGAAGTTTTAGAAGGTTATAAGCAATAACCTGTTAACTAATTTGTTAATAATATAGGTGTAATCACGTTTAAAAGTGCCATTCAAAAGGCTACTTTTAATAACATAGTTTAACCAAAACGTTCCTATGGCGTTAGAATCCAACGAAAGGCCCAATAGGCCGATTGCCAAGTTTGAATCGATGCTTAAAACCGACGACATCTATTTCTTTGATGCCGAAGATTTTGAAGACATCATACATCACTATTTGAACAACGGCAAAATAGCGCTAGCGAAAAAAGCAATTAAAATTGGTCTGCAACAGCACCCAGATTCTATTGAACTGAAGTTGTTGAATATTGAGGTATTGGTTTTTGAAAACCAACTGGATATTGCGGAGCAGTATCTGGACGAACTTCAAATATTAGACGCTACCAATGAGGAAATCTTTATTCAGCGCGCTAACATATATTCTAAAAAAGACAATCACGAAGCGGCGGTAGCCCTGCTTAACCAAGCCTTGGATTTAGCAGAAAACAGCTTTGATATTCATTCCCTACTAGGAATGGAGTACCTCTTTATGGACGATTTTAAACTGGCCAAAGAGAGTTTCATGCGCTGTGTATCTTTTGATGAACAGGACTACTCCTCACTTTACAATGTTATTTACTGTTTTGAATTTTTGGAAGATCATGATGGTGCCATTGTGTACTTGAACGATTACCTAGAGCGCAACCCTTATTGCGAGGTAGCATGGCATCAGCTTGGAAAGCAGTATATGTATAAAAAAATGTATACTGAGGCACTCGCGGCATTTGACTTTGCCATTATATCCGATGACACCTTTATTGGTGCATATTTTGAGAAAGGGAAAGTGCTTGAAAAACTGGGCAAATACAATGAGGCCATTGAGAATTATGAGACTACCATTAAAATGGAGGACCCAACTTCGCATGCATATCTAAGAATAGGCAAATGTCATGAGCGGCTGCAGAATGACGATATGGCCAAGTATTATTACTACCATACCGTTCATGAAGACCCGTTATTGGACAAAGGTTGGTTGGCCATCACCGATTTTTATTATAGAAGGGAAAACTATACAAAAGCCCTTTATTACGTAAACAAGGCTTTGAATATTGATGGCGAAAACCCTCTATACTGGAAGAAGTGCGCCTACATTAATGCTGCGCTTAAGAAGTATGATCAGGCAGATTTTGCCTTTAAACAAGCTGTAGACCTAGGCAATTACGAACTAAAGACATGGCTTAACTGGGCAGATGTAGTCCTTAACAATGAAGACGCTACCAGCGCATTACAGATTTTGGCCCAAGGACAGGAATTCTATCCGGACAATGCAGAACTTAAATACAAAGCGGCCGGTTTTCATTTAGCTAATAACGATATTATTAACGGTCGTATTTGTTTGATGGACGCATTAAAAATAGATATTCAAAAATTACCGCTATTCTTTGAGGAATTTCCTCAGTATACCAAATCCGAGTGGGTTTTAAAAGCTGTAGAAAAAGCCGAAAAATCTTCAAAATAAACATTTAATTACCAAGCCCTTATAATTTTTCTAGTTTAAAATTATAAGGGCTTGGTCCATTTTTTCCTACGTTCAAATTTTAAAAGCTATTTTTGCTTTTCAACGAACAAACCACATGGAAAAAAGAAACTTTTTAGACTATACTTTCATTACCTTAAAAGGTATGGCCATGGGCGCCGCCGATGTTGTACCAGGAGTCTCAGGAGGCACAATTGCCTTTATTTCCGGAATCTACGAAGAACTTATCACCTCTATTAACAATGTAGACCTTTCCCTTTTTAAGGAGCTTAAGGAAAACGGACTAAAAGCCGCTTGGAACAAACTGAACGGAAATTTTCTATTGGCCCTTTTTGCCGGGATTGCTATAAGCGTTCTATCCTTGGCAAAACTGGTAAGCTGGTTGTTGGAAAATAAGCCAATCCTTATCTGGTCTTTCTTTTTTGGACTGGTTATAGCAAGTATCCTACTCGTAGGGAAAGAGGTTCAAAAATGGAACGCAAAAACGATTATTGCTCTAATTTTGGGAGCTGCCGTGGCCTATTACATTACTATTTTACCCCCTTCGGAAAGTGCGGATAGCCTTCCCTATCTTTTTCTTTCAGGGGCTTTAGCCATTTGTGCCATGATTCTTCCAGGTATTTCCGGAGCTTTTATTTTGGTTCTGTTAGGATCGTATAAAACCATTATTGATGCTGTTCATAATCTGGATTTTAAGATCATTGGTACTGTAGGTGTTGGGGCTATATTCGGTCTTTTGAGTTTTGCCAAGCTTTTAAAGTGGATGTTCAATAATCAAAAGAATCTAACCTTGGCTTTGCTGACCGGCTTTATAGTGGGGTCGCTTAACAAAATATGGCCTTGGAAAAGAGTACTGGATACCAAAACCATTGGTGAAAAAATCATTACCATAGACGAAAATGTAAGTCCGTTTAATTTTGATGGCGACAATCAACTTATGATTGCCGTTATAGCGGCATTGGCCGGTTTCTTGGTAATTTTCATCCTTGAAAGAACCGCTTCTAAAAAATAAGTCCCCTTTTCATGTACAATACCAGAACATTTCTTGACAAATTCTTTTTGGTCATAAAAGGTCTGTGCATGGGTGCCGCTAATAAAGTGCCCGGTGTATCAGGAGGTATTGTTGCATTTGTGGGTGGTTTTTATGAAGAGTTTATTTACTCGCTTCAAAAAATAAACCGCAAAGCATTCAAGCTATTACTAAACGGTAGGTTCAAGAGCTTCTTCAGGTATATTAACGGTACGTTTCTCTCCCTTTTGATTTTTGGAATGCTGGTCAGCTATTTTAGTGTTTCCAAACTCTTGGATTATTTCTTGGAGCAAAAAGAACTCTTTGTCTGGGCCGCATTCTTTGGTATGATTTTAGGTTCTATCTATTACATTTCAAAGGACTTTGAACACTGGAACAAAAAAACCATAACGGCCGGCATTATAGGTCTTATTGTAGGTATATCCATAAGTTTTTTAAATCCTGCCAAAGAGAACGACAATCTGTTTTTTATTTTCGTCTGCGGTATTATTAGTGTATCCGGTATGACGTTACCGGGTCTTTCCGGCTCCTTTATACTTATTCTTTTGGGCAATTACGTGCTGTTATTGGTAGATTCCGTTAATGCCCTCTACGATACTTTTGCAGAAGTTTTACAAGGCGATTACAGTTTTACCAGTAATAAGGAACGCTTGGACACTTTAATCATTTTGGCCGTGTTTACGGCCGGTTCAGCAACGGGCTTGGTTAGCCTTTCCCATCTTCTGACCTATGTTCTTAAGAACTACAAACACATTACCACGGCCGTTATCATAGGCTTTATAACTGGGTCTCTGGGCGTGGTTTGGCCATGGAAACGTACTATTTTTAAAACCGATGCCTCAGGAGAATTGGTTTTGGATAGCAACGGAAAAGAGATTATAAGCAACTATGAACGTTTCTTTCCCGATCTGACTACTTCGGAAACCTGGTGGGCCTTATTTTTTGTGGTCTTTGGTATTGCCATTTTATTGGTATTGGACTGGTACGGAAAGACACGTAAGAATACGGAGTTAACACAGCAAGCATAAACTATTTTACACTTTAGCCTAAATATTAAAAATGAAAAAAGTACGATTCGGACTAGTAGGTAAAGACATTTCATATTCATTCTCCAGAGGGTATTTCACCCAAAAATTTGCGGATTTAGGTTTGGAGGACCATTCGTACGAAAACTTCGATTTTCAGGCTATTGAAGAAATTCAGGACGTATTGGACAACAACTCGGATATTAAGGGAATGAACGTTACCATTCCGTACAAGCAGGAGGTAATGCCTTTCCTCACAGAGCTAGACCCCGAAGCCGAAAAAATAGGAGCCGTAAATACCATACAGTTCTCAAAAAACGGGCTGAAAGGATTTAATACCGATGCCTATGGGTTTAAAAATGCCATGGCGCCTTTCCTAAAACCACATCATACCAAAGCACTTATTTTAGGTACAGGCGGCGCTTCTAAAGCCGTGGCCTATGTTTTGGGTGAACTTGGTATTTCCTATGTTTTCGTTTCAAGAAATCCGGGGAAGAACAAAATAAGTTACGACCAAGTAACGGAAGAGGTATTAAAGGAACACACCATTCTAGTAAATTGTACGCCCTTGGGAACACACCCCAATATTGAGCAGCGGCCTGCCCTACCCTATGAATTTATAACTGACCAGCATTTTCTGTTCGACCTGATTTACAACCCGGAAAAAACGGCTTTTCTAGCCGCCGGAGAGGCCAAAGGCGCCCAAATTTCCAATGGTTTGCGCATGCTGGAACTTCAAGCGGACCGTTCTTGGGAGATTTGGCAAGAAAGTTAATCTGTCTTTGCTCCCATCACCTTAAACATAACTACCTAAGACCAAGCATCTTTCGGCTGCCCTGCCATTTTCTGGGCCTTAGGAAATATTTCTATCGCACTCAAAAGCTAAAATACCCCCATACCTTTTGATGTTAGATTGGTTGTTAGTATCTTACCCTTGCATTTTGCAAAATCAATATCTCAGAAACGATGGAAGATAAGGAACGGGAACTACAACATAACGTAGGGGAAGAAAACAAAGAAGAAATCACCAAAACTACGGAGCCTACCGCAAATACGGAAGCCTCTGAAGTGGTAGATATTCCTGAAAAAGAACCATCCGGATCACCAGAGGAAAAAGATGCTCCAACAGAGCCAGCAACTACGGAAGCCGCCGAAACAGAAAAAACAGAAGCGGCCCCTTCAAAATCTACTGATGAGGAGGAAGTTGCCACAACTGCCGAAACTAAAGATACCGCTTCCAAAGATGATGATGCCGTACTGGAAGAAATAGATGAGAACAATGCCGAAGATGCCGAGGATACGGACAATCAAGAGCGACACACCATTCCGCTTTTGGACTATCACTCCATGTCTATGGAAAATTTAGTGGGAGAGCTTCAAAAATTGGTCCGTAACGAAAAAGTACAGGCCATTAAAAAGCATGTAGACGGAATCAAGTCAGAATTCGACCTGAAATTTCAAGAATTTATAGAAGGTAAAAAGGAAGATTTTATAAACGGTGGTGGTAACGAAATAGATTTTAGATACAATTCCGTAACCAAAAGGCAGTTTAACGAGGTGTATTCAGATTACCGTGAAAAGCGGAACCAGTACTATAAATCCCTCGAAAAAAATCTAAAAGAAAACCTTAACAAGCGCCTTGAAATTATTGAAGAACTTAAAAGTTTGGTCAATGTAGATGAGGATATGAACACCACCTACAAGGCGTTCAAAGAACTTCAGGAAAACTGGCGCAATGCAGGTCCTATTCCAAGAACGGAATACAACAATGTATGGCGCACCTACCAGCACCATATAGAGATTTTCTATGATTTCCTTCATCTAAACCGCGAGTTGCGCGACCTTGATTTTAAGCACAACCTAGAAGAAAAGGAAAAACTGGTGGCCCAAGCAGAACTATTGGCCAAAGAACCAGATTTAACCATTGCTTTTAGGGATTTACAGACGTTACATAAAATCTGGAAGGAAGATATTGGACCCGTTGGCCAAGAACACCGCGAGGAAATCTGGGAACGGTTCAGCAATGCCACTAAGGTTTTACATCAAAGAAGGCAGGACCATTACAAGGAATTGGATGCCCAATACGAAAAAAACCTTGTTGCCAAAAACGAAATTATAGCGGCCATCCAAGCTATGTCCGCCAACGTGGCCACCAGTCACAAAGCACTACAGCAACAGATTAAAAAACTGGAAGAGCTTAGAAATGCCTTTTTTGCTGCCGGAAAAGTACCTAGAAATCAAAATGAAAAAACCTGGGACGCCTTTAAAACTGCCGTACGCAACTTTAACCGAAGCAAGAACGCCTATTATAAGAACCTCAAAAAAGAACAACAAGAGAACCTGGACAAAAAACGGGCGCTACTTGACCGTGCCGTTGCCTTAAAGGACAGTGAGGAGTGGGATAGCACCACGCCGGAAATGAAGCGCATCCAAAATGATTGGAAGCAAATTGGGCATGTACCTAGAAAATACTCGGACAAGATTTGGAAAGAGTTCAAAACGGCCTGTAACCATTATTTTGACCGTTTGCACGCTTTAAAGAACGAAGGCCTTAAGGAAGAGCAAGAGAACTTTGAAAAAAAGAGTGCCTGTTTGGAACGGCTATCGGCTTTTGAGCTTTCAGGTAAAAGGGAGGACGATTTAAAAACAATCAAAGAGTTTATTGCCGAATGGAAATCCTATGGAAGGGTTCCTTTCAAAAAGAAAAATATTGACCAGAAGTTCAATAAAATCTTGGACGGAATTTTCAAGAAATTAGATATTGACCGTCAAGAATCGGAGTTGCTTAAATACGGTAATAAAATTCAGCAATTGGCAGATGCGGATAATGAGCGCGCCATACAGAATGAACGTAGTTTTATCCGTAAAAAAATAGAGGAAAGCAAAGCCGAGATACGTCAACTGGAAACCAACCTACAGTTTTTCTCCAATGCCTCAGAGGACAACCCGCTGGTGCGCGATGTGGTAAAACGCGTAGAAGCCCATAAAGAAACGCTTGAAACCTGGAAAGCTAAGTTAAAAAAGCTCAACATTTTAAAGCATGATTTAAACAAGGCCAACGAGGAAGAGGAAGCAGCAAGCGGCGAAGAAGAATAGTTTCTTTTCTTTACTAACTTTTTTATACCCTCAAGTTTCGTATGGACTTTGGGGCAAAATTCTGTGCGGGATTATTTTAATTAAAACGGCGAGAAAATTTTGGAAAAGCGGGTTTGGATTCTTCTCTGTTTAAGATGGTATATACGCTATATTTTGAAACCTGAAAGAATGAAGAACAACAACCAATTGAAGCCAAAATTTTTAGTTTTTACACTATTTTCCCTTTTTAGTTTTACCTCATTTTCGGCCCAGGTCATAGACCAAGATCCGCCTAACATTATTATTTTTCTGGTAGACGATATGGGACTCATGGATACTTCGGTTCCGTTTCTAACGGATGCCAGCGGTAACCTAAAGAGTTATCCGCTCAATGATTTTTACCGCACGCCAGAGATGGAAAAATTGGCGAGTCAAGGTATTCGTTTTACCAATTTTTATGCCCATTCTGTATGTTCACCAACGCGAACCTCAATTATAACGGGTCAAAACTCGGCCCGACACAGGGTTACCACATGGATAAAATCCGAAGAGGACAATCGTACAGAATATGGCCCAACGGATTGGAATTGGAAAGGAATTACCAAAGAATGGGTTACCCTTCCTAAAATCCTACAGCAGGCCGGCTACAAAACAATCCATGTAGGGAAGGCCCATTTTGGGCCATTTCATAGCGAAGGGGAGAATCCGCTTCATTTGGGTTTTGATGTCAATATAGCCGGTAGCTCCATTGGGCAACCGGGCAGCTATTTGGGTACAGAAGCTTTTGGGCATACCGGAGGGAATAAAAAAAGGGCCGTACCGGGCTTGGAAAAATACCACGGTAAGGATATTTTTCTTACCGAAGCCTTGACCCTAGAGGCCAATTTGGCCATATCCAAAGCCAAAGAAGAAGGCAAGCCGTTTTTCCTGAACATGGCCCATTACGCGGTACATGCCCCGTTTTACTCGGACCCCCGTTTTGCTAAGAACTATGCAAATTCGGACAAATCGGAGAAAGCGCAGGCCTATGCCACCTTGATAGAGGGAATTGACAAATCCTTGGGCGATATTGTACAACATGTAAAGGATTTAGGGTTGGGCGAAAATACGCTTATCCTATTCTTAGGCGACAATGGCTCGGATGCCCCCCTACCAATTGAAAACGATTATAGCAGTTCCGCTCCCCTAAAAGGAAAAAAAGGAAATCATTGGGAAGGCGGTATGCGGGTTCCGTTTATAGCATCATGGGTTACTCCTAACAAAGATGCGGCATCCCAAGAGAAATTACCCATTGCCCAAAATGCCGTTCAGCAACAGATAGGTACGGTTTTGGATATTTTTTCAACCCTCTGCCATGTGGCGGAAACAAACGTTCCTGAAAATTATGTAACGGACGGGTTCGATTTAAAAGAACAGTTGAACGGACGAAAAAACAACCAGCGTAACGAAGTTTTCCTTAATCATTTTCCGCATAGCCACCGCTCCAACTATTTTTCCAGTATGGTTGATGGCAACTGGAAGATCGTGTACCATTATCAGGTAGAAGAATCACCCCGGTATGAGCTGTTCAACCTAGCGGAAGACCCTTTTGAAACCCATAATTTATCAAAAGAAAACCCTGAACAACTTCAACAGATGGTAACCACTCTATCTAGCGAGCTAAAGAGCAAAAACGCACTCTATCCGGAAAAAGGGCAGCACACTTTAGAGGTGATAGCTCCCCAATAATGTTAAAATACATTGTTTTACCATTAGCCTAGAATAGCCCAAAAAAGAGGTGTAATTCCTTAACCGAAACCGCTAAATTCATTAATTTTGCCCTGCAAAATAACACTTGATGTGTAGCCTTGACACCTAGGTAAAGATTACTCTTTCCTCTTTGCCCTTATGACTGACTCCACACACTCTGTTCTAGGTCATTATAAAAATGAAAAGTACGTTTTACAAAAAATTATCTCTTTGGTATCGAAAATTTCAAATTAGCAAATCGCCTCAAATGAATTTGGTCTGGGGGTTCTTTTTATATACCCTTGTGGGATTTATTCTGCTCTCCATTCCCCTATTCCACAAGACCGATATTTCTTTTTTGGACAATTTATTCATCGCCACTTCCGCAATTTCTACTACGGGACTTGTCACGCTGAGCATATTTGACTCCTACAACTTTATGGGCCAGTTCATTATCATGGTCCTTATACAAATAGGCGGTATTGGTTATATGACCTTAACCACCTATTATCTAATGTTTACCACCAAAAAAATAACGCACTGGCATAACAAATTAATAGGAACGGAATTTACATTGCCAGATACCATACAAATCAAGGATTTTATAAAAAGTGTAATTGTCTTTACCCTATTTATGGAAACTATAGGAGCCGTTCTTTTCTACTTTGCATTTACAGATACAGGTATGGGAAGTTTAAAGGCTATATGGTTTTCTATCTTTCATAGTATATCATCCTTTTGTACCGCAGGGTTCGCACTGTTCAATGATGGTTTTGAGAGTTTCCATGATAATACCTTTATAAATACAATTGTTGCCTTATTGGCCATTGCCGGGTCCTTAGGCTTTATTGTAATTACGGATTTATGGTACCGCATTACCGGAAAATCTAAAGAAATTTCATTTACGACCAAAATTATCGTGTACGGGTTCACGCTCCTTCTATTTCTTGGGACCACCCTTATTTTTACCACGGAATCAGAAGCACATTTGGGGCCTAACCATACACTTATGACCTCTTTCTTTCAGGCCATGTCTGCGATGACAACGGTTGGTTTCAACACCACTGCCATTGGAGACCTCTCTTTGCCTATTTTATTGTTCATTACCTTTCTCATGTATATTGGTGCATCACCTTCCGGTACCGCGGGCGGAATGAAAATTACAACCCTCACCGCTATGCTCTCCATTCTAAAAAGTAGGCTTTTGGGCCAGGAAAAGATTACGTTCTTAAATAGGTTGATACCCTTTGAAAGAATTTATGTGGCCACCTCTACATTTATGCTCTATACGAGCTTGATTTTTTTGTTTTCTTTTCTGTTGTCCTACAGCGAAGACTTTTCTTTTGAGCGTATCCTTTTTGAAGTCGCTTCGGCATTGGGCACTGTGGGATTGAGTACAGGTATAACAGGTGAACTCTCCCAAGTGGGCAAGCTATTGCTAATTGCCCTTATGTTTATCGGTCGCGTTGGTGTACTTACTTTTGGCTTTGCATTACTCCGTCAGAAAAGGGAGGAATCCAAAAAAATAAGACCCGATGATTTAGCTGTCTAGAAGTTAATACGCTCTAAAGAGCCTAACAACCTACAAATCCTTAGGATTCACCCCTATGGAGTTGAACAATTTGGCTTTCGCCGAAAAGAACTTGTTCTGTACCGCATTCCTTTTCAGTTCGGCATCTATGAGTTTGCTTTCCCGGGAGTTGACCAAAAACAGGGAACTCTCCCCAAACCCGAACTTTCGTTCTTCGGCGGCTACGAGGGTGTTGTAGTTGAGCACCACATCATCCATTAAAACGTTTTGTTTCTCAAAAGATTCCAGTTCACGGTAGAGCCCTACAATTTTGTTCTTGATCCGTATTTCGGCATCATCCAGTTCAAATTGGGCATTCTGCAATTTCATCTTTGCCAACTTTAAATCGCCCCGTTCCTTTCTTAGAAAAAGTGGCAAACTAAAGGCCACACCACCTTTGTAGGCTTCGGTGGTAAGGCTGGAAAGGTACTCCGGTTTTTCCGTTAGAAAATTATACTGCAATTCTATTTTAGGCAATAGTTTATTGGCTTTCAGTCGCTTTTCTACGGTGAGGCCGTCAATTTTATACGACAAGGATTTAAGCTTCGGGTGGTTGGCTATGGAAAAACTATCCAAGGGCATTCCCATAATTTCCAAAGTAGTATCTATGGCGCCCGCCAAATTAGCTTCGGGAATTACGTTGGGCTGCAGTTCTACAGGCATATTATCGCCCATCCACAGAAAATTGGACAACTCCAGTGCACTTTTCATAAAACGTACCTTGGCCTGCTCCAAATTTAGCTCTCGGTCTTGCATGGTAATTTTGGCTTCCACGGTATCTATGGCAGCCACTTCTCCCGCCAGGGCACTCTTTTTCACCCCTTCAAAACGCATTTCGGCATTTGCCAGAAAATCAGTGTACACTTGTTTGTCTTGATAGGCATGCAACCAATTAAAATAGGCCAACGATGCTTCAAAAAGTACCTCGTTCACTTGCAGGTCACGCTCTACCAAGGAACGCTCCTTAAAAATTTTGGCCTGCTTTAACGTGGCCATACGCTCATTGATCCAAAGCCCCTGCCCTACGGACATGGAAACCCCGGCACTGTAGAGTCCGTCATCCGGGACGGTTTGATCAGGATTCAGGTACACGCCTTCGTTCTGCTCAAAATTTCCTTTTAGCTCAACCCCGTACCAAGTAGGAATCTTGAACGTGGCGTTCAAGCGGTCATAATATTCCGTACCCTTAAACTCCTTTCGGTCATAATCTACCTCAATTTTGGGGTCGAATCCCCCGCGGGAACTCATTAATTGGGCCTGTCCCATTCCTATATTCAGTTGGGCCTGTTTAGCTATGGGGTGGTACTTTTTTACGTACCCCAGATATTCGTTAAAACCCAATACCACCTCCCCGGGCTGTTGCGCCTCTGCAGCAAAACAGCAAACCCAAAAGAAGCAAAACCATATGTTCCTCATCATTTTTCCTTTTTTGCGGTGGATTGTTTAGGCTGATAATAATTAGGCGGGAATCCGTTTATCTGACGCCATAACTCGTACCAAATAGGCACATCTTCTAAAAGTGCAATGGTGCTGGCTCCGGAACCTACCCTCATTTCTTTGGGCCACTCCTGCTCTTCCGGGTCCGGTGCGATCAATACCCTATATTTTCCGTTGGGATCAATAAAGGTTTCCACGGCCACAATGGTTCCTCCAAAAGTACCGTAAGAGGCATTGGGCCACCCGCTAAACACAATGGCCGGCCAACCATCAAACTGTATGCGGACTTTCTCGCCCACGTGTACCAAAGGCAAGTCCATGGGACTTACAAAGGTCTCCACCGCCATTTCAAAATCGGACGGCATAATACCCACCAAACGATCGCCTTCTTTAAAGTTCTGACCAATACCGCCCTGTACGGCCTTATTGATGTATCCGCTCTGGGGTGCGGTTATATAATACATGCCCGTGCGTATCTCATAATTGGCATACTGGTTCTCCAATTTGCTTACCTGCGCCTCGGAATCAAACTGACTGGACTGTGCCGTGTACATATCGCTCTGCGCCTTTGAAATTTTATCCGTGTACTCTACTTGTACACGATTTACTTCCATTTCGGCATTCAGGACCTCGTTTTTGGCGGCCAGTAATTTATTCTCTTGGGAAATAAGCTTGGCCTGGGTTTCTTGCAGCTTCAAACGTTTCGCCTCCACATCGGTCATAGATTTTAGACCTTCTTGCTGCAACTGCTCAATACGGTTATACTGCCGCTCCGCAATCTGCAGGTTAGTATGGGCAGCCTCCAAGTCTATACTATCGCTCTTTACCTTTAACTTGGATTGTAGCAACTTGTTCTTTGCCTGCTCCAGTTTTAGGCCACGCTCATTGTTCAAAGCGGCAATCTGGTTGTTCAATGCGCTCACTTTACCTTGGTAGGACTCTACGGACCTATTTTTGGCCTGAATCTGTTGTCCCGTACGTTCTACCAAACGGGGGTCAAAATACTCGTTCTTCACTTCGGAGATATGTAAAATGGTATCGCCCTTCTCTACATAATCGCCCTCTTGTACATACCATTTTTCAATACGTCCCGGAATGGGCGATTGTATGCTCTGCGGGCGGTGCTCCGGACTTAAAGTAGTTAGGTTACCCGTACCACGAACACTCTGCGTCCACGGAATAAAAAGCAGGATAAACCCAAAAAGTGCGGAACCCAACAAAAACCGGTTCAGGTGCTTGTAGTGCCTTTGGTGGAACACCCGGTCCGTAGACTTATAGCCCGTTAGGTGTACCGTTTTATTAAGGGGGTTTTTAGAAATATTAAGCATAGTTTCTTATGTTATAGCTATAATTCGGCCTTGGTCCATGGTTATGATTTGTTTGCAGGTCTCCATCCACCTCAGGTCTTGGCTTACGACTACCAGTGCCCAAGGGTTGGCGGGATCGCCCAAGAAATTCATAAGGCGCTCGGATTCCACTTGATCAAATTGGTTGAGCGGATCGTTCAGCAAAAGCAGTTTTGGTCTGCGTACCACACTACGCGCCAGTACGATCTTTCGTGCCACGGTATACGGTATCTGCTGCCCTTCCGGATAGATAATGGTATTTAGCCCGTCCGGTTGTTCCTTTACGAACTGCAACAGCCCCACATTCTCCATGGCCCAATGCAGGTCTTTGTGGGAAATGGTACTATCGCCATAGGTTATGTTCTCTAGAATGGTACCCTCAAACGGACTCTCCTCTGTCATGGACTGGCCCAAGAAAGACCGGTAATGGTTAGGGTTGATGCCGCTTAGCGAAAAATCGTTCGCATAGATATTCCCTTCCGTAGGTTCAATGATACCCGCGATCAATCGTAGTAAGGTAGACTTGCCCGAGCCGTTGGAACCAATGATTTGGTACCTAGCTCCGGGTTCTATTTTTAAGGAAATATCATGTAAAATTTCATGCTCTTTGGTACCAAAGGAAACCCTGTCCAATTCTACCGTTAGACTGCCTTCTTCGGTTAGTGGGCGCTCTCCGTCCTGTTTTTCCAGATCACGGTCTACTACCTGCCCCATTTTCTCCAAGGAGGTCAACAGGTCATAAAAAGTCTCCAGCCCACGTATCAGTTTTTCCACGGAGGTAATTACCAAAAGAATAATGATTTCCGCGGCCACAAACTGCCCAATGTTCATTTCTTGGTTCAGTACCAACAGCCCCCCAATAACTAGAAGTCCAGCTGTTACCAACACCTTAAAACCGATCATTTGTATAAACTGAAGTACCAACACTCTAAAATGGCTCTCACGCGCCTGTAGGTAGTCTTCCACCAGCATATCATTCTTATCTACGGCAAGACTGGTTCTCCCGGAAAGTTTAAAACTCACCAATGAACGCGCCACCTCTTGGATCCAATGCGCCACTTTATATTTACGCTTAGACTCGTCCAAACTGGTATCCATACCCTTTTGTACCGTAAAACGGAACACCACATAGATCAACAACAGCAAAAGCATGCCGTAGATGATAAAAAACGGATGGTAGAAAGATAACAGCAACAGGCCAAAAACAATCTGTAACAGCGCCGCCGGAAAGTCCAATAAGAGTTTGGATAGCCCCTTTTGCACGTTTAGCGTATCAAAAAAACGGTTGGCCAACTCGGGCGGGTAGTAATTGCGCAGCTCGCTCATCTTTATTTTTGGAAAGCGATAGGTAAACTCAAAAGACGCCCGCGTAAATATCTTCTGCTGCATATTCTCAATAATACGGATCTGCATTAATTGCAAAATACCGGCAAAGGCCACACCACCGGTAACCAAAATAACCAGAACGATCCATGAGGTGCTGATTTCCGCGCCCTGTATTAAGTTAATGATAGACTGTATACCCAACGGAAGCGAAAGGTTTACCAAACCGGCAAAAATGGCGTAATAAAAAATCTGTAGCACATCTCTTTTATCCAGTTTTAGCAGGCCCATAAGGCGCTGCCATGCCGTTAATACGTTTTTAACCATTTGGTTTTTTGTTTAAAGAATTAAATACCAGTTCTGTAAAGTATTGGGTTGGGTCTCCTTTTTCATGGCAGTCCGTTAGGGAAGGAAAATGGTCCTTTAAAAAATATTGGTGCAAGGAACCTTCCAAGACCGTACTGGCCAAACTACTAGGATATGGGTACGAGGCATCTACCTCTTTGATCATGGTACTCAAGCGGTCTACCAATCTTTTATAAATCACAAAATAGCCCTCCTTGTTATTGGTATCTACCTCTTTGGTCAAGTAGGATTTGGAATACTCATTAATAACAATGTAGGTCAAAAGCACCTCGTTAATGTGAGAGATATTGCTATCTACCTCCGTTGGTTGGGTAACGATGGCCAAGGCCGTTTTTAATTTCTCCCGGGCATCTTTCATGCTATTGGTAGAGAAAACCAATTTATACTCTAGCCAGCTCCAATACCATGAGGTGAGGTACAACAACATTTTGTGCTTGTTCTCAAAATAGCGGTAAATAGAACTCTCGTTGCTACTGATCCTCTGGCCCAGCTTTCTAAAGGTAAAGGCATCAAAACCTATTTCATGGATGAGCAGAATACTTTCCTCCACAATGCGCTTGCCCAAAGTGGTAGACTGTGGGTCTTTGATGTATAGCTTGTCATTAACCCCTATGTGAATTGATTGTAAAAGACGTTCCATGGTTAAAATAATAGTTACGCTAGCAAATATAATAGTATTACTATTACAACTTAAAAGTTTAACTTTTATTTTAGATGCTATTACTATTATTTACAGCTGAAATACTGCTATTTTATGGGGATGAAAAAAAAGGGATTGTTTTTTTACGAATTCCTAAATGGTGCCTTCATCTATGAATTATGATGTTTGGTTGAAAAACACTGCAAAAATGACAATTGTAAAACGGACACTGCCCTGTTTCTCAACTTAATTCTTCATAATTAAAATTACCTCTAAAATAAGTGTTGCAAATATCTTTGACATTCACTTCAAATACTGGAATAGTCAGGAAATAAATGAAAGTAATCCCGAATAAATGTTGATGGGCTGCCGTATGAAAAAAGACAAAATTACGTTACTTTAGTAGCGTGATGGGTCAAATAAGAAATAGCGTATTCACAAAAATCCTCTGGGGGCTTATGGGCCTTTACTTGCTTAACTTAAGCGTAGACCCTGCAGACCCTAATCCAGCATATATACCAGAAGACTTGACCATAAACGATCAAGAAAGTATTGTAGAAATCATTATTGAGAAAATTCTTGGATACGAAAATGCCATTGAAGAATGTGATGATAACGATACCACGGACCATAACAAGAATACCAACCTAAAAATAGAGTTCATTGCAAACAGCCTTGCAGATTCCTCTGTCTATTACTGTTTCACACGAACCCTAAAACATCAGTTCCCAGATTATAACACCCATCTTACCAACGGCTATCAAAAGCTAGCCACCCCTCCGCCCAAAGCCTGATTTATTTTTACAGTTTAGTACGTTCCTGCTACCCCTTATAGTGGCGGCACACTCTTATTATGTTTAAAAATAAATCTAAAAATGAAAAGAAAAACAACAGTAATGCTCATCATAACATTGGCATTATCCACATATACAAAGGCCCAAAAAAATAAGTCCGAAAAAGATAGTCTTTATATACATCAAGTAGAAGACCATAAAGAGCCTGACAAAGTTTTGCATGCCGAACCACTTTATATAGACCTTATACGAGACCTAGGGGCTAGAAAGGGAGAAAAAGAGTGGAACTTGGGCTTGGGCCTAACGGACCATTTAGAGTTTGACAGCTATGAAGCTTTGGTGGAATACGAATGGGCACCCATAAACCGCTTGGGTCTTGAGGTAGAATTACCTTTTACCTTTTACTCCCCTGCAGGAGTTGCGGATAACAGCGTACCGTCCAATAAGCTCAATAGTATAAAAATTGCGGCACAATGGTCATTTTTTGTAAGTGAACCCATGGCTACCTCAATGGCCCTTGGGTATATTAACGAGTTTGAATTATCGGACTTTAAGAACTTTGGCAATCCCATCATAAAAGGAAACGTATATAACCCGTTTCTAGTGGTGGCCAAACGCTGGGGAAACAATTTCCACTCCCTTGTTTATACCGGTCCTATGATTGAACAAAACTTTGAGACCGCTACATTTCACACCACTTATGATGTGAACACCAGTTTTCATTATATGATCACCGGAACCAGAAATTTTCTGGGTGTAGAGTTCAATAAAACGTTTGACCAAAGTGATTTTGACATGGTCATTAGACCACAAATGCGTGTAGGTATTGCAGACAACCTCATGATAGGTATTGTGGCCGGTATACCCGTTAGCAGAGAAAACGAGAGATTGAGTTCTTTTTTAAGGCTCATTTGGGAACCCAAGCACACTCATTAAAAAAAATAGGCTTGTACAATGCCAATTGTTGTACAAGCCTATTCTACATTAGATTATGCCTTGCAAAAAGCTGATTTACATCTATAAATTCGTACACTTTATCGAATAAAAGGCTAAAAACAGCAATTGTAAAACGGACACTTACTTTTATCTCAACTTAATTATTGATATTTAATGTTCTGTAGGAAAGTGACGTTTGGCTTTGAGCGAAAATAATGCTATGGGTTGTAACACAAGTTCTCGGTTAGGTTCTGACCACATTTTTTTTGTGATTACACTTTTCCGTAAGATTATAACATTTAAAACGGAGATATTTGTAGCATACCTTTTAACCCACCTTATGATCACAAAAACAGGAATGGGCATATAATGCCATAAAGACTAATGAACTTTAAAAAAGTAAATTATTTAACCCCAAATATGATGGTTGTATGGCATTTGCCTTATATCCATTAGTTGGCAACAAGGCACGACAACCAATAAAACTATGATATTTGAAAAAGGACATTTTAGAAGCTCTAGACTAGAAAAATCAATTATTACGGAATCCTTAAACAGAGTAAAAACTTTTAGCTCTAAGAGTGCTTATGATTCGAAAATAACAGTTTTTTTATCTCACAAGCATAAAGACCTCGAAGAAATTGAAGAAGCAACTGGTGTAATTGAGCTTTTAGAAGACTTAGGAGTAAAAGTCTATATAGACAGTATGGATAATAAAATGCCTAATCAAACTTCTGGAGAAACAGCTGCAAGAATTAAAGATGTAATAAAATATTGTAAAAAATTTATACTTCTAGCAACACCAAAAGCACTTGAATCTTATTGGTGTAATTGGGAACTCGGAATAGGAGATGTGCACAAGTTTAAAAACAATATAGCTATTCTACCTATCAAAGAAAAAGGAGAATACGACTTTCAATATAAGGGAAATGAATACTTACAAATTTATCCACATATAGACTATGAAGATGGAACATCATTTTACCGAAACAATGGTGGTCGAATTGAAAGAGGTTACTATGTAGCAGAACCTAGAAACAAAGATGGTATAAGGTACATAACTAAGTTAGAAAACTGGCTAAAGAATTAATTATGGAGTTTACAGGACAACAAAAAGCGTTTATCAATTCTTTTGTTACAGAGATCAACAATGGTGATGCAGCAATTTTTGCAGGTGCAGGACTTTCTGCTTCAGCTGGATTTGTAAATTGGAAAGAATTACTACGTGATTTAGCCGAAGAAATAAATCTTAATATTGACATTGAACACGATTATGTAACTATAGCACAATATCACTTCAATAAATTTAAGAGAGGAAAAATCAATGATAAAATAATCAATGAATTTACTACTCTAAACAAAGGAACTAGAAACCATCAAATATTATCAAACATCGGTATCGAAACATTTTGGACAACTAATTATGACCAACTTATCGAAAAAAGCTTAGAAGAAGATGGAAAAACGGTCGAACTTAAAATTAGAAATGAGGATTTTTCACACAATATAAAAAAGAAAGATGCCATAGTCTACAAAATGCACGGAGATAAAAATTCACCTGATGAGGCGGTTTTGACAAAGGATGATTATGACACTTACAATGATAAAAGAGAGCTTTTCTCAACCGCACTTAGAGGTGATTTACTCTCAAAAACATTTTTATTTATTGGTTTTAGTTTTGATGACCCTAACTTAGATTATATAATGAGTAGAATAAAAGTTTTACTTAAAGATAATACACCTACTCATTATTGTTTTCTAAAAAAAATAAACGAACGAGACTTTGAAGAGAAAGAAGACTTTCTATACTCAAAAATCAAACAAGATTTAAAGATTGAAGATTTACTACGATATGGAATAAATACTGTTACTGTAGACGAGTACTCAGAAATCACATTGATTTTAGAAGAAATTGAGAATCGAATACTAAGAAGAAATATTTTTATTTCTGGTGCAGCAGCGGAATACTCACCATTTTCAGAGGAATTGGCTAAAGAATTAATTCATAATTTAAGTTATCAATTAGCTGAAAAAAATTACAAAATTGTTTCTGGTTATGGTTTAGGAATTGGAAGTATAGTGATAAACGGTGCTTTAGACTACAAGCTTAACTCTAACTATAGAAATTTAGATGATTTATTAATACTAAGACCTTTTCCGCAAATTCAATCAGGTGCAAAATCTATTAAAGAGGTTTGGACAGACTACAGACAAGATATGATTAGTAAAGCTGGTATTGCAATATTTTTATTTGGAAATAAGATATCTGATGACAAAATAATTGATTCAAATGGTATGCTTGAAGAGTTTGAAATTTGCTTAAAAAACAATGTTATACCGATACCAGTAGGTGCCACAGGATATGTTTCGAAAATGCTATGGGACAAAGTAACAGGTGCTATCGAAGACTATTATCCATTAAATAAAGATTTGCAAGAAGCAATAAATAACCTTGATGAATTTGCAATTGGAAATAAAGAAATAATAAAAAATATAATTATCGCAATTAACATTCTACAAAAAATTTAATATGCCAAAAAGAAAAGTATTTTACAGCTTTCATTTTAAAAATGATGTTTTTCGTGTCCAGCAAATACGAAATATGGGAGTTATAGAGGGAAATAGTCCAGTAACACCAAATCAATGGGAAACAATCAAACAAACAGGAAAAAAAGCTGTTGAAAAATGGATTTCAGAAAATCTTAAAAATAAAAGCTGTGTTGTAGTATTAATTGGTTCAGAAACTTCAAAAAGAGAATGGGTATTACACGAAATTGAGCAAGCTTGGAATTCTGGAAAACCAGTTTTAGGAATTTATATCCATAACCTTAAATGTCCGAAATCCGGAAAATCAACAAAAGGTAGTAATCCCTTTGACTTATTTACTATGAAAGATAGTAATGATAAGCTATCAAAATATGTAAAATGTTATAACCCGAAAACTTATGATGCATATAATGATATAAAAACTAACATAGACAGTTGGATAGAAGAAGCAATAAAATCTAGATAAAGCCCAGTTGCTAATCGAGTAGACGGCTCTCCTAATTAAAGGAGAGCACCCCCACTAGCGCGAGCGTCACGCTCGTGCCAGCTTGCCCCACTAAAGATAGCGTGTCCCAAGAACTATTAGCTACATTTCATTCCTTGGACCTTCAAACACCACAAATGAGCCTAATAGAATTCCTTTTCGGCAAAAAACAATGATTACATAGGGTATGATTAAAATTTACATTCCCTCTTCGCCTTCAATTCAAAAAAATGTAGTAATTTTTTACCCGCTAAGGTCTTTCGTAAGGCCTACTCCCCAAAACATGTTTCCCCTTTTTATGGTATAGGTGCAAAATTTGAGCTAAAATAGTACACGTAAGAGCGTACCTTAGCTTCGGGTGGTTCTACTCCCACGGGTTACGCCCCACCCCAATAATATCCGGCAGTTCAAAAAAAAACCGTTATGAAAAACTATGTAAAACTTTTATTAGTACTCCTGCTCGCAAGTTGTGGCAACCCTACAACGGTGGCCCCAAAATTGGCGGAAGTAGACCAGAACACGCTTGCCAAACATATAGAGCGCTTGGCATCAGATGAATTTTTAGGGAGAAAGCCCTTTACGGAGGGAGAGGTAAAAACGGTAAACTACCTAAAGGACGAGTTTGAAAAGTTGGGTGTTTCCCCCGGAAACGGAGAAAGCTATTTTCAAGAAGTGCCCATGGTAGAAATTACGGGCACCCCTTCCGAAAAAATGGTCATTTCCGGTAAAGAGGGCAGTTTTAACCTAGATGTGCTAAAAGATTTTGTGGCCACTACCAGCAAGGTTACCCCAAACGTTAGCTTGGACAATTCCGAACTTGTTTTTGCGGGTTACGGTATTGTAGCCCCGGAATACGACTGGAACGATTATGAGGGTATTGACTGGAAGGGCAAAACGGCCGTGGTCCTGATCAACGATCCCGGGTTCCAGTCCGGAGATTCTACCTTGTTCAAAGGCAATGAAATGACCTATTACGGGCGTTGGACCTATAAATACGAAGAAGCGGCACGGCAGGGCGCCAAAGGCCTTATCATCATTCACGATACGGAACCGGCCTCCTATGGTTGGAACGTTATGGAGTCCGGTTGGAGCGGTTCCAAATTGATCATAGAAAGTGACCAGCCCCTTTTGGATGTGGAGTCATGGATCAGTGGGCCAAGTGCCGAGCTGTTGTTTGATGCTTCGGTCATGAAGGGCGAAGATTATAAAACGCTGGCCAGAAGTAGGGTCTTTAAGCCTATTCCGTTAGACCTAGACGTTTCGGTGGCCATTCAGAATAAAATAAAAAAGGACGTTTCTAAAAATGTAATCGGGCTTATTCCCGGAACGGACCTAAAGGACGAGGTTATTATCTACTCCGCCCATTGGGACCATTTTGGGGTGGGCAAGGCCATTGATGGCGACTCCATTTATAACGGTGCCGTAGACAATGCTTCCGGTACGGCGGGTCTTTTGGCCTTGGCCGAAGCGTTCAAAAAAACGGACACCACCAGACGTTCCATTGCCTTTATTGCGGTTACCGGAGAAGAACAAGGCTTGCTGGGTTCTGCCTATTATTCCGAAAATCCCATTTTTGACCCCAAGAAAACCGTGGCCAATATTAATATTGACGCGCTATCTAGCCCCGGAAAAATGAAAGACCTGACCATTACCGGTTTTGGGCAGTCCGAAATGGATGAATATGCCGAAGCGGCCGCGTTAAAACAGGACCGCTATATTATTCCCGACCCTGATGCGGAAAAAGGGTATTTCTTTAGATCGGACCATTTTAATTTTGCCAAGATCGGTATTCCGGCCCTGTACGCCAGTGGTTCCCATGAAGGTTTTGATATGAGTATTGAGGAGATCAAAGAACTGAAAGCAGACTACCTTACGCATATCTATCACCAACCATCGGACGAATACGATCCCGAAACCACCGAACTGAGCGGTGTACGTTTTGATCTGCAGTTATTTTACGATGTAGGATTGCGACTGGCCAATGAGGATTATTTTCCCAAATGGTACGATGGAAGCGAATTTAAAGCGGCCCGGAAGTAGTAACTATTCCGCTCCAGACTTTAAATGGTCTGTATACGCTTGAACAAAAATTCCTTATGCGATTTGCTTAACGGAATTACCTTTCTATTGATTTCCAGATGGCCGTCCGCAATGACATCCAATTTGGAAATATTGACCACATAGGAACGATGCACACGCATAAACGTGGCATTGGGCAATCGCTCCAACATGTTTTTTAGGGTACAGCTCAAGACCAGATTTCCGGTTTTGGTCACTACCGTGCAGTAGTTTCGGTCTGCCTCAACATACAAGATATCCTCTAAGAGCAATTTTTCCATTTTACCGTTATGCCGAATAAATACGCGATCGCCCAACACTTCCATATCCGTCAAAGGGTCCGTGACCGTTTCATCCTTCTCCTCTAGTTGGTCCGCCACCAATTCTATGGTGCGCTGCAGGTTCAATTTATTGAAAGGTTTGGTAATATAGGCCTTGGGCCTGGTTTCCTTGGCTTGGGCAAAAGTAGCTTCGTCCGCATTAGCGGTAAGATAGATTACAGGAATATCCTTAAACTGTTGAATGGCCTTTGCGGTCCGGATTCCGTTTAGATTTCCCTTTAGGTTAATATCCAACAACAAAATATCCGGCGCGTTCTCCTTGGCGTGGGTTACGGCCTCTTCTCCCCTAGTAACAACACCTGTGACCTCGTACCCCAGATTGCCCAGTTGTAACGAGATGTTGGCGGCAATGATCATATCATCCTCTACAATAAGTATACGGGTTCCTTTTTTCATTATCAAGCGGCTTTATGTAGTTGAAATTGAATGGATACCGCAGTTCCCTGACTAACGTTGAGTACCATTTTACCATCTAATTGTTTGGTGAGCAAATCTACCAACTGCGTACCGAATCCGGTGCCCTGGGAAACTCCTTCTCCCCAATTCCCGATACCATCATCCCTAACATCTAATTGTAACATTTGCTCTTCCTCTCTTAGGCTGATTTTTATTTTTCCTTTTCGCCCGTTGGGGAAAGCATATTTTAAAGAATTGGTAAACAGCTCGTTTACGATAAGCCCAATGGGAATGGCCATATCCACATCTAGTTCCATAGGTTCCATAACCACCTCCAAAGACACGGTTTCATTGGCGCCAAAGGCATCTACGATATATTCGCCCAACTGTTGAAAATACCCTTTCATTTCTACCGCGGCCAAGTTCTTACCGGTGTACAGTTTTTGATGGATCATACCCATGCTTTGCACCCTATACTGACTTTCGCGCATGGCCTTTAACACATCTTCATCATTTATACGCGCCGCCTGAAGGGACAGCAGACTGGAAACGGTCTCTAGATTATTCTTGACCCTATGGTGAATTTCCTTGAGTAAAAATTCCTTTTCCTCATTCTGCTTCTGTAATATTTTGTTGACCTTGAACTTATTCTGAATGGCCTTGTAGGACAGTATTAAAAGAAGCAACAACAAAGCCAGGATAACCACGGTAAGCTTTTGTGTGGTCTTTTGTTTGGAAATAAGGGCTTCTTGGGATTGGATCCTATCTTCTTTACCGGCCACATCAAACTCCGTTCGTAATTGCGAGGTTCTTTTGTCCGCCTCGGCGGTAAAAACATCGGCCTTGTATTTATCGTAACGGGCAAAGGCCGCATAGGCCTCTTTGTATTGGTGGTTTCCCGCATGGGCCTTGCCCAAAGCTTCATACGCCTGACTCAAGAAAAAAGCATCGCCAAAATCTTCCGTAGCAATAGTGATGGACTTTTCCAGACACTCAACGGCTTTGGCGTATTCACCCTCCAGATTTTTTAGTTTGCCAATGGCCAACCAACTTCGCATGAGAAGAAAATTATTCTCCAGTAATTCCGCATACTTTATGGCGTTGACGCCTGCTTCTTCTGCCTTTTCAAATTCGTTTAAATACGAATAGGTGTCCACCAGGAGCATATATACATCACTCAGATTATTATAAAAACCATAACGCTCCCCCACAACAATAGCATGCTGAAAATAGTTGAGCGCCTGCTCATAGTCCGCCAACGCCAGATAATTATTGGCTACCACAAAGAGGGTAAAATCATAATCCAGATCGTTTATACCCCGTTCTTCATATAGTGCCAACGATTTTAGACCGTACTCCAGCCCTGTTTTAAATTTGGACTGTTTCCAGAACAGATTACTTAGATCGCTATAAGCCATGGCAATAGCCCTTTTGTCGTTCAATTTTTCACCCAACCGCAGGCATTCCAAGGCATAATCTGCCGCTTTCCCCAGTTTTCCGCGTCTTTCGTACACATACCCCAATTGGGTATTAAGGTGGGGCAAGTCTTTTTCCAGCACTTTGCAACGTGCACTTTCCAGTACTTTTTCGGCAGAATCCAATTTTTCCATACGAAGCAAAATAGCAGCTTCCGTAATCTGAAAACGGCCTTCCCAGACACTATCCTTTCCGGTTTTGGTGAGCTGTAGACCTTCTTTGGTAAACTGCAAAGCCTTGTTCAAGTTCCGGGTATGCCAATAATAGGCCAGGTCATTGAGAATGGAAAACTTAAGGGTATCCGGTCTTGCGGATGGGTAGGCTCTTTCTAGGGTATCTAGGTAGGAGGCTCCAAAATTATCGGTTTCTACAAATACCTTTTTGTAAGAAAAATTGCCGTTGGACCCTATAATTTGGGCACAAATAATACTGCAATTCAAAATAGAAAAGACCCAGAAAGCAACAACTTTTGGTAGAATGGTTCTCATGGTTTGGCGTGCTACTCACCGAGGGAAATGAGAATGATTAAATATACGATAAAACTTGTTAGAATCCCTTTGATAAATAGAAATGAACGTTGGGACAATAATTTTAGGGTTTCGTCCGCATTGGAGAACGCCCCATGCTGAAATTATATAGTTTCATCACGAATTGAAGTGTTAAGTACCCCAAGTTCATTTATTAATTTTTATAAGACAGGTATGCATGAAGCGCATTGGACTCTTACTAACACTCTTTACAATGGTAGTGTTGTCCTGCAAAAACAATAACCAACTTCAAGCTACTACGTATTCCGCACAGGAAGACCTTATACGAACCAACTTTAACAACTTCATAGAAGCATCATGGAACGCAAAAGACATGGATAGTTTAAAATCTATTGTAACAGAGAACTACACCCGTATTCAAAACGGGATTAAAGTAGTTCATAACCAAAGTGAAATGCAGGCCCTTATGAACGTTTATTTTACGGGTTTCCCCGATGCAAAAATGACCATAGACACAGTGGTAGTGAAAGATCGAAAACTTTTTACCCACTGGACCCTGAACGGATCCAATACCGGTGTTTTTAGCGGAACACCTGCAACAGGAAAAAAAATAGAACTGAAAGGCTGTGTTACCGCTTCTTTTAGCAAAAAAGGAAAGCTCATGCAAGAAGAGGTGTACTATAATGAACTAGAACTACTCCAGCAACTGGGGTATACTTTAGTACCACCTGTTTTGGAATAGAAGCGAACTTAAACCCTAAAAATTAAATAGAATACACCAAACTTTTATAAATATAAACAACCAATTAATTAGTACATATGTAATAAAACATTCCGATGAAATCTTAAAAAAGGTATCGGAACTAACAAAGAAGTAATCTCAATTATTACATTCCAAACCAGACAGGACAAACCATTGCGGAGTTTCGGGGGAAGCCAAAGTGGAGTCCTGTCGGTTTATTTATAGCTCAACTATAAACAAACAGATAGGTTATCTTATTCAAGGGAATTAAAAAGACAATGCTCTCAACGGTCTGTGGTAAACCTGTGAATTAGCTAAAAATGTATTGTCCCGATAGCCTGTCTGTTTTATTGACTTCTATTTTGCTAAAAGCCAAAGTCCTATTGGTATGCCCCATAACACCACACTCCGGATTCATCCTTAAAAATTTAGGACCGCATTTCCACCACGTATAAAAGTGATTAGATTAAAGACAGCCCAAAGCCCTTTTAAAAAATGGCTCATAAGCTCCCATTCATTATAAAAATTAATGAGGAGCACTTTCTAATTTTATATTCGCTCTTCATTGCTTAAATTTAGGAGTCTTAAAACTACGACACTTAACTAACTCAACTTATATCTATGAAAAATCTTATCTATTTTTCGCTTTTGGCCTTTCTAACTTTTAGCTTATCCTTAGGTTGTAAGGACGAACCTAAGGTTAAGGAAAATTCCAGCCCGGAAATATCGGATGTATATCAAGAAAAGCACCGGCCACAATTTCATTTTACCCCAGAAGCCAATTGGATGAACGACCCCAACGGAATGTTCTACTACAAGGGCAAATACCACCTTTTTTATCAGTATTACCCAGATAGTACCGTGTGGGGACCAATGCATTGGGGCCATGCTGAATCTAAGGATATGGTTCATTGGGAACACTTGCCCATTGCATTGTACCCAGATTCTTTAGGTCTTATTTTTTCCGGGGGTGCCGTGGTGGACCTGAACAATACTTCGGGCTTCGGTACCAAAGAGAATCCTCCTATCGTTGCTACATTTACGCATCATAATATGGCGGGAGAAAAAGAAAAAACTAACGATTTTCAGACCCAAAGTATAGCATATAGCCTAGATGAAGGCACAAAATGGACCAAATACGAGCAAAATCCCGTAATTCCGAATACGGAGAAAATTAAAGATTTTAGAGACCCAAAAGTCGTGTGGCACGAGAAATCGCAAAAATGGATTCTAACCTTGGCCGCCTACGATAAGGTTAAATTCTATGCATCGCCAAACCTTATTGATTGGAGTTTCCTTTCCGACTTTGGTATTGAAGGCGATACCCGATTGTGGGAATGTCCCGATCTGTTTCCTATAAAAGTTAAAGGCACGGATGAAGAAAAATGGGCGCTTATCGTAAGCATCCAAAAAGATGCTCCCAATGGCGGAACCGCCACATCTTATTTTATAGGGGATTTTGATGGCAAAGATTTTAAAAGTGATATAAAAGACCAAAAATGGTTGGATTGGGGTGCGGACAATTATGCCTTTGTAACCTGGAACAATATACCGGAAAACGACGGGAGAATACTGGGCATTGGTTGGATGTCCAATTGGCAATACGCCCAAATCGTACCCACGGAAAAATGGAGAAGTGCTATGACGCTTCCACGAGAACTACAACTGGTAAAAAACAATACGGACTACAGTCTTTTGAGCATTCCTGCTCAAGAAACGCAGAGTTTACGAAAGGATTCCGTTTCCTTAGACTCTTTTAAAGTAGAAGGTACACATGCATTGGAAGGCTCTTTTTCCCCCTCGCAATTTGAAATTGTGATGGATATTGACTTAAAGGAAACTACTGCTCAATCCTTTGGAATTGAACTAAAAAACGGACTTGGAGAAAATCTGGTAATCACTTTTGATAGGGCCGAAGAAAAACTATATGTAGATCGGACCAACTCCAGTACCACCAAGTTTTCCGAAGACTTTTTCAGTAAAAAACATTCCGCGCCGTTTAGCCTTAAAGACGATACCTTAAAAATACAGCTCTTTGTTGACGTTTCGTCCCTAGAATTATTTCTTAATGACGGAGAACTGAATTTTACGGATATTTTCTTTCCTACGGAAAAGTTTGATACCGTTTCCTTATTTGCCAATGACGGAAACTTGAACATTACCGACACGAACCTGTATTCCCTTAACGGAATTTGGAATGTTGAGGAGAAATAGCACCGCAATTATAAGAGGTTAACCTTTTAGAAATAGGTCGTAAACTCTGTTTTAGTGTTGCATTTGGATACAATAACCATAGATTTTGCTACACTTACCCTATGAATTGTACTGAACTTTGTGCAAACAAAATTTAGCGACTATGAAAAAGACTAAAATCGCATTAGTAACCGGTGGAAGCCGTGGGCTGGGTAAGGATATGGCCATCAATATTTCAAAAAAAGGGATAGATGTTATCATCACCTATCACACCAATGAACAGGCTGCCAATGAGGTGGTTTCCGAAATTGAAAAGATTGGTCAAAAGGCTAAAGCCTTTCAATTGGATACGAGCAACACCAAAGAGTTTGGAAGATTTTTCAATCGGTTATCCGCTTATCTAACTGAGGAATACGGCAATCCAAATTTCGATTTTCTTATAAACAATGCTGGTACCGGATTATACAACCCTATCACTGACACGACTGAGGAACAGTTTGACGAGCAAATGAACATTCACTTTAAAGGTGTGTATTTCTTGACCCAAAAGGCCTTATTATTTATAAATGACGGAGGGCGTATCATTAACATATCATCAGGTTTGACCCGGTTTTCATTTCCCGGTGCATCGGCATATGCCTGTATGAAGGGAGCCGTTGAAGTATTAACGCGCTATCTGGCCAAGGAATTAGGACCAAGAAAAATTACAGCTAACATTGTTGCCCCGGGTGCCATTGCTACCGATTTTGGGGGCGGTACGAACAGGGATGATGATGAAAAAAGACAAACCATTGCCAATATTACCGCCTTAGGTAAAGTTGGAGAACCTGAAGATATTGGTGGAGTTGTGGCTTTCCTCTGTACGGAAGATGCCCGTTGGATCAACGGTCAACGTTTGGAGGTCTCCGGGGGTATGCTGCTCTAATAATTACATAACAATGAAAACCAACGTTCGGAAAATAGAAACCATTAGTGAATTTCATAAAATAAGAGGGCTGTCTAGCCCTCATCACCCTTTGGTGAGTTTAATTGATTACGGGCTAACCAAAATTCTTCCAGAACACATTGGAGAGCTATGGCTCTTTAATTTCTATTCCATAGGCATAAAAAGAAATGTTGGTCCGTTACGATACGGACAAAAGGAATATGATTTTGATAATGGTATACTATCCTTTATTGCGCCAAGGCAGCTATTGCGTGTGGAACCCAACAACAAGAAAAATTTGAATCCATCCGGATGGCTACTCCTTATACATCAAGATTATATCTGGAATACGTCTCTCGCTAAAACTATTAAACAATATGATTTTTTCGACTATGCGATAAACGAGGCGCTTTTTATGTCCGAAAAAGAGGAAAGTCTACTGGAAGGTATTATGCAAAACATTAAGCGGGAGATTGAAGATAACATCGATAATTTCAGCCAAAATATTATTATAGCACAAATAGAACTGTTACTTAGCTATTCCGAAAGGTTCTATGAGCGCCAATTCATTACCAGAAAGAAAAACAACCATGAAGTTCTAATGCGATTGGAAGAAGTTCTAAACCACTATATTGACGATAACACGTTAGGCGAAAAGGGGCTACCCACGGTTCAAAACGTAGCCTCTGCATTACATCTCTCCCCTAATTACCTTAGCGGACTCCTTAAAAACCTGACAGGTTTAAATACCCAACAACATATTCATGAAAAACTCATTGCAAAGGCTAAGGAAAAATTATCCTCAACAGACCTATCCGTGAGTGAAATTGCCTATGAACTGGGGTTTGAACATTCGCAATCCTTTAGCAAACTGTTCAAGGCCAAGACAAATCTTTCACCTTCAAAGTTTAGGATTTCATTTAATTGATAGAAATACTATTGTCCTAGTTCGTAAATTTGAATTGAAAATTACCTCTATTCACCACGCTCGCCAAAAGGCCCTTCAATGAAAATTGACGAAATAATAAACAGGATTTACCCGCTGCCACAAGATTCTAGAGAATCCCTTAAAAAGCACATTACGGAGGTGGCCTATCCCAAAGGGCACATTCTTTTAAAGGCCGAAAAAATTGAAACGAGTATTTATTTTATTAAAAAAGGAATTGTCCGGGCCTTTTCCAACTTGGCGGACCAGGAGGTTACTTTTTGGTTTGGTGCTGAAGGTGATACCATTATCTCCATGAAAAGTTATGTTGCCCTTGAAAAAGGCTATGAAGACATTGAACTCTTAGAAAATTGCGAGCTCTATGAACTGAAAACACAAGATTTGCAGAAGCTCTATGATCAAGACATCCATATTGCAAACTGGGGCCGGAAATTTGCCGAACAAGAACTAATTAAAACGGAAGAACGTCTTATATTTCTTCAGTTTAAAAATGCTACGGAAAGGTATGCATCGCTCCTAAAAAATTCCCCGGACCTTATTAAACGGGTACAATTGGGGCATATAGCTTCTTATTTGGGCATCACGCAAGTGAGTTTAAGCAGAATACGGGCAGAAATAAAATAGCCTTTCTTTTTTATCATTTGTAAAATGATTCCTCAGTTCAATCCCCGACTTTTACATAAAAAAGAAATGAACTGGATTCTCCTAGTTATAGCCGGCCTTTTTGAAGTAGCTTTTGCTTTTTGCTTGGGAAAGGCTAAAGAAGCATCAGGTAATGAAATGTATCTATGGTATTTGGGTTTCATAATCACCCTTGCCCTAAGTATGGGGCTTTTGGTGAAAGTTACCCAACATTTACCCATTGGGACCGCCTATGCGGTTTGGACGGGCATTGGAGCCGTGGGCACCGTGTTAATGGGTGTTTTGGTCTTTAAGGAACCAGCATCCCTGCTTCGTATATTTTTCCTCACTACTTTAATCGGTTCTATTATTGGCCTAAAAGTGGTTTCTCATTAATAAAAGAGAAAGGTTAGCTTGCTATTTAAAAATTGATTTTATCTATTTTTACTTTTTAGCCGCACCATGCAAGACAACACCACCGTAGAAACCCATAAAGTTCCTTCTCTTTCCGGTCCCATAAGGCTTCAAGAGTATGGGGTGGGTATTTTCAGTTCCGTGCCTACAAAATCCGCTTTAAAAAAAGTACTTAAAAAAAAGTTAGTTACCGTTAACGGGATAATAGCTTCTACGGGCACCTATATTAAAGGAGGTGAAAACATTACCTTGAAGGTAACGACCGAAACTTCCCAAGGAAAAAAACTCATTTTTGACCTAAAAGTTATTTATGAGGATGACTATCTGGCCCTAATTCATAAACCGGGTGGCATTTTGGTAAGTGGCAACGGTTTTAAAACTATTGCCCATGCTTTGCCTCAGAACCTACAACCTAGCACGTTGCCAGATACTACTAAACCCCAACCCGTACACCGTTTGGATTATGCTACAACCGGAGTGTTATTGACAGGAAAGACAGGAAGTGCCATTCGTAAGCTCAACCAACTTTTTGAGGATAAGAAAATCAAGAAAACCTATTATGCGGTAACCATTGGAACAATGCCTCCTTCTGGGATAATTACCAGCCCTATTGATAGTAAGGTTGCCGAAAGTCATTTTGAGATTGTCCAGTCCGTTGCGTCCAAAAAATACGGAACCCTAAATCTAGTGAAACTGGACCCCAAAACCGGAAGACGCCATCAGCTACGGAAACATCTGGCTTCCCTAGACAACCCTATTCTTGGAGATCAAACTTATGGCAAAGAAGGTTTTATTTTAAAGGGAAAAGGACTTTACCTTCATGCATATTCCCTAGAATTCATTCACCCATTTACGGATGTGAAAATCCGTATAACCGATGATTTACCGGAACGGTTTACAAAAATATTCGGTACGCTTTAGATTGGAATTGCATACGAATCAAGCAAAAATTTCCCAATCTTTAAAAACCGGCTCATAGCCCTGCTTTTTTATCATTTCCCGGATTTCCGTCGTAGAGCGTTCATCCGAAATTTCAAATTGCTCCAAAGATTCCGGTTCTGCAGTATAACCTCCCGGATTGGTTTTAGACTCCGCGCTGATAGACGTAATTCCCAATTTTATAATGTTATTTCGGAACGTTTCACTTTCGCGCGTAGACATGGATAGCTCCACATCTTCATCTAGCAATCGGTAAGCACAAATTAACTGAACCAAATCCGCATCCGTCATTTCTACCTTTGGCTGTACATCGCCTTGGTGTGGTCTCAACCTTGGAAACGATATACTGTACTTCGTTTTCCAATAGGTCTTTTGCAGGTATTTTAAGTGCAAGGCCGTATAAAAACTATCTACACGCCAGTCTTCCAACCCAAACAAGGCTCCCAACCCTATTTTATGGATGCCCGCTTTTCCTAAACGGTCCGGGGTATCCAATCGGTAATTAAAATTCGATTTTTTTCCTTTGGGGTGATGCACCTTGTAAGTGGCTTCATGATACGTTTCTTGATATACCAAAACGGCATACAGTCCCGCAGCTATCAACTCCTCATACTCCTCTTGGTCCATAGGTTGGACCTCCATACTGATATTGGAGAAATGTGTCTTTATCAACTCAATAGCATGTTTGATATATGCCACGCCTACTTTTCTATTGGCTTCGCCCGTTACCAGTAAAATATGGTCATAGCCCAGTTCTTTTATATGCGCTACTTCTTTTAGTATTTCGGCATCACTTAAGGTTTTACGGGGAATTTTATTGGTCATACTAAACCCGCAATAGGTGCAAATGTTCTGGCATTCATTGGACAGATACATGGGCAGATACATCTGAATGGTGTTCCCAAAACGCTTTTTCGTCAGCTGATGGCTGCGTTGTGCCATTTCTTCTAAAAAAGGCTTGGCCGCTGGAGAAATCAATGTTTTAAAATCGTCCAAAGAAATACGTTCCTTTTTAAGAACTGCAGCTACCTCCGCTTCGGTTACGGCATAAATTTCATGCTCTAGGGTATCCCAATCGTATTGCTCAAATGTATTTCTAAAAGCCATAAGGTCTATTTTAGTTTAAAAAGGACGTTAACGGACTACTCGCTTCCGCCACTTCTTTTACTGGTGCCAATTTGGCTCGGTAGGCCATTCTTCCCGCTTCAACCGCCATTTTAAAGGCAATGGCCATGTCAACCGGACTAGGAGATACTGCAATGGCCGTATTGACCAAAACCGCATCTGCTCCCAATTCCATGGCATAAGCCGCATGTGATGGGGCACCAATACCCGCATCTACAATTACCGGTACATTGCTCTGTTCGATTATAATTTTTAGGAAATCATCAGTTTTTAATCCTTTGTTGCTTCCTATGGGCGCACCCAATGGCATTACACATTGTACGCCAACCTCTTCCAATCGCTTGCACAAAACAGGGTCCGCATGGATATAGGGCATTACTACAAATCCCAATTTCACCAATTCTTCGGCCGCCTTTAGAGTTTCTATGGGATCCGGTAAAAGGTATCTTGGGTCTGGGTGAATTTCTAACTTCATCCAATTCGTTTCCAAAGCCTCTCGTGCCAATTGTGCTGCAAAAACCGCTTCTTTGGCCGTTCTTACTCCTGATGTATTTGGCAATAGGTTGATATGGTCCGCATTAAGGCTTTTCAGCATATCATCCGATTTGTTTTCAACCTCTACCCTTTTGAGGGCAACGGTAACCAGTTCACTTTCCGAAGCTAGGACAGCTTCCCTCATTTTTTCCGAACTGGAGAATTTACCCGTACCGGTAAACAAGCGTGAAGAAAAAGTTTTATCCGCTATGTGAAGTGCATCTGTCATATTTAAAAGTTTGTTTCCCTGTTCCAAAGTTGTTCGTTCGTAGAAGGTGCTTTCAAAAGGTGGTGAAAAGCGCTTATTTTATTAAAATCCTTAGTTATTTCGCCAGAAGCCGCTATACCGTACACTCCGGTTTTTAAAATCTCCGGTACGTCTTCTATAGTAATACCGCCAATAGCAATAATGGGCATGTCCGATTTAAGCTCCTCTACAATGGCTTGATACCCCAAAAGTGGTATAATCGGACTCAGGTTTTCTTTAGTTGTCGTAAATCGAAAAGGTCCCAAACCAATATAGTTAACTCCCTTTTTCACCAAAGCCAAGCAATCATCTAAGGTATTTGCCGTTCCTCCAATGATGTAATAATCTCCCAAAAGCTTACGGGCAACCGCGGGGTCGGCATCCGTTTTACCAAGATGCACACCATCTGCCTTTACTTCTTCGGCAATTTGATAGTGGTCATTGATAATCAATCGCGTTTGAAAATGTGCAGTAATCTCCCTGGCTTTCTCGGCGGTCTTTAACACCACGCTTTTCTTTACGTTCTTTAAACGCAATTGCACTAGTTCCGCACCAGATGTACAGGCCTTCTGAATATGCTCCAGATGGTCTTCCGGTGTTTTTCCTTGTGAGATATAATGCAACTTTGGTATGTTCATAATCATGTGTTTCTATAAAATTCTTGCATCGCTTTAAAGTCCTCAATGGGCGTTTTGCTGTTCCAGATTCCTCCCAAAACTCCGATTCCTTGAAAACCTAATTTTTGAGTTTCATCCAAATTGTTTTTGGTTATACCACCCATACCGATTACTTTTTTATCGATATGATTTACATCAAACCCCCTGCCTTTATATCCTTTCTTTGAAATGGATGAAAATACAGGGCTCAATAAATGGTAATCAAAATTAAAATTACAGTCTTGCAACTCATTAGGTTCATGAAAGGAGGAACTTATCGTTTTGATTTTGGCGCTTTCGACTCCCAAGGATGCTAAATAATTATTCATTAGGGTTCTGACCTCCTTCTCCTTCAACTCGTTACCTATCAGTACATCCCTTCTTTTCTGCTCTTGAAAGTGGATTCCCTTTAAATTAAAATCCACTATCAATTCATGATACAGGTGTACTACCACGCGGTCATGGAATTTTGAATCTATTTTTTCAAGATATGCTGAATGTCCCTCGTAGTCCTTATCAGGTTTACGTAGGTGATAATACTCCAACCCTTCTTGAAACAACTTATTCAGTAATTCAAGTTCATTGTGCACATCGGTTTCCGGGGCAATCAGAACAATCATGGACTCTAATTTACAAGTACACTTCCGAGCCTTTGTCCTTAAATTCTTTGGACTTTTCTTCCATCCCTTTTTGAATGACCTCATTGTCTACAATATCGTTTGCCGCGGCAAAATCACGTACTTCCTGAGATATCTTCATAGAGCAGAATTTGGGTCCACACATAGAACAGAAATGTGCAATCTTGGCACCATCCGCAGGTAAGGTCTCATCGTGATATTCGCGAGCCAGTTCCGGGTCTAACCCCAAGTTAAACTGATCTTCCCAACGGAATTCAAATCGCGCTTTGCTCAATGCATTATCCCTATGTTGCGCACCAGGATGCCCTTTTGCCAAATCCGCTGCATGAGCTGCCAATTTATAGGTCACTACACCTGTTCGTACATCATCTTTATTAGGTAAACCTAAATGTTCTTTAGGCGTCACATAACACAACATAGCACAACCGAACCAACCGATCATAGCCGCGCCAATACCGGAAGTGATATGATCGTAACCGGGAGCTATATCTGTTGTTAAAGGCCCTAGAGTATAAAACGGAGCTTCATCACAAACTTCGATTTGCTTCTCCATGTTCTCTTTGATCATGTGCATGGGCACGTGGCCTGGACCTTCAATAAAACATTGAACTTCGTGTTTTCTAGCAATCTGCGTTAGCTCGCCCAAAGTTTCCAACTCGGCAAACTGAGCTTCGTCATTGGCATCCGCTACTGAACCCGGACGTAGACCATCGCCTAAAGAAAAAGCTACATCGTACTGCTTCAGAATCTCACAGATATCCTCAAAATGCGTATATAAGAAACTTTCTTTATGATGCGCCAGACACCACTTAGCCATGATAGAACCGCCGCGAGAAACAATACCCGTTACCCGTTTGGCCGTCATGGGCACATAGCGTAAAAGAACGCCTGCATGAATGGTAAAATAATCTACTCCCTGCTCAGCCTGTTCAATTAAGGTATCCCTGAAAATTTCCCAAGTAAGGTCTTCTGCTACACCATTCACCTTTTCCAAGGCCTGATAAATTGGTACCGTTCCCACAGGAACCGGAGAATTACGAATGATCCATTCACGCGTTTCATGAATGTTTTGACCGGTTGAAAGGTCCATTATATTATCCGCTCCCCAACGACAGGCCCAAACCGCCTTTTCCACCTCTTCCTCAATAGAAGATGTAGTAGCCGAGTTACCGATATTCGCATTAATCTTTACCAAGAAATTACGACCCAAAATCATAGGTTCCGCTTCTGGGTGATTTATGTTGGACGGAATTACCGCACGCCCACGGGCAACTTCTTCACGTACGAATTCAGGAGTAATCTTCTCCGGAATAGCCGCTCCAAAATGTTCGCCTTTGTGCTGCTTTACAATCTCGGTCATTTCATCAATTCGCTGATTTTCACGAATGGCGATGTATTCCATTTCAGGAGTAATTATTCCCTGCTTTGCGTAATGTAATTGCGTAACGTTCTTCCCTTTTTTGGCTCGTAACGGCTTTTTTAAGAGCGAAAAACGCATGTGATCCAAACTACTATCGTTTAAACGTTCATTGCAATACTCCGAAGAATAACTGTCTAGCTGCTCTACATCTCCTCTACCTAAAATCCACTGCTCCTTAATTCTTTCAATTCCACTATGTACATCAATCTTTTTTTCGGGATCCGTATAAGGCCCTGACGTATCATACACTGTAACCGGTTCATTGGGTGTTAACTTTCCGGTTAAAGAATCCTTGGTGTCGCTCAATATAATTTCTCGCATTGCAACTTTAATCTCTGGGTGGATTTTTCCACTTACATAGATTTTTTTTGAATTGGGAAAAGGTTGTCTTGTAATGTGGTCTTGTTTTGGGGCAGTGTCTTTACTTTTCATATTTAGTGGCTATGTGCGCTAAGCTATTGCTCGTTGCAGGTTTAACTATATTATTTTAACTCCGGATTTAACTTTAAAAATTCATTAACCACCTTGCGCGGCCTGAATAACGAGAACCGTATCATTGTCTTGAAGAAAACGGGTTTGCCAATTGGCACGTGGTACAACTTGGTCGTTAATGGCCACAGCAACGCCGTTTACGGAAGAATCTATTTGTTGTAAAAATTGATGGATAGTAGTTTCGGTACCAAGCCGCAACTGCTTTTGGTTCATGTTTATCGTTATCATACAGAATAATTTTATGCTGTAACGATAGAGGCCCGTACGTCTTTGAAAAGAAAGTGCTCCGCTAGAAAACCTCGGACACTTTAATGAAAAGTGTTGTAAACATATATTTCAAAATGTTTTTCAACTTTTCCCTTCGTCGGTACTAACCGCATCAGGTTCAAAGGGTATGTCTCAGTCCCAATAAATAGGAACACCCCTAAAGTTTACATTTACAAATGTATAGAATGAAGATTAAAAAAAAGAATTTTAGTTGAGTCAAATTAGTTAAAACAAAAAAAGGGAAAAAGCTATGCTCTTTCCCTTTCTTCCCTTCAGATATATATTTTACTTTATTCTACCACTATGAACTCCGATCGTCTGTTCATTTGGTGCTGCTCCTTGGAACAAGGCACCCCATTGCTACAATCATTGGTTAGCTGCGTCTCGCCAAAACCTTCAAAGGAGATACGATCCTGGGCAATGCCCTGCCCTACTAGATACTCTGCAGTAGACTTGGCCCGGTTGGCAGACAATTGCATGTTATAATTATCGTTCGCGCGGGAGTCCGTATGTGATCGCACCTGTACCTTCACGTTCGGGTATTCGTTCAAATACGCCAGTACTTTATTGATGCTCACCTTGGCATCTTCACGGATGAAGTGTTTATCAAAATCAAAATAAATCGGTTCTATGTTAAGGTACTTAGCTAAATCCGTACCAACGGGAGCCGATTTATCCGCTTGCGCCAATACAACTTCTATTCCGGTTGCATCCTGCGCATTCACCGTGGCAAACATCTTGTCGCCCTCATCATAATCCGTTTTAGTGGCTACGATTTTGTAGTTCCCATCCGTACAGTCGCCCTCCATGGCAAACGCACCGTTGGCATCCGTTTCCGAACTGGCAACTAGGTTCTTCTTACTGTCATATACTTTAATGGATGCATTGGCAAGCAAAGCTCCCGTCTTTTTATCCTTGACGGTGCCCGAAATATTAGTATGACAAGTAAAATCTAAAGGCTCCGTTTCTATGAAACCATAAATATCATCATTGCCCACTCCTCCTTCGCGATTAGAGGCGAAGTATCCTTTTTTCGTTTCTTCGTTTACGATATATGAAAAATCATCCTCTTCCCCATTCAACGGTCTTCCTACGTTGATGACCCTGCCACTATCGTTCTTTAGATCTGTAGCGAATACATCAAGACCGCCCAGACCGGGATGTCCATCCGAAGAAAAATAAAGGATATCGGATTCGGTTATAAAGGGAAAAGTCTCCCTAGCTTCCGTATTGATTTGCGGGCCCATATTCTGAGGAGCTCCAAAAGTACCGTCCTTATTGATATCCACGGAGAATATATCAGATTCCCCTGCCGTTCCCGGCATATCGGATGCGAAATACAATTTGGTCTCGTCCTTGTTCAACGTTGGGTGAGCCACGGAGTAACCATCCCCATTAAAAGGTAATTCTACGATATTATCCCATTCGCCGTCCACTAAGTTGGCCCTGTATATTTTTAACCTGCTTATCCCTTCCTCATCTCTGGAAAATTTTCCGTTGTCCGAATTGTTACGGGTAAAGTACATCGTCTGTCCATCTTTAGTAAAGGCCGTAGAAGATTCGTGTGTTTTCTTGTTCAGTTTTCGGTCTAACTTTTCCAATGACGTAAAGTTACCTTCCCCGTCTCCTGTTGCTTTGTACAGGTTTAGAAAGGCGCCATTGTTCCATCTGTGGATGTTTTTGGATATCCGCCCACTGTCCCTTGCCGTAGAAAAGACCAAATCTTTTCCATAGAAAGAGGGCGCAAAATCGGACACCTTGGAATTCAGTGCCAAATTTTTTAGTTCGTACCTTCCCGAGCGTTCCTCTATTTGGTCTAAGTAGTCCAAGTTATTGCCGAAGGCCAGCGCCCTTTGGTCATTGGACCTTGCCTTCTTGAACTTGTTCATCCAAATGTCCGATGCTTCGTACTTTTCCAACGACTTTAATGTCTGGGCGTAGCGGTACATATATTCCGGGTCGATATCCGTTACTCCCAACTGGAACAATTGACCGTACCAATTTGCAGCTTCCTCATAGTTCGCGTTTAAATAGTTCGCGTTCCCCAAGTTTTTGAAAATCTCTTCTTCCGTATACCCATCCTCTACTAAAACCTCATAGGACTGTATGGCCGAGGCATAGGAATAGTTGGTAAATTTCGTGTCCGCCTTTTTTATCTTTTTCTCTTGTGCCTGAGAAACCATTGTCATTACCGCCAGGCCACAGAATATATATCTTGCTTTTTTCATGTCTTATCTATTAAAAGAATCTTGGGGTAATCACTCGTTTGTAACGGTTCAGGAATTCGTATCTAAGAAAGATTTCAAAGGAACCATCGTTAAATCTGGTAGCTCCTAAATCCGTAATCTCCCGGTCATAGGCCAGACCCAACATTAACTGATCATTCAGTTGAAAACCAAACAGTGCACTTAGAGCTGCATCCCATCTATAGGCAAGCCCCAATGAAAACTTATCGTTCATCAAGAAATTAGCACTAAGATCCACTTGTAGGGGAGCTCCTTTTACCGCCTTGACCAATGCCGCAGGTTTGAACTTCAACCTTTGGTTTACATCAAACACATAACCCGTAATGAAATAGAAATTCATACGCTCCTCTGCAAGAAACGAATTGGCATCTGTATTGGAGCCGTCAAAATGTTCCGTTTGCAAAAAGTTAGGAACCGATAGACCCGCGTAAAAATGGTCTGTATGGTAATATACCCCTGCTCCTATATTGGGCGAGAACTTGTTGTCTATATTAGGAAGGTTACTCTCCGCACCGTAGTTCCTTAACTTAGAGAAATCTACGTTTAGAAGATGCCCACCTGCCTTTAATCCAAAGGACAGTTTACCCTCGCGAGAGGTATTAACGGTATAGGAAAATGCCGCATCTACATACGTATCCTGATTGGTTCCGTTACCGATCTCATCGTTCACGATCGATAGGCCCAACCCCACTTTGCCAGAAACCGGCGTATGGAAGTTGAGGGTCTGCGTTGTGGGAGCCCCATCTAAGCCTACCCACTGCGAGCGATGAAGTGCGGCAATACTGAACACCCCACGTGAACCTGCATAGGCCGGGTTTACTGATATGGTGTTATACATGTACTGCGTGTACTGTGCATCCTGCTGACTAAATACCGAGGCCAGACCGGCAAATATGAAGAGGATCGTTGTTACTACTTTTTTCATGGTTATTTCGTTTTTTGGGGAATTTATCTGTTGATATATAGGTAGCCTGCTTTGCTTAAATTATCACCTTTGTTTTCATATTTAATAATATAGAAATACACTCCTACAGGTAATTGAGAATCAGTTTGAATTGTTACTCTTCCATTAGATATACCTCTAAAAGAATTAGCTCCGTTGTCATAACCTGACATCTCATACACGATAATACCCCAACGGTTATAAATCTGTACGGTATTATTTGGATAGGATTCTATATTATCAATTATAAATGTATCATTGGTTCCATCATTATCCGGTGTTATGATCTCATTAGTAACAGAAACACCTGTTTCTACTAACTCCGGATCACAACCTGCTTCCAATGTAGGTACGCCGTTTAATGAGTCACACGGGTTAAGAGGGTCTGTTCCATCCACAATTTCCTGACCATCTACAATAGTATCACCATCCGTATCCGCAACATCTGGATCTGTACCTATAGCTTCTTCCTGAGCAGTGGTTAGACCGTCTCCATCACAATCAGATATAAGATAATCCCCTTCTTGTTGTAAGGTAATACTATTTTCTATGTAATCACAAGGGTCTTCCGGATTGGTATTATCTTCTAGCTCTTGACCATTGATTACACCATCTCCATCACAATCTGCAACTAGGTAATCACCTGAGAAATCCAAGGTAACGTTCTCTATTACATAATCACATGGGTCATTCTTATCCGTGCCGTCTGCTTCCTCCTGAGTGTCAAGGACTCCGTCTCCATCGCTATCGCCAATTTCTCTAAAGTTTACTTCTGGTGTAGTATCATCGTCATCGTTATCCGTACCATCGGCACCTGTATCCAAATCATTGTTTACATCTAAACCTGGGGTATCGTCAAAACCGTCATCCAATCCGTCCGAATCAGAATCAACACCTGTAAAGGTACCTTGACCAGCTTCATCAATATCTAAAACACCGTCATCTTCAGAATCAAGGTCTAAGTAATCTGGAGTTCCGTCGCCGTCCGTATCATCTGGTACCAATCCACCGGGGTAGTTGGTATCCAAGCCTACTTCATCAAAAGCATCTGCTGGAACCACATACGCTAAGGTAGGTTGCGCTTCTACGTTATCTGGAATACCATCATCATCAGCATCAATATCCAAGAAGTTAGCTTCACCTGTACCATCTGTATTTGGTGGTACTGTTCCTTCTGAACTATCTGCTTGACCATCAGTATTTGCATCTGCAAAACCAGTTTCATCAGCGTCAATAACACCATCACCATTTGTATCAAGTGCGCCGTTACCGGCTTCCACTACATCTGTAATACCATCGTTATCAGCATCAATATCAAAGTGATTAGGAATTCCGTCACCGTCAAAATCAAATGCTGGTTCTGTTGTTCCGTTTACATCTCCTACTAATGAATCGTTAGGATCATCATCAGAATGGTTAGGAACACCATCATTATCATCATCTGCACTTGGGTCGATTCCGTTGGTCTCTACTAAATCAGCTATACCATCGTTATCATCATCAAGATCGAATGTATCAGGAATACCATCGCGATCAAAATCTAAGATATCCCTAAAATCTACTTGCGTTAAATCTGCATCATCTTCGTTATCCGTACCAATGGCACCTGTATCCAAATCATTGTTTACATCTAAACCAGGAGTATCATCGTAGGCATCGTTAAGACCGTCTCCGTCAGCATCTGCCAATGGATCTGTCATAGTACCTTGACCAGCTTCTAAAGCATCACTTACGCCATCTGCATCTGAGTCAGCATCGATATAATCAGGAATACCGTCCATATCCGTATCTTCTGGCTCAATTCCGCCTGGGTAATTTGTATCCAATCCGGTTGCATCAAAAGCATCCGCTGGAACTATGTAAGCATCAGTTGGTTGTGCTTCCACATTATCTGGAATACCGTCATCATCGGCATCAATATCCAAGAAATTAGCTTCACCTGTACCATCTGTGTTTGGTGGTGTTGTTCCTTCCGAACTATCTGCTTGACCGTTACCAGTTGTATCGGCAAATCCGTCATCATTAGTATCAATAACACCGTCATTGTTCGTATCAAGGTCACCGTTACCAGCTTCCACTACATCTACGATACCATCATTATCGGCATCAATATCAAAGTGGTTAGGGATACCGTCACCGTCAAAATCGAACGCTGGTTCTGTTGTTCCATTTACATCGCCAACCAATGGATCGTTAGGATCATCATCGGAATGGTTTGGAACACCATCGTTATCATCATCTGCACTTGGGTCGATTCCGTTGGCCTCATCCAAATCTGAAATGCCATCGTTATCGTCATCAAGATCTACCGTATCTGGAATACCGTCTTGATCCGTATCTAGCATTGACCTGAAGTCTACTTCTGCAACATCTGCATCATCTTCGTTATCCGTAGCGATTGCTCCCGTGACCAAGTCGTTGTTTACAATAATACCAGGGGTATCATCAAAAGCATCGTTAAGACCATCTGCGTCAGCATCGGCTAAAGGATCTACAAGAGTACCTTGACCAGCTTCCAACATATCTGAAATACCATCTGCATCTGAATCCGAATCGATATAATCAGGAATACCATCCATATCGGTATCTTCTGGCTCAATTCCACCTGGGTAGTTCGTATCTAATCCTACTGTATCAAAAGCATCTGCCGGTACGATATACGCATCCGTAGGTTGTGCTTCTACGTTATCTGGAATACCATCATCATCTGCATCTATATCCAAGAAGTTAGCTTCACCTGTACCATCTGTATTTGGTGGTGTTGTTCCTTCCGAACTATCGGCTTGACCGTTATCGTCCGTATCGGCAAAACCGGTATCATTATTGTCGATTACTCCGTCATTGTTCGTATCAAGGTCACCGTTACCAGCTTCCACAACATCTACGATACCATCATTATCCGCATCTATATCAAAGTGGTTCGGAATTCCATCACCGTCAAAATCGAATGCTGGCTCCGTTGTTCCGTTTACATCTCCGATTGCAGGATTACTTGGGTCATCATCTGAATGGTTGGGCACACCATCGTTGTCATCATCGGCACTTGGGTCGATTCCGTTAGCTTCATCTAAATCCGAAATTCCATCATTGTCATCATCTAAATCTATCGTGTCCGGAATACCATCTTGGTCAAAATCCAATATTGATCTGAAGTCAACCTCAGCCATGTCTGCATCATCCACATTATCCGTGCCGTCCGCACCAGTATTCAAATCGTTGTTTACATCATTGCCAGGAGTATCGTCATAAGCATCGTTAAGACCATCCCCATCTGCATCTGCCAATGGATCTGTTAAGATACCTTGACCTGCTTCGAGCATATCGGAAATACCATCATTTTCAGAATCCAAGTCTAAATAATCTGGCGTTAAATCACCATCTGTATCTTCAGGAACCAGGCCTGTTGGATAGTTGGTATCTACACCGTCTCTATTGAAAGCATCTGCTGGAGCCACATAACCAATTGTAGGCTGTGCCTCTACATTATCCGGAATACCGTCATCATCCGCATCGATATCCAAGAAATCCGCATTCCCAGCCGTATCCGTATTTGGTAAGGGTAATGGGTCTGCTGCTGTATCGTCATCTAGACCATCATCATTAGCATCTGTGAAGCCATCAACACGACCATCATTATCCGTATCGGTTCCTCCAGCCTCAACAATATCAAGAATTCCGTCATTATCAGAATCTAAATCAAACGGGTTCGGTATACCGTCTCCATCAAAATCACAGGATTGTGTCAAAGAAATACCATCAATTCCAAAATCGTTTCCAATACCTCCGCCTGTATTATTATCTATAGCGAAAGTCATACTTGTTTCCGTAGCCGTAAAAATCAATGAAACTACTTTCCATTCCCCATCATTAGGAATATCTCCTGAATTAAACTGATCCACCACAGTACCTCCACTGTTAAGCACTAACATTGAAACGTTTGGTGCAATTGGTGTGTTTCCTAAGAATTGTTCCGTACCGTTATCTGCATACCCAGGGTTGAACAAGTTGATAATTGCCGTCTTAAACTCATAGGTTTCACCTACTACCAAACCTGTTATTGTCTGTTCATAGAAACGACCTGCTGCACCATCTGCATTAAAAAGAGCAAAGTATCCCAACTCGCCCGGAGCATCTGTAGTATAATCTTCTATATCTAACCAAAAGTTAGGAATAGGTTCACCTGCTACATATGAAAGACCTACGGAGTTCGTGACCAATGCATAGTTACCATCAGAAGGTCTAGGTGCATCATTCCCATACGTGGTTGTAATGCCCGCTGGCATTGGTTTGGTGTAGGTATCGTAATTGTCCGGGTTACCCGCACCATCACCGGCTCCATTAAAGTAGGTGTCGTTAGCAGTATCCGCTACTCCAAAGTCACCATCGGGAATTAAAGAAACACTTCCCATTCCGCTACATTCCTCTAAATCAGGAATTCCGTCATTGTCATCATCCAAATCAACAATATCCATAATACCATCTTGGTCACGATCTAGGATAGACCTGAAATCAACCTCAGCTGGATCTACGTCATCTTCGTTATCCGTACCGTCAGCACCTGTATCCAAGTCATTGTTTACGTCTAAGCCCGGCGTATCATCAAAAGCATCGTTCAATCCGTCTCCGTCTGTATCCGCCGTAGCATTTGTAATTGCTCCCTGACCAGCCTCCACAACATCTGAAGTTCCATCATCATCCGAATCAAAATCTATATAATCCGGAGTTAAATCCCCATCTGTATCCTCTGGTCTTAAACCGTTAGGGTAGTTTGTATCTACACCATTGAAATCAAAAGCATCAGCTGGAGCAACATAACCTGAGGTAGGCTGTGCCTCCACATTATCTGGAATACCATCATCATCTGCATCTATATCCAAGAAATCTGCATTGCCCGTAGTATCTGTAGTTAAAGGAATTGTTCCCTCGGAACTATCTGCTTGTCCATCTGTATTTAAATCTGCAAAACCGGTATCGTTAGTATCAATAACACCATCATTGTTGGTATCTAAAGCATCATTACCTGCTTCATATACATCATATATACCGTCATTATCTGCATCGATATCGAAGTGGTTAGGAATACCGTCACCATCAAAATCAAATGCTGGCTCTATCGTTCCGTTTACATCACCCACTGCTGGGTTAGCTGGATCATCATCTAGATAATTTACGATACCATCGTTATCATCATCGGCACTCGGATCCATTCCGTTTGACTCATCTAAGTCTGAAATTCCATCATTGTCGTCATCTAGATCAACGATATCCATAATACCATCCTGGTCACGGTCTAGGATAGACCTGAAATCTACCTCGTCAGTATCCAAATCATCCTCGTTATCCGTACCCTCTGCACCTGTATCCAAATCATTGTTTACATCTGTACCGGGCGTATCATCAAAGGCATCGTTTAATCCGTCATTATCCGCATCAGATAAAGGATCAGTCATAGTTCCTTGCCCTGCTTCAATAATATCTGGAGTACCATCACCGTCAGAATCCGGATCTAAATAATCAGGAATTAAATCCCCATCTGTATCTTCAGGTGTAATTCCACCTGCATATTGAGTATCTAAACCTTCAGCGTCAAAAGCATCATCTGGAGCAACATAAGCTGCAGTTGTTTGTGCTTCTACATTATCAGGAATACCATCATCATCTGCATCAATATCTATGTAGTTTGCACCACCTGTTGTATCTGTATTTAATGGCGCAGTACCTTCTGTATCGTCCGCTTGACCGTTGTCATTTGCATCTAGGAATACATCATCAGTACTGTCTATAGCACCATCATTATTGGTGTCTAAAGCGCCTGTTCCATTTTCAACTACATCTAGAATACCGTCATTATCTGCATCTATATCTAAGTGGTTAGGATTAGCATCACCATCAAAATTATCTATTGGTAAAGCTGTACCTGGACCATCTGTAGCAGTTGGAGTTGTATTATCATCTGTATCTACAATATCTGAAAGTCCGTCACCATCTGCATCGGCAATGGGAGCTGTACCGATAACACCATCGTTATCCGGATCAGAACCACCAGCTTCCGTTACATCTGGAATACCATCATTATCTGAATCTGTATCTATTCGATCATCAAATCCGTCACCGTCGGTATCTGGATTTTCTAAAGGCGTACCAGGAGTAGTTGCATCAACTGGATCAACGCTATCTGCTAAACCATCACGGTCTGTATCTGTTGCGAAAGTGTCAATAACACCATCATTATCCGTATCTGGACCACCGGCTTCCGTTACATCTGCAATACCATCATTATCTGAATCCAAGTCTACTCTATCCTTAATACCATCACCATCCGAATCCTCATCTGGTAAAGGAGTTGTTGCAATTTCATCCGCAAGACCATCATTATTCGTATCCGTCATTGAAGATGGGTCACCAGGAGTTGGGTAGTCTATATGACCATCACCATCTGTATCTGTACCACCAGCCTCTATAGAATCAGGAATACCGTCATTATCTGAATCTAAATCAATACTATCTGGAATACCATCACCATCTGTATCTCCTGTTTCATCGGTGTCTAAAATTCCGTCGTTATCATCATCAATGTCAACCGTATCCATGATACCATCATTATCAGAATCTAATATGGACCTAAAATCAACCTCTGAAGTGTCTAAATCATCTACATTATCTGTAGCAATTGCACCTGTATCTAGGTCATTGTTTACATCATAACCAGCAGTTGTATCATCATAAGCATCGTTTAAGCCATCTCCATCAGCATCGGCTAAAGGGTCTACCATTGTACCTTGACCTGCTTCCTCAACATCACTAACACCATCCGCATCAGAATCCGCATCTAAATAATCAGGAATTAAATCACCGTCCGTATCCACAGGGGTTAAACCTACAGGATAATTGGTATCTAATCCGTTAGCTGCTTCAGCATCAGCAGGAGCAATATAACCCGCTGTAGTCTGTGCTTCTACGTTATCTGGAATACCATCATCATCCGCATCAATGTCCAAATAATCTGGACCGCCTGCAGTATCTGAATTAGGAATTGGAAGTGGAGATGCTGCCGTAGCGTCATCCCAACCGTCTGTTGTAACGGTATCATCAAAACCATCTACAACACCATCACCATTAACATCTAGTCCACCAGCTTCTGTAGTATCCGTAATACCATCATTATCAGAATCTATATCTAAGTGATTAGGAACACTGTCTCCATCAAAATTGTCTATTGGTAATGGAGTACCTGGACCATCGTCTAGTGTACCTGTTGTATTATCATTTGGATCTACTAAATCTGAAAGTCCGTCTCCATCTGTATCTGTAATTGGACCTGTACCGATTCTACCATCGTTATCCGGGTCAGAACCGCCAGCTTCAATAACATCTGGAATACCATCATTTTCAGAATCTAAATCTATTCTATCGTCTAAACCGTCATTGTCCGTATCCGGATTTGGAATTGGTGTACCTGGAGTAGTAGGACCAACTGGGTCAACACTATCCGCAAGTCCGTCATTATCGGTATCGGTCATAAACGTATCAATGATACCGTCACTGTCACTATCTATACCACCAGCTTCGGTAGTATCCGTTATTCCATCATTATCAGAATCTAAATCTAATCTATCTAGAATCCCGTCATTATCAGAATCTTCATCTGGCAAAGGAGTTGTGTCAACACTATCGGCAACACCGTTACCATCAGCATCCACAAAACCATCTACCGCACCATCACCATCAGCGTCTTCGCCTCCAGCTTCTAAAGTATCTGTAATACCATCGTTATCGGCATCTAAATCTAGGTAATCCGGATTGCCATCACCGTCAGTATCAATTGGGTCTATACCATCAGTATCTGCACCAATTGCCGGGATACCTGTTAAAGGATCAATAGCTCCTGGTGTATTAAAGCCACTTGTAGTTTGTGCTTCAACTGTATCTAGAATACCGTCATTATCACTATCCAAATCGTAGGCGTTTATTATTCCGTCTCCATCAAAATCACCGCTTTCATCAGTAGCCCCATCTCCATCTGTATCAAAAACATTTGATGTAGAGTTTACTTGAACACAACCATTTTGCGGAGTACAGGGCGCACTACCTTCTGGACCGTCCGTAGTATCATTATCTACTACATCTGCAAGCCCATCATTATCTACATCTGTAAGAATATCTATGACACCATCACCATCCGCATCTATATTACCAGAACCGGTCTCAACAAGGTCAGTAATACCATCATTATCAGAGTCTAGGTCTAACTGATTTGGAATACCATCGCCATCAGTATCAAAATTGATACATACACCATTGGCATTTAATCCGCCACAAGTTGGGAAATCCGTATCATAGTAATTTGGAGTACCGTCTCCATCTAAATCATCATCTGGATCAGGTAAGCCCATTGTTGCACAATCCCATCCGTTTACACCATCAAAATTAGCTGCACAGAAATCAGGATCTTCGTAATCTAAAATTCCGTCACCATCTGAATCTCCATTATACACTTCAATAACATCAGGGATACCGTCATTATCGTCATCTAAATCTAGCGGCGCACCTGAAGCCACAGAAACCTCAACCAAGATAGCCTCACATTGACAGTTGGTGCTAGAAGGTAAAAACTCTACTATAAAGTTAGTACCAGAACAAGCTGCTCCAGAAGTAGTAAACACAATTTCGTCAGTAATCGTAGACGAATTTGGAATTGCATCGGCTATTGATCCCGTAGCTATAGCAGCACCATCAATATCTCCATTTACATCTGCACAATATACACTATAAGCATAACCAGCATCGGCATCTACAAGAGCCGTGTTCTCAATATCAAGAGATAAATGGTATTCGTAGTTATTACTCGTATCTACTGAAAAGAAACTATCGTTAGCCGTGCCGACCAAAATTGGTTTTTCCAATGGCATTACCTCATAGGAAGAACCTGTAGCTACTTGAAAATCCGCACAGTTAGTAGTAGAGCAAGTTATACCGCTTACTGTAACATAGTTTACTATCTGAACTTCTGCCGAATCATCACAAATACCCTCGTTGGTGGTTATAAAATCAAAGTCGAAATTTATTGTAGAACCAGCAGTTACACCGGCCGGATATTGTAAAATGAGTTCTTCATGGTCTCCTACAGTTGATACACTTACAAATGAAGCACCGTCTGCACTTGCAAAAGATAATGGTACGTAAGCAATGCCTGATCTTAAGGTTATTTTTCCAAAATCAGAACTCCCCGTTGTACCACCTGTTATTGTAGTTACTACACTAATTTCATCAGTAATACCACAACCTTGAATTGGTGCTCCAAAACCAGGTAGGTTAATATTACTTATGGCATTATAAGGAGCTACAGCTCCTAGTGCCTGTATAGAATTTGATACAACTCTTGAACCGTTACCCGCGGCGAGATCACCACATGGTTCTTCCCCATACACTTTAAAAGTAAATTCTGAATTTGAAATAAAATCACACTCCAATTGAATTTCAAGATCAACATGTGCCGTTCTTTCATCTATTGAATTTTCCGCTGGATTACCCGCAATACCATTTAAGGCAAGGATACCGGTATGTTCCAATAAATTTACTTTGGCAATACCATTTTCTATAGTAACCGTTACCGCTTGAGTATCTGCAGGATCAAGCGAACCCTTGGGGTAAGTAACATCTGTACTAACAATAGTTATACCACCGTCCCCGCCAGGAATAGCAAACTGCAACGACGGATTAATTAAATCCCCTAATTGTGCGCTAATGACATCAACTCCTATATTAAATGGTGTACACAGAGCTTGTGCCGTGCTAGGTTGGTCAGTAATGGCCACTTGAACCTGTGAACCTTTAGGTTCTAAAGTTATAGATGTAGAGTTCTGGTAACAAGTTGCACCAACTGCCTGAAAATCTGAAACGGTTACACTAGTATCGGGATACCCAGGATAACCAGAACAATCCCAACCATGTTCCACTAGGACAGTTTGATCTTGACAGTCATCAAAGTCAGCTTTAAAACGTATAGATTTTGTAGATCCGGCCGCAATAGACCCTACCTCTATCCATGTTTTATCACCAGATTGATAGAAATTTACCGGAGTTTCAACCCCTGCGGCTACTGAAAATGCACCTGTTATATTAAGACCCTCTGGAGAGGTAACCTGCAACCAGTTATAATCCACATCATCTGGACTTTTGTTATCTATATTAGTATCAAAATCTACAGTATAGGCATCACCATTAACTGTAGGTAATGGAGATTGAATTTGAAAGCTAGGTTGCGTATAGCTAAACGTATTGGTATAAGAGAAACTTGAAGGTACCGGAGTTGCATAAGCAAAATCATCATAATTGACCGTAAAATCATACTGCGCAGACGCAGGTGACTCACAAGTACCCATAAATTCTACATATAATCTTGGTATAATTGTTCCACTTTGATCTCTATTTCTAAAATTAGGACCAGGGGTAATAATTATTTGATTTCCTGTTTCTGTGGCTATAAATTCGCCAGTAGTTGTTGAATATGCCCCTTGAAATTGTATCGATGTAACATTTCCTGTAAATCTAGCTCCTTCTGGGATATCTATTACGGTAGATTTCCATAACGTTAAAGGTCTATATTCATCAGCATGCATATCGGCAGGTGCCATATTTTTGACCATATTATATATGATTCCATTTGATGGCGTACAACCATCAGTTGCATGAGCAAGGTTGGCACCGTATATTCTAGGTCTTGAATAATATGCTCTGTCTCCCCAAGTGTCACAACCTACTCTATTAGGTGCAGTATTTGCCGGGTAATCAGTAAAAGCAAAGAATTCACCTCTTAAATTTGTAAGTTCAAAATAGGCTATATCTTGAAAATCTTTACTGAACTCAAAAGTCAATTCAAGTTCCACAATATCCCTATCAGTTGCATCGCCTTCAAACAAATAAGCCGCACTTATTAAGTCTTTTTCATCACTTAAATCAAAACTAAGCATATGCTCAGTTGAATTATTGGTGGTTAAGACGGGTGCATTAGTAAGGGTGCGTGAATTAGACGTACCTGCGCTATTATCATTGATGGTAATTTTAGAATCAACTAAAGTTATAATACCAGAACCACCTGCAGCAGCACTAGCTGTATCATATGTTAAATCGAAATATAAGTTATCTAATGAAATATTATTTATTGATGCCGTAGTGGTAATCTTCATTTGATCACCAGCTAAATATTTCTTGATACCATCTGTATTATCATCTAAGACAACCTTAGTGGTCATACTATTATCCGTCCAACCAGCAGTAAGTCTTCTGGCTTTAAAACCTTCAATTGCAGGACCCACACAGCCACCAGGGCAATGTGTATATATATTTACAGTACCGCAATGAATATCTTGAGACCAACAAACACCAGCTGAACTTGTGGCCGTATAATTAGTTGTATACGGTATAGATTGTATACCATTGGGGCCACATGTGAAAGTCATAGGAAAATCTACCCATTCTTTGAATCTACCTGCGTACATGTCCGTAGTTGTATACGTTACTTCGTTACCACTTTGCGTAAAACCAGCCGGTAAAGGTGTTTGCAACGCCATACCTGTAGGCACAGTAAGTGTTATACTCCATTCTGAAGAGGCATCATTAGAAAACATAGCGGTACCGTCTATAGTAGGTAAACCTGCTCCACCTGCATAAAATGCCGGGGCGATACTCACAACAAAATCTTCATTGTTTACAATATCCGTAGGTGCTTCAACTTCTGTAACATCTTGGTAATCTCTAATAATATTGAAATACCCAATATCAATACGTTCTGGAATACGGTCGCTCTTACATTGATCTTTAAAATAGGTATCTATATAAGTATGTTCCCAACCCATATAATCAAACCTTGCAACACCACAATTATCTTTAGGTGTTACCGTAAAATCAAAAGATAGTTCTGTAGCTTCGCCTGGTGGTAAGTCATCATAATAGCCGTCATTATCCAAATCATCAAAACCTCCCGGTCCATCTGGATCAGAATTGAAAAAGTTTGGCGGTATAGAAACTGAAGTACCATTATCCCCTCTAGTCGGATAAATAGTACTTGGTCTATCTTCTGGTGTAAAAGAAATACCCGAAGCAAATCTAAAATTAGAAACACTTCTTGTGTTAAAATAGGTAAAATCCCAAAGAGGGTTAGTAGCAGCAGTAGTAACTGGAGATGTATTATGTCCACTACCAATATTAATACCCAAGTCTAATGCCATAGAACCTACAGCTGTATTTGTATTTTCTATTCTAATAGTGTAGGTAACCGCGCCACATAAATCCGGTGTAGTAGATCCAACTTTTGAAATAGCTATATCAGGTACATTAGCGCCAAAGTTTAACGAACCGGTTTGCTGTTCTGCAGCTTGGCAAATCTCACCGGGATTACAACCCCAATACGTATTATGGATAATTGCGGTATCCAAACAATCATCAACTCTAAAAGCTTCTTCAAAAATAATAACCTCTCCATTGTCAAAGCAATTGTCATTATTACCCACAGCACCTGCGAAAGGTGCTGCATTTAAATCTATTAAATAGGTCAAAACCTGCCCGTTAATTGATGTAGGGGTTAACTCCGTACCTGCATAAGACAATGTATATTCATCATCTACATCTACTCCCAAATCAACATAGTATGTGAATGTTTCCGTACATCCGTTACCACCTTGGGCGAGTGTAATATTTCTAGTATAGGTTTCACCAACATTGGCATCAACAGTTGGTATTGCCGAAATATTTAAAGAAGCGGCCATTAAGGGATAAGAAGATATAGTTTCTAATGTATCTGAGTCTGAATTGGCACCACCTGCATCCTGAAAGTTAATCTTATGCGCGTCTTTAAACAGCCCGCCAGAATTTGAATGAACTACTGCGGCGCAATTAGCACTACGCTCAAAAGTAAAAATTACTTCATCGCCAACATCCCAATTTGCGTTACTTGGTCGCAAAATGGTAAAAACAGGATCAGAAGGCGTACCGCCTTCTCCTATAGAATATTGATTTGCAACTATGGGGTCCCCAGATGAATTTACCTGAGAAGTTATACTTGCTGTACCTGAGACATACTCTACGCCAGGAGGCAAATCAAAAGTGATGCTAAAATCGTTACAGCTCCCATTTTCTCCTCTTATAAATACTTCTTCAAGAGAATTATTGACTCCCCCACAGGTAGCTAGACTTTGAGGCGTGAGGTTTACCGTATATCGATTACTACTGATTTGAGCATCTACATTAATAGCATAGAATAGCACAACTATCAATGTAAAAACGCAACTTTTGATTGAAAAATTCATAACGTGGCGGTTAGTGTAAATATATATGGTTTACTATAAAAGTAAGTAAAAGACTACATATGTAAAGTTAATATTATCAAATATATTTGCAAACCTTAGCTTATGCCATTAATTGTTGTCTAGTAAGGGCACACTGTATGTCAAATAGCACATTTTGTATATGACACTATTTTCAAAAACGCACTTCATCGATAAAGCCTTTATTTACGGTATTTTAAAGAGTATCATTTTTCAACATACAAATCAAAATTTAACTATAACGTTGTAGTTCGCTGCTATGTTCTCTTGTTTTCACCTTAAAAAAACTCTAAAACTACAATGACCAAAAAGCACGTGACCAAGTGTATAACACAGGCAGGAAAGAGAATCTGCAATTTATTTTTTTGTAAGAATTCATACCTTTATTACCTAACTTCTGCCCTAGCCTATTTTAAAATAATTTTGATACATTTGGTTTTCTTAGGCTCACCCTTGTTTTACCGCATCTATGAATTCAGTATACCCTTGTGTTCTAACTATTGCCGGAAGTGATTCGGGTGGTTGTGCAGGCATTCAGGCAGATATAAAAAGTATTAGTGCCAATGGCGCTTTTGCTGCTTCGGTCATTACGGCTACTACAGCTCAAAACACCCGTGGTGTTTTTGATATTCATGCAATACCCGTCTCCCACATACGCAAACAGCTAATTGTAGTTTTGGAGGATATTGAGTTTGGAGCAATAAAAATTGGTATGCTACACTCTGCTGAGGTCATTGAAACGGTAAAAAAAACACTAAAAGAATATTCTGTAAAGAACATTGTTCTAGACCCGGTAATGGTGGCTACATCCGGAGATAGACTTCTAAACAAAGCCGCATTGGATAGCCTAAAATCTTTTTTGGGCGATGCTTACCTCATTACCCCTAATATTCCTGAAGCAGAAATCCTCATTGATAAAAAAATTGATTTTAACAGTGTTGCCGAAGCTGCAAAAGAAATTGGTAACACCTTTAAAACCTCGGTTTTGCTAAAAGGAGGGCATCTGGAAGGTTCTGACCAAATGACCGATACCTTGTTCTTGTACGATACACAGAAAACAGTGTTCGTTTCCAATAAACGTATACATACCAAAAATACACATGGTACAGGGTGCACCTTATCTTCTGCCATTGCCGCACAATTAAGTTTGGGATACGACCTTGAAGAAGCGGTAAAAAAAGCCTGTTCTTATTTAAACAAAGCCATTCTACAGGGTAAAGACAGGGTTTTGGGTATGGGGCATGGTCCCGTTCAACATTTTCCTGTATAAAATTCCAAAATTTTTTTGATACACATCGATATTTTTCGATATTTGTATATATGGATATTAAAGAAGCAGTTGAAATAAGTAAATGTTTATCTAACAACACCCGAATGCAGATAATGGAGTGGCTCAGGGAACCTGAAAAGAACTTTCCGCCACATGTAAGCATAAAGCATTTTAATGATGGGGTCTGTGCTTCCTATATATTCGAAAAATCCAAACTGTCGCAATCAACCATATCCAATTATTTGACCAGCATGGAAAAATGTGGCTTATTGATTATGACACGTCATGGAAAATGGTCCTATTTTAAGAGAAACGAAGCTATAATTACCGAATTTGCAAAATTTTTGCTCTAATTTTTTAACCTATCAAATCGACATATATAGATATTACTATTTAAAATGAAATTGTTAATCGATATTTTCGGATGGACGGGCTCGGGGCTCATCATCTTGGCCTACGCCATCACAATGATGGAAAATAAAAAATTTCTAGGCTATAGTAAGTACTTAAACCTACTTGGAGGATTATTAATTGCAACCAACTGTTATTATTACAGTGCCATTCCTCCATTTGTATCTAATATGTTGTGGAGTATCATTGCCACCCTAACTATTTACAAAACCAGAAAAAAAGGACCAAAACAGAACAATAGAAAACGTTTAACCTAAAAATAAGAAACTATGAAAATCTTGATTATTGGAGGACACGGAACTATAGGAAAAAAAGTAGTGGCCCATTTTTCTAAAAAAAATAAAGTAGTCATTGCCGGTAGAACGTCCGGTGATTTTCTAGTGGATATTAAAGATAGTTCCTCTATTGTGAATATGTTTGAGCAAGCTGGCAAATTTGATGCTATAATCTGTATTGCGGGCGAAGCAAAATGGGACAATTTTGACCGTCTTACGGAAGATGATTTTCATATAGGACTGAACAGTAAATTAATGGGTCAGGTCAACTTGGTTCGCATAGGCCAAAAATTTCTTGCACCACAAGGTTCCATAACCCTTTCCACAGGTATTTTGGCAGATGACCCCGTGGCCATGACCACTAGTGCCGCCATGGTAAACGGAGCTATCCATAGCTTTGTACAAGCTGTAGCATTAGAAATAGAAAACGGTATAAGGGTAAATGCCGTTTCTTCCGGCATGGTAGAAGATGCCTATAAAAAATATAAAGATTATTTTCCGGGGCACAACCCTATTCCTATGAATAAAGTAATAAACGGGTATGTAAGAAGTGTTGATGGAAAAGGCAATGGCAAAATTATTCGCATTTACGATTAAAGCCGGTTTATTTTCCAAGACTTAGCTATTTGGTCTATATAGGGGCCTAATTATGCTAAAATTGGTCTAGAATAAACATTTGTGGTAGTATTAAGAATGTCCGTTGCTTATCAACGGACATTTTTTTTAGAATTTGCCACCGTATTACTAGACCGGACCCTATGAAAACTAAAATCACTTCAATTCTAACGTTGACACTTTTTTCTTGTGTCCTATTTTCTCTTTCAGCTCAAGAATCCAAGCTAGAATGGACCAACCCATTTCCAAAAAATGAACTTAGCTCTAGCTACACTATCACTCAAAGTGAGCTGCCCTCCAATCAAAAATTATTCGAAATAAAAAAGAACAAAATAGAAGTACTCTATGCCTGGAAAGGAGAAAAAGCCCCTTTTGGCATGATTACCACTACCAAAGAATACAGTCACTTTAATTTGGAACTAGAATATAAGTGGGGAGAGCGCAAATTTGCCCCTCGCCTAGAAGCCAAACGCGATGCCGGAATCGTATTCCACGTACAAGGCGAAAAAGTAATCTGGCCTACCTGTCTGGAATGTCAGATTCAGGAAGGAGACACAGGGGACCTCTGGGTCATTAAAGGACCAAAAGTAACATGGTATCAAAAGGACGGCTCTGAAAAACTATTGGATTCCAGCGGAAAAAAAACCTATATAGAAGGTGATAAATATGGTAATTATGAAGTTGATGGTTGGAACAAAGTTCGCGTAGAGGTAAGAGGCTCAAAAAGTGCCAAATTCTATGAAAACGGACAATTGGTCAATGAACTGAAAGACTTCTTAAATGCCAACGGAACTCCTTTAGAAAAAGGAAACATTGCCCTTCAGGCCGAAGGCTCCGAGATTACCTACAGAAATATAAAAATCCAAGAACTTAAATAAACCAGCATACTTACATTATTTAAATGAAAAACAAGATTACCTTTTTTTTGATATTGTCCTTTATGGGCACATGCTACGCCCAAGACAAATTTGGTCCCGATTGGGAAAATTTAAAACAACACAAAGCTGCTCCCGGATGGTTTGCAGATGCTAAGTTAGGAGTCTATTTTCATTGGGGCGTTTATAACGTTCCCGCCAATGGAAATGAATGGTACGGCCGTTTTATGTACGAAAACGACAGGAGAAAGACATGGGGAAAAGATGTTTATGACTACCACACCAAAACCTACGGGCGAGATGTAGATTATCACGACTTTATACCGCAATGGAAAGCCGAAAAATTCTCAGCAAAACGCTGGGTGGATATGTTTGAAAACATGGGCGCAAAATTCATAGGAACCATTGCGGAACACCATGATGGTTTTTCGCTTTGGGAAAGTGAAGTCAATCCTTGGAACTCCTTTGACAAGGGACCTAAAATTGATGTAGTTAAGCAAATTGGTGACGAAGTAAAAAAGCGAAATTTAAAATTCATGACCACGTTTCATCATGGTTTTCACATGCACTTTTATCCTAAAAAAGAGAATAGCTTTCTTCGTCCGGTAAGTACACACTCGGTAACCTATACTAATCCGGAAGTCCCTCAAGAAGATGAGTATCGTATTCTTTACGGAAATACCACGTACGAAGAAGAATGTGATATATGGTTGGGAAAACTAAATGAAGTAATCAATGCCTATTCCCCTGACTATATTTGGATGGATTTTGCGCAAGGCTACATTCAAGAGGACTACCGTAAGCAATTTTTGGCCAACTATTTTAATAAGGCACAAGAGCAGAATAAAGAAGTAGTGGTAAACACCAAAGGCTCATTTTTCCCAACGGATTTAGCTGTTGTAAACTTAGAAAGAGCTACAGTCATAGATATTGCCCCTGAAGTTTGGGTAACAGATTTTCAATTGGGCAGCTCGTGGGGGTATAATAAAGACAAGCGTACCGCTTTAGACCCTAAAAAAGCCATTCGGATATTGGCTGAAGTGGTGAGTAAAAACGGAGTAATGATTTTAGCTGCAGCCCCTATGGCAGAAGGGATTATTCCGGAAGAACAGGCCAAATCCATGGAAGGTATTGGGGCTTGGTTAAATCTATACGGTGAAAGTATTTACAATACACGCCCCTTTGTTGCCTACGGCCAAGGTCCTACTAAAATGAAACGGAATCCGGAAGATGAGTGGAATGATTATGGAGCCATTAAAGCCGGTTTATACGATTTAAATTCGGCGGATATTCGCTATACCAAAAAAGACAAAACCGTTTATGCCATTCAATTAGGATGGCCCGGTGAGAAAGCCAACACCGTTCTTGACGTTTTTGGGAACAAGGCCAAGGATATGGAAATCAAATCGGTTTCCGTATTAGGCAGTAATCAAAAAATAAAGTGGAAAAAAACAGCGGAAGGCCTATTGGTTACCGCTCCAAGAAAAATGCCGGCAGAAGCTGATGCTGCACTTGTTTACAAAATAACATTGAAATAGAAAAGGAAAAGATATTACCATGAGCAAAAAAATCATTTACACATTGGCCATAGGTCTCATGACTGCTTTAACGGGTATGGCACAAAATCAAAAACCGAATATCATAGTGGTCCTAACGGATGATCAAGGCTGGGCAGATGTTGGCTTTAACGGAGCTACGGACATACCCACTCCAAATTTGGACAAATTGGCTTCTCAAGGCGTTATTTTCGACAACGGTTATGTATCCACATCCGTATTGTAGTCCATCTAGAGCCGGATTATTAACCGGGCGCTATCAAGCTCGTTTTGGACATGATTGTAATATGCCTTACGATTCCGAGAATGATGATACGGTAGGGACTCCCCTTTCGGAAAAGATGATTCCCGAAGCCCTAAAGGAACATGGGTATCGCACCAGTGCAATTGGTAAATGGCATTTGGGGGACCACCCTAGCCTACACCCCATTCATCAAGGGTTTGACCATTGGTTTGGTTTTGCAGGTGGTGGAATGAACTACTGGGGAATTCCTGACGGTCCTATCAAGACTATTGTTAGAAACGGAAAACCGGTACCACAAAATGAATTGCGTTACCTTACCGATGATTTTACGGATGAGGCCATAGACTTTATCACCAAGAAAGATGACAAGCCGTTTTTTATGTATTTGGCCTACAATGCACCGCACGCACCGGACCAAGCTACCAAACAATATCTTGAACATACCAAACATATTGAATACGGTGGGCGAAGTGTGTACGCGGCCATGGTAAATGCTGTTGATGCAAATGTTGGTAGAATAGATTCTACACTTGTTGCCAATGGCATGAAAGAGAACACTATTTTAGTGTTTTTAAGCGATAATGGCGGTCGTACGGAACATGCGGATAATCGTCCGTACCGCGGTCATAAGGGCATGTTGTTCGAAGGTGGTATTAAAGTCCCTTTCTTCATCACATGGCCCAAAAAACTAAAAGCCGGACAGCACTATAAAAAGCCCATTAGCTCATTAGACATTTTCCCAACATTTTTGGAAGCAGCCGGAGGTAACGTAAAAAAGGAGACCCAATTAGACGGCACCACATTACTGCCCTATATATTAGACGGAAAGACCGGTTTGCCACATGAACAGTTGTTCTGGCGTTCCGTAGGTGGTTTTGAATATGCTGTTAGAGTTGGTGACTACAAACTTTACAAAAGTGCTTATAAAAGTAAAACCCTACTTTTCAACCTAAAGAACGACCCTTGGGAACGAACGGATGTAGCGGCCGATAATCCCCAAAAAGTGGCCGAATTAGAAAAGGCATATACGGCTTGGGATGCAAAGAACCTAGAACCGGGATGGATAGACCCACATGCAAAAAATGTGATCAAAGAAGAAAAAGCTTTTGAGGCTTTTAGAAAAAAAGCTGAAGGTCCAACTGGTAAATAAATCTTAAACGGAAGCATTACTAATTTTAACAGACAAAATGAAACATTCTAATCGGTTTAAATATTGGCTTATTGTTTTGGCCATTTACACCTACGCAACGGTTCAGGTTACGGCCCAAGAGCAACCTAATTTTATCTTCATTTTAACGGATGACCAACAGTACGGTCTTATGGGCTGCACGGGAAATACTATAGTGCAGACTCCCAATTTGGACCAATTGGCAAAAGATGGGGTTTTATTTACCAACGCCCATATTACCAGCGCCATCTGTACTCCTAGTAGAGCTAGTATTTTAACCAGTCAATTCGAACGTAAGCATGGCGTGAATTTTAATTCCGGCACCAGTATGTCTAGAGAAGGTTGGGCCAACACCTACCCTATGGTCATGCGAGAAAACGGGTATTACACCGGCTGGGTAGGAAAGAACCATGTTCCCATTGGCGAAGGTGGTTATGATAGTGGCCTTATGGAAAAAAGCTTTGACTACTGGTACGCAGGACATGGCCACTTGGGCTTTTACCCTAAAGACCGCCATAAGATTTTTAAAGATGCTAAATATGATACCCAAGTAGAAGTTGTTGGCGAAGGTGTGCAGGACTTTTTATCCAACCAGCAAAAATTGGGCGGTGCTATAAAATTCCTAGACCAGCGACCAACGGAAAAACCTTTTATGCTTTCCGTTTGCTTTAACCTACCCCATGGTGCCGGTACCGGATCTATGCAAATGAGAGATTCGGACGATGAGATTTATAAGACCCTATATCGAGACAAGAATATTCCATTACCAGAAAATTATGTTGCAAGAAAGAATATAAAAACACCTAAACTTCCTGCCGAAATCCATCATGCCGGAGACCGCCAAACTGGCTATGACTATGTTGATACTCCTGAAGGTTTCAAAGAGCGATATATTAGACAAATGGAAGCTATGACCGGTATAGACAGACTCATAGGTCAGCTCAGGAAAACATTAAAAGATCAAAAATTAGATAAGAATACCGTTATTGTTTTCACATCTGACCATGGTCTTTTTATGGGGCAATTCGGTCTTGGCGGAAAGGCCTTGTGCTATGAGGAAACTACCCACGTGCCCATGATTATCTTTGACCCCAATACGAAGAAATCAAAACGAGGTAAAACTTCCGATGCTTTGGTACAGAGCATAGATATTGCTCCCACCATGATGACCATGGCCGGTGTTACCATTCCAAGCACTTATCAAGGTAAAAATCTAACCGGACTTTTAGCTGGTGAAGAACAGGCCGTACGCCCGTACCTTTACACTGAAAATTTATGGTCTACCCAATTTGGAAACCCAAGATGTGAGGCCGTACAGGATAAGGAGTGGAAATATATACGTTATTATAAAAATGAAAACTTTTCTGCATTAAAGAAAATTGCCACAGCAAAGCAAATGGGTATCAATACAAGCGCCATGCTGTACAAAGTACACGACCCGGATATTGCTGTTTACCGCGATTATGCCGAAGGACCTTTAAAAGGAGAACCCGCAGTGTACGAAGAGCTCTTTAACCTTAAAGACGACCCAAAAGAAGTCACAAACCTAGCTTCTGACTCCAATTTGGAAAGCAAATTAAAAGAAATGAGAGAAGTTTGGAAAAAAGAAATTACCAATGCCCGTGGGGATGGGTTTCCTAAAGTATTACGTTATACTGCGGACAGTGAAGGAGAACGAGGGCATATTATAGAACCAAAGTAATAGGGTATCAATTTTCTCGAATTTTATCCGGCAAAGAACAAACTAAATAGATATGAAAAAGTTGAGCAGTGTTTTATGTATGTTGGTTCTCTGTTGTGCCGTAGCACCATTGTTCGCCCAAGAACATAATGGGGTCACCTCCAAAAACTGGGGAACGGCCAATGGTGAAAATGTATCCTTATACACGCTTACCAATGACAATGGCATGGTGGTAAAACTCACCAATTTTGGAGGCACCATAACTTCCATCCTAGCTCCTGATAAAAATGGAAAGCTTGAAGATGTTGTGCTCGGTTTTGATAATTTGGAACAATACAAAGCCGAGCACCCCTGTTTTGGAGCAACCATAGGCCGCGTTGCCAATCGGATAAGAAACGGTCAGTTTAAAATAGGTGAAACTACCTATCAACTTTCTCAAAATAGTAACGAGCATTGTTTGCATGGCGGCAATGAATTTGATCGTGTAGTTTGGGCATCGAAGATCGTAGTAAATGATCAAGGACCTTCTGTTCAGCTACACCACCTCTCAAAAGATGGAACCATGGGGTTCCCGGGAACCTTGGATAGTTATGTAACCTATACCTTAACCGATGACAACCGCCTTATAGCACATTATGAAGCTACTACGGACAAAGCTACGCATGTGAACATGACGCAACACAGCTATTTTAATCTTAATGGTATGGAAGATAAAATCTACGACCATATCATTACTATAGATGCGGACACCTATACTGAAATTGACGAAGAAATTATCCCCACTGGAAAATTAGCTCCCGTAAAAGGCACGGATTGGGATTTAACAACACCCACTCCACTAGGTGAGAACATTCATAAATTGGATTTTAACGGATATCATTACAACTATGTTTTTAACAAGGCCGTTGGAGAGTTAAAAAAGGCAATAGAAGTTTGGGAACCCAAATCCGGTAGAACAATGACTATTTCTACCACCCAACCCGGTGTTCAATTTTATTCAGGGAACGGAATTGGAGATACCTTTACAGGAAAAAATCATATAAAATATGCAGATCACATGGCATTCTGTTTGGAAACACAACATTTTCCGGACACGCCCAATCATGCTAATTTCCCCTCTACCTTACTTCTACCGGGAGAAAAATATGATGAAACCGCTATATTCCACTTTGGCATAAAAGACTAATTTTTGGTTGCTCAAATTTAAACTATCCAATATCATAAAACGGCGCGAACATTTAAGAAAACGTTTTAACCGCAAAATAACGGTACAACCCAGTGAAGTGGTAGTAACCTCAATGGATGAAATATTTCTTAGCCAAGCTATTGAAATCGTGGAAAAACACATGATGAATACCGATTTTAATGTTGAAATGCTCGTGAAGGAAATGGGCCTTAGTCGCAGTACACTGTATCTTAAGTTTAAAGAGATAACCGGGCTTTCTTCCAGCGAGTTCATCAGAAACGTTCGTCTTAAGCGTGCGGTACAGCTGTTTGACCAAAGTAACTTCTCCGTAAAGGAAATTATGTACAAAACAGGTTTCAGTACGGCCTCCTACTTCTCCAAATGTTTTAAAAAGCAATTTGGAGTGGTACCAAGTGAGTACGTTCGTCAAATCAACAAAAAAAAATGAGGCTACAGATGCGTCCTAATATCCGTGTAAATACTATAAATTCATCCTAAAGAATTCGGCCAATGTAATTTTAATAAGATTCAATCCTTATTTTCACCCTGACCAAATAAACGAAGTACAATAAATCATTTTTAAAATTTAATCCTTTGAAAAATTTAACACTTGCCCTCATCTCAGTGCTGCTGTTCTCTTGTAAAGCTGAGAAAAAAGAGGTTACACCGTCAAAACCTAACGTAGTTTTCATATTTGCCGATGATATGACCTATTCGGCCATAAATGCGTTAGGGAACAAAGAAATTCAAACTCCCAATCTAGATAAATTGGTACATAAAGGCACTACGTTCACCCATGCCTTTAACATGGGAGGTTGGAACGGTGCCATATGCGCAGCATCTAGAGCCATGATCATTTCCGGACGTAAGCTTTGGGAAGTAAACGAATTTCGCGAAAATTGGAGTAACGGTAAGGAGTTTGACAAAACTTGGGGTAAACTCATGGAAGGCGCAGGATATGACACCTATATGACAGGAAAATGGCACGTAGATGCCAAAGCCCAAAACGTTTTTCAAAATGTAGTTCACGTTCGCCCAGGTATGCCCGGCGATGCATGGGCCACGGAAAATACCGGTGCCAAATTCAAAACCTTAAAAGAAGAAGGTAAAAAACCGGAAGATATTATGCCTATAGGTTATAACAGACCTCAAAATGAAAATGATACACTTTGGACCCCTACAGATATGAAGTACGGTGGTTTCTGGCAGGGTGGTAAACACTGGAGCGAAGTACTTAAAGACGATGCCCTTGGGTTCATAGACCAGACCAAAACGAGCGAGAAGCCCTTTTTTATGTATCTGGCCTTTAACGCCCCACATGACCCTAGACAGGCACCACAAGAGTTTGTAGACCTATACCCTATAGAAAACATAAGCGTTCCTAAAAGTTTTCTTCCCCTCTACCCTTATAAAGATGGAATGGGCAATGGCCCAAGTCTCAGAGATGAAGCACTAGCTCCTTTTCCCAGAACTGAATATGCCGTAAAAAAACATACACAAGAGTATTATGCGCTCATTTCTCATTTGGATTTTCAAATAGGGCAGATTCTAGATGGATTAGAGAAAACTGGTAAAATGGATAACACCTATATCATTTTTACGGCAGATCACGGTTTGTCAATGGGCAAACATGGCCTTCTTGGAAAGCAAAGTCAGTTTGACCATAGCGTTCGTGCTCCGTTTATGATCGTTGGGCCTAAAATTCCTGCAAACCAAAAAGTTGATGCCGATATCTATTTACAAGATGCCATGGCAACAAGCTTAGAATTGGCCAGCATTGAAAAACCCGAATATGTATTCTTTAACAGTGTTTTAGACCTTGTAGACGGAGAACGTAAAGAAAGTCATTATGATGCTATTTATAATGGTTACATAGACTTACAGCGTATGATACGTAAAGATGGCTATAAACTGATCGTATATCCTAAAATGGACGTTGTATTGCTGTACGACTTAACAGCTGATCCAGAAGAAATGAACGATTTGGCGGGCAAGCCTGAATTCAAAGAGAAAGTAGATACTATGTTTTCCGAGTTAATGCAATTACAAAAAGATATGGAAGACCCTCTAGATATTAGTGCTGTACTAAAGAACTACAGAGCTGAAAAATAAATTTTAAATTCACTTTGTACTAAGCAAAGTTGGCCTGTTCGTTACAATGAACGGGCCTTTTTTATGGTTATAATCAAAGGTGAACTACTAAAAAGCAATACTCCTTAAACTGCAAACAAGAAACTTAGAGGCATAAAAAAAGTGCATCGACTATGAACAATCGATGCACTCAAAACTAACACAAAAAAAACAATCTTAAAGTAGAGCTTAATCTTAAATAGATATCTCTAACACGTGGGCGTATTCACCCGATTTTTTTCCTAAATCTTTAATGGTAAGTGCTTCCTTAGTTTGCTCAAAATCTATTTTAGCATCACTACCCAATAGCTTCACTGCTTTGATATCCAAACCTTCGGCGTAGGCATTTGCACTTCCTAAAGACTCTATATCAATCTTACCGTTCTTTGGCCAAGCCAACATTATGGCGTACAACTTATCCCCTTTTTGGGTAAACCTAATGTCTTGACCCGTAAACTCTTTGTTTTTCCCTTCGGAATGATGCCCCTTTTTAACCTCTGTTGGACCTTCTCCAAAAGTTTTCCAATATCTGGTATCGTAGATAGCATCACCGTTAACAGCAAGCCAATCACCAATTTGTAATAGAATCTCTTTTTGGTCATCAGGAATAGTTCCATCTGCTTTAGGACCAACGTTCAACAATAAGTTTCCGTTTTTAGAAACGATATCCACTAAATCGTCTATCAGTTGGTTAGGCGTTTTAGAATCCCAATTCGTAACATGTGACCACGAATTTTTACCTATTGAAGTATCGGTCTGCCAAGGCAGTTTTCTAATACCTGGAAGTTTCCCTCTTTCCAAATCATAGATAACCGTGCCTTCCGGAAAAGCTTCATGACCAAAATTCTTGTCATTGATCAAAACTTCTTTTCCCCACTCACGACCTTTATTGTAATAGTAGGCTGCCAATTTAGGCCTTAAGTCTGCAAAATCATCAATATCTACATAGAAATCAAAATAAAGGATATCAGGTTGGTACGTATCTACCAAATCAATTGTTCTATTCCACCAGCGCTCCTTAAATTTTTCGGAAACCGGTTCTTTTAAATCTTTTCCTTTACTAGAATATAAATCGGCATACTCCGGGTCAACCGTATCAAACTTATCCTTCTTATTATAAAAAGACCAGTTAAAGGCAAAGTGGGAAGAAGCGCCCATTTTCAAACCCTGTTCGCGGCCTTCTTTAAAAAGTTCACCTAAAACATCCCTTTTCGGACCCATATCAAATGAGTTCCAACGGGTTGTATTTGACTTGTACATAGCAAAACCATCATGGTGATCTGCTACCGGAACTACATATCTAGCACCTGATTTTTTGAAAAGGTCTATCCATTCCTTAGCATCAAATTTTTCGGCCTTGAACATGGGAATAAAATCTTTGTAGCCAAATTCTTTTTGGTCTCCCCACGTCTTTTTATGGTGTGTATATGCTGCATTAGGTCCTTTCTTTCCTGGTTTTAGGGTTGCGGAAAAAGTTGCGGTATCCATATACATCCGTCTTGGGTACCATTCGGAACCAAAAGCAGGAACCGTATAGGCGCCCCAATGGATAAAAATCCCGAATTTATCATCGCTGAACCATTTTGGGTCTTTATAATTTTTCTTGATAGACTCCCAATTAGGCTGAAAGACTTTAATGGTATCGGTAGTACTGAGCTGCGCCGTATCCTTTTGATTTTTTTTGTCCGAACTGCCACAGGAAGCAATACAGACAATGGCGACTGAAAGTGCCGCTAGGTGTTTTAAATTCATAATGTGGTTGTTATTGACGATACCATTTTGTTTCGCCCTATTTGAGGTAGCTAAATTCTAATTTTATCGCTCATCCCCGAGCCACGAATGTGCTAAAGGGTACAACAAATGAACATTTCACTAAAGTCAACTTAGAGAATTTACAAGCTCATATTAGGTTTAAGGCCCGCAAAAAACTTGACAATATATTGACAACACCCAATCTTCTAAAAATCTTGGAAGTTGTACTGTAATGTCTTAACATGTAGACGCGCCCAGCAAACCCTAACCAAAAAAACCATCTGTTCTATTTTTTCATCAGTCCGTGGTCTTTTCCCTAGAAATTATTTTCGACTTTCACCACAATAAATATTAACGTGAAAATAATGTTGAGAACAAGCTTACTATTTACCCTTTTATTACAATTCTGTTTCTCCTTTGGCCAATTAAATCCTAATGCCACAAATGGCGATGTTTCTTTTAATAGCAACTGGCTTTTTCAAAAGGGAGACCCCTCCGGAGCGGAAAAATCTACATTTAAAGATGCGCAGTGGCGTAAACTTAATTTGCCCCATGATTGGGCCATTGAAAGTCCTTTTGACAAAAAATACAATGCTCGTACAGGAGGTTTACCCGTACACGGTACGGCATGGTACCGCAAACATTTTACCATAGACAAAAAATATGCAGCTCAGCAAATAGCTGTCTTGTTTGATGGTGTCATGAACAATAGTAAAGTCTATATAAACGGAACCTATATTGGCGAGCGCCCTTTTGGTTATATGGGTTTTGAACTGGACTTAACCCCGTACATTAAGTTTGGGGAAGACAACGTCATTGCCGTAAGGGTTGCCCCGGAAGATTTAGCATCCCGTTGGTACTCCGGAGCGGGTATCTATAGGAACACCTATTTAAAAATAAATAACCCGGTCCACATTCCACTTTGGGGCACCTATATTACAACCCCAGAAGTATCTAATGAAAAGGCGACTGTAAAAATTGAAACCACGGTAAAGAATGCCAATGGCAAAAAAGCTTCGGTTACTTTAGAAACAAAAATAATTGACGGGCTAAATAACGTGGTAGCTTCAAGTAGTCAAAAAATCAAGCTAGAAAAATCTTCGACGAAAGTTGTTATAGATGAAATAGTAGTGAACAACCCCAACCGATGGGGAATTGAGAACCCTTTTTTATATGATGTTGTCACTCAAGTAAAAAAAGCGAATACGGTTATAGATGAGTACCATAGTACTTTAGGGATAAGAAGTATTTCTTTTGATGCTAAAAAAGGGTTTCTATTGAATGAAAAACCTGTAGAGTTCAATGGTGTATGTATGCACCATGACCTTGGACCTTTGGGTGCCGCGGTAAATTACAGAGCTACGGAGCGCCAAATGCAAATTATGCAAAGTATGGGCGTAAATGCCTTGCGTACGAGCCACAATCCACCATCGCCAGAAATGCTCCAGATATGTGATAAACTGGGTATTGTTGTCCTAGACGAAGCTTTTGACGAGTGGAAAATTCCAAAAGTCATTAACGGCTATAATAAGTTTTTTGACGAATGGCACGAGCGTGATTTAAGGGATATGATCAAAAGAGACCGTAACCACCCTTCCGTAGTGATGTGGAGTATAGGTAACGAAATTATTGAGCAACGGGAAAAGGACGGTTGGAAAGTGGCCAAAATGTTGAGCGATATCTGTCACGATGAAGATCACACCAGACCAACTACAGCAGGTTTTAACAACTACCCGGGAGCGTTCAAAAATAAATTAGCGTACCAGATAGATATTGTAGGCCTAAACTATAAGCCTTTTGATTATGGCGAAGTTATACGGGAAAATCCGGATATGATCGTTTACGGTTCCGAAACCTCATCGCAGACCAGTAGCCGAGGTTCGTACCACTTACCTATTACCTATGAACACCAAAAAGAAACACACCAAGTCTCTAGTTATGATGTAACGGTTGGTCCACCATGGGCCTATCCTCCTGATGTTGAGTTTGATGTTCAGGCAGAAAACCCTACCTTTTTAGGTGAATTTATGTGGACAGGCTTTGATTACCTTGGTGAACCTACCCCTTACGGTGGGCGCGATAATTCTACCAATGGATATTGGAACGCAGATTGGCCGGTACACGCCTCCTATTTTGCTCCCGTAGATTTATGCGGATTTCCAAAAGACAGATATTACCTCTACCAAAGCCAGTGGACTACAGAGCCTATGGTTCATGTATTGCCACACTGGAATTGGGAAGGAAAAGAAGGAGAAGAAATTCCCGTATTTGCCTATACCAATTGTGATGAAGTAGAACTGATTGTAAACGGGAAATCTTTGGGCAGAAAAGTAAAAGGAGTTGATACCACTGATATTCCGGCTGAATTCCGTGGGTTTGAAAAAGGTATGTACACGTCAAAATATAGATTAAGCTGGAAGGTTCCTTTCCAACCGGGAAGCTTACGAGTAATTGGTTATAAAGATGGAAAAGCAGTTGCCGAAAAGATAATCAACACTGCTAAGAAAGCATCTAAAATACGCTTAACGGCAGACCGTTCCCAAATTTCGGCAGATGGTAAAGACCTTTCTTTTATTAAAGTTGATATTACGGATGCGGATGGAAACCTTGTTCCTTTAGCGGACAACCAAGTACAGTTTACTGTAGAAGGCCCCGGAATCCTTGCTGCAGTGGGAAATGGAAACTCGGCATCACTAGAATCGTTTCAAGACACTAAAATAAAAGCGTTTAACGGAAAATGTCTTTTAGTAATAAAATCTACCGAAGCTGCTGGCAACATAACAGTTTCAGCTACTTCTAACGGATTGGAAACTTCTAAAACTATAATCGTATCAAAATAATCAAATGAAAATATCACAATTACTCTGTTGTGCCTTTTGCCTGTTATTTATCACACAAGCAATGGCTACAGATTTTAATGTGCTGGATTATGGCGCTAAAGCAGACGGTATTACACTAGATACAAAGGCTGTACAAAGTGCTATAGATGCTTGCACCAAAAATGGAGGTGGAAGGGTTTTGATTCCTGCAGGAAAAACCGTTGTAACGGGTACTATTTACTTAAAGGATTTTGTTACCCTTCATGTTGATAATGGAGCAACGCTTCTTGGCAGCCTCAATTATGAAGATTATGCTACTGATACCCATAAAAATATGTACAAGAACGAACCGCATATGGACCGTTGCTTGATTTTTGCTAAAGATGCACGTTCCATTGCCATTGAAGGTTATGGCACTATTGATGGAAACGGGCACAAAGAAAATTTCACGAAGCAAAAAGGTGGTAGACCAATGATGATCAGGTTTGTGAACGTAAAGGACATCCATCTTAATGATATTACCTTGATCAATCCTGCGGCATGGACTTCCGCTTGGCTCTACTGTGATAATATCTCTGTAAGCGGAATTAACATCATAAGTCGCGTAAACAATAACGGAGATGGGTTGGATTTTGACGGGTGCACAAATGTGCGCGTAAACAATAGTAATTTTGATAATAGTGACGATAGTATTTGCCTGCAAGCCTCAAGACCGGACAAACCGTGCAAGAACATAACGGTAAGCAATTGCCACTTTAGCACCAAATGGGGCGGAATGCGTATTGGTCTCTTATCCCGTGGAAATATTGAATCGGTTACCGTTACCAACTGTACTTTTAAGGATATTCAAGATTCGGGACTTAAGATTCAGCAATGTGAAGGTGGCGAAATGAAGAACATGGTCTTCAGTAACTTGGTAATGGAAAACGTACCTCGTCCTATTTTCATGACATTCGCACAACAAATTGCTTCCGTAGATACACCCAAAGGACAGTTAGAACCACTAAAAAGCATGCACAACTTTAGCTTTAGCAATATTGTGGTAGACAATTCCAAGCTTGATAAAAACTCGGCCTTCTTTTTAACCGGGTTTCCAGGGCATCAAATTGAAGACGTAACCATTAAGGATGTTCAATTTGTAGTTTCTGGTGGAGGAACGGCCGAAGACGCCCAGAAAACAGAGATAAAAGAATACACTCAAGAAGTGCTTAAGGGCTGGTGGCCAGAATTCAGTTTAGTAGGTACCCTACCCGCTTCCGGACTTTATGCAAGACACATAAATGGCTTGGTGGTAGACAATTTCAGCATTAAGATTATAAATGAGGACAAAAGGGCACCTGTTGTTCTTAAAAACGTGACAAACAGCCAAATAAACAGGGTTTTCCTAAACCGGAAAATCATCACAAAAGACCAAATCCAAAGTAACTAAAATGAAAGCCAAACTACATTATACAAGCCTCTTAATTACCTTTATTCTGTTGGTAAGTTGCTCTTCAAAATCAGACCATTACAACGTTGTTGATTATGGCGCCATAGGAGATGGCAAAACCATAAATACCAAAAGCATTCAGAAGGCCATAGATGCTTGTAATCTTGCTGGTGGAGGAACTGTTACTATTGAAGGCGGCAATTACATTTCAGGAACACTTCTCCTAAAAGACAATGTAACCCTGCATATAGCTGAAGATGCAAAATTAATTGGAAGTTCAAATCCGCTGGATTATCAAAGTATCGATACGTTTCAAGATGCCACTGGGCAACAACGTGGTAATTGTCTTATTGGTGCAAAAAACGCCAAAAACATTGCCGTAACCGGAAAAGGAACTATTGATGGGAACGGAGAAGCTTTTCTATCGAAAAATATAAAGGCAAAAATTAAGGAATTGAACATTACTGAAACTAAAGATTTTGGTACAAATAGACCTTTTCTTCTGCGGTTCGTAAACTCTTCTCAGATAAGGGTGCAGGATATTCATTTACGACAGCCGGCCGCATGGACGTGTCATTTCTATCAGTCCAATGATATTTTGGTGGATAAAGTTTCTATTTACAGTCACGCCCACAAGAACAATGATGGAATTGATTTGGATTCCAGCTACGATGCAGTTATTAAAAATTGCGACATCAACACAGGAGATGATGCCATTTGCATTAAAACTACGAGTCCAAAACCTACCTATAACGTACAAGTTAGCGATTGTAAGCTCAGAAGTGACTGGGGTTCGATTAAGTTCGGCACGGAGTCTATGGGAGATATGTACAATATTGATATTAAAAACTGCCAGATTTATGATACCAAAGGTGGCGGTATAAAGATCTTAAGTGTAGACGGGGCCAATATTCACGATGTAACTATAGACGGTATTCAGATGGATCGAGTAGATATGCCTATTTTCATTCGCCTAGGGGAACGCCTACGCACCTACCGCAATGCCGAAAAACGAGAGGTTGGTTCTATTACCGATGTACTCATCAAAAATGTAAAAGGCAGTGCGCGGACCCTGGATAGCTCTAGGGTAAATCCGCCTTCAGGCATATTAATTACGGGAACCCCAAATCATAAAGTTGGTAAAATAACTTTAGAAAATATAAAACTGGAGCTTCCTGGAGGAGGAACTGCACAGCACACTACCGCTAAGGTTGAAGAAGATATAGACCGCTATCCTGAGTTCAGTTTTTTTAATATTCTTCCAGCCTATGGGATTTATGGAAGGCACATAGATAGCTTACATACGGACGGTATTGTGTTTTCCTTGAACGGTGACGATAAGAGAGAATCTCAAATTTTAGTGGATACCCATTCAAATAAATCAGAATAACATTATGAATTTTAGAAATCCATTTTCCCATTACATTTTAATCGCTTTTTGTATACTGTTAGGTCTTCCCGCAAGCGCTCAAAAAAGCAAAACCAAAAAGAAAGACCGGCCTAATGTACTCGTTATTTACACAGATGACCACCGCTTTTCCGGGGTACATGCTTTGGGTGGCATGCAGGTAAAAACACCAAATATGGACGCTTTGGTTGCTGATGGCATTTCATTTTCCAACGGATATTTAATGGGTGCTTTTTCCGGTGCTACTTGCGTTCCAAGTAGGGCCATGTTATTAACAGGCAGAAATGTATTTGAATTACAAGGACAAGGACACACTATTCCGCCCGAACACAAAACCATAGGTGAAGCCTTACAGGCCCAAAACTACAACACCCATATTGTGGGCAAATGGCACCAAGACAATACTGCTTTGGCTCGCTCTTTTGATTCAGGAGACCGTATAATGTCCAGAGGTATTTATTTGGTAGATCACTTTCGTATGCCTTCTTGGGACTGGAAAAAAGATGGTGATTATAAAAAGGAAGACGGGTATATATTAGTGTATGACAAGGACGGAAAAGTGGTTCGTAGATCGGTAACCAAAGAAGATAAAAGAGGCCCTTCTGCCACAGAAAAAGATGGTCCACATACGTCCGAAATCTATGCTGAAAGTGCTTCGGAGTATATTAAGGATTACAAAAAGAAAGACCCTTTCTTTTTGTATTTAGCGTTTCATGCACCTCATGACCCAAGACAGGCGCCACAGAAATATAAAGACATGTACCCCATTGAGGATATTATCCTTCCCCCATCCTATATGGAACAACATCCTTTTGATAATGGACATATGTTTTTAAGGGATGAAGAATTGGCCGTATGGCCCCGAACACCGGAAGTGGCCAAAGAACAACTTTCTGATTACTACGCTATTATTACGCATTTAGATGCTCAAATAGGTAAAGTCATTGCGTCATTAAAAGAAAGCGGCGCTTATGAAAATACGTTAATTGTTTTTGCTGGAGATAGTGGTCTGGCAGTTGGCAATCATGGTTTAATGGGAAAACAGAATATATATGATGAAGATGGGGTTCATATTCCATTTGTTTTTTCGGGCAATCTCATAAAAGACAAGGACAGTAAAAGAGAGGCGTTAGCTTATAATTTTGATATTTTCCCAACGATACTGGATTTCATTGGTGTTGATGCACCTAGTTCTGTTACCGGTAAAAGTCTATTACCGGTTATCAATAAGGAAAAGAGCAGCGTTAGGGATTACACTTACCACGCTTACAGGCAATTCCAAAGAGCTTATAGAAAAGGGGATTATAAACTCATTGAATACGTACGTGCCAACAATTATGATAAAAAGAGCGGGGAAACCGTAAAAGGATCCCGCGTTACCCAATTGTTCAATATAAAAAACGACCCTTGGGAGGTGTATGATCTTTCCTTCTTTCCCCAATATGCCGATCAAGTAAAGACCATGCGCAAGGAAATGAAAGAAAAAGCGAAAGAATTGGGTGATACTAAAGAAAATATTGAAGGAGAGAAATACGGATTTTGGGAATTTTATTAAATCCAGGACACTTAAGAACAAATTCAAAACTGAGCATGAAAATTATAAATCATAAAATCTTATGGGTTGTGTTAGGGTGCCTAATGATGTCCGCTTTAGGAGTAGCTCAGGACAAACCCAATATCATTCTTTTATATGCCGATGATATTAGCGCTCGGGAACTTCCCATTTACGGCTCTACAGTTTGGAGTCCACCAAAGGGAGGTAACAGTTCGGACATGCAATACAGGGGCAAAACGCCCGTATTGAATCAACTAGCGGAAGAAGGTTTATACGTAAAAACCGCTTGGGCAGCCACAGTTTGCGGACCAAGTAGAGCCATGATGATGACAGGCAGATACGCGCATTTGCATAAATGGTGGCATAATAGCGATAAAGGTAAGGCTCCAAACGGCAAAGGCGTTTGGAACTTATATGATAGTTCGCCCCACTCCATTGCCCATGTGGCCAAAGCGGGTGGTTATGCTACATTTTGGGCCGGAAAAACACAAATGGATATAGAAGAATTTCAGTTTGATGAAGGGTGTTTTACCCCTGGTGAAGGTTCTTATAACAAAGCTATACACACTACGGATTTCCGTTTGGAAACTAGAAAAATAAACGGAAAGAAGAAGATTTTTAATGCCGATACCAATAAAGAAATCCACAAAAAAAGCTACGTACAGTCCGGTTGGTATTGGAAACCTCATGTTCAACTTATGAACTATCCGGGTACCAACAAAAAATTGGTTTGGTGGCCCAACACTAAAAAATCAAAGAAAGAATTTGGATTGAACACTTTTGGCCCAGATGTAGAACTGGATTTTATTTTTGATTTCATGGAAAGAAAGCAAGAAGAAAAAGAACCTTTCTTCGTGTACCATACCAGTCACTTAGGTCATGACGCTTGGGACTTCCTGAACCCTGACTCCGGAAACAAATGGCCCGGAACCCCTAAAATTTCTTGGAACGGAAAGGCATATTCGCGCACACCACCTAACGTTACCGGCAACAATGGAATTTATGACACCCATGCCACGGTTACCGATAGCGGTATTCACCATCATATAAACTATTTAGATTATCAGGTATGGCAATATATGAATAAGTTAAAGGAACTTGGTATTGAGAACAACACCATTTTTATCTTCTGTGCGGATAATGGCACCAGTGGTTATGGAAAATCCAGTCCAATTTCGCAAAAAGGTACCCACGTGCCGTTTATCATTTACGCTCCGGGAATGAACCTTACCAAAAAAGGAATGCAGGATGTACTCGTCAACATGTCAGACATGCTTCCTACCATTGCAGATATTGCCAATGTAGAAATTCCCGATAGTTACGAAATTAATGGCGAAAGTTTAATGCCTTTCCTGACTACGGATAAACCAACGCATAGAGATTGGATATATGGCTATCACAAAGAAACCCAAATAGTAAGAGGAAATCTTGTACTAAAAGATGGCAACGATGTGTGGTACGATGTAAGCAAAACACCAGATGACCTTATTAGCTTTCCTAAAATCAAGGATTGGAGCCAAGTCTCACCAGCCCATAGAGCGGAACGTGACCAACTATTTCAAACCATTCCCCAGTTTAATTTGCATGAAACGGCCCATGACGCACCTGAAAACGGCATAGGAAAAATTGAACCACTAAAAAAATCAAAATAAGGGTGAGCATCTAGCTTTCGCTCTTAAAAAATAACAGAAACGAAATAAAATGATTTTGAAACAGACCATTGCATTTTTTTTACTTGTAAGCGGCAGTTTATTTGCTCAAGAAATGCCCGAAACCAAAGAAGAAACTCGCCAAGGACCACCAAAACCTCCTATGGGCAAACGTTGGGTCTTAAATCCTGACTTTTCAGATGAATTTAATGGTACAGAGTTGGACACCACAAAATGGTATGACCACCACCCTACTTGGATAGGTAGGCCACCCGGTCTTTTTATGGCCTCACAGGTTTCCGTAGGAGACGGTTTTCTTAAAATGACGAGTAAAAAGCTTGAGAAGGATACCATAGTTCATGCCTACGGTAGAGATATTACTTTTAATATTGGAGGGGCCGCTGTGGTTTCAAAAAAATCTACAAAATTCGGGTATTATGAATGCCGTGTAAAGGCCGCAGCTACTACCATGTCTACAACATTCTGGTTTTCGAGCAGCAACAATTTTAAAGGACCTAACGATTGTGATAAATACGGTTTGGAGTGGGATATTCATGAATCTATTGGTCGTGAAGGTGATTTTAATGGAAGTTACTTTGCCAGTGGTATGCACTCCAATTCACATTTCTGGTATACGGACTGTGATGGTGAAAAACATGACTACCGAGCCCCGCAAGTAAAATTTGAAGATGAAAGACTTACCTCGCAAGATTTTAATATCTACGGTGGCTGGTGGCAAAATGAAAGTACGGCCAGCTACTACTACAATGACCGGGCACCCAAACACCAGAAGTTTTATGACAAGGTAAAATATAAGCCTTTTGATCAACCTATGTACATGCGTTTAGTGAGTGAAACCTACCCTTTTCCGTGGATAGAAATTCCTACTGCCCAAGAATTGAACGACCCAAGCAAAAACACAGTGTACTATGATTGGGTTAGAGCCTATAAACTGGTAGATGCCAATGATTCCAACTCCCAAGAAAGAAACAACCTAAAACTTTACAACGAAAATATATCATTTGATAGCCCCATTATTGCCCAAAAGCAATCTACTTCTATAGAGATACCCCTTACCTATAAAGCTAATCAAGACCGTGAAATAGAATTAAAATTGTTTGATAACGATGGCGAAAAAGTAGCGGAATCCAAGTTTATCGCTTACGCGGGATATGCCAATATTACGGCTGTGGTCCACACAGAAGATAAACTATCTACCGAAGCATCTTATAAGCTAACGGCCAACATTGCCCCTATAGATGGTGATAACAAAAGTATTCTAGACCAAAATGCCCTGTACATCAACTTGATAAAATAAATAGACTTTGTCTTATGCAGATTTCAATATAGCCAAAAGAAATAAGTGTAAACTAGTTGATTCATAAAAAAACATAGACTAATCCATTCAACTATATAAACATTTAATCCATCAACTTATACCAAAACAATATTATGAAACAGTATATTTTACTAGCATTAAGTTTGAGCACTTTTGCAATGGCCCAAGCCCAAGAAAAGGCATTTCCTTATGAGTTGCCAGAAGAGAAACCCAACAGACCTTTGAGTGCCGCTTTAGAACGGAACTATGATAACTACTTAGGGGCTCGTCCCGAATCCAACGAATTGTACACCCAATTTAAATATACAGAACTTAAAGGTTTTGATTATCATGGTAATGATGGCACCATATCACGAAGAGACCCCTCAAAAGTAATTTTTGAAAATGGTAAATATTATATTTGGTACACCCACCGAGAAACCCCTGTGGCCCCGGTAGGGATTCCAAGGGTAGAGGAATCCAATGATACTATTCCCTCTGCAGATTGGGATTTGGCAGATATATTCTACGCTACCTCCAAAGATGGATTTACATGGGAAGAGCAAGGTGTTGCCGTTCCTAGACCTCCCAAACCTCAAGTAGGCTGGCGTTCCGTTACTACTACAGATATCTTAAAGTGGAAAGGCAAATACTATTTATATTATCAAGCGTTTTCTGAAGCTCCGGGAAAAAGTGGTGGAGATAATTGTCCCGTTGCCGTATCTTATGCCAATTCTCCTGATGGTCCTTGGACTCCTTTAAACAAAGAAGTTATACCTAACGGAGCTCCTGGTTCTTGGGACCAATTTTCTATTCATGACCCCTACCCTATAGTTCATAACGGAAAAATATACCTGTATTATAAATCCGATTTTGGTAAAACGAAAACCAAAGGTAATGTGCGCATGCATGGACTTGCCATTGCAGATGACCCTTTAGGTCCTTTTGAAAAACACCCACTGAACCCGGTAATGAGTTCAGGACATGAGACAACTCTATTTCCTTTCAAAAAAGGGGTAGCCGCTTTTGCAATTAGAGACGGTAACGAAATGAACACCATACAATATGCGGAAGATTGGGTAAATTTTGAGATTGCCGCCATGGTAGAAATGATGCCAGATGCCGGTGGTCCTTTTATTGCTGATGCCTTTACAGATACTAAATATGGTCGTGGAATTACTTGGGGGATTTCACATTTTGCCAACCCTACGGGCGACTGGAAAAAGAATCATGTGGTTCTAGTTCGTTTTGATTGCGACCTAAGTTTAGATGTTGATGACCAACAAATGAAACGCCACCACAATACTCCAAAGTTCGAGTATTTGTTAGAGCATGGACTCAATGCCAAACAGCGAGAACGTGCCATGAACGCTACTAAAAAGCTGAACGAAAACTAGAATTAGAATTGAAACAGTCAGCTAAAAAAGTAGTAATCCCATAAATAGACTAAACGTATTATTATATGTACCAATGTGTATAAGTCGCTGTCAATACTATTCCAAATAAAAACCTGAACTTTTTCTTTTTTAGCAGTACCCTCATCGAATATGCAGAAATCCCCCTTTCTATCAAATAACGCAGTGTTATCCATAAAGAAAATAAAGTTTCGCAAAGTGTGGACAGACAGTTGATTTATTAGCTATTTAAACGGCAATACCTACGGATAGGTCAAATAAGAACAAAAAATAATCAAAATGAAAAACTTTAAAACTCTTTTTGCTTTCTGCCATGTTTTCCTCGTGACAACCGCAATAAGTTTTGCCCAAAACTCAAACAATAAAAGTGAACTATCAGCTTTGTCCTACGAAGCAGAATGGTCCTCATTGCAAAAACACAACACACCAGATTGGTTGTACGGAATGAAATTCGGAATCTATTTTCATTGGGGACCGCAAACCGTACAAGTAGCCTCCAACAACCCAGAAATGACCGTTCTTGAAGCTATTGAAGCTTGGAAAGGTGAAAAATTCGATGCTAAAAAATGGGTCGATTTGATGCAAGATGCAGGCGCCCAATTTGGCGGACCCGTAGCATGGCACGGTAGCGGGGTCGTAAATTGGGATAGCGATATAACCGATTGGAATTCCATAAACAAAGGACCTAAAGTAGACATATACGGAAGCCTGGCAAAAGAACTCCGCAAACGCAATATGCCTATAATATCCTCTTTTCATACGGGTGATTTTTGGAGCCGTATGTGGGGCCGGTTATCCAAAGACGACCCTACTTACCTCAATCCCCATGAGGATAATTCAAAGTACGCTACGGCCAATGAAGGCCGAATAGCAGAAGTTATTTTTAAAGCTTGGTTTGATCGTATTTCTGAAGCTATTGACAAACACGAACCAGATATGATTTGGTTTGATACTGGATTTGGAGGAACCGTAAAAGGCGAATTAAAAAAGTACACAGACCGTGGCCGCCTGTTACCGGAAGGTGATAATGAACTGATCAGTGTACCCGAAAGTTATCAGCAAAAATTGATCAGTGATTATTTTAACAAGGGGCTAAAATTAGGGAAAGAAGTAGAAGTATTTTATAAAACCCATGATATTCCACCAGGAATAGGTATTCGTGATATTGAAGACGGAAACCTATTGGGAATGCAATATGACCCATGGATGGCCGACATCAATATGCAACGCCACTTTGAATGGCCCAGTACATGGTTTTATAACCCTGTGAACAAGGTAAAGGATGCCGGCACATTAATCGATATGTTGATAGACATGACCAGTAAGAATGGTAGAATGCTTCTAAACGTACCCCCAAAAGCAGATGGTAGTTTTCCAGAGGAAACCAAAAAGGAACTATATGCCATGGGTGATTGGTTGAAAATAAATGGAGAAGCCATCTACAACACCATGCCCTGGATATTTTATGGCGAAGGACCTACGGAAGTAACCAATCCCGGCCATCACGGACAAGGAAAAAACCACGGGGAATTGATTCCGAAATACACTTCAGAAGATATTCGGTTTACCCAAAACGGAAAAAATTTGTACGCTATCTGTATGGAATGGCCAGGGGAACAAATTACCATTAGAACATTAGGCAGCAAGGGGAAACTCTATCCCGGAGACATCAAAAATATTTCAATGTTGGGAAGCAGTGAAAGCATCAAATGGGAACAGAAAGTGGAAGGCCTTGTTGTTCAATTTCCGAAACAAAAACCCTGCAATTTTGCCTATGTGCTAAAAATTGAGCGCCGTTAAATTTTCTCGCTCAAAAGTAATAGAACACTAATATAGTAATACAGAAAATGAGACATCTAAATCACTATCGGAAAAAAGAAAAAAGTACCCCTGCATATACTTTTCTATCAATTGTATTGCTTCTTTTTTGCCACTTGAGTTTATCGGCACAAAGTGTTCTCCTTGGGGGCAACGCCCCCTACCCCAATGTAAACGATGGTGATTTTAATATGATACAGGCCGGTTCTTGGCGCCTCGGATTACAATCCCCATTCTGGACACCCTCCAACGAACCACAAAAAGAAGGCCACTCAATGGGCCTTTTCACCGGTCGCTATTTTAGTTCTTTCGATTATGCCTATATCGATTCCAAGCCTTTGAACACGACCACTGAGTATCAAGACCTAAAAGTGGGCGATGAATTGAACTGGAGCCTTGGGGCCGATTTGGAATACATAAGTAAAGGTTCACTTTCCTTACATCTGTTTTTTGGTGAACAGAAGCGCATCTTGGCCGAAAAAGTAAAACTCATAGGTATGGACAAAACCATAGAACATTTTTCAGGCACCTATACCCTAACCCAAGAGGATGTAGTGGCTGGACCTCCCCGTGTTCGGGTCGTATTTTATTCCAGTGAGGATGTAAAAGTTTTTCTAGATTATGTCAACCTTAGCGTAAAAGCTCCCGAAAAAGAAGGTCCTAGCCTTTCGGGAAAAATAGTGGCCGACGGTATCCGTTTGGATTGGACGGATAAAAAAGCGAATTCAGACAGCAAGTTTTCGGTTTACAGAAACAAAGGAAAAAGCGACGCCTACAACAAACTGACCACGACCGCGGATCTAAGTTTTACCGATACAAACCTTATCAACGGTATGGCATATAGCTATGTTGTAACCCGCCTCAACACTTCAGAATCGGCAGGATCGAACAAAGTGCTGCTTAAAAAAATAGACCATGAAGCCCCTGCCCCTCCTTCTACACTAAAAATTGAGGCCCTTGAAACCGAAATTAAACTGGAGTGGAACAAAAGTATCGATGTTGATGTGGCCAGTTACTCGGTGTATAGAGGGGATGCCAATGGAAATCATCTTCGCCAGATCGCCCATGACCTTACAAGCACCCAATATGTTGATTTTACCCCGAAAAAAGAAGACTATAACTCGTATGTGGTCTTCGCCCACGATCATTCAGGAAATAAGAGTAAGGCCTCACAACTGGCAAGGGCCAAAGTAAAAGCGGTATCCGGCACTTCGTTTAGCGACCTTATCTTACCCATGCCCATCCATAAGCAATTGCGAACCGATCTTTGGGGAGCGGAAGGCGTTTTGCCCCGTGACCCCGATAACGGTATAGAAGATCCCGAGTGGAGCTATTGGGGCGGCAGACCGGTAAAAGACCAAGACCAAAAATACCATATATTGGTTACCCGATGGCCGGCAAATGCAACCAAAGGCCATTGGGAATGGCCCAACTCAACAGTGGCCCATGTAGTCTCCGAAACCCCAACAGGACCCTACAAGGTAAAAAAAGATACGGCCTATGGTTTTCAAAACGGATTGGGCCATAATCCCGATATTATCCTATTGAACGACGGCACATATATGCTCTACTCCCTCGTAGACTGGGAAGCTACCTTGTTCACCTCTAAAACCATGAACGGCCCATGGAAACGTTTGGGAACCATGACCGTTGATTGGAAAAGCACTAATGAAGACGAAAAACTGTCATATCGTTATTATCGCAATCTTTCGGGAGTTCAATTAGAAGATGGTCGGTTTCTATTTGTAACAAAGGCCGGGGAAATGATGCGCAGTGCCACGGACGACCCGCTTGGCCCCTATACCGTGCTGACCGACCAGATCAGATACAACCCTATTATCCCTGAAAAATATAGAAACAGCAATTACGAAGACCCCGTACTTTGGAAAGATGACGTACAGTATCATATGATGATCAATGCATTCTGGGATTATCGGGCAATTTATCTACGTTCACACGATGGCATCCATTGGAAATTCAATCCCGGTACGGCCTACACACCGGACAATACTTCCTATGAAGACGGTACGCGAACCCATTGGCACAAACTAGAGCGCCCGCATATATTACAAGATGAATACGGCAGGGCCACCCATCTTTCCCTTGCTGTGATAGATGTCCCAAAAGCAGATGATCTGGCTAAGGACAAACACAGTTCAAAAAACATCATTGTTCCCCTTACTGTGCATAAACGCATTAAGATGCTGAATAAAAGGAAGGTAGATTCAACCACAAAAAAGATTAAAATTCTAATACTTTCAGAAGCAGGTTTTGACGCGCAAAACGATATCGACCTTACCTCTTTAAGATTCGGCGCTTCTGAGGAAGTCGATTTTGGAAAAGGTTCAAAAGTTATTAAAGCTAAGAAAAAGGGAAAAGACCTGATAGTTGAATTTGACGGCACTGGAAACGGAATTACAGCTATCAATTTTGCCGGAAAACTCCTTGGGAAAACAAAAGAGGGTGGGCTAATAATAGCGTATTCCAAAATTTCTGCAAGCGAACAATCAAGACATTAAAAAAACGCAATTCATAAACCCAGTTAAGAAAATCGTGTAAAGAAAATGCAAGAAACTATGTAGAGCTATCCAATAATAGAGAAACAACACTTTTCTAGTACTAGATATCCCTTTTCAATATGGATAAAAGATACATTTAGAAACGGTTTTAAATAATTTTAAAAAATTCTCAAAACCAATTGCTGTGTCATATCGATTTAGAAAATTAGAAATCATCAAAAAGTACATTTGATATAGGCATCTGACCATTTGTATCAAACTCAACATAATGCTATGGTTAATTTTACGTCAAGCAGGATTTAAGTACCAAAAAACGAGCATAGATTAATTTCTATACAACTCAATACCTTTAAAACATCATTTCGACCAAAACAGACAAATAAACAAACACCAAAAAAGACATGTTCAAATTCCTTTACCAGTTTCAAAACCATTTTATGAGACGTTATTTTTTCTTTGCTATTTCGGCCTTTATTCTGATTATCCTGGGCAGTTGCAAAAAAGAGAAACCTGTTTATGCAGATGTTATTTACACCAAACCCCAATTGGTAAAAGACCCACCCGTAGTTTTTATGTCTCCTGAAGAAAGTATGAAAACAATGCATTTACCCGAAGGTTATCATATGGAACTAGTGGCTAGTGAGCCTATGATCAACGAACCTGTAACAATTGCTTGGGGTCCGGATGGTAAACTCTATGTTGCTGAAATGATTACCTACATGCAAGACATAGACGGTACAGATGAAAACGAGCCATGGAGCAGGGTTTCGGTTCTTGAGGATATTGATGGTGATGGGAAAATGGACAAAAGCACTGTTTTTGTAGACAGCCTAATTCTCCCTAGGATTATACTCCCTTTGGATGACCGTGTTCTTATTGGTGAAACTTACAACCGTAGCCTTTATAGTTATAGGGATACCGATGGTGATAACGTAGCTGATGAAAAGAAGCTAGTGCTTGAAAACAACAAAAGGGACAATGCCAATCTGGAGCACCAATCCGCTACCATGATATGGGGTTTGGACAATTATCTTTATTTATCCAACGGTTCCTTACGGTACCGTTTTACCAAAGGTGAAATGGAAATTGATACGTTAAGGGATGCGCCTTCTGGACAATGGGGTATGACACAGGATGAAGTGGGTCAAATTTATTATTCCAGCGCAGGTGGGGAAACTCCCGCTCTAGGTTACCAACAACATCCTTATTACGGCACCTTGGAAATGGAAGGGAAATGGGAAGAAGGTTTTGAGAAAGTATGGCCCATCATTGGAACTCCAGACGTACAGGGCGGACTCAGAAGATTGCGTGAAGACGGCACTTTAAACCATTTTACGGCCAGTTGTGGCCAATCTATCTTCTTGGGAGACAAACTGCCCATGTACGGAGACCTTTTTATTCCTGAGCCCGTAGGACGTTTAATTCGTCGTGCAAAAGTAAATATGGTTAATGGTAAGAAGGTATTGTCCAACCCTTACGGGGAAACAGAATTCCTGGCATCCACAGATACCAACTTTAGGCCTGTAGATACCCAAACAGGTCCTGACGGTTGCTTATACGTAGTAGATATGTACCGTGGCATTATTCAAGAAGGGAACTGGGTAAGAAAAGGAAGCTTTTTACGTCCTGTGGTAGAACGAAAAGGTTTTGACAAGAATATTGGGAAGGGTAGAATTTACAGAATAGTACATGATGAAATAGCTCCTTCCAAACAAGAAGACCTATTACACAAAACCTCTAATGAACTAGTAGATTACTTGCATCATCCTAACGGTTGGTATAGGCTTACGGCCCAAAAACTTCTGGTACTTAAGCAGGACAAATCCATAGTTTCGGATTTAAAGGATATTGTAACTGGCGGAGACCCCTTTATAGGTTCAATGTTTGGCGATACGGATTATGCTTTGGGCAGGCTTCATGCCATTTGGACGCTAGACGGTCTTGATGCTATTGATAAAACTTTGGTTTTGGATGCTTTGCAAGATGAAGATGCCCGGGTACGCATGGCAGCGGTACGTTTAAGCGAACCATTTTTGGCATCTGGTGACACGACTGTTCTTAACGCTGTTGAAACTTTAAAAAGCGATAAAAATCCTGAGGTCTTACAGCAGGTGGTACTTTCGTTACGGTCTACTAAAGACAAAAAAGGCAACGAAACCATTTCCAAAATTATAGCTGCCAACCCCAACAACGAAGCAATTGCAAGTATTGGTGAAGAAAGCTTAAAGGAGGTTCCCTTAGAAATTGAACAGATTAAAAAACAATATGTTCTTGAGAGTAGCAATACCCGAAATAGAATTGTTAATGGATATACCCATTTCAAAAACTTATGCGCTTCTTGCCATGGTATTAACGGAACGGGTATTGAGGGCATGGCCCCTTCATTGGTGGGTTCTCCGCGAGTAACGGCTAAAAAATGGGATATCCCCGTAAAAATTCTTCTTAATGGTCTAACAGGGCCGGTTGATGGCAAAGAGTATTCCGGTGTTATGGCGGGCATGAAACAACAGGACGATGACTATATTGCTAGTGTACTGACTTACATCAGAATGCACTTGAACGATTCTAAAGGTATTGGCTCTTGGCAGGTTAGTAAGGTTCGGAACGAAAACAAAGATCGCGAGGATTACTGGACTATAGAAGAACTGGAAAACGAGAAATAAAATCCTCTTTAATTCAAAATACAACATTGTTATCTTATGAGAACATTTAAACTAACGCTCTGCATTTTACTAATGTCAACTATAACTTGGGGGCAAAAAAGCAGTTTACCGGACGGATTTACCAAAACGGACCGTTCCAAGTTGAATATTAACCAAGGATGGAAATTCCATTTGGGCAACCCCGAAGCTGATTTCTATACATTGGCAACGGACGATTCCAAATGGGAAACGGTTAACGTACCTCACGGGTTGGAACTTACTACCATGGACCTCAACGGTGCACAAGATGATAAGTACCAAGATACATTCATGAGAAAAGTAGGTTGGTACCGAAAGGAAATAGAAGTATCCAAAAATACGAACACCAAAGTATTTCTGGAGTTTGAAGGCGTCCACCAAGTAACGGATGTTTGGGTAAACGGCAAACACATTGGTCAGCATGCCGTTGGAGGATACACACCTTTTCATTTTGATATTACCGATTTTGTAAATAGAGGAGAGAAAAATCTAGTTACCGTTTTGGCCGATAATAGAAAACGAGAAGACGTTCCTCCGGACCCAGGACCTATGGACTATATTAAGTTTGCCGGTCTATATCGTGATGTGTACTTAGTAGAAACCAATCCGTTGCACATTACATTTAATTGGGAGGCCGAAAACGCAGGTCAATACATTACTACACCAACCGTAGACCCGGTTAACCTTAATGCCACCATTAACATTAAAACCACGGTTCGCAATGAAAATGGGGAACCTAAAAAGACTACTGTTTTAAACCGCGTCATAGATGATAAAGGTTTGGTTGTCCTAAAGTTAAAGCAGACCAAAACGATTCCTAGCGGAGCGGACGTTCAGTTTAATCTTATAGGAAGTATAGAAGATAACCTAAAGCTTTGGTCTATTAACGAGCCCAATTTGTATCGTGTTCATACTTTAGTTTTTGAAGATGATAAAGCGGTAGATCAGGCAGAAGTTAAAACAGGTTTCCGTAAAATTGAAATGAACGATCATGACGGCATCGTGTTAAACGGAAAGCCTTTAAAGCTCATTGGCACCAATTTACACCAACACTATGGCTTTATAGGTGATGCCATGCCCAACTCATTGCACTATAAAGACATACTTCAATTAAAAAAATTGGGAATGAACGTGGTTCGTACCGCACATTATCCGCATGACAATTCTTTGCTCGAGGCCTGTGATGAATTAGGAATGTTGGTCTACGAAGAAGCCCCTACATGGATGTCTATAGGAAACCAAGCTTGGTTTGATAATTATGAAAAATCGGCTAGAGCCATGGTCAGAAATCATAGAAACCATACCTCTGTTTTTATTTGGGGAGCCGGTATCAATCACCGAGGTTATGTTCCAAGGGCCCATAACGTAATTAAACAAGAAGACCCTTTTAGATACACTGCTTCGCAAAGTAGTAGATGGACAGGTTGGCAAACTTCCGGTCTTACGGACATTTACGGGCAAATGGTATACGGCCCCTATTATTGGAGTGGTGATGAACCTATGCTGGCAATGGAAGGTCGCCGTGGTCCCGAGGCTGTTAATGAATATATGAACAACCCAATGAAATTGGGACTCATATCATGGACCGCCCACGCCTACTACACTTTTCACCCTACAAAAACCCCTAAAAATAGAAGTCGAGGTGGTTTTATGACCGCTTTTCGCTATCCGCGTCCAGAAGAAAATTTGGCTTGGTATCCTGCAGAACTAACCAATTATCCTTATCTACATATTAATACCGAATGGAAGGAAGGTACCAAAGAAGTAGTTGTATTCAGTAATTCGGAAAAAGTAGAATTAAAAGTAAATGGAAAAACCATTACAACGCAACACCCTTCTAAAGCGGATAAGTATAAATATTTAGAACATGCCCCTTTCGTATTTTCCATTTCCGAATTCCAAAAAGGAAAGCTTACGGCAAACGGCCTACTTGACGGCAAAGTGGTTGTTACTGAAACCAAACAGACCCCAGAAGCGGCCTATAGGCTTATTCTGGAACCGGATACGGAAGGCCGAAAATTTGTTGCAGATGGTTCCGATATTTTGGTAGCCTACGCCAAAGTTGTGGATAAAAACGGGACCCTACTTCCTGATGCCGCCCTGTCCGTTGAATTTTCGGTAAGGGGAGATGCCGAAATTATTGGAGACAAAGAAGGGATAGGCTCCAACCCTATGCCCACAGAATATGGGGTGTCACCTGTTCTGATTAGGGCTGGAAATACGCCTGGAAATATAGTCATAACAGCTAAGGCCAAAGGACTAAAAACAGCCTCTGCAACGGTTGGGACCGTAAGGGCCAACTTTGATGTGATAGCCGCAAATGCCAAACCCATATATGATTTTGAAACGCTCCGGGTTGATTTAGGCGAAGAGGAACAACTCGTACAGTTTGATTGGACGCCTTGGAACGGCAAGGATAATAAAGCTTCTACAAAAGAATTTAAAGAGTTTGGAGGTTTTTCCGCCACTGTTCAAAGTAGTGAAGACCCTAGCTCAACCCGTTGGTTGGGTGAAATAAATGTTATTGGTAAATACGGATTTGCACATGGCGAAGGTGTCCTAGGTATGTCAAAAGAAGGACTTACCCTAGAATTTTCCGGATTGAAAAAGGGAAAATATAAGTTGAATACAGTTCATCATGCTCCTAGGACCAATACGGATAGTATGGATCCCAATCAAGAAAAAATGTCAACTTATAAAATCTATAAGATTCCGTACGCCAAAGAGCTTAGCGTTACTATAAACGATACAAAGGGTTCCTCAACCCAAGGGAATATTATAGTTACCGAAGGTGAAAATATGCAGACTACACCATTTCATCCTACCGACATCCATTTTGAATCAGATGGTAAAAACAAGGTGCGTTTTGTTTTTAAAGGTCTGGACGGAAAAGCGGTTTGGCTCAATAGTTTTGTGTTGAGCGAATGGTACTAGATACAACCTTTTAGGTATTTTTTAAATCCCCTTGGTATACCCTCGGGGATTTTTTTTATACGTAAGCACAATCAGCCTCACTATCAAATACTCAAAATATCACATCAAAATATATTAACATCACTTATTACGGACTAAATAATTAGATTAAAAATAATTTTATATATTTACCGAAACCGTACTAGACCGTACTAGATTTAATAACACCACTATGAAAAATGTATTTTCCCTATTATTTGTAATCTTTAGCACGTTCTATGGCTTATCGCAAGACGTACTTGTAGAGGCAGAAAGTTTTGATAACCCTGGAGGTTGGGTAGTAGACCCACAATTTGTAGAGCAAATGGGCTCGCCTTACCTAAATGCGCATGGTATGGGCAAGCCCGTAGAAAATGCGTCAACAGAGGTAAACTTTAAAAAATCTGGAAGTTATCATGTCTGGGTACGTACCATGAATTGGGTTCCTGGTGAATGGGAAGCTCCGGGAAGATTCCAATTAAAAGTCGGCGAAACGGTATTAGATACCATTTTAGGAACCCGCTCTGGTTGGGGATGGCAATATGCCGGTGAGGCCAAAATCAACAAAAAGCAAGCTACGCATATTGAACTACAAGATCTTACAGGCTTTAATGGGCGTTGTGATGCCATTTATTTTTCAACCAAAAAAGATACGCCTCCTTCATCCACAAAAAAGTTGGCAGCTTGGCGTCAAGAAATTACGGCCCAGCCTAATGCTCCCAAAGAGTTAAAAACCTATGACTTGGTAGTTGTGGGTGGCGGACTAGCAGGTTGTGCAGCGGCCATCGCCGGAGCCGAACAAGGGCTAAAAGTTGCCTTAATCCATGACCGTCCCGTTTTAGGAGGGAATGCCAGTGAAGAAATTCGTGTTCACACCTTAGGTATCTATGGTAATTTTGAACGAATATTAAAGAAAATAGATACCAAGCACTACCCCAACGGTTCAGCCGAGTCCAAAATAGACCAGCAAAAAAGGGATGAAAATGTTAAGAGTTATGACAATATAGATTTATTCCTTAACTGGCGTGCTTATGATGCTATTTCTGAAGAAAATAGCGTAAAATATGTAGATGCAAGACAAACTTTTACGGGAGAAAGAAAACGGTTTACCGCTCCCTATTTTGTAGATTCTACAGGTGATGGTTGGATAGGCTTCTGGGCTGGTGCCGAGTTCTCGTACGGCCGTGAAAGCGTTGATACCTATGGAGAATACTGGGAAGAGCATGGAGAACTATGGAGCCCAAAAGAAGCGGATAATGCCGTTATGGGTTCTTCCGTACTTTGGGGATCTAAAGACACGGACAGTCCTCAGAGTTTTCCAGAAGTACCTTGGGCCATGCCGGTATCTAAAGATTATGCTGAAGTTAATGGCGAATGGCAGTGGGAGTTTAGTAGAAACGATTTGAGTCAGATTGATGATGCCGAAGAAATACGGGATCATATGTTGCGAGCCATTTATGGTTCATTTTCCAATGCCAAAAAAGACGACGTAAACAAGAATAGAAAATTGGAGTGGGTTTCGTATTTGGTAGGAAAACGAGAATCCAGAAGATTAGTAGGCGACCACATTTTTACTTTTAACGATGCCAAAGAAGGAAGAAAATTCCCAGATGGCGTAGTTATAGAAAAAAGAGCCGTAGATGTGCATTACCAAACCGTTCTTGAGGATGAGAGCAATCCTGATTTTATTTCGGAAGCTTTATTCTACAGAGGTCCCCAGTACTATATTCCCTATAGAAGTCTATACTCCAAAAACATTAAGAACCTGTTTATGGCCGGGCGTAATTTCAGTTGCTCACACGCTGGGCTTGGAGGTCCAAGGGTTATGCTCACTACCGGACAAATGGGTGCTGCCGTAGGTTATGCTGCCTCGCTTTGTAAAAAATACGAAGTTATGCCCCGTGAAATTTATACCGGATATCTAGAAGAGTATTTAAATTTGATAGAAGATCAGAAATATGAAAAAATTCCTACTTCTAAAAAATGAGACCCATTGCATTAGTCCTCCTGTTACTTTTTACCCACTTATGTAAAGCACAATTTGGGTCGGCTATTGCATTGCCCAATACCTCTGATAAAACCGTTTTAAAAGCTAGTCCAGAATTTTTTGTCTTGGATTGGAAACCCAATACGGCTCTTTACATTTTGGAAACTCCATTGGAAATTGTTACCGATTCCGTGGGAGCCCAAAAAGTAAACCTATTTAGGGATAATGCGGGAGCACCTGTCCTGTACGCCTCCAATATTATTACACCGGTTTGTGCAGATGGAGATTGCAAGTTCATGCACATTACCTTGTATTGGACACTTTTAGGTGATTATGCCGGTTTTGACCGTTCTCCCCAAGAACCCTTAACCAAACATGATCATGATGAGTTCCTCTTCTCCGATTATTGGAAACTTCACGATTTGTTGAAAGACCACAATTCTATCTTAAAAAGAAGAGCTATAGATGAGTTGGTTACCAAACCTAAACCTTCAAAAATAGAGGGTGTAGATGCCCTGTCCGGTGCTACTGTAAAAGAGGTAAAAGAATCCGTTGTTTCGGGAGCCCTCTATTCCTGCTACGTAGCCTGGCACTTGGTTCATGGTAAAATTAAGGAGCAAATTAAGGCCCATACCGTTCAACAACAAAATGAAAGTATGTTGGTTCGTATGCTGAATAGTGACCATACCAATTATCAAATGTATGCCCTGGAAAATTTAAATCAAGAACAATATAAAGCTCAATTTTCAAGAATATCGGAACTCTTTAAATCCGGTATTCCATTGGTTCGATCATACATTATTAAAAATTTATCGGATTCCTTTTCACAGTCGCCCTCTACCATGCAACCTTTTTGGGATGCACTCCCTCATATTGACATCAACACCCGAAGCCTTTTGCTACAACATATAGATTTTGCTTCGGATACGACCATAAAGGATATTTCCACACAATTAGGGGTGCTAACTAAGAATCAACTACTTAAATATTTGGGGAATCTTGAAAGTAAAAAGAAAATTTCACCGGATATTCTAAAAAATCTAGAACGGTTTGCAGCATCTACCAAAGAGAAGAATGCATATCTTGTTGCTCAGTTTTTGGAAGACAATAGCTAATCGCACCAAATAAAATCTACATTTTATGATTTCGTTTATTATTTCTGTTCTTGTGTTGGTACTAGGGTATTATACCTACGGAAAACTAGTAGAGAAAATTTTTGGTGCAGACACAAAGAGAGAAACACCTGCAGTTAGGCTCCGGGACGATATTGATTTCATGCCCCTACCCGCTTGGCGTATATTCCTCATTCAATTTTTAAATATAGCAGGCTTAGGCCCAATTTTTGGGGCAATTGCCGGTGCCATGTTCGGTCCTGCCGCATTTTTATGGATTGTATTGGGCAGTATTTTTGCCGGTGCCGTTCACGATTATTTTTCAGGTATGTTATCCGTACGCCATAACGGACTGAGCATTAGCGAAATTGTTGGTATCTATCTAGGACCAAAAATGAAACACCTGATGCGTTTTTTCACTGTTATTCTACTCATTTTTGTGGGTACGGTATTCCTCATGGGGCCGGCCAAGATTATTGATGGTATGACAGGCAATATGTGGAACTTATGGATTTGGGTCGGTATAATCCTCGCCTATTATATTCTATCCACGCTTTTGCCCATAGATAAAATGATCGGTAAAATCTACCCTGTTTTTGGAATAGCTATGCTTCTTATGGCCCTTGGGCTGGTAATTGCATTGTTCTTTGGTGATTATGCCATTCCAGAACTGGTACCGGCCAATCTAACCAATATGACTTCCGACCCCGAAGCCACGCCCCTGTTCCCTATTCTCTTTGTGACCATTGCCTGCGGCGCTATATCCGGATTTCATGCTACCCAATCACCTTTAATGGCACGTTGTATGCAAAACGAAAAATTGGGAAGAAGTATATTCTTTGGCACAATGATTACCGAAGGCGTAGTTGCCCTTATATGGGCCGCTGCCGCTATGACCTTTTTTGGTGATGTTGGCGGACTTAACGATGCCATGTTAGCCAATGGGAACAATGCGGCATGGGCGGCCAATGAAATATCAATGAACATGTTGGGCAAAGTAGGTGGCGTATTGGCACTACTGGGTATTGTTGCAGCTCCAATTACTTCGGGCGATACCGCTTTCCGTTCGGCGCGACTCATTCTGTCCGATATTTTCAAAACGGACCAAAAGAAAATTAAAAACCGACTCTACATCAGTATTCCGCTGTTTATAGTAGCTTTTGCGCTTACCCAGATGGATTTTGGTATTATATGGCGCTATTTTGCCTGGAGCAACCAAACACTAGCAACCGTGGTATTATGGACGATAACCGCATATCTAATTTACGAGAACAAACTGTATTGGATAACCCTGATTCCAGCTGTGTTTATGACCATGGTCTGTTCCACTTACATTCTTATAGCACCAGAAGGTTTTCAATTGGAGAATAACATCGCCTATATGGGAGGTGCTGTTCTCACTATTCTTATTTCTTTACTTTTCTGGTATTATGCCGTACAGCGAAAGAAAGTTTTTGCCCAGCTCATGTAACTGATTTAAAGTGAACCCCTTAAGATAAGTTGGGTTTCATTACTCTTATGTTCGCGTCTGCCTTCCAAAATCATTTTAGCGGCTTCCTCGCCCATTTTCTTAAAATCTGTACTTATTACAGATATGCCACCGGCCAGTATTTCTTTGGTACTGGTATCGTTATAACTAATAAGTCCTATCTCCCTACCCAGTTCCCAATTAGATTTTCGGGCCAATTTTATAATCTCTACCATATCCCTATCGTAAGCATCAATGGTGATGTAAAGGGTGCCTTTTTGAAAATAATCGCCAGAAAAATTAAAGTACACATCGCTTTTAAACTTGTTTTTGCTGCAAAACCGCTCAAAACCATTTTGTACAAAATCGCCATGAGGGGCATTTTTACGATTAAAAAGCACCAACCTCTCGTACTTCTTCACCAAATGGATATGCTCCGTTAACAGATTAAAAATATCATTTTCAAAATCCTGAAAAACCATACCATACCCGTCGTTTACATTGGGTTCATATTTATCAAGGACAATCAGCTTTTCCGGTGGAACTTTATTCAATACCTTTTGTACGGATTTTGCATCATCTATATAGGTGGTAACCACAAAGTGGGTGTAATTCTTAAGGTTATCTAATATTAACGAAGCAAAAAGTTCAATATTCTGGTGATGAAAATACAAGCGCACTTTTACGTTTTCCCCTAAATTTGCAATAAGTGAGTTGTACAGATCCTCTTTAAACGGTGTGAACTTATCCAGTAAAAAGAATACTTTAAATTCTGTCTCTACGGAAAGGTCGTTTACAAAATAGCCTATTTTGTCTACGGCACGAACAATGCCTTTCTCACTAAGGTAATTTAAAGCCTTAAAAACCGTTTCACGGCTAAAGTTAAAATGGGCCGAAAGCTTGTTTACTGAGGGTAGCCTTTCATCAAGAACTAGTTGTTTTTGTTCAATTTGCGAAATAATACTATCTGCTAGCAGAAGATATTTAGGCTTTTTTGAATTCTTTTCTATACTAAGCTTTACCATCCGTTCTTTCTTGTCAATTTGGGAAAACGCAAAAATACTAAAACCAAAATTATCTATTCTGCTGCTTCATTTTTAATAATCCGCCCCACTTTTCAAAATTAAAATCGATTTTACAGATTCTAAATTAGACAAAATCAGCCTAACAGTCTTTTACCATCCTCTTTTTTAGAAGGAAAAATCTTATGAAATACCAAGATATTTAAGAGAATATCATTTGTTACCCCTTCAAATTCAACATTTAGCAAAAAAGATTTGGCAAATATATAATAATGTTATTTATTTGTTAAACAGACTAGACCAGACTAGACTTAAAACTAGTAGGGTTTAAACTAAATAACTCACTATTCACCTCTCAACAAAAACCGAAGCTTATGAAAAAAGCAGTCTTATTCTTTCTCCTATCGATTTTCGCACTTTGCGAAATATCGGCACAAATTACGGTATCAGGTACCGTAAGTGATGAACAGGGTGTCCCCATACCCGCCGCCAATATTGTTGAAAAAGGAACAACTAATGGTGTTGTAGCAGATTTTGATGGTAATTTTACCATTGAAATTTCAGAAAATGCCTCCCTTATTTTCAGTTCTATTGGTTATGGCACCGTGGAAAAAGCGGTTAACGGTCAAACTACCTTAAACGTAACTATGGCCGAAGAAGCTTCACAACTAGATGAAGTTGTAGTAGTTGGTTACGGAACCCAAAAAGCGGTTAATCTAACCGGTTCCGTAGAAACGGTAAAAGCGGAAGAAATAGCAAAGCAACCTGTTGCCCAAGCCTCTCAGGCCTTGGCAGGTCTTGTTCCCGGTCTTACCGCTACCCAGTCTAGTGGCCAGCCCGGCGCGGATGGTGCCGCAATTAGAATTCGTGGTGTTGGTACCTTAGGAAACGGGGCTAAAAACAATCCTTTGATATTGGTAGATGGTATCCCGGATGACATTAACGGTCTGGACCCTAGCGACATTGAATCCATCTCCGTACTTAAAGATGCTTCGGCTTCGGCAATTTACGGATCTCGTGCTGCCAATGGTGTTATTCTAATTACTACCAAAAGAGGTAAAGAAGGTAAAATTTCAACTACCTATAATACATATGTAGGTATCCAAAGCGTAGCGCAAAACTTAAAGTTCATGGATGCGTTAGGCTATATGGAAGCCTTTAATAGTGCAGAGCCAGGAGCATTTTCAGAAGAAACCTTAAACCAATACCGTTCAGGTAACGGTGTAGGTACGGAAGCCTTACCGGATACGGATTGGGTTGATCTTCTTTTTAACTCTGCCGCTCTACAACATTACCACAGTCTTTCTGTTCGTGGTGGTTCAGAAAAATTAAAAGTATCAAGTTCCATATCCTATACCGATCAAGAGGGAAATGTGCCCAACTTTAATTTTAAAAGATACAATGGTAGGTTCAATTTAGATTACGCTATAAACAAAAAGCTAGACCTTGCTTTTGACCTTAACTTCAGAAGAGAGATAAAAAGTCAGCCAGCAAGACTAAATAACCTTACCCGTTCGGCTTATCGTTTGCAACCTCTATTTATCGCGTTTAACGATGACGGAACCTATGGTTCTGGTTTTGGAGGAAGTAACCCAATTGCTCTAGCAAATTCTAGCGCTCAGGACGAAACTATATCAAATTACTTTAGGGCGTTGGCAAAGGTAACGTACCGTCCTTTCAATAATTTCTCCGTTTCGGCTACCTATGCCCCTCAATTTTTTGACAGGGACAGAGATGATTTTAGAGCAGGATATACCTATTACGAAGGTTCTGGCGGACCTGCCATTACAACAGTTGGCGGTGGCGTTGGCGAGAGCTCTTTGTTCAAAGAGACTTTTACCACTTTTCAAGATAACTTCAATGCCGTGGCCAATTGGGGCAAGGAATTTGGAGATCACAACATATCCGTCTTAGGTGGTTACGAATTTTTGAAATTCAATTCAGAAATATGGACGGCAAGTAGAAGAGGATTTGTTTTAGATGAATTCCGCGGATTGGATAACGGTCTACCGGATACACAATTAAACAGTGGTAGTTCTACACTTAATGGTCTAGAATCTGTTTTTGGTAGAGTTAACTACTCTTATAAAAACAAATATCTTCTTGAGGCCAATGTAAGAAGGGATGCTTCCTCTCGATTTGCAGAAGGTTTCCGTTCAGCAACATTTCCTTCGTTTTCCGTGGGATGGGTAGTTTCCGAAGAGAAATTTTTACAGGACAGCGAAACTCTTAATTTTCTAAAATTCAGGGCTTCATGGGGGCAATTAGGCAACCAGTTCATCTATTCCAATAATCAAACGGACAATAATGGGGATGTAATTCAAGGTTCCGACGGTTCTGCCGTGGCACAAGAAGTCAATTTCCCATATACCTCATTGTTCGGGTTGGGTAATGCCAATGCTGTTTTAGGTGGTACACCTGTTGTAGGTGGCGCCCAGACCGTATTGGCCAACTCACAATTGCGTTGGGAAACAGGAGAAACCCAAAACGTAGGTTTTGACGCCAAACTTTTTAACAGTAAACTTTCAGTAACCGGTGAGTATTATGTACGTAAAACCAAGGATATTTTGTTAGGGGTTACCATTCCTACTTCCGTTGGTCTTGACGCTCCGGTTCAAAATGCCGGTGAAGTATGGAACACAGGTTATGACATTTCCATTGGATGGAACGATATGATAGGGGAAGATTTTAGATATGGCATCAACCTTAACTATTCCGGTTTTGATAATGAAATCAAAGATTTGGGAGGATTGGACCAATTACCTCCTGGAAATACAATAAATAGAGTTGGCGAGGAAATAGGTGCTATATACGGACTTAAAGTAGACGGACTTTATCAAGAAAGTGATTTTGATACAGATGGAAACTTAAACGGTAACCTACCTGTTCCAGGTTTTGGGGCCATTCAGGCAGGAGATATCAAATATGCCGATATTTCAGGACCGGACGGTGTTCCCGATGGAGCGATTACGAATGATGATCGTACCATTATAGGTAGTAACATTACCACTAAAAACTGGGGCCTTGAACTTTTCTCTGCGTACAAAGGTCTAGACCTTTCCGTTTCCCTATTAGGGGCAGGAGGGCGTGATGTAGTATTGCAAGGTGATGCCGGTTGGGCTTTCTACAATGCCGGTAAAATCCAAGAATGGCAAGGCGATTACTGGACTCCGAACAATACAGGTGCAGAATACCCAAGGTTAACACCTGGAAGTTCACACCCTAACTGGCGTGTAAACGAAACCTGGATGCACGATGCTTCTTATGTACGATTAAGAAACGTAACTCTGGGCTACAAACTTCCTAGAGATTTCGTTGATAAGTTCAGCATTACAAATGCTAGAATATATGTCTCCGGGCAAAACTTGGCCACTTGGGACAACATGCCAGAAGGAATAGATCCTTTAACACCCCAATTTTCTTCAGGAGATTTTTATCCCGTAACCAAGGTTTTTACCATGGGGCTAAACGTAACATTCTAACAGCATAACTACAATACAATGAAAAATATAAAATATATCATCTTAAGCGTGGGCCTTCTGATTTTAGGGTCCTGTGAAGACAATGTTCTTAATCTGGAAGACCCCGGAAGCCCTACCGATGCAACCTTCTTTAGAACGGAAGCGCAACTTGAGGTTGCCCTTACCGGAGTTTACGAGCAATTAAATTATGTAAATGCGGTTCCTTTTCCGCAATTATTGGATCATACCACAGATTACGCTTTCAATAGAGGTAATGTGGGCGGAACCATTGCGGCAACTACAGGAGGGCTCACATCTACTGAAGGCCTTGTAAATGGTTTTTGGAATAATTTCTATACGGGAGTGCAACGCGCCAACAACCTATTGACCAATATGGACAAAGCAGTAGATGCATCGGATCCTAACCGTTTTGAGCAAATTAAGGCGGAAGCCCTTTTTCTACGTTCGCTTTTCTATAGTTACCTAACGGAACTTTACGGAGACGTTCCTTTTAGAACTGAAGTAACTTCTTTGGAAGAACTAGAAATAGTAGCCAGAACTCCAAAAGCTGAAATTGTAGCAAGTATTATATCTGATTTGCAGGAAGCTGCTGCCATACTCCCTCCTACGCAACCGGCTACGGAGAGAGGTCGTGCATCGGCAAACGCGGCAAACGCACTTATTTCACGTATCGCACTCTATAATGAGGATTATGAATTAGCGGAAAGTGCCGCTCTTAAAGTCATGAATTCGCCTGAAACGCCTTCATTGTACCCAGATTACGAGGCATTATTTACAGATGCCGGTGTAGGTTCGTCCGAAGTTTTATTCGACCTTTCTTATATAAACGGAACAAAAACCCACGGCCTATCACAAAGACAAGGCAGTAGATTTGGCGGATGGTGCCAACTAGTACCTGCTCAACAAACGGTAGACAGTTATGAGACCATAAACGGACTACCTATTGATGAGGACCCGGAATACGACCCTGCCAATCCGTTTGAAAATCGAGATCCAAGATTGGAAGCAACTATCGCCCTACCCAACAGAGTTTGGACAGGCCATATTATTCAACAACATAGTGATAGTATTGCCACATGGCGAATAGAGGACGGTGTTAAAGTAGAGCGTGTATTCAACCCAAATTCTGCCAACCCAGCAGGGCGAGCCATAGTAGACCCCTATGACGGTACGGAATACGTTACCGGAGGTGCTAACCGTTTTACCGCTTTCAGTGGTTATTTCTGGAAAAAATTCTCGGATGCCCCAAGACTATTGGGTTCTTTGTCCGGTGGACCAAGTCCGTTACAATCCGAGCAGACCATTTATTTATTGAGATATGCCGAAGTTCTTCTTAATTATGCCGAAGCAAAAATTGAAGGTGGCTCCATAGACGGTAGTGTTCTGAACGCTATTAATGCAGTACGCGAAAGAGCGTATACCAATAGTGAGGTGCCTTTTCCGGCTGTATCCACTACCGATCAGGCAGAGCTTAGAAAAATTGTTAGAAGGGAACGTAAAGTTGAGTTTGCCGATGAGGGCTTAAGATTGTTTGATATTAAACGATGGAGAATTGCCGAAAAAGTATTGAACACAACACTTTTGGGCGGTCCCGCAAACGGATTTAGCAAAATAGGAGATTTAGGTTTCGTACCAAATATTGATGATGACGGTCATATAGATTACACCGGTGCGCCCACCCAACCTAGGGTTGAACTAGGAAACTTGGACTATAGGGAACTGGAAAAGAGGGTATTTGATGCTGGAAAACATTACTTATGGCCTATACCACAAGCCGAAATTGATGCTACCGAAAATATTGTAACACAAAACCCCGGTTATTAGAAGAGAATTTTGAGTTTGTTTTTGTTAGTTTTTTAAAAATAGGGGGTACAAGTTTATCCCCTATTTATTCAATACAAAAACAAGAATAATAGTATATTCATAAAAACAAGAATGGGCAAAATAGATATCACGGTAATATTACTTTTTACACTGCTTGTATTTGTATGCGGATTAAGTTTTTCTAAATCCGGTAAAAACATGAAATCTTTTTTTGCGGCAGGGGGAGCACTACCCTGGTGGATGAGCGGCCTTTCGCTCTTTATGAGTTTCTTTTCGGCAGGTACTTTTGTCGTATGGGGCTCCATAGCCTATTCCAGTGGTTGGGTAGCCATTACCATACAGACCACTATGTGCATTGCCGGCGTGCTTATCGGCTTTTTCATTGCCCCTAAATGGCAAAAAACAAAAGCACTTACCGCGGCCGAATTCATTACGGACCGTTTAGGTTACAATACACAAAAAATTTACACCTATCTGTTTTTATTGATATCCATCTTTACCACCGGTGCTTTCCTGTATCCGGTAGCTAAGATTGTGGAGGTATCTACAGGTTTCCCCATCCACACCAGCATTATTGCGCTTGGTATCCTAATCTTGATTTACACAGCTGTTGGTGGTCTGTGGGCGGTAATCGTTACGGACGTTCTACAGTTTGTGGTGCTTACTGCAGCTGTTTTAATCGTGGTTCCGCTTTCGCTGGACAAAATTGGAGGTATAGACAACTTTGTTTCAAAAGCACCCGAGAATTTTTTCAATTTGGTTAACGAGGAATATACTTGGGGCTTTATGATTGCCTTTGGCTTATACAACCTTTTCTTTATTGCTGGTAACTGGGCCTATGTTCAACGCTATACAAGTGTTGCCACTCCTAAGGATGCTAAAAAAGTGGGATGGCTTTTTGGTGGTCTCTACTTGGTCAGTCCCTTAATTTGGATGTTACCTCCAATGGCCTATAGAATCCTTAATCCGGAACTAGGTGGCTTGGCAGATGAAGGAGCTTATTTATTAATGTGCAAGGAAGTACTGCCTGTTGGAATGCTAGGTTTAATGTTAGGCGGAATGATTTTTGCCACCTCAAGCTCTGTAAACACAACCTTAAATATCTCGGCAGGTGTTTTGGCCAATGATGTTTACAAACATTTTAGACCCAACGCGGACGGAGATAAATTGGTAAAAGTAGGTAGGACCGCTACCATATTGTTAGGTATACTTACTATTATCATTGCTCTTCTCGTTCCATATATGGGAGGTATTGTTGAAGTAGTCATGAGCTTGGCAGCCATTACGGGAGGAGCCATGTTCTTACCTCCTATGTGGGCCTTGTTCAGTAAATACCAGACTGGAAAAAGCGCTTTAATTGTTACGGTCATTACCTTGGCCATCAATGCCTTTTTTAAATTTTTAGCCCCTACCCTTCTTAACTTTTCGTTTAACAGGGCCCAAGAAATGGGGTTTGGCATGGGTATTCCCGTAATACTCTTAGCAGCATTTGAAATATATGCACGTACCCAGAAAAAAGAGACCGAACAATATGATAACTATCAACTTATAGTAGCTGAAAAAAATTCCGAGACGGAAGAAGAAGCATCTGCCGGAAACAAAAAAGGAACGCGCGTCATCGGCATTGGTGTGGCGCTAACAGGTCTAATGATTTTAATCTTATCGTTCATTGCTAAAACTGGTGCACTCTTGGTAGGGGGCATGGGAACCTTAGTCTTATTACTAGGTAGTTATATCATCTTTAAGACCACTACAGCACGTTCCAAATAAAAAATACCCAATCTAAACACTAAAGTACAAATTACATTATATGATTTCAGAAGCCTATAGTTCCCAAAAAAGAATCACTAAAACCGTACCTCTACAAGGAGGCCTTGTTGTAGTTGGAGGCGGTCTTTCAGGTGTCTGTGCCGCAATTACGGCTGCCCGTTCGGGTCTAAAAGTAATACTTCTTCAAGATCGTCCTGTACTTGGGGGCAACGCCTCTTCTGAAGTTCGTCTTTGGAGTTTGGGGGCCACCTCTCATATGGGAAACAATAACCGATGGAGCCGAGAAGGTGGGTTGATCAATGAAATTCTTTTGGATAACCTTAAACGGAACAAGGAAGGGAATCCTCTAATTTTTGACACCGTACTACTCGAAAAAGTATACGAAGAAAAAAACATTACTTTATTGCTGAATACAGCCGTGTATGATGTTGAAAAAGGTGATGATGAAAAGATAAAAGCGGTTACCGCTTTTTGTAGCCAAAACTCCACCACCTACACAGCAAAAGCCCCTCTATTTTGTGATGCTTCCGGAGATGGCATTGTTGCTTTTATGGCAGGAGCTTCATTCCGTATGGGTGCCGAAACCCGAGAAGAATTTGATGAAGGTTTTGCTCCTAACATTGAGGATTATGGTAATCTTTTAGGGCATTCGCTTTACTTTTACACCAAAGACGTAGGTAAACCTATATCCTACACCGCGCCCTCTTTTGCTATAAAAAATGCAGATGAACTACCGCGAATCAAGAACTTTCAATTGGGTGACCATGGTTGTAAATTATGGTGGGTAGAGCACGGTGGACGTTTGGACACCATTCACCAATCCGAGGACATAAAATTTGAACTTTGGAAAGTGGTCTATGGTATTTGGGACTACGTAAAGAACAGCGGTAAATATCCCGAAGCCGCAAACCTTACCTTAGAATGGGTAGGAACTATTCCCGGTAAGCGGGAAAGTCGCCGTTTTGAAGGCGATTTTATGCTTACCCAAAAAGACATTGTGGAACAACGTGATTATTATGATGCGGTTTCTTTTGGGGGTTGGGCCATGGATTTGCATCCCGCCGATGGTATTTACAGTAAACACAACTCATGTACGCAATGGCATGGCAAAGGCGTATATTCCATTCCTTATCGTTGTTATTACTCTAAAAACATAGACAACCTTTTTCTTGCTGGCAGGATTATAAGCGCCAGTCATGTTGCCTTTGGTTCTTCAAGGGTAATGCTTACCTGTGCACACGGGGCGCAAGCAGTAGGTGAAGCTGCCGTGATTTGTACAAATGAAGGATTATTACCAAGGGATATAGCTTCCAAGGACAAAATTGAAACACTACAACTGGCCTTGAACAGAAACGGGCAAAGTATTCCCCGGTTATCCTTAAAAGATACCAAAGACTTAGCAGTTAAAGCCAACATAGAGGCTAGTTCTACTTTAGCATTTTCAGGCTTTGCCGCTTCAGATGATTGGCAGGTATTAAAATTTGGGTTGGCCCAAATGGTTCCTCTTAAGGCTAATGAAACCTATAGCTTTGAATTTGAAGTAGATGCTTTAGAAGCCACCACCTTGGAAATTCAACTTAAGAGCAGTTCAGCCTGTACCCATTTTACACCAGATGTAATCATTGATAAAAAGGAGGTCAATTTAACTAAAGGAAAACAGAAAATTACTTTTTCAACTTCAAGGACACAAACGCAGGACCACTACTCTTTCTTCTGTCTTTTGAAAAATGAAAAGGTGAAAGTACGTCTGTCAGATGAGCGCATTACAGGCTTAATGACCGTTGAAAATAAAATAAACAAAGCGGTGTCCAATTTTGGAAGACAAGACCCTCCAGCGGATATTAATATCGATAGTTTTGAGTTCTGGACTCCTGAGCGACGTCCTAAAGGAAAAAATATTGCCCTTCAGATGACAAAGAATTTGCCCATTTTTGAGGTAGATAATATTAAAAACGGAGAAGTCAGGCCCAATTCAAACGGAAACACCAATGCATGGGTTGCCAAAATTGAGGACGAAAAACCCACATTACGCCTAAAATGGGACGATAATGTTGCTATTAAAACCGTAAAACTCTTTTTTGACTGCGATTATGACCACGCTTTGGAAACTACGCTTATGGGGCATCCAGAAGACGTTATTCCTTTTGTAGTGGCCGATTATACCGTTAAAGATGCTTCCGGAAATCTCCTAAAGGAAGTCACTGGAAACCATCAGGCCATAAATACCATTGAATTGGATGAAGCTATTTCCACCAATTCATTGGTCTTTGAGTTCAACAAAAAAGAAGCTCACATACCGGTTTCTGTTTTCAAAATATCGGTTTACAACTAATTCCATAAAATGAAAAAGGTAACTGGAATCTGTATTTTTCTTATTCTAGGCACTACTCAAGTAGCGTCCCAGAAAGATGCCGTTGCCCAATTGCCGGATATCAGTTCTTTTCACCAAGACCTGTTTGTTCCCAAAATAACGGAAGGTAAACCCAAAGCCGGTAAACGGGTAAGGCAAACCTTGGCCCCGTATCAAAACACAGATGTTTACCATTTAGTTTACTTGCCTACCGACTATAAGGAAGGTAAAAAATACCCTGTCATTATAGAATTTCCGGGCAACGGACCTTACACAAGTGCTTACGGAGATGTTTCAACAGGCCAGGTAGACGGTTGCAATTTGGGGTACGGACTAAGCGAAGGCAAAGGTTTTATTTGGGTGAGTATGCCCTTTATTAGCACCAATGGCCAAGAAAACCAAAAATGGTGGTGGGGCAATGTTGAAGCCACAAAAAGATACTGCATAGATGTGGTAAACGAAGTTTGCAACAAATTTGGAGGTGATGCTTCCAACCTTATTTTAGCAGGATTTTCAAGGGGAGCCATCGCCGTAAATTATATAGGCCTTCATGACAATGAAATTTCAAATCTGTGGAAAGCCTTTATTGTTAATTCTCATTACGATGGTCTAAAAACATGGGACTACCCTAATTCCGATAAGGCATCGGCCATTGAAAGATTGAAACGACTTAACGGAAGACCCCAACTTATTTGCGCCGAAGGTCAGGGAACGAGAGAAACAAAAAACTACATTGCCCAATCGGGAATAAAAGGAAACTTTACTTTTTTGGATATCCCCATTAGAAACCATACCAATTCGTGGCCCTTATATGAGCTAAAGGAACGGAAAACTATGAGAACATGGTTATCGCAAATAATTCAAAAAAACTAAAAAAACAGCAATACAAAATGAAATACCTATTCTACAAATCTGCTTTATTTTTTGGTTTCTTATTTGTGGTTTTTTCTTGTAAGACCAGTACAGGTGATGATGAAAATAATAAAACCTTAAGCCACGGCACTACGGATGTTTCTTTGTTTACCGCTACAAATGGTCAACTAGCGTTCCTAGTCACCAAAAAAAAGAAGGTAGTTTTAGACACCTCTCTTTTGGGTATTAAAGTAAACGATAAGCTCCTTGGAAAAAATGTGGAGATAACTCTTCTAGAGCAAAAAGAAACACAAACCCAATTTCCACTAAACGGAATAAAAAGTGAGGCCTCATACAAAGGAGATGTATATAGCTACAAAGTTTCAGAGGCAGATGGAACCGACTGGAAATTAGAGTTTCAACTTTCTAATGAAGGGGTAGCTTACCGTTATGTGGTTTCCGGACAAGGCACACAACATGTTCAGGGCGAAGAAAGTAGCTTTAAAATACCGAGCCAGACCAAAGTTTGGTACTTTGAGCGCGATAGCGACTGGAAATTAAAATCTCACGCAGGAGAATGGCTTTCCGCTGATATTTCCGAAATGCCAACAGTTTCTAAGATGGGCCCCATTCAAGGCTTAACGCTTACTTGCGAACTTCCGCAAGGAGGTTATGCTTTATTGGCCGAAGCCGCACTTTATAATTATAGCGGTCTGCGTTTGGAAGCAATTGGCAACAACACCTTTAAGGCCAATTTTGAAGAAGGTGATGCCGGTTTTGATATTACAGGTAATGTAACCACACCATGGCGCTGTATTCTATTGGCGGACACTTTAAACGATTTGGCTAACAATACCATGGTAGCCTCATTAAACCCTGCTCCCGACCCTAAGTTATTTGCAGACACCAACTGGATAAAACCCGGAAAATCTGTTTGGCACTGGTGGTCCGGAAAATATGTAGATTACAAAGAAGAGCATGATATGGTAGATGATGCCGTAGAACTTAACTTTTCATATAATATGGTTGATGATGGCTGGGAAAGATGGCCTGATAAATGGACCAAAGTGACAGAACTCTCCAACTATGCCAAAGAAAAAGGGGTTGGGATCTTTGTATGGAAGCACTCCAAGGAAATCAATTTTCTTGAAGACGACTATGCTGTAATGGGGCATTTTTTGGATAGTGTAAAACAGACAGGCGCTGTTGGAGTTAAGGTAGATTTTATGAACGGCCAGAGCAAAAACATTATATCCTTTGATGAAGCCTTATTGAGAAAAGCGGCAGAAAGACAATTGATGGTCAATTTTCATGGCTGCCAACAAAGTTCGGGCGAGTATCGCACCTATCCAAACGAAGTTACGCGTGAAGGTATACGAGGTTTAGAAGTAAACCATATGAAAGAAGGTCCTTTGACCGCTTCGCACAATGCGGCATTACCTTTTACAAGATATGTAACAGGACATGGTGATTATACCCCTCTTGGTCTTACCGAACCCGGAGAAACTACATGGGCGCATCAATTGGCCACTTTGGTTACTTTCTACTCCCCTTTTAACTGTATTGCCGAAAACACCCAGTTCCTTTTAAAAACCAAGAGTGTTGCGCCAGCACTGGATTTTATTAAAGCGGTGCCTTCGGTCTGGGACGAGACCTTTGTGCTGCCCCAAAGTAAAATTGGTGAACTGGCAGCCATAGCAAGACGCACGAACAATGACTGGTATTTGGGCGTACTACGTAGTGGACCAACCCAAGAACTACATATTGACTGTAGTTTTTTAGGTAATGGCGAATATATCGCAGAAATTTTTACTGACGATACCGAGGCCAAACGTATTGATTTAAAAGGACTGAATAAAGAGGCGGACCTACGCCAATGGGACACGGCCGTACCCTTTAAAAAATCATCGGAAACGGTTACAAAGGACAAAACACTCACCGTTCGCCTAGCGGAGCATGGTGGTGCCGCTATAAAATTCATCAAAAAATAAAAAGTACACATGAGAAATTTTGCTTCCATAGCGCTTTTTAGCCTCCTGTTTCTAAGTTCCTGCACGGACAAATCTGCAGAAACATCACTAGAAAATGAAACCCTATCCCTTAACGGGAAATGGCACTTTTTGGCATCTAATGAAGAAAGTGAAGAAAATCTATTAACTGCCGATTATACAAAATGGGATACGCTTTCCGTTCCAGGCAATTGGGACGTTGAGAACAAATATGCCCATTTTAAGGGCAAAGGGTACTATCAACGCAATTTTAGCATTCCTCAAAACTGGCAAAAAAAGCAGATTCGTATAAAGTTCGATGCCGTTTACGAAACCTCAAAAGTTTGGCTGAACGGTAAGTTATTGGGAGCACACGAAGGAGGCTACACCCCTTTTGAATTTAATATTACAGACCAAGTACTGACCGATAAACCGAACTCAATTTTGGTCATGGCGGATAATACATTTAGAAGAGGCGCTTGGTGGGCTTGGGGCGGCATAAGCCGAAACGTTTCCTTGCTTGCCCATAATGATGTCCGTTTGGTTCGTCAACATATTTCCGCAGTTCCCAATTTTGATAAGGGTATGGTAGCTATAGCCATTTCCTATACTGTTGAAAATAACTCCGGCCAGGAAAAAAATATTACTGTAAACACTAAAATATCCGGTCCGGACAATGAAGCTTGGGCGCCCAAAACCCTTGAACTTACCGCTAGTAAAAATGGGATTACGACTAAGGTTCTGTCTTTTCAAAAACCGTTAGAAGAAGTAAAATTATGGCATTTTGACCGTCCTAACCTTTACTCTTTAATCAGTACTATTGCTTCTGATTCCCAAGAATTGGATGCCGTTTCCGACAAATTCGGTATTCGGAAAATGGAAGCTATTGGGGAGCAATTATACCTCAACAATGAAGTGGTGCGCTTAAACGGTTTCAATCGGGTACACGACCATCGTTTCTTCGGTAATACGGAACCTGATGAACTTATTAAAAATGATATTTTGGATATTAAAGCCCTAGGCGGAAACTTTTCAAGAATCATGCACGCACCTGTATCAAAAAACCTTTTACAGTTCTGCGATAGTATCGGCTATATGCTAATTGAAGAAATCCCGGTCTGGGGTCGTGGTGCACCAAATGCCATACCCAATAACCCAAGGACAAAAAAGTGGCTGAACAAAATGATTACGCGCGATTATAACCACGCCAGTGTAGTAGGTTGGAGCATGGGTAATGAAATTGGCAACCCAGATGGCGAATGGGAAGACATGACCATGACTCCTGACCAATATAACTATGTAAACGATATGCTGGACCACGTGGCCTCCCTTGACTCCACACGCTTAAAAACAGTGGTAAGTTTTACATCTCACCTGCCTTTGGCAAAACCCGGTAACGAACCCTATGAAAAGCTGGACTTGCTATGTATGAACTCTTATGGCGAGACCTATGAAAAAGTGGGTAAGGCCCATGCCAGATTTCCGGGGAAACCTATTTTTATTTCAGAGATTGGCGACAAACAGATAGGACTCACATCCGATGCCGAGTTTAGTGATAGGCTTATTGAACAACTTGATAAAATACGAACGTTACCTTACGTAGTTGGCTCATCTCTATGGACCTATAATGATTACCGAAGCGATTATAAAGCCACGCCTCCATCAGAAAATAGAGCCTGGGGAGTTGTGGATGTATGGCGAAACAGGAAAAAAGCCTACAAACAGATTCAAGATATCTATGCACCCGTTCAAGGTTTAGAAGCAACCATAAACAAAGATGAAATAGCAATCTCTTTGCTACCTAGAAACAAACAAGATATTCCCGCTTATATTATGGAAGGGTATACGTTGGCGTATGAGCTTTTTAATGATAAAGGCGAGTCAGTTAGCAAAGAACATATTGAGCTCCCAATTATAAAACCCGGAGATGATGCATTGAAATTTAACTTTAAAAATGACTCAAATGCCACTCAGATAGACGTAGGCCTATGGTCACCCATGCAAATTGAAGTTAAAACCGCCTCATCAAAAAAAGGAAGCAATCCGCCTGTAGAAAACTCCAATTTCCCCGTGATAGAATTTTTGGGCAGGACCCATGATGGTGTAGGCATAGGCTATACAGTAAGCGAAAAAGATTCGATTTTCACTTTTAAATATGGAAAATCATCGGAAAATCTAACCGAAGAAACAACAACAAATTTAAAGGGAGCCTTTAAAATTGAATGGTCACAGACCGAGCCGTTTTTCGTAAAATTAAAATCAGATGTAACAGATTGGTCATCAACAAAACAACTTCAAGAATAATATTCAACTCAAAACTAGAACCTTTGTATATGAAACTCATTAAAACCCTTTGTTTAGCGGTACTTCTTATACCGTTCAACTCTATAGCCCAGAGTACATCTACTGACCGTCCCAACATTGTTTGGATCATGTTGGAAGATTGGGGTCTTGACTTAGGCTGCTATGGCACCCCGGGAATAGAAACCCCAGTTACGGACAAGCTTGCCTCGGAAGGTATACGTTACACCAATACTTTTTGTACTTCTCCCGTTTGTTCTACTTCACGTTCGGCCATGCTCACGGGCTATCACCAAAACTATATTGGTGCCCAACAGCACAGAACGGCAAAAGAAGACAGAAAACCTTTGCCGTACGATATTGAGCCAATGCCCGTACTTCTGAAAGAAGCAGGATATTTTACCGCTTTAATGCTTTACAATAAAACCGATGCCAATTTTAATGGCGATTTAGGTTTTATGGGAAAGGATTGGAAGGAACGCCAAGAAGGACAGCCTTTCTTCGCACAAATAACTTTGGGTGGTACGCATAGAAAATGGGATCGTGACCCAAAAAACCCTATAGATCCCGCCAATGTGGTACTCCCCCCCTATTATGTGGACACCCCATTTGCCAGACGTGATTGGGCCAATGGTCTGGAACAAATGCAAATCTGCGACCGAGAAATTGGAGATATCCTAAAGCGATTAGAAAAAGAAGGCCTGGCCGAGAACACATTGGTTTTCTTAATTGGAGATAACGGCCGATGCCACATTCGTGGAAAGCAATTCCTATATGACCCGGGACTTCAGGTGCCATTAATTATCAAATGGCCTGGTAAAGTTGCACCTGCACAGGTAAACACAGATATGGTTCAGACCATTGACATTACCGCAACCATTCTAGATGTAGCCGGGGCAAAACCTAAACACGAACTGCAAGGCAAAAGTCTTTTTAAAGAAGAGTCAAAAAATAGAAAGTACATTTTTGCGGCACGCGGAAGAATGGGCGGCACCCATGATGCTATGCGCACCATCCGATCTAAAAAATACAAGTTGATCCATAATTTAATGCCGGAGCGAGCATGGTTACAATACAGCGGGTACAAAGAAGATATGTACCCTATGCTGGCCGAAATGAACATCATGAATATGGAAGGAAAACTTAATGAAGACCAAGCTAAGTTTTTTGCTCCTACCAAGCCTGAGTTTGAGCTTTTTGATATTGAAAAGGACCCATTTGAGCTAAACAACCTTGCAAGCGACCCGCATTATGGCGATATTAAGGATAAACTGTTGGAAGAACTCTATGTGTGGAGAAGGTCTATAAAAGACGAAGGTGTTTCCCAAGAATTTAGAGAGGGCGGCCTCTCCTCCAAATACCCTACTAGAACACTTGAGGAGTGGAAAGAACGCTACGAAGCTTGGAAACCATGGGTATTTCGCAAACCAAAATCAAAAGAGAAACACCCGTTTGTAAAGAGCAATTACTAAACCGCTATACCCCTATGCAATTGAAATATTCGGTGTTTCATATTCTGTTTTTGATCTTTGGAATTTGTTCCGCTCAATCCACTACCGGTGAGGGGCAACTTTTACTGAGCGGAGACTGGAAGTTCCATGCCGTTTATGGCGAAGGCTCAAATTATATTGCTATTTCCGAAACACCGGAAGATATTGTAATAGACAATACCAATACCGAACGGGTAACTGTAAAAGGCAATTGGCAGACCAAAATAGAAGGAGAACGGGGTTCCGGTTTCTTTGGAGCCAATTATTTACAACGCGACTTTAAAGCTGGTGAATCCGAGGAGAACTATGTACGCTATCGTCCCCAACTAGCAGAATCAGGGTTCTACGAAGCCTTTGTTCGCTTTCCGTTCGCATCACATTTAACGGCAGAAGTAAATGTTAATCATGCTAATGGGGTTACGGCTTCTTATTTTAACCAGCGAAACCGCTGTGACCAATGGTTAAGTTTAGGAGTTTTTAGTTTTGATAAGACTTTAGACAGTTATGTTGAAGTTACCGCTATTACGGCCAAAACCGTAGCTGCGGATGCCGTAATGTTCAGACCCGTATTCACAGAGAAAATGGAAACTTCGGTTGCGGAAAAAGCAACTATTTTTCAATCTGATTTTGATGATTCCAACTGGAAAGACCTAAACGTTCCAGGACATTGGGGCATGCTTAACGAATTCTCTAATTATACCGGAAAGGCTTGGTACCGAAAAACTTTCAATCTTCCCCAAAGCTGGAAAGAAAACTCCAAGGAAAGAGTGCGCCTTAAATTTGATGCCGTTTATCACATCGCCAAGGTTTTTTTGAACGGCGAACTTGTTGGCAGTCATCAAGGTGGTTTTACCCCATTTGAATTTGATGTAACCGACAAACTCAATTTTAACGGTCAGAATGTACTGGCCGTAGAAGCGGACAATAGTTCACTGGTTGGCGCTACTTGGAACTGGGGCGGGATTATCCGTGATGTTCACCTTGTAAAAAATAACGATGTGCGCATCAGTTATCAATATATTCATGCAGACCCTGACCTAAAAAAAGGTTCGGCCAATTTGAAGCTTAAAATCCGTATTAAAAATTCATCGGCACAAAAAAGAACAATAGCACTCACTGCTACTATAGACAAAGTATCAAAACCGGCTGACCTGCAATACACTATTACCTTACCGCCCAATAGTACAAAAGAAGTGCAATTGGCAACAGTTTTACCCGCCAACGATGTTAGGTTATGGCATTTTGATACGCCACACCTGTACCATATGACAACCATTGCCACAGAAAACGGGCAAGTGTTGGATACGCGTACAGACCGATTTGGTATCCGAAAGATAGAACTAACGGATTCTCAACTCATTTTAAACGGAGAACCGGTGCGTCTAGCTGGTTTTAACCGGGTGAGTGACCATAGATATTGGGGGTCTTCTGAACCCCAGTATTTGATAAATAAAGATGTGGACCTCATGAAGAATGCAGGTGCCAACTTTATGCGAATCATGCACGGCACCCAGAATGAAAGGTTGATAGAGCGTTGCGATGAAAAAGGTATCCTGATTTTTGAGGAAGTCAATGTTCGTGAGCTTACCAATCCTGAGTTTACGCCCCCATATTACCCTTTGGCCAAACAGTGGTTAAAAGAAATGATAGACCGTGATGTAAACCACCCCAGTATTATTGGGTGGAGTGTTGGCAATGAACTTAAAGACCATTTTGATTATGCCAAATTGACTATTGATTATGTCAAAAACGAGCTGGACCCCTATCGTTTGGTTACCTGCGTGAGTAATAGCGGCTGGCGCGATACTGCCACTCCCGAGAACGACCCCAATACACTGGTAGATATAATCATGCACAATCTTTATCCGTTTCAGGGCAAACCAGATGAAGTATTTAAAACCCTTAGGTCCAAATGGCCCAACAAGCCCATTTTCATTTCGGAATATGGAATACAACCTTTGGCCACAACTTCTTTAGATGGTGATATTCCTAAAATATCCGAGTGGAACAACAGCTTACGAGGCAAGAATCCTTTTGTAATTGGAGCTTCATTATGGACATTTAATGATTACAGAAGTGGCTACGCAGCAACCTCTCCAGAGGAAAATAGAGTTTGGGGACTTGTAAATACATGGCGCCAAAAGCGTAAATTATATAACCGAATAGAAAATGAACATAGCCCTATTCAACAAATTGAAGTATCAGAGATAGATGTAAGAAAAGGAAATGCCAAGATTTCTCTTACCCCCAAAAACACAGGCGACTACCCTAGCTATACTTTAAAAAACCACCGTTTATTATGGTCCATACATGATTCAGAAGGAGACACACTGGCCAAAAACAGTATAGAGATTCCAGTATTAAAACCGGGAGCAGGTCCTACGGAAAATAACATTGACTGGAAACCGTACTTAAGTGACATATCCAGCTTAAACATAAACCTAATTTCGCCAAACGGTTATAAGCGGTTTCATAAAAGTGTTGCCATTACAGTACCTGAACAGCCTTCAATTTCTCAAATAGAGTCCGGGAACACAGCGGTTCGCATTCATTTTAATCCTGTTTTTGGTGCGGACACTTATCATGTCATCCATCAAAACTCCAATGGCCAACTGGTAAAATCCGAAAAGACCACAACCAATTTCCTAGAAGTGGAGAATTTAGAAAACGGAAAAGAATACATTTTTCAGCTTATTGCCACAAATGAAAAAGGCATAAGTAAACCTTCCGAAACACGAACCGGAAGCCCCAGTGGAAAAGAGCTACCACCCGTAATTTGGGATGCTTTTTTAGTTGGCAACAAGCTTGTGGTTGGCTACTCTGGTAAGACAGATGACACTAGCTACGTGGTAAGGTATGGAACTAGATCCAGCTACCTGCCTTTCAAAAACGCCACACGAACAAAAGGAATGACAGTAATTGATTTTGAAGGTGATGACCCACATTTTGTGAGCATTATGAAAAAAACCAAAAGAGGAGAAAGTGAATGGTCCAAACCAAGGTATGTATACACATTAAGAAATATTGACAAATAATAAACCATAACAAACAACTGGCCAAGTTTCCGTAAAAAGATTGGCCTACCAAAAGTGCTATAACAGTATGAAAAAAACGAATTTAATTGCAGCCTTTGCAATCGTATGTTTACTCGTTTCATGTAAAACCGAGAAAAAAACAGGTGCAGAAAACAGTGCATCACAAGAAGAAGCATCCAACAGCAATGCAGTACCCGACTACAAAATTGAGTTTGGAAAAGTCGCTGAAAAATCCGTATTCCGCAATGACAGCCTTAGTATTTGGGGCGGCTCTATGGTAAAGGGCGAAGACGGTCTTTACCACATGTTCTATTCCAGATGGCCAAAAAATATTGGTTGGGAATGGGTAAACTATTCCGAAGTTGCCCATGCGGTATCAGAATCGCCCTTTGGTCCTTTTGAACACAAAGACGTTACCCTACCGGACCGTGGTGCAGAATTTTGGGATGGTTCTACGACCCATAACCCAACTGTTCATGAATTTAACGGAAAATTCTACCTGTATTATATGGGTAATACCGGAGACAAAAAAATTGTTAGTGTTCCCGGTAAACCTAAGATTAACTGGATGCACCGTAACAACCAACGTATAGGTGTTGCCGTAGCGGATTCACCCAACGGACCATGGAAAAGATTTGATAAGCCTGTTTTAGATGTTTCTCCCAACGAGGATGCACATGATGCATTAATGACATCCAATCCATCGGTCTGTCAAATGCCCGATGGCAAAATCCTAATGGTGTATAAGGCCGTTGGTAAAACCCATGCGCTACCAGCAGGTGGACCTGTTGTTCATATGGTGGCCATTGCCGATTCCCCAACCGGACCCTTCAAGAAATATCCAGATCCCGTTTTTACTTTTGAAGGCGAACGTTTTCCTGCCGAAGACCCTTATATCTGGTATCAGGATGGTAAATTTAGAGCCATTGTAAAACGTATAAAACACGTAGGTAAAGTACGTGACTTCTCATTAGTACATTATGACTCCGAAGATGGTATTAAATGGGAAAAGGCCAAAAATTTTGATATATCCAAGCGTATCGTGGAATGGGAAAACGGAAGAACTCAACAATTTGTTCATTTGGAACGCCCACAGGTATATACGGAAAATGGGGAACCTATAGCCCTGTTATGTGCTGCGGACACTCTTGATGCAAATGGTGTTAGAGAGTCGTTCAATATTCAGATTCCTCTGAAAATCGAGAAAACGGTCCATTAAAATGGTATTTAAAAACAAACACAATTTAAACTATAAAATCACATCTATGCAAGTCCAGCCTTTTTTAAAGCGATCTACATTAAGTCTTTTTGCGGTAGCCTCGCTTATTGCTTGTTCAGACCAAAAAACAGAGGCCAATTCGGCTTCAATGGGAGATTCTGCAACTAAGGAACATAAGGTTTTCCCTCATAAAATGCCTGCCGAAAAACCGGACATGCCTTTGAGTGCAGCTGCAGAACGGATGTTCAGTTATCCTGCTCCCCGCGTTCAGGACAATGAGCTATTCTCTCAATTCAAATACACAAAATTAAAAGGTTTTGATTATAGCAATGGGGATGGAACCGTTTCTAGACGTGACCCTTCACGGCCTATTTTTGTAGATGGGAAATATTATTTATACTATACCAAGAGAGATACCAAAACACCACCTATTGGTTGGAACAGAGCCAGCGAAGCCACCGATGAAATTCCTTCTACGGATTGGGATTTGTGCGACATTTGGTATGCCACCAGTACGGACGGCACCACTTGGAAAGAAGAAGGGATAGCCATTAAAAGACCCGAAAAACCAAAAGCTGGATGGCGTTCCGTTGCTACACCGGATATTCTGGTCTGGAAAGGAAAGTACTACCTCTACTACCAAGCCTTTAACGAACCTAGCGGGCTAAGAGGTGATTGGTGTCCGGTATCAGTATCCTATGCAGATTCACCTGATGGGCCATGGACACATGGGGGTGATTCCGTAGTTCCTTTCGGAAAGAAAGGCGAATGGGACCAAGATGCTACGCACGATCCTCAGCCTATAGTCTATAATGGCAAAATTCACCTGTATTATAAAGCCGCATACAACAAGTGGCCGGACATTCGTGATAAATATGCCGTTGGTCATGGTCTAGCCATTGCCGAGGACCCGTTAGGGCCATTTGAAAAACACCCTCTAAACCCGGTAATGACTTCCGGACACGAAACCACTTATTTTCCGTTTAAGGAAGGCGTAGCTACATTGGCCATAAAAGATGGAAATGAAAGGTACACTATGCAATATGCCAAAGATGGCGTTAATTTTGAAATTGCTTCCGTAGTTTCTTTCGCCCCAACGGCCGCAGCTCCTTTTGCTGCAGATGCCTTTACTGATTCCGGGAACGGAAGAGGTATTACTTGGGGACTTTGCCATTTTACAAATGCCGGAAGTACACCCAAGAAAGGCTATTCCATTATGGCAAGATTTGACTGTGACCTAAGCCTTGATGTAGATGATCCCTTGTATAAAAAAACAGGGGTATATCATAAACCCGAAGTTTATTTTGCTCAGGCACCTCATAAAAATCTCAATCCCGAAGGACGATAAAACGCTTGATTATAACAGTCTAACATACAGTTGTTAAACCGTGGTAAATACGTAATAATTATCTTAAATTTAGCAAGGGACTATTTTAGAGAACAGGGCTTCATTAGACGCTTTATTCCTTTAGAATAGTCTCTTTTAAAGAACACAAACTACCAAACCACCGTTTACATGTACAACAAATTTATTTTTCTCGCTTTTGCCGCTTTACTTTCTTTTAATTTAGCCATCGCCCAAAATCAAAATAAAGAACGCCCCAACGTTGTTCTTGTATTTATAGATGATGAAGGTTACGGAGATGTGGGTGTATATGGAGCCACCGGTTTTGAAACACCTAATATAGACCAACTGGCCGCCAAAGGCACACGTTTTACAAATTACTACGCGGCACAACCCGTCTGTAGTGCCTCACGAGCTGGAATTTTGACCGGATGTTACCCAAATAGAATAGGATTTTCCGGTGCGCTTTTCCCACATCATAAAATAGGTTTGAAAAAAGACGAGCTTACCATTGCCGAAATGTTCAAAGAACAGGATTACAAAACCGCCTGTTTTGGAAAATGGCACTTGGGATGGCAAAAAGAATTTCTACCGCTGCAACACGGTTTTGATGAATTTGTGGGCCTTCCCTACTCCAACGATATGTGGCCACATGACAGTGCAACGGGAGAACACCTTACCGAAGAAAAAAACAGGGCCAAATTTCCAAAGCTTCCCATCATAGAAGGCAACAAAACTATTGCCTACGTTGAAAGTTTAAAAGATCAGGATAAACTAACCACCCTATACACGGAAAAAGCAGTGGATTTTATAGACAAAAATGCCAACGAACCCTTTTTTCTTTATGTACCGCACACCATGGCGCATATTCCGTTAGGGGTTTCCGATAAATTTAGAGGAAAAAGTGAACAAGGCCTTTATGGTGATGTTATGATGGAAATTGACTGGTCTGTGGGAGAAATTGATAAAGCCTTAATACGAAATGGCGTTGCAGACAACACCATTTTTATTTTTACTACGGATAATGGGCCGTGGTTAAACTACGGTAACCACGCAGGTTCTTCTGGAGGGCTTAGAGAAGGAAAAACCACAAGCTGGGAAGGTGGGCAACGGGTTCCTTTTATCATTCGCTGGCCTGGGAATACCCCAGAAGGAACGGTGACCCATAAATTGGCATGTGCCGTAGATTTGCTCCCTACTTTCGCCGCGATTACCAACGGAAAATTATCCAGCCATAAAATAGATGGCGTAGATATCTCATCGCTCTGGAAAGGACAATTTTCAGAAACACCTCGTAACACCATATTATACTATCATGGAAAGAACAACTTGAACGGAGTTCGAAAAGGTAATTGGAAACTGGTATTGCCCCACACTTACAGTAGCTATAATACCGAAAGTGGTAATGATGGCCACGGCGGAAAAAGAATAAAAACAGTGGTAGAGCAGCCCGAACTTTACAATATGATGCGCGATCCAGGGGAAAGATATAACGTAATAGCGTATCACCCAGAAAAAGTAAAGGAACTTATGCTCATTGTAGAAAAGGCCCGTAAAGAATTGGGTGACCTAAACGTAGCTATTGAATACGGAACCGAAAATAGGGAAATAGGCAAATTGTAGAAACATTCTCCCATCATTTTTTAGAACAAATAAAATCACAACTATATGAAACTTAACAAACTTATTTGGCTAGCGGCATACCTGCTACCATTACTCTCCATTGCTCAAGAAAAGAAGCCTAACATTGTCTGGATTTTTTCCGATGATCACTCCTACCAAACTATTGGGGCCTACGGTGGTAGGTTACAAAGCCTAAATCCTACCCCAAATATTGATAAATTGGCGGCAGAAGGGATGCGGTTTGACAAAGCCTATGTTGAAAACTCAATTTGTGCTCCAAGTAGAGCCACCTTATTAACAGGGAAAATGAGCCATCTTCATAAGAAATTGGACAATACCAAGAACACCATTTTTGACCATGACCAACAGCAGTTTCAAAAAATACTGCGCACCAATGGTTACCAAACTGCTATGATCGGAAAAATTCACCTTCCCGGAAAAATGCAAGGTTTTGATTATTGGGAGGTACTACCCGGACAAGGAAAGTATTACAATCCTGACTTTATTACCGAAGAAGGTGATACCAACTACAAGGGTCAATATGTAACCGATGTAATTACGGACCGTGCCCTAAACTGGTTGGAAAACGAACGTGATCAGGACAAACCGTTTATGATGATGGTTCACCATAAGGCCCCACACCGTAACTGGGACCCCGCAGAGCGCTATATGAGCAAATATGAAGATGTAGAAATTCCCGAGCCGGACAATTTTTTTGACGATTATGCCACACGCACTACAGCTGCCCACAAACAAGAAATGGATATTGCCACAAGCATGAACACCCATATTGATTTAAAGGCCGAAGGTGATCGCTACGCGAACGACCCAAGGTATAAGGAGCGTTTTGCAAAGTTTGCCCAAGATAATTTAAAAGGTGAAGCCCTTGTTAAATGGAAATACCAGACCTACATGAAAGATTATCTACGCTGTATCTGGTCTGTTGATGAGAGTGTAGGACAGATAATGAAATCGCTTAAAGAGCAAGGGTTGGATAAAAACACTATTGTCATATACTCCTCGGACCAAGGTTTTTACATGGGAGAACATGGTTGGTTCGATAAGCGTTTTATGTATGAAGAATCATTCCGAACACCACTTATTGTGAAGTGGCCAGGTACCGTTAAACCGGGAAGCGTAAATACCGATTTAGTGCAGAACATTGATTTTGCAGAGACCTTTCTTGATTTGGCCGATGCACCCATTCCAGATGATATGCAGGGCAAAAGTGTCGTTCCTCTTTTAAAAGGGAAAGCACCTAAGGACTGGCGTAAGTCTATGTACTACCACTATTATGAGTATCCCGGAGCACATGCCGTACGCCGTCATGAAGGGATTGCCAATAAACGTTATAAACTCATTCGTTTTTATGGGGAAGATGTTCCTAATGGAGAAGAATGGGAATTTTATGATTTGGAAAAAGACCCTTCGGAAATGAATAATATATTCAACTCATCTACCATGGCGAAGCAAATTTCGGAAATGAAAAAAGAGCTTGCTCAATTAAGGGTTCAATACGCAGTAAACGAGTAAAAATTCCTAATACAAGTAATAAAAAGACTGATGAAAAGAATACTGTTAGCTGCCTTATTATGTGCCTCTACCTATTGTACCGCACAAGAAACGACCTCTGATTTAAAAAAGTATGAACCTTATGTCAACCAATTGGGTTATAATTTAGGGGAGTCCAAACGTTTTGTTTGCTATGGCGCTGAAAATGGCACTCCGTTTCAATTAATTAACACTGCTACATCCAAAGTTGTTTTTGAAGGCGAAATGCTGAATAATGAAGGGTGGTTTTCAGGATTTAATCCTACAGGCTCAAATGTAGAATATGTGATTAAAGTTGATGGTCACGGCAGTTCAGTTCCTTTTTTAGTGGCCGATCATCTTATGGAAACGGCTTCTTCAAAACTAGCATACGATTTTTTTGTAGACGCCAGAGGGTTTTCCAATTTGGAAACCTATGATATGGCTGCCGTATACGGTGGTGGTCCAACCCGCGATGGTGGAGCATACGGACTAGAAACTATCTTTGAAATATTACAATACGCCAGTAATCCCGCCCTTTTTGATAATTGGAAAACGGAATTAGGTGACAAGAAAGTGGCGGATCTTATAGACCTTATTCTTTGGCATGCCGAATTTGCCTATAAATACGTGGACTATAACGGCCCCGTAAAAACCCGTCACGGTACTTTGGGTTACCAAGGGCAACCGAGAATGACCTATGACTATTGGAATACTTTAGACCAATTGGCAGCGGTTTGTGCGGCCTACCATTCCTTTTTAAAACCGTATCTGGCGGAAGATACCTATCAAAAATACAGAAAAGCCTGTTTGGACAATTGGGAAGCCTATGACCGGCACGAGGTTGTGCGTTTTTGGACGTATAGTACCAAATGGGTAGATGAAGGTTTTCAGGAGTTTAATGAAATGGGCAATGCCTACGGGCAGTCGGTCTTTCGTAATCTGTTCATGTACGAGACCGAAAGACATGAAAAGAACGGTTCTCCTGAAAAGTTCCTAAAATATGCACAATCCGGTGCTTCCGATATTATAAGGAACTGGGATTTTAACAATCCTCGCCATATGTGGTGGATTAGAAATGCCGAACATATTACTCCACAGGCATTGTCTTTCTTTTTATTACTGGCCCCTGACAAAGCCCCTGACGGTACCAAGGAAAAATTGGAAGCCTGGGCCCTACACATGAAACAAAAAAGCAATAATTTCTGGAAATACCGCAAACATAGCGAAACGGAATGGGCACACCCCAAAACCAAGGAATTAGGTGGCGCACCTGCCCTAGGCGGTTCTATGTTCGCTATAGCCCATCTATTGAAAGACCCTGAATTACGAGCATTGGGTTGGGCCCAAACCGATTTTGTTTTTGGAGTTAATCCGGTAGGAACACATCTGAGCAATAAAAGCGAAGCGCGTGTAAAAATTGACGGGTATTGGGATGGAGTTGAAAAAGGTTGGCCACAGTCCCACCCACATGGTTATGGAGAATTAGGCAAAGTTAGAGGCACATTGGATGGTTCCCCTCTGGATAGTCAATTTCCTATTGCAGAAAAAGTTGAGGCCATTGAAGGAAAAAACGAAGGACGGGTATTTGGTAAGAATGCCTATGCAACCGAGGGCTGGGGTATTTCTAACAGGGGTTGGCAAGCCACTCTAACCTTTTCAACATTAGGCAGCCATAAACTTAAAGTTTTTGATGGTAATTTTAATAAGGAAATCTCATCTGTAGAACCTGGTCAAACCATTACCATACAACTAAATGCCGCCTTAAATATTGATAGAAATGCCATAGATAAAGGTTGGGTACTCTTGAAAAAAGGTGAGAAAGTTGAAAAAATTCAGCTTACGGAAACCGATGTAAATACCGGGAAATTCACTTCTACATTCAAAATACCAAAAAACACACAAGTAAAATTTTTAGAGCTATCTTACGGTTTCTTAGGTTTTGAAAAGAAATTAAAATTAGAAGTAAAGCAGTAAACCAACCTAAATTTTAACATGAAACATTTTTCTAATTATATCGTATTTTTTATCCTCGTAACCACATTGGTATCATGCAAGAACGAACCTAAAAAAACTACGATGAAAGAGGTTGGGCAAGAGGTTGAAAAAAACAATCTGAAGCTATTGGTAGGTACTCACGCAAGTGAAGACGAGCAAGGCATCTATCAATTAGAATTTAATACGGTGACTGGGGAATTGACAAACTCAGAGCATTTGGTAAAAGAGGACAACTCTGGTTATTTATACCTTTCAAAAGATGATAAAAGAGTATATTCTTCAAACGGAACAAAACCGGGAAGTGTATCTGCATTTGAATGGAACGACAAGGGTACTGAATTGAGCAAAGTCTCTAACTTTTCCAGCGAAGGCGATGGCGCCTGTTACATTGAACTAAGTCCTAATGAAGACTTGCTTGCCGCTGCCAATTATGGCTCTGGAGGTATAGTAATGTACAGCGTGGATCAAGATGGAAAAATAATTGGTGAGCCTACTCCTCGCCAACATGAGGGCAACGGGCCCCACAAAAATCAAAAATCGCCGCACGCACATTGTGTGAAGTTTAGCAAGGATGGAAATTTTCTTTATGCCGTAGATTTAGGAATAGATAAAATATTGGCCTACCCCATTAGTAATAACACACTGGAAAGAGAACATACAGCCCTGCAATTAGACCCGGGAGACGGCCCGCGTCACCTCATCTTTCACCCTACAAAAAACAGGGTTTTCATTATAAATGAATTGTATAGTTCCGTTGTCTCTGCCGATGTTGACCCCAAAACGGGAACATTCAAGAAAATTGATAAGAAAAGTACACTGCCCGAAGATTTTGATGGATTTAATGCGTGTGCCGATATTCACCTAAGCAATGATGGTAAATTCTTATACGCCAGTAATAGAGGCCATAATAGTATAGCTATTTTTTCCGTATCGGATAATGGCATGATAAATTTGTTGGGAACGGAACCCGTTCAGGGAGATTGGCCTAGAAACTTTACTTTATCACCGGATAATAATTTTCTACTGGTAGCCAATAGAAAAACAGATAATATTACGGTATTTAAAAGGGATGCCAATACTGGACTTTTATCCTTTACAGGCCATACTGTAGATTTACCACAACCTGTCTGCTTAAAGTTTAGATAGCTTGTCCCCCCTTCTGGACTTTTAAAAAGTAAAAAAATTGCCGTGAATTTACATTGCCAGAAGGAGAGGACCGAATTAGCTATCTATAAAATTATATACTGTCTATCTTAATGTACTTATGCTCTTGCTCTACGCGCTCAATTAGCATGCGCTGCTCACCCGCGGGAAAATCCCAAATTAGGGTATCGCCTTGAGCATACCCTATTACGGCCGCACCCATAGGGGTCAAAATGGAAATTCTATTACTGTTTACATCACTTTCCGTGGGTATGACCAGTTTAAACTTTTTACGCCATCCATTTTCAGAAACAATGGTAATAGTAGTGTTAAACCGGATAACATCTTCCGGCATTTCTGCCTCATCATGTATTTGAGCCGATTCTAGTTCACCTACCAGTTTCTCTACAGATCTACGTAAAGTTTTATCCTTATAGTAGCCCGAAAGGTTCATAAACCTTTTCAACAGCACATATTCTTTCTTTTCTATAACCAAGCCGCCGTATTTCATTTCAACTTTTTTTATGGAAAAATTCCTCTTTGCACATAAGTTTCTTCAAGTCTTTCTATTGCTATAATAAATGCCGCCGTACGCATATCAACCTTTCTTTTGGCAGAAGTTTCTATCACTTTGGTGAAAGACTCTTTTAATTTTTTCTCCAGTTTTTCGAGAACTTCTTCCAATTGCCAGATTTCACCGTTTCGGTTTTGCAGCCATTCAAAATAACTTCCAATTACCCCACCGGAATTACAAAGAATATCCGGTAAAATGGTAACTCCTTTTTTCAGCAGAATTTCTTCAGCTTCAACATCGGTAGGTCCGTTTGCACCTTCAGCAATTAGATATGCCTTTATTTTGGGGGCATTGGCCGCAGTAATTACGTTACCCAATGCAGCTGGAATACATATGTCGCAATCCAGACCAAAGAAATCTGCATTTTCCAATTTCTCAGCACTGGCAAAACCCGTAACACTGCCCTTGTTTGCTTGAGTATAAGCTAACAGGTCCTCTACGGAAATGCCATCCTCATTTACTATGCTTCCGTATGCATCCTGTACGGCAACCATTGAGGCCCCTTCTTTCTCAAGAAAATATGCTGCCCAATAGCCTACGTTACCAAAGCCTTGAACAATAAAACGTTTATCCTTTAAATCTATCTTTTTGTTCTCTGCCCAAAACTTAATATTGAGAAAAACCCCGTAACCCGTTGCCCTATCACGACCTTGAGAACCTCCGGCACCTATGGGCTTACCAGTAACTACATGCAGATTGGTAGACCTTTCTGCAGGAGATTTGGTAGACATATAAGTATCTAATATCCAAGCCATGGTTTGCGGATTGGTATTCACATCTGGAGCCGGAATATCCAACTCCGGGCCAATATTATCGCCCAATGCATAGGTAAACCTACGGGTTATACGCTGCAGTTCTTCATTGGAATATTTGGTAGGGTCTAGCTGTATACCACCCTTGGCTCCACCATAAGGCAGACCGGCCAAAGAAGTCTTCCAGGTCATCCACATGGCCAAAGCCCGTGCGGCATCTATATCTACTGTTGGGTGATAACGCAGACCACCTTTGTACGGACCTAAAGAATTATTGTGTTGTACTCTATAGCCCGTAAATATTTCAACCTCACCGTTATCCATTCTTACAGGAAAATGGACTACCAGTTCGTTATTGGTTACTTCTAATATCTTTCTGATATTATCGTTTAAACCAATGATGTCCGCAGCATTATCAAACTGCCGCATGACATTTGCGAGCATACCTTGCTTAATAGCTTTTTTCTGCTCAGGAGTTTTTACTATCATAGATTTATACTTAAAACAAGACCTTTGTGGTCCTTCTTTTTCTAATTATTTGTTTTGAAAGCGGTTTTCTCCGTGTTAATCGGGTTTTCCTAATTGGCTTTTCATCAAAAAAATGAACATATTCACTGCAAGAACTTATAGAATTCTTATTCGTAGTAATTACACATTTACTCAGGTAACTACATGTACTGCAAATACTTCTGCTATACCCATTCATCTTATAATTTGATTGAAAATTTTAAGTATAAAATCTACCCGATATTCCTGAAAATTCAACAAAAACACTCAGGTGCGGACAATCGGGTAGATATAGATAACCAACTATCAAACTAATTCATGACCAATTCACCGGTTGCCAGTGCATTGCTTATATCTGCCGAAACAACGGTGTGGCTTCCAAAGAAACGACCACCATCCTTACGCTTAATTTTTATTTTAGTAGAACCGTCTTTATTACTTTCTACAGAAGTAACTACTACCCTATCTCCTTTTAAAGCTTTGTAATTTGCCAAGCCTCCTCTTTTTATAATAAAATTGGCCCTTGGGAAATCTATATGTTTATAGGCTCTAGTTTCTGGAGTTCCTATTTCAAGGACATCTCCAATTTGAACATCCGAAGTTTGTATTTTAACCTCATCTTGGGCATGTAACAAACTTGCCGAAAACAATAACGCAAATGCAAATTTCTTCATCATCATATATATATATTTAAGTTAAACATTATTTATACTTCTACACTTTTGGCCCGCATCTCTTCTACCCTAGTAATTGTTAGGGAAATTCTATCGGCAGGCGGACCGTAGGTTATAATATCGCCCACAGATCGTCCAACGACCAAAGCACCCATAGTGCTCGTGACCGATATTTTTTGATTTGGGATATCCTCATACTTATGAGGTACCAATTGAAAAGTATATTCTATGTTGGATACGCTTGATACGGAAACCATGGAGTTGAGCCTAACCACATCCTGTGGCATATCTGCAGTATCAAAAACTAAAGCCGTTTTTAAATTTATATCCAAAGTTTCCAGAGCATCTTGATGCGTATAGTCAACCAGGTACAGATTGGAATTGAGGTATTTTTTCAATACCGTACAATCATTCTTTTCCAATACCAGGCTACCGTATTTCATCTGTTTTACTTTTCAATTATACCATCTATAACTGATGGTTTCATCTAAATGCAAAACACATGCCTATCAGAAGAAAATAATTTCAAAAAATATTAAAAACACCTATAAATCAGTGTGTTAAAATTTTACACAAATTGATTTCGAATTAATAAAGTGGGGAACAATTCCCCGATTGGGTAGATTTACCTCAGCTAATTACTTCAATTTTTCACGTAAGGTCTTGCGGTCTATTTGAAGAATTTCTGCCGCTTTGGTCTTGTTTCCTTGAGTATGAAGGAGCACACGCTGTACGTATTCCTTTTCCATTTCGCGCAAGGGTTTGAGCTCATCATCCGGGAAATCTATTTGATATTTTAATCCTTCGGGAAGGTCTTTAAGGGTAATAGTTCCATCGCACATGATTACCGCACGCTGAATAATATTTTCCAACTCCCTAATATTACCGGGCCAGTGATACCGTTTTAGAACCTCTAAAACATCCGGAGAAATTTTCAATAGTCGGTCTTTGTACTCTACCCCATACTTGAACAAAAATTTATCTACGAGCAAGGGAATATCACTTTTTCTATTTCTTAGAGGTGGTACTTCTATCTCTACCACGGTAAGCCTGTAATAAAGATCTTCTCTAAACCTATTTTCTTTAATGTCTATCTGTAGATCGGCATTGGTAGCTGCTATTATCCGAATATCTACTTTCTCACTTTTTCTAGAACCCACTTTTGTAATTTCCCGTTCCTGTAAAGCCCGTAACAGTTTGGTCTGAACCGTAAGTGGCGCAGTACCAATTTCATCCAAGAAAAGAGTACCCCCTTCCGCAGCCTGAAAAAAGCCGGTACGGTTATCATTGGCTCCCGTAAAAGCACCTTTTACATAACCAAAAAGCTCTGCCTCGAGTAAATTTTCCGGAATAGCTCCACAATTGACCGCCACAAAAGGGGCCTTGTTAAATTTTCCGGAATAATGAATGGCCCGTGCCACCAACTCTTTACCCGTACCGCTCTCACCTTTTACCAGTACAGTGGCCTTGTTGTCCTTTACTCTTTCTATTACATCCGTAATTTTATGAAAGGCCTCTGATTCGCCTATCATTTCATTATGCATAGTTTTATTGGCAAGGGATGTTTTAGGTTTCGCCGGTTTGCGAGTTTTACCATGTTCAAAAGCCTTGTCTACCGCCTGTCTAAGTTCTTCCTTGGTAAAGGGTTTGGTCAAATAATCCGTAGCTCCTGATTTAATGACCTCTAAAGCCCCATCTACGGATGGGTAACCCGTAATAACCAGCTTTGGGATTTCCGGATAGTGCTCATCAGTAAATTTCAATAATTGCAACCCATCTACCTCAGGCATTTGAATATCCGTTATCAACAGATCAATAAATGTATCCTTAAGAACATAGAGCGCCTCCTTTACCGAAACCGCCTTATAGGTATGATAATCCATAGACTGTAGATGACGCTGTAGCAGCTCTAAAATATTGATGTCATCGTCTACCAATAAAATGTTCTCTTTTCTAAGCATTATTACAATTTAGGGAAATCCAGAATAAAAATTGTTCCTTTTGGGGTGTTGGGCTTATGTTCAATAGTACCTTTATGACTGCTAATAATTCCGTGAACTACACTGAGGCCAAGCCCAGAACCTTCACCCAATGGCTTGGTAGTGAAAAAAGGTTCGAAAATTTTATCATCGATTTTTGGGTCTATACCTTCTCCCTCATCTGAAATGGAAATTCGTATTTTCTTTCCTTTTTCAACAATGGAAACCTCTACCGTACCTTTTACGGGAGAGTAATATATAGCATTCATCACCAAATTGAACAATACCTGAGTTATTTGAATCTTATCTGCACGCAACCGAATATCATCCGACCCAAACTTTTTTACTAGTTTAATATTCTTTGAACGTAAGGAGGGTGTCAACAATTTTAAGGTACTCTCTATAATGGGGTTTAGCTCTAACGGTTGCATTTCCCTAGGCATCTCACAAGCAAAAAACATTAATTTTTTTACTATTTCCCTACTAAATATAGCGTTCTCCACAATTTTATCTAGATCACGTAACGCACCTGCATCCTTTACCCTATCTTTCAGAAGCTCTGTAAAGCCCAAAATATTGGCCAAAGGAGTATTAAGTTCATGGGCAATTCCCGCAGTTATCTCGCCTAGAATATGAAGTCTGTCGGTTCGTTCCATTTGGCGTTTTACTTCCGCCTCACTATCTCGTATTTGCTTTCTTTCCAACAAGTTTCCTATGGCAATGGCCACGTTATTGAGCAGGTCTTTTTCTTCCTCTAGAAAATCCGCATAAAAATACCGGTCCTCCGGATATCCTACATTTATATATCCGCTAACCTTATTAAAAACTTTTATATCAGAATGCATCAAGGTCATAGTATCCCTATAGCCCTCCGTTTCAATAAGGTAATCCCCCAGACTTAAATGAACTTCGCTTACCTCATCAAACTGCCATGCATTTTTCAGACAATAAACAATAGCCTCCAGCGAAGTTTCCAGTTGGTCAAAGTCCGTATTACCAATGATAGAAGTTACCTCATAGAGGCATGTCAGTTCTTTTATCCGTTCTTTTAACTTGTCTTTAACCGTAGTAGCCATAATCCCAAAATAATCTATTTACAAAGATCATATTTATAAGACACTTCTGTCCATTTTTTTAAAATTCTTATCCGAAATACATAAACACCAATTTACATAAATCTAATAATCTTATTTAAACACATGGTCTTAAACTTAGAATCTCAGACAAACAAAAAAGTTGAGACCGTACAGATGGGGGCGGTCTCAACTAAAAAACAAATTGGTTGTTGGTGTTTACTCTTCAAATGTAAAATTAGGCAGTTTCATAAGCTCACCCCCTTTTAAGGCGGACTCATGGGCCAGTATGCCTACACAAGTAATATTGGCCGATTGTCTTGCATTGGGGTAAGGCGACTTCCATTCGGTCAACGCATTTATGAACTCATGTACCAAATGCGGATGTGAACCTCCATGGCCCGCACCCTGGGTAAAGCTAAGATGTTGATGTTCTTCAGAATCATAAACACCTTGGGTGGTAAAATGCCGTATTTCCTCTGGTAACAACTTTGCAAAATCCGGACTTTGAATTTCTTCGGGAATTTCGGGCTCCGGTTTTTTAGCGGTATGAACCACCAAAGGTTTTCCTTCGATAAGCGGCCACTCTACGGATTTTTTTGAGCCGTACACTTCAAAACTCTCTCTGTATTGTCTGGCCACATCAAAAAGGGAGCGGTACACCTGAGCGCTCAAATCTGAATTTCTGAATTTGATATGGGTTGTTTCTACCGCAAACGGCGAGTTGTAATGTGGTATTAATTCTTCTCTGATTGTACCGGAGCCAAAACACGATACATATTCGGCCTCACCCCTTGTGAGTGCCAAAACAGGACCTACGCAATGTGTTGCATAGTGCATTGGAGGTAAACCGGGCCAATAATTGGGCCAACCGTCCATATCTTGCTGATGGCTAGCCTTTAGAAACTGTACCTTACCTAAATCGCCATTTTCATAAAGCTCTTTCATATACAAGAACTCTCGGGCGTACACTACGGTTTCCATCATCATATAGGTAAGACCACTTTCTTCTGTCAGGCGAACAATTTCCTCGCATTCCTCAATTGTAGTGGCCATGGGTACGGTACAGGCTACATGTTTCCCTGCTTTTAGGGCCAAGATAGATTGCCTGCCATGGTCAGGAATGGGTGTGTTGATATGAACCGCATCAATCTCCGAATCGCTCAAAAGTTCTTCATAAGAAGTATACCTTTTTTCGATGTGAAATGTATCTGCCAACTGATTAAGTTTTGCTTCATTTCGTTGGCATAAAGCAACAAGATTGGCATTGGGGTGTTTTTGATAGATAGGAATGAATTCGGCCCCAAAACCAAGTCCGATAAGGGCTATGTTTATTTTTTGTGTACTCATACTAATGTTATTTTATGCAAATGTTTTCTTTAAAAATTGAATGCCCTCAGAGGCAAATTGGTCCTGATTATCAGCAAGAGTTTTCCATATACAGACCGCTCCGGCAAGTTCCTCTATTTCTGGCGTAAAACTTTCTATGACCATAGACCCTTTGTAATCAATATCTTCCAATCCTTTCCTAAAATCCGACCATGGAGTGAGTCCCGTTCCTGGAATACCCCGGTGATTTTCCGATACCTGAACATGTATCAATTTATCCCCAACTAATTGTATGGCTTCTCTAATATTCTGTTCTTCTATGGTCATATGAAATCCGTCTAACAAAACCTTAGCATTTGGCTGATTAATATCATTTATTAATCGCATTACATCCTTTGACGTATTTATCAAATCGGATTCAAACCTATTTAAAGGTTCTAAGGCTACGGACAACCCATTTGCTTTAGCCATTTCACAGACACGTTGCAAATTGTTTACTGCCCTATCCCACTCTATTTTACGTTGTTCTTGGGAGACCATACGTGCCTTACCCACCGCCGAATACATTGGCCCTGCCAAAAACTCCGTTTCCAATAAGTTACAAAGCTCAAAGCAATCAGTTACGTACGTGAAACAATTCTCATGTAAAGCAACATCATCTGATGTTAAATCTTTTGTAGGTCCAAATGCACCGCAGACCGTTGCCTTAAGTCCGTTATCATCCAACGCTTTTTTCACCAGTTTTCCATCTATTTTAGAAGGAATCTCAACAGGTATCTCCACTACATCAAAACCCATTTCTTTTATTTTAGGAAAGAGGGTTATTGATTCCGAAGTAAAAGGCGATTGCCACAACCAAGTACTTACCCCAAATTCTATGCTATTGTTCACGTATTTATTTTTAAGAAATTATAAGTTAGGGACTACCTTCATAATGCCTTTCATAATGCGCCAATGCCCCGGAAATGTGCATATAAAGGGATATTCACCAGGTTCGTTTGGAGCGATAAATTTTAAGGTGACCGTCTGTTCTGGGTCAACCAACGTTGTGGCAAAAAGCACTTCGTCCATTTTAGGCACATAATTCTGTTTGGCTCCGTTAGGGTCTGCAGCAAGTTTGTCCGAAGCCAATCCTACTTTCTCCATCGCCCCCTGTTTTACGATTACCAAGTTATGCTGCATAAAATCTATGTTTTCCAATACTAGTTCTACGGATTCTCCGGCCGGCACTATAAATTCCGACAGGTCATATTTCATTTCATTCTTGACCGTGCGCATCCGTACCACCAATCGCTTCCCGTTTTCTGAAGAATTATTTTCTACATCATCAATCTTATCACGATAGGCTTCGGCAAAAACTTGTGCTATACTGGAATTCGCAAACACTTCATCTGTACTTTTGAGCAGGTTTTTTTCAACTTCGTACCTCCATTTTCCGGAGAGCGATATTTTGTTGTTTCCGTATTGCAAAAACATTTTATTTTCATCGCCATAAATTCCACCGCCACCTCCGGTATCTTCTACACGAATGGATACGCGGTTCACACCTTTTTTTAAGATGCCTTTGGGTACTTTATATACACGGTCCTTATCATAGCTCTGTTCGGTAGCCCCAACTTTAAGTCCGTTTATATATACCACATCAGAATCGTCTATTGGGCCTAGAGAAATGGTTCCCGAAAGGTTTGATACATTCTTGGAAATACTAAATTGTTTACTGAACCAAACAATACCATCTATCTCTAGTCCTGCATCTTCTATAAATTGCGGAAGCTCCATAGTTCCCCAACTAGAATGGTCATAGTTTACATCAAATCGGTCTAGTTCTTCAACACTATCATCCACCACCGGTTTAACCATTTCTATATGTTGCATAAACCCTTTAGGGTGCACACTGGCAGCAGCGTAGAGTGCTTTTGAAAGCCAAATATCGTCTACGATTTCTTGGGCACTACTCATTCCATACAACATACTGCCAATTTCCTTGGAGCTTGGTCTTTCGGAAAAATAGAGCAATGCCGCCAAACGAACTTTGGGATTTTCATCATTCAAAAGGTCTTCTTTCAAAATAGCCTTATCTGTACGGACAGATTTAGGCGCTATTTGTATAGCCGCCCTTCGTACCGATGGAGCGGGGTGCCCAAGAGCATCCATAATTACATTATATGTTTCAGGGTTGGATTCCAAAGTACCTAACCCTTCCAAAGTCCAAAGGGCATGCAAAGCTGCTGGATTCATTCCTAGCTCATCTACTTCTGTTTTGGAAACCAGATTAACAAGGGATTTTACCACATCACGGTCTGCACGTTCTACCAATAAGCGTTGTGCGGTCATTCGCCAGAACATATTGCTATGAGAAAGAGCCCTTACCAGTTCTTCCGGTTTGCCCTTATCCAAAGTCATTTTTTGTTTGCTCTTGCTATTTTTTGAAACGACTCTATAAATACGGCCTCTGGACTTATCCCTAAGTGGATTTTCATACGCATTTCCTTTTCCGTTTACCGCATCGTAACCGCCTCTTTCTTCATTAGGTGTTGGGTTATGCTGAATAATAAAATTGTACCAGTCCAAAACCCATACGGCTCCGTCCGGACCAACCTTTGCTTCCACAGGAGATACCCATTCATCTGAACTGGCCAAAAGGTTTCCACCATCGGTTTCTTCATAGCCGGCCCCTTTTTCATGTATTCTGGCCATGTGGACCAGACCACCGGTAGGTTCGCAGACAAACGCAATCTTATTAAAAAACGATTTTGGAAAATCCCGTGCTGTATAAAAGTGATGTCCTGCAGCAGCGGTGAACCCTCCAAAGACATCTACCTGTCTAATGTTTTTAGTTATGGGCCGTATATCATAATGACCATCTATTTTAACGCTTCCATTTAGCGGAATACCTTCTACGCCTTTTAAGTTTTTATCCGGAATGCCTAAATACACACTATGCGTATTGTTTGCCGTAGAAGCAAAAAGAGCGTTGTCTTCGGTAATACCCAACCCCCAGGTATTATTACTGGTCCTTGTTAAAAACTCAAATGTTTTCTTTTTAGGTGCAAAGCGATACATTCCCTGAGAAAACTGATGTTCCTCACCATATATTGAACCCTTAAACCCTGAATAACCTACCACTCCATATACCTTGTTATCAATTCCCCTTTGAAGGTTAGAAGGGCCTGCATGCGTATCAAAAGTGCCCCATCCATCAATTATAATTTCCCTTATATCGGCTTTATCATCGCCATCAGCATCTTTTAAAAACAAAAAATGGGGCGCTTGGGAAACTATTATTCCGCCATTATAAAAAGTAAAACTAGTGGGTATATTCAGCTTATCCGCAAAAACGGTAACCTTATCCGCGCGACCATCACCATTGGTATCTTCCAGAATTTTTATTCGATCATCTCCTTCTCCTTTATCATCACGAACAGTGTTTGGGTAATCTACAGTTTCAATGACCCAAAGCCTCCCTTTCTCATCCCAATTGGCCGCTATAGGATTTACAATATCAGGCTCAGAAGCAAACAGCTGAAGTTCAAAACCTGGTGGAACTTGAATAAGTTTTGCAGATTCTTCAGGCGCGAGCGGCAGTTGGTATTTTAAAGGAGGGTCTCTTTTCTCATAATTGGGAATATTATCTCTTTCCTCATATTTCAATTCCGGCATTTCTTTTACAAATGCCGCCCAATTCTGTTTGGCCCGATTACTTACCGCCCAAAGAATTCCTTCCTTTAAAAGCTTATGGAATTTAGGATTTTCCCAAGTGCGTTCATCATGGCCAAGGGCCGTATAAAAAACCTTTCCTTCTCCATATTGCTTTACCCAGGTATACGGTTCACGTTGGTTGCCTTCTACACGCTCCATTAAAACAGTAATGTCTTTGGCTATTTTATCATGAATATAAGTTTCATCCCAAGTTTCAAATTCCTCAATATTTTTAATAGCTGGATGGGTAGAATCTATAACGGTTGCCGTAAATGTTCCCGTCTCGTGTGTAGCGAACTGGGCACCTACCAAATCTATATATTCCTCTGAATTTTTAAAACAAAAACTTGCCGAATGAATAGGTATAAATCCTTTGCCTTGTTCCACAAAATCTAACAAGGCCTCTTCTTGATCGGCAGTAATCTGTTCATGATTGGCATAGATAATTAGACCATCATAAAGACTCAAGTTTTCAGTATTAATATCGCTTACATCTTCCGTATACGTAATGTTGATTGCATCTTTGGCCAATGCCGAAGCTAAAATAGGCATATAGGCCCTGGAATTATGATTATCCTTATCATGGCCCAAAAACAGTAATTCCAATCGTCTAGGCTTATCATCCAATAGATTTTTTTCTTCACTTTTAGTCTGGCAAGAAACCATTAAAAGACTCAATGCCAGAAAGCTAAAAAACAATTTTATCTCAGTTTTCATAATGTTGGAAATAAGTACACCCCAATTTTATGAAATAAATGAAGGTATGGTAGACTGTCTATTGTCAGATGCCGACTGTATTATGTCATCATATGTATATTTATCACATTTTAGTGATAAATTAGTATCTATAATATCATAAATACGTTTTATGAAAACTGCCCTTAAAAAATCTCCAATACCTAAAACACATGCTTTTGTGGTACAACAACTTAACCAACCTATTTTTGACCCTAATTGGCATTTTCATCCAGAATACCAATTATTTATGGTCTTAAAAGGGCAAGGTACCCGCTTTATTGGGGATCATGTAAAACAATTCTATGTGGGTGATATAACATTTACAGGACCAAACCTTCCCCACCTGTGGAAAAGTGATACGGAAGACTCCGGAAAAAGAGCCGAAGGTATTGTGGTTTATTTTGATTACGATTTTATAGGCGAATCCTTGTTGCAAAAAGAAGAGTACATTAGACTAAGACATCTCTTTAAAAAGAGTTTACGTGGTTTTGATGTGATTGGAAAAACTGCGACCATAGTTGGAAAGAAACTAAAGGAACTACCCAATTTACAAGGTTTTGATGCCGTTTTAGGATTACTCCATATTTTAAACCTTCTTTCCAAGACCGAAGATTTAAAAGTTTTGGCAAGTTCTGGATATACCAATACTCTAAGAGAAGGTGATACAGAGCGTATGAACATGGTTTATGCCCATGTAATGAAACATTTTACCCGTAAAATTCCAATAACGGAGATGGCCGGACTAACCAATATGACCACATCATCTTTTAGCAGATATTTTAAGACCCATGCTAATAAAACATTTTCGGAATTTGTAAGCGAAATTCGTATCGGACACGCATGCAAGCTACTTATTGATAAGAAAATGAACGCCTCACAAGCATGTTACCAAAGCGGGTTTAGAACATTGTCTAACTTTAACAGACAATTTAAAGCTGCAACCAACTGTACGCCCACTGCCTATAAAGAAAGCTATAAAATGAAATAAGTTTAAAATAGCACTCACTTTACTTCACATTACAGTACCAATACCTCCTTACAGGACATTTATTTCAGCTCCTACATCCGTTTAGTTAAAAAAATATAAAACCCTTCAAAACATCAGTAAATAATTCTTATCTTGAAAGTATATTCCTATAAACTGACCAAGTTTGAAACAAGCAACCAAAAAATCAAAAAAAAATATACCCTACCACGAAATTTTTGTTGAACAAGCACCCACTGCTATTGCGATGTTGGACAAGAATATGCGTTTCCTTGCCGTCTCCAATTGCTGGATCAAAGAATATAAACTAGAGGGAATTGAAATTATAGGTAGGTGTTACTTTGATATTTTCCCACATTTGAGCGAGGATTCTAAAGACTTGTACCAACAGTGTCTAAAAAATGCCATTAACATATACGATGAAACACCATTTACACGAAAAGATGGTACCGTACAATGGCTGTATTGGGATATACACCCTTGGTATGCATCAAAAAACCAAGTAGGAGGTCTCTTTATTCATACTATTGATATTACTCCCAATAAAGAGAGTGAATTAAAAGTAGCTAGGACACTAGATATTTTTACGCAAACAAAAGAGGTTGCAAAAATAGGGACTTGGGAAATTAGTATAGCTACAAAAAAAGTTTTCTGGAGTAGAATAACCAGAGAAATACATGAAGTTTTACCGGGGTACCAACCTGTTTTAGAAGAGGCTATCAGCTTTTTTGAAGAGAAAAAAAGCCGTCCTATCCTAAGGGCCAAAGTTAACGATGTTATTGAAAACGGTGTACCATTTGACTTTGATTTTGAATTAATTACTGCTAAAAACAACCTCCGTTGGGTACGGGTCATAGGTAAACCCGAAATCATAGATGGAAAAATCATTAATGTCATTGGCCTAGTTCAGGATATAAGTGACGTAAAATTCTCTAAACTGCAGCTGAACATTGCCCATGCACAATTGAGAGCTATTTACAACTCGGAATCTATTTCTATCTTTTCAACAGACAGTAACGGTATTATAAATCATTTTAATAAAGGAGCCGAAAAACTTCTAGGCTATACGGAAGAAGAAATGAAAGGTAAAAGAGAGCCAACTCATTTTCTGTTTCCAGAAGAGGTAAATCAATTTAGAAAAGATCTTGCCGTTATTTACAAAAAGAACCCTGATGAATTCAGCCATTATAAAGATTTAGAGTATGAAAACGTAAACGATACCAGGGAGTGGAGGTATATCCGTAAAGATGGTCATGTAGTACCTGTTCAATGCACAGTATCCTCAGTTAAAAATGACCAAGGAAAAAATATTGGTTTTATTGTAGTTTCAACAGACATATCCGATTTAAAAAAATATCAAAACGAACTTCTTGCCAAAAATCAGTTGCTCAATTTTGCTGAACAAATGACTTTAATGGGACACTGGCGGCGTAATTTTATTACGAACAAAGGGTATTGGTCCAAAAGTTTACATAGAATTTTTGAAAGCGATAAAGATATCTCAGATTTTGATCAAAAAAAATTTGAAAGTCTCATACATCCTGATGATAGACAAATGATTTTCGATCATATGGAAGAAACATTGAAAACAAAATTGTTCAAGAGTTTCTCACATAGAATTATTACCCCTTCTGGAAAAATTAAAACCATTCATGTAATGGGTAAGGTTATAACTAATGAAAAAGATGAAATTTTAGAGGTTATTGGTACAACTCAAGATGTAACCGAACTTAAAATGGCCGAAAAGAAATTTAAAGGCCTGTTAGAGTCCGCACCGGATGCCATGATAATAATAGATGAGGAGGGCTCCATTCAACTCGTCAATAAACAAACCGAAAGCTTATTTCAATATTCATCTAAAGAATTGGTAAACGCTTCCGTAGAGCCTTTAATACCGTGTATTCTTGCATCTGTTAAAGCAGCTAAATTTTCGGTAAATAATAACACAAGACAAGTTGGTATCATAGAAGAGCTTTTTGCTATACACAAAACGGGTAAAAAAATACCTATTCAGATAAATATGGCTCCATTACAGTGGGAGGATGGAATTTTAGTCTCTTTGGCCATACGGGACATTACCAAGCAAAAAGCAGCGGAAAGGAAGCTCATTAAAGCAAAAGAGAACCTTGAGGGGTTTGCAAAAAAATTAACGGAGCAAAACAAACAACTTGCAGATTTCACCCATATTACTTCACACAACTTACGCTCGCCAGTAAGTAACCTTAATTCACTTTTAGATATCTATAAAACCACGGATAGTGAAACCCTACGTTCAAGTTTATTTGAAAAATTTGAAACAGTAATAAATCACCTCACTTTAACACTAAATACACTAGTTGAAGCGTTAAAAACAAAAAGCGAACCTTCTAGTGAAGATATTCAAGATATTTTATTTGAAGACATGCTGAATATAACTAAAGATGTTTTGGCCGGTCAAATTCTAAAATCGGGTATTACCATTACATCCAATTTTACAAAATGTCCTAAGATTGAATATCACAGAATCTATTTAGAAAGTATTTTTTTAAACCTGATAAGCAATGCTATAAAGTATAGGTCTGAAAAACGAAAACCAGAAATAGAAATAGAATCAATGTACCTAGATGGTAAAATAATGCTGAAATTTAAAGATAATGGCCTAGGTATAGACTTGGAACAGCACGGACATAAATTATTTGGCCTAAATAAAGTTTTCCATAGGCATCCGGACGCTAAAGGTGTTGGTTTATTTTTAACCAAATCTCAAATAGAGGCTATGGGCGGTACTATTTATGCAACCAGCAAAGTAGATCAGGGTACTACTTTTACTATAAATTTTAATTGACAGAATGAAAAATGCACCTAAAATCTGTATTATAGATGACGATTACATTTACCGCTATACAGTGGTTAAAAAAATGGAAACCATGCACTTGTCCGTAAGCACACTGGCTTTTGAAGATGGGGAGATGGCTTTGTCGTTTATACAGGAAAACCTTGATACAAACTCGGAACTGCCCGATGTTATATTTTTGGATATAGATATGCCGGTTATGGACGGTTTTCAGTTTTTAAAAGAATATTCAAAAATTGAAAATCAGTTAAAGAAGAAAATCAACATATACATGATATCTTCCTCCTTAGACCCCGTAGACATTGATAGAGCTCAACGCATAAACTCTATACTGGACTATTTTGTAAAACCCATTAAGACAGAACAATTAGAATCTGTGTTTTTAAGTCTAAAATAAAACCTCTTCATTTTAGACCTGCCCTAGCAACTTTATTTTTCTATCCCATTAAGACCTATTGAATATTACTCGCAGGTTCCTGTAATGTAGTATATCTACATTGGAATAAATATTGTATGGTATCCCCCTGCATAACAGAGCCTTGCTCTATGTGACTCTTTATATTTTATAAAATCATCAGTACTTCTTTTCAAGATTCAACTGATAATCATTCTGTTGAGTTTCTTCCCACAATTGGGACTTTCTTCATTATAAACTCAATTTTTGCGCATTTTTTCCAACAAAACCTTAAAAATGGTAAAATAGTGCAATAGCCAGTTAAATTTCGCAAATATCCCCCCTCCTTTTTATGGTTCTTTTGTAAAAACTAAATGAATATTATCAATTTCATATACCAACCAAACAAATATGACCCAATTCCAAAACTCTATAAAAACACAATATAACTGACCAAAAAAAGGAGAGTGCGCCAACACCCTCCTTCTGAATTTCATGCTAGGCATGAAGTAAAGTAATACCCCATTGACCCTGGGGCATGTTTAACTCTAACTAATTCAAATTTATGAAAATTAAATGGTTCACTGATGCGGGTTGCCCAGGCAGCTCCATCAAAAGATTATTCGTTCTTAAGTTCGTGATAATCTTAGCTGTAACGATTCCAATCCAATCACATGCATTTACGACAGATAAGGAGTCGTCTTTAAAAAACAACCTTGAAACCCAACCCGTTCAGCGCACCGTAACAGGTACAGTATCGGACGCAATGGGACCACTTGCCGGTGTTACTATTCTTGTAAAAGGTAGTACAAACGGTACTTCTACAGATTTTGACGGTAATTATAGTATTGAAGTTGATGACGATCAAGCTATACTTATGTTTTCATACATAGGGTACTCTTCAAAGGAAATTCCTGTTGGGGGACAATCTGAAATTAACGTCACCCTAGAAGAGGATGCGGCCAAACTTGATGAAGTAGTCGTACTTGGTTATACAACCAGAAAAAAAGGAGAACTTACAGGGTCTGTTAGTACTGTAAGTTCTGAACAGATCGCCAAGGCCGGTAACAAAGATTTGGCCAAATCACTTTCTGGTACTGTACCGGGATTAATTATAGCCGATAGAGGTGGTTTGCCCGGATCTACTAACGATGATGATTTAACTCTTCTTATTAGAGGTAAATCTACTCTAGGAAACAATTCCCCTTTAATATTAATTGACGGGATAACAGCAAGCACATTTTCGCATTTGGCTCCGCAGGACATAGAGTCCTTGACCGTACTAAAAGATGGTGCTGCTGCTATTTACGGTGCAAGAGCTGCTAACGGTGTTATTTTGATCACTACAAAAAGAGGTAAATCCGGTAAGCCTAGTATTAATTTGAGCTCTTCTTACAATGTTTCCAAATTTTCTGTCGCTCCAAACTTAATGTCTTCGGAGCAGTATGCCATTTACAATAATGAAATAGCTCAGAGAAATGGAACACCACTACCCTATACCGCTGAGCAGATTCAAAACTACGCTTCGGGAAATGACCCTATTAATTTCCCAAATACGGATTGGGCCGATCTTACTTTCGCTAAATCTTCACCCGAATCCCGTAATTCGGTTTCCATTTCTGGAGGTAGCGACAATGTAAAATATTTTGTAAGTGGCGATTTTATTAGCCAAACCGGTATGTACAAATCCGGCGACCTGAACTTCAAGCAAAAGCAGGTAAGGTCTAATATCGACATTAATCTAACTGACAACTTCAAAATTGGAGTAGATCTCTCTGGTAGATTTGGAGACAGAAACGAACCCGGAGCCAGTGTAGGTGAAATATATAGCCGTATCAATACAAATGAGCCAACAGAAGTTGGTATTTACCCTAACGGTTTACCTGGGTGGGGTGGTGAAAACGGGGCCAACCCTTACGTAATGGCTACGCAAAAGTCAGGTTTTTCAAAACAAACGGATAACGAGCTTCGCGGAAGATTTTCCTATGACTGGAACCTAGACAATTTTATTTCTGGACTTAGTTTAAAAGGTTTTGCAGGTGTAAGACGAATGAACAATGATATTAAAGCCTGGTACACTCCGTGGACCGTTTATACCTATCAAGAAAGTACGGACGACTATACTCCTTCGCAAGGTTTTGCCCAAGGGCAAGGAAGCCAGAGAACGCTTCGTGAAAGCTTTTGGAAGTTTGATGAACTACTTTTAAATTCTACGCTTCACTATTCAAAGAGTTTGGGAGACAATCATTCCATTAGCAGTTTCGTAGGTGTTGAGCAAGCTACTTCCAATCAACGCTCTTTTTGGGCCGAAAGAAGAGGTTTTCCTACTTCCGAACACAGTGAACTTTTTGCAGGAAGCGACGAGGGGCAACAATCTTACGGAGAATCTCAGGAATGGGCACGTGTTAATTATTTTGGTTCGTTTTCATATGATTTTAAGAAAAAATATTTCTTGGACCTCACCATACGTCACGATGGTTCCAGCAACTTTGGACCCGGAAAACGGTTTGGTACGTTCCCTGGTGTTGCCGCTTCATGGGCCATCAACAAAGAATCGTTTCTTGAAAATGTAGAATGGCTAAATGCTTTAAAAATAAGAGCTTCTTGGGCAAAAATGGGTAATGACCGTATTGCACCCTTCCAATATTTAACACGCTATAATTATGGTGGGCCAACAAACAACGCTCAGCCCAATTATGCCATATTTGGTACTCCTGGTGTAAGCTACAATGGTTATACCAGCGCCAATGTCCCTAACCAAGATATAACTTGGGAAACAGCGTATATGAAAAATATTGGATTGAATTTCACCTTGTTCGATAACAAACTTTCTGGTGATATTAACTACTTCTACCAAAACAGAGAGGATATTTTGGTTACCCGTGCCGCGGCCATTCCAGATGCAGCCGGTATAACCCTTCCTGCTGAAAACATTGGAAAAGTAGACAACTTTGGTTGGGAGGTAGAACTAAGTTGGAGAGATAAAATTGGAGAAAACTTAAGTTATAACCTTGGGGCAAACTTTACCCAAGCAAAAAATGAAGTCGTATTCTTGGCCGAAGCAGCAGACGTACCTGAATGGAGAAAAAGAGAGGGTCATTCATTGGATTCTTACATTACCTATCCAACAGCCGGTATTTTCAGAGACCAAGCTCAGGTTGATGCCACCGAGGTAAAACTAGATGGTACCGTTGAAGGTGAACCTATTTATTTAGATACCGATGGAAATGGCGAAATTAACGCCAATGACCGTGTACGCGCTTTCTCTTCCAATGTTCCTGAAATTCAGTTTGGTTTCTTTGGAGGTTTCAATTACAAAGATTTTGACTTTAGTTTCTTATTTCAAGGACAGGCCGAAGCTGAAATGCTGATTTTCTTTGAGCGTCCTGGCGCTAGACCTGATTTTCTATTTGATCAAAGGTGGACCCCAGAAAACCGAAACGCAAGATACCCAAGAGCTTATGCCACGGGAGACAAATTTAGCGGTAACCAAAGTGGAAGTTCCGAAAATTTTGAAGGTGCGGACTTCTGGTTGCATGATGCGTCATTTGTTAGATTAAAGCAATTGGAATTGGGCTATACTTTCCATAAAGAAGACATTAAACTAGGGGACTTAAAGCTATTTGTACGAGGTTATAATATGTTGACATTATTCTCTGATGTTGCTGATTTAGGTTTGGATCCTGAAGCTAATGGATACTATGATTTTAGAGAGAGTACGTATCCTTCACTACAAACCTACACTTTGGGCCTTAACCTAAGTTTCTAATTTGTAATGAAAATAACAAAGTTCACATATGCTTGTAACGCTAACGAACAATAACAAAAAACTAAATAGAAATGAAACATATTAATATAAAGCAAGTCTGGGCATTGATCGCCCTATTTGCAACACTTGGTTGCGAAGATGTATTGGACACCGAAGCTTCCGATGCCTTTACGGAAGATATTATCTACAGTGAGCCTGATCAAGTAGAAAGATTGGTTTACCCTGTTTATAATAGTACCGAAAGTTGGGGTTTGAACAAGGCCCAATGGTGGTCTCGTAGATTTAATATAGAAGTGGGTTCTTTTGAAGCCAAGTTTAACTTTAATGATCTTGATCAGCTTAGATTAAGAGCAGGTTGGTCTCCTAGCAACGTGGGAGTTCTTGCCCAAAAGTGGAGCACCTATTGGGACTATATTCGTTTGGCAAATGAATTTTTAGACCGTATTGATGATAGCGAAGCCATGAAAACCGATCCTGACAAGGTTGCTATTTTAAAAGCCGAAATGAAATTTCTTCGTGCTAATATTTACAGTAAGCTTATTAAATTTTATGGTGGTGTTCCCATTATAGAAAACGCTCTAGGACTTGATGCCGATTTTGCCTTGGTAAGAAACAGCTACGAGGAGTGTGTAGATTTTGTTGTAAAGGAGCTTGATGAAGCTGCTGCTATTCTTCCGGAAACTCGTCCGGACAGTGAATTTGGACGTGCAACCAAACTATCTGCCTTAGCCGTAAAATCCCGTACTTTACTCTATGCCGCAAGTACATTACATGACCCATCTACTGAACCAAGTGGACCATTGTATGATTATACTAAAGCCAGTAAATGGCAAGATGCTTCGGATGCTGCCAAAGAAATTATAGATTTAGTCGGCGCCCGTAACCTTATTGCTGTTACCAATGCCAAAGAGTATCAAGATTTATTCTTATCGCCAAATCAAGATATTCTTTTCGCTCGCGCTTACAGTAGCCTTTATTATGATTTTGGTACCGACGCCAACTCCCTATGGAACCAGACACAAGCCCCAAGCGGCTATGGAGGTTGGGCGCTATCCTCTCCTACCCATAATTTTGCATTACAGTTTAATATGGCAGATGGGACTAGTACGGATGAAGCAAGCTATGACCCAGAAAATCCTAACGAAAATAGAGAACTTCGATATTATGCGGATTTATTCTACCAAGGATCTACTTTTAGAGGAAGACCAGTTGATTATGCTTTAGCGGATAACCCAACCGAAGCTACTCCGCATGGTTTGGATTCTCCAGAAGGTCTTGGTAACACAGGACATTCTTCAAAAACTGGCTATAACATTAGAAAGTTTCAAGACGAAAGCGTAGGGTTAACAGATGTTTCTCCTAACCGCCCTTATATACTTTACCGTCTTGCTGAAATTTATTTGAACTATGCCGAAGCGCAATACCATTTAGGACAAGAAGGTATAGCTCGTGAATTTGCAAGTAAAGTATCTACAAGAGCCCTTCAACCCGAAATTACAGCATCTGGTGCAGATTTACTGGAAGCTATTAAAAGGGAAAGACGCGTAGAACTAGCTTTTGAAGGTCATAATTTCTTTGACGAAAGACGATGGATGAACGAAGAGCACCTTGGCTTTGATGTTAAGGGTTTAAGATGGACAAAAGCCGCAGACGGTAATTTAACCAATGAAGAATACACCGTAGTAGAAAGACCATGGTTTGAAAGACAGTACTATCTGCCCATTCCACAGTCCGAGGTTGAAAAAGCTCCTTCAATGGTTCAAAATGCAGGGTACTAAGGCCCTTATACCTTAGAAAAGTTGTTTGTTGAGTTAGTTTGTAACCGGAGAGCCTTAGGGCTCTCCGGTTTTTTTATACAAACTGTAATTCTCGTAACTCAATTGAAACTAAAAAAAGGAACAATCCGTTCTACCGTTTTCTCTTTTGAATTTAAGAAGGAGGCTTTCTTTATGAACAGATAATTCTTGGGGAGTTATTTCATTTCAGGATTCAAAAACTCCAAACGACGAATAACTTCCGACTTTTCTGTTCTAAACTCTGGGTTTATCTTACTAATATCAATTGGAAATTCATATCCATAATCATACGAGCCAAGAAGTACTATAGAGTTTAAAATTAACAAGGCTTCTGTCTCATGTTTAGCGGAATAAAGGGCTTCCAACATAACAGGAACAGGTTCTCCCTCTTTAGTGATACCTAAAAACTCCGCAGCTCTAACTTTATTTACACCTTGATCATCATTCTGTGCTATTTTTTTTATTTCCGGAGTTAAGCTTTTCAATTCATTTCCAAAGCTGCTGCAAACAATCAACGCCCAATATCGTTGCCATGGGTCTGAAGAGACCAGTAATTCCTTTAACTTGGTTTGGGCCGTTGCAGCATCTTCTAACATTATATTTGCCGTTGCCACATAATCTTGAATCTCCTTTTTATGTGCTCTGCCAAACTTTACGGGATTACTAAAAGCATTTTCCACTAAATAGAACTCGGGGTAAAAAGATAAATCCGGCATACCCATTACCCAATCGTTTAGAAGTCCACGCATTTCTAAAAGCTTTGTGTCAAAATTAGGGTCGGCGGCCAAATTCACGGTTTCATAAGGATCGTTCTCTACATCAAAAAGCATTTCAGGTGTGCGTGATTTGAAAAAAGTAGACTGTTTATCATTTAATGCTCCTTTTTCATACATTTTTTCCCACTCGCGATAGGCTGCTTGTTGGTAACGGTAATTATTCATTAACCCATCAAAATTAAAGGGCTGGTAGTTTCTTATGTATTTGTATTTGCCCTTACGAACGGAGCGTACCATATCATACTTTTCGTCAAACCTATCGGCATAACCATAAGCAACATCTTCTTTGCTCAATTCTTCTGCGTTAACATCCTTACCCAAAAACGGTTTACCGTCTATTTGTTCCGGAATTTTAGCACCGGCTAGGTTCAGTACAGTTGGGGCCAAATCTATAAAGCTCACAAAACGGTCTGTTTGGCTTCCTGATTTTAAGTCCACCATGTCTTTGTAGTTCTCTGGAATCCTGACCACCATAGGCACATGAAGGCCGGTATCATATAAATACCCTTTACTTCCTGGTAAAACCCCACCATGGTCTCCGTAATAAAAAATGAATGTGTTTTCCAGCTGTCCATCGGCTTCCAAGGCTTGTATAACCTCCCCCAATTGACCGTCCATTTCTACAATTTTATCACGATAGCGTGCATTAGTGTACCTGAACAATTCCGTATCCGGATGGTTAGGTTGCACCTTATAATCATTAACTCCAGCTTGCGTAGGCGAATCGCTTAAATCACTCTCTGGAAAATGTAGTCTGGATTCGTGGGTAGTTCCAATATTATGCACATAGAAAAAAGGCTGGTCTCCTGAACGGTTTTCCCAAGTTGCTTTTCCCGATGATTCATCCCATGCATCATCACCTTTAACAAAATTATAGTCTTCTTTGCTATTGTTAGCGGTATAATATCCAGCATCTCTTAAATAAGCAGGAAACATTCGTAACGAGTCCGGCATAGGAACCAATTGCGACCTCCTATGATACTGAGCTCCTGTCCTGGGCGCGTAACACCCCGAGATTATAGTTGAACGTGCTACACTACAAACAGGAGCATTTGAAAAGGCACGGTTAAACTGTATGCCATGCTGGGCCAATGCCTCAATATTGGGAGTTTCAATTCCATTTTCATCAAACATTTTTAGATAATGTTTGGAGTTATCCTCTGAAACGATCCAAACTATATTTGGTGGTTTTTGATGGGTTTCCTGTTGCCCTTTGCACGCAATATTGATTATTAATATAAAAACGGGAAGTACATATTTGAGCTTCATAACTAGCTATGATTTAAAAAATGAAAGTCTGATTGTAAAAATAAACAATCTAAATACCTCAAAAATGTCAATTATCTTTAGATTACGGTAAGACTTTTGGCTTGAATAGTAGAACAAAAGTCTTTTGTGTAGAATTAGTTTAGTTCTTCTGGTCATATTTATGCTAGAAAAGTATCTATAACCAAAAAATATCATGTATTTGCACGGATGGTTCCCAAGTTCAAGGTCTAGGAATAAAACAAATGTTTAAAAGATTAAAACTTTTGATTTTAAATTAAAAAAACCAACCTAAAACAATGGTTTCACGTTATTTTTATTTGTTTCTTATTATCCAAAGCTTTTACCCTAACTGAATTCTCTTAAAATTGAAATTCATTTAGGTGATGTTCAAAGACATATCCACATAAAAAAAATAGTTATTCGTACTGCTCATATATTTTCGAAATTTAGACTTTGTTCAAGAAGACTTGGAACAATGGCAGGCGTTTTTACCCTATTGTTCTCATTGGTCCTAAACGCTCAAACTGAGACATACTTTCAGCATTTGGACAATAATGATGGTCTTTCCCAGAATGATGTGGTAGCCCTTTACCAAGACTCCTATGGCTACATATGGATCGGAACGGATGATGGTCTTAACCGCTATGACGGCAGAAATTTTAGAAAATTCAAACCATCCCCGAAAAACCCTTATGCAATAAGCGGCAACTTAATAAGTGCCATTGCCGAAGACTCTATAGGCAATCTTTGGATCGGGACGGCCGGTTACGGTATTAATTTCTACGAACGAAAAACAGGAAGATTCCACTCTTTTATGGTAGGGAAAGATAATTCCAACGGACTTATCTCAGATATTGTTAAGAGCATAATTATTGATGACGAAAATAGGCTGTGGGCACGAACGGACGGTGGTTTGCAGGTGGCTCAGATAGTAACCGGTCGTAAAACCCTCTCCTTTAATTTTCCTAATGCCGAGAACCCTGTTATTCTAAAAAAACCAACTTCTGCCTTATTCAAAGACCAACAAGGAACTATATGGGTTGGAACCTCCTCTGGAATTTTAAAAACCACCAAAGAAGATAAAGGTGAAATTCCTCAGCTTGTTCGGGTACATACAGATACGGTTGCCGTAAGAAGTATGGGGCAAAGCCCCAACGGCCAAATGGTTTTTGCAACCTCTAACGGTATTTTTACCCCCACCGAATCCGACGACCCTAATAATTTTCAACTAAAACGAATAGGAAACGAGACTATTCTAAAAATGGTAATCGACTCAAAAAATAGACTTTGGGGAGGAACCAAAAGCGGCCTGAATCAGTATCGGTTAAAAACCGATACCCTATTGTTAAAAAAACACCATGACAATAGTTTTGAAAATAGCTCAAGTTTAAGTTCCGACTATGTACGGTCTTTGTTAATCGATAAAACGGGAGTTCTATGGATAGGGACATTTGGTACCGGGATTAATAAATTAGACCTGAACGGAAAGCAGTTTAACCATTATTTGGGAGACATGCGCCCAGGAACATTGGGCCATAATATTGTAAAATCTATATACGAAGATAGCAACGGTACTCTTTGGTTTGGCACCAGGGGCGGACTAAGCTTTCTCCTAAAAGAAGAAAGTGACGGTACGTTTACAAACTTTAGACAAATAGACCGTGTAAACGCTGCTTTCTCTATGAACGAGATCAAGGTGGACGGTAAAAAAATACTGGAACTAGGAAACTCGGGTACGCAAGGTGTCTATCAAATAGACATTACCAATCCTAGCCGTAATCCAAAGGTTACGTTTAGCAATAAAATAAAGTCTACCGTGTTTAGTATGTGTACGGACAGATTTGGGCAAGTCTGGTACGGCACCTATTCTAAAGGGCTTTTTCGTGCAAAACATGCACCTTACAAGACGGTTGAAAATTTTGATAGCTCTCATAATTTTGCAAGCAAGATTATTCGAAATATAGTTGAAGATAGCAAGGGGAACTTATGGGTAGGTACTGGAAAAGGGTTGAACAAACTGCCCGCAGACCAATTACAAGAAGAAAATCCACAGTTCCAGTATTTTTCCGTAATCGCAAATGATTCAACCAGTATAAGTAATAACTATATCCTACCCATTTTTGAAAGTTCAAAAGGTACAATTTGGATAGGAACCCTTGGTGGAGGACTAAATAAACTTGTTGTAGATAAAACTACAGGGAAAGAATCTTTTAAAGCCTATACGGAAGCTGATGGGCTTCCCAACAATGTAATTAAAAGTATTGAAGAAGATGATGACGGTAACCTTTGGATTTCTACAAATAACGGTATTTCAAAATTTGACCCTTTAACCGAAACCTTTAAAAATTATGACGTTGAAGACGGTTTACAAAGTAATGAGTTTGAAGAATTAACCTCATTGAAAAAACCCGACGGACAACTAATTTTTGGCGGTGTCAATGGTTTTAATGCCTTCTATCCAAGAAAAATCAAGCAAAATAAGATTCCGCCCGAAATTCACATAGACCGTTTCTTGCTGAACAATAAGCTTGTACTTCCGAACAAAAAAATAGCGAACGAGGAAATATTAGACCAGACCATTTTAACCGCTAACAAGGTAAACCTTAACCATAACCAGAATAATATTTCATTGGGGTTCTCTGCGCTGCATTTTTCATCCCCTAACAAAAATGAATATCAATATAGGTTAAAAGGTTTTCAAGATGAATGGTCCGTTGCCTCCAACAACAGAAATTTAGTCACCTATACCAATTTAGAACCAGGAACTTATACTTTTGAGGTGAAAGCGGCCAATAGCGATGGTTTTTGGAATTTAGAACCAGACGCATTACAAATTGTTATTGCCCCGCCATTTTGGAAAACTACTTGGGCATATGCTCTGTACACCCTTTTGGCCATTTCATTGCTTTATGCCTTTGGTAAATTTACCCTGATCCGAATAGAGGAAAAACACCAACTCACCATGAACCATCTTACCAAACAAAAGGCAGATGAGCTCAACAAAATGAAAATGGAGTTTTTCACCAATGTTTCGCATGAATTTAGAACACCCCTTTCCCTTTTGAACGGCCCGTTACAGTTCTTGGAAAAAAACAACGACATCATAGAGCCCAAAGAACGCCTGAACCAATACAGGCTTATGCAGAAAAATTCATCTTTATTGTTACGGCTTGTAAACCAATTATTGGATTTTCAGAAAATAGAACAGAAGAAAATGGTTTTAGAAGTTGGTTACTTCAACATTCTAAAAAACATACATGAGATAAAAGAATCTTTTGATTTCTTGGCTACCAACCGATCAATTCAGTTTTCGCTAATTTGTGACAAGCCCACTCTTATTACCTGGTTCAGTCCGGATGCATTGGAAAAGGTAATGAACAATTTATTATCCAATGCTTTTAAATTTACTCCTGATGGAGGTGAAATATCCATCGTTGTAAGCAACACCTCCAAAGAAATAGACCAGACCAGAGAGGAGTACGTAAAAATAGAGGTACGTGATAATGGCAACGGCATTTCATCTGCCAGTCTAGAGAAAATATTTGACCGTTTCTTTAATGACGATAGCGCCGAAAATAGGAATACTTACGGCATGGGTATTGGCCTAGCGCTTACAAAAAGCCTTGTACAGCGGCATCATGGCGAAATTCTGGTTGAAAAAGGAACCCGGAAAGGAGCCAATTTCATTTTCTACCTTCCTAAGAAATTTGATTTTTATAAAGATGATAAAATTATAGGTTCCGAGTCTACCAAAGCCATGGTCGTTCCTAATTTGGACCATCTTAAAGAGGTAGATTTTGAAACCGAAGACGAAACAGAAGTTCTGACTTCTGATGAAAAGCCAACTTTATTGGTTGTTGAAGACAATGCAGATCTCAGGGCTTTTATAAAAAGTGGCCTATATAGAAAGTATAAAATACTGGAAGCGGAAAATGGCCAACATGGGCTTGACATATTAAAAAACCATATGCCCAATACTATCATTAGTGATATCATGATGCCCAATATGGACGGTATATCTTTTGCCAAGGAGGTTAAAAAACAGGTAGAGTATAATCATATCCCCATTGTATTTCTTACGGCAAAGACAGATGATGACAGCCAGCTAGAAGGTCTAAAAATTGGAGTGGACGATTACCTTACCAAACCATTTAACTTAGAGCATCTAGAAGTGAAGCTGAACAATATTATGCGGTACCGAAAAGAATTACGGAACTATATGCAACGTGAAGTATCCCTTTCTCCAAGTGAAATTGAGGTTACCTCACCAGATCAAGAATTTCTGAACCGTGTTATTGAGCTTTTGGAAATGAATATTATGGATGCGGAGTTCAATGCAGAATCGCTTACGGCGGCCTTGTCTATGAGCAGAAGTGCCGTTTACAATAAATTTAAGGAATTTACTGGCCTTTCTACCGGAGAGTTCATTAGACGTTTTAGACTTAAAAGAGCCAAGCAATTATTGGAGACTACAGATCTTACCGTAAAAGAAATTCTCTACATGTCCGGATTTAATACGGCATCCTATTTTACGAAATGCTTTAAGAAAGTGTACGGAACACTGCCTAAAGAACATCAGGCAAACTATCGCCAACAAGGGAAACCCAACAATGAATTCCAAATTTAATTCGTTGCTTTTCTATTGTCGTGCAACTGCTTCGCTATTCGTATACGCTTAATTTGTTCCTAAGTTTTATAAGCTCTTCTTCAGTTTTTTCTATGCGCTTCAGTAATCTCGTGATTACCTCAACCCCTTCTAGGTTAATGTTAAGATCGGTATGCAATCTCAATATTTTCTCGGTCTTGGGAAGTTCTTCCATAGGAATATACAAACTATCACTACGTTGTATGATTTTCACTAGACCAAATTCATTCAGCTGACTAATGACCGTTGATGAAATGCTATGGCCGTTACAAAACTCGGTTACGGATATGTATTCTTCTTGTTGCATAATCTTAACTTTTAAGTGATGCCAATTGTTTGAAAAGTGCCTTTTCTTGATCAGAAAGATTTGTAGGTGTCTTAACGTTATAGGTAATAAAAAGGTCCCCAAACTGACCTTCCTTCTTATAAACAGGAAAACCTTTGCCTTTTAACTTCACCTTGGTATTACTTTGCGTTTCCGGCTTTACCTTTAGCTTAGCCTTACCATCAAAAGTATCTACGGTAATTTCACCACCTAATATTGCAGTATACAAATCTAGGTCTACCGTCTTGTACAAATCATTACCATCTCGTTTAAACGCGGTATTATTATCTATTACAAAAGTGAGATACAAGTCTCCCTTGGGGCCTCCATTTCTTCCCGGACCGCCGTGACCCGAGATTTTTATGGTCTGTCCGTTTTCAATTCCGGCAGGAATAGCTATTCTTATGTTCTTACCATTGACTGTTAAGGTTTGCTTCTGAGTCGTGTATACGTCCCTTAATTGCAAGCGAAGTTCTGCATTCAAGTCTTGCCCTCTATATCTTACCTGTTGTCCTCTATTTGAAGTATATCCACCTTGAGAAAATCCACCTCCCCCGAACATTGATTCAAAAAAATCTGAGAAATCCCCGCCGCCAAAATCCTGTTCATAGCTCTGGCCGCCGCTACGTCGTGAACTTTGCTGTTGTGCTTTGGCTTTCTCAAACGCTTCGGCATGCATCCAATCTTTTCCGTATTGATCGTATTTTTTTCGATTTTCGGCATTACCCAAGACCTCATTGGCCTCATTTATTTCCTTGAATTTCTTCTCTGCCTCAACGTCATTGGGGTTGACATCAGGGTGATATTTTCGGGCCATTTTTCTATATGCCTTCTTGATGTCCTTTTCCGTGGCATTCTTACTTACCCCCAATACTTTGTAGTAATCTATGTATTCCATATTGATGTATTATATAAGAGAAGTACTAATTACACCTTGAAATTAACTAAAAATCAACCTTAGGTCAACCGTTTTCCGTAATGTTTTTAATGCTAAAAAAAGATAATTGATATCATATGACCATTGTCACCTTTTTGAGTATAAAGCACAAAAAAACCATAGGTACCAATTTAATTGGGGGAACTACCTATGGTTTAATTTAAGAACGTCCATACGCTCTAACAATTCAAAAAAATGAAAAATCTATTTAGCTACAGGCTTATAGACCCTAATCCAATCTACCCTAAACGTGTTGTTATCTATATTCTCTAACTCTTTATCTGTTGGGGTATACGTGTCCGATGCTAAACCAGAAGCTGGGCTAGAACGCCATGTTTGATCCTCAGTATTTATAATAATATCCATTTCTTTACTAAGGCCCGTGCGGGTATCTACCTGCGTATTTCCCGGATCCGTTGTATTTGTGAAATATTTGGGGTCTATAATATCCTTTCCCGAAACGGTTCTCACCAATTCTCCGTCTATATAATATTCTAAGTGCCATGGGTTTTTCCAATAGACTCCGTACGTATGAAAATCCCTGTTCCAAACGGTACCGTTTTCAAACCAAGTTCCCGCGTCTCTGGGCTGATAGTCCTGAAAGAGCTCCCTAATGAATACATGATGACTGATATGAATCTTCTTGGAGAAATACGAATGTTCCTTTTGCGCGCTTTCCGAATAATCTGCACCGTAAGCCTCTAGGATATCTATTTCTTGGGTGTCATCTGGGCTCAGAAGCCATACATCCGACGCTAAAGTAGAGTTCATAACCTTTGCCCTAGCCTCAATATATACCGGATAGATTACCCTTGTTTTTGATGTAATGCAGCCCATGTTCATTTTTTTTGAACCTGGTTTTCTAGTGGCCCACATTTGTAGTTCTCCGTTTGCTACATAAGACTGTTCCCTCCTCCATTCCGTGAGGCCGGGCCCTGACCATCCGTTGTGGTAAAAGTCATCCCACTTTTCAAAAAAAACATCTCCTTTATTATCTCCCGGGGATTGGTATTCAAAATCATCTGACATTTCTTGAAACTCCCAAACCATATCCGGCCCTGCATTAGCGGGTACCGGAATTTCTTTCCAGTTGACTTCTTTAGTATCTGGTGGAACGGTTTCTTTTTCCTCTTCCTGCTGGTCCTCTACTTTCTGTTCTTGATCTACGGGCAATTCTGTAGAATTATCAAATTTTGAACCCGTACCGCAACTTCCCAACAAGACACAACAAAGCATTAATGCAAGTTGATTTCTATTCATAGTTTTTACTTTCTTGTTCATTTTTAAGTTTGATTTCTAAATGAAAAAAAAGGGAGAATCTTTCAATTCTCCCTTAAACTCAAACAAACTACTTTGTGGGGAATTATGGTCTTTCTTCTTTTTCTATGATAGAGAAATCATCATAGTATACGGTCATGTCAGTAGTTTTTTCTGCATTAGGAATAATTCTCAAATAGAACTGAGATAACGGTGTTGTACTTGTATAATCTACAGTATGGGTCTTCCATTCTCCTACAGGATGTGCAAAATTGTTCCAAAATTGGAAACCCCAATTCTGTAACAAAAACAGACCTGTATGTGTACCACCATCTGTACCTACACCACCTGGTGCAATGTACATTTTATACGAAACGGTATAGGTCTTACCTTCTTCAAAAATTATTGGATTGTCGAACGGAGCACTGGCTTCAACATTATCCTGACCTGCCTCAATTTTTAATTTTAAGCTATATTCACCGGTTGCTGCTTGCTCCGTAGAATACTCAACCGTTCCCTTGTTACTCCAATATGGCACCCAACTATCAGCTCCTGTTTCCAACCCTGCAATAGCTGCGGGAATTAAATTAACCGTACTCATTATTACAGGCTCATCCGTAAAAGGCAATGCCTCCCTAGTATCTGAAGATTCTATACTACCACCTGCATAGGAAACCGTGATTACGTCAGGACGATAGATTGGAGCCGCCAATTTGATATCCATTTTTGTAGCATCATTTGCATTTACCGTTACAGAAGCAATTTCAAAGGCTTCTCCGTTTACCATAACCGTAAAGAACTCCTCTTGTCCTCCAAATGAAGCAAACTCCCCATTGTAAGGTACTTGTATGGTTTCATCTTCCAATTCGCGGATTTCTCCGGTAAGTTCAAATGGTTGAGATGAAGGGATTACCCTAATTGGTGCGTTCATAACATAGGTTTCTGAATCACCAGGAATGTTCTGACCTGAACGGGACAGGTTCATCGTAGCCCTAAAAGCTCCCAATTTATTAAAGGCAATATTGGCCAATGAATCTCCGCTACTGTTTACAACAGGATTTTCCGCAACTTCCTCACCCGGCTTCAAAGCTCTTCTTATGTTCCATGAGCGACCTGTAGGCTCACCAATAGTAGACAGATCAGTAAACTCCATAGTATTACCTGCCTCTATATATACTGTATCCGTTGCTTCATGATTTACAACCACATCGCCATTTCTAACTTTAATTTTAGGTACAAGTTTAGGATAGACCTTTACTAAAAAAGTAGTGTCTATAACATAAAGGTCTCCTTCTTTCTTGGCCGGCATCTCATAATCTACATCTCCGCGATTACCTTTAAAGACTACCATTTCATTAAAAGTGTTATACAACCTTACTTTTTTCATTCCGGAGGTTTTGAATTGCACATGAACGGTTTTCTCAAACGACGTTGTGCTTCTAGGCTCTATTATGAACTGATCAAGGATTGTATCCGTTCTATCTATAGGACCTTCAAGAAAAACATCGGTTTTATCAATTCTCCACGAATGGGATACTGCACCTTGAGATAAATCCGTGAAAGACACATAATCGTCCAAATTTACTTGAAGGTCATTTAACGTACCCTTGCTGGTATAGAACCCTATGTCGGAGAAAGGAAAAGGCGCCTCGTACTCATTATCGTCACATCCTACAAACAGGATGGCCAAGACGGCTAAAATTCTTATTGCGTTTTTCATTTTATACTTTTTAAATTTCTTGCTTTTTGCATTTTTCATTGATGTTATCACTGTAACCGTCAATTTTAATTATTCAATTGCGGGTTAGATATGATTTCAGAATTTGGCAATGGCCAATACGCATGTAACGCTTCGTTATAATTTGAAGATGCTTCCTGAAATTCGTTCCAGTTCTCGTCAATATCAGGATCACCAACAGGCAATTCCTTAACAATTGAAGCCCATCGGGTTACCTCTTTACCGTCTTCATCCAGCAATTTGTAGTGATCGGCCGTATAACGTCTTTGAGCCAATTCTTTAAAACGATCCGCCTTAACGCCCCATCTTCTAAGGTCTACATTTCTATTTCCATCTCCTTCAGCAGATAGTTCCAAAGGCAATTCGGTAAACATTAAATGTTCCATTAAACTTTGGGCATCATAAGCTACATTGTCATGGTCATTTGCCGGAAACTCTCCAGTACCTGCTAAACCTAACAACTGCACTCCAGACCTTCTTCTAACCCTATTGATATAAGTTAAGGCTTCGTCTATGTTTCCTAACTTTATCTGACACTCGGCATATTGAAGATAAATTTCCGCTAGACGTATCAAACGCTCATTTACACCTGACCTTACTTTACCTGGAGAAAGCTCTTCTTCCGATCTAGTAATATCCCAATTAGTATGCTTACGCCAAAACGCCGTCATACGCACATTAAAATTTGAGGCTTGTCCGGTTTCTTCTCTCAAATAATATCCCATATCCGTATCATCTACCAAGGCTACGGACCAAGAGGTTCGTAAGCTGAACTTCCTAAAGCTTTCATTACCGTCTTCATCTACAACCTTGTTACGAGGATCAGAAAAATCTAATGGGTCATTCCTATATTCTAAAATTAACCAGTTTGCCAATACAGCTCCAAACCATTTGCCATCACCTCCGGTAAATTGTCTTACATAGGCAGAATTTGCTACATCTCTTCCATCCCAAGGGCCCAATTCATTTTTATAATCCAACGAGTACCCTATTTCAAGAATAGATTCCTCATTAAACTCATCCATGGTTGTAAAGTTACTTCCTATGTTAGGTGTTAATGCGTAACCAAAATCATCTATAACACTTTTAAAAAGCGTAGCTGCGGTTTCATAATCACCGGCATATAAGTATGATTGTCCCATTACGGCAACGGCCGCACCCGCAGTAACACGCCCTTTATCCTTGCCTTCCCAAGAAATAGGTAGGTTCTCTGACGCAAACTTTAAATCTTCTAAATAGAACGCTTTGACCTCTTCTGCCGTAGCCACAGATTGATAAAACTCACTCTCTTCTACCGGTACAAAATCATAAATGGGAACCGCACCTCCGTTAAAAGAATTGTACAGGTTAAAATATATATACCCTCTTATGAACCTTGCTTGGGCCAAAATGCTAAGACCTTCTTCCTTTTCGTCTTCCGTAGTATAGGTCTCTGCTAATTTCCCAGCCGCTTCTATAACTTGGTTGGCCCTAAAAATGGTTGTGTAATTAGCACTCCATTTTTGGTTTATTTCATTATTGGCATCATTAAAAATCTGCAAATAATATGGGTTAGTATTAGTAGGTCGTTGGTATCCACTAGCCCAAGCTAAATCAGTACGTGCCAACTCCGCTACCAAATGAATATTCTGAGAACTCGCCAAACCTTTATAGGTCGCGGTTAAACCTTGTCCTAAGTCTTTGTTATTGTTCCAGAAAGTCTCGGTAGATATTTGGTTAGGATTGGTTTGCTCCAAAAAATCATCAGAGCAGCTCCAAAAAGCTAACATGGGCACGATTATAAAAAGTAACCGTTTTGTTATCGTTGTTTTCATAACTATCATTTTTTCATTTTTTTTATCGGAATTATTCATCTTCATATCAAATTCTTTTAAAATTCAATTTGAAGTCCTGTTCGTATTTGAGAACTTACAGGATAGGTCCCTTTATCAATACCTCTTGTACTAAGACCATTGTTCCCAACTTCTGGATCATACCCATCATACTGGGTAATGGTAAAAAGGTTTTGTGCTGCTACATATACCCTAAACTTGGTGATACCCAACTTCTCCGTGTAATCTCTAGGTATAGTATAGCCTAAAGAAATGTTACGTAATCTGGCAAAAGTTCCATCATCCAACCAATAGTCTGTCTGTCCTCTAAAGTTATTATGTGTGGCATTTCTGTTTACAGGAATATCAGATGTGTTGTTCTGCGGAGTCCATTGATAGACCAAATCCTGATGGTTAGCTACCTTATAAGCCAATGCTTTGTTACCATTTATAATTTCTGCACCAAAGGCACCGTACCATTGCATTGAAAAGTCCATTGCTTTATAATAGGCCGAAAAGTTAAAGCCCATTTCAAATTCAGGAGTACCACTACCCATATATTGACGGTCGTTAATATCTATTAAGCCGTTCTTATCAAAATCTACATACTTTAAATCTCCTAATTTTGCATCAGGTACAATTTCTTGGTAGGCCGCCAATTCTTCTTCGTTCTTAATGGTACCATCTGTCTCTATTAAAAAGAAAGCACCGCCTTCATACCCTTCTGCCAATGCAGATACCAAATCCTGATCGTTACTATGTCCGGAAATACTACTATCATCAAAATAGATGATTTTGTTACTACCGCTCATTTTAGTAATAACATTTTCGTTTTTGGTATATGTTAAACCGGCATTCCAAGAAAATTTACCCGAATGGCGATAGTTCATGGCAAATTCCATACCCTTATTGGTCATATCGCCCACATTTAGCGTAACCTCAGCATTTTGACCTCCACCTGCAGTAGGCGGCAATAATACTGGGAATAACATATCTTCTTTCTTGGTTTCATACATATCTGCGGACAAGGTTAACTTATTATCAAAAAAGCCCATGTCCAAACCTCCGTTCAATGAAACCGAAGTTTCCCAGCTTACCAAAGGATTGGCAAAACCAGTTTGGGTAGCCCCTAACAATAAATTCTGATTGTCTCCAGCACCAAGTACATAATCATTATCCAATGTAATGGTAGGTGTATATGTATAATCTGCAATACCTTGGTTACCTGCTGTACCTCTACTTCCCCTTAGCTTAAATGAGGAAACGGTATTCTTAATAGGGTTCCAAAATTTCTCTTCGGAAACGTTCCATCCGGCAGATATAGAAGGAAACACACCCCATGGCTCTTCTTTAAATTTAGAAGACCCATCATGTCTTACAAAAGCATTCAACAGATATCTTCCTTTATAGTTATATTGTAAACGGGCCAACATACCTATTAAAGTGCTGGTACGATCTTGTGTCCATTGGTTGTTACCCGACCCCACATTAGGGTCTGCAGTGGCACCATTAAGTACCGTAATATCATTGGAAGCCAAATCGCTCTTCTCTGCAAAAAATTCTGAGTAACTGTACTTTTCCGATGAATATACCCCCGTTAAGTTAATGTTATGATCCCCAAAACTTTTCTGATAATTGATAATGTTCTCCCAAGTAGACTTTTTGGCCAAAGAACTTAAATTTCTTATTCTTGAACGTTGAGATGTTACTTCTGTACCATCATCTCTATAGGCGATAAATTTAGGGTTAACGGTAATTCTAGTACCGTTGTCATAACTTGAGGCCACCCTTGAAGTGAATTTAAGGTTATCTGTAATATTGTAGGTAACACTTAAATTTCCATCAAAATATTGATTCTCTTGGTTATCTTCTTGCAAAAATTGATATCCCAAAAAAGAGAGGTTATTAGCCCCGCTACCATCTCCTGCATTTTCTAAGACACTCGTATTTGGATCTATAAGGGGTTGATAAGCGTTATACCCTATTGCATTTCTTAGAAGTCCCCAAGGTTCGTACTCCCTATCTTCTATTCTAAAGGAAAGGGCCGTGGTAATATCCCATCTTCCTTTTTTAAACTGTGTATTGGCCCTAACGTTGAATCTCTCGTAACCCGATTTGATCACAACACCTTCTTGATCAAAATAGTTTCCAGTAACATTGTACGTAAGACCGTCTTTACCTCCTGATAGTCTAAGACTATGGTTTTGGATAGGTGCCATATCATTTTCTACCACACTCACCAAATCCGTATTATTGGTAAGGAAATGAGGACTCTGTTCTATGGTAGTCCATGTATTACCATATCTTCTCTCACTTAGCGCTGCAGATTGAACAAAAGTCGTATATAGTCTATCCTCCACGTTCAACAAAGGCGTTCCGGAAGTAATATTTTGAAGACCATAATAACTGTCTACCGCAATTTTCATTTGTCCTTCTTTACCCCTTTTAGTGGTAATCAAGATTACACCGGCTGCACCACGAGTACCATAAATTGCCGCCGAAGCTCCATCCTTTAGAACATCTATGGTTTCTATTTCATTGATACTTAATTTTGGATCTCCTTCAAAAGGAATACCATCTACAACATATAGTGGTCTATTGGCCCCGTTAATGGAAGTAAGCCCCCTAATCTGTACGTTAGCTTCCGCTCCAGGAGAACCCGAACTGGCCGTTACGTTTACCCCAGCAATCTGACCTTGTAAAGCGGCACCTATATCGGATGTTGATGTTTTCATTAACTCTTCCGACTTCACTTGCGCTACCGCACCTGTCAATTCCTTCTTTTTCTGGGCCCCGTAACCAACAACGACTACTTCATCCAACGCGGATACATCTTCTTGCATCGTTACGTTAACCGACTTTTTTCCGCTGATGGCGACTTCCTTGGTTTTGAATCCAATGTAACTGAATACCAATACGTCACTAGGTTCTGCCTTTATTGAATAAAGACCATCAAAATCTGTAACGGTCCCGGTATTAGTGCCCTTGACCACCACACTTACTCCTGGCAAAGGCGTATCATCTGCAGATACGGTACCACTAACTGTTTGAGATTGTGCTATTGCCGTACTTAGACAAAAGACCAAGAACAATCCCAACCGAAAAGCGTGGGATTTAAAATGAAAAATGTTTTTGAAATTCATATAATTTTCTTGTTAAATATTAAAAATGACCAATGAAACTATGAAGTAGGTTTAACCTAATTAAGAAGGTTGTATTCCAATTCAAAACCTATATAATTTTCTTATTTCATTGTATCTAGACCATACATTCCACCCCTCTTGACTGAAGATTTAAAAACGAGTTGGTTTTAAGCTAAACCAATTATTTGCTCAAAAGGAAATGAACACGATGTCCATTTTGTTTAGGAATACATGTTAAGGAACACCTGTTCTAAAATGGGGGGAGGGTTGTTGAGAGGCGAGTGATTTTTTCTTTCCATAATTCGAGTTGGTTTTAAATGAGTAAAGTTTGTTTATTAGATTATCAATTAAGTGTGTTCTAAATTTTCATATACACTGTAATTGGTGTCCAAAATAGAGATATTGTTAATTTACTCCTAAAAAAAGTGCTTGACAAAAACTTGACAAAACGTATATTTTATACCAACAACACCTCCTCACTCCCCTATTTACAATAGCTTTCCATAAAATTATATGGTATAGACAACTCTACAAAAAGGTCAATTAGAGAAATGTTAAAATTAAGGGGTGTAAACCACAAAAAAAGGAGGTAAATACGTATTAAAAATGAGTAATGAAGCCTATAAACTATGGACTTTCGCTAAATTCCTATCGGCTTTAACCATTCTCTATATTACCCTAGAGCTATTGAAGAAATAAGCCAATTAACACGCCTACATTGAGTATAACATATGGTTTAGAGTATAACATATGATCTGTAGGAGACCTCTTTAAAACCTAAAATTGAATAACATACGTTAAGAAGCTGCAACCTTCTATCAATCTAAAAATCCATTGCATTTTATTTCCAAAAGACCTAAAAACAATATATATTAGAAGGTTAGTTTAAAAACATAAGCATGTTTTCCTTTCGGTTCTTTGGGTAAATTAATGTGTAATCCGTCTTTTTCTCTACTAAATTTTAGATTTTCCGTAGACCCTAATAATTCAACAGACTTAATTTCTCCTTTAAGAAGATTCTTCTCCTTTCCCAAAGTTCTTATAACTGTCTTTCCGTTTTTTGGCCAATCTAATTGTATAGCGTACAGCGTGTCTCCCTTTTTAGTAAACCTAATATCATCGGCTGTGTTATCCGGGTTCTTTCGTTCACTTAGATGGCCTTCAATTACCTTTGCAGGCCCTTCCCCATATACTTCCCACGGACGCGTGCCATATATGGCCTCTCCATTGAGCTTTAACCACTCTCCTATCTCTAAAAGGCGTTCCTGTACCGGATCAGGTATTTCCCCGTTCGCTTTGGGGGTAATATTCAACAACAAACAACCATTTTTACTTACTACATCTATTAAAAAGTCTATAATTCGGTTGGCACTTTTGTAATCCGGGTTGCTTATATGGCTCCAAGCTTTCCAATCAATAGAATCATCGGTTAACCATGGAAAATCCTTCATTTCACTCATTCTGGCCCGCTCAACGTCCAGCACTGCGGTACCTTTTGCAAAATCATAGAATTTGTATGTAGCAACTACTTCCTGATGGTTCCTTTCTGCATGATTATAGTAATAAGAGAGAAATTCTTTTCTGTACGCTTCATCAATAACATCCATTTTATTATCGAACCACACCAAATCTGGATTATAGTTATCAACGATTTCTTTTAACCTAGCTAACCATTCTTCGTTGAACTTTTTATCACCTACGGGATAATATCTATCTGAACCTTCATCTAATTCCTTTGTACTCAACGGATATTGAAAATCTCCTTTCTTTAATTTTGGACCATACAAATCTGCATATTCCGGATTTGATGCGTCTGTAGATTCATCCCAAGTGGGAAACCAACCAAACAACCATTGACGGTGGTAGGTTGCAATAAATTTCATGTCCCGTTTTCTTATTTCTCTTGCCAATTCTCCCATTATATCTCGTTTGGGTCCCATATTTTTAGCATTCCAACGGGTGAGTTTACTATCCCACATGGCAAAGCCATCGGCATGTTCGGATACAGGACCCGCAAACTTAGCTCCTGCTTTTTCAAAGAGATCCGCCCACTGGGCTGCATTAAACTTTTCTGCCTTGAACATGGGAATAAAATCTTTGTACCCAAAATCGTTTAAGGGGCCATAGGTTTGTGTATGATGCTCATAAAAACGTTTTCCCTGTTTGTGTTCGGGGTTATTGGGCGATGTATACATCCAATGTGAATACCATTCATTTTCATAAGCTGGTACGGAATAGGGTCCCCAATGGCAATAAATACCAAATTTTGCATCCCTAAACCAGTCCGGTGTCTCATGCTTCTTCAGAGATTGCCAATCTGCTTCATAACTTTTCTCCTGAGCAGCAACAAAATTAACCGCCATCATCCATACCAATACCAAAAACAAAGTTCTCATAGTTTCAAAATTTTCATTAACATTAGGAATACAACCTTATGCAAGTTTTTCTCTTTATAAAATTAGAACTTATGGGGTGTTTTTAATACCACAAATGTCTTCTTTAGGCTATGTTGAGTTTATGTAAAGTTCTATTTGAACAAAATACCACTATAATAACCGTATAACTTCTATTTTAAAAGCCTTATATACCCAGTTTTACAAGACTATTTAGGTCTAAAAAATTATATTTCCAATGCACCGCTAGTTAGATAGTATATCTTGATTATTTTGATAAATAGAAGAAATTAGTTACACTTGATGTTACCCATTCTTTATATCTTGAATATTTATGATTTGATTCTTGATACAAAGTTGTATTTATGATTATGGTTAAGGACATTTAAAAGTTTGAGGTATATGTTTCATACAAAAAAGCTAATGCGCTATTATATTCTTATTGGTTTTCTCGTTGTCTTTGGGATAAAACTCAGGGCCCAAGATTCTTCTATTCCTCTAAACATCCCTATTGTAGATACAGATACGCTTTCCGCTCAGCATACTACAAAACAAATAGATTCTTTAAAATCCGTTGTTTCGGCCAATTTAGTGAAGGGAGATACATTAAAGTCCGTTTGGACACTATTAAAATTGATGGATGTCTACAGTCATCAAGCTCACTATGCCCAAGCCTATGAAACTGTATGGACCGCCCTTAGCCTAGCGGACAATTCTGAAAATGTTGTGGTTAAATCCCATATATACCGCAGACTTGGAGCTATGTACAGTTATAATAAACGTAAGGAAGAAGCTCTTAAATACTTGCAGATGTCCCTTGACATTATGAAAAAAGCGGTAGAAAAAGGCACCATGCCCAAAACCTCCTTATCACAGAACTATTATACCTTTGCTTATACTTATAGAGGGCTTAATGAACCTGAAATGGCAAAAAAGTATTTGGATAGCTGCTATGCACATTATGCTGATACACCCGATAAAATTGCGCTACCATTCTTAAAATTTGAAGAATCCTATGTTCTAAGAGAGGAAAAAAAATATGATGAAGCCTTACAAATGCTTAGTGACATAGAACCCTGGTTTAAAGATAATGTACCTTCTTACTTGGTTCTCATTTACGCGTACGTGGCAGTGGTCCATAAGAGGACAGGCAATATAGATAAGACCTTGGAATATTATAAAAAAGCCATTGCCATTTCGGACAAGTACCAGAGTCATATTGACTTCACTCCATTTATCTACGAAAAACTTTCCGAAAATTATAAGTTGAAAGGAGATTATAAAGCGGCATATCAATCCTTGGACAAAGCAAAAACCTTGAACGCCCGGTTTTTTGATGGAAGAAGTCAAAACAATATTCCCCTAATGGAAATTAGGAACGAATACCGGGTAGAAAAACAAAGACAACAAGAGGTTATACGCCAGCAACGTATGGAAAAGTTGGAGCAGCAAGATAAAATCTTACTGCTCCAACGTATTATTTTGGGTACTTCGCTCATATTTGTAATCATTATAGGCTTTGTTTATGTAAAACATATTCGCTCCAAACATAAGGTTGAGAAGCAGTTGATGCAAAAAACAAAAGCGCTTGAAATGGAACAGGCCCACCAGCTTTTGGAAACCAAAAACAAAGAGTTGGCGGCATCTACACTACAACTAGTTGAAAAAGATGAATTTCTAAAAAAGCTAAAAACCGAATTAAAAGGCGAAAACGGTAATGTAAAAGTCTCTGAAATCAATAGGGTCTTAAAGTCAATATCTGTAGGGAACGCCAATAATTGGGAAGAGTTTAAACTACGGTTTACAGATGTTAACAAGAACTTTTACGAAAAACTCAATAACGCCTATCCCAACCTTAGCCAAACAGATCAAAAGATATGTGCTTTAATCAAATTAAACCTTAATAGTAAAGACATGGCCAGATTATTGGGGATATCTACCAAATCCGTTCATACCACAAGACATCGTTTACGCAAAAAAATGGGATTGCAACGCAGTGATAATCTGGAGGAACTAATTGCATCTTTATAAATACCGAGGTAGCGCTTTTAAGTAGTATTACGCCGTAACAGTTATATCGGTCACGTTTCGTATTGAAAACGCTAAAACTAGCCGTTTTATAAGGTTATTTTTGCATTCTAACAAACCACACTATGAAACTGAAAATCTCTCTTTGGCTTTTACTAGGCTCGTTTTTTTTATCTGCCAATCTAAATGCGCAAGCTCTTAGCCGAGAAGAAATGCGCGACACCATGCAGCATATTCCATGGTTTACCATTCACAAAGACAATTACTTTGTTACGGGTGTACCCACTAATAAACCCATTAATAGCTCTACCGCAAATGCCAAATACCAAGTTAGTTTTAAACAGATTATTACCCGTAGTATTTTACCGTGGGACACCTATCTATACTTAACCTACAGTCAAAAAGCTTTTTGGGACATCTACAAAGATTCCTATCCTTTTAAGGAAATCAATTTTAACCCCACCATAGGTGTTGGTAAAGCTTTTTATGATTCCGATGATAGAATTAAAGGACTGGCCAATCTTGTTTTTGAGCACGAGTCTAATGGTAGGGATAGTATTTTTTCTAGAAGTTGGAACCGACTTAGCCTGAAATATTCCACTCTTATTGGCAAGAAAACACTCCTTCATGTAAAAGGATGGTTACCTTTTGGCTATAAATCAGGAAATCCGGACTTGTTGGATTACGTGGGACTAGGGGAAGTGAGCCTATCCCATGATTTTATTCCTGACAAACTTATATTTGAGGTAAAAGTCAGAAAAGGGTTAAATTTAGACACTAGGGGGATGATTCAGACCCGGCTTCATTATCGTCCTTTCAAACACAAATCCAATCAATACATTATGCTGGAATGGTTTGCCGGCCATACAGAAAATCTAATTAACTACAAGCAGTACAACAGCATGATCCGTGTAGGATATGTTATTAAAAGTAATGAATTCAATATCCTGAAGAAAAACAGAAGAACTCCTTAAATCCGAGGTTACTTGCATAAAAAAAGCCCCTTTTCAGGGGCTTTAAATTTTCCGCAAAATAAAAACTATCTAACGTCTTCCAACGTTTTAATAGTCTTAAGGTCGTCCATCAACCAATCGCGTTGTTTTCTAATTACCGCAGCGGCTTCAAGGGGTAAATGTGTATCTCCCAATACTTCATTATACTCATCAATAGCGGCTTTGTCACCACGTATAGCTTCCTCCAACATAGACTCATCACTATCGCCCGAAAAGAATGTTTTAACATCCATCCAAGCCCTATGCATAGCTCCGGTAACACTTCCGTCTATATCATCTCTAGTTTTTAAGGCAGGTGCCGCAGCTTTCAATTCTACAAGAAAGTTTCTACGTTCTATAGATTTATTTTGGAAATAACTCTTAAGCCCTATTTCTTCTGAATTCTCAGCTGCTTTTTCATACCCTTTAATGGCATCTTCGTTCTTTTGTATAATATCATTTATACTATCTTCAATTTCTTTTATATCGTTATTCATATCTCTTTTATTTTTCCGGTAACTTAAACGCCTACCGTTTGGCGTACATTCAAATTTAGAACAAACCTTAGCCTTTGATCAATGCTAAAGCATAAGGTTTGGACGCAATGAATTTTATACTTTCTATGCTACCTTTTGCACGCTTCCAAACCTTACGATACAGATGTAATCTTCGTTTTCAAGTTTGCATTCGCCCAAACGTTTCATTTTTGCCTCTGTAGCGATGTATTGAAAGAAACTATCCTGAGATAAACTTCCTATTTGACTAATATCATCTATCCCTGAAAAAAGTGTTTCTCCCGTAATTCTGTTCTTAATAGTGTACTTGTATTCAAAATCCTGCATAACCTTTCCTTTTAGTTAAACACTTATTATCTCAACTCATAAAATCAATGATTCTCTCTTCATCTTATGAGCTTCCTTCAAAATTATTTTATGGAATAAAATTTCATGATCACTTTCAATTGAAAAATGAACTTAATTGATATGAAATAAGAAAGGCATTCCAATATGGAATGCCTTTCTTATTTCTTTAATTTTAATTGAACCTGTACTAATTTCTTGCTACATCGCTAAGTAAGAAATCTTCTACAGGCCTATCATGCTGCTTATGGAGTACGGAAATATCTCCGGTGGTTTCAAATATTACTGCTTTAACTTCGGAGAGCTCCGTTACATTGGCCTCTCTTAATTTGGCCCTTAAATCGGATTTTGCAACACGGCCTTTCCGAAGGTTTTCTTCCAAAATAATTTCACCGTCCATAAGTAGTAATGGGGTGTTGTCCATTAACTTCTTAACAGTGTCGTTCCGTCTGGCAAAAGCCGCTCCCATTTGCAACAAATAAACTGTTACAATACCAACAATGCCATCTGTAAGACTTACAGACTTGGATAGTATTGTTGTAGCTATGATTGACCCGACGGCAACGGTCATTGCAAAATCAAAACTCGACATTTTAGAAAAACTGCGCTTGCCACATATTCGTGTCATTAAAATCACGGCTATATAAATTCCTACTGCCGTGATACAAATGGCGCCAAACGCTTCCCATGAAAATTTAAACCACTCCTCCATAAATTTAGTTTTTCAAAAAATTGATACTACCTCTTCCCTATTATTTCAAATTGCAAGTTGAATCTAATTTAAATCGCAATTTATCATCCAATTAATACCAAAACGGTCCGTAAAGCGTCCAAATAATGCGTTCCATTCGCGCTCCCTTAGTTCGTGGTGTATTCGACCTCCTGAAGACAATTGCTCATATAGACTTTCCGCTTCTTTCCTATCCTTAAGGTCTATACTCAAATGAATCTTTGTTCCTTCTGTTAGCGGTGTGTCCGGTGCGGCATCATAAGCCATAAAATGAATGCCTTTACCTTTTAATTCGGCGTGTTGCAAACGGTCACGGTAAGAAGAGGGTACATCTATCTTTTTATCGGCATAGGTCTGCCTGTTTTTTATTTCGGCGTCAAATAGGTCTGCGTAAAAATTAAGTGCTTCTTGGCAATTTCCATCAAATGCTAAATATGCTTGTATTTTCATTGTATTGAATTTTTAAAATTTACAGCAAGTTATAGGAAGTACACCTTCATGATCGATTACATCGCACTAATAGTTAACACAAAAAAATGGAGCATTGAGCTTCATACTTTTATATGATAAGGCTATTTATAAAATCGAAATTTCAGATAGCATTTGCACTAATAATGATTTTTTTACAGCCAATCAATTCTTGGCCTCTTCCCTAATTTTAGCTTGAAAATCAATAATTATAAGGATGGAATGTCTTGAGCAACTATTAAAGGTGTATGTCATTAGCGAACTGAGATGCATTGAAGGTGCGGTAAAATCCAAAACGCCCCTTATGCGAATGTTTATGGAGCAATGCGCTATTGAGCGGTCCAACTTCATTCTGGACATTTGGCATACTGCCATAAGACAGGAACAGAACGTTGAACTCTCTGAACTTTACGCATGGCATAATCAATTATACGGCAAGAATTATTTAGCTGTTACTACAGGCAGCAATGTTAATATAGACTTGCTACACAGAAAGGCTTTGGAAATTTGTGAGTGTATGATCGATATGGCCCTACCGGACAAGTTAACAATACTATTGGTAGAGCATTACACAAAAATCCAAGGAGACCTTCTTGCGTTAGCTCACATAAGAGCGCTAACAGAAAATTAGAAAACCTGATCATTCCAATGTTAAACATTACCATAATCCTTTAACTCAACAAGAACCCCATAAGAACATCCCTTAAAATGAACTTTATATGAAAGCTGATAAAAACACAAGCACAAAAAAAGAAGAACAACTAAAGAAATCTACTGTTGATTATGAGGGCAAGCCCTTAACCACTAGGCAAGGACTCAAAGTAAACGATACAAACAACTCTTTAAAAGCCGGGCCGCGAGGAGCTACGTTATTGGAGGATTTTCTGCTACGTGAAAAAATTCACAACTTTGACCACGAACGTATTCCAGAGCGAATTGTTCATGCCCGAGGAAGCGGAGCACATGGCTATTTTGAACTCTATGAAAGTATAGAGGAATATTCCAAAGCCGGTATTTTTACCGATACATCTAGAAAAACCCCTGTTTTTGTGCGGTTTTCTACCGTTGCAGGATCAAAAGGTTCTACAGATTTGGCAAGGGATGTAAGAGGCTTTGCCGTAAAATTTTATACAGACGAAGGTACTTGGGATTTGGTTGGGAACAACATGCCCATCTTCTTTATACAGGATGCCATGAAATTCCCTGATTTAATTCATTCGGTCAAGCCTGAACCACACCAGGAAATTCCGCAAGCGGCCTCTGCCCATGATACATTCTATGACTTTGTTTCACTTACACCAGAAACACTTCACAACCATATTTGGGTAATGAGCGACAGGGCCATACCGCGTAGTTATCGTATGATGGAAGGGTTTGGTATACATACATTTAGACTTGTAAATAAAGAAGGTAAGGCCCATTTTGTAAAATTTCATTGGAAACCAAAATTAGGAGTACACTCCGTTACTTGGGACGAGGCCGTTAAAATTAGTGGCGCGGATTCGGATTTTCACCGAAGAGATTTATGGAATGCCATTGAAGCTGGAGAATATCCTGAATGGGAATTAGGGTTACAAATAGTTCCAGAGGAAGATGAACACAAATATGATTTTGACCTCTTAGACCCTACCAAACTAATACCTGAAGAAATGGTACCTGTTAAAATAATAGGTAAAATGGTCTTGAATAGAAATCCGGAAAATTTCTTCGCAGAGACAGAACAGGTTGCATTCATGCCAGGAAGTATTGTACCAGGTATAGATTTCACAAATGACCCTCTTCTACAGGGCCGGTTGTTCTCCTATAGAGATACCCAACTCTCTAGATTGGGTACACATAATTTTCACCAGATACCAATTAACAAATCGGTGGTAGAAGCTCGTAACAACCAACGGGACGGTCATATGCAAACCGAGATTCCAAAAGGACGAACTGCTTATTTCCCAAATTCAATTGGTGGTGGTTGTCCATACCTGTCATCTGTTGAAGAAGGTGGTTTTGAATCCTACCAAGAGCGTATTGATGCCAAGAAAATTAGAACTCGGAGCGAAAGTTTTAATGACCATTTCTCCCAACCTGCTCTTTTTTATAGAAGTCTTTCTGATTGGGAAAAAGAACATGTTATTAGCGCCTACTCTTTTGAATTAGGTAAATGTGACATCAAGCATATAAAGGAGCGAATGCTTTATTTGATTGATAAGATTGATTCTGACCTTGCTAAAAAAGTAGCGGGCAATCTAGGTATGAAGGTTCCTTCTTCCATCAAAGAACCCATAAATCAGGCTATTGGTGCAGATGCAGATGTAGAGGCGCAACAGCCATCGGAGAAGAAGAACTATTTGGATGAATCGCCTAAACTTAGTCAGGCGAACACTAATTTCAGTTCTATTGCCACACGGCAGATTGCGGTTTTGGTAGCCGATGGTTTTAGTATGAGCCAATTCAAGACCGTAAAAGATGCTCTGGAAAAAGAAGGCGCCATGATTAAATTAATTGCACCGCACGGTGGTACGGTCACTTGTGATGAAGATATGGAGCACCAAGTTGATGCGGCAATTATGACTACGGAAAGTGTTCTATTTGATGCTATTTATATTCCTGGAGGCAAATCATCTATTGATGGGCTATCGGCACAGTCCAAATTTACGAAGTTCGTAAACGAAAGTTATAAACACTGTAAAGCTATTGCTGTAAGCGGCGAAGCCGAAGATTTCTTAAAGAATACCGCCATTACGGATATAGAAGGTGATGAAGCCATTTTTATAAATGGCAAACCAGAAGAGTTCATTAAAGCTATTGCTAAACACCGTAACTGGAAGAGAAGAGAAAAAGCGGAAAAAATACCCGCTTAAGTTTAACCTTAAAAAGAAAATATTATGACTAATGAATATGCAAAGCACGAAACAGACTATATAAAGAGTTATGAGAAATTGGGGTATACCGACTCATACCGATTTGTAAAGGGAGAATTAAGAAGTACTAAGACAGATAAGGCATACGCCGCAAAAGATATTACTATCGTAAAAGAGCATCGTTATGAAGGAATGAGCAATCCCTCAGATATGTCATTGTTGTATGTCATAGAAACTAGTGATGGTGGTAAAGGCACATTGCTTGCGGGTTATGGTCCCAGCGCAGATGCAGACCTCTACGAGTTTTTAGAAACCATTCCTGAAGAAAATATCAAAGACGAAGATTTATTACCGGCAGACGCTAAGTAATTTATCTATTCCCCCATTGTAAAAGCCCGAAGCAAAATACTTCGGGCTTTTCTTTGACTTAAACGGAAGGGCAAAAATCCAGACGAAAACATCCTATTGAAATGTCTTTGCCAATTGAGATAAAATTTCAATCAATAGAACGACCTACAACTGTATGAGCTTTTTAATTTTGAAAAAAACAATCTCCTAAGAATATGCCTAGATTATTAGCTAAGAAGAAAAGTTCCATCAAAACAAATACTACAAAGAACGCCTTAAAAAGAAACCTGAATAATTTAAACAGACAGGTTAGGGAATTAAAAAGAAATTTTGAAAGCAACTTTCCCAAATACCCTTCAGCTAAATTTGAAGCAGTCAGGGAATTCAATATTAAACTGGTTCGTGTAAAATCGCGTTTAAACCGCATTGCTACGTTAGTTTCTCAAAATAGAAAAGGAGCCCGTAAAAATCTTGTTCGTGTTTCCCGGGAAATTCAGACTCTTAAAAATACTAGGCACAATCTCTACGAATCCTAACTAGATTATTGCGTTTTTTCAGCTACTATTAACAGCTTGGTTAGGCGAGGGTTTTCTGAATACCCGTCTAAACAAACCTATTTCGTGTGCGTACACAAAACAAACCCTAGAGTTTTATAAGACTAGAATTATCCTTATATTTGACATACAAATAATTCAACTACAACCAACTAACCATGGTAGCTCTAAATTGCTGCTACACTCATAAATTATTGTATTGAAAACAATTAAAGATATTGCCGAAGAAGCTAAAGTTTCTACCGGTACAGTGGACAGGGTTATTCATAAACGACCCGGGGTCTCTCCAAAAACCAGGGAAAAGGTTCAAAAATTACTTGACAAGTATGACTTTGAAAGAAATATATTGGCAAGCACCCTGGCTTTCAAGAAAAAATACAGAATTGCGACCCTAATTCCCTCAGTCGTATCTAAAAACCAATTCTGGCACGGACCACATTTGGGTATGAAGTCTGCCGCCAAGGAAATAAAAAAATACGGGGTTGAAACCCACCGCTTCTTTTTTGATCAATACGATTTAAAATCATACGAGAAGGCTCTTGATAAAATTTTGGACCTCAACCCTAACGGGGTGGTTTTTGCTCCTTTCTTTTACAACACATCTCTTGCTTTTGCTGAAAAATTAAAAGCCAAGGACATTCCATTTATTTTTATAAATATTGATTTGGATACGTCTAACAAACTAACTTACATTGGCCAAAACGCACAGCGCAGTGGGTATCTGTGTGGTAAGATGATGGATTTAATCACCAAATCATCTGGACATATCGCTGTTTTAACTTCCCAAAAAAATGTGGACAGCCATTTGGCCATTGAAACAAGGATTAAAGGGTTTCATGATTACTTTGAAAACAATTCGAATACGAATCATATAAAGAAAGTTCTGATTGATGATTTTGATTCGAAAAAAGTAGAAATCGCGCTTTCCGAAGCCCTAAAGAATGATGAAGCTATCTCCGGAATCTTTGTTCCCTCCAGTGCTGTTTTTACCGTTGCCCAATACTTTGAAAAGAAGAATATTACGCATATTCGTACGGTAGGGTTTGACACACATTTGGATAATCTTAATTACATTAGAAAGGGTGCCATTGATTTTGCCATTGATCAAAATCCTTTTGAACAAGGCTATATGGGATTAAAAATACTTTGTGAGTATCTATTGTTGAACAAAACGCCCAAACCCAAATATAACTCGCCCATAAACATTGTTACCCAAGAAAATGTTGACTACTTTGATGTAGCGGAAACCATTGAATACGCTGTCTAGGTAAAGTTTACGAAAAGTATTTTTCGTACAAAATGTTACATGAAAAAAATACTGCTTTTAATCCTTTTTTGCGCTGCATTTGCCGCCAATGCACAACACTCTATTGCCAGACAATGGAATGACGTTCTTTTAGACGCTATTAGAGTGGATTATGCCAGACCCACGGTTCATGCGCGTAATCTATACCATAGTTCCGTACTCATGTACGATGCCTGGGCATTGTTTGATGATACGGCCCAAACCGTATTCCTTGGCCAGACTTACGGCGGTTACAATTGTAGATTTAACGGAATTGTACAACCAACAGCCATAGATCAAGCTAGGCAAGAAGTTATGAGCTATGCACTGTTCAGGTTATTAGCCCATCGTTTTGCTACTTCTCCCGGTGCAAATGAAACATTGTCCAACATAGAAAACCTGTTCCTGTCACTTGGCTACAACCCACAATTTACCTCTACTGATTATAGTAGCGGTTCATTCGCTGCGTTGGGCAATTATTTGGGTAATGAAATGATCAGGTTTGGCGAACAGGATGGAGCTAACGAAACGTTTGAATATGGTAATCAACTATACCAACCTACCAACCCTCCCTTGGTATTGGCAGAATATCAAGATATAACCAATATTGACCCAAACCACTGGCAGCCCCTGTCTTTTGACCTTTTTATTGATCAATCAGGAAATTCCGTTCCAGTTTCCATACCGGATTTTCTAGGACCCGAATGGGGTGCCGTAGTACCATTTGCACTAAATGAGGCCGATGTGCAAATTAAAAACAACGGTTTTGATTCTCATTTATATTTCAATACTCAAGAGCCTCCCCAAATAAAAAATTCCATAGGCAACGGAATTGACGACCCTTACAAGTGGAATTTCACTTTAGTGGCCGCTTGGTCTGCGCATCTAGACCCAGAAGATGACACTGAAATAGACATCTCTCCAGCTAGCTTGGGCAATGTAGATATTGACACCTACCCTACTACGTTTGAAGCTTATAAAAATTTCTATAGTCTTATGGACGGAGGGGATACCGGTCAAGGTCATGACCTCAACCCACACACCAACCAACCCTACTCCCCTCAGTTTGTAAAACGATCGGACTATACGCGAGTCCTTGCCGAATTCTGGGCAGACGGCCCCGACTCCGAAACACCACCGGGACATTGGTTTACCATACTCAATTATGTAAGTGACCATCCATTGGTAGATAAAAAACTTAAAGGTGAAGGTCCCACTTTAAATAATCTTGAGTGGGATGTAAAATGTTATTTGGCACTTGGTGGAGCCATGCACGATTCGGCTATTGCTACTTGGGGCATTAAAGGATATTTTGATTATGTTAGACCTATATCGGCAATTAGGTATATGTCAGGAAAAGGGCAAAGTAGTAATCCTTCCTTACCTAGCTTTGATCCTCAGGGCATACCGCTGATTCCAGACCTAATTGAACTAATTGAAGAAGATGACCCCTTGGCTGGCACTATGGGTGAGTTTGTGGGAGAAATTAAAATCAAGGCATGGCGAGGCCCCGATTTCATAAACAATCCCATAAGCGATGTAGCAGGTGTGGGTTGGATTTTAGGTACGCATTGGTGGCCTTACCAACGCGGTACTTTTGTTACACCTCCATTTGCAGGTTATGTATCCGGGCATTCTACCTTTTCCGGAGCGGCCGCAGAAGTAATGACCCAATTAACGGGAGATGTTTTTTTTCCTGGTGGCATGGGAACGTTTGACATTAAGGCCAATCAATTTTTGGTATTTGAAAATGGCCCTTCAGAAGATTTCACCTTGCAATGGGCCACCTATAGGGATGCTTCGGACCAAACGAGCCTTTCTAGAATATGGGGCGGCATACATCCCCCAATAGACGATATTCCTGGTCGCTTAATAGGAGAGCAAATAGGAAAACAGGCTTTCGCCAAAGCGGAACTTCTTTTTGGTAACCCAACTTCGGCTGAGGAAAACGAAGCTAACACCATTCCATTTCCTATTCCATTTGAACAAGAAATAAACCTTGCTACAGATTTGCAAGGCCCGTGTACGGTGCTACTCTTTAATATGAGGGGGGAATTGGCCCATACAGAAAACATCGACTTTAATATTTCCTATAAAATTAACACTCATGGGCTTTCCTCTGGGATATATATTCTAACTATAAAGAATAGCGAGGGGGCAATTGTTCATAAGCAAAAGGTGATTAGAAGGTGAGCTTTTCTTATCATAGTCTACAACCTTTCTTTTTTCCTGAGAACAAACCAACAAAAAAGGTCCGCATAAATAAATCATACGGACCTTAAAAAAAACAAAAACAAACTGCTTACGGTATTCTTCTCTACATTGAGAAGTTATAACTTAGGTTCCCAACCTTGGGCGTATTCACGTTTCCACCAGTCTTTCATAACCTTTTCGTTATTCAAGACCTTACCTGTAGCCTTATCAATTTTAAGGGTTTCTCCGGCATCTTGTGCCATATTACCCAGATGACAAAGCATGGTAGAGATACTTGCATCTTTAATATCAGAATTGAGGGATTTATCTTCCCTGATTCCAGCAAAGAAATTACCTACATGGTTCACATCTAGACTGCCACCGCCTTGAGTATTGGTACCTGTGCTTTGATCCCCTCCTTCTTTAATATCCTTAATTTGGTTTCCACCTAAATCGTACAATTTGTAGCCTCCCCTACTTAAAGTTATAATTCCTTTACTTCCGTAAATGGTAATTCCCCTTCCTGGTTGGTTTGGAAGGATTTTTCCTCTACTATGGCCTGTCCACGTGATAAATTTATCATCACCAAACTTATAGGTTACCTGTTGGTTGTCCACAAATTCCCAATCGTCATCATATGCATATTTCCCTCCGAAGGAAGTTACACTATCTGGTAAATCAACTCCTAAAGCCCATCTACAAATATCTATTTCATGAGTACCATTGTTATGAACTTCGCCAGTACCCCAATTTTTAAACCAGTGCCAGTTGTAAGGATGAATGTTATCTCTATAATCTTCTCTAACGGCGGGCCCTTGCCACATATCCCAATCTAACGTTGAGGGTACAGGAACTTTATTGCCTACACCAATAGAGCCACGATTGTTAGAATAATAGGCTTCACCCTTAAAGACATCTCCGATAATGCCTTCGTTGATTTCTTTTACAGCTAAAGCAGAAGATTTTGCCGAACGCTGTTGGTTACCCATTTGAACTTTTTTACCATACTTTTTTTGGGCCTCTACGAGCAGGTCGTTTTCCCAAGGGTTATGGCTACAAGGCTTTTCAACATATACGTGTTTACCGGCCTGTAGCGCCATTATGGCCATTGGGGCATGCCAATGTTCCGGGGTAGCAATAAATACGGCATCTACCTTTTTATCCTCTAACACTTTTCTAAAATCCTTTTCAACTTTAGGTACGTAACCTATGTTTTCTTTACACCAGAGATTATGCTCTGCTATAATATTATCATCTACATCACAGGTATATATAATTTTAGCATTCTTATCAGTATGAATGGCCGCAATATGTGCTTTTGCTCTACTTCTTACACCAATGATAGCACAATTAATATGGTCATTTGCACCAAGTATATTGGCATGGGCCATAGAAGGTAAAACAAGTCCGCTAAACGATAAAGCCATTGAACCCGTTGCGGTTTTCTTTATAAAATTTCTTCTACTAGTCATTACTTATCTTCTTTAGGTGTTTTTATTTGAATGTTTTTAAAGCTAACTCTATCGCCATGATCCTGCAATAAAATCTGACCCTTGTCCAACTCTCCAAAATTGGGCCACTTGGCGTATTTACTTTCCGAAACCAATTTTCTGTATGCATCGCTTTTACGCTCATATTCCAAAACTTTAGCTCCATTAAGATAGTGTTCTACATGGTTTTCCTTGGATATAATATATGCTGTGTTCCACTCCCCTATGGGTTTGATCGGCTTCTTTGGGTCTGCTTGAATTAAATCATACAGCGAAGAAACGGTACGGCTACCATCATGGTTTCCTTTTTTTGCATCCGGATGTCTCTCATCGTCTAAAATTTGGTATTCCAATCCTATGGATGAACCTGCACCTTTATTTAATTCGGTATCTACATAGTACTTAATTCCGCTGTTAGCTCCTTCGGTCAACTTAAAATCAACTTTAAGTTCAAAATCGCTATAAGCTTCAGTGGTAACAATATCTCCTCCGGCAGCAGACTCTTCTCCACCTGAAGATAACACAGTAAGTATGCCATCTTTTATCTCCCAGCCCTTATCAGGGAAACCTTCCAACTTAGCACCTCTCCAACCTTCGGTAGTTTCTCCGTCCCAAAGTAATTCCCAACCTTGGTCCTTTTCATTTTTTGTAAGCTGGTTGGCCATATTTATAGCTGGCAACGGACTCTTTTGAGCATATTTCTGAACATCGTCCGTAATAATTTTGATATTCTTCCAAACGATTTCGGTTCCCGGAGTTTTGTCCTTTCCTATAGAATGAACCTGTAAACCAATAAAACCACTATCTGTCTGCGTATCTATCAAATGGGCTGCGGGTACACCATTAATCCATGTTTTTAACGTATCGCCAATAGCTTCAATCCGGTAATGGTTCCAGTCATTTTGCTTAAAAGCCTGTTTTGCCTTTGTATTGTCATCATCTAAAGGATGTAACCAACCCCTACGCGCCTCATCGTAAATACCGGCACTCCATGCCCGGTCTGATGGGTCAATCTCAATTTGATACCCATGGATTCTACCGTTCATATAATAGGGAAAACTATTACTACGGATTTGAATTCCAGAATTCATGGATGGGTCTACTTTATAATCCAATTCCAAGATAAAATCATCGTACATTTTATCTGTTGTCATAAATGAGTTTGGGGTGTTGCTAACCGTAGTTCCTACGATAGAATTATCCCTAATTTCATAAATGGCCTTTCCGCCTTTTTGAGTCCAACCGGTAAAAGTTTCTCCATCAAAAAGATCCGTCCATGGTAGGGTTTCTTTTTTCTGGGCCTCACAGCTTAAAAAAAGACTTGATGCCATTAGTAGCAGTGCACTTTTATACCCTAAGGTCCTTAGTTTACTTACGTTTAAATACTTCATTTTAATAGTTTAAAATTGTTTTGATGTTTATGATTTTAGAGCGTCAAACGGATTAGTTCTAGTTAAAAAACTATGTGGTTAAAAAAAACAGTTGTGTTTCCCTCCTCAACCAAATGCATATAATGAGTTAATCTGTTTACTTGAGTATATTTTACTTAACAACCATTTGCAAAAAGCAGTTAACGGTTTAATTAAATAATAAATATTTACGAATGTAATTTTCTGTCCTCAAATAACCTAGCAAAAACCCAACAAAATGTGTGCGCACACGTAAAAATTATTTATGATTCCGCCAAATACAGGTGAATAAATTGCCGAAAATGATAAAAGTCCTTCCTATCAAACAAGCTTATTATCAAACTTTATTATCTGAAACAACGCCCTAAAATTGTACTGAAAAATTCATTTGAGTTAATATCAAAAGTAATCTGAGTCCGTTTTTCACCACGGATTTATTATTTTGGCGCCAATCATTTCTTTTGTTAATTAAAGTCTAAATAAAGCTCCAAACCAAGTTCTTTTAACGTACATAGATTGGCTTTTAAAATTTCTAAAACAGAATGTATTCTGACAGATATTTTAAGGCAACAAATTATTTAGGACCAAATAAACTATAAAAATTACTATGACTCTCAACCTTTATTTAGCGGATGACGATACTGAAGACCGTGAACTGTTTGTTGAAGCACTTGATGAAATTGATGTTTCTACCCAAGTAACCCAGTTTGATAATGGTGTGGACCTTATGGACGACCTATTTTCTTCTACTGATTTGCCCGACGCGATTTTCTTAGACCTGAACATGCCCCTCATGAACGGTTTTGAGTGCCTTACAGATATTAGGAACTTTCCTAGATTTGATGATATTAAGGTAATCGTTTACTCTACTTCTTACAGACTGCGAGAAGTAAATCAATTACAAACTGATGGTGCTAACCAGTATATACAAAAGCCATCTTCATTTGATGACCTAAAAGTAATGCTTCAAAAAAGTTTGGTTTCCTTAATTGAAAAAAATACTTCGGCTATAAATCCTAGTGAGTTTGTAATATTGGTCTAGCTACATATAGACCTCCAATTTTCACAATTTCCATTGACCCAAACGGTAATTATTTTACTCTAAAAACTTCCTTCTTTTTGCATCATAATTTCAATGAATAGCGGCAATTTAGGCTTAGAACGACCTGTATTTTTGTGTCAGAATTTAAGTTTAATTTAAAACTATTGATATGAAAATCACAAAATCAATTTTAATAGCGGCAATGGTACTTTTCTCTTTAGGTACGTATGCCCAAGATCAAGATGACCAAAGAGTAATGGCCGATGCCGAAAAAGCTAAAGCAAAATTGCAGAAAGCAGATTATGGACTAGACCAATTTTTCAAAAACGCACCGGGATATGTCGTATTCCCTAATGTTGGTGAAGGCGGACTTATCGTTGGTGGTGCATCTGGTAATGGTGTACTTTACGAAAACGGAAAAGCCGTAGGTATGGCAGATTTAAAGAAAGTAGATGTAGGATTACAAGCTGGTGGTCAAGCATTGACTGAAATTATATTCTTTGAAACCGAAGATGCCCTTAACGAGTTTAAGCAAGGTGAATTTGAACTTTCTGCCGAAGCTACTGCAGTAGCCCTTGAAAAAGGAGTTGCAGCCAACGCTAATTATGATGACGGTGTAGTTGTATTTGCCAAGCCTAAAAAAGGGTTAATGGCAGACCTATCCGTAGGTGGTCAAAAGTTTAAGTATACGGACATGGAGCTAATTGATAAGAAATAATTAGATTGTTCACTCATATGAAAAGGGGCCTTACACTTGTAAGGTCCCTTTTTCTTTGTACACTTTTTTATTTACTCCCGTTCGTAAAGATGGACTTGTATGTACACTACCCTCTCCTGAATTTTGTTTTAAAACCTTTTCAATCTATCACATCCATAAGATTAATATTTAGGCGATTAGGGTTATTTTAAAAACCCTTTGAGACCAACTTCCAATTCAGATTCGCATTATTTTGTACTGAACAATATGAGCTCCTTTGCTTATACTAATTACAGATATTATGGAAGCTATTTTAAATAAAAGTGCGGGTATGGGAGCCATCTTAACAGAAGACGGGCCTACTACCTTTAGAGTTTGGGCGCCCAATGCAGACAAGGTTTTTGTTATTGGCGATTTTAATGATTGGAAAAAAGATGATTTTGAACTGGAACACGAAGAAAACGGCTACTGGGCCGGTTTTACGGATAAGTGTAAAGAAGGTGATGAATACAAATTCCTCATTCTAAACGGGTCCAATGAGTACGAACGTAACGACCCCTATGCCGTAGAGGTTACCAATAGTAATGGAAATTCCATTGCCAGAAAGCTGGATTTTGATTGGGAAGGAGATGATTTTCAAATACCTAATTGGAACGAACTGGTTATTTACGAATTACATGTAGGAACGTTTAATCGTAAAAAGCCAGATCAGGTAGGTACTTTTGAAGATGTCATTGAAAAACTGCCCTATCTAAAAAATTTGGGAATTAACTGTATTGAACTACTGCCCGTAGCTGAATTTGCCGGAGGTATTTCTTGGGGCTACAATCCGGCACACCCTTTTGCCATTGAACAGGATTATGGCGGACCGGATGGTTTTGCCAAACTTGTAAAGGAAGCTCATAAGAATGGTATTGCGGTAATTATGGATGTGGTCTATAACCATTTTGGACCTTCGGACGTAGATCTTTGGCAATTTGATGGTTGGCATGAAAATGACAAGGGAGGAATTTATTTTTATAACGATTACCGCTCGGAAACCCCTTGGGGAGATACCCGTCCGGATTACGGTCGTCCTGAGGTTAGAAAATACATCGCGGACAATGCTATGTTCTGGATAGAACAATACCGTTGTGACGGTTTGCGTATGGACGCCACCTCTTACATTAGGTTTGAAGGCGGTGGTCTTGGACTGGATACGGAAATTAATGAAGGTAATATTCTTATGAGGGATATTAACATGCAAATTCAATCTAAATATCCACACATTTTAACTATTGCCGAAGACCTTAAAGGAGACGACAAAGTTACTGATGGGGCCGAGTACGGAGGATTGGCATACGGCTCTCAATGGGATATGAATTTTGTACATCCTGTGCGGGAAGTACTCACCATGATAAATGATGACGATAGAGACCTACAGCATATCGTAAATGCGTTGACCTATACTTATAGTGGTGATGCCTTTAAGAGAATAATTTATACGGAATCGCATGACGAGGTAGCCAATGGAAAGGCTAGGGTTCCTGAAGAAATACAGCCGGGAGATGCCGAGAGTCCGTTTGCGAAAAAACGTGCCATTTTAGGTATGGTACTTACCTTAACAGCTCCTGGAATTCCCATGTTGTTTCAAGGTCAGGAATTTATTGAAGATGAATATTTTCAGGATACCGAAGCCTTGGATTGGGAAAAATTTGAAAAACTAAAGGGCATCAGCAAATTGTCTACGGACCTAATTGCACTTAGAACAGGAAAGGCTGATCGTACCAACGGCCTGAGAGGGCAACAGTTAGATATTGTTCATTTTAATCAGGACAATAAAATCCTTGCCTATGTGCGCAGTAGGGATTCCGACGATAACGAACCGGTATTGGTAGTACTTAATTTTGGGGACAGGCCATTTGAGGAATACGGAATTGGAGTTGCCGAAGATGCCGATTGGAAATTAAGGTTCAACAGCACCTGGAAAGGTTATGATGATGATTTCTCAGAGTTGGAAGTAGAAGATATGGAAAAAGTAGCGGAGTCTACAGACGAAAAACCATTTACTGGTAAGATTACGATTCCTGCTTATGCCGCATTAATTTATACAAAATAGCTTTTAGTAAATTAAGAGTCAACAACTGCTCTGTGGGGATAAGGATAAGTACTTGTTTCGCAGAGCAGTTTTACTTTTCATCTGCCCTTTGCCCTACTATTTTAGAAACGATTATGATCAAAAAAGATTTGGATAGCAGCTATAGCCCATAAAAGTGTATCATATATTACCAATACTTAAAAATGAACTCTAGGGAATGGTCATATTTAAAACTTTTATGCCCTTGACCCTTTAAAACAGAAAAAATTATGAAATATCTCATATATACCCTCATAATAGTATTGATAATTGGATGGATTTTAGGATTTTTGATTTTTAAAATTCTGGGAGGCCTTATTCACCTATTATTGGTACTGGCCGTCATTCTCATAATCTATAACTGGTTTATAGAACGAAAAAAAAATAAATAATAAAACACCAACCCTTAACTATGGCTTCAGGATTTTTTGCATTACTAGATGATATTGCCACACTCATGGATGACGTTGCCGCTATGAGTAAAATTACGGCTAAGAAAACAGCAGGTATTCTTGGTGATGATTTGGCCGTGAATGCCGAAAAAGCTTCCGGATTTATGTCCGACCGTGAGATTCCCGTGCTTTGGGCCATCTCCAAAGGTTCTATGGTGAATAAATTAATTATCCTGCCCGTAGCCTTTCTGCTCAGTGCTTTTTTACCCTCTGCCATAATTGTCGCCTTAATTTTAGGAGGATTGTACTTGGCCTATGAAGGTGCGGAGAAAATCTATGAAATCTTCGTGCCCCATCATAACGAATCGCATGAAAAATTGAACGCGAACATGACCGAAGCAGATATCCTTGCTTTGGAAAAGGAACGCGTAAAATCTGCCATTGTAACGGATTTTATACTTTCCGTAGAAATTATAATCATTGCTTTGGGCGCAGTAGCTGCAGAACCACTTTCCATACAAATACCGGTAGTTTCATTAATTGCCCTTATTGCCACCGTTGGTGTTTACGGCATAGTGGCTTTAATTGTCCGTATGGATGAATTTGGGCTAAGGCTCATTAACCTAAATGAGCGGGACAATAGCTTCTCTGACTATATGGGTAGATTCTTGGTAAACGCTTTGCCTTGGGTAATCAAAAGCCTGTCCGTTATAGGTACTATAGCCCTTCTATTGGTTGCAGGCGGTATTTTTGCCCATAACATTCATTTCTTTCATGACCTTTTACCGCAACTTCCAAGTATCGTTAAAGAATTCTTGGTAGGCCTTGGTGTTGGTTTTGTAGTCTTATTGGTCGTTAAATTAGTAATGAAAATTGTAAGTCTCTTCAAAAAGAAAAAATAGGCTACTGCATCAAAACGGTGTGGGATTTTAAATCCTATAGGTATCATTGGTCTTCTTTCTGGATGACGTCCATTTCCTGTTGAAAAAAGCTACTCAGCCGGTGACTCCCGTATTGTGGTGCAATGGCATCTTTGTACTTCACCCCTCCCGCTCCACGGTAAACAGTTCTACGGTTTCCTCTTTGCCCCTAAGTGGTGTATTTCCCATATCGCGGGGCTTTAAATGGGCTGGCAGCCGTAGTGCTTCTATCAGCCTTTGGGACACTAGAAGGTCTACTTGGTAACTGTTACAAAGCCCTTGTATACGGGCCGTAGTATTAAGAACATCTCCAGTAAAGATAATCTCCTTTTTTAGGGCACCGATCTCTCCGGTGGTTACCTTTCCATAATGCAGTCCGGCCTTAAAACGGGGCACTACGCCAAATTTGGTACGGTAGGCTTCGGTCTTGGCATCTAGGCTGTCTTTCATCGCAAAAAAACAACGAATGCAATTGCTGTTCTTAATGCCCGCTTCAAACGGCCAGGAAATCACAATTTCATCGCCTATATACTGGTAGACCTCACCTTCATGGGCCACAATGGCATCGGAGAAATCCGAGTAATAGGACTTCAGCAATTCAAAATAGGTAATATGGCCCAGCTCCTCCGCAATGGTGGTAGAAGATTTCATATCCAGAAACAGGAACACCCGTTTCTCCTCCACAGGTTTATGGTATTTCCCCGTGAAAAAATTCATGAGTACCCCATGCCCCAGATTATCACTGATCTCTAAATAAAAGAGCGACAAAAACAGGCTGACCACCAAAGAAACTAAAGTGCTATAAAAATCCATGCTCAGTAAAAAGTTCAAGAACTTTTGTAGCACAAGAGAATCCCACGGAGGTACCTCTAGTTCTATACTTGCCGCCAGCGGATAGGTCAAGACTATAACGGCCAAGATAAACAGGAGGTAAAACCCCATTTTGTAAACGATTTTCTTTGCCAGACTCCGGTTTTGGAACAGCTTGCCCAACCAGAATATTTCAATACACCCCATTAACAGCCCCACGCAGCCAACGGCAATAATGGCAAAAACAAAAACCTCTAGTGTAAGCGAAATGGATGTTTCCGGGTTTATATTTTCATTACCCGTTACAGCCTCCTGAATAAAAAGAATAAACAGCCCCAAAACCATATGGATAATACCAAACGGCGCAACACGCGCTAGGTTTCGCTTCATTTTTGGAGATAGGCCGGTTTTCATGGTTGGTTTGTACGATAACTGTGCACTAAAGTTATAATCTTTTTTAAAACCCGCGCCGCACAGAGCGTTCAAATAAAAGCTGAGCGGGCCCTTGGCGGATTTAACACAAGCGCATCGCAACCCTTTGGCCAATTTCACATCTATCTAAAGAACCTAAAACACATATGTACCAATGAAAAGAAAATTCATTTTTTTACTTACCGCAGTTCTTTGCAATGCATTTTTTATTTCCTGTGAATCAGATAACAGCGTAACCTGTCCCGAAGATTATACGGGCGCTCTGGATACCACCGAGGAAAAATTAGTGGGTAAATGGGTGCTGACCGCTATGACGGCCGATACGGAAATTGACCTTACGGACGATAGTGAAGAAAACCCCAGCGAGGACCTTTTTGCCCAGTACGGTGATTGCCAAAAAGATGCCAGCTACACCTTTAGCACCAACAGGGACTACACGTACGACCAGAGCCAAAATGCGGCCGATTGCGATAATAAGGTCGTTTTGGGCGGTACGTGGAAGTTGAGCGGAGACCTGCTTAGCCTTACCGGTAGCTGTAACGTTCAGAACATACCGCTAAATTTTAAAGATGACGACTCTGCCTATACCTTTACGGATACGTTTAATATCGTAGATGTAAACGGACAAACCACTCAGGCCAAGGTTACGTTTACCTACACGGCCCAATAACGGCTGTACGCTAAAACATACGCCCTATTCTATGGGCACAATTTTGCCGGTTTGGAGCACCCAGTTCTAGCCGGCAAATTTGTTTTTAGGATTCCTTGGGCGGATTAGTAAAGTAAGTGGATTTTTAACAGAACATTATCCCATATAAACCATTGCGCTTGCCTATAAAAGTCTCTAAATTTTTAACTTTGTCCTACCTGAAAATTTGGCGGTGCCTTGCTGCCCAATTTTAACTTTTGCGCACTAGGTTCCGCGTACGAATAGTATAAAATTTGCACATTCATGATCAGAACACAGCTTACAAAATTGACCCTTGCCTTGGCACTTACCATAACCAGCTTGTCCCTTAGGGCGCAGGATAATTTTAAAGAAACCTTTGCCGAAACCAACAGACCTGCTTCCCAAAATATTAGGGTTACCCTAACCGATGCCCAAGACCGTACGGCTACTGTGCCCATTACTATCCTAAAAGGAAAAAAAGAAGGACCGGTCTTTACCATCCTTTCCGGGGTGCACGGCTATGAATATCCGCCTATTATAGCAGCACAGGAATTGATACAAGAACTGGATACGGACCGGTTAACGGGCACCGTAATCATTGTGCCCATAGCCAATACCGCTTCCTTTTTCTCCCGTACGCCGTTTAAAAACCCCCAAGATGATGTGAATTTAAACCGGGCCTTTCCGGGGGATGCCTCTGGTTCCATTACCCAAAAAATAGCGGCCATGTTCACTACGGATATCATTCCGGTAAGCGATGTTCTGTTGGATATTCACGGGGGCGATGCCAATGAGGACCTCCTCCCCTTTGTCTGTTATTACAACAACGAGCAAAAACCGGAACAGACGCAATTGGCACGCAAACTGTCCAAAGCCAGTGGGTTTCAGTACATGGTTACCTATCCGTACACCTTAGAAGATACAGACCCTGCCCATTACGCCTTTAAACAGGCCGTACAGGACGGAAAGACCGCATTGAGCATTGAGAGCGGGAAACTGGGTAACGTACAAAAAGAGGCCGTTGCCAGCATAAAAAAAGGGGTGTACCAAATGCTGCATGAAATGGAGATGTACCAAACCAAAACCAGCCCTGAAAAGCCCATTGAACTGAATGGGCAGGCTTATGTAAAGGCGGAAACCAAGGGCGTATTTTTTAGCGACCTAAAAGCGGGCGATTCTGTAAAGAAGGGTGATATTTTGGGGCACACCAAAGATGAATTTGGGAATACCCTAGGCGAAATAATAGCGCCCCAATCAGGGATTATTCTTTATAAAATTGGAACCCCACCGGTAAATGTGGGCGAAACCGTATTTTGTATTGGGTACAACCGTTAAACGGTGGTAGCTTTCTACTCACCCTTTTCTCTACGAATTTCAATTACATAAAACACTAGAAGAATAAACTGAAGCTACAATTGAATCGGTTTGATAGTTCTAAGACAAACTACCTACTATTCAATATAATTGTTAGGCTTAGTTGCCGGGTTTGTGTATTTTTATAATACACTAAATCAACCTGTTATGGAACAAGATAGCAAACCTCCAACTTCCTTTTGGCTCGTATCTTCTTTTGCCATTTTATGGAATATCATTGAAATTTATTTTAGTTCCTATGAGCTGAATTTTCTACAGGAACATTTAACTACTGAGGAGTTTGATAAAATGCAATCCCTTCCTAGTTGGTATATTGTTATATTTATAGTTGCCCTATTTGCTGAAATGCTAGGTAGTTTTATGCTATTTATGAGAAAGAAAATTGCTTCTAATTTTTTTGCCATAGCACTAATTACGTTGCTTTTTATAGAGCTGTATTGGCTACTGGTCTTTGACATTAAAAAAACCTCGGTTGTATTTTATGCCATTATCCCTATGGCGGTTATTGCAATAGCCACATTCCTTTATTTCTATAGCAAACGGGCCACGAAAAAAGGCTGGCTTATATAGACAAGGCTCATTGAGCTTATAGAAAATAAAACGAGAACAAATTGACCCACAGCACATTTTCCTAAAGTCGGGGTTAAGAAGAGCTGCCATAAAATGATACACCCACGGAGAACGGAAATTCTACGCAACCTTCTTTCTCTTTTTTTTACGGCGATGAGCTAAAAACAGCTTGTTTAAAAAAAGCGTTTTACCCTACCCTTTACCGAGAAATTCTTACACTTAAACGAATAGTGTATTTCTTACACGCTCCTTACGGTTTTCTGTAATCTTATTTTGAATAGTATTGCGATATTTAAAACATGAATCTATAGGAGAAACTTATTTGTGGATAAAGCTAAGTGTGTTTTTACCTAGAGATTAAACATATAAAACAACTAGTTGCTTTATACAATTGTTGTACCCAATTAAACAAAAACCATCGTGAACTATAACATATTTGTAAAAAACCAAAGTGGAACATTCAATATCTTGGATGTCAATGAGGAAGAACTAGACAAAATTCTTGATGTTTACAAGTATGGGAAAGACACAGTTTTCATAAAAGGAAAGAAATATTGGTTCACGAAATTGCACGAAATTCAGATTTTTACATTTGAGCATCATCAAATCAAAACCGAAAAAGACCTTTGGGAAACGTGTAAATCTCAAGACTTAATCGAAAGAGGATATTTAGGATTTGGCGAATGGCTACCAGTTAAAATTTTAGAACAAGCTGGAAAAAGAGTAACTGACCAATATATTACCAATGACTACGGATATTTAAAAGATGTAAAGCTGGGAACTTCAGTTAACGAAAATTATGTGGACCCAGAGCGTATAGATGAATTAGACGGAATTGATGATGACGATTTTGATTTTACTAAACTTGTAGCACTTTTGACCGAATTAAACATAGCATATTCCCACGGTTTATTTTTATCTATTCCACTATTAATAAGAGCTGTAATCGACCACATTCCACCAGTGTTCGGAAAAGCTAATTTCCCTGATGTGTGTGGCAGTCACGGAACACATAGCTTTAGAGAAAGCATGAAAAACTTAAACAATTCGAGTAGAAAAATAGCAGACGCATTTTTACATTCTCACATAAGAAAAAAAGAAAACTTGCCGAATAGAACTCAAATTAATTTTAGAAATGATTTAGATGTTTTACTTCAGGAAATCGTTAGAGTGCGGAAAAAATAACTGGGCACAACAACGGTAATCGTTGCGCAACTATATTCTTCAATTGAACCCTATAATTTTCATGATATTTTAGAAAAATTATCACTAAAAATCAAGTAGTTACAAATTACACGTAAAGCTAAAAATGTATAATTTTATGAAATTACAGCTTGTGCAACAAGCTCAACACCTATAAACAATAACGCCCTGAACGACGCCACTGCCCATAACTAAACGTTAGCAAAAAATCGAACACAACAAAATGAGTAAACCAATTGAGTTAGAGAGTAATCCCGTAGAGTATGATTATGAAGATTATATATGTGCATTTTTTCAAAGTGGTGGTTTATATGTAGAACGTTCAATTATACATCGAGAAACAGAAGAAATTTTAGAATTAGACATTATTACAACTGATTTTTTAAAAGAGAACACCTCTAAAAAATTAGTTGAAATTAAATCGGGGAAATGGGGCTTTAACGAGATTTTTAAAGTAAAAGGTTGGTTAGTCTATTTAAAAATTGATGATGGAATTTTTATAGTCAAAAAAGAAAGGAATTCATTCAGCTATTTTGAAAAAAAATCAAAAGAATTAGGTATTACTTTAATTGACAATTCTGATTTGAGTAAAACCAATGACTGTCTAAAAGATTTTTTACATCAAGCAGCAGATGAAAAAGAGATAGAAACCCTTAGATTTTCATATTTACTTGAAAGAAAATTATTGAAAAAAATTAAAGATTTTAAAAAGCAGAAACCCAATAATCAAGGTTTTAAAAATTTAGATGACTATTTTTTTAAGGTAAATAGTGGTTCTTTTTTTTCTAATAATCCAATAAAAAGAATTAAACAACTTTTTGAGGTATATCTCAAATATAAAAATCTAACCGCAAAAATATGTTACGAACTTGAGAATGGAGAATATAACGAAAATGTTGAAGAATTAACTAAAGAAGGTTTTGCAGACACTTTCTACAAAGCAAGTAATTCACCTTTGCAAATCTCTCTTTACATAGAACATATAGCTCGAGTAACTATCTTAAAATCTTGTGCAGAACATCTAATTAAAAATCATCAAGATTCATTTGGTGAAGAAACATTTCTTGAGAGCATTGATTATTTGAGTATACCAAATACAATTAAAAACGGATTAGATGAACTTGTTAAAGAGCCCTATTTCCATAGATATCCGGTTTTTTGGCAGTTCTTCACTTACGTTATGGGCGGTTTTATTCTAACCGATTTAAGAGAGGTTGAATATCAATATATTGCGGATAACACAGGAATCCCTGTTGAACATATTCCTAACGCTTTTGAAAGTTACAATAAAGTTTTTCCTAAAAATTCTGGATGGATGTTTAAATTACCAAAATCCAATATTGAATTTCACAGATTCTTTTCTTTACCTTTTTCTGGAGTTGGTGCAAATCACCGAAGATTTCTACATTTACCACATTTAGATGAAAAAGAACAAACTTATAAAGAATTGGAAAAAATAATTTCTGGTGATAAAACTATGTCAGATTTAAGTAAATGGAATAATTTAGGCTATGAAATTTTAAAATAAAAAGCTGGAGCTAACAATGGTGCCCCGCTAGCGCTCGTTTGTAACGAGTGCTCCATACAGTTCTTGCAAGTAACAATAAAGCTGTTTGATGGATAAGAATAGGTTAATGACCAGTCTAGATAAAGCTTTTTACCAATACATTCAACATTATAATGATAACTTAGATTACGCCCCCGCTAGCACTCGTTTGTAACGCGTGTTCTACATGAGTATACGAGTAAAACCTAATCTGTGGTAGACTAGTAACTCAACCCAAAAACACCCAGTTACATGAGCACAATGCATACTTCATTTACGCTATCTTTGCTTTTCATAACTAATCTGCCCCTAATTGAAAACGCAACTGCTACCTAACCACTTCTACAATGTATTCTTGATAGTTTTTCTAATAGCCTACAACCCTATTTTTGCACAAAAGGATTTAGAAAACAGCAAGATGGTAACCACTGTACTCAAGGCCTTTAAAAAGAACAACGAAAAGAAAATTTTAAAGTGCTTGCCTACCAAAAAAGATATTGAACACCTTGTTCCGCTAATTAAAGAAGCACGACCGCAAGAAACCATTCCTGCAACAGATTCGGTATTAGCTAATTTTAAAGTGGAGCTAATTAAAAATTTTAGACAATTGATTAAAAAAGGAAACGCTTTTGGTGTGGAATGGGAAAATATTGTTTTAACGGGAGTCCGTTATAATGTAAATCCCTACCGGAACGTACTTGTTGAGCGAGGAGATATTACGCTAGAATGTACTAGTGGTTCTATAGAATTTCTTTTGATCATAAAAAAGTCCATCAATATCCGCGGAAATTGGAGAATAATGAACCAAATGAAATTTAGGCTGCTGTAAACTAATGCATTAGAATTTTATGTTTGAGAAACTTAAAAACAAGAATATAATCGTGATTCTCATATTTTCTGGTTTTGTGCTTTGGGGCTTTTGCTCCCCCGCCAACGCCTATTTGCGAAGAGTGCTCTACACCCCAATGCCGCAAGCGTTACGCTAGAGCCTGCACCATGGCAGAGACAATGTTATACATCATGAAAAGCCTCTTTACATACATATTAGTTTTTACAGTTTGCTTCGGATGTTACGAAAAGAATACAGAATCGAGTTCTGAAATGAATGCAACTATAATTTTTGGTTCAGATTCCAAAAACGAAAAGTTTACGTTGTTTTTCAGTCAAACAAACGATACGCTTAATTATAAATATGTAAATCAAATTGACACAATGAAAACGTTAATAATAGAGAAAATAATAGACACAGACACTCTTCTTTTCGGGTTTGAAAAATTCATAAGAACTGGTCAAATCCCTTTTGTGGAGGACGAACTCCAGAGTTTAGAGTTTGAATTTTATCATAAAGAAAATTATGCAGATGATGGAACCGGTCCAATTTTGTTCAACCCAAAATATGGCCTACTAGCAATAAACAATGTATTTGGACCAACAATTATATTTCTAGATAAAAGAAATGACAGCCTGACCAAAGAAATAATTAATAAACTGAACGAATAAAAAGGTCAGCCGAACTCAGGCAGAATTACACCTCTAAAACCTAATACGCCAATCCAAAATAATCCATAAGCTCCTCATAGCTCATTTTCTTAAAGTTGGGCCGCTCAGAACGCCCAGCAAGAGATACGCCCCCAGGAATCATAACGTACTTGTATTGTGGTTTGGCTATAGAGGAACCGGTTAATTCGTGGTCGCTAAGGTCTGTATCGTCCGTAGAGGTGACTTGAAATCTTATTTCTCCCCTATCATCAAAATGAATAGCGACAAAATACCGTCGTATGGCAAAACCGGAGTGATCAAAAACTAAAGGTAATTGGTATACCGCATTAGAACTACTTCTATAAAAGCACAATACAAACCCACCATTGTCTAAAAACTCTCTGGTAAGCCTAACCTCATCTACTTTCATACTTTTTGACCGTGCTCCATCCAAATAACTAAAATCTTGGTCTAGCCAATCGCTATACATAACGTTTGCGGTTCCCGTTTCTCCCTGTTCACCTGTATCTCCTTTTGGTCCTTGCTCCCCTTGTACGCCCTGTTCTCCGGCAGGCCCCATGGGCCCAATATCTCCATCTGCACCATCTTTTGAACAAGATGTCAATGTTAGGGCCAACACCATTAAGCCACCTGCTAAAACTCTCAGAATAGTTTTCATAATTTTCATTTCTTTAGATTTTATACCTATTTATGGCGCAAAAAATAAAAGGTTAACCTGTAGAGAGGAAAAAAAGAAAAGAGTAAAATTCCTAGAAAAGAAAGGAAGTTGTGGCTTATTAAGGCCAAGCGCATGAACTGTGGTAGAAAATGGAAATCAAGGGCACTAGCAGTTTGGAATATTTAATTTTCTTTGCTGCGGGTGTTAGCCTTACCGTTCTTTTAGTATTCCTGTTTTTTCCTCAAAATGAATTTAGTTTTAAACTAATACCAGTAAGTCTTCTTCTTATGGTCCTAATCATAGGAATAGGGAGAAAATCCATCAAAAATAGAATTGCCGAAATTCTTGAGGATATCGTAAAAAACAAAACTTAAAATCTTCCTTACCATACCCCTATCATTAAAAAAGTTATTTTGTTTTTATATGTGAAAGATATGTGCTAAATTTAAAGGAACAGCGCCCTAAACTACTAGCATACAGTAGTATATACAACATCTTAATTACTTAACCACCCTAAATCTAGTCGTATGGAAAAACTTATACGCGGTAGTATCTACATAGACATTTTTCACACCATTTTTGGCGTAGCCGGAGCCATATACTATTATGCACAAGGCCGTTATGCAGCCGGTAGCGTTTTAGCACTTATAGGTATCGTATACTTGATAAAAATTTTGGACCCTTTCTTTAGAAAGCAAAAGTCTAATTTTCAGGAAACCCAAGGGTGAGTACCACGGTAAGCTCTTTTTAATGAAACAAAACCGACTCTGGAATTGCTTCTTTGGCAAATGTTGGACCGTTCCATTCAAGATTAAATTGTGGCTTTCCCTTTTTACCACTTCTGTAATACAATGAAATGGGATGCAATCCGGCTTTTAGCCTGTACTGCCCGCTCATTTTGGAGTTTCTTGTGTACCCATAATCCGCATCAATAACGGTAGATTCGTGAATACGTAGCACTCCTCCGGCATTGGCACTTAGGTAAAAAGTATAAACTCCGTCTGAAGGCACCTCTATATAGCCTTCAAAATAAAGCACTTTACTATTTTCCGAAATTTGGATTTCAGGCGATATTTGCTTGGACACTCCTGTTTCCGATGGTGTTAGTGCCGCTACTGAAGGAACCCAACGAAAATTCCCCACAAAGGATTTCCATGTCACACCTTTTTTTAAATCCTTTGCCAATATACTGGGAACCAAGGCCTGGTCATAAGGACGGACTGCGGTAGAATTGGGCATACGCTGCTGCAGTACACGCGCTTTCATTTCTTGCTGAAGCTGCAAGAAGTCACCCGAACCCGCCAAGTTTTCCGATTGTTCCATATCCTCGATTACATTATAAATTTCAAAATCATCATCCTCTGACTTAATATCGTATCGGACACCCACATAATGACCCTTACGAATCATCTGCATTTGGTTTCTACGACGGTCTCTTAAATCAGCACTAAAATCATCATAACCCGGAGTTTTTCCGTTCTGAAAATATTCCACATAAATAGAACTGGGTGATTGATCTCCCTGTCCCGTTAAGGAAGGTAATAACGAGGTTCCGTTGGATACCGCTGGAGCAGGAATACCGGCCACTTCGGAAAAGGTAGGCATCCAATCATAAGAGATACTGGGGCTGGAAACTACCGTGCCCTTCTTTATGTGTTTAGGCCATCTGGCAATAGTGGGCATACGTAGACCTCCCTCCCAACAGTCTCTTTTAATTCCGGTAAAAGGTCCGTAGCTACCAAAAAATGTTGGTACAATAGGCTGGTTTTCCAAATAGGATTCCACCGATGGGCCATTATCCGAAGTAAAGATTACCAAGGTATTATCATCAATTTTTAAGTCTTCTAAAAGTTGAAGGATGTCACCTACGGCCGAGTCTATCCTGCGGGTATCCGTTGCATATCTCTTATAAACGTTCGTCCACGGAACGGGCTTTTTACTGTTCTCGGGAATGTAGGTGGCATCAGCATAATCCGGGTGAATCCAAGAATCTACTTCGCCACTGGCCGTATTTATCATTTTACCGGGTTCACCAAGCCATTGCAGCCCACCGTTAAGTCCGCCTCCTTTGGGATATGCCTGTGTGGGCAGTTCCAATACCGCATGCGGTGTGTCATAGGCCAGATACATGAAAAAAGGTTTGTTACCTTCCTCGCTCTTTTTATGGTCTACAATCCATTTTTTGGCTGCGGCGGTCCATAAGTCTGCGGTATAGCATTTATCCAGGTCAGGAGTTATGTTGGTCCTGTTTTCATAAACCTCTTTGGTGCCACGGTAAATACCTTCTTTTGGATAATGCTCATGCCCATCGCCATGCCTTATATATCCCAAATAATAATCAAACCCTTGGTTTAAAGGATGCGAAGGCCAGTTGGGGGCTTTCCCCTTGCCCTGCAATCCCCACTTACCTATGGCCGCTGTCTTATAATCCGCTTCTTGTAAGATAGACCCTAATGTATGGTTGTAAGCCAAAGCCTTATCAAACTGATTGTCCCTAATATTGGCATGCCCTTGACTTTGCCCTAATAGTAACGATGCCCTAGAAGATGCACATACAGGCGCCGCGGAATAATGGTGTGGCATTAACGCTCCTTCGTTAGCCATGCGGTCTAGGTTGGGCGTAAATTCCTGGGGCGCGCCATTTCCGTCCTTGGTTGTCCTTTGCTTTTGAAAAAGTACCCCTAAATCGCCAAAACCTAAATCATCCGTTAAGATGAAAATGATATTGGGTTTTTGATAGGTATCCGAAGAGGTCTGCGCATTTAGCCCCCAACCTATACCAATCATTAAAATTCCGATAGTCGCAATACGTAGTTTAGTAAAGTGCTGCATATATTCCTATTTCTAGTTATGATTTTTTTATTTGAAAACGAAGGTGGTCACAGACTTTTTGGGTATCGTGAAGTTACCGCCTTCTAGTTTCTCTAAATCTTTATATTGCAAATTCTGCTTGTCATCTGTGATATAGCTACGACCTTCTCCATACGCTTCAACTTCTATCGGCAACTTTAAATCTACGGACGCTTCTGTCTGGTTTACAGATACTACCACCAGACTATCATCTTTATTTTTATATGCTGAAATCAATAGGCCCCTCTGTAAGGTTTCAGTTGAATTATAGTGCTCGTAATCAATAGAAATACGCTTTGCTCCAGGGCGGATGAACCTGGCATAATTCCCCAAAGCCCACAACAATTTTGAATCATAGACAGCACCATCTTCCCTGTTTTTATCATGATAGATCAAACCGTCTTTAAAGTCATACGGACTCATGGCCAGCCACCAGTGCCACATACTGGCATTAGCAATAGTTAGATCGGCATGGATAACCCGTGCCACATATAGGGCGGTCTGCATACCCAAATCCTTACCTTTTCCTTTAATTTCCTCGTTGTTTTCCAAGATGCAATATTCACTCATCCCATATGCCAAGAAAGGATATTTTAAAAGCTTTTCCACAATACGTTCCCTTTCCCTTTTGAGCTTTTCTATAGGCCAGGTGGTGAAATAACTATGCGCCGCGACTTTAGGGTTCAGCGTACTTAAGTTTCCTAAATAATTGGGACTTGAAGGACTGAAGAAGGTTTCAATCTGATTACTTCTATTGTTATGTTTCTTTTTGGTTCCGGTGAGATAATCAATGGCTCCCGCTTCCGTAATTTCTAATTGAGCCGACACATGTTGGAGCCGAAAAACCGAATCGATAACCCTAGCGGCAGAGGCCAACTCATTATTGTTCCAAGGAGAACCTTCTTGACCGCCTTTCCATTCCCATTGCGGTTCGTTAAACGGACTTATATAATCAAAATCTACTCCTACACTATCCTTAAAATGATGATATACATTTACAAGAAAATTAGCGTAGGTACCGTAATTTTCGGAAGCCAGATTCGCCGATAATCCATCATCCGAATGCCCTTTCCCATTCTTTGTAAGCTGAATAGGCGGACTGTTTACAAAAGCAATAAATTGCTCCACTCCCCTCTCCTTCGCAGCTTTTAAAAACCACTGTTGTCCTGCCTGTTTTTTCCAGTCGTATACACCTTGACCCTGTAAAAAACCTTCCGTTCTTCGCCAAGGGTCCTTTATGCCACTATCATCCACTTGAGCTGCACTTCCCGCTCCAATATTAAATCGCCAAGCGGATAGCCCAATACCCTTTGGGGAACCTTGGTCATCGGTCTTCATACTAAACAACCAATCCGCTATTTGGTTTCGTTTATCATCGGGCCATAATCCCGTGAATTGGGCCGCCCATGCATCCGAAGCCGCAAAACTATGAAGGGTCTGGTACTCGATATCCTTATCAATTTTCACTTCAACGGAATGCTGTGCCAGTCCCTTTCCGCAAATGCCAAACACAAATATTCCCAATAACAAGTTCTTCATGTACCTCACGCTTCTTTTCTTTTTGTATTCATTACTTGCCAGCTTTGGTAACTTTTAGAATACTTCTATCATTGCTGAAATGGCCATTTCTAAAATCGCCCTCACAAGCATCCAAAAGTTGGCTTTTCAATTCTTGTAATTTCTGCGGATGTTCTTTGGACAAATCATTGGCTTCCTTAAAATCATTGGGCAGATAAAACAGTTCAAAAACATCCTTATCCAAATCTGTTCGTATTTTCCAACCTTCATTGGTAATTAAGGTGGGGCCGGTATAGGAGGAGTACACCACAAACTCATGTTCCTCTCCCAAATTTTGCCCTATCAACTCATTGTAAAAGGAAATTCCATCAGTATTCACCGGTCCTGAAAAGCCCACAAGTTCCGCTACGGTAGCCAAAATATCATAGTTGGCTATTAGCTTATGAGACGTTCTTCCCGCTTCTATTTTAACGGGGCATTTAATGATCAAGGGAACCTGAATGCCACCCTGAAGGTTACTTCGCTTCATTCCGGCACGCCCCCCGTTTCCGTCAAAAACATCGCCGGACAAATGACTGTAGTATTTATGCTCCACATCATCAAAACGCTTGCCCGTTTTTATATTGGAATACGGTTTTTCTACAAGCCCTTCCTGTGCATAATAAATTTCATGTCCATTATCGGCCGTAAATATGATCAAGGTATTATCATCAATTTTAAGCTCTTTTAACCTTTGCATAATCTGCCCCACATTGTCATCCAACATTTTTACCATAGAGGCATACTCCTTTTCAATGGGCGTTAAGCGGTCGTCATTTAGAAAATCCTCATGGACTTTAGGAATGGCCACAGGGCCGTGAGGCAACTGCGTGGGGAAATACAGAAAAAAAGGCCGGTTCTTATTGGTGCTAATAAAATTGAGGGCTTTGTTCATGAATAGGTCTTGGGAATACTGCACCTTCCCATCCATACGCTTTCTTTCCTTATAATTTTCGGGTATTTCCGGTTCACCGGATTTACCACAGTTGGCCAAAGTGTTCCCCTCTATATGTACCAGTTTTCCCTTTTCAAATAAAAATGGAGGATAAAACCCATGTGCACGTACATGATCCAAATAACCATAATAGTAGTCCCAACCGTGTCTTTTCATTTGATAATCTGTAGTTGAAAAACCCCATTCCAATTTTCCAATTTGTGCCGTTTTATACCCAGCCTCCTGTGCCACCTGCCCTAAAAACAATTGATTATCAGGTATTTGCGTTAACGCACTATTTACCATATTTTCAATTTGAGCTTGACTCAATTCTCCCGTACTTATCTTCTTATATAATGTGCCCGGTGTAATTTCAAAACCCTGTTCGTGACTGTCATGAAGGCCGGTAATCAGAGATGCGCGTGCCGGGGCACATAACATGTTGGAATAGGCTTGGGTAAAACGCATTCCTTCTTTGGCCAACTGGTCTATGTGAGGTGTCTTTATAATTTTTTGTCCTTCATGCCCTAATAACCCTATTCCCAAATCATCGGCATATATAAAAACAATGTTGGGTTGTTGAACTGTAGTATCGTTACTTTTATATTCCTGCGCATAGCCACAAAACAACCCAATAAGCATGACAAAAATGGTCATATATCTTTTCCGAAAGTGTACTACATACTTCATATGAACAGAATTAAATTAAATGGCGTCTAAGCTATTTTCTATTCCTTCTACCACCGGTATAGAAAGTAATCTATAACCTTCCTTTGTGTAATGTACATTACCTGGGCCAGCGGCATGTTTTTTGTGAATCTTTTTGGAAGTACGATTAAGCGGGTTTACCCGTATCCCATGTTTTTTCATGACCTCTAACGCCGCTTTATTATATATTTTGTCCGATTTTACAAAGCGCCCCACTTCGCCTTTAGGCACATAACTGGTTGTGGCAAAAATGAGCTGGGCCCCTGTCTTTTCTAAGCGAATTACCAGCTTTTCTAAATTTGCGGCATACACTTCTGGAGTATAGGTTACCGTACCCTTTATTTTATCTCTGTTCCCCACTTCCTTTGAATCCGGATGGCGGTAGCATAAATCCCACAGGCCCCAATTAAAATGGATAACATCCCATTGGGTACCCCCTAACCATTCCTCCAATTTCTCAAGCCCCGTACCCGTATGTTGGGCATTTCCTTCATTATGAAATACATTGGCCCTATCCCGTAAAGCCGATTTTACATGTGGCGTATAACCTATAGAAATGGAATCACCTATGATGAGAACATTAGGTTTAGTGTCCTGTTCAAAACCGACTAAAATTCCGCATAGTGCGATAATTAGAAACAATTGTTTTTTCATTTTCTGTAATTTTATTGGTGATGAAACTCTTGCTCTCCACTCAAAGTCCTATTCTTAAATCAAATAAAGAGGCCCAAAAAAATGGACCTCCCTCAACAAAAATTAACTAACTCTAAATCACAATATTATTTTACGTTCAGATAGGTTTCTTGGTTAAATGTAAACACTTCTGATGGCGTTCGTGCCTCTTCAAACAAGGTCTTCATTTCTTCTATAACTTCAGGATGCTTTTCTGCCAAATTATTTTCCTCGGCAACATCCGTATTCATATCATACAGTTCAATGGGCACATTTGGCCCACCAAAAACGTTATATTTTACCGCTTTCCAATTATCCTTACGAATGGCCTGCCTACCACCCTTTTCATGAAATTCCCAATACAGATATTCATGATTTTCCTGCTGGTCATTATTCCCTAAAAGAGTGGGCAAAAATGAAATTCCGTCTAAACCCTCTGGAGTTTCTATACCTGCTATTTCCGAAAATGTAGGGAACACATCCCAAAAAGCGGATACCAATTCCGTGGTTGACCCTGGTTGAATTTTCCCCGGCCATGACGCAATCATAGGAACACGGATACCCCCTTCATACAAATCCCTTTTTGTACCCCTAAGCGGTCCATTACTATTAAAATAATCAGGGTCTGCGCCGCCTTCCGTATGGGGTCCATTATCCGATGTAAAAACCACTATAGTATTCTGGGCAAGACCCAACTTCTCCAGCTTGGCTACAATTTCACCAACTTGTTCATCCAAGAGATGCACCATGGAAACAAATGCCGCATGTGGTTCTTCCTGTGAACGATAAGGACCTTGGTTAAATTCTGGACCATCATCCACCCCCTCGTAAGGGGTCTCCGGTGGAAATTTGCCACTATACTTTTCCATGATTTCTTCAGGTGCCGCCAATTCCGCATGCGGAATAATGGAAGCTACATACAGAAAGAAAGGATTGTCCTTGTTCAACTCAATAAACTCCAATGTTTTTTCATGTATCAACTCTGGGGCATACGTTCCTTTATTTGCGCCCTTGTTACCTTTAAGTACCAGAGAGTCCTTATTGGCCCATAAGTGACCAGGGTAGTAATTGTGCCCCAAACGCTGACAGTTGTATCCGAAAAAAGTATCAAAACCTTGATTTAACGGGTCTCCTTCAGACCCCGGAAACCCTAATCCCCATTTTCCAAAAGCTCCTGTAGTATAACCGGCATTCTTCATAGCTTCGGCCATGGTAAAAGTATTGTCCGGTAAAGGATATTGGCCTTCGGGCATAATTTCTTTATTTCCCCTAACCACCGTATGACCAGTGTGCATACCCGTTAATAAGGCCGATCTGGAAGGTGCGCAAACCGTACTGCCAGAATAATGTTGGGTAAAGAGCATGCCGTTCTTTGCCAGCTTATCTATGTTGGGCGTGGCAAATTTTTCCTGCCCATACGAACTTAGATCACCGTACCCCAAATCATCTGCCAAAATATAGACAATATTGGGTCTACCGCTATCGGTTCTTTGGGTAGTTTCGGTAGCTTCATTTGCTTTTTGCCCCTTGTTCTTACAAGAGAAAACCAAGCTTGCCAACAAAATAAAATAAAGAAAATGTTTCATCATGATGATAAGGTTAATAGATGCCACGAAGCATTTAATACTTCGTGACATTTGCATTCAATTAATTATCGGTACCCATTGTTTGTAGGGTCTGATTCTAATAGGTTTGGATTAAGCTCCAACTGATTCTGCGGTACTGGAAGTAGCACATGGTACGGCTGTATATTGGCCCCTGGATTATTCCAAGGTCTATGCTGAACAGATTGTACCGTTTCCAACAAAATACCCCATCTGATCAAGTCCATACGACGGTGACCTTCTGCACTTAGCTCAAATTTACGTTCATCATATAAAGCTTCCCTAAATTCTTCTTTGGACATGCCGCTCCATGGCTGGTCCGGTTCAAACGCTCTTTCCCTAACCTTGTTCACATAAAAATAGGCTGCTCCCGGTCCGTTCAGCTCGTTTTCGGCCTCGGCTGCCATTAAGTAGACGTCCGCCAAACGGAAAACAATATAATTTTCCGGGTGATTACCTCGCAAGGAGTTCTCCTGATCTAAATTCCAATTTTTTCGGAAGTAGGGAAAGGACAATTTCCAACCTAAGTATTCAGTGACTATAGTGGCATCATACCTTAAATCTCCCTCTTGCCAGTTCTCTCGCATAGCGAATTCCGGTAAGGGTACGGACCAACCATAACCTGTCATATCCTCGCCTTGAGCACGTAAAAGCCCTTGAAATATATCGACCTTTTTTCCAGAAACCCCGTTTACAATAGTATCGTTATTTCTTCCTGCGGGCTCGTCCCTAATACGTGGGTTGTAGTCATCCGTTCTTGTAGTGGATAAGTTTCCATCATAATCTGCCTCAAAATCTACTACAAAAATGTATTCATCATTGTATTGATTGCTAGGATCAGACTGATCAAAAACATCAGAATAATTATCTAACAGTCTGTGTGCACCTCCATCAATTACAACATCGCACTCTGCTTTGGCCAGGGCCCACTCTTGATCAAAAAGATGATATTTGGCCTTTAAGGTTGCAGCTGCCCATTTACTGGCCCTTCCCAAATCATTACCGGAATACGTGCTAGGCAACAAATCAAACGCCGTAGCTAAATCTTCTTTCATAGCACTTCTTATCTCCTCCTTTGGAGTTCTTCCCAAGACCGATCTTTCAAGAACGGGTAATTGCTCTGTATAAAACGGTACGTCTCCCCACAAGTTGGTAAGATGAAAATATGCCAAAGCCCTTAAAAAAAGTAACTCCCCTAACCTGCTGTTTTTGGCATCTTCGGACAAGCTTTCATTTCCTTCAATATTGGAAATAAACTCGGTTGTGTTATTTACCACACGATACAATTGTATCCAAGTACCGTTACCATCTGCGGTTCCTTCCTGAATGAGGTAGTTATGGATAGAGCCGTTAACGTCCCTATTAGCTGCTTGGATATCCGCTCCGCTGGTGTAATAATTATCTAATCCACGTTGTCTGTACACATTGTTGTCATGAAGCAATCGGTACACTCCGTTCACCGCCAATTCTGCTTCTTTATCATTTGTAAAAAAAGCATCTGGGGTAATCTCGTCCCGTAAATCTTCTTCTAGAAATTCTTCACATGAGCTTAGAGCTAAAAAGCCCACAAGCAGCATCAAAAATTTATTTGCTATTTTAGTTTTCATATCCTTATTTTTTTAAAATTCTACTTTTAGACCTAGTGATATTGTTTTTGCATAAGGATACTGCCCTGATGCGAAACCTTGGGATACAGAACCAAGGCCACTCCCGGCCGTAAAATTATTTACCTCGGGATCACCTAAACTAAAGTCTGTAAAAAGTAGGAGATTGGTTCCTGTAACATATAAGTTCAAAGAACTGAATACCTCACTAAGTGCACCCGATTCTAAAGGAACATTGTAGTTTAAAGACAGCGTCTTTAGCCTTATGTAAGAACCGTCTTCAATATTTAAACTGCTATTTGGGTTGAAAAGACTATTAGAAGGACCCGCTCTTGGAATATCAGAAGTTTCGTTTGACCCTGCTATCCAACGATCTAAAACTATTGGATCTACGTTTTGTTCGCCTCTACCAAAATAGGCCGTTTGTGTTCTTATGTTGAAGATTTCCGCACCATAACTCCCGTGAAAAAATACATCTAACGTAAGATCCTTATAAGTAAAGGTATTTCTAAACCCACCATAAAATTCAGGAATAGGACTACCTAATACTACAAAATCTTCATCGTTAATATTAGAATCACCATTTAAATCTTCGTACCTAGGGCCTCCGATAAACGATCTCCCTTCCCTACCATCTGCAATAATTTCATCAGCAGATTTGTAGGTTCCCAAGTATTTTGCACCAACAAAAGTTGGTAATGCTTCGCCAACAATCAATCGTGCCGAATTACCTCCCTGGTTCCCTGTTGACTGTAATGAAATATACTCCTGACCATCCAGCTCCAATATTTCACTTTTGTTGGAAGAGATGCTTAGATTGGATTCCCACTGGAAATTTTCATTTTCTACATTAACCGTATTTAAACCAAATTCAAAACCACTGTTCCTTACAGAACCCAAGTTTTGTAATTGAGTGGTACTATTTGCACCAACCTGTCCCGATAATGCCACAGCTAACAAAAGATCATCTGTTGTCTTATTGTAATAATCGGCCTCAAAAGATATTCGGTGGTTAAAGAAACCTAATTCCAGACCCAAATCCAGCTGCTTGGTAGTTTCCCAACTTAATCCGCTACTAGGAACATCGCCCACTACCACGCCATTGATCAAAGAACCATTAAAGACCGTTGTTGTGTTGGAATAGGTAGCCAATGAATTATAAGCTGCTACCCCTTGTTCTCCGACAATACCGTAACTACCTCTAAGTTTAAAGCGATCTATAACATTGGAATCTGCCATAAACTCTTCTTCATCTACGTTCCAAGCAGCCCCTATGGAAGGAAAAAACGCATACTTATTGCCCGTCTCAAATACCGAAGACCCATCATACCTGCCCACCAGAGTAAGCAAATATTTACTCTTGTATCCATAATTTACACGACCCAAAAATGAGCTTAAGGTACGTTGTCCATAACCAGAACCTACTACAGCGGTTGAGGCATCACCCAATGCCAAATTATTGAAGAGTACTACATCATTTGGAAAATTATCGGCTTCGGAAAACGTACTCTCATTATTGTCTTTTTGCCATGTAAAACCACCTAATAGCTTTAGGGAGTGGTCTTCTAGATCCAAGTTATAATTAAGTGTATTTTCGTTCAAAATGCTTTTGGTGAAATTGTTATTAATTCTACCAAAGCCACCATTAACTCGTTCCGGTAAAATTCCGGGTAAATAGTTATTTTCTTTTACATAATTTAACTGAGCACCAAAAGTAGATTTGAAAGAAAGGTTTTTGGCCAGTTCATATTCTACATAAGCATTGGTTATTACCTGTGTAACCAAGTCATGGTCTACCCGTAATTGGATATCTGCTTCTGGGTTACGTTCCAGGCCCGCACTAATAGGGTTCTCAAAAGAAAAGCTCCCATCTTCCAAATAAACCGGACGTGTTGGTAATACATTGGATACTATATCCGAGTAATTGACCTTATTATTTTCTATTTTGTAGTGTGTAATGTTAGCTCTTATACCCGTCTTAAACCGGTCTGAAACCCTAACATCAAGATTGGTCCTAAAGTTTACCCTTTCCAAACCAGAACCTCTTAAAACCCCTTTTTGGTTGAAGTAGTTTCCTGAAATAAAGTAATTGGCATTCTCAGAGTTTCCGGTTACGGAAACATCTGTATTTGAAATGGTACCAGTTTGTTCAACAAGATCTAACCAGTCCGTTGTGGCCGTTGTCTCAGGATTTAATACCAATGGTAAAGAAGTATCAGTAAACCCAAAACCATCTGCTCCCGGCGTAAATTGGTAAGACTCGTTTTTGTAATCAACAAATCCCTGTCCGCCTAAAATATTGATACGGTTGGCCGTTTCCTGAATACTTTGGTAATGGTTAATAGCTACGACCGGCTTACCGGGCGACATCCCTTTTCCATTTTTTGTTGTGATGAGAATAACACCGGAAGCTCCCCTTGTTCCGTAGATAGAAAGTGCCGTGGCATCTTTAAGAATTTCAATGGATGCAATATCGTTTACGTTGATGGTGTTCAGGTTAAATCCGGTTCCTGCAATAAAACCGTCAATGACATATAAAGGATCGTTATTTCCGTTTATGGAACTATTACCTCTAATACGGATGGTGGAACCCGAACCTGGAGTACCGTTATTGGAGGTTACCTCTACCCCTGTAGCTCGCCCCTGCAATGCCTGGTCTACCCTTGCCACCGGTTGGTTTTCCAAAACATCGGATTTAACCGATGATACGGAAGACACCAAATCTTTCTTGGTAGATGTACCGTAACCAATTACGACCACTTCGTCTAGAAGGGCCACATCTTCCTGCAGTACAACATTAATAGTAGTGTCATTCCCTACCAACACACTTTTGGTAACAAACCCCAAATAGCTAAATTCTAAAGTAGCACCCTCGGATGCCTTTATAGAATAGTTTCCGTCAAAATCCGCAACGGTTCCTACCGTGCTTCCCTGAACCAATACATTAACACCGGGAAGAGGTTGGCCAGACTCATCCGTAATGGTTCCTGTTAAATTTTGCTGCGCCTGAAGCGATACCAGACTGAAAAACAGCAGTAGCAATAACATTCTTTTTAAATTCATAATGGTTTATGTTAGTTATAATTAATAGCCTTAAGTTGAGTTGTTGAAGGCCTATGGTAAATATATTGCAGGGTTGGATTGTGGATATCTCATAATGGTATACTTATGTTGCATATTGCCATTTTATGGGCTTTAAGAGACCTTTTTGCAACATATATACCCTATATTTAGTACATGATTTAACCTTATTTAACTGGTCAGCATTAAAACGAGGGTAACACTCCCTAGAACTACTTTTAAAAAATACCTCAAAGCAAAATGTAAACCTTCGTAACCACACCAACCGATTACTTTTTATGAAGCAAATCCTCCCCTTTTTTCTTTTTGTTTGTTACTGGATAACTGGCAATGCGCAAAATGCACAGGCCTATTTTCATGCCTTACATATAGATGATAGCCGTTTTAACAAAAAAACTAATGTGGCATATGAAGACCACTTGGGGTATTTATGGTTGGGGACAGATAGCGGCCTCTACAGATATGACGGCCACGCATTGGTAGAGAACCAATATGACGTGTTTGATGAGACATCTATTCCCAATAATAGCATTAATTCCATTATAGAAGACAGTTACGGGAATTTATGGATAGGAAGTGAGAGCTATTTAATATGGTACCATAGAAAAACCAATAGTTTTAAAGGGTTCTACAAGAACAATACCACCGTAATCTTAGGAAAATCAGAAGATGGTACAGTCTGGGCCAATTTGCGAAATACAGGCATTGTTAGAATTACCCCTAAAGAGTCACTTTCCGAGATTACATTCCATACACAGCTCAACTATCAACAAAAGAATAGTATTTGGACCGGAAACAAGGCTGTAAGTGATTTCTATGAAGACATTTTTGGTAGGAGTTGGTTTGCTACGCCCAAAGGGATATTGGCATTGAATAAGAAAGAGCAACTTATAGATACGGGATTCTTTAAGAACACCTCGCATCTTATATCCGCAGAAAACAACACCTTGTTGGCAACTACCGATGAAGGCATGTTTCTTTTGGAATACAGAAAAGAACAATTTGAAATCAAGATTTTAGAAAAAATTGATGGTTTTAAAGAGACTCCAGAACCAATGGAATTCACTTCTTTCTCAAAAGACCAAGAATCCGGCACCTTATGGGTGAGTACTCAATCTGGCTTATACAAGGGAAAAAAAGTGAACAACTCTTATGTTTTTAATTATGTAGAAGAAGAGCTGCAAACGAACACCAATCCCTACGAAAACCGCATTAATTCTACCATTATAGATAAGTACAACAATCTATGGGTTACCACCAATAAAGGTATAAAGAAACATATTGACAGAAATTCGATTTTTGGTTACACAACCCTTGGTAAAGACTTGAGCAACCGTTTTACACAAGACCTATTAATGTTAGGTAACAATCAATTATTAGTGACATTGAACAGGGACGGACTGTACAATTTTGACCTTAAGAACCGTACAAGAAAGTTATTGGCACCTGCCGACCAAGATTATAGTGTCATTAAAAAGGATTTTTCCCAGAAAGAAATACTATACGGCACCGGTAACCATCTTTTACTTTCCAAAAATTATAGTTCAAACCCTGATAAGGTACAATTTGACACTTTAAAAAAATACCACTACAACGTACGCGATGTTGTTGCCTTAAACCCGACCGAAATATGGGTAGGACTTTGGGGTGGTGGCATTCACATTATTACCCCCGATACCACAGTTAATACTTTTAAAAAGAAAGTAGTTTCAGCCCTTTTTGGAAAAAATGTATCCGTCATGCATTTGGATCAAAGTCAAAATTTATGGATAGGAACACGTGGCGATGGTTTGTTTAAGGTAAATTTAATTGATGAGGAAATCAAAACATTCAATCCTTCTTTTGAAAACGGCCTAAGCTCAAACGCCATTCTATGCTTGCTTGAGGACGAAGAAGGGAATATGTGGATCGGTACCAGAGGTGGAGGTTTAAATTTTTACGACAGCAAATACGGGAGCATTACCAGCTATGGGAAACCTGAAGGTTTGGTATCTACTACTGTTGCGAGCGTTGCAAAAGATAAATCCCAAAACTTATGGTTGAGTACAAGAGACGGTATTTCCAGATTTGATATCACGGAAAAAAAATTCGTGAATTTTGGAATTGAAGATGGTGTAACCGAGAGTCACTTTACCTTCAACTCTCAAGCCGTAGCCAGTAATGGAAAAATATATTTTGGGTGCCCTGGTGGCTTCTTCTCCGTTACCCCCAACAACTACAAGAAAGCTTCATTGGTTCCGAATACCATCATAACCAGTTATACCATTTTTGGAGACTTAGACAAATCCAATAGTCCAACTAACGAAAGTCATTCCAACAAGTATTTGAATACAGCGGACAGCCTTAGTTTGGAGCACAACAAAAATAATATTGCTTTTGAATTTTCTACATTGGATTTTACCGCTCCCAATAAAAACCAATTTGCATATATGCTGGAAGGTATAAATGATTTTTGGCATTACACCAAAGCCTCTAACCGTAACGCCAACTACAATGACCTGCCTCCGGGAGATTATGTGTTCAAAGTAAAAAGTTCTAATAGTGACGGGGTTTGGAACGATAATCCTGCCACGTTTAATTTTACAATTAAACCTCCCTATTGGAAAAGTAATCTAGCTTATGTTATCTATTTTCTTCTTCTGATTACTTCTATCTACACTACTTGGCTCGTTATAAAAAGATGGTACAAACTAAAGAAAAAACTAGTTGCAGAAACGGTTAGTAGAGAAAAGGACAATGAGATGAACCGAATGAAAATGGTATTCTTCACGGATATATCCCATGAATTGCGTACACCACTTGCCCTAATTCTTGGTACCATAGAAAAAGTGGTTAAGGACAAAAAATTCACCCTAAGCCCCATTACCTCCCAGCGGATATATAATAACACCCTTAGAATGCATCGGCTAATCAATCAGCTAATGGATATTAGAAAGTTTGATGAAGGCAAATTAAAATTACATATCTCAAAAAACAATATTGTCAAGGATATTGAAATCATAAAGAATGCATTCAATGATTTTGCTAAAATCTACAATATAGACTATCAGTTTAACACCCAAGAGAAGGAAATCATAGGTTGGTATGATGTAGATATTCTAGAGAAAATTCTTTTTAACCTCCTTTCCAATGCCTTTAAGTATACCCCTAAGAATGGTGTTATCAAAGTTACCCTAGAACAGGTTTTCATTAAGGAAAAACGTAATTTCAGAAAAAAAATACGCACAGGAGATTACATAAAATGTAGCGTTAGGGACAATGGTATAGGTATTCCCCATAAAGATATTGCCCAAATTTTTGACCGCTACTACCAAGCTACAAAAAAATATAGCAACCAAATACCTGGTACCGGTATTGGAATGGAATTGGTACAAAAACTAACGGAACGTCATTATGGTACGATTGAGGTGGAAAGCGAAGAAAACGTTTTTACGGAATTCACGTTCTACCTGCCTATAAACAAAAACAGATATCATAAAAAAGAGCGTATTAACAGGGGCACGCCACTTACCAAAAATTTTATAAAAAACTCCGAATTTCAGGTAATTGAAGAAGTTTCTACACAATTGGAAATGAAACCAAAAGAAACGACCGACAAAAAACCTAAAGTCTTACTCGTAGAAGACAATCATGATTTGCGTTCAATGGTGAGAGATGAGCTAAAACAAGATTTTAATATCATTGAAGCTTGCAATGGTCAGGAAGGGTATGCCACCTGTTTATCGGAAAAACCCGATTTAATTATTTGCGATATCCTTATGCCTATAGAGGATGGTATTTCTATGTTAGGTAAGTTAAAAAACAACCCGGATACCAAAACCATTCCTATATTTATGCTTACCGCTAAAAACTCTGAAGAGTCTAAAATAGAGTGTCTTAGTTTAGGGGCAGATGATTACATTGAAAAGCCTTTTAGTCTGGAATTCGTAAAGTGGAAGGTAAAAAACACATTCAGTTCGCGCAAAGACCTTAAGGACAAATACAGTAGAATTATAACGCCTGAACCGTCAGAATTAAAGGTTGATTCCAATGACGAAAAGTTTATTCGTAGACTCATAGAAATTATTGAGGAATTTATAGATGATAGTTCTTTAAACGTAGAATTCTTAGCATCAGAAGTGGGCATGAGCCGGGCCAACCTCTATCGCAAACTCCAAGTTATCAATAATGACACTCCAGTTAACTTCATTAGACAGATTCGTCTAAAACGTGCCGCACAGTTATTGAAAAACAATAAAATGTATATCTCGGAAGTTGCCTATATGACCGGTTTCAATAATCAAAAATACTTTAGCAAATGTTTTAGCAAAGCATACGGAGTGAGCCCTACAGAGTATAGCAAGCTACATTTTCAAGGGACAAACACGAATGTTTAAGTAGACAAATAATAAACACTTAACTTTTATTAAAATCTGCACATTTGTATACCCTTCTTGGACTATTGCACCCCTTGCCCCCGTAGATGAGATGTATATTTACGGCTATGATTTACTACAACGAGATGTGTAAGATAGCATACAACACCGTACACTTAACCAAAAAAGGTAAGATGATTAGCCGTACTATAAAAATTTTGTTCATATCACTTCTACCCTTGGCCATACTGCAATGTAAACCGGCCAAAACAAAACTCCAAAATCTTAAAAAACCCAATATTGTTCTAATTAATATAGACGACCTTGGTTATAAGGATCTAGGATTTATGGGAAGTACATATTACGAAACTCCTAATTTAGATGTGTTTTCCAAAGAAGGTATGGTTTTTTATAATGCCTATGCAGGCGCGGCCAATTGTGCTCCAAGTAGGGCATGTCTCATTTCAAGTCTAAACACTCCTAGACATGGTGTTTATACCGTAAGTCCATCTGATCGTGGTGATATAAAAACCAGAAAACTGATTCCAATTAAAAATACGGCCCATCTTAAAGATACTATTTTCACCTTGCCCCAAATGCTTAAATCTGCAGGCTATACCACCGCTAGTTTTGGCAAATGGCATATTGGAAAAGACCCTAACAAGCAAGGGATTGATTATAACATAGGTGGAAGTGAAAAAGGTCATCCAGGTAATGGCGGATACTTTTCTCCTTACAAAATAGATCATATTACGAACGGCAAAAAAGGAGAATATCTTACCGATAGATTAACGGACGAGGCCATACATTATATCAATCAAAACAAAGACACCACATTTTTCATATACATGCCTTACTATACCGTTCACACCCCCATTATGGGGAAAGAGGGCCTAGTGACTAAATTTAAATCGAAAAAAGGGCAAAACGGGCAAAATAGACCCGATTACGCGGCAATGGTCTATGCTATGGACCAAAATGTGGGCAGGCTCCTAGATGCCCTAAAGCAAAATGGGCTGGAAGAAAATACGCTAGTCATTTTTACTTCGGATAATGGTGGGATACGGTCTATTTCAGAACAAAACCCATTACGCGCAGGTAAAGGCTCTTATTACGAAGGTGGTATTCGCGTTCCTTTGGTTATAAAGTGGCCCGGAAAAATTAGGCCAAACTCCACATCAACCGCAACGGTCAGCAATTTAGATTTCTACCCTACATTACAGCATATTACAAATCCTAAAGAGAAGGCCAATTTACTTGATGGTATAAACCTTGAACCTATCTTATACGGAGAACAGCCGGTTGCACGAAATCTCTATTTTCATTTCCCCATCTATCTTCAAAAATATAACCAGCTAAATGATCAAGGCAGAGACCCTCTGTTTAGAACACGACCAGGTTCTGTAATTATTTCTGGGGAATGGAAACTGCATGAATATTTTGAGGACGGTGCACTTGAGCTCTACAACTTAAACACGGATATTGGTGAAAAAAATAATCTGGCAAAACAAAACCCCGCTAAGACCAAAGAACTATACAAACAATTAAACAGATGGCGCAAACAAACAAAGGCGCCAATACCTACTACAGTAAATGAAGCATATGACCCTAGCGCAAACCAATAGGAATTCGTTTTAAAAAAATAAAATCAAGATATATTGATATGGTTATGGGCAGTCTAAAGCTTGGCCCCATAGGCCAAGTCGCCCGCATCACCTATTCCAGGAATAATATAACCACGTGCATTCAATTCCGGGTCTATAGCCGAAATCCACAATTGGGTGTTTTCAGGGAACACCTTTTGCACATGGTCTACCCCTTCTTTTGCCCCAATAACAGAAACAATATGTATCTGCGCCGGTGTACCATGATTTTTAAGTGCTTTTAGCACATTTTCCAAAGTTCTGCCCGTTGCCAACATAGGATCGGCAAGTACCAACACTTTACCTTCTAAAGAAGGTGCCGCAAAATAGTTCACGATTACCTCAAACTCATCTTGGTCTCCTTCATGGTGTCTATATGCCGATATAAAGGCATTCTCAGCCCCATCAAAGTAATTCAACATTCCTTGGTGTAATGGTAATCCCGCACGTAAAATAGAGCATAGAACCAATTGGTCTGTGGGCAATTGCATTTCTTTCGCGCCCAATGGGGTGATAACATTACTTTTATTAAAGTGCAAGGATTTACTCATTTCATAGCTGAGTATCTCCCCTATACGTTCAATATTCCGTCTAAAACGCATAGTATCCTTTTGCAAGTCCACATCCCTTATTTCTGAAATAAACTTGTTCATGAGCGAATTGTGTTCACCTAGATTATGGACTGTCATACTTTGTGTTTTATTAATATTGAGAAATCTATTTTAACAAAGGTATCCTACTTTTTTAATAATCTCAAAAAGTAGGATTAAATCATCCTAGAAGAATTTAAACCAAATAAAAAAGGGCATTGCCATGCAACACCCTTTTTCCAACCATCTAATTAATACTTGCTAAAAACCTTTATCGATTCCCCAATTCAACTCAGGTATTATTTAGCTAAATAGATATTGTTATTTGTCCGTATAAAACTCTATACTCCACATGCCCCTCACTTGATTTACATCATAGCCAAGTGCCATATCATTAGGATACAATTTGTTCAATGCTGTCATAGTCTCTGGCATTACTTGCGTATTAGGTGTTCCATGACATTGTAAACAAAGTGCATTGGTTACAATTGGGTAATAAAAAGACACCTCTCCATCTTCTGTCTCAACAACAGGCGAAATTTCATCACCAGCTTCCAAAACTTCTTTAAACCAGTTTATATATTCCAATTCCTTTGGAGTAGCTTTATTTTTAGGATTTCTTAGTTTGTCCGAAACTCTATTAATAGCAGCATTTTTCATCAATGAAACGCTATCCGTAATTTGTATAGCCTTAAGATTACAAAACTCAATGGCCCCGACAGTTCCTTTTTCCTGAATAGCTTTTGTAAGGCTTTGACCTAGTGCTTTTTTGGCTTCTTTTGCATAGGCCATGCCTATGGATCCATACACTTTTTCCGGTCCTGGGTTTTCATAACAATTACAATCTTCTAAATCTGCTCCTGCCTTGTGCGAAGATTTAAAATGTTCATCAAATCCTTCTGGTCGTTCCAATTCATTGTTGAAAATGTAATCTGCTATCTGCGTCAAAGCATCCTCACGATTGGGCAAATATGGCATAGGCCCAAACTCTTTGTGTGCGGCAGGTATCTTGGTTTCTGTCTCGGGATCATTTATCCACTTAATCAGAGCTTCCGTAAATTCCTGTTGAGAAACGGTAGAATCTATATAATATCTTTTAATTGCTTCCATGGGAGGTGCAAATCTATCCGCCACTTTTGCTTTTGGATCATGACATAGGTAACATTCCCGCTCCATAATTACCTTCCCTGGATGCGGTTCTTGAGTTTTAGCACTCTGCGTTTCTTCAATATTTTGCGCAGATTCAATTTTAACCTTCTTCGTTTCTTTACAACCTGTAAAGAAAATAATGATCAATAGAAAAATGGAGTACTTTTTCATTTTTGGTTGAATTAGATAAAATTAAATCGCATTAAGAATTCGACTTTACAATTTGTACAATGTCATTTTTTTGCAAAACACCTGATTGTCTCCATACTTGCTTTCCGTTCTTAAACAAGATCATTGTGGGTACACCACGAACATTATATGTGCCTGCTAGCGGTTGGTTCTTATCTACATCAATCTTTACTATCTTAACATCTTCTCCCAGCTCATCCTTGACCTGTTTTAAAATTGGCGCCAACATTTTACAAGGGCCGCACCAATCAGCAAAAAAATCTACTAATACCGGAGTGTCCGAATCTATTATATTTTTGAAACTGCTTTTCATCTTTTTTAATTTCGATTCATAAAATTACTTAAATAACACCTCAATTTAACTGACTTTTATCATAGTTTACATAATTTAAACCTGTTACTTTTATCCAATTACAGAACGGGAAAGAGTATATAATCTAAGTCGGTTTTAAATAGATTACTTTACGCTTAACACCTTTAAAAAACAACCTCTAACTATCCCTTAAAAGTTGTAGATAAACATGAAAAAATTAGCCCCATTATTGTTGCTACTGTGTCTTGGTTGTTCCTCTGCTAGTTTAGTGGAAAATTGGAAAAATCCGGATATTGTTCTGTTCGATGCTCAGAAAGTACTTATTGTAGGTATGACCCAAAACCAAAATGCAAGAGAAAGTTTTGAGGCCAAATTACAAAAGGAATTTACCAAAAGAAATGTTGAGGCCATGCAGAGCTTGGATGTCTTTGATGTTTCTTTTACCAACTCCAAAAAATCCGAAAAGGAACTTGATGCCGTAGAGCAAAGTCTTTTGGACAAAGATTTTGACGCCATACTATTTACCAAAATCACCGGTTCCGAAAATCGGGAAAGTTTTTTGAGCGCTATTTCAAAATTGGATAACTACAAGGGTAGATTTAACGATGATTATCTAGAAAATCAAGATATTTTTTATGACGATAATTACTACGATGATTTTAATATTTACCATGCCGAGACTACCCTCTACTGCATTTGTGAAGGCAAGGACCGATCTATGATTTGGCGAGGAAGTATTGATATCTCCGACCCAAAGAATATTGAAAAAGCCGTGGACGACTATATTCAATTGGTCGTTACTGCCATGGAAGAGCAAGATTTAATTTTTAGGAAAGACGAATAGGCCACAACAGTTTAAATCTCCTCTCTATATCTATCACTTGGCATTGCCAAAACGGATTCTATTGGTTACATTTAACTACGCAACCAACTTATATCCATGCAAGATTTACAGTTAGATATCAATCCAGAAGTGGAATCTGTATTCGCCGGTTATCCGGATTATGTGCGCCCTCAGATGATAGCTTTACGAAAACTGGTCATAGACACCGCCAAAGCAACGGAAGGTATAGCCCAATTAGAGGAAACCCTAAAATGGGGAGAACCCAGTTACCTGACCAAAATAGGCAGCACCCTTCGCATAGATTGGAAAGCCAAATCCCCAGACCAATATGCGCTCTATTTTAAATGCACCAGTAGATTGGTAGAAACCTTTAAGACCGTATTTAAAGACACTTTTGAGTATGAAGGGAAGAGAGCTATAGTCTTTAATCTGAATAGTGAACTTCCCACAGAAGAACTTACTTACTGCATTAAATCTGCCTTAACCTATCATAAAGTAAAACATTTGCCTACCCTTGGTATTTAATGAGGTATGGAAGAAACCGAAATCTATTGCCCAGCAAACCAACAGGAATGGCGGAAATGGTTAGAAAAAAACCATCAGCAAAAAAACTCCGTTTGGTTGGTTATCCACAAAAGGAATACAGCAAATACCAATCTATCCTGGAGCCAAGCTGTAGACCATGCTCTCTGTTATGGTTGGATAGATAGCACAAAACGAACTATTGATGCAGAGCGGTACAAACAATACTTTTGCAAGCGAAAAGCCGTAAGCAACTGGTCTAAAATCAATAAAGAGAAAGTAACATCGCTCACCAAAAAAGGTCTTATGACCCAAGCTGGCCACAAAAGTATAGCTATAGCAAAAGCCAATGGTTCATGGACTATATTGGACACTGTGGAAGCCTTGGAAATACCAGCTGACCTCGCCGAAGAATTAAAAAAAAGAAAAGGTGCTACAGAATTCTATATTGCACTAAGCAAGTCCGGAAAAAAACAGCTTCTATATTGGGTAATTTCCGCCAAAAGAAAAGAAACCCGGCAAAAACGTATTCAAGAAATCGCGGAGAACGCCGGTAAAAACCAAAAACCAAAACAATTTTTGTAAAAGAAAAATTGCTACTTTTAAAAGCTTAGTGATTTTCCCCTACCACCAAAATTCACCATTATGAAAAAACTCTTTTTCCTACTTTTATTTACGCTGAACTTTAGTGTTCTTATAGCACAAGAAACTTCTAAAAAGAGCAGGGTAATCATTCTTACGGATATTGAGGCTGACCCGGATGACACACAATCATTGGTACGTTTACTCCTGTACGCCAACGAAATAGATATAAAAGGTATAGTAGCCACTACTTCTTGTTGGCTTAAAAATTCCGTACATCCGGAATCAATAAACAAAGTGCTTTCCGCTTATGCAGAAGTGCAGCCCAACCTTAAATTGCATCATCCGGATTTCCCAAAACCGGAAGATTTATTTCCATTGGTAAAATCCGGTCTACCTGTTTATGGAATGTTGGGTGTTGGAAAGGATAAAGACTCCGAAGGTTCTGATTGGATCATTAAAACACTTGAAGAGAAAGATGAGCGCCCTTTGTGGATTTCCGTTTGGGGAGGTGCCAATACCTTGGCTCAAGCTTTATTGAAAATAAAGAACACCAAAACCAAGGAAGAACAAAAACGACTCATTTCCAAATTACGGGTCTATACCATTTCCGACCAAGATGATAGCGGGATTTGGATCAGGGATAAATTTCAAGACCTCTTTTATATCGTAAGCCCAGGTGACGATTATGGTACAGCCACTTGGAATGGCATAAATAGCTTTATTAAGGGTATTGACAATACCGAAATTAGTAACACTTGGATTTCTGAAAACATACAACAAGGACATGGTCCACTTGGGGCCTTATACCCTGATGTTGCATGGGGAGTTGAAGGTGACACCCCAGCTTTCTTATCTCTTATCCCTAACGGATTAAACGCCCCTGAACATCCTAATTGGGGTGGTTGGGGCGGTAGGTATGAATTTCTAAGACCTACTTTTTCCGGTCGGAAGAAAGGGAATTCCGGTGTACCCTTTGAAGTTGAAACTAGGCCAATTTGGACCAATACAGAAGATAGATTCTCTCCTTATCTAGCAAAAGATTATGGTAGAAATGTAGAATTAGACACCACCGTTTTTAAAGGTGATAAAGTTTCTCTATGGCGATGGAGAGATGATTTTCAAAATGATTTCGCAGCCCGAATGGATTGGTGCACCCTACCATTTTCCGAAGCCAATCACGCTCCGGTAATCGCTTTAAAACATGCTGACAGAATTACAGTGAAATCGGGAAAAGGCATAACACTTGATGCCTTTGATTCTACTGACCCGGATGGAGATAGCCTAAGCTTTCTTTGGTTTGATTACCCCGAGGCGGGCACGTATAAAAAACCAATAAAAATAGGAGGAACCGAAAATGCCCATTTAGTTTCTTTTGCTGCCCCAAAGGTAGAAAAAGAAATGACCGTTCATATGATTCTAAAAGTAACGGATAAAGGCACACCTGCATTATCTAGTTATAAAAGGATTATTATAACTGTAAAGCCCTAACCTGCCCAAGGTTTTCTATTGTAGAATTCTATTTGGAAATTAAATGCTTTGGAAAGTCCTCTACCCTTTCACAACAAATTTGTTCCATTACTTGTTGTAGTTCGGTTTTTAGTAGGGAAATAGTATGGTTTCCACCATTACTTCCCAACGCACTAACACCGTACATAAACGACCGTCCCATAAAGGTAAATTTGGCTCCACTGGCCAATGTGCGAGCTATATCCGGTCCTGAGCGAATACCGCTATCCATCATGACCGTAAGCTGGTCTCCATATTTTTCCGCTATTCTAGATAAAGGTTTGATGGTAGACTCCCCGGCGTCTAACTGTCTACCACCGTGATTGGACACAATAACTCCATCTATACCTAGCCGTAACGCTTTTTCTACATCGGCTTCATTGGCTACTCCTTTTAGAACCAACTTGCCTTTCCACATATCGCGGATTGGTTTTATTTTTTCTTCGTTCAATCTGCCGGAAAAAGTTTGGTCCATGAATTTACCTAGCTGTTTTAAATCGAGTCCCTTGGGCATATAGGGCTTTAAGGTTTCAAAATTAGGTTGCCCATGAATAAGGGTTTTCATTGCCCATTCCGGTTTGCCCATAATTTGCAGAATATTTTTTACTGACATTTTAGGGGGCATGGCCAATCCGTTTCTTATATCCCTTGGTCTAAAACCAAAAGTAGGTACATCACAAAGAATAACCAGAACCGGGCATTCCGCTACCGCAGCGCGTCTAATAATATCATCCCGCAAGGTATTTTCCGTAGGATGGTACAATTGAAACCAGGCCTTGCCTTCCGTAATCTCCGAAATGCGCTCAATACTACTGGTACTTACCGTACTCAATACAAAAGGAACGTTATGCTCAAAGGCCGCTTTAGCCAATATTTCCGGAGCATTGGGCCACATGAGTCCTTGTAGACCTACAGGTGCAATACCAAAAGGAGCATCGTAAGTATGTCCAAAAATCTCGGTTTTCATCACCGATTTCGTGTGGTTACTGAGGTAATATGGCAATAATTCTACATCACGGATTTGGGCGGTATTCTTGTGCAGGTTTACATCTTCATTGCATCCCCCATCCAAATATTCAAAAGCGAATTTTGGAATTTTCTTCATTGCCCTATTTCGTAAATCATCTATAGAAGGATAACGTGCATCCCAGCCTATTGCAGTTTTTTTTCCCATTGTAATAAATTCTATTACACTACCTCTTTTGGAGGCACCGTTCAATTTTATATCAAACTAATCTATTCCAAATCGTATTTTTTATATGTCCTGTGACCATAAAAAGCCACCACAAAAAAACACATCATAGGAAGTATAAATGAAAAATTTACTTCGGGCACGCCAAGTATGCGTACATCACTATATCCCGACCCTCCAATATCCAAAATCAATCCTTGTAACATTGGCATGAATGCGCCTCCAACAATGGCCATGACCAAGAAGGCCGAAGCCGATTTAGCGTCATCTCCCAGTCCCGTTAAAGCAATTCCGTAAATAGTAGGGAACATTAAAGACATACAAAACGAGACCATAACTAGAGAATAGAGACCTACTTCGCCCTGTATGAAAATAGTACCTGCACAGAATACTATCGCCAAGATAGAAAGCATCATAAGCAACCTCCCAGAATTGATGAATTTCATGAGATAGGTGCACAAAAACCGACTGATAAGAAAAATTATTAAGGCCGCATAAGCGTAGTTTACCGCATCCCTATTATTAATACCAATATTTTCGGCGTATTGATAAATGTAGGTCCAACACATGATTTGTGCACCAACGTAGAACATTTGGGTAAGCATACCGCCTACAAAACGTTCCTTTTTAAATATTCTTTTTATGGATTCCCCTAAACCGACTTGATTTTCCGTTTTACCCTCCGGCATTTTTACCATAGCAATCACCACGAACATAAAAATCACGAAGAGTCCCAGCCCTACATAAGGGTTCCTGATTACCATTAGGTCCGAAGTTTTGACGGCAGCCTTTGCTGATTCCGATAAGGTTTCATAAATATAGGAACCATCTTCCGCCATATCATCCGACTGCAATGCCCCCAGAATAAAAAACTGGGCCACAAACAAACCAGAAAGCGCCCCTAAGGGGTTAAAAGCCTGAGCGAGGTTTAAGCGCAAAGTTCCCGTTTCTTCCGCACCCATTGCCAATATATAAGGGTTGGCCGTGGTTTCCAGAAAGGCAAGACCAAAGGTCAGCACATATAAAGCCAAAAGAAAAAACAAATAGTTCTCCATAGCCGCTGCGGGATAAAACATTAACGCACCCACCGCATATAAGGCCAGACCTACTAAAATCCCTACTTTATAGCTGAACTTCTTTACCACATACGCAGCAGGTAAAGCCATGGTAAAATAACCCCCGTAAAAAGCCGCCTGTACCCACGAAGCCTGTGTATTATTGAGTTCCAATATTCTTTTAAATGCCGCTACCATGGGATTGGTAATATCATTAGCAAAACCCCAAAGGGCAAATAAAGAAGTAATAAGTATAAACGGAAAAAGGATGTTTTTAGCTACTACTGGTACTTTTTCTTCGGTTTTCATATGGTTTATTCTGCTGTTATTGCCCTATCCAAATGTGTATATCCGCCATCTACAAATACTAACTGTCCCGTAGTATGGCTTGATACTTCTGACAAAAGAAAAACAACTGTGTTGGCTATTTCAGCAGCCGTAGTCATACGATTGCCCAATGGAATTTTATCCGTGATGCTTTTTAATTTTTTCTCAGGTTCCGGAAATGTTTCAATCCACCGTTCGTACAAAGGTGTATAACATTCTGCTACAATTACGGCATTTACCCGTATCTCATACGGTAAAAGTTCTGCGGCCCATTCCCTGGTCAACGCATTTCTACCACCATTAGATGCGGCATAGCCAGAAGTACCTCCTTGTCCGGTAAAAGAAGTTTTAGATCCAATGTTAACTATGGATCCTTTGTTCTTTTTAAGTTCCGGAAGTGCATACTGCGCCATTAAGTAGTAATGGACCAAACTCTTGTGTAGAGAGGCCATAAAGTCTTTATAATTTCCTTTTTCCAGCCCTACGCCATCATTTACGCCAGCATTATTTACAAGACCGTCAATTCTTCCGAACCTAGAAATTACCTGTTCTACGGCAGCTTTACATTGTTCTGGATCTGTTAATTCCGCAAAGGCAAAACCCACTTGACCACCAGTTTTTTCAATTTCTTTGGCCACTCCAATAATATTAGGTTTGTTTCTGCCAATGATATAGGGAATTGCCCCCTCTTTTGACAGTACCTGACTAATGGCTAGACCAATTCCCTTAGAGCCTCCGGTTACAATTATGACTTTGTCCTTTAAGTTTAAATCCATCTCCTTACTATTATTTATAAGCCTTTACCTGCTGTTTAGAGCTGCCTAGACCTTCAATTCCTAACTCTACAACATCACCTTCTTTAAGGTATTTAGGTGGATTAAAACCTAGACCTACACCTGATGGTGTTCCCGTAGAAATAATATCGCCAGGCAATAAGGTCATGTACTGACTGATATAACTTACCACTTCCTCTACATTGAAAATAAAATCGGAGGTGTTGCTATCTTGAAGCGTTTCTCCGTTCAGCTTTAACCATAAATCAAGATTATTAGGATTCTTGATTTCATCGGCAGTGGCAATAAACGGACCTATAGGCGCAAAAGTATCGCACCCTTTTCCCTTGCACCATTGTCCTTCTTTCTCTATTTGGAAAGCACGTTCGCTATAGTCATTGTGCAGTACATAGCCGGCCACATGGTCCAAAGCATCCTTGTCCTCAACATAAGAGGCTTTTTTTCCGATGACAATGGCCAGTTCTACTTCCCAGTCGGTTTTTTCACTGTTCTTCGGAATGATCACATCATCATTTGGACCAACAATAGCAGAGGTTGATTTAAAGAAAAGAACCGGTTCTTTAGGGATAGCCATTCCACTTTCGGCAGCGTGCTTAGCATAGTTTAAGCCCACACACACAATTTTTGAGGGGCGTACCAAAGGTGAACCTAAACGTACATCATTAGGAACCTCGGGACAGTTTTTTTCATTTTCACTCAACCAATTGCTTAGCTTTTCAATGCCATCACCTCCAAAAAAATCTTCGTTATAGTCCGATACAAATCCGGAAACATCCAAGCGTGTGCCGTTATTCAATTGTACTCCGGGTTTTTCATTCCCTATACTTCCAAATCTTATTAATTTCATATGTATGCTGATATTTTATTAGGTCTCTTTATTTATTTTTAATTCTAGTTGTACTACGAACCGTTTAGTGTAACAAACCCTCCATCTATTGGAAAATTGGTTCCCGTAATAAACGAAGCCTCTTCCGAACAAAGGTACACGGCCAAATTCGCGACTTCCTCCGGTTTTCCCATACGACCAATAGGCTGGGTTTTGGAAAGCTTTTCAAAGATTTCCTTTTCCCTACCCGGATAATTTTTATTGATAAACCCGTCAACAAATGGAGTGTGTACCCTACCCGGAGAAATACAATTACATCTGATGCCATCCTTAAGATAATCTTTGGCCACGGAATAAGTCATGGTTAATACGGCGCCCTTGGTCATGGAATAAGCAAACCTATCATTGATACCTACCGATGAAGCTATGGATGCCATGTTGATAATTACACCGTTCGTTTGCTTTAAGGAATCAATACTAGCATACATACAATTGTATACCCCTTTGATATTAACATCGTACAAACGGTCTAAGTCTTCTTCCTTGCAGTTTTCTAAATTCCCTATATGGGCTACGCCCGCATTGTTGATTAAAATATCTACCGGACCTTTGGCTGTTATGTTTTCAAATGCCGTAACTACTTCTTTCTGCACCGCTACATTACAACCGTAGGTATGGGCCTTACCTCCCATATTCTCAATTAGCGTTACCGTTTCCTTTGCGTTTTCCTCGTTCATTTCCAGAATATGAAGAATTGCACCTTGCTCTGCCAGTGCCAAGCAAATGGCCCTACCAATACCGCTACCTCCACCGGTAACCACTGCCAATTTATCTTTTAAACTAAACTTCATAAATAATCTATGTTATTGTAGTTAATTCCTTTTCCCAGTAACTCCCCTTAGGAAAGCTATATTCCGCTAGGGATTCCGGCTTCATAGTTATACTATAACCAGCCATACTTGGCGGCATGTAAGCCCCATTTTTAATCACTACCGGATCAAAAAAATGTTCGTGTAAATGGTCTACAAACTCAATAATACGATTTTCTAAAGAACCGCTTATAGCAATATAGTCGATCATTGACAAATGCTGCACATATTCACAGAGTCCCACTCCCCCAGCATGCGGACAAACCGGAATATTAAATTTTGCCGCCATGAATAAAATGGCCAATATTTCATTGACGCCCCCTACCCTACAACTATCTATCTGGCATATTTCTATGGCATTGGCCTGCATCAACTGTTTGAACATGACCCTGTTTTGGCAGTGTTCTCCCGTAGCTACTTTAATTGGCGCTACTGCCTTGGCTATCTTGGCATGACCTAAAATATCATCAGGACTTGTAGGTTCCTCAATCCAATACGGGTTGAATTTTTTCAGTTCGGCCATATTCTCAATAGCTTCATCTACATCCCATTTTTGATTCGCATCCATCATCAACCGAAGATTATCACCAATTTCTTCACGAATAATCGCGGCACGGCGCATATCATCTTGCAAATCCGAACCTACCTTTATTTTCATATGGTCAAAGCCTGCTGCTTTTGCCTCTCTACAAAGCCTGCGCATCTTATCATCCGAATAGCCCAACCATCCTGCAGAAGTTGTATAAGCAGGGTAACCATCTTGCTTTAATTTGGCTATACGTTCTTGTTTGGTGCTTTCTTTATCCTTTAACATCGCCAAGGCCTCTTCTGGCGTAACCGCATCTGTTATGTACGTAAAGTCTACACAACGTACCAACTCTTCGGGTGTCATATCCGCCAATAATTTCCATAAAGGTTTGCCTTCCGCTTTGGCATACAAATCCCAAACAGCATTTACCATGGCGCCGGTTGCCAAGTGAATTACACCCTTTTCAGGACCCAACCATCTCAACTGACTATCGCCTGTAATCATTTTCCAAAAGGCGCCCATATCCGCTGTAAAGCTTTCTAGGGTTTTGCCAATAACAAGAGGAGCTAAAGATTGGATGGCTGCAGCACATAATTCATTACCCCTACCAATGGTAAATGTTAATCCGTGCCCTTCTAGTGCGCTGTCCGAATCGGTCTTTAAAATCACATAGGCCGCAGAATAATCTGGGTCAGGATTCATAGCATCAGAGCCGTCTAGAGACTTACTTGTTGGAAAACGGACATCTTTAATTTCGACCCCCGTAATTGTTATCTTACTTGACATAAATTCTTTATTAACGGTACAAACTTAAAACTTCACTTTCTTCAAAACCACCATATAATCTACCTATAGTGATACTTTTTTTGCCTGAACGTTTATATGTCTAATTTTTATACCTATTATCTATCGAAAATAGACGCCCCACTTTCTTTTACTGGTCTTAAATGGTCTTGTAGTTTACCTATTTATCCTATTTTGAGTTATGACTTTATCCAATCAGGCATGTCCCAACCTTCTTTTACATAAGATTGAGGAGTACCTGTTGTAGTCCTACCCTCTTCAATAATTTTGGCGATTTTCTGAGTAAGTCTTTTTACTACGTCCGGATTTTTAAAATAAAGGTTTGTTGTTTCTCCTGGGTCCTCCTCCATATTGTACAGCTCATATATAGCTTCACCTTTCTTGGGTTCAATAAATTTAGGTTTCAGAGAACCGCCAGAACCCCGAAACATGTTTAGTTTCCACTTCCCATCCCTTAATGCAAAATGCCCGGAAGCGGAATGATGAATTACAGCTCCTCTTACCGCTTTATCATAACGCTCCCCTCGTAATATGGGTAACAAACTATAACTATCTTCTCCCGCATTATCAGGAAGTTCTACTCCAAGAATGTCGGCAATAGTAGCCAAATAATCGGTCTGGCAAACGGGCACATCAGATTTTGTCCCTGCTTGTATGCCATTGGGCCAGCGCATAAGAAAAGGAACCCGATGTCCACCTTCATAAATATCACGCTTGCCACCTTTAAAATTAAGGCTGCTATAGTGTCCATATTTTTCTCGCTGATAAACGTAATTGGTCTCCGCGCCGTTATCCGATGAAAAAATAACCAAAGTATTATCCTCAATTCCATTTGCCTTTAATGCCTCTAGAACTTGCCCGATTCTATAATCGGTTTCTTCCATAAAATCGCCATAATTTCCACAATTACTCTGCCCTTGAAAATCAGGATGCGTACAATGTGGTAAATGCGGACTAGTTAATGGCAAATACAAAAAGAACGGCTTTCCGGATTTTGCCTCTGCAGCAGATTCGCTAATGTAATCAACCGCTTTATCTGCAAATGTTTTTAAAACTAACTCATCATTAAATGAAGGAGCCACTTCTACCCAGCCACTGGTACCCTTTTTACGCGTACTTCTATATGGAGGTGTCATTCTATACCCTTTTGGATTAATGGTATCACTAAACGTTCTAGGGTTCTTGTCCCCTTTCTTTTTCGTCCATAATACAGGAGGGTCTAACACCTTATCATTTTCCAAGTAGGTTAAAACGCCGTAATTCATAGAGGCTGGAATACCAAAATAATAATCAAATCCCTTCTCTATGGGGCCGTCTGTAAAGGGTTTTGACCAATCACGGTTTTTTCCCAAGCTCCCTTCAAATTCCATTTGAAGATGCCACTTTCCGATCATAGCGGTTTTATAGCCGTTTTCTTGAAGTAAAGAAGCGATAGTCATCCCATCCTTTTCAATCAAACAAGGCCCATCAGCTCCAAGAACCCCTTTTTTCAAAGAGGTTCTCCAACTATAACGTCCAGTAAGCAAAGAGTATCTAGAGGGTGTACATACCGCATCACTGCTATGCCCATCCGTAAAGATGATACCTTCATTGGCCAATTTATCCATATTAGGCGTTCGGAATTTAGCATCTGGATTAAGCGCGCTTACATCTCCATAACCTTGATCATCTGTATAAACAATAATGATATTGGGTTTTTGGATGTTCTGAGCACCCATGGATAATGAGAAAAGTAGAACACCCATTAAAAAGACTTTTGCTCCAGATCGAAAATGTTCAAATGGATGTATACTCATTTTTTAAATTTTAAGTAAAATATTCTGTGTCTTTCCTAATGCAGCTGTACCTCTAGATATCTAGTAGTCAGATTTTAGAGAGAAATCGATTTAAACCGAGCCTAAGAATAGGGAATACCTATTAAAAGAACGAATTGAGTACTTTAACTGATAAGATGTTTCTTGCTGATATTCTAATACGGATAAAACTAATAATCTCTTATGTGGCCAACTACCAAAAAAAACACTATTCCTAATACTTTTTTAGCATGAAATGGCATTTTCTAGTCGTTTGAAGTATGATATTTTAAATATGCGGATGGAGCCATACCATGAATAACTTTAAACTGCCTATTAAAATTGGAGATATTATTAAATCCTGATAAATACGCAATGGATGTAATGCTTTCTTTGTTTTCCAAAAGCAATCTAGAAGCATAACCTACCTTTATCTCATTGAGGTATCTAGTAAAAGGTTTTTTATGGACTTTCTTAAAAAACCGACTAAATGCCGATTTATTCATACCGGTCATTTTTGCTACATCACTGGCACTGATGCCATCATTAAAGTTTTCAAATACGTACGCATATATTTTATCCATCCGGAGATTATCCGCCTTCTGAAAAGCGGTTACAAAACTTCTACTTGATAACAGTTGATAGCTTTCGTGCTTTGATAAATCCGATAAAATTTCAATGGTCTTAAAAATTCTGGTAGTTGAATCATATTCTATAAGATTTGTGATTCTTTTTACCAGCTGTCTGCTCAAATCCATGAATTTGACGCCTCTATCCGCCCTCATCAAAAGATTAGAAACCTGTTTCATTTCGGGTATTTCAAAAAATCCTTTTCCTAAAAAACCCCTAGTGAAATGAATGGCGAAAGCCTCAGCTTCCAATGTGCTTTCCCGTTGAAAATAGATTTCATCGTTCAACCACATATGTGGGACATTTTTACCAATGAGCACTACTTCCCCTTCCTGAAATTTTTCAATACTATCTCCTATAAAACGTGTGCCCGAACTTTTTAGAATTACTACCAATTCAATCTCAGGGTGGTAATGCCAAACTCTTAAAAAATTTGGGTACTGATTATGGCTGACCGAAAACGACCGGTCTGCTACAGATGCCCTATTTAATAATTGAAGTTTCATGTACCACTAATTAATACAAATAGGTTATTTCGTTTGCTGGTCCCATAATCTATAAGGGTCGTCATGTGATTCCATTTCTGCCAATAACAAGGCCTCCATTTCTACTAGTTTATCCGCATATTTAGGATTATCTGCCAAATTAGTTAGCATTTCGCCTTCTTTGTTATGTTCTTTTATGTATTCATTCGGGTTTTCAGCCAAATTAAATAGTTGTGTTTCGCGCACTGCACCATCCATTACATCATACTTGATTAATTTCCAGTCGTCCTTTTTCACCGTACGCATGCCTGGTTTTGTTCCTCCACAATATACTCCGTACAACACATCCCTAACAGTTTCTTTTTCACCTTCCAAAACAGGCTTAAAGCTTGTTCCTTCTACCGTTTCTGGAATCTCTATACCTGCTAAGTCACATAGCGTAGGTAAGACATCTAATAAATAAACATTCCCTTTTGTACGCTTACCTGAAGGAAGTCCTGGGCCTTTAATAATCATGGGTACACGCCATGTATGTTCATATAAGTTTTGTTTCCCCATAAGCCCGTGTCTTCCTATAGACATTCCATGATCGGAAGTGTAAACGATATAAGTGTTGTTCAACTCACCCATAGCTTCTAGTTTTTTGAGCACTTTCCCTAACTGAATATCTATATTTTCTGAACAGGCATATTCCCTACCCAACTCATTTCTAACGGTCTGCTCATCTCTATTTTTCCAAACGCCACTCACCCGTTCTTCATCACGAAGCTCTGGGTGACCATGAAAAAAAGGATGTGCTTCTAAATAATTAGCTTGAAGTGGTGGCTGTTTATCATTAGCCGGAGGAAGACTATTCTTGTCCTTATGATTGACCGCCCCATATTTCTCCAATAATTCTGGAGTACCGTCTCGAGTATCATGTGGGTGGGAAAATCCGAAATAAATGAAAAATGGATTTTCTTCTTTATCTCTCTCTCGACCCCCTAAATATTCCAAAACTTGTTTGGAGTGCCAGGCACTTCCGGTATCTTCCGTTCCACCTCTTTTTGTGGCATCATGAACAACCGTAAACTGCTCGTTGGCCCCAGGATATGAGTTTCCTTTTTTACAGGTTCTCATAGTGTTGTAACCTGCCCTATTAAAAACAGCCCCAATAGTTTGTTTATCCAATTCATGTGGAGCCGTATTCTTTTGAAATTCTGCACTGGGTGGTAAATGCCACAGGGTTCGCCCCGTCATAATCATATGTCGAGATGGCGTGCACACCGCACCGTTCATTGAGCCCATATGGTGAGCAGTTTCTATAACCGTGCCCTCGGAGGCTAGTTTTGAAATAACAGGAGTTTCTAATATGGACTTTGGATCATACACCTGTAAATCAAAAGGTGATTGATCATCCACCAAAACAAAAAGAAAGTTTGGCCGCTTTTTAGGCTCCGTTTTTTTTTCTTCGCTTTTACATGACGATAAAATAATCACCATGAAGAAAACCCATAAAAAACTCCTGTTATTCATTTTCATGCTGCACTATATTTGAGAAAAATCCTGTTTACAATTATCTGCCCATCCATCCGCCGTCTACCAGCATTACGGTTCCTGTCATATAATTAGAAGCTTCTGAGGCCAAGAAAACAATAGGTCCTTTAAAGTCTTCCGGTTCTCCCCATCGCCCTGCAGGAATTCTTCCTAATATTGATTTACTACGGTCTTCATCATTTCGCAAAGCTTCTGTATTATCCGTAGAAATATATCCCGGAGCAATGGCATTGACCTGTACGCCTTTGGATGCCCATTCGTTGGACAAGGCCATGGTTAACTGACCTATAGCTCCTTTTGAAGCCGCATATCCCGGTACGGTAATTCCGCCTTGGAACGTCAATAAAGAAGCTGTGAAGATGATCTTCCCCCTTCCTGCCTTTACCATTTCCTTGCCTATTTCCCTAGACAGGATGAACTGGGCATTTTGGTTCACTTCTATGACCTTGTCCCAATACTCATCTGTGTGTTCGGCAGCAGGCTGTCTTAAAATGGTGCCTGCATTGTTTACCAAAATATCAATTTTAGGGTTTTCACTTTTTACTTTTTCAATGAAAGCGTACAACGCCTTTCTATCACTAAAATCGCATTGATAGGCTTTAAAGTTTTTATTCAATTCGGTTATTCGTTTCTCAATTTTAGAACCGGAAAGTTCCAAACTTGCGGAGACACCAATAATATCCGCACCCGCTTCGGCCAATGCCTCTGCCATAGCAAAACCAATACCTCTTTTACAACCGGTTACTAAAGCCGTTTTTCCTTTTAAATTGAACTTGTTCAATATCATATTCGTTCGTCCTTGTATTTATTATAATTTTAAAGTACCCCCTGTAAAGGCTCCCCATCCATATCCGTAAAGGCTTTGTTCTCTCCTGCCATTCCCCAGATAAACCGGTAGTTGCTAGTACCTGAACCGGAATGAATAGACCACGGTGGTGAAACTACGGCTTCAAAATTTTTCATGGCAATATGGCGCGTTTCCTGTGGTTGCCCCATGTAGTGCATTACAATGTTGTCTCCTGGAATATCAAAATAGAAATAGACTTCCATTCTACGCTCATGGGTGTGCGGTGGAAAGGTGTTCCAAACACTACCTTTCTTCAACTCAGTATACCCCATTACCAACTGGCAACTTTGAATACCGTCTTCGTGAATGTACTGGTACAAGGTTCTTTCGTTACTAGTTTCTACTGCACCCAATTCTACTATATTGGCATCTGATTGTGTAGCTTTTTTAGTTGGATACTCTTTATGCGCCGGAGCTGAGTTCAAATAGAATTGTGCAGCATCAGAACCATCTTTACTTGCAAAACTCACCTCTTTTGAACCTTTACCTACGTATAACGCTTCTAAGTTTCCAAGTTCAAATACTTCACCATCTACGGTTACGGTACCTTTACCACCAACATTGATGATTCCCAATTCTCTTCGCTCTAAAAAATAATCGGCTTTCAACTCATCATAAGTTGGTAATGAAAGGCTCTTGGATTTTGGAAAAGCGGTGCCATAGATAAAACGATCGTAATGTGTATAGATCATTTTAATGGCATCTTCACCCATTAGGTCCGAACTATGAAACTCTTTTCTTATTCTCTGTGTGTCGTATAATTTGGCATCTTCCGGATGCACAGCGTACTTAACTTCCATGTTTAAATTTTAGATTTAATTATTTTGTTATCATTTTTTGTAGTTCTTCTAAGGTCTTCCCTTTGGTTTCTGGCATCATAAATATGACGAACAGCAATTGCAGTACCATCATTCCTGCAAAAAAGAAAAACACTATTCCTGGGTTATCAAAACTACCCATGGCTATTGGCATAAAAAGCGTAATTAATGCAGCCAGTACCCAGTGGGTGGAACTACCAAAAGACTGCCCTTGTGCACGTAAATTGGTCGGGAATATTTCGGATATAAAAACCCAAATTACAGCTCCTTGGCCTATGGCGTGTGAAGCTATGAAGAGGAACAGAAAAATAGGAACCATAAGACCTTCCCATTCTAAAGCGAAAGCCACACCTACCATGGTCAATGAAATAATATAACCAATAGAGCCAATGTACATGAGTACTTTACGGCCTACTTTATCAATGAGGTAAAGCCCCAACAACGTAAAAACCAAATTGGTTACACCAATACCAATACTGCTTAGCAAAGCAGTATTTTCTCCCAAACCTGCCGAACTGAATATTCGCGGTGCATAATAAAGAAAGGCATTAATACCGGACAACTGATTGAAAAAAGCAATCAAAAATGCGAGCATTAACGGGAATTTATATTTCTTGACAAACAGTGTGGATTTTTCCGTTTGTTCCTCTTTTAATTGTGCTATGACAGATTCATCCAATTCGGTTCCCGTGAGTTCCAATTGTATTCTTTTTGCCGCTTCCAAATCATTTTTTTTCTCTAACAACCATCGCGGACTTTTTGGAACGCCTATCATGGCAATGGTATAGATTAAGGCAGGAAGCGCTTCTATACCAATCATCCAACGCCAAGGTTCAGACCCAAAATCTTTCAATAAATAATTGGATACAAAAGCGATTAAAATTCCGAAAACAATATTGAATTGATACAATGCCACCAATCTACCACGGCTCTTGGCCGGGGCGATTTCAGAAACATAGGTTGGCGCGGCAACAGTAGATGCCCCTACTCCCAGACCTCCTAGAAAACGGAAAAACGAAAACAAATAAGGATCATCTGCCAAGCCTGAGCCCAATGCCGATATAAAGTAGAGTATACCTATCCATAAAAGGGTATTTTTTCTTCCTATTTTATCACAGGGAATTGAAGCAAAAATAGCTCCCAATACCGTACCCCATAATGCCATTGACATGATGAACGTACCATGAAAAAGGTCTGACGTACCCCATAAAGTCTGTAATTGTTGATCGGCACCTGAAATAACCACGGTATCAAAACCGAACAAAAATCCGGCCAGGGCCACAACAAAAGACGTAAAAAGTAATTTGGTTTGCATAGTGTTTTATTTAGTTGGTTGTATGGTTACAGTTAAGGGATCGGCCAAAATTTGAGATTGCTTTTCCAACATGATTTCCCAGTCTTTTAAAGAACTAATTTGTCCGCTCTTATCCCAGGCAAAACCGGCATAATAAGTTAGTTCTTCTTGAGGTTCGGTTATAACTAAAAGGTTACTTTGGTCTACCACGTCTGACTTATGGATAATGGCATCCTTTACGATTTTAGGGTCAATAACAATACCTTCCCCTACTTTTGAACTGTCTATGGTTTCCCAATGACGGAACCAACCTTTTTCTTTATTTACAGCTCCTTCTCCCTTATTTTTGTGCAGGGTGATACCTACCGTGTAATTTGGAACCTCTTTATCCGAAGAAAGGCTCACATCAAACTTAGAAAAATTGGAACCTAAATCAAGTGTGATTCGTTTGGTTTCTTTTACACCATACGGACTCCATGGCGCATAGTCCAATTCAAACACCGTACGTAACGGACCCGCGGCCAATGTTCTGGATGCCGTAAAATTATTGGAAACCAAAAGGCTATCATTTTCCCAGATACCAATACCTCCTGTTCCTCTACTACTTCCAACATGGTACGGATCATAGCCTTCACCGTGATCTTTGTGGTAAGAACCTGGGTTGGTCATATGTGCCTTGTACCATTTATTTATAATAGCCTTATCCGTACGTTTTAACCATAAATCTATTCCGCTGGAAAGTGTACTTCCAGGAACACCCGCCAATGCTTCTTTCTCCCCAGTGGGGCCGTAAGTTCTAAAAGCTACTTTATCGTTCTCCCACGTATAATCGTCCGTTCTTTCCGGAACTAGACGCGAATAGGCAATAACATTACTTTCTGCAGGAGCAGTTACACTATCTACAAGAATTACATATTCAGCCGTACCGTTAGCTGGTACATGGGCCTGAAAAAGCAATTCATCATTTGTTCCGTCTTGATCATTATCTATCCATTGAGTACGCAAGTATTCTTGATCACCTACTTTCTTGACGCGAATATTGCTTTCCGAATTATTGTTTAAAACAGCGGACAAGTCAGAAACGTTTGCGCCCACGACTTCACTCCTAGAAAAGTTAAGGTCGTTTTTTACTTCTACGGATACCGTTTTAATTTTAGTGCCAGATTCACAGGATGCCAGCAAACAGAATACTGTTAGGTACGCAAGGTTTAAAGGGTTAGTTAAGTTGATTTTCATGTTTTTTGTTTTGTGTTACTTCGCTATTTCCTCACTCTTTAGACTAAAGATTTTAAAGTTTTCTATAGTCATATGATTGTTGACCGTTCTAAAACCGAAATGTCCTGTTGTGTAAGGGTTTTGATCGTAAAAATCTATGATACGTTCCCCATCCCTATAATATTGGATGATTCCATTGTAAGCTACAATTTTGATCTTAGTTTTCCTATTGGGTTTAATCAGATATTCCTTTTGAGTAAAATCATGTTCTGGTAACAAGGGTCTGTTACCGTCACCCATATACCTTCTGAAACGGGTTTTGGAATTATCATGTCCGCCAACACCCATATAATACAACCGAAGGTTATCATAATTGGAAAATTTTCCTCCCCGGTTCTCTGAATTCACGAATAAATCATTAGGATGCTCCGTATCCTGTGCCATCCAAAAGCAATTGAGGTCGGATACCCGATCTTGTGGTCCCCCTTCATCAATCACATAAGCTTCGTAGGTTATCATTAATGGGCCTTCCAACTTTTTCTTTAACCAAATGGTGCAACCGGAAACATCCGTGATTTCTAGTTTTCCCTCATTTACTTGTACAGAACCTCCTGGCATTTGCTCTACCTCCCAGTTTTCCAATCCTAGTTGAAAGGAATCCAAATAGGTTAAACTTGCTTTTGCCGTAAGGGTGTCATTAATTTTAACAAACTCATCTTGTGCCATGACGGACAAACACATACCCCATACCAACACAGCTGACAACACTACCTTAATTTTTGCTCTTCTACTCATAGTTCTTTATATCTTCTTCATTTTGTAACCTGGCCAACCTATATCTAACAGGTCAGCAAAATCTAGAGGCACAAAATAGAAAAAACAAGCTCTAATTCCTCACAATTTCTCCAGACTAACAAAATAAGCGCCCAAAGTGTCTTCTGTATCCAATGTAAACCAAGTCTGCAATTCTGCTTCTCCCTGTTCCAAATCTACCGTAAACTGTACATATTCTTGAGTTGGATCTACAGGTACGGTCTTATCATAATCCTGTACCTTTAACCTTGCTTTTTCAATATTTAAAGCAACACTGGGTTTACTTTTACTAACACTAGTTCCCGGAATAGCAGGTCTAACGGGAGCTTTGGCATTCAATGCCAATTTCGTTTCTTCTGGCCATCTACGAAGTTTTACCTCATAAGTGCCTGCTTCGTGAATTTTCAATGCCCAATGTCCATTATCTATATAAGCGGTTCGGATATGGCGCTGGTGCCAGGGACTATCTCCTGTTGTATGCCAATCATGGCAATACAACTTTGCAGGATTCTCGGCCTCATGACCAACAATTATACGGGGTAAATCTTTATATCCAGGAGCCAAATCATTCCACCATTCGTTATAGGCGGCTTTGTATTCCTTTATTTTTTCCGGATGTTGGTCGGCAATATTATTGCGCTGTTCTGGGTCTGTATTTAAATCATAAAGTTCTACCCCATCAATCAACCTCCATTTTCCTTGCATAAGGGAGGTTCTCCGCCAAGGTTCGGGAATTTCGGTACGTTGGGAATTGGTTATAACTATTCGGTCTTTAAAATCACTATTGTCATCATTCAATAAAGGAACAAGGCTCTGCCCATCAAATTTAATCTCCGGATTGGTCTTTAAATCACATAAATCAACAAGTGTGGGTAATACATCATAATGAGCGGTTAACTCCTTTATATCTTTTCCTACTGTAATACCTCCGTTTTTCCAATGTAAAAATAAAGGTACCCTATGACCGCCTTCATATTTACTGGCCTTAACACCGCGCATGCCCGAATTGTAGCCTTTGTTTACAAAACCATCCAAACGGTGCCCTTCTACCCTTGCTCCTTGGGCCGTACCGTTATCCGTAGTAAAAATAATGATGGTATTATCAAGTGTATTGGAGGTTTTTAAGTATTGTATTAGCTTGCCAATGTTCTTGTCAATATTGGCTATCATACCATAAAAGGCGGGCAGCGGAATATTCTCATTATCTTGATAGGGTGCTGAAAATTCATCCTCCACAAAGTAAGGGGAATGAGCCGCATTGGTTGGCAAATAGCAAAAGAAAGGTTTGTCCTTGTTCGCATCAATATATTTTATGGCTTCATTAAACCAAACATCCGTACAATAGCCTTCATATTTTTTTAGCTCCCCATTGTGAACATACATATCGTCGAAATAATCATTGTCCCAATAATCCATGGTCTGCTCCATACCTCCACCGCCATGACTCAGAACCTCATCAAATCCCTTATCCTGAGGTCTAAACGGATAATTATCACCCAAATGCCATTTGCCGAACATAGAGGTCACGTACCCATTTTCCTTAAATATTTGGGCCATAGTGGTTTCTCTTTCCAACAATAAAGAACGCCCGTTGATTGTATGCCAAACCCCAGTTCTATTGGCGTTATGTCCTGTTAGCAAAGCAGCTCGCGTAGGTGCGCAAGTTGGGTTAACATGGTAATCCTTAAAGCGCGCACTTGTGGCATGAAGGTTATCTATATTTGGTGTTTTTATATATGGATTACCCAATGCAGCGATATCTCCATACCCTTGATCATCTACCAAAATCAGGATTACATTGGGTTGTTCCTTTTTTTGACCATATCCTAGCTGGACCAAAAAGAATAGAAACCATACTACACTTGTATTTTTTATGAAAGGTCTAAATTCTCTCTTCTGAATTGATATCATGAAAATTTATTTTATTTTCTTAACCTGTTCCGTGATTTTCAGTTGCGTTATATCTAGGTTCCGGTCAAAACTTTGGACTTCTACATTTTGGTCTATATCTACTGTAGTTGATGCATTTATGGTATGGATGCTGAGCGTGGTATTGACCTGTCCTTGAAATTCAACTTTTAAATTTTCCGAATTAAAATCCTCAACCAATGCCGTATATTTTGAGTGGGAATGCATTAATGTCTTTCCATTTCTTCTCAAGTAACTACCGTGCCCAATAAAAAGCTCTTCTATATTTTCTATGTTGGATTTATCCGCACCCTCCTTAAAGGTTAGGACGGTGAGATATGAATCTGTTTGCCATCCGTTCATATCAATAACACTGTTCCTGTGTTTTAATCGCCCATCTGCCAACAGATTCAAATACACTTCTGTGGTCTTACCATTTTGGGAGATGGAAACACCTAGAAAATCTATGCCCTCAAAACGTTCTATAACGGGAAGGTTGTCTTTGTTTTCCTCATCTTCCAAAATAATAGCAGATACAAATTTGGTCCGCGCCGTTTCTTCAAAATGACTGATGGACCAATACGGTTTAGTTTGTTCGGGGTGATGGTCTTCATAGCCCATTTTTTCCGTGAGCAGCATATGTTCGGGAAAATCATGCGGGCGTTCACCTCCTGGTGGAAAAGTCTCTGGATAAAGTGGACGAACCAGAACCTTGGCATCGTCTTCCTTTATAGTCAAATCAATACCTCCTTTTAGCTCTGATTCGCCGTTATAGTGCAGTAGCCACTCAAACTTACCCGGCTTATGGGCCAAGAGGTCATCTATGACCAAAATAACATCGCCTACCCAAACAAAATTTCTATAGTTGCGAGACAATATATGGGCGTACGGGCCAGTGGCATTGGCCAAAAGGTATTTGAAATTCTTGCCTTCCACCAAATTATGGAGCGCTCCTTGGTTTGTTACACCAAAATATATATCCTTTCGATTTTGCCCCTCGCCATTGAACATTACCACGTTATGGGCTTCGCTTTGGCAGTAGTACTCCGTGTAAAGGGGACTCAAATAAGAGGCATTTCCCGAATCTATTATCAAGTTCTTTCCTTTATGAAACAGAATATAAGAACCGGCATCGGCATGGGCATGGTTCCAAGTAAAACCTGACTTTACCGCAAGCATGGTGGCATTATCCTCCCAAGAATTGCGAAGGGTTGCCCAGCCCATGTCCTTAAACAAATGTGATGTAGCTAAATCGGGAACAAAATCATCAGCTAACTTAGGTAGCTTTGGGTGTAACAATAAACCATTGGGCGTTTCCAATTGCATCCCTTCATTGTCCGTTCCTTGACTTACTTTATCAATATACCATGCATATTTATTAGCGGTATAGCCTAAATTCCATAGGAGAGTTACACAGCTATTCCCCGTTTTATTGATAAACGAATCTCCAAAATTGACCGACATGACCTTATCGTCCTTAACATAATAACTGGTCTGTATAAAGAAATCTCCTATTTTATCCAGAATAGGCAGCTCTACCTGCTTTACCTCTGGTAAGGCCGATTGAAACGCATAGCGGAACAGTAAATATTGAGAAACTCCATAAGAAGCATAGTTGATACTTTCATAAAACCCACCATCCTTATCAAAAGTAGGAGGCTTGTTTTGAAGTACACTACCAGAATAATCTATCCATTCTTTGGCCGTATCCGCAATTTCTTCTACCCACTTTTGGGCTTCTGGAATCTCATTTCTAATGGCCAAGGAACTAAAACCGGCCATGTACACACAGGCACTCCACCAATTATGTCCCATGGTATCGAAGGTATGGAAGTCAGTGTTTGGAAGCAGCCAGTCTTCTCGAGCAGGTGTTATTCCTACCCTAACAAAATCCTCAGCTATTTCCTGTCGTTCATTTTCCTTTAAAAAATTATAGATACAATCATATCCAATAGCAATGTAAAAACTTGTATGTGACGTCTTTAAACCGCCCTTCCACTTTGGGGTTCTACTAAGAAGCGTTTTACTCTCCCAAGTATCCCTCTTTGTGTAATCGATTAAAATTGCCTTTATTGCTTCGGCAAATTTTGATTTACCCGTCATACGGTAGGCCAGCCCGAGTAATTGACAATCGGCAGCCTTTAACCGGTCTTTCTTAAGAAGTTTCTCAGCTTGTTTATATTGCGTTTCCCAACTCTCTCGAACCGCTTCATTTAGCGAAATCTGGCTCTTAAGTCGCTCTATATTGGCATCTGAATGAAGAAGATAGTTCCTTTCTTGGGCATTCCCAATAAACTGCAAAGCAAGAAAAATAAATAGAAGTGTTCTTTTCATCATTTCATTATCACTATTTGGCCAAACTATTTCAATGGTTTTATTCGCTCTAAAAAAAACCAAGTACCAATCACATTACAATGTTATCGGTTCTTGGCTGTTTATTATATAATATAGTGTGCAGGAGCTATAAATTATAGCCCATTAGCCGTATTCAGGGAGTCTAGAGCCTTTTTCATCCCTTCAGATTTATTTCTAGTTTAGAACCGGCGCCCATTGAGCACGAAGCATTACGTACTCCAATTGAATTAGCGTAGTTCCAATTTAATGACACTTACAAATTCATCCGGAGCATCTTTTGGTAGTTGTAGCGTAGTACCTTTGGATGTTTTTTCTGACGTAATTTCCGAAGTGGGAGCTACCAGTACAGATGCCTTTTTTAGTTTGATATCTTTATGAATTGCCAATTTTCCATCTTCCGGCCAATCAAAAACATGCGCATATACTACACCATCCTTTTTGGTGTACCTTCCCCATTCCGGCATATCATATGGGCTGGCGGTAGCACCGTAAAGTGCTTCTCCGTTGGCATCTGTCCATTCGCCCATGGCTTTTAATCTTCTAATACTTTGCGAAGGAAACCTACCATACCCATCAGGTCCTATGTTCAGCAAAAAATTACCTCCTTTTGAGACGATATCTACCAGTTTTTGAATAAGGTCATCGCTACTTTTCCATTTGGTATCATCTGGTTTGTAGCCCCAAGTTCTGTTCATGGTCATACAGGCCTCCCAATCTTCTGCAATTCCTGTAGCTGGAATTTCCTGTTCTGGCGTACCAAAATCACCAGCAAAATTTCCTTCCCGGTCCATACCCTCCATACCTTTTCGACCCTTATCCACTCTATTATTGATTATGGAATTAGGCTGGATTTCCCTAATGAAATTGTACATGTCCTTCCCCATTTCGGTAGTATAATCGGCAATCCAATCCCCATCAAACCAAACCACGTCAATATCCCCATACTTGGTCAATAATTCTTTTACCTGCGGTTTTAGATAGTTTTTATAATATTCCGGAAATTCCGGATTTACAACAGTCTGGTCCTTTTGGCCCGCATTGTAATTGGGGTATAGATTTCCTTGTGCCTGTGGATGGTGCCAATCTACTATGGAATGGTACAGGCCAAATTTAATACCGTGTTTTCTTGAGGCTTCTAAAAGCTCTTTTACGATATCGCGCTTAAAGGGAGCGGTATCCATAATATCATAGTCCGTAATTTCCGAGTCCCAAAGGCAAAAACCGTCATGGTGTTTGGAGGTCAGAACAATATACTTCATTCCGGCATCCTTGGCCATTTTCACCCATGCTTCGGCATCGAACAATCGGGGGTTGAACATCTTAGGAAACTTTTCATACTCCTCTATGGTATAGTCTAATTTATCCATGGCCCATTCCGCACCACCACCGGCAATTTGCTCTCCGCGCTCACCGCCTATTATGGAGTAAGCTCCCCAATGAATGAACATTCCAAATTTGGCATCGCGCCACCATTCCATACGCTCATCATCGGATAATTCTTCTTTTGCCTTCTCTTGGGCCATTCCTTGCCCTGTTGTACACATGGCTACGAATGTGAACAAAATTGATTTTACTATTACTTTCATTTTCTAGTTGTTAAGTTTACTTGGTTCTAATAGATAATTTTACTTCTTGTTACTTTTGGTTCGGATTAGCTATCATGATTTAGTAGGTAATCAAAACCTTGTCATACCCTTTAGACAGCTTAAACACCACTTGCCACGGGTTGTTTCTGTTAACCGTTGCCTTTCTACTTGCTACGAGATTACCGTTTTCGTACAATTGTATTTGTGGCTCTGCCCCTTCTTTTGACAAAGGCATATTGATGGTTATTGGGTTGTCATTGCTAATGACGTAACCATTTGTATTTCTTTCCAGTGTGAAGGAAAATGGCCTGCCGGATGAGACGATATCCCAACCGTGCGATTCAAATTTTTCCATACCCGATAAAAACATAAATTCAATATCGGCCTTATTGTTGGCCAACCGTAGTGTGGACAATAGTCCTTTCTGATAAAAACCTTCTTTAGATGCCACATCGCTCTCCGAAGTGTTTAAAACGGTACGATCTACGGTAGATGTATCGCTCAATAGAACATCAATAATCTGTGTATTGGGATATTCTGGCAAAGATGAAAAAGTCACGTTGGCAATGGGATTGTTATCCTCCTCCATATACGGATTAAACACTACAGCAAACGGGTTTTCCCAAGCCGCTTCCTCTCTTTTTAAAATTAGGGTAGGTATGGCCTTTTCCAGAACTTCTTTAGGAGCGGTACCTGCACTAAGGGCATTGGATTTTGGCGAATTGACTTTATATAAGGTCTGGTTCTTGCTTCCCTTCACCCATAGTTTCATGATATTATGGGCATTTTCACCACTCTTCAGTTTAAAAACAGCCTGAATATCTCCCGAGTTAATCGTTTTACTTTTGTCCGTGAAGTAATCATATCCTTTTAAGTCTCCTTTCTTAGAAGACAGTTCATCCGTAGGTGTTGTATTTAGTATATTATTTTTATCATCTAAAAGTTCTAAAGATTGCCCTAGGTTATGATAGATATACTCATGCTTTTGCTTTCCTTCCTTTTGTTTTTTAGAACGAAAAACATCAATGATATAGGGTTTTTGATTTTTTGATTCTATGAGCGCAGTAAAACGTTGCTGATCGGAAACCGTCTTAGGCTCTACAAAGGATACTTTAGAAAAAGTAACCTTATCAAAAGATGGCCTTTCGCCCGAATTAGGAAATACATTATCCAGTTGAAATGGAAAGTAAGTACGCATGGCCGCATAGTCCGATTGACCATCTACTACCACCGTATTATGAGCGGGAAAACGCGAATAGAAATCCCTATGGTCTTCATGCCAATAACTAGGTCCGCGCCCCATGTCCGTACCCAGAACATAATTGTTCGCATACAATTCCAGTGAAATTCCATTGGCATGGGCATGGTTTCCAAAAGAACCTACAACAGAAGCCATTACAGCGTTTTTTCCTGTTCCCATGCGTTGGTTAAGCATACTAACATTAGGTGCATAGAAAGTTGGAGAAACAAGCGTATCCGTCTGCAGATCCTCATTTGTTCCATTTTCATTCAACTTATCCACATAGAAAAACAACTCAAAAAAATCTTTACCCTTCCGGTTATACTGCCCATTTTCTATCATTTGGGAAAGGAGTCCGGATATCAGCTTCTCTTTATCTTCTTGCCCGTACTTTTTATAATTGGCTACCAAAAGTTCAAAATTTTCAGGTGGAAGTGTTTTATGGTGCGAATCGCCAAAACCAACCATATACCCGCTAGGAAACAAGTATTGAAAAGATGCCAGCGCAGCCCTTTCTACCATGGGATAATTAGCAAATTCATTGGCGTTCATAGCATGGTCCAATACTGTGAATATGCGTAAAAAGGTAGTAATAACATGAACGGAATATGATGCACACTCCGGCCACATAGCATTTTCCTGATCGTATACCAGAAGGCTTTCCTTAATGGCAATTTGCCGATCTGTAGATATATTGAAAGTATGGTCTAAATAATACTCTTGCCCCTTTCCGTTTTTATAATTTTGATTGGTCTCCAGTACCAAACCAATATAGGTAAGAAACCTTGCTTGGAACAGGTTCCAATTGTTATCAGGAATTCCCTTTTTAATGATTTGATCTCCCCATTTTTGAAATACGGCCACCGAAGTATCCAGATTTTTTTTATTCGCCTTAAAGTAACCGTACAGAAAATCATAAGTAGTTACTAGCGAGATTACAACGCCTTCGTGAATGACCTCAAAAGTGGCAAGACCAGAAATATTATCCTGCTCTGATTTTTCTAAATCTATGGGAGCATCCCTATAATACATTCCCTCCATATAGGTGAAGAAAACGGGTGCGGCAAAATCGGCATATTTCTGTTCCCCTGTAAGCCAATAAAAAAAGGCGGCATCCGCCACAAGCCCCATAATTTGCTCGTTTATCTTATCAATGGCAAAACCGGATTTAGAAGGGTGCACCCACTCCATTTTTCCAGTTTGTTTATGTTTTAAAAACAAGCCGCGAGAATCATCAAAATAAGGCGGTACATCTTCCAGTTTTGGGCGCACATAATCTGTTGCCCAATCTCTTGTTCCAGAATATCTGACCGTAGCCACAGGTGCCTTTCCTTCAGAATGTGAAAAATTGCCTCCTTTTAAATATACCTTATCGTGTTTGGTGTTCCAGTTCATCTGAAGCCGTGAAACCAACCATTCCGGGTCATTCTCCCAATACGCAATGTACTCTTCTAAACGCTCCTTCTTTTTGTCTACTAGTTCCTTTTTCCACGCAACACTTTCTACCGATTGTACAAAAACTTCTTTTTCTTGATCGGTAACGTAAATTCTGGGATGATCCTCTGTTTGCGCTTCTACTAAAGCCGAAGCCAATAGCAAACAGACCAAAAAATATACATTCTTCCTTTTCATTTTCTTCATCATCTTTCTCTGATTCATTCTTGCCCTCCTCAATAGCTTTTTGAATTAATATTGATTGGGGTGCTCATAATCACCAATTCTATGGTAGACGTTCCTTTTTAGAGGTATTTGCATGCCATTGCTATCCTCTAACCAATCGTACAGACTATTGGCAAACTCTTTAATCATGGGCTGTAATTCAGGCTTATCAATAAGGTTGACAATTTCATTGGGATCGTTTTCTATATCATAGAGTTCGTTCGTATCCCAAATGCCATTGTAGCGTATGTATTTGTACTTATCCGTACGAACACCAAAAACTGTAGGCGTCATGGGAAAATCATACTCAAAGTAATACTCATAGAATATTTTATCGCGCCAGTTGTTCTCATCACCTTTAAGCAATTGCACAAATGATTTACCCGGCATATATTCAGGTTTCTCCAAACCGGCACACTCTAAAATAGTTGGTGCTATATCTACGTTCTGCACCATACGCTCTATAGTCTGCCCGCCTTCAAAAATTTCCGGGCAACGTACCAGCATAGGAACTTTAACCGATTCTTCATAAAAATGACGTTTGTCTATGAGGCCGTGCTCGCCCCAACTAAACCCGTTATCTCCCATATAAATGACCATTGTAGATTCATCAAGGCCATTGGCTTTTAGCCAGTCCATAACGGTACCCACACTTTCATCAACCCCCATTAAAGTCTCGCAATAGCGTTGTACCAAATCATCAAAAGTTCCTTTTGCCCTGCCGTGGTACATATAGTCCACTCCATGCCAGCTATCCCGTTGCTTCTTGACCCATTCCGGCCAGTTCAACTTCTTGTAGGCACTACCAATAGTCTGCGTATAGGAATCCGGTTTCTTTATTTTTTTACCGGCATACAAACCTTCATGTCGTTTGGCGGGTTTAAACGTGGCGTGAACAGCCTTGTGCGAGAGATACATAAAAAATGGTTTCTTTGTATCCCTGTTATCCAACCAATCAACTGCGTGTTCCGTTAATAGATCCGTTACGTAGGTCTCCTTATCATATTGGGTATTTTTTCCATTTATATTAAGGTTGGGACCGTAGTAATCCCCCTGACCAGCAAAACTTTCCCAATGATCAAAACCGGGTCTGGGGCTGTCATTGTGATCTCCCATATGCCATTTACCAAAAAAGGACGTCTCATAGCCTGCCTTTTGAAGGTACTCAGGAAAAAATGTTAAGTTCCCTGGATTTGGTGCTACATTATCTACTATGGTATGTACGTGCGAATATTCACCAGTTAGAATACTGGCCCTACTGGGCGAACACAGGGAAGTAGTAACAAAGGCATTTTTCATATGTGCGCCTTCCGTTGCCATCTTATCCAAATTAGGTGTCTTTAGCCACGGCACCTTACCCGTAAATCCCATAAAATCATAGCGGTGATCATCAGTTAAGATAAAAATTACATTTCGTTTCTTTTGCCCTTTTACCTTCTTTAAATTTAGATTGGTATTTTTAACTTTCGAAGCTTGCTGAAATCCGAAACTTGTGTCTGGAGATAATAGCAATAGGGTAATAACCAAGACAATAATTTTACTTTTCATAATAGGGTCATATTTGTATTAATTGGTTTTTTGAATGCGGATGGCGAATCCATTATTTTTTTGAAGATTCAACGAAATAGAACTATTGGAATCCAATTCTATCTCCTCTATTTTAACGTGAGTACGTGTTTGAACCGTTTTATCATCAGTATATAGCTTTGCGATATAAGCTGCATTTTCATCCAAAAAAGAAAAGTCTAATTCAACCGTCCTTGACTGATTTCCATTGATTCCGCCAACAAACCATTCGTTGTTCTTTCTACGGGCAATCACTCCTATCTCACCAATTTTTGCTTCCAAAACCTTGGTTTCGTCCCAAGTGGTGGGCACGGCATCAAAAAACTCTAATTCCGGTTCATTCCCTATATGTCTGGTATCTCCCCAAAGACCGTCCTTTTTTTCCGGGGAATCCAATGGCTTATCATACCAATACAAGAATTGTAACGGACTAAAAATACAGACGGTTTTTGCGAGTTGAGAGGCATGAGACCCCATTTTATTGACCCTAGAATTATAATAGCAAACCGTATTATCTGCGGCACCGGCCAACATTCTGGTAAACATGGTGATTAGAGTGTGCTCATTGGTTACACTAGTTTCATCTCCTGCAATTCCTTCTTGGGTTAAAAAATTAGGGTATGTTCTTGAAAAACCTGTAGGCCGATACTCATCATGCACATCTACTACCATTTTGTACTTTGCGGCTTTTTTGATGGCCTCGTGCAGCCATGCCGTTGCATCTTGGTCTCCTACCCTAACAAATCCGAATTTAATTCCTGCCACTCCCCAAGATTGAAAAAGTTCCAAAACTTCATCTAATTGCTTTTCTAAAGCCCGTCTATTGACATACAGAATAATGCCTATATTTTTAGTCTTCCCATAATCTATCACAGCCTTTAGATCCAATGGGCCTTTTGAACGATTTGGGTCTACGGTTATAGTAGTGGCATCCGATGAATCATACATTTCGTTACCGTACCAACCAGCATCGAACAACACATACTGCATATTATGTTTTGCCGCAAAATCTACGGTAACAAATCCACCTTTGGTGGTCAATGTTGCTTCTCTGATTACCTTTCCGGGTTTTATCCAAGATTCATTCTTTATTTCCGATGCATCGTTCAGGTTTGGAATAATAGAGTTATTGGCCAACAATTGCCCCTCATTCTCCGCCATCATCACTACCCTCCATGGTGATTGGAATGGAAGTTTTTTATGAACTTTCATCTTACTATCCAACTGTTCGGAAATAACCGCTCCGGTAATGGTATCCTGCTGTGCTTGCCCCATTTTACTATCCAAGGATGAAACAATGCTAAATTCCGAGCTAGACCCCTTATCAAAGCTTAAACGGGCAAAATCTACCAATTTAGCTTCTGCCAAGGCTACCATTAAACTATCGCCCATTTCTATGACCAACGGACGTTCACACCCCTCTTGTAATTGAGATATAGGTATCTTTCTATACTCCCCCTGTGCCGTTAAAACACCCTTCTCCCGTTTTGGTGTTGACCATAATTTGTAGTCCTCTTTAAAATTATAATTGATTTTTTCATCCAGGTCAATCTCTGTGATTCCACTTTGTTCGGGAATTTCATATGCCAAAGCAATACCTTCATTATACGCTCTAACCATTAGATTTACTTGGTTACCTCCCTTATCCAGATGAACTTTAAGTTGGTTATAATTATCATGAAAACGACTATGGTCAAGAAAATTTGAATGCCAGATGTTGGATACGGAAGTCTGTTCCGAGTTTAATACGGATAAGGGGCCTTTAAATGGCAATTGCTCCGAAATAATTTCCAAAGTTGATGGCAACAGTACTGGATTTCCTTTATAAAAAATTGAAAACTCTATTTGATTGTTTTCCGTAACAATACTAATCGTTTTAGTACCATCGGGCGATTTTAGCTCTATTTCCTCCGATGAAGCACGTGCCACAAAAGAAAATAACACTATAAAAATCAGTGATTTATATTTTAAAAAATCTATAATTTCAATCATTTTCGGAAATAGTTTATTTCGTTAATTCGATTTGCAACCGTTCTTCCCTTCTTAATTACGCGCCCAAATATGGCTATCGTCCAACAGTTCTTTGTACTCCCGGACCAAATCCACCTTCATCTCTCGAAAAAGCTTAGGATGTTTTTTTGACACTTCTTGACTTTCCGCAACATCCTCTTTTAGATTGTACAGGACAAAATCTGAGAGTTCCGCATTTTTAACTAGCGCTTCATTACCTCTATGGACATTAAGAATCTTTGGTAAATACCCTTCTTCTGTTTTAAGCTGAGCCATTATTTTCCAATCTCCGTTGCGCATGGCCACTACATGTTCATTAAGTGCATTGTAAAAACTCCATACCAAAGGCTTCTGCCTTTCTATGGTACCTGTTTTCAGAAATGATGCTATAGATTGCCCGTCCAACTTTTTTTGAGGCAATCCCGCTCCTGCCAGTTCGGAGAAAGTGGGCAGAAAATCCAAAGAAGATACTATCGCATCCGTGGTGCCATTATAAGTTTCCTTACCTAACCAGTTGATAATACAGGGCACCCTAAAACCGGCCTCGGTAGTCCATAATTTCATACCTTTTAAATCGCCTGGTGAGCCAAAAGAACGTTTTGCCTTGGGATATCTGTTTAGAGTTTCCGGTCCGTTATCCGATGTAAAAACTACCAATGTATTAGAGTCTAGCCCTTGTTTTTTTAAGTAGTCTAACAAACGGCCAACTGCAATATCAACATTTTCAACATTGGCGAAAAACTCCGCTTCCTCCTTAATATCGGTGAACTCCATATATTTTTTAACCAAACGTTCCGGGGAAGCTATAGGCTCATGAGGTTCATGAAATGCTACTTCAAGAAAGAAAGGATTATCTCCTTCTTTTTTATCTAACCAGCCAATGGCCTCATCTACTATCAATTGACTACTAAAACCCTCTAGTTGCCCTACTTGAGTACCGTTACGAACAAAATTCCTTGGGTTTTCATGCGTTGGTGCCGCGTTGTTATGGGTTGCAAACCAATGTTCAAAACCAAAGTGATCCGGTTGTGGCTGTTCTTCCGAATTAAAAAATGAGCTACCATGCCATTTGCCCACCAAACAGGTGCTGTACCCTACTTCTTTGAGTAAAGCCGGAATGGTTTCTTCCTCCGCTCGCAAATGGACCAAATCTTTGAGGTCTTCCCTTTTTTTGTTCCCACCAACAATAAAATCATACAATCCGGCCCTGTTAGGACTTCTTCCGGTCAATAATCCTATTCTGGACGGCGAACAAACCGGAGCGGCCGAATAGAAGCTGGTAAGCTTTATTCCCGACTCCGCCAATGCATCCAAATTAGGTGTTTCTATAAAAGGATGTCCAAAAGAGGAAAGGTCTCCGTAACCCAAGTCATCGCAGAGCAGAACAATAATGTTTGGTTGTTCCAACTTCTTGGCAGGCACTTCTTCTTTGGCAGTTTTACACGAATTTAAAATGCCAAGACCTAGAAGTACAACCAAAATCTTTACAAGCCCTATACGTTTCTCTTTCATATCGATTAAATTTTAGGCTCTCCTTTTAGATACCCTAAGGATTCTAAAAATATATCCGCTTCACGGGTGGTTTTCACGTAGAACTCTCCGTTACTGCGGGGTCTATTGAAAAAACCATGGGTCTGGTCTTTATATAAAAATATATCGCAGCGGCTTCCTACCTCCTCCATTTTGGTCTTGTATTTTTCTATGGTAGAAACCGGTATCAAAGCATCTTTTGTTCCTAAAAAAACAATAGTGGGAGCGGTTCCTTTTTTAATATTGTGCATTGGGGATATTTCCATATGCCTCCCTCCCATTCGTTTGTATTCAAATCCTTCGGGACCGTTATCAATGACAGGGTTATAAAGTACCAACGCGTTCGGTTTTGCACTAATGGAAAGATTATCAATAGTTTCATCCAAGCCGTTTACGGTTGCGGCGGCAGCTGCTAGGTGTCCACCTGCAGAACCTCCGGAAGCCACTATTTTATCAGGATCAATTTGAAATTTATCGGCATATCCCCTTACGAATCTAATAGCCGTTTTTGCATCGCTCACTGCTTCAAATGGTGTGGTACCATGCCTTGATTTTACCCGATAGTCTACCAAAACACCAATCATGCCCCTAGAAGCAAAATAGTTGGCCTGATCTTCAAATTGAGTGATAGTACCACCGTTCCATCCCCCGCCAAAAAAGAATACTATTGCCGGATAGGTTTTGTTAGGTTGTACCTTTTCCGGATATCTAAAATGCATCTTTAAAGTATCGCCATCAACAATTTTGTAAATCAACTCATCGGGGATAGATGGTATCCGTGTTTCCACATTTTGGCTCTTGACCGTGGTTATAGCCAAAAACATTAAACCAAAAAGGAATTTGAGCTTTACATCTTTCATTTTCATTATTTAAAGGTTTTAGGTTCCCTATAAATTTAACCGCTATTCTTTAATATTACCTTTATACAGGTAGCATTTATATTATTTGGAAGACTTAAGCATCTTCAACCGCAATAGTCCTTCCATATAATAATAGTCTGCATACACAATGGGCACATCGATTTCAGAATTATTAGGGTGGTGTCCTGTAGAATGTAATAAAAGTGCTTGATTGGTATCTCCGCTCAAATAGGCGTCACTAGACAATTTTTCCAGCAAACTCTCCGCGGCAGCAATATACTTTTGTTCCAAAGCAGCATCATCCACCACTTGCGAAAGCTCCAACATACCACAGGCTGCTATAGCTGCGGCAGAAGCATCCTTGGGGGAATCTGGAATCTTAGGGTCATCAAAATCCCAATAAGGAATACCATCTTCGGGTAAACGCTCTAAAAAGTGATCTGTAAGTCGTGTAGACGTGTTTAAAAAGTCTTTATTCCCGGTCTCTCTATAAGCCATGGCAAAGCCATAAATACCCCATGTCTGTCCACGGGCCCACATAGAATCATCTGCATATCCTTGGTGGGTCATTCCTTTTAAAAATTCACCTGTCTTACTATCAAACGACCCCAAATGGAACATAGAACCGTCTTTCCTAACCAGATGATCCATAGTAACTTTTGCATGACTTTCAGATAGGTCATACAAATCTTTACTTCCTCCATTTTTAGCGGCCCAAAAGAGCAGTTCCAGATTCATCATATTATCTACAATGGTATTATGGCCAAACTCACTTTTCTTTATGGGCCATGACAAGATGCTCCCTACATTAGGGTTGTAAAGTGTAGCCAAAGTATCGGCAGCTGCCAATAATACCTCTTTATACGCTTCGTTTCCGGTAAGCCGGTATCCATTACCGTAGCTACAATACAACATGAAACCAATATCGTGGTTTTCCGCTGGGCGATACGCAATTTGCCTTAATGCTTCCGTAGATTTTATGGCACTTTCCTTAACACCGCCATCATTAGACTGTTCATAAGCGTACCACAAAATACCTGGCCAAAAGCCACTGCACCAATCTCGAGCACCTACCATCTCCCAATGTGTCTCACCTTTGGGAATGTTGCGCGGAAACTGGTCCGCACTTTTTATGGTTTCCTGAACGGACTTAATTTTCTCGGCATTTTGATCAAGAATTTTATCTGGTGAAAATTGAACTGCCTCTTCCTTTTTTGAAGCACATGAAAACAATAAAAATGAAGTGCATATAATTAGCTGTAGCCTGACTCTCATCTGAAGTATTTTTAGATACCTTAACTGGTTATCATTAAAGTTTTTTTGATGTATTTAAAACGAAAAAACTGTTCTGTGGCAAGTGAAATACGGGTTCACCCAAACACGTTTACATTTGATTTTTTGTTCCTTACAATTTTACCTAGAATGAAAATAAAGACCCATAAATTATGATTCATAAGCTATAAATTAATGGCCTTTTAGTGCTCTTTAGCAGTCTATTTACGCATTTGCATCGGGGAGCTATATAATTTCTTGTGTTTTTGAGAACGTCCTTTTCAAATTCAAAAAAACGTCTTCCAAACATAAATTTTAAAACCGGTTTTTAAGGGACGACTTTGACCTTGATTGCTTTTTCCCTATAGGTGGATGATTCTTTTAAAACAGCCTATACATGCTCCAATAGCCCTGTTTACAGTGTTTTGAAATCCATTGAATAGCTTTTCAATGTGAGCAGTATCTCCTTCCTCTCGTAAACTCTTCTTGAAAAACGTTATGAAAACCACCTTAAAGACCGGGTGATTTTTTCGTGGGCAATTCAACCTTCCAACCTCTGGTTTTAAACCCTCTTATTTTACGAATACCTCAGTTTTGGGCAATCCAAACTGATAATGAACAATAATTTATAATCAATGAATGATAATTTATCGATACCGGCTTCAAATATTTTTAACATTGGCTTAACAATATTTGGCACTCTAATAATACGGGACGAGTCCAAAGAAAATTAATTCAACAAAACACATTAAATAACACATTTATGACCACTGAAAAAAGAAATCGAACCAACCTAAAGTATATAGCTGGTCTATTGGGAATCTTAGGGTTCCTAATAAGCGGCGCATATACTAATGTATACGCTGCAACAGGCAGTAGTATTGTTCTGGAAATTACGGATATCCAAGACTTGACCGTTACAGGTACCGTAATTGGTGCCGAGGATGGAATGCCCATTCCCGGGGCCAATGTTATCGTTAAAGGAACCCAAACAGGTACCACTACGGATTTTGACGGGAATTTCTCCATTAATGTTGCTTCATCTAACAGCGTACTCGTATTCTCTTCTATCGGGTTTGCCGCAAAAGAAGTGACCGTTGGGAACAACAGTACCATTAATGTTTCACTGGATACTGATGTTGCCGCTCTAGACGAAGTTGTTGTTGTAGGTTATGGTACCGCCAAGAAAGAAACCTTAACCGGTTCCATTGAACAGGTCAAGGCCGAAGCTTTTGAAGATATTGCAACCGGTAGCCCTGCTTTGGCATTACAAGGACGAACTCCGGGCCTTGTCGTTACTAGAGGGTCATCAAGACCGGGTAATGAAGACATAAATTTCTTGATTAGGGGTTCTTCTTCCGTAAACGGAATTGATCCTTTAATCGTAATTGATGGAGTACCTAGTATAAATTCATCTTCATTTAATGAGATGAACCCAAATGATATAGAGAGTATTAGTGTTCTAAAAGGCGGATCGGCCTCAGTATACGGTTCTCGTGCTGCTGGTGGTGTTATCTTGGTAACCACAAAAAAAGGTAAAGGAGATGTTAAGGTTGAACTAAGTACAATTGCACGTGTGGGTACTATTGGTATTCGCCCGCCAACACCAACCATGACGGAATATGGAGATATTTATCTAGCCGCAGTAGATTCTGATTTAGCGGCAGGTAAAAGCCCAAATTTTTTCTTCTGGAACAATCGCGAGACTTTGCAAAGAATTGCTTCCGGAGAAGAAGGGTATTATGATTTACCTATTAACGGTAGAGTTTGGTTAGGTGAAGGAAATAGATTTGATGACCTTTTTGGAAATTCATATTCCAACCAGCAAAATATTAGTGTATCGGGAGGTTCGGAAAGAAGCAACTTTAGAATTTCTGCCGGTTATGACGAAAATGTTGGGGGTCTAAAAGTTGCTGACGATTCTTCGGATCGGTACAATTTTAATCTGAACTATAATATAGATGTTACAGATAGGCTAAGCCTAAATACCAATGTTAGCTATTTCCACAGACATATTTCAGGACCAACCGGAGGCTTGGCCAGAGATGCAGCTGCTTATGACGCTCCTTTGTTTCCGGCTTATAATGACCAAGGACAATATTATTCTGTATTTGGGGGTGTAGATATTACAGGCGCCAGAAATGCCGTGGCACAAGTTATAGACGGTGGACGTCAAAATTTTATAGATGAACAACTAAAAATATTTGCACAAGCAACCTATAAATTAACGGACCACTTAAATCTTACGGGCTCTTACTCTGTAAGTAGACAACATAGTGAAGACCAAGAATACGCTTTATCAGTACCTCTGTATAGTTGGCAGGGCGATTTTGCTACGAATATAACTGCCCCTAGTAATACATATATAGAAGAAAAAACTGAAAATATTACCTATAAAAACTATAAATCAACCTTAAACTATAATAATAGCTTTGGAGACCATAATGTAACGGGCTTACTAGCAGTAGAAGCTGAAAAGAACGAAAACAACAAACTTAGAGCCAAAAGAAGTGGATTTGTAGATTATGGTGTTTATGATTTAAACCTTGGTGCTACAGACCAGAATATTGAAACAGAAGGTGGCGGAAACACATGGGGTTCTTTCGGTTACATTGGTCGTTTAACTTACGATTATAAGCAAAAATATTTATTAGAAGTACAAGGTCGAAGAGATGGATCCTCAAGATTCGCAGATGGCTACAAATGGTCTAACTACTTTAGTGCTTCTGGTGGCTGGGTTATAAGTTCAGAAAACTTTCTAAAAGATAGCAACACCATTAATTTCTTAAAACTACGCGGTGGCTATGGTGAATTAGGAAGTACCTCCGGATTTGGCAACTTTGGTTACTTATCAACGGTTGGTTTTGGAAATACCGTTTTTGGACAAACTAATGCAGGGCAACAAGTAACTTCCAGAGCTAGCAGTTTGTTCAGTGATACTACAACTTGGGAACGTATTATTACAAAAGAAATTGGTCTGGATTTTAGGCTGTTCAACAACAACGTATTTGGCTCTATTGACCTTTACCAGAAGAACAATGAAGACATGCTTATCAGTCTTGTATATTCTGATGTTCTTGGTACGGGAGCTCCGTTAACAAATTCTGGGGCTTTAGAAACCAAGGGGTGGGAAGCTCAGTTAGGATGGAACGGCAATGTTGGCGATTTGGAAATTAGCGTAAGTGCAAATATGAGCGATTCCAGAAATGAGATTACTTCGTACGAAGGGGCAGATTCTTTTGTTCCAGGGTTAAATTTAATAGACTCAAGCGATAACCGTGATGATTTGGTTGTGGAAGGCAGACCTATTAACTCGTTTTACCTATACGAGACTGACGGTGTTTTTGCAAATCAAGCAGAGGTTGATACCTATTATGCCACATACTCAGGTGGAATTTTACCTGATCAAGGAGCTGCCGCAGGATTGGTACCAGGTGATACTAGAATTATAGATACTAATGGTGATGGGGTTATTGACACCGATGATGTTACCTACCAAGGCGATTCTTCACCTCACTATGTATATGGCTTCAATTTAGATTTGAAATATAAAAACTGGGATTTTACCACCTTCTTTCAAGGTGCATTACAACAGTACATCGTTAGAACCGGATACTTCTCGGCCCCTTTTCAAGCAGTGTGGCAAAACCAATCTGCAACTTGGTTAGGAAGAACATGGACGGAAGAAAACCCAAATGCGGAATTTCCTAGATTATCTACACAAGGTGGTGCAGCCGGTTGGAATTACGTGAACAATGATTTCATGAGACAGAACAACAAATATCTTAGGCTAAAATCCTTGATTATAGGCTATAATTTTAAAGGTCTAAAAATAAAGAACAAGCCTATTGACAATCTACGTTTGTACTTCTCCGGAAACGATTTGTTCGAGTTTACAAAAGTTAAAGATGGCTACGATCCAGAATCTATAGCAGGTGCCAATAACAACACATACCCATTTATGCGCACATGGGCATTAGGTGTAAAAGTTTCCTTGTAATCAATTTAAAAAACATACAGATGAAAAATATACTTTATATAATTATACCATGTATAATGGTACTCTTTACCTCATGTGAAGACGAATTTATAGACTTAACGCCGCCAGCTTCCATTACGGATGATGTTTATTATACAGAAGCTGAACATTTCTTAACGGGATCTAATAGATTTTATCCCAACTTAATGGGGTGGGACGATCAGCCCTTATTCTCGGACCATGGCTCAGATTTAGTCGGATATTTTGAAGATGGCGGTATACAGGCCTATGGTAGAGGTGAAACCCTACCTCCCGTAGATGATGATTACTATACGGATACCTATGAATATATTAGGGATATGAACCTTTTGCTAGATAGAGCTGAAAATTATGATGGTGAAGAAAGCATTGCCCCATATGTGGGAGCAACCAAATTTCATAGAGCTTGGCAGTATTTCTTTTTAGTACAACGTTACGGAGGCGTCACTTTGGTAACAAAACCCTTAGACGTTAATTCCGAAGAATTAGATGCACCGCGTAATAGTAGGTATGAGGTAGTTGCACAAATTATTAACGATTTGGATGATGCAATCTCTACATTACCCAATGAGGCAAACATAGGGTCAGAAGACAAAGGCAAAATTAGTAAAGAGGCTGCTATGGCCTTTAAGGCCGATGTGCTATTACATGAAGCTACATGGATGAAATATGTGGGCACTACAACAGATGGTGACGGCACCAGTAGTGGCGCCGGAAGTGCAGGTTTTGACGATTCAAATATTACACGTTATCTACAAGAAGTGGTTACCCTTACAAAATCCATAATGAGCTCAGGTACTTATGAATTATGGAACCATAACGATGCTTTAGATAATTTAAGTTCTAATTTCTTGTTCAACCTAGAGGATTCAGGCTCAAACCCGGCAGGATTGGACAAAGCCTCCAATAAGGAGTTTATTCTATACGGAAAATACGATTTCACATTTAGACAAGCCAATACCCTTGTAAGCCACGTCTATAACGGAAGGTTAAGACCTAGTAGAAAAATGATGGATTTGTTTTTAGCTACGGACGGATTACCAATATCCGCTTCCCCATTGTTTCAGGGCTATGCAAATACACCAGATGAGTTTCAAAACAGAGATTATAGAATGAGGGCTTATTTTACGAACCATAAGACCCTTGGTGAGATACCACAAAATGGAGAGGTGGTTTTGAGCGGAACCAATAACTATGGTTATTTTAATGCAAAGTTCATGAGCTGGAAGTGGGATACGGAAGATGCGTATAGAGCCACGGAAACAGAAAGTTATGATATTCCCTTAATACGTTTGGCCGAAGTTTATCTAATGTATGCAGAAGCTCTATATGAGTTAAACGGTAGCTTAGCCGATTCTGAATTGGACGAGTCCATAAATCTAATAAAGGCAAGAGCCGGGTTACCACCGCTTACCAATGCCTTTCTAGCCGCTAACAACCTAGATTTAGAAACGGAAATCAGAAGAGAACGAGCAATTGAACTTTACGCTGAAAGTTCTTCTAGATATACGGACTTAAAGCGATGGGGCATTGCCGAAGATGAATTGGGCGAGGCCGTTTATGGCGCCGTTATAGAAGGAACAGTATATGAGGGCAATGAGGATTTATACACCCCTGAATCCTATAATTTTGCTCCTGAAGTTACTGAAACCGGCGTAGGAAACAGGCTGTGTCTCTTAATACAACCTGAATCTACACGTAATTTTTCTAGAGAGAATTACTTATTCCCTATACCAACCTCTCAAACAGGGTTGAATTCAAACTTATTACAAAACCCGGGATATTAAAATATTGAGCATCCATTTATATGGATAAATTGTTTGTTTAGTTTTGAGTGAGTTTAGTTGAAGGCGGCTGTATTTCGGGTACAGCTGCTTTTTTTACAACTCCTTTTTTTAGAAGAACCACTACTCCTGAGCTTCTTTTTTTTCTCGCTGGTCAATAAATTCAGTGGGTGTCACATCAAATAATTCCCGGAAGGTCTTACTAAAATATGCCGTAGAATTAAATCCGGCCATATAGGATATTTCCTTTACGGAATATTTGTTCTCCTTTAATAGTTCCGAGGCATACCTTAAGCGTACGGTACGCATATAGTGACTTGGATTTTTTCCCGTTAAGGAATTTATTTTTCGGTATAGCTGGGACCTACCTATACCTAATTTTTTTAGAAGGTCCTCTTGTTTGAAATCCATATCGCTAACATTGTCCAAAATGGTTTTTGTAACCTTATCCAAGAAAACTTCATCAATAGAATTGGTGGTCACTTCACTTGCGGGAAAGATACCGCCAATTTCAGAGAACCGCTGTCTCAACCTCTTTTTGGTTTCCAATAAGTTGTTGATACGGGCAATGAGCACCCTAGTTACAAAGGGCTTGGACAAATAACCATCTGCACCACTATGGTAGCCTTCTACCCTATCATCGTCCAGACTTTTTGCGGTAAGTAAGAGTACGGGAATATGACAAGTTTCAAATTCACTTTTAATGTTTTTACAAAGTTCAAAACCATCCATTACGGGCATCATCACATCACTTATAATAATATCCGGAAAGTGCTTTTTGGCCATTTTAAGTCCTTTTTCGCCATTGGCCGCCTGCTTTACCTGATAATACTCCCTAAGGTCATTTACCAAATGGGTACGCAACTCTTTATTGTCCTCCACAATAAGTACGGTTGGACGGTCCTTATCGCCTGTTTGTTCTGGAAAATCCTTACTTGTAACCAATTCATTGGTAGTTAGCATTTCATATTCTACAGCTTTCATGGAATTAATACGGAACTCGTTCTTGATATTCTCGGTCTCTGTAGCTTCCTTATCCAGGTTCAACGGGAGCCTGACTATAAATTTACTTCCTTTTTTTGCCTGGCTTTCTACGGAAATATCACCTCCATGCATTTCTACTAGGGCCTTACTGAAGTTTAATCCAATACCGGTTCCGGTTTTTGATGGATCTAGATTGTAAAACCTAGAAAAAATATTTCTTAATTGAGCCTTATCAAGCCCTTTACCACTATCCTCTACCCTAATTTCTACATAATCTCCCATTTTTTCTCTGGAGAAAAAATGGGAATCATAAGTTTTCACCTTTTTCGTAACCTCATTGATGGATACTACGATTGTTCCCTCAGGAGGCGTAAATTTTATAGCGTTGGAAATTAAGTTGGTTATAATCTTCTCAACCTTATCCAAATCAAAATGGGCCTGTATATTTTTTGAATCGGAAGAAAACGTATAGTTCAGCTCCTTTTGGTCCGCCAAGTCCTTAAAGAGCATGAAAATGTCTTCAGAAAACTTAACGATATTACCTTTTTCCAGCTGCAAAGGCATCATACCTACATCCATTTTTCTATAATCAAGCAACTGGTTCACCAAATGCAATAGGCGCCTAGCACTGCGCTGTATGGTCTGTGCCGAGCTCATCATAGGACTAGACTCATTAATACTGGAAAGTATCTTGTCTACCGGATTCAAAATTAAAGTTAGGGGAGTCCTGAACTCATGTGAAACATTTACAAAAAACTGCAGTTTCATCTGGTCCAATTCGTGCTTTTGGTCCTCCCTAACTTTTTGTGTGTAGTAATACATTATGGCCCATAGAAGCAAACCGCCGGCAATGGCATAAATGAGGTACATCCACCAAGTTTTCCAGAACGGGGGTAAAATCTCAATGTTCAACTTGGCAGAACCTGCGTTCGCCCACTTACCATCAATAGATGATTTTACTTCAAACAAATAATCTCCCGGCTCTAAATTGGAATGGTTTACGACCCTATTATGCCCTATATTTACAAAATCGTCATCTAGTCCGTGCATCTTATAAGCGTACTGCACCTGTTCCGGGTTCTCAAAATACAAGGACACGAACTCAAAAGAAATATAGTTTTCGTCATATTTCAGTCTAATATTTCCAACAGAATCCAACGCACTGTTAATCAATACCCGCCCGTTTATGGAGTCGCCTTTAACTACTTTTTTATTGTTAAGTTTAAAACTGGTAATTAGGGGTTGTAGTTTTACATCTTCAGTAAATTTTATGTGATCCGGATGAAATATATTGAAACCGTTAAGGCCTCCGGCCAATATCCTACCATCTTTGGTCTTATCTATTGATTTAGTCTGAAACTCGGTTCCCTGAAGACCATCATGAGCGTTAAAATTCCTAATCTCATTAGTTTCCGGATTAAGAAAAGTAAGTCCACTTTTAGAGGTTATCCAAAAGTTATGATTATCATCCTCCTCTAAACCAACGACCAAATTATTAGGAAGACCATCATGAGATGAGTATGATTTTATCTCCTTTAAGTTTTGATCGAGGACAAATATTCCGGAATCCGTACCTAGCCATATATTGTTTTTATGGTCTTCGGTAATATAATTTATTCTGTTGCCCTCTACCCCTTTCTCATGAACCCTTTCAAAATTTATTTCTTCCGGGGCAAACTCTTGAAGCTTATCTAACTGAACCACGTTTAACCCAAGAGTAGTGCCTATTAACAAGCGTTTTTGGGAATCTACGTACAAATATAGGATGATATTACTAGTGAGACCAATATCCTTTAGAGATGTATTCCTGTAACTACTGAACACCCCTGTTTTTGGGTCCAAAAGGTTTAGACCATCTGTACGCAAACCTATCCAAATTCTTTTTTCAAAATCTTCCAAGCCCGCCCATACGGAGTTTTGCCCTATAGATTTAGGATTAAACACATCATTTTCATACCGCTTAAAGACCTCCTTTTCGGGGTCAAAACTATTGAGTCCTCCATCCAAAGTACATATCCATATATTTCCATCGGAGGATTCAAACGTGTATAAAATTTTATTGGAAGAAAGCGAGTTTTCATCGCCTGGAATATGAGGGTAATGTTTGTACGATTCATTTTCTTCATCAAATAAATCCAAGCCACCGTTATAGGCTCCCAACCAAATACGCCCCTTTTTATCTTGCAGTACAGATTGTACTATTTTTTCACTTAGGCCCTCTTCACTATTAGGCTGGTAATAATAATGTCCAAATGAATACTTGGAAGGGTCTAATTTACTAACTCCCTTATCATAGCTGCCTATCCATAGGATACCGTCTCTATCTTCATAGATAATGGAAGGCTTGTTATTTGCCAGCGAAAAGGGATCAAAAAGATTGTTGGCAATCTGCTGAGTTATGGTGTTCTTTTTTTTGTCGTACAAATAGATGCCATGACCGTCTGTGGACAACCAAAAAAACCCACTATCATCTTGGTAAATATTACTTATGGGAATATGGGATTCCGCTAAAGAGAGGTGTTTAAACTCGTTCTTGTCCCTGATCCAAAATATCATATCGGACAGGTCATTTCCTATTAGAAAATCACCGTCTTTATCAATAAATACCCTTTTAGGAATATGGTTCAGTTCGTATGGGTCTCCACTATCAATAAACACCCTATCAAAATTATCTTGAGCCCTATTGTACTTATTCAGGTGTTGGCCATCTGTTGTAAACCAAAGTTCATTTTCGGCATCCTTTAAAATGGCATTTACGCCGTTGGAATCCAAAGATCTGTCATTGGTGGTATCATTTAAGTAATATGAAAATTTTGGGTCATATAGGCTACCTGAATCTGTTAGTTCTATTTTAACCACGCCATTTTCAGTAGCTACCCAAATTGCATTCCCATGTGTATCATACTCTACATCATTTATTATTTTTCTAGGGCTACTAGACAGGGATAAGGGCCCATAAAGGTCTATAAGCGTAAATTTTTCGGTTTCCTTATTATACATATTCAAACCATTATTGGTTCCTACCCATAGTTTCCCATATTTATCTTCGGTGATGGTATTTATTCTATTATTGCTGATGGAGGTTGAATCGTTTAAAACCGACCTGAATATTTCAAACTCGTAACCATTGTATCTGTTGAGTCCGTCTATAGTACCAAACCACAGGAATCCTTCCTTATCCTGAAAAATCTCCGAGCAGGTACTGCTGGACAAACCTTCCGGTGTTTCAAAATTCTCGAACTTAAGTGTATTGAACTGCGCACTCAATGTTAATGAGAACAACAAAAAAAAGAAAAAGGTAAATCTGGCGGTAACCATAAATAAGTTCGGTTTAAGCTATACTAAGTAAATGACAGCAAATATCTACTCACAAAATCTACGAAAAGATGGGATAAAAGCACAGCTAAACAATGGTTAATTTTTACACAACCAATTACAACCATTTATAAGTTTTAACTTCTTCTAAATAATTCATCCGATTCAACAAAGCCAACATTAAAAACAAAGGACATATATCTCAAATAACGAATTTCTAAGCCACTCCTTCTAATTACTTCTCCTCTTGGCTAACGTTGTTATAATTGCTTTAACTGTATATTGCGGTACTCTACCTTCATTGGCGGACCTACATGTACCTGCACGCCCAAGTACCCTTTTAACTTCCTGTTCTTGATATCCTCATCCGTTACATCGCTCATTAAAACTCCATTAACATAATGCTGAAACCGATTGTCTTGTATAACAAGATGTACCTTGTTCCAATCCTCACTTATAATTTTATTCTTCAAGGAATCCGGTTCCCCTAACACACCTACCACTTCCCTACTTTGCCAACAATTGTTCTTCACATTGGCCCTCAAAGAAGCTTTTGCCCCTAAGTTTTCCTGACTCTTTATAATAACTTTTTCTCCTCTATATGCCAAGGTAGTTCTTTTTTTCTCTTCGTAATTTTGACCTGTATACTTTCTGTTTCCATCTATATCTGCCTGATACCCTCGCATAGCATTGGGTATTGTATCTATTAAATCACTTCTATAATTAATGCCACTGTTGCCGGATTCGGTTATCCTGAATTCCAACTTCAGCTCAAAGTCATCCGGTTGCCCTCCTTGCCATATGAGAAAATTGTTGTTTTTCAAAAGGGTTTCCGGGCTTACCTCTCCTACCAAATAACCGTTTTCAACACGCCAATAATTAGGATCACCTTTCCAGCCGTTCAAAGTTCTTCCATCAAATATTTTTATAAAATCGCCTTTTTTCCCCAGAACTTCTAAAGTGGGTTCTCCATCAGCTTCCTGTTTTTTTTCTTTGCAAGATTGAAAACAGATGAGTAACATTAGGGGTATCATACATTGGGTAAGAAACTTTGGTATAGTCATACAGGCCGGATTTAAGAATCTCAAAATTAAATATAGATTTTGGGTATACCGTCCTGTTCTATACTGTCTGGAACAGTACCTGATGATGGTTTAATCAAAAATTGAATTATCTTTTCGCCTTATAATACTTTCGCTAATATTAATTTCCATTTAAATGAAACTAGCTTCAATAGACATCGGGTCCAACGCAATACGGCTTCAAGTGGTCAAAGTTTATGAAGAAGAGGACCTAGTCAGCTTCAAAAACCTACAGCTATTACGGTTTCCTTTACGGTTGGGACACGATGTGTTCTCCCAAGGGAAAATATCGGAACCAACCAAAGAGAAGTTCATCAAACTAATGCGCACCTTTAAGCACTTAATCGACTTGTACGAAGTAGAGGGTTACTATGCCGTGGCCACGTCGGCAATGCGGGAGGCCAGTAATGGTAAAGAGGTTAGCGAGCTCATTCTAGACGATGTGGGCATGAAAATCAACATCATTACGGGCAAGAAAGAGGCCAGTATCCTGAACAAGGCCATAAGACCTACCCTTAAAGACAGGAAGTACGTGCATATAGATGTGGGCGGCGGTAGTACGGAGCTAAATCTTCTGGAAAGCGGTAAACTTGTTCAAAGCAAATCCTTTAAAATAGGATCAGTGCGCCAATTGGCACCAAAGGAACGTACAGACGTTTTTGCCTCTATGAAAGAGTGGGTTCGCTCCACAAGTTTCCATAAATCAAAAAACATAGTAGGGATAGGAACCGGGGGGAATATTAACCGACTTTACGGACTGGCCAACAAAGCTTCTAATATGGCCATATCCTTTGCTGAATTAAAAGCCCTTAGAGCCTATGTAAGTGAGTTTTCTTATGAACAGCGTATGTCTATTTTAAAAATGAATCCGGACCGGGCAGACGTTATTGTTCCTGCTTCCGAGATTTATCTAAGGGTACTTAAAGAAATGGGAAGCGACCAGATACTAGTGCCAAAAGTGGGGCTAAAGGACGGCCTCATCTACGAACTCTACGAACAGAAAACCCAAAAGAACCTGGACAGGATAGAATACCTGGGGTACCTCTAGACCCGCTAACGGGCATATCTTTTATATCGAGTTCCTGTCGATGAAACGGAACGGGTTCTTGACCTTCCCCTTTTTCTTGTCCATGATCATACGGGCAGCGGTCTCCCCCATGGCCTTGAAATCCGTGGAGATACAGGTAATGCCCAACAGTTGCTTCAGCGGCGTGTCGTTATAGGAGATCACCCCTATGTCGGTCCCCAGATCGAACTCCTGGTTGCGTATCTGGTTCACCAAACTCACTAGGTCCGATTCGCTTATGGTAATGAACAGGTCGCCCTTTTTAAGGACCATATCGTCATAAATCTCGTCCAGCACCTCAAAGTCGATCCTGTGCTCCCCGCAGAACTTGCGGAACCCGTGAAGGATCCTCTTCGGGTACGGGTAGACCGATTCCTCGGGGTAGGTAATGATCAGTTTCTCGTATTTCGATATCTTCCCCAGCCCCTCCTTCAGCGCATGGTAGATATCGTTCTCGAAATCCTGGTAGATCTCTATGTAACCGCCCTTCAGTTCGGGTACGGGGTTGTCCATTATGATCAGTTTGTCCTTGGGGATACGGTCGATCGCCTTGATCGCTTCCGGGGTATGGCTGGCATGCTTCAGCTTCTCGGTCTTGAAATGCGGCATGATCACATAGTAGTCATAGGCATTCCTGTTCTTTTCCAGAAGGTTCAGGAACAGCTCCTCCTCGCAATGGTAGATGAAAAGGCTCGTGTGCGCCGTCCCCCCTATACTCTCTATAAAGGAATTGTAGATGCGCATCTTGTAGGAACTGAGCTTGTTGACCAGGAACAGGATGTTGACCTTGGATATCAGCTTGGTACGGGCTATGTAGTACCCCTTGCCCTTTATGGAGATGATCACCTTGCGCTCCCTTAGAATACTGTAGGCCTTCTCAACGGTGTCCCGCGAGAGGAGGTACTCCTCGCTGAACCTGTTGATCGACGGGATCTTGTCGTCCATCTTTAGGTTGCCCGAGGATATGTTGTGGATAATGGCGTCCACGATCTGCCTGTACTTGGGCACTCGGGAGTTCTCGTCTATGTCGATGAAATTGAATATGTTCATGGGCGATGGTCTTTTCTTTATCGGTGGAACTGCCCCTTGGCGGCACAATAGTAAAGATGAAAAATTATAATCCGCCCAAAATATACATATTTATTTTTTTTGGGCCGAGCGGTACAGTACAGGACGGAAAGCTTTTCCCCATCACATAATTTTGTCCCTAAACGTAATAACCCTTCAAATGAAAAATACAGCACAACAGTTCAAGTACGTAGACCATCTATGGGACGATAAGAAAGCCGCCGCACTGGGCGATGACCAGGTGGCCCTGTTCCTATACCGCTCCAATATCCTGGGGGCCGACCTAAGGATAACCAACTATGGCGGTGGGAACACCAGCTGCAAGACCATCGAAAAGGACCCCTTGACCGACCAAGAGGTGGAAGTGATGTGGATCAAAGGTTCCGGCGGGGACATCGGTACCCTGACCAAGGCCGGTATCGCAGGGCTCTATACCGAAAGGCTCAGGAACCTGAAGAACGTTTACGGCGGCCTGGAGGACGAGGACCGCATGGTGGGCCTTTTCAACCATTGCATCTACGACCTGGACAGCAAGGCCCCTTCCATTGATACCCCCCTGCACGGCCTGTTGCCCTTCAAGCACATAGACCACCTGCATCCCGATGCCCTGATCGCGGTGGCCGCGGCAAAGGACAGCGAAAAGGTGACCAAGGAGATCTGGGGCGATACCATGGGCTGGGTACCATGGCAACGGCCGGGTTTCGACCTGGGCCTACAACTGGAAAAATGCCTGGAGGACAACCCCGGTATCCGTGGGATAGTCCTGGGCAGCCACGGGCTTTTCACTTGGGGGGACACTTCCCATGAATGTTACATGAACAGTCTTGAGGTCATCGAAATGGCCTCCGAATATATAGAGAACAAGATCAAGGCCAACGGAAGCGTTTTCGGGGGACAAAAAATAGAGAGCCTACCAAAAGGGGAGCGTCTGGAAAAGGCCGCACAGCTTATGCCCATGTTAAGGGGACTGTGTTCCTCCCAGAACAGGATGATAGGCCATTTTAACGATAGTGACGTGGTCATGGAGTACATCAACAGTAACGACCTGGAGCGGCTCGCGCCCATGGGCACCTCGTGCCCAGACCACTTTTTGAGAACCAAGATCCAGCCTTTGGTACTGAAACTGGATGCCAACGAGGACCTTTCCGATACGGAAGCCGTGCTCGCCAAGCTCCGTCCCGCCTTTGAACAGTACAGAAAGGAGTACCAAGCGTACTACGACGACCATAAACGTGCCAATAGTCCCGCCGTTAGGGATGCCAGTCCGGTGATCATCATCTATCCGGGAATAGGCATGTTCAGCTTCGCGAAGAACAAGCAGACCACCCGTGTGGCCAATGAGTTCTACGTCAATGCCATAAACGTCATGCGCGGTGCGGAAGCCATTACGGAATATACATCGTTGCCAAGACAGGAGGCCTTCGATATAGAGTACTGGTTGTTGGAAGAGGCCAAACTGCAGCGTATGCCAAAGGAAAAACCTCTATCACGTAAAGTAGCCCTGGTCACCGGAGCGGGGGGCGGCATAGGAAAGGCCATTGCCGACAAGCTCGCCGCGGAGGGCGCCAACGTGGTACTGACGGATATTGCCGAGGACAGGCTGAAGGAAGGCGTAGCCACCTACCCAAGGGATACCGCTAGCTATGCCGTGTGCGACGTCACCAAAAGCGCATCGGTAGCGGACGCCTATAAAAAGGCATGTCTGGAGTTCGGGGGAGTGGACATCGTGGTGCACAGCGCGGGTCTCGCCATTTCAAAACCCCTACAGGACACCTCGGAAAAGGATTGGGACATACTGCAGGACGTCCTGGTAAAGGGGCAGTTCGAACTGGCCAAGCAGGCCGTGGCCATCATGCGCAAACAGGACAAGGGAGGTGACTTTATAAGCATAGCCAGCAAGAACGGGCTCGTATCCGGGCCCAACAACGTGGCCTACGGAACGGCGAAGGCCGCACAACAGCATATGGCGCGTCTATTGGCCGCGGAACTGGGGGGCGACAAAATAAAGGTCAATACCGTAAACCCGGACGGGGTGATCGTGGGCAGCAAGATATGGGAAGGCGATTGGGCCGAGGGACGTGCAAAGGCCTACGGGATCACCGTTGAGGAGCTTCCCGCACATTACGCCAAACGCAACCTCCTGAACGAGATCATATACCCAAAGGATATCGCGGACGGGGTATTTGCATGCGTGGGCGTATTGAACAAGACCACAGGGAACATTATCAATGTGGACGGGGGCATGGCGAATGCCTTTGTAAGATAGATCGTTTTGAGTTAGTTTGTTTTTATTTCCATGGGCCGTACGGCCCATGGAAGTATTTTTACCAGAGTTACATATTTCACCCGTCAGATTAATTTTCAACTAGTTCCGCAGCGAGCTGAGAGCTGAAAAATGTTTATCATGTACAAGATGTGGGAAACTAAAATCTATAGTAACTTATACCCAAAAGTTGTTAGTCTCCACATACAGATAGCTCAAAAAAATAAGAGTGATGTTTAAATCCAGTAACCACACTCAAATAAAAAATTTAAATAGAGATTAAGATGTTGAAATATAACATCCAGACAATAATTACATAGTCATGAAAACTAAAGTAACGGCCGTATTCGATATCGGGAAGACCAACAAAAAGTTCTTTCTTTTTGACGGGAACTTCCAGGAGGTGCACCGTGAATACGT
>NZ_JACSOI010000049.1 GCF_018728565.1 Zobellia russellii | reverse complement strand
AACGACGTGGACCAGAACGAAACTGACGCAGATGCGGCGATTCTTGCCGTGCAAAACGATGTGGACCAGAACGAAGCGGACGCAGATGCAGCAATCGCCCTAAAAGAAGATTCCGCGAACAAATCCGATGACGTTACCTTGGCCGATGCCACAAACACCAAGTTCCCTACGGAACTTGCCGTGAAGACCTATGTGGACGGACA
>NZ_JACSOI010000048.1 GCF_018728565.1 Zobellia russellii | reverse complement strand
GATGACGTTACCTTGGCCGATGCCACAAACACCAAGTTCCCTACGGAACTTGCCGTGAAGACCTATGTGGACGGACAGATCGCCGCTACCGCAGATGACGATATAACAGGGGCTTCAATCGATGCTTCCAGTGTCTTGAAAATCGACGAAGGGACTTCTTCCGTAACCGTAGACCTTTCAGCTTTGGAAGAATCCGCAGATATCAC
>NZ_JACSOI010000047.1 GCF_018728565.1 Zobellia russellii | reverse complement strand
TCTTATCCAAGAAAGGATACGTTTCATCGTTGTTCATTATCAAAAAAGTTCCTTGGTTATGCACGGTTGGAACGGATTGCATATCTTGTAGGACTTTCTTTTAAAAACGCGGAAAGGTATTGAAGTATTTTTTAAAATGAGCTAAAAGTTCCCCTACCACAAAATGAAGAACTACATAAAGATCCCGATATCCTTTTTTTGTCTTTT
>NZ_JACSOI010000046.1 GCF_018728565.1 Zobellia russellii | reverse complement strand
GCCTCGGTCCAGGTAAGCCCATCGTTACTGTACCAAACGTCGTTTTTATAGGTTCCATCATATCCCCCAATGACCCATAATTTGTTGTCAAAAACAGCGGTGGTGTGCCCAGATCTTCCCGAAAAGGGGGGCGCACTGGTAGCCTCGGTCCAGGTAAGCCCATCGTTACTGTACCAAACGTCGTTTTTATAGGTTCCATCATATCCCCC
>NZ_JACSOI010000045.1 GCF_018728565.1 Zobellia russellii | reverse complement strand
GGGAACTTGGTATTTGTGGCATCAGCTAGTGTTACGTCATCCGATTTGTTCGCGGAATCTTCCTTTAAGGCGATTGCAGCATCGGCATCTGCTTCATTCTGGTCTACATCGTTTTGAACGGCAAGAATAGCTGCGTCTGCATCCGCTTCGTTTTGGTCGACATCGTTTTGTACGGCAAGTATCGCGGCATCAGCATCTGCTTCGTTTTG
>NZ_JACSOI010000044.1 GCF_018728565.1 Zobellia russellii | reverse complement strand
CGATATCGGGAACGGCTCCTTGTTCAACATGAGGATAGACGGAAGTCCCGTAAAGGTTTCCCGCCTGTTCCTGGGCAACGAGTACAAGCTACAGGTAAGGGCGCTCGCGGAGCACTTCAACGTATCCCCAGACGCCCATAAGCAGGTGGAGTTCGATCAGGATACCTTTTTCGAGATCAACAAGGATTTCGTGCACATGTTCAAATGGGA
>NZ_JACSOI010000043.1 GCF_018728565.1 Zobellia russellii | reverse complement strand
GTTCCTACATTACCTGCGGTATCCGTTGTCGTTACACTTCCATCTACCGTCGTATCACCATCGGCAGCCAATTCACTACCTGGAATTGCTATACTATATGTGCCTGCGCCATCTACAGTTCCCGTGTAATCGGTACCGTTTACTGTTAGGGTTACCGTATCTCCTGTGGTGAAGTCGCCACTTACCGTTCCGGTTACGTTGACGTTTCCTCCTGCTTCCGTAGCATTCAATACATTATCGGC
>NZ_JACSOI010000042.1 GCF_018728565.1 Zobellia russellii | reverse complement strand
ACGGGGGCTATCCCGAACGGGGCATCGAACTCCATGCCCAAAACTTTGGTCCTGGTCGAACCGGTACCCTGGTTCCTCAGGTACCTAGGTTGTAACTGTACCTTGCGTATGTCCGAGGTGTTCCTTGCTATGCTTACGTCCTCGTTGCAGCCACCGTCCAGGTACTCAAAGGCGAACTTGGGTATACGTTTCATGGCCTTGTTTCTCAAATCGTCCATTGAAGGATATGCGGGGTTGAATTCCTTGTTCATA
>NZ_JACSOI010000041.1 GCF_018728565.1 Zobellia russellii | reverse complement strand
TTAGGAAGTTTAACTGCATTCGCTCAAGAAGAGCAAGCAACTGAAGCTCAGGATACAGCCACTGAAGCTGTAGCTCAAGAGGAGTTTTCTGAAGTAGCTTTGGAAGAAGTTCCAGAAGCGGTAACTGCAATGGTAGAGACTAACTACCCAGGAGCAACTATCAACAAAGCCCACAAAAACGAAGCTAACCAGTACAAGTTAGAGGTTTCTTTGGAAGACGGTACTTCTGGTGCCCTAATCGTTGATGAAGAAGG
>NZ_JACSOI010000040.1 GCF_018728565.1 Zobellia russellii | reverse complement strand
GCCGCATTCAGTATGTTGTCCGCTGTAATATCATCTATTGAAAGTACAGGAGCAGGACTTACCGTATCTACCGTATATGTTTTGTTATCGGTTACCGTTGCACTGTTGCCCGCTACATCCGTTGTTACAAAACTTCCGTCAACCGTAGTATCACCATCGGCGGCCAATGCGCTACCCGGGATATCGATGTTATAATCACCCAAGGCATCCACCGTTCCTGTATAGTCCGTACCGTCAACCGTTAAGGTGACCGTATCGCCCGTATTG
>NZ_JACSOI010000003.1 GCF_018728565.1 Zobellia russellii | reverse complement strand
ATCCGTTCCAACCGTGCATAACCAAGGAACTTTTTTGATAATGAACAACGATGAAACGTATCCTTTCTTGGATAAGACGAAAATACAATCTAAGTCCATACCGCTATAAATCAGTTAAAATAGTAACGGATACCCAAACCGCTATAGTTCGTAAGATTACCGAAATCACTATTAACGTGATAGAACTCAGAGGTCTTTATCAATAACGAAAGATGTTCCGTAAGTATAATGTCCAAATCTGCCGTAACTACACCGCCGTATATAAACTTGCTCTCCCCATCAACGGATACGATATTGCTTAACTGCAAGTTTCCGTTGTTAACTGACTCATATCCTGCCAAGGCTCCTCCTCCCAAAGAAAGTGACTGCATTTTCCTGTTTCTACTATAAACCGTTATAAAATAGGAATAACTGGCTGTTACGCTCATATACGGAATACGTACGGCTCCACTTTTATAGTTAGCATACGTACCGTTCAAAGCTATTTGAGTATGGGTTGTTTCACTTAAGTTGGTATTATACGTTATCTCTCCTCCATAACCATCACCAAATAGCCCCCCAGATACCGAGAAAGTATTGGAATAAGTTTGAGAAAAAGCTAGTATTGGAAAACATAGAAATGAAAATATAATTGTGATATGTTTCAATTCGAGGGAGAATTAATTAATAAATAATCGAGTGGCAGTATCACCAAGTTGTCACTATTTGCATCAGCTAAAACTACAGAAATTTTTTCCTTGGCACTAATATTAAAATTTTTAAACACATAAACAACCTCATTTATGCCTTCTGGATCTATACTTTCTTGAAGATTAAAAGTGTATAGGGGGTTCATGATTTTTTCAAGTTGCCCCACTTTTGCTTTTTTAAAAAAGCTGAGTCCCGCGATATCATATTTCCTTTTTGAGTTATTCTCTATTTGCACCACAAAATACTTCTCGTTCCGATCCACCAAGATATTATTGAGCCGAACAGCAATTTTTTTGTTTTGTCTAAAACTCCGTTTAAATACGGTTTTCTGCAGATAATTATTTTCACAAAAAATGCGATAGTACTCTTCACGATCTACATCATACAAATCTTTTTCTTCCGTATCATCATTACTCATGTACACCGGTTCTTGAACAATCGTATCTTTTTGTCTTTCTGAAATATTCGTAGTTAGTGCTTCGCTTAACTTATTTTTTGGTTGATTGTTTGCTGTGACATTTTCAATAGGAATTTCGTTGGTTTCCACAGTTTCTTGACTGTCATTACCAGAAGGTTGTTCAACAATTTCAGGCCTCTTAGAGCTCTCGCCATTACCTGACATGGTTTTACTGATTGCTTGATCTGTTGTTAGAATAAAACTGAATTCCGGAACTTCCTCTGCATAACTCAATGCAAACGAGTAGATATAACCTTGTTCGGTAATAACCAAAAGATTGCTTGCCCTACCCTTCCTACCTTTCAGCAATCCAATGTTAGAACCACTTTCATAGCTAAAACTAAAATTTGCCGCAGGCTCAACTACTTTTTTAATAGTAGATGGAAAAAATATAGTTGTAGTTACAAAATCATTGGTTTTTACAGAAATTGGGGTCTGCGACCAAAGGATATGACTCGAAAATAACAGGCTACCCAGAAAAAAAATAAGTTTTATAGGGAACGACTTCATAAGTAGGTGTAATTTCTTTCAATGAATAATTTAGTGTCTTACACGAGAATGAAAAACACAAAAATACTAATTAACTGGACAACTATCCAAATAATCGATTAAGAGAGGGATTTAAGGGGTTTAGGTACTGTAAACCTAATATACAAGAGGAATGATACCAAAAGAAACAATTACAATACACTCTTTTCACCCAATAATCCATACTGAATACGAAGGGTTAACCTGTTGCGTAATCTAATACAACCATCCCTTCAAGTATTTTCTAAGACTTCTTTAATTATAGGTATATATCCATAAGTTTTGCGTGAGGCAATTATGTTTTATTATGTTGGTAACCATCACCTATATTTGAAAATAAGTCTTAACTAAACTATCAAGATCTTTGACCTTAAAAATTATAATAAGGTGATATTTTAGGAATGAACCATATTAAAACAATGTAAAACAGAAAACCGTAACTCAATGGCAACTAATTAAAATGGATAATTAATCCAACCTTACACTCTAAAATAAAATTAGTTGAATTTTAGCGAAGAAGTTATTTCATTAAACTTTTCTATATTTTCTTTGAAGTTTTCTTTGGCACTTCCCATTATAACAACCGCTCTTCTCCCATTATTGATTGCCGTAAAGACAGTCTGGGTTTTCACTCCTTCGGATTCGCCATAGACCATTTCCTGAAAACAATCATAACCATTGATTTTATTTTTAGAAGTCTGTTTTCTGCTGGTAACTTTAAACCCTTTCTCAATACTGGAATTGATGATATTATCAACTACGAGTTTCAAATTTGGGTTAGTGGGATCGACGAGTATTTGGTTTATAACATATGAAGAACTTGTGTCGTTGGGGTATTCGCCGTTTTCAGTAAAGTGAAATATTTCATTAGCCTGAAAAAATAATTCGAAGCCACTTTTTTCTACATCAACGGAAAAAAATGCAGCTTCCATCGAGCCTATTTCTCGGTCTTTGTCATACTTTATGCTTTTAAATGAATTTATTAGATGACTAACTTCAGTATTATTTGTATTGTTCGTAACAGCAACCCCTAATACAGAAAAAAAAGCATCGCCAAAAACTAAGGTAACCGCTCGGTTTGCATAGTCACTATTGGTAACGAGCACTTTTCCATAGTAATCATCAATTATCGTTTCTTCAAAGTCATATACAATTGCTCCTATTTTCTCATATGCTTTTTTGGTATACTTGTTAGAATTAGCATAATAATCTGTACCATACATATCATAAAAGCGGATAATCTCATTATCACCGTTTTCAAGACCAATAAAATCTTTTGATAGTTGAAACCCTGAAGGGGGTTCAAGGTATATTCTCGTACCAGGAATTAACGTTAGACCTCCTTCTGTTTTATGGCTGACAAGGTTCCTTTGAGACGAACAAAGCGATGTAAAAAGAAATAATGAAATTAACCACAAAGATATCTTAAGATTTTTCTGTTTCATCTCAACTAAATTTTATTCTTGAAACTGATTTCTTTTCTTTTGTGGTAAAGAAAATCCCGCTTTTTTAATTTTATCTATATCAATAACTTGAAGGTTTTGTTGTATTTCAGCCCAGTTGGGGTGTTCTGACGAATATTTTACCCAATAAAATTCTCCAACGCGAACATTATAATCAGAATTTATATAATCACTATTGTCATATTTTTCACCGTCTACATAATAATAATAATAAATTGCAGGACCAGATGATGGGCCATTCATAGAATCAAAAACATAACCTATAGCATACTCCGAATTATTTTTTACATTACTTTTAATATATTGCGTAATACAAATTATAATTACCGCAGAAATTCCTACAAATAAAAGTGTACCTTTTTGACTCTTGGTAAGCGTCATTTCTTGGGGTTTTTATATTTATTTTGAGGTTGATTTTCATCTTTAATCTTTTTCTTCCCAGTAGATATAGTCGTTTTCAAGGTAAATAATCCTCCAATACTAAAAACTTCTCCTATAGCCCCTCCAAATTGGGACATTGGTTTACCTACTGCAGAACCATATGATTTACTAGCTTGATTACTTAGTCCACTAACAACCATATTCTCTGAAAATTCCTTGAAACCGTTCGTATTAAAACTTTTTTCAAGTGTATAATCAAATTCTGATTTTAATGGTGTGCTGGCAAAACCACCAAATGCTGTAGTTACACCCAAGTCAAACAAATCCAATCTTCGTAAATTATTCATACCCCACATATTTTTTGAAATACCCGTAGAAACATATTGCTCTCCAAAATTGGAAGCCCCATTAACAGCAGCTACCCTGCCTGAATTAATTGTTAGCGCCTTTCCTAAACCAGGTACCGAGTATTGACTAGCAGCATATAAAAGAGGTACCGCCTCTACCGCCCCTACGACAGCCACAGGAAAACCGAGAACAACTGTAATAATCGTTTTTTCATCAACCTTATCGTAGGCTGCATATATTTTTGCATCTTCCTTTTCACTAACGGTTATCTTCATCATATGTGCAAAGAGCTTTGCTGATCCCGATATGATATCTCTTATTTCCTTACTAGAAATACTAAATTCCCTAACCCTTTCTTGAGTATAGTACGAAGAATAGGAGTTTTTACTATTAATTGGAATATTAACATAATCAATTATATAATATCGATTATAACCAAGGTTATTTCTACGAGGGGTTTCCGCTCGGATCCGGTCACTCTCCATTTCTGTAAAATACCAGTCGTAAGTTTTTGTATTCGTCCTCTTTAACTCTGCGGTCAAATAACGCTGTAGGCTCTTAACTGCCGCCTTTTTAATCTTACTTTTATCGGCTAAAGTCAGCTTTTTACTTTTTGAAAGACGTACGCTTCCTAGCGATTTGTTAAATTCTCGCTTTAACCTCTGCTGTCTTGATTTTTGGGTTAAGACATCCATAGTTCTACTCCCCCCAACTATTTTCAAAAACCATATCTCCCACGGTAATTGTTTTTGCTGAGATAACTATCCTTTTTTGCATAGGCATTTCATCATTTGCATCAAACTCTTCCTCAAGACTAACACAATACGCTTTAGAGAATTTTACCTCTTGCAGCTTTGATAAGGCATCACGTTTAAAAAATACAATGGAACCATCTTTTGTCTGCTCTGGCTCTTTCATCCAGTGAAAAAGGTCATATTTACCCTGTGACTCAATGGTTACAGAAATCTGCCCACCCAAAGGTTTTCCCGCAGGTTTTCCCGTACCATCCATGGGTTGTTCAAAATTATAAATACAATGAAGCACATTATATATCTGTCCATCAACAGTAAGCTTTGCTAAAAATGACATAATTTTTCAGGTTTTTAAAGTAGTGGGTTACTGTTTACAAGTTAACTTTTAAGCAAAAGCCTCCTTTACAAAACCCAAGTTTTTGTTTATTATTCTCTATAACAAGATCTTAGGAGATACAACTTCGTTTAGAGCTGTCTTACTGTTGTGCGTATTCTGTATCCCAATCCGTACCTTCGTCTCCTTTTTGACCATCCATTTTGATCATAAAGTTTTTAGCCGGGAAATAAGGTTTTAGGCGTACATCTAAATAAATACGGTCTTTTTGGTTCGGGTCTTGCTCAAACCTTCTAATCTCAAAATTTTCAATTAGTTTGTCCGGCCCTGTAATATCATCTAAAAACCGCACAATCTGTGATTGTATTTCATTACGGGTCTTTGTGCTAAAGTTTTCAAAAGCCCTACGGTTTAAAAAGTCCATTAATACTTTGGCGACATAATCAAACACCCGTACTACAGAATAGGTTTGAAGGCCTAAGTTATCTCCGTTAAAGAGTGTCTTGGCAGAAAAGGCCATGACCTTACCATATTCATTAACCATAGGTACAAGACCTAGGTTCTCTAGATTGGCAATTTCACTTTTTCTCAAATCAAAACTTACACCATCTACCTCACTTAAACCACCGTGTTTTTTACCTGCGGTTACCTGAGACATTAAGGTTTTATATATTTTACCGGCAAGGGCTCCAGAAGGCGGTACATGTACGTCTTCTTCTTCGCCTACTTCTTCGTGTTTGCCACGGCCTACCAACCAGTTACAGGTCATGATAGTGTTAGACAAATACATATCTCCACTAGCTAAATTGGCACTTTCAAACATTTCCATTACATCGTCTGGCTCATCTAGATGTGCAAAATCGGTCACCAAGGTAACTTTATTGTCGTGTGCTACTTTTGCCCATTTATCCACAACAGATTTAGAGCCTAAATACCCAGGAAGAACCATAAGAGAGTAGTTTTCACGAAGATCCAAACGATCATATTTAGAAACCAACTCTTCTCTTATATGATCAAAGAAACGGGTATTATCCAAATCCGTTAATTGATCAAGTTCCGCATTGATAATGGAAACATTTTTTAAAGATGGTAAATCTGTATTCTTATAGAACAAGGCTACGGAACGGTAGGAAGTTTCAAGTTCACGAGTTTCCTCAAGAGCAGATTTTAAATTTTTTGTTAGTACCTGCTGCGATAAAGCTGCTTTATCATCTGCTGCCTGTACTAAATCTATGATATCATCACCAGATTTAAGTGTTTCTGACCAAAGCTCCAATTTTTTCAAGAGATCGTTACGCTCTTGTTTTTTGGTGTTTTCCGTAAGGAACATTTTCCGACGTGCCTTACGATCGGGGTTCAGATTCTGTACATCATCAATGGCAGATTCCAAAAGATCGTACCCGCCATATTTGACAAGTCCATCCGATTTTTCTTTTATCTGTTCCGCATAAGGTTTTTCACTTAACTGTGCGGCTTTTTGGTTGTTCTGTGTATCGGCCATGTAGAATTATTTAGCGTTTTTAATTTCAGCGATTAAAGCATCTATGGTGTCGACCAAAGATTTTTTAGCGTCAGGATCTTCCAAAGCGGCCTTTAAAATCTTATTGGTCTTTAATTGCTTGATCATTTTTTTATATTGATCGCTCTCTATTTCAAGCTCTTTTAAGAAAACACTATTATTGATAATGCCTTTTTTACCGAAATCACCAAGATTTCTGAACTTCAAAGTTTCATTTACGGTACCGCCGTTCTTATCCTCAAACGGGATTTTTAATTCGGGTTCGTAATGCTCAAAAATATCTTCAACAGTTCTAAGACCTTCCACCACTTCAGGCTTTACTGGTGCATTAGGGGTAAGTTTACCGGCAATTAAAGCCCTGTTCTGTGGAATGCTGTTTAAGGCTTCACTAGCGTCACCTTTTACCTCATTACCACCAATACCTACGTTATCAATAGCCATATTTATATATTGTTTTAAGTTTTAAATTTACTCAAAAAAATGTTATACGCAAACAAAGTACCTGAATGAGCCTGAGTAAGTTTTTTCTTTACTACGCTTCATATATCATCTACAACAAAAACACAACTAAAGCATTTTAGAACACCAAACCGGTAACGTGTTGCCATACACGGTCATTATTACTATTTAGAAATCATTTTGATCAGCTAAAAAGTAAAATATACAATTGTAAAAGCTTGGCGCATTCATTTGAAAAGTAAAAAAAAGGAGGCGTTTGCTTGCCTCCTTTTCAAAAAAATTATTGCAAAATGGATTACATTACCCATTCGTTCTGGTGCTGACCACCACCAATACTCAATTCCTTAGCAGACAAAGTAAAAGTCTCCGTTAAAGGATTGGTTCCAGTAGCATCAAAATTCTCTCTGTACTTTACCATATAGGCTTCAGTAAACTTGATTTCTTTTAGGGTAGCATCCGTATCTCTTTTTGTATACGTTATAGAACCATCCTTCTTACCAAAGTTATCCATCATTAACTCAACACCAGCGGTGTCATCATTGGACTCTACAGTAACAGTAATCTTACCTCCTCTTGTTACAGAAGACGGACGACCTGTTGGATCTGTTTCTTGAAAAAGATCGTAGTTACAATTTAAGATGTTGTACTCTTTTCCTCCTAAATTTAATTTAGCTTTAAAAGACATAAAAAATGATTTTTGTGGTAAATAATACCTGATTAAAAGTTTATATAAACGTCAATAAGACGATGCTAAACTATTAAATATCTGATACTCTCCAAACATTTTTCGATAAAGTGCAAGCTTTTAAAATTATTCTGCTTAAAAAATAAAGTAGGAAAAAAGCTATTTTCAAAGAACTAAATACAACTGAATTTTGAAGTTAAATTCACTGTAAAAACATCATCTCAACACTGAATTTTATGGAGTCTAACCCTACTCTCTATTATAGGTATAAACCCACAAAATAAACTTATTCTAAAAACCGATTCTTCGTTCCGTAGAAAAGAAATTATCCAATTTTATCAAAAAAAACTAAATCAGCCACCATTTATCGGTTGAGACAAAGTTTCTGCGTCAAATACATTTTTTAGGATTGCCCTTGCTTATATACACTCACTAAAAATTCTTCCAAAATAATCCTTTTTTGGTGCGCATATCTACAGTCATACTTTTTATACAACCTGTTTTTTTATCCCTATACAGTTTAAGATTCTTAATTTCAATCTTAACATCCCGAACAGCTTTAAAGAACTGACTAACGGTAAAGCGATCTCCGCTTTTATTGAAAACGGGAATATTCGTTACGCAAAAATAATTCCGAATACTAATGTCATCAAGATTTCTTACCGAGTACCTTAATAGCATATCCTCTATTTCTCCGCTTGAAATTTCAATATAAGGTGGTTCATCTACCTTGTCCTTATCTTCAAATACAGGCTCCTCTTCTTTTGGCGCTTCCGGAATTGTAGCCAGTACATTCTCTATAGGGGCACTTGCGTTTCTGCTTCTACCAATACGCTCTTTCTTTTTTGAAGGATATACAGTTAAAATACGTTTAGCTTCATGTCTACGATCGCCATTCACGACCAATAGAATTGTTTTTTCGCCAGGAGTTTTATAGGTATATTTCTCCCTTCTGTCATTACCATCTACTGCTGCAGTTTCGCCAAAGCTCCATTGCCATGAAGTGGCAAATTTAGAATCGTTAAAAAATTCAACTTCGTCTCCTACCCTAACTTTTTTTGGTAGAACAATATTAGGTATGAGCTTTGCATCACGTATTATTTTGTCTTTGGAAATTACTATTTCACGTGAAGCTACACACTCACCGTTCATTTTTAAGGAAACGGAATATTTACCAGGTTTCTTAAATTGATGAACAACATCGGACCTATACGCTTCCGGTTCATTGTCCCCAAAATTCCAAGTCCAATTAAACCCTGAAGCATCTGTACTTTTAAACTCAATTAAATCCTCTGTAGTGTAGGAATTTGAAATAATCTCAAAATCTACATTACTACAATCTACCTCACTGTTCAAACGAAAAGAAAAAAGGGCCAATCCAGCAAATAACAATACTAAAAAAGTGATAAACACGTTACTATCAAAGTGAGTTTTAATACTTTTATTATTCATAATTAATCTCTAATTTTATCCATTCTTCCTTTCAATTAAATGTACGATTTTTAATATGAAATTAAAACTGTCTTTTCTTTTAATTATTGCATTGATTACCGGTTGTGCCAATAAATCCTCGGTAGCGGGTCAAGGCGAGTATTACAGACAAGAAATGGAAAAATCAAAACGTTTAGCTGCCCAAAAAGAAGCACAAGATAACAAACAAATAGTTACTGTTGAACCTTCATATCTTAGCAAAGAACAAAGATTACATTTTTCTGAACTTTTAGAAATCCCGTACGAAGAAATTAAAAACGAAAAACTATATGCGAGTATATATGAATGGATGGACACACCTTACCTATGGGGCGGCACTACCAAAAGTGGAGTGGATTGCTCTGCGTACGTGAGGGATATTTATCAAAAAGTATATAGTTTTGAGCTCCCAAGAACTTCCATAGAACAATTTAATTTGGATATTAAAGCACACTTTTCCGGTCAAAAGTTTTTGCAGCAAGGAGATTTGCTTTTCTTTAGGTTAAAAGATGAAGATAAAGTGGTTTCCCATGTGGGCATTTACCTTCAAAACGGAAAATTTACAGGCTCAAATTCCCCTACTGGAGTTCAAATTGCTGATTTGAACTCAAAATATTGGCAAGATAGGTTCGTCTCCGGCGCACGCTTGCTAAAAAACCTTTAAAAATGACCCCCTTATCTCCAGATAAAATACGACAAGAGTTATTTGACCTTGATTTTGACCTAAAGGCCGAAACTTTTATTTCTTACTTAAATGAAGAGACCGAACTAGATATTGTACTCTCTGATTTTTTCAAAAGACGCTTTAGTAAGGACATCACCTCAATAGAAGAAAGTCTAGACAAAAAAAACACTTTAGAGGTTAAACTTAGCCGTAGAAGTTTTTACAATATTTTTCCTGAACGTTTTTTTCATCGCACCTACTCTAGTACGCCGTATGTGGAAACAATGGTTACCGATTACAACGGAAGAAAAATTGAGGAAGAAAATGCGCGAAAGTTTTTCAGCCCTCTGGAAACTGAGTTTTTCTTGCAGCGGGTTGCTATAGAATCGGCAGAAGACCTTACCTTTAAATCTTTAGGTAGCCCAGAACTAGTAGATTTTTTGTTAAATCTATGGCAGATAGACTCAAGAATTCCAGGGAGCATAGCCGCAAAGATTTTAAAGACTATGCCCTTCATGTATAAGATAGCAGGTAATTTACCGTTGTTAAAAATAGTGTTGGAAAATATTATTGAAGAACAGTTAATAATTGAGAAGGATTACGCCACAATAGCAGCGAAAACCAAACAGGAACCGTGGCAATTGGGCATTAACATGGCAACAGAAGGAAAAACGGTTACGTTTCTTCCTAAATACATTTTTATCATTAATAACATTAGAAGACCTGATAAAATAGTTGATTACATGCCAAATGGAAAAATTAATACGCTAATTCAATTCTTTTTAGAACATACATTGCCCTATGAAGCCGATTTTGAAATAAAATTTACACTGGCCGAAAAGAAAAGAAAATTTGTGATTAGTGAAGATGTATATTCCGGAAGACTTGGAGTATCCGCTACAATTTAGACCCCTATGATTGGAAGTTACCTAAAGAGATTTATAAACATAGAGGCCTTGATTCCTTTTGCGATTGTCTTGGTCTTTATTTTGTTGGCACTTGGCCTAATTGGTCGAAAAACCCCTGGGTTCAAAAAAAGAAGGAAAAAATACTACTATTATCTTGCGGCATTAATTGCGGTAATGGGTATATTTTTAGCCATTATATACAACTTAAGACAGTCTACAGTAATGTTCCGGTATTTTTGGATGCTTGCCTTTGCTACAATTATAGGTGGGCTTCACGTGTTTTTCTATCGCTATCTCTTTGATAAATTCGATTCCAACCAGGGTCTTAAAGAATTACTTTTTGGCATAATTACCTCTTTTGCTATAATGGTTCCTGTAATCATGATTGCAGCACACTATCAAGATTTGCAGTATTTGTCCTATTATTTTTTGACGATGGCCGCATTTACAGTGCCTACTAGCTTTTTTGTACTCTATAAATATTCCGTTTCCATTCCTGTAAAGTTATATACAAAATGGTACTATCCCCTTCAGAAAAAATATGACACACCGGAGCATTACGAGCTAAAGAACATGATTATACTCAACTTCATGTTCTATAAAAACACCGAAGCGGGAAATATGACTAGCTTTAAGGCCAAAGCTCCAAAAAATATGGAGTTCGGTAGATTGTTCTATTTTTTTATTAATGATTACAATGCCAAAAAAGCAACCACAAAAATAGAACTTACTGACACGGCCGATGACCCGCACGGCTGGTATTTTTATAGCAAACCTAAGTGGTACGCAGCTTCTAAACATATTGATTCAGAGCTTACAGTAGAAGATAATAACCTAAAAGATGGCGATGTAGTCATTTGCCAACGCATATAAAAAGAACATCATGATAGAGGATATCAAAAATTTTAAAATCAATTGGGTAGATGGCATGAAAATCTCCAAGGAGCATTTTGAAAGCCTTCAAAATTTTGCCGAAAACAGCATAAAGGATGCGTATGTGGTTCGTAAAGGCAGATACGGTCATGGGTTCTTGGCTTCCTATCTTAATGGCAACAATGAATATGCTATTAATCTAGATATTCACAAAAGCCTAAAAGTAAGCATCAAAAAATTACGGGCAATTACCCCAAACGGTAACCGAATAGAAATTACGGAAAATACACCATCCGTAAAAGAAGAAATTGTTGTTGATGAATTGGCCGACAATAAGTTGGATGAAGGCTTTTTACTCATAAACTTAGATACGGAGAAAACCATACCTTTTGGAGAGCAAGACCCTAAAGAAATGCCTCCAAGGCACCCATTTTTGACCAATGGTCAATTTTTCACTTTTATTACAAGTGATGATTTGGCAAAATCAGGATTATCCGGCAACCAGTTACCGATCGCCAAAATTCATAAAGAAGGTAAAAGCCTATCCATTGCAACAGACTATATTCCTCCCAGTTTAACTCTAGGTGCTCATGAAAGTTTAGTAGACTTTTATAATGACGCCGAGAACTTTGTAAAGATGACGGAGCGAAATGCAATCTTGATCGTTCAAAAGATAATGGCCAAGCAGAGCGACAATCCTATTGCAGATGCCATGCACTTGGCCGTTGATAAAGCCTATGGCTATCTCGCACAACAGATTACCAAGATAAAATGGGAAGAATATGACATGCACCCTAAAGAACTTTTACAGATCATAGTAAGTTTTGCAAGAGTCTTTAAAGGAGCCGTAGATGTCTCCTCTCCACAAAACAAAGAAGAACTTTTTAATTATTTTGGAGAATGGACCGATCTAAAAGGAGGTGATTATGAAAAGATATTTACAGATGTGATCAATATGCAATACAATCATAACGATGTAAACCTAAATGTACTTTTAGCTACTGGTTTTATGAACGTTATTGATCGTTTACTTACTGTACTAACACAAGTAGATTATATTGGAAAACGAAGGGATATGGGAATTTTCGTAAATGAAAATATAGTACAGAACAAACAAGATAAATCAAACAAGCCTTCGTTTTTATCTGAATAAAACATGCTATGGAAATACTTAACAAAAAGGAAAGAACCTCTTCTTTTCTACTATTTTTATTAATGTTCGCCATAACGGTCGGTATTCTGTTTACCGCATTTTTCTACAGTTATAAACTGCCGTGGAAAGAAAATGCCGTATTACGTGAGGACAATAAAAAAATGCAATATGAATTTCTTTACCAAAAGAAATTCATAAAAGCCTTAGAGGGCGTAGACAAACAAATAGACTCTCTAGACACGGTAAAAGAAGGCTGGTTCTTTGTAGAACAATCTATCATCAAGAATTTAATAGACCTTAGAAGTGATATTCCAAAAGATTCCTTGGACGATCGCAGTATGTACGAGAATTTGGTGTTGACCTATAATAAACTTGTAGATGCCAAGAGAGATTTAAAACAGGTAGAAAGTGCAAGACATGAAATAAATGAGCTTGAGGAACAAGTCGCAGATTATGAAAAAGAAATCAGCAGACTCAATACCGCATTAGATCTTGCTAAACGTATGAACCGAAACTAACCATTGCATGAATACCGAACTAGAGAAAGCTATACACATTGCCACGCAACTTGCAGAAGAGCATCAACATGAAAGTTTTGGTCCCGCACATTTAATAAAGGCTTCATTAAACAGAGACCTTTCTTTACTCCGTATATTACATGAAAAAGGAGTAGATGTATATTTTATTGAAGAATGGGCCGATGTTAATATGGAATCCCATCCCAAACGCACTAGTCGTACCTTATCGGTAAAGGCTAGTTCAGAGGCCAAAATGGTTTTTGTTGAAGCGGAAGAAGTACAAACTAAATTGAACAGATCTGATGTTGATCTTGTTTGTTTGTTCATATCCGCAATTACACCTGGAGTAGGCTTCAGTTTTGACCAAGTAAAATCACTGCCTGTAAGTAGTTCGGAACTGTTCGATAGTTTTTCGGCCGGAATCAACACCTCCGGTAGCTCAAACAAAAAAGTCGTCAACAGTACTAGTGACTTTACTCCGGATACGGATATCCTAAAAAAATACACCAACGATCTACTTGTTGAAGCTTCCAACGGTGATTATGATCATATCATTAATCGTGATCGTGAGTTAAAACAAATTGCCGAGATTTTAAGCCGAAAATCCAAACCCAATGTTATGGTCCAAGGAGAGTCCGGCGTGGGCAAAACCGTTTTAATTAACAATCTGGCCCAAGAAATTTATTCCAGAAAAATTGTGGGCACCTTACAAGAAGCCAGTTTACTAGAAATAGACACTGCCGTATTACTTTCGGGTGCATCCTATAAAGGCGAGGTAGAAGATCGTTTGCAAAGCATCTTTAACGAAGCTAAAAATTTGGTAAAACCTATTTTGTTCATTGATGATTTTCATGTGTTATTACAAGATGCAAGTGCCAGCCAAGGCATTTTAAACGTCATAAAATCAGAATTGAACAAAGGGGAAGTCATTTTGATAGGTGCAACTACTGCGGATAATTACAGGAAACACATTGCAAATGATGATGGACTCAACAGAAGGTTTGAATCTGTTACTGTGGAAGAGCCCGATTCCGAAATGGCTTTTCGCATACTAAAAAGTGTGGGCCAAACCTATACAGAACATCATGCGCTTGATATTGATGATGAAGCCTTAAAGGAATCCATTCGTTTATCAAAACGGTATTTAAAAGAAAAAAGCCTACCAGATTCTGCCTTGGACCTGGTTGATAGAACTATGGCCGCAGCAAATGTTTCTACGCAATCTTTACCGACCGATTTGGAAGATTTGAACACCAAACTTGTTGAAATAGAGTCAGAAACTGAAAAACAACAGGAATCGGACAAAATCCAAGCTATAGATTGGGTCTATATTGAATTAAAAAACAGATTAAGCCCAATTGTAACGGGCAAATTTGATACGGAAGATAGCCTACGTTTACCTACCTATGAAAAGAAATCGGCTTACATAAAAAAAATACTTTCAGGTATAACAGACCATTCAAAAGAAAAACGAACAGCAGTAAACGAAGAAGACCTAGCAGCCATGGTTGCTGGTATTACGGGTATTCCGGCCGGTAAAGTACAGAGCCAGGAAAGAGAGCGTTTGTTAGAAATGGAAGACACGTTAAAGAAACGGGTTATTGGTCAAGATAACGCCATACAAACGGTTTCGGAAGCAATTATAGAATCTAGATCCGGACTTTCAAAAGGTGGGCAGCCCATTGGCTCATTTTTCTTTTCAGGGCCTACCGGAACAGGAAAAACGGAATTGGCAAAATCGTTGGCAGAATTTCTGTTTAACGATGAGACCGCCATTATTCGTTTTGACATGTCGGAATTTAAAGAAGAGCATTCTGCAGCATTATTATATGGAGCGCCTCCAGGATATGTAGGTTATGAAGAAGGAGGAGTTTTAGTGAACAAAATTCGCCAAAAACCGTATTCAATAGTCCTCTTTGACGAAATTGAAAAAGCCCATCAATCCGTTTTTGACGTGTTCTTACAAATTCTTGATGAAGGAAAATTAAACGATCGTTTAGGAAAGGTAGGAGACTTTTCAAATGCCGTTATCCTATTTACCTCCAACATTGGCTCAGATTTTATTAGTAAGTCTATTGAAGGAGGCAAAATCCCTAAATCCAATGAGTTATTGGAGATTATGTCCAATTATTTTAGACCTGAATTTTTAGGCCGTATCACTGAAATTGTGCCTTTTGCTCCAATTTCCGAAAAAAATGCCCCTTTCATTTTTGACCTCCATTTGAAAAAAGAATTATTGGTGCTCACAGAAAGATTGGGAATCACCTTGGAAATAGACAAAAAAACCAAAGACCATTTGTCTTTGGATGGGTTCTCCCCTACTTATGGGGTACGACCGTTAAAGGCCGTTATTCGTAATAAACTAAAAAGGCCGTTGTCCAAAATGATTATCTCTGGAGAGATAAAGGCACCACAAACGGTAAAAATTACGTTAAAAAAAGGTGACCTTGACTTTAAAGTAATAAAAAAGTAGATAGATACCGTTCTATGTAGTTTAGCAAGCAGTACTAATCGTATTTGATTTTAAAACAATGGCGAAACCGTATTACCAAGCACCATTTGATTTTAAGCGTTTTTTTGAGAAAAAAGAGCTTAAAAAACTATCGCTCCAAGATTCTATTTCTCAGTTCATAAGTGTTATTATAACCACCTATTTTGAAGAATATACTTTTGATGAGCAGTTTGGCAGTGAAATATGGGAAACAGATTTTGACCTTTTAGTCAATACCAACGTTCTAAAAGAAAGAATCAAAAAGTCATTGACCAAACAAATCAAAACCTATGAAAAACGTTTGTCTAACGTAGACTTGAATATTGAATTGATGGAAAGCCTATCATCAAAGACCAATAAGGTACGTTTAAAAAAATACCTCTATATAACTATTAAGGGAACCATTGTAAAAACAGATGAACCTTTTACGTTCAATGGAGATTATTATTTAGCTCCTTTATCCTATAAATAGATACCACGCAGTAAATGATAGCGAAAAATCCAAATTCAATTATCAGCCAAAAACGTAACTAAATGAAAAGCCTTACAAAAGAAGAAATAAAAGATAGGCTTATTCGCAGGGCCGCAGATCATTGGGGTGTGGACGATATGGAAATAGAATACTCCTTTGATCCTATTGTGGGTATTCTTTTTGATGCCTGTGCACATGAGTTTGAACGTATTTCAGATACCATAAAAACGAGCCGTACCAAAGTCACGGAACGTTTGGTAGACCTCCTTACCCCAGAAATATCAGTAACCGCCAAGCCAGCGCATGCCATTATGCATGCCTTGCCTATTGATGATAAGATGGTAATCAATGAACGAAGCCAGTTCTTTCACCGAAAAAGAATGCCCTTGTTCAGAGATAGCGGAAAGGAAGATTTTAAGGATTTTTTCTTTTGCCCATCGGGTGAATTTACCGTAAACAACTGCGAACTAAATTATATTGCTTATCCCAATAAAGTGGTCTCGCACCAAAATCACCGGACCACACCTTGGCTTAAAAGTTCCGATTTTGAAGGTAGCACTGAAAACTCCAGTATTTATATTGGTATAAAGCCCGCCCCTGGTGTAAAAACCCTTAATGATTTACTGTGTTATTTTGACCTTCTAAATTTTGCAAATAAAGAGCTTTTGGTACACCACCTAGGTATTGCGGACTGGTCTATAAACGGGGAGTCACTAAATGTATCCAAGGGATATGCCCAGCGAGAAATCGTTAAAGACGATTATAGCGCCTACATTAACGAGAGCATTCAAAGTAAGATTCAATTTTACGAGGAATACGTAAGAGAGTTCTATAGAAATCATTTTTACACCGTAGAAGGAAGTATTGACATAAAAGGAAAGCTCAAAAAATACCCTGAAGCCTTCAAGGCCTTCATGAAGCAAAAAGATCTTGATGCTCTTACTACTCCGCTGTTATGGATTAAAATAGAATTTTCTACAGTGGTTTCTGCCGAAATGCTGGACAATCTACATTTTCACGTGAATTGTTTTCCTGCGTTGAATAAGAAATTGCACAATGTTAATAAAAGGCTACAGCCCAACTTTAATATCATTCCATTGGAATCTGGAGACGATTTCTTTTTAGATGTCCAAAACGTACTGGGTGATAGCGGAAACGAATATTATGTTCGAGATAGAAACAAAAAGGATGATGCAAGACCTCAAGCCTATTTGCGTTATGGTGGAGTGAGCAGATTTGACGAACGCGATGCTTCGGAACTGTTAAATTACACCCTAGACCTACTTAAAGAAGACAGCGTAGCTTTTTCGGCCATGGGCGATGATTTTATCAATTCAAACTTAAAAGACCTTAAACAGATTGTTTCACGGATTGAACAACAGATAGAACTGCGCAATTTCAGAAAACACAAAATTTCTTATTTAATAGTAAACCGAAATAGTGTAGAGAAGAATAGGGACAAAATTGTCTTTACCGATTATTGGACGACTACAGGGGAAAAAGCGAACAAAATAAACCCTTACAGTAAATTGTTTCAGTACTCGGGAACCGCTTTTAAACCGGATACATTAGTGTTTATTACCGGTAGCTTGGGCGGCCATGACGAACCCAACCCTAGCGAGAAAATTTATGCCTATAGGGAACAGATTTTATCAAGAGGGCGCATTATAACACGGCAGGATATTATACACCATTGCTATGCCGTCTTTAAGGATGCCATTAAAAAGGTAACCGTAGAAAAGGGAGTTATGGTTTCACAGGACAATGGCGTAGGCTACACCCCTACAACTGATATTCATATAACTCGGAGCGCAGATGCGGATTATAGCGAGACAGATTGGGAGCACTTGAAAAAAGAGTTACTTATAGGAATAAAGACCAGATCGGCCAATGTTTTGCCTTTTCGGGTTTTCTATACCTAGAAATATATAACTAGTTAATCTCTCTTACCGTTGAATATTAGTTAGTAAGATAAATTCTTAGTTCTTTTTCGGTTCTGTATGTTACTAATTGGTGTTTGGCCGAAATGGGCAAGCCTGTAAAAAATGATTTGAAAATCAGTTGCATATTCAACTGCATTTTCAGTTCAAACAATGTAAAGTAATGGAATTTCTTCTCTAAGAAATAATTTACATAAAAAGCTTGTACGAAATGCCGTTCATCGATTTCAATTATGATTTTTTGGTAACTCTTATAATTCTAAATACCTTAAACCGCTTAAACACAACCGCATGTCTAAAATCGTAGAAATCAAGCTTATTTTAAATGGTAATGCTTTTCTTCCAAAATCTGGTTATTCCGTTTCAATAGAACAGGCTATAGGTGGCCATAGTACTTTCCGTATCGCTTTTCCTGCTCATGCGACGGAGACCTATGCAGGGCCCCTTATGGAAAATGCCCTCGGATATATCGGCAAGAAAATGTCTATTGGGCTTAATTCGGGGCAAATGGAATTTACGGGTATTATCACCAATGTAGACCTTCAAAAAGGAAACGGTGCAGCGGGCACCCTCGTAATCTCAGGCCATGGACCATCGGTTCTATTGGCCAATTCGTCGCAATGCTTAAGTTACGAAGAGGGCACATCGCTATCACAAGTAGTAGAAGACACCCTAAAAGGGCATTCCACCGATATTTTGAAAAAAAGCATAGGAACGGGTACAGATGTTACATTACCCTATACCGTGCAATACAACGAGAGCGACTTATCATTCTTACAAAGACTCTGTAGTCGATACGGGGTATGGCTTTATCACAACGGCCGGGATTTTTGCATAGGAAAAAAAGGTAGTGCCACGCTGAATGGTGTATATGGAGTTGATGTACTTTCCTTTAACCTATCCACTTCGTTAAAAGAACAAGTTTTTGATATTAAAGGCCATGATTGGGTAAACGACACGCTTTTGGAAGCAAGTTCAACCTCCCACATAGCTAATTCATCTCATCCTTACCTCTCCCCTGTTAAAGGCGAATCGGATGCGGTTTTCGTAAAAAAAGGAAATTACGACTATACTGTTGGTCAACACGAATATAGTGCACAAGGCGGCCTTGATACAGCCACCAAAGTAAATACCTTGGGCAGGGCATCGGGTATGGTTACCGCTTCAGGTACTTCCGAAATCGTAGCTTTGCGAGTAGGTGATACGCTGTCTTTAAACGGACTTAATTTCTCAGACCCAAAAAACCAAGACCCTTACGGATCTTACGATATTATAAAAGTAGTGCACCGTTTTGACCATAGCGGACATTACAGCAATTCCTTTGAGGGCGTACCCGAAGGTACCGAACACTTACCCTACTCTAACAGTTTCGCCTTTCCTAGAGTAGCCGATCAACGCGGTCTTGTACTCGACAATGCAGATCCGGACGGACTGGGCCGAATAAAAGTACAGTTTCCATGGCAAAAACCTATGGGTACCAGTACCCCATGGATAAAAGTACCTACCCCATATAGTGGTAGTGGAAAAGGGTTCTATTTTATCCCGGAAAAAGAAGAAGAAGTATTGGTTGGTTTTGAAGGTGGCAACCCGGAAAAACCGTATGTTCTGAGTTCTGGTTACAATGCCAACGCCAAAAGTGGCTTTGATGATCCGGACAACAACATTAAAGCTATCAAGACCCGCAGTGGACACTTGATTGAGCTTAACGATACGGAGGGCGAGGAAAGCATTACCATAACGGACAAAAACAGCAACAAGATTTTCTTGAATACCAAAGACAGTAGCATTAGTATTACCGCTCCCGGGAATTTATCTTTAAATGCCGATACTATTGATATTAAGGCTAAAAATGCATTGACGATGAAGTCAGAAGAATCTACTATTGCCATTGGCGCCAAAGATGCAATTGGTATGCACAGTACGGAAGCTACGGTTCAAATTAGTGGTAAAGAAAATGTAGATTTTCGAAGTACGGAAGCAGAGGTCAAAATCAAAGCGAAGACCACCACCAATATTGTTGGAAACAAAAAAGTGGATATCCTTTCTGGAAACGAGCTAGCCATGCATGGCAAGTCTACAAGTAAACTTACCGGTGGTGAAGTTCATGTAAATAAAGGTTAAGATGGAGGTAGAACTGCAGATAAACCCTTATGCCCTACAGCATAAAAACTACCGTCATACAGCAAAATCCATTGTAGCAACTAAGGATATGATGATGAAAAACTCATCTGAAGCCGTTTTACAAAAAACCTACAAACAGCCCAACATATCTGGTAAGGGACTCGTTTTTGATGTAAAAACAATTTCCGAAAAATTTGGGAAAGGGAGTGCTACGGAGAAGCTTAACCGAGAAATGAATACTTTATTACATGAGATTACTGTGGGTACCGATGGAAATGGAAGTTTCAAAAAAATATATAACAAGCCAACCGTAATCGAAAAATGGAACAAAGTTCGAAAACAATGGAAAAAAGAAGCCAACAAAGATACTCGTGAGCAAATAAACAAAACCATCGCCATTGTAGAAGAAAACCTTACCAATGGCAGTTTTGAAAAGGAAGTAGCGAACCAAGGCGCACTTTACTTTTTATTTCCGGGATTATACAGAACCTATAGTTCTAATTCTGAAACGATAGTAAAGCGGCAGCTTGCTAAATTTTTGGTCACCCAGCCTTTACCTTTAAAAATAGAATATAAGTTAATTTCACCGGGCAACGCCAAGGACCCCATAGTTATAGAAGGTATTGGAACCGTTGATGAAGAGAAGTTAGATGCCAAGGAACTGACCAAGTTCATACGCACACTTAAGGATAAAATAGACATGAAGGTGGAGCTTCAGGTGGACTATAAAGAACGTTTGGAGTTTGACCGCGAGCATTGGCTAGTTAAGGGAACACAACAAGTAAAAGTTAAGATTCCGGGTTTTTATATGACCGAGAGCAAACAGGAAATCATTGAACTAGAAAAAGATACACATGGCGAATAAAAAATATGTACCGCAAGGCACCTATTTAGCCTGTGATAAGGGCACTGTGCCCATGGAGTTCATGATTACGAACAACAATAATTCGTTCTTGTTTGACGAGCCCGTAGCTAATACAGGAGACATGGTTCCTATGGTAAACGTACAGCCCATGGGAGTTTGTACCGTTACCAGCAGTGCATGTGTGCCCGCACCTATCATGTGGGACGGTTTTGAAGATGGCATCTTTGTAGGCCTCTTTAACCCTTTGTTGGAAGACTCGGTATTGCCGTGCGGTGTTGGCGGAAAAATAGAAATCTTCTACTCTTTAGAAGAAGCCACAGCTGCCTGTGCCGAAGAGGAATCCAGCTTTTGGGAGACTTTGGGGAAAGTAGTACTTGTGGTGGCTGCCGTAGCACTCATTGTAGTTACTGGTGGAATGGCCATTGCCGCCATTGGGGCCGTGGCAGCGGCTTCGGGAGCATTGGCAACGGGTATAGCCGTAACCGTTGCCGCATTGGAGGTGGCAGGGTGTCTTTTAACCGTAAAAGCATTGTACGATTACTCCCAAGACGGAGATGAAGAAGCCTTATTTAAAGAAGTTGCCCTAGGTTTCTTATTTTTGGGTGCTGGAAAGGCTGTGGAGAAAGGGTTTAGGGCATATAAACTATCAAAAGCTGAAAAACTTGCCCGTCAAATGGAAATTGATAAGCAAGTTCTGAAAGCTATGAACCCTAATGCTGCAGGGAATAATATTCTAAAGCTAAGTAAAGGAGGGGACGAGGCATTAGAAGCCGCTTCCAAGAATGCAGATGAAGCTTTTGATGCGGCCAAAGCTACTAACAAGCAAAAAGGAAATTATGGTGAAATAAAATCAGCGGATAACTTGGTTAACAATAAGGCTTTGAAGGATGCTGGATATGACCTTACAAAAATAGGCGATTCTGCACCATCAACACTAGATGATAAAATTGTTAAAGGTATTGATGGTATCTATGAAAATGCCACACCGCCACCTAAATTTGTAATTGATGAAGCCAAGTTCAACACTGCTGGTTTAGGGAAAACCAAAAGTGGTAAACAAATGTCTGATGATTGGATAAAAAGTGATAACTATAAGAGATTACAAGATCAAGTTGGTCCTAAAAAAGCCAAGGAAATTTCCAGGGCAATGCAAAATGGAGAAGTAGAAAAAGTACTAAGTAGAGTTGATAAAGCAGGTAATGTATCAACAAAGCAGTTAGACAGTGCTGGCAATATAATTGGCAATTGGCCATAACACTAAACATATTATGAACCTGAGAGATACACTAAATACAAGAGAAGGATATCAAGAATTAATCGATGACTCAATCGAAACCATTAAAGAAGATAAAGAGAGAATTATATCTCTAACCAAGGATATAGAAAATGGCATACAGAATTATCCTAGGCCCAACAAAGAAATAATAAAGGCCATAAAAGACGATTTTGCTGATAAATATTTTGATGTTTTCCTCACCAAATATTCAATTGGTGAACCTGTAAAAGAAATTATTGAATTAGTAGAAATTTTTAATTTGCAGCTAGTTGACTCTTGGGAAATTGAAAGTGGTTACGTTCAAATGGTAAACGCCTTATCTATAGGGATTTTAGTAGAAATTGAAAATTCCAAATTCGACAAATTAGTTAGATTGGTAGAACGAGATAATGTAAACGATTATCTAATCGATTTTTTAATTCGTCATAGAAAACCTGATTGGCCACAATCGGATAAATTCCTTTGGAACAAACCCTATAAGGGAATTTCTGAAATCGTAACCCTATCACAAGAAGATAAAGCAAAAGCCCTTGAAAGATTAAAAAAGTATCTTAGCGAATGGTATAGAAACCTAGAAATCAAGACCCACGAAAGTAAATGGAACATACATACAGGCTATTGGTGTTGGGAAGCAGGTGCTATAGCAAAAATCCTCGGTCTTGACGATAGTAGCCTAAAAGACCAGCAATACTACCCATATGATATGGTACATTGGAAAGACTAGACTAATGAAGAAAATTAGCTCCCTATTAGACTTAGCAGAATTACTAACTGAGGACACCTCCTTAATATCGGAGGTACAGCTGGCCGAAAACCAACCTTTAAACTACTTGAGCCAATTTACCAATGTATTACAAGAACGTGGTATTGATAAACCTGTACCCGAGCTTCCCTGGCTTGCCATGGTAGACGGTTTGGCCAGACGCGACCTTTTAATAGAACTGGATTGGAAAGATGACCCAGAAGAACTTGTCTCGACAGCACTTCAATTATTTAAGGGCCATACAGATTATGATTCAATTTCTAAACAATTATTAAAAATAGAACCTTTTATAGACGAGGATATAGAGGAATTTATACCACAACTGAACCGGAAACTTGAATCGAGTAAGGTGCAATTAATTTGGTTGGATATCGATAGCGACAGTTACCCATTAACAACTATTTCCCTAGCCGATTTGACTGCCGCAAAACAATTGGCCATTAAGGCTGGTTATGGCACTATAAAATCTTAATCCCCCGCTAGCGCTCGTTTGCAACGAGTACCGTTCAGCGTAAGAAACAACAAACAAAGCTATCTAAACATTTAGATAGCTTTTGTATTTTTAGACAATGAGCAGAAAGTACAAGTTTAAAAATCCAACAGCGGCCTATTTTGTTTCTTTTGCTACGGTATATTGGATAGATGTATTTACCAGACAAGAATATTTCAATATCCTACTGGAAAGTATAGACTATTGCAGAAAAGAAAAAGGCATGGAGTTATATGCTTATTGTTTTATGCCTAGCCATATACATTTAATTTTTAGGGATTCTAATGAAACCCCAATGAATCTATTAAGAGATTTTAAAAAACATACCTCTAAAAAAATCCTAAAAGCAATTGAGGAGAACCCTACCGAAAGTAGAAAAGAATGGTTACTATGGATGTTTGAAAGAGCTGGAAAACAAAAAGGAAATATATCTAAATATCAATTTTGGCAGCACAACAACAAGCCCATTGAACTATGGAGTACTGCCGTTATAAAACAAAAAATAGAATATATTCATAGCAACCCGGTTGTTTCCGGATTTGTTTGCGACCCAATAGATTGGAAATACTCTAGTGCTAAAAATTTTGGGGATGATCATACGGTCCTAAAAATTGACGATATTGGTTTCTTAGAATAAAACTGGTACGGCACTCGTTACAAACGAGCGCTAGCGGGGGTAGCCACGCAGATATAAATGCTGATATGAGTACAAGGGTAAATGGTGTTAAACATCAATTTAATGCAGGAGAAATTAGTGCCTCTCAAGCTAGAAAGAAAATTAGTGCTATTCAGAAAGTAGAAAGAAAAAGATTAAGTTCTCGAAAAGGAAAAATACCAATTAGATGTAGTTAAAATTTTAATTATGACTGAACAAGAAATTAGAAAAATAGCAGACGATAAAATAATTGATTATGCAAAAACAGTCAATCCGATAGAATGGCACAAAATGGCCATGGATTGGAACTATGATAGTAGTAAAACTTTTTTGAAATGGTTAATTACAAATCAACAAACAGAAAAAGCAACTATTCTAATGATTTATTGGATGTCTAGTCCTAAACATGGTTTTGAATATCAAAATGAGATTGAACAAAAATATACTTCTGGATTTTATAGTAACCAAAATTTAAGTTTTAACCCAAAAGATGATGATGGTTTAGACTGGACACAAGAATATCCTGATTTAGATAATAGCAATATACCACCAGTTATGTATGATAAAATAGATGGAGAAAAAGTATTGAGTTCAGAGGAATATATTGAAGGGATCCCAGAAAACATTTTTAATGAAATTGAAAATTTATATGAGGAATACGAAGTAGATTAAGCCCCCGCTAGCGCTCGTTTGCAACGAGTGCCGCACGGAGTAAGAAACAACAAACCAAGAGCTATCTAAACATCTAGGTAGCTTTTGTATTTTAGACGAGAACTAAAGTTGGGATATCCTGAAAGAATGGCCCAAGCAAATCCTATAACATCACTTTACTTCTGCTAATCATCAGCTACGCAATCAAAATTGAGAACTATTGGGCTTCTCGGTTCAAAATCAATATCATCCCTATAATCTATTACCTCAAAATTATGCTCGGGCCAGACAATATTGGTCGGGTTACAGGAATCATACACAAGGCAATCTATTATTTTATTATTCCCTGTGTTTTCGGCAGTACCGAAAGCTGCGAATATTAAGGAGTTAGAGGTAGGATTACCTCTTCCTTGTCCTAGCTCGCCACAAATGATTTCTTTAGCGCGAATTCTAGTGAACGTAACATTTTTAGAACCTTCTACGGAAGAAACAACGCCGTTACCCATTTCTAAAAAGTCCACATCCTCTACTACACCACCGTAACCGCCACGGGCACCTTCGGTATTTTGGTCCTCAAATAAAACACCCACGCCTGTTGGACTGTTATTCCCTATTATAAGACCTTTCTTTATTTCTTGCCCTGCACTTTTATAGATGCTTATATTGTCTTCTGTCCAAGCTACATTGCGATCATTGATGACAGAAAAATTCTCAAGTAAGCCGCCTATGCATTTGTCATACTGTACAAATTGTCCTCTAGGATAAGGACCTCTCATATTATGCCCTTCTATGTACGTTAATTCAGATGCATCACATTGGTTTAATCGAATTCCGGTAGAACCATCTTCAACTTTTACATTAGTAATGACCAGATTAGGAGAATTAAAGCCTTCAATACAGTTTCTGGTAAAATCCTCTAAAGGACCTGCAGAAGGTGCATTGGTATACTTAACGTAGCAATTTTTTATGGTCAGGTTATCGGCGTTTGAAAATTTAATTCCCATGTATGCACCTGTATATTCAATAATACAATTAGAGATTACCACGCCCTTGTAGTTATTGACCTCTATACCATGCTGACTGGATGTTTTAATAAATAGATTTTCTATTTGTTGATGATCCTCGTTAACAACAATAGGTCCGGATTCTTGTAAATTAGATTTACAGAGATTACTAGTAATGTTAGGCAAAACTTTATAGGTTACCGCTGTTCCATTTTCTGCTGTTACGGTATAAGTGACTTCATTGCTAAAATCTTGAACAGTTTTTGATAGCGGACTAATATCGGCTCCAGAACTAACTGTTATTGTTGGTGTCAGTTCTTCAATGGAAAGCATTAAGGAATTGAGCGTAACATGGATGGTATTATCGTCTTCATTTAAGGTGCCGATTATGTCGGTAGAAAGCCCTTCGTTATCAACGGATTTAAAAGTGAATTCAGTAATTTTTGCCTCTGTATCAACAACCGGTTCCTCTGGCAAATCCTCTGTTTCGCTTATTTGGTTTGGACCATCACTTTCTGTTGAGCAAGAACCAAGAGCCGATAACATTGTTATCAATACAACTAATAGTACTATTGCATTGGAGTACATCGGTTTATGTTGAATTCTAGCCATAAATCTAATTCTTCAGTTTACTTATAAAATAGGGACATACTTCAGTAAGCGTTTAGATTAGATAACTAATAATAATTGTATTTGTTGTCTTTAAACTATACCTTGAAACCTTATTTATATAAATAACAGCCCTAATGAAAATTTCCCTACTATTTCTCCTGTCCACACTACTCTACTGGCCCTTAAGTGCGCAGAACACCTCTGAAAACTGGATTGAAACCAAAGCTAAGATTACCGAAATACACAACAACATAAAGGCAAGGGGTACAAGGTCGTTCGCTACGGTTGCCTACATGGATGAAGATGGCAACCAATATAAAAGTAGGGTTGAACTGTTGGCAATCCCTTTTATTGGCACTTTAAAATCCGTAGACGATTCGGTAACGGTTTATTACGATTCCGCAAATCCAACGTTAGCAAAATCTCCCGAAACCTCTTTTATACAGTCCTACGGGCTTTACCTTTTAATTGGTCTGGGTATCTTATTTTCGCTCTACAATTTCAGAAAAAAAATGGGGAGCAACGCTACTTAATACAATTGCTATTGTAGTGTATTGGGTATGGAGAAACATCATATCACAAGCTTAAAAGCCCAGTGAGTTGAAACGTGTATAGGAAAGTTGTTTTCCCATGGAAGAATTAGTAGCCTACAATTAAAACAAAACCAATTGTAGGTTATAGATACATATTACTTGCCAGGCTTAATTTGTTCCGCGTTTAAACTCAACATTACAGAGCGTTCCCTACCCTCCTCTTCTTTGAGCAGCACATAAATATTCTGACCTTTGCCCAAAGCAAAATCTTTACAGATAAATACTAAATTATTGGCACTGTGGGCAGCAATGGATTCTTGTAAGTTATAAACGAACAATTCTTTCATTTCTATTTCGTGATTCCCTTTTAGTGATTTTATAAAAAACTTCAATGACTTCACTTTAAAATCGGTCCATGAATCATTTTTAATTTCCATCACAAAATGCAAATCATTATGGTCCTTGATAATATTGTTTAGGTGTAGCCCTATTAAATTAATAGTGTTGGAGCTTTTCTTAAAGCGGGATTTTTTTAAATAACTATTTTCACAAAAAATCTGATAATAGCTTTCCCTATCCGAATTGTAGAGACTGCTTCCTGTATTTTCTGGCGTTTCGTCCTCTACAGAGTCATAGATCTCTTCCTTAGCTGGAGTCTCTTTATTTACATTTCTTTTTTCTTTGGATGTGGTAGGTGTTAACGGTTTGTTAGAGCCAGCCTCCACAACCGGCTTTTTGTTGTTGGGTTCTTCGTTATGATGAACTACATCTTCATTTTTATTACTACTGACTGCAACAGCACTAGAACCTTTTAACGTTCCAATGGCTTGATCCGTGGCCAACACATACGTAAAGTTGTTCACCTCATTATCATATTGCAGTAAAAACGAAAAAATACTCCCATCCTTGGTAATCACGGTAAGATTACTTGTTGCTCCTTTTCTGGCTACAAGAGTGGCCATTGTTGCGTTAGGCTCATAATCAAACTTATAATGGGGAGCTGGCTCAATTACCTTCTCAATTGCCGAAGGAAAAAACAAAGTAACCGTTATACTTTCATTTACGGTAACAGGTATAGGCAAGTTATTCGCTTTCATTGCAATTGTAGTAAACGCAATGAACAAAACAAAAAATGTATTTTTCAGCTTCATTAACAAGTAGGTTTTAAGGTAATTTGGGATATTATACTTTGCCGTTTAGGCACATAGCGCGGTAAAATTATAACCTCTTGTTTAGTTCACACAATTTTTTCGTTGTCCTGATTCTTTAATTTGTTTTACCGACCAAATGCAACATTTTTATCGAAATATAATCGATAAACTACCCTAAAATAAAATTACATAACACAAAAATACTCGGGTATTACATAAGTTGAACATCGTAATTTTCAACTACATTAATTTCTTAACAACGTCCACTTTCATTAGATTTGTGTGCTTAGAATTTAAATAAAATGAATACAAAAAAGACATTATTCGATAAAGTTTGGGATTCACATGTGGTACAACACATAGAAAATGGACCAGATGTGCTCTTCATAGACCGCCACATGGTTCATGAAGTAACAAGTCCCGTTGCTTTTTTAGGTATAAAAACTAGGGGCATTCCAGTGATGTATCCAGAAAAGACGTTTGCTACGGCAGACCATAACACCCCTACCATTAACCAACATTTGCCTGTAGAGGATCCTCTATCTGCAAATCAGTTGCGTATGCTAGAGGAAAACTCCAATGAATTTGGTATTTCATATTGGGGACTTGGCCATGAAAAAAACGGTATCGTTCATGTTGTAGGGCCGGAATATGGTATTACACAACCCGGCGCTACTATTGTTTGTGGTGATTCTCACACATCTACTCACGGTGCTTTTGGGGCAATTGCCTTTGGTATCGGTACTTCGGAAGTAGAAATGGTTTTGGCCTCTCAGTGTATTATGCAGACCAAACCAAAAAGCATGCGAATTAATGTTGAAGGCAGCTTAGGTAGAGGCGTTACACCTAAAGATGTTGCACTTTATATTATTTCACAATTAACAACTTCCGGTGCTACAGGTTACTTTGTAGAATATGCCGGACAAGTTTTCCGTGATATGACTATGGAAGGCCGTATGACGGTTTGTAACCTTAGTATTGAAATGGGTGCCCGTGGTGGAATGATTGCTCCGGACGAAAAAACTTTTGAATATGTAAAGGGTAGAGAATTTACACCAACCGGTGAAGCATGGGACAAAGCTATGGCTTATTGGAAATCCTTACCTACCGAAGAAGGTGCTGAGTTCGATAAAGAAATTACTTTTAATGCTGCCGATATAGAACCGATGATTACCTATGGTACCAACCCTGGTATGGGCATCGGAATTTCTAATGGTATTCCGCAAGCGGATGCTGTAGAAGGTGGTGTTGCTACGTATAAAAAATCGTTGCAGTATATGAACTTCAATGAAGGCGATAGTATGATGGGCAAACCTATCGATTTTGTTTTCTTGGGAAGTTGTACCAACGGTAGAATTGAAGATTTTAGATTATTTACCTCTTTGGTAAAAGGACGCTCAAAAGCGCCTAACGTTACGGCATGGTTGGTTCCTGGCTCTCATAAAGTTGAAAAAGCAATTAAAGACGAAGGTCTTTTGGCCATTTTGAACGAAGCCGGCTTTGAACTTCGCGAACCGGGTTGTTCCGCTTGTTTGGCAATGAATGACGATAAAGTTCCTGCCGGGAAATACGCGGTAAGTACTTCTAACAGAAACTTTGAAGGAAGACAAGGCCCAGGTTCCAGAACCCTATTGGCAAGTCCGCTAGTTGCAGCAGCGGCAGCTGTTACAGGAAAGGTTACCGATCCAAGGGAATTATTGGAAGTTGAAACCGCCTAAGTTTATTTATATCTAAAATCAGAATTACAATTTGAAATTATGGCATACGATAAATTCAATACTTTAAAATCATCGGCAGTACCACTTCCTATAGAGAACGTGGACACCGATCAAATTATACCGGCTAGATTCTTAAAAGCTACCGAGCGTAAAGGTTTTGGCGATAATCTTTTTAGAGATTGGCGTTATAACGGCGATGGTTCCGAAAAGAAGGATTTTGTTCTTAACAATCCTACTTACAGTGGTAAAATCTTAGTTGGAGGAAAAAACTTTGGTTCAGGTTCCTCTCGTGAACATGCTGCTTGGGCTGTTTATGATTATGGGTTCCGTTGTGTGGTTTCCAGTTTCTTCGCAGATATCTTCAGAAACAACTGTCTGAATATTGGCGTGCTTCCCGTTCAGGTGAGCGCAGACTTTCTTGATAAAATATTCAAGGCGATAGAAGCTAATCCAGAAGCAACTTTTGAAGTTAGCCTACCGGAACAAACCATTACCATAGAAGGCAGCGGAGAGTCCGAAAGCTTTGACATAAACGCATACAAAAAGGCAAATATGTTGAACGGTTTTGATGACATTGACTACCTTTTGAACATTCAGGAAGAAATCAAGGAATTTGCAGCGGATAGACCTTTATAACCTTCCATTGCAGACCTGTTAAACGATTACCGCAATCTGCCGGACCATTGGAGTTTCGGCAGGTTGTTTTTTCCTTTACACCAATTACTACAACATCACCTTAATACAAATACAGTTCTAAAGAAACCCTAGAGCAAATGAAAAGAAAACTGGAAATTATGGATACCACGCTGCGCGACGGCGAACAAACCTCTGGCGTATCCTTTTCCGTTTCCGAAAAACTCACCTTGGCCAAATTACTTTTAGGCGAATTAAAAGTAGACCGTATTGAAGTAGCTTCGGCACGTGTTTCCGATGGGGAACTAGAGTCCGTTAAACAAATAGCGGAATGGGCTTCGGCAGAAAACTGTATTGATAAGGTAGAGGTTCTTACGTTTGTAGACGGTGGCGTTTCAATAGATTGGATGAAAAAGGCAGGTGCTAAAGTGCAAAACTTGCTTACCAAGGGTTCATTGAACCACCTTACCCATCAGCTTAAAAAAACTCCGGAAGAACATTTTTCAGATATTGAAAAGGCAATTGCCTTGGCTTCCAAAAATAACATTGACACCAATGTGTATCTTGAAGACTGGAGTAATGGTATGCGCACTTCCAAAGAATACGTTTTTCAATACTTGGATTTTCTTACGCAACAGCCTGTTAAACGCGTTTTACTTCCGGATACATTGGGTGTATTGACACACACCGAAACATTTGATTACACTTCGGAAATTGTAGCGCGTTACCCAAATACACATTTTGATTTTCATGGTCACAATGATTATGACCTTGGTGTGGCAAATGTTATGGAAGCGGTTAAAGCCGGTTGCCACGGACTTCACCTTACGGTAAACGGAATGGGCGAACGAGCAGGAAATGCTCCCATGGCGAGTGCCGTAGCGGTAATAAATGATTTTTTGACGGATGTTAAAATCAATGTAAACGAGTCTTCATTATACAAAGTAAGTAAACTGGTCTCTGCTTTTACCGGAGTGGGCATTCCTTCCAATAAGCCCATTGTTGGTGATAATGTATTTACCCAGACCGCTGGCATACATGCGGATGGGGACAGTAAAAAGAATCTGTATTTTAACGACCTACTGCCCGAGCGTTTTGGTAGAAAAAGAAAATACGCACTTGGAAAAACTTCGGGAAAAGCCAATATACAGAAGAACTTACAAGAATTAGGACTTACTCTTAATGATGAGGAATTAAAAAAAGTTACCCAACGTATTATTGAGTTGGGAGACAAAAAAGAAAGAGTAACCAAAGATGATCTGCCCTATATCATTTCGGATGTTTTGGGTGGTGGAGACGACCATCAACAGAAAGTATTTATCCGGTCGTATGTACTCACTCATTCAAAAGGGTTGCGTCCATCAACTACGGTTTCCTTAGAAATGAACGGAGAACTTTTAGAGGCGCATGCGCAGGGAGATGGACAGTATGACGCTTTTATGAACGCCCTTAGAAAACTCTACACCTCAAAGAAAATGGATTTTCCAAAACTAACGGATTATGCCGTAAGGATTCCGCCAGGAAGTAATTCCGATGCTTTGTGTGAGACCATAATCACTTGGCAGAATGGAAGTAAAGAATTGATTACAAGAGGTTTGGATTCCGATCAAACGGTATCCGCAATCAAAGCAACAGAAAAGATGCTTAATATTATATAAATAGAATCAATACGATAATGAAATTAAACATTGCACTATTGGCCGGAGATGGTATCGGCCCCGAAGTTATTGACCAAGCCGTAAAAGTTTGCGACGCTATCGCAACAAAATATAAGCACGAAATAAGTTGGAAACCTGCGTTGACAGGCGCTGCAGCTATTGATGCTGTTGGAGAGCCTTATCCAGATTCAACACACGAAGTTTGTGCCAGTGCAGATGCCGTTCTTTTTGGAGCCATAGGTCACCCGAGATTTGATAATGACCCTTCCGCTAAGGTGCGTCCTGAGCAAGGTTTATTGAAAATGAGACAAAAATTGGGTCTTTTTGCCAATGTACGTCCAACCTTTACTTTCCCTTCTTTAATTGATAAGTCGCCTTTAAAACGCGAACGTATAGAAGGTACCGATTTGATAATTCTTCGTGAGTTAACAGGTGGTGTATATTTTGGGGAACGCGGAAGAAAAGATGATGGGAATACAGCTTTTGACACCATGACCTATACTCGAGCCGAAATTCAGCGTTTGGCAAAAAAAGGTTTTGAAATGGCCATGAATCGGTCTAAACGTCTTTGTTGTGTTGACAAAGCCAACGTTTTGGAATCTTCACGTTTATGGAGAGAAACCGTACAGGCCATGGAAAAAGATTATCCTGAGGTTGAAGTTTCTTATGAATTTGTGGATGCCGTTGCCATGCGTTTGGTACAATGGCCAAAAGGATACGATGTAATCATCACAGAAAACCTATTTGGAGATATCCTAACGGATGAAGCTTCCGTAATTTCAGGTTCTATGGGATTAATGCCTTCTGCTTCCGTAGGTGAAAAAACAAAATTGTACGAGCCCATACACGGTTCTTACCCACAAGCCGCAGGAAAGGATATCGCCAACCCATTGGCAACCGTACTTTCAGCAGCTATGCTATTTGAAGATTTCGGTCTACAGGAAGAAGCCGAGGACATCCGTCGTGTAGTAAACAAGTCTTTAGCCGAAGGCATCGTAACCGAAGACCTTTCCGAAGACGCCAAATCGTACAAAACAAGCGAAGTTGGTGATTGGTTGGCCAAGAATGTTTAAGTAGATTATAATCAAAATAATACTAAAAACCTCCCAAGATTAACTTGGGAGGTTTTTTATTATCATCAATAATGTAATTTATATTTTAAACTACACAATACACTTCGCCTAACTATTATAAGCCAATTTTCTATATTTATTTGCTTTTTGCCTTCTATACACCAAAATTGAAACAGCCATAACCACGCCAATTCCGGCAAGGACTGCTCCTACAATTCCAGAATATACTACTCCAAAACCATAGGCTATTGGCAAACCGGCCAAGTAAGCACCCGAGGCATTTCCCATATTAAAAGCGCTTTGATTCATTGAAGAACCCAACATTTCATTTCCTTTTGATGTATTGATAATTGCCATCTGTATGGGTGTTGAAACCGTAAAAGAAGCCAATCCCATTAAAAAGGTCATAATCAATAATAACTGCGGGCTTGATGCAACTACCGCGTTTATCAACAATAAAATAACCATAATACTTAAACTTATAGCTACTGCCTTTAACGGTGCGAACCACTCCGCCATTTTTGCCCCCAAGAAATTACCGACTACCATACCAAGACCGGCTAAAATCATAGCATAACTAACCATATGTTCTCCCATTCCGGCAATATCGGTCACTAATGGAGCTATATAGCTATACCAAGCAAAAAATCCGCCGGTCCCAATCGTTGTCAAAGCAATAAGTGCCCATAATTCACCATTTTTTAACCCCTTGTTCTCGTTAGATCGTTCCTTAGGAAGGTCTGGCGTTATTTTTGGCATCCAAAAAAGCACACTTAAAATTGCCATAAACCCAACGATTCCAACCATAAAGAAAGACAAACTCCAATCATAGTGATGTCCTATATACGTTCCCGTTGGTACACCAATAACGTTGGCAATTGTTAACCCGGAGAACATTACGGCAATTGCTTGAGCTGATTTTCCTGCCTTGACCAACTTACCGGCAACTACGGCACCTATTCCAAAAAAGGCTCCGTGCGGTAATCCCGATAAGAATCGAGTAATCAATAATGTGATATAACTATCCGAAAAACCGGATAGTGTATTAAATAAGGTGAACCACCCCATTAATAATAATAAAACCGTTCGTGAATTTAACTTGGCTCCTATTTTGGTTAATAACGGAGCTCCAACTACTACTCCTAGTGCATAAGCCGCAATAGAATGACCAGCTTGAGGAATGGTAATACCTAAACCTTTAGCTACATCAGGAAGAATTCCCATGATAACAAATTCCGTCAATCCAATACCAAAACCACCTATCGCTAAAGCTATTAGCGCTTTTCTATTTGCTGTGTTTGTTTTCATAGCACACACCTTTTTAATTAAACAAAATTTATTTGTAAGATTTGGAGCTTACATTAAAAATTAACAAAAATTTTAAGCAAAGTTATGGCGAGAAAATCAATTAAAAATATGCGCGATTGTCAGATTTATGTTCATAATTACCCATAAAAAAAGAATACCCCTGCAAATAGGGGTAAAATTTTATACTTCAAACCTATGTTAGCGTTTCAGGGGAAACCTTGAAAGATATACAAAGCTACGATTGAAACCTTTGTGCTTTTGTAGTTTAAAGGGATAGATTACAATATATAATCCGTACTAACAAAGTTGGATAGTTTTGCTTCCAATAACTGCTGAATAGTCTCATTGTTTAAGTCGTTATCCTTGAAGGCCACAAACGTTCTAATTGAAAATGAACGCAAAGCATCATGAACGCTCAAAGTAGCTTGAGCTGAGTCTTTTCTTCCGGTAAACGGATACATATCCGGCCCACGCTGGCAAGAACTATTCAAATTTACACGACATACCAAGTTCACCAAAGTGTCTATAAGTGGCGAAAGCGCGTATACATCTTTCCCAAATAAACTCACCTGTTGTCCGTAGTTGCTTTCGGCCATATCGTTTAATGGTTCTTCAATATCCGAGAAGGAAAGTACGGGTACAATAGGACCAAACTGCTCTTCTTGATACACTCTCATATCTTTTGTAACTGGGTATAAAACTGCTGGCCATATATAATTATCAAACCGCTGGCCTCCTTTTTTGTTCTTTATTTTTGCTCCTTTGGTAACAGCGTCGTCTATCAACTCTTGAATATAGTCCGGTTTTCCAGGCTCTGGCAAAGGGGTCAGCTTCACCCCATTGTCCCATGGGTTTCCAAATTTTAAAGCATCTACCCGTTTGGCATAACGTTTTAAAAACTCCTCCCTTATATCTTCGTGTACATATATTACTTTAAGCGCTGTACAACGCTGCCCGTTAAAGGATAAGGTACCTGCAATACATTCATCAATAGTTAAATCTAAATCTGCATCGGGCAGAATAATTGCCGGATTCTTAGCCTCTAACCCTAAAACCAACCGAAGTCTGTTACTCTTAGGATGTTGTTCCTGTAATGCATTGGCAGATTTACTATTCCCTATGAGCGCAAGGACATCTACTTTTCCCGTTTGCATGATAGGTGCCGCCACTGCCCTACCTCTACCAAAAATAATATTCACCACCCCTTTTGGAAAGGAAGATTGAAAAGCTTCCAACAATGGAGTAATCAACAAGACCCCATGTTTTGCCGGTTTAAAAATAGTGGTATTCCCCATGATTATAGCGGGAATAAGTAAGGCAAAGGTTTCGTTTAAAGGATAGTTGTAAGGTCCTAAACACAGTACAACACCCAACGGACCTCTTTTTATATGAGCATAAACTCCATCTTGCTTTTGAAACTTAGCGGAGTTACGGTCTAACTGCTTGTATTCTTCTATTGTATCGTTTATATAGTCTACGGTACGATCAAACTCTTTTTGACTATCAGGTAAAGATTTCCCAATTTCCCACATCAGAAGTTTTACAATGATTTCCCTCTTAGTCTTCATTTGGCGCACGAAATTTTCCATACACTCAATACGGTCCTTTACATGCATAGTTGGCCATACTCCTTGTCCTCTATTAAAAGCTTTCATGGCCCCGTCCAAAGCCTCGATTGCTTCCGGTTCCCCCATATCTGGAATAGTACCCAATAATGTAGGCTTGTATTCTTCTGTAGATGATATAGTTGAGTATACTTCGGTAGTATTACCGGACCACGTTTTTAGTTCGCCATTTACCAAATACTTTCTTTGGTCTATTGTATTATCTATTTGGTATTCTTCGGGTATTGCTTTCATTTTAGGAATGGTTTATTATAGTCATGTAAACTACCTCTAAGAAAGTAGTTATAACGAAAATACATAATTAACAAATTAGATAAGGTTATGAAAATTTTAAATAAGCCTAGCTTTTCAGATTTTCATAAAAGAGTCGCAAATTGTGAAACCCTAGACCAAATATTGAAAAAGGTCTGGTTTATCATTTAGATAATCGCCATAAAAATTATTGGCTTTCATACGCTGCACCAATGGTTTTAAGTCTTCCCGACATTTCAATTCAATACCTACAATAGCCGGGGCATTTTCTCTACTGGATTTTTTAGAATACTCAAAATGGGTAATATCATCGTCCGGACCTAAAATCTCAGCTACAAATTCTTTTAAAGCACCAGGTCTTTGCGGAAACCTAACTATAAAATAATGCTTAAGCTGGCCATAAAGTAGTGCACGCTCTTTGATTTCTGCAGTTCTGGTGATATCATTGTTGCTTCCACTAAGAATACAAACTACATTTTTCCCTTTTATTTCTTCAGCAAAGCCATCTAAGGCAGCAATGGTCAAAGCTCCTGCAGGCTCAACCACAATAGCATCCCTATTGTAAAGGTCTAGAATGGTTTGGCATACTTTTCCTTCTGCAACGGTAACCATGTTATGGAGTCCGTTCTTACAGATTTGAAAAGTAAGATCGCCCACTTTCTGCACTGCAGCACCATCAATGAACTTGTCAATTTTAGAAAGCTCTGTGTTCTTATTGTTTTCTATGGAAGTTTTCATAGAGGGCGCCCCTTCCGGTTCTACCCCGATAATTTTGGTATTGGGAGATAGTTCTTTAAAAACACCTATTAATCCTGAGGCCAGTCCACCACCACCTATTGCAGCAAAAATATAGTCTATCGGCTCTTTGGATTGTTCCAATAATTCCAAACCTACAGTACCTTGCCCCTCTATTACCTTAGGGTCATCAAAAGGATGAATGAACGTTTTTGAATTGTTTTCGCAGAACGTTTTAGCGCTCTTGGAAGAATCATCAAAAGTATCTCCTTCCAAAACAACCGTTACCCACTCACCACCAAACATTTTGGTTTGTTCAATCTTTTGTTTAGGAGTTACGGATGGCATATATACCGTACCCTGAATCTTTAAGTGATTACATGCAAAAGCTACTCCCTGCGCATGGTTTCCAGCACTGGCACAAACAATCCCGTTTTGTCTTTCCTTTTCCGAAAGCGAACTTATCTTATTGAACGCTCCACGAATTTTATACGAACGTACCCTGTGCAAATCTTCTCTTTTGAGTAGAACATTGGCATCATACATTTTGGATAGACGTATGCTGGACATTAAAGGCGTAACCGTGGCCACTTGGGCAATAGTTTCTGCCGCCCTTCTTACATCAGATATATTTGGAAAATAGGTCATATTAAAAAACCCTGTCTAGAATTTTAATTCCCCATAGTAAGGAAGATAAAATAACCGGACAGGGTTGTTCTATTAATTATACAATAGGCTTCATAGCCGTCATAGAAGCACGAAGTCTTGCTCCTACAATTTCTACTGGGTGATCACGAAGTACCTTGTTAACCGTAATTAATTTTGCGTTATCTACACCGTTACCTTTGTCACCGGCATATGCCTTACCAATTACGTCCGTATCTATTTTCTTCATAAAATCGGTCAATAATGGTTTACACGCATGATCGAACAAATAACAACCGTACTCGGCCGTATCTGAAATTACTCGGTTCATTTCAAACAATTTCTTTCTTGCGATTGTATTCGCAATCAACGGAGTTTCATGCAATGACTCATAATAAGCAGACTCACCAATGATTCCAGATTCCGTCATACTTTCAAAAGCCAACTCAACACCAGCTCTAACCATAGCCACCATTAACACACCGTTATCATAAAACTCTTGTTCAGAGATGTTATCATCACCTGCCGGAGTTTTTTCAAAAGCGGTTTCACCCGTTGCTGCACGCCAAGTCAATAAGTTTTTATCGTCATTGGCCCAGTCTTCCATCATTGTTTTAGAGAAATGACCGGTCATAATATCGTCCATATGTTTTTGAAATAGTGGACGCATGATATCCTTTAATTCTTCCGAAAGTTCAAAAGCCTTGATTTTTGCAGGATTGGACAAACGGTCCATCATGTTGGTAATACCACCGTATTTCATTCCTTCGGTAATGGTTTCCCATCCGTATTGAATCAATTTAGAAGCGTAACCGGCATCTATACCTTTCTCGATCATTTTATCGAAACAAAGAATACTTCCTGTTTGTAACAACCCACAAAGGATAGTCTGCTCACCCATTAAATCCGACTTTACTTCCGCTACAAAAGAAGACTCAAGAACACCAGCTCTATGTCCACCTGTACCTGCGGCATATGCTTTAGCTTGCTCCAAACCTTTACCTTCTGGGTCATTCTCTGGATGAACGGCAATTAAAGTAGGTACGCCAAAACCTCTTTTATATTCTTCACGCACCTCAGAACCTGGACTCTTTGGCGCTACCATTATTACAGTAAGATCCTCACGAACCTGAGTACCTTCTTCTACAATGTTAAAACCGTGAGAATAGGATAACGTAGCTCCCTTTTTCATTAATGGCATTACTGCACCAACCACAGCAGTATGCTGCTTGTCCGGAGTTAGGTTGATAACCACATCGGCACTAGGAATCAATTCTTGGTACGTACCAACGGTAAATCCGTTTTCGCTAGCGTTTAAAAAGGATTGTCTTTTTTCTTTAATTGCAGCATCACGCAAGGCATAAGCGATATCCAAACCTGAATCGCGCATATTTAGACCTTGGTTCAAACCTTGGGCTCCACAACCAACAATAACTATTTTTTTTCCTTTTAAAGCTGATACACCATCTGCGAATTCTGAAGCATCCATGAACCTACACTTGCCCAATTGCGTCAGTTGATCTCTTAATGATAATGTATTAAAGTAATTTGCCATTTTTCAATCGTGTTTTTCAAATTCCGTCCAAAGTTATACCAGTATAGCTATTGACCAGAATCCTTTATTAAATTAATTATTGATTTTTATTTAGTTATTAGTCTTGATAAAATTCTTTTAGCAAAGCGGTAATCTGCATTTCTTCTTTAGAAACCGAAATACGCCCAGAACGTACAAACTGCATAATACCAAAGGGCTTCAGTTGATCGTACATTTCATTAATTTCGTTTCTCCTACCCGATTTTGCAATTACAAAAAAGTCCCTGGCAACCGTAACGATTTGCGAATTGTTGTCTTTTATAATATTCTGAATCTGTCTTTCATCAAAAAGTAGATTAGAAGCAATCTTGAATAGAACCGATTCTTGATAAATGGTTTCCTCATCTGTATGATAAAAGGCTTTTATTACCTCTATCTGTTTCTCTATTTGCCCTACGATGTTACGCGTCCACTTCTCGGTAGTATGCACAACTATCGTAAACTTAGAAACACCTTCTATTTCTGATTTTGAAACATTTAAGCTCTCTATATTAATGTGTCTCTTTAAGAATATACCAGAGATTCTATTCAGTAAACCCACATTGTTTTCCGAATATACCGATATGGTAAACCATTGTTTTTCCATTGTTCAATTTAATAGGGTTTTATCGAGCGCAGCCGATAACTAACATTGTATTTTTTTAACCTCTCAACTGCACTTGAGAGCGGATTTTCCTCTAGAACAACCCATTATTTTCACTCACAAACACTTTTACTAACTCGTTCTTACCGCAAGAACTAACCCTGTAGACCAGTTTAATTTGGTAAGTGTAAAGTCTTTTCTATTTTCCAAATAAGCCAATAAACGCTCCACATTATCCTCATGTCCTTCTGGCCAATTGGGTTGAGCGGTCATATCATCGATTACATAAAAACCACCCACTTTTACCAAATCTAAAACTTCATCAATTTCGCTGTATTTTCCCGGCCACGCATCAGCAAAAACTAAATCGAATTTTTCACCCGTATAGTTTTTTATCCATTCTGAACCGTCTTCACAACATAATTGAACTCTTTTATCAGACTCAAAATAGTCTTTGACAATAGAGATCAACTTTGGGTCATTATCTACCGAAATTAATTTAGACTCAGCATCCATACCATCTACCATCCAAGATAGACTCAACCCTATTCCCGTACCCAATTCCAAAAAGCTTCCTTTTGGCTTAGAGGATACTAGCGTTTTTAACAATGTACCTATGTACACATCCGAAGGCATGGTAAAACCAATTTCTTCCGACTTTTGTTTGATTTTCTGATGGATTGCAGGTTTATCCTGTATGTTGGAATCTATCACTTCTTTAGCTTATAAATGTTTCGTGTTCGCTTATCTTAAATCTGTTATTTTAAACGAACCTCAGAAACTGATGCCCCAGAAGGAATCATAGGGAATACATTGTCTTCTTTCTCTACTTTTACTTCTAAGAAATATGGTCCTTTAGAGGCAATCATCTCCTTAACGGCAGTTGTAAGTTCCTCTCGGGTGCTTACTCTTTTTGCCTCTATACTATAACCTTCGGCAATCTTAACAAAATCCGGATTGGTCATAATAGTTGAAGCATATCTCCTATCAAAGAAAAGCTCTTGCCACTGGCGTACCATACCCAAGTGATCATTGTTCAATACCACTATTTTTACAGGTACGTTATGCTGAAAGATTACGCCAAGCTCCTGAATGGTCATTTGATAGCCACCATCACCAATGATAGCGACCACCTCACGCTCCATAGCTCCCATTTTGGCGCCAATTGCCGCTGGAAGGGCAAAACCCATGGTTCCTAACCCACCTGAAGTAATGTTACTTTTAGTCTGTTTGAACTTCGCATAGCGACAACCAATCATTTGATGTTGCCCTACATCTGTTACGATTACAGCTTTCTGCTCAGATTCTACATTTATTTGCTCAATAACCTCACCCATAGTCAACCCTTCTTTAGTAGGGTGAATATCGTTTTTGATTACCTGATCAAATTCAATTTTATACAATCTCTCAAACTCATTGCGCCAAGCTTCATGCTTGTTCTCCTTGATCAAGGGCAACAATAGACCCAAAGTCTCTTTTGAATTTCCCAAAACCGCCACATCTGCATGAACGTTCTTGTTTATCTCAGCTTTATCAATTTCAAAGTGAATTACTTTAGCCTGTTTGGCGTAAGTTTCCAGATTACCAGTTACACGATCATCAAAACGCATACCTATGGCAATGAGAACATCACATTCGTTCGTTAACATATTGGGTGCATAGTTACCATGCATACCCACCATACCCACATTTAGGGGGTGCTCATTATCCATGGCCGAAGCCCCCATTATGGTCCATGCTGCCGGCACGCCGGACTTTTCAACCAAAGCTTTCAACTCTTCTTCGGCTTTACCCAAAATAACACCTTGACCCCAAACAATAAGCGGTTTTTTAGCGTTATTTATAAGTTGGGCCGCAGCTTCAATAGATTCAACTTTGGGTTTAGGTTCAGGGTTGTAACTGCGTACGGCAGTGCACTTTTCATAACTAAACTCAAACTCATCAATCTGCGCATTTTTAGTAATATCAACCAACACCGGACCTGGTCTACCCGACCTGGCAATATAAAATGCCTTAGCCATTATTTCAGGTATTTCAGAAGCTTCGGTTATCTGGTAATTCCATTTTGTAACCGGTGTAGAAATCCCGATAATATCAGTTTCCTGAAAAGCATCCGACCCCAACAAATGACGGGTAACCTGCCCCGTAATACACACCATTGGTGTAGAATCTATCTGAGCATCGGCCAATCCCGTAACAAGGTTTGTAGCCCCAGGCCCGGACGTAGCCATAGCCACACCCACTCTACCGGAAACCCTAGCATACCCCTGTGCCGCATGCGTAGCACCTTGTTCATGACGGGTTAATATATGCGTAAGTTTATCCTGAAACTTGTATAATTCATCATAAACGGGCATAATGGCTCCACCTGGATAACCATATAGCAAATCCACTCCTTCAGCCAACAAACAATGTATAATGGCTTCTGCACCACTAATCTTAAGCTTTGTTTTCTTTGGGTTCACTTCGGTTTTTATTTTAACTGTTTCCATAGGTCTTCATTCCTTATAATAGCTAATTTGCAGAGACCTCTCTGCTCTTGGTTTCTCATCACATTTTCAAGAAACCCTTTCATGTTCATTAAAACTCATCAGTTACGCAACCTTGCGCAGCAGATGACACAGATCGTGCATATTTATACAATACTCCTTTTTTAAACTTCAACTCAGGTTCTACCCAAGATTCTTTACGCTTTGCCAATTCCTCATCCGAAACCTCAACATTAATTGAATTGGTCTCCGCGTCAATCGTAATAATATCACCATCTTCTATTAAGGCAATGTTACCTCCTTCTTGTGCTTCAGGCGAAATATGCCCAACCACAAAACCGTGTGTACCACCGGAGAAACGACCATCTGTAATAAGAGCTACATCTTTACCAAGACCCGCTCCCATAATAGCAGCCGTAGGCTTAAGCATTTCCGGCATACCAGGACCACCCTTTGGACCTTCATAACGAATAACCACAACATCTCCTTTTTTGACATAACCAGTACGAATACCGTCATTAGCGGCATATTCCCCATTAAAAACTTTAGCCGTTCCTTTAAAGAGTAAACCCTCCTTACCAGTTATTTTTGCTACAGAACCATTTTTAGCAAGGTTTCCGTACAACATACGCAAATGCCCCGTAGCCTTAATAGGGTTATCCAAAGGCATAATTACATCTTGCCCTTCTTCCAAATCCGGAACTTCCTCTAGGTTCTCCGCCAAAGTTTTTCCCGTTACGGTCATACAGTCCCCGTGAAGTAATCCATTTTTCAAAAGATATTTTAAAACAGCAGGTATACCACCTACTCTATGAACATCTTCCATTAAGTATTTACCACTTGGTTTTAAATCTGCTATAAACGGAGTAGTGTCACTAATATGTTGGAAATCCTGAAGCGTAAAATCTATATCCGCAGCTCTTGCTATTGCCAAGAAATGCAATACAGCGTTGGTAGACCCACCCATTATAGTAACTAAACGGATAGCATTTTCTAGGGATTTACGTGTAACGATATCCAAAGGTTTAATATCCTTTTCTATAAGAATGCGCATTTGCTTACCAGCAGCAATACACTCCTCTTCTTTATTACTGCTAATAGCAGGGTTTGAAGAATTGTAAGGCAAGGACATACCCAAAGCCTCTATTGCAGAAGCCATAGTATTAGCCGTATACATACCACCACAGGCACCCGCACCCGGAATAGATTTTTTAATGATACTTCTATATTCGGGCTCTTCCATAGTACCCGCAACTTTCTCGCCCCATGCCTCAAAAGCGGAAACGATATCTAATTTCTTACTGTTATGACATCCTGAAGCTATGGTACCACCGTACACCAAAATTGAAGGACGATTTAAACGCAACATAGCCATTAAAGCACCAGGCATGTTTTTATCGCAACCTACTACGGTAACAAGACCATCATAGGACATACCCTGAACAACGGTCTCCATAGAATCTGCAATGATATCTCTTGATGGAAGTGAAAAACGCATACCCGGAGTCCCCATTGAAATACCATCACTAACTCCAATAGTATTAAAAATAAGGCCAACCGTTTCTTTTGAATTGACACCCTCTTTTACCAACTTGGCCAAATCGTTCAAGTGCATATTACAAGGGTTGCCCTCGTAACCGGTACTTGCGATACCAATTAATGGTTTGCTAAAATCTTCATCTTTAAAACCTATTGCATAAAGCATTGCTTGTGCAGCTGGTTGTGTTGAATCTTGTGTTACGTTTTTACTGTATTTATTCAGTTCCATTAAGCGCTATATAATTGGTTGTTCAGTTTACAATATGTACTCTTTACATTCAAAGGTATTGTTTTCTTTATTTTGGTATTTGCCGTGTGTCTTTCGTATCTAAATCCAATAGTTAAAAAAAATATATAAAATATTGATTAACAGATTTTTAACCAATATATTTTATCATATTCAATTCACATTAATTCATCAAAATACATCATTAAATTTGTCTCTTATCAACGGTTTTCTCAATACCAGGGCTTCAATAACAAAAAAAGGCCTGTATCGAATCAATTGGATACAGGCCTTTCTAAACAATGAAAAACTGCATCACCCCCTTACGAGAATGACGTTTACGACAACAATTGTATGTGTGTTTGTTTTCATTGGAACAATATTAATCAAAAAGATAGGGTTTAACAATAAATTATTCGCAGAAATAACCCCGTTTATTTATGAATTTAATTTAAACTGAATTTCGTCTCCATATTTTTTTTGCGCCAGTATTGACAGGGCTTTGCCCGATAACTGTAGTACACGAGGGTACCCCCCAGTAGTCTGCCCATCTTTCATCAACAATATGAGTTTACCGGACGGTGTTAACTGAACCGTTCCGGGAAGCGTGGCCGATGTAATCATTGAAGTCTGAATGCCTTCAATTTTTTCCTCTAGCTGATAAGCCATTCTATTATTTTCGTTGGATATGCTAAACTTTTTAGCGAACAACATTTCCAATTGTCTATCCGAAAGGCTTTCATACTCAGGCCCTCGGGTAACCTTTAAATCCGTTTCGCTTAGAAAAGAATCCACCTTTAACTTACTTATCCTAGGTTCAAAATGAGAACAGGCGTCATACTCTACCTCATCCCCATCTACAAAATGATTCTTTTGGGTTACCGAAGAAAAGAGCGACCGGCTCCCTAAAACCACCGGCGTTTTAAACCCCTCTTTTATGGCAAGGTAGCTACGAAAACCTTTTTCGAGTTTTCCGTAAGAAAGAATATCTCCTTTATTCACTTTCAATACCTCGTAATTACCTACGGGTTCATTATTTAAAGTTGCCGAAAGCAAAGCTCCCCCCATACTAACATAGGTTTCTTTTTCAAACAACAAAGTAGGTCCAGTCATGGTTATTTCCAACACGGCAGCATCATCTTCATTATCCAAAAGTTGATTCACCTTTCTGGCTGAAAATGCATCCATGTAACCCGCCACGGGCACTCCCTTGTTCAAATACCCATATCTACCGCTATCTTGGACCGTAGTAAAAAGTCCTGATTTGAGAATCTTAAGCATTTACTATAATTTTTTCAAGTTTATAAATGCCTACTTCGTTTTCTATCTTATGCAAATCATATTCGGCCTTAGTTATTTCATAGAATTGAACCTGATCACCCACACTTACAAAACAAGGTTCTTCAGCCTTGGGATCGAACATAGGTACAGGGCAGTTCCCCACAATATTCCAACCTCCCGGTGAATTTTGAGGATAAATTCCTGTTTGTTTACCCGCCAGACCTACGGACCCCTTTATAACCTTTGAACGTGGTTGAGGCCTTCTGTTAAACTCCAAAACCTGAGGAAGCCCCCCTAAATAGGTGAACCCAGGAAGAAAACCAATTCCGAAAACAGTATACACATGAGATGTATGAAGGCTCACTATTTCCGTAACGGACAGACCGGATTTTTGAGAAATTTCCTCTAAATCAATACCAAAATCTTTATCATAACAGACGGGAAGGCGCCATAAAACCTGTTCGCGCACTACTGCTTTAATATCCTCTTTGTACCAACTAAGCAGCTTGGTTTTTAACTCAACAAAATCTATAGGTTCTTTTCTGTAGATAAGGGCTACCGAGTTATAGGCCGGTACTATTTCCCAATCCTTATCCTTTAAGCAACACTCTTTAAGGTACTGGGTAAATTGAAGTATATCTTCAAGAATAGCAACATCTACCCTACCAGGCCACTCTAACAAAATTGCATGGATACCAAAGGGCCTTATTGAAATGGAGTACTTATTCACTTTTTAAATAAATATTATGGTTGGGTAATTCTTTAGTAAGATACAATACTATTTCTAATGCCGATGGAGTATCTCCGTGAATACAAAAAGTATCTGCCAAAATTGATGGTTCAGTTTCCCCTACAGTTCTCACTCTATTGAACTTTGCTATTTTAACCACATGTGCTAAAACTTTTTCTTTATCAATTATTAGTGCATTTGGTTTTTGCCTGGAAACCAAACTTAAATCTGGTTCATAGTTACGGTCTGCAAACGCTTCGTACTTTATCTTAAACCCTAACTCCACAGCCTCTTTCGCGATTGCCGAACCATATGGCGCATAAACAGACACCTCATCTTTATATTTTTCAATCGATTTTAAAAAACAAAGTGCCAAGGAGCTATCTTTTGCTATGTCATTATAAAGTGCTCCATGAGGCTTAATGTGACTTAGTCTTGCATCCTCCGTCTTTATAACTTCAACCAAACTTTGTACCTGAAACTTTATGCTCTCTATAAGTGCTTTGGCATCCATTTTCATGGAAGACCGCCCAAAATTAGTCCTGTCCGGATATGAGGGATGAGCCCCAATCGCCACATTATGTGCTTTAGCCAGCCGTACTACTTGAGTCATAGTCCTCTTATCCCCCGTATGACCTCCACATGCAATATTACAGGAAGACAATAAAGGTAACAGCTCATTTTCGTTACCAACACCTTCGCCCACATCAGAATTTAAATCAATATAAGTTCTTGCCATTTTGGAATTTCTAATTTCGAAAATACTGATAAACTTTAAGACTTCCTGTCAGAAACGACCTTCTATTAACGCACAAAACAATTACCAACACTTCTTTCGCAACCCCTCATTTCACCACAGTTTTAACATTTTTTAATGCCGTTTATCTAAAAAATTGCAGTTCATCTAAAACTAGGGTGCCGTATATCGAGTCTACATAATATCCAGAAAAATTACGGGTTATTATTATCCCAAATCGAACTTCCCCCTCATTTTAATCGGGGCCTAATTGACCTACTGAAATGAATTGTTTAGAATGCAATAAAAAACTTGGTTATACAGATCACAAACACTCAATGGACCTTCTTGGTGTTGAATTGTGTAGAGAACATAGACCAAGAATGATAAAACTAGTAGAACTTAACGATACCCCTCGTGAGGCCATACAATTATACTATGGATTAAAAGAAGCCGGAGTGCCTTCTATGTTAGAATGGTGGGACGGTTCAAAATCAATAGATATTGCCATATCTAGAGTAAAACTCAATATTGAAATAGATACGGAATATCATATGATGACCCATGAACAAGCCATTAATGACCTGGAAGAAGCCATGCATTCGTTTAAAAATGGCTTTACCACCATACGAATACCCCATGTAGTTATAAAATATTATCTTAAAGAAACCGTTACAAATATTCTAGGGATAATGGAAGGCTTGCGTGTACATATCAAAGCGATATAAACTTAAAACCTATTGCCATGTCAAATAATACAAAGATTTTAAAGACTCCATTGAGAATTTCAATCGCAATTTTGTTGTTGGGCATGCTATCTCGCATTTTTCATTGGCCGTACGCGTCAGAAACTATCTTCTTGGCATTTACAGCCATTCTTATCCTATATACTATACGTTTTTGGAAAAAGGAAACCAAACTGTTTATTGATATCGTTAAAATGGTAATGGTAACCAGTTGGGCACTTAATGGGCTTTTCCGGATAGTTGACCTACCGTTTACCCTACTCTTTCAAATACTAATTGCTATCTCTTTCATTACTTGGTTTATTATGGAAGGAACTGCCTATTTTCTGGACGAGGACCGCAGACAAAAAAACAATATGGCCCGTGTACTGTGGAATTTAGCCATGGTAGTTGGAGCTCTTGCCATTATAGCCGGAAGCCTTTTGAATATGTTAAACGAATCCTATGCCATTCCGCTTCTAGCTGTAGGAATTACTATAATCATTGCTTATATTTTAAAGGACGTATTTGCCAACAACAAAGGAAAAGAAGGTCACGGCAACGGAGAGCTTCAATTGTAGTAGCATCTACATACAACTTCTTACTCAATACCACTCTTTCCCTACCTACTCGTTTTCAGAATTGAACACCAGCCTATTTAAAGCCTCTTCTTAGCTTGTCTGAAGAACTTATCTGAACTAACAACAAGACCCTTGACAGAAACATCTATTGTTCCAAAGGGCTTATTATATCATTTCTCTTTTCTATCTAGATTCTTTCCAAAAAACAAAGAACACAAACTATCAATTAGAGCTCAAACCTTAGGTTGTATTGCTTAAAAAAAAGGATAAGGTGTTTTTACATTTATTCCGTTTGTGGAGCTATAAATACCGCTTACCGACATTCATGTTTTCAATCGAATTTAATCCCCTTTGCCCGATTGATAAAGGTGTCACTAGTCCATAAAAGCGTTTTATATATAAACCCAATTCTTATGAAAGAAAAAACTACTCTTAATGATTACCTTGTTTATGCTTTCTGCGCTTTTTGTTTTTTATGGTCTTTGTATGTCATCTTTTACACAACAGTTGCATAAACACCTGTAAGAACCTATATGCAATAGAATTAGTCATAGGCTACGAGGTATTAAATTTAACGCAATCACCAAATACCTCAACTATTTGTAAAAAATAACCCAAAAATTGTGGGGTTTTTCTTTGTTTTATTATCCGTTTATACTTTTATTTTTGTGAAGGAACAACAGATAAATATTCTATGAAGACAAGAGACAAACTCACTTACGCCTATGTTGCATTCAATGTAATTTTTATAATCGTAATGGCGATTTTCCTATACAAAAATCACCCGTTCTAGGAGTCCCTTAAAATTCAAGCTTAGATTATCTAGCTCCTACTCTGTTTACAGATAGGAGCTTTTTCTTTATTTGTACGCAGTCTAACCAAATTACCCTAACCAACCCTCTCTATCCAGGCTACGATATTGAATAGCTTCCGCTATATGAGTGCCATTTACGGCGTCTGCACCTTCTAAATCAGCAATAGTACGCCCAACCTTTAAAATGCGGTCATAGGCCCTTGCCGAAAGATTCAAGCGCTCCATAGCATTCTTGAGCAGTTCCTTAGAAGCTTCATCCAATCTACAAAATTCCCGAATCTGTTTGGTGTTCATCTGGGCATTGTAATGCACATTGGGCAAATCAACAAAACGCTTGGTCTGCACTTCTCTTGCAGCGGTCACCCGCTTACGGATTTCCACACTGCTTTCCCCTTTTCTATCTTCTGACAATTTATCAAAAGGAACCGGTGTAACTTCAATATGAATATCTATACGATCCAATAAAGGCCCGGATATCTTACTTAAATAGCGCTGCATTTCAGCGGGAGACGAAGTTACGGGTGCATCCGGGTCATTAAAGTATCCGCCCGGACTAGGGTTCATACTTGCCACCAGCATAAAACTGCTTGGATAGGTAACCGTAAAACGTGCTCTGGCAATAGTAACCTCACGGTCTTCCATGGGCTGGCGCATTACCTCTAACACCCTACGTTCAAACTCTGGCAACTCATCTAAAAACAGTACTCCGTTGTGCGATAATGAAATTTCTCCCGGTTGTGGGTAACTTCCCCCTCCAACTAATGCAGCACCACTTATTGTGTGATGTGGGTTTCTGAACGGACGCTGGCTCATCAACCCCATATTTTTTATTTTACCTACAACGCTATGAATCTTGGTAGTTTCAAGTGCCTCATGCAAGGTCATAGGTGGCAAAATAGAAGGTAATCGCTTCGCAAGCATCGTTTTTCCCGCGCCTGGAGGACCGACCAAAATAATATTATGCCCACCTGCCGCCGCAATTTCCATGGACCGCTTGATGCTTTCCTGACCTTTTACATCGGCAAAATCAAACTCCGGAAAATCAAGGGTTTTATAGAATTCTTCACGAGTATTAATGATGGTCTGCTCTAACGGTGTTCCATTGTCAAAATATTCTATTACTTCCGATATGTTATCAACTCCAAAAACTTTTAAATCAGAAACAATAGCCGCTTCCTTGGCATTTTCCTTGGGTAGAATAAAACCTTCAAAACCCTCTTCTTGCGCCTTTATAGCTATGGGCAATGCTCCCTTTATAGGGTGGAGACTACCGTCTAGAGAAAGTTCGCCCATGATAATGTACTTTTCTACATTATCCGACTTAATCTGTCCCGAAGCGGTTAGAATTCCTATAGCCAAAGTCAGGTCATACGCAGAACCTTCCTTTCTAAGGTCTGCCGGAGCCAAATTCAACGTTATTTTCTTGCCGGGAATTTTATAGCCATTGTTCAATAGTGCTGCCGCAATGCGGTAGTTGCTTTCTTTTATTGCATTATCCGGCAACCCTACCAAGTGGTACCCAACGCCTTTATCTACATTGACTTCTACCGTGATAGTTGTTGCATCTACGCCAAAAACGGCACTTCCAAAAACTTTGGTGAGCATATTCTTTATCTATTTAAATTCTATAGTTGGCTTTTATTCAAGTTAATTCTTTGGCGTTAATGTAAGTTGAGACTTTGATGTGGAAAGTATCTCCTCTTTATTGAGCATCATTTTACGAAACTCTCCCTTTGCATACATTTCCGCCTGATCCTTATAATGTTCACTAAAAGGATTTCCCGATTGTCCCGTAGGCAGGATACTCATACTATTCTCAACATCCGAAAAATCTACGACCCTTCTTGTTGATGGCCCGGAACTTACTTTGTTAATACCGTCTTCCGTATACGGGAAATAGGTATTGTTGATAACCTCCCGAGTTCCGTTTATAGCAAACGGACCTACATTAAAAAAAGATTTTAGCGCTTCAACCTGACCTATAGGATGCCCGTGCTCAAGGGTATGCACGCTACCCCAAACCCATGCAGTTGTATCATTGCCCAATTGATCACCAAGCGCTTCCATTGCTTCCTTAAAAGAAATGGTAACAATATAGCTTTGACTTTCAATGGTACCGGATGTATTTGTATTATCCCACCAAATAGAGCTCTCTTTACCTATTATGGGCGCTATGGTCCGTTTTATAAAGTGTGTATTTAAAATCTCCTCAAAAAGTGTTTCCCCTAATTCGTCCTTAAATGTATTTTTTAAAATAAAATACATCCATCTATGGTATACTGTTGCAGCTGTACTTTCCACAGGGTAATCGCCTTTCCAAGCTTTAAGGCGATCCAGAATTTGCAAATGACTATCGTTAAGACCCTCAACATTCACCTTTTTGAGCAATTGGGATACTATTTCTACATTTACAGGCGAGGTATTATCGGTTATCATGTCGCCCACAGCTTCCTTGTCCCAATCGTCTTTACCCTCCAACAGTTCCTCAATTCTTCGCCCTCTATTTTCAGGCAAATAATAACCAGGGTACAACACTCCAGCAATAGAATCCGGTTGATTGTTAGCGGAGTAAACATAGTGCCACGGTGGATTTATCGCATGCGGATTTTTACTAAAATCCAAATATTTCTTTTCCACAGGCAGACCTTTTCCTTCTTCATATACAAATTTGGTATTCACGCTGTCCGGAATCTCATAAAGCTTAGCTGCGGCCCACCATGCCACATTATCATCAGCATCACCATAAACAATACCTAATCCCGGAGCATGTAGGTCACCCAAAGCTTGCTCAAAATCCCCCAATCCCTTGGCGTATGACATATTATAAAGGGAAGTAAGTAACTTATTTTCAACTTTAGTAAAAATCCACCACATAGAAATGGGTCTATCACCGGTAATTTGATCAGCAATACCATTTAATACCGGACCCCTATTCGTTTTTTTATAAGAAAATTGAACATTCTCAGAATCCTTCACTTTAATGTTTTTTGAGATAACCTCATAATCCTTCCACCCACTACCCTCTTTATATTTTCTTGGATCCGTTGGATGTGTTTTCTCGTAATAGAAATCCACATCGTCATTCTCGAACATGGTCATGCCATAGGCCAGCTTTCGGTTATGACCCAAGATGGGATAAGGAACTCCGGCAAGATGATACCCGTATTTCTCATAACTTGGCGTACTTACATGAGCCTCGTACCAAACTGATGGTTGCGAATATCCAATATGTGGGTCGTTCGCAAAGATTACCTTCCCACTTTTGGTCTTTCCCGGTGCAATGGCCCAACCATTACTACCTTCAAACAATGGAATTGATAGTTTTTCTAGAGAAGACATCACCTCTGAAATAGATTTATGTATGGAATCGTTTTTAGTATTGGGGTAGTTTTTTATCCATAACGTTGTAGTATCACTATGAACTGCCAAATCCTTTAAGTACTCAAACCCCAATTTATCCTTTATTTTACTCAATAACGGGTCCGTTTTGTGAGCCATAGCAAAACTAAAAGCCATATACCCAAGGGTATTGTAGACATCCTTTAACTCAAACGGTGTTTTTTCTAAACCTGTTAGATAAAACTCCACGGGAGTGGGTCCTTCCTTTACAAATTCATTTACGCCATCCAAGTACGCTTGAGATAGTTGCACCGCCACATCGGATGAATTAAGTTTTGCTATAGTCTCCGTAGAATACTGATCTATTCCTAAAGCCAGAAAGAACTTATCCGTACCCAACAAGTCTTTTCCGAACACCTCTGACAAACCACCCTTTCCTATACGCCGCAAAAGTTCCATTTGCCACAATCTGTCCTGGGCATGAACATACCCCAGCGCTTTAAATGCGTCCGTATCATTTTCCGCATAAATATGAGGAATCCCATAAGTATCATAATATACCTGCACTTCTCCGGAAAGATTTTGAAGGGACTTTTCCCCATCATAGTCAGGTTTTAAATGATAGGTGAAACTTCCTACAATAACAGCTAGCACACCAATAAGAGCAAGGAAGCCCCACCCTAAGCGCTTAAGTTTTCTCATTCAAGTCTAAGTTTTGACCTAATATAAGAATTATTTACAAGGAGCTAAGAAAGAACGGATACCTCGCTTAAAAGCATCTATTAACGACCTATTTCTATTAAAAAATGAAGGTTCATTTTAATTACAAAGACACGTTTACGCACAGCAAAAACAACCAAAAATCAAAAAAGTAAGAAAAAACTACAATTTTATTAAGTGATTAAATCTGAATATTCTTATTTTTAGTTAAAATAAACCTAAAAAACACTATATGAAAAATGCTTACTTAAAAATTGCCGGAACTATTATTGGTGCCGGACTTTTTCTTGTTTCATGTACCAAAGACGAATTTGAACTAAGCACCGAAGACAGCTTAACCCCTTTTACCTCAAAAATTGGCATTCCCTCTTCAGACTTTAATTTTAAAGCCCCGTCATTGATTAAAAAACTTCCTGAAAAGTCAATGTTTCATGACGTTCCCTTTAATTTAGCCTCTATTGTAGAGCCCAGTAAATGCACCTTAACTCCTTTAGACGACGTAATTGCTGCTTCGGTTTCTAGCAATCTGGATTCCATTGGTTTTGATTGGTATGAACTCTATGCAGAAATGAACTTTCTATCCACCATTACCGATGATAGCCCGCAGTATTTTGGAGCAGACGGGGAAGACACCCAAAAAGTAAAGAATATAACCAAAAGTCTTGAGAGATTCTGGTTTATGCCACATGAGATAGAGGTGCGCGGGCAACACAAAAGCACTCTAGAAGATTATGACAAATTAGTGGATATCCTTATGTTCTGGTATGAAAGACCTGCATCAGAAGCCAATGCCCTTGCCTACTATTTTACAAATTTTGTGAACGTAGAGAGCACCTTTCTAACGGAGACACCATTGATTACCGCAGATGGATTCGCAATTGCTCTGGACGGTGCCTTTGGACAGAACGACCTTATTGTAATTGGTGATGGTATAGTAGACCTACTTGAACAAACGGGTATACGGCGAGGTGTAATCTGGAATGGCATCATGGCCCATGAATGGGCTCACCACATACAATTTAACAATCAGGAAAAATGGTACCCTAACGGTGCTGCGGATAATGCTCCCGAAGCTACCAGAACAACGGAACTAGAAGCCGATTTCTTCACCGGGTATTATGTAACCCATAAAAAAGGTGGTACCCAAAACTGGAGACGAACCCAACAATTTCTAGAGCTTTTCTTTAACATTGGCGACTGTAGTTTTACAAGTGATGGTCACCACGGCACGCCTTTACAACGTATGGAAGCTGCAAGAAGGGGCTACCTACTAGCTAGAAGAATCCAAAATAAAGGCAAAGTCCTAACTGCCAATCAGGTCCATAATAGGTTTTTGAAGCAACTGGATAAAATTCTTGGCAACGAACCCGCTAGAGTTATCCAATCAACAGACGATGAAATTCAAGATGAGTTTCAATTTGACGTTCAACCGGATGCGCTTCAATAAGAACAAAACTTAACCTATGAAAAAAGGGCGTTCCAAAATATTTTGGAACGCCCTTTTTCTTTTAATAGGAATACTAAACTAGTTGTTTTTGAAATTTACCAATCCCTTCTTTAACCATTCCTCATACACATCACCATCCGTATACTGCACTGCGGTATTTAGAATTTCCATATCCGGTGTCATCAAAACGTAGTAAGGTTGAGAAGCCGCATTAAAATTAACCGTCTGAAAAGTACCCCATTTCTGCCCTACGGTCTCAATATGTTTTACACGGCCGGTATCATATTTAAAATCAAATTGCTCTGCCTCAGGAAGTTCCTTTCTGTCATCTACGTACAAAGAAATAAGAACGTAGTCCTCCTTTAAAATAGCATACACATCAGGTTCGCTCCAAACATTCTCTTCCATCTTTCTACAGTTCACACAGGCCCAACCGGTAAAGTCCAACAGGATAGGCTTATTTACTTTCTTTGCATGAGCTACTCCTTCATCAAAATCCTTATAACAATCTATGCCCAGCGGACAGTCGCTCTCTGTTTCAAAAACACTGTAAAATGCCGGTGGCGGAAAACCACTCAAAAGCTTAAGGTTAGAAACCCCTATAAGCCCCAAAAGAACATAAATTGAAAACGCGGCACTTACCAATCCCGTAACTTTTCTTCCCGCTGAAAGTTTTTGCTTTGGTCCGTCATGCGGAAACCTAAATAATCCAAAAAGATAAAGCGCAAGCAATACGAACAATACCACCCATATACCCAAGAATATTTCACGTTTTAAAATACCCCAATTGCCTACAAGGTCTGCATTGGAAAGGAATTTAAGTGCTAATGCCAGTTCTAGAAAACCTAACACCACTTTAACCGTAGTCATCCACCCACCGGATTTTGGCAATGAATTCAACCAGGCAGGGAATAATGCAAAAAGAGCGAACGGCAGAGCCAGCGCCACACCAAAACCGGTCATGCCCGCTGAAAGGTTCACAGCTACATCACCCTCTTCTAGTACAGTGCTTCCTAAGAGTCCGCCTAAAATAGGCCCTGTACATGAGAATGAAACAATGGCCAATGTTACCGCCATAAAGAAAATACCTATTACGCCACCTATTTTGGAAGAAGCTGCATCCATCTTATTTGCCCAAGAACTAGGCAAAGTCAATTCATAGTACCCGAAAAAGGAGAACGAAAAGAACACGAAAATCAAGAAAAAGGCAATGTTCAACCAAATATTGGTAGCAATGGTATTTAATATCTGGGAGTCTACCGAGTCAAAAATATGGAAAGGCAGACTCAGTAAAAAGTATATTAAAACAATGAAAAAGCCATACAACAGGGCATTTATAATGCCTTTGGATTTTTTTTGCGAGTGTTTGGTGAAAAACGATACCGTAAGCGGAATCATAGGAAAAACGCAGGGCGTCAACAACGCAATTAATCCACCTAAAAATCCTAAGCCAAAAATCATCCAAAGACCGGAACTTGCCTCACCTACCTCGTGCGTACTCCCTAAAAGTTCCTTATTCTTTAAATCGATTTTTAAAGCCGAACTCAAAGATTTACTGTGTTCATCTATAGTCTTCTCCTCGTTTACAGCCACCCCTCCATCTAGAACAAAACTAAAATCTGCATCCACCGGAATACAGACCTCTTTACAAACCTGATAGAAAAAGTTGATATCAATTTGATTGACATCCGGATTAAGTAGTTTTATTTTTTGAGTAAAAATGGCGGTTTCCTTAAAAAAGGTTTCATCTACCTCAAAAATATCACTATACTCAACAATGGTTTCACTCTCTAAAGTTTCACCAACAAGCTCATAGTTTTCGCCTGCATTTTTATAACTGAATTCACTTGGCAAGGACCCTCCTTCAGAAGTGAACTGAGAGTACACATGCCAACCTTCCGCAATGTCTCCTTTCAGAATCAACTCATAATCTGTGTCGCTAATTTTTTTTACTTCTTGAGACCATTTTACGGGATTGTCATCATCCTGGGAGAAAAGACCTAAAGAATTAAAAAACAATGCAATAAATACTATTATATATTTCATTAATTTAATATAAATTTTAAAATATCACTTGTATCTTCCTTTACCTTAAAACGCTCATCTGCCCGCCTACCTATTATCCAAACTACATCTTCACCGGAACAAAGCAACCATTGGCGCTCTTTGGAAACAACATCAATCTTTTCGTCCTTAAAAAACTTGGATAACTTTTTCTTTCCCTGCATTCCTAAAGGATAAAAGTAGTCGCCATTTTTCCATTTCCTTATCGTTAACGGATACTTTAACGCTTTTTTATCTACGTACAGTGTGTGGAGACCCTTGCTTGACAAACTATCTACCGATTCAATTGTAATATGGATGGGCTCTAAAACTTCGGTTTGCTCTTCCGAAATAGTATAAAACTCGGTATCAACTTTCTCAGAAACTTCGGTCAACAATAAAAACTCCCTATCCTTAAGCAAGCGGTGGGTTTTAGAATAAATCTCCTTCCCGCTCATGGCAGTTATTAAATTTTCCACATCATTCCACTCCGTGAACCCATATGCCTTAAACAGAGCATGTATTTGTGCTGAAATAGGCTTTAAATTCAATAATGCTTGAGTGGAAATATGAATTACCCCCTCCTTTTCTTGAAACAAGCGCGACTTCAATTCCAAAACATGGGCGTCAATAAGCGCTGCACTCTCCGAAAGATGTTCTTGTGTCTTTGTAAAATTCTTTAAAAAAGAAGGGTTTAAATCTTTCAGCAAAGGCACGATTTCATGCCGGATTTTATTCCGAAGATATTTGGTATCCGCATTACTGGCATCCTCTCTCCACTTTAAGTTTTGAGACTTTGCATATTCCAAAATCTGACTTCTAGAAAAATGAAGTAGCGGCCTTGACAAAGGCTCCGTTTTTTCCGGAATTCCGGACAGCCCGTCAATACCCGTCCCCCTGGAAAGGTTGATTAAAAACGTTTCCAAACTATCATCCACATGATGGGCAGTTACCAAGGTTTTAATATCATTTTCACGCATGACTTCTGTAAACCAACGATACCTAAGCTCTCTTGCACCAACTTGAACTGAAACTTTATTTTTTTTAACATAACCAATTGTATTAAAATTAGTTACGAAAAATTGAATATCATTACTCGATGCTAATTCTTGAACAAATTTTTCATCACCGTTGCTAGCCTCTCCCCTCAAATTAAAGTTGCAGTGCGCAATGGCAAAATCCAATTTACACTTAATGCAAAGATGAACCAAAGCCACACTATCCAACCCTCCGCTACAGGCCAATAAAAACTTGGTCTTTACAAGGTTTTGAAAATTAGCTTCAATATGTTTTTGAAATTCTTCTAACACGATATAAAGGTAAGCAAGAATTAGAATTTGGAAGTCACAATACGCATCTTTAAACAGGCTTAGCCCTCAAGGACTTCTCGCATAGCTTTTGCCTTCAGCAAACACTCCTCATACTCTTTTTCCGGAATGGCCTTTGCCGTAATGGCACCTCCCACGGAATAGGAAACGTATTTTTTTGACGCATTGTAAAGAATACTTCTTATGACTACATTAAAATCGAAATCCCCGTTGGGCGTAAAATACCCCACAGCACCACTGTATAACCCTCGTTTAAAAGCCTCCAATTCCTCAATAATCTTCATGGCCGATACTTTTGGGGCTCCCGTCATGCTACCCATAGGAAAGGATTCTTTGATTACATCAACGGGATTAACACCGGATGAAACTTGAGCCACCACAGTGGATATCATTTGATGTACTTGTTGAAAGGTATAGACCTCACAAAGCTCTTCAACCACCACACTGCCTTTTAGGGCACTTTTAGACAAATCATTACGGACCAAGTCTACGATCATTATATTTTCAGCTCTTTCTTTAGGGTCGGTTTTAAGGGCATTCACTAGCTTATCATCTTCCTCCGGCTGTTTGGCTCGTTTAGAAGTCCCTTTAATAGGTTGCGATATTAACTTCCCCGCTTCTTTACGCAAATAACGCTCCGGAGAGGCCGAAAGCAAATACTGGTCATAGACCTTTAAAAAAGATGCAAAAGGCGCTTCTGATATCTTATTTAGCTTTTGATAGGTCTTATAAGGGTTGATTTTCGTGTCTTCTGCATAGAATTCTTGACAGAAATTTGCTTCGTAAATATCACCCCGGTGAATATGGGACAACATTTTACCTACTTGTTTAAAATATTCGTCCTTAAAAATACGGAGCTTTATTTTGATGTTTTCCGTCACTGAGATGCTTTCCTTCTCCAGAATTCCGCCGGAAATCAAGTCAAAATCGGACTGTATTTCATCATCTACCATCCGCAGATATTCAAAAACCACGGTATTCCCGTTTAACTTAATAATTTTCTTTGGCTGAAAAAAGAACAACTCTGCAAACCCTAGTCCATCGTGATTTTTAGATGACAGGCGCTCCACATCATTCTTAAGGTCGTACGAGAGATAACCAAAAATATAGTCTTTGGCCCTATCTTGAAACTCCCTTAATTTTTCAAAAGCCTTTTCACTATCAGTTTTAATGGTCGTTAAGGCATCTACAGCCAGTAAAGCATCAAAAGAGCTGTACTTGCTATTGTGCCCATTGCCATCCAACCACACCACTTCTTCAAACTGTTGCGCCCAAAGCAATAGGTCCTCCTTAAACTTTTTAATTTCAGAAACCGTGAACGTAGTAGAAATACGCAAATGAAAGAGACTTTAGAATTTACTTAAAAACTGGTCTACAGCAGCGCGGTGTGCCTTAGCAAGCTCAGAATTCGTTATACCTTCCCCCTCCGTAAAATTTTCTTGATAAGAAGGTAAAGAAAAAGTAGCGGCTATTTGAGCTCCAAATCTAGGCAAAACCTTTTCCGTGGTTTCCAAAGCTGTCATACCTCCTCTTTGCCCTCCTGAGGTAGACATCAACAACACAGGTTTATCCTCTAAAAACTTACGCTCAACACGTGACAACCAGTCTGTTAAATTCTTAAAATAAGCTGAAGGACCACTGTTATGCTCATTAACCGAGATAATGATGCCATCTGCCTTGACAATGTCATTTTTAAGCTCTACCAATGAGTTTGAATATCCATTTTCTCTTTCATAATCCTCACTGAACATAGGGAAAGGAAAGTTTACCATATTCAATAATTGAACGTTATACCCCTCAATAAGAGAGACGGTATGCTTTACCAATTGATAATTTATTGATTTAGAGGAGTTGCTTCCTGCGAATGCTAATAGCGTTGCCATAATTAGTAGTTTGATGTGTTTTAGCGAAAATATAGCAAATAGAGTTGAATTGCGAGTATTTTATCTAATTTTGCAGCGCAAACATCCAAACTAACTGTATTACAAGTATATATGACAGTTGCTCCTGTTAACAAAGGAGCAGTACAACGAACAGAAGTACTAAAATGCAAAGTTTTAAGTTTTAATGATGCTTTCGCCAACTATTGATCGTATTTGCAGTGGAAAATAAGACAGCAAGATTGTATTTTATTGATGCCATGAGGGCATGGGCCATTCTAATGATGCTCCAAGGGCATTTTATAGATGGATTGCTAGACCCTGTTTATAGAGATGGGTCCAATACTGCTTTTTCTATCTGGAAGTACTTTAGAGGCATTACCGCTCCCGTATTCTTTACGGTTTCAGGGTTTATCTTTACCTATCTTTTAATTAAAGGCGATAAAACCGGACTTCAGAACCCTAGGGTAAAAAAGGGCATAAAAAGAGGGCTTGAACTCTTGTTTATTGGGTATTTATTGCGGACGAACCTTCTAGGTCTTCTACAGGGAAAAATCTATGATTCCTTTTATCTGATCGATGTACTGCATTGCATAGGACTTTCTTTACTTGGGATTATTGGCGTTTATCTATTCACTGAAAAACGAAAGAAGTTTGCTTTCCCAACTATACTATTAAGCGCAACCTTGGTTTTATTCATATTTGAACCCACTTACAAGACTTGGGAATTCTCATTTTTACCGGATGCCTTTGCCAATTACCTAACGAAAAGCAACGGTTCTGTTTTTACCATTCTCCCATGGTTTGGGTATGCTTCATTTGGAGCTTTTTTGTCGGTTGTTTTTACGAAGTTTAAAAACTTGAAATATTTATACTTCATAGCCATTCCTCTTTTTGCCGCAACAGGGGCTACATTAATAGTCTACTCATCCGATTTGTTTTTACTCGCATCAAAACATACAGGTTTACAGCTTTTTGCAAACATTTATTTCAATAATTACTTATTCATAAGACTAGGTGATGTACTGCTTGTTTTTAGCGTATTTATGCTATTTAGAAGCCTACTTAAAAACAAGAGTATTTTAAAAATTGGACAAAGCACCCTATCAATTTACATCATACATTTTATTATCCTATACGGCACATTTACAGGATTAGGACTATATCGGTTTTTACACCATTCCCTTTCCCCTGTAACCGTTATTTTAGGAGCCTTAACTTTTATGGTCGTCTGTACTTATTCCGCTCTTGTTTATGAAAAAAATAAGGAGCATATAAAACTAAGAATCGCCACTGCCCTAAGATTTGTTTTGACAAAAATTGAGATTACTTCAATCTATATATTTCAACTTTCAAAAAGTAGATTTTTTAGATTCTTAAGAAGAGTTGGTTTGGCTAAGAATTAATTTCTGCCATCTTTTAAATAAAAGAAAAAAATCCGAGTTTATAGCTCGGATTTTTTTCTTTTGAGCAGCAAAGCATTGCGCTATTCATTTTAACGATACACTACGAATTTGCATTGATCACCCTCATCTCTTCTTCCGTAAACGTTAAATTATCCAACGCTTTTACATTCTCTTTAAGTTGACCAGCAGAACTCGCCCCCACCAATACAGAAGAAATAGCCGGCCTATTTAAAAGCCAAGCAATGGCCATTTGAGATAGCTTTTGGCCTCGCTTATCCGCAAGAGCTGCCAAATTTTTAATCTTATCCAGGTTTTTTTCTACTTGTTCCCTGTCCAGGTAGGTCAGATTTTTTGCTGCTCTAGAGTCATCTGGCACACCATTTACATATTTGTTGGTAAGCATTCCCTGTGCCAAAGGAGAAAAAGCAATGCAGCCCACTCCACTATCCTCTAAAGTATCTAGCAGCCCATCTTCTACCCACCTATCAAAAATTGAATACCTAGCTTGGTGCAGCACAAACGGAACCTTTAACTCCTTTAATAACGCAGCTGCTTCTGCCGTTTCTTTAGGCTGATAGTTGGAAATACCCACGTAAAGAGCCTTTCCTTGACGAACAATATCCGCAAGAGCAACCATAGTTTCCTCCAAGGGTGTATCCGGATCAGGCCTGTGGTGATAAAAAATATCAACATAATCCAATCCCATTCTTTTTAGACTTTGATCTATACTGGCCATTAGATACTTTCTAGAGCCCCAATTGCCGTAAGGCCCGGGCCACATATCAAATCCCGCTTTAGAAGCTATGAACATCTCATCTCTATACCCTTTAAAGTCTTTCTTAAAAAGCACCCCAAAATTTTCTTCTGCCGAACCATAAGGAGGTCCATAATTATTGGCCAAATCAAAATGAGTAATCCCTAAATCGAACGCTGTTCTTAAAATTTCCCTAGCGTTATGCTGATTATCTATAAAACCGAAGTTATGCCACAAACCAAGGGAAATAGCGGGCAGCAAAACACCACTTTTTCCACAGCGATTGTATTTCATTGTGTTATACCTCTTAGAATCTGCAGTGTATTCCGTAATACCTGACTTGTCATTTATATGCATTGAAAAATGTTTTAATTACTAAAACCTAAAGCTACATAGAAATTACGAATAGAGATATCACAGCTCAGAACCGGATCCAGAAAAACAGTATCGACTTTACACATCCGAAGCAAAAGGTTATTAGGACTGAATCAAAATAGACGGTAAAACATAAACCCTTGAAAGGATTCTACTATTTTTATCCCTTCATCTAAAAACAAAACAATAGCAAACATGAGCGATAAAAAGTTTACCCCCGTTAAATTGGCATTGGAAAAAGATAAGAGATATGCCTGGTGTACCTGCGGCCATTCCGAAACGAATGTTTTTTGCGATGGCTCTCATAAACAACACCAGAAACCCGGCTCTTTAGTTTTTCAAGTTGATGAAGATAAAGACGCCAGAATCTGCACTTGCAAGCTTACAAGCAACCCACCTTATTGTGATGGAAGCCACAAATAAAAAAATCCCGTCTAGAAATTAGACGGGATTTTTTTTACAATACTTTGTAAAGTCTAAATATGCAATGCACGGTTATCCGTAGCTGCAAGAGCAGCTTCTTTTACCGCTTCGGCAAAAGTAGGATGCGCATGGCTCATTCTAGAGATATCTTCAGCAGATGCACGGAATTCCATAGCAGTAACCGCTTCGGCAATTAAATCCGCACTACGGGCACCAATCATATGAACCCCTAGAACTTCGTCCGTCTTCTTATCGGCCAATATTTTTACAAACCCGTCCAAATCCATACTGGCACGAGAGCGACCTAAAGCACGCATTGGAAATTGTCCCACTTTGTATGCTACACCAGCTTCTTTAAGTTCTTCTTCCGTTTTACCAACAGAAGCAACTTCTGGCCAAGTGTAAACCACACCTGGAATCAAGTTATAATCTATATGAGGTTTTTGGCCTGCCAATTGTTCGGCAACCAAAGTTCCCTCCTCTTCTGCTTTATGGGCCAACATGGCACCACGAATAACATCTCCAATAGCGTAGATGTTAGAAGCCGAAGTTTGTAAATGGTCGTTCACCTCTATTTTGCCTCTAGAATCCAATTTAACACCAGCGGCTTCAACGTTCAATCCATCGGTATAAGGTCTTCTACCCACAGCAACCAAACAGTAGTCACCTTTCAACTCTATCTCCTGACCTTTTTTATCATCGGCCTTAACTACAACCTCGTCTCCGCTTCTCTCAACGGACTTCACTTTACTGGAAAGGTTGAATTTTACCTTTTGCTTCTTTAAAACCTTGGTCAATTCTTTGGAAAGCGAAGCATCCATAGTAGGAATAATGCGATCCATATATTCAACTACGGTAACATCCGCGCCAAGACGCTTGTAAACTTGACCGAGCTCTAAACCAATAACCCCTCCACCTATAATAATTAAATGCTTAGGTATCTCTTTTAGCGTTAAGGCCTCTGTAGATGTAATTATGCGTTCTTTGTCTATTTTGATGAAAGGAAGCGTAGACGGTTTACTTCCTGTAGCTATAATTGTATTTTTAGCTTCAATGGTTTCCGTAGTCCCATCATTTTTCTTGATATTAATATGTGTAGCGTCCTTAAAACTACCCAATCCTTCAAAAACATCAATTTTATTTTTGTCCATCAAAAACTTGACCCCATCACATGTCTGTTTTACAACAGCCGCCTTTCTGGCGATCATCTGCTCCAAGTTTACCTTTATCTCGCCAGGAATATCAATTCCGTGATCCGAAAAATGTTTAATGGCATCCTCGTAATGGTGAGAAGAATCCAACAAAGCTTTAGATGGTATACAACCAACATTAAGGCAGGTTCCTCCTAAAGTACTGTACTTTTCTATTATTGCCGTTTTCAACCCCAATTGTGCGCAACGAATAGCCGCCACATATCCTCCTGGTCCTGAGCCAATAATGGCCACATCGTATGAACTCATAAAATTTTCTTTGAATTTGAAATACAAAATTAATACTATTTTCCGGTTTAAGGTACCCTTTATCGATTTATACAAAAGTTGCACAAACCCCATCAAAATTGTAATATTACCTAATAGCTAAACCGTTATTAATGACAAACCAAAATTCAGGGGAGCACAGAGAGAACGAAAACATCGTTAAAAACAAAGAATTAAATATCTGGGAAGCACTCACCCCTGTTATAGCCCTAGTAGCCATGCTGGCCTATAATGTTTATGTATTTGGAGATGATGCGCTTAGCGGATCCAACCAATTTATTCTCCTCTTGGGAGGCGCCGTTGCCGCCATTGTAGGTGTAATGAACAAGGTATCTTACAAGCAAATGATGGCAGAGGTAGCAGAAAACCTGAAATCTACCACCGGAGCATTGCTCATTTTATTAATGGTAGGAGCATTAGCGGGTTCTTGGCTTATAAGTGGTATCATTCCCGCTATGATCTATTACGGGCTTCAGATTCTCAATCCCACTATATTTTTAGCTGCCAGTGTTATTATCTGCGCCATCATATCCATTGCCACAGGAAGCAGCTGGACTACTTCCGCAACAGTAGGCATAGCCCTTATAGGTATTGGCGAAGCACTGGGCATACCATTAGGAATGACCGCCGGCGCCGTATTGTCCGGAGCCTATTTTGGGGACAAACTATCTCCTCTTAGTGACACTACCAACCTAGCACCTGCCATGGCGGGCGGAGAGCTTTTTGAACACATTAGATATATGCTCTACACCACAGTGCCAACGGTTAGCGTTACCTTGATCTTTTTTATCATATTAGGATTTTCAATTGAAACGAAAGGGGCCGCGGATATTGATTCCATTTTAACCTCTATTAATTCCGCTTTCACCATTACACCTTGGCTTTTTCTTGTACCTATAACCGTAGTAGTTCTAATCGTTAAGAAAACTCCGCCATTGGCCGCCCTGCTCATAGGAACTTTATTGGGAGCAATATTCGCCCTTATTTTCCAACCCGATGTTGTAGCAGGTATTACGGAGGCAAAGACACTTACATTTAAATCAGGTTACGAAGGCGTCATTAAAGCCATAACCGTTCAAACCTCCGTACCAACGGATAACGCTGCGCTTAACGACCTATTTTCATCAAAAGGAATGACAGGAATGATGGGTACCATTTGGCTCATTATCTGCGCCATGGTTTTTGGTGGTATTATGGATGGTATTGGCGCATTGGACCGTATTACAAAATCCTTATTAAAAATGGCGAAAACTACATTCGGGCTTTTTGCCAGTACCGTAGGAAGCTGTTTGGCATTGAATATTACCGCATCAGACCAGTACCTTGCCATTGTTGTTCCCGGTAAAATGTTCAGCAAGGCCTATGCCGATAAAAATTTGGCCCCTGAAAACTTAAGCCGAACTTTAGAGGATTCCGGAACGGTAACTTCCGTTCTTGTTCCTTGGAACACCTGTGGAGCATATCATAGTAGTGTTCTTGGAGTTGGAACCGCGGAGTACGCCCTTTTTGCCGTTTTCAATTGGCTGAGTCCAATTATGACGCTTATTTTTGCTGCATTACAGATCAAATTAAAGCAACTGACTACATCGTCTTAAAAAAATAAAGATTTCTTAAAATCGCCTAAATGTGAATATCAAAATAACAGGTCATTAAATTGAGAATTTGGTAATTTAAGCTGTTTGATTTTACTGATTTAACACTTTATGTCAAATGAAATACATCGCATCTACAATACTTATTCTTCTATCAATTTTTTAAATACACATTACTTTTATCGCCATAATATTGATGTAATTTTGTAATCAAATTGAAACATTAAAAACTATATCATATGGCTTTTGTAGGTAAAAAATTCCCCAATCTGAGTGTAAACGCAATGAACGATTTGGGAGACACATTCAAATTGAACGTTTTAGAGGAAGCTCAAAAAAACAACAAGAAGGTTGTTCTTTTCTGGTACCCGAAGGACTTTACATTTGTTTGCCCAACTGAATTGCACGCTTTTCAGGCTGCTTTAGGTGAATTCGAAAAAAGAAATACATTGGTAATTGGTGCGTCTTGCGATACCGCAGAGGTTCACTTTGCTTGGTTAAGCACAGACAAAGATAACGGTGGTATTGAAGGTGTTACATATCCTCTATTAGCGGACAGTAACCGTAACCTTGCCTCCACTTTAGGTATTTTGGACATTACGGATGAGCAGTACAATGAAGAAACCGGTGTTGTTACTGTTGAAGGAGACAATGTAACCTACCGTGCAACATACCTTATTGATGAAGAGGGTACTGTTTTCCATGAAGGCATCAACCATATGCCATTAGGTAGAAACGTAAACGAGTACCTACGCCTTATTGATGCTTATACGCATGTACAGGAAAAAGGTGAGGTTTGTCCAGCAAACTGGGAAGAAGGAAAAGAAGCAATGACCGCTGATAGAAAAGGTGTTGCCGAATACCTTTCTGCACATAGCAACTAAATAATTGCTTTAGTTACAAGTTAACCGCTTGTACAATTAGTGCAAGCGGTACTTTTTCAACTTAAATAGTATAAATTTTAAAACCTTTAGATATGGTATTGGAATTGGAACAAGACAATCTGCAAGAAATCATAGCAGAGAAGAAAAATGTAGTAGTACAATATTCTGCCGGATGGTGTGGCAACTGCCGTATCATGAAGCCTAAATTCAAGAAAGAAGCTTCGGCTAACGAAGATTTTACTTTTGTTATAGCCGATGCCGAGAAATTCCCTGAAAGTCGAAAATTGGCTAATGTAGACAACTTGCCTACTTTTGCCACTTTCACCAATGGAGAGTTTAAAAATCAAGTACAAACGAACAAATATGATGTTCTAAAAGAATTGATCAGTGAAGCTTCCAGTAATTAAGCACTTAACAAATTTCATTGAAGAGAACGATGAGGATTTTGTTATTGAAACCATTGAGACCTTAGAAGCATTGACCGAAGTGCCTTCTCTAAAGGACGAGGAACTTGATGTTATTGGTGAACTTATATCTAATATGTACGGCGCTCTTGAGGTACAGAAAGGTATTAAAGCAGGTAAACCGCAGAAGGAAGCCTTGAACGAATTTATGCAACGTGTAATGGGCTCTATAGACAAATAGAACACCCCATTTTACAACGATTTAAAGTGAAGTAACTATTGATTTTTTAAACGAATCAATTAAGTTGTTTCACTTTTTTCATTTTATACGTTTTCATAAACCACATTTATCATATGCAGCACCTTTAATTAGCTATAATTTTATATTTTCACAGCGAATCTAAATAGAAAATATCATGGCAACAGTAACCTTAAAAGGAAACGAAATACATACTTTAGGAAATCTTCCTGCAAACGGAAGCAAAGCTCCTAGCTTTACATTAACAAAAAGCGACCTTTCACCTGCATCTCTTTCTGACTACTCCGGAAAAAGAGTGGTTTTAAATATTTTTCCTAGTGTAGACACGGGTACTTGTGCCCAGTCCGTTAGACAGTTCAACCAAGAAGCTGCCGAACTGGACAATACCGTAGTTCTATGCGTGTCCAAAGACTTACCTTTTGCCCAAGCCCGTTTTTGTGGCGCTGAGGGTATTAAGAATGTAGAAATGTTATCTGATTTCCGTGACGGAAGTTTTGGTAAAGACTACGGAGTTGCCTTCTCCGATGGCCCCCTAGCCTCTTTATTATCTAGATCGGTAGTGGTACTTAATGAGTCCGGTGAAGTAATTCATACGGAACAAGTTACCGAAACAGTAGATGAGCCCAACTACAAAGCGGCTCTTGAAGCTTTAGCCGATGCCTAAAGAAGAGTCGTTTGCAGTAAACAGAATAAAAAGTGTGGGCTTCGCTTTGCGTGGAGCCCTTCTTTTAGTTAGGACGGAGGCCAGTATAAAAATCCAGGTATTTTTGGCCATTGCCGTTACTATTGCCGGATTTTATTACGAAATCTCTGCTACGGAATGGATTTTTCAAGTCTTTGCCATTTCTATGGTCGTAGGCATTGAAGGGGCCAATACGGCCATAGAGAAATTGTGTGATTTTATTCATCCGGATTTTGATGAAAGAATCGGTTTTATTAAAGATGTAGCCGCTGGCGCCGTAATGCTTGTATCCATTGGAGCAATTATTGTTGGCTGTATTATCTATATCCCAAAAGTATTTTAGTCCCTATTTCATCTGCATTTACAATTCTGTTTGGTTGCAATTTTCCATGTTACAATACCAAACCCATCACACACCTGTATTAAACGGAAGACTCCCAAATCAGCCAAAAACCATTCCTCCAACAAATATTTTCATCGCTGTAGCTAGCTACCTATGATTCCAAAATGATGTTTCAAAAATTTTAAATCTCGTATTTTCCTACCCTATCCCCAATCAAACGGCCTTATAAAATTTGTTGCTACAAAAATCAGTAATTAAGTAGATTAAGACTCTGCAGGTTATCGATAAGACCCCACAGAACAACATAATCCAGAAAAACCCGTTAAAAACAAAAAAGGACAAATTAGATAGTAAAAAGCTATGTTCAATAGCATACGGAAAGCAGTTTTCATTAGGGCTTTCAAGGGCGAAAAATCAAGTATCAAAAAAACCATAACCCCCTTTTAGGGAGTATGTACTTTATAAAAACGAAAAGACTTTTCACAATCCCTACTTTGAAAACTTCGTAATACGTATTTTTGCATCCAGTGGAAAAAAAGTAATGGCCAAAAAGAAAACAACGACAACCAAAAAAAAGACGCCCACCAAGAAGGTTAGTCTTAAGGTATCCAAAAAGAACAAGATTATTTTAGGGAGCCTACTGATACTTTTCAGTATGGCACTATTTTTCTCATTTGTGTCCTTTTATTTCACTTGGCAGGATGACCAAAGCCTATTATCAGAATTTGCCAATAGAAACGAACAAGCCAAAAACCTGCTCAATAAGTTTGGGGCCAGTGTAAGCCACTTTTTTGTTTACAAAGGTTTTGGTGTGGCTTCTATTATCCTAACAGTCTTAGTTTGTATTACGGGGCTACACCTGTTCTTAAGCTTGGAGAAAAAAGGGCTTCTTAAAAAATGGATATGGGGTCTTGTCTTTATGATTTGGATATCTATTGCCCTAGGTTTTCTAGCAGACACCAAACCCTTATTGGGCGGACTTGTAGGCTATGAAATGAACGACTTTTTAAGGGATTACACAGGTAATATAGGTGTGGTACTTATTCTTCTTTTTGGCCTGGTATTCATATTAGTGCGTTTCTTCCATTTTACTCCTGAAGGAATGGCCCAGTTTTTCCGCAAAAAGACATCAACCTTAAAATCTGAATTGGAATCTACAACGAAAGAAGCATCCGATACGGTTAGAGACGTAAAGGAATCCATTAAAAAGACCGAAAAGGAAGAGCCAATAGTACTTGACACATACACCCATAAAAAAGACATTCCGCCTTTAAAAAAGGAAGAGGTACCTTTAGATGATTTTGAAGTTACCGTTCCTGTAGAAGAAGAAACCACAGATGAACTTTCTATGGAAGTAGAGAAGATTGTGGAAGAGCAAGAAGAAACTGATAATATAGCGGATAAACTAGTGGAGGATTTTGGTGAATTTGACCCCACCCTAGAATTGGGCAACTATAAATTCCCCACAATGGAACTGTTAGACCAGCACGGTGTAACAGGTGGTATCACCATAAATCAAGAAGAACTTGAGGAAAACAAAAATAAAATTGTTGATACCCTTAAGAACTACAAAATTGGTATTTCTCAAATCAAGGCTACCATTGGTCCAACCGTAACCCTTTACGAAATAGTTCCCGAAGCCGGTGTACGAATATCCAAGATTAAGAACCTAGAAGATGATATTGCCCTTTCGCTTGCTGCTCTGGGTATACGTATTATTGCACCTATTCCAGGAAAAGGAACCATTGGTATTGAAGTGCCAAACAAAAATGCGACAATCGTTTCTATGCGTTCGGTTATAGCTTCCAGTAAATTCCAAAAGGCGGAAATGGAACTGCCCATTGCTTTTGGAAAAACCATTAGCAACGAAACTTTTGTTGTAGACTTGGCAAAAATGCCCCACCTTTTAATGGCTGGTGCTACAGGTCAAGGTAAATCCGTTGGATTAAATGCGGTGCTTACCTCGCTTCTTTACAAAAAGCATCCGGCCGAGGTAAAGTTTATATTGGTAGATCCTAAAAAAGTGGAACTTTCCATCTACAATAAGATAGAAAGGCACTTTCTTGCGAAATTACCAGATTCTGAAGAAGCCATCATTACGGATAATGCAAAGGTTATCAACACCTTGAATTCCCTTTGTATAGAGATGGATGACCGATACGAGTTATTAAAGCATGCCCAAGTACGTAACTTAAAAGAGTACAACGTAAAATTCAAGGCCCGAAAGCTTAACCCCAATGACGGACATAAATTCTTACCGTACATTGTGTTGGTTATAGATGAATTTGCAGATTTGATCATGACCGCGGGCAAAGAAGTAGAAACCCCTATTGCGCGTCTTGCACAATTGGCACGGGCTATTGGTATTCATTTGATCATTGCTACGCAACGTCCTTCGGTAAACGTTATAACGGGTATTATCAAAGCGAATTTCCCTGCCAGGATTGCGTTTAGGGTAACCTCTAAAATAGATTCAAGAACTATTTTGGATGCGCAAGGAGCTGATCAGCTTATTGGTCGTGGAGATATGCTCTACACACAAGGAAACGATGTTACCCGTATTCAGTGTGCTTTTGTAGATACCCCAGAAGTAGCCAAAATAACAGAATATATAGGTTCGCAACGCGCCTATCCAAATGCCCATGAACTGCCAGAATATTCGGGCGAGGATTCTGGCACAAGTATTGATGTTGATATAGCGGACAGGGATGCCCTTTTCCGAGATGCCGCCGAAGTAATTGTTACGGCGCAACAAGGTTCCGCATCTTTGATCCAAAGAAAAATGAAATTGGGTTACAACCGTGCAGGTCGTATCGTAGACCAGTTGGAAGCGGCCGGAATTGTAGGTCCTTTTGAAGGAAGTAAAGCGCGCCAGGTTTTAGTACCTGACCTTGTAGCCCTTGATCAATTGCTGAGCAACGAACGCTCTTAATTAAAACTCTTAACTTAAACAGTAAAATGAAAAAGATTATTCTAATATTTACCCTTGTGTTACTTTCAAACGTAACTTTTGCCCAAAATTCAGAAAAAGCAAAAGCCCTATTAGAAGATGTATACGCCAAGGTTAAAAGCTATGACAATATTTACGTAGATTTTAAATACGTACTTAACAATTCAGAAGCAGGTATAAATCAAGAAACACGTGGTGAAGTTACTTTACAAGGAGATAAGTTTATTGGTAACTTCTTTGGCACTACACTATTGTATGACGGCTCTAAAGTCTATACCATTATTCCAGAGAACGAAGAAGTGACCATAGAAGACAAATCTGACGATGGGGGTGCATTGACCCCGGCTAAAATGTTAACTTTCTACAGAGAAGGTCATAATTACGAAATGGATATCCTTCAAAACGTAAACGGAAGAAAAATACAGTATGTAAAGCTTACCCCTATTGATACAGATTCTGAAATAAAGACCATTTTATTGGGTATTGATGCGGAAACAAAGCATATTTACAAACTGATAGAAACCGGTAAAAATGGTACCACTACGACCATTACCGTTAATTCTTTCAAAACTAATCGACCTTTGTCAAAAACCTTATTTACTTTTGACGAGGCCAAGTACAAAAACGACGGGTACTACATAGTCAGAAACTAATATTACCACATTGAGAATTCTAGACCGATATATATTATCGCGGTTCCTTTATAATTTTTTGAGTTCGTTCGTAATATTGATGTTCATCTTCATATTTCAGACGATATGGTTGTTCATTGATGACTTTGCCGGAAAAGGTCTGGATATGGGTATTATTGGGAAGTTTTTCTTCTATATGATGCCAAGTTTAACGGAAAAGGTACTCCCGCTTACCGTGCTTCTTGCATCAATACTTACGTTTGGTACCTTGGCCGAGAATTATGAGTTTGCCGCAATGAAAGCCTCTGGAATTTCTTTGCAGCGTTCTATGCTCAGTCTTATTATTTTTATGATAGGTCTAGGCGGCGTTACCTTCTATTTTGCGAATAGTGTTATTCCTGCATCCGAACAAAAAATCTACAATATGCGGCGTAATATAGCCAAGGTTAAACCTGCCGCAGCTATTGAAAAAGGGGTGTTTAGCGACTTTGAGGGTATGAGCATCAAAGTAGATGAAAAGTATGGTGAAAAAGACCGTTTTCTAAAAAACGTAATCATTCATCAAAAAACGCCTACTAACGTAAACAGTACGGTAATAAAAGCGAAAACTGGCGAACTTATCAGTAGTGAAGATTCGGAACTTATTCAATTGGTTCTGCGCGATGGTCATTATTATCGTGACATGGATAAGAAGAAAAGCACCGAAAAAAGAAAATATCCCTTTGCCAAAAGTAATTTTGAAATTTACCGGATGAACATTGAAATTCCGGAAATGGAACAAGATCTTGAAGAAGAGAATGTATCCAATCGTGAGAAAATGAAAAATGTTTCCCGATTGATTAAGGATATGGATTCCATTGAAAAGGATAACAAGAGAATAGTTCAAGCGTTTTCAAAAAACATTGTATATCGTATGGGCGGTTTTATTCCGCTTTCCCCAAAAGATACTGCTGCTACGGAAAAAATGAACCTGTTGCGCCAAAAAGAAGCCTCTAGCAAGTCTATGACAACAACTGCGGTTGATACTAACACAGTACAAAATAAAGAAGCAGCCCAAATAGATTCAGTTACTCAAACTAGTAATGTTATTAAGTCTGAAGAGAAAACGGCTCCTAAGGAAATCATTTCATTGTTTAAAGACTGGCAGAAGGTACAGGTAATGAACTCCGCCAAAAATTCGGTTTCCAACATTATGACTTCCATTGAAGGAAAGAAACAAGAATTGAACAAGCGTTATGAAATACATAGGCGACATATTTTTTCATTACACGAAAAATATGCCTTGGCCCTTTCCTGTATTATCCTATTCTTTGTAGGTGCTCCTTTGGGAGCTATTATTCGTAAAGGAGGTATAGGACTACCAATGGTAATAGCCATTTTACTTTTTCTTGTCTATTACTTTTTAGGTGTTTTTGCAGAAAATTATAGTTACAAAGGAAATATTCACCCCATTATAGGAGCATGGCTATCTTCAATGGTTATGCTACCTTTAGGCGTTTATCTAACGAGACAAGCTACGGCAGACCAAGGAATGATGAATTTTGGAAATGTCATAGACTTTTTCAAAAAACTTTTTTCAAAAAAAGACAAAACTGAAGAAGAATAAATAGCGATATGGAAAAGAAAATTCAATTGAATACTATTGAGGAAGCTATTGAAGAAATAAGAAAAGGAAAAGTCATTATCGTTGTTGATGACGAGAATCGTGAGAACGAAGGAGATTTTCTTGCCGCTGCAGAACTGGCAACACCAGAAACCGTAAACTTTATGGCCACTCACGGTAGAGGTCTTATCTGCGCCCCGTTAACCGAAGGTAGATGTAAAGAATTAGGTCTGCACATGATGGTCAATAACAATACGGACCCCATGGAAACGGCTTTTACCGTTTCCGTAGATTTACGTGGTGGCGGAGTTACTACTGGTATTTCGGCTTCGGACAGGGCCAAGACCGTACTTGCCTTAACCGATGACAACACAAAACCCCATGACTTAGCTCGGCCCGGACACATTTTTCCACTTGTAGCTAGAGAAGGTGGTGTCCTGAGAAGAACAGGACACACAGAAGCTGCTATTGATTTTGCTAGATTGGCAGGTTTACAACCTGCAGGTTACATTGTAGAAATCATGAACGAAGATGGTAGTATGGCCCGTCTTCCTCAATTGGTAGAAGTCGCTAAAAAGTTTGACTTAAAAATTGTTTCTATAGAAGACTTGGTTGCCTATAGAATGGAACATGACAGCCTTATAGCCAAAAAGGAAGATTTTGATATAGACACTCGTTTTGGGAGGTTTCGTTTACGAGCGTATCAACAGACCACCAATAACCACGTACATATCGCATTGACCAAAGGTGCCTGGAGCAAATCCGAGAAAGTTTTGACTCGTATCAACTCTACTTTAGTCAACAATGATATTCTAGGAACATTGACCAATAACCCAGATGCCAAACTTGAAGATATGTTCAAGGCGATAGATAAAGAAGGAAAAGGCGCTATTGTCTTTATAAATCAAGATTCAGAATCATTAAATCTTTTATCCCGGTTGGCCGAGTTAAAAGAGCTACAAAAGAAAGGAATTCAAAAAGCACCAAAAATTGATATGGATGCCCGTGATTTTGGAATTGGGGCACAAATTCTACATGATTTGGATATTGCTAAAATGAGAATCCTATCAAACTCGCCACAAACCAAAAGAGTTGGTATTGTGGGCTATGGCCTAGAGATTGTGGAGTATGTAGCCTACTAGATCCTGCTCTTATTTCTAATCTATTTTATTAACTGACTGGGCGGATACCCAAATTGTTTTTTAAAACAGCGACTAAAATATAAGGGATCGCTGAACCCTATTAATGTGGTTACTTCGGATACGTTGTATTTTTTGGTACGTAATAATTGTGCCGATTTTTTCAACCTAATTGTTCGCACAAATTCATTAGGTGCCAAATCTGTTAGTTCTTTTACTTTTCGGTATAGTTTTGAAGAGCTCATACCCAATGATTTACACAGAAAAGAAGTATTTAACTGGCTATTGCCCATATTTTCGTGAATCAGTTCCGTTAGATTTTCCATAAAAGATTGATCTATGGGCGAGTGTGTTAAAGTGTTTACCTGACTTTCGATTTCCTCGGAAAATCTACTTTTTAGTTCTTTTCTTGAATTGATGATATTCTCAATTCGTGTTTTTAATAAAGCCGGATCAAACGGTTTTACCAAATAGCCATCTGCGCCAGAGCTGTAGCCGTTTATTTTATCGTCATTGTCCGATAAGGCAGTTAATAAAATAACCGGAATATGACTAATATCCGCATCGTTCTTCAATACTTTACAAAATTCCAAACCGTCCTTAACCGGCATCATGATATCCGCTATGCAAATAGCAGGTTTTACGTTTAGGCAAACTTCCAATCCCTTTTCGCCATTTTCCGCTTCAAAGACCTTATAATAGTCCGATAGGAAATCCACCAAATAATTCCGTAGTTCCGCATTGTCCTCAATAATCAGAATACGCTCTTTTAAATGTGTACTCTGTATAATTTTCTTGGCTGTTATCAGTTGTGGTGAATCTTCGGTAACCTGGTTTTTCTCATATTCAAAAACTTCATCATCTCCATATGCGTTGCGGCTTACAGGAAGTTTTAACGTAAATACACTTCCTTTGTTCAGTTCGCTCTCCACAGTTATAGAGCCTTTATGCAATTCTGCCAAAGCCTTAACCAAAGATAGGCCAATACCTGAACCCGTATTAAGACCGGAACTATTGGGTGCTTGATAAAAACGCGAAAATATTTTCTGCTGACTTTCTTTTGGAATTCCTATTCCGTCATCACTCACTTCAACCATTAAAAAAGCCTTCCCCTCCTCTTCTTTTACTTCTATAAAAAGATCTACATGGCCATAATTGTGGGTGAATTTTAATGCGTTGGACAGGAGATTATATAACATTTTATCATACTTGTCCCGATCAACATACCCTTCAATCGCCTCTTTTTCCGATATTAGGTTGAAGTTTATCTTTTTATCGTCCGCCAATTCTTCAAATGATCGAAAGGTATTTTGGGTATACAGAAGAATATCCGTCTTGGTAACCTTTAGGCGCAATTCCCCTGATTGGGCCCTTCTAAAATCCAACACTTGGTTTACCAGATTCAACAATCGGTTGGCGTTCTGATGAATAAGGTTATAACGACTCTGCTGAAAATAATTCCCGGAATCCTTACCGTCCTCCATTAACTGTTTTGCGGGCCCTAAAATTAAAGTGAGCGGAGTTCTAAGTTCATGGGATATGTTGGTAAAGAAGCGCAATTTTTCATTATTCAGTTTTTCATCGCGTTCTCGTTTTACTTTTTCCATCAACCATTGTTGCTTTAAAACAATACGTTCCCTGATCTGTTTACGGATAAAATAAAAAGCCAGTGCCAGTATCAACAGTAGTATAAACAGTGCTTTATAGGTAAACCAAAAAGGAGGAAGTATTTTAATCTGATATTCAGAAGTAGCACTCCACACCCCGTGACTGTTCATAGCCTTTACCTTGAAGACATAATCCCCCGAAAACAAATTGGTATACTGAACCGTACGCTGCCTCATATCTACGGTATTCCAGTTTTCATCAAAACCTTCTAAAATATAACTGTACCTGTTCTGTCTGCCATTTACATAGGATGGACTAGAAAAGGTGAGCGAAAAGTTTTTGTTGGCATTTTCCAGAACCAAACTGCGGTTTAGGTTTAAGTCGGTTTTAAGTATTTCCTGTCCGTTTATTACTGAACCAATTTCAACAGCCTTGTTCTGCACCCGTATATTTGTAATTATAGGTTCTGGTGCGTACCCATTTACCGAAAGTTCTTTTGGGGAAAAGCTAATAACACCTTCTTTCCCTCCAAGGTACATATGCGTCTCATCTGCAAAATAAAACCCTCTAGTGCTAAAAACATCCAGCCGGTTGCCACTTTCCGTATGATAGAGTTTTAATTCTTGGGAAGTTATATCATACTTACCCAAATTATTATTGTTCATATTCAACCATAGAAAACCGTCTTTCCTAGATACGAGATTTGTAATCCACCTATTTTTTAGCCCATCAATATCTTCTAGGGCAGAAAAATCATCCAATGCCGGATCATAATAACACAAACCTTTACGGGTAGCTGCCCAGATTTTTCCGGTTTCATCTATAGCAATATCGCTTACATTATTATGGGGCAAACCAACCTTGTCATCAGATTGCGCTTCATACGCCTTGACTTTTATAGAAGAACGATTATAGCAAAAGACCCCTGTTTGAGTAGCGAACCAAATTCTGCCGTTCTCACTTACCTTAATAGAATTAATATCTACTCCGGGCAACAAATTACCATACGAGGACTTTACATCGTTGGTGTTTAAATCCAAAATTACGGCTCCCTCACCATGCGAAGCAATAACCATTTCGTCATTGCTCATAGGTTCAAAAGCCAAAATAGGGGCATGCTCAAAACCAACGTCAATTACCTTTTCCGTTTTTTTCTGATAATCGAAAATCAGTACTTTTCCGTTCCAAAGCCCGCAATAAAATATTTTGCCGTCCGGGGAAAACATACTGGAAATATCTTCTTGTGTACGATAAAGTGGGATATAACTTTCTCCGTTAGATATAAACAAACCATTGTGCCTGGTAGCCACAACTATCTTATTATCATACGTTTTAGAAAAATCCCGTATACGAGGAATTTGATTATCTATAAACCTGCTTATAGAGGTATTGTATTTGAACTGGTTCTCATAAGGATCATATTTGTCCAGTCCCTCTTCTGTACCTACCCAAAGTACACCTGAGGCATCAAAATAGAGTGCAGATACCAAATTATCAACCAAAGAATCATCATCCGACAATTCCGAAAAATACCAATCATAGCCTTGCTCCCGAACATCTTCAAGTTGGTCTACCCTTAGTATTCCTCCTAGAGTACCTAGCCAATACTTTCCGCTTGATGACTTTGCTACGGATATAAAATAGGGTCCTAGTTTATCCCGTACCTCGGAGTCTTCAATAAATAGATTTTGAAAACGGTCATCAGCTGTATTCAATTTGTACAGGCCATTTCTACTTCCTGCAAAAATATCCGACTTATGGTCTTCGTAAATAAAATTTAAATAAGGACTGGGTTCATTTGTGTTTTGGTCAGATAACGAATAGTGCTTTATTTGTACGATTGAGCCTAAGTTATCCAACGAAATTCTAGCTATGCCCACATTACCATAGCTACCTATCCACAAACGCCCTGTGGAATCTTCAAAAATTTCTTTTACATAGGTAAACCCATCTAAATCAACTTTACTGAAACTTTCTTTTTTAGGGTCATATAAAAACAAACCTTTATCCCTAGTACCAACCCATACCCTTTTTAAGCGGTCAATATGTACGGACCTAATTTCCTTATCCTGTATTGAGCCCGTTCTATTAGGATCCGGCAGAAAAACTTTGAACTTGTAGGTGTTTAAATCCAAAAGGGTAAGCCCATCACGCGTTCCGATCCAGAGTTGGTTTCCTTCTTTATCAAATTCCAATGCTGTTATATCATCATTGGGAATTGTATTTAAAGCCGGAGTAGCACTGGTGTAAGACTTAAACTCGTACCCATCAAACCGATTAAGACCAGAAAAGGTACCAAACCAAAGAAATCCCTCATTATCTTGAACAATGTGTCTTACTGAATTGTGCGAAATTCCACTGGCATCATCATAATGCTCAAATTTTAACGATTGAGCGTATAATCCCCATAGTGAGAAGACCAACCAGAATACACACGTTAACAGATAGTTCATTGGTTTTGCGTTGCTACTACACAATTTAAGCTTTTAAAAAACAACACCAAGATTAACCGCGTTTATTCTAGAACAGCATCCGCAGCCATTTCAAAATCTAGTGTACCTCCTTTACTAAGCAAATCATGTGTAATATTATACTCATCGTAAGCTTCCCCGTTCAATTGAATGTTTTTCACATACACATTGCCACTACTGGTACCGGGAGAATTTAGAATCAGGTTTTTACCATTTTGAAGCGTTATGCTAACCTTCTCAAAACTGGGGCTTCCAAATTCATATTTAGGGTTCTCCTCTGTTCCGCCATTCATTTGGAACAGCCCTATTTTCATCAATACCGCTAAACTACCCATGAGACCTTGATCTTCATCTCCGTTATATCCCGTGGATGGGGAAAGTCCTCCAAAGACAGTACTTGTTACTTGTCGCGACCAATATTGCGTTAGGTCCGGCCTACCCAATTTATTAAATATAAATGCGGTCTGGATAGAAGGTTGGTTTCCATAATTTATAGGAATGTTTCTATACTCCGGATGCAATTCCTGTGCATGGGAATTCCCTGCCGTAAACCCCAATTTTTGGGCCGTTTTAAACTGTTGGTCTAATTTTTCTACGGCTGTCGAATTCCCTCCCATTAATTGGGCCAACCCTTCCGGGTCATGTGGTACGAACCAAGTAGATTGTGCGCCATTGGACTCTATAAACCCGTTTTCATGCTCATAGGGACTATAATCTTCCTGCCATTTGCCATCTACATCCTTAGGTCTCATCCAACCTATGGAAGTGTCAAATACATTTTTATAATTCTGCGAACGTTTTAAAAAATAGTCCACATCTTCTTTTCTTCCCAGTTTTTTCGCCAACTGTGCCAAGGTCCAATCTTGGTAGGCATATTCCATGGTCATACTTGCCCCGTCTTGGTGCCCCCCAAATTTACCTTCAGGTATGGGGTGCGGCACATATCCATTTTTCAAATAGTACTCCAGTCCACCTCCAAGTATGGTATTGTGCTCATAGCCCGCTTTTGCCATAATACCACCGGACATATGATTTTTCTTTAAGGCTTCATAAATACCATCTAAATCTTCCGTGATGATTCCTTTTTGGATTGCCGTAACTATAAATGGCGTTGATGATGCTCCTGTCATAACATAGGTATAATTTCCGCCGGATGGCCCTCTTGGTACCATTCCGCCATCTTTATAATATTGCAACATAGAGTGGACAAATTCTTCCATAACATCAGGATACACCAAGCCCCACAGGGTGTTCAAAGTCCATTGAGCGCCCCAAAACGAATCCGAATTGTAATGATTAAATTTAGGTTTTCCATTCTCGTTGAGCGGTACTTGACCTACCCTAAAAGATTCTCCTGTATTATCCGGGTAGGCACCATTAGCATCACTAATTATTCTGCGGCCTTGCAATGCATGCCACAAATCCGTGTAAAATCTTTTTTGAGCAATTTCAGTACCTCCCTCAACCTTTATTCGGCTCAGTAACGTGTTCCATTCTGATTGAGAGTCTTTAACTACTTGGTCAAAATCCCAGTGCTGTAATTCCGTATCGGTATTACCTCTGGCATTCTTAATTGAGGTATAGGATATACCCGCTTTCATAAGAACTTCATCTGCCCCTTCTTTCAAAAAAACTAAATAGTTTCCGGTTTGATCATCTTTTTCTAGGGAAGCAATCTCCGTATTTAAGTCGATAGTAAAAAAAAGTTTTGTGGGCTTAGGCCTCCTACTGGTTTCCGCAATAAGCAATTCGCCCTGTAACGAAGTTTCATTTACTTGTTCCAGTACTCCATCTGTATTTTTATTTGGGCCCAACATTCCGTTTAGATTAAAAAGTACGGCTGCCCTTTTTCCGTTTTTAGGAAAGGAATACTTGTGTAGCCCTACCCTTTTGGTACTCGTAAGCTCTACATCTATATTATATTTTTCCAATTCCAAGGCGTGATAGCCTGGAGCTACTTTTTCTTTGTCATGGCTGAATTTTGATTTAAAATCTGTGTATATGGATTTTGCATTTGAATCATCAACGGTAACGGGCATGACGGACAGACCGGAAAGTTGCCAAGCGTGAATATGGCTAAATCCTTGAACGGTATCCACCTTATATCGGTAACCACTTCCCCAAGCACCGTCTACCTCTGTATCCGGACTTAGATTAACCATGCCAAAAGGTCTACTGGCAGATGAAAAGAAAAACCATCTTGAATTTTCAGTGTCCAATTGAGGGTAGACCAAATCCACAGGCTCTAAAGCGGTTACCTTTTGTTTGGACTCTACTTTAGTCTCGCAAGATGTGAATGCCATTATTAGCAGGAGACAGATTCCGTAGAAAGAAATTTTTGAAAATAAACTCATATAATACGTTTCTTTAACTTTTTGAATTGAGATTTGATTCAATTTGTTCCAACATTTTAAAAGTTGGAAAACCATTGTTAGGTCTTCTAATTTTAGGGTTGTACCAATTATCCCATTTTGCTGATTTATCGCCACTGTTTCTATTTTCATAGATTTCTTTTAATTGCAATTTAGCTTGAGGCAATAACGCTTTAATATCCGTAAGTAAGGCTTCATTAGGAACATCTTCATACTCCTTCTTTAAAACGGACATTTGATGCAACGTTCTTTCAAATTGAATTAAATCTTGATATAATACCGCAGGCAAATAAATATAGTCATGGAAAAAAGTCTCATTTTCTGTAGCAAGCTCAAGGCCCTTTTCAGCTTCTTTTACCGCTAGATTTATACGCTCTTGAATGACTTGTACATGTTCCAAATCATTTTCAACTCTGTTGTAATCATGAGAAACAGGTGATTTTCCCGGTCTTTGTATAGGGCTGTCCGATAGATAAGAAATGGCCTCCCTAATTTCCCAAAGGTGCTGCACATAACCAATCCGATTGGGTTGTGCCTCATGTAACAACTTCATTGAAGATACGGCCAAGGTAGCACTGTTGTCATTAAAATAGCGTTTGGTCCATTTGCTATAAAATGAAGCAGCTTCAAAATTATCAGGGTCATTACAGACCTCGGAATAGGCTTCTATATTTAGTAGAAAGGGTCTAAAATTCTGTCCGTTTACCAGGCAGAACTTATCTGCATCATAGGTACTGAACATATCCTTCATTACAGATTCTACCTTCTCTGGATAGGGATTGTGAACGGTATGGTTCAGCCAAAAACCTGCATGCATATAGGTCCCAAAGTTATAGCCGTCCGTGGCCTTTGGTAGATGCTCAAAATCTCCAAAACCATGGTCGGACCAGGCTACAATCCAATCTTTTGGCGGTCTAAAGCCATTGTTCCACATTTCCATACCGTCTGAGTAACACACCAACACTTTATCTGCATTGGGCTTGTACTCGTCTACCAAATCCCCAAAAGCCTTGTAAACCTGATTAAAGACTTCAATTTTACTTTCTCCACAACTACTTTCATACTCCCAATCCCATACCTGATGGCGTGGTCTAAGAATAAAAATATCCGTTTTTCTAAGTGGGGTTTCCTCTAAATAATAGCGCCAAGCCGTTAACCAATCTTCTTTATAGTCTTTCCAACAGGTAGCTTTATCTGCGGACATAGGATGTATTTGATAGCCCAGCGCAAAATCTATCGCCACCTTCATTCCTTTTTTTTGCGCGTAGTCTATCATCTTTTCAACATAGTCCACATCTACTTTATAGTCCGTTAGGTCTTTGTATTCAGGACGAATAAAAAACTCCGGTCTGCCCAACATATCAAATAATTGAATAGCGTTGTACCTGAGTCTTACCAGTGAATTTATCATCTCCGTATAACTCTCCCAATCATACTCCAACAGCTTACCCCTATAATTGGCCAGCTCATCTACATCATTCTCGAAATAACAAAGAATCGGCACTTTAGGCGGTACTATTTTCCTTTCCGAAAAGGCAAAAAGGTCAATTGCTTTCTTTTTTGACATTTCTTTTCCCGTCCAATATTGCAATGGATCAATCTCCAAAATTTCTTGGGCATAGTCATAAACGGCATATTGGAGCCCTTGCACATCGGAACCGGCCAATACAATTATCTCTTTCCTCTTCTTACTAGTTACTTTTGACCAAATGCCACCTCTGGGACCGGGATTTTCAGTAGTAATATTTATTTTGGATTGATTAAAAGTGGCTATCAAAGAATTTGACTGTGGCGTTCCTATAAGAATTGCCGGCGCTTTTTCAGGAACTATATTGATATCATTTACCACTGCCACCTCTCCCGATAACACCTTTTCCAAATCCTTTTGTAAATCTTCGGCAACATTTATCTCAGTTTTACTTACTTGCTTTCCGATAACAACATAGCAAATTGGTGATGGTTCTATGCTAAAAGAAGACAAGAGAAGTAGTCCTAACAGCAGGAATGACAGACAAAATCTTTGGCTAAATGGTAACATCTTCATCATGAATCTTAAATATACATGTACGGACTAGCGTCCTTTTAAAAAATATGGACAGGAATACCACTCCCGCCCATATTCAATCAACTCAAATTAACTAAACTCAATTATTCTAGTATCCGGGGTTCTGGGTCAAAGAACCATCCGAAAGTTCCAACTCGCTAGAAGGAATAGGTCTCAAAAGATGAACGTTAGGGTCAAAAGCACCGTGATCCTGTACATGTGGATTATGGGCATTTATACGTTCTTCCAATTTTCCCGTACGTTTTAGCACGGCCCATCTATTGGCTTCACCCGCTAGTTCCACAGCCCTCTCATCTAGAATATCATCTATGGTAATTGATGTGTATTCATTAGCTACTCCGGTGGCACGTTCTCTAACGATATTTAAATGGGTTAAAGCCGCTGAAGGATTTCCAGCACCCAAGTAAGCCTCGGCAGCCAGTAAGTGCGTTCCTGCTACCCTAAATACAAAGGTGTCGCGGGCGCCATCCGTGGCTTCACTAAAAATTTCATCATCAAACTTTTTGAAAATAGGAAAGTTGGTACGTTCCGGGTTCAAAGAGTACAAATAATTTACACCAGGTACATTTTCCGGTTGTCCAAATAAATACTGATCGGGTTGGTAAACCCAGTATCTGTCCAAGCGTTCTGCCAATTCTACGGCATCCAAGGCTACTTTAGGGTAGTATACAATTGTATCTCCGGCTACAATTGGGTCAGGCCCTTCCGGCTCATCCCCATCTGCAAGTATGGCCCTGTGTAGTGTTGCTTCGTCCCTGCTATCATTATCCGCAAGTAGGGAATAGAAAAACGGAGTAGGCATTGCATTAAAATCACTAAAACCATAGGGAGTTGTAGTTCTATTCACTCCTGGATAATTAGCTACCTGATTCATAAAAATGGAATGCTTGGTATTCACTTGATCAGTAGCAAGCCCATTGGTACCCCATTGAACAGCGAACAAAATCTCATCGTTTTCCTGATTGTCATATGCAAAAACTTCGGCGTAAGATTGACTTCTAATATCGTATGACCCGATTGCTTCTTCGGCAAGAGCTGCCGCAGTATTAAAATCATCCGTACTTCCGAATGAAGTATATGCCCTTGTTAAATATACCTCTGACAATAAATGTTGAGCGGCTCTTTTCGAGAATCTACCCGTTTCAGGCTCATCTAGTAAAACTGGGATAGCGTCTTCTAAATCACTAATAATCAAACTATAAGTTTCTTCTTCCGAACTTCTCGTATAATCCGATCGGATGCTAGTAGGTTCTTCTAAATCTAGAACCAACCCGCCATATTGTTGTACCATATTAAAGAATGCCAGAGCGCGTAACGCCTTTGCCTGAGCAATCCCATATGCCTTATCGCCTAATTTTGATTCAGACCAACTTATCTGGTTTTCGTATCGGTTAATGGCAGTATTGGCCTTGGCCACCACATTGTAATTTTTTGTCCATAAGGAGCCCCCAACACCGGAATCAAAACCGAAATAATCATTGACTGCAGAAACAGCATTCAATTCGGCTTTGACCGTAAATAAATCCGTTCCCAAAAATTGCAGATTATAGTCTTTATATACTTCCCTCAGGGTGGAATATACACCTACGACCAACTGATCGGCCGTACCTTCATCAATAAAATTTTCACTTGTTATATCAGAAAAAATATCTTCTTCAATATAACTATCGCATGCGCTAAAAGTAATCATACCAAGTAGTACGACGCCTATATGCTTTATTTTTATATCTAGTTTCATCTTAATTTTTTATAATGTTAAAAGGCAAGTTTAAGACCTAATAAAACTGTTTTTACCGCATAGGTCATGTTGTAAGAGTTCTGAAGCGCAGTCTCTGGATCAGGCCCTTTGTAATCCGTAAATGTGAACGGGTTTTGTACATCAAGGGACATTTTTAATCTTGACATTCTTAACTTGTCCGCCAAAGTTTGCGGAAATTGATAACCTAAACCTATATTACCCACCCTCACAAAAGAAAGGTCTTCGTACGTCCAACCTGTATCTCCATAATCTGGAATGGGATAAGTACCATCTGGGTTGTTAGGTGTCCAATAGTTTAAGTCCAAACTATTAAAAACGGCACCGTCTCCCGATGTTGAGAAATTCTGATAGAACTCAGAATGTCCGTAAGAACCTTGTCTGGTATACACCTGTACATTTAATTCCAAGTTCTTGTAGTTAAAAGTATTGGTCATACCCCCAATCCAATCCGGAGAGTTTTGACCTAACAACACCTTATCATCCTGATCAATTGTTCCGTCATTGTTCTGATCAACAAATTTGTACTGTCCGGGAAGGTCTCCGTAACTAGCCGCCTCTGCAGCTTCGTCTACTTGCCAAATGCCAGCAACTTCAGTATTCCAGATAGCATCAACAGGTGCTCCAATTTTTAAAACTCCATGATCACCAAAGGGAATTTCATCCAAATCACCATCAATCTCTACAATTTCATTTTTGTTTTTTGTAAAGTTGAAGTTAGTTCTCCATGAAAAATTATCCGTTCTAAAATTAACCGTATTTAAAGTTACCTCTATACCGCTATTACGAACAGAACCAAAATTACCAAGAGCACTGTTATAACCGGATATGTTGGATAAGGTTCTGGCCAGAATACTACCCTCTGTTTTCTTGTTGTAATATTCAAAACCTAAACCTATTCTATTGTTGATAATAGAAAGGTCTAAACCTAAGTTGTATTCCTTTGACACTTCCCAAGTTAAATTTTCATTAGGTAAGCCAGCAACGGTCTTTCCTACACTGGCATTCTCTCCAAAAAGATAGTTTGAAGCGGAAAGAAACGCTAACGAACTGTATGCATCTACAGTACTGTCATTACCGGCCTCACCATAACTAACACGTAACTTTAGGTTGTTAAGCCAATCTGCATTTTGAAGAAAAGCTTCTTCGCTAGCTCTCCAAGCGAATGCAGCTGATGGGAAGAAATTCCACTTGTTACCAGCAGATAATTTTGAAGAACCATCATATCTTCCGGTAAACGTAAACAAATACCGATCTTTAATAGAGTAATTTAAACGACCTGCAAAGGAAGCTAAGGTTTCTTTTTGATAGAAACTACCAAAATTGCGTATATCCGTACCTCCTTCGGTATTATAGAAAAGATAGGCATCCGTATCAAAATTTCTGACCTGTATATCGCTACCTTCTTTATTGTTGTAATAAATGGAAGAAATTAAAGTGGTCTTTAAATTATGATCTGGAGCCAAATCAAAATCAAAATCCAATATATTATCCCACGTATAAGCAGTATTAAAATCCGACTGGTAGTGAGATTGTATTCTACTAGGATCGTTACGCGATGATTTGGTCAAAAGACCACGGTACTCGCCAAAACGTTGCGAAGTTATATTAGGCGCAAACTGTGTTTTGAAGTTCAACCATTTTGTAGGCTTATAGTTTAAAAATACGTTTGCGATTACGTCTAAAGTCTTTGTGTTCAACCTCCAAGCCCCTTCTGCATCATAAGTTGGGTGCACGAAACGAAGATCTTGATCATCTGGAAACAAAATAGGTTCTCCGTCCGAATCGAAAGGGTTTACGGTTGGCGCCAAACGAAGCGTACTTCTAAACAGTTCCCTACTACCTTCCTCACGCTCGGCAAATGCTAAATAGGCCTTAACACCCACCGTAACTTTGTCCGAAACTTTCTTTGAAACCGAAGCACTTATATTGTACCGTTCGTATCCCTCAATCCCCATTACACCTTCATCACTTAAATATCCTAAAGATGCATTGTAGACCAGACCGTTAGTGCCTCCGGACATTCCCAAAGTGTGACTTGTTTGAATACCTGCCTTACGGTAAAGCTTCATCCAATCCGTATACCTGCCGTTGGCAACATTATCCGCTTCCTCATTGGAACTTTGGAATTCTGTAGAGCGGTCTATAACCACATTATTGTAATCCGCTACGGAACCATTTCCTTTCCAAGCTCTTGCCCTTAAAACATCGTCAACATATTGTACATACTCTGGACCGTCAAATAAATCGGGAATATTAGTAGCGGTACGAAGGCCAAAAGAAGAATCATATGTAAAAACGGTTTTACCTTCAATACCATTTTTAGTTGTAATGATTACAACCCCATTTGCACCTCTAGACCCATATATTGCCGTGGCCGAAGCATCTTTAAGAATATCCATTTGTTCAATATCCGCAGGATTCAACACGTTAATATCTTCAAAGAAAATACCGTCTACTACGTACAACGGTTTAGAAAGGTCATCGTTGAGATTATCACTTACACCATCACGACTTGCATTGGTGTTGGTAATTACCGTGTTACCTCTAATTTTTATGGAAAGTGGCGCCCCCGGTTTAGAACTCAACGTACGCACATCTACACCGGCAACCCTACCTTGTATGGCCTGGCCTATATCCGTTTTCTTTTGTTCCGTTAAAGTTTCCGTATCCAATGAAGCCACCGCCCCGGTTAAATCGCTCTTTTTTACGGAACCATAACCAATGACCACTACTTCATCAAGGCCCGTTGAGGCTTCTACCAATTCTATGGTATATGTTGATGCGCTTCCTAGAGCAACTTCTTTGGTTTCATAACCAATATATGAAACCACTAAAATTCCATTACCATCAGCTACCGAAATCGTGAAATTTCCATCAAAATCAGATACAACACCGTTACTGGTGCCTTTTACTAAAACACTGGCACCTGGCAAAGGTACATTTGCCTCATCAACAATGACACCCGAAATTTGTGTCTGTGCCCATGAAACAGTTGTCACCCCTATAAAGAGGAATGCCATTAAAAGTTTGAGTTTTTTCATTTTAATTAAGTTAGTTGAACATTAGTCCAAACCTAAGCTTCTTACCTCCCAACCTTATGGACATATTATTCAAAAACATGGATGAATCCCGCAACACCCCATGTTACAAGGGGTTAACATATATCTCAAATACTTATAAAAAACCTTCAGTTTGATAAAATTTCCATCAAATCATTGCTAATCATTCAATTTTAGAGCTCATATTTATAGAATAAGGATTTTACTTCCTTTATTACATGAATGCTACAACCATACAAAACTCTATCACCAACCAACCCAAATCCTCAAAAAAAACCTCTTGGATTCACATGAATCCAAGAGGTTTTTCAGTTTAAAAAAGACTCTAAATTACCGTCTGTTCAGACGAAAATTTGTGTTCTATAATTTTCTTAACCAAATGTTTCTGAACTGGGTTTTGTTACCATGGTCCTGCAATGAAATAACATCATCTCCATGAGCAGAAGGGTAATTATGAAGACCTATATAATAGGTATTTCCATTTATTACGGTATGGTTCTGAATTAAAACACCGTTATGAAGCACCGTAATTTCAGCTTTTGAATCCAATGTACCATCTTTTTTAAACCTTGGCGCTCTGTAGATCACATCGTAAGTATTCCATTCTAATGGGCTACGCATTGCATTAACCAAAGGCGCATGGTCTTTGTAAATACTTCCTGCTTGTCCGTTACGGTAGGTTCTATTATTGTACGAATCCAAAATCTGTAGCTCATATCTATTTTGTAAAAATAGACCGCTATTGCCACGTCCTTGGCTTTCTCCTTCTACCTTATCCGGTGCACTAAACTCAATATGCAACTGGCAATCACCAAATTTCATTTTTGTGCTGATACCGCCCGATCCAGGTACTACCTCAAAATGATCGTTATCTACAATTTTCCATGGTGCGGGCTTAGTATTGTCTGTTTGGCTAACCCATTGATCAAGACTACTTCCATCAAACAGAATAATGGCATCGGAAGGGGCATCGCCCAAAGTTTTTGCGGGAGTTACCACAGGGACTTCCGGTTCCCAGATTTCGGTCATTTCCGGCTTCATTGGCATTGGTGATACTTCCGGAGGAGTACTAGAATGTTTCTGTGCCGTTACTTGAAACGAAAGGGCCGCAGCGGCCAAAAAGAAAAAATATTTTTTTGAGTTCATAATGGTAATTACATTTTGTTTTGGTTCAGTATAATTTTAAAAAACTAAATATAGTTATAACTTCTTAAAAGGAAATTTTATCTCTTGAAGAAATATGCCCCGTACTATTCAGTTAATAGATTAAAGCTTAGAAATTACCTCTCGCATTTTTTGAGCACGTTGCCCAACCTCGTCTTGGGACCACCCTAATTTGATTAAGCAAGAAACGGTACGACCTACCCAATGGTCCGATTTTGAAAAATCGGATTTTGAATAATCTGGTAATTGCCGGTACACTTCCGAAGGTAGTTTGCCTAAGGATTTTTTCTCTATTAAGTGTTGCCATTCACGATAGTAGTGCCAGTTATTATCATACCAATAAAAACAGGCGTCCACTCCAGCTTTACCTAGTTCCACATGGGCTTTTTTTGCTGTTTGGGCATCCGGAAGAAAGAACGTTAGGAATGCATAACTCTCCTCTCCTCCTTCTGGAACTCTTCTAAATTCTACATTGGCCAAGTCTTGTAAAGCTTCTTTTAAGACCAAATAATTGTTCTTCTGAATAGCCAGAAACTCGTCTAACCTTTCTATTTGGGCCAAACCTACGGCCGCATGCAATTCCGAAATTCTATAGTTATATCCTAAAAACGGATGAGTTTCCGCTCCCCTATCTTTTCCTACATGGTCATGACCATGATCGGAATAATGATCGGCATTGGTCTTATATTCGTCGTTGTTGGTTATTACAGCTCCACCTTCCCCACAAGTAACGGTTTTCACGTAGTCAAAAGAAAAACAACCTAAGTCTCCGTAACTTCCTAAAGGTTTGTTTTCAAAAGTACCTCCTATTGCCTGACATGCATCTTCCAGCAATAACAAATTATGCGTGTCGCAAATGGACTTTAAGGCTTTTAAATCTGCCATAGAACCGCACATGTGTACAGGCATAACCACTTTTGTTCGTTCCGTTATGGCGTTTTCTACCGCTTTGGGATTTAACGCCAGTGTATCATCTACATCAACTAAAATAGGAACGGCACCAATGGCCAAAATAGACTCAAAACTAGCCACAAAAGTAAATGTGGGCATTATGACCTCATCACCAGCTCCAACCCCAGCACTTGCCAAGGCTACGGTTAACGCCGCGGTACCACTACTCACCAATTGGGCATGTTTCACCAGCATTTTATCAGCAAGGACTTTCTCCAGTTCAAGTGCCTTCCAGTGGCCATTACGCATTCCGTCAAAACCGTAACGCATGAGCACTCCGGAATCCAATACGTCATTTACTTGTTGGCGTTCCTTGTCTCCAAATAATTCAAATCCTGGCATATGTGTTCTAGGTGTTAGGTGTTAGGTGTTAGGTGTTAGGTGTTAAGTGTTAGGTGAAAAAACATCAATTTATCTCAATGATGCTTTCTTCTATATTCTTGCGTACTTTCTTGAATTCCGAAAACATATCATCATTTGCTCTATATCCCACGGGAAGTACCAGAACAGATGTGAGTCCGCTTTTCTTTAAATTCAGCATATCGTCATAGGCGGAAGGAATGAAACCTTCCATAGGACAAGAGTCTATTTTTTCCATGGCACAGACCGTTAAAAGATTTCCCAAAGCCAAATAGGCTTGGTTTTTAGACCATTGCTCTATTTCATGTACCTCTTTTTTAGAAAAATCGGCCATCATAGCATTTTTGAACGGATTTAAAATTTCATCGCTCGTTCCCCTCACCTTTCTAATCTGCTCAAAATAGCGATTAATATAATCTTCGTTTATGTCATTCTGAATACAAATAACCAAGACATGAGAGGCTTGCCCAACTTGCTGTTGACCAAAAGAATGCTCTACCAGTTTATTTTGAAGGTCTTTATTGTGTATCACGGCCAAAGATATGGGCTGTAGGCCGTAAGAAGTTGCGGTAAGGTTAAAAGCTTGTTTTAATCGTTCGATTTTCTCTTCTGAAAGTATTCTTTCCGAGTCGAACTTTTTTACGGCATAACGCCACTCCAAATATTTTATAGAATCCAAATTACTTTATTTAGTTTCCGTTTTGACAGAAAATGATAATTGGCCCTATTCTGGGTAGAAGCATACATACAACGGTGTACTATGTTTTCTTAGCCAATCTTCCGCAAAAATAGGATAATTATAAAACACCGCCCAATCTACTGCAACCTTGTCTAAAATTGGTTTATCCCATTTTCATAAAGCGCTAGAAGTTGGTTTTTATCGGTCTCGTTACCAATGTTCGATTTAATATCCTCTTTTAGATTTTCAAGCTCCATATACACAACCTTTCTATTTTCATCCGAAATGTTGGCGCCGTTAGTTACAAAATGAAGTGCACCTATTAATTCATGCATAACGGTATTATCCTGTTTTGCATATAACCTTATGGGTTGGACCAAAGTGCGCATTAGTTCCGCAGCTGTTATACTATGATATATTAAAACGCATTTACCGTTCTCTACGGGTTGTGAAGTTATATGCGGAAATTGCAGATATTTACGCAATAACCTTCCCAATTTGGCAATAGCATCAATAGCCGTTCCCGGATCGTTAATACCTGGAGACATAGCCTTTACCGCGATTTCCATTAATTTAATCATCCCTCCTACACCTTTATCATCCTCATGACGGTCAGATGAAATATCCAAACAGAACATTAAGTTTTCTATTTCCTCGTCAGAAACTGTATCCTTTACTTTTAATATGGGCATTCCTTCCCATAGATGTTTATTTAGGTATGGTAGAACCTCAATCTGATTTTCTTGTTTCTCAATTGACTTTTGAAGCAGTTTGCTATCAAATCCTCTGAAATAACCGGTCTTGTTACTATTTAAGACCTTCCAGCCCGAGGTATCAACATATTGCAGGGCTATTTTTTTTGTATCGGCATTCATTAAAACATTATCTGCATAAGCATTACACCTTTTAAAAATTTTATCGATTATATTCTGAATTTGAATGGCTCCTGAAATACTGTGTATAAAATAAACGAACAATCCTATGCAGGTTAACGAAAGTATTGCGGCAAACATGGTAGAAAGCCCCATAGTATCTGCATCTATACCGCGAGCACCCAAAGAAGTAATGATAATGATACAGTAAAGCAACGTACCAACATACATACCTAAAATAAATTGATGTCTACTGTTAGAAACCAGTCCGGGAAGTAATCTGGGTGAAAAATTGGATGATGCCTGGCTTAACACAACCATAACCATTGAAAAACTAAATACAGTAAGTGAAATTATCCCTCCAATAAAAACCGATAAAATAGAACGGGCCGTTTCATAATCCTGAATAAACAAATAAGGTACCTTATCCTTAATAGACCTTACCACTTCCCAATTTTCGGCCGTTAAAGCCAAGACAGCAAGAGTTACGCATAGTACGGAAATAAGGACTGGATAAAAGGCAATACTCCGTAACACATGTCTATATGTTCTTTGTAAAAATTTTATAATTATTTTCATTCTTACAGTCAGATTTTAGCAACCTTTTTAGCTTGTTGGATATTATTAAAGTAACCCAATCCAAAAAGTTGGCCCGTTATTTATATCTTGCCACTTTAACAACCAACAATATGCGTAAATATGCTATTAAATTTAGGCACTATTGAAAATCTTTATAACTCTAAAGTAAATCATGTCCTCAGAAAAATCAGCAGAAAAAGCGCGTCTACACCCTCGCAACAGAAATAGGGAACGATATGATCTAGAAGCCTTAAAAAAATCTAACCCTGAATTAAAAAGCTTTATAAAACCGAATAAATTTGGGGTGGAATCCATAGATTTTTCCAATCCGCGTGCGGTAAAAGTTTTGAATACAGCTTTGCTGAACCATTATTACGGTATTAAAAACTGGGAATTTCCCGATGAAAATTTATGTCCTCCCATTCCCGGAAGAGCGGACTATATTCACCACATTGCAGATGCGTTGGCCAAATTTAATTTGGGAACAATACCTACTGGTGAAAAAATTTCTTGTTTTGATGTAGGCATTGGGGCCAGTTGTATCTACCCTATTATTGGAGTTACAGAATACGGTTGGCAATTCTTTGGTTCGGACATTGACCCAAAATCAATTGCATCGGCAAAGCAAATTGTTAGTTCCAACCCATCGCTCAGGGGAAAAGTTGAATGCAGATTACAAAAGAGCGCCAGGGATATCTTTCGTGGGGTTCTTTCCCCAGAACAGCAAATTGACGTGGTCATAAGCAATCCTCCCTTTCATTCTTCAATTGAAGAGGCACTAAAAGGAACACGAAGAAAAATCAAAAACCTTTCCGGGAAAAAGGTAAAAACACCGGAACTCAATTTTTCTGGGGCTGGAAACGAACTCATTTATGATGGTGGCGAGGCCAGGTTCATAGAAAATATGATATGGGAAAGTAGAAAATTAGCGCAGAGCTGTTTTCTTTTTTCAACTTTAGTATCAAAAGAATCCAACCTTAAGCGGATTTATAAATTATTGAAAAAAGTTGAAGCACAAACTGTTAAAACAATCCCTATGGGAACTGGCAATAAATCTAGCCGAATTGTTGCCTGGAGCTTTCTTTCGGCTGAAGAACAAGACCAATGGCGAAAGAGTAGATGGTAACGAATATTGATTTCTAATTGATAGTTTTATCATCAACCAACTATTTTTTGACTATATTCCCGTGAAAATGTGACAAATAGCAATGTTTATCACATTGTATATTCGCTATGAATTATCAGAACACCTAGAATTGATAATTCAATGGCCAAGTCCTATCAACATTACACTAAAGACTTGCTAAATAACTAAGTATGAATTCATAACCAACAGTAACATCCTTGCTTTTAAAGCAATATTGATTTCACTTTTCTGTTTAATTAATAACTAACCAACCTTAAACCAATGACATCCTATTCAATAAGTGAAATTAACCACATTCTAAAAGGGGAATTAATTGGCTCAACCAGTCAACAAATAGAAGGTCCTGAAGAAATAAAAAAAGCGAATAAAAATCAAATTACCTTTATAGGAAATACCAAATATTCTAAATTTTGGGCTGCCTCAAATGCCTGTGCAGCACTTGTATGTCCAAAATCTACCATTGAACCCGGAGATAACCGGGCCTTTATCAGGGTAAAAAATGTGGATTTGGCAATGGCCGAAATCTTAACCCTTTTCAAACCTTCTACTCCCTGTTTTGATACGGACATACATCCTACCGCCGTTATACATGAAACTGCAAAAATTGGGGATGGCTGTAAAATTGGAGCCAATTGTTACGTAGGCAAAGATGTAGAATTAGGGGCAAATGTAATTTTGTACCCTAATGTATGCGTATTTGATGAAACCTTAATTGGAGACAGTACAACAGTTTGGTCAGGAACGGTAATACGCGAACGCTGCGTTATTGGCAGTCACTGTATTTTTCATACCAACGTAAGCATTGGTGCAGATGGTTTTGGATATAGACCAAGTGATGATGGTCGTGGACTGGTGAAAATACCTCAAATAGGAAATGTAATCATTGGCAATTATGTTGAAATTGGTGCCAATTCATGTGTAGACAGGGCAAAATTTAGTACCACTATTATTGGAGATGGTTGTAAAATTGATAACCTAGTTCAAATAGCGCATAATAGCGTTATGGGCCGTTTTTGTATAATGGCCGGACATAGCGGACTTGCCGGATCTGTTACATTAGGAGATGGTGTTATCATTGGGGGCAGTGCTTCAATCAAAGATCACACTACTATACATTCCGGAGCAAGCGTTGGGGCCGGGTCCGGTGTCATGAACGATGTAGAAGCAGGAAAAACCGTTTTGGGCTACCCTGCCCAAGATGCTAGGGATATGCTTAAAGAATGGGCATCCATAAGAAGGTTGGTAAGAAATAAATAGCATGTTTATCAGTAAAAAGAAGGCCTAATATCCAAATACAGACTTCATTGAAAAAAGCTTTACATACAAGATGTAAAGCTTTCTTTATAAGCTGGAGGTCCTCCTATTGAACCTCCAAGGAAAAGCAACTATTCCTGCTTTTATACCAGTGCATTGGAATATTCCAATTCTTGTAACTTTCTAAGCGCTTCCGATTTGGAATTGACATCTAATTTTAAATAGATGTTCTGCACGTGAAAATTGATTGCACTTGCGGTAACGAATAATTTCTCGGCAATGGTCTTATATGTGGCTCCTTGGCACAAATAATCTATTACCTGGTTTTCTCTTTCTGAGAAAAATTCATTGGATTTACGCTGAAACTTTGAAATGATCTGACTAATAATATCATTGCTCATGGTAGCGCCTTCTGACTTGATTGAGTCTAGGGCATTATAAAGGGCGCGTTCAGTCACCGGTTTGGATAGGTAGCCATTTGCGGTATTTTTGAACGCCTTTTTCACCAAGTCAAAATTGTTCTGGGCGCTGAGCATGATAATCTTTACCTTAGGATCCTTCTTTCTAAAAAGACGGATACCTTCTATGCCATTAATTTCCGGCAATGAAACCTCGGAAAAAATAATATCCGGAGAAATACGGTCGTAATCTGCCAAAGCTTCTTTAACCGAAGTATAGATTCCTTTTAAGGAATACTCCGTGTAAGAGCTAAAATACATTTCATAAGATTCATGCGATGTTACATCATTATCGATCACGATAATTTTTAAAATGTTTGATTCCATGGTAGTGGGATTTTTTGGTATCTATTGAAAACCAACAGAATACCTGGTTAAATTTGGGTTAACTATTAATAGATAATCGCTCGGTAAAGCGACATTTTTTTCAAATTTGGGCGTAAGAAGGCTCTTTCCCTGTGATTAAAAAATCAAGAGATTTTGTTATCCGTTCTTTTAAAGCTTAGAAAAAGACCTATGGTTATGACAGTATTCTGCCGGGTCTTAGTTTAAAGCTAAAACAGATATACGCGCTATACGCTGGGTGAATCGTTATGTTTTAGTGCTGTAGGTAAGGCGCTAAAACCTAAAATGATTGCTTTGAAATTTTATCTCTATCAGACGCAGAGATGTTGCACTTTTATGAAGTGATCAAGTGTGCTTTGCTTGTGGTGCTGTTGTAGGTAATAATGGTACATGGTTTGTGAGATTTGGGGATTAATAAATAGGTTACTTTTAGTATGATTATAATCAAACTTAAGAATTATTTCCTATGCGCTTACTGTATGATCGCCCATTTTCGTTAAACTACCGCTAAAGTCCCTATCTCATTGCATTATATCGGTAATTTCGTACCAATTATCGATATTTAAAAATCAAAAAAAGAGTTAAAAAAGGTGTGAAACCTATTAAAATAGTGGTAAAAAACAAAAAAAACAGCGGAGCCTCCCCCGCTGTTTATAGCCTAATTTTCTACCAAAAAATCAGGTCCCACTAACCATAAGTTAATATTGTTATTGATCTTCGTACATGTTGTTCACTACTGCAGAATGATCATCTACTTGCATAATCCATTTTTCGTCGTTGTATTTTCCGTTTAAATTGGAAACGTAAGCTGTTTTTGCATCTTCTTTATAATTATAATCTGCCAAGTATACATAGTGCAGACCGTTTTCTTTGTTGTAAAACTGTCTAGCGTTAAGACCTTGCTCCTTTAAAGTCTCCATAAAGGCATTTAAATACTTTTTGTTCTTATAAACATTGGCTATCACGTAATATCCGGACTTTACACCCACTATATCTGACTGGTTCAATATCTTGATAGGAAGCTTTACGTAATCCTTAATTTCTTTCTTATCTGCGCCTTCTTCTACAATTGGCTTTGTTTGAGTCTCTGCCACTACTTCTACAGTCTTCTCTACTTCTTTAGTACTATCTGACATTTGCGTGTCATTGGCGGCCAAGAAATCCTGTACATCATTAAATCTTGCTTCATTGTCTTGCTTAGCTATTGTTTTCTTAGAAGTATTATTTTCTGTATTTGCAGCCAAAGCCGTGTATTCTGGCGGAACAGGCTCCACATCTTCTTCAATTTGTGGTTTTAGGTTCTCTTTAATTTCTTGTTTCAATACGTCTACCAAAGACTTTAAGCGTTCTTCAAAAGCTGCATCTCTTGCGGCATCAATAGAGTCTTGTCTTAAGATCATCTCATCCAAAATCAATCTGTTTTCATAAGCCATACCGCTCATTTCATCCTCTATTTCGGTAGAAATTGTATTTTTAAAGCTTCTATTTGCCAGAGATGAATTGTTTCTTTGACTGTTCTTTTTACTCTCTTCCTTCAATCTTAAAATCTGTTCCTCATAATTTCTTACGATACGGTCTACTTTAGCATCTTCAGAACCATCTGCAAAGGTGTCCATACTAGAGCCATGGTTGTCAAAAGTATAGGCTAAGGATACCTCATGGTTCCATCCTAAATCGGCATCATCTGTCATTAAATCCTTTTCTAACAAATACCCTAAGGACATACGCTTACTAAGGTTAAAACCTAATCCTAATGAAAGGCCATAATCATCATCAAAGTTTGTTTGAAACCAGCCGTAGCTAGGCAAGTCCAATAATATAGAACCTACATATCCCAATCCGCCATCCTTGTTCTTACCAACTTGAACCATTGGCATTAAACGAGCGTTGGCAAAAAGACCTCTATTGGCCAAAAACTGATGAGAATACTGTACCGAAGCTTTTACACTCTTGGTACTTAAGTTCGTTAAAAATTCATTTGTAGTTTGGTTATATTTAAAAAGGTCAGTTGCATAAAGTCCAAAATCAAACCCGCCCAATGACAAGGTTACCCCTGGTTGTACCGCTACCTTACTTTCCTTCTTAGCATCCGAAATTTTTGTATCCGTATCTGCTACAACTATTCTATTTTGGTCTAGCCCTTCTGTATAGTAGGTTATGTTCGTACCAAAAGTTAATCTGCTCTCATCTCCTAATTTTACGGCCGTAGCGTAATTGGCGTTGAACCCAAATTCCTGAACAACCCCGGACCATTGGCTATATACACTAATTCCTAATGCAGCATGATCATTAAGTTTGTTACTAAAACCTAAAAAGTAGTTCTGATTATTATCTTCAAACGTAGCATATTGGTTTCTGTGAAGAATGTTTATGTACGATTTGTTCTCTCTAACCAACGAAAACGTTGGGTTGATCAAAAATCTGTTAAAGAACAACTGGTTGTGATAGGTGCTCTTAGTATTGATCTCTGTAACTGCTTCTTGTCCGTAGTTAGACTGCGTACCAAAGATGGCAGCTAGTAAAAGGAGCAGAAAAATTGTGTTGATATTATTTTTTTTGTGGCTCATGGTAGTGATATTTGGGATTATTGAAAACTGTGGTAATACGGTGAATTCTATAGTTTTGAAAATTGGAACCCTTGTGGTAGATGTCCGCATTTCTTAGAACATTTAGATTACCTAAATTTGGGTTATAAACCGGCGACGGTAATCGCCGGCTTTATCTTATCCCCCATTTTTATTAATCTTCCTCAAACAAATTGGAAGTATACGTTGCTTTGGAATCTACATTAAAAGCTTCTAGCGCTCTATATTCGCCCTCGTCTTCTACGCGTCTTTTGTTGGCATAGGTGAAAGCTACTTTCTGAACCGAGGATTTATTGTTACCACGGTTAGACATTACATAGCCTTTACCATTGTCCGATGTGAACGATATGGCAAAATCATCTTCACCACTATTGATCGGGCTACCAAGATTAACGGCTAGGTCTACACTTTTTTGACCAACTTGCGTCATATAAACATCCAGTCCGCCTTGGCCCTTTCTTCCTTCGGAAGCAAAGAACAATGTGTTGGTACCAACTACATTAGGATACAGGTCATCTTTTTTAGTGTTTACTTTTTGACCCAAGTTTTTGGCTACACCCATACTACCGTCTTTACGGATCGCAGATACATAAATATCATACTCACCAAAAGTTCCTGGCATATTGGAGGCAAAGAATAAACGTTTACCGTCCGATGATATAGAAGGATGCATTGCAGACGCATGTTTGGGAGCTACGGCAACTTCTTTAAGGTTCCTCCATTCACCATTTACTTTATCTGCCCTGAAGATTTTATGTACCTCTTCACTTTTGGAAAAAACACCGTACAAGGGTTTTATTTTCACTTTTTTACTAAAGTAAGCCGTCTGTCCGTCCGGAGTTACGGCAACAGGCATTTTATACCCATTATGATCTTCGGTCTCCTCACCTAGTAAAGTCCTAAGTTCATTCTCAACTATGGTCTGGTCATCTACTATAAACTGACCGTCCTTACGTTGAAAATCTAATTCTCTATACCTTTCTGTTAAAGGTTGATCTAAAAAATTTTTAGAATTTTGTTTTTTTACTTTATAATCAGACTCAATTTGAGCGACCCAATCATTCATATCGGAACTGGTAGCTGATCCAATATTTTGATATTTGGCCATAGCGTAGTCATAACGCTTCTGATAATTCTTACTTAAAGAGCCGGTACTGCTTACTTCTTTTAACTTATCATACCAGAACAAGGCGGTATCGTAGTTTTTGTTCAAGAAGTTGGCATTACCCAAGTCTTCAAAGATGGCTTTATCCTTATATCCTTGTTTTTTAAGGTATTGATAATTTTCCATCCTCTTGTTGTTAGCCTGGTGAATCTCGGTAGCATTACTACTACTAGAATACTGAGCGTCCATAGAACTGCTACAGCACGAAAAAACGCAGGCAAAAAGCACATTGTAGGTTAGCGCATTTTTCATAATAAATTCGATTAGGGGTTAATATCTTCGACAAAGTTCTATAAAACTCTCCTATCTATACTTAGTAATAATTCATAGGTTTTCACTTAAATCGCGTTTTTTTATGTTAAAATCATCGATAAACTGCATTTTTTACGGTTCAAGAGCAAAAAAATCAGATTAAAGAACATTTTTATTACTAGTAACTACTAGTAATCTTTAAAAGAGTGTTCATATCAAAAAATCACTAAAGGACTAAAAATCAACTCAGAAAAGAACAAGTGTAAAAATTTTAACAAGTAGCATAGTGTAGCATATTAATATTTTTCCTACTTTTGTTGAAGCGTACAGACTTGTCTGTTTATAATAGTCCTGCTACCTTTAATTCATGGGAAAAGAAACCGTAAAGGATAAGATACTATTAACGGCTTGTGAATTGTTTTACAAAGACGGGTATAACCAAACAGGAATCAATAAGATTTTAAAAGTCGCCAAAGTATCAAAAGATAGTATGTACCGGCACTTTAAATCTAAAGAAGCTATTGCCGTTGCGTATTTGGAAAGGCAGCACAAAATGGTGATGTCTCTTTTAAAGAGTAATATGGACAAAGAAGAGCCTGGCGCAGATGCGGTTCTTTCCATGTTTGATTTTTTAATTGACTGGTTAAAGGAATCAGGATACAGAGGATGTGGCTTTCAGAATATTTTTACGGATATCCCAAAAGATCAGAACTCTATTAAAGAGATGGTCTATATGAACAAAAATGAAATTCGGCAACTTGTATATAATGAATTAAATAAAGCCGAACCAAATGAGATGGATATTAAGGAATTGAGTGATGAAATTCTAGTACTATGGGAAGGAGCTATTATCCTTTCTCAAATCCAAAAAAATAATTGGCCCATTTTGGCCGGCAGAAAAGCTTGTGAAAAATTATTAAACCGTTAAACACTATGTAAAACTATCATACAGAGCAATCTGTAGAACTAACACCAACGCATTTTGAAACAACTACTACAAAACCCACCCTTCACCCTAGAAACAGCCAAGCAAAAAGTTCATTTAATTGAAGAGACTTGGAGTACAAAAGACCCTCACCAAATTTCCATGATATACTCCATGGACTGCAATTGGTATGTTAACGAATCTACCCTTCTATCCTGCCGTAGAGAAGTTCAAGAGTTCCTTGAACGCAAATGGCAGAAAGAATTGGATTTTGAAGTAACTAAAACCTATATGGCCCATACGGATAAAAGCATAGCGGTTCAATTTGATTATGACTACAGAATTGAAAATAACAAATGGTTTTGCTCCTATGGAAACGAAATCTTTGAATTTGATGAAGAAGGACTCATAGAAAAATGTATTATGAGAATTAACCATTCCTCTATAGAAGATAGTGCAAGACCTATATCTCAAGACCTACATAATATTTTACAAGATTTATAACACATAAAATATTTTATTGAGCGCAACATTTGCATTCCTATTCTGTACTATGGAACCGTAAAACAAAACCCTGGCATTAACTTCAATTTAACGAAGAGATTGTTGGTTTCAGGGTTCATTTACGACAAATCGAGTGTAGATGACATACAATAAATAATGGCTGTCTACTAAACCTAAAAACTAATAGTATAGAAATTAGACTATGAAAAAAATAGCTATAAATGGAATGGGCCGTATTGGCCGTACCGCATTAAAAGTATTACTTGAAACTCCGGAATTAGAGGTAGTAGCCGTAAATGATATTGCCAGTATTGAGAACATTGCTTACTTATTGGAGTTTGACAGTGTTCATGGTAAATTTGAAAAATCAGTTGATTTTGAAGAGGGTAAACTTATAGTAGATGGCAACACCATTAAATTCTTTAACGAAAGAAATCCAGAAGACCTCCCTTGGAAAGAACTGGATATAGACGTTGTAATTGAGAGTACCGGTATTTTTACTAAATATGACGATGCGGATAGGCACATTAAAGCTGGAGCCAAAACCGTAGTTCTGTCAGGTCCGGCTAAAAGTCCTGAAATACCAACTGTTGTTCACGGTGTAAATTCTGAGGATGGTAAGACCAGTATCTTTTCCTGTGCCAGTTGTACCACCAATAACATTAGCCCTATTATAGAAATTTTAGGGCGTCGTGTGGGAATTAAAAAGGCTATAATGACTACCATACATGCAAATACCAGTTCTAATGCCATGGTAGATTCTCCCAGCAAAGGGAACTTTAGAATGGGACGTTCCGGTATTAATAACCTAATACCTACCACCACGGGAGCTGCCGTAGCAACCACAAAAGCATTACCAGAATATGCGGGTAAGTTTGATGGTATGGCGGTACGTGTTCCTGTTGCGGTTGGATCTATTTCGGACATTACTATTGTAACCGAAAAAACCGTGACCGCAGAAGAAATCAATGCCATATTGGAGGAAGAAGCACAAACGGACCGTTATAAGAAAGTATTACAGACCACTTACGCGCCTTTGGTTTCTAGCGATATTATTAAAAGCCCTTATGGTTCCATTGCAGACCTTTCCCTTACCAAAGTAGTGGATGGCGATTTACTCAAAGTTTTGGCATGGTACGATAACGAATGGGGTTTCACCAATCAGATGATACGCCAAATACAGAGTTTATAAATAGAACTGAATTACTCATAATTCAATTTCAAAAAACAGGTCAAGCTTCATAGTTTGACCTGTTTTTACTTTATGCGCCTTTTTGTTTTTCGTAATTTGATGCGATTTTTAAATTTCAAATTTTGAAAAAAACACTATACATTGGGGCCTTTTTAACGTTGGTTAACCTTACCGTAAAAGCACAGTCCATAGAAAAAGAACACTGGGGAACTGTAAAAGGTAAGGAGGTTTCTCTTTATACCATTACCAATGCTACGGGCATGAAAATGCAGATTATGAATATGGGCTGCATCATTACTTCGCTCTTTGTACCGGATAAAAACGGAGAACTAGACGATGTAGTTTTGGGCTTTGACAATTTGGATGATTACCTGCAAGACCACCCTAGTTTTGGTACAACCGTGGGTAGGTATGCCAATAGAATAAAAAATGCGCAGTTTGTTATGAACGATTCCGTTTATAAACTTTCTGCTAACGAAGAAGGCACTGCTATTCACGGCGGCAATGAATTTAGGGATGCCGTTTGGGACGCCAAGGTTGTCTCCAACGAAAAAGGCGATGGTTTACAGTTCCATTATTTGTCTCCAGATGGTTCTTTTGGTTTTCCAGGTAATCTTGATGTTTATGCCACTTACCTTCTGACGAAGAACAATTCAATTTATATCACCTTTGAAGCCAAAACCGATAAGGACACGCATGTAAGTATGACCAACCACAGTTATTTCAACTTGAATGGTGCCAAGGACTTAATCTATGATCATAGGGTTATGGTAGATGCGGACAGGTATACCGAATTTGATGAAGACATTACCCCTACAGGAAGATTACCCTTTTTAAAAGGTACGGCTTGGGACCTATCTAACTTTACACGAGTAGGTGATAAAGTTCATGATATTCCCCTTAACGGGTATCACCATTGCTACGCATTGAACAAAAAGAGTGATGAAATGACGAAGGCCGCTGAAGTTATAGAACCCAAATCCGGTAGAAAGCTAGAAGTATTTACCACACAGCCGGGAATAACGGTCTACGCAAGTAACGGCCTTGATAATATTACAGGAAAGTATAATATCGCTTATACACCTCACATGGCACTCTGCTTAGAGACCCAAGATTTTCCCGATGCCATGAATCATCCTAATTTTCCCTCTACCCTATTAAAACCAGGAGAAAAATATATGGAAACTATAATTTACGATTTCGGGATTGAAAAATAAAGGGAGGATATTACTATCCATTCCCTTTAACCATTCTTAAAGTAGGCTATCATTTCTTTAGGCGATTTATGTGGCCTTCCCGCAGCTTTTTCATAATCGGATGGTACATCATAAGCTCCATTTCTCATACTTTGATAAATGCAGCCTATTATTGTGCCTATAAACTCCCCTAGTGCTTCTTTACGTTCCTTCTCATAAGTTTCAACGGATACAGAAGTATATTTTAAATCCGTACCATAAGCACCATTTATGTAATTTGCCAGTTGCTTTTGGGTAATGGGTTCACCCACCAGGTTGTAAATATGACCATTATGATTTGCCTTTAAAAGCATTTGCGCATAGGCATACCCCAATTCTTCCCTACTGGTATAACCACATTTTCCGGTATTCGCAGAATTTTGGATTTCACCTTCACTTATATATGTATCTATATATTCCAAATCCGGTTCTATATAAATTCCGTTTCTTCCAATGACCCACTGCATTCCCGAATCCTTCACATCCTTTTCGGTCTGTCTGTTGCTTTCTACAACAGCGCTAAATGCAGACGCTTTCTCCTCTCCAACGATACTGGTGTATACTATTTTTCTAACACCGTTTGCCTTGGCCGCATCAATAACATTCCTATGCTGCTGTATTCTTTTCTTTGGGTCGTCCATACCAGAAACTAACAGAACCGCATTTACACCTTTTAAAGCAACATCAAAATCCTCACGATTGTTATAATCTCCCTTTCTAATTTCAACCCCAAGAGATTCTGCCTTTTCAGGAGTTCTAGCTATACCTATAACATTATCTTTTCCTATCGCATCAATAAGGTGCTTTACAATTGAAGAACCCAATTGACCGCTGGCTGAAGTAACTGCAATTTTCATAACTGTATGTTCTTAAGTAGATTACATTTTTAATTTTAAAGCTTCAAGCTCCTGTTCTAGCTCTTCTGCTTTTTTCTTGAATTTTTCCATGGCCTTTTTCATCTGACCTATTTTTTTAAAGGCCTCTTCGTCTTGAACTGCTTGATAGCTAACAACGCCTTCCTTTTCCTTTACTTTAGATTTGCTCCCACATGTGGGGCATGTTGCTACTTGACTCATAATACAATATTTTGTTGTGCAAAGTTTATAAAACACGAATCACTGTTAAAGGTGAATCCCTGCACAAAAATGGTATATATGGGAATCCATCTTAAAAATCATGGCACCATGATGAACTAAAAGAATACCCCTATTCCTTTATTTTCAGGTGATCTATAATACCACTCTGAGAAACTGTTCTAAGTTTTCTTTCTGGTTTATTCTGATAACCGATTATGATAGAGTTGTGGACGGTCATTGTTTTAAAATCAAAAACAAGGGTCAAATAATCCTTTAAACCCGTTTCATGCCAACTTACCATATACAGTTCGTCTCCCATTTTAAGGGATTTATAGGAAATATCCTTGTTTCCATTACCTTTTGATGGCCCTGCAACCCATTCATACTTGGCTTTTCCTTCATCAAATTCCATATGAATAGCGGTACCGTTTTGATATTGAAAATTAAAGGAATAACCATCCAAAAAATGTTCTGGCTCTCCAAATTGATATTTACTTTCTTCGGGGGTCTTGTGTTGACCAAAACTAGATCCAACACTAAACAGGACCAGACCTATACAGATTACTAATTTTGAATTCATTTTCTTTGATTTAAAAGTTCAGTACAAAAGTGGCAAAATGCCCATCTATAGAGTAGGTAAATCGTTGAAAAAGAATGGTAAATATGAGATTAAAGGTCTACAAGTCTGCTTTAAACCGTTTTGGAGTTACCTCTGTGTGTTTTTTAAAGAATTTGGTAAAGTTGGTTACCTCGTCAAAACCCATGTCATAGGCTATTTCCTTTAGGCTTTTATCCGTACTTAGTATAGCACGTTTTACCTCCAGAACTACATACTGATCAATGAAATGTTTAGGGGTGTTCAATGTAAAAATATGAACTAGTTTCCCTAAATGCTTGGTAGAGATACGCATCTTAGAAGCATAATCCTTTACGTTTCTAGTTGTGGCAAAGTCTTTTTCTACAAGGTTTTTGAATTGAAGAAACAACGGATAGTAATCTCTATCCTGATTGGAGATTCGCTTGGCCCCAGAAATGCGTTCTAACTTTAACAGGTACAGTTCCAGTATTTTGGCTAGAATATTCTGCTGTCCATAACTATATTCTACCTGTAATTCTTCCCGTAATTGATGGACAAAAAAATCATTTAAACCACTGCTTTGGACCAAGGGGTCAGAAATATGGTAATTGTATAAATGGGAAATGAACTCAATTGAAGGTTTTGAAAAAAATCTAAGAATAAAATCTTCTGTAAAAATGACAAGGAAACCTTTATAGCCAATTTTTTGCTGAAAGGCATGCACTTGCCCTTTCGCTATTTTCAATACTGAACCTACTTTTACCTGATACCTTTGCAGGTCAACTTCATGATACCCCTCCCCTTCAGTAATGACGAGCAAAGCAAAGAAGTGGATACGATGGGGCTTTTTAGGGTCATGGTCTAAACCTCTATCTATTTTTGCCGATAAGTCGGATATCGTCAGTACATCAAAATCCTTAATGTGTTCCTCTCCTTCAAATGCTATGTTGGGAATATCAATCACCCGTCTTTTTTTTCTACTGTAATATCGATTATAGATTGAAGATAGGGAAATTAAGAATAAAGAAGGACCATAGCATCATAGAAAGGTATTACCAACCAATCATTGAATCCGCCTATTAACTTTACCAAACAAAAAATCAAAATAAAACCGCCCTATTCCAATGCATAACATCTAAATAGGGCGGTTTAAAAATTTCAAAAGAATCTTGGGAAACTTTGCTTAATTAATAAGCAAAAGTGCTTTTTGAGGAATAAGAATCTTATCTATGGTATGGATGACCCCGTTAGAAGCTTCAATATCAAATTCAACAAAATTAGCTTTAAACTCAGAAGCATCTTGAAGCGCCAAACCTGCGGCTCCTTCCACAACATCTACCGAATCATCTTCAATTAAAGTGGCCAATTTGCCTACTTTTAAGTCATTACGAGCAATTACCTCTTTTACGGCATGACCTAAAATAATTTCTTTAAGTGCTTGTTTCTCCAAAATATTGGTGAAATCCGAAAATGAATTGTAATCATCTCCCAAAGTTTTGAACAACTGTTCTATAGCTGCATTGGTAGGTGCAAAAACCGTATACTCACCTGTGTTGAATATATCTTCTAAACCAGCTTCTGCAATACCTTCTGCAAACAAGGATAATTCCTCGTTCTGGTTCACTAAATTGATCAAGGTGCTTTTGGGGAACAAATCTGCCAAAACGGATTCGGGTATAAGAACTTTATCTATGATATGAACAACACCATTGGCCACCTCAATATCCGCTGCAGTTATTCTAGCATCTATCTCCGTAGTATCTATGATATACACATCACCATCTACCGTAATTTTAATTTCTTCGGATTGTAGGGTCTCTAAAATGGAACCATTGGAAAGTTCATTAGAAAAATTAGCTCCTCCAATAATGGCGTGGTATTTTAATACTTGCGAAAGGATTTCCTTTTCCAAATCCTCATCAAAATCCAAAACATCCGTATACTCTTTTAAAGAAGCTAAAAATCCTGTAAACGCTTCATTGCTAGGTACAAAAAATGTAATCTTTTCGCTTTCATCGGAAAGCATGTTTACTAACGAATCATCTATAGTATCCAACGCATTGGCAGAGATGGTTAAACTATCTACGGATTTAATAAATTCCGCGGCATTCAACAAGGTTTCCTCTGGTGTCTCCTCCTTTGGAGATTCGGCTTCCGGTTCCTCGGTCTTGTCCTCTTCTTTTCCAATCTCATTCTCTATATCATCTGAAATATCACTTCCTTTGGAACATCCTATTGCCATGGACACCCCCAAAAAGAGCATGCATAAATTTTTAGTAAAGCGGGTTGTACGTATCATTTTCATAACGGTTTTATCTGGGCGACAAATTAGTTCTTTATTAAAATTCATAGCCTAGCCTTAGTTTAATTCTAGGTTAGCTAAACTTTAAATCTAACTATGAAAAAAACTGAATTAGGGCTCGGCAACAACCAATTGGGCCGTTTTTTCATCATCTACGTTTGTATCGGACATGGTCTTTAAGAATGCTATAATGGCCTTTTGTTCTTCTTGGGTGAGTTTCAATTCATCAAAAGGTAAGGTCTGGTGTTCCAAATCAAAGCCCATTCCGCCACCACCGCCTTTGTTGTAGAAATCCATAACCTCTTCCAGCGTATTGTACACCCCATTGTGCATGTAGGGTGCCGTAAATTCCGAATTACGTACGGTAGGAGTTTTGAACATTCCCAAATGCTCAGGTTTATTATAACGCCAGTAAAAACCAAGGTCGTCATCCAAAATTTTGTTTTCGGCCGTTTCCGGAACTCCTATGACCTCTTTTTCGGTCTCTGCATAAAATGGTGGCACTGTTCCATTTGTTAGCGGCATGAAGTGACATGTAGCGCATAACGCCTTGCCCATAAAAAGATTCATACCCAATTTTTCTTGGGAAGTAAACGAATCTTCTTCGGCTCTCATATTCTTATCGAACTTAGAATCAAATCCGTTTAAAGTAGATATATAAGATGAAATAGCTTTAATGATATCTGTGTTCCTATTGGAAATTCTTCCAAAAGCCTCCTCAAATAAAACGTGATAAGTAGTATCCTTTAATATGTCCGTAGAGAATTCATGCACACCTGTATTAAATTCCTGTTCATTATTGAATACGGATGAAATTTGATCCAAAATATTCTCTGCACGGCCATCCCAAAAGAAGCTTTTTTGAAACGCAACATTTATTAATGTAGGTGCATTACGCTGTAAAGGGCTTCCATTGTTACCCGTATTCACAGGTATACCATCCGTATAGGCTTTTTCCGGCATGTGACAAGTTACACAGGCCATTTTACCCGTTTGCGACAAATTAGGGTCAAAAAACAGTTTTTCGCCCAAAGCAATTTGTTTTTCGGATGGATTTCTATTTATAGGTGGCGTAAAATAGGTTAGGTTAAACGCATCCTTTTCAAAAAAAGTAGGCGCATCAAAATTAAAGGGTTTGTTATCTACACCGTTCCAAAGTCCGCTTTCCTTTCTTATGCTGACCCAATTTCTCGTAATAGGATTCATATAATCCCGTATAAATGTGTAACGGTCAAAAGTGTTGAAATCGTTGTTTTTTTGAAGAAAACTGACCGTTTTTGCTATATTTTGATGAAATTCAGTATCTAAATCACTATTTTTTACCTGTATGATATCACGCAATGTATAATCATACACCTCTTCCAACCCTCGCAACGAGACCTCACTTTCCGAAAGTCCCAAACCGCTTACCGGTGTATCAAAACCTGAAATACCTAAACTAATGATTCGTAAAAGTTGTTGATGAGTGGCTATAAAAAAACGCTCGGCACTTAAATCCCGTTCGGTAACATTTTTCAATAAATTGACCATTAAACCTTTGGTCAGAACCGTTTCTTTTTTAAAAACGGCGGGTGATTCACCGCCTTCATAAATAGACTCTTCTATTTTCTGTAATCCTATAGGGTTCAATATACGTTCCGTATCTTCTGCAAAAACGGGTAAAGCGGGCCCATTGGCACGGTGCCCAACTTCTGGGTTTAAATATGATGCATAGGGTTCTGCTTTTTTAAAGGCAACACGGAGCTCTTTGAAGATTTTTTTGGCCTCGTCGCTTTCTGCATCCATTGTACTCAAGGTATCAATCAAATATACCGCCTTGGTCATATTTTTTATATAGAACTCTTGTGCATAACTCCAGTCCGTAGTTTTGACATGGTCAACTTTTGCTAGTTCTTCATTTTTATTTTTACAGGAAAGAATACAAAATATCGATAAAAAAAAGAGGAGAAATTTATTCATAACAGAAGTAAGTTGAAACAAAAATTATAAAATAGGGAAAGACCCCCATCAATAGATAGAGGTCTTTCACCATAAAATAGTAAGGTCTTATCTAGGCAAACCTTTTAAGATAATGATTTGACCACCTTGGTTATCTTCTCTAGCACCTGCTGCAATTGCATCAGGGTTTTCAGATTCCATATCGTGACCATCTTTGCTCTTGTAATCATCATTCTGCCAGTAGTGTGGCTGAAGGTTCAACAAGAAAGTATCATCAACACCAACCTTGTCAGAGATATCTACCAATGCACCAAATTCTCCACTGAAACCAGTGCTTCCTGATGGATCAAGATCATTTCTGATCAATAATTCCAAAACTGTTTTTGCATTGTTTCCGTTTAAATCCGTTTGATAAATAGCGGCCGAGTGGTTTCTATCGAAAGAGTTAGGATCTTCTTGAAGGTATACAAAGTTCTCCGTAACCGTAATGTTATCAGGACTCTGAAGCTCAGGAAGGTTACCATCCATGTTATTCGTATCTGTATTACCACTAATAATCTGAGTGATTTTTCCAGTCAATGGAGATTCTTCATCCAGCTCCAATTTGTAAGCTGTACCCCAATCGTTGTAAGTACCTCTTCCTGGACCTCTTCCTGTTACGGCAACGAAAACATTTCTTGCATTGTCAACAGAACCCTTTTGGTAATCAACATCTTCAACACGCATAAAAGCAGAAGCACCTACAGCAACACAAGCATCTTCCATTTCATTTTTTGTCATAGCCGCACCGTTTTCGATTTCAACGAATTCGAAAGCATATGTTTCTTGAAAAGCCAACTGACCTTCGTTATAGATAACACCTTCTTCAACAGCCATTGGCGCAATCGGGTTACCGTCTGCATCTGTAGAACCAGAAGCAACTTCTTTTAATTTAAGAACGTAAATTTTACCATTGGTTAAATCGGCATCCCCATTTTCAGAGTAATAAAGAGTAATCTGACCTTCCGAACCGCTAGAGTCATCATCACCTCCTATAATTACCGTTTTACCTTTATACGTATCTCTTGGTAAAGGAACAGCGTTTTCCCATGAGAACTCACCTAAAGCATCTAAACCAAAATCCGCAGTTGGCGTAGGTACGGCAACATGAGGGTCTATACCTTTAACATCATAGTGAAAGCTTTCTGAAGCAGAAAGAAAAATATCTTTTGCACCACCGTGAATGGCAGCTTCCCACATAGTACCAGAACACTGACGAGCGAAATCTGCAACCCCTGAGTTCAATAACCACTCACCGCCTGTAGGGTTTAAGTTTTTATCTAAATGGATACGACTAACCGCATAATCATCTTCAGCATTTACAATATACATGTAACCGTTACCTTCTTTTAAGAAACCGGCTCCATCTTGAGCACCTACCAATTGAAAACCGTCCTCTAAAATATCAGTAGAACTGATTAAAGAATAAGGTTTTACAAAGTTAAAGTTTGAATTCATTACTACTAAAGGCTCAAGATTCGATTTGTTCTCGAACATTGTTCCTTCATCTTCTTTTGGACCACCATGCCCAACATGTTCTTCTAATTTTTCACAGGAAGTAGTAGCTACCAAACCTGCTAGTAATAACAATTTAGATACTGTTTTCATTTTGTTCTTTTGGTTATTAGTTATACTAATTTTGAACAAAAATATCTTAGCAAATCCCAAATATTGTTAACTGACCGTGGTCATACTTTAAACTAAAGTTCAAGTTTGTGTTAAATCGTTAGCTTAACGTTACCATTTATTTTGATTCTAAATAGCAGCTGATTTTGGCATGAAAAACGGATTTATAATATGCCACATGGAATTATAAAATAAAAAAAAGGATGGCTTTTACACCATCCTAGTTATCATTATTAAGTTCTGTAATAACCTACTCGCGAACGATACCCATATCACCTAAATCCAAAGGAATCTTTTTTCCTCCTTCTTTAATTGATTTGTAAATGGCTTCTACAATAATCATATCTCGTTTGCCCATTTCACCAGGTGCATAGTTTGTAGTCCCCAGCATAATATGTTTTGCAAAATCGTCCATCTGAACTTTTTGCTGACTCTGGTGCGGGAATTTTATTTCCTTTCCGTCTGATGTGCGTCCGCTCAGCGGCCCATAATTATGGCAAGGATTAAGTTCTGCCCAACCTTTTTCAAAAGACACAAAAAGCCGGTTGGCATTGGCGTTATGTGAAGTAAATAAGTTACCCACAACCCCATCAGGGAATTCCATCTGTGCGGTAATGCTCTCATCTGTATCCTCAAAGTACTCCGGTCTAGAACTAAACTCCTGTGCAGCAACGGATATTGGGTTTTGACCCGTACCGTATATGTTACTCTGTATGCTGTACACACCCATATTCATTAATGCCCCACCACCGGAAAGCGCATGGTTCAATCGCCATTGGTCAGGATTTCCCCTAGAAATATATCCCGCATCGGAAGAAACGTAGCGTACGCTACCAAAAGGTTTTTGCTTTACCAGTCGTTTAATTTCGTTGGTATAAGGGTCAGATTGCATACGGTAACCAACAGATAATTTTACTCCAGCCTCATTGCACGCATCAATAATAGCATCACATTCCTTTACGCTTATGGCCATTGGTTTTTCACAAATAACATGCTTTCCTGCCTTTGCTGCACGAATACAGAACTCCGCGTGCATACTGTTGGGTAGAACTACATAGACTATATCAATATCCTTATTCTTGGCAATAGAATCAAAATTATCATAGTTGTACACATTCTTTTTAGGTATGCCGTACTTCTCCATCCACACCTTTTCCTTTGCCGGAGTTCCGGTCACGATTCCCGCTAGATAACAATTCTCGGCATCCTGTAACCCTGGAGCTAATTGTCCGCTACTGTAACTGCCCAAGCCTACTAAAGCTATACCCAGTTTTTTCTTTTCCTTTCCCGAAGAAAAACCATAACCTAATCCAACACTGCTCAAAACAGCTGTTCCTGCGATACCTTTTGATAGTTTAGAATTAAAACTTCTTCTTGATATTTTTTTCATTTTATGTCCCTTTTAAATTTCCCCTCCTAAAATACAGATAATATTGGTTTCTAAAGTGAAGCATCTCAAATTCAAAATAGAAAATAAATTCTTTCCAATACCCGTAACATCTTGAAAGAATTAACTACCTATACATAAAAATAACATATGGCAGGTGAAGGTTTTATGGCACATGCAATTACGAGTTTAAGAACCAACAGGTCACTTTTAAAGAAGCGTAATTTTAAGGACTTAAAGGAGCTTTGTCAAAATGGAACGAGTAAAACGGAAGTTGAATTCAAAAAACTAAGTGCCCCAGAATGGGCAATTCTGAAACAGAAAATTAGAATGCAGCATAAAAACAACTTGCGCATTGAAACCATGATTTACATTTTATCAATAGTCCTGACCTTTATAATTCTATTCTATATCTATTGGTTTTTTTTTATATAGCCCTTACTCAATTAATTTTTATATTTCCAGTTGAAAGGCTACCTTTATAAGCCTTCTTAACTTAGAAATTTAATGTCTGCCAAACCTTCCTCATATTTGAAAACGTTATCTATAATTCATTTGGCACTTGTTGGTGGCATTATCGCCTTTGGGACATTTAAATACCTAAACAACGGTACTTTTATAGCCAATGCAGACCCTAATGACGTCTTTATCTATGTCGTACCCATTGTAGGTGCATTTGGTTATTTCATGAGTCAGTTTATGTTCAAAAAACAATTGCAAGCCATAAAAAAAACGGATAGCCTTCTTTTAAAAATGCAAAAATATCAAGCGGCTACCATCGTAAAATTCGCTCTTATAGAAGGTCCTGCCTTTTTGGCCATAATTGCTTACGGGTTTAACGGTAATGCACTATTCTTGGTCATTGCTATATTTTTAGTGGTCTACCTCTTCATGCAAAAACCTTCCCAAAGAAAGTTCCTAGAAGAAGTTCCGCTTACACTAGAGGACAAAAAGGAATTCAACAACCAACCAAACAGATAACTCAACAAACACAATGAAACTAAAACCAACGCTACTTGCTTTATTAATGGGACTAGGAATAATCAACGGAATAAAAGGACAGGATTGGCCAAATTTAAGTGAATTTCAAGACGCCAATGCAAAACTGGCTAAACCGGCTGCCAATGAAAACCGAGTTGTTTTTATGGGAAACTCCATAACCATAGGATGGATAAATTCTCGTCCGGAGTTTTTTGCCAACAAACCTTATGTTAACAGAGGTATTAGTGGCCAGACCACACCACAAATGCTTGTTCGTTTCAGACAAGATGTGGTAGACCTTGAACCTAGGGTCATGGTTCTTTTAGCCGGCACTAACGATATTGCAGGAAATACAGGGCCATCTACTTTAGAAATGATTATGAACAACATAAAATCTATGGCAGATATAGCCGAGGCCAACAACATAAAAGTAGTGCTCTCCTCTACACTTCCCGCTTTTGACTACCCTTGGAAGCCCGGCATGGAACCGGCTCAGAAAATAGTTGAGCTGAATAAAATGATCAAGGCATACGCCGAGAAAAAAGGCCATATTTATTTGGACTATTTTTCTGCATTAGCAGACGAAAGAAATGGTTTGCCAAAGAAATATGCCAAGGACGGCGTTCATCCAACGGTTGAAGGTTACAAAATCATGGAGCCATTGGTAGAAGAAGCTATTGCCCAAGCTTTGAATAATTAAAATAAACTTATTTGCTGCGGAACATGTGCTGAACACAAAAAAATAGCTGTTTATACATATCTTCGGTCGTGATTCTATTTTTGAATCCTACACTTTAAACCTGCAAATGCAAGAAACAGTACAAAATTCCGATTCATCCAATACATATGATTCTATAATAATTGGGTCTGGAGCAGGTGGTTTGGCCACAGCTATTTGCTTGGCCAGGGCAGGTAAGAAAGTTGTAGTACTGGAGCAACACGACGTACCTGGTGGCTGGTGCCACAGTTTTTACCTGAACGGACATAGATTTACACCTGGAGTGCATTATGTGGGTTTAATGGCCAAAGGAGAAGCAACCAATGACCTATACCGAGGTTTAGGTATTGCCAACGATTTGGTCTTTTTTAGAATGAATCCGGATGCTTATGAACATGTACGAATAGGCAAAGAACGTTTTGATTTTCCCGCTAATCTTGATTTACTTATCGAACGGTTATCATCAAGGTTTCCCGAAGAAAAAAAGCAAATTCACAAATACCTTCACCTTACCCGAAAAGTAAGTGAAGAACTGTATTCCCTCCCCTACTTTAAGGGGTTTTGGCAAAAACTAACCATACCGTTCAAAACCAAACATTTTGGCAAATATGGGATGTTCAGCGTAAGGAAAGTTATAGGTTGGCATATAAAAAATCCGCTTTTAAAAAACATATTGAATATACAATGTGGTGATCACGGCGTGCAACCCAAAAAAGTTCCCTTTGTACTGCACAGTGCTTTAATGTACCATTACTTTCAAGGTGGGTATTACCCCATGGGCGGTGGTGGGGCCCTAATTAAAGCAATGACCAATACGTTAAAAAAACACGGTGGTGAACTTCGCACCAGTACTGCGGTTACCAAAATAGTATTAGAAGGAAATCAACAAAAAAAAGCAGTTGGGGTCGTTCTGGAAAATGGACAACAGCTTTATGCCAATACCATCGTATCCAATGCCGATGTGGGCATAACATATAATGATTTAGTGGGAAAAGAAAATTTAAGTGCTAAATTTCAAAAGAAGCTCGCTAACACCAAATACTCAAGCACTTCTTTAATGTTGTTCTTGATCGTTGATATGGATTTGCGCAAGGCAGGATTGGATTCCGGAAACATCTGGATGATGCCCAATAAGGACACGGATGATTTTTACGATAGTATGTTAGCATCGGACATTTCAAAAGGAGATGCTTTTGAAGGAATGTTCATTAGTTGTACTACTTTAAAAGATCCATCTAGCTTTGACGGAAAACACCATAGTATTGAGGCTATCACCCTAGTTGATTACAAGGCCTTTGAGATGTTTAAGAACGAAAACCAGGAGCGCTCCCAAGAATACTTGGATTTTAAGGAACTATTGATGCAAAAAATGATAAACGGTCTGGAAAAAGCCATTCCGGGAATTAGCAAGCATATTATCCAGAAAGACTTAGGTACGCCTTTGACCAATAAGTTCTACGTAAACACCACGGACGGTAATATCTATGGTACTGAAAAAAGTTTAAAGCATATTGGTCCGTTTGCCTATAAAGCAAAAAGCGAAATTAAGAACCTCTATTTGTGTGGGGCCAGTATTCTTTCTCATGGCGTGGCAGGAGTTTCCCATTCAGGTGTAGATACCGCAGCCCAAATTCTGGAATGTGATCCGGATGAGCTTAAAAAACCACAGGAAGACCAACATATTAGAATCTACGATGCTGAAGATTCCACAGATTACCCTGAGTGGATGTTGAAAAAAATAGCGGTCAAAACTGCTCGGGCCAAAAACAAAAGCGAAGAAATTAATACATAAAATATATACTAGGTCGTTTTTGTCAATTTATTGTACTCGGCAGACCATTTGTTCTATCATATTTTAATAATACTTCTTAATTTTAAGAAGAACATTATTATACAGACAAATTATGCCAAACCAAAATCATTTTTATTCAGTCTTACTGTTATTTTTTTCCATTTATCAACTCCAGGCACAAGTAAAAGTTTACGAGGGCCAAGAAACAATTCCCACCTATAAAATTGGCACGGACGAGGTCAGTCCCATTTTTTATACGGGTAGAGGTGTACAAGGTGCCCAGGGTAAAGTCTACCCATACGCCTCACAAACCAAATTGGGCGATTCCTTGGTTGATGTTACCTACGACATGGTATACCTAGAAAACGAATATATACGTGTAAAGGTGTTACCCGCATTTGGTGGTCGACTTTTTTCGGCAATTGATAAGACCAACGGTCACGAATTGTTCCATACCAACAGTGTGATTAAGCCTGATTTGATTGGCACCTTGGGTGCTTGGGTTTCAGGAGGAATTGAATGGTGTTTTCCCCATCATCACCGTACAACTACTATGCTCCCCAGCGATTATAGAATGATAAATAATGAAGACGGGAGTGCCACAGTTTGGATTGGAGAAACCGAAAAAACTAGGGATATGCGTGGCGTTGTAGGTATGACCCTAAAGCCTGGCCGTTCATACATAGAGGTTGATTATCGCATTAACAACACTAGTGATGTAACTACGACCTTTCTATTTTGGGCCAACGTTGCCATTACGGCAAACGACGATTTTAGAACGTTTTGGCCTCCTAGTCAAGAAATTGGAGTATTCCACAATAATAGCAGTTTTATAAAATGGCCTTTATCTAACAAAACCGATGATTATGGGCGTACTAGTTACGAAGAAGGCGTAGACCTTACTTGGTGGAAAAACCATCCTAATCCCGTTTCATTTTTCATGTGGGATATAAAAGAAGGATTTATAGGTGGATATGATTACGGACAAAAAGCAGGAACGGTTCATGTTGGTGACCCATTTGAGAACAATGCCTCTAAACTATGGCAATTTGGACCAGGGTTACAAGGACAAAATGCAAGAAGAAAATTAACTGATGATGGAAAGGCATATGTAGAATTAATGACAGGGACCTTTTCCAATAATCAACCAGATTATAATTGGATACTTCCCCATTCCGTTAAAGACGCAAAAAACTACTGGTACCCTGTACGTGATTTAGAAGTGGTCAAAAATTCAAATACAGATGCTTCCGTCACCCTTCAAATGCGAAATGCAAAAACGGTCTTTTATGGCTTTAACACAACAAAAGATTTTAAAGGAGCAAAAATTATTCTAAAGAACGGTGCAAACGTTTTAGAAGAAAAAACAATAGATATTGACCCTGCCCATCCGTTTACAAGTACATATAAAAACAGAAAACCTTTAGATGAATATCAACTTACCGTTACCATCCAAGATGTAAATGGCAGTGAGCTTATATCCTATTCCCCATACAAACCAACCGAACCACAGCTTCCTGAAATTCAAGAAAAAGTAAAAAAACCAGAAGAACTAAAAACAGTTGAAGACCTTTATTTAACCGGCCGTTTCGTGGAACAATTTAGAAGGCCCGGTATAGAACCAGACGATTATTATTTAGCAGCATTAGAAAAATCGCCTACGGATTATCGCACCAATATTGCCTTGGGCATTCGCCGAATAACACAAACAAAATATGAAGAAGCGCTAGAATATTTACAAACAGCTGCGGATAAATTAAAGATAAAATACTATCAACCTTTGGAAGGTGAAATATTCTATTATCTGGGAATGGCTCACCAAGCTTTGGGTCATGAAGAAGAAGCCTATTCTAATTTTGCAAGAGCTACCTGGTACTATCAATGGTTCTCTTCAGGTAACTTTAAACTGGCCCAAATAGAGAGTGCAAAGGGCAACTATTCAAAGGCTTTGGAATATGCTCAAGAAGCTTATTCAACAAATAATAGAGACGGAAGAATTGTGGTTTTGAACGCTGCTTTGCTACGTAAACTAAACCGTCAAAATGAAGCCAACATAATATTAGAAAAGCAAATTGCCTATGATCCACTAGATTTTTCTGTGCTGTATGAAATAGAGCTGGGAAAAAGTGGTAGTTCAATGGACTCATGGAAAAAAAACATGCAAAATCCTGAAAATAATTATTTGGAAATTGCTACCAATTACATGAACGCAGGCCTTATTGAAGATGGGCTTGCCTTGTTAACTAGTATAAAAAATGAATCAAACCCTCTTACCGGGTACTACAAGGCTTGGTTCTATGCTGAATCTGGGAATTCCCAGCAAGCTACCAATGCCATTTCAACAGCAAAAAGAGCATCTTTGGATTACGCTTTTCCATATCGTTCGGAAACCGAAACTGTTTTAAACAAGGCATTGGAAATAGATGCCAATAATGCTACTACCTTTTATCTTTTAGGTAACCTTTTGTATGATAAAAGACCTGATGATGCACTAATGTATTGGCAGAAGGCTGGAGCAATAGACACAAGTATTCCTATGGTTTGGCGTAACCTGGCATTTGGGGCTTTCTACCACCAGAAAAATCCATCACAGGCCATAGATTACATGACTAAAGCAATCGCTCTTGATAATTCAAACCCCTTATGGTATTCGGAACTTTCTAAATATTATGATGAATCCGATGCCGATTTCAAGAAAAACCTAGACATTCTAGAGCGTAACCTTTCCATTGCCAAAGAAGATGTGGATGCACCTAAAACCTATGTAGAGCTACTTAACCTTGCCGGTGATTATGATAAAGCAATTGCATTTCTAGACGAGCATCACTTTAGAACTTGGGAAGGCGGCAGGGAAACCTATTGGCACTATGTTGATGCGCACACTTTAAAAGCTAAACAACTCATAGCCGACCAAAAGGCTAAAGAGGCTATTACACACTTAGAACGCGCATTACTTTATCCAGAAAATCTTGAGGTAGGGAAACCCACCCATGATGAGAAGAACGCCATGATTTACTATTATATGGGTGAGGCCTATACTCAGCTAGGCGATACTAAAAAAGCAAAATCCAGTTATCAAAAAAGTGCCGCTGCCCAAAACGGAAGAGGTATGAACAACCTTTTATATTTTCAAGCAAAATCCTTTGAAAAACTAGGAGATTCAGCAAAAGCTACATCTATGTTCCAAAGCTTAATTGAAAAAGGAAGCGCAATGCGTGAAAATGGTACTGGTAATACCCTCATTGCTGTTGAGGAGGCATCGGCAACAAACAACAAATTTATTTCTAACTCCTACTACTTGGAATCTTTGGGCAATGCCGGATTGAACAATACGAGTGAATCAAAAAAGAAATTACAAAAGGCGTTAGACATTTATCCTAATCATCTGTGGGCTAAAGTAATGATGCAAAATTAATATGGAGTATTTTATATCAGCACACCATAAAATCTGGGTATCGGCAATTCTCTCGTTATTATCAACTTGTTTGTTTGCCCAAGAGAAAGCAAAACTTTCCTTGGGAGAACAAGTTATCTACAAGGTATTTAAAACTGGCGAACCCATGACTATTGATGGAAAGCTGAATGAAGAAAGTTGGTCCAAAACAGAAGCCCGAACGTTAGATTATTTTTATAGGGTAGAAAAGCCAACCGACCAACAAAAATCAACCTTTAGAATGCTTTGGGGAGAAGAAAAGTTCTATGTGTTTTTTGAAATGGAAGACCAGTATATAACTGCCAAGGAAACTAAAAGAGATGGACAACCTTACTTTGATGATTGTGCGGAAATATTTTTTATTACCGCACCCGATAGTTTAGATACGCATTTTGGATATGAACTTAATCTCAACAAGGCTGTAAACGACTTCATTTATTTTAATGATTATACAGAAGGAAAAGATGTAGTCTACAAATCTTTTAACCCAGACTTTGAAGTTGAGGTTACTTATAACGGTACTATAAACGATAATTCTGATATTGATAAGGGATGGACCATGGAAATGGCCATCCCTTATTCAAATTTTGGTGAGCTTGGTGAAGTTGTTACGATTAAACCCGGTAATAGATGGGCTTTTCTTGCTATTAGGCAAAACCGTAATGATGCCAAGGGAAACAGGCGGTCTACTTCAACCATTTTCCCTATTTATGATATTTCCAAGAATGTACATCAAGCCAACCGTTTTGGCTTAATGGAATTCGTTGAATAAAAATATGTTACCAGTTGGTAAACGAACCATCTTTGCGTCTTAGTCTTGGAATTTCAATAGGTTTAAAACCTTTTTCCAAAGCTAATTCCTCATTGAACTCCACTCCCAATCCCGGTGTATCCAATACAGGATAAGTTGGTCCATCCAAAATAGGACGTACCGGATAAAATTCCGGAGCATCCGTACCCATATATTGTGCAGGTGTATTCATTTCTTCTAACCAACCAAAGTTAGGGCTAGCGGCCGCCATGTGAATGGTAGCAGCTGTACATATAGGCCCTAATGGGTTATGGGGCATCAAATCAATGTAATGTGCTTCCGCTAAACTCGCTACTTTCATGGCCTCGGTAATTCCACCTACATTACAAATATCAATACGCGCATATTGAGTTAAATTTCGTTCTAAAAATGGTAAAAACTGCCATTTACTTGAAAATTCCTCTCCTATCGTAAAAGGTATATCAACCATTTTCCTAAGATTCTCATAGGCTTCCGGATTTTCATCGCGAATAGGTTCTTCAATATAATCCAACGTTCCCGGTGGCATTCGTTTTATAAATGAATAGGTCTGCGCAGGAGTAAGACGCGTATGGTAATCTATACCAATGGTTACTGCAGAACCGACTTCTCTTCTTAAGTCCGTAAGCCATTCCGCTATAACAGCAATAGATTCTCGTGGTTCAAAAAGTTCCTTATCGCCTTCTGCTTCAAATTCTGCAGGAGCCAAACGCAACATGTTCCAACCCTCTTTTATACATATTTTAGAATACTCAAAAAGCTCTTCGCGTGTTCTAAAACGAACCGAAGCAAAACAGTCTACATGGTCGCGATGTTTCCCTCCCAAGAGCTCGTATACGGGTACGCCCAAAGCTTTTCCCTTTATATCGTACAGTGCAATATCTATAGCTGAAATAGCCGCTGTAAGCACCCTTCCGCCTTCAAAATATTGCCCTCTGTACATTTCTTGCCAAAGTGCACCAATATTGCGTGCATCCTTACCTATCAAGAAACCTTTAAAATGTTCTATTGCACCTATAACCGCCAATTCCCTTCCGGAAAGCCCCGAAGCGCCCCAACCGTAGATTCCTGAATCGGTTTCGACCTTAACGACCAACTGGCTCCCAAAACCTACGTTGATAGGAAAAGTTTTAATAGCTGATATTTTCATAAAATTTGTATTTACTAGTGTTTGAGTTTATTTTGATTTTGGTACGATACGCTCAACCTTACCCACAATAAAGGTGTAAGATATAAAACCAAGCAATGCTATACCACCAATAAAGAATAGTGCTGGACTAAAATCTCCATCCTCTACCAAATACCCAATAACAATGGGAACAACTATTCCTGCAAGTCCGCCTATAAAATTAAAAGCACCACCGGTAAGCCCTATGAGTTTCTTTGGAGCCATGAGTGAAATAAAGACCCATGCTATGCTGGCGAGACCATTTCCAAAAAATGCAATGGCCAAAAATAATATGACAAAAAATGTGCTCTCTGTATAATTGGCCCCTATTATACAAGTAGAGAGCAACATACCAATAATGATGGGAGTCTTTCTTGAAATTTCAACGGAATACCCTTTTTTAATCATAAAATCAGAAGAGAATCCTGAAAGGAGTACTCCAAAAAAGGCCGCCAAAAATGGAATTGACGCCAAAAATCCTGATTTCAGGAAATCTAATCCTCTAAATTCTACCAAGTATGTTGGGAACCAGGTAAGAAAAAATATGGTGGTTGCTCCTAAACAAAATTGACCAATATATAGCCCCCACAACTTTCTGTAGATAAAAGCCTGTTTAAAATCGTGCCAATCAAATTTTTTCTTCTCTTCTTTTTTTACATCGTTCTTACCAATCAGTCCACCACCTTTTTCAATATACTCCAACTCTTTCTGGCTTATGGATTTGTGGTCTTGTGGGTTTCTGTAGAAAAAATACCATATTGCCGCCCATACTAGGCCTATAATACCGGAAATAATAAAGAGTCCTCTCCAACCAAAATAATTTTGGATAGCCACAAGAACGGGTGTTAGGAAAGCAAGCCCCAAGAATTGGCCTGATGTGTACACGGCAATAGCAGATGCCCTTTCATTTTCAGGAAACCATCTGGTAACCACTAAATTATTGATCGGGTAGGAAGGCGCTTCAAATACGCCTATACTGGCGCGCAAGCCTAGTAATGCTGCAAAAGAGCTTACCATACCCTGTATAAGTGTTGCAACGGACCATAAAGCCATTATTGCAGAGTATAAGATTCGTGTAGGGAGTTTATCAGCAACAATACCACCTGGAATCTGAAGACAAGCATAAGTCCAGCCAAAAGCCGAAAAAACATACCCCATTTGCACATTGCTAAGCCCCATATCTTCTTTCATGGCAAAAGCGGCAACCGAAATATTACTTCGATCTAGATAATTTATGACCACCGTAATAAAAATCATGGCTAGTATATTGTAACGTTTTCGTGAAGAATTCTCCTTTTGGTTTAAGTCAATCATGAATTTTGGTTCAATTATTTAGAAATACGAGCGATTAAAAATTAACCTTTCAAAAACTATAACAGGATAATTTTACAGCCCAATCAAAAAAAGTGTCAAGATAACAATTAATATTTCTTGGAATAAAATATTTCTGTTTAAAATAAATTCAATTACAAGAATTTAGTTAGAAAAAAGAAACGGCAGCAGACCTAAAAGTCTGCCACCGTTTTCAAACAACTAACTCAACTAGTTTATTTTTAACCCTTATTAATAAGCTGGGTCTTGCGTTAATACACCAGGCTGTAAATCTATCTGGGTTTGTGGTACAGGCCAGTGATCATCTTGTCCTGCAGTGTAAGTAGAACCTTGTAACCATGGTAGCTTTTCGTTACTTAACTCAGAGTCTAGATATTTATTGATGGTAACATCATCTATTCCCCATCTTACCAAGTCTTGGAAACGCATTCCTTCCAAAGCAAATTCTAGACGCATTTCATGATATATAGCTTTTCTAGCATACTCTTGATTTGGAAATGAAGGGTACAGACCAAGATTGTAATTGGCCGCAGGTTGATCTTCATCAATATCCAATTCAGCATCACTTTCAAAAGTTGTATTGTTTACTTTACCCATTACTAAATCGTCTTGAGCACGTTCACGTATCTCATTTACCAAGTCTCTTGCCCTACCAAGGTCATTTTCTTCCATAGCTACTTCCGCTCTCCACAAAATGATATGACTCAGTCTAAACAAACGCCAGTTATTCCCGTTAAGACCATTTGACCAAATTGGACTAGAAATGGATATAACTCCTTTGTTTCTCTTATAGAACATAATTTTCTTGTTTAAGAAAGGTCCCATCCCTGCTTGATCCAACATCCAATCACTACCGGACATTGGTCCCCAATCCAAGAAAGGAATACCACGCCTACCAATGCTCCAATCTACTCTTGGATCTAAAGAAACATCAGTGGGTGTAAAAGGTTCAGTATCCAACAGTCCGTAATCTTCCAATAAAAGGTCATCTTGAAAATTATCTAACAACGGTAGACCGTCCGCATCTGTTTTAAATGCGTTGAACAAATCAAAACTTGGTGCACTATACGAACAACATGACCCAACTTCACTACCTCTAGGAAACAAAGTTCTGTGGTCCGCTCCACTATTGGCATCGCCTGCACCATCGTTCACCGTATACTGAACTTCAAAAATACTCTCAGCATTATTTTGTTTTTCCTCGTCAAAATTATCATAGTAATGATCCATTAATTGAAAAGGACCGTTATCAATAATATCATCCAAATAAGGTTTTGCTTCGGCAAACTCTTGTTGAAACATATGAACACGTGCCAAAAGCGCTTTGGCGGCCCAACGAGAGGCACGTCCTATTTCAACATCTTCGGCCATACCATTATCTATTCCCCACTTAATATCGGCTTCAATTTTGTCCCATACTTCCTCGTTATTGGTCACTTCACTTGCAACAACATCTTCCGTTATGTATGGAATCTTCTCAATTTTATTACGCAATTGAAAATGGAACCATGCGCGCAACCAACGTGCTTCCGCCTCTAATTGTATGGCATCTGCGGGGTCTACATTCTCTCCCGCTTTTTTAAGAACACGAATAGCATCATTAGCTCTGGCAATGGCATCATAATTTGCCGCCCATAAACCTTCTATCCATGGATTGGCCGCATCTGTCTCATATCTTTCAATAAGGTTAATTGGACTCCACCCCCCAGTTTGATCGCCACGGTGCATATCATCAGATGGTACATCTCCCCAAACCCAGTTGGTTGCAGATGCTTCTCCCTGACCGCCTGCTTCACCAGCAGAATACCCATCTATCCTAGAATAAGCCCCAACGAGCAAAAGGTCTACGCCATCTGCGTTGGTTAATATTTCCTCACTTACAGCTCCTTTTGGTTTTTCTTCAAGAAACTCCTCTCCGCACGACCATGAAAGGGCCGTGACCATAGCGAGCAATCCCGTTTTTATAACTATATTATTTTTCATTTTTTTTGCAATTTTATGTTTTATAATGAGATGTTAAGACCAAAAATGATCTGTCTTGGGGAAGGCCAAGTACCCAAATCCAAACCTCTATCTATATCACTAGAGAAGTTAGAATCAGGATCATTATACAAAGCTATTTCCGGATCAAGACCAGAGTAATCCGTTATAGTGAACAAATTTGTTCCCATAACATAGATTCTCATTTTAGTAAGGCTTGTCTTGTCCAATATGCGTTGCGGCACATTAAACCCTATCTGTGCATTCTGCAAGCGTATATAAGATGCATCTTCAACTAAATCTGAATGTGTATTCTGCTCAAAACTGGTCTGAGAAGAAGCTTTTGGCAATACTGCATCTGCATTGTTATCTAAATATGGGCTACCCCAAGATCTATATAAACGGTCTGCACTTTTCGGTCCTTGAAACAATCCGTATCTGGTAAAACGGTTATAGTAGTTAATAGCGTCATTACCTTGGCTCGTATATAAGCTTGCTCTAAAATCAAAACCTTTGTACTCCATTCCCAAGTTAAGACCCGCGGTGAAATCCGGATTTGGATTTCCTATAAAGGTTCTATCATCAGGAGTAATGTCACCACTACCATCGAAATCCCTAATCTTAAGATTACCCGGTTGATTGTAAGTACCATTTTCTGGATGGGCATCTGCTTCTGCTTGAGTCTGGAAAATACCATCTACAATATAGCCATAAAATTCCGGAAATGCTCTTCCTTGCTCTACTCTTGAATAGGTCTGAGCTCTTTGACTTCTACCTGTAATAAATTCATCTTCATTACCACTAAGTTTTTTAACAGTGTTCTTGTAGGTAGAGAAAATTACACCCACATTATATTTAAAGTCTCCTTCTTCAGAGCCACCTCCATTATAACTTAGTTCAATATCAACACCTTTGTTTTCCATGTCTCCAATATTTACACTTGGCGCCGTAGCAAAACCTTCTACTGCAGGAATAGCTATTGGGAACAACATGTCTTGCGTATCCTTTCTCCATAAGTCTACGGTAAGGTTTACATGAGTGAACAAAGTTGCATCAACAGCGAAGTTTGTTGAGGTTGTAGTTTCCCATTTTGCATCAGGATTACCGATTGCGGTAGACTGGAAACCTTGTTTAATAGTATTATCCGAACCACCAAGGCCGTAAAAAGAGCTTCCCAAATCAGAACCGAAGGTGCTAAAACCATTGTAATTTCCTATTTGATCGTTACCTGATTGTCCCCAACCTGCTCTAAGTTTTAAGTAATTTAACCAGCTGCTATCTGCCAAGAAGTTTTCTCTTGACACAACCCAACCACCGGATATTGCGGGGAAATTACCCCATCTATTATTGGCACCAAATCTAGATGATCCATCACGTCTTACCGTAGCTTCAACCATGTATTTATCATCATAAGAATAGTACAGTCTTGCGAAATATGAATTCAGTGCCCATGCAGCGGCTTGAGAACCGTTTGTTTGATTTTCCGAACCGGAACTCAACAAAAAGAAATCATCATCCGTAGAAATAAAACTTTCTCTCCCGGCACTAATTTGATCATAATTAAAACGGGTAGATTCCGTTCCTAACAACACATCTAAGTTGTGCTTATCGTTAAATGTTTTTGAATAGCTAAGCGTGTTGGTAAAGTTCCAAGTTAAATCATTACTCCTTGTTTCTGTAAGTGTATGACCTGTGGTACCATTGGTGTTTTCTGGATCAGCAAAACGTGGGTCATGATTAGCGAACCAATTCATATTATATCCTAAAAGCGTTTTAAACGTTAGGTTCTTAACTGGTTTTACTTCAACAAAAACATTACCTGTAACGTTCAACGTTGTACGTTTATCTTTTCGTTGTCTAAAATTATTTCCAACTGGGTTAGGACCATCATTTAATCCACCGCCAACAACACCTCCTGCAAAATTTCCAGCAACATCTCTCACAGGAATTAATGGGCTTGTTTCAATTATACTGTTAAAACCAACGGTATTACCTTTAGACTCACTAAGGGTAACCCCCAAACGTTCACCTATTTTCAACCAATCCTTTATTTCAGAATCTACGTTGGAACGAATTGCGTAACGGTTAAAAGAGTTATCACGTAAAACACCATCTTCCTTAAAGTAGTTTGCACTAAAGGCATATGTTGTTTTTTCTGAGCCACCCGAAACGGAAACTACAAAATCCTGTATTAATGCGGGTTGGTACAGTTCCTCCATCCAGTTTGTACCAGCTTTATTAGTTAAAGTAATGGGATATGTTCTTTCTTGGTACAAAGCCGGGTTCGTAGAAGGGTCTCCTATTGAAGCTCCGTTTGGAAATAAGTAATCATTTACCTGTGTAGCTCTAATATTATTAGGATCAAAACTAAAATGAGCGTGATTAGGAGTAATACCGTCATTAGTCTGTTCTAACCAAATCTGCTGACCTATTAAGTTAGGATCGGTAACAAATTCATAACCTGCTGTTGATGTACCCATACCGCTTCTTAAGCTTACATCTACTTTTGCCGGTTGCGCTTTTCTACCAGAGACCGTGGTTATAAGAATTACACCGTTTGCACCTCTTGAACCGTAAATAGCAGTTGAGGAAGCATCTTTAAGAACTTGCATAGATTGAATCTGGCTAGTTGGTGGTGGCGTTGCACCAAAAACCCCGTCAACAACATAGAGAGGACCGTTACCATTAATAGTACCTAAACCACGAATCCTTACCTGAGCATTCTGCCCTGGTCTAGCCGAAGCATTTACCGTTACACCAGCTGCACTACCTTGAAGTGCCCTTGTTGCATCGGCAGAAGCTTGTTGCTCTATGTAAGCCGTTTTTACGGTACTTACAGCACCAGTTACATCGGCCTTTTTTCTTGACCCATAACCAATAACAACAACCTCGTCCAACAATTGTGAGTCAGGTTGTAATTGCACGTTGATGCTAACGCCGGTTTCGGCAGTTACTTCTTTTGTGGTATATCCTGTGTAAGAAATGACCAGGACATCCCCAGACTTTGCGGCCAACGTAAAATTACCGTCAAAATCCGTTACAACACCATTGGTGGTGCCTTTTACTAAAACATTGGCACCGAACATGGGTTGATTAAGTTCATCGGTTATGGTTCCACTTACGTTGGAATCTTGTGCGTATCCCATAGAGACACAAGTCAACATAAGCCCAAACAGCAACCAATGCTTGCGTTTTGTTAGTTGTTTAAATAAACATTCTTTCATAATAATGTCTGTTTTTGTTAGTTAGTATTTTGATTAAACAACAGAAGATGCTCTGAAAATTTAGGATTTTCACTTTCAAAACTATCTTCTAATGAGGAATCAATAATTATTTGATCAAAGAAAGTATATTGTATTAGTTAGCAGTCGGTACTAATTGATCAAAATCGGGTAATTATAGGTCATATGGATTTTTATGACCTATAATTACCTAAGCATGGTCCTATTTTACCCGATTCATTAAACTTGTTTCCGTATTTTGACCCTTATATATAAAATTGGTAATGCTTCATTCGTACATAAAAGGTTGTTCAAATACAATCTTATTTCTATTGATTAGAAAATGGTCTTTAATGTTGGTATGCGTTCTATTTATCCTTTCCGCTTCTTGTAACAAATCAGTAGAGAAACCTATTGATAATGCTACTACTTTATTCACCTTGGTAACTTCTGAAAAATCAGGGATTGACTTTGCAAATACGCTTTCGGAAACGGCAGAGGAAAACCACTTGTTGAATGAAAACTTTGTTACCGGAGCTGGAGTGGCTATTGGGGATATTAATAATGATGGTCTTCCTGACATTTATTTTACCGGCAATCAAGTTCACGATAGACTTTACCTCAATAAAGGAAATATGGAGTTTGAGGATATTACCGAAAAAGCGGGTATTTTAAAAACAAATAGCTGGTCCACAGGAGTAACCTTTGCAGATGTAAATAGTGATGGGTTCCAGGACATCTATGTCTGTAAGAACGAACAAAAAAACAGGGATAAAAGCACCAATTTACTTTATATAAATTCCGGTAACGGTACATTTAAGGAAATGGCGGAGCACTATGGTGTAGATGATAAAGGATTTTCTATACAAGCTAGTTTTCTGGATTACGATAAAAACGGACTCATTGATCTTTACGTTATAAACCAGCCACCAGGCTATGGCAACAGACAAGGTGGTAAGAAAAGAAAAACGGGTACAAATCCAATGTACAGTGATAAGCTATACAGAAACCTAGGGCCTGATATTGGTTTTATTGAGGTCTCCCCCATGTCTAAAACTGAAAATTTGGCTTTTGGCCTTTCGGTAGCCGTTGGCGATCTTAATAATGATGGGTGGCAAGATATGTATGTTGCCAACGATTACAATGAACCAGATTTCTACTATGTAAACAATACAAAAGGAGCTTTCAAAGAAAGTCTAAAAACTCATTTTAAGCATATTTCAAATTTTAGCATGGGTACTGATATTGCCGATTTTGACAATGACGGTAATCTAGATATTATGGTATTGGATATGGTTGCTGAAGACCATAAGCGTATTAAGACCAATATGGGGGGCATGAACCCTAAAAATTTTTGGAATATTGTTGCAGAAGGTGGTCACTACCAATATATGTTCAATACGCTACAGAAAAACAATGGCAACGGGAGTTTTAGTGATGTTGCTCAGATGGCGGGAGTCTCCAATACTGATTGGAGTTGGGGGCCACTAATCGCCGATTTTGATAATGACGGACTAAAAGACCTGTTCGTTACCAATGGTATTAAACGCAATATGCGCAATAGCGATGTAAACAAAAAGTATGAACGCCTATTGGACAGCATTGATAATCTAGCCAAAAAAGAGAATAAAAAATTTGAAGAAGTGGTAGATGTACTGTCATTGGCCAAACTTGCTCCGGAAGACAAACTTCAAAATTATATCTATAAAAATAACGGAGATCTGACTTTTGAAAAACAAAACAAGAAATGGGGTTTTGAATTGGAGACTTTATCAAATGGAGCCGCTTATGCAGACCTTGACCAAGATGGCGATTTAGATTTGGTCGTAAATAACATTGATGAAAAAGCATTTATCTATGAAAACCACACGGTAGACAAGAACATGGCAAACTATCTTAGAATAAACCTTTTTCCTTCTACCCAAACCGAAGCTTTAGGCAGTAGAGTAGTTGTTTATAAAGATACTGACTCTTGGCAAACCATAGAAGTAACCAATGTAAGGGGGTATATGTCCAAAAGTGAAAATACAGTTCATTTTGGATTAGGTGAACTAATGAATGTTGAAAAAATACGCGTCCAATGGCCCAACGGTCAGGTGAGTGAACTAAAAAATATTCGGGCCAACCAAAGTTTGGATATTCATCAGAAAAACGAAGAGTTTGTAAATACCTCAAACATTTCCATTAAACCTATTTTTAAAGAAAACACCGTACAGACCAACTTAAAATACGAACATCAGGAAAATACGTTTGATGATTACCAAAAACAAGTACTCTTACCGCACAAAATGTCTCAATTTGGACCAACAATAGCTGTAGCTGATGTTAATTCAGACGGATTAGAAGATTTTTATGTTGGTGGTGCTTCGGGAAAAAGTGGAATGTTGTTCGTCCAGAATACCCGAGGTCAGTTTGATTCCATTCCACAAAAAGATTTTCTTATCGATAAAACATCCGAAGATTTAGGGAGCCTCTTTTTTGATATAGATAATGATGGAGATCAAGATCTATTTGTGGTCAGCGGGGGTTATGAATTTCAGGAAAACAGTAAACAGCTTCAAGACCGCCTATATCTTAATGACGGTACCGGATATTTTAGCAAAGATAAAAGCAGATTGCCAAAATACTTAGAAAGCGGCTCGCAAGTTATTTCGGCAGATTATGATAATGATGGAGATCTTGACCTTTTTGTGGCCGGCAGACAAATACCGGGCAAGTACCCTTCACCGGCCAACAGCATACTATTGGAGAACGACAATGGTTACTTAAAAAACGTTACCGAGGCAAAAGCTCCTGGTTTTATGAATTTGGGAATGGTAACCTCCGCTCAATGGGCACACATTAACGATGATGACAGATTGGATTTAATTGTTGTAGGTGAATGGATGCCCATTACAACCTTCCTACAAACCAAAAATGGAACTTTTGAACCCTCTGCTATAAAAGGTTTAGAAAAGACCAATGGATGGTATTACAGTGTTACCAAAGCTGATATGGATAATGATGGTGATGATGATTTTATTGTCGGCAATTTAGGGCTGAACTACAAATACAAAGCTACACCGGAACATCCTTTTCAAGTCCATAGCGCCGATTTTGATAAAAACGGAAAACAGGATATTGTTCTTAGTTATTTTGAAGAAGGCGAGGTTTACCCTATTCGCGGAAGGTCTTGCTCCGTAGAGCAAATTCCCGAATTGGATGCCAAATTCCCAACATTTGAATCTTTTGGAGATTCAGATTTAAAGGACATTTATGGAGACCAACTCAATGATGCCCTTCATTTATCCGCATATACCTTTGCTTCCTATTATATTGAAAATATAGACGGAAAATCCTTTACACTGCACGAACTTCCCAAATTGGCACAGGTTTCTAGTATTAATAGCATCTTAGCTGAAGATTTTGATAAAGATGGTCATAAAGACCTTCTAATTGCCGGAAATCTATTTACTTCCGAAATTGAAACCACAAGGAATGATGCCGGTATAGGTCTCTTCCTAAAAGGCAACGGCAAAGGAGATTTTTTTCCTATGACAACTGCCCAAAGTGGATTTTATGCCCCATTTGATGTCAAAAACATGAAAATTATTAAGAAAAAGGGCAAATCCAATATTCTAATTGGTAATAACGACCATTACCTTCAGCTTGTGGAGTACAACTAATAGTGACAAGTCAGGTTTAGACCAAAAACTCAACAGTTACCCCAAAAAATAAACGCAACAATTAATAACCAAACCCACTCCAAAAAATGAAAAAAACACTGTTAAGTATAGTGTCACTAACCGTATTAATATCATGTAATCAAAAAGAGCAAGAGTCCAAAAGTAAGCCCGTAGAACAAGATATAGTTCAAAAAGATTTTCCTTACGGTAATGTGCCCCGTGAGAAGCCGGACAGAAATCTAAGTTCTGCTTTTGAACGAATTTATGATGGTACCTATGGCGGGCTGGAAGTAAGCTCTAACGAACTTTTTTCAAACTTTAAATACACGCCTTTAAAAGGCTTTGATTACCACGGTCATGATGGCACGGTGTCCAGAAGAGATGCCAGCAAAATAGTAAAGGTTGATGACACCTATTATTTCTGGTATACCCACCGTGAGACCAGTGTCCCTCCCAATGAAAATGGCGGAAACGATACCATTCCTTCACGGGACTGGGATCTATCCGAAATATGGTATGCCACAAGTAAAGATGGTTTTACTTGGGAAGAACAAGGTGTAGCCGTTCCCAGAACCGAAAAACCAAACCCAGGTTGGCGTTCCGTCTCAACACCTGATATTTTAATCTATAAAGGTAAATACTATTTGTATTATCAGGCATACTTAAATATGCCAGGAGGCCCAGGCACTAAAGGAGATGATTGCCCCGTAGCGGCCTCTGTCTCCGATTCGCCAAATGGTCCATGGACACCTTCCAATAAAGTGGTTCTGGACAACGGACCCGAAGGCTCATGGGACCAGTACGTAATACATGACCCCTACCCTCTAGTACGGGATGGAAAAATTTATATTTACTACAAAGGTGAGATGGGGGGTGACCCCAAAGTACGTGCACAAGGTTTAGCCATTTCAGAAGACCCTTTTGGTCCGTTTGAAAAACACCCGTTAAACCCGGTAATAAACTCCGGTCACGAAACGGCTCTTTTCCCTTTTAAAGAAGGATTGGCGGCATTGGTGAGCCGCCATGGTCTAGAGCACAATACCATACAGTACGCAGAGGACGGTGTTAATTTTGAGGTGGCTGCCATTACCGGATTAATGCCCATTGCCCCTGGCCCCTATGTTCCAGATGCCTTTACCGACACCAAAGATGGTCGAGGGATTTCCTGGGGCCTCTGCCATTTTAGGAATGTAGGGAAAGCTGAAGGTAAAAGCCATAGCTTTTTTGCAAGGTTTGATTGTGACCTAAGCTTAGATGTAGATGACCCACAGATGAAAGAAACCGATATTTTTAATCACCCTGAAATCTACTTTCAATTTGGTCTTTCAGAAGAGCAATTAAACCGAATTAAACAGACTAATTAGAGTGACTCCTTAAATTGAAAAGCCCAATTTCCTAGGAAATTGGGCTTTTGTTTTTATCGTCTTTCTCTATTATTTATCAGCTTTTATTTTCAATATGAATTGGCCTGTTTTTAAACCTTCCGATTCTGCATTAACCGTAATATTACCCGAATTGAGATTGGATTGAAGGAGAAGCAAACAACGACCTTTATCCGTTGTAATTTGGGTAGATTGGTAATCCTGAACATTCCTGGCAGAACCATTATCCCCACCCAATACTTTTGCGTCTCCAGTAACGGAAAAAGAAATTTTGGCGTTAAGATGCCTCACGGGATTTCCCTTACTATCCACAATTTGCGCTACTACGTGAGCTACATCGTACCCATTGGCAGATAATTCACTTTTATCTACAGAAAGTTCTATGGCGTATGGAGCTTCAGCAGTTTGCATCCGTGCTTGGGACTCTACTTTTTTTCCATCAATATATCCCTCCGCCCTAAGTTCTCCAGCACTAAAAGGAACGGCCCACTTGTAAATATGGTCGTCAAAGTCGGCTAGTTTTTTTCTTCCCAGTGAAGTATCGTTTAAAAACAATTCTACTTCATCACAGTTGGAATATATTTCTACAACCGTAAGTTCGTTAGAATCATAATTCCAATATTCATTACTTTCGTGCCAAAACCACAGCGCCTTTTCCCACCCGTTTTCTTTCTTTTCTATGGGTTCTCCGGCTTTGTTCAATTTATAAATAGATTTCTCCAAAGACTGCGATGTCATGTGTAAATGTGGAGCATTGTTCCATAAAGTTTTCATCATGTGGTATGATGTTTTTTCAAAACCAGCCTGATCTAGCAACCCACTCTGAGTTCCCTTTTTAGGCCAACCTCCATTGGATTCTCCCATATAATCTATTCCCGTCCATAAAAATAGTCCAGAAATAAACGGACGTTCCATTACTGCCTTCCATTCATGCCATTGGGGAAGGTTCTCCGTTCCCATAATAACTTTGTTTGGATAATTTCTGTGACCATAATCATAGATTACCCTTCGGTAACTATAGCCTACTACATCCAGAGCATCGGCATAACCGGATAAATGACTCGCTGAAGGTAAGATACAATTGGCCGTTACATAACGTGTAGTATCCAGCTCTTTTGTCCATTTTGCTAATTTTTTCGCGGTTTCTCCTATATCGTATTTCCCCTTGGGCAAAGTATTCAATTTTTCCTTTATCTGCTCTACGGAGAACGGTGGTTCCGAAAAGAAGTAATTGCCCTGCCATCCCATATTGTTAAAAAAACCGGTGGCGTCCGCATTTCTAGGATAGGTCCACTCTATCTCATTCCCAATGCTCCATTGTATGATACTAGGATGATTTCTATGTGCTAAAACGGTATTGGTCAAGTCCTTTTTGGCCCACTCTTGAAAATGCTCTGTATACCCCCTAGTTATAGCATCTACACTCTGCTCATTCATGTTTTTTCTTTTGTCCTTTGGATTATCCCATTCGTCAAAGAACTCATCCTGTACCAAAAAGCCCATTTCATCACATAAATTCAAAAACGCCTCCGAACCGGGATTGTGTGAAATACGGATAGCGTTACACCCTGCTTCTTTTAATTTGCCCAAACGTCTTCTCCATACATCATCGGGAACAGCTGCACCTACTAAACCTCCATCATGGTGCAGGCAAACCCCTTTAATTTTTCTATTCTTACCGTTAAGAAAAAAGCCCTCATTAGGGTCAAAACGTATGGACCGTACGCCAAAATTAGTTTCTTGTTGATCCACAACTTCTCCGTCATAAATAATAGAGGTTACAGCTTTGTAGAGAAAAGGAGCATCAATATCCCACAAAACAGGATTTTCAATGACAGCGGATTGCCCTTGAACAAATTGTTCATTTCCATCAACAGTTATTAGGCCGATTTCAGTACTGACCTTTTGACCTGTTTGATTGTAAATTTCCGTTCGTAGTTCCGCTTTTTTACCTTCGGAAAAATCATTCTTAATTGAGACCGAAACAGATACTTGGGCTTTCCCTGCTTCTATTTTTGGAGTAGTCACAAACACGCCCCAAACCGGTATATGCAACTTGTTCTTCACCAAAAGTTTTACATCTCTGTAAATTCCCGAGCCGGTATACCAGCGACTATCCGCATAGCGAGTTCTATCTACATTTACCTCTATAATATTCGAATCTTTTTCTGAATTCAAATATGGGGAAATATCATAGTAAAACGGAGAATATCCGTAGGGGTGTTCCCCTACCTTTTTTCCATTTAATGAAACCTCAGAATTATTATAAACCCCGTCAAACAAAACATAGGCCTTTTCATCGGGCTTAAGCCGAAGAGGGAATTTTTTACGGTAGGTTCCCGTACCACCGGGGAGATAACCCGTAGCACCTTCTCCGTTTATAGAATCAAAAGAGGCCTCTACGCTCCAATCGTGAGGAAGCCTCACATCCTTCCAATCGGCCGTTTGCCCGTTTATATCAACCAAGCGAAATTCCCAATCAAAATTAAAATCGGTTATGGTGTGAGGTGAAGCTTCAGTTGATACTTGCTCATTACATGCCAGCAACGGGAAAACCATACCTACTAAATAGAAAAAGTATTTTTTCATATGTAATTCTTATGATAAAAAACAGTACTAAAAAAAAGTCCGATTGAACAGGAATAGAAACAACCGGACTTACTACTAAAAACAATATTTTCAACTGCCTAAACCAAACTATTTTCTATCCCAAGCCATTGGCATAAGCAACAATTACAATTCCTGCAATCATACAACCAAGGCCTCCGTACAATAAGTTCCTTGCTTTAGGCGAGGCACTCACCCACTCTTTAGTGACCAAACCACTAACAATTGCCGTGGCCACAGATGCCGTATTAAATATAGCGTAGCCTACGGTATTACCAGAAGCTCCAAGTTTAAAAGCAGCGTATGCAAATAATGCAGATGCGGCATAATGGAATACGGCCATAATTAAAATAAGGAACAGGTTTTTGCCAAACGCAGGTGTCTTAAAATCTCCCCAAGCCTTTTTGGCATTAAGTTGCCATAGAAAATAGGCCGTCATAACAATACCCCCACTAATAAAAATAGGGAACATAACCGCTACGGCAGTAATCCAATCGGCATTGCCTTGCGCTACACTTGCTTCGTGCAAATAAGGTCTACCGGCAGCATTGGCATAACTGAAGCCTGTAGCCAATAATCCGCCCACAATAGCAATCATAATTCCCGTAACCATAGATCCTTTGGCCGGAGTGCCCTCAGATGCCATTTTTGCTTCATCTTTTTCACGGGTAAGACCAGCTTTACCATTTAAGATAACTCCCAATAATACCACTAAGATACCTGCCAAAATATAGGTCAACACGTTGGAAGGTGGTAGTCCATCCTCTATGAAAGGTAGTAGGGAACCTACCAAAATAATAGTCCCGATAAAAATGGAAAAACCAAGGGAAAGCCCAATATGGTTAATAGCCTTACTCCACATCATAACCCCTATACCCCAAAGAAAACTGGTAAGTCCCATTTTTACCCAAATATCCGTTGGCATGTTTCCAAAAATCTCCCCAAACCCCTGAATTAAGGTGACAGAGGCAATAATAGGAACAACGAACATCGTTAAGAGAAAAAAGAGACTCCATGTATTTTCATACTTAAAGCCCTTTGTGAACTTTTCAGGAAGGGCATAAAGGCCCAACATCAATCCAGCGAAAATCGCCAATAATACTCCTTCAGTCATAATTTGAATATTTAATTAAGACCCGACTTACGCTTACTGTAAACGGGACCATTTTTTATTTACCAGTTGAATTTGAAAATAGTGGTGCTGTCATAAGATTCCCCCGCCCTTAATATACTTTTGGGAGCATCCGGAATATTCATACCATTGGGATAGCGGTGCGTTTCACAACAGAAACCACGGTATTTTCCATACTGAAGCCCAGATTCACGTTTTAGTTCATCAGAAGTATATTTGCCCGTATACAATAACATTCCCGGTTCCGATGTAAAAACTTCCATGGAACGCCCACTTTTAGGCTCCTTAATTTCCGCCACTTTATCAAGCTTAAATCCTTTGTCCTCAAACAGATAAAAATGTTCAAAACCATCACCCATGGCATCATGAACCTCTTTTATAGTTTTTTCGGACCGTAAATCATCGGCTTTACCATCTACCGAAACGTTTTCTCCCGTGGCAGCGCCCGTCTCATCCCACACTTGTTTGCGATCTGAGTTTACCATAACCGAATGACCTTCAATATTTTCAGAAAATCCCGAAAGATTGAAGTACGTGTGATTGGTTATCGTAAAAGGCGTGTCTTGGTCACTTATGGCCCCGTACTCTATTTTAAGCTCATTATCATCGGTTAATGAAAAAGTTACCTTTACCGTAACATTACCTGGAAAACCTTCCTCTAGATGCTCACTTTTCAGTTCCATTTCAATTCGTGCCGCATCATTGGAGAAAGAATTTACTTGCCACACTTTTTTATCAAAACCAACTTTACCACCGTGAAGGTTATTGTTCCCAACAATTTTTGCCAACTCATATTCCTTTCCGTTCAGAGAAAACTTGGCATCTTTTATTTGAGAACAATAACGACCTACCGTACCTCCAAAGTAAGGAGCGTTTGCTTTATACGCATCAGAAAAATAACCGTTGAACGAATCAAAACCACAAACAATTTCTTCTGTACTACCCTCTTTTTGAGGTAAAAGAATTGAAGTAATGGTAGCACCGTAATTAGAAATTTTTACAGTTAACCCATTATCGTTTTCCAATGTGTATTGGTGAATCGTTTCTCCGTCCAATACACCAAAATCCGTTTGTGTTGTTTTCATTATCGTAAGCGTTTTGATGTATTAATAGCTATTATTTAGATTGATATGGAGCTAGTTTCTCCCAATCAAACTCCACTCCCGTTCCCGGTGAATCCGGTGCTACGGCAAGATGGTTCTCAACAACTAAAGGCCTCTTGGTATATTGGTCAATAGGAAAACTGTGCACCTCTAACCAGCCCGAATTAGGCTGTGCGGATACCAAACTTACGTGTAGCTCCTGCATACCGTGAGAACATGCCGGAATATTGTGCTTATCGGCTAATCTTGCTGCGGCCAACCAACCTGTGATTCCACCACAATTGGAAGCATCCGGTTGTACAAAAGATAGTTTTGCTTGGTCCATGGCATATTCAAATTCATGAATAGTGTGTAAGTTCTCGCCCATAGCCAACGGAAAGCCCGTGGCATCTGCAATTTGAGAGAACCCCATGTAATTATCAGGTATAATAGGCTCTTCAAACCATGTAATATCGTATTCTTTAAAGCGATTGATAGCTTCAATGGCTTTGTCTACGGTCATGGAATAATTGGCATCTACCATAAACGTTACATCTGGACCAATAAATTCACGCACTGCTTTGATGCGCTCAATATCCTCATCTAGGTTTTCACGACCTATTTTAATCTTGACCGCGTTAAAACCTGCGGCCAAATATCCTTCCATATTCTTCAAAAGCTTAGGAATAGGGAACTGTAAATCTATTCCACCACAATAGGCTTTGCACGTATTTCCAGCACCACCGGCCATTTGCCAAAGTGGTTTTTCTGCTTTTTTACAGCGAATGTCCCACAAAGCAATATCAATTGTAGAAACAGCAAAAGAAACTATTCCACCGCGGCCTACATAATGCATGTGCCATTCTAGGAAATCATAAATTCCTTCTACATCCGTACCGTCCTTACCTATCAATGCCGGAGCTATATCATGGTCTACCATGGCTTTAATAGCGTTTCCGCCTTTTCCACCTGTATACGTGTAGCCCGTACCTGTACTTCCATCCTCTAAAGTAATGGTGGAGGTAACCAGTTCAAAATGCGTGTGGTCTCCGTGTTTGGCATCGTTCATGACTTCCGGTAGCGGAACCCTGAACAACTTACAATCAACCGATTTGATACTTGTGCTCATCTATGCCTTGTGTCTAATGTAAAATGTCTTTTTCTCCATGTATTGCTCAAAGCCATACTTACCATCTTCACCACCAGAACCACTTAATTTGTAGCCGTTATGGAACCCTTGGTGTTGCTCTCCATGACCTCTGTTTACGTATATTTCGCCGTACTCAAGTTCATCGTTACATTTCATGATCGTATTCATATCATTGGTAAACACCATAGCCGCAAGACCGTATTCGCAGTCATTGGCATATCCAACCACTTCTTCAAAAGTTTTGAATTTCAATACGGGTAGGATAGGTCCAAAAGACTCTTCATGAACAATGGTCATATCTTGCGTTACGTTGGTCAAAACGGTTGGTTCAAACCAATATCCTTTTTCAAAAGCACTTCCTTCCGGTTTTTTACCTCCGGTAGCCAAAGTAGCTCCTTCTTCAAGGCTTACCGCTACCAAATGCTCCATATGCTTTAATTCCGAGGCGTTTACTTTAGGTCCCATGTCCGTATCCTCCAACATTGGATCTCCCACTTTTATGGCCTTTGTTTTAGCTAGGAATTTTTCCATGAACGTATCATAAATATCTTCATGCACATACATTCTTTCGTTACAGGTGCAAACTTGTCCACAGTTGTCAAAACGGGAATGTAATGCTGAATCTACAGCAGCATCAATATCCGCATCTTCAAAAACAATAAATGGTGCTTTACCTCCCAGTTCCAATTGAACGTGGGTCAGGTTTTCCGCAGCATTTCTTGCAATAGCCTGCCCCACAGGAGTAGACCCGGTCATTGTTACCATCTTGGTAATAGGACTTTCAACAAGTGCATTACCCATAGCCCTACCCGGACCGGTCAAAATATTGATAACGCCATCTGGAATACCCACTTTTTTAGCCAAATTACCCAACTCAAGTGTTGCTAGCGGTGTTTCTGAAGTTGGCTTGATAACGATAGTATTTCCTGCAACCAAAGCTGGTCCTAACTTACGTCCTGCCAATGCTAACGGAAAGTTCCAAGCCGTTATGGCAACCACTACCCCACGAGGTATTTTTTGAATCCAGATTTGCTCATTTGGATTATCCGAAGGAACAATATCCCCTTCAATTCTTCTTGCTCCTTCGCAGGCATACTCAATAAACGAGGCCGTAACGGCAACTTCGCCCTTTGCTACTTTCAACAACTTTCCTTGCTCCTTTACCAAAAGCTCCGCCAAGAAATCTGAATTAGCCTTTATCTCATCTGCCAATTTGTACAATAACTCCGCACGTGAACGCGCCGGTAGTTTTTTCCACTCCTTTTGAGCTTTATCCGCTGCAAGAAGTGCTTGTTGCGCCTCTTCTACGGTTCCGTTTTGAACCCGTGCTACAATTTCCTCTGTAGAGGGGTTTACAATGTCAATGGTTTCTCCAGACGTAGATGTCACCCATTTTCCGTCTATAAATAGTTGGTATTCTTTAATTGCTGACATGATGTTATGATTTATGTTTTCTATATGTGTCCATTCTTGTTGCTGCTTTGCCCTCAAACCTTCTTTCGAGTTGCCAAAGCGGTCGTTCTAAAGTAAGTTCCCAATCAAAAAGCATTTTGTAAAGTTCCCGTACTTTCTCAGGGTACTCCGTGGCCAAATCGTTAACCTCGGAGATATCCTCTTTAATATTATAAAGTTCTGCAGGACGATCAGGAAAGCGTACCAATTTCCAGTTGTTATGCCTAATAGCTCCTCTAGCCTCTTTCTTCCAATACAGGGTCTCATGAGGTTTTCCCGTTTTGGTATCCGTTAGAAACGGAATTAGGTCCACACCGTCCAAACCTTTAATATCACTTACATTACCACCAGCTGCAGTAACAAAAGTTGGCAGTAAATCTAGTGTACTGATTGGGTTGTCATAAACGGTATTTGGCTTTAATTTACCCCGCCATGACATTAAAAAAGGAACGCGAATGCCACCTTCTAAATGGTTTGCTTTGGTACCACTTAACGGATGGTTAGAGGATTCGTTTGCATCAGACGGTCCGCCATTATCATTTGTAAAAACAATAAGGGTATTTTTATCCAGCCCCAATTCCTTAATTCGGTTTAAAACTTTGCCACAGGCTTTATCCATAGCTATAGCCATAGCCGCCAATGTTTTTCTCTTACCCGTTAGGTCCTGAACCTTTACCAAATCTTCTTCCTTTGCCTCCATTGGGGTGTGTACCGCGTTGAAGGACAAATAGATAAAGAAGGGATTTTTTTGGTTCCTTTCCATAAATGAAATAGCCTCATCTGCTAATCCATCCGTTAGGTAACCTTCATATTCTTCATACTCCCCAAAACCTCTTTCTAACCTATCCTCATTTCTTTTAAGTTGATTTTCCGTTCCGTAAGGCATATAACTTCTTGCGCCTCCGCGGAAACCGTAAAACTCATCAAAACCTCTTTTAGTAGGGTGAAACCGGTCTGCATTGCCTTGATGCCACTTGCCGAACAAGGCTGTTTTGTAGCCTTGCTCTTTAAGGTAATCTGCCACAGTCTTTTGATCCAGCGGAAGCCCCATATCATCTCCGGTGAGTCCGCTTTTACTCATAAGACCAGGAACATTGTTCTCTTCAAACCCGAATTTCTGCTGATATTTTCCTGTCAGCAGTCCCGCTCGTGAGGGACCACATACGGCCGCAGAAACATATGCTTGGGTAAAACGCACCGAATTTTTAGCGAATTTATCAAGTTCAGGGGTCTTAAATTCTTTGCTTCCCTGAAACCCAAAATCTGCGTAACCAGCATCATCCGATAGTATAAAAACTATGTTCGGTTTGTCTTGCGCCCAGCCATTTAGAAGCATAAAAAGGGACGCAAAGAGCAAGAAAACCTGTCTAGGCAATTTCATTTTCCGTATTTATTATTGGATCTTTTCTTCTTCTTGAGTTGATTATCTACCCATCCAACCGCCGTCTACCAGCATGGTAACACCGCTCATATAAGCTGCTGCATCTGAACTTAAAAAGACTATGGGTCCTGCAAAATCTTCTGGCTTGCCCCATCTACCCGCAGGTATTCTAGACAAGATAGATGCAGACCTATCCGGATCATTTCTTAGTGCCTCAGTATTATCCGTACTGATGTAACCTGGCGCTATAGCATTTACATTAACACCTTTACCTGCCCATTCATTGGCGAAAGCCATGGTCATTTGGCCAATTGCCCCTTTACTAGCGGCATAACCAGGTACTGTAATACCTCCTTGGAACGTTAACAATGAAGCTGTAAAAATAATCTTACCTTCACCGCGAGCTACCATTTCTTTACCTATTTCACGAGTTAAAACGAATTGTGCAGTTTGGTTGATTTCAATAACCTTATCCCAGTATTCATCAGAATGCTCAACTGCAGGGGCACGAAGAATAGTACCTGCGTTGTTGACAAGAATATCAATTTTAGGGAAATCATTTTTCACCTCTTTTATAAACTCGTACAATGATTCCCTATTACTGAAATCGCACGTATAGGCCTTAAACTTTCTTCCGGTAGCTTCTACTTCTTGCTCTACCATGCTTCCATGCTTCTCCAAAGAAGCACTCACACCAATAATATCTGCACCGGCTTCTGCCAATGCTACGGCCATAGCCTTACCAATACCTCTTTTACAACCTGTTACTAAAGCTGTTTTACCTTTTAGGCTAAATTGATTTAATGTGCTCATTTTCTTATGCGTTGATTCTCTTAATTATTGTTGACAGTCCATTAGTACTTTCATACCGTCAGGATTATTATCTATGTTCTCAAAAACTTGTTGAATATTGGTCAGCGGCTGTACGTCCGTTATCATATCTTCAAAAGGAAGTTTATTCTCCGTTATAAGCTGAATGGATTTCTCGTAATCTTCTTTCTCGTAAACTCGGGCCCCAATCAAACTAAGCTCTTTCCAGAAAAATTTGAAAAGGTCCACTGGCTTCTTCTCTCCGTGAATAGCTACCATCAATATTCTACCACGAATACCGGCTACCTCGCACATAATATCCAAAGCGGGCTGTACACCTGCAACTTCAAAAACCACATCTGCACGGCGATTATCGGTTTGCTCCTTAACATATTCAACCAAATCCACTTTCATAGGATTTACGGCATGTAACCCCATAGACTCAGCTTTGGCAATACGTTTTTCGTTTACTTCCGAAATAATAACATTTGCCCCTACATCTTTGGCCACCATAGCCACCAAAAGACCTATTGGTCCGCCACCCAGAACAACTGCAGTTTCCCCTGCAACCAATCCACTTCTACGAACATCATGCGTAGCAACCGATAATGGCTCTATTAATGCGGCCAATTTTAAATCGGTTTCCGCTTTTAGTTTATGAAGTACAAATGAAGGTACATTCCAATATTGTTGCATAGAACCCGGACTATCAATACCAATGAATTTTAATTCTTCACAAATATGATTGAATCCTTTATCAGAAGCCTTAACCTTACGATCATCCAAAGGACGAACAACTACCTTGTCCCCCACTTCAAAACCTTCTACTCCTTCTCCCACAGCATCAATAACGCCGGACATCTCATGACCAATGGTCTGAGGCATGGAAACCCTTTTATCCATCATACCATGATAGATGTGCACATCCGTACCACAAACCCCTGAGTAAGCCACTTTGATCCTAACATCACCTTTTACAGGTTCTTCAATCTCCTTTTCTACTACAGAAAACGTTTTGTTTCCTTTATAAACTGTTGCTTTCATTAACTATATTCTCTATTATTTAGATTCGCCTTTTGCTGTGTGAGACGTTTTTCTCTCTGAAGAAAACCGCATTATACTTTGATAATCACTATTATTATAAACGTGTGTTAAACCCCATCGTAAAATTTCTGTAGGTTCTTTTTCAACATCTGCCGTCCTGTTCAAACCAATGGCATGTGCATTAACTCCCGGAATTACAGATTTAATTTCAAAATTGATACCGTCCGGTGCCCACTGGAGGGTGTTTTTTTCCGGACCGTCAGTAGTTATCAAAGATGCTATACCGCCATTGTAAGGCCATACACAGATTTCATGACCACTATTACTGATCGGGTTATAAGGTGATTTTACATACGGCCCTTTAGGATTATCCGCTATTGCCACCCCATGACGAATTTGTCTTCCACCAAAAGTAATTTCCTCACCCATTTGCTCTCCTTTGTAGTACAAATAGAATTTTCCTTTATACGGTAGAATACAAGGATCATGAACTTTATGACTATCAAAATCTCCCTTTTTCTCAACTAAATGGCGGTTTTGCTCCTCACCTTTCCAAATTCCATTATCCGCAGGGCTCAAAATAGGCTCTTCGCTTTTGGTCCATGGTCCGTTTGGTGAATCTGCCCAAGCCAGGCCTACTTGATTCTTTACCCGAACATTATATGGGGATTTTACCGTTTGATAGCAGAGGTAATATTTATCTTCCCATTTCATAATCTCTACCGTAAAGACAGAACGGTCATCATAAGCGCCCTTTTCACCTCTAGTAACTGCAGGACCTTCTTCTTTCCACGTCCACCCATCTTCAGAAGTTGCATACCAAATATCGCAACGGTCCCAAGGAAACACTTTTTCCGTTTCAATATCACCACCAAAACCTTGGGTTGGACCCGTACTTTTCGTATACCAAACGTAATACTTGCCGTCTTCCTTAATAATAGCACTTGGATCACGACGAACAACACCCTCTTCATAAGCCAAATCCCCTTTTAAAGGTTGAAGTGGACCAAACTGAATAAACCATTCATTACCCAAATCCGTTGGCCACTTTAAAGCTCTTTTTGATGCTGCACTTAAATGGTTTGTGTCCGTTATACCAAGATGGTCTATTTGTTCTGCGGTAAAAGTTACCTTATCATCACAATCTGTGGTAGATTTCATTTCATTAGATGTTTTGGGAGAGTTGCAGGCCGAAACTAGCACCGCAGCAAGAATTAAAAAATGTGAGTATTTGTTCATGATTATCGGTTACTTGATCTATAATTAAATATACCTATTTCTTTACTAACTGGCACTGCTTAACATGCTATAATCAGAAGGTGAAGTACCATAAAATCTTCTGAAACACTTACTAAAATAATTGGGGTCACTAAACCCTACTTGATAGCTTACCTCCGCAATGCGCAATTGCCCTTTTTCTAACAATTCACCAGCCCTTAAAAGCCTTATATTCTTCATATAATCTTTAGGCGCATGACCTGTAAGTTTTTTTAATTTTCTAAAAAACGTAGACCTACTTGTATTCATATCAAAAGAAAGGTCATCTACCCAATAGGTATCATCGGACATATTCTCTTCCATAAAAAGCGTAATTCTATTCAAGAATTCCCTATCACGCACACTTAAAGACGAAACCTCCGCCTCCTTTTTTTCTAAGAAAGTTTTCTGAACGCTAATTTCCTTAACTGTGTTCTTTTTTTCAGACTTCTCCTTAAATACACGCAACCGCTTAGTTGAGCCTTCTCCAATCTCCGTTTCCAAAACTTTCAACTTTACACCTAATGAGTTCAATGCACCCAATATTATTGCCGGCATATTCAAACCCTTATTGAATACTCCGTTATATACAGGTACATCGGCTCCACAATCGTCTATAAAATCAACTTTTATGCGTAGTTCTCCATTTTCGAACACTCCCTCACCATTTTCAATAGTACTAGGAGCATTCTTTTCATTTAAAATAGTTGCTTCCATGTGGTGTTGTTTTTGATTCAAATATGAAACTAGTTTCTTATTTGAATCAAAAATATATAAAAATTTGACATATCCATATATTTGGATGCTATTTTTTTAAGATTTCCTTCACAAACCCCCTAAAAAACATCAAATTCTTGCACACGAGACCATTAGCGTTGAAAAACACTAGAAAAAATAACAAGAAAAAATTACAGAATAATACCCTAAAGGTCTATGACCTTAGGACTATCTAAGAAAATAAATTATGATAATCAATGGGTTAGATACCCCAGTTTTGTAGAAATCTCCAATGCGTATTGCTTAACGATTTTGCCCTTGGCCTCAAATTCCGATGCCGGGAGACGTCCATAAGGAGCTGTAATCCATAGTGCGGCAACTGGGTAACCGTGTTCATTAAAAATGGGAGCGCCTACACAGTTTATTCCCTGTATGTCTTCACTGTTATCCACAGCAAAACCCTTGGCCTTAACCTCTTTAAGAACGGTTTTATATTCCTTTTTAGAAGTAATTGTGTTTTCGGTATATTTTCTTAACGTTTTTCCCCTTAATGCTTCATCTGCCTCTTCTCCAGAAACATTGGCCAGAATACATTTACCTCCTACGGAGCTATGTAAATCAAATTGGGTTCCCGGTTCTACAAAAAGTTTTACGGGATGCGAAGAAGGTACTTGTTCCAAGATAGTACCCGTAGCCCCTAAAAGCACGCCCAGCATTACCGATTCTTTTAACTCATCGCGAAGCGCACGCATTACGTCTATGGACTGCTCTACTATACTCTGCTCGTTCATGGAGGAAATTCCCAGGGTGAGCATTTTTCTAGAGAGTGTAATTTTCTTTGTTGTTTCGTTTTTCTGAAGATAATTTTTAAAAATCAAAGTGCTTACGATACGAAAAGCACTGGACTTTGTAATGGAAAGTGCTTCTATAATTTCCGCAAGGGTCAACCCCTTGGTGCGGGTAGCCAACAATTCTATAATAGACAAACCTCTTTCTAAATTGGGGACATTATAAGTTGATTTTATCTCTACTTTCGCTTTCTTCATTACAAAATATTATACCCGCAATTTAACACTCTTCTTGGTATTTTGATAAAAAATCTCCCTAACATGAAAAGCATTTTCATTATAACCTACCTATATAGACGATATATATTCCTCTAAATTGACCGACCTATCGAGTTTCATTTTCTTTCGTAACCTATACCTAGTGGTGTGCACCGATTCTACAGAAATACCTAAAAGCCTAGCCATTTCCTTACTGGAAAAATTGAGTTTAATCAAAGCACATATTTTTTGGTCTGCCTGACTTAATTTGGGGTAAAGTGTTGTTATTTTAGTATAAAAATCTTGGTTTACCGCAGTAAATCTCAATCTAAATTCTTCCCAATTATCATTTTTATTGTGAGAAATAGATTTTAAAACTTGTTTAATTTCTGGCTTATCTACGCTCCCTTCCGCTTCTTTTAGACGCTCTGCGATTTCTTTTAAGAATTCATCTTTCTCAACCATTTGCAAAGCAGTAACTGCCAATTCTTTGTTCTTTAAGGCTAGAAGCTCTTTACCTTTTTTAATTTCCAGCTGCTTGTTTTTCCTAATAAGTTGCTTTTCTGCCAGATGTCTGGATTTTTGATATTTAAAAAATATAATCCCTATAATAATCAAGAAAACCAAAGAACCCATTAAAATTATTCGTTGCAACATGTAGATTTCATCTGCTTGCTCTAATTTTTCTAAACGTTCCTTTTGAACTAAGCGTTCCTGCTTTTCTTTTTCAACCCTAAATTCATCCTTGATTTCCAACAAACTTTGATTTATTGCCGTTCTGCTATCAAAAAACTGAGCATCTATTTCTTTAGCCTTTTTTTGATTTTTAAATGCTTTTTCAAACTCTCCGTTTTCTTCAAACAGAGTAGCTAACTTTTCATGTACCAAAGAAGAAAAATCAACGTGACTGTTATATTTACTGGACACTTCCAAAGCTTTTTTATAATACAATTTTCCTTGTCCGAAGTTGGATAGATTCGCATAAACATCGCCCATATCAGAATATACCAAAACCAAATAGGAAGGCCTATTTTCTATAAACCAAGGCTCTACTTCTTCTAATATTTCTAGAGCCTCTTCATTTTTGTTACTCTCTGAAAGCTGAAAGGCTTTTTCAAAATTAAGGTAAGCCATAGGTAACTGACCTCTTACAGGGGCATAGTGACTGAAACAGCTATCTAAATAAACCTTTGCCATTTCCGTCTGGCCCAATACACGATGTGTTGCACTCAACAGATAGTAGTTCATTACCAAATCCGCCTCTTGTAGCCGTCCCTTTTCTACTAGTTTTCGATTAATATTTAGCGATGTCTGTAAATATTCCAAGGCTTGATCTTTCCGCTTAAAAAAACTGTATAGCCTTCCCAGCCAATTATAAACAGAAGCCTTTAGTTCATCATTTTTAGATTTATCCGCTAAGAATAATGCAAACCAAAGCGTATCATAAGATTTGGTGTAATCTACGTGCTGCCCATAAATAAAAGGCATTTCGAGCAAGGCTTTTACGGCATTTACCGTATCTCCTTTTTTTAAAAATTCCTCATGCTTATCTTGTAGAAGTACCAAAGCACTATCCGGGTTATCACGTCTTAGTTTTTTGGTTTCGCTAAAAAATACTTCTACCAAAGAATCATTTTCTTTCTGAAAATCATCTTGTGCAACCATGTTTTCCGTTGCCAAAAAACCCAAAAAGAAAAATGAGAAAAACCGTATAATTATTGTAAACAGCCGCATACTTTTAATTGGTCACGGTATTTACCCTAAACAAATCGTGAAGGTCATTATTATTGATTACTAGTAGATATCTGTCTTTTTTTGTACTCAAACTCGTTATATTCCTAACATCTTTATCGGCAAAAAAGCCAGACTGTAAGCTATTAGTATAGCGGAATTTTCCCTTACCATTACCTTTCAAGAAACTTCCTACCCCTGCATCGGATCGTGTAGTTTCTACTTCGGACTGATAATTATTACCGGCCAATACTAAATCCTTAAGACCATCACCGTCAAAATCTTCAAATAAAATACTGTTAATAGGCGCTATTTGCAATCTATTTTCAAATGGCTCAAAACTGAACCTATCACCATCGTTCTTAAATATTCCCGACCTAAACTCTGTAGCCTTATAGTGGAGTGCGGTCTGCAGGCCTTCGCCCATTATTCCCTTTAAATCCTTACTAGCAAAATCAGTATAAGTTGGTATGGTTTGCGCTAAATGCGGTAACTGCTGAGTCATACACCCCTTACCCCTAACCGGAACCTGTTTGCCATGATATTCCTTGGCAAGAATAACATCTTCAGATCCATTCATATCAAAATCTGATGTGTAGATTTCAAACGGTTTCTCATAAGAAGCGTGAAATTTTGAATTGAGGCCTAAATTGCCTGCAACAATATCTTTATCACCATCCCCATCTATATCTTCAACTAAGAGCTCGTTCCACCAACCTACTGCATTTGCCAATTCTGGGTATGCGTCACTACGCTTAAGTTTATTGTTCTTATTTAGAAAAACCTGAATTCCCATCCACTCTCCGCTTATTACCAAATCTACTTGTTGATCATTGTTTATGTCAATCCATTTAGCGTCAGTCACTAAACCTAACCCTAGTAATTCAGGGGCCAACCTATCATTTTGTATCGTAAATTTACCTCCATCATTAATCAAAAGTAAGCTGCTTGCAGGATGCGGATATTTGCCCGTAATAAGTCTTCCGCCTATAAATAAATCAATATCGCCATCATTATCATAATCAGATGGCACTACTACAGAACCGGAGATACCAACTTCAGGAATTGCATTTTCAGCTTTCCTGAAATTTCCCTTACCATCATTCAAATACAACCTATCTACCAACATCCTTGGGTTTTCTTTAAACTCATAACTACCGCTAGCTACATAAAGATCATTATCCCCATCTCCGTCTGCATCAAACAAAGCGGCGCCAATATCTTCATACCCCTTATCACCTATAAGAGCTTGGGAAGCTATATTCTTAAATGAACCCGATGTATTTACCAGTAGCCGCCCTGTTTGCTCTCTTCCCCCGCCAATGAATATATCTTCTTGCTCATCTCCATTAACATCTCCTTTTGCCAAAGCGGGACCCAGTTGTGATAATTTATGGGGTAGAAGAACCTGCAAGTCAAAGTCATTGAAGTACGGATCTGAATGATGGTAATCAAAAGTGACTTTGGTAAAAAGTAAATCTCCCGTACTTTTCTCATTTACTTTAGTTTCCGCTAAGCGATAATTCAACTGCAAGGATTGATTGGCATCAACATTTTTCAATTCCTGAATTTTTCCGTCAGGCCAAATAACCTCCAGCCGTTTTACGGATAAATGTTTCCCGAGACCGAAGTAAAGGGAGCTTGGAACAGAGGACAAAAAACCTCTTGTTGGCGTAACTTGGCGTGTTTGCTTTGTACCATCATCAAAGTATAAGTTTACGGTAGCGCCAACTCCAAAAGTATTATTTCCGGCAGCAATCAGGTCTAACTCCAAATAGTGCTTACGCTGATTATCAACGGCTCTATTTTCTAAAAAAGTAGCTTTATCGTTTATGTTATTTACAACTATATCCAGATCTCCATCATTATCAAAATCTGCATATGCAGCTCCATTAGAAAATGAGGGCGCACTATCTACCCAAGATTCACTTGTGTCCTCAAAAGTTAAATCCCCATTATTCCTAAAGAAAAAATTCCTTAGTTTTTGTTGTGGTAGCATCTGTGCAAATTTTAGAAAATCCTCATCCGTAGGTTTTCTTTTGTTGGTTCGTAAAATTTCTAAAATTTCATTGTTTTTATCTCGGTCAATAACATCTCTAAACACACCGTTAGTAATGAAAACATCATTAAAACCATCCAAGTCAAAATCAGCAGACAAAAGTGCCCAACTCCAGTCTGTATTGGCTATACCGGCCATATTTCCAATCTCACTAAAAGCACCATTACCGTTGTTGACCTGTAACATATTATGCATGTATTGGTGGTGATACCCATTTTCTACCATGTTTTCAAAATCCGCCACAGATGTCATGGCCATGGTAGTTTTAGACCGCACATAATCTTGCGGGTTCATATCCAAGGTCATTAAATCCAGAAGCCCATCATTATCAATATCTGCCATATCACTACCCATGCTATTAAAGGACATATGCTTAAACAATTTATCCCTAGACTCAGTAAAAGTCCCATCCCCATTATTGACGTAAGCCAAATCAGGCACATTAAAATCATTGCTGATATAAATATCGTCCCAACCATCATTATTTAAATCGCCCACTTGAGGATTCAAGCCAAAACCTATATCATAAAGCAGACCGGCTTTCTTGGAGATATCCGTAAAATGTCCCGTTCCATCATTCTGATAGAGCCTATCACTTCCCTTTAAGTCTAAACTTTTAGGATCATTTTGAACTTTATTTAAATCTATTATTTCCGTTCTACTGGTTATATCCGGAGTGTTCGAAATATAAACGTCCAAATCATTATCCTTATCAAAATCAAAGAAAGTAGCCTGAATGGTTCTGTTGGCATCGGCCAGCCCCATTTCTTCGGCACGCTCCGTGAAAGAAACACCTGTTTCCCCAGAAAGTCCATTATTAATATAAAGTAGATTTTTGAATTTACCCTCTTCATCCTTCCATCCGCCTCTAGATACGTAGATATCTAAAAGTCCGTCTCCGTTAATGTCAACCATGGTCACACCAGTATTAAAACCAGGTTTTTGCTCAATACCTGCTACTTCCGTAATGTCTTTGAACTTGAGATTTCCCGTATTAAGATATAATTTATCATCAGATGAATTTGAGGTAAAATAAATATCATCATAACCATCATTATTAATATCCCCCACAGCAACACCTCCTCCAATATAGGTGTACATGTATTTATAGTAATTGGACTCTAATGATTCCTCCAAATGGTTTACAAAATCAATGCCTGTTTGTTCCGAAGATATTGAAGCGAACAAATACTCTTTTAGAGTTTTTTCACTTACCTTTTCTTTATCGTCTTTCGTGTTTCCACACGAGAAAAAAGCTAGAGAAACCAAGCTTGAAAAAATATAAAAAACTGAACTTTTTAGCCCGTAATTTATTTTGGAGAGAACCATAAAAAATAATTTAAAAAATTTGCTGGTTTGTTCCCCACAAAATACAAAGTTTAATGCTAAAAGCCTTATTCTATAGCCATTTTTATAGATTAAAGCAACCTCTATTTGACCGGTCTATAATTTGGTGATAAATTGATAATTAATTAGATTCGTTTTCTGCATAAAACCATCCGAGCTAAAGAATAAATATCATGACTTCAAAGAAAAAAATACTGAAATCTGCTTTTTTTGTATTGGTCATTTTTCTCGTGATTTTTATTGGTTACTATTATTATTTGAGGAGCACTTGGGATAATTTTATTAGTGAAAAAGAATTGACAGAATTTGTTACCAAAGTAAAGTTCGCAAAAGAGTTACCGGACCAATTTTATGAATTGTACGAACAAGAACACCCCCAAATTTTAACTTCTAGCTTAAATCAACAATTAGGGAAAGGTTTTTTTTCAAAAGACTTTATCAAAAGCCCAAGCCTTTTGGCCGCTATGATTTCGGAATACAGCCGACAGGAAGAAGATACTACAAGATTGTCAAACAAAAAGGCTTACGTTCTAGCTTGGAAATTAGAAGAAGAGACAACTCAAAAAGAATGCTTGAATTGGGTTCTTGAAAATTATAAATTTGACCTCTACATCCATGGAATAAATGAGGTTGCCAATTTTTATTACAAGAAAGAAGTTTCTAAACTTAGCGAAAGGGAGCTTAAAGACATCATCGCATTAATGCGCAAACCTAGTATTATAAATGTTCCTGATCGGTCTAATGAGGATTTGCATTAAACTCAATGCAAAGTGTTTTCTAATCTTACCCAGGAAATATTTTGATTACTAGAAATACTTGACTCCTTTGGCCCAATATCCAAATTAAACGCTCCTAAAAAAAGGTCTAAATCACCATCAGTATCATAGTCTTTTACATCTATTGTTTGCCATCTAAAATCTGGTAGACCATCAATAGATTTTGGTGTGAATTTTAATTCTCCTTCATTTAATAAAAGTTGAACACTTTTAAAATTTGAATCTGTAAAATTGCCAAAATTTGAAATTGCAACAATATCGTTATATCCATCTAAATCAAAATCTTCTACCACTACTTTACTTACTCCGTGAATAGGATGGAAATAATCTTCAGTAAACCTTTTATTGCCTTTATTCAATAGAACCCGTACTCCATGAAAATTTTTAAGAACCGTAGATAGGTCTGAATTGTCACCATTACCTATAATAATATCCTTTAGCCCATCACCATTCATATCTCTTAATTGAAAATCTACAGAGCCAAAGGCTGGTTGAAATTGAACCACTTTTTGACCACTAAAGATATTATTCTCGTAATCCCAAATCATGATATATTCATGTTCTTGAGCAAACAAAACCACAATTTCATCTTCATCATCGTCGTCCATATTAGCCATTTGCACCTTTATTGCTCCGGACAAAGGATGAATTATCTTTTTGCTGTAAGTTCCATTTTTTAAATTCTCGAATAGAGAAAAATCACCAATATTGTTGCCATAATTACATATAAATACATCATCATATCCGTCAGAATTAACATCATGAATTAAAAAATCTACAGGTCTCCTTAAACTATCTATACTTTTACTGCCAATTTTTAATTTGCCGTTTGCCACATCGGACGGGTTCATGCTTCCAATGGTTAAAATATAATCCAGAGAATCCTTAAAGGCTATCTTAACCGGCGGACTTTCCAATTTCTCAGTGTTAAGGATTCGGCCTTCGTTATCTGCCGTAAGTAACTCAGAAGAACTAGCATTCCCCAAAAAAACTTTTTGTTTTTTACTGTCATAAAAAGTCATGGAAATAACAGATAGAGAATCATAAGAAAACAGATGCGTTTTGAACAAGCTGCTTATTTCTAGATTTTTAACCGAACGTTGCGAATAATCATTACTCGATTTATTTAAATAGTAATGAACTATTTTATCCCATTCTTCTTGAGTAAGCATAGGGTCCAAATTGATTTGAGTTCCCGAATTCTCATAACTATAAATTGGACCGTGGGACATACCCATTTTTAAGCCCATATTAGGTAATATCATTTCCCCCCAAATTCGCCGAGGCAAGATTAAAGGAGCCGGGTACATATGACATGATGCACAATGCACCTTAGCCAATTTCTCCCCTTCTTCGTGCCTATCCTTCTCGGTACAGCTCACTAGAAAACAAAAAGTTAAGATTCCAAAAATGATATTAACAATCCAATTAGTTATTACGTTCATTTAAAGTCTTTGATTTTTAAAAATTCTTGTTTGTTGTTACAAAAGGTTGCTCTAAAATAACGCTTGAATTTCCAATAAAAAGAAAAAACGGTAAGATTTAAAAAATCTTACCGTTTTACTCAAACTAACTCAACAAACTTTATCTTAATTAGCAAGATTAGGATTTTGTTCTATTTCTTGCAGCGGAATTGGCGCATAATAGTTATCTGTTCCCAATGACCCTAATATTGGGTTTTGCGCAGTGGTCAATGGTTTTGGCGAACCATTTCCATCGGCATCAAATTCAGTACCAATAGAAACTTGTGGGTTTCTATTTCCAAGAGCTTCTTGAACCTTTTCCTTACGTACCAAGTCATTCCAACGAATAAATTCTCCGGCAAATTCCCATTTTCTTTCAGTGAAGGCCAAATCTTGAATGGTACCATCGCTCGCCGTTAAATCACTTGGAGACATAGCATTGATATCTAAACCTTCTGCTCTTCTATGCACCATATTCAATGCCTCCCAAGCATCAGCTCCAGCTGTACCAGCTTCACCTGAAGCTTCAGCATATATCAATAGAACCTCTGCATATCTCATATACAAATCACTTCTAAGGGTTTGGAATTGAGCCCAATCTCCATCTGCCAAGTCTCCAACAATTTTTCTTAAAATAGGGTTTTGTTGATCTTTAAATTCTTCCCAACGCAGCATTTTCGTAGGAGCCTCTAAATTAATAGCTCCATCATCACCAACAGGTAATTCTGCATAATAGGTAGCCTCTTTTCTTGCTCCCTCTGGCATATCCTCAAAAAATCGAATTTCAGCAAATGTTTCTTGCCAACCATTAAGACCTGGATCAGAAGGAAGGCCTAATTTGCCCATTTTACGGTTCGTTAAATTTCCAGCAGCATTGCTATATGCAATAGTGAAGACTCCTTCTTTGGTAAATCTGCCAGCCAATGACCATAGTTTAGCCAAATCTGGTTCTAATCCAAAATTATGTGCCGATGCATTATCCATAACCATTTTTGCACTTGAAGCGGCCATTGCATATTTACTTTGATCCTTTAATGGAAAACCTGCCCAGTCCATATATAATCTTGCCAAAAATGCTCTTGCCGTTCCACTGCTAGGTCTAGTTGAACCTACATTTGTACTTTCAGGTAATCTTGCCTCCGCTTCCAAAAGGTCGCTTTCTATTTGTTCAAATACCTCAAGCTGAGAAGCTAATGGAGGCTGTTGGAACGGATCAACCTCTAGAACCAAAGGAATTCTTCCATGAATACGCATTAAATGATTGAACATGATGGCCCTCAGAAAATAAGTTTCCCCTATTAACCTCTCTTGTTTATTAGGGTCCGGGTCAGATAAGGTAACCCCTTCTATACTTTGAAAAACTGTATTTGCAGCACGTATCATTTCATAAACACCTTCCCAGTTTGTTAAGGTTCTTGAGTTTTCAGGAGTTACAAAACGTTGATCATACTCTCTAAAATCTGCCTTGTTACTGGCCACGTGGGTAGTGATATCATCTCCTGACCAACCGTTCACATAAAAAGTTGACATCCATGCCGCCTTGTTCAACTTACCATATATACCGGTAACCCCCAATTCTAGCTGTGGCATAGAACTATAGGTAACCACCTGTAACTGCGAAGCTGCAGGGTTTTCTTCAAGATCAAACTGCTCACAGCTACTGAGCCCAAGTACTACGGCCAACAGACCTAAGAGGCTCAATAGCTCTTTTATTGACTTATATATTTTTATTGTTTTCATATTTATGATGTATTTTTCTATTAGCTATTTATTAGAATCCAACTTTTACCCCTAAGGTGTATGTTCTAGGGTTAGGATAAGCCCCAACGTTTATACCAGGAGCCACATCTGCGTTTCCTTCTGCCGTTCTTCTAGATGATAACTCCGGATCATATCCGCTATAGTCGGTAATAAGAAATAAGTTCTGTCCACCACCATATATCTTAATTGAAGTATCTCCCAACCAAGATACATTTCTTAAAGTATACCCAATGGTAAGGTTACTTAACCTTATGAAATCTCCTTTCTCAACATATTTAGAAGAATTGAATAATTGCACAGTGGCAGGAACATCTGTTTCGTTACTAGCTGTCCATTGGTTTACTTGTTCCGATGCTAAAAAACTTCTTGAATCTCCAGCTCCACCGGTAATCTGCGCTTGCATTAAATTATAAACGTCAAAGCCGTGAACACCATTGAGGAAAATGTTCAGGTCAAAGTTTTTGTACGTAATAGTGTTATTGAAACCCCAAGTTAGATTAGGTGTACCATTTCCTATGGCTCCAAAGACAATTTCTCCATCTTCATCCCTTAAGTATTTAGCATCGCCTGGTACTTTTCCAAATGCTGCTGCATCAGTAGCTTCTGAACTCTTCCAAGTACCTAGAAAGGTAGCCCCTTGAAACTGCCCTAATGGCTCTCCCAATTCTATAATATTGGCAACTCTAGCCTGCCCGCCAGGAACTTGTACTAAACCTTGTATTTGTTCTAGATCATTGAACAACTGGGTTACTTCGTTCTGAACATATGAACCTGCCAAATTCGCATTCCAAACAAAATCATCAGTTTGAATAATATCGTAGCCCAAGGAAATATCAATACCATAATTTTCAACTTCTCCAACATTTTGAAAGACTGTTCCGCCACCATTAGTTCCGGAAACAGGAACCTCAAGTAGCAAATCGGAAGTAAGTTTTTTGAAACCATCTATACTCAAATTACCTCTACCGTTATCAAACCCAAGGTCAATTCCTACGTTGGTTTGTGTTGTTGTTTCCCAAGTAAGTTCTTCATTTGCAAAACTAGTAATGAACGTTCCCGGATTTGGAGCTCCGCCATCAAAGGCATAAATGTTGCCAGCTAAATTGGCAAAAGTCCCATAGGTATCAATACCTTGGTTCCCTACCTGACCCCAACCGGCCCTTAATTTTAAATTACTAATAAAACCAGTACTTTGCGATGGGTTAATAATGCTATATCCTGCAGCTACAGAAGGAAAGAAACCCCATTTATTACCAGTTCTAAAAACCGATGTACCATCGTAACGCCCTGTAGCGGTAATCGATAAATTATCATTCAAGACATATTCAGCCCTTAGCATGAAAGAGGATAATTCCCTTTCCGAAAAATTGTTGTTTATTGAAAAACCTTCTCCTGTTTCCGCAAAGTAAAATCCATTTGGCAATAAAAGATTATCCGCATTATAGCTATTAAAAGATGTCTTGTTATTAGAGTATTCTTGAACCCCTGTCAGTTTAATATCATGAATATCACTAAATACCTTCTGCCAAGTAAATATATTACTCAATTGAAATGATGTAAACTTATTTGTACTAAAGTTTGCCGCAGGAGTGTCATTACTATTTTCTACAGTATACCGTTCTACATTTAAGTTGTTAACTTGTGTACCGGCCACCATAGTATAACTAAAATTCTCATTAAATTTATAATTTACATTTAGCGTACCGCTTAAACGCTCATTTATATCAGCAACATCAGTTTCATTCAATGTTAGAACGGGGTTTAAATTTAATGAACCGATCCCCCTTATGGAACGTCTATTATAATTTCCGTTAGCATCATAAATTGGTGTAGTTGGATCCCATGTTAATGCTTTTGCAATTATACTTCCTTGACCATTGCCGAATCTCTCAAAGTTATTTTTTGTCTCACCCCTAATACCAAAAATATTAAAACCAACTTTTAACCTATCATTGACTTGAGCCTCTAAATTTGACCTTACCGATAATTGTTGATATCCGGTATTAATTACAATTCCTTCTTCATTCCTATAATTTCCTGATAAGAAATAACGAAGCTTACCTTCTGAATCTGCGCCGTTTGCGGAGATTTGTAAATTTTGGCTAAAACCAGTTCTCAAAACTTCGTCCTGGTATTTTGTACCTCCGCCATTAGATAAATTTGAAATTTCAGCGTCGGTAAATGTAGGGTTCTGACCAATATTCAATTTTCGCAAATTTTCTATTCTGGCAAATTGAGCTACATCGTCAGCTAAAGTTGGTAAGTTATCCGGCACCTGTGAAACCGTTGTAAAGAAATCCACATTTAGTTTCCCTCTACCTGATCCTCTTTTTGTAGTTACAAGAATTACACCATTAGAACCTCTCACACCATAAATAGCAGTTGCAGAAGCATCTTTTAATACATCCATAGAAGCTATATCATTAGGGTTCAGTGTACTTAAATCCCCTCCTAAAACCCCATCAATAACTACTAATGGGTCGTTGTTTCCTGTAATAGAATTCACCCCTCTAATACGCACTTTAATTCCTGCACCAGGGGCACCATTTGCTTTAGCAACCGTTACACCTGCCGCCCTACCCTGTAAGGCTTCATCTACTCTGGTCAGAGGTTGATTTTCAAACGACTCTGATGTCACACGGGCAACTGCACCGGTAACATCCTTTTTCTTTGTTGTTCCGTAACCTATTACAATAACCTCTTCTAGTTTACTGGCATCTTCCGCTAACTGAACATTCATAGATGTTTGATCACCAACGGCAATACTCTTTGTTGCGTAACCTATATAAGATATTACCAAGACGTCGGTAGCAGATGCTTCTATGGCAAAATTTCCGTCAAAATCTGATTGTGTCCCATTTGTGGTTCCTTTTACCAAAATATTTGCCCCGGGAACAGGGGTGCCGTTCTCATCTGTTATATTACCTGTTACATTCTGCTGCGCATACAGCCCTTGCATGCTTACAGTTATTAGAAAGAGTGCCAAAAGACAACTTTTTCGTAATAATAATTTTAAGTGTTTTTTCATAATCGTTCTTTTGTTTAAATAGTTTGAGTTAATAGAATTTGGTTATTTAGCATGCTTGCCGTTGTTTAATTTCTTAAATATTCCTTAAAAGAAAGTTAGCATTTTTTTGCCTTCAAAACTAAGAATACCGCAACAACACATAGGTGAAATTATGAATATTGAGTATTCATTCGTCATTATCATCCTAGACAAAAACTAGACAGATGTAATAATTTATGATTTTCCAATAGCAAAATCAAATCAATATAAATCCTTCTTTTTAATTTTGAACCACTACAACAATTCAAAATGATTCCAACATAAAAATCTGATAAACAATATTTTACAAACAAATTACTACATCTTACTTTAAAAAAATCATTCATTCATCGTTGCCTACATTCGAAAAAAAACATAGAATTTATCACAACAAAAAAATTGAAAACTAATTACAATTAAACTTAATACTAGACAATACTAGATTATAGCTGATGATTAACCTATCGTAGCACTATTTTACCTTTTGAACATATGTTGTGCTAATTTTGGTATTTACTATATGCAAATATTATGTTAACGAACCATATCCTTGTCAATAGAACAAAAAAAGGAGGCGAAAATCGCCTCCTTTTCCTAAATCGCTTATTTTAAATTGTTTAAACCTTAGACCGGTTTCATTTTAGTCATTGGTAACTTTGCTGCCCCACCAATCATTTTTTGGGTCAAAATCCGGAGAGAGAAATTCCAGTCTTTGTTGTTCTAGTGATGGCAATTTTTTGTCTACTATTTTCTTGAGATTGGCATTTTCCTTTTCCATACTATACTCAGGGTCTTTTGATGGATAACGAGCTCCAACTTCGTCTAAATAGGCAAACATTTCTTCGCTTAACTGTTTTTGTAAATCCGGACGGTCTTTAACAACATCAGTCAACTCTTCTATATCATCCTTTAAATTGTAAAGCTCTTCTCTATCATCTTCATAATAGTGAATCAACTTCCAATCGCCTTTTCTTATCACCGAAGACGGTTCTCCTCCCTGATTACCGTAATGTGGGTAATGCCAGAATAAAGGCCGCTCCCCTATGTTCTCACCTTTAAGAATTGGTAATAAACTTTTTCCATCTATATGTTGTTTCGGTTTTAAATCAACTCCGGCAATATCCAAAATGGTGGGGTAAAAATCTGCTCCGGTAACAGGTTCGGAAGAAGATGCGCCACTTTTCAATAACCATGGAGCTTTAATGAAATACGGCTCACGAATACCTCCTTCAAACTGATAGCCCTTTCCTCCTCTTAGCGGTAGGTTTGATGTTGAAAACGCATCTCCAGCGGAAACCCCTCCGTTATCAGAAGTAAAGACTACCATTGTATTTTTATCTAACCCTAAAGAATCCAACGTTTGTAGAACTCTCCCCACAGCATCGTCCATAGTCTCTACCAAGCCTGCATAAATAGGATTATCCTGTACTTGGCGTATTGGAAGGAATTTTGCCATTTTGTATCCTGTATCGGCTATACCGTTTTCCACTGCTTTTTTCTGATACTTTGCCCATTTCTCTTTGGTGGTCTGTATGGGCCCATGAACGGCATAAAAAGAGAGATAGGCAAAAACTGGCTGACCTGTTTTGGTTGGGTTGTTCTCTTTAAAAAAGTTTACGGTTTCCTCCGCTAAACGCATGGTTAAGTTCTCGCCATCTTTATGATGCTCCAAATTTGGGTTGATAAAAGGTGCAAAATAACCTCCATTGGGACTACCTACATCCCATCCGCCTCTATTGATATCAAAACCATGGTCTTCCGGCCACGACCCCTTTTCTCCTAAATGCCATTTTCCAGCAAAGAAAGTCTTGTACCCAGCTGCTTTCATAGCTTCGGGTAAAGTTATAGCCTCCGCCGGCAGATTATGCTCGTATTCAGGAGGAAGCAATTTATTAAAGCGACCGGCCTTGCGCCAATCCGTTCCTGTTTTAGCTCCAATCCAATCGGTAATACCATGTCTGGCGGTAAAAGTCCCCAGCATAATACTGGCTCTAGACGGGCTACAAACCCTACTAGTTGCATAGCCATTGGTAAAATTCATCCCCTCGTTGGCAATTCTATCAATGTTGGGAGTTTCGTAGAATTTACTACCTGAAACACTCAAGTCATGATACCCGTAATCATCTGCTAAAATGAACAACACATTGGGCTTAATGGCTGTTTCTTCAACTTTCCTTTCATTGTTCTTGCAACTTGTCAGAACCATACCGGTTACTGCGAGAACAGAGCAGAGAAAATGCTTCATATCTTTCTGAAAATTTTATGGTGAAATCTTTTACAAGAGGAAAGATACTAAATAATAGTATTGTCAATTTTTGACATCTACAATTTCACTATAGTGGAAAAAGTAATTTAGACCCGAAGTAACAATTCATAAAATAAAACTGCCCCATTAATAGGGGCAGTTTTATCAGAACTCTATTTTTTATCGAAAAGAAGAGGGAAGAATTTTCCATCCATTTTTTCTCCTTTAGGCACCTTAATGGGTGTCCCCCTGAGCATTTCCCCATCGGTATCACTAACGGTGCCATCTGCGAACACATTCAAAACAAAAGCTCTTCTGCTAAAATTGGACTTGTTCTCGTAGGAACCATGAATCATTAAAGGGTGATGGAAAGAAGCATATCCTTTTTTGAGCTCAATGGGCACAGGGTTAAAATTTGCTTTTTGCTCATCGGTCATAAATTCCATAAGACCTTCCATTTTTCCTGCAAGTTCCGGCTTTTGCAAAAGTCCCCATTTATGACTTTTGGGCACATAGTAAAGACAGCCGTTTTCGGTGGTGGCATCATCAAGGCCTGTCCAACATGTTAAATGTTGCATAGGCACGGTTCTGACCCAAAAAGAATAATCTTGGTGCCACGCTACTACGCCACCATGGTTTGATGGTTTACAGAACAACTGATCATGCCAAAACCTGACATTACTATTACCAAGTAATTGACTTGCGGCCATCGTAAAAGCTGGGTTCCATAACAAATCATGAAAACCTTCTGTAATTCGCCAGTGTCCTAAAGAATGAAAAAGCACCGTATTGGGATCCGTAGATTGGTTTCCGTGAAACTCATAAAAAAGTCCGTGTGCAGGGTGTTTGGGGTCACGGATTTCCTCCAGTTCCTTTCTCAACACCTCAATCTGGGTATCATCTAACAATTTTATTCCCGAAACATAGCCATACTCGTGAAAATGTGCTACTTGTTCATCACTAAGCCTATACTGTTCCCATTCCTCGGGCGTTCTTGGTTGCTTAAAAAGGTCTGAAATCAATTCGTGACGATTAGCCAAATCTTTTACTATTTGCATTACCCGTGGTTTTTAAATTATAAATCAATTATTTATATAAATCCTTTAAATCGTTCTTTATTCACTATTTACAGTGTAATGCAAAAAAACGTAACGTATCCCTAACATGTTCACTCCAATACACCCATTCATGGGCTCCTTCAAATTCTTCGTAGACGTGGGGTATATGGTTCTCTTTCAATTGCTGGTGCAACTCGCGATTGAACCCTATAAGTTGGTCTTCGGTGCCACAATCAAATCGTAATTTTGGCAGCCTATCACGGTTCTGGTCTATCTGTCCCCACACAGAGTTTTCCTTGGTATTTTCTTGATAGTAATTCTCCAACGGCTCTTCTACAAAAAGGTTCATTTGCTCAGCATCCGTAATGGACGAATGCCCTGAAATGGCCTTAAATCTATTGGCGTATTTTACCCCTAAACGCAAGGCTCCAAAGCCTCCCATGGAAAGCCCGGAAATGAACAATTCCGATTTTTTACTAACGGATGGAATATTCTCGATAACAGCGTTAGGCACATCATCTACAATCCAACTTTCAAAATCTTTTTGATTATGCGGAAGATAACCGGAACCATCTCCCCAAAGTCCGTCTGAGGGCATAGCTATCACCATAGGCGGAATCTCTCCTTTTTGCATCATCTCAAGGGCTGAAATATGTACTCCCGCCTTTTGAGACCATACCCAAGCACTGCCATAAACTCCGTGTAACAAAATTACAAGTGGTAGATTTTCTAGGTCCGCCATTGGTGGCACAAACACACAAATATCCCCTCTTCCCTTTAATTTATTAGTCTTAACGGTTATAAACCTAAGGTTTCCACTCTCGTAAGCAGCATCTGAAATTTCGGTGGTTCTAAACATGTTTTTCTAATCGAAAACTATTACTCCTTTTGCATTTTTACCCGCCAACATATCGTCTAGGGCTTGTTGCAAATCATCTAGTTTATATTCTTTCGTAATCATTTCATCCAATTTCAAGTCGCCCTTCTTATAAAGTCGAACTAATTTTGGAAAGTCTATTTGAGGTCTACATTTTCCATAAAGCGGATTGATGTATATTTTATCCCATTCAAAAAGACGCATATCAATGGTGATATCTTCTTCTATACCACTAACCTGAACGGCCGTTCCGGCATTACGTACCATTGCCAAGGGTGCCGCTCCCAAAGCTGGAATAGCAGTACACTCAAAAGCATAATCGGCCCCACGACCACCAAGCATGGTTTTTACTTGCTCTGCAACATTGGCCAAACCTATATCTTCTTTATCCGCCAAAATAACATCCGTAGCACCAAACTGTTTGGCAAGCTCTAGTTTATTGGGGTTGATATCTACCGCTATAATTCTACCAGCTCCTGAGATTTCACAGGCATTGATTACATTAAGCCCAACTCCACCACAACCTAATATTACGGCTGAGCTTCCTGCTGCTAAATTTGCGGAGTTTACTACCGAACCGTAGCCGGTCATTACGCCACAACTGATAATACTTGCCGCAGAGAAATTCAAATTTTCCTCTTCTATTTTTACCACAGCAGATTCCTTGACCAAAGCATACTCACTAAGAGTACCCAAATTAAATGACCGTTCAATAGGTTTTCCCTCCCATTGGCTACCGTCTAAATGGGCATGACCAGGAGTATGACCGTTTCCACCGGCCACTACCGGAGAATTGTTTTCACATATATGCTGATTGCCCTCTTGACATTGAAAGCAGCTCCAACAAGGTGTGGCCCAGTTCAAAAGAACTTGGTCCCCTACTTTTAAACCTTTTATTCCTGAGCCTATTTTTTCTATAATTCCTGCACCCTCATGGCCCATTACAATTGGCTTTCCCCACGTAAGGGAATCATAGTCCGTATGACAAAGACCGGCGGCCTTTATTTTTATAAGCAGCTCGTCTGCCTTTGGTTCGGCAAGGGTTACGTTGGCAATAACAAAGGTACCGTCTCCTTTGGCAACTGCACTTTTTGATTGAATAGACATGTAGTATACTTTAATATATTGTTATTGAGCTATAAGGTTGGCCGGTTTAAACTCCGCCTTTGGATCGCTTAATTTTTCTTTATCGATTTTCTCTCCGCCTTTTATGAACTTTGTACCGTACACATAGGCTTTTGCATTGTTTACCGCATCTACGGACAAAAGTGTATCCCCTTTAAAATACCATACGGAAAAACAGTTTTTCTTATCTACTTCCTCACGTACAACTACCTGATTATAACCTTCGGAAAGACCTACCATTTGTAGTTTTACATCATATTGATCGGACCAAAACCAAGGTATAGCATTATAACAACATTCTTTACCGGCAATGGCAGCCGCAGCAATTTTAGCTTGGTCCACAGCATTTTGCACAGACTCCAACCGGATATATCTGTTGTAGTGTAAATTATGGTGAAACGTACAATCACCTATAGCATAAATAGATGCATCATTGGTCTGAGTCCTTTCATTTACGCGAATACCGTTCTCAATAGTCAAACCAGCCTTTTCGGCCAATTCCTTGTTTATGTGAATACCAACACCTACTACAATCATATCTGCCTCATAACTAGTCCCATCCGAACAGACCACCGTGTTTTGATTCTGATTGTTTTCTATGGAAATTACATTCTTTTCTGTCAGCACCGCAACATCATTATCCGAGTGAAGTTTCTGGAAAAAAGCGGACATTTGAGGAGCGGTAACTCGGGCGAGAATTCGTGACTCCCGTTCCAAAACCGTAACATCTGCACCCAAATTTTTGAGCGATGCAGCTGTCTCAAGTCCTATATACCCACCACCAATAATAACCACTTTAAGTGCCTTATTCGCAACTACTGTATTCCTAATATTGGCCACATCGGCCGCTGACCTAAGCGGAAAGAGGTTCTGAGCAGTATTTAACCCCGGTATCGGCGGCATAATGGGCCGCGCTCCCGTAGCTAACACTAATTTATCATAGGGTAATGCACTGCCATCGGCTAGATTAACAGTTTTGTTTTTGCGATCTATGGCATCCACCCAAACCCCAAGCCTAAGTTCAATATTCTCTTTTTTATAACTTTCTTTGGACTTAAGGAGGTTTTTCTCAATACCGTCCTCACTGGTTAAATATGCTTTTGATAATGGCGGCCTATGGTAGGGCAACGTTGGGTCTATATCTATTAAGGTTATAGACCCCTGCCAACCTTCCCGCCGCAGAACGAAAGCAAAGTTCACTCCAGCGTGACTCGCACCAATTACCACACAATTTTGAGTATGAGTTGTATTTTCAGACATTACAATTTATTTGGCCACTTTCAACACGACACCATCAATAGCATCTGTAATATCTATTTGGCAACAAAGACGGCTATATTCATCTGCATTATCATCAAGCTCAAGCATATCGGTCTCAATTTCGCTCGCGCTCCCTGTTTTATCCATATCATCTGGAGCTACATGCACATGACAGGTAGCACAAGAACAAACTCCTCCACAATCGCCATCAATTCCCGGCACTCCATTCTCAACGGCCAAGGCCATTACTGAACCGGAGGTTCCTTCTAAGGTTATTGTTTCTTCGTCACTGGTTATAAATGTGATTTTTGCCATGGTTGTTATTTTGTTAATGGGTTGAATTTCACATGAATACTGTGGAAACCTACTTTACGCTTAAAGTGATGCAAGTCTTCTATATTCTCCTTGCAATCAAATATTTCGAAGGAAGCCACTTTTTCCGCTAATGTCATAAGCAAAGTTTTCATTATCTGACGGGCATGTGTTGCCCCTAAACAGTTATGGTGACTAAAACCGAAGCCTACATGCGGATTGATTTTACGGTCCATTACAATTTCATTAGGATTCTCGAACACATTAGCATCCCTGTTGGCAGAGGCCCAACATAATGACACCCTGGTGTCTGCTTTTGCCGCATGTTCGCACACAAAAGTGTCTTCCGTAACTACACGCCCCATATGGGTAAGTGGAGAAAAATAACGAATCATTTCCTCAACGGTCTTTCCTGTAATTTCCGGCTCATTACGTAAACGCTTTAAAGACTCCGGATGTTCGGCCAAATAAGCAATGGCGTTGGTAACGGCATTTATAACCGTGTCCCTACCGCCCGCAAAAGTTAACACCATTACGCCCTTTACTTCTTCTTTAGTCAACTTACGACCTTCAAACTCAGAATCAAGAAGTATGGAATACATATCTCCCGTAGGGTTCTTACTGGCACGTTCTATTTCGGCATCTATATAATCATACAGAATATTTGCTTTATCGCCATCTAATGCCTCGCCTTCACTCCTAAAGACATGGGTTCCCCAAGAAATCCAAGTTTCAGACTCAGAATAAGGTGTATTTAAAAGTAAGGTTAGTGCCCGTGACTGTAGTTTTAACGCAAACTCGGTTACCACTTCAACTGAATCGTCTTGGAGCACGTCATCTACTAAACTTTTAATTTGTTCCGCTAACCTCTCTTGATATTCCGGTTGTAAAGGCCTTTTAAACCAAGGTTCTACCAAAGCTCTGTAAATACCATGAACCGGTGGATCTACCTCAAAAGGTATTTGGCGGGTTTCACGAATATTGACTTCCGAAGGCACAACGATCCGCCCAGGCACGGCACCGGATTGAAATGTTTTATAGTTATGTGCAGTTTTACGAACATCCTTATGACGTAAAAGCATGGTTACCGGGTCATTTTGATCATCCATCTCTCCATAACCCTTTGATTCTCTTTCGTTTTCAAATGGGTCGGGAAATTCACTTTTCTTCATATCAACGACATTAATTTAAGTATCGACATTTTGTGGAGCTACAAATTTGATTATTTCTTTAAGACTAATAATTGCCTTTTTTAGCAAATAAGTACCTTATTCTGTATCAATCCATTAAATTTTACGTAATTTGAAACAAAATAAACAACATCACCAAATCCCAGAACCCTATTTATCCTTAGCGATATGGAACCTATTTTAGAGCCCATACATTTAGATGATAAGCGTACCATTACCAGTTTTTATCATTCTAAAAAAGATTTTGATACGCCTTGGCATTTTCACCCTCAACACGAGCTTACCTATATAGAAGAAAGCGTAGGTACAAAGTTTGTGGGCGATTACGTTGGACCCTATGAGCCCGGTGAATTGGTTTTATTGCGGTCCAATCTTCCCCATTGCTGGAAGAACAACACAGAACAAAAAGGGTTGTCCAAATCTATAGTCATCCAATGGAATTTAGGTGTATTTCCTAAAGTTCCGGAATTGGCCTCGCTATTCCAAATGTTAAGGACTTCCTCCAAAGGCCTATTGTTCAATACTAAGGATACAGCCCCACTCCTATCCCGTTTAAAAAAATGCCCGGAACTAGAAGCGCATGACCTATATATAGAACTGCTCACAATTCTAGTAAAGCTATCCAGTTGTGGTTACAAGACGTTATCCAGTGCCAGTTTTACAGAAGACCTCCCTTCTGAATATGGTAATCGTATGGCACAAGTTCACGATTTTGTTAGTGCAAACTACAGCCGCAAAATTTACTTGAAAGAACTGGCCGATCTAGTGAACATGTCCGAACAGTCTTTTTCCAGATTCTTTACTAAAATGATGGGACGCCCCTTCTTTACTTTCTTAAACGAATACCGCATTAATATTTCTGCTAGAATGCTCTTGGACACTCATGATTCCGTCTCCCAAATAGCCTTTGCATGTGGTTATGAGAGCCTGCCTTTTTTCCACCGGCAATTCAAAAAATTCATGTGTTCTTCACCACTGTCTTACCAAAGAAAATACGCAAAGCCCTAAATTACTGCACTTTAACAACTCATCAAAAACACTACAAATCAAATATTTAACCATTTGTTATACTTATTTGAACAATTCGTTCTTTCGTTTGCGCTATTAAATTGCAATTTAGCAACTCATTAAAAGCGCCTGTGTCGCACATCACTAACCAACCTTATAAATTATTTTTAATGAATAAAGTATTCACACTTATATTGACCGGAGCTGTTCTTGCTTCATGTGGCTCAAAAACGGAGAAGAAGAAAGAAGAACCAGCAACCCAAGAAACTGCGGCTGTATACGAAGCCAACTGGGAATCCATTAAGAAAAACTATAAAGACCCGGAATGGTTCAATGATAGTAAATTTGGAATATTCATTCACTGGGGGGCTTATGCCGTACCTGCTTACGGATCGGAATGGTACCCACGCCAAATGTATATGGACACGGCCACATTCAGTGCCCAGCTAAACCTTGGTAAAAAAGGACCTAACGCAACATACCTTCACCATAAAAAAACATATGGTGACCAAAAGGAATTTGGTTATAAGGATTTTATACCCATGTTCAAAGCCGAAAAATTCGATGCTAAGGAGTGGATAGATATTTTTAAAAAATCCGGTGCTAAATATGTGATTCCTGTAGCGGACCATCATGATGGTTTTGCCATGTACAAATCCAACACAACCCGATGGAATTCAGTAGACATGGGCCCAAAACGTGATGTGTTAGGTGAACTTTTTAAAGAAGGTCGCGAGCAAGGTATGATTATGGGAGCGTCTTCGCACTATGCCTTTAACTGGTCTTTCTACAATAAAAAGGACAAGTTTGACACGACAGACCCACAATACGCAGACTTATACTCTCCAAAAGGAAAAGACCTTACCGAGCCTGTATCTGAGGAATTCAAAAAAATGTGGTGGGACAGAACCGTGGATCTAATCGATAATTATCAACCGGACATTCTTTGGTTCGATTTCTATTTGGATATCCCAGATTACAAAGAATACCGTCCTAAAATTGCCGCTTATTACTACAATAAAGGTATTGAATGGGGTAAAGAAGTAGTTATCAATGACAAGAACTTTGACCATGAAGCCTTTCCTGAAGGTACCGTAATCTATGATTTGGAACGTGGTAAGCTTCCTGGTATTAGAAAATTACCTTGGCAGACAGATACGTCCATTGGAAAGAATTCTTGGTGCTACGTAACCAATTGGGAGTCGCGCACAGCAAATAGTCTTGTTGACGATTTAGTTGATATTGTTTCTAAAAACGGAAACCTATTACTTAATGTAGGACCAAAAGCGGATGGTACCATCCCAGAGGACCAAAAAGAAATATTGTTTCAAATAGGCGATTGGTTAAAAGTTAATGGCGAAGCTATTTATGATACGGAGTACTGGAGCACATTTGGCGAAGGTCCTACCGAAGTTAAAAAAGGTCACCATAGCGAAGGTCAGAACAAAGACTTTACAGGCCAAGATATTCGTTTCACCAAAAAAGGCGATAAGTTGTATGCCATCATGATGGAATGGCCAGAAGGAAATAAAGTAGATATTAAGTCTTTAGGTAAAGCCAGTGAATATGGTAAAGACCTAAATATCAAAAGTGTAAAATTACTGGGTAGTGATGCTAAAATTTCCTTTGATGTGAAAGACGATGCGCTTTCAATTTCCAATCTTGGAAGTAAATCCGGAGATTTTGCACACGTGCTTGAAATATCGTTATAGCACCTTAATAAAGAAGTTAGTTGAGTTAGTTTTTTTTAATTTAGGAGCGCACCATAACGGTGCGCTCTTTTTCAGTAGTACACCAATTGCAATAGGTGTAGATTTCAAAAACTGGATAGTATTAAGAGAAATAACTTGTTTTCATATAAATGTGACCAAAAACAAATTAAACACATGAAATATATTGTATGCGAGAAGCCGGGAGAGTTCATTCTTAAAGAGAAAGATGAACCAACAAGAAAAGCCGGTGAAGCTATATTAAAAGTTAAAAAAGTGGGTATCTGCGGAACGGACTTACATGCCTATGCTGGTAATCAAGCCTTTTTTACCTATCCAAGAATCCTTGGTCATGAACTAGCCACGCAAGTAGTGGAAATAGATGAGAATCCTCAAGGTATTAAAGCGGGAGACAATGTTGTGGTTATGCCTTATGTAAGCTGTGGTACATGTATTGCCTGTAGAAACGGCAAAACCAATTGTTGTACCAACATTAAGGTACTAGGGGTTCATACAGATGGTGGCATGCAAGAAAAAATTACGGTTCCTACCAACTTGCTTATTCCCGCGCAACAATTAACAGATGACCAAATGGCCGTAGTTGAACCGTTGGCTATTGGAGCGCACGCTATACGTCGTGCCAATGTTCAACCTGGTGAAACCATTGTGGTAGTAGGTTGTGGCCCTATTGGTATAGGTATCATGAAATTGGCACAAATTGCCGGGGCAAAGGTAATTGCCATAGACATGAACCAACAACGTTTGGACTATGCTAAAAACGATATTGGTGTTGACTATGTTGTTCTAGGAGGAAAAGATGCTGTAGACCGAGTTTCTGAAATTACTAATGGTGATTTAGCTACTGCGGTTTTTGATGCAACAGGTCATAAAGGAGCTCTTGAAGCAGGCCCGGATTATATGTCACATGGTGGAAGATACGTTTTAGTTGGCCTTTCTAAAGGAGAACTGGTATTTACGCACCCTAAGATCCATGCCAAGGAAACAACTATTATGTGTAGTAGAAATGCTACTTTGGAAGATTTTGAACATGTTATTTCCGTTTTGGAAAAAGGCGAGTTTCCAATAGACTCCTTCATTACCCATAATGTTCCTTATACAGAAATGATTACCAACTTTGATGGCTGGTTAGACCCAGCTAACGGAGTTATCAAGGCTACTGTTGATTTTGAATAGACGTTCATCAACCAAACCATTAAGCACAGACAAAAGTAAAGAACACTATGTCCAAGCAATTTTTGCAAATTCATCCAGAAGATAACGTTCTGGCAGCCCTTACCGATATTCCTAAAGGTTCTGATATTGTTCATAACAATGACAGCTTTCAGGTAATCCTGAACGTAAAGGCAAAACATAAATTCACTACTACCCAGCTAAATGTTGGGGACCCTATTATTATGTACGGTTCATTAGTGGGCAAGGCCACTAAACTAATTGCCAAGGGAGAGACCATTACTACCGAAAATGTAGTACATGCATCTTCCGAGTATGCTGTTGGTCAAGAGAAGTTGAGCTGGACCGCACCTGACGTAACTAAATGGAAAGACGTAACTTTTAATGGATACCATAGAACGGATGGTAAAGTTGGCACGGCCAATCATTGGTTGGTAATTCCTTTGGTTTTCTGTGAGAACAGAAACGTAGACGTAATGAAATCCGCTCTTTTAAAATCCTTGGGCTACCATACCACAACGGATTTTGTAGTAGATACGGAAGTACTTGTCAATCAGTATAAAAATGGTGCTTCCGATGATGAACTTTTATCTTCGGATATTATTAAAACCCCCGAAGAAATCAAACAAAACCGCACTTTCCCGAATGTGGACGGTATTAAGTTCCTGAACCATGACGGCGGTTGCGGTGGTATTCGCCAAGATTCGGAAACCCTTTGTAATCTTTTGGCAGGGTACATTACCCATCCAAATACGGCAGGTGCTACTATTCTTAGTTTGGGTTGCCAAAATGCACAGTTCAAATTATTGGAAGCGGCTATAGCCAAGCTTGACCCTAATTTTAACAAGCCACTTTACATACTTGAACAACAAAAAAGTTCCGGAGAACGTCAGTTTATTGAAGAGGCAGTTAAAAAGACCTTTGTGGGGCTCATTGAAGCCAATAAAATAGAAAGAAAACCGGCACCACTTACCAAACTTGTTCTAGGTTTGGAATGTGGTGGTTCAGATGGTTTCTCGGGAATATCCGCAAATCCATCATTGGGCTATGCATCGGATTTATTAGTGGCGCTGGGTGCCACTACGGTGCTTTCGGAATTTCCTGAACTTAACGGTGTTGAGCAAGAACTCATCAACCGTTGTGAAACCGAAGAAAATGCAACCAAATTTGCTAAACTAATGCGTGCCTATTCAGACAAGGCAGTTTCTGTTGGGTCTGGATTTGAGAATAATCCATCACCTGGAAATATAAAAGACGGACTTATTACCGATGCGATGAAATCTGCCGGTGCTGCCAAAAAAGGGGGCACAAGCCCCGTAACCGATGTACTGGATTATACGGAGCCGGTTAGAAAAAAAGGACTGAACCTTTTATGTACTCCCGGAAATGATGTAGAGAGTACTACCGGTCTTGCCGGATCGGGATGTAACGTAATCTGTTTTACAACAGGTTTAGGAACTCCTACCGGAAACCCTATTGCACCGGTCATTAAACTATCTAGCAACAATACGCTTAGTAGCCGCATGAAAGATATCATAGATTTTAATACCGGAACGGTAATTACGGGAGAGGATACTATTGAGACCAAAGGCGAAGAGTTATTGGAATACATTATTAAAGTAGCCAGCGGAGAAGTTGTTCCTGCGGCCGTACGTTTGGGCCAGGAAGACTTTATCCCTTGGAAAAGAGGTATATCACTTTAAATATCTCAACTAAATTTTAACTAAACAAACAGCTATTTAATGCAGATTTTAAATCATACAACCGTACCAAACAGAGTGCAACGCCCATTAAAGGTAATGCAGTTTGGCGGCGGAAACTTTTTACGTGCCTTTGTAGATTGGATGGTACACGTACTTAACCAAGAAACTGATTTTAACGGTGACATTGCTATAATAAAACCAACAGCTGGTGGAGATTATGCCGAACTAAAAAAACAAGACGGTCTGTTTACCGTTGTTCTTGACGGAATAAAAAACGGAGAACTCGTTGCCGAAAAAACATTGGTTACAGAGGTTCAGCAAGTGATTCATTCTTATAATGAATGGGCTACCTATCTTAAATTGGCCGAAACCGAAGACTTACGTTTTATTGTCTCCAACACTACGGAAGCAGGTATTAAATTTAATGCCGAGGATAAGTTTAATGGGGAGCCGCCAAAGGAGTTTCCCGCTAAACTAACGATATGGCTTTACCACCGTTACAAACACTTTAAAGCAGATATTTCCAAAGGATGTATTCTGCTTCCTTGTGAGCTTATAGAGGAAAATGGCGCCGCTCTTCAACAGACGGTTTTGCAATACGCAGACCATTGGGAGCTAGAAGAAGGTTTTAAAAACTGGATCCTGACGGCCAATCATTTTTGTAGCACACTAGTAGACCGTATTGTTTCGGGATATCCATCTGACAGGGCAAATGAAATTGAACAAAAACTAGGTTATAAAGATGAACTTTTAGTTGCAGGCGAGTATTACCATAGCTGGGTAATTCAAGCTAACGAAACCGTTCAAAAAGAACTTCCGTTCGCTAAAACCGATCTTAATGTGGAGTTTGTAAACGACCTTGCCCCCTACCGTGAGATGAAAGTGCGCATTTTAAACGGGGCACACACATCTATGGTTCCTGTAGGCTATTTGGCGGGCATCCGTTTTGTAAAAGAAGCCATGGAAAATAAAGAGGTAAGCCATTTTGTAGAAAGTCTTCTTTTAGAGGAAGCTGCAAAAACACTGGATTTTCCAGATGACGTAAAAAACAAATTTGTAGCGGACGTACTTGATCGTTTTAGAAACCCACTTTTAAAGCATCAGCTCATTAGTATATCCTTAAACAGTACTTCTAAGTTTGTAGCGCGCCTATTACCTACCCTAAAAGACTACAACAATGCGCAAGGCAAATTACCCAAACGTATTGCATTTGGTCTTTCGGCTATGCTTCGGTTTTATAAAGGGGAATTCAATGGAAAGTCTATTGCCCTGAACGATGACAAACAAGTGCTTCAATTTTTTGCTTCCGAATGGCAAAAAGTAGATGATGGTACCTCTAGCTTGAGCACATTTACGAACAATGTACTTAAGAACGCCTCCATTTGGGGAGAAGACCTAACGCAGATTAACGGACTAGAAAATAGCGTTTCCACAAATATTGAGTGTATTGAAACAGAAGGAGTTGCTGCTTGTCTGAATAAACTATAATTGAAGTTCTAAAAAAAGAAAAATGACAATAGATAGTCACCAACATTTTTGGCACTATGAGCCGGTTAAACATTCTTGGATAGATGATAACATGGCAGCTATTCGGAAAGATTTTCTTCCCAATGACCTCAAGAAGGTATACGAAGAGAATTCAATTGATGGTTGTGTAGCGGTGCAAGCGGACCAAACTCTGGAAGAAACCGATTTTTTATTGGATCTGGCCAAGCAGAATAATTTCATTAAAGGTGTTGTTGGTTGGGCAGATTTAAGATCCGAAACTATTGATTCCGTATTGGAAAAATATAGTACTGATAAAAATCTTAAAGGGTGGAGACACGTAGTACAAGGTGAAGCCGATCATAACTTCTTGTTACGACCAGATTTTTTAAGAGGAATTTCCAAACTTGAAAAATATGACCATACGTATGATATTTTGGTTTTCCCACATCAGCTAGGCTCTGTTCTAGAGTTTGTAAAAAAATTTCCTAATCAAAGATTTGTTATTGACCATATAGCCAAACCCTACATTAAAGATGGTTTTTACGACGGATGGGCCACTTTAATGAAAGAAATAGGAAAACAGGAAAACGTGTACTGTAAACTCTCCGGGATGATTACCGAAGCAGATTATAAATTATGGACTTCAGAACAACTACAACCGTATATGCACCTTGTTCTAGAGTCTTTTGGCAGTGAACGCATCATGTTCGGGTCTGATTGGCCCGTTTGCCTCGTAGCTGGAAATTACGGTCAAGTAAAAAGCATTGTAACCCATTTTATTGCAACGCTTAGCAGCCAAGACCAAGAGATGATCATGGGGGGAAATGCTCAGGCATTCTATAATCTATAAACAAATTATGCAGGGCAAAATGAGATAGTTTTCAACTACTGAAACATCTCAAATTATACTCTGAGCAATTTATAAAACAACAAAACAATGGATTTAAATTTAAAGGATAAGGTAGTTGTAATTAGCGGAGCTGCCGGAAAAGAAGGCAGTATTGGCGAAACCATATTGCAGCGTTTAGCCGAAGAAGGAGCCATACCGGCCGTAATTGACCGTAATGCCCGAGGTTTTGGATATGTTGAGAAAATTCAAGAGAAAGGAATAGATGCCATTTTCTGTCAAACTGATGTAACCGATCCCGTCCAGATTGAAAACGCCGTTTCTACCATTGTAAAAAAGTATGGCCGTATAGATGTTGTCATTAATAACGTTGGTGTAAATGACGGTGTTGGGCTTGATGCCACATACGAAGAGTTTATGGATTCGTTAAAACTGAATATGGTAAGCTATTTTCTTATCGTTAAGCACGCGTTGCCTTCCTTAATAGCGTCTAAAGGAAACATACTGAACATTGGCTCTAAAGTAGCCCTTACCGGTCAAGGTAGGACTTCTGGTTATGCCGCTTCCAAAGGTGGAGTTCTTGGTCTAACCCGTGAATGGGCGGTTGATTTAATAAAACATGATATTCGTTCCAACGCCATTATAATAGCCGAAAGTTGGACTCCGTCGTATGATACTTGGATTCGCACGCTGCCTAATGGAGAAGAAAAACTTCAGTCTATTGTAAAGAAAATTCCTTTAGAAAATAGAATGACGAGTACCAACGAAATAGCGGATACTTGCTTGTTCACTATCTCAAACAGGTCATCTCACACTACCGGTCAGTTTATTTTTGTAGATGGTGGCTATGTGCATTTAGACCGTTCACTACTTACCGAAGATTAAACGCAACCAACTTAAAAATATACCAATGACAAAGAACACCAAAACACCCGTAGTTCCTAAGAATTTGCTCGTTCCCTTTATTGCTGCAACCTCAATTTTTGCACTATGGGGCTTTGCCAACGATTTGACAAACCCCATGGTAGCGGCCTTTAAAAAGGTTATGATTCTTTCAAACGAAGAAGCTTACAACGTACAATTCGCATTTTACTTTGGGTATGGTGTTATGGCAATTCCTGCCGCATTGTTTATCCGTAAGTTTAGTTATAAATCTGGATTATTACTTGGTCTGGCCCTTTATGCGCTTGGAGCTATCCTTTTCTATCCTGCAGCAGAAAATGGTTCGTACACGTATTTTCTAATTTCATTGTTTGTCATCACTTGCGGATTAGGCTTTTTGGAAACCACTTCAAATCCACTTATTCTTTCCATGGGAGACAAAGAAACTGCCACCCAACGATTAAACCTGGCGCAGTCTTTTAACCCAATCGGTTCACTTACGGGTATGCTGATTGCTAAATTTGTTGTTTTGGATAGAATCCTTTCCGCAGATTATGCAGACAGTTCTGAAATTGTGGCTTTAGGTACGGAAAAGGCTGCTGAAATAAAGGCCTTTGATCTTAATGTAATTAGCGGCCCGTACATAGCGGTTGGTATCTTTGTAGCCTTGGTTTTTCTTGTCATTTGGAAAACTAAAATTCCGGCCATGGTCATGGGAGACCATTTATCCATTAAAGAATCTTTAGACAGAATTTTTAAAAGTAAGACCTTTCTATTGGGGGTCATTGCACAGATGTTTTACGTAGGAGCACAGATTATGTGCTGGACAGCCATTTTTCAATTGGTAGAGTATCTTAACGAATCGCAGAGTTTAGGAGTTGATGCCACTTGGTGGAACATAACCGCAATGGTATCTTTTGTAACCACCCGTTTTATAGGAACTGCTTTGATGAAAAAAATAAACCCGGCAAAAATGTTGGCTTATTTTGGTATTGCGGCTGCCCTTATGTGTGGCGGTATTATCATGTCTACCGGTATCATTAGTTTGGTATTCTTGGTTTTCGTTTCTGTATTCATGTCTATTATGTTCCCAACAATATATGGACTTGCCCTTAAAGATATGGGCGAGGAAGCCAAATTGGCCTCATCCGGACTTATTATGGCTATTGTAGGAGGTGCCTTTTTACCAAAGCTACAAGCCAGTATAATGGACTTTGGTGATACTGTAAATGGACAGGAAGTTTTTGGTGATAAAATAGCCGGAAACATTACCGAAATTCATTTTTCTTTCCTGTTACCAATGATATGTCTTCTATTTGTAGCTTTCTACGGTATGTACGCCTATAAAGTAACCAAAACTAAAATTGCAGCATAATGAAAACTACCAGATATTGCTATTCATGTGACCTTAAGGATGACCCAAAGCTTATTGCGGAATACAAAGAGTATCATGCAGAAGGTAATGCTAGGCCCGCTATAACCAAAAGTATAAAAGATGCCGGTATCGTGGATATGCAAATTTTCTTGACAGGAAACCGCATGTTCATGATTATGGAAGTTAATGAAACTTTTGACCCTGAAAAGAAAGCTGAGATGGACGCTAACAACCCTGCAGTACAGGAATGGGAACAACTTATGTGGAAATACCAGCAAGAGCTTCCTTGGGCCAAAAACGGTGAGAAATGGATAGCCTTAGAAAAGATTTTTCAATTATAGTCAATTAAAAAAAAGCTACTCTTTGAGTAGCTTTTTACTTTTTAAGGATTTGTAGACCACAATGCGGCAGATTTTAACATCGCCCTACGTGGTAATTTTAAACCCGATACAATGAGTTCCGCAAAATCTTGAGGTTGTAAGATATTCTCTTCGCTCCCTTTTTGTGCAAATCCGAGATCAATGGTCATATCTGATTCAATAGTACTTGGTGTCATGGTGATTACACGTACATTGTGCTTTCTCACTTCTTTCATCAAGGATTCAGACATACCGATGACTGCAAATTTTGATGCCGAATATGCCGAAACATTTGGATTACCATTAAGACCGGCGGTAGAAGAAATATTGACAATATCTCCTTCACAACGTGCTACCATTTGGGGTAAAACTTCTTTAGTAACATAATACATACCCATTAGATTGGTTTGTATCATTTGTTCCCAGTCGCTCACTGGCATGTCTAAAAAAGAACCAACACCTGCTATACCTGCATTGTTTATGAGAATATCTATGTGTTCCTTAACGTCCATGATAGTTTTTATGCCTCGTTTTACAGCCTCGTAATTCCCTACATCAAAAACAGCATAGGTAGCTTTTACCCCTAGTGCTTCTATTTCTTTTACGGTTATTTTTAGTGTTGCTTCATTTCTTCCGGTTATGGCAACGGCTACCCCTTCCTTCGCTAATGCCAAAGCGGTGGCTTTTCCTAATCCCCTGCTACCTCCTGTAACAAGGGCTGTTTTTGTATTTAAGTTTTCCATCAATCTAAAATTTAAACCTTTTTTATTGTTTCGCTGTCCAGTAATCCATCACTAAAACGCCACCGATTATAGGACCTATCTTTTTAACCAAGTCTAAATGGGTTTTATGGAACAGGTATTTTTCTCGTCCATGCTCATCATTAAACGTAAGAATAAAAGTATGGGTAAATCCATCACTATGACCTTCCGTGCTATCATTCTCTCCCCATTCAATAGAAACAATTTCAGGAATGGTTTTCTCTAAATCTAAAAAAGTCTGTACGGCCTCTTCTACCTGTTTTGGGGTAGCCTCTTCTTTATATTTTAAATTTACAATATGGCGCAATTGCTTGCCTTCTCTATCAATTTTAGGCGCTACTTGATAACTTGCTACTTTATTAAGATCAAAACTCATAGAGCCCGCTACCAATAAGGGGTTGCCTTCGATAGTTAAACTTCTTAAACCGTAATAGATAGGAAAACCCGTTTCTAAATAATTTAAGGGCGTTAATGTACCTTCTACATCTAATTTTACTAGCTGAATACTTGCATCATCCCGAGTACCTACTGCAAAAATGGCATGGTCTTCCTCCACAGAAACTACTTCAATACGGGTTTGTCCTCGTAGTTTGGTTAACTCATCATCCTTTAAAACGAAATGCGGAACCAAAGCGCCTTTTCTATTCACCTTGAACACACTTACCCCATCTCCGTGGTATGTAAAATCTTTGTTTTTAATGAATTTAGGGGCATAATCATAATATTTATGATGTCTATGGCCCACTACCACATAATGATTGCCTCCAAGTGTTGCACCAGTCACTGGATACGCTCCTGTCAGGTAGCGGTCTGTTGTATTGTCATGGATATTGTTCACATTTCTAAATGTACCATCCTCATAAACTCTAAAACTACTTACACCATTGTCCTGAAATCCGCTGCTATACAGATAGGTTTTCCCTTTTATTTTATGAACGAACATACCAATAATTCCATCGGTGTGTAACTCATCCGTATCTTTCATCGATTGAACATGGGTTAAACTTCCGTCGATATTTATTTTAAAAGAACTTAACCCCGGGGTTTCTCTTTCTAAACCACCTGCGAACAAAAAAGATGCATTCTTCATGTGAACCACCTGTAGGGTTATACCAACCGCAAGATGCGTATCTTCAGTATCTTCTATCATAGCGGCACGTTTCAAAGAACCGCTTTCTAAAATTTTAAAGGTTTCTACTACGTTACCAAATTTGTTGGCTACAAAAAGAAAATCGTTTCCACCAATATTGTCAGCAACCATGCCCCTGGCCGGCCCTTTTTGCTTATACAATTCGTGATTGCTCACAGGCGTAAGTATGCCATCTGCATCAATTTGATAGACATCTACATTACCAGCGCCTCCAGCATACACATAATGCTTTCCTTTCTTCTCATAACTGGTAATAGAAACCGTATTTTTTCCAGAAATATCTTTAAAATCTTTACGATACAACATAGGGTCGCTTAAATCTTGGGCCGTAATTATGCCACAGCCTAAGATTGCAATAGCTTGTAAAAAAATATTAGTAATAGTTCTCATCAGTATTTTAGTTTTCAGTTAAAAGGAAATCTGCGCCTGCGTTAGCAATAATTCTATCTTCTTCTATGGTGCCGCCACTTACACCAATGGCGCCAATTATTTTACCGTCTTTATTTTTAATGGGTACACCTCCGGGAAAGGTAATAAGGCCATTATTACTAAGTTCAATGTTATAAATGATGCCTCCCGGCTGGGTTAATTCGCCCAACTTGCCCGTATCAATATCAAAATAGCGAGCGGTTTTGGCTTTTTTTATGGCGACATCTATACTGCCTAAGTAGGAATTATCCATTCTTACGAAAGACTTTAGATTGGCACCTGCATCTACCACCGCTATATTGACCAAAACATTCATTTCTTCCGCTTTTTTCTTAGCAGCTTGTAAAGAATTTAAAGCCTGTTCTGTGCTAACATCATACGGGTTTTGTGCTTTTAGTTGAACTACGGATACCATTAAAAAGAAGAGTGTCGCATAAATTTTAATCGATTTGTAAAACATGATTTAGTAGTTAAAGATTAATACTTACAAAAATCAAAAACCTCTGTTACAAAAAAGTTGAACTAGTTCAACTGTCCCAAAAATTTTTAACCGAATTGCTCCTCTCAAAAACATTATTCAATAAAAAAAGCTGCTATCCTTATAAATTGGATAGCAGCTGATTTTTTCTCTATTTTAGGGATTAAAAAAAGCCCTATTTAATCGTTCCAGTGGGCGTCAATAACTTTTTGAATATGAGGATATTTCTCATCCGTTTCGTTCAAGTCCTCACGAAGTCTGAGTAATTCTTTCTTTAAATTTGCAATGGTCTCCGCATATGCTGGATCTGCATAGGCGTTGTTCATTTCTTTGGGATCTTTCTTTAAGTCATAAAATTCCCAACCCGCAGGGGTATCGGTATCAAAATCATTGCCCCAGTTTTCCTTATCCCATTCCGCATTAGGGTCTGTGGTATCTACATAATATTTTCCATAGAAAAATATTAATTTATAATCTTTAGTGCGTACTCCAAAATGTGCCGGATTTTGATGACGGTGCGCCATGTGCATCCAATACCTGTAATAGGTAGATTTTTGCCAATCTTCCGGTTCTTCTCCTGTTTCTAAGATGGTTTTAAAACTTTTCCCTTGCATATAATCAGGAGTGCTTCCTCCGGCCAATTCAATTAGCGTTGGAGCAAAATCCGTATTATTGATGATTGCATCGGTACGGGTTCCCGCTTTAATTTTTTCTGGGTAACGCACAAAGAACGGCATACGCATAGACTCCTCGTACATCCATCTTTTATCAATAAAATCATGTTCTCCCAACATAAATCCTTGGTCACCAGTGTAAACAATAATAGTATTATCCATTAGACCTTCGGCCTCTAAATAGTCCATTAAGCGTTTTACATTATCATCTACTCCTTTTACACACCGTAAATATTTCTTTACGTAGTCTTGGTATACTTTACTCGTGTATTTTCTTTCTTCATCATCCATTTCCCACTTTACATACTCTTCAGGCCTAATTTTATCCGCATCGCGGTATGAACGGTGAATTGAGCTATCCACATAAATATTCATAGCCTGATTACGAATCAAGTTTCTATGTGACACGGACGAACCAATAATTCTGGTTAAAGAATCATTCTTTCCTCTTGTGGCAACAGAACCGTTGTTTCCTCTTTCGTAAAGGCTCTCCGGCTCAGGAATAAACGTACCGGCCAAATACTCTTCATAACGCGGTGCGTTTTCAAAATCGTCATGCGGAGCCTTAAATTGATGCACTAGGAAGAAAGGTTTGTTAGGATCTCTTTCGTTCTTTAACCAATCTAAAGAAATATCGGTAACCATATCTGATGAATGACCTTTGGTCTGAACCGTATTCTTAGGCCATGGCTGATCACCACGAACCCTAAATTCAGGATCAAAATATTTTCCTTGCCCCGGTAAAACTTTATAATAATCAAAAGCCGCAGGCTCTTCTTTTAAGTGCCATTTACCCACTACAGCGGTCTGGTACCCCAACTTTTTCATTTCTATTGGTAAAAACTGGCGTGCCGGCTCTATACGACCATCTAAATCCAGAACCCCGTTCAATTGAGAATTTTGTCCGGTGATAATAGCGGCGCGACTGGGCGTACAGATAGAATTACTAACAAAGCAATTGTCAAAAATCATTCCTTCATTGGCAATTTTATCCAGAGTTGGCGTAGGGTTTAACTTAGCCAAGCGGCTCCCATAGATACCAAAACCTTGAGTGGTATGGTCATCTGCCATAATGTAGATGATATTCGGTTTTTTTTCGGTAATTACTGCCTTTTCCTCTTTACAGGACGAAAACACAATTAGTAGCAACAGTGCATACAGTACATTGTTTTTTTTGCTGCGCATTTAACTTTTGAATTTAGTTTATAAGTGTTTGATCGAAGTCTGAAGACTTCAACTCGAAAATTACACATATTTCATAGAGGGTGCTAAAAGATATGATCATTTGATTACCACAAATGGCTTTAACCCTACGCGTAGAAAAAAAATATAGAATTTACACCCGCTCTAATTTGATTGGAGGCGTTCTGTTGGCATTCCATTGACAGACATAAAGGTTCTTATCTTCATCAACGAAAACGTCATGTCCGTGATTAAATATGGCCTTTTCCGATTGATACATTTGTTGAAGCTTGCCATTCTTATATTCAGGCGCATCTCCCCCAGGATTGGAAACTACTTTATTACTACCATCCATAATGGTCACAAACCCCGAATTACTAAAGCGGTGGCCCGCCTTATTTTCTGACCAACAAACCCCAGCATAGATATTATCATCGTCTAGCACGGGTCTACATACATAGGCCCCGGGCAACTCTACGGTTTTGATAAACTTACCATCAAGCGTAAAAAATTTAAAGCTCTTGTCCGAACGTGATGTAACCACAAGTACCGGGTTTTGTTTATCACGATAGTCTACTGCCACTCCGTGGGCATTATGCAAATCATAGTTTTTATCGCTGTTATCGTGACCTCCCCATTTACGGATAAATTCGCCTTTAGGGCTAAACTGAAGAATAAAATCAGACCCGTAACCATCTGCTACATAGATATCACCATTAGGTCCAATGGCGGTTTCCGTGGGTAAATACTCTTGCTCTTTGGTATATACACCAATAGTATGTGGATCGGGCAAATTAAATAAAAGCCTCCCGTCTACGGTAGTCTTACTAACAGAACCTGCTTGCTTACTCCATTTTCCGGTACGGTCTACAAACCAGCCACAGTCTACGATATACAACATATCCTCTCCCCCTTCATCATGAAGGGTTAGCCCATGCCCACCAGGGTAGCGTGTACCCCAATAATCCAACAATTTTCCGGATTTATCAAAAACCAAAATATTATTATCCGTATGGTCTCCCAACATAATGAGCCTTCCTTTACTGTCCATCTGCATTTCATGACAGTTTAAAATTGGGTTATGTGCAACAGACATCTGGGCCCAGTCTTTCACCACTTTGTATTTGAAATCTCCATGACCAATAATTTGGTCCTCAAGAACGGTTTTTTTTAGAATATTAAACCCGAAAGATGATGTTGTGGATAAAGCTGTGGCGCCCAAGGCGGATTTTTTTAAAAAACTCCTTCTGTCGTTCATAGGATACTGATGATTTTTATTTTGATGGTAAAATACAATGAATACTGGTCAAAAACAGGTAAATCTAGGTCAATAAATCTTTAACTACATGACCGTGAACATCCGTTAGACGATAGCGCCTTCCTTGATGCTTAAACGTTAACCTCTCATGATCTATACCGAATAGATGCATAAGCGTAGCGTGAAAATCATGTACGTGAACAGGATCTTTGGTTACATTGTAACTAAAGTCATCAGTTGCCCCATAGGTAAACCCAGGCTTCACTCCTGCTCCGGCCATCCACATGGTAAATGCTTTTGGATGGTGATCTCTACCATAATTTTCGCTCGTTAACTGACCTTGGGAATACACCGTACGTCCAAACTCTCCTCCCCAAACTACAAGGGTATCCTCAAACATACCTCTTTGCTTTAAATCCTTGATCAAGGCAGCAGTGGCCTGATCTGTTTTTTTAGATTGACTTTTTACTCCTCCTGGACAATAGTTGTGCTGATCCCAACCTTGGTGGTACAGTTGTACAAACTTAACCCCTTTTTCAAGCAGTTTTCTTGCCATTAGGCAGTTTGCCGCATACGTACCGGGATCCCTACTATCTTTGCCGTACATATCAAAAATATATTCGGGCTCGTTTGTTAGATCGGTTACCTCAGGTATGGAAGTTTGCATTTTAAAGGCCATTTCGTATTGGGCCATACGGGACTGAATTTCTGGATCACCAAAGGCATCCGTCTGTAGGTCGTTCAAATTCTTTAAATAATCCAGCATATCCCTACGGTCATTGCCATCATAATTTTCTGGATCGCTTAAATAGAGAACAGGGTCTTTACCCGACCTAAATTGTACTCCTTGGTGCTCTGTTGGCAAAAAGCCGTTCCCCCATAAACTTGCTTTTAGAGGCTGTCCTTTTCCGTTTTTAGAAACCAATGCAATAAAAGTTGGCAAGTTTTCATTGTCTGAACCTAAACCATAACTTAACCAAGAACCAATAGCAGGCCTACCTGGTAATTGATTTCCCGTTTGCATAAATGTAATGGCCGGGGTATGGTTAATTTGGTCGGTTTGCATACTTTTAATAAAACACAGATCATCTACCACTTCGGATAGGTAGGGCATCGCATCGCTCACCCAAGCTCTAGACTCCCCGTATTGCTGAAACTTAAAAGTAGAAGGCGCTATAGGCAATGTACTTTGACTACCGCTCATACCCGTAAGTCTTTGACCACTTATTACGGATGGTGGTAATTCCTGACCGAACATGTTGGTAAGCTTTGGCTTATAATCGAACAGATCCATCTGAGATGGGCCTCCACTCTGAAATAAATAAATAATTCTTTTGGCCTTTGGCGCATGGTGCGGTAGACCTAATCGGTTCTTATTGTAAACCTTTAAAATCTCTTCTTCCGTACTGTTCTTGCCTATACCGGCAAATGCCTTTTCTGCGCCCAGTAAACTTCCCAACGCCATGGCACCGATACCAAGTGATGTCTTTTTAAGAAAATGTCTTCTATCCAGTTGCCTTTCGATTTTTTGTAAATCCTGGTTATTGGAAGTCAGTTTATTGTGATGATGATTACACATAGTTTCTTTTGTTTGCTGTTAACAATTATCGTTTGGTGATGCTGGCATCGGCATTCATTATGGTACTTGCCACTACGGCGTTTGCAGCTATAGCCGCCTTATCATCGGTTTCGGAAATTTTAAACGCCCCGGTCTGCAACCAACCTTTGGCCTTATCTAAATTTTGATTGAACTTTTCAAATTCCTGTTCCCGTAATTGAGCAAGAACCTCAAGTTCTTGGTCCGTAATACTTCTTCCTGCCAATTTCATGAAGGTTTGGGCAATACCGGTCTCTACGTCTTTGGCTTCCGCCATTTGTTTTCCTAAAACCCTTGAAGCTTCAATGTAAGTAGGGTCGTTCAAAATTACCAAGGCCTGTAACGGCGTATTGGTTTTTTGCCTTCTGCTGGTACATAAATCCCTTGTAGGGGCATCAAAAGTTGAAATTGTAGGATTAGGCACCGTACGCTTCCAAATGGTATACATGCTTCTTCTGTAAAGGCCTTCTTCCCCATCTTGAACGTAAGTATCTCCGTTTACTTTCCATAGTCCTTCTGGTTGGTACGGCTTAACACTTTCTCCTCCTATGGTCTCGTTCAACAGACCGGACGCATATAGTACATTATCTCTTAACATTTCTCCGGACAATCGTGTGGAAGGTCCTCTTGCTAACCATTTGTTCTCACCATCCCATCTTAAATGCTCCTCACTAACTACGGAACTTTGTTGATAGGTGCTGGACAACATTATGGTTTTATGCAATGCCTTAACATCCCAGCCGGACTCTACAAATTCAAGAGCCAACCAATCCAACAGTTTAGGGTGACTTGGCAATTCACCTTGATTACCAAAATCCTCAGAAGTCTTTACCAATCCTCTTCCAAAGAGATTTTGCCAATAACGGTTTACCGCTACCCTAGCCGTTAACGGATTGTCCTTATCCGTAATCCATTGGGCAAGGCCCAACCTATTTTTAGGTAAACTATCTGCCATTGGAAATATCTCCGTTGGAACATTTGGAAATACCGAATCTGTTGGTGAATCGTAATTACCTCTATCCAAAATATAGGTCTGTCTAGGTGTTTTACGTTCTTTCATCACCATTATTTGCTTAATAGGTTCTATACTATCTACTAAGGCTTTACGATTCTCCTCCAAAACAGCAAGAGCTTCATTGTATTTTGGAGATTTATTGAACAAATAGTATTGAGCCAGCTGCTCTTTTTCTTGTTCGGTAAGTGTTTCTTTTGTTTTGGCGATTAAGTTCTTAAGCCGGTCTGTAGTGCTTATTTGCATTACTTCAACAGCACTCAATTCATTATCAAAAACCATTATATCATCTACAACAGCATTACCAATGCCCTTTCCTCTCCATATAGCACCAATTCTTAAACCAGGCTCTACGGTTTCTTTATAGATATAATTGTTCATATTGTTAAAAACAATATCCTTGTACAGGTTATCAAAAGAAGTAGTGGTTTCAAGTTTTTCGCTATCCATATAAATCCCTATTCCCTTTGCCTTACTAGAACCGTCATAGGTAAGCGTAACCTGCACCCATTTTTCCTTTGGAATCTCTTTAACGGACTCTACTACCATTGAATTATCTGGCCACACATGGGCAAACAACGCTTCTAACTTGTTCTCTTTTACTTTTAAGTGATACCCTCTAAAACTATGTAATTCAGGTCCTTGCATTTTATGAAATATAACTCCATCTTCAAGGTCCTTAGGAATAAAAACTTTTATAGAAATGCTAAAAGGCTGGTTGCGTTTGTAGATACCTATTTTATCCAGATCCAACCATGTATCCCCATCCATAAATAGCCCTTTACCTGTAGCTCCCTCTTTAAAAACAGGTTTCTCGTTATCTACAAACTGCTGACGCATACGAATATGGTTTTTGCCATTTCCGCCAGCGGTGTTCACCAATTTTTGGTTATCAAAATTAAAAGAAGCAATCAACCCACGCGGCTTACCTTTAACCGGAATGTTCTTAAAAGAATTACCCGCCAACCACTGTTCAAACTTTTCATTTTCGGTTTTAGCTGTGCGCTCAACTTTATCTTCGGATTCCTCAACAATTTTATCTAGATAAGCAAGCACCCCTTCCTGTTCTTCCGTAGGAAGCAACATGGCCGGAACCGGAGTAGCTAAATCCCAAGGAATCAATCCCGTCTCATCTACGTTATTGAAAAAGCCATACATCTCAAAATAGTTCTTTTGAGAAATAGGATCGTATTTGTGGTCATGACATTTAGCGCAAGCATACGACAATCCCAATACACCTTGGCTTACCGTAGCGGTCCTATCCGCAACATATTCCGATCTAAATTCTTCATCTATAATACCACCTTCCAGATTTTGAGGGTGCAACCTGTTGAAAGTAGTGGCCAGTTTTTGCTCCCGTGTGGGGTTTTCAAATAAATCTCCCGCTAATTGCCATGTGAGAAATTCATCATAGGGCATGTTTTTATTAAATGCATCTATAACCCAATCTCTCCATGGCGAGGTATCTCTATATCTATCGTTACTGTACCCATGCGTATCTGCATAACGGGCAACATCCATCCAGTCCAAAGTCATCTGTTCCCCATAATGCGGAGAAGCCAATAAACGGTCTATCTGTTTTTCAAAAGCATCCGGTGCGTCATCGTTTACAAAAGCTTCCATTTCCTCCAAAGTTGGAGGCAAGCCCGTTAAATCAATAGAAGCCCTTCTTAGCAACAGCTCCTTGCTCGCTTTTTTAGATGGAGAAACTCCTTTTTCCTCTAAATTGGCCAATACAAAATTATCTATAGGACTCTGAACAAAGTCGGTCTGTTTTACTTTTGGAACCTGATGCTTTTCCGGTTTTAAAAATGCCCAGTGATCTTTATACTCCGCACCTTGATCTATCCATTTTACTAGCATAGCCTTTTCATAGGCCGATAAGTTTAAATGCGATGAAGGCGCAGGCATTATGGTTTCCGGATTATCTGTCAAGATTCTTTTAACCACCTCACTATTTCCCGGGTTTCCAGGATCAATAGAGAACAACCCTGGTGTATTAATGGATTCGGCATATGCAAATTCAGGGTCGTGCAACTGTAAGCCACCCTTTATTTTTGCTTTATCCGGACCATGGCAAATAAAACATTTATCGGATAAAATAGGTTTTACATGCTGATTAAAATCTACCTTTTCCGGAAGCGTCTCATAGGCCTGTTCTACATCCTCTGGAAGGTCCGGGCCACCGCAGGAGAATAGCATCAAAGCCCAAGAAAAAATGAAATAATTTGATAATTTGAACATTCTTTATGAGAAATTTTATGTTTTCCACAAACTTAAAGTATTTGTTTTGTCAATTTCTTGCATAAATCAGGCTATGAGTTGTACAAATCCGACATTTATAAATCACGGACGCATTATGCATAAAAATACTTTACAACTCAAAAAGCCCTGAAAATCAATTATTGAAAGCATAATTACTATCTTTACATAACGATTATAAGTGCATAAAATCCGATAAGAAGTAAATAGTGTATGAATAAAATTCTGCAATCCTTAAAATTGACCTTTCTACATGGTGGATACGGAAAATTAGATTCCACATGGGATTACGACAACGTAATCAGCCCTTTTTCCCGACTTTATTTGGTAACAAAAGGAACCGCCAAAATATACCACAGTTACGAAGAGTTTGATCTAGAACCAGGTTACCTATATCTTGTACCCAGCTTTACCTACAGCCGGTATAGGTGTGATGACCATTTAGAACTTTATTACATTCATTTTTTGGAAGAGGTTGGCGATGGGCTTTCCATTTATGACATGAAAGATTTTAGATATGCCATTGAAGCTAATAACGACCATTATGGATATTTTAAAAAGGTTATAGAACTTCACCCAAAGCGTTATTTGGTAGACGATGACCCTACTATTTATGACAAGCAAAAATTTCTACTTGACACCGTGAAAAAGAACGATTTGCTCTCTACCAAGTCTTTTATTGAGACTCAGGGACTTCTTCACCTCTTGTTTGCTTCATTTATACAAAACAGTAAAAGCTCCAAGTTAAATATTAGAAGTGATTTTCACGAGGTACTCAACTATATTAAAGAACACTTACATGAGCCCCTTACCGTAGCGGACCTTGCCAAACACAGCAACCTGAGTGCCGATCATTTTTCTAGGGTTTTTCAGCAGAAATTTGGAATCAGGCCCAGCAAATACATACAGACTATACGTATTGAGCGATCGGAAACCTTATTGCTCACCACAAACAATACCTTAGCGGAAATTGCGGAAAAGACCGGTCTAGGCACCATTTCCTATCTTTCTAGAATGTTCAAATTAAAAAATGGAATCACCCCTGGAACGTTCAGAAAAGAAAGACCCGGAGGTTGATTTTTAGTATTTTCTATTTTTTCTACTCTTCATTTTGTTGGCCTCACTATCACCTATAAATTTTTCTTTCTTTGGGTCCCACTCCAAGGTGCGGCCCAATTGATACCCTATATTACAAATGTTACCCACACTCGCGGAACGATGGCCTATTTCAACATCGGAAATAACGGGGGTACCTTTTTTTATGGCATCTATCCAATTCTGATAATGATTGCCTCTAGATTTCAGCCCCTCTTTATCCGTTACCTGAGATTTTAAAATCTTAGGCGGGTCTGTTTCCAAATAACTTCTACTAATATCCAAATTACCTTTGGTCCCTATAAAACGAACACCCCATCCCCTACCAAAATCTTCGTGAACCATTTCAATTCCATTTTCATAGAACATCTGCATACCTCTTACTGCTTTTTTGTCCGCAGGAGGAATAAATTTTACCGGACCAGTTCTATCCATTCCCAATCCCCATTGGGCAATATCAAACATATGAGCGCCCCAATCCGTTAATATGCCACCTCCGGTCTCACTAAACAGTCTCCAATCCGGAAAGAACGCTTTGCTCTCCTGTGGCGCAAGTCTTTCATTATAGGGCAACAACGGTGCCGGACCACACCATTGGTTCCAATCTATTTGAGAAGGTACCGGCTGAGAATCCATATTGAATGGAATAGCAGGGTCACCCACATTAACAAGTACTTTTTTGATATCACCTAAATAACCGTTCCTTACCATTTCCGTAGCTTTTTGGAACGTGGCCCACGAACGCTGCATACTCCCTGTTTGTAAAACTTTACCCGTTTTTTTAACGGTGCTTACCATGTCTATGCCTTCCTGAATCTTTAACGTTAAAGGTTTCTCGCAATACACGTGCTTGCCAGCCTCCATAGCCCCAATGGCCTGTATGGCATGCCAATGATCAGGTGTTGCAACCACTACGGCATCTATGTCATCTCTTTCTAAAATTTCAAGATAATTTCCTGTTGTTGTAAGGCCTTTATAGTTGTTCTGTTTGCGTTTATCTGCATACAATTTACTTACATGTGCCTTAAACCAATCGTTTTTAGTTGTCCACACATCGGAACCAGCTACGATTTGCGCTTCGTCTGTATTTTCTAAAAAAGTATTGGACAGCGTTATACTTTGCTTACCAAGGCCAATGTATCCTAAATTTACCTTATCACTTGGCGCGACAAAACCCCTACCTAAAACATGTCTGGGAACAATACTTATAGCACCCGCAGCTAGAGCCGTTTTAGAAAGAAATGACCTTCGGGATAATGAATCCGTCTTTTTTGAATTTGCTTCAATATTTTTCTTGGCCTTTTTCATGGATTATCCTTTTTTTTCGATTACTATATAATATGCGGAAAACGCGTTTCCTTCATCCGTAATAAAATGACTATTAAGCTCGTAGCTTCCTTTTTTCAATTCCCCTTGTAGCTGCGCATAGGGTTCGTCTGAATCAACATTTCCTTCTAAAGAAACATCACCTAGTTTCACTTGAGCACCCTTAAAATTGATGCGCCTTCCTACAGGCAATTCATTTACCGTTGAGGACCCCATAATAACATCTGAAGCAGCATTAAGAGACAAGCCCGATTCTGGTGGATATCTATACAATTTAAACTCATACTCGCCATCTTCAACAATATTCACGCTATAATAGCCTTCCGGAGAAAACTCCCCCTCACGAATTTGAACTTGGTTCCAAGGTATGTTCTCTTTCGTATGCATATCATGGACTGTAATCGTAACGGGATTTGCTTCTTCATGACCAATAGGAATTTCGGCATATCTCATTTCGGGTTCTATACCGGACCACCACTGATCATAAAAAGCCTGCATTTTTTTAACCATGTCTGGATGTTGGTCCGCAACGTTATTTTTTTGTCCCGGATCATCAACAATATTATATAACTCGGTACCACCGATCAATCGCCATTCCGTATTCATAACACAGCTGTTCTTACCCTTTTCAGGCCATTGAGCACGCTGCGTATCTATAACCAACATACGCTCCTTACTTTCTGCACCCTCCGTTAATACGGCTGACATATCTGCCCCATCCAAAGGCTTTTTAGGCTGAAAAGATACTCCTGCCATTTGGGTAAGTGTAGGTAACAAATCTACGTTGGCTACCAATTCATTACTTGTAGTTCCCTTTTTTATATTGCCTTTGGGCCAACTGATAAAGAATGGCACCTTATGTCCACCGTCATAGTGACTGCCTTTAGTACCCCGCAAACCAGCGTTGTAACCTAAAACACTTCCATCCTTGCTTTTTGCTATTCCCGCAGCAGTACCATTATCCGTTGTGAATATGATTATAGTATTATCAAATAATTTTTCGTCTTTTAAAAAATTGACCAACTTTCCAAAGTTCTCATCAATATTGGTAATCATTCCATAAAAACGCTTCTGAACATCGGTTAACGGAGCATCTTCGTATTGTTTCGCATAACTTTCCGGAACGTTAAATGGTGAATGTGCCGCGTTAAGTGGTAAATACAGGAAGAAAGGTTCTTCTTTCGTACGTTGTACATATTTAATGGCCTCATTAAACCAGACATCCGTTGCGTATCCTTCCACCTTTTCCGGAACACCATTTCTAAAATAGGTGTCGTTAAAATAGGTATTGTTCCAATAATCCGGAGTTTGCTGCACACCTCCTCCGCCATTATAAAGCGTTTCTTGGAACCCTCTATCAAAAGGTCTGTACGGGTAATTATCCCCCAAGTGCCATTTTCCGAACATAGCCGTTTTATACCCCTCATCTTCAAACACTTCCGCTATGGTGGTTTCATCTTCCAACAAGATAGAACATCCACCAATAGTATGCCAAGCATTGTTCCTATTGCCGTTACGTCCTGTCATAAGTCCTGCCCGACTAGGCGCACAAGTCGTGCCCACGTGAAAATTTGTAAGCTCCAAAGCCTCTTTACCAAAAGCAGACAAATTAGGAGTTTTTAGTATAGGGTTGCCATGTGATGCTAAATCTCCATAACCTTGATCATCTGTAAATACAATAATCACATTTGGTTTTTGGTCGTCCGTTTCAATAACGGATACGGTTTTGGTTTTGTTTTTCTGCCCACAAGATAGTAGGGCTAGAAAACAGACTAAAAGGCCAAACTTGATACCTAATTTATTTTTCATTATTAAAGTTATGAGGTTGTTTTTTTATCTTTTAAGTTGGCAACGTATTCACTAGGAATTACGCCAAATTGCTTCTTGAAACACTTGGAAAAATAAGAAGCCGTATTAAATCCTGTTTTGTACATAATTTCTTTGACGGACAAATCGCTCTGCTCAAAAAGCTGAACCGCTCTTTTTAGACGAATGTTCCTAATGAACTCGCTGGAAGATAGACCGGTAATCTCTTTAAATTTCATGTAAAGGTTACTTCTACTATAGCCCATTTCCTTTACAAGCATTTCTACGTTAAAGTCCGTATTCATCATGTGTTTTTCTACAATTTCAATAGCAGTCTGTAGAAAAGACTCATCTACCGAAGTAACGGCAATTTCCGTAGGTTGCAGCGTAATATTCCTAGTAAACTGCTTTCTAAGTTGATCCCTCTGCTTAAGAATATTGGAGAGCGTTAGTTGTAGCAGCTCCATTTCAAAAGGTTTACGAATATATCCTTCAACACCCAATTTTAGATTTTCTATTTCACTTTCTTCGGATGCTTTTGCCGTAAGCATTACCACTGGAATATGACTCGTTTCTTTATTGGTCTTAAGTTTTTCGCAGAACTCGGTACCGTTCATCACAGGCATTAAAATATCCGTTAAGATAATATTCGGCATGAGACTTTTAGCTAGTTTTAAAGCTTGTTTTCCGTTTTCCGCCTCGTATATTACATACTCCGCTTCCAAAGCCTGTTTTACCAAAGTACGAATATCCTCATTATCATCAACAATAAGTAGAATAGGGAGTTTAGGGCGTGATTTTGATACATCTTCATCAAGAATTTCATCATTTATCCCAATGGCAAACGACTCAGTTTCCGAAGAGCGCACCAAGAAATCGCTTTCTGAAACCTCTTTTATACTCACCTCTGGAATGTTCATAAAGGTTTCCTTTTCCATTGGAAGTCGTACTATAAAATCAGTCCCTTTATTCGGTTTACTCTTAACGACAATAGAACCTTGATGTAACTCGATCAAATTTTTAGTAAACGATAATCCTATACCCGCCCCTTGAAGATTTCTTCTGTCTTTTTTATCCTGAGTATTAAAACGTTCAAAAATAGTGTTCACTCTATTTTTTGCTATTCCAAACCCAGAATCTCGAACTTTAATAACTACGTTTCTGTTACTTTCCTCAGCTTCACCACTCTTTTCTCTTTCTATTGATATCTCTACGTTTATATGTCCTCCATCAGGAGTATATTTAAAAGCATTGGATAACAGGTTGTTCATAATCTTTTCTAGAGCATCATGATCAAACCATGATACAATAGCGTCATCACTAGCGGAAATATTAAAATCTACATTTTGCTTGTGAGCTAGAAATTGGAAGGGCTGACAAACTTCTTGAATAAATTCAACAACATTACTATTACGCACTACCAAGTGCATTTTTCCCTGATCTATCTTTCTAAAGTCTAAAAGCTGATTTACCAATTTCAATAAATAATTGGTGTTTTTGTACATGATATTGTACTGCTCCTGAACTTTAGTTTGGCTTACCTTTAGCCCATCCTTCCTTAAATATTCTAGCGGACCTTTTATGAGCGTGAGCGGTGTTCTAAACTCATGCGAGATATTGGTGAAGAACTCAAGTTTTACACGTTGCATTTCTTCGGATTTCTCTTTTTCAAGATGATCCAGTTCCAATTGATGCTTTTTACTAGTCCTGATAAACGTGTATCTCCAGAATAACCATAAAACACCCAACATTAAAAAACTATAAAACAAATAAGCGGCAGAAGTTTGCCAAATTGGCGGTGTAATCTTAATTTTTATTTCCGAAGGAGACTGATCCCATAGACCATCATTATTGGACGCTTTTACCCTAAAAGTATAATCTCCCGGCCCTAAATTTGTATACGTAGCAAAGCGTTTATCCGAAGTAGTTTGTATCCAATCCTTATCAAAACCCTCTAACATATAAGCGAACTTATTTTTTAAAGGTGCTGCATAATGTAAGGCCGCAAATTCAAAGGAAAAATTATTCTGTTTATAGCTAAGTTCAATATCACTAATTTGATTTATGTTTTTTTTCAGAATGACCTTGTCATTCATTTTCTCACCAACCCTTACGGATTTATTGGATACGAGTAAATCCGTAATTACTGTTTCCGCGGGCTGTTCGTTATCATTTATTTCTTCTGGGTAAAACGCATTAAATCCGTTTATACCGCCAAAAAGCATTTCCCCATCTGCCCGTTTAACACACGCCAATTCCTGAAACTCATTATCTTGCAGACCATCACTTTCATTATAGTTTTTAAATGTCTCGTTTACAGGGTCAAATTTAGAAAGCCCCATATTGGTGGAAAGCCATAAGTTACCTTCACGATCCTCTAGAATACCTTTAATTACATTATTGGGCAGTCCGTCTTTTAACGAATAAGAAATGAAACTATCATCATTTCCGTTTTCACCTGGTATGAATTTGTTTAATCCACCACCAAAAGTACCTACCCATAAATCTCCCGCGGTACTTTGGTACAAGGAAAGAATATAATTGTGGCTTATTGCCCCTTTTTGATTCGGGTCCGATTTATAGGTTTTAAATTTTGGTTGTTTCTTGTAACGTTCTATCTTATTAAGACTACTCAAACCATCTCCTGTTGCAAACCAGATAGAACCATTACTGTCTTCAAGAATATCCCTAATGATGTTGCTAGGTAAAGCGTTGGGTTGCTTGGGGTAACTTTTAAAAGTCGATTTAAGATAGTCTTTGCCATTATCCTCCTTAATCCACCTATGAATACCTGAAGTATAAGTCCCAATCCATATATTTTCGTTAGAATCGTTCAAAAGACTGAACACACCGTGCATTAGTCCTTGGGATTTTAGATTTGATTCTTTAATAGCATTTGGATTACTAATATCCAGAAGATACAGACCTGGTGTGCCTTCTGATCCAATTAATAAAGTTCTCTTATTTGCAATTGTTGTTTCTGTAATTGCAAATGTTCTGGAAATAGAATTAAAATGTTCAAATTTATTATAATTACCGTCATCATCTTCTTCCAATAACATATTTAGGCCGCCACCTTCTGTGCCTACCCATACGGTTCCATTGCTATCCTCGTACATAGCCCTAATCTTATCATAACTTAAACTCTTAGGGTCCGGTGTGTTTCTTACATTTAGGAATTGTTTTTTACCTGGATCAAAAGTATTGACCCCGCCACCGTTGGTCCCGACCCAAATGATACCCGTCTTATCTAGATATAGTGATTTTATGATATTCTTACTAATGCTACCTATATCTCTAGAATCATACGTAAAGCGTTTGACAAATTTGGGTTTTTTCTCAATAGACGTGTTCTCAAAATAAAAGAGTCCCTCATTGGACCCTGCCCAAATGCGGTTGTTATTGTCAACTAGAAGGTTGTTAAAATTGGTGTCGTGAATTTTTACAAGTTCTCTACCCTTGCCTTTTACTTGGCAAAATATACCAATGTTAGTAGCTATGATTAATCGGCCCCAATTATCTTCTAAAATACTCCTAACAATACAATCAGGGAGTCCTAATGAATTGTTTACGTTCCCGAAATAATCCTTCCCATTTGAATCTTTTTTTAATTTAAAAATACCAGTTGCCCCACCAACCAGTATTTGTCCGTTCTTATCTTCATAAATGCTGTAGATAGAGCTACCGTCCCAACCAATAATAAAAGGGTCTTGTTCGGAATTAAAATGCTGAAATTTTATATTCTCTGGCGAAACGTTAAGGTCTACCATATCCAAACCGTCACGAACACCTACCCACAAGCGGTTTTTACTATCCTTAAACAAGGCAGTTACATGGTCACCTATGAGACTATTTGGATTGTCATCCTCATTCCTATAAGATGTGAACGTACCTGTAGCAGCATTATAAAAATTAAGACCACTCCCTGTGGTTCCCACCCATAAGTTACCCTGATCATCCCCAGTTATGGCTCCAATAAGGTTACTGCTAATCTGATTTGGTGAATTGGCACTAGGGTTATAGACCGTAAACTTATACCCGTCATATTTGTTTAGACCATCATGCGTACCAAACCACATGAAACCTTGTTTATCTTGATAAATGGCGTTAATATCACTTTGTGATAGACCATCACTTGTTGTAATGTGTTTAAAGCTAATGTGGCTTTGGGCATTACCAACAATGGTAAACAAAACTGAAACAATTATAATTATATAATCAAAAAGCTTTACTCTCATCTTCATATATGTGCCCCCTTCTTTTCTATTTCCTTTAATCTAGAACAACCTCTCTACTTATACCTTCAGCATCATAAATTAAAATCTTATCCATTGATTCGTGAACCTGAATACTATTTGACGATTGCGATAAATAACCAGCACCATAATAGAACTCTTGCTTGGCTACATCTCCATTTTTAAAATATATCTCGGCATTAGTTTCCCCCGGTTCAAACTGCACAATGGGTAACTTGAGATTTTGTCTAAAACGTTTTACCTTATTGGAATTTACCGATGCTAACCACAAAAGGGTAGAATCATTTAGAACCACATTCACCAAAGCACGTGCATCATTCTCAACTTTAAACCCAGTTTTAGTATGTAAAACCGATGTGAAGTTCCCTTGATTATCCCCGCTAAGCACAACACCTTTTCCAGCATCATACCAGCCCGAGATTACCTCGGTAGGATAAAAGTTTCCAACTCCCAAAATATCATCCGAACCATCTGAGTTAAAATCACCTGTATCCAAACCAAAAAGTGGAGACAGCTGTGCTTTTTGAGGTAATGGGACTACAGTAAATTTTCCGCTGCCTAAATTTTCAATATAACTAGAGCTTATATAATTAACTTTCAACACTCTCATTCCAGTAGTATCTAATGCCTTTAGTACTTTGGGCATATCAGCCTCTGCATATTGATCATAATTAGGAAATATTCTTTTAATGGAAACCAATTGTTTTGCCAATTCACCTCTAGGAGCCAAGGGTACTTCCTTCCCTTTAATATACCTTGTAATTATAGGATCTATACTAGAATTTTTGTCAAAATCCTTGGCGTATACCCTCATTGGTTCTTTTTTGGTTACTTTGTATGCGGTGTTTTCCCCTAAATTACCTGCTATATAATCTATATCTCCATCATGGTCAAAATCCTTACCGATTAAGCTATTCCAAAATCCACTATAATTCTCCAGCCCAGTTTGAGTATTATGCTCCAATCTACCATTTTTATTTTCAAATATGGTTATTGGCATCCATTCTCCAGCCACCATAAGGTCCAAGTCGCCATCATTATCATAATCTGTCCATAGAGCAGAACTGACCAACCCTATTGTACGCAGTTTTTCCGCTTTCTTTTCAGTAACATCTATAAATTTTCCATTAACATTCTCGAGCAAATAACTATTTGGTGTGTCCGGAAAATTTCCTGGAACAATCATACCCCCAACAAATAAATCCAAATCACCATCCGAATCAAAATCGGCAGCTACTACGCAAGATCCGCTAGCCTTTATTTCTGGTAATGCATCTGTTTTATGTTCAAAAACTTCATTACCCTTATTAATGTACAGCCTATCTTGATAGTGACCTTTATCAAAATATTTTACAGAACTACCTCCGCTAACGACATATAAATCAAGGTCATCATCTCCGTCAGCATCAAAGAATAGAGCCCCAAGGTCTTCATATTTTTCGGAGCCCGGAAGACTTATAGAATCAAAAATACCGTTTGACCTGTTGAGAAAAATTTTACCGGGGTAATTTCTTGCCCCACCAACATAGACATCCTTTTTACCATTACCGTTAATATCTCCTGTTGCTATTCCAGGGCCATTAAAATCATTTAAATGCAATAGTAAAGGTTCTCCTCTAAAATCACTGTTATCATTTTCAAAGTGATTATACCCTATAACATTTGCATCTTCAATTTCCGTAAACATTCTGGCAGCAGGAACTTGATTTTTCTTATTGATTGTTGATGCTTCGTTCTTGTTAAGGTTATATAATGTATCTACACGAATATTTTCAAGAAGCTGTTGAGTACCATCTTGCCAAATAACTTTTAAAGAATCTACATGGTTTTGTTTACCTAGCCCCATGTGAATGGCAGAACTTACCGATGACATATAACCCTTTACGGGGTTGTATTCATAATAAAGTTTTTCTTTACTGGATAAAAAAGCAATGACCTTTGCTCCTATACCTTCTACATTATTCTTATTTCCATTTAACCGCACTCTTAAATAGTGGTTTTCCTGAGTCTTATCAGAATTATTTTTATAGAGAAAGGCCGGAGCATTAATATTATTCACGACCAAATCCAAGTCTCCATCGTTATCAAAATCTGCATATACAGCACCGTTGGATAAAGATGCCTTTTCAAGTCCCCATAGTTGGGTCTTATCTGTAAACTTTAAACTCCCATCATTGGAAAAAGCGTAATTAGGCAAGAATATACTATCCAACTTTTTTAAGCGCTCTACTATTTTCTTTTCGGAGGCCCTACCCGTTCCATTTTTAAATATCCCGGCCTGACTTGAATATTCCATAAAGTCGTGATTGGTTATATCCCGCCTAAAGCCATTGGTTATATAAACGTCTTTAAACCCATCATTATCAAAATCTGCAATTAACGGAGACCAACTCCAATCTGTTTGATGCAAACCAGAATAGCGACCTATTTCACTAAAAACAGGCGTGCCTTGTACGTCGTTACCTTGATTTAATTGCAGTGTGTTTCTAATGAACTGTGGCGAAAACCCCTCCCTAAGGGTTTGTTTAAAATGTTCATGGTTCATATTGGCTGTCATGGTTTTCTGACGCTTATTAATCTCCGGTAGCATATCCATGACCAGTACATCAGGTAGGGCATCATTATTTATGTCCGAAACATCTATACCCATACCATTTCTTGATGTATGCTGAAAATATTGAGATAATTTGTTCGAGAATGTACCGTCTTGGTTATTAATATACAAAAGGTCATTAGCAACAAAATCATTGGCTACATAAATATCCGGCCAACCATCTTTATTAATGTCTGTTATTGAAAGTCCCAAACCATAACCCTCTATTAAAATACCAGCTTTTTCCGAGACATTTTCAAACTGAGGATAGCCATTTGCTCCCACTCCCTTATTCTCATATAGACGGTCCGTACTTGGTCCTGAACCATCATTTTTTGTATATAGCTTTTCTATTTCTTTTGGCGGTTCATTTGCATGAGTCATTACATACAAATCTAAATCCCCATCTCTGTCATAATCAAAAAATCCGGCTTGAGTAGAATATCCGGAATCATCTATACCATAAATTGCTGCTTGCTCTGTAAACTTAAAGTTCCCTTGATTTATATAAAGTTTGTTTTTTCGCTCAGCCTCAGTAGCAAAACCTCCAACAGAGACATACACATCCATCAAACCATCTTGATTAATGTCAATTACGGATATACCATTAGCCCAATAGCGGCCTTCAATACCCGAACTTTGGGTAACATCTTCAAACCTAAAATCTCCAGTATTCTTGTAAATCTTGGATGAAACCACGTTTCCCGCAAAAAAAATATCACTAAGGCCATCATTATCAAAATCTGCCACACCAACACCTCCTCCTATATAGATGTAGGGGAAACTAAAATAATGGAGTTCATCGGTTTCGTTTATCGTGTTTGCAAAATCAATACCTGAATCACGCTCAAAAACCAGCTGAAATTGTTTTTGTTGATTATCGCAGGATATAAAGGAAATCAAACTTGCTATAAATAGTAATTTCTTCAAGGGCATAATTCTAAAATTCAATTTAAAAAAAAAGGAACCATCTCGCAATGGTTCCTTTAAAAATAAACAACAATAAATTAGTATCCTGGATTTTGTTTAAATACAGGGTTAGCATCTATCTCATTCTGAGGAATAGCAATATATTCACGACCAGGTCTATATGAGCTTGTACCTGCACTCTCAGATTTTAACTCTGGTTTGTTTACAATATACTCCTCTACTTTACCCCATCTTAGAATATCAAAGTATCTGGTTCTTTCCAAAGACAACTCTTTAACTCTTTCATCTTCTATGTCTTGCATTGTAATGCTTGTTAATGCCGGCATATCAACTCTTGCCCGTACTTCATTAATAGCATTTAGAGCATCTGCAGTAGAGCCGTTTAACATAAACTCGGCCTCAGCATACATCAATAGGATATCTGCATAGCGTAACAACCTTAAGTTATTACCTGACTGATGCCATCCGTTATCCTGAGAACCTGTCTTATCGTCAAATTTTATATCCAACCACTTGTTCCCCCAAACTAAATCGGTATCTGGAAACACCTCTTTATAACTTTTATCTCCGTACGTCTGAGAAACCAATGTATCTCCTTGATAAACGGTAAACTCGTCTGTATTAAAAAATAAAGTTGTAAAAGCTCTTGGGTCTATTTCATCGTTTACGGTTCTTTCATCTAAGAATAAATCTAGAACCCAATCATTGATACGCATACCATCCTGGCCCGTAAATCCTCTAGGAGCTATATCCGGATGAAAAGCAGCACCTTTACCAGCTCCAGGAGCATCTCCTCCCCAACCAGTATTTCCATCGTTTACCAATTGAATTTCAAACAATGACTCCTTATTGTTTTCCGAAGCTTCGGTAAAGTTATCCGCGTAGTTTTCCATCAATTCGTATCTGCCGTCCATTATTTTGGCAAATTCCGCTTTGGCCTCAGCATATTTCTTTTGATATAAATAAACTTTACCCAAGAAACCCGTTGCGGTACCAGAAGTAATCCTTCCTTTCATAGCAGACGGCCATGATTCTGGCGCCATAGTCTGAGCTTCCTTTAAATCGCTTTCTATTTGTGCCCATACTTCTGCAGGATCTGCTTGCGGAACCGCCTTAGGGTTTTCCAAATCTGAAATCGGTTCCGTAATAAGCGGCACATTTAACCAACCGTTTACAAGGTTAAAATAGTTATAAGCACGAATAAAATAGGCTTCGCCCAATATATTTTCTTTGGCCGTAGCATCCATTTCTATATCGGGAACATTGGCCAATACTTCGTTGGCACGGGTTACTCCTTGAAACATAGCACTCCAAACCCAAAATGCACCGTTACTTTGCGGAATTCCATTAAAAGATCCCGCTGCAGTACGTTCTGATGTTGCGAAAGCATTCACAACGTCATCTCTATAATCCGAAAGGAATATTTCAAAACGTGTATAGTACCAAATATGTGTAAACGGACTGTAAGCCCCAATGATACCTTTATTGGCGTCATCCTCTGTTTTCCAAAATGATTGCGGTGTTACCGCGTTTGGATTTTCCTGTTCTAATATGTCTTTCCGACAACTATATGATATCACTAGCAGCAATACCAGTGCAGCCAATAGACTTCTTGATATTATTTTATTTTTCATGTCTTTTTTTGTTAGAATTAAAATGAAACCTGTACTCCCAGTTGAATAGTTCTTGCTGTTGGATAAGCACTTTCATCTACACCCGAGCTAAAAATTCTTCTAGACGATCTTGTGTTTCTACCTACCTCAGGGTAATAACCTGTATAATCTGTAATTGTAAACAGATTTGTAGCAGAACCGTATATACGCAACTTCGTCATCTTCATTTTTTCAGAGATATCAGATGGAATAGTATAACCCAACTGCATATTCTTTAATCTGAAGTAAGCACCATTCTCTAAATAAAAATCAGATGGTCTTCTGTTGAAACCTGGATCTGACTGTGTATTTCTTGGAATGTTAGTATTCGTATTTGTTGGTGTCCAAGCTCTTAGAGCATCCGTAAGATAGTTCCCCTCTGTATCAAAATATCCTCGATAAATGTTACCGTTCAATATTTTGTTACCTGAAACGCCGTTAAAGAAAAGACTTAAATCAAAATCTTTGTATGTTGCAGAAATATTGAAACCGTATTCAAAATTAGGAGCAGGATTCCCTAAAAAGGTCTGGTCATTTTCATCAACAATTCCATCTGGTCCTGAACCATCGGGACCAGCGATATCCCTAAATTTTAAATCTCCCGCTTGTGGGTTATTATTATCATTTGCCGCTAGAGCTTCTGCATCTGTTTGATAGATTCCATCTACAATATATCCATAAAAAGAAGAAACGGGTTGACCAACATCTGTTTTAGTTCCTCTTAATCCATTTGATGTAAACTGTCCTTCTATAATTGGAGTAGCATCACCCAAAGCCGTAACTTCGTTGTTTAATGTTGTGAAGTTTCCACTAATATTAAATGAAAAATCTTCACTTAAACTATCCGAATAATTTGCCAAAAATTCAAAACCAGTATTTTCAATACTTGCCGTATTAAATGGTACTCTGTTTCCAAACCCAGTATATAATGGTAATCCCAACTCAACCAATACATCTTCGGATTTCTTCTGAAAATAGTCCATTGTTATACTTAACTTCTGATTCAATGCCCTAAATTCCAAACCTATATCGGTTGTCTTACTGGTTTCCCAAGTAATCTGATCATTAATACCTTTAGTAATTGAGTATCCCGTAGCTCTTTCCTGACCGTCACCTATTGGATATTCACTATTAAGATTCAATTCTGGACTTAATGAATAGATTGGAACGTTATCCGACCCAACTTCACCATAACTTGCTCTAATTTTTATATCAGTAATGGCTGTAAAGTTTTCCATAAAACTTTCATTACCTAAATTCCAACCTATAGCAAATGAAGGAAAAGTACCCCATCTAAGATCTTCTTTGAACAATGAAGAACCATCTCTACGTATGGTAGCCGTTAACAAGTATCTGCTATCATAAGCATAACTCAACCTACCAAAGTAACTCTGAATAGTTTTAGTTAAATCTTGCGATGGGAAATTAACTTTATCTTCAGCAGCAGAAGCTACACGCACATCGTTAGAAGGAAATTTTCTAGCCAAAGCTCCAAGAGACCTTGTATTTGAAACTTGATCTGTGTAACCAGCTACAAAGTTTATATTATGTTTATTGAACTCCTTACTGTAAGTTAAAGTGTGTTCAATTAAGGTTGAAAGAAAGTTTGTATTCGTTTCGGCCAACTCAGCAAATTGGTTGTTACCAAACGTGGCAGAATTGAATACATAGGTTGGGGTAAACCTATAATTATTGTTCGCATAATAATCCAAACCTAAATTTAGTTTATAGGTCAGCCCATCGATAATTTCAAACGAACCGGCAATATTACCTAATATACTGTTTCGAGTAACCGTTCTATCTTCAACAGTTGCCAGACCTAAGGAGTTACCTACGTTTCCAACACCATAAAATGCTCCTACCGCTACATCAGCTGGCTGATCAGTAGCACTAAAGTTACCTTCATCATCATATATACGGATAGTTGGCACCAAGTCTCTTTCCTTATTGAAATACGGGTTAGGGTTATCAATAGAACGTGTTAAACCTACCGTGTTTTCTAGTTTAAACCTTCCTTTCGTCAATGTAGCGTTGATTCTCGCAGTAGTTCTTTTATAATCTGACTGCTTTACAATACCCTCTTGATCGTAATGGTTCATAGAAAGGCTATAGGTACTATTTTCAGTACCACCATAAATTCTTGCATTGGCATTCATTACGCCAGCAGTACGTAGTGATTCCTTTTGAATATCACTATCTATACTAGGATTGAACTGAGCGTCATTTGCCGGAAACCTTGCGTTTCCATCATTATCCCTAGCCCTGTTAACAATGGTAGCATAATCTCTTGAGTTGGCCCAGTCAATAGTCTTTACAGATGATTGAAGACCATAGCTATAATCCAAATCTACTTTGATGCCTCCACGGGTACCTTTTTTTGTAGTAACGATAATAACACCATTAGCCGCCCTAGAACCGTAAATAGCACTGGCAGAAGCATCCTTTAATACGGAAATACTTTCTATATCACCTGGGTTTAACGACGTCATGTCTCCGGTAAGCATACCATCAATCACATATAATGGACCTGCATCTGACAAGGTACTGGAGCCACGAATGGTGACCAGGGCATTTGCACCCGGAGAACCTCCATTGGCCTCTACTCTCACACCCGCTGTACGACCTTGAATAGCCTGAGCAGCATCATTATAAGTAAATTTATTTATTTCCTCGCTGTCTACAGTACTTACCGCCCCAGTCAAATCTGACTTTTTCTGAGAACCATAACCAATTACAACAACCTCTTCTAATTGACTGGCATCTTCCGCCAGGGTTGCATTAACCACTGTCCGACCATTAACAGCAACCTCTTGCTTGGTAAAGCCAATATAACTGAATACCAAAGTTGCATCTCCTTCTGCGGTAATAGTGTAGTTACCATCAAAATCTGTTTGGGTACCGCTGGTTGTTCCCTTTACAAGTACATTGGCACCCGCTAAAGGAATTCCTGTGTCATCCGAAACCGTTCCGCTTACGGTTATCTCTTGAGCATGGCCATACGCTATGGCCAAAAGCCATAACAATCCCGACAGATATCTGTGGGGTAGCCAGTTTTTAATTTTAAAGTTAGTTCCATTCATAAGTTAAAAAGTTTAATTGAGCAGTTAACATTTGTTTAAGTTTCCCCAAATGTGAACTTTATTTAACTATTCCTTAACAACAAATGATCAGATGACTATAACAAATGGTTCAGAAGTGTTTTTAAGTGTACTAGATACACAATATATGCGCTAAAAGCCCATGTAATAAAGAAATAACCTACACTCAAATAGCCTTTAAAAAGTATTATCCCACACTTATTTTGAACAAATTTTTAGTTGTTTTTATTTAAATGTTGCAGTATTCATGAATATTTTGCCTTATTAAATTCCGTTAAAAACTAGATTTCAAACCTCCACTTCTATCATTTAAATTAGATTGTTTTATCTTGGCCTTTTAATATAAAACATGAATACATTATGTTCAACATAGAAAATAAAGTTGCTGTCATAACAGGTGCGAGTGGTGCTTTAGCCGGTAGCGTTGCCAAAAGCTTGGCAAAGTCTGGAGTTAAATTGGCCTTGTTAACGAGAAAGAAGACATCGGTACAATCCTTATTAGATGGAATTAAAACCGTGGGCGTACACGCTAATGCCTACGAGGCTGATATTTTGAGTGAAGAATCTCTTGAAAGTGCAAAAAACCAAATTATAGCTGATTTTGGAAAAATAGATATCCTTCTTAATATCGCCGGAGGCAACCTTCCTGGAGCTACAGTGGCTCCCGACAAAACCATCTTTGACATAAAAGTTGATGACTTTAAAAAGGTTACGGAACTTAATCTAAACGGAACTCTTATCCCCTCCCTAATATTCGGTAAAGTGATGTCCGAACAAAAAGAGGGTGTCATTATTAACTACTCCTCTATGGCCGCTGACCGTGTCATAACCAGAGTGGCCGGTTATTCCGCCTCAAAAGCAGCAATGGAAAACTTCACAAAGTGGATGGCTGTTGAAATGGCTACGAAATTTGGTAGTGGTATACGGGTTAACGCTATAGCCCCAGGTTTCTTCATCGGAAAACAAAATAAGGCCCTACTAACAAATGAGGATGGCTCATTTACCCAGCGTGGTGAAACCATTATTAGAAACACACCAATGGGGCGTTTCGGAGAAGTTGAAGAATTAAATGGTGCCATACAGTTTTTATGCAGTGATGCTTCTAATTTTATTACCGGCATTGTTCTTCCTGTAGATGGTGGATTTAGTGCTTTCAGCGGAGTATAGTTACCTATCAAAATTTTAAAATCATATATCAAACAATCATAAGTACCTAATATGAAACAAACATGGAGATGGTATGGGCCCAATGACCCAGTAAGCTTACAGGATATTAAACAGGCAGGTGCCACAGGAATCGTTACTGCTTTGCACCACATACCTAATGGCGAAGTTTGGACTGTAGCCGAAATAGAGGAAAGAAAAAATCTATTAGAAAATAATGGGTTGGTATGGTCCGTAGTAGAATCTTTACCTATTCATGAAAGTATAAAGACGCAGCAAGATGGCTTTGAACAACTTATAGAAAATTACAAACAGAGTTTGATTAACCTTGGCAAATGCGACATCAACGTAGTTTGCTACAATTTTATGCCTGTATTGGACTGGACGCGCACCAGCCTAGACCATGAAGTGGAAGATGGGTCCAAGGCTCTTTTTTTTAATGCCACCGCTCTAGCCGCTTTTGACCTATTTATATTAAAAAGGCCCGATGCCGAAAAAAGTTTCTCCCCATCACAAACTAAAGCGGCAAAATCTTATTATGATGCTATGTCCGAAGAGGACATACATAAACTAGTAAAAACAATTATAGCCGGTCTCCCTGGCTCTTCCGAAACATATAACATACCTAAGACAGGTTTTGATTTAAGTCCGTTTCAGAAGACTTTAGACACCTATAAGGGCATGAATGAGGATAATATGCGCAGTAACCTTGTTTATTTTTTAAATTCCATAATGTCTACTGCTGAGGAAAACGGAATACTCATGTGTATTCACCCAGATGATCCGCCATTTTCTATATTAGGATTGCCACGTATTATGCGTACCGAAGAGGATTACACCTATATTTTTGATAAAGTACCATCTATAAACAACGGTATTACTTTCTGTACGGGTTCTTTAGGGGCCAGGGCTGATAATGACTTACCGAAAATGTTTGAACGTTTTTCTGATCGTGTACATTTCCTGCACCTTAGAAGTACCAAGCGTGATGAGAACGGAAACTTCTACGAGGCTAACCACCTGGAAGGTGATGTACCTATGTATGATCTGATTAAATTGATTCTTGCTGAAGAAAAAAGAAGACAAACAGAAGGAAGAAAGGATGCCATAATTCCTATGAGACCAGATCATGGTCACCAAATGTTAGATGACCTCCATAAAAAAACCAATCCCGGTTATTCAGCTATTGGACGCTTGCGCGGTTTAGCCGAATTACGAGGATTGGAATTAGGAATTCGAAAAGCCTTTTTCGAATAGTATTAAGATCTTAGCTTTTTAATCAAAGCCAAAGTTTCTCTGACACGATTTTCTAGGCCAGCATAATCCTTGTTGGCCAGAATATCTTTACTGATTAGCTGAGAACCCATACCTACACAGGTAACGCCAGCATCAAACCAACCTTTTAGATTAGCTTCATCTGTACTTACACCTCCTGTTGGCATAACGCTAGTCCATGGTTGTGGGCCTTTTATAGCCTTAACATACCCTGGCCCGTAAGTAGAACCTGGAAAAAGTTTGATGATTTCACATCCCATTTCTTCCGCTCTATTTATCTCTGCCAAAGAACCACATCCCGGTGACCAAAGCACCTTTCTACGGTTACAGGCAATTGCTATATCTTCACGAAGTGATGGCGTAACAATAAAGTTCGCACCCATTTGCATGAACAAACTAGCAGCAGCGGCATCAGTAATAGAACCAACTCCCATAACCATTCCAGGAAGTTCTTTTATCGCATACTTGTTCAATTCCAGAAACACCTCATAAGCGAAATCTCCGCGAGCGGTAAACTCCATTAAACGTGATCCACCGTCATAACATGCCTTTAAAACTTTTTTACCCAACTCTACATCTGGGTGATAAAACAAAGGCACCATACCGTTTTCTTTCATTACGGATGCAACCTCTATTCTTGAATACTGAGCCATATTTTATTGTTTGTAGTTAATGTTCTTATCTTGCTACACGACCGGAAGCATCGCCACCCATCAATTTTTCAACTTCGCTTACGGTTACCAAGTTGGCATCTCCTTTAATTGTATGTTTCAAACAGGAAGCAGCAACGGCAAAGTCCAATGCATTTTGGTCATCTTCTGGGTATTTCAGCAATCCGTAGATCAAACCGCCCATAAATGAATCACCTCCTCCTACTCTATCAACAATATCCGTAATTTGGTATTGACGTGTTTCGTACATTTTGGAACCGTCCCATAATACACCTGCCCACGTATTGTGAGAAGCAGAAATAGAGCCTCTTAAAGTTGTAATTACCTTTTTGGCTTTAGGGAATTTTTTCATCATTTGCTTACAAACGGATAAAAATGCTTCTGCCTTAACATCGGCGCCATCCTTATGAACGTCCAAACCTTCAGGGTGAATACCAAAGTGCTTCTCTGCATCTTCTTCGTTCCCCAAAATAATATCACAATATGATGTAAGTTCGGTCATGATAGCTTCTCTATCACCACCGTAATTCCAAAGCTTGGCCCTGTAATTTAAATCGGTTGAAATAGTAATTCCTTTTTCACTTGCCGCTTTTACAGCTTCCAAACAAACATCTGCAGCACCTTGAGAAATAGCTGGTGTAATACCTGTCCAATGGAACCATTCTACGCCTTCAAACACGGCGTCCCAATCAATCATTCCTTTTTCTATTTCAGCAATAGCGGAATGAGCCCGGTCATAAACTACCTTACTCCCTCGGCTAACAGCTCCTGTCTCTAGGAAATAAATTCCCAAACGGTCACCTCCAAAAACAATTTTATCGGTACCAACGCCACGCTTTCGCATTTCCATTAGTGCACATTCACCAATATCATTCTTTGGCAAGCGTGTTACAAAATCAACTGGTACACCATAGTTAGCTAGAGAAACGGCTACATTGCTCTCGCCTCCACCGTAAATTACATCAAAACTGGTGGCTTGAGAAAACCTTAAAAATCCTGCAGGGGCCAAACGCAACATAATTTCCCCGAAAGTGACTACTTTTTTCATTTTAACAATTAGGTTATTTAGTTCTTAGTTTACGAAAATAGTTGTTATTTTTTTGACAGCTACAAAACTAAGATTTCCCACAAACTAATTAACCGTAAAAACTGGTCAATTATTTAACTTTCTATACGTTTAACAATATTCATAGCTTTTGAGATATAAGCCACCCCTACCAATACCTACTAATAATAAGGAGTTTACACAAAAAACGAATATAACTACCGTTCAACCAAAAACCATCTTTACTTCTAATAATATTTTTTTATTTGTGTCCTGAGCCAAAACTATAGACATGAAAAACCACCAAACCACTAACGGCGCTTTGGTAAATACCCTTACCGAGGTAGAAAAAGCCGCTTTTTACAGAAAAACCTATGCCCATTTAGCCGGTGCCGTTTTACTGTTCATTCTTATTGAAACCCTATTTTTTCAGATTCCCCCACTATTGAATTTTGCACTTTCGCTAACGCAAGGGTATAGCTGGTTGATTATGTTGGGAGGTTTTTTATTCATTACCAATTACGCAGAACGTTTGGCTTTGAAGAGCGATAAGAACAGTACGCATTACTGGGGTCTTCTCCTCTATGTTGTTGCCGAAGCATTCATATTTATTCCATTAATATTTATTGCCATAACAATGACAGAAAGTGGCTCTCATGATATTTTAAACCAAGCTGCCATCATGACCTTATCTTTGTTCACAGGTCTTTCTGCCATTGTACTGCTGACCCAAAAGGATTTTTCCTTCCTAAAATCTATATTGGCCGTGGGTTTTGCCATTGCTCTAGGACTCATTGTAGCAGGTATATTATTTGGTTTTAACTTAGGGCTTCTATTTAGTGCCGCCATGGTAATTTTAGCATCGGGGTCTATTTTGTACCAGACCTCCAATCTTGTCCATAAATATAAATCCAACCAGTATGTTGCAGCTTCCTTAGGACTCTTTGCCAGTCTTATGTTGCTTTTTTGGTACATACTGAACTTACATACAAATGATTAATTTTTAGTGTTTATTTATTTTGAGAGAGGCCCCGGAAATTTTGCGGGGCTTTTTTTATACCTTACCCCTGTATATCGTAAAACCACTAAAAAATGAAAAGCACCTCTTTATTCTTTTTTGTATTATTGACTTCAATAGGAACACTTTACGCCCAAAATAGTGATATTGAAGCCATAAAAAACATTCTTCGCAATCAAGAAAAAGCATGGTCTGATCAAGACCTAGAAGGATTCATGGAAGGTTACTGGAAATCCGAAGATCTTACATATTACAGTGGTGGTAGAATCACAAAAGGATGGCAAACCACTTTGGATAATTACAAAAAAGGATACCCCACCCAAGCCGAAATAGGAACATTAAATTTTAAAATTGACCAGATTTCCAAAATAACCGAAGACTCTTACTACGTTATGGGGCAATATTTTTTAGTACGAGACGTAGGTGATGCCAATGGCACATTTATGATAATCTTTAAACGGATAAATGGTGAGTGGAAAATTATAGCAGATTCTTCCTGCTAATATTTCAATTCTTCTGTTCTTCCAAAACGGTCTGATCTGCAACCGGCGGGTAATATTTTATACGTCTTGTAGTATACGTGTTGCTAGGTGTAATTATTTCTTTCACCCAATTATTGGCAGAAGTACCATCAAATTGATAAATGTATTCTTGAGTAAGCTCACCAAAGCGCTTTTTGGTCGTGACAACAGAAAGAAATCCGTTTTCATCGTATTGATAACTTTCGTCGTTCAATGAGATCCATTTTTCTGTAGAACCATCAAACATAAACTCTTTATGTTGTATTACCTTGCTCTTTGAGTTTAAAACCTCAACGGTTTTAGAAGCAAGATTGCCTTCCATATAGTTTTTTGAAATTACCTTTTTAAATTTCCGGTCATTCTCTACAAAAGAAGTGGTAGTAACCAATTTAGATAATACACCATTTACCTTTTTAGAAACCGTATCTACGGTATCATTCTTAACATATTCAAAGTCTATTTCGTCTATACCGCTGGTATTGGTGCGAACAAGTTTTACTAATTTCTCATCCGTATCATAACTATAAACGTTCTTTTCCAATTGTTTCTTTTCATAAGAAACGATTTTCTCCGTTATCTTTCTTGCTACGGTATCTATCTCATAAAGACTGGCAATGGAAGTGGCATAATCAAAAACGCCATCCATATAATTCTCTATCCTACGTTCTTTTAAAAAACCGTCCTTAAACTTATAATACGTGGTTTCATAATCCGTATCATTATAACGGGTAACCGATTTGGTTAAAAAGCCCTCTGGATTAAAGTAATATTCTTCCTTACCATAGTCCGTAATTACCAAACAGGATTTGACATTTCCCTTTAGATTAAAATCGGAAATTTTAAAAATCTCGATGTCTTGGGAAAATACCATTGAGGATATGCCCCATACCATACACACAAACAAGAATTTCTTAATCATACTACAAAACTACTTGATATTCTGTCAACTGAAAACAAAACACGTACCAAATTGACAAAACGAAAAGACCCGCCCAGAGAAAACTGGACGGGTCTTATATGTAGAGCGCTAAACGCTTATACTTATTTTACTTCTTCAAAGTCTACATCTTCTACGTTATCACCTTCTTTAGGCTCTTCTGCCGAAGCAGTATCGCCCTCAGGAGCTGCACCGTTTTGCTGTGCTTCTGCTTGAGCTTTGTACATTTCTTCAGAAGCAACTTTCCAAGCCTCATTGATCTTATCCAAAGCTGGTGTAATAACCGCTAAGTCTTTAGATTCGTATGCTGCTTTTAACTCGGTTAAAGCTTCTTCAATTGGTTTTTTCTTATCATCTGATAATTTTTCACCAAATTCTTTCAGTTGCTTTTCCGTTTGGAAAATCATTCCGTCTGCTTCGTTCAACTTGTCAGCAGTTTCTTTTGCTTTTTTATCAGACTCAGCATTAGCTTCTGCTTCAGCTTTCATTTTCTTGATTTCTTCCTCTGTTAATCCTGAAGAAGCTTCAATTCTGATATCCTGCGTTTTGTTCGTCGCCTTATCCGTTGCAGAAACTTTGATGATACCATTGGCATCAATATCAAAAGTTACTTCAATTTGAGGTGTTCCTCTTGGTGCTGGTGGAATACCGTCTAAGTGGAAACGACCAATTGTCTTGTTGTCAGATGCCATTGGACGCTCACCCTGCAATACATGAATCTCTACTGATGGTTGATTGTCCGCTGCCGTAGAAAATACTTGAGATTTCTTTGTTGGAATCGTAGTATTCGCCTCGATCAACTTGGTCATTACGCTACCCATAGTTTCAATACCTAAGGATAATGGAGTAACATCCAATAACAATACATCTTTAACATCTCCTGTAAGAACACCACCTTGAATAGCTGCTCCAATTGCAACAACCTCATCCGGGTTTACTCCTTTAGAAGGTTTCTTACCAAAGAATTTCTCAACCGCTTCTTGTACTGCTGGAATTCTTGTAGAACCACCTACTAAGATAATTTCATCAATATCGCTCTTAGAAAGTCCAGCAGATTTAAGTGCTGTCTCACATGGCTCAATAGTTCTTTTTACCAAATCTTCGATCAATTGCTCAAACTTGGCTCTTGTAAGTGTACGTACCAAATGCTTAGGTCCTGTAGCGGTAGCCGTTACATAAGGTAAGTTGATTTCAGTTTGTGCAGAAGAAGACAATTCAATTTTAGCTTTCTCAGCAGCTTCACGTAAACGTTGTAATGCCATAGCATCTTTACGCAAATCTATGCTTTCGTCTTTATTGAACTCATCCGCCAACCAATCAATAATTTTTTGATCAACATCATCACCACCAAGGTGTGTATCACCATCTGTTGACAATACTTCAAAAACACCGTCACCCAACTCTAGGATAGATACATCATGTGTACCACCACCAAAGTCAAAAACAACTATTTTCTGATCCGTATCTTTCTTGTCCATACCATAAGCCAAAGAAGCTGCGGTAGGCTCGTTGATAATTCTTTCTACAGTAAGACCTGCTATCTCACCAGCTTCTTTAGTTGCCTGACGTTGTGCATCGTTAAAATATGCTGGAACGGTAATTACCGCACGGCTAACATCCTGCCCTAAATAATCTTCTGCAGTTTTCTTCATTTTCTGAAGAATCATAGCAGAAAGTTCTTGTGGCGTATACAAACGGCCATCAATATCTACACGTGGTGTGTCATTATCTCCTTTTACTACTTTATAAGGAACTCTTTCGGCCTCTTTACTAGACTCCGAAAATTTGTTTCCCATAAAACGCTTAATAGAATATATAGTGTTGTGAGGGTTGGTTACCGCCTGTCTTTTTGCAGGATCACCAACTTTAATTTCTCCACCTTCTACAAACGCAATTACAGAGGGTGTTGTTCTCTTTCCTTCTGCATTAGGGATTACTACCGGTTCGTTACCTTCCATAACGGAAACACAGGAGTTGGTAGTACCCAAGTCAATACCTATAATTTTACTCATGCTATATGTTTTAAATATTAGTGCTAATTTTTATAATCGGTTTCTAAATGACAAACAATATGCCAACCGTCCACAACCTGACATGATGTCATTTTTACTTTTTTTATAGCAAAGAACACGCCAGAACAACCCTTTTTTACTGCTAAAACCGACAACTTAGGGCAAAAAAGCAACAATTGACTTAAACGGGTATTGCTATTTCTTAAGTTTTTGGCTTCCTGTTTTTGACTTTGCCAGAAGCATGCTTTATCTATCTTTACACCATAAATTAAGTTTATGGAGTCCATCAGTATTTTTGATATGCTTAAGATCGGTGTAGGCCCTTCTAGTTCCCATACCTTAGGTCCGTGGCGAGCTGCCGAACGTTGGATTAGCGAACTACGGTCTGCGCAAATCTTTGATGAGGTTATTGCCGTAAAAGTACATATGTACGGCTCTCTCTCCCTAACAGGCAAGGGGCACGCTACGGACTATGCCGTAATGCTGGGTCTATCCGGCACCGATCCGGTTGAAATTCCCGTTGATACCATTCACTCCATTATATCGCACATACAGGAAAACAATGTATTAAACTTTGGAGCATGTAAAGAAATTCCCTTCCACCCTAAAACCGATATTATATTTCATAAAAAATTTCTAGAATTTCATGCCAACGGACTTCAGTTTGAGGCTACCTTAAAATCGGGTAAAACTAAAAAGAACACCTATTATTCTATAGGAGGCGGATTTGTAGTTGTTAAAGAGCGAAAAAATGCCAAACGCAACATAGCTACTTTTGACAGTTTTCCATTTCCAATTCAAAAGGGCTCCGAACTTTTGGCATACTGTGCTAGCGAAAACAAAAGTATTTCAGAAATAGTACAGGAAAATGAACGCTCCTTACGTGATGATGCCCAAATAGATCAAAAGTTAAATGATGTTTGGCAAACCATGTTGGAATGTATGTACATTGGCTGTCATACCGAAGGTAAATTACCCGGGGGACTAAACGTTACCCGTCGTGCTTTTGAGCTCAACAAAAATTTACTGGGAGATTCTACCACTTATAATTCTCCCCAATCTTGGTTAACCACCATTCGCAATACAGAAGTTAAATTCCGCCAAATCCTAAAATGGGTAAGTTGTTTTGCTTTAGCGGTCAATGAAGTAAATGCTTCGTTGGGGCGCGTGGTAACAGCTCCCACAAATGGTAGTGCAGGAGTCATTCCCGCGGTTCTTATGTATTATATGGTGATAGAAAACCATGAGGCCCATTTTGAGCACGTCAAAAAATTTCTGCTCGTAGCTGGTGAAATTGGCAGCATTTTTAAAAAAGGCGCTACCATTTCTGCAGCAATGGGTGGGTGTCAAGCAGAAATTGGTGTTTCTAGTGCCATGGCGGCAGGTGCTCTTACTGAATTACTTGGTGGCTCACCAGAGCAAGTCCTTATGGCGGCCGAAATTGCCATGGAACATCATCTTGGCCTAACTTGCGACCCCATAGGCGGACTCGTACAAATACCCTGCATAGAGCGCAATAGTATGGGCGCCATAAAAGCCATTAACGCCGCAGAGTTAGCATTAGGCTCAGACCCTAAAGATGCTAAGGTTCCGCTGGATAAGGTAGTTGAAACCATGTGGGCCACGGCAAAAGACATGAGCTCCAAATACAAAGAAACTTCGAAAGGTGGACTCGCAGTGGGTATCAACATGAGTGATTGCTAATACCTGTACCAATGTTTAATATGTCAAACATTTATTTAAAAAGTAGTGTAATTCTTTCTAAAATATAAGATTATTCCTATTTTAATCATATCTATTATACTCATGATATTTAGCCCCAGAGCTAATAAAACAAACAGAACCTATGTATCAAATTGAATTTATTGAGAATGAAATCAACAATTTACGAAATCAACTTCAAAATCACCCCCTTTACAATAACCTCAACAGTATAGAAGATATTAGAACCTTTACTGAAAACCATGTGTATGCGGTTTGGGACTTCATGTCGTTACTAAAGTCTCTTCAGATATCATTGACCAATGTTAGTATTCCATGGACCCCCAGTGCCAATCCTGTTTTAGCACGGTTTATTAATGAAATAGTACATGGTGAAGAAAGTGATATAAACGAATTAGGAGAGCCTAAAAGTCATTTTGAGATGTATTTGGAAGCTATGCAGCAATTGGGAGCTGACATTTCAAAATCCAATGCTTTTATTCGCCATCTAGAACAAGGGGTTACGGTAAACAACGCATTGCAAAAAATAGACATTCCCAAAAAGGTAGCAGATTTTGTTCGTTTTTCATTTGAGACCATCGCTACCGGAAAACCGCATTTAGTAGCATCTGCATTTACGTTTGGCAGGGAAGATGTTATACCGGATATGTTTATGGAAGTTCTAAAAAGTGCCGATGCAGAAAATAAAGAGTACAACAAGTTTGTATACTACTTAGAAAGACATATTGAGTTAGATGGTGATGAACATGGCCCACTCTCCTTGCAAATGGTCTCCGAACTTTGCGGACATGACGAACAAAAATGGCAAGAAACATTGGCCGTTGCCAAAGAAGCCCTGAATAATCGCATAAAACTATGGGATGCTATTGACGAAGCTATAACAAGAAATAAAACCGCATTAAAAAACACTTTGTAAGGACGTAAGCTTACGTAAAAACAAACATAATTTAAAACGTAGAATAACCACTCAACTACTAAAGTTTGCATTTTTGATGTCTTAACTTTAGTAACACACCTATTTATGGCTTTTGATAATAATTTTTTGAACACCCCTATATATCCTCCAAAGTTAAATGACATAGATGCTGCTTATCAATTGGAAGGCTCTGAAATAGTAGATTACACCCATTTTTCTTTGGCGTTAAGTAGCCGCACCAAATTTGCAATTTGGGTGGCATGGAATATAGATGGCAGAAACCTTAAAAAAGTCCCCCGAAAGGGTGCAAGCTTTTTTGAGGATTCAAGAATACCATCAGAGAACCAAGCAGGAAACCAATTGTACAAAAGCAATCCTTTAGATCGTGGCCACCTTGCCCGTAGAGTGGATTTAAACTGGGGCAGTTATGCCGAGGCGAAAAAAGCCAACTCTGATTCTTTTGTTTTCACCAATATAGCGCCACAAATGGACAGTTTTAACCAAAGTGGAAAAGGCGGTGTTTGGGGAGAACTTGAAAATTCCCTGTACGATCAAACAGAAATGGATCGGTCTCGTGTTAGCATTATTGGTGGGTGCATTTTTAATGAGGATGACCGTGAATACCGAGGTTATAAAATCCCTTCAGAATTCTACAAAACCATTATGTACGAAGAGAACGGAAAGCTAAAGACCAAATCATTTATATTGACGCAAGATTTAAGCAGGCTGTCCTTTCTTGATTTGGAAGCGTTTAAAACGTACGAAGTGGCTCCGTCTGAAATTGAAGCCAAATGCGACTTTACTTTTGACGAGGCTATTCACCAAGCCAATGAATTTGATTTAAATTCTATTATAACAACGGAACGTAAGCCATTGACACTTTCTTCCGAAATTAACTGGTAACAATAAAAAAACGCCTACTGCTCAAAAGACGGTAGGCGTTTTCTAAGTATTCTTATAGGAGCACTACTCTACTCTTGGAGTTACCTCAAACTTTCTGAACATTATAGGACCGTGATCTCCTTGAATTAAAAACGGACCCGGCTCTCCTTCCTTACTATCTAGTGCCCCACCGGTTATTCCTGGAATATTTTGATCGTTTATAATCGTTTTTCCGTTTGCTACAATGGTCACACGACGGCCAATTAACGTAATATCATACGTTTGCCACTCACTGGCATCATTAGCCGCCATTTCATTTGGGGTCAGAAAGCCGTAGATACCCCCAAACAATACACTTGAAGGGTCGGAACCCTTATCATCCGTAATCTGCACTTCGTAACGTCCTCTTAGATAAATACCGCTATTACTTCCAGATGGTACTTTAAATTCTGCATGTAATTTAAAGTCCTTAAACTTTTCTTCGGACACCAAGTTGGCACCAGACTTTGGACTGGACAGAATACCGTCTTCAACTACCCACTGGTTTTCCCCCATAGCTTTCCATCCGCTTAAATCCTTACCGTTAAAAAGCTCTTTGGTCTTACCCCATTTAGCTTTTGTTACGTAATCTAATTTTGGTGCCCTAACGGCGGTCCAACTATAAGGTTGCCCATCTGTATAAATCATAGTTCCCTTAAGACCTTCGCCATCCAAAGCTCCGGTAAAGGTCATATCCGTTCCTTCCGGCTCCCATTGCTTAGGTATAACAAAACTAAAAACATCATTCTTTACCACCACTTCCGAAATTGGTCTTGCACTACCAAATGCATACACAAAACGACCTACCAAAGTATTTGTTCCGGAATGGGTAATCTCTAGCCACGAGGGAAGCTGGGTTCCGTCCTTTTCAATTACCAAATCCCACTTTCCTTCTAATGGGTTTTCATCTTGCGCCTGTAACACATTTCCTGTCCACAGTAATAAAACTGTAGATGCCATCATTAATCTTGACTTCATTTTCATTAATTGAGTTGTTTTTAGATTGGTGCGGTTAGCTGAGGTCCCCATTACCAATGCTGAGTTAGTATAAGTTGCTAAATTTATAGATTATTTTTAATTCGGTAGCAGATACTCAGATGAAGTTGGGTGATTTTCAACTTCATCTTATTCATGTGGCTCAATATGAATTAACACATGGCCCAAATTTGGTATTTCCGATTTTAGATGATCTTTTAGGTTATGGGCAATTTCGTGTCCGTCCTTTACGGAAATAGTAGCATTTACCCTAGCGTGCAAATCTACATGGTATTTCATTCCGGCTTTTCTAATGTAACATTTTTCAGTATCCAGCACTCCGCTCACTTCCATAGATTTTTCTCGAACCCTAACCAATATGTCATCATATAATTGCTCGTCCATAATCTCACCAAGTGCAGGTCTAAAAATCAAATAGCTATTGTAAAGAATAAATGCCGAAGCCAGCAAAGCCGCCCAATCATCCGCAGTTTCATACCCCTTACCAAAAATAATAGCTATTGAGATTCCAATAAAGGCCATTATAGAAGTTACGGCATCACTTCTATGGTGCCAAGCATCGGCTTTTAAAGAAGAGCTATGGGTTTCTTTACTTTTCTTGATGACCAAACGATAGAGAATTTCTTTCCATAAAATTATACCCGCTAAAACTATAAGCGTCCACGCTTTTGGAACCTTATGGGGTGTTTGTATGTTCTTTATACTCTCATAGGCAATAATGGTTGCCGAAGTCACTAAAAAGGCTACCACCCCAAAAGTAATTAAGGGTTCTATTTTACCATGACCGTACGGATGGTTGGAATCTGCCGGGCGTTTTGCGTACTTAAAACCCAATAAAACCAGAGCCGAAGAAAAAACATCTGTAGTAGATTCTATGGCATCGGCAATTAAAGCATAAGAGTTTCCAAAAATACCGGAAAGCCCTTTTATAAGTGCTAAAACTACATTCCCAAAAATACTAAGATAGGTGGTGCGTATGCCAATTTGCTCGTTGGTCATCATTGCTTTTTAGGTTTCTCGTCATGTGAATTTTAAAGGTAGCAAATACATATGGCTCACCTTGTATTTCCTTATCCAATACCTCTACTATCATGAAGTTTTAACTTTTCTTCAAAGTGCGGGAAATTTAAGTAACTTTAGAAGCCTTTCACAACTAAAACCAAAAATTAATGGCACACAAAAAAAACAACTCCTCAACCAGTTCAAGAAGATCCTTTATTAAAAAAGGAGCAATCGCATCCTCAATTTTCATTGTCCCCAGGCACGTTTTGGGCGGTGTGGGCTACTTGGCCCCAAGCGACCGTTTAAACCTTGCTGCCATTGGCGCAGGGGGCAAAGGTTCTAGCGATATTTTTAATGCATCCGTAAACGGCCGCGAAAAAGTAGCTGCTTTATGTGATGTAGATTTTGGCGGTTCTGCCAAAAAATCCGTAGAAAATTTTCCAAAGGCGAAGCTCTATGCCGATTATCGCCAAATGTTGGATAAAGAAAAGGGTATTGATGCTGTCACCATTTCCACACCTGACCACATTCACGGCCCAGCTGCAGCGTATGCTATGGAAAGAGGCATACATGTCTACGTACAGAAACCCATGACGCATAACATACGCGAGGCGCGAATCCTGACCCAAATGGCACGGGACAACAAAATTGTAAGTCAGATGGGAAACCAAGGAGGCTCCAATCCGCTTTTAGGTATGGTTCAAAAATGGATAGATGATGACGCTATTGGCGCCGTATCCAAAGTCCAGGTATGGACCAATCGTCCTGTATGGCCGCAAGGTGGTGCCATGCAAGCTCCCGACCCAAGTTTAAAACCGGATAGTCTAGACTGGAATCTTTGGTTAGGTCCGGCGCCCGAAAAACCTTATACGCCCAACTTGCACCCTTTTAGCTGGAGAGGTTGGTGGGATTATGGTACTGGAGCCTTAGGCGATGTTGGTTGTCATTTGATAGATATTCCGTTTAGAACATTAGGATTAAAGTATCCTACGGATGCCGAGGCCAGTGTTAGTTCTGTATATTCGCAAATGTGGAATGCGGATTATCACCCTGAAGGTTGCCCGGCCTCTTCTTTTATAACCCTCCATTTTGATGCCACGGAAAAAACTAAAACCCCAATTGAAATGACCTGGAACGATGGTGGAATTAGACCTTCGCACCCAAATATTATACCGGCCAATAATGACATAGGTGGACCAGGAAGCTATAATGGAGTTCTTATCATTGGAGAAAAAGGAATTATCTCTACCAACATAAACGATAGTAGTCCGCTTACTCCAAAATTATACTTGAACGATGGTACAACTGATTTTGGTCCTGAAACTGAGCCTAACGAAGAACCTGAATACGGACATCAGCGCAAGTGGGTAGATGCCTGTAAAGCCGGTTTTGGCAGTGAAGAACATAAAGGTTTAACTTCCTCTTTCGATTATGCCGGTCCTATGACTGAAACCGTTCTTATGGGGAACTTGGCCGTTAGAAGCTATTTGTTGAGAAAAGAAGACAGTGCAGGCAAAATGGATTTCTATGCCCGGAAAAAACTTTTATGGGACGGCGAAAACATGCGCATTACCAATCTAGAAGAAGCCAACCAATTTGTAGGTAGAACCTACCGTGATGGCTGGAAAGTTTAAATTGACACCTTGTAAAGATTGAAAAAAGGCGGGTTTAACAACCCGCCTTTTTATTTACAATTTTCCTTTCTCCTAGTATCTATAATGTAGATTATTTTCCAATCTTTCTCGTCCTCTTTTACCAATTGAAAAGAGTTGACCCCACAATGATGAAACGCACCATCGATTTTAAAGATATAAGGCGTCCAAGCATTGGCCATTGGACCATCTATTTGAATGGAATAATCAGTTATAACCTCTTCAAATTTTGTGCTTTCGGGAATACTGACTATCGATTTTAAAAAATCTGAAAACTCTTGGGTCTTTACTAGTGGGTTTCCTTTTTCATCCGTTGCAATGGTTTGCATGATTACGGTATTGGAAACTGTATTTTTAATTTGAACCGAATCTTGTTGATGAAATCCATCAAAAAAAGCTTCAATGGTCTTCTTAATGGCTATTTCTTCTGTTTCCTGAGCAGAAACGGACAATGAGAAAAGGCAGAACAGTATTTTAAAAATGTTTTTCATCGCTATCTGTTTTATCAAACTTAATAAATATTCCATTTAGTACTAGCAAGTTACCCACCCTTATATCTCTATATACTAGAAGGCAACGGCGTTTAGCCTCTAAACCCAACATTTTCCTTACATTTATCCCACCAAAACAAAACTACTATGTCAACGGCAAAGAAAGAATATAAGAGAGTAACGGTAAAGTCTTTAGTGGACATGAAAAAGCACGGCGAAAAAATATCTATGCTTACTGCATATGATTATTCTATGGCCAAGATTGTAGATTCTGCCAATGTAGATGTTATTCTTGTAGGTGATTCCGCAAGTAACGTTATGGCGGGCCACGAAACTACCCTGCCTATTACCTTAGATCAAATGATCTATCATGCTACTTCCGTTATTCGTGCTATAGAAAGAGCTTTGGTGGTTGTGGATATTCCTTTTGGGAGTTACCAGAGCGATCCTAAAGAAGCACTCCGCTCCGCTATTAGAATTATGAAAGAAAGTGGTGCACATGCCGTAAAACTGGAAGGTGGTGTAGAAATTAAAGAATCTGTAAAGAGAATATTGAATGCGGGCATACCGGTTATGGGCCACTTAGGGCTTACACCGCAGTCCATTTATAAGTTTGGCACCTATACGGTTCGCGCCAAAGAGGAAGAGGAAGCTGAAAAATTAATAGAAGATGCCAAACTCCTTGAGAAACTAGGGTGTTTTGCCATTGTTCTGGAGAAAATTCCGGCAGCATTGACCAAAAAAGTTTCCGAAAGTATTTCTATTCCTACCATTGGTATTGGCGGTGGTAAGCATGCAGATGGACAAGTACTTGTAATTCATGATTTGTTAGGTATGACCCATGAGTTTAACCCAAGGTTTTTACGCCGTTATATGAATCTCTATGAAGAAATGGGAAGTGCCATTTCGCAATATGTTACCGATGTAAAGAACAGGGATTTCCCTAACGATGACGAGCAATACTAAGTCCGTTTTACCAACTCTAATTATTTGCTCCAGTGGCCAATAAAGTTATTTCCGACCCCAAAAATCTATTGGTTCTATCCGAAGACAATCACCTGATTGCCATAAACAAGCGGCCGGGAGATATTGTGCAGGGCGATAAGACCGGGGATATGCCGCTTAGCGAGGTGGTTAAACTGTATATAAAAGAAAAGTACAATAAGCCGGGGAATGTTTATTTAGGGGTGGCCCATAGGCTAGACCGCCCCACTTCGGGTATTGTGGTCTTTTCAAAAACGTCAAAGGCCCTACCCCGTCTAAACAAATTGTTTGCCGAAAAAGAAGCAAAAAAGACCTATTGGGCCATCGTAAAAAATGCCCCTAGCAAAAGTCAAGACACCCTTACACATTGGTTAAAGCGTAATCCCAAACAAAATAAATCCTACGCCCATTCCAAAGAGGTTCCGGATAGCAAAAAAGCGGTTTTGGAATATAAGGTGATAAAAAAACTAGACCGTTATTTCCTTCTTGAAATAGATTTACATACCGGTCGCCATCACCAAATTAGGGCACAATTGGCTGCTATAGGTTGTCCTATAAAAGGAGATTTAAAATACGGTTTTGACCGAAGCAATCCCAATGCCAGTATTCATTTGCACGCCCGTAAACTAAAGTTTGTGCATCCAGTAAAAAAAGAAGCTTTAGAAATAGTGGCCCCGCCCCCTAATGACCCAGTTTGGAACGCTTGTTGTTAAAAACAGTATATTTAACTGTATAAACACAAGACCATGATCAGAAGAACACTAATCCTTTGCAGTCTTGTACTGCTTGCCTCATGCGGTACTTATAATTCAATAGACACTTTCTACAACGCCCACAAAGAAGACGACCATGTAACGGCCGTACGGGTACCCCGTTTTATGCTCTCGCTCATTAGTGGCATCTCTCCCGAAATGAAATCCCTTGTTGGCAATACCAAAGATTTGCGTTACATGTCTTTTCCCAGCACAACTGCTGCGAAAACCGAATTTTTAAACAAACAAATGAACGGCATAACGGGCAGTTCTTTTATTGAAGTATACCGAAAAAACGATGAACTAAAGCGTAATGTGGTAAGCATACGTGAAAAAAGAGATGCCGTAAAAGAAATCCTGATTTATAATAACAATAATCAAAATGGTTCTTTTCTATATTTTAACGGGAACTTTGACCCGGTAAAAGTGCGTCAAATGGCGCAGAACGAAGAATTTCAAAAACTGGGAGATGGACTTATCAACCAATATCAGGGTGGAAATTTTACTCCTGGCACCAACCAAGAAAAAAGTAATTAAATAGCTTACCGTCGATTTTATCTATAAGCCATGAATAGAATAGTTAATTTCCAACAGGAATAAGGTTAGCTTTCTATTTATCATTTACAGACTTAGACTTGAATGCATTCTAAAAAATGCTCGTAAGGAAATCTATTCTTATGAGCGTTTTTTTTGGTTACTTTGCAGAATCATACTAATTAGTATCTTTTATGGGCAAAGCATCAAACACACGTAACACTATCCTTCAGAAGTCTTTTCAACTCATATATAAAAAAGGGTACCAAACCACCAGTATTGATGAAATAATTGCTACCACACAAGTTACTAAAGGTGCCTTCTACTATCATTTCAAAACAAAAGATGAAATGGGAATAGCAATTATAAACGAAATCGTTAAGCCAGAGATACAGTCGGCATTTCTAGCCCCATTGCAAAATTCCAAAGACCCAACAGAAGGTATTTACGCTTTAATAAAATCTCTTTTGCTGGAAACTCCTTTCTTACAATTTGAAAATGGCTGTCCCATAAGCAACTTAGCCCAAGAGATGACACCATGGAACCCTAAATTTTCCGAAGCACTTAATGAATTGGTAATGGAATGGCAAACAAGTCTAGAAAATAGCATACAAATAGGAATTGACAGCGGAGCTTTATCTGGAAATGCAAACCCAAAACAGGTAGCCCATTTTATATTATCTGGCTATTGGGGCGTTCGTAACTTGGGAAAAATATTTAACAGTGCAGACATTTATCATTCTTATTTAGAAGAACTTAAAACATATTTAGACCACCTGAAATAACTTAGACAAACAAAAACATACTACGTAGTATGTTTTTTATTAGATTTGCATTGATCTTAATGAAACACCAATGTATCAATCGCTCCTGTACTATCATTCTATTATACGATGGTTTGTTCTTGCTTCTCTAATCATCTCTATTTTTAAGGCCTGTAGGGGTTATTTTCAAAACTTAAAATTCTCCAAAATTGATAATCTCATTAGACATTGGACGGCGACAATTGCTCACCTTCAACTTGTAATCGGCCTTATTCTTTACTCCCAAAGTCCTATCATAAAATATTTTTGGAAGAATTTAGGTGAAGCCGTAAACAACCTTGAAGCCCTATTTTATAGCTTATTGCACATGATTCTAATGCTATCTGCAATAGTCTTGATTACTATTGGTTCTGCTATGGCAAAACGAAAACCAACGGATAAAGAAAAATTCCGGACCATTCTCATCTGGTTCCTAATTGCCCTATGTATCATATGTATTGCCATCCCATGGCCATTTTCACCATTAGCAAACAGACCTTATATCAGATAATTATGAAGAATTTACTTAACTCAAAAGTGGGTCGTTTACGTATAATTGGCTTCATAGAAGGCATTTCACTTTTGGTGCTTATTTTCATTGCTGCACCTATGAAACATTATTTTAACGAACCAAGTCTAACAAAATCATTAGGCCCTATTCACGGTGCTATTTTCATGCTCTTTGTTATAAATACCTTGAGCGTTGGAATTGAGCAAAATTGGAGATTCCGAACCACAACATGGAAAGTAATTTTAGCGTGTTTTATTCCATTCGGCACTTTCTATATTGATAATAAAATCCTTCGCAAACTGCAACCGTGAGTTCCTTTCTGATTCTTGCTTATTTTTATATCAATCACTATTTACACAAACCGTCTTATTAAATTTTAAAACATGGTACACGTTTTTAAAACGAGCGTTCAAAACAAAACCCAAGTCGCCAACTTAAAACCGTATTTAGACGTTTTATTTGGCGAATCTCACTGGAATTTTGATCTAGAGGATTGCGATAATATTCTTCGCATAGAGAGCAGAAACTGCTCAAACAAAACCGTTATAGATTTATTGAAAATTCAGAATTTCAACTGTAAGGAACTCGAATAAATATGATTAGCATCCTTCGTTTCTTTACTAGAAAACTTACCTGTACGACCGGACACTCTCCACGATAACCGAAGTAAGTATCAAACATCCACCTATAACGGTAGACCATGCCGGGATTTCCGATAGAACCAAAGCACCGATTAGGATTCCATAAACAGGTTGAATACTACTCAAAATACTAATAGTGGTAATAGAAAAGTATTTGAAACAATTTACGAACATAGTATGGCCAAAGACCGTAGTCACTACCGCCAATCCTAATAGTCCCGCCCATTGGCCAGGTATAGCTTCTAGTTCGTAATAAAAAAAAGCTGGCGCAAGCATTATACAAATTATTGCCATTTGATACACCATTAAAACCGATCCCGGATAAGTATCTACCTGTTTCTTTAATATTAAATTACGGACCGCGTAGCACAGTGCAGAAAACACACCAAAACCAATGGCCACGGTATAACTATTCTCAAAACTAAAATCAGGTACCAAAAAATAGATGCCACAAAGCACCAAAATACCCAACAACAAATGCATTTTCTGAAACCTTGTCTTAAGAAACAGGGGCTCTAGAAAAGCGGTAATCACAGGATACGTAAATAATGAAAGCATACCTATGGCCACATTGGATTTTTGTAAAGCCATAAAATAAGCCAACCAATGCACCCCCATAAGGACTCCGCTTACTAGTACTGGCATCCTATCTTTACTACTCAACCCAAATGAAATTCCCTTTAAGCGGCAATAGAGAAACAATAGCAGAAGTGCTATTAAAGATCTAATACCAATGGTTATAGGTACGGGCAGCTCTATAAACCTACCTAAAGGACCAGAAGTACTTAATAGTACCATGGCCAAGTTAATTTCCAGAAAGTTTTTGATGTTAAAAGAAGTATTGGACCCCAAATGTTATCTTTTTACGGCCATAGCCTTTTCACGAATAATTTCTGCCACAGGTCTGTTTTCTAAATGACTTTCTAACCAAGAAATAATATCTAAGTACAGAAAAGCCCTCTTTTCATAGGGATGATCCTCATATTTTTTAAGCTCCGTGTGCAATTTTTGAAATTCGTTTTTCAGTTCGTTGGGAAAAATGTTCCCGAGGTTTCTTAGAAACTTTATCATCTCTTTTTGAACCGCGTGTAGATCGTTCATCTTTAAAAGAAACTTATAGGTACTCTTTAACTGAATTTCTAAATGATAGTCCATTCCCGCCTCATAATGCGCCACCAAACTTAAAACCCGTGCGAAACACATGAGGTCTTCCCTCATTTTCAAATTCTTGTTGTTTATTATTTTCTTGAGGTATTGTATACAAGTTTTATTATCGCCAATTCCAAAATACAAACAGGCTATTTTATAGTACAACACCATGATATGATGAGCATCTATACGGTCTTTGTGCTTATTTATTCCGTATTCAACAATTTTAACCAGATACAGGCCCTTGTTAAAAGTCCCTTCCAAAAAATGAAGGTTTAATTTATTCGCATTAATGTACAGAAATGATAAAGACGCAATGTTATCGTTTTTTGGAAAACTCTTACTTTCCACTACGGCTTCCAACCGTTCTAAAACTTCCCTAAAGTGAGAACTGTATTTTACATAAAAAATAGATTCTAGCAAATAGTGGTTTCCCTTTAAAAAGAAAACCGGATTAAGATGTATTTGCTCTTCATGCTCATAAAAAAGATCTACCCATTTAGTAGCATACTTGTACGAAGACAGAAAATCTTGGGTTAAAAAACTGTACCAAAGATGTGCCTTATATAACCATAATTTCTCCCTAAAACCTAAATCCTTTAATTGATATTTGGGCAAATGGGTTTCAAAATAAGTCTTTACACGATTATAGTCTTCATCACTTCTAACATAGCCTACTTTTAACATAATACCGTATAGCTGCAAAGAAAGATTAGACAATTTACTGGTCATTACATTCTGTGCGGAAAGCTCTTTGGCCTGTATGGCCAACTCATCTGCCCTATCGGGAATACTACGGGTAATATACTGGGTTTCAATAATTTTCTCCAGTTCCACTATTTCGTAAGCTATATTCTTCTCTTCGTTCTCTATGGCGGTAGATTTTGCCTTGTCAAGAATTTTTAGGCTTTGTTTGTAAAGTCCCTTTTGATAAAGAATTGTAGCAAAATCTAATTGTTCCCGTATTTGAACCCGAATATTTTGGTTCACCGGATTCAACCTTAAGCTCACCAAAATTTGTTTATATAGATGCGCTTTAAGATTAGATAACTGTGCTTTTTTAACGATTCCGCTATCCAAAATCGCCTTTTCATCATACTTTCTAAGCTTGTCCATTAGGTTGAACAAAGCCAAGAATTTAGCATCGGTATTTACCCCCAATCGCCCCACGTATAATTTGAATTGGCGCTTTTCGGATTTTGAAAGAGATTTCACCAGCACGAACAAAGCATCTCTGTGCGCATTTGTCATCGTAAAAAATATTATTTAATTTACTTATTATCAATATATTAAACAACCAAAAAACCAGCTTAACGTTGTACTATTTAATGCAGGTACTAGGTGGTTCGCTCTATTGGTTATATATTCGTATTGAACTTTATTGCCATTTTTTGTTTGGATCCTAACATATAGACGTTTGTACAATAATCTACCCATTTTGGCAAAAGACAGGGCTAAGGTTATTAAAAAATGTTGATATAACAGTACAAAATATGATATTTGTAGACAAAGAAATTATTGCAAGCAGTTCCTAAGTTAGCTAAACTACAAGATATAATGAGTAAAGATAAGGTACAAATTTTTGATACAACACTTCGTGATGGTGAGCAGGTGCCCGGTTGTAAATTAGATGCTGAACAAAAATTAGTAATCGCTGAACGACTGGATTATTTAGGAGTAGATATTATTGAGGCTGGTTTTCCTGTATCGAGTCCCGGTGATTTCAAATCCGTTACCCAGATATCGCAACTCGTTAAAAATGCTACTGTTTGCGGACTTACCCGTGCGGTAAAGAAAGACATTGAAGTTGCTGCAGACGCACTTAAACATGCCAAAAGGCCTCGTATACATACAGGTATAGGAACTTCTGACTCTCACATAAAATTCAAGTTCAATTCCAATAGGGATGCCATAATCGAAAGAGCGGTAGACGCCGTAAGTTATGCCAAAACTTTTGTTGAGGATGTTGAATTTTATGCTGAAGATGCCGGCCGAACCGACAACGAGTTCTTGGCCAGGGTCTGTGAAGCCGTAGTAAAGGCAGGTGCCACTGTTTTGAATATTCCAGATACAACAGGATATTGTTTGCCAGAAGAATATGGTGCAAAAATGAAATACTTAAAAGAAAATGTAACCGGAATACATAAGGCTACACTTTCTTGTCATTGCCATAATGATTTAGGTTTGGCAACAGCAAACTCCATTGCGGGCGTTATAAACGGTGCCCGCCAAATAGAATGTACAATTAATGGTATTGGCGAACGTGCCGGAAATACTTCTTTGGAAGAAGTTGTAATGATTTTACGTCAGCATCCTAGCTTAAACCTAGACACCAACATTAACAGTAAATTGCTTTTTGACACAAGCCAAATGGTTTCTCAAAAAATGGGAATGATAGTACAGCCCAACAAGGCTATTGTGGGCGCCAATGCTTTTGCCCATAGTTCCGGAATTCACCAAGATGGCGTCATAAAAAATAGGGAAACTTACGAAATTATTGACCCGGCGGATGTCGGTGTTAACGAATCATCTATTGTTCTTACCGCAAGAAGCGGTAGAGCTGCTTTGGCTTACAGAGCCAAATTAGTGGGGTATGAGTTGACAAAACTTCAACTAGACGAGGTATATCAAGAGTTCTTGAAATTTGCAGATAGCCACAAAGAAATTTCGGATCAAGATATTCCAAAAATCATTGAGGCCAGCAATATTACTATAGAGAGTATTTCCTAAGCAAATATACTGGAGGTCTGATCCTTTTATATTTTAATCTTTTTTTAGCCATAATGTCCTAAAAATTTTTAATCTTAGCTTCCTATGATTAAAATCACTTTCTTGTGGGTTTTATTCAGGTAGCACTTTAAAAATTCTCTAGATGCAGCTAAAAATTGCCCTCCTTGGCGGTGACGGGATAGGTCCAGAAGTATTGGCACAATCCGTGAAATGCCTTAAAGCGATCGAAGAAACGTTCAACCATAGGTTTGAACTTGTTGAAGCGCCCGTTGGTGCTATTGCCATGTCCGGATCAGGAAGGCCTTTACCGGACAAAACCTTGCAACTGTGCAGAGAATCCGATGCTATTCTTTTTGGCTCTATTGGCGCCTTGGAATACGATAACAATCCCGAAGCTAAAGTACGGCCCGAACAAGGACTATTGCGTTTGCGCAAAGAACTTGGTCTTTTTGCCAGTATTAGACCCATAAAAATGTTTCCTGCATTTTTGGACAACTCTCCACTTAAAAGAAATATTGTAGACAATACCGATCTTGTTATTTTCAGGGAGTTGACGGGAGGTATTTATTTTGGGGAAAAAACATTGAGTGCAGATGGTACAACTGCATCCGACCTTTGCTCCTATTCCGAAGAAGAAATAAGTCGTATTGCACATTTAGCGTTCAAAACCGCTAAAAAAAGACGCAAAAAACTGACTTTAGTGGATAAGGCCAATGTATTGGAATCCTCTAGACTTTGGAGAAAAACGGTAACGGATATCTCAAAAAGTTATCCGGAAGTTACTTTAGAGTGCCTTTTTATTGATAATGCAGCAGTTCAAATGATGCTCAACCCGCGCCAATTTGATGTGGTTCTAACGGATAACATGTTTGGCGATATCTTATCTGATCAAGGGAGTGTTATTCTAGGTTCCGTGGGATTGCTACCTTCCGCATCCGTAGGTGCCGAAAACGCCATGTTTGAGCCTTTTCACGGTTCATACCCTCAAGCAAAAGGAAAAAACATTGCCAACCCTGTAGCATCTATTTTAAGTACAGCTATGTTGTTGCAACATTTTAATCTAAACGAAGAAGCCAACGCTATTGTGGCTGCCGTTCACAAGTCTTTTATGAAGAAGGTAGTTACCACAGATGTTTTGGGCAGCAGTAAATACGGAACGGATTATGTAGGCGATTTTATATCAGAAAATATTGTAGAATCTGATGAAAACCCAAGCATAAACGACGAGAATATTGGTTTGGGGAAATCTACCATTATTTAATTCCTACTCACCTGCCAACATTTTTACGTACGCATCAAATTCCTTTTTGAACTTGGTATATTTATCTCCGGTTGCAGGACCGTTAAATCCAGTATGGATTTTTCTAACTTCTCCTTTTTTATCAATGAACAAAGTGGTAGGGTACGACAGGACCTGGTTTAACATTGGTAATTTTTGTTGTGCTTCCTCTTTATCCGATGAACCATACTGAGCCAATAGAATTGGATAATCTACTCCTATACGCTGTCTCAAACGCTCAATACTCTTAAAGGCAAGTTCCTTTGTTTTAGCATACTCAAACGCCAAGGCCACTATCTCTATGTCTTCAACCCTATTTTCATTTAAGTAATTGACATAAAATTTAGTCTCATCCAGACAATTGGGGCACCATGAGCCCATAATTTGCACTAGAACAACTTTATCCTGAAACCTTTTATCCGTTAGTGAAACCATATTTCCTTTTCCATCTGGAAACGAAAACGCAAATTTATCATAGCCTTCCTTTAAAAATGTAAGTGAGTCCGCGTCCGGAAGCTCAAAACTTTCGTTTCTTTTAGCTACAAAAGGCTCCTTAAAATGATTGTCCGAATAAAAAATACCGTTCAAAGTACTGTCCGTTATCTGAGCTTTGAACAAAAAGGCATGAGCTCCGTCAAAAGCCGAAAGTTTTAAGGAATCTCCTGTTACCACTCCGTCCAAATACCTATAATCTCCAGTGGTAGTCCTAAAAGTTCCTGTTACCTTGCCAGCATTTTCAGCAAAAATTCCTCTTCCCATGTAACTCTCCGACGTATTAGGGCTAAATTCCGTTTCCCAAATACCGGAAACATTTACAGCAGATGGCTGAGTAATGGAAAAGCGGTCTTCCTCTCCAAAAATCGCCTCGAATGACACTACCCTATCCAAGCTTTCTTTTACAAAGTTTCCTTCTATGCGCTTTTCGTTAAATTTTCCCGAAATGTATCCCTCAAATACCGGGGTTTGAACGCGTATGGAATCCCCCTTTATAACAATCTCATCTACTGTTATTACCTCGGTGGCATTATAAATTTTCATTATGTACGCACCGCTCTCCGCTTTTTTCAGATTAAAATTGAAAGGAAGCTTTTCTCCGTCCATAACTTGCAATTTCCCCAACCAAATACCTTCGGACAGCCCCTGTGTCCTGTCTTCCTTACAGGAAACCAACACCATTACCACTATCCACAAAAACATTAATCTCTTCATTATCACTTATTTTCTTTTACAATCGGAATACATGCCAAAAACTTACAACAAAAAAATGAGTAATTCAGTAGCGCTGTGTATTGAATGTCTTAAAGCATTGTTTTATCTTTACCGCCACTAAAACTTACCGATGCAGATTTCATACAACTGGTTAAAAGATTTTCTTAAACTTGATTGGGATTCCCAGAAAACAGGTGAACTTTTAACCGATTTAGGTCTTGAAGTAGAAGGAATCAGTCCTTTTGAGTCTATAAAAGGAGGATTAAAGGGTATTGTAGTAGGACATGTGCTTACTTGCGAAAAGCACCCAAATGCCGACAAACTTAAAGTTACTACCGTAGATATTGGTACCGGCACACCGTTACATATAGTTTGTGGTGCTCCCAATGTGGCAAAGGGCCAAAAGGTTCCTGTAGCAACTGTTGGCACTACTCTATATACCCCAGAAGGAAAAGCCTGGAAAATAGGAAAAGGGAAAATTCGCGGGGAAGAAAGCCATGGTATGATATGTGCCGAAGATGAACTGGGCCTAGGTTCTAGTCATGAAGGTATTCTTGTATTGGACTCCAAACTTAAACCCGGCACCTCTTGTTCGGAGATTTTTGATGTTGAGATAGATGAAGTTTTTGAAATTGGCCTTACTCCCAATCGTGCGGACGCCATGAGTCATTACGGTGTGGCAAGGGATTTAAAAGCCGGTTTAAAACAAAAAGAAATTACCAAAGAGCTAATCACTCCATCTATCAGTCATTTTAATATAGACAACCGTTCTCTTAAGCTACAGGTTCAGGTAGATGATAGCAAATTGGTACCGCGTTATGCAGGTATTACTCTAAGTAATTTAAAAGTTAAACCATCTCCTACCTGGTTACAGAATAGATTGCGCGCCATAGGTATTAATCCTATGAACAATATTGTAGATGCTACCAATTATGTACTACATGATCTAGGACAGCCGCTGCATGCTTTTGATGCCGATCGTATTCATGGTAAAAAAGTAATAGTAAAAACACTTCCGGCCGGAACCAAATTCATGACACTGGATGGTGAAGAGCGGGAGCTACATGAAGATGACCTTATGATCTGTGATTCTGAAAAACCTATGTGTATTGCGGGGGTTTTTGGAGGAATAAACACAGGAGTAACAGAAAAAACAACTTCCATTTTTCTTGAGAGCGCCTACTTTAACCCAGTAGCGATTAGAAAAACTGCCAAAAGACACGGGTTGAATACCGATGCTTCGTTCCGGTTTGAACGAGGTATTGATATAGAAAATGTAGAATACGCCCTTAAACGGGCCGCTCTATTGATAAAGGAAATTGCTGGAGGTGACATTACTTCGGACATAATTGATTTTTACCCAAAAAGATTTGATGAACATCAGGTTTTTCTAACGTTCAAAAAAACATACTCGCTTGTAGGTGAAGAAATTCCGCAGGATACCATTAAATCTATTTTAGCTTCTTTGGACATCAAGGTAAAAAGTGTTACCGAAGCTGGCCTTGGGCTTTCCATACCTACTTACCGGGTAGACGTACAACGTGAAGTAGATGTTATAGAAGAAATTTTACGTGTTTACGGCTATAACAACATCAACTTTGGCACAAAACTAAACGCCTCAACAGCGGTTGTCTCCAAGTTTGATGATTATAAGCTACAGAGCGTAATAGGAGACTTTTTAGCCTCACAAGGTTTCTATGAAATCATGACCAATAGCTTAACAGCTCCGGGTAACGCACAAATGCTGGAAGACAATGCTCCTGAGGAAAGTGTAACAATGTTGAATCCGTTGAGCAACGACCTTTCCGTTTTGCGTCGTTCCATGTTATTTACCGGGTTAGAAACCATTTTATACAACAACAACAGAAAAAAATTAAACCTTAAGTTGTTTGAATTTGGTAAAACCTACGAACAGAAAAAGTCTAAATATATAGAAGACAAACACCTTTGTCTTTATTTGACCGGAAACCGTAATGAAGGTGGTTGGGCCGGTACGGATAAAGTGAACGATTTCTTTTTCTTGAAATCCATCGTTACTAATATTTTAAACCGTCTTGGTGTAACCAACGCCACACCAGAACCTACCTCCAACACCTCATTATCCGAAGGCTTAAGCTTAAAAGTTGGAGCCAAGGAATTGGTTTCTTTTGGTATTGTTAAAAAGTCGATTCTTAAAAAAATGAGCCTTAAACAAGAGGTTCTTTATGCTGATTTTAACTGGGACAATGTTATATCGTATGCGGAGAAAAATAGCATTACCTATCGTGAAATACCCAAATACCCTGAGGTAAAGCGAGATTTTGCCCTTCTATTGGATGATTCCGTTACTTTCCAAAACGTGTACGAACTAGGCAGAAAAACAGAAAAAAAGCTATTGAAGAATATCAATCTTTTTGACGTATATACTGGAGATAAACTGCCCAAAGGCAAAAAATCATATGCTGTAAGCTTCACATTACAAGATAGCCAACGTACGTTAACGGACAAGCAAATAGACCGCATTATGGGCAAGCTTGAAAAAACCTACCAAAACGAATTAGGGGCCGAATTAAGGTAATTAAGTAGTAATAAGAATGAAACTGAACAAAAGGGGAAATTAAGAAGCTCTTAAATTTTCCCTGGAAGGATAACGTTGTCAATTTCATGAATAACGCCGTTGCGCTGCTTTGAATCTGCCACCACGATGGTTGCCGTATTTCCAAAGCTATCATTAAGAATGATATCTATACCTTTCATTGTTGCGGTAATTATATCTCCTTGAACCGTGGTAAAAGTTGCTTTCCCTTCACCCCTGCACATGGCCTTTAAAATTTTGGAAGCAGTTATATGGCCGGCAACGATATGGTACGTTAATAAATCTTTTAATTCTTTTCTGTTTTCAGGATCCAAAAGATATTCAACAGATTTTCCAGATATTTTTTGAAATGCTAAATCTGATGGTGCAAATACCGTAAAAGGCCCTGCATGATCAAGTAAGTCCTCCAAATCTGTAGCCTTCATTACCGCCAAAAGCGTTTGATGATTCTTAGAAGTGGCCGTAGAGTTAACTATAGATTTTTTAACTTCGGATTTTTTATATGTTGAATTTGATTTACTTACACTTTCTTGAGCAGTAAGTGAGATAAAAGAAGAGATCAGCACACAAGAAAGAACTTTAGTAAGGTATTTCATATAAATAAGGCAGGGAGTTGTTAAAGTAGTCGATTAACGGTTCAAATACTTCGACAAGTTACAACATATGAAATTTATCTTCTTATTTAAACCTCTTCTTATGTTAATTTTTAACAAATTATTAACAAATACTTGTGATTTTGGAATTCAAACATCCCTCTTAAATTTTCTAAATTTGAGATATACCCCACTATTATGCTACTCAAAAAGGTTAATATAGAAGAAAAACTGAGCAAAATACGCCCCGAAACGGACCATAAAAACCTAAGCGAATTATACCTGATTCTTAACAGGGATATAGAAAGCAGAGAAAAAATTGGAAATACCCTTCAAAATAAAAACAGTTCAGCTACTAACGCTTTTAATCTTGATTTACTAGAAACAAACCGGATATACCATGTAGAGCAAATAAAGACAATTTGTATAGATTACAGGTTACGTTTTTTAACATCCAATTATTTTAAAGGAGAAATTCCTGCGGAGGCCATAGCAGAAATAAAGCGGATTGAAGAAGCTCACAGTATTGAATTAAAAGGTTTTAGAATTCTTGCGCCTTCCAAGCTCTTTAAATTAGAGGATAAGGACGACCCCGTATTATTCGCCCCCATAGGTAACAACTATTTTTATCTGATTCATAAATGGGGAAATGACCTTCACCCCCTAAGAAAATGGCTCATGTGGCCTTTTAAAAATATTGTAAACTTAATTTTACTCATAGTTCTTCTAAGTTTTTTTATGGCCCTATTGGTGCCTGAAGGTCTATTTTCAAAGAACAGCTCTAACGCTCAATTTTTTATTATTTTCTTTTTTATGTTCAAATGTTCTGCGTCGGTGGCTATTTTTTATGGGTTTGCATTGGGTAAAAACTTTAACCACGCCATTTGGAACAGTAAATTTTACAACGCTTAGCAGTGTATTATACATCATAAAAAAAGGACATTCCACCAAATTATGGAATGCCCTTTAAACTTTTACAGGTGTGCTTAGTTTATAAATATAGAGGTTGGTATACCTGCCACATCTATACTGTTCAAAAATTTTGGTTCAGGAGCCGGCTTTACCAGCAAGAGCCCTCCTTTGTTCTCCCCGCTTTTCTTTTTATACCCTATCAACAGTACATTGTTCTCCTCGTCATAGCTTACCATTGTTGTTTTTTCAACTTCAAATTCAAAATTGAGCTGAGTTTCCGTCATGAAATTTTCGTAAGCGTACAACACGGTTAAGTTTTTGCCAAAATCATAAATAGCCGGTATTACTGGAAATATACTATGTGCCGTAGGTGTCATCTCATAGTACATCTTACCTTCCGTATCAAAATGCAAAGAAGCAGATTTTGTGAAATTAGGTTCTTTTCCAACACCATAGCTGGTATGTGTTATAGCAAGACTTACACTGTTCATTGTACTATGCAAATCATCATAACTAATGATAATATTATCATCCGGGTTTGTGAAAATTCGCCTTACATCAAAACCTACCAATTTACTATGAACAACAGCATTGGCATTAGCATCCATTACTGTAATAGAGTTTTCATCGGTAACATTATCATCAACGCCTAAAACAAATAGCCGTTTGTTTGCATATGCCAGTTCAATAGGTCTTTGGTCAAGTTTCACGTCCAAAGAAGTTGTTTCTGAGGCAGACACGTTTAAAACACGTACATAAAACTCATCTACCGTAGGGCTCACATGAAGCTCGTATGCAATGTAGAGCATATCTCCTTTTCGTAAAATTGACTTTGCCGTAAGACTGCACGCTCCTAAATCTGAAAAAACTTGGTACGTTTTACTGCTATCATCGTTAAAGTCGTGAATTGATAGCTCACCGCTACAATTGGATTTTTTATGATACGTGGTCAACACACTGTTTTCTTGAAACGAAAGATCAGGCACCATCATGGAAGCAAATTTGCTCTTTTCCGGATTAATGGTAAGGGCATCATCTTCTACATTGAACAATGTACCACTTAAACTTCCTTTGTTGTTAACGAGCAAGGTGTAGTCTGCTTGAACGCTTTTTTCTTCCTCTTTTTCGTTGCCAAGTGAGTCACTCTCAGTTTTGCTGCAACCCATAAGGACTAATAACGCCATAAGGGCATAAAATAGATTGTAGGTTTTCATCTGTTGCATTTTAATGTATTCTAAATGACTTTTCCAACACCTGCCAGTTGAGCAAAAAAAGGGCCTTTTTTAAATTCAAGTTTTGGGTCCTTGAATTTAAAAAACGCCCCCTTACATCATTTAAAATACTGGTTTAACAAAAGCTATACCGTAGCAACGTCATACATTTTATTACGTTGCTCCCGTAATGTCTTGTCAGACATATATTCATCAAACGATAAATATCTATCAATGTTGCCTTTTGGGGTCAACTCCACGATTCTATCGGCAACCGTCTCTGCAAAGTGATGATCATGGGTAGTAAACATGACCGTTCCCTTAAAATTCTTTAGGCTATTGTTAAATGCGGTAATACTCTCTAAGTCCAAGTGATTCGTAGGCTCGTCCAACATAACTACGTTGGCTCTAAGCATCATCATTCTACTTAACATACAACGTACTTTTTCTCCTCCTGAAAGTACGGTACACTTCTTAAGAGCTTCTTCGCCACTAAAAAGCATTTTACCTAGAAAACCACGAATGTAGACTTCTTCTCTTTCCTCTTCGGTCTTTGCCCACTGTCTCAACCAGTCTACCAAGCTTATATCCTCCGTAAAGAAATCAGAGTTGTCTGCAGGCAAATATGATTGTGTAGTAGTAATCCCCCATTGAAAAGAACCTTTCTCAGCCTTCTTTTGACCATTTATAATCTCGTAAAAAGCCGTGGTTGCCCTAGAGTCACGAGAAATAACGGCAACCTTATCGCCTTTGGCCAAGTTTAGATTCACATTTTCAAAAAGCAAATCTCCATCTTCCGAATTTGCAGAAAGTCCTTCTACATTCAAAATTTGGTCACCAGCTTCACGCTCTCTTTCAAAAATAATGGCAGGATATCTTCTACTGGAAGGCTTTATATCTTCTACTTTAAGTTTGGAAAGCATTTTCTTTCTAGAAGTGGCTTGTTTACTTTTTGCAACGTTGGCACTAAAACGTGCAATAAATTCTTGCAATTCTTTTGCCTTTTCTTCGGCCTTCTTATTCTGTTGTGCTCTCTGGCGAGAAGCTAACTGGCTACTTTCATACCAAAATGTATAGTTACCACTATACAGGTTCATTTTACCAAAATCAATATCGGCAATACTGGTACAGACCGAATCTAAAAAGTGTCTATCGTGAGAAACTACAATTACCGTGTTTTCATAATCTGCAAGGAAATTCTCCAACCAGTTGATGGTTTCATAATCCAGGTCATTGGTAGGCTCATCCATAATCAATACATCTGGATTTCCAAAAAGAGCCTGCGCCAGTAATACACGAACCTTAAGTTTTGAATCTATATCCGACATTAAGGTATAATGAAACTCTTCTGTTATTCCCAAATTTGATAATAAGGCCGCAGCGTTACTGTCTGCGTTCCAGCCGTTCATTTCTTCAAACTGAACCTGAAGCTCTCCAATTTTATCGGCATTTTCATCAGTATAATCCGCATAAAGCGCATCTATCTGCTGCTTTATAGAAAAAAGCGGCTTATTCCCCATAACAACGGCCTCAAGAACAGTAGACTCATCGTAAGCGTTGTGGTTCTGTTCCAAGATGGACATACGTTTACCAGGCTCAAGGTTTACATGACCCGAAGTTGGTTCTATTTGTCCAGATAAAACTTTTAAGAATGTAGATTTTCCCGCTCCATTTGCTCCAATTACCCCATAACAGTTACCCTGAGTAAAGGTTACGTTAACTTCATCGAAAAGGACTCTTTTTCCGAATTGTACGGATAGATTTGATACCGACAGCATAGCTTTCTTTTTAAAATTCGTGCAAAAATACAGAATTTTAATGGCCTAGACCAATAAACTTAAAAAGCATTCACTTTGTCTTAAACCTTAACTCAACCCTGTCATTTTTAACTCCCTATTAACAGCAAACTGCCACAGGGTTGTTTAATTTTGAACGTTACACAGTTAGCGATACCTATATGAATAGAAATTTACTCTATCTTTTTTTTCTTGTTCTAGGAAGTTGTGCTGCAGAAAAAAGCTCTCCTACTGTATTTTTTTCTGGAGAAATTGTTAATCCTACCAGCAATCATATTGTTCTATTAAAAGGAGACGTTGTCATAGATTCGGCAGAATTGGACGAGGACAACCGGTTTGCCTTTTCTCTGGATTCTATCTCAGAAGGCCTGTACCATTTTAATCATGACCCGGAATTACAATATGTTTACCTAGAGCAAGGAGACAGCTTAGTGGTTCGTCTAAATACATCAGACTTTGATGAATCTTTGGTATTTTCAGGAGACGGAGAAGAACTCAACAATTTTCTTTTAGAAGTATTTTTGGCACATGAAGAAGAAGCAAGTGCCGTTCGCTCTATGTACCGATGGAATCCAACAGACTTTGAACGAGGCATTGACTCTTTAAAGCAACTAAAGTTAGATGTACTGGACGAAATTAAAAGCGAAGACAAGCTTTCTAAAAATGAGCTTAAGATCGCTAGCGCCAGTGTAAACTACAACTACAACACCTACAAAGAGGAATATCCGTTTAAACACAAAAGGCTTACAGGAAAGGAAATACTAAAAAAGCTTCCTTCTAATTTTTACGATTACAGAAAAGATTTGGTTTTTGATGATAAGGATTTAACCTATTTAAGGCCTTATTACAATTTTATGATCAACCATATTGGCAATATGTCTTTCATGACCTGCTCACATGCATGCAGCATAAAAAATAATGTAGTTCGTAATCAACTTCATTTTAACAAACACAAGCTTCACCTTATAGATAGCCTAGTTCAGGAAAAGGAACTAAAGGACAATCTTTTTAGATATGTGGCATTTGATTATTTGTTGAAGGTTCATGACTCCGAAGAAAACAACGAAGAATTTATTAGCGGTTTCAGAGAGTTGAGCAACAACAATAGGCATATGAATGAAATAGATGCTTTGTATGAAGGCATTAAAAACATTCAACCTAAAAAAGAAATTCCCAATGTAGCGGTTACGAGCACAAACGGCACCACACTTACTATGAGAGAGATTGCCGCCAAGAACAATAAAACAGTTTTCTATTTTTGGTCAGCCACGGATAGGATGCATTTTGAGAACATAAAAAGAAGAATTGAACACCTCTCTGCTAAAAAACCTGAATATTCTTACGTAGGCATCAATATAAAAACTAACGAATCCAACTGGAAGGCTATGTTAGAGATGTCCGGCTTGGATCAATCAAAACAATACCGGTCTTCAGATTTTGAAGAGTTAACCAAGTCACTTATTATATACCCGTTAAACAAGTGTATCATAACAGATGACAAGGTCATTGTAGATGCGTTCGCAAATGTCTATACCTCTTTTTAATTTAGATTACCACACATAAAATATTTGTATAAAAAAGGGATGCTATTTAGCATCCCTTTTTTAATTTATATTAAACAGCGAGATTAGTTCCCCTTGTTGTAATCTGCTAAGAATTTCTCCAAACCACTATCCGTTAATGGGTGTTTTAGAAGTCCAGTAATAGAAGATAGACCACTGGTCATAACATCCGCACCAACTTTAGCACAATCAATTACGTGCATTGTATGACGAATAGAAGCAGCCAAAATCTGAGTTTCGAACGCGTAGTTGTCATAGATGTGTCTTATTTCTGCAATTAGGTTAAGACCATCCGTAGAAATATCATCCAATCTACCTATGAAAGGAGAAACATATGTAGCTCCCGCTTTAGCTGCCAACAAAGCTTGTCCTGCAGAAAATACTAAAGTACAGTTGGTTTTGATTCCCTTATCGGAAAAATATTTAAGTGCCTTAACACCATCTTTGATCATTGGAATTTTCACTACAATTTGCTCATGTAGCTCAGCCAATTCCTCACCTTCTTTCACCATCTCGTCAAAAGTTGTTGAAATTACCTCGGCAGAAACGTCACCATCAACAATGTTACAGATATCTACGTAATGCTTTAATATATTATTTCTTCCAGTAATGCCTTCTTTGGCCATAAGAGAAGGGTTGGTAGTTACACCATCAAGAACACCAAGTTCCTGTGCTTCCCGTATTTGATCCAAATTAGCTGTGTCTATAAAAAATTTCATTTTCTAGAGTTTATTAGGTTTAATATTAGAGATATACAAAGTTTTGCGGAATCTTAAATTCCCAAGAAACAAAATTACAACTTATAATGGTTTAGCAAGAGTTTCTCGTATACTTTATCTGGCAAAATTCGCTTGAGTACCACAGAAAATTTCTGCAATGGCGAACCTACGTTGTAATGCACCTTAGGCTTCTTGTTTTCAATGATTTCAAAAACCTTTTTAGCAACTGCAATAGGATCATCTCCGTTAGATACATCTTCGTTCATCATCTTCAACGTATTCACATACGGCTCCTTATAGGGCGAATTCTCTAAAACAGGTGAATGATAACGTCCTGCAGCAATATTTGTAGCAAAATCTCCAGGGGCCAAAGTAGCCACCTTTACTCCAAACCCTTTGGTTTCCATGCGTAAAGCTTCGGTGAGGATGGAAAGTGCACTTTTTGTAGCAGAATAAACTCCGCGATACGGCAAGCCCATATATCCGGCTATGGAGGTTATGTTTATTATCACTCCTCCTTCTTGTTTTCGCATTTGGGGCAATACAGCTTGGGCCACTCTAAGCGGGCCATACACATTAGTATCAAAAGCTTTTTGTACTTCCTCTGGAGGCGTTTCTTCCAAAGGACCAGTAATCCCCACCCCTGCATTGTTCACCAGCACATCAATCCTTCCTTCAGCAGCTATGACTTGATTTACGGCAGAAACGATACTCTCATTATCCGTAACATTAAGTTGAAGTAAATCAAATACCTCAAAATCCTGATGCCTAGCCAAATTTCTGGTAGTTCCATAAACTTTAAACCCTTTTGACTTGAGATACAACCCAATGGACTTTCCTATACCTGAAGACCCCCCGGTAATCAATACTATTTTTTGCTCCATAAGGGTGCAAAATAACAATAATATAGTGTAGTAGAAAAGAAATTAAACCTTGAAGAAGCGCTGAAACAGAAACTTAACAAATGCCCTTATAATTTGAAGAATTTAGAGCAAAAAAATCGGCAAGCTACCTACATCGCACCGCTACAACCGTATACCCTTGCTGCGTTCCCACCCTGGGGGATTCTACAGGAGCTGGTCGTGTAGGACTTGCCGACTGCAAATATACAACCTTTTGTTTCTTTCGCAATCGTTTTACATTCTAATTTTTATATGAACAATTTGTTTTGAGTTCGCTATTTTTGTGCAACTAAAAAATGCCTGTAAATCAGGCTAAACCAAATTTAATCTTGTAATGACAACTTTAAAGTTTTTCCCGTTTTGCTTTTTTTTAATGCTTTTTATGGCCTGTGGAGGTGATAATTCTCCCTCTTCCCTATTCGAAATTCAACTAGAAGGAAACAGTAAAAGCTTTCAGCAAAAACAATATGTAGCGGTTTCCATCAAAAACAAAAAGAATAAAACCATTCAGAGTGTTACGTATGCAATTGATGGTAAAGAGGTTCCCGTTAATGATGGCAAAATTTCACTGAACATGCCCCATTTAGGAGACAAAACAATTACGGCAACCGTTTCCTATGACGATGCCTCAGTAGAGATTTCCAAGCATTTAAAACTCCTGGCGCCAAATGCTCCGGAAATTTACACCTACGAGATACTAAACGAGTACCCCCACGATAACAAAGCTTATACACAGGGTCTTGAATTTTATAACGATACACTTTACGAGAGCACAGGAAAAAAAGGAAGATCCTCTTTACGAAAAGTAGATTTTAAATCCGGCGAAGTATTACAACAGGTAGATTTGGACCAAACCTATTTTGGAGAGGGCATTACTATTCTCAACAATAAAATCTACATGCTTACGTGGCGCAGTGGTCTTGGATTTATCTATGATTTAAAGACTTTGGATAAAATTGATAATTTTCAGTTTGGAGAAAGTAAAGAAGGTTGGGGGTTGACAAACGATGGAAAAAAACTCTTTAAAAGTGATGGCACAGAAAAAATATGGTTTTTAAACCCGGAAACTTTGGTTGAAGAAGGTCATATAGAAACCGTGACCAACAAATCTATAAACGACAGTGCCAACGAATTGGAATATGTAGATGGAAAAATATATGCCAACGTATACCAAAAACCAAGTGTTATGATTATTGATGCCAATAGCGGTGCTATTGAAGGCGTTATCAATTTTGGTGGGCTTAGCAGTAAGGTTACACACCACGCTACATGGAGCGATACGGATAATGTTTTAAACGGTATAGCATATCATCCGGAGAGGAAAACGTTTTTTGTTACCGGTAAAGAATGGGACAAGATGTTTGAGGTGAAAATCCAAAAAAAATAAATGCAGAGTTATCAAAAAACGATTACCGTAAAGGAAGACGATCTAGATGACCTTGACCATGTAAACAATGTACGGTACGTTCAATGGATGCAGGATATATCTAAAGAACATTGGATGAAAGCTGCTCCAGAAGAAATGCGCAAAGGAATTATTTGGGTGGTAATGACACATCATATCACCTATAAAAGTGCTGCAGTTCTAGGTGATGTTATTGAAATGAGCACATACATTCAAAAAAGCAAAGGTGCCGTTTCCATAAGAATTGTAGAAATGCACAATAAGAAGACCAAAGAACTGTTAGTAAAATCAAGTACAGAATGGTGTCTGTTAAATGCCGAAACATATAGACCTATGCGCATATCGGATGAAATCAAGGATTTTTTCACCCGTTCATAGCCCAGTGTTGTCAATCTATAATTTCGCAATTAGAAAAAATGGTTTGAAAACAGCTTTAAAAGTAGATATTTAGACAAAAGATATGAGGCAATACTTAATGACAATAGCACTACTTGCCTTATTTATATCCACTGGGTCCTGTCGTAAAGATTTTGAATACGCACCAAGTAATGGAAACCTTGAATTCTCAAAAGACACCGTTTTTTTGGATACTATTTTTTCCAATATTGGTAGCAGTACATACAGTTTAAAAGTATACAACCGGAGCAAAGATGATATTTCTATCCCCTTCATAGGATTAAAGCAAGGGGAAACAAGTTCTTACCGCCTAAATGTTGATGGTGTTGCCGGGAAAACTTTTTCGGACATTCCCCTAATGGCCCAAGACAGTCTCTATATTTTTATCGAAACTACTGTAACCCTCCAAAATACAAATCAATTTTTATACACGGATATATTACAATTTGACCAAGGCAACAACAGTCAACAAATCCCTCTAGTTACTTTAGTGCAAGACGCAATATTTCTCTATCCCAATAGAAATAGTAAAGGAGAAAAAGAAATGGTCGTAATTGATGTAGATGCAGATGGAAATAATATAAGCGCTCCCGGCTTTGAGCTTAAAAACGACCAATTACACTTTACCAATGAAAAGCCTTATGTCATTTACGGGTTTGCCGTAGTTCCCAGCGAACAGCAACTAATTTTAGACCCTGGCGCGCGAGTGTTTTTTCATCAAAATTCCGGAATGGCAGTACGCCCTAAAGCTAGCCTGAAGGTCAATGGCGCCTTAAGTTCAGATCAAGAGCTATTAGAGAACGAGGTCATTTTTGAAGGAGACCGTTTGGAACCTGAATATGGCAATGTGGCAGGACAATGGCAAGGGATTCGTTTAGAGGAGGGCAGCAGCAGCAATACCATTAATTATCTCACCCTTAAAAATGCTACCGTTGGTATTTTTGCCCAGGGTGAGTCTTCGTTATCCTCCCCTACCTTAACTATTGAAAACTCTCAAATTTACAATAGCTCCAAAATAAATCTATGGGGAAAAACAGCGTATATTGAAGCTAAGAACCTTGTTGTGGGTAGTGCCGGGAACAGTTCTCTGTATTGCAACTTAGGAGGAAGCTATTCATTTACGCACACCACAATTGCCAATTATTGGACGGAGAGCTTTAGACCTAACGCTGCATTGACCATAAACAATTTTGAACCTGACACGCAAAATAATTCATATGGGGCAGATTTAATAAAAGCTGATTTTAAAAATTGTATCATTGACGGAAATGGCGATTTTGAAATTTCCCATGGTTCCAATGGCTCAAATGCCTATAATTTTCTATTCAGTTCTTGTCTTATTACGGTGAATGAAAACAACATTCCATCCAACTCCGGAGAATTGTACCAATTTGAAGATGACATAACATACAAAAATAGTCTTATAAATGGGCTGACCGAATTTGAAGATACCCAAAAGAACAACTTCAGATTAACTTCTACTTCCGAAGCCCTCAATATTGGGGACAAAATAGATGCACTTGCTATTCCTTTGGACATCTTAGGAACAGAGCGTACAGAGTCTCCTGACCTAGGAGCTTACGAATTTTTTGAATTGGACTAAAACATATACAGCATTAATTATTTGAGCCCCCGTTCGACCAGAATAAATCTCTTAAATCAATATGCTACAACTCAGTTTTTACCTACAAAAAAATCAGACAAGCGTACTACAAAGTTGTTTAAACAAGTTCTAATTAACGATTTGGTCAAAATTTAACATAAAAATGTAATCTTTTTCCTTCAAATACAAATAAAACCTCTATATTCCAAATAAAAACCCCAAATATTGTGGGGAATATCTTTATAGCTATGTAACTTACTGTCACTAATTTGCATCAAAATAATGTGTCTTGGAATATACTTACACCATAATAGATTCAGATGCGACTTCAAATTTGCAATTACAGCACTATTTGGAGGATTATGGTGACTTCACCTGTGCCGGTCTGGCGCAGAACAGTACGGACGGCATTAATACAATTTTAAAATACTCTCCAGATGTAGTTTTCATAAATTTGAACGAAAGTGCGTACGAATATTTTCACATGGTTATGGAGCTTCATCAATACATAAACGAGCTTCCTATTATAATAGGTATATCCAATAGTAAGGATTACGCCTACGATGCCATTAAAAACGGTTTTTTTGATTATTGGCTAAAACCTTATAATGAGTTTGATATTAGGAAATCTATACTACGTCTTAAAAAGCAAGTACCTGCAAAAGCAGAACCCCAAACCCTTTGCTTAAAATCATATCGAGATTTTCAGTATATAAATACAGACGACATTCTTTATCTTCAGGCAGACAACAATTCTACGGAATTTGTCATGAAGGATGGAACAATAAATAACGCCTACAAAACGTTAAAAACCTTCGAAAATCAACTGCCTAAAAATTTTGTAAGAATACACCAGAGTTATATTGTGAACACCAACTTTATTTCTCGTATTAGTTATGGCAAATCTTACTGCACTTTAAAGCAAACAAAAATGCAGTTACCTTTTTCTAAATCTTATAGACAGAACATTGATGGCCTTAAAGATTTATTGTCAAAAAACACAATTTCAGCCCTTAATTAATTAAATTCTATTGAAACTCACCCGTTTACTCTCAAAACTGGTGCTTTTACTACTACATTTTTTCAGTTAGTTAATATGCTATTAAACAATAATAGTTTAGCAGTGTAAGAAATAACAACAACCCCCTAAAACTGGTTTAATTATGAAAAAAGTAGCAAGCATTTTAGCATTAACGATTATGTCATTTGGAGTAATCTCATGTGAAACCGAAACAGATTCAGCTTATGATGTAAACGTTGATTCTTCTGTTGACGGTGATGATGTGCCAACCGATAGACGTGGTTCTTCCGTAGATGGTGACGATGTTCCAACAGACAGACGCGGTTCTTCAGTAGACGGTGACGATGTGCCAACCGACAGACGTGGTTCTTCAGTAGACGGTGACGATGTGCCAACCGATAGACGTGGTTCTTCAGTAGACGGTGACGATGTGCCAACAGACAGACGCGGTTCTTCAGTAGACGGTGACGATGTGCCAACAGACAGACGCGGTTCTTCAGTAGACGGTGACGATGTACCAACTGACAGACGTGGTTCATAATATACAATCAAAATAGATTATCTTAGCCTTAAATTAATTTTTAAGGCTTTTTTTTAACCTGAATTTTTCCGCATGTTTTCTTTCAAATATGGACCTTCTCAGTCAGTTTTTTTTATAAGTTGTTTCTGGCTAGCTCTTGTATTTGTTTCATGCAACAATAAAAACAACCAACTTAGTAATAACCAAATTTCTACCCAAGCAGACTCCATTTTCTCATTAATAGACAGTTCTTCTAACTCAAGATTTTCACATAACGAACATCTACTATTCCTTGAAAAAGCTGAAACTCATACCAATAAAATAGAGAATGACTCTCTAAAGAATAAACTGATTTCTAAAATTGCACTTAGATATTTAGTACTTAAAGACTCTACAAACTTTAGAAGAGCAAATCAACAAACCTTAGAGTTATCCAAACTATTGAATGATAGCATAACGTTAGCCGAAGCCAATTGGGATTTGGCCGATTTTCATAGATTGTATGCAAAAGCCGACAGTGCTTATCTTCACTTTTCGGAAGCGCAAAAAATATACGAAGCTCTTGATATGGATTATGAATCTGCACGTATGCTTTACAATATGGCTGTTACCCAAGCAGACATTAAAGACTATACCGGTAGTGAAATAAACACGATAAAGGCTATTGATATCTTAAAACCCTTAGAAGAGTACAAAAGACTGTACCTCTGTTACAATAATTTAGGTTCAATTACCAAAGAACTAAAAGAGTTTGATAGGGCGTTAGATTACTACAACAGAGCTCTGCAATATCAAATGAAAATAGACGCACCAAATAATTATCTGCTAAGCCTTAATAATAATATTGGAGTTGTTTATTTGGAACAGGGCAACTACAAAGAATCCATCCCCTATTTTGAAGAAGTTTTAAAGGACAAAAATCTCTCTACGGAACGTCCCTCGCTATATGCCATGGCGCTAAATAATCTTACGTATAGTAAAGCCAAAGTTAATTTTAAATCGGACCTATCTTCCAATTTCAAAAAGGTCATAAAGATTCAAGATAGTATTGGTGAAATTCAAGATATTTCAAGAAGTTACTACTGTTTTGCTGATTATTATTTAGGCAAACAAGACACTGTACAAGCCATAACCCAAGCAAAAAAAGCTATGGGTTATGCCAAAATTGCAAGTAATAATGATCGATTTTTAAAGAGTTTGCAACTGTTGGCTAAATTAGAACCTGAAAAATCTAGTTATTACACGCAACAATATATTTCCTTAAATGACAGTTTACAGCAGGTAGAAAGACAAGCACGAAATAAGTTTGCCCGTATACGTTTTGAGACAGATGAATTTATAGCTGAAAACGAAATACTATCACGACAAAAACAATTATGGACCGGTGTAGCGGTATCCATATTACTGCTAGGACTTATGTCCTACATCATTCTAGATCAAAGGTCAAAAAACCAAAAACTTCGTTTTCAACAACAACAGCAAGCCGCAAACCAGGAGATTTTTAATCTAATGCTTACCCAAAAGGAAAAATTAGAAGAAGGAAAAAAAATTGAACAAAAACGGATATCGGAAGAGCTTCACGATGGCGTGCTAGGTAAAATGTTAGGAGCACGCATGGTACTTACAGGTCTCAACAAAAGAACAGAAGAAGAGGCTATTTCTGAAAGAAAGAAAGCAATAGACGCATTACAAGAGGTAGAAAAAGAGGTCCGTTCTATTTCACATGAATTAAGCCATGCCGCCTACCAAAACATTCCAAACTTTATACACTCTATAAAAGATTTATTGCTTACCGTCCAAGCTACAGGCAATTTTGACTATAAGTTTGTTTATAATGAGACCTTTAACTGGGATTCGCTTGGGGCAAGCATAAAAATTAATGTTTATAGGATGATTCAGGAAAGTTTACAAAATTGTGTTAAACATGCCCAATGTAAAAACGTAATTTTGGAACTTAGTAAAACAGATTCTGGTTTTATGGCCACAATCATAGACGATGGAAAAGGCTTCAAAACAAGTTCCAGAAAAAAAGGTATAGGTTTGCGTAATATCTCGTCTAGAATTGAAAAAATAAACGGAACGTACACGATTAAGAGTAAACCTGGCAAGGGCACCACTGTTACGTTGGAAGTGCCTTTAAATAAAGAAATTAGTTAGAAGCATTTTTTCAAGTGTAGACTGACCAAGAAATTATGGATAATTTAATTAGAATATTAGCTGTTGATGACCATGAGATGATTGTTCTAGGTTACAAGTACACCATTGAAGGGTGTGATTTTGAAAAGTACAAAGTAACCGTAAATATTGCTCCTAGTTATCATGAAGGCAAAGCAGAAATAGAAAGTTCCGCAAACCGCATGCCCTATGATATAATATTATTGGACATCCAAATGTTTCCGGATAGCGCTAAAGAAGAAAGAGGTGGAGTAGACCTTGGGGTTTTGGTTAGAAAAATATCCCCCTCTTCTAAAGTAGTTTTTCTTTCTTCTTTTAGCGACAGCTACCATATTAACAACGTACTAAAGACTGTAAACCCTGATGGATATATGGTAAAATCCGAAGTTGATGAAAAGACGCTGCAAGATATGGTACGAACGGTAATTGAAAATCCGCCCTATTACACTGCAGCGGCATTACAGGCCATTCGCAGAAAAATGGCAAACGAAGACCAAATTGATGAACGTGATAAAAAAATATTGTATCAATTATCAATAGGAACCAAAACCAAGGATATCTCTTCCTTAGTTGCAGCATCAAGCACAACCGTTGAAAACCGAAAAAGACAGTTAAAAGTGATCTTCAATGTTGAAAACGGAAACGACTTTGCTCTTATTGAAGAAGCCAGAAAACGTGGCTTTATTTGACAAATCATACGTACATTGTTGAATAACAATAAATTACACATTAGTTTATTTTCTTAAAACAAAAAAACCCCAGTTTTTATGGGGTTTTTCTTTAAAGTTCAAACAGAACTGAAAACTATCTTTGGCACAAAGTGTATAACTACATCATATGCCACTATACCACGATAGTTTTAGGAACAACCATTCCAATGGTTATACTCCAAATTCACAAATGGAAGGAATGGAGTCTTTCGCAAATAGTTTGGAAAAATTGTTTTTTGCAGATGCTACCATTTTAAATTATACCAATAAAGATGAAAAAACCAATTTAGCCATTGAGCTAAACTGTAATATTTCGTTGGTAGAGATGTTATTTCACTTTAATAAAGGTACTTGGGGCAATTTTAAACCTGGAAGAACCTCTTTTATAAAATTGCTCAACAATCTTGTAAAAGAAAGTGGTTCCAAAGTAGATATTGAAGAGTTTACCTTTTTCCTAAAGGACACCGCTATTATTATCAACAAGATTTATGATAATAGTATTCCTGAGCAATTAGACAAGATTATTTCCGAAATATGTAAGCACTATGTGCATTTCAGCAAGGGTTTAACCGAAACACCTTATGAAATCTATGTTCCTGTTTTTGAGGAAGAAAACAATGAAGGAAACGAAATTCTTATACAGAATATAGAGGCAGATAACAATACCAAGAAAGACTATTTTCAGTATTGGGGTCTTTATTTTGAATCTGAGGATGATGCTGTCATCTACGATTTAAAAAGCTCTACAATAGAACACGGTGACCTATTTATGCTTAACCATTGATTAAAACAAGTTTTTTGAGGTAAATGACAGTAATATAAGCTGCCCATTCCCCAAAATAATCAATTCCCCCATTTTCTACTCAATAAATTGAGTAGATTGGGGGATGGGATTATATTGATTATTTGCTATGCTTTGAGAAGTTGGAACTAAACATTAAAAAGTTCTCTTCCACTCATTAAGGCATTTACTTTTTCCTTAACAGCTTCAATTTTTGCATCATCTTCGGCATTGGTCAAAACTTCATCAACCAAGTCAACAATTACGTTCATATCAGCTTCTTTAAGACCTCTAGTAGTTATGGCAGCTGTTCCAAATCTAATTCCAGAAGTAACAAAAGGCGATTTATCATCAAAAGGAACCATGTTTTTGTTTGCAGTAATATCTGCTTTTACCAAAACCTTTTCGGCATCCTTACCCGTAATATCCTTATTTCTTAAATCAATAAGCATCATGTGATTATCCGTACCTCCAGAAATGATATTGTACCCTTTAGCTACGAAAGCAGCGGCCATTGCAGCGGCATTTTTCTTAACCTGGATCATATAATTAAGGAAATCATCAGAAAGAGCTTCTCCAAAAGCTATTGCTTTAGCCGCTATAATGTGCTCTAAAGGACCTCCTTGGTTTCCTGGGAAGACTGCTAAATCCAACAATGCGGACATCTTACGAAGATTCCCGTTCTTTAGTTTTATACCAAATGGATTATCAAAATCCTCACCCATTAGAATAAGCCCACCACGTGGTCCTCTTAAAGTTTTATGCGTAGTTGTTGTTACAATATGACAATGAGGAATTGGATCACTCAAAATGCCCTTTGCAATAAGCCCCGCTGGATGAGAAATATCAGCCAACAAAAGAGCACCAACACTATCTGCAATTGCTCTAAATCTTTTAAAATCTATATCACGAGAATAAGCAGAAGCCCCCGCTATAATCATTTTTGGCTTTTCCTTAGTTGCTATTTCTTGAATAACATCATAGTCTAGCATACCCGTTTCTTTATCAACGCCATAAAAAACAGGGTTGTACAATCTACCAGAAAAATTCACCGGTGAACCGTGGGTCAAATGTCCTCCATGGGAAAGGTCAAATCCAAGAATGGTATCCCCTGGTTTTAAACAAGCGTGGTACACTGACGCATTTGCCTGCGAACCGGAGTGAGGCTGAACATTTGCATATGCAGCTCCAAATAATTCCTTAGCTCTATCTATTGCAAGTTGCTCTATTTTATCAACTACCTCGCAGCCACCATAATAACGCTTACCGGGATACCCCTCGGCATATTTATTGGTTAGTACTGACCCCGCAGCCTCCATAACTTGTGGGCTTGTGAAATTTTCAGAGGCAATAAGCTCTATGCCGCTTATTTGGCGTTCTCTTTCCTCTGCTATTAGTTCAAAAATCTGATTGTCTCGTTGCATAAGCAAATATTCTGTTAAATTGAGATGCAAAAGTACGAATTGCCCCTTGTTAAAACTCATAAAACAATATATTTGATCAAGAATTTATCAAATATAAATTAACAATCTTGCTATGCCCATACATGCCAATGACCCTTCAAAGAGAACATGGCTTCCCGTGTCCGATAATTCAGATTTCCCTATCCAGAACATTCCTTTTGGTGTTTTTCTCACTCGTGATGATATCATAACCATAGGAACCCGTATTGGAGATACCGCCATTGACCTTGGTGCCCTGCACCAACTTGGCTATTTTAATGATATACCCCTTACGGACGATATTTTTCTTCAGGATACATTGAACGATTTTATTTCGGATGGTCAAAAGACCTGGAGGTTAGTACGTAACCGCATTAGTGAAATATTTGAAGTTTCCAATGACACCCTAAAAAATAACGAAGACCATAAAAACGTAGTGCTTTTCTCTATGGATGAAATTGAAATGCAATTGCCCGTACAAGTAGGCGATTACACGGATTTTTATTCCAGCAAAGAACACGCCACTAACGTAGGTACTATGTTCCGCGACCCCAATAACGCCCTGTTACCTAACTGGCTTCACATTCCTGTAGGATATCACGGAAGAAGTTCTACCATTATCCCTAGCGGCACCCCCATTCATAGACCTATGGGGCAGACCATGCCAAAAGGGGCGGAAACTCCTGTTTTTGGGCCTTCACGTTTAGTAGATTTTGAATTGGAAATGGCTTTTATTACCACGGATACCAATGTCTTAGGTGAACCTATTTCCGTAGACGAGGCAGAAGAATATATTTTTGGAATGGTACTTTTTAATGATTGGAGCGCGCGCGACATTCAAAAATGGGAATATGTTCCCCTTGGACCATTTTTAGCCAAAAATTTTGCGTCATCTATATCTCCATGGATTGTAACGTTAGATGCTCTTCAGCCTTTTAAAGTAGACAGTCCAAAACAAGACCCTACTCCTCTACCCTATTTGCAGCAAAAGAAAAGACATAGTTACGACATTAACCTAGAAGTAGCTTTAGCTCCCGAAAACGGTACCGAAACTACCATTTCCGAATCTAATTTTAAATATATGTATTGGACCATGTCCCAACAACTGGCGCACCACACCGTAAACGGTTGTAAGGTGAATAGTGGAGACATGATGGGAAGTGGGACAATTTCCGGTCCCACCCCCAATTCCTACGGTTCCATGTTAGAACTATCTTGGCAAGGCACCAAGCCGGTGGAATTGAACGATGGCTCAGAACGCACGTTCATTCAAGATAATGACACCGTAATTATGAAAGGATATTGCTCCAATAAAGATATCCGTATTGGTTTTGGAGAAGTTAGAACTACGCTTTTACCTCCTTTTGAGGCCAAAAAGAAAGGCTAATAAACTCTAGATATTTAATCTTGAAGATACCTTTAAACCACTCCCCTATAACGGGTGGGTTTAAAGGTATTTTTCTAAGTTGATATCCGTAATAGCGCCATGGGAATCATGAGCTACTACCCCGCCATTCTTTATCACCAACAACTGAGGCGATTGGTGCATGACCTGAAATTTATACCCGGTTTCATCGGAAACTTGACGGTAACTATGTAAATCCAAGAAGTAAAAGTCCATCTGCCCCTCTTCTACTGCATAGTTCTGAGTAAACATATTCAATACCATCCGGCTAATTCCGCAAGTAGTGGAATGCTTAAATATTACTTGAGGCTTTGTTAAAGACTTCCTTTCAATTTCATCTAATTGCTCTAGAGAAGTAAGTGCTATCCAAGGGATTTTAGCTTCCTTTTTTTCTTCACCTTCATTTTTACTTCCAAACAAATTATTAAAGAGACCCATTTTGTATTTTTATAGTATCAGTCTAACGTTCTCCAAAACTTTACAACTGACTAAATGTCCTTTGTTTTATTGCAATAAGCGACATTTTGTCCTGTGTCTTACATTGGTAGGATTGTTGACCTATTTCAGTCAAAAATAAACAATAACAACAGATAACAATATACATATGAACTTTAATAATTTCACCACAAAATCTCAGGAGGCCATTCAGCAAGCTCAACAGCTTGCTCAAAGCTTGGACCACCAGCAGATAGAAAACGAACATTTGTTCAAAGCAATTTGGGAGGTTGATGAGAACGTACTTCCTTTTATACTGAAGAAACTAAATATTAACGTTCCCTTGCTACAACAAATCTTGGAAAAGGAACTGGAAAGCTTCCCTAAGGTTTCGGGAGGGGATATTATCCTGTCCAGAGAAGCAGGGAAAACTTTAAACGAAGCCAGTACCATTGCTAAAAAGATGGATGACGAATTTGTTTCCATTGAACATCTTTTATTGGCCATTTTAAAATCCAGCAGTAAAATAGCTCGGATATTAAAGGACCAAGGAGCTACCGAAAAAGATTTGAAAGCAGCCATTGAAGAACTGCGCAAAGGAGGAAGGGTAACTTCTCAAAGTGCGGAAGACACCTATAACTCCTTGGATAAATACGCCCGTAACCTTAACCAGTTAGCAGACAGTGGCAAATTGGACCCGGTAATTGGACGCGACGAAGAAATCCGTCGTATTCTTCAAATTTTATCAAGAAGAACCAAAAATAACCCTATGTTGGTTGGTGAACCAGGTACCGGTAAAACGGCAATTGCCGAAGGTTTGGCGCACCGTATTGTTCAAGGTGACGTTCCCGAGAACCTTAAAGATAAAATTATCTATTCTTTGGACATGGGAGCTTTAATTGCCGGTGCCAAATATAAGGGAGAGTTTGAGGAGCGATTGAAATCGGTCATTAAAGAAGTGACTTCATCAGATGGGGACATTGTCTTATTTATAGATGAAATTCACACGTTGGTTGGCGCTGGTGGTGGACAAGGTGCCATGGATGCCGCTAACATTTTAAAGCCGGCATTGGCACGCGGAGAACTCAGAGCCATAGGTGCCACCACACTGGATGAATACCAAAAATATTTCGAAAAAGACAAAGCGCTCGAAAGACGTTTCCAAAAGGTAGTTGTTAACGAGCCGGATACGGAAAGTGCTATTTCAATACTACGCGGTATTAAAGAAAAATATGAAGCCCACCATAAGGTACGGATCAAGGATGAGTCGGTAATAGCTGCGGTAGAATTATCGCAACGGTACATTACCAACCGGTTTCTACCGGACAAGGCTATTGATTTGATGGATGAAGCTGCCGCAAAATTACGTATGGAAATAAATTCCAAACCAGAGGAGCTAGATGTTCTGGACCGCAAGATTATGCAGTTAGAAATTGAAATTGAAGCTATAAAACGTGAAAACGATAAGGCCAAGCTAAAATTGCTAAATGTTGATTTGGCGAATCTGAAAGAAGACAGAAATGAGCTTTTTGCCAAGTGGGAAAGCGAAAAATCGGTCGTAGACGAGATTCAAAAGACCAAGCAGGATATTGAGGAATTTAAGCTTGAGGCGGAACGTGCTGAGCGTAATGGAGATTACGGTAAAGTTGCGGAACTACGTTATGGAAAAATTAAAGAGTCACAGGAAAAACTGGAGGAACTCCAAAAAGTATTGGATGAACAGCAGCTAGGCGATACTCTAATCAAAGAAGAGGTTACCAGTGAAGACATAGCGGAAGTCGTGGCAAAATGGACCGGCATTCCGGTTACCAAGATGCTACAAAGTGAACGCGAAAAACTCTTAAAGCTAGAAACGGTCCTTCACAAAAGAGTGGTTGGCCAGAACGAAGCTATTGAAGCCGTATCCGATGCCATTAGAAGAAGTCGTGCCGGATTACAAGATGCGAACAGACCTATAGGATCCTTCCTGTTTTTAGGTACCACAGGAGTTGGTAAAACGGAGCTGGCAAAAACATTGGCCTCTTATCTTTTTGATGATGAGAATGCAATGACGCGTATTGACATGAGTGAATATCAAGAGCGTCACTCAGTAAGTAGATTGGTTGGAGCACCTCCAGGATACGTAGGCTATGACGAAGGTGGTCAGTTAACGGAAGCCGTGAGAAGAAGACCTTATTCCGTGGTTCTGCTTGACGAGATTGAAAAGGCACACCCGGACACATTCAATATTTTATTACAAGTATTGGACGAAGGAAGATTAACGGACAATAAAGGTAGAGTTGCAGATTTCAAGAATACCATTATTATAATGACCAGTAATATGGGCAGTACTATAATTCAGGAAAAATTTGAAAACAGCAAAGACCCTTATAGCGCCACCGAGGCTGCACGAGTTGAGATTTTAGGATTGTTGCGAAAAACAATTCGTCCTGAATTCCTTAACCGTATAGATGATATTATCATGTTTACCCCGCTTAGCCGAGAGGATATAACCAAAATTGTTAGGCTACAATTAAACAGCTTAAAGAAAACTATTGCAAAGCAGCATATAACAATTGATGCTACCGAAGAAGCCGTTAATTACCTAGCCAACAAGGGTTATGACCCACAGTACGGAGCCCGCCCCATAAAAAGGGTCATACAAAGAGAGGTTCTTAACAACCTTTCAAAGGAACTCCTGAGCGGAAATATAAAAGCGGATAGTATTGTTCTGATTGATTCCTTTAATGACGAACTGGTCTTTAGAAATCAAGATGAACTGGTAGAGTAAACATATTTTTCTAAAAAATAGACTTGTTTTTAAAAGCACCCTAAAAAGGGTGCTTTTTTTTTCTTAGGTATATACCATACAGTATATAATTTCTTTATCTTCGTATAAAACTGTACCATTATGTCTACGAAAGCCGAAAGAACTACAGCCTTTATTATTGAAACTGTTGCCTCCGTTTTTAACAAACACGGATATATCGGAACCAGTATGAGCGACCTTACGGAAGCTACAGGATTAACCAAAGGGGCCATTTATGGTAATTTTGAAAATAAGGAAGCTTTAGCCTTATCTGCCTATCAATACAACAGCAACTTACTCTTATCAAAAATAGATGAAGTTCTTGCGGAAGAAAACAATGCTCTTGACAAGCTTTTTAAACTCACGGATTTTTATAGAAACTACGACTCGTTTACCCTGAGTATGGGCGGGTGCCCTATTTTAAACACCGGGGTTGATGCGCAGCACAACAATAGATTATTGGTTGCCGCCAACAAGGAAGTTATTAGAGAAATGGAAGGTAAGATAGCCCTAGTGCTTGAGAACGGCTCTAAAAATAATGAACTACACCTTCCCGTTACTCCGCTGCAATTTGCCAAACAACTTTTTACTATGATTCAAGGTGCAATTGCTATGGCCACTATGACCACTGATAAAAAGTACCTGACCAACACCATCGCTTATTTAGAGGTGCTCATAAAGAAAGAGCTTAAGAAGTAAAGTTTTACACCTACCATTAATAGCTTTCTTAAATCTTTCAGAAGTTTAATAGCTGTTACCCCTATTCTTTTTTAAGTAGGATTTAAAGTTTAACCAACCTGTTTTCCTCGGTTTTTTCATCTTCTTACTTGCCCACTACTCTAAAAATCCAAGTGTTACCTGTAAACTTACCATCAAACTTACTATCTCTAGCCTGCCTAGCCTGTCCCATAGTGTTATAGCGCCCTAAGTAGACGTAATTGAATTTGTTCTTACTACGCACAAAAGATTTAGGCTGAAGTCCCCTTTTCTTCATATCCGCCATAAAAGCATCAAAATACTTTTTGGTACCAAAAACATTGGCAATTAAATAGTAGCCTGGTTCCAGCCCGTCCTCAGTTTTTACTTCTTCGTATTTTTCACCTTTTTTAGGAACAACCACTTCTTTTTGTTGTGCTAGCTTGGCCTCTTGAGCCGTCTTCTCTTTTTCAAGCGCTTCTTGTTTTGCCTTTTCTTGAGCTACTTTTTGAGCTGCCGCTTCGGCCTCTCGTCTTTTCTTTTCAACACTCTCGGCTGCAGCAAGTGCCTCTTTTTCTTTGGCGTTATTAATAGAGTCCAGTCTTCTTTTTTGCTCCTCTTGTTCAGCTTTGGCAACTTCTGCTGCTTTCGCTTTTTCAGCCATTACATTTTCTTGCTCTTCTGCTTGTTTTTCTGCTGCTTGGGCAAGAGCTTCCTCTTCTTTGGCTTTTTCGGCAGCCTCCTTTTTAAGTCGTTTCTCCTCTTTTCTTAATGCTAAGGCTTGTTCTTTTTCAGATTTAGCTATGGAGTCTTGGGCAATTTTTTCTAACCTGCGACGCTCTTTTTCTTCTTTTTTAGCCTGCTTTTCTTCATCTTTTGAAGCTTCAGCCAATTCCGCAGCTTTTTCCAATTCTTGGGCTACAGCTTCATTTTTCTTTTCCTCTTCAGCGTCGGCAATAGTCTCTGACTCTATTTGATCGAGCTCATTTTCCTCTAGATCAACAGCCCCCACCATCTTATGACGTTCCTCTGGCTTTCCAAAAAAGTAAGCTGCCATCAACTCAAACGAAGGCTCGGAACTTACGGATGAACTTGCTCCAAATTCTACCAACGCACCTAAGGACAAATGGTTAAAAAATGTGCCTCCCGCTCCAATGCCATATCCATAAAAATTGTTGAAGCCTAATTGTCCCCAATATTTATTCGTGTTCAATAATGCATTAAAACCTACTTGATTGGCCTCACCGGGAATGGTACGCAAATACATAGACGGACGTATAAATGAATTTTGTGCCGCACCTAAAGTTACCGGAAAATCATAGGAAACAATCCCCATAAAGACCTTATCTTCTTTTTCCGTATTCGCTTCTTTTTCGGTAAAATTAAAATCGATTAAATTTTCGGAAGCGAAACCTAATGTAAGTCGCTCCACACTTAAACTCACTCCTGGTGCCACCTGTAGTATAAAATCATCCGTTGGAGCTGATTGTAATAATGGAAAATCAGGATTTACCGTAAAACGGTCATCAGCAAGAGACTGCACAAAACCAAATACGTTTGCCCCTACCGAAAGTTTTACACTTTCATTAAGATTAAAACTGTGCGCGTAATTAATGACCCCACCCGTATCAAAATAGACACCCGTATTTTGCTGAAAGAATGCCACGCCAACCGCAGACTTACCATTTAATTTTCTAGTGTAATTTATAAACTGGGTAGTAGGATTACCATCTATTGCCTGCCACTGCCAACGCACCCAATACGCCAAAGAATTGGCATTGTTCCTATCTACGGAAAATGCGGGATTAAATAAACTGGCGTTGTACGTTGTTAAGTTATGTTGTCTTAAGTCTGCAGGCAAACGAGACTCTTGACTCCGCAGAACCAAAACAGACAATAAAAAGAGAAATGTGTATAGAGTTCTGAGCATGATTACAAAAAAACAAAAACCAGTATTCCTACATACTTTTTTTGTCTAAATTTAGTTAACAATTATGCAAGAGTTTTCAACCAAAAACTATTACCTATTATGCAACGGATCAAATCCTTATATATTATTATCCTTACGGCCTTAATTTTTGTAAGTTGTAAAGACGATACAAAAGTTAATCAAGATACCAACACAAATGGTGTAGTTTCTACTTTTTATTTTATTCGTCATGCAGAAAAAGACCGTACGGACCCTGAAAATGTAGATCCGGAATTAAACCAACGCGGTTTGGGAAGAGCTATGCACTGGGCAGAGATATTAAAAGATGTTGATCTAGATATTATTTACACCACAGATTACGAAAGAACTTCTATGACCGCCGCACCAACGGCCGTAAAAAAAGAGCTTGACGTAAAGTATTACGAACCTCAGAACGTAAACATAGAGCAGTTTAAAAAAGACAATCTTGGCAAGAACGTTCTTGTTGTTGGCCATAGTAACACCACTCCTGATTTTGTAAACCAAATGATAGGCATAGACCTATATTATGAAATGGACGATACCGATAACGGAAGTCTTTTTATTGTACAAATAGTTGGCCAACAAGCTACTTCACAAAGACTTCACATTAACTGCAATTGTCCTAAAGAACGGTAATCTTCTTTTTTGACGGCACAGAGAAAAGCGGTATAAGTTTTTAATATGCCCTTATCAAATATCTATACCCATGAATTAGTCTATAATTTAGGGAACTTCACTATTTTTGCGGTATGGTTCAGAAGAACATCAACATAAAGAATAAGAAGGCCAAGTTTGAATATGAGTTCATAGACACCTATGTAACGGGAATTGTTTTGGCCGGAACAGAAATAAAATCCATTCGTGAAGGAAAAGCTTCCATTACCCAAAGCTTTTGTGAGTTTAATGAAGCGGGAGAACTGTTTGTAATCAATATGCAGATAGACGAGTATTCCCATGCTTCCCATTTTAATCACAAGCCAAAGGCGGAACGCAAATTGCTCATGAACAAACGGGAGCTTAAAAAATTGCGCAAAGAGGTTACTACTTCTGGTTTTACCATCGTACCCACCAACCTATTTATAAACGATAGAGGCTTGGCAAAATTAAAAGTGGCCTTGGCCAAGGGTAAAAAACTTTATGACAAGCGAGAAACCCTGAAAGATCGCGACAATCAACGTAATCTATCCAGAATCAAGAAAAGCTTTAATAGCTAAAAAAAGAGTGGTTTAGTTCTTATTCTCCAGAAGAGGAACAAAACGAAAAGAACCGAATTCCTTTTTCTCAAATTCTTTTTCGGACTTTCTAATGAACAAGGTCATGATTTGATCGTCCGTACCTACGGGAATAACCAATCTACCCCCAATTTTCAACTGGCTCATGAGTGCCCTAGGTACTTCTGGAGCACCGGCAGTAACAATTATGCCATCATAAGGCGCCTGCTCCGGCAACCCTTTATACCCATCCCCAAAAATCATTTTTTTAGGTCTATAGCCCATTTTTCTAAAGAAAATCTTGGTTTTCTTAAACAGTTCCAGTTGGCGTTCTATAGTGTATACCTTGGCCCTTAAAAGCAATAATACTGCCGTTTGATACCCACTGCCCGTACCTATTTCCAATATATTCTGATCGGGTTTCACCTCTAATAATTGCGATTGAAAAGCTACGGTATAGGGTTGAGAAATAGTTTGATCGGCCGCAATAGGAAACGCCTTATCTTGATAGGCGTGTCCCTCAAAACTACTGTCCATAAATAAATGTCTGGGTATGGTACGTATAGCTTCCAGCACATTTTTATCCGAAATGCCTTTAGCTACCAATACTTCGGCCAGCTTATTGCGCATTCCCCTATGTTTTAAAGTATCTCTCAATGGTTTGGTTTTGGAAGGTAAAGTTAACTTGTAAAATTTCAACTCACAAGTCTACCGACTAAATGTCAGCCTTCATTTTTTAAAATCCGTAAACTTTAATCTTCCTAAATGAAACCCGAAAACTCCGAAACTATCCTTATTTTTGATACAAATTGAAATTTATGCTCAGAGTTGGCGTATTAGGCGCAGGTCATTTAGGAAAAATACATTTACGTCTGTTAAATGAATCAAAAAAATATGAATTAGTCGGTTTTTATGATGCCGATGCTATAAACGGAAAAAAGGTAGCGGATGAATTTGGGTACCATTATTATGACAACATCAATAAACTTATTGAAGCTGTAGATGTAGTAGATATCGTAACCCCTACCCTTTCCCATTTTGATTGTGCCAAAAAGGCCATGGAAAAAGGGAAGCATATCTTTATAGAAAAACCGATAACCAATACTTTTGAAGAAGCTGCGCAGCTTCTTGAACTAGAAAAAAAGTATAACGTAAAAGGCCAAGTAGGACATGTAGAACGTTTTAATCCCGCTTTTTCTGCAGTAAAACACCAGATTAACACCCCAATGTTCATTGAAAGCCATCGTTTGGCGGAGTTCAATCCCCGTGGTACGGATGTGCCAGTGGTACTAGACCTCATGATACATGATATTGATGCTATTCTTAGCGTTGTAAGATCCGAGGTAAAACAAATCAATGCCAGTGGGGTTTCGGTCATAAGCAAGTCTCCGGATATTGCCAATGCACGAATAGAGTTTGAAAATGGTTGTGTTGCAAACTTGACCGCTAGTAGAATTTCATTGAAAAACATGCGTAAATCACGTTTCTTTCAAAAAGATGCTTACATATCCGTAGACTTCTTGGAGAAAAAAGTTGAGGTGGTAAAAATGAAGGATGCTCCCGAAAAAGTAGGCGATTTTGATATGGTTCTCCAAAATGCGGAAGGCGAAAAGAAACAAATCTATTTTGAAAATCCGGAAGTGGGCACCAACAACGCCATTCTTGATGAATTAGAAAGTTTTGCAGATGCTATTGCCAATGACACTACCCCAATCGTAAGCCTAAAGCAAGGCACACAAGCATTAAAAGTAGCATTACAGATTATTGCTTCTTTTTAAATCTTAAAAAACAAAACCTATGCAGAACATAGCAGTTATAGGTGCAGGAACTATGGGCAACGGAATTGCCCATGTTTTTGCGCAAAACGGCCACAATGTACATTTGATAGATATTTCAGAAGATTCGTTGATCAAAGGATTGGCCAACATCTCTAAAAATCTGGATAGAATGCTGGCGAAGGAAAAAATATCAGAGAGCGATAAAAAAGCAACTCTAGACCGTATTTCTACCTTTACCACGCTTAAAGACGGGGTTGCCAACGTAGATTTAGTAGTTGAAGCCGCTTCCGAAAATCTAAATGTTAAACTGGGTATTTTTAAAGAGTTAGACACTATTTGCAATGAACACACCATTTTAGCTACAAATACGTCCTCTATTTCTATCACTCAAATTGCAGCCTCTACAAATCGGCCGCAGAAGGTTATCGGCATGCATTTTATGAACCCTGTTCCCATCATGCAATTGGTAGAAATCATAAGAGGTTATAACACTTCTAATGAAACTACGGCACAGATTATGGAACTTTCCATGCAATTGGGCAAAACCCCAACAGAAGTAAACGACTACCCCGGTTTTGTGGCGAATAGGATTCTAATGCCCATGATTAACGAAGCTATTGAAACACTTTACAATGGTGTGGCCGGTGTTTCTGAAATTGACACGGTTATGAAATTGGGTATGGCACACCCAATGGGTCCGCTTCAACTAGCTGACTTTATTGGTTTAGACGTATGCCTATCCATTCTAAACGTTATGTACGATGGTTTTAAAAATCCAAAATATGCACCCTGTCCACTTTTAGTAAATATGGTAATGGCAAAAAAATTAGGGGTAAAATCAGGCGAAGGTTTTTATGATTACAGCGAATCAAAAAAGGCAGAAAAGGTTTCCAGCCAATTTTTATAAAAACTAAAACAAGCTCAGTAGAACCTATAATCCACAAGTAACATAATGATAAAAGATCATCTTTTAGAAATAAAGAATACACTTCCCGAACATGTGACCCTGGTTGCCGTTTCCAAAACAAAGCCAGACGAAGACATCATGGAAGCCTATGCCGCCGGCCAACGCATATTTGGAGAGAACAAGGTGCAGGAAATGACGGGCAAATGGGAGCGCCTGCCAAAAGATATCCAATGGCATATGATCGGCCATTTACAGCGCAACAAAGTAAAATACATGGCTGAGTTTGTTAATTTGGTTCATGGTGTAGACAGCTTTAGACTTTTGACTGAAATCAATAAAAGAGCTGAGCAAAACAACCGTACCATAGACTCTCTTCTTCAAATTCATATTGCGGAAGAAGACACCAAATTTGGACTCGACAAAGGGGAATTGCATGCCATTCTAAATTCGGAAGCATACCGTGAACTTAAAAATATAAATGTGGTAGGTTTAATGGGTATGGCCACTTTTACAGATGATGAATCCCAAGTAAGAAGGGAGTTCAGACAATTAAAGTCAATTTTTGATTCCATTCAACCTGAAAATCCAAAAATAAAAACCCTATCCATGGGGATGAGCGGAGATTATCAAATAGCTATTGAAGAAGGAAGTACCATGGTACGCATTGGAAGTAGTATCTTTGGTAAGCGGAATTATTAACATTCTACTTTCAACCAAGACCAAACCGCTACCACAGTACAAAAACAGATAGATGTATTCCATTTTAGATATTGAGACCACAGGAGGTAAATTTAATGAAGAGGGCATAACAGAAATTGCCATTCATAAATTTGACGGACATAAGGTGGTAGACCAGTTTATTAGTTTGGTAAACCCGGAAAAAGAGATTCAACCATTTGTTGTAAAACTTACCGGTATCAACAATAAAATGTTACAGACCGCCCCAAAATTCCATGAGGTGGCCAAACGAATTGTAGAAATAACTGAAGACACGGTACTCATTGCCCATAACGCACAATTTGATTATAGAATATTACGGACTGAATTTAGACGGTTAGGCTATAATTTTGAGCGAAAAACCTTGTGTACGGTTGAGCTTTCCAAAAAATTGATTCCGGAAGCGGAATCACATAGCCTTGGTAAACTAGTGAGGTCTTTAGGGATTGCCGTAAGTGACCGGCATAGAGCAAACGGTGATGCCTTGGCAACACTTCAACTCTTTAAAATATTACTTTCTAAAGACCTTGACAAGACAATTATTAAAAGTGTTATTCGCAAAGAAACGGAAGGTGAACTTTCTGATCGGCAGTTGGATATTGTAGACTCCTTACCCTCCGAAACGGGAGTATATTATATGCACGATAAGGACGGGGAAATACTCTATCTAGGCAAAAGTACCAACATAAAGAAAAGGGTAAACCAGCATTTTACCAAATCAGGCGGACGTTCAAGACAACTACAAAAAGCAACTAAAAAGGTAACTTTTGAAAGAACCGGAAATGAATTGGTCGCTCTTTTAAAGGAAAACGAAGAGCTTAAAAGAAACCGACCTAAATATAACCACAGGCCCAAAGCCGTTATTTTTAGTCACGGAATATATGTTGAAAAAAATGAAGCGGGTTACGAAACTTTCAAAATCAGGAAAACAACGGAAAGAAACGGGTCTTTTGCTACGTTTAACAGTCTTGCCGGAGCTTCTAACTTTATTTACAAGTTAACCCGTGAGTTCAATCTCTGCGATAAAATAAACGGTATATCAGAAGCCAAGGGCAATTGCTCCAACTACGATGATGATGCATGCCTTGGTGCCTGTGTTTCCAAAGAACCGGTTGAGGAATATAACCAACGGGTCGCTCAGGCGGTAAATAAATATTCATTAAACCAGAAAAACGTAGTTATAGTAGATAAGGGGCGAGAAATTGGTGAATACAGTGCCGTATTAATAAAAAATGGAGACTTTAAGGGTATTGGTTATTATAACTTGAATCATCAAATTAATAATATTCATATCTTAGAATCTATAATCGTGCCTATGCGCGGTAATCATAATACCACGCACATAATTGAAACCTATATACGTAAAAAACACAGTTTAAAAATTCTAGAATTAAGCGATCAATAAAATTTGAGAGAACATAAACCCGATAAAGGCTGGAAGTATAAAGTTCATGAAATTATTTATGAAGCGGATACTCCTTTGGGTAAATGGTTTGACATTTTGTTGTTTATCCTAATCATCATCAGTGTACTTCTGGTAATGTTGGAAAGTGTAAAATGGATCGATGCAGAATACCACCAAACCCTTTTTATACTAGAATGGGTGGTAACCATCCTTTTTACCATTGAATATATTGCTAGAATCATCAGCATAAAACAACCTAAGAAATACATTTTTAGTTTTTATGGAATAATTGATCTGTTATCTACAATTCCATTATATCTTTCCTATATTTTCGCAGGGTCGCAAGTACTTTTGGCTATCAGGTCATTACGCCTTTTAAGGGTCTTTAGAATCCTAAAATTGGTTCGGTTTTTAGGAGAAGCCTCTCAGCTTAAAAATGCATTAAAAGCCAGTAGGGCCAAAATAACCGTTTTTCTATTTGCCGTACTTATTCTATCTGTAATATTGGGTACGCTCATGTATTTAATTGAGGGAGACGAGGCCGGTTTTACCAGTATTCCTACGAGCATCTATTGGACTATAGTAACCCTAACTACAGTTGGCTATGGAGACATTGCGCCCATTACACCACAAGGGCAGTTTATAGCCACATTGATTATGTTGGTCGGTTATGGTGTAATTGCCGTTCCTACGGGTATTGTTACGGTAGAGTTTGGTAAAAGAGGACAAGAACAGAAAAAAGTAGGCAACAATCATTTTGTACACGTAAACACTCAGGCCTGCAGGAATTGTGCTAAAGAAGGTCATAGGGACGATGCCAGCCATTGTTATAATTGTGGAAGCGAGCTGTAATGGAAAAAATACTTTTATCCGTAGTAGGCCCAACCGCAATTGGCAAGACCAAACTTGCAATTTCCCTTGCACAGCATTATAATACCGAAATTATTTCTGCGGATTCCAGACAGTTTTTTAAAGAAATGAGAATTGGTACCGCTGTACCCACACCAGAAGAACTAAGTGAAGCCAAACATCACTTTATACAACATATCAGCATTTTTGATTCGTATTCTGTGGGTGATTTTGAACGGGATGCCCTTCAACTGTTAGAAACCCTTTTCGAAAAAAACCATATAGTGGTCATGGTTGGCGGAAGCGGATTATATACCAAAGCCGTAACCGAAGGTTTGGACGACTTTCCAAAAGTAGACCCAAAAATACGTGAACAGCTTAATCAACATTTTGCCGAAAAAGGAATTGAATTCTTGCAAAAAGAACTTCAAGAAAGAGACCCCAAGTACTACGCATCCGTAGATTTAAACAATCCGCATAGACTCATAAGAGCACTTGAAATTTGCATGGGTACTAACAACCCCTACTCCTCATTTCTATCAAAAAATAAAAAAAATCGTCCGTTTAAAACCATTACTATTGGTTTAGAAGCAGACCGCGCCCTAATTTACGACCGCATTAACCAGCGTGTAGACATTATGGTTAAGGAAGGCCTTGTTGAGGAAGTAGAACAACTAAAAAAACACAAAGAGCTTAACGCGTTACAAACGGTTGGCTACCGAGAGCTTTTCAGTTATTTTGAAAAGCAAGAGAACCTTGATGATAGCCCAGAACATAATGACCTTAACTTTGCCCTAGAGGAAATAAAGAAAAATACACGCAGATTCGCAAAACGACAATTAACTTGGTTCAAACGAAACGAGGAGACCATCTGGATTCCTTATAATGCAGATTTTCAAGAATTTATAGCGATACTAAATAATACTATTTCAAATGAAAAGTAAACACCCCATAATATTCGTCATGGGCGTATCCGGCTCGGGAAAAAGTACAATTGGCAAACTCTTGGCCAAAGAGTTAAATTTAGGATTCTATGATGGGGATGATTACCATCCGGAAGCCAACGTAAAAAAAATGGCCGAAGGCAATCCGTTAGATGACAGTGACCGCCAAGGCTGGTTAGAAAGACTGAATCTTCTAGCCATAGAAAAAAGTGATACAGGAGCAGTAATAGCTTGTTCCGCACTTAAAAATAAATACCGCACTATATTACAGAACGGCCTAGATAAGGAACTTCAGTTTGTATACTTAAAAGGAACTTTTGATGAAATTATGGAGCGTCTTTCACAACGCAAAAACCACTTTATGCCCCCAGAATTATTACATTCCCAATTCAACACTTTAGAAGTCCCAAAAGAGGCGATTACAGTATCCATTATGCAGACACCCGAAGAAATTGTTGCTAAAATAATTGGGGATTTAAATTAAAAAAGCCCTGATATATCGTATATCAGGGCTTTTTTATAAAATATGCAGTACTACTATACGTCCTCTTTTACCACTAAACGGAAACCTTCTCCGTGGATGTTCAAGATTTCGACAGTATCATCTAATTTTAAATACTTTCTTAGCTTAGCAATGTACACATCCATACTACGGGAAGTGAAATAGTTATCATCTCTCCATATTTTTGTCAGCGCTAATTCCCTTGGCATCAAATCATTTTCATGAAGAGCCAAAAGCCTTAAAAGTTCATTTTCTTTTGGCGAAAGTTTAATAGCTTCCTCTTCTTTATACTTTAAGAATCTGAGTTTAGAGTTTAAGTGGAAGTTTCCAATTTTAAATTCAAACTTCTTACTATCTGCCAATGTATTAGATGCTTTTCTTTGAAGAATAGCTCTAATTTTCATTAAAAGGACTTCAGAATCAAAAGGCTTGTTCAAATAATCATCAGCCCCCGCTTTATACCCTTTTAGAACATCTTCTTTCATGGTTTTAGCGGTCAGGAAAACGATCGGAACATTTTCATTCTTTTCACGAATTTCCTTTGCCAAGGTAAAACCGTCCTTATAAGGCATCATCACATCTAAAATACAGATGTCATAATTATCCTTTTTAAATTTTTCAAACCCCTCCATACCATTCTTGGCCAAAGTGACATCAAAATCATTCATTGATAAATAGTCCTTTAGCACAATTCCAAAATTGGGATCATCTTCTACTAAGAGTATTTTTTTATTAATTGTTTCCATAACTTGTTGAGTTAGATTAAAGGCAATTTTATATAGAAAGTACTTCCCTTTCCTTTTTCACTTTCTGCGTAAACTTCACCTTGGTGATCGTCTACAATCTTTTTTACATATGCCAACCCTAGGCCATGCCCCTTAACATTATGTAAATCTCCCGTGTGTTCACGGTAGAATTTTTCAAATACTTTTTTGACCACGGCTTTGCTCATTCCAGCTCCTTGGTCTTTTATTTCTATTACAATATAATTCTTGGCTACCTCTGTATAAATATCTATACGCGGTGCCTTTGTTGAATATTTAATGGCGTTATCCAGAATATTTACGATAACGTTCGTAAAGTGCATTTCGCTGGCCAAAACCTCAGTTCTACCTGCGTTTAAATGCGTTTCTATATATCCGCCTCTGTCAGATACAATCAACTCTACGTGGGCAATTGCATCCTCTATTATGTCGTGTACATCTACCCTATCCTTACTAATATCCAACTGGTTCTTCTCCAATTTGGATATTCTCAATACGTTCTCTACTTGGGCATGCATTCGTTTATTTTCCTCACGAATCATGGTCAAATACCTATCTACTTTTTCCGGGTCTCCTATTATTTTAGGGTTTCGGATAGCCTCTACCGCTAAATTGATAGTTGCAATAGGTGTTTTAAACTCATGTGTCATATTATTTATGAAATCGGATTTTATCTCCGAAATCTGTTTCTGACGTATAAGCTGATAAATTGCACCGGAATACGCTATGACTATGACCAAAGTAAAAAGCAGGGACAACAGCGCCATTTTTATGATAGACTGAATCAAAAACTTTTTCTTCTTTGGAAAAGAGATCAAGAGCGAAAAATTGCTTGCTCCCTCACTATCCTTAAAGATAGCGGTTTCATACAGCATGTCCTTATCAAATTTGAATTTCCTAGACTTTACCTTGGTAGGAAGCCCTCTACTGTACACCCCATATTCATAATCAATATTAAGGTTCCTGTTCTTTAGCTCACGATTTAAAAGCAACTGAATTTCTTGATTGGAAACTCTTTTGTGGATAGGTACTTTCTTGGCGTATTCACTAAAAACGTCTTCAAATTGGGCCTTCTCTATTGCAGAGAGTCCACCAATTTTTTCAAGTTTTTGTACCGCATTCAGCTTATACTCCTTACCGTCCAATCCAAAATCTTCCTTAAAAATAGTTTTGGAACGCTTGCTCGTATAGTTTTTAATTGTGGCTACGGTATCGCTACCATTACCGTTATCAAAGAACGTAGATGCTATATTGTAATCTTCTTCTAAAATACCATGGGAATAAAACCGAATCTCATTGGAGTTTATATCACGGTCTATAAAAAAGATATTTCGTAAATGGGAACTTTTAGGCTCGCCTACACTATCTTTTATATTAATGTAGCGTTCAAAATAATCCTTTGTCTCTCTTTCCTCAATTTTATCCGACACTTCGTTCAAAACTTCGGACACTGTGTTGGAAAATTGTTCTTCCTTATCTTCTACAGACTGCTTTATCCACAAGAACTGAACAGATATTATTCCTATCAAGGAGAGACTCATCAACGCCACCAAAAGGACAAATAACCTCTTATTCATTTAAAAACAAAATTAAAGATTTAACAACTAGTAGATAGTAGGTTTAACCAAACCTTAACAAAAATGTTAAAACTGCGTGAGGCCTATATTTTATTAAGTATATCGCGATGCACATCTAAAACTTGAACCTTGGTTTGCTCTATGTTCTCGTTTTGGATAATATAGTTAGAAGCTTCTATTTTTTTAGCATCGTCCCATTGATTTTTCATTCGTGCTTTTATCCCTTCAACGGTATTGTCACCATCTCGTTGCATAACACGTTCTATTCTTGTCTCCTCCGGAGCGGTCACTAAAATGATACAATCATAAAAATCCTGTGAACCAATTTCGAAGATTATAGCCGCTTCTTGAATTACATATCCTGATTTTTGCTCCTTGGCCCAACCTATAAAATTTTGCCGTACCGCAGGATGAACTATGGCATTGAGGGCCTCTAAAAGTTCCTTGTTATTAAATACCTGCTGTGATACGTACGCCCTGTTCAATACTCCGTTAAGGTAAGCTTCTTCCCCTAACAAATCTTTAATGCTTTTGACCAATTCAGGGGACTCCTGCATTAAACTTTTGGCCCGGTTATCGGAATTGTATACCGGCACCCCCAACTCTCCGAACATTTTGGCAACAGTGGTCTTACCACTTCCTATACCACCTGTTAAACCTACAATGGTCATTTTTTATTCAATATATATTCCACACTGGTTGTTTGTAATTTTACGCTATGCAGACCACTTGGTTTTTTTCTTAATTCTAATTTAAGTTTTTCCCGGTTACCATCTCTTAACTGCCCATAATCTGCAATAACCTCAAAATCCAAAACTTCTAATTTTTTAAGGCGATCCAACTTGGCCTTACATATTACCCCTACTTCATCTGGAAACGTCTTTACCTCAATATTACCGGGAAAGTGAACCGTCTTAATCTTAACCTCAAAAACCTTTTCCGAAAAACGCGCAATTTTTGCAGTAAGCTCCACCTCGTTTGCAGAGTACATCGTGTTTTTTAGTTCTTCAGGTTTAAAAACCGCTACCATTTCAGAAAAATTGGTATCTAGATCTGGCAAGGTCAATTTATGGGTTCGGACCACATTTATGGTATCTATTTCCTTTGAAGGCCCCGTAATGGTAATGGAATCCGGTTTAACTTCCATTTTTCCATCCAACAAATAGTTTCTGGCCATATTGACCTCTACATTTGGTCTAACCGGCACTTTCTTGGAAATAACGGCCAACATACCCACAAAAAGAGTGTCGGTTTCAATATCTATCAAAGACATTGATCCACTTAACTGCTTTTCTACTTGTTTTCTATAAATCTCTTGGGGAATATAAAATATGGAGTCCTTTTGTTTGGCATCCGCTAGGTCAATATCAATTTTTGCATGCTTAAAATTAAAACCTAAAAACTGAAACCCACCGGCCTTAAGCTTCACTTTTAGCTCACTATCCGTAGAACCCTTAAACAAATACCCTTCTGGAACGTTCACATATTCCAAATCAAAATTTGCCGTACTCACATAACTCCGTGAAAGGTTGTTTATGAGCCATATCAAGGTGGAAAAAAACAAAAACACTAAAAATATTTTTACTTTTCTCTTCTTAAGTGCCTTTTTTACAAAATCTACTACCTTGTTTATCAATTATTTAAAAAATAAATATGGAAACAATGTTTCCGGTTCCTTTTTGCTAAAGTTAAGGAAGATGGTCGATTTTAAAAAACCATATCCATATCCCATAAATTGAATGCTCACAGCCACCAAAGACAATAGAGCAACAGCCAAATTTCTATTCTTCAAAAATGAATCTATAAAAATGAGCGAAAAATATATAGTGTATAAATACAAGGGTAAGGGTATACCAACCGCCATAAACACCAAAGATGCCAAAAACCCCAAACAAAACAACGTTGGAAACCAATAAGTCATTTTTGATGTCTTAGGATGCCATTTGTTCAAAATAGGCCGTACACTACCAAATTTCTTCACCTGTACAAAAAACTTGTTCCAATCTATACGGCGTTTATGATATACGAATGCCTCAGGTATTAGTTTAGTATCATACCCTTTCTCCCAAATACGAAAGGTAAAATCCGGATCTTCTCCCGGATGAATTTTACCAAAGCCGCCTACGGTTTCAAATGCGGTTTTGGAAATACCCATATTAAAACTTCGCGGCTGGAACTTATCAACTGCTTTCTTATTACCACGAATACCTCCCGTGGTAAGTACCGATGTCATTGCATAGTTAATAGCCTTTTGTAAAAGACCAAAAGATTCATGCGCTGCATCCGGACCTCCAAAACAATGCACATAGTCCTTGTTCAAAGCGTTATGAACCGCTTCCAAATACCGGGGAGGAATCATACAATCCGAATCTACAATAAGAAAATAATTGCCCTTGGCACGGGCCATTCCGTAGTTTCTGGAATTACCAGGTCCTGAATTTGCCTTTTTATAGTACGATATAGAAAGTCTATCCTTAAAATCTTCCACCACCCTTTCTGAAGAAAGCGTAGAACCATCCTCCACAATCAGCACTTCAAAATTCTTTGAATAGGTCTGGTGCGTTAGGCTTTCTAATAGCTCCGTAATTTCATCGGGTCTATTATAAACAGGAACTATAAATGAAAAAGATAAATTCATGGGCTTTTTTACGGAAATTCTTAGGGCATTTTACATTACTTTTTCCGCAATGTAAAATGCCCAAAATTTATGCCGAAAACAAACACTTCGCCAGAATTAGATCTATTGAAACGTATTCTATTTCTACTCGGTAAAGTGCTCTATAACTTCTTGGCTAACCCCTGTATTGGAGAAACCTCCGTCATGAAACAGGTTTTGCATGGTAACCTTTTTAGTTAGGTCAGAGAATAGTGTAACCGTATAATCTGCACATTCCAATGCTGTTGCATTTCCTAAAGGCGACATTTTTTCGGCATAGCTAATGAAGCCTCCAAAGCCTTTAACACCTTGACCAGCTGTAGTTGGTGTAGGCGATTGAGATATAGTATTGACACGTACATTCTTTTCCTTTCCAAAGAAATAACCAAAGCTACGCGCTACCGATTCTAGATAAGCTTTGTTATCCGCCATGTCATTATAATCAGGAAAAACGCGCTGTGCCGCCATATAAGTCAAGGCAACAATGCTACCCCATTCTGCCATAGCATCGGCTTTATATAAGCTTTGCAATACTTTGTGAAAAGATAGGGCGGAAACATCCCACCCCTTAGTTGTAAAGTCGTATTTTTCATCTGTATAAGAACGACCTTTTCTAACATTGATGGACATACCGATGGCGTGCAGTACAAAATCGATTTTCCCACCAAGAATCTCCATAGACTGGGCTACCAAGTTTGCTAAATCTTCTTCGCTAGTTGCATCGGCAGGGATAACCTGAGAACCTGTTTTTTCGGCCAAATCTTTAATTTGCCCTAAACGCATGGCTACGGGTGCATTAGTCAAAACAAAAGTACCACCTTCTTCATGAATGCGTTCTGCTGTTTTCCAAGCTATAGAGTTTTCATCCAAAGCTCCAAAAATAATTCCTCTCTTACCTTTTAATAAATTATACGACATTGTGTTAGATTCTGTTGGTTGTTCTTAAAGCTTCAAAGATATTTAAAAAGTTGGCAACAAATAGTTGCCATGCGAAGAAAAACACATTTATAGTCTTAAAATAGACCTTAAACTAATAATATAACCCCCTGTAGTTAGGTACTAAACCTATATTCTAGTTCAAAAGTTGTCTTGCATGGGCCATTGCAGAATCAGAAAGTTCTTTACCCCCTAACATTTCTGCCAATTCCACTACCCTTTCCTCATTGTTCAATTGCTTCATATTGGTTTTGGTTACAGCACCTTCCTCCTTCTTGTACACCTTAAAATGATGATCGCCTTTTGAAGCTACTTGAGGTAAATGGGTAATGGAGAATACCTGCATACTTTTGCTCATAGCCTGCATAATATCTCCCATTTTCCCAGATATTTCACCGGAAACACCAGTATCTATTTCATCGAACATAATGGTTGGCAAGTTTTCATACTTGGCCAAAATAGACTTTATAGTGAGCATTATTCTTGACAGTTCCCCTCCGGAGGCAACTTTTTTCAGCTCCCCGTAATCGCCACCTTTATTGGCCGAGAACAAAAATGTAAGGCGGTCCGCACCATTCGCTTTAAAATCATTTGCTTTAAAAAGTTCTATTTTAAACGTAGCACTAGGCATACCCAATGCTTTTAAAGAGCTTTCTAATTGCTTTTTAAGCTCCGGCACTACTTTTTTACGTCTAGCCGTTAAAACATCGGCAGCTTTTTGCAGCGCTACTTTCTGATCCGCAAGCTCTTTTTCTTTTCTCTCTATGTCCGCCTCAAGGTTTTCCGTAACGCTTACTTTTTCAGAGAGGTCTTCCCTGATCTGCAGCAGTTCGGAAACTTCTTGAACACCATGCTTTTTTTGTAAATCATATAGCTGCTGCAACTTGGTATTGGTCTCTTCCAATAATTGCGGATTGGCCTCAGTACCTTCTTGGTAATTCTGAAGCTCGGAAGCTATATCATCAACTTCTATAAAAACCGATTGTATACGCTGGTTCAGATCTGCGTACTGACTACCAAATCCGGATAATTTATTGGCCACTTGCTTCAACTCCGTAAGCAAGCTCACAATACCCACCTGCTCATCATTTAAAAGCTGGTGTCCGGACGATATAAGCTCCAATATATTCTCTACATTGTTCAACTGCTCATATTGCTCCTCCAACTCTTCTTGCACGCCCAATTTTAAAGGAGCGGCCTGAAGTTCCTCTAACAGAAAACTATTATAATCATGCTCCTTGTTCGCTTCTTTTTGAAAATCAACAAGTTCTGATAACTCTTTTGAAGTTGTTCTATATAGGCGAAGTTTTGAAGCGTAATCTGTTAATTGAGCCTTGTTACCCGCAAGAGCATCTATAACTTTAAGTTGAAAATCATTATCCGTTAACTGTAATGTCTGATGCTGAGAATGCACATCTATAAGACCGCTACCCAAGCGCGAAAGAATATCCAATGTAACGGGAGAATCGTTGATAAAGGCACGGGATTTTCCACTGGGCTGTATCGCTCTTCGGATAATAGTCCGCTCTTCATATTCTAGGTCATTATCCTTAAAGAACGGTTTCAAGTTGTATTTTTCAATTTGAAATTCAGCTTCTATAACACATTTTTTATCCTTGTTCCGTAGCGAGGATAAATCGGCCCGTTTGCCTAAAACAAGAGACAAACCACCCAATAAAATAGACTTACCGGCACCGGTTTCGCCCGTAATACAGGTAAACCCATTGGTAAAGTCTACATTGAGATTATCTATTAATGCGTAATTTTTTATGGAAAGGTGTACTAGCACAGTTTTCTATTCGATTTGTGCCGTAAAGATAATTGATAATTCCGTACGGAAACAACTAGTACTTAATATCGTTCCAAGTACTGGAGTATAATGGCGCTATACTATTAAGTGTTTCTTTCAACTGAACGATATCCACTTTTGGACCATCAGAGAAAATATTCTGAATCTCGTCTGATTTGGCATCAAAAAAAGTCTGGACCAGAAAAGCATTGGGCCTACGCTTGATCATAGTTTCAAACAATTTCATAGTACCGGCAATAACCTGTTTTCCCGTACTGTTGTTATCGCCCAAAATATCCAATCCCTTACGATGGTAGTTATACATGGCAATACGATATTCGCGATACGTATTGGACAAAAGATTATCCACGAGCTCAAACCTACTGCGATCACTATTCTGATCCCAGCCTGCATAATTACTACTTTGTGCCTGTGTTGTAATTTGTTGTGCCTTTCTAAAATATTCCGTGCCGCCTTCCAAAGAAAAAGTATCTGCATCCAACCCTAAAATAATATACACGTAGTAAGACACCACACTAATTAAATTAGATTCGAATACGTTTTCATTGAACACCAAAGGTTGAAACTCTATATACTCAAAATTCAACTGATTGTCCTTGTAATTAAAAACAGGCGTTTCATAAGATGTATTAAAAACAGGCCGTGAAGATTGTATCTGGATGTTCCCTTCAAAACGATTGGATTCGTACTTGGTAATGGTAATGAACATTTGCGTATTAATACGCTCATTTTCCTTGAAGGTACGATTCGTCCATTTATTTTTATTGACAAAATCGTTCAGAGACCGTTCTAACGTACTAAATATCTGCTGATTGGTCTGCGATACCTGATCGGCGTTTATAGTAACAACGCAGTTCATTTCCTGTGCCGATACGGACACCATAAAGAATGAACCTAAAAGTAAAAAAATGAAGTTACGCATGGTATCTTTTCAAGATTTCGTCAAAAATGTCTTTGGCAACCTCCGCCTTTGTCTTTAGTTCAAACGGCTTAATTGATGAATTCTTATCTATAAAAGTAATTTTGTTCGTAGGTTTTCCAAAACCAGCCCCTTTGTCGTTCAGTGAATTAAGAACAATTGCATCTAAATTCTTCTTTTTAAGCTTAATTTTAGCGTTCTCCAACTCATTTTCTGTCTCTAGAGCAAACCCCACTAAAAACTGTTTGTGCTTTTGATCGCCCAGTGAAAGCAAGATATCTTTGGTTTTTACCAATTCAATAGAAAACTCGGTTACCTTCTTCTTTATCTTCTGGTCTGCAACAGTTTTTGGTCTGTAATCTGCTACCGCAGCGGCACAAATAGCAATATCTACCTCCTTATAATGTAAATGCACCTCATTGTACATTTCCTCAGCCGAGGTAACTTTTTTTAGGTCTATTGATTCATGTGTAACCGAAAACTTAGAAGGCCCAGACACCAAGATTACTTCAGCTCCTAGATTAGCCGCAACCGAAGCCAGCTCATACCCCATTTGCCCGGAAGCGTGATTACCAATAAAACGTACAGGATCAATAGCCTCATATGTAGGCCCAGCTGTAATGAGCACTTTCTTTCCGCTAAGCGGAAGTCCCTTTTTTAAATAGCCCTTAACAAACCCTACAATATCTTGTGGCTCCGCCATGCGCCCTTCTCCATGGAGACCACTTGCCAGTTCCCCAGAAGTTGCTGGAATCATAACGTTCCCAAAAGACTGCAATTTCTCAAAAGAATTCTTAGAGGATGGATGCTTGTACATATCCAAATCCATTGCAGGCGCAAAGAAAACAGGACATTTAGCAGACAAATACGTAGCGAGCAATAAATTATCGCAGGTACCCGAAGCCATTTTAGAAAGGGTGTTTGCCGTTGCTGGAGCAACCAGCATTAAATCTGCCCAGAGCCCCAATTCCACATGATTGTTCCATGCTGTTGCATCCTCTTCTTTTTTCACAAAAGAAGAAAGCACTGGGTTCTTGGAAAGGGTTGCTAAGGTAAGTGGGGAAACAAAAGAACTGGCGCTCTCCGTCAAAATAATTTTGACATTGGCGCCAGCTTTAATCAGTAAACGTACGAGAAAAGTAGTTTTATAAGCGGCAATCCCTCCGGTAATGCCTAAAAGGATGTTCTTACCGCCTAGCATATACTACTGGTCTTTCTCCGTATTTCTGTGATAAATTTTGTCATTTAACCACTCCTCCACTGCTAGAGCATGTGGTTTAGGTAACTTTTCGTAGAACTTAGATACTTCAATCTGCTCTTTATTCTCAAAAACTTCCTCTAAGCTATCGCTATACGTAGCAAATTCCTCTAACTTTTCTAAAAGTTCTTTCTTAATTTCAGAATTGATCTGTACCGCTCTTTTAGCCGCAATTGAAATTGCTTCATAGATGTTATCCGTTGGACGGTCAAACTCATTTTTGTTGATCGTTACTGTGGACACTGGAGCGTTCGAATTCTTAAGATCGTTCATATTCATAGTCAAACTAATTTATTTTGCTTCTTTCTCTTGGGTAAAACCCTGTAATTGTAACTGTACTTTTTCAAGTATCTTATCCGCCTTATCGGCATATTTTGTTTTAGGGAACTGCTTTTTTAATGCGTTATAGTCGGCAATAGCTTCTTTTAAACGCTCTTCCTGCAATCTTTCAAAACTATTCAAAGCAAACCTTGAAGCAGATTCAAACCTATAGAACATGGCATCTTCACGATAAATAGAGCCCGGGAAATCCGAAACAAAATTATCAAATGCTGCTACTGCAGGTGTAAGGAACGTATAATCAAACTGACCCAATTTATTAAACTGCTTGGCAATTTCATACGCCTTTAGTTCTTTTTTTGTTGTCAGCTCCTTTGCCATTGCGTTCGCTTCGGCAAAATACTCAGAATCTGGATATGAGTTGATGAAAAGTTGCAATTTTGCCAAGGCCTTATCCGTATCCGTTTGATCCAAAGAATACGATGGCGAAAGTTCAAAATAACTTTTAGCTCCTAAAAAAGAAGCCTCACCAACTTTATCACTTTTAGGGTAAGATTTCACAAAACGTTCAAACTGATAGCCCGCCATATTATAATCTTTCCTCTGGAAATAGGTATCTGCCAAGAAAAACATGACACGTTCGCCCTGGGGCTTACCAATATATTTAGGTGCTATTTGTTCAAAAAGACGATTGGCCCTTTTCATATCACCTTCCTCATAGAATTTCTGAGCCAGGTCATACTTGGGCTTAACTTCTTCATTTTTAAGTACCTTCTGATATTCGCTACATGACTGTGTCATAAGAGCGAGCAATAAGACAGGGGCTAATAACCTCATTTTAAAAAGCATTTTGCAAAATTACGGATTCCGAACGGATATAAAAAACAAAAAATAAAGTAGCTAAAATAGCATTCTAGAACCCTTACACCAATGCTTTTGGGGAAGATTTAACACCACTTAGGCAAAAACCTTAAAAGGTTTTACAAAGTCCGCAATACTTTTTTTCAAGTTTTCGGAGGCTTCCATGAGCGGAAGTCTAACACCGGCATTGGCAAGACCTAAAACCTCAAAAATAGCTTTTATTCCCGCAGGGTTACCCTCTTGAAAAATCAATCCCATACCATCTTGGAGCTCATAATGCTGTCTATAAGCTTCATCTACCTTACGGTCCAATCCCAATCTGATCATATTGGAAAACTCCGCAGGTAATCCTTGCCCTATTACAGAAATAACTCCAGAACCACCAGCAAGCACTGTAGCTAAGGCCGTAGCATCATCTCCTGAAATTACATGAAATCCCTTGGGACATCCTTTGATCAGCTCCTGTACTTGCATCAAGTTTCCGGATGCTTCTTTAATAGCTACAATATTATCTACATCATTAGCTAAACGTATAACGGTTTCCGGAAGCATATTGCTACCCGTCCTTCCTGGCACATTATAAAGTATGATAGGTTTTGGTGAAACTTGGGCAATTGCCTTAAAGTGTTGATAGATGCCTTCTTGTGTAGGCCTGTTATAGTAGGGAGATACTGATAGAACAGCATCAAAATTGGTGAGGTCTAAATTCTGTAATTCCTCAATAACGGCAACCGTATTATTACCACCTACACCAACTACCAAAGGTAATCTGCCTGCATTGGCAATAGTAACCGTATCAATAACCAACTGTTTTTCGGCCTTAGTAAGTGTTACGGATTCACCAGTGGTACCTAATACCACCAAATAATCTACACCACCGTCCACACAGTAATTAACGATGTTATGCAAAGCATCTACGTCTACTGAAAAATCTGTTTTGAACGGAGTGATCAACGCCACACCTGTACCAATTAATTGCTTCATTATTCAATTTCGTTTAATACACCAAGGTATTTTTTAAGCTCCGATTTAAAGGTCTTAAAATCTTTCAATGGTGAATCCATTATCAAATCATTATACATGAGATCCACATCTTTGAAACCTACACGAAATCGGGCCCTAGTTTTTACGCTCATCAACTGTAGCAATAAATTATCAGAGGTATAATAGTTTACGAGCAAATCATACTCCCTACTTAAAAATTCAAGTGCGTAACTATTTTCTATAGCTCCGTTCCACCCAAGGTCCTTATCCGAAAAAACAGGGGTGGCATACGGCGAATTTTTGTCGTAATAACTTTTATAACCAATAATCTTTACCGCATTCGGTCGCAAATTATAATCTTCTACGAACGCATAAAACTGGTTCGCATCATCAAAACTGTCCAGATCTACAATGCAACCAATTGAAGTAATACCTTTACTTCTTTCAATTACCGGCGGATCTTTAGCCAGTTCTTGTTTCAGAAATTTAACGCTCGATTTGTATTTGAACTTATCTTTTATTCCCTTAAACATGTACTTTTACATTTTGAACCATTCTGGTATGCAAAAATGGAATGGCTTCTACAAATGTAAAGAATCTCCACGCATAATATGGCGCTAAGATAAAACGAAATATGGTTTTAAAAATAAAACACTTTGTTATATTTACAACATTAACATTTTTGCATTCTTGCAGCGAGCAACACCCTACGCTTCAAAAAATAGATGCAAAACAAGTTCCTATTGACAATTCACTGGCAACTACAGAAAGTATTGAAACTCTTGTAAAGCCCTACAGGGAAAGGATAAACCATGTACTGGACAGCACTCTGGCCTACGCCCCCTATCCTATTTCCAAAACAGACGGAGCTCTCAACACCACTGCCGGAAACCTTATGGCAGACATTGTATTTTCCGAAGCTAATCCCATATTCAAATCAAGAACAGGACATTCAATTGATCTTGTTTTATTGAATCACGGTGGTATTCGCTCCTTAATATCAAAAGGAAACGTTTCTTCAAGAACGGCCTATGAAGTAATGCCTTTTGAAAATTCTATTGTTGTTGCAGAACTTAAAGGCAGTTCTATCCTAAAATTAGCGGCCTATTTAAGAGATTCCGGTCGCGCCCATCCCATTTCCGGGTTGCAACTGACCTTGGATGCGGAAAACGAAATAAAATCCATTTCCATACAAGGCAAACCTTTGGACACAAACAAAGCATATTACGTAGCTACATCTAATTATTTAGTAAACGGTGGGGATAGTATGGTGTTCTTTAAGGAGGCTCTAAAAATTATAAATACCGATTATTTAATCAGAAATGCCATGATAGACTACTTTAAAAAAGTAGACACCCTTAAGCCCGTTGTTGATAATAGGTTCATTAAACTACAGAAGTAAAAAAGACAAGCTTTTATGAACAGAAGGAAATTCATCAAAAATACTACGGCTTCCAGTGCCCTTGTGGGGCTGGGCGGACTTTCTCTAAGTTCTTGTTTTGGCGATGTAAAAAAGCATATTACCATTTTACACACCAATGATGTTCACAGCCATATAGACCCCTTTCCCACCGATCATTCTGAGTTTCCCAATTTAGGAGGATTGGCCAGGAGAGCTACCTTGGTTGATGCTATTAGAAAGGAAAACCCGAATACCTTGCTTTTTGATGCAGGTGATATTTTTCAGGGCACACCCTATTTCAATTTCTATGGTGGTGAGCTGGAATTTAAGCTAATGAGCATGCTTAATTATGATGCGGCAACTATTGGAAACCATGATTTTGACAATGGTATTGACGGACTTTTGGCCCAAATGCCTAATGCCAATTTTGAGATGATCAATGCCAATTATGATTTTAGCAACACGGTCATGAACGGGCAAGTGAAGCCTTACAAAATCTACACGGTTGACGGCATTAAAATAGGGGTTTACGGTCTAGGCATTGAGTTGAATGGCCTAGTTACTAAAAAACTGTATAAAGAAACCCAATATTTAGAACCTTTTGAAATAGCGCAGGATACGGAACGTGCTTTGAAGAACGAGGAAAATTGCGATTTAATAGTATGCCTGTCCCATTTGGGCTATGAATATAAAAACAAGCAAAAACCTCAGGATGTAACTCTGGCCGCCGCATTGGAATATACAGATTTGATTATTGGGGGCCACACCCACACATTTCTAGACAAGCCTACTATCGTAGAGAATAAGTTGGGAAGAAATGTTTTGGTGAACCAAGTGGGGTGCTTCGGTATAAATCTGGGTAGAATTGATTTTTATTTTGATGGTTCAAAAAACAGCAATGCCACAGGTATATCCATAAATGTATAAGCATGATTAAAATTGAACGGACCACATACCAAAATGAACATTTTCCAGGCTTAGTGGCCAAGTTAGACGCCTATTTAAGCCAAACGGATGGGGACGAACATGAGTTTTATCATCAATATAACGGAATAGAAAATTTAAATCAGGTTGTTATTGCTTTTATAAACGATGTTCCTGTAGGCTGCGGAGCCATAAAAGAATTCAACCCTACTTCTGTGGAAGTGAAACGCATGTATGTTTCACCTGAAATCCGGGGAAAAGGTATTGCTACCCGCATCTTAACGGAACTAGAAAAATGGGCTGCAGAATCCGGATATGAAAGTTGCATCCTAGAAACAGGAAAACGTCAACCGGAGGCTATCGCTCTTTACAAAAAAAGCAATTATCAAGTGATTCCCAATTACGGCCAGTATGCGGGAATGGAAAATAGTGTATGTTTTAAGAAAGACCTGACCTAACTACCTTTCCAACAAATTGGTTGTAATCTCCTGAAGCTCTTGCTCCAATGATATATTCGGAAAAGGTTTTCCTGCTTTCCTATACCAATAGCCCGCATTAAACTTATCTCCTTCTACCCTATGAAGATAAGCGTGAATCCAACTCCCCGTTTCATTGAACATATCTTGCGCTATATCATGTGAAGCCTCCCAATTATCGGTCGCGGCAAACCACATAGCTTTCAATGCATCGGGCCAATCTGTAGGTGGGGTTGCATGGGTTAATGTTTCTGTAAAATCTTGGTAACTTGTAGGTACTGCCATCTATTTATAGTGTCATTTGTTTTTTCCTACACAAAAATACCTAATTTCGATTGAAATTAACTGTGCGCTTTAATGGTTCAACTATCCCGAAGCTTACTACCCTGGAGGCCATTGCCCTATGTAATGGCATTACTCTGCGCCCTAACCATATTGGGCATACATATGTTGCCCAGCGTGGACAGTATGCTTAACGAAAACAATACGCGTATCTCCCATGTTTTTCTAAAATCACAAATCAATTACCATAAGGAGATAGCCCCTTTTGCCCGAAGGCCGTTAACTACATTTTTAATAGAATCCTCACAAAAGATAATTGGGCTTAAAGCTGGCTACGCTTTTATCTTGGTTAATTTTTTGTTGCTGGGTTGCAGTGGTGTTTTAGTGTACAAGCTTTCCCGAGTTCTCAAAGCTTCCAAAACCCACGGTTTAACCAATATGATGGTATTTTTCACGTCATTTTCAGTGTTATTTGCATTTTTCCCTCCTGTATTTACTTATGATGAACCTTTACAATATTGTTTTCTTCTTCTCGCACTAATTGCCTTTGTGCGCCGTAAGTGGCTTTGGTATATTATCTTATTCAGCTTGGCCCTAGTGGCCCGTGAAACTAGTATTTTATTACTCCCAGCATTGGTCTTGTTTCTTCCAAACACCGAAAATCATTTTGGAAAAAATATTTTTTCGAACTTAAAAAAATACGGCCTCCTTATTCTGCTACCTACTGTTTTCTACGGGTGCTATGTGGTCTTTTTTATTTACCATCAAAGGTTGCTACACGCAACCCATATTGAGATGGCCAGTAGATACTCCTGTTTTCTGGAGAATATTGAAAGTACTAAGAACAGCGTTGAATCCGCCGTGTCCATTTTTATTACCTTAGGATTGTTTCTTTACTTTACCTATTTCTATTTAAAAAGAAAAAACAGACCTAGTTGGCAGAACAAGTTTGTTTTTGCCTTTTTACTCACCGTAGCTATCAATACACCGATTGTCTTTCTAACCGCTTTTGCAAGGGAATCGCGACTATTCGCCTTACCCCTACTTTTTGTTTGGCCCATGTTCGTGCAGCTTTTTGGAAGCGACCTAACCTTTTTAAAAAGCAAAAACGGTTACAAAAGCTTATTGAAAAATTGGCGAATGATGCCTGTATTTGCAACAATTACACTCGCTAACATTGTATTCTGCTTTGTCTATTACCCACAACTTGGACTAGGGGAAAACACGTATTTTGCAACATACTTGTTCTGTACAGTTTTATTACTGACTATACACTATTGTCTTTATAAATCAACAAATAAAAAAGAGCTGTTATAAAATTACCCATCTTCTGAACCAACTACTTTACCATTTCCAAGAACTCTCCCTCAGTAACAATAGGCACATTTAAAGATTCTGCTTTGGTTCGTTTGCTAGGTCCCATTTTGTCTCCAGCTACCAAATAGGCTGTTTTTGAGGATATACTTGAGCCAACCTTACCTCCGTTCGCTTCTATTATTTTCTTAAGTTCATCACGACTTACCGTCTCAAAAACTCCAGAAACCACAATGGTAAGCCCTTTTAGTTTGTCCGTTTGATTTTCCAATTGCTCCTCAGAAAGGGAAAACTGTAATCCATAAGTCTTTAAGCGAGCTATAATTTCACGGTTGGTGTCATTATTAAAAAACTCCACTACGGAACTGGCAATTCGTTCACCAATTTCATCAACGGCAATAAGACTTTCTTCCGATGCAGCCATCAAGGCTTCAATATTCTTATAGGCTCTTGCCAATTTCTTGGCAACGGTTTCCCCAACAAAACGAATTCCTAAAGCAAAAAGCACACGCTCAAAAGGAATCTTTACCGACTCCGCAACACCCTGAACCAAATTTTCGGCGGACTTCTCAGCCATTCGTTCCAAAGGCAGTACTTGCTCTTTTTTGAGTGTATATAAATCGGCATAGTTGTTTATGAGCCCTTCTTTGTAGAGCAACTCTACGGTCTCACTACCCAAGCCTTCAATATCCATGGCCTTACGGGAAATAAAATGCTGGATTCGCCCGGTAATTTGAGGTGGGCATCCATAAAAATTTACACAGTAATGCTTGGCATCACCTTCGGTACGGACCAATTCCTCATGACATTCGGGACAATGTGTAATATATTGGGTAGGTTCTGAATCTTGTGGACGTTTTGTAAAATCAACACCCACTATTTTTGGTATGATTTCTCCTCCTTTTTCAACGAATACGGTATCACCTTCACGAATATCGAACTTTGCAATCTGATCGGCATTGTGCAGCGAAGCCCTTTTTACCGTGGTTCCAGCTAGAAGAACAGGTTCCAAATTAGCCACAGGTGTTATGGAGCCCGTACGCCCTACCTGATAGGTGATTTCGTTTAGATGTGTAGAAACTTGTTCCGCCTTAAACTTATAGGCCATGGCCCACCTAGGTGATTTGGAAGTGAAACCTAGTTCATCCTGATGCTGCAGACTATTAATCTTTACCACGACACCATCGGTTTCGTAAGGAAGATTGTGCCTTCCTGAATCCCATTCGTTAACAAATGCCATAACTTCATCCGTTGTCTTGCAAAGTTTTGCTACTTCGGGGACTTTAAAACCCCATTCACGGGCTTTTTCAAGCATTTGCCATTGGGAGCTTATTCCCGTATCCTTTCCTACAATACTGTACAACAGACAATCTAACGGCCTTTGTGCAACTGCCGAACTATCCTGTAATTTTAAACTTCCCGAAGCCGTATTTCTAGGATTCATATAAGGTTCTTCACCATTTTCAACACGCTCTGCATTCATTTGCGCAAAACCTTCAAACGGCAGTACAATTTCTCCACGGATATCAAATTTAGGTGGATAATCACCTTTTAGTTGCAGCGGTACGGACTTTATGGTTTTTACATTTGTAGTTACATCATCGCCCTGAAAACCATCTCCCCTTGTAACCGCTCTTACCAATTTTCCATCCTCATAGGTAATGCTAATAGACGCTCCGTCGTATTTTAGCTCACAAACAAACTCTACTTGGGCATCACCCAAAATACGCTGCATGCGCTTTTCCCAATCCTCTAAATCTTCTTTGGAGTAAGAATTATCCAAAGAATACATGCGCTCATTATGAACAACCGTTTCAAAATTTTTGGTAACACCACCACCCACACGCAAAGTGGGAGAGCTGGCATCATAAAATTCCGGATGCTTTGCTTCAAGCGTTTGCAGCTCTTTTAGTTTTACATCAAACTCATAATCGGTTATGGTGGCATTATCAAGCACATAATAATTATGGTTGTGCTCTCGCAATTCCTGACGAAGGGATTCTATCTGTTCTTTTATTTGCATTTCCTGTTCAGTGTTACTCTAATTTAATATCTGTTTGAAGTTTTTGTTCAAGGCGAATTACCCCAAAACTCCCTTTGTCATTCGGTCATTACCAAATATATCTTTTCGGACCTCAATTTCTGAAAAATTATATTCCCGCAAAAGTGCTTCCGTTTCTTTTGCCAAATACTGGTTGATTTCAAAAAAGAGCCTACCCTTTTCCGAAAGACTTTCTTTGGCCAGTTTTGTTATAGCCTCGTAAAATAGTAATGGATTTTCATCTGAAACGAAAAGTGCCATATCCGGCTCATGTTCCAAAACATTTTTGTGCATCTCCCGCTTTTCTAGTTCGCGCACATAAGGAGGATTGGAAACAATGATATCAAAATCCGAAGCAAACCCATCCAAATTCAAAATATCCGCTTGAATAAATTTAACCTTAACCGAGTTAATTTCCGCATTCTTTTTTGCTGTTTGCAATGCTTTTTCTGAAATATCCAAAGCAGAAACTTTAGCCTGTTGCAAGAGCTTTGCCAACGAAATAGCAATACAACCACTGCCGGTCCCGATATCCAAAATCCGTATACTTTCACCTTTTAAAGTACTACTCTCTACCTCCTCAACGATCCAACGGACCAAATCTTCAGTTTCCGGTCTTGGGATAAGCACATTTTCGTTCACTTTAAAATCAAGGTCCATAAAAGTTGTACTCCCCATAATATATTGAACCGGACGATGTAATTTTAAACCGGCCAGAGCCTCAAAAAGCGGTTGCTCCTCTTCTTTTGTCAACGTCAAATTAGGCTGTAAGGCCAGTACAAAACGCTCCAATTGCAAATAATGGTCTATAAGCAAATAGAAGAAACTATCTACTTCTTCCTTTGGATACAGGGCATCCAATTCTTTGTAATAAATATTCTTTATTTCTCTTAAAAACATTGTTATTGGGGCTATACATTACAATTTAGCAAGCATATACACCGGGCAGGAATAGTGTCCCGTATCACCTAACGGTTTATCTATGTATTCAAATCCCATTTTTGCATAAAGTTTTTGGGCGGCTTTCATATAGGGCATGGTTTCCAGATAGATGCAATCAAAATTAAATTCTTTTGCTTTCTCCAAACATTTTTGCAGCATTTCAGCGCCAATCCCACGTCCGCGGGCTTCTTCCAAAAAATACATCTTTTGGAGTTCGCAAATGTTATCCTCGCAGTTATCCAGTTGTGCAATTCCTGCGCAGCCTAAAATAGTACCGTTTTCTTCCACCACAAAATATGCGGCACGCGGTTTTTCATAATTTTCGAACATGCTGCCAAGGGTTACATCGGCGTAAGCCGTGCCTACCTTTGGCGCCCCTAAATCCACTAACACCTTACGAATCAATGCGGCTACTTGGGCATTATCCTCTTTTCTTATAGCGCGAATGTTCACTACACCCATTTCCAACAAATAAAATTCTATTTTTACAGTGTGAAGATACGTAGAAATGTGCGCATGCTAAGTATCTAAAACACCGCAAACAAAGTTTATGTCCACCAATAAATCCAAATCAAAAACCACAATATCCAAAGACGAAACCTATATGCTTCGCTGTTTGGAAATAGCAAAAAACGGTTTAGGAACCACAGCCCCAAACCCTATGGTAGGTGCTGTAATTGTTCATAACGATATTATTATTGGTGAAGGTTTCACCAGTCCGTACGGTGGGCCACATGCCGAAGTGAACGCTATAAATTCCGTAGTAGACCAATCACTTCTTAAAGAAGCCACCATTTACGTAACCTTGGAACCCTGCTCCCATTATGGAAAAACACCGCCTTGTGCAGATTTGATTGCCAAGCATGGTATACCCAAAATTGTCATTGGATTAAAAGACCCGCACACGAAAGTAGCAGGCAAAGGTATTCAAAAGCTCAAAGATGCCGGAAGTGAAGTGTTAACGGGGTGTCTGGAAAACGAATGCCGTACGCACCACCGCCGATTTCTAACTTTTCAAGAAAATAAACGCCCTTACATTATTTTAAAATGGGCGGAGACTACAGACGGTTTTATCGCTCCGAAAAAAGAAGAACGGGCCACCGACCCCGAGCCCTTTTGGATTACAAATTCATATTCCAGACAACTGGTACACCAATGGCGAAGTGAGGAGCAAAGTATTCTGGTAGGCACGAACACTGTTATTGAGGACAACCCAAAATTGGGTGTTAGGCTGCACACCGGTAAAAATCCTATTCGGGTTATATTGGACCGAAAACTAAAAATAAGTAGCGATTATCATGTTTTGGATGGAAGCGTGCACACTTTAGTTTTAACCGAAGCAGTCAAGACCACCCAACCCAATGCAGGTGTAACCTATCATCAAATTAATTTTGATAAGGACGTAGCACAGCAAATATGCGATGTTCTTTACCAAGAAAATATAAGCAGTATTCTCATAGAAGGAGGAAGCCAAACCCTGCAAACTTTTATTGATTCCGGCCTATGGGATGAAGCAAGGGTCTTTACGGGCATGAGTCATTTTAAATCAGGAATAGCTGCCCCAAAATTTAAAGGAAGGCTTAACAGCACTAAATTCATTGAGACGGACACCCTAAAAATATACAGCAATGATTAAGAACATTATTTTTGATTTTGGTGATGTATTCATCAATTTGGATAAAGGCGTCATCTTCCGAGAAATGGAAAAATTTGGAGGCTCCATAGATTTATCACCGGAACTATTGGAATTGAACGGAATTTACGAAGTTGGCGGCATGACCTCCGAAGCGTTCGTAACCCAACTCCAAAAGCAATATCCCAAAGCAAATACCGCAGAAATTGAAAACATATGGAATTCCATGCTGTTGGATTTTCCTGAGGAACGACTAGAGTTTATTGAAAAGCTTGCTTCAGAAGGCGATTACCGACTTTTTTTACTCAGTAATACCAACGAGTTGCATATTACCCATGTAGAACAAAAAATGGGTGTGGACCGCTATACACGGTTTAAAAAACCATTTGAGAAGTTTTACCTCTCACATGAAATCAACCTAAGAAAACCCAATGCGGAAATCTATCAATTTGTTTTGAACGAAAACGGACTCAAGGCCGAAGAAACATTTTTTATAGATGACACCAAGGAAAATACAGATGCCGCCGAAAAATTAGGTATTACCTGTTGGAATATTCAGGTGGGCAAGGAAGATATCATTCAATTGAAATCAAAATTATAAGATGGCGTTCCTTGCATTAAGCATATTGGCATCTAGCCTCATCTTCATTATTTTTAAGCTATATACCCGCTTTAAGGTCAATACGCTTTTTGCCATAGTTGCCAATTATTTCGTGGCCTGCAGTGTAGGTCTTATACGGTATGAAGGTACAACTCAAATAACCGAAGTACCGGAAAAACCTTGGTTCTTAGGTACTTTTATTCTAGGTATACTTTTTATTTTGGTCTTTAACCTTATGGCCATGGCCTCACAAAAAGTGGGTGTTGCGGTTACCTCCGTAGCCACCAAAATGTCATTTGTGATTCCCGTTATTTTTGGCCTGTTATTGTATAATGAAGAATTGGGAACCTTTAAGGTAATAGGAATTTTGCTTGCCCTGGCAGCGGTTTATTTCGCTTCTGTGAAAGATTCTTCCATAAAATTCAAAAAATCATCCCTTATACTTCCTGCCCTAGTATTTTTAGGGTCCGGTATAATTGACGCCAGCCTAAAATACATACAGGAAATACACATTAAAGAAGAGGATTATCCAATATTTTCCGCAACCGTGTTTGCCTCAGCCGCATTTATGGGACTCATAATTACTATTTTTAAACTTAAGGATTTGCGCTCAAATTTTAATCTAAACACACTATTTGGTGGAATTGCACTTGGTGTGGTGAATTATTTTTCCATTTATTTTCTTTTAAAGGCATTGCAAAACGACACCTTGAACAGCGCCTCTGTATTTACCATAAACAATGTAGCCATAGTCATGTTCACAACACTTTTAGGGATTCTTTTATTTAAAGAAAAGATAAGTCCTAAAAACTGGAGCGGTATTGCTTTGGCCATAACCAGTATAATTTTAGTTGCTTTTGGCTAATGGATGAAATAACCGATACATATAAAACTATAGCCAAACCCTCCGAAGAAATTCTGTTCAAAGAAAAAAAGAGCAAGTTTTTTGGATATACGTTTCCCGTTGAAAACGAGGAAGAAGTTAAAGATATAATTGATGCATTAAAAAAGAAACACCCCGGCGCCAACCATGTATGTTACGCTTGGCAAATGGGAGTTGAACAACCTAGCTACCGTGCAAACGATGATGGAGAGCCCAACAACTCCGCCGGAATGCCTATTTACGGACAAATCCAGTCTTTTGAAGTTACGAATGTATTAGTAGCCGTTGCCCGAATATTTGGAGGTACAAAATTAGGTATTGGAGGACTAATTTCTGCCTACCGAACCGGGGCACAAATGGCTTTAGAGGCTTCAAAAATTGAAGAGCGACTTATTGAAGAATCCTTTGAGCTCTCCTTTGAGTACTCCGAAATGGATAAAGTAATGCGTATTTTAAAGCAAAGTCAATGCAACATTGTATCCCAACAAATGGAAATGGACTGTAAAATCATAGTTTCCATTAGAAAAAGAGATGCAAAGAGCCTATTAAAAGCTTTTGAAGGGTTACATAAAATCGGTGTTAAACCAATTACCTCATAACCCCTTTTACCTAGTCAAATACAGATATCCAGCCCTAGACTGTGAACCATCTCCAAGATCAAGAACATAATAATAGGTTCCTACTGGTAACAATTCATCTCTTTCATAGGTGGAACGACCGTCCGAGATGCCGGTCCAAGTATTGGCATACCCTTCTTGCTCGTACACCTTTATCCCCCATCTATTGTATATCATCAATCTATTATTAGGATAATTCTCAATACAAGCAATTTGAAAAACATCGTGGGCACCATCGCCATTTGGTGTTATGACGTTAAAAATATTGATAGGACAAATAGGTTCGTCAATTTCAATTTGGGCGCTGGCTTCATCATTTGAAACATCTGTATCCGGTTGGTCTACATGAATCAATCTTATGATATTTAAATAATCGGTTGCTTCTACAACACGTACCCGTATATTCAGTTCAGCGGATTGACCGCTACTTAAGCTTTCAATATCCCACAGAGCACTAGACACATTATAAACCCCTGCCGTTGTTGTGTGTTCAATATAGGAATAACCATTAGGAATTCTTTCGGTTATAGATATATTACTAGCGCTAGCTGTTCCAATATTACGTGCGGTCATAGTGAAATTTACCTCGTCTCCAACTGCGGCAGAATTTGCATCCACAGACTTGGACAAAGCTAAATCTACATAGGAGATAGGAAGTTCTATCAAAGTACAATCCATACAAGAAGTATCTACAATACAACTCGCACACGGGGTAGGGTCCGTAGAAATATTTGTTGTAACCATACCGTTGGAGTCTTCCCCTGCAACACTAGCCAAGTTATTTACCTGTCCATTATCTATATCCGTTTGTGTAATTGCATAAGATGCCCTATACACCCAAGTCTCAGAGGTATTTAAAAGCCCATCTCCATTAACGTCTCCACTAGGAAGTTCTGTTACATCCCCTCCTAACAGCGGGTCGGATACCACAATATTAGCTAGCTCCACGGTTCCTGTATTGGTTACAGAAAACGTATAGGCAACTGAATCCCCAACATTGGTTGTACCATCTGCATCGGAATCAACATATACACCATCCTTAGTAATAGTTATTCCACGAATACCTACTTCTACACTAGCTCCATCATTGGATGGGTCTATATCCGTTTCGTCCAAACCAGTTAACCTAGCTGTGTTTACATAATCCATCCCATCAACTACACGCGCCTGAATATTTAGATTAGCAGTTTGGCTATTGCCTAACGTAGGAATATCCCATACGCCCGTTGCAGAACTGTAATTTCCTAACGAGGTAATATGAGTGATATACTCAAATCCATTGGGAAGTATTTCTAATATTCTAATATTATTTGCGGTTACCGCACCATTATTTGTAGTGGATATAGTGAAAAATATTTCATCCTCTATCTCAACAATATCCAAATTTACGGTTTTTGTTACCGCAATATCAAGGGTATTGGGCAAAGCCGTCATTGTACAATCAACACACAGCGGGTCTATGGTACACGTGGTACAAGGAGTTGGATCTGTAGACGTGCCTTCAACATTAATTTCGTTTGAATCTTCCCCACTAGCGGTAGCCAGGTTATTTACTTGGCCATTATCAATATCTGCCTGAGTAATACTGTACGGTGCATTATAGATCCATGTCTCCGTTACATCCAAAGCTCCGTCTCCATTGGTATCACCAGAAGCAGGACCAGATATTGCTCCTCCCAAAAGTGGGTCGGACACCATTACATTCGAAATAATCTCGTTACCGGTATTGACCACAAGAAAAGTATAGTTGATAGTGTCTCCTGTATTTGTTAAACCATTAGAATCTGAATCTACGTAAACACCATCCTTGGTAATATTCAGGTTTCCAATTGTCGCGGGTACACAAGCGCTATTATTAGAAGTGTCCGTATCTCCCGTTGCAGTTATATCATTCCTAAACCCTCCTCCATTGGAACAGTTTTGAGTTGGGTCCACAATACTTTTATCCACTGAAAAAATAGCGGTTACAAGCCAACTTTCTGCACGAAGTCCGGCTATTGATTCCGAAGTTATTATTTGATCTCCACTGTTAAACGGACTTAAAATAGTTCCATCAATGCCATCGCTCTCTCCTCCATAAGCTAAAGTTGCAGAATTTAAGGTGTATCCTGCTCCTAGAATAAACGTATCCACAACATCATACGCACCAGCCAGCCCACCACTATTGTCGGCCGTAATCCTATATGTAACGGTATATTCATCCGTAGCACTGTTATATACTGGACCAGATTCAACCGTTTTACTTACATCTATACTAGCTTGACAAGGAGAATCGGGTATGGTAACGGAACCATCATAAACCGTACAACTTAATCCCGGAACAGCCACTTGTAAAGTATATTCTCCTGCTTGAGAAGCGTCAAAAGGGTCAAAAACAAGTTCGTTGCTCGTGCCTTGCTGCACTGTAGTGCCCATGGAGTCAATCCAAGTAAATACTGCATCCGGAACGGGATTGGCCATTAAGGTCACCCTTGTTCCCGTTGCATCACAATTAGCAACTAAATCCGGTACGTAAGGAGTTACTTCAAATGCACCATCCGCAGAATTACCACAACTATCGGTAATTCTAATCGTATAGGTACCTTCATCTGTTCCCGTAAAAACACCATCTGTTGAAGTTCGCCCGATATTTGTCGGAATTGAAGAATCAATAATTTCATACTGATGAGGCGCTACCCCATTGGATCCTTCCGCTAGAATAACTCCCGAGCCCTCCGTACAGGTATACCCTACTATGTTTTCAAACGAAGTAGAAACATATACCGGAATATTAATATCAACGGTCTGAGGTTCACAAGGACAAGTAAATGGAAGCGCCGAACTACAACTACCCCCACTCTGAAACTCTAGAAATAGCTGATAATTTCCTGGTGGAAGATTAGGTACACTTACCGGGGTTCCTTCCGTAAAAAAGGAAATACTCTCTCGAAACACAGTACTTCCCGTATCCGAATTCACCACATTTACATTCGTATAAAATGATGACCCAGAAGCTTTTATCTCATTTGGATTAATAATCAAAGTATTGGAATTACCACAACTTTGTAAAAAATCCAATGTAAAATCGTGTTGAACAGTTTCCGAAGGCAAAATCTCAAAAGTTACATTTCCGGATTCGCAGCCATCCGAAATTTCCGCTTCGTAATTTCCAGGAGGAAACGCTACGGGAAAAACAGAACTGTTGCTCATATTTTCAAATACCCTAGGATAACTATACGTTGTAACCACTCCGCTTTCCGAAGTAAAACTTGCCGGTCCGGATAGAATGGTAACCCGCCCGTAATTTGTTCCCCCATTTCTCACACGAAAAGACATACCCGTTGTTCCGTCCATACACCCACGTTCAGGTCTTACAGTAGCTTCAAACACAGTAGGTGCTACAGGATCAAATGTTAAAGTGGTGCTTAATGTAGTGCTACAGCTATCTTCTAAAGTAACATCATAGGTAGCCCCAAGCATAATATCAGTCCGACTAATTTCCGCCTCAAGATTATCAGGATCAGTAAACGCGTAAACAAGAACATCACTCGCATCGGTTTGATTGGTCAACGTTAATGTTGCCGGCACCAGTACACTCTTTTCCTGAACACTATTGGAAGCCAAGGATGCAAAAACAAAAAACGAAGTATTTCCTGAACAATCCAATGATTTTTGACGCCACATGTCAATATCAGCAGAATATGCAAAATTTATACGCTCCGTTTGTCCACAGGCATCAACAATATTGGCTGTATAGGCCGTACCAAAATCGTAATTGGTTCCAATGGGGTATGAAGTGTCACTACCAACGGACCCTGAAAAAATAACAGTTCCTGTTCCATCTTCAGTAACCGTGATATCATGTGGATAAACTCCGCGACCATAAGAAGAATACTCAGCCTCATAAGTATCACAACCTGCTTTTTCAATAAAATCAATTGCACCATCTAACGCCTCAATAGAAGGGGCTGAGATAGTTACGGTTTCACTAACCGTATTTTGACATCCATCTTCAATTTGAAAAGTATATGTTCCTTCTGATAGATTGGTAAAGGTATCCGAATTCTGTTCCTGAATTATAGTTTGGGGCGTTGTACTTAAATCTACAATACGATATTTATAAGTGGGAAATGCCGGTGTTCCTATCAAATTCCCATCACTTCCATTAAGAACAGCCTCTCCGTCCGTACTTGTGGAGCACGATGGTGGCGTTATAGCTACATTAAAACTAGGTAAGGTATAACTGCCCAAAACTTCTATAGACGCTGTAAAAACATCAAAACTGGCATCTCTGACCTCTACGTCATATATTCCGGGCTGCAAGGCCAAGAAAGTGCCAGAGGATTGAAAACCTCTAAGTTCAGGACCATTACTAATTCTATATTGATAAGGTTCCGTACCACCATTAGCTTGAGCCGTAATGCTTCCATCCGAAGAACAAACCGATTCGGATTGCGTTAAATTAAGGTCTAACTGCGCCGTGAGAGTTGTGCAACAAAACAAGAATATATATACTAAAAGTTTAGACATATAAGTGAATTCAATACTTTATGAAAACACGTAACGATTACTAAATCCTAGGTATTGCTATATAGACATTAAATTGCACAAAAAATCGGTTGAATATCACTTTCTGTTCTAACCCCGTTAAACACATGTATTTATAATTTCGTTTCGTTCATCCTCAATTGGAGGATAAAAAATATGTCAGACAAAATAAAAACCAAATTCAAATGCGTATATCAAAGCTTAAATTTAGATAATAATCAATGCAACAAAATAACTTATTTCTCATTTTCAATTATAATCTCCAAGATGTTTTGGGGGCACCTAATAGGCCTTTTACTTTTCTTATCAACAAACACTAAAACCGTATTTGCTTCTACAAGAATTTCCTGCTTTTCATTACGGATGACATAGTCAAATTCTATCCTAACCGAAGGTGTTTTTTTAAGCCTAGTTTCAACGCTGATGAGGTCATCGTAAAAGGCTGATTTTTTGTAGTTCAACGACAAAGAAACCACTGGTAGCATAATTCCGTTTTCTTCCATGTTTTTGTAAGAAATACCTTTACTTCGTAACCACTCAACCCTTCCCATCTCCAAGTATTGCGCATAATTGCCGTGATACACTACTCCCATCTGGTCTGTTTCCGAATATCGTACTCTAAAAGAAATTTTGTTAAAACTCATATATTATCATGTAAAAATTATATCTTTAAAAGATTTCGATTTTCGCGTTCTGAACATGCAAAAAAAAAAGGGTAAATTCAATAGAGTTTGATTTTTTTTTTAGTTTTTTTGTTCACATATTTGCCCTCCGAGAAAGTAAGGATTATCCCATATACTTTCGACCGACTTACGAAATCACTAACCAACAAAAATAAGATAAACTTTCACATGGGTGTTACTGCTATTTCCGTATGGAACAATTGTTTAACTTTTATTAAAGACAATATTCAACCGCAGGCATTCAAAACTTGGTTTGAACCTATTAAACCAATTAAGTTATCTGATAATGCTTTGAGTATTCAAGTACCCAGTAAATTCTTTTATGAGTGGTTAGAGGAGCATTACGTAAAGTTATTAAAAGTAGCCCTTACCAAAGAGTTAGGTGAGACCGCAAAATTGGTGTACATCATTAGAATGGAAAACACCTATGGCAACAAAGAGCCTTTTACGGAAAAGATTCCAAGTTCTAACAGAGCTACAATGAGTCCACAAGAAATGGACGTTCCTATTAAATCAAAAAATCCAGAGCTCAAGAATCCTTTTGTGATTCCCGGTATTCGAAACATAAAAATTGAATCCCAGCTTAACCCCAATTATAATTTTGATAATTTCTTAGAAGGAGACTCCAACCGCTTGGCCAGATCAGCAGGTATGGCCGTGGCCAATAAGCCCGGGGGCACTTCTTTTAACCCATTATTGGTATTTGGAGGTGTTGGTTTAGGAAAGACCCACTTGGCCCACGCCATTGGGGTTGAAATTAAGGACAAGTACCCAGAGCGTACCGTTCTTTATATTTCCGCAGAAAAATTTACGCAACAATACATAGAATCCGTAAAAAAGAACACCAGAAACGATTTTATCCATTTCTATCAATTGATAGATGTGCTTATTATTGATGATGTTCAGTTCTTAAGTGGAAAATCGGGAACACAGGATGTTTTCTTTCATATATTCAATCATTTGCACCAAAACGGAAAGCAGGTTATCCTAACCTCGGACAAAGCTCCGGTAGACATGCAGGATATTGAACAACGCTTATTGTCCCGTTTTAAATGGGGATTATCGGCAGAGTTACAGAACCCGGATTACGAAACACGAATTTCTATCCTCAAGAACAAGCTATATAGAGATGGGGTTGAAATGCCGGACGACATTATAGATTATGTTGCTAAACACATTAAGAGCAATATTCGTGAGTTGGAAGGTGCCATTATTTCATTAATAGCCCAATCTTCTTTCAATAAAAAGGAAGTTACTTTGGAACTAGCCCAGCAAGTAGTTGAGAAGTTCGTTAAGAACACCAAACGTGAAGTTTCCATAGATTATATCCAAAAAGTGGTTTCAGATTACTTTGAGATGGATGTGGCAACGCTTCAATCCAAAACTAGAAAGCGCCACATTGTACAGGCCAGACAGTTGGCTATGTTCTTTGCCAAAAAGTTTACCAAGGCATCATTGGCCAGTATAGGTTCACAAATAGGAAAAAGAGACCACGCTACCGTACTGCACGCTTGTAAAACGGTTGATAACCTAGCGGAGACCGATAAGCAATTCAGAAAATACATAGAAGACCTTACCAAGAAATTTTCTTAAATCCTTATGAAAACCAAAGTCTTAATGGTCTGCCTTGGCAATATTTGCAGGTCGCCATTGGCGGAAGGCATTCTACAGGCTAAAGTTGACCCGGAAAACGTTTTTGTAGACTCTGCCGGAACGGGAGGTTACCACATTGGCAACCCACCGGACCCGCGCTCTATTGCCGTTGCCAAGAAACATGGGCTGGACATAGAAAATCAGCGTTGTCGTCAATTCCAAAAGTCGGATTTTAAAAAATTTGATGTAATTTATGCTATGGACCGTAGCAATCTTAACAACATTCTAAATTTAGCCGATTCTCCTGATGATGCTAAAAAAGTAAAGTTATTGCTTACGGAGGTAGAATTACCTGTAATTGAAGTGCCGGACCCCTATTGGGACGACAATGGATTTGAAAAGGTATTTCAACTTATAGACACCGCTTGCACGTCTATTGCAAAAAAACTTTAACCCATTTAGGATTATGGCCAACTACAATGAAAACCAGGGAAAGTTATATTTAATACCCACTACATTGGGCGATAATGAACCTTTGGAAGTATTACCCATTTCCATAAAACAGGCCATAGAACAGATTGACCATTATATTGTTGAAAACGAAAAAACGGCCAGACGCTTTATAAAAAAGATAAGCCCCAGAAAATCACAGCCCAGCCTTCAATTATCCGTTCTTAACAAATACACCGAAGCCGAGGAAATACCCACATTTTTACAATCCTGTTTAGACGGTTTCAACACAGGAATCTTATCCGAGGCCGGTTGCCCCGGTATTGCCGATCCCGGTGCGGACGTGGTAAAAATAGCACATGAAAAAAACATTCAGGTAGTACCCCTAGTGGGCCCATCCTCTATTGTATTGGCCCTTATGGCCAGTGGCATGAACGGCCAAAGCTTTGCTTTTAACGGTTACCTGCCCATTGACGGGTCTGAGCGTAAGAGTGCCATTAAGAGGTTGGAAAAGCTAAGCAAAGATTACGGACAATCGCAATTGTTCATAGAAACCCCCTATAGAAACGACAAGCTCTTTGCAGAGCTGCTTAAAACACTACACCCTAACACCAGAGTATGTATAGCTTGCGATGTGACCCTACCTGAGGAATATATACAAACCAAAACCATTGCCGACTGGAAACGCTCCAAAGTAGAATCACTTCATAAGCGCCCAGCTATCTTTATTATTCAAGGGTAATTCTACTTTTTGAGTTTTTAAATCTTATTCTGGAACAATTATTTACTCCACTCCAGATTATTTTTTCATTTTACTAGCTGACTTTTGATATAAGCCTAAATTAACCAGTATTTTTAGTGTTCTTAAAAGTTACTCTAAAGTAGCTGCTTTATTACACCATTAATCCTTAACCTTTTTTTTCTAATATAGCACCCAAATTGGAATTTCTACTTAATGAAAGATAGATTAAAAGAAAATATTGAAAACTTGATAGCTCTTACGGACGAGGAGTTCTCTTTTATTTTATCTCATTTCTCATTAGAAAAGCACAAAAAAAATGATTTTATCATTAAAGAAGGAGAACATGTAACGCATTGCTATTTTGTGATTTCCGGGCTATTAAAATTAGTTTACGATGACAAAAATGGGAAACAACATATTGTATCCTTTGCCATGGAAAACTGGTGGGAAAGCGATTTTTCTGCCTATTTCTCACAAACTAAAGCTAAAATGGCACTACAATGCATTGAAGACACTTTAGTATTTTCCCTAAGTCTTGACAATTACCAAAAACTATCCGATGAATTACCCAAAATGCAGCATTTTTTTCTCCAAAAGTCGAATTTAGGGCATATTGCATCGCAAAATAGAATCTTATCTTTTTTAACTTCAAATGCTAAAGAAAGGTATGAGCAACTTCTTAAACAGTACCCCATATTATTTCAACGCGTTCCTAAAACTCTGCTAGCTTCTTACTTAGGTGTGTCCCGCGAGACACTTAGCCGCCTTTCCTCATAAAATTTGAGCTTCTTTACAATTGTGATGTATGTCACGCTATAACCATACCATTAGTTAAATATTTGCAGTGTAGATGGCAAAGCACAAGTATTAACAAATAAAGTATATAATTAGCTACTGCGTACACAAAAAAAAGCAATATGGAAAAACGAATAATTAACCCGTGGAAATGGCAAGACGAAAGAAGTTATGTACAAGCCGTAGAAGTTACGAACCCAAAAGGCACGCTTTATATTTCCGGGCAAACCGCAATAGATGATGAAGGTAAATCTAGCACTGCTAGCATGAAAGCCCAATTAATTCAATCTATAGAAAATTTGGAACGCGTAATAGAGGATGCCGGATATGAATGTAAAAATATTGTGAGATTAAACCTTTATACAACTTCAACTGAAGAGCTGTTTACGTGTTTTGATATTTTCCAAAATTGGACAACCAAGCACAACATACAGCAGGCAAGCACCTTACTGGAGGTTAAAGGCCTTTTTGAAATATTAAAAATAGAACTGGAAGCTACAGTCATAAAATAACATCTGAATTAAGGTATTCACGATTAAAAATACCCTAAAATCGAGATAGAAAACGACCGGAAAAAAACAAACCCCAATATTTCTATTGGGGCTCGTCCACTTTCATATGTACATTAAATCTTAAATAGGCGATAGTTACACTTTAGGGTTTCGTCTTGGCGAAACATATGACATATCGTATCCTGAAAACTTTTTCATGTAAATTGCTATTGTTGTTCCGTAACTGTCCGATACATCAAACGCACCCCACGATCGTAGATACTTTTTAACGTTACCGGCACCGGCCAAATGGGCCGCGGCCAACATTCCGGATTCCGTAATTTCAACACCACCTATTCGTTTTCCAACGAAACGGTCAATGTCTCTTCTCAAAATCCACTTATTACGAGCTACATTCGTGTGAAAAGCTCTTTCTTGCAACACTGGGTCGTTTAAGAAACTTGTTGCGTTATACACACCCATAAGCTGTAAGGTACCAATACCAAACTGGTATTTTCCCAAATACCCAAGTGTATTTGTTGTAAAATAGTTACCCTGCGATTCTTTAAACGCTAGAGCTTCTTTAAATCCGATATAAGAACTCCCTAAAAAAGGCGGAGCTATCAATATCGTTGAATGCATAGTTTTGTTTTTGGGAAACAAAACTTCAGTAGGTTGATTTACTTTAAGGGTTTCCGGCACTTTCACCTCTTTAGACTCAAATCCGAAACTCAATAAAATAAAGGTAATGATTAGGGGGCTTGAAAATCCTAGCCACTTTCTCATACATTATATTTACCTAAGACTTACGAAAATTTAACCTGCTTAGATTACGAGGGGCAAAGATAAGCCCGTTTTAGTCTTACATTTTAGAATGCTTTGTTAAAAATATACCGTTTTAGTTAACAAGTATTAAACTACGGACAAAATGCCTATCTATTAATTTTTTGAGCATTTATCCACCGGACATACTGCGCTTTATTGCGGTTGTGCTGGGCTAAAGTCTTAGCAAATTTGTGGTATCCAAAATTTTCCACATTGGCTACAAAGTAGAGGTAATCGTGCTTTTCCGGACTAAGAACCGCATCAATAGCCGTAATATCCGGCATAGCAATTGGCCCTGGTGGTAGACCTGCGTACTTATAGGTGTTATACGGAGAATCTAATTCCAAATCCTTATAAAGCACTCTTTTGATCACAGTGTTAAAGTTGCCGCTGTGCTTTTTTATGGCATAAATTACCGTAGGGTCTGCTTGAAGTAATATTCCCCTTCGTAAACGATTAAGGTAAACGCCTGCTACTCTTGGGCGCTCATCAACTTTTGCGGTTTCTTTATGTACTACAGAGGCCAAAGTAATCACCTCTTCGGGAGAAAGCCCTAATGCTTTTGCCTTGGCTAAACGAGCATCCGTCCAAAAACGTTTGTATTCCTTTAGCATACGCTCCCTGAATTCTTTCCCGGAAGTATTCCAGAAAAATTCGTAACTGTTGGGTATATACATAGCCAACTCCGTATCCCTATTAAATCCGTTAGCTTTCAAGAAAGCTTCATCTGTAAATGCCTTCAACAAGGTTATACTATCCGGCTCTATTTGCATCGCTATTCTACCGGCTAGGTCCGCTAATGTTTCCTGGTTGTTAAATGCAACTTTTACAGGTATATTCTGACTACGGAGTGAGTTTACAATATCATTATTGTTCGCCCCCTTTTTAATAGCGTACTTACCTCCTCTTACATTGGCGGCGTACCCCTTACGCTGTGCCACTTTCTCAAAAGAACCCATATCCTTAAGAAGTGGAGATACCAACTCCTTTACTTCGTTAAAATCTGCATCCGAAGGCACAAATACAAAGGCTTCGTTATTTTCAAAAGCCGTATTAGGCGCAAAAATGGCGTTGTAAACCGTGTAAGCAAAGATTCCACCGCCTACAAGACCGGCAATTGCTATAAATACTAGAATACGTTTTATATACATTAGGTATTTATTTTTTGAAACAAAATTTCATTTATATACTTCCCTTCGGAAAAAATCCAATCTCTTTTAATTCCCACCTCTTCAAAACCCATCTTCTTGAACAAATGAATGCTTGGGTCATTACCCTCCAATACATTGGCGTAAAGTTGCCGCATATTTAAGACCTTATGAGCATAATCACACACCAATTGAATGGCCTCTGCCCCTACTCCTTGGTTCCTCTTTTCTTTATCCAAAATAACTATACCTATTCCCGCCCTAAAATTCTTAGGATCAAAATCAAATAGGTCAATAAGTCCAATTGTTGAATTCTGCTTATTGCAGATACAGAGCCGCAATTGCTTAACATCATAAATGTCCCTATGGGCGTTTTCCAAATAAAGCGCTAGTACATGTTTTGAATATGGGGTGGTCGTACCACTTATTTCCCACATCTGGGTGTTATTCTCAAGTTCGTAGAGAAAATCTAGATCATTGGGTTCTAAAGCCCGCAGATTTATATGTTCTCCATTTAAACTTAACATTCGATCTCTCCTTTGAACACCTGTTTGGCAGGGCCAATTAAATGAATCTGCTCGTACACACCATTCTTTTTAGCGAACTCTACCTCTAGCTCACCGCCCTGAGTATTCACTTTTATTCTATTTGCCGATGTTTTTCCGGCGTTATGCATGGCTATTGCTACAGCTGTAACTCCAGTTCCGCAAGATAAAGTTTCACCCTCTACACCACGCTCATAAGTTCTTACGGCAAAAGCATCATTATCCAAGGTTTCAACAAAATTAACGTTGCTTCCGGTTTGTCCGTACATTCCGTAACGCAACTTTTTCCCTTCTTTATAAACTTCAAAATCTTGAACGGACTTTACCATTTGCACGTGGTGGGGCGAACCCGTGTCCAAGAATACATACTCCGGTTTCTCTTTTATTTCGGATACATCCTGCATCTGCAAGCTAACAATACCATTAGCTATAGTTGCCTGGTGCTTACCATCTGCAGCATTAAAAACGGTATCTTTATCTATAACACCCAAAAAATTGGCAAAAGCTACGGTACAACGGCCGCCGTTACCGCACAAACTGCCCTCACGGCCGTCTGCGTTGTAATAGACCATCTTAAAATCTGACAGTTCGTCATTTTCTAGAAGTATTAAACCGTCTGCCCCTATGCCAAACTTGCGGTCACATAAAGAAGCTACCAGTTTGGTATCGTTTTTGGGGAAATATAATTGTCGATTATCGATGAGCACAAAATCGTTTCCGGTGCCCTGATATTTGTAAAAACTAAGTGTCATAGAATTATTTAAAGACACAAATATAGGCTTTTATCCCTATCGGAAATAACCTCTTTGGTCCACCACTTAGCGACCTGAAATAGTAGGGATTAAGATATATTTAGCAGTTAAAGAGTAGTTAAAGCAAATATAACGCACCTAAAAAACGACTAATTTTAACATATCAAAAGAATTTAAACAAAACGATAACATGAAAAAAATTGCCAGTACCTTTTTAATCGCCCTCTTTGCTGGAGCAATAACTCTGGGCAGCTACAAATTATTTTTTGAAAACACCAATTACGCCGTTATATCCCAAGACGAAGGACATTCGGTTTTTAATACGAGCCTTACACCTACCTCTGCAAAAGGAGCGGGAATTAATGAGGTTGACTTTACCATTGCGGCAGAAAACACCGTAAATGCCGTAGTGCACGTTAAAAATGTAACCATTAACAGAACTCCCCATAGCCTTATGGACTTCTTTTACGGAAGTGGAGGAAATGAAAGGCCTCAAGTAGGAACCGGATCTGGGGTAATTATTTCGCAAGATGGTTATATTGTTACGAACAACCACGTTATTAGCAAAGCAAATCAATTACAGGTTACCCTAAACAATAACAAAACTTATGATGCCGAACTTATTGGCACCGACCCGAACTCTGACATCGCCCTAATTAAAATAGATGCTGAAGGCAATCTGCCTTATTTGGCCTTTGGTGATTCCGATGACGTTAAAATAGGTGAATGGGTTTTGGCCGTTGGTAACCCTTTTAACCTAACTTCTACCGTAACTGCGGGAATAGTAAGTGCAAAAGCACGTGATTTAGGAAAAAATCAGTCGTTTATCCAAACCGATGCAGCCGTAAACCCTGGTAACAGTGGTGGGGCATTAGTTAATACGAACGGAGATCTTGTGGGTATCAACACCGCCATTACATCACAAACGGGAAGCTATGTGGGCTATTCCTTTGCAGTTCCCAGCAACATTGCCAAAAAAGTAGTTGATGATATCCTAGAATATGGAAACGTACAAAAAGGCATTTTAGGAATTAAGACCCTGAACATAAACACGCCTTACGCCATAGAAAAAGGACTTAATGAGATTGAGGGTGTATACATTTCCGGGGTTGAAGAAGGAACTGGAGCCGCCGAAGCCGAACTGATAGAAGGAGATATCATAAAGAAAGTAGACAATATCAAGATTCGCAAATTTGCCGATCTTACCGGTTATCTTTCCGCTAAAAGACCCAACGACTCTGTAGAGGTTACTATTGATAGAGACGGAGAAGAATTTACCGTGCCTGTCATGCTTAAGAAAAGACAGACCGTAATAGTCCCGGTAATGGGCCTTGAAGTAAAGAACTTAACAAAAGAGGACAACAAAAAGTTTAAGACCAAACAAGGTGTGAAAATTGTTGGTGTACCTGAAACCTACCGTGGTTATGGGTTGGAAGGAAAAGTTCTTCTTTCGGTTGACAATAATGAAATAAACGATATTGAAGAGGCCAGAAACCTTTTTGGAAGCATCTCTAGATACGGTAAAACCAGTATCACAATGATTAACGAAAAAGGAGAAAGAGAACGCCTGATTTTTCAATAAGACATTAAAACTTTAAATTAAAAACACCTCAATTGAGGTGTTTTTTTGTTTACTATTGTTTCAAACAACACTAAATAGCTACTTTTATACCAAAATATAACTCAACTCAACAAAATGAAATCTAACGCTTCTTACGAAAAAGAATTAGCCTTTCAGGCTGATAGAAGAAAAGCTACAACCGAATTCATAAAACTGGTCAGTGACCTTTGGTATGATAAGACGATAGAAATCGTGCTTTTCAAAAATCAGGTGATAGACAAAAACGTAAGTGACATTATAAATCTGCATGAATATGCGGGTGAATTTGTCCAAAAACCCATTTCTATTTTCGATTCCACCGAAATATTGCGGGCCATAAACGATATTCAGCTACCTCCTGCTAAATTAGACATTGGCAAGCTTACCTATGAATACCACTCAGATGACAATCACAATACGGATATAAAAGCCTTTGTGTTTGACAAACTAAAAGACGCGGACAATGCCCCACCTTTAAAACCTAAGGATATTGTTCTTTATGGCTTTGGAAGAATAGGTAGGCTTCTGGCTAGAGAGCTTATGGCAAAGACCGGTCAAGGCAATCAACTGCGCTTAAGAGCTATCGTAACCCGAAAAGCGGACAACCATGAGATTCTGGAAAAAAGAGCCAATCTTTTACGTATTGATTCCGTTCACGGTAAATTTTCCGGCACGGTAGAAACAGATATAAAGAATAATGCCTTGATAATAAACGGTACAACCGTTTACATGATCAGCGCCGATCGTCCTGAGAAAATCGATTACACCCAGTATGGAATAAACGATGCATTGATAATAGACAATACAGGGGCTTTCAGAACCAAAACCGAATTGGCCAGACACCTGGAAGCCGAAGGTGCATCGCACGTACTCCTTACCGCTCCCGGAAAAGAGATACCCAATATTGTTCATGGGGTTAATCACAAAACGTATGACCCGGACGCTATTAAAATATTTTCAGCCGCTTCGTGTACTACCAATGCCATTACCCCTATTTTAAGTGTTATTGAAGATTCCTTGGGAATTACAAAAGGGCATTTGGAGACTATACATGCCTACACTAATGACCAGAACCTAGTGGATAACATGCACAGCAAGCATAGACGGGGCCGAGCAGCCGCTCTGAACATGGTCATAACCGAAACAGGTGCAGGTGCTGCAGTAGCTAAAGCTCTACCGGAATTAAAGGGCAAGCTTACCTCTAATGCAATTAGGGTACCGGTTCCCAACGGTTCTTTAGCTATTCTAAACTTAGAAGTGAAAAATAAAACTTCTATAGATGGTATTAACGCCATTATAAAAAAGTATGCCCTAGAGGGAGATTTGGTAGAGCAAATAAAATATTCCTTGAGCAAGGAAATGGTATCTTCGGATATCGTAGGAACAAACGCACCTTCCATTTACGATAGTAACGCTACAATTGTTAACGGCAGTGGAAAAAATATTATACTTTATATTTGGTATGACAACGAGTATGGTTATTCGCATCAGGTAATACGTTTGGCCAAATACATATCAAAAGTAAGAAGATATACTTATTATTGATTTTAAGCTACTTACAAGGGAATACTTTCTGCTTTTTTGAAGGTATTCCCTACTAAATAGCAACCTTATCCTTGATTTTTTTTATTAATTGATATTATTGAATTACTTTAGTCGGCTCTAAATAATTAATTCACAGAATCACTTCAACATGAAAGGCTTAAGAATCCTGTTACTGATAACGGCTTTATTAGCATATAACCTACAATTTGCCCAAGAAGCGGAAGCTCAAGAAGAGTTGTCACTTGATAAAGGGCCTATAGATAGTCAATTTGAGTACATTTTTACCAAATCTGGTAATTATCGTGCAGATGGAAAAAAATATGAGGTCGTACGTACGATTTCATTGGACAAACTGCGCCAAAATGTTCTTGACACACTAAAAGGGTACAACAAAAGAGCTGCCGAACTAAAAGCTACTATTGGCGGACACGAATCTACAATAGGTTCGCTAAACAAAAAATTGGAAGAGACTACCAACAACTTGGTAGCTGTAACCGAGGAAAAAGACAGCATGTCCTTTTTAGGTATTATGGTTTCAAAAAGTACATATAATGGTATTCTTTGGACCGTTATTGCTTCTCTGTTAGCACTGTTACTTTTCTTTATATATAGATTTAGAAACAGTAACATCCTAACCCAGGAAGCCAAGACTAATTTAGCAGAACTGGAAACTGAGTATGAAGACCACCGCAGAAGGGCTTTAGAAAGGGAGCAAAAAATTAGTAGGCAGCTGCAAGATGAAATCAACAAGTACAAAAAACAGAAATAATCTAAAAAGCTCCTCACGGAGCTTTTTTTTATTCTTTGTGTTATGAAAATTATTCAAGCCAACTCATCACATATACCATTGTTAGCACCTTTGTTCGATAGTTACAGGGTTTTCTACCAACAACCTTCGGATATAAATGCCGCTACTTCTTTTCTTAAAGAGCGCTTTTCCCAATCGGAATCTATAGTTTTCATGGCTTTTATTGACGGGGAAGCAGTAGGCTTCACCCAGTTATACACTACATTTTCATCCGTTTCTATGCTCCCTTATTATGTGTTGAACGATTTATATGTAGAGCAAACCCAAAGAAAAAAAGGCATAGGCTCCGCATTGCTGAGTACGGCACAAGAATTCTGTTCAAAAAAAGGGTTTAAAGGGTTAGCCCTAGAAACGGCAACGGATAATCCCGCACAAAAGCTATATGAAAAGCTGGGGTGGAAAAAAGATTCGCACTCTTTTCACTACTTTTGGCGCACTAATTCATAGCCCAAACTAAAATGCGTATTGATATTATCACCGTTTTACCGGAATTGTTGGAGAGCCCGTTTAACGCATCTATCTTAAAACGAGCCATAGAAAAGGGCATAGTTGAAGTGCACATGCACAATATACGGGACTACACGGACAAGAGCTACAACCAAGTAGACGATTACCAATTTGGTGGCGGTGCGGGCATGGTACTTATGATAGAGCCTATAGACAAGTGTATTTCTAAGTTAAAGGCCGAAAGAACGTACGATGAAATTATCTATATGACACCAGATGGGGAAACCCTGAACCAAAGAATGGCCAACGGCATTTCATTGCTTAACAATGTAATCATACTTTGCGGCCACTATAAAGGTGTTGACCAAAGAGTACGAGATGCTTTTATTACCAGAGAAATTTCAATAGGCGATTATGTACTTTCTGGCGGTGAACTAGGTGCCGCTATTCTTTGTGATGCCGTAATTAGGTTGATTCCCGGGGTTTTAAACAACGAAACATCGGCGTTGACGGATACCTTTCAGGATGACCTCCTTGCTCCTCCTGTCTATACCAGACCCTCAGAGTACAAAGGCATGAAAGTACCGGAAGTGCTTTTGAGCGGCAACTTTCCCAAAATAGAGAAATGGAGGGAAGACCAAGCACAAAAAAGAACGGAAGAACGTAGACCCGATCTGCTGGAGTAACATTCCTACGTATTTTGATATATCAAAAAATCAAAAAAATTATTGTCAGTTCTAAATTATAGAGTATTTTTGCAGCCTGTTAAATCAACCTCTGACGAAAATCGTGAATGTTGACCATAGCATAATCATTAATAAAAAAATCATGGAAGAATTATTAAAATTCGTTCAGGACGAGTTTGTTCCAAAAAAAGAATTTCCAAAATTTTCAGCTGGTGATACTATCACTGTGTACTATGAAATTAAGGAAGGTGAAAAAACACGTACTCAGTTCTTTAGAGGTGTTGTTATCCAAAGAAGAGGTTCTGGTGCTACCGAAACTTTTACAATCCGTAAAATGTCAGGTACTGTAGGTGTTGAACGTATTTTCCCAGTAAACATGCCAGCCTTACAAAAGGTTGAAGTTAACAAAAGAGGTAAAGTACGTAGAGCTCGTATCTTCTACTTTAGAGGTCTTACTGGTAAAAAAGCACGTATTAAAGAGGTACGTTCTTAAGCCAAGAATACATACAATAAAAAAATCCCGCTATAGCGGGATTTTTTGGTTATGAACAATTGTTAATATCAGCAGTTCATAAGTTGTTGATTTATAATATGTTAAAAAAATTGGTGACTTAGACTATTTTTCCTACATTTATAAAACAATTAAAGAAAACATCTGTCGAAGATAGCTTCTGAAATTGTTATAGAGGTAGCGTTCTTTATAGTATTGTTTAGGTTTTATAAATGTTTAAAGATGTATTTCAGAGTACGCCATTTAGTAAAACGAACATATCAACAAAAGGCTGTCGCTTTTTGAGAAATGATTATGTGAACATATTTGTAAATATTCAACGGATGCAAGTCTAGGAAATATGCACAAAGAATGTGTAAACAATATGAAGAGATATAAATTGTAGCTTGGTTCGATAATTAAGTACAATTCATCTCAAACGTTGAAATTGTGATGCGAATGCAATCAATGGTTGCCGATCTGTCGTAAGAACAGGGAAGAAAGTTTGCTATATCAGTTTCTAAAAAGCCATATCAATGTACAAGTACAATGATATGGCTTTTGTTTTGCCTTTTTTTTTCCTAATTCGCAAGGTTTTTGTTAAAATAGCCCATAAAGAGATACAGCTCAAAACAACCCCTTATCTTTTGGCTTGGAAGAATACATAAAGTTGTATATTTACTCCGCTTTAAATTAAACCTTTCCTTACATGTCCAAAATTTTTTATACAAAAACAGATGAAGCTCCGGCTTTAGCTACACAATCATTTTTACCAATTGTAAAAGCATTTACCAAAACGGCCAATGTTACCATAGAGACCAAAGACATTTCTTTGGCCGGAAGAATTATAGCAGTATTTCCTGATTTTCTAAAAGATGAGCAAAAAATCGCAAATGATTTAGAAGAGTTAGGTGCTTTGGCTAAAAAACCAGAAGCAAACATTATAAAGCTTCCTAACATTAGTGCTTCCGTTCCACAATTAAAGGAAGCCATTAAGGAATTACAAGACAATGGTTATGATTTACCAAGCTATCCGGACGAGCCTTCCAATGAAGCCGAAAAGGATATTAAATCTAGATATGACAAAATTAAAGGTAGCGCCGTAAACCCGGTACTACGAGAAGGAAACTCCGATCGTAGAGCTCCACGCGCCGTAAAAAATTACGCGAAACAAAACCCACACTCCATGGGGGCTTGGAGTCCTGATTCCAAAACCCATGTTGCCACAATGGATCATGGGGATTTTAAAGCCAATGAGAAATCATTGACACTTGCCCAACCTACGGATATAAGAATAGAATTGGTCAAGAACAATGGAGAAACCCAAGTTCTTAAAGATAAATTAGGTCTTCTAGAAGGTGAAATCATAGATGCTACCGTTTTGAGCAAAAATGCACTTGTCGCATTTTTGAAAAAGCAGGTGCAAGACGCCAAAGACCAAGGTGTGTTGTTCTCGCTTCACATGAAAGCTACCATGATGAAAGTTTCCGATCCAATTATTTTTGGACATGCCGTTGAAGTTTTCTTTGCAGATGTATTCAACAAATATGAAGATACGTTCAAAACTTTAGGAATTAGTGCAAATGACGGTCTTGAAAACTTGTTCGCCAAGCTAAATGAGCTGCCAGCGGATAAAAAAGAGGCTATTGAAAAAGATATTCAAAAAGCTATAAACGAAGGTCCGGAATTGGCCATGGTAAATTCGGACAAGGGTATTACCAACCTTCACGTTCCTTCGGATATTATTATTGATGCGTCAATGCCGGCTATGATCCGTAATTCTGGTCAAATGTGGAACGCCCAAGGAAAACCACAGGATACCAAAGCGGTAATTCCGGATAGCAGTTATGCAGAAATATACTCGGCCACAATCGATTTCTGTAAAAAGAACGGTGCTTTTGACCCTACTACTATGGGAACCGTTCCCAATGTAGGTTTAATGGCCCAAAAGGCTGAGGAGTATGGTTCTCATGACAAAACTTTTGAAATTGGGGCTGCTGGAACCGTAAAAGTAGTAGACATCAACTCTGATAAAGTTTTAGAAGAACATGCGGTTGAAGAAGGTGACATCTGGCGTATGTGCCAAGTTAAGGATGCTCCTATCCAGGATTGGATAAAATTGGCCGTATCCAGAGCAAGAGCAACAAATGACCCTGCAGTTTTCTGGTTAGATGAAAATAGGGCGCATGATGTAGAACTTATCAAAAAAGTAAACACTTACTTACCTAATCATGATACCACTGGGTTAGACATTCGCATTCTTTCTCCTAAGAAAGCTACTGAATTTACCTTGGCAAGAATGAAAGAAGGTAAAGACACTATTTCCGTATCCGGGAACGTGCTTAGAGATTATCTTACAGATCTGTTCCCTATTCTAGAAGTGGGTACCAGTGCAAAAATGTTATCTATTGTACCACTTATGAACGGTGGTGGTCTTTTTGAGACCGGTGCAGGTGGATCAGCTCCAAAACACGTGGAACAATTCATAGAAGAAGGCCATTTACGTTGGGATTCTTTGGGCGAATTTCTTGCCTTAGGAGTTTCTTTGGATTTCTACGGAGAAAAAAATCAAAATGAAAAAGCTAGAATTTTAGGTGATGCTTTGGACAGTGCCACGGAAAAATTCTTGATTAACGATAAATCGCCTTCAAGAAAGGTAAAAGAAATAGATACACGTGGAAGCCACTTCTTCTTGGCCATGTACTGGGCCGAGGCTTTGGCCGAACAAGATAAGGATGCCGAATTAAAGGCTACTTTCTCTAAAGTCTATGAAGCTATTCAATCTCAAGAATCTAAAATTGTAGAGGAGCTAATGCAAGCTCAAGGTAAACCTCAAGACATTGGAGGGTACTACAAGCCAGATGCAGAACTTGCCGCTAAGGCAATGAGACCTAGTGAGACTTTTAATTCTATCTTGGATACATTATAACCATTATGAGTTAAGTACAATAATAAAGGCCCTGCATTTGCAAGGGCCTTTTTCTTTTTAAAATAGTGTTAACATTTTCTGTAAAGGTCTTTTTCTAGCTACATTTATAAAAAAATTGCTCTTAGATGAACCAACTTACCAAGGTCGTTCTCAGTGTCTTTCTACTTTGTTTTTTTAATAGTTTCGCCCAAAGGCAATACACTTTAAGCGGAACAATCTCAGAAGATTCCAGCAATGAAACTCTTATTGGGGTGGCTATTGTTTTCCCCGAACTGGAAACAGGGGTTACCACCAATGAATACGGTTTTTATTCCATTACCCTCCCAGAAGGCACCTACCAGTTGTTGGTCAGTTATCTGGGTTTTCAGGATGTTGTAAAAACGGTCACACTGGATGCGAATAAAAAAATGAATTTTCAGCTGATGGAATCCGCTGAACAGTTGCAAGAAGTTGTAGTAACGGAAGACGTAGAAAAAATGGATGTACGCAAACCCCAGATGAGCGTGAACTCCTTATCTGTGGGAACCATCAAAAAAATTCCGGTTATCTTGGGCGAGGCCGATGTTATTAAATCCATTCTCTTACTGCCCGGTGTAACCAACGCAGGCGAGGGTGCTTCCGGTTTTAATGTGCGGGGCGGTGCCGTAGACCAAAATCTAATTTTATTGGATGAGGCCACTATTTTCAACTCCTCCCACCTATTCGGCTTTTTCTCTGTCTTTAACCCGGACGCCATAAAGGATATTAAACTATATAAAGGGGGAATTCCGGCCCGTTATGGCGGTAGAGTCTCGTCGGTTCTGGATATTTTCCAAAAAGAAGGAAATAGCAAAAAAATTAAAGTAAACGGAGGTATAGGCGCCGTTGCCAGCCGTTTGTTGGTAGAAGGCCCTATAAAAAAAGACAAAGCTGCGTTTCTTGTGGGAGGCCGTGCCTCCTATGCTCACCTATTCCTGCCCCTTTTTGACGTAGATAATACCGCCTATTTCTACGATTTAAATACCAAGCTCAATTACAACATAAACGATAACAACAGTATTTTCCTATCAGGATATTTTGGTCGTGATGTATTTGGTATAAGCGATAGTTTTGTAAATACTTATGGAAACGCAGTAGGTAATTTTAGATGGAATCACCTATTTTCAGACAAGTTATTTTCTAACCTCTCTTTAATCTATTCCAACTATTACTATGGTCTAAAACTGGATTTTGTAGGCTTCGATTGGAATTCGGGTATTGAAAACTTCAACATAAAATATGACCTGAAGCACTATATCACGGACAAGTTTCAAATTAATTACGGCATCAATAATATCTACTATCGTTTTAACCCTGGAAAAATACAGCCCAGCAACGAAGATTCCGGTATAGTAGAAGAGCAGTTAACACAAAAGTATGCCAATGAATTTGCTGCCTATATTGATATTGAACATGATATAACCAAAAACCTGAGTCTAAATTATGGACTCCGCTTCAGTAATTTTTTACGATTGGGACAAGACGAGGTAAACGTCTATTTAGATGATAACCCTGTCTTTTTTGACCCGGTACTTCAAGTATATCAGGAAGGCATACCTATAGATCGGTATAACGTAAAAAGAAGTGGCAGCTTAGCTACCTTTAACAACCTGGAACCACGTATATCCTTGGCATACACCTTAAACAACAGTAGTTCTATAAAGGCCAGCTACACCCATTTGGCACAGTACCTGCATTTACTTTCCAACACCAGCTCTCCTACTCCGTTGGATGTTTGGACTCCAAGCGGCCCCTTTATAAAACCCCAAATTCTTGATCAATACGCAGTGGGGTATTTTAAAAATCTAAAGGATGGTGATTTCTCTTTTGAAACCGAGGCTTTTTATAAGGACGTTCAAAATCGCATAGACTATATAGATGGCGCCAACCTTATTGCCAATGATGCCATTGAGCAAGTTATTCTAAATGGCGAAGCGCGAGCTTACGGTCTGGAATTTTTACTACGCAAAAACGAGGGTAAGTTTCAGGGTTGGCTTGCCTATACGCTTTCAAAATCTGAGCAAAGGACACCAGGAAGAACCATTCAATTGCAAGATGGTACTTCATTTACGGAAACTGGCATAAACTCCGGAGCCTGGTACAACACCCCGTATGACAAGACCCACGATATATCGGCCTATGCGAGCTATGATTTAAATCAAAAATGGAATTTCAATACCAATTTTGTATTTCAAACAGGGCAACCCACCAATTACCCTATAGGTCAATTTCGTTTTCAGGGGCTTACCGTTCCCTATTACGGACTACGAAATGAAGAGCGTTTGCCCGCTTACCATCGTATGGATGTCTCCGCAACCCTGACCCCAAAAAAGAACAAAGACAGAAAATGGCAGACCGAATGGGTCTTCAGCGTATACAATGTATACAATCGCAGGAATGCCGCATCTATAAGTTTTAGTCGCAATGAGGATACCGGAGCCAATGAAGCGGTACGTACATCAATTTTTGGCGTGGTACCGGCGGTAACGTATAACTTTAAATTTTAAGGCCATGAAAAAGTTTATTTATATACTCTGCCTGCTTCCGTTTTTATCCGCATGTGAAGACGTTGTGGAAGTAGAAGTTCCAACGGACCAGTCTCGCTTAACCGTAGATGCCTTAATGCGAATTGATCTTACTCAGCCCTCCTCTACATATTATGCCGAAGTAAGAGTGAGCACATCAACTAATTTTTTTGAATCTGTAGAACCTGCACGACTAGACCAAATAAGCATTACCAATCTGGAAAGCGAAGAAACTATACCCCTCTTTGAAACCTTTAGCGGTAGCGGTGTCTACCAGAGTGAAACGACCATAGATTTTATGACGTCCGGTGATTTGGTTCTGTTTATTGAACATCAAGGCTCAAGATATGCGGCGCAGACTGCCTATGTACCTACGGTACCAATTACCAAATTAGAGCAGGGCGATGCAACTCTTTTTTCAGGCGAAGAAACAGAAATAGTAGTAGCTTTTAAGGACCAACCCAACCGAACCGATTTCTATCTTTTTGATTTTGATTTTAACGAATACTTGGTCACGGAAGATACATTTTACCCTGGTGAGACTTTTGAGTTCTCTTATTTTTATGATGATGATGTAAAAGACGGAATGGTGCTGGATATAAGTATACTGGGTGTTGATAGGGGTTTCTATAATTACATGAACCAACTTATTGTGCAGTCCGGAGGAGACCAAGGTCCGTTTCAAACCCCAGCAGGCACGGTAAAAGGCAATATTATAAATGTCACTAATGTTGAGGATATTTCGGATTTGGACAATCTTGATAACCTAGTTGACCAAGAGAATTTTGCCCTAGGATATTTTGCCGTTTGCCAAACGTACTCCAAGTCCATTTCTATTGAGTAATTTTACCCAAATTGAATTTTGCAACTATGTCTCAAAAGAGAACGGATAAAGATTTACTGGTAAAAGGGCTTAAACATATTGCTTATACAATTTTCCTAATGTTCCTGGCTCCAGGTGTAATATACCAAGCTTTTAAAAACCAAGGTCATCCCTTATATTGGCCCGTTCTAATTTTAGGCTTTATATTCGCCATTGGAGCAATAGTAATGGCATTTTACAGTTTACGGTTAATTATGGAGTCTCTGTTCGGTAAGAAAAAGAAAAAATAACTCTATTGTTTGCTTCCTACATCTCCCCATTTATTGATTAACTGGGCATAATCATAATCTAGTACAGATTCTTGGCGCTCCAGCCTAAACTCGGAGAAAGCGCGCTGCAATATATCTTCTATAAGGTAATCCTCATGTACTTGATCAGGCTGAAACCGTTCTTTTAAGCTTATTTTAAACATGCTTGCCGTGGTATTGTACCAAAAGGCACGCCAACCGCTCCTAAGCTCCTTAACGAGGTCAAAAGCCGTTTCTCCGGTCTGCCTGTATATCAGTTTCACCAAAATCTGACCTTCCGTACGAGTCAATTTTTTTAATTCTTCGGAAAATTCCTCTTCAATAAACTTTTGGATTTCTTTGGTATATTTCTTTTGGTGCCTACGCTTCTTGATTTTTGTAATACTGTCATTAAGTTCCTCTAGCCGCTCAGCCGCCAATTTGGCATAGGGATACACCTTTAATGTCTTTCTTCTCAAAATATAATACCTTAATTTATCCTTGTAGGAAGTGAATTTTAATTTCCCGAACAGATAAACTTCATCCAAATCTATAGAATTCCTAAATATAGAATCGCCTTCTACGATAATCATCTTTTCCGCAATGGAGTCCAAAGGTTCTTCCTCTATTTGAGAATACCCTAAAAGAAAGAGGTTGGTAAAAAATAAAAACAGAATTGTTTTTTTCATAACGGACATTATACAAAAGCCTTGCCAAATTAACGATAAATAGGTCTGCTTATTATTAAATAAAAGTGAATATTAGTAAATTCGTATTTAAATATAAATTTAATGGCTACAAAGAAAATTCTTACCAAAAAATCACTTGATTTTTTTGAAAAATATTTGAATAACGCAGCTCCAACGGGCTACGAATGGGAAGGTCAAAAAATATGGATGGACTACCTTAAACCCTATGTGGACACCTTTATAACGGACACATACGGTACGGCCGTAGGGGTAATTAACCCAGATGCCAAATTCAAGGTGGTAATAGAAGGGCACTCAGACGAAATATCATGGTACGTAAACTACGTTAGCGATAACGGATTACTGTACGTTATTAGAAATGGAGGTAGTGACCACCAAATAGCCCCTTCCAAATGGGTGAATATCCACACCAAAGACGGAATAGTTAAAGGAATTTTTGGATGGCCAGCTATTCATACCCGCGATAAAGGCAAGGAAACACCTCCTAAATTGGATAATATATTTATTGATATAGGAGCAAAAAACAAAGAGGAAGTAGAGAAAATGGGAGTTCATGTTGGGTGTGTTATTACCTATCCGGACGAGTTCCAAATCTTGAACGGAGACAAATTTGTTTGCCGTGCCATTGATAACCGCGCCGGTGGCTTTATGATTGCCGAAGTAGCACGTTTGCTTCACGAGAACAAGAAGAAATTGCCTTTTGGGCTATATATTACCAACTCGGTTCAAGAAGAAATAGGTTTACGTGGTGCGGAGATGATTACGCAGACCATTAAGCCCAATGTGGCCATCATAACAGATGTTTGCCATGACACCACTACTCCTATGATCGAGCAAAAAACACAAGGCCATACCGAAATTGGTGCCGGACCCGTAATTTCCTATGCCCCGGCGGTTCAGAACAAATTACGAGAACGTATCATTGAAACTGCTGAGGCCAATAAAATACCCTTTCAGCGCATGGCAGCTTCCAGGGCTACCGGAACGGATACAGATGCTTTTGCTTACAGTAATGGAGGTGTTGCTTCCGCTCTTATCTCCTTGCCGTTACGTTATATGCACACCACTGTTGAAACGGTTCACAGAGACGATGTTGAAAACGTAATCAGGTTGATTTACGAAACGGTCTTGAATATTAAAGACGGAGAAACTTTTAGTTATTTCGATTAAACAAATCTAACCCTCCCCAAAAAGGAGGGTTTATTTTTTACATATGGATGAATTAATTGATATCCTCGACTCCAATGGAAATACCACTGGAAAGACGGCAATGAAATCCGAAGCTCACCTAAAAGGGTTATTTCACCCAACGGTTCATATTTGGTTGTACACCAAAAATGGACAAATCTTGCTTCAGCAACGGTCTAAAAACAAAGATGTATTTCCTTTACTGTGGGATGTATCGGTGGCAGGCCATATTGGGGCCGGAGAAAATATAGAGATTTCGGCAACGCGTGAAATTGAAGAAGAGATAGGCCTAAGCGTTCAGCCCGAAGCTTTGGAAAAAATCGGTATTTTTAAATCCGTTCACAAACATTCCGAGCAGTTGCTAGACTGCGAGTTTCATCACACCTTCTTATGTGAACTTAAAGCGCCCTTACATCAACTAAAAAAACAAGAAAGTGAAGTTGAAGACTTGGCCCTACTATCTTTAATTCAATTTTCTCAAGAAACATGGGGGCTGGCCAACACCCAAAAATATGTTCCTCATAGTACGGAATACTATAAGACCATTATTAAAGAGATTAAAAAGAGGCTATAATGTTGTTATAAAATCCGAAATGGCATTCAAAGCAAACGTTTTTTGCTCACCATTTTCCATATGCTTTACAACAAAAGAATTTTCTTCCAATTCTTTTTCCCCGATCAAAACTACATACGGTACATTTCTATTATTTGCATATTTGAATTGCTTCTGAATTTTTGCATTGGACGGGTAGACATCTGCTTTAACACCATTTTTACGTAAAGCGGATACCAATTTTAACGCGGCCAAACCTTCTTTATCCCCAAAATTTAGGCAAAGTACTTGCAGGGATTGATCAATACGTTCAGGAAAAAGGCCCAATTCTTCTAAGACCAAATAGATACGGTCCAAGCCAAAAGAGATGCCAACTCCACTTACATCCTTTAAACCAAAAATACCGGTAAGGTCATCATAACGGCCACCACCACCAATAGACCCCATTTTTACTCCTTCCGGTGCGCCAACTTCAAAAATAGCTCCTGTGTAATAATTAAGTCCTCTAGCTAGAGTAACATCAATAGAAAGTTTAGCGGATTGCAGCCCCATTTCTTCAATAGTACTCACGATAAAAGTCAGCTCTTCAACTCCTTTACTACCTGTTTCAGAGTCTTTTAACAGGTCTCTTAAAGCTTGAAGCTGCTCTAAATTACCACCCGTTAGCGAGAAAAGTGGTTCTACCTTGGCAATAGCTTCCGGAGTCAACCCTCTTTCCGCCATTTCTTTCTTCACACCCTCTTCACCAATTTTATCCAACTTATCCAAAGCAACTGTAAAATCTATAAGGAGGTCTTGTGCACCTATAACTTCGGCAATACCCGAAAGAATTTTTCTGTTGTTCATTTTAATGTTGACACCTTCCAACTTTAAATCAGTAAAAACGGCATCGTACAACTGCACAAACTCTATTTCCTGCAAAAGGGAATCAGAACCAACTACATCTGCATCACACTGAAAAAACTCACGAAAACGTCCTTTTTGAGGCCTATCCGCACGCCAAACCGGCTGAATCTGATAGCGCTTAAACGGAAAATCAATTTCATTCTGATGCATGACTACATAACGAGCAAAGGGCACGGTCAAATCATAACGGAGAGCTTTTTCAGAAATCTTTGGGGTTAAAGAACTTGAATTTTTAGAACTGTAGGTAACATCATCTACCTTGTTCAAGAAATCACCAGAATTCAAAATCTTAAAAATGAGGCGGTCACCTTCATCACCATATTTTCCCATTAAGGTATCCGAATTTTCAAAAGAAGGGGTTTCAATAGGCTGAAAACCAAAGGTCTGAAAATGCCTTTTTACAATATCAAAAATGTAGTTTCTTTTGATGACTTCGGAAGGGGTAAAATCCCTAGTTCCCTTAGGTATGCTCGGTTTTTGTGCCATTAGATGTAATTGTGGTGCAAATATAAAATTTTAGAAAGACGAGCAGTGAATTATATAGATAATCCCAATTCCGTGCTCTGTTGTAAAATTAGCGTGCGATGAAAATAAGGTTCGCCTAAACCTCTATAACCTTATCAAACCATTGGTACAGATCACCTTTTGTAATAACTGCACCTTGTTGGATAAGCTTAAATTTATCTAGGTTTTTATCTTCAGTATACATCTTGGAAGCCGTTAAATATTCTACGAAGTCTGACTGCCAATTTTTCTTGAACCAAGAAAACCCAATATTAGTGGTCAAATCTATTTCTGGGTTCATCACCTTTACCGAAATTAATTTCATTTCCTTTTCGGCCAAATAGAATAAATGCATTTGCTTTTCGGAAATATTTTCCAAATACGCTACTTTGGTAAGTACGCCCTCCCAGACCAAATCACTAAAAACATCTATCTCTTCTTCTGCAACTTGTGGTCTGTTCGTTTTAATTTCTTCCCATTCATCACCCGTTATGGATTGTGTAGCCAGGAAGTTTATAAATTCTTGATGCAGCTCTTCTAATTGCTGCTTGGTAAGCCTCATGTATTTCATTCTGCAAAAATAAAAAGACCGTACGATAAGTACGGCCTTTGTGCAATAAAATATGATTATTAGTTCTAGAAAATATAGCGTAGACCTATTTGAGCCTGCCATCTAGAGGCTAAGCTTGAGTCATAACCAAAAGTTCTACTTTCCGCATTACCATTAAAAGTATATACAGGTAATCCGGCTGCATCAAAGTTCACCCCTAATAATTGCTCACTATTTGGTTGTTGAATTAATCCCCAATCCGAATTGATCATGTTACCTATATTCAATATATCAAAGCTCAATTGGATGGTATTTGTTCTTCCATTGGCACATTTTATTCTATAATCTTGCAACAATTTTACATCCCACTTCCCTCTCCAAGGTGATATTGCTCCATACCTTTCAGCATACTCACCTCTTCTTTCATTTAAATAATCATCTTGGGAAATATAATTTTCTAAACTTGCGGCATCATCCGTACCACTAAATTGCATTGCTCCAATTTTACTGGTAGTTGGGATATATATTAAATCATTAATACTAGAACCATCTCCGTTAATATCCCCTCCATAAGTGTAGTTAAAACGTGCACCTTGCGCATACTCAAAAAAGGTGGAAAGTGTTGTTGACCATTTATCGTTACCGTAGTCCCACTTCTTACTTGCAACTCCAATAAAACGATGTTTGTCACCGTACTTGGAATGGGCCAAAACATCATTGTTTACATTACCTAAAGCTGGGTTTCCTGCAAAAGCATCTCCTGTTATCTCTGCTTCAATTGAATTTACATCCCTAGAATCCAAGAAGCTATATGCCAACATTGTATACAATCCATTGGTAAAGGATTTTTCAGCTTTTAAAGAAGCATTCCAGATTCTTCCTTTATCAGAATTTGTCATTACATAAGCGTTTCCATTAACAACATCACCCCAAGGTAAAGTAGCCTTTGCATGGTCACCGTCTAAATAAACTGCCCTATTATCAACTCCTTGCAATTGTCCTGAAGGCTCTTTCAAACCCCAGTTCTGAACGTGAACACCATTTATATCTTTCGTATAAGAAAAATCTGCAGTCAGAACAAGACCATTATCCAATCGTTTATCCACACCAATGTTGGTTCTCCAAACTTGGGGAAATTTAAAATCTGGATCTACGGCCTGATAGAAAAAGGCATCCACACCACTTACTTGGTTACCTACCCAAACAAAAGGAAAACGACCAGTAAATACTCCCGTTCCTCCTCGTAATTTAAATGTATTGTCTCCCTTTATATCATAGTTAAAACCAACTCTTGGAGATATTAACCAATCATTATTAGGCATTTCTGTAGAATCAATCAACAGAGCTTCTCCCGTTTCCGGGTCAAAATATTCTGTATCCGGTAGATATACCTCACCATTATCCGTATCAATAAATTCCTGGGCTTTATCCGCCGTATCAAAAAATAGAGGTTTATCCATACGTATGCCATAAGTCAATCGGAATTTTTCAGATATATTCCACTCGTCTTGTACATAAAAAGCTAATTGACCGACATTCGTTTCGGCCAACAACCATCCTCCATCTGCTCCATCACCTAAAGCATTTTTAGTATTAAAAGTAGCTTGCGCCGCAGCAAAGTCATAATTACTTGCATCAAAATCCGCAATATCTACACTACCAAAGACATCAAAGCCATAGCCTTTTAGATTAAATGAATTATCAAACTGAAATTTTTCAAAAGAAAATCCAACAGTATATGTATGATTACCTTTAAAGAAGTTCATGTTATTTGTAACCTGAAAAACTTTTTGATCTAATTTATTATTAATAGAAAAAGGCTCATGACCAGCTATAATATAAGGTGAGCCATCTTTGGTAATATTTATTACTGGAGCAGGTGTTGAGAACGGGTTTCTAAAATCATCAAAATGAGTAAACCCAACTTGCAACTTGTTTGTAGTTGTTGAGGAAAACGTTGAATTTAATTCTAACTGAAAAGAATTTAAGTTGTTGTTAATCTCATATCCCGAATTTTGAAACTGCAATGTATTTGCATTGGGTCCTCTAGTATTAATAGCCGTTGGATGCGCTGGTTTTTCCTTAGATGCTCTTAAAAAATTATAAATAACAGCTAAGCGATGATCATCGTTAATGTTCCAATCTAGTTTAAAAATACCTTTGGTAGATTCCGAAGCATGCGTAAAACCATCATATGAGCCGGTATTATAACCCGCCGCTGCAAGGGCTGATTGAACAGAAATCAAATCACTCTCCAAAACTCTAGATTCATTAATAGCACCTGACCCACTGTTTGAAACCCAACCATTTGTTCCCAAATCATCTCTTTCATCTTTTTCAAAGTTTGCAAAAAAGAATAATTTATCCTTTACTATAGGCCCCCCAATACTAATTCCGTATTGATTTTGGTTCAAGTCGGGTTTTGTAACATCTTCCCCTTTTATTTTTCCTCCAGTTAAACTTTCATTTCTAGTAAAGCCATATACTGTTCCATGAAACTCGTTTGTACCGCTTTTAGTTACCGCATTGACCGCAGCTCCGGTAAAACCAGATTGTGTAACATCATAAGGGGCTGTAGAAACTTGAATTTGCTCAATGGCATCTAACGATATGGGTTGAGAGCCAGTCTGCCCACCAGGAGTAGCTGCATCCAACCCGAAAGGATTATTAAAAACTGCCCCATCCAAAGAAAAATTGTTAAACTGATCATTACGTCCACCAAAAGAATTGCCACTGGCCGTTGGCTCTAACCTAGTAAAATCTTGAGCAGAACGAGAAATGGTAGGCAGGCGTGTTAATTCCCTTCTACCTACACTTGTTTCCGCACCGGTTCTGTCACCATTAAATGTCCCGGACCTATCAGAAACCACAACTACTTCGTCCAATGCCTGACTTTCACTTGTTAAGTTTATGTTTGCATTAAACGTTTCCCCTAATGACAAATACACATTAGTTAAACTATGTGGCTTAAAACCAACATAAGAAACTGTAACCGTATAGGGCCCACCCACCCTAAGGTTAAGTATTCTAAATAGACCATCTTCGTTAGTGATAGCGCCATACTTGGTACCCGTTGGGGTATGTACAGCAACTACGTTTGCACCTAATAAAGGTAAGTTCTGATCATCAACCACCGATCCGCTCATGTTGGAGGTCGTAACCTGTGCAATTGCGCTAAAGAAAGAAAGGAATAGCACAAGACTTAAATGAAGTTTGTTAGACATAATCATCTGTTTGAGTTAGTCTTACAAAAGAGCGCAAAAAAAAAGAGCTATGCAAGCATAGCTCTTCTAAGTTATCATAAGGTTATTAACGTTCTGTTAACGTTATTTTTTGTCTGCGACAACCTCAAAAGGGAAATCTACAATTACTTCCCTGTGCAATCTTATTTGTGCATTATAAGGACCAGTACGCTTAACGGCACCACCTTGAATGCTGATAAATTTCTTATCAATACTGTGACCTTCTTTTTCAAGGGCAGCAGCTAGATCAATAGTAGTAACCGATCCAAATAATTTATCGGCAGCACCTGTCTTAGCAGCTATTTTCAATTCCAAAGCTTTAAGAGCTTCAGCTGTTTTGCTAGCAGCATCAACAACTTTTTTCTCTTTGTGAGCTCTTTGTTTTAAGTTCTCTGCCAATACCTTTTTAGCAGAAGATGTAGCCATATCGGCTAAACCTCTTGGAATAAGGTAATTTCTACCGTAACCGTTCTTTACGTTTACGACATCATCTTTAAAGCCTAAATGCTCTACGTCTTGTTTTAGTATAAGTTCCATCTTGCCTTAAATTTATTTTAATAAATCTCCTACGTATGGCATCAAAGCCAAATGACGTGCTCTTTTGACTGCTTGAGCCACTTTGCGTTGGTATTTTAAAGAAGTTCCTGTAAGTCTTCTAGGTAACAATTTACCTTGCTCGTTTACTAACTTCATTAAAAAGTCCGCGTCTTTGTAATCGATATATTTAATACCTGATTTCTTGAAACGGCAATACTTCTTTTTAGTATTGGTCTCAATGTTCAATGGAGTCAAATAACGGATTTCACCGTCTTTTTTTCCTTTTGCTTGTTGTTGTAATGTTGCCATAATTCCTTAAGCTTTAGCTTTTAACCTTGTTCTTCTTTTCTCAGCCCACTCAATTGCGTGCTTGTCTAGTTTTACCGTTAAGAAACGCATAACACGTTCATCTCTTTTGAACTCTTGCTCATAAGGAGTAATTACCTCTCCGGTAGCTGTAAATTCGAACAAGTGGTAAAATCCACTTTTCTTGTGTTGGATGGCATAGGCCAATTTCTTCAGTCCCCAGTTTTCTTTGGAGACCATCTTGGCGCCATTTTTAATTAAGAAATCCTCAAATTTCTTAACTGTTTCCGCTATCTGATCATCAGAAAGCACGGGATTCAAAATGAAAACAGTTTCGTAATGGTTCATAAATGTATATTTTTTAGGGTTGCAAAAGTAATAATATTTATGAGACTTTACAAGAAAACGGAAATTTCTTCGTTATACTTTGATAATCCTAAAATCTTACATAACCAAATCTTAACCTATGTCATTACAAATTACACAAAAAAGCAGGCCAAGTTTACAATATTATTGTATTTGAGCCCGTTTTTTTAGTATTTTGTCGATGATTTAACCCCACAAATCGACCCATTTATGAAATTAAGAAGTATTATCGTAGACGATTCGTCCATGCAACGAATGGCAGTCGCGAAGCTTGTAAACAGTCATCCCAACCTAGCTATGGTGGCCGAGTACAGCAATGCGATCGAAGCCAAAAACGGCATTAAGAACAACGAGATCGATCTTATTTTTCTTGATGTTGAAATGCCTATCATCAGTGGATTCGACCTACTCGAATCCTTAGAAAACAGTCCTCAAGTAATTTTGATTACAGGTAAGCCAGATTATGCTCTTAAAGCATTTGATTACGATGTAACCGATTATTTGCATAAGCCTATTACCCTTGCCAGATTTGATGCTTCGGTAAAAAGAGCGGTTGCCAAATATGAACAAATGAATAAAGTTCAAGAAGACGAAGAACATATTTTCGTTAAGAGCAACCTTAAAAAACGTAAAGTTATATTAAACGATATTAAATGGATAGAAGCTCTTGGCGACTATATTAAATTGGTTACGGATGAGGCTAACATTGTTATCTTATCTACCATGAAGTCATTTGAGCAGCAACTACCGGAAGATAAATTCTTGCGCATTCACAAATCCTACATTGTGAATCTAGAAAAGATAGAAAAATTCAACAGTAAAAATGTTGAAGTTAGTGGAAGGTCCATTCCTCTGAGCAGGAACAAGAAGACCGAGTTAGCAGAAGCATTGGCCAATGTCTAGCATTTCTACTTTAAAATATAAATCCCGAACATCAAATGGTGTTCGGGATTTTTTTTGATTCGCCCTTAAATATGGTCTACATTATAGATAACCCGTACACTACGATACTGTGAAACGGAATTAAACGATTTTTCTATTCTCTTGATAGCCATTTTCGTCTTTACAACAGATTGGGCATGTGGTATCTTTATCAATACGTTTTTTAAGAAAAGGTTCCGCACTCTGGCCACCGGCGGATACTCGGGCCCTAGCACATTACCCCCCAAAGTTGTACGAAGTGCTTTTGCGAACCATTCCGTTGCTTCGTTCAGACGGTTATACTCCCTATGCTTAAAAGTGATTTTTATTATTCTATTACTGGGAGGATATTTATACTGTTCCCGCTCGTACAACTGCTCATTGAACATAGAATCATAATCATGGGTAGATACCTGTTGTAAAATTTGGTGGTACGGATTATAACTCTGTATTAAAACTTTACCTCTTTTTTTGGTACGTCCTGCCCTACCCGCTACTTGTGTCAATAGTTGAAAACAACGTTCGTGCGCCCTGTAATCCGGAAAATTCAGAAGAGAGTCCGCATTCATAATACCTACCAAACTCACATTTCTGAAATCAAGCCCTTTGGTCAACATTTGCGTACCCACAAGAATATCCATCTCTTGTTGCTCAAAAGCAGTTATTATCTTTTCATATCCATGTTTACCACGAGTGGTATCTAAATCCATACGCCAGGTCTTAGCATCTGGAAATAAGGTTTCCAGCTCCTTTTCCACCTGTTCTGTCCCAAATCCTTTGGTATCCAAAGTCTGGCTTCCACAGGCTTGACAGCTTACTTGCAATGCCATATGATACCCACAATAATGACAGCGTAATTGTTTTTTATATTGATGATAGGTTAAACTTACATCGCAATTGGGGCACTGGGGCGAATGCCCACAAGTAGTACACTCCATTATTGGTGCGTACCCTCTTCTATTTTGAAATAAAATCACCTGTTCGCCTGCCTCCAGAGCTTCTTCGATCGCCAGAAACAAGCGTTCCGAAAAATGCCCCTTCATACGGCGCTTACGGCTCTGCTCCTTTATATCTACCAATTCAATATCCGGCATAAGCACATTTCCGTAACGCCGGGTAATTGCCGCATATCCGTATTTTCCAATTTTAGCATTGTAAAAACTTTCAATACTTGGTGTAGCCGACCCTAACAGAACTTTACTATCATGTAATTTACCCAACACTATAGCAGCATCGCGCGCATGATATCTTGGTGCCGGATCAAACTGCTTAAAAGAACTCTCGTGCTCTTCATCAACCACAATAAGCCCTAAATTGGAAAAAGGCAAAAACAAAGCGGAACGCGCTCCTATGACTATTTGGGCTTTATCTTTGCTGGTCAAAACATTGTTCCAAGCCTCTACACGCTCCTGCACACTGTATTTGGAATGATACACCGTTATTTTTTCACCAAAATAATTCTGTAAACGAGAAATAAGCTGAGTGGTCAAGGCTATTTCAGGTAGAAGGTAAAGCGCTTGCTCCCCTCTTTGCAGACATTCTTCTATCAGTTTTACATACACCTCTGTCTTTCCCGACGAAGTTACTCCATGTAAAAGAGTAACCTTATCCGCTTTAAAACTCTCGGTTATATCGTCAAAAGCTTGTTGCTGATATTCGTTTAAATCCTTTAAACTATAGTTTTCTTCCTCTCCTTCATAATTGACCCGGTCTGTTCTTATAAAGTACTCTTCCAGGATTCCTTTATGTACTAGCGATTTTATAACCGCTTTTGACCCCCCACTGGTTTTCTCAAGCTCATCTACTTTAATTGGCTTTTTATTGGTAGCTTGTAACTGAAATAAGGATAGAACCACTTGGCTTTGCTTGGGAGCCCTGGACAGATTGGTTAAAAGAGCTTCTAGTTTTTCTTCCGAAAGATATTCTTTGCCAAGTTTTACATAACGAACCAGTTTAGGCTTATACTGCTCGTACATTTCTTCTTTGAGAAGAATAACATTCTTTTCTATTAGCCGGTTCAAAACCGGCAGAATATTTTTTCGTTCAATAATAGCGCTTACCTCCTGCACTTTTAGTACAGCCTGATGCTGTAACGCTTCAAAGACCAAGAACTCATCATCCTCCAGTCCAGATTCATCTATCTCCCCACTATTGTTCCGTAGAATAAGGGTCTCACTTTCCAATAAGAAAGCTCCAGGTACGGCACTCCTGAAAACCTCGCCAATAGTACACATGTAATACTCAGCAACCCATTGCCAATGTTTTAACTGAATAGCATTAATAATTGGGTCTTCATCCAGAATACGGTCAATCTCCTTTGCTTCGTATATTTCAGGGGCATTGGTATGCACCTTGTAAACCAAGCCCGTATAGACTTTAGACTTTCCAAAAGGCACCCCTATCCGCATACCAGGACGCAAAAACTCAGCCTCGGTTTCAGAAACGGTGTAGGTAAATAGTTTCTCTAAAGGAATCGGTAATATAACATCAATAAAATACTGCATACAGTGGAGTGAAAATCTATCCGTCTACCCGTACCCAAGTCTGGGTGCGGTAAATAAAGGCCAAATACCCTCTTACTTTAAGTTCATCAGGATTATCTGGGTTAAGCCAAATTTTACATCTAAAGGTCATTGCCTGCTGAGGGTCAAAAAGAGTATCTCCTTTATAAACCCCGTTCCCATGGTGTTCTGCATCTTCAATAATTGTCATACCCAATACAGGCTTGTCTTTCATATCTCCCTCGCATTTGGTGCAAATAAAGTTTTCCTTTCCTTCTTCCACTATTTCAATCACCTTACCATGCATTTTTCCATCTTCTTCATAAATTTCGATAATGGCTTTTGGTTTACCGGTGCGGTCATCTATGGTTTTCCATTTTCCGAATACACTTTGGGACTGCCCCATTGGAAGCATGGATAAAAACAGGAAAATTAAACTCGTAATATTGGTTACACTCATCTTCTAGAATATGTTTTTCTTAAAGAGTTCAATGAAGCATTAAGCTCGAACCCGAGCAACAATATATTAGAATTTAACCAGATATATACCATAAGTATCAACAAACCCCCTAAAGCTCCGTATAATTCATTATATCTAGCAAATTTTTCAACATATACCCCAAAAAGATATGATGTAAGCATGAACAATAAGGTAGTCATTAAAGCTCCAACAGAAAAGAAGCGTGCATGTTTACCCTCCATCGTACCAAAATAATACAATATAGCCGTTGTAAAATAGGACAGTATAACAAAGAAGAGCACCTTGCCTATCTGAGCTCCAACAATATCATTCTCAGTAAGATCATAGCCACGTGTTTTGGCCGCCCAAACACTTAAGTAATCCGTAATATAAAACTCAAAATACCCGTAGGTAACAGCACCCACAATGAGCAAAATGGACAGGATAAGCCCCACCATTAGAGCATAAAGATATTGACGGAAAAAATTCCTGGTAAGCTCTACGTGATACGAATTTTCAAACCCTCCAAAAATGGCATTTACCCCATTGGCCATCAGAAAAATGGAGAACAAAAAAGCCGAGGATAGCAACCCACCTCTTTTCTGGTCTTTTATTTGCTGATAAATATCCCCAAAATAATCACTTGTAGCCGAAGGTAAAAAAGACTCTAAAAAAACAAGGAACTGAGAATCAAAATTTTCATTGCCCACACTTACGTAAGGCAGTATAAAAGGTATTAAGGTGATGAGAAATATCAGTAACGGAAACAGCGCTAAAAACAAACTAAACGCAATGGAGCTGGCACGTGTAGAGATAGCCCCACGGAAAATACCAAGAATATACATTTCCATTAAATCATAGAGCGATAGCCCCTCAAAAGCCGGTAATTTTATTCGTTTTAAGAAACGAGCAAGCCGGTTAATGACAGGAATTTTTTCAATTCTATCCTCTATCTCCTGCGACATTTACACCGCTTTTAAGCTTAAATCCATATTGTAGACAGAATGTGTTAGCGCTCCAGAAGAAATATAATCCACACCACACTCCGCATATTTACGCAAGGTATCTTCGTTTATCCCTCCCGAAGATTCCGTTAGGCACGTATCACCAATTAACTTTACCGCTTTACGGGTATCTTCATAATTAAAATTATCTATTAGAATACGGTACACACCACCGGCTTCAAGAATTTGCTCTATCTCATTTAAGTCCCTAGCTTCAACTATTATCTTAAGGTCTCTATTGGTTTCCTTTAAATAGTCTTTTGTTTTCTGAACAGCCCTGCCAATTCCACCCGCAAAATCTATATGGTTATCCTTAAGCATGATCATATCATAAAGAGCGAATCTATGGTTTTCTCCACCCCCTATTTTTACCGCCCATTTCTCCAAAGCACGAATGCCGGGCGTAGTTTTTCTTGTATCAAGAATTTTAGTTCCCGTACCCTCTAGCAACTTTACGAACGAATTTGTTTTGGTTGCGATGGCGCTCATACGCTGCATGGCATTCAAAACCAATCTTTCTGCCTTTAAAATGCTCTGTGATTTTCCTGTGACATAAAAAACGATATCACCATGTTTTACCGCCGAACCATCTTCTATAAGTGTTTCTACCTCCATACCAGGGTCTACATACTTAAAAACTTGTTTAGCGAATTCCACACCCGCAATAACACCTTGGTCCTTTACCAATAATTTAGCCTTACCCGTTGCTGTATCCGGAATACAAGCTAGAGAACTATGGTCTCCATCTCCTACATCTTCACGAATGGCGTTGGTTATGATATACTCTATTTCTTTTTGAAATTGTTCTTTGGAAATCATCTATGAAATTTTACTTAAAGCTAAATTAGTAAATTGTTGGGGGTTTATAGACTTTACCCCAAGGGTTATTTGTAAGAACTGCTTTGGACAGGAATAACGAATTTTTATTATTTCAAATTATATTTGCAGCATGACCATAAAACTCATCGCTATCGGAAAAACGGATAGCCAAGCATTGCTGCAACTTATTAGCGAATACGAGAATAGATTGAAGCACTATGTTAAATTTGACCTGACCATTATACCCGACATTAAAAACACCAAAAACCTCTCCGAAACCCAACAAAAGGAAAAGGAAGGTGAACTTATCTTAAAACAATTGACCAATACGGATGTACTGGTTCTCCTAGATGAAAACGGAAAACAGTTTTCATCCGTAGATTTCTCTTCCTATCTACAGAAAAAAATGAACGCCGGTCTTAAACAACTAGTTTTTGTCATAGGCGGGCCGTACGGTTTCAGCCCAGACGTTTACAGCAAGGCACAGGGCAAGATTAGTCTGTCTAAAATGACTTTTTCTCACCAAATGGTACGTTTATTTATAGTGGAACAAGTTTACAGGGCATTTACTATTCTACGTAATGAACCTTATCACCACAGGTAGAGCAATACCCTATTCTTCAACCGTTCAATCTAAAAAAAACCTCTTGTAGCTTATATTAACAAATCAACTTTTCTACATTAGCAGTCTAACAAAAAAATTGCCATGATTGTTACTAAAGGAATTCCGTTTAAGAAGTTATTTGATTTGTCTTTCCACCATATCATTTGGCTATTTCTATATATGGGTAGCGTTGCCGTGCTATACCGTTTTAATATTATTTCGTACGAAGTTCCTTGGTTACCAGTCTCTGTAATTGGTACCGCTGTTGCCTTTTACGTTGGTTTTAAAAACAATCAATCCTATGACAGAATGTGGGAAGCCCGAAAAATATGGGGAGGAATAGTAAATGATAGCCGTACATGGGGTATGTTGGTAGATGGATATATAACTAACATGAACGCCTTAGAAAAACATAATGAAGAGGACTTACACGCCATAAAAAAAAGACTTATTTACAGGCAGATAGGATGGCTTTACACCCATAGAGAACAATTATTGGTATCTACCTCTTGGGAACATGTTTCACAAGGTGGCTTGACCACCAAGCACGCCCAAAGACTTGAAGATAACTTTGGAGTGGGTATCATAAGTGACCATCTAGAATACCGTCAATTAAAAAACTTTCTTTCTAAAGAAGAATTTGAACGTTTGGTTACCAAAGCCAATACCGCTACGCAAATTATAAATGAACAATCCAGAGATTTACGAGAATTACGCAAAAAAGGGTTAATTGACGATTTTAGACATATTAAGATGCAAGATGTTTTACGTACTTTTTATGAATTACAAGGTAAGAACGAGCGAATCAAAAAATTTCCCTTCCCCCGCCAATACGCAAACATGAGCTATTATTTTGTTGGGATATTCATTTTTCTATTGCCATTTAGTATGATGCCCGAAGTGCTAGATTCCGGAACCGCCAACCTATGGCTTGCCGTACCAATCTGCGTATTGTTAGGATGGATATATGTTATGATGGAATTAATTGGGGATTATTCAGAAAATCCATTTCAGAGAATGGCGAATGATATTCCTATGCTTTCGCTTTGCAGAACAATTGAAATAGACCTTAGGGAAATGTTGGGAGAAACAGAACTACCACCTCCGGTAAAAGCAGAAAAAGGGGTGCTTATGTAGTTTTATATTGTAGTTATGGCATTATAAACTAAAAGTTGCTTATGCCCACCCTACCTAGAGTCACAACGAACCTTAACGGAAGTAAGCCAAGAAACATTTACATAATAACACATAAAAAAAGCCCTAATTAAAGGGCTTTTTCAATTCTTATCATTTAGAGAAGGGTTTAGTACAATACTCTAAACTTAATGGTATTCTCAACCTTTTTAAGGGCTTTGATTACGTCTTTATTATATTCCTTATCCAAATCGGTTATAACGTAGCCAACCTCACTATCCGTAGAAAGGAATTGCCCTGAGATATTTAAACCATACGTAGCACATACTTCGTTGATTTTTGCCATAATGCCAGGAACGTTCTTATGAATATGCAAGAAACGGTGTGCGTTCTGTTGTTTTGGCAAACGGATGTTAGGGAAGTTTACCGCATCTACCGTATTCCCAGAATTGATATAGTCCATAATTTTATTAGGAACAAAATCAGCTATATCACGTTGTGCCTCTTCAGTACTACCACCTACATGAGGCGTTAGGATAACATTCTTTAAACCTTGAAGCGGTGTATAGAAATCACCATTGCTACGAGGCTCCTCAGGATATACATCAATTGCAGCACCTCCAATTTTTCCGGATTTTAGACCATTGGCCAAAGCTTCAATATCTACAACAAAACCTCTAGAAAGATTGATAAGCATTGCGCCGTTTCTCATTTGGCTAATTTCTCTTGCGCCAATGAAATTCTTGTTTGCCTTGTTATCATCTATGTGTAAGGTAACTACGTCCGAAACATTCAACAAGTCCTCTAACGTATTGCACTTTTTAGCATTACCTAAGGACAACTTATCCTCAACATCATAGTAATACACACGCATACCTAGAGCTTCCGCCAAAATAGAAAGTTGCTTACCTATATTACCATAACCAACAATACCAAGATTCTTACCACGAACCTCTCTTGAACCTTCGGCGGTTTTTTGCCATTGCCCACTATGAATTTCGCTACTTCTAGAGAATACACTACGCATAAGCATAATGATTTGCCCAATAGCCAATTCCACAACGGAACGGGTATTACTGTACGGAGCGTTAAAGACTACAACGCCGTTTTTCTTGGCATGCAGCAAATCTATTTGTGTAGTACCGATACAGAACGCACCAACAACCAAAAGTTTATCCGCCGCATCCAATACTTTTTGCGTCACTTGGGTCTTAGAACGAATACCCAATACATGAACACCTTTAATCTTCTCTATAAGTTCTTCTTCTCCAATACTGTGTTTTACCAGTTCTACTGAAAAACCATCATCTGACAGGTTTTTGAACGCATCAGGGTGAACATTTTCCAAAAGAAGAATTTTAATTCTGTTCTTGGGATAAGAGATATTACGAGGTAAATCGTTTACAAAAAGAAATTCATCCATATTAGGTGTGATATAATCTGCATTTTTTGCCGCTTTTTCGCGATGCACATTTTCCGTGTACGCAAAGAATTTATCGGCAATACCGGCTTCGCGCATTACATAATCGCTATACCCATCTCCAATAACTTGAACTTCTCCTTCTAAGTTCATGTTTTTAAGACATTCTATTTTCCCGTTATGCTGAGAAAGCACATTTTTAGCATCAAAACCAATAATATTTCCTTCTTTATCAAATTCAAAGGTATTTGCATATACCCTATCCGATGGAATATTATACTCCTTAACAATAGGGTCTATGAACTCTTTAAACCCGCAAGAGATGACATAAATATCATCCGAAAATTTTTCAAAAAACTCTTTGTTTGAAGCAATAGACTTTGAAATTTTATGGCGCAACTCCTCAACTAACGGCCCTAAATCATCTTTATGGGCGTTTAATAATTTTATTCGTCTTTCAAGTGATTCGGTAAAGGATATATCTCCGTCAATACCCAGATTTGTAATCTCTTGAATTTGACTAATGATTTCGTCTCGGTTAGACTTGCCTTCCAAGGTCATTTCGGCCAGTACATCCAAAGCTTCTACCCTTGTTAAGGTGCTATCAAAATCGAATACGTATTTTCTACCTGTTTCTACCATGTCTTTGCTAAAAAATTAAGCAACAAAAATAAAGATTATTTCTGTCCAAATTGGACTAATGTTGCTAAAAGTTATCCTTATAACTAATCTAGTTCTTTTTGATAGGGATTTTCATATTAATAAGAATGATAAAACGTACTATGCTAATCTAGAAAAGAGAGTATCGCCTTTGAAAAAGCAGGAGTTTTATATGTTCCGTTATGGTCTCCGTCCACAATTACAAATTCGCTTTTGGGAATAGCTTGATGTAGTTCCTCCGGACTGCCATTGTCCAAATCTTCATTACCCGCTATGACCAAAACTTTGGCCTGCACATAACTTAAATGACTTTTTCTTGTATACGGCTGAAAACGCTGTTGCAAGTACAGACTCCTAAAATCCGCATTTACGGATTTAGCATAATCTACCGCTTCTTGGGTCTCTTCCGTTACCCTGCCGTTAAATGCATGCATAAACTTAATTTTTCGAGGCCACCGGTAATGGGTGAAATCTATTCCCATACCGCCCAATACCGCTTTTTTCACCCGTTTATCCTTCAACAAGAGTTTGGCAAGCACAATACTCCCTCTAGAATACCCAACGGCCATATATTTTTTAAGCCTAAGGTGCTGCATGAGAAACATAATATCCATGATTTCTGAATCTAAGCTATACGCATCTTCCGTTTGCGGTTTGTCCGATTCTCCGTTACCCCTTAAATCAAGCGCAACCACCCTAAAACCTTCGGCTAATAGGTCAGCCTTTAAACTTGTATCTTCCCACGATTCCTTGGTATTTATGAACCCGTGAATCAACAACACAACATCTCCTTTACCTTCATCCGTATAGGCTATTTTTGTATCGTCAAACGAATTGAAAAATTGGGTCTGAGCCGATAATTCGGTAACGAACATGAACGGCATCACCAAAAGAAAAATACGAAGTGTACGCTTATACATTAACATAGATAATCCCTGTAATTACAGCAAGTCCAAAACTTAGCAATGTTCCTATTAAAATATATTCCGTAAGTTTCCTGTTGTTGCTTTCCTTTAAATCGTTAAAGCGAAAAACAGACTTTGCCCCTATCAAAAGCCCTATAGCCTCCCATCTGCCCATGATAATGAACATAAGAACAAATAACCGTTCTATTATTCCAATATACTTTCCGGCATTGGGCAAAGATTTATGGTCTAGTTCAATTTTATCCGACATGGCTTCCAACAACTTCCCCATAATAATCGCAGCAGGAGAACTTACAAATACAAGAGCGGTTACCAACGGCCAATCCAAACCTTGAAAAAGAGCTACCGTATGCTCTGTTAGGTTTCCATAGTATACACAACAGTATAGTACGGTCACATGCAGCACCTGATCTATGAAAAAAGGAATGCTCTTGAGACGGAATTTTGGAGTTAAGTATAGTTTTAGCAAATCGATAACATAATGCGAAACCATAATAACCAATGCTACTTTCCAAAAATTAAAATCCCAGACCAAAAGCATGGTCAAGGCAAAGTGAAGCAAGACGTGCGCGTACAAGTATTTAGACTTCTCCTTATTAGCTTCCTTATGAACTACCCAACGGTTGGGTTGTAGCAAAAAATCACCTATTAAATGTGCCAATAAAAGTTTTGTAAACAGAACCATCTAACCTAAATCTTTTAAAGTTTTTGAATAGTACCCAAGCAACTCTAGAACCAAATCTAGACGTGCTCTTTTTTGACGTTGACTTACCGCAGATTGTTTAATATTTAGCCTTTCGGCGATTTCCCGTTGTGAAGCATTGGGATTGTCTAGCGCCAATACAATTATTTCTGCCGATACGGTGCTCCAATCATCCATAAAGTGCAGGGCCAACTTAAGCATAAGATTTAAGGTGTCATCAAAAAAGCCATTGCCCGTAGCTATGGTTAAATTAAGCTTATCCTCTTTTAGTGATTCAAAAGTTCTACCGGATCTATGATAAGCCGGACCGTTAGACTCACTAACCCCCACCCCCTTAAACGTTTCATTACCCAAACCAATACCCATACGGACATCTAGCCCTTTTACGGTCTTCATTAAAGCCTTGATATATATTGCCGCTTGCAAAGCATCTTCCTTTGCTATTTTTAACTGAAACTCATCTCCTCTGTAAACCTCCCAATCTACTGGCGATTTACCTAGTTTGGATAAGTAATCCTTAAGAATGCCCAACCACTCCGATGAGTTGTAACCCTCGGAATTAATAATATCTCCTGTTATTATTGCTACCATAAACAATATAAGCTAAAACGCTAATATATTAAAATATAAGCTAAAACGCTAATATTTTTATTTATAAGTCAAAATGCTTATAATCAAAACCATCTTCGCACATTTAGACAGTACTGCTTGTACTCCTTTCCAAAAAGCTCCAAAAGAGCCATTTCTTCAGGAATAATCTGAAACCTGTTCATATACGCCACAAAACCGGCAGCCAATAACGTATTAAAGGCATTCCCTAACCAAATGCCCAAAGCCAGTAACAATATGAGCAATGCCAAATACATAGGGTTTCTAGAATAGGCAAAAATTCCTCCATCAACCAATTTACTTGCTTTAGAAGGTTTGGTCGGGTCTATAGTGGTTCGCTGGCGAAGAAACTGAAAAAGCGCAACACCAGCTACAAGCCCGGCAAACACTAATAAGCCATAAATCAAATAATACCTACCAAAAAAATCAAAATAACCAAAAGGCAAAAAAGTAGCAAGCAAATACATAAGACCTGCAAAAATCAAGAAAACAACTGCTGGAGGTATCTTCAATTCCATAGAAAGAAATATTTATAGCATATCAAAATTACTACTTTTGAGATCGGTAAATGCATCCAAGGAAAAACAATCTTAAAATTGGTCTATATGAAACTTGTTTTCGCTACGCATAACAAAAATAAACTTGAAGAAGTTAAAAAAATCGTACCTCCACATATAGAATTGGTTTCCTTAACGGACATTGGTTGCTTTGACGATATTCCGGAAACAGGGGCTACTTTGGAAGAAAACGCCCATATAAAAGCAGACTACGTTACCAAAAACTACGGCCTTGCATGCTTTGCCGACGACACAGGACTCTTGGTAGATGCATTAAATGGTGCTCCAGGCGTTTATTCCGCCAGATACGCCGGCACAGATAAAAATTCCGATGACAACATGAATAAGCTTTTAGAGAATCTAAAAAGCAAAAATAATCGCGCTGCACACTTTAAGACCGTTATAGCCCTGAATATCAATAATGAAAAATATGAGTTTAGCGGTATCGTAGAAGGAGAAATAACACAAGCAAAAAAAGGCGATAAAGGCTTTGGGTACGACCCTATTTTCCTTCCCAATGGTTATAATGAAACCTTTGCAGAACTTCCTTTGGAGACCAAAAACGCCATTAGCCACAGGGGCCGAGCCATGAGAAAATTAATAGATTTCCTCCAATAACGGCTATCTCAATAATAAAACGTACCTTTGCGCCTTAATTTTAACGCCGCCGGTATGGCAGGTGTTGCTCTGAGTACTAAGGTTATACACGATAATCGCTCTATGCAACACACCTATTAGCGATTAAGTATACCTTTTTTATGACAAAATTTGAAGCCTTAGGGCTAGACAAGTCCATATTGGACGCTGTCAAAGATATGGGATTCGAAAGCCCATCTGAAGTACAAGAAAAAGCAATCCCTATTTTATTGGAAAGTGAAACCGACCTAGTTGCACTAGCGCAAACAGGAACCGGTAAAACTGCTGCTTTTGGTTTTCCGTTAATTCAGAAAATAGATAACAATAGCAGAACTACCCAAGGTTTGGTACTCTCTCCTACCCGTGAACTTTGTTTGCAAATTACAAATGAGATGCAAGCTTATTCCAAATATGTAAAAGGCCTCAATACCGTTGCCATTTACGGAGGAGCAAGTATTACGGAACAAGCAAGACAGATCAAACGTGGCGCACAGATAGTTGTAGCAACTCCTGGGCGAATGAAAGATATGATCAGCCGTGGCCTGGTAGATATAAGCAAAATAGACTACTGCGTTCTAGATGAAGCAGATGAAATGCTTAACATGGGCTTCTTTGAAGATATAAAGGATATCCTTTCAAATACTCCCAAGGACAAATCTACGTGGTTGTTTTCAGCTACTATGCCAAGAGAAGTAGCTACCATAGCTAAAAAGTTCATGCACAGCCCTATGGAAATTACCGTGGGAGCTAAAAATGCTGGAACTTCAAACGTACAGCACGAATATTATGTAGTTGGGGGTAGAGATAGATATCCAGCGCTTAAAAGACTTGCAGATGCCAACCCGGATATTTTCTCGGTAGTTTTCTGTAGAACAAAAAGAGACACACAACGTGTAGCTGAAAAGCTAATTGAAGACGGTTATAATGCAGGTGCTTTACATGGAGATTTAAGTCAAAACCAGAGAGATTTGGTTATGAACTCTTTCCGTAAAAAGCAAATACAAATGCTTGTTGCTACAGATGTAGCGGCACGTGGTATTGATGTTGATGACATTACGCATGTTATCAATTACCAGCTTCCAGATGAAATTGAAACCTACACCCACCGTAGCGGTCGTACTGGTAGAGCTGGGAAATCAGGTATTTCAATGGTTATCGTTACCAGAAGTGAGATGCGTAAGATTCACGCTATAGAGAAAAAGATACAGCAAGATTTCATCTCCAAGAAAATTCCGACCGGAATAGAAATCTGTGAGATTCAACTATATCACTTGGCCAACAAAATCAAAGAAACAGAAATTAATGCAGATGTAGAAAACTATCTTCCTGCCATTAACGATGTATTAGAAGGTCTGGACAGAGATGAGCTTATTAAAAAAATAGTATCCGTAGAGTTTACCCGTTTTTCGAATTATTACAATAAGACGAAAGACATGAACACTTCTGATGACCGTGGTCGCGACAGAGATAGAGGAGAAAGAAACGCACACGTACCTTCAAACGGTTCTGTACGTTACTTCATAAACGTTGGAGAAAAAGATGGTTACGATTGGATGTCCTTAAAAGATTTCTTGCGCGACACATTGGATTTAGGCAAAGAGGATGTTTACAAGGTTGATACTAAAGATTCTTTTTCATTCTTTAATACCGAAGCTGAACATACAGATAAAATTCTTTCGTTTTTCACGGACTTTAAACTTGAAGGTAGGTTTATAAACGTAGAAGTATCCAAAAACCCTGGCGGAAGTGGCGGCGGTGGTCGTGGCAGAAGCAGAAGCGGCGGTGGCAGAAAAAGAGATCGTGACAACGATCGTGGTGGCCGCTCAAGAAGCAGAAACTCTTCTAAAGGAAAGCCAAGTCATTCCGGAAAAAGAAGAAGCTCAAAAAGTAGAAGCGATTTCTTCTAGACCTCAAGAAACTTATTTTTAAAGTTAATTGTATATTAAAAAATACGCTTCGGCGTATTTTTTTGTTTTGTTTAGTACTTTTAAACCTGTATGCTTAAAGTAATGAAACCACTCTTAATAATTATTCTACTATTTATCTCAACCTTTTCATTTGCTCAAGAGGAAGAAGTTTTAGAAGAAAAAGAAATAAAAGCCATAGTTGTTAATGCCCAAACCGATGCGGTTATGGGTGATGTTCATGTTATAAACTTGAACAAGGTAAAAGGAACAATTACCAAAGAAGATGGGGAATTTACAATTTCGGCATCGGTAGACGATATCCTTTATTTTTCTTTTTTAGGTTTCAAATCACAAAAAATCAGGGTTACCAATGACATGTTTAAATTCAAGGACACTAAAATTGCCTTAACGGAACTGGCCTATGCATTGGAAGAGGTGATCGTTAAACCGTATCAACTCACCGGCTATCTTGAAATAGACGTTAAGAACGCTCCTATAAATAATGCGTACCAATATAGTATTTCAGGACTTTCAGTAGGTTATGAAGGCGGTAATAAAAACCCAAGCGCCGTTACCAAAGTGTTGGGCGCCATTTTAAATCCCGCAGATTTATTGCGTAATCTCTTTGGAAAACAGCCCAACCAGATGAAAAAGCTACGCAAAATAAAAGAAGATGATCAGATACGAGATCTTTTGGCTTCAAAGTTTGACCGTGAAGTCTTAACGGAACTACTTCAGATAGAGAAACTGGACATTCAAGATATTCTAAACAATTGTAATTACTCCAAGTCCTTTATAAGAACTGCCAACGACCTGCAAATTCTAGATGCTATAAGCAGTTGTTACGAAGATTTTAAAGTATTAAATCGTAAAAAATAAATTTTCTATTTTCCACAGCATTTTATAGCTTTAGGGAAAATAGACTACTTATGAAAAGACTGCTCTCTGCGGTTGTTATTTTCTCCCTTCTTATCGCCTGCAAAGAAAAGCGAAAGAATCTTATAGAAGAAGTATCAATTAAAACCGATACTGTTTCCAAAACTATCGAACCCAAAAAAAAACTGCCCTTTATATGGGATGCAGCCAATATTTACTTTCTACTAACGGATAGGTTCAATAATGGCAACCCTGAAAACGATGTAAATTTTGAAAGAACCCAACCCACTGGGCCTTTAAGAGGTTTTATGGGAGGAGATATTCAAGGTATCACCCAAAAAATAGAGGAGGGTTATTTCTCAGACTTAGGTATCAACGCCATTTGGTTTACGCCCGTCATAGAACAAATTCACGGTAATACAGATGAAGGTACGGGAAGTACCTATGGTTATCATGGCTATTGGGCAAAGGATTGGACCGCTTTAGATCCTAATTTTGGGACCCGAAAAGATTTGGAAATCATGGTTAAAACCGCCCATACAAACGGAATTAGAGTTTTAATGGATGTGGTACTGAACCACACCGGACCTGTTACGGAGATAGATGAAGCATGGCCTGAAGAATGGATTAGGACTAAGCCTACTTGTGATTTCAGTTCCTACCAAACTACCGTAGAGTGTACCCTTGTAGATAACTTACCTGACGTTAAAACAGAATCCAATGAAGCCGTAGAACTGCCTGATGCCCTATTGGCCAAATGGAAAGAGGAAGGACGTTTAAGTCAGGAACTAGATGAACTTCAGCTTTTCTTTGAACGTACCGGTTACCCAAGAGCTCCAAGATACTATATCATAAAATGGCTTACGGATTATGTAAACAATCTTGGAATAGATGGTTTTAGAGTAGACACGGTAAAACATGTTAACGAAAATGCATGGTCCGAACTTTATAAAGAAGCTTCCCACGCCTTTGAAAATTGGAAAAAGATGCACCCTGAAAAGGTACTTGATGACCAGCCGTTCTACATGGTGGGCGAAGTGTACAATTATGGTATTTCCGGTGGTAGGGAATACGATTTTGGCGATAAAAAAGTAGATTATTTTGCCCATGGATTTAAAAGTCTCATCAATTTTGAACTAAAGGAAGATGCCAAAAAAGACTACGAATCTATTTTTCGCAAGTATAATAAAATACTGCACTCGCAGCTTTCCGGAAAAAGTGTGGTAAACTACCTAACCTCCCATGATGATGGTCACCCTTTTGATGCCGAGAGAACAAACCCATTTAAAGCCGCAAACATACTGTTGCTTACGCCTGGTGCATCACAAATCTATTACGGAGATGAAACGGCCCGAGATCTAACCATTAAAGCTACCGAAGATAACCCCGTACAAGGAGACGCCACACTACGCTCCTTTATGAATTGGGACGAACTTGATAGCTTACCAAGGACTCAAGAAATACTACAGCACTGGAAAAAACTGGGTACTTTTAGAAGAAACCATTTGGCAGTTGGCGCAGGAAGACATAAAAGACTGGGGAAAACGCCTTATGTTTTTAGCCGAAGCTACGTAGACGGTGACTACAAAGACAAAGTAGTTGTTGGGCTAGATTTACCAAAAGGGAAAAAATCGCTTTGGGTAAAAGGCTTCTTTGGTGATGGAACAACACTTTACGACACCTATTCAGAAACAGAAGTAGTGGTTGCAAACGGTAAAGTAATCTTAGAAAATGATTATGATATTGCTCTTTTGGAACTGAAAGAATAAAAGAGAATAAACACAATAAAAAGAGCCCTTTAAAACGAAGGGCTCTTTTTTATTTTACACCAAATTTACTTTTCCAAGTTTTCCTTTAAACTGGCCAAACCTGCTTCAAAATCCTTTCCTACAGCCTTATCCATGCTCATAAAGAGCATCATAATATTCATAGGAAACTTATGCTTTCCTGAAAAGCCCCAAGTTACCTTAGTATTTCCGTTACTCGCATCGTCTACCTGAAGATAACAATCAGACGTCGATTTAAAAGGTTTCAAAAACCGAAGTTCAGATTCTATGCGTTCTCCATCTATAATATTCTTAATTTCCTGTTCTCCTTCCCCTACTTCTTTGTTGCCGTTCCAATAACTGGTACAACCTACTTCTCCATCAGTACCGGTAAAGCGCTTCTCCATATTCGGGTCTTTTTTTGCCCATGGAGACCACTCATCCATCTTTTTTAAAGATTTTAAATATTGAAAAACTTCTGGTTTGGACTTGGCTACCTCTACCGTCCTAAAAACATTATAGGTTTTTGGTGCAATTAGTGATAATACAAAAATTAACACGACAACACTTACTACAACATAAAGTAATGTATACATAATAGATTGATTTGTTGGTTATTACAGAAATATACTAAAAACTCCCGTGATTTTAAATAAATCAAAAATCTGAATTCTCCTTTTAAATATAGTTAGTAACTTATACGCCGTCTTTTTTAATTTCGGCTTCGTATCGCTTCAAGACGTCATCAATACTCCGCACAGATTTTTTGGTCCAATCCAGCTGTTTTTCGGCCTTTTCCTCTTCGGTTAAACCCCATTGCAAATCCGTCGCACGCATTTTCACCGTTAAGTGCTGTAAAATAATCGCTGCTGAAACGGATATGTTCAAGCTTTCCGTAAAGCCCATCATAGGAATTTTTAAAAACCCGTCACTCATATCAATTGCCTCTTGGCTAAGCCCCTTCCGCTCCGTCCCGAACAACAGGGCCGTTTTTCCTTCAATCTTAAAATCCTCTAGCAAATTAGAATCGTTATGCGGTGTTGTAGCAATGATTTTATAACCTTCGTTCTTAAGCTTTTCTATACAGTCCCTAGTATTTTTATGACGGTGTACATCTACCCATTTCTGTGCTCCCATAGCTATTTCACTGTCCAATTTTTTACCAAACCTAGACTCTATAACATGCGCTTCTTGAATACCGAACACTTCACAACTACGGATTACGGCACTGGTATTGTGCATCTGGTATACATCTTCAATGGCTACGGTAAGTAATTTTGTACGATCTTTTAGTACATCTAGAAACCTTTGCTTTCTTTCTTCGGTTATAAAATTCTCAAGATATTTAAGAAGTTGTTTATCTGCCATATATCGAATATAATAAAAACTCTATTTTTATAATGATGAAGAAAAAAATTACCGTTTTAACAGGAGCCGGAATCAGTGCGGAAAGCGGCATAAATACGTTTAGGGATGCCGGTGGATTATGGGAAGGACATGATGTTATGGAGGTGGCATCTCCCCAGGGCTTTGCCAAAAATCCAGAACTAGTGCTTAATTTCTATAATCAAAGGCGAAGACAATTACCCGAAGTATTCCCCAACGAAGCACACAAGGCTCTTTTTAAGTTAGAAAATTCGTATGATGTTACCATTGTTACCCAGAACGTAGACGACCTTCATGAAAGGGCGGGCAGCACCAATCTTATTCATATTCACGGAGAACTTCTAAAGGCAAGAAGCACAGTAAACGAAAACACGGTACTTCCTTGGAAGGCCGATTTAAATTTAGGCGACCTATGTGAAAAAGGCTATCAGTTACGACCGCATATCGTTTGGTTCGGGGAAGCGGTACCTTTACTCAAAGAGGCCGCTTTGGCGACTCAAAAGGCAGATATTGTCATAATTATAGGTACCTCTATGCAAGTCTATCCTGCTGCAAGCTTAATTGATTACGCCCAGGAAAACGTGCCCATATATTTTATAGACCCCAACCCTAACGTTTCCAAAAACCATTATAACAACCTGACCGTTATTGCAAAAACAGCCGTAGAAGGTGTTCCAAATTTGGTTAACGAACTCCTGAAGCAGGCTTAAAATAAAGCTATAATGACACAAGAGGAACTATACAAAGCACTGGACTATGTGAATCACTCACGTGAAAAACGAGCAGAAATGGCCGATCTTATTAGTAAAAACCCACAATTGGTGGATGCCCTTTTACAAATTGCCTTTACTGTTGATGACCCTATTTCCAATAGAGCATGCTGGGTACTGGAGTTTACAGCAAAAGAAAACCTATCTTTTATTTACCCACATCTAGATGTTTTCACCGCTAACCTAAGCAGAGTGCGTTTTGATTCTGCCATTAGGCCAGTTGCCAAGATTTGCGAATTCCTGACCATGGCTTATTTCTCAAAGGAAAAGAATGAACTGCAGCAAGTATTAACGGAAGACCAACTAGAACAAATAACCACTGCCTGTTTTGATTGGCTGATAGGAGATTACAAAGTAGCCGCCAAAGCGTATTCAATAACTTCCCTTTATTTATTAGGGCACAAATTCTCATGGATACACCCCGAACTAAAAATGGTCCTAGAGCAAAGTTATGCAGATGGAAGTGCCGCATACAAAGCCAGAGCCAGACATGCTTTGGCCAAACTCAAGAAGCATTTACCCTAAAAACCGAGTTATTAACTTTTTAGGTACAACTTTTTACCACAAGAACCTTAAAAACCTTTTAAAACTACCCATCTTAAGGTATCTTTGCTTTTTTTCAAAAATCAACCTTATACAACGTTATGTCGCTAAACGCTTTGAACGCTATTTCGCCTATAGATGGGCGCTACAGAAGTAAAACTGAACCATTGGCACCGTTTTTCTCGGAAGAAGCCCTTATAAAATACAGAGTACGTGTTGAAATTGAATATTTCATAGCTCTTTGCGAAATTCCGCTACCTCAGCTTGCCGATTTTGACCATTCCAAATTTGGGGCACTTAGAGAAATCTACCAGAATTTTGATACCGTAGATGCACAGGAAATAAAAGATATTGAGAAAACGACCAATCACGATGTAAAAGCAGTAGAATATTTCATTAAAGCTGCTTTTGACAAATTGGGACTTTCCGCTCATAAGGAGTTCATTCATTTTGGACTTACTTCCCAGGATATTAACAATACGGCAATTCCCCTTTCCATAAAAGAGGCTACCAACGAAGTATATGTACCCGAGTACACCAAGCTATTGAACAAAATTCAAGAATTGGCAACAGAATGGGCAGAAATACCCATGCTGGCAAGAACACATGGCCAACCCGCATCTCCTACGCGCTTGGGCAAAGAAATTGAAGTTTTCGTGGTTCGTTTAAAAGAACAGTTCAACCTCTTGAACGATATACCCAGTGCGGCTAAATTTGGCGGGGCTACGGGTAATTACAACGCTCACAAAGTGGCCTACCCATCTATTGACTGGAAAGCTTTTGGAACTAAATTCGTTCAGGAAAAATTAGGTCTTCACCATTCTTTTCCTACTACACAAATAGAGCATTATGACCACATGGCCGCCTTGTTCGATACTTTAAAACGAATAAATACCATTATTCTAGATTTGGACCGTGATTTTTGGACTTACGTATCCATGGATTATTTCAAACAAAAAATTAAAAAGGGAGAAGTTGGCTCTTCTGCCATGCCACATAAGGTAAACCCAATAGATTTTGAAAATTCAGAAGGTAACATAGGTATCGCCAATGCGTTGTTTGAACACTTATCCGCCAAGTTGCCTGTTTCAAGATTACAGCGCGACCTTACGGACAGTACCGTACTTAGAAATGCCGGTATGCCATTTGCCCATACAGTTATTGCCTTTCAATCTACTTTGAAAGGATTGAACAAGCTTTTATTGAACAAAGATAAGTTTGAACAAGACCTTGAAAATAACTGGGCGGTAGTTGCCGAAGCTATCCAAACCATTTTACGAAGAGAAGGTTACCCTAACCCATACGAAGCTTTAAAAGGGTTAACCCGTACCAATGCTAAAATAGACCAGAATTCAATTGCAGATTTCATTGATACACTTGATGTTTCGGATGCAATCAAAAAAGAATTAAAAGTAATAACACCAAGTAATTATACTGGTATTTAAGGATTATAAAAAATATCCCTAACGAAAAAAAGGCCGCAAATGCGGCCTTCTTCGGGGGATAATGGTTAGTGTTTATGTAAAAATTATCCTTTCTTTTGAATCTCAACTTGATGTGGGTAAGGAATTTCAATTCCAGCTTTATCCAGTGCGATTTTACAGTTTTCTAAAGTTCCAAAATATACATCCCAATAGTCTTCTGGCTTACAGAAAGGACGTACGGCAAAGTTAACCGAGCTATCTGCCAATTCCGAAACATTTACAGAGGGTGCAGGATCTTTTAAAACCTTTGGGTCTGCCAAAAGAACGTTAAGCAAAACTTCCTTGGCTGTTTTAATATCCTCTCCATACCCTACTCCAATAGTAGTATCTACTCTCATTTTACCTTCCGCAGTATAGTTTATGATATTTCCATTTGCCATGGCACCATTAGGGATAATGGCCAATTTGTTCTGGGGTGTTACTAGTTTTGTGGTAAAAATTTCAATTTCTTTTACAGAACCTAAAACTCCTTGTGCTTCTACCAAATCGCCAATTTTATAAGGCTTAAATATGATAAGCAATACGCCACCCGCAAAATTGGACAAAGAACCTTGTAACGCAAGACCAATAGCAAGACCTGCTGCTGCAATAATGGCGGCAAAACTAGTTGTTTCAACTCCTAATTTTGAAATGACCATTATAATCAAGAAAATTGTAAGAGCCCATTTTACCAAACTCAATAAAAACTTCTGTAAAGATTCATCATAACTCTTACGAGCCATTCCTTTACTAAGAACATTCATTATTTTTTTGATAATCCATGAACCAATAATGTAAATTACTATTGCTCCTAATACTTTTGGACCGTATTCAACAACAAAGTCAATTCCTTTGCTCATCCATACTTCTGCTTGTTCCATAATCTTTTATAGTTTTCTGGTTAACGTTATACTAAGTTAGACACCCAATATTTTAAAAGGTCACTTAAAACTTAAATTTTATTCAAAAAAAAAAAAAACAAACCAGAAGAACTGGTTTGTTTTTTCAAAATATAATATGAGGTGTACTTTATTTCATAAAATCCACAAAATTAGATAGTTCACTTTCTTTTAATTCCGATTTTTCAAGTGCTTGAACAAACTGAATCATTTTTGCCGGATTCATATTATTTCCTAAAACCCGGACCACTAAAAAGCCCTTATCATCATTATCTCCATAAATCACCACCTCATCTATGGCATCTTCATCTCCCAAATACTTAATGGTAGCCTTGCCAAAATCTGTATTCATTTTCATGAGTTCAGTAAAACCTTCAGCGTTTAGTATAGATTTTACAATAGCCTTCTCCTTCTGAAAATCTGCCTTGTTGGCCTCTGTTTTCTTAAAAGCAAGAACATTTAGTTTCTTTAACGAACCTAAGCTTTCTTTTTGTTCAGGAGACAATTCTGCTTCCTTGATATTTAACAGACCCGCGGGCAAGTCTAAGGTCAGGAAATTAGGGTTCTCTGAATTTGTTACATAATACTGCTGTAGGCTAGGTGTAGAATTACAAGCACCAAGTAGACCCAGAAGCAGTACTGCCACAATCATATTTATTCTTTTCATATAATTCTTTTTAAAGGATTAAGTTTTACCAAAAGTTTATGCGGGACTCCAGTATTACCTTCCTCCTACTTCGTTTAACTCTTCAGGTAAATCCATCTTTCTAGTTAGCGCCCCAATCTTATTTAGATCTATATCTCCCGTTAAGGAAACCAACACACTTTCAAAACTTCTGTTGCCCATATCAAGTTCATCGTTATTAATATCCGACACAAATAATAAAAGCTCACTAACATGATCTTCATCCCTACCTTGCTTAATATAGAATTTTACGGTGGCATCTTTATCCCTCACTTTCATGAGTTCTTCAAGGTTAGAAGATTTTAGATACTTTTTTACCGTTTTGCCCATGTCTTCCGAAATTCTAACATCTTCGGTAATAAAAACTTTAATACCATCCAGACCTTGAGCGATATCCGCAAAATCTTGGGCGTCTTGGTCTTCCTTATCAAAAGCGGCAATATTACCCGCTAACCTTATCATACTTTTATTCACGGTTACTGACCCCACATTTTTCATATTATCATACTTATCGAATATGGACTGCGAAATTCCAAAGAATGGCAAAAGGGCCAATGCTAGTACTACACTTAATTTTTTCATGACTGTTCGTTTTAAGATTAATAATGATTTTGATTATTGATTGATGATGATTTCTGTATTATCTATTCTTACCTGCCTCATTAAGTTCTTCGGGCAAGTTCATTTTTTTCGTTAATGAACCTATTTTGTTCAAGTCTATGTCTCCGGTTAAGGATAACAATACGGTTTCAAATTTTCTTCCGTTTACATCTATGTCAGATTTCATTCCGGTTACGAACATCAAGAGTTCGCTCACATGGTCATCGTCTTTACCACTACGGATGTAAAATTTTACGTTGGCATCTTTATCCTTTACGCGCATTAGTTCTTCTAACTTGGCCGATTTAAGGTATTTATCTACCGATAGTTTCATATCGCCCGCAATAACTTTGTCTTCTGTAATAAAGACCTTTAGGTTATTTAAACTCTTGGCTATATCCATAAAATCTTTGGCCTCAGGGTCATCTACCTCAACATCTATTTTACTTAATAAATTAAACATGCTACGGTTTACTACTACCGCACTTACCTTATCTAGGTCTTCATATTTATCAAAAAGGGACTGTGAAAAGCCTATGACCGGTAACATTGCTACCATTAGTACAATTAATATCTGTTTCATTTTTCGGGTTTTAATTTTACTTCTTGTTATAAATTTTTTGTTTTGCTACCACAAACTCGTTTAGGTAGCCCATTTTTTCCGTGCCTCTCTCCATATTCTGGCTAAGCATATCCAAGGCCTTTTTGGTTTCGTTATAAGCGTAAAGGGCCTGTTGCTGCTCTAGTTCTTTTTCATCATAATAGGTTTTGCCCAAATACACCCCAAACATAAGTACCACCGCTGCAGCAATTGACATCCATTTATACAAACTTCTGCTACCTCCTGTAGTCTTAGGTTCCAAAACAATTTCCTTAGAAAGTTGTTCCTTTTTAGCTCCGCTCGTAAAACTGAACAGCGGAATATACTGCTCCAAGTTTTCAGGCACCTCTCCTTTAGAAAAAAACGCTCGTAGCTCTTTTTCTTCTGCCACTGTTGTTTCTGCTTCAAAATATTTTTCCAGCAATTTTTCTATTCTATCCAATTCCATAGCTGTGTTTTTGAATTAATCTCTCCCTTACGGTCTTCCTTGCCCTAGACAGGGCCACTCTTACCGCTGTGGGTTTCATTTCTAACATTTTTGCAATCTCTTCATAGTCATATTCCTCAACATCTCGCAACTGCAATACCATTTTTTGTTGTTCCGGCAAATCTTCCATTATTTTTTCTACCCATGAAACACTGTCATTTGCTTCTACTTGTTTTTGTAACGAACTACCTTTCTCTACATAGTTGGTATGCACCAACTTCAGGTTTCCGGCCTGTTTGGATTTTAAGCGATCCAAACAAAAGTTTTTGGTCATGGTCATAGCAAAAGCTTCTACATTCTTATATTGGCCCATATTCTTGCTTTTGGCCCAAAGTTTCAGCAGAATTTCCTGTGTGGCATCTTCAGCTTCTTCTCTTGACACCAATAACCGTTTTGCCAAACGAAATAGCTTATCCTGAAAAGGACCAACAATTTTTAAAAAATCTGCCTGTTGCATTCTATTGGTATAGTTATTTAAACATCTTTAAAAGACGTTACACAATGAAGACGAACCACTCTTAATTATGTTACAAATATTTTTTATATTTCATTTTTGTAAGTAAAGGCTACAACCTTTTACTAATCATCTACGTATACTAATTAAGAACTTTTAATTTAAACTCCCCCATTATATTATCACTCATTTTTTGGAACGGTAATTGATTCGGTAGTTATAGCCTCATAAAAAAACTATGAAAAAGTATTTCTTATCGCTCCTATCTGTTGGACTTCTATTCGCTAGTTGTAAAAATGACGACAATATTTTTCCTGATGAACCGGAAGAAGTAAAGACGGCATCTGATTTTCCTGCTCAAAATTTCATGTACCAGGTCATGAATTCTTTTTACTTCTGGCAAGCCGAAGTTCCTAATCTCTCGGATAACAAGTTTGAAGACTTGGCGGATCCTGACTATATTTCGTTTTTAGCTTCTGAGGATGACCCTAGTCGCTTTTTTTACAACGATTTATGTAAAGATCATGTTGACGCTGTTGGCGAGAGTGCCGCCCAAGACAGATTCAGTCGTGCTGTTGAAAATTATAAAGATCTAGTAAATTCGTTACAAGGCATTTCTAGTAGTAACGGTCTTGAATTTCAATTATATCTTGCAGAAAATGAGATTGATGTATACGGTGTTGTCACTTATATTTTACCAGATTCAGATGCAGCTAGCAAGGATATTTCAAGAGGGGAAATCTTTAATGGTGTAAACGGACAAGCCCTTACCCTTAGCAATTATATAGATTTACTTTTTAGTGATAATGCGAGTTATACGCTTAATATGGCAGATTTGTCTGAAGATGACCTTATAGGAAATGGTAAAGAGGTAGCATTGACCAAGATTGAGAATTTTGCGGAAAACCCTATCCATTTGAGTAAAATCATAGAGCAGAACGGCACAAAAATAGGTTACATAATGTACAACGGTTTTTTAGCCGCATATGACGACCAATTAAATGATGTTTTTGGTACGCTGAAAGAACAAAATGTTCAAGAATTAATTTTAGATTTTAGATACAATGGTGGTGGCAGAGTAACTTCTGCAATACAAATTGCCAGTGCGGTATATGGTACAGAAACGGATAAGCTTTTCTTAAAAGCCCGTTACAATGATAAAATTATGGCCACTTTTGAAACTGGAGATGGAGAGGATTATTTTACGGATGTAACATATGACTCAAAAACGCCTCTCAACACCCTTAATCTAAAAAGGGTCTTTGTTATTGCTACAGACAGAACGGCATCCGCCAGTGAGCTTGTTATGAACGGTCTGGCTCCATATGTAGATGTTGTACATATTGGAGACGTAACCGTAGGTAAGAGCGAATTTTCAAATACAATGGTAGACGATCGTGAAAGTAATTATTTCTATTCAGAAGACCGTGAAGACTTTATCAACCCTGACAACCAGTGGGGGCTACAACCCTTATTTGGTAAAAATGAAAATGCAGATGGGTTTTCAGATTATGAAAGTGGATTAATTCCTGATTACCCATTAAGGGAGGATCTTGAAAATATGGGGGTACTTGGCGAAGAAGATGAGCCGTTATTAGCATTGGCCTTATCAGTAATTTCGGGTAATACGGCCAAACAAAATTTGAACGCTACATTAGCTCCCAAACCCTTTTCAAATTCTAGGGTTTTCTCTTTGACAACGAACGCAATGGTTATGGATGGTTTACTTAAACCGTTAAAAAGGAAAAATTAAAAAATAAGATTATAATTTTTACGTTGTGATATTCTATTCACGGTGTTCTTTAAAACTTCCCCGAGTAACTTATATCAGCGGCTATGAAAAAAAGTATAACAACAGGATTGTTCCTTTCACTTTTTCTATTTTTCTCTTGTACTAAAAGTGATGATTTCTCCATTCCTGACACAGTAGACCCGGATCCGGATGCAGGAGTGGAAGTACAGGATTTTATGTGGAAAGCCATGAATTTCTGGTATTTCTGGCAAACCGATGTTGAAAATCTTTCAGACACCAAGTTTCCTGATACTCCAGAGGGTTCCGAAGCTTACACTGCATTTCTAGCTTCTGAATCTGACCCTGGAAAGTTTTTTGACAACAAGCTACTGTCTTCCAAAGACCGCTTTAGTTTCTTTTCGGATGATTATGTAGAACTTACCCAATCTCTTGCGGGAATTTCCAAAAGCAACGGCCTTATGTTCGGTCTTGCCAGACAGAATAAGAACAGTAGTGAGCTTTATGGCTATGTTCAATACATTGTACCCAACTCTAATGCTTCCACAAAAAACATTCAAAGAGGAGACCTTTTTACAGGTGTTAATGGCACCACCCTTACCGACCAAAACTATATAGCACTTCTTTTTGGCGATAATGATACCTACACCTTAAATATGGCCGATATTGTAGGGGAAAATGCAGAACCAAATGGTACGGATATACAATTAACCAAAGAAGTGGGCCTCATGGAAGACCCAATTCTTCTGGATGAGATTATAGAGATACAGGATAAGAAAATTGGCTATTTGGTCTATACAGGTTTTACCAATGAATATGACGAAGAGCTTAATAGGGTATTTGGGCGCTTTAAAGCAAGTAACGTTACAGACCTTGTACTAGACCTTAGGTATAACCCTGGTGGATCAGTAAATACTGCCGTTCTTTTGTCTAGCATGATATACGGTACCAATTCCAAAGATGTTTTTCTAAAGGCGATATATAATGAAAAATATCAAAAAATATTAGATGACAATGATACTGAACTGAGACAGTTTTTTACAGAAAAAACAGGAAAAGGAACAGCTATCAACACCTTAAACTTAGATAAGGTCTATATTTTGACCACTAGTGGAACCGCCTCGGCAAGTGAACTAGTTATTAACGGACTTGACCCCTACATGAACGTTATTCAAATCGGGGGCACTACACGCGGAAAAAATGAATTCAGTGTAACTATGGTAGATGATAGGGACAATAAATATATCTATAGTCCGGAACGAGTAGGGAAAATAAATAAGAAAAATAATTGGGCCATTCAGCCTTTACTGGGAAGAAATGAAAATGCGGAAGGTTTTTCCGAATTCACTAGCGGACTCACTCCTCAGGTTGAGCTACTAGAAGACCTTAGCAATTTAGGGGTTCTAGGTGATTTGCAAGAGCCGTTTTTGGCCAAAGCCATAGAACTTATAACCGGTTCGTCTGCAAAAGGTGTGCAGAAAGTAGAATTCCCTATTGAAACTATGACCAATTCTAAAATGTTTACACCTTTAAAGGATAATATGTACGTTACCGACCCACCTATAATCTGGTAACCTGATATAACTTAAAACTAAAAAACGGCCTGTATTCAACAGGCCGTTTTTTTATTTAATAATCCATTATAACTTCAGTACTCATAAAACTTTTGATACTTACGTTTTAAATGCGAGGGAATAGAAATTGCTTCCGGATGAAACAATCCCGCCAAAAGCTCTACCCCTTCTACCAAGGTGGCTGCAGAAGATTGCGTAAACAAATCAAAATCCGCAATATAAACTTGTTGTTTCTGTACAGCTTCCAGTGAAGTCCAACCTTCTTTTAATAGTAACAAGTACATTTCCTTTAATGTTCTGTTCATATTAAAACCGCAAGGCGCAATGACCATTACTTCAGGATTATACAACTTTACCTTGTCCCAAGAAAGAACTCCACTGTTCCCAGATGGATTGGAAAGCATATCCACCCCACCCGCAAAACCTATTTGGTGCGGAATCCAATGGCCACAATTATAAATTGGTTCTATCCACTCCAACAACAACACTCTTTTTGTACGAACTTTAGCCGCCCTTAGCTGGTCTACCACATAATCTATTCGTTCATTTAACTTTGACAAATACGCATAGGCCACCTCTTCCTTATTCAATGCTTTGGCAATGGTAATAGCATTTTCAAAGACATCGTCAAAACTAGATGGACTTATTGAAATAAGCTCCGGTTGCTTTTCAAGGTTTGCAACGGCCGCTGCGGTACATTCCGTATCAATCTGGCAAACATCGCACATATCTTGTGTAAAGATTACATCGGGAGCTATATCTGCCAGTGCTTTTTCATCTACGTAATAGAGTTTCTTTCCTTCTTTTTTACTTTCGGAAAAAAACACGTCTATCTCTTTACTGGAATAATTTTTGCCTTCCAATATACATCGTACTACGGGCTTTTTCTCCTTTAGTGCTTGTGGCGGACATTCAAACGTTATACCATATAAATGCTCTTGCAACCCCATATCATAGAGCATTTGCGTAACAGCGGGCATGAAAGAGCAGACTTTGAGCATTTAGTTTAATTAAAATATATACCTCCTGGAATGATTCCTACAGCAATGGTGCTGATTAACTCCTTAGTACTTAAATCATAAATATATAAGTCTCCTTTACTAGCATAGTCTTTTGCATCTGTACCATAAAGCTTACCATCATTAACAGTCATACTATAAAACGAGACATCGGCTATATGAGCCTCGGTTGGCAATGCCTCTGATCCAGAATCAAATGAATAAACCGCATTAGACATGCCAAAATATAATGTGTTATTTTCCACACTTAAATCGCCAGGATGCTCTGTAGTTTCAAAATCTAAAATCTGTGCCAACGTATTGTCTGACGTGTTAATTTTTGCAAGTGTGCCATTGGTCTCTTCTCCAGTATATGCTGGAGCTCCACTACTTAACACCCATAAATTTCCAGCATTATCCCATTGCATAGAATTGGGAAAATCACCAACAGTGAGCGTAGTTGACACCACATCAGTAGAGACATCTATGATAGAAACCTTATTGTTCTGGCCAAAAGCCCCTTGATGTGCAACATATACAAAATCTTCATTGGAAGTAATTGCCTCTGGTCCTAACTCGGTAGGAATGGATTTTGATACTACATTGGACTCTAAATCAATAATGGCTACGTAATCATCCGTTTCATCAGCCGTATCACCCCAGTTTGTAACGTATCCCTTACCATTGGCAACAGTAAAGTACCTAGGGTTTAAAAGTCCGTCTTCTATGATCGCTTCACTTTTAAACGTATACCGGTTGACCACATGAATCTTATGTGAGTTGTTAACTACAATATATGCCATGTCTTCATCAAAAGCTATGGATTGCACAATGTTGCCAAGATCTTCATTGTTTTCTGCCTTAAAAATAGTCTCTTTAACAAGTAATGAATCATTTGATATATATGTGACAGTTCCAGTACCATTGTTAAACGGACCTTCATTACTTATCAAAATTCCATTTTGGTAATCTCCCTTCACCTCTTCCATTATAACCTCATCGTCATCATCAGAACAACTAACTGCAAATAAAGCCGCCATGGCTACTAAAATTGATACCTTTTTCATTTTCATTTTGTTTTTTTAAATTTTCAACTTTAACTTTAATTGTATGTTTCTATTTGGCATAGGCCTAAAAGCCACATTTTGATACTCTTTATTATATAGATTGTTTATTTGCATTAACACTTCCATATTCAACTTCCCCTTCATTCTAAAATTTCTTCCAAACCCTAGGTTTGAAACGGAATAGCCTGGCAACGACCCAGAATTATCCGAAGTACTAAATACGCTACTATTAAAAAATAATTGGTAAAATAAGCGCCAGTCCGAATATGCATACGTTAAACTAGAAGTTACCTTATGTTGGGGCACATACATTAAAGTTTTATCTGTCTCTGAATCTACCGCCTTAGTGTGCGCGTAACTATTGTCCCAATTAACATCATGATTCCCCCAATTTTGCGAGAATATCAAAGAAACTTCTAGACCATAGTTTAATGCGTCTTTGATATTGACCGGAGACCAAATTCCCATATTGTTAGGTCTCCATTGTATTAGGTCCTCTGAATCAATATAAAAAGCAGCCCATTGAAAGGTATAACTCTCTTTTTTAAAGGCCTGCCCAATTTCTGCCTGTAAAGAAGATTCCGGCCTAATATCCGGGTTTCCACCTGCCCCCCCACCTAAAATCCAATAAACTTCATTGAATGTAGGAACCCTATAATTTTTTGAAGCATTAAAATAAACAGCGTGTTGAGGACTAAAAGAATATCTAGCGTTTAAGGAGTAAATTAATGGGCTTTTGTAGTCACTTATAAATTCTTTTCTCAAGTTAGCTCCATAGGTAATTCTATCACCTAAATCGTGCTTAAATAAAAGGGTTGCTGCAAGTGTTTCTCTCTTGCTATTTTCAATAGAAGTCCCTTTTGCTTCAATATGATTATAATCGGCAATTCCATTAAGGACAACATTTTTGAAATTAATTTTATAATCATAATTGACCAAAAACGTATTTGTATTTCCAAAGGAAAAATCTTCTCTTTCCTTGTTATCATAGTATTTGTACTTTTCATACAGATAACCAAGCTTAACCCGGTGAATACGTTTTGCATTAAAGCTACTCCATTCCAAAAGGTTACGGGAATTGTAATCCCGATAGTTAGAATTTGAAGGTGCGGTGATAGTGCCAGAAAAGTCACGATCGCCAATAAAAGTATTGTGGTAGTACTTTAGTAATTGCCCGTCAGTTATTTGGTACCCTATGTTTGTATTGACATTAACATTATTAAAGGCTCCATTTTCATTTCTTTGGTCTGTTCCCAAATATTTATAATTATTTTCTGATTCAAGATAGCTTACTCCAAAACCCACTGTGGTTTTCGCGTCTCCAATAGAAGTATGATAGTTAAAATTCCTTGTATCAAAGCTTCCGTAACTAAGAAGCAACTCATGTTCAGAATGTTTATAGAATCTAAACAAGTCGTTCAAGTGTATACTACCCCCAATTGCTCCACTACCAAATTGCACACTCCCACCCCCACTTCTAACACTTACTGCCCCGTAATTTCTTGGTATAATTGTATTAAAATCGGTTTGTCCAGTAAGTTGTGAGTTAATATTGATACCATTCCAGATGACCGCCGTCTGTGATGCGTTAGTTCCACGAAAAGATGGAGAAGAAATCATTCCTAATCCATTTTCTTTCAAATACACATTAGAATTAAATTGTAACAGGTCCGTTAAGGAACTACCGTTACGATCTACTACAGAGTCATTTAGGATGTCTACTTTTCCATTTGAAAAATGCAAAAGCCGAACATCTGTAAGAATGACCTCATCCAAAACAGTTATGCTTTCCTGTTGGGCATTACAAAGGATAGTGCATAATAAAATATGAATAATCAAAAATGGCTTATAATCTCTCATACCGTTAAAGACCTTTTACCCGAAAGTCTTGTTTAAGGTTATGAAATTGGCAGGTCTCCTGACTTGTTCCATGTTATTTTACCTTCCCATCCATTTAAACGGACAGTGGTGTAGAAGAAAACAACACCCTCATTAAGAGGTACCAAGAAATTCTTGGCAAGAACATACAGTTGCGGGAACAGTTCCGGATTTTAACCGGATTCCCTTTTAATCGACAAAGTATATGCTACCGTATCGAACCAAAATTCGTGGCGAAGGTAATCAATTCGTTCAAAATTGCAACCCTAAAAAAAGTCCGTTCTCAAACGATGTAGAACAAAATAGATGTGCTTTTTAGAAAAACGTCTTAATTAGTGGCTAAAAGCTTAACCTCAAAAATAAGTACGGAACCCCCAGGAATACCACGGTTATCAGAGTTTCCATAACCCAAAGCCGCAGGTACCAAAAGAATACCGTTTCCTCCTTCTTTAAAATAGGTGATTCCTTCTGTCCACCCGGCAATTACCTGTCTTAGGTTAAAAGAAATACCTTCCGCACTACTTTCATCAAAAACTTCTTTGTCCGTAAAGTAACCTTTATACGCCACAGTAACATCCGAATTAAAATTTGGTCGTTCTCCCGTTCCTTCTTCTTCAACTACATAATAGAGTCCACTATCGCTCCTGGTGGCATTTAAACCATTGGCCGCAATATATTCCTTTATCTCCTCCTCGTTCTTGGCTACATAATCTACTTTTTCATCATCACTACACGAGCCAAATACAACTAAGGCTAAAACAAATAAAATTTTCTTCATTACAATTTTTTTAAGCATCAAATATAATGAACTATTAACAGGCCTTAAACTATTTTTAAACTCCCTTAAAATTAATTTAATAGCACAATGACAATTAGTGGGTTACGTACCTCCTCTTTCTAAAAATATTTAGCTCGCCACTTTTTTCTTAGGGCATAAAGAATGTACCTTTAATGCCATAATAGAGCCATACCTTAACTACAGAAACAAAACAAACCCATTGAAAAACAGCATCTTAATTCTATTTTTTTGCTTCTTTATCGCTTGTAAGACCGATAAAAAAAGTGATTCGCAATTACAACATGAGCCTTCAACAGAAATTGAAATTAGCCATGCCAAAGGTTTTTCAATTGAGACCTCCAGTAACGGACTAACCACTATTGAAGTCTCATCTGCTTGGCCCGGAGCGGACACTTCCTTTAAATATGCGTTGATTCCAAAAAGTAAATTAGCCTCAATTACGTTTAATAAGGACGAATATGATGCTGTTGTTGCCGTACCCATAGAACGGTTGATCGTAACTTCTACAACTCATATACCAGCCCTTGAAGCCTTGGGCGTAACCAACAAACTGGTTGGCTTCCCCAATACAGATTTAATTTCTTCTGAAAAGACACGTAAACGAATTGATAATGGGCATATAGAGGAACTAGGGAACAACGAAACGTTGAATACAGAAATCACCCTAAACCTTAAACCTGATGTAGTTGTAGGTTTTGGTATTAACAATCAGAATAAGGCGTACCAAACCTTAATTCGTTCTAATGTTCCTGTGGTTTATAATGGAGACTGGACAGAGGAATCTCCCTTAGGAAAAGCGGAATGGCTCAAGTTTTTTGCTCCTTTTTTTGGTTTGGAAACTAAAGCGGACAGTATCTTTAAATCTATAGAAAAATCTTACTTACAAACAAAAGATATTGCTAATCGTGCTACCAAAAAACCTACGGCTCTTACAGGCGGACTATACAAAGATGTTTGGCATGTTGCTGGAGGAAAAAGCTGGATGGCACAATTTTTAAGGGATGCCAAAACCGATTATTTATGGAAAGAAACTCCCGAAACCGGGGGAATAGGCCTGAGCTTGGAATCTGTTCTAGCCACTGCACAAGATGCAGATTATTGGCTAAACCCTTCCATGCTTACCTCCTATGAAGAAGTAAAAGAATCCAACAAACATTACACTCAATTCAACGCTTATAAAAATAAAACCGTTTTTTCCAATACAATTGCCAAAGGAGAAACAGGCGGTTTATTATACTATGAATTGGGGCCTATGCGGCCAGACCTTGTACTAAAAGACCTTATCCATATTTTTCATCCAGAATTGCTTCCGGACCACGAACTGTTTTTCTTTAAGCCTTTAAACTAATTGCAAGACCCTAAAACATACCGTAATTCATTCATTTTCCTGATTGCTATTTTAGTAGTTGCATTAGGGGTCAATATCTCTTTGGGCTCGGTTTCTATTCCCTTTTCGGAAACATTACATTCCATATTTGGCAAAGAAATAGAAAATACCGCTTGGGAATATATCATTTGGAACTACAGGATACCCAAAGCTTTTACAGCTATATTGGTAGGCGCAGGATTATCCTTAAGTGGGCTCTTGATGCAAACCTTGTTCAGGAACCCCTTGGCAGGCCCATTCGTACTGGGTATTAGCTCCGGGGCCAGTTTAGGTGCCGCTTTCTTAATTATGGGATCATCAACCTTAGCTTCATTATTCGGGTTGAGTCTGGTTACGGATGTATCTATGGCCATTGTTTCCAGTATAGGTAGTTTTCTGGTGCTTTTGGCCGTTATCACTGTGGCCTCCAAAGTAAAGGACACTATGGCCCTTTTGATAATAGGACTCATGTTCGGGAGTATTAGCGCTGCAATAGTGAGTGTGCTTTCTTACTTTACGGATGCAGAGAAGCTTCAACAGTTTGTGTACTGGTCTTTTGGGAGTGTTGGCAACCTATCTTGGCACCAATTGGGCCTACTGTTCATCATTATCCTTTTAGGAATACTTCTTGCCATATTGTGCATAAAACCGTTAAACGCCCTTCTCCTTGGAGAAAACTATGCAAAAAGTTTGGGTGTAAATTTAATTCGTTCACGGTATCAAATTATTATTGCAACGGGCTTATTGGCCGGGGTTGTTACCGCGTTTGCCGGTCCCATTGCTTTTATAGGTTTGGCCGTGCCACATTTAACGCGCCAAATCTTCAATACTACGGAACATCGCATTTTACTTCCTGCCGTTCTAATCTACGGAGCCATTTTAATGCTTATTTGTGATACTATAGCCCAACTTCCTAATAGTGCCGAAGTATTTCCTATCAACGCAATTACAAGCATTCTAGGAGCTCCTGTAGTTATCTGGTTGTTAATTAGAAAAAGAAAGATGGTGTTTTAACAACTGTTCCTTTCTATAAGCTTTAAATTATACATATAAGATCATATGTTATACTCTGGTTGTTCCTAATCCTATAGTTTTACGAGTAATATACTATTGAACTTTTTTCTTTAAATCAACCTTAACAACACCTATGAAAACTAAACTAATTTACCTGCTTCTTCTTGTATCTACAACTTATTTCTTGAACGCTCAAAAGAACGATAAAGGATGGGAGAACCTATTGGACAAAGACCTTACGAACTGGGATATTTTCATGGGTGTACCTCATACGTCATTAGACCTAGAAGGCTATGAAAAAGGAGACGGTATGCACGGCACACCAATTGGACTCAACAATGACCCTTTAAATGTCTTTACCACCACTCAGGAAAACGGGGAAACCATTTTAAATGTAAGCGGTGAAATTTACGGAGGTTTAAGTACCAAAAAAGAATATGAAAACTACCATTTGATCTTTGATATAAAATGGGGAACGAAAAAATACGAACCACGCTTAAAAGATAAAAGAGACAGTGGTGTACTCTACCACGCCCAAGAACCTCACGGACAGTTTTGGAACGTTTGGATGCGTGCCCCGGAAATGCAAGTACAAGAAACGGATTGTGGTGATTTCTTTCCGCTGGCCGGTGTTAGCATGGACATCAAGGCTACAAAACGAACGGACAACGGAAAAGAGTTTTGGTTCTATGACCCAAACGGCGAAATTCGCACTTTTAAAACTGGCGGTAATGGCCGTTGTAGAAGAATTGCTAATTTTGAAAATCCGCATGGGCAATGGAGCCGTTTGGAGCTTATCTGCATAGAGGATAAGGCCTACCATATTGTAAACGGAAAAGTGGTTATGGTTCTAGAAAATGCAAAAGAATACAATAAAGAAGGTATCGCAAAATCACTGACAAAAGGAAAAATACAGTTTCAGTCCGAAGCCTGCGAGGTTTATTACAAGAATATCAAAATTAAGAACATCAAGAAGTTACCAAAGGAAATCAAAAAACAACTTTAATAAAAAATCGTCATAGGGCTCCTAAAAAAACATAGTACGCTTTCATCTGCCAACCTATCTATTGGATATGGCTCCAATGCTATTGCCCAAAATATTACTTTTGGCCTGGAGCCCGGTGAGCTTACGGCCATAGTTGGCGTGAACGGTATTGGAAAATCTACTTTATTGCGAACCCTGGGCAATTCACAACCTCAGCTGGCCGGCCATATAGCGGTTAAGGGCAAACCTATTGCCGCTTACTCTCCGCAAGACCTATCAGCTGAGATAAGCATGGTTCTTACGGAGCCTATTGCCTCTAAAAACCTTTCCGTTATTGAATTAGTGGCTTTAGGAAGGCAGCCCTATACCAATTGGCTGGGCACTCTTACAGCAACGGACAAACAGAAAATAAAAGAAGCCCTAAAATCCCTGCAGCTAGAAAAACTTCAGGATAAAAAATGTTATGAGCTAAGTGACGGGCAATTGCAACGTGTTATGATTGCCCGGGCTTTAGCGCAGGATACATCTATCATCCTAATGGACGAACCCACTACGCATCTAGACCTTTACCATAAAATTCAGATTTTAAAACTGCTTCGTTCCATTGCACATTCCACAAAAAAAATTGTGCTATTTACTACCCATGAGATTGAAATGGCTATTCAGCTGTGTGACAAAATGGTTCTGTTAGATGGAAAAGAAAATTATTTTGGAAAACCTTGCGAACTAATTGAACAAAAAGCGTTTGAGTCGTTATTCCCTTCCGATACCGTTGCTTTTGACCCAAAGACAGGTTCTTTTAGGATAAAAAAGTAACGTAAGCGTGATGTTTGGTTTTAAAGCCAATCTCGTATCTTTACCCCCGAACACTTTATTTTACAAATGAACATTTACCTTATATATTTATTAATAGGACTGATATGTCTTGCGGCAGGCTATTTCCTAGGAAACTATATTCAAAATTTAAAGACAAAAAGTAGCCAGAGTGCGCTTGAAGAACGCGAACAACAGTTACATGCCAATCTTGGTGTTATGGAGCAACGGCTACGTGACAGTGAAGAACACAAACTGCAACTGCAGAGTGAAAAAGAACAACTGGGCAACCAGATTGTACGTTACCAAGCCGATTTAGAGAACCTTCAACTAAAAAACAAAGAACAAAAAGACGAGGTAGAAAAGCTTCAAGAAAAGTTTACCAAAGAGTTTGAAAATCTTGCCAACAAGATTTTAGAGGAGAAAAGTTTAAAGTTTACGGAGCGTAACGAAAAGAACATTAAAGACATCCTATCCCCTTTAAATGAAAAAATACAACTTTTTGAAAAGAAAGTTGAAGAGAGCCAAAAGGAGAACATCAGCATACATTCAGCCTTAAAAGAGCAACTTTTAAACCTGCAGACACAAAACCTAAAAATCACCCAAGAAGCAGAGAACCTTACCAAGGCATTAAAAGGCGACAGCAAAATGCAAGGAAATTGGGGGGAATTGGTTCTGGAACGTGTATTGGAAAAATCCGGTCTTGAAAAAGACAGGGAATATTCCGTGCAACAAAGTTTTACCCGAGAAGATGGTTCAAGGGTACTTCCAGATGTTATCATTAACCTGCCCGATGGGAAAAAGATGGTTGTTGATTCCAAAGTATCCCTTACCGATTATGAGAGGTACGTAAACGCGGAAGAGGACCTGCGCGACAAATTCCTAAAGGACCATATTAATTCCCTTAAGCGTCACATAGACCAGCTTTCTTCAAAAAAATACGAAGACCTGTACGCTATGGAAAGTCCGGATTTTGTGCTCATGTTCGTACCCATAGAACCTGCTTTTGCCATTGCTATAAACAATGACCCTACGTTATACAACAAAGCATTTGAACAGAACATAGTTATAGTTACCCCATCTACCTTACTTGCTACCCTGCGTACCATAGACAGTATGTGGAACAATGAAAAGCAACAGCGCAACGCCATAGAGATTGCCAGACAGGCGGGAGCTCTTTATGATAAGTTTGAAGGTTTTGTAAACGACCTTACCAAAGTTGGTAAGAAAATGGACGAGGCCAAATCTGAATACAAAGGAGCTATGAATAAGCTTGTAGAAGGGCGGGGCAACATTGTTATTAGCATAGAAAAATTGAAGAAAATGGGTGCCAAGGCTAAAAAATCCATTCCCGAACCCATATTAAAACGCGCTCAAGACGATGATTTTGAAAGCGAACTAAAACTGAAACCATGAAAAAGTCGCTTTTTGTAACCCTGGGCATTATTATAGCCCTTTTCGCAATTGTTTACGCCTTTATTTACTTTGTACCGTATAGCGATGGTATTCGCTCTGGAGAGCTAATAAAAATAAGCCACAAAGGAGTTATCATAAAAACTTGGGAAGGCGAGATAAGTCAAGGTATTTCCGGAGCTCAAATCTTTTCTTTTTCTGTATTGGACAAGGATAAAGAAGTAATAGAGAAGCTTCAAGAATATCAGGGCCAATATGTAAAATTGCACTATGTAGAACGCTTTGCTACCTTTCTTTGGTTGGGCGATAGTAAATATTTCATTACCGACGTACAGAAAGAACAATCACCTCATTTTAGAAACTAATGGAAAAGTTTAAAAGCGCTAACGAGTCTAGAGTATCAATAACAGAGCTTATGCTCCCCTCCCATTCTAATTTTGGGGGTAAAGTTCACGGTGGCCACATTCTTAATCTTATGGATCAAATTGCCTTCGCCTGTGCTTCTAAACACTCGCAGCGGTACTGTGTAACGGCATCCGTTAACCGTGTAGATTTTTTACACCCTGTAGAAGTGGGTGAACTGTTAACGCTTAGAGCCTCTATTAACTATACGGGAAAAACATCTATGGTCGTGGGGGTTCGCGTAGAATCGCAAAACATAACCACGGGTACAAAGCGCCATTGCAACTCTTCCTATTTTACTATGGTAGCGAAAGATGAAAACGGGAAAAGTGTTCCCGTACCCGGCTTACTTCTAGAAAACGAACAAGGTGTTAGACGTTTTTCCAGAAGTAAACAGCGTAAAGAAGAGGCCTTTTCAAGGGACACTCAGTTTGACTCTTCACAATTTAAAATGGAAATGCATTTAGAGAGTCTTAGCAACGAAAATGTTAAACTTGCCCTTCGGTAATTTTAGCGGCCGCGGCCTTATCCAAAAACCAAAGTAAATCTCCTGTTGTAGGTGCCACTAAATTGGCAGGGTACGAAGTGTACGAACCTTCCTTATTTATAATTTCTCCTACCTTTTCCTCTTTACTGGCCCCTGTTACCAAAAAGGCTACAGTTTTAGAGTGGTTGATGACATTCCCGGTTATGGTAACTCGTTTTTGACCAGAATCTGGATGAACGGCAACTGCACAAAGGTTTTCTGAGTCCCACAATTCTATTTCATGTGGAAAAATAGATGCTGTATGACCATCATCTCCCATACCCAAAATAACTAAATCAAATTGAGGGAATCCGTTTTTGGCCGGAAGTTCATTTTTCAATACTTGAGCATAACGCTCCGCTTCCTTTTCAGGATCATTCTCTCCTTCTACCCTATGAATATTACCCTCTGGGATATCAATTTTTGACAAAAGGTGCTCTACGGTCATTTTATAATTACTTTCATCATCCGTAGGAAGTACACAGCGTTCATCTCCCCAATAAAAATGTACCAGTTTCCAATCTATATTAGCTCCAAACTTTTCGGCCAGTACATCAAAAACTATTTTTGGCGTGCTTCCTCCCGAAAGCGCTACATGAAAAGGTTCGTTTCCTTTGGTCTGCTCTGCAAAATACTTTGAAAACTCTTGAGCAACTTCAACTTTATCTTGATATATCTTTAATTCCATAATTTTATTTAAATGAACAAAAGAGCCCTTCTTAAAAAAAGGGCCTTTACTTTAATTAACAAATGACACAAAAACCAGGGTCGTCCGTAAGATTAGGACCTGGATTTCTCCACTCACCAATACCATCTATGAGCTCATGAGAATTTTCAGGGCCCCAAACACCGGCAGCATACCCGTACATACGCACATCTTTGCCATTTTCCCAGTACTTTAAGATAGGGTCTACAAATTCCCAAGCCGCCTCAACCTCATCAGCTCTCGCATATAAGGTTGCATCACCCTGCATAGCATCTAACAATAAGCGCTCGTACGCATCCATTACATGGGTTTCAGCTAAACTAGAATAGTAAAAATCTAAATTGGCACGTTCTACCTTAAAGCCCTGACCTGGTACTTTTACACCAAATTTCAATAGAATACCTTCATCTGGCTGAATACGGATTACCAACTTGTTGTCCTTACTATCCAACCCGGAATCTTGAAAAATTTGATGATGAGGGGTTTTAAAGTGAATCACCACTTCCGTTGCCTTGGTAGGCATTCTCTTTGCGGTGCGAACGTAGAACGGTGTATCTTTCCATCTCCAGTTATCAACAAAGAACTTAATGGCCGCAAAGGTTTCCGTGGTAGAATCTTTATCCACTCCCTCTTCCTCACGATAACCTTTAACTTCTTCTCCGTCTATAACAGATTTGGTGTATTGCGCCCTAATGGTATTATCAAATAATTCCTGCTCGGTTTTCATAACCCTGAGCGATTTAAGCGCCTTTACCTTTTCGTTTCGTATATCTTCCGGAGCATCGCTTATAGGCGGCTCCATAACAATCAAAGAAACAATCTGCAATAAATGGTTCTGGAACATATCCCGTAAGGCACCGGATTTATCATAATATCCTCCTCTTTTCTCCACACCAACACTCTCTGCATTGGTGATTTCTACGTGGTGTATGTAGTTCCTGTTCCAAAGAGGCTCAAAAATACTATTGGCAAAACGGGTAACCAATAGGTTCTGTACCGTCTCCTTACCTAAATAGTGGTCTATTCTATATATCTGATGTTCCTTAAAAAATTGCTGAAGGCCGCTATTAAGTTGTTTGGCAGTATCCAAACTGTAGCCAAAAGGTTTTTCAACAATTAAGCGTTTCCAACCATTATTTTGGGTGCTCATACCTGCATCTGCAAGGTTTTGAGCTATTGTTTCATACAACGTAGGCGGTGTAGAAAGGTAGTATATGATATTACCAGATGTTTGGTATTTGTTCTTTAAGTCTTCAACCCGCTTTCTCAAGCGACCATAGTCCGTGTCATAGCTCCCTCCTAAATCCTCGTAAAAGAATTTATCCGCAAAGTTCTTTACCTCCTCTTCCTTTAGATCTTTAAGTTTATCCTCTAAATAAGTGCTCTCTAATACCACTTTATTCCTAAAAGCGCTATCGGTCATATCACTCCTACTTGCCCCCAGTACCACAAAATTTTCAGGAAGTTGATTGGCCTGATACAAATTAAAAAGTGCGGGCACAAGTTTTCTTGCCGTAAGGTCGCCAGAAGCGCCAAATATCACAAGAATTTGATTTTCTGTTTTATTCATAATGAGATAATATCCTAATACTATTTGAAAGGTTAAAAGTATCGAAAAGATGCAGTAATACCAACGAGTTTACCCTAAGATAATCTTACATTTCAATAATTTCGTTTAATTTTGGTTGTACCTACCAAAAAAGAACAATTTGAACGTTGATCGTTTAATTTTAAAATTAGGAAATGGAAGAAAAATATGATTTTGGATTAATAGGCCTTGGTGTTATGGGCCGTAACTTTATATTAAATGTAGCAGACAATGGTTTTTCTGCTTACGGATACGATTTAGACGCTGAAAAAGTAGCGGCTTTAAAGGAAGAAGGAGGCCATGAGGCCAAGGTCAATGCCTCTACGAACATCAAAACATTCGTTAAATCGTTAAAGGAACCCAGAAAAATTATGCTTTTGGTTCCTGCTGGTAAAATTGTAGATGCAGTTATAGAAAGTCTTTTACCTCATATAGATCGCGGTGATATCATAATAGACGGTGGAAACTCATTTTTTACGGATACTGACCGTCGTGAAGCCTATCTTCATGATAAGGCCATTAACTTTTTTGGAGCCGGTGTTTCGGGTGGTGCAAAAGGTGCTCGTCTAGGGCCAAGCATCATGCCTGGAGGCTCAAAATCTGCCTACCAACATATCAAACCCATTTTTGAGGCGGTATCCGCAAAATACAAAGGCGAACCTTGTGTTGCATATTTAGGTCCAAAATCGTCCGGAAACTACGTAAAAATGGTTCATAATGGTATTGAATATGGACTTATGCAATTAACTTCGGAAGTATATGACCTGCTTAAAAAGGCCGGGGATTATACCAACGAGGAGCTTCATACTACCTACTCTAAATGGAACGAGGGCCGTTTACAATCTTTTCTTGTTGAGATTACCTCTAAAATCTTTATTCAGAAAGATGAGCTTAACTTAAGTAAATTAGGGCTTTTAGACCAGATATCTGATCGTGCAAAACAAAAAGGTACAGGAAAATGGACCAGCCAAAACGCAATGGATTTGGGCATCCCCGTTCCTTCTATAGATATTGCCGTTAGCATGCGTGAAATATCAGCCTTAAAAGAAGAGCGAGTGAAGGCAGACGAATTGTACGACCGTCCAGAAGTTGAAAAATTAGACAAGGAAGAATTAGAGAAAATGGCAGAAGAAGCCCTTTACTTCTCCTTTATCATAACTTATGCCCAAGGACTTCACCAATTAGCCGATGCTTCAAAAGAATACAATTACAACTTGGATATAGCTACAATTGCAAAAATCTGGCGTGAAGGATGTATTATTCGTGCGGGATTATTAGCTGATATTTCAGATGCATTTGAAGCGGACAAGGACCTTCCGAACCTTTTACTTTCTGATCAGTTTATAGACAAAGTAAAAGGCAGTGTTGGCTCTGCTAGAAAATTGGTAGCACACGCAGCCAAAAACGGAATTCCTTTACCTGGCCTTTCTAACTCGCTTACCTATTTTGATGCCTATACATCAAGCAGATTACCATTAAACCTTATTCAGGCTCAACGGGATTTCTTTGGTTCTCACACTTATGAGCGTTTAGACAAAGAGGGTATTTTCCATACAGAATGGGAATAAAATTAGTTGACCATTAACCTAACTCGATGAGACTAGAACAATAAGGGCATGAGCAAATACAACAATAGCGATTTTTTAATTGAAAATTCTATTTGGGCCCAGACCTGTGTTCTTATACTCATTTTTCTGGTTACCTCTTGCAAACAAGCAAATGAAGAGCAACCAGTAAAGGTTCTTGATGAACATACCTTAACTAGAAGGGTCGATGGTGCAGCCGTCGACCCTCTTACCAAACAAGTCTACGTACCCATTTATTCGGATATTTATAACCAGACCAGAGACTCAAGAACTTTATTGACGGCCACATTAAGCATTAGAAATACCAGTTTAAAAGATAGCCTGTTTATCACTACTATAGATTATTACAATACAGGAGGTGACCTGGTAAGGAGTTACCTGGATCAAGCCATTTATCTCCGCCCTATGGAGTCTATTGACTATGTTATAGAACAACAGGATACTTCTGGAGGTAGCGGTGCCAATTTTATCATAGATTGGTATTCCAAACATCCCATAAACCCCTTATTTCAAGCAGTAATGGTTGGTGGTTTGGGTGCACAAGCATTTTCCTTTACTACAGAGGGAATAGAAGTAGACGCAGAATAATATATTCAAGGGCAATTACGTCCTATCTATCAAGATACCATCCATCGATCTATTGACTACTTCGTAATATATTGTGAAGCAAATCCTTATATTAGCTCGTCAAAAAAGGCCAACCCCGAAATTTCTTATTGGCCCCTAAGATTTTATGAGCCCATTCAGATTACTTATTATTGTTTTTTTTCTTTCCCATTTGACTAACACCTTAGCTCAAAACTCAACGGAATGGCAACGGGATACCTTGGAATTTTACGTAAACAAGTCAAACGAGGCCTACGATCAATACAACTATAAAGACGCCATTAAATACGCCGCTACCCTAATAGAAAAAGGACATGAGTACGATTATGATTATTACGAGTTCCTAGGCTACGATATTTTAGGCGGAATTTATTCCGAAACCGAAGACACCATAAAAGGCAAAATCTACTCTGAAAAAGCCCTAGAGCTGGCACGAGCCACAGAAACGGACAGCTTAATAGCATGGGGAGCCTTAAACTTGGGAATCCTTTACTCCGAGAATAAACAAACCTATAACAAGGCCATTGCTTATTTTAAGGAAAGCATAGAATTAAATCAAAAAGCCCAAGATTACGACGAAATATACCTTACGTACATAAATCTTATTTGGACATACTTAGACAACAATCAACTGGATAATGCGGCTCACTACATACAAAAAGCAGAGGAGCTTTCTTTGCAAGAAGTAGATTCCCTGGACAGATTGTACATGGATTTGCTACATGGCAAATATTACCTTGCTAAAAAGAAGTACGATGCGGCAACTCAAAAGTTGGAGAAAATTGCATCGTTTGCCAATGAAAATGATAATACAGACCTTGCCATAGAGGCATACGGAGATTTATCCAAACTCTACAGTGAAACGGATGATTATAAAAAAGCCTTTGCCAATTTAGACCAACACAATCTCTACAAGCAAAAGGCATACACCTTAAAAAAACTAGAGGAAACCGAGAAGGCACGAGCTAAATACGATTTAGAACAAGCACATAAAGAACTACAGTCTGCCTTAAAGGAACAAGCCTATGCAGAGGAGTTAATCTCCAAATCAAAATCGCTTACCACTGTTCTTATTATTGCCATTGTTATTCTTGTTTTAGCCCTTTTCGGCATTATTACTTTCTTTAAAACCCGAAGGATTTACATCAATAGGTTGATGGCAAAGAACAAACAGCTTAGACTTGCCAACGAAAAAGCCGAAAAACTTTCTAAAGTAAAGACCAAGTTCCTATCTACCGTAAGTCATGAACTTAGAACCCCTCTTTATGGAGTGATAGGTATATCTACATTGCTTAAAGAAGACCAAAATCTAAAAGCCTATGCGGACGACTTAAATTCTTTAAAGTTCTCTGCAGATTACTTATTAGCGCTCATTAATGATGTATTGCTTTTGAGTAAGATGGATGCTGAAGCCATTAGCCTATCTAAAGTGCCTTACGAATTGGATACCCTTATACAGAATATAGTACGTTCCTTTGAATTTACGCTACACGAGAACAGCAACAAACTGCACCTTCATATTGACGAGAACATCCCCAATAAATTAATTGGCGACCCTATACGGCTTTCGCAGGTACTTATCAACTTAATGGGCAACGCGATTAAATTCACCGAAAACGGTAATATTTGGTTAAGCCTTGTTGTAGTTGAAACTACTAAGAATGAAAACACCGTGGTAAAATTCACTATAAAGGATGATGGTCTTGGGATTCCCTTGCATATGCAGAAGGAAATTTTTAAAGAGTTTACCCAAATAGAAAATAAAAACCATAGTTATACAGGCACTGGTTTAGGTCTAACCATTGTAAAAAAGATTCTAGACCTTTACGGAAGTGAAATTCAACTTACAAGTCAACCTAACGAAGGAGCGGAATTTAGTTTTGAATTAACTCTAGAAAAACAAACTGAGCAACATAAAGCAGTATCTATTCTTAATAGCGACCCTAACATACCACAGGGTTTAAAAAATGGCCATACAAGTCATGTCCTGATTGTTGACGACAATAAAATAAACCAAAAGGTCACACAAAAAACCTTGGAGAAACATCATATCAAGTCCAGCTTAGCAAATGATGGCGTACAGGCTGTTGCCATGTGTAAGTCTAACGCATACGATTTAATATTGATGGACATCAACATGCCTAATATAAATGGTATGGAAGCCACGATGATGATTCGTAAATTCAATAAAAATATCCCCATTATAGCACTTACGGCCGTTGAGTTAGAAGAAGGAACACAGGAAATACTTAATTCCGGAATGGACGATGTTATACACAAACCCTATAACCTTCCCGAATTTTTGAAAATTATTTTTAAACACCTTCCTAAAGAAGAAATGGATTTATCCCATTAAATAATCTATTTTTAAATGGCCGAAACTCAATATCAGATTTACGTTATAGAACTTTCTAAAAAAGTTTTCACGGAAAACAGACGTTTTCGTGAAGCAAATCCACAATTTAATGGAGTTTTAGAATGTCTGTATGTAGGTATGACCAGCAAAACACCCAAAGAACGTTTTGAACAACACAAAAAGGGAAGCTTAAGCAAAAAGGGACACAATCTTTCTTCCAGCATTGTAAAAAAATACGGTTCCTATCTAAGACCAAGTCTTTACAACCATATTAAACCTCTAAACACCAGAGCAGAGGCTTTAAAAATGGAAGAAACCCTAGCATTGGAACTACGCCGAAAACGTTACGCAGTGTGGTTTAACTAATCGCCTACCCACTTCACTAGCAAATTCCATGAACAAAACAGAACATATTTAAGCTAAAAGTAAGCTATAAAAAAAAGCCGTAACAACTATCTTGTTACGGCTTTTCTGATATTTACTTCAAACAAATTACTTGCTCAAATACATCTTTCTCCTAGCGTAAAGGTTATAAAACTCATCATCCTTTAAACTATCTATAAAGAGGATACTCTCTCCCGTACTCTTCATTTCAGGACCTAAGTTTTTGTTTACATTAGGGAACTTATTAAAAGAAAAGACCGGTTGTTTAATGGCAAAACCTTTAAGCTCTGGTTTAAAATCAAAATCTTTTACTTTCTTATCCCCTAGCATTACTTTGGTAGCGTAATTTACGTAAGGCTCTTTATAAGCTTTTGCAATAAACGGTACTGTTCTGGATGCTCTTGGGTTAGCTTCAATGATGTAAACCATATCATCTTTAACAGCAAACTGAATATTTATCAGACCTACCGTGTTCAAAGCTAAAGCAATCTTCTTGGTATGGTCTTTTATCTGTTGCATGACAAACTCGCCCAAGTTAAACGGTGGCAAGGTAGCATTAGAGTCTCCAGAGTGGATTCCACAAGGCTCAATATGCTCCATTATACCAATGATATAAACATCTTCACCATCACAGATTGCATCGGCTTCCGCTTCTATAGCACCGTCCAAGTAATGATCTAAAAGCAACTTATTGTTCGGTATCTTTCTAAGAAGATCCACCACATGCTCTTCTAACTCTTCTTTGTTGATTACAATCTTCATTCCTTGGCCTCCAAGAACATAGGATGGTCTTACTAATAATGGGAAATTAAGCTTATCCGCTAAAGCCAAAGCCTCATCTGCCGTTTCTGCAACCCCAAACTCAGGGAAAGGAATATTGTTTTCTTTTAAAAGTTCTGAGAAGCTACCGCGATCTTCCGCAAGATCCAAAGCCTTAAAGCTGGTACCTAATATCTTAACACCATATTTCTCTAGTTTCTCCGCAAGTTTCAGTGCGGTTTGCCCACCTAATTGAACGATTACACCTTCTGGATTCTCATGACGGATAATATCATAGATATGCTCCCAAAAAACAGGCTCAAAATAAAGCTTGTCCGCCGTATCAAAATCCGTTGAAACCGTTTCAGGATTACAGTTTATCATTATGGTCTCATAACCACATTCAGCAGCGGCAAGTACACCGTGAACACAACAGTAATCAAACTCAATTCCCTGTCCAATTCGGTTTGGTCCGGAACCTAGAACAACAATTTTCTTACGATCGGTAACAACGCTATCGTTCTCAACATAACGTGTTCCGTCCGGTTTTTCTATTTCCGCTTCAAAAGTCGAATAGTAGTAAGGAGTCATCGCCTTAAATTCGGCGGCACAGGTATCTACCAATTTATAGACCCTATTGATGTTCATTTCTTCCGTACGTTTTTTGTGCACTTCGCTCTCATAGCAATCCAGCATATGGGCAATTTGCCTATCGGCAAAACCTTTTTGCTTGGCCTCCAACATCAACTCCTTGTTAAGCGTTGCAATCGTGTAGGTAGAAATCTCTTTTTCTAGCAAATGAAGTTCTTCATACTGCTTTAAGAACCACATATCTATCTTGGTAATCTCATGAATCCTTCTCAAAGGAATACCCAATTGAATAGCATCATAAATTACAAAGACCCTATCCCAACTAGGAACAGTCAATTTCTGAATAATCTGGTCGTAGTTACTATACCCTTTACCATCTGCACCTAATCCGTTTCTTTTTATTTCTAAGGATTGAGTTGCTTTATGTAGCGCTTCTTGAAATGAACGTCCAATACCCATAACCTCACCTACAGACTTCATTTGAAGACCTAACGTGCGATCGGAACCTTCAAATTTATCAAAGTTCCATCTTGGTATTTTTACGATTACATAATCTAGTGTTGGTTCAAATAAAGCAGATGTTGATTTTGTAATCTGATTATCCAACTCGTCCAAGTGATACCCAATAGCCAACTTGGTAGCAATCTTAGCAATAGGGTAACCTGTAGCTTTTGAGGCCAATGCCGATGAACGCGAAACCCTTGGGTTAATCTCAATAGCAATAATATCTTCTTCATCATCTGGGCTAACAGCAAACTGAACGTTACACCCTCCTGCAAAATCTCCAATACTACGCATCATATGGATAGCCATATCACGCATTTTTTGAAAAGTTCTATCAGATAAAGTCATAGCCGGAGCAACCGTAATGGAATCTCCGGTATGGATACCCATGGGATCCATATTTTCTATGGTACAAATAATAACCACGTTATCGTTCTTATCCCGTAGCAACTCCAATTCATACTCTTTCCACCCCATAAGGGCTTTATCTATCATTACCTCGTGAATAGGGGAAATCTCCAGACCACGACTTAAATGTTCATCAAAATCTTCTGGTTTGTAAACTATTGAAGCCCCTGCTCCACCCAAGGTATATGACGCTCTAATTACTAAAGGAAAACCAAACTCTTGTGCAATCTCCTTACCTTTTAAGAAGGAAGTGGCCGTAGCTTGCGGTGCCATACCAACACCGATTTTAAGCATTAGCTCACGAAATTTTTCACGGTCTTCTGTAATATTTATGGCATCAATATCTACCCCGATAAGATCTACTCCAAAGTCTTTCCAAATTCCTTTTTCATCTGCCTCTATACATAAATTTAAAGCGGTTTGGCCACCCATAGTGGGTAGCACTGCATCAATTTGAGGGTGTTCCTTTAGAATTTCAATTATCGATTTGGTAGTCAACGGTTTTAAATACACATGATCGGCCATGGAAGGGTCCGTCATGATTGTAGCAGGGTTGCTGTTAATTAAAATAGTTTCAATACCGTCTTCTCGCAATGAACGTAATGATTGCGAACCTGCATAATCAAATTCACAAGCTTGACCTATAACGATTGGACCGGAACCGATCAGTAGTATGGATTTTAAATCTTTTCTTTTGGGCATTAGTTGTATTCTTTAAAACTTTGGCATTAAATTGTTACAAATATCAGTACAAATCTGACATAAAAAAAGGTGTTACTTATAAAAAGTAACACCTATATATTTCTTAAAAAATAATATCATTATTTCTTGTGTCTCGGTTCAGAGGATACAGAAAGTTTTTTTCTTCCTTTAGCTCTTCTACGAGCTAAAACTTTTCTTCCATTTACGGATGCCATACGCTCCCTAAATCCATGTTTATTTCTTCTCTTTCTCTTTGAAGGCTGATATGTTCTTTTCTGTCCGGGCATTGTATTATCCTTTTCTTTGTGTGATACAAGTTTGCGAAACCGCTCGCTAAAACTGGGCGCAAATATACAAAGAGTTTTCTCTTTGGCAAATACATTTTGAAAAATATTTTTATTGAATGCCTACTGCCTAGCGATAGGTTTTTATTACTTTTGCCAAAATCGGATTTTCGCAATAAAATCAATCTATGAGAAACTTTTTGAGCATTATTTTCATTGTTCTTTCAAGTACCGTTTCTTTAGCCCAGACACAACTTGAGTACAAATTGAAGAAAAATGCTGTCTTCACAGTAAAACAAAACGCACAACAAATTATAACACAAGAACTGGATGGTGCCTCGCACATCCTTACCAATAAGATCAATGGTGTTTTAGAGTTCAAGGTACTGGAAGTAAGGGACACCACCTACAGAATAGCTTTAAAATTCAAGGACCTAAACTTAAACATGACCTCTAGCATTCAAGGTGAATTGATGGATGTACACGCTCAAGAGGTTAATGAAAATGATATGCAATCCCAAATATTCAACAGTCTTTTAAATAGGCCTGTAAATATTACCCTTGCCAAAACAGGAGATATCCTTGAAGTAAAAGGGGGCGATAGTCTTGTGGTAAAAATGGCAGAAGCATCTGGCCTTAAAGATGAATTTTCATTGAATATGATGAAAAAGTCATTGCAAAAAGAATTTGGATCAGAGGCGCTTTCTAACAGTTATAAGCAAATGACCTTCATTTATCCACGTAAAAAAGTAAAAGTGGGAGATACTTGGAAAAACCAGTATACAGGAAAATTGCAAGCAGACAACATATGGACGTTGAAAGCTTTAAACGCAGATACCATAAATATAACAGGAGCGGCCAAAGTTACAATGAACGTAACGGAAGCAGCAACCACAATGAAGCTTAAAGGCTCTCAAAAAACGAACATTACCACTAGTGCAACTACTGGTTTCATCAAAAAGATGACTGTAGAAGGTGTTTCCACTGGATCCTCTACAATGACGCAAATGGGCGATCAGGAAATACCTACGACCATAGAGTCTACCATTACATATGAGCTTCTAACGAATTTAAACGAACCGATCAATAATTAATACACATGTTCAATAAAAATCTTAAACTTGTCATAGCAGGACTTATTATAGCTTACGCCGTATATCAATTTATAGAAGGATATATTGGTAATGGAATCTTTTTAATTCTACTATCCCTAATCTTCATTTTTCTTTATTTCAGAAACGAGATTATTCTATTGGCCTTTCTCCGTATGAGAAAACAAGATTTAGAAGGCACACAAAAGTGGTTGAGCAAAATAAAGAACCCTGAGGCCGCCCTAGTTACAAAACAGCAAGGGTATTTTAACTACCTACACGGTATTATTCTCTCTCAAAAAAATCTTACCCAAGCCGAGAAGTACTTTAAAAAGGCTCTAAAACTTGGTCTTACCATGGATTATGATGTAGCCATGGCCAAATTAAGCCTTGCGGGAATTGCAATGCAAAAAAGAAGAAAAAGAGAAGCCACTACACTTCTACAAGAAGCCAAAAAGCTTGATAAAAGTAATATGCTTACTGACCAAATAAAAATGATGCAGCAGCAAATGAAGAAGATTTAGGTTGTAGTTAGTGGTTAGTGAAAATACTATAACAACGGAGCCCATAACCGACTAAAAGATTCTTTTAGCTTACGGCGTAAACCGCGGTTTTGCCATCTTTCAAGTTCTACCTCTTCGCACTCCTCCAAATCATCAAAAAAGTTGGTTGCGAGTTGGCGGTTTATTTCTTGGTTATAAATCATGGCATTTATTTCAAAATTGATAGAAAAGCTTCTATAATCTAAATTAGCCGTTCCTACCGTTGAAAATTGATTATCGATTACCATAGTCTTGGCATGGATAAAACCTTTACAATACCTGTAGATTCTGATACCCGATTCCAGGCAATGCTCAATATATGAATCACCTGCGTACTGTGCGGCCCATGAATCGGATTCATAAGGAACTATGACCCTTACATCCAGTCCGCTTCTTGCAGCCGTAGTCAAAGCTGTTAAAATGGCATCATTAGGCATAAAATATGGAGATGTAATATAAATACGCTCCTTAGCCGAACTAATAGCACAAAAAATAGCTTCCATAATATTGGCCCAGTCCGTATCCGGACCACTAGCGGCAATCTGAACCGCCACAGGTTTCTCTGTTTCGGGTTTATTCTGCGGGAAGAAAGACTTCTCTATATCAACTTCATTATTGGAAGCAAAGTTCCAATTTAACAAAAAAGAAGACTGTAAAGAACCTACTGCCCCACCCTGCAACCTTAAATGTGTATCACGCCAATAACGCGGGTTCTTATAGCTGTTATCATAGCGTTGCGCCAAGTTTATTCCGCCAACATACCCTACCTTACCATCTATCACAATTATCTTCCTGTGGTCTCTATAATTGAGTTTTCCCGTAGAATTTGAAAAAAGTACCGGCATAAAGGCATAGTGCTCTATTCCGGCTTTGGTCATATTTTTCTTTACTCTATTTGAAATTTTACTACCTACATCATCATAAACCAACCTAACTTTAACCCCAGATTTTGCCTTATCCATGAGAATACTAATGAGTTTATTTCCAAGCTCATCATCAAACAAAACAAAATATTCTAGGTGTATATGACTTTCCGCGTTTCTTAAATCTTCGAACAGTCGTTTAAATTTTTCTTCGCCATTTATTAAAATCTCAACATTATTATCAAAAGTAAGAACCGCTTTCTCATTGTTTTTCAGCAATTTATATACTTTAAAAATACCTTCCCCATAAGTTTCCTCAAAATCTTCCCGCTCACTAGAGTCCAGCCGAAAGTTAGCCCGCCATTCCTTTATCTTTTGATTGTCCAAAAAATACTTCTTTTCAAAAATCTTTGATTTCCGATAGTCTTGCCCAAACAAATAGTATACAATCAACCCAAGAAAAGGCAGTACAGCCAAGGCAAAAAGAAAAGAAAGTGTTTTTACCGGGTTTTTATTTTTTAGAAGGATAAAGAAAGACAGCACAATAACAAGCCCATAGTTAATACCCAAAAGTATCAACCAAAGATTATTATTAAAAAAATTTAGTGTTGTATCCATCTTTCTTACCACCGAATAAGGCCAAGTTCAGCCAAAATCAGCTACTATATAAAGATGGGAAATAAAATGGAGTAAAACAGCCTCAATACGAATTTTATATAACCGTATTGAGACCTTTAAGATTATTTGCTAACCCTATAATATCCTTTATTTGGGATTTCAATAGTATATTTTTTACGGGAGCTGTTATTTAAATGTGCCTCCCGCAGCCAAGGGTTATGTCTTTTAAGAATTTTATAGTTGATTTCATACTGCTGCGCAAAATCGGCAAAACTCAATACGGGCTCGTCTACCTCAACCTTAAAAGTTGGTACAGCTTGGTACATATCTTCTTTATCTATATCAAAACCATATTTTTCAGGGTGACTCAATATTTCCTTTATTGCCATAATACGGAATACATATCTACCAGTTTCCTGGCCCAACAAAAGGTCGTAATAATCACTCACCTGCTGGATACCCAAATATTTGTTGATAGCACCTGCTCCGGCATTATAGGACGCCGCCGTCAATGTCCAACTGCCATATCTTTTGTAGTTCCTATTCAAATACTCACAGGCCACTTCAGTAGCTTTTTCTAAGTTGTAACGTTCATCTACGTTCCTGTTTACCTCTAAGCCATGTTCCTGCCCTGTGGCCTTCATTATCTGCCAAAAACCAGCAGCACCTGCATGCGAGACCACATTTTGAAGTCCGCTTTCTGCAACTGCCAAATATTTAAAATCATCTGGAATACCATTTTTGGCAAGAATTGGCTCTATAATAGGAAAATACATATTGGCCCTTTTGATCAACAAAACAGCATTGGATTGCCAATAGGTGTTTACCAAAAACTCACGGTCAATGCGCTCCATTACCTCAGGGTCATCCTGCGGAACAATCTCACCTGCAAAATTTAAATTTTCCGGAATCTCTATAGCCGAAATCCGGTAACCATCGGCAACGTTCTTATCTATTTCCTTCATTTCGTTTTCCAGAACATCTGCGTCGCCCTTGGCAGGCTCGGCATTGCTCTGTACAGCAAATATCAAAGTGCTCACAACAAAAAAGACGCCCAAAAGCATCAATACATTCTTTAAAATCTTCATTTTTTGGTATTGTACGGTTTATTCAAAGTTAGTAAACTCTTTTTGAATTTTTCTAAACCAAATGCACTCATATTGAGCTTTAACTATAATTCTTAAATCCGATTATTAATCGATAATTAAAAAGAAGGTCACAAAGCATACAGTGAATACAAAAAAAGGTAAAAAAAGAGCTTAGTATTACAACTCATTTATTGCAAAATAATTGTGGGGAGGTGTTCGTTAAACCATCTAGCCCTGTGTATTATCATAGTGTGAGTGCCATTTTTAACAGTTATGCACTCTTTAATTTTACCAATAGGAAAGACCGCATCTTTCTCTCCATGAATATGCACAAGTCCGGGAATTGCCTTTATAGGTTTCCAATTTACAATTTGGTCAATAGACCAATCTATATAATACTTATCCCTAATGGACAGATATTCCTCGTAAAGTGCCAAACGCTTGTTCACGGTTTCTCCAAAAGCATACTTGGCCAAAAGCTCCATATTATTGACCAGCCCTGTAGGCAACAACCTATGCACATGAGTGTATTTAGCAAATATCATGCGCCCGGGCAATTCAGAACTGTCTTTTACGCTAGATACGATTATGACTTTCCTGAACGATTTAAACCTTGCCATTTCCTGAATCAACATCCCACCAAAAGAAACACCGATCAAAACAGCATTTTCATGATGAATATTCTCGTTCATTTTTTTTGCGTACGCCTCCAAAGACATATTTTTATCCGGCACAAACCATTCTAAGAGATGTTGCACAAATTTGTCCTCAGGTAGGATAATATATCTAAAGATGGAAGGATTTGCTGCCATTCCTGGCATAAAATATATGTGAATCTTAGAATCTCTCATTATGACAAAGCATAGGAATTGTTAGGAAATTAACATTATTTTCACTACTTTTGTCATCGACTTTGGGGGATTTCCATAGTTTATACAAATTTGAGCAAAAGTATATAAAATTACGATTTGAGAACACCGTGATTTTCTTACCTCTTGCCATCATCTAAAATCAAACTATATGAATGAAGTAGAAATTATTGACAACAGTTTCTTGCGTCAATTTGAAACCACGGTTGAAGGCACTTTAGCCAAGATCGAGTATTCTTCGCAAGAACGCAAAGTATTTCTAACAAAATTAGTAGTGCCTGAAGAAATCACCAAAGATGGTTTCAAAGAAGATTTTATCAAATCCGTTCTTCACCACATTCAGGAGCAAAATCTTAGAGTAGTTCCTACGAGTCCACAAATTGCCGGTTTTTTACGCAAAAACAGACAATACAAAGAAATGTTGCCCGTAGGTATCAGAATCTAACAGTATTTCAGAGTTTTTTTGAAGATGAATCCCGCAAACAGCGGGATTTTTTTTGTCCTAGTTTGTGGTAACGGCGCTTTTTTCAAATTCAAAGCGCACCAAACCATCCTCATCAACCTCCTTTAACTGAACATTATGCAAGGTATTTACCAGCTCAGGGTTCCAAGGTGATTTTACTTTAACATAGTTACTGGTAAAACCATGAATATACCCTTCTTTGTTCTCCCCCTCAAAAAGCACTTGGTGCGTTTTACCCAATTGACCTTCATAAAAAGCTCTTCTCTTCTTTACGGATAGCCCTCTCAGCATCTTACTCCGCTTATTTCTGACCTGTTTAGGAACCACTCCTCCCATATCCGCTGCCGTAGTATTGTCACGTTCCGAATACGTAAACACGTGTAGGTAAGATATATCCAATTCATTTAAAAAATGATAAGTTTCCAAGAAATGTTCATCCGTCTCACCCGGAAAACCAACAATAACATCCACACCTATACAGGCATTCGGCATGGTTTCCTTTATTTTCTTAACACGGTCTACATACAAATCGCTCATATAGCGCCTACGCATCAACTTTAAAATTGCATCGCTACCACTCTGCAACGGAATATGAAAATGAGGCACAAACGAATTGCTCTTAGACACAAAATCAATCGTTTCATTCCTTAACAAATTAGGCTCTATTGAAGATATGCGTAAACGGTGAATACCCTCTACCTTATCCAAAGCCTTTACCAAATCCAGAAAAGTATGTTCATGCTTTTTATTACCGAACTCCCCTTTTCCATAATCTCCGATATTTACACCAGTGAGGACAATTTCCTTAATACCCTTTGCAGATATTTCTGCAGCGTTATCCAAAACATTCTGCAACGTATCACTCCGGGAAATACCTCTGGCCAGAGGTATGGTGCAATACGTACATTTATAATCACATCCGTCTTGAACCTTCAGAAAAGCACGGGTACGGTCTCCAATGGCATAACTGCCCACATAGAAATCCGCATCTTCTATTTCACAGGAGTGCACCTCGCCAAAATCGTTTTTGGTAAGATCATTGATATAGTCTGTAATCTTGAATTTTTCTGTGGCCCCTAGAACCAAATCAACACCGTCAACAGCAGCTAGTTCTTCTGGTTTTAATTGCGCATAACAACCTATAGCGGCAACAAATGCTTCCGGGTTAATCTTCTGAGCCTGCTTTACTATGGTCTTAAATCTTTTATCCGCATTTTCCGTTACGGAGCATGTATTTATGACATACATATCTGCATGTTCGGAAAAATCTACGCGATCAAAACCATCTTCCTGAAATCCTCTTGCAATTGTAGAAGTCTCAGAAAAGTTGAGTTTACAGCCCAATGTATAGAAGGCAACTTTCTTTTTCATACTCTTATCTCTTTCCGCTTTCGTATTCAATTGATGCTATAACTTTTTAGAGAATGCAAATATACGAACTTGTTACCAGCCCATTACAAACTTGAAGCGTTTGAATTTATCAGTGCCAAAGAATATAATGCCAGAGACTTTTCACCCAAGTTTTAAATCAATTTTAAAAAATCAGAAATTCAAGTAAAAAGTAAGATATACGCTATACCTTATACGCCAATGCTTAATAATTACGCCACTTTTTAGTAAGCTCAAATACGTGCTCCAAAATACGGGCTTCTACATCATTGAACTCAACATTTCTCCTGGCCATCATTACTTTGGCCGCATCAAAAGCTTTTGAGGTGCTATACGTTGAAAAACCAGATGCTCCTCCCCAACTGAAACTAGGGACAAAATTACGTGGAAAACCAGGTACATAAATATTACAATTCACCCCTATTACCGTACCTGTATTGAACATAGTGTTTATAGCTGTCTTACTGTGGTCTCCCATCATAAGTCCGCAAAATTGCAAACCTGTCTGCTCAAAACTTTCGGAAGCATAATTCCACAAACGTACTTTAGCGTAATTGTTCTTAAGATTGGAATTGTTGGAATCTGCACCTATATTACACCACTCGCCCAAAACAGCATTACCCAAGTAACCTTCATGCCCCTTACTAGAGTACCCAAAAATAACGGAGTTGCTTATTTCACCACACACCTTTCCGTATGGACCAATGGTAGTAGCTCCGTAAATCTTGGCCCCCATTTTAACCACGGCATTCTCACATAAAGCAAAAGCTCCGCGAATAAGGTTTCCTTCCCACACCTCAGAATTCTTCCCTAGGTAAATAGGCCCATCGGTTGCATTTAGGATACTATGTTCAACCTGCGCACCTTCTTCCATAAAAATGCGCTCTGGATGAATTAAAGTATTGCTCTTGGGAATAGGAGCACTTTTTCTTCCTTCGGTAAGGAAATCAAAATCTGCCTGAATAGCTTCGCCGTTTTTGGAAAAAATATCCCACGTATGTTCTATCCTAATCACATCTTCATCAAACTCTATATGCTTGTATGATGTAAAATCTACTTCTTCTTGACTTTCGTTCGTGAAAAAGGCGATAACTTCATCGCCCTGAAAAATAGCTTCGTTCTCCCCTAAATCCTGAACAAGGTCCACTAACTTTTGGTTGGGCAAAAAAGAAGCATTAATGAGTACATTTTCTTCCATTTCTACCATGGGAAACTTTTCAGAAAGGTATTCCTCCGTAATAGTTGTGGTAGTATTGCCTAAATACTTTTCCCATTTTTCACGTATGGTCATTATCCCTACTCGGATATCCGCAACAGGTCTTGTGAAAGTAAAAGGCAAAAGATTTTCTCTTACCGTACCGTCAAAAAGAATATAGTTCATGGTTGGTTATTTTTGGCAAAAATAGGTAATCTGATTTTTTAATTTGCAAAGGCAAGGTTATAAACTAAAAAAGCCTCCGACAATTGTGGAGGCTTTCTATATATTTTGAACAAGAATCTATTTTTCTTCTTTATCAGCTTTTGCTGCTGCAGGTTTCTTCTTGAACTTATCGTATTTGCTTTTGAACTTGTCAATACGTCCGGCAGTATCCAAAAGTTTAGCTTTACCAGTATAGAATGGATGAGACGTTCTTGAAATTTCTAATTTTACCACTGGGTATTCAACACCATCAACTTCTATAGTTTCTTTGGTAACTGCTGTAGATTTAGTCAAAAAAACTTCGTCATTAGACATGTCTTTAAAAGCGACTAATCTATAATTTTCTGGATGTATATCTTTTTTCATTATAAATAAAATTTTACGCACCCATTCCGACAGGCACTCATTTTAAGGCTGCAAATTTAATTAATTTTCTTGAACCCACAATCTAAATAACCAAAAGAAACAAAAAAATATATTTTAGCTGTAACAAAGTAATAAAAACAAGCACTAACTTTGACAACAACCAAAAACAATAAAAATGGAAGATAGTCAAGCTAAAACCGGAAAGTTTTCACTTAATTACGGCTTAATAGTTGGTGTAGTGGGCGTAACCTTTGGAATCATGCTCTACACTATGGACATGCATTATGAACGTGGGCTTGCCGTACAGGGAACACAAACATTAATTTTGGTAGCAGGTATCATATTAGGCATCTACCAGTTTAAAAAAGCCAATTTAAATTACCTAACCATTTCGGAAGCTTTAAAAGTTGGTGCAGGAGTGGCCTTAATAGCAGGTATCTTGGGCATACTATATTTTTATGTATTTTCTAACTACGTAGAACCAGAATATATGGATAACATGTACGAGTTAGGAAAACAACAAGCTCTTGCCAACAACCCTAAACTAACCGAGGAACAAATTGACCAAGGCATAGAAATGCAAAAATCGTTTGCATGGATGTCCTACCCGCTTATTCTTATCATAAACATTGTTATTGGCCTTATAGTAGGTCTTATTACCGGACTCGTCCTAAAAAAAGACAAACCAGCTTATTAAGCCCCTTTTTAAATAGAAACTCTTTTTCTTTTCAAAAGAATGTAATTCTTTAATTATCAACGCCCTGAACAAACATTCAGGGCGTTGATAATTAAAACCTACCTTACACAACCAAAAAGAAAGCAGCTTTATAGCTGAAAAGTTTAAATGACTTCAATATCAAAATTGTATTTTTGGTCAGATATATAGAAACTTTGCATGGATCTATCCATAATTATACCCTTACTTAACGAAGAAGAATCTTTAAAAGAACTTCATGATTGGATTATAAGCGTCATGCAATCCAACAATTTCGTTTACGAAATTCTCTTTATAGATGACGGTAGCACTGATAATTCCTGGAGAATTATTACAGAACTATCCCAATCCAACCCCAATGTAAAAGGGCTACGGTTCAAAAAGAACTTTGGAAAATCACAAGCCTTACATGCCGGTTTTAAAGCTGCGCAGGGCAATGTGGTCCTTACTATGGATGCAGACTTACAGGATGACCCCGAGGAAATACCTGAACTGTACCGGTTGATAAAGGAAGATAATTTTGATTTGGTTTCTGGCTGGAAGAAAAAACGTTTTGATTCCGTTCTTTTCAAAAACATGCCTTCCAAATTATTCAATTGGGCCGCCAGACAGACTTCCGGGGTTAAATTGCACGACTTTAACTGCGGATTAAAGGCCTTTAATAAGAAAGTTATTAAAAGCATTGAAGTTTCAGGGGAAATGCATCGTTATATTCCCGTTTTGGCCAAAAATGCCGGTTATAGCAATATAGGCGAAAAAGTAGTGAAACACCAAGCCCGTAAATATGGTAAGACCAAGTTTGGTATGGAACGCTTTATAAACGGATTTCTAGACCTGCTCACCATTTGGTTCGTATCTAAGTTTGGCCGCCAGCCTATGCATCTGTTTGGCGCATTGGGTGTTCTTATGTTCATAATAGGGTTTGGTTTTGCCATTTATCTAGGTATTGATAAACTTTTCATCAATCCCTACGGACGGTTAATTACCGATCGCCCTCAATTTTTCATTGCGCTTACCGCAATGATAATTGGCACGCAATTATTTTTAGCCGGATTTTTAGGCGAAATTTTAATAAGATCACGAAAAAACGAGACACGATATACTATATCCGAAGAAATTAATCCTAAGTAAAAAGCAAAGCAATATTCTTCGTAATTTTAAGCGCTAATAAACACATATAATACAGACACTATTATGGATGCCATTCTAAATACCGCCAAAACCTGGTTAACCGATTTTTTTGACCCAGAAGTAAAGAAAGAAGTTCAACATCTAATAGATAACGATACAGACGAACTAAAGGACCGTTTTTACAAAAATATGGAATTCGGTACAGGTGGTATGCGCGGTGTTATGGGCGTAGGTACCAACAGAATAAATAAATACACCTTAGGAAAAAGCACCCAAGGTCTTAGCAACTACTTAATAAAAACCTATGGGAAGGAAGATATAAAAGTAGTTATTGCTTTTGATTGTCGCCATAATAGTGACACCTTGGCAAGAACTGTGGCCGAAGTATTGTCCGCTAACGGAATAAAAGTTTTTCTATTCTCGGAACTCCGCACCACTCCTGAGCTTTCTTTTGCCGTTAAGCATTTAGAATGCCATGCCGGTATTGTATTGACCGCTTCCCATAACCCGCCAGAATACAACGGTTATAAAGTGTATTGGACAGATGGTGGGCAAATTGTACCTCCACAGGATGGTGAGATTATATCGGAAATTAATTCGCTTTCTTTTGAGGACATCAACTTTAAAGCCAACGATAGCCTTATTGAATTAATAGATAAAGATGTAGACGAAGCGTTTATAGAGGCTTCCGTGGCTAACGGAAATTTTAACGCTGCCGGTAAAGACGATTTTAAAATTGTTTTTACATCACTTCATGGTACATCCATTACGGCCATTCCAGAAGTATTAAAAAGAGCCGATTACAAGAATGTTACTATCATTGAGGAGCAAGCCAAGCCTGACGGAAACTTTCCAACGGTAAAATCTCCAAACCCAGAAGAATCCGAAGCCCTTTCTATGGCCGTTGCAAAAGCAGAAGAGATCGGTGCGGACATGGTAGTTGGTACAGACCCGGATAGTGACCGTTTGGGTATTGCCGTTCGTAACCTAGATGGAGAAATGGAAATCGTAAATGGCAACCAAGCCATGATTCTGATGACCAAATTTCTTTTGGAGCAACAAAAGCAAAAAGGCTTTAAAGGCAATGAATTTATTGCAACCACAATAGTTTCAACCCCTATGATGGAAGCCATGGCAAAAGCTTACGGCGTTGAGTTCAAAACAGCTCTTACCGGCTTTAAATGGATAGGTAAGATGATAAAAGACTTTCCGGAATCCAACTTTGTTGGTGGCGGAGAAGAAAGTTTTGGTTATATGGTGGGCGATTTTGTTCGTGACAAAGATGCTGTTACCTCTACCCTATTGGCCTGCGAAATTGCAGCTCAGGCCAAATCTACCGGTAGTTCTTTCTACAAGGAATTAATTGACTGTTATGTTGATTATGGCTTCTATAAAGAAAAACTTATCTCAATTACCAAAAAGGGAATGAGCGGTGCCGAAGAAATCAAACAGATGCTGAAAGATTTTAAAGAGAATCCTGTTTCTTCAGTAGCTGGATCCAAAGTAAAATGGATAGAAGACTATAATACTTCTACAGCCAAAAATGTACTTACCGGCGAAGAAAAAACCATAGATATTCCAAAATCCAATGTATTGATATATGAAACCGAAGACGGTACTCGTATCGCGGCAAGACCAAGCGGAACCGAACCTAAAGTGAAGTTTTATATTAGTACGAATACAAAATTGGAAAAAGCTGAGGATTTCAAAAAGGTCTCTAAAGAATTGGATGATAAAATTCAAAACATTCTTAGTGAACTTAATCTCGGTTAATGGAGTATTTCAAAAAAATCCTTCGGTTTGCAAAGCCGTATAAATTATTTGCATTTTTAAACATTATCTCGAACATCCTTTATGCGTTGTTCTCAACATTGGCAATGATTTCGTTGTTCCCGATGTTAACAGTTATGTTTGACAATACTAAGCCGGTATACGAAAAACCGGTTTGGAGCGGTCTCTCCGAAGCGAAGGATTATATAATGGAATATCTTAATTTCTTTGTCACCCAAAGAAGTGAACAGGAAGATTCCGGCGATGTATTAATTTTTATGGTGGCATTGATCATCGGTATGTTTTTCATGAAAAATGTGTTCAATTACTTGGCCATGTATTTCATTACCTACTTACGGAACGGCGTTCTTAAGGATTTGCGTAACGAGCTTTACGATAAAACCGTAGAACTGCCTATTTCCTACTATTCAGAAAAAAGAAAAGGTGACACCATAGCCCGCATAACTTCTGATGTTTTAGAAATTCAGCATTCATTTCTATCTATTTTAGAACTGATTGTAAGGGAACCATTGACTATAATCTTTACGATTATAGCCATGCTCTCCATTAGTCCAAAACTCACTTTGTTCGTGTTTTTGTTCCTTCCACTTTCGGGATTCTTAATCTCACTTATCGGAAAATCACTAAAAAGAAAATCGGATAAGGTTCAAAGGGAACAAGGCCACTTTTTATCCATTTTAGAAGAAACCTTAGGTGGACTACGGGTTATAAAAGCGTTCAATGCAGAATCTAGATTTGGCAGAACATTTCAAGCATCAACAAAACGCTTCTATAATTACTCCAACAGTTTGCTTAATAGACAAAACCTCGCCTCACCCACAAGTGAGTTTTTTGGTATTGCGGCCATAGGAGTTATACTTTGGTACGGTGGCCAAATGGTGCTTGTTGAAAAAACTTTGGCGCCAGGGCTTTTCATTACTTATATGGGACTGTCTTATCAGATTCTAACACCTGCAAAGGCAATCAGTAAAGCCTCTTACAGTGTTAAAAAAGGAAATGCTGCAGCCGAAAGGGTAATTGAGGTGCTTGAAACCAAAAACCCCATTGAGGACAAACCTAATGCACTGACCAAAGAAACCTTTGATAAAGCTGTGGAAATTAAGGACATTTCTTTTAAATATGAAGATGAATACGTACTCAAAAACTTCAACCTTTCTGTTCCCAAAGGAGACACAGTAGCCTTGGTAGGACAGTCAGGAAGTGGTAAAAGTACCATTGCAAATCTTGTAACCCGTTTCTATGATGTTAATGAAGGTGAAATAACTATAGACGGCCACAACATAAAGGACATCACCAAAAAATCTTTACGAGGACTTTTGGGGCTTGTTACCCAAGATTCCATTTTATTTAATGATACCGTAGCCAATAATATCTCTTTAGGAAAGGAAAACGCCTCCAAAGAAGAAATTATGGAAGCTGCCAAAATAGCCAATGCCCACGAATTTATTACAGACTTACCTCAAGGTTATGAAACCAATATTGGTGATAGCGGAAACAAATTGAGTGGAGGTCAAAAACAACGTTTATCCATTGCCAGAGCGGTTTTAAAGAACCCTCCAATCATGATTTTGGACGAAGCCACCTCCGCCCTGGACACGGAGAGCGAACGCCTGGTACAAGATGCTCTCGAAAAAATGATGCGTAACAGAACTTCTATTGTTATCGCTCATAGATTATCTACTATTCAGAACGCCAACACCATTGTTGTTCTTCAAAAAGGTGAAATTGTAGAGCAAGGCTCCCATGATGAGCTCATGGCAAAGGATAGTGCCTACAAAAAACTTGTGCAAATGCAATCTTTAGGCTAGGGCATTAAACCTTTCGCTAAATTTATAGTCTTAACTATAGAATTTAAGCCCAATTCATTTGATTGCAGAGGAAACCTTAGTAAATCAATTACAACAAACTGAAACGCAGGCCAGCGCTTTTGGAGTGTTAGTAGAGACCTATAAAGAGCGTCTGTACTGGCATATTCGTAGAATTGTGTTAAATCATGATGATACGGACGATGTGTTGCAGAATACATTTATAAAGGTTTACAAAAACATTTCAAATTTTAAGGGTGATAGCAAGCTGTATTCTTGGATATATAGAATTGCCACAAATGAGGCACTCACATTTCTTAAAAACAAATCAAGGATGATGGGTGTAAAAGAAGGGGAATTACAAGACCGTTTAGTAGAAAACCTAAAGGCCGATGTATATTTTGAAGGAGATGAAATTCAACTAAAATTACAGCAAGCTATAGCCACATTGCCGGAAAAGCAAAAGTTGGTGTTCAATATGAAGTATTTTCAGGAATTGAAATATGAAGAGATTTCAGAGATTCTTGAGACGTCCGTAGGGGGCTTAAAAGCCTCTTATCACTTGGCCACTAAAAAGATTGAAGCATACCTAAAAGAACAAAAAGAATATCTTTAGAACCATTGATTATGGAGCCATTAGATAAAAAAAATCCGTTTAAGACCCCCGAAGGTTATTTTGATGAGTTTGATAAAAAACTTTTCGAAAAGCTCTCTAGTGGAGACTCCGTAATACCAAAAGAAGAAGGTTTTGAACTTCCTGAGGGTTATTTTGATTCTTTGGGTGATAAGCTTCAACAGAAACTAAAAGAAGAACAGGAAACTAAGGTCATTCCTTTAAAATCTTATAAAAAATACTATTACGCAGTGGCTGCCGCTGCAGCAATATTGGTTGTAGCCTTAACGTTGAACCTAAACAAAACAAACGAAATTGGTTTTGATGACCTGGCCCAGTCAGATATTGAATATTATTTTGACCAAAATGAACTGGACCTTACCAGTTATGAATTGGCAGAGGTCGTACCTGTAAACGAATTAGAAATAACAGATATGTTCGATAGTAATTTTAGCGAAGAAAACGTGCTGGAATACCTTAATGAGAACACAGATTATTTTGATGAATTAAATCTTGAAGACAATGAATAGATTAAAAAAATTAATGGTGACCATGGTGTTTTTATTGGTTTCCGTGCAGTTCTACGCGCAGAGAACACATGATTATGATAAAATAAAGTCGCTTAAAATAGCCTTTATAACAGAACGGTTGAACATGACCAGCCAAGAAGCGCAAGCTTTCTGGCCCATTTATAATGACTACGAAGCAAAACGAGGAGCGCTTAGAGAAAAAGAGCACAACCAGATTCGTAATAAAATAAAAGAATCCGATAAGCTTTCCGAGAAAGAGGCAAATGATGTTATTGAACTATTTCTAAAGCTGGAACAACAAGAAGAAGACATCAGAAAAGATTTTATCAAAAAAGCAGCGGAAGTAATTACGGCAAAAAAAACGTTGTTGTTAATTCGTTCGGAAGAAGAGTTTAAAAGACAACTTATTAGAAAATACCATGAAAGGCGAGAAGAAAAAAATAAGAACGAGCCTTAAAAGCTTCTAATCAAAAACAAGCTTGGCCATTCTATTTTTTCCAGCCGCATAAGCAACCTTCGTATTTTGAAAACGCAGGGTATAGAAAGGTTCATCCGATAATTGTGTCCAAGTGGCTCCCCTATCGGCAGAATATGATATTCCGGTAAAACCAATGGCCACCAGACCATTTCCTTTAGATTCTGGCACAAATTGAATACAACTTTTATATTGCGGATTTTGGCCATCTGCCATCAGTTGCCAAGTTTTACCTCCATCTATTGTGAGTGCCTTGTTCCCGCTGTTAATTTCGGGTCGGGTAAAATCGCCACCAATAGCAACACCTAAATTTTCATCATAAAAATCTATAGAAAAGATGCCTTGGGTTTCCGCTTCGCTTTTTATGGGAGTTTGCTGAATCTGCCATGTTTTTCCTTTATCGCCCGAAAAATAGATACGACTTTTAGTTGTGGCTATCCAAGTTTTATCTCCTATAACCTTAATATTGGTATTACTGGCAGCAAAAGCCCCTTCACCCTCTATGCCTGATGGTAATTGTGAACAGGGAAGTTTTTCCCAAGTGTTTCCACCATCTCTAGTAATGAGAATGCTTAAGCAACCATCCATACTATCACCAATCGCTATTCCTTCGGTATCGTTCCAAAACGTCATGGCATCATAAAAAACAGATTCACCCTCCTCCTTATAGACCAACTCCATTCGCCCATTTTCACCTGTTTTGTATAATAATGCCGGATTGGCAACGGACAACATAAAGAAATCGGAAGACGTATGCGTAACAGAACGAAACTCGGGTATGGTAGTATGGTATTTCTCTGTGCTCTCCCTCACTTTTCCCGTTGCTAAATCTACACTCCCAAAAATACCGTTACTACCCGCATACACTAGACTATTTCCCATAAGTTCTATAGCTCTGATGCTTACCGAGTCTTCATAAACAGTTTCAATTGTAACGGATGTAAAGGGTTTGTTTTTCGGTTCTTGGGCACAAGAAACTAGGAGAATACCGATTAAAATAGGCAATAGGACACGCATGCGTACAAAGTTTCTCAAAAATACAGGTAATCCAGTGGCAAAACAATACCTTTGCATCCTTAATTTTTTGTAATGAAGCTACATAGAAACTTGGTATTTGCGGTAATTGATGCCTTGAACCTGATTTTTAATGAAAATGAATATGCCGATAAGGTAGTACAGAAAGTACTAAAGTTCGATAAACGTTGGGGTTCTCGCGATCGCGGTTTTATTGCCGAAACCACCTATGAAATGGTACGTTACAAGCGTTTGTACACTGAAATTGCAGAAATAAAAGCCCCTTATAGCAGACCGGACCTATTTAGAATGTGGGCGGTTTGGGCCGTTTTAAAAGGCATTAAAATTCCAGATTGGAAGCAGATAGAACCAACCCCGGAACGCCGTATCAAAGGTCGTTTTGACGAGCTCTCAAAAATTAGGAAGTTCCGCGAATCTATGCCAGATTGGATAGATGAAATCTGTGAAAAGGCATTGGGAGAAAAACTATGGACGGCTGAAAGCGCTGCCCTTAACGAACAAGCTGAAGTTATTCTTAGGACCAATACGTTAAACATAGATAAGGAAAAGCTACGTAAAACTCTATTGGACGAAGGTATTGTTATAGAACCCATTAAAGGTTATGCAAGCGCACTGCGTTTACCGGAGCGTGCCAACGTTTTTGTTACGGAATCATTTAAAAAAGGTTTTTTTGAAGTTCAAGATGCTTCTTCGCAACTGGTATCCGAATATCTAGATGTAAAACCGGGAATGCGCGTGGTTGATACTTGCGCGGGAGCAGGTGGAAAATCGCTTCACTTAGCGGCCCTCATGGAAAATAAAGGTCAGCTTATCTCCATGGATATTTATGGCAGCAAGCTAAAAGAACTGAAAAGGCGCGCCAGAAGAAACAATGCACACAACATTGAAACTCGCGAGATCGACTCTACAAAGGTTTACAAAAAACTTTATGGAAGTGCAGACCGTGTGTTAATAGATGCTCCTTGTACAGGAATTGGTGTTTTGCGCAGAAATCCGGACAGTAAATGGAAGATGCAACCTGAATTTCTTGAAAAAATCACGAAAACACAGCACGAAATCATTCGTAACTACAGTAAAATAGTAAAGCCTGGTGGAAAAATGGTGTATGCTACCTGTTCAATACTTCCTCAAGAAAACAACGACCAAGTGGTTTCTTTTTTAGCTTCGGAAGAAGGTAAAGACTTTAGTTTGGTAAAGGAAAACAAGATTTACGCTTCCAAAAGTGGATTTGACGGATTCTATATGGCGTTGTTAGAAAAGAAAAGCTAGTCCTTTTTTAACAGCAACAATAGCTTAAAAATCATTTGATGGGCATACTATCTCCTCCACTTTAAGTAGAAGAGAAACTTGGGGTGCAAAGTAATCAACAACCTGTTAACTTTTACTCAGAAAAAATTACGATACTCCTTTACAAAGCGCCTTTTAAAGGTTAAATTTGCGTTTTCTCAAACCTATCAATTTACAAGCTAAATGATTCACTTCTTCGGGGATGTAGCCACAAAAGTTTTTACCGTACAGACGGTTGAAGAACTTTCACAGGAAAATATTAGTAAACTTACATGGTTGTTCGGCAACCTACCAAAAATAAATACGGCGTCCATAGACGCCTTTTTTGTTGGCCCTAGGGCAGCAATGATTACTCCTTGGAGTACAAATGCCACGGAAATAACCCAGAATATGGGCATTGAGGGTGTTATTAGAATAGAGGAGTTTAAAGCGGTAAGTGAAGATTTTACGGATTTTGACCCCATGCTCTCAGAAAAATTTAATGGGTTGTCTCAATCTGTTTTTAAAATAGATGTGGCTCCCGAAGCCGTTCTGGAAATAGAAAATATTGCCGATTATAACCAACAGGAAGGACTTGCTTTAAGTGATGAAGAGGTTATCTACTTGGAGAACTTGGCAAAGAAACTTGGTAGAAAACTAACGGATTCCGAAGTTTTTGGGTTTAGCCAAGTGAATTCGGAGCATTGTCGCCATAAAATTTTCAATGGTACTTTTGTGATTGACGGCGTAGAAAAGCCATCTTCACTTTTTAAGCTTATCAAGAAAACTTCGCAAGAATTTCCTAACGATATTGTTTCGGCCTATAAAGATAATGTGGCTTTCGTAAAAGGGCCAAAAGTGACCCAGTTTGCACCAAAAAGCGCTGATAAACCTGATTTTTATCAAGAAACAGAGTTCAATTCGGTTATTTCGCTTAAAGCGGAAACACACAATTTCCCTACTACCGTAGAGCCCTTTAACGGTGCAGCAACAGGTTCCGGAGGAGAAATTCGTGACCGTTTGGCCGGAGGAAAAGGGTCGTTACCCTTAGCTGGAACCGCTGTTTATATGACATCCTATTCCCGTTTAGAAGAAGACAGACCTTGGGAAAAGGCATTCCCGGAAAGAGAATGGCTATACCAAACACCAATGGACATCCTTATAAAAGCATCCAATGGTGCTTCGGATTTTGGAAATAAATTCGGGCAACCGCTAATTACGGGTTCCGTATTGACTTTTGAACATGACGAATCCAGAGATAGTGACCAAAAAAACACAAGAAAACTAGGTTTCGATAAAGTGATTATGCAAGCCGGTGGTATTGGTTACGGAAAAGCAGAACAAGCTTTAAAAGATACACCTAGAAATGGCGATAAAATTGTCATCTTAGGTGGTGACAACTACCGTATTGGTATGGGCGGTGCAGCCGTTTCAAGTGCTGATACAGGGGCATTTAGTTCCGCTATTGAATTGAACGCCATACAACGTTCCAACCCGGAAATGCAAAAAAGAGCATCAAATGCTATCAGAGGTATGGTAGAAAATGATGTAAACCCAATTGTGTCCATTCACGATCACGGTGCGGGCGGACATCTTAACTGTCTTTCTGAATTGGTCGAAGATACGGGCGGAAAAATAGATTTGGATAAACTTCCGGTAGGCGACCCCACCCTATCGGCCAAAGAAATAATCGGTAACGAATCCCAAGAACGTATGGGCTTGGTTATCGGCAAAAATGATGTAGACCTTTTGCATCGTATTGCCGATCGTGAGCGGTCCCCTATGTATGAAGTAGGCGATGTTACCGGAGACCACAAATTCACTTTTGAGTCCGCCACTACGGGCGAAAAGCCAATGGACTTGAGCCTTGAGGACATGTTCGGGAGCTCTCCTAAAACCGTAATGACCGATTCTACCGTAAAAAGAACATATGCCAATCCTGAGTATTCGTTGGAATTCTTTCACGACTATCTGGAACAATTGCTACAACTAGAGGCCGTTGCCGCTAAAGACTGGCTAACGAATAAAGTTGACCGTTGTGTGGGAGGCCGTGTTGCCAAGCAACAATGTGCAGGACCATTACAATTACCACTGAACAATTGTGGTGTTATGGCCTTGGATTTTAAAGGGAAAGAAGGTATTGCCACCAGTATTGGCCACTCCCCCATTTCTGGATTAATTGACCCGGCAGCAGGTAGTTTGAACAGTATTGCGGAATCGCTGACCAACATCATCTGGGCTCCGCTAAAGGACAATTTAAAATCCGTTTCACTATCCGCTAACTGGATGTGGCCTTGTAAGAACGAAGGTGAGGATGCCCGTTTGTACGAAGCTGTTGAAGCAGTATCCAACTTTTCTATTGCATTAGGTATAAATGTACCTACCGGAAAGGATTCGCTTTCCATGAAACAAAAATATAAAGATGGAGGTGTTATCGCTCCTGGTACAGTGGTTATTTCCGCTGCCGGAAATTGTAGCGATATTACCAAAGTTGTAGAACCCGTACTACAAAAGAATGCGGGCTCAATTTACTACATTAATCTATCAAAAGATGACTATAAACTAGGTGGCTCTTCTTTTTCCCAGATTAGAAATGCCATAGGAACCGAAGCACCTAGTATAAAGGATGCAGCCTACTTTAAAACTGTTTTTAACGGTATACAGGATTTGATTAAAGAAGGTGAAATTGTTGCTGGGCATGATGTGGCTTCCGGTGGATTGATTACCACTTTATTGGAGCTCTGTTTTGCGGACATCAATTTATCAGCAGAATTAGACTTGTCCATTTTAGACGAATCGGATACCATTAAATTGCTTTTTGCCGAAAATTCAGGAATTGTTTTTCAAGCGAAAGACGCATCCGTAGAGCAAAAATTAAGCGACCTCAACATAGATTTCAAGAAAATAGGAAAAGTAGTTTCCGGTACCATTCTAAAAATAAAAAATGGAGGTATGGAAATGGGCTTGAACATCAACTCCCTAAGAGACACATGGTTCAAGACCTCCTATTTACTGGACAACAAACAAACGGCCAACAACTTGGCCAAAGACCGTTTTGACAACTACAAAAACCAACCACTTCAGTACAAGTTTCCTGAAAATGTTGATTTGAGCAGTATTCCATCAAATACCGGAAACAGACCTAAAGCGGCCATACTTCGTGAAAAAGGAAGTAATTCTGAACGTGAAATGGCAAATGCCATGTACTTGGCTGGTTTTGATGTAAAAGATGTTCATATGACCGATTTAATTTCCGGTCGTGAAACTCTTGAGGATATTCAGTTTATTGGTGCCGTAGGCGGATTTTCCAACTCAGACGTTTTAGGTAGCGCCAAAGGATGGGCGGGAGCTTTTAAATACAATGAAAAAGCCAATACCGCTCTTAAAAACTTCTTTGCCAGACCTGATACCTTATCTATTGGGATATGTAACGGATGCCAATTGTTTATGGAATTAGACCTCATCAATCCCGAGCACGAAACTCATGGTAGAATGACCTATAACGACTCCCATAAACACGAAAGTAACTTTACTTCGGTTAAAATTCAGGAGAACAATTCGGTTATGTTATCCAGTCTAGCGGGAACAACTTTAGGGGTATGGATTTCACATGGCGAAGGTAAATTTAGCCTTCCGCACAATGAAGATCAATACGGTATAGTTGCCAAATATGGTTACGAAAGCTATCCTGCCAACCCTAACGGAAGTGACTTCAACACCGCTATGCTCTGCGATGTTACAGGACGCCATTTAGTAACCATGCCGCATATTGAGCGTTCCATTTTCCCTTGGAACTGGGCCTATTATCCAGAAGGAAACAATGACGTAGTTTCTCCTTGGTTAGAAGCTTTCGTTAATGCCAAAAAATGGATTTTAGAGGCTAAGTAGTCTTAAAAATTAAATACATAATAGTTTAAATAATGGCCTGAGCTTAGAAACTCAGGCCATTATTTTTATAATTTAGTTGGATATGAAAATCCGAAAAGCAACTGAATCCGACCTTCCTGCGATTGTACAATTGTTGGCCAATGACAAATTGGGGAAGCTTCGGGAAGACTATAAAGAGCCCCTACCCCAAAAATATTACGATGCTTTTAACGCCATTAACGGAGATAAAAACCAAGAACTTATGGTTTTTGTAAACGAGACCGAACAGGTTATTGGTACGATGCAACTCTCTTTTATTCCTTACCTAACATACCAAGGAGGTGTTCGCGCTCAAATAGAGGCCGTACGTGTACATGAGGACTACCGTAGCAAAGGTATAGGGCGGCAGTTATTTAAATGGGCCATACAACGCGCAGGCGAAAAAGGCGCACACGTTGTACAACTCACTACGGACAAAAAACGGCCCGATGCATTAAAATTTTATCAAAATCTAGGTTTTACAGCGAGCCATGAGGGTATGAAATTCCACCTCTAACTACGCTCTAAAGTTTTAGGGAACTATTTTACCATCAATTTATCACTCCACGTTCTATCATTGCTACTTGTAATTTTGTAGAAATACAATCCTGGAGTCAAGTTGTTTTTCTTCACAACGATCATATTTTGACCTTCTTTTGAATCTCCCGCCATATCGTGGGAAGATATTTTTTTACCGGCCATGTTAAACAATTCAAAAGTATAGGCCCCAGCACTTTCTTCATAAAAATAGAGGCTGGACTCCGTACGTACCGGGTTAGGATATACTATAGATTCCGAAATATCGTCTGAAATAAAAATCTTATCCTCCACTAAATTATTGAATGATACATTGGAAAGGCTCATTTGCTTTTCTTCAACATTTCCTTCTTCGGACAATAGATTAAAGTTGATTACTTTTAAGCTAGAAAAATCTGTTGTTGCATTGGTTGCGTTTTTAAAGTCCGTATCCAAGACCGTAAAAGTTTTCGCTTCAGCCGTCAAATTTACAGTGGTTGTATACGTAGTACCATCGCCCTTTAGCAATTTTACTTCTAAAGTTCCTGTGCCACTAGCCTCAAAGGACAGCTTACCATAATCCGATAGATCAACCGGAGTAAATCGCGGACTTAGCGCTCGATACACCCCAATATAGCTGGATGTTTTTCCGCTTAACTCAATATTACGTTCTACAGGGTAGCCATCTTCTATGTAAGGCGCTTGCACTGGCGTTACCTCATAATTCTCTACCGTTGTACCTTCTGCAGAACCATCTAGCCCCCAAGGTGCATCGGCAACAAAAAGGTCGTCCGGAGTACCATTAGCAATACTTACCCTAAAGCCAAAATCAAATATATTTCCGGTACTTAAGGCCACAGAATCTAAATACCCATCTATTGGAGCTGCCAACTTCATGGTTTCCGTGGTGCCGGTTTCGGTCTTTTTCAATCCACCTTCTAGCTGAATTTTCTCTGTTCTGTTGTTGTTTACCAGATTAAGTATAACTTCTCCTTTGGCATATTTTGCCGATTTTACAAAAACGGGTGGTGGCGTAGAACCTTTATATTCTGAAATTGGGCCGTGCACTTCCAAAAGATTTAAAATTTCATCCGCCAACAAAAGCAAGTCATCTACCGTGTTGGACCATATTTGGAAATTGTAATAAGCTGAATTATCTGCATAAGCATCAATATTCCAATGAGATTCCACTACAAATTGATCATTAGTATCCAAACGTGCGGAAAAAGTTAATGCGAACTCCGTATTTCCATCTGGCTGCTTGATAATAGACTTTATAAAATCCTTTTCGCGTAATTGAATAGTAGAAACCGATAAAAGTTGCGCTCCCAAAAACCGGTCGCAAATAAATTTACTATGTTCGTAAACCTTATTGTCCGTTTTTATGACCATTAAAGCACCAATATTGTCATCTTTTCTAAGATAATCTACCGAATAAATATCCGAAGCATTGGTAAGGTCCAGCAAATCTGCGGGAGAAGATTCAATAGTACTTGTTTCCCTTACTACATCCAAAGGAACAAGTTGCGTTAACGGAATAGCATCTGCAGAGAATTTTCCGGTCTTGGCATAACTTGGGCCCTTCTTGACCTTCTTTGCCGTAAGCTTATCAAATTTATAATTGGTTTTAGCTCTATTGTAGTTACGCTCCCCAATAAGCGAAGACAAACGGTCATTACTTTCCAGACCTCCATCATTAGCTCCGGAAGTCAATGTAATTGTTGGACATGCGGCAACACCGGAACACGAAGGGTCATCACAATCTACAAGCCCATCGCCATCATCATCAATTCCGTTGATACAATCCTCTTGTGGTACTGGTGCCGTAGGACATCTTGCCCCGTCATTACTAGAAGCTGCAGGGCCAAAAGCAAAAATATTGGACTTTATTACACCAAGGCTAATGTCTTGAACCCTATCTATTTTATACACCGCTCCCGTTTGGTTGGCGGAAATGTAGAAATTACCGTCTACATCAAAATAGACCGCACCAAAAGTGTAGTTCAACCCTTGTAGAATAGGAACTACTCCAAGTGCTTCTACTTCTCCGGTATCAGCACTAATTTTATAGAGTATATTCGTACCCTTTTCCACAGTGTACAGTTTATTATCCTGAGCATTAAAGGCCCAATCTGCAATAGATAGACTCTGGCTTAATGCAAACTGCCCTAGGTATTTAAGATAATTTTCAGATTCAGGATTCAAATCAATTTTATAGTATGAAGCGCCTCCTGCTTTAAAATAGTAAATACCTTCTGTTGAAATATCGCCTACATATTTGTTACCTGTAGGTAATTCAGGAATTTCATATTGATCCACTTTAAAATCCTTTCCTATACGAACTATAGATCTAGATGGAGTTGACAAGTATCCCCAGATGTATCCATCTGTTGTATTATAGGCAACCGCATTTACATTACCTGGAGTAATGTTTTCTGAAACAAGATAAGAGCTGCCCGATGCCAGGTCTAGTGCATAAATATCATTATATTGAAATAAATATGCATTATAGTCGCAATCAAACGGGGTAGACTGCGCTTCTGTTTTAGTATTAAAAAATAAGAGAAGTACGGACAGTGCAAAAAATTTGGCGGCCAAACCTATGGTGTATTTTTTCTTCATAATTTCTGCGATTTGGGGTTCATAGGGTTTATTACAAAGTTAATGCAAGGTTTAAAGGAATTTTCTTACATTCGTTTGGAATGATATCATAACCCGTTCGTTTACAATTTATTGTAGATGAATGGTTAAAATCGATGTATATCTTTAGGCCCACACAGATTGTCATATTTGTAATCAGAATACATTTTATTTATTAATGTAATTTTAAAATCCGGTGTTCTTTCACTATTTTGCAAGGACATTTAAATACCAATATGCAAAACGTTTCCCGTCTGTTCGATTTTCCACACTACCAGTTGGAAAAATTCAATTTAAAAAAGTCACTCGTCTCCAAAAAAGACGGGAAGTGGATTTCTACGTCCACTAAGGAATATATAGACATGGCAAACACCATTAGTCGTGCGTTGCTAAGAATGGGGGTTAAACCCAATGACAAAATTGCCGTAATATCAATGACCAACCGTACGGAATGGAACATTATGGATATTGGCATTCTTCAGCTTGGGGCTCAAAACGTTCCGGTTTACCCCACTGTTTCAGAAGAGGATTATGCCTATGTTCTTAATCATTCGGAAGCCAAATATTGTTTCGTTTCTTGTGGAGAAGTGTTTCAGAAAGTAAAATCCATACAAGACCAAGTATCTAGTCTCGAACATGTGTATTCTTTTGACCAAGTTACCGGTTGCGATAATTGGGAAAAAGTACTTGAGCTAGGCTCGGATACATCAAACCAAGAAGAAGTAGAAAAGTTAAAGGATGGGGTAAAGAGCACAGACCTTGCTACCCTTATATATACTTCGGGCACAACGGGCAGGCCCAAAGGTGTCATGCTATCCCATGAGAATTTAGTAAGCAATGCCCTGGAAAGTTCTAAACGTTTTCCCATTGAAGACGGAAAAACAAAGGCATTAAGTTTCTTGCCCCTATGCCATGTGTACGAACGTATGCTGATTTATTTGTATCAATATAGAGGTGTTACCATCTACTATGCCGAGTCTCTTGATAAGATCAGTGAGAATTTAAAGGAAACCCAACCCCATGTAATGACCGCGGTTCCTAGGCTTTTGGAAAAAGTTTATGATAAGATTTATGCCAAGGGAGCGGAGCTTTCAGGTATTAAGAAAAAGCTGTTCTTTTGGGCCGTAGAGCTGGGACTTAAATATGAACCCTATGGTGCCAATGGGTGGTGGTACGAACAGCAATTGGCTTTGGCCAGAAAGCTTATATTCAGTAAATGGAAAGAAGGTCTTGGCGGAAACCTAAGCCTTATTGCTTCGGGCAGTGCGGCACTACAGCCCCGTCTGTCCCGTATTTTTAACGCTGCGGAATTTGGGCTTATGGAGGGTTACGGATTATCGGAAACATCTCCCGTAATCTCCGTGAACGATATGCGCGATGGCGGTTTCCGTATTGGAACCGTTGGCAAGCCTATTGCACGAACCGAAGTAAAGATTGCCAATGATGGCGAAATCTGTATAAAAGGCCCACAAGTAATGATGGGCTATTACAAAGATGTTCAGAAGACCGAAGAAGTAATCATAGATGGTTATTTTCATACAGGTGATATTGGCGAGCTGGACAGTGATGGTTTCCTAAAGATTACTGATCGTAAAAAAGAAATGTTCAAAACTTCGGGCGGTAAATATGTTGCGCCCCAGCTATTGGAAAATCGTTTTAAGCAGTCTAGATTTATTGAACAGATCATGGTAGTTGGTGAAGGTGAAAAAATGCCGGCAGCTCTTATTCAACCAGATTTTGACTTTTTACATGAATGGGCCACCAAACATAATATTACGGTCCCGGAAAATTCGGATATCATTCAAAACGAAGAAGTATTGGCCCGCTACCAACAGGAAGTAGACGAAGCCAATGAAAAATTTGCGAAATGGGAAAAAGTAAAACAATTCCGTCTTACCCCAGATGTATGGAGCATTAGTGAAGGGCACCTTACTCCTACACTTAAATTGCGCCGCAAGATTGTAAAAGAAAAATATATGGACCTTTATAACGATATTTATGGACGCTCATAGCGCTTCCTACATTTGTCATAAATTTCAACACAAAATATTATTTTCCTAAAAAAAGTCTTCACAATCTAAGAATAAAGCTATTTCTTCATAATAGCATTGCTTTTCTGATTTAAAAATTCAAAAATATATTATGCATGCATAATATATTTTTTGTATATTTGGTGACCGTCAACCCACCTTATGTATGAAAGACATTACTATAGACTACGCATTGCGAGCCACGTGGCAAGCCGTAGCTCGCATGTACAACGAAGAGGCTAAAAAATTTGATTCTACCATGGCCGTGGGTTTTACGCTTTTAAGTGTGGACCCTAAGACCGGGACCCCTTCTACGGCCCTTGGGCCAAAAATGGGCATGGAAGCTACTAGTTTATCACGTATTCTTAAAAGAATGGAGGAGCAAGGTCTCATAGAACGTAAACCAAACCCTAATGACGGACGTGGTGTACTTATCTATTTAACGGAATTTGGACTAGAGAAAAGAAACGATTCAAAAAATGTGGTCTTACGATTTAATGAAACTGTAAGAAACCATGTTTCCGAAGAAAAGATTAACGGCTTTTTTGAGGTTATGGAAACCATAAATGAGCTTATAGCTGAAAAAACTATTTATACTAATGATAACCTGATTAACGGTCAAGATACACTTGGACCAGAAACAGATTAATTAATAACCCAATAACTACATCGTGAACAAGCATATTAAAAAAGTAGCAGTCATCGGATCCGGAATTATGGGTAGTGGTATTGCTTGCCATTTCGCAAATATCGGAGTAGAAGTGTTATTGCTAGATATCGTTCCAAGAGAATTGAACGATAAGGAAAAAGCAAAAGGATTAACCTTAGAAGACAAAGTTGTACGCAATCGTTTAGTAAACGATTCATTAACGGCAGCCTTGAAATCAAAACCTTCACCTATTTACCATCAAAAATTTGCCTCGCGTATCTCCACAGGAAACCTAGAGGATGATATTGCTAAAGTAAGCAAGGTAGATTGGATTATTGAGGTTGTAGTAGAACGTCTTGATATTAAGAAAAAGGTTTTTGAGAGTCTGGAGAAACACCGTACCCCTGGTACTTTAATTACTTCTAACACTTCGGGTATTCCTATTAAATTTATGTCCGAAGGTCGAAGCGATGATTTCCAGAAACATTTCTGCGGAACCCACTTCTTTAACCCGGCACGTTACCTAAAATTATTCGAGATTATTCCTGGTCCGGAAACTTCACAGGAAGTACTTGATTTCCTTAATGGATATGGAGAACAGTTTTTAGGAAAGACCTCGGTAGTAGCAAAGGACACTCCCGCTTTTATCGGAAACCGAATCGGGATTTTCAGCATTCAGAGCCTGTTTCACACCGTGAAAGACATGGGCATGACCGTTGAAGAGGTAGACAAGCTTACCGGACCTGTAATAGGTAGACCAAAATCGGCCACTTTTAGAACGGTTGATGTAGTGGGTCTGGATACTTTGGTCCACGTGGCTAACGGTATTCATGAAAACTGTAAGGACGATGAACGTTTAGCGCTTTTTGAACTTCCTGATTTCATCAATACAATGATGGAGAACAAATGGTTGGGAAGCAAAACCGGACAAGGCTTTTACAAGAAATCAAAAGATAAGGACGGAAAGACGGAAATCCTGACTTTGGATTTGGACACAATGGACTTTCGTTCAAAGAAAAGTGCCAAGTTTGCTACGTTAGAGTTAACAAAAACTATTGACAAAGTGGTAGACCGCTTTACCGTATTAGTTGGCGGAAAAGACAAAGCCGGAGAGTTTTACAGAAAGAGTTTTGGACAATTGTTCGCTTACGTATCGCACAGGATTCCCGAAATAACGGATGAACTCTATAAAATTGATGATGCCATGAAGGCTGGTTTTGGCTGGGAACACGGACCGTTTCAAATCTGGGATGCCGTTGGCCTGGACAAAGGGTTAGAATTCATTAAAGCAGAAGGTTTAGAAGCTGCAGCTTGGGTGCAAGAAATGAAATCTGCCGGTCAAGACACCTTTTATTCTGTAAAAGATGGGGCTTCCTATTTCTATGATATTCCTAAAAAGGACATGGAAAAAATTCCCGGTCAAGATGCGTTTATCATTTTGGACAACATCAGGAAATCAAAAGAAGTATTTAAGAATAGCGGTGTTGTAGTTGAAGATTTAGGCGATGGCATATTAAATGTTGAATTCCAATCCAAGATGAACACCATTGGTGGCGATGTACTGGCAGGATTGAACAAAGCCATTGACCTTGCCGAAAAGGATTTCCAAGGCCTGGTTGTTGGTAACCAGGCAGCAAATTTCTCCGTTGGCGCCAATATCGGTATGATATTTATGATGGCCGTTGAGCAGGAGTATGATGAGCTTAACATGGCTATTAAAATGTTCCAGGATACGATGATGCGCATGCGTTACTCGGCTATTCCAACTATTTCTGCTCCTCACGGTATGACCCTTGGTGGCGGTTGCGAGCTTTCGCTTCATGCGGACAAAGTGGTTGCCGCAGCAGAGACCTACATAGGTCTTGTAGAATTTGGCGTGGGGGTTATTCCCGGTGGTGGTGGCTCAAAAGAGTTCGCCGTTAGAGCACAGGATACTTTCAAAAAAAATGATGTAGAGCTTAATGTCCTACAAGAATATTTCTTGACCATTGGCATGGCCAAAGTATCTACTTCGGCTTACGAAGCGTACGATTTAGGCATTCTTCAACATGGTAAAGATATAGTTGTAGTGAACAAAGATAGGCAGATTGCAACAGCAAAAGCACATGCCAAATTAATGGCCGAAGCCGGTTACACCCAACCCGTTAAACGAAGTGATATAAAAGTTCTTGGTAAACAAGCGCTAGGTATGTTCTTGGTGGGTACGGACTCTATGGAAGCGAGCCATTACATTAGTGAGCACGATAAAAAAATCGCAAATAAACTCGCCTACGTGATGGCTGGCGGTGATTTATCCGAGCCTACGTTAGTGAATGAACAATACCTCTTGGATTTAGAGCGTGAGGCTTTCCTATCTCTTTGTACGGAAAGAAAAACGCTTGAACGTATCCAACACATGTTAAAGACAGGTAAACCTCTAAGAAATTAATGGTAAAGAAGTATTGAGATATTAGTATTAGGTAATTGGATAAAATGCATAAGGTAGAAGATTTAAAAATATGGAAAAAGGCTGTTGAACTAGCTAAATCCATTTATCTACTGGCATCGGAATTACCTTCGGAAGAAAAATACGGACTAGTTTCTCAAATTAAAAGATGTTCTGTTTCAATTCCCTCGAATATAGCCGAGGGGGCTGGCAGAAACTCTCAAAAGGAGTTTAAACATTTTTTGAGTATTGCAAACGGTTCGACATATGAGCTATATACGCAACTCATACTCTTAATAGAATTAAACTTGGTAAAAAAAGAAAAAGTAAAACCCGTAATTGATGTTTGTATTGAAATTCAAAAAATGAATTATTCGTTTCAAAGAACATTGTAATCTCAATACTATACACTCAATACTCAATTCAAAATAATATGAAAACTGCATATATAGTCAAAGCATACAGAACAGCTGTCGGAAAAGCTCCGAAAGGAGTTTTCAGGTTTAAGCGAACAGATGAACTCGCCGCGGAAACCATTGAATACATGATGAAAGAATTGCCCGATTTTGACAAAAAACGGATTGATGACGTTATCGTTGGTAATGCCATGCCAGAAGGTTCGCAAGGTCTTAACATGGCACGGTTAATTTCCTTAATGGGATTGGATATTGTTGATGTTCCTGGGGTAACAGTAAACCGTTTTTGTTCTTCAGGTATAGAAACCATTGGTATAGCCACTGCAAAAATTCAGTCCGGAATGGCGGATTGCATCATAGCTGGTGGGGCCGAAAGCATGAGTTCCGTACCTATGACAGGTTATAAAACAGAATTGAACTACGATTTGGTTAGTGAAGGCCATGAGGATTATTACTGGGGAATGGGTAATACGGCCGAGGCAGTTGCCAATGAATACAAAGTCTCTCGGGAAGATCAAGACGAATTTGCCTATAATTCCCACATGAAAGCTCTAAAAGCGCAAGCGGAAGACCGTTTTCAAGATCAAATAGTCCCTATTGAAGTTGAGCAAACGTACATTGATGAAAATGGTAAAAAAGCCAATAAAAAATATACGGTAACAAAAGATGAAGGTCCAAGAAAGGGAACTTCTGTAGAAGTACTCAATAAATTGCGTCCGGTTTTTGCGGCAGGAGGAAGCGTAACAGCGGGAAACTCTTCGCAAATGAGTGATGGTGCAGCGTTCGTTATGGTCATGAGCGAAGATATGGTGAAAGAACTTAATCTTGAACCTATTGCTCGTTTGGTCAACTACGCTGCTGCAGGTGTTCCTCCAAGAATAATGGGTATTGGTCCGGTAGCAGCTATTCCTAAAGCCCTTAAACAAGCCGGTTTAAAACAAGATGATATTGAACTTATTGAATTGAACGAAGCTTTTGCGTCGCAATCGCTTGCCGTGATTCGAGAATTAGGGTTAAATCAGGACATCGTAAATGTAAACGGCGGAGCTATCGCGTTGGGACACCCTTTAGGTTGTACCGGGGCCAAACTATCCGTACAGCTCTTTGATGAAATGAGAAAACGAAATATGCAAGGCAAACACGGTATGGTAACCATGTGCGTAGGTACCGGACAGGGCGCTGCAGGAATTTTCGAATTTTTGAACTAACACAAGAAAACTAACATTAAGTAAAAAAACTATGAGCAAAGAAATTCTACGTGGGGGGCAATTCCTCGTAAAAGAGACCAATTGCGAAGATATCTTCACCTTAGAAGATTTGAACGAAGAGCAGAAAATGATGCGTGAAAGTACCAAAGAGTTCGTTGATCGCGAGCTTTGGGCACATTGGGAACGTTTTGAAAAGAAAGATTACGCTTATACTGAAGAATGTATGCGTAAAGCAGGTGAACTTGGACTTTTAAGTGTTGCCGTTCCCGAGTCTTACGGTGGTATGGGTATGGGCTTTGTTTCTACCATGTTAGTTTGTGATTACATTTCAGGTGCTACGGGTTCATTCAGTACCGCCTTTGGGGCACATACAGGAATTGGTACAATGCCAATTACTTTATATGGAACCGAAGAACAAAAACAAAAATATGTACCAAAGTTAGCTTCTGGCGAATGGTTCGGTGCATATTGCTTAACTGAACCTGGTGCTGGATCAGACGCCAATTCAGGTAAAACAAAAGCGGTTTTGTCAGAAGATGGTAAATATTACAGCATTACGGGCCAAAAAATGTGGATATCCAATGCCGGCTTTTGTAGTTTGTTCATTGTTTTCGCAAGAATTGAGGACGACAAAAACATAACAGGATTTATTGTTGAAAACAAACCGGATAATGGAATTACATTAGGAGATGAAGAGAAGAAACTAGGTATTCACTCCTCCTCTACCCGTCAAGTATTCTTTAGCGATACCAAAGTACCTGTTGAGAATATGCTTTCGGAGCGTGGTAATGGATTTAAAATTGCCATGAATGCCCTAAACATTGGTCGTATTAAATTGGCAGCAGCTTGTTTGGATGCTCAAAGAAGAGTTATTAAAGAAGCTGTGGTATATGCTAATGAGCGTATCCAGTTTAAAACACCGATAATGAATTTTGGTGCTATTAAGGCTAAAATTGCCAATATGGCTACCAATGCTTATGCTGGCGAGTCCGCTAGTTATCGTGCAGCAAAAAATATCGAGGACCGTATAGCCATTCGCGAAGCCGAAGGTAATACGCATCAAGAAGCTGAATTAAAAGGTGTTGAAGAATACGCCATAGAATGTTCTATTTTAAAAGTTGCCGTTTCCGAGGATGTTCAAAACACAACGGACGAAGGCGTTCAGATTTTTGGAGGAATGGGCTTTAGTGCCGATGCTCCAATGGAGAAAGCATGGAGAGATGCCCGTATTGCAAGAATTTACGAGGGTACCAACGAAATTAACCGAATGCTCGTAGTTGGTATGTTGGTCAAGAAAGCAATGAAAGGCCATGTAGATTTACTAGGCCCGGCTACTGCGGTCGGAGAGGAATTAATGGGAATCCCTTCTTTTGATACTCCTAATTTTTCCGAACTTTTTGCCGAAGAGAAAGATTTAATCAAACGATTGAAAAAAGTCTTCTTGATGGTAGCTGGTAGCGCGGTTCAAAAATATGGTCCTGATTTAGAGAAGCATCAGCAATTGATGCTATCCGCAGCCGATATTCTTATTGAAGTTTACATGGCGGAAAGTACTATTTTGAGAACTGAAAAGAATGCCAAACGTTCTGGTGAAGAATCTCAAAAAACACAGATAGCAATGTCTAAATTATACTTGTATAATGCTACCGAAACAATTATTCAAAAAGGTAAAGAGGCCATTATCTCTTTTGCTGAAGGCGATGAGCAACGCATGATGCTAATGGGCTTAAAACGCTTTACCAAATACACGAACAATCCTAACGTAGTAGCACTTCGTACAGAAATTGCGGACAAAGTTGCTGCTGATAACGCATATACTTTCGATTAGTATATAATTCAAGTGTTTGTTGTTATGACGAAAGAACACCCCAATTGGGGTGTTTTTTCATTTATAATATCCGCTTAAATTAGCTTCGCATAGACTCTTTAATTTCTTCCGCACTTTCTTTATTTGAGAAATTTACGGCACATTCAATTAACGCCAAATGTGAATAGGCTTGTGGGAAGTTCCCCAATAACCTTTTGGTCTTAAAGTCCAAATCCTCACTAAACAATCCTAAATGGTTGCTATAGCTCAACAATTTTTCAAATTGTTTTAGGGCTTCATCATGCTCACCTATTTTAAACAAACTATTTACGTACCAGAAAGTACAAACGGTAAAGGAAGACGATGGAAGTCCAAAATCATCCTCATTTTTATATCGGTATAGAAGTCCGTCGTTACTTAAATCCTTACCTATAGCTTTTACAGTCTTCTTGTAACGCTCATCGGAAGCATCAACACATCCATAGGATTCCATTAATAAAACGGAAGCATCTAAATGCTTAGAACCGTATGATTGGGTATAAGCACCTACTTCTTCGTTCCAGGCATTCTCATAAATATCGTTCCAGATTTCTTCACGAAGCGGCTCCCATTTTTCAATCTTGTGGGTCTTTCCTAGCATTTCTGCCACCTTAATGGCTCTATCCAATGCAGTCCAACATAACACTTTAGAAAATGTAAAGTGTCTGTCTTCCGTACGGAATTCCCATATACCCTTATCCGCTTCATGCCAGTTGTTCCCTACAATCCAAACAATTCCTTTAGTTATGGACCATAAATCCTCTCCATTCTCAATGTCCACACTAAATTTCACCATCTGCTCGTAAATAACATCCATTAAAATACCATAAATGTCATTTTGCTTCTGATGGTATGCCGCATTACCTATGCGCACCGGTTTTGAACCTTTATAACCACTAAGGTGTTCCAGAGTTTCCTCTGTTAATTTTTTCTCCTTGTTAATACCGTACATGATTTGCAGTTTCTCTGCTTTGTCCGGAATCAAATCGATTATAAACTTAAGGTAACGTCTTGCAATATTCTTATGCCCCAACTCCGATACCACTTTGATTACCATAGAAGCATCACGAATCCAACAAAAACGGTAATCCCAGTTTCTAACTTCGCCAATAGTTTCCGGCAAAGAGGTAGTAGCGGCGGCCAATACCGCTCCGGTCTTGTCATAGCTCAAAAGCTTCAACGTTAAAGCACTACGAGAAATTTCATCATTAAACTTCTTGTACTTTGGGGTTCGAGACGACCATGTCAACCAATATACTTTTGTTCTTTCTAGTTCTAGATACGCTTTTGTTGTACTGGGCAGAAATATCTTTTCATTATATCCCATCAAGAAAAAACCATCTTCCGTTAATGTAATTTCCTTGCCTTCTAGCACGGCCTCTTTATCAAAAGAGGTATAAAGAAACACCGTATCAAACTTAATTTCATGAGTTAAGCTGGCTATAAAATCCTTTTTTATATAACTCTTGGTCTCCCCGGCAGCATATTCTAACTTAGGGTTGTACAACACCTTAAATTTAGGCGTTCCCTCTACCAGTCTTACGTATCTGATAAATTCGGGAGGAGCAACATAGGTACCATCTTCTTTATGGTATCTTGGCATAAAATCGTGAATTTCAAAGCAATCATCACCATTTGTGAACTTGGTGATTAAAATACAGGTACGAGATTCATATTTTTGTTCAATTTTGTAGCTGTCATCAACTAAGATTTCAAAACTACCCCCTATTTCTTCATCTAAAAGTTTTCCAAAAACCGAAGGAGAATCAAATTCTGGCAAACAGCACCAATCTACACTTCCAGTTTTTGATATTAATGCTGCGCTTCGGCAATTTCCTATTATTCCGTAGTCTAAATTATCCATTCAATAAAATTATTGATTCAATAGAGTAACGTATTGTAATTACCCTTCTTTTTCACGAAATTTAGAGAAATTAAATATAAAACACAGTAAAATATCCAATTTATGGGCAAAACTATCATAATCTCAAATAGACTACCCGTTCAGTTACAAATTAGCAATGGGGCCATTACCGCAATACCTAGTGTGGGTGGATTAGCCACAGGAATGAAATCCGTTCATTCCGGGGGCGATAGCCTATGGATTGGGTGGAGCGGCCTTACCGAGGAAGATATCTCTCCCGAATTGGAACCTAAGATAGACGAGGCGTTGGCGGAGCACGGTTCCTCTAAAGTAAAGCTTACGGAAGACGAAGTAGATGGGTTTTATTACGGGTTTAGTAATAGAACCATTTGGCCATTGTTCCATTACTTTTTGGAGTATTCAGAATTTCAATTGGATTACTGGAACACCTACAAAAAAGTGAATCAAAAATTTGCCGATGCCATTCTAGATAATGCTGCCGATGGCGATACCATTTGGGTACATGATTACCAGTTAATGTTGGTACCGCAAATGGTAAGGGAAAAAAGACCAAATGTATCCATAGGTTTCTTTTTACATATCCCGTTTCCTTCTTTTGAAATTTTCAGGACACTGCCTTGGCGTGAAGAATTGCTAGAAGGGGTTTTAGGTTCGGACCTTATCGGTTTCCACACCTATGATTATGAAAGGCATTTTCTTAGTTCCGTAAGGCGATTGTTAGGGCTAGAAGTAAGCTTTAACGATATTTCTATGGGCGACCGTTTGATAAAGGTTGATTCGTTTCCTATGGGTATCGACTACAAAAAATTTAGCGAAGCGGCCGAAATACATTATAACAAAGCAGAAGACGAACAGTCCGAGCTACAGCAACGCCTGAACACACACAAGAAAACGGACCCAGATGCAAAGTTCTTTTTATCCATAGACCGCTTGGATTACAGTAAGGGCATTGCCAAACGACTGTACGCTTTTGAATACTTTTTGAATAAATATCCACAGTATAAGGAAAAGGTGAGGCTGATTATTCTTGCTGTACCTTCCCGTTCCAACGTACCGCAATACCAACTATTAAAAAGAGAAATAGACGAATTGGTAGGGCGAATTAACGGTGAATTTTCTACCGTAAGCTGGACGCCCATTTGGTATTTTTACCGATCTATGCCGTTTGAAAACCTTATAGATCTATATACCTCTAGTGATATTGCTTGGCTTACCCCATTACGAGACGGAATGAACCTTGTGGCAAAAGAATACATTGCTACACGAACGGATCAGACCGGGGTTTTAATTTTGAGCGAAATGGCGGGTTCTGCCAACGAAATGAACGAGTCGCTATTGATTAACCCTAATAACTTTGAGCAGACGGCAGATGCGCTGCACGAGGCTATAAACATGCCCAAGGAAGAGCAAAAAGCAAGAAACTCCATCCTTCAAAAAAGGTTAGCACGCTACAACGTAGAAAAATGGGCCAATGATTTTATGACCTCATTAAAATCCCAGAACGAGCGTGAGGCGGCAAATGTATCCCGTAAACTAACGGATAAACTATTGTCTCCTATAGCCGAAAAATATAGCAAAGCCAAAAAGCGACTATTGTTTCTGGATTATGACGGAACTCTGGCCGGTTTTAACAACGACCCTCAAAAGGCCGGTCCGGACGAGCAGCTATACCAATTATTGGATACACTGAACAACCAACCCAATACCGTATTATATTTAATAAGCGGAAGGGACAAGGATACCTTTACCAAATGGTTTCTGCCCAAGAAATATAATATGATAGTAGAACACGGTGTTTGGATATCTCAGGAAGGTGAGCCTTTTAGAATGCTGGAAAACGTAAAGAACGATTGGATGGAACACGTACGTCCTGTTTTGGAGTCTTTTGTAGATCGTACACCGGGAAGTTTTATTGAAGAGAAAAACTACAGCCTGGCATGGCACTACAGAAAAACCGACCCTGATTTTGGGGACAAAAGAGCCACAGAACTTTCTGAAACCCTGACCAGTCTTATTGGTACGGATGATTTAAGCTTGCTCAACGGAAACAAGGTGGTAGAGGTAAAAAGTAGCAATGTAAACAAAGGCCGAGCTTCTATGCGTATTCTAGGAGAGGACGATTATGATTTTGTTTTTGCAATTGGCGATGATTGGACGGATGAGTTCATGTTTCAAGAATTACCAGAAAGTACCGTAACCGTAAAAGTAGGGCGCCAAAAAACCTCAGCTAAATATTACGTGGAGAATACCCTTAAAGTTAGAAATCTTTTACAGAAATTTGCTGAACTGTAAAAAGCCAATCCAACCAGATGAAAATAAAATACGTTCTAATTGTAAGCTTACTGTTTTCTATTCCTAACATTTACGCCCAACAAAATACGGAAGTATACCTATTGGACATAAAAACGGTAAACGGTAAAACCGAAATGGTAAACCCGAGAAACATAAGTAATAATGAAGGCTATGACAACCAACCTTCCTTTTACAATGAGAATACTATTTTATTTTCATCTACGCGGAAAGGGCAAACGGACATTGCCAAGTACGATGTAAAATCCGGGGCGTTAACATACATTTCGGATACACCGCAGGGCAGCGAGTATTCCCCGTTAAAAATTCCCGGAAAAAATTCCACCTCGGCAATTCGTTTGGATACTACGGGACTACAACGTCTCTATGAATATAGTATTTGGGACGGCAGTTCTACCGAAATCCTTAAAGATCTGAAAATAGGTTATCATGTTTGGTTCGATGAAAAAACCATTGTTTCTGCGGCCTTGGGCAATACCAGCCTTAATCTGGTAATTTCCGATGTAGAAAATGGCAGCCATGATACCATCTATAACAACGTGGGGCGTTCGCTCCATAAAATTCCCGGTAAGAACCTCATCAGCTTTATTAGCAAAAATAGCGACCCTTGGGAGGTAAAATCCCTGGACCCAAAAACTGGAAAAATTAAGACCATTACCCCAATGTTCAAAAATATTGATGATGTCTGTTGGTTGGCCAACGGGCACATTATAGCTGCCGATAACAAAACCTTAATGGAGATAGCTCCAGAGGAAAGTAAAGAGTGGAAACGCTTCTTGCGATTGGACAAAAAGGGGCTGAACAACATTAGCCGGATTGCGGTAAGCCCTAACGGTAGCCACCTTACCTTGGTCGTGGAACAAACACCCGAAGCCATTGTTCAAAATCAACTAGATGCGTACAATGCCAGAAACCTAAACGCTTTTTTAAATACGTATTCGGAAGACCTACAAGTTTACGATTACCCCAATACACTCATATACCAAGGAAAAGACAAATTAAAAGAAACATACAAGACCTTTTTTGAGTCCACGCCAGATTTACACTGTAAAATTAGGAACCGTATTATTCTAGGTAATAAAATCATAGACAAAGAAAAAGTTACCGCCAATGGCAAAGTGTTTTGGGCCGTTGCCATTTATGAAGTGGAGAACGGCAAAATTGCCAAGGTTACTTTTATCAAGTAATTTATATTGAAGCCTAAAGCCCATATACTCCCTATAATCATACTTTCGCAATTTGCCTGTACCTCTTTATGGTTTGCCGGTAATGCTATTGTAGATGAATTAACCTTAAAAACAGGGTTAGGGCCTGAAATTATTGGTTATGTGCTCTCTTCGGTACAGTTCGGTTTTATTATTGGCACATTGGTTTTTGGCCTTTTTATGATTGCGGACCGCTTCTCGCCTGCCCGTGTTTTTATGACCTGTTCCGTTTTAGCGGCAGCCTGTAATTTTCTTTTGCTCTCAGAAACCCTTTCTGAATGGACGCTGCTCTTAGCCCGTTTTGGCACAGGTTTTTTTCTTGCAGGTATTTATCCCGTAGGAATGAAAATAGCGGCAGATTATTATCAAGAAGGATTAGGAAAAGCTTTGGGGTATTTAGTTGGTGCACTTGTTCTAGGAACCGCTTTCCCCTATTTTGTTAGTGGCACCAGTTTAGGTAGTGATTTTACATTGGTCATAAAAATCACCTCTGCCCTTGCAATTGTAGGTGGCGTTCTGTTGTGGATGTTGGTTCCCAATGGACCGTTTCGGAAACCCAGTGCCAAGCTTTCTTTGGGCGCAGGCCCGTTACTTTTTAAACTACCCAGTTTTAGACAAGCTGCTTTTGGGTACTTTGGGCACATGTGGGAGCTCTACGCCTTTTGGGCGTTTACACCATTGGCACTTAAGACCTACTGCACCATTAGCGGTTCTGTATTGTCCGTTCCCTTGTCTACAGGAATTATTATTGCATTAGGCGGACTCTCATGTGTTTTTGGCGGATTAATCTCCTTACGAACAGGCAGCCGTAAAGTAGCCGTAATTTCATTACTCCTTTCTGGACTTTTTTGTTTGCTTTCACCCCTGCTCTTTATACTTCCTAAAGAATTGTTTTTAGTGGGGTGGAGTTTTTGGGGCATGGCCGTTACGACAGATTCTCCACAATTTTCAAACCTAGTAGCCGGCTCAGTACCTGCAGAATTGAAAGGTACGGCTTTAACCCTGGTAAATTGTATTGGTTTTGCCGTTAGTATTTTTAGCATACAGTTACTGTCTACGCTTGCGGAAACCATACCCCTTACTTACCTATTTACCGCTTTGGCCCTTGGTCCTGCCATTGGACTTTTAGGTCTACTAGGAAAAAATCAAAAGAACGGTTGAGTTACACCAGCTATAAATAATCTTCAGCACTATCACCGAGCAAAGAAAAATTATCCAGATAATCAAAAGGATTATGTATTTTTAGAAGCCTCAGGTAAAGCTTGGCTTAGGTTGCTAAGAACAAGTCCTTGTCGCTTTTTTCTCATCAATTAAAAAGAACGCTATGAAAGCTGCAGTTTATATGGAATACGGTCCTCCAGAGGTTCTAAAATCAACAGAAGTTGAAAAGCCTAGCCCTGCTGATAATGAAATTTTAGTAAAAATACATGCGGCAACGGTTACTTCTGGTGACGCAAGGCTCCGTAGTTCAGACTTCCCTGCAATTTTCTGGTTACCGGCAAGGCTCATATTCGGGCTTTTTAGACCCAAAAAAAGAATTCTTGGTCACGAATTGGCTGGTGTTATTGAGGCTATAGGAAAAGATATAACCAAATTTAAAGTTGGTGATCAGGTCTTTGGAACAACAACTATGCTTTCCGGAGGTTCCTATGCAGAGTACGTATGTTTACCTGAAGAGTGGAAACATGGCGTAGTAGATTTCAAACCCAAAAACCTCAATTTTAAAGAAGCAGCGGCTTTACCCATTGGCGCTATGACAGCCCTATTCTTACTGGAGAAAGCAAATGTAAGTCAAGCACAAAAGGTATTGGTCTACGGTGCCTCCGGAAGCGTAGGTAGCTATGCGGTTCAAATAGCAAAACATCACGGAGCTACTGTAACCGGTGTATGTAGCGGTTCAAATTTTGAAATGGTAAAATCGCTTGGTTCAGACCATTTAATAGATTACAAAAAAACCGATTATTCTGACCTTGACCATACATTTGATATTGTTTTTGATGCAGTGGGAAAGACCTCTAAAACAAAAGCCAAGAGTGTTTTGAATCAAGCAGGAAGCTTTGTTTCCATAAAAATGATGACCAAAGAAAAAACGGAACACCTTTCAAAAATTAGAACATTGGCAGAAGAAGGAAAACTGGTTCCTTATATTGACCGAAGTTTTCAGTTGGATGACATCGTAAAAGCACATGCCTATGTTGACAGTGGAAGAAAAAAAGGTAATGTTGTTATTGAAATATTACCTTCTTAAATAAGCTTCACTACATATTTAGTTGCTATTTTAATTTCCCCCATGTACCAAGCGTAAAATTAGTTCCTTACCGCTTCTTCCACCAATGCTTTGATAAGTAAATCCTGGGGTTCGGACAGTTTAAAACCCTATTCGTCCATAAAGGACAGTTCCTTCTTAGAATTATCGATTTCTTTAAAATAATAATCGGATTGTTGACACTGCTGTTTAGAGATTAAAAAAGGGACACCTATGCCCTTCTCTGTTACCATATTAAGTAGGCAACACCAAAATTGCGATTAGTATTTATCCCTCCGGTCCTTAGCCTAACATTGATACCCCCCGAAAAGTACGATATAAGTAATTTTCAGAATACCATAATTACCTGATAGTGTAATAATTAAATAAGTAATGTTTCAAAAAAAAAAAGACTCCAAAAAGCTTAACCAATCTAATAATTTAAACCAAGTACAATGAAAAAAACAATTTTTACGCTCGTTATGATGACATCGCTCATCACATTTGCCCAAAAGAAAAACGGAACAGTTTATAAGGACCACCCGGCCATTGATGTAGTTGCTAGTTTTACTCAGGCATTTGTAAAAGGAGATTCTACTAAGTTAGCTAGTATGCTAACCGAAGATTTTAAGGCATACAACGGTCTTTCCCAAGACCCTAATCCCGAAGGCACTGGAAAAACTAAATTCGTAAAAAACTCGTACCGTTGGTTTGATGAGCTAGATTATTTTTCAGTTTCTGATTTTCCTGGTTCATACCCCGATGCCATTGAGTACAAAGAGGATAATAAGGAAAATGAGGTCTGGGTTCAAACGTGGGACTTATTAAAAGGCATCCATAAAACTACGGGTGTAAAATTTTCTTCGCCAGCACATCGTCTTGTTTTAGTTACCAAGGACAATAAAATTAAAATGACGATCGAATACCTAAACGAAAGCATTTTTGATGAGTTGAGAGCAAGTTTTGCTGACCGTACCAACGGTACGATTTACAACCATCATGACAATATCAATACCGTAAGAAAAGCTGTCTATGCATTCGAAAACTCAGATTTGGACAAGGCTATAAGTTACTATTCCGAAGATGCCTATTTTTATAACATAAATGACGATTTTAATACTCCTGGAACACGAGATCAGGTAAAAACTGTCCGGCAAAAATTTCTTGATGATTTTGAAATTAAAAGTATTGAAATGATTGGCTATCCCGACTATTTGGAATATGAAATGGACAACGGAAGGTCCGTTTTATCTTGGTGGGATTTTCATCTTATTAGAAAATCGGACAAGAAAGAAATAGACTTACCCATTCATCTTAATGATAACTTTGACGAAGAGGGTAAAATAACATCTGAAGTTATTTACTATAATAAATCACTACTACTGGAAAAGTAATAATTACGCCGTGAAGTATAATGTACTTCACGGCATTTTTAAATTAAATGCAAACACAACTATAAAATTAAACACCTTCACTACCGGCAATAACCTTGTCGTATGAGATCTATTGGATGAAGCGGTTGCCTGAAGCGAATCTGCAGTTTTGCTAAGTGTGTGTATTGCATAAAAAAGAGGTGCTCAAAAAAAGACAAAGCAATATCAAATTAGCGGATTTATACAGCCAATTACAACACAACTTATATCATCATTATAAGAAATTCGTGTGCCAGATTTCCTTTCCAAATCCATTTTTCCATTGTTCGTTAATTGCAGTATTTCATCGATTTTAAAATTACATATTTGTAGGAAAAATTACATTCGCCCTTAAAATATATAGTTATGTCCGCTACATTAAGGCCGTTTGTTTTCTCCTTACTTTTTACCCTATGTTCAATTCATTTTGTTCAGGCCCAACCCAATAAAGGGCGATTTATAAAGGCATCTATTGGTTATGGCATTACTTTGCCTCTAGATGAGTACAACATAACTGGTTCTGGATTTTACACTCAAGGAGAATATGTAATTGGTATACGCAAGTGGTTTGGTATAAGACCTTATGCCGGAGTTATTTTTACCTCTCCAAACGAAACTGTTACGGACGCCAACCTCCTACAATACAAGGTTACGGCCAAAGCCTTTATGATTGGTGGCAAGGCCCGTATAGTTGCGCCCATACCCTATGTTGCCCCCTACCTTGAACTTGGTCTTGGCACGTCTATAGGTTCTTTTGAGACTTACACCCCAGCAACCCATATAAAAGCTAATGGAGTACAATTTCATGTTCCTTTTAGTATAGGTCTCGCCATAGGTAAAAAGCACGATTTTGAACTTGAATTCACCTATTACACCTACCCTTCATTGGAACAAGTTTCAGGAGCAATGGCACTGGGCTTTACTTTTCCCATAAACCGATAACTTATTTCCAAACAAAATTAATCATGGCCAATGCGAGATATAGAGACCTTGCATTTTCTATTAAATTCTACATAAATAAGAGGCATCAAAAATTTTAAAACTTTATCTTGAACCTTGTTCAAAAGATTTAAGATTTTATGAAGAAAAAAATGCTAGCATTCATGCTGATGGGAATAACATCGGCAGCTATTGGTCAGGAATTTACGGAACAGGATACCTTAAGAGGAAGCATTACCACTGAACGGGAATGGTGGGACCTTAACTACTACCATCTTGATGTTGCCGTAGACCCGGATAAGAAGTTTATTTCCGGAAGCAATACCATCCGCTATAAAGTGTTGAAGAAAAACCAAGTGTTGCAGGTAGACCTTCAGCCTCCATTAACTATAGAAAAGGTAACTCAAGACGGAAAAAAGCTTGAAGTTGTCACCAACGGTAATGCCCATTTTGTTCAACTGAAGAAAAAGCAAAAAAAGGGCGATTTCAACCAAATAAAAATATACTACTCAGGGCATCCAAAAGAAGCCGTAAATGCCCCGTGGGACGGTGGTTTTTCTTGGAGAAAAGATAATAACGGAAAAGACTTTATAGCCACCTCTAACCAAGGATTGGGCGCAAGTGTATGGTGGCCCAACAAAGACCATATGTATGACGAGGTAGATAGTATGCTCATAAGTGTAAAGGCTCCAAAAGGACTCATGGATGTTTCTAACGGTAGGCTAACAAAAGTAAACAAGGATACAAATACCTACCATTGGTTCGTTTCAAACCCTATTAATAATTACGGTGTAAATATCAACATTGGCGATTATGTTCATTTTGGCGAAAAATATGATGGGGAGAAAGGCACGTTGGACATGGATTATTATGTGCTTCGCGATAACCTAGAAAAGGCCAAAGAACATTTTAAAGATGCTCCAAAAATGATGAAGGCTTTTGAGCATTGGTTTGGTCCCTACCCTTTCTATGAAGACAGTTTTAAGCTGGTAGAAGTTCCGTATTTAGGAATGGAGCACCAAAGTTCCGTTACCTACGGTAATCAATATAAAAAGGGATATCTAGGTAGAGATTTATCCGGAACAGGTTTGGGGCTGAAATTTGATTTTATAATCATTCACGAGGCCGGTCACGAATGGTTCGCTAACAATATTACCTACAAGGATATTGCGGATATGTGGATCCATGAAAGTTTTACAGCCTATTCCGAAAATCTGTTTTTAGACTTTTACCTAGGCAAAGAAGCTTCTTCTGACTATGTGGTTGGTACCCGTGCCCTTATAAAAAATGACAAGCCCATTATTGGCCCATATGATGTAAATACAGAAGGCTCTGGAGACATGTACTACAAAGGCGCCAATATGCTGCATACCATACGGCAATTGATTGGTGACGATGAAAAATGGCGACAAATTCTACGGGGTTTAAACAGCGAGTTTTATCACCAAACCGTAACCACTAAGCAAATTGAGGACTATATTTCAAAAAAATCGGGAATAGACTTGTCCAAAGTATTTGATCAGTATTTACGTACTACTATGATTCCTGTTTTAGAATATAAAATTAAGGGCAACCAACTAGAATATAGATATACCAACACAGTTGATGGTTTCCATATGCCACTCAACGTTTTGATCAATGGCAAGGCCACTACGCTTACACCAACCAACGAATGGCAAACCCAACAGTTAAAGGGCAAGCTTTCTACATTGACTGTAGACCGCAATTATTACCTAAACCATAAAGAAGTAAAGTAATACACAAAATACCATAAAAAAAGGGGCCACATGTACATGTGGCCCCTTTTTACTTTTTATAACGTACTATTTAGATGAATCCGTTTCCTTTGCTCTTAATACAACGGTTTTCATACCGGTAAGTGGTATAGTTCCTTCTTGACCTTTATCCGTATAGGATGCGGTTATGACCATAACCTTATCATCTTTTGTAGGTTTAGGTACAATACTACCCGATGCAGGAAGCGATTTAACCTTGGCCGAAGTATCTGCTAAAGACATAATGTATTCTACCACTTGCCTTGTTTCGTCTTGCGTAATGTTTGGGTGTGCAGGCATTACCACTTCTCCCCAAACTCCGCCACCACCAGAAACAATTTTCTTCTGAAGGTAAGACTTTGCTCTTTTGTCTTTACTATATTTATTAGCTACATCTGTATAGTTTGGACCAATTGAAGGACCGGACTCTTTATGACAGGTCTTACAATCCATACCTTGTGTAAGGGCCTTTCCGGTAACAGCTGCTGAAACCTCTTGATGGCCCAAAGACATACTTTGTTCATCAAAGCTCTCTAAATAATCTACCGATACATAAATGTTCTTAGGGTCAATTGCATCCCCATCGGCATCCGTAGCTTTTACTTCATAGGTTACGGGAACCCCTTTTTCAAAAGTAGTGCTGCCATCTCCAAGGTTAATAGCTACCTCTGGTCTGGAATTACCCGCAACAATAGGAACTACCTTACTTTTAACGGCATCGCCTTGGGCATCCTTTACTTCTACGGAAATATTGTATTCGCCTGGAGTGCTAAATGTATGGCTGATTTCCGGTTCGGAAGTTTCTTTTGTTTCTCCGTTACCTAAGTTCCATATATAGGAAATAGCATCGTCTTCACGATCTCTTGCCTCTACTTTAGCGTTAACCGTAAGTGGTAATTTACCGGAAGTATGATCTACGATCATATTATCTATAATTGGTGGTCGGTTTCCTCCATTGTATTCAATATAACTTAAACCAGAATCTTCATTTTGGGTAAACCAACCACTTCCGTATTCTAGTAAATAGATTCTTCCGTTAGGTCCCATTTCCATATCGATCAAGTTATTCACCTTAATATCCGAAGCAAACGGTTCCATTTTATTTAATGTACCGTCTTCAAAGAAACTTACGGCTTTCATCCATCCTCGCATCCATTCGTAAATAATGGTCTTTCCGTTAAAATAATCGGGAAGACTACCTCCGTTTGGATATAAATCCGAATAATAGGTTGGTCCTGCCATGGCATTTCTACCACCGGTACCCACTTCGGGAAATTCTTTGGTTTCATCGTACGGATAGTAGATGTAAGCGGATTTTGCAGGAGGAAGCTCATGAAGCCCCGTATTGTTCCTAGAATCGTTTATAGGCTTTTCTGGGTCAAAAGTGATACCACTCTCCCCATTTTCATAATCATAGTCTACATACGGCTTGTTGTTTCCTATAAATAAAGGCCAACCAAAATTACCGGCTTCCGTAGCTCTGTTCATTTCATCATAACCTTTAGGGCCACGGGTTTCAAACTCGTCTTTACGAGCATCTGGTCCTACTTCACCCCAATACAAAGTACTGTTCTTTTGGTCTACTGAAATACGGTACGGATTTCTGTGTCCCATGGTATAAATTTCCGGACGCGTTTTTTCCGTTCCCTCCGCGAACAAGTTGCCCTCAGGAATATCATAACTACCGTCTTCATTTATTTTTATTCTGATAATTTTCCCCCTAAGGTCATTGGTATTCCCAGACGACCTACGCGCATCATATTGCTCATGACCGGGAATATCGTTTAACGGTGCATACCCATTGTTAACGTATTTTACTCCTTTTTCGTTAAACGGAGTGGAGTTGTCACCCGTTGAGAGATACAACAATTTGTCCGGCCCAAATGCAATTGACCCTCCGGTATGACAACAAATTTCACGTTGTGAGGCTACATCCAATATCACCTGCTCGGAATCCATATCCAACACCCCATCTTTATACTTAAAGCGAGATAAACGGTTTACCCATTCATCTCCGGTGGGTGCATAGTAAAGGTATATCCAATTGTTCGTAGCAAAATCAGGGTCTTTCTGGAGTCCCATTAAACCTTCTTCGGCATTAACACCTGGGGTATTCAAGGTTTTAAAATACACATCCAAAGAGGCTATTTCCTTTAGCTCCTGGGTAGCATCGCTATATAAAGCAATCTGACCGCGACGCTGTGCGATTAACACATCATTATTAGGTAATACAGCCATTTCTGTAGGTTCAAAAAATTCACCTACGCTCAACTGCTTTTTAGTAAAACGGTCCACATCCGGTGGTATCCGCGTAGTAGCTTTGGAGTAATCCAAAACTTTATTTTCACCAATGGCATAGTTGATACCTCCAAGTAAATGTTTTAAGAACAGTTCCTCGGAAAAGGTTTCGTCCGTATGTCCCGCTCCGGTGTAAAAAGCTCTACCACCATCATATTCATGGTACCATGCAAATGGATGATTATCTCCATTTGTTCCTCCTTCGTAAGTAGACTCATCAACGGTCATGACCACATGAACATCTGGGTTTAGTTTGTTATAGTTATAGATTTCATCACTTCTGTGCCAAACGGAATCCGTAAAAAACTCCGTTGCCCCAAAGTTTCTGTCCGTAACAATAAAATCGGCTTCCGGTGTGCCTTTAGGATGACTGCGAAACTGTGCCCCAACCAATTTGGTGTACCAACCCCAATCGTATTCCGTATCGGCTGCTGCGTGCACGCCAACGAAACCACCACCTGCTTGAATGTAGCGTTCAAAAGCGGCCTCTTGCTTGGCATCCAAAACATTTAGCGTAGTGCTTAAAAAGATAATTGCGGAATATTGCTTTAAATTATCCTCGTTAAAAAGTTCGGAATTTTTTGTGGTGTCCACTTCAAAACCTTGTTCACCTCCCAATTTCTGAATAGCAGCTATACCGGCCGGAATGGATTTATGTTTCCAACCAGATGTTTTGGAAAAGACCAAAACTTTAGGTTTACCTTCTCTTTTTTGATTACCGTCACCACAACCGGCTAGAATCAGTCCTACCATCAGGACCAAAATGGATACTGTTTTTTTCATAAATGATATACTTGAATATGTTGGGTTAGTTTAGAAACAAGTTTTAAATGTAAGGATTAGCTTTCTAATCGCCCAAAAGGAAGTGTCAGAAATACAATTTTGGGATAAAATTAATACACTTTGACCTGAATTTTATAGTCATTGGAAATTTCGGATTAATTTCATGGCAAAAAATACGATGAACGAGCTGCGTACTTATTGGACACAACGCTATAAGGAAAACAACACGGGATGGGATATAGGCTACCCTTCCACTCCTATAAAAACATACGTTGATCAATTAGCGGATAAAGACCTATCAATTTTAATACCTGGTGCCGGAAACGCCTATGAAGCCGAATATCTTTGGGAGCAAGGATTTAAGAATGTATATGTAATGGACATTTCCGACATTCCCTTGAAGAAATTTCAAGAGCGAAACCCTAAATTTCCAAAGAACAATTTGCTGCTTGAAAACTTCTTTCTCCACAAAGGACAGTACGACCTTATTTTGGAACAAACCTTTTTCTGCTCCTTTGTTCCTACAGATGACAACCGCACACGTTATGCTCAACAAATGGCCAGTCTTTTAAAACCTTCGGGGAAATTAGTAGGGGTGTGGTTTAATGTTTCATTGACGGGTGACATGGAAAAACGCCCCTTTGGAGGTAATAAAAAATTGTATTTAAAATATTTGAGTCCGTTTTTCAAAACAAAAACTTTCTTAAAATGCCATAATTCTATACCGCCAAGGAGCGGTAACGAGCTATTTGGCATCTTCGAAAAAAAATAAGAGGTGCTTTCGGTTAAGTATACCCTTTTTTTGCCTTTATCCTGTCATCAATTGAAAAAAGGAACTATTTTTGCACCATGAAGCAGTACGTAGTACTTTTCGTAACTTTTGTAATGATGGTCAAACCCCTTTGGCCAGTGGCCGAGTATATTGCCAACTACGATTATATTGTAAACGTACTCTGCGAGAACAAAGACAAACCAATGCTTAACTGTGACGGTAAATGTTATCTTGCCAAGCAGCTCGCCAAAGAATCCGAAGAAAATAGTAAAAACCCTTTTGGGGAAAAACAGTCAAAAGTAGAGATACAGACCGTTGTTTTCTTTCAATCTCTCCTACAAATAGATTTTGGTGTTGATACCTTTTACACACCACAAGGGAACTATAAAACTGAATCCAATTTAATTTCCCTTCTCTTAACTTACGATATAGCCCAACCACCCGAGTTGGCTTAATCCATTTCTGCAGAATTGCTTTTATCCGTGTTTTAAAAAACAGGGATAAGCGCACATATTCAACATGCTTCACCTTTTTAGAATTGGAGCATCCCTTTCGTAAACAATAATTCAAAAAAATCTATTGAATTCGGTTCCTGATGCAGAAAAAAATAGACTGCATTAGGCAAACCATTCAACATAATATATTTACCAATGAAAAAATCATTATTAGCCCTTTCAGCCATTTTCGCACTAGTTCTAACCTCTTGTTCAGACAATGATGACGTTAACGAGGAAACCCTAACCGGAAGTGGTGAAATATCTTTAAAATTTGACAATGGCTATAACGGCAACGACCTTGTCTTAGGGACTGCCAATACAGCTAATGCCAACGGCGAAGTAATTACCGTAAACCGTTTTAGCTACATTATAAGCAACATTAGTTTTATTAATAAAGACGGGGAAGAGTATATCTACGCTAAAGACGATAGTTATTTTATTATCAATCAAGAAAGGGAAGAAGATCTAATTGCCCTTGCGGACATTCCTGCCGGCGAATACACTACCGTGAAATTTGGAGTTGGCGTTGACCAGGAAAAATATTTACAAGGTGCTGAAGGACAAGGTGATTTCTTAACGCTAGCAGAAGAAAACAATATGATGTGGTCTTGGCAAGCCGGTTACAAATTCTTGAACTTTGAAGGGACGTTTACCTCCGAGACTATAACCGAAGCTACAGAGTTTAAAATTCATATGGGAAGTCATGGGTCAAGTCTGGATAACTACAAAGAAGTTACCCTTGCACTACCGGAAAATGTAGTTATTGGAGATGGAATAGATTCTAACATTCACCTAAAAATTGACGCCTCCAAAATATTGGTAGGTGGCACCAACAGTATTGAACTTACTGAAAAGCAAGTTATCATGGTTGATGCTGAAAAATCTCCTCAGATTGCCGTTAACACCTCTGAAATTTTTGTAGTAGACCATATTCATAACGGTAACGGTCACTAAAAAGGTACTGCTGTTACAGCAACAATAATTGGCAACCGGCTTTCGTATGGCCGGTTGTCTTAATTTGATTAAAATGCTTAAAACAATCCTATATACAGCATTACTATCGCTGGTTTTATATTCTTGTAGCGCTTCCAATGAAGATGAGTACCAAGCTATTAATGAACCATTGGAGTTCTCTGTACCTTCTAATTTCCCTGAGGCAACTTATAACTTGGAGGCCAATCCGCCTACCAAAATAGGCTTTGAGCTTGGAAAGAAGCTTTTTTATGATGGCCGCCTATCCAGCAATGGATTTATATCATGTGGTTTTTGTCACGAACAAAGAACTGCTTTTACGCATCATGGTCATCAATTTAGTCATGGTATAGATGATTTGGAAGGCGTTAGAAACACTCCTGCCATACAGAATGCCGCTTTTATGAAAGAATTTGCTTGGGACGGAGCCACAAATCATTTGGACTTGTTTCCTATCATACCCATTACCAATGAAGTAGAAATGGGTGAAACGGTAAGCAATGTCATAAACAAAATTAAAAGTGATGATGAATACAACCGTTTGTTTGCCTCCGCTTTTGAAGATGGGGAAGTAAACAACGAAAATTTCCTTAAAGCCCTTGCCCAGTTTATGGTTATGATGGTGTCCTCAAATTCTAAATATGATGCATACGTACGCCAAGAAGAAGGCGGGACTTTTACCGCGGAAGAATTGGAAGGACTATCCGTTTTTCAAAATAAATGTGCATCCTGCCACGCTACTGATCTTTTTAGCGATGATGCTTTTAGAAACAATGGTCTGCCTCCAAACCCTTCACTAAATGATATAGGCCGTGAAGAAGTTAGCGGAGATGCCGCAGATCGCTACAAATTTAAAGTGCCCAGTTTAAGAAATGTGGCCCTTACCGCTCCATACATGCACGATGGTAGATTTGGCACTTTAGAGGCGGTACTGGATTTTTACAGCGGGTCGGTTACGGATTCTCCTACTCTAGATCCTATTCTAAAACAAGACGGTATTTTGGGCATAGCCCTTACCGAAAACGAAAAAAATGTGTTGGTGGCTTTTTTAAATACACTAACCGATGAAACTTATATAAACGATGAACGATTTTCAGAATACTAAAACCTGGTGCCGGTTTTTAACTTGCGTATGTGTTGGCTTTTTTACGGCCATCTCTTACAGTAATAATAAGATTACAAACATAGACCCAACTCCAAACAATTGTGCTACACACATACATTATGATGGTGAATATTTTGATTTTTGTGACACCTGCGGTTGCGGCAGTAGCGGAGGAAGTATGGGGTATGGCACCGGACTTAACAATAACTTTATAGGCATACGCTATATTGGGCAAGAGTACCGGTCTAGAGATGGTATTTTTGCTGATTCTCCTTGGATTACAGAAAACTTCAACACCGTACAAGCTTGGGCCAATGTACCCATTACCAAGAGAGCCATCCTAAATGTCATTGTACCTTATCAATTCCACAACAGGGTTCTTCCAGATAATACGGAACAGAACATTAACGGTATCGGAGATATTAGTGTTCTAGGGTACTATAATTTACTAAAATCCACTCCGGACACTATCGTTTCCATTAAAACGGAACACTATCTTCAATTAGGAGGAGGTATTAAAATGCCTACCGGCAAATATGACAAAGATAATAATGAGGGGAGTGTTAACCCAAGTTTTCAACTGGGCAATGGTAGTTGGGATTATGTACTGGCCATGAATTATGGCTTCACCTACAGAAATTGGGGTATAAGCACTATGGCCAACTACACCATTAAAACGAAAAATCCAAAAGACTATCAATTCGGAAATCAATTGAATTTGGGTATCAATGCCTTTAAAACGTATTATGTTTCGGATATGGCCATAACGCCAATTATTGGCCTTGCCGAAGAAATATATGGAACCAATAAAGAAATAGGCTTTGATGTGGCAGATACCAAAGGGGATGTTTTCCTGGGAAAATTAAGTGTAGAAGCCAGCTACAATAGATACGCTTTAGGATTGACCGGGATGCTTCCAATTTCACAAAACTTAAATAGTGATAAAGTGGAACTGCGCAATCGGGTTTCAGTTTATTTGAATATTAATCTATAATTTATCTTTTTCTTAAAAGTCCTGCTTTCAATGTTTGATAGTCATCTGAAAGTAGGATTTTTTTGTTCCTCTCACTTTACATAATGTACTAAAGTGGAGGTGAAAAAGCATTTTTATCTATGGATAAATAAGAATCTTTATTTTTTTCTCAGCAACTATACTCTCCCCTTAACACCCTTTTAAGAATTGAGGTTTAAAGTTTTTGGTATATTTATCGCTTTACCAACACTCAACACGTTTTCCAAAGAAAACTAAATCCCTAAATTTTAATGAAGCGAATTTTACTAAGTCTCACTTTTCTATGTTCAATTTTTAGCAATGCCCAAGAAACTGGCGAGAACAGCCTAGGTAGTTGGCATATGTATTTTGGAACTAATAGAGTATCTGAAAAATTCAGTATTCATACCGAAGGCCAACTACGCTATTATGAACAGGCAAAAAACTTCAATCAGCTATTATTGCGTACAGGACTAAACTACCATATTAACCCAAATGCCATAGCCACTATGGGTTACGGGTATATTACTACCGATGGTACTTTTGAGGAATTCCCGGATGAGACCAATTCCAAGGAACACCGTATTTTTGAGCAACTTATCCTAAAAAACAAGGTTGGCGATTTTCTATTTGAGCACCGTTATAGGCTTGAACAACGTTTTTTGGATTTTGGGGAAACTACGGATACCCAGCACAGAGCTAGATATAGATTGCAGGTCACCCTGCCCCTGACCAATACTTTTTTCCTGAATTTTTATGATGAGATTTTCTTGAATCTCCAAGATGAAGTTTTTGGGCAAAACCGCTTATATGCGGCCCTTGGCATAAATGTAACGCACAACCTTAGTGTACAGGCAGGTTATCTTAAAAATCACTTCCCTTCGGCAAATTTTGATAGATTGCAGATAGGTGTTTTCTATAATCCCGACCTAAGAGGTATATTCAATAAAAATGACAGTGGCAGTTTATAGCAAACCAAGGTGTCGTTTTACGAAAACAAGTGTAAATGAAACTTCAGAAGGTTACTTTTCAGAACAAAGACGGGCAGAGTCTAATAGGCAGGTTAGAATTGCCCGCCAACAGGCACCCGCATAATTTTGGCATTTTTGCGCATTGTTTCACCTGTACCAAAAATTTAGCTGCCGTACGTAATATAAGTAAGGCGCTTACCGCAAACGGATTTGGGGTTTTACGTTTTGATTTTACTGGTTTGGGAGAAAGCGAAGGAGACTTTGCCGACACTAATTTTTCCGGTAATGTTGAAGACCTTGTTGCCGCCGCGTCCTATCTAAAAGATAATTACAAAGCCCCTACCCTTTTGGTAGGCCATTCATTAGGAGGAGCCGCTGTTATATTTGCTGCCGATAAGATAAGTTCCGTTAACGCCCTAGCAACCATAGGAGCACCGTCTAATCCCGTTCATATAGAGCACCTACTGCAAAGTGGAATTCCGGAAATTGAAAAAACCGGAAAAGCGGTTATTAATCTTAGTGGTAGAGACTTTACCATTAAAAAACAGTTCTTGGACGACTTGCAGCACAAGTCGCTACCACAAACATTGAGCAAACTCCGTAAACCTCTGCTTATTCTACATTCGCCCCAAGACAGCACAGTAGAAATAAAAAATGCCGAAGAAATATATGTAGCCGCCCACCATCCCAAAAGTTTTGTTTCCTTAGATGGCGCGGACCATTTGCTATCCAACAAAAAAGACTCGCTATATGCCGGTGAGGTCATTTCCGGATGGGCCAAACGATATCTAGAAATAGATACAGAGCGCGCTGAAGAACCAAAAACAAAACATCAAGTAGTGGCCAGTTTAGATTTTGATGATGATTTTTCCACTCAAATGAAAGTAGGCAACCATTTTATGCTGGCCGATGAACCTGTTGATGTAGGCGGTAACGATTTTGGACCTTCTCCTTACGAGTTGGTTTCTGCCGGTCTTTCGGCTTGTACGGCAATGACCGTTCAGATGTACGCCAAAAGAAAAGGGTGGAAAATAGACAATATAGAAGTGCATACTTCCTATAGTCGTAGTCACGCCGCAGATTGTAAAGATTGTGAATCAGATGCCGCAAAAATTGACACTTTTACAAGGGAAATAAAACTTACTGCCGATCTAGACGAAAAACAGAAATTACGTATTCTTCAAATTGCGGATAAGTGCCCCGTTCACAAGACCTTACATAGCAAAACACAGGTTGTAACCACACTTATAGAATGAAGCAAGAAATATCTTCTTTAAAAACTACGCACCCATTCAGTTTTTATGTATTAAAATCGTCTTGATCCTACCTTGGTTTCGCTGTAAGAATGATTAACTTTGATGCCAAACCTAAAAATTCACAGTGAACATGAAAAAAATTAAATTGATAGTCCTTGGACTACTGTTAGTTGGCGCTTTTAGCTGTAAAGAAGCTAAAAAAGAACAAGAGCAAAGTACCGAAGCACAAGCTGCGACGGAAACTTATACCCTGATACAGGATTCTACTAAGGTTAGCTTTACGGCCTATAAGACCACTGAAAAATTACCGGTTGGCGGCAAGTTCACAAAAATAAATATTACAAAAGCAGACGAAGGTGATTCTCCTATAGCTGCTTTGGACGGTACGGAATTTAGCATTCCCGTAAGCAGTTTGTTTACCAACGACGCTACAGGCACGCGTGACCCAAAAATTCTGGAATTCTTTTTTGGAGTAATGGAGAACACTGAACTTATTTCTGGTGTATTCAATGTTTCAGAAGATAACAATTACTCTATTGATGTTACACTTAACGGTAACACTGCAACTATTCCTTTGACTCATAAAGCCGTTTCGGATACCTCTCTAGTTTTTGACGGTGTTATGAATCTAGAAGAGTGGGATGCCCTAGATGCCGTTGCTTCCATCAACAAAGCCTGTGAAGCATTACATACGGGTAAGGATGGAGTTAGCAAAACATGGAGCGAAGTAGCCGTTCATGCAGAAGTATTGCTTCAAAAGAACTAAGAAATAAAAAGGAAGTACCTGAGTTTCCTTTAGTATCTCATAAAATTATCCTCTTACCAGTACTTATTTGGTAAGGGGATTTTTTATACCCTCTATTTTTTAACGCAATAAAAAAGAATCGTGCCGCATACGATTACGAAGGTTGAAAGCACCCTAATTTCTTATTACATTTCAACTTAATCACAAAACATAGAGACAATGAAAAATATAAAACTAGGGGTTATAGCAATGCTTGCATTGACTATGATTAATTGCAAAGAGACCAAAAAGAATGCAGCAGACACATCTACAGATGGCATGAACAAAGGTGCTGAGCCAATGGAGAATAGTGCATCTGAGATGGAAGCAGAGGACATGAACAATACACTAACCGTCATAATGACTTCTAAAAGCAATAGTAACATGAATGGAGAAATTACCTTTGTTCAAAATGGCGATGAAGTTGAAATGACAGCTAAATTTTCCGGTTTGGAAAAAGGTTCGCACGCCATACATTTACATGAAAACGCAGATTGTTCATCCGATGACGGTAAATCTGCTGGTGGTCATTGGAACCCTACTGACGAACCACATGGAAAATGGGGCGCGGACAAAGGATTCCATAAAGGTGACATAGGTAATTTTACAGCCGATGCAGACGGTAATGCTACCGTAGAGTTCTCTACCAATAAGTGGTGTATAGGTTGTGATGATGAAACTAAAAATATCATAGGGCGTTCGGTAATTGTACATAAAGGTCAAGACGATTTTACTTCTCAACCCAGTGGAGATGCAGGTTCTAGAATTGGTTGTGCTGGCATTACCAAATAATCGTATTAGTAGACTTTAACACCAAAAACCGCTGTTACCAGCGGTTTTTTCTATCTTTAACTCATTTACTATAAATTATGGATTTAGACACTTTGGTCGTTCGCTTCCAAAAAAAAGATATTCTAGCTTTTGAAAAGCTTTACGAAATGTATTGGGAAAATATATGTGGCGTAATATACACTATTGTAAAGGACAGGGGCTTATCAGAGGAAATCTGTCAGGATGTTTTTGCCAAGGTTTGGAACAATTCGGACAGCTACAATGCTTCAAAAGGACGTTTTTTTACATGGATTTTGAATATTGCCCGAAATGCTGCCATCGATAAAGTGCGTTCAAAATCCTATAAAGACCAGAAAAAAAACCTATCGGCAGATTACTTCGTAGGTATTTTGAACAGAGCGGATAGTCCTGAAGAAAACAAAGAAGAGATAGACACTTCCGCGCTTAAAAAATTGGTTTTGAACCTTAAGGAAAAATGTCTGGAGATTATTGAAATGCTTTATTTTAAGGGTTACACCCAAACAGAAGCATCAAAAGAGCTGGACATTCCCTTAGGCACCGTAAAAACACGAAATAGAAGCTGTATTTCCCAATTACGGAAAAATGTTACATTAGAATGGAAGTAGACAAATATATAGCATCGGGAATTTTGGAACTCTACGTGGCGGGAGCGCTCACGGAAGAACAAAATATTGAGGTGTTTCAATATGCACGTGAGCATACTGAAATACGAGAAGAGATATTGGCTATAGAAGCATCTATTTTGGAGTTGACCAAAACCGTTGCTCCAAAATTGGCCAAAAGAAAAGGTTTTGATGATGTTAAGGTACGTATTGGTGAAAGAAAAGACACCAAAGTAGTTCAGTTTCCTAAGGAAAAATCCAATTGGAGCAGTTATACAGGTTGGGCCGCTGCCATTTTATTGGGTGTTGGTGTGGCGTGGTTCTACAATGAAAATACACAACTTAAATCAGATATTAATATTGTTGAACAACAGAACCAAATCCTGGAGCAGCAAATTTTTGAGGCACGGGGATCATTGGCCAGCACCAATGAGTTGTTAACTAAACTTAGGGATAAAGATATTATCCTTACACCTTTGGGCGGTCAAGAAGTTTCTCCTACTTCCTATGCCAAGGCGTATTGGAACCAGAAGGAAGACAAAGTGTATATAGATGCCCAAGGTTTACCGGAACCTCCGGACGGTATGGTGTACCAAGTATGGTCTCTAAAACTAGAACCATTAACACCTACCAGCATGGGACTTCTAGAGGATTTTACCGAAGACGAAAACAAGATTTTTACTTTGGACAATCCAAACCAGACCGAAGCCTTTGGTATTACACTTGAGCCAGCAGGCGGTAGTGAATCACCTAATTTAGAGCAGCTCTATACATTAGGAGCAGTAGCTTCTTCATAATAGATTATAACTCTGAGCTAAAAGAGCCTTGTCATTAACGGCAAGGCTCTTTTTATTTATAGGATTGTGCTATACACGCAAATAATTATCATGTCTTATGTTGATAGTCCCTATTAAGAAGTGCATTGTGGACAAATTTTAGCCTATGGGAAGGAAGCCCCATTTTAAAGAGAATTACAAGTAATAGATTTGTTAGGTTTACGCGCAGGTAGGAGTTACTTTCATATTTTCTAGCAGAAACAATTAAATCACTGTTTACGATGGTGTACGGAATATGATTTTTTTTCATTCGTTTAAAAAATTCAAAATCCTCCATCAAAATCTGCCGCTCATTAAATTTGCCGAGCAGATCAAAAGTAGAGCGTTCTATAAAAAGGCATTGATCTCCTCCACCCGTAAAGATGCCATCCTTACCGGTAAATGAAGCGTTTATATTCAACAAAAAACTCTTTTTATCAAACTGGTACGAGAAAAACCCAGCCTCATATTTTCCTCTCAATGCATTTTCTATATCACACAAAAATGTTTTGGGGGGTTTTACATCTGCATGCAAAAACGCCAAAATGGTCCCCTTTGCCAACGCAGCACCTATATTCATTTGTACTGCCCTACCCCTGTCTTTGCATCTAACAAATGAAATATGTGAAGAGACCTCCAAGTTCTCCGAGCCATCCATGCTATCACAAGAAAGCACCACAATAACCTCAAAAACAATTCCGTTAGAATTTAATTCAAGTGAAGGTAGTAGATGTGACAAATTTTGCCTTTCGTTGTGAGCAGGTATAACAATGGATATCATAGCGTTGTATAAGTTTTTTCAAGAGCTAATTTGTTAATCAATAAAATTGCTCTTACAAACCATATCTACGTAACTTTAAAAGAAAGGTTTCGCTATAATTAGTAACCAAACCTTTGTTTCCAATATTACGTAGGTAACAATAGTACAATTCTAAACAAGAACCCATGAACGGTATCCGATATAAAAGTCCTGTTATTTTATTATTCTTTATTTTGCTCATTGCCCCCATTTACGGGCAAACGGACAATAGCAAAATTTTAGACCTGAATATACTCTCGGAAACTTTTTTAACTAGGGTACGTAATAACCAGGAAACTAATGACATACAAGCCCAACTTTACAATGCCACTTTAGAAAATCTGGAAGAAGGATTAAATACAGATGAAAAAAAAATAGCCTTTTGGGTCAATATTTACAATGCCTATATTCAAGTTATTCTATCCAACTACCCGGAAAAATATGAGGACCGAAGAACTTTTTTCAGTTCAGAACAAATACCCATAGCGGGCCGGCTGGTTTCTTTTGAGAAAATAGAGCACGGTATTATTAGAAAATCGCAGTGGAACTTGGGACTGGGCCTTATACGTAAATGGTTCCCGAATAAATTTGAACGGAAACTAAGGGTAGACCAAAGGGACTACAGAGTTCATTTTGCACTAAATTGTGGAGCAAAAGACTGTCCGCCAGTTGCGATATACAATCCGGACAAGCTAAACGAACAGCTCAACCAAAGTACCGCCGCACATTTAACAAAGACATCTACTTATAACCAAAAAACCGGAGAAGTCGCTGTGACCTCCCTATTCAGTTGGTTTAGAGGAGATTTTGGTTGTAAAAGTGGGGTGAAGGATATTTTAAAAGAATTTAATGTTATTCCAACTACAAAAAACATTGATTTAAAGTATAAAGATTATGATTGGACCTTGGATTTAGATAATTGGACCAACCTTTAAACCCCGTTTCTAGAATGCCTCTTTTATCGTAAAATAGAAATTACCTCCTTCGCTAGACATACCATAATCTGCGCGTATACGCACACCATCTCTCTTATTGATAATGTACCGGAGCCCAACTCCTGCCGCATTTTTATAAGCAGATGAAAATAGATTGTCAAACGAGGGCGCTACCGTTCCAGTAGAACCAAAGACCGCTCCACCAAATCTTCCGGCAATTGGAAATCTATATTCCAAAGCCATACTCAATTCCGAATTATCCTGAAATCTTCTGTTATTGATACCTCGGGTACGCGGAGATCCCAAATAAAACAAATCGTAAAAAGGAGTACTCTTACTACTTCCCCCTAAAAAAACATTGGCAGCAACTACCTGTTTTTTTCCCACCTTCTGATAAAAGCGATTATCCAATTGAAATTTAGAATACTTAAAGCTAGAACCCAAAATTTTACTAGAAGTATAAACGCTTCCCTGAATATAGAATCCTTTGGTTGGGAAAAAGATGTTATCCCGTGTATCGTAAAACGCCTGTATACCAATGTTTGATATTGTACCGTCTTTCTTTCCTGGAACATCCGAGGCTTCTAAAATTCCATCCTCTTTAATTTTTAAACTACTAAAGTTATCAAACTCATAACCCAATCCTATAGAAAAACTGGGCAGTACCTCACGCATCAAAGCCAAGCGAGCCCTAGGAAAAGTAACCTCGTAGACTTCTTCGTCCTCCTCCATACTATCAATTCCAACTCCATAAAAATTATAGAAGTACTTATAAAAACCCAATTCACCCAAAAACCGCCATTTTTCATTATCCTTATAAAACTCAAAAGGCATATATAGTAAAAATTGACTCTTGGTAGTATAGCTTAACCCCAACTGTATGGATGAAGGCCTCGTTTCTCTCTGTTCGTTTCTGAGCCAAAAATTGGCAATACCTATTCCTCCAAACCCAAAAGCGGTTTCCGGTGTATAAAATGCTACGGGAAAAGCAGAAATTTTTAAATTCTTGACAATGGAGTCTTGACTACTTTGTTGCTGCTTTTGAGAGATTACAAAATTAACGCTTAAGCAAAGTAACAAGGCGGGTAATATTCTTTGTATGTTGGTCATTCTTTGTTTTAAGATACCTTATGTTTTAGTAAAGTAATTGATTATCGTCTTTGAATGGGTAATTTAGCGCTATAATTGTTCAGCAGATATTCCATATGCATAAATTACTTGCTTTAAAGAAAACCGTGCTTCTTGCCTTTGGTATTTTGAGTGTTTTAGCGGCAATGTCTCTGAATGATTTAAAGTTCTCTTTTGATTTTAGTCAGTTTTTTCCACAAGGAGACCCAGACCTATTTTTTTATAATGAATTTATTGATGAATTTGGTACCGATGATAATTTTCTACTAGTTGCCGTAGAAAATAATTCCGGTGTTTTTGAAGAAGAGTTTTTAGAACGTTTTCATAAACTATCAAAAGAAACCCGAAAGCTTCCGTACGTAACCGAATCCCAATCTCTTACAACTCTTTTTTATCCTTTAAAAACCTCATTTGGTTATACCAAATTACCCATTATCCATTTAGATGACCCTTCCCAATATAAAACCGATCTAGAAAAAATATGGGAAGACAACCTATATGTTGATGCGCTAATAGATGAAAATGCCACGTCTTTGGTACTAGCGTTGGAAACGGAGAACAAACTTGACTACGAGCAAAGCATTGTTCTTTTGACCGAAGTTAGAGCACTGTTGGCTAAATATGAGTTACCCGACCACCACCTTTTGGGCCGCGCCTATTTTTATGAGGCGTTGGTGGCCATGCAAAAACAAGAGGTGATAAAAACAAGTATCGCCTCCATTCTCTTGATATTCATTGTTTTACTGTTGATTTACCGCAAAGTCATCATTGTTTTCATAGCCTTGTTTTCCATAACCATAGCGCTCTTGCTCTTTATGGGGCTATTGTCCGTATTAGGAAAGGAGCTTAATGCAATGGCTGCTTTCTACCCTATTTTAATGCTCATAGTGGGCACTTCTGATGTAATCCATATTGTAGATGATTATCTAAACAAACTTAAGGCAGGGCTTTCCAAAGAGAACGCATTACTATCCGCACTAAAAGAAGTAGGTACCTCAACGCTTTTAACCTCTGCCACTACCGCAATAGGGTTCGCATCATTACTAACGTCAAAATCCAGTAGTATTAGTGATTTTGGTATAAATGCTGCTTTGGGAGTCTTAACAGCTTTTGTTACAGTAATTTTTCTAACTAGTGCTCTTATATTACTACCAAAAAAAGAGCTATTATTACCTAAGGAGACAACATCTAACCTATGGCCTGGGCTACTGGGCAAGGTGAATGATTTCACCAAGAAAAGACACCGACCTATACTTTACGGAAGTTTTATATTTACACTAGTCTGTGCATTTGGAGTTACCAAAATAGATACCAACTATCAAATTAAAGAAAGCTTACCGACCAATAGCCCTATTGCCACAGATTTTCAATTCTTTCAGGACCACTATTCCGGTTTTAGGCCATTAGAAGTGGCTATCATGACCCAAGGTAGCAGCAAAATATCCGATTTTGATGTAATCCAACAAATTGAGATGGCAGAGCAACAACTGACGCAAGAGGCACCTATAAAAAACATACAATCCGTTACAACATTCTACAAAGCCCTGAACAAAGCCCACAACTTAAATAAAACGGAATATTTTACACTGCCCCAAGACCATAAGACTTTTGATATCTATAAAAGAGACATCGAAAAAATGGCTCGTAAACAGTACAATAAATATGTTAACGGAAACGAGACCAAAGCCAGAATAAAAGCGAGAGTGCTAGATGTTGGTACAGATACTCTAAATCTACTATATAAAAGATTCGACAATTTTATCGCAAGTCAAACGGACTCCTCCAAAGTAAAATTTAAACTTACGGGAAGTGGGGTGCTCTTGGACAAAAACTCTTATTACATTCAAGATAGCCTCATAACCGGGCTTTTAGCAGGTTTACTGATTGTAGCTCTTATTATGACCCTTCTTTTCAGAAACTACAAACTGCTACTAATTTCATTACTGCCCAACCTAGTTCCCCTTTTGTTTGCAGGGGCTTTGTTAGGATATTTCGGTATTCCCTTGGAATCTACAATTTCCGTTGTTTTTGCTATTGTTTTTGGAATTGCCGTAGATGACACCATTCACTTTTTAGGAAGGTACAAGTTATGTAGAGATAGAGGGTTGAATAAAGAAGAAGCCCTAAACATAACTTTTTCAGAAACCGGTAGAGCGTTAATAATAACTACGCTTACCCTGTTCTTTGGCTTTTTAATCTTACTATTCTCAGCGCATGCCCCAAGCGTTACTATTGGTTTATTGGTAAGTGTAACCCTATTAACCGCACTGGTGCTGGATTTGCTGCTATTGCCCGTTCTAATTAGATCTTGGTTGAAATAAGGACGGAAATGAGCAAAAACAAAGCTTAAACAGAAAATACGCGTACAGTATCAACTTATGTTGTGAGTTCCAACAAAATGTAACTCTCCCATCAATTCTGTATTATCGCAGAGAAGGATAACGGCTATTTTTCAGTTTTAAGGGATTTTCTAAGGGCTCGTCGAGCTATTACGATGCGGTACAATAAAATAGACATAAATGAAAGCCAAGCGAAGAAAAGAATGTATTCCATAACACTACTAATTTTGGGGACTATTTAGGTTAAATCGTTCTTATTCAAGGTACAATACAATACCATAGAATAGCATATGTGTAATTTGGAAGGTAAACATAATAATTAGTTTTGAAATTTCCTACACTAAAGTTAAAAAAAACATAATTAATTTGTTTTTTTACTAAAAAAGGTGCCAAAACTAATATTTTGACACCTGGAACAACAACTCTAATCTAAAAACCTATGTAAAATCAAGTAGTTGTGAAGTGAAACTTCAACAAGCCCTTTATCTATTACAAATTCATAATACTTTTTTCTGACGAAGGTCCTAATTCATAAACCGCACCAACCAATTCTGCTTTTATTTCTTCGGCCTTTTCTACCTGTCCGGTCGCCTTATAAATTTCAGCCGCATAAAGTAGTATACCGGGTTCAAAAGTTTTGCCCTCAATATATTCTTGAACAATTTCCAAGGCTTTCTCTTTATCTCCCTTTTTGAAATGACTGTACGCTAACAAACTATAGGCTTCCGGAGTAGGTCTATTACCCACTTCCTCTCTTGAGAGCTGCAATGCTTTATCAAACTGATCCGTACGATCTAAATAAAGTGAAACGTTATAGGCATTGTACATATCTCCGTATGCCGGGTTTTTCACCATTTCAAAATATGCATCAAAATTGGAGAGACTTTTTAAATCATCTCCCATAAAATCTGCAATCTCGGCCTTCAACAAATAATAATCCGGCGCTTTGTAAGTTTTTGTAACAGAATCAAGAATACGCATGGCTTCCTCTGCTTTTTTTTCGTGCGAGAACACGATCCATGCTATTCCCTTCTTGGCATATGCATTGCCAGAATCTAACTCCAATGCTTTTAAGTAGTGCTTGTATGAGTCTTCAATTCTTCCGGCATGACCGTAATAGTCTGCCAAATTGGTGTAAGCCCATAGCCTTAACTCTTTATTTTTTGAATCATTGACCTTTTGTTTTGCCTTTTCCATAAACCGTATGGTAGTATCCAAGTCGCCTTTGTAATCATTCCATTTTGCCAATCGAATGAGATATCCAAAATCGTTCATGTTCTTTAAACTATCTAAGTAACTTCTAGCTTTACTGTAGTTACCCAGTTCCATATTCACATCAAACAAAAGTCCTAAAGTTTGGTCTACTCCACTGTTTACCGTTCGTGCTGAATCTGCAAGTTGTGCAGCCTCTCTAAAACGGTGTTGCGATACATAATTTCTGGCCAAAGCCCTATAATAATCGGCCTTTCCTATAGCGGCTATATCTACCGCTTTTTTCAGAACCTGCTCGGCCTTTTTTAAGTATTGTATGTCTCCAGTATTTTGAAAATACCGATTGTACTCCCCTCCTACTATACCAAAGCTCATAAGTTGCGAGCTATCCGGTTTTATCTTTGAATTCCAAAGTTCAAAATACTTTGAAGTTGTGTTGGCCGGTTGAGAGGTCAAATATTTATTATAATCTTCCTTATGTGTCAACAGGTCTTCTCCCTCGGTTTTACATGAGGAAAGAAAAAGCAACACAATGCATAGGGAAAGGGTAATGTATTTCATCTTCAAGTTTTTAAGGTTCGGAAATTATTGTTTTAAAAAAGGGAGGACGGGATTACCATCCTCCCCACTCCTTCTTTTTCATAGACTTGCGCCTTATTCAGGAGCTCCCAAATACGGGAATGTATCTGTAGGTTGTGCAGTAAAAGCAACACCATCCGAAACTAATCTTGGAAAAGTACCTACACCTTCTACTTCTTGTCCGTTAAAACGTGCTCCATCACCTCCACCAAATAGTAGAATTAGAGAAACATCAATAACATCGTCTTGTAGCGTTCTACCCGTTAAACCAATAGCTCCTTCATAATTTGGAGCACCCGTACCCGGGTTAAAATAGGTAGTTGGCAAATCTGGAGCAACCTCCAGAACATCGTTCGCCAAAATTGTGGTTAAAAGTTCTGCACTCACAGGATTATCAGTAAAACCATCCTTATCAGGACCATTCAAAATATCCCCTAAAATATTAGGCTGATAATTAACATCCTCCGGGTTAAGACCTAACAACTCTGCGTACACATCATGCAAACCTTCTAATCTATTTTCAAAATCTTTTTGATAAAACTCAGCTATAGTAGACGGTACAGCCTGGTTGTAAGGATCTTTAAAATCAGGAATACTCAATACTGTATTGATTCCTGGTCTACCCATAAAATCTACTTGAGCGTAGGTTCCTGAAAAATCCGGAGGTGTAACCATCATTCCGTCACCACCATCTCCGTCACCGCCACCATCTTCGCACGGCTGACAAGAAGTACCACCACAATCTACACCGGTTTCGGTACCGTTCATAACACCATCCGTACAGCTGGTCTCTACCATTTCTAAAGCGTCATCATCATCGCAAGCAACAAACATGGTAGCTGCACAAAGCGAGAGAAACATATATTTTAAAGTATGTAATTTCATTTTTATCGATTTTAAGATTAGTTATTATTGTTTTCTATTGGTAGTTACCCAAGTTTTGTACACTTTTAAGCCTAATGCGTTAGTTGCCGTAGTTTCTCCTAGAATGCTATTAGGAATCTCCAACACCAAGGCCATTGTATTGGCTCCGTCAAAAGTATCTACAGCCTCGCCCTCTGGTAAAAAACCTTCTGGTGCAGTACCGCCAATTACTTTATTAAATTGTCCAAAATCAAAAAAGAAAGCATCTTGTCTTGGTCCGGCAAAAAGAGAAACACCCTCTTCTGTGGTAGTCGTTAATGCACTTTCTCCAGATATAGCAACTTGCCCTAATGGAGTGCCAACCATAACACCACTTGTTTTTCCGGTTTCAGCAGGAACAACAGGACCAAAGAAATACATGGTATCTTTTCTAGGGATGGCCTGAATAACCAAATCCTCTATTAAGTCATTATTTGTATCAATATTGATTTCCGTTAATACATCTTCATCAAATGTTCCATATGCCAAATCAGGAAGTACGTTGGTCTGTAGATCTACAATAAATACCGTATTCTCTGGATTAGAAGGCGATTCAAATCCGTAGAAATCCGCAATATCCGCAGTATTGCCCGTTGTTCCTGGCGCATCAATATGATCAGCAGCCACTAGAACCGCACCAACAACGGCGAGGATTCCCATGCCAATTAAAAGTTTTGTCTTTTTCATTTTTAAGTTTTTAATGATTATTAATTCACCACTACTTACGGGACTTTAATAGCAGGGTTTGGTTTTAAATGTTAATAAAATGTTAAATGAAATATAGCAAAAACATTTCTCTTAGAAGCCCTATTACTTTTTACACATAATTAAATCCTCTCATTATTAGTAATTTGACAATACCCAACCCCATATACACCTACGTTTTTAAAAATGGGCTATCTAAACATATTCTATTCCCAACGAGGATTGTTTTTATTCATTTTAGCGTAATTTGGTACTCTAAAAACCAATAAAACTATGAACCCTTCGGCTTCAGGTTGGATCAATAAATTCGGTTCGCTTGTAGAAAAAGAGCGAGACCGCTACTCTAGTTTTGATACACTCTACCGTGACTTAAGAAGCACCGGTTTCGTTTACGGTATCAACATGGGTATTCCACAATTCATTGTTGCCGAACATAAACTTTCCGAAGATGAGTGTGCAAAAATCAACCTTCTAAACGCACTCTACAGCACCTATACCCTGGAGACCAGCAAAACGGACTTCAAGACTTTTTTAGAAGAAATTTTTCGGTTTTATAAAGAATTAGAGATTGGTCATATTTCTCTTCTTAGCAAAATACTTACGGGCTCACAAACGGCTGCGCAGTTAGAAAAACTAATAGATTCTAGAGTTTCTCTTGGAGATAACTTAATTAGCAAGACATTCAACAGCATTATTACCAATTCATTATTGTTTATAGATGTCCTTCTATTTAAGCGGTACTTATGCAATTCTATAAACATAAGAGAGCAGGCACAATTGGTAGAGTACCTTACCATAAACATTACCTATCACGCCCTAAACTCCAAAGAAAAGAACAAGAGCGATGAGCGTTTGGCACAACTGTTTGCGTCCTCATTGACCTTTATTGAAATTGATTCCCAAAATTTTGATGGTTCATACCGTGAAAAACTACTTGAGAACCGTTCCGAAATTGAAAACCGATATTTTTTAGATGTAGCCTGTTTGGCGGTATGGGAAGACAAGTCTTTAGAATACCAAGAATCAGAATTTATATTTGGTCTTGGAAAGGACTTGAAATTAGCAGAAGAGGATATTCTTAATTCCCTTGAGGAAATTAAAATTTTCTTTATAAAAAATTCCAAAACTATACCCTTTTTAAAAGACACCAATCTAGCGATTCAGTTTTATGATAACATGTCCAAAATGGTAAATAAACTGATTTTAAGAAATAGCAAGCGCTTACAAAAAGAACTATCCGAAAGTAAAGAATTGGTCTACCTCATTTCAAAATCTACCTTAAAAGATCTCACCCCGGAAGAAAAGAAAAAGGTACAAAACCAACTGATCGATATTTTTAAAAGCATACCTTCCTTAGCTATTTTTATACTTCCGGGAGGTGCCGTGCTCTTGCCCATTTTTATAAAACTAATCCCAAAGTTACTTCCTTCATCTTTTGATGAAAATCGTGTAGAAAAATAGATTTTTTTGCTAAAATAAGCACTATAAAGAAAATCTATACATGCTATTAATCAATTTTAAATCAAATTGTTAAATTACTCTACTCCAACCATAACTTAAAGTCTTTGACACGCTCCCTACTTACAATGATTTCTTGCTCATTAAAGTGATTTAACTTGATTTGAAGCCGAGAATTAGTGTAAGAAACAATGTCTTTTATATGATTTATATTGATGTAAAATTTACGACTCACCCGAAAGAAAGTTTGAGGCTCCAATTCATTTTCTAGATTTTCCAAGGTGGTGTCCAAAAGGTAATTTCTACCATCCGAAGTTGCCGCATAAGTTCCTTTATTTTCACTATAGAAACTTTCAACTTCATCTGCATTGATTATTTTTAAGTGCTGCCCCACCCTTGCCGTGAATCGTTTTTTATATTCCCGCTCCAACGGGTTTACCAAGAGGTTTTTTATATCGTCAAAGTTGAGCGTCAAAGGTTTGGTTTCAGGTCTTAAGGACCTATATTTTTCAACAGCCGTCTCCAGCTCCTCATCATCTATGGGTTTCAACAAATAATCAATGCTATTCAACTTAAAAGCCTGTAGCGCATATTCATCATAGGCCGTTGTAAATATTATAGCACTTTTCACCTCTACAACATCAAAAATCTCAAACGAAAGTCCGTCCGACAGCTGAATATCCAAGAATATAAGGTCTGGATGTGTATTATTTTGAAACCATTCAACAGCCTCTTCAACAGAGTGAAGCATTTGCGACACTTCTACACCTAAATTCAACAACAAACGTGATAACCGCCTTGCCGAAGGCTTTTCATCTTCTATAATTATGGTCTTCATACTGGGTTGATTGGTTCAAATCTAGTTACCTAAGAGTACTTTTTCATTTCGTTTTTATCCGCCTCCATATATTTCTGAATTTGGCGCTTCTCCCATTTTTTACCAAAGAAAGGATTATACGAGAACACCTTAAAACCATGAAACAAAACCCCTATTCCCCAAAAGAAGAATGTAGAAAACGTTCCGAAATTAAAGAAAGCCTCTGTAAAACTCTCGCCATTATTCATGTTACCGATTACAGCTCCGGTCATAACCATGATATTAACCAAAATAAACACAGCTAAATGAATATAAAACCCCTTTAATCGCTCTACCTGTTTCTTTGCCCTCGCCTGTTTACTCCTTCTATCTAATGATTGATCCATTTTAATTTGTTTTAACATTATACTTACTGCCATTTAGTTCTCTGCTCATCCTCCTGCATAAACTGCTTTATTTTGCGCTCTTCCCAATCACGTCCAAACAACGAATTATTTCCGAACGTTTTTATGGCTCCCACTACAACACCTATTCCCCAACCAAATGCAGCCCACAAAAACCAAGCATACGCAAAACCGTTGGTATAGTAATTTATAGCAGCCAAGAAACTTATGCCCACGACATAGGAAATTAACCCTGTATAAAATTTCTTCTCTGCCTCAACCCTTTCTTTTGCTCTAATGTATTTACTTTCCCTATCCATAATTTAAGTGCTTTATCAGTTATTACTACTGGTTCAAAATTCGGCCAAAACGCTCCATTTTTAAAATAATACTTCCTGAACTGTAATTTTTTAAGACCGAATTGCAAACTATTCATTTAAGTTACAAATCACCACTACAGCTGGACTAAAAGTTTTCATCATCCATATACTCCCGCATCTTTTTTTCCTCCCAGCGTTTTCCCCACAGTGGATTGGCACCAAAAGCTTCCATGGCGTGCATAGCCACTCCAAAACCCCATCCCATTACAGGAAAAATAACCCACGGAAAACTGGTTGTTCTATAATTTAAAAAGACCAAGAAGGGGATTACAATACAATACGCCAATAAATTACCGTAAAACCCTTTAATAGCCTCCACACGCTCTTTTGCCTTCTCATAGCGCTTATCCTGAATATACTCTTGTTGCACCTCCATAGTTGAAATTTGTTTTAAAAGTATAGGCAACTTGACACTGAACTCGGTTGCCGTTTTATCTATATGAACTTTCCTGTCCGTTAAAAGGGCATAGCGCTCACGTATATTGTACAAGCCCACACCACTGCTCTTCTTTACCACCTGTTTCTCCTGCAGGTTATTAATTACAATCAGTTCTCCTTCTTGCTCAAACACCCGTAAACGTAATGGCTTGCTAGAGGTTACCACATTATGTTTTACCGCGTTTTCAATTAGCAACTGAAGTGATAATGGCACTATCTTGGATTCCGGGTTCAAGGCTGCTTCTGGGATATCAAAAACAATACTGTCCTCAAATCGCATTTTCAAGAGCTGCACGTACGTTCTGGCAAATTTAAGCTCCTCATCAACTAAAACCAGGTCTTTACTTTTTTGTTCAAGTACATACCTATAAACCTTTGATAAAGAAGAAGTAAACTTTTGTGCTTGATACGGGTCTTCCTCTATAAGACTAGACAACACATTTAAACTGTTGAACAAAAAATGAGGGTCTAATTGATTCTTTAATGCATCAAATTTTGCCGATGCCGTATTGGCTATTATTTTTTGCTCCTTAACCTTATTCTCTTGCCTATACCTGTAATAATAGATAGCGTAAAAAACCATAGCTATTATCAGGGAAATTGCAGTAGAACGCAGGTAATTATCCGTTGAATGATATACCAAAGCCTCTTGAACAGACTTACCATAGAGGGAAACCATTGCAATAAAAGTGGCTACAAAAACACCAAAACAGGATATAACCGCATTTCCCAAGACCGCCAACACCATTCGCTTTAGGGTATATATATTTCTTTCATACTTCCTCAAAAGAAAATAGAACCAATACATATTTACAACATACAACACCACCGAAAATATGATGTTCACCATATACTCCCGCCAGACATCTTCGAAAATCAATTCAAATCTTTGCTCATTGGTAAAATACCAATATGTATTAAACCCAAAGAAGACTATGTTCCCGATAACAAAACCCCAAAAGAGCTCCTTTAAAATTCTACTGCCACCCATTTTTCTTGTTTTCTAAAAAACATCCATGCCAATTAGCGATGTAAAGATGCCCAACCATAGCCCGTTTTAAAAATGAATTTGACCCAACTGTAAATAAACCGCCCCAAACTGCAGTCCGCATCTACTAAAACGGAACACCATACCCTTGTTTTATAGTCCCAATTACAAAAGTGCTGTGCGCACTCCCTATATTATTTACAGCCCCCAAGGTGTTGATTACAAAGTCCTGATAATGCTTCATATCACGCATCAACACTTTTAACCTAAAATCATAATCGCCGGAAATATTATAACATTCCGTTACTTCCTTTACCGCGCAAATATCTTCAACAAATTGATTTCCAATATCTTTCGTATGTTGTTTTAAGGTGATATCACAAAAAACAATCAGCTCTAGCCCCATTTTTCCTGCATCCAACAAAGCGGAATACCCTTTAATATACCCCTCTTTTTCCAATTTACGAACACGTTCATATACCGGGGTTGGTGATAAATTGACAGCTGCAGCTAACTCTTTTGTAGTAATATTCGAGTTTTCTTGAAGCTGTTTTAATAGTTTCAAATCGGTCAAATCCAAATTTTCCATAGATAAATCGTCTTTAAAACATCCTTTACCGAACATTTACTTTTCATTTACACTTTAAAAATACCTATTTACAGTTAAATATTCTTAATTAAAATCATAATTATGGATAAAACATCCTTTACAATAGCTTTGCATAGATATTAATTGAAAAACAACAGCATGAAAACTACCAACCTTGGTTATCCCCGAATTGGAAGTAAAAGAGAATTAAAAAGAACCCTAGAACAATATTGGTCTGGAAAAACAGACCTTGAGTCCCTGTTGGCTACGGCAAAAAACATCCGGAAAGAAAACTGGTTGTTACAAAAAGAACAGGGCATAGACCTGATTCCGAGTAACGACTTCTCCCTTTACGACCAAGTATTGGACCTTTCTACAACCTTAGGGTGTATTCCAGAGCGCTATACTGCACTGGCAAACAACCCGTCTTTCTCCGGCCATGACCTTTATTTTGCCATGGCAAGGGGTATTCAACAAGATGGAGCGGATATTACCGCTATGGAAATGACCAAGTGGTTTGATACCAATTACCATTACATTGTTCCAGAATTTACTAAAAACCAAGTGTTTAATGTTTCTCCGGGTAAAATCATAAACGAGTACAAAGAAGCAATAGACTTAGGTATCAAAACCAAACCGGTACTGATCGGCCCTGTTTCTTTCCTTCTATTGGGAAAAGAAAAGGAAAATGGCTTTCATAGAATAGACCTTTTAGAAAGACTTCTTCCTGCGTATGAAGAAATTCTTCAGCAATTGGTTGATGTTGATGCGGAATACATTCAATTTGACGAACCTTATTTGGCGCTCAACCTTACGGAAAAAGAGCAGCGCGCCATACATCAAACCTATTCATATTTCGCCACCAAATTCCCTAGTTTAAAATTAACGGTCGCCAATTATTTTGACTGTTTTGGCGAAAATATAGATACAGCATTAGCTCTACCCGTACACACTTTACACTTAGATTTGGTACGTTGCCCGTTACAATTAGATGATATTATAGAATCAAATAAACTAAATAGTTATACACATTTATCTTTAGGAGTAGTTGATGGTAGAAATATCTGGAAAAACGACTATGAAAAATCCCTTAAACTGGTTCAAAAAGCAATTGATCATGTAGGTGCCGAACGCGTTCTTATTGCGCCTTCCTGTTCCTTGTTACACTCCCCTTGCGATTTGGATTTAGAATCAAATGAAAAGAATCTAAACGGAGAAATCAAACAATGGCTGGCCTTTGCCAAACAAAAATTAGAAGAAGTTGCCACGATCAAACAGTTGGCCAATAAAGAGAACCTTTCCGGAAGTCTGGAAAAGCTAAAAAAGAATAGCGAAGCGCTTGCCAATAAAAAAACGGCAACGCTAATTCATAATCAAAAAGTAAAACAACGCGTAAGCGCCCTTACCGCCAAAGACGACCAAAGGGAAAGCACATTCCCAACCCGACAGAAACTTCAGAAAGAAGCTTTAGACCTTCCTTTGTTCCCTACCACTACCATTGGTTCTTTTCCACAAACCAAAGAGGTACGTAGCTGGAGGGCCAATTTCAAAAAAGGAAATTTATCTGCAGAGGAGTACAATGTTCTTTTAGAAAAGGAAACTAAGGAAACCATAGAATTCCAAGAGCGTACGGGGCTAGACGTACTTGTACATGGTGAATTTGAGCGAAACGATATGGTAGAATACTTTGGGGAACAACTAAACGGATTTGCCTTTACCAGCTTTGGTTGGGTACAGAGCTACGGTAGCAGATGCGTAAAGCCTCCTATTATTTACGGAGATGTATCCAGGGAAGCGCCTATGACGGTTAAATGGTCCGCTTTTGCACAATCGTTGACCAAGAAACCCGTAAAGGGAATGTTGACCGGCCCGGTTACCATTTTACAGTGGTCCTTTGTTCGTAATGACCAACCACGTTCTGAAACCTGTACACAGATTGCGTTGGCCATCCGGGATGAAGTTGTAGACCTTGAAAAGGCCGGGTTACAGGTAATTCAAATTGATGAACCTGCCATTAGAGAGGGGCTACCCTTACGTAAAGAAGATTGGGATACTTATTTGAACTGGGCCATAAAGGCATTTAGAATTTCCGCTAGTGGTGTAAAGGATGAAACGCAAATCCACACCCACATGTGCTATTCCGAGTTCAATGATATCATTTCCAATATAGCGGATATGGATGCCGATGTCATTACCATTGAATGTTCAAGATCGCAAATGGAACTTTTAGACGTTTTTGCAACTTTTAAATACCCCAACGAGATTGGACCGGGAGTGTATGACATTCACTCACCAAGAGTTCCGGAAAGGGCGGAGATGGTTGCTTTAATGGAAAAAGCTGCCAAACAGATTCCGGTAGAGCAGATTTGGATCAATCCGGATTGCGGGTTAAAGACCAGACACTGGCCGGAAACCAGGGAAGCCCTTATAGAAATGGTAGCCGCAGCTAGAGAATGCCGCCAAAACAGTGCCGTTCTAGCGTAACAAACCCAAATTAAAGTTCAAAAATGCATCCCACAATTCGTAGGATGCATTTTTTTATATCATAAAGCGCAGTAGCTTTGCACTATGGTAAGAAGAATTCAGTTACGCGTATCGTTAAAAGAGGAAAGCAAGCCCAACATCCTCTTACAGAAAACTGCCAAATATTTGAGTGAGGACGAGAAGAACATCACCATTAAGGTGTTGCGTAAATCTATTGATGCCCGTAAACCTACCATCTATTTCAATTACAAAATGGAGGTCTACATTAACGAGAAACCTTCAAAAGCTCCCGATTACGAATTTAAATACCAAGATGTTTCCAAAGCCAAGGAAGTTCATATCATTGGTTTTGGCCCGGCAGGCATGTGGGCGGCCCTACGCTGTCTGGAACTTGGATACAAACCTATTGTTTTAGAACGCGGGAACAACGTCCAAAACAGAAGACGGGATTTAAAAGCCATCAATCAGGACCATACGGTAAACGAAGATTCCAACTACTGCTTTGGCGAAGGCGGTGCCGGCACCTACTCCGATGGTAAATTATACACCCGCAGCCTTAAACGCGGAGACGTACGCCGTATTTTTGAAAGTTTGGTCCATCATGGCGCTACGGAAGAAATCTTGGTAGATGCACACCCACATATCGGCACCAACAAACTGCCTAAAATTGTACAAAACATAAGGGAAACCATAATCGAGCATGGTGGCGAAGTCCATTTTAATACAAGGCTTACCAATTTCACCGTAAAAAACAACAAGATAGAAAGTCTACAGTTGCAGAACGGGAATGAAATGAAAGCGAATAGGGTTATCCTGGCCACGGGACATTCGGCGCGGGATATCTATTATTTACTGAACGACAAGAAAATCGGCCTGAAGGCCAAATCTTTTGCCATGGGCGTTCGTGTAGAACATCCTCAGCATATAATCGATTCTATCCAATACCATTGTTCGGGCGAGCGCAACGAGTTGCTTCCCGCTGCCGCATATAGTTTGGTAGAGCAAGTCAAGAATCGTGGGGTGTATTCTTTTTGTATGTGTCCGGGTGGATTTATCGTTCCGGCTGCAACGGCTCCCGGAGAAGTGGTCGTTAACGGTATGTCTCCATCTAAACGAAACAACAAGTTTGCCAATTCAGGTATCGTAGTAGAAATCAATGCCGATGAAGATTTGTACAAATATGAACGTTTTGGAGTGTTGAAAGGATTGGAATACCAGAAAGATTTAGAGCGATTGGCATTTACCGCAGGCGGAAGAACACAAACGGCACCCGCGCAGCGTCTAACGGATTTTGTGGATGGAAACCTTTCGGCGGACCTCAACCCCACTTCTTACCAACCTGGATTAAATTCCGCTCCGTTACATTCCTTACTTCCAAAACTGATCGGTGGCAGACTTAGGCAAGGTTTCAAAGCTTTTGGCGATAAAATGAAAGGGTATTACACCACCGAAGCTAATATCGTAGGGGTAGAATCCCGAACATCATCTCCGGTTAATATTCCCAGAAATGAAAAAATGGAGCACCCTGAAGTGGAAGGGCTTTTTCCTTGCGGAGAAGGCGGTGGCTATGCAGGCGGAATCGTTTCTGCCGCTATGGACGGTGAACGGTGTGCAGAGGCTGCCGTAGCGGGTCTATAATTAGTGTTTATAGGCTTATCCAAACATTAGCCGTATCTTTGCCGCTTATTAAATATACATGACATTTAAAGATTTAGGTATTGCTTTGCCTATACTCAAAGCTATTGAGGAACAAGGATACACAAACCCGACCCCCATACAGGAACAAGCCATTCCAATTTTACTTAACAAAAAAGACCTTTTAGGAGTTGCACAGACAGGAACCGGAAAAACTGCCGCGTTCAGCATTCCTATTATACATCATTTACACAAGAGTCAAGAACAAACTAGAGGGAAACGACGTATACGTACCCTTATCGTTACCCCTACACGCGAACTAGCGATTCAAATAGCCGATAACTTTACGGCCTACAGTAAGCATACCCACATTAAGAATACCGTAATTTTTGGCGGTGTTAAGCAATCCCGACAGGTAAATGCTTTGCGCAACGGGGTGGATGCGTTAATTGCCACACCAGGACGGTTATTAGATCTAATGAACCAGAACATTATCTCTTTACGGGATATTGAATTTGTTGTTTTGGACGAAGCTGACCAGATGTTGGATATGGGTTTCATTCACGATATTAAAAAAATAATTGCAAAGCTACCCAAGCAGAGACAATCGCTTTTCTTTTCGGCAACGATGCCATCAAGTATCGTAGAGCTTTCTAGAACGCTTTTAGGAGATTTTGAACGGGTTACCATAAAACCACAACAGGCCACGGCCGAAAAAGTGGAGCAAGGTGTTTATTTTGTTAGCAAACCTAACAAGCCCAAATTATTGGTGCACCTTATTAACGAGCGTCCTAATGATTCCGTTTTAGTGTTTTCACGTACAAAGCATGGTGCCAATAAAATAGTCAAGAAACTAGCGCAAGCAGATATAAAGTCCGCCGCCATACACGGCAACAAATCACAGACCGCTAGACAAAAAGCCTTAGGCGATTTTAAGGACGGAAAATTAAGGGTCTTAATCGCTACGGATATTGCCGCAAGGGGAATTGACGTTGAAGAACTCTCTTTAGTGGTAAATTATGATTTGCCCAACGTACCGGAAACCTATGTGCACCGAATTGGTAGAACAGGACGTGCGAGTGCCAGCGGTATTGCTCTTTCTTTTTGCGACAAGGAAGAACGCGCATATTTAAAGGACATTGAAAAATTGATCAAACAACAGGTACCGCGTATGCCGGAGCATCAATTTATTGATGGAGATGAAGGCGAAGAAACTACAGAGGAAAAAAGACCTCAGCAAAGACGCCCTTCAAACAACTCCAGAAACAATAGAAATAGAAACAGGAATAGAAATCGTTCTGGTAATTCCAACAACAGGAATTCAAATAACAGGAATCGTGGTAATTCCAGCAGGCCTTCCCGTAGAGAAGACTAAAAGTATCTCGTTCATTCTTGAACAATAAATCTACCGTAAAATGTTTGGGCCGTATAATACAGCCTACTCGTTTTACGGTTTTTCTTTTTCTATTATTTAAAATAACAGTTTCCTAATTTTCCATTGGGAGAAGTGAAATACAAAATACTTAAATTGCCTTTGCAAACGAATATATCTCAACTAAATATGGCTTTAAAATCATTTTTTGCTTCGCTCCTATTTTTCACTCTTAGCATAACACATGCCCAAGATATAACGGTAATGAGCTACAATATTAAATATGATAACGTGAACGATACCGTAAACAATTGGAACGACCGTAAAGCTCCTATGGTTAAGCTGCTACAGCATTATGCGCCCGAATTTGTGGGTATGCAGGAAGTTCTGTTTAGCCAATTGACTTATTTGGACGAGGCGCTAAAAAACTATAACTACATTGGTGTAGGTAGGGATGACGGTAAGAAAAAAGGCGAGTTCTCCCCTATTCTTTACAATAGTAAAAAGTATAATCTATTACAGTCCAATACATTTTGGCTTTCACCAACACCGGAAAAAATAAGTGTGGGTTGGGATGCCGCTATGGAACGAATTTGCACCTATGGCCTATTTGAAAATAAGATGAACAAACAAAGGTTCTGGGTTTTTAATACGCATTTTGACCATGTAGGAACGGAGGCCCGTGAAAAATCCGCAGCACTTATAATCAAAAAAATCAATGAGATAAATACGGATAATATACCCGTGATGCTTACTGGAGATTTTAACTTGAAGCCAGAATCAGAACCTATTCAATTTCTAAAAAAGGAAATGACAGATGGCAAGGAAATTACCCAACAGCCTTTTTATGGTCCTACTGGTACTTTTAGCGGGTTTGACCATTCACGAGTGCTAGACCATCGCATAGACTATATTTTTGTTAAAGGAGTGAAAGTTGAAAACTACCTTCACATAGATGACCGGATGGAAAATAACAAGCATATTAGCGACCATCTTCCCGTAATGGCAACCGTTAGAAAATAGCATAATTCCAAAACAAAAAAAGCCCAAAACTTAACAAGTCTTGGGCTTTTATGCTTTAAACCTTCGTTTACTTCTTAAGGAAAGAAATTAGGATTTCATTCAACTGATCGGCATGAGTTAGGTTTAGACCGTGCGGTGCACCTTTTATTACCTCATACTGACTACCCTTGATTCCCTTTGCCGCTTGATCGGCCGATGTTGCCTGAGGTACTGTAGCATCGGCATCACCATGTACAATAAGCGTGGGCACAGTAACATTTTTTAATTCAGGCCTAAAGTCCGTATGCATCCAAGCTAAAGCCGCCTGAATCGTTGCTCGTGGTGAAGCATGGGACGCTATGCTAAAGTCATACTCTAACTGAGCCTCGCTAACCTTATCCTTGTTGTCATCATAATTATAAAAACCCGTTAGGAATTTTTCCTTTAAGAATCCAGCGCGATCGTTCTGTAAAGCATCTTTGATTCCGTCAAGAGCCTCTTCGGGCACACCATCCGGATTATCATCTTTCTTCTTCACCAACGGAATTATGGAACTGATCAACGCAGCTTTTGCAATTTTGTCCGTTCCATAGTCTGTCATGTAGCGCACTACTTCTCCGCCTCCCATAGAAAACCCTACAATCACGGCGTCTTTCAGGTCCAAGTCCTCAATTATAGCATTCAAATCGCTGGCCAAGGCAGAATAATCATAATCGCCCCATGGAGCCGAAGACGCTCCAAAACCCCTTCTATCGTATGCTATGCATCGGTAGCCTTCCTCAACTATTTTCCAAACTTGCTGCTCCCAAGCTTTGTGGCTTAATGGCCAACCGTGAATAAGTATAACCGGCTGTCCGGACCCGTAATCTTCGTAAAATATATCTACTTCTTCTTTTCCTTTTCTGTTCTTTATAAATGGCATATATTTAATTTTAAAGTGAATTTAAATTTACGGAATGTTTGCAATAGACCTTGCTTCATTCGCATTAATATTCGTCTTAAAAAGATACTTTTACAATTTCTTAAAACACAGTTTTAAAAGAACTGACAATCAATTTAGTTTATGTTCGTACCTGATCAGCACCGCAATGAAAATGTTTCAGAAATTAAAGAGTTTTTAAGGGCGAACAGTTTTGGCATTCTCGTAAGCCAATACCAAAACAAACCCTGGGCTACACATATTCCTTTGGAACTAGAAACTACTGAAGATGGAAAAGAAGTGCTTACCGCACATATTGCCAAAGCCAACCCCCAATGGCGCGAGTTTGACCAGAACGAAGAAGTGCTCTGTATATTTAACGGTCCGCACTCTTATATTTCGTCCTCTTGGTACAAAGAAGAAGAGGTCCCCACCTGGAACTATATTGCCGTTCACGTGTATGGGAAGTTGAAAATTTTAAGCGAGGAAGAAGTCATGGCTTCCATGCACCGACTGGTAGATAAGTACGAAGCAAACTCCAAGAACCCAATTTCGCTAAAAAACATGTCTCCCCAAACCTTAAAACAAGTAAAAGGTGTAGTAGGTTTTCAGATTGAGATTACGGATATCCAGGCCCAGTACAAGCTTTCCCGTACCCGGGAGCAAGACCATCCTAAAATTATTGCTGAGCTTGAGGACACCAAAGACCCCATGCGTATTGAAATTGCCAAAGCCATGAAAAATAAAGCCTAATTCCTTTTATATTGATTTATAAGCCTTGAGGATTCGTTCTATTTTATCATCTTTTTCCTGATTGATGATTTTATGCTGCGGATTTTCATTAAACCATTTTAGTGTTCTTCTTATACCTTCAGAAAAAGGAATGGTAGCTTTAAAGCCAGGAACAAAGGTCTTTATTTTACTATTGTCAAAAATGACACTTTCCCCTTTATCCGCCAATAGCGTACCGGTAAACGAAGGTTCCATTTTACAAATAAAATCAGAGGCTATATGTACCACCTTAGCTTCTTTGCCCAAGGCATCCGCTAGAATTTTATAAATCATATTCCAACTTAAGATTTCATCGGAAGTAATATGAAACGCATGGCCAATGGCCGTAGTTAACCCCAACAAGCCAACAAAACCCTTTGCAAAATCATCGGCATGGGTTACGGTCCATAACGAAGTACCATCTCCATGAACAATAATTTCCTTTCCTTTTAAAATACGGTCCGCCGTTGTCCATTCCCTAAAACCCCCAATGGCAATAGGAATTACCGTATCATAAGTTAGCGAGGGACGGACTATGGTAATAGGAAAACCGGTTTCTCTATAGGCCTTCATTAAACGGTCTTCACTTCTAATTTTATCGTGCGAGTAATCCCAAAGATTATTGCATAACGGGGTTGATTCGGTTATAATTGGATATTGTAACGGAGTCTGATAGCAAGATGCCGAACTGATGAATATATACTGTTTTGTCTTTCCTTGAAACAATTGAATATCACGCTCTATATCTTCGGGTGTAAAGGCAATCCAATTAACTACCACATCCCAGGTATGCTTTTGTAATTCAGCAAGTTCCTCCGGTTTATTTATATCGCCTAAAATTGTATTCACACCAGCCAGTCCCGCCTTATTTGTACCTCTGTTCAAATGATAAAGGTCAACACCTCTTTCCACCGCCAGGAGGCTAGATGCTGTACTTATATTTCCCGTTCCCCCAATAAATAAAACCTTCATTACGCTGTCATTTTTTGTTGTTCGAATATACTCATTAGCAATGGTAATCCCATAATGTCATAGGTTTATTGAAATTCCATGATACTCCACCCCTAGCGTCATAACCATTTAAAACAAAACTGTACTTTTGAATAACGGACAGGCCTTTATACCAACTTCCTTATCCTAAAAGACAAAGTATGGCTTACGACGAATATCTTGCAGACCGATGTAGACAAATATTAAAGCAAAAGCATGTGTATTCCCAAGAGAAGAAAATGATGGGCACCCTATGCTTTATGGTAGATAATAAAATGTCCTTTGCCATTACTATTGATAAGGACAGTGAGTCTTCTCGCATGATGGCAAGAATAGGAAAAGAAAACCAAAACGAAATACTTCAATTGCCGCATTGCAGACCTATGGATTTAACTGGACGCAAAATGAAAGGTTATATTTATGTAGATGCGGATGGATTGGATACCGAAGAAGACTTAGAGCGTTGGATTCAACTTTGTCTGGATTTTAACCCATTGGCAAAAAAGAGCAAAAAAAAAGTAATAAAAAAATCCCCAATGAACTATAAGTCCATCAGGGATTTCTATCTATAATCACCTAAACTATATTTCTTCTGCCAACCAAGCTTTCATCATCCAAACCGTCTTTTCCTGACCGGTAATGAAATCGCTCATCATAGAGTTGGTTCCTTCATCTCCAGATTCATCAGAAGCATCTAGAATACGTCTCTCAATAATTAAAAGTTCCTTTAGGGAATCTACTATTAAACGAATAGCTTCTTCATCATGAGAAACATTCTTCCCAACAGGTACTTTTGCCTTTTCAATATAATCTTCAAAAGTGTGTAACGGCACTCCTCCCAAGGTTAATATACGTTCTGCAATTTCGTCTACATTAAGGTTTGCCTCGGTATATAATTCCTCAAATTTTGGGTGAAGTTCAAAGAAACGTTTCCCTTTAATGTTCCAGTGAATACCTCTTAAATTCTGATAATAACGCTGAAAATTAGCCAAAAGTTCGTTTAAATCTCCACTCAATGATTTTGAATCCTTTTCGCTTAATCCTATACTATTTAGTTTCATGGTTCTTGTTGTTTTTTCTATGGTATAAAGGTACTGAATAATAGCCCCTGTAATATGATAGTTATCATTGATAGTTTTTATATTTTTATCGTTCGAACTTATAGCAAATGACAATTACTCAACTACAGTACGTACTGGCCGTTGCCGAGTACAGAAACTTTACTTTAGCCGCCGAAAAAAGCTTCGTTACCCAACCTACTCTAAGTATGCAAGTACAGAAGTTGGAAGATGAGTTAGATATCTTAATTTTTGACCGAAGTAAAAAACCTATTTCTATTACAGAAGTGGGCGCAAAAATTGTTGCACAGGCCAAAAATATCGTAAACGAGGCCAGTAGAATTAAAGACGTGGTAGATCAGGAAAAAGGATTTATTGGCGGAGATTTTACTTTAGGTATTATACCTACCATTATGCCCACTTTGCTGCCCATGTTCCTAAAGTCTTTTATCAACAAGTACCCAAAGGTAAATTTGATCATAAAAGAACAAAGCACGGAAACGCTTATTAGAAATATTCAAGACGGACATATAGATGCCGCAATTGCTGCAACACCCTTGGGAATTGAATTTATAAAAGAACGCCCTCTATATTATGAACCCTTTGTGGGTTATGTACCTAAAGAACATAGACTGGGTAATTCCGAAACGCTAAAACCTGAAGACCTTGATATTAGCGATGTTCTTCTTTTACAAGACGGCCATTGTTTTAGGGACAATGTAATTAACCTCTGCAAAGCCCCACGGAATTTAGACCATAAGCAGTTCCGTTTGGAAAGCGGCAGTTTTGAAACCCTAATTAATCTAGCGGACGAAAACCTGGGTATGACCCTTTTACCGTATTTGAACACCTTGGTTCTGGACGATAAGAAAAAAAGCAAACTAAAATACTTTGAAGCACCTTCTCCTGCCCGCGAAATAAGTCTTATATATCACAAAAGTGAGCTCAAAATTCAAATCACCGATGCTTTAAGAGATGTTATCTCCAGTATTGTACGAGGGGCTATCGCTTTTCAAGATGTACAAATCATAAGTCCTATCAACAAATAAATAGACCTAAATCCAACCAACCCTTGTACTATACTAGGATATGATAACATAGGTCCATAAAAAAAGCCCTCCTAAAGGAGGGCTTTTTTATTATGCTTTTAAATAAATAAGAGTTTGTTTTAGCTCCGGTTTATCGGTTATAAACTGCTGTAACCAGAGTTTAAGTTCATCTACTTCTTCAGGTAGCAGCATTGAGACTGCTTTTTGTAGTTCTTTGATGAACAATTTTGCGTCAAAACTAACTTTTTTCAATACTGTTTTAGAGTATTCAAGCATAGCTCTAGCCATATTTCAAAATGTTTAAGTTATTAGTTGTTTAAGAGATATTCTCTCTCCATAAAGTTAAACATTAATGCATTTACTATATTGCATATGCGTTGTTAAATGTTAGCCAAATTCTTGTTAAATAGCCGTAACTCGGGCGTTAAGACACTATAAAAATGAAAAACAGCCTATTGATTTTTGCTCTGCTTATATTTGCAACTAGCTGTACCTCATACAAAAAGACCATAAAAAAATCTACGGACGGTGTAGTTCTTTCCAATTTTTACAAAAATCAGTTTGTAGGGCTACTAGTTTTGGATCCGGAAACGAACGACACTCTGTATGCCCACCAAAGTGAGAAATACTTTACGCCGGCCAGCAACACTAAAATCTTCACACTTTTTGCGGCTTTAAAATTATTACCGGAGAAAGTTCCCGCCTTACAGTATAGTGTTAATAACAATACGCTATATGTAGAAGGAACCGGAGACCCTTCATTTCTTCACCCGCATTTTCAAGATAGTACCGCATACCATTTTCTAAAGAAGTACAAATCCATAGTTTTTAACCTGAATAACTATATGGATGAAAAATTAGGCCAAGGTTGGGCGTGGGATGATTATCAATATTACTACCAACCGGAGATGACCTCATTTCCCCTCTACGGAAACGTTACGAGTATATCTAACACAAACGGTCTAAACGTAAAACCCGGTTTATTTAAAGATAGTGTTGCTCGTACATGGTATACGAAAAATAGGGAATTAGAGCGTAATACCTTCTACTTTTCGCCTTCTCGCAAGGACACTATTGAAATTCCTTTTAGAACCGATACCGTTTTGAGCAAACAACTCTTAGCATCTGCTTTAAACCAAAAAATAAGCCTATCCAATAAACCCATAGCAGGCAAAAAGGAAATACTTTACGGGCAAGCATCCGATTCTTTATACGTACGAATGATGCACGAAAGCGATAATTTTATTGCAGAACAACTACTTATAGTGTCTTCCTCTACCCTATCAGATACTTTAAGCGGCAAAAAAACGCGGGAGCATATACTTGAAAATGAACTTACAGACCTTAAGCAACTACCAAGGTGGGTTGATGGTTCTGGACTTTCTAGGTACAATTTATTTACGCCAGAATCTATGGTCATGGTTCTTAACAAAATGTACCGGACCATACCACAACAACGATTGTTCTCTATTTTTCCGGAAAACGGCGTTTCAGGAACATTAAAAGGGTGGGATTACAATGCCGGGTACTCCAAGCTATATGCCAAATCTGGTAGTTTAAGCAACAACTACTGCTTAAGCGGTTACCTCATTACCAAAACCGGAAAAACCTTGATTTTTAGTTTTATGAACAATCACTATAAAAATCCAACCTCCGAAGTAAAAAGAAGAATGCAATTGGTACTCAAACAAATTGCGGATACTTATTAAAGCTTTAAAAGGTGATTATTCCAACAGCTTATGCACCGCTGCATACTGTAAAAGAAGTATTGTTTTTGCATCTTTAATCTCCCCTGAAGTTATCATGCCCATGGCAACTTGAAACGGATATTCCAAAACCTCTATATTTTCGGTTTCATCATCCGCTCCTCCTCCTTCGCCAATTTTCATCTTTTCTTCATAGGCACCCACAAAAAAATGGAGTACCTCTGTAACCGAACCTGGAGACATATAAGATTCAAAAACTTTATGAACGTTTTCTATTTGGTAGCCGGTTTCCTCTTCTACCTCTTTACGGATACAATCTTCCGGGTTATCACCATCTAAAAGACCGGCACAGACCTCAATCATCATGCCGTTGGTATTGCCATTTACATAGGTAGGCATACGAAATTGTCGCGTTAGAACAACTGTTCCTTTTTTCTTATTATACAGCAGAATTGCAGCCCCATTGCCCCGGTCATAGGCTTCCCTTTCTTGAGTTTCCCAAGAACCGTCTTCCTTTTGATATTCGTACACATATTTATTAAGAGTATACCAATTGTCCGATAATACTTCTTTCTTAATATTCTTGATTTTACCGTTCTTCACGTTGAAATTGTATGAGATTATACAAGAGAGATTAGTTCAAAAAAAAAGAGAAACCTTACCGGGCTTCTTCTTTTTCTCCAAATATACGGCCTAAAGCTCTTTTTGAGATAGGCTTATCAAAATATCCTTTTACCTCGGGGTGGTGAGAAGCCCGTTGTCTTTCTTTGGTACTTAAAAATGCCGAAAGTATATAAACGTCAGTAGCTTTTACATGCTCTGGCATTTCTTCAAGTTTTTGCAAAAATTCCCAACCATCCATTTTGGGCATTACCAAATCCAGTAAGATTATATCCGGGAGATTGGTGGAACCTTCAAGACTATCGGACAATACTTTAAGAGCAACTTCGGCGCTGTCAAAATCCACAACTATGTAAGGCTTCCCCAGTTGTTCTATGCCATACCTAGCCGCAAACAACGATACAAGATCGTCATCTATAATCCATATTGTTAACGGGGTAACTTCTTCAAATTCCATAATCGCTCAAAATATAGTCAGAAAAATCTTTCAAAACTAGAAAAATAATTCAAAAATGAAATAAAAATAGGTAAATCATTTATTTTTCTTTCAATTTTAAATCACAGTCACCGCTTTATTAAGATATCGCCTAAAAGGCAGCATTTCTTTGTATAAATTAACAACTTTATCCTCAAAACCGGACATAAATACCTCATTTGTAAAAAATTCATGTGCTACGGCAAATGTTTTATTTCTTAAAAGCTCTATATGCTCATGGGAATTGGAGAATCCTTTTGGGGCCTTTATGAGTTTTGCGTCTTCATAAAGTCCGCCAAACGCCTTTTGAAATGATTTTTTCTCCAGGATATCCTTTAATAAATCTCCATCATAGTCAATACCTTCACGGATACTCTTGAGCGTTCCTGAATCAGGCCGCCAAAAACCACCGGCCAAGATGCATCTTTCTATTCCTATTTCAATATAAAAATCGGCCGTAAAGGGTCTCTTGTCCAAGCCAGCTCCAAAGTGATCTTTGTATACCGGCTTGTTGGGATGAAACATAAGGTTATTGTTAATCCGGTTAATGCCCTTTTTACCCGGTGTATCATAATACTCTTGGTCTATTTCTGCCAAGATAAGATTCATATGGTCCAACCATTTTACAAAATCGTACCGCACTTCCTTATACCACTTACGGTTGGCATCCATCCACTCTTTGGAATTGTTCCGTTGAAGTGCCTTTAAAAATTCAACTAGGTTTTTAAAATCCATTAAATTATCGCCATTAGAGGCGTTATACCATTTAAGTTATTTATATACGGTAAGAACACCTAAAAACGATTATCCCCTCCTACTATATCTCCAAGCGTACCCAATATACTTCCTTCACCTTTATCCTTACCTCCTCTTGGCACCGATGCTAAAACACGGCCGGCAAGCCTACTGAATGGCAAAGATTGAACATAAACGGTTCCCGGACCTCTTAACGTGGCAAAGAAAAGACCCTCACCACCAAAAACCGTATTTTTTATTCCGCCTACAAATTCAATATCATAATCTACGGTTTGTGAAAAACCAACAATACAGCCGGTATCTACCTTAAGGACCTCACCTGCGGTAAGCTCCTTTTTGGCCATAGTACCACCTGCGTGTACAAAAGCCATGCCGTCTCCCTCTAATTTTTGCATGATAAACCCTTCACCACCAAATAGGCCACGACCTAGCTTTCTTGAAAATTCAATGCCAACGGATACCCCTTGAGCGGCGCAGAGAAAAGCATCTTTTTGACAAATGAACTTACCTTGCTTTTCAGATAGGTCTATGGGAAGTATTTTTCCTGGATAGGGCGATGCAAAGCTTACCTTTTTCTTGCCTAGTCCTATATTTAAAAAAGCGGTCATAAAAAGACTCTCTCCCGTAAGGATACGTTTACCTGCGGAAAAAATCTTGCCTAAAACACCCGTTTCTTGGTTGGAGCCATCTCCAAAAATGGTATCCATCTTAATATCGGAATCCATCATCATAAAACTACCGGCCTCGGCCACTACGGCTTCCTGCGGGTCTAGTTCTATTTCTACATATTGCATTTCTTCACCATAAATTTGGTAGTCTATTTCGTGTGCGTTCATTTCTTTTCGTTTTTTATTGATGTATGTTAGTTGGCCATGAAGCGGAAAATGTTACAGATAGAGTGAAAATTTTTATTGTTTTACCCGCACAGTCCACTCAAAATTAAAGGTAGATACTACTATTCCATCTTCATTAACACCAACGGACTTCATCCAAAACGCCTGTCCCTCTCCAGTAGCAATAGTTTTGTCTATGGCTTCTTTTATGAGGTGGCCATCCTCACAAGTAAAGGTTATTTTTCCGGTTGCCTTTTTAGAAAAATTGGCATTATTATTAGCTACGAGCATAGAAATTTTCTTTCCACTTTCTCTAATCTGGGTTATGACCATGGCTCCCGTACTTAGTTCTGCAGCCATACCCTGCACTGCCCAAAACATGCTTTTAAACGGATTTTGATTAAACCATTTATGGGTAACGGTTACAACAGCCTTCTTCTCATCCATATAACGCAACCTAACCCCACTCCACCATGCAGATGGTAATTTAAAAAATGTAAATGTGTTGAACTTGCCCGTAGATACTGCCATTGTCTTATATATTTTTCCTAAATGTAGATATTTTTTTCCTGTTTACAATTGTTAATATAATGTTAATATTTAGTACTTTGTTTTGCATAGTACCTTCTTTTAGATATATATTTGCATAAGAAATTACTAAGCGATGGAAAGTACAATAACAAAACATGAACGAAATTTAGCGGCAATCGTGCACGCTTCTTCTTTTTCAAAATTCTTTATTCCTTTCGGTAACTTTATAATTCCGTTAGTGTTATGGACCGCCAATAAAAAGGATTATGCGTTTGTGGACTACAACGGCAAACAGGTGTTAAATTTTCAGATTAGCCTTTTGCTCTACTCTATTGTCCTTGGTGCAATCAGCATTCCTATGTTTCTAGGTTTTTTTCCTGAATTGTTAAACAGTAGCTTTTTGGGGCTTGACCATTTAAACGATTACAACAATCTTAATCTTGATTTGAGTCAAGGTCTTAATTTTGGTTCTTGGCTATTTCCATTAGGTATAGCAGGTTTGGCCCACGGTGCCCTTTTTGTAGTGAACGTAGTATACACCATACTTGCCGTTATCCGTACTAATGAGGGCCAAGAATTTTCATATCCGCTAACTATAAAGTTTTTAAAATAATGAGATTGTACACATTCATAACCGCACTTGTTTTTGCTTTTAGCTTCTGGGGAATGACGGCACAATCTCCTTCCGAAGAGGAATTAAGGGAAACAATTATCCGGTTAGATACCGAATATTTTGAGGCATACAATACCTGTAATATGGACAAACAAGCCGCGATGTATGCCGAAGATTTGGAGTTCTATCATGACAAAGGCGGATTATCCACATCAAAACAAGATTTGCTGGAAAGCTTAAAGAAGAACATCTGCGGAAAAGTAACACGCGAATTGGTTGAAGGAAGTATAGAGGTGTACCCCATAAGCGGGTTTGGCGCCGTAGAAATAGGAATGCACAAATTTCACAACAACCAGGAACCGGATGCTATTTCCAAGCCTGGTAAATTTATAATGATATGGAAAAACACAGATTCTAATTGGAAAATCACGAGGGTCATAAGCCTTCATTAATAGAAAAAGGGTACTCATCATACCCAATCAAAAAGGAGTTTATTCATCAATCAATTTATTCTAAATCCGCAACGGGTCCCACTAATCACGGGGCATTAACCAAAACGGATGTGGAATAGCAAAAAAACGAACAATCAAACTATGCAGCGTACCATTTATGAACAATCACGTTCCCCCAATTTAAAGGAACTGCATAAAAAGCAAAAAGAAATTATGAATGTAGAAAATACAAAAGCACAAATGCGCAAGGGCGTTTTGGAGTACTGTATTCTGTCTATCCTTAACGGAAAGGACAAATACGCCTCTGAAATTCTTGAAACGCTAAAAGATGCAAAAATGCTTGTGGTAGAGGGCACTATTTACCCTTTGCTTACCCGTCTTAAAAATGCGGGACTACTCAGCTACCGCTGGGAAGAATCAACTTCTGGTCCCCCAAGAAAATATTATGCACTTACAGAAACCGGTAAACTTTTTCTAAAGGAACTGGACAGTACGTGGGACGAGCTAAGAACAGCAACAAATTTGGTAACCAATAATAAATAAACCTAAAAAACTACTCTGCAGCTTCATACTTACTATGCACTTACAGAGAAAAAACGACTAAAATGAACAAAACTATAAACATTAATCTAGCCAATATGCTCTTCCATATGGATGAAGACGCATATAACAAAATGCAGCGCTACTTAGAGTCCGTTAAACGGTCTTTTGCAAATACTCCCGGCAGTGATGAGATACTGGCAGATATTGAAGCCCGTATAGCGGAACTATTTCATGAAAAGCTTGAGAACGAGCGCCAGGTCATTACCCAAAAACAGGTAGACGAGGTTATCGCCATCATGGGGCAACCAGAAGACTATATGGTTGACGAAGATATTTTTGAAGACGAACCCAATACAAGAAGTAGTTATTCGGAACCAAGAAAATCCAAGAAACTGTACCGAGATACAGAGCACAAATATGTAGCGGGCGTATCTTCCGGTCTGGCACATTACTTTAATATAGACCCACTTTGGGTGCGTTTAATATGGGTACTGTTAACCATTGGCTCTTCGGGTGGGTTTATTTTAATCTACGGACTACTCTGGTTATTGATTCCCGAAGCAGTTACCACATCGCAAAAATTGGATATGCGGGGGGAGGACATCAACATCAGCAATATAGAACGCAAGGTCAAGGAAGGCTTTGATGATGTTGCCCAAAAAATTAAGAGCGTTGATTATGAAGGTGTAGGTAACAAAGTAAAAAGTGGTGGTCAGTCGTTTTTTGACACTTTAGGAGATATCATAATGTTTTTCTTCAAAATCTTTGGAAAGTTTATCGGTATTCTCCTAATCCTTATTGGTGCGGCTACTATTATTGGGCTGTTTATAGGAATGATAACAGTAGGTATTGCAGATATGGTTCATGTACCAGGAATAAACATGTACCATATTGTGGATGCCAGTGATATGTCTATCTGGTTGATTTCACTACTTGGATTTTTTGCCATAGGTATTCCGTTTTTCTTTCTTCTTTATTTAGGATTGAAAATCTTGGTCAACAACCTTAAATCTATTGGAAGTATTGCTAAATTCTCATTATTAGGCCTTTGGTTGATTTCCATAATACTATTGATTGTTTTTGGAATAAAACAAGCTTCTGCGCGCGCATTTTCTGAATCTACTGTAACTATGGAGAATATTCATTTTCCAACCACGGTTGACACCTTAGAAATCAACTTGGAATCCTACAACCGAAAATTCCGAAACAAGCGTAAAGTTGAGATGGGTAACGGAGTTACTATTAGCAGAAACGAATCTGGTGAAGAAGTAATGGTGTTAGATGATGTTAGCTTCTATTTGGAAAAATCAAAAGACACCATCACTAGAATAGAGATTATAAAAGAATCCGATGGTTCTTCTTTTGAGGTGGCAGAAAAATATGCCGAAGCTATCAACTATAGTTACAAGGTTGAAAACAGCACACTTTACCTTCAAGACTTTTTAACAACTGCCAGAGAGAATAAAATGATGAACCAAGAGGTTCGCATCAACCTTTACATTCCAGAAGGCACTGTTCTTAACTATGTAAATGATAGCGATTATAGATGCTGGCGCTTCCATATTCAAAACGATAGAAACTTGGATGCCTGCGATATAAGCGATTATACATGGAAAATGGGTTCTGATGGAGAATTAAAATGTCTAGAATGCCCGGAGTTTGTTGATGAGGACGATGATGATGATTTTGATGATGACAATAACGGAAGAAACAAAATCAGAATTAACGAAGGCGGTATTGATATAGACATTCAAGAAGATGGTGAATCATTTAAAATGAAAATAGGTGAAGACGGAGTACAAATAAAATCCAACGAAAATGGCTCTGATGGTAAAAACCGAATCAATATAGATGAAAACGGCATTGATATAGATATAGACGACAAGCGTTCTGAACCTGAGGACACCAATTATAAAACATAATTATCAAGGCGATCTATCCAGTGTAATCAATTCAGTATCAAAATATGACGTTTGAGTCTGAAAATCTGGTCAGAACGCAACCAATAGTTCAATTTTACATCAATCTAAAAACAACAATCATGACAACATTAATTCGTATTGCAATAGCATTCTTAGTTGCGCTATTTCTATCATCCTGTGGGTTTGACATAAACATAGGAGATTTTGGAACAGGAGAAAAAGGAAACGGAACCGTAGTAACGGATAACCGAGAAGTAACGGGCGAGTTTACCAAAGTATCATCCTCAGAAGGGCTAATGGTGTACGTAACCCAAGCCGATGAATTTGACATTAAGGTAGAAGCAGATGAGAACATTATAGACCTTATTGCTACGGATATAAAAAATGGGAAATTACGTATTCATGCCAGAGAGAACATTGGCAAAGCAATCAAAACTGTATATGTTTCGCTTCCCGTAATAACTAGTTTAAATGCTTCTAGCGGTTCTCAACTTCGTATTGAAAACACCATTGAAAGTGATGATCTAGAAATTGATGGCAGCAGTGGCGCTCAAATTAGTGTAGAACTTATAGCAAATACCATTGAAATAGATGCCAGTAGTGGAGCCAATCTAAACATCTCCGGCAAAGCTAATCGTGCAGATGTAGATGTAAGTAGCGGTGGTAATATTAACGCAAAAACGCTTTCTACCAAAACCTGTACCGCAGATGCCAGCAGTGGCGGTAACATGAAAATTCTAGTTTCAGAAACCCTAGTAGCCGATGCCAGCAGCGGTGGCAATGTTGCTTACTCCGGTAATGCCAGTGTAAAAACAAAAAAATCGGTTTCGGGCAGCGTACATAAATATTAAAATCAAAAAACGATCGACCATGAATGCAAGCTGTCAAATTTTTGGCAGCTTGTTTTTGGTTTAAAGGGTCTTTAATGTTAATCTTTTCTTCTTTCCGAAAAAAAGCGCGCAGAAAACTACAAACCCTATTTGTCTTTTTATATTAGTAGAAAGAATTGAACCATGCAGTTAGATTTAAAAAAATACGTCCTAGCCTTAAAACACACCTTTAGTATTTCTCGTGAATCACACGATTTTCAAGATACCCTTATCGTTGCACTTTCATTGAACGGCGAAACCGGTTACGGTGAAACTACCTCTAATCCGTACTATAAGATTACGGTTGAAAGTATGATGGCGGAAATTGAAGAAATCAGAACAGAAATAGAGGCGTTCAACATAGACCATCCGGAAAATTTCCACGCTTTCCTAACCACAAAAAACCTTTCTAATTTTGCTATTTGCGCATTAGACCTGGCCGCATGGGACCTATATGGAAAACTCAATAAGAAACCGTTGTATAGTATTTGGAATACCGGTAACGCCTCGTACCCCATAACCAACTATACCATTGGTATAGCTCCCGTCGAAAAAATGTTGGAGAAAATGAAAGAAATGCCATGGCCTATCTATAAAATAAAATTGGGAACGGAAGATGATGTTGCCATTGTAAGGGAACTGCGCAAGCATACCGATGCTATTTTTAGAATAGATGCCAACTGTGCATGGTCTGCTAATGAAACTATTGCCAATGCCCCACTTTTAAAAGAATTGGGTGTTGAATTTCTTGAACAACCTTTAAAGGCGGATGATTGGGAAGGAATGGAAAAAGTTATGCATCATAGCGTACTACCCGTTATTGCCGATGAAAGTTGTATTGTAGAGGCAGATGTAAAAAAATGCGCGCTGCATTACAGTGGAATAAATATAAAATTGACCAAATGTGGAGGCATTACCCCTGCTCTACGTATGATCGCCCAAGCAAAAGATATGGGTATAAAAGTTATGATCGGTTGCATGACGGAATCTACCGTAGGAATTTCGGCTATAGCGCAGTTGGTTCCCCAACTTGATTATGTAGATATGGACGGCCCACTACTTTTAAAGGACGATATAGCCGATGGCGTTAAAATTTTGCCCAACGGAAAACTTGTTTTCCCACAGTTGAACGGAACCGGAGTAAGCCTTAGGCCATGAATCATTATATAGATACATTTCCCGGAAGAAAAGTAATCATTAACGAAGTCCCCCATCTCTATTTTGGGGGCACCTCCTACCTTGCACTTCAAACGGACAGTGATTTTCAAAAACTGTTTATCAATAACATTAAAAGATATGGCACCAATTACGGAGCTTCTAGAAAATCCAATATTCGCTTAAGAGTATTTGATGAGGCCGAGCGTTATCTGGCCAATTTAGCTGGTAGCGAAGGATGCATAACGGTATCCTCAGGATATTTGGCCGGTCAGTTTTTAGCTCAGGCGCTCAATTCCAAAGAACATCACTTCTTTTATGCACCAAACACCCATTCTGCGCTATACCAAGTAAAACGGAAACCGTTCACCACCTTTGCCGCATTGAATATTGCCGTTCGCGAACATCTAACTTCCAGTAAGACTACCCCGGTTGTATTTTTGGACAGTATTGATTTTTCAGGATGTAACTATCCTGGTTTTGAAGCATTACAAGTACTGCCATTAGAAGAAATTATTTTAGTGGTAGACGACTCCCATGGTTTGGGTGTAGTTGGGGAAAATGGAAGTGGCGTTTTCTCTATTTTATCCAAGTTAAAGATCAAAGAACTTATTGTCTGCGGGTCATTGGGCAAGGGTTTCGGGATTCAAGCAGGTGCCATTTTTGGTACGGATGAGCGCATCAATTCTTTAACCGAGACCTCTTTTTATGGTGGTGCAAGTCCGGCAACACCAGCAGCTATGGCCACTCTTGTAGAAGCGGGTGTTATTTATGACCTAAAAAGAAAGCGACTACAACGAAATATGAATCACTTTTTTAGGCATCTGAAAAAGCGAAAAAAATTCCATTTTATGCCGGGTCATCCTGCCTATTCCTTTTCGGACTTACAACTAACCGAATACCTTGAAGCCAATAGAATTATCGTTACCAGCTTTCCGTATCCAGATGAAAGCGCTCCCCTTATGAGCAGAATCGTATTGAGTGCCGCCCATAAAAAAAAGGATATTGAGCACGTATTACATTGCATCAATATCCTTCCTTAAAAAATATTCTTTAGTGGTTAATCCCTATCCCACCAAACAGGCTCACTTATATTCTTGGTTACGGCCTCAACTTGTTCTCCATTTCTAGTTTGCTCCGATGCAGGATACTGGGCTCTTCTAACCCACTCCCCATTTAATATTTCATTATGTCCCACAGGCAATTCCAAGCCTATAAAAACATTGGGGTCAAAATCATACCTTCTTAAATCAACAAAAGATTCCGGATTTAAAAAAGTAGCAATGAACTTTTCGCGCATAATCAACGCCATGGTTAAATTATCAGCACCAACAGCAACGGACGCATCGCTTAAATAAGCCGCTTTATCGGCTGGCAAGACCCCCAGTTTATCCATATTAGCTTCAACTCCAGCCAAATAAGCATTGTAGGCTTCTACAGAACTACCAACAGAAGTAGCGTTACCACCATTCTGAAGGAATAGAGCTTCCGCTTCCATGAATCTGAGTTCCGAATAACTTCCTAATAGTACCGGAGCTGTCTGTGAGGAATAAAAATTATTAGCTCCAAGGTCCGTGTTGGCACTTACTCCATCATCGTCTTCCGATGCGGCCAGCTCATGACTTCCTGCAGAACCATTAATAGCTCCTCTATACTCCGTATCATCACCTATAGTAGTAATTAGGGGCAAACGTGGGTCTAGTTCTATAGTTGCAAATGGTATTGAAGTACCATCCATTAAGCTTACCAACTGATCGGACAATAACACTGAAAAATTTCCCGTATTGTTAGGCAAAACAACTCCTGAGTTCCATGGGTTAAAATTTCTTTCATTGTATACCAACTGAAAATCATCTTCATTACTAGAAAAGCTAGAAGATACATTGGCCAATACACCCTCAATTGCTTCGGTTTGGTTTACCTCGGATAAATGAAGCGCATACTTAGCTTTTAAGAAATAAGCCGTTTTTATCCATTTAGACAGGTCTCCGCTGTAAATCAAATCCGCTTCACCAATAGTACTGGAACCCGAAGCTTCCAATAAAGTGATTGCTTCATTTAACAAGCTGTTTATTTGAGTGTAAATACTTTCTTGGGAATCATAGGAAGGTTTAAAATCATCTTCGCCTTTTAAAGCCGACGAAAAAGGTACGTCTCCCCACTGATCCGTTGCGAGTCCTAAATTGAATGCCTGTAAAACCTTAGCCACACCTAAATAGTGGTTAGCACCGTTTTCTTCAGCTATTGCAACTACTTGACCCAAGTCTGCCAAGGCCTGCAAATAAATATTGCTCCATCCTCCACTGATCTGAACCTCTTCCTGGGTATCTGCCCCAGGCTCAAAATAAGAGGCCAATTGCTGAGAATATTGGCATATGCTTAAGGCTATACTATAATGTGCAGAGGATGAATTGTAAATAGCCGTAGGCAATAAATCTGCTTCCGTAACATTTTCAGGAAGCTCTTTGTTCGGGTCTACATTATCGCCCAAATAATCATCACAACCAATTAAAAAAGAGGTCGCTACCGTAACCGAGAATATATATTTTAAAACTTTCATTTTTCTAGAAATTAAGGTTAAGACCAAATATGAACGACTTTGTATTAGGAATGTTAAGTCCGGTAAAGCCATAAGCATTTGTACCGGCACTAAACTGACTACCTTCTGGGTCATAACCTCTAAAAGGCGTATCTAACCAAAGGTTGGTGCCTGTAAAACTGAAGCCCATTGTTGTAAAAGGGGTATTCTTTATCAATTTACTAGGAAGGTCATAAGACAGGGTAACATTGCGCAAACGCCACCAAGAAGCATCTTGAACCAATATTTCTGAAGCACGATTGTACACAGAAGAACTTCTATAGTAATTTTCATCTATAAGCACAGGAATATTATTTGGGGAACCGTCTGCCAGAACACCGTCCAAAACAATTTCGGCATCACGGAATTCAGTAATGGCCAAAACCCCGTTACGGATACCGTTTCGTTGCCCTGAGTCATAAAGCTCACCTCCTTCTTTTCTTTCCAACAAAAATGATAATGCCAATCCTTTATACTTAACTGTGCTGCTTACACTTCCCAACCAATCTGGAAGCGCATTACCCACTTTAACACGATCAGAAGGGTTATTGGCCACGATGGTAGGAAAACCGTCATCACCAATTAACCGACTACCATTTTCATGTGTTGCATAAACGTATCCAAAAAGGTCACCGGGAGCACCGCCAACTTCTAATTTGGAAACAACCCCGGGAAAACCACTATCGGCAAATATAATTTCGTCTATACCGTTAGGTAATGAAATAACTTCCGCTTCAACCTTAGACCAGTTTAAAGTAACATCCCACTGAAAATTATCGTTCCTTATGGGAACAATATTTACCAATGCTTCCAATCCTTTATTTTCAATTTCACCTGCATTTAGAACAAACGTATCAAAACCAGAAGATTGGGCAACGGGCACGGGTAGAATTTGATCCTTACTATTTTGTTTGTAGTAAGTAAAGTCTATTCCAAATCGATTATTGAAAAACTTAAACTCTCCACCAACTTCAATAGAAGCCGTGCGTTCCGGTTTTAGGGTACTTGAACCTCCGGAGCTATCTCGTGAAAGTCCATCTACAGTGCCAAACGGAAAGTTAGAGGGTTGATCATAATAAACTCCTACATAAGCTGGGGCATCCTTACCAACTTCAGCATAAGAGGCCCTAAATTTAGCATAGGTTAAAAAGTCCGGTAAGCTTCCTGCATCTTGAAGAGTTTGAGATAGAACGTAACTTAAATTGAAAGATGGATAAAAGAAACTTCTATTCTCCTTTGGTAGTGTAGACGACCAGTCGTTTCTACCCGTTACGTTCAAAAACAAAGTATTCTTATACTCCAGCCTTGCATCTCCGAACACACCAACAATCTTACGTTCGGCACCACCAATATCCTCAAAGAAGTTATTTGCCTGGCCAAAGGCTGTTAAATTGTTTGGGTCAAGACCTTCGGCACGTAACGTAAGCCTTCTTGTTTTTGTATCCGATATTTGGTTTCCTACGAGGATAGACCCAGAAAAATCTTCGTTAAAATCCTTTGATAGTGTAACGAACAAATTAGATGTTAGCTCATTGTAATTTAAAGCTTCGTCAACAATAAAACCTTGGGTCGCAGAACCGGGGTCAATATCCGGCGGAACAAAACGAAGCCTTGAATCATGATAATTGTCTACACCCAATTGATATTGCACGGAAGCCCAATCATTAAATTTATAATTGAACTTTGTATTGGCTAAAATTCTGTTTACCCTACTGTCCAGATAGCTTACCTCAGCAAAATAACGAGGATTGTCTACCACTCCTGCCGTATAATTTTTTTCGTCTCCGTTAGGCAGGATATAATCATTTACATCTATTGTAGGGGACCAATAGGACAGAGAACTCATTATAGACTTATCGCCACCATTTGGTAATCTCCCATCTGAAATAATGTATGAAAAAGAGGGTTCTACCGTAAACTTATCTGTTATATTAAAAGTACCTGAAAGCTTAAGGGAGGTTCTATCAAAATAGGTGTTGGGTACCAAGCCCTCATCATCTGACCGCGATATGGAACCAAAATAAGTATAACTCTCACCACCACCACTTATATTTAAAGAACTACTAGTAGTAAAAGCCCTATTGAAAAAATTCTTGAAATTATCGTAATTCTTGTCGTTTGGGCCATACTTAGGACCTAGTGTCCAAAACCCAAAACTGTTGTCACCTGCAAAATCATATCCGTCAGGGGCGTTGTTATTGGATGTAGAAATAATCTCACCACCTCTTCCTTCGCGCCATTTGGTTTGAACATCAGGCGTTTTATTTACTTCCTGCCAACCAATACTTGTTCTCAGGTTAAATTTGGTTTCTCCATTCTTTCCTTTCTTGGTAGTAATTACCACTACCCCGTTAGCTGCCCTTACACCATATAAAGCTGTAGCAGCAGGACCCTTTAATATGGAGACACTTTCTATATCATTAGGGTTTATATCCGCCCCTCTGTTCGTAAAAGAAAACTGCTCTGAGGAAGAGGGTGCATTAGACCCTGTGCTTGGCAAAAGATTACCCGTTGTAGCTTCATTACTTATAGGTATACCATCTACAACAAATAATGGCTGATTGTTTGCTGAAGGGTTCAAAGAAGTAATACCCCTTATTATAATGCTAGAACCAGCTCCGGCAGCACCACTACTAGAGTTGATATTTACCCCGGCAACTTTACCTTGTATTCCACTTAAAACATCTCCGTTGTTATCCCTATTAAGCTCATCGGAGCCAATTTCCTGAATTGCATAACCAACAGAGCGTTTTTCCTTTTTAATACCCAAGGCCGTAACCACAACCTCATTAAGTTGTTGGGCGTCTTCTTCTAAGACTACATTAATGGTTTGGTCCGCGCCAATAGTGACAGTCTTACTTTTCATACCTATATAGGAAAAGTTGAGTACATCACCCTCCGAAGCTGATATGGTATAATTACCATCAAAATCCGTTGTGGCACCTTTGTTAGTTCTTACGACCACAATAGAAACACCCGGCAGGGGCACCTCTTTTGTGTCAGTAACATTTCCTGAAATTGTTTGGCCAAACGATGTATATGAACAAAGCAAGGCAAACATTACGAGTGTAATATTCTTCATGTGTTTTGGAGTTAGTTTATCTATTAAATTTAGGTATTTTTTGCCCAAAACATCAGGCTAAAGAGCAGAAATGACACATCTATAATATACATTCGTCAATTTATCAATATGCTATTTTATTCAATTTAGATTTACAAATACCCATAATTGAAGATTTTACCTACACTGAGAATACCCTATTTTTTTGTTACAAAAAATACGATTTTCCCAAAATTTGTTGTAACTTATTGGTACAAAACCGCTTATCCATTTAAACTACACTATTATGAAAAAACTATTAGGATTGGCCTTATTGATGCTTCTACTCATCTCCGCAACAGGAACTACTACTGTTAAAACTGAACTTCACCCTTCAATTGAAGGCACATGGGAACTGGTTAGCCGCTACAACTATGATGGTGAGAATGTTACAGATACACTAACCCCGGAAAAGGGCTTCAGCCAAATTAAAATGTACTATAACGGTAAAGTCATGTGGACACGCTACACGCCAAACAAAACGGTAGAATGGTTTGGTTACGGCTCATACGAAGCCACGGAAAACACACTTACAGAAAAACTAGAGTATATGTCTGCCTCCATGCGCAAAATTGCCAACCCGGATATGCAATGGAGTATGGAGCTACAATTGGAAAACAACGCATTTACCCAAATCTCATTAGATGAAGATGGTGGGCGAATTGCTTCTGAAAATTATAGGCGCATTGATTAATTAAGAACCATAAAGCTAATGCCTCTTAGTTGGTTTTATCAAAACGCAAATAACATTTAAAACACTTAGCCATGAAAAAACTAATTACTATAATCTGTATTTCTTTTTTACTTGTTTCCGCTACTAACTTGGAACCACCATCCACTCCCTACCACCCTTCTATTGAGGGGACTTGGGAACTTGTTAGCCACTACAACTACAATGATGGCGTACACCCTTCCGATACACTCCTTGCGGTTGACGGGTACCGACAAATTAAAATGTATTATAACGGTAAGGTCATGTGGACCCGCTACGTACCCAACGATTCCGTAGAGTGGTTCGGGTATGGTTCTTATGAAACTACGGACAGTACCTTAACGGAAAAGTTAGAGTACATGTCTGCCTCCATGAGAAAAATTGCCAATTCCGATATGAAATGGCACATGGAATTACATTTGGAAAAAGATAGGTACAGTCAAATTTTTAGGGATGAAGAAGGAAACAGGATAAATTCTGAAAATTATAAACGTTTAGATTAACAATTACCCATAAAAAAAGCTGCGTAAAGCAGCTTTTTTCTAATTTATATCCTACAATTCTTAGATTGCTTCCTGCGGAGTTTCTACCGTAGCCAAATAACGCTCTGCATCCAACGCAGCCATACAACCTGTACCTGCTGCCGTCACGGCCTGTCGGTACTCCTTGTCCTGAGCATCTCCACTGGCAAAAACACCAGGTTTGTTAGTTTTGGTAGATTTTCCCTTGGTTATAATATACCCGGTTTCGTCCATATCCAATTGACCTTTAAATATATCGGTATTCGGTTTATGGCCAATAGCTATAAAAAGCCCGGTGATAGCAATATCCTCTTTTGCCCCTGTCTGGTTGTTCACCATACGCAAGCCTTCTACTACTTGTTCACCTAGAACCTCATCAACCTCTGTGTTATATCTAATTTCAATATTTTTGATACTTTCAACACGGTGTTGCATTGCTTTTGAAGCACGCATATGGTCCTTACGTACCAACATAGTAACCTTGTTACAAATATTAGCTAAATATGAAGCTTCTTCCGCTGCAGTATCTCCCGCACCTACAATAGCCACATCTTGACCTTTGTAAAAGAATCCGTCACAAACGGCACATGCCGAAACACCACCTCCACGTAAACGCTGTTCACTAGGGATATTAAGGTATTTTGCAGAAGCTCCCGTTGAGATAATGATAGTCTCTGCTTCTATAGTCTTAGAATCGTCAATAGTAACTTTGTGTATACCTCCAACGGTATCACTCAACTCAACAGCGGTAGCCATGCCAATACGTACCTCAGTACCAAAGCGTTCTGCTTGCTGTTGTAATTGTACCATCATGCTTGGTCCGTCTATACCTTCAGGGTAGCCTGGAAAATTATCGACCTCAGTTGTAGTGGTCAATTGTCCTCCTGGCTCCATTCCAGTATAAACAACCGGTTTTAAATCTGCTCGGGCCGCATAAATAGCCGCAGTATAACCTGCAGGTCCCGATCCTATAATCAACGTTTTAAGCCTTTCTATTTTCTCAGACATAATCAAATACTCATTTTAAAATAGTTAAAAAACAAAAATAGCCTTTTTGCAAAAAGACCCTTCTAAAAGTTATTAAAAGTTTTAGGGATTGGTCGTATTTGTTCTACGTACTTACAATGCCGCAGACCTTCAATAAACACTAAGGTTTTAAACTTTCCTTATTTAAAAACGAAAGATGAATTAACAAAAAGTTTTTGAAAAACCAAACCCTTCATATGCGCATCTCGTAAATACTGGTTGAAAAAGAACAAGCTATTATGGAAAATTTAAAGTTGACATGTGCAATTATTGAAGATTCTCCTGCTCACGCCAAGCAACTGGAAAAATTAATTCATCAACATACGAGTTTAAAGTTTAAAAAAACCTATAGAAACGCAATAGAAGCAAAAAACCATAGAGCGAACGAAAATGTTGACCTCCTTTTTTTGACTGTGGAATTACCGTTGATTACCGGTTTTGATTTAATTGAAAGTTTTAAAAAAAGTCCGCAAATTATATTGGTAAGCAGTAAGCCAGATTATGCCTTTAGGGCATTTGATTATGAAGTAACCGATTATTTACTGAAACCTTTTTTGTCCTCACGATTTAACAAATCAATTGAAAAAGCACTGCGAAATGCTAAACTGACAGCAATCTTGCAAGATGAAGCGCATTTCTTTGTGAAAAGCAACTCAAGAAAAGTAAAAATAAACTACAAGGATATTAAATGGATAGAAGCTTTAGGGGATTACGTAAAATTAGTCACCGAAAAATCTAACCACATTGTATTGTCCTCTATGAAAGCTTTTGAAGGAAAACTACCTACTTCGCAATTTGTACGTATTCACAAATCTTATATCATCAACTTAAAAAGAATAGAAAAATTCAACAACACCATGGTAGAGGTTGAAGGTAAAAAAATAACCCTAAGCAGAAGCCGAAGGGATTCTTTTATGAACGCCATAGGAACTTCCTAAAGATACCTCTTGGTTTAGTTGGCCACTGGCACCACCAAAAAAGGTATTTCTACGCAAAAGCTTACTTTTTTGATTACAGGCTCTCTCATTAAACCCTCAAGAAAGTCATGATCATGTTTGATCATGGCCAAAATATCAATATCCAACTCCTTAAGAAAAACCTGAATACTCTTTGTCTTGTTTGTAAAATTGGGCATCCAATGGTAGGAGAGTTTATACCTTGATAAATACGCTTCTAAGGTATTTCTATTGGAAATCTGTATAGAATCTAACCGCTCCTCCTCATTTATATGCATTACATGCATACTGGCTTCGTACTTATTGAGTACTTCTTTTATAGGCTCCAAAACGTCTGCGGAGAAGTTTCTTTTAAAATGAGTTGCCAATGCTATTTTCTTAGGCTCATTATAAAAGCATCCATTAGGAATTACTAGTACCGGACAGGCCGCTATCTTAATTACGTTTACCGTTCTCGTACTTAAAAAAACAGATTTTGCTCCTGTTGCCCCTTGGGTACCCATAACAATACGATCTATTTTTTCTTTTGCAGATACCTTTAGAATTTCGGTTAACAAGGATTCCAAAGCTATGTGTTCAATAAATGTATGCCTTGGGTTTTGGTTCTCCTCTGCAATGTTGGTACAGAAATCATGCATTTGACTTTCTGCTTCCAATTGCCAATTATCTCCCAATCCTACCTGTGCGGGCGAACCTAAGATGTAATCTATTCTATAAGCTGCCGGAGTATAGGTGTGCAAGAAATAAAAGACACACTCTGTATGCTCATACAATCGCATGGCATAATCAATGGCATTTCTAGAATTTTCAGAAAAATCTGTGGGCAAAAGGACTTTTAGCATGACTTTTGATTTGATTTAATAAAACTATATCCTTTTAAAGAGAAAAAACATGACATCTATCAGCTTTGAATGAAATATTCGGAATTTTACGGGTGTCAAGTCTAATTTTAAATGAGCTGGGGAGCCAATAAATTTTTAAACTATATATTTGTAATAGCTAACCTATTTTATCTGGCCCCACAACTGTTAAAAGAAGGTGATTAGTTAATTAATATTTAACCTCTTTAAGAAGTTACATACTTTTTAAGCAATCCTCTTATTATGAACTCTGTAAAATTAACGTGCGTAGTTATAGATGACTCTAAAACACAACGTATCGCAGTTGCCAAGCTTATAAAAAATCATATTAACCTGCGTTTTCTAGCCGACTACAAGAACGCGGTAGAGGCTCAAAAACATATGGAGAAGAACAATGTTGACCTTGTTTTTCTTGATATAGAAATGCCGCTCATTAACGGGTTTCAATTTTTGGATTCTTTAAAAAATCGTCCGCAGATCATTTTAATTTCGGCAAAAGAAGAATACGCCATGCAGGCCTTTGATTACGATGTAACGGATTATCTTCTCAAACCCATTGGCCAAAGCCGTTTTAACACTGCTATAAAAAGGGCCCTTCAAAATAATATTGAAGTTGAGGAAAATGAGGACGATTACATTTATGTAAACAGCAAACTCAAAAAATTAAAGCTCGTTCTTGGTGATATTAAATGGATCGAAGGTCTTGGCGATTACATAAAGGTGGTAACCGAAGAAAAGAATATTTTAATCTTATCTACCATGAAATCCTTTGCCGAGAAGCTACCTAAGGATAGATTCTTGCGTGTACACAAATCCTATATTATCAATTTAGATAGGGTTGATAAATTTAACGGCTCCCAAGTTGAAGTATGCGGGCATTCCATTCCGTTAAGCAGACATAAAAAATTAGCATTGGAAGATGCACTTATGAACTCTCAGGCGTAAAGTCTATTGTTTAAAATAAAAAAAAGGCCGATTTAAAAAATCGGCCTTTTTAATTATATAGCGGAAGTACCGCCACTTGGCCGGACTTCAAAAGCTTCAAGAGTAATATTAAACTTATCTTTATATGCTTTGGTTGCGGCACTTACAAAATCTTCTACCGCACTATCATGTACAATATTCAAGGTACAGCCTCCAAAACCGCCACCGGTCTGTCTAGCGCCTAAAACCTGATCGTTACCTTTAGAGAAATCTACCAAGAAATCAGATTCCGGACAGCTCACCTCATACTCCGTACTAATTCCTTCGTGAGCTTTATATAGAATCTGACCTACTTCTTTAAGATTGTTCTCTTTTAAGGCTTTAACCATTTCCAATACTCTATCGTTTTCCTTAACAATAAACGAACACCTATTATAAACTATAGGATCCATCTCTTCTTTTGAAGCTAAGAGCATTTCGCTATCAACATCCCTTAGTGATTTTACGTTTGGATGTTTTTTCTGGATAATGGCTACCCCTTGTTCACATTCTTGCTTACGTGTATTATACTCACTGGAAGCTAAATTATGAGACACTTTCGTGTTTAATAGTATGATTTTATACGGATTTAAATCTATGGGAATGTGATCGTAATCCAATGAACGGCAATCCAATAAAATAACATTACCGGCCTCACTCATAACCGAGGCAAATTGATCCATAATTCCGCACTGCGTGCCCACATATGTATGTTCCGCGGTTTGTGAAAGCTGAACCATTTCTATTTTTGATAGTCCAAGATCAAAAATTTCGTTAAGACCAAAAGCCAAACCACATTCTAAGGCCGCAGATGAACTAAGACCTGAACCCGTAGGCAAATTACTTTCTACAACACAGTCAAAACCTCTTACCTTATCGGTTCTTTTTGAAATTTCGTTCAGCACGCCCAGGATATAATTCTCCCATTCTACCTTGCTTACGGCAATTTTATTCAAATCTATCTCAAAACCCGTATCGTAAGTTTTGCTATACACATGGCATTGGTTTTCAGAACCGTTCTTTCTAAAACTAAAAGTTATGTTCTTTTCTATGGCCGTAGGCAACACATACCCCATGTTGTAGTCCGTATGTTCACCTATAAGGTTAATTCTACCCGGTGATGATATAACCAGTTCTGGCTGAAAATTTTCTAAAAATTGCATAAGAGAAGTTGTTTATTTTGAATTGCGGACCATATCGGGCGTTGCAACAGTTCTAAAACCCAAATGTTCCAATGATGAATCTAAACTTGTAGCCATACGAGACGATATCCTATAACTGGCGCAATAACTGGCATTACACAAGAACGAGCCGCCTTTCATAACTTTCTCCCTTGCATAAGGGTCTCTTTCATTATAGGCTTGATCCGCACCCAACGGGTTTTTAGCTACCGGATATGTTGCGCTTAACTCTTTATAGTAATTGGTGTTATACCAGTCATTGGTCCATTCCCAAACATTTCCGGCCATATCATAAAGACCAAAATCATTGGCAGGATATGATTTTACAGGTGCCCGAAGTCCAAAACCATCCGTTTCTACATTGGTTACCGGAAACTCACCCTCCCAGGTATTCGCTTTTTCCGATAATTTCGTATCCTCATCTCCCCAGAAATAAGTTGTAGTTAAGTGATTACCACGTGCAGCACGTTCCCATTCCGCTTCGGTAGGCAAACGTCTGTTGGCCCACTCGCAATAAGCCAAGGCATCTTCATAAGCAATATGCACTACGGGATAATTCCCTTTTCCTTTAATGGAACTTTTGGGTCCGTTAGGATGCTGCCAATCTGCACCAATGGTCCAACTCCACCATTGTGAGAAATCATAAAGATTGGGCACAGGACTTTTTGCCTGCTTAAACGTTAGCGACCCTGGTTGCATGATACTATCATGTGGTTTGGGAGTGCCTTCGGGAAGTTGCTTTTTCATTTCCTCCCAATCTATTTCCCTTTCGGCAACTGTTTTATAACCTGTTTCCTTTACAAATTCTTTAAACTGGTCATTGGTTACTTCCGTAATGTCCATAAAAAAACCATCAACGGCAACCTTATGTGCTGGTTTCTCATGTTCCATTGCCCCTTTATCCTGTGGTACGGCACCTTGTGAGAAAACTGCTCCTGGAATCCAAACCATTCCTTTGGGAGTAGTTACATCTTCTGGTTTTTCCTTAACTACCGTTGTATCTACCACAATTGGCTTGGACTCCTCTTTCTTTTCTGGAGTTTTTACTACCTCTGCCTTTTGTGATTTATCTTCTTTGCACCCTATGGCAAAACATAAAACCGCAACAGAAGCAAGTATTTTGATTGTATTATGCATAATTCTATTTCAAAAATGGAAAACAAAGTTAAACCTATTTTCCGGTTAACCACTATATTGGATTCCGTCTGTTTCTTTTAAAACGGAAACAAAAAAATGTCCCCGAAAAAGACGGGGACATTGTTATTTTGTGATACTTATAAATTATATGACTACGGTTTCACCTGGTTTTGGAATGTTGTAACTACCGTCCGCATTAGGTTGTACGGGGGCTGGAGAATCCCATGTTAAATCATCGGGTGCCAAATCAATGTTAGATTGCATGGCTTCGTCCCATTCAATTACTTTACCCGAATATGTTGCCATTCTTCCTATAATGGCACTCATGGTACTCTTGGCCCCATTTTCGGCATCAGCTATCACACCTCCGTTTCTTATGGATTCAAACAACTTTATATGTTCTATTTCATATGGATTAGGATCATCCTTACCTCTATGTTCAAAGACCGAGTTTCCGCTCCAATCTGTAATTGTAGCGGTATCTCCTTTTGTATAAACGGTACCCTTTGTTCCTTGGAAAAACTCCGAAACCTTACTCATAGTTTCCGGCTGATGACGACATTGACTAGCAACGACCGCGCCACTAGGATAAGTGTATTCTACAAAGTGGTGGTCATAAATCTCACCATGGTCCTTACCGTTGCGAACCTGTCTACCACCCATACCTTGGGCAGAAATTGGGTATTCACCAACAAACCAATTGGCAACATCTATATTATGGATATGCTGTTCCAAAATATGGTCTCCGCATAACCAATTAAAATAATACCAGTTACGCATTTGGTATTCCAACTCACTTTGCTGTGGTTGGCGCTCACGAACCCAAACACCACCACTGTTCCAATACACCTGTCCCGAAACAATTTTACCGATGGCATCTTTTTTAATCTGGTCAATGGCAGATAGATAACTATCTTGATAATGTCTTTGCAGACCTACAACAACGTTCAATTTATTCTCTTTGGCCTTTTTGGCAGCGGCCAAAACCTTACGAACGCCAGGTACATCTGTAGCAACCGGTTTTTCCATAAAGACGTGTTTGCCATTGTTTACCGCATATTCAAAATGCTGCGGACGAAATCCTGGAGGCGTTGCAAGGATAACAACATCTGCTAGGTCCATTGCCTTTGTAGCAGCATCAAAACCAACAAATTGGTTCTTTTCCTTCACATTAATTTTCTTAGTCTCGCCCATTGCCTTTGAAATATTGGCCAAACTACCTTTTAGACGATCTTCAAAGGCATCGGCCATAGCCACAAGCTCTATATTATCATCTGCATTCAACGCTTGTACAGCTGCGCCGGTTCCACGACCTCCACAACCTACTAGTGCTAATTTCAATTTCTTGTCCCCTAATACATTTGCCATACCGCTCATCTGTAAATTGGGCAACAACAATGCCCCGCCAGTAAATAAGGCGGTGTTTCTAACAAAATCTCTTCTGGATTTTTTGATCATACTGGTTTTGGTCTTGTCTACTTTCATTTTCTGTATATTTCTAGGATTATTTGCAGTAGCTGGTACATCTACAAAGCAACTGTGAATATAAAAATAATAAGCCAACTTATTTCATCAAAATTTGCGTTTTTCTCACTTTCTGAAACATTATTTTATCAAAGCAATACAAATTTGTTAGTTTTAAGAATATCCAGTCAATGGGATGGGCGCAAACTACCTTTTCAGCCGTAAGTCTGCCATTTTATAGCATTAAGTCTTTTTTACTCCTAACCACCTGACTTTTGGCACCTTGAAGATATACCTCCAATTTCAATTAAGTGTACTTTTAACACATTTTGAATTTTAAAAATGAACTTTTTGTCTAATTTTCCTGTGTTAGGCAAGTAAACCAAGGATTGTTAAATTCACTTTTTTTTTATCAATTACATATTTTTAAATTATCTTTCGTTTCGATTTTCGTAAAAAAACTTTTAATAAAAATTACTTTTACAAATCTGAACACCAAAAACAACAAACCAAATATTATATGGAAACAAACACAAATGAAATGGCTTCAAACGCCAATAGACTTTTTTACGCGAGTTGCTTTGCACTTATTACCACCGCATTTTCTTTTAGTATTAGGGCTGGTATCTTACCACAATTGGGCGAAGAGCTCAGTTTAAGTGGTGAACAATTAGGCTTTATTAACGCTATGTGGTTTATCGGCTTTCCTTTATCTATGGTTATAGGGGGTCTTATTTACCACAAAGTTGGTGGTAAAGCCATAATGCAGTTTGCTTTTTTTGCTCATGCTATAGGAATTATACTTACCATTTATTCCGGTAGTTATACTGGTCTTCTTATCTCTACTCTTTTAATAGGTTTGGGTAACGGTTGTACCGAAGCCGCATGTAACCCTATGATTGCAGATGCATACCAAGGAAACAGGATGAGTACTATGATGAACCGTTTTCACATGTGGTTCCCAGGTGGTATTGCTATAGGAAGCTTAATTTCAAGCTTTATGACAGATATGAGCTTTAGCTGGGAAAGTCAAATATGGCTTATTTTAATACCTACTTTAATCTACGCCTATTTATTCTTTGGCCAAGCATGGCCTAAGGCTAAGGTAGAAGAAGCCGCTACACTTGGCGGGAACGTAAAAGCTATGTTATCGCCATTATTCATCTTTATGTTGGTTTGTATGTCTTTGACGGCTATTTCCGAATTTGGCCCTAACCAATGGGTGGGTCTTATCCTCTCTAAAAGTGGAGCCAACCCTATGATCATTCTTGCCTTAACAGCGGGACTAATGGCCATTGCAAGATTCTTTGGAGGTAATATGGTGAAGCGATTTAACCAAACCGGCGTTCTTTTAGGTTCTGCCGTACTTGCCACTTTAGGTATTTACTTATTTAGCACGCAAACAGGTGCTATGGCATATGTTGCTGCTATTTTCTTTGCCCTAGGTGTTGCATACTTCTGGCCTAACATGATTGGTTTTGTTGCTGATAAAATTCCAAAAAGTGGTGCATTAGGTCTTTCTATTGTTGGTGCCGTAGGTATGTTCTCTAGCTCTATTTTTCAACCAATTATTGGTGGATGGATTGATGCCGATAAAGCAAAAGCTGCTGCGGAAGGTTTTACAGGTGATGAACTGGATTTGGTTTCCGGTCAAGCTACTTTGTTGACAATGACAATATTCCCTGGTATTCTAATCGTGCTTTTCACCCTGCTTTATTTCTGGATGAAAAATAGAAAAGAAAACACTCAGGCTGAAGTTGCTTAAATCTTAGTCTTATAATTTATATGGAAAAGCCCGATGATACATCGGGCTTTTTTATTTATCCCTCCCCATTAAGTGCTGCTCCTATAGTCCTCTCCTTCATTCTCCCCTACTTGTTTCTATGTATTTTGAAGTACTCTATTCTAGTTACTGCGAACATAGCCTTGCAGCACTATAAACTCCGTTTTCTTGGTATTATATTTTAGGATTTTTTCAATGCAAATTAGCAGTTGTATGATACAAAGTAAAACATATGCATAACATATGGTTTTTCGCTTCTTATTTATGCCCTCTCAGACACATATCACATTACTAATTTTCACCTCTCAAAACTATTAAATTCCTCATTTTTACCCCGTAAATATTGGGATAACAAAAGGAATGCAACAAAATTTCCATCATATGCGTCAAATCTTTTACTTCTCGTTCAAGCCTTCACATACATTTGTTTCGGTGATGTTTTCATTGATACCAACATCCTAAAAATTAACTAACTAAACTTAATGATTATGATTAAACTTAAACATGCGATCATTGCATGTCTTGTAATGATCGGACAGTTTGCTTTTTCTCAAACCTCTACCGTTAATGGTGTGGTTTCAGATGAAAGCGGAACTCCCTTGCCAGGTGCTACAATCTTAGTATCCGGAACAACAAACGGTACAACTACGGATTTTGATGGTAACTATTCCCTTTCTAATGTAAGCCCTTCGGACAATTTAGTTTTCTCCTATATAGGCATGACATCACAAACCATTACCGTAGGAAACAGAACCTCTATAAACGTAAGCTTACAAGAAGACGCTCAAGCTTTGGATGAAGTGGTTGTGGTTGGTTACGGTACGCAGTCCCGTGCAGAAGTAACCGGAGCTATTGCCACCGTAGGAGCGGAAGAACTATCCGCATTACCAGTAGCTAGTGCCGATCAAGCCTTGCAAGGTAGGGCCGCAGGTGTTACGGTCTTAAATACCGGTTCTCCCGGTACCGCCCCGGTAGTTCGTATTCGTGGTCTTGGTACTATGAACAACAATGATCCATTGTATGTTATTGATGGTATTATTGCTGGCGGTTTGGGCGATTTGAACCCTAATGACATTGAATCCATCAACATATTAAAAGATGCCTCTACAACGGCCATTTATGGTTCTTTGGGATCTAATGGTGTGGTTATGGTGACTACTAAAAAAGGAAACAGGTCCGGAAAAACCTTAGTGACGCTTGATGCATATACAGGGGTTAATTTCTCAAACCAAAGGTTTGACCTATTGGATACACAGCAATACTTACAGTACGCACAGGACGCTTTTGGGTTTACCCCAACTTCCGCCCTTTCACAATCCAATGGGAACACTACGGATTTTCAAGACGCTCTATTTAGAACGGGTGTTATGCAAAAAGTAGATTTTGGACTTGCTGGTGGTGGAGACAATAACAACTATAGATTTTCTGCCGGATATATGGATCAGGAAGGAGCTATTATAGAAACTGGCTTTGAAAGATTTTCTTTCCGTGCCAATAGTAACTTTACCGTAGGTAAATTCAATTTTGGTGAAACCATGGCGGTTTCCTTTCAAAAGCAAAACCCTGAAAGAAACCTAGGAGATAGGTCCCTTTTGGAACATGCTATAAAAGCTGCTCCTTATTTACCTATTTACAATCCTAACAACTTACAAGGTTTTCAGGGACCAAATAATGATGCGGACGGCCAAGACGGCGAGAACCCAATTAGAGTTCAAACCCTTGGGGAACACGTGAACAAATCATCTGCCGTTCTTGGTAGTATTTTTGGTGAATTTGAAATTATAGACGGGCTTAAATTTAAAAGTCAAGTGGGTCTAGAGTACAGAAACGCCAATACCAATATTTTTGTACCTTCTTATAATGATGATAGTCAAGGAGCTACGCACAGCTCAGAATTTGCGGCCATTACCAAAAATTCTAGCCTAAGAAAATCAATTACGATTACCAATAGCTTAAACTATACCTTCTCTGTTAATGACAAGCATAATTTTGATGTACTGGTACTTGCAGAGAAACAAGAAACCATAGATGAGCTTCTAAACAGTAATAGTCAGAACCCCATTACTAATGATATTAACCAAGTATCTTCAGAAAAAGCATTCTTACAGTCTTTTACGTATGAATATAACCGCTTAGGATATTTGGGTAGGTTAAACTATAACTTTGACCAGAAGTATATTTTTGCAGCATCAATCAGACACGATGCTTCCTCTAGATTTGGAGAGAACAACAGATGGGGTACTTTTCCCTCTGTAGCTTTAGGTTGGAACATTGCCAAAGAAAATTTCCTTACGGACACCGCTTTCAACACTTTAAAATTAAGAGGTAGTTGGGGTATTACGGGTAACGACCGTATTAACAATTACCAGTACAGCGCTACCTTACTTTCTGATTTCTTTTATCCGTTTGGCGATACATTGGCAACCGGAACAACAGCAGGCGGACTCGCTAATCCTGATTTAAAATGGGAGGAAACTACCATGATGAATATTGGACTTGATTTTGAACTATTCAATAGTAAACTAACGGGTGCCGTTGAATACTTCAACAACACCAGTGATGATTTACTTATGAGTCGCCCTCTTGCCGGGTCACTAGGAATTCACTCTGGTTCCGTAACCGAAAATGTAGGTTCTGTTGAAACGAATGGAGTTGAATTTAATATTGGTTACAATGATTACGACGGAGACTTTACATGGTCTGCCAATCTTAATGTAGGTACGTCTACCAACGAAGTAAAATCCTTAGGATCTAACGAGTCGCTTTCTGGGGGTACTTTTGAGTCTCAGGATATCTCAAGGATTGAAGTGGGCGAGCCTTTGTTCTTTTTCTTCGGTTATGAAACAGACGGTATTTACCAAACTCGTGCAGAAGTAGACGCTAATCTAAACCAAACCCTTGTTGATGGTGAGTTCCCGGTTAACCCTGGAGATATTAGATTCGTAGATCAAAACGGAGATGGTCAAATTAATGCGGACGATCGTGTGAAAATTGGAAACCCATATCCTGACTTCACTTATGGGCTAAACCTAAACGCTAATTACAAGCAGTTAGACCTTAACCTATTCATATCCGGGGTATCCGGTGTTGATGTGTACAACACCAATATTTATGACTTGGAAGGTATGCCAAGGTTGTTCAACGCAGGCACTAATGTCCTAAACCGTTGGACGGGCCCAGGAACATCAAATAGCGTACCTGCTGCAGGAGGTAATGCCCAGAATTTCAACTCCATTTCCGATCGTTTTGTAGAAGATGGTTCATTTACCAGATTAAAGAACATAACACTGGGGTATACCTTAAAAAATACTGCCTTGGAAGATTACTTCTCTAAATGCAGAATTTACGTGAGCGGTCAGAACTTGATTACTATAACAGATTATTCAGGTTTGGATCCAGAGATAGGAAACCCTTTGACAAATAATGGTGGAAATAGCCAGTATGAATTGGGAATAGATAGAGGTAACTATCCACAGCCTAAATCAGTATTACTTGGAGTTCAACTATCATTCTAAAAAAATTATCATGAAAAGAAATAAAATATTAGTAACGGTCATAGCTACGATAAGTCTGGTGCTATCGTGTAATGAAGATTCATTGGAATTGACCAACCCGAACGAACTTTCGCCAGATACCTTTTTTACGAACAGCACCCAGGTACAGTCTGCCGTTAACGCGGTGTACTCTAACTTGCAGACCAGAGGCCTCTATAGTCGTCATATGTTCTTTATGATGGATAATATGTCTCATGAAAACGGAGGAAACAACCAATTAGAGGCCGATAAAAGACAATATCTTGATTTCTCATTTGATGCCAGTCATGGCGCCATTGGAGCTTATTGGGAAAGTTGCTACAGAGGTATCAACAAAGCCAATTTCGTTATTGAGAATTCAGATAAAATCAATGAGATTCTACCTTCTCAAATGAGCGATGCCCTAAAGCAAAAGGCCATTGGAGAGGCTAAGTTCTTGCGTGCCCTGTTCCATTTCTTTATTGTAACCAGATATGGAGATGCGCCGTTGGTTACTACATTGCCCCCAGATGATGGTTCCGGCCCAGGCAAGAGCCCTAGTTCTGAAATTTATGCACAGATCATCAAAGACCTGCAAGAAGCTATTCCTGTACTTAAAGTAAAGGGTGAGGAAGAAAATGGCCGTGCTACAAAAGGGGCCGCTCAAGCCTTACTGGGCAAAGTATACTTGTTCTTGGAGCAATATGATGATGCTTTGGCTCAGTTCAATGCTTTAAACGGCTATCAATTGGAAGACAACTACTTTGACAATTTCATGGAAGAAACCGAACATGGTGTTGAATCTATCTTTGAAATTGAATATAATGATGATTTTGGCACCAGCGCACAGTGGAACTCGGACCGCAGCGGTCAAGGTCCTAACGAGGCCACTTTTAGAGGTCAAGAATATGGCTTTAATGATTGGTTCAATGTTTTTCCTTCGGATGATTTATTGGAGGAATATGAAATTGGAGACATTCGTTTTGAGCAAAGTTTTTACGTAAACGGAGATACATTTGGACCTGACGGTTCATTAACCGTAGATGCTTTCCCTAGCAATGGTGGTGGCAATGCAGGCTGGTCCAAATACAACAACTATTACAAAGATGCCAATGAGGATCAAACTTCTGGTATCAACTTTAAATATTTAAGATATGCCGATGTTTTGTTAATGATGGCCGAGTGTGAGAGCACGAGACCGGGAGGTGACCAAGATGTAGCCATAGGTTACATCAACCAAGTTCGCGAAAGGGCTACATTAGACCCATTGCCTACAGGATTATCCAAAGCTGAAGTCTTTGATGCTTTGGTACACGAACGTAAAGTTGAATTGGCCGGTGAGCAATGCAGGTTCAATGATATTATCCGTTGGGGAATTGCAAGTACAGAATTGTCCGGGACCCAGTTCCAAGAAGGCAAGCATGAGCTTTTACCTATACCTCAAGCAGAGATTGATGCCAATATCAATATTTCTGCTGCAGATCAGAATCCTGGCTACTAAACATTTTACGAGTTAGTTTGAGTTAGTTATTTTAAAAACAGTGTGTTTTGGTCAACACACTGTTTTTTTGCTTCAATTCTATTTTAAAAAAGCTGTATCTTAAAAATTTGAACACATATCCAATGGATTTTAATATGTACGGTAAAACACTGGTATACTCCATTATCCTTCTTTTTTTGGTGAATTGCACCAAAGAATCCAATAAAGTGGAAACAAAATTATTTACGGGTTTAGACCCGGAGCTTAGTGGTTTACACTTTAATAATACCCTTACGGAGAATGATTCCTTAAATTATTTTACCTATTCGTACCTGTACATGGGTGGTGGCGTATCTGCTGGGGATGTTAATAATGACGGCTTGGTTGACCTTTACTTTACCGGAAACCAGGTTTCTAACAAATTATACCTAAACAAGGGTAATCTTCAATTTGAGGATATTACGGAAAAAGCCGGCGTAACAGGTGATAACCGTTGGTATACCGGAGTTACCATGGCCGATGTTAATGCAGATGGATTTCTAGATATCTATTGTTCCGTAGGTGGCAAATTCGGTCCAAAGGACAATGAACTTTTCATGAATAACGGAGATGGTACTTTCACCGAAAAGGCGGCAGAATATGGTCTTAACGATAAAGGCAACAGTGTGCAAGCTACTTTTTTTGATTATGATAAAGATGGTGATCTAGACCTTTTCGTGGCCAACTACCCTCCTACTAAATTTGACTCTCCCACCTTTGTTTATTCATATAAGATGAAAAATGTCCAGGACCATGAATCCGGGCACTTGTACCAAAATAACGGACAGACCTTTACCAATGTTACCGAAGCCTCGGGACTTAAAGCATACGGACTTTCCTTAAGTGCCACCGTAGGCGATCTCAACAATGATACTTGGCCGGACCTTTATGTATCCAATGATTTTAATTCTCCTGATTTCATGTACATTAATAATCAGGACGGTACATTTAAAGAAGTGGTAAAACAAGCTACATCCCATACTGCGTTTTATGGTATGGGAGCCGATATAGCAGATTTTAACGACGATGGAAACCTAGATATTTTCCAGGTAGATATGGACGCCAAATCCAACCGACGAAAAAAAGCCAATATGGCCAGCATGAATCCGCAACTGTTTTGGGACGTGGTAGATGCCGGGTTCCATTACCAGTACATGCACAATTGTATGCAAATGAATTCTGGAGTTTTTGAAGATGGCATTCCTCATTTTTCCAATGTTTCTAGAATTACCGGAACCTCTTCAACCGATTGGAGCTGGGGCCCTCTTTTTGCCGATTTTGATAATGACGGGTATAAAGACCTTTTTGTATCCAACGGTACGCGACGGGAAATCAATAATAATGACTATTTCAACAAACTGAAATCCATCAAAATAAAGAATGATACGCTACTGGAACTCAGTCAAAAAATTCCATCTGAGAAAATAGATAACTTCATTTTTAAGAACAACGGAAACTTAGAATTCAAACGAGCCAACAAGGATTGGGGCATTGAGTTTAAAGGTTTTTCCAACGGCGTGGTCTATGCTGATCTTGATAATGATGGAGATTTGGAAATCGTTACCAATAACATAGATGATAAAGCCTCGGTTTTTAGGAACAACGCTTCGGAGAACAATAATTATGTACAAATAAAGCTCCAAGGCAATAATACCAATCCATTTGGTTTAGGTGCCCGTGTATATGTAACGGTTAATGGACGGACACAAATGCAAGAATTAACGCTGACCAGAGGATTTCAGTCTTCAGTAGCTCCTATGCTTCATTTTGGATTGGGCGACGCTTCTATAGTAGACGGATTAAAAGTGGTTTGGCCTAACGGAAAGGTTCAACAACTGCAGGCGGTAAAAGCCAACCAAGCACTGACCTTAAATTTTGAGAGTGCTGTTACGAATATTGAGAAAAAGGGATCTCAAACTAAATTATTTGCCACGGTTACCAACTCAAAGTTCCCTGAATATCAACATACAGAAAACAAATATGATGATTTTGAGGACCAGGTTCTGCTCCCACATAAAATGTCCTCTTTTGGTCCTACTCTTGCTGTTGGAGACCTTAACAATGATGGTCTGGATGACTACTTCGTAGGGGGCTCTTCCGGAAATCTTGGTAGTATATTTTTACAGACGGATGATGGCTTTGAAAAGCAATCTTCTAACTTTTTACAGGATGATTTAATAAGTGAGGATTCCGGTTCTTTAATTTTTGATGCCGATGGGGATGGAGATAATGACCTCTACGTAGTAAGTGGAGGATATGAATTTTCAGAAAACTCTAATGCATTACGAGATAGATTATATCTAAACGACGGCCAAGGCAATTTCCAAAAATCTGATGCCATGGCCCTACCGGATTTAAAAATTAGCGGTTCCCAAGTCTATCAATCCGATTTTAATGGAGATGGCAAACCGGACCTTCTGGTCTTAGGCAGACAGATTCCTAAAAACTACCCTAGCCCTACTTCCAGTTACCTTCTTAAAAACACGAGTACAAACGGCAACGTTAGTTTTGAAGTCTTTGAAAATATGCAACCACAAGAATTCCAAAATCTGGGCATGGCCACCAGCGCCTTAATTACAGATTTTAATAATGACAACAGACAGGATATTATGATTGTGGGCGAATGGATGCCCATACGCCTGTTCCAAAATACCGAGAACGGTTTTGAGGAAGTTTCTGAGTCTTGGGGGCTCACTAAAGATACTACTGGCTGGTGGTGGAGCATTCAACAAGGCGATTTTGACAAGGATGGCGATATGGATTATGTTTTGGGCAACAATGGTGAAAACTATAAATATAAGGCCACTGAAGAAGAAACGTTTGATATTTTCGTGAGCGATTTTGATAAGGACAACAACCAAGATATTGTACTTAGTTACTATAATGATGGTAAACAGTACCCTGTTCGTGGCCGTGGATGTTCGTCACAGCAGATTCCTGCTATAAAACAGAAGTTCCAGGATTACGAGAGTTTTGCCGAAGCTACCTTAGAAGATGTCTACACAGAAAAGTCTCTGGAATCCGCGCTTCATTATCAAGTAAAATCCTTTGCCAGTATCTATTTAGAAAATAAGGACGGGAAATTTATAGTTCATAAGCTTCCGGTGTTAGCGCAAACCTCTAGCATTAACGAAATATTGGTAGACGATTATAATAAGGATGGAAACCTAGATATTCTTGTAGCGGGCAACCTTTATGCCTCGGAAGTTGAGACTCCACGTAACGATGCAAGCCACGGACTCTTCCTAGAAGGTAACGGAGAAGGAGGTTTTACACCTATAGCAGCTTCTGAAAGCGGCTTTTTTGTTACTGGAGATGTGAAGCATATGGCCCCTATTCAAGTAAATTCCCAATCCTACATTCTAGCGGCCAAAAACAATGATTATTTGCAGTTTATAGCATTTAACAAGAAAGAGGGACTACCACAATGATAGTCCCTCTTTTTTCTTCATTATAAAATCCGATTAAAATTCTTTATATGGGTCTAAGGTTACGATACTCCCATCTGGATTATAGGTAATCTCCACAACCTTTACAGATCGTAGATGTGTAACCCCTCGGGAAAGGCTAGAATCATGGTAGAACAGATACCACTTGCCATCTACCTCACAAATGGAATGGTGAGACGTCCAACCCACAACCGGATTCAAGATGCGTCCGGCATAGGTAAAAGGTCCGTATGGATTATCCCCTATAGCGTAACAAATGAAATGGGTATCTCCAGTGGAATATGAGAAATAGTATTTGCCATTGTATTTGTGTACCCATGATGCTTCAAAGAAACGTCTGTTATTATCCCCTTCTAACAAAAGGTTACCATTGGCATCCAAAATTTGTACTTCTTTTGGTTCCTCGGCAAACTCCAACATATCGTCCGTTAACTTGGCTACGATAGGCAATAAGGCCGTTTCTTGGGGTTCGGGCATTTCATTGGTCTTATCGTAAGCATTTTTACGGTACTTTTGGAGCTGTCCGCCCCAGATTCCACCAAAATACATGTAGTAGCTTCCGTCCTCGTCTTCGAATACTGCTGGATCAATGGAATAACTTCCCTTAATAGCTTCGGGTTGGGGCGTAAAAGGTCCTTCTGGAGCATCGCCTACGGCAACACCTATTTTAAAAATTCCATCATAATCCCTAGCAGGAAAGTACAAATAATACTTCCCGTCTTTATGGGCCGCATCCGGTGCCCACATTTGCTTCTCCGCCCAGGGCACATCATCAACATGAAGTGCAACCCCATGGTCTACCGTTTCACCCGCTATTCCGTTCATGGAAAGCACGTGGTAATCCTCCATTGCAAAATGGCTTCCCAAGTCATCAAAAGGAATCCCAGATTCTATATCATGAGATGGGTAAATGTAAATTTTTCCGTTAAAAACGTGGGCAGAAGGGTCTGCGGTGTATATGTGCTTTACCAATGGCTGGGAAATAGCCGTTTCGTTCAACTTATCAAAATCGATATTTTCTATAGATTCTTCTGGCATGAAATCTTGTGTTTTGTTTTAGATATTATTTTTCTCTTCGTTTCTTTAAATCCAATTCTATGCGGGTTTCCGTTGTTTTGTTGATTTCATAGAAAAACAACAAACCTATACCTATCAAAAACGGAATGGCCGGATAGATACTAACCAACATTCGGGTGCCTTGCACTGCAGTTTCCGGCTGCACAATGGCTTCTCCGGCTACCACTGCTTCTTTTGAAACATAGTGGTACATACCCAAAATAGCGGTTACCAATGCGCTCCCTATACTTAAACCTCCTTTTAACCCTACCATCATGGCAGAGAAAATTATGGCTGTGGCCCTACGGTTGTTCTTCCATTCGGAGAAATCTGCAACGTCTGCAATCATGGCCCAAAGCAAGGGTATGGTGATACCGTAAAAGAAGCCGTGTAAAATTTGTGAGATGAAAATCAACCCAATAGAAGTAGGTGCAAAAAAGTAAAAGAAAACTATGAACAGTGTTGATAAAAATAGGGCTACCATAAAAACATCCCTTTTACCATAGGTATCTGCGAACCGTTTTGAGAGCGTAATACCCACAATCATAAAAATAATTCCCCCGGCATTAAAAAGGCCAAAACCAGCGGATACCGGATTTTCCCCAAAAAAGTTGACCCCAATAGCGGACAAACCATCAAGAACGGGCTGTATAAAAAGGGTAAGGCTTTCTTCGTTTACATAATTTTCAAAATAATACACATAAGAGCCACCTTTCATGGCCAAGGTTATGAATACCAAAGTGGTAAGCACCAACATAATGATCCACGGCCTGTTACCGAACAAGTCACCCAAATCTTCCTTAAGTGTAGATTTCTGTTCCAAAGTAGGAACAATGCGTTCTTTAGTGGTCAAAAAGGTAATAATCAGCATTACGGTTCCTATAATGGCCAACCAGGTCATTACAATTTCAATACCAACGGCTTTATTGCCACCTCCTGCAGATTCAATTATGGGTAACATAAAAACCTGAACAAAAAACTGTGCGAACATAACCGCTACAAAGCGGTAAGCGGACAAACTGTTTCGCTCGCCCATATCGCCCGTAATAACCCCACTTAAGGCCGAGTAAGGCAGGTTGTTCGCAGCGTACAGCAATAATAGCAACGTATAAGTTACCACGGCATAAATGACCTTGCCCTTATAGGCAAAATCAGGTGTACTGAACGCCAGCAGCGCCACTACTCCTAGCGGAATGGCCGTAAACAAAATCCAAGGTCTAAACTTACCCCATTTGGAGGTGGTACGGTCTGCCAAAGCCCCTATAATAGGATTAAAACCAAAGGCCGCAATAAGACCTACGGTAAGCATAATGGCCGATGCATGGTTGGTTTCCAAGCCATAGATGTCCGTGTAGAAATAGGCCAGGTACGTCATTAAGGTCTGAAAGACCAAATTTGCCGAGAGATCGCCCAGACTATAGCCTATTTTTTCCTTAACGGATAATTTTTGAGATTCTAAATTCATGAAGATTAATGTTGGTTGGTAGCATCGGTTTTTAAGCCTGTAACAGCGTAGTATGCTTTTTTGGTTTTGTACTCCCGATCAAAAAGTAGCGGATAGTTGGTACGGTCTTTAATGGGCCAATTGTTAAGCCACGAGCTTCTATCGTTCACACCCCAGAACGTAACCCTGTCAATTTTATCGCTGTGCTTTAAGAAAAGCTTAAAAATATCTCGGTAACGCTCCGCCAACTGTACTTCTACAGAATCCGGCAAGGCATCCGGGTATGGATTCATTTCCTCGCTGTTCTCAAAGTTCTGGCTTATTTCCGCGCCCTCTAGTTCCCTAGGGTTGGGCAGAACGGTAACGTCCAATTCGGTTATGGCTACTTTAATCCCTAATTTGGCATAGGCTACGATACTTGCCTCTACTTCTTCCAACGAAGGTTCCGTAAGACCCCAGTGGGCCTGCATACCAACCCCGTGAATTTTGGCACCGTTCTTTTGAAGGTTTTCTATAAGCCTAATGGCGCCTTCCCTCTTTTTAGGCTTCCACATGTTATAGTCATTGTAATACAACTCTGCGGCAGGATCGGCCTTTTCTGCCATTTTAAAAGCGAACTCCAAATAGCGCTCCCCCATTACTTCCAAGAAAACGGATTCCCGTAGAGAGCCATCCTCGTTAAGCGCTTCGTTCACCACGTCCCAACTGTCTATCTTTCCCTTGTACCTATCTGCAACCGTGGTAATGTGTTCTTTAATATAGTTGGCCATTTGGGCACTATCCTTGACGGAATTCATCCATTGGCCAATTTGGCTATGCCATAACAATGTATGCCCTACAATGTGCATATTATTCTTTTTGCCCAACGCCACATATTTGTCCGCCATCTCAAAATTATAGGTATCGGGAGATGGATGAAGGGCTTCCCATTTCATAACGTTTTCCGGGCTTAGCGAATTGAAATCCCCTTTCAAGACTTTAAGCGCTTTTGCATCGTTTCCTGTAATGATCCGGTCGTTTACGGCCGCCCCAATATAAAAGTCTTTTTCATATACTTTCTTGAGACTGGCAGCATCATCTTCGGTTTGAAAATTGCTTTCCCTGATTTTTCCAAAACCGAACAAAAACAACAGAATTGCAAAAAATAATACAACGGATTTAAACATATCATTAATTTAAAAAGGTTAAATAAAGAAATTGATAATAGCTCCTTTCTGTTTTGAAGACTATAGTTTGATAAAAGTCGGAAAATAAGCAGGTGGGCCATACTACAAATGAAGCGCAGTATAGAACATTTGTGGCATTTTGTTTTGCAAATGCAATAGTACCAAAGCATTTGGGCCCTAGGCCGAAAATGAGAGTGTAAAATTATGCCTTACGAAACCGAGAAAACAGATGACAGAATCGTGTCTAATTGAAGTAAAAACACATTGAAATAAGGTGAGTTTTTAGGGTTTATTTTGAATATTGGAGAAATCACCAATACCTTTTCTCACAAACTAATAAACAAGGTGAGCATAGAAACAAAAGCCATTATTCCATAAAGAATTTTGGATGTATTGCACTTGATTGTCTTTATTTTTTCTATTAATTTTATAACTCATTTTTTGTCCTCCACCAGACGTTACATACCCAACAACTGTTTCTTTTCTTTTTACTCCGTTTTCTGTGTATTCAACGAATATTGAGCAGTCTCCTGTAATACCAACCCAAACGGTTTTACTTTCATTCGGTTCAAGTTGCGCAATTCGTTCCGTTTCACAACCTACAATTTTAATTTCTGTCAGTTCGTTTTGTGTACTGTTTGTGAATGTAATTCTCATATTACCAAGAACCATCATCGATATCAACATACAGCCAAACATAATTGGTATATTCAACAATATCATTCCGCTTACTTTTAATAATTCTTTCCGATTTGTTTTATCGGTTTGGACTCGCACTAAAATTCCGATTAGGGTAATTAGGTTGATTATTCCTGCAAGAACGACAAAACCGTATCCGAGAAACAAGAGTTCTCCATTTGTTGTAAAGTAATATGTTCCAAAAATCAACATACCAATCAAAAAAGTAATCAGAGCTATTATTTTTCCAATTGAAATGTATCGGTTAGATGTCATTTTTATATTTTCTAGTCTGCAAACGCGTTTATACACCGCATAATCCGTACGCATCTATTCAACCCCTAATTTAGTTAAATCCAACGAAGAATTAAGATTTGTACTACAATAAAAATTAATAAGCCCTTACTTTACTTCTGTAGGAAGAAACCCAAACTGGGCCTTAAAGCATTTGGTGAAATAAGAAGGAGAGGAAAAACCCACTTTAAAGCAGACCTCACTGATAGATTCGTTTCCGTTCTCTATCATTTTCTTGGCTTTTTCAAGCCTTATCTTTCTTAAGAATTCATTTGCGGAGTAACCGGTGAGCGCTTTAATCTTCCGGTATAATTGACTTCTACTTAGGTTCAGTTCTTCTGCCAACTGCTCTACATTAAGGTTTTCATCCGATAGGTTGGCGGTAACATAATCCAGCACTTTGGAAATGAAACCTTTATCCAGTTCGGAAGTGTTTTCGGGTACTTTTACATTATTGGAATCATTTAAATACTTGTTAAAAAGTACCTGCCTACTGCTAAGAATCTGCTTTAGTTGAGCTTTTAAAACGGTCATCTCAAAAGGTTTGGTAAGGTAGATATCCGCTCCGGAATCAATTCCCTTTACCCAATCCTCCGTCATGGTTTTGGCCGTTAACATAAGTATAGGAATATGGCTTGTTTTTAGGTCTTCCCTAATATGTCTACAGAACTCAAAACCATCCATTTCGGGCATAACCACATCCGACAGGATAATATCCGGAGTTCTTTTTTCCGCAGCTTTTAGTCCCTCCGTACCGTTTACGGCTTCAATAATGGTGTACTCCTCCTTAAGTTCGCTTTTTAGGTAGCTACGCAGTTCCGCATTGTCCTCCACAATGAGCAAAGTAATACCGGAGCCCTTATTGGTAAGTCTTTCCACTATATCTTCATCTACTCTGGCCAGTGGTAAGTCATCCGCTTTAGGTGTTGGTTTTAAGAAAAGTTCGCTAGGTTTAAAATGGGCATTCCCCAACGGCAGGAAAATCTTGAACTTGGTTCCGATACCTTCTTCGCTTTCTACGGTAATTTTTCCTTTTAACAGATCTACAAAACTCTTTACCACTTCTAAACCAATACCTGTACCGCCATAATACTGGCTGTTCATTTTTTCAACCTGATAGAAACGCTCAAAAACCTTTTCCAATTCGTCCTTACCAATACCGCTTCCGGTATCCTCAATATAAATTTCCAAGGCCTGAACGGGCTCTTCTTCGTTTAAAAGAGGCAATATAATTTTATCGGCACGTTTATAAATACCCACGGTAATGGTGCCTTTATCCGGAGTAATCTTAAAGGCATTGGAGAGAATATTAAAAATTACTTTCTCTAGCATGGAGGGGTCGCTCCATAGCGTTATGGGCGGTTCATCCGACTCAACCACCAAATGCACATCCTTTAAGATAGCTTCTTCCTCAAAATGACCGGTTATCTCCTTTACAAATGACACGGCTTCCAGTTCAGATACTTTAACGTTCAGCTTGTTGATGTCCAGTTTTCTAAAATCCATCAGCTCATCTATCAACCGTTTTAACCGATCGGTATTCTTATGGATGATGCTCAACTTCTCTTTCATTTTCTTTGAAAACACCTGTTCCGAATCTCGCAGAATGTCTTCCAAAGGATTTAATATAAGGGTAAGCGGGGTTCTAAACTCGTGAGAGATATTGGTAAAGAATTGAATTTTTCTATCGTTCAATACTTCTTCCTGCAGTCGTTTTTCACGTTCAAACTGAACTATGCGCTTTTCACGTATGCGCTGGCTGGCCAAATTCACTAAGAAATAGGTAATGAGAAGAATAGCCAAAACATATAGAAATATGGCCAGATTGGTACTCCACCACGGCGCCAAAACCGTAATGACCATTGTCGTTGGGGTATTGTTCCAAACCCCATCATTATTGGCGGCCTTTACTTTAAAAACATAATCGCCCGGAGGCAGGTTGGTATAGGTGGCACTTCTTGTACTACCTACATAGTTCCATCTATTATCAAACCCTTCCAGAATATAGGCGTACTGGTTCTTTTTGGGCCTTGTAAAATTAATTCCGGCGTACTCTATGGTAAAAACGGACTGGCTGTTGGAAAGAGTCATGGCCTTGGTACGATTAATTACCTTCTCTAAAGGCGAGTCTTCCGTTCCCGGAACCACGGATTTATTGAAGAGTTTAAAATCCGTAAAATATACTTCCGGTTCGTGCTCATTAAAATTCAGGTTCTGGGGGTCTATAGAATTTACGCCCTCATAACTCCCAAAATATAGTATACCCGCTTCATCCTTAAAAGTGGAATTAAAATTGAAATCATTGGCCAGAAGTCCGTCGTGAACATCAAAATTCTTGAAATTCTCTTTTTCCACATCCATTCTAGAAATGCCATTGTTGCCCCCCAACCAAATGGCGCCATTATTGTCCTCTAAAATAGAAGCTATGGTCTGTTGGCTTAGACCGTTCCTATCTCCGTACCAAGTAAACGAGTCTTTGAAAGGATCATATTTGCACAGACCTCCGCCGTCCGTGCCTATCCAAATAATGCGGTTACTATCCTCATATAAGGATATAATTCTATCTACTATAAGCTGTTGACTCGTATTTGCATGCATGCGCTCCACCAAAGAAATAGCCTTGTCTCCTTCGGAAAAATCACTTTTAATTTTGTACAGTCCGCCTGTGGTACCCAACCAGATAAAACCATTGCTATCTACCAGAACCTTACGTACCTCTCCGTGATGGGGTACCTGGTCATGAAAAATCCGGTCAAGGTGAGGTGTGAATTTTTGGGTTTTAGGATTATAGGAATGTAAACCCGTTACATAGGAGCCAATCCAGATTATTCCGTTTTTGTCCTCATCAAAGGTCATGATACGGTTACTGGTTAATCCGCCATTGGTATTGGAAATTTTATAATTTTTAAAGGCTGTAGCATTCTTTTCCAGAAAGTAAATGCCCGAGTTCCAAGTTCCTACCCAGAGATTGCCCTTACTGTCAAAAAACATCCCTGAAACCGCAGCGGCATGCAGGTTCGTGGCTATCCCGTTTTGAGGGTCTTTCAAATGTACAATGCTATTGTCTTTAGTGTCATATACATCTATTCCACCACCATCCAAACCTATCCACAGTTTTCCTTTTTTATCGCTCACAATACCCGTAACGGATGGCAACAGCAAAGAGTTATTGATGTTCGCCAAGCTCTTTATATCTCTGAACTTATCGTACAACTTGTCATAAACCCCTACCCCCTTGTTGTAGTAGCCGATCCAGATACGCTCTTGGCTATCTACAAATACGGACCAGATGGAATTGGATTTTATGCTGTTTACATCAAACTTGTCATAACGATAGTTCTTGATCAGCGTTCCATCTGCTTTTAGGACAAAAAGGCCATCATTTTCCGTACCGCAGATAATATTACCATCTGCAGCTTGAGCGATTGAAAAAACCCGCTCCGGAGTTATTTCAAAGGAGTCTATACTGTATTTGTTCCCGGATATGAATTTTATTTTCACCAAACCATCCGATAAGGTTCCCAACCAAATGGCCCCTTCTTTATCCTGGAATAAAGTCTCGATATTCCTTGATAGACTTTTGACTTCCTCTCCCTTTTCATTTACTATTTGTAAGGGTATTACCTTAACTCCATTATACTCAAAGAGACCATAATTTGTGGCCACATAGATTTTACCCGTGGTGCTTTTTAAAATATAGTTGACCTGAAGTGTGGCTATATCTATAGTAGATTGAATGGGAATTGACTCACTTTTCATAGTCAAAGGGTCTACCCTAAATACACCATGATAATGTGAGCCCACTAAGAGTTCTCCATTAATACCTTCTTGAATAGCCCTAATAAGGATACTTCCTTGTCTTGCGGTATCATTCCCAAGTTCTACTTTATCAAAATTATCAAGGTCTGTGTTGTAGAGATCAAGACCTGTTTCCGTACCCACCCAAAGTCTATCATAACGGTCTATATACGAGGTATGAATAAGCGAGTTACTTATTGACTTGGATTCGTTTATATCTTGTTTGTAGGTAATAAAATCAATGCCGTTATACTTTTTTAACCCAACGCCATTGGTTCCTATCCAGATAAGTCCCATACTATCTTCAACAATAGTAGAGACCGCTCTTTGTGTATTGTCCTGCTCAATACTTACAAAATTATATTCCGTTTCAGAATTTTGGGCATACAGGCAACCTTGCGTAAAAAACGCACAAGAAATTAAGACCAAAATTACCTTTACAAACTGCATATATAAGTACCGCCTTGCGGATGAATTATAGATTACCGATTTGACTCTAAAACGAACGCCTTTTCATGCCTGCCTGAAGATAGACCAATTGATCAATCCACACAAACGGAACAGTTGGCCAACGCTCTGGCACCATGAAAGGAAAAGCTGTCACCAAAGCATCTACATTTAATACTGGATACTAAAGATATCACAAACCAAATTGCCGGTAGATCAGACCACCGGCAATTTCATGTATTGAATCAAAAATTAACCATTGGGGCGACCATGGCTACATGGTCTACTTTCTTAAGTTTTTTTTATTAGTTTCCTTTGTTATAATCTGCCAAAAACTTCTCTAAACCACTATCCGTTAATGGGTGCTTTAGAAGGCCTTCAATTGCTGATAATGGACCTGTCATTACATCAGACCCTAATTTGGCGCAGTTAATAACATGCATGGTATGACGTACGGATGCGGATAAAATCTGTGTATCAAAACCGTAGTTGTCATAGATCAAACGTATTTCTTCGATCAAACGTAAACCATCCGTTGAAATATCGTCCAGTCTTCCTAAAAACGGAGAAACGTAGGTAGCTCCCGCTTTAGCGGCCAATAACGCCTGCCCCGCGGAAAAAACTAAAGTAACGTTGGTCTTTATTCCCTTGTCCGAAAAATATTTACAAGCTTTAACTCCATCTGCAATCATAGGTAATTTTACTACGATCTGCGGGTGTAAGGCAGCCAATTCTTCGCCCTCCTTGATCATACCGTCATAATCCGTCGCAATGACTTCAGCGGAAACATCGCCTTCAACTTTCTCACAAATAGCCAAGTAATGCTTTAAAATGTTTTCCTTTCCAGTAATTCCTTCCTTGGCCATCAAAGAAGGGTTGGTAGTTACGCCATCCAAAACACCTAACTCGTAGGCGCTTTGAATGTCGTTTAAATTTGCTGTATCTATAAAAAACTTCATATATCCTAAATGTACTGGTTTACAATATTCTCGAACAATTCTTGCTTACCGCTCTTAAGCTCTAACTCACCATTAGTTACCGCTAGATCGTATAAGTTCTGTAGGCTTAACTTACCATCTTCAAATTCTTTTCCCTTTCCGGAATCAAAAGAACTGTAACGGTTTTCGCGAAGTTTGGTGTAGTCCGAAGACTGGATAATTTTATCGGCAGTAATCAAACCTCTTGCAAACGTATCCGCACCTCCAATGTGGGCCAAGAAAATATCTTCTAGATCGGTTGAGTTTCTTCTGATTTTAGCATCAAAATTAACACCACCACCCTGTAGGCCTCCTGCTTGCAAGAAAACCAACATAGCTTCTGTAGTTTCAAGAATATTGTTCGGGAACTGATCTGTATCCCATCCGTTTTGATAATCACCACGGTTGGCATCCAAGCTTCCTAGCATTCCTGCGTTTGCGGCAACTTCCATTTCATGCTGAAAAGTGTGCTGTGCCAAAGTAGCATGGTTTACCTCTATGTTTATTTTAAAGTCTTTCTCAAGTCCGTGCTCTCTTAAGAACCCGATTGCCGTAGCCGTATCAAAATCATATTGGTGCTTTGTAGGCTCCATTGGTTTTGGCTCAATAAAGAAAGTTCCTTTAAAACCTTGCTTACGGGCATAATCCCTTGCCATGGTCAAGAACTTGGCCATGTGATCCAATTCTCTTCCCATATTGGTGTTCAATAGGGACATGTATCCTTCACGACCTCCCCAGAAAACGTAGTTCTCACCATCTAAGGCAATAGTAGCGTCCAATGCCATTTTTACCTGACCTCCGGCTCTGGCAACCACATCAAAATCAGGGTTGGTAGCGGCACCGTTCATGTACCTTGGGTTAGAGAAACAGTTAGCTGTACCCCATAATAATTTAATACCTGAAGCCGCTTTCTTTTCCTTAAGGTACTCCGTAATCGTAGCCAATCTTTTTTCCGACTCGGTAAAAGTTGATGCTTCTTGAATTAAATCGAAATCATGAAAACAGAAATAATCAAATCCCATTTTGCTGATAAACTCAAAAGCGGCATCTGCCTTGTCTTTTGCGGCTTGAACGGCATCCGTAGATTTATCCCACTCAAAGCTTTGCGTACCTGGTCCAAATGGATCGGAACCCTGCCCACAGAACGTATGCCAGTAGGCAATGGCAAACTTAAAATGCTCTCTCATGGTCTTGCCAGCAACAACTTGATCGGGGTTGTAATATTTAAACGCTAAAGGGTTGTCTGATTCTTTCCCTTCAAACTTAATGTCTCCAATACCTTTAAAGTACTCCTTGTCTCCTAATAATGCCATGTTACTTGTTTTTTTAATAATTGTTCTAATTCTTTTTTCCATGCGGAATATGCAGATTGCAATGCTTCTTTTTCTGCGGATGGTTTATAGCTCATGACATAATCATTGGCCATAATCTGTTCTCCGAAGCTTGAAAAATCGCCATCGCGTAAAATACAAGCCCTAGCTGCACCAATAGCGCCTGTGGTATTATATATTTCTATTTCGCGATCAATAAGTGTCGCTATAGTGTTCGAGAAAATTTCCGAGCGAAACAGGTTATCGTTTCCAGCCCGTATTTTGGTAGCGGTAATGCCGTCCGACCTTAGGATTTCCATACCGTACACAAATGAAAAGGCAATTCCTTCCAATGAGGCCCTACATAAATGGGCTTTGGTGTGGTTGTTCAGGTTGATACCAAAAATATTGGTTCCTAGGTCTACATTGTTCAACATGCGTTCGGCACCATTACCAAAGGGCAATATTTTTACACCGTCCGAACCTTGTGGTACCGAATTGGCCAAATCGTTCATTTCATCGTATGAAGCAACACTTAAGTTGTTCAATAACCAGCGGTATTGAATACCAGCTCCGTTAATACAAAGAAGCTTGCCCACAAACCTGTTGGCCTCACTATAATTCACGTGGGCAAAGTTATTTACCCGCGAGCTTTCCTTAACCGAAAGGTTATCCGTAACCGCGTAGATTACCCCAGATGTACCACCTGTAGCCGCTACCTCCCCCGGATTGAAAACATTCAATGACAATGCATTGTTGGGTTGGTCTCCTGCGCGGTATAAAATAGGCGTGCCTTCTTTTAAACCCGATTCTTTTGCGCCTTGTTCAGACACTTTACTTTGAACCGAAAAAGTATCTACTATTTCAGGTACATGAGATTCATTCAATCCGTAATAGTCCAATAACCAAGTAGCCAGACTATTCGTTTTAAAATCCCAAAAAATACCTTCGGACAAGCCGGATAAGGTAGTGTTTGTCATTCCGCTTAACCTACAAGCTATATAATCTCCGGGAAGCATAAACTTATGGATACGCTCAAAAGTTTCCGGCTCGTTTTCTTTTACCCATTTTAATTTGGAAGCGGTAAAGTTGGACGGCGAATTCAATAAATTCTCACTACAACGGTCATTCCCCAATTCATCAAATGCCTTTTGACCTATGCCCACTGCCCTACTATCGCACCAAATAATGGACTCGCGTAAAGGCTTTAGGTTTTCATCAACCACCACCAATCCGTGCATTTGATAAGAAATACCAATACCCGTGACCTCTTCCGGTTTTATATTGTTCTCGGACAACAATGTTTTTGTTGCGGTACACACATGTTTCCACCAGGTATCCGGGTCCTGTTCCGCCCAACCATTATTAATGGCCAGAATATCCATCTCTGTTTTGGGTTCGCTCACTACAGCTACGGGTTTACCGGTACCCACCTCTACCAAGGCCGCTTTTATTGACGAACTTCCTATATCGTAACCTATACTATACATCATCTTTTGGTGTTTGTAAGTGCCTTTGTTTTTCGGTTTAATCCTCATAGGGTATCTTGTAGACCCCTAAAAACCAAGCGCTTTTGTCAAATTTACACTATAACTTAAAACGAGTTCCAGATAATTCGTTTCCGTACTAAAAATACGAAATACAAGCGTTTATAAATTCAAAATTTCGCAATCACAACCTGTTTAAAATCAGATATTTACAATATTTTACATTTTTCGAAACGGGTTTCGTAAAAAGCGTAGGGCCAAAATGGTATTTTAGCGATCAGGAAGGTAATAAAGAAGTAAAATGGTATTGATGATATTTAGTATCTTGATGCAGTTATGAAACGAAAACTTAGTTTAGACGATATTGCAAAGCATTTTAAGGTCTCTAAATCTACCGTATCCAAAGCATTGAACGATAGCCATGAGATCAGTGCCCGTACCAAGGCCAAAATAGTTGCTTACGCCAAGGAACACAAATATCGCCCTAACCTTAATGCCATTAATCTAAGAAAGGAATCATCGCAATCCGTGGGTGTTATCATTCCCAATGTTCTTAATTACTTCTTTGCCCAGGTCATTAGCGGTGTGGAAAAGGTCCTGAACGATCATGGTTATAATATGATTGCCTGTATCTCCAATGAATCTTACAATAAAGAGGTTGCCATTACGGAGATGTTACGCAAAGGTGCCATTTCCGGACTTTTAGTCTCCTTGGCCGAGGAAACCGGAAAGATGGACAAAGTAGACCATTTTGAACCTTTTTTGAACAAAGGTATACCGTTGGTGATGTTTGATCGTGTTTCCTCAAAATTAGAATGCGATAAGGTAACCATAAATGATACCAAAGCTGCCTACAATGCAACAGAGCATCTTATAAAATCCGGATGCAAGCGTATTGCCGTTGTTTCGCTTTTGGGCGACCTTGAGATTTCAAAACTGAGAATTAACGGGTACCACCAATGCCTAAAGGACCACAATATAGAACTGGACCAGAGCTTAATTTTTGAAAAACTGGAGAAGTCTTTTATGGAGGTAGAAATTCGAAAATTACTCTCTGCCGGAAAAGTAGACGCTATTTTGGGATTGGAGGAAGAAGCAGGAGTTACCTCTTTGCTGACCGCTAATTCTTTGGGCATGAAGATTCCCGAGGCGCTTTCCATAATCTGTTTTACCAACGGGGTGCTTCCCAAATATGTAAGGCCCAGCCTAACTTCTATAAGTCAACATGGGTACCACATGGGGCAACGCGCAGCCCAACGGTTGGTGAGCCGGATAGAACAAACCCAAACGGACAAAGCTTTTGAAACCGAAGTAATCAAAACCACTATGATCGAACGGGATTCTACCATACCCTTGGTAAAAGCCTAACCCTTAAAAAAAGAACAATTGATTAACGCGTATGATCTGGCCTTTTTGCGGTTGCGCTACTATTTTTAAGTATTTATAGGATTGCTTCGGAAGCTTCATAGATATTTCCTTAAGTCGCTCCATTATATTTTCATGGGCAAAACTCTGTTGTTTAATCAGTTTCCAATCTTCCTTGTCATCGCTGGCCCAAACGGCTACATAGTCCAATGGCGAATCCTTTTGCTTAAAATGGATACCACAACTTAGGACCACCTCCCCAATTTCCGGTGCAGAACTGCTAAAATCAACAACGGCCACTAACGGGTCCTTCTTAAAAGAGGCCCAGTATTTAGAGAAACCTATTTTTTCATTGATGCGAACGGCATCCGTTAATATTTTCTCGGCATTGCCCGTGTACGAACTTAATAGCCCGGGGTGTAAAACTTCTACGCCCTCAGGTACCAAACCTCTATCATAAAACTCATAGGAAACCGGTTTACTGGCCAACCAACCGTCTTTATAGGCCAATGTTTTTATGGTCTGTTTTCTTTCGCCCTTTAAATCTAACGCAAAGGGTTTTGTAAAAATGGTTGAAGTAGAATCCGGCTGAGAACCATCCAAAGTATAGTGAATACTAACTCCGTTCATTTTATGTCCTAGGGAAATCAAATCACCAGAACTTATAATATTGCCTTCGTTCTCCAAAGTTGGCGGTGTTAATTCCAGCTCCTCTTCCGGGTTTGGAATGTAACCTTCGTTAATAACCATTTTGGGCAATCCATTTCTTAATGCCTCAATATCCTCTGCCTCCAAGTCCGTATTCCAAACAAACACCTCCTTTAGACTTTTTAGACCTTTTAAGTGCTCCAAAACACTGGCGTCTACAGCGGTTCCGGACAAGGATAAGGTTTCTAGTTGGGTACAACTCGCCAACGCGGCAATAGATTCACTATTTACATCTGTAAAATTGAGCACCAAATGCTCCAAGTTTCCAAACTTTCCAATGGTTGCCGTATGATCTGTATTAATGGGGAGGTTCGCCAGATTTAAATAGACTACTTGATTCTTTACCTTTTCCAATTCGGTTAAATTGGCATCCTGAAAGGCGCTTCGCCCAAATATTGCAACGTCCAGACCAGGTGATGAAGGCGACTTTTGAACTACCGTACGGTACGGATTATTGAGTTCTTTAATTGTCTGCTGACTTACAAAACCGAATTCATACTTTTTTTCTTCCGTAGATTTTATCCATTTACTGGCAAGTAGTTGCTTTAAGGTATCGGCTTCTTTTAGTTGCGCATAATTCACTTGATGGTCCGCTCCGTGTTGAATCCAAGTCCGCATTAATTCAATTTCAGTTTCCGTAAGTTGCGGTTTTCCTTCGGGCGGCATGTGCTCTTCATCTTCAAGAGGCAAGGCTACCCTTTTTAGAAAAAGACTCTCCTCTGCATTATGGGGCAACCACAAGTCTCCATTTTCCCCTCCTTTGGTTATAGCTTCGATTGTGGTCAAATCCAAATCGCCCTTATGTTTCTGCGGATTATGGCAACTGGTACATTTCGCCTTTAAAACGGGAGCAATATATGCCGTATAAACCGGTGTATTTTCATCTATAATTCCCTCTTTTGAAGCGGTAATGGGCTCCATTAAAAAATTAGTGCCATGCGTCAATCCCGCACCAAAATGCCCGCCTACCATAACACCTATCAGACCCACATACAGTAATACCTGAAACACTTTTGGATAGGAATAACACCAAACAAGCGCATAAATCACAAAGCACAAGGCCACGCCTACCCATTTATGGAGCGTTAGCAACTCCGAATCATACCCTTCCAACGATAACAAAAGCCCCATAAGGGTTGCCAGAACCGTTGTAAAGGACGTAAGCAATAACAGCGCAAAGTTTATCTTTTTAAAAGTGGCGGGTTCCAATTGCTTTTTGAACAGATTGAGTACTACCAAAAGTACGATGAACGCTACCGGAAAGTGCAATACCAAAGGATGCATCCGTCCTAAAGGTTGTACCCAAAAGGGAACCTTCATATAGCCTTCAAAGAGTACTAAAAATGCCAATAGTACATGCAGAAAGAACAAAACGTTCAAAACGTAGGGAACCGCTTTTTTCATATAGCTAGGCTAGAATATCTTTTACCACATGGCCATGAACATCCGTTAAACGGAACCTTCTACCCAGATGCTTATACGTTAATTTTTCATGGTCCAAGCCCATTAAATGCATAATAGTAGCATGCAGATCATGAATATGCACCGGACTTTCCACTATGTTATACCCTAACTCGTCCGTCTTACCATAGGAGATACCCGATTTTACACCGCCACCGGCCAAAAAGATACTGAAACATCGTGGATGGTGATCACGCCCATAGTTGTCTCTTGTGAGTTTTCCTTGGCAATAGTTGGTCCTACCGAATTCTCCGCTCCATATCACCAAGGTTTCATCTAAAAGTCCCCTTTGTTTTAAATCGGTAATCAGGGCTGCGGTAGCCATATCCACATCTTTGGCCTGTCCTTTAATCTCGCCTACCAGATCATTGTGCTGATCCCACCCTTGGTGGTACAATTGTACAAAACGCACTCCGGATTCGGAGAGTTTTCTTGCCAGCAAGCAATTGGCCGCATAGGTGCCCGGCACCATACAATCCGGCCCGTACATTTTTTTGATGTGATCGGGCTCATTGGATACATCCGTAATCTCGGGAACGGCCGTTTGCATCCTAAAAGCCATTTCATACTGCTTTATCTTTGCCGGAATTTCTGGATCACCAAACTCATCGTACCCTAGCTGATTTAAAGACGCCAAATGGTCTAGCATCTTACGCCGGGTTTCACGGTCCATTCCCTTTGGGTCGTTCAAATATAAAATAGGGTCTTCACTGGCACTCAATTGCACCCCTTGGTGCGAGCTGTCCAAAAATCCATTAGACCATAATTTTGAATATACTCCTTGACCGTTACCCTTGCCCTTTGAAAGTAACACACAATAGGCCGGTAAATTTTGGTTTTCACTACCCAGACCATAACTGAACCATGAACCAATACTGGGCCTATTCCCAACCTGGGCCCCGGTTTGCATAAAGGTTAGTGCCGGATCGTGGTTAATAGCATCCGTATGCATGCTCTTGATCATGCAAATATCATCTGTAATTTTGGCGATATGCGGAAAAAGCTCACTTACCCAAGTACCGGATTCCCCATATTGCTTAAAGCCGAATTTAGACCCCACTAGCGGAAACGATTTTTGCCCCGCTGTCATACCCGTTAACTTTTGCTCTCCTCTAATTGAAGGCGGTAGCTCTTGGCCGAACATATCGTTCAATTTGGGTTTGTAATCAAAAGTCTCCAATTGCGAAGGTGCCCCGTTCTGTACCAATAAAATAATCCGTTTGGCTTTGGCGGCAAAATGCTTTAATCCCAAAGGCAACTGTTCTTCCGCTGCTTTTTTACCTTTTAGCAAATCGGGCATTAAAAGGGAACCTAAGGCTACACCCCCTACTCCCATGGCCATTTTACCCAAAAAGTGTCTACGGTTCGTATTCAAATAATGTTCAAAAACTTCTTTATCCATATCTTTTAATTGAACGTTAACCTTTTACTATGGTTTCTTCCAGATTATAGATGGTGTGAACAATCTGCATTAGTGCGGCAACTTTCACCTCATCCCTACCCTTTAAAATGGGGTACTCCCCAACTTCAATAAAATCTTTTGCTTTCTGCGTATTGTTCGCAAATGTCTCTTCCTGATCTTGGTAATACTCTACCAACATTTCCTTTTCCTTGGGCTTTATACTCCTACAGAGAATGCGCTCAAAGGCTTTCTCTATTTTTTCATCTACCGTACTTTTTTCCTGTATTAAACTTTCGGACAGTACTCTTGCCGCTTCAAGAATAGTAGGGTCGTTCAAGGCTATGAGTGCTTGGAGCGGAGTCATGGTTGACTGCCTTTTTACCTCGCATTGGTCACGTGTGGCCGCATCAAAAGTCAGTTGAACCGGTGGCAGGGTTGTCCGTTTTATAAAAATATAAATACCCCGTCTATACAGGTCCTTCCCATGATCTTGCACATAATTGGCCAAAATACCACGTCCTGAACTGGCCGCTTCCCAAATACCATCAGGTTGGTATACTTTTACACTACGGCCTCCTATTTCATCATTTAATAAACCGCTGGTTGCCAATGCATGGTCCCTAATGGTTTCCGCAGTAAACCGTAAGCGCGTCATGTGCGAAAGGTATCTGTTGTCCGGGTCTATGGCCAGCTTTTTATTATCAACCACCGAAGACTGTCTGTAGGTAGATGACATGACTATTTGCTTCACCAAACGTTTCATATCCCAATCGTTCTCCATAAAATCTGCGGAAAGCCAATTTAATAAACCTATGTGAGTGGGCAGGTCTCCCTGCATACCAAAATCTCCAGAAGACCTAACAATACCTTCACCAAAAATTTCTTGCCATACCCTATTCACAAAAACACGGCTCGTTAATGGATTCTTTTCATCAAAAAGCCATTTGGTAAGACCAAGCCTGTTACGGTCATAAACCAGAGTATCAAATTTTAAGACCGACTCCGGTGTACTGGGCTGGACAATTTCACCTTTATCATCATACACACCCCTATTTAGCAAATGGGTGGTTCTTATGTCCGGTTTCTCCTCAATAACCATAACCTCTACATCTTCCGGTTCCTTTTTATTTACGAACGGGAGTTCCTTTTCTACAACCTCATCCGTAAGTGTAATTAATGGAGGCTCTGCCAATACTTCGCCCATTGGTTTTGGCCTATGCACTACCTTATCAAAAAAGGCAAAGGTGCTGAAGTAGTCTTTCTGCGAAATGGGATCATACTTGTGATCATGGCACTTGGCACACTCCAAGGTGAGTCCTAAAAAAGCCTTCCCAAAAGTATTGGTTCGATCTGTTACATTTTCTATCCTGAACTCTTCTTCTATAATACCGGCCTCTTGGTTTATTTTATGATTCCTATTGAAACCCGTTGCCAAAATGGTCTCTATGTTTTTAGTGGGCATCAGGTCTCCCGCCAACTGGTAGGTTACAAACTTTTTGTAGCTATAATTTTCGTTAAAAGCATGAATTACCCAATCCCGCCATGGCCACATGGTACGCAACTGATCGTTCTGGAAACCGTGCGAATCTGCATAGCGCGCCACATCTAACCAATGACTCGCCATTTTCTCACCGTAATGAGGACTGGACAATAACTCATCTACTATTTTCCCATAAGCATCGGGAGCATTATCCGATATGAATTTTTTACGCATTTCCGGAGTGGGCGGCAAACCTGTAATATCCAAAGAAACCCTTTTTAACAGACGTTCCTTATCCGCAATTTCGTTGGGTTCAAGACCGACTTCGCTCAGTTTATCCAAAACAAAATGGTCAATTTCGTTATTCACCCAATCTGAATCCGTATTTGGAATTTTTGGTTTTTTCACAGGTATGAACGCCCAGTGAGGGTCATAGACCGCTCCCTGCTCTATCCACTTTTTCAACACCTTTATTTCGTAATCGGATAGTTTTAAATTGGATTCCAACGGTGGCATAAGGTTGGAACTATCCTTGGTCGTAATCCGTTGGTACACCATGGATTTTTCTATATTCCTAGGCACAATAACAAACTCGTTTTCCGAATCCTTTAATGCCTTATACGCCCCTTCGGGAGTATCTAGCCGCAGGTCTGCAGACCTTTTATTGGCATCGGGACCGTGGCAATTAAAACACTTGTCCGACAAGATAGGACGCACATCAAAATTATAGTCTACCCTATCCGGCACTTTTTTCTGCGGAATGGAAGCATATTGCCCTTGGTCCTTGCAAGAGACCAGAAGTACGCCCAAAATTAGGAGTTGTAAAACCTGTTTTTTCATGAACTATACCCTTTCTAATTTTATAGGATAGGTTTTATTGGCATTCCACTGACAGACATAAATGTTCTTATCATCATCAATACATACATCATGACAATGATTGAACAACGGCACCTCTTGCACCATAAGCTGTAGTTCCCCTTTCTTATAGACGGGGGCAGTACCTCCGGGATTTGAGATTACTTTATTGTCTTTGTCCAGAATGGTAACAAAACCCGAATCCGGAGTTTGCTCCAAATATTTAAGTCTGGACCAACATACGCCCGAGTACAAATTCTCACCATCTATGACCGGCCTACAAACAAAAGCCCCGGGCAGAAAAATACTGGACAGATATTTACCGTCCAGGCTATAGCGTTTAAACGAATTGTGCTTTCTAGAGGTACATAATAAAGTGATATTGTTGGGATCTCTGTCATCTATCGTAACTCCGTGGGCCGTACTGAACAAATGGTCCTCAAGACCGTGCCCCCCAAATTTTCTGATAAACTCTCCATCTTTTGAGTATTGCAAAATGAAATCGGAGCCATACCCATCAGCAACATAGATGTCTCCGTTGGGACCTACAGCAGTTTCCGTAGGACGGTACTTTTGGTCCTTTTCATATACTCCTATCTCATGCGGATTTGGCAATTGCATAAGTACTTTGCCGTCTACCGTAGTTTTTAAGATAGCCCCATCATTATCAGTAATAAAAAGCATATCCTCTTCCCCTTCTTTGGACAGGGTTAAACCATGGGCGGATTTTAAATCATGAGTCCAGCTTTTTAATAGTTTTCCAGACTTGTCATAAACAATAACATTGTTCTTTATTTCATCCGTTACCATAATCAATCTGCCTTTGGAGTCCATTACCATTTCATGGCAATTTTTCACCGGAGTGCTTGCCGGATTTAGGTTGCCCCACTCTTTATGGACACGATATTTAAAATTGCCATGACCAATAATTTGATCGGATAATTTTGGCCTGTTTATAATCCCAAAACTATAAGTGGGTATGGTTACAGCGGCACTTGCAAGAGCGGACTGTTTAATGAAGTTTCGTCTGGAGTTTTTCATTTGAGTATTTTTGGTGCAGTTATACAAAATGCTTCTCAAAAATACCTAACTCCCTCTTTTACAATGTAGACTTATTACTCAAATAGGTGCATTTTTTGTGTGTTACATACACTTAACCTACTTCTTGGATACGTAATGAGATGGCGGGTGGCCAAACTCCTTTTTAAAAATTCTACTAAAATACCGGTTGTCATTGTACCCTACTTTAAACGCAATTTCCTTAATGCTTAGATTCCCTTCCTGAAGCATGGGCATGGCTTTGGATAATTTATAGGTGTTGATATATTCAATTATGGTTTTACCGGTCAAGGCCTGAATTTTTCGGTACAATTGTGAACGGCCAATAGCCAATTCATCGCATAGATAATCGATTGAAAAATCCGAGTTTTCCAGATGCGCATCAATGACTTCGTTCACCTTTATCAAATACTGATCTACGGACGAGCTAGGTTCTACGAACAACTCTTCTTTTTGATATTTTTTGATGAGTCTATGCCTACTTTTTAGACGGTTCTGGATTTTCATTTTAATCTCCGAAACATTAAAAGGCTTCTCAATATAATCTTCGGCACCCGTTTCCAGACCTTTCAATTTGTTTTCCAAGCCCGTTTTGGCAGTCAAGAACATCAACGGGATATGGGCCGTTAATTCATTTCCCTTTAATTGATTTGCCACTTGAATTCCATCGAATAATGGCATCATAATATCACTTATTACAATATCCGGAATATGCTCCAAGGCCAACTGAAAACCATCCTTGCCATTATCTGCCTGAAGAATTACATAATCGTCGGACAACTCTGTGGTCAGGTAATTTCTGATATCCTCATTATCCTCAATAAGTAACACTACGGTTTCCCCCGTTGTACTCTCTACCATGGGAACCGCTTTTTCTTCAACGGCGGTTTCATAATCTTTATAACCTATAGGCAAGGTGATGGTAAAATGCGAACCTACACCTTCTTCGCTCTTTAAGCCGATACTCCCTCTGTGCAATTTCACCAATTCCGAAATCAGCGAAAGACCAATACCACTACTGTACCCTTTATTGGGGTTCTCATCTAACTGATAAAACCGTTCAAAAACTTTTTTCTGGTACTTTGCCGGAATGCCCGAACCGTTGTCTATGACCTCTATACACAAGCTTCCGTTCTTTACTTTATCATCCGTATCAATTTCAAGATTTACGTACGAAGCCTTCAAGGTGATTTTTCCGTTTTTTGGTGTAAACTTAAACGCGTTGGAAACTAGGTTACTCACCATTTTTTCAATAATATCCTCATCAAAATAAAGGGTATAATCCGTTTCCGGGGCATCGCATATAAAATTTATATTCTTCTCCTTTGCCCAATATTCATAGGCCGTGTACATGTTGGAACAGACCAATAGTTCATCATGGGCCTTGATTCGCAATTGTTGGTTTCCTTCCAGTTTTCTAAAATCCAGAATCTGATTGACAAGCTCCAACAGACGGTTACTATTTCTGTGCATCATCTGCAATACCTTGGTATCCGGTTTGGTGCCTTTACGTATGTACTTGTCCAACGGAGAGGTAATGAGCGTTAAGGGTGTACGCAGCTCATGGGAGATATTGGTAAAAAACCGCAATTTCATCTGTGCCAACTCCTCAAATTGATACACGCGTTGCTTCTCTATCTCAAACTTGTTCCGGGTCCTTTCCCGTAGCAAGAAGTAGCGAAATGCCCAGACCCCTAATAAAATCACCAGAATTCCCGCTAGAATTTGAACCCACAGGCGCTCCCAAAACGGAGGGGTCACTTCAATGTGCAATCGTTTTAATTTATCCGTCCAGACGCCGTCTTCGTTGGTAGCTTTTAACAAAAAGGTATAGTTCCCGGAGGGCAAGTTGGTATAGGTTGCCCGTGTACCATTGGCCATGGTCCAGTCCTTATCAAAACCTTCCAGCATATACGCATATTGGCACCGTTGTGTATTTTCGTACTGAATGGCTTGAAATCCCAGTTCTATCTTTTGGTCCTTATAGGATAACTGTAGATGATCCTCTACCTCAATACTTTTTTTTATGTAATCGCTATCCGGTGTAACCAGTTCATTGTTAACCCACAGTTTAGAAATATAGACCGATGGTGTCTTGGTACTGGGCACTACCCTTTCCGGGTCAAAAGTCATAAAGCCCGAGTTGGTGGAAAATACCATATGCCCGTTATCCGTAACCGCGCTAGAAACATTGATTTTCTGTGAAATGAGTCCGTCCTGCTCATTTAAAATACGCACCACATTGTTCTTCGCATCCAGTTTTATAAGTCCGTTTCTTGTACCCAACCACAGGTTGCCCTTGCCGTCCTGTTCAATGCTGTTAATAATCCTATCTTTCAGGAGGGCATTATCATACTGAACAAACAAATCTTTTTGTGCATCATAACTACAAAGCCCCGAGTTTGTTCCCACCCAAAGGGTACGGTCTGCGTCTTCAAAAATTACATTTATAAAATTGTTGTTTACCGTTGCGGTATTGCCAATCTCATGCCTGTAGTGTACAAACTGATTTTTCTCCGGTAGATAGCGTTTTACCCCATCGCCATTGGTCCCGATCCAAATTTGATTTTTATAATCCTCGAACAGTTCATTGGCACGGTGAAAGTACCCGATACCGTTAGGGTCATTGGGGTCACAGTCAAAATAAACAGTGGCATCGGTTTTGGGGTCGTAGATACGTGCACCCAAAACCTCTCCTGTCCAAACCAGTCCGGCACTGGTCTCCAAAAGACCAAAAAGCTCGGCAGGTTTTCTACTGGTTTTGGAAAGCGTTTCCCCTGCTTCGGTAAATTGATAGATGGAATTGGTATCTGCCACCCAAACGGTTTCCTTGTCGTAGGAACTCATATACGTTCTATGGTAAAAGCCCTTTAGCGTTTTAACCTGTTCGTGAGTAGCTTTGTCATAGATGGTAATGGTACCTCCATCAAACACCCAGTAGTTGCTATTTGTTTTTAGGATTTTGCCGCTAACCCCAGGTGCTATGAACGGCTTAAAAATGACTGCCGATTTTTTAATGTGGAAAAAATGGCCCGTACCGTCCAAGGCCCAAGAATCTTCCTTGGCCGGGTTGTGAAATATTTGCCGTATGTAAAAAGCCCCATCCTTGAACCGCTCATTTAGCGCTATTAATTTCTGGGTTTTAAATTGGTCATCTATAATCGCTATTTCTCCCCCATGAGCTATCCAACAGTTACCTACGTCATCCGGCTGTATGGCACTCACCCAGTCCTGGGTTAAACTCAATCTGTGGAACCGGTTCTTTTTATCCACGGTAAACAGCTTACCGCTAGAAACAATCAAATCATTATAAAACCCCAAAACGGGATACGCATGGGAACCCTCCGCTATATTTTTTACCAAACGTGTAAATTTCCCTGTATTTGAATGGAATACATTTAGCCCGATCCAGGTACCTACAAAAAGGCGACCATCCGGGCTTTCCTGTATATCCAGCACGTTATTATGGCTAATACTCTTGGGGTCCTGTGCATTGTGTTGAAACCTTTTAAAAGTTCCGGTCTCACGGTCCATGATATTTAACCCGCCACCATCCGTCCCGATGTAAAAAGTTTTGTCCGCCGTTTCATAAATTACCCTAACTTCATTAAAACTGAGGCTTTCCGGGTTATTTTCGTCATGAATAAACCGCTGAAAACGGTCATACTCCCGATCATATTTTAATAAACCACCACCATAGGTACCCACCCATAAAACACCCGCACTATCTTCAAACAGACAAAAAACATGATTGTCCGTGATACTGGTCTGCTCATGCTCATTTTTACTATAATTCTTAAAATTACCCCCATCAAAACGCCATAGACCATTGGTAGAGGCTATCCAAAGAAACCCGTAACGATCCTCCAAAATATCCTGGGTCTCCGTTTCTATGGGCAGTTGAAAATGAGTAATTTCATAATTACCAACCTTACCTTGCCCGTAGACCGTTGTAGAAAAACCTAGAATACAGACCGTTATAAATTGAAATAAAAAACGAGAAACGCTATGCATGTTTTGAATATAAACCAATTCTCATGAAAGGTAAATTAATTTTAAAATTTATAAGCCCCTAATTAAAAATACACACCGCTTTCTAGTGTGAAAACCTACTAATTACACCTGTTAGCCAATAGGGTTAAAATAGTGCCGACCCTTGCTAAAATACGAAAACGCACACGCCCCATTTTAAGGTTACTTTGTAGACCGTTGTATGTGCCCTTCCGTGACTTTAAGAACTAGGCACTTTAAAATCGTTTTATAAAACACGCTAAAAATGAACATTCGTATCCTTGCTCTTGTCTGTATTGGGTTGTTATTCGGTTGCAAAAATTCTACTACTCCCGCACCAAAAGAAACACCAAAACAACCTAACATTCTGTTTCTTGCCATAGATGACCTTAGGCCGGAATTGGGCGTGTACGGTTCCGATATTGCCATTACCCCACACATAGATGCACTTGCCCATGAAGGTCTTCGTTTTAATAATGCATATTGCCAACAGGCCATTTGCAGTCCTTCCAGAGCCAGTTTAATGACCGGTGCCCGGCCCGAAACCATTCAGGTGATTGAAAACTTTACGTATTTCAGGGATAAAAACCCGGATATACAAACCCTTCCTCAGCATTTTAAAGCCAATGGTTATGAGACCGTTTACACCGGAAAAATCTATCACGGCAAATATAACGACCCGGAGCTTTCATGGAGCAGAGAGCCCGTTGCCATGAGCAAAAGCGATGTAAAATTCGGTTTTAAACTGCCCGAGAACATTAAAATGCAAAAAGAAAATAGCGCGGCCATGGTAGCCAAATACGGCGAGAATGCGCTTAGAAACGGACTTGGTAAAGGGCCTTCCTATGAGTTTGCCGATTTTCCCGACAATGCCTACGAAGACGGTTTCAACACCGATCTGGCCATTGCCACTATGAAAGATATGTTGGAAAAAAATCCTGAAAAACCGTTCTTCTTGGGTATGGGCATGAAAAAACCCCATTTGGATTGGATAGCCCCTAAAAAATACTGGGATATGTACGATGAGGCGGACATTAAACTTGCCGAGCAGGACAAAGCCCCCAAAGACGGTGCCACTATGGGGCTTCATGCTTCGTTTGAATTAAGGTCCAGGGCGGGAATTCCTAAAAAAGGCGATATCTCTCCCGAACAGGCCATACAATTGAAACATGCCTATCTAGCCTGCGTAAGTTACGTAGATGCCCAAATTGGTAAAATGCTTGCCGCATTGGAAGATGCAGGAATAAAGGACAATACCATTGTTATTTTGTGGAGTGACCACGGTTGGCATTTAGGCGATATGGGTATTTGGGGGAAAGCCACCAATTATGAAATTGCAACACGGGTTCCGTTAATTATACGCACTCCGGATATGGCAAAAGAAACTAGAGGGAAATCTACCGATGCCCTTGTAGAGCTAGTGGATATGTACCCAACCCTTTGTGAGCTTGCCGCTATTTCAAAGCCCGAAACTTTAGAGGGCCAGAGTTTTGCGCCTTTACTTTCCAATCCCGAACAAGAATGGAAAACAGCGGTTTTTTCTCAATTCCCCACGCCAGCATTGCGTGAATGGGCGGCCAACCCCTTATCCAAAGGAATGCGGGAAACTTCATTTGGACCATTAATAGAGGATGTTGAGGGCCGTATAAAAAAACAACAAGGCAAAAAATGGGACCGCGACCTATTTGAAAACCGACTCATGGGCTATTCTATGCGTACCCAAAAGTATCGGTTTATAGTTTGGAAAGATTATACGGATGCTACAGCAGAACCCATTTTCATAGAACTCTATGACCATGAAAAAGACCCGTCCGAAACCGTAAACATTGCCAAGGAGCAGCCTGAGCTTGTAAAAGAACTTATGGAACAATTCAATAAAGGTTGGCAAGGGAACCAGGCCAAAGTTGCTGAGAAAGGAGCTTAACGCTCCTTTGACACACAGTGGTGCGAAGCAGAAAAAAACCAAACGCAACTTAGGTAAACAACCTACTGTTTCCCTTCCTTTTTTTGTACGGTGGCCAGCGCCCGTTTCTTTTTGTAGTGTTCCTTGTTCGCTACATAAATCGTTTTCTTTACTTCACAGAAAACAGTATTACGATCGGCATTCATTAAATGGGTTGTCTTTACGATATCTATCTCCTCTTCCTGCCCTAGCCTTAATTTAATTTCGTCTATTTCTTCTTGGTCGTATTCAAAATCTGCGTATACGTCCTCTTTTGCCGGTCTTTTAAAAGCAATCTCCGCAGATTTGTCCCACACCACAAAATCATTGCCCAAAATATGAATTAGCTGGACCATGGGTATGGGGTCTACCGCCGAAAAAAGACTGCCCCCAAATATAGTATTTACGTAATTCCTGTTTTTATAGCTAATAGGAAGTTTAACCGTTACCTTTTTAAGGTCTTCTGAAACGTGTTTTACCCTAGCGGTAGTTCTGCGGTACATTGGCGATAAGTTAAACCCATGTTTAAAAAGGGTGTGCTTGCCCATAAACCGTGAACCAAAATCCGATACCTTACTATAAAATGACATTTGCCTTCTGTTTTTTTATGTAATAAAACCACAAATTTAGTACTCTAAAAAGGGTTTAAGAAATATATACATGAGAAACGCGGTTCAGTGAAAAACATAAAAAAGGGGGTACCCAAGTTTTGTCAGCTGTTAAGATAAGTTCTGGGATAAGTAATTATTCTACAAACGCCCAGCCGTTTTTAAGCGTTTGTAAAAGCATATTATATGTATGCTATATTCTTATTTTCCTACAAACATTGACAGTATCCAATATTTAAGTAAATTAGGTCTAAAATAGAGATAAAGCAACTAGTTGCTTTATACAATTGTTAGGCACAAGCTTGAAAACCGAACCTAAATGATAGATTGGAATAATAAAATAGAATCAAACTTTCCAAAATCAGACTATAGAAGTAGAGATTTCTCCGGTTATTGGACAAAGCATTTCGTTAATGACTTTGTTGATTCTATATTCAATTCAGGCATTGTCGAAACACAAGAAAAGTATGCCGACTATAAAAATGAGCACCTACCTAAAAGCTTATTTAAATTTTTCCCTCCTTCTCAATACAGTTTAATAAATTTAGAAAACAACTCACTTTTCCTTTCATCACCACGAAATTTTAATGACCCATTTGACAGTTTTGTTTGCATAGAAGCTGAGAAGTTTAAGAAAATATATTTGCTAAAAAAACTCAAAGAATTAAACCTAATTTCAAAAGCAGAGAGCGAGGATAAAATCTCTGAAAAGGAATATTATGAACTTTACCACTCATGGACTAAAGAATCAGAACCACCTTTTATGCTAAATAGGAAACGTCCAAAACATTTCATTTTTGCTTTATTTGACATTAGAAATAAAAAAAGTGGTTCACTGAGTTCCTTACTTTATGAAATTGTTGAGGAAGCAAGGAGAGAATGTAGAAAAAAGATTGATTACATAAGGAATATGGAATTCAAAATTTCTTGTTTCTCAAATTTCGAGGATGAAACAGAATTATTGAATAATACGACTATGTGGTCACATTATGCGGATAACCATCAAGGTTTTAGTATTAAATATAAAACTGACTTCGACAATATAGTTAATGGAAAAGCTATTAAATGTGGACTCTTCCCCATTCATTATACTTCCAAAGTACCACAAATTTCTCCTAGAGAACTTATGAGGTTAAAGTTCTCAGATGAAGAATTGAAGTTAAACAAACCAGTTCTTAAAACAGCTTACAAAACCATGACAACGAAATCACGCTCATGGAGTTATGAGAAAGAATGGCGTTTAATTCTCAGCAACTATGATTCGGATATAATAACCAATAATACAATTCCTTTTTTAAAAGCAGAAGCAATTTTTCTCGGTGCGAGGATTGAATCAAATCTCAAAAAGTTCCTTGTGCAAATTGCGGAAAAGAAAGAAATTCCAATCTATCAAACTAAACTAAGTAACGAAACCTTTGAACTAAGACTTGAGGATTTGTATTTGAGAAACATAGAGGAGGAAGAATATCGTAATCGAAGTAAAATTATATATCAACTAGAAAACGATAATGACAAGCAAGAAAAAATGAATTTATTGAATAAAGAAAGATATAATTTATAAAAAACCAGTGCCTAACAAAAGCTATATGTAATGCGGGTTTCAGCGGTTTTTTGTAACTGCGGCTCGTTGTTGCAACACCGCCAATTCGTCTCCGACGATTGACGGAAAATTTGAAATTATGAATAAACGAATTGGCTCAGTGGTAGCCTGACTGTGAAGCGTTTCAAAGTCCCGCACTCCACATAGCCCAACCGTTACAATCAATAGCTCAATAAAAAAAAGCCTTTAATTACAGGTATAAAAAGTTTCCATTTTATTATTTTGTATACATTTGACATCACTAAAACAAAATATATGTGATTAAGATTTTTCTTCCTTAAATGATATTCGAATTCTCGCCCTGAGTGAGGTTTGACCTTTCGAAAATCAAAAACAAGAATCTTAAATTATAATATATTCATTAATGAAAAATAGCATAAAGCGTTCACCACGCACAGTTTCTACACTATTACTTTTTTTCTCCTTTTACGGCATTATTCTTATCAGTAGCTGTGATTCTAAAGATGAAGATTGCACAAAAAATGCTGTTGTTAGCGATACTTACTTCTTAAATAATCAACAATACTTCATTGATAAAACTATTGAACTACCCTGTAGCTTTCCTGATCCAGAACCATTAAATCAAATTGACCCACCGGAGTTAGATGGCTTTACTTACGATGTCTTATTTTATGAGTTTACACCTGATACTGGAAATAATACTTCGCGTTGGCGATTTGAAATTCAATTAAATAACCCAAATGTTTACGATGTTACAGGGTTGCCTATATTAACCGTAAAGATAGGAGAGCTAACGTCCAGTCAAAGTTATTCAGATAAAACAACCTTACCCTGCTTCCAACTTGGAGCTAAATCCAGTTGTACGTTATTATATGACCACGAAAGCTCCCTAGATTTAGGTATGATCAATGATATAGAACTTGTAAACGTTCAGTATTTTTTAACTAATTAGAATTTACTTGATTATGAATACAAGAAAGTTAGTTTAAGTCAGATGGACTTTTTTGCCAGTTCATTTGAGTGGATTTGACTCAAACACAATTGTTGCGTAGATAGACTTTACTCGGGTAAAAAAAAGAATAATGTGCTTACACGAACGTATCACTACTGATTACAACAATAGTAACCGTTACATAAGCTATTTACATGCAAAAAACGGATTCATACAAGCCTCATCAAGGGGCTTTTTTTATGTCCGACTAGAAGTGGAAAGTAAATTCTAGATGCAGCACACATATTCTATTCACGCCTGTTCCAATCCTAACAGTGTCTATCTTTTTAGAACTCATGAACTGTATCTACTTATAAAATTCCCCAACTTTACCAATATGACACATCCCACCATTTTAAATTTGAAAAACCGTTTTTGACGTTTACAAAAGTGTAATACACCGACGTTTTATTCTTATTTTCCTACAGATACTGACAGTATCGGATATTTAAGTAAATTACCCTTGAAAGAGAAATAAATGTATTCGGGGTGCGTTTATAGAATAGTCAGCAATAATATCTTACAAATAAATATTAAAATGAAGAACTTCAAAAATGGTATTTTCTTTATTATTATATTGTTAATCTTGTCCTGTAACGAAGAAGAACAATCAAACGAATTGGTAAATTACGAACCAAGTGAATTAGAAATATTTGTAGAAAATATAACTGTTGACTCTGCCGAATTAGGATGGAATGAATCCATAAGCAACCACGAATCAGAAATCACATATTCCATTTATTTAAACGATCAAATTTTAAATAGTGATATGTCTGAAACGAAATACGAACTATTAAACCTAGATAGCTCCACTGATTATCAAATAAAAATAATTGCTAAAAATGCAGTAGGAGAATCAAGCGACTCAATTCAATTTACCACATTAGAAAATCTAACATTACTTTTAAAAAAACACTTGGGAAATGATGGCTCTGAAGCCAATTTCACCTATACTGATGAAAAAATAACACAAATTTCATTTAGTGTCTCAAATTACGGAAGCAATACATATTATAATTATGATTTAGATGGAAATATTTTGAGTCAAAGATCTAATGACGGTTCGATTTACGGGAATTCTGCAACTTACGTATATGATGACCGTAGTTTTTCCGAAATAAGAATTACAAATGGATATTCTGATGCAGAACAAATACATGAAATAGTTTACACCAATAATTCATTATATACTCGAACTGAATATTTTAGTGATTTTGAAACTACTCACGTTGGGACTTTTGAAGTGAATTTATCAAAAGATTCAAATGGCAAAATTATTCAAGTAAATTCCAAAAATACAGATAACAATAAACAAAGTCAGCTTGTCTTCGAATATGACAAAAGTTTAAACTTAACAAAAATCACTGATCAAGATCAAAATCAATATGAGATAGTTTATGACAATAAAAGGAATTTTCATACTTATGCCAGTGGCTATAGCAACGGATGGAGCACTAGAATTTCAGACGTTATGAGTTTGTTATTTTTAGACAATAGTCTAGCGGGAAAACTAAGATTAATACCTGACTTACATAATCATATTAACCCAAACAATCCCTTAAGGTATTCGCGAAATGGAGATATAATAAGGTCATTCGAATATGAGTATAATGAATATGGGTACCCGGTAAAACTCATAACTGATGGAATGGAGATAAATCTACTTTATTATTGATTACTATTGCTAACAATAGTAACCGTTGCACAAGCCATTGATAAGTAAAAAAACAGATTCATATAAGCCTCTTTACGGGGCTTTTTTTATGCCCGACCAGAAACCGATTTCTAATTTTAGATGCTTGATAAAAGAGCCCGTTAAATATCCAGGGGCTCTTTTTATACATCCGGTAAAAGCTGGTTGTCCTGCCCCTCTTTTGACTGCTTTAGTTCAAATTTCATGTATTCCTTACTCTACTAACAATAGGTGGACAGCTTTTCTTAGCGCTCTTTTTTTTCCATGTATACTTAAAGCTAATAACGCAAAGTTAAGATCATGTTCTCCCTATATGTTTTTTTCGTTAACTTGTACATCAGGCACAATGGCTATAGCAAATAGGGCATAAATGCTGAATTTAACGGTTAGAGTTCATTTATAAATAATATTGCTTATTCATTAAAAGATCACGACATACATCCATGAAGAAGGAACTAAAAATTAATATTTTATTTTTTTTCTTATTAATTGGTTGTGGAGCACAAAAACAACCGTTAATACAAGATGTAAACGGAACGCACCAATTTGTCTCAAATCAAATATGGTTATCACACGAACATATTTTAGTTGATTTTATAGGAGCAGACAGTATACAACCTACAAGATGGAACCATGATACCATAATTAACGAAATGATGCCCTATCTCAAAGAGCTTAAAGAGCATAACGTTAGTTATTTTGTTGACGCTACACCAGCTTACTTAGGAAGAGATGTTTTACTTCTTAATAAAATATCCAATAAAACAGGTATTAAGATTATTACAAATACCGGTCTCTATGGAGCGCGGAATAATAAATTTATTCCTAAGTATGCCCAAGAAATGACAGCAGAAAATCTTGCTCAATTGTGGATTGATGAGTTTAAAAATGGCATTGACGGAACCACGATAAAACCAGGCTTTATTAAGATTGGTATAGATAATTCCGACTCCTTACATGTGATGCACCAAAAATTGGCAAAAGCTGCAGCCCTGACTCATTTAGAAACAGGTTTAACAATAGCATCACACACCGGAAAGGCAACCGGTTTATGGCCGCAATTAGACATTCTTAAAGAAATGGGGGTTTCTCCCGAAGCTTTTATTTGGGTGCATGCTCAAGAAGAAGACAATAACAACAATTATCTTAAAGCCGCAGAGATGGGGTGCTGGGTAAGTCTTGATGGATTAGGTTGGGAATTGGATAGACATGTTGAAAAACTGTTGTTTGCAAAAAGAAATGGAATCTTAGATAGAATTTTAATTTCGCACGATTCTGGTTGGTATGATCCACAAAAAGAAAATCAAACAATAAAACCATATACAAATATTTTTGAGAAACTCTATCCAGAGCTAAAATCACATGGGTTTACAGATGATGAATTCAATGTATTAATAAGCGCCAATCCCACAAAGGCATTTTTAATAGAAGTCAAAAACTACCCTTCAGATAAAATCAACAAGTGATACAACGAATCATAACTCCATACAAACATTTGAGGTTCAGTAATTTGCTCAAAGTTTGGCTTTCTATTTAGTATTTTATTGGCGGTAACCTAGGCCAATACCATGTATAATTAAAGGTTAGTTCTTACCTTGTTACGAAAATCGGAAAGGTTTATTTGTTTGTCGTATACTAGCCAAATACCCCGCTAATCAAGAACCCAAAATACAAACTTAAATCGTTAGCTATAACAAAGAAAATTAAAATGGAAATTAGAGAAGTTCATCGAAGTGAATATACCATTTCAACTGACATGGATAAATTAGATATTTTGAGTATTCACAAATTCCTTGCAAACGAAACCGATTGGGCCAACGGAATTCCAATCAATACTTTAAAAACATCAATTGAAAACTCTTTGAATTTTGGGCTTTATCATAAAAACAAACAAATTGGTTTTGCTAGAATAATTTCGGACTATTCCACTATTGCATATTTAGGAGATGTTTATGTTCTAAAGGAATACAGAGGAAAAGGATTAAGTAAATGGCTAATTAATGAAATAATGGTACACCCAAATCTTCAGGGCCTAAGACGCTGGATTTTATTGACTAATACAGCTGAATGGCTTTATAAAAAATTTGGCTTTACAGAAATACCTAATCCTGAATTTTATATGGAGAAACATAACCCGAAAGTATATAGTGGAATGGAGAATATTAATGACGTTGCCAATAATTAAAAAAAATCGTGTCTAGAATACAATTGTCCCAGATTATAACCAAAAGGCTAATTCTAAATCGACCTAGCTTAAACGATTTGGGAAAAATAAGTTCCATACTGAATGCTAGTGAACTGTACTCAAAAAATACAATTAACATTCCTTTCCCTTACACCCTAGACAACGCAAAATTTTGGGTGAAATTAGCTGATGACGGACTAAAAAATCAAGATCAGTATATCTTCGCCATTCGCTTAAAAGAAAGCAATGAATTAATTGGAGGAGTTGACTTGGGAATTGACAAACCGTTTAATAAAGCCGAATTGGGATATTGGCTAGACCAAAAATATTGGAATAATGGGTTTACGACCGAGGCCGTAAAATCAATAATTCAATTTGGTTTTGAAGAACTAAAGTTGAAAAGAATTTTTGCAACTCACTTTACCTCAAACCTATCATCTGGAAGGGTTATGGAAAAAGCAGGAATGAAAAAAGAGGGGATATTAAAGTGCCACACCTATAAAGCTGGAGTATACCAAGACCATGTTTTATATGCTGTTTTAAACGAATAAAAACTACATGTACTAATGATTGACTATCTAAAATCCTTTAACCTATTTACTGACTACGAAATAGACGATTTTCTAAAATTGACAGAAACAAAACATGTAAAAAAGGGTGATACTTATATGGATCAAAATGAGGTTTCTAATTCACTAAGCTTTATCAAAAGTGGTATTTTCTGGTCCTTCTACATTTAGAACAATGATGATGAAATCACCTACTGTTTTTCGTTTCTCAATAATTTATTAACGGCGTACTCTTCTTTTATTTCCGGTAATAAATCAGAGGAAAACATTCAATGTTTATTAGGTACTTAGATCATCTCAGTATCAACAATAGATTCATATAGGCCTCTTTAAGAAGTCTTTTTCATGTTCAACCTGACGTTAAAAGTCAATTTTAGAGTAACCCTATCTTTTCAAGGGCATCACGAAATTCAGTGCCTACGCATTCCAATAGGTTCGTCCGGAACGATTGGGAATTACCAAAAAGTATACAACATATGAAAATCCGTATACGTACTTAAGTTTACGTCTGTCCGACCTTTGCCCTATTATTTTAATCATCAAAAAATAGGCAATAATGACAACAAATCAGTTTGGGGAAAATGGTTGGACACCGGATAGAATTGAAAATTTAAACGGTAAAACCTTTGTGATAACGGGCACCACTAGCGGAACCGGATTTGAAGCTGCTAAAATACTATTGTCTAAAGGTGCAAAACTGGTAATGCTCAATAGAAACCCACAAAAATCTGCGGATACTATTGCTACATTAAAACAAGAGCTTGGTAACGCTATAGAGGTTACGACCATAAAAATGGATTTATCAGAACAAGCTTCAGTAAAAAAAGCAGCGCAAGAAATTCTAAAAACAGTTTCTCAAATAGATGCGCTTATCTGCAATGCCGCAATAGCCCAGGTGCCAAAACAAACACTAACCGTAGACGGTTGGGAAAGTCAAATGGGGACAAATTACTTTGGTAATTTTACACTTCAGGCATTATTGTTTCCGCTTATTGAAAAATCCAAGGGACGTATTGTAACAGTAGGAAGTATGGGCTATGATATGGGAATTAAAACCATAAAATTTGATGATTTAAATTGGAATAAAGAGTATACCCCTAATAATGCCTATAGCCAAAGTAAACTGGCACAGATCATGACTATCTATGAACTACAGGATAGATTGGCAGCAGCAGGTAAAACAGAGGTAAAAGCATATGCTTGTCACCCTGGTTCATCAAGAACCAACTTAATAAATTCCAGTGGTAGTTTTATGATGAAATTTATCTTTAACTTAATGAAATTATCTCCTTTGACACAATCGGCAGAAAAAGGGGCCTACCCGCAACTCATGTGTGCTACGGAACCAAATCTGGACCAAAATGGTTTTTACGGGCCAACTGGGAGAAACTTTTGGACCGGTCCGGTTGGGGCGCATAAATTGGAGCCGCATGCCAAAGATAAAGCTGTGGCTTATAGACTGTGGGAACTTTCAGAAAAAGAGACTGGTGTAAAGTGGAATATTTAAAGCAAAGCAAATGAACGTAATAATTACGGGCGCTACAGGAATGGTAGGCAAAGGTGTTTTGTTAGAATGTTTAGATGATAAGAGAATTAAAAAAATCCTCTTAATAAATAGATCTTCTATAGGCCTTAAAAATCCTAAAATAGAAGAAATCATCCATCCAAATTTCACTGATTTTAGTGCCATTCAACAGACTTTTGAAGCGTACAATGCCTGTTTTCATTGCATGGGAGTTTCTTCTGCTGGAATGACAGAAGAACAATACTATAAATTAACCTATACCGTTACAGAGGCTTTGGTCAATGCTACCTATGCAGCCAACCCAAACTTAACTTTCGTTTATGTTTCAGGGGAAGGCACGGACAGCACTGAAAAAGGTAAAACCATGTGGGCAAGAGTAAAAGGTAAAACAGAGAATTCTATTTTTAATAAAGGCTTTAAAGATGCCTATACCTTTAGGCCAGGAGTTATTTTGCCAAAAAGAGGAATTAAATCTAAAACTAGACTGTACAATATTTTTTACATATTAACACGACCATTTTTTCCTATAATGCAAAGAATGAAATCTGTTACTACTACTATAACCATAGGTAAAGCTATGATTACTTTAGTAGAAAAGCCTCAAAATTTAAAAATCTTGAGTGGAAGAGCTATTAATGAAGCACTATTGAACTGATTAAAACTATGCAACACTTTAAAACATTAGCATCGTATTTAGATTATTTGGGATTGCCCAGACCCGAGCATCCTATGTTAAGTGTCTTTAACTCCAAAGGTGATGGCTTTTTACCCTGCCCCAGGGAAAGTTCGCCTGCAATTACAAATGATTGTTATTCTATCAGTTTTAAAAAGTTTGTAAAAGGCGAATTAAACTACGGACGTACCAAATATGATTTTACAAATGGTGCGTTAATATGTATTGCTCCAAGACAAGTGTTACAATGGGATAGCAGCGTGGTCTTTGAGCAAAAAGGGTTTTCTATTAACTTTCATGAAGATTTTATAAAAGGCACGGAATTAGCGCAACAAATAAAAAATTACGGTTTCTTTTCGTATTCCGTGAATGAAGCTTTGCACCTTTCGCCTAAAGAAGAAAAGCAAATAGAACTGCTGGTTGAAAATATTGAAATGGAGTACCAGAACAACCAAGATGCTTTTAGCAAAGAAATTATTATATCACAATTGAGTACCCTTTTAAAGTATGCCAATAGATTTTATGAGCGCCAATTTTTAAATAGAAAAGAATTGTCCAATAATTTGTTGGAAAAGTTCAATGCGCAAATAGCTGCCTATTTAGAATCTGGACAATTACAGGAAAAGGGCATACCGAGCATAGAACAAATAGCGGATAAAATGTTGGTATCACAGCGTTATTTAAGTGATACGCTTAAAAAAGAAACCGGTAAAACCACTACTGAACATTTGCACTTGCATTTAATAGATGAAGCAAAAAATATTCTGTTACAACCCAACAAAAGTATTGCAGATGTAGCGTATGAACTAGGGTTTGAATATCCGCCTTACTTTTCTAGATTATTTAAAAAGAAACAAGGTATAAGTCCTACTGAGTACAGAGAAAAATATAAACTTAATTAAGATATGGAACTATTAAAATTAGCCACAGAATGGGCAAAGGCCGAGGTTTTTTCAACCCGTTTCTTCATCTTATTTGCCATTTTATTTTTAATAGCAAGTGTTGGTTTTTGGCAATTGGGAAAAACCGACTTAGCAAAGGCTTACATAATTCCAACCTTGGTAGCGGGGCTATTACTCATGACTATAGGTCTCGGTTTATTTTTTACAAATACTTCTAGAATTACCCAATTTGAAAAAGCTTTTAACGCAGATGTCCCTGCCTTTTATAGTTCTGAAATTAAACGTACAGAAAGCACCCTAAAGGAATACACCGTTGTATTCAAGGTCATACCTATTCTCATTATCATAGCGGCACTACTTATTCTCTTTTTTCCTACCTCAACGTGGAGAGCCATTAGTATTACAACAATTGCAATGTTGACGGTTATCTTATTGGTTGACGGAACGGCTTACTCAAGAATTGAAGCTTACCATAAAAAACTGAAGTTGGTGGATATAGAAAATGAAAACAATCGCTAGTATTAAGACGATTACACTAGAATAATAGGTCCTCATATCTAAAAACTTTGGCTTATCTATTAAATATAACAGTAAAAAGTGCTGTACCAATCATCCTTACTCCCAGGTTTTCCAATAAACTCTTTCAGTAATTTTCACAAAACCCTATAACCAAATATTTCTCTTTAACTTACGGTTTTATGACTTTCTTTTTATTGATTTAGACTTCTAAAAGCGATACTGCTTTGAGTGTGTAATCACACTATTTCCGTATTTTTACTATACTCAAATAAATTAAATTATCCATTAGCCCCATTTATTTTAGCTTTGGATTGACTATCTAGAGTATTAATCTAAAAAGAAAAACAAAATTGATTCATCCGGAAATAATAGAATTAAGAAAAGAGCTTCATTCACATCCTGAATTATCTTGTTTTGAACATGAAACGGCTAAAAGAATCCAAAGGTTTATTAATGAGCATAACCCTACAGAAATTCTTGATGGTATAGGTAAAACGGGGTTTGCCGCTATCTACAAACTTCCTAAAAAAGGAAAATCCATTACTATTAGATGTGAGTTGGATGCATTACCAATTCAGGAAGAGAATCAATTTCTCCATAAATCAAAAAACAAAGGAATATCTCATAAATGTGGTCACGATGGTCATATGGCAATAGTTTCAGGGTTACTATTTTGGTTAAAAAAAGTTTGTTTAGCTCTGGAGAAGTCATTTTACTCTTTCAGCCAGCAGAGGAAAATGGAAAAGGAGCCAAAGAGGTCGTAACCGATGAAAGGTTCAAAAATCTTAACACAGATTATGTATTTGCACTTCATAACATCCCCAAGGAACCTTTTCATAATATTATTGTTATAGATAAAGGGTTTTCGGCAGAAGTACAAAGTTTTATTGTGCGGCTCAAAGGTAAAAAGTCTCACGCATCCGAACCGGAAAATGGCAACAATCCAGCATTGGCACTTTCCAGTATTATCAGCCTACTTTCCAGCTTGGAAGTAACCGATCCAGAAGATGAGAATTTTAGCCTAATAACACCCGTGCATATTAACATGGGACAAATTGCTTACGGTATTTCGCCGGAAAATGCAGAATTGCATTATACTATGAGAACATGGTCCAGAGAAAAAACCACTCATCTAAAATCTCAAATAACATCCGTTATAGAAAATACTTGTGAAAAGTATGAGTTGAAGCACGAAATAGAATGGTTAGAATATTTTCCTGCTTCTACAAACCATACAGAAAGTACCAATTATATAATTAAGGCTGCTGAAAAAAACAGTTATAAAATCATCAAAAGACCTTATCCATTTAAATTTGGAGAAGATTTTGGATGGTTTTCAAAAGAATACAAAACGGCAATGTTCGGTTTAGGTGCAGGCATTGAGACACCCGCTTTACACAATTCTGACTATGATTTTCCCGATGAAATTATAGAAACCGGGATTAACATGTTCCAATCCATAATTTCAACTATTTTGGAAGAGTCATAAATTGATTCAAACAACGATTTCCAGTGCTTCAGCTTAAATAAAAATGGTTCACTTACTTTTATAAAGTCTGCAGACGAACCATTTGCCCTAACACATATCTAAAAAAATGAAAATACACTTTCAATTTATTATTATTATTTTATTTCTTTTTACTTCATGTCATAAAGAAATTACAAAGGCCGATTTCATCATTAAAAATGCTAACATCTGGACCGGAAATGTAAACCAGTCAAATGCTAAAGCCATAGCGATTAAGGGGGATTCTATTTTGGCGATTGGTTCTTTTGAGGATATAGAAAAAAGTGTAGGTGATGCTACCAAAATTGTTGATGCTCAAGGAAAATTTATCACCCCAGGTTTTATTGACTCCCACGTACATTTATTAATGGGCGGAAACAGCCTTTTAAGTGTTCAATTGAGAGATGCTGTCACAAAGGAAAAATTCATCAAAAGGATAGCATCATTTTCAAAAAACCTAAAACCTAAACAATGGATCGTAGAAGGCAATTGGGACCATACCCTTTGGGGCGGTGAACTTCCTACGAAAGAGTGGATAGATGAATTTACGCAAGATAATCCTGTTGCCCTGTACCGAATGGACGGCCATATGATTTTAGCGAATTCAGCAGCTCTAAAAATTGCGGGTATAGATAAAAACACGCCAGACGTAGAAAATGGGGAAATCGTTAAAAACTCAAATGGTGAACCCACCGGAATTTTAAAAAGTGAGGCTATGTATTTGGTTCTGAACAAAATTCCCGCTCTATCCGATTCCCAAAAAGAAAAAGCCATTAAGGCGGCACAGGATTATTTAAATGCCCAAGGTATTACCAGCATTCATGATGTTGATAGCCTAGGTGGTTTTGACATTTTGAAAAAAATTCACTCCAACAAGGAGCTTAAGGTCCGTGTTTATTCCGCTGATCCTCTACGCAATTGGAAACTACTTTCCAACAAGGAAAAAATAGATAACAAATGGCTAAAAAACAGAATGCTCAAAGGATTTGTAGACGGTTCCCTGGGGTCACATTCGGCGGCATTTAAAGAACCCTACTCAGACCAGCCAACGGATAAGGGAATTTTAACCGCTAATCTAGATAGCCTCAAAACATGGATTACAGAGGCAGACAAAAATAATTTACAAATTACGGTACATGCCATAGGAGATAAAGCCAACAATACCCTCCTGAATACTTATGAAACGGTAATACAATCCAACGGAAAAAAAGACCGTAGGTTTAGAATTGAACATGCACAACATTTAGACCGTAAAGATATAGACCGTTTTTCAGAATTAAATGTAATTGCAAGTATGCAACCCTACCATGCCATTGATGATGGTAGGTGGGCAGAAGATCTGATCGGTCCGGAACGAATAAAAACAACTTATGCCTTTAAATCTTTGTTAGATGCCAATACAACATTGGTTTTTGGTAGTGATTGGCCCGTTGTTCCCGCTTCTCCCCTATTAGGTATCTATGCGGCCGTAACGCGTAAAACTTTAGATCATAAAAACCCAAATGGCTGGGTTCCCTAACAAAAAATAAATGTACAACTAGCCCTAACGGCTTATACCAGAGATGCAGCTTATAGTTCATTTGAGGAACGCTTAAAAGGAACCTTGGAAAAAGGAAAACTTGCTGATTTTGTTATTTTAAGTGATGATTTAACCAAGATAGATCCAGAAAAAATAAAGGATGTTAGAGTTTTAGAAACATACGTTGGCGGGCAAAAGGTTTATACAGGTAATTAAAAGTAATAACTAAACTAATTTTAAACAGAAAAACCTTTAAAATCCCTGCTACAAGTGGTCTAATCAAGTTTAACTGTTGTATTTAATAGCATAAAATGAGCAAAATAATCGTACAAGGAATACAATTCGATGAAAAATCTTCGTATCAGAAAGGCCCTAAATTAGCTCCTCCTTTGATAAGGGAAGCTTTAAACTGTGGCTCTGCCAATATGTATGCCGAAAACTTGATTTCTATCGAAAATTCAAGAATTGAAGATAAAGGCAATTTTGAAATAACCGAATATTTTGATATTGAACGCATAACTGAAAAGCACATAGACTCCGGTGCCAAAATCCTTACTTTAGGGGGCAATCACTCCATAACCTTCCCCATAATTAAAGCCCACAGCAAAAAATATCCCAAACTAGACATTCTTCACATAGATGCACATTCAGATTTATACGATAATTACGAAGGCGATAAATATTCCCACGCATGCCCTTTTGCGAGGATTATGGAAAACGGCTTTGCCATAAAATTAGTTCAAGTTGGAATTAGAACATTGAACACACACCAAGCGGAACAAGCGGATAAATTTAATGTTGAAATTCATCAAATGAAGGATTTGAATTTAAACCGAATTCCAAAATTTGAGAACCCCTTATATATTTCTTTGGATATGGACGGATTTGACCCGGCCTTTGCTCCAGGAGTCTCGCATCATGAACCCGGAGGATTAACCTCCAGAGAAGTAATTCATATAATTCAAAATATAAACACCGAAATTATTGGAGCCGATATTGTTGAATACAACCCAAATAGGGATTTTCAAAATATGACTGCTTTTCTAGCTGCCAAAATGATGAAAGAACTATTAGGAAAAATGCTTTAAAGCATGGATTTTTTATACCATATAACTCTAAAAAATAAACATTTGGTGAGCTCTAAATTGTAGCAAAGTCTTACTTAGACTTTATATTCAGAAAGCCTTCCGCAGGAAATTTAAAAGCTCTGCAAATAGCCAAAACATAAATCAATGCGTATATGCTTTTAGGCAATTCCTATGTAATACCTTTATGGTAATTTTCGGGTTTAACCAAAGATATATAGAATGTTTAGACATCAAGGTAAAAGCAGGACTTTAAATCACAATCTGCGTATTGCCACCATTTTGTCATTCGTTGCAGGCATTGTAAATGTTACCGGTTTTTTAGCTTTTCATCAATTAACTACAAATGTAACCGGTCATTTTGCCCTCTTTATAAGCGATGTAGCCAACTTTGAGTTTTGGAAGGGAACAGTTTATTTCTTATATATTTTCTCCTTTCTTCTAGGTTCTTTTTTATCTAGTTTTCTAATTGAAAAGTTTAATGGTAATAAAAAACTTAATGTCTTTGTATTACCCACCGCTATAGAGTGTCTAATTCTTACCTTCATTTCTTTTTTGAGTACTGTAACGGCCCTAGAATATCCTAATTTTATTGTTTGCTCCTTACTTTTTGCAATGGGACTCCAGAATTCTTTTGTAACCAAAATTTCAAATGCCGTGGTAAGAACAACTCACCTTACAGGATTATTCACAGATTTAGGAATTGAGTTATCACAACTGTTTTTTCCCAAATCACATCCAAATAGAGAAAAAATTAAATCAACTATAAAACTGCGGAGTTATATCATTTGTTTCTTTTTTATTGGTGGAATCTCCGGAGGATTCTTCTATTCCCGTTTAGACCTCAAATTGCACACGTTAATCATAGGAGCTGTAATTTTAGCTACAAGCTTATTTTATGATGATTTAAGATATAGGCTAATCAGAACCAAAAGGAAATATAGGCAAAGAAAAAATGCTCATAGACTTGTATAACCCCTTTGCCGCGGTAAACTTTAGTATGTAAACTTTGTCCACTATAGTTGTACGAAAAACCCAAAAAATTGTTTTCGTATATATTCCTTTTCGGTTACAAATCGCCAAAAACATTGATATCCAAAAATGAATATTGATTTTAAGAATATTGAATATTTAAAATCCGGTACGGAAAGACAACAGCTTGCCCATGCCGAAATCATAAAATATAAGGTCTTTGGGAAACTGAAAAAATACAATCCTATTTTAACCGGTACCATTCCCATTGGTATTGATTTACCTATAAGTGATTTGGATATAATTTGTGAGTGTAAAAACCATGCCGAGTTCACAGCATATGTTACGGAGCAATTTTCCCAAGAAAAGGGTTTCAAGACGTATTCTACGGTTCAAAACGGTACCGAATCCACTATTGCAGAATTCAAAACGGAGAATTTTCTATTCGAAATTTTTGGGCAGAACAAAGCTACCGAAAAACAGAACGCTTACCGGCACATGCTTATAGAAAATAAGATTTTACTTGAAAAGGGAGCAGACTTTAGGCAAAAGATAAAAGAATTAAAATCTAAAGGATTAAAGACCGAGCCCGCTTTTGCTCAATTACTAGGCCTAAAAGGCAACCCCTATCTTGAATTATTAAAACTTGAAGGAAAGTAACAGGGCCAGAAGTTGTAGCTGATGCAGAAGTATTATTAGAAAATGCGAACGATAACTTCAAATAGGCCTTAGCACTGTTTTTTCCAAACGGGGGTAACATCATCATCTGTTCTATCATAAACAGTGCTAATGGCCTTCCTAAACATCCGATCCATCACGTATCGTCCGCATATTAAAGAACTTAAACCTTAATTCTATTAGTGAATTCTTTGATTTGCTTACTTCAAAATTACAATATACATGTAGTTATTATCCTACAATTTAGACGAATGCCGTTTATCCGTACTCCAATCTTACATATCTGTAGATGAACCGTTTTATCTTCTAAATTTATTTTAGGTTTGTAGAAAAAGGACAGCTCATATTTATTGAATTCGTTTACTCATAACTTCATCAATTCCTAAACAACATAAAACCCAATGATTAAGACCATACTACCATTTTTTTTCATTATTGCGTTAATGAGCTGTAAATCCTCTACTGAACTAACTAGTTATTTTGGACAAAAATACCCTGGAGCCATTCCTGAAATATTTGCTCCGGACGTTATTTCTGTTAAAAACAGATTTGAGCATGGCATTTCATTTACGCCTAATACCAATGAATTGGCTTTTGGGATTTTGGATAAAACTGGTGTTAGGGGAGAAATCTATTATTCAAAAAAAGATAATAACACATGGTCCGATCCGCAGACTTTTAAGCCACTAGAAAATAGGAGCGTATTTCTACCCTATTTTACGCCAGACGGACAAGCGTTGCTCTACGCTCAAAGCATACCTGACACCAACAACTTATACATTACGAATATTGGGAGCCTTAAAAAGGTGGATAATCATTGGGGACTCCCTGAAAAACTAGAAACCCCAATAAGCTCAGCAAGCAGGGAAGCCAGTGCCAGTATTACTATGGATGGAACCCTTTATTTCTCATCAAATAGAAACTGCCAAGGAAAGGAAAATTGTTTTACTGCAGATTTGTTCTTTTCAAAAATCTTGGACAAAAAGTATCAATCCGTAAGTGAAATAGCCGACCTAAATTCGGCCAATGATGAAGAAAGTGTATTTATCTCCCCTAAAGAAACATACCTTCTTTTTTGCAGATATACTAATGACGAAACTTTTGTAGATTTATATATTAGTTACCGTAACCACAATGGAAATTGGACATCGCCACAAATCCTTGATCCCACTATAAATTCCAAAGATTGGGACCGGAGACCTTTTGTAAGTGCAGATAACAAGTATCTATTCTTTACGCGTTTACAAATTGCCTCAAACAGTTTAGCCGAATCCGACATTTATTGGTCAAACACTTCAAAGGTCTTCCATCCTTTCGTTTACCATCCACTTGACGCCATTACCATACGAAAAGGAGAAAATTTTGAACTACAGCTTCCCCCGGATTATTTTAAAGACATAGATGATACGCAACTGGTTTTGAACACCACGAAGAGTAAATTGAATTGGCTAAATTTTGATAATGAAACCATGACATTATCCGGACGCCCTACCCTAGACGGAGAATTTGAACTGATTTTTACGGCAACCGATAAAGCTTTAAACTCTACTGAAGACAGATTAAAAATAACTGTTACCCAATAATCTTGCTATTAGAAAAAGTTGTACTACCACAGTTAAGTATTTTTTTGTATCTTAAGTTAATAAACACCTGACTACCAGTCATTAATCAATAAAAAAATGGCAACGAACTGGATTTTTGCATTGGCAGTACTTTTTCTGACCACTTTTCTTTTTTGGAAGCTTCTGAGCGCACATTTCAAAAATGAATATGGAGAAAGACTTTGGAAACAATGGGGAACAAGGCTTTATTTTTGGCAGGGTGCCATTTATACTAGTACAGGAGTTACCCTTCTTATACTTTGTGTCTTAAAATGGGCCAATGTTCTAAATTTTTAAAGGAGTAAATTCCCAATTTGGATATGGGGAAAAAGAAAATATAAAATGCGAACGATAGTTTCAACTCGGTCAATTGCTGTTTTTTCAAAAAGGGGGAACGTTTAATATCATTCTATCATAAACAATAAAACTGACCTTTCTCAAACTTCATATCAGACATATATCGTCCGCATTTTAAAGAACTAAAAACCAATAGTGATTAAGCATTTTTTAATTTGCTTACTCCAAAATTACGTCTTCGCTGCTGTTAAAAACCCTCATTTTCGGTCAACTCCGTTTATCTACACATTAATCCCTAAATACCTATAGACGAATGGTTTTTTCGCATAAAAAAAGAGCACTTTTTAAGATGCCCTTTAAAATATATTGTGGAAAACGTTGTAATTAATCCAAACGCTCAGATTGTATACGCTCCATTTGTTTTTTACTTAATCCTTGACGATAATATACATCCGGTTCATGGTTTACCCTATGGTTTTTCATACCGGGATCATCCAGATCTAAACTCAAATCACAGTCAAACCGGACAAGTTTGGAATGAAACTGGTCCTTGCCACCCAAACTGATAAAATGGGCAAGTCCCCACGTAACTCCACGTCCGTCCGTTGTATTCGTGAAAGCATCGGGCACATAAGGCGCTGCAGCATAAGGCATTAATTCTGTAATGGAAGCTATTTCAAAATTTACCCAATCCTCTGCATATTGAATGGTGTTATGCTCCGGCCCATCTTTATACACTAAGGCCGCTACCCCTTTTCTAAATGGAAACAACGATGTTTCATGTCCAGATGTAATTACCGGGTTTAAAGGGTGCTTTGTAAAAGGACCCAGTGGATCATTGGCTATGGCCAGCCCTTGCATACGTACTTTGTCAGGATCACCAAAATCCGATTTGTAATAAATATAGATTTTGTCATCGTGTACCAAAGGGTACGGATCATGAATGGAATATTGGTCCCACTCCCCTTTTTTTCCATTGGGAATAACTATTTTGTTGTACGCTGTCCAAGGGCCATCCGGAGAATCTGCATAGGAAACGGCCACCGGGCAATCATCCCCCCTTTTACCGCTAGCCTCCATAAATCCTTGATAGTATAGGTAGTATTTTCCCTTCCACTCCAAAATATCCGTAGTGGTAACGGAACGCCACCCTACCAAAGGTTTTTCCGGTCTTTCAATAGCAACTCCTTGTTCCTCCCAAGTAATGCCATCCTTGGAAGTAGCGTACCAAATCTCCGCAAGATCCCAATCCGATGATGGAATTGTGTCATTGCTCATATCGGCCCCACGCGGTGGTGTAGAAGTGTTTCTATAAGTGTACCAAACATAATACTTACCATCATGCAAGAGTATTTTTGAGGGGTCTCTTCGTGTAATGGTTCCGTCGTGCCCATTGTAGTCAAACCCCTTAAGTTCAGTATACTTAAATTGACTAAAAAGTTCATTCTTATGGGGTTCGGGAGACTCATAATTCGTGTAAATACGTTCCATGGCAGCACTCATTTGCCTATTGGGCTTCTCCTCTGGCAACTTAAACGGGAAACCTTCTGTTTTCTCTTTTACTTCTTCCACCACCTCTTTATGGGGCTGTTCCTTACATGCGCTCAAAACTAAAAATAGCGACAGGATTGTAATTATGTTTTTCATTGTTCGGTTTGTTTTAAGGTTTAAAAAAATCTTTTATTATTCACCCAAATATTCAATGTAAGTGTAGTATACTCCAAAGGTTTTCCCGTTTTCAATAAAATCGTTCACCAACATTGTCTTCCCTTTCTGAAGGTTTAATATAAAATCTGCACTCTGCATGTCACCTTCAATAGTTTGCTCTCTAATTTGATTGGCAATTTGGATGCGCACCTTCTCCGGATGTATGGCTTTATAGGCATATTGGTTCTTGGGATTTTCCTCTGGAATGCCTAAAATTGGTCCTGGACATTCTTTGGGCCAACGCATACATGATATTTTGTACCTACCTGCTCTTTCTACTTTTATAGGGTGCGTATTGTTACTATTTTTCATTCCCGATGCTACCTGCTCCGGTTTCCAAATACCTCCGTCCTCTCCTATGGCGTGCTGTATGGTTAGTTTTATCTCCTTTTGGCTTTCGTTTCCAACAATACTCACCGGAAATTCCTGATATTCATACCCCGCTTTTGCTTTATCTAAAAAGGATTCGTTACGGGACAGGAGACCATCAACTACCTCTCTGTTTTCTAATGCCACATCCTTATCTTGATGTTTATCCGCCTCAATATTGTAGAGTTCCTTTCCGTTTACCAATCGCCATTTTTCATTAAGAATTGCGGTTTCTTCTTTGTCATGTGGAGTACGCCAATCTTGACGATTATGAACAAAGACCGTTCTACTGCCATCTAGTTTTCCGGTTTTTAGGAGCAAGGGCGAAAAATCGATGCCGTCTAACTTCATACTCTCTGGAATTTGAAGATTACAAAGTCCGGCCAAAGTTGGAATCAAATCTACATGAGCAGTTAATTCATTAAGGTCCTTCCCTCCTTTAACCTTACCATCTTTCCATCTAATAAAGAAAGGAACACGATGACCACCTTCTGTGCGATGTCCTTTTTTTCCTCTAAACCCCTTATTGAAACCTAATTTTCCATCGTTACTTAATCCACCTCCGGAACCGTTATCGGTCATATAGATGAGTATGGTATTATCAGCCAACTTTTTCTCCTTTAAATAAGTTTCTAGCTTCCCAAAATTTTCATCTATATTGGTAATCATACCATAAAATTCGGCCCCAACAATTTTATCTCCCACCAAATGCCGATAAGGAGCCGCATACTTTTCTGCGACTATAAAAGGACTATGGGGAGCGTTCGTAGGTAGATACAGAAAAAATGGAGCGTCTTTATTCTCATCCATAAAGCGCATAGCTTCTTGGAACCATACATCCGTACAATACCCTGAAAACTGCTTGGGCTCATTATTTACGTAATACACGTCATCATTATAGCTATTGCCCCAATAATCGGATAGTTCTCCCACTCCACCGGCTTTATGATGCACGGCTACATCAAAACCGCTGTCCGTGGGTCTTGACGGATAATTATCTCCTAAATGCCACTTACCGAACATGGCCGTTCTATACCCATTGTTCTTAAATACATCGGCCATGGTAATCGCGTTTTCGGCTAAAGCGTCCCTTCCTTTATAAGTTGCCCAGGTACCGTTATTTACCGGATATCTTCCAGTCATTAATGCTGCACGTGTTGGCGTGCACATAGGGCTAACATGAAAGTCTGTCATACGCACCGCCTGCTTATAAAACTTATCTATGTTTGGCGTCTTTATCCAAGGATTTCCATGACAGCCCAAATCTCCAATTCCTTGGTCATCTGTCATTATTAAAATTACATTGGGCGGTTTCTTTTCTTGCGCGAATAAGTTGGTGCCCCATACCGTTAACAAGCACATTAGAAGTAATTGTTTATACCTATTTCCAGACAACTGTAGCGTAATCATATTTAAGTGAAATTTCATTTCCCGTAACATTCTAATGAATTGAATAATCAAACCTCTCAAAACTAACCATAGAAAAGCATAATTGACCAAAAATGTACTGTACAAATATTATACAAGACTAGATTTAAATGCTATTATTGCCATTATCACCCTAATATTTAATATCTTGATTTAACTAAACGAAAAAAATCACAACACACTGTATTACAAACAACTACATATATTATTATTTCTAATTCTTGCTATTGCCACGGGAAATTGCCAAACTAAAAGCACAAAAAATAATATACAAGACAGTGCTTTATACTATACAGATAGATTTGGAAAAGCGTTGGCCAACTCTAATCTATTTCCTACTGAATCCTATGAGGTCCTAGCAAATTCCAAAGCCTATTTTGAAAGGAAAAAGGATACATCCAACTTGGTAAAATGTTTGTTGGCCATGGCAGACATTCAAAAGAAAAAAGGAAAATTCAGTACATCGTTTGACCACTTGTGGCAGGCTAAATATTTAAGTGATCAAGTTTCAAGTAAAGCCCAGAAAGTTCAAACCCGTGTTAATTTAGCCAGATTGTACGATGAGTTCAATATGGACGAGCAATCCGTTTTGTATTTAAAGGAAGCTGTAACAATTGCCAAGAAAATTTATGTTCAAGATTCCACAAAAATAGACGACCTTATTTCTAGTTATATGTATTTGGCCGTACGACAACGAAAGATGGGCAACTACCAAAAAGCACTTCAGTACTTGGATTCTTGTTTTGTTACTCCCTCTATTACCTTGGAAAAAAGTATAGAAATGCCCTTTTGGGATGCTGAAAAGGGGAAAATTATGCAAGAACTGCATCAGTTTAAAAAAGCAAATACATTTTTGCATATTTCCCGAAACCATACGCTTGGAAAAAAACTAAATTATAGACCCAATATCTCTATGTATTTGGGCGATTTAAAAAAGGACCTTGGCCAAAAAGACAGTGCCCTTTTCTTTTACAATGAAAGTCTGGCCTTAAGCCAAGACCAAGGTTTTAGAAATGATTTAGAAGCCGAAGTGTTACGAAAGATATCCGAAATTTATTCTACAAACGGTGATACGCAACTTGCCTACGACTATCTTGTGAAATCTACAAAAAAAGCAGATCAGGTACTACAGGCCAAGAACCAAACCAACAGTGAACTTTTTCAGATAAAGGACACATATTTAAAATCCATTTCGGAAAAAAATGAACAGTTAGAGCAAAAAACACGGACTATTGAAGAAAACAATACCATTCAATTCCGGCTTAAAATTATACTCTTTCTATTGGTTCTTTTAGGTCTTGTTCTGGCTATTGTATTTCAAATGCGCTTAAAACTTAAAAAGACCCTTTTACACAAAAAAGAGGCGGAACTTCAAACAAAACTCATAAAGGAAAGAAGCCATAACGAAATAGAACTTAAAAGTAGGGAGCTAACATCATATGCACTGCAATTGATTGATAAGGATAGTGCGATTGACGAACTTTTAGAGCTACTAAAAACGGAATCTTCACCTAAATACAAATCGCTTTTCAATAAATATAAAAAGGGCTCCAAAGACCTTTGGAACGAATTTAATCTGCAATTTACCCAAGTTAACTCGGCCTTTTATGACAAGCTCAAAACGTTACATCCCAAATTAAGTTCTACCGAGCAGAAACACTGTGCCCTAATCAAACTAAATTTAAGCACCAAAGAAATGGCTAGAATCCTGAACATAGAGCCGCATAGCGTTCACGTTTCACGTTCTAGAATCCGTAAAAAGATGGGGTTGGAACGGTCAGATAATTTGGAGAATTATATTGCGGGTATTTAGTTGTACTTATTAATATCTGTAATTAAGTTTTGGTACTGCAATCGCAAACTAGATAGCTCATGCACCTGTTTTTCTATGAATTCTTACATATAGGTTTTCTAGCTCTTTAGATTGAAGAAAGTGCTCCAACGAATATTAAAACTTTGTTTAACTATATCATTGTTATTATTTTCAATTTAGTCTTGAAACTAGTTGAAAAGATGAACGGACCTATCAAATATTTAGAGTTAAGACCAAAAAAACCGGAGCTTTTGCCCCGGTTCATCAATTCTTAATTTTCTTATTTTTATAGTCTAGACCAAAATGATCCATTACTTCTTCGTAAGACATTTTTTCAAAATTTGAGCGATTCGCTTTTGATGCGCTACTAGCCGGAATGATGACATATCTAAACGCCGTGAAGTAATCAAAAATTACATTGTCACTACCAGTTCTTCTTGCAGAAAAGAAAATACTGCCTATTTGCGCATAGCTAAAATAAAGTCCCTCACCAGTAATATAATGATAAGGTAAACTAAATGCAAGACGGTTTGGATCACCATCATTGCCAAGTCTACCGTACGTAAGAATTTGTGCTCCATCAATTATATCACCCGTAATACTTTCATCAAACACTTCTTGGCTTTGAAAATACGTCTCTGTATCAGAAAATGTTGATGGTATCCAGTCTGACGCAATAACATTGGCATTACCATCTTCTCCTGGCTCACCTTGTACCCCTTGTTCACCTTCAGCACCAGCCTCACCTTGTGCACCGGTCTCACCTGTAAGTCCCATTTCTCCTTCCGGACCTTCCGGACCTTCACAGGATGTAAAAGCGATACCCATTGCTAAAAATAGCATTGTAAATAATTTCATAGTTTTCATAATTCTAAATTTTAACTGGAAAAAAATTTATTGTTTGCCCTTTTGTATGTTTTTAGCTAAAAAAGGTTAACACCTATCAAGAAAAAAATGAAAAATGAAAAAGAGTACTTTACATCCCAGAATCCAATTTGCCTTAAAATTGCAGGACAAATGCTTAATTAATGTTTATAATATTTGATGAAGAAGTTGAAAAAAGTAGGTACTATTGAGAGTTCTTCTAAAGACTGAGCGTGTGACGATAATTCCGAATTAATTGTATTGACCCGTTTGAAGAGACTTTTTCTTATTTTCACTTCGTCTTAGAACTGGAGTTACTGACTGCCTTTACAATCGCATCCGCAATCTCCGGGTAGGTCCACTCCAACGTATTTCTATTAAAAATGGCAAACTCGTCAAGATTTCCATTATCCCACCAAACAGGACAAATACCTCGCTCAATGCATGCTTTCGCATAAAACTCCGCGTGGGCCAAACGGTCTTGTGGATTATTACTAAAAGTAGAACCCCACTCTCCCATTACAACCGCTCTACCTTTCTTTCCAAAAGTATCCTGAACCGTATTCAATTCCTGGGTTAACTCGTTTTTATCAGTTTCTGTACCCCATGTAGGGTCGGTTCCATCTAGACAGAACAAATACGGAAAATAACTGTGAACGGAAACAATTACATTTTCATCTTCATTGGGAACTTTATAGTCACTAAGAGCATTAGGGGTTGTACTGGCGGCATAGGTAGAGACCATGATTTTTCTGGTGGCGTTGTTCCCTCCGGTAGCCCGGATCGCATCTACACTTACCTGGTGATATTGGTTTACGGCATCACGCCCCTCTGCAGTACCTCCATTCCATTCCTCGGGGCTCTCCTCTAGACGGGGTTCATTCAACGTTTCAAAAATTACATAATCTCCGTAGGCCATAAATCTATTGGCTATCTGAGTCCACACCTTGGTGAGCTGGTCTTTAACCGCTGGGACCTTTTCATAAGTGGGTATAATCCATGCTTCATCGTGATGAATATTTAAGATAACGTACATGCCATTATCTAATGCATAATTTGCAATTTCCTCCACTTTATCCATCCACTCCTCTTCTATAATATAGTCTGGAGCAGGCCCCATATGAAACCTCCACGTGACGGGCAATCGTAAGGTTTTAAAGCCTTTTTTGGCAATCTCATCAATCATTGCCTTTGTGGTGATAGGATTTCCCCAAGCCGTTTCATCCTCATTTTCGGTATCCATAGCGTTACCAAGATTCCATCCGGCACCCATATCCGTAACAAATTCCTGCGCGGTTATTTCACGCATATCACCATCCTCCTCTGTCTCATCTGGTATTTCCGTTTCAACAGTATCGGTCGTATTATCCACATCTTTGCTATTATCATTTTCATCCTTATTATTTTGGGCACATCCAAAAAAACTACCCAAAGTAATGCTGAGAACTATGCATACTAGTACTGTATTTTTCATCTGATTTTAATTTTAAAGTGAATTGTACTTGGTTTTAACAAACCTAAAAGCGTTTGACCTTCTGTAAACAGAATACTTAAATAAGGCACGAAACGAAAGGACAAAGCCGGTTGATTATGAAAAAAAACCGGCCCTACCTCTGTAATTATTGACTAACTAAACAACTCAACTCTGTCAAAAAATTACCTTAACTAACTACTAAACTAATAAACTACAACTTTTCCAATTTTACATATTGCACCATAACACCATTGGTCTGGTTTCCGATGTCCAATAAAACACGACCTCCATTTGTGGTCTCTTGTCCCATTACAAATTCTTTCTCATAGGTTTGGTATTCCGTATCTCCTGCCAACCAAATGCCGCCTCCACCATCATACGCTTGCCAGCCATCTCTACCGGTGCCATCCCCAACAGAAAGTGAAAACCAAAAATCTCCTTGTCCTGGATAAGCTTTTACAATAACCGAAAGCTTATACTTAGCTCCGTTCTCAAGTATTATTGAAGGCTTGAACAATTGTACATCCCAAGGGTTAGCGCCTACAACAATATCAGTTGCAACAAGCAGATTATCTTCTGCAAAGAAGTTTACAGAACCGCCCCCATTTTGATTGGCCGCCCAACCATCTTCACCTGCTGAAAAATCAGATTCATAAATAGTCTCTGACCCTAAGGATATAGAAACGGTATCCAGTAAATCCGGATAGGAAACTACAATTTCACTGGTGCCTTCAGTATAAACTTCTCCTTGTGCGGGAGTGGACACGATGCCATAGATATCAAAATCTTCGCTTGCTACAATAAGGTCTTCTTTTCCATTGATGGATAATCTAAGAGTCAATCCTTTAAGGTCTATTGTCTCCCCATCTGCATAAAGTGTTTTTTCCGGTTTTGTTTCCATAACCATACCCGTAATATCCAGCATATTTACCGTAATAGGAACGGCAACGGAAACTCCGGAAGAATGTGCAATCTGAACTTCGGTATCCGTAGCTTTCAATTTAGTTTCGTTTGTAGGAGTTGCCATGAGTTCAAAAGCCTCAAACTCTTCAAAAGGAACTACTACCTCTAGACCACCGGTCATTTCATAAGTTATAACAGCGCCCTCTAGATCCAACCGCTCCCCTATCTCATATTCACTTTTAATAGGCGGTGTAGTAACCGAGCCGCTTAAAGGAGCAAAAGGCAATACCTGAATTTCCTGTGCAACCTTAGCGTTCGTAGAAGCATAAGTAACGGTAATTTCTGCATTGTCTACGGATAAAACATCCCCGTTCATTGGAGCTACTAGTATATCCGTATCAAAATCGGCAAAAGCGACATCCGATTTGGTGCCGTCCTCCTTAACTAGTGTAACCACCATGGCGCTCAAGTCCAATTTTTGGCCATTCACATAGTTCTCGGTAGCCTTGTTCTTTACTTCTAAAGCCACCACATTATTGGTTACACTAATAGCCTGAATCAACCCCGTTCCAGATTCCCCAACGGAAATGGTTATTTGTTGGTGAGAAAAATCCAGTACCGTACCATTGGCGGGGTCCGTACTAATGTTTTCCGAACCAAAAGAAGCAAACGGAACATCTACAACACTCCCGTCTTTATCCATAGAAATAACAATACCGGAAAGGTCCAACGCCTCTCCAAGTACATATGCCACTTTGGGCAAGGTTTTCATACGTACCGTGGACCCATCGGCCACCTCAGCATCGTCATCACTATTACAGGAAGAAAATATGAAAACCGTTAATGCCATTAACAGTAATACTATTCTGTTCTGTGCAAAATTTAGAATATATTTCATTTTCCGATCTTATTTTAATTCAATTTCAAACTCTTCAAAAACAGCGGTCCTATCCCGTATGACCAAGGTATCCTTAACGGCATGAGTTTCTGAATTATCCGCATCTGTATAGGTGTAATCCAAATAAATAACATCTCGTGGTTTTCCTCCCCATGTATCTCCTCCTTCTACAAATGTTCCTGTACCACTAACATTATAAGGGTCATCTTTATAGCTTGAAATGGTGCAATTATTTTCTGAAAAAGTTAGTTCCATAGCTACGTTTCCGGGACTTGAGTTTTCTCCTCGTCCAATAATATTTTCTAGGTGCACTTTGTTAAAACCGCTAGTGGCCACAAAGGTTATTTCATCATCTACAGTAAACTCTGCATTGTATTCCCTACCTAGAGTGGGTGTTCCCGTAGTAATCATATCAGTTCCTCTTCGGAGATAATTTCCATGAAACCTATTCATGTATTTGATACCAAAAAGCGTGTAGTCTTTAGGAAGAATGTCCCAGTGGTTGGCATTCACCCTATCTAAATCGGTTATACCTTCAAAGCTCACACCTGAATGAATACTATCTATATTTTCGGCCTGTGTTAGCCTAAGGGGAATTACGTAATTGGTAGTATTGGTTGCTCCAAAAGATAAGGTGTCGTTAAAAAAATCATCGTACAATTGTACCTGTATTCGCGCCTTAGTATCTCCTGCGGATATGGTTACGGGACTAATGTTCTCAAAAGTATAATAGCTTGCCGGAAGTGGTTTTACATTTGCAACATTGGCCAATAAACTATTATCTACCTCAAAGTGAATTTTTCTTTCTTCATCGTTAGAATAAACCCCGGTCATTAAAGCTGTAATTTCAAAACGATGGGCATTATCCTCCACATTTATTCCTTGGTCATAATTACCCAGAATTAGGGTTCTTGCCGGTGTTTGGTATGGAAAATAGACGGTTTGCGTATCAAAATCATCAAATTCAGGTTCTGTATTGCTACACGATCCCAAGAATAAGATTGAAAGTATACCAATGAAATATCTTGTGTTCATAAAATGAAAAAATTAAATTAACATTTTGGCCGAAGCTTAAATTTATATCCTTTTTGAATGCCTTACCATCCTTGGTTTTGTTCAATTAAATTGAATCGTACGACTTCATTTTGCGGGATAGGCGCATAATTGGCATTAGCATTATAGAGCCTTGGTTCTACCGTAAAGCTTTTGTAGGCGCCCCCATCAAACTGTAACCCTTTAGCATCCGGGGTTTGGTCAAAAAGGTTCCACCTTCTTAAATCGTACAACCGATGGCCTTCAAAGCAAAGTTCTAAACGGCGTTCGTTACGGATCAGGTTTCTCATATCTTCTTGAGAACTTATACTACCTAAGTACGCATCTGAATTATTAAGTCCAATACCAGCTCTCTGCCTTATGGCCCCGATGATATTTCTAGCGGACATGCCACCTACCATTTGATCCGGCCCTCCTAATTCATTGGCTGCCTCAGCAAGCATAAGGAACAAATCCGTATACCGTACAAAAACATTTATCTTCTCCGAGCTAGAGATGGAACCATCTGCACTTATTACTACTCTTTGATCTAATAATTTTTTTAGATAATACCCCGATCGTGTTGACCGTTGCGAAATTTGGTCAATACCATCAACACCTCCATCATTAGTAATACTTACCGCTCTCCCATTTAAATCATTGCCGTTATAAAGTATGTACCGCTGTAATCTCATATCCCTATTTTCAAAAGGATTGGCTGGGTTATAGTCTGGGTGGGATTCCGAGAATGGAAAACCATCTAACATAGGAAAAGCTTCCACCAAGTTTTGAGACGGGTTAAGTTGACCTTGCCCGTTTAAGGAAGGAGGAAAATGCTGACTTTCTACCCAGGTCATAGAGGTAAAAGCGTTACTTCTCCAAAGTACTTCAGGAAAATTTCGTGTTCCTATGGGAAATTCATAAAAGTTAAAATAACCTTCAGGATCAAGTCCACCAAGACCTCCAATATCATTTAGAAGTTCTGCAAGAAGGTTAGCCGCCTCTTGGTAATACCCTCCTTGGCCGTTCATAAAAGCAGGACTTGCCGCCAATAAGTACAACTTAGCTTTATACGCCTTTACGATTCTTCCGTTTATTCTGTTGTCCTGATCTTTGCCGAATACAAATTGATATTTATCATCATCAGAATCATTATACCTAGAAGGTCTTTTGGCCAAATCACCATCATAATCCATTGGTAAGTATTCCAACGCCTCATCAAAATCTGCCAAAATTCTGGAAACCGTTTCTTCAAATCCTAACCTAGGTGTGTTGAAATCGGCATCAAATTCATAGAACTCGCTAATGTAAGGTATGCCCAATAATTGCCCTGAAGCACCACGCCCCCCATGCTCCTGAAGAATCCAAAAATGTCTAAGTGCCCTAAGTGCAACGGCTTCACCATACAAACGCTCTTTAAACAATTCATTGGTTTCATCGTCTCGCTTCCACTGCACCTCTTCTATTAAGGTGATAAATTTATTGGCATATAATACTTGCTCATACATACCCCACTTACTTGTATAGGCGTTTTGGGCATTCCATTCTCCGGTGGCCATTCTACGGTAGCCGCTCAAGAAATTATTTACGGCATCATCTGTTGCTGCATCATTAAAATAGAGTTGATTAACCAAGCCCTCATATGCGTTTAGCAAAACGCCCTCGGCAAAGGCCGGATCAAAATTGAGACGATCTTCCCCCAATAGATTTTCATCTACGGGTTCTACCAAGCTACACGCCATTATGGATGAAAATAACGTGAAAAGGGTTATATTTTTAAGTATGTTCTTCATTTCAATTTTATTTTTCACATTAAAACTTCATTCTTGCCCCAAAAGAGAAATACCGGAACATTGGATCAAAACCTAACTGTAATTCCCTGATATCCTTGTTTTTTGAAAATTCCGCCAAATTAGACACCGAAGTAAACAGGTTAATATCCTTCATTTTTAATTTGTCTACCAATTGATCAGGCAAATCAAACGTTAGCTGTACCCGTTGTATCCTAAAGTTGTCATTACTGTACAACCAATAGGTAGAGGGCTTATCAAAATTATTGGTGTTCCCAATTGAGGAAAGCCTTGGAAACGTAGCTGTATCCGCAGTAGCTTCCGTCCATCTGCCCTCAACAACTTCTGAGTATTTGGCGTCTCCTTGAGGTTTGTAATAATCTCCGGACAAGAGCCCGTCCCTACCCGCTTCTGCAGTAAAGAGAGCGAATAAAGTAAAGGCTTTGTAAGACCATGTAAAGTCAGACCCAAAACTCCAAGGTGCTCCGTACAATCCAATTTGGACCATATCTTGATCATTTATAACATCATCTCCATTTTGGTTCTTATATTTAATATCACCCGGTTTTACTGTACCATATTGTGTTGGCAAGTCACCTTTTAGCGTTCCATCCTCATTAAAATCATCCACACCAAATAGTCCTAAAGACTCAAGGCCCCAGATAGCATCTACGGGAGTGCCCTTTCTATTTTGGTATTCGTCTTCGTAAATCTCGTCTACTTTTATTCTCTTTGACTTCGTATATAGTACCCTGGCCCCAATATCCAAAGTTGAGTTCTCTGTTTTTGTACGGTAATTGACACCTACTTCAAAACCTGAATATTGATCCTCGTTAAAATTACTATACGGTCTAAACGAATTGTAATAATCAGGATATAAGGTAGAAGCCCTAATTACTTTTTCTCCCATTACGGACTGAAAAACATTGGCCTCTAACCAAACCTTTTTAAACATTAATGCTTCAAAACCTAATGTGTAATCCGTTCTTTTTTCAAAATCCAAACCTAAGTTCTGACCGCGCAGAATTTTTGTAGATGCATTGTAATAGCCCGCTCCATTGGTATCTCCCCAATTATACCCCCCACCATCTTGCTGATAAATAGCGTCGTAAAGAAAATAGTCCTGAATACCCAAATCTGTATATACCACGCCAATGGATGATCTTAATTTCAAGTAATCTAACCATGATGATTCTTTTAAGGAAGACTCCTCAGTCAATACATATGCCAAGCCTAGCGATGGTGCAAATTTACCTCTATTGCCCTCTGCCAACTTTACAGAGTTTACGTAGGCCCCACTGAAATTAGCGTATATCTTCTTCTTAAAATTGTAATTAAGGCTAAATGCTACATGACTGTTTTTAGCGGACTGTTTTTCATCTTTCACATAGGTATTATTGGCAAAGCCGATTAATGACGCATCTATAAAATGGTCATCCTTAATTTGTTTTTCATAGTTCAACAGACCATAAAAACCATACCTGATAGCAAAAACGTTTGTGTTTACACTTTCAACCTGATCTTTAAGGTCGTTATCCCTTACGTTGACCAAATCGATAATTTTGTTTTGATCGTTCCAAGTAGGTTGATACACTGCATACTCATTCTGAACACTTAAATTGTAAATGTTGTAAAAATCAAAACTCACGTAACTCTTTGCAGACAACCCTTTAGTAATTGCGCTAAGGTCAAAATCTATAGCATTGTTCACCTGACTCATACGAGTCATGTTCGTTTGGTAACCGCCTGCATAAATACTTGCAATGGCACCACCATTGAACACTTGGTTCCCCCCTAAAAGAAAACCATCATACTGGTTGGCCGCGTCAACAACACCGCGCAAATCAGGATTTGCAGAAAAGTCAATCTCGCTTATGGGCAGTAATGGGGAATATAAGTTAGGCCTTATAGAATCGCCCGCTGCGTAAATATTACTAAGCGATGTTTTATTTTTATCGATAATAGCCACAACATCTAAGCTACTTTTAATCCAATCATTTACTTTAAAATCTATATTACCCCGTACATTAAACCTTTTAGCTCCTTTGTCATTTTCAGGGTTTACCGATTGAAAACTACCATCCGATTTAAACCCGAGATTAATATAGAACTTAGTATTTTCAGAGCCCCCTGCAAAATCTGCCGTAACATTGGAATACGGCGTTAATGGATTAAAGTTTCCATCGTCATAAAAATCTACATTTGGGTATCTATACGGGTTGACACCACTTCTGTGGTTTTGTATTTGTTCTGCAGAATATAGTTCGCCCAGACCGTCATTGGCGCGAGCCTCATTAAAATATTCCATATAATCTGCCGAGTTCAAATAATTGGGCATGCTAATAGGTAATCTTACCCCAGTACTGGCACTTATATTAAACTGCTTTTGGGTGGAACCCCTTTTTGTAGTTACTACTATAACACCGTTTCTAGCCATAGAGCCATAGAGGGCAGATACATTTGCATCTTTTAATATGGTGATTTCCTCTATTTCCTCCATATTTAACAAGTCTATATTACGCCCCGGGATACCATCAACCACTATCAAGGCCTCTCCTAACCCACGAACACTGCTCCCTCCCGATAAACCGGTAAGTCTTCCCCCAAGGGCATCGCGTACCCATTGTGTAGTATCAAATTTTAAAAAGTCTCCTGGTTTTACGGTAGACGAAGAACCCACAATATCTTTTTTCTCCGTGGTGTGGAAACCCAAGTTTATGTCTTCGTTTAAATAGGACTCCAACCCATTAGGTGCGTTCTCTAAAATAACCGTACTGGTGGAATCTATAGTTTGTGCCGTTACCGACATGCAGCAGAGCATACAGAAGGACCCACCAAGCAGAAGTTTTGTAAGTATATTTAATTGTATCATAAAATATGGTTATTGTCTAGTGGTGAAATCGTTTTAATTACCAACCTGGGTTTTGCGGAAAACCTTCATATATTTCTGTGTCGTTTTTAGGGAAAGGCAACCAATAGTGCTTATCCTCAAAAACTTTGGTTCTTAAGACCCTTTCTACAAAATTTATGGGTTTACCTTCGGCATTACGATCAAAAATTATTTCTGTTTTAAGCTTATATTTTTCTTGAGTGCCCAATTTCCATCTTCTAACATCCATCCAACGATGAGATTCATAAGACAGTTCTACGGCCCTTTCCCTTCGTATTTCGTCCATAAAAGCATTATCACTAACAAGGTATTCCGGCTTTACGTTTAAACTACCATCCGGAACTGCGCGCTCTCTAATTCTGTTAATGGCATCAAGTGCGGATAGTTCAAAACCTTGTGGTTTTCCATTGATTCCGTAAGCGACCAAAGCAGCTTCCGCATACATTAAATACACATCTGTTAACCTCACATGAAGACGCCATGCAAATACACCTTGATTATCAAAATTGTTGAACCCCACCGGAAACCATTTTTTGGCTACATATCCCGTTCTAGATCCATTTCCTTTGTTAGGATAGCGGTGTGCACCTTCCCTAAAAAACTGGGCATAACGATGCACCTCGTTTTCTCCCGTGGCAGCACCAAGGTTCTCCACCATTTGATCTCCATCTAAAACAATCCATTTGTAAAGTCTTGGATCTCTATTCTCCCAAGGATTGGCCGGGTCATAGAGAGGGCTATCCTCACAGGACAATCCATCGCTCATTCCAAAATTGTCCTCAATATAATTGTGGGTAGGGAACGATGCTAGGTTATTTTGACCAATTGCCCCCAACTGCCAATTCGTAGACAGAAAACTTTGAAACCAGCCTACAGAACCTGCCTGGCTAAAAATATACTCCGAAGAATAGGGATATCTACCTTGTGTTGAATAGAAAACACTTTCATACTCATCCCAAGGTGTAAGGCTGTATCTAGACATTTTAAGTACCTCTGCAAAGGTATCCGCAGCACGTTTTGCCAATTCTACGTCATAATCATAGGTACTACTACTATTTTGCATAAGCGGACTAGCTGCATAGAGCAAGTTCTTTGCTTTTAAGGACAAGGCGGCTCCCTTTGTAAGCCTGAACATATTTTCTCCTCTTGATTTTAATCCAGGCTCAAAATCAGGGTCGTCCCAATCAACCGGTAATAAATCAACAGCTCTTTGAAAATCCTCGTCTATTTTAAGAGCAGTTTCGGACCATTCCGCAGGTCTCTCCAACTTCCAATCATCTTCCAGAACTTGGTCTATATATGGAATGCTTCCCCAAAACTTCATGATTTCATGATGAAAAAATGCCCTGAAAAAATACGCTTGCCCTAAAACCACATCTTTTTCTACCTGATTGGCACCTGTCATTAGGCTATCCGCATCGGCTATAACAATATTTGATTTGCGAATACCCGCCCAACTGCTTGGCCATAGCTTGGCCCTGTCAAAAGGTAATTCGGCATCAGTGTTGGTGTTACCGTCAAACATACTTCCCGGACCGCTTCTTTGCCATTCCCAGTATCGTCCTTCATCAATGGCATAATCAAACTGCCATGTATCAATACCAACCGCATCTTCTGCATAACAGTGAAAATGTTGCCAATGTGCCGCCGTACTGTAATCTACGATCATGGCATACATCTCTTCAACGAAGCCTTGAGCACTATCAAAATTTTTAAAGACTTCTTCCTTTGTTAGTTCTGTCTCTATTGATTTATCCAGGTAATCTTCACAAGAGGCGAATATTCCCAGAAAACATATTCCTATTACCAGTTTGAATATTTTACGCATTGTCTACTATATTAAAAGTTAATGTTCAGCCCTATGTTATATCTCTTGAACGTAGGGTAATCACCTCTATATTCAGAGGCCGTACTACCGGTGTTATCCTGTCTGTCATCAGGTAAATCTGACCAGTAGGCCAAGTCGTTACCGCTTACGTAAACCCTATAACTACTTCCGTTTTCGGTTTTAAAAGTATAGGCCAACTCAATATTCTTAAGTCGTACAAAAGAAGCATCGTACCAATTTCTATACGGATCGGTTGCCCCTCCCGTACCCAACCAAGCGGGAAGTACTTCCTCTCCGTCTGGATTATCAACACTCCAATAATCAGATTTCTCCTCAAAGAACAAAGGGGTCTCTAGTATGAAACTTCTATCTTGATAATATTTAGTAGCATTGTTCACTCCATAAAATTGAACCATGAAGGATAGGTTCTTGTACCCAGTTCCCAACGTAAGATTATAGGTATTCTGTGGTCTTACGGTATAACCAAAAGGGACTGCATCATCACTATTTACTACCCCGTCTCCGTTATAATCTATTTCATCGTAGTAACCGGGGCGTCTGGTTTCTTGACTGTTCTCTTGAGGCGTTGCACCGTACACGTCGTCCCAAGACTGTAATATATCTCCCCTAATATTAACCCTAGGTTGACCAATGGCAAAACCTTCTTCTTTTTGATAGCTTTGCTTCAAGAGTGGGTCTTCTTTAAAAATAATCTCGTCTCTTGCCTTGGTAAAAGCGAAATTGGACCAGATATCCCAGTTTTGGGTCAACTGTTTTTTATAGTCCAAGGAAACCTCAATACCCTCAACCGTTGTCTCTCCAATATTAAAATCAGCAGGTTGAAAACCGAAGAAGCTAGGAACACTACGGGAATCTGCCGGCACAATTATATCATGACGGTCCTCTTTAAAAACATCGACTTCTAAAGAAAGGCTATTTTTAAGAACCGATAGCTCAAAACCTATATTTGCTTTTTCGGACGTTTCCCATTGCAAGTTGGGGTTACCAATTATATCCTCCATTCTAAAGGTATATGGTGAACGCGTGCCGTAGGGACTTACATTATTTAAAAATGCACTACCTCCACTAGACCATTGTGACAGGTAAGCCCATCTTTCTCCGGCACTATCATCTCCAACAACTCCGTAAGAACCTCTTATTTTAAACTTATCCAACCACGTTGCCGATTCCATAAAGGGTTCATTACTTACCATCCATCCCAAAGCAACTGATGGGAACAGCTCAAATTTATAACCTGGCCCGTACTTCTCCGAACCATTGTAAGCTCCGTTTACATCAAGAAAATAGCGTCCGTCATAATTATATGTAGCACGTGCAACCCAATCCTCACGGTACCTCGGGAACATACTACCAATTGCGTATTCTTCCCTGTTCATCAACATTAATATGGTGGTATTGTGCTTTTCAGCAAAGGTTCTATTGTAGTTTAATGAAAGCTGATAAAACAAACGTCTGCTTGTTTCCCAATCTTGTATGGTAAGCCCATTGCGTTCCCAAGGATTCAGTACAAAATCAAACTGATTTGTGCCTACCGGTGAAACCAGTTGAGCGGATCCGTCTTGGTCGTAAATCTTGTACACTACGTTATCTAAACCAGTGGGATTCTCTTCCACGACTCCGCCACCTCCTCTAAAATTGTTATCATAGGACAAACGCCCGGTAAAACTTAAACCATTTAAGAGGAAATCTAATTTTTGATCTAGGACAAAATCACTGTTTACCTGTACCCTATGGTTTTTTGTTGAACCTTTTGCGGTTAGTATTACGGCAGGATTACTTAACTCAAAATTCTCTGTAATGGCCCTGCCGTAAGTACCGTCTTCATAAATAGGGGTGTATAAGTTTGGTGCCAGTGAATAGATACTACTGTACAACAATTGTGGGTCTGCCTGGTTAGAATTCTGAAGCCCATAGTAACCGGACAAGTTAACCGATAAACGAGTTGTAGGCGTAATATCAAAATCTATGTTACTTCTATAATTAAATCTATCATAATTAAAGTTGGGCGCATAATCACGTCCGTTATTGAAACTTCCCGCATCAAAAATATCACCCACGTGCTGGTAAGAAAGTGCACCAAAATATTTAACGGATTTTGTTCCTCCGGCAACAGAAAAATTAAGCCTATAATCTGTAGCAAAATCCTTTTGCATTACATCTACCCAATCTACATCTGGATAGATACTTCTCTCCAATTCATTGGCCGGATTACGATATTTTTCAATAATATCTACGGGTGTATAATTTCTCCAAGCTTCTTCGCGAACGGGAACCGTTCTTTCAATAGCCTCATTGGCCACCATTAAACTGTTATATGAATCGTATTTTTCTGGAATTCTAGACAATGTCTTTATTGCGGAACTTGCCGTAAGCGATAGTTGCGCCTTACCTTCCTTACCTCTTTTAGTGGTAATAAGTATTACCCCATTGGCTCCCTTTACACCAAACACTGCCGTTGCGGAAGCATCTTTAAGAACGGAAAGACTTTCAATGTCTCCCGCATCTATATCATTCATACTACGCTCAATACCATCTACTAAAATAAGAGGTTGCCCCCCACCGTTCCATGAGCTTTGACCACGAATAAAAATTTGGGGAGATTCATCACCAGGTCTACCTGTTGAAGATACCGTAGTTACACCAGGCAAACGCCCGGTTAATGCCTGCCCTACCGTAGAAACACCACCAGACTGCATAAGGTCTGCCCCGGTTACCTGCGCAATGGACCCTACAACACTCTCTTTGGTCTGGGTACCATACCCCACAACCACCACCTCATCCAGTTCCGATGCCTCGGACTGCATGATAACGTCCATTTCTGTTCGTCCGGATACGTTAATGGTTTGTCTTGCATAACCTATATAACTGATAATCAACGTTGCATCTTCCGGTACATTAATGGTATAGTTACCATCAAAATCTGTCATTACCCCATTTGTGGTTCCTTGTTGTAATATACTGGCACCAATAATTGGCAAACCGGTATCCGCTTCCGATATATTACCGGTTACCGTAATCTTACTTTGCGGGTAATCACTGGCAGAAAGAATAATGGGAGAAAGCAAAATAAACACTACTAAAACTCTCATCTTCTTTAATAAATGAAAACAAAATATAGACTGTTTTGTACAAGGAATCCGTTTTTTCATACCGCTATAATGTGGGTTGATATTTCTTAATTGAGCTTTGTATAATTATGGTTGGTATAACTTTTTATTATTATCAAAAAGCCCGGCTTTACTTAGACTTATTGAAACTGGTAAAACAAAGAGCTACTTGAAAATCATAAATAAATCCTAACGACTTTTCAAATTCACAATTGAACGTTAGATAATTGTTAATTTCCTGTTGTAAATGTTAAAAAAAAATCAAATAAACAAAAACAGGGATGATGCCACTAGCCTTTTATTTGTTGCAATTATTCCTCGTTTGATGCACTTTGCAACATTTGTAATTTTTTGTGCAACATTTGTATTCTTGTCGAATAGAAAAACCGCGTACCCATGTCAATCTCATGAGTATTTGAACCGATAACATGTGGATTTTAACGGAAAGGGTTATGGAAAAACTAAATAACCAGAGCTGATTTAAGTCTTTTAAAGAAGCTAATAGTACCTAAAAGAACACACTATAAAGTACAGTCAAGAAACAGGGTCCTAGTTTTGTTTCACACTCATAGAACTACTGCAACGGAACAAAGTTTTTGCTAATAAAAAAATCCAAGGGGTTACTGTTTAGAAGGGTGTATTTACCCAGTAAAGGATGGAATAAGCAATGAAGTTTTATGCTTTGTTATTTTGCACATCCATAGGAGCTATTCCGAAATAATCCTTGAATCTTTGGGAGAAATAGGTTGTAGATGAAATACCAACTTTGGAGCAAACATCAGTTAGGTCTTTGTTTCCGTTTTCGAGAAGTTTTTTAGCTATTTGAAGTCTTTGGTTCCTAATAAATTCGTTAGCCGTTTGGTTGGTCAGTCCTTTTACTTTCCGATACAACTGACTCCTACTCAAATTTAAATGCGAGGCCAACGACTCTACCCCTAAATTTGGGTTAGTGATGTTCTCATGAATATAATTCACCGCTTTTTCAACAAAAGCTTTATCCAAAGATGTAATACTGGTATCATCTTGGATCTCTCCCATAGACTTAAAATATTTCTTGTAAATAACCTCCCTGCTATGAATGAGCTGTTTAAGATGTTGTTGTACCAATTTCATATCAAAAGGTTTCTCCAAGTAAACGTCCGCACCCTTTTCAATACCTGATATTCTATTATCCACCTTAGATTTAGCGGTAATCATCATTATAGGTATATGACTGGTCTTAATATCCGTTCGTATGGCTTCACAGAAATCATAACCGTTCATTTCAGGCATAACAACATCCGTCATAATAACATCGGGCAGAAGTTCCAGAGCCAATCGTAAACCTTCTTTTCCGTTTTTTGCAATATGAATTTTGTACTGACTCTTAAACTCCGTTCTCAAATAATTTCGTAGTTCTGCATCATCCTCAACGATAAGTAAGGTTTTTGTTGTTTTTGTTGATGAAGGCTGACTGTTTTCCTCGGGAACAAAACTAGATTTAACTAAACTTTGTCTTGGAGACGACACACTACTGTTTTCGGTTAGAATTTCTGAAGCTTTAAAATGGGCATTTCCTAGTGGAAGTGATACATTAAAGGTTGTTCCCAAATTCAGTTGACTATTGACCTCTACATTGCCGCTATGGAGTTTCACAAAATTATGAACCAATTCCAGCCCTATACCCGTACCGTTATAGAATCCCTTTTTGAAAGGTTCAGCTTGATAAAACCTTTCAAACAATTTATCCTGTTCCCCTTTCTTTAGACCAGGCCCTGTATCCGACACAGAAAACTCTACATGATTTTCTTTTTGCTCAATATTAACGTGAACGGATCCACCTTCTGGTGTAACCTTGAAAGCGTTAGACAACAAATTAAAAATTATCTTCTCCAACATACCTTCATCTGCCCATAGCCTAATAACATCTTGGTTTGAACTTACCTTTAGCTCAATATGATTTGAAAAAGCTTCTTCTATAAAATGGTCTACAATTCCTTTTACAAACGGTACAACATTTAGATTGCTGGCATGAATTTTAATTTTGTCGGATTCTAGTTTACTAAAGTCTAACAACTCATTGATCAAACGAATTAAGCGCTCCGTATTCTTATATATAGTAGCATGCTTGATTTTAAGCCTGCTGGAAAAATTAGCGTTCGGTTCGCTTATAATATCTCTAATAGGGTTCAGAATTAAGGTAAGCGGCGAACTAAATTCGTGAGCTACATTTGTAAAAAACTGAATTCTCTCTTTGTGCAATTCTTCCTCCCTTACCCTTTTTTGGCGTTCGTTTTCAACCTGCTGTTTGTCTATAATTCGTTTTTTTTCAAACTGCCTTAACAACCCCAGCAAGGACAAAATAATAAGAGCATATACAAACAGTGCCCAATTGGACTTCCACCAAGGAGGCAACACCTCTATGTATAGCTTCTTTGGAGTTTCACTCCACACCCCATCATTATTAGCCGCTTTTACCATAAATGTGTAATGGCCCGCATCTAAGTTGGTATAGGTAGCACTCCTTGCCTTACCCACAAAATTCCAATCGGTTTCATAGCCATCCAGATAATACGCATACTGGTTCTCTTCGGCTCGTGTATAATTTATTCCGGAAAATTCTATGGAGAATACAGACTGTTTACTGTTTAACGTAATACTATCCGTTTGGGAAAGTGCTTTTTCCAAAGGAGAACCTTCGGCCATAGGCTGCACGGTTTCATTAAATAGTTTCAGGTTTTTAAGATAGACCTGAGGAGGTGTTTCCAATATATTTATGCCATTGGGATTAAAATAATCAATTCCTTCTGTTCCCCCAAAATATAACTTTCCATCATTGTCCTTATATAACGCATTCTTATTATAGTCACTAGAAACCAAACCATCGTTTTTAGTGAACTTGGTAAATTCATTGGTTTTAGTGTCAAACAATACTAAGCCCGAATTACCATCCAACCATAAATTACCATTGGAATCGCCAATAATTCCAATAACGTTAGGCATACTTAAACCGTTTTCGTTATTATACCAAGTAGTAGAGCTATCCCGAGTGTTGAAACGCAATAACCCCATACCCCTAGTTCCTGCCCAAAGAATGTCTCCATCTGCATACAATGATACTATGTCATAATAGGTCAAATTTTCGGTCTTATCCGCAGATATAGAATTGTTCATACGTAACAGTTTATAAGAATCATCCGTATCTTTATCTAATTTAAACAGACCATTAGTTGTTGCTATCCAAATGGTATTTTGAGAATCTACTTCTACTTTATTTATATATTCCCCTGCCAAATCATGAAGCTCAAACGATGAAGGAATTATATTGGTTTCATTTTTATCATTAAGTTGAAACGAATACAAACCCTGATTAAAGGTCCCAACCCAAACCTTACCAAAATCGTCTTCTGCGAAGCTCATAATAGCGCCGGAGCCTTTTCTGTTTCGTATGACAGGAAATTTGTAATTGACGAATTTTGTAGTTCCCTTTTTTAGAAAGTAAAGACCTTTATCCCAACTACCAACCCAAATGTTCTGTTGGCTATCCATAAACAAAGACTGAATATAATCACTGGTCAAGCCCGTGTATTCTGAACGGACACCTGTATTGATATGTTTGAAATAGTTAGTTGCTTTATCCAAAACATCAATACCACCTCCATCCATTCCTATCCATAACTTACCATTATTGTCTCCAATAATTGAGGTTACCGAACTTATTTGCAATGAGTTGGACTTATTATAGATACTTTGAATTTCACTAAACTTATTGTGGAATTTATCATGGACTACAATACCTCTATTATAAAAACCCATCCATATTCTTTGGTCTTCATCTACATACAAAGACCAAACAGAATTGGATAAAATACTTTTCTCATCATTTTTATCAAAGAGATAATGATGAATTACACCTCCATTTTTGTTTAGGCTATAAAGTCCGTCATTTTCCGTTCCAAGTAAAATCTCATCGTATGGCGATTCTGCAATAGCGAAGATGTTATTTGATGTAACCTTAAAATTATCTACAGCAGGTGTTTGGCTATCTGCAGACAACTTTACCCTATAAATACCATTAGAAATAGAGCCCGCCCAAATGGTATTATCCGAGTCTATAAACAATGACTGTATGCCCACGGCAATAGTCTTTGCCTCCTTTCCATCTCTAAATAGCGCAAAATCTACCCTCTTGTTTCTTGGGTCTACCTCTAGAAGGCCACCACTGGTAGCGGCATAAATTACTCCAGAACTGGTTAACTTAATCTCATTTACGGCAAGATAAGTATCTGAATTGGGGTTGTTAAAGGCTAATTCCTCAAGCTTTAATGTTTCAAGGTCCATGACATATACCCCTTGTTCCCCGGTTCCAACATACAGGTTACCCTTACCATCACCTTGCAAACTTATAACCCCTATATTACCGTATTTTGAGTTCTCCTTGGAAATTAATGGTATATGACGAAATTCATCATTATCTCTATCATAGAGCGCAAGTCCAATATTAGTTCCTGCCCATAATCTATTGCGTTGATCTAAATAAGTACAGTATACGAAACTACTGTTCAACGTCTTATGATTAATATCTTTGGGCCTGTAAGAGACATAGTCCATTCCATCATAACGATACACACCCGATCCATGCGTACCTATCCAAACAAACCCGTTGTTATCTTGAGCAATGGTATGCACACCAACCTGAGAAATACCATCCTTAATCTTATAAAAATCTAATTTCTTTCTTTCATCTTGCGCCGTTACCTGCCAGCTTAATATGCTTACGAAGTATATATAAAATAGTAATCTTTTCCCCATAGAAACGAGTGTCCCCCTGTGTTTTTCAATAGTTATACGAGATAAGGATAACCACCTTTATCCGAAAAAAAGTTAAGTTAATAAAAAACCGTTCCAAGTAACTATATGTATATGTTAATTTGATAAATGAATTTGAACGAATAGAATTTAACGCTTTAAGATTGTTATCTGTAAATTCCAATGGATAAACTTTTTAGTGTTTAAAATTCTATTTCTTTCCGTTAGACAGTGCGAGCAATCCCCAATTCCTTTATTTTTAACTTTTGTAAAAGTGAAGCGTATTAAATGGAAGATAAATTGAAGAATCCCGTATGGTATTCATTAAATGAAACACATTCACAATTTTCCCATTTGGGAGAAGGTATTGCTTTTTATAAACCAGACTATTGCCTGTTTGGCGGTGCCAACGCCATTGAAAAAGCAATGCAGAGCATTGTAGAATACAGCCAGCATATTAAACAATTCTTTGTGGTAGGTAGTCAACCATTACCATCACCTCTCTATACGCTGCAAAAAGAATATATCTGTGATCAAATGATTTTGAGAGCTCCAATTGATTTGAAACTAAAAAACCAAATAACATCCTTAACCAGTAATCTACAGAAGAACGAACTTTATGAGTTGGTTAGTTTGGTACAGCCAGGTTATTTTACAAAAAAGACTGCAGAATTAGGACGCTATTTTGGGATTTATAAAAACAATGTACTTGTTGCGGCGGCTGGTGAACGTCTACAAATGAATGATTTTACCGAGATAAGTGCTGTTGTAACCCATCCTGAACACACCGGAAACGGATATGCAAAAGAGTTACTTAAATATACTTCTAATATTATTTTTAAGTCAGGGAAAACTCCGTTTTTACATGTTTTGGAAATCAATACCCGAGCCATAGGTATATACAAATCATTGGGGTTCCAGACACTCAGAAAAATGAGCTTTAATAATTTAATGGCGACTGATTCAAATCAACATAATTCCGATTATTTCCTAACAACACATGGTCCTTAAAACAATTTGAATAGACCCGTAATTTTTTGTTCTTACACCAGAATTGGGCCTTTACAGACCATGTATTCAACTCTAAATTCAAATGTTCTTAACCAGAAGGAAAGAGCTGCCATTTATTTAGTATTCCCAAAATTTGAAAGCTCTCAATAGAACCAACCCAAACAATTTTGCTAAACCATTAAAAGTGATTTGCAATATCTATTCCAAACAGAAATTATTTCTTTTGGGTCATAAGATTTAAGAATCAATTGCTAAAATTGACTGTTACTTGTTAGATAATTTTAATCGGAGTCTCACTATTTGCATACTAGAATATTTTGCTAGGTTTTAATATTACTTAGACTACTGAGAAAAGTAAATGAAATTTTATGATAGTAAAACACACGTTAACAGGTTGGGAAATTATATCTCAATATGCTCATGGCCTTCTTGCTGGAAAGATAGCATCTCAATTAGAGACAAGCCTAACACAAAGTTTTTGGGTTGATGCCCTAACAGCTATTGTAGAGCATGATGACTATCTTTTAAATTTTGAAGAACATAATTATTTGACACAAAATGGTAGTCCTAAAGATTTTACAATGGATACTAATTCCCCTTCAGATGCTTTAGAACATGCTAAAAGAGTGTTTGAGAACTCCATGCAAAAATCTCAGTTAATCGCGCTTTTAATTGGCCGGCACCTATCCTTCCTTTATGAATCGTTAGCAGGTGATTACGAGCCTTTGAAGCAATTCCTTTCAGAAATAGACTCTAAACGCTCAACTCAAAGAAAACTCTATGCAATATCAAAAAAAACTGAAGACGAATTATATAATATATTGCTTTTTTCAGACCGCTGTTCCTTAATTCTAAGTCAAGACAAAATACCGGAAGTTGGTCGTAAAGTAGAAATCAATAAAACTATAAATAACGAAAGGTACTATCTAAGGCAAAAAGAAGATAATTCCATTACCGTAGAACCTTGGCCCTTTAAATCTGATTTCTTTAAAGTCCATTCCGAATACAAAGTCTTGGATACACCTGTTTACAAGGACAACAATCACTTAAAGAAAGTACTTGCAGAGGCAGATTTTAAAATGCGTACTTATATCTTTAAAAAGTAATATACAACGACCACTTCCCCAATAGGCTATTTATTGATTTACAAGCTTAATCCTCATTCCCATTTATAACATAGGATTCCAAGAACCTCTAGAATGTTTCTATAATTTTTATTTAAGAAATTCTCTTATGATGGGTCTTTCGAGATTAAAATTCATTTGGGATATTTTCAAATTGCATAAGGTTCATCCTATTTTTTCCCATAATGTAAATTTAATTCTAGAAATGTAAAATTTTAAAATCACACAAAGATTATCTGTTGCTAAATTTCACTTTTATGGTTGTTTACACCAAATAATCTTCGCCAAAATATTGAATCATGGATATACATAAAAACGCTACTAACGCACATAATAATAATGAATCTAGAATTGATGATGTGGTCTCTACAATAGATGACCAAATGACCCTTGCCAAAGAAAAGCAGTATAAGCAACCGGGCAACCAACATTCTATGGAAATAACACCACAAACTATACGCAAGGATTATGAGGGGAGCAACAAATTAGAAGGAAAGGTAGCTATAATTACGGGAGGTGATAGCGGTATTGGTAAAAGTGTTGCAGTACATTTTGCACGAGAAGGTGCTAACGTTGCAATAGTTTATCTGGAAGAAGACCAAGATGCCAAAGAAGTGCAAAACACGGTTGAAGCAGAGGGAAAAAAGTGTCTTTTATTAAAAGGTGATGTACGTGACGAAGAATTCTGCAAAGAAGCTATAGAAAAAACAATTAAAGAATTTGGAAAAATTAATATCGTGGTCAATAATGCCGCTATGCAATTTCCTTCCGAAAATATAGACGATATTCTAACTAAGAATCTACATAAGACCTTTGAAACCAATATCTACTCCTATTTTTATATAGCACAAGCAGCAATACAACATTTAAAAAAAGGTGATGTCATCATAAACACAACATCCATAACGGCATACAGAGGGTCTGAACATTTAATAGACTATTCAAGCACGAAAGGGGCAATTGTTGCCTTTACCAGAAGCCTCTCCAAGAATTTGGCTGCAGACGGAATCCGGGTCAACGCTGTTGCTCCCGGACCAATTTGGACTCCGCTTATTCCCGCTACATTTGATAAGGAAGAACTAGAGAGCTTTGGCAAAGATGTTCCTTTAGGGCGTCCAGGACAACCTTCTGAGCTTGGGCCAGCTTATGTATTCTTGGCATGTGAAGATAGTAGTTATATGACCGGCCAAGTGTTACATATTAATGGCGGGGAGATAATTGGAGGGTGATAGGCACACTATTTCCAGCGTACCTGTATCGGTTCAAAAAATTAAATATTAAGAATTACGCGCCTCAAAAATTGATGCGGGTCCAATTAAAATCTCTTCCTAAAGCTACAGAATGAAAGGGTAAAATTATGATGACAAAACTTGCTACAAAAACTCTTGATGGTCTTATCAATAAGAACATACAGGCCGAAAGAGTTTTTTTTATGGCGTCTAAAAAAGTAACTGCTGAGTCCCTGACCCAATGGTTTGATGTTAGAAAAAATGAAAGAAGAGATTTCCAAATAGAGCTCACCAAGGAAATGAACAGCTGTGATATTTCGGATAAAGATTTACAAAATACGGTGGAAGATTTAGTATATAATTGTATAGATTTTAAAACTATACAAGCCGCAACTGACGATGAAACTATACTGAAAGAAGCTCTAAGAGCTGAAAAAGCAGCTGTGGATGAATATAATAGCATGCTTTCCAACACGAAATTACCTTCCAGAATTGTGGTGATTCTAAAGAAACATTGTGCAAAGATTGAATACGGGCTAGCTATTCTGAAAGAGCTTGACAGCATTCAGTTTCAAGAAGAATCTTAATTTTAAATATTAGAATATATATGAACTGCCCTCAACGTCGTAATCGTATGTTTAGTTTGACTAAAACTCTAAGATGAAAGAAAAATTATACCAATTAATTCAAAAGTTAAGAGGGTTTCTTGAACTTCACTACAAAAAGTATAGTACCTATTTACCCTATATCATTGCTGTTATTTCTTCTACAGCTATAGTAGTAGGTGGCATTAATTTGTTCGTGGAACTTACCGAAGAATTAAAAAACGAAGTCCTAACTGCATATGACACTAGTATTACGGATTATATAATTTCTTATCGCTCACCAAATCTTACCAATTTCTTTGTATTCATTACCCATGTAGGAGACGTATATGGCTATCTGATTATTCTTGGTCTGGGCGTATTACTTTCTGCCGTAGTTTATAAAAATTGGAAATATGTTTCACAGATTACTATTGTTCTTTTTTTAGCTACGATTTCTAATATGGTATTAAAGCGATTTGTTGATAGAGCCCGTCCGGGTATTGAGCACCTGGTTTCGGTTGAAACTTTAAGCTACCCTAGCGGTCATGCCATGAGCGCAATGGCATTTTATGGTTTTCTAATATATCTATGCTCTAAATTAAAAATGGGCCGACTTTTTAAAATCCCTTTGATTATTCTTTTGGTTGCACTCATATTGAGCATTGGAATCAGTAGAATTTATCTGGGAGTTCATTTTCCTTCAGATATTGCCGGGGGGTTCATAGCCGGATTCATATGGGTTATATTTTGCATAATGATATTTAATCTAATAGACATATTCAGAAGAGATCCAAAAACTTAGTTTAGAATTGGGCGAATTAACGGAGTAATTAAAAATCTCTTCACTAAGTTAAATTCCATTAGACAGTCCATTCCATATGAACAATCACAGTTTACTAATCAACTGAGCTAACATTGTTTTTAATAACATCTATCCTTTCTTCATCTGTAGATTAATTTTAGTATAATTAAAATATAGAAACCATGTTAAAAAATATAATAGGTACAACGTTACTCACAATTTGCTTCACAGCGTGCACAAGCACCAAGCAAAAAGCGACAAATAACAACTCCGTGATAGCCCAGAAACAAAATACCGAGACCTCAATTGGCATTACTTCTTCTGATTCCCAAATATCCGGTGGAGCCGTCGCCAAAGCTAACGGAGCTACAGGAGCCATGAATAACCTACAAGCCAATGCGCAACACAATCAAATTATTACCTCCGGAGATTCGCAATTGTTTTCACATTTGGATATGACCGAAGAACAAATCAACTCCTACAAATCGGCTATAGAAAATTTCGAAAGTCAAAAGCGAAATATGCCAAACGGCGAGATGCTAGGAAGTTTTGAAAGTGAACGCTCTAGACAAATGAAGAATATATTATCTGATGAACAATTTATCAGATATGAAAAATGGGTAGCTGAAAATGAATAATTCTTATTTAGTAACTCAATATACTATTTAGTTCACAGTTAATCTTTATACATGTCCGGACACCTTGTTCCGTATACATTCTTAAATTTCTTTAGCCATCTTGTATGGATACTGCGTCAACTATAGCAGGGTGCAGGCAAGGATTAAAAGCACAAGTTTTTATAGATAATTTAATCTATACAGTTGCTTAATGCAGTGTATATGCACGAACCGCTGGTGAACAAAGATTTTATTATATCTCCTTTAGTTCTGCAATGTACACAGGTATTGCGCAACTCGTCCCCTATCAGCTTTTAACTCAATGAATTTTCTTATGAGGCAGAGTCCAGAACAAAATAAATAACACAAAAAACCATTAAAAAGGCAATTACCATAATGATAGTTACCCAAGGAAAGCGGGTTCTAGGAACATTGGTAGTCTGGTTTCTTACTGACCCATCATCTTTTTGCTTAGTAGGCATAGGGGCACTTTCACTAGCCTTCATCTCTTCTTTATTAACTCCAGTACTCATAATCAATATTTAAAAGGTTCATTTTACTTAAAAGCTGGAATTTCAATAGAAAATTCCTTCGCCATGTCTTTTCTAAATTCTTCATTTCTACTGGGAGGCCTTATTGTAAATGAGTTTTTTTTTAATACAAAAAGAAGCAAATCAATTTTTTTTAAGCTGTCCTTTTAGGTCAACAACTATTTTGATAGCGTTTAAAAGAATCACCCTATTCACTAAATTGAAACCAGTTAACCATAATCACCTTAATACAATCCTTGAAGCAGTTATTCTTTTTTCTATTTGCATAAACTAGTAATTAAGATTAGCTCATTTGAAGGAAAAACTAAACCATGCTAAAAAAAATAATATTAGGTTTCGTCGCAATTGCGATTCTGTTTATTACAGTCGTTTATTTTTCTGTATCCACAACTGAAAAAGAATTTAGCACCTGCAAAATTTTGAATATTTACCAGTTAGAATCCGTAAATTTTCGTGATTACGATTCGGTACTTGTAGCTGCAAGCACTTTATACAAAGGCAATTCATTAAAAAAAATAATTCAAGGAGAACAGTACCGTAAGGTATGGGAAACACCTATTAAAGTTCCTATTGCTTTCTTGGATACTTTAAAAGGAGGTCTTACAATTATTGATGAAGGCGGGGGGCAACAAACCCATTCTTTAAAATTAAAAACCTCCAATGGTACTATATTTACCCTACGGAGTGTTACCAAAAACCCAGAACCTTTAATCCCCGAATTTGCACGGATTCTTGGCTTAGAAAATATTATTGTAGATGGAATTTCCGCTCAACATCCATATGCGGCATTGGTTGTCGCGCAGTTGGCTAAAGATGTGGGTATTTCATCAACTAGGCCACAGCTTTTGTTCATTCCCAAACAATCAACACTAGATAAATATAACGCCAAATACGGTAATAGACTATACTTGTTAGAACACGAAGATTCCGGCAATGCAGAATGGAGTGATATACCCAACACTTGGAAAGTGGTAGATACCGAAGAGCTCCAACTTTTGAAACTAGAGTATGGAAAAAATCTGATCATTGACCAAAACTTATTGGTCAGGTCTAGATTATTTGATCTATTAATTGGGGACTGGGACCGTCATGCAAAGCAATGGGGCTGGATTATACAGAAAAAGAACGACAAACTAAAAGCAATACCACTACCCTGCGACCGAGACAATGCCTTTTTTAAAATTGAAGGTATAGTTCCTACTATTATTTCTAACGAAGTATTTATTCCCGATCTTCAAAATTTTGAAAAGGAAATTGATTATCTCCCTGGGCTAATAATGGATTTTGATGTATATTTTTTAAAAGAAATAGATAGGCGAATTTTTGAAGAAGAGGCCAAATATCTCGAAACCAGACTTACTGATCAGAACATTACAAATGCTTTTAAAGTTTGGCCTACAGAAATATTCAATTTGGAAGGCCAAGAAATCATAAATAAAATACAGGAACGCAAATCAAATATTCATGAGTATGCCATCAAATTCAAGGGTCTGATTGATGACCAACCCTATCTTGAGAAACCTTTAAAGGGATCAAAAAATGACACTATTCCCTCTCAACTACACAAATGCTTTGCGTGTTGGCCCTAAGAAACAGCTCCAATGAAATGAATATTATAGAAGTAAATTTTTCAAACTTATATTCTATCAAGTCAAATAAAAATTTATTCGGTTACAAAACTTTTGACAACCTTATATATTTTTATAGAATATATTAATCCAGTTTCCATCTATGAAAACATCTACCACAAGATTAGACGATGATTAGTTCTCTAGAAATTGCAAATAAGCCTAGTCTAAGCGATAACCTATGAGCACTTCCATAAATTTTTAACCTTTCAATTTTCATAGTAACGATGAGTGGTAAAACATATAATATATTTCTAACCGATGATGATTACGATGATCGCCAATTGTTTGAGGAAGCCATAAACGATATTGGTATAAATATCGTTTTCAAATCATTTGAAAACGGTGTTGATTTAATGAAAAATTTACTGGATGCCGAAATACAACTACCCGATTGTATTTTCCTAGACTTGAATATGCCCATGATGAACGGTGAAGAATGTTTGAACGATATTAGGCTAGAATCAAAATTTACGCAGATTCCGGTTATTATCTATTCCACCCTTATAGATTCCAAAAAAGTTCTTGAACTACAAAGCAAGGGCGCGGACCTTTATCTAAAAAAACCGAATACTTTTGACCAATTAAAACTAGCTCTTACAAAGTGCATTGAGTTTATAGATTTTAAATTTCGTCAGGAAGTTTCCTCCAATAATTTCGTTCTCAAATATTAACCTTTATGGAAGCCAAAACGGAACATACTTTTCCATTTATGGAAGGCGGAGGTGAAATGGGAGAACTGACCCGTAACAAAAATTGGGAGTCAACTGCTTTGGGCTCTCCTAGTACCTGGCCACAAAGTTTACGTACAACATTAAGTATTGTTCTAAATTCAAGATTTCCTATGTATGTCTTTTGGGGTCCTGATTATATTGGGTTTTACAATGACGCTTATAGGGTTAGCTTAGGCAAAGATGGAAAACACCCTTCCATTCTAGGCATGAAAGGCAAGGATGCCTGGCCTGAAATTTGGGACACTATATACCCCCTATTACAGAATGTTTTAAAAGGAAATGGGGCAACATGGAGCGAAAACCAACTTATACCAATCTACAGAAACGGTACTATTGAAGAAGCTTATTGGACATTTAGCTATAGTCCCATAAAAGAAGAGAAAGGAAAAATAAACGGAATTTTGGTAACCTGTTCCGAAACTACGGCCAGTGTAAAAACAATGCAAGATCTTGAAGAAAGTGAAAGTGATCTTCAGTTTGCCATGGATGCTGCCGAACTTTGTACGTGGGACTACAACCCGCTTACCAATAAATTTAAAAGTAACGAGCGTCTTAAAGAATGGTTTGGCCTGCCTATGGAATTCCATATTCAATTGAATGATGCCATAGCCGCCATACAAAAATCAGATCAAGAACGCGTGTCCAAAGCTATTGCTAGGGCACTAGACCATACCTCGGGAGGCAAGTATGATATATGCTACACGATTCAAAATAAAAAGACCAAACAAACAAGAATTGTAAGGGCAGTTGGCAGAAGCTGGTTTAACAATGAAAATATAGCATATCGCTTTAATGGTATTTTGCAGGATATTACCGATGATAAAAAAGCCCAACAAAAAATTCAAGATAGTGAAAAAAAATTCCGGAATCTTGTTCAGGATGTGCCTGTAGGTATCGCTATAATCAATGCCAAAGACTTTAAGGTTGAGTTAGTAAACGATAAGGCTCTGGATATTTGGAATACAAATAGAAATCTTGCTGAAGGAAGGTCCATTTTTAATGTTTTAACAGAGATAGAAGCAGGTCTTCGTCCCATTTTTGAAAACGTTATTCAAACGCAGACTGCTCAAACGGGTATGGAATACCCATTTAATCTGGTGCGTAACGGGCAGACAGTTACAGCCTATTTCAATTTTATATTTAGCCCCTCAATTGATGACAAAGGTAATGTTGCCACAATCTTATGCGTTGCATCAGAAGTAACGGAATCCGTTATTGCACGTCATCATGTTTTAGAAAGTGAAGCCGAATTTCAGAATTTAGTATTACAATCACCCATTGCTATGGGAATATTACGAGGCACCGATTTAAAAATCGAGATGGCTAATGAGGTATTATTGAACCACTTTTGGAGGAAGAAAAAGAAAGAGGTTTTAGGCAAAAATCTTTTAGATGTGTTTCCTGAGCTTAATTCTCAAGAATATCCTACCTATCTACGCTCGGTTATTAAGACCGGTAAGCCTGTGTCTGTTAAAGAATCTCATGCCATTGTAGAAAGCAATGGTGTTAGAAAAGAGTATTATGTAGATTTTGATTATATACCTCTTAAAGAGTTAGACGGTTCAATCTCCGGGGTTATGTTAACGGTTGCAGATGTAACCAATAGTGTAGCGGCAAGACAAAAGTTAGAAAACTTCTCAAAGGAACTTGAGCAACAAGTACTCGAAAGGACAGAATTATTAAAAAAGGCAAATGAAAAATTAGAAGATACCGTACGAGAACTGGAGAAGAGTAATGATGAGTTGGAGTCTTTCGCTTATATTTCAAGTCATGATCTTCAGGAGCCCCTGCGCAAAATACAGATGATGAGCAGTCGCATATTAAAAATGGAATCGGAGAATTTGTCCGAGAAAGGTATGCAATATTTTGACCGAGTTATATCGGCTGCAGAACGTATGCGAACCCTTATTGAAGATTTATTGGCTTTTTCAAGAACCTCTAAACAACAAGAAGAGTTTGAAGTTCAGAATTTGACATCATTATTAGAACAGGTAATTGAGAACCTCTCTGAAAAGATTGAAATGACCAATACCCAAATTACATACGATGAACTTGGTGAAGCAAAAGTAATTCCCTTTCAAATAAGACAAGTTTTTCAAAATCTAATCGAAAACTCAATAAAATTTGCAAAGATAAATACTCCTCCACAAATTGATATCAAAGTAAAAACTATTCATGGTTCCAAAATAAAAAATGTGTTATTGGATTCTGAACTTTCCTACCAAGAGCTCAGTTTTCACGATAATGGTATAGGTTTTGAAAAAGAACATGAGGAACGAATTTTTGAGATTTTTAAAAGACTACATGGTAAGTTGGAATACCAAGGAACCGGTATTGGCCTAGCTATTGTTAAGAAAATAGCGCTTAACCACAATGGTGCCGTATCCGCCAATAGCAGCTTAGGTAAAGGAGCTATTTTCAGACTGTACCTTCCGCTTGCTTAAGCCCGCGATATTGAAAAAAAAGATAAGATAATTACAATTTTATTTTCAGCGAGCTTACTAAAAACAATAATATTAAGTTTAGAGAAAATAGAATTGAAATTAAGCAAAGAGAACCTGTCCCATTTGCAAGAACGCGTGTACATACAGCTATGGGATACTGTGAAAACTGGCTAAAATGGAGCTTTACAGTGGACGACCCAAAAATTAAAAATAGTATTTTACCCGATTGTGATAATAACGAATGGTTGGAGGTAACCAAAAATAGATTGGCCCTTAATATTATTGATAATGATGGACAATTAGAGATACAACCACTATCAATAGATTATGCATCTGGATGTCAGGTTGAATATACTCGGGTACAAGTAATAAGTGAAACCTGGTATACCTTTACCCTTGAATGGTTTGGGGAGGAACATATTGATTTAAGCGATAATATCCTCAGTTCTATTCTTGGTGATGGAAAATTGTCCTTAAAACAATCAATGAGATATGCTGCATTTTTCAAAAAAAAATCAATTACTAAATTTTAGAAAATGTATAGTGTAGGTATAGAGCTACTCCTTCAATTTTCCATTAGTCTTTGCACTATCTATATTTACGGTATCCGCTCCAAGACGTTCTTCGCTTTTCCATTTTTTTTCTCGTTCCATGGCCTCTTGTTGTGTTTCCTTAACACCATCCATACCACTTCCCGGGGTTGACGACTTTTCCGTACTTTCTCTGCATGAAGTTATTAGAAACATAAATAGTGTAAATACATATAGTAGTTTTGGAGTTTTCATGATTACTGTAAGTTATAATTAGACTTTAATACTTACACGAAATTTAATGAGATAGCTTTTTGATGTTTAACTATATCAGGTGGAAAACTATCTGAAAAAATTGTTTGCTATCATTATCATATTGCGAAAAGGGTTTGCCCATACATCTGCTCTAAAATAAAAATAATGAGTTCCAGTTTTAAAGTGAAACAACCTGTTTTACGGCAATCCGAATAGTGTTATATATTTATCGTATATTGTTATAAGAGGCTTACTAAAAATACTACATTTATTTAGTGAGAAATCACAAATACCCCAAAATCACATTTATGAACAACTACAGTGTTTTTAGTCCTTTGGCGTATGCAGATGATGATGAAGATGACAGAATGTTCTTTGCTGAAGCCATGCAAGATATTTTCCCTGAGATAAATATGGAAATATTTCCTAATGGAAAATTACTAATGACCCATATATTGAATACTTTATCTGCGGGTATACTTCCTAAGGTAATTTTTTTAGATTTAAATATGCCCGTAATGGACGGGTTTGAATGTTTAACACATCTTAAAAAAAACCAATTACTAACTAAAATCCCGGTTGTAATCTATTCTACTTCCTCATCGGAAGAAGACCGACGCAAAAGTTTAGAAATGGGAGCCTTGTTTTTTTTAACAAAAGAGACCTCTATAAATAAAATGCACAATCAATTAAAATTGGTGATAGACGAATTGTTCAAAAGAAAGAAAAATCTAAAATTAGTGTAACTAATAGAAGTCAAGCAGCGGAGTTATCCGTATGGACTTTTATAATATTTCTAACTTTTCGCCATAAGTTTTCAGAGTCTATAGCACTATTGTCCAACTTACCCAAAACATTACTTAGTTCTAAACTCTTGGCACTTCCTTGAATTTGCACATCTAACACACCCTCGTCACTAATTGTTGCCAATGCCCAATTTTTAAATTCCCGTCTTATTTTGTAACCTTTCCACATCACCTTAATATCCTTATGCCTCTCATCGTTCTTGATATTATCAAACAACGTTAGTATATCCTTTTTGGGACCTTCAATAATTTGGAAAAATATATTACGGTGATAAATGATACAGCCAGTTATATTAAATTCAGGGTTTAAGGATCTTGCCGTTTTAATAATAGCATCAACATCCTTTCCGCTAGTAGTATCTACAGCTAATGAGCGGTAGCTTATATCAAAAAGTAAATTGGCGTCTTCAAACCTCTTTTTATAAACACTTGGGCTAAACCCGTACATATCCAAAAAAATCTTAGAAAAGTAACTTTTACTCTGATAACCCACCGCAAGACATATCTCTGAGATATTCATTTCGGTTGAATGCATTAACTCCCTGCTGTGTTCCAAACGAAGTTTTGTGAGATATTCATTTGCAGAATACCCATACAGGAAACGAATTCCGCTTTGAAGCTTTTTTGGTGAAATACGCAAGTGGAGGCTGATATCATCTATGGTAAATTTATCGGCAATACGCTCGATCACATAGTCACCAACATGGGTTATTCTGGAAAGCTCAGATTTAGTTAAAACAGGTCGAAATTCTTCATTATTACGGTCATGTTGATGTGCCTCTAATTGCGAACCCAACATTCTGAGCACAGTGCCTTCCGTAATTAATCTACCAACCACGTCTGTGCGTAAATTTTCAACAATGATTGAGGCGTAAGTTCCAATCCTAGTATCAATGTCACCAAAATATCTATACGGGTGTTTACTAGTTTTATTATCAAAGTTCGCCTCCAACTCCTGAAGAAGTCTTTTTTTACTAGCTATATTCCCCTCTGCCAATTCCTTAGGATTGATAATAATATAACAGCATTTATATGCAATATTACTTGGTACAATAAATTCTGAGCTAGTATTAGGTTCACTAACAATAATAAAATTTTGCCCCTGCCTTATTTTCTTATGTTCAGGTTCATTAGGAAACTTCTGCAATTGGTGACCTGATACGTTATACCCAAAGTAATAGGGTCTATCCTCGGAGAAGTTCATATTGATTACTAAATTTTGGGTAAACTCAATATTATACACCCATGCCGTAAGACCTGGCATCAACTCATATAAACTTACGTACCCTTTACCATGCTCATTATCAATTGACATTTTGGCTGCACCCAAATTTTCAATGAGGTCGCCATCATAGTAAACTGAAAATTGACGTAGCATTTCCAAGGGATTATCTTCCCTTAATCTCAACATAATTTTTTCTTTAAAAATAAAATTATTGTTGAATAAATTTTAACGCTATCGAGAAAAATTAACGTTATTGAGCAATGTAAATGTCAACTTGGCATTTATAAAGTGTAAATATAAATCCAGCATATACTCCCTTATGAAAAAAAATTACCTGAAAATCTTATGCAAAACTACTCTAAATGCATATTTAAATTTAAAATCATCCAAAGTGCTATAAAACCTACTTTATTCAAATAGAGATGTTTTACAAAAAGGGAGAGTAGAAACTTTTTCTCATTAAAAAACAAAAAAAGCCAGTAAAAATTTACTGACTTTTGTGTTTTTACATTAAAATCGTATTTAAACACCTTAATTTGTCGGGATGACAGAGTTAACAAAAAACCCACACAACATCCTTAAAACCAATATTTTACACTTAATCAACTAAAAAAAGACATCAATTAAGACACTAACGAGAGCGTTTAAAGCTTTCAATAAAACAAATCTAACAAAATGATTTCAAATAATATTAATCCGGAAATTACTAGGGTTATTGTTTTCAAAAAATTCAACAAAAACACCCTAACATGCAACAATCAATTCCATATACTTAATTTTTATAAGATATAGTAGTTGTATATTAATTTACGTGATACATATTTATCTTCGGAATTAGAGGCTACTCTTCCAAGAGCAATCAAAAATTACATTGTGTCCCTACGTACAAAATGAATTAAATCTTCAACCATATTTTTGCTCCCACAAAACAGGGCTTCGCGCTGATGTAATTCAGTAGGCTTAAGATCTAAAATTCTTTCATATCCAGTAGTTGCAACACCATTTGCCTGTTCGGTCAGAAATGCTATTGGATTACATTCATAGGTCAATCTTAACTTACCTTTCTGCCTTGGGCCAATCCTAGGATACATATAGATACCTCCCTTAATCAAATTTCTATGAAAATCGGAAACTAACGAACCAATATACCGCGAAGAATAAGGTCTATCTTCTTCTTCGCATTGGCAATATTTTATATAATCTTTAACCCCTTGGGCAAAATGAACATAGTTACCTTCATTAACCGAATAGATACTTCCATTTTCAGGAAACTGCATGTTTGGGTGTGAAAGATAAAAAGTTCCCAAGGCCGGATTCAAGGTAAAGCCGTTAACACCACGCCCCGTACTATAGACCAAAATTGTAGATGTGCCGTACATAACATATCCCCCGGCAACCTGCTTATTTCCTGCTTGTAAAAAGTCCTTTAATTCTACCGGTTTGCCTATGGGGGAAATTCTTCGATATATAGAAAATATAGTTCCAACAGATGCATTGACATCTATATTTGAAGAGCCGTCCAAAGGATCAATAAGTATTACATATTGATTGCTGTTTTTCCCATCATGACTATTTACGGCTATGAAATTTTCTTCTTCTTCAGATGCTATTCCACATACGATACCTCTTTGAACAAGGGTTTGTATAAATTTCACATTTGCGTAAACATCCAGCTTCTGTTGATTTTCTCCTTGGATATTAGTATTTCCTGCATCACCAAGTATATCTACCAATCCCGCCTTATTCACTTCGTGATTCGTAATCTTTGCGGCCAAACGTATGGCATTAATAAGTTTTGACAATTCACCGGTAGAATAAGGAAAAGCGGATTGGTTGTCAAAAATAAACTCTCCAAGAGTCATTTTTTGATTGGTCATTTTCTATACTTTTTATTTTATAACAATCAGTAACAGTACCCAAACATGCAAGAGCCCTGTATTTACATTGATTGTAAATGTTCCAATAACTCGCTCGTAAATTGTTCTTGTATAGGTTGGATTTCCTTTTTACCATACAAATCATACCACTCTTTGGTATCATTATGCAGGTCATAAAATTCTCCCGTGATAATATCTTCCTTCCTATAATCGGCAGCCTCCTTTTTCCGGTGAAATACAAGTATCAGTTTATATTGACGCGTCCTCCACATAAAGGCAGCTTCGCCCTCACGCTCATGAAGCGCTGAAAAACTTGCTTTTCTTGGCTTATTTTCCAAAAGATTCCTTCCTGGCAATTTTTTTTCCATATCTATCTCCGCCAAATCCAAGAGCGTTGGTAAAATATCAATGTTTTCTGTAGGGTGACTATTTACCTTCCCTCCTTTAAACGACTCGGGCAAGGCCGAACCCGATACTATCATCGGAACCCGAACACTTGATTCATATAAATTATATTTATTAAACCTATAGTACCGTTCACCCAACATTTCTCCGTGATCAGAAGTATAAATTACAATGGCATTATCCAAAATTCCTTTTTTCTTCAGAGCATCCAATGTACGCCCCATCATATCATCAATCCATGTTACATTGGCATAATAACGCATTGTCATTAATTTCCAATCTTCCTCAGAAGCGTCTTTCCAGTAATTTTCATACATTTCCCTTCTATTGATCCCTTCCGAATGTGGCGAATAATCTTTATCCCAATTTGGTTGCTCGGGAAAAGAAATGTTATCTACATCATATAAATCTTCATAACCTTTAGGTACATTATGTCCGGCATGCGGTTTCATATATGAGAGATAAAAAAACAGCGGACGTTCGTCTTCTCTTTTGTTTATATACTCGATAGCCTGCTTTGTTATCCAACCATCACGATGATCTTCTTCTGGAAGTTCACTGGTGAAACCAAGATAACCCAAGTTATTTTCTTCTCCGGCCCCCATTGTTTTTGTTTCCCCGTTATATCTTCGTTTGGCTTCAGGGTTCAAATCTTGCATACTAATAGCTCCGTCTTCGGCAATTTCCGATACATACCTCGTTTCAAATCCCCTAGTCCCGGTTTTATACCTTCCCCAATGGGTTTTTCCAAAACCAGCTGTTTCGTACCCGGCATCTTTAAAATATTGGGCCATTGTCTTTCCCGGCAAACTATCATCGCTTACACCACCTCGTGTATTTCGATAAACACCTGTTTGATTTGGATAGAGTCCGAACATTATTGAATTACGGCTAGGCACACACATTGGAGCCTGACAAACAGCTTGGTTATAGTAGGTACCGCTAGCTGCAAGACTATCCAACGTAGGGGTTAGTACTTGTTCGTTTATCAATCCCAAAGCATCGTACTTATGCTGGTCATCCATAATAAATATTATATTCGGACGTTTTTTAATTACTTCGCTTTTTACTTTTTTTTCTTTATTCCCACAGGAAACCATCATTACCAAGACTCCCAAACCCAGCAATACCTCTTTAGTGCGTAACATAAATTATTAATATTATCGATTAAACATATAGTTAATGCTATAAACAAACCTCGTCTTATGCAGACTACTCCATGTAGAATAAATGTTTTAACTCAGTAGAGACCGGGCTACTATCTTCATTGGTCTCCATCAGGGTCGCCATATATTGCCACCATTTTTTGCAAATCTCAGTATTGGCTATCTCATTCCACTTTACTTCCGATTCTATTTCGGCGTAACCAAACAAAAAACAGCTCTCGGTATCTAAAAAAATATTGTAATTACGAACGCCATGGTTCTTAAGTACTTCTTTTAATTCTGGCCAAATTGGATTGTGCCTCTTGGTATATTCCTCGATTTTATCTTCATATACCTTCATTTTGAATGCTTTTCTAACCATTTTATTATTGTATTACGTCCAGTCCTTCAGGAGCATCGATTTCTGTTTTGACATTACCATCCGCACCAATTGTATGACTTACTTTCAACACACCGTACTTGGTGGGAAAGCTACCCCTAACCCATTTAAGGTCGCCCAAGTTTGGTGCAATTTTCACTTTGTTCCCTCCATCCATTACATTAATACCTAGAACGTGTTGACTTAACCAAGCAGTAGGTCCACTAGCCCATCCGTGACATAAACTATGCCGGTAGCCTACGTAACAATACTCACCAAAATCACCATGTATATCATTATTGCTCTCAGGTATCAGCTTATCTATTGGACCACTGTTGGTAATATCGAGTATGTCAAAATCTTCCCAAAAGGTAGTCGCCCCTAAATCCAACATTCCTCCCCAGTAATCACGTATTACCCTAAGTGCCCCATTATAATCTTTCACCTTTGCCATGGCTTCAAGAATATAATATCCGTAGAAGGTAGACATACGTTGCACGCCATCCTTTGTCAGCACCTTGCTATTAGCTTTTTGGGCATCTTTTAAACTGGCAAGCACCATTAGGGCCGCTGCCTGCTTAGTGGTGTTATCCTTTGGCTTATGTTTTTTAAGCCTATCGGCTATCTTATTATATTTTTCTTGGAGTTCAGGCCGAGATAAAATAGACATCATATCAGCACCTGCTTGAAAAGTCATTACCATCATGGCCTGAAGCCCTGCATGTATAGCCTCTGGCTTTTCACTCGTGGGCCAATCTAAAAATCGGTTTCCGTTTAGAATTTCTTTGTTATCCTTATCTATAAATGTGCTCAATTGATCTAGTAGACCAATCATATAAGGCTCCTGTTCCTTTAAATAAGAAAGATTTCCATGGTAATCATATAAATTTTTATGAATAAGTAGCCACCACATAGAGTAAGAGCTAATACCGTTCATCCATTGCGGCAATGGATGTTGGTCACGTGCCAGATCTAAACTCTTACTTACTATTTCATGATTACCAAAAACAGTATTGATGGTCATTACTTCAGGATGCATATCCCCTACCCAGACCAAACGATCTCGTTTAATTCCATCCCATAAATAATTCTGCATATTTAGGTGTACTGTATAAGCCCCTGTAAGCCAAATTTCATTTAAACGTTCATCATCACTTTCAAAACTTCCTAAATAAGGTATATCACGGTAAACAAAAGCAGCCTCTATAGATTTTATGGGGGCATCTTCGCCTGAATCCACAACATCTACCCGTAGGAACCGAAAACCGGTTTCCCCTACTTCTACACTGCCCAACCACGGAACTTCAATTATAAAATCACGCAATGAATGTTCATTAGTGGCGTTCTGCCGCCCTCCAATTTCGGACATCGCCTCCCCAACCGATTCTCCAAAACGAAGGCGTAATTTAAGGGGTGTTTTACTTTTACGTATTCCCATAGAGATTTTAATCCCACCGTGAATCTCTTTTCCAAAATCCAGTAATATTCCCGGTTTCTCATTCTCTGTACTTACAAAACGAAAAAGGTTTTCGTCATTAACCGCAACCTGCCCGTTCCCGGTTTGAAGTAGCGTTTCCGCATTTTGAATTGATTTTCCGGAAGTATCGGATTGCCATATGATTTGTCGGGGCACAAGGTAGCTCTTGATCATTTCCGATGTACTGGCCCGATTGATATCACCACCTTTAAACACAGGTGGCAGTTGTGGGTATGTGTAATTGACAAACAGTATGAGAACCAAAATTTGAATACTCTTTTTCATTTTTTTGTGTGTGAGTTGATAGAATGATAGTAGAGTTAGTCATTCTTAATTGCCTCAAAAATAAAGTTAGAAAAATAGTTAAGTATCCTGCACAATGCTGTTAAAGCCAAATATTTAAAGCTAACACCATAAACCGACCCTAGCCCACATAGTACAGGACACTTATAAAAACAAAGCCAATTACCTTGCTGCAAAATGCAAAGATTTCCCTTACCAATAAACCATAAGCCCAAAATGAAGATTCATTTATCCGCATTATTTATCACCCTTTTGACAATGGTGTCATCTTATTCTCAACATAAAAAAAATGACGCACTCACCATACATGAAACACGCGTTGAATACCTTACTAACCCAGAAGGAATTGATGTCAAACGACCACGGTTCAGCTGGATTCTAAAAGGCAATGGACGAAACAGGTTACAATCTGCATATCAAATTATAGTGGCCTCTTCCAGTACTAAACTGGAACAAAACGAAGCCGATATTTGGGATAGCGGAAAAGTAAACTCCAACCATACCAATCAAATAGAATATGACGGAATTTCATTGAAATCAGATTCCAAATATTATTGGAAGGTAAAAATTTGGGACGAATCAAATAACCCGTCGGAATGGAGTTCGCCGGCTCATTGGTCCATGGGACTTTTGAATTTCTCTAGTTGGAAAGGGCTTTTTATCGGTCATGATGTCGGCTATAATACTGTAGATAAATATGACAGCCTATATTTACCTCCCGCCAGGTACTTACGAAAGTCTTTTATTATAAATAAAAAAATAAAACAAGCAACTGCCTACACTACCGCCCTAGGACTTTACGAACTAAGATTAAACGGTAACAAGGTGGGAGATGATTATTTTTTACCAGGATGGACCGATTACAACAAAAGGCTATATTATCAAACTTTTGATATTACGGACAGACTTCAAGAAGGCGAGAACGTAGTTGGGGCGGTTATTGCGGATGGATGGTACGCCGGCTATATCGGATATGCTCTTTTGGTACGCTTGGATAAGGTTAGGGAATTCTACGGCGTCAACCCTTCTTTCATGGGTCAAATACATATTGAATACGAAGATGGCTCAACCGAAATCATAGCTTCGGATCGTTCTTGGAAATCAAATGAAGGAGCTATTCGTGAAGCGGATATTATAATGGGAGAGACTTACGATGCTCGATTAGAACATTCAGGTTGGGACACTCCAAATTATGATGATAGCGGATGGAAAAACCCAAAAATATACACCTACCCCAATGGAAAATTAGAAGCCCATCCAGGTACGAAAGTTAAAAATGTTGAGCAATTAAAACCTATTGAAATTACGGAACCCGGCCCAGGAACCTATGTTTTTAATCTCGGAAAAAATATTGCCGGGATTGCCGAACTCAAAGTGAAAGGTCCAAAAGGAACAAAGGTCAAATTGCGTTTCGGAGAAATTTTAAAAAGCGATGGCCATATTCAGACCGAGAACCTAAGAAAGGCAAGGGCTACCGACACTTATATCCTTAAAGGGAACGGATTAGAAACCTGGCAACCAAAATTTACCTATCATGGCTTTCAGTATGTAGAAGTAACAGGATACCCCGGAAAGCCTACTTTAGATGCCATTACAGGGCTAGTCTTAAGCTCTATTGAAACTGATGCCAGTACCTTCAGTTCATCTAATGCAATGAACAATACCCTGTTCAAAAATATAAACACTACACAAAGTGCCAATTTTTTTGAGATTCCTACGGATTGCCCACAAAGGGATGAACGTTTAGGATGGACGGGAGATGCGCAAATCTATATGCGATCCGCCACCTACAATTCAGATGTGGCCGCTTTTATGACCAAGTTTTTGGTAGACCTTGATGATGCACAACGTTGGTACGGAGCCTATCCGAATTTTGCTCCTTTCCCTTATTCAAGACCCAATCAATATGCACCGGCATGGATGGATGTAGGAATCATTATTCCATATAACATGTACAAAGTGTATAATGATACCCGTGCCCTAGATTTTATGTATGAAGGCATGCAAAAGTTCATGGCGTTCCAAGAAGACGCGAGCACAGATTATTTAAGACCAGGTGGAGGCAACAATTGGGGAGACTGGCTTGCCGTTAACGAAGAAACGAGCCATGATTTCATAGGTGCTTCATTTTATGGATACGATGCCAAACTAATGGCCGAAATGGCCGAAGCATTGGGAAAGACCAAAGATGCAGCTAATTACAGGAATCTATTTGAAAATATTAAAAAAGCATTTGCCCAAAAGTATATTTTAGCGAACGGACATACTACAGAAGATACACAAACTACGTATGCCCTAGCTTTATATTTTGATTTGTACCCTGACGAACTGGCAAAAAAAGGGGCCGCTAGGCTAGCAGAAAAAATAGAAGAAAACGGATACAAATTTGCTACGGGGTTTTTAGGCACCAAACATGTTATGTTAGCCTTGTCCAAATACGGCTATAATGACATCTCCTATAAAATTTTTCAACAGACCGAATATCCCAGCTGGGGTTATTCCGTCGAAAACGGTAGTACATCTATATGGGAGCGCTGGAACAGCTATACTAAAGACGACGCGGAAAATTCGGATTTGAACGCTAAAATGAATTCCTTTAGCCATTACGCTTTCGGTTCAGTGGCAGAATGGATGTTTCAACATGCCGTAGGAATAGACACAGAAGATTCCGGATATAGAAAAATTATTATAAAACCCGCCATAACCAGAGAAATGGATTTCATAGAGGGTAGCTACAAAAGTATTAATGGTACCATAGCATCTGCTTGGAAACGTAAGGGGAATAAGGTTTATATGAATATTACGATCCCCGTGAATACCAAAGCCAAAGTCTATATCCCCACATCAGTACTTTCCGATATAAAAGAAGGGAATAAAAGTCTCACTAGAAATGAATCCGTTCAAGTCTTAGAATCAAACGAAAAAGAAACTATCGTTGAAATTGGTTCGGGAACATATATTTTTTCATGTAAAAACTAAACTCCAATAAGCAAAGGATAGATTTACTACAAGGTATTATTTGTATAGGTCGTGTAGTGCTGGGTCTATATGCAGTACTGGGGTAGATGCGCAAAGGTCTTTTGGCCGAGCACAAGCAAAATTTTCACTTTTGGACTATCTTTTTTCCCTTAAAACCCAATGCTAAAATTTGCGGCCCCTGTAAATACACACGAAATATTGAAAAAAACATCAACCTCCCGCATTACTTCTAGCCGGTGTCGTGCTATTAATTTATATTGTTTAAATATTTTTCCAACATAGTATATCCATCCGTAGCTATTATATTGCGGTCATCAGGGCTTTGTTTATCCAATTTGTTTTTAACCTCCCAGTCATCTGGCATTCCGTCATGGTCAGTATCAAGTGGGGCGGGAGTACTTTTCAGTTCGGGCCAGCCACCAACATCGCTTGGAGCATCAATAATACCATTGCTACCATATTTCGCCGTTCCATGAAATACATCATCTACAATATCTTCATCTACTTTATCTCGTATAGGTAAAGAGCAACCCGAGTATTTTAACACAACCATATAAGCTTCTTCTGCCGTTTGTTGATTAATTTTAATTGCAGGCCATGGTTCATCTAGTTTATACGCCGAACTTGTTTTTGTTACCCCAAATAAGTTATTGTCAGTAACCTTAGGACTTCCATCGACAATATTTTCCGAAACCCACCATTTTCCTGCATCAGCATCTTCACCCCTTGATGAAGGAGCAACAATACAGCTCCTTACGATTGAATCGGTTGCGGGCCCCGGCTTATAATAATTGGCAACAATGTTAATCGTAGAATGTTCAATTGGCGGGTTACGCCTATCTCCTTTCTGACGTGCTTCACCGCCATAGCTACTTGCATATTCCCAATTATAGATTACATTGTTCCTATAATCATTAAACCCGCTTCCAGAAGCCCAACGCGGGTTTCGACTAGCATTATGTGCAAAAAGGTTATGATGCCAGGAGCCATATTTATTTCCCCATATACCCCCAAATCGATGTTCATCGGTAGTCCCTTTGGGGCATGCTTCTGCTATAATACACCATTGAACGGTTGTATTCTCATTATGGTAAAGTGTCATCGTCTCATCGGTACTCCAACTAGCCGAAATATGGTCAAAAATAATATTCTTGTGATATCTGCCGCCTATTCCGTCATTTTCACCAGTGGATGGATCAAACCTTACTCGAATGTACCGAATGATTATATTATCGGCATCGATAGACAGGTTTCCTTTAACACATATTCCTTCACCCGGAGCCGTTTGTCCGGCAATAGTTATACTGTCATTATTGATACTAAAATTACCCGTTATCGTACCCGAAAGCCTAAAGACAACAGTTCTAGTGCCTTTAGCTTCTAATGCAGCCTTTAGGCTGCCTTCTCCTGAGTCATTAAGATTTGTGACTTCAAATACACTTCCACCTCGCCCCCCGACTGTGTATTTTCCGTAACCTTCTGCAGTAGGGAAGGCCAATTGTTGAGACCATGCATAAAATAAACTTAGTATTGAAATTGCCCCAGTCAAGATTAATTCTCTCATATTTTTAGATTTTATATGATGCTTAATGTTCTTGCCTGCGGCACAATGATTGAGCATTAATATATAATATACTATTTACTAGTTTTATCTTTTCTTATCTCTGTTGGGTTCAATCTCATCTTTTGTTTAAAAACCCGAGAAAAATAGTGTTCGGAATGAAACCCACATTCAAAAGCCACCTCTGAAATAGATAAGTCGGTTTCTTGGATAATACGGGCGGCGTTTCTAAGCCGCAACATTAAAAGATATTGATTTGGTGGCGTATCAAATATTTCCTTGAACGATTTTCTAAACCAGCTATAGCTTACTTTAAATTTATCACAAAGAAGTTCAAAATCAATATTTTGGTTCCACTGCTTGTGAATTTCATTCTGCATTTCGTGAATAGTTTGTTTTTTATGCGAAAGTCCGTTATTGTTTTTTAAAACGGATGCATATGCTATACCTAACAAATTTATGAGATGAAAAGAAGACATTTTCTTCAACAAGACATTGTCCGTTTCTATAGTCTCTATAAGGTTTGAGAAAGTTTCCAAAAACTCAGGAATAAAAAAAACATCTATTATGGGGTTTTCTGGGCTAAAACATTTTTGGTCGAGTAAATATTTCGCATACTCCCCAGTAAAACCTACCCAATATTCTTCCCATCCCGTACTAATTTTAGGTCGAAACCTATGCCACACATCTGGAAATAGTAGAAATACAGTACCTGCTCCTATTTGTTGAGGAGGAAGTCCATTAGCCTCAAAAATTCCCTCACCCTTAGTAATGTATATAATCTGATACTCTTTTAAGTACCTTCCTTTTTTCCAATCAAAATAATATCCTTCAGGATGATCCACATCGGGATATTGCACATTTGGAGGATGCACATTATGGCCCAAGTTCAATATTTGAACTCCAAAATTCTCAGAAATTGATTTCGCATTATTACCTAGGTATTTTTTAAAAATTCTCATATCAAATAGTACAAAAGATAGCCAGTTTGTGTATGGATATTGTAAAATATATGGTCGTATTTTGACAAACACACCAATTCTTACCACAATATATTATACAATACACAAAACATAACATTTAAATATGAAAAAAAATAAATTTTATGATACAACCAAACATAAAGTGATTAAGAAGCAGGAGCAAAACAATTCAATTTAAAACAAAAACTTTCCAACCAATAAATGATCAACATATGAAAACAAAAAAGTCGCATTTAAAAATCTTGCTGCTACTAACACTCTTCACCAGTGTCTGTTCCTTTGGACAAAAGCAAATAGACGGTGTAGTAAGTTCTTCAGATGGCACTCCCCTGCCTGGCGCCAATATCGTTGAAAAAGGCACAACCAACGGAGTTACCGCTGATTTTGATGGGAATTTCACAATAAACGTTTCTAATGACAGCTCAGTTTTGTCTGTGTCCTATATTGGATTTTCTACAAAAGAAGTTGTTGTGAACGATAAAAGTAGCCTGAACATTGTTCTGGAAGAAAATGCTGCAGGACTAGAAGAAGTAGTCGTAGTTGGTTATGGTACAAAACGAAAAAGAGACATTGTTTCGGCTGTTTCCGTGGTTGACCTTAAAGAAGTAAAAGACGTCCCTGCAACGGATGCTTCCCGGTTGCTCTTGGGGCAAGCTCCAGGTGTTATTGTCGGGCAAACTTCAGGCCGCCCAGGCCAAGAACTCAATATTGTAGTTCGTGGATTAAGTTCTTTAGGAGCTGACAGCAAACCCCTCTATGTAATAGATGGTTTTCCCGTAGGAACATCTACCGGTCTTAGTATTGACCCTGCCGATATTGAGTCTATGACAGTTCTAAAAGACGCCGCTTCTACCGCCATTTACGGAGCAAGAGGATCTAACGGTGTTATTCTAATCAATACAAAACAGGGTAGTGAGGGGAGAACAAGTGTAACTTTAGATGTAGTTTCCGGTCTACAACAAGTACCCGATTCGAGGAGAGAAAAAATGTTGAACGCGCAAGAATTCGGACAGTTTCAAAAAGAGAGCTGGATTGACAAATATATTCTTAACCAAGGACGCGAGCCATTAGAGAGTGAAATACCCCTTAGAATTAGAACGCCCGAACAGTATATGACATCTACGGACTGGTTCGATGAAATAGTAAATGATGCCGCGCTATTCAAAAAGTATAATTTAACCATTACTTCTGGTAGCGAAAAAACGAAATCAGTCATCTCAATGGGTTATTTAGACCAAGAAGGGGTTATTATCAAAACCAATTTTGAGCGCTTCAACCTAAGAGCAAACGTAAATACCAAAATTACCGACGAAATTACGGTTGGTCTAAATGTAACCGGCTCTAGAACCAATGAAAGGTTTATTGATGACGGTAGTAGAAACCTTGTCGTAGGAAGAGCCTTGTGGGCTGATCCTCGCGAACCTGTTTACAACCCCGACGGCAGTTTTAACGACTATATAGGAGGTTATGGTGGCGAAGGAGACTTAATTTTCGGATCTCCCAATCCTGTTCAATTATTACATGAAGAAAAAAACACAAGGCATATCAACAGGCTTCTTTCAAATGCCTTTATAGAATTCGAATTTCTTAAAGACTTTAAATTCAAGTCGTTGGTAAATACATCATTAATTGGATCCAAGGAAAATAGCTTTAGACCTTCCACACTGGCCGCCAACAGCTTTAATAGTCCGCCACCAAGAGATGCTGTATTAAGTGAAACCTACACTGAAGAAGTGAATTGGTCAACAGATCAGTTGCTCAGTTATTCAAAGGTTATACAAGAAGACCATGCTTTAGATGTGCTTTTAGGGTATACTGCGCAAGAGGCCACCCTAAGAAACATTGATGGAAGCGGGCAAAAGTTTCCTGACGACCAAGTTCAATTTCTTCAAAATGCCGAAGTTTTTAGCGTTGAATCAGGTGAAAGTAGTTGGAGTCTACTTGCTTATTTCGCCCGTTTGAACTATGCTTATAAAGATAAATATTTGGTATCGGCCACTTATCGTCGTGAGGGAAGTTCTAGATTTGGATCTGAAAATAGATGGGGTAACTTTCCTTCGGTATCGTTGGGATGGCGAGTTTCAGATGAATATTTTTTAAAAGAAATCGATTGGTTGAACGATTTAAAGCTCCGTGCAAGCTTTGGCGTTACGGGCAACAATAATATCGGAAACTATCGCAGCCTTTCTACGCTAGCTCCTGAAAATTATATATTAGGGAACTCCTTTCAACCCGGAAAAGTACTAAACTCCTTAGCGAATCCACAATTGGGATGGGAAGAATCCGACCAATATAATTATGGCCTAGACCTCACCATTTTTAATAATCTGGTTTTTACCGCCGAGTACTATAAGAAAACCACAAAAAACATGTTGCTTCCGGTTAACATTCCCGTCATATCGGGATTTGAAACCACGTTTACCAACATTGGCAAAGTCCAGAATACCGGTTTAGAATTCGCCCTTGGCTATCGAAAGCAAATTACCGACAACCTGAGATTGAGAGGTAATTTTAATATTTCGTTCAACGACAATAAGGTTTTAGAAATAAACGGTGACAATGACGAGATAAGAAATGGCGGGTTTTACAGTACCAATAATGTATCTCAAGTGGGCCGCCCTATCGGAATGTTACACGGGTTTAGAAATTTGGGCGTATTCCGAACAGAAGAGCAAATAAACTCTTCCCCCACCCAAGATGGGGCTATTCCCGGTTCATTTATATATTTTGACGCGAACGGTGATGGAGAAATATCGTATGACACTACGGATTGGGTAGAAATAGGCAATCCACATCCTGAATACGTATGGTCATTTACTCTAGGTGCCGACTATAAGGCTTTTGACTTTAATGCCGTCTTAACCGGGGCTGAAAACTATGATGTTTATAGAAATATCGAATCTACGACACTAAACCTTGATGGAGTTTTTAATGTTGATGTTCGAGCCAAGGAGCGTTTTCGTTCTGCGGACAATCCCGGAAACGGAATAGTACCTACAAGTAATTTCTGGAAATGGGAACGTGAATCCAACTCCTTTTACGTCCATGATGCCAGCCATATGTGGATCAGGAGTGTTTCCCTTGGGTACACACTACCTTTAGATGAAGGTGCCCTATTGAGCAATGCCAGAATCTATATCAATGCAGATAACCTCTATCTATTTTCAGATTTCCCAGGCGGCAACCCTCAAGTGAGTACAGCAGGGGGAATAAATCCGGGAAGAGACGATTCTGCTTATCCCGTTCCTAGAACAATAACTTTAGGAGCAACATTATCATTTTAACATCACCTAAAAAACTATACCAATGAAATTTTCAACAAAAATTATAGGGACTATGCTTGCTTTGTTCATATGCTCTTGTAGTAAAGAATTTCTTGACAAAAAAAACCCTACTCAACTTGGGGAAGAAACATTCTATAATACAGAGGTACAAGTCAACCAAGCGGTCATAGGTATTTATAGTCAATTGCAGGATATCATAGCTGACCAATGGCTGTTTCAAGAGTTCATTACAGATAACACCACGGTTCACTTCAACGAAGGAAACAGAGGAAACGGACCTAATATCGAATCAATCGAATATTGGCAATACAATTCCAATACAGGGAAAATATATGACGTTTACAGGCGTATTTATAATGCTTTAGGAAATATCAATACCGTATTATCGAAACTTTCGGAAACCGAAATTGAAGCAAGTGCAAAATCAAGATTTGAAGGGGAAGCAAGATTTTTTAGAGCTTATTACTATTTCCTTCTTTCTCAGTATTTTGGTGATGCCATCATAGTAGAAGAGTCTATTCAAGACCCTTCGGAAGCTTTTGAGTATTCGCGTTCCCCAATCTCTGAAATCTATGCTTTAATAGAAAGCGATTTGGCCTTCTCTATTTCAAGCCTTCCTAAAGAAATATCCGCTTCGGAAGCAGGTAGACCAAGTAAAGGAGCCGCACTTACGTTACAAGCAAAGGTTTCTTTAACCCAAAAAGATTATGTAAAGGCAAAGACTGTTTTAGAAGAAGTAATCGATTTAGGGATTTATTCATTATTACCGAACTATGCCGACATATTTGACCCGAACAACAAAAATCACCGAGAATCTATATTTGAGGTACAATTTCAGGGAGATAACGACTTAGGTGAATCAAGTGGTTTTATCTACAACTTTTACCCATTATTTTCGCAAGGTGCAGTAACCGGTTTTTCAGGTGTTGATGGCAATGGATGGAATATACCTACCCTTGATTTGATCAACTCTTATGAAGAGGGTGACCTACGCAAAGATGTATCCCTAAGTGAAGGCTACACAAACAATGAAGGTACATTTGTAGATGTTCCGTTCATAAAAAAATTCCATCATACCCACTCTGTTCAAGGTCGCCCAGACGACAATTGGCCAGTGTTTCGCTATGCCGATGTATTATTGATGTTGGCCGAAGCAATAAATGAAACATCAGGCTCGACCAACGAATCTTTAGGCTATTTGAACCAAGTTCGTGAAAGGGCAGGATTAGACCCCGTTAGCGGGCTTTCTCAAGACCAGCTCAAGGATGCCATACGTCATGAACGACGAATTGAACTGGCTTTTGAAAACCATCGTTGGTTTGATTTGAAACGCACGTTTACCCCCTCCGAATTAGTGACGTTCTTAAATGCACATGGTGAAAATGAACGAGCGAACCCCACTACCTCAAGAGGCCAAATCGGATTTTCTCCAGGAGATTATAAGTTTGAAGCCCACGAAATTTTATTTCCATTACCGGAAAGAGAATTATTGGTCAACCCTAATTTAAAGCAGAACGAAGGTTATTGAGACACAAAGACAACATCTCCCCCCCCTTTTATTGCTACACCTTATTATATCAAAAAAGAAAATACGGGGAATAGATATGCGAGCTTGAACATTACTAAGTAAATAAACTATGGACGATTCTTATTGGATACTTCAACTATTAGGAAGGTTGCACCCTTTATTGGTGCATTTTCCTATTGGATTATTAGTAGTTGCCTTTCTTTTTGAAATGTCAACCGTCGGAGGAAAAAGAAAAGGGCTTCGCACAGGAACCTATTGCATGATTTATGCGGGGGCGATTTTCTCAATTTTTTCAGCTTTTTTCGGTTGGCTTTTACGAACGCAAGAGGACTACAGTGGAGATTTAGTAGACAATCATCAATATACGGGTATTGCTACTGCAATCTTGGCAAGTATCACCATTCTGATATTAAGGGCTACCTTAAAGGGGAGAATTACTGATTTTCGTCTCTACAGGACTTCGCTTACATTGACCATTGTTGTGCTGACCATAGCCGGTCATTTAGGGGCGAACCTTACGCATGGAGAAGATTATCTTACCAGTGTTTTACCAGGGAACAATGAAGGTTATGACCATACCAAGGGTCTAGCATTGCTGACCGATTTAAAAGAATCCGATTCTTTAACCATAGAACAACTTGACAAATTAAATTTAGAAGTCAGGTCTATTTTAGCCCATAACTGTTACCAATGTCATAATGAGAACAAACAAAAAGGAAATCTGGTATTGGATAGCAAAGAGGGCGTTTTTGCGGGCGGAGATTCCGGAAAAGCCATTGAAGCTGGAAATCCTTTAAAAAGTGAACTGTACCGACGAATAACCCTATCTCCGAATGATGATGAAGTTATGCCAAAAAAGGGTAAAGCTCTCAAGGATAATGAAATTGCATTGATAAAACTATGGATTAAAAATGGGGCTCACTGGTCAGACCAAACGCTAAAAGTTTTTCCTGAAGCCGAATTATCCCTAAAAAAACCAAAATTACCTGAGTCGGGTGAAATTAATCCCGTTGACAAATTAATAGATACCTACTTTAATGATAACCACATTGTATGGCCACAAGTCGTCGATGACCGAACCTTTGTAAGACGTGCGCATTTAGATATAATTGGATTGCTTCCAAATCCAAAAACAGTCGCCGAATTTGTCCATGACACAAACTTAAACAAAAGAGAAGCTCTAATTGACACCTTATTAAACGACTCTCATAACTACACCCAACATTGGTTGAGTTTCTGGAACGATCTCTTGCGAAACGATTACAGTGGAACGGGTTTTATAACGGGAGGAAGAAAACAAATTACCGATTGGTTGTACACCTCACTATTGAACAATAAGAGCTATGACCAAATGGTAAAGGAACTCGTCAACCCTACAGAGGTCTCCGAGGGTTTTATAAAAGGAATTCAATGGAGAGGCGTAGTCAATGCCAGTCAACGTACTGAAATGCAAGCTGCCCAAAATATTGGTCAATCCTTACTTGGGGTCAATGTGAAATGTGCTTCATGCCATAATAGCTTTGTAAGCAACCTTACCCTTGAACAATCTTATGGTTTTGCTTCGATTTTTGCAGACTCCGTCCTAGAATTGAACCGTTGTGACAAACCCATCGGAAAAATGGCCTCTGTGAATTTTCTTTATCCGGAATTAGGTAGTGTTGAGGCAGAAAGTATCAAAGAAAGGTTATTTAAGCTTTCCGAAGTAATGGTAAAACCAGAAAACGGCAGACTGTACCGTACTATAACCAATAGGTTTTGGGAGCAGTTAATGGGCAGGGGTATTATAGAACCCTTAGACGAAATGGACAGTGAACCATGGGATGCCAATTTACTAGATTGGTTAGCATCTGATTTTATAGATTCGAATTACAACCTGAAGCATCTTATTAAACAAATCATGATGTCAAAGGCATACCAGCTGCCAACGGTCAATTACAAAAATAGTGATGACATCAAATCGTCATATCAATTTAAAGGCCCTATACTTAAACGCATGAGTGCCGAACAGTTTTCCGATGCGGTCAGCCAATTGATAAAACCAGTATACGCCTCTGTAGCCTATAACCCAGAAGGTAACGAACTACCTTCTTCCCGAATTTGGCATAAAGAAGTGAAGTTTGACAGGGTCGTTCTTCCCGAACCGGGAAAAAGATATTTCAGAAAAACATTTACACTACCCCGTAAGCTTATAGAAAGTGCAACCGCCTTAATCTCAGTAGACCATTCTTACACCCTTTATATAAATGGTTCTGAATTGGCGCAAGGTTCCGATTGGACACAAGTGGATAAGCTAAGTATTCAAAAAACTTTAAAAAGCGGAAAAAATACAATTGCTATTGAAGGCATCAACGAGGGTAAGATTGCAAACCCTGCTGGAATACTCTTCTCCCTAAAGATTGTTTACACCAATGGTGACGAGACCATCATCAATTCTGATAATACCTGGAAAAGCACCTCCGGTAAACCAGAAAAAAATTGGACCAGTTCCGATTATAATGATAGTAAGTGGGAAGCTGTGCGTAATTATGGCGATTCAAATTGGGGCAATTTAATAGATTTCACATTTAAGAAACGTAACGGTGAATTCGCCAGGGCAAGCCTTGTTGAACAACACCCGTTCATGAAAGCCCTTGGCAGACCTAGCAGGGAAAACGTTACTACCTCAAGAGACGAACAAGCCACACTATTGCAAGCTTTAGAGCTCACCAATGGGGAGTTTTTCAACAACGTCTTAGGAGAGGGTGCAAAAATTTGGCTTGAAAAATACAACAAAGACAGTAGCAAAATCGTGAATGAACTCTATTTACATGCCATGGGCAGAAAACCAACCGATCAAGAATTCGGAATAATGGTTTCTGCATTGGGTAACGACCCCAGCAAAGAAAAATTACAGGACTTGTTTTGGTCTACACTGATTTTACCGGAATTCCAATTCATAAATTAAAGCTGATAATGGATAAACAAAACGCACGAAGGGATTTTATCAAGAAAATGACGGCTGCAAGTTTGGCCGCATCGGCCACATCAATACCTTTAGCAAGCTTTTTAAGTTCTTGTACTAACCAAGTTCCTAAAATTGCTTCCACTGCCGACACCGTTATCTTACTTTGGATGGCAGGGGGCATGGCCCATACCGAAACTTTCGATCCCAAGGCATATGTACCATACAGTAAGGGTGTTGAAAGTAAAAGGATACTTAGTACTTTCCCAAAAATACCAACAGTCGTTGATGGGCTAGAATTTTCAGAAGGCCTTGAATCTATTGCAGGGGTAATGGATAAAGGCGCTATTATTCGATCCTATAAATCTGCCGATCTTGGTCATATTTTACACACGCGACATCAATACCATTGGCACACTTGCTACGAACCTCCACAATCTGTACAGGCACCACATATAGGTGCGTGGATAGCAAAGGAGTTAGGCCCCGTAAATCCGGTCATCCCTCCTTTCATTTCTATGGGGCAACGCTTTACGGTCGGAGAAGCCGAAGAATTAAAAGCTTTTCATTCAGCTGGTTTTTTAGGAAGTGAGTTTGGTCCCTTTCTAATACCAGATCCTTCATCTGGCTTAGATAGCGTTAGACCTCCCCAAGGTATGTCTTTAAAAAGGTTTGAGGCTCGTTATAAACTCTATAAAGAATTAGCCAACAAAAGCAGCATCATGGAAGATGGTAGCGACTATCAACGTGAATCATTAATGCGTTCTATGGAGTCTTCTTATCGTTTGTTAAACTCTCCGGAAGCAAAAGTGTTTGACCTTTCTGAAGAGCCAAAAGAAGTATACGACACCTACAATACGGGCAGATTTGGTTTGGGATGCCTCTTAGCGAAAAGACTTGCTATGAATGGTGGTAGGTTTATTAGTGTCTCTACCGAATATGAGCCCTTTCTAGGGTGGGATACCCACGAAAATGGTCATACCCGTACAGAAAAAATGAAAAAATTAGTGGATAGGCCAATTGCCCAATTGATAAAAGACCTAGACGAAAGTGGCCACTTAGATCGAACCCTAATTATTCTCGCAAGCGAATTTAGCCGTGATGCCATTATGGAAGGTAGACCTGGCGAACAAGTACAGGATCAGGTTAAGCAACCCGATATAATCGAGGATGAAAAATTTTTTGGCATGCACAGACATTTTACAGACGGGAGTTCTATACTTATGTGGGGCGGTGGAATTGAAAAAGGACTTGTATACGGAAAAACAGCAGATGAGAGACCCTGTTCTTCAATAGAGAATCCCGTAGTGATCGATCAAGTACACCAATCTATATATCATGCTTTAGGGATGCACCCCGAAACGCATTACACTATCGAAGGTAGGCCGTTTTATACCACACCTGACGGACATGGTAAGCCCATTTTAGATTTATTCGGTAAACCAATTAAAAAAAATTCTAAGAACGTTAGTTGAGTTAGTTCTTTTGAGGCTCGGGCCAAATGGCCCGTGTTTCTAATAAGAAACCATATCAATTAGACAGTGTTCACATAAGGTTTATAAATGAATCTTTGAAGAATATAATAAATGCCATATTCCATGAAAAAAATAAAAAGAAATCGAAGAAATTTTTTGAGCACAACGGCCAAAGCTACGGCGGGTGTTTTTGTTGTTCCCCATTTCAACATCAACTCGTCTAAACCTAAACTAACCGAAACTGTTATAGGTCATGGTGATTTCCGATACAAGGTACACAAAGAGTGGGGCAACCTAGACCCAAGCAAAACCCCTGTAAATAATTGTCACGAAATGGTTATGGATTCTAAGAACCGTTTAATTATGGTTGGGGACAACACTCACAATAATGTATTGATTTACGATAAGTCCGGAAAATTACTAGACTCATGGGGTATACGCTACAAAGGAGGACACGGTCTTTCCTTATGGAACGACGGTGTAGAAGATTTTCTTTTTATTTGCGACACTGATGGATCTATGGTAAAAACAACCTTAGACGGTAGAGAGTTAATGTTGTTAGGCCATCCCTCCGAATATGGAGCCTACAAAAAAGAAGATCCGTTTAAGCCAACCGAAACCGCAATTGGCCCTAATGGTGATATTTATATTGCAGATGGCTACGGATCCCAGTATGTACTTCAATTTACCAAAGACGGAGAATTCATTCGTAAAATAGGAAATGGCCGGGGCACCGACAAAGACCAATTCCAAACCGCCCATGGTATCTGTATTGATTACAGGATTAAAACCTCCCCCACCCTACTTATTACATCACGCGCGAGCAATTCTTTTAAACGATTTACTTTAGATGGCAATTATCTTGAGGAAATCATTCTTCCCGGTGCTTTCGTTTGTCGCCCCGTCATTCACCATCAAAACCTATATGCCGGGGTATGTTGGTCTTCAAAGATTGATTTTATTGAGGGATACATGGATACACACCCTACACGAACCAATCCTAATTCTGGTTTTGTTACCATTTTAGATATAAACAATAAAGTAGTTTCAAATCCTGGTGGCACGGCTCCCAACTATAACAATGGAAAATTACAAAGAATGATGCAGCAAGAGCCTGTTTTTCATCACTGTCACGATGTCTGTATCGACAATGATGATAATCTATATGTGTGCCAATGGAATGCCAATAAAGCCTACCCTATAAAATTGGAAAGGGTCTGATGCATGCATCCTGTATCCCTAAAAGAAAAGACTGTTTAATAGTAAAAAAAGCCATTTTAACAATCGAGAAGCAAAATACAGGCCTAAATACAAATTGCTAAAGATGAAGATTCTAATACCATATATCGCATTACTCCTATGGGGCTTGGGCTATGGACAACAATTAAACTATAGCTTAAACACAATAAGCGACCTTAGCTATGCTGATATCAAAAAAGGTTTTAAAAACCCACCCAATGAAGCAAAAATGAGGTCGTATTGGTGGTGGCTCAACGGTATGGCTACAAAAACTTCGATTACACGCGACCTGAGTGAAATGAAAGCCAAAGGCTACGGAGGGGCCATAATCTTCGATGCCGGTTCTTCCAATTATAAAGTTGCCCTAAAAACTCCTCATGGCCCAGATTTTTCCAGTCCTGAATGGCATAGTTTGTTCGCCCATGCAATCAAGATTTCCGATTCCTTGGATATGGAACTGAGTTTGAATATCCAAAGTGGTTGGAACCCTGGTGGCCCAACAGTGACACCCGAGCAAGCACTAAAGAAGATTGTAGCTAGTAAAACCACTGTTCAAGGCCCCGGTCTACAAACTATTCCTCTTCCAAATCCAAGTGGGCAAGGTTATTATCGCGATATCATCGTACAAGCTTACCCTCTAGATGATGATTTGTCCGAAGCGACTATTTTAGACTGGGACAAAAAAAGTATGAACGCCAATCTAGGCTGGAAAGGTATCCTTCCCATTTATAAATTAAAGGAAAAAGCTTCCCTCGGCAAGCAAGGATTGGATCCCGCCAAAATAATCGACATTACCGATTTTTTCAAGAACGATACACTGAACTGGAATGTCCCTAATGGTAAATGGACGGTAGTGCGTTATGGTATGGCCAATACCGGGGCACGGGTTTCAACAGGTTCAGATGGATGGAAAGGTTTGTCATACGACCATCTTAACAAAAAGCCCTTTAAGGATTATTTTGACCAAGTAGTCAAGCCCCTAATTGAAACCAGCAAAAAAGCAGGTAATAGTCTAAAGTTTTTACATACCGACAGCTGGGAAATGGGTGCCGTAAACTGGACGGACACTTTTATGAATGATTTTAAACGGTTAAGGGGTTATGACATAACACCATATTTACCGGTATTGACAAATCAAATAGTGGGCAATGCCCAGATTTCCGATCGCTTTTTATACGATTTTAGAAGAACGATAGGAGACCTGGTTTATGAGAACAACTACAAGTATTTTAGTGAACTGGCACATCAAAACGGACTTTTTGTTCATCCAGAATCCGGCGGACCACATTCGGCCCCTGTAGATGCATTACAAGTAATGGGCACAAATGACATCCCTATGGGTGAATTTTGGGCAAGAAACGACAATCATCGTATAGAAGATTCAGAACGGCTATCTGTCAAGCAAGGGGCTTCTGCGGCCCACATATACGGAAAACGCTTCATGGCAGCGGAAGGCCCTACAAGTATTGGCCCTCAATGGGAACGTTCGCCCAATGACCTAAAAGGTGTGATTGACCGCATATTTTGTTCAGGGGTCAACCGTTTGGTATGGCATACGTTTACCTCCTCTCCGGAAGAATTTGGTGTGCCGGGCAATGAGTATTTTGCCGGCACACACCTCAATACCAGCACCACATGGTGGGAACAGGCGGGAGCAGTTACAAGTTATTTGAATCGCTCTAGCTACTTACTGAGCCTAGGACATTTTCAAGCTGATGCCTTATATTATTATGGAGACGATGTACCCAATTTTGTATTCTTAAAAACCGAAGTCCCCGATTTAGGTTTTGGCTATGATTGGGACAAGGCAAACTCAGATGTTCTATTAAATCGGGCCAAGGTTGAGAACAACCGCTTGGTCTTGCCCGATGGTATGCAATATAGGGTGCTAGTTTTACCCGATGAAGCATCCATACGACTTGATGTTCTTGAAAAAATAGAAGAGTTTGTAAAGGAAGGACTCACTGTGCTCGGTCCAAGGCCCAAGCGGGCAAAAGGCTTGATGGATTACCCTGTAGCCGATAAGAAGGTAGCCGAAATAGTGAACAGACTATGGGGTCCCGAGATTGCCCCCCAAGGAGAAAACAAGTCAGGAAAGGGGAAAGTTGTATATGGCAAAACGGCAGCTGAGGTATTGAAGGCCATGAGAGTATCTCCCGATTTTAGTTTCAAGAGCGCCAATGATGATACCCAATTGGATTATATCCACAGAAAAACAAAGGAAACCGATATCTATTTTGTGGTTAACACCATGCTCCGTAAAGACCTCAACAGCTTTAAATATCACTATGACAGTTCGCTACCGAACCGTTATGAACTTGTAGATTGTGAATTTAGGGTAGAAAATGGTATCCCCGAAATATGGGACCCAATGGATGGAAGCATTACCAAGCCTTTACTTTATCGACACAAAAACGGAAAGACTATAGTTTCATTGTATTTTAAACCCGAGGAATCTAAGTTTATTATTTTCAGGAATACCACTAAACCTCAAGTCGGCTACGCTATTTACAAAGATGGTGTTTCGTTGTTTCCCGTATCAAAAGAGACAGAGGTCGGTGACTATCCTGCCCAAAGATTCTTTAAAGAGGATGGTCTACAAATACTCGAAGTTTTTGAACCTGGTTCATACACTATCACAAGAGCCAATCGAAAAAAAGAAAATATAGTAGTAAAGTCATTTCAAACCTTCTCGAATATCAATAATGCTTGGAGGGTAACTTTTCATCCTATAAAAAAGGAGAGTTTTACGTATAAAATGGACACCCTTGTATCATGGACAGAGGTTCCTGACCCTAGAATTAAGTATTATTCCGGCAAAGCCACCTACAATACAATTTTCAGGCTCCCCAAAAAACAAATACAGGACAACTTAAATATCACCTTGGATTTGGGAAATCTACAGGATGTGGCCACGGTTCGTATAAATGGTAAAGAGGTAAATACCCTTTGGAAAGCACCTTATAGAATACCTGTAAAAAATTATTTAAATGCAGGAAGCAATACCATCGAAATAGAAATCATCAACCTTTGGCCCAATCAGCTTATTGGCGATAGTAAATTACCCCCTAATGAACGTACAACAAAAACCAATATTAATAAGTTCGACCAACCGGATGCTGAAAAGTACTTACGAAAATCAGGTTTGTTCGGTCCGGTTCGGCTACGTTTTTCAAAAAAGATAAAATTATGACTCCAAATTTAAAAATTGGACTTTTCTCAATTGGCCTAGACACCTACTGGGATCAGTTTGAAGGATTAAAATCCCGTTTAGAGGGGTATACGACAATAGTCGAAAATCAACTAAAAAAATCAGGCCACGACATTATCAACTTTGGACTTATAGATAATAGCTCTAGCGCCTTTGAAGCCGGCATTAAATTTAAGGAAGAAAGTGTAGACCTTATTTTTCTATATATAAGCACTTACGCTTTATCCTCTACTGTTTTACCAGTGGTACAAAAGGCAAAAGTACCTGTGATCATATTAAACCTAACCCCGGTCGATGCCATTGATTATAACGCTTTCAGCCAGTTGAAGACCAGAAAAGATATGACCGGTGAATGGTTAGCGTATTGCTCTTCGTGTCCCGCTCCGGAAATCGCAAATGTATTTAAAAGAGTAGGTATTCAATTTCACGAAGTTGTCGGTATTTTAGAAAATGACGATAAAACCTGGAATGAAGTCCAAGAATGGGTAGATGCCGCATTCGTATCACACTCCATGTCCAACAACAAATTAGGATGCATGGGCCATTACTACAGTGGTATGTTAGACATCTATACCGATTTAACTACTCAATATTCCGTATTTGGGGGACATATAGAACTTATTGAAGTAGATGAACTATCAGCATTGCGCCATAATGTATCGAGCAAATCCATCGAAGATAAAATACAAACCTTTTACGAGGCTTTCGATATTCAAAGCGATTGTTTAGAACGTGAAGTAAGAAGGGCCGCGAGAACATCTGTCGCATTAGATACATTGGTCAACAAATACGATTTGGGTTCCATGGCCTACTACTATAAAGGCATCGAAGGTTCCGATAATTACGATACGCTCAGCTCTATCATTCTAGGAACTTCACTACTTACAGGTAGTGGTATTCCTGTAGCCGGCGAATATGAAATTAAGAATGCACAAGCCATGAAAATTATGGATTGTTTTGGTGCAGGCGGTTCTTTTACCGAATATTACGCATTAGATTTTAAGGAAGATGTGGTTCTTATGGGGCACGACGGTCCTGGACATATTGCCATTGCCCAAGGTAAGACCAGGGTAAAGCCTCTTGAGGTCTACCACGGAAAAGTAGGTCAAGGGCTCTCTATTGAAATGACAGTCAAAAATGGTCCAGTAACACTTCTTTCCGTTGTTGAGGATGGCAAAGGAAGTCTTTTGTTCTTAATTGCCGAAGGAGAATCGGTGGCCGGGCCTATATTGGAGATAGGAAATACCAATAGCCGCTATAAATTTTCTATTGGTGCCCGAAATTTTGTGCAACAATGGAACAGCCATGGACCAGCGCACCATTGTGCGGTGGGTGTGGGACATATCGCATCGAAAATAAAAAAACTCGCCTTACTTTTAAATATTGAGTGTATTAAAATTTGCTAAGGACAAACACTAATAAATCGTAAAACATGCAAACAGTATTAGGAGTATTTTTTCATCTAATCGGAGGGGTGGCGGCAGGAAGTTTTTACATGCCATATAAAAAAGTGGAACGTTGGAATTGGGAAACCTATTGGCTTGTGGGCGGACTCTTTTCTTGGCTTATAATACCCCCTATCATGGCGTGGTTGACCCTGCCCGGTTTCTGGGAGTTAATTTGGAGTATGCCCCCAGCTACATTGGGGTATATTATTTTGTTTGGATTGTTGTGGGGTATTGGCGGATTGACCTATGGCCTTGGTATTCGTTATTTGGGACTATCACTGGGAAATACCGTAATACTCGGTTTTTCCGCCGCATTTGGCGCCCTTGTCCCAACAATTTATTACGACTTTTTCCCTAAAGAAGGAAAGACCACTTTTAACGAACTAATTTCCTCTACATGGGGGCAAGTCATTTTATTGGGCATCTTAATTTGTTTACTAGGAATTGCTATCTGCGGAAAAGCGGGTATGATGAAGGAAAAACAGTTACCCCAAAAAGAGCAATCAAAGACCAATAACGAGTTTAACTTATTCAAAGGGTTGTCTATTGGTTTATGCTCGGGAATTTTAAGTTCTTGTTTTAATTTTGGTATCGAGGCCGGTCAGTCTTTGGCCGAATCGGCCGTTGCGGCCGGTATGAATCCTTTATTTCAGAACAACGCCACCTTTGTGGTACTGTTATGGGGCGGCCTTACCTTAAATCTAATTTGGTGCGTCTCACTTAATATTAGAAATAAAAGCTTTGGCGATTATTCAGACTTAAAAAAACCCTTGGGAAAAAACTATTTGTTATGCGCTCTGGCCGGAACAACCTGGTTCCTGCAATTCTTCTTCTATGGCATGGGCGAAAGTAAATTGGGGAATGGAGCTACAGGATGGGTGCTGCATATGTCTTGTATCATATTGGTAGGTAATATTTGGGGTATTGTACTAAAGGAATGGAAGGAGACTGGAAGTAGGGCAAAAATCACGGTAGGCACAGGTATTTTTGTGATTCTAATTTCCGTTGCCCTACTGGGCTATGGAAACTATTTACGCTCCATTTAAAAGAGAATTAGACATAATTCAATCTAAAAAACATATAAACGCAATAATTCCCCATTAACGGCAAGTCAATATTTATAAAACAACCTTAGAATAAAATAGCAATCATAATGAATACAATTATTTCCAGAATACAGCCATTAACCGTGGTATGTTTTATGCTGTACACTACTTTCTTTTTTGGTCAGCACAACGATGAGAAGTCAGCTCTAAAAGAAGATTTCAAAAACCCGCCTTCTACATCCGCTCCTGGAGTCTATTGGTATTTTATGGATGGAAACCTCTCTCGTGAAGAAATGACGAAAGACCTCGAATCAATGAAAGAAGTCGGCATTAGTAACCTGATATTTCTTGAAGTCGGAATCGGAGTGCCCCGCGGCCCTATAGATTTTATGAGTGCCGAATGGCAAGAGCTCTATGTACATGCGGTTAGGGAGGCCGAAAGATTAGGAATTAAAATTTTGTTAGGTGCAGGACCAGGATGGTGCGGCAGCGGCGGTCCTTGGGTTACACCAGAGGAGTCTATGAAACATTTGGTGTATAGCGAAACAGAAGTTAAAGGAAAAAAAAAAAGAAAAATAAAGCTTCCTATACCCGAACAGAGAAGTACGCAATGGCACAACCTTAAAGATCCATATTACGAGGATGTTGCAGTATATGCGATTCCCAACTCCGTAAAGCCAACGATTAAGGATATAAACGAAAAAGCGCTTTATGAACGCGACCCTTATTCTTCAAAACCAAATGTAAAACCCTTTCTGCCCGACCCTACCGGTGGTTCAAATGTCGATGGCGGTAAAATCCTCGATCATGGCGACGTTATCAATATAACCTCGTTTATGGAGCCGAACGGGAAGCTCGTCTGGCAAGCTCCTAAAGGTGATTGGACCATTATCCGTATGGGAAAGAGAGTAACGGGAGCAAGCACCCGTCCTTCCCCCGAACCTGTAATTGGTCTCGAAAGCAACAAAATGGATTCAGTTGCCTTTAAAAATCATCTCGCAAACTATACTGATATATTACTAGAAAAAACTGCACCTAGAAAAGAAGATTCCGGCTGGACAGGTTTCCATATGGATAGTTGGGAAAGCGGGGCCCAAAACTGGACTGAAGGCATTGTTGAAGAGTTTATAAAACGTAGGGGCTACGATCCTGAACCCTATTTTCTAACCTATACTGGCCGAACGGTAAAAAGTACGGAGATTACGGAACGATTCTTATGGGATTTACGTCAAACCTGTAAGGAATTAGTGTTAGAAAACCACGTTGAATTTGCCAAGAAATATGCACATAGAAACGGCTTGGAATTAACTATTGAGCCCTACGACATGAACCCGGCAGGCGACTTAGACCTAGGAGCGATTGCCGATGTTATCATGGCCGAATTTTGGAGCAAGCGCTTTGGATACGTCACTTGGTACGCAGTTCTAGAAGCCACTTCCATTGCCCACATAACCGGTCGCCCTATAGTAGGAGCGGAAGTTTTCACCTCTAGCAACGAACAGGCTTGGCAAGAATACCCTTGGTCTATGAAAGACCAAAGTGATTGGGCCTTGGCATTAGGTGTCAATCGCTTTATATATCACACTTTTGCCCACAAGCCATTAGGTGATGAATACCGTCCAGGAATGACCATGGGACAATATGGTGTGCATTGGGACAGGGGACAGACCTGGTGGCCCATGGTCGAGGCATACCATAAGTACATTAATCGTTCTTCGCACATGATGCAACAGGGGCAGGCAGTTTCCGACATTCTATATCTTACACCCGAAGGTGCCCCTATGGTCTTTACCCCCCCTACAGATGCTTTGGAAGAAAATGGGGCCATTCCGGATAAGAAAAAATATGGTTTTGACGGCTGCTCTCCCAAAATGTTAATGGATAGGGCCGTAGTTGAAAATGGGAAAATAGTCTTTCCCGGTGCTTCTTCCTATGAAATCATGGTATTGCCCAACTTTGAATCAATGACACCTGCATTACTCCACAAAATCGCATCGCTCGTAGAGCAAGGCGCCAAAATAATAGGTTCCCCTCCCCATAAGTCCCCTAGTCTAACAGATTATCCAGAATGTGACGATCAAGTTAAAACTATGGCCGAAAAACTTTGGGGAAAGCTTCAACCTCCAGCAACAAGACAAGAGGTAAAGTATGGAAACGGAACAATTTATTGGGGAGGTCAATTAAACAATATGGAGACCGGTGAGCTTTACCCTACGTTCAAAAACACTTTAGAAATTTTATCCGAATTAAACGTTCCTATAGACTTTAGTTCCGAAAACAATACGATTAGGTTCGGCCACCGAAAAACAAAAAACAGAGACATCTATTTTGTAGCCAACAGAACAGACCATTTTCAATCCAAAAAATGCACATTTCGTGCCCAGGGTACTCCAGAGCTATGGCTTCCAACTACGGGGGAAACTAGAAAAATAACAGATTATTCACTTAAAGATGGTAGCACTGTTATCCCCTTAGAATTTTTCCCCTACGAAAGTTTCTTTATTACCTTCTCTAAAAACAATACTAATCAAACCAATACGAGAAACAATAACGGCAACTTTGAAAGACTTACCCCTGTAAAAACTTTGCAAGGCTCGTGGCTCGTTTCTTTTGACCCCAAAAACGGAGGGCCAGAAAACATTGTATTCAATGAGCTTCAAGATTGGACATCCCACGAAAATAGGGGCGTAAAGTATTATTCTGGCATTGCCTCCTATAAAAAAACCTTTGAGCTGGAAGGTGTTGACGATAAAAAATACTTTATAGACCTAGGAAAGGTTAACGACATCGCACGGGTAAAGCTCAATGGCAAAGACCTCGGTGTTGTTTGGTGTGCCCCTTGGAGAATCGAAGTTTCCGGTGCCTTACAAGAAGGTGCCAACGAATTGGAGATTGAAGTCGCCAACCGTTGGATCAACCGTTTACTGGGAGACCAGCAAGCACCAGATGCCAATGTTCGTAAGGTAAAATTCAATAACGGATTACTGGGCGGAAAAGAATTTACTACCGGTAGATATACGTTTACCACAAAAGCCGCAATGCGTTCTTTTAAATTTAAGAAACCTCTATCGTCTGGCTTGTTAGGCCCCGTACAACTTATTAAAAATTAAAAAATTAAAAATGAATATTAAAATTTTGTTATTATCTGTCGTTATTTTTTTCCCTCCAAGCTTGCGTTCACAGGAAAAGAATAAGACCAAAAGACCAAACGTAGTTTACATTTTAACTGACCAATGGAGGGCTTCCGCCCTTGGTTACGCAGGAAACCCAGATGTAAAAACTCCAAACCTGGATAAGTTCTCCAAAGAGGCGGTCAATTTCACCAATGCAGTATCTGTTGCCCCGGTTTGTACCCCGCATAGAGCGGCCTTGATGACTGGTCGCTATCCAACCACTACGGGTATGTTTCTGAACGATCTTCATTTACCTGAAGAAGAACTCTGCATGGCAGAAATATTCAAGACCGCTGGCTATGACACCGGATACCTTGGAAAATGGCATTTAGATGGCCATGGAAGGTTGAATAACGTAGCCCCGGAAAGACGACAGGGTTTTGATTATTGGAAGGCCTTGGAGTGTTCCCACAATTATAACAAGATGCCCTATTATGAAAACCAAGATCCGCAAATGAAATACTGGGATGGCTTTTCTCCATTTGCCATTGCCGAAGATGCAAACAATTACATGGCCGAACAAACAAAAAAAGACAACCCTTTTCTTTTATTTGTCTCTATAGCAACGCCACATTTCCCCCATAACAATGCCCCTCAAAAATATAAAGACTTATACCCAAAATCTGAATTAACACTTGCTCCCAATGTACCTGAGGAATGGAAAGATGCAACCCTAAAAGAATTACAAGGTTATTATGCGCAATGCACAGTTTCAGATGAGGCTATTGGAAGTATTCTTAATAAAATTAAAGAATTGGACATATGGGAAAATACCATTATAGTCTTCTCGGCCGACCATGGTGAAATGATGGGTTCTCATGGAGCTAGGCCTTTTGCCAAACAATTGGCATGGGATGAATCTATTAAAGTTCCATTTTTGATTAGTTATCCTTCTATTGGGAAAAATAAGGGAGCTATTGTAAATGCCCCGATAAACACCCCTGATATTCTTCCGTCTCTTTTGGGCCTATCTGAAATTGAAATACCATCAACTATTGAAGGAGAAAATCTTTCATCCTTGATAAAGTCCCCAAACCCTGAGATTGACCGAACCGCCTTGGTTATGAGCGTCTGTCCTATTGCCGAAGAATACATTTATCAAGAGTATAGGGCCATCCGGACAAAGCAATATACCTATGTTCGCACACCTGATAATGCCACCATGCTTTTTGATAATATTGATGACCCATACCAAACGAAAAACCTCATTGGCAATGACAATTTTCAAAATCTTTATATAGAATTGGATGCTAAACTCAAAAAGGCCCTGCAAGAAATTGGTGATAAAAATTTTAAACATAGGGACTATTATTTAAAAAAGTGGAATTTAGAACTGAGTAATAGAAATCATGCAATTGATTATTTCGGTTTTGAAGAGGGCAAAGGAGTCGTTCAAACACCTAGGCTTACCCATAACTGAAGAATACTTTCTTCGCTTTTTTTAAGAACAACATGGTTTGAAAAATTGCCTTTACAACCTATTCTTGCCCTTCCTACAAATGGAAAGATATTAAAAGAAAAAACCTACAGGAGCCGTTGATTCGACGGCTCCTGTAGGTTTTTGTTTTACACCCTCCTGGCCAACCATGCAGTACAGTACAGGATACTCTTTATTAGGTTATTACGTAAACTTGATATGACATTGAAACAAAATTCAATTCTTTAGTTCAATGTTACAATTTTATCCTATAGACGATAAAATTTTGAACCCTATCGAATAGCCTCGATTTTATCTATTTTTTATACGGCATCGATTAAAAAATATACTAGTTCGATTCAAACAGTGGTATTATTAAAGATGATGGCAAAACCCATAACTAAGTTTTAGGCTAACTCAATTAATTATCAATTTGAACCTAGATAACTTCTTAACGGAAATACAGAACAAAAACCACTTTGTCTTTAAAAGGTTGTTTGATGACATGTACCATGATTTGGTTACATATGCGCATGGTTATTTATTTGATATGGCTTCCAGTGAAGATGTAGTACAAGAAATTTTTGTGCGACTTTGGGAGAAATCAAACAAGATTGACCTTAAAACAAACCTGAAAGCCTACTTGTACGCCATGGTGCGAAATAAATGTTTGAATAGGTTAAAGACATTAAAAGTTACGGACAATTCGAATACTTTAGACACACAAATTTTATTTTCATTTGATCAAGAACCAGATTGGTCCACTGAACAAGAAAAGGAAATTCGGAATCAACAAGCTTTATGTATCATAGAGAATTTACCTCTAAGAATGCGTTCCATCGTTGAACTACGTTTTAGAGACAATTATCGCTATAAAGAAATAGCCGAGGAATTAAATGTTTCCATAAACACTGTAAAGACCCAATTGAAAAGGGCCAAGGCCAAATTAGGTGAACTTACCGCCTCTATAACAGTTCTATTATTATTTCTTTAGAAAAACCCCTTTAGAACATCACATCCACATATATCTGCGGTAAAATTTATTTTTTTTACATTTTTATGTCACCCATTTTAAGAATTTGATTGTCTTACAAGTATAAGCAATCAAGCATCAATGGATTTCAAACTCATAATAAAGAAAATTAACAACACCCTAACCGTAGAGGAAAGTAAAATTTTCGAAGCGTGGCACAATGAATCCGAAGTTCATCGAAACTACTTTGATAGGGTGAAAAATAATTATTCAAAGGGAGCTGATATAGTCGATGTTAAAAAAGGATGGACCAATGTTTCTGCCAAGATAAAAGAAAAGCGTTATTCTTCTTATAAATATGCAGCTGCCATCGCCTTACTTTTTTCAACCATCCTTACTTGGTATTGGAATACCGAAAATATCCGAACAACGCCTCCCATAGAATCAACCGTAATCCATAAAAAACAGGATCATATTGGTTCGGATAAAGCCACACTTACCTTAGAAGACGGATCAGAAGTACTTTTAGAAAGAGGGGAAAGTTTTGAAACTAACAAAGCGTCAAGTAATGGGGAACAGTTAGTCTACAATAAAAATAGATCTCCAGAGAAAAGCACAGGTAAAAATACACTTACTATCCCTAGGGGAGGTCAATTTTTCTTAATTCTCAACGATGGAACCAAAGTATGGATCAACTCTGGAACACAAATAAAGTATCCTGTAGCCTTTACCGCTAACGAACCCAGAGAAATAGAATTGGTACATGGCGAGGCCTATTTTGATGTGTCCCCGAGTACAGAACACAATGGCTCTCACTTTATCGTAAAAACCGAGGGTCAGAAAATAGAAGTTTTGGGCACGGAGTTCAACATTAAGGCCTATGATGACGATGACCATATATCCACAACTTTAGTAGAAGGCAAGGTCTTGGTTAAAAACGGAGATGATTCAAAGAACCTTACTCCCGGCCATCAATCAAAAATCGACCGTAGCACAAATAAACTAGTCGTTTCTACGGTAGATGTGTACAATGAAATATCATGGAAAGATGGACTTTTCAGCTTCAAGAACCAATCGTTAGAAGATATTATGAAAGTGCTTTCTCGCTGGTATAACGTTGATGTAGCCTTTGAAAACAAAAGTATTAAAAAGTTGACCTTCAATGGTATCTTTAGAAAAAACCTAAAACTTGACCAAATATTAAAAATCATTCAGAACACCAACGAAGTTAATTACGAAATAAAAGGAAAAACCATCACTATGAAGTAAATCTTAAAAAAGGGAATGGAGTCTAGATCGGGAAAATTTAAATCTCCACCCCCCGAAATCATTAATTAAAAAATTTAACTAACATTCAAATTTATGAAAACTAAACCAAATGGGACTCCCCTTGGCTATGTCAAGTCATCCCTACTTTTAACTATGAAAATTTTCATCTTTTTCTTTTCGGTCCTTGCATTCGGGTTTACCGCAGAAAAAGGATTTTCACAAAACAAAAAAATTACGTTTACCGAAGATGTCCGGCTTTCAATCGAAGAAGTGCTTGAGGTTGTTAAAAAGCAGACTGATTATAATTTTATATATCGATCGGATTTGTTCGTCGGTAGTCCGCTTGTCGACGTTAAAAAAGGTACAGTTAAGGTTGGAGAATTGCTCAATAGGTGTGCAACCCTAACCGACCTTGAATTCAGATTTGATGATAGCGGATCTATCTTCTTGCAGAAAAGCCCAAAAACTGTCCCTAATAAAATAGTGCAACAACCGATTACAGGTACCGTAACCGACTCCGGTGGTGTGCCATTACCAGGTGCTAACATAGTGGAAAAGGGCACTACAAATGGAGTTACCGCAGATTTTGACGGTAATTTTTCCATGAAGACATCCAATAACGATGCTATTCTAGTGGTTTCCTATATTGGATTCGCTACAAAAGAAATTCCCGTAAACGGCCAAACAAACATGGTAATAACATTAGAAGAAAGTGCTGCAGGTTTGGATGAAGTAGTTGTGGTAGGGTATGGTTCGCAAAGCAAAAAAAAGATTACCTCTGCCGTTTCCGAAGTTGATATGGGCGGGGTACAGGATATGCCGAACTCTACTTCAGGACAAGTTCTCCAAGGCAGGGTTTCCGGGGTTACAATTAGTGAAAGCAATGGTTCCCCAGGGGCATCACCCAGTATTAGGATACGTGGCATAAGCTCTATTAACGCAGGTATAGAACCCTTAGTGGTTATAGATGGTTTTCCGGTAGGTAACGGTATACCCCAGAGTCTTAACCCCAACGATATTGAAAAAATTACGGTTCTTAAAGATGCCGCTTCTACTTCTATCTATGGTGCAAGGGGAACTAACGGTGTGGTATTGATACAAACACTGAAGGCCAAAGAAACAAGGAGTGAATTTTCCTATAGTGGGTCGAGCGGATTTCAATCGGTACCTAGCAATTGGCGTCCTCAAACACTGAACGCGCAAGAATATGCGCAATACAATATAGAACGGGTTCAAGAAATCAATGAAAGAAGCGGGAACAACAGTCCCGTTCCCCAAATCTACCTAGATGCTCTTAACAACTCTCAGAACAGTGGTACCGATTGGCAAGACTTACTAATGCGCAGTGCCCTTTTTCAAGACCACAACCTTACATTCAGGGGGGGCAACGATAAATTTAAAGGCGTAGTTTCAGCCGGCTACTTGAATCAAGAAGGAGTTTTACTTAAAACTGATTTTTCTAGGTTATCACTAAGGGCAAATGCGGATGCCACCATTAACGATTGGTTAAAGGCAGGAACCAATATGTTCGTTTCCTATTCTAACAATAATTCAATTCCGGAAGATGGGTCTCGCGGTGTTCTAATGAAGGCCATAACAGCAAGTCCTCTACAGTCTCCCTTTGACGAAACAGGAGAACTGAAGCCATATATACCCGCTGATTCACCAGGCTACTTTGCATATGCAAATCCGATATTCCAAGCGGAGTCCCTTACTAATAATAGGGTAGAAAGAGATATAAATGCGAGTTTCAACCTAGATATGCAAATTCTTCCAGGCTTACATTACAAACCTCAAATTTATGGAAGATTGTTGACCCGTGAAGTTAACACATTCACCCCAAGTACTATTGGTAGACATGCTATCGGCAATGCTTCGAATCTTGCCCCTGGGGCTCCCCCCTTTGTAAATTCAGGTGCCAATCAAAAGAGCGATATTACCAATTGGGGTATTGACAATCTTTTGTCTTATGATATTGCAATTGAAAACCATTCACTCAGTGCCTTGTTAGGCTACACTGCCCAAAAGCAAACTGGCGAACTCTCTACCATTAATGCTAAGGGTTTTCCTAGTGATGTCACCCTGAATTACTTAGAGGCCGCCGAAGTATCGGCAGCGATTACCGATCTGACCAATTGGTCATTAGCAGCATATTTTGCCCGCTTCAGCTACGATTACAAATCGAAATACTTAGCAGAAATCAATTTTAGAAGAGAGGGTTCCTCTAGGTTTGGAAATAACAACAAATACGGGAATTTTCCTTCTGCTTCAGTAGGTTGGAGAATCTCTGAAGAGCAATTCTTTCCTCAAGACTTTCTAATGAACGAGCTCAAACTAAGGGCAAGTTACGGTATAACGGGTAACTCGGCCATTGGCGATTTCGACCGGTTCGGGACTATTATTTCCACTCCAAACCTGAACAACCTTGACAATAATTTCAATTACGTATTGAATGATAATATAAAGGTCGGTAAATCGTTGACCTCGCTAGGTTCTAAAAATTTAAAATGGGAAACTAGTAAACAATTGGATTTGGGGCTTTCTATGGGCTTTTTCAATGATGCCATTACCTTAAATGCCAGCTATTTTGAAAAAACTACTGAAGATATGCTCTTCAACTTGTCAATACCAAGGGCGTCAGGATTTTCTTCAACGAGAACCAATATTGGGGAGATGGTAAACAAGGGGGTTGACCTTGAGTTGAGCGGACGGGTAAATAGTGGTGATTTTTCATGGAAAAGTAACTTAAACCTATCGTTCATTAAAAACGAAGTCACCTATCTTCCTGAAGAAATATCCCAGATTATATCTACATGGAATATCACCCAAGTAGGATTGCCTGTAGGTTCTTTAAGAGGATATGTTATCGATGGAATTTTTAACACCCAAGAACAATTAGACGACCCCAATCTACACGGATGGCCAGGCGCCAAACAATTAGGGGCATACATCTATCGAGATGTAGATGGCGACGGGGTAATCAGCGGTCTCGATAGGGACCATATTGGAAACCCCCACCCCAAAACAATATTAGGTTTCAATAATGTCTTTAACTACAAAAACTTCTCTTTATCCATATTGGCCACGGGCGCCTTTGGTTATCAAATTATCCCACAACTAAACGAAGTTCTTTACAATGAAAAAGGGCGATGGAATGTAAGTTCTGAGTTCTTGAATAGGTGGCGGTCTACCGAAGATCCCGGTGACGGTCTAATTCCCTCCATACACTACCCTGGGCAACATGCTGCTTCTAACCTCTGGCTAGAGAAGGGTGATCATTTATGGATCAAAAATGTAAGTATGGGCTATCAAGTACCCGATTCTGCTTTAGAAAATGTGTTCATAAGAAGTCTCCGGTTTAATTTCAGTGTTCAGAATTTAGCCAAATTCACCAGTTATTCTGGCTGGAATCCACAAGTGAGCAATTTTGGCAACAACCCGCAAAGACTAGGGGTTGATGACTTTTCCTATCCCATAAATAGAACCTACACCCTAGGTGTCAACATTAATTTCTAAAACATTTGAAATGAAAAAATATAATTCAATTCGCAAGTCTACAAACATCTTACATATAGTTCTAATCCTATTTTTTTCAAGTTGTAGCGATGAGTTTTTAGATATTACTCCCAATCATTATTTGACCGAAGGTAATTTCTATCAAACGGAAGAAGATATTGACCAAGCCGTTCTAGGAGTTTATGGCAGTTTACAGGATTATGTGCTGTCTGCGCATTTTCTTGAAGAAGGGCGATCAGATAACACTATGTATGACAACCTTTTAGACCAAGGCTCATTGGGTGGCGGAAGACAATATGGTTTTTTAGATCAGTTTAAGATGACTTCTGATGCAGGTCCAGTGGCAGACGCTTGGAATGGTATTTATAGTGCGATCAAAGACTGTAATGTTACATTGGAAAACCTTAGCAAAGCCGATATCGATCCCGTTTTAGCACAAAGATCAGAAGCCGAACTTCGTTTTTTTAGGGCTTTCTATCATTTTGTAGCCGTTAGATATTGGGGAGATGTACCCTTACTGTTAGCACCTATAAACTCTGCAGAAGAAGCCTTTGCCCTTCAAAGAAATCCAATATCGGAGGTATACGGGGCAATCATAGAAGATGCTGAATTTGCGATTTCGAATCTACCACAAAACTACTCGGGCGACGATATTGGTAGGGTTACACAAGGAGCCGCAAGAATGCTCTTGGCTAAAGTATATTTAACCCGAAAGGACTATTCCAATACCGTGCAACAACTGAATACAATCGTTTCTTCTAATCAATATTCACTGCTCACAGATTACGCTGCTATTTTTGACCCAGCGAATAAAAATCATAATGAATCGATTTTTGAAATCCAGTTTAAAGAAGGGTTTGAAGGGGAGTCCAGTAATTTCATATATCAATTTGCTCCCGTGGGATCAAGGGGAGTTGTTTTTTTAGGACCTGAGAGCGGACCTGGAAGAAACATCCCGACTACCGATATGGTCGAGGCCTATGAACCTAACGATTTGAGAAAAGATATATCGGTGGCCTACTTCGACAGAAATCCGAGTCCATTGTACTATATCAACAAATACAACCATGATACGGACCCAGATTTTTCGCGCACACCGAACAATTGGCCATTGTACCGTTATGCCGACGTCCTTTTAATGTTGGCGGAAGCAATAAACGAACAAAGTTATCAGACAGGGACTCCATTTAACTTACTGAATATGGTCAGAACCCGCGCAGGGTTGGGAGAATTAACCTCTACGGATTTACCCGACCAAGAATCATTTAGAAATGCTATCGCTCAAGAGAGAAGAGTTGAACTTGCCTTTGAAAACCATCGTTGGTTTGATCTCTTGAGAACCGATAAAGCAATTGAGACAATTACAGCTTTTGGAATCAAGGAAAAAGCCAACCCCACTTTGACCCCTCCCGATTTTATAGCATATGGTGCCGAGTCTTTTGCTATAACCCAAGAAAAGTTATTGTACCCTATCCCTAACAATGAATTAGACTTAAACCCCAACCTTACACAGAATCCGGGCTACTAACGCATAATGTTACTTTTTTATATAACGGAGTATGCAAACAACACCATAAAGTAAAGAACAAAATGAAAAATATAACACTGCTAACATCAATAATATTAGCAATAACTTGTTTAACTTCTTGCAAAGAAGTTAAACAAGTTTCAAAGGAAAAAACAGGAGAAAAACTTCCCAATATAGTTTTCATTTTATCCGATGACCAGGCTTGGACGGATTACGGATTCATGGGACATAAGTTTATTGAAACTCCTAATCTAGATAAATTCGCCTCTGAGAGCAGAACTTTTACCCGTGGTTACGTGCCAACATCACTATGCTCACCTTCGCTCGCATCGATAATTACAGGAGTGTACCCACGTGACCATATGGTTTTGGGTAATGACAGAGTTTTACCAGGTAATGTTGTAGAGAATAACAGGGCTTGGGAAATGCCTTGGAGATCAAAAAATTACAACCACGTCATCGAAAACTTCAAACAGTTAGAAACTTTACCAAAAATGCTGAAGGACAAAGGCTATGTATCGTTTCAAACCGGAAAATGGTGGATAGGCAATTACGCCAATGGAGGGTTCGATTATGGCATGACCCATGGTGATCCCGAACGAGGAGGTAGACATGGAGACTATGGCCTGGAAATAGGAAGAAAGGGCATGGACACTCTTTACAGTTATATTGATTTGGCCTTAGAAAAAAAGAAACCTTTTTTTGCTTGGTATGCCCCATTTTTACCTCATTCGCCACACAATCCACCGGATAGTCTCTTACAAAAATATCGGAAGAAAGCGCCGTCTGAGTATGTTGCCAAATACTGGGCTATGTGCGAATGGTTCGATAATACCTGTGGAGACTTAATGGACTACATTGACCAAAAAGGGGAAATGGAAAATACATTGTTCGTTTACGTTTGTGACAATGGATGGGTACAAAATGAGAACAATTCCAACTACAACCCTATTTCTAAACAAGCACCGTATGATTACGGTTTGAGAACCCCGATTATGTTCAAGTGGAAAGGAAAAATCACACCCTACCATGACGACCGCTCATTGGTCAGTAGTTTAGATATGGTTCCTACAGTACTGAGTTTATTGGGGATTGAACGCCCCAAAGCCCTCGACGGTATAAATGTTTTAGATAAAAATGAACTTGAAAACCGAAAAGCAATTTTCGGAGAAATCTATAATCACGATTTCAATACCGTAGAAGAAAGTCTAAAATATAAAATGGTAATGACGGATCCTTACAAGTTAATTGTCCCCAATTCCAAAAATAGACCTAACGAAAAAGTTCAATTGTTCAATATTTATGAAGACCCGTTAGAGCAGACAGATATAGCGGATGAAAACCCTTCCATAGTTGAAGAGTTAAAGAAAAAAATAGAAGAATCTTGGAAAAACTGATTACAAAACTTATGAAAAAAACGTGCTATTTTATTTTCGCAGCAGTTTTAATTGCTTTTAGTTCCTGTAAAAACAATAAGAATCTTAAGGAAACCCCTAAGAACGGTATTAGACCTAACGTCCTCGTTATCCTAACGGACCAATGGCGGGCTCAAGCAACAAGCTATGCTGGAGACCCAAATGTAAACACTCCTAATCTAGATGAACTGGCCTCGGCAAGCGTAAACTTCAAAAATGCAGTTTCTGGTATGCCCGTATGTTCTCCCTTTAGGGCTTCACTTTTAACTGGTCAACGTCCATTGACCCATGGGGTCTTTATGAACGATGTTCAATTAGATACCAATGCGGTAACAATTGCCAAAGTATTTAATAAAGAAAATTACGATACTGGCTATATTGGCAAATGGCATTTGGACGGGCACGGCAGGCTTCAGAATGTGGTCCCTGGCAAAAGAAGACAAGGATTCAAATTCTGGAAGGGCAACGAATGTACCCATGACTACAACAAATCGGTATATTATGATAATGAAGACCCGAACAGAAAAATCTGGGACGGGTACGATACCTTTGAACAAACCGATGCGGCCATCGACTATATTAAAGAAAGAAAATCTTCCGACAATCCTTTTATGATGATTCTTTCTTACGGCACACCACATGCGCCGTACCATACGGCACCGGAGGAATATAGAAATCGATTTGACCCAGATAAGATTCAATTACGTAAAAATGTCCCGGACAGTCTCAAAGCAAGGGCTAAAAAAGATTTGGCCGGCTATTATGCCCATATCGCCGCAATCGACGATATGATAGGTAAGCTCATCAAAAACCTAAAAGACTCCGGTAAGTACGACAACACAATTATTGTTTTCACCTCTGATCATGGCGATTTACTAGGCTCTCATGGCGCATACAAAAAGCAACAACCCTATGAAGAGTCTGCCCGGGTCCCTATGTTATTCCGCATCCCACAACAACTAAAAATTCAAAAAGGAGAGCGAGATGCATTGATGAATTCAGAAGACATTATGCCAACCATATTAGGCTTGTGCAATATTTCTATTCCAAGTACTGTAGAAGGAATAAATTATAGGCCCTATATGGAAGGAAAGGAGCAGGTAGGTGACGTAACATTACTGACATGCGTACAACCGTTTGGGCAATGGAACAAGGTACAGCATGGTGCCAGGGAATATAGAGCTATTAAGACACAACGATATACTTATGCCAGGGGTTTAACAGGACCATGGCTTCTTTTTGATAATAAAATCGACCCTTATCAACTGAACAACCTTGTGGGCAATGAAGGGTATACTTCAGTACAAGACGATATGGAGAAATTGCTATATCAACGATTAAAGGAAACGGGAGATGAATTTCTTCCCGGTCTGGAGTACATAAAAAAATGGGGATATACAATTGATGAAACCGGTACGGTTCCCTATACACATTAACTATACCTAATTTAATTCGATTAAAATAAAGGGCTGCTCGAAAGAGCCGCCCTTTATACTTTAAAACGAAGTCTTAATAGTATGGAATGACAGGATAGCACAGGATGCAAATTCCCCAAAACCCCACTAAAATTGTTATTCCATTTGTGCTTCCTTTTCTTTTTCAGAACTGAAGCATCACATCGGGCGTTTTGAATAAAATCAAAAAATCAATCCTATGAAAACAATCAAATTACTACTCGTCACATTTTTCACCATTCATTTCTGTAATGCCCAAAAAATAATCCCTGACGAAGTCAAAGACATCATGAAAAAGGTGGCTGACTGGCAAATGGACCACATCAATGACAGTTATAGTAATAAAAAACCTCATCATCCTTTACATTGGACAAACGCAGCTCTTTATGTAGGAATGGCCAAATGGGCAGAAATGGCCGACGATGACACCTACTACAATTGGTTGAAGGGAATCGGCAATCAAAACAACTGGCAATTACATGAACGCAAATATCATGCAGATGACCATGCCGTTGGCCGAATGTATGCGGCATTGTATAGAAAATATAACCAAAAAGAGATGTTGGAGCCCACTATAGAACAATTCAGCTTTCTTATGCACCACCCTGCCAATACCAAATTGAACTGGGCCACACCCTACCACCAAGACCGTTGGAACTGGTGTGATGCCCTTTTTATGTCTCCACCAGTTTGGGCCGACTTGTACAACATAACCGGAGAACAAAAATACTTAGATTTCATGTTTGAAGAATACAAGGCTACTACCGAATTCTTGTTTGATAAGGAGGAGCACCTATATTATCGTGATGAGAGGTTTAAAGGAAAACTAGATAAAGGGACCAAAATATTTTGGGGACGAGGGAATGGTTGGGTCTATGCTGGCCTAGCCGATATTCTATCGAATTTAAAACCTCAAACCAAGGAATACGAATACTTCTTGGACATTTATAAAAAAATGTCTAAAAAACTCCTTGAATTACAGACTCCAGAAGGACATTGGGCCATGAGCCTATTGGGTCAAGAATTCTATCCAACACCAGAAAGCAGTGGTTCATCCTTTTTTGTGTATGGTCTAACCTGGGGCATCAATAACGGAATATTAAAAGGCAACAATTATAAAAAAGCCATAATCAAAGGATGGAACGCCATGGCCAGTTATGTGGATGATAATGGCATGCTGGGGTATGTTCAGCCCATTGGTGCCGCTCCCGGTAACGCCAGCCCAGACAAGACGGAAGTGTACGGTACTGGAGCTTTCTTAAGTGCAGGTTCCGAAATTTACAAAATGGTAAAGGGTCAGTAGAAAAGGTAACCCAAAAAAAAAATCGGCTCTTATGAAACGAAAAGAATTTTTACAACTCTCCAGCCTAGGCTCCGCCGGTCTTACCCTATCTATGGGGCCATGGTTCAATTCATGTTCCGATAAGGTTACCAAAGAACATTCTTTAGAGTTCAAAAAACTCGTTTATGATCTTTTAAAAGATTGGTGCGACGGGCTTATCCGAACACAAATTATTAATACGGACAACCCAGAAGTACATGGTATGTTCAAATGTCCGGCATGCAACAAGGTCCACGGACGAATGATGGATGCCGTATATCCTCTTCTGGCTATGGCAAAGTACACGGGGGAACAAAAATATCTCAACTCAGGTATTGCCGTGATGGAGTGGGCCGAAAATGTAACATTGCCTAGTGGAGCGTGGTCCAACGATCTTAATCCAAAATCTTGGAACGGCATTACGGTATTTGGTGCCATTTCGCTAGCCGAAGCTTTACAGTACCAAGGAGATTTGCTCGACGAAGAACGACGTGAACGATGGACGGATAGATTGGCCAGAGCCGCAGATTTTGTTTACAGAAAATTCCCAACGATAGATGTGACCAACGTAAACTATGGAGCCACTACCATTTACGCTCTCAACCTCATTGGAAAGATGCTCAATAAGCCAGAATACCTATCCCGTAGTAAGGAACTAGCGAAAACCATCAAAACATATTTCACAAAACCGAATAATTTTTTATACGGTGAGGTAAAACCAAGTGCACATAAATTAAGCGCCAAGGGACTGCATGGAGTAGATTTAGGCTATAATGTAGAAGAATCTTTAAACAACATCGTGCTTTATGCCGTGCATGAGAACGACACCGAACTTCTTGAACTATTGAATAAATCCCTAAACACCCATTTAGAATTCATGTTGCCTGATGGGGGGTGGGACAACGGCTGGGGAACACGAATGTTCAAATGGACCTATTGGGGCAGTCGCACTTGTGATGGCAGTCAACCTGCATTGGCACTTATGGCCAACCGTAACCCCGCTTTGGGCACGGCCGCGGTAAAATATACCGAATTATTGAGACGCTGTACCCACAACGGATTATTACATGGTGGCATTCACTATGCTTCGCACGGTATTAAACCTTGTATACACCACACGTTCGCCCATACCAAACCATTGGCCCATTTATTGGATAATTGGAACGAATTACCCAAAATAAACACAGCCGCCCCCCTACCTCGAAGTACTGCTGATGGTATAAAACACTATAAGGAAATAGACACAAGTCTTTTTGCCCGTGGAAATTGGAGAGGAACCGTAACCGCCTATGACGCTATTTATAAGGACGGGTATTACCGTCAAGCTACGGGAGGAGCTTTGTCTTTATTGTTCCATACCAAAGTAGGGCTAGTGCTAGCAGCAAGTATGGCCAAATATAAGTTGGTAGAGCCATTAAACCAACAACCCAATCCTGGAGAAGATTTTCCGTTTACCCCAAGAATAGAAACCGTACATAATGACGAATGGAGCTCTAATATTTTTGATCGTGCTGCGACTATTTCGTCCGAAGATACCAATGGACAGATTCTAATAAATGCGCAATGCCAATTAAAAAACGAGTACAACCAAGCTGTTGAGGCTACCGCCTCGGACTTTGATTTAACTTATGAATGTTCGGAAAGTTCTTTACGAATAATTGCTAAAACCGATCAGGAAATTATTTCGAGAACCTCTTTTGTACTACCTATTATTTCTCCTAGCAGAGAGACGATCACACAACTCAATACGAATGAGCTTACCGTACAAAAACCAGAAGGTTTGGTAAAAATCACTTCAAATGTCCCCCTCACCATAAGGGAAACGTCTAAAGAACGTATCTTTAATATGGTTCCCGGCGCCGAAGCTATTCCTATCATGGCCTATTTTGACAAAAACAAAGTGGTAGAACTAACAATTGAAATCTTCTAAAGGCCCTATAAAATTCACCTTATGAAAAATGGAGTATTTTTCGTTCTTTTCTTAAGTTTATTATGTTTATTCGCCTGTAAGGAGAAAGGGGAAACAAAAAAAAACATAAAAACAGAACATCCTAACGTAGTATTCATTGCTGTAGACGACCTGAATAATATGATCGGAATACTCGATAAGTATTCGGGCTCCAAGACCCCCAACATAGACCGATTGGCCTCTAGAGGGGTGATTTTTTCCGATGCGCATTGCCAAGCCCCCTTGTGCGGCCCTTCAAGGGCTTCATTAATGACAGGTCTACGACCATCAACCACCGGCATTTATGGCATGATATCGGATGAAAAAATACGTTCTGAGAACAATCCCGCAACAAAGGATATTATAATGCTTCCCGAATACTTTAAGAAAAATGGCTATCATACCATGGGGATTGGCAAATTGTTCCATACCCATGCCCCAAATGAAGTTTTTGACGAGTCTGGCGGCAGGAAGAAGGGTTTTGGACCTTATCCCGAGAAACGATTTGTTTGGGACGGTTTCGGTTCCTCCGACCGTAAGAAATATGGAAGAACAAGTACAGATTGGGGTGCTTTCCCAGAAGCCGACTCATTGATGCCCGACCACCAATCCGTAAATTGGGTCAACGAGCGTTTAAAGAAAACCTACGACCGTCCCTTTTTTATGGGAATAGGTTTCTTACGGGTACATGTACCACTTTATGTGCCACAAAAGTGGTTTGACCTCCATCCGCTCGACAGTATAAAAACCAGGCCCTATCGGGCAGATGATTTAAACGATGTTCCTCCTGTGGCATTACAAATAAACGATTTGCCTATGATGCCCTCTACAGATTGGGCCATTAAAAGTGGAGAATGGCCAAAAATCATTCAGGCATATTTGGCTTGTATCAGCTATGTGGATTACGAAATAGGAAGACTGTTAGATGCACTTGATGAAAGCGAACACGCCAATAATACCGTTATTGTTCTTTGGTCCGATCATGGCTATCGATTGGGGGAAAAAAGCACCTTCGCCAAGCATGCCCTTTGGAATGCGACTACCAAGACACCCTTATTATTTGCAGCCCCCAATTTACCTAAAGGAAAAGTAATAGATAAACCCGCGGAGTTATTATCCATTTACCCTACTCTTTTGGAACTGTGCGGACTACCGGCTTATGAAAGAAACGAAGGAAAAAGTCTTGTCCCCTTAATGAATGATAACGATCTAAATCCCCATTTTGCAATCACAACCTTTGGGATGAACAATCATGCCGTCAAGTCCAAGCAATTTAGATACATTCGCTACGAAGATGAAACGGAAGAATTATATGATCATAAAAATGACCCCAACGAATTCACCAATCTAGCGAACCACCCTGATTACCTAAACATTACAAGGCGTTTAAAACAACATCTGCCCACTAAAAATGCCATTTGGGACGATAATTCATCCTATACTTTTCAACCTTATTTTGTTGAACAAAAGACAAGAACTAACGGCAAAGAGATGACAGATGTAAAAGTAATTGGAGCGCCCCAATAACTAAAACAGGGTAATCTCCCAAAAAGAACATTACCCCGTTTCTTATATTTTTTATAGAAGTTCTACAGCGTAAGCTCCCAACCCGCAGCATATTCCCTTCCCCATAAAGCCAAGGCTTTTCTATCTAACATTCTACCTGTTTTGGGGTCTATATCAAAACCATTTCCAATTCTATAAGCTACATTTCCAAAGTGTACCAACGCCATACTTTTAGAGGCATCATCTATAGGGGCTTGTAAAGTTTCCTTACCTCTAATGGCATTGAAAAAATTACCCACATGTATGGTACTCATTCCTCCACCCCCACCAAGCTCTAACCCACCTTCCTTGGTTTTGGCCTTGACCGTTTCTACCAAGTTTCCCTCACGACCATACAACTTGTATAGATCACGGTTTACATAAACACTGCCTTCGCTACCGTAAATAATCGTACCACGTCCGCCGCCATAGGTCCCGTATCCGTTTCTACTCTTTCCGTCCCATTTAATAGTAGTATTGTTATCGAACTTAAATGTAGCCTCCATGGTATCGTACATCTCCCAACCATCATCAACAAAGGCAGATTTAATGCCATCTGCCTCCACATGATTCGGAAAATCTACTTGTAAGGCCCAACGTGCTACATCTAGCTCGTGTGTACCGTTATTTCCCAATTCTGCGGTACCGTAATTCCAACCGTACCAATGCCAATTGTAATTCCATGTCTCCGAAGTATAATCACGGCGAACAGCAGGTCCTTGAAACAATTCCCAGTCTAGTCCTGTAGGAACTGGAGCCGCTTTTTGATGTGGAACCTCTCCCCGTTTGCTACTAAAGAAGGCTACAGCCTTGTATGGCTTACCTATTACACCATCATGAATTTGCTTGATAATATCTATACTATGCTGAGCAGAACGTTGTTGGTTACCCATCTGAACCACTCTATCATATTTTTTCTGCGCAGCAACGAGCAGTTCGTTTTCGGCCATGTTATGGCTACAAGGCTTTTCAACATATACATGTTTTCCTTCTTTTAGTGCCATTATAGAACCTGGAGCATGCCAGTGATCAGGTGTTAGATTAAACAATGCATCTACCTTTTTATCCTCAAGCACCTTTCTTATATCATTTTCCAGTTTTGGAGTATACCCCAAACGAGGAGTCATTTCTTTTGCTGCTTTTACACGCTGGCTTTCCATAACATCACAAAGGTAAACGAGCTCCACATTATTACTCTTTAACTCTACCGGAGCATATATGGCTCCAACACGACGGCCCAAACCAGCTATGGCTACTTGGATCCTATCATTGGCCCCCATAACTTTTCTATAACTCTTAGCAGATAAGCTGGAACTTCCGAGTATAGCACCCGTAGTTCCCAAGGCTGTTTTCTGAATAAAACTTCGTCTAGATGTTTTCATTATTATAATTCTTTGATATTAATATTCCGGTAAAATACTTGGACCCATGATTTTGTAATAATATGCTCCCTGTTTTGGCGTCACCAAAATAAGCACAATGTAGACCATTGCTACTATATTATCTTTAAAAAGAATTGATTACCAATTTAATTTCATGATGCCCTGGTTCCAAACGTACAGAACCGAAAGCGGCATTTACTTTTTTACCATTATGCATTAACTCTTTTCCTGGTGATGGAGCAATTTCAAACTCTGCTACCATATTTGCCGGAATCTCAATTTTGAAAACCTGAAGCCTAGAAGTCTCATAGGTATATTCTCCTTTTATTGTTCCTTTAATGGTAGGCACTTCAATACTGCTATTTTTCAAATCGCTCATTTGAGGTTTTATAATAGCGACTCCAAACCCCGGTGTTTTGGGTTGAATACCCCAAAGTCCTCGTGGAATGGCATTTGCGGGCACAGCACCCCACGCATGGTTCCAATCTAGATTGTTCTTGTACTTCAGGTCCCAAGCTTCCAAGGTCATAGTAGACCCAATACGGATCATATTATACCAGCTTCTATCACTGGTATCCGTTAATAATTCCAACGCGTAGTCCTCTGCTCCGGCGTTATACAATCCATCCATTAAGTATTGTGAACCATAAACGCTACAGGCCATTCCTCTAGATTTTACGTGTTCTACAACAGAAGAAATATGCTCCTCCGGTACCATGTTAAAGGCTAAGGGCAACATATTGGCATGCAGGGCTGCATGGTCCGTTCCAATTCCATCTACATATATACCACGTTCGGCATCGAACATTTTTTCGTTGACCGCTTTTTTTGCCTTTAAAGCTCGGAGTTCAAAATCCAGTGCCTCCTCCGTTTTACCCAAAACCTCCGCAAATTGCGCCATGATTTTCATATTCTGGTAATAAAACGCATTTACTACAGTATTATAATCTTTAAAAACATAAGCGTCACGTTCCCCCTTATTTGATGGGTCTCCTCCCCAGCCCGCAGAAGGCCAATCTACAATATCCCTAAAGGTCTCCTTCATTTTTTTGGGAAACCCAAGGTTTTTCATCAATTCCGGAGTCATTTTAGTAGAGGTTATAAGACCATCTTCATTAGCAAGCTCGTAAAGCGTTTTATACTTTAATCGATTATAGTACTTCTTGATCAGTTCTGTGTTGCCCGTATACATATAATCTGCATAAAACATAAGCGCCACATGCTGTTGCCATTCCGTTGGCCATGTAGGATGTTCCATAAAATATTCTATGGTTTGCCTAGCTATAGCATATTCCCGATCAGTGGTATAATGACTTAGTTGGTTCAAATACGCATCTGCTTCATACGGAATACGCTCTCGATCGCCATCTACATAAAGACCGTTAAATGTTGTAGCTTTTATCGTGTACTTACAAATTTCCCAAACCTGATTTAAAATATCATCTGAGCTTTTGAAGCTACTGGCACTTTCTTCCCAGTAGCTATGATGCGCTAAGAATGTAAAGTCTTCCGCATTAACGTCCCCCTCTATACCTTGAACCTCTACATACCTAAAAGGCATTAAGACAGAAAAACCTTTAGGAAGAGGTAGTGCCTTGCCGGGTAAGGTATTTCGCTTGTCCGGTTTGATTTCAAGTTGATATTCCGTTTGGTCCGGATTTACCTTCATTTTAATTTCCTGATATCTGATATGACTTTTTTCAAAAGGTTTTCTGTTGATGTTCTCCCCGTCTAATTGTTCTCCAATTCTAAAGGTAACTATACCTGAAGTTTTGGCCTTATATGTAAAATTGAGGGTAGCGAAAGCCGCTTTTCCAAAATCCATGAAATAAGTATCGCCTCTGTTTTCGAATTTGACAGGTTTAATTTTGTCTATTTGAAAACTATTGGGGGTCGTTATGGTTGCCTTGGGGCTTCCCATGGTAAAAGACTGACTTTGAGAATATCTTGATAGTCGATTATCTTGGTCCCAAATACGTACCTTCCAGAAATAGGTCTCTCCGTTTTTTAAAGCTGACCCACCGTGCTCTATTTCTGATGAGGCATTGGTCCGCATTTGTCCACTATTCCAAACATCACCAATATTGCTGTCTATTTTTTCTTTGGTTGAAGCTACCAATATTTGATAGGCCGATTGTGAAACTGCGCCATCCGGCACCACCCATCCAAATTCTGGTTTGTCATCAATAATGGCAACACCCTCTGTGTTGCGTATCCATTCTACAATCAAGTCGCTTGGTCCATTGGAATATTCATCCGAATGCTCTAGAATAAGACTGTTAGTTTTATTTCTAAAAGCCTTTAATTTTTCGGCATATTTTGCATCCTTGGCCAGATTGTGTATTTCTTTGGGGTCGTCTTTTAAATTATAAAGTTCTTCAAAAGATTGGTCATTAACATACCGGAAGTACTTCCATTTTTTTGTACGTACTCCTTCACTAGGTGGTATATTCTCAAATTCCCAAATATGCTCAATGAGCACAGTATCCCGCCCAAAATCGCGCTTGGCGCTTTTCACAATAGGCATAAGACTTTTACCGTGCCACGCTTTCGGTTGATCAATGCCGGCCAAATCCAGAATTGTAGAAGGTACATCTATGTTCAGGGCCATGGCATCACTATCTTTTTGCTTTTTCTCCCTTGGGTCAAAGACTATTAAAGGCACCCTTACGGAATTATCATATAACAACCATTTACCTGCAAGCTGGCGCTCCCCTAAAAAGTAGCCGTTATCGCCCATGAGAATTATAACCGTGTTTTCTGCAAGTCCCTTCTTTTCCAGCTCGGCCCTAATTTTGGCAATTTCCCTATCAATACCAGAAATCATTCTATAGTAGCCTTTTACGCTATGCTGATATTTTTCAGGGGAATCGTACCTCCAGGTCCAACGTAACCGGTTGAAACCATCTCGTACAAATTTAGGTTGAGCCTCAAAATACTTGTCCTCTCCTAAATCTGCATCGGGCATATTGATGTTCTGAAGCAAGGCATCTGATTCTCCCTGCCAAAAATATTGGTCCTTTGCCCCATCATGTGCATGGGGAGCACTGAAACTTAAAGAAAGACAAAAAGGTTTATCCGTCTTTACATCTGCAATAAAATCTATAGCTTTCTGTCCCGTATATCGCGTTAAATGAACGGTATCCTTACCTAACGTTTTATAGTAATAACCACGTCTGTCCTTATACTCATTGTTACGGTCATAGGACTCAAATTGATCAAATTGATTCTCTAGTTTATCATAACGAACCCCATATTTCCCATAAAAACCGGTAAAATATCCATTCTCTTTTAAAATTGAAGGATATGATTCAGCCATGTACGATTCTCTAATATTTCCTGTCTGGAAATTGAAATTATGGGTACGCTCATAAAGCCCTGTTAAAATGCTGGCCCTACTTGCCGCGCAGATCGGAGTGGTAACCATAGCGTTTTTAAAATAGGTACCCTCTTTTGCCAACTTATCCATTTCAGGGGTAGAAATAAGTTTGTTCCCTGCATAACCCAGAGCATCAAAACGTTGGTCATCCGTTAAAATAAAAATAATGTTAGGCTTTTTAACCTGCAGTTCTTTCTCCGCTTTTTGTGCCTTTAATGTTAGTACGCCACCACAAAGAAAGATTGCCGCTAAAATTTTTATACTCATAAACTTGATATTTGTTAATTCTCTTAAATTAGATTCTCTGTTCAAACCTTAGAAGTCGGGTAAGGAATCTTATTCAAACTTATGTGTTATAGAAGCATTACCCATCCTGTGCTGTCCTGAGAGCGGGCGTGATTATTGTTTATAAATTCTTGTGTTACATTCACCCAACGTATTACTTTTTGTTCGCTAAATCTTTAAGTACCGATAGTATTTCAGAAACTCCCATTCTTTCTGTATAATTTGCTTCAACATGGGCAGCTTCAATAATTTGATCAGTGTTAATAATAAATGTTGCGGGAACAGGAAGTGTTTTTGAACCATCGCCATTTAAAAGTGTTAAATCTCTTCGCGCATGGTAATCCTCTCCTGGATCAAACTGAAGATTATACGCTTTAATGACTTTTTGATGTGTATCACTTAGCACTTCAAAATCAAGACTGTTTTTCTCTTTTGCCGTTAATGCTTCATCAGGGTTTTGAGGACTTATTGCCAAAAATGAAGCTCCTAAAGATGTAATATCGGGTAGTTTACTTTGTACTTCCTTCAGGTCTAAATTACAAATAGGACACCATTCACCACGATAAAATTTGATGACAACTACACCAAATTTTAAAAGTTTAGATAGCGAAACCTCTTTCCCTAAGGCATTGGGAAGCGTAAAGTCCGGAGCTTTATCTCCTACCGTTAATCCTTTAACGTGGCTTGCATTTGAAATAACCAACTTTTGAAAATCTTTTAAATCTCCCATTCTAACTATCTTTATCTTTTAGATGTTACAAGTTCTTTAGCTGTATATTTCTATACTCTACCTTCATAGGCGGGCCAACATGTACCTGCACTCCTAAATGTCCTTTTAATTTTCTATTTATAGTATCTTCATCAATTACGTCACTCATTAATGTCCCATTTACGTAATGCTGAAGGCGATTTCCTTTTATAACCAGATGTACTTCGTTCCAATCTTCACTTTTAATCTTAGTCTTTAACGAATCCGATTCTCCCAAAGAACCTATTACCTCTCTACTTTGCCAGCAATTCTTTTTTACATTGCCTCGTAAAGAACCGGCAACATCCGGATTATCTTGAGTCTTTATTTTTACTTTCTCCCCACGGTATGCTAATGTAGCCCTTTTCTTTTCCTCATAGTTCTGTCCCGTATACCTAATTTTTCCATCAATATCTGCTTGATATCCCCTCATGGCGTTAGGTATGGTATCGATCAAATCACTTCTATAATTTATGCCACTATTACCGGATTCGGTTATTCTAAATTCCAACTTCAGCTCAAAGTCATCCGGCTGCCCTCCTTGCCAAATAATAAAGGTATTACTTTTCAAAAGGGTTTCCGGGGTTACCTCTCCTACTAGATGACCATTTTCAACACGCCAATAATTGAGGTCGCCTTTCCAATTTGTCAAGGTTTTCCCATCAAATATATTTATAAAACCGTCTTCTTTCTCTTGAACTTTTGCCGTGGTTTCTACAGTAGTTTCCTGTTTTTTTTCTTTACAAGATTGAAAACCTAACAGTAATGTTAAAGCAAAAAGAGTTCTCCCCATTAATTTAAATACGCTACTATATTTATTCATAATTCCTATTATATTTTTTTGATTGTCATAATTCTTCTACTGATAATTTCCATAAAATTAAGAAACCTAAAGCCTCCTTTTTAAGGTTCTACATTTACAACAATTCTTGGTTTATTCTTTGATTTTTCCGCACTTCTAATTGATAGATTACAAGTGAAATTTTTTGTACGATTAAAGGTCATGGATGTCCATGACCTTTAATTTTCTTTGATAAATTATATTTTCCGATTCAATTAAAAATTTGGATTTAATGAAGATTCCGATGCAGGTAAGGCGTAACGTTCAGAAATATTGGTAAAAACATTGCCTCTTGGCTCTACACCAGCAGGATAGTAATAATCAATAGGATTCGCCTTTATTTTATTACCGTGAGCGGTAATCACATCTATAGCCCTGCCTGTCCTTACCAAATCAAACCATCTTTTGTTTTCAAAAGCAAGCTCCACCCTTCTTTCGTTAAAGATAGCTTCTCCCAGATCCCCCACAGGATCACCTAGACCAGCACGTGTACGAACCTGATTAAGATAAGGAAGAGCTTCTCCGTCTTTACCTTGTTCTTCCAAAGCTTCGGCTAAAAACAACAACACTTCGGAATACCTGTATACGGGCCAGTTCATTCCATGGTTATTATGTAATGCATGGGGCTCCACATATTTTTTAATGATAGGGTAAACACCATCTTCCCAAAAACTTTCACTAATAGTAACATACATAATTGAAGCATCTTCCCTTAAATCTCCTTCTTCATAGGCATCAATTATGTCCGGTGTAGGTATATTGTTTCCTTCACCATTAACCGGTTGTGGATTTGAAGTTCCCGTTATAGCACCAACTTCTTCGGCAGTAATTGGTCTTGGTAGAAAGTTATATAAAAAACTTCCGTTTAAACCTTCGGCACCCTCCCTGTATTGAATTTCAAAAACAGATTCCATATTGTTCTTGTTTTCGCTATTCCCGGAAAAAGCATCTTCATAATTAGGCATCAACATATATTCATTACTAGCTACCACAGCTTTTAAAAGGATCTCCGCCTCTGCCCACTGTTCTCTAACGATATAAACATTGGCCAAAAGGGTTTGAGCCGCTCCTAGTGTAACCCTACCCGGTTCTTGCTCCGACTTAAGCGGCAACAAGGCTGTAGCTCCCTGAGCATCCTCAATAATTTGTGCATAAAGGTCGTCTTCACTAGAGAGTGGCAAAGCTGCCCCATCACGATCTAATACTGGTTCTAGGTGCATAGGTACACTACCAAATAGCTGCGTCAATTCAAAATACGAATAAGCTCTTAAAAAAAGTGCCTGTCCTTTAAGGTTGGCCTTGGCCGCTTCATCAAATTCCGCATCATCAATAGTGGTCAAAATTTGATTTGTACGTGCTATGATCTGATAATATTCACGGTAAATCTGCTCCACCCAAGTATTAGCAGTTATTCCCCCATCACTAGGTATGGAGTGGTCCGCAATATCTTCCTGATTATCCGTTGCACCAAATGCCGTATTACGAGCAAAATAAGTATTGTCTGAGTGCATTTCCGCCAGATAAGGCTTGGCTTGGTTGTTAATCAGACGTAACGGGACATAAGCACCGTTAACTGCCTGGGTAAAATCCGTTTCTGTTTTAAAGAATGTAGGAACACTTAATGAGTCCTCGGGAAATATGGTTAATTCGTCATCGCAACTACTGACTATAAAAGCCATGGACGCTACGACACAATAAAATATCTTTTTCATTTTTTCAGTTTTAAAATTTGTCGAAAGTGAAATATGTTTTGTCATCGTAGTCTATGATTTAAAAGTTTAAGTTTAAACCAACACTAAAAATGCGGGGAACCGGGTATCCAGAAATATCCACCCCGGAAGCAAGGTTGCCCCCGTCTCCATCTCCGTTATTCTGCACACTTATTTCAGGGTTTGGTCCTCCCCAATATTTAGTGAAAATGTGTACATTTTGAATAGATCCGTATATACGGGCCGATTTAAAATATTTATCCACTCCTGGTAAGGTATAGCCTAAAGTTATATTTCTAATATTGAAATAAGAGGCATCCGCAACAAAGCGATCGTTTATCCAGTCTCTCTCTATACCTGTAACGTTTCCTCCTCCAACGGTAGTTCCATAAAAACCATCACCTGGATTATCTACGGACCTAAACCGATTCTCAACGTCTTTCAAAAGATTAAAAACACCATCAAGATTGGTAGTACTATATAAGTGACGAACCAATAACTCATTACCTTGAGAACCTGTACCCACAATGGAAAAGTCTAAATTGCGATATTTAATAGTATTTGTAATACCATAGGTAAAATCTGGAAAAGGGCTTCCAGTAATAGCTCGGTCATCAAAATCTCCTCCATTTGTAATAATACCATCTCCATTTATATCCACAAGCTTTATACTCCCTACCGTAGAACGACCTGGGACTTGAGGTGAATTGTCCAAATCTTCTTGATTGAGATATACTCCATCCGATACATGACCATAAAACTGACCAAAGGGTTGGCCCACTTGAGTAATATGCCATCCTCCTGGTCCATAAACCCTATCAATTCCATCAGCCAGCGCTTCTACTCTATTTCGGTTGAATGAAATATTGGCATTGGTCGTCCATTGAAACTTACCAGTTGTGTTCACTGTATTTAAGGCAAATTCATGTCCCCAGAAACGAATCTCACCAATATTATCACTAAAATTGGAGAAGCCTGATTCGCGAGCAACCTGAACATTATAAAGTAAGTTGGTAGTGTTCTTTGTATAATAATCATACACAAAGGATACCCTATCATTAAAAAGACTTAAATCAAGCCCGGCATCAAACTGCTTGGTAGTTTCCCAACCTAAGTTTGAATTTGACAGTGAGTTAACTGCCGAACCTGGTGCAAAAGTATCTCCAAAAACGGCATTTACCGTATTATCAATCAATGCATATTGCGTGTAATTACCAATATTATTATTTCCTGTTACACCGTAACTACCTCGTAATTTAAGCAAGGATATAGTTTCTGATTTTTCTAGGAAAGGCTCATCCGAAGCTATCCAACCAGCGGATACAGAAGGAAACGTACCCCAACGGTTCTCCGACCCAAATCTAGAAGAACCATCACTACGTATGGATCCGGTCAACAAATATTTTCCTTTGTAGTTATAGGTAAGACGAGATAGAAAAGAAACCAAACTCCACTCTCTAACTTCATCAAAAGTCCCGTTTCTGTTAATATTGGTCGCGCCTTGTATAGTAGGCAAACGATCATCTGCAAAATCTGATGCTTGAACCCTGTTACGATCTTGACGGTATTTCTGATAGGTAAAACCTCCTAAAACGGAGAAGGTATGATCACCAATACTCTTATCATAGGTAATCGTATTTTCGTTCAACCAAGAAAATGTATTTCGATCATCCCAAATGGCCTCATTATTGGTAGGCACGGGTCTGTTGATTGAATAAGTAGCGTTAGTTGGACTGAAGAATTCATATTGCTCATTATATAATTCTGCATTCAAACTAGTCTTAATAGCAAGACCCTCAATAGGTTTATATTCAAGAAACGCGTTGCTCAAAAGGTTAACACTTTTGGTCTCATCCTTAATTCGTTCCGCAGAGTTCAACCAGTTGGCGTACGAGAAGATATTTCCTGTATCCGCAGGAAATCTATTAAACTCGGTTCTTGTACCATCCGGATTATAAATTGGCATAATGGGCCATGTATGCAATGCATTGAACAAAAGACCAGTGCCCCTAGTACCATCTGTTCTTGGCACATTGTCAACTATATGGTTGGGGGCAATGTTTACACCTATACGAACCTTATCCGATAAGGTGTAATCCAAATTAGCACGAAGTGAGTAACGCTTATAGTCAGAACCTAGAACAACTCCTTCTTGGTCAAAAAAGCCTAATACTACGGATGTCTTTAATTTTTCTTTGTTGGAAGTAATACTTAAATTATAATTGGTCATAGGCGCAGTTCTCAAAAGTGCATCGTACCAATCATTGGTCTGCCCTTCATACTGTGCCGGATTCTGAAAAATATCCGGAACAGGGCTACCTTGATCTTCATAATATTCTTTTTTGAATTGAGCGAACTCCACGGCATCCATCATCTCTATTCTTCCACGTTGCGGAACACTTTGCATGCTGGTTGTCATGTTTAAGCTCACACTAGTTTCTCCTGATCGTCCACTTTTAGTCGTAATTAAAACTACCCCATTGGCTGCTCTAGAACCGTAAAGCGAAGTAGAGGCAGCATCCTTTAGCACTGTAATATCCTGAATCTCATCTGGGTTTATGGTGTTTATACCTCCGGAAATGGGAAAACCGTCTACTACGTACAATGGATCACTTCCTCCTGAAACGGATAATTGCCCCCTTATCCGAACTGACATTCCCTGTCCCGGTTTACCTGTGGCCTGATTTATTTGAACTCCTGGTAATCTACCCTGTATCTTTTGGGTAACCTGTGAAACAGGTATATCCGCAAGTTCATTGGCCTGTATGGTAGAAACCGCACCAGTAACTTGACGCTTAATCTGAGTACCATACCCAACCACTACAACTTCATCTAGAAGTGCTGCGTCTTCTGTCATAGACACATCTATCTGGTTTTTACCCCCAACCGAAATCTCTTGGGTAGTAAAACCTAGGTAGGTAAATACCAAAACACTATTGGCATTTGGAGCTTCAATACTGTAATTCCCATCAAAATCCGTCACTGATCCTATAGTTGTACCTTTAACGACTACGTTAACCCCGGGCAGGGCTTGCGAATCGTCGGCCGAAACCACGGTTCCAGATACTGTAACGCTTTGCGCCTGCATTGTACCCCCCCATAACAGGGTCATAATAATTAGAAACCCTTGGGAGTTCCATCTAAACCTTTTTTTCATAATGTAGAATTATTTAGTTGAGTTATATACAATCCTTAAAATATTGAGCGATATTTTAAGGCATCTTCAAATGTATGCGGGTGATTATTAGAACTCATCCTGTACCATGCTGTGGTGTCCTGTACTGTCCTGTTTAACATGTTAAAACAGATTCAAATCTCCTCTGTTCAACCCTATAAAAACCAGCAAATACTACTAACTTCAACCAAATTAAGCTTAGACCCAACTTTTTTTCTTATTTCTAAAATTCATATAATAACGTATCCCATAGTAAATTTCCAACTTTATCTGTTGGACAAAATTGACGTGTACTAAATTTTCTAATACTGTAATACCAACCTATAATTCTAACTTCCTGATTGATACTCAAATGACATTGGTCTCGTCTACAGCATTATTATATTTATTAAATTTCGCACACCTGAAGTACACAAAAGTCAATGATGAAAAAGTTCTATTCTAAAACATCAAATCTTAAGGGTAAACGGAAAGGAATTTGGCCCCTAATGTTTTACATAGACAGAGAACAAATCTTGAAAAGGGTCTTTTCTAACTTCTTTGGCCGCATTATAATCAGGGTTAATCGAGGGCCAATATCGTTTTTCAACATTTGCTGTAATCCAGACCATCAACTTATCAAAAAGTTGCTCTCGTAAATTTTCGTTGTCTAAGGCCAAATCATTTCGCTCAAAGGGATCCTTGGCTATATTATATAGATGCAATCGCCCGTACCAATCAAATATTAACTTATAATCCCCATCACGTATTGCAGAATGAGGTGTAAGCGCGTAAGGCTCATAGGGACTATTGTAAATAACATTAAAGGGATAATGCCAATAATGTGTTGTTTTGTTATATGTATTCTCTTTGTTTTCGGTATCTGCCAATAAGCCTAAAAGGCTCTGCCCATCTAAGGAATTAGCTTTGGAAATAGATTTTGAATCGTAACCAGCAACATCTAAAATAGTGGGGTAGATATCTGTGCAGTCAACAGGAACATCTACCCATTGACCTTTCTTTAATTTTCCTTTCCATCTAAAAATAAGTGGCACCCTAATACCCCCTTCGGTAAGACAGGCTTTACCTCCTAAAAATGGGCTATTATCCGTACCTTCTCCCCTTGGTGTAATTTTAGAATCTATACCTCCGTTATCAGACATAAAAATAATCAGTGTATTTTCATCAAGACCTGTTTCTTCAAGTTTTTTCAAGATTTGACCAACTGACCAATCCAAGGTTTTAATCATAGAAGCATAAATTGGATCCTTATGATTGTTCCATCCTTTAGTTGCTTTATTTTTAAAGTAATTTATTTCATCTTCCTTACCCTGGTAAGGAGAGTGTACGGCAAAATGCGAAAAATAGAGAAAGAAAGGTTCTTCTTTTATTTTTGACCTTTTATCAATATAATTCAAAGCTTGAACAGTAAGGTCGTTCGTTAAATAATCTTCACCTGTTTCACGTCCGGAATCCCCTATTTCTGAAAATTCCTGTGGCATTTTAGGAAATAGGGTCTTTTCTTTATTATTCCAACCTTTTTTCCAATCGTAATACACAGAACCGCCGGCATCAAACCAAGCTAAAGGCTCAAAACCTTGGTTTGAAGGTTGGTACCCTTTTGCTCCAAAACCACCAATATGCCATTTCCCAATAAAAGCGGAATGATACGCTTGTAAAGCCTCTGCTATGGAAACTTCATCCTGACCGCTGTCTAGAATCGAACCAGCCGGTACCGCTGAATTTGAAATACCATTTTCCAAAGCCTGTTCAATAGCAATAGGGTCTTTGTGCTCTAAAACGTCATTCGCATAATAACCATCTGGCACCGGCAAATTTTGATTGTAATAGGTTTCCCTTGGCGGCATGGCCGTGGTAAAGCCTAGACGGCTGGCGTACTTACCTGTCATAATGCTAGCCCGTGTAGGTGAACACAATTGATTGGCATAGGCCTGACTAAAGGCTACTCCTTCTTTTACCAATCTATCTATATTAGGTGTCTCATAATACATTTCAGACGTATTGGCCCCGGAGAATTTGCGCGCATAAGCCTGACTATCCATTATACCGTAATCATCCGCTAAGATAAAGATGATATTAGGTTTTGTTCTAATCACTTCTTCTGTCGTTTTTTCCTCGGTTGTGCCCCTGCATCCCATTATTACAAAAAGGAATAAGCATATAACTATCGATTTAAATTCCGTCATTTTAATGATATTTGATTATAATTTTATCGCGTATAAGATTATTTTCCTATTTGAATAAAACCGAACATTGAAGCGTAACAAATTATCTTCAACGCACCATCTCAGAAAAGAAAACAACAAGAAGAATGCACCTATAACAGGCTATTAAATTCCAGCTAATCTAGGTTCAGATTTTTAAACTACCATCCTGTTCTATACTGTTCGCTAAAATAGGGGCGGCAATCTCGAGAAAATCACAAAGCAAACGAGGTTTTCAAATAATTCACATAACACGCAAATCTATTTACCCTGATTTACAAAAAGTTAACCTAAACCTTAATGCCCCTACCAGTAATAAAATGTTGAAAAACAGACCTTTTTACGATTGAATAGGTTCATCTATTAACAACGAAGAAATATGAGGGAGGGTGCTTGCCCTTGCATAAAAGAACGAATATATGCTACAGCTCACACTTATTAAAAAACATAAACCAAATAGGCCATGGAAGTAATATCACCGCACTTTACCCCGTGGCCAAGAAAATCTCCCCCTTGCCATACTAACGCAGTGTGGAACGTAATGCGACATAAAAAAAAACCAAATGCCAAAAGTTGTTATAAAAATTAGCTTGATTTAGAATCTATGCAAGCAAAAAGTTTGAAAAAAATATTGACATGCCAAAAGACCTTCGCATCTCTCAACAACTTCTTTACATGGTTGAAATGGTGCTATTGGTGTCGATTTTATTAGATAGCAAGTTTAGATTAAATAGAATTTCTATCTATAAAATGAAATGGGTTTTTAACTTTCCCATTTTTCTTATCCATAATCATGTGGGCGGCAGTTTCCCCCATTGCCTTAAAATCAGTTGAAATACAGGTAATCCCCAGCAATTGTTTCAAAGGGGTATCATTATAGGATATAACGCCGATATCATTACCAAGATCAAATTCTTGGTTCCTTATTTGATTAACAAGATTAACTAAATCAGACTCACTTATAGTTATAAATAAGTCACCTTTTTTTAAGATCATATCGTCATAGATTTCGTCCAACACTTCAAAATCTATAGAATGCTCACTGCAAAATTTCCTAAACCCGTGTAATATTCTTTTTGGATAGGGATAAACAGACTCTTGGGGATAGGTAATAATCATTTTTTCATACTTCGAAATTTTATTAAAACCCTTTTTTAGGGCATTATAAATGTCGTCCTCAAAATCTTGATACACTTCAATATAGTTACCCTTTACTTCGGTTATCAAATTATCCATTATGACTAACTTCTCTTTGGGAATGTCATTTATAGACTTGATTACTTCAGGGGTACTACTTGTATGTTTTAATTTCTCGGTCTTAAAATGAGGCATAATGACATAGTAATCATATGCATTTCTATTTTTTTCCAACAGATTCAAAAAAAGTTCTTCTTCACAATGGTATATGAAAAGATTTGTGTGTGCCTTCCCTCCGATACTATTGACAAAAGAATTATAGATTCTCATCTTATACGAACTCAATTTATTAATTAAAAAGAGGATATTAACCTTTGAAATTAATTTGGTCCTGGCTATATAATACCCTTTTCCCCTAATAGAGACAATGACTTTACGCTCCCTTAAAATACTATATGCCTTTTCTACCGTATCTCTTGAAAGTAGGTATTCTTCACTGAATCTATTGATAGATGGTATTTTATCATCCATCTTTAAATTGCCTGCGGAAATATTATAAATTATCGAGTCCACAATTTGTTTGTACTTTGGAACTCTTGAATTCTCATTGATCTTAATAAACTCAAATATATTCATCGTCAAAAGGCTTTTTCTCTTTATGATTGCGTTGACACATAATAGAGCAATAATAAAGATGTAATTTGATAATTTACAAGAAAAACCAGTTTATTTTTTCACTGAACGGTACAGTACAGGACACAAAGCTTTCCATCATAATCTACTTTTGCTACCAAACATAATAACCCTTCAAATGAAAAATACAACACAACAATTCAAGTATGTCGATTATCTATGGGACGAAGAGAAAGCTGCAGCCCTAGGTGATGACCAGGTCGCCTTATTTCTTTATCGATCCAATATTCTAGGTGCGGACTTAAGGATCACCAATTACGGCGGAGGAAATACAAGTTGTAAGACCGTTGAAAAGGATCCACTGACCAATGAGGAGGTAGAAGTGATGTGGATCAAGGGTTCGGGCGGTGATATTGGAACCTTGACCAAAGCTGGCATAGCCGGTCTTTATACCGAAAGGTTGAGAAATCTAAAAAACGTCTACGGCGGTCTGGAAGATGAAGACCGTATGGTCGGACTTTTCAATCATTGCATTTATGACCTAGACAGCAAAGCCCCTTCTATAGATACGCCTTTACACGGATTGCTTCCGTTTAAACATATTGACCATTTGCACCCCGATGCCCTAATTGCCGTAGCCGCAGCAAAGGATAGCGAAAAAGTGACCAAGGAAATCTGGGGAGACACCATGGGCTGGGTTCCATGGCAACGGCCCGGTTTCGATTTGGGACTCCAACTGGAAAAATGTCTGAACGACAATCCTGGAATACGTGGAATAGTCTTGGGAAGCCATGGTCTCTTCACATGGGGGGATACCTCTTATGAATGTTACATAAACAGTTTAGAGGTCATTGAAATGGCTTCGGAATATATAGAGAATAAAATCAAGGCCAACGGAAGCGTATTCGGAGGCCAAAAAATCGAAAGCCTGGGCAAAGAGGAGCGTTTGGAAAAAGCCGCCCTGCTTATGCCTATGTTAAGGGGACTATGTTCTTCCGAAAACGGAATGATCGGGCATTTTAACGATAGTGATGTTGTTCTTGAGTACATTAACAGCAATGACTTGGAGCGCTTGGCTCCTATGGGCACCTCTTGCCCAGACCACTTTTTGAGAACTAAGATACAGCCTTTGGTATTAAAATTAGATGCCAAAGAAGACCTTTCCGATACCGAGGCCGTGCTGGCCAAATTAAGACCTGCCTTTGAAGAGTACCGAAAGGAATATCAATCGTATTACGACCTCCATAAACGCGAAAATAGTCCTGCTGTTAGAGATGCCAATCCCGTTATAATTATCTATCCGGGGGTAGGTATGTTCAGTTTCGCCAAAAACAAGCAGACGACCCGTGTTGCCAATGAATTTTATGTAAACGCCATTAATGTAATGCGAGGTGCCGAAGCCATTACGGAATACACATCCTTGCCCCGACAAGAAGCGTTCGATATTGAATATTGGTTGCTGGAAGAAGCTAAACTACAGCGAATGCCGAAAGAGAAGCCTTTGTCACGCAAAGTAGCCTTGGTTACCGGTGCAGGGGGAGGAATCGGCAAGGCCATTGCCGATAAACTGGCCGAAGAAGGTGCCAATGTGGTGTTGACCGACATTGCCGAAGACCGATTAAAAGAAGGTGTGGCCACCTACGCTAGGGATACGGCAAGCTATGCGGTTTGCGACGTAACCAAAAGCGAATCCATTGCAAATGCCTACAAAAAAGCATGCTTGGAGTTTGGAGGTGTCGATATCGTTGTGCACAGTGCAGGCCTGGCCATTTCAAAACCTTTGGGAGATACCACGGAAAAAGATTGGGACATCCTACAAAACGTTTTGGTAAAAGGGCAATTTGAACTCGCGAAACAGGCGGTTGCCATTATGCGTAAACAAAATTTGGGTGGGGACTTCATTAGCATAGCCAGTAAAAACGGACTGGTTTCGGGGCCCAACAACGTGGCCTACGGAACGGCGAAGGCCGCACAGCAGCATATGGCGCGCCTATTGGCCGCGGAACTGGGGGGCGACAAAATAAAGGTCAATACCGTAAACCCGGACGGGGTGATCGTGGGCAGCAAGATCTGGGAAGGCGATTGGGCCGAGGGACGTGCAAAGGCCTACGGGATCACCGTTGAGGAGCTTCCCGCACATTACGCCAAACGCAACCTCCTGAACGAGATCATATACCCCAAGGATATCGCGGACGGGGTATTTGCATGCGTGGGCGTATTGAACAAGACCACAGGGAACATCATCAATGTGGACGGGGGTATGGCGAATGCCTTTGTAAGATAGATCGTTTTGAGTTAGTTTGTTTTTATTTCCATGGGCCGTATGGCCCATGGAAGTATTTTTACCAAAATCAAGAACTTTATGAGAATAGATAAAAATCGGCTTGGTGATGCCAACCAAAAAGGAATCACCGGTCACAATGAACGTTTCGACTTTTTAGCACATACCCTTTCCAACAAGGGGAACGACGTTAACGCAATTATCAAGAAATTACAGGACTTCCAAGTAGCTATACCCAGTTGGGCCTTAGGGGCCGGCGGTACTCGCTTCGGTCGTTTCGGGTTTCAAGGAGAACCCTCTAGCCTAGAGCTGAAGATAGACGATGTGGGACTGATTCATTCACTTACACAAACTGCGGGCGCCATATCTTTGCATATTCCATGGGATGTTCCAACGGACTACAATTCCATAAAGGATCTCGCAGATTCCCACGATATTATCTTCGATGCTGTCAACTCCAACACCTTCCAGGACCAAAAGGACAGTAAGGAAAGTTATAAGTTCGGTTCTTTGAGCAACACAAGTAAAGCTTCTCGCGAACAGGCTGTAGCTCATAATATAGAGGTAATAAAAATTGGAGATAAGCTAGGTTCCAAAAGTTTAACGGTTTGGTTAGCGGACGGTTCTAATTTTCCTGGACAGACCAACTTTCAATCTGCATTACAAAATACAGAAGATAGCCTTAAGGATATCTACAAAACCCTTCCCGAGGACTGGAAAATGTTCATAGAATATAAGCCTTATGAGCCCAATTTTTATAGTACGGTAATTCAAGATTGGGGAACTTCATTCATGCTTGCCAACGCATGTGGAGATAAAGCATATACCTTGGTAGATTTGGGACATCATTTACCTAATACCAATATTGAACAAATAGTTTCTACATTAATGTTAAAGGGTAAACTGGGAGGTTTCCATTTTAATGATAGCAAATATGGCGATGATGACCTTACCGTTGGTAGTGTTAAACCTTATGCCCTGTTTTTGATTTTTAATGCGTTGGTTTATGGAATGGAAAATAATCCTCAAAATCCATATCCGGCTTGGATGATAGATGCCAGCCATAACATAAAAGATCCATTAGAGGATTTGATTCAATCTTTAGAGGCCATACAGGAGGCGCACGCAAAAGCTCTACTTGTAGACCAAAAACTATTGACCGAGGCACAATTGAATCATGATGTGGTTAAATGTCAAGAAATTCTTCAAGATGCCTACCGTACGGATGTTAGACCTCTATTGGAAAGAGCAAGATTAAACAGAGGTGGAGCTTTAAGTCCTTTAGACGCTTATCGATCATTAAAAGTAAGAGAAAATTTAATTAAAGAAAGAGGCGCTGACTCTGTCGCATCCGGACTATAACCACAACACCATGAAAACTAAAGTAACGGCGGTATTCGATATCGGGAAGACCAACAAAAAGTTCTTTCTTTTTGACGGGAACTTCCAGGAGGTGCACCGTGAATACGT
>NZ_JACSOI010000039.1 GCF_018728565.1 Zobellia russellii | reverse complement strand
AACGAAGCTAACCAGTACAAGTTAGAGGTTTCTTTGGAAGACGGTACTTCTGGTGCCCTAATCGTTGATGAAGAAGGTAACGCTATTGAGCAATAAGAATCACCTTAAAGAGTTCCTCCAAATAAATTAATTACCACTATATATATTCACATTAAAATAAGAACAAAATGAAAAAATTATTTATCACCACCGTATTCGCATTAGGAAGTTTAACTGCATTCGCTCAAGAAGAGCAAGCAACTGAAGCTCAGGATACAGCCACTGAAGCTGTAGCTCA
>NZ_JACSOI010000038.1 GCF_018728565.1 Zobellia russellii | reverse complement strand
CCATTTTCCGCGGTGACCGTATAGGTAACGGCACCGGAAAAATCCTGAAGGACGGTCCTTGCCGGGGATACCGTGGCGTCCGCCGATATGTCCAGTACCGAAGGGGCACCGGTCAAGTCGGTACCATCGGGTACCGTAACGTTGATGGTAAATGTGGTAGCGTTTATGTCCGCGCCTGTCTGGCCGGGAAGTTCGAATGCCGTTATGGCGTTCTCCGCACTGCCCGTGGGTTGGGATACGGTCACGTTCACCGTCCATACCTGCGGCGTTCCCGTCTCGGGGGTCACCGTATAG
>NZ_JACSOI010000037.1 GCF_018728565.1 Zobellia russellii | reverse complement strand
CTATACGGTGACCCCCGAGACGGGAACGCCGCAGGTATGGACGGTGAACGTGACCGTATCCCAACCCACGGGCAGTGGGGAGAACGCCATAACGGCATTCGAACTTCCCGGCCAGACAGGCGCGGACATAAACGCTACCACATTTACCATCAACGTTACGGTACCCGATGGTACCGACTTGACCGGTGCCCCTTCGGTATTGAACGTTTCTGAAAATGCCACGGTATCCCCGGCAAGGACCGTCCTTCAGGATTTTTCCGGTGCCGTTACCTATACGGTCACCGCGGAAAATGG
>NZ_JACSOI010000036.1 GCF_018728565.1 Zobellia russellii | reverse complement strand
GAAGATTCCGCGAACAAATCGGATGACGTAACACTAGCTGATGCCACAAATACCAAGTTCCCAACGGAACTCGCCGTGAAGACCTATGTGGACGGGCAGGTCGCCGCTACCGCAGATGACGATATTACAGGAGCTTCAATCGATGCTTCCAGTGTCTTGAAAATCGACGAAGGGACTTCTTCCGTAACCGTGGACCTTTCAGCTTTGGAAGAATCCGCAGATATCACCGCCGTACAGAACGACGTAGACCAGAACGAAGCAGACGCCGATGCAGCTATTCTCGCAGTTCAAAACGATGTAGACCAAAACGAAGCAGATGCTGATGCCGCGATACTTGCCGTACAAAACGATGTCGACCAAAACGAAGCGGATGCAGACGC
>NZ_JACSOI010000035.1 GCF_018728565.1 Zobellia russellii | reverse complement strand
GTATTCGATATCGGGAAGACCAACAAAAAGTTCTTTCTTTTTGACGGGAACTTCCAGGAGGTGCACCGTGAATACGTACGTTTTGAAGAGATTACCGATGAGGACGGCCACCCTACCGAAAACCTCAGGGCACTGGAGGACTGGGTAAAGGAAACTTTCGATAAAATCCTAATTTCCAACGAATTTGAAATAGAGGCCTTGAACTTTTCCTGTTACGGCGCCAGTTGGGTACACATAGGCGAAAACGGGAAACCGCTCACGCCACTCTACAACTACATGAAGCCCCTGAACGGGGATATCCTTGATTCATTTTACAAGGAATACGGGCCCGAGGACGAACTGTCAAGGGTCACCGGATCCCCAAAACTGGGCATGCTCAACACCGGTATGCA
>NZ_JACSOI010000034.1 GCF_018728565.1 Zobellia russellii | reverse complement strand
GCCCATAAGCAGGTGGAGTTCGATCAGGATACCTTTTTCGAGATCAACAAGGATTTCGTGCACATGTTCAAATGGGATACCATGTCCTCAGCGGACATGCCCCAGAGCACCACGATACCCTACGACAGGTTCGAGCATGCCTACCACCAGCTGATGCTGGAACTGGTACTGCTACAGGAGAAAAGTGTAAGGGCGGCGATGGGAAGTTCCGAAATAGGCCAGCTTTATGTGGACGGGGGTTTTAGCGACAACAAGATCTACATCCAGCTCCTATCCCATTACATGGGGAACATGAAGCTCAGCACAACGGATTCATCTTTGGGGTCCGCCCTTGGGGCCGCGATCGTTATTTCCGATACGGAGCTGGAGCCCTCGTTCCTGGACAAAAACTACGCTATCAAGAAACACCGGCCGTTCAGCCTAAAATAGACCTATCTTATGAACAAGGAATTCAACCCCGCATATCCTTCAATGGACGATTTGAGAAACAAGGCCATGAAACGTATACCCAAGT
>NZ_JACSOI010000033.1 GCF_018728565.1 Zobellia russellii | reverse complement strand
ACTTGGGTATACGTTTCATGGCCTTGTTTCTCAAATCGTCCATTGAAGGATATGCGGGGTTGAATTCCTTGTTCATATGATGGGTCTATTTTAGGCTGAACGGCCGGTGTTTCTTGATAGCGTAGTTTTTGTCCAGGAACGAGGGCTCCAGCTCCGTATCGGAAATAACGATCGCGGCCCCAAGGGCGGACCCCAACGATGAATCCGTTGTGCTGAGCTTCATGTTCCCCATGTAATGGGAGAGGAGCTGGATGTAGATCTTGTTGTCGCTAAAACCCCCGTCCACATAAAGCTGGCCTATTTCGGAACTCCCCATCGCCGCCCTTACACTTTTCTCCTGTAGCAGTACCAGTTCCAGCATCAGCTGGTGGTAGGCATGCTCGAACCTGTCGTAGGGTATCGAGGTGCTCTCGGGCATGTCCGCAGAGGACATGGTGTCCCATTTGAACATGTGCACGAAATCCTTGTTGATCTCGAAAAAGGTATCCTGATCGAACTCCACCTGCTTATGGGC
>NZ_JACSOI010000032.1 GCF_018728565.1 Zobellia russellii | reverse complement strand
AACTACGAGAAAAAGTTCCACACAAGACCGAAACGGATAACGAAATCACGGTATGGATACCCAGGGGCGGAATAGTAACTAAAGAATTTATATCGCAGTTAAGTTTTATTAGACTACAAACGAACAAGGTTTAACCGTGTATTTCTCTTTTAGACAACTAACAAATAAATAAACCTCAAGACACTCAAGAAATAAAAACATGCTTAATCGTCACACCATGACTATAAAACAAAGAGGAGAAAGATTAATTCTCAGGGACAAGGATTATTGAAATCAGGAAGTTTATTCAATTGTGAATCTAAAGACCGTATACAATTCAAAAACAAATATTAAGAAACAGACATCCTCTCCCATGACACAACCGAAGAGCACACGTTCCAGAGACGTGGTGTCACGGAAAGGAACTTAACAAACCATAATTATAGATACGGGGAACGATGGCGGTTATCCCACCGTTCGGGAGGGGACAAAAAAAAGGTCCCGACCAGTAAAACTGATCGGGACCTCGAAGCAAGGCGGCTTCC
>NZ_JACSOI010000031.1 GCF_018728565.1 Zobellia russellii | reverse complement strand
GCGTCTGCATCCGCTTCGTTTTGGTCGACATCGTTTTGTACGGCAAGTATCGCGGCATCAGCATCTGCTTCGTTTTGATTTACATCGTTTTGAACTGCAAGAATAGCTGCATCGGCGTCTGCTTCGTTCTGGTCTACGTCGTTCTGTACGGCGGTGATATCTGCGGATTCTTCCAAGGCTGAAAGGTCTACGGTTACGGAAGAAGTTCCTTCATCGATTTTCAGAACACTGGAACCATCAATAGAAGCCCCTGTTATATCGTCATCTGCGGTGGCGGTAATTTGCCCGTCCACATAGGTCTTTACGGCGAGTTCCGTAGGGAACTTGGTGTTTGTGGCATCGGCCAAGGTAACGTCATCCGATTTGTTCGCGGTATCCTCTTTCAAGGCGATGGCAGCATCTGCGTCAGCTTCATTTTGATTTACATCATTTTGCACGGCAAGAATAGCTGCGTCTGCATCTGCTTCGTTCTGGTCCACATCGTTTTGCACGGCAAGAATCGCCGCATCTGCGTCAGTTTCGTTCTGGTCCACGTCGTT
>NZ_JACSOI010000030.1 GCF_018728565.1 Zobellia russellii | reverse complement strand
TGCCCAGGAACAGGCGGGAAACCTTTACGGGACTTCCGTCTATCCTCATGTTGAACAAGGAGCCGTTCCCGATATCGTCTTCACTGAGCATCCCCCGGTTAAAAGGGTTGATGGAAATGCTCCATGTGCCCGTGGAGACCAATATGAAAGGTTTTTTGGCGCTCTTTATGTAGGGCAACAGGGCGGAGGAACTGTCGTGTATGCCAACGCCCATTTTGATTGTCCTGCCCTTATAGTCGACCGGAACGGTCTTTCTGGAAGACACCAGCGGCGGTAATTTCTTTTCGATGCCCTCTTGATAGACCCATGAATGGTAGTCCTTTTTTTCGAAGTCCCAGAGCATGGTGTGGCACCCGATGCTCGTATATTCGCTTACCGGGACCCCGGTGAACAGATAGCTCAGGTATTGGGGCAAGTGTAGGGAGTACCTTATTTTTTTGAAGGTTTCCGGTCTGGTCCTCTTCAGCCAATATAGATGCATACCGGTGTTGAGCATGCCCAGTTTTGGGGATCCGGTGACCCTTGACAGTTCGTCCTCGGGCCCGTATTCCTT
>NZ_JACSOI010000002.1 GCF_018728565.1 Zobellia russellii | reverse complement strand
AACGAAGCTAACCAGTACAAGTTAGAGGTTTCTTTGGAAGACGGTACTTCTGGTGCCCTAATCGTTGATGAAGAAGGAAACCCTATTCAACAATAAGAAGGGATTAATTTCATTGTTCCCCCTATTACAATAACATATCACCATTAATTATTAACATATATAAAATAAGAATATCATGAAAAAATTATTTATCACCACCGTATTCGCATTAGGAAGTTTAACTGCATTCGCTCAAGAAGAGCAAGCAACTGAAGCTCAGGATACAGCTACTGAAGCTGTAGCTCAAGAAGAGTTTTCTGAAGTAGCATTGGAAGAAGTTCCAGAAGCGGTAACTGCAATGGTAGAGACTAACTACCCAGGAGCAACTATCAACAAAGCACACAAAAACGAAGCTAACCAGTACAAGTTGGAAGTTTCTTTGGAAGATGGTACTTCTGGTGCTCTAATCGTTGATGAAGAAGGTAATGCTATTGAGCAATAAAAATAGCTAAATTGTCGGAAGAGATTCCGAACCAATTTTGAGAAAGGAACCGTGCGATAACGGTTCCTTTTTTGCGTTTTGGACCACTTCTAAAAGTATCTTTTATGATAAATTTAGAGGAGAAACAGCTTTCTTGTGCTATTTTTACGTAGATAGATACAGAACACTAGATTGCTTTTATGCCAAACCTTTTAATCATTGAAGATGATGCCGCATTTTGTCAAATGCTCCAAAAGTTTTTGACCAGACACGGTTACGAAGTAGAGACCAGTTTTACTGCCCCAGATGCCAAAGATAAATTCGGTAAAACCAATTTTGATTTGATTCTGACCGATTTACGTTTGCCCGATTATGACGGTATTCAACTTCTAACGGATATCAAACAGGTAAGTCCGCAGACCCAAGTTATTGTTATGACGGGTTATGCCGAAGTAGGTACTGCCGTAAATGCCATGAAAAAAGGAGCGTTCGACTATATTTCAAAGCCTTTTACTCCAGACGAGATTGTGATGATTTTGGATAATGCCTTAAAGGTAGAATCCGCTACAGTGGTAAAAACGGCTCCAAAAACCAATGAGGGAAAAAATAGTGCCGAGCCTAAAGTTGAGAAACAGCCAAATCAAAATAGTGGCAAGAGTACTATTGTTAAAGGCATTAGTGATGCCTCTAAAAAGCTGGATGATTACATAAAGCTAGTGGCACCTACAGATATGTCCGTATTGATTACTGGTGAAAGCGGTACCGGAAAAGAAGTAACCGCCAAGGCAATTCACGATAACAGTAAGAGAAAAGATTTTAATTTCATTGCTGTAGATTGTGGTGCTATACCCAAAGAATTAGCTGCAAGTGAGTTTTTTGGACATATAAAAGGAAGTTTTACCGGCGCGGTAGAGGACAAAATCGGAAATTTTGAGGCGGCCAATAAAGGAACCTTGTTTTTGGATGAGGTAGGAAACCTATCTTATGAGAACCAGATACAGTTGCTTCGGGCCCTTCAGGAACGAAAGATAAAACGTGTAGGGAGTACCAAAGAAATAAATGTTGATTTACGAATTATTACGGCAACCAATGAAGATTTAACGGAAGCCGTGGAAAAAGGAACTTTTAGAGAGGACCTTTTTCACAGATTGAACGAATTTTCTATTCAAATACCTTCGCTACAAGAACGTTCCGACGATTTAGTGCTTTTTGCGGAAAACTTCTTGAACAAGGCCAATGCTAGTTTAGATAAAAATGTAGATGGTTTTTCCGGAGAAGTTTGGGAGGCCTTTCAGGAATACCATTGGCCGGGTAACCTAAGGGAATTGCAGAACGTGGTAAAAAGAGCGGTACTGTTAACCACAGGTGATGAGGTGCAATTGGATGCCTTGCCCAAAGAAGTACTTCAGCCGCAAGAAAAGGAAACTCCCGTAGAGAATTTTTCAAAATCGGAATTTGAAAAAGACCGAATCATCAAAGCTTTGAAGAAAACTAATTTCAACAAATCAAAAGCGGCCAAATTATTACAGGTGACCAGAAAGACGCTCTACAATAAAATTAACCATTATAATCTTGATTTGTAGCCAAGCGTTCTTCCAATTCCGTTACCAGTTTTCTAACATCGAGTTTTAGAACCGTAAATGAGCTAGAGAGCATATCCGGGTCAAGGTCTTGGGGCGTGCAGAGCTCCATTTTTTCCAAAAGTGTTACACAGTTTTCTACTTTTAATTGCCTGAACATGGGCAGCATGCGGTGTGCCAAATGGTTTACTTGTGGGTAATCATTTGCGGTTACCGTTTCTTCAAGAAGCTGCATATTGGTTTTGGTATCGCTTAAAAATGTTCCTAATACGTCTTGGATGGCATCTTCGTTTTTTCCCAAGAACGAATGGATAATATCAAGATTGTACAGCTGAGGACCTTGATTGGAGACTTCCATTTTTTCTTCCCTCTCTTCTTGTTTTTGGGTAGTAATACCCAGTAATTTTAGCGTAGCTATGAGTTCGCCTTTGGAAAAGGGTTTTTGCAAGACTTGAGCAAAACCTACTCCTATATACGCTTCGGGCCCTAAATCCCTTCTGCCCGTCATTGCAACTATAGGTTGGTTCGTGTAGTGTTTATATACCCCGGATTGCAGCTTTTTTAAGACTTCAAAACCGGTTACCTGTGGCATTTGAATATCTGTCAATACTAAATCATACGCAAGATGCGAGTCTTTTTCTATGGATAGAAAATTGGTAAAGGTATGCGCTGTAATTCCCATACTTTCGGCCAGCTCCCTTAACATATGCAACAGGGCCGTATCGTCATCAATAATAAGCATGCGCAGTTTTGGTGCCAAATAGGGCATTTCTTGGGTGGGTTTCTCTACTGCATCCGTTATTTCCAGAGGAAGCAATAAGGTAAAGGTGCTTCCCAAGCCCAGTTTACTTTCAAGGGTTAATTTTCCTTTAAGAAGTTCTGCCAATTTTTTGGATATGGTAAGTCCCAATCCGTGACCGCCAAATTTCTTGTCGGTATTACTATCCGCTTGCGTAAATTCCTTGAATATAAGATGTTGTTTTTCTTTGGCGATACCAATACCGGTATCACTTACCTGAATACGTGCGGAAATGGCTTTATCCTTTCCTTTTTCCCCAGTAGCGGTAATTTTAATTTGTCCTTCTTCTGTAAACTTAAAGGCATTGCCCATGAGATTGGTGAGGATCTGTCTGATCCTAAAGGGGTCTCCCAACACGGTTTGCTGTAATTGAGGAGCTATTTCCAACACTAATTTTAAACCTTTGTTGGCGTGAATTGCCTGTAGGTTTTCTGCGGTTTCCTGAATAAGGTGCGCAGGTATAAAGGGTACTTTCTCAATTTTGAGCTTACCGGCCTCCAGTTTAGAAAAATCCAATAAATCATTTACCAAATTGCCCACATACTCAGATGCCGATTTTACGTTTTTAATGTATCCGCTCTGCTTGCGAGATAGTTCTGTGCTTTCAAGCAATTCGCTATAGCCGCTAATGGTATTTAGGGGTGTTCGTAGGTCATGGCTAACGGTAGAAATTAACTGTTCCCGACTTTTTAAAAGGGATTCCGAAAATTTCTTCTCTTTTTCCAATCGTACCCGGTAGGTCTGTACTTTCCAATAATCCCTGGTAATGAGGAAAGAGAATATGCCAACAATGAGAAAACCTAGTAATGCGGCCATACCGGCAATACGCGTGGTTCTTTTTAAGGTTTCCCGTTTTACGATACTGGTATTGTAACTGCTCGTGATTATTTCTTTTTCAAATGCGGCAATGATATTTTGGAGCTGTCTAGACAGTTCAAGGTCGTTGCGGTTAGCCTCAATTTCTTTTTGGGCCAAAGAGCGTTGTGATCGTGTATCTACAAATTTTGCTCTTCGCAACATGGCTTTTGAAACGTTCAAAATAGAGTCTACATAGGCGGCATTCTTTGTGTTGTCTCCGGAATTTGGTGCGTTTCTGTTAATCAAATCGGCATATTCGCGTAGTGACTGCTGTACTTTGGGGGAGAGTTGTTCAAAATTTGTAAATAGATTCTCGGCAGAGAATTTACCGAACGATTCTTCTATTTTTTCAAATTCCTTAAGTGCTTTGTCCAAAGAGTTGGCGGAGTTGCTTTTGATTTTTAAACTACGTAGTTCGTTATTGTTGTTCACTTTTTGGTTCAATAGAACCTGCAGGCTGTCCAAAAGTCCTTTTTGTTCTTCGCCCAGCATCAACTTCTTTAGCGTGTCAATCTCTACCTGTATGGAGTCAATTTTAAGGGCATAGGCGTCAAAGTTTATTTTTTCATCACTCTGTAGGGCCAGTTTAGATAGGCTTTCCGCTTCGTAAAGATTGGTCATTAAAGAGCTGGTGCGCAATAATTTTTCATCGTTTACTTCGGCAGTTTCGGTAGAAATATAAGTTTGTATTTCGGTGTACACAAAATACCCCACACCCGCTGCCAATAATGCCAAAATAAGGTAGCTGGCAACAATTTTCAACGTAAACTTGTTCTTGGATTTTCTAGATGTGTTCGCCATAAGGTTCTTAGACACTAAAGGTGTTTTTAAAAATACGTATATAATGCGTGTAGGGTTTACAAATAACCGTTAATTGTTTGATCCGATTGGTAAGGAAGTATTCGTGGCGGGTCTTTTGGTTGAATTAGTTATGAAATATGGAAGTCCGTACCTATCTTTGCGCCATCTCAAAGGGGTGCAAACTCTTGATGTATCGGATAAAACCAACCGTGTTTTATTTGTTTCAGGATGAGCTGAGATTATACCCAATGAACCTGGGCGGGTAATGCTGCCAAGGGATAGTGATTCTATCACTTCTTGGAATTAGGTGTGTCCACAACGGGACGAAAATCAATCTAAAACAGAATAACGCCCCTTTTATTCGTAGCTAATTTATACGAATGAAATACATTGTAATGCTAGCGGTCCTTATAGGAATTACAGGCCCAGCTTTTGCTCAAGAAAAAGAAATTGACTCCGTAACGGGCAAGGAAATAAACCTAGATGAGGTTTTTGTTTCTGCCATAAGGGTCAACAAGGCCACTCCTGTTACTTTCTCCAATCTTAAAAAGGAAGAGTACGCCTCACGTAACTTGGGTCAGGATATTCCTATTCTCATGAACTTTTTGCCGGGTGTGGTAACTACCTCAGATGCAGGTGCAGGTGTAGGATATACAGGTATTCGTGTGCGTGGTAGTGACAATACACGTGTAAACGTGACCATTAACGGTATACCCTACAATGACGCTGAATCTCATGGCACGTTTTGGGTAAACATGCCGGATTTTGCTTCGTCTACGGAGAGTTTACAATTGCAAAGGGGGGTGGGCACCTCTACCAATGGTTCAGGGGCCTTTGGTGCTAGTTTAAATTTATTGACAGATGCAGTTGCGGATGAGGCTTTTGCCCAAATTTCATCTTCTGTAGGGAGTTTTAAAACGTTGCGGAACAATATAAAATTCAGCACGGGATTGCTAAACGACCATGTTGAAATTTCAGGGCGACTTTCTAGAATAACTTCGGATGGTTATGTGGATAGGGCTTCGTCAGATTTGGATTCCTATTTTTTGCAGGCCGCCTATACGGATGAAAAAACACAGTTAAAAGCATTGCTATTTGGAGGGCATGAGGTTACTTACCAATCTTGGAACGGGATAGATGCACAAACATTAAAGGATAACAGAACCTATAATTCCGCAGGTGCTTATACAGATGAAAATGGAGATGAGCAGTTTTATGACAATGAGGTGGACGACTATAAACAAAACCATGCGCAGTTTCTTTGGAATCAGCAACTATCGGATACATGGAGTACCAATGTGGCGTTTCACTTTACAAAAGGGAGTGGTTTTTTTGAACAGTATAAACAAGAAGATAAGTTTGCCACTTACGGTTTTGAGCCTATTGTAGTGAATGGGGATTCTGTAAATACAACAGATTTAATACGCCGTCGTTGGTTGGATAACAAGTTTTATGGGACCGTTTTTTCTGCCAATTATACCAAAGACCGTTTGGATGTTATTTTAGGCGGAGGGTGGAATTCCTACCAAGGGGATCACTTTGGGGAAGTCATTTGGGCACGTTACGCTACGGATAGTCAAATCCGTGATAGGTATTATGAGGACGATTCCAATAAATCGGATTTCAATTTTTACACCAAGGCCAATTACGGGCTAAACGATAAGTGGAGTCTTTTTGCAGATTTACAATATAGAAGAGTAGGGTATCTGGCAAATGGGGAAGATACTGGTCTGGTAGATGATACGTTTCACTTTTTCAACCCTAAAGCCGGAGTGGTGTTCGATTTAAACCGAAACAACAATTTTTATTTCAGTTATGCGGTTGCCAATCGTGAGCCCAATAGAAATGATTATGAAAGCGGAAGCCCAAAACCTGAAAAACTAAACGATTTTGAGTTGGGTTGGCGCTATGTGTCCACATCATTTCAATTGAATGCCAATGCCTATTATATGAGGTACAAGGACCAACTGGTACTAACAGGGCAGTTAAACGATGTGGGAGCGCCGTTGCGCGCCAATGTAGGAGATAGCTACCGTGCAGGTCTTGAGTTGGATGCCAATGTGTTTTTGGGTGAAAAATGGCAAATACAACCCAATATTGCCATCAGTTCAAATAAGAATTTGGATTTCTTTTTTGAACGAGACGGGGTGCTGCGTAATCTTGGGAATACCAATATTGCGTATTCTCCAAATGTGGTCATAGGCAATCGTTTTGCATATTCTCCGGTAAAAAATCTTCAGATTTCGGCACTGTCCAAATACGTAGGCGAGCAGTATATGGGTAATATAGATTCAGAAAATTCTATTTTGGAAGCCTATTCGCAAACAGATTTTAATGTACAGTATGTGCTTAATTTTAAGTCGGTAATAAAGCGTATCACTTTATCTGCACTGGTAAATAACATTTTTGATGAGGATATAGTCTCCAACGGATATTTCTATACGTATGATGATAATTCCTCAGGTTCGGTTCAGACTTTTGAAGGAGCGGGATATTACCCTCAGGCGGGTACTAATTTCTTATTGGGAGCAACGGTTAGGTTTTAAGTGCGATAGTAGTTTTTCCCCTAAACGGATTGCGTTAAAAACTTGTTGAATTAGTTTATCCACGCTTTACAAGCTGTTCTTAAATCTGTTATTTTTACTACAGATTCAAAGTATGGACTATATGGAAGAAAGAACAAAAGTTCGCTGGGGTATTTTAGGTTGTGGAAATGTAACCGAGGTAAAAAGCGGACCCGCCTATCAAAAAACAGAAGGTTTTGAGGTTGTTGCCGTGATGCGCCGTGATGCGGAAAAAGCAGCGGATTATGCCCAAAGGCACGGTATATCTAAATATTATTCAGATGCAGAAGCATTGATAAATGATACCGAAGTGGATGCCGTCTATATTGCCACTCCTCCTGATAGCCATAAACTGTATGCATTAAAAGTTGCTGCTGCGGGAAAGCCTTGTTGTATAGAAAAGCCCATGGCTCCGAGCTATGCGGATAGTCTTGAGATTCAGCAGGCGTTCACAGAGAAGAACTTACCGTTGTTCGTAGCGTATTATCGCCGGTCATTGCCTCGTTTTTTAAAGGTGAAAGAATGGTTGGATGCTAATGAAATAGGACAAGTGAGACATATTCGTTGGTTTTTGGGAAAGCCTCCCAATGCTATGGACCTAAGCGGTGCATACAATTGGCGTACGGATGCCAAAGTAGCCCCGGCAGGTTATTTTGATGATTTGGCCAGTCACGGTCTAGACCTTTTTGCTTATCTGTTGGGAGATTTTAAAAACGTTTCTGGCACTGCCTTCAACCAACAGGGGATGTACTCGGCCAAAGATGCCGTAACAGGTCATTGGATTCATGAAAACGGAATTACAGGTTCCGGTACTTGGAATTTTGGTACTCACCAAAGAGAGGATTTAGTGGAAATTTACGGGAGTGAAGGCAAAATCAGTTTTTCTGTTTTTGAAGAGGCCGATGTGGTCCTTGCCAATGCAAAAGGAAAAACACAATTGTTCATAGCGCACCCGGAGCATGTGCAGCAATTTCACGTAGAAAACTTGGAGGAAGATCTGTCTGGTGGAAAACGGCATCCTTCAACCGGAGAAACAGCTTTGCATACCAGTTGGGTAATGGATAGTATTTTGGGTAAGCTGTAACGGGCTAGGTCCATCGCTTTTAAAATTTCACAAAGAATTTATTCCAACTATATGAAAAAAATACCTGCTTTTGGTAGCAAGCTGCGTAAGAACATTGTGTCCGTTCCCGAGATTATAGATGAGTGCTCGGGAATACGGGTTTTTGGACAGTTGTTGAAGTCCTTTCTGTTTAGTACGGATGTGGCCATTATTAGGAATACAAACGCCAATGCCATTATTGCCGTATATCCTTTTACACCACAACCCACCATTTCCAACGCGTTGATTTTGGCGGCGGACAAACCTATTTTTTGCGGAGTGGGCGGAGGTATTACAACCGGTAACCGTTCTGTAGAGTTGGCGGTGCATGCAGATTTTCAAGGTGCTTTGGGTGTGGTCTTGAATAAACCGGCACCTAATGACCTTATCAGACAGTTAAAGGATAGAATAGATATACCGGTAACCATTACCATAGTATCCGAGAAAGATGATATAAAAGGCAGAATAAATGCGGGGATTGATATTTTTAATGTTTCCGGAGCAGGAAAAACGGCCGATATCATTAAGCGCATACGCGATATTGATGAAGAGGTAGCTATTATAGCTACCGGAGGAAAGACAGATGAGACCATTCAATTGGCCATAGAAGCTGGTGCCAATGCCATATCATATACACCTCCAAGCTCCGGGGAATTATTTAAAGATATTATGGAGCGTTATAGGAACGAATAGGCCCGTTTAGTTTGAAATCAATACAATATTGCCACTTCTTGTAGCGCGATACTCTAGCATATCATAACGCCGTTCGTCATCCTTTGGGGCATTGGTAAGCTGGCCGGTATACAGGTTGTATTCGTAATCTTCGCAACCACAGGTAGCAACTATACCGTTTAGGACAGTTTGCGAGCAGTCGTTAGGTACATGGTTGGGGCATGAGGCCTCAAAAGCCCTGTATTGATCAATACCGGATTGAATTACGTAGACACCCTTTAATCCAACTCCCGCATTCTCAACAAAAACAATGCTGCCAATGTTCGTGAGCTTGCTATATAGGGGCAGGTTCAGGTTCATATCAAACCTAAATCCTACTTCTTGTAGGTAGGGATTGCGAACTACACCATCATTACTGCATGAGAGTAAGAATATCATAATAAAAAAGCTTAAAAAATACTTCATGGCAGAATTATCAATTAAAATGCATGGAACAAAATTGAACAAAATTTATGTATATTTGCGTTAAATCCTCTCTAAAATAACCGTTAATGTAGCGGTGTATGTAGAGGATTTTCTTATTTTACAAGATGTTTTAAACGAGTATCATATGAGTAACGTATCTTACTATACAAAAGAAGGATTGCAAAAATTAAGGGACGAGCTTAACTATCTAAAAGATGTTGAGCGTCCTAAATCTTCTCAAGCGATTGCTGAGGCAAGGGATAAAGGAGATTTATCTGAGAATGCCGAGTACGATGCCGCAAAAGAAGCACAGGGTCTGTTGGAGCTTAAGATTTCAAAGATGGAAGAGACTTTGTCCAATGCACGCTTAATTGATGAATCACAACTAGATACCTCTAAAGTTTTGGTGCTATCAACGGTAAAGTTGAAAAACCAGACCAACGGTATGGAAATGAAATATACATTGGTTGCCGAAAGTGAAGCGGACCTTAAATCGGGTAAAATATCCGTTAATTCTCCTATTGGCAAAGGCTTGTTAGGGAAAAAAGTAGGTGAAACAGCCGAAATTACAGTGCCTAACGGTACATTAAAATTTGATATTTTAGAGATAACAAGGTCTTAAAACTATCTGCAATGGCATCTATCTTTACAAAGATTATAAACGGCGAAATTCCTTGTTATAAAATAGCCGAGGACGATAATTATTTTGCTTTTTTGGATATCAACCCCAATGCCAAAGGGCATACGTTGTGTATTCCTAAAAAGGAAGTAGACAAGATTATGGATCTTGATGAGGACTCTTATATGGGCCTTATGGCATTTTCCCGAAAAGTAGGTAAGGCTATAGAGGCTTCCATAGATTGCAAGAGAGTGGGTATGACGGTTATTGGGTTAGAAGTGCCCCACGTACATGTGCACCTTATTCCACTTACGAATATGCAAAACGCAACCTTTCAACATAAGGTTTCACTATCGGAAGAAGAATTTAAGGAAACGGCCGCTAAGATTATAGCTGCACTGTAATAAAGCTTATTGCAGTAAAAAATAAACACCTACGGCCACTACAACCACTGATAATAGGGTAAGTATCCAGAAAAAAGAGGTAAAGGTTAAGATAGTTCTGTCTGGAATGACCATTTTTTGATAATACTTAAAACTTCGCTCAATATCATCCGTCCAGCTTACAGGATAGATATCGGTTCCACATTTATTACAGACAATTTTAGAAGTAACCTCATTGGTAATGGAGTTAAATAATTTGCCTTGTTTGTGTTTTTGGTAAAATGAAAGCTTTAAATCTTGATTAAAACATTCCGGACAGTTGTTTGTCAGGTCTGCCTCTTTTATAATTACTAACTTTTCCTTTGCCATTTTACTTCGTATAAGAAATATAAAATTTTACTTTCTATAGATTCAACCTTCTAACTTAGTGTCTTTAGGGTAAGTTGCATAACTGTACCTTGTTTATTCGACGAAAGTACTTTTATCTTCCCTTTATGGTATTCTTCCACTATTCTTTTGACTAATGAAAGTCCTAGACCCCAGCCTCTTTTTTTACTTGTGACCCCAGGGTTAAAAATAGCCTGAAAGTCGCTTTTAGGAATGCCATGACCTGTATCCGAAACTCTAATATGAACTTGTTTCCCTTCGGTGATAATATCAATATGAATGCTCCCTTTTCCTTTCATGGCGTCAATACCGTTCTTAACAAGGTTCTCAATAGTCCAGTTGAATAAAGAGACATTGAGCATTACCTGAAGGTGGTCTACATTGGAGTTAAAAGAAAACTCAATAAGTTTAGAGCTTCGCAATTTAAGGTATTCATAAGCATCTTTTGTTTCTTTAACGATATCATGGGGGTCCAACTTGGGCAATGATCCAATTTTGGAAAACCGTTCGGTAATGGTTTCCAGCCTAAAAATATCCTTTGCTATTTCTTTGGTAATTTCAGGGTTGATGTTTTCTGTCTTCAAAAGCTCGTTCCAACCTAACAGAGAAGAAAGTGGTGTGCCAATTTGGTGTGCCGTTTCTTTGGCCATTCCCGCCCATAGTTTATTTTGTTCGGAAGCCTTGTTAGTTTTGAAAAAGAAGAAAATAACTGCCGCAAAAAGAAATATGATGAGCAAAAGGGCAATGGGGTAGTATTTTAATTTATTCAGTACCTCGGAGTTGCCATAGTATAAAGTGGCCAAATGTTCGCCCTGTTGATCAATGGAAATGGGAATATTCTCATTCTGAAATTTTAGTATTTGATTCTGCACATAAACGGAATCTATAACCTTGTCCTTGGCCATATTATTGGTCTTGATAGACCCGTCTTTGTTTACCAGAATCATTGGGGTAGAGGTATTGTTCTGGAACACTTTAAGATGAAGGTTTCCTAAATCAGCATCTTCCGAAGATTGTTGGAATTCTGATTGCGCCGTGGCCCAAATTTCCATTTTAAGACGTTCTTCCTCTTTGAATTTTTTAAAGAAACTATTCGTATTCCAAAGTATAAGACTCACAATAGCAAAGGATGCAATGAGTAAAATAAGGTTGGAAGATTTGTTCTTAGGATTAAAATTCATCCGAATAAATAGCTTTTAGAATCCGTGCGTACTTCAATTTGGTATAGACGGAATTCATCAAAGATAACGTAAATAAGAAGAAAATGGTGTATAGGCTATCTGGGGTCTTGCATTTAATGCAGGCAATTTTCTTACCTTTATGCCATGGCAAAAGAGATGATTTCAGTACTTCCGGAGGCGGTTTCTACCGCACAGTTACATGGTTACCTTTTAGGAGCTGTAGGGCCTAGACCAATAGCGTTTGCGAGTACCGTAGATGAAAAAGGGCATCCTAATCTTTCTCCTTTCAGTTTTTTTAATGTTTTTAGTGCCAATCCGCCTGTATTGATTTTTTCACCGGCAAGAAGAGTGCGGGACAATACCACCAAGCATACACTGCAGAATGTATTATTAACTATGGAGGTAGTGGTCAACATTGTTAATTATGATATGGTACAACAAATGTCCTTGTCCAGTACGGAATACGGAAAGGATGTAAATGAATTTGAAAAGGCCGGCCTCACCATGGTGCCTTCCGATGTTGTAAAACCTTATAGAGTGGCGGAATCGCCCGTGCAGTTTGAGTGTAAAGTTACCAAGGTTGAAGCCTTGGGACGTGAGGGAGGAGCAGGAAATTTAATTTTTGCCGAGGTAGTTAAAGTGCATATAGACCCGGATGTTTTGGATGAAAACAGTGCCATTGATCAACGAAAAATAGATCAGGTAGCCCGTATGGGCGGTAATTGGTACAGTAGGGCCAATTTGGGACTTTTTGAAGTGCCTAAACCCCTATCTACTTTAGGTATTGGTATAGACAATATACCGGAACACATAAGTACAAGTAGTGTGCTCACCGGAAACGATTTGGGCATGTTGGGTAATGTAGAGGAAGTTCCCGATCAGAATGCAGTACAAGAGTTTTTGTCCGCACATGTAGAAATACGTTCGCTTATCAGTGGTGGGGAAAGAAAACCATTGGAATTAAAAGCTCAGGAGTTTTTGCGTAAAAACGATGTGCTTTCTGCTTGGAAGACATTATTGGCAGAGTAAAACTACTGGAAACCGGTATTTTAGTAGGGTTTTATCAAATTAAACTGTTTCATGGCAAAATAATAGCCACGTATAAATTTGCCCATTATGAAACCTTCTTTCCTTATCCTATTGCTTTGCTGTGCCATCGCTTTAAAAATATTCTCCCAAGAAAATAGAGGCTCCCATCATATAGGGTCGGATTCATACATAACCGCTAACCCTTTCTCGTTGTTGGACACATACTCCCCTAGATTGCGTTTGGGGTACATTCAACATATAAAGGGGCATTGGAAAATGGGTCTGGACGTGGGCTATGGTAGTAAAGGAATGGCTATTTTAAATGAAAATTTAGGCGAAAGTTATCGCTTGTGGGAAGTAAGACCAGAATTTTATTATATACTTAACCCTAAACTAAGAACTTTAAAATATCTAGCGGCGGAGTTTTTTTATATAAATCAGTCCAATACTTTTTTAAATGGTGATTACCAGTCGGGAGGCTCAGAAAACTACACCTATGACCAAGCGGATTTTACACGACAAAAGTATGGTTTCCACCTAAAATTTGGTTTACTGTTAAATCTGGGAAAAAAGGCGGGTATTAATTTCTATGGGGGTATTGGCCTGCGCTGGCGCACAAGTACATATGCCAATATTGTTAATCAGCAGAGTGCGGATATCTTTAGGGAGTGGTATACTTCTCTTTATGAAGATATAGGTAAAAGGTTTGGTCCAAACCCAGCTTTGGGCATAAAGTTCTTTTATAAACTATAGCTCATAACCTTTAATAACTTCTGTTTGTTTTTTTAGGTGGATTATGCGATTAAAACTACTTTTATTGCTATAAAAATTAGTTCACATATAATTCATAATCATGGAAGTTCAAGGAAAAGTAAAGATGGTAGGAGAAACCCAAACGTTTGGTAATAATGGGTTTAGAAAGCGCGAGATAGTAGTAACTACAGAGGAGCAATATCCACAGCATATAATGGTAGAGTTCGTACAGGACAAGACGGACTTATTAAACAACTTTAGTGTTGGTCAAGATGTAAAAATCAGTATAAACTTAAGAGGTAGGGAGTGGACCAACCCACAAGGTGAGGTTAAATATTTTAACTCTATACAGGGATGGAGAATTGAAGGCGTTCAGACTCAGCAAAGTGCACCGGGAATGCCTCCTGTTCCACCAGCAGAAGCTTTTCAGCCTGCCGATAACCTTAACGAAGAAGATCACGACGATTTGCCTTTCTAGGAGTCAAACGTTTTAATCGTAATGTTAAAAAGCCCCAAGGATATAAAGTCTAATGGGGCTTTTGTATTTTTGTATATCTCATAACCCCAAAAGTGCAGGACCAAGAATCCAGAAATTCTATAGTTTTTTTGTCTGAAGAATTGGCGTTTCCCGCTGTGGAACATGCTAATTATGACGGTCTTTTGGCAGCTGGCGGAGACCTTTCTGTAGAACGTTTGTTACTGGCCTATAAAAGTGGAATTTTTCCTTGGTTTAATGATGATTCATTGGTTCTATGGTGGAGCCCGGACCCACGAATGGTTTTATTTCCCCATAAAATAAAAGTCTCCAAAAGCATGCGCAAAATACTGCGGGACGGCCGTTTTACACTGACAAAAAATACTTGTTTTGAGCAGGTAATAGAGGCGTGTTCCAGTATAAAAAGACACGATCAAGACGGTACTTGGATTACCAAAAGTATGAAGAATGCATATTTAAAAATGCATGAAAGTGGGTTTGCCACTTCGTACGAAGTATGGGAAAATGATGACCTCGTAGGCGGACTTTACGGTATAGACTTGGGTACGGTTTTTTGTGGGGAAAGTATGTTCAGTAAGGTTAGCAATGCTTCAAAATTTGCCTTTATTAATCTGGCCCAAGAGTTAGAAGGTGAAAATTATAAACTTATAGATTGCCAAATACATACCGATCACTTAGAAAGCCTTGGAGCAGAAGAAATTCCGCGAAAAGAATTCATTAAAATTTTAGAGGCTGAAAATAAGAGAGGTCAATAAGAAGAAAATATGTTGTGTTTCATGGGTGTAATGCTCCGCACGATATTCTCCGCCTACTTCTAATTTGGTTTCCCGGTTTAATAGCCAGCCCATATGAGAGGTAATCCTTTGGTCATAAACAGGTTTGTTGCCTTTGGCTACGCTTAGCAAGGATTCTGTAGATGCTGAAACATACGGCTCACCAATATCCAATTCTTCTCCTTTTAACGGAGCATCAATAGATAAGCGATACCTAAAACGATGAACTGTTTGCGATGGGCTTATGCGTTGTTCGGCGCGTAAACGGCTCCCTACGGTTATATTATCATAAGCATGTGAAAACTTATACTGTTCGGTTATTCTCAGTTCGTTTTCTCCCGGAGCATCAAAAGAATCCCTAAATCTATATTGTACGCCTAGGGCTATACTCTGCTCAAACCCAATTTTAATAGTTGAAAAATGAGAGAGGTCCAGTTGTCTTACCTGATATTTAAAATCGTCTTTGAAAATATAGGCCCGTTGGGCAATCTTAAAGTTATGTGAGTAATTTGGGGTTATTTTATAGTTGAGCGAAATATCGGGCTCAAAATAGCCCGTAGTGTTTTCTTGACAGTAACCTAAGCTGCTTAAAAGTAGACCAAAAGCAATAAAAAGCGTTCTAGTAGAGTACGTGGTCATAGTTTGGTGGTAACGCTTTTTTAATCAGTTCAAACTTGCCTTCGGCATTAAAAAGTATTTCAAATTCTTCAAAGCTTTTTTCGCGCTTTCCATCAATGATCAATTCGTATTTTATGGAAGGTAACATTAGATTTTGAAAGGCGTTTTTTAAGGTCTGGTCAATATCGTTTTCATCGGCAATATACTGCTGTTGAATTTTTTGTATTCGATATTTTTTAAAGTTGTTCTCCAAATACGAAGTAATCTTTGCATAAGCCTCGTTAGGGATGTCTACTGGGGTTATAGTAATTTCAATATCTTCTAATTTGCCCTGTGCATCAAATTCAATACTGTATTTTAAACGGTCTTTTTTAAATTTGGCCTCATAGCTTATTTTATCACCATCTATCTCTTTGTAAAAACGAATGCGCTTGGCATTTACCAGCTTTTGATGTATGAATAGGCGTGCATTTTCGGGAAACTGAGATTTTCTAATACGATGTTCGCGCTCATCTTTTATTTGTGCAAAGGCCATACTAGTAAAAAGAGTAGAAAACAGGACTAGAAAAGAAACGGACTTAAAATTCATAACAATTAAATTTTATACAATTTAGACTTCATCATACCTAAAGCAAGAAACTGCATGGTCGTTTACCATTCCTACGGCTTGCATGAAAGCGTATACAACGGTACTGCCTACAAACTTAAAACCTCTTTTTTTTAAATCTTTGCTCAGAGCATCCGAGATCTTTGTTGTCGCAGGAGCATCTTTGTAATGTTCGTAGCTGCTTTTAAGGGGAGAGTGATTTACAAATTCCCAGATATAATTGCTAAAACTTCCAAACTCCTCTTGCACGTTCATAAACGCTAAAGCATTGGAAACTGTTGCCCTAACCTTTAATTTGTTTCTAATGATGCCTGCATCCTGGAGCAAGTCCTGAATTTTATCTTCATCATATAAAGCTATTTTCTTATAGTCAAAATTGTCAAATGCTTTTCTAAAATTCTCGCGTTTCCTTAAAATAGTAATCCAGCTTAATCCGGCTTGAAAGGTTTCTAAGACCAAAAATTCAAATAGTGTATCGTCTTCTTTTACGGGAGATCCCCATTCTTCATCATGATAAGCTTCATAAAGCGAATCTCCTTTACACCAACCACATCTTTGTTTTTCCATGTTGAGAATTTGAGCTGTAAAAATACGCCTTTATCATCAAAAGGTTACGGCTATGACCTATACAATTGCCTATTGTCCGTTAAGTATTAAGAAACTATAAACTTAAAGTTAAGAAGAAACGCAATGTTAAAAACTAACATGGAGAGGTAGGGGTTAAGGGTAATTTTGCCGCTTTAATTTTTCAAAAACCACTACAAAGAAATGAAAACAAATTACTTAAGCTATTTAAGAATAATGACCTTGTTCCTGTTTTTTGGAGCAGTACATATGTCTTTTGGCCAAGCAACGAACGCATCTGTAAGCGGGACTATAAAGGACGTTACCGGAGAACCTTTATTAGGAGCGGAGATTATCCTTAAGAATACTTCTACAGGTTTTATATCCGGAGCTATAACCAATGAGAATGGAACCTTTAAAATATTACAGTTGCCTTTGGGAGGTCCTTATGAAATAACGGCAAAATACTTAGGCTTCGCCGATGCCAAACAAGAAGGTTTTATGCTGAATTTAGGTGATGCCCTTACGGTACATTTTGTGCTTCAGGAATCTTCTACCGCCCTAAATGAGGTAGTAGTCTCATCTAACAGTTTGTATAAAAGAATTGAGCAAATTGGAGCTTCTACAAAAATTGGGGCGGGACAAATAAAAAAACTGGCTACGGAAGGTAGAAACTTTACAGGCTTAACCAGTTTGTCCCCATTACAAGGTGCGGGAAGTATAAATTTGGGAGGGCAACGTAGAACATCTACAAACGTTACCATAGATGGTCTAAATGCCAGAAATACTTTAACGGCCGGTGAAATTGGTCGTGGTCCTTACACTATTTCACAAGAGGCTATTCGTGAATTTGAGGTCTCTACCAATGACTACAATGTTACAGAGGGTAGACAAGGTGGTGGTTCAATTTCAGCGGTAACCAAGGCGGGTACCAATGAGTTTAGCGGGAGTACGTTTTTCTATCATCGTGCAGATGGTTTACAGAGTAAGTATACCATTCAAGGTCAGGAGAGGGATGCAGATTTCTATAACTCGCAATACGGTTTAAGTATAGGTGGCCCAATCGTAAAGGATAAGTTGCACTTCTTTGCCGTTTTTGAAAGACAGGATGCAGGAGAGCCCACTAGCATTGCCGAAATACAGAATGCAGATGATGAAAATAGATTAGGTATTACTTCGGGTAACTTAGAGCGCTTTTTAGGTATTGGCCGCAATGTTTACGGTCTAAGCAACTCCCAACAAGTAGGACAATTTGACCGGGAAACCGAAGCAAACAATTTGTTCCTAAGGTTAGATTGGCAGATTAACGATAAGCATCGTTTAACCGTTAGAAACTTATACAATAAATGGGAGAACCCTTTTAGTGTAAGTGACAATTCCAATATACAGGTTGCTGAATCTTATTCTGATTTTGAGTCTCAGGAAAACAGCATTATGTTGTCTCTTAGATCTATGTTGAGCTCTAAGGTAACCAATGAGTTTAAGTTTCAATACCAACATGCAGAACGTGCTTTTACCCCTAACTCCGAGCTTCCCCAATCTAATATTCCAAGGGCTATTGTTGAGGTTTCATCGGTTTTGCCAAATGGAAATACTAGAAGTAGGAGCGTGCAATTGGGTGGGCAGCGATTTACTCCGGAAACCAATCAAGAAAACCAAATTCAGTTTACGAATACCACATACGTAAATGCAGGAAAATACAACCTTACTTTTGGTACGGATAATATGATTACCAATTTAGGAACCTTACTTTCCAACGAGCAAAACGGTCGTTTTTTCTTTGATTCGTTAGATGATTTTGAAAATCAAATAGCTTCGCGTTATGCTAGGGAAGTACCTCTACAAGGCCTTCCTATTGTTAAACAGACCGTCTTAGATCTTTCATTGTTCGCTCAGTTGGAAACCGATATTACACCAGATCTAAATTTGGTTGCAGGTGTACGATGGGATGCTACCAAGTTTTTAGATGAGGCAGAGTTCAATCCTGTAGTGTTTAATGAACTGAACATTCGTACCAATGAAAAATTGGATGACTACAATAATATTCAGCCTAGATTTCAATTAACGTATAACTTAAAGGGAAAGAATACGGATATCTTTAAATTGGGAGGAGGTATTTTTTCGTCGCAGCCTCATTATTACGCACAGGTAAACAATATACAGAACAGTGGTACGCTGTTAGGTGCTATTGATGTTACCGGTGCCAATGTTCCTACTCCGGACTTTGAATCCTACCGTAATGACCCTAGCACGGTTCCGGGTGTACCGGCGGGTGTTACTCCTTTTTCAACCATAAACGCGGTTGGTAAAGATTTTCAGGTTCCCACTATATACAAGGCCAACTTGAGTTATACTCACTTCTTTGGTGAGAGGTATAGCCTTGGTTTTAATGCACTTTATAGCCATACCAGTAATAATTATATTTATCAAGAAGCCAATCTTGTAGCGGAGCCTTACCTTGTTACGCCTCAGGGTAGGGAAGTCTTTGTTCCTGCAAATACCATTTCTGAAAATGGAGGAACGGATTGGACAAATTCTAGAATTTCTGACCAAGTGGGCAGAACTTTAGTACTAACTTCTGATGGTGTTCTAGATAATGTGGCCCTTGTAATAGAAGGTACGGCACAGATTGGCCAAGATGGATACTTAAATGCGAGTATGACTTTTAACCGATCAAAGGATAACTCTTCCTATAACTGTTGTGTGGCCAATACATCAACCTTTATTCCCGTGGAAGGTGATCCAAGAGACTTGAACTATGGGTATTCAGATAATCATTTTGATACCAAAATGGTCGTAAATGGCGCTACCCCTACATGGAAAGGGTTTACGCTTGGAGCAACAGTAATTGGCCAAGGAGGAACGCGGTATTCTTTGCATGTAGATGATAACACCAGCGCCAATGGAGATTTTAACCTAAGGAATGACATAGCCTATATTTTTGACCCGAACGACCCTAATACGCCACAGTCTATTGTAGATGGGTACAATCAAATATTGAGCGATCCGGAAACTCCTGAGAATTTCAAGGAATATTTGAGAAATAGTTATGGTGGTTTTGCGGAACGTAACGGTGGAAAAAACCCTTTTGCGGCAACTGTTGATCTACGGCTTCAAAAGAGGTTTGAGACTAAAAATAAAAAGCAAGGTCTTGAACTGTCCGTAGACGTTTTCAACTTTGCTAATTTGTTGAGCAAAGAATGGGGCCGAACCCATAATTTTGGAAGAAGACGCGATTTTATGCGCATTAACGGTTTTGATCAAGCATCTCAAGCTTATGATTATTCCGTTCAAACGGGTGCCGGTACAGAGCCTATTAATGGTACGCCATGGAGGCTTCAGCTAGGGGCGAGATATACATTCAACTAATCGTATTTTTTATTTTTTCTCAATCTAGAGGGCGTCAAAATCGTTTGGCCCCTCTAGTTTTTACAATCTAATATAGGACATGAAAAAGAGTATTTTTTTAGCATTTGCATTGGTTATGATAATCGTGCAGTATGGAAGGGCGCAAGAAGAGAGCTTGACCCAACACGTAGTTTTGGTATCGGTAGATGGTTTTAGGCCTAATTTCTACCTAGAGGATAAATGGCCTACTCCAAACCTAAAAAAGATGGTTCGCGAGGGTGCTGCTGCAATGGGGGTAAGAGGGGTATTTCCTTCTGTTACCTATCCTTCTCACACTACAATAATAACAGGGGCATATCCTGCGGAACACGGTGTATACTACAATAGTCCGTTTGAAGAAGGTGGGCAGACAGGCCGTTGGTACTGGGAAAGTAATCTTATACAGACAGAAACGTTATGGCATGCCGTAAAAAGCGCAGGAAAGACTAGTGCTAGTTTTATTTGGCCCGTATCCGTAGGGGCTCCTATTGATTATAATATTCCGGAATACTGGTTGTTAAACGGTAAGGTGAGTAGAATAGAATCTATGCGTACCAAAGAGAATCCTAAGGGATTTTTAAAGGAAATGGAAGAAGAAGTTTTGGGAAAACTGAACGAGAAAACCTTTAATGGCGATTATTTAAATCGCGAAGATAGAACGGGTGAAATGGCGGCCTATACTTTGGAAAAATATAAACCCAATTTAATGACGCTGCATTTAATAGCTACCGATCATTTTCAACATGAGCAAGGTAGGGACGGAGAAAAGGTATTTACTGCAATTGCTGCCGTGGATCGGGCCATTGGTAAAATAATGGAAGCTGCGGAAAGAGCAGATATTCTTGATAAAACTACGTTCATTATTACGGGAGATCATGGCTTTGTTGATATTCACTCTGCTTTAAATCCAAATATCTGGTTAGTTGAGGAAGGTTTAATGGAAGACCAAAAAGACCGTGGCAACTGGAAAGCTAGTTTTCATACGTCAGGAGCATCGGCATTTTTAATGTTGAAAGATAAGAGCGATAAAAAAAGTATTGCCAAGGTACGTGCAAAATTAAATGGACTACCAGCTTCGATCAAGAAATTATTTAGAGTTGTAGAAAGAGACGAACTAGATGGTATTGGTGCAGATCCCAATGCAGTGCTCGCGTTGGCGCCTATACCGGGTGTTGCCATGTCATCAAGAGCAAATGGAGACGTGTTAACGCCAAGAAGGGGCGGAACCCACGGTTTTTTTCCCGATTTCAAAGAAATAGAAACCGGTTTTATTGCCTTTGGAGCGGGAATATATAAGGGCAAAAAAATTGAAAAAATGGGATTGGAAGATATTGCACCAGTTGTTAGCGAGCTGTTGCAACTCAATTTTAAAACTAAAAACGGTGTACTTTACCCCGGAATCTTAACCAATAAAAACTGATTTTTTCTTTAGTGCATTGGCAATAGTTTGGCGGGTGGCCCCTATAAGGTCACCCTTGTCCTTTTGGGTCAGCAAGTTGTAAAGAAGGTGTTCTTCTCCGTGTATATCCAACACGGGAATATTAAAGTGGGATTTTAGGAATTCGAGCTTTTGAAAAGTGGATCTCTCGTTTACTTGTCCCAGTTTTTTTTCGGCAAGACACCATCGTTTTAAAAGGTAGGCAATGAACCATTCCGAAGTAACTGGATTTTCAATAATGGTCTTTTTAAAAAAAGCCAAATCGTAAATGCGTATTTTGCTGTCTACCAGTGTTTTTGAAAATTCAAAAAACTGTCCGTTCAAGTATTTTAGGTTGCCAAAATAGTCGCCCGAGTAAATAACGTCATAGGTGTTCTCTTCTCCAGTTTCTGAATAGCCGCCTAACTTAACAACGCCTTGCACCACCTCGTACATATAGTTTTCTGCAAAAGGCGGTTTATAGATAATTTCGTTTTTGGGAACAATTACCTCTTTAACCGATGTGAAAAAACTGGGGTTTTCGCTATTTTTTAAATAACTATAGAAGCAAAACTCATGTTTTTTGTGTAATTGGGGTCGAATATTTTTCATAGCTCATCTACATTTATCTTTATCGGAACCCACAAATCTATTTTTGAAAAGTCAAGTTAACGTTAGGTGAATATTAAGATTAGTGGGGGTCGCGGGTGTTGCGGAATGCGGGGTTTCAAAATAATACAACCTTAATCTAATCGTAATCTACAGCTAAACCGCTTCTAAAATCTATATGGCATCTTGCGGAACTAATAAAACATGAAAAATGAAAAAATTTAGTTTAGAAATATTCGGATTGGTTATTCTTACCACTATTATATCCTGTGAACACATAGATGATTTTATAGGTCATGGCGGTTCTACTACCAATAAAATTGAGAACATAGAATTTCTTGATGAATATGTTTTGCCAGATGGAGCGGCGTATGCCAATACAACTGTAGGTGGGCTATCTGCTATAGATTATGCAGATGGTAAATGGTATATGATCAGTGATGATCCAAAGGCGCCTATCCGTTTTTACACAGCTGATATTTCATTTGGTGAAAACCAGTTTAAGGAGGTAACCATTAATGGCGTAACGGAATTGTTGAACGGTAGCAATTTGCCTTTCTCAGATGATGAAATTGATCCTGAAGCCATCCGGATTACACCTGGGGGTAGTGTGTTATGGTCTAGCGAGGGGAACGTTAAAGGAGGTGTAGATCCTTTTGTTCGTGTTGCCGGTTTGGACGGTACCTATAAGTCTAGCATTGCTTTATCCGAAAAATTTAAAGTGTCCGGAGATGAGAATCGTGGGCCACGTCACAATGGCGTTATTGAAGGTCTTTCCGTTTCCTATGATAAAAAAGGTTATTGGGCTTCGATGGAATTGCCCCTTGTGCAAGACGGTCCGGAACCTGTGTTAGAGGATACGGATTCATCGGTAAGGATAGCGTACATAAATAGTTCCGGGGCATTCGGTAAAGAGTTTGCTTATGAACTGGATCCCATTGCCAGAAAGTTTGATGAATCGTCTTTTACGGTAAATGGAGTGGTTGAAATTTTAGAATATGATATGGACCGGTTTTTGGTTTTGGAGCGTTCTTTTTCTACGGGTTATGCTGATGGAGGTAACAATGTAAAAATTTATGACGTAGATGCTTCCAAAGCTACCGATGTAAGCCATATGGATAGCCTTAAGGGTGCGGATTACACAAGAGCGACCAAGAAGTTGGTGTTCGATTTTGAGACGGTCAGAAATCAATTAACGGATGGTGTGGTAGATAATATTGAGGGTATCACTTTTGGCCCCCAATTGGAAAACGGTAATCGTTCCCTAGTTTTGGTGGCCGATAATAATTTTAGTGCTTTTGGCCCGCAGTTAAATCAATTTATACTTTTGGAGGTTAAATAAACTGCAATAGTAAACTTATTAAAAGTCCGTTATGCTTTTGCATAGCGGACTTTTTCTATATGATATGCACTGTATCGGGCAATTTGTAAGTTTTTGCAATTAAGCCCTACCAATGTTACCCAAGTTACCAAGCTTGTATGTTTAACCTATTAACTTTGTTATAAATTAAAGACGAATAAAATGGCAACACCTACTACCAAAACAAACGTTTCCCAACTAATAGAAAAAGCCCTTTCACAAGCGGTTTCTTATGAAAATTACCGCGCTATGGTAAATCAGCTGGCTTTAGAAGGGCGGTCAACAGGTCCGGTACAAACGGAAGCATTGGCCAATTACACGATGCTTAATGACCGCCGTATGAAACGTTTTGATAAAACCGTAAAGATTAGTGCGGAAGACGAAGCTACAATTGCCAAATTGGATAAAAAAATACAGTTGATAGTCCTTACGGAAAGTTGGTGTGGTGATGCCGCTCCCGCTTTACCGGTAATCAACAAAGTGGCCCAGCTTAATGACCACGTAGATTTTAAAGTGGTTTTACGGGATGAGAATGTAGACCTCATGAACCAGTTTCTTACCAACGGCGGAATGTCTATTCCTAAATTAATTTTTTGGGATGCAGAGAATCAAGAGGTTTTGGCAGATTGGGGACCAAGACCGGCTCCTGCGGCAAAACTAGTAGCGGATCATAAAGAAAAACATGGACAGCTATTGCCTGAGATCAAAGAGGAGATTCAACAATGGTACAATAAGGATAAAGGGCAATCTACGCTTAAAGAATTATTAGCGCGCTTTCCCTTGAAATAGATAGGTGATCGTTCCCTTCTGAACCGATTTTTCGCCGGAGCTAAATTTAGCCTTAAGGGCATAGGCAATGGCGTTGTCTATTAAGCATCCGTTAGATGTGCCGGAGCTTTTTGCATTATAATCGGCATCTACAACATTACCCATTGCATCAACTTGAATGTTAACTACAACTTTGCCTCCTTCAATACAAGTGTAGATTGGGGGAGGTAATCTATAGTTGCTACGGTTTACCAGTGAATAGGAAACAGATGTACGGCGTTTGGCCAAGTTGTTGGTAAATTCCTTTTTCTGGGCTTCTTTTTCGCCAAGCATTTGTTTGGCCTCTTGGCGTTTCTTTTTCAGCTCTTTTACGCGCTCTGCATATTCTGAGTCCGTAAGTTGCTCGTTAGAGTCTTCACTGTTTTCAGAAGCTAATTTTTCTTCCAAAAGCTCTTCAAGTGTTTTTAAAGGTTCTGGATTGCCATAGCTTGGTTTTGCAGTTTCGTTATAGGCCATATGGCTCTTTATCGGGTCTGCTTTTTCAATTTCTTGCTCTAACTCCTCTTTTTCTTCAAGAAGTTCTTCAATATCTTCCTCAAGCATCATTTCTACCACATAGTCGTCCTGCTCTTTATCCTGGCCCAAATGTATGTTGTACAGTGCCAACACAATAATGGACATGGAAAAGATGGTAATAAGGAACGCTAAATGTTTACGGTTCAATGTCATAGTGGTATAACCACAATTTTAAAAATATATTTTAATTATTCGTTGAACGGAAAGGCTAGGGTGTTCTTTTTACGATTCTGATGTTTTTCCTAGTAGATTTTCCGCAAATATGTTGGGGGCAATGGCTTTATTTACGTTATAGTCGCCTATTTTGGTTCTTCTTAACTCTGATAAATGCCCACCGCTTTGTAGTGCTTGCCCCAAATCATGTGCCAAAGACCTAATATAGGTGCCTTTGCTGCAAACTATCCTAAATTTAACATTTGGCAGTTTCATTTCGGTAATTTCAAAGGCTGAAACGTTTACACTTCTCGTTTTTATTTCAACTTCTTTTCCTTCCCTGGCGTATTCGTACAGACGTTTACCGTCTTTTTTTAAAGCTGAAAAAACAGGAGGACGTTGTTCAATATCACCTATAAATTGGGTAAGGGTCTCTTTAAGTAGTGCTTCCGTAATATGTTCGGTAGGGTAGGTTTGGTCAACTTCGGTTTCCAAATCGTAAGAAGGTGTTGTGGCCCCTAAAGTAATGGTACCCGTATATTCTTTGGCCTGCCCTTGAAGCTCCGGTATTTTTTTTGTGAATTTTCCGCAGCAGATAATCAATAGGCCGGTGGCCAAGGGGTCCAAAGTTCCTGCATGCCCAATTTTAAACTTCTTTAGTTTGAATTTTGAGCGAATGACCCATTTTAATTTGTTTACGGCCTGAAAAGAAGACCACCCAAGGGGTTTGTCTATTAGCAATATTTGTCCGGCAAGAAAATCTTCTTGGGTGCGAGAATCCATATAAAACGTATTAATCCCTGTTCAATAAAACTGAAACTGGCCTAGCTCATATAGCCGTAACCAATAGCGATCAGTCCCACAATAAGGCAGTAGATGGCAAAGTAAGAAAGTTTACTCTTTTTTACCAATTGGATCATCCAGGTACAGGCGGCAAGACCCGCAACAAATGCGGCAATAAAACCGGCACCCATGGCTACATTATTTCCTCCATCAAAATTTAGGTCGCCGCTCATAAGGTCTTTGGCAATTTTACCAAAAATAAGGGGGACCACCATTAAGAAAGAAAAACGTGCCGCTTTGGTCTTGTCCACACCCAATAGTACGGAAGTAGAAATGGTAGCACCACTTCTAGAGATACCGGGCAACATGGCAATGGCCTGCGAGATACCTACGACCACAGCGTTGCCAAAACTTACTTTCTTATCCGTGTCCTTGGCTTTGTCCGCAAAATACAAGAGTACAGCGGTAATCAATAGCATAAAGCCAACGAACCTAACATTGCCACCAAAGAAGGCTTCCAGTTGTTCTTCAAAAAAGAGGCCTACAAAAACTGCAGGCAACATAGATAGAATAATTTTTACGGAGAATTGGGCTTCTTCGTTCCATTTAAAACTTAAAAGGCCGCTAATGATTTCCCAGATATCCTTTCTAAAGACAACTATGGTACTTAGGGCAGTTGCAAAATGGAGTACTACGGTAAACAAAAGACTTTCTTCGGGTACGGAGTGGTCGCCTAAAATGGCTTTCCCCAACTCTAAATGTCCACTTGATGATACGGGTAAAAATTCGGTCAATCCTTGAATGATACCGAGAATGATGGCGTCTAACGTGTCCAAAATTAATTTTTCTTCTTGTGCGGATTCAACAATATGGCATATATCTCAATACCTAAACCAATAAGTACAAGTGTAGGGGCCAAACGTATTCTTCTAAAACTGTAAATGTCTTCATTAAAAACATTGGGGTCATCACTACCACCTCCGCTCATAAGTATAAAACCTACCGCAATAAAGGCAAGGCCTACAAAAAAGAACGTATAGTTCTTTTTCTGGAATATAAATTCTTGCTTGGCCGGTTGGCCGTTCTGTTCTTTTTGTTTCTTACCCATGCTGCAAATTTAACGAAGTTCTACTTAAAAAAGTTTATGGTCGTAAAGGTTTATTGTTTGGAGGGTGTTTTTAGTAATTACGGGGTTAATAGTACAGTTCGTCCGTTCTTAGGTTCAGGAACCGTTGCGTGGCAAAAAATGTACTGATCAAGGAAATAAAGATGCCTAGAATAAAGATGGCTCCGTACAACAGGCCCAATTGTTCAACATCTTTAAAGAGTTCCAGTTCCGGAAAATTTTTATCCAAATAATATAACGCGCCAGTAATGGCAAGTAGGGCAATTAAAGCGCCGAACATGCCCAGTTTTACGTTCATCCAAATAAAGGGCCGGCGTATAAAAGTCTTAGTGGCCCCCACCATTTGCATGGTTTTGATAATAAAACGTTTGGAATAAATGCTTAACCGTATAGAGCTATTGATAAGTAAAATGGCAATAAAAGTAAGTACGCCACTGGCAATCAAAATCCAAAAACTAATGCGTTTTACATTTTCGCTCAACAGGCCAACAAGAGGTTTATCATAGCTTACTTCTTCCACATAGGTCTTTTTGGCAAGGTTGGTAGCCAATGAATCTATTTCCTGTGGGGTTACAAAATCTGCACGTAACTGTACGTCTATGGAGTTTTTAAGCGGATTGTACCCCAAAAAATTCTGGAAATCCTCGCCAATTTCCTCGCTATGTTGTTTGGCAGCATCCTCTTTGGAAACGAACACGGCACTCTTGGTATGTTCTTCCTGTATCAGGTTTTTCTGAAGTTGGTCAATTTCGGACTCCTTGGCTTCGTCCTTTAGGAAAATAGAAATCGTGATCTGCTCCTTAAAGTGATCGGCCATTTTTTTGGTGTTGATGACCAAAAGCCCCAAAATACCCAATAAAAATAGCACCAATGCAATGCTCAGTACCACCGAAAAGTACGATGATATCAATTTTTGTTTCTGATACTGTTCAAAAGACTTGCCCATATTCGTGTATGCGACCGTAAATTTAGGAAAGTAAATTGAATAAACTTATTTTTGCGCCACATTGAAAAGAAAGATATCAGATGCACTACGATTTTAGGAAAATAGAGAAGGAATGGCAAGACTTTTGGGCCAAAAACGAAACGTTCAAGGCCAAGAACAATTCCGATAAACCAAAATACTATGTGTTGGACATGTTTCCTTACCCTTCCGGGGCCGGATTGCACGTGGGCCATCCGTTAGGATATATCGCTAGTGACATCTATGCACGCTATAAAAGACACAAGGGTTTTAATGTTTTGCATCCACAGGGCTACGATTCTTTTGGCCTTCCGGCGGAACAATATGCTATACAGACCGGACAGCATCCTGCGGTTACTACGGAAAAGAACATTGCTACGTACCGTAGACAGTTAGATCAACTTGGGTTTTCTTTTGATTGGAGCCGTGAGGTACGTACATCGGATCCTAAATATTACAAGTGGACGCAATGGATATTCATTCAACTTTTCAATTCTTGGTATAATAAAACAACGGATAAGGCCGAATCTGTAGAGACGTTGATCGCCGTTTTTGAGGCGGAAGGAAATGCTAATGTACAAGCGGTCTGTGACGAAGATATTGCGCAATTTTCCGCAGCGGATTGGCAGTCTTTTTCGGATAAGAAAAAACAGGAAATTTTGCTGCAATACCGCTTAACGTATTTGGCGGAAAGTGAGGTAAACTGGTGTCCTGCTTTGGGAACGGTTCTGGCCAATGATGAAATTGTTAACGGTGTTTCAGAGCGCGGTGGTCATCCGGTAATCCGTAAAAAAATGACACAGTGGAGTATGCGTATCAGTGCGTATGCCCAACGTTTGTTAGACGGGTTGAATACGGTAGACTGGCCTCAGCCGCTTAAAGATTCACAGACCAATTGGATCGGTAGGAGTGAGGGTGCTTCCGTAACTTTCAAGACCGTTACCACCAATGAAGTACAGACCTCTTATCCCATTGAAGTTTTTACTACGCGGCCGGATACTATTTTTGGGGTTTCTTTTATGACCTTGGCGCCAGAGCATGATTTGGTGGCCAAGATTACTACTGCGGAACAGAAAGCTGAGGTGGAGGCCTATATAGAAGCTACGGCAAAACGTTCGGAACGTGACCGTATGGCAGATGTAAAGACTATTTCCGGTGCATTTACGGGAGCGTATGCAGAGCATCCGTTTACCAAGGAACCTATTCCGGTTTGGATCGGAGATTATGTGTTGGCGGGTTATGGAACCGGAGCGGTGATGTCCGTGCCTTGTGGGGATCAGCGCGATTATGACTTCGCGAAGCATTTCAATATTCCTATTCCTAATATTTTTGAAGGGGTTGATATTTCCGAGGAAGCTTTTTCGGATAAGGATACGACCGTTATTGCCAATTCCGATTTTCTAAACGGATTGGATTATAAAAAAGCGACTCAAAAAGCCATTGCAGAGATTGAAAAAATTGGTGCAGGTACAGGTAAGATCAACTACCGTTTGCGCGACGCTGTTTTTAGCCGTCAGCGCTATTGGGGCGAGCCTTTTCCGGTGTATTATGTAGAGGGTATGCCGCAAATGATCGCTGCCGAGCATTTGCCCATAAAATTACCTGAAGTTGATAAATATTTGCCTACCGAAACCGGAGAGCCGCCTTTGGGCAATGCTACCGTTTGGGCTTGGGATACCGTAAACAATGAAGTTGTTTCTAACGATAAGATAGACCATAAGACCGTATGGCCGCTAGAGTTGAATACCATGCCAGGTTGGGCAGGTAGTTCGCAATACTTTAACCGCTATATGGACCCACATAATGAGGATGAGATTTTCTCAAAAGAAGCCATTGACTACTGGCAAGATGTGGACTTGTACATTGGTGGTAGCGAGCATGCGACAGGCCATTTGTTGTACAGCCGTTTCTGGCAGAAGTTTATGTTTGACTTAGGTTTGGTGCCCAAAGATGAGTTTGCTAAAAAACTTATCAATCAGGGGATGATTACGGGGGAGTCTGCATTTGTAAGAAGAATTAATACAGGTTATTATCAATATCGTGATGGTACTTCTCAATATGAAATGGAAGATTCTGAAAAGGATTTTGATTTGATTTTTGGAGAGTATTTTTTAGGAAATCTAGTTTCATGGGATTTATTAAAGGGTAAGAAAATACATGATGCTGTTTCAGGCGAGTTGTATAAATTAATAGATGTTTTCCCTAAAAAAGCCTTAGACTCTATTTTTGCGGATTCACAGTTTGAAATTGAAAAAATCAGCTTTACAGTTTCTAAAATACATACAAACGTTGATTGTGTTGATTTGAAAAATCAAATCATTCTAAGTAAGTTCCTTAAATTTTATAAAGAGGATACTTCTACAAGTGAATATTTTATGACTAATGGGACTTTTTCTGTCTCTCGCGAAGTAGAAAAAATGTCCAAGTCCAAATACAATGTCGTCAATCCAGATGCTATTTGCGAAGAGTACGGGGCAGATTCATTGCGTTTGTATGAAATGTTCTTGGGGCCTTTGGAGCAATCCAAACCTTGGAACACGGCAGGTATTACCGGTGTGCATAGTTTCTTAAAAAAACTATGGCGTTTGTACCACTCAGGGGCCGAGGGTGCTTTTGCGGTTTCGGAAGACGAGCCTTCAAAAGACAGCTACAAGACCTTGCACAAGACTATTAAGAAGGTAGAGGAAGATATTGAGAATTTCAGTTTTAATACTTCGGTATCTACTTTTATGATTGCCGTTAATGAGCTAAGTTCACAGAAATGTAATAGCCGTGCGGTTTTGGAACCCTTGGCGGTTTTGGTATCGCCCTATGCACCACATATTGCAGAAGAACTTTGGAAGCTTTTGGGTCATGAAGGTTCTATTGCTACCGTGGCCTTTCCAAAATTTGAGGAAAAATATTTGGTGGAAAGCAGTAAGGAGTATCCGGTTTCCTTCAACGGAAAAATGCGCTTTAAATTAGAGCTTCCTTTGGATTTGAGCAAAGATGAAATTGAAGCTGCGGTAATGGCCCATGAAAAAACACAACAGCAATTACAAGGGCGAACGCCTAAAAAAGTGATTGTTGTTCCAGGAAAAATAGTTAATATCGTTGGGTAGAAAACAAAAAGTCGTCAACTAAATAGATTATGGATTATATTGAAATTCTTGGGTTGGCGGCCGCTATTCTCACCACGGCAGGTTACGTGCCACAAGTGTATAAAACCTGGCGCGATAAGTCTACCAAAGATATTTCGCTCACCACCTATTTGGTTCTCTTTATTGGGGTTGTGCTATGGCTCACGTACGGTATATTGATAAGTAGTCTGCCCGTTACACTGGCAAACGGCATAACGGCCTTTCTGCTTTTATTTATGTTGATTTTAAAATTCAAGTACAAATAGCCAAAGACATTTTGGCAGCATAAAACTTCAAAACCTCGCCAAATTGATTTGGCGAGGTTTTTGCTTTTCAATAGATCAGTTAAGTATTCGTTTTGATTAGGCAACATCTAATCCGCATAGTATTAAAGACAAAGTAAGCGCGGCTGAAGTGAGCGTTAACAAAATGAAAGGTTTTTGATTATCTTTAAATTCAAATCTTAAAAAGAATAAAATTATGATGGGATATTATATATTGATTGGTGCCATAGCTTTGGTAAGCTGGTTGGTAAGTAGTAAGCTTAAAAGCAAGTTTAAGCACTATTCTAAAGTGCATTTGAGCAATGGCATGAGCGGAGCCGAAATTGCCGAGAAAATGTTGGCTGATCATGGTATTCGCGATGTTAAGGTCGTTTCTACGGCTGGTATGCTTACGGACCATTACAATCCAAAAAACAAGACCGTAAATTTAAGTGAAGGTGTGTATAACCAAAGAAATGCAGCTGCAGCGGCAGTAGCGGCACACGAATGTGGTCATGCCGTACAACATGCTCAAGCATATGAATGGTTGACTTTACGTTCTAAATTGGTGCCTATTGTTAGTGTTACGTCCGGCATGTCTATGTGGGTGGTTTTTGGTGGATTAATGTTAGGTGCCGCGGCCGGTGTTGGCCTAGGGTACTGGGTAGCGGTAGCCGGTTTGGTTATGATGGGTATGGCTACATTGTTCAGTTTTATAACCCTACCCGTAGAATACGATGCCAGTAACCGCGCTTTGGCTTGGTTAAAAGCAAAGAACGTGGTAACACCACAAGAATACAAAGGTTCGGAAGATGCGCTTAAATGGGCAGCAAGAACGTATTTGGTAGCTGCCATAGGCTCATTGGCTACTTTGGTCTACTGGGGTATGCAAGTGCTCGGTGGAAGAGATTAGTTTCAAAGATTATAAAGCAATAAAAAAGGCTGTCCAATTCATTTTGGACAGCCTTTTTAATTTGAGTTAATCTAATATTTTATTCCGCTTTAATGCGCTCGTCTATAAATTTTAAGGCGATACCATCGCGACCCATAATTTCAAATAGGTCAAGGATATCACGCATTGTTTTTTCTTCTTCCAATTGTTCCGTAACGAACCACTGTAAAAAGTTCTCCACACCAAAGTCATTGTTCTTTTTGGCCGAAGCAACAATACTGTTTATAGATTTGGTTACCTCAATTTCTTGGCTCAAAGCAGTTTCAAAAATTTCTTCCAATGAAGAGAAATCGTGATTTACGTTTCCAATTTCGGGAGATAGGGCGTTACCGCCACAATCGTTCACGAACTTAAAAATCTTCATCATGTGTTCTCTTTCTTCTGCCGCTTGTGCGTACAAAAAGTCTGCGCTTCCTAAATAACCACGTTGGTCGCACCATGATGCCATGGCTAAATATGATGCAGATGCTTTTCCTTCCATTTGTATTTGGGCGTTGAGCATATCCATGCTCTCTACCTTAATACTCATCTGTTGTCTTGCTATATCTTTCATTGTCTTTTTCTTTACTTAACGTAAAGTTATCAATAAAGTATGCGTATAACTAGGCCTTTAACCAATTTATAACTGGTTTTAGACTGATTAAAAATAGGAGGTTTAGCCTCTTGAGGTAAGGGAAGGTGTCTGAGCTGCAATATCAAGCAAGAAAAATACACCGGTAAGCAATTCTTTAAGATCAAGAACCTCTAGGGTATTTAAAACAAAAAGGTGCTCTTTATTACAAAGAGATAAAATTTCAAAACCATGTGGATTCTTGTCCTCATCAAAATGGTCCTCAATGTTTATGCTCCAAACCCTCTGGCGTAAGGCAAGCAGTTGGCAAAACGATAAACGCACTACCTTTTGACCCAGGTCTATATAAAAGCATCTTTCCTTATCGGATTGGAAAAATGTATAGTATTGTGATGAATGAATGCGTTCCATTGGGGACAAAAATAATCCTTATTTAGATTTAATCCAAACATTATATCTGAATTTGTCGATCAATTTGTTGGGCCAAGGAAATAAAGGTCTCCGTACGCGATACCCCTTCTATTTGTTGAATTTCTTTGTTCAATACGTGCATTAGGTGCTCATTGTCCCTGCAGAGTACTTTTATGAGGATAGACCAATTTCCCGTAGTGTAGTGACATTCAAGTACTTCTGGAATTTTTTCCAGTTGCTTGACCGCAACGGGGTTGCTCATGGCCTTATCTAGGTAAATGCCAATATAGGCCATGGTATGGTACCCCATAATTTTAGGGTTGATAATAAACTTGGACCCTGAAAGTAGGCCGGAAGACTCCAGTTTTCTTAAACGTTGGTGGATTGCGGCACCGGATATACCAATGTTTCGGGCTATTTCAAGAATGGGTTTTCTAGCATCTTCCATGAGATACCTTAGAATTTTCTTGTCAATACCGTCAATTTTAACTTTATCGTTACCTAGTTTCATGAGTTGAGTTTCAAATTGATGGTAAAAGTAGCTATTATTGTTTGAATTTTGTAGAGAGATATTTCCTCTTCATTGTTGAAATGTGAAGGGTATCTATTCGCCATTGGACACAGAATCAGGATTATACCCTAAATACGGTACTTCATATTCCTTAAAATCGATACCATAGGTTTTGAGTTCTTTTAAAATAGGTTCATAGACCTCCTTTTTAATCGGAATTTGGACACCAGGCGTAGTGATTTTTTTGTTCAATATGGCCAAAGTGGCTATGGCAACGGGTAAGCCCACGGTCTTGGCCATGGCCGTATGAGTTCTGTTTTCTCCAATAACAACCATATTGGCATCTATTTGGTGTTTTTGACCGTGCAGCTCATAACCGAACTTATGGTACATAACGATCATATCCTTATCGGAATCTTTTAGCGTCCAACTATCTTCAAGAATATACTGTAGTGCTTGCGCGGGTGTGGCATTCTTTAGGGGGATAGTCTTGTTCTGGTCAAAAAGGTTCAGTTCCAGTACTTTGTCCCACATACTGTCATCCTGATCTATTTTTAGGTAGTGACGTAGTTTAAGTTCTACCGAATCCGTTGGAGAGTACGGCAGGAATAGGTTCGTAAATTCTCGGTAGGACATGTTCTCGGAATTCTCGAGCGTATAGCTATCGTCGGTCATTCCCAATTGTACGAACATATTCCAAGCCTTGGAAAATCCGGTCCTGCGCATTGTGCCCCTATAAAGGGTAAGTGCATCTTGTAGACCGTAGGCTTCCCTGTAATTTAAAGAATCTCTATTGGCGTAGCCCTCAAAACGTCCGTAACCTTCAATGTCAAAAAACTCCGTACGACGAAACAGTTTGTGGTAAGGAACATACTTGTACGTGCCCTCTTGGATGAACTTGGCAGCACCTCCTTGGCCGGCTAGCACTACATTTCTTGGGTTCCATGTAAATTTGTAGTTCCAGAGGTTGGTGTCGCTTTCGGGGGCGACTAGTCCGCCGCAAAAAGACTCGAACAATACTATTTTTCCGCCTTGATCACGAATTCTATCAATAATCTGCATGGCGCTCATATGGTCTATTCCGGGGTCTAGACCAACTTCATTCATAAACACAAGTCCTTTTTGCTTTACCTCCTCATCCAAGGCCTTTAAGGTGTCACTTACGTAAGATGCGGTTACCAAATGTTTCTTGAGGACAACGCAGTCTGCGGCAATCTTACTGTGTAAAAATGCGGGAAGCATGGAAACCACAATATCCGACCGTGAAATGATGCTTTTTCTATCTTCTTCATTCTGTATGTCCAGATGGATGGCCGTACAGTTCTTATGGTCCCGTATGTGTTGGGGCAGGTTCTCCGGGTTAAGGTCGCCAATAGTAAGGTGTAATTTTTCTTCTTCAGATTTTTCCAAGAAATAATCCAAAAGGTACGATGTGGATTTCCCTGCTCCGATAACAAGTATATTTCGCGACATTTAGTTTTGTACTTTTAATATGTATAACGAGAGACTAAGGTAGTGATTGTTATATTTATAAAAAAATACATCATATAAGTTATGAACAAAACAATATGTCTCACGGGAATTGCATTGGGGGTAACTGCGGTTATTTTGGGTGCGTTTGGTGCCCATGGATTGGAAAAGTTAGTAGATACCAACTCTATAAAAACTTTTGAGACAGGTATAAAATACCAAATGTACCATGCATTGCTTTTGCTTGTTTTGGGTAGTATGAAACAGTTGCCCGAAGCTAGTAAAAAATTGATTTTCTATTTTCTCTTAGTAGGTATTATCTGTTTTTCTTTTTCAATTTATCTGTTGGCAACAAATAGTTTAAGCAGTTTTGATTTTAAGGTCATTGGGCTGGTAACGCCACTTGGCGGAACCTTGTTGATTATTGGTTGGAGTATATTTGGTTATCGACTTTTCAAACATTTTGACTAATAAATTCTCATTTTTAGGAGTGTTGAATTATTATTTTGATAATTTTGATGTCTAAAATAAACTCTCAACTAACAATTCTTTAAAAAATGGGAAAATCTATTTCTTTAAAATCGTACGGTATAACGCACGATAATTTACATTATCAGCTATCGCCATCAGAATTAGAAGCCATTACGCTAGAGCGAAAAATGGGTAAAAAAGCATCATCCGGTGCTTTGGCAGTAAACACGGGGGAGTTTACCGGAAGGTCTCCGAAGGACCGATTTATTGTTAAGGATGCCATAACCGAAGAAAAGGTTTGGTGGGGCGATATAAATATTCCGTTTGAACCCTCTAAATTTGATGCTTTATATGATAAGGTCATTGCTTATCTAAATGAGAAAGAATTGTTTGTTAGGGACTGTTATGCCTGTGCAGACCATAATTACAGGATGGACATCAGGGTAATTAACGAGTATCCATGGTCCAATCAATTTGCATATAACATGTTCATTCGTCCTACGGAAGAAGAACTAAAGAATTTTGAACCGGAATGGACCGTAGTAAATGCCCCGGGTTTTATGGCCAATGCCGAAGTAGATGGTACAAGGCAACATAATTTTGCCATTCTAAACTTTACAAGAAAAATAGCTTTAATAGGAGGAACCGGGTATACGGGAGAAATCAAAAAAGGAATATTCTCTGCTTTAAACTTTATACTTCCGGTAGAAAAGAATACCATGCCAATGCATTGTTCTGCAAATGTGGGCAAGAAAGGGGATACGGCTATCTTTTTTGGACTATCGGGCACTGGAAAAACTACCTTGTCTACGGATGCTTCCCGAAAATTGATCGGTGACGATGAGCATGGATGGAACAATGAAAATGCCGTTTTTAATTTTGAAGGGGGATGTTATGCAAAGGTCATTAACCTGTCTCAAGAGAACGAGCCGGAAATTTTTGGAGCCATAAAAAAAGGTGCAATTTTAGAGAATGTTATTATGGATGAGGCCGGTAATGTAGATTTTGCCAATACTTCCATTACTCAGAATACAAGGGTAAGTTACCCTATCTATCATATTGAGAACGTTCAAAGACCGTCCATAGGAAAGAACCCAAAAAATATTTTCTTTTTAACGGCAGATGCCTTTGGGGTGCTTCCTCCAATATCTAAACTTACGCCAAGCCAGGCGGCATATCATTTTATATCCGGGTATACTGCTAAAGTGGCCGGTACGGAAGCTGGGGTTGTAGAGCCCATACCTTCATTTTCGGCTTGCTTTGGTGCGCCTTTTATGCCTTTGCACCCTGCAAAATATGCAGAAATGTTAAGCAAGAAAATGCAGGATGCCGGAGTTAATGTATGGTTAGTGAACACAGGTTGGACCGGAGGTCCTTATGGTGTTGGGACCCGTATGAAGCTAAAATATACCCGTGCTATGATAAACGCTGTCCTTAACGGCGATTTAGGTTTGTACAATTATGACGATTACCATATTCATTCCGTTTTTGGAGTGGCGCAACCAAGAGAGTGCCCTGGTGTTCCAACAAAAGTGTTGAGCCCCAGAGCTACATGGAACGATGATCAGGCCTATTATACTACAGCCTTTAAGTTAACGAATGCTTTTAGGGAGAACTTTAAAAAGTTTGAAGCTTTTGCAAGTGAGGAAATACGCCGCGGCGGGCCGCAGCGTTATGCATTTTAGGCCTTTTGTAGAAAGGATAAAACAAAAAGAAACCCTTTGTTCAAGTTGTGAACAAAGGGTTTTTTTTATAGCGTAAAGTAAGTGGTCTTACTTCTTGTTTGCCGTAGTAATATATTTCTGAAGCGCCATGGTCATAGACGGTGTTTCTGGCGTTGGAGCCTTAATATCTATCCGTAGACCTGCATCTGTAGCCGCATCAATAGTAGAGTTGCCAAAAACGGCAATTCTTGTGTCGTTCTGCTCAAAATCAGGGAAATTCTGTAATAAGGACTCAATGCCTGAAGGGCTAAAGAATACCAAAATGTCATAGTATACGTCCCTTAAATCGGACAAGTCGCTGATTACGGTTTTATAGAAAACAGCTCTTTTCCACTCAATATCCAGACCGTCTAAAATTTCAGGTACAATAGGTTTTAATGCATCCGAAGATGGCAATAGAAATTTTTCGCCTTTATACTTTTTGAACAACGGAACCAATTCAACAAAGTTACGCTTGCCCACATAAATCTTGCGCTTGCGGTAAACTACATATTTCTGTAAGTAGTAAGCTACAGCCTCCGACTGACAGAAATATTTCATGGAATCCGGTACTTTGAAGCGCATTTCTTCAGCAATTCTAAAGAAATGGTCAACAGCATTTCGGCTGGTTAAGATGATTGCCGTATAGTTCTTCAGGTCTATTTTTTGCTGTCGTACTTCTTTAGCATCTACACCTTCCACATGTATAAAAGGTCTGAAGTCAACTTTAACTTTTTCCTTATCTATCAGTTTCGAATACGGTGAGTTTTCCATCTTCGGTTCTGGTTGCGAGACCAAAATCGTCTTTACTTTCATATAAACCTATTGTTTAAGATAACTGCCAATGATAACAAACGGGGAAATTTCGAGAGCGCAAAGGTACAAAATAAAATAGAAAAAGTAGGAAGTGATAAATTTTTGGTGATTCCTTAACACTGTAACCCACCCGATTACATTTATGAGGAGGATTAAAAGTATGGCTATATAGACCACAACTTCCGAGCCCTGCGCTACGTAAGCCAGAATTACGTTGGCCAAAAACATGATAATTCCACTATAATTTAGGTAGGATAATTTTTTAAAAATAAGTTCTCCAATGGTCTTCCCGGAACCAAAAATGAACCCATTGCCTAGCTGTAAGATTATTTTTACGACAATAAACCCTAAAATACTGGCTAAGATTATGGGGTACATGAACGGGTATGCATCATTGGTATCACCTCTCAAAATTTGCCGCGCCATGTAAACGAACAATGAAAAATTAATAACCTGGAAAATGGTAAAGAATATATGGAACCAATTCATCAACTTTTCCTTTTTACTGTACATAAAGATGTACTTGTTGTTGAAAGGAAGTATTATGAAATTTAGAAAACGGCTATAGAACAATCCTTTTGCCAGTACTAAAAATAAAATACTGCTTATGAGTATAATGGTAATCCAATCGGCAGTGCCGGCAGTTCGTAATATGGGTTCCATTATTTTAGTTTTGTGTTTCGTCCGTTAATACCATAGTTGAGTCCGTTCTCCATTATACCTATTCTAACGTATTTTGGATCATTTAATTTTCTGGGCTTTGGAAATTTAAAGGTATAGGTAAGTGTATCCTTAGCTTTAATATGTGTAACCGAAGAATTTTTTAACTGGGCCTTAATGGGCAAACGGTCCTTTACTTTTTTAGAGGCGTTCATGTAAGCCACATTAAACCTGAGCTTATTTAGGTCTATATCAAAATCGTACGGATTGTATAGCTCAAAAGTCTGCTCCTGCTCAAAATCAAAACTTATGGGCCCTTCCAGTAGGGTTCTGAGTTTTCTAAAAGTTTCAAAATTGTCTATGTATTTGCCATACATTTTGGTGCCATCACTTTTTGTAAAGGTAAGTTCGGCATCAGAGGAGCGCTTAGATAGATACAGTATTTTTTTGTGCTGTACTTTAGATTCGGAATCATCAATAGAGTATTGATTGAGCCTGTAACTTTCGTTATTAAGGGAATAGGTGTCATTACCGGAATAAAAAGCGAACATGGGAGCGTTACGATATGAGTTCTCAAACACCAAAGGCGTATTGCCTACCTTGTCCGTTACGTCTTTAATCAGTTCAATATTGCCATGGGTCTCATAATAAATGGGAGACATAGGTTCATAAATAAGTCCCGCCCTTAGAAAGAGAATAATAGCGATATTTACAAGGCCCATTCTGTATATCCATTTTTTTGCAATTTCATTTTCCATCATAAAACGGAAAACAACAATTATAAGCGGAATAGAGATTACAATAATCCACTGGGTCTGAATCCTTCTATTGAAGCTTGAGATAAAGAAGAAAATAAGCACTCCAAAAATTAAAAAGAGGAGGGCTCTGGTAAACTTGTCGCTTGCTTTAGCTTTAAAAAGGCCCCAGTAAATCCATGGAAAGGTAAAACCAAAGATGGCCACAAGATTTACAAAATACCCTAATGTATACTTATTAAAGCTGTAAGGGTCGTTAGGACGGTCAAAGAGATGATAGTTTATGGTAACAAATTCATTCTCGTACAACCAGATAAAATGTGGTACATAGCAGAGTAAGGCAACAATGACAGAAAGCCATGCATATTTGTTTAAAACCAATTTTAGATTGGAAAGCAGTATAAATATGATGACCAAGGCCGCATGATACTTGCTGTACATTAATCCAGCCATGGTAATGCCCATGACAATACCCCAAAATAGGTCTGGTTTTTCAATAAACCGCTTGTAAACGTATAATAACAATGCGGTAAAGAATAGCAACGGGGTATCCGGCAGGGTCAAAAAGCCATAGGCGTTCAAAAGCGTCATGGAATAGACCAGTACAAAGAAGTGAACCACATAGTCCTTCTTTTTAGGGTGGTCTACAATGTTCCAAAGAATGAATAAAGTGGCAGACGAAAGAATGCAACTCATAAATCTAACTCCCAGCTCGCCGTTAGAAAAGAAACTGCTAATTTTAATGAGAACGGCAACCATAGAAGGGTGGTCAAAATAGCCCCATGCCATGTTTTGCGCAAAATGCCAGTAATATGCCTCGTCAAAAATAAGAGGGGTAAAATAGGATTGAAGCAGGTTTAATAAAAAACCTATACCTAGTAAGATTAGAAAAATTCGTGGCAGTTTAGACTTCATTCTTTAGTTGGTGTCTCAAATAGAGGCTAGGTCTATTGTTGTTAGAACGCTCAAAATTACGAATTCTGATAGATAGCCGACCTTTAAAAATTTCACAATTCCATATTTGGCATTTTTTGGAGACTTTTAAAATGTTATTTTTGTCAAAATTCAAGCGAATCCGTGTCAGACAGCCTAGTTATTATCCCCACTTACAATGAGATAGAGAATATAGAAGCTATTATTAAAGCGGTCTTTGGTCTCAGTAAAGATTTTCATGTTCTTATAGTAGATGACAACTCGCCGGATGGCACTTCTGCAAAAGTAATAGAGTTGCAACAGGAATTTTCCGGAAGACTTTTTTTAGAGGTCAGAAAGCAAAAATCCGGTTTGGGTACAGCTTATATACACGGTTTTAAATGGGCCATTGCAAAAGGATATGACTACATTTTTGAAATGGATGCCGATTTTTCTCATAATCCAGAAGATTTGTTAAGGCTTTATAGGGCATGTGCCAATGGTGCGGATGTAGTTGTAGGTTCACGTTATAAAAAAGGAGTTAACGTGGTAGATTGGCCTTTGTATAGGGTGTTACTTTCTTATGGTGCTTCTTTTTATGTAAAGATGATAACGGGAATGCGTGTTCATGACCCTACTGCTGGCTTTGTAGTCTATAGACGTCATGTTCTAGAAAATATAAGTCTAGATTCCGTACGGTTTATAGGGTATGCTTTTCAGATTGAAATGAAATTTAGAGCGTATCTAAAAAATTATAAGATTGAGGAAGTGTCTATCATATTTAGAGATAGAGTAAGGGGAAAATCAAAAATGTCGTCATCAATTATCAATGAAGCCATCGTTGGCGTTTTTATGATGAAAATGCGCAGTATGTTTCAAAAATCTAGATTTTAGTATGGGAAAAATATTGATAAAGAATGCCAAAATCGTAAACGAGAACTCGATTTTTGAGAGCGATGTTTTGCTTCAGGATGATATTATCATGAAAATTGAAGCTAATATTTCTGATGATACCGCTAAAATTATAGATATCGAGGGTAAATACCTTTTACCGGGAGTTATAGATGATCAGGTGCATTTTAGAGAGCCGGGCCTTACGCATAAGGGAGATATCTCCTCCGAAAGTAGAGCTGCCGTAGCTGGTGGAATCACAACTTATATGGAGCAGCCCAATACCAATCCGCAAACTACTACCATAGAAAAGTTAGAGGAAAAATTTCAAATGGGTGCCAAGTCCAGTTTTGCCAATTATTCATTTCCTTTTGGAGGTACTAATGATAATTTGGAAGAATTAAAACGATTGGATAAAAACGCCTGTTCAGGTGTAAAACTCTTTTTGGGGTCTTCCACAGGTAATATGCTGGTAGATAATGAGGAAGTAATCGAGAAGATTTTTAGAAATACAGAAATGGTTATCTCTGCACATTGTGAAGATGAGGGAACCATTAAAAGAAACCTTGCCGAGTATAAAGAAAAGTTTGGAGATGATATTCCCGTAAAATACCATCCTATTATAAGAAGTGAAGAGGCTTGTTATCTTTCTTCTTCAAAGGCTGTGGCATTAGCTAAAAAAACAGGTGCCCGTCTACATGTTTTTCATTTGTCTACCGGAAAGGAAACAGATTTGTTCAGGAACGATATTCCGTTGGAGCAGAAGAAAATTACAGCAGAGGTCTGTGTGCATCATTTATGGTTCTCAGAAGCGGATTATGATACCAAGGGCACTTTGATCAAATGGAATCCTGCAGTGAAAACGGCAGCGGATAGGGACCAGTTGTGGAAAGCATTGTTGAATGACCGTTTGGATGTTATAGCAACGGATCACGCCCCCCATTTATTAAGTGAAAAAGATAACGTGTATACCAAAGCGCCATCGGGCGGTCCATTGGTACAACATGCACTCACCGCTTTATTGGATAAAGTGCATGAGAATGTGATTTCCGTAGAAAAAGTGGTGCAGAAAATGTGTCATAATCCCGCTATACTATTTCAGATTGAAAAAAGAGGCTATATTAGAGAGGGCTATTTTGCAGATTTGGTAGTGGTAGATATGAACGCTCCTTACCAAGTAACAAAAGAGAATATAGCGTACAAATGCAAATGGTCTCCGTTTGAAGGCACTACCTTTAAGTCTTCCGTGACGCACACATTTGTTAACGGTCACTTGGCCTATGAAAACGGAAATTTTTCTCCAGAGCGCAATGCAAGGCGATTAACATTCAACAGATAATATGAAGAAGTTAGCAGCGGTTCTGGTATTTTTTACGATTATATCCTGTAATGAGCAGCTTTTGGAAAAGCCTGAAAACCTTATTCCAAGGGAGCAAATGGTGGCCATTCTTCAGGACTTGGCCGTAGTAAACGCTGCCAAAACAACTAATATGCAGGTGCTCAGGGACAATGATGTAGAGCCTATGGACTATATTTTTGAAAAGTACAATATAGATAGTTTGCAACTGGTAGAAAGTGATCGCTATTACGCTTCGCTACCTGTGGAATACGAAAAAATTTATAAGGAAGTAGAGGCTAACCTTGAGTCTGAGGCCAAGGTTTTGGAAGAGCAGAAAAAGGTGAACGATAGTCTTAGAGTGGCCAAGGAAAAATTAGAAAGGAAAAAAGCAAAGGCCAAAGCTAATGATACTCTTCCTTAAATTTTTGACAACATAAAGAAATGGTTTCATCCAACGCCTCAAATTCAAAGTTTAAGGCGTTTTTTATTTTTTGATTGTTGTATATTTCTCGGTGCCTTAAGGAATGAATAGAGTTTTTGGTGATTCTCCTTCCGTTTTTAAAGAATAGGTTTTTTAGCCAATCTAACCATCTTCCTATTTCAAGTTGCCAATACTTTAGTTGCACGGATGGCGGTTTTATGCCAAGCTCTGCAGTTATTTTGGTCAGAATCTCTTTGAACGTCAGATTTTCAGCTACGGCAATATAGCGTTCGTTGGTGATTTCTGAATCCATTAAGGTTGCCATCATTTTAATCACGTCATGCACTGTGATAAAGCCTGTGCCACCAGGAGGGTAAAACCGATACCCTTTTTTTGCTATGGTAAACAAATCTCCACTACCGCTATGCCAGAATCCCGGACCTATGATTACCCCGGGGTTGACCATAACTACGGGCAAGCCTTCTTGGGAGCCGCGCCAGACTTCCATTTCCGCTGCTTGTTTGGTAAGTCCATATACATTGGCTTCACGAGGGGTCCACGCATTTTCTTCATCTGCCATGCCACTTCCCAATGTTCTTCCTATGGCGCCAATGGTACTGGTATAACATAGCTTTTGTACACCATGGGCAATACATAGGTTTACAATATTGGCGGTTCCTTCTGTATTTATTTTTTCTAGCGTATCAAAGTTTTGAGGGTCAAATGAAATAAGGGCAGCTGTGTGGTATACGTGGGTAATCTGGTCAAAAGCAATTTCCAAGGCGGGAATATCTATAATATCGGCCTCTACCCATTCAATTTTATCAAACAGGGTTTGGGCGTCATCTGTGTAATACCCAAAAATTTTGCGCACACGTTCCAGATTGCTTTGCTTTCTGTGAATGGCCCTAACGGAACTGCCGCTCTGCACCAACTTCAATAAAAGATGCGAACCTACCAACCCCGTTCCTCCTGTAACCAATATCATGTTCCAAAGTTAGCGAATAGCGCTGAATAATTTCCTGTATTATTCAAGGGTTGGGCGGCGATTTACTTTTATATTTGCAGCTAAATTTACAGAATAGACGGACATGACTTCAAACTTTGTAGAAGAATTAAAATGGAGAGGCATGTTGCATGACGCAATGCCGGGAACCGAGGAACATTTAATGAACGAAATGCAATCTGCCTATGTGGGTATTGATCCTACTGCAGATTCTTTGCACATTGGCCATTTGGTAGGGGTAATGATGTTGCGTCATTTTCAATTGGCAGGCCATAAACCTTATGCGCTTATTGGTGGTGCTACGGGTATGATAGGTGATCCCTCCGGAAAATCAGCAGAGCGTAATCTATTGGACGAGCCTACGCTCCGTCATAACCAAGAAGCTATAAAGGAACAATTGTCGCGGTTTTTGGATTTTGATGGTGATGGGGACAATGCTGCCATCTTGGTCAATAATTATGACTGGATGAAAGATTTTTCATTTCTGGATTTTATAAGGGACGTGGGCAAGCATATTACCGTAAACTATATGATGGCCAAGGATTCGGTTAAAAAGAGACTTTCAGCGGAATCCAAGGAAGGAATGTCCTTTACTGAGTTTACCTACCAAATGGTACAGGGGTATGATTTTCTGTACTTGTACCAAAACCATAATTGTACGTTGCAAATGGGCGGTAGTGACCAGTGGGGAAATATTACCACAGGTACGGAACTAATAAGAAGAATAGGAGGGGGCAAAGGCTATGCGCTTACCTGCCCGTTGATTACAAAAGCGGATGGTACTAAATTCGGAAAGACCGAAGGAGGTAATATTTGGTTGGATTCCGAAAGGACTTCACCCTATAAATTTTACCAATATTGGTTGAATACCTCAGATGTAGATGCTGAGAAGTACATTAAAATATTCACGTTTCTTTCCAAAGAAGAAATAGAAGAGTTGATAAAAGAGCACCAAGAAGCACCGCATATGCGTGCTTTGCAGAAGCGTTTGGCCGAAGAAATTACCGTAATGGTGCACTCACAGGAAGATTTGGAAAATGCTCAAAAGGCTAGTAACATTCTTTTTGGACGGTCTACTTCGGAAGATTTAAAAGGTTTGAACGAAAAGACTTTTTTAGATGTTTTTGACGGAGTACCACAAGCCGAAATTTCTAAAATGGAGCTTACTCCGGGATTGGATATGATCGGTGCACTTGCGGATAAAACGGGGTTTTTAGCATCAAACAGTGAAGCAAGAAGGGAGCTGAAACAGAATTCTATCTCTGTAAATAAAGAAAAAGTAAAAGCAGATTATCTTATTACGGATAGTGACTTGATCAACGGCAAATTTGTTTTGTTACAGCGGGGTAAAAAGAACTATTTTGTTTTAGTGGTACAATAGTTCGGCCGTTTTTTAAGATAAAAGGTAGACTAAAACGGGTTTGGAAAGCGTTATGTAGCCAGTAACATTTTTCAAACCCGAATTAGATGCGTAAATTTTTGTTGATTCTTACCGTTTTTGCTACACTGACTTCTTGTGATAAGTTAGACGAGCTTACCAAATTTGATCTGGATTATAATAGTCAAGTAACTATACCATCTTCGGCAGGTATAGACCTTCCTTTTGATATGTTCACGCCGGACATGGAGACCAATTCTGATTCACAGTTTGAGGTAAACGATACGCGCAAAGATCTTATTGAGGAAATTAAACTAACTAAGTTGGAATTGGAGATTACCTCTCCGGACGATAGTGATTTTAGTTTTCTTGAATCTATAGAAATCTATATTTCCGCAGAGGGACTTGATGAGATAATGATTGCTTCTAAAGAAGAAGTAGACGAAAATATTGGTGATGTTTTAGATGTAGATGTTATAGACGTAGACTTAAAAGAGTACATCAAAAAAGACAAATTTAACCTAAGGTTGAATACGGTTACTGATGAGTTGATCAGTATGGATCATGAGATTGACGTAAACTCTACATTCTTTGTTGATGCCAAAATATTGGGACTTTAAAATACCATTAAATTACAGCCTCTAACATCGGAATGGTCAAAACGGCCCAATACTTCAAAAGTGCCGTTTTCATAGGTCTTGCCTAAATCTTGCGTAGCTATAAATGCACAAGAATCAATATTTGCCAGATCTATAACATTAATACCTCCAGTTTTTTTATGGTCTTGGTAGGCTAGTGGGTCTTCCGTATCGCGGATTAGGATTTTCATCCAAGGAGGAGTTTCAAAAATACCGTTTCCTTTTGAATAGCCTTGGGATAATAGTTCTGTCATGCCATATTCAGAATGTATGACCGGTACGCCAAAGCCTTCTTTTAAGATAGAATGAAGTTCTTCGCGAATAAGTTCCTTTCTTCGGCCTTTCATGCCGCCCGTTTCCATGATTACGGTGTTCTTTAGTTTTAGCGTGTTGGTTTCAACCATGTCCAAAAGGGCAAAAGAAACTCCAATAAGCAATATTTTTTGACCGTTTGCGTCTAGTTGGATCAGTTTATTGCGTAAACCATTTAGGTCGTTAAGATAAAAGCCGCTATCCGGATGCTGGCTCTGCTTGATCATATCATCAACCATATAAATAAGAGATGAGCCTTCTCTTTCCAGATAAGAAGGTAACAGGGCCAGAACGCAAAAATCTTCAACTTTACCGTAAAATAGTTCAAATGCATGTCTGAAACTTTCCTCATACAGAGAAAGCCGGTTTACAAAATGTTTGCTGGTGTTGCTTCCGGTAGTGCCGCTACTTGTGAAAATTGTTTCTGGGTGCTTATCTCCAGAAATAATTTCTTTCGATTTAAAAAAGGAAATGGGTAAAAAGGGGATTGCGTAAACCTCATCAACATTTGCATCGGACTTACCTAAATAGGAGCAAAATTCTTGGTACACGGCATTGGTGCGATACTGGTGCCTAAAAACTTTTAAAGCTTGGGCGTCAAATTCGCTCTGTGTATTTATCTTAAATATTTCACTACCGTTCATAATGCTATTCCTTGTGCAAAAATAGTGATATCCTTTTCTGTAAAAAATAAACAAGATGGGTAAAAGTGTATAATTTTAATGTATCTGGTTATTCGTAGGTAACCAGTTTTTTAATTGTTAATTCTTTTAACTAATCAGGCATAAAATGTTAATGTTTTCTAAATACAAGGAAGGCTCGGGTTAAAGATTTTGTAGCCTTTTTTATACCTGTACCTTTACCAAAATAGCTATAAAATAGCATTTTGCTGTTTTTTAAAATGATATTATGAGTCAAATTAAAGAGAACGATAAGGTAAAAGTACATTACACAGGTAAGTTGACTACAGGTGAGGTTTTTGATAGCTCTGTTGAAAGAGGTGAGCCTATTGAATTTACTATGGGTCAGGGACAATTGATACCTGGGTTTGAAAAAGGTCTGATTGATATGAAAGTCAATGAGAAAAAAACCGTTAATATACCTAAAGAGGAAGCTTACGGAGAGCCTAAAGCAGAATTGATACAGGAAGTTCCAAAGAGTCAATTGCCACAGGATATTGAGCCTAAAGTAGGAATGGGACTTGTTTCTCAGACCCAAAGCGGGCAGGAAATTAATTTATTGGTTACTGAGGTAAAAGAAGAAAGTATTGTTGTTGACGGTAACCACCCTTTAGCAGGTAAAGACCTTGTTTTTGATCTAGAGGTAGTAGAGATATTATAAAGTTGTATCATATGAACCCCTTGTATAAAGGGATGATATGGTAAAACATTACATATTTGTTTTTTAATTAAATTGAAATAGCTCCTGAAAGGGAGCTTTTTTTTTTGGGCTACTTTACAACCAGTTTTCGGTTGCTGGTTTTTTGGTTTTCCGTAACCTGAAGCACATATACACCTGGTACAAGCCTAGAGATATTTAGATTGCTCTTGGAAATTTGGTCCGTAAGCACAATTTTTCCGAAGACATCGTAAACTTTAATATATTTTGATTGGTTGTCTCTGGTAATAACATTTACCACATCATTAAAAGCAGGATTGGGGTATAGCTTAAAACCGGGAATTTCTTCTTTTTTTTGATTTTGAAAATCAAATGAATCTTGGGCGGACATTCCAATGGTAAATACCATGAAAAGCATAAAGTAGGTAATGCGCATAACTATTGATTTGGGGTCAACAGTTTAAAGGTAGAAAATGGGGCGGGTGATTGTTCTGAAATGTTGTGAAAATGGCCTGGGTGTTGGTGAACGCCACATCAGTTTCCGTTCATCGCTATTTTGTTACCATTCATCGACAGGGGTTTGAAGTTTGCCGACAGGTTTCTTGGTTGTAATAAATTGAAAATAAGAGGGTTCGGAAAAGGTGTTGTTGAAAAAAGAGGAGTGCTACTTAACGATTAATTTTCTTGTAGCTACTTTATTGTTTTGGTAGACCCGTAACACATAAACACCGGCATCAAGATCAGAAAGATAGAGTTCGTTGCCGTTAATTTTGGTTTCTAGAACCTGCGTACCCAAAACATCATAAATTAGAACTTGCTTGGGTGCATTGTCATTTGTACTAATGTACACCTTGCCATTCGTAACAGGATTTGGGTAAAGTTTAAAACCCTTAATATCTCCATTACTCTGGGTTTCTTGCCCATAGGAAAACGAGATACACAAGAATGTAATAATTAGGTAAAAGTGCTTCATATAATTATGTGAGCAAATAATATACCACGAATATACGAAATCTTTATTTTGATCGTTGCCCGAATTTATGAAATGTAAGAAAATATGTATAATCGGAACTCTGAGAGCATTAATTGACCAACATTTAATGGTTTGCCCTATACGAATAACTTAATCCATTTTTTTGGTAGAGCTATTTTAACTTGAAAATTGAACTTAGGGTAGCGTAAGCTCTTAAATATTTATGATTAGGTCTTTTTCGGTTACTTTATCGTATACATCCCGGCTAAAAACATAGAGTTTGGAGGGCTTTTTTGCGTTGCCCTTTCGGGTTTCGTTTAAAGGGACAATATAAATTTTCTTTAGAACCTTTTTTCGGAAATTTCGGTTGTCAATTTCAATATTCAGGACAGATTCAAAAGCAATTTGAAGTTCGTTTAAGGTAAACTTATGTGATATAAAATCAAATATAATGGGCTCAACCATGATTTTTTGCTTCAAATCTTCTTGAGCGTCCTCAATTATTTTTTTGTGGTCAAACCCCAGTTCTGGTAAGGCCTTTAGCGGAAACCACTTAAATTCATCATTACTTAGTTTAATGTTCTTTTTGGGTTGAACAAAATAGTACGCAATAGTCATGGATTGTGCCTTGAGTCCTTGACTTTTGGTCCACAGTAAATCTTTTTCGGTTTTAATTCTAGAAGTAATGCCGTAGGTGTGAAATTGGATCCTGTTGAACTCGTTAAGGTTGGTTATGCTTTTAAAGATACTATTGGCAGACTCCTCTAAGGTTTTGTTGATAAAAGCACGTTCTCCCGTAATGACCCAGTCATCAATTATTGGGTACTCTTTTCGGAACATATTTAGCGTTCGTTTTTGCAATAAAACATCCAGACCTTCTGGGCCTAAGCCAAAAATGACACAATTAACAGATACGTTATCCAGTTTTCTAAAATCCATTTAATACGGCTCTCTTATCTTTGTTTTAAACTTCATTTTGCATGGGCCTGAAGTTCTATTTCGTCAATATACAATGAACCCTTAAAAAATATAGATATAATTTTATTTTTTATGTAAATTCAAAGATTTTGGACACTGATTCTTTATTGTAAAAAACATGCAAAACCCATTATACTTAAATATTGAGAACGTAGGAGCAATGCAGAATAGGGTATTGACCCCTGTGTTTGATCGGGACAAAATTAAAACAAGTATTGCTCATATAGGGGTAAGTAATTTTCATAGAGCGCATCAAGCATATTATATGCATGAATTGATAGAAAAGCATAATGAACTGAATTTTGGTATATGCGGAATAGACCTTTTGGATGCAGACCGAAAGATATATAATGTGTTAAAGGATCAAGACGGTCTTTATAGCTTGGTAATGAAAGATGCCAATGGATCTCATCAAATAAAAGTTATTGGCTCTATTGTAGAGTATTTTTTTGGTCCTGAAAACCCCATGGCGGTTATTGAAAAACTTGCTCATCCTGATATTGAAATCATTTCGTTGACTATTGCCGAAGACGGGTATAACTTAAATGAGATAACGGGAGAGTTTGACCAAGAGAATCCCGTTGTAGAAGAGGATATGAGAAATCCGTTTTACCCTAAAACCGTTTTTGGATACTTGGTGCAAGCCTTTAAGTTACGGAAGTTCAGGGGCCTAACGGGATGTACTATCTTATCGTGTGATAATATCAAAGGGAACGGAGATACGATGAAAGCTTCTTTTTTCAATTATGCAAATAAGATGGAGCCCGAATTATTGCCTTGGTTAAAGGAAAACACTACGTTTCCCAATTCAATGGTAGATAGGATTACACCGCTCACACGCCCAGAGGATATTGAAATCTTGAAAAACGATTTTTTAATTGAAGATCAATGGCCGGTAGTCTGTGAGCCTTTTTCAAATTGGGTAATAGAGGATAATTTTTTCCATGGAAGACCAGAGTGGGAAAAGGTAGGAGTGCAGTTTGTGGAGCATATTGAATTTTATGATAAAATGAAGCTTCAGTTGCTTAATGCAGGCCATAGCCTGTTGGGGGTGCTGGGCACACTTCACGGTTATAAAACTGTAGGTGAGGCTGCAAACGATGAAGATTTTATGCATTTCCTAAAAACTTTTATGGATGAAGAGGTCATTCCTGTGCTGGACAAGGCCGAGGTTCATTTGGTGGAAAATTATAAATCTACTTTAATTGCCAGATTTAAGAACCCGTATATTTATGATAGCCTGTCAAGAATTTGCAACGAAAGTTCTGCAAAAGTCCCAATCTTTATTTTGCCAACGGTACAGGCGCAGTTGTCTAAAGATGAGGTTATAGATAGCGTTGCTTTTTTTGTTGCCGCATGGTGTAAGTATTATGATGGTTTGGATGATCAAGGTAAAGCCTATAAAATATCCGACTCAATTAGTAATGTTCTAATTAGAAGAGCTACCCAATCTCAGCAGGAACCGCTTAGGTTTTTAGAAATAGATTCTGTTTTTGGTGATTTAAAGAACAGTTCCATTTTCGTAGAAAAGTACGTGCGCTATCTAAATCATATTAGAACGCGCACGATTAAAGAGTGTATAAAGGATTTTAATGCTAATTTGTTATAACATTTAAGATTGCACATAAATCATTTGGTCAATAGTAGCTTTCTCTATTTTGGGGTTGGCTCCTTCATGGCTGGCCACAATTGCACCAATAGCACAGGCATAGTCAAGCGCATTTTGAGGGGGAGTACCTTTAAGTAACTTGTTGATCAGAGATGCCAAAAAAGAATCTCCGGCGCCAACGGTGTCTACCACAACAATTGGGTAGCCATTGTTGTAATAAAATAAATCGTTTCTATAGAGTATGGCGCCTTTACCGCCTCTTGTAACACAAATAGATTCTGTATTGGTATACTTCGCTATAAATTTGATGTTCTCTTCTAGAGACTCAGATTCAAAATCTAACGCTCTTGCTATTTCAAGAATTTCGTCGTCATTAAACTTAATGAAATTGGCAGCGTCCATGAGTTCGGACAAGGTATCTGCCGTATAATGAGGGGCTCTAAGATTCACATCAAAAATCTTATACTTGGCCAATTTTAAAAGTGCAGATAGTGTGTTTTTAGAGAGGTGGTTTCTTGCAGCCAAACTTCCATAAATAAACGCATCTGCAGTTCGGGTAATATTTATGGTGTCCGGGGTGAGTTCAATGTAGTCCCAAGCTCTGGGGAACTCTATGCTGTAAGTGGCGGAACCTTGGTTGTCCAAAGAAACTTTTACGTCTCCGGTTTTTAGGGTATGGTCAACTTTTACACTTTGAGTGTCAATACCTTGTTTATTTAGGAAATCAATTATTCCGCTACCTGGCGCATCATTTCCTACCTTGCTTATCAAGCATACCCTGTTCTCCAATGATTTTAAACGTGAGGCAACATTTAAAGGAGCTCCTCCAATCTTTTTGTGAGTTGGGAACACATCCCAAAGAACTTCTCCAAAACAAACTATATTTTTCATTTAAATATTATTTAGAGCTTTATTGTTCATTTTATTTACACATTCTTCTACGCCATGTTTTAGAATGTTATGATAGGCTTCTGAATAAGAATCAACAAATCTTTTTGATTGATTTAGTTTTCCAAAAACGGATTCTATTTCTAAAAAAGCCGCGGGATTTTCTTTGGCAACCAGTGCTTTTTCTTTTAGGATTGTTTCAAGGGCATCTTTAATGTTCAAAGCGTTTCCTTTTTCATCAATACCGGCACTGTAAATGGCCCAAGCTGCTATTACAAAAGCTGCATGTTCAATAGGGCCGCCATTTTTTAATTGGGTATGTACTGTGGGTAAAATAAAAATGGGAATTTTAGCGGAGCTTTCGGAACAAATTCGGTCTATTTGATCTTTAATGTAAATATTTCCAAATCTTTGAAGCAGTGACTGTTTGTACGTTTTTAAATCGATTCTCTCCAAACTGCCTAAAGTAGGGGTCACCTCTTCATCCATATATGTGTGTAAGAAGGCTTGTATGGCTTTGTTATGAACAGATTCGTCAATAGTTTCATAGCCAATTAGAGCGCCTAGGATTCCCAAGACCGAATGTCCCGCATTCAACAGACTGAGCTTCATTTTTTCATAGGGAACTACGTCTTCAACAAATTGGGCGCCTACGGTTTCCCAGGCAGGTCTTCCGGAGATAAAATCATCTTCTATGACCCATTGCTTAAACGGTTCGCAAACTACGGGCCATGCATCCTCAATTCCGCTGGATTCTTTTAATAAGGCAATGTCTTTTTCAGATGTAGCGGGGGTGATTCTATCTACCATGGCATTAGGAAATGATACGTTGGAATTTATCCAGGACGCAAGTTCCGGTTCCGCCATATCCACAAAACTCAGTAACATTTTTTGAGTCATATGCCCATTTCCCTGAATGTTATCGCAAGATTGAATGGTGCAGCCGGGCAACCCCATTTCTTTTCGGAGTTTTAATGCTTGGGTCAAATAACCAAAAATTGTTTTGGGAGCTCTTGGGTTTTCTAAGTCATGCTGAATTAAGGGATTTGTAAAATCAAAAGCACCTGTTGCTTCGTTGTAATTGTAACCACCTTCGGTAATCGTTAAGGTTATAATCTTAACATCGGCACTTGCCATTTTCTCTATTACTTGTGTTGGGTTTTCTGGGGCAAAAAGGTACTCTACAATAGAGCCTATGATTTTTTTGGTCAAGGTGCCGTCCAATTCCTTCACAATAAGCGTGTACAATCCATCTTGCTCTTTAAGGGTGTTGTAAATTTTAGTATCAAAATCCAGTAGGGCAATGCCGCAAATACCCCAATCCGAGTTAGCTGGGTCATGTAATAACTGATCGGTATAGTAGGCTTCATGAGATCGATGGAACCCCCCTATGCCTACGTGAACAATACCTGTTTTTAAAGTAGACCTATCATATTTTGGAATTAAAGCCTCATTTGAAAATTTGCTGAGGTTTTTGTTGTTTAATTTATAGCTAGTCATATTACGTAACGTTATGTTTTTTAGTTATTTGCTTTCGAACTTTTGTAAGAGAACGGCAAAGATGATTATGGCTCCTTTTACCACCTGTTGTGGGTAGGAGGGTACATTCAGGAGGTTTAGGATGTTGCTTATCAAGCCTAAAATAAGGACCCCCATTAAGGTGTTTATAGCAGTTCCTTTTCCTCCATTTAAACTTGCACCGCCAATTACAACTGCGGCAATGGCATCAAGTTCCCAGGCCATACCCATATTGGGCGATCCCAAATTTGTTCTGGAGGCAACAATAATGGCGGCAGTTGCTGCCAAAGACCCAGAAATTGCATACACCAAAAACTTATATTTATTTACTTTGATACCTGATAATCTAGAAGCCTCTTCGTTGCTCCCTATAGCTATAATAAGCCTTCCAAATACATTGTAGCGTAGCATTGCCATTGCACATATGACGATGATAAAGAATACAATGGAAATGTTAGGTATGCCCAAAGTTGAATTGTTGGCAAAGTCGGACATGTAAAGCCCTCCGTAAGTTGTGAAGGTAATAGGAGAACCTTTTGAATAGATGAAACCTAGGCCCCTTGCAATGGTCATTAAGGCAAGGGTTGCAATAAAGGGTGCCATTTTTTGATATGCTACAAGATAACCGGCTATACTTCCCAAAGAAAATCCGATTAGAATGGTCAATAGAATGGCTAGGGGTAAAATAAATGTATTCACCAAAATTGCGAAAGTAACAGCTAACAAAGCCACCATGGATCCTACGGAAAGGTCTATACCACCGGTTAGGATAACGATTAACATTCCAATGCTAATAATGCCAATACCGGAAACTTGTTTCAGTAAATTGGATAAGTTTACCGATGTAAAGAATACATCCGAAATTAATGCTGAAAACACTACCAATACTATAAAGATAAAAATGGTGTTGTGTTTGATCAGAAACTTGAGAAACCCTCCCGGACTACTAAGCTGTTGTTTTATTGTTAAGGCCATGATTTATTTTTTAAATGGTTGGATTATGTTGTTTTTAATGCTTTTCCAATGGAGTAGCGAAGAATGTTCTCTTCGGAAAATTGCTCTTTGATCAACTCGCCGTAGAAAGTGCCCTTGTGCATGACCAGAATTCGGTCCGATATACCCATTATTTCTGGCATATCGGAAGAAATGACCACTACACCTACACCTTTCTGGGCAACTTCATTTATAAGGTTATAGATTTCAACTTTTGCACCAACATCTACACCTCGTGTGGGTTCATCAATTATAATTACTTTACTGTCTATACTAAGCCATTTGGCCAAAGCCACTTTTTGTTGGTTGCCGCCACTTAAATTACCCACGCTTACTTCTGAACTAGGGGTCTTAATATTTAGCTTATCAATTAAGGCGGATACGTTTTCTTGTTCTTTTTCCGTCTTTAAAAAGCCTAGTCTGTTGGAAATGGGGCCAAAATTGGTAATGCTAATGTTCTTTCTTATGGAAAGTGGTAAGAAGACGCCTTCTTCCTTACGGTCTTCGGGTACAAAGCCTATTTGATGTCTTGCAGCATCAACGGGCGACTTTGTTTTTATCTCTTTTCCGTTTAGAATTAAGGTTCCCGATTTTTTCTTATCGGCACCAAAAATCAATTTGGCAGTTTCGGTCCTTCCGCTACCTCCTAATCCTGCTATTCCCAGAACTTCACCAGGTTTAACGGAAAACGATACGTCATGAACCAGGTTGTTCTTGGCTGTTAAGTTCTTGACTTCAAAAACAGGTTCCAATCCTATTTTTGCATGACGTTCCGGGTACAAGTCTTTTAGTTCGCGTCCGATCATTAACCGAATAACACTATCTGTGTCGGTCTCGGAAACGGGCACGCAACCTGTGTCCACACCGTCCCTAAGGACTGTTATGGAATCTGCTATTTTAAAGATTTCCTCTAAATGGTGAGAGATGTAAATGATGGAAATGCCTTCTTTCTTTAACCTGAACAAATTGTCAAACAATTTTTGTGTATCAGTTGGGTCAAAAACGGTAGTGGGCTCGTCCAGTACCAGTACTTTCGTGTCTTCGGACAGGGCCTTGGCAATTTCTACTACTTGTTTTTGAACAATACTCAAGTCTCTTACTCGCGCAGAAGCATCAATCTTAAAGCCTAAAGAGTCTATAAGTTCTTGTGCGTCTTGGGTTATTTTTTCCCAGTTCATCCAAAACTTATTTGCTCCAAGTTTGTGCAAATAAATATTCTCGGCAACGGATAGGTCATTTACAAGCGATAGTTCTTGGTAGACCACACTAATGCCTTTTACCTGGCCGTCATGTGTGTTCTTTAGATTTAGCTCTTCGCCATTCAGCAAAATTTTCCCACCATCTTTTTGGTGTACACCGCTAAGGATTTTTACTAATGTAGATTTGCCGGCACCATTCTCGCCAAGTAGCGCATGAATTTCTCCGGGCTTTACCTTAAGATTTACACCTTCAAGTACAGAAACCACTCCAAAGCTTTTTGATATTCCGGTCATTTCAACTCGGTATTCGCTATTTTTAGTCTTCATGTCTGACAAGGTTTGTTAATTGAGTGTTGCGGACCTTCCTTAAAATATAGCATCTGGCCTGTAGTATTGTGCAGCATTCTCTTTTGTGATCAGTAATGGTGCAGTGTATGAGTTCTTGGGGAAATCGGTTTTTCCGTTCATGTATTCTATGGCATACTGAACTGCGTTTTTTCCTATCTGTACAGGACTGTTCATGGCGGTGCACCCGTAAAAATCGGTTTCCATAATGTATTTAATAGCCTCTTTTTGCCCGTCTGCGCCGGCAACTATTAAAATATCATCAGTTTTGCCGGCCTGGGCAATTGCTTTTATAGCTCCTAGTACGCAAACATCAGATTCGGTAATGACTACGTTTACATCGGGGTGGGCAACCAAAACGTCTTCCATGGCCTGCAAACCGCCGGCATAGGACCAGTTGGTGTACATTTGGGTTTTAATGTTCAGGTCAATATAACCCAACGTTCTAAGTTGTTCTTCCGTAATGCCCTGTAGCAACCCTTGTTTTCGGGTTTTGCCCACTGGGTTACCGGCATTACCGCTCAATAAGGCTATGTTCATTTTTTCTTTACCGAATTTTTTGGCTAGCCATTCTCCTGCAAGTTCTCCGTTTGCCAAGTTGTTGGATTGAATGGTGGTTACGAAATCTGCGGATGGGTCAATAGAACTGTCTATGATGAATACAGGAACACCGGCAGCTTTGGCAACTTTGGTGACGCCTACCAAGGCATCTGGGTCTAGTGGATTAAGAAGAAGCGCATCAATGCCTTTTGTGATTAAGTCCTCAACTGCGGCAATTTGTTTGTTAATGTCATTTTGGCCATCGGCGGACAAGAAGGTCATGCCATTTTTTTCGGTAGTGGATTTAATGCTTTGGAACAGCGCTTGGTAGTAGGGTGCGTTTAGCGAGGGGGTGCAATAGCCTATTCTTTTTTCTGAGAGGTCTATTTTACTTATGAAATTTTCCTCCGTATCATCAGATGTGTTGCTTGAGGATTTGCTTGTCTCTAACTGCCTGGCACAACTACTCACAAATAGCAAAGTAACCACCATGAATGGGCCAATGATTTTCATTAAAGCTGAATTTTTATTTTTCATAATCAATACTGTTAGCTGTTATTTAGGTTCAGGTTTTGTTAAAATAAGGAAAAATCAAGCGACAAGACCGTTGCTTGCTTCTCTGGGTTCCACATTGCAGTGACTTCTACCGGTAGTTCATAGTTGGCTACGGTAATATTCTTGTTTAGGGCCAATCCTACATTAATAACATTTGCTTTGTTCTGGGTGTAGAATGTTTTATCGGTTAGGAAAGACCATGCGCCACCGGCAAACAAGGATAGTTCGTAATTGTCAATTTTCCATACTTTGCTCTTTATTTCGAAATAATGCGTCCATGAGTTTTTTAAAGAGCCATCAGGTTGGATTTCATAATCTCCGGAACCACCGCCTATAATGGTAGCCAGATATAGCAATGTGTTTGGAGTAATATTGTAACCAAAATTGATATCAACAAAATTATATCCCTGTGTTTTATCATAGCTCCAATAGTGAAGTGTGTCGCCCCTTTCTTCTACGCCTGTGTAATTGTTGTGCGATACGGCTTCGGCAAAAAATGTATCAGAAAGACGATAGACGGCATAAATGGAAACCTCCTTATAGTTGGCCCTTACGTTCTGCCCTGAATCCTTATGGATAACATCGGTAGTGGTAAATCCGGCACCGCCCCATACACCAAGTGTAAATTTTTCATTCTTTGAATTATATTCCAAATGGGTGGCGAACATGGCTCCGGGATGTACTACAGAACCGTGCCATATATGCATGTTCTTTAGATGGCCGCCAGTGTTAAAAGGTTTGTAGCGGTCTTTGTTTTTTGTTTCTTCCTGTGCTACAGCTGAATTAATGCCAATGAAGAGAGTGAACAAAAAAACCGTCATAAAAGAGGCTTTATAGAATAGTTCAATTTCTTTAGGATGTAGATTCTTCAAAGTAAAACCGATTCTACTTTGTGAAATGGGTAGTGTTAGTTTCATAATGTGAAGGTTACAAGTTGATTATAATAAACGTCTTTTTGACGTTTATTAAGCAAATGAAAACTTTATTTTTTTACTTACCAAATTAATTAACATAAATAATGTCATATTTTACCTTAATTATATGCGAAATTACCTTTGATGCCTTTGCTTTTTTTAGAAAAAGTGAAATTTTCATATAAAATGTAAATTGTACGTTTGATGTTTGTTTAGTAGGGTGTGTCTATGGTTTATTAGTCTAAATGATTTTATGAGAGAAATGAAAATATCAGTGGTTAATGAACATTCATAACCAAATTTTGTAGGATGTTCTATTACAGAAAAACACATAGTCACTTTAGAAAAAAAGCAAAAAGGAATTTTATGAAAAAGTTGTCTCGGTCAGATGTTTTTGGAGTGATTTGGTCGGAATTCAAAGAGGTTTTCTTGGTAATCTCAAAGGGCTGTTTGAATAGGACAAGTACCAATTTAATTTACTATTTTGAGCCCTGATTTGAAGCATGATTATTTAGTTCAACCTCAGAATTCCCCATTGCTTGTGAAGAAGTTACTTTTTTTAATTTCTTTTTGTTTCATAGTTTGTTGTTCTTCAAAGAATGAACCTTCCGGTGTGGGCAGTGCTGGAGTTTCGGACAGCACTTTGGTGTATTATAACCTTTCAAAAGAGAAGTCGCTTTCACTCAAGGAAAAACTACGGGCCATAAATGCATCTTATAAAAAACTAAAAGACCCCGTTGTTGATTCCCTTTATGGGTATGTGCTTGATGAAAAAAGTATGCTTCATTTTAGCTCGGGTCAATATGATAGTCTTTTGAAGTATAGTGATCTTTTGGTAAGTCAAAGGGATAAAATAGGTAAGGCATCGCTTTTAGGGGAACACTATTATTTAAGGGGATATTATTTTGCTGAAATTGAGCACGATTATTTTAAGGCCGTTGAAAATTATTCACGTTCAAAAGAATATTATCAAAGTCTGAACGATAGTGTTGGGGTAGGGGACAACTTAATGAATATTGGTATTATTCAAAAGAACAACAATGATTTTTTTGGTAGTAAAGAGACGCTTACCGATGCTTTAAAGTTTTTAAAATCACCTACGGATAGGGCTAATTGCTATAATACCTTGGCAACCAACCATAGGAAATTGTTGAATTTTTCCGATGCTGTAAAATATTATCAAAAAGCAATTGGTACCACACAATCAAATATTGATAAGCTGATCTATGAGAACAATTTGGCTGCAAGTTACATAGATAGTAAGGCGTATGATGATGCTATTGATTTGTTGGGTAGGATAGCAAATGACTCCACTTTAAAGAAACATCAGAAGGAATATGCACGGGTTTTGGATAATTTGGCCTATGCAAAGTGGTTGGCAGGCTATTCTGTTTGGGAAGATGAATTTCAAAAGCCGTTGGCCATTAGAATTAATAAGGGGGATAAAAGAGGGCAAATAGCTAGTTATACGCATATGGGCGAATTTTATGGTGCTGCCAGTCCGGAAAAATCCAAAGTCTATTTTGATTCGGTCATACGCCTATCTAAAACTTTAAAAATACCGCGTGCGGAAAAAGATGCTTTAAAACAGCTGATGAAGTTATTGCCGGCAGATGTGGGAATGAAAAATAGGTATGTGTTTTTGCAAGATAGTTTGTACGAGCAAGAATTAAAGGTAAAGACCCAATTTGCAAAATATAGGTATGATGACAGGTTTAAACAGGAGTCCATTCTACGCTTAGAAAAAGAAAATGCGGAACGCAATTTGGAAGTGGTTGAACAGCGAAATCAAAAAATTATATCCTATTCGGGCTTTGCGTTACTCTTATTCGTTTCTGTTTTTGCGGGGTTCTATTTAGTGCAACGGGCAAGGCACTTAAAACAGGAAAATAGGACAGTAAAGATAGAAGCTACATATGAGACCGAAGCTGAACTATCTAGAAAACTACATGACGATTTTGCCGGAAAACTAAATCATGCTATGGTTTTGCTCCAAAACGGAGCCCAGCGTACCGAGGTCCTAAACGTGGTTGATGGCCTTTATAACCAAAGTCGGGATTTTTCCAGGGAAATAAACGATGTGGATACGGGACCCAAATTCAAGGAAGTGCTTTTTGGTATGTTAAGTGGCTATGGCAGAAATGCGCAGTTACTAGTTACCGGAAGTTTGGAGGTAGAATGGGATAGTCTTTCTGCGTTAACGAAAAAAACCTTGTACAAAGTGCTGCAGGAGCTAATGATAAATATGCAAAAGCACAGTGGTGCTACAGTGGTGTCCATTCATTTTGAACAGTTAAAGAAAAAATTGGTAATTAGTTATACCGATAACGGTAACGGAGCAACAAAAAGTAGCTTAAATAATAAAAATGGACTCTGGAATACAGAAAAGCGTATTCAGGCAATAAAGGGAAGTCTTACTTTTGATTCAGATAAGGGCGATGGTTTTAGGGCCCAGATTGAAATTCCGAATTAAAAAGTGCAGATTATGTTCAAAAAAATACTTATTGCCGAAGATTTTCAGGACACCAATAAAGGTATAGTCAATGCCTTGGAGAACCGGTTAGAGGTAGAGGATATACAGGAAGAACTGTATTGCGATAAGGCGTACAATAGATTTAAGGTTGCTTTTCAAAACGGGGAGCCGTATGAATTGTTAATTACGGACCTCTCGTTCAAGGAAGGGCCGGTAGAACGCAAACTAACTTCCGGACAATCGCTAATTGAGGCTATACGGGCGGTAGACCCGAATATAAAGGTTATTGTAAATTCTATGGTAGATGACCCAGCTGAAATCAACCCTCTTTTTACCGATCAGCAAATAAACGGTTATGTCTGCAAGGGCCGTAATGGGTTGAATGAATTAATTATGGCTATACAGGAGGTGTTCCAACACCGTACCTATGTTTCTCCGCAAATTAACCTAAATGGTGGGAGCGCCCTTTTTGAATTGGATAAGTATGATCTTATGATTCTACAAGATCTTGCAGAAGGTTTTACCAAAAAAGAAATCTCCGAAAAATTAAAGAGCCAGAATATTTCTCCTAACAGTGAGAGTACCATAGATAAAAAAGTGAGCAGATTGTTTGATGCTTTTGGAGCAAAGAACACCCATCACCTCATAGCCAAACTTATAAAACAAGGTAGAATCTAACACTATATTTTCCATTATATCACCCGACCAATAAATGTCAATCCCTTACGGATATCTGTAAGGGATTGTTTTGTAAAGGTGTTAGGTTTGGCAAAAGTTTTATAACCAATGACCAGATACTATGTTAACAATACGGCTCAGGCCAATGGAGACTATGATGTGCATAAAGAAGATTGTAATTTACTGGCCTTTATTTTGAGTAAAACCGATCTAGGGGTTCATGGTTCTTGTTATTTGGCGGTAGATGCGGCTAAACAAATTTATAAGCAGGCAAACCCTTGCCAACGTTGTGCAAAGGGCTGTTGTAGTCCATCCTAAAAGTTATAAAGAGTAAGACCGGCCTGCAGAGGAGATGATTGGGGGATTGTCAAATTTGTGGGTTTGGTCTTTAATACTGATGATTCACACAATAAAAAGTTCTACTGTGCGTTAGAATCGTTAAAATGCAAAATATATCGATGAGTGACATCTAAAATCTGTGATTCATACGTATGTGTATTGTTACGGACATATTATTCAAAATCCCCCATTCCCCATGACTTCATTTATTGATTACTTTAAAAGTAAACCCTTTTACAAGCAAAATTTTTTCCTAGGTAGAATTGTTTTATTGGTAATGCTCTTGAGCTGTACAGGTGCAAGTGTATTTGCCCAAAAAACTAATTTCTCGGTCATGGAGGTTGTTGAAATAGAATTCAACAGCCAACAGCAATATAGCAACCCTTACATGGAAGTGGATGTGTGGGTTGAGCTAAAAAAAGAAGGTTCGGCCGGTGAGGCATATCGTATTCCCGTATTTTGGGATGGCGGAAATGTATTTCGTGGTCGTTTGGTGGCTACTTCGCCCGGTAACTGGTCTTGGAAAGTGCTAGACGAGACCGTTACAAAATCTGACCGTGGTTTTATTGGTAAAAGCGGAACGTTTAGTGCATCTATTGCAGACGTGAGTAGCAATCCCAATAATCGCGGATTTATCAGGGTGGCCCCTAACAAACGAACTTTAGAGTATGCAGATGGTACTCCCTTCTTTTTCACAGCCGATACGTCTTGGTCCGCATTGACTGCAGTATTTGGTTTTGATCGTGCTAATGACATTTCCGGTATATCGTTTAAGGATTATATTTCAGCAAGAAAAAAACAAGGCTTCAACGGGCTTAACGTTATTGCAAGTTTTCCGGATGATACCTATTTGGAACAGTTAGGAAGAAATTTGGATCGCCCGGGTAAAGAAAGCGGATTGTGGGCCAGTGAGACTTGGGGTGAGAAAATTGCACCTAATGGTGAGACTCCTTTTGAATTGAAGACTAGAGGGCAATCCATAACCGATAAACTTCCGGAAGCGGATTATCAAAAAATTGACCCAAAATATTGGCAGTCCGTAGACCAGCGGATGCAATTCCTGTCAGAGCAAGGATTTGTAACCTTGTTCGAATCCATAAGAAGACATGAACGATGGCCATTTCGTTCTCAGGTAGAGAAAAATGCGTTTTACAATTATATCCGCTATCTGTGGGCGCGATATGGATGTTACAATATGATTTTTAGTTGGGTGCACCATGATACCAACTCGGGAAATGTATATCCAGAGTGGTTAAAATTGGTCAAACACGCAAATAGTGAACTTAACAAAAAAATTGGAGGGTATAAAATGCCCTATGGTCAGCCTAGGACCGCAATGTCATACAATACAACATTAAAGAATTGGGAACGGGATATACCTACTGCACTTGATATTCAAAATGTGAGTAATGCCGAGAGGGATGAGACCATGCACTCTTGGTTGCGGGATATTTATCACGGAAGAACAACTAAACCTGCCTTAAATTTAGAACCGTTTTATCCAGGTTGGGGTCTGCATTCCATGAACGAAATCAATCCGGGAATGGATGACACCAGCATGGCGCAAATGCAAATGTACGGTTCCGTGCTAAGTGGTGGTCTGGCGGGCCATGCTTGGGGAGATGCGTGGTACGCTGGTGCGGCAAGTTCTACCTCAAGGTCTGGAGGAGCTACCGTTGTGCCTGTTAATGAGCCTCAGGTTAGCGCGCTTAACGCGTTTGAATCCCAGTCTATGGGGCATTTAAAAGATTTTGTATTGGACAAGGGGCATGATTACAGTCAATTGGTGCCTGCTGCGGATACTCATTTAAGTGATAGTCAGGACTACTTGCACACCTTATCTGTGTCCAAGGACAAATCGTTCGCACTTGGTTTTTTTACGGCAGACTCTAGAAAGAACGCTAAAGCGCTGCCCACATTAAAGAACTTACAACCGTCAAAGACCTATCAGTTTCAATGGTGGGATGTGAACAATGGAGGTTGGATTTCCTCGGAGAATATCACAACAAATAGCTCTGGGGCTATGAAAACACCAACTGTACCCAATAATGACCGGACCAAAGGTTGGGCGTATAGAATTAGAACAGAAAATCTTGTTGATGAGGATGATGTAGATACTGATGAGACGGATACGGATACTGATTCGGATGTCAATTTTGCCCTTCGCATTAACTCTGGTGGACAGGCAACAACTTACAAAGGAGATACGTTCTTGGCAGATGCTTACTATGATGAAGGCTTTACGTTGAATAGACCTCAAACCGGTCTTGATGATCCGTTCAAAAAATTCAGATTTAGCCGTTCCCAGGTAATGAGTTATAATATTCCATTGAAAAACGGAGAGTATACGGTAAAGCTTCATTTTGCCGAGTTGTGGTTTGGTGCTACCGGAGGAGGTTCCGGAGGTGTAGGTAAAAGAGTTTTTGACGTAAACCTAGAGGGTGTATTGGTAGAGGACAACCTAGATGTTTTTGCTCAAGTTGGAGCGGAGACTGTGCTTACTAAGGCGTACACGGTAAATGTTTCCGATGGACAATTAGAGATAGATTTCTCTTCACTGCCTTTAGATGGGGGTGTTAGGCATCCTATTATTAATGCTATTGAAATTTTAGGGACGCAAGAAGAGGTAGAGGTACCACCTGTTGCCGATAGTAAAGATGAAAGTATACCTGACTTAGTGGGGCATTGGCCGTTGGATGAATTGAATGGGGTGAGTGCGGGTGATACGAGCGGACTTGGACGCACGGGTGTGCTTCAGGACGGATTAACTTTTGATAAGGATAAAGTAAGTGGTCAAATAGAAGGGGCTTTGTGGTTTGATGGAATTGATGACCACATTCGTCTGCCAAATCTAGATGATAATTTACAGGAGGGCTTTTCGGTTTCGGCTTGGGTAAATCCTAGCAATGCAGAAGGTAGTTACCAAGGAATCGTAGGTAGTACTACTTCTGGAGGATTTATGATGTTCGTTAACCGGGGTAAACTTGGTTTTAAGGTAACTACACAGGAGAACCGAAGAAAATTAATAAGTAAGGGAGTTATTAAAAATGATGTGTGGCAAATGGTTACCTGTACTTATGATGGTAGTGATATGCGTTGGTATATAAACGGGGAAAACGTGCACAGTGAGGCGCTCTCAGGTACTTTAAAAGATAGGAATGTAGCTTGGATAGGATGGTCCGGATGGGGCAAGGAATATTTTAAAGGCGGTATTGATGCAGTGCAGTTGTTCAGTACGGCACTTACCAAGCAGCAAGTACTGTCCTTGTTTGAAGAAGAAAGTGCGGCAACGGGCTCTGGAGATTTGGCTTCCAAGTCTTATGTATCAATGGATAATAATGTGAGGGCTAGAGTTACTCAGCCTGCATACGTTCATCCTAATCCAACTGTAGGTAACTTTAGGATAACCGGAATTGTAGAAGGCGAAAAAGATATTGTTGTGGCCGATTTTTCTGGACATGTATTACTCTCCTTACAAACGGATGACGCAGAGCCCGAGTTAGACCTTTCGGCATATCCTGATGCTATCTATATAGTTAAAGTGATTCAAAACGAGCTCGAATGGAGTTTTAAAATAATAAAGGAATAGGTGTAACTAATAAAGCACGTTTCTTTTAAGACGTATAAGAATAGACCATGGCATTTTTGTTGTGGTCTTTTTTTGTTTGATACCCAATAAAGTTGTCGCTTTAATTTTTGAGGAAAGACTATTTTAGGGGGAGAAAGGAGGGGTGATACTTAAAACTAAAAAAACCTCCAACTTGCGTTGAAGGCTTTTCGCGGTCTGGACGGGACTCGAACCCGCGACCCCCTGCGTGACAGGCAGGTATTCTAACCAACTGAACTACCAGACCGTGGCGTTTAGCGAGTGCAAATATACACCGCATTTTCAATTGCACAAACAATTTTCAATAAATTTTTCAGCTTTATATGAATTTCTTTCGTTCCGTTAAATAGGTGTTGAGTATTTGGGAGAAGTTGCCCTTTACATCAATTTCCACATATTTAATTTTGTATTGAGCGCATTTTAATTTTAAATCTTCAAAATAGGAGCGAACACTACGTTCGTAGGATTCTTTTATGTTACTGGAATACAAATCTATATGTTCTCCGGTCTCCACATCTAAAAAGCGTTTTGGAGTATTGTCAAAATCAAAATGGTATTCTTTAGACTTGTCCATGAGGTGAAATAACACCACTTCGTGCTTGTTGTATTTTAAATGTCTAAGGGCTTCAAAAATTTTTTCGTCGTCTTCAGAAGTTTGGAACATATCCGTAAAAAGAAAAATTAGGCTTCTTCTCTTAATGTTCTCCGCTATTTGGTGTAAATAGGTGTAGGTTTCTGTCTGCTGTGCGGGTTTGGTGTCTTGGCTCAGTTCACTTAGTTTGGCCAATAACATTTGGTGGTGCCGTTCACTACCCTTTTCCGGGGCATAAAAATTATAGTTGTCCGAATAAACACTTAGCCCAACAGCGTCTCTTTGCCTTTTAAGGATGTTCATGAGCGCCGCTATGGCCAATACCCCAAAACCTATTTTGTTCAAATTTGTAACCGACAGGTCCTTTGTCCGCGGATAGTACATAGAGGCCGAGCTATCCAAAATCATATGGCATCTCAAATTGGTCTCTTCTTCGTATCGTTTGGTGTACAGTTTATCTGTCTTGGCGAAAAGTTTCCAATCTATATGTTTTGTGCTTTCGCCGGCGTTATAGATTTTATGCTCTGCAAACTCTGCCGAAAAACCATGAAACGGACTTCTGTGAATGCCACTTATGAAGCCTTCCACAACCTGATTGGCCAAGAGCTCTAGATTTTGGAAAAGTGATGTTTTGTTTAATTCGGATTGCAGGTTCATGTTACTAAGATAGGCATTAAACCGGAACTTTATCAGGACGGGAACTTGGGTTTAGGGTATAAAAAAATCCCGCTAAAAGCAGGATTTTTTTATTGTTCTCCTCAATAGAGAGGAATATATTATAAAGCAGCGTCAATCGCGTCTGTATATACTTTCTTAGGAGATACACCAACTTGACGGTTAATGATTTCACCATTTTTGAATACCAATACAGTTGGAATGTTACGTACACCGTATTTGGCGGCAAATTCTTGATTTGCATCAACATCAACTTTACCAACAACGGCTTTACCTTCGTATTCAGAGCTAACTTCTTCAATGATAGGCCCTACCATTCTACATGGTCCACACCATGCTGCCCAAAAATCAACTACTACAGGTTTATCGCTTTTTAATACTACTTCATCAAAAGTAGCGTCTGTTATTTCTAATGCCATGATTTTATGTTTTTATATATTATGCAAAGTTAGTCAAATATCTAACGGTTTCCTTACTAACGATACATTGGTTTTAGCTATTGTGTTATCAATCTAATTTATAGGGTCCAGAATTCATATTCAGGGAGGTAGTACACTGGGCTAATTGAGTTTATAATGTACGTCATTCTTCATTAAATCCGCCAATAGCTCACTATTGATCTGTACTTTTTGTTTTCGGCAAGTTAAGCTTACTTTAATTTCTTCTTGCATTTCATAAACAATAAAGTTAAGCGGGTGGTTACCCGGATAAGCGGTAAGGGTGTCCCTAAGTTGAATTACATCTTTCTCTTTAAGGTCATCTATATTCAGTTTAATGGTGAGTTTCTTGGCGTAAGCTTCCATCACCTCCTGTAAAAGCATAAAACTATTGAACTGAATACGCGGGTCTCCTTTTTTGCCGGTTTCTCGGTTGGTCCATCCATCTTTTACGAATACCTTGATATAGGCGAAGGAATTGATCATCAAGAAATGTCTGAACTTAAGGTATTCTTCGCCAAATATCCTGAACTCGTGCGATTCCGAATAATCCTCAACAGTAAATGCGGCCCAGCCTTTTCCGTTTTTGGATACGCGGTGCTGTACGTCAGTAATAACACCGGCAAAAGCCAACTCCCGATTGACAACGTTTTGCAGATCGCTCAAATCCGAAAGGGATGCGTTGCAAAAGGCATCTATTTCAGTTTTAAAATCATCTAACGGGTGACCTGAAATGTAAATACCCACCACTTCTTTTTCCCTGCGGAGTTTTTCCATGGTGCCCCATTCCTCACATGGAGGAACTACGGGTTCCGGTATCTGTACTTCGCTGGCATCACCAAAAAGACTAACCTGACTTGAGTTTTCGCTTTCTTGAAACTTGGCACCATATTTTATGGTTTTTTCCAGAAAGGTAACCCCATCACCCTCATCATGAAAGTACTGAGCCCTGTGGGTGTCTCCAAAAGAATCAAATCCGCCGGCAACGGCTAAACTTTCAAACGCCTTTTTATTGGCAGCACGTAAATCTATTCGCTTTGCGAAATCAAAAACCGACTTGAACGGGCCTTCTTCTTTTCTGTTCTCTACAATGGTTTCCACAGCGCCACGGCCAACTCCTTTTACCGCACCCATACCAAAACGCACAGCACCGGCATCGTTTACGGCAAATTTGTAGTAAGATTCGTTTACATCTGGTCCAAGTACATCTAAGCCCATGCGCTTACATTCTTCCATGAAAAATGTAACCTGTTTAATATCGTTCATGTTGTTACTCAATACCGCGGCCATATATTCGGCAGGGTAGTGGGCCTTGCAATAGGCAGTTTGGTACGCAATCCAAGCGTAACAGGTAGAGTGCGATTTGTTAAAGGCGTAGGCAGCAAAGGCTTCCCAGTCTTTCCAGATTTTTTCCAATTTGTCTACGGCATGCCCTTTTGCTGAAGCTTGTTCAATGAACTTGGGCTTCATTTTATCCAGAACGTGCTTTTGCTTTTTACCCATGGCTTTACGCAAAACATCGGCCTCACCTTTGGTAAAGTCGGCCAATTTTTGAGAAAGGAGCATCACCTGCTCTTGGTACACGGTAATTCCGTAGGTTTCCGCCAGATACTCTTCACAAGCATCCAAATCATATACAATTTCTTCTGTACCGTGTTTACGAGCAATGAAGCTAGGTATATATTCCATTGGGCCTGGGCGGTACAGGGCGTTCATAGCAATTAGATCAGCAAAAACCGTTGGCTTTAATGAGCGCATGTGTTTTTGCATACCGGGGGATTCGTATTGGAACACACCAACTGTTTCCCCTCGTTGAAAGAGCTCGTATGTTTTTACATCGTCAAGCGGAAAATTCTCTGGGTCTAGCTCAATACCATGTTTTGCCTTTACGATTTTAACGGTGTCCTTGATCAAGGTCAGCGTTTTTAATCCCAAGAAATCCATTTTCAGCAATCCCGCATCTTCCACAACGGAGTTGTCAAACTGGGTACAGTACATGTCCGAATCTTTGGCCAAAGCCACAGGTACGAACTTGGTAATATCATCTGGGGTAATAATCACCCCACAGGCATGAATTCCGGTATTACGAACTGAACCCTCTAAGATATATGCTTGGTTCAAGGTTTCGGATTCTAGCCCGTCCCCTTCGGAAATATTAAGAAGTTCGTTTATTTTTTCGAGCTCTTCGCTATTGAATTTGCTGCGAAGCACTTTTTCGTCAATCCCAATAATTTTTTTCAGTTTGGACATGTTGGGGATCAACTTTGCCATACGATCCGCATCGCCCAGAGGTAAATCCAACGCCCTTGCCGTATCTCTAATGGAAGACTTGGCGGCCATGGTACCGTAGGTGATAATTTGTGCCACCTGATTGGATCCGTACTTGTCAATTACATAGTCCATTACCCGGCTACGGCCCTCATCATCAAAATCAATATCAATATCGGGCATACTTACACGATCCGGATTCAGGAAACGCTCAAAAAGCAGGTCGTACTTAATGGGGTCTAAATTTGTAATCCATAAACAATACGCAACGGCGGAACCTGCAGCCGAGCCACGACCAGGACCAACCGATACGTCCATACTACGTGCGGCCCTAATGAAATCCTCTACGATCAAAAAGTAACCTGGGTAGCCTGTCTTTTCAATTACTTGAAGCTCAAAATCCAGCCTTTCGTCAATTTCAGGTGTGATTTCGCCATATCTTTTCTTGGCACCTTCATAGGTGATGTGGCGTAGGTATTTGTTTTCCCCTCTTTTGCCACCATCCAGTTTATCTTCTTCAAACTGAAATTCCTCGGGAATATCAAAAGCAGGTAATAGTACATCCCGGGCCAAGGTGAATGTCTCTACTTTGTCCACAATTTCCTGAATGTTGATTATGGCTTCAGGTATGTCCTTAAAAAGTTCTTTCATCTCGTCCGAAGACTTGAAGTAGTACTCCTGGTTTGGCAATCCGTATCTGTACCCACGACCACGGCCTATAGGCGTGGCTTGTTTTTCGCCGTCTTTAACGCATAAAAGAATATCATGCGCATGTGCATTTTCCTTAGCGGCATAGTAGGTGTTGTTGGTGGCTACGAGTTTAACATTATGCTTTTTGGCAAACTGTATCAGAACTTGGTTTACCCGGTCTTCATCTTCTTGGCCATGGCGCATGATTTCAATGTAGAGATCATCCCCAAAAGTTTCTTTCCACCAAATAAGGGCTTCTTCAGCTTGGTTTTCACCAACATTCAATACTTTACTTGGAACCTCGCCGTATAAGTTTCCGGTAAGCACCATAACGTCTTCTTTGTACTGCTCTATAATTTTTTTATCGATTCGAGGTACATAGTATTTTCCGTCTACAAAGGCAATGGAAGACATTTTTGCCAAGTTTAGGTATCCTTTCTTGCTCTTGGCGAGCATAACAATTTGGTACCCGTTGTCTTTTTGAGATTTGTTGGTGTGGTCTTCACAGACCTGAAATTCGCAACCTATAATCGGGGTAATTTCCAATTCCGGTTCCGGTAATTCGTTCAACGGTTCTTGTCCTTCTTCAAGTGTACCGTTTTGTGTTGCTTCGAAGCGCTTTAAATTGGCCTCGTTTCTTGCAACAACGCCTTTATTGTGGTTAAGCACGCCATTTACAAAATGGAAGGCCCCCATCATATTGGCGTGGTCGGTCATTGCCACTGCTGGCATTTTTGCCTTTGCCGTGTTGGCAATCAAATCCGGAATACTGGTGGTAGATTGCAGAATAGAGAACTGGGTGTGGTTGTGCAAATGAGCAAAACTGGCCGACTCCAATGTAGCCAAATTTTCCTCAATTTCTTCTTGGGAAACGCCACCAGTGTCCTTTTCCCAAAGTGCGTCGGCTATTTTTTTAGAAGCCTTTTTAAGGTTGATGTGTTTTAAACCGATAAGTTGAATCTCCTGAGGATTGGCCTCGTTGAAATTCTTGAAATAATCGGGCTGAACATCTAATTGTTCAGTAGTATACTGATGCTTACGAATAAGCTCCAAAAAGCAACGTGTAGTTGCCTCAACATCGGCAGTGGCATTATGCGCTTCGCCAAAAGGTTCGCCAAACAGGTGTTGGTGTAGTTCCGTAAGCGTGGGTAGCTTAAATTTACCACCACGACCACCGGGAATTTGGCAAAGCTGAGCGGTATGCTCCGTACAGGTGTCCAGGACCGGAAGTTCCTGTAATGGGTTTTCAACACCTAAACGGTGAAATTCCGCCCCCATGATATTTACATCAAAACCAACATTTTGCCCAACGATAAACTTTGTTTTGGACATGGCTATGTTGAACTTCTCTAGAACCTCCGAAAGGGAAACACCTTGTTGTTCGGCCAATTCTGTAGAAATTCCGTGAATTTGCTCGGCATCATAAGGTATGTTGAATCCGTCTGGGCGCACCAAATAATCTTGATGTTCAATACAATTACCCATTTCATCATGCAACTGCCAAGCTATCTGTATACAACGTGGCCAGTTGTCCGTATCGGTAATTGGGGCGTCCCAGCGCTTGGGAAGTCCGGTGGTTTCCGTATCAAAAATGAGGTACATAAGAGTTCGTGTTTCAGCTTAAAAAAGAGACTATAAAATTAAGCAAAAAGAACGCTCTTAGAACGAATGACTTGTTAAGAGTTATTAACGGATCTGAAGTTGTAAGGGTTCTTGTAAATAAAGGGTTCAAAGCGAGTGTGTTAAGTTGTAATTGTCACGACTCGGGAAAAAGACGGGCAATGCATCATTTTTATTAAATTGAGTAGGTGTACATCAAAAAGAAATTCTATATTTGCAGCCCTTTAAAAGGGAAGATTTTAAAATGAATTAATAACAAGGGTCGGGCACCCTACAAATTAATGTGATATGCCAGTTAAAATTAGATTACAGAGACACGGTAAAAAAGGAAAACCATTTTATTGGATCGTTGCTGCGGATAGCCGTGCGAAAAGAGATGGTAAATTCTTGGAAAAATTGGGAATCTACAACCCAAACACCAACCCTGCTACTATTGAATTGAACATAGATAATTCAGTACAATGGTTACAAAACGGAGCACAACCAACAGATACAGCTAAAGCTATTCTTTCTTATAGAGGAGTACTTTTAAAACACCACTTATTAGGAGGTGTTCGCAAAGGTGCTTTGACCGAAGAGCAAGCAGAAGAGAAATTTAAAGCTTGGTTAGAGGAAAAAGAAAGTAAGATTGCTTCTAAAGTTGATGGTCTTGACAAAGAAAAAGAGCAAGCCAGAGCAGAAGCTTTGAAAGCTGAAAAAGAAGTAAACGAGAAGCGTGCTGCTGAAGCTGCCGCTGCTGCATTGCCAGAAGCTCCTGAAGCTGAAGAGGCAGACGCAGAAGAAGCTCCGGCCGTAGAAGCTGAAGCATCTAAAGAAGAAGAATAAATAATTTAGAAACGAATGCGTAAGGAAGATTGTTTCTACCTCGGTAAAATCGTTTCTAAATATAGCTTTAAGGGTGAGGTACTGGTGAAACTAGATGCCGATGAACCCGAAGTATACGAAAACATGGAATCAGTTTTTGTCTTGATGAAAGGCAATGCACTGGTTCCATTTTTTATTGATAGATGTCGCTTACATAAATCGGCCTTACTGCGCATAGATTTTGAAGAAGTAAAGGACGAAGCTGCTGCAGACCGTATCATGGGGCACGAGCTCTATTTGCCCTTATCCGCTCTTCCCAAATTAGAGGGTGATAAATTTTACTTTCATGAGGTCATAGGGTTTGATGTATTGGATGAGACGCACGGCAACATTGGAAAAATAACCGGGGTTAACGATACTACTTCCCAAGCTATTTTTGAAATAGAAAAAGACGGTAAAGAAATTTTAGTGCCTATCATTGATCAAATCGTAAAGAAAGTTGATAGGGAAAATAAGACCGTTCACGTAAGCACACCGGAAGGTCTTGTAGACTTGTATTTAGGGTAAACCAGGCTTGTTAGGCCCGGTCTACCTTTTTTTTATTTTTGGGTACACCTATTTCAGTGCATTCTTGCAAAACTCCACACATTTTTGGACTTCCGCTACGGCATTAGAGCCTTGTGGGATATCATACTCAAGTTCTATAGTGCCCGGGAAGGTATAGTTTTTGTCCTTCATTAACTGTAATGCATCTGCCAACGGAGTGTCACCACTACCCCAAACTAGATTTCCTTTCCCGTGTTCTGGTGTCTGTCTGTCCTTTAAGTGCATGCTCTTAATATGCTCATGTTTGGTTTTTATGATATCTAGAGGGGCAGCATTACCTGCTGCAACAAAATGGCCCAGGTCTAGGTTTAAGGCATTGTATTTTGATTGCTCCAAAGCTGTATCCCAAAGGGTAGGTGTCTGTTGTTCGTGGCCATGGTAAGCAATATAAATTCCATGCTTTTTAGCAAAGTTTCCTAGTCTAAGTGTAGTAGCATCGTTACTTGGATGCTCTACGGTAACGTGGCTGGCACCTAAAACTTTTGCAGTTTTCATGCCCCAATCAATATCTGCGTCAGAATTGTTTTTACCAAAGGTGTTTCTTGGCTTAAATGCGTATATCTGCACTCCGGCATCATTATACATTTTTCTGAACTTCTCAAACTTTTTCATATCGGCATTCTTTCGCCATTCCGTTACTTTGGCATTGTAGACTGCTTGGTCAGCTTGTATCTCAGCTAGCTCCTTTGCTTCGTTATCCGAAATGGCTCCGCTTTTTTTCTTTTTCATCAACCCAAAGTATACTCTTCTGTCCAATGTGTTTTCTGGTCTTCCTGCAAAAGTCTCGGCAGGGTCGCCAATCAATTCAATAGCATTTATACCGCAGTCCAAGATATATTTTAAAGTGGCCTCCGCACTTTGGTCTTCCATGCTCCTAAAGGAATAGGTAATAACCCCTATCTGTACTCCATTAAATTTGGAATTGGGTTTATTGTAATATTTTAATATGGACGGAGCGCCAAACAAAGATGGAGTAATGAGACTTGACCCTGCGGCTAACGTTAAGGTATTTCTTAAAAATTTGCGTCTTCCGGATTTTGAGTTGTTTTGCATTTTGGTATAATTTGGTTTAAAGTGTACGTGAGTTTTTATAATAGTTAATTGCTACAGGCAAACTGAAATCATAATTTTTAAAGGTTAATTTACACCAAGAAAATTAGGTATTTTCAATTCTAGGAACAAGTATTACAAACACTATAACAAAAGGAAAGACTGTTAGGTGTATTTGTAAATTAAGGGCAACCCGATTATATACATTAACCAATTCATTCAGGTAAGATGGGTCAAGTTCAGGGCTTTATGGGAAGTTGTTTTTGACGTAACTTCTTGTTCCTTTTTGCATATAGGAGGGAGGTTGGGGGTGCCGTGTCTGCTGCCAAGGCGACTTTTGTTAAAATGGCAGTATTTGGCATTCTGTTTTGAAATTTTGTTAGTATTTAGCTCTTTTGCTTTGTTATTGGTCGAATTTTAACGGTTATTAAATGGTAAAGTTTGTAAGTTCATTACAGATTTAAAACCACCATCAATGACCAAGAATGTAATGAGCCAATTGTTCAGCATTGCTGCTTTTGTTTTTGCAAGCTGTGTATTATGCAGTTGTGCTTCTGAAGCTGATAAGACAATTGCACTGGAAGATGGCAATAAAGAAACGGCCATACCCGAGAAAATCGATTTTACTTTTCATGTAAAGCCTATTCTTTCGGACCGATGTTTTATATGTCACGGTCCAGATAAGAATGCCGTTGAAGGTGATTTATCCCTTCACTCCGCCGAAGAAGCTTATAGGGCTTTGGGTGAACTTAAAGACCATGCGGCCATTGTGCCCGGTAATGCATCTAAAAGTAGTTTGGTAGAACGTATTTTCAGTGATGATCCTAATTTGATCATGCCGCCACCGGAATCTAACCTGGTTTTAGAGGATTTTGAAAAAGCTATTCTAGAAAAATGGATAGCACAAGGTGCCGAGTATAAAACGCATTGGGCATTTATACCACCTACTCCGCAAGAAGTACCGGAAAATGATGGTGCTAAAGTTTGGGGCAGCAATGAAATAGATGCTTTTATCTTAAATAAATTGACCGAAAAAGGGTTGAGTCCTAGTTCTCGGGCAAGTAGTGAAAAACTATTGCGCAGAATTACTTTTGACTTAACCGGATTGCCACCCACTTTAGAGCAAATAGAAAAATTTGCGGAAAATCCTTCACAGGAAAAATATGAAGAGGTTATAGATTCTTTGTTGTTATCGGTAGATTATGCCGAGAATATGGCTGCGGAATGGATGGATATTGCCAGATACGCAGATACCCACGGGTATCAAGATGATTTTGAACGTACCATGTGGCCTTGGCGAGATTGGGTTATTCACGCTTTTAAGGAGAATATGCCATATGACCAGTTCGTTACCTATCAATTAGCGGGTGATCTAATGCCAAATGCCAATCTAGAACAAATATTAGCTACCGGTTTTAACAGGAATCACAAGATAACTGCCGAAGGTGGGGTGATTCCTGAAGAATACCGGGTTGAATACGTAGAGGATAGAAATACCACGCTGGGTACGGCGTTTTTGGGGCTTACCTTAGAATGTGCAAGATGTCATGACCATAAGTATGATCCCATTAGTCAAAAAGATCACTTTCAGTTTTATAGCTTCTTCAATACAATACCAGAAAAAGGCTTGTTGGATAATGCTGCGGATTTGCCCGAACCTTACATTAAAGTGACGCAGAAAGAAGTGAACGATATTCTAGGATTCATCAACCTTGAGAAAAGTGAGATGAAAGAGGTGCCGGTAATGGTGATGAAAGAAATGGATCAGCCTAGATCTTCATTTATATTAAAAAGAGGTATTTATGATCAATATGGCGATGAGGTATTTCCTGATACTCCGGAATCCATTTTACCTTTTGATAACTATCCGAAGAACAGATTAGGATTGGCAAAATGGTTGTTTGATGATAAGCACCCACTTACGGCAAGGGTTGCGGTGAACAGATTATGGCAGCGAATGTTCGGTAGTGGTATTGTAGCATCTTCTTTCGACTTTGGTAATCAAGGTTCGTTGCCTACACACCCGGAATTGTTGGATTATCTGGCTATCAAATACAAAACTGAAGGTTGGGATACCAGAAAAATGTTGAAGTACATTGCAATGTCCGAGGCATATCAGCAAGATACAAAGGCTAGTCCCGAGAAATTGGAGCAAGACCCTGAAAATAAATATTTGGCGCGCGCCTCTCGTTTACGACTTTCGTCTGAAGCTATTCGGGATCAAGCCTTGGCTTTTAGCGGATTGCTGAATAGGGAAGTGGGCGGTCCTAGTGTTAAGCCGTATCAGCCAGAAGGTATCTGGGAAGAAACTACGGGTGGCGGTGGTGGTAGTACGGCTTCCTATACCTTAAGTGAGGGTGAAGATGTGTATAGAAAAAGTATTTATACGTTTTGGAAACGTACCGTTCCACCACCAAGTATGATGACTTTTGACAGTAGCTCAAGAGATTATTGTTCGGTTAAAAGGCAAGAGACCAATACCCCGTTACAAGCTTTGGTATTATTAAATGATCCACAAATAGTTGAAGCCGCAAGGGTAGCTGCCGTAGGTGAGATGGAGGCAAACCCCAATGCGGAGAGCGAGCAGATAAAAACCCTGTTTTACAAAGCAACCTCTCGTATGCCCAATGAAACGGAGATACAGTCATTGACCGATTACTATACTGAAATGTTGTCGAAAGTTGAGAACGGCGAAATTTCTACAAGCGAGTATTTAAGTATTGGCAGAAGTGAAGTACCTACGGGTTTAAACAAAGAAAAGTTAGTGGCAATGACCTTAACGGCACACACAATTTTGAATTTAGACGAAACTATAAATAGAGGCTGATTATGAGCGAAAAGAAAATAGTTGAAGAGCGGTCGCTAATTTTAAACAGACGGTCTTTTTTAGGAAAAGCTGCATTGGGAGTTGGTGGAATTGGATTGGCTTCCTTATTGGGTACAAACTTATTTAGAAAAGGTGAAAACGGATTATATACGGCAGATAGCGGACCTACTGGGGTAAAGGGCGTGTTGGATTCGCTACATCATCCATCGAAAATTAAAAGAGTTATTTATTTATTTCAAAGTGGTGGTCCTTCGCAATTGGAGCTGTTTGATTATAAACCGCTTTTAAACCAACGTAGAGGTGAAGATTTGCCGGAATCTATTCGTAACGGACAAAGATTAACGGGTATGACTTCCGGTCAAGATAGGTTTCCTTTGGTGGGCTCTAATTTCGGATTTCAGCAGTATGGTAAAAATGGCACCTATATTAGTGACCTTTTGCCTTATACCGCCAAAATTGTAGATGATATCTGTATTGTTAAATCAATGTACACGGAAGCTATTAACCATGATCCTGCGGTAACATTTTTTCAAACGGGATCACAGCAACCGGGTAGACCAAGTATTGGCTCATGGTTAAGTTACGGGCTGGGTAGCGAGAACGAAAATTTACCCGCTTTTACGGTGCTTCTGTCAAGAGGTTCGGGTAGACCTAACGGGCAACCGTTGTATACGAGACTTTGGGGTAACGGGTTTCTACATTCCCTTCATCAAGGGGTACAGTTCAGAGCGGCAAAAGACCCTGTTTTATACTTGAATGACCCTAAAGGAACTACGGCAGATGTTAAAAGATCTATGCTTGATAAATTGGCAGAACTCAATGATCAACATTACCAAGAATCTAACGATCCTGAAATTCAAAGTAGAATTGCCCAGTATGAAATGGCATATAGAATGCAAACTTCTGTACCAGATGTTATGAATACGGATGGTGAGCCAGATTATATTTATAAAATGTATGGTTCGGATGCTAAAATCCCAGGAACCTTTGCAGCTAATTGTCTTTTAGCAAGACGTTTGGCAGAGAAAGATGTTCGTTTTATACAATTGTACCACATGGGCTGGGATCAGCATGATAATCTTCCTGGGGCAATAGAAAAACAGGCTAAAGATGTGGATCAAGCGTCTGCCGCTTTGGTGGCAGATTTAAAACAACGTGGTATGCTAGAAGATACTTTGGTGGTTTGGGGAGGAGAATTCGGTAGAACCAATTACTCCCAAGGTTTGCTTACAGATACCAATTATGGTAGGGATCATCACCCAAGATGTTTTACCATGTGGATGGCAGGTGGCGGTATTAAACCGGGTATTGTGTATGGAGAAACCGATGATTTTGGGTATAACATAACCAAGAACCCGGTGCATGTTCACGATTTTCAGGCTACTATGTTGCATCAATTGGGTATTGATCATGAGAAATTTACTTATAAATATCAAGGTAGACGATTTAGGCTTACCGATGTTGAAGGTCACGTGGTTAAAGATATTTTATCGTAATGCAGAGAAGAACATTTATAAAAAATACCGCCGCAGCCTCAGCGGGACTTTTAACTTGCTCTTCTTTGGGCGCAAGTATATTGGAATATAAAGATGCGGTTATAGGTCATGGCAGTCACCAGTATAAAATAGATTTGAACTGGGGTGCATTGAATTCTAATTACCATCCGGTGAACGATTGCCATGAAATGGTGCAAGATTCTAAGGGCAGGATTTTATTGTTAACCAACCATACCAAGAACAATGTTATTGTTTATGACCGTTCTGGTAAATTGTTGGAAACTTGGGGAACGGATTATCCCGGTGCACACGGTTTAACATTGAATGTTGAAAATGGTGAGGACTTTCTGTACATAGCGGATAACAATAGGCATGAGGTGATTAAGACTACCATAGACGGTAAGGTGATACAAGTTTTTTCATATCCGAAGGAATCGGGAAAATATACTGGCAAGGAGCAATACATACCCACAGAAACGGCTATTGCTGAAAATGGCGATGTATATATTACTGACGGTTATGGCGCTCAATACATTATGCGGTACAATGCCAAAGGGGAGTTGTTACAGACTTTTGGCGGTAAAGGCGATGCAGATCACCTTTTTAATAATGCCCACGGTATTTGTATAGATACCAGAGGCGGCAAGTCTCCCGAACTTTTAATAACAGCAAGACAGCAAAATAAGTTGAAACGGTTTACCATGGATGGGGAATTTATAGCAAGTATAGATTTGCCCGGAGCATATATTTGTAGACCGGTAATTAAGGGTGATACCATTTATTTGGCAACTATCTGGTCTGGTGATGGGTCTGATGGTACCGGATTTATCTCCATATTGGATAAGCATAATAAACTTACATCCGCACCTGGCGGATGTACTCCTGTTTATGGGAAAAATGGTTTGGAGTCCATGTATCAATCCATCAAAATATTTACACATCCGCATGATGTATGTGTAGATGATGAAGATAATTTATATGTTGCCCAGTGGAATTCAGGGAAGACGTATCCTATAAAACTGAATAGAATATGATCAAACGAATGTTCTATTCAATAGCTATAGTTCTAGTATTGTGCCAAGCCTGTATTTCTCAAAATACGGAACATGCACCAACAGCCTTATTTCAATTATCCAACCCTCGTGTTCAAGTGTCGTCCATATTTTTCGATTCGTATACTATGCTCAGTTTCAACGTAGATATGCCAAATTCAATAATAAAATATACCTTGGATGGTAGCTCGGTAAATCAAAATGCAAAGGTGTTTTCTGGACCATTGAAAATACAGGAAAGTGCCGTAATCAAGGCTAAAATGTTTCATCCGGATTATAAAGAAAGTGATGAAGTTGTATTAGAAGTGGTAAAGATTGTCAAGAATAGTGCTATTAAGGAGGTAGCAATTAAACCGGAACCTAGTGAGAAATATTCAGGTATGGGTGCCATGGGGTTATCAGATTTGAAAAAAGGAAGTGCCCAATTTGCAGGGGATAAACAGTGGATGGGTTTTCAAACGGAGAAGATAACGGCATCACTTCAGCTAGAAAAGAATAGCACGGTCAATAAAATAGTGGTCAGTGTATTGACCAATCAATCCAACTGGATATTCGCACCTGGTAAAATTGAAGTTTTTAATGAGGGGGAATTAATAGGAGAAAGGACGTTTGCAAAGAGTGAACAAGAAACACCTAACAGTTCCACATTTTTACATGTACCGGTGAGTACAGGAATGTACAATACGTTGAATGTGGTAATACATCCACTAAGCGAAATTCCAGTATGGCACCAAGGCAAAGGAACAACGCCTTGGGTTTTTATAGATGAAATAATTATACAATAGCATGATTCAATTAGGAATACAAATAGGACACCTGCACCCGCTTTTTGTTCACCTGCCCATAGGTATCATCATGCTTGCCTTTATTTTAGAGGTTTATGGTAGATTAAAATCAAAAGAATCTTTTACTGAGGTAGTAGAATTTACACTTTTGGTAGCGGGTATTACGGCAATATTTTCACTGGGTACCGGGTGGTTGCTCGGAGAGGAAAGTGGTTATGATGAAGATTCCCTTTTTCTACATAGGTGGATGGCAGTTGCGTTTACCGTTACAACAGTACTTCTCTATTTGGTGAAACGAAGTAAAATTGGGTGGATTAGAAAAACCTATATTCCAACGTTTATATTGGTATTGGCATTAATTAGCCTTACCGGTCACTTTGGCGGTAATATGACCCATGGAGAAGATTATTTATTTGTAGATGAAAAAGAAGCTATTGTCATTACAAATATTGAAGAGGCTCAGGTTTACGCCCAAGTCATACAACCTATTTTTGACGCTAAATGTGTAAGCTGCCATAATGAAAGCAAGGCTAAAGGTGGTTTGCTAATGGGTTCACCTAATGATATTATTAAAGGTGGTGATACGGGTAGTCTTTTAGATACTATTTCAGGTCAAGAAAAATCTTTGTTCTTGGAAAGGGTGCATCTGCCTTTAGATCATGATGAACATATGCCTCCAAAAGGTAAGGTGCAATTGACCGATAATGAAAAGGCTTTGCTTGAATGGTGGATGGAAAATAACAATTGCTTTGAGTGTAAAGTAAATGAACTGACTAGGGAAGGAAATATAGCAGGAATATTAACTTCATTGGAACAAGACACTTCTACAATTGCCGTATTAACGAAAGAAGCAATGGAAGTGCCGCAAGAATGGTTGCAACATGTTAGGCGCGCCGGTATATCGGTTCAAACCTTATCTAGTGAGAATCACTTGCTCTCGGTGAATATGGCAAGTATGGATTCTATTACTGACGATACGTTAGAAGTGCTTGAAGAATATGCATCCAACATTGTAGAGCTAGATTTAGGGTTCAGCAACTTTAACGATGATCTTGCGTCAGAATTGAAACCGTTTAAAAATCTGTTGAAATTAAAGTTACAGCATACTAAAGTAACTGATGCTATTGGGAAATATCTTAGTGATCTTGAACTGTTAGAGTCGTTAAATTTATATGGTACCGCTGTTACCGATAAGATCGTTCTTGATTTAAAGGAAAATAAAAAGCTTCGTAATATTTATTTATGGAAAACTGATGTTACGGAAGACGGACTGGCACAATTACAGCAGAATTTACCGGGAGTGACCATTCAGCAAATTAAGGCAGATGTATTTAAGGCAACCGTTTTAGATCCGCCCACCATTATAAGTGACCGTAGTTTTTTTAGTGATAGTTTAACCATAGCTATTGAAAGCCTATTTGATGGTACTGAGATTTACTATACGCTTGATGGCTCTGAGCCCACGGAATCTTCCTTGAAGTATGATGGTGCGATCACATTAGAGACAACGGCAAATGTGAAAGCGATTGCTGCAAAAAAAGAATGGGAGCCAAGCAACATTACCGAACGAACGTTTATTAAGAACAATATAGCCTATGCCGATGTAGATTTATTAACGGTGCCCAATGATAAGTATCAAGGGAAAAAAGGTAAAACTTTAATGGATCAAAAGCGTGGGTCTACCAATTTTGTAGATGGTAACTGGTTGGGTTTTGAAGGAAAGCACTTGAATGCCGTGGTAGAGCTGAAAGAGCAGAACGCCATTTCAAAAGTATCTATTGGTGCATTGTCCGCACCTGCAAGTTGGATTTTTTACCCCACATCTTTTGTGGTATCGGTTTCCAATGATGGTACTAACTTTAAGGAAGTAGGGAGAAAAGATATAGGAGAAGAGAAACCCAATGCCGAGGTGAAACTCACTTTTTTCGATTTAGACATACCTCCCACCCAAGCAAAGTATGTAAAACTATCCATTAAGAGTCCCTTGAAAAACCCTGATTGGCACACTGATCCTGGTGGTAAAAGCTGGATTTTCATTGATGAAGTAGTGCTGAATTAAAAAGAGGAAACGGTATTGAAAAATGTCCATTAATAGAGTCAAAATAATAGTTATGAGTTCAAGGTCAATTTGCTTTATAATATTCCTATTGGTTATGGGTCAGCGTCTTTTGGCTCAGAAAACCGGAGTTGCTGCAAATGGTAGACCTAATGTTATTTTAATTTTTACGGATGACCAAGGTTACAATGATGTGGGCGTTTTTGGTGCTCACGACATAGATACTCCCAATTTGGACCAAATGGCTAAAGACGGTGCAATGCTTACCCATTTTTACGCTGCTCAAGCTGTGTGTTCCGCCTCAAGGGCAGGTATATTAACGGGGACATATCCTAATAGGATCGGTATTCATAACGCTTTTATGCCCAATAGTAAAGTAGGTTTGAATCCTGATGAAACTACCCTCGCAGAATTATTGAAAGCGGAAGGGTATGCTACGGCTGTTTTTGGAAAATGGCATTTGGGAGATGCAAAAAAATTTATGCCCAATAATCAAGGGTTTGATGAATATTATGGCATACCTTATTCCAATGATATGTGGCCGTTACATCCGCAGCAAGGTCCTATTTTTAATTTTGGTCCCTTGCCTCTTTATGAGAATGAAAAGGTATTGGATACATTAACGGATCAAACGAATTTGACTACTGAGATTACAGAGCGTAGTGTTGACTTCATTAATCGTAATAAAGAAAACCCATTCTTTTTGTATGTACCGCATCCTCAGCCCCACGTACCTTTATTTGTGTCCGATAAGTTTAAGGGAAAATCTAAAAGAGGATTGTACGGTGACGTTATTATGGAATTGGATTGGTCTGTAGGTGAAATTATAAAGGCTATTGATAAGAATGGATTGACCCAAAATACCATTATTATTTTTACTTCTGATAATGGACCTTGGTTGGCATACGGAAATCACTCCGGAAGTGCTTTACCATTTAGAGAGGGTAAGGGCACTGGATGGGAAGGTGGTCAACGTGAACCGTTCATCATTAAATATCCGAAAGAAATAAAAGCTGGAATTACTATTGAGGCACCTGTTATGGCAATAGATATTTTACCTTCAATAGCAGAGGTTGTCAATGCCCCTTTGGCAGAGAAAGAGATAGACGGTAAAAGCGCATGGTCTTTATTTACAGGCAAAACAGATGAGAGTCCGCAAGAAGCCTATTTCTTTTATTATCGTGTAAATGAGCTATTTGGGGTGCGGTATGGGAAATGGAAGCTTTATTTTCCTCACAAGTACAGAACTATGAACGGACAAACCCCTGGTAAAGATGGATTGCCCGGGGTGTATAAAATGATCGATCTAGAGCAAATTGAACTCTATGATTTAGAACAGGATGAAAGCGAAACTACCGATGTAGCAGCAGCTCATCCAGAAGTGGTAAAGACCATACAAAAATTGGCGGATGATATGCGAGCCAAATTGGGCGATTCCCTTTTAGAAATGAAAGGAAGTGAAACCCGATTTCCCGGGCGTATTGATTAATTAGTTTTTCTGTAATTCAAAAATCTGAAGGACATCATCATTATTGCCCACCAAGAAATAGTCATTTTGAACATTGCTTAAGGTAACCAGTTTTTTGGCGTCCCTATCTGCAAAGAACCCTATCTCTGACCCTCTTTTAGCAGAAAAGCTCCCGGTACCATCTCCCAACAACAGTAGTCCTGTTCCTGCGTCGTTTCTTGGGGTTTCTATCTCTGAAACGTATAAGTTGCCTATGGCAAGAACATCTAATGCTCCGTCACCGTTAAAATCCCTTACAAGCATATCATTGAGGTTAGATAGTTGTGCTACATTGGGCAAGTCCGTTATTTTAAATTGACCATTGCCTAGGTTTTCAATGTATACCGATGCAAAAGTGTCTGCGCTGTAATGCAGGGAGTTTTTCAGTTTTTCTTCACCATATACATCCTTTAGCTCCATAGAGGCAAAGGCATCATACTTTACTATTTTTTTCTTTAGGGCAGGAATTTGTTCCGATGAACATGAAAACCCTCTTAATGGATAATGTTTTTCCTTGTTGTAATATCCTAGAACAATATCTGCATTACCATTGGCGTCAAAGTCATTATAATATACATCAAAAGGTTTGTCAGTGCTAGTTTTGTACTTGTAGTTAAGACCTAAATTCCCTGCTATATAATCCAAATCTCCATCATTGTCAAAATCTCCTTGTTCTATGCTGAACCACCAGCCGTAGCTTGATGTAAAATTTTCATTCTCAACCTTTGATAGGTTACCATTATTGTTTTCAAAAATGGTAATAGGCATCCATTCGCCTACAATCATTAAATCCAAATCTAGGTCATTGTCATAATCGCTCCAAATGGCATCGGTAATCATTCCTATTTGCAACAATTGTGGGGATAATAATTCTGTTTGGTTCACCAATTGCCCATTGTCGTTTACCAATAACATGCTAGAAGATGGGTTTGGGTATTGTTGCGGAGTATGTCTGCCACCAACAAAAAGGTCCATATCACCATCACCGTCATAATCGGCGGATTTTACTACAGAGCCACTAATTCTTTTAGCATTTAAAATGGCTCCTTTTTTAAAGGTCGCATTACCTTGGTTTAGGTAGATTCTATCGGTATAGTGAAAATCGTTTTTTGGATACTCATTACCACCACTTACTACGTACAAATCTTTTAATCCGTCATTATTGATGTCAACAAATAAGGCATCTACATCTTCATAACCGGCTTCTTTTTGCCAAAATGCAACCTGACTTTCTTCAAAATTGCCATCTTTTTGTTGAATGAATAGGGTAGGTGCTTGGTTGGCGGCACCGCCAATATAGAAATCATCCAATCCGTCATCATTGATATCTCCCGCGGTCAGGGCTGGTCCAAATTGAGAAAGCTTATGTGGCAACAGTATTTGTTTCTCAAAATCATCGAATTGATTCTCTTGATGTTTAAATTTTGCAGGAAAAACATCGGTCATATCTGCAAAAAGAGTCTTATCCGTTCCTTCATTTTTAACGTCTAAAATTTCAGATTCGTCAGATGAAATTTCTAACAGTTGATTTGCCGAGATGTCTCTTTTTACAGTACTTTTTCCATTGGGCCAAACAACCGTTAGACTGTCTACTTGTGTCAAATTCTTTAATCCAAAATGTAGCGTAAGTTCACTGGTAGAATAAATACCACGTACGTTTGTAGTCTCTAAGGTTTGTACACCATTTTGAGTGTATATGTTTACCCTAGCTCCAAATGTTGGTCCGTTGTTTTTATCGACCAATTGTATTCTTAGATAGTTACTGTTTGGTTTTGCTTCCGAATTATTTCTGTAAATAAATGCCTCACTGTTGATGTTATTGACCACCAAATCTAAATCACCATCGTTATCTAAATCGGCATATGCTGATCCGTTGGAGAAAGATTCATTGTCCAAACCCCATTCAGTGGAAGTATTTTTAAATTCCAAATCGCCCAAATTTTGATAGGCGTAGTTTTTTAAAGGTTGGGATGGGACCATGCTAACCGCTTTTTCAAGGTCTACGATATCCCATATGCTTTTAACGTTTTGGGCATTGGGATTGTTCTGTAGCCATTGTGCTCTAGTGGTATTTATATAATGGGCTACATTTTTATCCGCATCTGTATTTCTAATATCACGCAATAATCCGTTGGTGACATACGTATCTTTTAGACCATCATTGTCAAAATCGGCTATAAGATTAGACCAGCTCCAATCTGTTGCGGACATACCGGTAAATTGCGCAATGTTACTGAAGGTTTCATTACCGTTGTTTAGCTGTAGTGTATTATACATGTATTGATATCCGCCACCGTCTTCTACTACTTTCCAAAAAGCACCAATGTTCATACCGCTCATGTTGGATTTTAATCTGAAATTATCTTCAGACACCATATCCAGTACAAATACATCTAAATTTTGGTCATTATTGATATCGGCTACATCTACACCCATACTATAGTAAGACGTTTGTTTTAAAGCGTTTTTTTCAATGCTTGTGAATGTGCCGTCTTGATTATTTAGAAATAGAAAATCTGGTGCATAAAAATCATTGGCCACATAGAGGTCTGGCCATCCGTCATTATTAATGTCACTCGCCGATACGGCATTAGGAAAACCGGTGCGGTCTATACCTGCAGTTTTTGATACGTCTTTGAACTTAGTACCATTGTTTTTGTAAAGTTTTAGTGCATATTCTGGTATGAGTAAATTGTCCGCACTGTGATATTGAGAAAGACTTCCCGGATTTGGTGGTTGGGTCAATAGAAAAAGATCTAATAGTCCGTCTTTATCAAAATCTAAGAATGTTGCGTGTCTTGTTCTTTCGGTATTTGCAATGGACAACTCTTTGGCTTTTTCTGTAAAAGTGCCATCTCCATTGTTAATGTACACCAAATTTCTGCGCCACTCCGGGTTTTCATCATACAGTTCTCTGCTTACATAAATATCTTGGTGTCCATCATTGTTGATATCTGCAATGGTGACCCCGGTAGACCATCCATCAAAATTTTTGATGCCAGCTTTTATGGTAACATCTTCAAAAACCAAATTTCCTTTGTTCAGATAAAATTTATCAGGAACCATATTCCCTGCAAAAAAGATGTCTTGCAGTCCATCATTATTAAAGTCGCCCACACCAACACCTGCCCCGCCATAAAAATTGGCATAGGCAAATATGTTTTTATCCTTATCATCTTTAATGATGTTATTAAAATCAATTCCTGTCTCATTAGAATTGAGAAGTGTAAATAATTTTGGTGTTGCTTTGGTCTCTTCAGGAGCATTTTCGCAACATAAAACTAGTAGTGAGCAGAAGTATATTAAATGCCTGATTTTCATAATTACAAGATACTATTTTATACAAAAAAAAGGAGAGTTTCCTCTCCTTTTCGATCTCAATAAAAAAATTAACTCAAAACTATTATGAGAGGTTTCTCTCTAAAACCAATCTTAATCGATGTTATTCAACATCCCACCACACTCTAGTGGTAAGAACATCTGGACCTTGAGCTGCAATTGCAGCGGCATAGTTATCCGGATTAACACTTTGTTCGCTTTCAGAATATGTTAATCTTCTTGGTATGGTGCCGTTGGTAACATTACCGGGGTAGTTAACTGGTGTAAGTATCGGGTAGCCAGTTCTTCTCCAGTTTGAGAACGTTTCATATTCATTCAAAAAAGTAGCAGCCCAATATTGTGTGTTTATCTGTTCTAGGGCATTAGCAGCATCGTAAGGGTTAGCGGCTAGATAATCTGCGATATCACCATCTGCAATGACACCTCCTTCGCCATAAAGTGATAAATGTTTCATGGCGGCAGTTACACCGTTTTTGTAATGCGTTTCGGCTTCACCGGCAAGCCCCCATCTTACATTTGCTTCTGCAAGCATAAATTCTACCTCTGCATAGGTTTGGAATATCATTGGAGCTGTTTCTGAAGTTATTAATAACCTGTTTGGTTCAGAATAGTCGTTTAGATTACTGAATAAATTGTCTAAATCAACATTTTCCTCTTCTAGCATAGGAACATCTTTGCCATTGACTAAACCTCTTTGGGCATCTGGGTTTAGTCTTTCCTCTTCAGTTCTGTCCTCTCTTCTGTCTTCTATGAACTGACCAGGGTTTTCAGGGTCTTCTTTGAAAATTATTCTTTCTGCAGGTAACGATGCCAATACGGTTAACCTTGGATCGTTATTGTCTTTAAGAAAGTTGATAAATGTGGCACTCATTCTTGGGTTGCCATCAGCCGTAAACACTTCACCAATACCGTTCTTATTATCAGCATCGTGTTGTAGGTAAAAAATATCTTCGTTTGAAGTCATTACGCCGCCTGCTATAGCTTTTGTGACCCACGCTTGAGAAGCTGTAGGGTCAACTTTTATCAACCTTAGACCTAAACGTAACATCAAGGAATTTGCCAATCTTTTCCATTTTGCTTGATCGCCATTATAGATAACATCTGCAGGGCCAAATTCTGAAATTCCAGAGCCTAATGCAGCGGAAGCCTCTTCCAGTTCGTTTAATAAATCTGGGTAGATTTCACTTTGAGCATCGTATTTGGGAAGAAAAATCCCTTCAATAACTGCCTTTCCAGCTTCACTATATGGAATATCGCCATAGAGGTCCGTAAGTCTCGAATAGGTGAAAACACGTAAAATTCGCACGATAGCTTTCATCTCTTCTGGAGCACCTTCCTCTTCTAGTTGTACTTGTAAATCTTCAATAGATTTTACCGCATTTCCATAATATCTATCTAATAGAGATGAAGCATAGCCTTTGTTCCAAGTGTATTTGTCTCCACTCCAATAACCTGCAGTTGTTGCTACATGTTGCATCATTGTGGATTGGTAAATCATGCCGGCCCTCCAGTTATCATACCTTTCACTAGAGATAAATTTCATTACGGCAGTTAACTTGTTGCTAGCGGCAACTTGAGTTGGCTTGGTAGGGTTGACATTTAATTCTTCAAAGCCATCGTCACATGCACCTACAGATAGTAGTGCGAACATTAATATATATATTGATTTTTTCATAGTTCTCTATTAAAACTTTACATTGATAGTTAGACCGTAACTCCTTGAGGATGGAACTCCAAAATATTCCAAACCTTGCGAATTTCCTACAGTGTACGCGCTTTCTGGGTCAATATTGTCTACACTTCTTTTAAGGTAGAATAAGTTTGAAGCAATTAGGGATACATTTACGTTTGTCAAGAAAACATTTTCTAAGGCTTTCTTTGGTAAAGAATACCCTAAGCTTAATTGTCTAAACTTAATATAATCAGAATCTTCAACGAATTCCTCTGCGATATCGGCAATTTCACTATAATACGTAGATAGGTTTTCTGGAGCAATAGTAGTAGTAAATGTCTGACCTGTTGCTTGATCGGTGCCAGATACGGTTAAACCATTTTCTCTTCCTTCCAAAGTATTCTTATGAAGACCGTTACTATAAAGTATGGTGTTGGTACCAGAAAATATCTGACCGCCGAACTTACCATCTATTAAAAAGTTAAGGTTGAAATTTTTGTAGGTAAATGAATTGCTGAAACCTAAGGTTAAAGGCGGTACACCCTCTCCTAAAATTTTACGTTCACCTTCAACAGCTCTAGGAACTCCTTCGCCGTCTATTTCGTAAATAATTGTTCCATTTTCATCACGTTCGTATGGTACACCCACAATAGTTCCGTAAGCTTCCCCCACAATATGGGTTATACGAACATTTTGGGTTCTTGGTTCATCTAAATTTACATCAGAGTCTACATCGTCCGTTGCTACAACCATACCTTCGTTATAGGCACCGTTTACTGTTACATTCCAAGAAAAGTCATCTGTTCTAATAGGTGAGCCGCTTACTAAGAACTCAACACCTTTGTTACTTACCTTACCTAGATTGGCACTTGCGCCAGAATACCCGGAGTATGATGATGTTGATACATCTACAATGTCATTGGTTGTTTCATTGCTGTAGTATGCAACATCAAAGGATAATCTATTGTTAAAGAACCTCATATCCAAACCAATTTCTGTTTCACTTTTGCTAAAAGCAACTAAATTGGCATTTGGAACTGTACTACCAGAAACTCTGCCTAAAGGTTGCCCGTTAATAGGGTTTCCAAAAATCTCGTAGTTCAAGGCAAGCGAATAAGGATCTTGAGCACCGCCAGCTACTTCTGAGTAACCTCCTCTTAATTTTAGAAAGCTAACAAAAGAAGGCATGTTAAAAGCATCCGATAGAATTAAACTACCATTAATTGAAGGGTAGAAATCATCATTAGGGGTAGTTTTTCCAGGGAAGGACAGGGTTGAAAACCAGTCATTTCTTCCAGTAAATGTTACATATGCCCAGCTGTCATAAGACAGTTCTAAAGACCCATAAACCGACCCAATTTTTCTCTCGGAATATTCTCTTCTCCTAGACTGGCTAACTGTATTTCCTATATCTTCTAGACCGGCAACAATAAAATCGTTACCCCCTAAGAACAGGTTTTCAGATTTAACATGGTTGGTATTGGCACCTATTAAGCCAGAAATTGCGAATTTATCAGTAATGTCTTTCTCTGCAGCCAAAATTAAATCAGCATCTACCTGATTGTATCTTCTTTCTTCTTCATTAATGCCTCCCAGCGGTTTGTATGCCGTGCCAAACGGTTCTGCAGACGTTCTTCTAATGATGTCATTGTCAATACCTATTCTACCAGTTAGGGAAAGCCAATCTAGAATGTCATACCTGAGTGAAGTAGAGGCAATGATTCTATTTCTTACATCTTCATTGTTGAAGTTGTATGCCGCAAAATATGGATTGGTAGAAAATGTGTTATTTGAAAATTGTCTTTCTGATCCATCGGGATTGGTAGATGGTTGTAACGAGGTAACATCTATATTACCGGGAAGTAAAGCAACTGAAAAGTTGGCGTTACCTGGGGAATCTGAAAGTCTTGGTCTGTTCTTAACTTTTTCAATAATGTATTTCGCATTTACGCTACTGGTAAATTTTTCGCCCAGAACAGCGCTTGAATTAAGAGAGAAGGATTTTCTGTTCAATCCTGCATTTGGTAAAACATCTTCATTTGTAAGGTCTGATGCGGACAATCTATAACTCATGTTTTCCGACCCATTGGTTATAGCTACCGTATTAATTAAGGTAGAGCCCGTTCTGTAGAACTTATCTACATTGTTTCCAATGTAGGAGTAAGGTTTTGAAGCACCATCAAATTGGACGGTGTTTGCTCCATCAAAAGCCTCGCCCCAAGAAGAACTGCCCGCATCCAATGCCGCACTTTGCGAAGATGGTCGTACACCTCTAACCCCTTGTCCATATTCAGTTTGGAAGTCCTGTAATGAGGTGTCCACTTTGTCAAAAGTTACTGAGCTGCTAACTTCTATTCCAAAACCGTCTTGTCCTTTTCCGGATTTAGTGGTAACGATAATAACACCACCTGCAGCACGAGAACCGTACAGTGCAGAAGCGGCACCGCCTTTAAGTACCGAAATAGATTCTATATCATCTGGGTTTAAACTGGAGATGCCATCTCCACCATCGGAGCCTCCCCACAAACTGGCGGAGCCATTATTACCGTTTCCGATAGGAATACCGTCCACTACATAAAGTGGTTGGTTGTTGCCGGATAATGAGCTTGCACCTCTAATTACTACTCTACTTGAACCAGCGGCACCAGTAGCATTTTGAGAGATGTTTACACCTGCAATCTTACCCTGTAAAGAGTTAATTGCATTTGGAGTTTTAATGGTCGCAATTTCTTCCGCGTCAACTTCAGTTAGAGAGTATCCTAGTGCTTTTGTTTCTTTTCGAATACCTAAAGCGGTTACTACCACTTCATCTAACTCACTGGCATCTTCAGTGATCGAAGTGTTGATTGTAGATTGACCATTAACACTTACTTCTTTAGTCTTATACCCTAAAGAAGAGAAAACCAAAGTTGCATTTGCATCAACGCTAATTGTGTAGTTTCCGTCAAAATCGGTAGACGTTCCGTTAGATGTGCCTTTTTCAACTACGTTTACCCCTGGCAGAGGTATACCTGTGTCGTCTGTGACTACACCAGATACGTTCTTGTCTTGACCTATTGCAGCTTGTAAAAAAAGCAGTAGGGCAACAGTCAAAAAACTAGAGAATTTTTTGTTCATAAATTATTGAGTTTAGTTAGTTTGTATAAAATACTGCATTAAGGTGATTTATATTTAGTTTAATCATGAAAAATTTCGACAAATAACAATTGTGAAAAGCTTAACAACATGTTAAGAAAAAGTAAAGTTTTATGAATAAAACAATAATCACGGTTTTTGTGAAGCTTTTATAACTTGCCATTGCTCTTGTGTAATAGCTGGTCCATCAAAGAAAGAAACGCCTTTAGCTCCATTGCTTCTTGCTTGATGCATAGCCTCCTTTAATTGTTGAGGAGTCATTTCCGGTACATAGATTCCTGTGTGTAGTTCAGTGTTTTTTCCTTCTAGATCAGCAACTCCCTGTTTTGTAGCATAACCGATCCAATCTATTTCTTCATTGTAAAATACATTGTAAATCATAGGTAAAACGGCATCTACATTCCATTTGTCCCAACGCTGGCGTACCATGTGGTCTGCCATTTCTGGATAAGGAAATACCGCTGCAGTTAGATTTTTGCCATTTGCATGGGTAATTTTATATGCCTCGTCTACAATGGCTTTTACTTTGTTTAAACGAAAGTTTTTCCATTCCATATCTATTGCGGGATTACTAAAATCGTTTGGATTTTTATGGTGTTCTTTTTCAAATTCTGAAGTACAGACATCACAATAACAAAAATCATATCTGGGTAATTCTGTCTCTTGTTTTAAGTTGTATTTGGGAAGTAGGCCAATAGGTAAAAAAATATCTGAGTATCTAATATAATCTAAGTGAAAGCTTGCTACGCCTTCTACTTTTGATAGTCCTTCAATTAAACTAAGTATGTGCTCCCGAGATTCTTTTCTAGTGGGGCAGAGCCATTTGTAATACCCTACATATGGTGGTTCGTCATAGCAAGACTTGCCATCCCTACTTACTGCGTACCATTCTGGGTGCTGTTCCGCTACTTTATCACCAGGGCGGTTCATGGTAAACATCCAAGCATGAACTTCTAAATTATATTTTTTGGCAATTGGTACCAACCGAGCCAGTAATTCTGGATCACCGTATGTATTTATTAAAACAGCATTAATGCCATTTTCCCCATATTTTTTAAACTCTTCGTAAAAGGATTCATCCGTTCTAGATTTTTCAGCGGTTATCCAAGTCCATAGTTTAAATGATTCTGTTTTTGATGGAAAATCTGAAGTGGTGAGTAAACTTTCCTGTTTCTCTCCTTTTTTATTCGTTTCACATGAAACATGAAGAGTAATAAGTGTAAGAAGTAAAAATTGTAAAAATTTAGTTGGTTTGGTCATAGTCAGTTGTAAATTTTCCGTCAGTATGTATAATTAATCTATTATTCGTGAATGGACTTTTTGTCCAGATGTCAAAACCAAAACTGTTCTTTTCTAAAACAGCAATTACAGGCTTGCCATGTATTAAATTGGCCTCTTTTTCAAGTAGACCATTTTTATTTGTCCAACCTTTTTCACCGTGTTTTTTATAGTTTCTGTACAGTTCGTACAAATACCATTTTATATACTCGTCTTTAGGAATTGAATATTCCGTTGCATCGGAATTTTTATTGAAAAAAACATAGCCCCAGTGTTCTGGCTCGTGCATATTGATAACCCCTTGCGGAGACCAGACCCAGTTGTATTCCGGTAGAAATTTTCCGGACGAATCTTTTTGTCTATTATAATGACCATTTTCTATGTCAAAATCCCAATTGACCCGCGAAAAATTTATTCTCCATGACTCTCCCTCGGGAACCTTTGTGGTTCCGCCTGGAGCAGTGGTAAAAGACCAAGGTATGGCAATTTCAATGTTCCATCCCTTATCAATATCGGAAAAATTGTTCAAAGTACCATTTACCGTCACAGCAGTCTTTACACCCTTAAAATCCCAAGAATCGGTAACGTGACCATTATTTCTATAGGGTTTTGATAGGTAAAGGTCCCAAATGGTGTTTAAGGCGTTTATCTCAAATTCATAATAGTTATGGGTGTCTCCATCAGGGTCCAAAAAAATTTCAAAGTCGTTGTTATAGAAGATAATGGTATCTTTTTGTTTTAAGGTACCCCAAACATGTGGTTCCTTTAACTCTGCAAAAAAATAGATGTACTCATCATCCCATATCATTTTGAACCTTGTGTCATACTTAGGTTTCTTTATCCCTTCGATATCTATAAATTTATGGGACCAATCAGTATTCTCCCATGATTTTTCGTTCATTTTACCATCAATATGAATTGTATCATTGGTGTATTCAGCTACATATGTGCGGGGTGTTTTTTGGGCTGCTAATGAAATTGTGATAAAAAGTAAAAAGTTTAATAAAAGGACTATTGTTTTTAACTGTAATACTTCAGTTATTATCATAACCTTGCTTTTTGGTCTGTTTTTATTTCTTAATGAACTACATTATTTGAATTAAAGGTAACAAGGATTAATTTGGACGTTAGTTTATTTCTGTTTTGTTCAAGTTTATTTTGAGAAATCCACTAAAATTGTATGCCCGAACATCTTGTAACTTCAAAGCGGATTGTAAAACGCGGTCAAGCTATTAATGTTTTTAAGTACATTTAACATCAGAGGAGCTTTTTTTAAGCTACTTTACAACGTTGAGTTGAATATTTCTAAAATTTTGTTTAGTCAGAAAATTTTTAGCTTAACAACTACGCATCAATGCCCAACGTTAATTAGGGGAAAGAATAAATATCGTTTTTAGTGAATGGGTATGAGTTTTAAATTGAGGAAGTTTTTAAGCAGTCCCAATTTGCACGGTACAAGTGATATTAAGCCTTGGCATCACATATTATTTTGGTCGGTTTATTTTATCTTCAATACTTTTCGATGGACATTTATCCATGATGACTTTTTACTTTCTCTACGGACCAATTTAATTGGTTTTCCTATTCACATGTTATTGGCATATGTAAATGCATACTATTTAATGCCCCAGTTTATATATACTAAAAAGTATTTTCAGTACACCGTATATATATTATTGGCACTATTAATAATGCTAATGGTAAAGTATAACTTAACCTATTATCTGGTAAGTACGGATGTCATGCCAGAAGGCCCAAAGGTTATTAATACATTAACCATTGGTTATGCAGTTCAGACCATGATAGGGGAAGTCTATGTCATTTCATTCTTTACAGCTATTAAATTAACTATTGATTGGTTAAGGGAAAATAGCAAGATTCATGATTTGGAAAGGCGCCAGTTGAAGACAGAACTTAGGTTTTTAAGGTCGCAGGTCTCTCCACACTTTTTTTTTAACACTTTAAACAATATATACTCTTTAACTTTAGAAAAATCTGATCAAGCACCGGAAGTGATTTTAAAGTTGTCTGAGCTTATGCGTTATTTGTTATACGCAACAAAGAAGCAACAACAAGATTTGTCCAGTGAAATTAATTGTATAAGAAATTATATAGATTTGGAACGTATTCGGTTTGATGATTCTCTGAAGATAGATATGAATATCTCAGGTAATTTTGGCAATTGTAAAATACCTCCAATGTTGCTGATTCCCCTTGTTGAAAATTGCTTTAAGCATGGAGCAAGTATGAATATAGGTGAGATGAAAATTAAAATTGACATTAAGGCTGAAGACGGTTTTATGGATTTCAGAATATCTAATTCTATACCTCTCGTAAACAAAGAATATGTTTACCCTGTAAAAAAAGGAGGTATAGGGCTCTCCAATGTTAAAAAGCGTCTGGAGCTGGGGTATGCAAAAAATGAATATGATTTAAGAATTTTTGAAGAAGATAAAATGTTCAATGTGTTTTTAAAGCTAAAGGTAAAATGATTTTGAAAGTAATTGTGGTAGATGATGAGCCTTTGGCGGTGAACGTAATTAAGAACTATGTTAATAGGGTCAAGGAATTGCGGCTAGAAGCTACTTTTTCAAATGCTCTTGATGTATCAACTTTTTTAAGGGATAATGAGGTAGATATTATGTTTTTGGATATTAATATGCCTTTTCTTGACGGATTGGAATTTTTAAGTACCCTACATAAGAAGCCTTTTGTTATCATGACTACGGCACACGAAGAGCATGCGTTAAAGAGTTTTGAATTGGAGGCTATTGATTATTTGGTAAAACCCATTTCCTTACCAAGATTCTTTAAATCTGTAAACCGGGTTATAGGGTTAAAAAAAATTGGAGGTGTGCCGGATAAAGAAGACAGGCCCTCTATTTTTGTAAAAGTGGATAAGAAGAAACTACAGAAGATATATCTTGATGATATTTTGGTGATTGAAAGTCTTAAGGATTATATCAGAATTATTACACCAACAGCAAAGTATATAATACATAGAACACTTAGCAGTTTTACGGAAGAGTTACCGGGAGATAACTTCATTAGAATTCACAGGTCCTATACTATTGCAGTAGACAAAGTAAGTGTTGTTGAAGGTAACAGTGTTGAGGTAGGCGGTATTAGATATACCGTTGGAAGAAGTTATTTGGCGGATGCAAAAAGTAGAATTCTTAACAACCTAACGGATTAATAAGTCCTTTTTATTATCAAAAGCAGTTTATTTTGAGCGAGCTATTTAAATTCAAACAATTCAATATCAGTCAAGACCAATGTGCCATGAAAGTAGGTACAGATGGGGTGCTGTTAGGGGCTTGGGCATCTATTGAGAATAACCCAGAGTCTATTTTGGATATTGGCGCCGGCACAGGGGTAATAGCTTTAATGCTGGCCCAGCGTGGCCTTGCGGATACTATTGATGCTTTGGAAATAGATGAGGGTGCGTATGAACAGTGTGTATCTAACTTTGAAATGTCGGATTGGGGTGATCGCTTATTTTGTTACCATGCCGGTCTTGATGAATTTGTGGAAGAATGGGAAGATCCGTATGATTTAATTGTTTCTAACCCCCCTTTTTATGCAGAGGATGTCTCAAGTGGCAACGCTGCTAGGGATAAAGCCAGACAAAATCAATCGTTACCTTTTGATGAGTTGCTGGAAGGTGTATCAAAATTAATGGCTAAGCAAGGGGCGTTTGCCACTATAATTCCATTTAAAGAAGAGAACGCTTTTCTCAAAATGGCAGCCGGTTATGGTTTATACCCAAACCGAATTACCCATGTAAAAGGAAGTTCTACCGCTAAAATAAAACGCAGTTTATTGCAGTTTGGTTTTGAGAAAGTAGCGCCGGAGACCAATGAACTTACCATTGAAACAAGCAGGCATGAGTACACCAACGAATACATTGCGCTGACCAAAGATTTTTATTTAAAAATGTAACAATTTGTATTCGTAATGTTACGTTTCATCAGTATATTTGATTAAAATTCATCTTATGAAACCTGATTTGTTCGAAGCTCCAGACTATTTTAACCTTGATGACCTTCTTTCCGAAGAACATAAATTAGTGCGTGATGCAGCACGTCAATGGGTAAAAAGGGATATTTCGCCCATTATTGAGGAGTATGCCCAAAAAGCGGAATTCCCGAAACAAATTATAGGTGGATTGGCAGAAATAGGAGCATTCGGACCTTATATTCCTGAGGAATATGGTGGAGCGGGATTGGACCAAATTAGCTACGGACTAATTATGCAGGAGATAGAACGTGGGGATAGCGGTGTGCGTTCAACGGCTTCTGTACAGTCGTCTTTGGTCATGTATCCAATTTACACTTATGGCACCGAAGAACAACGAAAAAAATATTTACCCAAGCTAGCTTCGGGTGAAATGATGGGGTGTTTTGGACTTACAGAACCCAATCATGGTTCCAACCCAAGTGGTATGGAAACAAAATTCAAGGATATGGGCGACCATTATTTGTTGAATGGAGCCAAACTATGGATCTCCAATTCGCCTTTTGCCGATATTGCTGTGGTATGGGCCAAGAACGAAGAGGGCCGTATACACGGACTTATAGTTGAGCGGGGAATGGAAGGTTTTTCAACACCGGAAACACACAATAAATGGTCTTTAAGGGCTTCTGCTACCGGAGAGCTTATTTTTGACAACGTTAAGGTGCCAAAGGAAAATCTGTTGCCCAATAAATCTGGACTAGGGGCTCCTTTAGGTTGTTTGGATTCTGCCCGTTATGGTATTTCTTGGGGGGCGATCGGTGCGGCTATGGATTGTTATGATACCGCTTTGAGGTACGCTAAAGAACGTGTGCAATTTGGTAAACCTATAGCAGCTACCCAATTACAGCAGAAAAAGTTGGCCGAGATGATAACGGAAATCACCAAAGCACAATTATTGGCGTTTCGTTTAGGGCAATTAAGGAATGAGGGTAGGGCTACTTCTGCACAGATTTCTATGGCCAAGCGTAATAATGTAGATATGGCCATCAAGATAGCCAGAGAGGCTCGGCAGGTGCTGGGGGGAATGGGAATTACAGGAGAATATAGCATTATGCGCCATATGATGAACCTAGAGAGTGTAATTACTTACGAAGGCACCCATGACATTCATTTGTTGATTACAGGAGCCGATATTACCGGGTTTCCGGCCTTTCAATAACAAAACTTACCGAAATTTATAGCTTTAGCTAAAATAGGGTTCCTCATATTTTAGATTCTTTTTCGTGTTTTAACTTGAAAAAGCCCAGTCCTATGTTGGATAAATATGGGGGTATTTTGAGTGGAATTACAAGAAAAGACGTTTTCACAACAGAAATCGGCCACTTCACATCATATTTTTTCAAAATGCGTAGGACCACCGTAAGTTTACAGTGTTAATCAAACAGAATTAAATTTTTTCATTTTCATATAGTGTTCTCGTAAAAGAGTCTTGTCGAAACCGATGAGACTCTTTTTAGTTTATGGCGTTTCGTAACTTTTCAGTCTAAAATTCAAAGGTCAGGTCTATACTGATGGGCTCATCATCATTTCCAAAATAATTTTCTGAATTTCCCTGGGGACCCATTTTATCCCCGGTTTGGAACTTGGTTCCTATGGCCGGAATATTTTTGACGAAAGAAATATCGCCTTCCGGAAAATCTACGGAAACTCTATGATTGGGGTCTTCTTTTGGTTGTTGCGGGGTTAGCATGCGTAGGAAAGTGTTTTCGGAATTACAGTATACTGTAAAAGCAGTATTATTTTTACTTTTCACCTGCACCCAATACAAACTGGAAAAGAAGCCTTTAAATTCTGGATACACAAAACCAGATTCACCCGTAACGGTGTTGTTGTAATCGTTTTCCCAAACTTTTAGTTTGGTGCCTTTCATGCGGTTTCTCCAAACCCGGTAAGGACCGTCTCCCAGCCATTTCATGCCGGCAACCTCGGATTCCGGAAAAGAAAAGGTAATGCCTTTAAACCCTTCCACTATTTTTTTGCCTCTAATTTCAACATGCAAGTCCAATAGGCCGTTGGAGTGAACTGTCCATTTAATTACATCGGAACTATATTCTTTGTGGCTGGCCCAACTGGGAGATTTGTCGGACGCCTCAAAAACAGTAACTATCTCTACTTGATCCTTAAGCTCGTTTACTTTTAAGGATTCTATTTTGTCCTTGTGGTCAAAAATTAGCGGTCCGTTGTTGAAGGGAATAATTCTAGCTCCTTTCTTCACTTCTTGCAACAAACTTGTTTTTTCGGAAAATGTATATTGTATTCCGTTAGCTATAACGGTAATGTTTCCAGCATCTATATGGGTGGTAATCGTTCCTTCTTCTGAGCGATTAATGTTGCGATTGTTCGTGACCTTTGGTGCTTGTACAGGGTAGCTCCAAGTAAATATTTCTAATCCGCTGGGGTCTGTGACGGTCAAATATAGCGCGTCCGATGATTGCCAGTTTTCCGGTAAATTTACTTTAAAGGTTCCTGTGCTCTCTGGCTCTAAACTGGGAAGCTGTACCGTGGCCTCGGATAGGATTTTAACCTTATCCGTTCCTTTGGGGCCATCAAATTGTACCCATTGGGCCACCATTTTAATATCGGCTAAATTGGTGTAGTGATATCTGTTCTGTACCCTGAAAATACCGTTGAAATCAGGCTTTATAAACCGGTCCTCAATACGAACGGGAGACCAAATTTCCTTAATACTGAAGTAACTGGCCTCTTTTTCGGCATAAGGTCCAACAATACCATCGGCAGCGTGATTACCATCTGTATCCAGTATGCCGTTTTTGTCCGTTCTAACAACGGCCTCGTCTGCAAAATCCCAAAGAAAACCTCCAGCGGATAGTGGCATGTTCCACATCTGTTTCCAATAATCCTCTAATCCGGCACCGTGGCCACCATCATATAGACCATGCAAAAATTCAGTAGGGAAATAGATTTTATCCTTGGCGTAGGCATCATAAGCAAAAATATGATAGCTAGGATAGTGCATGGTGTTGGTTTTGTTAAAGATGTTCCAAGGATGAATGACCTCTCTTTTCTGGATATCCCACTTGGCATAATCATCGTCTAACTCAGTATTCCAGCCTGTTTCGTTACCATTGGCCCAAAGAAGAATAGATGGGTGGTTCACATCCCTAACTACGGTTTCTTTAACTATTTTCTCACCTACTTTTGTATCCAAATGTGGAGAGTGCCATGTGCAGACTTCGTCTATGACAAAAAGACCAAGAGAATCCGCTGCATTTAGAAAGTGTGTGTCAGGTGGGTAGTGAGACATGCGAACGGCATTCATGTTCATGTCTTTCATCATTTTTGCATGTTCTATGCTAAGTGCTTTGGAAGTGGTTCTTCCCGAGGAGGGATAAAATGAATGACGGTTTACACCTTTGAACTTAATTCGTTGTCCGTTTACATAGATTCCGTCCGCCTCACGAACTTCAACCGTCCTAAAGCCAATACGTTCCATAGTTTTATGGAGCACTTCACCCTTTTTACCCAAGAGTTCTATATTCAGGAAATAGAGCTGAGGTGATTCCGGATTCCATGATTTTATGTACTTTGCCTTTGAAACAAAATTCCACTTTCCGTTTTCTTTGGTAATGCTGGTGGCTGGTAAGTCTTGCAATTTATTGTGGTTGATATCCAATAATGAAATGCGCAGTGATTGTGCTTTTTTAGATGTTGTAAAAATATCGGCTTCAAGGCTTCCATCCGCTTTGGCGTCGATAGCTACGCGTTCTATATTTTCTTTTGGAAAAGCCTGTAAATAAACCGGTCTGTAGATGCCGCCAAAAATCCAGAAATCGGCTTGTCTTTCCGCATGGTTAATGGACATATTGGAGGAAGCTTTATTGACTTTAACCTCCAATAAATTTTTTTCGCCGTACTTCAGGAGTTTGGTAATGTTGTACTTGAATTCGTAAAACGCACCCTGGTGTATTGCACCGGCAAGTTTTCCGTTAATCTTGACTTCGGCATCCGTCATAACACCTTCAAAGACAATTTTCACCTCTTTTTGTTTCCAGTCTTTGGGAACATTAAATTGATGTTTGTAAAGCCCATATTCGTTCTTACGCACGTCAAAGTCATCCTTTCCATAGTTGTAATTTCCAAAACCCTGTAGCTCCCAGCAAGATGGTACGCCAATAGTTGACCATTTACCGCTGTTCATACCATCGGAACAAAAGAATTCCCAGTCTACCATATCATCTTTACTTGTTCCTGAGAGGTAAACTTTTTGTGTTTCCACATCTGTTGATGGTGCGTTGCTCTGCATGGCACTCGCTCCCAAAATGGATAGTAGCAGTAGGATAAAGGTAGAAGTGATTTTCATTTGTTGTTTTTTAGAATGGTATTCGGGCATGTTTTCTGGAATGGAAATAAAATTGATACTAGCAAATGTATGTTCCACACTTTATTATTAGTACTTTAACCTCTCTTTAACGGTAGCTATAACGGTTAAAGTTGAACGGGATGCACCCATTTTACTGTATTCTATATGCAACTGACGAAAAAAATAGAACAAGAGGTAGTTTCTAAAATTAGGGATAGTGAAACTTTTAAAAATGCGCCTACAAGTAGGGGGTTGCTACAATATCTTTATGAGTCTACCAAACGAGGGGAGCACCTAAAAGAGACCGTAATAGAGCTTGAGTTTTTTAAGAATAGCCAGACGGACGAAAAAAGTAATCCAAGGGTGAGGGTTAATATTTACAACCTTAGAAAAAAGTTGGCCACCTACTATGCAAGCGAAGGCAGTACTGATGCATGGCAATTAAAAATTGATAAAGGCCAGTATAAAGTAAGGTTTGTAAAGAAGCAGGTGCCGGTAGGTTGGGTGCAAAAATTGAGTTGGACGCAAATTTTACCCTATGCTTTATTGCTCATAGCCTTGATATTGTTATTGGTGAATAAAATGCCATTAAAGAAACCGTTGTTATGGGAGTCTTTTTTGGATTCGGATACTTCTACTAACGTTATTTTGGGGGATCACTTTGGTGCCATGGGTAAAACCATGACCGGTGGTAGGGGCTGGACCAGAGACTTTCAAATAAACAATGTTGATGAGTTTTATGACCTTTTAAAGAGAAAGCCAGAGTTACAAGGGGTGCTACGTCCTGCAAACTATAGCTATACTACTCGTATGGCGGCTATGGCAACCCAATATTTGCAACAATTTTTTCAAACCTATGACCAACAATTCTCCATCCGTTTTTCTACACAAACTACTTTGCCGGAAATAAAGGAAGGCAATGCCGTTTACGCGGGGCCAGTAAAGAACGATAATCAATTTATCGGATTTTTTAATGACGCCAATCCTTACTTTAAATTATCTGGACAAACGTTGGAGCTGTCCGGTCATCCTACTAAGAAGGATAATTCGTTTGCCTTTGGAGCTTCTTCCGTTGACCAAGAGTATGCCATAGTTTCAAAATACCCGGGTATTGGTGCTACGGAGCATTTTGTTTTCTTTTCGGAACACGATATAGGGGTGAGTGCCACCGTTGAATACTTTACCAATGTGGATAGCCTCAAGACCTTTGAAACTAAATATTTAAAGGGTAAAAAATATTTTACGGCACTTTTTAGAGTTAGGGGAAAAAATAGAGTGGACACCGATTTGAAAATGGAAACAGTGGTCGGTTTTTAAAGGGTATCTACTTTTTCATGGCCCTGATAATTTTCTCCATTTCCACTTTTGAAGGTCGAGGTCTTTTTCTGAATGAGTTGGATTTTCCTGTCTCGCGATCAAATTCATCCGGTGTTCTAAAATCCGGAAGACTATCGTTTGAAGCTTTACGGATGCTATTCATTTCTTTACGAAGCGCCTCAAGCGTACTTTGATGCGCTGGGTCTTGTGCCAAGTTTTTTAGCTCGTAAGGGTCATTAACAACATCGTACAACTCCTCTTCTTGGCGCGGTGTTATAAAACAAGCTAACTGCGCTTGGTTGAGTTCCCCTTTTTTCTTTAGCTCTTGCATAGATTTAAATGTACCTCCAACAAAAGCATCCGCAGATGGGGTGTTGGGTAAATCCGTATAGAAATTGCGGATGTATTTGTATTCTTCCGAGCGTACCGCACGGGTGTAATCTTCGTAATCATGCCAATGGTCTTCGGCATAAATAAGATCTCTTACTTTTGTTTTGGTGTTTTCTAATAGCGGTGAGAAGTCCTCACCTTCAAAACTGGACAAAGGCTCCAAATTTGCTAGTTTCAGGAAGGTGGGGGCAATGTCTATTGAGCTTACCAAGTTGGAATTAACAGAATTGGATTCTACTTCATTGGGCCACTTTACGATCCATGGTGTTTTTATACCGCCGTCATAAAGAGTGGTCTTATCACGAGGAAAAGGCCTGCCGTTATCGCTAATAAATAGAATCATAGTGTTATCCGAAATGCCCTGTTTATCCAATTCCGCCACTACTTTACCTACGTAATTATCAAGACGGGTAATCTCGTTGTAATAATGGGCAAAGTCTTCACGAACCTCTTTGGTATCCGGGAAATACGGGGGTAAAATTACATCTTCTAAGGCATGTGGGTTGTCAATAATGTCCTCGGTATAGGGTCTATGGGGGTCTACTGCCGCCAACCACAGAAAGAAAGGTTGGTCTTCCGGTCTTTGTTGAAGTACGGGTACCCATTCTTCGCAACCACTACCATCACCCGTTTGTTTTGTTTTTTCACCTGTTGGCGATAACTGAAAACCTTGTGTACCTACGTCCTTTACAAGGTCAAAGCGGTCTTTGATGGAGTCGCCCAAATGCCATTTGCCCGCTTGCGCTGTCCAATAGCCAGATTTTTTAAGCTCCTCCACAAAAGTCACTCTATCCGATGGTAAAGGCCAATGGAGTTGTTCGGCATCCGTATTATGAGGGTATAGGCCGGTAATAATACTGGTTCTGCTGGGGCTGCACGAACTGGCAGTCAAAAAGGCATTGTCAAAACGCATTCCGTCTTGTGCCAGTTGGTCTATATTGGGTGTTTTTATATTGGGATGGCCATAGGCACCACTATCGTCCCAAGCCATATCATCGGCAATTATGAGAATTATATTGGGACGTTCTTGGGTAACTTTCGCCTCTTCTTTTTTCTTTTCTGCACAGGAAGAAAGGAGTAAAAGACCTATTGAAAGAATAGATAAAGTATAGTTTTTGTACATGGCGGTTTATTTGGAATAGGGCCTTAGGTTTACTCTTAAAAGATAATCGTCCGCAGTAATGAACAGGTACCTACCATTATCACTAAACTCACAATTTCCAGTGTTTTTATCGGTTCTAATGGTTCCCAAATGCTTTCCAGAGGGAGAAATAACTAAAACCCCGTCAGGACCGGCTAGGAAAATATTCCCCTTTTTATCAATTTTCATTCCATCAGGAGACTGTTTACTAATACTGGCTTTGTGAAGTTGAGTAGCATCAAAGAATATTCTTTTATTGGCTACTTTTCCGTCACTTACTATATCATACGCTAGGATTTTGGGTTGTTCTTTAAAAGAGTCCGCAACGTAAAGGGTTTTGTTATCATTAGATACGGCAATGCCGTTAGGGGCTTTTATAGAATCATCTAAGAGAACTAATTTGTTATCCTTGCTCAAAAAATAAACACCGTTAAAACCAATGGCACTTTTACCATTACCTAAACCAAAAGCAGGATCCGTAAAGTAAAGGTTTCCGTTAGCGTCATAATCCAGGTCATTGGGGGAGTTGAATATTTTTCCTTTATAATCGGTTACAATAGGGGTGAACTTTGGATGAAGCGAATCCTGCAAACTTGCAAGTCTACTTATTCTACGGTCTCCTACTTGGCAAATAACTAAATCTCCCTGAGGGTCAAGAATAAGTCCGTTAGACCCCTTTCCTGTATTGCCATTTGCAATTCCCGTACCTCCCGAAGGGGACATGTACAAGCTGAGCCCGTCTAAATTATGCCATTGGTAAATTTTGTTCTCGGGAACATCGGAAAATATGAGCTTTTGCTCCTTTGGTAACCATACCGGGCCTTCGGACCAGTTGAAACCTTCGGCAACCAGTTCAATACGGGCATGTTTTGATACTAGCGAATCAAACTCTGGAGCTAAACGTTCTATCCACCCGTAAGTGGGGTATTTTTTTAATGAGTCTAAAACCTTTTGAAATTTCCCTTTAAGCTGTTTTTCCTGTGTAGAGAGTTTACTGGATGGCAACGAATCTTTTTCCAGTACATCATTTTTGGTGTTATAGAACCTGCCGTCTCCGTATAGTTTATAGTTGGCGTTCAGTACAAATTCCGCCGGGGCAAATTGTTTTTTGTCCCAACCTGGTTTAGGGTCGTAGCTCATAAATACCCAGTCTCTACGCTGTACAGGCTCCCCTTTCAAGACCGGTAAAAAACTCTCCCCGTCTGGCTCAAAACCGGCAGGGGTCGGGGTGTTAGTGGCTTCAAGAATAGTGGGCATAAAATCTATGGCATCAATAAACTCATTTGATGCGCTGCCTTCTGTTATATGACCGGGCCAGTTGACGATAAAAGGGACTTTAATACCTGCTTCGGTAGTTAAACCTTTCCCACCTTGAACTGTTAGGTCTCCCATCTTGGAAAAAATGGTTTGGTGTGTGCCATTATCGGAATACAACATTAAAAGCGTGTTTTCGCGTAGGCCTTTCTTTTCTAGATTAGTTACGATATTCCCGATAATTTTATCCAAATACTCTACCATATCCTTAAAGTATACGGTTTCGTCATTCAATCTTTTTTCAGCAAATTTCCAATCGGAACTATCTGGTGTTGGATTAAAGGGACCGTGCGTTAAAGCCATAGGGTAATACACAAAAAATGGTTTATCCGCTTGACGGCCAACAAAATCGTTTAAATATTCCGAGAAAATGTCAGGGCCATATTTACCATCTGTTTCCTTTAGGAATTCTCCGTTTTGATAAATTGTTGGATTGGCAAACCGGGAACCTTTGTCTTCTGTGTGAAAGGCGTGAAACATGCTGTATTCATCAAAGCCCGCATCTTCTACTTTCATGCCAATACCTCTTCTGTGTTCACCTCCTGGGTAGCCTGGAGGGTCATAACTCTGTAGTTGCCATTTGCCCACCATACAGGTAGCATAACCTGCATCTTTCATGATATGGCCAAACGTTTTTTGTTTAGGATTTAAAATTCCAAAAGCTTCCCAATTACGAAAGTTATATTGCCCCGTCATAAGTTTTACACGTGTAGGAGTACATAGCGGCTGTGCATACGCCTGATTGAACTGCATACCGGTAGCAGCAAGTTTATCTATGTTTGGGGTATTGTAAGATGTACCTCCATAACTGCCAATTCCTTCGTACCCAAGGTCATCAACCATAATCAGGATTACGTTGGGACGCTTTTCTGAATTAGTATTGTTCGGCTTCTGGGCGTAACAGGAAACCGATAAAATAAGGCTTAGAAGAAAATAAATGGTTTTCATAGGATATGCAATGGTTTAATTTTTGGTTGGTTTTTAAATCGAAAACTACTCAAAAGGGAACAGTTCTGATGCCTCACTTTCGCTTTCCATGATTTGCCTCATCTCCTTTTCTATTTCTGGATGTTCATTGGCAATATTCTTGGTTTCAGATGGATCATCGGCTAGGTTATAAAGCTCAAATTGGCCTTGGGGTTTTTGGGTAAAATTGTAAATAACACCTTTCCAGTCCCCTTTTCTAACTGCTTTTCGTCCTTTTTGAATAGGGAATTCCCAATACAGGTGGTCATGTTCTTTTTGGCCTTCTTTGCCTAAGAGGGTGGGAAGGAATGAAATACCGTCACTAGCGGCCGGAACGTCTGTATTAGTGATTTCGGCCAATGTAGGCATAACATCCCAAAATGCAGAAACATGATCGGAGGTTGAGCCAGGTTTAATTTTATTGGGCCATGTAACAATAAACGGAGAGCGTATACCACCTTCGTACAAGTCTCTTTTAATGCCCCTTAGTCCTCCAGAACTATTGAAAAATTCAGGGTCTGCACCACCTTCGGCATGTGGGCCGTTATCGCTTGCGAACATAACAATGGTGTTTTCCGCAATGCCCAGTTCGTCCAGTTTATCTAATATTTGCCCTACATACACATCCATACGGTATACCATAGATGCGAAGGCAGCGCGCGGCTTAAGTTGGGGAGCATATTCCATGTGAACAATGTCAGGACCATAGTCCGAGGTAAAATCGTTTTCCGCCGTAAAGGGCGTTTCCTCAAATTTGTCCTTGAACTTATCAAAAATGGAGTCTTTGGGAGAAATTAATTCTGCATGAGGCAAAACAAAAGGAACGTAGGCGAAAAAGGGCTTTTCTTTATTGGCTTCTATAAATGACAAAATTGCTTCCTGAATTTTATCCGGTGCGTAGGTTTCGGTTTTTGTCCAGTCATTGCCATCAAGTAAGATTTTGTCTTCATTGTGCCATAAATGGGGAGGGTAATACCTGTGCGCCATACGCTGGCAATTGTATCCGTAGAATTCGTCAAACCCTTGTGCAACCGGGTCGCCTTCGCTGCCAATAAAACCTAATCCCCATTTGCCAAAAGCTCCTGTGGTATAGCCTGCTTTTTTCATGATTTCGGCTACGGTAACCGCATTGCCAGGCAGGGCCGTTTGACCCTCGCCTTCAAGTTCTTTATTACCTCTAATAGGAGTGTGGCCCGTATGTTGTCCCGTCATTAGGGATGAGCGGGCGGGAGCGCAAACGGGAGCTCCGCTGTAATGCTGTGTAAACTGTATGCCTCTAGCCGCCAATTCATCAATACGGGGCGTTTCAAACTTTGTTTGACCGTATGAGCTTAAATCCCCATAGCCAAGGTCATCCGCTAGAATGTAAATTACATTGGGCTGCTTTTCTTTTTGTGAAACCGTCTTTTGTTCCGTTTTTGCTTCTTCTTTACAGGAGCCTAAACTCAATAGGGAAGAAATAGAAAAAAGGAAAAATAGAAAATGGGCAATACGTAATCTCATAGTTGTAAAGTTTTTTTGACTTTGATAGTGGTTATAACAAGAGTGAAACAAATTTATTGGCCTATAAGATAAAGCACTAAGCAATGTACTTATTTTACTTGTTATAGTTTGAGCCATTGATCATTTGTTGCATTATTAGAGCAAATTGATCATACCGATCATAGAATGTGTACTCAACAATACATTTCTTGTATTCTTATGTACATCTGTTTATTTGCTTCATTTTATCTTTAGACATTGCTCTTTTAGCACTATAATTCAATTAAGGTTTAATGGTAAATTTTCAAAAAGGAAAGGCAGCTCTGTGTTTTCTCTTCTTTATATTTTTCTGCTCAATACAAGCTCAGTCACCCGAGTCTATTTCGGGAACTGTACTTTCTGAAAGCAACGAACCCTTGGAAGCCGTTGCGATTGTCTTGTTGAGTACAAAAGATTCTACCTACGTAGATTATACCATTAGCGATGTAAATGGCGAGTTTAAAATAGCCGAAACCCAAAAAGGAGATTATATTTTAAATGTTTCTTCCTTGGGCTATATCTCCTTATACAAGAACATTACCTATACGGGAAAGGCCCTAGACTTTGGAAAACTGACACTGATAGAAGATACGTACGAACTTGAGGGGGTTACGCTAACCGCAGTGGTGCCTGTGCAGATTAAACAAGACACCATAGCTTTTAGTACCAGCGCCTTTAAAGTGGATCCAGATGATAATTTAGAGGAGCTGTTGAATAAAATTCCAGGAATGGAAATAGATTCTGATGGAAAGGTGAACGCCCAGGGGAACCAAGTGACTAAAATCATGATCGATGGAAAGGAATTCTTTGGTGGCGATCCCTCTATTGTACTCAAAAATTTATCCGCAGACGCCATAGGTAATGTAGAGATTATTGATAAAAAGAGTGATGAGTCCGAACTTACCGGTGTAGCGGACGGAAATAAGGAGGTGGTCATTAATTTTACCTTAAAAGAATCGAGAAAGAATAACGGCTTTGGAAAAGCTTCGGCAGGTCTGGGGCTTGATAATCGTTATTTTGGCAACCTCAATTACAACAAGTTTACCTCTAAAACCCAGTTTTCGGTCATTGGTAAAATTAACAACATAAATATAACGGGTTCAAATATTCAGGATTTTTTAAAGAATTCCGATGGAGTTGATGGCGATGATGAGGAAGAAGAACAGAACTCTGCACAAAAGACCAAAAGCTTAAGTGGGTATTTAAATACGGGAGTGGCAGGGATAAATGTGGGACATGAGTTTAAGGAGAAAGAATCCTTGAACGGAGATTATTTCTATAACTATTCTAAAAACGACGGTACTTCCGTATCTAAAAGAATCACCTTTTCCAACGCTAATAATTTTGACTATGTAGCCGAGAACGAATACGTAAACACCAAGAACGATCACAATCTTAATTTGGATTACAGGAACAAATCCAATCCTAATAATAGTTTGATCATTAAAGGGCAAATGATTTCAGATGTAGTCAATAGCTATTCCAACCGTATGGGACGCTATTTTAAAGAAGAAGAACTAAATACGGCAAATGATAATGTGTCTACTGTAGATCGGGATAGGAAAAGAGCCAATTTGGGACTTAATTTCTATCAAAAATTGCGCAAAAAGGGTAGGAGCTTGGCAACAGGATTAAATACGACCTTTAATCGGTCTACTATGAAGAACGATCAAAATACATTGATCACTAGGCGTATAAATACCCCTAAGGAATCTGTTAGGGAACTGAATACTATACGGGAACAAGAACTCAATACATCATTGGTCAATTTTAATTTTAAATATACAGAACCCCTTGGGAGCAATCATTATATGAAGTTGGAGTCCTATATGGGCAATAAAATAGATAATGAAAATGTCTATCAGAATAAGATAACCGTAAATGCGAAGAACAAAGAGGAAATCCTAAAATACGATTACGACCATAATGAGAATAACTACCAAACCAGGTTGGCGCATAGCTACACCACGGGAAAAATCAATACCTATGCGGCCCTGGAGCTACAAGATATCGTAAGGAGGTTCGGGGTTGTAAACGAAGCGGCCACGGTAACGGACAGGTTGTTCGTTAATCCTCTGGCCACGGTGCAATACGTGCCCAAAAGAGGTAGAAAATACAGGTTGAGCTATAAAAAGAATATTCGCACGCCAAGACCTTTTGAAAGTTCTACGGTAATCAACGATTTGAACCCGTTTTCTATACGTAAGGGAAATCCGGATTTGGTTGCCGAAAGGATGGATGCCCTGACCGTGTCCGCCATTGTGCATGATTTTAAATCGTCCTTTAGTTTTAATTCGCGAGTTCAATTTCAATATTCAAAAGATGCTATAATTAAGAGTGTTGATGTAGATGATGACTACGTTAGAACCTTGAGTTACGAGAATAATGGAATCAAACGAAGATTGAATACTATACTTGGGTTTAGCCAGAAGATAAAAAGTTTAGGATTGCGCTACTCTTTCCGAAACAGGAATTTCTTTAATACCAATAACGCCATTATAAATTTTCAGCTTAATGAAGTTACTTCCCAAGATTTTCTCGTGAGTGCAACGCTGGAGAATAGTAACAAAAGTGTTGTGGACCTTAAAGCGGGAGCTACCTATAGCGTAAACAACACATCCTTTTCAATAGAGCGTGATTTAGATCGTAAGTACACTAAACAGCAATATTTTTCTATGTTGGATTGCGATTTAAGTGACAATGTGAACTTTAATACCCAGTTTGATTATTTTATTTATACGGATAATGCTTTTGCTTCAGACGAGAACATTCCCCTATGGAACGCTACGGTATCCTATGCTTTTTCCAAAGAGAAAAGCCATGTCCTAAAACTGGTTTTGATAGATTTACTCGATAAGAATATTGATATCTACAGACGCAGTACTACCAATTATTTTGAAGAAACCACCTCTGATAGTTTGGGGCGTTATTTTATTGTAAGTTATATGCACAAGCTTAATAGTAAACCAAGAAAGGGCTAGCCCGATAGGGCATAAAAAAAGCCTCCGGAAACTCGTAATCCGGAGACTTAAAACAATCTAACTAACACAACTATTTTAAACTTTCTTTGTATCCTTGAACGGCTTTTTTAAAGCCAATTTCTTCTCCGTCTAACATTCTTTGGTATTCTTCGGGCCGCTCTTCTTTTACCCATTTTAGGGCATCTACAGAAATAGCGTGCTCAGGATGGTATATGGTGTTTACGGGTTTCATTTCTATATCATAGGCCTCGGTCTTGGCTCGCATTTTTTGCAATATATCTGCATATTTTGGGTCTTTTGCCAAATTGTGGAGCTCCTGAGGGTCTGTAGTAAGATGGTATAACTCTTCTTTGTCCTTGTTGGGGGCAAAGAACAGCTTTTGGCTTTCGTTTAATTTACCTTCGGCCTTTAGGGCACGCATTCGGTGCACGGCAGGGCGATAAAATTCTAAATACGCCTGTCCTGCGTCAAAAGGAACTTCGGGTTTGTCATTTCTAATATATTTCCATTCTCCCGAGGTAATGGCGCGGGATTTTTCTTCTATCTCGTCCCAAAGGTCACGTGCTCCGTAGACAAACTCACGTTTAAAATTAGAATCGAATATAGGTTTTCCGGTCATGTATTCGGGAATGTCTACTTGGGCAAAATCCAATACGGTTGCGGTAATATCCGTAGCAGAAACCACATCTTTTCTAACCTGACCGGCCTTTATATCTTTGGGATAATAAACGAGAAGTGGAATGTGCAAGCCCGGGTCTTGTAAATACCCTTTTCCACGAATATTACAACGGCCATTGTCACCTATAAAAATAACAACGGTATTATCAGCCATTCCTTTGTCTTCCAATTCTTTAAAAATCATGCCTACTTCATTGTCCAAAAACTCAATTTGGTCCAAATACTTGGCCCAATCCAGACGAATGATTGGGACGTCGGCCATAAATTCGGGCAATTCTACGTTTGAAGGGTCTACAGGGTGTTTTGAGTTTTCACGAACCTCGTCCCACCAATCACCTCTATGACTAGCTACCAATTGTATCTGGGCAAAAAACGGTTGGTCTTCTTTCTCAAAAGTATCGTACTTGTCAAAAATCCCGAACTGAGTTTTTCCGTCCCAAGGACCAATGGGTTCATGTTTAAAATTAGCATCTATTTTGCGCCCTTTTCCCATTACACCATGGTGGCCTAAAATAGTTGTGTAGCCGGCTTCTCTTAACCAATAGGTAAAAGGTTTAAACCGCTCATCCAATGGAACGTCTCTATTGCTTCGGTGATGGTGCGCGTTTATTTTTACTTGGTGTGTACCGGTTAGCATTGCAGAACGACTAGGCGAGCAAATGGGGTTGGTTACAAAGCAGTTTTCAAATTTAGCGCCTTCTTTCGCCATCTTGTTCAGATGGGGTGTTTTAACACCTTTCATACCGTAGCACTCTAAGTCAATGCTCATATCCTCGGCCATGAGCCAGATAATATTCGGTCTTTCTTGAGCAAAAGTTAAACAGGTAAATAGCAAATAAATACCAGTCGTTATTATTTTATTCATTGATTCAATTTTCATTTTATACAGGCCTTCAGAGATGAACGGTTAAAACTCGGGAACAGCTTCTTTTTCCCATTTTTCTAACTGTTTCTTCATTTTTTTTGCTTGATCAACTTCTATATTGATGAGGTTTTTAGATTCGCTTTGGTCCTCTTTTATATTGAATAAGTCATGTCTGCCACTGTGGTATTTTACCATTTTCCAATCTCCGTTCATTATAGCAGTGTATTGATCTTCATAACTACGGAAGAAAAACAGGTTGCGTTTTTTGAACTCCTTGCCCTGGAGCAAAGGCATCAAACTTTTTCCTTGAATGTTCTTGTTCTTGGATTTTTTGCCTGAAGCTATCTCAACCAGAGTAGGAAACACATCAATAGATTGCACGGGAACATCGCATGAAATGCCCGGCATAGTAACTCCCGGGTAAGAAATAATGAATGGAACTCGGGCACCACCCTCGCCTAAAGTGTTACCACCTGTTTTCCCTCCGGATAACGGAGCGTTACTAAAATAACCTCCTTGGTCGGATAGAAGGATAACTACCGTGTTCTTAGCTATGCCTTTTTTATCCAGTGCTTTTCTAACTTTCCCTACGGATTCGTCCATTGCGCTTACCATGGCAGCATATTCTGCGTCTTTGCCTGTTAAACCTTCTTTTTTATAGCGTTCTACCCAATCCGTACGGCCAATATGTGGCCCGTGTACATTATAGTACCAGAGCGATAGCATAAAGGGCTGCTCTTTTTCATATTCCGTTATAAATTTTTCCGCACCTTCTGTTAGTACATCGGTTAAATAAGTGCCTTCCGGAGAATCAGGTAATGGATTTCCTGTTTTAAAGAACGGCGCAAAATAATTTCCGGGATGTCCATGGTCTCCTGTGCCATATTGGGCATCAAATCCTTGGTGTACCGGATGGTATTTTTCACTACCTAAATGCCATTTGCCAATGAACATATTGTAATAGCCAAATTCTTTTAGTCGCTCTGCATAGGTAACTTCCTCCAATGGCAACCAATTTCTGGAGGGCATTTGTACGGGGTCTGTAGGCCATAAATTGAACTTTCCTCCGGGCATATTATTTTTAGCGGCCTTTTCCTTGCCATCAATAATATGGCGTACCATTTGAAAACGTACCGGTTCTTTCCCGGTCAGTAGCGAAGCCCTGCTAGGACTGCAGGTAGGTGTGGCAATATAAGCACGGTTAAAGTTGAATCCGTCTTTTTTAAGTTGGTCAATATTTGGTGTGTGGAATTTGGAATTCCTAAAACCAACATCGGCCCAGCCATAATCATCTACAAAGAGTAAAACAATGTTAGGCTTTTCTTGGGCCAAGCCTTTACCTAAGCCGATTAGAATTACTGTTAAAAGAATAATATTTTTCATTTGATTCTCTCTCTTTTTTACTTAATCACAAAAAACGCCGATTCGGGAATTGTGCTTTTTTCAATTGTAGGGCCGCTCCATTGTAAGTCAATTTTAGGAGTTGCTCCGGGTTTCTTTTTATAATATATGCGTATAGGGTGGTATCCCGCTTTTAATTTCATTGTGCCTTTTTTCTCGGAACCCGTTTCATAACCGTAATCGGCATCAATAACACTTGCTTCATGAATACGGACAAACGTACTGTTGGAAGACTTTAAAGAAAAGGTATAACTGCCTTCCGTAGGGATTTGAATAAAACCCTCAAATAGAAAAACATCGCCTTTCTCTTTTACCTGAGCCACATTAGGTGTACCGATTTTGCCACTTGCTACAGGGGTTAAACCATCCACTTTGGGCAACCAAGGTGCATTGTTTTTGAATGCGCTCCAATTCAATCCGCTGTTTGGATTATGTAATGAAACAGCAGGAACTGCAGCGTTGTCATAAGGTCTTGCAGCATTCGTATCGGGCATGCGTACTTGAAGCACTCGTTCTTTCATCTGTACTTGTAGTGCCTCCATATTTGGTAGGGTAGCCAAGTTTAGGGTTTGGTGCGTGTCCTCAACAATATTGTAGAATTCAAAATCGTCATCCGCACTTTGAATGTTGTAGCGTAGGCCAACAATATCTCCCTCACGCATCATTTGCATCTGTTTTCGCACTCTACCGCGATTGTTGGGTGCAAATTCTTCGTATTCCGGTGTTTTTCCACTTTGGTTGTACTCTACATAAATAAGGCTTTCTTGTTGCTTTCCGTTTCCGGTTAAAATAGGCAGTAGAGAAACCCCATCACTATTTACGGGTGCAGTATAACCCGCGGCTTCAGTAAACGTTGGGAGCCAGTCATAGGCAATGCTCGGAGACTTTATAACCCGGTCAGCCGGAATTTTAGTGGGCCAACGCGCAATTAAAGGAGTACGTTCCCCACCTTCAAGCACATCTCTTTTGATACCGTCAAAAGGCCCAAAACTGTTAAAAAAATCGGCGGTATATTCTTCTTCTAAATAAGACTCCATAGAAGGGCCATTATCCGAATTAAAAACCACTAAAGTGTTTTCATCAATATTAAGGTCTTTTAGCAATTGCAATAAATCGCCTACCTCACTGTCTATTCTACGGGTGCTAGTAGCATAACGTTTGTAGACGTCCGGCCAAGCCACCTCTGGCGTACTTGGATTTTTATCATGGTCGTAAGTAACATTGGCATAGTCAGGATGAATGTACGAATCTACTTTCCCCGAAGCCGTATTTATCATGTTCCCCGGTTTTCCTAACCATTGTAACCCACCGTGTAACCCGCCTCCTTGTGGATAGGCCTGTGTGGGTAGTTCAAGAACGGCATGTGGCGTGTCAAAAGCTAGGTACATAAAGAAAGGTTGCTCGTTTTCTTTTCCCTTTACCTGTTCTACGATCCATTTTTTGGCAACGGCCGTCCATAAATCGCCCGTATAACACTTGTCCAGTCCTTTACTTACCTCATTTTTGTTTTCGTAGACTTCTTTTTTTCCGCGATACACACCTTCAACGGGATAATGTTCATGACCATCTCTATGCCGTATATAGCCATAGTAATAATCAAAACCTCTATTGTTGGGGTGTGCGGGCCAAGAATCTCCGTTTTCTGACCATCTATTTGAACCTTGTAGGCCCCATTTACCAATTGCCGCCGTTTTGTAGCCTGCTTTTTGCAATACGTTGCCCAGTGTGTGGTTATCCGCCAAAGCCTTATCAAACTGGCCATCGCGGACATTGGCATGCCCTTGGCTAACCCCCAATAGTACAGACGATCGTGATGGTGCGCATACCGGAGCTGCCGTATAATGATTGGTAAGCATAACCCCTTCAGATGCCATTTTGTCCAATTGTGGGGTTAATGCATAAGGCTCGCTACGATCATTTGTTTCTTTTCTCTGGTTTTGAAAGAACGCTCCAATGTCTCCATACCCCAAATCATCCGTGAGAATATAGATGATATTCGGTTTTTTTATCGATTTGGTTTCTTGCGCAAAGGAAGAATAGCCCATGCCAAAAAGAAGTAGTGTTAAAAATCGTAAGGCAGCTCTTGAATGTACCATGGAATGTTTTATGGTTTGCTAAAGTGTTTGGTTAACGGAATTTTAGTTTGGACATAATATCATCGGTCTCTAAAATATTTTTGGCCTTTCCTTTATATCGGTTTTTCTTAAAAACTATATTTTTTGACGCTTTTACTTCAATGGCGGGATTATCTGGGTGCAACATTGGAAAAGTTCCTGAATTGGTAATGGTATTTCCCTCAAATAATAGTCCGTCTACATTGGAAATTTCCAATATCATATTATCAAACTGATTAAATTCGTTATCAATTATCCGAATATTTTTAAAGGCGATGTTGTCATTGTCGTCATCTGTAACAAAACGGATTACACCTCTATCAAATCCGCTATGCTGGTTGTCCTGAAACGTGTTGTTTCTAATAGTGAGATTGGCAGCGTTGCCCGATTCAAACCAATGGCTGCTCTCAACAGGAACTAAGATAGCTTCCATTTCTGTACTGAAAAAATTATTCTCTATTAAGGTGTTTTTAGGATTGGATATCAAGAGGCCACGAGCCCTATTTCGGCTAATATTACAGTTCTGTACCAGTAAATCCGGGTAGCCTTCTAAGTTTTCGATGAGGTCGCCAGTCTTTAAAGTAGGTGGTATGTTTTCATTGAATGTAATAATCTGGTATCTCCCATTTATTGGGGTAATGCTTTTTAACGTAAGGTGATCGTAACCAAAAAATGATTTTTGAAGATTAACCAACCCAATGGTATCGTTTTTCTTTCCTATGGCAAAGCCTTGTTGTTGTGCATGGCCCATGCGCACACCAATGCTGTTATCACCTAAAATATCTATTACCTCTTGGTAGGTGCCGTGAACATTAGTGGCATCGTCCAATTGATTGTTGAACGTACAATTTTTAAGGACAACCTTACCGCGGCAACCTACAAAATGTGTGGCATCTGCAGATGTAGAAACCATTCTGCCGTGAGAGGGTTTTACATGAAAGCCATCTAAAATAAGATCGGAAGAATTTTCGGCAATCAAGCCCATACCACCAGCGTGGTGTACGGTAACGTTGTTGGCGTTGAAACCGTCCGTGCCCGTTATTCTAAATGCTGGGGCCAAACGATTTAAGCTTTGGTCTCCCTTGCAGACCATAATCATACCTACGGGAGGTAATTTTTTCTTATGGTTGTAAATCCTAATGGTACCCGGCTTTATTTCTTCAACCTTTAAATTGTTTTCCTTACCTCTAACTTTTTCTACTTTGGAACGTGGGTCTACTTTGTATTTGTATTTTATTTTATCAAAGTTGTGCTGCACTTTTGAGTTTCGAACAGTGGTAATGGACGTATACGATTCAGTGTCAAAAGCAATTGCTTGTCTTTTGGGGTCGTAGAGAATAGATTGTCCAAGATCATGCTCATAGTATTCCTTTAGGAAAATTAGTTGCTCGTTCCTGATTTCATAAGGGTACTCATCTGAAAATTGAACATCAAAAGTGTTGTTTTTTTCATCGTTGGCCACAATGGTTCCTTCGCTATGGAAGGGCATGGCCCAATCTATAGTTACGTTCTGTACCGTGATATTTTGCGAACCTTCAATCAGAAAAGGAATCATTCTGCCATGGTAAATAAAGGTAGAACCTTGGCCGTCTATAATCAGCTCTTTAAAACCAAGAAGAGGTAAGGCCGTTTTGGCCATAACATCATCATGGTTAGAAATACGGGTAAAGCGCTCGTATGCCTTATCCGGATAAAAATGATAGGTTCCTTTTTCAAATTTTATTTCTGAAATGGGCTCTTTATCCGCACGCAGTATGCGGGCCAATACTGCTGGTGTGGCATCATCAGAAATAGATGTATTGAAAAGCACTTGCTCACCAACGGTATTTTGAGCATAAATATTTGTGGAAATTAGGGCAAATATAAAAACGGACCAACGGGCTATAATTTTCGGCATAGGTTTCTCGTGTTTAATAAAAGTGTTTGTTCTAGGCCAAATTATAGGCTTAGCGTGTTTTCTTTGTCTTTAGGGGTAAATATTATGTCTTTGGTCATTCAAGTCCCTGTTTATAGGCCAAAATCCAGTTATAGATTAAGGTTTTACAAGAATGAACATTGCTATTTCTTATATTTTGCAAACCCTTTGTTTCGCTTAAATTTTAAGTTTTTGGAGGATGATTCATCTGATGAAAGCACCTTCTCCGTTTCTCCTGTGTAAGTGTTGTTGTAAATCTCAACATGGTCACAATTCTTAAAATCGAATTGATGTGCGTTTGGATATAGCGGAGCGGAACCGGACACTTGTTCAATTACATTATCGGAAATAGTGAGTCCGTCTACCCGGTCTGCCCATACAATCCTATTATCAAAAGTTTTGATGGTGTTGTTAGTAAAGCGGATGTTACGGTCATATGTTTGGGTCTGGTCAAAAGTCTTTCCTAGACGAGGTGTTATGTTTAAAATGGCATGTTCCATTCCGCTATAGGCACAATGGTCAAAATTGTTATTCTGAATCAGGACATCTTCTACGGCACCCGATTCAAACCAAAAATAAGTTTCCCCCCTAAAGAATATGGAGGACATCATAGAAGAAAAATTGTTGTTTTCTATAACTGTTTTTAAGGGTGTTTTCAGGACAATATTCCTTGCTCTATGGTCTTTTATAGTACAACCACGCATTATAAAAGTGGGATTCCATGTTTTGTTTTCTAGGATATCGCCATCGGCTAAATTATCTGGAAGTTTATTTTTAAAGCTGATGTCCGAATATTTATCGTTAACGACCGAAACACTGGCTACCGTGTTTTCTGAGGCTCTTTTAGGGCTGGGCTGCTGAATGAACCAGATTTCATCGCCCGAAGCAGCAAATTCAAAACCCATTTGTTCAAAATGTTGAAGGGATACGCGAACGGTATTGTCATCCAAAACCTTATCTACAACTACATAGGTGCCATGTACGTTAGTACCATCATCTAACATATGTTTAAAGGTGGAGTCCTCAATGAGAATGTCGCCTTTGCAATTGGCAAAATGCGTAGCATCTGCAATGGTAGAAACTACCCGGTCCGAACCGTCACGTACATAAATACCTGAATTGCTAATGGTAATATTTTCAGTTCGTTCAAAAAGAAAACCCATTCCCAATGCGTGGTGAATAGTTATATCTTCCAAATGAACATCTTTGGAAGACGTAATTTGAAAAGCAGGGGCATAACGGTTGTGGTCATGGTCTCCCTTTGAGTTTAGAATTGAGCCTACAGCCGGGTATTGTTTTAAATGTTCATGAAAACGTAGGACGCCATTGGGGCGTTTTTCTACCCAACGCGGTCTACTGCTCATATCCCATGCACCATGGGCCACCCGCTTATGTTGCGCATCAAAGGCAAGGGTGCTTCCCAATTCGGGAAAAGTAAAGCCATCTATGTTGGGGAACAAAATGTGTTCTTTCTTTAGTTCCCATGAAAAACCTTGAGTAAAAGGTTTAATGTCCCGCCAGCCTTCGGTTTCATTAACAGCAAGAACTTCACCTTGAAATAAGAATGGGATATCCCAATCCATTTTTAGATTTTTAACCGTGAGTTTTTTGCAATTTTTAATTTGAAAAGGGGCAACCTGACCATGAAAAATAAATTCGGCACCATTACCTTCTATGGTAACGGAATCAAAATCTTCCAATAAGAAAATGATGTTCTTGAGTCCATTACCATGATTGGTGATGTAGGAATAGCGCTGAGTGGCGTAATCCAGTAAAAATTTATAAATCCCTTTATCAAAAACCAAAGTCAGGTTTTTGTCCGTTGCATTCTCTAGTGCTTTGCGAACCAAAGGCGTCATGTCCTCGGCCTGGGCTTGAATATGAATGGTTTGCTGTGCAGATAATGTATACATGCCTAAACACAAAATAGTGCTCAGGTATAGTGTTTTTATAGATTTAAAGTGAGTCATATGTATTTTTTAGAGGTTTACACCGGTGCCTTGAAGCGAATTATCATGGTCCCAAGTAATGAGCCATGGGTCTTTGGTCTCTTTTTGGAAAGTTTTCATTTTGGTCTTTAGGGCCTCTAGTACATTGGTGTAGTTTGGGTCGGTGGCCAAATTGATGCTTTCTTCCGGGTCTTTTGATAGGTCGAACAACTCAAACTCAGGCCTGAAGAGGTAATCTTTAACTTTGCGTTGTCCGTAGTATTCTTTTTCGTTTCGGTATACCTCTTGCCATGTAGATGCCGCCCAAAGGTCCGAAGCAAAGGGGTATTCTTGTCGCCATGCGATATTCCGAATAAGCTTGTAGTTTTTATCCCTTACGACTCGCATAGGGTAATACATTGTAATTTCATGAAAGGTATGCGAAGCATAAACTTCATCCCATCCTTTTGGGTTTTCTTGGCTCATTATTTTCTTGAACGATTTGCCATGAAAATCATTGGAATCATAGGAGATTTCCGCCATGTCCAAAATAGTAGGGGTAAGGTCTGTCCATGAAATAAGGGCATTGTTTACGGAGCCACCTTTTACCTCGGACAAAGGGTCTTTTATGATACATGGGAGTTTAATGCCTGGCTCATAAACCGTAGTCTTGGCACCGGGGAAGGCCATTCCGTTATCCGAAATATAAATGACGATGGTGTTTTTATCCTTGCCCGTATCTTTTAGCATTTTCATGAGTTTGCCAAAGCCTTGGTCTATTCTAGATACACTTTGGTAATATTGGGCTATTTCCTCACGACTCTCTTTACTGTCCGGAAGGAAACTTGGAACTACAACATCTTTTGGGTCATAGGTAATCGTTTCAACTCCTTCATAACCTTCTTTCTTGTTCCCGAAACTATTTGGTACGTTCCAAGGGTGCGACTCAAAAGGAGCGCCACGGTGTGGATCGTCCGTACAGAAATAAAGAAAGAATGGTTTATCTGAATTAAGCACTTCTTTACATTGTTCGGCCATTTCAACAGTATTTCTGGGATCCGCTTCCAGGACCTTTTGAAAACGATAGACAGATTCCGGTGCAACGTGGTATTTACCAATTCTTGCCGTTTCATAACCTGAGTTTTCAAGAAGAACGGGGAGGGATTTTATGTTATCGTAACTGCTAAAATGATGATAATCATGAACGTGTCCATAAGAGCCTGTAGCATGTCCGTAAAGACCGGTAAGTATAACGGACCTACTAGCGGCGCAGCTGGCGCTGGTACAATAGGCATTATCAAAACGTACACCTTCTGCGGCAAGTTGGTCCAAGTTAGGTGTTTTGATTACTTCGTTCCCATAGGCGCCAATAGCATCGGTGCCGTGATCATCAGAAACGAATAGAATAATGTTTGGGGAGTTACTAACCTGGGCGCTATCCTTTTCTTTGGGTTTTTTTTGCTCGTTGGAGCAGCTTGTAAGGGTAATTAAAACAAGTAAAATGGAGAAACTATACTTTAAAATCGTTTTCATGCGAATTACTTTTCGGTTTTTTGCATAATGAGATACAAAGAAGGGTTTTATTTCATAAAGCTGTGTGCCTTGCAGTTCACGAAATGTATTTGTTAGTACAAAATGTGCGCTAACACAGTACTGTAAGTGATTTACAACTAAATTAAGCCTCTAGTAAAAGCAGCCTCATTGAGCTGAAGTTCTATAAAACTGCAGACTGTCATTGTTGTTACTTATGATCAATAACTCCCCGTACTTTTTACTGCTCAAGCTTTTGATGTGTCTGGTTTGCTTATCTAGTAACAATCCTGATGTAGAAATGGGTGTTTCTTTAAAATTACTGTTTCCCATATTTTTTAACAGCGTTCCATAGCCGGCGTCGTACCGTCCTAGCTCTGTGTTGGCATCATGGAAGTTTTCTCCCAGCAATAGGTCCAATCTCCCGTCTTGGTCAAAATCTAGCGTATGAATAGCATTTACCGTAGAGAATTGAGCTGGGGTAGGTAACGGTCTAAGTTTGAATTTTTTGTTTCCAAGATTTTCAATGAAACAACTCCTGAATTCGTGAGTCTTTAAAATTTCTGCATTTTTTAACTCTTCTGGTGTAAAAATAGCCTTGAAGTCCGCTTGGGCAAAAGCACTGTATGTGGGGAATTTTTTGCGGAGATATACCATTTGTTTTTCAAGAAGGCTTTTTGAGGAGAAAACATGTTCCTTTCCTTCAATGAAATGTGTAGTAACTCCTTCGGGCCAACCGTTCTTGTCAAAATCCGAATAGTACATTTGTACCGGTTCTTTTTCCGTTGCCCTTAATTTTGAGTTTAGTCCAAGATTGCCCGCTACCAAATCAACGTCGCCATCATTATCAAAATCTCCGTATGCTAGGGAGTTCCACCAACCGTTTGAAAACTGTAGGGAGTTGGCCTCTGGGTTAGCTTTATTAAGACTCCCGTTTGAATTGTAGTACACTTTAATAGGCATCCATTCACCCACCAATACAAGGTCTTGCCAATCATCGCCATTTAAATCCACCCATTTTGCAGAATTGACCATTCCGCATTTTTCAAAAAGTTTTTGGGATGATGTATCCATGGAAAAACTGCCTTTTCCATCGTTTTTAAGAAGATATGAATCTGGAGAAGAACCGTATTTACCGGGGACAGAGCGAGAGGATATAAAAACATCATTGTCTCCATCTTTATCAAAATCGGCTATTGCCAAGTCTGAAACCGTTGTATAGATTTTAGGAAAATTATCTTGTCTTGTAAAGTTGCCCTTACCATTGTTTATATAAAGTCGGGTAAGACTTTTAGGGTCTGGTTTTATTTCTTGGTTACTGCCGCTACCCACAATTAAGTCCAAATAGCCGTCTCCATTAACATCTACAAAATCGGCTGCAGTATCTTCAGAAGCTGCATCCGTTTGTAGTGCTTTTGATGATGATGAGATAAATTTACCATTAAATTGCTGCAAGTAGATTTTAGAAGGTTGGTTTAGTGCCCCACCAACGAAAAAATCATCTGAACCATCATTGTTAAGGTCTCCTACAGCAATAGGAGGTCCCCAAGTGGAATTCATATGTGGAATTAAGTGTTCCCTATTAAATTCGTAAAATCGATTTTCTTGGTGCCGGTAATCAATATCTAATTCACTATTGTTTAAAAGGGTAAAAAGGGATTTAGGTGTTTTTTTGGTCTCTAATGATATGGTAGAAGCATTTTCTTGGGCAATGCTCAGCACTTGACCTGAATTCACATTTGTTAAAACGGTTTGCTGCTTGTTTGGCCATTGTACCAAGACGGTATCTACAATAGTGTTTTTGCCAACTGCAAAATTTAAATAGGGAGGGGTAGATGATAGATATCCGCGAACATTCAATAATTCCTGATATTGTTTTTGACCTTTGTTCTTTAAAATGACCTTAGCGCCAATTCCGTAATCGTTTCCGGCTAGACCTTTCAACTTTATTTTTAAATAATCCTTGGTTAAACTGTCATTCTCTATGGTGGTGTTTTTTAAGATGGATGCTTTTGCATTAAGGTTGTTAATTACCAAGTCTAGGTCGCCGTCATTATCAAGGTCTGAGTAAGTAGCACCGTTTGAAAAGCCTTTTTTTGTGCCGCCCCATTCAGAGGAAGTATTGGTGAAAGTAAGGTTGTTATTATTTTTAAAGAAGAAATTCTGCAAAGGATAACTTGGCATTTTATCCGTAAGGGCGTTACTATAGTCATAATTACCGGAACGCAATTGTTTTTGAACCTCATTTCCTGAAAGGAACTGCATATAATCCATATCATTACTGCGCCTAAAAATACCGTTGGTAATGAAAAGGTCTTTTTGCCCGTCCAGGTCATAATCGCTTGCCAAAACGGACCAGCTCCAATCTGTGGCTTCAATTCCTGATAATCTTGCTATTTCGCTAAAGTGCTCTCCGTCTCTATTCAGTTGAAAGGTGTTGTGTGCATACTGGTGTTGGTACCCAAAGGATAGTTTGTAATTGAAAATGGCATATGAATCCTCACCATGCGATGCTTTTAAGATTTCGGGCTCGTACGCCTGCATATCCAGAGACAGGATATCCGGTAGGGCATCATTGTTCAAATCGGCAATATCATTGCCCATAGAAAACCGACTGGTGTGTTTTATACGGGACTCTAAATCCTCCGTAAATGTACCATCTCCGTTATTAATGTACAGGTAATCATCTTCATAGAAATCGTTCCCAATATAAATATCTGGATAGCCATCTTTGTTAATGTCTGCCGTGCTAATACCCAATCCAAACCCTAATGGACTGCTATAGATACCGGATTCTTTGGTGACATCGGTAAACTTACCTCCATTGTTTCGGAATAACTTATCGCCATACGGACTGGAAATGAGTCGTTTTTCGGCACGGGGGAGAACACCGTCGTTAAAATTGGAGTGCGTCATAATATACGCATCTAGGTCTCCATCTAAATCATAATCAAAAAATGCGGTTTGCGTGGTTGCACCTTTAACTGTTAGGCCAAATTCAATTGCACTTTCTTTAAATTTTGGAATACCTTTCTCGTCATTGCCTTGGTTGATAAAGAGGAGGTTGTGCCCGTTAGTTCCTGAAATTTTTCCAATCTGACTTACATAAATATCCAATGTGCCATCCCCATTTACATCTGCAAGACTAACCCCGGTGTACCATGAATTTGAATCGCCGCCAGTACCAGTTTGCTCGGTAATATCTTTAAAGTCGAAATTTCCCGCGTTGAGGTATAATCTGTTCTGAACTTGATTTCCCGTGAAATATAGGTCATCAAGACCATCCCCGTTTAGATCGCCCGCAGCAACCCCACCGCCATTGTAAAAGTACATGTAGGAGAATAAGTTTAGCGTTTTGGAAGCTTTTACGGAATTGTCAAAATTTACGCCTGTAGTTTCACTGGAAACCTCTTGGAAAAGAGTGTTTTCCCCAACTTGTGTTCCTGGTTGTTCTTTTTCTTGACAGGATACCAATAGCAACGCAAACGAAGCCAATAACTTCAACCTTGTGATTGGTGAAATAGAATAACGTCCAAAAGAAAGTACAGGCATAGGTTTAATTTACGAGGCTATTTTTTATCGTTTTACCGAATATCCTTGTTTGCGATACGTCTCTAAAATAGTGGACATTTCTTGTACAACATCCGGGTGTACTTCAACAATATTATTTCTTTGCTCAGGATCCTTTTCCATATTGAATAAAAGGGCGGGTGTATCAAAATCTTTGTAACCTCTCAACTTTTTAAAAGAATCGGGCATTTTTGAATGTTGCCCAGAAGGTTTGTTAATGTATAGCCACTTCCCTTTTCGCAAACCCCAAATACCGTTGTATGTATTGTGTACGGTTGCTTCCCGCAATGGAGTGCTGTATTTTTCACCTTTTAGAAGGTCTAATAAATTATAACTATCCGGGGCCACATTTTCAGGAATTGTAGCGTTTGCAATTTCTGCCAGAGTAGCCATGATATCTACTTGAGAAATGACTTCCTTTGAGACGGTTCCAGCTTTAATTTGTTCTGGCCATTTAACGATGAAAGGCACGTGATGACCGCCTTCCCAGACGTCACGTTTTAGGCCTCTAAAATCTCCCATACTAAAGTGCTCGTATTTTTCTGCGCGCTCAAAAGCATATTTTTCAGGACCGTTATCCGCAGTGAAAATTACGATAGTGTTTTTATCTAAACCTTTATCTTTTAAAGCTTTCATCACTTGGCCCGCAACCCAATCAGTTTGAAACATATAATCGCCATATGGACCTGCTTCAGATTTGCCAACAAATTCTTCGTTAGGGATTATTGGTGCATGGGGAGAGGGTAGAGCCATGTAAAGGAAGAACGGTTTATCTGCTTCTTGTTGGTTGATGTAGGCTACTGTTTTTTTGGTAAGGGTGGGAAGTACCTCATATGGGTTCCAACCCTCAACTTTTGGGCCTGGCCTAAACTCCCATTCGCCTTCATTAACATTGAAACCTACATTATAAACGTCCATAACTGCTTTTGGAAGTTCAATAAATTGGTCGTTTTCAATCCATGCGTAAGGAGGAAAGTTAATGGTTCCATCACCAAAATAATAGTCAAAACCTTGATCTAACGGCCCGCCCGTGAGGGGTCCGCTCCAATCAATATCTTCCGGTCTGTAGAACTTACGTTTTTTGTTCCACTGAAAAACTTCGCCTGAAGGTTCGTTCTTGAATTTCCAATTCCACCCTAAATGCCATTTTCCGATGGCTGCAGTTTTGTAGCCATTGGTCTTCAGGAGTTCAGGAAGTGTAACATCCGATTCATTAAAAAATGGAGGGCCAAAAGAATTTACAATATCATGCTGTCTTCGCCAGTGATAGGTTCCTGTAAGTAACGCGTATCTACTAGGAGAGCAAATACCCGAAGAACTATGGGCATCAGTAAAACGAATGCCTTCCGACGCCAGTTGGTTTAGATTGGGAGTGGGTATTTTAGAATCCTTGTTCTGGCATTGTAGATCTCCATAGCCCATGTCATCTGCATAGATAATTACAATGTTGGGTTGTTGAGCATAAGTTTGGAAGGTTACCGCGAATGCAAAGAGTGTAGTAAGCGTAACTAGTCTTCTTTTTAGAATTCTCATGGGTTAACTATTAAAGAGAGATTGAAAATACTATTAATTAATGGAAACGATATAAAAAAGCCAGTTGACAAAATGGTCAACTGGCTTTAGGATAAAACTAACTCAACAATTTTAATAAAAACAGATGTCTTACTGTTCTCATGTTTATAGACTATTAATAATCAGGATTCTGCTCAAGAGCATCATTCTTGTCAATTGCACTTTGTGGCAACGGCCATTTATAATGTTTTGGAAGGAATACTCTATTGGCATCTACATGCGGATCATAAAAACCATTTAATTCTTCTTCTGCTATGCCCCAACGCTTAAGGTCAAAATAGCGTAAACCTTCAAAACCGAATTCGTATCTACGCTCGTTACGAACGGCTTCACGGAGTTCACCCGGATCTGTAGTGGTTATTGCTGGATAAGAACCTGTATCTCCTACAGCCACACCATATGCTCTTGCTCTTACCTCATTTATGGCATCAAGAACAGAGGTGTCAATACTGCCGGATTCTATTTTACCTTCAGCATACATCAACAAAACATCGGCATATCGAATGTGGATATAGTCTGTACCTTCTGTAAAATTCTGTACTAGGGAAGCCCTTGTTTGTGGGGTTGTCCATTTTAACAAACCAAAACCTGATAAGGTTTTTTGCTCAATTTCAGGATTCCATTCCCCTACTTGTACTATTTTACTTAGTCGAGGGTCACGGTTTTCCAAAGGATTAGCTTCATCATAAAGAGGAGATTCATCTATTGGTAGACCATCAGTAGCTTCAAAAGAATTCACAAAATCTTCAGTTGGTTTAAGAGTTCCCCAAAAGCCTATCATGATTTCACTACCTCTATCTTGGAATTCGCCAGGAGCACTTGAGTATTTTGTAGAGAAAATAATTTCAGGGTTGTCAACTTGTCCTGCATCTACAAAAAGGTCTTCGTAATTAGTAGATAGCGAAAAACTACCACCGTCCATTACGGCCTTTGCCGCTACAGCTGCTTCGGCATATTTTTCTTGGTACAAGTAAGTTCGGGCTAATAAAGCATTTGCAGAACCTTTAACAACATAACCATCTCCGTAAGGAGCTTCTGGTAAGTTGGCAGCAGCAAATATTAGGTCCTTTTCAATTTGAGCGAATATTTCTGACTCAGGAGCTTTTGGTAAATCTTGATTATCCAAAGTAGTTGGTTCTATTCTAAGAGGAACCTCTCCATAAGTAGTAACTAAGTTATAATAGAAAAATGCACGCAGAGTGCTTACTTGACCTTTCCATCCATTTAATTTATCAGCCTCAATATTCTCAACCTGATCAATGTTTGCTAAAAAGAAATTACAGGTTTGAATTCCTTTATAACATACATTGTAAAGTTGTGCGATTGCACCGTTATTACCACCAGAGGTAGGACTTGCCGTTCCATCAATCAATTCTCTAAAACCATAATTGAATGTTTGATAACAATCATCTGTTAAGGCATCCCAGTTGGGTTTGATTGTTGGAGGCCATCCACCATCTGCACGTATAGCCAACATGTTCTGTTGTAAATTACTATATACTCCGGTCAATGCTAGTTCTGCATCTTGCTCAGTCTGCCAAAAAGTTTCTGAAGGCAGTTGAGAAGAAGGCTGCTTGTCTAAAAAGTCGTCCTCGCACGAACTTATTGTAATCCCCAGAAAGGATAGAGCGAGTAATAAGATTGTCTTTTTCATTTATATAATATTTTTGATTGACTAAAATGTCATGTTTACACCTAATGTTAATGTTTTTCTAAATGGATAGGCATCTACACCATTAGCTTCCGGATCTACATCAATAGGGTAGTCTTTTTGGAAGGTAAGGTAGTTTTCTGCTGCAAAATAGAATCGTAATCTGTTGAACGGTGTCTTGTCCAATACGTCAGTAGGTAGAGAATACCCCAAGGTAACATTTCTTAATCTTAGATAAGAGGTGTCCCATAACCAGAAAGAATTGTTATATACTGTAGCTCTACGTGTTTCGGCTGTTTCGTAATATACCGCAGGCAATCTAGAGTTTCTGTTATCGGGCGTCCATGCTTCGGTTAACCAAGCTTTATCCGTACCGCCATCTTGTCTAAAAGGGTCACGGGCAATATAGTTTTTAGTACCTTCTACACCTTCCCAAAACATTCTAAAATCTAAGTTTTTGTAGTTCAAAGAAAGATTTAACCCGTACACAAAAGCAGGATATCTACCGTCTATATGGATACGGTCATCTCCATCAATAACACCATTATTGTCTTGGTCTTTCAATTTAATGAAACCTACCTTACCGGGTTGAGGTTGAGTAGCCGAACTTGCAATTTCTGCCTCATCCTGGAAGTAGCCATCGGCTTCCCACATGTACCAATCTTCAAAAGCGTAACCTTCTTCATTTATGTTTCTGTCCTGTATCTCTGGATCTCCAAAAGTTTTTAGACGGTTTTTAAACCATGAAACGTTTCCGTTTATGCTGTATCGTAAATCCTCGTTTATGCTATTGTCATGACCAATGACAATGTCCCAACCTTTGTTGGTCATAGCACCTTGGTTAACCACGGGAGCGTCCAATCCACTACTTTCATCAACTTGTAATTGTCTTAATATATCTACGGTTTCTTTTACGTAGTAATCGGCAGAACCATATAGTTTTCTATTAAATATATTAAAGTCTACTCCAAAATCCGTTACCGTTGTAGTTTCCCATGTAATATCAGAATCAACTAGGCTTCTTAAGCCAACTCCGGCAAGAACACTACTTCCAAAAGGATAGCCAAATTGGTCAAAAGATAGGGTAGATTGATAAGGGTATATACCAGAATTTAATTCATCATCCTGTACATTAATACCAATATTTTGGTTACCCAATTGCCCCCAAGAACCTCTTAGTTTTAGTTCGCTAACTGCTTCAATATCTTGAAAGAAGTCTTCTTTATCCAATCTCCAACCAGCAGACACCGATGGGAAAACACCTAATCTGTTTCCTTTGGCAAAACGTGAGCTGATATCTCCTCTTACGTTTGCTTCAAGCAGGTACTTTTCTTTGTAGTTATAGTTGGCTCTACCAAAGAAACTCTGTATGGCCCAACTTTCAGAAAAACCGGTTGTAAATTGATTTTCAGAATTTACACCTTCTAAATCAGTGATTTTTCTATTTGGAATGCCAGTTCTTTGTGATCTAGTGAAATTACGATCAAAACCTTCTTGACTATACCCTCCTAAAACTTTAAAGTCATGGTCGCCAATCAATTTTGAATACGTCAGCGTAGAGAATAACGTAGTTTGCTTACTCCACGTATTATCAATAGTTAATTGTGAAGCATCACGAGTTGTTCTTAGGTATTCGCCTGTTCTATAATTGTATTCGTCATATTGAATACGTTGATTTTTATAGTAGTCATAATCAAACTTATAAGCTCCTTTTGTACTCCAAACCAAATCGTCTGAAAGCTTAACATCAAAAAAGAGGTTTCCGTTAAAGTTATATTGATTTAAAACCTCTCCATCCTGAACTTCAAGCTCAGCTATAGGGTTGTTTCTAGTAAATCCTTCATCAAAACCAGGAAATTCTGTATCAGTTCCAGAGAATGCTTTACCTGAATAATGTCCTGTGCCATCTAAGGTATACACACCCCAAGTTGGCCTAACTCTAAATAAATTGAATAAGCCGGATTCTGTGCCTGCCTGCTGAGGACCACTTGTTTTTGAAGCTACGCCAGATACGGTACCTCCTACGGTAATCTTTTCTCCTATATCTGATTTTACACTCATAAAGAAGTTATTCTTCTTAAACCCTGAAGAGCGAATAATACCCGGCTGATCCCAGTTACCCATAGAAATATTATAGCTGGTGCCATCAATTGCACCACTAGCCGTTACAACATGACGTTGTACGATTGGGGTTCTGGAGGCTTCATCAAACCAATTTGTATTAGGAAAAGCTGGATTGCCTTGATTGTTTCGGTAAGCATCTATCACTTCTTGAGGATACGGATTGGCAGATGCTCCAGGTGTATTTATTAATGCCTGGTTCATTAAAGTCATATAATCTGCCGAATTGGATATCATTTGCGGTACCTTGGTAAAGGTCTCCGTTGACACACTACCGCTGTATTCAATCTTAAAGTTGTTGTTACCGCCACTCTTGGTAGTCACCAAGATAACACCGTTTGCAGCCCTAGAACCGTAGATAGCTGCTGAAGAAGCATCTTTTAGCACAGAAATGGAACTAATTACAGAGGGGTCTAAATCTTGTAGATTACCTTCTACACCGTCAATCAATACTAATGGAGAGTTGTTACTACCAAATGAGTTAAGACCACGTATTTTAATGTTAAGGCCTTCATTACCCGGAGCTCCACTGTTTTGTGAAATTTGTAGACCGGCCGCTTGTCCTTGAAGTGCTTGAAACGCATTTTGTACGTTTCTGTCTTCCAAAGCTTCTTCATCTACAGCGGTTACCGAACCGGTAAGGTTTACTCTTTTTTGTTGGCCGTAACCTACAACGACAACTTCATCTAGCTTACTTGCATCTTCCGACAAAGTAACATTTAACGTGGATTCACCATTTACTGGTACTTCTTGAGTTGAAAAACCAATGTAGCTAAACACTAAAATAGCATCATTGGAGGCGGAAATTGTATAATTCCCATCAAAATCGGTTTGGGTTCCTGTTGTGGTTCCCTTTACCAATACGTTTGCACCGGGCAAAGGCATTCCAGTGTCATCTGAAACCGTACCATTAATAGTGTCATCTTGGGCGTGTAGTTGCATGGTAGCTAAAAGGAGTCCTAAAAAGGATAATCCCAGCCGGAGCAACAAAGGTTTTTTGGTCGATTGTTTTTTGTGTTTCATAAGATCATTTGAGAGTTTTGAGTTATTAGGCGAATATAGTTTTGAAGTTAATTTTGATGTATAACAAATGGTTTCAATAGGGTGACATATGGTCTGAGTATAATAGTTGTGAAGTCTGTTTTTTACTAGTATTTACGCATAATCAATTAGTCCAAACGGTTTGGGTCTGTTCAAATGTGCACTTAGATTATTGGTAAAATGTCTCCTTCCGTAAATAGAATGTCTCTCTCTGTCAAGAGTTTGAGAAGAAGTAGTTCATAGATGCCAAGAGATTATTAAATAACTATATAATGAAAAGTAATTTTAATGCGCGAATGAATCTACGTTTTTATACGCATTTATAACCGCTTGCTCACCTTCTTTATCAGGTCTTGAGTTACCATGTTCCATGCCCAAAATTCCATTGTAGCCTTTCTCTTTAATGAATTTTAAAACATTCCAATAATTGATTTCTCCTGTGGTAGGTTCTTTTCTTCCCGGATTGTCACCAATCTGTATGTAGCCAATTTCATCCCAGCAGGCTTCCATGTTGGGTATGAGATTACCTTCTTGGATTTGTTGATGATATATATCAAAGAGAATTTTACATGAGGGAGAGTCTACGGCCTTACAGATTTCATAGGCCTGTGGCGAGTCTGTTAGGAATGCTCCCGGATGATTAAAAAAGTTTAGAGGTTCAAGCACCATTGTAAGATTGTGTGGCTCAAAAATTGCCGAAGCTTGTTTGAGTGTTTCAATAACGTTGGCTCTTTGGTAACCTTCTTTTATTTTAGGAGCCACGTTACCGGGTACAACGGTCATCCATTTGGCATTCACTCGCTTCGCTACTTCTACGGATTCTTTGCAGTATTCTAAAAAAGCCCTTCTTTTTTCCGGGTCTCCAGAAGCTACATGTCCATCTTTTAGAAAAACAGCTACAAATACACCCATTTCAATGCCCCTTTTTTGCATGGTCTGGGCCATTTTCTCTTGCAGGGCTACATCTCGGGTACGCATCTTATTATCCTCAAAAGCGGTAAAGCCTTGATCTGCCATAAAATTTAGCTGGTCAATAGGATCCTTGCCCGCATGATTTTCAAACATTCCCAAATGCGGAGCATACTTAAGGTTGAATTTATAGGGGTCTTTTGGTGAAGCTAGGGTAGCGGCATATGTTAGGCCCGAACCCATTGAAATTGCTCCTGTTGATAATGCTGTTTTTTGGATAAAATTGCGTCTTTTCATGGCAGGTTCTTGGTTATTTATAAAATGGTTATGATGATTGGTTTCACGTTAAATAGACCAAGCTTTTCCCCCAGTAAGTTCATCCAGATCTCCGCAGGCAATATATTTACCGGGAATAGAATCATATGCCAGCACTTCTTCACCAACATACTCCGTGCACTTGTAGCCCCAAATGGTCAGGTCTCTGATTTTTTTGGCAAAGGGAACGCCTTCGGCCTTTTTATCCGTCAATGCTTTTAATACCTCAGGTGCAAGATCGGCTTCAGTAAGGTCACTTATGTTCTCTTTGTTTGAGCTTTCTAGGGCGTTCACGGCCAATTGGTTCAAGGTAGCTTTAAATTGGTTGCGCTGAGCAGGAGGCATTACCTCGTTTGCAAAACTGTCCAAAAAGATATGTACGTTAACTTCCGAGGCCGATAATGTATCGGTTTTGGGCAGTATACTATCTATAACGCCTATAAGTACCGTACCTTCGTCTTCATTGAGAAACTGAGGTACCCACGTAGTGGTTTTAGTATCGTTACAGCTTTGTAAAACGCTCATGAATGTGGGTGCGGCTACTACGTAACCCATAGACATTCCTATTTGCATTAATGCTTTTCTTCTATCCATGGTTATATATTTCCTTTTTTAAGTTCTTCTGCTGCATGATTGGCGGCTCTTGCCGAAAACGCCATGTATGTCAATGACGGGTTTACACAACTTGATGAGGCCATAAAAGCACCATCTGTAACGTAAACATTGGGTACTTCATGTATTTGGTTATGACCGTTTAAAACCGAGGTCTTCGGGTCTCTTCCCATACGGGCGGTTCCCATTTCGTGAATACCGTGACCAATATTATAGGAGCTGTTGTGGGTGTTGATGTCTCTTGCTCCGGCCTTTTTTAGCATTTCTGCCGCTTGCACTACGATATCTTCACGCATTTTTAACTCGTTGTCACGTATTTCTGCATCAAAGGTTACGGTAGGTAGGCCCCAACCATCTAGATTGTCATAATCTAGGGTCATACGGTTGTCTTGGTACGGAAGTATTTCTCCAAAACCACCTACGCCCATAGTCCATCCGCCAGGTTTTAAGATCGCCTCTTTAAGTTCGGCGCCCATTGAAAGTTCGGCAACGGCATCTTTCCAGTTTTTACGACTTGCACCTCCTTGATATCCAAATCCGCGTAGGTAATCTTTGCTTTGAGATTTGGCGTCTATATTTTTAAATCGAGGAATGTATACACCTCCTGGTCTTCGGCCTTTATAATATTTATCGTCGTAACCATCAAATTTTCCATTAGCCCCTGCACCTAAATGGTGATCCATTATATTTCTACCCAATTGATCGGAATCATTACCCATTCCGTTAGGAAAACGATCTGATTTGGATTGCATCAAGATGGAAGCCGATGCTATGGCCGAAGCACACAAAAAAATAACCTTGGCGTTGAATACCAGTTCTTCTTTGGTCAATCGGTCAATGACCTTAACTCCTGTTGCTTTTTTGGTATCCGGGTCATAAATGACTTCGGTAACGATTGAATCCGGTCTTAGGGTTAGGTTCCCTGTTCGTTCCGCAGCTGGAAGTGTGGACGAGTTACTGCTAAAGTAGCCGCCAAAAGGACACCCTCTGGAACAACGGTTCCTGAACTGGCATTTGGTACGTCCCTCAAATTCTTTGTCACCCGTAATATGGGCTATACGGCCGGAGGTAACGACCCTTCCATCTAGGTTTTCATAGACTTTATCCCTAAAATGTTGCTCTACACAGTTTAATTCCATCATTGGAAGGAATTGGCCATCGGGTAGTTGTCTCAGTCCCATTTTTTCACCGGATACGCCAATGTAGCTTTCTACCTTATCGTACCAAGGAGCAATATCTTTATAACGAACAGGCCAATCTACACCATGGCCATCAATTTTATTTGCTTCAAAGTCAATTTCGCTCCAGCGGTAACTATGCCTTCCCCAAGTAATGGATCGTCCACCTACATGGTATCCCCGCATCCAATTAAAGGGTTTGGTCTCATTGTAGGGGTGTTCCAAATCGTTTACGAACCATTTGTACGAATCTGCGCTTTTGCCTTTGTTGGTCCGGCTTTGCTTGGGACGTTTTGCCTTTTCTTCAATTGAAAGCTCCATGCCGTGCTTAAAGTCCCAGTCGTCCATATGGGCAGTGGTGTAATCTTTTATGTGTTCCACCATTCTGCCTCTTTCGAGCATTAAGGTCTTTAGTCCGTTTTCGCACAATTCCTTGGCGGCCCAGCCTCCGCTAACACCGGTGCCTACTACAATGGCATCATAGGAACTTTGTTCTTCGTTAAAATAAAATTTGCTCATTTGTTACGTTTTGAAAAATAGGTTTTGATATGTTTTTATTCCAATAGAATACGAAAAACGTAGGCTGCTTCGCAAGGCTTTTGGCCGTCAACCGATATGGAAAGACCTTTGGAGGACTGTTTCCACTTTATGTTGTTCTTACCGCTTATGAATTCTACAGATTTAATTCGTTTTGATGTATTGGGATTATTTTTTGAAAGTGATTTTATTGTGAATTTGCCATCTTGTGGCCAGCCCAATGCCGTTGCATAAAGGGTTTTTCCTTTGGTAGTAAAACGAAAGTCTTCCGGACCGGATTCCTTATTTTTCTTTTCGGAATGATGACCTGTTTCTACTTTTGTAGGGCCTTCGCCAAAGATGGTCCAAGGTCGTGTGTCATAAATTGCTTCGCCATTAAGACTTAGCCATTGGCCCATTTCGTTCAGTATTTCTTTTGCTTCTGAGGGAATGGTTCCATCGGCTTTAGGGCCTATATTCAATAATAAACATCCGTTTTTGCTTACGATGTCTATCAATTCATCCAATAGGTAATTGGAAGTTTTGTATTCTTCATTGGTTACATAGCCCCAAGAGATTTTTCCTATTGAAGTATCTGTTTGCCAAGGGTATTTGTAAATGCCATCCATACGGCCACGTTCAATATCTAACACAATAAGGTCTTCAGGAAAGGATTTGTTTCTCATGTTCTTGTCCTGAAAAACAACACCCTTGTTCCATTCTTCACCTTTGTTATAGTAGTAGGCGAGTATTTTTTTGTGCATGACCTCAAAACCGGGTTTGTCCAACCCAAAATCGAACCAGAGCAAATCCGGCTCGTAATTATCTATAATATCCGTGGTACGATTCCACCATAGGTTTAGGAATTTTTTGGTGGGTAACGTATCATTACCTACCGGCTCACCGTACAGGTCGTAAAATTCAGGATTGTTGGTGTCCCAAGTTGGGTCGTCTTTTTCATAATAAACCCTGTGTAACGCAAAATGGGATGATGCTCCAAACTTCATTCCTTTGGCTTTGACCGCATCGGACAATAGGCGCATAACATCTTTTTTAGGTCCTGTATCCTTCACGTTCCAGCGGGTGTGGTTAGAAGCGTACATGGCGTAGCCGTCATGATGTTCCGCAACAGGTACTACGTAACGGGCACCGGCATTTTTGAACAGAGTAGCCCATTCATTGGCATCAAACTTTTCGGCCTTAAATTCAGGTATGAAGTCTTTATACCCAAATTTTGAAGGGTCTCCGTAATGTTCACGGTGATAGGTGTAAGGCTTTTTACCACCTTTGGACCATTTGGGTTCATATATGCCTTTTGGATATTTTTCACTACTGTATGCGGGTACGGCGTAAGGGCCCCAATGTAAAAAAATACCGAATTTGGCATCTTTGAACCATTCTGGAATCTCATATCCGGCTCTTATAGATTCCCATTCTGGCTGGAATTTTTTTGGTTTTATTTGAGCGTGCAATGCGGTTATCCCCATAAATAAAAAAAGGACGATCGCTACTTTTTGTGCAAATTTGGTTTTTGTTGTCATTCTGAATTTTGGCTTTAATTCTTTTTCGTTTTCTTTTTGGTGATAATGCCAATTTCAGGACGAGGTATATCTTCGGTTGCGCTTCTCATAACATAGGGTTCCCATTTGTCACGGGCCTTTTGCCATTCTTGAAGTGTTTTAGTAGGATACCATGACGGCCAGCCTATACGGTTAAAATCATAATTTTTTTGGTTTTTGGCTACCCATTCGTCCACTGTTGAAAATGGATTCTTATCGGGAAAAACGCCAAGGGCCTTAAACTCTTCACTTACACCTTTATCTTTAATAACATGGGTGCGCCAGTTCTGCAGTTGGGCCAACAGCTCTTTTTTCACAGGGCTATATTCGGGGTTATCGGCTACATTGTCTACCTCAAATGTGTCTTTTTGTAGGTCATATAGCTCAATTTGCGGTTTTACGGGGGCAAAGAAGGCGGCTTGCTCGGGAGTAAGCTCTCCTTTTAGGTACATAATGCTCATTTCGGCCAATACCGGATAAGCGTTTTCCTTGTATTGGTTATACTGTAAATATGGTCTTTCGGGCATTAAATTAAGAATGAGCTTATAATCTTTTGACCGTATGGAGCGCATGGCATCATGGGTTTCGTCCATTTTATCACGGGCGGCAAAAACGTACTTTCTGTTTTTTACCCCATCGCCTAAGAGGTTTTTTCCGTGTAGGGGAACTGGCGGTGTAACATGGGCGGCATCAAGTATGGTAGCATCAATATCCAAAGACATGACCAAGTCGTCATTTACTTGCCCAGGTTCTACTTGGCCCGGCCACCGCATAATCATGGGGATGCGGGTACCACCATCATACAAAAATTGTTTGCCTCGTATGTGACAACGACCATGGTCACCAATAAAGAAAACAATAGTGTTATTGGCCAACCCTTCGTCTTCAAGTCGTTTTAATAAACTGCCTATTTCCCGATCTACCAATTGCATTTGTTCAAGGCCATTGGCCCAATCGCGACGAACAAAGGGAGTATCTGCATAATAAGGCGGAAGCTCAACATCACTTATATTAATAGATCTTTGGGGGTCTCGGTTCCAAGACCGGTGCGTACCTCCAAAAGTGATTCTGGCAAAGAAGGGTTGTCCCGGTTTGCGGTCTGCCCAATCATTGGTATTCATAAAGAGCTCTTCCTTAGTGTCCGGTAAAAAGTTCATATCGGTTTTCCAACTCATTAGAGTGGTGAAATATCCGGCTTCTTCCAAGAGTTTAGGAATGGGCTTTATACCATGGGGTAGGGGTTGTTTGTTATGTTCACGATGTTGATTGGCTCCAATGTAATTTTGATGAAAACCGGTCATCATTGCCGAGCGTGATGTAGAGCAGACGGGAGAGGTGGTAAAGGCTTTATTGTAACGAATACCCTCCGAGGCCAATTTATCTACGTTTGGCGTATGTATACCCTTTGTGCCATAACAGGAAAGGTCCGGGCTCCAGTCTTCAATAGTAATCCAAAGAATATTAGGGCGGTTATCATTGGTTTCCTTTTGAGATGTTTTTGGAGTCTCTCCGCACGAGGCGAGCATAAGAACGCAGCAAAACAAAACTAGAGATACGTATTTCTTTATCAAAAGCGTCATAAGGGCAATGATTTCCATAGTCCAAATGAAATAGAAATAAGGTAAACTTGTGTATGTACTAGTTTATCTATTGTCTCTCTCGGTACATTAGGGTAAATTTTGTCTTTAGGAATAAAAATCGGAAATAATGTGTCTAGGTCCTTTTTCATAATCCCATAAATAATCACCGGTAGCTTCAACGCACTTCTGGCTGATATGATGTGGAAGTACCGAAACCAATGGGTATCCAATTTTGGATTTAAACATTTCCAAATGTTTTAGGTATTTCTCCTCGGTAATATCTTTTTCGGCATTACCCCCAATATGGTCTAGGTTAATACCCCGGCCTGGTGAGGATTTATAGGAAATTTCATAATGGGTCTTTACACGGGCGGGCCAGTCATATTTATCGTTTAGCCATACATCATTGGTACGGGTAACATCGGTAAATTTGGTAAAGAAAATATCCGGAACGTGAAATTCCATTTCAATGGTAGGGTCAATGCCTTTTGCTGCTTTGTACAATTCCTTATGGATGTGTAACATATCAGATTTAGTGTTGTAAGACATATCGATTTTAAATTTGCGCACCCCCATTTTGTAAAAGCGGTGGATTGTCTCCGTAGCGTACTCAAAAATATCTGCCTTGGGGTTCAGCCATCGCACACCCTTGTCGTACTCCGTTTTGCCTTGCGCTCTGTAAGCGCCCAAAAGATTAGGATTGTTCTGGGCAGCAATACTGGAGCCATGTATTTTAGGAAATGCTATCCACAGGCCGGGCGTAAACCCTTTTTCGTTGATAAGGTCCATGGTTTTTCTGAAATCTGGAAACTTTTTGGGGTCCGGATGCCACGAGCCGTAACCAGAGTTTAAACTACCGTCCGGAAATTGGCCCCAGCCATGGTCCAAGGTCATTTTTCCCTTAGGATATCCGTATTCGATAATTTTATCCAAATACTTCGCTACAAAGTCGTGATTCAGTAAATTAAAGTGCCCTTTAGGAACATTGGATTGTATTTTCTGCTCTACCCAAGTACAATATTCCACATCTGCCCAAAAATGAGGGAATACCTTGTAGGGCTGAATGTTCAGGCGCTGCATCATTTGGGTATTGTAGGCTTTCCAAGCATCATCGCCATTACCGCTTTCATCAACAAAAAGTTCCTGTCCCTCAGGAACGTTTACGGTAAGGGTTTCTTTTCCATCAAAACTGAAAGTAGAATTTTCAAAACCAAAAGTGGTCATAAAACCAACGAATTTACCGGCGGCATCGCGGATAATAGGGGAACCGCTCATTCCACTAGCTGGAACCGTAAACGGATTATGGGTAAATGCATCGCTTAAGAAATAGTAGGCATCACCACCTTTTTGAGCAGGGGTGCCATCACTGTTGTACGGGCAGAATAAGGGTTTGGTAACCTTTATTTTTACTTGTTCTCCTTGGGTTGGGTCTTTTTTGCTTGCTATCTCATAATGTGTAGAAGCAGCTTTTACCGCCATTGGGCCGGTAACCCCGGCTAGGGCAACACCCATGCCAGCTTTTTTTATAAAATTTCTTCGGTTGTTCATGTTGTACTATTCTTGGAGCGTGAGTGTTTTGGTGAAATTTGCCGGTTGGCCACCTTTAGGTAAAATGGTACTTTTTTTGACTTACTTGGTGAGAATGGAATTTGGCGGTAACGGCACTTTGTTTGAAGCCCGCCATGCTACCAGCTCATCAAGTAATTTTTGTGTTGTTTTGGTATGGTCTTGGGCCAAGTTCTTGGTTTCTTTAGGGTCTGTCTTTAGATTGTAAAGTTCTAGTTTTCCATCTGCCAAGAATTGGATCAGCTTGTAATCTCCTTTTCGGATTACGGAACATGTGCCGTGTTTATATTGGCTAGCCATGTGCCAGAACAAGGGGCGTTGCTTAAAATCAGAGTTGTCTTTTTTAAATAGGGGAGTAAGGGATTTTCCATCTAATTGACCTTTATACGCAATGTTGGCCACATCCATTAGGGTGGGGAAATAATCCATAACTGAAATAGGGATTTCAGTTCTTCTGGCTCTTATCTTGCCGGGCCAGTGAATTAGTGCTGGCACTTTTATTCCGCCTTCATAAATTTCTCCTTTGGCACCTCTCAACTTTAGATTCTCGGAGGCTATGGGGTGATAGCCATTATCTGAGGTAATAATTAAAATGGTGTTCTCTTCTAGCTTATTCTTTTTAAGGTACGCCATGATTTTACCAATGTTCTCATCCATAGATTCTACCATGGTGGCGTAGCTGGCCATCCGTTCTTTATTCTTGCCTATTCCCTGCCCCGTTACGGGGTCCTCAGGCTTGCTCATGTATTTGTTAAAAAGTGAATCGTTCCTGTTTTTTATAGGACGATGAACCGCGTAAAAATGGAGGTTGACCAAAAATGGGTCGGTTTTATGATGGTCCATAAACTCAATGGCGTCGTCAGCCAATCTATCCGTAAGCCATTCGTCATTGGATTTTGGAGTTATAAACGGGTTGCTGAACGGAGCGCGATACCCTCCGCGTTCACTTTTGTACCCACCTTCTTCTAGGGCGGGGTCACCTCTAAAGGTGCCGCCCACATTTTTAATAAATCCCCTTCCTTCAGGATAGTATTGTTTTACGGTTGGGGTCTTATGGCTTTCTACCCAGGTAAAATCTCCCGCTTGGGGTTGGTCCAATCGTTGTTGAATAGGCCATTTCATGGCCAGTTCTTTTTCTGGATAAGGACCTACAATATGCCATTTTCCCAAATGAATAGACTTGTATCCGATTTCGGCAAGGGGTTTGGCGTAAATGGGGTGTTCCTTTTCAACCGTCCATCTAGAGAATATATTTTCTTGAGCATCTCCTTTCTCCAATACAGGAACCGTATACACTCCCGTTCGGAAGGATTGTTTTCCTGTAAAAAGTGCGGACCTTGAGGGAGAACAAGTAGGATACATATAGGCATTGTCAAAAACCAGGCTTTCTTTGGCCAAAGCATCTAATGCCGGAGTTTCAAAATAAGTAGAGCCATTAAAACCAACATCGGCATAACCAAGGTCGTCCACAAGGACAAAAATAATATTGGGTTGTTTTTCTTGGGCCCAGTTGTACCCGAACGTGGCAAGAAATAACAACACAAAATAAAAAGACCTTGGTTTTAGATACATAGTGCTAAATTTTTATTCGGTTTTTTTTATGTACTTGAGCGGGGCGATACGTTTACCGGTTTTGTAATCCAATCGCTTACCGTAATAGATATAATTATCAAATATGTCTCCCTTGCCCAGTGTTCTGGGGTCGCCCTGAGCAATAAGTTCCGTTTCCATTTGGGTACGAAGCTTTTTGATGACCGTTGCATTTTCCGGTTTATTAGCCAGATTATGGATGCAGTGCGGGTCTTTCTTAATATTATAAAGTTCGTGTTCCGGTCTCTTATCAAAATTCATCTCAAAGAAAGGGTACTCGTCATCTTCCGGTTTAAGCGAGGTTAGGTAACTTTTGGTAGGAGAACCATCCGTATTCATAAAACCATATTCAGGATTGCCCACGGGCCATCTCTCGGGTTTTATATTGTGAACATATAAGAGCGAGTCGTTCCTGATGGCCCTTACCGGATAGGCTAGGTCGGTTCCGTCTTCATTGGCGCGTCCTATATCATGACGTTCTTTGCCTAAAAGCACATGGTCCCGATTTTTATCTATCCTACCGGATTCCGTAGAAAAAAGTTGTTTTGTAAGACTGCTTCCCGTCATTTGTTCGGGAGGCGTTTCACCCACTACCTCCATAAAAGTAGGGGCCAAATCAGAAAAGCTAACGAAATCGCTTACCGTACGGCCGGAAACAATTTTTCCTTTCCAATAAGCAATCAATGGAATATGGAAGCCTTCTTCATAAATCTGGCCTTTTACCCTTGGGAACGGCATACCATGGTCAGACGTTATGAGGACCAATGTGTTTTTTAGCAGCCCTTTTTTCTCAAGAGCTTTAATTGCTTTACCCACATGGGTGTCAAACCACTCTACTTCGTTTGCATAATCCAATAAATCGCCGCGAACCACTTCATTATCTGGATAGAAGGGCGGTACATTTGCTTCTTCTAACCTTCGGCCCGCTTTCTTCCAAGAATCCAATTCGTAAAAACGATGGGGTTCTTTGGTTCCCAACCAAAAACAAAACGGGGTATCCGTAGGGTTTTCATTGAGAAAAGCCTCAAAATTAGCGGCATAGTCAACATCCGTAATTCCTTTATACGGTGGTTCTAGTTTTATGGTGTTATATTCCGGCCCTGCGGGGTTGTCCTTAGTGTCATACACACCAGGACCCCAACCTTTGCCCGTATACCCTACACGATAGCCCTTTTTAGCCAATAACTGCGGATAGGTTTTGAATTCCAGAGGAAAACGTCCGTTATGGTTCGCGGCTTCCTTTAGCTGCCAGCTGTACTTGCCCGTTAAAATACAGGCCCGTGCCGGTGAGCATTTAGGGTTGCCGTTATATGCATTTTGAAATACCAATCCATCCTTGGCCAGTTGGTCTATTTCCGGCGTATTGATGAAGGTATCTCCATAAGCACCAAAACTCTTCATTGAAGCGTCATCCGCAATACAGAACAGAATATTAGGGCGCTCTGTTTTTGTTACTGTATTTTCACTGGTAGGAATGTTCAAAAAGGCTAACACGCCTACCATACTGAATTTTAAAAGGGACTGAAAAGTTGGAAAAGCATATGTTATCATAAACTTGATTTTTACAAGAAAGTTACAAATTGTTTGTGCAACGTAAACTAGGAGTAGGGATACATACCCTGCCCTATTTATTGAATTCCGTAATGGTTAAACCCCAAGTAAGTTTGGTGCCATCTGCCGCTGTAACTTCGTAACTGATAGGGTTGGTGCTAAAATCGCCAATCTCACCAAGGGCAGGGGCTCCGTTTGCCGGGGCCAACGTAGCTGCCGTAGAAATATCTGCGTAGCCCACTATTTCCGAAAGGCTTACCTGTGACCGTACTTCCTCCGGAAAATCGCCATTGGCAGGCGGCACAGTTATGGCGCAGGCTACCTTTTGATTAACCGTGTCTATGGTCGTTTCTACATTCAATTGAACCACTTGTAGGCGGTTAAAGTCTTGTGTGTCATCAATCCATCTATATTCGAATCTGAAATTGGTAATTTCGGCCTCGTTGAATGTGGGCAGCTCTTCTAAATCTGATTTCAGGCAAGAGGTCATTGTAATGCCTACGAGCAAGAATAGTAAGTATGTTATATTTTTCATTTTATACGAATTTTGTTGTGCGTTAGTTTACCAGCCTGGATTTTGATCTAGTTTTTCATTTAGGATACGCTCGTTTTCAGGAACAGGAAATAAGTAGCGTCTTGTAGAAAAGCGTTTTTTCTGATTGCCCGGTTTTAATATTACGGGTACGCTTTCAAAGCCTTTGCCATCTGCTGCAATTTCAAAGAAGGTATATTCTTTGTCGTTTAATTCCGAAATGATACCTCCGCCTTCTTCTTTACCCCATCTTAAAAGGGACCAATATCTATCGTTCTCAAAAAACAATTCTACGCGACGTTCAATTTTGTACCATTCCCAAACTTGATCTAAGGTCATGCCTGCCATAAGCTCCGGTAGTTTGCCATGCTCAACCCTGGTTTTGTTGATGTATTGAACCGCTGTTTCTGCATCGTTTAGGCGCAGCATAACTTCAGCATAGTTCAAATAGGCACGGCCTAATCTGGTAATGACCTGATGGTAATTTGTGAAGTTTACCGCTTTGTATCCTTCAATATCAGGATAAATACCCTTTCTTATAAAATAGCCGGATATAGTGGATGCTTCAGTACCCTTCGTACTTTGTACATAATGCATATTGCCACCAACTCTAGTGGTAATGGTATTGGTAAAAAGTTTTGAGGAATCCTGTACAATAGAAGCAAAGAAACGGGCGTCGCGATGTTCGTTATATATAGCATCGGAAAGAAACCCTCCGTTAGTCTCAAAATCTTGATAGTATGAGGTTTCGTTCCACCTTTTTGCTACTCCGTCCGTATCGGTTACCAAATAATCATCAACCAAATCGGCAGAAGGCATGGCGGTAGTCCACCCTAAAAATGATTCGTTCAGTTTTGGGGTACCTTCCGTTTTGGCAACCTCCATATTAGGAACAATACGTTGCATTGGAGTCAATACACAGAGTGTAGCATCTATATTGGTGTATAGCCCTAATATGATTTCCGATGAATTTAATGCATTGGTGTAATTGTTAAACAATTCTGCGTAATTAGGGTCTAGACTGTACCCTAGCGCAAATAAGTCTTCGCTTGCTTTTTTGGAAATGTTGTAATAGTCTTCTTTTCCACTTTCAACATATGCAGCGCCGTGCAGTGCAATTTCTGCCAACATAGCATATGCGGCACCTTTTGTAAGTTCGCCAGTCTCTACATTGCTAGAAACGGGTAAATCTAGAGCTGCTTCCTGTAAGTCTTTGATGATAAAATCATAGGTCTCTTTTATCGTTTCCGATCGTGGTAACTTTAAATCGTCTTCAGGGGTAAGCACCTTATCTACAATTACGTATTTACCGAACAAACGTGCCTTTGAGTAATAGATTAAAGCACGTAACATCTTGCCCTGTGCAATCAATTTAGGTTTGATGTTTTCCTGGATGCCTTCCGAAGCGGCCACTTTTTCAATGATCAAGTTACAGTCCCTGATGACTTCAAAAGAATTTTGTTTTATAGGGGATTTTAACCCTAATGGAGCCCTTCCGTAGAAATAATAAGAGTTGTTTTTGGCCCAACCGGCGTCATAAAATTGATCGATCAGGTCTAAGGCCACTTTGTTGGCATTTACCAAAACGGTATTATCGGTAAAATCGTCATTACCGGCGCCACCTCCTTTTGGGTCTGGATCTTCCGGGTTGACCAATAATTCAGGCAATACCGAATTATAGGTGTTATAAATAAAACCTTGGGCAAGATTAGCATCGCTCCACACATCTTGTTCAGTGTACTTGTCTAAGGGTTTGGTATCTAAAAGGTCGTCGCTACATGAGAAGCTCATGAGGGCGATCAAAACAGAAAACAGGGTTATATATAAGTTCTTCATCATTATTTTTTTGAATTAAAATCCTAGGTTTACACCAAATGAATACGTGCGTTGTACTGGGTAGCCGTAGCTGTTTATCCCGTTGTTGGCACTTTGCACTTGTTCTGGGTCAAAAAAGTCTTTTACCGGAGAAATGGTAAACAGGTTGGTACCACTTGCAAATATTTTACAGGAAGAAATCCAGTTGTTATCCGCTAAAAACGTTTTCTTTAGGTCATAACCCAGCTGAATATTCTTTAATCTGAAATATTTGGCGTTCTTTAAAAAGTAATCCGAAGGGTTGCTTACAATATCATTATTGCCTCCGTTCACGGCTACTGAAGTAACCGGTCTAGGGTAGGATGCACCCGGGTTTTCCGGTGTCCAATAGTCCAATTGATAGATATACGTTAAGCGTTTGGCTTCTGCGGCAATAAACCGATCAAAACCAATATAACGGTTTCCGGCACCTTGAAAGAGACCGTTCATGAACCATCCTTTGTAGCTCATATTAAAATCTATACCGTAGGTAAGGCGTGGTTGAGAAGGAAGGCCTAGCAAGCGTTTATCCTGCTCGTCCACTTTACCGTCTCCGTTAGAATCCACATAGCGGATATCTCCACCTTGAGTTTCCGTAGAACTTAGCAAACGTGGGGTGTTTAAGATATCATTGTCATTTTGGTATAATCCGTCAGTAACAAATACTTTTCCACCTTGCCAGTAATCGGTCCTCTGGGTTTCCCTTGTGTACGGGTTTTTGAGTGTAGCTTGATCTTCGGTATCCAGTTGTTCCCATAATTGATTGAAATAAGAAACGTTACCGCCTAACCCAAATCTAAACTCGTTGATGTTTCCTTTGTAACGTAGCGAAACTTCATATCCGGCTCTACGTTGTTTAGAACCTGAGCGAATTTGAGGCAAAGGTTTGCCCAAAGGTTGGGAGTACACATTTTGTGGACTTACCAAAAAACCTGTGGTTAAGTAGTAGAAATACTCTAGGGTACCGCTAAATTTATCTCCGAATGTAGAGAAATCCAATCCGTAGTTGAACGATTCCCTATTGTACCAAGTGAGTTCGTCCGGATTTACCAAATTGCCTTCTGAGTAACCGTTTGCCAAGGCATTGCCAATAGTATAAACGCCAGATTCAAGATTGTATACGGGGATATAACCAAATCTGTTTACTCCTTCCGAGACACCTGTTTTACCATAAGAACTTCTAAGTTTTAAAGAGTTGATGATATTATCCTCTTTAAGCTTTTGCATAAAATTTTCCTCGGCAATATTCCATGCAAATGACATGGCGGGAAAGAATCCCCATCTTTTTTTAGGGGCAAAATTGTCATTACCATCATAACGGCCACTAAGCTCAATGATATATTTGTAGTCAAAGTCATATTTCAAACGGAAAACATAACCTGCATTGGCGGCTTCCTGTTCGCTACCGTCATTGTCTTTACCCACGGCCGGACCGGCAAAAAGTTGATCTACGGCACCGGACAGGTAATTTCTTCTTGAAGCTCCTAAATCTGCATATTTGCTGGTAGTCTGGTTGTACACAAAGGTAGCATCAAGACCGTGCATGCCAAAGGTGCGGGAGTAAGAAGCACTAGATTCAAAATACAATCTATTACTGTAGTATGAATTTAAGCTCAAGGCCGGTGGTGTTTGTGGTGTTAGGGAGCCGTCCTGCATGTATAGCGGAACATTGTATTCCCATAATTTACCCCAACCATCACCATCACGGTAGTTGGCCATTACCCCTAATTTAAAACCTTCTATGTTGGGAACTTGCCATTTTACGTCTAGCTGTGCATTAATGAACTTGTCCCGGGTCTTGTTATAACCCGCGTCCTTATCCGTTAAGGCAAGTGGATTGTCCCCGTTGCCGCCCCCGGCCAGTGTGCCGTCTAGATTATAACCTCTGTAAAGTGGGTCGGTATTTTGGTTTACAGCTCGCCAAACACCAAACATACCCGCAGAGGGTTCTTCGTAGTTTTCAATACTGGAGTTGAGGTTTACGCCAACCTCAAGACCTATTTTATCAAATTTGGTAGTTACGTTACTTCTAACATTGAATCTAGTATAGTTTACTACATCTTGTTTAAGCAGACTTCCTTCATCAATATACCCCATAGAAACAAAGTAGTTGGTTTTTTTGTCTCCTCCGGAAAGTGAAAGATTGTGCCTTTGCTCGGGAGCAAATTCCTTAAGGGTCAGGTCTGGCCAGTTATTGTCCGGATACGTATCCAAGTCTGCGTGGGTCCTGATGGTTTCTAATTGCTCTGGGGAATACGGAACCGGTATGCCTTCATAGGCACTTGCAGCATTTTGAACCTGTGCAAATTCATAGGAATTCATCATTTCCGGTAATATAGTGGGTTGGCTCATTTGGTAATTGTAGGAGTAATTGACGTTTATTTTTCCGTCTTTACCTCTTTTGGTCGTTACCAAAACAATACCGTTACCCGCTCTTGAACCATATACAGCGGTTGCCGCAGCATCTTTAAGAAAACTGATGCTTTCAATATCATTGGAGTTAATGGTTTGAAAATCTTGTTGTTCTGTAATGACCCCGTCAATCACGTATAAAGGGGAGCCACCACCACGAATGGAGATAGCCGGAGAGCTACCGGGAGCACCACCACTGTTTTCTACAATAAGACCGGATACTTGTCCTTGCAAGGCCTCGCCAACATTGTTGAAAGGGGTTTGTTCCAATTTTTCGGGTGCTAACGTGGTAACCGCTCCAACCATTTTTCGTTTGGTAGATGTACCGTAACCAATAACTACCACCTCGTCTAATTTGGCAGAATCCGTGTCTAATGAAATGTCTATTGTGGTTTTTCCATCAATAGTAACTTCTTGGGTGCTGTACCCAATATAGCTGAATACTAAAATGTCCGATCCAGCAGGAACATCAATAGAATAATTGCCGTCAAAATCGGTAACGATTCCTATACTGGTTCCTTTTACCAAGACATTGGCACCGGGAAGCGGCATACTGTCTTCGGTACTTATTACCGTTCCGTTAACTGTTGTTTGTGCAAAAGAGAAGCTGCATATGAGCAACATCATTAAGCAAAGCGAAAACAACCAACGCTGTGGAATTTTAGGTCTGTTTTTTTTCATGTTTGAGTTGAGTTATAAAAAATTTAAGTTGAGTGAAAGGCGCTATTTGGAATGTTAATTTTTTAACAATAGCGAGAAACAAAGGTATTTTTCAAGCAAAAAATGATGTATTCAAGCGTAAATTTTATGTCTCTTTAAATTCAAACTGATGGCTATTAAAATTTTAGGGCAGACCAGCAGAAGGTTTTCTTTTGTAGTGTTTTAGAGGTGGTTAACAGTAGCTAAAGACCCTTTTTGGAAGGGGTTTGTAGATGTAAGGTCAAGAGTAATCCCTTGAAACAAATGAGTTTTGAGGCGTAAAATCGCCTAAGATATTCAAGGCTATGAATTCGGAAATTTTAGTAGTAGGAGAGCGGTTAGTTCTGTGCGCTTGGCGTTATGAAGAAGTATTTTTATTCTGAGCTGAATATTTACCCGGTGTGGTATTGTACATTTCTTTGAAAAGTTTGCTGAAATGCGTTCGGCTTTTAAATCCGGTCATCGTATAAACTTCGTTTACGGATAAGTCCGGTTGCTGTACCAATAATTCCGCCGCTTTTTTCAGACGGTACATTTTTAGCATTTCAAACGGAGTTTTATCCGTTAATGCCTTCACTTTTTGATAAAAATGTGTCCGGTTAAGATAAAGTTGACGTGCAATTTGGTCCATATCTAGATTTTGATTGTCCAGGTTATGGGCCATAAGATGGTATAGCTTTTCAAGAAATGCGTTGTCGTTTCTAATGTTTAGGTTATTGTCCTTCGTAAGCGGAATACCAATTTTAAAACGCTCCCGTAATCGTTTTTTGTTTTCCAACAATGCTTCGGTGCGGGCAACCAACCGGCGGGCATCAAATGGTTTTTTAATGTACGCGTCCGCTCCATCCTTAATACCCTGAATCTGATTTTCTATATCGTTCAATGCTGTAAGCAGAATTACCGGAATATGGCTTGTCTTAATATCGGCCTTTATACGTTTACAAAGTTCAAGTCCGTTCATGACGGGCATTTGAATATCACTGATTACCAGATCTGGCCATTGGTCTTCCATAGCATCCAAACACTCCCTGCCATTGGTAAAGGTTTTTACCTCAAAGAATTTAGAGAGTACTTTTGACACATATAGCCGCATATCCAAGACATCTTCTACATAGAAAATCAAGTGGTCCGTGTAATCTCCGCTGGTTTTTATCTTGGAAATTTCGGTCTTTGCTATCGTTGTTTCGGCATTGGAAACTTTGTTTTCGGCAGATATTATGGCTTTTTCCTTTAGGGCCTGGTCATCTGCAGATTCTTTTTTAACCACCGGTAGACGTACCGTTATGGTCGTTCCTACGCCTATTTCGCTAAATGCTTCTAAATAGCCGTAATGCATTTCCACTAATTTTTTGGAAAAAGCAAGACCTATACCTGAACCTGTTGAATGTACACTTTCTCTTTTTCGTGATTGGTAAAACCTTTCAAAAATGTGGGGCAGGTCATCATCATCTATACCTCTTCCGGTATCCGTTACGGAAACAAGTAGGTCTTTATCTTCACTAACATACTTTATGGTAATGACATCATTGGCACCTGTATACTTAAAAGCATTGCTTAAGAGGTTATTGAAAACTTTCTCTAGCTTATCGCGATCTGCAGATACTACTATGTTGGAGTCATCGGAAATAACCTGTAACCTTTTATGGCTATTATAGGCCAGGAAATGAAAATCTGGGACTATACTTTCTATAAACTCATCAAAATAGAATCTTGAATAGTCCATCTCCATTAAGTTGGCGTCTACACGTTCAAAATCATGAATCTGGTCTATGAGCTGCCCTATTTTTTTGGATTGCCTAGCAATGATGTTCAACTTTTCTTGAGAATCTATATTGTCTCTATACCGTTCCGATAGAAGTTTTACCGGACTGGAAATAAGATTGAGCGGTGTTTTAAGCTCATGGGATATATTGGCGAAAAAACGAAGCTTGGCCGCATTAACCTCCTTTACTTTATCTTTTTCTATTTGTTCTAGTTGAATATTGTAGCGCAGCGACTGTACTTTGAAAATATTATATAGAATGACACCTAGAATTAGAAGGAAGGCCAAGGTATAGAGAATATAGGCTAAGGGAGTTTTCCAAAACGGAGGAGAAATAATTATGTTCAATATCTTAGGCGCAGTCCACTCTCCAATAGAATTTGATGCCGCTACTTCTAAGGAATAGGTTCCGGGTTGTAGACCATTGTAATTGATCATCCGTTGGTCCGAAGTGGTCTGAAACCAATTTTGATCTACAGGTAATAATCTGTATTTTAAAAAATGATTTTCAGTTGATGCAAAATGTAGGGACAATGCTTCTACACTAAAGACATTCTCATTGTATTTGAGGTCTAAGGTCTGCCCGTTATGGAGCCGTTCGGATAGTAAGACCCTTTTATTAATGGTGTCTTGTGGGAATATAGTCTGATTGAAAATCTTAAAGTTTCCAAAGTGTAGTACCGGTAAAGGCTCCGCATCCATTATAGATTTGGGCTTAAAGAAAGAAAAGCCTTCCAGACCGGCCAAGACCAAAGTACCGTTGTTCAGATAGCCCGAAGCATACCAGAAATCTTCAAAGGGCAAACCGTCTTCTTTTCCAAACTTTCTGAACTTTTTTTCCTCAGGGTAAAATTTATTCAGGCCAACGTTGGTGGCTATCCACAAATTACCTTGGCTATCTACGTTTATACTTTTAACAACGTTGTTGGAAAGGCCGTCTTTCTCGGAGTAGGGAATAAATATAGGTTCGTTTTCACTGTTTTCTACTTTGCAAATTCCGGCACCTTCCGTTCCTATCCACAGGTTTCCGCTTGGGGACCTGATTATGGCCGATACAAAATTATTGGGTAGCCCGCCCTCTTTTTTGTCCATCCGTAGATGTTTGACCTCTGCGTCTTTTAGCAATGGGTCATCTTCAATATCTATTCTAAAGAGGCCGTCTTCTGCGGTGCCTACCCAGATAAAATCATACTTTGGGTCTGCATATACGTAACGGGCCAAGATCATTTTAGAATCTTCAAAATAGGGATTGTCGTTCAAGGCTTCTATTCGGGTAACAGAAACTTCTTCGTCTAAGGTCAACTTATAGACACCTATTCTAGTTCCCAGCCAGATGTTTCCCTTCTTGTCTTCGGTGATTTTGTAAGAATCAATTTCCGAAAATTCGGGCAGGGAACTTGTATTGATAGGTTGTGGCCTTTTCTCTCCTGGATTCAGCCTAAAATAGCCCTTATTGGCTACTTTCATCCATGTTCGTTTTTTAGAATCTACATAAACCGAAGAAATCTGCGATTCGTTTTTTTCGTCAAACGTAAAGGGCAAGGGTTTAAATTTTGCTTCCTTAGTATTGAACAAGGCAAGACCTCCTTGGTTTTTTGTGAGGTATACGTTTTGGTTGTCCAGTGGGGCTATGTGAATTAAATGGCGGTCACTTACCCCAAATTCATAAGGACTCTTACCTTTAAATTCCTTAAACGGATTTTTTTTGAGGTCAAATCTAAAAAGACCTTTGTCAAAAGAACCTACCCAAAACCTGTTGTTGGATGTAGCTTTAAAGCAACTGATACGAAGCTGTTTGTTTTGGAATTTAAAAAGCGAATAGTCTATGGTGGAATCATACTTTAAGCTATCCGTAGTATTAATGCGAACCGCACCATTGTTAAGCGTTCCCAACCAAAGATTGTTTTGATGGTCAAAGCCCGAACTATTAAAGCTTTCTGTGGCTAAGAGGTTGTTTTTTACTATTTGATATATATACTCATTATCTTTTTCTTCATATGCTAGAATAGCAAATCCCTTTTTAAGCGTAACTAAAAAAGAAGTTTCGTCCATACGCATTACAGACTCGCTATTATCGATAGTATTCTCGGCTACTTTAGTGAATTCTTGATTTTTCAGGTTGAATGAAAGCAATCCAGCAGAAGTAGCATATAGAGAAATAGTTTCATCAATAGAAATGGAGTTATAGAATTCAACTGCTCCGTTACTATAGAAAGCGGTAGGTACATGCTCATCCTTTAAGGTATAATCTTCGTTAAAGACTAAAATGCCGTACTTTTCCGTAGCACAGCGTACGGTTCCGTTATTCTGATCAATGACAATATCCCTGACCACGGGTCCTTTAACTCCTTTCTTGGCAAGTTGATTGGAGTAAATATTCGTGAATTTTTCTAGGTTGTAATCATATATAGATATTCCTTCGTCCGTACCGATCCATATGTTCCCTTTGGAATCTTCTTTTAAAGACCTGATACGGTTACTTACAAAGACATCATCGTTTAGGGTGTTTTTAAAAGTCTTGAATTCGTATCCATCATAACGGTTGAGGCCTTCAAAGGTGCCTACCCAAATATAACCTCTTGAATCTTCAAGAATGGAGGTTACCCCGTTATGTGCCAACCCGTTGGAAATCGTGTAATTTTGCGAAAACTTAAGGTCGCCCTCTTGCGCCGAAAGGCACAGGAAGAAGAACAGGCATACAAGTATGGAGTAAACTTTTTTGGACATAAAACCAGAAACCGATTTAGTACCTATATGATATTGGAAATATATTTTCAAGGTAGTAAAAATACTATAGTTGATGTTTAATCTAGCTTTTATTCCAGGTTTGTTGGAGCTAAAATAAATAATAAGTGCCCGTGCGCATTTGGCACAGGGGTGTATTCAATTTAAGACAACTTTTCGTTTACCACCTTTTCCATATAGCTCATACGGTCCAATGCTTTTTTTGTAAAATTATATAGGCTTAGGCTACGGTCCAAATTTTGATTTTCGTAAGCTACCTTATAATAGATGTTGTTGTTCAGGTAATCCGTTAATGCTCGTATACCGTGCAGAAAGGGCATGAGAACAGCACCCCATGGTAACGTTTGAATTTCTGTCTTGGTTAAGAAGGAACTGTTTTTTGCAAGGCCGTCTATGAAAGCTTCAAATAGAGCTTCGTTAAAAACAATTTTACTGTGGTCTTTTTCGTCCTCTGCGGCGGTATTGGCTATAGTTCGTACGGCATCGCCAAAATCGTAAAGGAAATAGCCTTTCATAAGCGTGTCCAAATCAATAAGACAAAGCGCTTTGTTGCTCTCTTTTGAAAAGAGAATGTTATTTAGTTTGGTGTCATTATGACAAACCCTAAGCGGTAACTTCGTTAAATCTAATATGGAAAGTTTTTTTAAGACCGCCTTGGTAAAAGCTATGGCCTCTTGGGCAGTTTCCAATTTATTTGGAGCAGCAGATTTAAGAGCAGATTTAAATTGGTCTTCCCTTAATGCTATATCATGAAACTGCGGTATAGTATCTACATAATCATTTAAATCCGCTTGTTGTAAAAGTAAATTGAACTTGGAAATTATCCTTCCCGCTTCAAAAGCAATATAAGTGTCTTCCGTAGTATTGTATGCCGTGCTACCATCAATAAACGTCATTAAACGCCAATGGTTTCCTGTTGGGGAGATATAATGGCTGTTTCCGTTTTGCGGCGGTACCAAGGTTATTTTACTGTAGTCGTGGTCCTGTAAATAGATAAAGGCCTGTTGAATGTTGTTCATGACCCCTTTTACATCTGTAAAAACCAAATGGTTTACACGTTGTAATATGTAGAGTGGGGTAGGGCCATCAAAAACCAAGAAAGTATCATTGATCAAACCGTCTGTTAACGGTTTGATCAAGTACTTTGTTCGGGGCACCGAAAAGTGCCCTAATAGTTCATTAAGGTGTTCTATGGAATACCTACTCATTACTGTTTTGGCCAAAGCGGAGAAGGGTACTTGCCCGCATCTGTTTTGCCTTGAAGGTTGGCAACGGCTTTTTCACGGTCGCTAGCGTACGTTACACCAAACCAATCACCGCCAGAAGGTACTACCTTTACCTTTATTTCTCCCGCCTGCAGCATTTCTTGAACCGTTTTAGGAATGTAAAGTTCGCTAGTCGTAGCTAGGTTATCATCAGCAAGGAACGTTCTGAATTCACTTTCGATTTTATCGAAGATAGAAGGTTGGCAAACCCAAAAGTTCATACTCACCTGTTCTTCGCCGGTATATTCATTGCCAGAATCAAGATCCAGTACTTTACCATCTTTAGGTTCAAGTTTTAAGCGCTCATCAACAGAGATCAAATCGTCTCCGTTCACTTGGCAAACTCCCCTTGATACGGAACCATGTTCGGACAAGGTATTCTTTAAGGTATACCCAACTAGGGCAAATGTATTATCATTATTGTGCTCTCGGGCAAAATTAGCCGCGTTTTCATAAGCGGATTGACCATAAAAATCATCTGCGTTTAAAACTGCAAAAGGACCATTGATCACGTTTCTAGCAGTCCAAACGGCATGCGCCGTGCCCCAAGGTTTTTTACGCTCTCCTGAGAATGAACATCCTTCCGGTAAATCTGTAATTTCTTGAGCCAAAACATCTAGTTTAATGTTGGCGGGTAATTTTGGTCTTAAATGATTTTCAGCCAAAGAAACATTTTCCTTCTTAGTAATGAGAACAATATGGTCAAAGCCGTTTTTTAGGGCGTCATAGATGCCAAACTCCATTAAGAATTCGCCGTTAGGGCCTAAATCGTCAAATTGTTTTAGTTTTCCGTATCTACTACCGCTACCAGCGGCCATTAATAATAAGGTCATGTCTTTCTTTTTTTTGAGAGCCGCTAAAATAAGGTTTTAACCTGAAAACTTGTAGGTCATTTCTATTTACATAACAATTTTTTGACATCTTGTGGATTGCTAAGCATTGATGGTTTGGCTGATAATGGGTGCATTTTTTAGAGTTTGTAAATTGAAATAAAGGTGCGGCAGGTCTTTTACATATTTTGTGCGAGTCGGTTTTGGGCCTCCTTCAGAATTTCGATAACTCGGTTTTTTAAACTTTTAGGTTCTAGAATTTCGGCGTAATCACAAAACATAAGATACCACCTGGGGAAGCCATTTATAATGTCCGAAGTCATAAAGGTCATAAGAACTTTGTCCTTTTTCACCTCTTCAGATACAAAACCATATTGTTTTCTTCCAGCGGAAATGTACCGGGCAATAGTTTTGTCTATAGAAATCACAACCTTGGTTTTTTTCCTTTCGGGCTGTTTGTTCAAGTGCTCGTCCAATAAGCCATGTTCTAATGTAAAAGGATGGTGGCTTCTGCCAATACGCAGCATTCGGTCCGTTCTAAATTGTCTGTAGTCCTTTCTTATGTGGCAATAGCCAAGCACGTACCAAAAATTATTCTCGTGAAAAAGCCCTACAGGTTCAATAAAACGCTCGGATGGTTTTTCCGAATTCAAAGAATGATATTTTAGAGATACCTGTTTTTTATCCGCTATACTTTCAAATAGAATTTCCAGTGCGTTGGGTATGTTTTCATCAAAAGGAGTTAGGGACGGGTCTATTAAAATTTGTGCTTCCAGCGTAGATACCCAATCTTTCTCTTTTCCCCTTAACACCGACTTTACCTTATACATGGCCGATTTGTGATGGGTGCCCAATGAGGTGTCCGTAAACTTTTGCATCAATTTTTCTGCGGCAACAAAACTACAGGCTTCTTCTCTTGTAAACATAATAGGGGGGAGACGGTACCCTTCCATAATTGAATACCCTACACCGGCTTCACTTGAAATGGGTACCCCGGATGCTTCTAAAGAGCGAATATCTCTGTAAATGGTGCGGAGGCTTACATCAAAACGATTGGCCAATTCTTGTGCTTTTACAATTCGTTTTGATTGCAGTTGAATTAATATGGCTACTATGCGGTCAAATCTGTTAATGGTATCCAATCCCATAAGAGTGCGGTATATATTCCAAAGATAAAACTTCAGAGACTGACCTGAATAATTTCGGAATTTCATTTTTTAGCTGTTCACGTACCTTGCGTACATTTTGTAAGCACAAAGAAAAAGGGAGAGGGTGACAACAGCTTGTCAGCATTACCAAAAAAGAGCTGAAATTAAGCACGTAGGGAAGAATCCCGGACTACCAGTGTGGTTTTAATCTCAACTGTTTTGGTGAAGACGTCTTGGGACGGGTTTTCAATTTCCTCTATAAGATACTTAACAGAGGTGCGACCAATTTTGTCACCTGGTTGGTCTACGGTAGTTAGTTCCGGTTGAATAATTTTGGAATTTGCGGAGTTACTAAAGCCTACTACCGCAATTTCTTCAGGTATTTTTACCTTAAATTTATTGAGGGCCTTTATGGCTCCAATGGCGGCATTGTCAGTAATGGCAAAAATGGCATCCGGCCTTTTTTTCATACTTAGAAGAATGTTGGTAAGGCGCCTACCGTGGATAAGTGAGATATCTTCCGTACTTAAAATAATCTTTTCGCGAATTTTGATGCCGTGGTATTCCAAAGCGCGAAGGTAACCTGCATAGCGCTTTTCGGAATTGTATGAATTCTCCGTTTCCTTTATAATGGCTATGCGTTCTTTTCCTAACTCAATTAGGTGCTCCACGGCATTAAACGCTGCTTGTTCTTCATCAATAACAATCTGGGTACATGGTATTTTTTGAGATACTTTGTCAAACAACACTATCGGTACACGGTTCAATGTCTGTAGGATGTTATCTATTTTTTCAATTTTTCTAGTGAGGGACATCAATATACCATCAACCCCAAACTGGGTCATGGTATTGAGCATTTCCGTCTGTTTGGCTTCGCTGTTATTAGATTCTGATATAATTATTCGGTAACCCTGTTTTTCGGCTTCTTCCAATATGCCCTTAAGAACCGTAGAAGTGAAGTAGTGCGAAATGTTGGGGACGACAACCCCTATGATGTTCGTTTTCTGTGACCGGAAACTTCGTGCGAACAAATTGGGCGAATAGTTCATTTTTCGCGCCAAGTCTTTTACATTTTGCTTTGTGTTTGCACTAATATCCGGATGGTCGTTTAAGGCACGCGAAACGGTTGATATGGAAAGATTTAATTCTTCTGCAAGTTCCTTTAAAGTGGTGTTGTGTCTTTTGCTCATGATATAAAACCCTATTGATTTTCAGCGTAATGCAAATTTATTTGGCATAAAATTAAGAATTGCAAACGATTGCGGGAACGTTTGCATATCAAATTTGCAATTTTTTTGTCGAAATAATATGATATTCAAATAGTTTTGGCTGTGTATTAACAAATTAACAATAACTCAAGTTCACTCAATTTAAAACTACAATTATGAAAAAGGTAATTTTTGCGGTTGTCGGTCTCCTATTCAGTACTGGTGCTTTTGCCCAGACAGGAATATCCGGAACCATTACGGATAGTGCTGGGGAACCCATTCCAGGAGCGAATATTATACTAGTTGGTAGTACTTCCGGTACCACATCAGATTTTGATGGCAACTATACGTTTACAACAGATTTAGAAGGTAGCCAAGTCCTAAGAACTTCATATTTAGGATTCACCACGCTTGACAAGCAAGTGGAATTAAATGGAGCGGATATAACCGTAAATTTTGTGCTACAAGAAGGAGGGCAACAATTAGATGAGGTGGTGTTGACCGCGTCCAGTACGTTCAGGTCTCAAAAGCAAGCTCCATTGTCCATTAGCTCTGTAAAAATGAAAGAAATCACGAAACTATCGGCCAATAGCCAGGCAGATATTTTGCGAAGTGTGCCTGGTATTACTGCAGAAGGTGGTGGTGGTGAAACGGCAACTAATGTATTTGTTAGAGGTCTGCCTTCTGGTGGTCAGTATGTATTCAACCCTCTACAATATGATGGTATGCCTTTAATGAGCACCTTTGGCTTAAATTCTTCCGCGCATGATGTATACGCAAGACCGGATATTGGTTTTAAAGGGGTGGAATTTGTACGTGGTGGTTCTGCCATCTTATATGGTGCAGGTTCTGTGGCCGGTATCATTAACTATACAAGTAAAACGGGAGATACCAATCCTGGTAATATTATAAACCTAGAAGTTGCCAATATGGGACGGTTAAAAACCGACTTCTACAGCGGTGGCCAATTGGGTGGAGAAGATTCCAATACCTACTATGCTTTTACCGGATTTGTAAGACATGATCGTGGACCCATAGATACAGGGTTGCCTACAAAAGGGGTGCAGTTCAGAGCCAATATTAAGAAGAAATTTGATAAAGGTTCGTTTACCGTACATGGTCAGTTTATTAACGATAAGGCCCAGTTCTACCTTCCGTTACCTTTGTCCGGTGGAAGTAGAGAGCGTTTGGCCGGAAATGACGGTGAACCAGTAGAACAGTTATTGACCGGTGAACTGGCCAATACTTCTTTCCTTACCCCGGGAGGGACTTACAATAGCCCTATTGCCGATGGTGTTTCTACCACAGGTGGTTACCTTTTGGCAGATTTTGACTACAGATTGGAAGATGACCTAAGATTTAAGTCTAAAGTAAAATACGCCAACTATAAACATAATTTTGCCCTTTATGTTGGTGGAAACGGAGATAATGGTAATCCTATTACGTTGGATAACTACGTGGCAAGCATTGCTCCTGGCAATCTAGGGTACACCGCACAGTACCAAGGAGGAAATCCTAATTCTCAAATAAACGGTTCAGATTTGGTAATAGACAACCTTCATGTAGACCGTTTACGACCAATGACGGATTATTCCGGAGAGGCTTCGTTGACAAAATCTATTGAAACCATGAACGGCGGTAGCCACAACATAACCTTAGGTACTTTTATAGCACGCACAGAGGCAGAAGATGTAAATTACCAGTATCGTGTTTTGTCCGAGTTTAACAATGCCCCTAGATTGGTAAACCTAAACTATACGGATGGGACCGGAGATAATGTAGTTTATTCGGAAGGCGGTTTGTACAACCGTATCGGTCAGACCTCAAATAACTTCCTATCCCAGAATAGAATGGCTTTTTATCTAACCGATGAGATGATTTTTGATAGATGGCGTTTTGATGTAGGCTTCAGATATGAGCATACAGATGGTGAGAACGCCAAGGGCGGAATAACAAGTGCAACGGTTTATGACAACCTCGAGTTGACTACAGCATTGAGCGATGTGCAAACTGCAGATGGAAGCTTCATTAGGTCTTCTATTAAAGCTTCAGGTTGGGCGGTTTCTTTTGCCGGTCTTTATGAGTTGAGCGATGCAACCAACCTTTATGCTAACTTCTCAAAAGGGTATTTCTTCCCTCAAATAAGGGGTTTTGCACCAGTAGCGGGTATTTCTGAAAATCCGTACGACCCAGAAAATATTATTCAGTTTGAGGCCGGTGCCAAGTTTGGTACGCCTAAGTTCTCCGGATCGGTTGCCGCTTACTATGTGGCTTTAAAGGACAGGGTTAAAATACAGCAAGCTATTGTTGGCGGACAGTTAATTGATGAAACCCGTTCTGAGCAAGATACTAGAACCATTGGTTTGGAGGCTACAGGTGATTATGAAGTGGCGAGTAATTTTAACCTAAGGGGAACAGTAACCTACCAAGGTCATGAAATTACTAAAAACACAGACTTTGATTTGGTGAACGGCACCTCTACAGAAGCCAACGTAGGAAATAAATTAGCAAGACAACCTAACTTTTTAGGGTCTTTGGGAGCTTATTATGACAACAATAAATTTGATGCCAACTTTGGTGTGAATTACACGGGCACTAAATATGCTTCTGATGTTAATGATATAGAACTAGATGCTATTCCAATTGGTAGATTGGGTGCAGGTTACACTTTTGGTAAACCGGAAGAAAACCAATCCGTACGTTTAGGTTTTTCCATCTTCAACTTGTTTGATAGTGATGGTATTACGGAAGGTAACCCGAGGGCAGGTGCCGCTGGCCAGAGCGAAACAGAGTTTTTTGTAGGTCGTCCCATACTTCCAAGAAGGTTCTTCTTGACGGCCACTTTCAACTTCTAAAAATCAATTTAAGATTTAGTTAAGTAGTTTTTAATTCAAAGGCACATTGGTGGTGGCTTGCTGCCAATGTGTTTTATTCTTACGCATGTTATGAAAGAAAATATAATCAATAGGGCAATTAGCGTTTTAGATGCCAATTTTCAAGAAGGAGGTTTTACTATCCCCAGTAAGGGACTCTATCCGTTCCAATGGAAATGGGATAGTGGTTTTATTGCGGTTGGCCTTGCCCATTACAATACCGATCACGCAAAAATAGAAATAGAGACCTTGTTGAATGCACAGTGGGATAATGGCTTTATACCGCACATTGTTTTTCATACAGATGATGATTCTTATTTTCCGGGGCATGATTTTCATAGATCGGATCTGCATCCTCTTTCTTCAAAGCAATATAAATCTACAGGCATGACCCAACCTCCGGTTACAGGGTTTATTCTACAAGATATGCTCAACATTGTAGAGGATAAGGAAGATATGCTCAATTTTATAAAAGGGCAGATAGATAAGGTATATGACAACCATGTATATTTCTATGAAAACCGAGACCCTCAAAATGAAGGTTTGGTTTACATTTATCACAATTGGGAATCCGGAACGGACAACTCTCCGGTATGGGACGATATTTGGGATACGATGAATCCGCCGGAATATACCTTTGAACGAAAGGATACTACTCATGTTGATGCTTCGGAAAGACCATCCAAGAGAGAGTACGACCATTATTTATACATCATTGATATTGCAAAAGAGAACAACTATGATGATACTAAAATAGCCGAACTTTCCCCGTTTTTGGTGCAAGATCCACTGTTCAATGCCATGCTCATTAAATCAAATCAGGCTTTAATAGAGCTTTATGAAATGATAGGAGGTAATGAAGATAAAATAGCCTACCTGCGTAAAAACCAAGAAAAGAGTATTGCATCTTTCAATAAAAAACTATGGAATACGGAATTGGGCGCTTATGTTCATTATGATTTGAGGAATGAAAAGCCGATTAGGCACGTCTCCTCATCTTCATTCTCTCCATTGTTCGCTGTAATTCCCAGTAAAGAAAGAGCTGTGGAATTAGTACATACCATGATGGAGCGCTTTGGTGGAGATGACAAATACCTTTGTGCATCCTTTGATCCTACTGATGATCGTTTTAACCCAAGAAAATACTGGAGAGGACCTGTGTGGATCAATATGAATTGGATGTTGTACCGTGGATTAAAGGATTATGGTTACAATGATATTGCAAATCGCGTTAAGCAAGATTCCATAGAACTTATTGAGAGAGACGGCTTTTTTGAATATTTCGATTGTAGGAAAGATACCGGAGAGGAAAAAAGAAAAGGATATGGTGGTGATAACTTCTCGTGGAGTGCAGCACTGGTAATAGACTTGTTAAAGAGTTAAAAGTACTCTGTTGTAATGTAGATTGAGGATAGGAGGCAAGTCTATGTATGCGTATAACCTGGGCGGTTATCGTAGACTGGTTGCTAGTTGTTGAGCGTCTCTTGTTCTCATGAGACTCAAAATGGCGGTAAATTGTTAATTGAATACAATTTCCGCCATGGAGAGTCAATTATATTAAAATGTAAGATATTTCTGCTGTATTTTTAGAATTCTAAAATAATTGTATGGCAAATGTTTATCATATTCTGAGTGTTGAACAGAATAAAGAATAGGACACCAAACCAAAAGTATTTGTACTCATGAATTATTTAGACTATATCATAATCGTTCTTTACCTAGTAGCCTTTTTGGGGCTGGGCTTTTTGTTCAAGGAAAATAATTCCGGGGGCGATTATTTCCTAGGGGGGAGAAAAACATCCTGGTTGCCCTTAAGCCTTTCGGCTATGGCTACACAACTTTCGGCTATCAGTTTTATATCTGCACCGGCCTTTGTTGGGCTAAAAGATGGTGGAGGTATGCAATGGCTGGCCTATGAATTAGGAGTTCCTCTGGCAATGGCTTTTTTACTGATTGCAGTACTGCCAACTTTATATAAATCTGGAATTGTAAGTGTTTATGAATATTTGGAAAAACGTTTTGATGCTTCATCTCGTTTGCTTATCAGTTTTGTTTTTCAAATAAGTAGGTCGGTAGCAACAGGTGTAATGGTCTATACCATGGCATTGATTCTACAAGCAACCATACAGTTGGATTTTTGGATATCCATTTTGATCATAGGTTTGATTACCATGGTTTACTCCTACCAAGGGGGAATGAAAGCGGTTATTTGGGGAGATGTTATCCAAATGAGTATTCTTTTCATTGGTATTATTATCTGTCTTTTCTACGGGTTTAGTGAGTTGGGCGGCATGGATAATTTTTTGACCCATGTGGATAGGAACCGTGTTACGGCTATTGATTTTAGCAAATGGGGTTTTTCAAATGCAGAGGGTAATGACGAATTTGGTTTTTGGCCAATGGTAATTGGGGGCTTTTTTCTATATGCTTCCTACTATGGAACAGATCAGACCCAGTCACAACGGTTGTTGTCTTCAAGCAGCATGTCCAATCTTAAAAAGTTAATGATGGCCAATGGCCTGCTCAGGTTTCCCTTTACGTTAACTTATTGTATTATGGGACTTGTATTGGGTACCCTCTTGGTTCAGGATGCAAGTTTTCAGGAACAGATGGATGTGGTTTATCAAGCCAATATTTCGTCCTTGGAAGGAAAAAAGGCAGATTTAATGGTGCCGGTTTTCATTATAAAATATTTGCCAAATGGTGTTATAGGTATACTTATCGTTGCCATCATGTCTGCGGCTATGTCTACTTTAAGTTCTACCGTAAATTCCCTTTCCGCAGTTACTATGGAGGATTTTGTGAAACGGTTTAACCCCAATATGGCTGACAAAAAATATATGACCTACTCAAAGTTGTTCTCTATCTTTTGGGGACTTGTGTGTCTGTTTTTTGCTTTTTTTGCGGGAAATATAGAAGGTACGGTCATAGAGGTCATAAATAAAATAAGTTCCGTTTTTTACGGACCTATATTGGCGGCATTTATTCTGGCAATTCTTACCAAGAGAACACATGCCCTTGGAGCTAATATTGGAATTGTGGTTGGGGTGTTGTTTAATATCTATCTTTGGTTATATGTGCCCCAAATCTTCTGGTTCTGGTGGAACGCCCTAGGGTGTTTGGTTACTGTTTTGGTAGCTCTTGCGGTCAGTTATACGGTTAAGAGGGAAGTTAATGAAGGCTTGGAGGTGGTTTACTATTCCGGGAAGAAAGAGGTGGCTATTTTGTTAGCCTATTTTGCGGCTATAGTAATGTTCAGCATTTCGTTGCCTAGTATTTTGAACTAAAATTACATCTATGAAGTTTATAATAGCCCCAGATAAATTTAAAGGTTCCCTTACTGGTTTTGAATTTTGTGACGCTGTAGAGGAGGGTTTAAAGAAGGTATTTAATGATGCCGAAATCTTAAAAATGCCTTTGGCCGATGGTGGGGACGGCACTATTGATGTGGTTAAACATTACATTCAGGGAGAGAAGGTTGCCATAACGGTAAACGACCCCTTATTCAGGCCTATAAACGCCTCATATTTATATGCGGCTGAAACTCATATTGCGTATATAGAAATGGCGGAAGCATCCGGACTAAAATTATTAGAGGATGCGGATAGAAATTGTATGTATACCACTACTTTTGGAACAGGGGAGCTTATTGCGGACGCGCTAGAAAGGGGAGCAAAAGAAATTATTTTGGGAATAGGTGGAAGCGCCACGAACGATGGCGGGATGGGTATGGCCAATGCCTTGGGATATCGTTTTTTAGGTGACTTCAGTAAGGAGTTAGAGCCTATAGGAAGTAGTCTAAATAGAGTAAAGAGTATTGATGCTTCACAGGTGCATCCGTTGTTGGCCAATGCCAAATTCAAAATTGCTTGCGATGTTTCCAATCCATTTTATGGTGAAAATGGTGCGGCAAGGATATACGGGGCGCAAAAAGGAGCTTCCGCAGAGGAAATTGAAATTCTGGATAAAGGCTTAAAGAGTTTTACCAAAGTAGCGTTGGACACCTACGATATAAATCTTCAAAAAATAAAAGGTTCAGGTGCCGCTGGTGGAATTGGGGGTGGGGCTATCCTTTTTCTAAGGGGAGAGCTGACCTCCGGTATAGATTTGGTAAAGGAACTGGCTCATTTTGATGACGCAATTGCAGATGCCGATTGGATTATTTCGGGTGAAGGCCAACTAGATGAACAGACCTTATCCGGTAAAACTATTAATGGAGTGGTCAATTCTGCCCTGAAAAATAACATTCCGGTTGCTGCGCTGTGTGGTTCGGTTTCTATATCCATAGAACAGCAAGAAAAGTTTGGTTTGGCCTATGTAAATTCAATCGTAAGGGGAGTTTCTACTTTACCCCAAGCTATGGCTTCCAGTTATTCAAATTTGGTAAATGCCAGTTATAATTTCGCCAAGCTGATACAATAGGGTTGGTGTAATCGACTTTAAATCAGCTTAAAATATGAAGTGGGTTTTAATCGATTTAAAAAAATATAGCATTTCAATTTTACTACTGACAAACTGCTGTCACTGCCCCCTTTTACATTTGTTCTTGTAATACAATACGAACCTTAAAAATGTAAATTATGAACACAGCAATTTCTCCTAACGAACAAGTAGCACAAGTAATTCTTCCTGCCGAACTATTGGCCCATTGGCAAGGGCATAGAGCTTTGACCAGAAAGGTAATTGAAGCTTTTCCAGAGAAAGATTATTTTGATTTCTCCATTGGCGGTATGCGCCCGTTTTCAAAAATGGTTGATGAACTGTTAAGCATTGCGGGGCCAGGTATTCAGGAAATTGTGACAGGTAAGGCGGTGCCTTTTACGGAAGAGGTAGCTCACGGAAACAGTAAAAGCAAGGTGTTGGAGCTTTGGGATAAAACTACAGAAGAAATCAATGCCAACTGGTCTAAGATAGGAATTGAAAAATTTCAGGAGACCATTAAATTGTTTGGGGAGTATGAGGGTACTATCATTTCAACTATTCAATATTTTATAGATAATGAAATACACCACAGAGGTCAGGGGTATGTGTATTTACGGGCCTTGGGTATTGAGCCACCCATGTTTTATGATAGATCGGAAGCTTAAATCTTGGGTATGACTGTTCTAGTTTTTAAAACAACTGTAGGAAAACGAAAGGAAATAAGGTATTTAAAGCCCTTTTTAAATCGTATGGTAGAACCCGAAGGTAGATGGAATTTTGACTTGGAGGATTGTGACAATATCCTCCGGGTCGAAACCTGTCAGCATTCCTCTAAGGTAGCGTCACTGTTACAAGAGCAAGGTTTTGCCTGTGAGGAGCTATAATCTCGGCACCTGATAAATATCATATTTTAAGTATTGTAACTGGACTAAGTTTGTATCAAACAAGATATAATTTATGTGCAGTTTAGTTCAGAAGTATAACGTTGCCGGACCTAGATATACCAGTTACCCCACTGTTCCATACTGGAATATGGATAATTTTTCGGTTAAGAAATGGAAATCCAGTTTAATCCAAAGTTTTGAAGAAAGCAATGCAGAAGAAGGCATAAGTTTATATATACATTTACCGTTTTGCGAAAGCATGTGCACGTTTTGTGGCTGCCACAAGCGTATTACACAGAGACATGAGGTAGAGGAACCGTACATCCGGTCCGTATTAAAGGAATGGAAACTGTATTGTGACCTATTCTCGGAACGGCCAATTATAAAAGAACTGCATTTGGGAGGCGGTACACCTACTTTTTTCTCTCCTGAGCACCTAAAAAACTTGATCAAAGGTATTTTTAGCCTAGCCAAAAGAGCCCAAGACTATGAGTTTAGTTTTGAGGGGCACCCCAATAATACAACTAAAGAACATTTACAGGCGCTATATGATGTTGGTTTTAGGCGCGTAAGTTTTGGCGTTCAGGATTACAATATAAAAGTACAGCAAGCCATACACCGTATACAACCGTTTGCCAACGTAAAAAATGTTACGGAGTGGACTAGGCAGATTGGCTACACATCCATAGGTCATGATATTATTTTTGGCCTTCCCTTTCAAAAAGAGGAACATGTAAAGGAAACTATTTTGCGCACAAAAGAATTACGACCAGACCGTTTGGCTTTTTATAGCTACGCACATGTGCCTTGGTTAAAAGGAAATGGCCAAAGAGGTTATAAGGATGCCGATTTGCCAACGGCCGAAGAGAAACGCCAACAGTACGAGACCGGTAAGGCCCTGTTAGCAGAAGTCGGTTATCATGAAATTGGTATGGACCACTTTGCTCTTTCAACAGATTCACTTTACAAATCCATGGAATCCGGTAGTTTACACAGAAATTTTATGGGGTATACCGCATCTAAGACCCAAGCCATGATTGGTTTGGGAGCTTCGAGCATTAGTGATAGTTGGTACGGTTTTGCCCAGAACGTAAAAGGTATTGAAGAATACCAACATTTGGTTGAAAATGGAGTTATTCCAGTTTATAGAGGTCATATCTTAACGGATGAAGATCGCGTAATTAGGAAGCATATCCTAAATTTAATGTGCGGTTTTAAAACCTCATGGGGTTTGTTCAGTCAACGTTTTGAAAGGATAGATGAGGTGGTGAAAAGGCTGCGTGTTATGGAAGAGGATAAATTGGTAAATATAGGTTGCTCAGGTATAGAGGTAACCGAAAAAGGACGCCCTTTCATCAGGAATATATGTATGGCGTTTGATGTGCTGTTACATAAAAAAGAGCCCCAAAGAAGATTGTTTTCTATGACCGTTTAATGTTGCCCTAATCGTTAAAAATAGATATACCATGAAAAAAATAATTGTACCCTTAGATTTCTCCCAACAGTCAGAATATGCCCTAAAAGTGGCGGTATCATTAGCCAAAAAACACGGCTCCGAAATTTTGGCACTGCATATGTTGGAACTTAACCAGGCCATGATAACTTCTACGGAGGGATTTCACCCTGAGCAAACTGTTTTTCTAATAAAATTGGCCGAGAAAAGATTTAACGAATTTCTTAATAAACCTTATTTAAAAGGCCTAAAGGTTACCCCCATAATTAAACATTACAAAGTGTTTAGTGAGGTGAATGAAATTGCTGCGGATCATAATGCAGAACTTATTGTTATGGGTTCTCACGGCACGGATGGTCTAGAAGAAATTTTTATTGGTTCCAATGCTGAAAAAGTCGTGCGAAATGCTGATATTCCCGTATTGGTTATCAAAAATGAGATTACGGATTTTACTATTAACCGTTTTGTCTTCGCATCCGACTTTAAGGAGGAAAGTATTGCAGGTTTTGAAAAGGCAAAAGCTTTTGCAACTATGCTTAACGCAGAACTGGATTTAGTGTATATTAATACGCCAGGCGATAATTTTATGAGTTCCAATGATATTTATACGCGTATAAATAACTTTATTGGTAAGGTAAACCAAGCGTTGCAAGTGGAAATATATAATGATTATAGTGTAGAGCGCGGTGTTCTAAACTACAGTAAAAATAATAGTGCCGATGCCATTGGTATTTCTACCCATGGCCGTAAAGGCTTGGCCCATTTCTTTATGGGAAGTATTGGCGAAGATGTTGTAAACCACTCTAATATTCCGGTGGTGACCTTTAAAATATAGATGCACTTAAACTACGCAACTATGGGCGGTACGTTTTATACGGGCCGCCCTTTTTATTGTAGCCTATTTTAATTTCATTTCTGTAGGATTCCATTGTACAGGCTCCTTTTTGTAATAACTTTCGTTGGCCAGTAACGCTGCTCCGGCGGCCCGTAATCCAAACGTTGGGTCTTGTATGACTTTTCCTTTCTCTCTTATGGCGGTAAAGAAATTATAGAAATGGTCGTGATGGCCACCTTTGTAATCTTTTGGTGCTTGCCATTTGGTAGTTCCGGTTTCTAAAGCGGAGGCTCTGGTCTCCAGATTTTGCTGGGCATATCCGTTTTTGATTTGTTCTTGCATAGCTTCGGGAAAAGAAATAAGAGAGTAACCACCGGGAACCAGACTAAGTTTAGAGCGTTTTAGGGAAACGGAATTTTGGCCGATTTCCATTTCTCCTTCGGTGCCAATTAATTTAAAACCGCTACCACCACCGCTTCCGGCAATGAAGTTGATACGAAACGCAGCGTTGAAAGCGGAATGGGTTTCAGTTTTTGGATAATCGTAAAGCGTAATGCTAACATCAGGCACATCCCTGCCGTCTTTCCAGTATCGTAATCCTCCTGTAGCCATGGCTCGGTTAGGACCGTGGGAATCGATTACGTGGTTCAAAGTGGAAAAGGCATGAACAAAGAGGTCACCTGCAACACCGGTTCCGTAATCTCTGTAATTTCTCCATCTAAAGAATCGTTTGGGCTCAAAAGGAACTTTGGGGGCTTTCCCAAGAAATGTGTCAAAATCAACATTCCTTTTGCTGGCGTTTGGTGGAATAGGGTATTGCCAAGCACCTTCCGCTGAATAACGGTCATTGTAGAAGTCCAACATTACAATATCGCCAATGGCACCTTCCTTGTACAATTGCTTGGCTTTTTCATTTCCTAAGGATGACATTCCTTGGCTACCTACTTGACATATTTTCCCGGATGCTTTCTGGGCAGAAATAATAGCTTGACCTTCTTCCCACTGCTGGACCATAGGCTTTTCACAATAAACGTGTTTACCGGCCTGTAGGGCATCTATCACTATTTTCTGGTGCCAATGGTCAGGAGTGGCGATGATAACGGCATCAATATCTTTTCTATTTAAAATTTCTCTATAATCCCGGGTCGTAAAAATTGCTTCGCCCCACAATTCTTTGGCCCTTTCCAGTCTACTGGTGTAGAGGTCGCATGCGGCAACCAGTTTTACACCGGAAACGGTAAGTGCCGCTTGGGTATCAAAAATGCCTTGGATTCCGGTTCCGATCAGGGCAAGGTTTATTTGGTCGTTAGATGTGAATACACTGGTTTCATATGCACGTTGCATTAGGAAGCTTTCATCTTTAAATGCCGATAAAATAAATGGGGCAGAGGTTACTGCAGCAGAACCTAAAGCGGCTTTTTTAAGAAAATATCTTCGTGAGGAATTTTGTTTCATGTTTTGAGGACGATTACTGATTAGGTGGTTTGGAAGTGTAATTTAGACAATTGTTATCGCTACTGCAAATCATGGATATTGCCAAAATGAGCATTCTAGGCGTATGTGGTTTTATATATAAGAGCTATTAAAACGGATTACTTTCCGTAAACTGATAATTATCATAGCATTCCATTTGCAAACTTGTTATATTTACTAGTAAGAAACAGTTATGGCAATCAAAACAAAACAGTTATGGCAAAATTAGTTAGTGAAATGAAACAGGATGATTGCATGCAATTTTTAAGTAATCATTGTATAGGTCATTTGGCCTATGTGGCAGGTAGGAGTCCGCATATTGTTCCGGTCACCTATTTTTATGATAGGGAAAATAAATGTTTGATAAGTTACTCAGGGGAGGGCCATAAAATTGAATCTATGCGTAACTATTCTCAAGTGGCATTACAAGTTGATGATATTGAGGCCTTTCATAATTGGCGTTCCGTAAAGGTTAATGGTACGTTTGAAGAATTAAAAGGACCTACGGCCAAAAAATACCTTCACACCTTTGCCAATGGTGTGCACGAGCTTCTAAATAGAAATGAAGAAACTAAGGTGGATTTTATTGGCGATTTTTCAAGTAAAATTGAATCCAAGGAAGCACCTGTAGTGTATTGCATCCATATTTCGGATATAGTAGGTAAATATAGAAACGAAACCACTTAAGCGTTTGGTTTTGTCTGCCGGTGCTGATACATCTGCATGAAGAGCATGGTGCTCATTTTTTGAGCTCTGTTTTTGGCAATCCAAGCTCTTTCTCCTTCAAAAAGCTCATCTAAGGTGGCAAACCAATGATTCAACCAAATACCGAAGTGTTCGGAAGTTATTGTACCATGGGTTTTATCATCTACTTCTTGATGGGCGGTAACGGGGTTGCCATTGTATTTGCGCTGCAGAAAAAGTTGGGTTTCCCAGAAGTCGGTCAAAAGCTTTAGGTGCGCTTCCCAATCAGAAATGATTCCATTAAAAATAGGGCCAAGGGTTTCATCTTCCCGTATTTTTCCATAGAAGGTTTCAACAAGTAGCTTTACATCGTCTCTGCTTTTAATTTCCTTTTTTCCCATTACATCAAAAATACACTATTAGGCTTAGTTCTTAAAGCGTTCGTAAGTGGCCTGCTCAAGTTCTTGTCTAAAGTCAGGATGGGCTATGGCAATTAAAGCTTTGGCTCTTTCTTTTAGGTTTTTTCCAAAAAGATGCGCTACGCCATACTCTGTTACCACATAATGAACATGTGCTCTTGTTGTAGTTACCCCGGCTCCTTGTTTTAAGAAGGGGGTTATTTTAGAGATACCTTTTGCAGTAAGCGATGGCATGGCAAAAATTGGTTTTCCTCCTTTTGAAAGTGATGCACCACGGATAAAGTCCATTTGCCCTCCCACACCGGAATACTGTCTGCTGCCAATGGTATCGGCACAAATTTGACCTGTAAGGTCTATTTCAATAGCACTATTAATTGCCGTTACTTTTGGATTTTTTCTTATAATGGAGGTGTCATTGGTATAGGCAGCTTCCTTAAAGTGTACCGAAGGATTGTCATCCACAAAATCATATAATTTCTGTGACCCTACGGCAAAGCAGGTAACAATTTTTCCGGTTTTTATCTGTTTGTCCTCCCCTGTTACTACTCCCTGTTCTATTAAAGGCAGTATCCCGTCTGAGAACATTTCGGTATGGATACCTAGCCGTTTATGGTTGCCTAAATTGTTCAATACTGCGTTAGGTATGCTTCCAATACCCATTTGTAAGGTGGCACCATCTTCTATCAGTTCGGCTACGTTTTTGCCTATCTGGGCTTCAACGGGAGATATGGATAGGATATCATGTACATGTATAGGGCAATCTACCTCTATGGCACAGTCAATATTATTAATGTGAATGATGCCATCCCCATGGGTTCTGGGTACGGAAGGGTTAATCTGTGCGATTACTTTTTTCGCCATTTGAATTGCCGGCAGTGTAACATCCACGGAAACACCAAGTGAGCAATATCCATGTTTGTCAGGAGGAGAAACTTGTACCACGGCTACATCTATAGGTAAGATGCCTTGTCTAAATAAAAGATGGATTTCACTTAAGAAAATAGGGATATAATCCCCCAAGTTACTATTGACCATGTTCCTAATATTACTGCCCACAAAACAGCTATTCATTCTAAAGCTTTTGTTATAAGGTGCTCGAGAATATTTGGCATCGCCTTCGGTATGAATGGATATAATTTCTACATCTTTCAACTCTTCATACCTGTCGCATAAGGCATCTATAAGAACATTAGGGGTCATTGCGGCCCCTTGAAAAAATACACGGTCTCCGGATTTTACGGATGCTGCGGCCTCGGCTTTGGAAACAATTTTCATAACAATCTATTTTGTCAAGCAAATATCTATACTAAAGGTTCTTTAAAACATGAACAATATCATATTTTGGCTAGTGCCATTAAAAAAAATGGGAACCCTTTAGGATTCCCATTTTTGCTTATTGTACAAATTATTTTACTTAATTGCCTAAATGCTTGTTGTAAAACTTCCATGCTTGAGAAGCTACATCCCGTCCTAGTTCTAGACCAGCTATATTATCGGCTTGAATATGATACCCGCCCATTACGCGTGAGATACCCGCCATGTTTGCGGTTTCGGTAAATGTTGGAAAGTGTATGGTAACCGGTTTCCCAAAATGGACTGAATCCAGTTCGGTTAGGGAACCAGGAATAAGTTCTACGGATTCCCCAAAATGTTCATCGCCTGTAAAAAGGCGAAGCGCCTCGGCACAACCACCACTAATAGTACTGTGTCCCGAAGTGTAACTAGGGAAAGGTGGGCATAGAAAAATATCTGGCGAGTAAGGTCTCCATTCCTGTCCTTTCATTTCAACTATTCCCTTACCGGGTCCACCCCAAGCTTTAATGGTTTGGTCTTTGTAATACTCGTGAACTAAGGCATACGGTCTGGCGTAATCATAGAACATTTTTGAATCCCACGAAGCTATAAAAGCGTCCATAGCCGTAATTTCCGTAAGGAAATACATTTTTACATCTTGATCTAAAGTATGGTTGTCACGACGAGAAACGTCTTGGGCAAACTTAAGCCAATGACCGGCTTGCTGAACGGACTGCGGTCCGTCTCTCATAAATTCAACCAACGCAATTTCTTCATCCGAAAGATTGGCTTGTAGGTCTACCACTTCCTTAACTTCTTTCTTTAATTGTTCGGAGCCAACCATTGGGGGAGGCCCCGGTCTAAATTGATCCGCTGAGGTTAAGGTAATTGGGGTTACCTTTTGCCAGTAAGGGGTAAGGCAACCTGGGGCATATTGCCCTCCTTTTCCATCGGAGAAATACTTGGGTTGCCAACGGTTAATATCCGTATTTTCATCTGCGGTGTTCACAGGATTGTAGTTGGTATAATCAAAATAGGGTTCTCCGTTAGAGCCTGCAACCTCTCCATATTGATTACTACCATCATTTTTTCTAGCTTCAATAGTGGCCTTTGCGGCCAAATTTCCAACCCCTTCGGGAGTGTTTGGGTCCATTGAAGTATTATCTGGGTCAAGCCCTAAGTCAACCATAAATTTCCGGAACATTTCCGTATCTGAATAGTAGTATTCCTTCATGGCTCCAAAGGCGGCATAGCTAATGGCAATCTCTTTGTTTTTTAGATTTTGCTCACCTGCGGGCCTACGGTCTACGCCTTTCAGATAAACAGGTATGGCGTTTTTGTCATATCTAGACCACGCATCAAAAATAGAAACGAAAATGAGACCTAGGTAACGGGAAGTTATGGTGGGCCTGGGTTTAAATTTTTCGGTGTCCGAAGCAGTTGCATCCAATGCCATTTTACCCCACTTATAGGCTATGTTTTTCGTTCCTCTTGGTTCTTCTTGATTTTTTTGGGCGAATGCTACGCCGGAGTATAATAACCCTACGGTAAGGGTTAGCATTAAAATACGTTTCATTTGGTTGATTGTTAGGTTGTTGTTAACTTTCAAATATAAGGAAGGCCTTAAAATCTCAAAAATTTATCACGTAAGAACTTTCGTCATAAAGGCATATAATTCTTTCATTTGGGGTTTTCCTTTTTGTTTGCCGCCCCTTCCGAAAAAATATAGAGCGAACCATATCACTATCAATGTTATCATTAATCCTAACTGTAAATGATAAGGTTTGTTTAAAGCGGAGCTGGAATAGGCCCAAATTCCCAAAATGATGAATAAACAGGCTATTATAAAATGTACGAACATAAAGAAGGTCCATAAGGTTGGGTTTGGGCCAAAAACACCGTAGATACGACAATTGGTTTCATCTAATTCATCTATCTGTAAATGAAGTTGAGGCGACCAAAAATGATTGTTTTTAGTATCAAATTTGATAAAAACATGTTCGTCAAGCTTTTTAACTAGAAAAGGAGGGTATGCGGCGGTCTCAAATTTTTGGAGAACCAACTCTTTGGTTTCGTTCACATCCAATTGAAACCTTGGGCGAAGTATAATTTCGTTGGGTAGCGGTTTCATAAGAGAATAGTTTTATGGCCGTGGCCCTTAATTATGGCATTCTATAGCACTTGAGGCTAATTGAGTTACAGGTGCAGGGGATACGTATGGAATACCCAGCCCAAGACCTCTAAGGATAAAAAGTAAACCTATGACCACTACAAAAACGGGAATAGCCTTTTGTACTTTTTGGCGTACGCTTCCTTTTAGTAAACCACTAAAATAGATTGCCGTTGTCATAAGAGGAATAGTTCCTAGTCCAAATAACATCATGTAAAGACCACCTTGTAAAGCGTTGCCCATGGCAATTGCTCCAAAAAGTGCCATATAGACTAGACCACAAGGTAAAAATCCGTTTAAGAATCCAATAGTCACAAAGGTATCTGCCGATTTTTTCTTCAGTTCTTTTCCAAGTTGGTTCTTAACCTTTGATATGACTTTGTAAATGGGTTTGGATAAATTGTATTTATTGAATGTTTTATAGGGAATCAATACAACCAAAATCATTAAAACACCTATGGCAATAGAGAGTTTCTGTTGGGCGCCAAAAATGGACAGACCTTTTCCAACAAGCCCAAAAACAAGTCCTATGATGGCATAGGCCATAAGCCTACCAAAATGATAAATAAAGATCTGGCCGAGTTTTTTGAAGTTGTTGGTTCTATCTACAGGAAGCATAAAGGCAATGGGCCCGCACATGCCTACGCAGTGCAAACTTCCCATAAGTCCTAATATGAGTGCAGATAGGATCATATGCTTCTTAAAAAGTTATGCTTTCTTTGTATTGAAAATCCTTTCCTTGGTGTTTCCAAGTAACTTTTATATCCCAACGACCATCCAACAAGCGTTTGTCAGGTATGAGCAAATGTGAATTGGACAGACTAATGGGTAAGTCAAAATCCAAGTGCTTATTGGACGGTCTGTAAAGGGATACAATACCGGATACCGTTGTGTTTGAATATGTTTTGGGAAAAATCACCAACAATCCGTCGGCGGTTTTTTCCAATTGAATTTGTTCATGGGAGTCAATGGCATTTTGCTCCGCATCTATTTCTTTCTGATAACCAAGTTCCGCTTTATAATACTCTTCAGTTACCAAATCATGATTGGCATCATGGCTGGTAGTCATCTTGACCACAAAAAACATGATAAAACTGATAAATGCGATGATAGCTATGACAATACCTGTACCCCAATTTATTTTCATGATTTTTTATTTACGTTCTATTTGTAACTACGTGGCGCCAAAAAACGGGCCGTGGTAGTTTCTATTAATTTGTCTTTACTGTACACCCCAATTTTTAGGTTGTTCTTGTCTCCGCTTAAAGCGGATGAATTAATTTCTATGAACAAGGTACCTTCTGCCAAAGCTTCTGGTTGTACGTCAAAATTTTCGTGGCGCACCAGTTTAATTTCCCCTTTTGGAGATATCAATTTAAAGTGAACATCTTCAACCGCCTTGGTGGTTTTATTCAACAATTTATAGGTGTACACATTACTGATAATATTACCTTCCTTATGTTCGTAAAGCTGCCCCGGTAATCTTAGAATATTGGCTTCAAGGTCATTTCTTAAGAACATCATACCAATTAGTACTCCGGTTAATATGACCAATACCGCCGTATACCCCTTTAAGCGAGGCGTAAACTTGAACTTTTCTTTTTTGGTTATTTCGTCTTCGCTGGCATAACGGATTAAACCTTTTGGAAGGTTTACTTTTTCCATAATGGTATCGCACTCATCTATACAAGCAGTGCAATTCACACACTCCAACTGTGTTCCGTTTCTAATGTCAATCCCGGTTGGGCAAACATTTACACATTGAAAGCAGTCTATACAATCACCATGACCTAGCGCTTCACGGTCCTCGTTCTTACGCCATTTCTTCCTGCCGTTTTCGGCCTCTCCACGTTTATGGTCATACGCCACAACAATAGACTTGTTATCTAAAAGGACCCCTTGCATGCGGCCATAAGGACACGCAATAATACACACCTGTTCTCTGAACCAAGCAAAGACAAAATAAAATACCGCAGTAAAAATCAGTAGCGAAACCATGGTACTTATATGCTGCCCTGGTCCGTCCGTAATGTATTGTATCAATCTGTCGCTACCGATTAAATAGGCAAGAAACACGTTGGCTATTATAAATGATATGATAAAGAAAATGAACCATTTTAATACCCGTTTCCGAATTTTTTCGGCATTCCACTCTTGTCTATCCAATCGCATTTGGGCACCGCGGTCACCATCTATCCAATATTCTATCCTACGGAAGACCATTTCCATAAAGATGGTCTGTGGACACATCCATCCGCAGAAAATACGACCAAAAGCAACGGTAAATAAGGCAATGAAAACCACCCCAATGATCATAGAGATAACGAAAAGGTGAAAATCTTGCGGATAAAAAGGAAAACCAAAGATGTTGAAACGTCTTTCCAACACGTTGAACATTAAAAACTGATTGCCGTTTATTTTTATAAAAGGCGATAAAATCAGAAATGCAAGGAGCACGTAGCTGACATATTTACGGTATTTGTAAAATTTGCCCCTAGGTTTTTTGGGATATACCCATGCCCTTTTCCCATCTTCTTTGATGGTGCCAATTGAATCTCTAAAATTATCTTGGTCTTGTGCCATTTTTTTTTCGCTTTATCAGCTAACAGGGCATATGAACCCTGCATTAATCAGTTTACGGAAACCGAAGCAGAATCTACCTCTACTTCTGGTGCAGCTTGTTCGGGCGCATTGGGGTCTAGCCAAACATCACCTTCGGGAGCTTTTGGGTTTGCCGGAGTGGTACCTTCAAAACTTAGTACATAACTTGCTACCTGTGCAATCTCTGCAGGTTTTAAGTTTTGTTTCCATGCAATCATACCTTTGCCATCACGACCACCTTCGGATATGGTATGGAATACGTTTTTGATGCCTCCGCCAAGAATCCAGTTTTGATCCGTAAGGTTGGGACCAATACCACCGCCACCATCGATCATATGGCAGGCTACACAATTGCTTTCAAAAATAGTTTGACCAGCCTTTAGGTCTCCTGCATCTGTGAGTAGTTCAACGGTATTGGCGTCAACAAGATCTTTTGCATTTTTCTTATACTCCTCTATTTCTAATTGGGCTGCGGCAACTTCTTGCTCATACTCTTGATCCTGATCATAGTCATTGAACACATGAAAACGGGCCATGTACACTACGGCAAAAACAATGGAAGCATAGAAAAGATACACCCACCAAGGAGGTAAGTTGTTATCTAGTTCCCGTATACCGTCATAGTTGTGGTCTAGTATAATTTCGCCTTCTTTTTCAATTGGCTTGGAACCCAACATTTTTTGGTAGACTCTTTGTCCCCATTCCCACTCAAAGGTTTTATTCTTGGCCGCTAAATAACGTTCTTGTCCTTCTTTTGAAAGTGTTTGGAACATTACATTTTCAATGGCTCTGGTAATTACCGCAATTGCGATAAGCAAAAACAGGATAAAAACCAGGAACACCTGTACCATAGGGTATTTTATAAAGGCCGGCATTTCACCGGAATCAACGAAAAACTCCGTTAACCCGAATATTAAAAAGAATATGAGCGGTATCTTGATCCACCATGTAGATGTATTTTTCATAGGTCTAGGTTTTGTTGGTTATCTTCTTCTAAAGGCAATTCGCTAACTTCCTTTATATATGATTTTGAGGCTGTAATTACCCACCAGAACAGCAATGTGAAGAACACAAAAAAGATGAGTAATGATATCATGGGGTAGGTTGCTACACCATCTATAGTTTCCATGTAACCTTTTACAAATTTGAACATGATTTCTAATTTTTGTTGTCAGATAATAATTCTCCGGTTTCCTTCACCTTAATATCAGTGCCTAAACGTTGTAAGTAGGCGATTAGAGCTACAATCTCACGATCTCTCATTTCTACAAATTCCTCACCGTTTTCGGCGGCATAAGCTTTATCGGCCTCATAGCTTTTTGCAAAATCAGGGTCTGTGTACAGGTTTTTTTCAATTTTTTCTGCCTGCTCATCCATTAAGGCATCGGCATTTGCAATATCGTCTTCGGTATAAGGCACGCCAAGGGTTACCATGGCTTCCATTTTAGTTTGAATATTGCTTCGGTCATGCTCGTTTCTAACAAGCCAAGCGTAGGCAGGCATTATTGAACCGGATGAGGTACTTTGTGGGTCGTACATGTGGTTCAGGTGCCAGTTATCGGAGTATTTTCCTCCAACCCTTAATAGGTCTGGCCCTGTACGTTTACTACCCCAAAGGAATGGGTGGTCATATACGAATTCACCTGCCTTTGCATATTCGCCATAACGCTCTACCTCACTTCTAAAAGGACGAACCATTTGTGAGTGGCAGCTAACACAACCTTCTCGAATATACAGGTCACGACCTTCAAGCTCCAAAGGCGTATAAGGTTTTACACTGGTAATCGTGGGTATGTTAGATTTCACCAATATGGTCGGCACAATCTGTATAATGCCGCCAATCAAAATAGCAACAGTTGCTAAAATTGTTAATTGAATAGGCTTACGCTCTAACCATGTATGGAAAGTTTCACCAGCTGTTCTGTGTTTTGAAACACGAGTAAGTGCTGCAGCTTCGGCCAACTCATCTTCAATAACGCTACCGGATTTTATAGTACGCACAACGTTATAGATCATGACTATTGCTCCAAAAATATAGAGGCTGCCCCCAATAGCACGCATCCAGTACATAGGCATAATTTCTACTACGGTTTCTAAGAAGTTACCGTAAACCAAGGTGCCATCTGGGTTAAAGTCTTTCCACATTAAGGCTTGTGTAAACCCGGCAACATACATGGGCAATGCATATAAAATGATTCCCAAGGTTCCGATCCAAAAGTGAAAGTTTGCCAAGCCGGTGGAAAATAACTTGTTCTTGGTCATTTTAGGAACCAACCAATAGATCATACCAAATGTCAAGAATCCGTTCCACGCCAAAGCACCAACGTGTACGTGGGCAATGATCCAGTCGCTAAAGTGGGCAATGGCGTTCACGTTTTTAAGTGAAAGCATTGGACCTTCAAAAGTGGCCATACCATAACCGGTAATGGCAACCACCATAAATTTTAGAACGGGATCGGTACGTACTTTGTCCCAAGCCCCACGCAAGGTTAATAGTCCGTTGATCATACCACCCCAAGAAGGAGCCAAAAGCATGATCGAGAAAGCAACCCCTAAGTTCTGTGCCCAATCCGGTAAAGCAGAATATAATAGGTGGTGCGGACCGGCCCAGATGTAAATGAAAATAAGAGACCAGAAATGAACTATAGAAAGTCTATAAGAATATACCGGTCTGTTGGCCGCTTTAGGAACAAAATAATACATAAGGCCCAAGAATGGGGTAGTCAAGAAAAAAGCTACCGCATTATGGCCGTACCACCATTGTACCAATGCATCTTGAACTCCTGCGTAAACCGAGTAGCTTTTTAAGGCACTTACGGGCAATTCAATATTATTGAAAATATGAAGTACGGCAACCGTTACGAACGTAGCCAGGTAAAACCAAATAGCTACATATAGATGGCGTTGCCTTCTTTTGATCATGGTACCAATTAGGTTAGCCCCAAAAGCTACCCAAACCAAAGCAATGGCAATATCTATGGGCCATTCAAGTTCAGCATATTCTTTAGAGCTAGTATACCCCAAAGGGAGTGTTATGGCCGCCGCAACAATAATAAGTTGCCAACCCCAGAAATTAAACTTGCTTAGAAAATCACTGTACATACGTGCTTTAAGCAAACGCTGAGTGGAGTAGTAAACCCCGGCGTAAATGGCATTTCCTACAAATGCAAAAATTACCGCGTTGGTATGCAACGGGCGTAAGCGACCAAAACTTAACCATGAAATACCATCGGTTAAATTGGGGAACATGAACATAAAGGCCAGTAATAAGCCCACAGACATACCTACAATACCCCAAAACATGGTTGCATAGAGGAAATTTTTCACGATTTTGTTATCGTAATAAAACTGCTGAACTTCCATAATTATACTTGTTTATTTAGTTGGATTTTCTCTTTCTCTACTTTTTTAGTGACCGTCTTTTTAGGCACGACCAGTTCATCTTCAAAAAGCATGCGTACAGAAGGGGTGTACGAATCATCATACTGACCACTTCTAACTGAAACGATAAATGCTATGAAAAATAGGACCGCAACAAGAATGCTGATAGCCAATAACACATAAATTACACTCATACCTACCTGAATTATGGTGTAAAACTACGGTACGGTTTCGCCATTAAATATGACTTATATCAGGTTTTGATAAATACCTTGAAGATTATTTGTGTGCGTGTTAATTGTCTGTTATTGTGTGTGTTGCGTAACTGTTTGTGAGGAAAAAGTGAAAACAGATTTTGAGTTGCATGAAAGTGGGCCTATAGCAGAAGTTTAGGCTTTTTTGGTGTTCTGGTAAATGGAAATTAAAGCCGCAATTATAATCAAGTTTTTGATTACGTACTGGCCAAGGAGAGTAGGGGCAAAAGGGCTAGAAGTAAACGATATCTCACTTAAAAGTAAAAGAGAGGTAAAGGTGCAGACCATATGGGCAAGGGTTATAATTACCGTTTGCTTTCTATAAATATCCACAAGCAGGAAAATACCGATTCCCGCTTCTAAAATTGCCAAAAGAATGATAGAGGTTTCCCTAGGGATAAGTCCCATCGTGAGCACACTAATGGTGTCTTTGGCCATTTCTTCGGCCGGGCTGGCATCACTAAAGAATTTTAAACTCCCAAACCATAGGTAAACAACACCTATTGAGATTTGCAGGAGTGAAATTTTCTTAAAATGAGTGTATAGCAAAGCTGTCTTTGAAGAAGGCATGTATTGTTTAGTCTAGTTGAGTTGGTTTTTGAACCTTACAAACCTAACTTTTTATAGCATTCGGATTGGTTTTTTAACAGTTAAGTTTTCCGGTTGCATTCAATTTCTTCTCCTTTGTAAGAATAGCCTTTAGAGGTTATTTTAATTCTCTTCCTATTACATTGGTAGCTACCGTTGCGAACGCCACTACGCTTATAGAACTTAAAGGCATTAAAATGGCTGCGATTACAGGCTCCAGTTGTCCTGTAATGGCAAAGTATAGACCTATAATATTATACATTAAGGATAAGAGAAAACATAATTTTATAATTTTCATAGCTTTTTTGGAAGCCATGATATACTTGTTCAACTGTTTAAATTTGGAAGCGTCCATAATTCCATCACTGGCAGGAGAAAAAACATTAATGTTTTCGGATATGGCAAGTCCTACTTCGGCTTGGGCCAATGCTCCGGCGTCATTTAGTCCATCGCCTACCATGAGTACTTTTTTACCTTGTTCTTGCAAGGATTTTATAAACTCCAGTTTGTGCTGTGGTTTTTGGTTGAAATAAAGAGGCGTAAGCTTGGGCAGCAATTTTTCCAATCGTGGTTTTTCTCCTTCGTTATCTCCTGATAGGATAGCCACTCCAAAATTTTTGGACATTTCTTGAAATACTTCAGAAACCCCATCACGGTATTGATTGTGAAAAACGTAGCGGCCTTTATAGGTGTCATTACTGCTAACATGTACAGAAGTCGTAAGTGCGTCAGCAGTTTCAGTGTTGCCTACAAAAGTGGCGGAACCTGCTTTTATGTGGGTGTTGTCCTTTATGCCCTCCACACCTTTGCCAATATGCTCTTCGTATTCATCTAGGGTAATAATGTTTTGCTGGGCCAACAGGTTATAAAGGGTTCTACTTAGTGGGTGGTTAGAGCCTCGCAAGGTATTTTTAAGCAAAGAAGCTTCGGCTTCCGAGAGGGGCATTCCCTCATAGGTGGCGGTACTTTTTTTAGAAGTAGTAATGGTGCCTGTTTTATCAAAAATAGCGGTATCTATTTGTGCGAGCTGTTCTATGGTCCTGGTATCTTTCAGGTAAAATTTTTTCCTACCAAAAATACGCAGCATATTACCAAGGGTAAAGGGTGAGGCCAAAGCAATCGCACATGGGCAAGCAATTATTAAGACAGCCGTAAAAACGTTCATAGCTTTGCTTGGGTCATATACAAGCCAGAACAGTGCAGATAAAAAAGCAATGGAAAGTACCGCAATGGTGAATCTTCTTCCAATACTATCGGTCAAGGTCTGAAACTTAGTGGCTTTATCCTCTTGAAAAACACTGTTGCCCCACAATTGGGTAAGATAACTCTGTGAAACCGATTTTAAGGCCTCCATCTCTATAGCACCCTGAAGCTGTTTTCCGCCGGCAAAGACTTTGTCTCCGGATTCTTTTTTAACCGGTTCGGATTCACCGGTAACAAAACTATAATCAATACGGGCTTGTCCGTTTATCAGTATACCATCAACAGGAATCAATTCTTCGTTTCTAATCAATAATCGGTCGCCTTTTTTTATGTCGTGCACTTGAGCGGTTTCTTCTTTGCCTTCTCTAGAAATACGGGTTATGGCAATAGGGAAATAGGATTTATAATCACGTTCAAACGATAAAAAAGAATAGGTTTTTTGCTGAAAAAATTTTCCTAGGAGCAAGAAAAAGACCAAACCGGTGAGCGAATCGAAAAATCCACTTCCCCAGCCAAATGTAATTTCTAGCGTGCTGCGCAGAAAGAGTACTAAAATTCCTAGGGCAATGGGTACGTCTATATTCAATAGGTTACTTCTTAGTCCTTTATAGGCCGATATAAAATAATCCCTGCCCGCATAGAGGAGGACAGGCAATGAAAACAGGAACATGAGCCAGTGAAATACCGGTTCATATCTGTTGAGCCAGAACTCACCGCCAGATGCATCACTGGAGGAGAGGTCAAAATAATCCGGAAAAGAAAGAAACATGACATTGCCAAAAGCAAAACCGGCAACCCCAAGTTTATAAATTAAGCTGCGATCGGTACCTTTCTTTTTGTTATCAAAATCATCTAATGATATACTAGGCTCATAACCAATCCTTGCTAATAGGGTAACTACTTCTTTCAATGAAACATCAGCACTGTTGTATGTAATACGGACCGTCTTCTTAGGAAAATCAACTTGGCCGCTTTTTATGGACGGATTCAGTTTGTTAAGATTTTCAAGTATCCAAATACAAGAACTGCAATGAATATGGGGTATGGAGAGATTTACAATTTGGAGGTCACCATCATTGAATTCAATAAGGCGTTCAGTAATTGCTGTTGAATCTAAAAAAGCGTATCTTCCATCAATAGCTTTTGGGGTTGCCCCTGCGGCCGATTGTATATCGTAATAGTAGTTTAAATCATTGCTAGATAGAATTTCATAAACGGTCTTGCAGCCGTTACAACAGAAATTTTTATCATCTAGGACTATGACATTGGAGTCACAGTCATTACCGCAATGGAAACAATTATTAGGATTCATCTTTACACTTGCTAATACCTGTTACAAAGGTGCGGGTTATGGATGTTTAAAAACATGACAATTGTCAGGTTTTGTGTAGACTACGAACGGTACCTTTGTAGTGTCAGGTATAAATAATAGAGTTATGAATAGTAGATGTGAAAATTGTATAATACGGCAATTCAATTCGTTACGGGCCATGAGCAAAGAAGAATTGAAGAAAGTGTCCGATTCCAAAATCTCCAAGACTCTTAAAAAAGGTGAAGCCCTTTTTCACGAAGGCCAACAATTAGATGGTGTTTTTTGTGTTAGGGACGGTGTGTCCAAAATGTCTAAACTTAGTGCCAACGGAAAGGATCAAATAGTGAAGTTGGCCAGTAAGGGTGCCGTAATGGGGCAACGTTCCGTAATTGCGGAAGAGGTTACGAACCTGAGTGCTATTGCGGTGAGTGATATGGAGGTGTGTTTTATACCCAAAGATGTTATTTCAAATACGCTTGACTGTAACCCGAATTTTGCGGTTGAGGTATTACGCCATATGGCCCACGATTTAAAGGAGGCAGATGATGTTATTGTAAATATGTCCCAGAAAACCGTGAAGCAACGAATGGCCGAAGCCTTTTTATACCTCAAAAAGAATTACGGAGAGGATGATGAAGGATTCTTGAAATTAACCTTGTCCAGAGAAGATTATTCCAATGTGGTGGGCACCGCTACCGAATCCTGTATCCGGATTATTTCCGAATTTAAGAAAAAGGGATTGATCAAGACTTCCGGAAAACGGATTGGGGTGGTTGAGGAACGTAAACTTTTAGACCTGATTGAAGGTTTCTAAAAGCGCACTTCTCAAAAACTGATATATGTCATAGTTTGCTTATGGGTTTGGTTCTACTTTTACCCTTGAAGATTTCAATAAAAAAAGTAGATGAAAAATATTTTACTTCCCACAGATTTTTCGGCAAATGCATGGAATGCGGCGCGTTACGCCATAGAGCTTTTTGAAAATGAAGCTTGTAACTTTTATGTGCTAAATACCTATACGCCCCATATTGCACACAGTAGGTTCATGGCTGCCAATGTTTCTGACGGACAAATAGAGGATTCGGCACGAAGACAATCAGAAGAAGGGTTAACTAACTTCATTTCAGGAATACAGGCCCAGTTCCAAAACCCTAAGCATAAATTCACGGCCATATCTTCTTTTTCAATGTTGGTAGACGAGATACGGGAAGTGGTGGATGATTATAACATAGATTTGGTCATTGCCGGAACCAAAGGGGCATCTAGTCTAGATGAGGTCTTTATGGGTAGTAACACGGTACGAATAATAAAGGCGGTAAAGAGATGCCCGGTACTTGCCGTTCCTCAGCATTTTAAATTTAAAACACCGGATGAAATAGCTTTTGCAACAGATTTCAATCGTTTTTATACGGAGTCGGAGCTTAAGCCTCTTTTGGATATGGCCCTTACCTTTAACGCCGTAATTAGGATAGTGCACGTACAGCACAAAATTTCCGCCTTAACGGAACTTCAGAAGTTTAATTTAGGTATGCTGCGCAAATATCTAAATGGTGTGGAGCATTACGTACATACGGTTTCGGAACTGAATTCCATTTCCAAAACGCTTGAGGTGTTTAGCAATGAGTTGGATATTCACCTGTTGGCCATGCTCCATTACCAACATAGTTATATGGAAAATATAACTAGGGAGCCTGTGGTGAAACGTGTGGCTTTTCACACGCAGATACCTTTGTTGGTTATACCGGAACTGGGTATGTGCAGTTCTTCAAAGAGCCGGAAAGAGGAGAGTTCTTTAGTTTCTGAGTAATCAATTTTTACAATAGCGGGCCAATACAATCTTAATTTTTTTATTGCGATAATATTATATGTTATATTTCTCAAAATAAAAAAGATACTCTAGGGGTTCTTCTTAATTTTGTAAAAAAATTAGCGATGAACCTTCCTAATACAGGTCAGAAGAGATTAGTGATCATTGGTGGCGGTTTTGCCGGAATATCACTAGCAAAAAAACTTAGTGAAATAGACTTACAGATTGTTTTACTGGATAAGCATAACTACCATACATTTCAACCCTTATTATATCAAGTTTCAACCAGCGGTCTTGAGCCGGATTCCATTGCGTACCCTATTCGCAAAGTGCTAAAACACTTGGAGAATTTTTACTTTAGACTGGCCAATGTTGAGCGTATTGACCCCGAACAAAAACTGATTTTTACAGATACGGGAAACCTAGAATATGATTATCTGGTTCTGGCAACAGGTACAAAGACCAACTATTTTGGAAACCAGCAGATTGCCCAGTACTCCATGTCTATGAAGAGTGTGCCGCAGGCATTGGACATTAGAAGTCTCATGTTGCAGAATTTTGAAAAGGCAGATGATTCCCAAGATCCTATAGAGCGCAAAGCCTTACTTAATTTTTGCATTGTGGGAGCGGGACCAACGGGAGTTGAGCTTGCCGGGGCATTTGCAGAATTAAAGAATAATGTATTTCCAAAGGATTATAGGCACCTGAATGTAGATGAAATGGAAATCAACCTGTTCGAGGGCGGCCCTAGGGTCTTACCTCCAATGAGTGAGAACGCCTCTAAAAAGGCTACCAAATTTTTAAAGGAATTGGGTGTGCGCGTACATCTAAATGCTATTGCCAGTAATTATGATGGAGAACAGGTTACCTTAAAGGACGGAAGCACGCTACGTACTAAAAACTTTATTTGGACGGCGGGTGTAACGGGTGCTGCAATTGAGGGTTTTGCACCCCATATATTGGTAGAACGATTGAATAGGTATAAAGTAAACCGGTTCAATCAAGTAGAGGGGTATGATTCGGTTTTTGCTATTGGAGATATTGCTTATATGGAAACAGAGGCTTTTCCTAAAGGGCACCCACAAGTGGCGCAACCTGCAATCCAACAAGGGGAGCTTTTGGCCAAAAATTTGGAGAAATTGCTAGAGGGTAAGGAAATGAAACCTTTTACCTATGTAGATAAAGGAACCATGGCTACTGTAGGAAGAAATAAGGCCGTAGCCGACATCAAAAAACTAAAATTTGGAGGCTTTTTTGCATGGTTCATTTGGATGTTCGTGCACTTAATGGCGCTTGTTGGTTTTAGGAACAAGGTGATTGTATTTTTTAACTGGGCCTACAATTACATCAATTATGATAAAGCGGCAAGGCTTATTCTAAGGCGTTTTAACCCCTAGATCATAGTTTAGCGGTACAGATAGCAATTAATTAAAATGCTTTAGTATCTTTGCCATGTTGTGTTGTGACCCAGAGCCTGTATAGGTTTGGGCCAATGAAAGGCTTTCCATGTTGGAAGGCTTTTTTTGTGCGCTGTTTGCAGGTGGTTTCCCTTTTAGGGTAGCGATCGGACACATGAAACCATCGGGCTACCTTTAGGAATTAATAGGTAGACCTAATGATATTCTGACTCTAAAAGCTTAGATTTTTTGCAGTTGGCGTTCAAGAAGATTTTCTTGGTTGCGTTTAGAAGTTACTTTGTTCTGGATGGATAACCATGCTTTTTTTGCCTTTTCCGCTTTTAACTGATATTGTGTTTTTTGCATGATACGAGGTTTAAGGTTTTGGTTTTTTACTGGTTTTTTAAAACTGGTCAAAAGAGTTGAATCTTTTCAGTTTTACATCGCTCATTCTCATCAACTTAACAACACTTCAAACTTACGGCAAATAGATTTGTTTTCATCGATGAAACACGTTAATAAAACGTTTTTTCCATTTTAAGAATTTTGTCCTGTTCTAATAATTTCATCCATTTATAAAAAGGGCCAAATATGCGATATCGATAAAAAAGCCGTATTTTTAAACTAGATTTTTAAAGAAAAAACGATGCCTTTATATCATAAACTAGGAAAGTTTCCGCAAAAGCGACATACCATTTTCAAAAAAGACGATGGCACTTTGCACTACGAACAATTGTTCGGCACCATTGGTTTTGATGGCATGTCTTCTTTACTATATCATTTACATAGGCCTACCCAAGTAAAAGAAGTGGGCAAAACTTTAGATATTGCTCCAAGGGCCGCTGTAGAATACAATATAAAATCTAGGTTGCTCAAGGGGTTTCAGGTTGCTCCGGAAGATGACTATTTGCAGAGTCGTAAAACGGTTCTTTTTAACAATGATGTTCACGTAGGGCTTGCGGCACCAAGAAAATCGTTAACGGAGTACTTTTATAAGAATACAGATGCAGATGAGCTTTTGTTCGTTCATAAGGGTTCGGGAACGTTAAAGACCTTGTTAGGAGAAATTCCTTTTGAATATGGGGACTATTTGGTGATTCCCAGGGGTATGATATATCAGATTGAATTTGATACCGAAGACAACCGTTTGTTGATAACCGAAAGCTATCATCCTATTTACACACCTAAAAGATATCGTAACTGGTTTGGACAACACTTGGAGCATTCGCCTTTTTGCGAGCGTGATTTTAAGTTGCCCCAAAATCTCCAGACTTTTGATGAAAAGGGCGAGTTTTTAATTAAAGTGAAGAAGCAAGGGCAATTGCACCATATGATTTATGCTACACATCCCTTTGATGTTGTGGGCTGGGACGGATATAATTTTCCGTATGGGTTCTCAATTCATAATTTTGAACCTATTACGGGTCGCGTACACCAACCGCCACCAGTACACCAGACGTTTGAGACCAGTGCCTTTGTAGTATGCTCGTTCTGTCCTAGGTTGTACGATTATCACCCGCAGTCCATTCCCGCACCGTACAATCATTCCAATATAGATTCGGATGAAGTGCTCTATTACGTAGATGGTGATTTTATGAGTAGAAAAGGTATTGATGAAGGGTACATCTCCTTACACCCAGCGGGTATTCCCCATGGTCCGCATCCAGGCACCTATGAAGCCAGTATAGGAAAGAGCAAAACCGAAGAGCTTGCGGTAATGATAGACACGTTTAAGCCGCTAAAACTCACCCAACAGGCCATGGATATAGATGATGGCAAATATTATAAAAGTTGGTTGGAGTAGATCTATGAGAGGTCTGTTATCTTTTTGCTAAAGCCCATGCTAGACTCTCGCTTTTTGGATACTTTTGAAAAAGAAAATAAAAGATAAGTGATATTAGATTTAATAAAAAATAGACGTTCTGTCTTTCCGGCGCAATACAATGATAAGCCAATAGCCAAGGCCGATATTGAGAAAATATTGGAAGCGGCCAATTGGGCACCCACCCACAAGAAAACCGAACCGTGGAGGTTTCGAGTTTTACAGGGCGAGTCCCAAGAAAAATTGGGATTATTCCTTTCTCTGAAATATTTGGAGAATGAACCGAACCCAAAAGAATTCAAAGCCAAAAAACTGATTGAAAATCCTAAACGTGCCGGTGCAATTATTGCTATTTGTATGCAAAGGGACCCCGCTCAAAGTATTCCTGAATGGGAAGAAGTAGCTGCTACGGCAATGGCGGTCCAGAACATGTGGCTCTGCTGTACGGATATGGGTATAGGTTGCTATTGGAGCTCACCGGGACTCGTTAAGCACATGAACGATTTCTTTGAAATGAACCAAGGCGAAGCTTGTTTGGGTTTTTTCTATATGGGCTATACGGATGAGGCCATCCAAGAGGGGCAGCGGACCCCAATTGCGGATAAAGTAGTTTGGATGGATTAAGGCCCGTCCAAAGCCTATTCCCTAGTGTACGTATACGTGCTTCCTCCTTGTTTTAGTAGCATGGTCTTTTCTTCTGGGTTAAATTCCAGACGTACGCCTGCTTGGTGAAACTCAAAAGCATGCTCTTCTACAGCTTCCAACGGAAATGAAGGCTGACCGGTAGCTTGTGCTGTTAAGTTTCCTTCACTCTGGGTAATAGTAAGTTTTAAGTGCAGTTGTTTGCTTCCATAAATGCCTAAATATTTTTCTAAATCTTCTGCCGTAACCTCAATGGTTTGAAAATTGGGTAGGTTAAAAGACTTGTCATAATATGCCGCTAAAACTGCAATGAGAATATCATTGTTGCTATAACGAGTGCCGTTAGATGTGAGTGCCACGGAAATATGGTCCTTGGGAAATGTAGCTAGTTGAGAAGTAAAACCGTCTATACCACCATTGTGTCCAAATCCTTTTTTAGTAAAATAAGGCATTTCAAACAATCCCATGCCGTAACCATCTTCAAAAGTCTTCATTTGTTTTAGACTTTCTTTGGCAATGAGTTTTCCTTCATATAGAGCGGTGGAAAAGGTATTAAGGTCAGTAGGAGTAGAGACTATGGCCCCAGCTCCTATTGGGATGGACATATGGGTTTCATAAGACTTGTTCCAGCGGGTGTCATAATTATATGAAAAAGCCTCATTGTTGTTGGTATCTATGGTGCTCCCCATATAGGTGTTTTTCAATTGCAGGGGGTCAGTTATTTTTGTTTTAATAAGATTGGCGTAACTGTCCTTTAACACGTCTTCCAGAATAAAAGTCAATAGCTGATAATTGGAGTTGCTGTATTCTCCTTTACTATTAGGTTCAAAAATGCTACCCCCTTGTTCTATGAGTTCCAGTAGTTGCTGTCTTGTTTTAGGTTGCGTATTCCACAGGAGGTAATCCGGTCTGCTGGTAACATTGGCAATACCACTTCGGTGATTAAGCAAATTACCAATGGTAATGTTAGAGGCATTTTTAATGTTTGGAAAAAAGTTGGCTATAGGTTGGTCCAGAGTTATTTTTCCTTCTTCAATGGCCATAAAAGTAAGTACGGAAGTAAACATTTTAGTAATGGAACCCACTCTGAATTTTGTGTTTACATTTACTTTCTTTTCGGTTTCCATATCGGCATAACCAATAGTCTTGGTGTAGATGGTCTTTCCATTATGGGAAAGGGCCACACTTCCCATAAAACGGTCATGTTTTTCCAGAGCGGTAAATAGGCTGTCTAGCTTTGGGGAACTGAAATCTTGCGAAAAAAGAGAAAGACTAATGAGGGTAAAACCAAGTAAGCAGATTATCTTTTTCATGAGATGTATTAGTTAAGAAATGGAAATAATTCTAGCCGGTAGTTCCATGCTTTGGAGATAAAGAGTCCTAAATAGATTATAGCGATCAAGAACTTCATAAAAGTTCCGGTCAAAAAGCCTAAGAACGACCCAAATGCGGCTTTAGTGGCTGTTTTTCCATCGGCTTTGTTCAGTAATTCGCCAACTAAGGCACCAACAAATGGCCAAATTATAATTCCAAACGGACCTAAAATTGGAAAGAAAAGGGCAACCAAAAGACCAAGAGTGGTACCAATAACACCATATTTTGTACCCCCGAATTTCTTTGTCCCCATGGCCGGAATTACATAGTCCAAGCCAAAAACCAACAGGGCCAGAGCGGCTGTAATTCCCAAGAACAAATTGTCTTGGGGGACCGCCTGAGTAAGGTGTAATAACAATAGGCCTGCCCAACTAATAGGAGGTCCGGGTAGAACCGGTAGGAAACTTCCCAGAATGCCAATGAGCATAAAGATGAAGCCTAAAATGAGTAATACAATGTCCATTTTATCAATTTTCTGTTTGACGAAGATAACCTCATTTTGTTACACCCTAAAAGGATATGAATTTAATTACTTACTGTTTTGTTTGATGTTCAGTTAGTTAGTATCCGTTGATGTGATTTTTATTTTTCAAACTAAAATATTAGTTTAAACTATATTTTTAGTTATATTTGTTTTGTAGATGAACTAAATACTTAGTTAAATGAAGCAATTAACAAAAGCAGAAGAAGAGGTGATGCAGCAGTTGTGGCAACTGGAAAAATGCAATGTTGCCGCTATTATTGAACAATTACCAGAACCAAAACCGGCATATAACACCGTATCCACCATTGTAAGGATTTTAGAAAGTAAAGGTTTTGTAGGTCATGAAAAGGAAGGGAAGGGCTACTTGTATTTTCCTATCGTGAAGAAGTCAGATTATAGCAATCAGAGTATTAATAAGCTGGTAGACGGCTATTTTCAGGGTTCCTTTAAAAGTATGGTCTCTTTCTTTATGAAGAAGAATGATATGAGCCTATCGGAATTGGAGTCCATTTTAAAGGATATTAAAAAACCTGACGAGACAAATAAAAAGAATAATTAAAATCTGTTTTGATGATACAGTACATTCTAGAGTGCATTGCCTTTCAATTGGTTTTTCTTGTTATTTATGATTTTTTCTTAAAACGGGAGACCTTTTTTCAATGGAATCGCTTTTATCTTTTGAGCACGTTTTTGCTGTCTTTAGTGCTGCCCTTTATAAAAATAGAAGCTTTTAAAACCACAGTGGAACAGCCCTATATTGAATATGGCGAGGAATTTTGGGGGGTAAATAATGCCCTTGTAGTTGGGGTTCAGGAGCCTACGGCAATAGACATTTCATGGCAAATGGTATTATTTGTATCTGGAGCACTAGTAGCTACGTTGTTATTGGTTTATAAGCTGCGCCAGCTGTATCTTTTGAGTACAAAAGGAGACAGGATTAGTTTCAAGGAGTTTACGCAAATATTGATTCCCAATAGTAATATGGCTTTCTCCTTTTTTAAATCAATTTTTATTGGGGATAAAGTTTCAAAAACGGATTACACCAATATCATAGCCCATGAATTGGTTCATATTAAGCAAGGCCATTCTTGGGATTTGCTCTTTTTTGAGCTTATGCGCATTGTTGGCTGGTTTAATCCGCTGGTTTATGTCTATCAAAATAGAATTTCGGAATTGCACGAGTTCATCGCCGATGCAAAAGTTGCGAAAAACAATAAAAACGAACAATACCAATTGTTGCTTTCCCAAGTATTCCAAACACAGAATATATCATTCATCAATCATTTTTTTAAATCATCATTAATCAAAAAACGAATTGTCATGTTACAAAAATCACAATCAAAATCGGTTTTCAAATTAAAGTATTTGGCATTGGTGCCCTTGATTTTGGGGATGTTGTTTTATACTTCGTGCGAAAACGATGATGAAAACAGTCTGGAGGATAATGAAAATATCATAACCGTAAGTAGCGTAGATAACCTCTCTGAAGAAGAGGAAACTAAGGTGTATGCAAGATTGAGGTCGCTAGCCGATTCTGAAGAAGCCTGGAGCTTAAAGGTAGAAGATTCTGAAATTTCTTTGAAGTTGGAAAGTACAAAGGATGACGTATTTGTTTCGGGGATTAACAATGAGCCAATTCGGGCTAAAATGACTATTGATAATAATGGTTCGCCAAAGTACTTCAAAAACTTTACACCTTCTGCAGGCGAACCGTACGATTGGAAGAAGATTTATAGAGAAGAAAATCTAGTGCCTTTCTCTTATGTAGATAAAGTGCCGGTTTTTCCCGGATGTGAAGGTGAAGCAGACGTGAGAGCTTGCTTTCAACAAAATATCCAGAAACATATTAGTAAACATTTTAAATATCCCGAAGAAGCTCAGAGACAAGGAATTCAAGGCAGGGTAAGTATTATGTTTACTATTGATGAAGATGGTTCAATTGTAGATATTCGAAAAAGAGGTCCCCATGAATTATTAGAAAATGAAGCGGTTCGTATCATTGAAAAATTGCCACGTATGACACCGGGTTCTTATGAAGGTAAAATCGTGAAGGTCCCATTTTCAATTCCTATATTTTTTAGATTAGAACAAGCAGGGTTCAATCCATTTTCAGTAGATGCTAACTATGTGCAGATGCAACAGGAACAAATAGCCAAGTTATCTACTGAGGCGCAAATGGCTTATGGGAATTCCGTAGCATTTAGAAATGTTGACAATCCTCCTGTTTTTCCTGGCTGTGAAAACGCAGATGACATCTTAGATTGTTTTAAGAAAAGTATGTATCGGCATATTTCCAAGAATTTCAGATACCCGGAGAATGCACAGGAAAGAGGTGTTCAGGGAAGGGTAAGCGTTATTTTTCTGATGGATACATCTGGAAATATCACCCACATTTCTACTAGAGGACCTGATGAATCTCTTGAGAAAGAGGCAAGACGTATTATTGCTAAACTACCACAAATAATCCCTGGGAGACATAATGGGAAGCAAGTGAATGTGCCGTATGCCATACCTATAACCTTTAGACTTCGCTAATTTGAGAGTCATAGTTAGTATCTTTTTGTTGGTTTTCTGTGTTACATCAGAAGCCCAAATAGCAACAGCCTCCGTAGCAGATAGTCTCTTCGCTACAGGTAACTACATAAAGGCGATTAACCACTATGCCGAAGATGGTTCCATTACTTCTACTTTACAGATTGCTAGAGCCTATAACGCTATTGGCAATTATGAAAAAGCAATTGCGCAGTATCAGAATGTGCTGTCTCAAGATGCAACGCTTCAAATTGCAAAATTTGAACTGGGAAAGCTGTATCTGAAAACAAAAGACTTTACGAATGCGGAGGCCCTATTTTTAGAACTGACGCATGCTGCAAGTAACAACCCCGAGTATCATTTTTATTTGGGAGAGACTTTTCGTGAAGAAAAAAAGACGGAGCGTGGTCTGGCGTCTTACAAAAATGCAGTGGTAATTGATAGTACACATTTAAGAAGTCTGTTTCAATTAGGGAAATATTATGTGGGCCAGAGAGAAAAAGATTCGGCCTTAACATTTATTGATAAGGGACTTCATTTCTATGAAAATGATGTGGCGATGCTCAACTTAAAAGCATTGGCGTATTATAACAATGATGAATACACTAAAGCGCGTCCGTATTTTGAAAAGTTAATAGCATTGGGCGAGCATAAGGAGTATATCTACGATAAATTGGCCTACTGTTATTTTAAAGAATGGGAGTTTGAGCCGGCAAAGATAAATTATAGAAAGGTGCTGGAGTTGAATGATGAAAATGCCGATGCTTATTTCAATTTGGGTCAGGTGTTTTGGAAAGACCGGCAAATAGATAGCGCTCAATACTATATTGAAGAATCCATTACGGTTCAAAAGCCCTTTTTGTTAAGAGAATATGTAGCTTTAGCGGGAATCGCAAGGAATAAGGACGATATGAAAACAGCTTTAAAATACTACAAACTGGCACATCAAGAAGACCCGGATGATGCACTGGTCTATCACAATGTTTGTACAGTGGCGGATCAGTATTACAAAGACCCTAAAATCAAATTAACGTATTATCAAAAATTTGACGAGAGATTTGGTGATAAAAACGACTATATGTCCAAAATGGTAAACAAGCGTATTTCTGAATTAAAAGAGGAAATCCATTATGATGTAAAATAACCACTATCATTTTTCAATTCCATTTTTTTAATTGAAAATTGCCATTTTGGAGTATTTTCCTTGCGAGAATAGCGATTCATAGCACAAACCTCCACAAAAAATCGTAATTTCCGCCTAGAATTTAGGGCAATGCGAAACCTCACAATTTTATGTTTTTTGTTCTTGCTTACCGCATGCAATTGGTCGGCGTCAAAGGAAGAGAAGACCCAAGAATTGGTCAATAAAGAGATATTGAGCATAGATTGGGAAGATGTGGACCAATACCCTCTTTTTGCCGATTGTGATGAAATTGCTTCTAAACAAGAGCAAAAGCAATGCTTTATGGCAACGCTTTTGAAACATTTTTCCAAAACGCTAGAAGAATCGGATTTTGTGGTTCAAGAAGCAATAAAAGACACTATTTTTGTAGACTTTTTAATGGAGGCTTCAGGGGCCATATCCCTTTTACATATTGATAAAGGTAATATAACCGAAGACCAGCTTCCAGGTTTTGATCAACAAATAGAAAAAAGCCTGAACAGTTTGCCCAAAATTGAACCCGCACTTAAAAGAGGCATTCCGGTTAGGGCTAAATTTAGAATTCCCATAGTGCTTCAATAAATTAAAATATTTGGCAACAGAAAAAATTATACTCGGTATTGATCCAGGTACTACCATTATGGGCTTTGGTCTTATAAAAGTGGTAGGAAAAAAAATGGAGTTCATCCAAATGAACGAATTGATGCTCAAAAAGTATGACGATCACTACACCAAACTTAAACTCATTTTTGAGCGTACCATAGAACTGATAGATACCTATCACCCGGACGAAATTGCCATTGAGGCGCCTTTCTTTGGGAAAAACGTACAATCTATGCTTAAGCTAGGCCGTGCACAGGGTGTGGCTATGGCTGCCGGACTTTCACGCGAAATTCCCATTACCGAATATTTGCCAAAAAAAATAAAAATGGCGATTACCGGAAACGGAAACGCCAGTAAAGAACAAGTTGCTAAAATGCTGCAAAGTGTGTTGAAGTTAAAAACCCTACCCAAGAATTTGGATAGTACGGATGGTCTAGCCGCTGCGGTATGCCATTTCTATAATGAAGGAAGGGTAGAAGTTGGTAAAAGTTACAGCGGGTGGGACGCTTTTGTAAAGCAGAATGCAAAAAGGGTGAAGAAGTAGGGTAGGGATTAGTGGTTAGTAGTTAGTACTGAGTATGGAGTAAAGAGTACTGAGTAATGGGATTTCAACGATGAAATATATAAATAGGAGGAAGTTAGAAGTAGAGGTAAAGGATAATTAAACGAAAAAAATCTTGTGTAAAGCATTTCCTGATGGACGTTTTTTAACTTCTACTAACTACTAACTACTAACTACTAACTACTAACTACTAACTACTAACTACTAACTACTAACTACTAACTACTAACTACTAACTACTAACTACTCAGTACTTAATACTATTACTAAAAAACATGAGCGGCATCTACATTCATATTCCTTTTTGCAAACAGGCTTGTCATTATTGCGACTTCCATTTTTCTACTTCAATGGGAAAGAAAGAGGCTATGGTCCAGGCTTTGCAGAAAGAGCTTTCCTTGAGAAAGGATGAGTTTAAGGATGAGATTGTAGAAACCATCTATTTTGGGGGAGGAACACCTAGTGTATTGAAAACTGAAGAAATTCAGTCCATAATTGATTCGGTTTATGAGCACTATTCGGTTTCGGAGCATCCGGAAATTACCTTAGAGGCCAACCCTGATGATTTATCCACGGAGAAAATAATATCTCTTTCCAAGAGTCCTATTAATCGTTTAAGTATAGGGATTCAATCTTTCTTTGAGGCGGATTTAAAGTTGATGAACCGGGCGCACAACGCCAGCGAAGCCGAAAATTGTATAAGGGAAGCCACCACATATTTTGATAATATATCTATCGATTTAATTTACGGCATTCCGGATATGACCAACGAACGGTGGAGGGAAAACATAGACAAGGCTCTCTCCTTTGGGATTCCGCATATCTCCAGTTATGCCCTCACTGTTGAGCCACAAACTGCCCTTGCCAACTTTATTAAAAAAGGCTTGGTAAAGAATGTTGATGATGAGGTGGCACAGGCGCATTTTCATATTTTGTCCGAAACTTTGGAAGCCGCCGGTTTTGAAAGCTACGAGATATCCAATTTTGGGAAGCCCGGATATTTTTCGCGGAACAATACAGCATACTGGCAACAGAAGAAGTACTTGGGTATTGGCCCGTCTGCCCATTCCTATGATGGGGTTAGTAGGGGCTGGAACATCAATAACAACCCAAAATATTTGAAGTCCATTGAAAAAGGGGAGCTCCCTATGGAAACCGAAACATTATCAATGACCGATACCTATAATGAATATGTAATGACAGGCTTGCGAACCATTTGGGGTGTATCGCTTTCTAGAATTGCATCTGATTTTGGTGAAAAATATCGTGAGTACGCTTTAATGCAGGCCGAAAAACATCTTAAGGATAACTTACTTCATATTAATAGAGACACACTACTGACCACTAAAAAAGGTCGTTTTTTGGCAGACGGTCTCGCATCCGACCTTTTTATGGTAAATTTGGGGTAAATATGAAAGTGAAAATAAGTGCTGTTGTACAGTACGGAAAAGGATAACCGCTTTTAAGTTTTTTAAAGCAAGGATTGTCCTAAAAACAGAATATTTTTTATGATTGCTACTATAAAACATAGAACAAGAAACTACCCCATAGACCTTACCAAACCCTTGGATATTTCAATAGCCATAAAGGGCGGCGAGCAAAATGTAAGTGCATGGTATGTGGCCCCGCCAACAATTGAGCCACACGAAGAAAAAGGGTATGTTGGTAAAGTGTCCGAAGGGGCTTCCATCAATTTTAATGATATTTCATTCAACCCGCATGCCCACGGCACACATACGGAATGTGTAGGTCATATTACAGAAGATTTTCATTCTATCAATAAAAACTTAAAACAATTTTTCTTTCTGGCGGAAGTCATTACCATTGCTCCGGAAATGGTAGATAACGACTTTGTGGTTTCAAAAAAGCAGCTTAAATATGCTTTGGGGAACAAAAAGAGAGAGGCCGTGGTTATACGTACCCTGCCTAATATGAAACAGAAAAAGTCCCGCCAATATTCACATTCAAACCCTCCTTACCTCACAGAAGAGGCTGCTAAGTTTCTTGTAGAAAAAGGTGTGGAGCATTTGTTGGTAGACTTACCTTCCGTAGATAAAGAAAAGGATGATGGAGCACTGGTAGCCCATAAAGCTTTCTGGAATTTTGGAGGAAAACTCAGAAAAAAAGCCACTATAACGGAGTTTATTTATGTTTCCAATTCTATTGAAGATGGCACGTATCTGTTAAATATTCAGGTGGCTCCTTTTGAAAATGATGCCAGCCCCAGTAGACCTGTACTTTATAGAATTATACAAAAATGACCAAGTGGATAAAGGTAGAGGAGTTGGGTATGTTCTTGTTTGGGATATACATGTTCAGTCTTTTGCCATATGTCTGGTGGTGGTTCGTAGTGTTGCTGTTAACTCCGGATTTTAGTATGTTGGGCTATCTTTTGGGGAATAAATGGGGTGCCGTTTTCTATAATATTTTTCATCACAAAGGAATTGCTCTTGCCATCTATATAATTGGGGTGTATCTTTCGGCACCCGTATTGCAATTGGTAGGGATTATCTTATTTTCGCATGCGGCAATGGACCGTGTTTTTGGGTATGGTCTAAAATATAATAAAGGTTTTAAGTTTACCCACTTGGGGCAAATAGGAAAATAAGAATGGATAATATTTTCGATACTTTTTTAGGTCTTATTCTAGGTGCTATTCTAATGTATTGGGTGTATTCTTATTTCAGGAAACAAAAAAGTAAAGAACTTACCAAACACCAATCTACAGTATTGGTAGAGAAAATACAAAGCGTTTGTAAGTTGGTTTCGGTAGAAGGCGATTTTGCAGAAATCTACAGGTACGAGAATATAAAGGAACGCTTTATGAGTTTGGTAAGCAGCAAGAAAAAGGCGCTGCTGGTCATCAATGCCAAGGCCCATATTGGTTATGATCTAAAAAAAGTAAGGATAAAGGCCGATGACGAGAATAAAAAAATTATCCTGACCCATTTTCCGGAGCCAGAGATTCTATCCATAGAGCCGGATATTCAGTTTTATGATATTCAGAGTGGTATGTTCAATTTCTTTTCTTCAGATGATTTAACCCTATTGAACAAAGAGGCCAAACAGCACATAAGAGAAAAGATTCCGCAGAGTGGACTGATGCAAACCGCCAGGAAAGAAGCTATTCAAGCTGTTTTATTAATTGAAAAAATAGTAGAGACCATTGGTTGGAAACTAGATTACACGGCTTTGGAGATTACGGAAAAACAAAAAGAAATGCTCGAAGATTAATTTACATATATTAAAAACAATAGACATGAGAACACTTACTATTTCAATATTATTTTTAACACTTGCCATTACCGCTAATGGCCAAACAAAGAATGACATGAGAGAATTTGACCCTAATTTTGCCCATACCGTATACTTTTGGTTTAAAAATCCGGATAGCAAAGAAGACCGAGCTACATTTGAGAAGTCGCTTCAGAAATTTTTGGATAATTCGGCCTATGCCAAAACCAGTTTTATAGGCGTTCCGCCAAAGGCTAGTAGAGATGTGGTAGATGGTTCGTTTACCTACTCGTTAATTGTAACTTTTGAATCTGCCGAAGCGCAGCAGAACTATCAGGACGAAGCTCCTCATAAGGTATTTATAGAGGAATCTAGCGCATTATGGGAAAAGGTAATCGTTTACGATTCTAAGGGAATACAGTAAGTTTTATGGTCGTTTATAGGTATGCCATGCTGGAAGATGCGTTGGCAATAGCCCAGTTACATACTAAAAGTTGGCAAGAGAATTACCGAGGAGTCTTTAGCGATAATTACTTGGATGAATTGGCTCTTTCCGATCGCCAAAAAGTATGGCGGGATAGACTTGGTACCCCAAGTTTGGACCAAAAGGTAATCATGGCGGAGAAAGACGGAGTTATGCTTGGTTTTGCGTGCGTATTTTTGAACCAAGACAACACCTATGGTGCCCTATTGGATAATTTGCATGTTTCAGCAGAGACCCAAGGCCTTGGTATTGGAAGACATTTAATGGCGCGCGTTGCAGATGAGGTAGAAAAAAGTACTTCTGATAAGGGCGTGTATTTGTGGGTGCTTGAGGGTAACAAATTGGCACAAGGGTTTTACGACTCTCGCGGAGGAAAACGATTGGAGACCGTAGAAGGGAACGATATTGGGGATACGCCTATCATGAAAGTAAGATACCATTGGTCGTCCTTGGAAAAACTGAAAGTACCCCAACAGTAAAGTACCTTAAGAAATGATGAACGTTGAAGTATTTCGGGAGTATTGCATTGCCAAGAAAGGAGTAACAGAGGAATTTCCGTTTGACGAGAAGACCCTGGTATTTAAGGTTATGGGTAAAATGTTCGCTCTTTGTGCTCTGGAAAGGCTTCCACCTCAAGTAAATCTAAAGTGTGATCCAGATAGGGCAATAATACTTCGGGAAGAGTTTGATGGTCATATCATACCCGGCTACCACATGAGCAAAGTTCATTGGAATACGCTTTTGTTGGATAACCTGTCTCCAAAACTAATCACGGAATTGGTAGACCATTCCTATGATTTGGTTATTTCCAAATTTACCAAAAAGCTCAAGGCGGAGTATGATGCTCTTTCTTAGAAAACGTCATCACTTATTTAAAAAATCCGTGTAGGATATATGCAGCAACTAGAATCTTTTTATAACGGTGAAATTGAAAAATACACAAAAGAGTTAGCGCAAATAAAGAAGCTGTTATTTGCTTCGAGCATGCTGCGTTTGGCCATATTTTGTATTGCCGGTTTTGGCGTTTATCTAACTTTAGGAGACGCGAAATGGGTTATGGCCGTAGTGTTGGTAACCATTGTACTTTTTCTTTTTTTGGTAACCAGACATGCCGGACTTCAGTACAAACGAGATAGGTTGTTGGCACTGCTGGATATTAACCGGACCGAATTAAAAGTATTGCACCGTGACTTTCATGACCTGCCCGAAGGCGATGAGTTTAAGGATCCACTTCATTATTTCAGTCAGGATATAGACCTGTTCGGTAGGGGTTCATTTTTTCAGTATGCCAACCGTACCGCTTTAAAACAAGGGGCGGAAACCTTTGCTGCTCTTTTCAAGGCTAACGAGATAGACGGAATTCCTAAGAAACAGGAAGCTATACAGGAACTCGCCAAAATGCCGGAATGGCGCCAAAACTTTTCGGCAACGGCTTCTTTGGCCAAAACCGAGGGTAAAACGGATGCTATTGTAAAATGGTTGGCGGGTTACGAAGCTTTTGTTCCAAAAATAATACGGTATGTGCCAATGGTGTTTTCCGTAGTTTCCGTGTTATTGTTCGCGCTTTATTTTTTTGATTTTGCTCCGGAATCGGTTTTAGTACTCTGGCTTGTCCTAGGTATGGGCATCACGGGAATCTATACTAAAAAAATCACCAAGCTTGGAGGAGATGCTTCCCAAGTACAGAGCAGTTTTCAACAGTACAACAAATTACTAACGTTGATCGAGGATACGGAATTTACTTCCGATTATCTAAAGCAGTTGAAGGGTAACGTGCTTCGGGATAAAGAAAAGACTTCTTTGATCATAGCACAGTTTTCCAAACAGCTCAATAGTCTGGACAAGAACAATAACATTATTTACCTCTTCTTTGGGAACGGTTTTTTTCTTCGCACCTTAACACACTGTTATGAGATTGAAAAATGGATCGGAAAGCATGGTGCTTTTGTAGAAAAATGGTTTGATACTATCGCAATCTTTGACGCGTATAACAGTCTGGGCAATTTTGGGTTCAATCATCCGCAGTACAATTATCCTACCGTTACTAAGGATGGAGTGGTTCTAAAGTCCACCGGGGCAGGACATCCATTGCTTAATCTGGAAAAGAGCGTCCTAAATGACTTTCAAATAGATCGGGAACAGTTCTTTATCGTTACCGGAGCTAACATGGCCGGGAAAAGTACTTTTTTACGTACCGTTTCATTACAGATTGTAATGGCCAATGTAGGGCTTCCGCTTTGTGCTAAAGAGGTGGTGTATTCTCCCATAAAATTGATTACCAGCATGCGTACTACGGATTCGTTAACGGATGACGAGTCTTACTTCTTTTCGGAATTAAAACGATTGAAATTCATTGTAGACGAAATTCAGGAGGATCGTTATTTTATTGTTTTGGATGAAATTTTGAAAGGAACCAATAGTACGGATAAGGCCGAGGGTAGCCGGAAATTCGTGGAGCGTTTGGTAGCTTCAAAGTCTACCGGAATTATTGCCACGCATGACTTAAGCCTTTGCGAGGTGGCCGATACATTGCCTCAGGTTGAGAACCATTATTTTGACGCTGAAATCATTAATGATGAACTTCATTTTGATTATAAGTTTAAGGACGGAATTTGTCAGAATATGAACGCTTCGTTCTTGTTGAAGAAAATGGAAATTGTAGAATAGCTAGTCAACTAACAATCAAAAATGGATTCGTTAACCCAGATAGTTTTAGGAGCCGCGGTAGGTGAAGCCGTTTTAGGTAAAAAGGTTGGGAACAAGGCTATGCTCTATGGGGCTATTGCCGGCACTATTCCAGATTTGGACGTCACGGCACGTTTTCTTTTTGATACGGTTACCGCAACCGAAATTCATAGGGGTTTTAGCCATTCCATTTTCTTTTCCTTACTGTTTGCGCCCCTATTTGGATGGCTTATCTCCAAGATGGAAAAGAAAAGCGAAGCTACTTTTAAAGATTGGTCTTGGTTAATGTTTTGGGGTATGTTTACACACCCTATATTGGACACCTTTACCACGTGGGGCACCCAGTTGTTCTGGCCCTTTAAAATCCGATTGGCATTTCAGAATATTTTTGTCATAGACCCATTGTACACGGTTCCGTTTATCATATTCTTGATAATGGCCATGCGGCAAAAAAGGACATCGCCCAAACGAAAAAGGTATAATAGGTTGGGGTTAACGGTAAGTACGGCCTATCTGTTGACTACCTTAATTTTAAAATGGGTTGCCTATAAAGAGTTTCTTTATAATTTGGAAATACAAAGCATATCTTATGAAGCCATAGATACCCGGCCTATGCCGTTCAATTCTCTTTTGTGGACGGCCAATGTAGACGCTGGTGATTCCTACTTGATAGGGTATTATTCTTTTTTTGATACTCAAGAAATTAAATTCACCTCTTATCCCAAGAACCATGAACTTCTTGGAGACTTAAAATCCGATGATAAAGTAGAACGACTTATTGCTATAACCAATGGTTGGTATACGATAACCGAGAAGGCCGGCAAATTATATTTTAATGACCTAAGGTTTGGGCTTGTTAGTATAGACCCTAAAGAGTCTAAGTTTGCTTTCAGCTATGAGCTTAAAAGAGATAGTGCCGGGTTAACTGTTCAAGAAATGCCCAAGTACCGCGCAGATGCCAAACGACTGTTAAGTGCGCTTTGGGAGCGTATATGGGGCAACTAGTTTTTTAGAGTGCTGTACCTGAGTGTAGATAGATTTTTTAAACTGTTCATTTACTGCGAAAATGATATCATTCGGCACTTTTTTCTAATCGTTAACATCTTTTTTTTAGGGAGTAACGTATTTTTTTGACGGTTTCACAACAAACAAGAAAATTGAGGTAGTATAATTCTTACCTTTAGTTTATCTTGAAGAAATGACGGATTGAAGAGTTTAAAAGAGAGATAGGTTTTATGGAGGATTTTGTGGGATATAGGGATGAAAGACCAAGTTTAAACTACGTGGAGAACCTCGTAGGTGCTCGTGATTTAGAATTTGAACGCAAATTCGTAACCCTTCTAAAATCCGAATTTTCATGGGACCTTGGTAAATATCTTTACCACATAAAATTAGATGAACCCAGAGCCGCTGCAGAAATAGTACACAAATTAAAATATAAGATAAGCGTACTGGGCATGGAAAAAACCTTTGCCTTTGCAGAAGAGCATAAGGAAAGGTTGCATGCGGGAGATGCAGCTTTGGATGAGGACTTTAAAAAAGTACTCAAAAAAATAAATGTCTTTTTAGAACTGCTGGATTACTAACCTATAATTGTTTCACCTGAAGGTCTCTAAAGGCATCTGCCTGTAATTTTAAAAGTTCCTCGGTTTTTTTCTTTTTGTACGCGTAAACTTCTTCTTCTCGTTTTATCTCATTGTAGATTTTCTCGTTCAGAGCCGTGTCTGCTAAAAGTATTTGTTCTCGTTGTTGTATTTTTTGACGTGCCCATGTATGAACCATACTTTCTTCTTCCTCCAATTTTACATCGTAAGTTCCTTTTGTGGATAACAGTTTGGCAATAATAGGGGAGGTTTCAATAGCAAGAAATAATAAAAATATAAAGAAAGAGGGCCACCACGGCAGCTCATTAAGAGCATTGATCCGGGCCATGAGTCCATCAAAACCATCTATTACAGGTTGGGAATTTTTAACCACATCTGCATATTCTGCATTTAAAGCTGAAATTTCGTTCTCTATTCCCGTTATCTTTTGGGCATTGGTTTCTTTTAGAGCATTCAACTCCGCCAAAGCGGCATCGTGTTTTTCACGTTTCTCTTCATAAACTGGGCCTTTGCCCAATTTTAATGTTCCGGAAGTCCCTTCTGCTTCGGTTATATAGGTGTTGTACAAAGCATCCGTTTCAGCTATTTTGGTTAAAATTTCGTCCTTTAATTGAGTAATATCAGCATTTAGTTTTTCAATGGTTGGGGTGTACTGTAAAGCTAGCTGATTTTTATTGGCCAGTGTCATCTCATTTTTTTGTTCCAATAACACTTGATTGATTTCCTTTTCAAAAATTTTCATTTCCAACGGCTTTGAAATAACTACGGCAATGATAATTGCCAGTAGCAGGCGCGGTGCTGCTTGCAAAAGTTCGTTGTCAAAACTATCCCGTTTTTTAATGGTGGAGACAATAAAGCGATCTAGGTTAAAAATCAAGAGTCCCCAAATGAGACCAAAGAAAACAGCCGTGTATACATTGTCAAAAACAGTATAGAGAGCATAACTACTGGCAATAAAGGCCATGAGTGCGGTAAAGAATACAGTAGCACCAATACCGGCATATTTGTTCTGTTCGCCTTTAGAACAGGTTTTTAGAATGGAGGTGTCTGCCCCCGAGCAGAGGATAAAAAATTGCTGTACCATGATGTCCGATTTTTTTTGATGATACCCATTGCTGGGCAGATTGATGATGAATTAGACGTAAGTTACGTTTTTTGTTACAAAAAAAGCCTTCTGTTTAGAAGGCTTTAAGACACAAATGGGTTACGGTCAGTTGTTAATTATAATTGGCTTAACGGATAATTTTACCTTGGGTGGTTGATTGTTGCTTGTGCGTGTGTCTATATTTATGCTTTTGTTTTTCTTTAGTAATTGAATGGCCTTTTTAGAACTTATTTCCTTTTCGTCCAAATAGAATACGGCATCTTTCGTGGCCATTTCCTTAACATGCTCCAGAGGCGTTTTTGGTTTTGGTGGACTTTCAGGTCTTATAATGTGAATTCTGTGTTCAAATTTCTCCTCATTAAAAGTAAGGTCTGTAAGCTCTGAAATATGTACATCTTCGAAAGCAACTATTTCTTCCAGGGCTTTTTCAACGGCATGTTCCACAAGTTTCTCAATTTCAATTTTTGCTTCAGGAGGGGTAGGTGGAGTTGGGGGTTCCGGCGGCTCGGGTAAATTTGGAAAAGGCTGGGCGCTGGAGCGTTGTTTTGTGCTCATTTGGGCATAGAGGTAAGCCATACGGTCTAATTCTGTCTTTTGGATACGAATGCCTTTGCCCTTGGCTAACATTTTATTGTACTTTTTGGCCAATCCATTATATTCAGAAATCTCTTCTGCACAAGCTCCTTTTTTATCGCTTTTGTTTTCAGGGCATTCAGGAAATGGCTGTGCTTCGGTTTGCTGTTTTTTGGACATTTTACCATAAATAAGCTCCAAAGTCTTTATATCTTCTAGGGATATATTTCTCTTTTCCCTTGGAATAGCATTGTACTTTTTGGCCAGTGCGTTATAACGGGCCACTTCCTGCTCAGTGGCTTCGCTTTGATAGGCTTGTACGGCAGAGGTTTCTTTAGGTACGGTAATCTGTTCGCTAAAGCTGAATAGGAGAATGGTAATCAAAGGCAGAACGGCGACACTTCTTAAGACCACCGATTCTTTTGAGGTTGTTTTTTTCATGACTGTAAAACGTTTTTTGATTGATGAATAATTGATGGCGTTAGCCAGACTCGACTGATAATCTTTACCGTTTGTTGATGAGGCAAACGCTAAAAGTATATTTTGATATTTAGGGGTTGGAGTACCTTGGTTAATAACTGCCTGATCGGCAAGAAATTCATGATTTAGTTTGATCCAGTTTTTTATGATGTATACCAGTGGGTTAAACCAAAAGATAATTTGCAATAGTTCTATAAATAGAATGTCCAAACTGTGCTTTTGTTGGGCATGCGCAGCCTCATGCAGCAGTACTTCTTGGGGAATTTCCCTTGCTTCAAATTCTTGTTTGTTCAGGAAAATGTAATTGAAAAAGGTATGGGGTACAGTAATATCACTAAGCAAAACATTAATAAAAGATTGCATCCGTAATTTTGGATTGTTGCGGATGTTAATTAGGATATGTCCTAAATTTTTAAAAAACCGAAAGGAAAAAAGTAGCACCCCTAGCAAGTATATGAATAGTAAGAGGGTGGTGGCATCCAAACTAACGGACTCTTCTTCGCTTGTAGGCATTGCCATTTGGTTTGATGCCGTTGTAACGTGGTCTATTTCATGGGCCAAAGAAGGAACTTCTACATACTCCATAAACGTTATTGATGGAATTACAATGGACAGTACTAAGGCCAGAAGAAGATATATGCGTTTAAAACCGTGCATACGCTCATTCTCTAAAACTAACTTATAGAAAGCCATAAATAGGGCCAAGCAAGCGGTAGATTTTAGTAGGAAGAGAACCATGGTTATCGCTTTTTAATTTCGTTGTCTATGAGATTTCTTAAATCTTCAAGCTCCTCTCTGCTCAAGTCCGTTTCTCTGGTAAAGAAAGAAGCAAATTGCCCCGGACTATCATTAAAAAAGTTTTTAATGAGTCCGTTTACGTGTTTGGAGAAGTAGTCTTTTTTTCTGACCAATGGATAGTATTCACGGGATCGCCCTAAACTTTTGTATGCCACAAAACCCTTGTCCGTCATTCTTTTTAAAAGGGTTGCTACAGTTGTAGTAGCGGGTTTTGGCTCAGGGTATGCATCCAATAGGTCTTTCATGAAAGCTTTCTTTTGCTTCCATAAAATATTCATAAGTTCTTCTTCTGTTTTGGATAATTGCATAATACTCTGCATTTGTATTCTACAAACATAGAGCATAAAGTTTTATTCTACAAACGTAGAGTTGTTAATTGTTAGTTAATGTAATTTTGAACATGCGTTAGGGATAGTAATGCAAAGCCCGCATTAGCTTTTTTGCTAAGCGTACTTGTAATGTATAGCCCGGCCCGCTTTTTAGCGGGAACGTCCTTCTTGGGATTTAAGGGATAAAAAGGGCAGTACTGTGGGACGTATTAGGGTTGAAAACTTTACATTTGGCCCCATATTTAAACGTTATGAGTGTACTTGAAGAATTAAAGGGTAGAAGTGGCAATACCTGTGAACTATGTGGTGCCACCAATGAGCTTAGTGTGTACGAAGTGCCACCTGTTTCTACGGGTGGGATTGATGGTAGCCTACTGGCGTGTGCTACGTGTGTTGGCCAGATTGAAAATCCTGATACTACGGATGCCAACCATTGGCGCTGTTTGAACGATAGCATGTGGAGCGAGTACGATGCTGTAAAGGTAGTGGCCTGGCGTATGCTTTCCCGTTTAAAAGCGGAGGGTTGGCCTAAAGACTTGTTGGATATGATGTATCTTGAAGACGCAACTTTGGAATGGGCGAAAGCTACCGGAGAAGGTTTGTCCGAAGCCGAAAAAATCATTCACCGGGATGTGAACGGGGTTATCTTGGAGAACGGTGATAATGTTGTGCTCGTGAAGGACCTTAAGGTAAAAGGTTCTAGTATGGTGGCCAAGCAAGGAACACCGGTACGGAGGATTTCCTTAGATCGTGAAAATGCCGAATATATTGAAGGTAAGGTTGATGGTCAACAAATTGTGATTATTACCAAATACGTAAAGAAAACATAGAAAATAAGGGAATCGGTTTTGTGCCGATTCCCTTTTAATTTTACTCGATAATCGAGATTTAAAATGCTCCGACGCTAGCGTTGAAATCTAAGTTAAATTTCCCTTTTAATGTCTTATGGGCTTGCCCTGAGGTCGTTTACTTATTCATTTGGGTAAAGTGATGATAGAAATAAGGTATGGTCTCTATGCCTTTTAGATAGTTCCAAACTCCAAAATGTTCATTGGGCGAATGAATGGCATCGCTATCCAACCCAAAGCCCATAAGAATGGTCTTACTGTTCAGTTCTTTTTCGAACAATGCTACAATAGGAATACTACCACCACTGCGCTGTGGAATGGGCTTTTTGCCAAAAGTGGTTTCATAGGCTTTGGAAGCCGCTTGATAGCCAATTGTGTCAATTGGGGTAACATACCCTTGTCCGCCATGGTGCGGTTTTACTTTTACCGTAACCCCTTTTGGGACAATGCTTTCAAAATGGGTTTTGAACAATTGGGTGATTTCCTGCCAATCTTGGTTGGGGACCAAACGCATGGATATTTTGGCGTAGGCCTTACTGGCTATGACCGTTTTTGCACCTTCACCGGTATAACCGCCCCAAATGCCGTTTACATCTAGCGTGGGTCGTATGCTGTTTCGTTCGTTGGTACTATAGCCATTTTCACCGTCTACGGAAGTGATATCCAATGCTTTTTCATAGGCTTCTAAACTGAACGGAGCCGTGGCCATTTCTGCGCGTTCTTCTAACGATAAGTTTTCCACCTTATCATAAAAACCGGGAATGGTAATATGGTTGTTCTCATCATGGAGCGAAGCGATCATTTTGGTAAGCGCGTTAATAGGATTGGCAACGGCACCACCGTACAGCCCGGAATGCAAGTCTCTGTTAGGTCCGGTAACCTCTACCTCTACATAACTTAGTCCGCGTAATCCTGTGGTAATGGAAGGAACGTCGTTTGCGATCATTCCGGTATCGGAAATCAATATAATGTCATTGGCAAGCTTTTCACGATTGTTGGCTACAAAAACCGCTAAGTTGTTACTGCCCACTTCTTCCTCTCCCTCGATCATAAATTTCACATTGCAGGGCAGTTGGTCGGTTTTCACCATAAATTCCAATGCCTTAACGTGCATATACATCTGGCCTTTATCATCACAGGCGCCACGGGCGAAAATAGCGCCTTCTGGGTGTAGTTCCGTTTCCTTGATTATGGGTTCGAATGGAGGCGAGTTCCAAAGGTCTATTGGGTCCGGCGGTTGCACATCATAATGGCCATAGACAAGAACCGTTGGAAGGTTGGGGTCTATTATTTTTTCGCCATAGACGATGGGATAACCATCCGTCTCGCATATTTCTACCGTATCGCACCCGGCATTTTCCAGTGCGGTTTTTACTGCTTCCGAGGTGTCAAAAACATCTTGGGAGAAGGCGGAGTCCGCGCTTACTGACGGAATACGAAGGAGTTGTATAAGTTCATCTAAGAACCTTTGCTTATGATTTGAAATGTATTCTTGTACGTTTTGCATGTAGCAAATTTAGAGTGTAAATTAAAAATACGAAAAAGAACGTTTTTAAGTGGTGGAAAATTTAGAGAATTAAAATTTTGCATTATATTTGCATCCCAATTTGATTGGGAGATGCAGGCGTGGTGGAATTGGTAGACACGCTAGACTTAGGATCTAGTGCCGCAAGGTGTGAGAGTTCGAGTCTCTCCGCCTGTACAAGTACAAAACCTCAACTATCTATACATTAGAATGTTGAGGTTTTTTTGTATAGTAATATTTCTTAACCTTATTGTTCGGACGCTAGGATTTTTTGTTTTTCTGCTTCGTATTCATCCTTATTTATTACACCATCGTCATAAAGGTCTTTTAGTTTTTTAAGTTTATCATACTTGTCAGACTCATTTATTACTACAGGAGAAGTAGATGATGTTTGAGTACATGGTGTAACCTCACATGTTCTGATTGCGTTTATAATATCTATATGTATTAAGCCAAGCCCTTTTTTGGCAACAATATTAACTCCTGTTCTTTTCTTTCCGCTATATTTTTCTATACCTATTATCTTAAAAAGACTATTAGCTAAATGCCTACCACCTCTTTTATCGTCACCTGAAACCAATGGCATAGTTACGTAATTAAAAGTGCCATCCGTATCAGAACCTACGTTAAGTGTGATTTTATCTTTTAACTTGTAGGTTACGCCATTATCTGCTTTATAGACTCCTATTTGCTTTTTTTGTGCGTTTACGGAAACTATGATTAGTAAAAAAATAAATGCTAAATTCCTCATTGTTAAATAGTTTGGGTTGCAGAAGCAATATTACAAATAATCCAATGTAAAAACTTACAGAATTGCGTAAATAACAAAAGTCTGTTGTCCAATAAAAAGTAGATTATAGTGAGAAAATCAGATGGACATTGTCATAGGTAAATTCTCATAAATTTTTTCTGAGCTTTCAGACTTATCTAAACCTAGCTTTGTGCCGATGCCACTCTAAGTTTTTTAGTTTTCTTGTACGTACGTCCATACCACAATAGTACACCGGTAACTGGTAAACTGGCGGTGAGAAGTCCAACGATAAATACAATAATTTTGCCCACAATGCCTCCAATGGCGCCAATGTGAATATCATAGTTCATCCGGAGAATTTTATCCGAAACGTCCGCATTGCTGTATTTCCCATAAATACTAGGGGTTTCAATCTCTTCTAACGTATTCTGGTCAAAGAACCGAAAATCGGAATCATAAAAAAGACCATCACTGTTGGATACTTCTATATATACACTGGATTTTTCGGAATCCGGATAATGTAATTCAAAGCTTTTGGCTTCAGGAGATTCTTTTTGGAGCTTTACGATTAGCCTGTCTATTGGTAGTACATCGGTATTGGCGGCAAGGGCTTCGCTATTATTTTCGGGAATGATAAAACGGGCTTCTTTTTCGCCTCCTATCATTTTGTACATTCCGTATTGGAGCCAACCGTAAGAAAGAATGGAGCCGGTCAAGGCCAGGACAAAAGCTAAGGAACAGATATAGAATCCAATAATGGAATGTAGGTCAAAGTTCTTGCGCTTCCATCGTGTGGTTTCTTTCCAGTCAAACTTTAGCCTTTGTTTTAGGTTTTTACGCTTTTTGGGTATCCATAAAATTACTCCGGAAATAATGATGAGCATAAAAAGTAGAATAGAAATCCCAACCACTTGTTCGCCAATAGCCTTGGGTAGCCACAAGCGCATATGTCCTTTTAGAATAAAGGCAAAAAATCCTGTAAGATGGTTGTCCACCTGAATAAGTTCTCCCGTGTACGGATTTAGAAAAACACTTTGGTAAAATTCGGGTTCTGCATCGTAAAAAATAACCTCAATGGCATCATCTTTTTGTCCAAAGACAGTACCATGTACATGGTTGTCCGGAAAAATTTCCTTGGCCAATGCCCTTGCTTTTGTAGGAGTTAGCATTGCGGCCTCTTGGGGCGTAACCTTTTTATATCCGTCATACAGACTTTCAATCTCTTCCCTAAAGGTCCAACAACATCCGGTTACGGCAACAATAAAAATCACCAGACCCGTAGCCAGACCAATAACTTTGTGAAGTGTAAGAATTGAATTTCTATATTTCATAATGCTGTTTATATAAATAGATTATTACCCGTTGCTCGCCAAATATTAAAAAGTATAAGTGAAATTGGCATAAAGCGCCCTTGGAGTTTGTGGTGTAATGGTGGTCCACCCCTTATAATATTCTTTGTTGAATACGTTGTTCAATTTCAGACCAATGCGATATTTGTCTGCTTGATAGAAGACAGAAGCATTCGCAATGGTATAACTTGGTAATATGAACTCTCCTGTTGATGCGTAGTTAATGGCAAAACGTTCACTGGCACCATTAAACCCAAACCCAAGTCCGAACCCTTCTAGAGAACCGTCCTGGAATTCATAATTAGCCCATAAATTGTATGTGGTTTCCGGCCCTGCTTCCAAAGGTCTTCGGTTTAATATTTCAGCATTGTCGGATACTGTGGTCTCACTATCGTTATTGCTGTAACCGGCCCTAATATTTAAGCCATTAATAGGGTTGGCGTTAACTTCTATCTCAAATCCTTTGCTTTCAACTTCTCCTCCTTGGATTTTATTAAATGGCGAGGCTGGATCCGTAATTACCCTGTCTTTTACGTTTATGTCATAATAACTAATTGTAGCGTTGAGACGGTTGTTGAAAAGGTTGGTCTTTATGCCGAATTCTAGCTGATTGGCTTGCTCGGGGTCAAAGGTTTTTAAGGTTTGTGGGCCTGCATTTACATCGCCAACTAAAGCAGGCGCAACATTAGTAAAGCCGTTTTGGTAATTGGCAAAGACCGATAATTTGTCCTGGATCGGTTGGTACAACAAGCCAAATTTAGGAGAGAAAGCCGTTTGGTCAAAATCATCTTCCAATGTGGCCAAATCACCTTCATTATCAAAAACATCCAAACGCAAACCTACCATAGCCGATAACGAAGGGGTGATGTTCAATACATCTGCGGCGTAAGCGCTGTAGATGTGCGATTTGGATTTTATATTACTTACACCCTGTGAAGCAAGTGCGGCATCTACCCCGGCCGTGGACAAAGGGAAGAGGTCTTCTTCTACCTCTGGCGTAAACGGATTGTCTCCGTTTGAGCCACCTTCGGGAGTGATATTGCCATAGAAAGCATACCCTGTACTATTGTCCGTTTGGGTAGAGTTGTAGTAATCAATACCAAAAACAAGTTTATTCTGCATACCGGCCAGTTTAAAGTTTCCGATAAAATTTTGCTGAATATCCGTAGTTTGGGTATTTGCATTTTGCTTGCTTATGTACCGGGTAAAAGTGTCGTTGCCCAGCACACCAAAATCGAATAAATAAGAATAGTAACCACGGGTTGAAGTAGAACTTTTGGAAAGAATGGTCTGCGATTGCCAAGAATCCGATAGTTTATAATCCATTTCTATACGGTAGTTCTGGGTGGGATTTTCCAGAGAAAGGTCGTTGCTTGTAAAGGACAATTTATTGTTGTACCCTAGTTCTTCTAGATTGGCCGATTCTGTTGGAGCGCTCCGGTTTAGGAACAAAAACATGGGGTTGGTTTGTTCTGCCTGTGAAATTTCTCCGTAGAATGAAAATGATAGTTTATTATTTACGCGATAGGAGAGGGATGGAGCCACAAAGAAAGACTTTCTAAATCCGGCGTCCTGAAAACTTTGTTCCGTGGCATAGGAGGTATTCAATCTAAAATAAATATTGTTGGCCTTATCTAGCGGGGTGTTGAAATCACCACTAATTTGATTAAAGCCATAGGTGCCCGAGGTAAAGGACAATTCGCCGCCCGTACCTACATACGGTTTTTTGGTAACAACATTTATTAGACCGCCATAGGAAGTTACGGCATTACCGAAAAGCGTTGCCGATGGGCCTTTTATAACTTCTATACGCTCAATGTTGGCGGCATTGATGGTTCCGTTGGTAAGACCTGGCAATCCATTTACCAACTGGGGTTGCACAGAAAATCCGCGAAGCGAATAATAACCGGCACCGTCACCACCACGGCCTGTGGAAGTCCATAGTTTTTCAACACCTACGGCACTCTTTAGGGCATCTTCAAAGGTTGTAGTAACTTGGGATTTTAATAAATCTGTAGTTATGGTGCTATACACCTGTGTATTTTCTAGGTCTTTAAGAGGCAGTTTGGCCACGTAGGCCGTTTCTTTTCTAGAAAACTTGTTGCGCCTTTCTCCTTTTACGACCACTTCACTTAATATTTCATTTCCCTCATAGAGCGTAATGCTTCCTAGGTCTTTGGTTTCGTTTGCAATAACGGTTAGAGTCAATTCTTTGGTCTTAAAACCAAGGTAGGATATGGTCAATATATGCTCTCCGGTGCTGATGTCTTGAATTTCAAAACTGCCGTCTTCATTGGTATACGCTCCCACGTTGCTGTTCTTGATTGATACGTTCACCCCCATAAGAGGGGTTTGGGAGTTATCTGTAATGATTCCTTCAATTTTACCGACTTGAGCGAACGATGAGGTTAAGGAGGAAAAAACAAGAATTACCGTAAGTAGTTGTCTCATGCTTATTTAGACTAAATATGAATAATTGATTTCGGCAAAAGTAATTTTTTGCGTAAAACCTACAAAAATTATTTAGATTTAATTTAAATAAAGGGTTTCTTGAGTGGAAAATTATAATTGATACAGCGGTGCAGGTACAACTAAATGTTGATAGATATTTACATTGCAAAAGTATGAGTATAGCTTGAGTCTTGCCGATGGGAAAGTTTATAGACTTTTTCCAGTGTACGCCTTCCGTTTAGCATATAGTCACCCACATAATCCAGATGATGTTTGTTTTCATTTAGTAATATATTGAAATCAGATGAGAAAAGTACATCCTCTTCAATTTCCTTACATAGCTGACATAACCTTGCTCCTGTATTCAGAACGGTACCGTGAAAGGCAATGTCTCTTTTGTAATCGCCAACTTCGGCAATGGCAACGCAGCCATAGCTAACACCAACCTTAAATTTGGGGACAATTCCGTAATTTCTTAAGAAACTGTCCTGAGCATTGAGCAGCGAATTATGAAAATCCAAATACAGATCAATGCATTTTTGAGCAGCATTGGGGTCAGAGATTCTCCACGTAAGAACAGCCTCATCGCCCACATATTGATAGACTTCGGCATTATAATTCTCGATATGGCTAGTCAGTTTTACAAAACACTCCTGAATAAGCCTGCTGTACTTTAAATGTCCAATTTCTTCTGCTATAGTGGTTGACTTGTTAAGGTCTAAAAACATAAAAATGCGTTTGTCTTCCTTGGGTTTGAAATACGTACCCATTATGATATCATACAGATTGGTAGATCCAAATTTTCTAGACACCTGAAAGTATACACTAAAATGAAAACTTACTACAAAGAAGTATATCGTATGGACTAAGTTAAGGGATGTGGTCAAGTAACTATAATGTTTATTTACAGCTTCATTAGGACTTAAGGGCAGTAGTTCTCTTATGAAATAGGAACTGCCCAAATGAAGTATAAAGATGACCGTGAGCTGTAAAACGGTTTTAAATAGTACAACGATGGCAAATGGATAGTCACGAATCATTGTCCGCATGAACAAAACTTCACTTATGCCAATGGTTAAGCAATACAAAGTTGTGATAGGAACAATTACCGAAAAAGTGTACTCTAGATACGGTAGCCAATCTCCTTTTTCAAAAACCTTGATGTTAAGAACAACATCAAATGCTATGATAGCAAAAAGCCACATCAGAGCTAGTGTTAATACCCTGATGATCTGTTTTTTCTTCATATGGTTAGTTAGGCAATGACCTGATTAAAATGCAAATCTTTTTATTCTTTTAAACTCTCTAAAGTTGGAACTACCAATTGATCCGTTCTGTACAAATAGGTGATTTCTTTATTTTCATAATTTGTATAGGCGTCTATCAATGTAGATTGGGCATTCTGCGCCATGGCTTGTGCATCTAATAAATCGGTTAAATTACTTAAGCCATTATCATAATTGTCTCTGTTCACTTTTAAGTTTTCTTCTGCCAATTGCTTGTTTTCCAATGCATATTGAATTTGTTCGTGTGCATTCAATAAATCATACCAGCTTTGGGTAATAGCCACTTTTAATTGGTCTATACCATCCATTCGGTTGTTCTGGGCTATTTCCTCTTGTATTCTTTCTTGCTTAAGTCTTTGCTTACCGCCACCCCACCAATCTGAAATGGGGATACTTAAAGAACCAAAGGCAAAGCCGGTAAACTGGCTATCCAAATCATCATCAAAAGCACCAAATTCAACGGCACTCACTCCTACCGCCAAAGAAGGTAACATATCTGCTTTTGCCATTTTAGTCTGCAGGCTACTTGCCGTTATAGACTTTTCAAGCAGTTCATAATTACTGTTACCAGTTAGATCCATATCTGGCTCGGTATACATAAAATCAGGAACCATCGTTTGATCAAAATCTGCAGCGACTTTCATGTTTGGTGAATATGCCACGCCTACATAAAGAGAAAAATCCAGCAATGCCAGTTTGCGCATATTCTCCAATCTACTTTTATTTAAAAGCAATTCGCTACGGTTGACCTTTACCTGTAGCAATTGGTTTTTGGCAATAAGACCCGCTTCCAATAGGTCCTGCTGTTGCTTTAAAAGTTCATCTAGATAAATTTCATTGGTCTCTACCACTTTTTGTTGCTCTTGTATTTGAACCAATTGCCAAAACTTATTTTCGGTTACCAACAAAACACTATCTACCGCTTGTTCTGCCCTAATTTGAGAAGTCTCCAGTTGTATATCTGCCAATGCATTGGAATTTCTAATTTTTCCGCCGGCATAAATTACTTCGGTTGCCGTTGCACTGGCATTATATAAGTTATCTATACCATTGGGAAGAAAACCGTCTATAGGACCAATAAGATCATTAGGTGCATATAGCCCAAGTGCACTAGCCTCTACATTAGGAAAATAGTTTGCTACCATTTCACGTTTAAAGGCTTCTGACTTCTCTATGGTCAGCAAACCGTTCTTAATGGCATTACTATGCTTTAAAGCAGCTTCTTTACTTTCTTCCAATGAAATTTGTTGGGCAAATACATTCCCTAAAATAGCTACGGAACAAAATATCGTTAAAAAGCTACGTGATTTACCAAACTTGGATAAATAAGTATTTATGTGTTTCATTACTTAAATTCTACTATTAAACATTAGTGTTGACCACTTCTTCCGTGGTAGTCTCATTATCCTCTTTTCTAAAGAACAACCAGTACAGCACAGGAAGAACAAATAAAGTAAGTACCATGGAGAACATGAGTCCGAATGCAATTACGGTACCCAACGGTCCCCATAAGCTAGAGCGACTAACGATCATAGGTATTACCCCAACAGCTGCTGCGGAAGATGTCAAGAAAATGGGGCGCATACGTCTTTCCGCTGCTAGAATAGCCGCTTTTTTAACACTATAGCCATGTTCATGCCTTAACTCATCTGCATAATCAATTAATATAATTCCGTTTCTTACTACAATACCACATAGCGCTAAAAGACCAAGAAATGAGGTAAATCCAAAAGGATACTGCATCAATATCAATCCTAAAGCCGCGCCAAAAATGCTCAATGGCATGGTGATAAAACTTAAAAGTGCGTGCATAAAGTTTTTGAAGTGCCATAGCAGTATCAAGAAAATCAATACCACACTAAGCATAAGGGAAAGTCCCATTGGTTTATTGTTCTCTATTTGCAGCTCGTACTCACCACCATACTCTATTCTGATATCCTCGGGAAAGGTAATTTCATCAATATGAGGTGTCATTTCTGCGAGTACCTCATTGGCAACCGCATCTTTGGTAATATCTACACGAACAGTAAGGCAACGGTTTCCATTTCTATTGGTAATTTGTTCTTGAGACCATTGCGGAGTAATCTCAGCTACTTGTCGTAAAGGAACCTTTGCTTGTTTCTGAGCAGAAATTATGGATAGCTGACGCAGATCCGATACATTTTGGCGATGCTGATTCTCACTTTTAATCTTCACATCAATGGTATACTCCTCATCCCAAACCTCTGTAGCTTTTAAACCTTTAGTGTTCACTGCAACGGCATTGGCAATATCCCTGTTGTTTAGACCTAGCCTTGCAGCTTCATTCTGCTTAACCTCCATTTTAACAGCTTCTTTCATACTGCCAAAGTCAGTTCTGCTCCAAAGTGTTTTTGGAGTATTACGTGCAATATTGATTATGGTATCGCCATACTTTTTAAGCTGATCAACATCATTACCATACAACCTTACCTCTATAGGCGCGTTTGCACCCGCCATATCCAATTGCTTCATTCTTAAATATGCATTTGGATACATATCCGCATATTTTTCATCATACTCGTTCAAAACCTCAACCGTAGCATCGTCAGATATGGTGGTTACCAAAATTTGCGCATAGTTTTTTGCTGGCAGGTTCGGTGCATACAGCGTATGGAAACGAGGAGAACTCTGACCAATAAAACTGGTGTAAAATGCTACACGTTCATCGGCTTTTAATACTTTCTCCAATCCGTTTACCACCTTGGTAGTTTCATCTAGACTACTCCCTGGGTTTAAATTGATCTCTATTGAGAATTGATTACGTTCCACTTTTGGAAATAATTGCTGGCTAATGCCTCCAAAAAGCAATACACCTACCACTACTGCCGCAATACCTAAACCAATGGTCAACTTATAACGCTCCATGGCTTTATTGACCGCATTGTCAAAAAAGGACTGCAGTCTATCCAGCATAGATTTTTTATCATCTTGTCCTTTTTCTTGAGGGTTATCATGTAATCCCTTTTTTATGAAAAGTGAATTAATGAAAGGCACCAATAAAATAGATATGATCAAGGATAATGTAAGCGCAATAATTATAACGTACGGAAATGCACTAATAAAATCTGATGCCACACCTTCCATGAAGAACAACAACGGATAAAATGTTGCCGAGATAGCCAATGTTGCGGTAAATACAGATGGAAAAAGTTCTTTGGCGCTACTAACGGCAGCTTCAGGTATTGACATACCCTCATCAAGTTTCTCTACATAGTTATCTATAATTACAATAGGATCATCTACCACAATACCCAGTACCACTATAAGTGCCGCTAACGTTACCGTATTCAGTTCTATTCCCATAAAGTACATTATGGCAAGTGTTGCTGAAATGGTAATAGGTATGGTTGCTGCCGCTACCGATGCCACCCTGAACGGAAGCAATATTAGGGTAACGATGATTACACCGATCAAGGCATAACCAAACTCTTTCATAAAGTGGCTTATAGAATGATCCACCACTTCTGGCTGATTCGCAATTTTTGTAATGGTAATATCACTTGGCAATTCACTGATCACCTTTTCTAATCGCTCATCTATTTCTTCACCAAATTGAACAATGTTGCCTTTCTTCGCCATTTCTAAAGTAATAATCATACCCTTAGAGCCACTAATGGTCAAATAAGAATCTGGGTCATCATATTCACGAACAACACGGGCAACATCTCGTACACGTATGATATTTCCGTTTTCTTCCGTTTTTATGGATTGATTGGCAATATCGGCTTCGGTCTTCAAGGTAGTTTCAAGATAAATAGGTCTTTCCCTTTCTGAATTTTCCAAGGTACCCGCGCTAACCACGGCACCTTGATTCTGTAAACTATTGGAAATACTGCTAGGTGTTATGCCATAACTAGCCAATTTATCTTGATCCACATACACGGCAATTTGCTCTGTAAGTCCGCCCGAATGCGAAATTTTTGCCATGTTATCTATCTGTCTTAATTCATCTTCGATATCCTCTACATGGTGTTGCAGATCTTTGTACGGTCTGGTATCTGACTGTACACCAAGAATTAAGGCTGCCGTACTACCAAAATCACTGTTTACCATAACACCCTGAACTTCTCTAGGAAGCTCAAGCTGTTGAAAGATCAACACCTCTGACTTTAACTTATTCCAAAACTGTTCAGTAGCATTATGGTCTATTTTGTCCGTTATCTCTACATAGATGTACATTAGACCATCCTTGGAATACGAATAGGTTTTGGTCTTATCAACCTCATTATACCCAAATAAAAACTCTTCTACTTTTGAGGTCAGTTCTTGCGCTACCTTTTCAGAAGAGGCACCCGGATACGACCCAATGATAAGACCTTGTCTTATGGTAAAGTCGGGGAATTCGTTTCTAGGCATGTTAAAAAGCCCATAAGCACCCATAAGCACCAAGCATAACGCAAGTACTATAGGAAATGTAGAATGTTTAAAGGCCCAATCTATGGCTCCGCTTTTTTTCTTCATCTTAAAAACTACTTAGCGTCATTAACAATTTCTACCGGTGTACTCTGTGTTAGTTTGTGATAACCAGATATAATAAGATGATCTCCTTTGGCTAGTCCCTTTTTAACCACTATACCACTATCATACAATTCGCCAGTTTCTATATATTTTCTTTCTGCAATACCATTATCTACTATATATACATACTGTTTACCATCTTCTGTAACCGCAATACTTTCTGAAGGAATTACGATAACCTCTTTTACATTTTTACCATTGTCTACCTTATCCTGTAAACGCACATTACAGGTCATACCAGGTTTTATCTGTTTATTAGGATTGTGCAATTTTACATACGCCGTATACACTGGTGAACCTTGATTGGATTGTATGGAAACTTCATCCACAATTCCTATAACTGATTTGTCCAATGTTGGGAGATTTACATTTGCGGAATCACCTTTTGTTATGGAATTGATTTCTCCATCAGGTATTGGAAATACAGCTTTTACAGCGTTAATATTCACGATCTCCACTACCGGTTGACCAGGTTGTGCCAAATCTCCAACATCCATCATTTTGTCACTAACATACCCGTCCATTGGGGCATATAGTTTTGCATGGCGCACATTTTCATAGGTCATTTTTGCAGCTGCCTGTGCCTGTTCATATTGTGATCTAGCTTCTAACATTCTTATCTCTGCAATACTTCCTTTTTGGAAAACATTATTGATACGCTCGTAATTTTCTTTTGCCAAACGTACCTGGGCAAGTTGTTGCTCATATTGGCTAGAGTAAATAGTAGCATCAATTTGCGCGACCAATTGGTTCTTCTTTACAAAGTCGCCAATAGATACAGGAACATGTAATACATTGCCCGATACTTGAAAGCTAGACTTTATAGCTACATCTGCTTCTATTGTACCATTATAAGCTACTTTACCTTGAGAATTATTGGTATTGAGACCAACGTTCATAACCTCTACCTTAATGGTTTTATTTACCTTGGGTTTTTCTTCGTTACCACAACTTATAGTTAATAGCACCAAAAAAACAATTGAAAGACTTTTTGGTAGATACCACAGGTATTTATTCTTCATACCAAATTTAGATTTACGCATCATATTAGAATTATCTATTTTGAGGCGCAAAGTTAATGTAGCATTTAATCGCAAAAATGGTAATTAAATATCCTATTATGGTATTATTAGAACATTACACCATAAAAAAGCACTATTTAGCTCATAAAATGGTAGTTTTAAATAAATAAATACCATTTTTTATGGAAGATATACCACAAATTGGAATACCGGAACTGTATGCTGATTACGCAAATCAAAAGAGTAGCACGCAGCCGAAATTTATTTTACTGAAGCCTGAAAATATGCCCGAATACATAAAAAGTGGCAATCCGTTTAGAAACGTTAACTACGGCATCTCATTTTTTGTGGAAAGTAATAGTGAGCTAAATATTGATTTTAATAGTTACAAACCCAAAAAAAACACGGTCTATTTTGGTAGCCCCGGGCAAGTTTTCGCTATTAATGGTGAGTTTACAGAAGGTATTGGCGTACTCTTTCAGGCTGACTTTATCCTAAGACATGGAGCACAACAATGGTTACAATCCTTACCCATTTTCAATAGATTTTTAAGTGAGCCTTTTATTGAATTATCAGAAGAAGATTTACTGATGTTTCAACGGCTTATAAATGAAATGGACACAGAATATGTGAATGATGATTTTTTAAAATACGAAATGCTTGAAGCTCAACTCACCCAAGTTCTCGTAAAACTATCAAGACTTTACAGAGCTTCAAAAGAGAATAAAGTAACTGTTGACACCCAGCATATGATGGCTTTAGAGTCTTTAATAAACAAACAGTTTAAGAATAATAGAAGTGTGGTAGATTATGCCGCTCAATTATATATGACGCCCCAAAACCTTAACCGCATTACCAAAAAGGCAATGGGAAAGAGCGTAAGTGAACTGATCAATGAAAAGTTGATTATAGAAATAAAAAGGTATCTAGTATATACGGATATGAGTAGCGAAGAAATTGCCCATTTCTTTAATTTTTATGACAATTCATACTTTACAAAAACATTTAAAAAAGCTGTAGGTGAAACCCCTAAAGCCTTTAGAAAGAAGCAGAAAGAACTACTAAATGTAGATGGTTAATTTAATATTTCTTATTGTGATTGTAAATAGGGTCGAAAAATAAAAAAGCCACTCAACATACAATTGAGTGGCTTTTGGCACTTAGCTAAAACAAATATAAGTGCTTGTTTTAGAAGGTAAATGCGAGTCTTGCATAGTAATAAGAACCTGCAAAGCCCATTTGTACGGCATCCCAGTACCCGCCTGAATCAGACCAGTCATCTTGTTGGTCAGGATATACGTTAAACAGATTATTACCACCTACACTTAGTTTTAAACTTTCAGATAGTTCAAACCCAAAATTTAGATCGGTAACTATTTTTGCACTATACCTATCGGTTGCTCCATCTAATAAATCGGCTTGCGAAGAATAACCTAAATCAGCAAAATCCTCAAAAATCTGGTAGTCAATGAGTTCTATTTCACTAAAACGGGTAAAGCTTAGTGCAGCATCAAACCAACCTTTTGTGTAGTTTAGGTTTAAGTTCAATTTACTATCAGGTGCAGAGGCCAATAAGAAACCTTTGTCACGCTCACCAAAGAAAGTGTTTTCATCTAAACTTCCGTTATTTACATTATCAATCTTCATATCATTGAAGTTGGCCAAAAAGGTTACGCCAAATGAACTATTTTCCGAAAGCGTATTTTTGTAAGCTAAAATAACATCAAGACCTGAAGTTTGAGTATCTACACCATTTACAAAGAATTGAGCCGAATTTACATTGGGTATCTGCGGTGCAGGGAAATCTCCCGTAAGTACAATACGGTCTTTAATTTTTATATAGTAACCATCTACCGTTGCGGTAAAGTTTCCGGCTTTGGCGGTGAAGCCTAGTGCGGCATTAAATGCTTTTTCTTCTTTTAATGGCCCTATACCGAAAGAAGCGGTAACCGGACTGTTATTTGGAGAAAGAAGCGATTCCGAAGCTACACCACCAATAAAGTTGGTGAATTTAAGGTTGTAGTAGATTTGCGCTAATGAAGGTGCTCTAAAACCTGAACTAACGGAACCTCTTATGTTAATGTTCTCGGATGCTTTTAATCTTGCCGCCAACTTACCGTTAGTGGTACTTCCAAAATCACTAAAATACTCAAAACGAGCGGCACCGCTGACCAAGAATTTTTCGGTAACGTCCAGTTCTAAATCTCCATAAAGTGAAACGTTGCTTCTGCTTCGGTCTACTTCGTTGGCAGGACTATAACCGGGGAAACCTTGTGAGCCTCCAGGTCTTTGATTGCCCGTTATCGGATCCGTAGGAATGGTCTGTGTGGCAGGGTTTGTAATTAGCACACCATCTACATCAAAAGTTCCGTATGACGAGGCCTCACCTGCAAAAATCTCAAAATTCTCGGTTTTGTACTCTGCACCAAAGGCTAGGTTCATACCGGACATGATATCTTCATAAAATTTAGAAACATCCAAGTTGGTTACGTTTTGGCTAAGGCTGTGTCCACCAGCGTCGAAATCTGTAGGTGATGTTTCTTCAAGAGAAGCATTTAAAGAACCTTTAATAAAGTAATGGAACAAATTCTTTCCGAAAGTGTTACTTATATCTACGTTCCAACCGTTTTCCATTTCAGTTCGTACCCCAACAGCAACAGAGTTATCAATAATATTAGAAGTGATACGAGGTGTAAAAGCATTAGGGTAAATACTTACTACATTACGTTCAGTAGGATTGTTCCGGGTAAAGGCAAAGGCATCTGTATCTCTATAGTTTCTACCTCCAAAAGCGTAGATTTCCGTATTATCCGTAACCGGAATGTTTATGTTTCCAAAGAAATTAAACCCATCTATAGCAGCCTCGCCAAAGCCCCTTCTAAAATCAAAACCAGGTCTTAGAATTTTGTTTTTGGCTATGTACTCCGTAGTAAAGTTGGCGTAACCTTCTTCACCAATCTTAACACCATAATTAGCAGCGAATTTTATAGACCCACCGTCAAAGTTTTGATCGTCACCTATGGCGTTTCCATCTCTTTCCGTGTCTAGTCGGTTACCTTCTGTGTTGGGTGTCCCATCAGGGAAATCTCCTTGGGCATTGGTACTATAGGCACCATAGCTAATAGACCCGGAAAGTTCATCCGTTCTATCTTTTAGTACAATATTAATAACACCGGCAATGGCATCCGAGCCATACTGTGCAGATGCACCGTCCCTTAAGATTTCTATTCTTTTAATTGCAGACGATGGAATGGCATTAAGATCGGTACCCGTGTTGCCTCTACCACGTGTTCCAAATACGTTGATCAATGAAGATTGGTGTCTTCTTTTCCCGTTGATCAGAACCAAGGTTTGGTCAGGACCCAGACCACGTAAAGAAGCGGGGTCAATATGATCTGCTCCATCGGATCCGGACTGTTTGTTCGCATTAAAAGAGGGTGCCGCATATTGTAATAATTGGTTTACCTCAATTTTACCCGTTTTGGAAACCACATCCTCCATAGGAATTACGTCAACTGCGGTAGCTGTCTCCGTAGAAGTCCTGTTGGGGTTTCTTGAGCCCACAATAACCACATTGTCTAACTGGGCTGCAGCTTCGTTCAAGGTAATGTTAAAAGAACTTTTTCCGGCAATGGCCACTTCCAAGGTTTCGTACCCAATATAAGATACAACAAGAACAGCGGTGTCATCTGGAGCGGTAATGGTAAAATTACCGTCAAAGTCGGTTTGTGCTCCTGTTGTGGTCCCTTTGATTACGACACTCGCTCCGGAGAGGGGTTCGCCGGATGCATCCTTAACGGTACCTTGAATCTCCCTTTCTTGGGGTAAACTGGGGGCTTCTGTTTTCTTGGTGAGTACAATTTGCTTTCCGTTTATCTTAAAATCGAAATTGGCCTTTTCAGAAAGCTTGGTCAATACCTGTTCAAGTGCTTCCTCTTTGGCGTGAAACGAAATCTTTCTGGTATCGTCTATCTCTTTTGTATTGTAGAAAAAACGATATTGGGTTTGCGTTTTTATTTCGTTCAAGATGTTTTTTAGCGGCGTATTCTCATAATCCAACTCAATCTTTTTTTGAGATGTTGTGCCCGCGCTCACCTGAAAAACAATAAAGAACAGCGAAAACAAATTGAGCATGGTCTTTAGATTTAGTTGCTTGAGGCGCTTGGTGGCCCGAGCACTGTGTTTTTGGTTTTTTTTCATGATCATTGTGAATTTGATAGTTACTAATTAGTTGTTTTTGTTTATAAATGAGAGTGTTACATTAGCTTTTGCTTTTTATGGTTATTGTGTTTTGATTTATTGTATAATTAAATGGAGTGCTAAGTGAAATTGTATTGAGTATAGACTCTATGCTTTCATTTTCAAATTCGCCTTTAAAGACTTCATTGTTTAGATGTTGTGCGTTATTTTGAAATTTTACTTGATGAATCCTTTCAAGTTTGACCAGGATTTCGGAAAACTTAAGGTTATCAATAATTAGTTTGTTCTGCATCCAGGCGGTATAAAGCTCTGTCTGCACTTTTGCTTTGCTAAAGTTACTTTCGGACTTTTTGTAATTGGCCTGGAAACTTGGGGTCAGGTTTATTTCGTTGCTAGGAGCGTTAGATTCGTTAATACTGACTTTGCCTTCTACTAATGTAGTAGCAATGGTTTCATCGTTTTGGTATGACGAAACATTAAATTGTGTGCCTAGCACTTTAACGGTAAGACCTTGGGTCTTTACCAAAAATGGCTTTTTCTTGTTTTCGGTAACATCAAAAAAGCCTTCGCCCTCAAGAAAAACAGTTCTGTTTACTAAAGAATCATTATTAAAATTGGTAGGAAACTTTAGCCTGGAACCGGCGTTTAACCAAACAGAAGTGCCATCGGACAGTTTAAGTTTAAAGGTCTGCCCGTAGGGAATATAAATTTCGTTATAAACCACCGGCATATATCTATTCTGGTTTTTGGACTGAAAGCTGAGTTCGCCTCTGTTTTTGTCGGCAATTATGTTTCCGTCCGCATCCGTCAATACCTCAGAACCATTACTGGATAGAATTTTGGTGCTGCCGTCTGCCAAAGTAATGGTTATGTGCTCAATGGGTTCTTGATCAGTATCAATGCCCGATATAATGGGTTCTGCCTTATTTGTTGAGAATGGAGAGTTCGGGAGCTTTAAGCCTCCCAATACCAACAGTATGCCTAAAGTAGCAAAGGATAGGCCGTAAAAAAGCCGTTTTCGGTTGCGTTTTTTTGCTGAAATTCTAGCGTTAAAGGTTGAAAAGCCTTTTTCAAAATCAAAAGTTGAAGCGGTTTCTTTATTGGATTCCCTAATTCTCTTTTTAAAGATGCTTAAATTGACCTCATTTGTAGATACCCAGGTCTTTAGGTGTGTTTTCTCTTCGGAAGAAATAGTCCCGTCCAGCCATTTAGAAATTAGTTCGTGGTAATTCATAAATATTTACACCTTTTAACTTAATGATGCATAATTGTCAAAAAACCCCTACTTATGAATGATTTTTATTTAAATTTGAAAGAATACTATAAAGAATGAACGAACAGAAACTGGTCAAAAAGATGCAGAGCGGCAATGCCGAAGCGTACCGGTATTTGTTTTCCGAATACTATGATTGGTTGTGTAACTACATTTTTAAAATGTGTAACAATCGCTATTTAGCAGAGGATATTGTTCAGGATACTTTGGTGCATTTATGGGAAAAACGAGCTCAGTTACATATTAATGGTTCGGTAAAGAATTATTTGTTCAAATGTTGTTACAATCAATTTTTACAACACGTTAGAGCAAAGAAAATAAACTTTGATACCTTGGATAAAATCAAATGGGAAGTTATTGCCGATACCGCTTTTGAACGGGACAGGGTAGACGAGAAGCTAGAAAATCTAAACGTTCTTATTTCGCAGCTGCCACCGCGGTGTAAAGAAGTTTTCGTGCAAAATAAGTTGGAAAAAAAGAAATACAAGCAGATTGCATTGGATATGGGTATCTCCATTAAGACGGTAGAAAACCAAATGTCTAAAGCGCTGCACTTTTTAAGACAGCATGCTACTACTTTCTTATTACTGAGTCTAAGTCTAACTTTTCTTTAAACTTCTTTTTAAGACATAGCTTGTATAAGCTCCAATGCCAAATTTCCACTTGGGTATTTTATCGCAAGTATTAACCCAATTGATAAGTGTTCCTAAATGAGCTGAGGAAATGTTTACTTGATCCCCTTTTTTATGAGTAAAGCCCAATCCTTTTTTACCACGATCCTCCGTAGGGGCGAACATGGTGCCTAAAAAGAGAACAAGACCATCTGGGTATTGGTGGTTCTTGCCTATCACCTGAGAAACCAGATTTTCAGGAGTGCGACTGATCTCTTTCATTTTATTGCTTCCAGAGGTGGTAAAACCATCTTTTCCTTCCATGGCAAATTCCACATCGCAATTTTTAACATCATCTAGAGAGAAAGTGTCATCAAACAAACGAAACATAGGGCCTATGGCGCAAGAACCATTCTGGTCTTTAGCCTCGCCTAGTAAAAGGGCGCTCCTGCCCTCATAGTCACGAAGGTTTACGTCATTACCCAATGTGGCGCCCACTATTTTGCCGGAAGAGGATACCGCAAGTACAATTTCCGGTTCGGGATTGTTCCATTTAGAACTTTTTAAAACACCTATTTCCGCACCAAAACCAACGGCGGATAACGGTTGGGCTTTTGTGAAAACCTCTGCGTCATTTCCTATACCTACTTCAAGATATTGAGACCAAAGACCTTTTTTTTGTAATTCTTCCTTGAGCTTCTCGGTCTCGGGAGAACCGGCTACTACTTTACTTAAATCATTGCCTAATGTGGCGTATATGGTCTGGCGGATGTCATTGGCCGCATGGGCATCTCCTTTGGCTCTTTCTTCAATGACTCTTTCCAGTAGGCTTTTGATAAAAGTAACACCACAAGCCTTTATAGCCTGAATATCATTTGGAGCAATGAAATATGGAATCTTGGGATTTCTATTGAAATACAGAGAGTTCTTAAGAATGTCCGTTACTTTACCAAGTTTGGGCAAATTGGTCAATGCCTTTAATTTGGTAACGGGGTCTTTACTATTGATTAATTCGCTGGTAGAATTGTAATGTGCAGAAAGATCATAAACGTTTCCTTTTCTGGCTAGAACTACGTGGGGTCCAGCCACTCCATTATATGCTTTTTTTGATGGTACAGCGCATCTGCCTATCCATGTACCTGTTTCCGCCAATTGGGGGATAAGGGTGTTCAAGTCAATGTATTTCATTTTGTAGTATTGGTGGTCTTAGAAAATACGTAAATAAATCTAGTTTGGATGTTTGTACTTTTGGATGAAAACTAGGGCTTTTATTAAGATAGGTCTATTAAACAATAGAAAGATTACACGTATTATAGGAATTTAGAGATTGAGTACGAACTGCTCTAAATTCTAAATATAAATTGAAGCTCCTGCTGGGGGCTGGGAAAATTATGAAGGATACAGGCTTTAGCGTGAGATTGACTATTAAGGAAACTTAAGTTTGGAAAAACCTGGGAGCAGGTAAGGAAATCTCTGTTGGATATAGTAAATAGAACAGGTTATGCTATGAACCTACTTGTAATTTTATGAAAATTTAAAGGCCCTTCTACAGGGCCATTTTTATGTTCGGTCAATTCAATGTTTTTAGGGTGCTATAAGATTCCTATCAAATCTAAAACGAGTGCCACCGGTACTGCTAATAAGATAAATACCAGACAGGCAATCATAATTCTAAGAAATCCATTGAGCATTTTTACTCCAAAAGTTAGCTCTTGTTCCATAAGTGTTAGATTTCTTTAAATTTAAGAAATTAATAAATATGAAGCTTGATTTTTGCGAATTATTTGACTTAACTGACTTATGTTTAGTATGTTTCTTGGTTGAAGTGTGTAATAAAAACGGTGAAACGTATCTTGGTTAAATGGAAATACCGATTATTCAGGTAACTTGCATCACTTTTTTAGAGGGAATCACAAGTTTATGAAAACCTGGATTCTTGCAAAAGGGGTAAATTTTAAATAGAAATTTACAGGAGCTTTCGAATGTGGTTCATGATTTCCGAGCTGGCCCCTTTATTTTTGGAAATGTAGCCTGCATTTATTTCGCCTGTCTTTTTTCGGAATTCGGGACTATCTAAGAATTTTTTCAACAGTTCACCAAATGTCCATTGGTCTTTTATGGGGTAAATACCCTTCCGGTCTACCAAATCTTCCGCTTCTTTAAACCCTTCGTAATGAGGTCCAATAATAACCGGTATTCCAAAAACAGCTGGTTCTAAGGTATTGTGCAATCCGGTAGAAAAAGCTCCGCCAACGTAGGCGATATCGGCATAACTATAAATTTTTGTGAGCATCCCTATATTGTCAATAATTAACACATCATAATCGCGAAGATTGTTGTTATCAATTTTTGAGTAGAGTGTGGTTTTTTTTGTAAATGCACCGGCAAGGCCCAAAATTTTATCCTTTTTTATAGTATGTGGGGCTAGTACGTACTTTAAGTTTTTAGGAGCATGGTTAATGTGGTCTATTAATATGGTTTCGTCTTCGGGCCAAGTGCTTCCGGCAACAAAACATAGTTTATCGTTTTTAAAGACTTCCATAAAATCCAAGGTGTTATCTCTATCCAAAATTTCGGAAACACGATCTAAGCGGGTGTCCCCACTAGTTTCGGTATTGGTTATTCCAATGGATTTCAATAGTTTTTTTGAATTTTCGTCCTGAACGAAATAGCCCGAGAATTTTTTTAATGTATTTTTCATAAATCCGCCGTAAGGCTTAAAGTAAACTTGGCTTTTTTTGAACAAGGCAGAAATTAAAATGGCCGGGACTTTGTTGGCTTCCAATGCCCTTACATAATTAGGCCAAATCTCATATTTTATAAAAATGGCCAAGTCTGGATGTACGGATTTTATGAAGCGAGATGCATTTTTTTTGGTATCCATTGGCAAGTAGGCCACAACATCTGCTGCTGAGGTATTCTTTTTTACCTCGTATCCTGATGGAGAAAAAAAGGTGACTACAATTTTATGGGTAGGGTATTCTTTTTTTAGCTTTTCTATAATAGGGAGCCCTTGCTCAAATTCACCTAGTGAAGCGGCATGTACCCAAAGTGTTTTGTCTTCTTTGGAAATAGCGTTGTCCAGTAGGTAAAAGGAATGCTTTCGGCCGTTTACGAACAACTTTAATTTAGAATTGAAATGGGCCAGAATTTTCAGGAAGAACCAAGAAATCTGAACAATCACATTATAGATGCTATGCACTGATTCATATTTTGGGCTAAATTACACTTCTTTACATAAAATTGTACTGCTTGGTTTCGTATTTTTGCACAGATTTATATAATTCATTGCGATGAAAAAAATTCAAATGGTCGACTTGGGAGGCCAGTACGAAGGAATAAAAGAACAGGTAAATTCGGCTATAGCTACTATAATGGAAACTTCGGCCTTTATAAACGGTCCGGAAGTACAGTCGTTTCAAAAGGAGTTGGAAGAATACTTAGGTGTAAAACACGTTATTCCCTGTGCCAATGGTACGGATGCTTTGCAGATTGCCATGATGGGCTTGGGGCTCCAGCCTGGAGATGAGGTAATTACTGCAGACTTTACTTTTGCTGCCACCGTAGAGGTAATTGCCCTTTTGCAATTAACACCGGTGTTGGTAGATGTGGAGCCGGATTCGTTCAATATAGATATTGCGGCTGTTGAAAAGTCCATTACGCCTAAAACCAAAGCCATTGTTCCTGTTCATTTGTTTGGGCAATGTGCCAATATGGATGCTATTATGCAATTGGCGGAACAGCATAATCTATATGTTATAGAAGATAATGCACAAGCTATTGGAGCTGATTATTTGTTCGATAATGGGGGTAAACAGAAAGCTGGAACCATAGGTCATGTGGGCGCTACTTCTTTCTTTCCCTCAAAGAATTTAGGGGCATATGGTGATGGGGGAGCAATCTTTACCAATGATGATGAATTGGCGCATACATTAAGAGGTGTTGTAAACCATGGTATGTATGAGCGCTACCATCATGATGTGGTAGGGGTCAATTCTAGATTGGATTCTATACAGGCGGCGGTGCTTCGTGCAAAACTGCCAAAGTTAGATGAGTACTGTGACCGTAGGAGACAAGCGGCCCGAAGTTATAATTCCGCTTTTAAGGGGCAAGAACATATTATTACGCCTGTAACGACCAAGTGCAAAAATGAGATTTGCCAAGATTGTACCTGCCACGTATTTCATCAGTATACATTAAGGGTCACCAACGGAAAACGAGATGCTTTGGTAAAGCATTTGGCTGAGAACGATATTCCTTGCGGGGTTTATTACCCTATTCCCTTACACAAGCAAAAAGCCTATGCGGATGAGCGTTATAATGAAGCTGATTTTCCGGTTACGAACCAATTGGTGAAAGAAGTTATTTCATTGCCTATGCATACAGAGCTGGATGATGAGCAAATAGATTTTATTACAACAACAGTTTTAAATTTTGTAAATGGTTAAGAGTGCTTTCGCTTCTTAATCATGGATTTTTAAAAATGAACTAGATTATAAATTATAGAAGGAACCAAACAGGTGTTTTATAGGTTTCGAAAAAATTGAACTATGAAAATATTAGTGACCGGCGGGCTCGGGTTTATTGGATCGCATACAGTGGTAGAACTTCAGAACAAGGGGTTTGAGGTGGTAATAATAGATGATTGTTCAAATTCATCCGAAAAAGTATTGGAGGGTATTTCTTCAATAAGCGGTAAAATGCCACTTTTTGAAAAAATAGACTTAAAGGAAAAGGCAAAGGTTGAAGATTTTTTCAGAAGACATCAGGATATTGAAGGGGTAATTCACTTTGCAGCCTCAAAAGCAGTTGGTGAAAGTGTTGAGAAGCCTCTTCTGTATTACGAAAACAATATTGGTACACTGGTATATCTATTAAAGGAACTGTCTAAGAAAGACAATTCCAATTTTATATTTAGCTCTTCTTGTACGGTTTACGGTCAAGCCGATGAAATGCCTATTAGTGAGAAAGCCCCAGTAAAACCGGCAGAATCGCCTTATGGTAATACCAAGCAGATGGGCGAAGAAATAATTCGCGATACCTGCGCTATTACGCCTGCATTGAATGCGATAGCGTTGCGCTATTTTAATCCTATGGGAGCGCACCCGAGCGCTAAAATTGGGGAGTTGCCTATTGGTGTGCCACAAAATCTAGTGCCGTTTATTACGCAGACTGGTGTGGGTCTAAGAGAGCAGCTATCTGTTTTTGGGGATGATTACCCTACTGAAGATGGCACTTGTGTTCGTGACTATATTTATGTAGTAGATTTAGCTCAAGCACACGTACAGGCACTACAGCGGTTGTTGGATAATAAAAACGAAGATAACTACGAAGTCTTTAATCTAGGTACTGGAAAAGGAAGTTCAGTGTTAGAGGTAATACACAGTTTTGAAAAAGTTTCAGGAAAAAAACTGAACTATAAAATTGTAGATAGAAGACCTGGTGATGTTATATCTGCTTATGCGGATACAAAGAAAGCAAATGAAGTTTTGGGCTGGAAAGCTCAATATACATTAGATGAAGCAATGAAATCCGCTTGGGAGTGGGAACAAAAAATTAGGGCTTAACCTAATTGTCTTGTGTTTTCTGTAACTAGAGGTTATTTTTTTTGTAAATCCAAAACCAACGTTACACTCAACAACGTAGTTAATTTATGGTTTTGAATTTTTCCAATAGTACAGAATTGCTTGCCAATGCAGAAAAGAACGACCTTTATAAAAAGTTGGTTGCCCAATTGATAAAGGATTTTGGTCTGGCCAATATTCATATTGGCCTTAGTCCAGATGTACATCCGGAGGGTTTAAAAAGTGTTCTAAAGGAGAAAATATATCACCTTATCATGGAGCGTTTTTCTGAATACCTCAATTTGCTCTACATTGTAGATGTTCCGGAGAAGGCCTTTAAAGAAATAACCGTCACCGATGTAGTTGAGGTAGCGGATCAAGTGGCCTTTCTCATATTAAAAAGAGAACTACAAAAGGTATGGCTTAAAAGCAAGTACTCCTAAAAGTAGACCCTCACAAAAGGAAGCCAGGCATTTGCATAAATACTCTTATTGTCATCATAGAGCAGGTTGTAGCTAATTCCAAGCGTAAAATTCCGGTCTGTATATCCCAGTCCTAGGAATAGTGCCGGAGACCAATAATTGTCTTCAATATCAGGAAAACCGTTAATAGCAATTGATCGGTTAATTCGTAATTGCTCTAATTCAGCAGAAATTTGAAGAAATGGTAAAGGGTTGTACAAAGAAAGGATGCTGCCGCCATAAGCGTACCTTTTGTCATTGTTCAATTTGGCATAGTTAAACGTTAAACTAACGCCACTGGAAAATTGATTGTTGAATTGATATATGGCACTAGGTGAGACAGATGCATTAAAGCCGCCATTGGTGAGTCCAAAACCTAGCCCGCCTCCAAATTTTACGTTATTCCAGAAGTCTGAAGGTGCAGAAGTGTTCTGTGCGGAACAATTTAATGCAAAAACGATAAGAAATAACCCTAAAAAAGTACTTTTTGGGATCTTATAAAGTTTTTTAATCATTATCTTTATTTTTTCAAAATTGCATACTAAGATACATCCCAGAAATGGGAAATATTGTATTTTTGTACCCATTTATTTGCATGACAGAGAATCTTCTATGGACAAATATTCCTTTCTAAATACCGCTCATACTTCTTTTTTTGCGGAATTATACGACAAGTATCTTATCAATCCCGACAGTGTAGAACCTAGTTGGCGTGCCTTTTTTCAAGGTTTCGATTTTGGAACCGAATCTGCTCTTGACGGGTTGGATGTTGAGGCTTTAATAGCTGAGAGTGGCGCACAGGGCGGTGCTGTACAGCAAATGCCGGAGTCGCTTCAAAAGGAGTTTCAGGTTATTCGCTTGATTGATGGTTACCGTAGCCGAGGGCATTTGTTTACTAAAACAAACCCTGTTCGCGAACGTAGACAATATGAGCCTACACTGGATATTGAGAACTTTGGACTCTCACAAGGTGATATGGATACGGTTTTCAATGCCGGTGAGATTATTGGTATTGGAGCAAGTAGTCTAAAAGAAATTATTGATCATTTACAACATATTTATTGCGATGCTATTGGTGTTGAATATATGTATATCCGTAAACCGGAGCGTGTTGAGTGGATTCAGAATTGGTTGAACGTAAATGACAATCACCCAAAATTTGATGCCGAGCACAAAAGACGGATTCTGAAAAAATTGAATCAGGCTGTTTCGTTCGAAGGTTTTTTGCATACTAAATATGTAGGTCAGAAACGATTTTCCCTAGAAGGTAATGAGTCATTGATTCCTGCTTTGGATGCTGTAGTGGAGCGTGCTGCCGAGCTTGGTGTAGAGCAGTTTGTTATGGGAATGGCCCACAGGGGGAGACTTAATGTACTTACCAATATTTTTGGAAAAGCCGCAAAGGATATCTTTAGCGAGTTTGATGGTAAGGATTATGAGCAAGAGATTTTTGATGGTGATGTAAAATACCATTTAGGCTGGACGTCCGAACGTAAAACGGATAACGGTAACAGAATAAAAATGAACATTGCACCCAATCCATCGCATTTGGAAACCGTTGGTGCCGTTGTAGAGGGTATAGCCCGTGCAAAACAAGATGCTCATTTTCCGGATGACTTTTCAAAAGTATTGCCAATAGTTGTGCATGGTGATGCGGCTATTGCAGGTCAAGGTCTTGTGTACGAGTTGGTTCAGATGGCTAATTTGGATGGCTATAAGACCAACGGAACTATTCATATGGTGGTCAATAACCAGATAGGTTTTACCACAAACTATTTAGATGCACGTACGTCTACCTACTGTACGGATGTGGGTAAAGTTACTTTAAGTCCTGTTCTGCATGTAAATGCAGATGATGCAGAAGCTGTGGTGCATGCCTCACTTTTTGCTCTGGAATACCGTATGCGTTTTAATAGAGATGTGTTTATTGATTTGCTAGGGTATAGGAAGTATGGTCATAATGAAGGTGATGAGCCTCGTTTTACACAACCTAAATTGTACAAGGCTATAGCTAAGCATCAAAATCCGCGTGATATATATGCGGAAAGATTGTTGGCGGAAGGAATTATAGAGGCCGACTATGTAAAAAAATTAGAAGAGGAATACAAGGCTTCTTTGGAAGAAGAGCTTGTGGATTCCCGTAAAGAAGATAAAACGGAAATCACTCCCTTTATGGCGGACGAATGGAAAGGTTTTTCCAATGTTCGTGAGTGGGAGATGATGGAGAAAGTGGATACCACTGTTGATAAGGAGGAACTTACCAAGGTGGCAAAGGTAATCACACAACTGCCAAAGGATAAGAAATTCTTGCGTAAGGTAGAGAAATTGGTGAGAGACCGTAAAAACATGTTCTTCGAGACCGATAAGCTAGATTGGGCTATGGGCGAATTATTAGCTTATGGTACTTTGTTGCAAGAGGGCTATGGTGTGCGTATGTCCGGTCAAGATGTGGAACGTGGTACTTTTTCGCATAGACATGCCGTAATGAAGGTGGAGGAGAGTGAAGAAGAGGTAATGTTGTTAAATCATCTTAGTGATAAACAAGCTAAGTTTCAGATTTATAACTCATTATTGTCCGAGTATGGTGTGGTTGGTTTTGATTATGGATATGCCATGGCCAGTCCCAATACATTAACCATCTGGGAGGCGCAGTTTGGGGATTTTAGTAATGGTGCCCAAATTATGATAGACCAGTATATCTCTGCGGCAGAAGATAAGTGGAAACTACAGAACGGATTGGTAATGTTGCTTCCACATGGTTATGAAGGTCAAGGAGCGGAACATTCCTCTGCTCGTATGGAAAGATATTTGCAGCTTTGTGCAAGGGACAATATGTACATAGCAGATGTTTCAACTCCAGCTCAGATGTTCCATATTTTAAGAAGGCAGATGAAAGTTAATTTCAGAAAACCTCTTATCATATTTACGCCAAAAAGTTTATTGAGGCATCCAAAGGCAGTTTCGTCCGTAGATGAATTGGCAACCGGTAGTTTTCAAGAAGTTATAGATGATGCTTCCGTAACTGTAGAAAAGGTAAAGACTCTTGTATTCTGTACCGGTAAATTTTATTATGATTTATTGGCGGTAAAAGAAGAGCAGAATAGGGAAGATGTGGCATTGGTTCGTGTAGAGCAATTGTTTCCGCTTCCGGCTGAAAAAATGAAGGAAATCATTGCAAAATATGACAAGGTGGACGATTTGGTGTGGGCACAGGAAGAGCCAAGAAACATGGGGGCTTGGAGTCATATGATGATGCATTTTAGTGATTCGCACAAATTCAGGGTAGCTTCAAGAAGATTTTATGCTTCTCCAGCGGCCGGTAGTGCGGTGCGTTCAAAAATGAGACATCAGCAAGTAATTGATTATGTATTCGATAAGACAAAGAATAATATGTCAAAACCAATACCTAAACCTACTAACGATTAAGTTTTAGGCGATTTTAATAGTAAAGATAACACAGCAAATAAGTATAGCATGATATTAGAAATGAAAGTCCCATCTCCGGGTGAATCTATCACCGAAGTAGAAATTGCGGAATGGTTGGTAGAAGATGGTGATTACGTTGAAAAAGACCAGGCCATTGCCGAGGTGGATTCAGACAAGGCTACATTAGAACTTCCTGCTGAAGAAAGTGGGGTTATTACGCTAAAGGCCGAAGTTGGTGATGCTGTTGCCGTTGGTGCCGTAGTTTGTTTAATTGATACAGATGCTGCAAAACCGGAAGGGGCTGCTGCGGAAAAGGATTTAGCTGAAGATAAAAAAGCGGAGCCTAAAAAGGAAGAGGCAAAAGCGCCGCAACCTGCACAGGCAAAAGAAACGTATGCTTCAGGAGTAGCTTCTCCTGCTGCTAGAAAAATATTGAGTGAAAAAGGTATCGATTCTTCTGCTGTAAAAGGAAGTGGAAAAGATGGGCGTATTACTAAGGATGATGCTGTAAATGCTGTTCCTTCTATGGGTACACCTACCGGGGGAAGTAGGGGGGAGACGCGTTCAAAACTGTCTATGCTGCGTAGAAAAGTTGCGGAGCGTTTGGTTTCCGCTAAGAACGAAACAGCAATGCTTACCACCTTTAACGAGGTTGATATGTCTGCTATTTTTGAACTTAGAAAGCAATATAAGGATGATTTTAAAGCCAAGCATGGTGTAGGTTTAGGTTTTATGTCCTTTTTTACAAGAGCCGTAGTTCGTGCATTGGAAATGTACCCGGCGGTAAATTCAATGATAGATGGGAAGGAAATGGTTTCCTATGATTTCTGTGATATTAGTATTGCGGTTTCAGGTCCCAAAGGATTAATGGTTCCGGTAATTAGAAATGCAGAGAACCTTACTTTTAGGGGGGTTGAAGCAGAAGTAAAAAGATTGGCTATTCGTGCCCGTGAAGGTGAAATCACTGTAGATGAAATGACCGGAGGTACATTCACCATTACTAATGGAGGTGTTTTTGGGTCAATGTTGTCCACGCCAATTATCAATCCACCTCAAAGCGCCATTTTAGGAATGCACAACATTGTGGAAAGACCTATTGTTAGAGATGGGGCTATTGCTATTGCGCCTATTATGTATGTGGCCGTATCTTATGACCACCGTATTATTGATGGAAAAGAATCTGTAGGATTCTTGGTAGCAATCAAGGAAGCATTGGAAAATCCAGAAGAATTATTAATGGATGGTAATGTTAAGAAGGCTTTGGAAATGTAGCAAATACTATTCCTTATAATATATAACCCTAAAACTCTTAAGTCTGTTAAAGAGTTTTAGGGTTTTTTCTTGTTGCGTAATTACGTTTTTGGGTACGTTGCCTACATTCTTAGATATACACAATATTTGTCATAATCAATGACTGCTTTTGCTTTCTTTAGGATATCTGCGCCTATGATTCCGTCTACCGGAAAACTGTTGTGTGCGGTTAGGGCTTGGTTTACATGAACTAAATCAAAAAGTACAATTTTTAATGTTTTCGCTTTCCAGTTGCCTATTTGAATTTTGTTTTTGTCAGATATAAGGGTTTCCATATCCGTGGCTCCCGCTCCTGCGGCTTTAATTTCAGACGCTTCGGAGGCAAGTCCAAATTGCTTTATTTTATCAATGCCAATACAGGTGTTTGATGCTCCGGTGTCTAAAATGAATCTTCCGGTAATACCATTTATTTTGGCTGAAATTTCAAAGTGATCGGTTTTGGTGAGTTTTAACGGGATTTGGGTGTACTTTTTTTTTCGTAGGAATCTTTTCAAAGAGGACATGTATTCTTTTTGTCAAAGATAAGGCTATTTTTGCAGCATGATACTAACGGATACCCATACGCATTTATACAGTGAAGCTTTTGATGAGGATAGGGAAATTGCTATTGATAGGGCAATTGCCATTGGTGTAAAACGGTTTTTTATACCAGCTATTGATTCAACTTATACAAGTGCTATGTTGGCGCTAGAGAAATCATACCCGGAACATATTTTTTTGATGATGGGCTTGCATCCAACTCATGTAAAAGAGAATTACAAGGAAGAGTTGGGCCATGTAGAGGAGATGCTTGAGCAACGTAATTTTTATGCCGTTGGTGAAATTGGCATTGATTTGTTTTGGGATAAAACCTTTTTAAAGGAGCAACAAAACGCTTTTAGGGCGCAGATTCAGTTGGCAAAAAAGTATAAATTGCCCATTGTTATCCATTGTCGTGATGCTTTTGATGAGGTTTTTGCGGTTTTGGAGAGTGAGAAAGGAGATGATTTGCATGGAATTTTCCATTGTTTTACGGGGAATTTGGAACAGGCCCAGAAAGCAATATCCTACAATATGAAGCTGGGTATTGGTGGTGTGGTTACCTTCAAAAATGGAAAAATAGATACGTTTTTGGCTGAAATTCCCCTGGAGCACATCGTTTTGGAGACCGATTCGCCTTACCTGGCTCCGGTACCTTATCGTGGAAAACGAAACGAAAGTGCATACCTTATGAACGTGCTTGAAAAACTGGCCGATGTTTATAATGTGTCTACGGAGCTAATAGCAGATGTCACCACAGAAAATTCAAAGCAGGTATTTGGGGTCTAAAACGTCCTGTTTATTCAGTTTAAAAATAAATATGTAGGGTTTGGGAGATAAAAGTAACATCCTTTTAATATACACGGGCGGTACTATAGGTATGGTCAAGGATTATGAGTCGGGGGCGCTTAAGGCATTTAATTTTGATAAATTACTAAAGAATATACCCGAGTTAAAGCAGTTGGATTGTACCATTGATTCCGTTTCTTTTGAGGAACCGATAGATTCTTCCAATATGAACCCAAAGCATTGGGCAGAGATAGCTTCTATTGTAGAGGGTCATTATGATTCCCATGATGGGTTTGTGGTACTTCATGGTAGTGATACTATGAGTTATACAGCTTCTGCATTAAGTTTTATGTTGGAAAATTTGGCCAAGCCGGTCATTTTTACCGGATCGCAATTGCCCATTGGGGATTTGCGGACAGATGCAAAGGAAAATTTGATTACGTCCATTCAAATAGCGGCTTTGCAGCGAAACAAAAGGCCTGTAGTGCAAGAGGTAGGCCTTTATTTTGAATATAAATTGTACAGGGCCAATCGTACCACCAAAATAAATGCGGAGCATTTTCAGGCGTTCGCATCATTAAATTACCCTGAATTGATTGAGTCCGGTGTTCATTTAAAGGTAAGTGAAGAATATTTGCTACCTTATGTGAGGCGCAAAAGGTTCAAGGTCCATAAAAATATGGATACCAATGTTGTGGTTTTGAAGCTTTTTCCAGGTATTGGGTCTGCTGTTTTGGAAAGTGTGGTGGCTATTCCGGGATTAAAAGGTTTAATTTTGGAAACATATGGAGCCGGAAATGCGCCAAATGAGCCTTGGGTCATAGATATTTTAGAAAAGGCAAAAGAAAATAATATTCATATTGTAAATGTTACACAATGCTCGGGAGGTAGTGTTTCTATGGGGCGTTATGAAACAAGTAAACAGTTGGAGCGGCTGCAAGTTATTAATGGTAAAGACATTACGACCGAAGCTGCAATTGCCAAGTTAATGTACCTTTTGGGTAATAATGTATCGCCAAAATTGTTCAAGAGTATATTTGAGACTTCGCTACGTGGAGAGATTCAAGAAAATTAATAGTTTTAATTTCATCAACTAATATTTTTTTTGTTATTTGGGCACCCCTTAAAAAGGGTGATCTTGTCTGGTCTGTTTTTGTAAAAAGGTAGAAAAGGACAGGTTTAAAATAGAGAGGTGGCCGAGTGGTCGAAGGCGCACGCCTGGAAAGTGTGTATACACCAAAAGTGTATCGAGGGTTCGAATCCCTTCCTCTCTGCAGAACAAAAAGATTTTTCAGTTTAAATTAGTTTGAACTGGAAATATTTGTAAGTTTAATTTTTATATGCAAAATGGAGGTCTATGCTTGATTCGTTCGGGCACGGACACGGGTATGAAAACCTGTTTCAATGTCTTGCTCAGTATTTGGCAACCACTTCCCCGATGCAACGAAGTTTTACTTTTTTTATTGTGATTTTTTTTTATCTTTAACCCTATTAAATAACTAATTTAAGTTTGAACAAATGAAAAAATTATCCTCTATCCTAGCCGTGGGCGGGTTGTTTGTAATGAGTACAAATACTGTTAATGCAATGGCTAATACAGCAATGATGCTGCAAGATGCCCCGGCTGAAGCTGAAAAAGGTTTCACCCAAGTGTTGAAAGAAATGTTTATACAAGGTGGTGCCGGCTTTATGGGTATTGTTCTTTTGTGTTTGATTCTTGGTCTTGCGGTAGCGATCGAAAGAATCATCTATTTGAACATGGCAACTACAAATACTGCCAAACTAAGACAACAAGTAGAAGATGCATTGGCATCGGGTGGTGTTGAAGCTGCTAAAGAAGTTTGTAGAAACACTAAAGGACCTGTTGCTTCCATTTACTACCAGGGTTTGGATAGAGCTGGAGAAAGTGTAGAGTCTGCTGAAAAAGCTGTTGTAGCTTATGGTGGTGTTCAAATGGGTCAATTGGAGAAAAACGTTTCTTGGTTGTCTTTATTTATCGCTATTGCTCCAATGCTTGGTTTCATGGGTACGGTAATTGGTATGATTCAGGCCTTCCAGAAAATTAGTGCTGTTGGTAACTTAAGTGCATCTCTTATTGCAGGTGATATCCAGGTAGCATTATTAACAACGGTATTTGGTCTTATTACTGCTATTATCCTTCAAATTTTCTATAACTATATCATTGCAAAAATTGATAGTATCGTTAATGATATGGAAGATTCATCTATCGTTTTGATAGATATGTTGGTGGATCACAAAAAATAAGTCGCACACGTAATACCTTAAATTATGCACAAAATTGTAAAGATTATATTGGTTGTTGTGGGCTTGATAGGCGCTGCCTTGTGGTTCATGCTTCCAGAGTCTGAAATGCCGGCTGCCGAGGCTGTCGACAACGGAGCTCTTAATGCAATGTTCGCTATTACATGGTTGCTATTAGGCATAGCGGTAGTGTTCAGTCTTGTATTTGCTCTTAAAAACCTATTTTCTAATCCAGCTAATTTGAAGAAAACACTATTTGTAGTTGTTGGATTCCTTTTGGTTGTTGGGATTGGCTTTGTAATGGCTAGCGGAACAGATGTTAGCATTGAAAAAATGGCCGAAAGAGGTATAGTTACCGATGAATCTGAAATAAAGCAAATCGGAGCGGGCATAAATGTATTTTTCATATTAACTCTTGTAGCTATAGGATCTATGCTTTGGGGTGGTGTGAGAAAAATGATTAAATAAATAAAGAACTAAATTATGTCTAGAAGAGGAGGACCAGCAGAGGTAAACGCCGGATCAATGGCAGACATAGCATTCTTGCTACTAATATTTTTCTTGGTTACCACAACCATTGAAACGGATGCAGGTTTGGATCGTATGTTGCCACCTATTGAGCCGCCTACGGAAGAGCCACCGGTAATTAAGGAAAAGAACATCTTTACCGTTAACATAAACCGTAATGGTCAATTGTTAGTAGAAGATGAGCTTACCGATATTAAAAAGTTAAGAGAAAAGGCTGTTGCTTTCTTGGACAACGGCGGTGCACCATCAGGTTCTCCTGAATATTGTAGTTACTGCCAAGGAAAGAGGCTCGCTGAGTCATCTGATAACCCGGCAAAAGCTATTATTTCTTTAAAGAACGATCGTGAGACAAAGTATAGCACTTATATAACGGTTCAAAACGAATTGGTAGGGGCTTACAACGATTTAAGAAACCGTGAGGCTCAACGTCTTTATAAGAGAGATTTTACTGATATGGAAGCTGAATATTTGAATCCAGAAACTGATTCCGGTAGAAAAGAGGATCTAAAGGAGAAGGTTAAAAGGATACAAGATTTATTTCCACAGAAGTTGTCTGAGGCAGAGACCGGATCATCCAATTAATTAAGAGTATAAAAGAATAATATATGTCAAAGTTTAAAAAGAAAAAGGACGGAGGTTTACCAGCGGTAAATACTGCTGCGTTACCTGATATTGTATTTATGCTTTTATTCTTTTTTATGACCGTAACGGTTATGAAAGATAACACATTGAAAGTAGAGAATACTTTGCCTAACGCTAGTGAGACCAAGAAATTGGAAAAGAAGGACCGGGTAATATATATTTACGTAGGTGAGCCAACGTCTCAGTATGTAGCTCAATTTGGAAAGGAAGCTAGAATTCAATTGAACGATAAGTTTTCTTCTCCTTCTGATGTAGGTGATTATATTCTACAAGAAAGAGCAAAGAAGCCACAGGAACTTCAAAATGTTTTGACAACGGCTTTAAAAGTAGATAAGAATGCTAACATGGGTTTAATATCTGATATTAAACAACAGTTAAGAGAGGTAAATGCATTGAAAGTTAACTATACAACTTACGATGGAGATGCTTTTAATAACTTGCAGTAGCGTTTCTTAAACTTATATGACAAGCGCCTCAGAATTTTTTCTGAGGCGCTTTTTATTTGCTTAATTTTGAGTTATGATTCGTTATGTTGTTATTCTGTTTTTTATGTGCTGCTATGGCATGTATGGTCAAGTGGTAGGAGATTCAACAGTCGTTGATTCTAGATATTTTGAAGATCAATTTTACATTGGTATAACCTATAACTTTCTTTTAGATCAGCCAGAAGGTGTAAGTCAGCGAAACCTGTCTTATGGTCTGCAGGCGGGTTTTATAAAGGATATCCCTTTAAATCATAGTCGTACTACCGCGTTAGGGCTTGGGTTTGGTTATGGGGTATATTCCTATTATTCCAATCTTAAAGCAGAGGAAACAGCTTCGGGAATTTCGTATAGTATACTTGAGAGTGATAATGACTTTGAGCGTAATAAAATTGAAACTCATATGTTGGAGGTGCCTTTTGAGGTGCGTTGGAGAAACTCTACAGCCTCTGAGTATAAGTTTTGGAGGTTGTATGCTGGGATGAAATTTGGCTATGTTTTTGGTGGAAGGTCCAAGTTGGTGCCTGTGGATACTAGTAAAATATCTTTTTATAATGAAGATATTCGTGACTTTCAATATGGACTTACCTTAAACTTTGGATATAATACCTTTAACTTGCATGCCTATTATTCTTTAACTGGGGTTTTTAACGATAATGTGGTAGTAGGAAACGAGAGTTTAAATACCAAACCACTTAGAATAGGGCTTATTTTCTACATCTTATAGACCAAGTTTTAAAGCCAGAAGCGTATAATCATTAGCTGCGAAAGAAAGCCAACTAAAAATCCTAGTATTATCTCTGCTCTTGTGTGTGTCTTGAGATATAGTCTGGAAGTAGCTACCAGTCCCGTTAGCAATGTAAATATGCTCAGCCCTAAGGTTATGTTTACCTCAAAGTGAATGCTTAGTGCCGTTAGAAACATAACCAAGCTCCCCATACCCATGAGGTGCATACTTATTTTTAATTTAAAAAATAACGTAATTAGGGTGGTTAGAGACGCGATTATGAGTCCAACAAAGTAAAAGTGTAATTCAGCAATATTGGTGTTGGGAATAACCTTGTAAACCACGAATAGCAGTAAAGTAATGTGAATGTATATTGGGTATCTACGCTCCCTGGCAGATGACATAAAAATACTCGTTACCAAACCTAAATTCTTAAGTATAAAATAGACGATTATAGGAATGATTACCGTTAAGATAAATATGGGTAAGACATTCGCACTTTGAATGGCTATAGGGCTATATTTTGGCGTAATTAGAAAGTAGGCTAAAGTTCCTGCTACAGGAATGAACAATGGGTGAAAAACGTAGGATATAGCCTTTAAGAAAACCTTCATTAAATTTGTTTGCGCAATCGTGCTACAGGAATGTCTAGCTGCTCTCTATATTTGGCAACCGTTCTACGGGCTATAGGGTAGCCTTTTTCTTTTAATATCGCTGCTAATTTGTCGTCTGTAAGGGGTTTTTTCTTGGATTCTTCGCCAATAACCGTTTCAAGAATTTTCTTGATTTCCTTGGTAGAAACATCCTCACCTTGGTCGTTTTTCATTGACTCTGAGAAAAACTCTTTAATCAATTTGGTGCCGTAAGGGGTATCAACGTACTTGCTGTTCGCAACTCGGGATACGGTAGATACATCCATTTCTATTTCATCTGCAATATCCTTTAGTATCATTGGGCGAAGGTTGCGCTCGTCTCCGGTAAGAAAGTACTCGGATTGGTAGTGCATGATAGAGTTCATGGTAATGAAAAGCGTCTGTTGCCGTTGTCTAATGGCATCTATGAACCATTTGGCAGCGTCTAATTTTTGCTTAATGAATAGGACTGTATCTTTTTGCGATTTTGATTTTTTCTTAGCGTCTTTATAGCCTTTAAGCATGTTGTTGTATTCCCTAGAGACATGCAGCTCCGGTGCATTTCTGCCGTTAAGGGTAAGTTCTAGTTCCCCATCTACAATGCGAATGGAAAAATCGGGGACGACATGCTCTATCATCCTGTTGTTTCCGGAATAAGAGCCCCCAGGTTTTGGGTTTAGTTTCTCAATTTCGGAAATAGCATCTCTAAGTTGTTCTTCAGAAATATTGTACTTCTGAATAAGCTTCTTATAATGCTTTTTGGTGAACTGCTCAAAAGACTTTTCAAGAATAGTGATGGCGAGTTCAACACTTGGAGTAGTTTCTTTTCGTTTTAGTTGAATGATAAGGCATTCTTCAAGCGAACGGGCCGCAACGCCCGGAGGGTCTAGTTTTTGAACCAACTTTAAAACCTTTTCAATTGTTTCTTCGTCAGTATAGATATTCTGAGTGAAAGCTAGGTCGTCCGTAATATCGGCTATCGGTCTACGGATGTAGCCACTTTCATCTACACTCCCAACTAAAAATTCGGCAATACTCCATTCTTCATCATTTAAGTAAACCGTGTTAAGTTGGTTTAGTAAATATTGATTGAATGAAGTGCCCGCCGCGTAGGGGACGTTTTTTTCCTCGTCGTCCGAGCTATAGTTGTTGGCTTTGGTTCGGTAGTCCGGTATTTCATCATCACTTAAATAGTCATCAATATTGATGTCTTCCGCGGAAATGATTTCACTATCCGAATCTTCATTTTCGTAAGTGTCCGCAAACTCATCGTCCATTGCGTCTAAATCTTCCTTGCCGCTTTCCAATGCAGGGTTTTCCTCTAGCTCTTGCTTTAGTCGCTGTTCAAAAGCCTGAGTAGGCAACTGAATCAACTTCATTAGCTGTATCTGCTGAGGAGATAGCTTCTGCGATAATTTAAACTGTAAGTGTTGTTTTAGCATTTAGGACTAATATAGCTTGCCTTCTAAGATAACTATTTCTAACTAAAATTCTGCATTTTGGGGAGTTCGTGGAAAAGGAATTACATCACGAATATTACCCATGCCCGTAGCAAAAAGTACCAAACGCTCAAATCCAAGACCAAAACCACTATGAACGGCACTACCAAACTTTCTAAGGTCTAGATACCACCATAGTTCTTCCTCATCTATCCCTAGAGCGGCCATTTTTTCTTTTAGGACGTCTAGGCGCTCCTCACGTTGAGAACCACCTACAATTTCGCCAATTCCGGGAAAAAGTATATCCATGGCACGTACGGTCTTGCCATCTTCGTTTAAGCGCATGTAGAACGCTTTTATTTTGGCAGGATAATCAAATAAAATAACCGGGCACTTAAAATGTTTCTCTACCAAGAAACGTTCATGCTCACTTTGTAAATCGGCACCCCATTCGTTTATAGGATATTGGAATTTTTTCTTCTTGTTGGGTTTGCTGTTTCTTAGAATATCTATGGCTTCGGTATAACTTACGCGTTTGAAGCTGTTCTCCGATACAAATTTCAACTTTTCAATCAGCGGCATTTCACTTCGTTCTGCCTGTGGCTTAGTTTTTTCCTCGTCTAAAAGACGTTTTTCCAAAAATTCAAGGTCGTCTTGGCAGTTTTCCAAAACGTATTTTATAACGTTTTTTATAAAATCTTCGGCAAGATCCATGTTATCGTTAAGGTCAAAGAAAGCCATTTCCGGCTCTATCATCCAAAATTCTGCCAAATGTCTAGATGTGTTACTGTTCTCTGCGCGAAAAGTGGGGCCAAAAGTATATACCTTGCCCAATGCCATAGCATACGTTTCCGCTTCAAGCTGTCCGGAAACCGTTAAATTGGTTTCCTTTCCAAAGAAATCCTCTTTATAATTGATTTCGCCATCTTCGGTCAATGGTGGTTTCTTGCTATCTAGAGTTGTTACTTTAAACATTTCTCCCGCACCTTCGGCATCGGAACCTGTTATGATAGGTGCATGAAAATAGTTGAATCCGTTTTGTTGAAAATACTGGTGAATGGCAAAAGACAATGCGGAACGAACCCTCATTATGGCAGCAAACGTATTGGTACGTATGCGCAAATGTGCTTTTTCCCTCAAAAACTCTAATGAGTGCTTTTTAGGTTGAATAGGATAGGTTTCCGGGTCTGCGGCACCAAGAACGGCTAGGTCGCTTACCTGAATTTCAACTTTCTGGCCTTTTCCTTGACTTTCCACCAAAGTACCCGTAATCTTTACAGCTGCTCCGGTGTTAATTTGTTTTAAGACGCTCTCGTCAAACGATTCAAAATCTACAACACATTGCAGGTTGTTAATAGTAGACCCATCGTTCAGGGCTATAAAGCGATTGCTTCGGAATGCTTTTACCCATCCGTTTATAGTTACTTCTTGTAGTAAGAGGTTTTCTGAAAGTAGTTCTTTTACGCTATACGAGTTCATCTAAGTCACTTGAAAATTGAAGCGCAAAGATAAGTTTTTGAGAAAAGAATCAATACTTCTAACGGTTTAAATCAACCTCAATTTTTAGTTACATCGTCTTCGCCTTGCGGAAGAATGTCTATTTGAGGCTTTTTCAAGATTTTTTTACTCGCAATATTCCTTTCCAGAGACAATAATAGGGAAGGAAGGAGGATAAGGTTAGCTAACATAGCGAACATTAACGTGGCAGAAACTAAGGCGCCCAAAGCTACGGTTCCACCAAAGTTTGAAATGATAAAAACCGAAAACCCAAAGAAAAGTACGATGGATGTATAGAACATACTTACTCCAGTTTCACGTAAGGCCGCGTATACTGATTTTTTAATCTGCCATCTATTGGCTATCAGCTCTTGCCTGTATTTGGCCAAGAAGTGAATGGTGTCATCCACGGAAATACCAAAAGCAATGCTAAATACCAGTATGGTAGAAGGTTTGATGGGTACACCTACAAATCCCATAATACCGGCGGTCACGACCAACGGTAGTAGGTTTGGAATGAGTGAAATAACAATCATCCGGAACGACCTAAAAAGATAGGCCATAAATAAGGCAATCAAGAAAATCGCGAATGCTAGGGATAGAATTAGGTTTTTTACGAGATATTTTGTGCCTTTTAAGAATAGCAATGCGCTTCCCGTCATATAAACGTTATAGCGGTCTGCAGGGAAAAATTTATTGATATTCTCGTTTAGTCTTTCTTCAATTTGCTCCATGCGATCCGTTTTTACGTCTTGCATAAAGGTGGTGATACGCGCTGTTTGACCTGTGCTGTCCACAAAGTTTTTCAATAGGTTTCCATTTCCGTCGGAATTTTGGGCAACTTTCATTATAAAGTTGTTTTCCTGTGAAGTAGGTAACTGATAATATTTTGGAATACCATTGTAAAAGGCCTGTTTTGAATATTTGACCAAATTTACTACCGAGATGGGCTTTGAAAGTTCAGGGATTTCAGTAATTACCTCACTTAATTTGTCTATGCGTTTTAGGTTGGCCGGTTTTAAAACTCCTTTTGGCCTTTTTGTATCCACTACGATTTCAACGGGCATGATACCGTCAAACTCCTTTTCAAAAAAACGAATATCCTTAAAAAATTGAGCGTTTTTGGGCATGTCCTCTATAGGGCTTCCCGAAATTTCAATTTGATAGATTCCAATTATACTGGTAATAAGAAGAATCAAAGAAACGATGTAAACCGCAATTCTACGTTCCCTAACAATGCGTTCCATCCAATTTACAAAAGCATCTATCCAGCGCTTGTTAAGGTGTTTTAAGTGCCTTGTTTTAGGAAGCGATAAAAAGCTGTAAATAATGGGGATTATGAGTAGCGATAGTATAAATATACCAATGATGTTGATGGATGCTACAATACCAAATTCCTTAAGTAACTTACTGTCCGTTATAATGAACGTTGCAAAACCGGACGCAGTGGTCATATTGGTCATTAAAGTGGCGTTACCGATCTTGGATATAACGCGCTGTAGCGATAAGGCTTGGTTACCGTGTTTTTTGACTTCTTGCTGATATTTATTGATTAAGAAGATACAGTTAGGGATACCTATAACGATAATCAGCGGTGGGATTAAAGCGGTAAGAACCGTTATCTCATACTGTAAGAGGCCTAAAATACCAAAGGCCCACATTACCCCAATTATAACCACGCACATAGAAATGAAAGTTGCCCGGAAACTTCTAAAGAAGAAAAAGAAGATCAGTGAGGTAACACCTAGGGCGGCTAGGATAAATTTCCCAATTTCATCTATGATGTTTTGGGAGTTCATGGTCCTAATATAGGGCATACCTGAAACACGAACATCCAGTCCGGTCTCAGATTCAAAGTTTTCTATCAGGTGGTTAAGGTCTTCAAGGATAAAATCTTTTCGGACACTCGTATTTACAATATCCCCATCTAAGTTTGCTATAGTTCTGACCGTACCGCTTTCTTTGTTAAAGAGCAAGTTGTCATAGAAAGGTAGGTCGTTAAACAGGTGGTTTTTTATACTATCTATTTCTTTTTTGGTCTTAACCTTGGAGCTAATGAGCGGCTTAAGAACAAACTTTTGATTTTCGTTGTCCTTTTTTAGTTCTTGAAGATTATCTAAAGAGAGTACAAAATCTATCTCAGGAAATGCAGCAAGCTGTTTGCTGAATTTGTTCCATCTGTTTATGTTGGTAGGGGTAAAGAGGGTAGAATCGTGAATGGCAAAAACTATGGCGTTGCCTTCTTCACCAAACTGTTTAAGGAAATCACGATACTCCAAGTTAACAGGGTGGTCATCCGGAAGAAGGTTGGCCTGAGTGTTGCTGAAGCGCATATTCTTCCATTGCATACCCAAGAAAACCGTAAATGCAACGATTAAAATAAGTATCAAAATACGATTTCGGAGGATTATACTTGCTGTCTTCTCCCAAAAACCTTGTTTAAGTTTGGCTGCCATCGTTCGATTTTTCCGAGCGCAAAGGTATAGAATGATTAGGTCTGTTCCTAAAATGTAATATTTAATTAACGTATGGAGCTAAATTAAAAAAGCAGCCACTAAGGCTGCTTTTTTAATACTATTGGAAACCGGGAGGTTAAACCTTCATAATTTCCGCTTCTTTTACTACCAAAAAGGCATCTACCTTTTTTATGTACTTGTCTGTAAGTGCCTGAACATCAACTTCTGCGTTTTTCTGCAAGTCTTCGGAAACATCGCTCAAATCACGAATTTCCTTATTAGCATCTTGGCGAGCGCTGCGGATGCCTACTTTAGCATCTTCCGCTTCGGCTTTGGCCTGTTTTGTTAATTGAATTCTTCGTTCCTCGGTTAATGGCGGTACATTAATGATTACAAAGTCGCCATTGTTCATAGGGTTGAAGCCTAGGTTGGAGTTCATAATGGCTTTTTCAATTTCCTGTAACATATTCTTTTCCCAAGGTTGCACAGAAATAGTACGTCCATCGGGAGTATTTATGTTAGCTACTTGAGAAAGTGGTGTCTGAGAACCATAGTATTCTACCATTACAGAAGAAAGCATGGCCGGACTTGCCTTACCAGCTCGTATCTTCATAAACTCTTTTTCCAAATGCCTCATGGCAGCATCCATACTTTCCTTGGCGGAGTCTAGTATAAACTGTATATCTTCATTCATAATTCAAATATAATATAAGCGACAAATAAAACTAAATTAAGGCTAAAGATTTACAACAGTACCAATATTTTCGCCTTCTACTAATTTAATTAGGTTGCCCTTTTTGTTCATGTCAAAAACTACAATAGGCAGTTCGTTCTCTTGGCTTAACGTAAACGCAGTGGTGTCCATTACTTTGAGGCCTTTTAAAAGTACGTCTGCAAAAGAGATGGTGTCAAACTTGGTTGCGTTTTTGTCTTTTTCAGGGTCAGATGTATAGATGCCGTCTACACGGGTACCTTTTAGAATTACATCAGCCTCAATTTCTATAGCACGCAAAACGGCAGCGGAGTCAGTTGTGAAATAAGGGTTTCCCGTTCCGCCTCCAAAAATTACTACGCGGCCCTTTTCTAAGTGGCGCATGGCACGTCTTCTGATAAAAGGCTCGGCCACTTCGTTAATTTGAATGGCAGATTGTAGTCGCGTTTGTACGCCCTGCATTTCTAAGGCACTTTGCAGTGCAAGCCCGTTTATAACTGTAGCTAGCATGCCCATATGGTCGCCTTGTACCCGATCCATCCCGGTTGCGGCTCCAGTAAGTCCTCTAAAAATGTTTCCTCCACCAATTACTATGGCAATTTCTACACCTTTCTGTGCTACTTCTTTAATTTCTTCTGCATATTCGGCTAGACGTTTAGAGTCTATTCCGTATTGCTTTTCACCCATTAGGGCTTCACCGCTAAGTTTTAAGAGAATTCTTTTGTATTGCATGGCTAGTATTTCGTTGAGGCAAAAATAATCAAAAAATCTTAGGGTTGGTTTTTGAAGTGGTAGATAAAGCGAAGCTTAATTATTTCCTAATAATGGTGCAGGATTCTAGTAAATTTTATATCCTTGTAATCCTCTAAAAATAGGGGTATTACTTACATATGAGTGTTAAAATATATACGATGAGAAAATTAAGTTTACTGGCCGTAACTATATTATTGGCCGGTTGTGGGGCAACAAAGAATCTGCTTACTGCGGATAAGACTCCGGTTTTGGCGGTTTTGGATTTAAAGAACGTGGTTGATGATAAAGTTGCTGTTACGGTAGATGCTGGTGCTTTCACCACAGATGAAGTGTCTTTTTTTATACCAAAAACCGTTCCTGGTACCTACAGTACGGATAATTATGGCCAATATATTGAAGGCTTCAAGGCTTTGGATTACGATGGAAAGGAGCTGGCTTTCTCTAAAAAGGATGATAACACATGGACGATTTCCAACGGAAGAAACTTGGATAAAGTTACGTATTATGTAAATGACACCTACGATACGGAAGGGGAGGTAAAGGATAAGGTTTTTTCTCCTTCCGGAACAAATATTATAGCGGGTAAAACCTTTATGCTCAACCTACACGGTTTTGTTGGTTATTTTGGTGGACTTAAGGAGGTGCCTTATGAATTGTCTATTTCAAGGCCAGAAGCACTGCAGGCTACAACGTCTTTAACTCCCAAGAAACTGGAGTCTCCAGTTGCAAACGTTGATGTTTTTACGGCGGATAGGTATTTTGATGTAATTGACAACCCTATTCTTTATGCCAAACCAAATACGGAGACTTTTGAGATAAATGGTATAACGGTTACATTAAGTGTTTACTCTCCAAGCGGAATTTATTCTGCATTGAGCCTAAGAGATCGTATGGAGAAAATGATGGGAGCCCAGAAGACATTTTTGGGAGAGATCAATGGAACCAAAATTTATAACATCCTATTGTATTTGTCAACTATGGAAGCTGATGATGCTTCCGGTTTTGGGGCATTGGAGCACCATACCTCTACGGTGGTTGTTTTGCCTGAAGCAATGACAAAGGATAGATTGGAGCAGGCAATGGTAGATGTGGTTTCTCACGAGTTTTTTCACATCGTTACACCGTTAAATGTGCACTCCGAAGAGGTGCAATATTTTGACTTCAACGACCCTAAAATGTCTCAGCATTTATGGATGTACGAGGGAACCACGGAATACTTCGCCAATCTTTTTCAGATTCAACAAGGGCTTATTGATGAGGCGGATTTCTATGAGCGTATGATGGGTAAGATAAATAATGCAAAAGCTTATGATGATGATATGTCTTTTACCGAAATGAGTAAGAACATTCTGGTAGAGCCTTATGAAAAGAACTATGCGAATGTTTATGAAAAGGGTACTTTGATTAACATGGCGTTAGATATTCAATTGAGGGAGCTTAGTAATGGAGAGAAAGGTGTGTTATGGTTGATGAAGGAGTTAACTAAGAAGTATGGTAACAACACGCCGTTTAAAGATGATGAGCTTATAGATGAAATTGTAGCTATGACCTATCCTGAAATCCGTGTTTTTTTTGATACCCATGTTATTGGTAATACCCCGATTAATTACAACGATTACTTGAAAAAAGTTGGGTTAAAAACCGCTTTGGTTGAGCAGGAGACTGGATATTTTTTAGATGGGGATAATCCTTTTATTGATGTTGAGCAAGGCGATGAAAATGTAGTTTTTATACGAAAAGGAATACAGTTAAATAGCTTCTTTAATGACTTACAGACTCAGGGAGGCGATGTTATAAAGAGTATTAACGGTACGCCAATTACTTTAGCGTCCATAAGGTCTATTATAGGGCAGAGTTTTGCGTGGTCTCCGGATACTGAGATTAAAATGACGGTTAAACGAGGAGAAGAAGAATTTGAGTTAGAAGGTAAGGTTGGTAATCCAACTTTAAGTATTGAAACGATAACTCCAATTGCAGATGCTAGTGCAGATGCCGTTAAGCTAAGGGAGATTTGGATGAAAGGGAAATAAGGTGGTTTTTCAATAAGTATAAACAAAGAGCGCTACTTTCTCAGTAGCGCTCTTTTTGTTTTAAAACGGACTTTGTAATTGATGGGAAGTTGTCTGTAACTTTTGTTCGTGTAAAAGAGAAATAGATTGGGAAAAAAAGAAACCCGGTCTAACATCATTTGTTAGACCGGGTTTTATATAAGGTTTAATCTCTGATTTATCCTACTGTTGCACGCTTAAAGCCTGTAACATGAACATCTCCGTAAGATTCAACATACTTTGCAACGCTTATTTTTTCATCTTTAATGAAATTTTGATCTAATAAACATTGTTCTTGATCTAAAGTAGTGTTATCCGAAACAAATCTTTCCATTTTACCTGGAAGGATTTTATCCCAAATTTGCTCTGGTTTGCCTTCAGCTTTAAGTTGAGCTTTAGCATCTTCTTCTGCTTTGGCTATAACTTCATCAGTTAATTGAGACATTGAAATGAACTGAGGAACGTTTTTAAGGGTTTTACCTAAACGGCCTAATTCTTCATTGTCTTTTTCTATAACGGCAATTCTAGCTTCTGTTTCTGCAGCAACAAATGCAGGGTCAAAATCTTTGTAAGATAATGTAGTAGCTCCCATTGAAGCAACTTGCATAGAAAGGTCTTTTGCCAACACGTCAGCAGACTCTACTTTGGCGGATAGGCCAACTAAAGCAGCAATCTTGTTAATGTGAACATATGTTCCAACGTAAGGAGCCTCTAGTTTTTCAAAAGCAGTGATTTCTAGCTTTTCACCAATAACTCCTGTTTGCTCAACTAATTTATCGGCAACGCTCATTCCTCCAAAATCCGCATCTAAAAGAGCTTCTTTAGAGTCATAGTTTAAAGCTATTTCCGCAAGTTGGTTTGCTAAAGCTAGGAAGTTTTCGTTTTTTCCAACAAAATCAGTTTCACAACCTAGAACGATTGCTACACCAGCGGTTTGATCTGCATTCAATTTAGAAACAGCAGCACCTTCCGATGATTCTCTGTCGGCTCTTTTTGCGGCTACTTTTTGACCTTTCTTACGAAGAACGTCAATTGCCTTGTCAAAATCTCCATCAGCTTCAACCAAAGCGTTTTTGCAGTCCATCATTCCTGCGCCAGTTGCTTTTCTTAATTTGTTTACTTCTGCGGCTGTAATTTTTGCCATTTTCTGTGCTATTTTTCAATTTGCTCTAAGATAGAGTGTAATTTCAGCTCTATCTTAAAGCAAATGTTATGTTATTATTATTGTTTGCAATAAGGTGGCAGAACTTATTCTACGCCTCCTTTAACACTATCTTGCCATTCTTTAAGCTCGTCCCATTTACCATCAGCAGCCATTTGAGCTTGCTTTGGCCATGAAGTTGGGTCAAGGTGGGCCATTCTAGAGCTAGCCTCTGTAAGGATTTCCTTGATTTTTTCAGGGTCACCTTCGGCTAATTTAGCGTAAGAGTCAAAACCGGCGTTTACCAAAGCTTCGGCAGCTTTTGGTCCTACACCTTCAATTTTTGTAAGATCAACAGATTCTGTAGCAGCTGGAGCTTCTGCTTTAGGAGCTTCTGCTTTAGGAGCTTCTTTTGCTACTTCTTTCTTTGGTTGCTCTTTTTTGGTTTCTTCAGCACCTTCTTTACCTGATTGTTTTTCAGATTTACGCTCAGCAAGACCTTCTGCGATTGCATTGGTTACTTGAGTCATAATAATATCGATGGATTTTGAAGCATCATCGTTAGATGGAATCAAATAATCAACATCTCTTGGGTCTGAGTTTGTATCAACCATTGCAAAAATAGGAATGTTCAATTTTTGAGCTTCCTTAACGGCAATGTGCTCACGCATAGTATCAACAATGAACAATGCACCAGGTAGACGTGTCATGTCAGAAATAGAACCTAAGTTCTTTTCTAGTTTAGCACGAAGACGGTCTACTTGAAGACGCTCCTTTTTAGATAATGTCATGAACGTACCGTCTTTTTTCATACGATCGATAGATGCCATTTTCTTTACCGCTTTACGAATGGTAACGAAATTGGTCAACATACCACCGGGCCATCTTTCTGTGATGAAAGGCATGTTTACGTTCGCTACTTTCTCTGCAACAATGTCTTTAGCTTGTTTTTTTGTTGCAACGAAAAGAATTTTTCGTCCAGATGCAGCAATTTTTTGAAGAGCCTCGTTGGCTTCATCTAATTTTGCAACTGTTTTGTAAAGGTTGATAACGTGAATCCCGTTACGCTCCATGTAGATGTAGGGCGCCATGTTAGGGTTCCACTTTCGTGTAAGGTGGCCAAAATGCACACCAGCTTCCAATAATTGTTTTACTTCGACTTTCGCCATTTGAATTTAGTTTACGTTCTTTTGAATAGGCAATGCCTGAGTGGTATGTCTATAAATAGACAAGCCTCGAGCATTTAGATGCTAAACTAACGGTGCCTTTGAGCATGAGATGCTCTTGGGTCTCCCGAATAACTATCTTGTGAAAAATAGTTTTTAATTTATTCGCTTTAAGCGAACTTTCAATGAACTTTGATTAAAGAAAAAATATAAAAAAAGGTATCCATCGTGAAATGGATACCGTAATAATCTTGAATATTAACGTTTAGAGAACTGGAATTTCTTACGAGCTTTCTTCTGTCCAAATTTCTTACGTTCTACCATTCTTGGGTCACGAGTTAATAAACCTTCTGGTTTAAGAGTTAGTCTATTTTCTTCGTCAACTTCACACATAGCTCTAGAAAGGGCTAAACGTATAGCTTCTGCTTGACCGGTAATACCGCCACCGTATACATTAATACTTACATCGTAAGCATCTTCGTTTTCAGTAAGTGCAAAAGGTTGTTTAACCTTGTACTGAAGAGTTGCCGTTGGAAAATAGTCATTAAGGTCTCTTTGGTTTACAGTAATATTTCCTGTACCTGCTGAAACGTATACACGGGCAACCGCTGTTTTTCTTCTGCCGATTTTGTGAATGGTCTCCATTACTTGAATTCTTTTAAGTTGATAACCTGTGGTTTTTGAGCTTCATGATTATGAGCCGTACCTACAAAAACCTTAAGGTTTCTGAAAAGGTCCGCACCTAATCTGTTCTTAGGAAGCATGCCTTTAACCGCTTTTTCTACAATTTGCTCAGGTTTTTTGGCCAAAAGCTCTTTTACAGATGTAGAACGCTGACCACCAGGATAACCTGTGTAACGCAAATAGGTCTTATCGTCCCATTTGTTACCTGTTAAATTGATTTTCTCAGCATTGATAACAATCACGTTATCACCACAATCAACATGAGGGGTGAAACTTGGCTTATGTTTTCCTCTAAGCATTTTGGCAACTTTAGAAGCCAATCGGCCTAAAGTCTCTCCTTCTGCATCAACTAATAGCCACTGTTTGTCCACAGTTGTTTTATTGGCAGAAACGGTCTTATAACTTAATGTATCCACTACGGTTACTTTTTAATTAAACACTTCAATCCCGTCAAACGGGCTGCAAATGTACACTAATTCTATTGAAAAACAAGCGGTGTTTTTGGAATATTTTTAGTTAAAAACACTCTTTTTCAATTTCTTGGGCAAATCTAGGTAAAAATTAAGGTCTTAAACGAATGATTTAAAGAATTGGATATTCGTAGATTCTAAATTTAACAAAAGTTCTTTCTGGTTTGTTTCTAGAGGTGAATGTAAATATTGACAGAAAGGTGGTAGAGAAGCTAAAATTCTATTGCTTGTAGAATTTAGTGCAGATCTTTTCTTCGTTAGAGTGTACATTAATAATATAAGCCCCGGCATCTAGAGAGGACACAGGTATGCTAATAGCATTTCTTCGGATTTCCCATTGATGGGATAATACGGTATTTCCATAAATATCCATGACGGATATATTAGCCTTTGCGGTATTCTTTAAACCTAAAATATTAACTACGTTGCTAGCGGGGTTAGGAAAGACCTTTACTTTCTTTTTGGTGGTTATGTTCGTGCTATGGCCAGTTTTGTGCATTGGTGTATCTTGCGCATGGCTATTGCACACTAAAAAGAGAATGGTAAAAAGGGTCGCTAACGTTTTCATTTTAAATTTAACTTGGCCTATTGTATTTGGAATAGGACTGTAAAAGTAAAACTGAAAAGCCCTTTACACGAAAAAATGTTGTGAAAGGGCAGGTTTTGTATGTCTAATGCGCCTCCAGCCAATCTTGGCCCAGGCCAACCTCTACATCTAGCGGTACCTCTAGTTTATAGGCGTTCTCCATTTCGGATTTTATCAATCCGCTTAATTCATCCAATTCCGGTTTGTATATATCAAATACCAATTCATCATGTACCTGTAAGAGCATTTTGGATTTGTAGTTGCCTTCCGATAATTTCTTGTGAATGTTGATCATGGCAATTTTAATGATGTCTGCAGCGCTACCTTGAATAGGGGCATTAACGGCGTTACGCTCTGCAGCCCCACGTACAATGGCATTACTTCCGTTAATGTCTTTTAAATAACGTCTTCGTCCTAGGACTGTTTGTACATAACCATTGTCACGGGCAAAATCTACCTGCTCGCTCATGTAATTTCTGAGCTTTGGGTAGGTTTTGTAATAGGTGTCTATCAGTTCTTTGGCTTCGGAACGGGATAAATCGGTTTGGTTGCTCAATCCAAAGGCGGAAACCCCGTAAATAATCCCAAAATTAACGGTTTTGGCATTGCTTCTTTGCTCACGGGTTACTTCTTCAATAGGCACATTAAATACTTTTGATGCCGTGGAAGCATGAATGTCTTCGCCGTGCTTAAACGCTTCTATCATTGTAGTCTCTTCGCTTAACGCGGCAATGATGCGCAGTTCTATCTGAGAATAATCCGCAGCCAATAAAATGTAGTCTTCGTTGCGAGGTACAAAGGCTTTACGAACTTGGCGGCCTCTTTCCGTACGGATAGGGATGTTCTGTAAATTAGGATTATTACTGCTCAAACGACCGGTTGCTGCAACGGTTTGCATATAATCTGTGTGGACTCTTCCCGTTGTGGGTTCTACTTGTTCCGGTAAAGCATCAACATAGGTGCTTTTAAGTTTGGCCAGCCCACGGTAATCCAATACATTTTGAATAATTTCATGGTCCTTGGCCAAATAGGAGAGTACATCTTCCGCTGTAGAGAATTGACCTGTCTTTGTTTTTTTAGGTTTATCTACTAATTTCATTTTACTGAAGAGAATTTCACCTAGTTGCTTTGGTGAACCAATGTTGAATTCTTCTCCTGCAGCTTCGTAAATTTTTTCTTCAAGATTTTTAATATCGTTGTTCAGGTCTTCAGAAAGGCTGTTCAAAAATTTCTCGTCCAGGTTGATGCCTTCAAGTTCCATGTCCGCCAGAACACGTAGTAGCGGAATTTCAATATCCTTAAAAAGAATATCGGTTTTGGCCTCGGCCAGTTCCGGTCTAAAATGCTGTGCCAGTTGAAATGTAATGTCTGCATCCTCTACAGCATATTCCGTTTGCTTTTCCAAAGGAACATCGCGCATGTTTAGCTGATTTTTTCCTTTCTTGCCTATAAGTTCAGTAATGGAAATAGGGGTGTAGTTCAAATAGGTTTCGGAAAGCACATCCATATTATGTCTCATATCCGGGTTTATAAGGTAGTGCGCCAACATGGTGTCAAAGAACATGCCTTTGACCTTAATATCATACTTATTTAAGACCTTAATATCATATTTAAGGTTCTGACCTACTTTTTCAATAGTCTCCGATTCAAAGAAAGGGCGTAGAATTTCTATAAGTTCCTGTGCTTCCTGTTTGTTTTCGGGGAATGGTATATAGTATCCTTTAGTGGCTTCCCACGAAAATGCGATACCTACAAGCTGGGCTTCCAGCGGATTTAACGATGTAGTTTCCGTGTCAAAACAAACAGAGGTCTGTTTCATTAGGTTTTGGACAAACAGCTTCATGGCCATACCCGGTGCCACGCTTTGGTAAACGTGGGGAATATCCTTAATGGTTTTTCTGCTAGAGCTGTCCGCTATGGTCGCTGCAGATGCGCCATCACCACCAAACAAAGAAAATTGCCCGCTTCCGGCAGATGAGGAAGTTGATGTCTGTTTTTTTGCCGTTTCGGTATTGCTTACTTGGGTTTGGGGTTCTGTTTCCCCAGAGAATATTTTAATAAACTGGTCTTTTAACCTTCTAAATTCCAGTTCCTCAAAAATCTCTTGCACTTTTTCACTGTCGGGGACTGAGAGTTCATAATCTTCGGCATTAAAAGTAACATCGCAATCTATACAGATGGTCGCCAGTTTTTTTGAGAGCAACCCCAACTCTTTGTTCGCCTCTACCTTTTCTTTCATTTTGCCCTTTAGCTGGTCCGTATTCTCTAAAAGGCCTTCCATAGAACCAAATTGCTCAATGAATTTTTTTGCGGTTTTGTCCCCAACACCAGGTAGTCCGGGTATGTTGTCACTGGCATCACCCATCATTCCTAGGTAGTCTATAACCTGTTCTGGCCTTTCAACTCCAAAACGTTTTTGTATTTCGGGAATGCCCCAAATTTCTATTCCGTTACCCATTCTTGCTGGACGGTACATAAAGATATTTTCGGAGACCAACTGGCCAAAATCCTTATCCGGTGTAACCATAAAAACCTTGTAATCTTCTTTTTCGGCTTGTTTTGCAAGGGTTCCAATAATATCGTCCGCTTCCCAACCTTCAAGAATTACCGAGGGTATGTGCATTGCTTTAAGTATGTCTTGGATATAAGGAATGGCAGTACGGATAGCATCGGGGGTTTCATCTCTATTGGCTTTGTACTCGGGGAACAGTTCGGTGCGCTCAGCACTTCCACCTTTGTCAAAACAAACGGCCAAATGGTCTGGTTTTTCACGTTTGATAACATCAAAAAGTGAATTCATGAACCCCATAATGGCAGAGGTGTCCATGCCCTTGGAGTTGATTCTGGGGTTTTTTATAAGTGCGTAGTAGCCACGAAAAATAAGTGCATAGGCGTCTAGTAAAAAGAGTCGTTTTTGTTCTGGCATTTTATAGTTTTTCAAGAGGATTCAAAGCTAATCAAGTTTTTGAATTCTTTTAAGTGTTTTAAGATTTGATATAAGTTTCCGATGGATTATTTACATGTCCAGCTTCAGAATAAGACCGATAGGTAAATCCCGGGTGAATGCAATAACTTCCGGTTTCGCCTGCCTTGTTAACAGCTATAAAACCTATTTGAAAATCATTCCGACCTTTATTTTTGGCCATGATTCGCTCAACACCTTCTTTACAAGCTTCTTGGGGAGATTTTCCTTGGCGCATTAATTCTACGATAAGAAAGCTACCTACCGTACGAACTACCTCTTCGCCAACACCTGTTGCTGTGGCTCCGCCAATCTCATTATCAACAAACAGTCCAGCGCCAATAATTGGAGAGTCACCAACACGACCCGCCATTTTGTAGCCCATGCCGCTTGTGGTACAAGCGCCGGAAATATCGCCGTTGGCATCTATGGCAAGCATGCCAATGGTGTCATGGTTTTCAATATTTATAATAGGCTTGTATTGCGAGGTTTTCTTCCATTCTATCCACTCTTGTTGTGATTTTTCGGTAAGGAGGTTGGTTTTCTTGAATCCCATTTCGTAAGCAAATTGCTCAGCTCCTTTTCCGGCAAGCATAACATGGGGTGTTTCTTCCATTACTTTACGTGCAACCAAAATAGGATTTGCAATATTTTGCATGGCCAGTACCGCACCGCAATTCCCATCTTTATCCATAATACAGGAGTCTAAAGTAACATTTCCGTCTCGGTCGGGTCTGCCACCAACACCCACCGTCTGGTTGTTTACATCGTTTTCTTCAACCATTACACCTTGGGTTACGGCATCAAGAGAAGTGCCGCCTTCTTTTAGGACTTCCCATGCTTTGGAAGAAGCTTTATGAAAATCCCAAGTACATATAACTATAGGCTTTACAGCTGCGGAATTATCTGTAACCCGGTCTGTGGACGGGGGAGTTTTGCCAGCCATTAAGGGGGCTGAAATTAAACCGGCCGTGGCGGCAGTTGAATTTTTTAGGAACTTTCTTCTTTGCATGGGTTTAAGATTTCTATTTTAGGAGTAGTTTAAAATGCCACTTGGGCATTAAATATAAGTAAAATGCTAGTAGAAGTCTGTGCCAATTCATTGCAATCTGCATTAAATGCCCAAAAGGGTGGTGCGCATCGCATAGAACTTTGTTCTGAACTTGCCGTAGGAGGAATCACCCCCTCATACGGACTGTTGAAAAGCGTTCGTGAGCAAATTTCTATTCCCGTTCATGTATTGATTCGCCCTAGAAGCGGTGATTTTACCTATACCCCCGATGAATTGAAAATTATGATGCGGGATATTCACTTATGTGTTGAACTGGGGTTTGAAGGCATCGTTTCCGGTGTTTTAAATACTGATTTTACAGTGGACAGGGACAGAACCCGAGAGATGATTGAAGCTTCAGTAGGTTTGAAGTTTACGTTTCACCGCGCTTTCGATTGGGTGAAAAACCCAATAGTCGCACTAGCACAACTGGAAGATTTGGGTGTAGATTATATATTAACTTCAGGACAGCGGAAATCTGCTCCTGAAGGGCTGGAGCTCTTGAAGGGGCTTCGTGAAAAATCTACAACCTGTACCATTATGCCGGGAGGTGGTGTGAAGCCGGATAATGTAATGGGTTTTAAGGCGTCCGGATTTAAGGCGGTTCACCTTTCGGGTACTAAACTGTTAAGAACATTGCCCGAAACGGGCCGGGTACCAATGAATTCTCCATCGTTTTTAAGCGATTCTGAAATTACCGTAACCCACTCAGGTACAATTGCAACTATCGTAAATAGGGTTAAATAAAATCTAAATGAGGCAATACCCGTCTCAGTTTAAAATATCTTTGTAGCTATGCTACGTTGGATTATTTTTATTGCCGTTTATATTGTTATGGGCCTCTATACTTTACAGGCCTTGAAAACCGTAACCAGATACCCTTGGGTGTACTATCTCTTTATTGCGATAGCCGTATTAGTACTGGGTAATTGTATTTATCAATTTACATTAGGTGAAGAGGAGGGTAGGGTCCTGAGCAGGTCTAAAAGCTATGCTTTTGGGTTTTTATTGACCGTATTGGCCTTTCAGTTGGTGACTATTCTTTTTCTTTTTTCCGAAGATATTTTTAGGGTCATATCTAGTGGGTATCAAAAGTTTTTTGGTCAGTCTAAAGAGTTTACCTTGCCAGAACGCAGAAAATTTTTGAGCATATTGGGTCTAGGCTTGGCGGCTATTCCTTTTGGCGCATTGCTCTACGGAATGTATAAGGGGAAGTACAATTTTAAAGTATTAAGGTATACTTTGGAGTTTGATGATTTGCCCGCTGGTTTCCATGATTATCAAATCACTCAGATATCCGATGTGCATAGTGGTAGTTTTGATGATAGGAAGAAGATAGAGTATGCTGTAGACCTGATTAATAAACAAAATAGCGATGTTATCCTTTTTACAGGTGATATGGTGAATAACATGGCTACCGAAATGGAGCCGTGGGCAGAACTTTTTACCACTCTTGAGGCCAAGGACGGTAAGTTCTCAGTCTTGGGAAATCATGACTATGGCGATTATGTAGCTTGGGAAACGGAAGAAGCCAAACATCAGAATTTGGAGGATTTAAAGAACCTACAAAGAAACATGGGTTTTGATCTGTTGTTGAATGAAAATCGGTTTTTACAAAAAGGAGGCGATAAGATTGCCTTGGTTGGGGTTGAAAACTGGGGGCGTGGTGGTTTTAAAAAAGCCGGAGACCTTAAAAAGGCGGTAGCCAATGTAGATAAAGATGATTTTAAGATACTCATGAGCCATGACCCTTCTCATTGGGAAGATGTTGTTTTGCACGATGCGTATCATTATCACCTTACCTTAAGTGGCCACACACATGGAATGCAGTTTGGTATAGAAATTCCTGGTTGGATCAAGTGGAGTCCTGTAAAATGGCGCTATAAATACTGGGCAGGCATCTATAAAGAGCTTGGGCAATATATAAATGTGAATAGGGGTTTTGGTTTTTTAGGGTATCCGGGTAGGGTAGGAATTTGGCCTGAAATAACCGTAATCACGCTTAAAAAGAAAGCTTAACACGATTTTAACGCCACCTAAAGTCTATAAAATTGGGGGTATAGGTGGCAATTTAACATTTTTTCTTACATTTGGCTCCTAACCCAATGAACTACGTATGTCAAAGTTTGGTGAACTTATAGATTTAAGAATCCCTGTTCTTTTGGATTTTTATGCGGATTGGAACGAGCAATCGAATGCGATGCACGCCGTTTTGCGTGATGTAGCCGCGGCTTTGGGTGATAAAGGCAAGGTTATTAAGATTGATGTAGATAAAAATAAAGAGCTTGCTCAGGCACTTCGTGTTAAAGGGCTTCCTACACTTATGATCTATAAAAAAGGTGAAATGGTATGGCGCCAAAGTGGTGAGCAAGATGCTAATACACTTATTGGAATCCTAAACGAATACCTATAATAATAAATACTTGCTGCTAAAGCGCTTTTTCTTTTGAGCGGTATAGGTTGAATAATAAAAAAATGCCCTTCAGCAATGAAGGGCATTTTTTTATTTCTGTATAGAGTAAGCTAACTTAGTTAGTGGCTGGGACTAATGTAGTGTCCACGGGGTTTTCTCCTGCCGTAGCTGCGTCTATTGCCGTAGTGTCAGAAACAGGAACTGTATCCTCTAAGTCAGGATTCTGACCAGGTTCTAAATCATCCTCTTGTAAAATATTGTCCCTGTAGAAATGCTGAAACTTATCTATATATTCATTGAATATTAGAGTTTCCTTTTCTGCCATCTCACGGTCGTTGTTTCCGATCAGAATATCAATATTTCTTCGGTAACCTTCCATATCGGCTATGATATCGTCTATCTTGTCATATTGCTCTTCAAGAGGTATGCTGGCGTAATATTCCAGACGGTCTTGATAAATATATTTCAATTTCCCGAAAAGCTCGCGAGCTTTGGTGGTTTCGCCTACTTTGTAATATCCATCTACAAAAGGCTCAACAAAAGTATAGTAGCCAAAGTATTCAACAGGAAGGTTTTTTATAGTAAGGTCTATAATATCCTTGGCCTTTTCTATTTTGTCTTCTTTTAGCAATTGTTCTAAAAGTCTTGCTAAGTTACTACGGTAAGACAGGCCTTGAATACGGGTTTGAGGGTCATGGTAGATGTCCGAGCTTCCAGAGTTGCCCCAGTCCCAATTCATAACTACATCATACATCAGGTCGGAATCAATTCGTCCCATTTCAAAAGAGTTTCTGCGTTCGGTCTTGATGGGTACTAATTTGTACGCCATGCCATCTAATTGCAAATAGTCTTTCATCCAAATAAATTCGGCATCATCAAAACTTCCTCCTGAGAAATAGATAGGGCGTTTCCAGTCATTGTTGGCAATAATATCCAACATCATCATGCTTTTCTTGGTAATGGCACTTTTTGGAAGGTCTATATCAATATAGTCTACGATCAAGGCCGAATCCTTTTCTTTTACCAGACCTGTTTCCAAGACGTTTTTCTTGTTTACCGGTATGCGTAATTTGTTGGTAGGGTAGTACACGATATTTTGGCTGCTTTCAGAATAAGCATCTATATCAATATTCTCCTGTCTTTCAAGGATGTACTTCAGCTTTGTTTGTGGGTTGTCACTATCTACCCACTTTATAAAATCTTGAATGGACCAACGGCTTTCTGATATTTTCTTGTTGAAAAGTGGGTCTACGGTTTGGTAGTATAGCACATCACGAGTTCCCCAGCGATACTTCTCATGGGCAATTTGTGATGGTATGGCTTCACTTTCGTATGCCTTTCTCTTCATTTGGTCAATATACCAATCCGTTTCAAAAAGGCTGGTACAGACAATACGAACATCGGTACGGTAGCCTTCTATTTCTTGGGCGTACCATAACGGGAAGGTATCATTATCCCCAATGGTAAAGAGTATGGCCCCTGCATCTTCTTGGCAGGAGTCTAGATAGGCTTTTGCCGATGAATTTGCGGTAAACCGATTAGATCGGTCATGGTCATCCCAGTTTTGTACTGCCATAACAGTAGGGACCGCTAAAAGACAGATGACGGTTACGGCCGGAGCCAGTATTTTAGGGGTGAGGTATTTCTTGAGTTCATCAAAAAGTCCGTATACGCCAAGGCCTATCCATATTCCAAAGATATAGAACGAACCTACAAGGGAGTAGTCTCTTTCACGAGGTTGAAAAATATATGGATTGGTGTAAAACTGAATAGCCAAACCTGTGAACAAAAAGAAGATTAAAAGTACCCAGAACTGTTTTGGGTTTTTACTTATTTGAAACAATATACCTACAATACCTAGAATTAGGGGGAGTAAGAAATAGGTGTTTCGGGCCTTGTCGTTCTTAACTTCGTCCGGAAGATTACTTTGACTTCCTAGACGTGGACTATCAACTAACCCAATGCCACTTAGCCATTCTCCGTTTCCGTTGTAACGGCCCTGAACATCATTGTTCTTTCCGGAGAAATTCCACATAAAATAACGCCAGTACATGTATCCGAATTGAAACTGTACCATGTATTTAATGTTCTGCCAAACTGATGGAGGTTGAACCTCAATATAATCGCCAAACCTTCTTAGGAAACTAATATATTGTTCGGCATCTATTTCGCCATTGGCAAAGCCTTCTTTTACTTGGGTAACCGCTTTTCTCAACTCCTCGTTGGATTGTGTCATCTTAAAATCCAAGGGCCCGAAATAGCGCATGTAGTTTTCTGCGTTCTGGCCGCTCCACATTCTTGGTAAGAACCCTATGTGTTTAGGGTCGTCTCCAGGTACGGCGCCTTTGTAATAATTTACGATTACATATTTCCCTAGCTTTTCGTCCTTTTCGTATTTAGGTGCTTCGTCTTTGTCCTCGCCACCAACCCCAAAAGTGTTGGAGTAATACGTCCCGTAAAACGGACTATCAACACCGGGGTACTGCTCACGGTTATAATAGGCCAATAAAGCACGGGCATCTTCCGGATTGTTTTCGTTGATGACCACTCTTGCATTTGCGCGAATAGGAAGCATCATCCATGAAGAGAAACCTAAAAATAGGAACATTAAGCATAGAACAATGGTGTTGGCCGTTTTGTAACTGTTCTTTCTAGTGTAGTTAAGCGCAAAATAGAACGCGCCAATGAATATGAGCCCCATAATGATGGTGCCCGAATTAAACGGAAGGCCAATACTGTTAATGAAAAATACTTCGCTCCAACCAAAAAGTTTAAGAACATAGGTTAAAGAGAATTTGTAAACCAGCATCAATACTGCAATCACAGCAATATTGGCCAACAAAAAGTTCTTTACTGTTGTTTTTTTGTATGTTTTGAAATAGTAGAGTAAACCTATTGACGGTATAGCCAAGAAGCCCATGAACTGAACCCCAAAAGTAAGGCCAACCACAAATGAGATAAGCACGATCCATTTGTTTCCTCGTGGGTTTTCAAGGTCGTCCGTCCACTTTAGGCCAAGCCAAAGTAACAATGCCATTAGGAGACTTGCTGTGGAATATACCTCGGTCTCTACTGCATTGAACCAAAAGCTATCCGAAAAAGTAAAAGCAAGGGAACCAACAATTCCAGAGCCAAAAATAGCAATAGCCTTGCTGTTGGTTATAACATCATCTTTTTGTTTTATGAGTTTTTGGGTAAGGTTGGTAATGGTCCAAAACATAAACAGAATGGTAAATGCACTGGAAACACCAGAAACGTAATTTACCATACGAGCCACTTGGTCAGGTTCAAAAGCGAACATGGCAAAAAAGGCCCCGATCATTTGGAGCAGTGGTGCTCCGGGAGGGTGGCCCACTTGGAGTTTTGCAGATGTGGCAATGTATTCACCGGCATCCCAAAAACTGTTCGTGGGTTCAACGGTTATTGCGTAAGTAATTAGGGCAATAAAAAAGACGGACCATCCTAGAAGATTGTCCCATTTTTCGAAGTTCTTTGAAAACATGTACTACGTGGTTTAACCAATGCGGCGAATTTACTAATTAATATAGATATGGAAGGTCATTTTTGATAAACCTTTAACAAGCTATTTGTAAGGTGAATATAGAAAGAATTGTAGTCAAAGGCTTGTTGGCGGAGGTTAAGCGTATAAAAATGAATCAAATTATTAATTTTATGGTGCTGAAAATCTGTAAGTTGTGTAGATTTGGAATTATTGTAGCAGAAAATGTTTGTGCAAACCAAACTTTGTTTTAAATTTGCACGCTCAAATGCTGAACTTGTTTCGGCAGAAATTACGGTAATGGCCTATGGTGTAATTGGCAACACAGCTGGTTTTGGTCCAGTCGTTCTAGGTTCGAGTCCTAGTAGGCCAACAGAATTAAAAAGCCCTATACGGAAAAGTATCGGGCTTTTTTTGTTGGAGTTTTTTATATGGGGCGATTGTCAGGCTCTGTATCCTCGGGATGCTCGGGAGAGTTGTCTTCCGTATATAGGTTTTCATTACTTGCTTCCTGTTCCGTCATTTCTTCGTTATGTTCGTTCAGTTGGTCCTCTGCTTCGTTCCGTGCCAAAATCTCTTCGTCTATCTCATCTAGCATAGTGCCCATTTTCTTTTTGTCCTTTATCATGGCCCAGGTCATAACCAGACTGGTGGCAATAATTACGAACAAAAGAATTCCCGATTCAAAACCGGCAACCTCTGCTTCCGTAGGAATGGCGTAGAAAAGAAGTATGGTAATCAATCCCCTTGGGGCAATAAAGGCTTGTGGTAGGATGCCTTTACCGATAAAAACCCGCAAAACAAGAAAACGGATTACGTAAATGGAGGCTATAATTAGAATGCTTACCATAGCAACATTTAGGCTCATTAAAGAAGCAAGTACAATGGTAACTCCAAAAATCACGAAGAAAAACGTTCGGACAACAAAAGCCGTTTCTAGGGTTATGATGTGCAGTTCATGATAGATTTGGTGCATTTTTTCCTTTTCAAGAAAAATAGCCGTCTTTCCGGGAAAGAACAATTTAACGTTTGCAATGACCAACCCGAATATGAGGATTATAATCAATGACGATAAATGCATCTTTTTACCAATAGCGTACAATAGTAGCAGTACGGCAATCAATAAAAATTGCTTGGCTTGGCTTTTTATCTTTTGGAAAATCAGAACCAAGGCGTAACTGGCAATAATGGCAATAACAATGGTCAGAACAATATTACCGGCAAAAGCAACGGGGCTAGAATCGGTTTCGGGATCCAATCCTCCGGTAAGGAAATAGAACATCATGATACCCATTATGTCCGAAAAGGTGCTTTCATAAATGTGAAACTCCTTTTTGTCCTCTCTAAGACCGGTAACACTGGGTATGATTATGGCGCTGGATAAAATAGATAAAGGGGTAGCATACAGCCAGGCAGACTGCATGGTCATACCTTCTATAAATTGGTAAAGAATTAAGGCGGCTACCCAAGCGGAAGCTACAAGCCCGAGTAGGGCAATGGCCATGGATTTGAGAATGGGTATGAGTTTTTCTCTTTTCAGTTCAAGCTCTAGGGCGGCTTCTAATACAATCATGATCAGTCCTACCGTTCCGATTATTTCTAAGGTACCGCGCAGGTTTTTTTCAAAATCTATTTCGGTTCCAATAATGTATTTCAGGGCAAATTGTAAAACAACGCCCAGAACTATTAGCATAAGTACGGACGGAATATTGGTTTTTTTAGAAATGCCATTAAACCAGAAAGAGATGATGACTATGGCAGAAGCACCAATAATCATATTGTAAGAAGAGAGTATTTCCATGGTTGTTAATTTGGTTGGGATATTTTAAAAGTACTATTAAATCGTTAATTTTAGATGAAATGATATGATATAAAACTCTTTAAATGAATCGGATATTGCGGGAAACAAAAAAATCGTATATTTGCAACACTGAAAGGATATAAAAGTATTCATGAGGGGACATTTTAGTCCTCTTTTTTATTTCTAAATGTTATGTTGAAGAGTAAAGTCGAAGCCCTTTTAAAAGATGCCCTAGAGGAAGATGGGTCTTTGTTTTTAATAGATTTTTCGATGTCTGCAGACAATACCATTAAGGTGGTTTTGGATGGAGATGAAGGCGTAACCGTGCAGGACTGTATGAAAATTAGTCGTGCCATAGAGCATAATATAGACCGTGATGAACATGATTTTTCGTTAGAGGTCGCTTCTGCTGGGGCGGCATCGCCGTTGGTAATGCCAAGACAGTACAATAAAAATGTGGGAAGAAAGCTTGCCGTACGAACGGAGGCCGAAACCTATGAGGGAAATTTAACCGAAACTACCCATGATGGTATTGTTCTTGAATGGAAAGCACGGGAACCCAAACCCATTGGAAAAGGGAAAGTTACAGTTCAGAAGAAGGAGCTAATCAATTTTTCTGATATAAAAGAAGCAAAAGTCATTTTAAAATTTTAAAGGTAATAGTAGCATAATGGAAAATATTGCACTGATTGAGTCTTTTTCGGAATTTAAAGACGACAAATTTATAGATAGGGTAACCCTAATGGCCATTTTGGAAGATGTATTCCGTAGTGCGCTTAAGAAGAAATTTGGTTCCGATGATAATTTTGATATTATTATCAACCCGGATAAAGGCGATTTGGAAATCTGGAGAAATCGTATAGTTGTTGAAGATGGTGAGGTTGAGGAACCAAATGAAGAGATATCACTTTCGGAAGCGCGTAAAATTGAGCCGGATTTTGAAGTTGGTGAAGATGTTTCGGAAGAGGTAAAGCTTATAGATTTAGGTAGAAGGGCCATCTTGGCGCTTCGTCAAAACTTGATTTCAAAAATTCACGAGCACGACAATACAACCATTTACAAGCACTTTAAAGATCTTGAGGGTGAAATTTACACCGCAGAGGTACACCACATTCGTCACAAGGCAATTATTTTGCTGGATGATGAAGGCAATGAGATTATTTTGCCAAAAGATAGACAGATACCATCTGACTTCTTTAGAAAAGGAGATAATGTTCGTGGGGTAATAGAAAGTGTGGAGCTAAAAGGTAGTAAGCCTACTATTATTATGTCTAGAAGCTCCCCTAAATTCTTGGAACAATTGTTTTTCCAAGAAATTCCGGAAGTTTACGATGGTCTAATTACCATTAAAAAGGCGGTTCGTATTCCTGGTGAGAAAGCAAAGGTTGCTGTAGATTCGTATGATGATCGTATTGATCCGGTTGGTGCCTGTGTAGGTATGAAAGGGTCAAGAATTCACGGTATAGTTCGTGAGTTGGGCAATGAAAACATTGATGTTATCAATTGGACGGCTAACCCACAATTAATGGTGACGAGAGCATTGAGTCCAGCTAGAGTTTCTTCTGTGAAGTTAGATGATGAGAAGATGACGGCGCAGGTTTACTTAAGACCAGAGGAAGTTTCTAAGGCAATTGGTCGTGGCGGACATAATATTCGTTTGGCAGGGCAATTAACTGGTTATGAGATTGATGTGTTTAGAGAAGGTGTTGAGGAAGATGTTGAGTTAACAGAGTTTACAGATGAGATTGATGCTTGGATTATAGAAGAATTCAAGAAAATAGGATTGGATACAGCTCGTAGTATTTTAGAGCAAGATGTAGCCGATTTGGTGAAACGTACGGACTTGGAAGAGGAAACTATTTCCGAAGTTGTGCGTATTCTTAAAGAAGAATTGGAAGATTAGCTATGAACTCGTCATGGGTTTTAATACTTTAGCGGAAAATACTGCTAATGTGTTGGAATGTAAAACCCTTTTGAGTTCTGTATATTAGCAAGGATTAAAGAGAATTAGGAGAAAGTATTTATGGCAGACATTGCAAAAATTAGGCTTAACAAGGTCCTCAAAGAGTTTAATATTTCTTTGGATAGGGCGGTTGATTTCCTTGCCTCTAAAGGGCATGAGATTGATGCGCGACCTACTACAAAGATTTCCGATGAGGTTTATGAAGTGCTTCAAGGAGAATTTCAGACCGATAAAAGCAAAAAAGTCGCCTCTAAAGAGGTAGGCGAAGAAAAGCGTAAGGAAAAAGAGGCTTTGCGATTGCAGTTGGAGCAAGAGCAAGAGGAACGACGTTTAGCTAGAGAAAAGCGTGCAGCTGCGGCAGAAGAAAAAACTTTGACAGGTAAAGTTGAGCTTCAGGGTCCCAAAACAGTTGGTAAAATAGACTTGGATGCCGGTAAGAAGCCTAAAGAAACTCCTGCTCCTGTAGAGGAAAAAGAAGAAAAGGTTGAAAAAGAGGCTGTTGCTGAGGTTGAAAAACCAAAAGAAGTAGAGCAGCCTAAAAAGGAGGAAGAAGAGAAGCCTAAGGTTGAAGAGAAACCAACTAGGACTATACTTCAGAAACCTAAAATTGTTGGTAAGCTTGAGGAAAAGAAACCGGAAGCACCAAAAGAACCTAAAGCTAAGGTAGAAGAAAAAGCTCCTGAAAAAGTAGAAGAGACCAAAGCGGAATCTGATTCTGAGAACTCAGAAGAGAAAAAAGACGATGGTGTCTTAACTACAAAGTATAAGAAGCTTACCGGTCCAAAGATTACGGCTAAAATTGATCTTTCTCAGTTCAACAAGCCTAAGAAGAAAAAAGAGGAGCCTAAAACAGGTGATGCTGCCGGTGATCGTAAAAAACGCAGAAGACGTATAGTTAGTAGTCCTGGTAGTGGCGGCGGTAATAAGAGCAATGCTCCAAGACAGCGCGGTACTGGTCCAGCGGCTAGAAAAGGTGGCGGTGGAAATCCAAGATACGGTGCTCCTAAAGTAGAGCCTACTGAAGAAGATGTACAAAAACAGATTAGAGAGACCTTGGAGAAATTACAAGGAAAGTCTAAGAAAGGAAAAGGTGCTAAATATAGAAGGGATAAGAGGGATCAACACCGTCAACAAACGGAGAAAGACCTTGAGCAGCAAGAATTAGAGAGCAAAGTATTGAAGGTTACGGAGTTTGTAACCGTAGGTGAAGTTGCTACCATGATGGGTGTAGGTACTACTGAAATTATTTCGGCTTGTATGTCACTTGGTATTATGGTTACGATGAACCAACGTCTTGATGCTGAAACCTTGTCTATTGTTGCAGATGAGTTTGGTTACGAAGTTGAATTCGTTACTGCTGATCTGGAAGAATCAATAGAAGTTGAGGCAGATGCTCCTGAAGATCTAGAACCGAGAGCTCCTATTGTTACCGTAATGGGGCATGTGGATCACGGTAAAACATCTTTGTTGGATTATGTTAGACAAGCTAATGTAATTGCAGGTGAAAGTGGTGGTATTACGCAGCATATTGGTGCGTATGGTGTAACTTTGGAAGGTGGTCAGAAAATCACTTTCTTAGATACACCGGGTCACGAAGCCTTTACCGCGATGAGAGCAAGGGGTGCACAAGTAACGGATATTGCAGTTATTGTTATTGCTGCAGATGATGCTATCATGCCTCAAACAAAAGAAGCAATAAGTCACGCTCAAGCAGCTGGAGTACCAATTGTTTTTGCTATAAATAAAGTGGATAGGCCAACGGCAAACCCTGAGAAAATTAAGGATGGGTTGGCTCAAATGAATTTATTGGTCGAAGATTGGGGCGGTAAGATACAGTCTCACGATATTTCGGCCAAGACAGGTCAAGGTGTAAAGGAATTGCTTGAAAAAGTATTGCTTGAAGCCGAATTGTTAGAGCTTAAGGCTAATCCTAATAAGATGGCCAATGGTACTGTAGTAGAAGCCTTTTTGGATAAGGGACGTGGTTACGTTTCTACCATATTAGTACAAGGTGGAACCCTTAAAATTGGGGATTATGTATTGGCAGGTACCAATAGTGGTAAGGTTAAGGCTATGCAGGATGAACGCGGAAAAAGTGTTCAAAAAGCTGGTCCGGCCACGCCAATTTCTATTCTAGGTTTGGATGGAGCGCCACAAGCAGGTGATAAATTCCATGTGTTAGAAGATGAGAGAGAGGCTAAGCAGATAGCTACTAAGCGTTCGCAATTGCAGCGTGAGCAGTCTGTTAGAACACAGCGTCACATTACGTTGGATGAAATCGGAAGACGTATTGCTTTGGGTGACTTTAAGGAACTTAACATTATCTTGAAGGGTGATGTTGATGGTTCTGTGGAAGCCTTAACGGATTCGTTCCAAAAATTGTCTACTGAAGAAATTCAAGTGAATATTATACACAAAGGAGTTGGTGCTATTACCGAATCCGATGTGTTGTTAGCTTCGGCATCCGATGCTATTATTATTGGTTTTAACGTAAGGCCAATGGGTAATGCAAGAGATGTTGCGGAGAAGGAAGAAATTGATATTAGAATGTACTCTATTATCTATGATGCGATCAATGATCTTAAGGATGCTATGGAGGGAATGCTTTCTCCTGAAATCAAAGAAGAGATTACGGGTACCGCAGAGATTAGAGAGACCTTTAAGATATCCAAAGTTGGTACGATTGCCGGTTGTATGGTAACCAATGGTAAGATTTTCCGTAATGCAGGTATACGTCTTATACGAGATGGTGTAGTTGTTTATACAGGAGAGTTGACATCCTTAAAACGTTTCAAAGACGATGTTAAGGAAGTGGCCAAAGGGTATGATTGTGGTCTGCAGCTTAAGAACTATAATGATATAGTTGAAGGGGATATTGTAGAGGCTTTCAAAGAGGTAGAGGTTAAGAAGAAATTAAAATCTAAATAGACTTCTTGAGAATATACATATCACTGTTAAGTGAGAAAGTATAGAGCAAAAAAAAATCGACCTTAACGGGTCGATTTTTTTGGTTTTAATAACATGGCGTCCGGATATTTCTGTCGGACTTCTTTAAACTTTCGTTCGGCGTCTAGCTTGTTCTGGAATCTTCCTACTCTTACTCGGTATGTAGGTGAATCAAAATCTATTTTTGAGGGTAGGTCCGGGAAATCTTGCTCAACGTTAGCTTGAATACTTTGAGCCTTATTATAGGAGCCGAAGCCTACTTGAATGCGGTAATATTCCGAACTTTCGTTGGAGGTTTTATATATTTCTATTAAATCAGTGATTTTTTGGTCTTGTTCAATGTTAATTTGGCCTTGTTGGGCATATCCAAATGTTAAAGACGCAAGGGAGAAACTGAGTGCAAAAATTGTCTTCATTGTAGTGAAATAATTGGGTTTTAATAATTTATACAAAAGTAGCGTATTCCTCGGCATTGTAAAGGATGACATATTATTTAGAATAGATATAAATTAGGAATTATCAATCCGTTAACATTTTCAAAATAAAGTCTATTACGTATTTTTGCCTTCGATTTTAGCACTGATAAGAATAACACAAGTTTTCTATAAATGAAATTATCGTGCCAAGATGTCGATAGAAATAAGATTCATATGAAAAAGGTTCCGTACCGCCATTCGATTTCTAAGGTTTTAGGTTTAACTCTATTTGTTTTCCTTTTATTTTCCGTTTCTATATCTGCTCAAGATGGTGGAAGTGAAGATGGGGCTTCTTCCGAAGCTGCTGCATCTGGTGATACTGCGGGAGATCCGGCTAAAGGTAAAGCGTTGTTCAATCAGAATTGTGCTGCTTGCCACTCTTTAAATCGAAAAATGACAGGTCCAGCTCTGGCCAATGTAGAGACTAGATTGTCAGATGACGAAGGTTTAAGTCGTGATTGGTTGTATCAATGGATTAAGAATAGTCCTGGGCTTATCGCTTCAGGTGATTCTTATGCTAATAAGATTTATGCTGAGTACAATCAGGCGGCAATGACTCCGTTTCCAACCTTGTCTAACGAGGATATTGATAATATTTTGGCTTATACGGCCGCTCCTCCAAAAACCGCTGCTCCTGCGGCTGCGGCTGGTGGTGAAGCTGCTGGTGGCTCTGGTGGTGCTTCCGATGGAATTTCAAATGAAATAGTTCTAGGTGCTTTGGCGCTCGTCTTTGGTCTTTTGGTGGTGATGTTGTTCTTGGTGAACAAAACATTGAGAAGAATAGCCGAAGCTAATGGGGTTGTTTTGGAAAATGAAGCATCCGAGAAGAGATTGCCACTTTGGAAAGCGTTTGCTAAAAACCAATTTTTGGTATTGGTGTCAGTTATTTTTCTTTTGTTGGGTAGTGCGTATTTTGCTTACGGATGGATGATGCAGGTAGGTGTTGATCAAGGGTATCAGCCAATTCAGCCAATACATTACTCACACCGTATCCATGCTGGGGATAATAAAATAGAATGTAAGTATTGTCACTCGTCTGCACGTGTTTCTAAGACTTCGGGAATTCCTTCCTTGAACGTGTGTATGAACTGTCATAAATCAATTTACCAAGTTGCTGATGAAACTTTGGAAGAAGGTAAGCGTGAGTATGGTGTTGATTATAACAAAGAAATTAAAAAGCTTTATGCAGCTGTAGGTTGGGACGAGGAAAATCAGAAATATACTGGTGAGAGTCAGCCTGTAGAATGGGTGCGTATTCATAATTTGCCTGATTTTGCATATTTCAATCACTCTCAGCACGTAAGTGTTGCTGGTATTGAGTGTCAGCAATGTCACGGTCCTGTTGAGGAAATGGAGATTATGTATCAATTTTCGCCTCTAACAATGGGATGGTGTATTAACTGTCACAGAGAAACTGAAATTAAGGTAGAAGGTAATGCTTACTACGAAAAAATTCATACCGAGCTTTCCAAGAAATATGGTGTTGAAAAGTTAACGGCTGCGCAAATGGGCGGGCTGGAATGTGGGAAGTGTCATTATTAATCGAATCTAGAAAGTAGCTAATTACATAGAAAGTATGGCATCAAACAAAAAATATTGGAAGAACGAGGCGGAATTAAATCCGAACGATTCCATTGTTGAGACGCTAAGACAGAACGAGTTTGTTGAGCAAATTCCAGTAGATGATTTTTTGGGAGATAAGGAAAGTCTATCTGCTACATCTACCAATAGGAGGGATTTTCTTAAGTACGTTGGTTTTAGTACCGCAGCGGCTTCATTGGCTGCTTGTGAAGGACCTGTGCATAAATCTATTCCTTATGTTGTTCAGCCAGAAAATATTGTTCCAGGCGTTGCTAATTATTATGCTACAACTATAGCGAACGGTTTTGACTTTGCAAGTATCCTTATTAAAACAAGGGAAGGTCGTCCTATTAAGGTTGAAAATAATAAAGATGCCAAGGTTGCCGGATCTGCCAATGCAAGAGTTCAGGCATCTGTACTTTCTTTATATGATAGTACACGCTTACAGGGGCCAATGGCAAATGGAGAGCCTACTGAGTGGTCTGTTTTGGATGCTGCTGTAAAAGCAAAATTAGGAAGCCTTAAAGGTTCTGGTCAGCAAATCGCATTGTTGACACAAACATATGCTAGTCCGTCTACGGATAGATTAATCGGTGAATTAAAAGCTGAGTATGGTAATGTAAACCATGTGGTTTATGATGCTATTGCCGAAGATGCCGCAGCTAGTGCTTATGAAGCTAAATACGGTGAGCGTGCTTTGGCGGATTATGATTTTGAAAAGGCAGACCTTATAGTTTCTTTTGGGGCGGATTTCTTAGGAGATTGGCAAGGAGGAAGCTATGATGGGGGGTATGCAAAAGGTAGAGTGCCTAAAAATGGTAAGATGTCGCGTCATGTACAGTTTGAGGCAAACATGACCTTGAGTGGTGCCAATGCGGATAAGCGTGTGCCCTTAACGCCAATGCAACAGAAAATAGCTTTGGCTCAGTTGTATGCTAAGTTGAACGGTACAAGTGTTGGTGGTGAGCTTTCTGAAAATGTTCAGAAGACCATAGATGGTGTGGCTGCTCATATAAGAAAGAATAAAAGTAAGGCCGTAGTAGTTACGGGTCTTGATGATATACATGCTCAAACGGTTGTTCTTGCAATTAATGAAATGTTGGGTAGTAAGGCTTTTGATCCTGCTTCTCCTCGTTATGTAAGACAAGGAAATGTTAAGGCAGTGCAGAAGTTGATTGCGGATATGAAGGCGGGCAAAGTTGGCGCGTTAATCGTAGACGGTGTTAACCCTATGTATACGCTTCCTAATGCGACTGACTTTAAAGAAGGTGTTGAGAAAGTTGGTCTTTCTGTTGTGTTCTCCAATAATTGGAATGAAACTACAGAAGTAGCGCAGTATACTGCAGCAGCTAATCATTTCTTGGAGTCTTGGGGAGATACCCAAATCAAGAAAGGGCAATACAGTTTGATGCAACCTACCATTAAAGAACTTTTTGATACAAGACAGTTTCAGACTGCATTGTTAAAGTGGTTAGGTAGTGATAAAACATATTACGAATATGTAAAGGAAACCTGGTCTCAGTCAATATTGGCTGGAAATGATTGGAATAAAGCATTGCATGATGGTGTTTATTCTGCGGCAGGTATGACTTTAAGCTCTGATGCGGATCCAGAAAATGCGGTTTCCGAAGAAGAAGATAAAGAAACGGCAAGTGCCGATGTAATTGAGGAAGTGACTGCTCAGGCAGGTATTCCTATTGCTACGGCTATTAATAGTTTGGTAAATGCTACCAGCGGAGGCGGTGTTGAGCTTACTCTTTACTCTAAAACGGGTATGGGTGCAGGTCAGCAGGCTAACAACCCGTGGTTGCAGGAGTTTCCTGATCCAATTACTAGAGTTTCTTGGGATAACTATGTTACCGTTTCCAAGGCAGATGCTGAGCGTTTAGGTTTTGTAAACGAGCACGTTGCCAATGGAGGTTTGGACGGTAGTTATGCCAACGTTACCGTAAATGGAGTTGTACTAAATAACGTTCCGGTAATTATTCAGCCGGGTCAAGCTATTGGTTCTATTGGTCTTTCATTAGGATATGGAAGAAAAGTAGGAATGAAATCTGAGATGCAGACAGGTGTTAATGCTTATCCGTTGTATCAGAATTTCACCAATGTTCAGGCAGCTACTATTGAGAAAGCTTCGGGAATGCATGAGTTTGCATGTATTCAGTTGCATAAGACCTTAATGGGTAGGGGTGATATCATTAAGGAGACTACCTTGGAGATATTCAATACAAAGGATCACGCTGAGTGGAACGAAGTTCCGGTGGTTTCTTTGGATCACCAAGAGGTTCCGGCTACATCTGTTGATTTGTGGGATAGTTTTGATCGTACTATAGGTCATCACTTTAACATGTCCATAGATTTAAATGCGTGTACCGGTTGTGGTGCATGTGTTATTGCTTGTCATGCGGAGAACAATGTTCCTGTGGTAGGTAAGGAAGAAGTTAGAAAGAGTAGGGATATGCACTGGTTGCGTATTGATAGATATTATTCTTCGGAAGATACTTTTGAGGGAGACAATATTAAGAAGGATGAGTTTGATGGTCTTTCAGGTGATAATGGTTCTTTAGGTGGTTTTGGTGAGTTGGAGCATCCAGCGGCTAATCCTCAAGTGGCATTCCAGCCTGTAATGTGTCAGCACTGTAACCACGCACCATGTGAAACTGTTTGTCCGGTTGCGGCAACATCTCACAGTCGCCAAGGTCAAAACCATATGGCATATAACCGTTGTGTGGGTACTAGATATTGTGCAAACAACTGTCCGTACAAAGTTCGTAGATTCAACTGGTTCTTGTATAATAACAATGACGAGTTTGATTACCATATGAACAATGACTTGGGTAAAATGGTATTGAATCCTGATGTAAATGTTCGTTCAAGAGGGGTTATAGAAAAATGTTCTATGTGTATTCAGATGACTCAGAAGTCTATCTTGGATGCGAAAAGAGATGGTCGTCCTGTAAAAGATGAGGAATTCCAAACAGCGTGTTCATCTGCATGTAGTACAGGAGCTATAATCTTTGGTGATGTTAATGATAAGGAAAGTGAAGTTTCCAAATTGGCAGAAAGTAATCGTATGTACCATTTATTGGAGCATGTGGGAACTAAGCCAAATGTATTCTACCATGTTAAGGTTAGGAATACGAACGAAGCATAAAACCGTATTTAAGTAAACAACTATAATAGATTTATATGGCGTCGCATTACGAAGCACCTATACGAAAGCCCTTGGTTATTGGGGATAAAGGCTACCACGATGTAAGTGTGGATATAGCCGCTCCGGTTGAGGGTAGGGCCAATAAGCATTGGTGGATTGTGTTTTCCATTGCCTTAGTGGCATTTCTTTGGGGTGTTGGTTGTATTATTTATACAGTCTCTACCGGTATTGGAACATGGGGTTTGAACAAGACCGTTAACTGGGCTTGGGATATTACCAACTTTGTTTGGTGGGTAGGTATTGGTCACGCGGGTACTTTGATATCTGCCGTACTTTTGCTTTTCCGTCAGAAATGGAGAATGGCTATTAACCGTTCTGCGGAGGCTATGACAATATTCTCTGTTGTTCAGGCGGGTCTTTTCCCTATTATTCACATGGGTCGTCCTTGGTTGGCATACTGGGTATTGCCAATTCCTAACCAATTTGGTTCGTTATGGGTAAACTTTAACTCACCGCTACTTTGGGATGTATTTGCGATATCTACATACCTTTCAGTTTCTTTGGTATTCTGGTGGACGGGTCTACTTCCTGATTTTGCGATGTTACGTGACAGGGCAATCCTTCCTTTTCAAAAGAAAATATATAGTCTGTTAAGTTTTGGTTGGAGTGGTCGTGCTAAAGATTGGCAACGTTTTGAAGAAGTGTCGTTGGTTTTGGCAGGTTTGGCTACACCACTTGTACTTTCTGTACATACCATTGTATCTTTTGACTTTGCTACATCGGTAATACCAGGTTGGCATACAACCATCTTCCCTCCATACTTTGTGGCTGGAGCAATTTTCTCTGGTTTTGCAATGGTGAATACACTTTTGATTATCATGCGTAAAGTGTGTCACTTGGAAGATTATATCACTGTTCAGCATATTGAGTTAATGAACATTGTTATTATGTTAACCGGTTCTATTGTAGGTTGTGCATATATTACAGAGCTTTTCATGGCTTGGTATTCAGGTGTTGAATACGAACAATACGCTTTCTTGAACAGAGCTACTGGACCTTACTGGTGGGCTTACTGGTCAATGATGACTTGTAATGTGTTCTCTCCTCAGTTCATGTGGTTCAAAAAATTGAGAACTAGTATTATGTTTTCTTTCGCTATATCTATTGTAGTGAACATAGGAATGTGGTTTGAGCGTTTCGTAATTATCGTAACATCGTTGCACAGAGATTACCTTCCATCTTCATGGACTATGTTCTCGCCAACATTTGTAGATATCGGAATCTTTGTAGGTACCATTGGATTCTTCTTCGTGTTGTTCCTTCTTTACGCTAGAACATTCCCTGTAATCGCTCAAGCGGAGGTTAAATCTATCTTGAAGTCATCTGGAAGTAAGTATAAAAAACTAAGAGATGCGGGTCAGCCATTATATCAGATAACTAAATTGTCTGCTGCTGATACTAAGGAAGAAGTTATTACAGATGATGTGCTTATGGGAGAAGTTGTACCGCAACAAGATACCAGCGAGAGCGTTTCTGAACTTTTGAGTACTATTGGTAAGTTTGATGCAACAAAAGAGACTGCTGATGACCTTAAACAAATTAAAGGTGTAGGTCCTCAAATGGAAGCAACACTTAATGAAATTGGAATATTCACTTTTGCCCAAGTGGGTAGAATGACCAATAGGGAGTATGATTTGTTGGATTCAATAACAGAATCTTTCCCAGGTAGAGCGCAAAGAGACGATTGGGCCGGTCAGGCAAGATTATTAAATAATAAGAAACAATAGCTATGGCATCTAAAGCGATACATGCATATTATGATGATGATGACGTGCTAATGCTTGCCGTTAAGAAGGTAAAGGCAGCCAAGCATCACATCGAAGAAGTATATTGTCCATTTCCTGTTCATGGCTTAGACAAAGCTATGGGTTTGGCTCCAACACGTATTGCCATTACGTCGTTCATTTACGGCTGTATAGGTCTTAGTGTGGCTACGCTTATGATGAACTACATCATGATCGAGGATTGGCCTCAGGATATTGGTGGGAAGCCTAGTTTTAGTTATATAGAGAACATGCCGGCATTTGTGCCTATTATGTTTGAGTTAACTGTATTTTTTGCGGCTCACTTAATGGTGATAACTTTTTATATGAGAAGCCGTTTATGGCCTTTCAAAAAAGCGGAAAATCCAGATGTACGTACTACGGATGATCATTTCTTAATGGAGATAGATATTCATGGTAACGAAAAAGAGTTAAAAGATCTGTTGTTGGTTACAGGGGCAGTGGAGATAAACATAGTTGAAAAAACCAGTCATTAAATATGAACAGTTTTAGCAAAATAGGAATCGTTTTTGGGTTGCTACTGTGTGTTACGGCTTGTGCCGATAAGAACAGTCCCAACTATCAATATATGCCGAATATGTACGAGCCAGTAGGTTACGAGGCATATGGTGAGGTAGATTTTCTTCCTAATCGTCAGGAGGCAATGGTTCCACCGGCAAATACTATTTCTCGTGGCTGGATTCCTTACGGGTATGAAAATACACCGGAAGGTAAAGAGTTGGCAAGAGTTCAAAAAAGTCCATTGGATTCAGTGAACATTGAAAAGGATTTAGCTGCGGGTGGTCAATTATATACCATTTATTGTGCTATTTGCCATGGTGATAAAGGTGATGGTCAAGGTACGCTTGTAAAAAGAGAAAAGATTTTGGGTGTTCCAACATATGCGGATGAAGCTCGAAACATTACAATAGGTACAGCTTACCATACCATTCATTACGGATTGAACTCTATGGGTTCTTATGCATCTCAGATGAATACTAAAGAGATGTGGCAAGTTTCGGAGTACGTGATGAAATTGAAACAAGACTTAACGAAATAATACTTAGAAAAGGGATATGTATACGTTTTCAAACAAATTAAAGATCGGTTCCTTTATTTTAATGGCTCTTGGGATACTTGGTATTGCTATCGGATTTATATCGGCACCAAGTACTGTAGAAGAGGCAAAAGCTATAGTGGCCAGTCATGGTGATGGACATGGAGATGCCCATGGTGCGGTAGAAGCACATGGCGCTGTTGCAGAAGGACACGGTGATGCTGTTGAGGCTCATGGTGAGGAACATGATTCTTCTCACGACGAACACCTTTTACATCAATTACAGAATAAGCCTTGGGCCGCTTTATATGTAGCCGCATTCTTTTTCTTTATGATTGCTTTAGGAGTTTTGGCTTTTTATGCAATACAACGTGCAGCGCAGGCCGGTTGGTCTCCGTTACTTTTTAGGGTTATGGAAGGTATTACCGCATATATAGTTCCTGGTGGAATTATCGTTTTTGTAATACTGGTTCTGTCGGTTTTACACATGAACCACCTGTTTGTGTGGATGGATGCCGATGTAGTTGCGCATGATCGCCTTTTACAAGGTAAGGCCGGTTATTTAAACCCTACTTTCTTCTTAATACGTGCCGCTATATTTTTGGCAGGTTGGATATTTTACAGAGAGTATTCTAGAAAACTTTCACTAAGACAGGATGAGTCTAACGACAATGCCAATTTTAAGTTGAACTTTAAATGGTCTGCTGCATTCTTGGTATTTTACTTAGTATCGGAATCTATCATGTCTTGGGATTGGATTATGAGTGTTGATCCACACTGGTTCAGTACTTTGTTCGGATGGTATGTTTTTGCTAGTATGTTCGTATCAGGTATTACCGTAATAGCTATGGTAACCGTGTATCTGAAGTCTAGAGGTTACTTGCCAGATGTGAACAATAGTCACATACATGATTTAGCCAAGTTTATGTTTGGTATTAGTATATTCTGGACATACCTATGGTTCTCTCAATTTATGCTTATATGGTACTCTAACATACCAGAAGAGGTTACTTACTATGTAACTCGTATTGCAGATTATAGATTACCATTCTTTGGAATGATAGTAATGAACTTTTTGTTCCCTGTGTTGCTTCTTATGAATAGCGATTTCAAACGTATGAACTGGTTTGTGGTTCTAACAGGTATCGTTATTTTAGGTGGGCACTATATGGATATATTCAATATGATTATGCCATCAACTGTAGGTGATCAATGGTTTATAGGTATACCTGAAATAGGGGCTGTTCTTTTCTTTGCCGGCCTATTCATTTTCTGGGTGTTCCGTGCATTGTCAACTGCACCTTTACAGCCTAAGCGTAACCCGTTTATTGAGGAGAGCAGACATTTTCATTATTAGTATTTTTAACGTATAATAGTAGAACATACGATGACTACATTATTGACTTTAGTGGTTTTAGCCTTGGTGGCAATTGCGATATGGCAGATGACGAAGATATTTGAATTGTCTCAGCTCAAAGCCGAAAATTCTCAAATAGCCAACGATTCGGATAACAAAACAAACGGATACCTTCTGTTCGCGTTTCTTATCTTTATTTACGGTATTACAATTTTTAGTTTCTGGAAATATTCTAAGTTTTTACTTCCGGAAGCTGCATCTGCTCACGGTGGGGAGTATGACTCTTTAATGTTGGTTTCCTTCATTATCATTTTCATTGTGCAGACACTTACACAGGCTTTGTTACACTACTTTGGTTACAAGTATCGTGGTGTTGAAGGTAAAAAGGCCCTTTTCTTTGCGGACAGTGATCGTCTAGAGTTTATATGGACTATAATTCCTGTAATAGTACTTTCTGGACTTATCCTTTGGGGATTGTACACTTGGACTACTATTATGGATGTTAATGACGAAGACGATCCATTAATTGTGGAGCTTTATGCACAACAATTTAGTTGGACGGCTAGATATGGCGGAGAGGATAACGTATTAGGTAAGGCTAACGTTAGAATGATTGATATCAATAAGGCCAACGTACTTGGTTTGGATGAGTCTGATAGCTATGCGGCAGATGATATTATCGTTAAAGAATTGCACCTTCCTGTAGGTAGAAAGGTTAATTTTAAAATGCGTTCGCAAGATGTGCTTCATTCTGCATACATGCCGCATTTTAGGGCTCAAATGAACTGTGTTCCGGGTATGATTACTGAATTTTCTTTCACTCCAATTTATACTACGGAAGAAATGCGTCAGAATCCTGATGTGGCTGATAAAGTAAAACGTACAAACGAGATTAGATCGGAAAGAGCGGCTAATGGAGAGGAAAATTCCGATCCATGGGAGTTCGATTATATTTTACTTTGTAATAAGATATGTGGAAAGTCTCACTACAATATGCAAATGAAGATTATTGTAGAGACTCAAGAAGAGTATGATGCGTGGATAGCCGAGCAAAAAACCTTTGGGCAGAATGTAATGGGTCAAGCATCTACAGATGAATTCAAGAACATTGAAACTGCAACGGCTAGTCACTAATACGAGTTTTCGTAAGGTATAGTCTAGGAGCGCTTTAAAAGAAAATTAAAATTAAAGAATAACAAATATGTCTGTTACTGCAAATGCACAGTTAGATGACCATGCACATGACGATCATGAGCATCACCACAAGCAAACTTTTGTAACCAAATATATATTTAGTCAAGATCATAAAATGATCTCTAGGCAGTATTTGATTACTGGTTTGATAATGGGAGCGCTAGGCATCGCAATGTCAATTATGTTCCGTATGCAATTGGCATGGCCAGGGGAATCCTTTGGTATCTTTGAGACCTTTTTAGGAAAATGGGCTCCAGATGGAGTTATGGATGCGGATGTTTATTTGGCATTGGTAACCATTCACGGTACGTTAATGGTATTCTTTGTTCTTACACAGGGTCTGAGTGGTACATTTAGTAACTTACTTATTCCGTTGCAAATTGGTGCAAGGGATATGGCTTCGGGCTTTTTGAACATGCTTTCGTATTGGTTGTTTTTCTTGTCTTCCATAATAATGATTTCCTCTTTATTCGTTGAAGCAGGACCGGCGGCTGCAGGGTGGACTATTTATCCTCCGCTAAGTGCATTGCCAATGGCTCAGCCTGGTTCGGGAATGGGTATGACATTGTGGTTGGTTTCTATGGCTATTTTCATTGCTTCATCTCTTATGGGATCGTTGAATTATGTAGTAACCGTAATCAACCTTCGTACAAAAGGAATGTCTATGACAAGATTGCCACTAACAATTTGGGCATTCTTTGTAACGGCCATTATCGGTATTATATCGTTCCCGGTACTATTATCTGCAGCTTTGTTGTTGATAATGGATAGAAGCTTTGGTACCTCATTCTTCTTGTCGGATATATTTATACAAGGTGAGGTATTACACTACCAAGGTGGTTCACCGGTATTATATGAGCACCTTTTCTGGTTCTTAGGTCACCCTGAGGTATATATTGTAATCTTACCTGCCATGGGTATTGTATCCGAAGTAATGGCGGTAAATGCTAGAAAACCTATTTTTGGTTATCGTGCAATGATTGCTTCAATTTTGGCGATTGCATTCTTGTCTACAATTGTATGGGGTCACCATATGTTTATTTCGGGTATGAATCCGTTCTTAGGTTCTGTATTTACATTTACAACGCTTTTGATCGCTATTCCATCTGCAGTAAAAGCCTTTAACTGGATTACTACACTTTGGAAAGGTAACTTACAGTTAAACCCTGCCATGTTGTTTTCAATAGGTATGGTGTCAACTTTCATAACAGGTGGTCTTACAGGTATTATCTTAGGGGATAGTACATTGGATATTAACGTACATGATACATATTTTGTTATTGCTCACTTCCACTTGGTAATGGGTATTTCTGCACTATACGGTATGTTCGCTGGTATTTATCACTGGTTCCCTACTATGTTTGAAGGAAAGATGATGAACAAGAACTTAGGTTATATCCACTTCTGGGTTACCGCAGTTGGTTCGTATGGTATTTTCTTCCCAATGCATTTTGTAGGTATGGCCGGTGTGCCAAGAAGATACTATGAGAATACCGCTTTCCCAATGTTTGATGAATTAACGGATATTCAAGTATTGATGACCGTGTTTGCAATTATCACCGCAGGTGTTCAACTTATATTTGTATTTAACTTTGTAAGAAGTATTTTCTACGGTAAAGTAGGTCCTAAGAACCCTTGGAAGGCAACAACCTTGGAATGGACTACACCACAGGAGCATATTCACGGTAACTGGCCAGGAGCCATTCCTGAAGTTCACCGTTGGGCTTATGATTACAGTAAGGTAGATGAAAACGGAGAGTACATTCTTCCAGGTCAGGATTTTGTTCCTCAGACCGTACCTTTACAAAAAGATGAAGAAGAGCTTCAACATTAAAATACTAGACTAACTCAAATTAAAATGCCCGACTTTTATAGTTGGGCATTTTTTTTGATACTTTTATTTAACATTCTTGTTGCGTAAGAACAATAAGAGATACATTTGCAAATTATAAGAGAAGGGTCTAATCAACTGGTGTCAAAGGGACTGTAGTATGAGAAATTTTATTTTTTTAATTGTTTTATTATTTACTTTTCAGGCTTTTGGGCAACGTAAACCCAAAATAAAGGGGAATAAGGTTGTGATAGATGTTTATCAAGAATTGCCTGCTTTTCATGCAATTGAACTGCGTGATGACCTTGATATTAAGCTACATGATTCTACTGAGGAAGGCGTTGCTATCACTGCTGATGACAACCTAATTGACGTTTTAAGGTTTAAGGTTCAAGATAGCGTGCTTCAGATTAGCTCTTTCTATAACATCACCCGTAAAAAGAAATTGGAGATTACGGTCAACTATATTTACCTGGAGGCCATTACAATGTATGATGGGAAAATTGAAATGGACGGAGCGGTTAATGCAAAGGATCTTTATGTAGATCTACATGAATCTGCAAAATTGGATTTAAATGCCGATGCCGAAGTTTTTAATATCAATATGGAAGGTAACAGTTCAGGGGAATTCAACTTAAAAGGACAAGAGATTAATTTGGTTTTAAAAGATAGGGTTGATGTAAAGGTATTTGGCACAAGTGATTTAAGCAATGTAAAGTTGTACAAAAACGCTACCGCTATTTTGGAAGGAACCACATTTGAATTGTATGCCAACCTTTTTGAAAATTCCAATCTAAAAGCTGAAAAATTAGAGTCAGAAGCTGTTTATCTTACTGTAGAGGAGTCCGCTACTGCGGATATAAACAGTACCAAGATTTTACAACTTTCTTCTAGTGGTAACGCCAGGACCCATTTGTATGGGGAGGGCAAGGTAGAGATAATAGACTTTCTAGATACTTCTGAGTTACATAAGGAGAAATAGTTAGAACTACGGTGTTATTTGGCAATAGGGGCGTTCATACAATGCTCCGGTATGCCAAACCCATCTACTAGGACCCCTATATGGGGTCTTAATTCACTTGATAACCGTTCTACACGTTGGCGGATGGCCTTGGATTTTGTCCCACCAATATAACCTTGTTCTAAGTACCATTCCGCATCTTGTCTTATAGTATAAAGTGCGTGTAATGTTCCTAGTTTCTGAAACAAAGCTTTGTTCTTGGCGTCGGATATGGTTTCTACAAAATCATTGTAAGTAGAATAGGCTAGTTCATTGCTATAGGCTTTGCCCAATGCCAGCAAGTGGCTTTGTACTTTAAGAAACGCTTGGTAAGAAGGTATTCCCGTTTTAATATAATCTCTAATTCGCATAGCCAGGGTGTAGGTCAACCGTCTGGTACGGTATTCAAACGCATGCTTGTGGAATTTAGGATTGTATAAATGATCCTTATCTACTTTGTTACTGTAAATAGGATTGATCGTGGTTAATTTGTCATTGATCTGTATGCCCAATATTTTTAGTACTGCGGAAAATCCTGCGCTATTAAACTCCGATTTAAAGTCTGATAGAACCCCCTTGGCGGCCAATAATAACAGTACGGTATTATCACCCTCAAAAGTGGTGAAGATATCTACATCGCCTTTTAAGTCGGCTATACGGTTTTCTAAAAGGTAGCCTTTACCGCCACAAGCTTCGCGGCATTCTTGAATGGTGTCATTTGCATACCAGGTGATGATAGATTTTAAGCCCGCCACTTGGGTTTCTATCTTTCGCTTGTCTGGTTGGGATGGGTCACAATATTGTTGCATCATCTTATCAAGGGTTATGTGATAGACGTAAGCGCTAGCCACTAGAGGGGTTAGACGCAACTGGTGCGTTGGGTAGTCCATTAAAAGGTCTTCCTGTACCTTAATACTGTCATTAAATTGTCTGCGCTTTAAGGCATGTTTAATGGCAACAGTTAAAGCAAATTTAGCACCTCCCAAACCTGCTCGGGCCACACAAATTCTTCCGCCTACCAAGGTGCCCAACATGGTAAAAAAACGTTTATTTGGGTTTTTTATATCAGAGTGGTAAGTCCCATCTTCTTTAATATCCCCATATTTATTAAGTAGATTTTCTCTGGGTACGGCAACTTGATTAAACCAAATTTTACCGTTATCAACTCCGTTCAGGCCTAATTTATAGCCATTGTCTTCTACATTTATTCCGGGTAAAAGTTCGTGTTTTTCATTTCTAAGCGGAACCAGAATGGCGTGAACACCTTCGTTTTTTCCATTTACGATGAGTTGCGCAAATACAGATGCCATCTTGGAGTGCAATGCATTTCCAATATATTCTTTATTATCGTTTTTCCCCGGGGTGTGAATTACAAGTTGGTCTGTTTCGTTGTTGTAAGTTGCCGTAGTTTTTATTCCCCGCACGTTGGACCCATGGCCGGTTTCGGTCATGGCAAAACAACCTAAAAGCTCTGCTTTTCCTGTTTTTGAGAGGTACAGGTCATGATGTTTTTTAGTTCCTAACTTTTGGATACTTCCTCCAAAAAGACCAAACTGCACTCCAAATTTTATAGAAAGGCTGCCATCGGCAAACATCATATTTTCAAACATGTAAGCATAACCTTCCATATCATCGGTTCCGCCATATGCCTCTGGATAGGCCATGGCTCCATAGCCCTTATTGGCTAAGAATTTAACTTGGTTCAGAACAACATTTCTGAAATCTTCTTTGTTTCGGTGCACTTCCCACTTAAAAATAGGGTCGGCCAATACTTCCCTGAAATCATCCACCAGTTTGGCATGTTTCCCTTTTAAAATCGTATCGATCTCTTTGGAATCATAAAATTCCGAGGTAGTTTCATGAATTACATCAACATCAAAGAGGTGATTGTAATGATTGGGTTGAATACCCAGTTGTATTTCAATATGTTTTAATTGTTCGTTAAATGGACATTCATCTTTATAGTGGCACACTACCTTTTGGCTAAATGTGGCTAATGGGTAAGTTTCACTTTCAATTAATTTAACTCCTGAATTGGAAATAGTCTGTTTCCATTTTTTTAATTCCGTATTCGCGGGCGGATTTTGTGTATTAAGCCACGTTAGTAATTGTGCCCTGCTCTTTTCGGATAGGGTTTTATCTGCATCTATCGCATTTTGTACAACATTAATTTCGGATGCTGTGAGCAGGTCATCGGACCAAATAACATAGTAAAATGGGATGTACTGAAGAATTTCTGAGGAATAAGTGGAGTCTTGCATAGAATGAAATTACGAAAATTATCTTCAAAATAATGCGGCTATGGCCATATAGAAAACGGTAGATTAGGGGTGTGAAGTATAGTGGGCTTGTTTCTTTTTCTGCTATCTTTGTTTTAATATGAATGAGTACTTAGACGCCGAAGGAGAGAATTTTACCCCTGAGGAATTTGATATAGAAAGAGCTTTGCGCCCCATAAGTTTTGATGACTTTACGGGTCAGGAGCAGGTATTGGAGAATTTAAAGGTTTTTGTGGAGGCCGCCAATCAACGAGGGGAGGCATTGGATCACACCTTGTTTCACGGCCCTCCGGGACTGGGTAAGACCACTTTGGCCCACATTCTTGCGAGTGAACTGGGGGTAAGCATCAAGATTACTTCCGGACCGGTTTTGGATAAACCGGGCGATCTTGCAGGTCTGCTTACCAATTTGGATGAGCGCGATGTACTCTTTATTGATGAAATTCACCGTTTGAGCCCAATAGTAGAGGAGTACTTGTATTCCGCTATGGAAGATTATAAAATTGATATTATGATCGAGTCGGGTCCCAATGCGCGATCCGTACAGATAAACCTGAATCCGTTTACACTGATTGGGGCTACCACTCGCTCGGGATTGTTAACGGCACCCATGCGTGCTCGTTTTGGTATTCAGAGCCGCTTACAATATTATTCTACGGAACTACTTTCAACCATAGTTGAGCGTAGTGCAGAAATACTAAAAGTTCCTATTTCCCAAGAAGCTGCAATTGAGATTGCAGGTAGGAGTAGGGGTACACCTAGAATTTGTAATGCCCTTTTAAGAAGAGTGCGCGATTTTGCTCAAATCAAAGGTAATGGAAGCATAGATATTGATATTTCAAAATTCAGTCTAAAGGCATTGAACGTAGATGCTCACGGATTGGATGAAATGGACAATAAGATTCTTACTACCATTATAGATAAATTTAAGGGAGGCCCCGTAGGTATTACCACATTGGCAACGGCGGTTTCCGAAAGTGCCGAAACCATAGAGGAAGTATATGAACCTTTCTTGATTCAGCAGGGTTTTATTATGCGAACACCGCGTGGCCGTGAAGTAACGGATTTGGCGTATAAACACTTGGGGAAGCTCAAAGGAGGAGTGCAACCAGGATTGTTTTAAGATGAATTCTAAAGAGAAATATTCCGAACTTATAAAAACCGAAGCCAAACGCCTCGGTTTTTTGTCTTGTGGTATTTCCAAAGCGGATTTTTTGGAAGAGGAGGCTCCTAGATTGGAGAAATGGCTCAATAACAATATGCACGGCGAAATGTCGTACATGGCCAATCATTTTGATAAACGTTTAGATCCACGTCTTTTGGTAGACGGGGCTAAATCCGTCATTTCATTACTGCTGAATTATTATCCCGAAAACACACAAGAGGAAAACACATATAAAATATCCAAATACGCTTACGGGCAAGATTATCACCATGTCATTAAATCCAAATTGCGTGAGCTGCAAAATTTTATTTCTGAAAATATAGGTGAAGTTGGGGGAAGGGCTTTTGTTGATTCCGCGCCCGTTCTGGATAAGGCATGGGCCGCTAAAAGTGGCCTGGGGTGGATAGGGAAGCACAGCAACCTGCTCACCCAAAGGGTAGGTTCTTTTTATTTTATTGCTGAGCTTATTGTTGATTTGGATTTGGAATATGATTCTAGGGTTACGGATCATTGCGGAACCTGTACCGCTTGTATAGATGCATGCCCAACGGAAGCTATTGTGGAGCCCTATGTGGTTGACGGGAGTAAGTGTATTTCTTATTTTACCATTGAGCTCAAAAATGAAATTCCAACGGAATTTGAGGGTAAGTTTGATGATTGGGCCTTTGGGTGTGATGTTTGTCAAGATGTATGCCCGTGGAACCGGTTTTCAAAACCTCACCAAGAACCCTTGTTCAATCCACATCCGGAATTATTATCCATGTCCAAAAAGGATTGGGAAGAAATTACCGAAGATGTTTTCCGAAAAGTTTTTCGGAAGTCGGCAGTAAAAAGGACTAAATTCTCAGGTTTACAGCGCAATATCAAATTTCTAAAATAAAGCAGCGAACTACGAAAACGTTAGAGTTTGCTATCTTTTATATTTTCTAGACAAGTTTTTTCAGGTCGATGATTTATTGTGCTATCTTGTTTGGTAGTTTTTATACCAAAACCAACTTCAAATGAGCTTTATTAAAAAACCGAGTTTAAGTTTTTGGCAGATTTTCAATATGAATGTCGGCTTTTTGGGCATCCAATTCAGTTTTGGACTTCAGCAAACCGCAATCAATCCTGTTTTTTTGTTTTTGGGAGCATCGGAAGATATGTTGCCTATTCTTAATATAGCTGGACCTGTAACGGGTTTGATCGTTCAGCCTATTATCGGAGCTATATCGGATAAAACTTGGTCGCCCCGTTTTGGTAGGCGTAAACCGTTTTTTCTGATTGGAGCTATTATTGGTAGTCTTTGCCTTTTTGCATTTCCGTTAAGTCCCGCCTTGTGGTTTGCAGTAGGGTTACTTTGGATTTTAGATGTGGGGAACAATATGGCAATGGAGCCTTACCGTGCTTTTGTAGGGGATAAGTTGCCTGAAAAGCAATTGAGTTTGGGGTATCAAATGCAAAGTCTATTTGTTGGTGCCGGTATTGTTTTAGCCAACGCATCCATATTTTTGTTCCAAGATTGGTTTGGGGGCGGAGATGTTGCGGATGTAGCCGGTTCCATACCTAAGTGGTTGTATTACTCCTTTTTTATAGGAGCCTTTTTGTCTGTATCAACCATTCTTTGGTCCGTATTAAAAACTCCCGAAATTCCACCTACAGAAGAAGAAATGGAAGAAATCAAAGCTCATAAAGCCCTTTCTTTTGGGGAACGTTTTAATATGCCTTTCATAGAGATTGCCAAAGCGGTAAAAGAAATGCCTTCTTTTATGTGGAAACTCTCCGCTGTCTATCTTTTTCAATGGTACGCCCTATTTGTGTATTGGCAGTTTATAACACCTTTGTTCATGAGTACTATGGGGTTTGATTTGTCCGGAGCTGCCGCGCAATCGGCAAAAATGAGCACTACTTACAATATTACCACTATGGTCGTAGCATTGGCATTGGTGCCATTGGCGCTAAAATTTGGAAGTAAAAAAGTCTACGCGGCAAGTTTATTGGGTACGGGGCTAGCACTTTTCACAATTCCATATATTTCCGATCCTATTACCGTGTTGTTTCCTATGGTCTTGTTCGGTATAGGTTGGGCGGCTATGATGGGTATACCTTATACCATGGTTTCCAAGATTGTACCTCAGGATAGACGAGGCGTGTACATGGGTATTTTAAATATGATGATCGTTATTCCCATGGGGATAGAGACGCTTACTTTTGGACCTATTTTTAAGAACCTTCTTGGTGGTAATGCCGTTAACGCTATATTGTTCGCTGGGGTGTTTTTTGTTCTTGCTGCGGTTCTTTCTTTACGGTTGAACGTAAAGGAGGCCAAAAAGGAGAATGTGGGCTAGTTGGGTTTTATACCTGTAAATCGCGTAAATTCTTGGAAATTTATCCTCTAAACGGGCTACACATATCCGAAGAATACCCTTAAATTTGTTTTCTTAAATCTAATATTCCTATGGGCAATCAAAAACAGAGAAGGGAAGCATTGATATATCATGCTAAACCGCAACCTGGCAAAATAAAAATCGTTCCTACAAAACCTTATTCAACCCAGCGAGATTTGGCTTTGGCCTATTCGCCAGGTGTAGCAGAACCTTGCTTGGAAATTGCTAAGGATAAGGATAATGCCTATAAATATACCTCTAAAGGAAATCTGGTGGCCGTTATATCCAATGGTACGGCCGTATTGGGGCTTGGTAATATTGGTCCGGAGGCCTCAAAGCCAGTTATGGAAGGGAAAGGATTGCTCTTCAAAATTTTTGCGGATATAGATGGAATAGATATTGAAGTTGATACGGAGGATGTTGATAAATTCGTGGAGACCGTAAAAATGATCGCTCCTACTTTTGGCGGCATCAATTTGGAGGATATAAAAGCACCCGAAGCTTTTGAAATAGAAAGAAGGCTTAAAGAAGAGCTTGATATTCCGGTAATGCATGATGATCAACACGGAACGGCCATTATCTCTGCTGCAGCTTTGTTAAACGCGCTGGAACTGTCCGAAAAGAAAATAGAAGAAGTCCGTATTGTTATTAGTGGTGCTGGCGCTGCCGCTGTTTCCTGTACAAAGCTGTATAAGGCTTTTGGTGCAAAGGCAGAAAATATTGTGATGTTGGACAGTAAAGGGGTTATCAGAAAAGATGCCGAAAATCTATCTGCTTCCAAAGCAGAATTTGCTACTGATAGAAAAATAGATACTCTTTCCGAAGCAATGGTAGATGCCGATGTTTTTATCGGACTTTCCATAGCTGATATTGTAACACCGGATATGTTGAATTCAATGGCGGAAAACCCTATTGTTTTTGCCATGGCAAACCCTAATCCTGAAGTAGATTACGACTTGGCCATAAAGACCAGGAAAGATATCATTATGGCTACAGGACGTTCCGATCATCCTAATCAGGTGAATAATGTACTTGGTTTCCCTTTTATTTTTAGAGGGGCCCTGGATGTACGTGCTACTGCTATTAATGAAGAAATGAAAATGGCCGCCGTTAAGGCATTGGCCGAACTTACCAAACAACCCGTGCCGGAACAGGTTAACATTGCTTATGGGGAAACACGATTAACGTTCGGTAAAGAATATATAATTCCCAAACCGTTTGATCAACGTCTTATTTCTGAAATTCCGCCGGCCGTGGCCAAGGCTGCCATGGATAGTGGCGTGGCCAAAAGCCCTATTGATGACTGGGACCGGTATAAAGAAGAACTGCTACAACGTTCTGGGAACGATAACAAAGTAGTACGCTTATTGCACAACAGGGCAAAAATGAACAAAAAACGTATTGTTTTTGCCGAAGCCGACCATCTTGATGTGTTGAAGGCGGCTCAAATCGTGCATGAAGAGGGTATTGCGGAGCCTATTCTTTTGGGTAGAAAAGAGATTATTTTAGAGTTGAAAAAGGAATTGGATTTTGATGCAGAGATAGATATTTTGGATCCAACTTCCAAAGAGTTTGATGAGAAACATATACGCTATGCAACCAAGTTCTGGGAAAGTAGAAAGCGTAGCGGCACTACACTTTACAGTGCGAAAATAAGAATGCGCGAGCGCAATTATTTTGGAGCTATGATGGTGCTTGAAGGTGATGCAGATGGAATGATATCTGGATATTCAAGAGCGTACCCAACGGTTGTAAAACCAATTTTGGAAGTTATTGGTAGAGCGTCAAATGTAAAGAAGGTATCTACGGTAAACATTATGATTACGGATAGAGGTCCATTATTTTTGGCGGATACCTCTATAAATATAGATCCAAATGCGGAAGAAATTGCAGAAATAGCTCAAAATGCGGCAAATGTGGCTTCAACTTTTGGATTTGACCCTGTATTGGCTTTACTGTCTTACGCAAACTTTGGGTCTTCTAACCATCCGCATGCAAAAAAAGTAAGGGAAGCGGTTCGTATTTTACATGAAAGCAACCCAAGTCTGGTGGTAGATGGTGAAATTCAAACAGATTTTGCCCTGAATAAAGAATTGTTACAGAGTCAGTTCCCATTCTCCAAACTGGCGGGTAAAAAGGTAAATACCCTAATTTTTCCAAACTTGGAATCGGCGAACATTACTTACAAACTCTTAAAAGAACTGAACCAAGCAGATAGTATAGGTCCTATTATGGTTGGTCTAAGAAGGTCTGTACACATCCTTCAATTAGGTGCAAGTGTAGATGAAATGGTAAATATGACGGCGGTTGCTGTTATAGATGCACAGGAAAGAGAAAAGAGAAAAAAGGCCAAAACAGAGGCCAAGTAATAGTAATTGCCCGGTTCTAATGACCGGGCAAAATAATTCCCCAAAACAACCCCGGATATGATTACCCATCTTAAAGGAAAACTTGTAGAGAAAAACCCAACCTATGTAGTGATAGAATGTGCTGGAGTTGGCTATTTTGTAAATATTTCCTTGAACACTTTTTCTAAGATAGGCGATTCGGAAAATATTAGTTTGTTTACTCATCTTCAAGTAAAGGAAGACTCACATACGCTTTTTGGTTTTGCCGAAAGATCTGAGCGCGAGATTTTCCGTCTTTTACTATCGGTTTCAGGTATTGGTTCAAGTACGGCCAGAACCATGCTTTCTTCATTGGAACCTGCCCAAATTAGAGATGCAATTGCCAATGGAGACGTGGCTACAATTCAGTCCATTAAAGGTATAGGAGCCAAAACGGCCCAACGTGTAATTCTAGACCTTAGGGATAAGATTTTAAAAGTTTACGATATAGGCGAAGTTTCCGCTCCTACGAACAATACAAATAAAGAAGAAGCGTTATCTGCTTTAGAGGTTCTTGGCTTTGTAAGAAGATCCGCCGAAAAGGTAGTTGACAAAGTACTTATCCAAGACCCCTCGCTCAGCGTAGAGAACATTATTAAACTTGCGCTTAAAAATTTATAACAAGTTTGAAAACAGGGGCCAAACTATTTCTTAAATCACCATTTAAGCTTACACTCCTATTTTTATTTTTGCTCGTTTCCTCCGGTGTATCGTATGCCCAAGAAACAGAAAATGAAGATAGGGAAGAGCAGGAAGTGGATTCCGTAAAGACCGGTTTTTCTTTGGGTAAGCTCAAAATGGAAAACCCGGAAAGTATTGTCTCTAAATACGAATACGATCCAAATCTAAATATGTACATCTACTCTGAAAAGGTAGGTGATTTTGATATTGGATACCCGGTGATACTTACTCCCGAGCAATATTATGAGCTGGTACGCCAAGAAGGAATAAAGGACTACTTTAAAGAAAAATCCGATGCCTATGCCGGAAAAAAAGAAGGTAGTGAAGAAGCAAGAAAAAACTTACTCCCCAATTTTTACGTAAACAACAGTTTTTTTCAATCTATTTTTGGAGGTAACACTATAGAGGTAATACCACAGGGATCCGTGGCTATGGATCTAGGGGTTATCTGGCAAAAAAATGACAACCCCTCTTTATCCCCAAGAAACCGTACCAATATATCTTTTGATTTTGATCAGCGTATAAGTCTAAGTATGCTTGGTAAAATAGGCGAAAGATTACAGGTTACGGCCAATTATGACACAGAAGCTACTTTTGATTTTCAGAATATTGTTAAACTGGATTATACACCTACGGAGGACGATATCATTCAGTCAATAGAGGTAGGTAACGTAAACATGCCGCTCAATAGCTCCCTTATAACGGGCGCGCAGAGTCTTTTTGGGGTAAAAACTCAGCTTCAATTTGGTAAGACCACGGTTACCGCAGTTTTCTCGGAACAGCGTTCTCAAAATAATACAGTTGTAGCACAGGGCGGGGGTACGGTAAATGAATTTTCCGTTTCGGCACTTCAATATGATGAGGATAAGCATTTCTTCCTGGCCCAGTATTTTAGGGATAATTATGATGCAGCTTTGGTTAACTACCCCTATATCAGGAGCCAAGTACAGATAACCCGTTTAGAAGTTTGGGTTACCAACCGTAGTCAGCAAACCTTAAACGTTCGTAATATAGTTGGTATTCAAGATTTGGGAGAATATGACCCATTGTTAGCAGGTGAAAATAAGACTAGAATCTCAGGGAATGCCCCTGCAGGATTTTTCAATGTAAATTCAGGGCAACCTAACCAGTTGCCACGTAACGATGCAAATGATTACAATCCTGCGTCAATTGGTAAAGGTGGGGCACTTACCCAGAGTATTCGTGATGTGGCTACCATTGAGCAAGGTTTCAATGTTTCGGGCTACCAACCTAATCAAGGGTTTGACTACGCTTATCTTGAAAACGCAAGAAAGTTGGAGCAGGGTAGGGATTTTCAATTTAACACTCAATTGGGCTACATTTCATTAAACCAACGTTTAAGCAATGACGAGGTATTGGCGGTAGCCTTTCAATATACCTATAACGGAAAAGTGTATCAGGTTGGTGAATTTGCCAATGGTGGGGTAGATGCAACAACGGTTTCCGGATCTTTGGAAAACCCTATTATTGATAATAACACCTTAGTGCTGAAATTACTGAAAAGTAATATTACCAATGTGTCCGATCCTATTTGGGATTTGATGATGAAAAATATTTATGCCACCGGTGCTTTTAGGTTGAGTCAGGAAGATTTTAAAATGAATATCCTTTACTCTAACCCAACACCAAGGAACTATATTACTCCGGTTGAAGATTTTCCGGCCCAAACGGATGGAGGAAAACCTTTGCAAGAGCGCATATTGTTAGATGTCTTTAATTTTGATAGACTTAATGCCTACAATGATGTACAACCTGGTGGTGATGGTTTTTTTGATTTTGTTCCGGGCATAACCGTAGATACGCAGAACGGCCAAATTATATTTACGAAAGTTGAGCCTTTTGGAGAGTATCTTTTTGAACGTTTAGGTGGTGGGGATTATAATACCGAAAGCGGATATAACGCCAACCAAGAGAAATATGTATTTAGGGATATGTATGAGCTTACCAAATCTGCGGCCTTACAAAACCCGGAAAAAGATAAGTTCTTATTAAAAGGTAGATACAAGTCAGAGGGAAGCAATGGCATTCCGATCGGAGCTTTTAACGTGCCCAGGGGTTCTGTGCGTGTTACCGCTGGAGGAAGACAGTTGCAGGAAGGTATAGACTATACGGTAAACTATCAGGCAGGTACGGTTCAGATTCTTGATCCAAGTTTAGAGGCTTCTAATACCCCAATTAATATTTCAGTAGAAAATAATGCCGTATTCGGTCAGCAAACCCGTCGTTTTACAGGCGTAAACGTAGAGCATCAATTCAACAAGAATTTTGTTTTAGGGGCCACTTTATTAAACCTAAATGAAAGGCCATTAACGCAAAAGTCCAACTTTGGCGTAGAGCCTGTGAATAATACCGTATTCGGAATCAATGGAAATTTTTCAACCGAAGTTCCTTTCTTGACCCGTTTGGTCAATAAACTACCTAATATAGATACGGACGTTCCGTCTAATCTTTCGGTTAGGGGAGAAGTTGCTTGGTTAAAGCCTAGTTCACCTAAAAATGCCGACTTTCAAGGGGAAACAACAACATACTTAGATGATTTTGAAGGGGCTCAGGCTCTAATTGATATCCGCTCTTCTTTGGGTTGGGCACTGGCAAGTACACCGGTGGAATTTTTGGATTCACCCACTCAAAAAGGTTTGGAAACTGGTTTCGGTAGGGCAAAAATGGCTTGGTATTCTATTGACCCTGTCTTTTATACCAACCAAAGGCCTGCGAGTATCAGTGATAATGATATTTCCACAAACGCCACAAGAAGGATATTTATAGATGAGGTTTTTCCTCAGGTTGAAGTAGCTCAAGGACAGACGCGTCAACAGACTACATTAGATTTAGCGTATTACCCTGAGTTGAAAGGTCCGTATAACGCAAATGCTAATTTTGGTACGGAATCTCCCAATGATAAATGGGGTGGTATCATGCGGTCTTTGAGCAGTACCAATTTTGAGCAGGCCAATGTTGAGTTTGTTCAGTTTTGGGTGATGGATCCTTATTTAGAAGGAACTGCAACAAGTCAAGGAGAATTAGTGTTTAACCTTGGTAATATTTCCGAAGATATTTTGGCGGATGGCCTTAAGCAATACGAAAACGGACTACCAGTTAACGGTGAGGGAAGTGTAAAACCGGAAAATCCTACGTGGGGTCCGGTTCCGGCAACCCAGGCCTTAGTGTATGCCTTTGATGTTAATGAAGGCAGTCGCTCACAACAAGATCTTGGTTTTGATGGTCTTAATGATGGAGCCGAAGCCGCAATTTATGGGAACGATAATCCAGAAGATCCAGCTTTGGATAACTACGAATACTTCTTGCAACGTGATGGCGGGATACTTAATAGATATTTGAACTTCAACAACCCGCAAGGAAACTCGCCGGTTGAGGTAACTAATGATAATAGAGGGTCTACCACATTGCCAGATGTAGAGGATATTGATCGTGATTTGACCATGAATACGGTAAACAGTTACTATGAATACCGGATTCCTATTAAACCCAATACGACCATTAACGATAAATATGTAACCGACATTCGTGATTCATTAGTGCTTTCAGGAAATAGAATTCCTAATGAAAGTACAGTGCGTACCCGATGGATCCAGTATAAAATTCCGTTAAGTGATTTTACCGAAGCAGTAGGTGGTATCAATGATTTTCGCTCTATAAGCTCATTACGTATGTACATGACCGGCTTCTCTAGTGATGTGCTTTTGCGTTTTGCTACGTTGGATCTTGTACGTGGAGATTGGAGAACCTATACTAAGTCTCTTGATGTAGATGACCCAAATACGGCAGATGATGCCACTACCTTAGATGTTAATGCGGTTAACATTCAGGAAAACGAAAGTAGAAGTCCTATTCCTTATGTGCTGCCTCCAGGTGTTCTTCGTGAGCAATTGAACAATAACAATACCATTATACAACAGAATGAGCAATCTCTTTCTTTGGTGGTGGAAAATTTGGAGTCTCAAGATTCTAGAGGTGTATTTAAGAATCTTGATATAGATGTGCGTCAGTATGAAAAATTAAAAATGTTCATACATGCCGAGAAAATTTTAGAGACGGATATTTATGATGTTGACCAACCTTTGGTAGGTTTCCTTAGAATAGGAACTGATTTCTCCGAGAACTTTTATCAGTTGGAAATTCCGTTGGAGTTCACCTCTTTTGGAGCTACTTCCGAAGAAGCTATTTGGCCGGATAATAACCAGATGGAAATTGTGCTAGCAGACCTTAATAAGGTAAAGTCGGTTTGGATTTCTGGAACGGACTTAAGTGAAATCAGATATTTTGAAGTGATAGACGGGGAAGTGGTTTCAGTGGATCCGCTTTCAGCAAGAACTCCCGGTAGATTACGTATTGGAATACAGGGTAACCCTTCTTTAGGAAGTATCCGTAGTATGATGGTAGGGGTAAAGAATGTAAGTAGAACCCCGGCAAGAGGAGAGGTTTGGTTCAATGAACTTCGTTTGGCAGGTTTGGATAATGAAGGTGGTTGGGCCGCATTGGCCGCCGTAGATGCAAACTTCGCAGATTTTGCGAATGTCTCCGCAACGGGTAGTACCAGTACTTCAGGTTTTGGTGCCATTGATCAGATGCCTAATGAACGTGCTCGTGAAGACGCGCTTTCCTATGATGTAGTTACCAATGTAAATCTTGGACAGTTACTTCCTAATAAATGGGGTATTCAACTTCCGTTCAACTACGGTATATCGGAACAAATGATTACGCCTGAGTTTGATCCGGTATATGATGATTTAAAGTTACAGGACAGAATTGATGCTGCAGATAACCCTGAAGATGCAAAGGCCATTGAACAGCAGGCAGAGGACTATACCAAACGTACCAGTATAAACTTTATAGGGGTCCGCAAAGATAGAGGAGAAGAGGCCGATGCCAATTTTTACGATGTAGAGAACTTTACTTTTAACTATTCGTACAACGAAACCAATCATAGAGATTTTGAAATTGCTTCTTTAGAGGATAAAAACGTTGCTGCAGGCTTGGTTTACAACCATAATTTTAAGCCTGTAGAAGTGGCACCTTTTATGAAAAACGACTCGCTCTTTACTAGTCGGTATTGGAGGTGGTTAAAAGAATTGAACTTAAGTCTGTTGCCTACCAGTATATCGGTTAACTCTAATATAGATAGGCAATTCAACCAACAACGTTTTAGGGATGTTGTGGAAGAAGGGGTAGATAAATTGGAATTGCCAACGTTACAACAAAGAAATTATCAGTTTAATTGGCAGTATGCGGTAAATTATAGCCTTACCAAATCACTCCGTTTAAATATGACCGCCAGTAACAACCACATCGTTAGAAATTATTATGAAGATTTTGTAAATGGTACTGGTGATGAAGACCAACGTATAGATGAGACATTGGGACTTTGGGACGGTTTTTGGGATTTGGGAGAGCCCAATAGGCATGCCCAACAATTAGAATTAAACTATGACCTGCCTTTTAGTAAAATTCCTGTACTGGATTTTATAAATGCACAATACAGCTATACCAGTAATTTTGATTGGCAGCGTGGTGGCGATGCACTTAGGGAAGTAGCGTTGGAAGACATTAATACAGTACAAAACGCTAGTACGCACAATCTAACTGCTAATCTTACCATGCAGAAGTTCTATGATATGATAGGGCTTAAAAAACGAAGTGGAAAATCTGCGGCCAATAGGGCTCCGGTGCGAAGGGATAAAGCGGGTAACCCGGCCTCGGGCAGTGAAAAGACAGAAAAGAAAACTAGTGGTCTTTTCAATACGGCGGTAGATATCCTCACTATGGTAAAACGGTTGAACCTTAATTATAATGAAAGCAGAGGTAAAGTGCTTCCAGGGTATACGCAATCCGTTGGTTTCGTAGGTTCGTTAAAGCCTTCGTTCGGTTTTGTTTTTGGTAGTCAGGCAGATGTGCGTTTTGATGCCGCAAGAAAAGGATGGTTGACCGGTTTTGACGAGTTTAACGAGCAGTACATTCAGAATATCAACAAACAATTGAATATTACGGCCACCGCACAGCCCATTAAAGATTTAACGATAGATTTATCTGCGGATAGACAGTTTTCCAATAGTTATCAGGAGAATTTTAGTGTTATACGTAATACGGACGGTTCGTTGGAGTATAATAATCTTTTAGGTAACGAATACGGGAACTTTAGTATTTCTACAGTAATGCTCGGAACAATTTTCAATAAAAGTGACGAGTTTGATTCCAAAACGTTTGAACAGTTTAAGCAAAACCGTATTATCATCGCCAATCGCTTAGTAGCGGATAGGGTAGAAGTGGCAAACATAAATCCAGAAACAGGTTTTCCTGAAAAGTATAGTAAAACGCAGCAAGATGTATTGCTTCCAGCTTTCTTTGCTGCATATACCGGGCAAGATGCAGAACGTGTAAATTTGGATACTTTCCGTGATATCCCAATTCCTAACTGGAATTTGAAGTTTACAGGTCTTATGCGTAACAAGTGGTTCAAGAAAAGGTTTCAGCGTTTTTCTGTAAGTCATGGGTATCGTGCAGCGTATAGTATCAACTCATTTCAGACTAATCTCGAAAAAGTGCAGTTTAAAAAGGAAAATGAGGGTATTGATGCTGTTGATTCTGATGGGGATTTAATGCCAGACCTTATTTTAAACAACGTGGTATTGAACGATGAGTTCAACCCGTTGGTGCGTATGGATTTTGAAATGAAAAACTCCGTAAGTGTTCTAGCCGAAATGAGAACCAGTAGAACCTTGGCGCTTAGCTTTGATAATAACCTTATGACCGAAATGAACGGTAAGGAATACACCGTAGGTCTTGGGTATAGGTTTAAGGATGTTAAGTTTGTTACCAACATTGGCGGAAACAAGACGCGTTTAAAGGGGGATTTGAATTTAAAGGCAGATGTTACGCTTAGAGACAACATCACTATCATTAGAAATTTAGATATTGACAATAACCAGATTACATCAGGTCAAAACTTATTGTCCATTAAATTTACTGCGGATTATGCGCTAAGCAAAAACCTGAATGCCTTGTTCTTCTACGATCATTCATTCTCGCAGTTTGCTGTATCCACTGCTTTTCCTCAGACTACAATCAATTCGGGATTTACTATTAGGTATAATTTTGGTAATTAATAAGCTTTCCAACGGGTTGCAGAGGTGTAAATCGTGCGCTATACCTGGGTCTAATATTAAGTTAGGGTAATTTTTGGCTTTTGCCCATTAACTTGGTCTTGTTTTTTTGAAAACTCTTTCAGAAAACAATACATTTGTTTTCATAAAAATTAGACCATGAATATACCTGCAGAATTAAAGTATACAAAGGATCACGAGTGGATCAAATTAGATGGCGATGTAGCTACCGTTGGCATTACGGATTTTGCTCAGAGTGAATTGGGCGATATTGTATATGTGGAAGTAGAGACCGTAGATGAAACCTTGGATAGAGAAGAGGTTTTTGGAACGGTTGAAGCGGTAAAAACAGTATCTGATTTGTTTCAGCCTTTGAGTGGAGAGATCATAGAATTCAACGAAGCTCTGGAAGATGCTCCCGAAAAAGTGAATTCTGACCCTTACGGCGATGGTTGGATGGTGAAAATTAAAATTAGTGACGCCTCTGAAGTAGACGATCTTTTGTCTGCAGATGATTACAAATCACTTATTGGTGCTTAAAAACAACAAGTATACGATTGCGTTTTTGGGCTGGATGGTATTTGTTACCTTTTTTAGCCTAGTTTCTTTCTCTGATACTGAAGCTGACAATATAGATATACCCAACCTTGATAAGGTAGTTCATTTTTCTTTTTACTTTGGGGCCGCTTTTTTGGCAGTGCTATTTATCAAGGAAAGGACAAAAGGAAGTGTGGAGCTACGCAAGGCTGTATTATATGCCGTAGTGGGGGCTATTATTTATGGTATAATTATTGAGGTATTACAGTATAGTTTTACAGCAGATCGTCATGGCGATATCCTAGATGCATTGGCAAATAGTGTGGGTGCAATCTTAGGGTCATTGGCGGTTAAATCCCTTTTTTCCAAGGAAAGGTGGTTAAAATGGAAAAATTAGTTGCTTGTTAAAGGAATATTTAATTAAATTAGCAAACATTAAAACACAAAATTATGGAACCGAAAAAGAATCCGAAAGCAGATATAGGCCGCAATAGCGGACTCTATTTTGTTATTGGTCTGGCACTTACAATGGCATTGGTATATGGTGCGCTAGAGTGGAAAACGTACGATAAGACAAATGACTACGATATTTCAATGAATGTAGATGATGAATTGGACGAAGAAGTTCCTATGACGGAGCAGATTAAGACGCCACCGCCACCACCGCCACCAGCGGCTCCTGAAATTATTGAAGTTGTTGAAGATGAAGAAGAGGTTGAGGAAACTGTAATTGAATCTACTGAGACAAGTCAGGAAGAAGAGATTATTGAAGTTGAAGATGTAATCGTTGAAGAAGAGGTAGAAGATGTAGATGTGCCTTTTGCAGTTATTGAAGATGTACCTATTTTTCCAGGTTGTGAAAGTGAGTCTGATAAAAGGGCTTGTTTTCAGAAGATGATGCAAAAGCACATCGGGAAAAACTTTAGATATCCAGAAATTGCCCAGGAAATGGGGGTTCAAGGTAGGGTTAGTGTAATGTTTACCATTCAAAAAGATGGTAGCATTGGTAACGTTAGAATGCGTGGACCGGACAAAAACCTAGAAAAAGAAGCTGCTCGTATCATTAGTAAGCTTCCTAAAATGACACCAGGTAAGCAACGTGGTAGAGCTGTAAGGGTTCCATTCAGTATTCCTATTACATTTAAATTGCAATAAGCATCGCTTACAAAATATATTCAAGGCCTGTCTACAACGTAGACAGGCTTTTTGTTGTTGATTAACCTTATAATCGCTCTTTAATTTTTGATGGCTTTGTACGGTATAATATAAAGATGTCCAATTGGTTGCAGAAATAGAGGTTGAAAGCTATCTTTGCGGTTCGAAAAAAGATGAATGAAGACAGCGGTGAATACGGCAACAACTCCTTTTCTGGCGTTGGCAATGGCGGATTTTAAGGAGATTACCAAAGCCAGACTGGCAATTAGTGTGGTTTTTTCTTCTTTGGCCGGTTATTTACTGGGAGCCGATCAGATTAACTTTGTTTCACTTTTGTTATTGGCGTTTGGCGGTTATTGTATGGTTGGAGCGTCTAATGCTTACAACCAGATTATTGAAAAGGATTTGGATGCGTTAATGAAACGTACTCAGAACAGGCCTATTCCTTCTGGCAGGATGTCCGTTAGAAAAGCATTGTTCATTGCTATTTTGCTTACCGTTCTAGGGGTAGTTTCCCTTTATGTGCTGAACCCTAAGACGGCAATGTTCGGGGCTATTTCCATTTTTCTCTATACAAGTTGTTATACACCATTAAAAACCAAGACGCCTTTGGCGGTTTTTGTAGGGGCTTTTCCTGGGGCAATTCCTTTTATGCTGGGTTGGGTAGCTGCTACTAATGAATTTGGTATTGAGCCGGGTACATTATTTATGATTCAGTTTTTCTGGCAGTTTCCTCACTTTTGGGCTTTAGGTTGGATGTTGGATGATGATTATAAAAGAGGAGGTTTTAAAATGTTACCTACTGGAAAAAAGGACAAAGGCACAGCATTGCAGATTATAATGTATACCATTTGGATGTTGGTTATTTCCATTGTACCTGTATTTGGTTTTACAGGTAGGTTAGGACTTTCCGTTCCTGCAGCGATTATTATATTTTTAATGGGAATGGTCATGTTGGTCTTCGCTTTTCTTTTGTACGAAAAACGGGATAACGTTACCGCACGGAAATTAATGTTGGCCAGTGTTAGTTATATTACATTAATGCAGGTGGTTTACGTAGTAGATAAGTTTATTTAAATATGATCATGGATTTAACAAGAGGAACGGGGAAAGAAAAGAACGATAGGGCTAAAAAAATGATGCTCTGGTTTGGTATTGTAAGCCTTATCATGGGTTTTGCAGGGTGGACCAGTGCTTATATTGTAAGTAGCTCCCGTGAAGATTGGATCAGTGACCTTCATTTGCCAAGTTCGTTCTTTGTGAGTACGGCATTGATCATAGCTAGTAGTCTAACGTATATTATGGCCAAAAAAGCCATAAAAAGTGGTAGCGCTACTGTAGGAACAAGTTGGTTGTTGGCTACATTGGGGCTGGGTATTGCCTTCGTTGCGTTTCAGTTCAACGGATTTTCCCAAATGATAGCCACAGGATACTATTTCACGGGTCCAACAAGTAACATTAAATTGTCTTATGTTTTCTTGATTGCTATGGTGCATATTGTGCACGTAGCGGCTGGTCTTATATCCTTATTAGTGGTCTTATACAATCAGGTAAAGGGTAAATACTCCCCTCAAGAGCATTTAGGAGTAGATTTAGGAGCAACTTTTTGGCATTTTTTAGACCTGTTATGGGTTTATTTACTGGCGTTTATGTACTTCGTAGGGTAATAAAATTAAATAAAGTTGGTTTTTCATGTGTATAGCGCTTTCACGATACATAAGAAAACTATAAATTTGTGCAAAATCTAACCATACTACAAAATATATGGATACAACGGTAACAACTGGTACGGCAGAAGAAAACGTGTGGGGTGGCGGAAATAGTCCCCTAGGAGCATCATACGGAAAAATGATGATGTGGTTCTTTATCGTTTCTGATGCTTTAACTTTCTCAGGTTTTTTAGCTGCTTACGGCTTTTCAAGATTTAAGTTTATAGAAACATGGCCAATAGCGGACGAGGTCTTTACCCACGTTCCTTTCTTTCATGGTAATTACCCCATGATTTATGTGGCTTTTATGACATTCATACTTATTATGTCTTCCGTAACTATGGTTTTGGCTGTAGATGCAGGACATAAAATGAAGAAAAACGCCGTAATCTGGTATATGTTCCTTACCATTATTGGTGGTGCTATATTCGTAGGTTCTCAGGCTTGGGAATGGGGTACGTTTATAAAAGGTGATTATGGTGCGGTTGAGACTAAAGGTGGCCGTATTTTACAATTTGTAAATGCCGAAACGGGCGAGCGTGCTGCAATTCGTGATTTTGCAAAGACTATACCTACGGAGCGTGCGGAACATGAGCGTAAGAACGGAGTGTGGTTTTTTGATGAAGGATATATGCCTAGTTATTCGTTTAACGAGGTAATGGAAGGCTTTAAGGCTAACCCGAACATCCTTATCCGAACTGAGGCTATAGTACAGGAAGGCGAACACGAAGGGCATAAAACTTTACTCAATAGAGAGGAGTCTCTTAAGAAAATAAAGGACGGTCAATTAGTTGTTGAAGGCGCTAACTTAATTCGTAATGAGTATGGTAGTCGTTTATTTGCAGATTTCTTCTTCTTTATAACAGGTTTTCACGGTTTTCACGTTTTCTCAGGTGTGATAATCAATGTAATCATATTCTTTAATGTGATTTTAGGAACCTATGAGCGAAGAGGACATTATGAAATGGTTGAAAAAGTTGGTCTGTACTGGCACTTTGTAGATTTGGTATGGGTATTTGTATTTACCTTTTTCTACTTGGTATAATTTATTCTTCCTGAAAAAACGATATATAACGCATTTGAGATTTATATAATATGGCACAACACGCACACAAACTAGAAATTTTTAGAGGACTGTTGAAGTTTAAGTCCAACACCCAGAAAATTTGGGGAGTACTTATATTTCTTTCTCTTATTACAGCGGTTGAAGTAGTATTGGGTATTGTAAAACCAAGATCATTAACACATTCCTACTTTATTGGGATGAAGTTGTTGAACTGGATATTCATAATCCTTACTTTGGTAAAGGCGTACTATATTGCTTGGGATTTTATGCACTTACGTGATGAAAAGAGTTCTTTGAGAAGGGCGATTGTATGGACTCCTATTTTTCTAGTAGCTTATCTATTGTTCATTCTTCTTTTTGAGGCAGATTATGTTTACAACGTATACAAAGATGGTTTCATACAGTGGAATTTCTAAAATAATATCTTAATAAATTAACAGCATACTAAGACGGTTTCACAACCGTCTTTTTTATTTTTGTGGTTTACTAAATTTGGTGTTCGGCACTCTTTTGTTATGCAGGTAAAAAAGTATTCGGTCTTAGTGGTATTGTTTATTTTGCCTATAGTGGCATATCTCTTTTTTGCTTCAGGGGTAACTAACTTTGGGAAGCTATCGGTTTTGACAGAAAGAGTGAATGACGTTGCGCACATGGATCCCAATGTTAGTCTTAAAGACAATATTACCGTGGTAGGCTTCTTGGGTAAAAATCCCGATAAAAAAAATGGTAACGCCTTCAATCTTAATCAAAAAATATACAAGCGTTTTTATCAGTTTAAAGACTTTCAGTTTGTCATGGTAATGCCAAAGGGAACCGAGGCACAAGCGGATGAGTTAAAGAAGGAGTTGGGGCATTTAGTAGATATGAAAAAATGGAACTTTGTTTTTGGTAATGACCAGCAAGTAACCGATTTTTTCAATTCGCTGAATACGGATATAGAGCTTGAAAGCGATTTAAGTACGCCCTATGCCTTTATTATTGACAAAGATTTGAGTCTTAGGGGCAGAACGGAAGATGGTAAGGAAGGTACGCTATACGGTTTTGATGCTTCATCGGTTTCCGAACTTAATAATAAGATGGAAGATGATGTAAAGATTATATTGGCGGAATATCGCATGGCCCTAAAAAAGAATAGCGCCGATAGGCAAAAGTAGTAACGGTTTAGATTTAAATGCTGTAATGAAAAAGTATACGTACGTTTGGGTGTCTTTGGTAATACTGGTTTTTGGAATCATCTTCGTGCCAAAAATTGTAAACCGTATTTCTAGTGGAACCATTGTAGAGAATGACCGTTTGAATGTAGAAAACGCAAAGAGTACTTTGTCCTACATCACCTTAAATGGAGAAAAGAAAAGAGTGCCTTCTTTTAATCTTATTAATCAAGATAGCTTGGCCATATCCAATATGGATTATAAGGGTAAAGTGTTTGTTGTGGAGTTTTTCTTTACAAGCTGCCCTTCTATTTGTCCTCTCATGACCCAAAATCTGGTTGAAATACAAAACCAATTCAAGGGTAATGACCAATTTGGAATAGCTTCATTTTCTATAACTCCGGATTTTGATACTCCTACGGTATTAAAAGCATATGCCGAAAAGAATGGAATTACAGATTTGGACTGGCATTTAATGACCGGCGATAAAGAACAGATTTACGATTTGGCCAATAATGGTTTCAATATATTTGCTTCTGAAATGCCGGATGCACCAGGTGGTTTTGAGCATTCCGGTCTGTTTGCCTTAGTGGACAAAGAAGGATATTTAAGGTCAAGAAAAGACGATTTTGGAAACCCTATCATTTACTACCGTGGTGCCATTACAGAGAAGCAAGGTGAAAATGACCACGGTGAAAAGGAGCAGATTTCAATTTTAAAAGAAGATATCAAACGTTTATTAGCAGAATAGATGGAGGAGACGCTAGCCAAGGAAAAAAAGTTCAATAAGTTAATTACGGTAGTTTCTATAATTGTACCGGTAGTGGTGGCCATATTGTTTGGGGTTAAAATACCAAATGTAGAAAGACTTGGTTTCTTGCCTCCAATTTATGCTTCAATAAACGGACTTACAGCCGTGTTGCTGATTGTGGCTGTTTGGGCCATAAAAAACGGTAAAAAGAAACTACACCAGAACATAATGACCAGTTGTATTGGATTATCTCTGTTGTTTTTGGTAATGTATATTGCGTATCATATGACTTCAGAATCTACATCCTACGGTGGTGAAGGAGGTATGCGCTATGTCTATTTCTTTATTCTGATTTCGCATATTGTTCTTTCAATCGCTATCATACCTATGGTCTTAAAAACCTATGCTTTTGCTTATTTGGAAAAGTTTGAAAGCCACAGAAAATGGGCAAAGGTTACGTTTCCAATATGGTTGTATGTTGCGGTTACGGGTGTTGTGGTGTACATTATGATTTCACCTTACTATATAAGTTAGAAGAAAATAGGAAGAAGATAATTGTTTAATACATGAGAATGAAAAAGAGCCTGTTTGCCTTACTTTTTTTAGCTAGTTTAATGATTCCTCAAGATATGGAAGCGCAATGTGCTATGTGTCGTGCCGCTTTGGAAAGTAGTGGTAACGTTGATGCAGCGGAAGGTATAAACAACGGCATTGTATACCTTATGGCTTTGCCCTATATTCTTGTAGGAGGACTCTTTTATTTCGTATACAAAAAGATGAAAAATAGGTCGCCAGAAGAAGTTTAACATTTCTTTTGGTAATTTAGTGTAACAAAAAGTGTCCTTCATAGTCTTGTAGTTGTACGATATCCCCCATCGTGCTCATCAATCAATCAAAATCAACTACATGTTCGACATCGAAAGGTGGCAGGAAATTTTCGATACGATTCGCAAAAATAAATTGCGAACCTTCCTTACCGGTTTATCCGTGGCTTCGGGTATATTTATTCTCGTTATTTTATTAGGTTTTGGCGAAGGCTTTCGCAATGGTATTGCCCATGAGTTTGAACAAGATGCGGCAACCAGTGTTTGGGTGTGGCCGGGTACTACCACAAAAAAGTATAAGGGGCTCAACCCTGGCAGAAATATTCAGTTAACCAATGCCAACTACGAGTTTTCGGCAAAGTTGCTCGAAGATGACATTCAATTTAAATCACCTAGAATTTTTGTTCGGAATGTATCGGTTACCTACGGTAATGAAGCATTGGTGTACCAGGTACAGGGAGTTTCGTCCCAATTTCAATTAATAGAGAATGCAAATATGTCCGGGGGTAGATTTTTAAATCATCAGGATGAAAGGGATAGGGCTAAAGTAGCGATAATAGGAAAGAAAATAGCGGATGATGTTTTTTCTAAAGTTGATAACCCGGTTGGGGAATTCATTAAGATTTCAGGACTACCTTTTAAGATTGTTGGCGTATTCAATGAAACCGAGGACAGGGAAGAGGAGCGCATTTACATACCCATGACCACCGCCCAAAGCACTTTTAACGGTGGCGATAGATTAAATAACCTAGCTTATACTTTACCGCCCGCGGATAATTTTGAAGAAGTAGTTTCCCGATCCATAAAGTTCAAAAACAGTCTTCAGTCGTATTTACAACAAGCTCATACCGTTGCACCGGATGACACCAATGCTATATTCGTATGGAGTGCTATGGAAGAAGCTAAAAGGTACTATAGTCTAACGGATAATATTGCTTTGTTTTTCTGGTTCGTTGGCATATGTACTATAATAGCTGGTGTGGTTGGGGTGAGTAATATTATGCTTATTGTGGTAAGGGAAAGAACAAAAGAAATTGGTATACGAAAGGCACTTGGTGCCAAGCCATGGTCTATAGTTGGTATGATTTTGCACGAATCTATTTTCATTACGGCCATTTCTGGCTTTGCAGGGCTCATTTTTAGTATGGGACTCTTGGAGTTTGTTGGCCCTCATATAGAGGTGGACTACGTTTTAAACCCCTCCGTAAATTTTACGGTAGCTATTTCAACAGTTTTTGTTTTGGTATTGGCAGGGGCAGTGGCAGGGTTCTTTCCTGCTTGGAGGGCGGCCAATATTCATACCATTGATGCATTACGAGATGAATAGAACAATATCTGAACCAATTTTATTTCACAATCATGTTCAATAAAGACCGTTGGAAAGAAATTTTGGAAGTACTTACCGGTAACTGGTTCCGAACCGTATTAACGGCCTTTGGGGTGTTCTGGGGTATTTTCATCTTAATCCTGTTGCTTTCGGCAGGAAAAGGGCTGGAGAACGGCATTATGCAAGACTTTGGAGACATTGCTACCAATACCATGTTCATGTGGTCTAGAAGTACTACTAAGCCCTATAAGGGTCTTCCAAAAAATAGAAGCTTTCTTTTTAAAGTTGAAGACGTTCAGGCGATAAGGGATAAGGTGCCCAACTTAAGATTTATATCTCCAAGAAACCAACTTGGCGGGTTTAATGGAGCCAACAATGTAGTCCGAGGGATTAAGACCGGAGCCTATAATGTGTACGGTGATTATCCTGAAATTAGCAAGCAAGACCCTATGACCATGACTTCCGGGCGGTTTTTGAACTATAATGATATAAAGGAAAAACGAAAGATTGCAATAATAGGAGAGGGAGTACGAGCAGGGCTTTACGATAAAGATGAAGAAGTACTGGGTTCGTTTATAAAGATTCAGGGAGTGAATTTTATGGTGGTCGGAACTTATAAAAAGAAGAGCAACGATGGCGATGGCGAGGAAGCGCAAAAGGAAATTTTCGTGCCCTTTACCACATTCTCCCAAGCCTTTAATAGGGGGAATGATGTGGGGTGGATGGCCATAACTGCAAACGATGGTACTTCTATCACTAGTCTAAAGGATAAGATTATGGGCGTGGTTAAAGAAAACCATAATGTACACCCGGAAGATCAGCGTGCCGTTGGGCATTTTGATTTATATGAACAATTTCAGCGCGTTCAGAGTTTATTTGGGGCGTTACGTTTTATTGCCTATTTCGTAGGGATTCTAGTATTGCTTTCCGGAATAATTGGGGTAAGTAACATTATGCTTATTGTGGTAAAGGAAAGAACCAAGGAAATAGGAATACGTAGGGCTTTGGGAGAAGACCCTTGGTCCATTAAACTACAGATTTTAATGGAATCTATCTTTTTGACCATTATATCCGGTATGGCAGGGATTACTTTAGGTGCATTGTTCATCTATGGGGTCAATGTGCTTCTAGATATGAACGGTCCGGTAGATATGTTCGCTAATCCTAGTGTAAGCTTAGGGGTAGTTGTAGTGGCTCTGTTCATTCTTATTTTTTCAGGTCTCTTAGCTGGTTTTATTCCGGCACAGAGTGCAATAAAAGTAAGACCTATAGATGCACTCAGAACCGAGTAAACTGAGAATCAATTTTATAAAAACAACAATCGAATAACGTAACATCAATCAATCATAAAAATGAAAAAGTCAGTAACCAGAATCATCCTTTTGCTTATAGTCGTGGCCTTTGGCGGATCAATGTATTACCTATACCAAAAAAACGCTGAAGACCCTGTAGTGTATGAAACGGAACAGGCATCTAAAAAAACTATTGTAAAGAAAACGGTAGCCACGGGAAGCATACTTCCTTTGGAGGAAGTACTCATTAAGCCTAATATTTCCGGGGTAATAGAAGAGGTGTTTGTTGAAGGTGGTGATTATGTAAAGTCGGGAGATTTGCTTTGTAGGATTAAGGTGGTGCCCAATCTAAATGCGCTTAACGATGCGCGAAATACAATTGATGAGGCCAAGATTAATTTAGATGACCAGCTTAGAAACCTGGAGCGTCAAAAGGGGTTGTTCGCTAAAGGGGTGATATCAAAAGTAGATTTGGAACGTGCGGAAGTTACTTATGACCAAGCTAAACAAGGGTATGCTGCGGCCAACAAGCGTTATGATATTGTAAAAACAGGTACTACAAAAGGGTATGGAAATGCCGCGAATACTCAAATTAGGGCAACCGTTAGCGGAATGGTACTTGAGGTGCCCGTGGAAGTGGGTAATCAGGTAATAGAGAGTAACAATTTTAACGAAGGAACTACCATTGCCGCCATTGCAGATGTAGATAAAATGATTTTTGAAGGAAAGGTAGACGAAAGTGAAGTAGGTAAAATTAAAGAGAATTTGCCTCTTGAAATTACTGTTGGGGCTTTAGAGGGAAAGGTGTTTGATGCAGTTCTAGATTATATAGCTCCTAAGGGAAAAGAAGAGAACGGTGCCATTCAGTTTGAAATTAAAGGAACTATGAAAAAGCAGGATTCCGTTTTTATCAGGGCGGGGCTAAGTGCCAATGCATCGGTAATACTAGGTAAGGCAGATAGTGTTTTGGCTATTAAGGAAGCTTTGGTGCAGTTTGATGATAAAACAAAGTCGCCTTATGTAGAAGTGTCAAGTGGGGATCAAAGCTTTGAACGCAAGGATATTGAGCTGGGAATCAGCGATGGTATTTTTGTTGAAGTAAAATCCGGACTTACAGAAACGGATAAAATCAAAGTCTGGAATGCCATTGAAAAGGAGGAAGAAAAAGGATAATTTTATTATTTAACACAAAATTTGGAGTCCATCTTGTAACAATTGGGCAACTTACAAGTCCTATTGCCATATTGTTCAAGAATTCCAAATACAATTAACAATACTACCATGATTGAAATTAAAGATCTGCATAAATCCTACAAAATGGGTAGCAATTCGTTGCATGTTTTAAAAGGGTTGAATTTTAGTATTGAAGAAGGAGAACTTGTGGCTATTATGGGCTCGTCCGGATCGGGCAAGTCAACTTTATTAAACATTTTGGGAATGTTAGATGAGGCGGATTCCGGATCATATACGCTAGACGGAGTTCCTATTAAGAATTTGAACGAGACCAAAGCGGCCAAATACAGAAACAAGTTCTTAGGTTTTATATTTCAGTCGTTTAACCTTATTAACTACAAAAGTGCTATGGAAAACGTGGCACTTCCATTATACTATCAAAAAGTACCTAGAAAGGAAAGGGAGGAAAAAGCCCTTAAATACTTAGCTCAAGTGGGGCTTAAAGAATGGGCAACCCATTTGCCAAATGAACTTTCCGGGGGGCAAAAACAACGTGTGGCAATAGCAAGAGCAATGGCCGCAGAACCAAAAGTACTTTTGGCCGATGAGCCTACCGGTGCATTGGATAGTAAGACATCGTACGAAGTAATGGACCTTATCCAGAACATAAATGATGAGGGCAATACCATTCTTGTGGTTACGCATGAAGAAGACATTGCCCATATGTGTAAGCGTATTGTGCATTTAAAGGACGGGGTAATCGTAGAAGATAAAAAAGTAGAACAGGTTAGGGCTGCTCAATATGTTAAGTAGAGACAACTGGAAAGAAATTTTCGAGACTATCCAAAAAAACAAACTTCGTACATTTTTGTCGGGGTTTACCGTGGCTTTGGGTATTCTTATTTTTGTTGTGCTTTTTGGATTTGGCAATGGCCTCATCAATACTTTTGATGATTTTTTTGGTGATGATGCCACCAATGTGTTCTATATATTTCCTGGTAGGACAACTATGCCATATAAAGGTTACAAATCCAATAGGGCCATTGAGTTCGATAATAGTGATTTGGCAGATATTGAGAAAAACTTCCCCTTGTTCCTTGATTATATTTCACCAAGATTAACACGCCAGGATACGGTTAGCTACAAAAACGAGTCCAATAGTTATAGAACACAAGCAGTAGGGCCTTCACACCAGTACAATGAAATGACCATTATGATGAAGGGGCGTTACTTAAACGACCTGGATATAAAAAACAAGACTAAATATGCTGTAATTGGTAGGTTAGTGGAGCAAGACCTTTTTGGGGCTAAAAATTCAATGGGTAAATATATAGATGTAGGCGGTAGCTCTTTTAAAGTTATTGGGGTTTTTCAAGATGATGGAGGAGATAATGAAGAGCGCGTGGTTTATATACCATATACCACCCGACAGTTGATTGAAAAGAACACGGATAAAATCAATCAGATTGTTGTGGGGTTTAAGCCGGAGATTGGCTATGCAGGGGCTATGGCCTTTGAAAAAAGTTTGGATAAGTTTATCCGCTCAAAAAAATACATCAATCCTAAAGATCAAAACGGAATATTCATCAGGAATGTGGCCGATCAATTAAAACAGAATCAGCAATTTGCCAGGGTGTTACAGATCATTGTAGGTTTCGTAGCCTTTGGAACTATTATAGCAGGTATTATCGGGATTAGTAACATTATGGTCTTTGTGGTCAAGGAACGAACAAAGGAATTGGGTATACGGAAGGCACTAGGCGCTACGCCCAAAGCGGTAATTGGAACTATTTTATTGGAATCCGTATTTATAACTACGGTTTCCGGTTTTGTTGGGATGCTCGTTGGTGTGGTCATTTTAAGTTCAATGGGTGAAAAGCTAAAGGACTTTTTTATTACCAACCCATATATAGATACAGGTATAGCGGTTTCGGCTACTATAGTACTGATTATTTTTGGTGCCATTGCAGGGTATGTTCCCGCAAGGCGTGCCGCACGTATAAAACCCATTGTAGCCCTAAGAGACGAATAATATGAGCTTTATATTCGATAGAAATACATGGCAAGAGATTTTCGGTTCGATCAGTAAGAACAAGATTAGGACCGTCATTACGGTTGTTGGGGTTTTATGGGGCATCTTTATTTACATAGCGCTTTCCGGTGCGGCCAAGGGCATGGACAATGGTTTTGAGAGCATGTTCCAGACAATTGCCAGGAACAGTATGTTCGTATGGGGGCAAAGCACAAGCATGCCCAATGAGGGGTACAAGACCGGAAGGCAGATGCAATTAAAAATCGAAGATGCGGTAATGATAGAAAATCGTATACCGGAAGTAGAATATATTGCCCCACGAAACGTACGTGGATTTTTTGGGTCGCCCCCTGCCAACATTGGCCGTAAGAACAAAACGGGTAGTTATTCTTTGTTTGGGGATTATCCGGCTTTTACCAAAATAGCTCCCAAGAAAATTTATGATGGCGGTCGTTTTATTAATGATGAGGATATTGAGCAGTCCCGTAAAGTGGCGGTAATTGGTGAGCGTACACAAAAAGAGCTGTTTGATAAGGATGAGAATCCCATTGGTGGATATTTTAAAATTGACAATGTATATTTTCAAGTAATAGGAGTCCATAAATTTGAGCCTAGTGGTGGTTTTGGTGGTGATGGCGATATTTTTATTCCTTTTACCACCTTCAAAAAATTGTACAATACAGGCGAAAATGTAGGATGGTTTTCCATTGCGGCCTATGATGATGCAGATGTTATAAAAGTAGAGGAGAATATAAAGGACTTGTTAAAGAACCTGCATAACGTACATCCGGATGATGACCGTGCTTTTGGGTCGTTCAATTTGGGAGAACAGTTCAATAAAATCGTTGGTTTTGCCAACGGAATTACGTTTCTGTCCCTTATTGTTGGTATTGCTACAATTTTGGCAGGGGTTATAGGTATTGGTAACATTTTGCTTATTTCGGTAAAGGAAAGAACCAAGGAACTTGGCGTACGAAGGGCTCTTGGCGCCACACCTGCAGAAGTGCGTAACCAGATTATTTTGGAATCTGTTTTTCTAACCGTCATAGCAGGTATCATGGGTATTATTTTGGGTGCCATGACTTTGGCGGGTATTGCTAGTTTAACAAAAGATATTGATTTCCCTTATACAAACCCAACAGTGCCTATACCCTATGTGTTAGGGGCGTTGGCCATTATGGTGGTATTAGGAACCTTAATTGGGCTTATACCTGCCCAACGTGCCGTTAGTATTAAGCCTATTGACGCGCTACGTGAAGAATAACAAGCTATTTTGTAACAAATCGGAAGACAACAGAACCAATAGACAATAAACACATCTGAAAAAATGAACAAAATCGTAAAATATATCTTAATTGGTATTTTGATATTAGGTGCCCTATGGGCCGCAGCTTTTTTCGTGAAATCAAACAGTAAAGATGCTGTTACGTATGAGACGTCAAACCCTTTCATTTCTAATATAGAAAAGAAAACCGTGGCCACAGGAAAAGTAATTCCAGAGGATGAGGTAGAAATAAAACCTCAGATTTCGGGTATCATCCAAAAAATATACTTGGAGGAAGGTCAGAAGGTTAAATCGGGAGATTTAATAGCAACAATTAAGGTAGTGCCAAACGAACAGGCCCTAAACCAATCTAGAGGTAGGGTAAGGAATGCCGAACTGGCACTTAATAATATAAAAATTGAATACAACAGGAACAAGACCTTGTTCGATAAAGGTGTGATTTCTAGCCAGGATTTTAATACCCTACAACTACAGAACGATCAAGCGGTACAGGAGCTTGAAAATGCAAAAGCCGACTATCAGATTATTCGTCAAGGGTCGGCCGGAGGTTCCAGCAGTGCCAATACGAACATACGCGCTACGGTAGACGGGACTATTTTGGAAATACCGGTAGAAGAAGGTGATCAGGTTATTGAGAGTAACAATTTTAATGATGGTACAACCATTGCTTCCATTGCCGATTTAAGCAAGATGATTTTTGAAGGAAAGGTTGATGAAGGCGAGGTTGCCAAATTGGAAGTAGGTACACCTTTAAAAATTAGTTTGGGCGCAATAGAAGGAACCGAGCTGGATGCAAAATTACGTTTTATTGCGCCAAAGGGAATAGAGGAAACAGGTGCGGTACAGTTTAAGATTGAAGGTGATGTTGAGGTAAAAGATGATATTTTTATACGAGCTGGATATAGTGCCAATGCATCATTGGTTCTTGAGAAAAAAGACGACGTACTGGTTATTCCCGAAGCGCTGTTGCAGTTTGATAAAAAGACCGATAAACCATACGTAGAGATTGAAACTGGCGATCAGCAGTTTGAAAGAAGGGATATTGAGATAGGAATTTCGGATGGGGTTAACGTTGAAATCGTATCAGGATTAACGGAATCGGACAAAGTGAAGATTTGGAACAAGACCGAGCCTATTAAAAAAGGAGAAGACGAAGAGGAAGAGGAAGCTAAAGAAGAGTAAAAATCATCAATCATAATCAAATAATCAAAATATGAATTTTAAACTAACAGCATTACTGCTCTTATTTTCTATTGGGGCCGTTAGCGCCCAGCAGAAAAAATGGACGCTGCAGGAGTGTGTAGACTATGCGGTTGAACATAACCTTTCCGTAGAACAGTATGAGTTGGATCTGCAAAATGCACAAATAGATAAATCGGACGCGGTGGGAGCAATGTTACCTGCGGTGAATTCTAGTGCAAGCGTAACGGGTAGTACAGGTCTTTCGTTTGACCCAACCACCAATCAGCCGGTAACCACAACAATTTTGTCTGCCAATGGAGGGCTGACATCGTCTTTGACACTTTTTGACGGTTTGCGAAATCTACACCGTTTAAATCGGGCCAAACTGAACGCATTATCCAATCAATACCGTTTGGATGATCTTAAGGACGATATTCGCTTGAGTGTAGCCAATGCCTACTTGCAGATACTCTCAAATAAGGAAACATTAAAGGTTTTTGAAGCCCAGTTTGCTGTGTCCGAACAGGATTTAAAAAGGTCTAAGGAATTGGTGGATGCCGGTGTTATTCCCAAGGGAGATTTATTGGAAATAGAGGCAACTGCCGCAAACCTTGAACAACAAATCGTAAATACGCAGAACCAAGTGTTGATTTCCCGTATCAATCTGGCGCAATTGCTTCAGATAACGGATTATGAAAATTTTGATGTCTTGGATGCCGATTTTGAGGTTCCTCCATCCGAGGTGCAGTCAAAATCACCAAAAGAAATTTTTGCAGAGGCCTTAACTTTTAGAAACGACATTAAATTTTCGCAATCCAATATAGATTTGGCCAAGAAAGATTTGGATATCGCAAAGGGCGCTATTTACCCGACCTTGGGGGCTTTCTTTAATTACAATACCAGATATTCAGATCAAGGCGGATTTGATAGTGCTACGGGAAGGCTGGTTCCTGCAGAGAGTTTTGTAAACCAATTATGGATTAATGACGGTATTTCTTATGGAGCTAGGTTGGATATTCCAATCTTTAATGGTTTCGCCGTAAAGAACAATATAAAGCGCTCTAAAATTAATGTTGAGAAGGCCAAATTGCAGTTGGAACAGGATAAATTGGATTTGGAGACTAGCATCAATCAAGCATATGTAGATGTCAAGAGTTTTTCAAAGGCTTATGATGCGGCCCAAAAAACCTTGGATGCAAGACGTCTTGCCTACGATTATTCAAGAGAACGTTATGATGTTGGGCTTATGAATGCTTTTGACTTTAGTCAGGCACAATCAAGGGTAGATAATGCAGAAGCTGAATTGATCCGTACCAAGTACGACTATATTTTTAGACTTAAAGTATTGGAGTTCTATTTTGGACTGCCTTTGGAGTTGAAGTAAGATTCTAATTGCCAAAAACTGAAGACCTGCTTAGTGTAATACTGGGCGGGTTTTTTTTTGTATGCAAATTAAACCTTCTCGTGTATCTTTGCAGCTGTATGGGCATAATATTAAACTTAGAAACGGCTACTACCAATTGTTCGGTAAGTATAGCCAAAGAGGGGCGTGTTTTAGTGATTAAAGAGCACGATACGCCTAATTATTCACATGCTGAACAGTTGCATGTTTTTATTCAAGAGGTGCTTAAGGAGGTAAATATGGATGCTTCCGAATTAGATGCCATTGCAGTCAGTAAAGGTCCGGGTTCATACACGGGTCTTCGTATTGGGGTTTCTGCGGCTAAAGGATTATGTTTTGCTTTGGATATACCTTTAATTTCAATTGCCACTCTAGAGAGTATGGCAGAGCAAGTATCTTCCAAGGAAATAGATTTTGTAATTCCCGTATTGGATGCGCGGCGTATGGAGGTGTACTCATCCGTTTTTGACAAGGATAAAAACGAGGTAAGACCCACCGAAGCCGAAATTATTGATGAAGATTCATTCGCTGAATTTATGAAAAAAGGTAAGGTTCTATTGGTGGGTAATGGCGCCGAAAAGTGTAAATCCGTGCTCTCAAACACTAATTTAAGTTTTGATACTTCCGTAGTACCTTCGGCAAATGAAATGGCCCGCTTGTCCTATAAAAAGTTCAAAGCAGGCCACTTTGAAGATGTAGCCTACTTTGAGCCTTATTATTTAAAAGATTTTATCCTTCAACAGAAAAAGAAATAATTCTGTTGCTTTGATTTAAGCTTTTAAGGATTCACCCTTTACATGAACATCACGTTGTGGGAACGGAATTTCAATTTCTGCTTCATCAAACCTTCTTTTTACTTCTTCAATAATAAAGAAGTGAGCTGCCCAAAAGACGGAATTCTCTGCCCAGAACCTTAATGTTAGATTTACGGAGCTATCGCCCAAACTATCTACATACACTTCTGGCATGGGGTCTTTAAGTACGTTCTCGTTTTTTTGACAAATGTCTAGCATGATATCTTTAGCGGTTTTGATATTGGAGCTATAGCCAATACCCACCTTTATATTATCGCGTCTTGTTGGCATCGCACTATAATTTACCACGTTGTTATTGGATAATTGTCCGTTTGGTATGATAGCCAATTGGTTGCCAAAGGTGTTTACCTTGGTGTAGAAAATAGTAATTTCCTTTACGGAGCCATCAACCCCCTGAGCTGAAATCCAATCGCCTATTTTAAAAGGTTTGAACAGTAGGATAAGTACGCCACCGGCAAAATTGGAAAGCGAACCCTGTAGGGCCAAACCAATAGCAAGACCGGCAGCACCAATAATAGCGATAAGTGATGACGATTTAACTCCCAATTGGGTTATGACCAAAACAAAAAGTAAGACTTTGAGTGCTATACTTATAAAACTCTGTAGAAAACTTTCTAAGGCTAGGTCATAGTCTTTCTTTTCGAAGAACTTACGGACCATTTTATTCAAAAATCGAATCACCCATAATCCGGCTACCAGAATAATGAGGGCCATAACAACATCGGGCAAGACCTCCCATATCCAATCTATAGCTTTATCAATATGTTCTTGGTAATCTGCAAATTTTTCCATGTACTATTTTTTTTAAGGGAGCAACATACTAAAATCAAAGGCTTCAATCAAACTCAGTTAATTAAACTATTGTTAATCCGGAGTGCAAAAATTAAATGCGTTAATAGTTTGTTTATATGTGCCCAAATTGACTGTGTATCTAGCCTGTGTTTCTGTTGATATACAACTAATCTTAGGGATTCAAGCAATAAAAAAAAGCGTTGTAATAGGATTACAACGCTTTTTTTAGTTTTGGTTTCCGTACTAATTTACCTCAAAGGTAATTTTTACGTTTACTCGATAATTATCCATTTTACCATCTTTAACTGTAGCGCTTTGCTCGTTAATGTAAACGGATTTAATATTCTTTACTGATTTAGATGCTTGGGCAACCGCTTGTTTGGCTGCATCTTCCCAACTTTTATCGGAATTTGCCAATACTTCTATAACTTTTAAAACTGCCATAATACTCTGTTTTTTATGATTCGTTTCAAATTACGAAATTATTGAACAGGATTCTTGATTCTAAACCTATAAAAATTAGTCCATTAGCCATTAATGGCCACTACCTCGTTTACTTTGTCTCCCATCATATTTTTCAACATGGTTTCAATTCCATTTTTTAAAGTGAAGGTAGAGGAAGGACAACCGCTACAGGCCCCTTGCAGTATAACATTTACCGTTTTGCTATCTTCTTCATAGGATTGAAAAAGAATATTTCCGCCATCGCTGGCAACAGCAGGTTTTACGTACTCTTCTAGGATGTCTACTATTTGTTGAGAAGTGTCATCCAATTCTGCTACAGGTTGATTAGGTGATGAACTATCCTGAGCAGCTTCTTTTGTCTTAGCTATTGCACTTTCGGAAACGGCATCGTTACCATCAGCAAGGTACTCACGTATGTGTTCGCGCAATTGCATGGTAACATCTTCCCACTCCGCTACATCATATTTGCTAACGGAAACATAGTTAAGGTCAAAGAAAACTTCCTTTACAAATGGAAAATTAAATAGCTGTTTGGCCAATTCCGAATTTTTAGCCTCGTCTATATTTTTGAATTCAAATGCTGCCGGTACAATAGGTTTGTTAGCAACAAATTTCATTACAGATGGGTTAGGAGTAACCTCTGCATAAACCGTAATCGCTACTTTTTTAGTGGTTTCCTCAACTTCGTTTACAACCGGCTCGCCAGCGTTAAGGTACTCTACCAATTGCTGGGCCACTTCATCCTTTACATCTTCCCAGTCTACAATATCATACCGCTCTAGGCCAATAAAGTTTCCTGAGATATATACGGTCTTGATAAATGGAAGATAAAAAAGCTGTTGTGCCAAAGGTGAATTTTTGGCTTCGTCTATATTCTTGAACTCGTAGTTCTTGTTTTTAGTTAAAAAATGATTCGTCTCAAATTTTAGAATCGCTGGGTTGTTGGTTTTAACAACCGTAATTGTGTACTCCTTCATGGTGTCAAAATTTTTGTAAAAATACAACCTATTTTTGAACAGTCCGTATGGAATTGCCTATATAATAATGTTACGTTTCGTCCGTTATATCTTATATTTAACCGATCAATCAATCATCCTCTATATCAAACAGATGAAATATCGTTTACTGCTCTTGCTTGCATCCCTATCCTTTGCATTTCAATCTAACGCTCAAGAGGGTATTCCCGTTTATTTTGATTATTTATCCGATAATTATTATTTGGTTTACCCGTCAATGGCCGGTATAACCGAGGGAGGAAAAATAAGGGCTACGGCAAGAATGCAGTGGTTTGATGTTGATGACGCTCCCAATTTACAGACCATAAATGCCAATTTTAGAATTGGGGAAAGTAATAGTGGGGTGGGAGCCATTGTTTTTAATGACGCCAACGGTTATCACGCTCAGACCGGCGTAAAATTGACCTATGCGCATCATTTGAAGCTTGGTGGAGATGGCCGTACTTTAAACCAGTTGTCTTTTGGATTGAGCCCAACGTATTTACAAAGCAGCTTGGATGAAACCGAATTTCGTTCGGCACAACCTGATAATGCTTTGATAGGTAGTAAAATAAGCGAAGGTTACTTTAATGTTGATTTGGGCTTCTCCTATAATTTTATGGAGTTTTACGCCCATTTTGCGGTAAACAATCTGTTAAGTAGTAAGCGTAATTTATATCGTTTTGGCCGACAGGATCCTGCAAATGTACCTGTAATTGATAATTTACGAAGGTATTTATTTTCTGTAGGATACATTTTTGGTAAGCAAGAATGGCAGCTAGAGCCTTCTATTTTGTTTCAGATGAGTGAATTTACAGAGGAGAAATCTATAGATTTAAATGCCAAAGTATATAAGGATGTAGATTTTGGACGTCTCTGGGGTGGACTTTCATACCGTAGAAGTTTTGAAGGCGCCCAGTTTGCAACCGCAGATAGCTTTGGTGAACAGCGATTACAATTGTTTACGCCTATTGTGGGTGCTAATGTTGGAAATTTTATGGTGTCCTATAATTATTCCTATCAATCAGGAAGTGTTGTTTTTGATAATGGGGGATTTCACCAAATAACCTTAGGTTACGATTTTGGTCAAAAAGAACGTAAGTACGATTGTTATTGTCCTGCAGCACAGTAAAGTCATAAATTATAACTAGATATAATACAAAAGCATCCCGGTATATCGGGATGCTTTTTTGCCTTAAGATGTAGGAGGTTTATTCTTCCCACTTATAATTTTTCTTAGCTGCTTGCTTTTTAATCGCCTCTAACATTGCGTTTTCTAGCTCTCCCTTTTCGCCTTCTTTCTGTTGTTCAGCAATGAATTTTTCACGTTTAGCATTTAATTCTTGAATCTCATTTTGGATTTTACTTCGTTCGTTCTTCTTTTCTTGAACATAAGCTTCCATTTCGGTTTTTGACTTCCCTTTTAGTTCCTTTGGTAGTTCGGTTTCTTCAAGCATGGCAATATCAAAAGACTCATCTTCTAGGGCATCAACTAAATCCCAGTTCTTGTTGTTGTAAAGTCTGGAGCTTTTACTTACGGCTCTTTTTACCGCTACGGCTTCTTCCAGTTCATAAGCGTTGGAGTCTTGAGTACGTTGTTTTTCCATTTTGACACTTCCCATAGCACCGTACGAAATATAGGTCTGGTTTAGTTTGGAATTCAATTGTATAATAACATCGTCATAAGGTGTATCAATATGAACCACCTTTCTGTTGTGGTCAATAGCTATATATTCACCTCCGGTTAAAGTGGCGCCATTTTTCCAATCGGAATTTATGCCTTGTTCATAATTACCACAGAAAATAGTGTTTACCACAATGTCTTTTTCTTTGGCATTGGTGACTGCGTCTTTATAGTTTAATTTTCCTTGGGTAAATGGTTCGTTACCTGCAATGAAAATCATTTTTAGATTATCCGGGTTATCTCCCCAATTCAATTGTTTTAAAGAAGTATGGATAACCTCGCCACAATATTCTTCGCCTCCATTAGTAGTTAATGAAAAAAGTTTCTCCGAAATTTCATCCAAGTCTCCACTAAAATTCAATACTTGCTGAATATACCCTTCACGAGAAGATAGGTTGTCATTTCCATACTGGTATAGGGCAATTTGTAATACGGGACGGTCCTCGTTTCCGCATTTAGCATAAGTGAACTTGTTTACAATGTCCCAAAGTTGAGACTTAGCTTGGTTAATGAGCCCATCCATACTATTGCTAGTATCCAATAATAGGGCAATTTTAACGGTATTACTTTTAGGCTTTTCATTTGTATCAGGTAAGAAACCTTGGGCCAATACAGGTTTTGTTGTTTCTTTTTTTGTTTTTATTTCGCAGCCATACGTGCTTGTTAAAGCAAGTGACATAAAAGCCAATCCTAGAATCTGTCTAACGTTTTTCATAATTTAATTTTTAAACTCTATTAAGAGGGAGTTAATATATTTTTATGTGTTGTTGATGAGGTAAAAGTAGAAGCAACTTAATTCTTGTAAAACCTGTTTTGAGTGAATTAGCCTTTTGAAAGAGGGAACGTTCCTTTTGGGTGTGTGAAGCCTTTAAAACAATTCATTTTTTGCCCATTTAGTGAGAGATGACGTTTTTTAATGACGCATAATTCAACTAAGTTTACGTTGTATAAATAGTCAAATGCAAACAATTCGCTACATATTGTTTTTTCTGTTTCTGGGGTGCTCCACAATGAGCTCGTGGGCGCAAAAGGAGGTGCGTAGCAGTAAAATGGCACGACCGCAAAGTAGTCTGCATAAAGTGTATTTGGATTCTGCCAACTCCTACAAGCAAAGTGATATTAAAAGGAGTATAGATTATATCACCAATTCCATTGCCGTTCTTGGGAAACAGGCAGATAAAAAGTCGCTTTCGGAATCACTGGTCGCTTTGGGCGAAGTATATCAATATCACAAACAATATGACTTGGCCATTACCAATTATAAGGATGCTCTGGAAGCCCACAAATCTACCCGGACCACCTTGCTCCTGGGTGAAGCCTATATTTTGAACAAACAATTTTCTGAAGCGGAAAAAGAACTGCAGCCTTTACTGAGAATAGAGGGACTTAAACCGAATCAAAAGGTGAGCTTGAACGAAAATTTGGGCGATGCTTACCGTGGATTAGGTTTGACAGATAAAGCCGTAGCCTTTTATGAGGAAGGGTTAATTGTGGCTAGGAAGAACCAGATATCTCCCAAAGTAGCCGATTTAAATTCAAAAATTGCCGATACGTACGCTCAAGATGATAAGCTGGTTGAGGCAGGTGCGTATTACAATAGTTCCTTGCAATTAACAGAAGGTCTGGACCCCAAACGAGCGGTACAGGAAAAAGAAAAAGTAGCCGATTTCTACAATCAAAAAAGTCAATATGGTGCAGAAATAGAACTTCGTAAAAAAAGCCTTAATGAACTAAAGACCCTACCTAAGGGAAGAACTACTAAAAAAGAGGCCCGAGGAGATTTTGATTCTATTACCTCGCAACGTATCAATTACAAAATTGCCAATGCGTACATTGCTCAGGACAAGTATGATGAGGCTATTCCGTATCTTAAAGAGAGTATAGAAGAGGCGGGTTCAGAGAATGACCTAGTGGTGCAAAAAGATGCCACACGCAAGCTTTCTGAGGTATTTGAATATAAAGGGGATTATCCAAAGGCTTTTGAGAGCTATCGTAATTATGTATCCTTGGTAGATAGTCTATACATGCAAAAGGAACAAGAAATTTCTAGGGCGGCGCGTTTTAATCGTGAAATTGCCTCTAAGCAAAATCGTATTTCTGGTTTGGAGCAAGAGAGGGAGTTGTCTCAAAGCAAATATGACTTAGCGGTAACGGGCCAGCAGCTTATTCAAGAGAGTAATAAGCGCCAAAAGTGGATTATCTATTCCCTGATATTCGGGATGATTTTGTTGGGTCTGGCGGCGTTTTTCTTTTACCGTAGCAATCAACAACAAAAACTAGCGAACAATCTCTTGGCATTGAAATCCCTGCGTTCGCAGATGAATCCGCATTTTATTTTTAACGCCCTTAATTCGGTCAATAATTACATCGCAAAGAGTGATGAGCGTAGTGCCAATAGGTTTTTAAGTGAATTTTCAACCTTAATGCGTTCGGTTTTGGAAAATTCCGAAGAAGATTTTATTCCCCTGACCAAGGAATTGGAACTGTTGGAGCTCTACGTAAAGTTGGAGCATTCCCGTTTTCCGGATAAGTTCAGTTATGAGTTAAATGTAGATAAGGGGCTAGATGTTTCGGCTTTTGAAATTCCGCCTATGTTGCTTCAGCCTTATATAGAAAATGCTATTTGGCACGGGCTTAGATATAAAGATGAAAAGGGGCTTTTAAAAATTGATGTAAAACCGAAAGGGACAACATCCCTAGAAATAACCATTACTGATAATGGGATAGGCAGAAAAAAATCATCGCAATTAAAGACCCAGAACCAGAAGAAACAAAAATCCAAAGGAATGGGAAACATCAAAAAACGTATTGCCATTCTGAACGATATGTATAAAAACAAGGTAGATGTTGCTATTTCTGACCTTACCAAAGAGGGCTCGGGAACCAAGGTGGTATTTGTTTTACGAAAAGATTGATAAGCTGCTTTTTCAATTAAAATTCCAATATGAAATTAAACGCCATACTTGTAGAAGACGAAGCCAACAGCCGTGAAATATTACGGAACTATTTGGGGAAATACTGTGTTGATGTCAATTTGGTTGGGGAGGCTGCATCCATTCAAGAAGGATTGGAACTAATTCAAAAACATGAATTGGACCTTGTGTTTTTAGATGTTGAAATGCCTTTTGGCAATGCCTTTGATTTACTGGACCAGTTGCCTAGCCGTACGTTTGAGACCGTATTTGTAACGGCCTACAATCAATATGCCATGGATGCCTTGAACAGCCATGCGGCCTATTATCTTATGAAGCCCATAAACATTGATGAATTGATAAAGGCGGTGGAATACGTTCAAGAAATTAAACAAAAAGAAATTGAGCTGGCGGATACGGTATTACGACCTAAATTGAAATCCGTAGAAGGGAAGATAACCCTCCCGCAGCAAGACGGTTTTCAAGTGCTGAATGTTGCTGATATTCTCTATTGCAAAGCCGATGATAATTATACCGAAATCTATCTAGAGAATAAAAAGATTTTGGTCAGCAAGACCCTAAAGTATTTTGAGGATGCCTTGTCCGGTTTTTCATTTGCCCGTATTCATAAATCGTATTTAGTTAATGTTAACGAGGTAGTGAAATATAGAAAGGGAAAGGGAGGTAGTGTGGTAGTTTCAAACGGAAAAGAGTTATTGGTTTCGGCCTCTAAGAAAAAAGAGTTTTTGGCGTATTTTTAGAACATATAGAATTAGGGTAAAGCAAATTAAAATGATAAAAACGATAAAAGGGAAAACCCCGCAATTTGGAACGGACTGTTTTATTGCCGAGAATGCAACCATTGTTGGTGATGTAACTATGGGAGACCAATGTAGTATTTGGTATAATGCCGTCCTTAGGGGAGATGTGCATTTTATAAAAATGGGTAATAAGGTTAATGTACAGGATGGAGCTATAGTGCACTGTACTTATCAAAAATCGCCAACAACAATTGGCAATAACGTTTCAATTGGTCATAACGCCATTGTTCATGGGTGTACTTTAAAAGATAATGTGCTTGTAGGTATGGGAAGTATCATTATGGATGATTGTATTGTGGAGAGCAACAGTATTATTGCGGCAGGAGCTGTGGTTACAAAAGGCACGCATATTCCCTCGGGAAGTGTATTTGCAGGTACACCCGCAAAAAAGATAAAGGATATTAGTCCGGAACTGAGTTCAGGGGAAATAGACCGTATAGCCAATAATTATGTTATGTACAGTAGTTGGTTTAAGGAGTAAGAACAGTGCCCTGTACTTGGGACTTATACTTAATTTGCTATTTTTGCACGCACTAAAAAATTAAAAAGAATGAACGCATATATATTTCCCGGACAAGGAGCGCAGTTTGTAGGTATGGGCTTGGACCTTTATGAAAAATATCCACTGGCCCAAGAACTGTTTGAGCAGGCAAATGAAATTCTTGGTTTTTCTATTACTGATATTATGTTTCAAGGTACCCCGGAGGACCTAAAACAGACCAAAGTTACCCAGCCGGCCATTTTTTTACATTCGGTAATTCTTAGTAAGGTAATGGGTGACAGTTTTAAGCCGGATATGGTTGCAGGTCATTCTTTGGGAGAGTTTTCTGCTTTGGTAGCCAACGGAACGCTAGGTTTTAAAGATGGATTAAAATTGGTTTCACAACGTGCTTTGGCCATGCAAAAAGCGTGTGAACTTAAACCGAGCACTATGGCGGCTGTTTTAGGGTTGGAAGATGCTATAGTAGAAAAAATATGTGCAGAAACACCGGGTGTTGTAGTTGCCGCTAATTACAACTGCCCAGGTCAATTGGTGATTTCCGGAGAGGTAGAAGCCATAGAAACAGCCTGTGTAAGTATGAAAGAAGCAGGGGCAAGAAGGGCTTTGGTACTTCCTGTAGGAGGGGCATTTCATTCACCTTTAATGGAGCCTGCACGAGAAGAATTGGCATCGGCAATAGAAAACACCACTTTTGCAACGCCAAAATGTTCTGTTTATCAAAATGTTACTACCGTAGCGGTAAGTGACTCCACTGAAATTCAAAAGAACCTTATTTCACAATTGACGGCTCCCGTAAAATGGACACAAAGTGTGCAGAATATGGTAAGCGATGGAGCCACCCTGTTTATAGAGGTTGGCCCAGGTAAAGTGTTGCAAGGGTTGGTTAGAAAAATAGCTCCAGGAGCAGAAAGTCAGTCGGCAGATATCCCAAGTTGATGTTTCATCCGTATATGATGTAGTTCATCCATTAAACCTTGATTTAACCCCAAATTTACGGTTGTGGATGATTTTTTTAGTAATATTGATGCCCATTTAGCCAGGACCTACTTTATTTGCTGTGAATTGAATTTTTGTTCAAAGGACAGTTATGAAATTGAAAAAGAAAAAAGCTCGCTTTGCCCGTAGTTTGAGAGCACATGGCAAAATCGTTCTATTGTTGCTTTTATTTTTTGGTGTTGGCTTTGGAGCTAATGCTCAAGTGATATCAATTACTCGTACAGCTGTACAGCCTTCTGAAAATGGTTCAGTAGGTTCCTATACAGTGACTAGAACAGGTAATAATCTGCTTCCTAATGTTATAACTATAAATGTTGGAGGTAACGCCACTAGTGGTGCAGATTTTCAGGCACTTACTACATCTTTTACTTTAAATAATATTTTTAAGGAAAGAACCTTTGAAGTCAACATAAACGATGATAATTTAATTGAGTTGGACGAGACCATTGTTGTTTCTATTGCAAGTGCAACTAATGGGGCTGCAATTAGTGCTACGGAGAACAGTGTCAATTTTACTATTGCGGACAATGATACAGGTACTTTTACCTTGAGTAGAACGCCCGCTACATTGGCTGAAGATGGTGCGGCTACCGCAACCTATACGCTTTCTCTTGATAAGGTAAATGCCACAGGAGCGGCCGTTACCGTTCCCTATAATTTTAATGCGGCGGGAGCAAATCAAGGTACAGCAACATACGGTACGGATTATACGGCTCCTGGTCCTGCAAGTGGTCAATTGGTTTTTCCTAATGGCGGGAATGCCCCGCAGACAATAGTTGTAGACCCTACCCCTGATACAGACCCTGAAGCCAACGAAACTATAATCTTAACACTCGGGAATCCAAGTAACAATACCCAATTTTCGTACACTCAAATGCCTGTAGCGCAACGCACGGTAACAATTATTGATAATGATTGTGCGGCAGGAGATACCCCGCCAACCATAAATGGAAGGGCAAATGCGGTTTGTAACCCTCCTACTGCTACTGTTAATTTAAATACGTATGTAACCGGAGGTGCAAATAGTGCTCCAGCGGGTAGTTCGTTACGATGGAGTAATGATGCAAATCCAACTACAGTAGGTGCTCTATTACCTAGCCCTAATATAACTGCCACGGGAACTTATCATGCCGTTTATTGGGCAGATGATAATTCTTGTTTTACGGCCAGTAGCCCTGTCACCATAACTTTTAACACACCACCGTCCGTAGGCACGGTAACTACTCCGTCAAACGCATGTAATAATGCCAATGATGATTTTGGGCCAACTCGTATTCCATTAAATTCATTAATTACAGGTAACGATGCAGGTACATGGACCTATACTTCAGGACCAGCAACGGTTAATCCTACGGGAGCCAATAATCAAGTTAACTTTAGAGGGCAGCCTGCAGGCGCTTATGTTTATACGTTTACAACAACAGGTGCTGAGGCACCTTGTACTAATGATTCTATATCGGTAACTATAAATGTTGATGATTGTGACCCTTGTACCGCTGGAAACGCAGCTCCGGTTCTAGATACGAGTATACAGAGAACTTTTTGTGATGACATAACCACTGGTCTAAACGATTATGCGCCTAATAGTGGGCCTAACGGTACCGTATTGCGTTGGGCAACCGATGATGCGGACCCCACGGGTAGCTTTGTTCCTAATAACAGGCTAAATGATCCTTTGCCAGGTACATATTATGGATTTTATTACGATGCGGTAAACGATTGCGCCAGCCCTTTGTTAACATTAACGCTGGCTCAGAGTGAAACACCGGAAATTACAAGTTCAGCGGGCGACAGTAGATGTGGTCCGGGAAGGGTGGTGCTTAGGGCTACGGCAACCCAAAACGCTACAATTAATTGGTTTACACGTGCTACGGGTGGTTCACCAGTGGGTACAGGAGCTAGTTTTGCCGTTAACAATTTAGCAAGTACAACTACCTATTATGTGGAAGCAGAAGCCAATGGGTGTAAATCATCGCCAAGGGTACAGGTTGAGGCGGTTATTTTTCCTCCTGTTACCGCAGGAGCTCCAGAGGACGCATCTTCTTGTAATGATTCCAACTTTGGAACAACCACATTGGATTTAGATACTACTTTCTCGGAAGCAGCAAGTGCGGGTACATGGGCATGGGCCTCTGGTCCGGCTACTCCTGCTATAAATGAAGAAAATGTAGTAGATTTTCAAGGTTTGCCCAATGGTACATATGTTTTTGAATATACAACCACGGGAGCGCAGGCGCCTTGCGAAAATGAAACAGCGGAGCTTACAATTTCAGTGAGCAGTTGTGATACGGATGACGATGGAGACGGGTTGTTGGGTGGATTAGAATCTACTTTGGGAACCGATCCAAACAATCCGGATTCGGATGATGATGGAATAAACGACGGGGACGAAGTGGGTGATGATTTTGATAACCCTTTAGATGAAGATGGTGATGGTATTATAGATGCGTTGGATTCTAATGTTTTGGATTCGGATTTAGATGGTGTTGTTGATCAGTTAGATCCAGCCAACAATAATGCCTGTATTCCGGATAACTCCAACGGACTTTGTGATACGGACGGAGATGGAATTACCGATGGTCAAGAGGAGGCAGACGGTACCAATCCTCTAGATGCTTGTGATCCCGATATCAATAATGGAAATTGCGATCCTACACCAATAGATCTTCAGGTTGTAAAAACGGTTGATAAGGCCGAAGCCATAGCGGGAGATGAGGTTATTTTTTCCATAGCGGTAAATAATTTGTCTGATAGGGTAGCGAGAAATGTTACTATTGGTGAAATGCTAGAAACCGGCTTTGAGTATAAATCACATACGGCTACAGAAGGAAGTTACATAGTAGCTACTGGTGAATGGACAATTGCCGAGATTCCGGCTAATGGAACGGTAACTTTAAGTATAACTGTTGATGTTCTAGATGGCGGACCATATACTAATGTTGCCGAATTGTTGCAGTCTTTTCCCGTTGATGAAAATCCGGATAATGACAGCTCAGAGGTGACTTTAAATATTGATTTGCCCGAGGGCATTGATTTGGTATTGGAAAAGTTTGCAAGAATAGTTGACCCGGAGGATGCTTTCAGTATAAAAAATAATCTAAGTGAAGTAAACCCTTTAATTGGCGAGGAGGTTGTTTTTACTATAAAGGTTACCAATGAGTCCGAAATTGATGCAGTTTCCGGTATTCAAGTTTTAGATGTCATTGCCGAGGAAAGCGAAAGTGGCTTTGATTATATAGACCATGTAGCTGATAAAGGAGAATATAGTCTTCAAACCGGTTTGTGGACTATTCCTGAACTTATACATAGGGAGGTGGCTACTCTGGAAATAAGGGTTTTGGTTCCTTTAGAAGGAGAATTTACTAATCAAGCAGAAATAATAAGGTCTTCACCTGTAGATAGTGAAGGCAAGTACGAGAATAATATTGATTCGGTACGTGTTAGGGTCTCAAGAAAATCCGATTTAGATCTTGGATTGATTTTTAATCAATTTTCGCCAAATAATGACGGTGTAAATGATGAATTAAAAATCAATAAGTATCAGAGAAATGAGGATGGTACTTTCAATTCAACCCCGGTAGATCTTGTTTACGATATTAAAATTTTCAATAGATATGGAAAAGTGGTTTTCGAGGGCGATCAGATGACCGAGGAAATTATTTGGGACGGAATGTGGGAAGGTAAAGAGGCCCCAGACGGTACTTACTTCTACGTTTTGAATTTAACCTTACAAGAAGAAGTAGAAGGTTTTGATACCAATACCACTAAAAAAGGCTGGATACAGCTCATAAGATAATTTGGATAATGCAGTATAGAACATTAAAATCCTTTTACGGTTACATCTGCTTTGCTATAGGTGTATTGTTCATTTCGGCAAACGGTTTTGCCCAAAAAGAACCACAGTATACGCAGTATATGTACAATATTGGTAGCTTCAACCCTGGTTATGTGGGATCGGTTCAGAATCCTGAAATAGCAGCTGCCTATAGGGCTCAATGGTTAGATGTAGATGGGTCTCCCCGTACGATTCGCTTAGGTACCAACATACCATTTGCCAATGAAAGAACAGGCATGGGGTTCAATATTATAAGCGACCAATTGGGGCCATCAACTCAGACATATGTAGAGTTGGCTTATTCCTATCAATTTAATGTATCGGATAAAGCAAAGCTTTCTTTTGGTATGGATGCCGGTGGTTCATTCTTAAACGTAGATTTTTCAAAGGGTACGTTCGAAAACCCCGGAGAACCTATTTTAGGGCGTGAGACCATTTCAAAATTCTACCCGACTATTGGGGCTGGTTTCTTCTTGTATGAAGATGATATTTGGTATTTAGGAGCGTCTATTCCCAATTTTTTAACTGATGGAATCTATAATGATGATGTCGCCACGATTATAGAGGATAAAATGCAATTCAATTTTATTGGGGGGTACGTTTTTGATGTTTCGGAAACATTAAAGTTCAAACCCGCTTTTTTATTGAATTATATTAACGGAGCTCCATTGAACACCAATCTTAGTGCTAACTTTTTGTTTAATGATCGGTTTACAATGGGCGCATCCTATCGTTTGGGGAGTGCCGTTAGCGGTTTAGTTGGCTTTCAGATTACGAGTGGTAGCTTTATTGGTTATTCTTATGATTACAACACAAACCCACTAGGAGAGTTTAGTAGTGGTTCCCATGAAGTTATTCTTAAGTTCTTCTTGGGTAAAGGTGATGGTTCCGGAGGAGGCAACAAGAGCTTAAAAGGAAAACCAAAACAAATAGATACGCCAAGATTTTTCTAATATTAGACTATGAAATTCAAAATCTTCATATTACTTTTTACGTTGACCGTGGCACCATCGTTCGGTCAAGAAATGACATCTAAGGGCGATAAGTATTTTTATAGTTATGCGTATGAAGATGCTATTTTAGAATATAACAAACAAATGCAAGAGGGTAAGTTCATTACCAACCATCAGCTCTTGAATTTGGCCGATTCCTATTTTAAAACGGGAGAATATAATAAAGCATCTAAATTATATTTAGATATTAATAAGAACGATACTATCATGTCTGCACATCGGTTTAACAAGATGTTGCAGAGCTTGGCTAAAATCTCGGAACAAGAAAGAGTAAAGGCCTTTTTGAAGTCCAAAAGCAATGTTCTTGAAAGTGAATTGGTAGAAAATGCGGACTTCAATTATTTACTACAGGATAACAAAGAAACGGAGTCTGCAGGGTTCTTTATTTTTACATTGAACGGTAATAGTGAATTTTCCGATTTTTCACCTGCTTTTCACGAAGACAAGTTGCTGTTTAGTAGTGGTAGAAAGAACAAATCAAAACGAATTTATGGGCCATCTGGGGAGTCGTACTTGGATATTTATGAGGCCGATATAGAAAAGGGTGGAAACATCAGCAATGTAAATGTATACAAAGGCGTGCCAGATTCCCCTTTTCACAAATCTACACCTTATTACTCCAGTATTACAGGAGGAACGTACTATGTGCTTTCCAACGCTAACGGAAAACAACTTTCGTTTGATGAGAAAGGAAAAAATGCACTGGCAATTGGTATGGCCTATGAAGGCGGACTTTTTCGGTTTTTGCTAAAAGACTTAAGTACCTCTTTTTACTATCCTTTCTATGATGCGGCAAGCGAAAGATTATATTTTGCGGCAAATTTTGATGATAGTTATGGGGGAACCGACCTTTATTATGTTGTAACCAATAACGGTCAGGTTATGTCCGAACCCATCAATATGGGGCCTAGAGTCAATACTCCTGGAAATGAAATTGCTCCTTTTGTCTACGATAATAGTCTCTTCTTTTCTTCCGATGTTTTTTATGGACTTGGCGGTATGGATGTATACCGAAGCAATATTCAGCCAGATAATACCTTGAGTATTCCTGTAAATCTAGGAGAAGGAATCAATACGAAATATGATGAATTTGGCTTTATTATTCGCCCAAGCGAAGGACATGAGCTAATGGGATATTTTTCGTCTAATAGACCAGGAGGTAAAGGTAATGATGATATTTATGGCTTCAAGATAGCAAGTAAACCAGGGCCACGCACACTTATATTTAAGGGTACGGTAGTGAAACCTCCCTACGATACCCCTATAGCTAATGTGGGCGTAACGGTTTTTGATAAGGATGGTGCTGTACTCAGTCAACTGGTTACTAATGCCAATGGGGCCTATCAAGTAGAGATACCCTATACAGATGTGGTTTCCATGGAGATTTCCAAAGATGGTTATTCAACATTTAAAGAGAAATACAATCCAAAGGAATTAGAAGAATTACAGAAGGCGCCATCTCAAATACAATTGGTCTCTTTAGAGGATATTGTTAGGGAGAAAGAAGGAAAGAATGTGCTAAGCCTGAATAATTTCTATTTTGAGACAGGCAAGAGTAATGTAACCTTGGCCATGACACCGGAATTGGACAAGGTAGTAGATGCCATAAAAAAATTCCCTAAACTTAAAATTTCAATTGAGACCCATACGGATAGTAGAGGAGGTAGCAGTTCTAACAAACGTATATCTGAAAAACGTTCTGCAGCAATAAAAGCTTATTTATTGGCGAACGGAGTGCCAAATGAAAACATTACCAAGGCCGTTGGTTATGGCGAGGAAAAAATTACCAATAACTGTACAAATGGCGTGTACTGTTTGGACTTTTTACATAAGCAAAACCTTAGAACGCTATTTGTTATCGAGAATTATGAGGAACTAAGTAAGTAAGCTTGGTTACTACGGTTAATTGAAGACTACAATATAAAAGTAGTATACGGAAAAGAGCGATAGAAAGAGAATACCTAAGTAGGTCAGTAGTTGCAATGGTTTATTCGGTTTGTTGGCTTCCGGTATTTCTTCGCTCATTACATTTTTTAAATTCATATACCCTACAATAGGTGCTACAACAAAGGAAACAAAAGTTGCCAAGGCCACTAATTGCCCCATGTTGGATTTAAAGACGCTTACAACGGTAAAGTTTACACATGCCAAGGCAAGTACGCCAAATGCGAAAATCCGTTTATTTCCAGACAATTTCAAGTTAGAAAATAGCAGGTCTATTATATCTAGGCTAACCCTGGCCAAGGCGTCATGTGCCGTCATACATGTACTGAACATGGTTGCGAAGGCAGATATGGCAATTAGAATATAGGCCCATGGTCCAATGTGGGTGGTGAATAATTGTACGATTTGATCCGCGAAGGTTACTGCATTTCCGCTTAACGCAGTGTTGGTACCATAGAGGGTCATACATCCGATTATCAGAAAGAAAATTGCCAATAACGATGTTGTAAAATACCCCACCTTAAATTCCTGTAGAGATTCCCTTAAGGAAGGTTTGGGTTGGGTCTTCCATTTTTCTACACTCCATAGGCTTACCCAGCTAGAAGCCTCTACTGTAGTGGGCATCCACCCCATTAAACTAATTAGAAAAAGAATTCCCGTGCTATCAAAAATTGGTGGTGAGGTAAAGTCTGAAACCGGTATTACGGGGCCTTTCAGCAGAACAACAATGGTTGTGACCAAAAGGGCAAGGAATAAAATGGAGACCACAAACTTTAGGGATATCTCCATAAATCTATATTTGCCAATAATAAGTAGGAGACTTATAAAAGCAAAAAGGGCAAGAGATATATAATTAATGTAAGTTTCAGATATCTGAAAAAGATTAATGAACAACCCAGCGGTTACCGTATATAAGGCTGCTAGAATGGTAAAAGTGGTTATTAGGTTAATAATGGCATAAAACCACAAATAACCTCTACCTCGGTTGAGGTAACCTTCCGTAAGCGTTTTTCCTGTAACATTGGTGTAGCGCACCCCAAACTCAAAAAATGGATATTTAAAAATGTTGGCCAAGATGATAGGAATCGCCATTACCCATCCGTATTGGGCGCCAGCTTTTGTAGAAAGAACCAAGTGAGATGTTCCTATTGCCATACTGGCGAAAAGTAGTCCGGGTCCGAGGTTGTTTAGAAGCACTTTTAATTTTGACACCTTAAAATGAATTTAGGCAACCAAAATAGGTTTTTTAAACGAAAGGGAGGTTTATTTTATTTCAACACGTTCGCCAAAAAACTTGGGTTGTGTGTTGAAAAGTAAATCTAGAAATACCTTAACTCGCGCTAAATATTCCCGTAGCTGAACCTTTAGACCTTCTTTGCCACTAATGCCTGTTGCGTTGTAGCCAATAGCCTTTAACCCCTTTTTCTCGGCCAAGTAAATGGCTCTTTGGTTGTGGAATTCTTGAGATATAACAGTAACGTTGTCTAATCCGAATACTTCTTTGGCACGAACCATGGAATCCAAAGTTCTAAATCCGGCAAAGTCCAGAAATATTTTTTCAGGAGGTATTCCATTAGCCATTAAATCTTTTTTGAACGTATTGGGTTCGTTGTAATAGCGAGTACCGTTATCGCCGCTTACCAATACAAAGTCAATTTTTTGGGCATTATAAAGCTCAACCGTAGCTTTTATGCGGTAAGTATAGTACGGGTTGGGAAGACCTCCAATCAATTTTTTAGAAGTTCCTAGTACCAACCCCACCCTGTTTTTCGTGATTTCATTTGAATCCGAAAAGGTCTTACCTTCTGCAGATGAACTTATTATGTAGTCACATAACAGGATAAAGAGAAAAAGGACTATAATAAGTAATCCACCAATTTTGTAGAGCCTTTTTCTCATATAGATATTAAGTATGATATAAATATAGGCAAAAGAAAGCCTAGGAGCGCTTTCTTTTAAATAAGCTCGTTCAAATCCTTTTCTAGTTGTTGAATTTCCGATTGTATGCTTAGATACCCTCTTTTGGGAATTAAATCTAGCTTTGAGGCCAATGTATTTGCCTCAAAAATAATGTTGCTCAATTTAATATTAAAATTACGGGCTGTCTCATACTTTCTGCCATCGGAATTACCATAATAATTAGATTGAAACCTGAGTTTTATTTGTTGAAGCTTTGCAATCAACTTTTCCGTTGGGTGCTCAAATTTGGGGTGTAGTAAATTGATTGATGTTTGTGTAGAGTTCGAGGCCATATTGCTATAAATTAAGATGAAGGCTAAAACTAATCTTAGCCTAATATTGTTAATATTATGATTTCGAGGTATAGAGGATAACGTTAAAAATTATGAGTTACATTGATTATTTCGATGAGTGGTAGGATTTTGTTTATTATAGTATGTGGTATTTAGGAATAATGTATTTTGACGAGACTATTATTTTAGAATTCATGGAGCAGAGCTAGGGTGTCATATTTTCTAAAATTAGAGAGGCCGACTTAATCAATTTTAAGTCGGCCTGTTACAATTATTTAAAGACTAACGGAGTCTATAAATTACAATACCAAACATTCATACTTTCTAAGTTTCCCCTAATTACAGTATTGTTCATCAAGGTACCACCAAGAATAAAACCGTGTTTACTAAAGGTAATGTTTAGACCATATGAGGTAGCACGAACCAAAGCGTATAAAGTTTTGTACTTGTTGCTTGAAACACGTTGCTTAATCTCTTGAACTAAATAGTAGTTCAGATTTTGCCCGTTATAATTGGGATGTGTGGCAAAATCCATGATTTCTACGCTAGATTCATTCTCCTGAATTTTTAGGATAGCGGAAACCAAAAGAGCATCATTTTCAAAGAGGCCATAAAATTCATGGTTTTCATGTAGTAGCTGCTTTAGATACTCTGGATCATGAATGGGAAACGGATAGGACTGAAATGCCATTTCGTGCAAACGAATGATAGACGGTAAATCTTTTTCACCAAGTTTACGTATCTCAAGATGATCAGGCAAAGCAAAGAACGCATCTTCCGAAGAACTATTGGCCGCGAGAGCAATTGTCTTTACCGAAGTAATGGTTTTCTTTACCTGACTAGGGCTGTTGGCACGTTCGGTACTGAGGTAATCGGCTAAAAAATAACCGGCTTGCTCTCCGTTGTATAGTTTAGGTATTTTAGCCTCTACAGTATATCCCTTAGATTTAAAAACATCAATAGCCTCTTCTGGAACTCGACTCAGAATTTTATCGTATTCCTTTTTATGCGCTATGGTTTTCATGTTCTCTATTAGCAAATCCCAGTTGTACTGTTCCGTATCCATAAGGTATACGCGATTATGTGCGCGACCATGTTGTAAGGTGGCCCCATTAATTTTCTCTAGGGTATCGAACATTTATCTATTTGATTTGTGTTTTTTATTGTATTTACGCTCTGATCTGACCTTCGCCAAAAATGTAGTACTTGTTGGTTACAAGTTCATTTAATCCCAAAGGCCCACGGTGATGCAATTTGTCCGTGCTAATGGCCAACTCGGCCCCAACGCCCATTTGGCCGCCATCCGTGAAGCGAGTGGAAGCATTTTGGTAGACCGCAGCACAATCTACCTGTTCCATAAAATGCTGGGCCGTATCCTTGTTTGTGGTCATAATTGTGGCCGAATGCCCGCCGGAATGCTCGTTTATGGTTGCTATGGCCTCATCTGTTTTGTTGACCGTACCTATACAACATTTCATGGCTAGAAACTCTTCTTTCCAAACGGATGGGTCGGGAATTAGAGGTTCGTCCTTTAGAACCTTTTTGGCATCTTCATCAACCAAAAGACTTACACCATTGGTTTTGAGAATATTTGCCAAGTCCACCATTTTCTGCGAGTAATCCTCAATATCAGTATGAATCAAAATCTTATCCAATGCGTTACATGCAGATATCTTTGCGGTCTTTGCATTCAATATTACTTTCAGGCTCATCTCCCAATCCGCATTTTCATCAACATATAGAAAATTATTGCCTCTCCCGCTTACTAGAACAGCACATTTGGCATGTTCTTTTACAAAAGCAATCAATTTTTCACCACCTCTGGGTACAATTAAGTCTAACTTTTGTTCAGGATTTTTTAAAAAGGCTTGGGTTTCTTTACGGTTCATGTTCAATAGTTGAATATAATCCGTGGGTAAATTGTTTTCCTCTAGTGCCCGATGCCAAAAATCAACAAGGACCGTATTGCTGTGCAACGCTTCTTTACCTCCTTTTAGCAGGATGGTATTGTTCGCTTTAAAAGCAAGAACGGCAGCTTCGATGGTTACGTCCGGTCGGGATTCGTAAATGATCATAATGGTGCCAAATGGAGCCGTTTTATTGGTTACGTGAAGTCCGTTAGGTAAATCCTGAGTTGAAATTTCTTTGCCAACTGGATCTTCTTGCGAGCGCACCTTGTTTACGGCAGCGATCATCTCGTCAATTTTTTTGTCATCAACTATCAGACGCTCATAGAGTGCCTGGTCATCTTTATTAAAAAGGTCTAAGTCCTTTGTATTGGCTTGGAGCAATTCTGTCCGGTTTTCGTTCAGAATACGGACCATAGAATCCAATACGTTGTTCTTTATATCTGTTGTAAGTAGTTTCATTTATGCTTCTTGTTTTTCTAGGGCAACTCTAGTGCCCACATCTTTTCCGTCTATAATATCTATTATCGTACGGTCTTTTTTACCGTTAGCAATATAAGTAGGTATGCTATTGGCTGCCGCTTGTTGGGCGTAATCCAGTTTGGACCCCATACCGCCGCGTCCTTCGCCAGCAGCTTTATTACTGTCTTTTATGTATTTGTTGAAATCGTCCTCTGGTCCTACATGTGAAATAAGGTCACTGTCATCAGCATTTGGGTGCCCCGTGTAAAGTCCGTCAATATCGGTTAGGATAATAAGTTTATCGGCATTCATTAGTTGAGCTATCAAACTGGCCAACTCATCGTTATCTGAAAACATGGACATGGTAACGGACACAGCATCATCTTCATTGGCAATAGGTATTACCCCTTCCGAAAGCAATCCTTCGCAACATTTAATCATATTCTGGCGGTGTACACCTGGACTAAAATCGCGTTTGGTGGGAAGTACTTGAGCACATTTCATACCGTAATCATGGAATATGTTGTAGTACAACCGCATCATTCTAGGCTGGCCAATGGCGGAATATACCTGTCGTCTTTGCGTATCGTTCTCAATACTGGAATTGCCCAAAACTTCCTTTCCGGCAATTACCGATCCGGACGAAACCAAAATGGTAATAATGCCCCGCTCATAGAGTTCCGCAATCTGTTCTACCAACCTGCGCAAGACCGGCCGTACAATACGGTTGTCCTTATTGGTCATTACGTTGGTGCCAACTTTTATTACTATAAGTTCCTTATGCATAATGTTCTTCTTTACCAAGTTCAACAGCACGGTCAAAAGCCGCGAATGCCGCTTCTTTTATAAGTTCACTTACATTATTGTCATCCATAGAATCTAGAGCGGCCTGCGTTGTGCCACCTTTACTAGCTACGCGGTCCATCCAAGAATTAGGACTTAGGTTGTTCTGGTTAAAAAGTTCAATGGCGCCCGTAAAGGTTTCGCTCACCAAAACAGTGGATACTTTTTTGGAAAAGCCCATTTGTAGCGCCGCCTCCATCATACTCTGCATAAAATAGAACACATAGGCAGGGCCACTTCCGGAAATTCCGGTAGAGGCATCAATAAAGTTCTCATCGCTTACACGGATAGATTTGCCCGTAGTGTCCAAGAGACTTTCTACGGTTAAAAGTTCAATTCGTGAAACCTCGCTTGAAGAGGTGTAGGAGGTAAGTCCTTTTCCAATTTTGGCCGGCAAGTTGGGCATGGCGCGTACAATCTTACTTAAGCCGGATTGCTCTTTCATGGTTTCTATGGTAATACCTGCCATGATGGAGATTAAAATCTGTTCCGAATTGACCATAGGCTTTATGGTCTCGAACAATTTTGTGGCATGGTACGGCTTTACGGCAATGAAAATAATATCCGCTTGCGGTACACATTCCTCTAAGGTTTTAAAAGCGTCAAAATGCGCTATTTCATTCAGTTCTTTCAGTTTCTCTTCGGAACTGTCCAATACCATAATGTTCTTTTTTTTGAGCAATTTAGATTTAGACATGCCTTCTGCATAGGTCAATCCCATATTTCCGGCTCCGATTACTAGTACTTTCATGAATTTGTTTTAAAAGATTACTATTGAATATTTAAAGTAAAGTGTTGAGGTTGGTTTTAGATAAAGAGTTGACATTCATCATAGTTCTTTATTTTTCCGTAATAGGTTTTACGGTATTTCTGAAGGGTGTTGATAGGTAGCCCTAAAAAGTAGCGCTTAATGGAAGTTACCCTTGTGGTTAAGGGCCCCATTTTCGCGCTATAGTGCTTTTCTGTTTTTGTTTTTCTTCTGATATATAATAGCCTCATAAAATTTATTTAGCTTGTAACATATCATAATAGATAGCTATCGCAAGTATATGGTGTTAAGGTTTTGTTATTGTAGTCCAAATGGGTTACTATCTTACTTAAAATGTAAGGTATTTCAATATACTTGTAGTTGTTTTATGGGGAATCCTAAGAAACCGAAATAATGTGAAGAATAATAAATACAATGGATTTGTGAAAAATATAAGAATTTATGACGTAATTGTTTTGTAAGAAACAATCTTACAATTATGATGGTAAGGTTGCTATCGTTTTTTAATCATGCAGTTTCATTCTGATGAATCAACGATTGGAAGAATAAGTTTTGATCCATTTCGAGAGTGAGGAGGGTTTTGGGCGAAATAAGCAGAGAAGATAATTCAATAGGTTTTTTCAAATTAGTGTAATAAACTTTATTTTTAGTTCCCCCTTTTGTATTTATAGAGTACTCATAAATAACCTGAAAAAATGGATTTGTTCAATAAAAAAAAGTTAGAGGAGGTTACTAGTGACTTGGAAAAATGTAGGTCGGAGAAACATAAATGTGATTCTGAGAGGCAGGCCTTACTATCCAAATATTCAAAAATCATTGACTTAAAGAAGGAAGTTGAGACTGTTACTAATGAGCTACAGGTTTTAAGAACAAATATGGAAACCCTTGAGACTAGATATGAAAAGGGGAGGAAACTTTATAATGAATTGGTTAGTGAGACAGAATTATACGAGAATCGGTTAGAATTGATGTCGTATGGCCATTACGAACCCATTTTTGATTTCGAAACTGCTGACAGCTATAAAGAAGAGATATATAAAGTAAAGGCATTACAGAAAGAAATGATTTCAAACAAAACTGCTATTACTTGCTATACTCAGTGGTATGTTGAAGGAAGCGCAAGTAAGGGAACGGCTATGACTAATCGTCAAATGAAATTGATGTTAAGAGCTTTCAATAATGAATGTGATGCTTTGATTTCTAAAGTCAAATGGAATAATATATTGAATATAAAAGTGAGAATACTAAAATCAATAAATTCTATCAATGCGCTCGGTAAGTCGAATCAAATCTTAATCAATGAGGAGTATTGGCATCTTAAGGAAAAGGAACTGGAATTAACTCACGAATATAGTCTTAAAAAGTATGAAGAAAAAGAAGCGCAGCGGGAGGAAAGAGCAAGAATAAGAGAAGAAGAAAAAGCTCAAAGGGATTATAACATAGCTAAAAGAAAAGCTGAAAAAGAAGAAGCTATGTATCAGAAGGCATTAGAAAAAGCCAAGCACGATTTGGGATTAGTAGACGGAGAAGAACTTGTTAAATTACAGAGTCAAATATCTGATTTAGAGACTAACCTTAGTATTGCGCGCCATCAGAAAGAAAGGGCTTTGTCCATGGCTCAGCAAACAAAATCGGGTTATGTTTATGTTATTTCTAATATTGGGTCCTTTGGAGAGAATATGTATAAAATTGGTTTGACACGTAGATTAGAGCCATTAGATAGAGTAAAGGAGCTTGGTGATTCTTCCGTTCCTTTCAAATTCGATGTTCATGCATTAATATTCTCGACAAATGCACCTGCTCTTGAATATCAGCTACATCAAGTCTTTAAGGAGAGAAGTGTGAATTTAATAAATTTTAGAAAGGAGTTCTTTAAAGTTTCATTAGATGAAATAGAGAAAGAGGTCAATAAAATATTGGATAAGAATATTGAGTTTGTGAGAACTAGTGAAGCGAAGGAATTCAAAGAATCTGTTAGTATTAGACAAGCTCAAGTAGAACAAAATGAAGCCGCAAAAAAATCAAATAAATTTCCAAAGCATTTATTTGAACAAAGATAGCATAAGTATATAATTTTTGTAAAGCTATATAGTGCTACATGTTGGGTAAGTGGGTATTATACATTGTTTGGAAAAATTGATTTCAAATAAAATGCACTATTAAGATTCTGGAGAGGATAAAACCAAAAAACCCTCGAAAATCCGAAGATTAACAAGGGTTTAAAGTACTCGAGACGGGACTTGAACCCGTACGGACTAATGTCCATTGGATTTTAAGTCCAACGTGTCTACCAATTCCACCACTCGAGCCGCTATTGGTAAAGTCTTTAACAAAAAAACGCTGTCATGCAGCGTTCAATTCGTTGAGCGGTATTTTGCTCTTAGAGCGAAAAACGGGATTCGAACCCGCGACCTCCACCTTGGCAAGGTGGCGCTCTACCAGCTGAGCTATTTTCGCGTTTTGTATTAAGGTAAAGAACGTGACATCTTTCACAGATGCGGATGCAAATTTAATACAATTCTCTAAAACGCAAAGAAATTTTTTATGAAATCTGAAAAATAAAAAAAAACGGTTTTCAGGACTAAAAAATCAAGAGGTGGCCTTCTTGTTTTTGGTGAGCAACCGCTTAATTTCATTCAATTTCATAAGGGCTTCAACGGGTGTTAAGGTGTTGATATCTAGATAGGTGATTTCTTCCTTTATTTGTTCCAGTAGGGGGTCGTCCAAATTAAAGAAACTCAATTGCATTTCATCTTGGGCACTTTGTAATTTGTCCGTTAGCTCTTCACTGGAGTGCGATTTCTCCAATTTTTTGAGAATTTTGTTCGCTTTGTGAATGACTTGGGAGGGCATTCCCGCCATTTTTGCCACGTGAATACCAAAACTATGCTCGCTTCCACCTTCGGTTAATTTACGCAAGAAAAGAACATTGTCTTTTAGCTCTTTTACGGATACGTTAAAGTTTTTGATGCGTTCAAAAGTGTTACACATTTCATTAAGCTCATGATAATGTGTGGCAAAAAGTGTTTTTGCCCTTGCCGGGTGTTCGTGCAGATACTCGCTAATAGCCCATGCAATGGAAATACCGTCATAAGTACTGGTTCCACGGCCTATCTCATCTAAAAGAACCAAGCTGCGTTCTGAGAGGTTGTTTAGGATGGAGGCTGTTTCGTTCATTTCTACCATAAAAGTAGATTCACCCATAGAAATATTATCGCTCGCACCAACTCGTGTAAAAATTTTATCTACATAACCAATTTCGGCAGCTTCCGCAGGTACAAAGGAGCCCATTTGTGCAAGAAGTACGATTAGCGCCGTTTGTCTTAAAATGGCGGATTTACCACTCATGTTAGGACCGGTAATCATGATAATTTGCTGCTCGTCCCGGTTTAAAATTACATCATTGGCAATATACGTCTCGCCCAAGGGCAATTGTTTTTCTATGACCGGGTGCCTTCCGTTTTTAATATTGATTTCGGTAGAGTCGTTAATTACCGGTTTGGCGTAGTTGTTCTCTTTGGCCAGTTGTGCAAAGCCGCAAAGACAATCCAATTGCGCAATTTGCTGTGCATTGTTCTGCACAGGTGCAATATATTCCTGTGCCCAAACTACCAATTGGGAAAACAGCTGTTGTTCCAAGTTGAGAATACGTTCTTCCGCACCCAGGATTTTTGCTTCGTATTCTTTGAGCTCTTCCGTAATGTAGCGTTCGGCATTTACCAAGGTCTGTTTGCGTATCCATTCTTCCGGTACCTTGTCTTTATGTGTATTTCGGACTTCAATGTAATAACCAAAAACGTTATTGGAGGCTATTTTAAGGGAAGTGATTCCGGTGCGCTCGGTTTCCCTGGCCAACATTTTGTCCAAATAATCCTTGCCCGAAAAAGCCAGTCCGCGCAATTCGTCCAGCTCGTCCGAGTATCCATCGGCAATGGTTTTACCTTTTGGAATATGAACAGGAGCTTCTTCATTGATCATTTCTTTGATCTTGCTACGAAGCATATCGCAAGCATGTAGCTGGTCTGATATAAGCTGAAGCGACTCGTCTTTACTCTGTGCCGTAAGCTGTTTTATGGGAATAATGGCTTCAAGTGAATTCTTGAGCTGTACGATTTCCTTTGGATTTACCTTTCCCGTAGCTACTTTGGAAATAAGGCGTTCCAAATCGCCCATTTGCTTAATGCGCTGCTGTATTTTTAATAAAGTATCATCGTTGCCGTGCAAATGGGAAACCACTTGATGCCTTCGGCTAATTTTCTCCGTATTTTTTAAAGGTAAGGCCAACCACCGCTTCAACATTCGCCCTCCCATAGGTGATAAGGTCTTGTCTATAATACTTAGAAGGGTTACCGCATTTTGATTATAGGAATGGTAAAGTTCCAAGTTTTTGATTGTAAAGCGGTCCATCCAAATATGTTCCTCTTCCGCAATACGTTTTAAACTGTTTATGTGTTGCAGTTGGCGGTGTTGCGTTTCGGATAAATAATGCAATACCACCCCGGAAGCAATAATACCGTGTGCCAGATGGTCTACGCCAAACCCTTTAAGGGTGCTGGTCTTAAAATGATTGGTTAGGGTTTCTTGCGCATAATCGTTCTGAAAGACCCAATCTTCCATATAGAAGGTGTGAAACTGCTTCCCAAAAACATCTAGAAATTCTTTTTTGTGCTTTTTGGAAACCAAAACCTCATTAGGAGCAAAGTTTTGCAGGAGTTTGTCTATTTGTTCTTCGGTGCCCTCCGAAGTTAAAAATTCGCCTGTAGAAATATCAACAAAGGATACACCCAATAATTTTCTACCAAAATGAACGGCACAAAGAAAGTTGTTGGTCTTTGCGCTTAAAATATCGTCGTTCATGGCAACGCCGGGAGTAACCAATTCCGTAACGCCCCGTTTTACAATGGTCTTGGTCATTTTGGGATCTTCCAACTGATCACAAATGGCCACCCGTTCACCGGCCTTTACCAATTTGGGTAAATAGGTGTTGAGGGAGTGGTGCGGAAAACCGGCCAATTCTGTGCGGTCACCACCATTATTACGGTGGGTGAGTATAATGCCCAGAATTTTGGATGCTTTTACGGCGTCCTCACCAAAAGTTTCGTAGAAATCGCCTACACGGAACAATAACAGGGCATCAGGATACTTGGTCTTGATGGTGTTGTATTGCTTCATTAAAGGCGTTACCTTTTTTGTTTTTTGCGATTTTCCCAAAGCGATAAGAATAGTTTAATTTTACGGCGAAAGTCAGTAAAACGAAAGTACTATTTTTTATAGGGATGTTAAACCATTGTTGATATTTCAGGATAAGTTTATCTTCAGTGTTTTGCCTTATATGTAACCATAAAAATAACCCGTTTAGGGAAATCTTAGCATGCGCAAACTTAAGAATGAAGAATTGAACCGATTGGATGTAGAAGCTTTTAAAAAGGCCGAAAAATCGCCCATTGTTATTGTTTTGGATAACATACGAAGCTTGAATAACATAGGTTCTGTCTTTAGGACGGCGGATGCATTTCTAATAGAAAAAATATACCTCTGTGGCATTACCGCGCAGCCTCCGCATAAAGACATAAGAAAAACAGCTTTGGGCGCTACCGAGAGTGTGGTTTGGGAATATCGTGAAAACACGGTTGATCTGGTAAATTCCTTGACATCTGACGGTTATACGGTTTTGGCCATTGAGCAGGCAGAAAATGCGGTAATGCTTAATGAGCTTACCGTAAATACGGATAAAAAGTATGCGCTAGTATTCGGTAATGAGGTAAAAGGAGTTTCGCAAGAAGTGGTGAACGCCAGCCATACGGTAGTGGAGATTCCGCAATACGGCACCAAGCATTCATTGAATATTTCGGTGAGTGCAGGTGTGGTTGTTTGGGACCTCTGGTCTAAATGGAATGCCTTAAAATCTTAGTTGGGCAACCGAACGGCAAATTTGGTGATCTTATCAATAATGGTATTGTAGTCGTCTTTGTTTTCTACAAAATCCATATCTCCCAATTCAATAATCAAGTTGTTCTGTTCCGGATATCCTTTTATAAACTCAAAATATCCCTTGTTAATCTTTTTAAGATAGTCAGGGGCTATTTTTTGTTCGTAATCCCTGCCTCTTTGCTTAATGTTATCCAGCAAACGTTCCGTAGTTTGGTAGAGGTAGACGTATACTTTAGGTTTTTTCACCTCTTTGTACATCAAATGAAAAAGCTTTCGGTACAGTTCAAATTCTTCCGCCTGCAATGTAATCCGTGCAAAAATAAGGGACTTGTAAATGTCGTAATCACTCACCATGAACTTTTTGAAAAGGTCATATTGCGAGGTGTCATCTGTAAACTGTTGGTATCTATCCGCTAGAAATGACATCTCCAAAGGAAAGGCATAACGGCTTTGATCCTCATAAAATTTGGGCAGGAAGGCGTTATCCGCAAAACGCTCCAATACCAGTTTCCCGTTAAAATCTTCCGATATTTTGTTGGCCAAGGTAGTTTTACCTGCTCCAATGTTACCTTCAATAGCAATGAAGTTTAAATGGGCAAATAGGTCGGCTCTGTTGCGATGCAGCTTAAAGGCCGTACGTTCTAATTTACCTTTGTCCCTACATTCTTGAATAAGGTTTCGTGTATCCTTGTTCACTATCGGATGATAAAATTGCGGTGCAATATCGGATAAAGGTTTAAGCACGAATTTCCTGTACGTCAGTTCCGGATGGGGAATAACCAAGTTTTCGGAAATAAGGACCTCCCTTTCGTAATAAAGAATGTCAATATCAATAGGCCTAGGTTGGTAGCCTTCTTCCGTAAATCGTCTTCTTCCTAATTGCGTTTCTATTTTTAAAAGGGTGCGCAAAAGCTCTTGCGGAGCCATGGTGGTTTTTAACGACAGGCAAATATTCATGAAGTCGCTAGATTCAAAACCCCAAGAGCTTGTTTGATACACATGAGATATCTTCTGGACTTCTCCGGCGGTGCTGTTTATAGCGAATACTGCGTCTTGCAGGTTATTTAAGGTGTCACCAAGATTACTTCCTAGTGATAGGTAAACTGTTTTGGGGTTGCTCATAATATATAGCAAAGTAACAAAAAGTAGAGGTGAGTTCATTATCTTTGGGTAAAAATACTAACCCAATTTTCATGAAATTTTTAAGAAATCTTCTGGCGGCCATAATTGGCTGCTTGATTGCTTTTGGAGTTATTTTCATAATGACCATTATTTTTATTGGCATTGCAGGTAGTTCCGAAGAAACCGTCTCCATAAAAAAGAACTCCATTTTGGAGCTACAATTAAAGTTGCCTATTAGTGATTATGTGGGTAACAATGATATGGATCCGTTTACCGGGGCATTTATGGAACAATCCCAAGGTTTGGATGAAATTCTGCATGCCATTACCGTAGCAAAAGATGATGATGATATTAAGGGTATAAGCATCAACAATAACTTTATGATGGCCGGTCTGGCACAGACACAGGCGGTAAGAAAGGCATTGGAAGATTTTAAGGCTTCGGGTAAATTTATTTATACTTATGGCGATTTTTACATGCAAAAAGATTACTACTTGGCCAGTGTGGCGGATTCTATTTTTTTGAATCCGGTAGGTGGATTGGATTTTCGTGGATTGTCTACCGAAGTTCTTTTTTTTAAGGATTTACAAGAGAAGACCGGTGTAAAGATGGAGGTTATTCGCCATGGAAAATATAAGAGTGCTGTAGAGCCTTTTATCTCTAATGAAATGAGTGAGGCCAATAGAACCCAGATTGAAGAATTAATGGGTTCGCTTTGGAATTCAATGATTGAGGACATCTCTAAAGGAAGAGGTATTTCGCATACCGATCTTAACATTATTGCAGATACTTTAGGAGGGAGAACCCCAGAATATGCTAAAGTAAACGGCCTCTTAGATGATGTTATTTTCTTTGATCAATATGAAGAAAAACTAAGAAATGCCATTAATCTGAAAAAAGAGGACGATTTAAATATTGTAGCCTTAGAGGACTATGTAATTCGTTCCAACAAGAAAGTGCTTAAAAAAGGTAAGGATAAGATTGCCGTTGTTTTTGCGCAAGGCGAAATACTTTATGGCGAAGGTGGCCCTGATGTAATTGGTCAAGGTATTATAAACGAAGCCATTATTAAAGCGAAGGAAGATGAGGATGTAAAAGCAATAGTTCTTAGGGTGAATTCTCCCGGTGGAAGTGCGCTGACCTCAGATATCATTTGGCGAGAAATAGAATTGGCCAAAGAGGTGAAGCCTGTTATAGTCTCTATGGGTAACGTTGCCGCATCCGGTGGGTATTATATTGCAGTTGGTGCGAACAAGATTTTTGCGGAACCTACAACGGTTACCGGGTCTATAGGAGTTTTTGGAACCGTGCCCAATATGACCGAGTTGGCCGCGGATATAGGTGTAAATGCAGAACAGGTGGGGACCAACAAAAATTCTCTGGAATATTCATTTTTTGAGCCTATGACCAGTGAGTTTAGAGGATACGTTCAGGAAAGTATTGAGCATACATATGATACCTTCTTGCAAAGGGTCTCTCAGGGGAGGAATATTAGTATGGCAGAAGCGGATAGCTTGGCACAGGGTAGAGTATGGAGTGGGGTAGATGCAAAGCGTATAGGCCTCATAGATGAACTTGGTAATTTAGAGGATGCTATTGCCGAAGCCGCCCGAATGGCAGAATTGAGTGATTACGGAATAAAAAAGTTTCCGAAATATAAAACCGGTCTGGAACGTATCTTAGAAGATTTAGGAGGTGCCAGCGCAAAGGTGAAACAAGAGTTTATAGAAGAGGAAATAGGTATGGAAGCATATTCTATACTAAAGCAAGTAAAGTCCGCTATGAATCAAGAAGGCGTTCAGGCGCGCATGCCTTTTGTGTTGGACATAAAATAACAAAGATCAGTTGTTTAAAATAGAAAGAGCCAGCGTGTAGCTGGCTCTTTTGGTATATAATTGATTTTGATGTTCTATTTTACAAGGTTGATTTCTACTCTTCTGTTTTGAGCACGACCATCTTTGTACATGTTAGAGGCAATAGGTTTGCTTTCGCCATAACCAACAGCGGTTAATCGGGAGCTGTCTATACCTTTTTCTACCAAGAAATCTTTTACGGACGTAGCTCTGGACTCTGATAACCTTTGGTTGGTAGCTTCGCTTCCTACACTATCCGTGTGTCCTTCTACGGTAAATTTGGCATCCGGGTATTCTTTAAGAATAGTAATGATGTCTACCATAACACTTGTAGACTCCGCTTTAATACTCGCTTTTCCAGAATTAAAAAGAATAGTTTTGGCGTAATCGTTCAATTGCTTCTGTACTTCTTCGGTAACTTCAGGTGCTTCTGGGCAACCGTTGTTGGCAACCGTTCCCGCTTCATTGGGGCAGTCATCATTTTTATCCAGTACACCGTCGCCATCAGTGTCAGGCCATGGGCATCCTTCATTTTCGGCAGCACCCGCTTCATTTGGGCACTTATCATCTTCATCCATAACATCATCACCGTCGGAATCTACCAAGGGGCAACCATCGTTTAAAACTTCACCTGCTTCTTCAGGGCACTTATCGTCTTTGTCAACTACGGTATCACCATCAGTATCAGGCCATGGGCAACCATTGTTTTCCGCTGGTCCAAATTCATCGGGGCAATCGTCTTTTCTGTTTACTATTCCATCACCATCTCGATCTTTAGGTTTTCCTTGGTATACCGGTATTTTTAATCCTGCATATACATCTGCAGCTTTGGAATTGTCACTTAACAATAAGGTCATAACAGACCCGGAACCAATATACAAAGGTCCTGCTCTAAAACCGGCACCCCATTGTGCTCCGGAACCTTGGGTAAGGCTTACGGGCATATAAAAACTGAACCATTTACTTTCAAAACGTGGAGTTAAGGACACCATAGTAGGTATTCTATTCGTGTTTACCTTGCTGTTGGAACGTAATGAGAAATCCGTGTTTAAATTCAGGTAAAACCTTTGGTTCAAACTATAGTCCACATTAAAATGAAGAGCTGTGGGTAAAGCGAATTTTTCAGAAGACCCTGTTCCTGTCTGGGTGTATAAATTATCTAGGATATCCTCTAGATTGTCTTCGTTTTCAAAATCTTCTTCATTTACCGTTCCCGTAATATCATAATTGTTCTGTGTACCATTTTTATAGTTAATGGAACCTATATCACTAATGGCAAGGGCAAATTTCAGTTTGTATTTATTCTGATGTTTAAAAGTGTTAAAACCGTCTTTTGAAGAATAGGAAGCGTAATCCGGTCTCCATTCGTATACGGCTCCTAAGTCTACGCCAAAACCTGTGGCACCATCAACGATTTCAACATCAAAATCTTCAAAGTTGTCATCAATATTATCACTATGTCCATAGTTTACTTCACCAACGGACTCAATACTTCCTGTAGTTCGTCCTCCGGGAAGGGGAGTGCCATCGGCATCATAATCTATGGTAATGTTTTTACCGCTGGCGTAGGCATTGCCCATACCTTGTAGGTATTTTAATGAGATACCTCCTTTTAAGAAATGCTGATCTTTGTTCATGAGGACCTGCGCATAGGTAACCCCAACTTCTGCCCATGCATTTGCAGTTAGGTACACATCGTCTTCATCGATCAAAAGATCATCGTTCTCATCAAAATCGTTGGAGATGCTTTCAAAGGTATTTCCGTTTATTTTATTTACGTTGTAGCCTACTCTTCCCCGGGTAAAAATGGCCAAGGAGCTTTTTGGGGTAAGGTTGAACATAAAGGAGGGGCCTAGCACATCTGCATTTCCAAAAAAGTTGTTGCTGTCTTTTGGGTATTTTGTGCCGTCCGTATCAAAGTCAAAATCGGATGTAACTACATCTCCCAATTTCAATCCGTAGTAATCATTACTGAAGAAAGTACTTGCGCCTACAATGTTTATATCGGTTTTAAATCTGGAATCGGTAATGTTTGCAGGGTTGGAAATTAGGCTGTGTACACCGCTGTAGTTGTCTGTCAAGAAACCGACATACGATTGTGCTTTGGCACTTAATCCGCCTAAAACAAGTAATGATGTAAGTATCGTTTTTTTCATGCTTGGTATTTTTTAAGCTATTTTTGGTTTTTAGGTAGTGATGCAATAACGAACGACCATCGGCGAAATTGTAACGTTCACCGATGTTTTTAATAAGAAATTACATATGAATGTGAGAGATAGCCGTTTGGCATATCAGATATACCTGTATTTGGGAGCCCTTTTTATTACCTCATTGGTGGTTTCCAATCTTATTTTTCAGAAGTTTTTCTATTGGAACCCGTTTGGTGATTTTACTATTTTTGGCGTATCCTTGTTTGAGGTATCCGTTGGAATCCTACCTTACCCCATTACTTTTTTGATCACGGACTTGATTTCTGAAATTTACGGAAGAAAAAAGGCTAACCAGATAGTTACGGCCGGCATTTTTGCAAGTTTGTTCTCTATGGGGATAATTCTTGTGGCAGAGGTGGCCCCTGCCATACCATCTTCTCCGGTAGATGATAGTACGTTTACCAATGTTTTTGCACTTTCTCCCATAGCGGTTTTGGCATCCATGATCGCTTATCTTTTTGCACAATACATAGATATTGCTATTTACCACTTTTGGAAAAAGCTTACTAAAGGCAAGTATCTTTGGGTGCGTAATAATTTTTCTACTTTTCTTTCTCAGTTTGTAGATACCTTCACCGTGGTAGGGCTGCTTTGTGTTTTTGGAATTCTGCCATGGCACCTATTTTTTGGCTTAGTGGTAAGTGGATTCATTTTTAAGATTTTTATAGCATTTCTAGATACTCCTTTTTTGTATTTGCTCGTATATATCATGAGAAAACGGTTCAAATTGGCCGTGGGCGAAGAAATAGCCTTAGAGGTATAATATTCAATGCTTTTTTGAGTTGTATCCGATAGGGTTAAGAATCTTGATTTAAGAGCTAAAAAGACCGCTCCACTTTTGTTAGGTTGAGGTTTGTTTAATGGCGATTTTAAGGTTTGGATGAACGCATGCCTATTTTGTTCCGTTAAATTTTATTTGAATCAGTATTTGAATTAAAAATATGAAAAAGAAAATAATCAGGATTATAGGAGTAATAGTACTACTTATAGTGGGTGTGTTGATTGCGGCTCCTTTCTTTCTAGAATCCAAAATTGGAGATATTATTAAGAATAACGTAAACAATAATGTGAACGCTACACTTGATTTTTCGGAAGCCGATTTAAGCCTTTTTAGTAGTTTTCCCAATGCAGAAGTAAGTCTGGAAGATGTAGTTCTGTTGAACAAAGCACCATTTGAAGGCGATACGCTTTTTGCTTCTAAAAAAGTAGCGCTTTCCATGGGTATTGGAGAGTTGTTTAAAGGGCAGGATGAGCCTATAGGGGTTAAAAGTCTAACCGTAGATGGTGCCCTCGTTAATGTTACTATTGATAAGGAAGAAAATGCCAGTTTTGACATAGCTATACCTTCTGATGAGCCCAATGCACCTGCCGAAACAGAAAGCACGGATGGTTTTAACCTTGACCTGCAATCGTATGCCATTACGGACACCAAAATTGTATATGATGACCGATCTACCGGAATGCTTTTGGAGATTTCGGAGATGCAACACAATGGTAAAGGCGACCTTTCTTTGGAGAAATCAGAGTTGGATACGTTTACGGAAGCTTTGGTTTCTTTTGAAATGGACAGTACCAATTACTTGAACAAGAATAAAATTCAGTTAGATGCCCTTATTGGTGTTGACTTAAAGGAAAGTAAATACACTTTCTTGAAAAATGAGGCCCTAATCAATCAGTTGGCTTTAGTATTTGATGGTTTTATTAAAGTGAATGAGGATAACCAAGAGATTGATATTTCGTTCAAGACCCCATCTTCCGACTTTAAAAACTTTTTGGCGGTTATTCCACAGGAGTATTCAAAAAATATAGAGAACGTTAAAACTACCGGAAACTTTATGTTAGATGGTAAGTTTAACGGTATTGTAGATGAGGAGCATATTCCTAAGTTCAATATTAAGATCAATTCAGAAAATGCATCTCTTAAATATCCCGATTTACCAAAATCCGTTAGAAACGTCTTTATAGATACAGAGATTAACAATACCACTGGTATTGCAGAGGATACGTATGTAGATATTGACAAGCTTTCCTTTATGATCGATGAGGATAAGTTTAATATGACTGCTAATATTAAGGAGTTAATGGGTAATACCAAGGTAAAGGCCCATATAGATGGTAAAATGAATTTGGCCAATCTTAAGAAGGCATATCCTGTTCCGGCCGATTTAGATTTAAAGGGACTTCTAGTGGCAGATGTAAGTACGGCATTTGATATGGCTTCCATAGAGAAGGAGCAATATGAGAAGACCACCACAAACGGAAAAATTAGTGTTAGCGATTTTGAATACAAGTCCGCTGAAATACCAAACCCTGTAAAACTTAAGACCACAAGTTTAACCTTTAACCCTTCTACGGTTACCCTTAATGAATTGAGCGGTACTACCGGAAAGACTGATTTTAGTGCCAAAGGAACTATTAAGAACCTGTTGGGCTTTATGTTCAATGACGAAAAGGTAGAGGGAGATTTTGACCTTTCTTCAAACACTTTTGCATTAAGCGATTTTATGGTTGAGGAGACGGAACCCGAAGTATCCGGAAACAAAACTGAAGAAAGCAAAACAGCAGGTACTACCGAGGAGAAAATTAAGATTCCATCTTTCTTGGATGCTAATATAAATGCATCGGCAAATACGGTTCTGTATGACAACCTTACGTTAAAAGATGTAAAAGGTAATTTGAAGATCAAGGATGAAAAGGCTACACTTTCTAATATGACCTCTTCTATTTTTAATGGTAAAATGGCTTTTAATGGTGAGGTTTCAACAAAAGAAGAGACCCCAAGATTTGCCATGAATTTAGATATGAAGCAGTTGGGGATAAGTGAAACTTTTAAGTCTCTTGAGCTTTTTAAGGCAGTTGCACCAATTGCTCAGATTTTAAAGGGAACGCTAGATTCGGATATTAAACTGTCCGGTAGTCTAACGGATGATTTGGTGCCGGACCTGTTGACTTTGACCGGTGATATCTTTGCGGATATCATGACAAAGGAAATTGATTCGGAAAGTGCCCCGTTGCTTACCGCTCTAGATAGTAAGTTAAATTTTATTGACCTAAAGCAGCTTAATCTAGACGACCTGAAAACTAAACTTACTTTTGAAAATGGTCTGGTAAACGTGAAGCCTTTTACTGTAAAATATAAGGATATAGCCATCAATGTTGGGGGTAGCCACACTTTTGATAAAAAAATGGATTACAAGGCTACTATGGAGGTGCCTGCTAAATATTTAGGTAGTGATATAGGTAAGTTGATCGCTCAGATAGGTGAGGATGACCTTAAAGACTTGAAGATTCCCGTAGTTGCCAATATTGGGGGTAATTATGAAAACCCTAGTGTAAGTACGGATTTGACCTCTGGAGTAAAGACCTTAACCAATCAATTGGTTGAGATTCAGAAACAAAAATTGGTCAATAAAGGTAAGGATAAGGCAAAAGATTTAATCGGTAATGTTTTAGGTGGAAATTCATCTAAAACCGATTCTACCAAAACATCTACTAAAGATGATGTAAAAGAAGTTTTAGGTGGTCTTTTAGGAGGTAGTAAAAAAGATACGACCACGGTTAAAACGGACACTGCGACACCAAAGAAGAAGGAAGAAGATGTGGTTAAAGAGAAAGCGAAAAATATTTTAGGAGGTCTGTTGGGCAAGAAAAAGGAGAAGTAGAGCCAATTCAGGCATTTTGCTTGTGTTTTTTATCGTACCAAACGTAGCCTAAAAATATAGCCAGGCTAATTAGAGAACCCCACAGCAGACCGGTTTTCATGCTATTGGTGCTTTTACCAAGAATGGCAATAAAAAGAGTAAGTGGGGCAATTCCGATAAGGGTTGCCCCTATAAATTTCCAGTAGCCCATTCTTAGAATACCGCCAACAAAGCTTATGGCGTCATTGGATAAAAATGGATTTAAGCGGGTTACTATTACTGCCCAAAACCCATAATCCTCTAAAAAACCGGTTACCTTTTCCTCTGTTTTCTTGCCTATGATACGTTCTACTTGGTCTTTGCCTAAAAGTTTGCCAATGGCGTAGCCCACGGAGGAAGCCAAGAACACTGCTCCAAAAATGATAATACTGCCCCAAATTGGTCCGTAGGCAAGAACCGAGGCTACCATAAGTACTATAGATGGTACTACTATCATGAACATTTGTGCTACCATTGCTGCTATTAAAACAATGGGTCCCCAAGCTCCAAACTGTGACACCCAGTTTTCGACCTCTTTTCTATTGCCGCTAGTTAAAACTTGCCAAGCCTCGTTAAAAAAAGATTCAAGAGAGGGTACCGTAAAATAACCGGCAACGAGAATACCTGCCAAGGTGAGGGATAGGTATACGGGCCATTTGCTTTTGCTTTTTGAATCTTCTAGCGTCATAAAGGTCTATTTTCTTCTGGCTACAAGATACCTGTGCTGGAGGAGGAGGAATAGTCCTAAACGTACAATTTTTGGTTCAAAAGTATCAGCTAGAGGTTTATGGGGTTTATGCGATTAGCTAATTTGAAGCGATACATAGTAGCCTTCGTTGCTACGAACGTTAAAAACGGTATTGTCCTCAAAAATAAAATATTGGCCTTTAATCCCTTTTAAAATCCCTTTGTAATTGGGGGTTTTGGTCAGATTGAGGCTTTTTACTTTTTCCGGGTATTCAAGGACGGGAAACTCAAGGTTGGTTTCGGCATTATCGGCAATATAGTACTCTTGGGCTTCATCCGGAATGTATTGTTTTAGCTTATTTCGCCATTCAACCAGATTTTCGTCCTCAACATTGTTAGTCAACATTTTGCGCCAATTAGTTTTATCGCCTACATGGTCTTTTAGAGCAACTTCGGTTATTCCGGCTAAATATCTATTAGGAACTTCTACGATTTCAATAGCTTCGTGCGCCCCTTGGTCTATCCATCGTGTAGGTACTTGGGCTTTACGTGTAACCCCTACTTTAATATTACTTGAATTGGCCAGATAAACAATATGAGGTTGTAATTGTGCTTTTTTCTCATATTCAAGATCACGGTCTTCTTTGCCTAAGTGGGCAGTGCTCAACTCGGGTCGCATAATCCAATCACCTGCAGAAGGGGTTTCGTAAAAACAGGTTTTACAGAAACCTTGACGAAAAATGGGACGGTCCCTACCACAATTTAAACATTGGAATTTTATAAAATTGATTTCAAGCGCTTTGTCCAAGATTTGATTTACATTTAAAAAATCATTTTCAAAAACCATGTAGTATTGAATGGGATTTCCTATTTCGGTCTGCATTTTTCTTAGAACGCCTTCGTACTGCATAAAAAAGTATGATTTAAAATGTATTTGAAAATGATAAGTATTAAAGCTAAATTTAGCGAATTCAAAGATACCCAAAAATGCCGATTACCTTATTCAATTCTATTGCTTCTTGGTTGCTGAAAAAGCGATATCACCAGATAGAACTTTTTTTGAAATACCCGGAAGAGGTTCAGGAAGAAGTGCTTCATCAACTTATTGAAATTGCCGAAGACACAGAAATTGGTAGAAAGTATGACTTTGAGTCCATCAATAGTTATGAAACTTTTAGGGAGCGGGTCCCTATTTCTTCTTATGAACAGATTGAACCGATTATAGAACGTACACGCCGCGGTGAACAGAATATATTTTGGCCAACATCTATTAAATGGTTCGCCAAGAGTAGTGGTACCACTAATGCCAAGAGCAAGTTTATTCCTGTAAGCGAAGAAGCGCTTGAAGATTGTCATTATAAATCGGGCAAAGATTTACTTTGTCTGTATTTGAACAATAATGAAAACTCTCAGTTATTTACGGGAAAGAGTCTCAGGTTAGGGGGTAGTAAGGAGTTGTACGAGGACAACGGTTCCTATTTTGGGGATTTGTCCGCAATACTTATTGATAACATGCCGTTGTGGGCAGAATTTAGCAGTACACCAAGTAGTAAGGTGTCCTTAATGAGCGAGTGGGAGAGTAAGTTAAAGGCCATTATAAAAGAAAGTACCCAAGAAAATGTAACCAGTTTGGCAGGAGTGCCTTCTTGGATGTTGGTGCTTCTTAATAAGGTACTGCAAGAAACGGGTAAGGACAATTTGTTCCAGGTGTGGGAAAACCTTGAGGTCTATTTTCATGGTGGAGTAAGCTTTAACCCTTATGAGGAACAGTATAAAAAACTGCTACCGAGAAAAAGCTTTAAGTACTATGAAATTTATAATGCCTCCGAAGGTTTTTTTGCTATTCAGGACCGTAATAATGCAGATGATTTATTGCTAATGCTGGATTATGGAATATTTTATGAGTTTATTCCAATGAGTGAGTATGGCACGGAAGGGCAAATGGCCATTCCGTTGTGGGAGGTGAAAAAGAATACCAATTATGCGATTATAATTACCACGAATTCCGGTTTGTGGCGCTATAAGATTGGCGATACTATTAAATTTACATCTACCAGTCCCTACAGAATCAAAGTTACGGGTCGTACCAAACACCATATCAATGTCTTTGGAGAGGAGTTGATTATTGAAAATGCCGAAGAAGCGCTTAAGAATATTTGCCTTAAGACCGGTGCTGAAATTAAGGATTATACCGCTGGCCCAATTTTTATGGTAGAGAAAGAAAAAGGGGCGCATGAGTGGGTTATTGAGTTTAGGAACCCGCCAGATGATATAAACGTATTTACGGAATATCTAGATAATGCTTTAAAGTCCTTAAACTCAGATTATGAGGCCAAACGCTATAATAATATTACGTTGAATATGCCTACCATTCATATTGCCCGAGAAAACCTTTTTTATGATTGGTTAAAGCTAAAAGGGAAGTTGGGCGGACAGCATAAGATACCTAGGTTATCCAATAAAAGGGACTATATCGAAGAATTGCTTCAAATGAACAATTAAAAGTGGTATTTGCCCGTTTAATATTGAAATTGATTCCCAAAACTAACCTAAAGGCAAATTAAATTTAATATTATGGCAGAAAGACTTGTAATCATATCCGACATGTGGGGAGCTAAAAAGGGGCTCTGGATTACTTCATACCTAGGATATCTTCAGCAGCATTTTAATATTACTTTTTATGATTGCCAGCAATTGGGAAATATTGATGTAAAAGTAAACTCAGAGGAGAATATTCATCAAGCTTTCGTTAATGGAGGTATAGAAACGGCAGTAGCACATCTTCTAAAAAAAGAAAAAGAACCGGCACACTACCTTTGTTTTAGTATTGGCGGAGCTATAGCTTGGAAAGCGGCGCTTTCCGGTTTGCCTATGAAATCATTATACGCGGTCTCTTCTACCAGGGTACGCTCGGAAGTAGAAAAACCAGAAGTACCAATGAGACTTTTATTTGGCGATGCCGACGTGTATAGGCCCAAAGCTTCTTGGTACAAAGAAGTTGGAGTAGAGGGAGAGCTTGTAAAAGGATTTAGCCATAATATGTACACTGATGAAAAGATAATTAAAAAGGTTTGTCTTGACTTGCTGAATACGGCTACACAGGTTTCAGGAAAAACGAATAAGCAAAAAGTGATATAAAGAGTAAAGAGGTTTTAAACTAACACTCAAGAAAGTAAAAAAGCGGAATCAAATATATTTTGATTCCGCTTTTTGTTGCTTTATAACCAGAGATTTAAGAAACTGCTTTCAGTTTTTTAATGGTCTCGTAAGATAATTTATTTTCGGCGTAAGGCTTGGTAACTTTAAATTCCGTTTCATCGTTACTAGGCATTTCAAACATAGCATCGGTAAAAATAGCCTCGCACAACGATCTAAGACCCCTCGCGCCCAATTTGTACTCAATAGCTTTTTGAACAATGTAATCCAAGGCTTGGTCCGTAATGGAAAAAGTAATATCATCCATAGCGAACAGCTTTTCATACTGTTTGATTATCGCATTTTTAGGTTCTGTAAGAATAGCTCTTAAGGTCTTCTCATCCAACGGATTCATATGTGTAAGTACCGGAAGTCTTCCTATAATCTCAGGAATTAGGCCAAACTCTTTTAAATCTTTTGGAATTATATATTGAAGAATGTTCTCCAAATCCAAGGCGTCATCACTTTTAGCTGCGCTATATCCTATGGCCTGCATGTTCAACCTTTTGGTAATGGCGCGTTCAATTCCGTCAAAAGCACCACCTGCTATAAAGAGAATGTTTTCGGTATTTACCTCAATAAACTTTTGGTCCGGATGTTTTCTTCCTCCTTTTGGCGGAACATTTACAACCGTACCTTCAAGTAATTTAAGTAAGCCTTGCTGAACTCCTTCCCCGGATACATCTCGGGTAATGGACGGGTTATCGCTTTTACGCGCTATTTTATCAATTTCATCAATAAAAACAATACCGCGCTCCGCTTTTTCCAAATTGTAATCTGCGGCCTGCAACAATCGGGTAAGGATACTTTCTACATCTTCGCCAACATAACCAGCCTCCGTCAAAACGGTAGCATCTACAATGGCCAAAGGAACATTTAACATCTTTGCAATGGTCTTTGCGATAAGGGTTTTTCCCGTACCTGTTTGGCCCACCATTATAATGTTACTTTTCTGAATCTCTATATCGTCTTCCTTTGACTTGGGCTGCAAAAGCCTTTTGTAGTGATTGTAAACGGCAACGGACATTACTTTTTTGGTACGCTCTTGACCAATAACGTAAGTGTCTAAAAATGATTTAATATCAATAGGTTTCTTCAGGGTAAGTTCTGAAGAAAGGTCATTTGTTTTGGTCTGTCTTGATTCTTCGGTAACAATACCATGGGCTTGCTCTATACATCGATCGCATATGTGTGCATCAAGACCTGCAATCAAAAGATTGGTCTCAGGCTTTTTTCTGCCACAAAACGAACATTCTAAATTTTCTTTAGCCATATTAAAGTGTACTTTCTTTGAAAAATAAACGCAAATAAATGCGTTTTGGTTCATCGTTTTACTCGAAAAACCAATTAGTTATGAGCATTTGGTCGAAATTATTCTTTCCCCCTTACCAAAATTTCATCAATCATACCATAGGATTTAGCTTCCTCGGCTTTCATCCAATAATCACGGTCACTATCTTCGTTAACCTTGTCTATAGTCTGGCCTGAATGCTTGGCTATGATTTCGTATAATTCTGATTTTAGCTTCAAGATTTCACGTGCGGTAATTTCAATATCGCTTGCTTGGCCCTGAGCACCGCCCATAGGTTGGTGAATCATTACTCTAGAGTGGGTTAAGCCACTTCGTTTGCCTTTTTCACCTGCACAAAGAAGCACCGCGCCCATTGAGGCGGCCATTCCGGTACAAATGGTGGCAACGTCCGGAGCAATGAACTGCATAGTGTCATAGATTCCTAGGCCGGCATAAACGCTTCCACCTGGTGAGTTTATGTAAATCTGAATATCTTTTTGTGCATCCGTACTGGCCAAAAACAATAATTGTGCCTGTACAATGTTTGCTACCTGATCATTAATACCGGTTCCCAAGAAGATGATACGGTCCATCATTAATCTTGAAAATACGTCCATGGCAACGGCGTTCATTTGACGTTCTTCAATAATGTTGGGGGTAAGACCAACGGGATACATGCTCGTTAAGATCGAATCGTAATAGGTACTGCTAATACCTTGGTGATTTATAGCGTAGTTCTTGAATTCTTTTCCGTAATCCATATTTTTCTGTTCGATGTTTAAGTACCCTGGGGCATGAAATAAAAAAAGGTGCCGAAAATCACATTTTCGGCACCGTAAAGATACTTATAATTTTTTGGAAATATTACCCGTATACTTCCTTCACAAAGTTTTCGTAAGTAACCTCTTTGGTCTTAAGGTTTACTTTCTCTTTGTAAAGGGTAAGTAATTTTTGGCTCATTAGTTGTTCGGATAGACGCTTAACTTCGTCTTGGTTGCCCAATACACGAGCAGCTATATTATCCAATTCTTCTTCTTGAGGGTTTAATTGGCCAAATTGTGCCATTTGAGATTTAATGAAACCTTTGGCAAATTCTTTCAACTCGTCAAACTGAAGTTCAATATTGTTATCTTTAATGACCTTGCCTTCAATTAGCTGGTAACGAAGTCCTTTTTCGGATTTTTCATACTCCTCATTGGCTTCTTCTTCCGTTAACGGGTTCTCACCGGTCATCTGAATCCACTTGGTCAAGAACTCTGTTGGAAGTTCAAACTTGGTGTTTTCTATAAAATATTCAGTAATGTCATTCAATAACTTCTGATCGGACTGTTGCTCAAATTGTTTTTCTGAATCGTCCTTGATACGTTGTTTCAAGTCTTTTTCAGATTTAACTTCGCCTTCACCAAAAAGCTTGTCAAAAAGCTCTTGATCTAAAGCAGCAGGCTCTCTTTCGTTAATTTCCTCAATGGTAAAAGTAGCTTCAACATCTAAGTCTGCAGCTTTATCTTGAGAAACACCAAAAACACTGGAAAGCAAGTAGTCTTCTTTAAAAAGACCTTTAGATTTTAGTGTAACCACATCCCCTACTTTTTTGCCTTTTAAAGCGTCCAAAGCTTTTTTGCTCTTGATTTTGTCAAGTTCTAAAGTGGCTTTATTGTCTATTTCCGCTTCCTCGTTTTTGAAAGTACCGGTTACTTCGTTGTTTTTTTCAACGGCATCTTTGCTGATAAGTTTTCCGTATTGTTTTTGAATACGTTCTACTTGCTCGTTTACCATTTTATCATCGGCAACGATTTTATAGTGAGTGATGGGTTTCTTTGTTTTTAAAGGAACCTCAAACTCAGGAGCTAGACCTAACTCAAATTCAAAAGCCAATTCTTCATTGTCCCAGTCAAAATTATCTTGTTGCTTAGGAAGTGGGTTGCCAAGAACATCTAATTTTTCTTCGGTAAGGTATTTGTTAAGGTTATCTTGAAGAAGTTTGTTTACTTCGTCTACCAAAACGGCCTTTCCGTATTGCTTTTTTATTAGCCCCATTGGTACGTGGCCTTTTCTGAAACCAGGTACATTGGCCTGCTTTCTATAGTCACTTAGAATACTGTCTACCTTTTCTTGGTAATCTTCTTTGGTGATGGCCACTTTAACGACGGCATTTAGATCGTCGATCTGCTCTTTTGTAATATTCATCTAAATCTTCTTTTTTGTTTCCATAAAATGGGATGCAAAAGTACTACAATTAATGTACCCTAGCAAGTTTTTAAATCGTTGAGATTCAAACAATCGTTACGATTTTTTATCCTCTTTCAAAAGAGAAAACAATATAGATTGAAGAAAGGATAATAATAGGCTGAAAATTATGGCCCATAAAATACCGTCTACGTTAAAGCCATCTATGAGATTGTCTGCAAGGAAAATGATTATTGCGTTGATTATGAGTAGGAACAGACCTAGCGTTAGTACAGTAACCGGCAGTGTAAGTATCACTAAAATAGGTTTTACTATAAAATTTAAAAGGCTGAGTACGATGGCCACTATAACCGCTGTCATATAGCTGTCTACGGAGACGTGTGGTAAAATTTTTGAAAGTATAACTACAGCAAGAGCACTTAGGAGAACACGTAAAATGAGTTTCATAATTGAAAGGTATTTTTTAGTTAGGGGCAAATAATTATGCCACCCTTAAAGATAAAGAAAAGATTTTGTTGTTTTTAGTATTGCGTACGGTCCTCTCTAGACGTCTTTGTTAAGAAAAATAGTTTTAAGGCGTGGTTATGATTCTAAGAACCGAATAGATTTTTCAAAAAACTGTTTTGGGTTTTCCGCGTGTAACCAATGGCCCGCGTTATCTATAGTTTGTAATTCAGAATTTGGAAAATGTGTTTCTATAACTTCAAGATCGGTTTGCATTATATATTCCGATCGGTCTCCCCGAAGAAAAAGGGTTGGACCGTCATAAGAGTCGGTAGTGCCTATGTTCTCACCAATTTCGTTCATTTTCTCACTTAGGACTTTAAGGTTGAATCTAAAACCTAATTGCCCCTTTTCCACCCAGTAAAGGTTCTTGAGCAAGAATTGTCTTGTTCCAAAATCCGTAATGTATTTCCCGAGTTCGGAATCGGCCTCGTTTCTTGATGAAATGGTGCTTAGGTCTATGGCGTTCAATCCATCAATAATGGGTTGATGGTGCGGCGGGTAGAATTTAGGCCCAATATCTGCAACAATCATTTTGCTTACGCGATTAGGGTAGTTGCAAGCAAATTGCATAGCGGTCTTACCACCCATGGAATGGCCAATGATCATGGCATTTTCCAATTGATTGGTTTCCATATAGGTTTTGAGGTCTTCGCTAAGAAGGTCGTAATCAAAATCATTGGACCAAAAACTTTTGCCGTGGTTCCGCTGATCAATGAGGTGTACCTCAAAGCCTTCTTTAGCATACTGGTTGCCTAGGGTTTTCCAGTTATCGGACATTCCTAGGAACCCATGCAGAATCAATAGGGGAGTGCCGGTTCCTAATATTTTGGAGTGTAGGGTTTCGGTCATTTTAATTTGTTCAGGTACATATTTACAACGTTCTCCAAGCCAAGGTAAAGCGACTCGCAGATTAGGGCATGCCCAATAGAGACTTCCAATAAATGCGGCACATTTTCCTTAAAGTACTTTATATTGTCCAAGCTTAGGTCGTGTCCGGCATTGATGCCCAAGTTACATTGCTGTGCAACTTTGGCAGCTTCGGTAAACGGACTCACCCCTTGGCTATGATTTCCTTTGGCGTACTGTTCCGCATAACTTTCTGTATACAGCTCAATACGGTCCGTACCGGTTTTGGCAGCTCCTTCAACCATTTTGGCATCGGCATCAACAAAAATAGAGGTTCTGATTCCTGCATCCTTAAAAGTTTGGATAACGTCTATTAAAAAAGCTTGGTGTTTAACAGTGTCCCATCCTGCATTAGAGGTAATGGCGTCTACCGCGTCCGGTACAAGTGTAACTTGTGTAGGGCGTACTTCCAAAACTAGGTCTACGAATTGTCCAATAGGATTTCCTTCTATGTTATATTCTGTGGTGACCAAGTTTTTTAGGTCTCGGGCATCTTGGTAACGAATGTGTCTTTCGTCAGGCCTAGGGTGTATGGTAATACCCTCGGCGCCAAAAGACTCTATATCCGCTGAGGTTTTTAATAAATCCGGCATATTGCCGCCCCTGGCGTTTCTTAGAGTTGCAATCTTGTTTATGTTTACGCTTAGTTTTGTCATTTACCGATAGAATTAACCATTTGGTACAAAAATACAAATTAGGCATACCTTTTGATATTTTTAATTAGTATTTTGCGTTTAGTAGAAAGAGTTATGCATATTCAAGACCACATAGTAACGAACATTCCGTCCTATAAAATAGGGGATTCACTATTAGAGATAATCACCTTTTTTAAGGATACCACGTACTCGCACGTTGCAGTTACCGAGAACGGGGCTTACCTTGGTGTGTTAAGTGAAAATGACCTAGAAAATTTTGATACCAATAAAAAGGTAGAGCAATATCGTTATGATTTGGAGACCTTTTTTGTTCGGAAAGAAACCAGTTGGTTAGATGTTTTGGAGGTTTTTGCTAGAAATGAGGCCAATCTTGTGCCTATAATTGATGAAAAAGGTAGAATTGATGGTTATTATGACCTTACGGATATAGTAAGCGTTTTTATAGATACCCCATTTTTTACGGAACCAGGTGGTATTATAGTTGTGGCCAAGGGTATTAAGGATTACTCGTTTAGTGAAATTGCACAAATTGTTGAAAGTAATAACACCAAGTTGATAGGCGGCTTTATTACCGATTCTAAGAATGATGTTGTGCAGATAACTATTAAAATTGCCTCTTCAAATTTAAACGACATTCTGCAGACATTCCGCCGTTATAACTACAATGTGTTGTTCGGAAATACAGATGACCAGTTCTTGGAAGATTTAAAGGAACGGTCCGATTATCTGGATAAATATCTCAACGTATAGAATTTCTTGCGATTATCTTTGAAAAGGGTAATTAGTCAAGGGTACAATCCTTATTTTTGTCGCATAAGGTCAAAAAGGCCTTAGTAATAAAGATAAAAATTAAGGGATGAAAGTTGCTATTTACAGTCAAATGTATCAAGAGGACACCTTGCAATATGTAATGGAGTTGCTTGATGAGCTTGAAAAAGCACGTGCCGTAATAGCCATTGAAAAGGAATTTCACGATTTTCTCTCCGAAAAACATGCATCAGATGGGTATCAGGTATTCACGGATACCGAGGGGTTAGACGGTTCTTTTGATATGTTCGTTAGTTTTGGTGGTGACGGTACTATTTTAAGGGCAACTACATTTGTAAGGGATTTGGGAATACCCATTGTTGGGGTAAACACGGGCCGTCTCGGTTTTCTTTCTACGTTTAGTAAGGAGGAAGTGCGTAAAGTAGTGCAAGAATTTAACAAGGGTGCTTATACTGTTGTAGAACGTAGTTTGGTTGAAGTTGATAATGGGGATGAGATTTCGGAATTGAACGAACTGTATTTTGCTTTGAACGAGATTACGGTAAGTAGAAAGGATACTACTTCTATGATAACGGTTGAAACCTATTTGAACAATGAATACCTTACGTCTTATTGGGCGGATGGGCTTATTATTTCTACGCCCACGGGTTCTACAGGGTATTCTTTAAGTTGTGGCGGGCCGGTCATTGAACCCACGGCAAAATCTTTGGTACTTACCCCAATTGCACCGCATAACCTAAATGCTAGGCCGTTGGTTATTTCAGATGATACGCAAATAAGGTTAAAGGTTTCGGGAAGGGAAGATAACCATCTTATTTCTCTGGATTCTAGAATAGCATCTGTGGAGAATGGAAAGGAAATTCGTATAAAAAAAGCCGGCTTCACAATTAAAATGATAGAATATACATCGGAGAGCTTTTTAAAAACACTTCGGAATAAACTATTGTGGGGAGAAGATCGGCGTAATTGAATCTTGAGCGGGCAATAAAAAACCGCAAATCCTGTTTATCATGTGAGAACATTAATATAATAGTTGGGTGCAATTGTTATATTCGCAAACTAATACTATTTATGAAGCAATTCATTATCATAGTCTTGCTGTGCACTTTTGGAAGTGTTGGAGCTCAAACCTATGAAGCCGGTATTTTTGCCGGAGGCGCCAATGCCATTGGAGATGTAGGCCGGACTAATTATATTTTACCTTCGGATATTGCCCTTGGGGGTATATTTAAATGGAATATAGCTAAGCGGTATGCATGGCGTGCCAGTGTAATTTACGGTAAATTTACGGCAGATGATACCAAGTCTAACGATCCTTCTAGACAGCAGAGAGGATACGTTATGGATAATTCTTTATTAGAAGCTTCCGCCGGTCTGGAATTTAACTTTGTAGAGTATAATTTACATAGGTTAGGGCCTGCGTTTACGCCATATTTATATACGGGTCTTACCTATTTTAGATATGACTATAACTATTTTGATGCCGGTCAGTTTTTGGATGTCTCGCAAAGAGATGGTTCCTTTGCTATTCCAATGACCGTTGGGGCAAAGATTCGTTTAAACCAGTTCCTTATTTTAGGTGCCGAAATAGGTGCCCGTTATACTTTTACGGATAATCTAGATGGTAGTAATCCAGAAAAACTTAATGTTAGCCGTCAATTGAACGATCTTAGGTTCGGGAACGTTTTTAGTGATGACTGGTATGTGTTCTCTGGTTTCACCTTGACCTATACCTTTGGTAGAAAGCCATGTATGGAGTGTTTTGAATAGTTTAAACTCAGGTAACACGGCATTTTTCCTTTCTTCATTAGGTCTTTACTATGTATAATTCAAATTTATAGGCTATTTTTGCCGTGCGCTCAAAAAAAACATCATTTTGTAAACTGGAAAATGAAATTTACTCCGGATAAATGAATGTGTATTAGAGTGGTATGATCAATTCCTTATGGTTAATCTAGAAGAATTAGACGAAAACAAAATGCCTAGCCACCTCGCCATAATTATGGACGGAAATGGTAGATGGGCTAAAAAACAAGGTAAACTTCGTGTGTTTGGGCATGAAAATGGAGTTAAGACGGTGCGGGCCACAGTTGAAAACTGTGTTAAACTAAAGCTTAAGTACCTAACCTTGTATACCTTTTCTACTGAGAATTGGAAAAGACCCAAGATTGAAATTGATACTTTAATGAAACTTTTAGTGTCTTCCCTAAAGAAAGAATTAAAGACTTTTTCCGAGAACAACATTAGATTAAATGCTATTGGAGATATTGAGTCTTTACCTAAAAAAGCCAATAAGGAGCTAAAAGAGGTCATGGAAAAAACAAGGGAAAATACAGGAATGACCCTTACTTTGGCTTTAAGTTATGGTGCACGGGAAGAGCTGAAAAGTGCAGTAAAACAAATAAGTGCCAAAGTTAAAAATAATATAATTTCAATTGAAAACATTGACGAAACCATTATTAATAACCATCTTTACACGCATGATTTGCCAGATGTAGATTTGCTTATCCGTACTAGTGGTGAGCATCGTATCAGCAATTTTTTGTTGTGGCAAATCGCCTATGCGGAATTATATTTCGTAGATGTATTTTGGCCCGATTTTAGTAGTCAACATTTGGCAGAAGCTATAAAAAGTTATCAGAACAGAGAACGAAGATTTGGAAAAACCAGCGAACAACTCAATTAGCGATATGAAAAGGTTCATATCCTTCGAACCTTTTATTACACTCCTATTAATTTTTGCAACCACATTTTGCGCCGCACAAGAGCTTTCTTTTGAGGACGGTAAAAAATACATTTTAGGTGGGTTAGAGGTTACTGGGCTGCAAAGTTATAACGAGCAGACCGTAAAAACGTACACCGGCTTACGTGTGGGGCAACCTATTACGCTTCCAGGAGAGGAAATTAGCGGAATCATCAATAAACTCTGGGGCCTTGAGCTTTTTAAAAATATCGATTTCTATATAACTAATATAGAAGGGGATAAGGTTTTTCTTGAATTGAACATTATTGAGAGACCAACTCTTTCAGGGGTTACTATAAATGGAGTTAAACCTAGAAAGGTTGATGATCTTCTTAAGGATACCGATCTAAAAAAAGGTAAGAAAATTACCGAGAGTTTAATTGCCAATACCAAGAATTACCTTGACAATAAGTATAAAAAACAAGGTTTTCTGAATGCCAAAACTTCCATTATTGTTGCAAAGGATACTTCTGAGACCAATGCCCAGAAAATGGTCATCAATATCAATAAGGGAGATAAGGTAAAAATCAAAAAGATGATTTTTGAGGGTAACGAGCAGTTGTCCGATAAAAAACTTAAAGGAGCTTTTAAGAAAACAAAAGAAAAACGTTTCTGGCGTTTCTGGAAGAAATCCAAATTTATAGAAGAGGATTATGAGAATGATTTGGAACTGTTGTCCGATAAGTACGCAGAGAATGGTTATCGTGATGCCCGTATCATTTCCGACTCTTTAATCAAGGTAGATGAAAACAATATTATCTTAAAGTATCAAATAGAAGAAGGTAATAAATATTACTTTGGAGATATTGATTTTGTGGGTAACAGTGTGTATACAGACCGTCAATTGGCCGCGGTTTTAGGTATCAAAAAAGGAGATACCTACAATGGGGTTTTATTAAGGGAACGTATTGCAGATGATTCTAAACCGGAGCCTAATGATGTTACCAGTTTGTACCAGAATAACGGGTATTTATTTTCAAGTATTAATCCGGTGGAGGTTTCTGCAGAGAATGATACCATTAATTTTGAAATACGTGTTATAGAAGGTAAAGAGACCTTTCTTAACCATATAGATGTGGTTGGTAACGATCGTACAAACGATCACGTAATCTATCGTGAATTAAGAACGCGTCCCGGTCAGAAATACAATAAAAGTGATATTATCCGTACCATTCGCGAACTTCAACAGCTAGGGTATTTTGATGCGGAACAAATTAAGCCGGATATTCTTAACCCTAATCCAAACGAGGGTACGGTAGATATTAAGTACAACTTGGTAGAATCCGGTTCCAGTCAGATAGAATTACAAGGTGGTTACGGCGGTGGTGGATTCATCGGTACATTGGGGCTTTCCTTTAATAACTTTTCTATAAAAAATATATTTAAGGGCGAGGAGTATAAACCGGTTCCTATGGGAGACGGACAGACTTTTGCCATGCGGGTACAGGCCAGTAGAACCTTTAGGGTGTACAGTCTAAACTTTGCGGAGCCTTGGTTAGGGGGAAGAAAACCCGTGCAATTTAGCTTAAACCTTTCTAGAACGCAGCAATTTGGAGTAGATTATAACAATTCTACAAGCAGTAGAATAGAGGTTGACAAAGATCGTGGTTTTGCTATAACGGGTATATCGGCAGGTTTGGCTAAGCGTGTGCAATGGCCTGATGATTATTTTACTATATCTCACTCGTTAAGTTACCAATTGTATGAATTCAATAACTATGATATAGGATTGTTCAACTTTGGAAACGGAAAATCCAACTCTTTTGCCTATACATTGGGAATTTCAAGAAACGCCACCGCTGGTGGACGTATTTTCCCAAGAGGAGGTTCTAATTTTGAAGTTACAGCCAAGTTTACGCCACCTTACTCGCTCTTTAGTAATAAAGATTATGAGTCCTTGCGTGATCGAAGTGAAGAGTTGACAACACTAAAATCTCAGGTTGGATTAACTACGGCACAAGATGCAGAGTTAGAGGATATCGATCAACAACGTTTTAGATGGTTAGAGTACTATAAAGTAAAGTTTAAAGGAGACTGGTATACAACTTTGGTAGGTGATTTGGTTATGCGTACCAATGCGGAGTTCGGTTTCTTGGGCAACTATAACAATGATGTAGGAGATGTTCCTTTTGAGCGTTTCTTTGTAGGTGGTGATGGTCTTGGTAACTTTACTTTAGATGGAAGGGATGTAGTACAGTTAAGAGGGTATGAGAACCAATCCTTAACGCCTATTGACCCTCTTACAGGCCAGCAAGAAGGTGGTTTGGTTTACAATAAATTCTCTCTAGAACTACGTTATCCGTTAACTTTAAAACCTTCAGCTTCCATTTATATGCTTGCATTTATGGAAGGAGGTAACGCCTTCAACAATTTTCAGGAATTTAATCCGTTTCAAATAAAACGATCGGCCGGAGTGGGGCTGCGCATTTTCATGCCGGCATTCGGGTTGTTAGGTATTGATTTTGGTTACGGGTTTGATGAAGACCTTAGACCACAGTCTATCGGAAACGGACCTAGTGGACTTCAAACACACTTCATTATCGGCCAGCAGTTTTAATTTAAAGAATCGGTCACTATGCTAAATCACTCATTTTAAAAGTTTTAGTAATTTTGGCACGATATTTTCTATTGGATAAAACGATAAAGAAATGAAAACAAAATCAAACGTTCTTTTTGTATTGGTACTTACCTTGTGTTCTGCCTATACTTTTGCTCAGCGTGGTGTACGTATTGCTTACGTAGATATGGAATATATCTTGGAGAACGTAGAGGAGTACAGAGATGCCAATAAGCAATTAGCGGATAAGGTCCAGAAATGGAAGATAGATATAGAGCAAAAGCAAAGTCAGCTAGAGGCGGTAAAAAAAGACCTAATGGCGGAAAGGGTGCTCTTAACAGATGAGTTAATTGCAGAACGTGAAGAAGATATCCAGATTCTTGAAAAAGAGATGGTAGAGTATCAGCAAGACCGTTTTGGCCCTCAGGGCGACTTGGTTTTGCAAAAAAGACGCTTAATCCAGCCTATACAAGATCAGGTTTTTAATGAAGTACAGAAAATAGGTGCCAATAAGAAGTACGATTTTATTTTTGATAAATCTGCCGATGTGGTTATGTTGTACTCAGAAAATAGGCATGACATTAGTGATTTGGTGCTAAGAGGTATTTCTAGAACACGTAAGATAAGTAAGCCCAAAAAGGATAGTAGAAGTAAGTTTGATGACGAAGAGGCTGAAGAGGAGATGAGCGATGCGCTTAAAGAGCGAAAAGAAAATGCCGAAAAGGCGCAACAAGAAAGAGAGAAAACAGCAGAAGAGAAACGTGCAGAGCAGTTAAAGCTAAGAGAAGAGCGTAAAAAAGCGTATGAAGCACGCAGAAAAAAGTTGTTGGAAGAACGCGAAGCAAAGAGAAAAGAAAAGTTAGAAGAACGCCAAGGAGGCGGGCAAGATGACGAAGAAACTGAAGAGTAAGACGGTTTACTGAACAAAGTCTCGCAATCATCTGCTAAATAGACATAATTTTAATACATTGCGGCGATTTGCTTAGCAAATGTGAAACGAGAAATATACATTAACCAGAAATTAACACTCAATTATTTTAACTAGAATTATCATGAAACACTTAAAGAAAATAGCAGTAGCCTTAGTATTGTTTGTAGCCACTACAAGTTTTGTTAACGCACAGAGCAAAGTAGCACATATTGATGTTACACAATTATTAAGTGCAATGCCGGAGATGAAAAGTGCAGAAGCAGAGCTTAAAAAATTGTCTGAGACTTATAATGCAGATATAGAAAGTTCAATGACCGAGTTTCAGAACAAAGCTACTTTGTACCAAAATGAGGCGCCTTCTAAATCAAAAGAAGAGAACGAAAAAAGAGCAATAGAGCTTCAAGGAGTTCAAAAGAATATTGGTGAAGCGCAACAAGCTGCACAGAGAGAACTTCAAAAGAAGCAAGGAGAGCTTTTTGCTCCTATCTCTGATAAAGCTAAGGCTGCAATTGAAAAAGTAGCTGCCGCTCAAGGTTTTGATTACGTAATTGATGCACAAGCCGGTGGAGGTTTGATCGTAGCTAAGGGTAAAGACCTTTTGGCAGACGTAAAGAAAGAGTTGGGTATATAATATATCAAAATACTCAAACAAAAAATGCCCGCTGTTACAGTGGGCATTTTTTGTTTAATACTTATTCTTTTTGTGTTAGAAGAGTTTTCTTTTAATATTTCGCCAGCGTAATCTTCTAATGAATTCACCCTCGGTTTTAGAGACAAGAAACTGTTTCTTTTCTTTTTGAGCTTCAAAAAATCCATACATGTTATCTGCAAAGGCTTTAGGTTTTCTTTGTTTTACAGCCATTTTTAATGAGGCGATTATGGTAATGACCAAACCATATCTCATGGTATACATGGCTTTTCCTTGTAGAAGTTTGGCCTTGGGGTTATAGGCATTCCCGGTAGGTCTTAGATGTTTTACCTTTAAGCCGTCGTCCGTGTAGATTTCATGTCCATGATATTGGGCAAGCAATTCATCAATGGTATCCCATCCCATAGCGTTCCTTAAACCCCCAATGGCTTTGAAGCATTTTTTAGTATAGGCTTTAAATGCCCCCCTTACGTGGTTTTTATCCATGGGGTGGTTTAGCTTCCACTGCCCATTTTCAGCCTGTTCATAAATGAAACCTCCCGCAATGCCCACTTTAGGTTGTCCTCTAAAGATATAGACTACTTTTTCAAAATAGTTATCGGGTAGGATGATATCGGCATCTAGTTTTACGATAAAGTCATAATCGTTATCAAGTATTTCTAAACCTTTATTGAACGCATTTACAACTTTGCTACCTGGCATATGTTCCGTAGAGGATACGGTGTTTAATTTTGTAAAAATTGGACTCAGGCTTAAGAACTGGTCAATAATGGTCTCTGTATTGTCTGTAGAATTATCGTTCACTACAACGACTCTTTTGGGCTGCAGAGACTGTCTTAGAATGGAATTCAAGGTGTCCGCTAAGAAGCCTTCTTCATTATGTGCGGGAACAATTACATAGTAGTGCATGGCCATAAAACATTAATGGGTCAGAAGCTATGAATTTGAATTGAGTTTAGAAGCCTAATTTATCTGTTTTTTTCCGCGTAAACAATATAATAGCGAGGTGTAAAACTGCGTAGTAAGGGGCGTAGACCTATTTTTTTAACAGGGTTGGTCCATTTTGCCCTATCCTTTATTTCCCAGCCGGCTTTTTCTAAAAGCCAGTCAAATTGCCAATCTTCAAATTCATGATAATGTCTGTCCCAAGGGTCCGTTTTACTGCGGTAAGCAGGAGAAAACCATAGTTTTAGGGGAATACTGGCCACCAATTTGTTCGCCTTGATTTCTCTGAGGGGATTAAAAGGAGCCAATAAATGCTCAAAAATTTCAAAGGCCGTAACCACGTCTGCATTTGAACTAACTAAGGAGGAGTAATCAATATCCAAGTCTTCACCTTTGGTGTTTTCAACAGAGTAGCCTTCCTCTTTCATGATTTTTGAAAACGGATTGGCCACGCCAAGATCCAAAACAGTTTCGTCTGGAGTTACATGTTTCTTTAGGAAATCTAAGGTATGCTGAAAACGTTTACTTGGATAGGTCTTCTCGTACATTTGAACAGGTTGCAAGTTTCATGGTTTGCGTTTCTACCGGTTCAATCATATCCGGTAGACTACGGCATTGATATTCATGCCTGCGCCAACACTGGCAAAGATAACAACATCTCCCTTTTGAACCTCTTGATTTTCTATTTTTCCGTTGCGTACCAAATCGTACAGGGTAGGTACTGTTGCTACGGAACTGTTACCTAGTTTTCCTATACTCATAGGCATAATATTTTCGGGCACCTCGCGGTTGTAAAGTCCGTAGAACCGCTTTATAATGGCTTCGTCCATTTTTTCATTGGCCTGATGTATGAATATTTTATTAAGGTCGTCTATGGCAACACCACTTTCGTCCAAACAGTCTTTCATGGCTTGGGGTACATGGGTTACGGCAAATTCGTAAATTTTACGGCCAAACATTTTTATGTACTTGGTATCGTCCTTTAGTTTGTTGTACGACTCTCCAAAGAATAAAAAATAAGCTTCTTCTTGGGTGTATGATGCACTGGCATGTGCCAGTATTCCTCCGGATTCCTCTGTTTTTTGTATAATAGTAGCTCCCGCTCCATCGGAATAAATCATAGAGTCTCTGTCATGTGGGTCTATTATACGAGATAGGGTTTCAGCACCAATAACCAAACATTTTTTGGCAATACCACTTTTAATGAAGGCATTGGCCTGAATAACACCCTGTATCCATCCTGGACAACCAAAAATAAGATCATATGCAACACAAGAAGGGTTTTTAATACGTAAATGTTGTTTTACACGTGTTGCTAAACTGGGCAACATATCACTTTGTGCGTTGTTGGGTGAGACGTCTCCAAAATTATGGGCAAAGATGATATAGTCTAATGTTTCTTTGTCTATGCCTGAATTGGTAATTGCCTTTTCAGCAGCAAGAAAACCAATATCTGAGGCATTTAGATTATTTTCGGCATAGCGTCTTTCCTTTATTCCGGTTATGCCTTTAAATTTTTGAATAATAATGGCATTGTCATGCGTAAAAGGGGAGCCGTCCGAGTTTAAAAAATTATGACCTTCAAAGTTATCGTTAGGTACTACCAATGAGGGTATATAACTTCCTGTTCCTGTAATCTCAATCGCCATAATGCAAATTATTTTATCACCTAACAAGGTACGGAAGAACGGCTTCATTATTATGCATGCATAATAATTATTACGATGTTCAAGACGTTTTTAAGAATGTACGTAGAAAAGGAAAAGCCTTTTCAATCATTTGAAAAGGCTTGTATTTGTTGGGTTTATACCATTTTATTCCGCTTCTGAGTATGCTTCTATCGGTGCGCAGGTGCATATTAAATTACGGTCTCCATAGGCATCGTCTACACGCCTAACCGAAGGCCAAAATTTGTTTTCTTGAATATAGGAAAGTGGAAATGCCGCTTTTTGTCTGCTGTACGGAAAGTTCCATTCGTCTCCGGTCAACATTTCAAGTGTATGCGGCGCATTTTTAAGAACGTTGTTGTGGTCATCTGCAGATGCCTCTCTAATTTCATTTCTAATAGACAGCATGGCTTCACAAAAACGGTCTAGTTCGGCCAAGCTTTCGCTTTCTGTGGGCTCGATCATTATGGTTCCCGCAACAGGGAATGAGACGGTTGGTGCGTGAAAACCATAGTCCATTAGTCTTTTTGCAATGTCAGTGACCTCAATGCCATTCTTTTTAAACGGTCTACAATCTATAATCATTTCATGGGCTGCACGACCTTTTTCCCCGGTATAGAGAACATCGTATGCTCCACTTAATTTGTGTTTGATGTAATTGGCGTTCAAGATGGCAATTTCGGTAGAATGCCTTAATCCTTGTTCACCAAGCATTTTAATATAACCATAGGAAATTAAGCACACCAAAGAACTACCCCAAGGCGCCGCGGATATTGCAGTTATGGCATTATCTCCACCAGTTTCTATCACGGGGTTACCGGGAAGAAAAGGAACCAATTGTTCCGCAACACAAATTGGGCCAACACCCGGACCTCCGCCTCCATGAGGTATGGCAAAGGTTTTGTGAAGGTTTAGATGGCAAACATCCGCACCAATAATTGCGGGATTAGTAAGGCCGACTTGAGCGTTCATATTGGCGCCATCCATATATACTTGCCCGCCATTATCATGTATTAGTTGGGTAATGTGCTTAATAGAAGACTCAAAAACACCGTGCGTAGAAGGGTAGGTAACCATTAAGGCTGCAAGGTTTTCCGAATGTTTAGAAACTTTGTCCTCTAGGTCGGATACGTCTATGTTTCCTTTTTCATCTGTTTTTGTAACCACTACTTTCATGCCTGCCATTACCGCGGAAGCAGGATTAGTGCCGTGTGCCGAGGCAGGTATGATACAAACATCCCTATGTCCTTCGTTTCTGGACTCATGGTATGCTCTAATGACCATAAGGCCTGCGTATTCGCCTTGAGCCCCGGAATTGGGTTGAAGCGATGTAGCGGCAAAACCGGTTATAGTGGATAAATCTTTTGCCAGTTCCTTTAATATAAACTGATAACCTTTAGCTTGTTCAATTGGTACGAACGGATGAACATTTGCCCAACGGGCCATGCTTAACGGCAACATTTCTGAAGCTGCGTTTAACTTCATGGTGCAGGAACCAAGAGAAATCATGGAATGGTTTAACGAAAGGTCTTTGCGCTCTAGTTTTTTGATATAGCGCATGAGTTCTGTTTCGGAATGGTACCTATTGAAAACTTCGTTCTGTAAAAAAGCTGACTGGCGCTGTACGGTTGAACTGATAGCGGATTTGTCTAAAAGAGTATTCGTTTCCTGCCCATTTTTTCCAAGGGCTTTGGCGAAAATTGAAATAATTTGGTTAAGGTCTTGTAATGATGTAGCCTCATTTACTGCTATGGAAATAGTTTCATCATCAATATAAAGGAAGTTAACTGCATTTTCTTCAGCTACTTTTCTCACCTTCTTGGCATCGGCCTTAATGGTAATTGTGTCAAAATAGGACGAATTGGTTTGGTATAATCCTAATTTTTCTAGGGCATCCGTTAAGCTTACTGCCGTGCGGTGTACCTTGTTCGCAATATATTTTAAGCCTTCCGGACCATGGTATACAGCATACATTCCTGCCATAACAGCCAATAAAACTTGGGCGGTACATATATTTGAAGTAGCCTTGTCTCTTTTAATATGTTGTTCTCTGGTCTGTAGGGCCATTCTAAGGGCCGTTTTACCGTCAGTATCTTTGGTAACTCCAATAATCCGTCCGGGAATATTTCTTTTATAAGCCTCTTTTGTGGCAAAGAATGCGGCATGTGGCCCACCGTAGCCCAACGGAATACCAAATCTTTGCGTGGTTCCTACAACAACGTCTACCCCAAATTCACCAGGAGGGGTAAGAAGTGTTAAACTAAGGATATCTGCGGCAACAGCCACTTTCATATCATTTTCCTTGGCTTTGGTTACAAAATCGGAATAGTCATTTATCTGTCCGTATTTGCCTGGGTATTGTAATAGAGCACCGTAAAAATCCTGGTCAAAAGTAAATTCCTCGTGATTGCCAATAACTAGTTCAATACCCAAAGGGGTAGAGCGGGTTTTTAAAAGCGATAAGGTTTGTGGTAGTATTTCTTCTGAAACGAAAAATTTTAACACCCCGTTTTTCTTTTGGTCACGGCTACGAACATCGAATAACATGGTCATTGCCTCTGCGGCTGCAGTACTTTCGTCCAATAGGGATGCATTTGCCAGTTCCATTCCGGTAAGGTCCGTTACCACCGTTTGGAAATTTAACAGGGCTTCCAATCTACCTTGGGCAATTTCAGCCTGATAAGGAGTGTAGGCCGTGTACCAACCTGGGTTTTCAAGAATATTTCTCTTGATTACCGAAGGGGTTAAACTTTCGTGATATCCTAAGCCAATGTATGTGCGAAAAACTTCATTTTGCTCCGATAATTCTTGAATATGGGCCAGAAATTTATGCTCGCTCATGGCGGCACTAAGTTCTAACGGTTTTTTTAATCGAATATCATCAGGAATGGTCTCGTATATGAGCTGATCTAAGGTTTCTGTACCTACAGTTTTGAGCATGTGCTCTTGATTTTCTTCCTTAATGCCTATATGGCGTAAAGCAAATACATCTGTTTTCATAGCTTAAAATAAAAGTGGCGTAAAATTAGGCATTTAATCCCTTAAAAAAATCACATAATTGTTTATCAAGGTGAAAGTTTTTAACTAAAAAGGAGGGTTATGAACAGTTTGGTTAGTTTTGTAATATGAAGGTCTTAAACCGTATATTCGACTTTTACCTAGACGCTAGTATTCATGTGGCGCTTGGTGTTTTTGCGTTGGTACATGTCACGGATATTACATTAGGTTATGGAGTGGACCAGCATCTGGCGTGGTTTCTTTTTTTTGGTTCCGTTGCTTGCTACAATTTTGTGAAATATGGGGTAGAGGCCAAAAAATATATTTTGGTGGCCAGTAGGTATCATAAGAACATCCAATTTGCCAGTTTTATAGCGTTGGCCATTGCCTTATATCATGGTTGGTTTCTTAAATTGGAAGTTTGGATTGGAGTAGGAGGGCTAGTGGCACTTACGGGACTATATGCCTTGCCTCTATTGCCGCATACCAGGAACTTAAGGAGTTGGGGCGGACTTAAAATTTTTATTGTGGCATTGGTTTGGGCGGGAGCAACGGTTGTTCTTCCTGTGCTATCGGAAGGGGGGACTTTTGAAAGAGATGTGTGGATCGAGATTGTACAGCGCTTTTTGTTCGTTCTTATTTTGTTGATTCCCTTTGAAATCCGTGATTTAGCGTATGACAGTCCGGAATTAAAAACATTGCCACAACGTTATGGGGTGGCCAACACCAAGATTTTTGGGGCATTTGGTACGCTACCTTATTTCTTTTTAATTCTTTTGAAAAATAACGCAAGCCTTGAGGAGGCAATAGCTGGTGGTGTCCTATTTATAATGTTAGGAAGTTTGATGTTCATTACAAAACGAAATCAACATAAATATTTTTCCTCTTTTTGGGTAGAAGGAATATCTATTTTATGGTGGGGACTGTTAGTGGCAATTTCAGCTATTTTTTAGTTTCCCTTCTCTAAAATTTGCTTCATTTTTAGCTTTTCCTGCTCGGTTAAGCTATGAAGATCTGCCTTTTGGCATAAGGTTGTTAATTGCGTATTCTGCTTGGTTGCTTTAGAACAGGCTTTACACATTAACAGGTGGTAACGCAATTTTAATTTTTCCATAAAAGTTGCTTCCCTGTATTGGGTTTTATTGCAAATTATGGCGGCTTTGTCGCAAGAAATCATAAGTTAAAACCAATTTTGATTAAGGCAACCCATAAGAGCTGTTCTAGCTCTATGGATCATTACCCACAGGTTAGACGGATTAATATCAAGCTCATTACAAATATCTTCTGTACTAATTCCTTGAATGGTCTTCATGGTAAATACCAAAGCTTGTTTTTTTGGCAATTTTGAAATGCAGGACTGTATGGCAAGTCCTAACTCTTCGTTCTCTATGTCACTGTTTTCAAAGGAACTAAACGGGTCTGCAACTTGTTCTTCTAGCCAATCGCCCTCGGCATCGGTTTGAGAACTGTAGTTCATTCTTACTTCCGCTTTTCCCTTTTTTGAATTGATTTTTCTGTAATGATCAATTACTTTTCGTTTTAAAATAGCAATTAGCCAAGTGCGTTCGGCGGCATCTCCCTTGTAATTTTTAGCGGATTTTAAACCCGCCATAAAGGTTTCTTGAACAAGGTCTTTTGCTACCTCGGCATCGCTAATACGGCCTATTGCGTAGTTAAAAAGATAATCAGCATATAAGTCTACCCATGTCTCTGGGTTTAGTTGATGTTCTGCCATACGTATCGTGTCATTATCAAAAGTAATAGAATTAGATGTAATGACCTTCAATTTTTTTTCATTCCTTCCAATATAATTTAATGCCGCCATAATTCGTATTTTTGATTAAACTTAAAAAACATGAAATTCCACTATTTGCTTCTAATGTTGAGCGTTATCTGTGTGGGTTGTGCTCAAAGTAAAGGAAAACGTATCACAGAATTTTCACAGAATGATATAGATTCCGGTATTTTAGTAGATGTACGTACTCCTGAGGAATATTCAAGCGGCCATTTGGATAATGCGGTGAACATTAATTGGTTTGATACCGACTTTGTAAAAAAAGTAGATACTATACAGAGGAACAAACCTATATACGTATACTGTAAAAAAGGAGGTCGTAGTGCAAAAGCGGCCCATGTTCTGGATTCACTGGGCTTTAAGAAAGTTATTGACCTAGAAGGGGGCTATGATGCCTATATGGCCAATAAGAAAGATTAAAGCAGTTTTTCCGCCACTTCTAGCCAGTTGTTTACACGTTCAAAACCAGTAGTATTTACGTTATGCGGCGATGTAAATAAAAGTGATCTACCTTCAAAAGTTTCTAGGTTGTAACTGCGGTCGTCAATGAGAACGTCACCACGTAAAATGTGTTTGTGCCCGCAAAGTATACGGTTCTGCCATGGTATGAACGAGAAATGCTCATCTAACCACTCTGATTTTTCTTCAAGCGAATTTGGAAACTGCATTGCAGCAGATGCAATGTACACTTCGTGCTTCTCGTTTAATTTTTTTAGAACGCTCTGGCCATTGGCTATAGGCTTCAGATTACGAAAAAAGCCGCGGTTTCTGGCATGGTCACGTACGCTTTGTTGTCTGTCTACAGGAACTTTATGCCAAGCTTCACTGCCATGAAACAAGTCTAATGTTAGATTTTCATTAAAATCTTTATTGTAAACTTCTATGTGCGCTCCGTAGGTGTCTGCTATCACCTCGTCCATATCAACAAATATAACCATGTGTATTTTTTTTGCGAAGTTCTAAAAACCGTTGGAAATGATGGACCGAATTGAAAAAAAATAGTAATTATTTAACCTAAAAGATGTTTTGGTTTTTGGGCATAAAAAAAGAGGGCGTCCCCACACCCTCTTTTAAAACCGTTAAAAAAATTACTTTAGATATAACCTTTTCAACCTACTTATGTTTAGTAAATATATAAGAAAAAACTTACAAAACATAATCTCGGTATATTTTTTTACTTTTTTTTTAGTTCAGTAGCCCGGCTCTTTCCAATAGGGCCTCTACTTTGGGTTCTGCTCCCCTGAAGCGTTTGTAGAGCGTCATTGGGTTTTCCGTACCTCCTTTGGATAGTACATTATCCTTGAATTTAGTAGCAACGTCTTTGTTAAAGATACCCTTTTCTTTAAAATAAGCAAAAGCATCGGCATCTAAAACTTCCGCCCATTTGTAGCTGTAATACCCAGAAGAGTATCCTCCTTGAAAAATATGGGAAAAGGCTGTACTCATACAAGTTTCTCCAGTTTCTGGATATAGGTTTGTGCCCTTAAAAGCTTCGCTTTCGTGCTGCTTTACATTGGTTATGCCTGTTGGGTCCACTCCATGCCATGACATATCCAACAGTCCAAAACTCAGTTGGCGTAAGGTCTGCATACCTTCTTGAAAAGTAGCGGATTCTTTAATTTTTTGGACCAGTTCCATAGGGATTACTTCACCTGTTTCGTAGTGTGTGGCAAAAAGTTCAAGAGCCTCTTGTTCATAACACCAGTTCTCCATGACTTGGCTGGGAAGCTCTACAAAATCCCAAAAAACGGATGTTCCCGAAAGGCTAGGGTACGTAGTGTTAGCCAACATACCGTGCAATCCGTGGCCAAACTCATGAAATAGGGTAGTTACCTCATTAAATGTTAAAAGAGATGGCTTGCTTGGTGTGGAACGTGTAAAATTACAAACATTGGATATGTGTGGACGCACATTGTCTCCGTTACGTCTGTATTGTGGTTTGTAGGAAGTCATCCAAGCACCACCACGCTTTCCTTTTCTAGGGTGAAAATCTGCGTAGAATACAGAGATGAAGTTATTGGAAGTATCGTAAACCTTGTAAGTCTTTACTTCTTCGTGATATTTATCAATATCCGTTACTTCTTCAAACTTAAGGTCAAATAACTTTTCGGCCACCTTAAAAACTCCGGAGATTACATTCTCTAGTTTAAAATATGGTTTTAGTTTCTCGTCATCTAAATTGAACAACTTTTGTTTTAGCTTTTCAGAATAGTAACTACCGTCCCATTTTTCCAATTGGTCTATGCTATCAAGTTCTTTTGCAAAATCTTCCAGTTGGTCAAATTCTTTTTGGGCAGCTGGTTTTGCCTTTACCAGTAGTTCATTTAGAAACTCATGTACTTTTTCCGGTGTTTCTGCCATTCGCTCTTCTAAAACAAAGTGAGCATGGGTTTTGTAGCCTAAAAGATTTGCCCTTTCGTAACGCAAATTGGCTATGGAAAGTACGTTTTCCTGATTGTCAAGCTCATCACCATGAAAGGCCTTACTGCCAAATGCGAGCGCCAACTTTTTTCTAAGTTCACGGTTTTTGGCATATTTCATAAAAGGAATATAGCTTGGGTAGTCTAAAGTTACTAACCAACCTTCCTTGTCCTTGGCTTTTGCCACTTGGGCGGCAGCTTCTTTTTCGCCTTCGGGCAGACCGTCCAAATCGTTTTCATTGGTAAGGTGCATTTCGTACTTGTTGGTTTCGGCCAGTACGTTTTCACCAAACTTTAATTTTAGTTTTGATAGTTGGGCATCAATTTCACGAAGACGCTTCTTTTTATCTTCGTCTAGATTAGCGCCATTTCTACTGAAACTTTTATATTTTTTATCAAGTAATGTTTGTTGTTCTACCGATAGATCTAATGAATCTTTTTGGTCATAAACATTTTTTATGCGCTTGAACAAGGCCTCGTTTAATGTAATATCATTACTGAATTCCGATAATAACGGAGAAACTTCCTGGGCTATTTTTTGAATTTCCTCATTGGTTTCGGCGGAGTTTAAATTGAAAAACACACTGGAAATACGGTCTAATTGCTGCCCGGAAAACTCCAAAGCCTCTATGGTGTTTTCAAAAGAAGGAACTTCTTCATTAGCCGTAATTTGGTCTATTTCGGCTCTAGCCTCTTCCATGGCCTGTAGAAAAGCAGGTTTAAAGTGCGAATTTTCAATTTTTGAAAAGGGCGCAGTGTCAAATGGGGTCAATAAAGGGTTCATATAGCGCAAGATTTTTGTTAGTTTAAGATTTTATGGGGTTGTTCTTTAGTTGCATCCAGGTATTTACAAAATCCAATATCAGTGCAAGACCTGCCAATAAAAAGGATAGTGCGGCACCGGTTACGAATGCAAAATTACGGTCTGCTCCGGTCATTACCTTGTCCCTAACAAATCTATATTGATCCGTATATTCCGTAAGACTTATACTGCCATCTCCATTAAGGTCAAAAGAGTCCAGTTGCATTTCGTAATATTTCCACCTTATGAAAACAAGTGTCAAAATTAAAATATACATAGAAAAGAAGAACAAAGAGCATCTCCAAAGGCTTTTAATATAGGGGTTTTTAACTTTTTTCTCTACGAAAGCCAAAACAATAATAGCCAGTACACCAAGAATAAAACCAACAAGTGATGGGTAATTCATGAATTGTATTTTTTTTGATGTTTTAGGGGTTGTTACTTGGTGCTAACGGATTTTGCACCATCTATAACCTTTTGCTTTAAGCCTTCTTTGTAAACGATGATTTTGTCCAGAACGCATTTGTCCGAACTTCCTATAATCTGAGCTGCTAAAATTCCAGCATTTTTTGCTCCGTTCAAAGCAACGGTTGCCACGGGAACACCACCCGGCATTTGAAGAATGGAAAGTACGGAATCCCAACCATCTATAGAATTACTGCTCTTTACGGGAACGCCAATTACGGGTAGAGGAGACATAGATGCCACCATTCCTGGTAAATGAGCTGCACCACCCGCACCCGCAATTATTACGTTGTAGCCATTGGTGTGCGCATTTTTACTAAAATCAAAAAGTTTTTCCGGGGTTCTGTGGGCAGAAACGATATCTACGTCTACCTCAATGTCAAATCCCTTTAAAATATCTATGGCGTCTTGCATTACGGGCAGGTCACTAGTGCTGCCCATTACTACGGCTACTTTACTCATATGGCTATTTGCTTATAACTTTAATGGTTTCCTTTACTTGCTGCGCAATTTTACGCGCCTCGGAAATTGATTCGTTTACTATGGTTACATGTCCCATTTTTCTAAAGGGGCGGGTTTGTTTCTTGCCGTAAATATGAGGAGTTACTCCCTCCATTCCTAGAATTTCGGACATATTTTTGTACACCACCTCACCAGTGTAGCCTTCGGCGCCCACTAAATTCACCATTATACCGGCCACTTTACTTTTGGTATCACCTAAGGGCAAATCCAAAATGGCCCGTATATGCTGCTCAAACTGGTTAGTGTAGCTGGCTTCAATGCTGTAATGACCACTATTATGGGGTCTGGGAGCAACTTCATTGACTATGACTTCATCATCTTTGGTCTGAAAAAGTTCAACGGCCAAAAGACCTACATGCTGTATTTTTTCAGAAACCTTTAATGCGATTTCTTGCGCTTTGTTAGCTACCGTTTCACTAATTCGGGCAGGACAGATAACATATTCTACCTGGTTGGCTTCCGGATGAAATTCCATTTCTACCACTGGGTAGGTTTTTACTTCGCCACTTGCGCTTCGGCTTACAATAACGGCAAGTTCGTTTTTAAAGTCGATCATCTTTTCGGCAATACATTCGCCGGCCGGTAACCCCTCTAAATCTTCAATCTTGCGAACTACCTTTACACCTTGCCCATCATACCCAAATTGGGCCGCTTTCCAGATAAAAGGAAAGTTTAGACCGCCATTTATGACACTATCTTCAATCTCACTTTTATAGGCGAATCTTTGAAAATCAGCTGTGGGTATGTCGTTATCCACATAAAAAAGCTTCTGTTTCGCTTTATTTTGAATAATCCTAAGGGCTTTGGTTGGAGGAAAAACCTTTAACCCTTCTTTCTCCAATTTTTCAAGTGCAGAAACATTTACGTTTTCAATTTCAATGGTGAGTACATCTACCTGTTTCCCAAAATTGTAGACGGCATCAAAATCCATAAGGTCTCCCAGAATAAATTCGTTGCACGCTATTTTTGAGGGCGCTTCTTCCGAAGCGTCCATAACTACGGTATGGATGTCAAATTTTCGGGTTTCGTAAAGTAGCATTTTTCCAAGTTGGCCACCGCCTAGGATTCCCAGTTTAAAAGGTGATGAAAAGTACTCTGATGAATTTTCTGTAGACATGCAATTGATTTATAACTGATGCAAAAATACATCGAATTCTTAAAACGCAAGGTGTGTACTTAAAAAAGCAAAATCAAAGTGTTATATTAGCCGTTCTTTAAAAATGCGATGTGATAAAGCTACACGATAAACATTTTAAACCGTTCTTGAGCGAAGCGCAAATAAAGGCTGCCGTTAAAAAAGTAGCCGATGAAGTTGCAGCCGATTATAAGGACGAGACGCCCATTTTTGTGGGGGTACTTAATGGGGCATTCATGTTTATTTCGGATTTTTTAAAGGAATACCAACATCCTTGCGAAGTTTCTTTTGTAAAACTGAGCTCTTATCAGGGCTTGACCTCTACAGGTATTGTAGAAACACTTTTGGATGTCTCCGAAAATATTGAAGGGCGCAGCGTTATTATTCTGGAAGATATTATAGATACAGGACGCACCCTTAAAAAATTAGTGCATCTTTTTTCAAAGGCAAACGTAAAGGAATTTAGGATTGCCAGTCTTTTTTATAAATCTGAAGTATACAATGGTGAATACACCATTGATTATGTGGGTATAGATATACCCGATAAATTTATTGTGGGTTACGGTCTGGATTACAATGAACTTGGACGTAACCTTAGGGAAGTTTACCAATTAAACCAAAAACATATGATCAATCTCGTGCTGTTCGGGAAACCGGGTGCCGGAAAAGGAACCCAAGCGGAATTTTTAAAAGAAAAGTACAACCTGAAACATATTTCTACAGGAGACCTTTTCCGTTATAACATGAAAAATGATACCGAGTTGGGCAAACTGGCAAAATCATACATTGATCGTGGTGATTTAGTACCGGATGAGGTAACTATAAAAATGTTACAGGATGCAGTAGAGAAAAACCCAGAAGCAAGCGGTTTCATTTTTGATGGTTTTCCGCGAACAACTGCCCAAGCGGAAGCTTTGGATACCTTTTTGGCAACAAAAGACATGAAAATAGATGCAACCATTGCTCTAGAAGCTAATGATGAAGTATTGATTCAACGTTTGTTGGAACGCGGTAAGGTAAGTGGCCGTAGTGATGACCAAGACGAGTCCAAAATACGTAACCGTTTTGATGAGTATAATGAGAAAACCGCACCTCTTAAAGATTTTTATGAGGAGCAGAATAAATTCCATAGCGTAAACGGTATTGGTGCTATAGACGAGATAACCCATCGTTTGGGTAAGGTTATAGAAGAGCTTTAACAGCTAAATAACCAGCATTGAATAAGGAGAGTTGAAAAGGAGATAAACTTCGGTTTTTGTCCGTTTCAACTCTCTTTTAGTTTTATGAGGCTAACTTCTAAATGCATAGCATGGCAATGCTTCATGCGAAATGCGTATTTTTGCAGAAATATTGGCTATCGTCCAATATGTAAATCAGAATATTTTTATGACCGAGGGCAATTTTGTAGACTACGTTAAGATTTATGCGGAATCTGGTAAAGGAGGAAAAGGCTCCGTGCATTTGCACAGGGAGAAATACATTACCAAAGGTGGTCCTGATGGAGGTGATGGTGGCCGTGGAGGGCATGTAATCTTACGTGGCAATCAAAATTTATGGACGCTTGTTACCTTCAAGTTCAAAAAACATTTTAAATCCGGTCATGGAGCACACGGTAGTAAGTCCCGTAGTACCGGTGCTGATGGAGAAGACGTGTATTTAGATGTACCTCTTGGAACAGTGGTGAAAGACCCTGAAACGGCTGAAGTATTGTTTGAGATAACCGAGCATGGAGAGGAAAAAATATTAGCGGAAGGCGGAATGGGCGGTAGAGGTAATTGGCATTTTAAGACCAGTACCAATCAGACTCCTAGATATGCCCAACCTGGTGTTCCCGGACAAGAAGTAGAAGTAATTCTTGAATTAAAGGTATTGGCAGATGTTGGTCTTGTAGGCTTTCCTAACGCCGGTAAATCTACATTGCTGTCCGTAATTACATCAGCAAAGCCTAAGATTGCCGATTATGAATTTACGACTCTTAAACCCAATTTAGGTATTGTTGAATATCGCGATTTTCAGAGTTTTGTTATGGCGGATATTCCCGGGATTATAGAAGGGGCTGCCGAAGGAAAAGGCTTAGGGCACTATTTTTTAAGACATATTGAGCGTAACGCTACACTATTATTTTTGATTCCTGCCGATAGTAAAGATATTGGAAAGGAATACAGAATTCTTCTTGATGAACTACGAAGGTATAATCCGGAATTGTTGGATAAGGAGCGTTTGGTGGCCATTTCTAAAAGCGATATGCTGGATCAAGAGCTTCTGGCAGAAATGAGTGTGGAATTGGACAAAGATTTGGAGCAGGTGCCGTATATGTTCATTTCTTCCGTTGCACAGCAGGGTATTACGGAATTGAAAGATAAACTTTGGACTATGTTGAATAGTTAAGCAGTAGCGTAAGAGCAGCAGGTTTTTATCCGATTTATATTCTTTATATTTACTAGAGTACAGATTGGAATACGCTAAAGGTCGTTTCCTTTAAAATGAGACTATGAGAAGTATCCTTACTATACTAGTTATTTTGTTTCTAGCCTCGTGCAATACCATTCGTGTGAACTACGATTATGACAAAAACACGGATTTTACGAATTACAGCACTTACAACTATTATCCTGATATGGATACGGGGCTAAGTGCGCTTGATGCTAAACGCTTGTTGGATGCCGTAAATGAAGAAATGCAGTTAAAAGGAATCCGCTTTTCAGAAGACCCTGATTTTTTTATCAACATAGAAAGTAACTCTTTTCAAGCACCTAGGAACAACACGGTTGGTGTTGGTTTGGGGGGTACAGGCCGCAGCGTTGGCGGTGGTGTTTCCGTGGGTATTCCTGTAGGACAACCCAAAATGGAACGAGAAATTCGTTTTGACTTTGTTGATGCCAAGAAGGACGAACTCTTTTGGCAAGGCCAAGGCTTGAGCAACTTTAAGGAAAATGTGTCTCCGGAGATACGTGAAGAAAAATTACATGCTTTAGCAGCAAAGGTTTTCTCTAAGTATCCGCCCAAATAGTTCAATTAGGACTATTTATCTTTATCTCTTATGAAAAGAAGCGCCTAAATGGTTGCGTTTGTAGTGTTAAAAACTTTCCTGTGTAGGTAATTTATTATTCCATATTTTCGAATAACCTTTTTCATTTAATCATTCTAAATTGTCTAAAGAAGGTGATGAAAAATGCTTAAGGTAATTTATCTCTTCAATAAACTTAATAGTCTTTTCTAATGCCCAAGAGTGCACTGTATTATATTGATAATCATAAAATAGAAGTGGTCAATACATTCTTTGGAAAGGAAAAAGTGCTTTTGAACGATAGAACTGTTTCCAAAAAAATAACCAAACTACGTGCGGAACATACCTTTAATATTGGGGAAAACAGATATTGGATTGCACGTCGTGATTCCTCTCACGGTGAAAAAATTAACAAGTTTGAGGTTCGTAAAAACGGTTCGCCCATTTCTTTGGTAAATATATTATCTCAAAAATCTTCCAATCAGATGTTCGCCGTTGTTATTCTCTGCGGTTTAGGCTCTGGTTTTATTTTGGGAGTTATTATCTATAAGCTTCTTTGGCCTACAGTAAGCTTGTAGGTTGTTTTTCTACCCAGTTTTAATCCCCAACCTCCACACGAACAGCTTCTGAGTGACTGGAAAACTCCGGGGCATACATGCTTTGGATAGTGGTTATACCATTACTGAAGTTACCGGCATTGTTTACACGAACATCATACTCAAAGACATAAGCTCCTTTGGGTAGATAGTCAAAAAAGAAATTAGTGCTAGCGTCTTTTGTGCTCTCGTAATAGCCTAGACCATCTTGCCATTTGTAGCTAGAAATTACGTTTACCGGCTCAAAACCCGCTGCTCTCATATCTTTCATGTGAATGAATTCCATATCGCGATCAGAACGCAGTTCTATTCGTACACGGACTAAATCGCCCACTTTTAAGTTTGTGGTTTCAGTAATTTCTGAAATTTTTTCACCGGTGTCCGTATTCTTTTTTAAGAACAGTTTTTTCTTAAGTTGTAAGGGCGTTTTTGCAGATGTAATTTTATCCAAATCCTCAAAATACTGCCAATACAAAGCTCCCCACGCAATGCCATTTCCTTTTTTCTCTAGATGTACTTCTGCCATTTTTGGTTCTATTTCATTGGTGTTCCATGAGGTTTTGAAATATCCTGTTCCGGCTTCAACTTGGGTGTTTTCTAATTTTTCCGGAGCAATGGTTTGGCCTCCTAAGGTAACGTTAACAGCATCGGAAACCGAAAGCCAATCGCTACCTTTTAACAATAGGGCATAAACTGCTTCGGCAGTAGACTTGGTAGTGGACCATTGGTTGGTTTGTTTGTGCTTTAGGAGCCATACTTTTAGGTTGTCTATAGTCTTTGTGTCATTTTCTATTTCACCAAAAGCTTCTATTAAAAGCGCCTGTGTCTCAATCGGGGCTTGATACCAATACCATGATGCTGTATTTTCTTTCCAGTACATGCCCAACTCTTCTGAAACAATGCTATTCTCTCTTAAAGACTTTAAAATCTTTTTTGAAGTGGCTACTTCTTTAGCTCTATGCAAGGTTAAGGCCAACATGCCTTTTGCATACAAGCCTTTCTTGGTCCAGTATTTTTTTGCTTGGCCTAAGTAGTATTCGGTAATTTTATCGATTTTCTTTGAAGTTTTTACATCCTCAAAGAAGCTTCTCATATATAGATAATGAATCTGCATTTGACTCAGGTGGTCATTGTTCAAGTTAGAACTGAACTTTTTCATTTGTTCGTATTCTTCAATAAACTCGGTATCTAAATAGGCAATCGCCTTTTCTGTTAGCTCTTTTAAGGAAGATTGATTTTCAGACGAAGCTGGCAACGCGTTCAACTGTTTTAAATGACCTATGCCCGTTACAATATGTTGCGTAATGTATCGGTTTTCCGGCCCACCATTGAACCAAGCCCAGGCTCCAGAGTATTTCTGATTGTTCTTTAATTTATCAAGAGCACGGATTTCCTCGTTCTTCATTTTATTAAGGTCGAACAACAACGCAATTCGCTTTTTCTGTTCCGTTTCGGATTGAGCATCGCGTAACCAAGGGGTTTCTTGAATTAAAAGTGATTTTAGTTCTTGGTTCTTTTCAAGGTTGCTCAATAAAGCATCAGAATTGGCCCATTGGTCAAACACCGCTCGTATTCTTCCGTTGGAATTGGCTATATGGCTCGCCAAACGGTTTGCGTAATAACGGGAAAAGGTTTGTTCGTTACAATCGTAAGGGTACTCCATAAGATAGGGGAGTGCCTGTACGGCATACCACGCAGGGTTAGAAGTAATCTCTAAGGTAAGTTTGTGGTTTTTTAATGTAGTTGAGGTGTTGTCCTTTAATTTATCCAAGACAAAAGTTTTGTTCTGGTTGCTCCGTATCCATAACGGTAGGGTTTCGGTAACCAACTTGCGGTTGGTCAATACGGGTAGTACACTTTGTTCCCCATCACTGAAACCTTCTGCTTTGGCCAATATCGTGTATTGAACGGCCTGTAAATTTTCAGGTATTTTTAATCGCCAAGAAACTTGAGTGTTCCCTAGGCCATCTACAGTAAATGTATTTTGACCCTTGCCAATAAATAACTGTTCGGAAATGTCCTTTCCGGATAGGGCATCCACAAGAACTAGTTTAGCTTCGCCCGATAATTTTTTATCGGTTAGATTGGCAATTTTGGTGCTAATATTGATTTCATCGCCCTCTCTTAAAAAACGTGGTGCATTGGGTATGACCATTAGTTCTTTTTGGGTAACGGTTTGAAGGGTTTTTACGGCACTCTGTAAAGATTTGGTATGTGCCAACAGCTGTAGTTTCCATTTGGTAAGGGCTTCAGGTGTAGTAAAGCTAAAAGAAACCGTGCCGTCTTTATCCGTTTTCAATTCAGGAAAGAAAAAAGCAGTTTCTTGCAGGTTTTTCCGGATTTGTACCGTTTCTGAATCCTTCTCGTTGGGGTTTGCTTGTTCGGGACTTGGGTTACTCATACCCATTTCACTTTCCTCAGGAGCTTCGGGGGAGGTAATAACAACTTCTTCCAGTGCAGCTCCGTCATCGGCCATCATCCCTAAAGGTGCGGCCTCGCTACGTGACATTTTTCGCGTTAAACTACTGCGGTAGTGGTTTGCATAGCCAAAGTGCAACCCGAACCAATTAAAAGAGTCGTAGCCTTGTGGTGTATAGTTGTAGCCTTTATTCTCCAAATATGTTCTAAAGGAATTTGTTCCATAACTGGTATGTGCGTTAGCGTAAATTGTAGAATAATAATAGCCTTTTGCAAGGGGATTAAAACTCCAGTTATGCGGCCTAAAGGTGTCTAATGAGGCATCATACATACTGGCCAATAGTTCTGCCGATATTTTTTCACCTTCGGGTCCTTTTATTTTGAAGGACCAAGTTTCGTCCGTGCCCGGTTGCAGCTTGTTCCTAAATGTAGAAGTTTCAATTTCAAGGTTCGTATTAGGGTAGGGCACAGAAATGGACATGGTGCCGGATTGAAATGAGTTGTAGGCTGAAAACGTGTAATTGATGGCAAAACCACCTAAATCTTCTTCTGTTATTGGAACGGAAAAGGATTTTGAGTTTCTACTCAGGTGAACTTTACGGATGTCAATTATTTTTTGCTCTTTTTCAACAAATACGGTCACCACAAGGTCTTCTGAATTGGAGTAAACGGTAACTTCCACTTTATCTCCAACGCTATATTCAGCTTTGTCCGTTTTAATATCGAACAAACGGTTGTCCGGTAATTGCTTGTCGTTTTCACTCGTAAGTTCGGTTATGGCTTTTTCTTTGACGAGTTGACCAAATTTATCCTTGGTTTCCAGTTCAACTATATATTTGCCCGACGCCCATTTTTTAAGGTTTTTAATGCTGAATTTTTTCGATTTTTCGGTGTCGAAATTTACCTGCCAAACCAGTTTGCCTTTTTTCCAGTTTATCGCCCTGTCTTCTTTATCATAGGCTTCATGCGGAAACAGATTATGGTATTCTTCTTGGGTCCAGTTTTTATAATCCGGCACAGGCCATGCACGGGTTCTGAGTAAGTGTTTAGGCGCCTGTAATTTGTACATTTTTAATGTTCCCTTAGCTGGTATGGGCTGTCCGTTAAGGTTAGAGGTAGAAATATGTATTTTATCCTCATTTTTATCTTTATCCCATTGCTCAGGTACGGATACATTTGCGATAACGGAATGATAGCCTACGGATACAAAAGTAGTAGTGCTATGGGTTTCTCCGTTAATGTCCGTTACATCTGCCGTTATTTCATAATTGAAAGTGGGCAGATTTTCTTTTGACACACCGCTGTCCGGAATGGCTTTAAAGATAATGTTGTAATTGCCCGAAGCATCCGTTGTGGTTTCTCCGTGTGCTATTTCTTGGGGAGAATTATTGTAATACGGCATGCGCCAATAGTACCAACGAGGGAAATAAACCGCCCTTTTTACACGGTAACTTACCTTGGCATCAGTAATATTACTTCCGGCGTAGGCCGTAGCAACACCTGTTACCTTAATACTGTCATTTACTTTATACGTTTCGGTTACAGATTTAAAGGAGGTTTCAAATTTTGGGCGTTTGTACTCCTCTACGGAAAAATATTGAGTGTTATTTGCGTTTACAGACAGCGCATCTGCTTCAATAGAAAACTCACCTGTTAAACCGGAATTAGGCAATATAAATTCTCCGTTAAAAGAACCGTATTCATTGGTCGTAAACTCAAGTTCGGTTATTTCTTGGCCGTTTACGTCATACAGGGTTACGGATACACTTTCCTCTGGCTGTACTTCAGATTTTCCATCTATAGTCTCCATAAGAATACCTTTAAAGTAAACCGGTTGCCCCGGCCTGTAGATGCTTCGGTCCGTAAATAGAAAAATACGGTTAGAAACAGTGTTGCGGTCTGTTTGATTTCGCTTTTCGTTTACATAGTAGTTTCCAAAAAAGGCTTTCTCACCGTTATGGTCAACTTCAATAGTTACATCGTTCCAATTCTCATCGGTTAGGGGAATAGTAACGAACCCTGTTCTATCCGTAGTTTCGGTTCGTTTAAGGTATGGCTTGTTATAATTCTTGGTATAGGAAAAAGTTAAATTGGCACCGGTTATAGGCTCTCCGGAGTTTCTGTCTATTATTTGATAACGCTGTTCCAGATTACCCTTGGTTTCTACCAAGGCCATGTTCGTTACCTGAATTTCACTAAAAGCAAAATCGCTTTTGTTTTTGGTTTCTGGGGAAGCTAGAATAATGTACTGCCCGTTTTCCAAAGGAGGAAGGAATACCTCCATACCATGTTGCTGGTAGTCTTTTTCATTTTTAACAGGGGCATTCCAACTTTTTACTTCCTTTAATTTTTTTATAAAAGCAAGTTGTTTTTTCTGCGGATAAAGACGGTTCAGTTCCTTTGCTTGCCCCTCGTTGACCCTGTAGGCAGTTAATTGCAAAGAGGTCAAGTTCTTATAATTTACCAGTAATTTTGAAGGTTTGTTTACTGGAATTTGTCGTTCGGTAATAATAGATATGCTTGGGGCAACAATCTGCGAACGTAATGACTTGCATTTTTCCGCTCCCATACTGTCTGGGAACCGAGCAATAACGGCATCACATAGGGACAGAGCTTCTTTGAGCTTCCAACGGGTTTCTCCGGCAGCTTCAGGACTGAATGTTTGTCCCAAGTTTTGATAGAGCTTGGCAAGCTCGTAATTGTAAAGTGAGGAAAGCTCGCTATGCTTTAGGCTTTCTGCTGAATTCTTTAAAGTTTCTTCGTAATAGGTTTCTTTATTTGTAAAAGTGGCGTTCTGGTATACAAAGTTTAAACGCTCAATATCTGCCATGACCAAGGGTTCTAGCTCTGGTTCATCAAAATGAAACGTAATCAATTCTTGATATACATTTAGCGCTTTGGCCTGCAACGAAGTATCATCGTCCGTAGTTAGGTCATGATGAATAAATTGATACGCCTCACATAGGGTTTCCGGGTCGTTTATCTCATATTTATCCGCAGGGCGCGTAATGGAGTTTTCATTGGTTTTATAGAATTGAAGCGCCGTATGTGCGAGCAGGTCGTAAAGAGTAGGGCGAAATTTCTCCGAGTCTTTTTGTTGGTTTAATAATTCGTCGACTGTCTTTATATTGGTTTTTTGAAGCTCTTTTTCATTCTCTAAAGATGCCTTAAAATGAATGTCTATTTCGTGAAACAAAGTGGTAAGGTCCCAAGTCCTGAAATCTAGACTGTCTACCTTGGTTTCGGTTGCAGTCCTGTTATAAAATTGATAGCGGTTTTGCTGAAAATATTGCCAGTAAAGATTGGCCAAATAGCTTTCTAGAACGTTTTTTGTTGGGGTCTCCGCTTTGTCTATTTCTTCTTTAAATCGATTAATAATATGCAATTGCGCATCTTCTTCCAAGGTCATCGCATACTTGGATACGAATAACAATGATTTTACAATCTGCTCTGAATTTTTTTCTTTCTCAGCTTTTGCCGAAATGGTTTCAACCAACTTTAAAGCAGATTTGGTCAATGCTTCGCGCTCTAGCTTTTGGACTTCTTCCCAAAGCGATGTATAGGAGTCTCCGTTATTTTGAGCTGTTAGCATTTGCGAAAAAAGGATTACGGTGAATATGAGGGAGAATCTTTTCATAGTATAAAATTACGGAACAAAACTGTGCAAAATCGGTGCCAATAAAAACTATAAATGAGTGAACGCTACCATCCGGTTAGGGAATAGGTTTTTAAGTTTGTGGGAAATAGCCTGCAAGAGGGGATTTTAAGGTGCGTATGAGATAAATAATATGTTTTTAGGGCTCACCCTGCCTGTGTCATCAAGCTATTTTTGAATGAACTAAAACCTATATGATGGATAATAATTTTATTGATAGTTGGGCTTCATCCCTCAAATCTACATTTGTACTATTCTTTGTTCTGATTGTTTTATTGATAATAGCTTCATAAACCATCCGCTTACAGACTTTTTAAAAGTCCCCCGTCTATTGGAATTTGAGTGCCTGTAATGTAAGCCGCATGGTCCGATGCCAAAAAGGTTGACAGATACCCATATTCTTTTGGGTCTCCAATGCGTTTTACGGGAACTCTTGATTCCATGTCAGCAAGTACTTCACCTTCAGAAATACCTAATTGTTCTGCTTTCTTGGCGTTTAATTGTTCTATACGCTCCGTGTCAAAATAACCCGTAAGAATGCTGTTTACGGTAATATGATATTGCCCAACGTCATTGGCCAGAGATTTGGCCCAAGTTACAACAGCTGCCCTGATTGTATTTGACAGTGCCAAATAGGACAAAGGTTCTTTTACGGAAACCGAAGCTACATTGATAATTCTTCCCCACTTATTGGTTTTCATGTGTTCCAGGGCCAATTCTGTGGTGTACGAAACGGTCTTAAACAACAAATCAAAAGCTTCTTGATAATCGGAAGTCTGTTTTTCTAGGGCACTACCGGCCGAAGGACCTTGCGTATTGTTGACTAGAATATCTACACTGTTCGTTTGAAAGTAATTGTAAATCGTTTCACGATAGCTATGGAAATCTGAAAAGTCCACGACCAGATAATTATGTGCTTGGTCTTGATCTGTAGGTAGGTTGCTCACAATTTTCTGTAACTTTTCTTCACTGCGGGACATTAGCGTTACACTTGCTCCACTTTCGGCCAATTGTTGTGCTATTGCTTTTCCTATTCCGCCTGAGCTACCGCCAACCAATGCTTTTTTGCCTTTTAAAGTGATGTTCATATGATACGATTTATGGGTGTTTGTACTTTGATTCTCTATTTGTATTCTTCTCTTGCCGGACTAAATACATCAATAAGTTTGCACGGTGTAAGTGCCTTGCCACTATGCGGACTATGGGGAGGTATAATTACAATGTCATTGGCTTCATAGATTTTTGTATTGCCATCAAGCGTAAACTCGAAACGGCCTTCTTGTACGTGCATAATTTGCTCGTTCATGTGCGAGTGTTCGGGTACTACGGCACCTTCTTCAACAGTCCAAAAAGCAATGGACATATTTTCGGAATGTACCAGTTTACCGTGGTAACCCGGCATAATTTCTTTTGATGGGATAGTAGATAGGTTCATAAACTGAAATTTCTTTAACGAAGATAAAAAGAATAGCAACAGAAATGAAAAGCCCCGAACCCTATTTAGGTATTCGGGGCAAAGTTTAGGATGGGTAATTATCGTTTAAGTGAATTCTATTTTTTTTGTCTGTTCAGTGTATGACAGCTATTCCCATTTTACGACTACCAATTCGCATCTCCTGTTCCACTCATGGTCCTCTTCGGAGCAGCTTTCTTCGGTCTCGCACTTTACGATGGGTTGAGACTCTCCGTACCCTTTAGCGATGATGCGTTTTTCTTCAATACCGTTTTTCACCATGAACTCTTTGGCGGAGTCGGCACGTTTTTGCGATAGGTTTCGGTTATATTCGGAGTTACCTCTAATATCAGTATGGGTGCCGATTTCAATGACCATTCCAGGGTTGTTTTTCATTATAGCAACTACTTTTGACAAGCGTTCCCTGGCTTCACGTCTTACGTACCAAAGACTATAATCAAAGTGAATTTCTTCGGTTTTGATAATGATGCGCTCATTTTCTTTAACGATGGCATCCTCTTTAGCTATCGCAGTTTCAATTTTTTTTAAACGCTCTCTTTCTTCTTTCTCTTGTGTAGCCTTTTCTTGCAGGGCCACTTCTTTTTCTTTTTGAATGCGCTCAACTTCCGCTGCTTTTTCCCGCTCTTTTCTTTTGGCTTCTTGGACTAAGGCCAATTTTTCGGCTTCTTCTTTTTTAGCTAAAAGTTCTTTTGCCTTTTGGGCTTCTCTTTCCGCTACCGAGAACAAGGTTAGGGAACCGTCTTTTATGGCATTTCTTTCCGTATCTGAAATAATGGATTTGGAATTATCCTCGTAGCCTTCTTTTCTAGCTTTTATAAGATATTCTTGGCTACATTCAATTTGAAATTTAAAGGAAGCATCGGTTGAGGTGGTTATCATTTCAAGGCGGTTGCCGTTAGCGTCCAAAAGTTCTATTGTTGCGTTGGGCAATGGAATTCGGGTGGTTTTGTCCGTTAGGATTCCGGCAAGAAACTGCTTGCAATCTTCTATAAGTAGGGGCTTGGTTTCAGCAAAGGAATAGATGTCATCACTACCTTTTCCACCAGGACGATTGGATGAAAAATATCCCGTATTGCCGTTGTGGTCCAGTGATAATGAAAAATCATCATAACCGCTGTTTATCGGCAGACCAAGGTTGTCCGGTTTTTCAAATTCTCCGTTGTTTTCTTTTGAAATAAATATATCTAAAAGTCCAAAACCGGGATGGCCGTTTGAGGCAAAATAAAGATTGCCTTGGTTGTCCAGAAAAGGGAATTGTTCTTTTTTATCCGTGTTGATGGTCTTTCCCAAGTTTACCGGAGTACCAAAGAATCCGTCTTTTTGAATGGTTACCGAATAGAGGTCAAAAGACCCGAAACCACCTTCACGGTCAGATGAAAAATAAAGCTTGGTTTCATCCGGACTTAACGCGGGGTGTTCCGTAGAAAAATCATCACTGTTAAAAGGGAGCGTGATGATGTTTTTCCATTCGCCATTTACAAATTCCGCACGATAGATTTTTAGGTTACTGATTTTATCTTCTTCCGTTTTCTTTTTACTGTTTCGGGTAAAATAAATGGTTTTTCGGTCTTTGGTAATGGCAAAAGTACCCTCGTGCATCTTGGAGTTGATAACAGTGCTTAGTGGAGTACTTAAGCTATCTCCCGCGCTAATCTCTGTAATCGGGTGGGTGTAAAGGTCCAGATAATTTTCATTGTTCCACCGGTACAATTTAGGTAGTCCGGAAGACCGCTTTCTGGAAGCGCTGTACACTAAATTAGAATCTATGCGTGCCGCGCCAAATTCTGATGTGGAGGTATTGATATTGAGATTTTCAATATTAAAACGTTCCCCTATGGCAGCTACGTTTTCAATATAGGTGTAGTTGTTTTCAATTTGAATGGTCTTATCGTTTTGCCCTTGCTCGATATAAAAATCAATGAGGACTTTTTTAGCTTTTTCGTACTCACCAATCGACTTTAAGGACTGGTTCAATTTAAAATGATAGCTTTCATCTATGTTGGTTCCGTAGTTGGAAATGAGATATCCGTACCAACGGGCGGCAGCTTTCATATCAAAAGTATGGTAATAACTGTCGGCTAGGTTTTTTATAAGTTTTGAGCTCTTGTTTCGAGGCAATAATTGCTCGTATAACGGAATAGCATCACTGTAATACGCCCGTTCAAAGTAAGTATCTGCACGCTTTAGTTCCTGTTGGCCATAGGTCGGTAAGGTTAGACCTACAATAAACCATATGAAGAGTATCTTTTTCATGTTTAGTAGAATCTAGGGGATTTGTCGTATCCTTTGCCGAGGCCCAGTAAATCGAGATTAAAGAGAACAAAAATTTCATGTGAACCGGAACTGTAGGTACTTAGGTTGGATAATGTATAATCATAAGCATAACCTATGCGCAACGCCGGTGTTGCCGCTATATTGAACATGGCACTAACCGAATCTTCCAGACGATAGGATAGTCCGCCTTCAAACCGATTTAAGAAAAGGGCATTAAGCGAGAGATCTACGGTTAAAGGGGCACCCTGTACCATTTTGGCAAGTGCCGAAGGTTTCAATTTTATATCCGGACTCAATTCATACACATAACCCGATGTGAGAAAAAGGTGAATTTTCTCCGAACCAATACGGTTAATGCCATCTTTATTTTCTAGATGTTTTGTGGTTAAAAGGTTTGGTGCGGAAACACCGGCATAAAAATTCTGCCTATGGTAAAAGGCACCCACACCAATATTGGGAAAAGTACTGTTCAAGTTTTCGTTGAAAGCAGGGTCATCTTGAAATTCAGGAAGTCTAAAACCGTTAAAGTTGGTCTCAAAAGTGGTAAAGCCTCCTTTAAGGCCTAATGAAATATTGCTCTTGTCATCTAACTTTAGAATATAGGCAAAGTCCGCATAGATATTATTTTCCTTTAAAGCGCCATCACCAATATTATCGGTAATAAAAGAGATTCCCATTTCAATTTTATCGCTCATGGGTGCATGTGCAAAAAAAGTGAGCGTTGTAGGGCTTCCAACCGCATTTTTCCATTGGGAGCGGTATAATGACCCAAAATTGAGCATGCCCAGCTCATTGGTCGTGTAGGCCGGATTAACGACGCTCATATTGTACATGTACTGTGTGTACTGGGGATCTTGTTGTCCATGGGTCGCAGCACATACCAACATCAGGAAAATAAAATAACGTTTTATTTCTTTCATGGTCTAGCGGTTGAGGTACAATCTGCCTTGTACTGGGTTATGACCTTCTTTGTTAAAGTTTATGATATAGAAGTACACGCCATTGGGAGCGGTGCTGCTTCCATTGTTTCCGTACCAAGCGGGGTTTTTGCGGTCTCCTTTAAACAAGCTGGTTCCGTATCTATTTAGGATTTCCAAGGTGAAATCTGGAAAGATGACCTCTATATTAGGAACAAAGAAGGAGTCGTTCCTACCATCTCCGTTGGGTGAGAATCCGTCAGGAATGAAAAAATCATAGGCTTCAGGTTCACAGTTGGTAAGGTCTACGGTAATGGCCATCCGATCTGGGTTCATACAGCCGGTGTCCGGGTTAAAGCTTTCCGCATAATAGGTGGTTTCGGAGACCAATAGCACATCTTCTTCCAGAGGAATTCCATTTTCCGGAGTATCGTACCAAAGCACAACATAAGAAGAACTGCTCTCAGCATCCCGTAAGTCTGCTATTGTAGGATTGTCCAACCCGCAAAGGGCCAAGGTGGAAAATGCCAATGTGGCCGGCTCAAGTTCATAAATGGTAGGGATAACTTCTGTGCGGATAGAGCTTTGACATTTACCGTCTACTTCAGTAGCAGCATAATAACTTTTTGCGTCAACAAGGGCGGTGGTATTATCCAGGACCGTACCACCAGTTTCAGTTTCATACCAAACAATGGAATTGCTGCTGGCAACGCTCATATTTAAATTATCTACCGTTGGGCTTTCTGATCCGCAAAAAGCGGGATTTCCAACAAATAACATGGGCATTTCGGGATCGGAAAGAATGACCGTAACCTGAACCCTGTCCGAACCTTCGCAATTATTGTTGGGGTCTATATTGGAGATAAAATAATCCTCGCCATCTACAAGTTCGGTTTCCAACGGAAGAATATCCATATCCGTAGCCGTTTCGTAAAACATAATCTGGCCGTTCGCAGTTACCTCAATATCCTGCAATGTAGGTACGGATGATGGGAAAGCGGCAAGACAGATGGTTTGTACGGCTTCGGCTTCCGGTAAAGCGGGGATGCCTTCAATGGCAAAATTTTCATTCACCTCAAAATCGAATATCGTTCTACAAGGTGTGGTGTCATTTTGAGTGCTTTTTACGGTAACCGTATAGTTTCCTTGAGAAAGTGTAGCTACATCAATTTGATAATCTGCCGTTCCTCCAGTAAAATTGATGGTGTTATCAATTAAAACAGTATTGGTTTCTTGGGAGACTACTTCGTAAGTAACTATGTAGGCCCCATCGTCTAAAGTAGGTGCGTTAACAAGCACATCAATACTGGTAGCGTTGCAAGAATTGTCTACTGCAAGATTTAAATCTATGGCTTCTGGAGTGGCTGTAATTGTGGAGGTGCTCGTAATTTCACAATCTAAAGGAAAACCATTGTCTACTTCAAAATTAAAACTATGCTCGCCAGCTTCTGTAATTTGAGCGGCAGGTATCACTAAGTTGGCATTGCCTGAATTAAAAGTCACGTCATTTGCGATGTGTACGGTTTCTGTTCCACCGGGAGCGGTAATTGTGTAGCTAACATCATAAGTTCCGTTGGCAGGTGAGAACGAAGGGTCAAAAATTGAACTCAAAGAAACCGATAAGTCTTCATTTTCACAGGTATCCGTTACAGATACGTTGGGGTCGCTGATTACTAAGGAAATAGGGTCTGCTTCAATAGTAGGGCAAACACTTTCTCCTAATGAGGTAATGGTTAAAGTTGTATTCTCATTTAAAGTGATGAGGTTCGCATCAATCTCAAAGAAACCGGTTCTATCGGGGTTAAGTACCAGTTGGTCCCCACCTGTTTCTGTTCCGCTGGCAGAAGTCAGTAAATAGGAAATGTTATAAGTGCCATCGGCGATTAATATATCGTTGTAATCTGTGATGTCTATTCTATATTTTAGAGCGCCCGAGCAGTAATTTGGCGATTCCATAGTGCCTTGTAAAACGGGCAGGATTATTATTTCTACATCTGTGGTATGAATGTCACAAACGGCATGAGAAGGATAAACCGTATAGCGAAATGTAAATGAGCCATACATATGCCGATCACGGATGGCCTGTATGTCTATAAATCGATCGGTAAGATCCTCTAGTTGATCGGTATTGGCACCTTCGGACCAAGTACCGTTTATGTCTTCGTCTTCCAATAGACTGTTAAGATCAAAATTGGTATAAGTAGATAAGTCATCTGTAGCACATACAACTAAATTGGAGCCAATTCCGGAATTGGCAGGTCTCTGTACTTCAAGTAGTAAGGTTACTTGTCTACTGGGGCAAGAACCTACGGCAGGCACGGTGTGTGTAAATTCATAAATTCCCGTTCCAGCGGATTCCGCATCAAAAAAGTTTGTTGATAAATGTGGTGCGGCAGCCGGTGTAACCGCATCCCAAGTACCATTAAAATCTTGAAATTTGCCTTCTGTTTCGTCTCCTATAAAACTATGGAGGTTAACTCTTGGATCATCGCCACAGGCATCTGCGGAACCATCTATATTGTCTTCACCGGGATATCCTCCCAGAATTATGGTTATTATTGCGGTCTCGGTAGTGCCGCTACAGTCATTGGTGTAGGTAAATTCATGAAACCCTGAGTTTTTTACTTCCCAAAGATTAACAACGCCCGTGTTCCGATCAAGGGCGTAATAGTTGGCCGGGTCATTGGTAGACCACGCGCCTCCAAGAGTTGGGGCTCCACCTAGTTTTGCAAATAGGTCAAACGTCTTATTGGCCTCATCGGCATCTTTTGTACATACGGTTACAGTATTGTCTGTACCTGCACATTGTGCCGTAGCATTTACGGAAAAGAGAAACAAGCAAAAGGACAGAGCCAATTGCAGAATGGTTCTCATGTAAGTCTGGTTGGTCATTTTGTATTGTTAGGGGGCAGAATACATATTGCTCCAAAACAAATGTAGTTTGACGATGAGCCCTTTGGGAATAAATGTTGTCAAAGCTCTTATTTGAAGGGTGAATCTTACTAAATACGTAGAAAGGATTAGTGAAAAGTGTGCATTTTGTCGGTGTTTTTGAATCTTCATCGGATTTTTTAATCTATTAATTGTAGCAGGTTTAGATGTTTTTTTTCGGCAAATCAATGCCTATATTTGCCATAAATACAGCGTTTATGCAGATTCATTTTATTGCAATTGGTGGTAGTGCCATGCACAATTTAGCTTTGGCCTTAGCACACAAAGGAGATGTCGTAACAGGAAGTGACGATGTAATTTTTGAACCTTCCAAATCTCGATTGGAGGCACAAGGACTCCTTCCTGAAAGTTTTGGCTGGTATCCTGAAAAAATAATTGAAAACTTAGATGCTGTAATTCTTGGAATGCACGCAAAGGAAGATAATCCTGAATTGTTAAAGGCTCAAGAGTTGGGTTTGAAAATATATTCGTACCCAGAGTTTCTGTATGAACATGCCAAAGATAAAACGCGAGTAGTAATTGGTGGAAGCCACGGAAAAACTACGATAACTTCCATGATTCTTCACGTGCTGAACTATCACGATAGGGAGGTGGATTTTATGGTGGGTGCACAGTTGGAAGGTTTTGAGCGCATGGTGCATTTAACGGATGATAACGATTTCATGATTTTGGAAGGAGACGAATATCTTTCTTCGCCTATAGATAGAAGACCAAAATTTCACCTGTATAAACCTAATATTGCCTTATTGAGTGGGATAGCTTGGGATCATATTAATGTTTTTCCAACGTTTGATAATTATGTGGAGCAGTTCCAGATTTTTGTGGACAGCATAGTTAAAGGAGGTAGTATTACTTATAATGAAGAGGATATAGAAGTTAAAAAGGTGGTTGAAGCATCGGAAAATGCCATTAGAAAATTACCGTACACCACCCCGGAGTATAGCATTGAAGATGGTACCACTCTTTTGGAAACCCCAGAAGGACCCATGCCTATTGAAGTTTTTGGGAAGCATAATCTGAGCAATTTGGCCGGTGCTAAGTGGATATGCCAAAACATGGGAGTAGATGAAGACGATTTCTATGAAGCTATTGCAACGTTCTCCGGAGCATCCAAACGTTTGGAAAAAATTGCAGAAGGAAAAACTTCCGTAGCCTATAAAGATTTTGCGCATTCGCCCAGTAAAGTGGCTGCAACTACCAAAGCCGTAAAAGAACAGTACGCTAACCGCAAATTAATTGCTTGTTTGGAATTGCATACGTACAGCAGTTTTAATCCTGAATTTTTGAAAGAGTACAAAGGAGCATTGGATGCCGCAGATGAAGCGGTCATTTTCTACTTGCCGGAGTCCGTGGCAATCAAAAAATTAAAAGAGGTTACGCCCGAACAAATTTCAGAAGCATTTGAACGTAAGGATCTTAATATTTTTACCAATGCGGAAAGTTTTAAGGACTTTGTTTTCAACCAGAATTATGACAACTCTGTTTTACTATTAATGAGCTCGGGAAATTACGGAGGACTAGATCTTGTTAAATTAAAAGAAAAGTTTCCCGCATAGTATTTGGGGTCAATGGGTAAGGTTTGGAAGCAAAGTGCTCTTGGCGAGTGGTTTGCTTATTTCATCGGTGATGGAACTCTTTAAATTAAGAGTTTGCTATATTTATATCATGCATGAAAAACCAACCTCGTTTTCGATTAAAAATTGGTCGGACGATGATAAACCACGAGAGAAATTAGTCCATAAAGGAAGGTCGGTATTATCCGATGCCGAATTAATCGCAATTCTCATTGGCTCGGGAAGCAGAAACGAAAGTGCAGTTGAACTAGCAAAAAGGATTCTTGCTTCCGTAAACAATAACCTTAACGAATTAGGTAAACTTTCCATCAAACAACTCATGGCCTTTAAGGGCGTTGGAGAGGCTAAAGCAGTAAGCATAGCGGCTGCTTTGGAAGTAGGGAGGAGAAGACGTGGTGAGGAAGCGCAGAAAATCAGTAAGATTAATAGCAGCAAGGATGTTTTTGATTTGTTGCAACCACAGATTGGAGAGCTACAACATGAAGAATTTTGGATTCTTTACCTAAGTAATGCCAATAAGGTATTGCACCGTGCCCAATTGAGTAAAGGTGGGTTAACGGGAACTTTAGTTGACGTGCGGATTGTAATGCGTCAGGCACTGGAGCAAGGTGCCGTTGGTTTAATCTTGTCACACAATCATCCTTCCGGAACGCTAAGGCCAAGTGAGGAGGACCGTAAAGTAACGCAGAAACTAAAAAGGGCCGCTGCGGCATTGGATATAAAAGTTTTGGATCATTTGATAATTACCCAAAAGGATTATTATAGTTTTGCTGATGAAGGTATTCTGTAAATTTGTAGTCTAATGATAGCGGACACTCAAAAGTACATGCCACATTAGAGAACAAAAATTGAATCATTAGCAGGTTATGTTACTTATTTATACCCATAAGATTACGTCGCGTTTCAGGTACACCATGAAACAGGTCTTTACGCGCATATTGGGTATTGAAGTTTCATTTACCACTAAAGTAGAGGATTTTATAAAACACTCGGGAGCAAAGATTACGTATACCAAGCAGCCTTTGCAGAACGAATTTTTTGTTAGGAGTAATGACCTTCTTTTTGAGCAAGGTATAAACGATCTTCAGATATCCGTTAGCGATTGGGATGGTGTTCCGTGCTTTTTTAAAGCAGGGGAGCGTAGTAATCTGCCTTTTGATATATTTTCTGCCAGTTTTTATTTGTTGAGTAGGTATGAAGAGTATTTACCTCATGTAAAGGATATACACGAGAGGTTTCCTGTTAAGGATAGCTTGGCCTACAAACACAAATTTTTAAGGTCTCCCGTAGTTGATATTTGGGCGTACCGATTGCTGGAAGAACTGAAGCTTAAGTTTCCCGATTTAGAATACAAGCCCAAGAAATACCGTTACGTTTCGGCCATAGATGTTACAACGTCACATTGTTTCGCTTATAGGGGTGTTGTGCGGAGTATTGCCGGGTTTTTCTATGATCTAGGTTCTTTAAAATTCAAAAGAGTAGCACAGCGTGTAAGAGTGTGGTTCAATGCCCATGAGGATCCCTATGATAATTTTTCATTTTTGGTAGGCCTTCATAAAAAATATGGGGTAAAGGATATATTCTTTTTTCAGTTTGCAGATTATTCTACTTTTGATAAAAACGTTTCCCCGGATAATAATAAATTTCGATTTCTTATAAAATCCATCGCGGATTATAGTAAGGTAGCTCTGGCCGCGTCTTACAGCTCGTTCAATGAGATAGACCTTTTAAAAAAGGAGAAGAAAAAATTAACGGGTGTAATCAACAAGCCTATAAATGCTTCGCGTTTGCGGTACAATAGGGTAGACCTTCCACATACCTATAGAAATTTGGTGGAAGCAGAGTTCGTAGATGATTACACCATGGGCTACACACATGAAATTGGTTTTCGTGCCAGTACGTGTACCCCTTTTTACTTTTATGATATTAATCTAGAGGTGCAACAGCCTATTAGAATTCATTCGTTCGCCTTTCATGATTATGCCTTTTCTAATTATACAAGTGATGACGGTATTCTGGATCAAGTACGTATTATTTGTGATGAAGTAAGGGCCGTTAACGGAGAGTTTGTCTCGGTTTTTTCCAACGAACTTTTAGGAGGTGAAGAAAAAATGGATTGGAAGAAATTTTACGAAACCGTATTACAACAGTGCCATGTTTAAGGATATAATTACAGATGTTTTTTTTGATTTAGACCACACCCTCTGGGATTTTGAAAAAAACTCCGCTCTTACCTTTGATAAAATTTTTAAGGAAAATCATATAGAAGTTGCTCTGCCTGATTTTTTAGAAGTATACATTCCGGCTAATTTTGCTTTTTGGAAACTTTATAGAGAAGGGAGAATAACTAAGGAAGCGCTAAGGTATCAACGTTTAAAATCGGTTTTTGATGATTTAAAGTATGGGGTTTCCGATGAAACCATCAATAGATTATCGGAAGAGTATATTGCGCATTTATCGTCCTTTAATCACTTGTTTCCCAATACCATTTCCATTCTGGATTATTTAAAACCCAAATATAAACTTCATATCATCACCAATGGGTTTCAGGAAGTTCAAGGAAGAAAACTAAGAAACTCTAACATTCATGCATATTTTAACCAGATTATTGATTCTGAAATGGCAGGTGTTAAGAAACCGGACCCTATTATTTTTAATCTGGCTTTGGAAAGGGCAAAAACAAGGCCCGAGACTTCCTTAATGATCGGAGATAATCTAGAAGCAGATATTTTGGGAGCACAGGCTGCAGGCTACCATGCCCTGCACTTTAATGTACATCAAGAACCAAAACACGATTTTTGTGAAATCATTGAGGATTTACACGAAATAAAAATCTATTTATAGAGTTATATAGGTAACGCCATAATTGCGCCAACTAAGGCCTGTATTAGGTATTACCATGATAAAATTACTTAAATCCATTTTACTTTGTACGGTTTGTTCCCTCACACTATTTTCGTGTATAGAGGAGCAAGATTTTAACCAGTACGATGAGGTAGGGGTTACACCTACCTTAGAGGCGAGCATTCTTTATGTAGAAGCCCCTGAAGATTTGGTTAATGCAGCAAGTGGAGGGAATGTTTTTTCTCGGAATTTTAATTTTGATGCCTTTAGCTCGGACGTTTTTTCAAAACGAGTACTAGATGGTACCATAACCTATATTGTTGAAAATACGACGAGTAAGGAGCTAGAGGTTACTATAGAATTGCTTGATGCGGATGGGAGCGTTCTGGATATTGAAATAATTCCTGTAGACCCAACACCATCTTCTTTGCAGCGCGATGTGGCTTACGGAACCGCAGGACGTAGTATAGATATTATAAAGAACACCTCAAGCATTCGCGTAACGGCCAATAATTTGGGCGATACTACTAGTACTTCAAGTGAACCCGATCCCAAGGTTATTCTTAAATCTAGTGGAAAATTCAGAGTAGAAATAGAATGAGAGCCCCTAAACTACTTTTTATAGTCCTTTTTTGGGCATGCTTTACTATGTTCGGGCAGAACAAACAGCTGTTGTACGATTTTGTTGAGATTCCGCAATCTGCTATGGTTAACCCAGGTGTAGATACGGATTTTCAGTGGTATGCAGGGGTTCCGTTATTGTCAGGCTTATCACTTCAGGCGGGTTCTAGCGGTCTTTCAGTAAATGATATTTTTGCCGATGACGGACGAAGAATAAATGACAAAATAAGGGAGCGTGCCATTTTTGGAATGAATGCCCGAGATGAGCTAAGTGGTACTTTTCAAATTGAATTTTTAAACTTTGGTTTTAGAGGTAAAAATCCTGATAATTTCTATACAGCAGGAATGTATATTGAAGGTGATGCCATAGGGTATTGGTTTCAAGATTATGCCATACTGGCTTTTGAAGGAAATGCGGACAGACTCAACCAACCTTTTGATCTTGGGCATCTGAAGACAAGAGGAGAGCTAATGAATGTGTTTCATATTGGCTTGAACAAAAAAATAGATAATGAACTTACCATTGGGGTCAGGGGTAAACTTTACTCAAGTATTTTCGATTTCAATTCTACTAAAAACAAAGGTACTTTTATAACTAAAGAGGGCGTAAACAATATCTACAGTAGTACTGTAGAGGCGGATATGCAATTACGTACTTCAGGGCTTAACGGGTTAAAAGATGCTGTAGATGATGGAACTGTTGGAAGTACCATTACAAAACGGGCATTTCTGGGAGGTAATCTTGGGGTTGGTGTAGATTTGGGCTTCACTTACCAACTTAATGACCAAACCGTCCTTACGGGAAGTCTTTTGGATCTAGGTTTTATATATCATTCCAAAGATATCCGAAGTTATACGTTAAACGGAAGAGCAACTATAGAGGGCATTGAGATAATTTTGCCGGAAGCAGCGGCAGACCCAAATGCCGATTTTTGGCAAAACCTTGTTGATGATGTAGAGGATTTTGTCCCTTTTGAAGACAATATAGACAGTTACATAGCTTTTAGGCCAACAAAGCTATATGGTTCTTTGCGCTATAACTTTGGAGAGCATGTAGACAACCGGGCAAATTGTGCCTGTGGTGTAAATGCCTCTAGTAACCGTGCACGGGCCAAATATGTTAATAGTGTTGGTGGGCAATTGTATGTTATAAGTAGGCCAAGGGGCCCACAGATGGCGCTAACCGGATTTTACCAAAGAAGGTTTGGTAACTTTATGAGTGTTAAGACCACTTATACCGTAGATAAATTTTCATATTCCAACATAGGTCTAGGCCTTTCCGTACAAGCGGGGCGGGTAAATATTTATGCCATGGCAGATAATTTGTTATCGTATCGCAATTTGGCAGATAGTAATTATGCTTCTTTTCAGTTAGGATTAAATATCATATCTTGGGGCAAGAAATGATATTGTAGTGTCAATAATGATCAACTTCAAGGTTTGGCACGCTTTTTTCATCTTCCTATTTACAAATATTAAATATAAAGATTGTGAAGCATATATTCCTGACCTGTTTTTTCATGGTAAGTCTCATTGGTATGGCCCAAGAACAACTTAATGACTACAAGTACATAATTGTTCCAAAGAAGTTTGATGGTTTTAAAAAAGTAAATCAGTATCAAACCAGTACTTTGGTGAAATTTTTATTTACCGAAGAAGGGTTCCAAACTGTCTATGAAGACGAGCTGCCCAATGAACTGAACAACAATAGGTGCCTAGGGCTAACCGCAAACCTTATTGATGATTCATCTATGTTTACAACCAAGGCCGGTGTGGTCTTGGAAAATTGCAACGGACAAGAAGTTTTTGCGACACCTGTAGGTAAAAGTAAGGAGAAGGACTATAAATTGGCTTACGGCGAGGCCTTAAGGAATGCTTTTAAGGCGTTCAACACTATTAGTTACAAGTATAACGGTAAAGCGGATAAGACCGAACCTGTAACCGTGAACATGAAAAATGATGTAAAGCAAATAGAGGAAAAAACGAGCTATGAGCCAAAAAATAAGCAACCAATGGTTCAGCAGGTGGCAACTCGTGAAAACCAAAGTTATAAAGATAATAGGCCGCAGCCATCCCATGTAAAAAAATCGGTTCAAGCGCCTAGTGTTGCTATAAAGGCTGAGGCGTCCGCAATGGGTACGTTATATGCCCAAGAAATTGCTAACGGATTTCAGTTGGTGGACAGTACTCCTAAAATTCAGTTGAAAATCTTTAAAAGTTCATTACCCGATTATTTCTTAGCTGAAGGCGAAGGAAAAAATGGAGTTGTTTTTCAACAAAACGGAAAATGGTATTTTGAGCAATATGTAGATGGAGCGCTTAAAACGGAAGAATTGACGATTAAATTTTAATGGTCATACTTACCCTTCCACCTGTTTTTTAAAAAATCTTTAATTGCATTTTCTCGGGAATTGTTTCCGGGCTGATAGAAAGAGGTACCGGATAACTCCTCGGGAAGGAACTCTACATTTACAAAGTTATTTTCATAATCATGCGCGTATTGGTATTCGGCACCATATCCTAAATCTTTCATTAACTTGGTAGGAGCGTTGCGTAAGGGTAGGGGAACGGACAGATCTCCGGTTTCCCTGACTTTTTGTTGAGCTTTTTTAATTGCCATGTAACTGGCGTTGCTTTTTGGGGAAGTAGCCAAGTATACTGCGCATTGGCTAAGGATAATACTAGCTTCCGGATATCCTATTGTAGTAACGGCCTGAAAAGCATTGTTTGCTATGACCAATGCGGTAGGATTGGCAAGACCAATGTCTTCTGAAGCGGAAATAAGAAGTCTCCTGGCAATGAATTTTATATCCTCACCACCCTCGATCATTCTTGCGAGCCAATAGACCGCACCGTTGGGATCGCTTCCGCGGATGGATTTTATAAATGCAGAAACAATATCATAGTGTTGTTCTCCAGTTTTATCATATAACACCGTATTTTTTTGAACTTTGCTCATAACGAGCGTATCCGTAACTTCTATAGTATCCCCAGGCTCGGAGTTTACAACTAGCTCAAAAATATTCAGTAATTTTCTTCCATCACCACCGGACAATCGCATGAGGGCTTCGGTCTCTTTTAAATCTATTTTTTTTGACTTCAGGTATTTGTCTTCTTTAATGGCTCTTTTAAGAAGATTGTTTAGGTCTTCTTTTCCAAAGGCATTCAATATATAAACCTGACAACGAGATAGTAATGCCGGAATTACCTCAAAACTAGGGTTTTCCGTAGTGGCACCAATTAAGGTAACCCAACCTTTTTCAACCGCTGCCAAGAGCGAATCTTGTTGCGATTTGCTGAAACGATGAATCTCGTCTATAAATAAAATAGGATTTTTTGCAGTGAACAGCCCCCCACTTTTTTTTGCCTTTTCTATGACCTCGCGTATATCCTTAACCCCGCTGTTAATGGCACTAAGGACGTAGAAAGGACGCTCGCTTTCCGTTGCTATGATATTGGCCAGGGTTGTTTTTCCTGTGCCAGGAGGTCCCCACAGGATAAGGGAAGGTATAATGCCTCTCTTGATCTGGTTGGTTAAGGAGCCTTCTTTACCTACCAAATGGTTCTGGCTAATATAATCTTCTAAGCTTTTGGGGCGAATGCGTTCCGCTAAAGGTTCGTTCATAATACAAAAGTATAATAAAGATGTTAGAAGATGGTTTCTATAAAAAGGCAAACGAACTTTTTTAAGCACAGAAAGACTGTCATTCGTAAATGACGATTTAGCAGTCCATAAGCAGTTGGCCAACTTATTGCTAAATTTATACTATATGTCCGATAACATTTATTTTAAATTCACTAACAGTGTAATAATTGCCCCATTATTGGCGGTGATTTCTATTTGGACGGTGTTTTGGGTGGAATTACGCTTTAAAATCAACCTAAATGATTATGGTGTATACCCGCAACGAGTTTCGGGCTTAAAAGGCATCTTATTTAGCCCTTTTATTCATGGCTCGTTGGAGCACCTTTATAATAATACTATTCCCTTAGTGGTCTTAAGCGCTTCACTATTTTATTTTTATAGACGTACAGCATTACGGGTACTGTTTTTCGGAATCTTAATTTCGGGACTATTCACGTGGGGGATAGGAAGACCGTCATATCATATTGGGGCCAGTGGTGTTATATACCTTTTGGCAAGTTTTATTTTTTTTAAAGGGATATTTACCAAACATTATCGTCTAGTTGCCTTATCCCTAATCGTAGTCTTTATATACGGGAGTATGCTTTGGTATATTTTTCCTGTGGAAGACGGAATATCTTGGGAAGGACATTTGGGGGGATTTCTTGGGGGATTACTACTGGCATTTGTACTAAAGACAGAAACACCGCCTATAAAAAAATATGCTTGGGAAGAGGATGATTATGACGAAGAAGCCGATGCATTTTTACGTCAATTTGATGAAAACGGTAATTTTATAGAGAGTCCACCTGAAGAAATCAAACCGGAAGAAACCGTACAAATTACCTATCACTATAAAGAAAACAAAGAAACCGACTCTTTGGAATAAATTTGTAAAAATTGAACCTAGGTCTTACTTGGCTCCTATGATCTGGAGGAAGTTCTTTGTCTAACCGTTTCGTATAAGAATACGGCACAAGCAACGGATACATTTAGGGACTCAATTTCTCCTAACAAAGGTAGTTTGGCCAAATGATTAGCAGCTTTTAAAGTGGACGGTGAAATACCCCTGTCTTCAGACCCCATAATTATAGCCGATGGTCCGGTAAAGTTAATATCGTAAATTGAGGTATCCGTTTTTTCGGTGGCACCTACCACACTAATGCCACTTGCCTGAAGATAATACACGGCGTCTTTAATATGGTCTACTTTAGCTATGGGCACGTTAAAAGCGGCACCGGCAGAAGTCTTTATCGTATCTGCAGTTACAGGAGCGGCTCCTTTTTTCTGGATAATGATGCCATCTACACCGGTACATTCCGCAGTTCTGATTATTGCTCCAAAATTACGTACATCAGAAAGTTGGTCAAGTAAGAGAAATAAGGGGGATTCTTTATCCGCAATGACAGACTCAACAAGTTCCTCTAACTCGTAGAAAGTAATTGGGGAGATATTGGCGACAACACCTTGGTGGTTGTTTTGTGTTAACCGGTTGAGCTTTTCAATAGGAACATAAGAAGTGTTGATGCCATTTTTTCGAATCAAACTCTCCAATTCACGGGACAGATCACCTTTGAGACCTTTTTGTACAAATACCTTGTCTATAGGTTCATTAGCATTTATAGCTTCAATGACCGCACGTATACCGTAAATTTGAGTTGTTTTGTCCATGGGTGCAAATATATGATATTCGATAAATGATTAGTGTTATTACTCGTTTACTTTCTGAAAACAACTTTTCGAATAAATAGTAAAATTAAATAGGTGGGATTAATCTTATTTAGCATTTGAATTTTTTAGTTATTGACTTGAAGCAAGGAGGATTTAATTTTTGCTAAAACCTGTAAGTGGTTTGTATTAAGGAGTTTTAAATAAAAAAGCCACCTGTGAGGTGGCTTTTTATGATTAGATTTCCGAAATTAACTTAGATAATTCATTAAGATTTTTAACATTGTATTGTTTGTACTTAGCTCGATTTTTTTTGTCGATTTTTAGAGATTCGTAAATTTTATTTTTAGACTTGGGCAACTTAGTTATTTGATTGGTGCTGTCTACTAAAAATTCGTCAGATTTTAATTTAATTTTTGTCTCAACTAAACCGAGCGTTTGGGTAGGCGATTCTAGAGTTGTCACTTTAAATAGTCTAATTAAATCAATTGAACTTCCATCTGCCAGTACCTCGTGATAATTTTTGTCAAATGAAGTATTCACTTTGAAAGTCCTATTGTCAAATTTAATTGATATTACAGATTCTGGGTTTAAAATATATTCTTGGTCTTCAAGTTTAATGATAAAATTATCAGTAGAAATATTATAATTTGCTAAAATTGAATAAGTAAAATTTTGTTTGAATTTGGCTTCTATTCTTACTTTTTTCCAATCATTGAATAAATACGGTGAGCCCGATACATTATTATTATTGGAATTGAAATAGACATCATCTACCTTTTGCAACGCAAAAAAATCAAGATTATTAGCAAACATGCTGTTTTGAGGGCCGTTTCTATTTTGAGAGCTTCCGTAAAAACAGATAAATGAAAACAAAATAATTAGTGATTTGGTCATAAAAATTAATTTTATAGTATTATTAAAACATAAAAAGGCTAGCAATAAAATTGCTAGCCTTTAATAGGTACTTGTTAGATTATTCTAGTTAACATCCCAAAAGACTTTAGTTGAAGCACTGTCCCCACCAATTGCATCGGCAGCGGCAGCTAGTTTTTCACCATTCAAAGTAGCTTCAGATAAAGGGTAAATATATCTTACAGGTATATCTGCCTCTGTCATACCTTCAGGAGCTTTTAGGGTAATAGCTTCTTGGTCAAAAATCCTCCATGTAGTCCAACCTTCGTAAGGGTTGTTATACAAAGCAATCCATTTTTGGGTAGCTATTTTTTTATCCCAATCTCCATCGGCAGTTGCATAGGATACATTTGGCAAAGCTAAATAAGTATCAAGTTCTTCTTGAGTTGCTCCCCATTCCATAAAAGATTGGGAGATTCCGCTTTCATAGAAAGATTCTGCGGTGCCTCCTACTGCGTAACCCCTAGCTGCTGCTTCAGCTAATAGAAAATGTACCTCGGAAGATGAAATAATAGTTCCGAGTAAATCTGGCTGTTTCAACATATTGTCTATGTTAGATGAGCTGGCTGGCGAGTTGGCACTACCATAAACACCTCCGACATACTCACCATTCAATTCATCGAAATAGTAAGCTCTTCTTGGATCTTCCAAATCATTTAGAACGTCAATAAAAGTATCTGCACCCACAAAGTCGGATCTACCGCTTTGGACTAATGTTACCCATAATGGATGAGTATTTGGTGCGGAACCTAAATATTGAATACCAAAATTATCGCTATTTTCTACAATAAGTGCTTGGCTAGCGGCTTCTTCTGCTTTTTGTTGAGAAAGAGCTGGATTTACATCTGCTAATCTCATAGCTAATCTTAGTTTTAGTGAGAGGGCCGCTTTTTTCCATTTAGTCATGTCTCCATTGTAAATGGGGTCTTGAATGGAAGAAAAACCGGTTCCTCCGTTCATGGATGCTATGGCCGAATCTAAAGTTTCTAAGATGCTAGTATAAACTGTGGCAGCATCATCAAAAGTAGGAGTTGCATTTTCAAAGTCTACAGCTTCACTATAAGGGATGTCTCCAAATGAATCCACTAAAACAGAATAAGAGTATACTTCTAGCATGTCTATTATAGCCAGTTTATTCTGCAAATTGGAAGCTTCTTCTTCAATAAGTACTTCTCTTGCTCCTCTTAAATCTTGAAGCACGTCTCTATATAATGTATTCCAAATATCTCCACTGTTGTTTCTTGTTACCTGATTGTATTGACTTTCATCAGGATAAGTGGTTTGGGCCCAGTATTGCGCATATAACCGTGTAACATGGCTATTTGAGCTAGGGTCGTTCATTAAATCGAATAGATTACGGGCCGCATTGGTAAAGAGACTGCTTCCCGGAACCACCGTTGGGTTCTTTTGATCTCTATTTAAGTCTTCACTAACCTCACATGAGAATAGGAAAACTGCGCTTATCGCTGTTATTAAATATTTTTTCATGTTTTTTTTTTAAAATTCTAGGTTTAAGTTAAATCCAACGGTCTTTAAAGTAGGGTAAGAACCGGATAAATAACCTTGAACGTTCCCTGCTCCTAAACCAGATTCTGGATCAGCATAAGGAACTTTTTTATCAATTATCCAAAGGTTACGTCCAACAAGTGAAACATTTGCTGCAGAGAACAAGTTGTCTCCAAACCATTTTTTAACTGGTAACTTATAGCTAAGCGACAGTTCTCTTAATTTTACGTAATCAGCTCCATAAACGTGTATAGCTGCTGGATTTCTGGACGCATTTCCCCAATAGAAAACCCCACCGTAAGTAGTAGCATCCGCTCTTGTAGTATTAACTTCTCCAGACTCTGTAACACCTTCTAACAAAACACCTCCACTATCCGGACCATCAGTTACTGGGTCTCTAAGCGGATTGCCTAAATCATTTAGACCTGCGGTATGTACGGCAAGACCAGTTCCACCACCGTAATAGTTGTCAAGAGAGAAAACTTCACCACCTTTTTGAATATCTATTAAGAAGCTTAAAGATAAGTTTTTGTATCTAAAAGTGTTAGAAATACCACCAGTCCAATCTGGATTTACATTTCCTAAAACTTGATCAGGTTGTGATAAGTAATATCCACTATCATTTACTACCCTGTTGCCATTATCATCAAAAACATAGCCACTACCTCTAATCGTACCATATGGTTCTCCAACGGTTGCATTAATTGATATACCGCCTTGAAATGATTGTAATTGTAAGTTCTGAGAGTCTCCTAAAAGACTGATAACTTTGTTCTCGTTTTTAGACCAGTTTACATTAATTCCCCATTCAAAGGCTTCTGTCCTTACTGGAACAAGGTTTAAGCCAACTTCAAAACCTTTATTTTCCATTTCTCCTGCATTTACCCATCTTTTGGAAAATCCAGAAGCAGTTGTTTGAGAAATGTCTAATAATTGATCTTCAGTATTTCTTTTGTAAAAAGTAAAATCAAACCCAACCCTTCTGTTGAACATGCTGGTCTCTAGACCAGCTTCAATTTCCTTCGTTCTCTCAGGTAAAAGTTCGGAGTTTTGTTTAGTGCTTGGGTAAGAAGTTAATACGGCATTACCAAAGTTGTTGATAATTGTATACGTATCGTAAACATTGTTTGCAGGTAAGTCGTTACCTACTTCAGCATAACCAGCTCTAATTTTTCCAAAGTTTAACCATTTCGCAGATTTAAGATAGTTGGAGAAAACTAAACTAGAGCTTACACCGTAATAGTTATAACTATTGTTACCTGCTGGAAGTGCAGAAGAGACATCGTATCGATCTGTTAGTTCAATGTATAGAGAGTTTCCAATTCCAATAGAAGCGTTTGCATAATAGCCTACAACCTTTTTCTCTTCTAAAGTTTCAACCGGTTTCGGAACAGCATTAACAGAATTTCTTAGTGCATATAATTCTGGTACAACAATTCCTCCAGCTGTAGATTGATGGTAAAAACTATAAGACTCTTTTCTTAAATTGATACCCGCAACACCTGCTAAAGTAATATTGTCACTTAAGTTAGTGCTTACATTAAACATTAAGTCGTAATTGTATTCTGAAAAGTCAATGTCTTTTCTATCATATCCTGAAGACTCGTCATCTCTCAATATGCCAAATGGGGTGGCGACCGATCCAACCGCTCTTCTTTCTTCACGTAACTCATTGTAAGTGTCCACAGCACCTTTAGCTGTTACATCAAGCCAATCAGTAATTGAGTAAGTAGCGAATAGGTTACCATAAAACCTCGTTCTTCCATCTGACTGATAGTTTTTATATCTAGTCCAGTATGGGTTATCCCAGTAATGCGGTTGCAAAGGTGATCCTTGTACTCCATCAGTTACAAGTGCGCCTTCATGATTCCATGAATAATTTTGGCCTGTTTGATTAAAGATATCTCTTTGGTCATCTATGTCAGCATTAACCTGATACCATTGTCTGAATTGGGACATGAGGTTATCACTGTATCCTGTGGAGTTACGTCCTACGGTTCTTTGAACTAGGAAATTAGTGTTAGCCCCAACTTTTAATCTGTCGGATGCCTGAAGTGTTCCGCTAAAGTTAAAAGTGTTTTTATTAAGATTTGAATTTGGAAGCATACCACTTACCTCAAAATTGGTGTAACCTAAACGATAAGTCATTTTCTCAGATCCACCTTGAATAGCAACAGAATTGTTAAACTGGTATTGTGTTTCGAAAAAATCTACTGGAGTAGTTGCACCTGCAACGTAAGGAGTTGGTTGTAAATAGTTACGGTGCTCAGGAACAAACGCATCCCATTGGTATACGGACTGTCCATCTAAAGGAGCGCCATATGATGCATCATCATAAGTCGGTACGGCTAAATCAAGATTTCCGTCACCATTAACATCAATGTCTTCAAAATATCCGGTTGAACCATAGTAAGGACCATAGCCCGCGCCGTATTTATCTTGGTACTCTATAAAAGTATTTTTGTCAATTTTACCTACAGTTACACCTGAGGTTATAGTAATTTTTGGCTTACCTTGTTTACCCTTTTTAGTGGTTACAATCACAACACCGTTGGCTCCACGAGAACCATAAATTGCAGATGCATTTGCTCCTTTTAAAATGTTTATGGATTCAATGTCATCGGGATTAATATCACTGGCAGCATTACCATAATCATAACCGGTACTTCCACCCTCTTGAGAGGTAGTGTTATTAAGTCTGTTTGAAATAGGAATTCCATCAATCACGAATAGAGGTTGATTGTTTCCTGTGAAAGAACTAAAGCCTCTGATTAAAAAGTTTGACGAACCACCAAAGTTGTTGTTGGCTTTAATCTGAACACCACTAACCTTACCGGAAAGTGAGTTTACAACATTGTCTAGTTTTACGGTGGAAACTTCTTCTCCTCCAACTACTTGGGAGGCATAACCTAAAGATTTCTTTTCTCTTGAAACCCCAAGTGCAGTAACAACAACTTCCTGAAGAGCTTGAGCATCTTCTTGAAGCTGTACGTTAATTGAACTAGAAGCTCCAACAGCACGAGTTTCATTTTTGTATCCAATATACGAGAATACTAATGATTGACCTTCACTAGCCGAAATGGCATAGTTACCGTCAAAATCTGTTTGGGTACCACTTGTTGTACCTTGAACAACAATGTTAACTCCCGGCAGTGGTAGACCATCTTGGTCGGATACCGTACCGGTAATCGATTTGTTTTGTGCAAATGAAATCTGCACAATTAACGCCAAAAACAGCGTTAACAATCCTTTTTGTTTTGCTCTCATTTTATAATTATTTGAATTAGCTAGCGCCAAAAATCATAATTTCACGTTAATAATCCAATTTTTTTTAACTCTAAATTATGCATGCATAGGTTTTTGGGTGTGATATTATGAAGTTTTAGTCTATATATTTAGTAAAATCACACAGTTTGTTAAGTTAAAGTTATAGAAAAAACGATTTTTATGTTCCTTTGATGAAAAGGGTTGTTGGTTTGTGTTAAAAAAATTAGAATTATTCAATTATGTCGATATTTAGCGATTTTTGGCAAAATATGATTGATTTAAGACTAAATTAATAGGAATAATCCTAATAAAAAATGAATTCTAGGGGTTGCTTGCTATTTTAGCTTGTTTTTAAATCCATGGTAACACTTTGTTATATGTGTGGCTGTCTTTGATATTGATGGATGGTTATCTTGTTTTGTATTATGATTATCATAGTTGAATTGTCAGAATTTGGTAATTGTGTGCTGTTTATTTTATGGTGCTTTTTGTGAGATGAATATAGTTTCGGTTACTGTCTTAAAACTTTATGAAAAATTGGAGGAAATAAAAATCTTGAAAATTAATCCCAAACTATTTGAATTTCTGCGAAATAGTCTTACATTTGCCGACCCTTAAACAAGGGGTTATTTATACATATATATTTAGTATGCCAACAATTTCACAATTAGTACGAAAAGGAAGGTCCACGATTACTAAGAAGAGTAAATCGGCGGCTTTGGATTCGTGTCCTCAAAGAAGAGGTGTTTGTACTCGTGTTTATACGACTACACCTAAGAAACCAAATTCAGCTATGAGAAAAGTAGCAAGGGTTAGGTTGACCAATGGTAAGGAAGTAAACGCTTACATACCTGGAGAAGGACATAACCTCCAAGAGCACTCGATAGTATTAGTAAGGGGCGGAAGGGTAAAGGATTTGCCAGGTGTTAGATATCACATCGTTAGAGGTGCTTTGGATACTGCAGGTGTTGCAGGAAGAACTCAGCGTAGATCTAAGTATGGTGCAAAACGCCCTAAGAAGTAAATGAACAAAGAGTTGTGGGTGAATATTGAGATGTGAGTTTCAATGTAAGCTACTGACTCTAAATTATTAAGTAATGAGAAAAAGACAGGCAAAGAAAAGACCACTTTTACCGGATCCAAGATTTAACGATCAATTGGTGACACGTTTTGTTAATATGATGATGTGGGACGGTAAAAAGTCAATCGCTTTTAGTGTTTTCTATGATGCAATGGATATCGTAGAAGAAAAAAAGACGGATGACGAAAAAACTGCTTTAGAGCTTTGGAAGGATGCCCTTTCAAATGTTATGCCTCATGTTGAGGTTAGAAGTAGAAGAGTAGGTGGTGCTACATTTCAAATTCCAATGCAAATTAGACCTGATCGTAAGATTTCCACTGCGATGAAATGGTTGATTAGCTTCGCTAGAAAGCGTAATGAAAAAGGAATGGCACAAAAATTAGCAGCTGAAGTTCTTGCCGCTTCGAAAGAAGAAGGTGCAGCGGTTAAAAAGAGAGTAGATACGCATAAAATGGCAGAGGCTAATAAAGCTTTTTCACACTTTAGATTCTAATCAGAAATGGCAAGAGATTTAAAATTTACAAGAAACATAGGTATTGCTGCTCATATTGATGCTGGTAAGACAACAACAACTGAGCGTATACTTTTTTATACAGGTGTTAGTCATAAAATAGGTGAGGTGCATGATGGTGCGGCTACTATGGACTGGATGGAGCAGGAGCAAGAGCGTGGTATTACCATTACTTCTGCTGCAACAACATGTACATGGAAATTTCCAATGGAAAACGCAAAACCGTTGCCTGATACCAAGGATTATCACTTTAATATAATAGATACTCCGGGACACGTTGATTTTACGGTTGAAGTTAACCGTTCTCTACGTGTTTTGGATGGTTTGGTTTTTCTTTTTAGTGCGGTTGATGGTGTAGAGCCTCAGTCTGAGACTAACTGGAGGTTGGCCGATAACTATAAAGTGCCTCGTATTGGTTTTGTTAACAAAATGGATCGTCAAGGTTCTAACTTTTTGAACGTGTGTAAGCAGGTTAAGGAGATGTTAGGGTCAAATGCTGTTCCAATTGTATTGCCTATTGGTGATGAAGCTGACTTTAGAGGTATTGTTGATTTGGCTAAAAACAGAGCAATAGTTTGGCACGAAGAAGGTTTTGGGTCAACTTTTGATGTTGTTGATATTCCAGAGGAAATGAAAGCTGAGGTTAAGGAGTATAGAGCTGCCTTGATCGAAGCGGTTGCGGAGTATGATGAGGAGTTGATGGAAAAATTCTTTGAAGATGAGGATTCTATCACGGAAGAGGAAGTTCATGCTGCATTAAGAGCTGCTGTAATGGATAGGGCTATTATCCCTATGGTCTGTGGTTCTTCATTTAAAAATAAAGGTGTTCAATTCTTGTTGGATGCTGTTTGTAGATATTTGCCTTCTCCTGTGGATAAGGATGCCATTGTTGGTGTAAATCCTGAAACTGGACAAGAAGAGTCTAGAAAACCTAGTGTAAAGGAGCCTTTCGCGGCTTTAGCTTTTAAAATTGCTACGGATCCATTTGTTGGTAGATTGGCGTTCTTTAGAACGTATTCTGGTCGTTTGGATGCTGGTTCTTATATATTGAACAATCGTTCAGGTAAAAAAGAACGTATTTCACGTATTTATCAAATGCATTCCAATAAACAAAATGCTATCGATTTTATCGAAGCTGGGGATATTGGGGCTGCGGTAGGTTTTAAGGATATTAAAACAGGTGATACAATGTCTGCTGAAAAGCATCCTATTGTATTGGAGAGTATGGACTTTCCTGATCCTGTTATTGGTATTGCTGTTGAGCCAAAAACTAAGGTTGATGTAGATAAGTTGGGTATGGCTTTGGCTAAATTAGCTGAAGAAGATCCTACATTCCAAGTGAAAACAGATGAGGCTTCAGGTCAGACAATTATTTCTGGTATGGGTGAGCTTCACTTGGATATTATTGTTGACCGTTTGAAACGTGAGTTCAAAGTAGAGGTAAACCAAGGTGAGCCACAGGTTGAGTACAAAGAGGCGCTTACTAAAATGGCTGCGCACAGAGAAACTTATAAGAAGCAATCTGGTGGTCGTGGTAAGTTTGGTGATATTGTATTTGAAATGAGTCCTGCAGATGAGGATTTCGAAGGAGAAGGGTTGCAGTTTGTTGATGAGATAAAAGGTGGTCGTATTCCTAAGGAATTTATTCCTTCTGTAGAAAAAGGATTTGCAGCTGCAATGCTTAATGGTCCATTGGCCGGATTTGAAATGGATTCAATGAAGGTTGTTTTAAAGGATGGTTCTTTCCACCCTGTGGATTCTGATGCACTTTCTTTTGAGCTTGCAGCAAAAATGGGATATAAAGCTGCTGGTAAAGCTGCTGGTGCCGTAATTATGGAGCCAATCATGAAAATCGAGGTGTTGACACCGGAAGAGAACATGGGTGATATAGTTGGTGATTTGAACCGTAGAAGAGGAACTATCTCTAGTATGAGCGATAGAGCTGGAGCTAAAGTTATTAAAGGCGAGGTGCCATTATCGGAAATGTTCGGTTATGTTACTTCTCTAAGAACACTTTCTTCGGGTAGGGCAACCTCTACAATGGAATTCTCTCACTATGCTGAGACTCCATCAAATATTTCAGAACAGGTTATTAAGGCAGCAAAAGGTGTTACAACCGCTTAATTTTTTAGAAAGATGAGCCAGAAAATAAGGATAAAATTAAAATCTTACGATCACAATTTGGTGGATAAGTCTGCTGAAAAAATCGTAAAAACGGTAAAAACTACCGGAGCTGTGGTAACTGGACCTATTCCTTTACCAACGCATAAGAAAATATTTACGGTATTGCGTTCACCGCACGTAAATAAGAAGTCTAGAGAGCAATTCCAACTAAGTTCTTACAAGAGATTGTTGGATATCTATAGTTCTTCATCAAAAACTATTGATGCCCTTATGAAGTTAGAGCTTCCTAGTGGTGTTGAGGTTGAGATAAAAGTATAGTTATAACCCGTCCGGTTAGGATGGGGGACATGTCCCGAGCTGCGTGCGAGGGAAAAACGGAGAAAAACAATCAGGGTTGAATTGTTTTGACCCTGTTTTTTTGTCCCATAGTTAATGAGTATTTAATAAGTATATATAAACGGAAGGCGGGTTTGTGAAAATCTGAATTCCATAATCTAAAATCAGTATGTCTGGGTTAATTGGAAAAAAAGTAGGCATGACCAGCATCTTTGACGAGAACGGGAAGAACATTCCTTGTACTGTTATAGAAGCAGGACCATGTGTAGTTACCCAAGTCAGAACCGAAGAGGTTGATGGGTATAGTGCTCTTCAACTTGGTTTCGATGACAAGGCAGATAAGCGTGCTAATAAGGCCGAAGCAGGTCATTTTAAAAAGGCAGGTACATCTCCTAAGAAAAAAGTCGTTGAATTTCAAGGTTTTGATGAAGGTTACAAATTGGGTGACACAGTAGGTGTTGACGTATTTGTGGAAGGAGAATTTGTAGATGTTATTGGTACGTCTAAGGGTAAAGGTTTTCAAGGTGTTGTAAAGCGCCACGGATTTGGTGGTGTAGGTCAAGCTACCCACGGTCAGCATAACCGTTTGAGAGCTCCTGGTTCCATTGGTGCCGCATCTTATCCTGCTAGAGTTTTTAAAGGAATGAAAATGGCCGGAAGAATGGGTGGTGATAGAGTTACCATTCAGAACCTTAGAGTGTTAAAGGTAGTGCCGGAGAAGAATCTTTTAGTTGTAAAAGGTGCGGTTCCAGGTCATAAGAATGCTTACGTAACTATCGAGAAGTAATGAAGGTAGCAGTTTTAGATATCAAAGGAAAAGAAACAGGTAGAAAGGCAGACCTTTCTGATGCTGTTTTTGCAATAGAGCCAAATGATCACGCCGTGTATCTGGATGTTAAGCAATACTTGGCACACCAGAGACAAGGTACGCACAAATCTAAGGAGCGTGCGGAAATTGCGGGTAGTACTCGTAAGATCAAGAAGCAAAAAGGAACTGGTACAGCGCGTGCCGGTAGTATTAAATCTCCTATTTTTAGAGGTGGTGGTAGAATTTTTGGACCAAGACCAAAGGATTACGGGCAAAAGTTGAACAAAAACGTTAAGCGTTTGGCTCGTAAATCTGCTTTGAGTATTAAGTCTAAGGAGCAAGCAATTTTAGTTGTTGAAGACTTTAATTTTGATACGCCAAAGACTAAGGATTTTAAAGGTGTTTTGAAGTCTTTAGGGCTTGAAAACAAAAAATCGTTGTTTGTCTTGGGTGATTCAAATAATAGCGTATATTTGTCTTCGCGAAATTTGAAAGGTTCCGAAGTTGTAACTTCCTCAGAAATAAGCACTTATAAAATTCTTAATGCAAACAGTATCGTATTGCTTGAGGGTGCTTTAGAAGGATTGGAGTCAAACTTAACAAAATAGAAAGCCATGAGTGTGTTGATAAAACCAATAATAACGGAAAAAATGACCGCCGAGAGCGAGTTGTACAATCGTTATGGTTTCATAGTTGATCCAAGGGCCAACAAGATTCAGATTAAAGACGCGGTAGAGGCAACTTACGGTGTTTCGGTTAAGAGTGTACGTACCATGAATTATGGTCCGTCTAGAAAAACGCGTTTCACCAAGACTGGAGTACAGCATGGTAAGACTAATGCAATTAAAAAAGCAATAGTTGATGTGGTTGAAGGTGATGCTATTGATTTTTACAGTAATCTATAAAGACAAGAAATGTCAGTTAGAAAATTAAAACCCATAACCCCCGGACAGCGTTTTAGAGTAGTAAATGGTTTTGACGCCATTACTGCTGATAAGCCGGAGAAGAGCTTGCTCGCTCCGTTAAAAAAATCGGGAGGAAGAAACAGTCAAGGAAAAATGACCATTCGCCATAGAGGTGGTGGGCATAAGAGAAGGTATCGTGTAATTGATTTCAAGAGGGATAAGCAAGATGTTGCTGCTACTGTTGAGTCAATTCAGTACGATCCAAACAGAACGGCTTTTATTGCATTGTTGAAGTATGCTGATGGTGAGAAAAGATACATCATTGCTCAAAACGGATTGCAAGTAGGTCAAGAGGTTGCTTCTGGTAGTAATGTTGCTCCTGAAATTGGAAATGCATTGCCAATAAGCGAGATACCGTTAGGTACTATTATTTCTTGTATAGAATTACGACCTGGTCAAGGAGCTGTTATGGCTAGAAGTGCAGGTACTTTTGCTCAGTTAATGGCAAAAGACGGTAAGTTCGTTACGGTTAAAATGCCTTCAGGTGAAACTAGGTTGATTTTGTCTACGTGTATGGCTACGATTGGAGCTATTTCAAACTCCGATCATCAGTTATTGGTGTCTGGTAAAGCAGGTAGAAGTAGATGGTTGGGTAGAAGACCTAGAACTAGACCTGTAGCTATGAACCCTGTTGATCACCCAATGGGTGGTGGTGAAGGTAGGGCTTCTGGTGGTCATCCAAGATCAAGAAACGGAATTCCGGCTAAAGGTTATAGAACGCGTACTAGAACCAAGAAGACGAATAAGTATATTCTAGAACGTAGAAAGAAATAAAAAGTAAGAAACAATGGCACGATCGTTAAAAAAAGGACCTTACGTTCATTATAGTTTGGATAAAAAAATCCAGCAAAGCGTTTCTTCTGGAAAGAAGAGCGTTATAAAAACGTGGTCAAGAGCATCGATGATAACACCTGATTTTGTAGGTCAGACAATAGCTGTGCACAACGGAAGGCAGTTTGTTCCTGTTTTCGTTACAGAGAATATGGTAGGTCATAAATTAGGCGAATTTTCTCCAACAAGATCTTTTAGAGGTCATGCAGGAGCCAAGAACAAAGGAAAAAAGTAAGCTATGGGAGTTCGAAAAAAACAGATGGCCGAAAGAATTAAGGCTGAGAAAAAGCAGATAGCGTTCGCTAAATTGAACAACTGCCCTACATCTCCTAGAAAAATGCGCTTGGTTGCGGATTTGGTTAGAGGTGTAAAAGTAGAGCAAGCATTGGCAATACTACGTTTTAATCCAAAGGAAGCTTCTCGTAAATTAGAGAAATTGTTGCTTTCTGCCTTGGCAAACTGGCAATCTAAGAATGAGGATGCTAGTGTAGAGGATGCGGATCTTTTTGTAAAGGAAATTCGTGTTGATGGTGGTAGTATGTTGAAAAGATTGCGTCCGGCTCCACAGGGTAGAGCGCATAGAATTAGAAAACGTTCCAACCATGTTACATTGGTATTGGGGTCTAATAATAATATAGAAAGCTAGAATGGGACAGAAAACAAATCCGATAGGGAATCGTCTAGGAATTATCAGAGGATGGGAATCTAACTGGTACGGTGGAAACGATTATGGAGATAAACTAGCTGAAGACGATAAAATACGTAAATATATTCATGCGCGTTTGGCCAAGGCTAGCGTTTCTAGAGTAATTATAGAGCGTACTTTAAAGTTGATTACAATAACTGTGACTACTGCAAGACCTGGTATTATTATCGGTAAAGGTGGTCAAGAGGTGGATAAGCTTAAAGAAGAGCTTAAGAAAATCACCAATAAAGAGGTTCAGATCAATATTTATGAGATCAAGAGACCTGAGTTGGATGCAAATTTGGTAGCAGCTAGTGTTGCTCGTCAAATTGAGAGCAGAATTTCTTTTAGAAGAGCTATTAAAATGGCTATTGCTGCGGCAATGAGAATGAATGCTGAAGGAATCAAAATTCAGATTTCTGGTCGTTTGAACGGTGCTGAGATGGCGCGTTCAGAGTCTTATAAAGATGGTCGTATTCCATTATCTACTTTCCGTGCAGATATCGATTATGCTTTGCATGAAGCGCAAACGACTTACGGTAAATTGGGTATCAAGGTTTGGATCATGAAAGGTGAAGTGTACGGCAAGCGTGAATTGTCTCCGTTGGTGGGTATGACTAAAGGTCAGTCTTCAAAAGGTGGTGATAAACGTGAAGGCGGAAGAAAGCAACGTCGTAGAAAGTAATTTTTTAAAGAAGTAAACAATGTTACAACCTAAAAGAACCAAGTTTCGTAAGATGCAAAAGGGCCGCATGAAAGGCAATGCGGGTAGAGGTTTCCAATTGTCTAATGGAATGTTCGGCATCAAAACTTTGGATTCAAAATTTATAACGTCACGTCAGATCGAGGCAGCTCGTATCGCGGCTACTAGATATATGAAAAGGCAAGGCCAGTTATGGATAAAAATATTTCCAGACAAGCCTATTACCAAAAAACCTCTTGAGGTTCGTATGGGTAAAGGTAAAGGTGCTCCTGAGTATTTTGTAGCGGTCGTTAAGCCTGGAAGAGTTTTATTTGAAGTTGCTGGTGTACCTATGGATGTTGCTAAGGAAGCATTGAGGTTGGCGGCACAAAAGTTACCTGTTAAGACAAAATTTATTGTGGCACGTGACTACGTTGATCAAGATTTAATCTAAGTTGTACCATGAAAAACAAAGAAATTAAAGAATTGTCTGTAGAAGAGCTTAAGCAAAAGCTAGCTGAGTTTAAAAAGGAGACTGCGAATCTTAAAATTGCGCACTATGTTACGCCTCTTGAGAATCCACTTCAAATCAGAAAGGCAAGAAGAACGGTAGCTAGATTAGCAACGGAATTAACTAATAGGGAAAACCAATAACTGGTTCGGCTTTATGGAAGAAAAAAGAAACTTAAGAAAAGAGAGGATAGGGGTTGTAACCAGTAACAAAATGGAGAAGTCCATTGTTGTGGCCGAGGTAAAGCGAGTAAAGCACCCTATGTACGGTAAGTTCGTTTTGAAGACGAAAAAATACGTTGCTCATGATGAAAAGAATGATTGTAACGAAGGTGATACCGTTAAGATAATGGAGACACGCCCGTTAAGCAAGACTAAAACTTGGCGTTTAGTAGAAATCTTAGAAAGAGCTAAATAATATGTTACAGCAAGAATCAAGATTAAAGGTAGCGGACAACACAGGGGCAAAAGAAGTTTTGACCATTCGTGTACTTGGTGGTACCAAGAGAAGATACGCTAGCATCGGAGATAAAATCGTTGTTACGGTTAAGGAAGCTACGCCAAACGGAGGTATCAAAAAAGGTGCTGTTTCTACGGCGGTAGTTGTTAGAACAAAGAAAGAAGTTAGAAGACCTGATGGTTCATATATTCGTTTCGATGACAATGCTTGTGTATTGTTGAATCCAACGGGAGAAATGAGAGGAACCCGTGTTTTTGGTCCGGTTGCCCGCGAGTTACGCGACAAGCAATTCATGAAAATTGTTTCATTGGCCCCAGAGGTACTATAATATTATAGCAAGCATGAAAAAGTTAAAAATTAAAACAGGAGATACGGTTCGTATCGTTGCTGGGGACCATAAAGGAACCGAAGGCAAGGTAATGAGCGTAGATCTTGAAAAGAACAAAGCCATCGTAGAAGGTGCTAATATGGTTTCTAAGCATCAGAAGCCTAGTGCGCAAAACCCTCAGGGTGGTATCGTTAAAAAAGAAGCTCCTATCCATATTTCCAATCTTGCCCTTATTGATGCAAAATCAGGTGAGACAACAAGAGTAGGGTACGAGGTTAGAGACGGAAAGAAAGTCCGGTTTTCTAAGAAATCCAATGAAGTAATATAAGTTATGGCTTACGTTTCGAGGTTAAAAAAAGAATATGGTGAGCGTATAGTAGATGCGCTTAAAGAAGAGTTTGGTTACAAGAATGTAATGCAGGTGCCAAAACTTGAGAAGATAGTTGTTAGTAGAGGTGTAGGAGCCGCTGTTGCAGATAAGAAACTTATCGATCATGCAGTAGAGGAGTTGACCAATATTACAGGTCAAAGAGCTGTAGCTACTCTATCTAAGAAGGATGTTGCTGCGTTTAAGTTGCGTAAGGGTATGCCTATTGGCGCCAAAGTAACTTTGCGTGGTGAGCGTATGTACGAATTTTTGGATCGTTTGATTACAAGTGCATTGCCGCGTGTTCGTGATTTTCAAGGTATTAAAGCTACAGGTTTTGATGGTCGTGGAAATTATAGCCTTGGTGTAACGGAGCAAATAATCTTTCCTGAAATCAATATTGATAAAATCAATAGAATTGACGGAATGGATATTACCTTTGTTACTTCTGCTGAAACGGACAAAGAAGCAAAATCATTATTAACAGAATTAGGATTACCTTTTAAAAAGAACTAGTATGGCTAAAGAATCAATGAAAGCCCGTGAGCGCAAAAGGGCAAAGACTGTTGCTAAATATGCCGAGAAAAGAAAAGCTTTGAAAGAAGCTGGAGATTACGAAGCATTGCAAAAGTTGCCAAAGAATGCATCACCTGTTCGTATGCACAATCGTTGCAAGTTAACAGGTAGGCCAAAAGGTTACATGAGAACTTTTGGTATCTCTAGGGTTACCTTCAGAGAAATGGCCAACCAAGGTCTTATACCAGGTGTTAAAAAGGCAAGCTGGTAGAATTATTGAATAACTGGTTTCAGGTTCGTTAATGAAAACGAAAACCGTTACCGAATTATATACAGATGGTTACAGATACTATAGCAGATTACCTAACGAGAGTTAGAAACGCCAGCAGAGCTGGTCACAGAGTGGTAGAGATACCTTCTTCCAAGGTGAAAAAAGAGATGACTAAAATATTGTTCGATCAGGGCTATATTTTAAGTTACAAGTTTGAGGAAGATAAAGTTCAGGGTACTATTAAGATTGCCTTGAAATATGACAAGGCAACAAAGGAGCCTGTTATTAAGAAAATACAAAGAGTTAGTAAGCCAGGTTTACGTAAGTATGCAGGAGCTGAAAACTTACCAAGAGTCTTGAACGGCTTAGGGATAGCGATAGTATCAACCTCTCATGGGGTTATGACTAGCAAGCAGGCAAAAAATGAGAATGTAGGTGGCGAGGTGCTTTGCTACGTATATTAATAGGATAAATAGTAAGAAATGTCAAGAATTGGTAATAATCCGGTAGCTATTCCTGAAGGGGTTACTGTTGAGGTAAAGGAAAACGAGGTTGTCGTAAAGGGCAAGTTGGGTGAGCTTACTCAAGAGTTTTCTGCCGTCGAGATAAAAATTGAAGAGAACCAGGTTTGGGTAACTAGACCGTCAGATTCTAAAGAGCATAAGGCAAAGCATGGTCTTTACCGTTCGCTGGTTAGAAATATGATTGAAGGTGTTTCTAAAGGTTGGACAAAAGAATTAGAACTTGTAGGTGTGGGTTACCGTGCCAGTAATCAAGGTCAGAAATTAGATATCGCCTTAGGATTTTCACACAATATAGTAATAGACATAGCTCCAGAAGTTAAGGTTGAAACTGTATCTGAGAAAGGAAAGAATCCAATTGTAAAATTGACATCTTTCGACAAACAATTGGTGGGTCAGATTGCCGCTAAAATACGAGGCTTCCGTAAGCCTGAGCCTTACAAAGGAAAAGGTGTTAAGTTTGTTGGCGAGCAATTAAGAAGAAAAGCAGGTAAATCAGCTTAATAGTATATCATGGGATTATCAACAAGCGAAAGAAAACAGAGAATACGGAGAAGAATCAGAAAGGTTTCCAATGGAACAGCGGAAAGACCTAGATTATCCGTTTTTAGAAGTAATAAAGAAATTTATGCTCAAGTTATAGATGATACAAAAGGGGCTACATTAGCTTTCGTATCTTCTAGAGATAAAGATTTGGCAAAAGAAAAAGGTACTAAAATTGAAATTGCAAACCTTGTTGGCAAGGCTATAGCTGCTAAGTGTAAAGAAGCAGGTATTGAAAAAGTTGCTTTTGATAGAGGTGGTAACCTTTACCACGGAAGAGTGAAATCTTTAGCTGAAGGCGCAAGGGAAGCAGGACTTAATTTTTAAATAGTAGTATGTACCAGAAATATAAAAACGTAGAGACCGTAAAACCCGGTGGGTTGGAACTTAAAGATAGATTGGTAGGCATACAACGTGTTACCAAAGTTACTAAAGGTGGTAGAGCTTTTGGTTTTTCAGCTATAGTTGTTGTAGGTGATGAAAACGGAGTTGTTGGTCACGGTTTAGGAAAATCTAAAGAAGTAGCAACTGCTATTGCCAAGGCTATTGAAGATGCAAAAAAGAACTTGATCCGTATCCCTTTGAACAAGGCAACATTGCCTCATGAACAAAAAGGGAAATTTGGTGGAGCTCGTGTATATATCCAACCGGCATCTCATGGTACCGGTGTTATTGCAGGTGGTGCCGTAAGAGCGGTATTGGAAGCAGTTGGCGTACAAGATGTATTGTCTAAGTCTCAAGGTTCTTCTAACCCTCATAATGTGGTTAAAGCTACTTTTGATGCACTTTTACAACTAAGGGATGCTAGAACTGTAGCTGGTCAAAGAGGAGTTTCTCTTGAAAAAGTTTTTAAAGGATAAGTAGAAATATTATGGCAAAGAAAATTCTGGTAAAACAGTTAAAGAGCAGCATCAAAAGGCCACAGAACCAAAAGCGTACATTGTCCGCTTTAGGTCTTAAGAAAATTGGTCAAGTAGTAGAGCATGATGCCACGCCGAATATACTCGGTATGATAGCAAAAGTTGAACATTTGGTTTCCACTGAGGAAGCTTAAATAGCATATTATAATGAATTTAAGTAATCTAAAGCCGGCAGATGGTTCTACCAATAGAGCTGGCAAGAGAATAGGTAGAGGTCAGGGATCTGGTAAAGGTGGGACTGCTGCAAGAGGACACAAAGGTGCTAAGTCTAGATCTGGTTACTCTAAGAAAATAGGTTTTGAAGGTGGTCAGATGCCATTACAAAGACGTGTGCCTAAATTTGGTTTTACTAATATAAACCGAGTGGAGTACCAAGGAATCAATATTGAGAAATTACAAGAGTTGGTCGATAACAAAAAGGTTAAAGACGCTGTAACTTTTGAAATGTTGGTGGAAAACGGTTTGGCCAAAAGTAAGGACCTTGTAAAAATATTAGGTGGTGGAGAGTTAAAAGCTTCACTTAAGGTTTCAGCGCATAAATTTACGGCAAGTGCCAAAGCGGCCATTGAAGCGGCTGGTGGAGAAGCAATAAATTTATAAGCATAACTGACCATGAAGAAATTTTTCGAGACCATATCCAATATTTGGAAGATAGACGAGCTAAGGAATAGGATTATGCTAACCCTTGGTTTGTTGTTGGTATACCGTTTTGGTTGTCAAATTGTTCTTCCGGGTATTGATTCTACACAATTAGCGGAATTAGCCTCAGGTACCGATTCTGGTATATTTGGGCTTTTGAATGCTTTTACTGGTGGTGCTTTTGCAAATGCATCAATTTTTGCCTTAGGTATTATGCCTTATATATCGGCATCTATTGTTGTTCAGCTTATGAGTATTGCTATACCTTATTTACAGAAGTTGGATAAAGAAGGTGAAAGTGGTAGAAAAACGAAGAATCAAATTACTCGTTGGTTAACTATTGGTATCTGTGTAGTTCAGGCTCCAGCTTATTTATACGGTCTGGAAGCTTTTGGAGTTCAAGATAGTGCCTTTGTTTTAGGTAAAGGATTGGATTTCATGGTTCCTGCAGTTATTATCTTGGTAACCGGTTGTGTTTTTGCAATGTGGTTGGGAGAGAAGATTACTGATAAGGGTATTGGTAATGGTATATCGCTTTTGATTATGATCGGTATTATTGCCACTATGCCTCAATCTTTTGTTCAAGAATTCATTTCTAGAACTGTAGATAACAATGGTGGTCTTATGTTTATCCTTATTGAAATTATACTTTGGTTCTTGGTGATCTTGGCCAGTATACTTTTGGTAATGGCTACGCGTCAGATACCGGTGCAATATGCAAGAAGGACTGCTTCTGGTGGTTATGAGAAGAATATAATGGGTTCTAGGCAGTATATTCCTTTGAAGTTGAATGCTTCTGGGGTTATGCCTATTATCTTTGCTCAGGCTATAATGTTCGCTCCTAGTTTAATAGGAAAAACGTTCAACAACACCGCTGTGGGTCAGTGGATGGAAGTTCAGTTTCAGGATATATTTGGTCTAGCTTACAACGTGTTGTTCGGTTTATTGATAATTATTTTCACGTATTTCTATACAGCTATTACAGTTCCGACCAATAAAATGGCAGATGATTTGAAGAGAAGTGGTGGTTTTATACCTGGAATTAGACCAGGAAAAGAGACAGGAGACTTCTTAGATAAAATAATGTCTTTGATTACATTGCCAGGTTCCGTATTTTTGGCGCTTTTAGCAGTATTACCTGCTATAGTGGTTAAATTAATGGATATTCAAGCGGGTTGGGCTTTATTCTATGGTGGTACATCACTTTTAATTATGGTGGGTGTGGCAATTGATACGGTACAACAAGTAAATGCGTATTTGCTGAATAGACATTATGACGGGTTGATGAAAACTGGGAAAAATAGAAAAGTCGCATAAGTATGGCTAAACAAGCAGCAATAGAACAAGACGGGTCTATAATTGAAGCATTGTCAAACGCAATGTTTAGAGTAGAGTTAGAGAACGGTCATGTAGTAACGGCTCACATTTCAGGAAAGATGCGTATGCATTATATTAAGTTACTTCCTGGAGATAAAGTGAAATTGGAGATGAGTCCTTATGATTTATCCAAGGCCAGAATTACATATAGATATTAGTAATACGATAGAAGAATAAGAACGATGAAAGTAAGAGCATCAGTTAAAAAAAGAAGTGCCGACTGCAAGATTGTACGCAGAAAGGGCAGGTTGTACGTAATCAACAAAAAGAATCCTAGATTTAAACAAAGACAAGGATAGTTATGGCAAGAATTGCAGGTGTAGACATACCAAAACAGAAGAGGGGCGTAATTGCATTGACCTATATTTTTGGTGTCGGTAGAAGTAGGGCTAAAGAGATTTTGGAAATAGCCCAAGTAAGTGAGGATACGAAAGTGTCTGATTGGAACGATGATGAGATTGGTCGTATCAGGGATGCGGTTTCTTCTTTTACTATAGAAGGTGAGTTACGTTCTGAAACACAGCTTAATATTAAGCGTTTGATGGATATAGGTTGTTACCGTGGTATTCGTCACAGATCAGGTCTTCCCCTTAGAGGACAACGTACAAAGAATAACTCTAGGACGAGAAAAGGAAAAAGAAAAACGGTAGCCAACAAGAAGAAGGCAACTAAATAATAAGTAGGTTATTATGGCAAAGGCAACTACAAAATCAGGTGCAAAAGCGGCAAAGAAGCGTAAAGTAATCGTTGACTCGGTTGGAGAAGCTCACGTAACTGCATCTTTTAATAATATTATAATTTCCCTTACCAATAAAAAAGGAGATGTCATTTCTTGGTCATCTGCTGGAAAAATGGGTTTTAGAGGGTCAAAGAAAAACACTCCTTATGCTGCGCAGGTAGCTGCAGAAGAGTGTTCTAAAACTGCTCATGAGGCTGGTTTAAGAAAAGTAAAGGTCTATGTTAAAGGACCTGGTAACGGAAGAGAATCTGCAATTCGTGCCGTTCATAATTCTGGTATAGAAGTTACCGAAATTATTGATGTTACACCGATGCCGCATAACGGTTGTCGTCCTCCAAAAAGAAGAAGAGTTTAATTAATTACTAATATTTCACAGAAGTGTTTTTTACGATTATCGAAGGATAAGCCTTAATTCATAATCACACTTCTTAATTTAAGAAAATGGCAAGATATACAGGACCTAAGAGTAAAATCGCCCGTAAGTTTGGCGAAGCAATTTTCGGAGATGACAAATCTTTCGAAAAAAAGAATTATCCTCCAGGACAACATGGTAACGCAAGACGTAGAGGTAAGAAGTCTGAGTACGCGGTACAGTTAATGGAGAAGCAAAAAGCTAAGTATACCTACGGTATCTTAGAAAAGCAGTTTAGAAACATTTTTGCTACTGCTAAAAGAAAAGAAGGTGTTACCGGTGAGGTATTACTTCAATTATGTGAGTCACGTTTGGACAATGTAGTTTTCCGTATGGGAATCTCTCCATCAAGAAGAGGAGCAAGACAATTGGTTTCGCACAGACATATAACGGTAAATGGTGAGTTGGTGAACATACCATCTTATTCTTTAAAGCCAGGTGATGTTGTTGGTGTACGTGAAAAATCTAAATCTTTACAGGCCATACAAGATTCACTTGCTGCTAACAGTAAAGTGTACGAATGGATAACTTGGAATTCAGAAAAGAAAGAAGGTGCTTTTGTAACCGTTCCTGAAAGACTTCAAATTCCAGAGAATATCAAAGAACAATTAATAGTTGAGCTTTACTCTAAATAATAAAGAACACTAAGTCATATGGCATTATTTAATTTTCAGAAACCCGATAAAGTAATAATGATCGATTCTTCGGATTTCGAAGGGAAGTTCGAATTTCGTCCTTTGGAGCCCGGTTATGGGTTGACTGTAGGGAACGCACTAAGAAGAGTGTTGCTTTCATCATTAGAAGGCCATGCGATTACCTCTGTGAGAATGGATGGTGTGGAACATGAATTTTCGGTTGTTTCTGGCATAGTAGAAGATGTTACGGAAATAATATTAAATCTTAAACAAGTTCGTTTTAAGAAGCAGATAGAAGATTCTGAAGCAGAAGTAGTTTCAATTTCCGTAAGTGGAAAAGAGCAATTGACTGCTGGTGATTTCCAGAAATTTATTTCGGGTTACCAAGTGTTGAATCCGGATTTGGTTATCTGTAATATGGATTCTAAAGTGAACATCAACATGGAAATAGTTATAGACAAAGGTCGTGGCTATGTTCCTGCAGATGAGAACAAGAAATCCAATGCTGCTTTGGGTACGATTGCTATTGACTCTATATTTACTCCTATAAAAAATGTAAAATATAGTATTGAGAACTTTCGTGTAGAGCAAAAGACAGATTACGAAAAATTGGTTTTCGAAATTGTTACAGATGGTTCTATTCATCCTAAAGATGCTTTAACAGAAGGAGCTAAGGTTTTGATTCATCACTTTATGTTGTTTTCTGATGAGCGTATTACTTTGGAAGCAGATGAGATTGCCCAAACAGAGACTTATGATGAGGAATCACTTCACATGCGTCAGTTGTTGAAAACTAAATTGGTAGATATGGATCTTTCCGTTCGTGCCTTAAATTGTTTGAAGGCTGCTGAAGTAGATACTTTAGGAGATTTAGTTTCTTTCAATAAAAATGACTTGATGAAATTTAGAAATTTCGGTAAGAAGTCATTAACAGAGTTAGAAGAATTGGTTATCAATAAGGGGCTTAGCTTCGGGATGGACCTTTCAAAATATAAATTAGATAAAGATTAATCGATATTTCTTACACGAAGGGAAATTCCCTGGGGTTGGAGAAATACATTAGAACAAAAGAATGAGACACGGTAAAAAAGTTAATCATTTAGGACGTAAGACAGCGCACAGAAAAGCGATGTTGGCCAACATGGCATGTTCCTTGATCGAGCACAAGAGAATTAATACAACTGTAGCTAAGGCTAAGGCCTTAAAGCAATTTGTAGAGCCTTTGATTACAAAATCAAAAGTAGAAAACAATCTAACTGCAGAAAAGGGAACTCATAACAGACGTATCGTTTTCAAAAACCTTAGAGATAAGTATGCAGTTACAGAATTGTTCAGTACTGTTGCAGAAAAGGTTGCTGATAGACCAGGTGGTTACACTAGAATTATTAAACTTGGTAATCGTTTAGGAGATAACGCTGATATGGCTATGATAGAGTTGGTTGATTTTAACGAACTTTACAATGCTGGTAAAGCCAAGAAGAAAACTACAAGAAGAAGTAGAAGAAGTGGTGGTAAAGGCGAAGAAGAAGCTGCTAAGGTAGAAGCTAAGGAAGCTAAGACTCCACCAGTAGTTGCTGAAGATTCTGAAAAGGGGTCTCAGAAAGATATTGAAGCTAAAGCAGACGATTCAGAAGAATAAGATGTTGATATTTAATAATATTTGGAAAAGGATAAACTTAATAGTTTATCCTTTTTTTATGTTTATTTGTGAAATTAAAAAAAATACAGACGTATGAAGTATCAATCCCGAAAGAAAGCATTGTTATTGTTGGCCGATGGAACCATTTTTTACGGAAAATCAGTAGGCGATAAAGAGGGGACTGCATTTGGAGAGGTTTGTTTTAATACTGGAATGACGGGGTATCAAGAGATATTTACCGATCCATCATATTTCGGTCAAATAATGGTAACCACAAATGCCCACATTGGTAATTATGGTACCGTTGCCGAAGAAGTAGAGTCAGATTCAGTTAAGATATCTGGTTTGGTTTGTAGAAATTTCAGTTACAACTATTCAAGACCAAGAGCGGACAAGAGTTTAGAGAGTTTCTTAGATGAAAATGAACTTTTTGCTATATCAGATGTAGACACCCGTGCATTGGTGAGCTATATTAGAGATAATGGAGCTATGAACGCCGTAATATCTACAGATGTAGATAATATTGAAGAATTAAAGGAGAAATTGGCCAAAGTGCCAAGTATGGAAGGGCTGGAACTAGCATCTAGTGTGTCAACCTCTGAGCCTTATTTTTATGGAGATGACAATGCACCTCTTAAAATTGCGGCATTAGATATAGGAATTAAAAAGAATATTCTAAGAAACCTAGCCAAAAGAGGAGGTTACATAAAGGTTTTCCCTTACAACACTTCTTTTAAGGAAATGGAAGCATGGGGAGCGGATGGATATTTTATTTCAAACGGTCCTGGTGATCCGGAACCTTTGTCTGATGCTATAGAGACAGCAAAAGGTATGATTTTTAGCGGTAAACCCGTTTTTGGAATATGTCTAGGACACCAAGTTATTGCTTTGGCAAACGGGGTTTCTACTTATAAGATGCATAATGGCCACAGGGGAATTAATCATCCTATCTTGAACCTGCTCAGTGGAAAAGGGGAAATTACCTCGCAGAACCATGGTTTTGCCGTGAATAGAGAAGAAACCGAGGCTAATACCAATTTAGAGATTACACATGTACATCTAAATGACCAAACTGTTGCCGGTATTCGTATGAAGGACAAAGACGTGTTTTCGGTGCAATATCACCCGGAAGCTAGTGCTGGTCCACATGATGCAGAATATTTATTTGATCAATTCTTTGAAATGATTGAGAAAAATTCAGTAGCCCTGGCATAAGGTTAAGTAATTGTTATAATATCGGTAATATAGTTGCGCCGTACAATACATTACTTACGCGGTTTTGTATATTTGCAGCTAGCTAAATTTAATAGAATTCGAAACATAAAATTATATTTATGAGTATCATATTAAGTGTACATGCACGTCAGATTTTAGATTCAAGAGGAAACCCGACCGTAGAGGTAGATGTAATTACCGAGAACGGTGTAATGGGTAGGGCTGCAGTACCATCTGGAGCATCAACAGGAGAACATGAGGCTGTAGAGCTTCGTGATGGAGGAAAAACCTTTATGGGTAAAGGTGTTCTTAAAGCGGTAGAGAATGTAAATACAGTTATTGCCGAAGAAATTTTGGGAATGTCCGTTTTTGAGCAAAATCTTCTTGATCAAGTAATGATCGACTTAGATGGTACTCCAAATAAATCAAAATTAGGGGCCAACGCTATTTTAGGTGTTTCTTTAGCGGCAGCAAAGGCAGCGGCCAATGAGTTGGGTATGTCTTTGTTCCGTTATGTGGGTGGTGTAAGTGCAAACACATTACCAGTGCCAATGATGAATATCATCAATGGCGGTTCGCATTCAGATGCACCTATCGCTTTTCAGGAATTTATGGTTATGCCGGTAAAGGCAAAGAGCTTTTCTCATGCCATGCAAATGGGTACTGAAATCTTCCACAACCTTAAAAAGGTACTTCATGATAGAGGTCTAAGTACGGCTGTAGGTGATGAAGGTGGTTTTGCTCCTAACTTGGCAGGAGGTACTGAAGATGCATTGGATACCATTGCAAAAGCGGTTGAGAATGCGGGTTATAAATTAGGTGATGAAATCATGATCGCTTTGGATTGTGCTTCTGCTGAATTCTATGTAGACGGTAAATATGACTACACTAAATTTGAGGGCGATAAAGGAGTGGTAAGAACTTCTGAAGAGCAAGCTCAGTACTTGGCAAATTTAAGTGCTAAATATCCTATCATTTCAATTGAAGATGGTATGGATGAAAATGATTGGGACGGTTGGAAATCTTTGACCGAAAAAATAGGTGATAAAGTACAGTTGGTAGGAGATGACCTTTTCGTAACCAATGTTGAGCGTTTATCTAAAGGTATCGAAAATGGTATTGCTAACTCAATTTTGATTAAAGTAAACCAGATAGGTACATTAACTGAAACTATTGCAGCGGTTAATATGGCTAAAAATGCTGGATATACTTCTGTTATGAGCCACAGATCTGGTGAAACAGAGGATAATACTATAGCAGATTTGGCTGTAGCGCTAAATACGGGTCAGATTAAAACTGGTTCAGCTTCTAGATCGGATCGTATGGCCAAGTATAACCAATTGCTTCGTATTGAGGAAGAATTAGGGGATACGGCCTATTATCCTCAGGATAAAGCGTTTAAGATCAAGTAGTGATTTAAGACAGCTAAATGTAATTTAAAAAAAGCCTTTCTTTTCGATATATTTCGAACTAGAAAGGCTTTTTTTTTGGACTAATGACAAAGTTTGCCTACCTTTTTAACAAACTTCTAACCAGAACTTCGCATGAATAACTTTCTCTTTGTTGCTGCTGAAAATGATGCTATACCTAATTGTAAAGCAGGGGGCATGGGCGATGTTGTGCGAGATGTACCAAAGCACATATCCAAACGTGGAGATAAGGTACAGGTTGTTGTACCATCGTACTCCAGGCTTCACCTAAACGGAACATTTAGAACAAACCTTAATTTTCAGTTAAGGGGAACTACATACAGTGCCGAGCTCTATGAGGTAGTCGGGAAAAAGGAATGTCCCAATATCGTTCATTATGTCATTCATCACCCGGAGATTCAAGAAGGTGGTATAGCCCATATTTATCATGATGACCCCACAGAACCTTTCTTTACTGATTTTATAAAATACATCATTTTCTGCACCGCCGTCGCGGAAGCAATAAAAATGGGTGCTTTTGGAGAGCTAGATGTTGTTCATATGCATGATTGGCATGCAAGCGCATTATTATTTCTAAAAACTTATCACCCAAGGTACAAGGAGTTGAAGAAAATGAGATATGTTTATAGCATTCACAACTTGGCTATACAGGGTATACGACCATTTTATGATAATTATGCATCTGTACATAACTGGTTTCCGGAACTGCAGTTAGATCATGAGGCCTTAAAAGATCCAAGATATGAAGATTGTATTAACCTTATGGCGGTGGGTATTCGCCTTGCGGATTCGGTGCATACCGTGTCACCATCGTATAAGGAAGATGTAATGTTGCCTAGTGCCAGGCCCGAATTTGTAGGTGGAGAGAGTTTGGAGAAAGATTTGCAGCAAGCAAATAATGAAGGACGCTTAATAGGAATTCTAAACGCTTCAAACTATAATAACATTAGAAAGGCCGAGAAAGGGTTGCTATACCGCAATACGATTAAAGCACTTTTTGGGTGGTTACAGGATGAATCAAAAAAATACAAAGCGGATTTCTTGGCCCATACCGGCGAAAAAATCATGCAACATGTAGATGAAAAGCCTAAGTTCATTGTCTCTAGTGTAGCTAGGCTAACGGAGCAAAAGTTTTATTTTTTTAAACGATCGCCGGAAGCCTTTGAGCAAATGCTGGAAAGACTACAAAAAGTAGACGGAATCTTTATGCTTTTAGGGACTGGAGATCCGGATTACGAGGAGTTTTTCCGTAGCATGAGTTACAAACACCATAACTTTGTTTTTACCAATGGTCAATCAGAAGATTTAATAGATTCCATCTACTTGGAATCGGATTTGTATTGTATGCCTAGTCTCTTTGAACCTTGTGGTATTAGCCAAATGTTGGCTATGCGTAATGGTAACCCTTGTTTTGTTCATCATACAGGAGGGTTAAAAGATACGGTTGAACATCATGTTACGGGTTTTGCTTTTGACGGAAAGACCTATGATGAAAAAATAAAAAATATGGTAAAGAACTTTAGCGAGGCCATAGATGTCTGGGAGAACGATAAGGCCAAGTGGAAAAAAATTAAGGGTAATGCAGAAAAGGTTCGTTTTACCTGGGAAAAATCTTTGGATGAATACTATGAGAAATTGTATGTTCTCTAGTAAAAATTTATTATTCTACAACAACCAATTAAATCATTGTTAATTATTAACTAAAGGAAAAAACATCATTGTTAAGATGTTACATTTTCCGTAAATTTACATCCACTTCAATTTTAAGTAAAATTCAAAAATGTCAGATAAAGCTACTTTAGAGTATAACGGTAAGAAATACGATTTTCCAGTAATAAAGGGCACCGAAGATGAGCTCGCCATAGATATCAAGAGTTTACGAGCGTCCACAAACGGTATAATAACTATAGATCCAGGCTATAAGAACACAGGTTCTTGTGAAAGTGCCATAACTTTCTTAGATGGTGAGAAGGGAATTTTAAGATACAGAGGGTATTCTATAGAAGAGCTTGCCGAAAAAGCGGATTTTTTAGAGGTTGCCTACCTTTTGATTTTTGGAGAATTACCGAATAAAGTAGAATTAGAAAAATTTCATGCAGATATAAGAGATGAATCTCATGTAGATGAAGAAATGAAAAAGATTTTGGACGGATTTCCAAAATCTGCACATCCCATGGGCGTATTATCGTCTTTGACCAGTGCGCTTATAGCATTTAATCCATCTACCGTAGATGTTTCTTCTGATAAGGACATGTACCATGCCATTGTACGTATTTTAGCTAAGTTCCCGGTTCTTGTGGCTTGGACACTTAGAAAGAAAAAAGGTTTGCCTTTGGATTATGGCGATGATACTTTAGGTTACGTAGAGAACATTCATAAAATGATGTTCAAAAAACCAAACCAAGTGTACCAAAAGAACGATTTGGTTATAGATGCTTTGGATAAATTATTGATTTTACACGCAGATCATGAGCAGAACTGTTCTACATCAACCGTGAGAATAGTAGGTTCTTCGCATGCAGGTTTGTTCGCTTCGCTTTCGGCAGGAATTTCTGCTCTTTGGGGACCGTTGCACGGTGGTGCCAATCAAGCAGTTTTAGAAATGCTTGAGGCCATTGAGAAAGATGGTGGAGATACAAAGAAATATATGGCGAAAGCCAAGGATAAGTCGGATCCGTTTAGATTAATGGGCTTTGGACATAGGGTTTATAAAAACTTTGATCCACGCGCAAAAATTATTAAAAAAGCAGCGGATGATGTATTGGGTAATTTAGGTATTGAAGATCCTATTTTAGAAATTGCCAAAGGTCTTGAAAAAGAAGCTTTGGAGGACCAGTATTTCGTAGATAGAAAATTATATCCTAACGTAGATTTTTATTCAGGTATAATCTATCGTGCTTTAGGTATACCTACTGAAATGTTTACCGTTATGTTCGCTTTAGGTCGTTTGCCAGGGTGGATTGCTCAATGGAGAGAAATGCGTTTAAGAGGAGAGCCGATAGGAAGACCACGACAAGTTTATATTGGGGCTACTTTACGTCCTTTTGTAGATGTAGATTTAAGATAGATTATAATAACTATTTATAGAAGTGTCCATTTTTGAGAATCTCAAGAATGGACACTTTTTTTATTTCGGGAATGTGTATTGCCCGTCATTTCGTTCTCTTATCTTTGGCAAAAAAAATAGTATATGCTAAAGCTTCATGTTAACGACGAGATTTCTAGGTTAAGGGCCGTAGTTTTGGGTACTGCCAAGAATAATGGTCCCGTTCCAAAGCCAGAAGAGGCGTATGACCCTAAATCATTGGAACATATTTTGGCGGGAACCTATCCAAAGGAAGAAGATATGGTTTTGGAGATGGAAGCCTTTGCCAAGGTATTCCAAAAATATGATGTACAGGTTTTTAGACCTGAGGTCCTACAGGACTGTAATCAGATTTTTTCAAGGGATATAGCATTTGTTATAGAGGATAAACTTATCATAGCCAATATTCTGCCGGATAGGGAAAAAGAGGTAGAGGCCATTCTTCACGTTTTAGATAAAATTGAAGACCAGAATATTTTACATCCACCTGTTGAAGTCCATGTAGAAGGTGGTGATGTCATGCCTTGGCAAGATTATATTTTTATTGGCACTTATACCGCAGATGATTATCCCAGTTATATTACGGCGAGAACAAATCAAGCGGCCGTAGATTATATTACGGAACAATTTCCGAATAAAAAGGTCAAATCGTTTCAGTTGCGTAAGTCCAATACTGATGCAAAGCAGAATGCACTTCATTTAGATTGCTGTTTTCAGCCCTTGGGAAAAGGAAAGGCCATATTGCATAAAAATGGATTTTTGATAGAAGAGGAGTATCAATGGTTGGTAGACTTCTTTGGAAAAGAAAACATATTTGAAATTTCGGCAGATGAAATGTACCAAATGTTTAGCAACGTATTCTCTATTTCACCGGAAGTAATAGTTTCGGAAAAGAATTTTACGCGACTCAACACTTGGTTGCGCGAGCAAGGTTTTACAGTGGAGGAAATCCCGTATGCCCAAATTGCAAAACAGGAAGGCCTTTTACGTTGCAGTACCCTACCGTTAATTAGGGATTAATACCACATTCAGGATATTTTAGGGGCGTTGTTAGGTGTTTTGTTTTAACAATAGTGTCCTCTCATTTTTCTGTTCTACACTAGGCTACAAAGATTTAAAAGCACTAATTTTGCCTCAACTTAATTGAGTTTATTATGCAGATTACGAACACTATACTCATGATTCGTCCGGTTAATTTTAGGATGAACGAGCAGACTGCGGTCAACAATTACTTTCAAGAAGATATTGATATTCAAAATACTACCATTAACGAAAAAGCCCAACAGGAATTTGACGCTTTTGTAACCGTTTTACGAAGTAAGGGTGTAAACGTAGTTGTAGTTGAGGACACGAAAGAACCCGATACTCCGGATTCTATTTTCCCAAATAATTGGATATCCTTTCATGCGAACGGTACCGTAGGTCTGTACCCTATGTTTGCGGAAAATAGACGTAATGAAAGACGAGAGGATATTCTGGAAATTCTTGAGGAAAACGGGTTCCAGATAGAAAATATCGTGGATTATACATCTGCGGAAGCCGAAGGTGTTTTTCTTGAGGCTACAGGAAGTATGGCTTTAGACCGTGTAAATAAAAAGGCGTACTGCGCTCTATCCAGTAGGGCAGATGAGGATTTGTTTATCGAGTTCTGTGAAGATTTTGAATATTCACCGGTCATCTTTACGGCAAACCAATCTGTAGATGGTAAGAGAATGCCTATATATCATACCAATGTAATGATGTGTTTGGCCGAAGATTTTTCGGTTATCTGTTTGGATACTATAGATGATAAGAAGGAACGTAAAAATGTTATTGGTCATCTAAAAGAAGATGGTAAGGAAGTTATTGCCATTACTGAGCAGCAAATGCACCATTTTGCAGGAAATATGCTTCAAGTTTCAGGTAGTGATGACAAGAGATATTTGGTAATGAGTTCCTCGGCATACCATAGTTTAACTCCAGCACAAGTTGAAGCTATTGAAAAGCATTGCGAGATTATCCATAGTTCTTTGGAAACCATAGAGACCTGTGGTGGAGGGAGTGCACGCTGTATGATGGCCGAAGTTTTTCTGCCCCGTTCGAAATAAGGATTTTTTTAGTTGATTTTTCGTTTTTGGAACCAGAGGTCTTCTAAACTTAAGTTTAAGGTAAGTAGATGAAAGTTTTCTTTTATTAGGATGTTCTGGATCTGACCTTTAGAACCATAGCTATAAGAAAGATTCATCATAGATCTTTGCCCTTGGCCAATGGGTATTCCTATTCCGGCAGTTATGTTATAGCCCTCTACCTTTTTGCCATTAATGGAAAGATACCCGTTGTCATAGTTAAATCCGGTCCGGTAACGAATACGGTCTGTGTATTTGTAACCCGTGGGTTTTTTTACATACTCAAGGCCAATGCCGTAAATGTCCTGATTGGAATAGCTGCCCAAGCTTTCTGTCTGTCCTGTGGCATTCCAGTAATTTTTCTTGTAGTCGGCACTTAGGGTAAAGGAATCCTTGATGTTCGTGCTTAACCCTATGCCAAGTTCCAGAGGCATATTAAAATCGGAAGAAGAATCACTTTCTCCATCTTCTACGGTAATTTCCGTACCATCCAGACTCTTGATTACGGAGCGTTTAATAGCGCCTTTTAGACTGGTGGGAAATTGTATCGTACTACCCAATGTGAAATTCTCGGTAACGTTAAACTGCATTCCTAAACCAAATCGAATACCGGAATAGTTAGTGGTTTCCGTAGCACTAAATGTACTTTGGTTGATGATGAAATTTTCATTCTCCTCTATATTTCCAAAGAGTACGGACGCGTTGGCTCCAAACCTGAGATTGGGCAGAACAGTATATCCTAAATTAAATTTAAGTTCACTTAAGCCTCCAATTCCGTTTACATTACTGATAAAAGTTTCATCGGTTCCTTCAATATTGGTATTTATACCTATCAATGAATATCCCATTTCGCTATATGGTACAAGAGAAATTCCCGCGCCTAGTCCCTCCGCTATTCTAAAGGCAAGTGCAAGGTTAGAAAAATTAATGGTGGTCTTTGTTTCACTATCCGCTTTATTACTGTACTGGTTATATTCACCTTTTATTCCTATATCATAAAAAAATGAGCCTTGGGGAATTAAAGCAAAATTTGCGGGGTTCAGGTTGTTTATTTGATTAGAGGTCTTAAGGCCTATTCCTGTATACCCCATACCGTTGGTTCGTCCAATACTGCTCTGGTTTATTGCGCCCAAACCGTATAGGGAGTAGGGAGAACTGGTTAAACCTTCGGATTGTGCCTGTGCCGCATAAAGGGCAAACAAAAATATGGTGTAAAAAAAGTGTAACTTTTTATTCATCTTCATCATAAATCGCATAAGTAAGTTCAAGTGTGGTACCTGTGGTGTTTATATCTGTGTTGAGTACAAATCGGTCTACTGTAGAATTGTAGTTGCTGGGGAGTAGAATAAGGGCGTCCGATGATTCTAGGTCTACTGAGAGTAAACCTTCCAAATATCCACTAAAAGGCAATTCATAATAGATATCGTTAAACTCTTGATCATTTCGGTTTAAAATGGCTAGCGCGGCCGAACCATCCGTAGCGTATAATTGGCCGGAGAGTTCATTGTTTTGATTTACGATAAATACGGATAGGGTATCTCTCAGCATCAATAGGTCATTATAAGAACCAACTGTTGGAGCAATTTTAAGGGAAGCATCCAACAATGTGCCCTGTCCTTGTATATTAAAGACTGATTTTATATGTGGAAATTCTATACGGGTAGCTATGCCTATACCAGATTGTATAAAACTTTGGTATTCAGTTTCAAAACTATACAAGTTGGTTTCTTGGTCCGTCAATGCGGTTAGATATGTATTGGGTTCTTCTGCGGAAATTTGGTTAAAAAATGGAATAGGGGAGCTGGCAATGTTAAGGCTAAAGTCAGTGTAATATTGGATACGTTCATTTTCTCCAGCTATACTATAGTAAAGCCGCATGTTGGAGGCCAATGAAAAACCTTGGATGGAAGCATTGTTGTTCTCATCCGGTTGAACGGTAATACCATGAAAGTGATTTTTAAATTCATCATAAGTACTAATGTTTTGTTGCTGTAGATTGTCAAAAAGTGCTTGGCCAAAAGTGTTATTGATTTTTATTTCCAGAGAATCGGTAGATAAGGGTCTGGGGGTATACGTCAGACTGCCCAAGTTTTCTTGGTTATAGTCTATGACACTAGTATTGTAAAAATTAATGCCGTCTGCTGGTTTAAGACTTTCGTTTACTTGTTTTATAAGAAGGGTGCTTGTTTGTAGCGTGTCATTATAGAAATAACCATCTGGTCTTAGTAAAAACGTAATGCTGTCATATTCCGCATCGGTATCAATAGAATAACTGCTAGGAACCAATTCCATAAAGCTGGCCGTTTTGACCGTTCCAAAAACAGGGTCGTTATATTTCCCGACTAGCATGCGTGCTGATTGTGACGTATCTATACTGTCAAATTTCATGGTTGAAAAGTCTACCGTCATGGTGTCTAGTTGAATCACCCGTATATCGCTATCGGTAAAAGTGTCTCCCGCCTCAAAATCTGAACCGTTAAGAGTGTCCGAACTACAGGAGGTTAAAAGGATCAGGAAAACAAAAACGACCAAGGCATTTTTCATACACATTTATTTTTAGGGTAAATGTATCGTGCCCTTTAGCGCTTAAAAACAGCAATAGACCAACCCCAATAGTTATAAGACCAATGCCTGTATTTCTACTATTAAAAAGAAAATCGATTTGGTAGATTAAAATCACCTGTTCATGTGTTAAATAAAGGGCTTCATCTATTTGGGTTTCATGGATGGGGACCGTGCTCTAGTTTTGACGAAAATTAACTGGCTAACAAAACAGAAAGAAAATGAAAGGATTCAAGCACTATATAGGCACCGTAACAATTTTTAGCATCATAACCTGTACACTGGCGAGTTGTTCTAGTGATGACGATGATGAATATCTGGGGAATTGGGTAGACAGGTCGGTTTTTGATGGAAGCCCACGTAGTGGAACTGCTAGTTTTACTATAGGTAATATAGGGTATACGGGAGTAGGATATGATGGCGATGATTACCTAACTTCTTTCTGGTCATATGATATGGAGGGAGACTTTTGGTCTCAAAAAGCAGATTTTATTGGTACGGCAAGAAATGCCGCTGTAGGCTTTGAAGTTAACGGAACCGGATACATAGGCTCTGGGTATGATGGTCTAGATGAATTGGCAGACTTTTATGCGTACAATCCAAACTCTAACTCATGGCAGGCTATTGCAACTTTGCCTACATCAGGAAGGCGTAGTGCCGTCGCTTTTGGTGTGAACGGGTTTGGTTATTTTGGAACGGGCTATGACGGAGAAAACGATCGTAAGGATTTTTGGAAATACGACCCTAGTACAGATTCATGGTCTGAATTAGTTGGGTTTGGAGGCGATAAAAGAAGAGCGGCTACCACTTTTACTATTGGCAATAAAGTATACTTGGGTACTGGGGTTTCCAACGGTATTTATCTTGATGATTTTTGGGTATTTGATGCCTCTACGGAAACTTGGGACAAAAAACTGGATTTGGATGAAGAAGATGACTATGCCATTACAAGAAGCAATGCCGTAGGCTTTACCCTTAATGGATATGGATATATAGCATGTGGTCTATCTAGCGGCACTTTAGGTTCCGTTTGGGAATATGATCCAAGTACGGATGACTGGGAAGTAAAAACCAGTTTTGAAGGAACCACTAGGCAAGATGGCGTTGTTTTCTCCAACGGAACCAAAGCGGTAGTAGGGCTGGGTAGGACGGGAAGCCTTTATCTAGACGATTTGTATGAGTTTTTTCCTTTTGATGAGTATGAAGAGGAAGATTAGTAGAATTATTTGAGTGAGCTATGGGGCGGTACCACTTTTGGCGCTGTCCCTTTTTTCTAATCACCTACCTATGAAAATAACAAAAATTCACTTTTTATTGGCAATCTTGACTGTTGCTGTTGTGTATATTACGCTCAATTATAGAGCAGTAGAAACAAAGGGAGCGAGGCCACGCTTAGAAACAATAGCGGTTGGTAAAGGTTATGGCTATCAAATTTTATACAAAGAGAAAGTTTTGGTCAAACAAGAATTTATTCCCGCCGTTCAAGAAGATAGGACCTTCGTTTCAAAAAAAGAAGCTAAAAGGGTAGGAGATGAGGTTTTAAGGAGAATCATAAAAGGGGAAGCTCCGTTCGTAACAATTTCCCAGCTTAGAGATTTGAACATATCCAATATAGATTGACCAAATGAAGGCAACTAAAAGAAAATACTTCCCACAATGGTTGGTGCATGTCTTCTTATGGTGTGCCCTTTATGGGTTAATAGTCTATCCTTTTTTATTGGAAACAAGGTCCGTGCCACCCCATATCCTAATAAAATTGGTAATGGCCGCAGCCTTGTTTTACTTCAACTATTATTATTTGGTTCCTAGGTTTCTTTTAAAGAATCAGAAGAAGGCATATATAATTATTTCCATCCTGTTATTGTTGGTAATCGCTTACGGGGTTCATCTATTGTTTCCGCCTGAAATACCAAAGAATTTTGGCCCCTTAGCGGAATATATGAAAGAAAACAGAGGGAATAGAATCCCGTTTCGGGGAGCCTTTATGCCCTTGGTTACCTTTGCGGTGCCGTATTGCTTCGCTATAATGCTTAGGGTTTATAATGAGTTGCAAAAAAACGAGAATCTTCGTAAAACGGTAGAAAAGGAAAAGGTTCAATCTGAACTTCAATTTTTAAAGACACAATTAAATCCACATTTTCTATTTAACTCCCTCAATACCATCTATTCACTGTCGGTTAAAAAATCACCCGACACCTCTGAAGCTATTATAAACTTATCGGAATTAATGCGCTACATGATATATGAAGCGGATAAAGATCTTGTGCCTTTAAACAAGGAGATTGAATACATTAAGAGTTATGTGGCATTACAAAGGTTAAGATTGGCCAATAGCGAAAATGTATTCTTAAAAATTTCGGGTGACGATTCAGGAAAGATAATACCGTCTTTATTGTTCATCTCCTTTATTGAAAACGCCTTTAAATACGGCACCGATTACCAAGGTAAAACCATGGTTAAAATAAACCTTTTGATAAAAGAGAGGTCTATACAGTTGTACGTGCTGAACAAAATTGGCAAGCATAGGGTGAAAACTGAAAACAGTGGAGTTGGCCTGCAAAACGTAAAAAACAGGTTGAATTTTCTATATCCAAATTCCCATTTCCTGGAAATAGAAGATGACGGTGTTAATTATGAAGTTAATTTAATTTTAAATCTATAGATTATGAACTGTATATTAATTGACGATGAACCGTTGGCCATAGAGATATTGGTAGACTATTGTATGAAAGTAGGTTTTGTTGAGGTGGTGGGTACATTCACGAACCCCCTTGAAGCTATTCCGGCCATAAATGAAAAGAAAGTAGATGTTATTTTCTGTGATATTGAAATGCCACAGATAAACGGTCTTGATTTTATTAGTGCACTGGAAAATCGTCCACTTTTTATATTTACCACTGCATATTCTCAGTATGCAGTAGAGGGTTTTGAGCTTAATGCGGTAGATTATCTGGTAAAACCCATTCCGTATCAAAGGTTTATTAAAGCGGTTTTAAGGGCTAAAGAGCTGTTGTCAAGAAAAGAAGCACCTGCTGCTTTAGTCTCTGCCAATGTGTTCCCGTCCAATGGAGATGGAAATGAAAGCCAAAAGTTCATTTTTGTAAAATCTGAACATGAAAGTGTCAAGATTAATTTAGATGATATACAGTACGTGCAAGGCCTAAAAGATTATCTGAAAATTCATGTAGTGGGAAGTAATAGAGCTATTTTAACCTTGCTCAGTTTTAAGGATATTTTAGAGAAATTACCTCAAAACCAGTTTATAAGAGTTCATAAATCCTTTGTGGTAAATGTGAACTTTATCAAGACCATACAACGCAATAGAATTGTTATAGACGATATTCGTATACCTATAGGGGAGAGCCATAAATCCCAGTTTTTCTCAATGTTAGGATTGTAATAAATACGACGAGTTTCGGGCAAAATGAGGTTTTTGGGCTCTTTGGGTCTATGAAAATTCTTTTCGGGACGGAAGCCATGTAACCTAGAGGGTATACCCCAATTCTTCTTTTAATTTAATGGACATTACCTGGGTTCTGTTCCTAAGTTTTTTGGCACTTGTAAGTAAGTTCTGGGTTTGTAAAAGACGGTCTACTAAACTATTTTGGTATTCTTTACTACGTAACAATGTCTGGTAGTCAGAAGTCTCGCCAAAAGATTTTATACGTGTGTATTTTGGGTTGTCTTTAGAAAGCATATCCTTTAGGGCCAAGTGTTTCTCAAGGGTAGGTTGTAATCTGCCCAGAATAATGTCCCTGATTTTTAAATCTATCGATTTTAATTTCTGGATTTCACCGGGATAATTGGTAATCAAACTCTTTAAGGAATCACTTTCAATAAACTCAAATTTAGTAGTGCTTATAACCGAGTTTACGGCACCGTCCAGTAGGTTTATCTGCGAGTAGTCTATATGTACAATGGTGTCCTTTGCGCCCTGGCTAATTTCATCGGAAGAAAGACCTATATAGTTCATTGTGTCTTCCAGTGTTTTTGTGGTGTTGGAATAGCGGTCAATAGAACTGTTCAGGTTTTTTAGGTTGGTGTTTAGCTCGTCGTACAGGCTTTCGTAGATTTTGAGCTCTACAATTCTGTTTTTTCGGATCTCATTTAGATCGTTAATTTTCCAAGCAATTAAAATACCTATGACAATAAGAAAAATTTCCCCAAAGGCATAGACCAAATAGCTTTTGAGTTTGCCCGAACTCAAGAGCTTTTTTCGTATTTTTCTAAAGACTGTCATAGGTGACTATTCTTTTTTTAAGGCTTTGATATCTGTAATCAATTGTGCGATTGAGGCTCGGTTCAACCCATTATAAATGCCTCTAATGTGTTTGTTTTTATCAATGAGCAAGAAGTTCTCTGTGTGTAAAAAGTCATTTATGTCTTTAGGAAAACCTAAGTCGTTTTCAACAAAATATTGATTTCTTCCCAAATCATATATTTCCATTTTATCACCGGTAACCAAATGCCACTTGTTGTTAAGGATGCCATTTTTTTGCGCATATGATTTAAGCTGAGGAATAGAATCTATTGTGGGGGTCACCGAATGTGATAACAATAGTACCTCTGGGTCATTTTTAAAAGCAGCCTGTACTTTTTGCATATTTCCTGTCATTTTTAAACAAATACCAGGGCAGGTCGTAAAGAAAAAGTCCGTTACATAAATTTTATCTTCAAATGTACGAGGGGTAATGGTATCCCCCATTTGGTCCACAAGGGCGTAGCTGCCAATTTTGTGAAATGCCTTTTCTTCTGGCGAGCCTGGTTCTAGCCAATGGGGCGTAAAAGATTTGTCTTCATAGTAGGGAAGATATTCTACTCTACTGGTTCCCGCTTGGTTCTTTTCCTCTTTGCAACCTGTAAAAAGTGTAAGGGTGAAAAGGAGTGTAAGAGTGATATTTTTAATTTCTAACAACAACTTCATCTTCTAATTGATAACAAGAGTTAGCTCTTCGCATGCCAAAAATCCGTCCATTTTTAGCTTCATAATTAACGTATAGCTTTCCATTTTGCAGCCAAGCTTTTTGTACACCTTTTTCCTTGCCATTTGAGAGTTTTCTTTCTTTGGCGAGAACGCCATTGGCGTACCACATTTTTTGGGTTCCTTCCAATGCTCCGTCTACATAGGTAGATTGTTCGGCCAGTTTGCCATTTGGCCACCAAACTTTATAATTACCTACAAGACGGTTCTGTTTATAGTAAGATTGTATGCGCAACGTACCATTGGCTTCCCATCTTTTAGCAATGCCTTCTCTTTTGCCATTTAGATACCCCAGTTTCTCACTTCGGTTACCATTTGGGTGATTTGCTATGGAATACCCATTAAAGGGTTCGTCTTTATAGTACCACTTGCCTTCATTTGGGTTGAGCGTTAAATGCTTTTTTTGTAGTTCAAAATTATTGATGACAATGGTTTTTTCGGCAACGGGTTCTACTGCCGAGACCTCCTTACAACTAGAAATAAAGAGCATTGACAATAGCATACAACAAAAAAGTGATTTCGCCATAATGTCTAGTATCCTTGGTAAGGTCCTGCAAAGGCTAAATAAGAACCTGTTGTAGAATATACCTCATTAATAATATGGTAGTGGTACTCTTCTTCACCATCGGTATACTGCGTAGTGGAAACATGCCCTCCCGAAGCGTCAAGGTCTGTGGGGTATGTTCCCGTGGTATTACACTTTCTTCCGTATAGAAAGACACCGTCTAAAAGTATGCCCACTAACTTATCATCATCATCTGAAAATGCTTTAGGTTCTAGGTGATAGTGGTACACTCCCGGCCCGATGTGAGCGCCGGTCCAATCCAAACTGGCAGCAGCCTGGTCCAATGGTCCGCCACCTTCTTGATCATTAAATATAGAGGAGCCGCTCACGGCAATGCCAATGGTGTTAAAATCAGTCTCTACGGTATTACCGGTCAGGTTTAGCGTAGCGTCTACGCGTATAGTGGTTGCATTGTTGTTGCTTGTCATGATGCTGGGCGTCAATGCCACATCCGGTTCTTCTTTATAGAGGGAGCTACCTTCGCCCCAGTATACGGTTTCGTGATTAGGTAGGCCGGTAGTTTCAATAACCACTTGGGAACCATCTAAATAGATAGTGGTAGCATCGGGATTGAAAGCAGCAAAGGCAGCATGCAGTTCTGTTACGATTTCTTCTTCGGAATCTTCGTTTAGGTCAGAATCCGTTACGCTATCGGAGCTACAGGCAATAAATCCAATAGATATTAATACAGCGGCAAAACCAAATGGGATGATTTTTTTTAGGGCTTTTTTTTTCATAATATTTGTTTAATTAAATTGATTTTTGGCCTTTCTATTGCTTTTTTCCTCTTTTGGGTTTTGGCGCTTTTTTGAGTTCATCTAGAGAAAGGTATCCGTCTTCGTCCGTATCTATTTTTACAAAGTCGTTTTTTAGAGGGCCTTTTACCTCTATTTCGGAAAGTTTACCGTCCTCATCTGCATCCATCTGTTTTATCAATTCGGTGGCCGATGGTGGCTCTTGACCTCGTTTTTCTTGGGCAGATGAAGTTTGAACTGCGATAAGGGTAAAAGCTGTAGTAGCGATTACTGTGTAAAATGATTTTTTGTTCATTGTATTTATTTTTTAATTATTTCTATTTGTGATGACAAAGGTGGGCAAAGGTTAGATACGGAATGACGGTAATCTGTAAGTGATGGAAGGTTTTCAGTGAATGCCGGTTTACACTCTGTAAACTGTATAGTTTTAGCCGTTTAGAATGGTATTTTTAGGGCTCTGACGAGAAATAATTACTTTAATTTGTAGCATGAAACAAACACATCGTTTTCTTTTTCATGTATTTTTATGGATGGCCATTTGGTTTATGGCTTGGTTGTTACTTAATGAAAATGCGCGGTTTTTAAACAAAAACGTATCTTCCTTTATCATGCAGATCGTGGTTATAGCCGCACTAATTTATCTAACTGCCCCAGCCTTACTTTTCAAGAAAAAGTATGTTCTTTTTGGAGTAGTGTCCTTTGTTATATTGATTAGTTGTTCGTTTCTGATTTCTGAAAATTTAATGTCTCCTGAGAATAGTATGAGACCCCCACCGGGAGCGCGTAGAGGTGGTCCGCCAATGGCTCCTCCCCAAATTTTAATTCAGTTCTTAATACTTTCCATTGCCTACGTGTTGGCCACATTTGTGGAAACTTTTTTGTTCGCCCAAAAGAAAGAAGAGGAGACCATTAGAAACAAAAATGAAAACCTTCAGATGGAATTGAAGTTTTTAAAGTCTCAGATTAACCCACATTTTTTGTTCAATTCGCTTAATAATATTTATGCCCTTTCGGTAATTGATTCCGGCCGTACGCAAGAGAGTATAGGAACTTTGTCCAATATGCTTAGGTACGTATTGTACGAGTGCGAACAGCCTATGGTTTCCGTTAAAAAGGAGATTGCTTATATTAGTAATTATCTGGATTTATTCCGTTTAAAGAGCAGTAAACCTTTTCCGATAAAAACCGATTTTCAATTGTCCAATTCCAATGCGATCATAGCACCAATGCTATTTATACCCTTTGTTGAAAATGCCCTAAAGCACGGAAATGTAGACCATGCAGCAGATGGATATTTGGAAATAAAAGTACGTTCGGATAACCAAAAGATAGATTTTTATGTGTCCAATAGTGTTTCGGAAACGCCCGCTCAAAAAGACGCCGTTGGTGGTATAGGATTGGAGAATGTTAAAAAACGATTAGAAATTCTTTATCCGCATAAACACAAATTAAATATTGAACAGACCCCTAAAAGTTATACCGTAAATCTTAGCATCAATTTAGATGGAACCCATTAAATGTATTGTAGTAGACGATGAAGAACTGGCGCGAGGCCTATTAAAAGCCTATATAGAACGGTTGGATTTTTTAAAGCTCGTGGCCGAAGTTGCCAACCCTTTGGATGCCCTGAACATTATGAAAAGTGAGCGGGTAGACTTACTTTTTCTAGATATTCAGATGCCAGAAATAAAAGGCACGGATTTGGCTAAGCTGGTCCCGAATCATACACAGGTCATATTTACCACAGCCTATTCCGAATACGCTTTGGAGGGGTTTGAGCTTAGTGCACTGGATTACTTGTTGAAACCCATTAGTTTTGAACGTTTTTTATCGGCAGTAAATAAAGCAAAACCTAATAAAGAAGTATATACTAAAGACAAGGACTCTGCGGATAGTATTACCATTAAGTCGGGTTATGACCTTCACAAGCTTAAGTATGATGACATTCTCTATATTGAAAGTGATAGTGAATACGTTAATTTTTATTTGGGCGATAAAAAGTTCATGAGCTTGCAGTCGCTAAAGAAACTGATAGAACTATTGCCTACAGACCAATTTATGCGGGTACACCGTTCTTTTATTGTAAACCGTAAAAAAGTAACGTCTTTAAAAGGGCGTGATATTTATATAGGGAATAAAGAGATTCCCGTGAGTGCCCAATATTTTGATGCAGTAAAGGAGGAATTGTTTTAAGCAGCTTTAATTGGTCTGCTGTACGAGTAAAAAAAAAGGACCTAGATATTTCTAGGTCCTTTTTGCATTTTAAGTAGGTATGTTCTAGGTGAAAACAGATAGGCTTTTGGGAAACCTAAATAGTTTTCAAAATATTTTTAGTTCAATCCCTCTTGGGTTGAATTTTGTTCTATTGTTACTTCTGCAACAGCATTATCCGCCTCATGGTTCTTATTGTCATTGTCATAAACGATAATTGCAGTTACAAAACTTGCAAAATAAAGTAGGCTTTTTAATTTCTTGTTCATAATGGTGGGGGTTTTGATTTCTGAAGCTAATTTACGGCGACTATGGACTCAAAAAACCCGATTGTTGCCAAATGAGCTTTTTCTGATGTCAAACTAAAGTATAATGTTGAATACCATTTTTGCTTAACGATGTTTTCTATCACTTCATCGGAAGTGCTGTTTTTACTGCTGTTTTTGGAAGCTTATTAAATTTGGTTTTTGAAGTTTAATCAGGTCCTATAAGACATGTACAATGATAAAGAGTGATGTATTAGTCGTGTTTTTGCTTCTTAAAACCAACCTCCCAAACAAAAGCTCCGGCCATATAGACCATGAAAAGGGCAAAAGGTAACGAGGTTACGATCAATAACTTTTGAACTGCCGTAAGTACATCTATATCCGGTTTGGCGTTTCCTAAAAGAAGTAGGGACATGGTGGCCAGTAAAATAAAAACGGCCCAGATAAGTCTGTGTTTTTTGCTGGGGTTCTTTTTCCCATGATCCGTAAACATGCTAAGAACGAAAACTGCAGAATCTACAGAGGTCACCAAAAAACTAATAAGTAAAAAAATGGTAGTAAAATTTAGGAGCGTTGCCATGGGATAGTTTTCAAAGAATACAAAAATGGAGGAAAAGACATCTCCAAATTCATTGTTGTACGTACCCCAAGACGTTATAAGTTCAAAAGCCGAAGTGCCAAAAACCGAAAACCAAAAAAATGTCCCCAAAGACGGAATGATCAGAACGCCCAAAAGTAATTGGCGTAGGGTGCGCCCTTTTGATATACGTGCAATGAAGATTCCTGTAAACGGAGCCCAAGCCAACCAAAAGGCCCAATAATAGAAAGTCCAATCGGTTAGAAAGGTCATTCCGGGGTTATAGTTCCCGTATGCGAGGCTCATAGGGACAAAATCAACAAGGTAGTTAAAGGTAGCCATGGCAAAGGACTTCACTATTCCTAAGACATCACTCATAAAAAAAATGAACAGAAGTAGAACGGTTGTAATCAGAATATTCACTTTTGAAATAATCTTTATGCCCTTATTGACCCCTTGCCAAGCGGAATAGAATGCGATTGCCGAGATGAGAACGGCCAAAAGTAACGTAGTGGTTACACCAAAATTGGTGGTGAAAACATGATTAAGACCGCCGTTTATTTGTGTTGTACCCAAACCTATTGCAGCTATGAGTCCAAAAACAGTGGTAATGATGGTCATGATATCAATTCCACTTTTGGCCAAAGGATTGGAAATAGTATCCGCTATGGTAGAGCTTACCCTTACTTTCTTTTTCTTTACGAAGAGTGCATAGCCTACAACCATGGCAAACAGTCCGTAAAAGGCCCAAGCTGTAAACCCCCATTGATAGAAGGTGAATTCCAATGCTAAAATTTCGGGTTGCAAATCAGAAGTGTAGGGCGGGTGCTGTTGCATAAAAACAGGTTCCTGTACGGCACGGAGCAAAATTCCTGAGCCCATTCCTGCACTGTAGAGCATAGCCGTCCAAGCCCAAAGGGAGTGTTCGGGTTTTGAATTTTTCTTGCCCAATTTAATTTTTCCGAAAGGCGAAAAGGCGATTGCCAATAAAAAAAGCACGCATCCCAACCCTAGATAAAGGTAGAGGAACCCAAAATAATTCCTGACCCACACCGAAGCCGTTTCAATAGCTTCATAGCTGGTTTCCGTGGCAAAGAAAACGACAAGGGTAAACAGGAAAATTATACCGATGGAAACGGAAAGTAAAGGGTTTTTAAGGTGCCGCATGCTCGGTAATTAGGGTTCGGGTTTTTGGTAAACAAGCGTAAAATAAGAACTTTGACCCAAATCCGACTCCAATACTGCCATAAACTCTTCTTTTTTTGTCTGTATAAGAATGGCCGCGGTGTTCGGGGCTACTTCACCTAAATTTTCGGCATGTAGGGTAATCGTATTTTTCCCGGGCTGTAATGTGAGATTGAAAAATTGCTTTTTACGCTTCAATTTTACATGTTGAATAGCAACTGCCCCATTCAAGTAAATGGTCACGATATCATCATCTATTCTGCGGTGGTCGTAAAGTGCCAAGCGCACTCTTTTTTCAAGAACTGTATAAGTTTTTTTACTGTCTATTAAGATGCGGTCCGCAATTTTATCAGGTGGATTCGTATGGGTTACACCTTCTTTTTTTAGAAGTCCGGTTTTGTCCTTTGGTCGGGAAGGGAGGGCTTTTACAGCAATGCCCGTAACGGTAATGTCTTTGTTAAAATCGATTAATGAAGATTGTTTGCTCTCAATTTTAAGGGCTATGGTTACATGGTCATAAGCTTTGTCAGGACGAATAATAAAAGTGAAATAGCCCCGGGAAGTATAGGATGGAGGCGAATGAACAGTTAATTCAGGTTCGGATTGAACAGCATCTACACTATCCAAAACATTCGCATTGATTGCGCCATGGTCCGATGGAAATACGGCTATAGGATACGAATAACTTTGGTCTGGCAATTGTCTTCCAAAAATCCAAAACCCAATTTCATATGCTTTACCTAACTGCAAAGGTTCTTTGAGCTTTACGGTTACAATAGATTCATAGCCCAAGGGAGCCCTTTGAGGCATCTCCAATTCACTTGAAGCGGAAGCCTGACCGTGAACAAAGTTCAACGTTGCAAGGCCCAATAGTAAAATGAATATGTGCAGTTGGTTCATTTTGCTCTGGCAATATTGCGGATCATACCACCAAAGATGAAATAATGAAAAGGTACAATACTGTACCAGTATAATCGTCCTTTGAGACCCCTAGGTCTGAACGTTGCCGTTTGGTGCAGTACATTGTTTTCGTCAATTTTAAATTCTAGCCAAGCTTCTCCGGGTAGTTTCATTTCGGCAAAAAGTAATAAGCGTTTTGCTTTTTTATCGGCTAGAAGAACCCGCCAAAAATCCAATGAGTCGCCGGCATAAATTTTATCGGGGTGCGTTCGTCCACGTCTTAATCCCACCCCGCCTGAAAATTTATCGATTATTCCCCTTATTTTCCAAAGCCAGTTTCCATAGTACCAACCGGTTTCTCCACCAATTCTCCAAATGTTGCGCAAGACCTGTTCCGGATTATCTACTTTTATTTTTTTCTCGTCTTTCAGAACGCCATACTTAGGAACTTGAATATACTTTTCTAAGTTCTTTTTAAAGCGGCCGCTTACCATACTATCCTTCCAGCTGCTGACCACCAGGTTTTGTTCTATTTTCTTAAAGGCTAAATCAATCGCTTCTTTATAGGAATGAGGTTTTAAACCTAAAAGCTTTTGTAACCTTTGATCTTTGGCAATAACTTCAATTTTCATACTATCAACAAGATTCAATGCCAATTTGTACGATGTTGAGGTAACAAAATAGAGCCAGTAGCTAGATAGCTTTGGCGTCATTACGGGCACGGTAAAAATATAATTCTTAAAACCGCGTACTTCCGCATACTGCTCTAGCATTTGTTTATAGGTGAGTACGTCCGGACCGGCAATATCAAAAGAATCGTTATAGGTTTTTTCATTACCCATAACACCGGTCAAAAAAGCTAGAATATCCCGGATGGCAATAGGTTGTGTTTTGGTCAATACCCATTTTGGAGTAATCATTACGGGTAATTTTTCGCATAAATCACGAATAATTTCAAACGAAGAACTTCCTGAGCCTACAATAATTCCAGCTCTTAAAACGGTAAGTTCAAAAGAACCTTCATAGAGAATGCGCTCCACATTTTTTCGGGACCAGAGGTGCTTGGAAAGATTCTCTTCGTTGACGATACCACTCAAATAAATGACTTGCTTTACTTGGGTTTCACTTAGATAAGCATTAAAATTTTCTGCGGTCTTGGCCTCTAGGGTGTCAAAATCCTGTGTAGACGAACTCATGGAATGAATCAAAAAATAGGCTACATCTATGTCTTTTGGGACCACTCCTTTTTGCATGTCCTTTAAAAAATCTATTTCTAGGACCTGTATCTGAGCCCGCATTTCTTTTTCAATAGAAAATCGGGTTTCATCTCGTACTGTGCATACCACCTCATGGTCCAATTCCAATAATTGGGGTAGCAATCGCATTCCTATATAACCGTTAGCGCCCGTTAAGAGAATTTTCATAAGCTTTTTGGATGTTTATAAGTCTTCGATGGAAGTAGGGGCATTATCGGCTTTAAAGTTCTGAATTTTGATAAAAAACTTCTGAATCGCTTTGGTATCGGCTTTTACCTTAATAAAATAATGGTCTCGATATATGGAGTAAATACCAATGTCACCTTTGTATAAAGTAAGTTTGTAAAACGGAATAACTAAAGCAAAGGTCTCTAATAAAGACCTGAAACGAACAATAATACCTTTGGGCCTTAGCTCAATGTTACATTGATCGCGATTGTTATCCAAAATGAGCAAGTTTCTAATTTCAATGCTCGTTTCGGTAATGAACAATCTAGGCGAGCCAATACCGCCCATGTTCCAGCGTTCCCTTAATGGAAAGGGCTTGCCTACCGCTTCATCTATTTTTTTTGTAACCTGTTTATCGGTATATGATACGTTCAAAAGCATATATGGTCCTATTTACAAATTGGATTGTTGCGCTCAGGGGCTGCATTTCTATAAAGTTAAAGAAAAGCGAGGCCAATACCGCCTGTCTTAGGGTAAAAGCGCAAAAAATGATTAGTTTTGCAGCCTGAAACGAAACATGATATGGGTATTCAAGCAATTTTAGAAACCAAGGTTAAGGAAGCGGTCGCAGCTATTTTTGAAAAAGAACTGCCGTCGGTAGAATTTCAGCCAACACGCAAGGATTTTGAAGGTGATGTTACGGTGGTTGTATTCCCCATGCTTCGTGTAGTTAAAGGAAATCCAGTTCAGATAGGTGAGCAAATTGGAGCTTACTTGGAAAAAGAGGTTGCTGAAGTTACCGGTTTTAACGTCATAAAAGGTTTTTTGAACCTGGTGATCGGAGATGGTTTTTATCTTGATTTCTTTAATGGAGTAAAAAATGATGCCACATACGGTCATGTACCCCAAGAGGACAATAATGCCATAATGGTAGAGTATTCTTCGCCAAATACCAATAAGCCGTTGCACTTGGGGCATATTAGAAATAACCTCTTAGGATATTCTGTAGCTGAGATTTTAAAGGCCTCGGGGAAAAAAGTGTATAAAACCCAAATTATCAATGACCGTGGAATACATATTTGTAAAAGTATGTTAGCATGGAAGCGTTTTGGAAATGGCGAAACCCCGGAAAGTACAGGGTTAAAGGGTGATAAGCTTGTAGGTAACTATTACGTAGCTTTTGATAAGGCCTATAAGGCCGAAATTGCCGAAATGGTTGCTAATGGAACAGACAAGAAAGTAGCAGAAAAAGAAGCTCCAATTCTATTAGAAGCCCAAGAAATGCTTCAAAAATGGGAGGCTGGTGATGAAGAAGTTGTAGCGCTTTGGAAAGAAATGAACGGCTGGGTCTACAAAGGTTTTGATGTTACTTACAAAAATCTTGGGGTAGATTTTGATACGCTGTACTATGAAAGCAATACATATTTGCTAGGTAAGGACGTTGTGGCCGGCGGATTGGAAAAGGGTATTTTCTATAAAAAGGAAGATGGTAGTGTTTGGATAGATTTAACTGATGAAGGTCTTGATGAAAAAATAGTGCTCCGTTCCGATGGTACTGCGGTTTATATGACCCAAGATATAGGTACTGCTATACAAAGGGTTAAGGATTATCCAGATGTGGGTGGTATGGTATACACGGTTGGTAATGAACAGGATTACCATTTTAAAGTGTTGTTTCTGATTTTGAAAAAGCTAGGCTTTTCATGGTCTGAAAACCTACACCATTTAAGTTACGGAATGGTAGATTTACCTAGCGGTAAAATGAAGAGTAGGGAAGGTACCGTTGTGGATGCAGATGATCTAATGAACGATATGACCAGCACGGCAGCTCAAATATCCGAAGAGCTTGGAAAGCTGGAGGGGTATTCTGAAGAAGAAAAAAACTCCCTCTATAAATTGATAGGCTTAGGCGCCTTAAAATATTACATTCTAAAAGTAGATCCTAAAAAGACAATTCTGTTTAATCCGGAAGAGTCAGTAGATTTTCAAGGAAATACGGGGCCGTTCATCCAATATACCTACGCACGTATCCAATCTATTTTAAGAAAGGCCAATTTTGATACCGCTACGGATATAGAAATTACAGCTCTTGGTGGTTTACACCCCAAAGAAAAAGAACTTATTAAACAGTTACAGTTATATCCTGAGACCGTACAATTGGCAGCGGAGAACTATAGCCCGGCACTTATTGCCAATTACACGTACGATTTGGTGAAGGAATTTAACTCCTTCTATCAGCAGGTTTCAATTCTTGGGGAAACGGACGAAAACAAAAAAGTACTTCGTGTGCAGCTATCCCAAAAAGTGAGTGAGGTAATTGCATCCGCCTTTAAACTTTTGGGGATTAATGTTCCCGATCGTATGTAAGCCCAAGCGGCTTTACGCAATTTAAATCCGTTTTTGGAGTTGTAGAGGATATGCTAACAGAGTACAATTTCAAGATTTTGGCAGTAGCATTTCTTTGCATTCAGGCCCTTTATATAGTGTACTATACGTTGGGGCTTTATGCGTTGAATCCGTTTGTGAGGACCAAACCTCTTACGGATAAAGAAAAAAGGTTTCTTACTGATAATTTTGCGGTGTATTCTAAGCTTAGCCCTTCCCTAAAGGCAAAATGTGATAAACGGATTATATGGTTCAGAAGTAGAAAAAAGTTCATTTTCTATGGAAAAGTGGATAAAAAGAAGGAGTTGACGTTACTTTTAAGTGCGTCCGTGGTTCTAATGACTTTGGGTCTTAAGAGCTATAAAATGCGTAGATCACTGTTGCGTATTGTTATTTATCCCTCAAAATATTATTCCCGTATTAATAGAAGGCACCATCTAGGGGAGTACAATCCTCGTTTTAAAACGGTAATTTTTTCTGCAGATACCATTTGGGAAGGATTCCGTATTGCCGATGATAATGTAAACTTGGCCTTGCATGAATTTGCACATGCGCTAAGTTTTGAAATGATTAAACAGAGCTCATGGGAAGCTCGGAAGTTTAGAGTGGGACTTAAGAAAATAAAAGAACTTTTTCTTAGGGAGGGCTACGCGCAGAAGTTAGTGGATTCCAATTATTTTAGGGATTATGGTATGACTAATCTACAGGAATTCTTCTCCGTTGCCGTTGAAAATTATGCCGAGACACCGCACCTATTTTTAGCTGATTTTCCGGAATTGTACGGTATTATTCAAAAAATGTTAGGTTTTGATTTTCAAGTACTTCCTAATGAACCGTTAGGTGGGGTAGCCCTAGAAACGTAATAATGTCTTACATAGCCAAGCTAGGTCTAGTGTCCAAATGGTTGGTGTGCCATATTTTAAGCTGATTGATATGGTCAATGTTCCCTCCGGATAAAATTACCATCACCCTTTTTTTGTTAGGGCTGTTTTTTAGCCATTGCACTACGCCTTCCATTGCCATGGCACTTGTAGGCTCAACGTGCAATTTTAATAAATGGGTCAGCCATTGGGTCCAGTAAATTAACTTGGCTTCTGCAACCTCGTACATGTCATCCAAACGTTTTAGGTACTCAAATGTAATGTCTCCTACTGCCATGGTCATTGCACCATCTGCGAGTGTGTCCGGTGTGGCCTGTAATCTCTGAATTTGGTTGGTTCGCAATGATTCTGCTGCATCATTGGCATTTAAAGGTTCAACGCCAAAAACTTTGGTCTTTGGAGATAAGGCATTGGTTGCGATTACGGTACCGGATAAAAGTCCGCCTCCCCCACAAGGGGCAAAAACGGCATCTATACCTGAAACCTGCTCAAGTGCCTCACATACGGCCGTTCCTTGCCCGGCTATGACTTGGTTATGGTTATATGGCGGTATCCAATACGTTCCTTCTTCTTTGGAAGCGGAGAGTACACTTTCATCGGCAATGTTTCTATTTTCGCAAAGTGCTACCTTGGCACCGTAGGATTGAGTAGCCTGTATCTTAATTTTTGATGCGTATACGGGCATATAAATAGTAGCAGGAATGTTGAATTGGCGTGCGGCCCAAGCAACCGCTTGCGAATGGTTGCCGGAACTATTGGCAATGATGTGTTTTGGTTTTTTGTTGTTTTCTACCAGCCAGGCAATTGTATTGCAGGCCCCTCTGGCTTTGAATGCACCTATTTTTTGAAGACATTCCGCTTTAAAATAAATTTCATGCCCGAGCCAATCATTTAATAAAGAGGAGGTGAAAATTGGGGTTTGGAGCACATAATTGTCAATGCGTTTTCTGGCATTTTTAATATCTTCTATTGTAGGCATAAATGGAAGGTTTCTAAGAAGTGAAAGAAATAATTAATTAATCCTTTAAAATTAACTATAATTAATGGGGGAGAGCTCTTGAATTCTTATTAAAATCGGACTCTAAAACTAACATTGGGCGTAAGACCTAAGGAAACGTTTTCTACTTTTTCTATCTCATTGTCTTCATTCAGGCGATAGTAACTGTTTAAAATGTTCTTTCTACTAGTAAAATTCAAAACGGAAATACCTGCGGATGCTTTCAATTTTTCTGTAAGGTTGAAATTGTAAATGGCGGAAGCATCGGCGCGTAAATATTCGGGTAGCCGGCTACTATTGGGGTCTTGGTAATTAATTCTGTTAGGAAAAAAAGAAGTGTCCAATGGTTCATCCGGATCTGGCTCCGTATAGGGTTTTCCCGTACGATAGTTTAGTCCAATACCCAATTTAAAGTTCTCCAGCGTATAGGTCCCGGCAAAGGTAGCGGCATGTCTTATATCTAGGTTGTTCGGGAAATTGGGGGGTAGAACTTCGGAGAAATTGTAATTGTTGAAATTGTAGGTGTAGCTGGCCCAAACACTATAGTTATCGGTCTTTTTGTTGATTAGAAATTCAACGCCTTTTACATCGTACTTTCCTATTTCCCCATTAAACTGATTCTGGTTCTGAAAGCCTTGCGTTGAGGTGCTAATGCCATTCACTTCTTTATAAAAGGCCTCAAGTCCTACGTAAAAATTTTCATGGTCGTAGTTGATACCTATAGAGCCTTGTTTACTCTTGGTAATAGGCAGGTTTTCTCCGTCCGATACTATCCAACGACGTTTTTCTATACCTAGAAAATTTTGCTCCAAATCAATAATCTGGTTGATAGCTTGACTCTTGAATTCGCCCAGCGCCTGAACTTTTAAATGCCTTGTAAAAGCATAGTTAAAACTTAATCTTGGTTCTAAAATATACTCCTTAAAAGTGTCCGGGTTTTCTAAATAGTTCAATCTAAGTCCGCCTCTTGCATAGATTTTTTTATCGGTTGATGTAAAGGTGAGTTCAGAAAAAAGAGCGTGACTCTTAATAACGTTTCGGGCGTTACTCTCAAAAGGTGGTTGTGTTACCGATGTTTCATTGGCAATACCCGTATCTGTAAATTGATAGCCGTTAAGCCAGTTGAAATTATCATTGGGCATAAAATTGGTACTGAGCTTTAAGGCCGTTTCTTCAACTTCATTATTCTGAAAAAGTATCTGCTCCGCATTAGCGGAAATATTCCGGGCGTCTAATTGGTACTGTGTACTGTAGAGGTTGATATACGTAGCGAATTTTTCGGTCCAGTCACTACTTAGGCTTGCTCCAAGAGATAAGTTGGTTTGGTTTAAGGCGCTGTGTATTTCATTGGTATCGGACATGTCACGTTCTGTGTAATCCAATAGATTATTAATGTTTATAAAGCTAAAACGAAACTTGTGCCGGTCATTAATATCATACAAAACCTTACCCGTAAAATCATAGAAATAGAAATTCCCCTCTTGAGTTACTTGACTGTCATCAAAAACACGAGTAAAGAATTTATCATAGGTCGGGGTGTCAATAAGGTCTGTAAGGGAGCGTCTGGCCGAAAATTGAACAGCAACCTTATCCGTAATGGGTAGATGTCCGTAAACGTCACCGCCAATAAGATTGAAACCTGCACCTGCAAAAAAAGTGTCTGCAATGGCATCTTTGGTACGCATATCTATAATACCACTTACGCCATCGCCATATTGACTTCCAGTGCCATTTTTTATTAAGGTTACTTTGTCTGTCAAATAAGGATTAAACGCCGATATCAACCCGAAAAAGTGTCCGGATTGGTACATTTTTATACCATCCCAAAGAATAAGGTTTTGGTCATTGCTTCCCCCGCGTATGTTAATGTTGGACACGGTTTCGTCCGTACTCTCTATGCCGGGCAATGCTTGAACTGTCTGTAAAACATCAGGTTCTATAAGTCCCGGTAGGATGCCAAATTCCTCACTGTTCATTTGAAAGCTTCCATCGGTTTGTTTTACAAGGCCTTTGGTAAGGAATTCATAAACAACCACTTCTTCTAGTTGTTGGTAAAACTGGGCGAGCAAAAGGGTTTTACAAGGTGCTTTTTTAATGAGCTCATCAGCGTTAACAAAAAGGGTTTTATAGCCTAAGTGCTTAATTTGGACAGAGGCACTTCTGGGAACGTTGTGCAATACAAATGTGCCGGTCTCATCAATAAAAGTGGTAATGTTGGTTCCCAAGACCTTTACACTGGCACCGTAGAGGGTATTCATCTTAAAATTATCCAGAACCGTGGCGCAGATAGAAATAAAATTACTTTTGGTAAGGGTGTAATACCGCTCGTTAATTTTTTCTAGCTCAACTTGGGTCTGGGTCTCAATATCATCTAAAATGATGGGCAATGAAGTTTCTTGCGGGACATAAATTTCAAGGCCAAGTACTTCACTATCCGCATAAGAGAATTTAATATCAAATTCTTGCTCTAGCTGTTGCAAAAAAGTAGACAGCGCTATTTTTTCACCAGTTTGTGCTATAGTATCGTGTGAGGTTATAAAACACGTAAGACCTAAAATAAAAAGAAGAAGTTTACGGATTTTTATCGCCATAGAAGAGCACTTTGCTGCCCTCAAATTTAAACTTTATTTGCGAGGGTGCGCTTATGCTCTTTAACGCAACATCCACATCCGTATTGTTAAAAGTTCCGGTGAACAATTGTTCTGTGTCTATATCCTTTGTTTCAACCGTAACATTATGCTGTCTTTCAAATTCACTAAGGACGTATTTAAGCGGAACACTTTTGAAAGTACTTTCATTATTGATCCAAGACGGATGTTCCGTTTTAGATACCGGTACCTGGGTAATTTTACCATCTATGACCAAAAAGGAATTTCCGGCGGGCAACTTGGTTTCTTTATCGTTAAAAGTAACACTTACCAATCCTTCAAAACAGGTAACTTCAAAAAAGCCCGGTCTGTTTTCTACATTAAATTGAGTTCCTAAAACAGCAACTACGCCATCTTTTGTTTCAACGGTAAAACGCTCGCCCTTGGCCACTTTAAAAAACGCCTCACCTTTAAGTTCAACATTTCGTTCTTTGCTCCATTTCCGTTCACTAAAAGAGAGTTCGGAATCTGCATTTAGTTGTACTTTGGAATTATCGGGAAGGGTAATTTCTTTGTTTTCGGCATATTTGGTAACAATGTTTTCATCTAAAGAGTTGAGATAAAAATACGAACCGAACATAATAACGGCCGCCGCTGCCGCAATACGTAAAAATTTCTTGAAAGGATGCAGCTGTACAACCTTGGTGTCCTTTAAAGTACGTTGGTTCTTTAAGGCCATAAGGGCTTCGTTAGCGTCAAATTCGAGAGCTTTTAGCTGGCCCGAAGCGGCAATAATGCGCTCATAGGAAGCATATTCCGCAGACTTTTTAAACTCTGCGAGCTCGGCCTCGGTGAGGTCATTGTTCAACCATTTTGCTAAGTGATTTTCTTGCATCAATTCTAGCTTTATGCCTTAGTAACAATTCATTACGTAAATACCCTACTTTTTATTTTTGGTACATTGTAGCTATGTATTAAAAACTATTTTAACCACTAACCACTAACCACTAACCACTAACCACTAACCACTATAAACTATATCCCATCAATCTTTTCTCGAAGCGATTTCAATGCCAAATGCATTCTTTTTTCAATAGCTTTTACACTTACTCCTTCCATTTCGGCTATCTCTGCATATTTCTTTCCATCAATTCGATTTAATAGAAAAGTGGTCCGTTGGTTTTCCGGAAGGCTGTCCAGGGCACGGTTCAATCTCTGTTTGAATTCGTCTTCCTCCATCAAGAATTCGGGCGATTCATGGGTAACCTTTAAGGTCTTGTCCGCATACTTTAAACGTACCTTCTCGGCTTTTATCACATTAAGGTACAAATTGTTGGCAACGGTGTAAACAAACGATTTGGCTTTTTCAGGAGAAACCTTGGCACAGTTCTCCCAAAGTTTTACAAATGCCTCTTGAACGGCATCATGGGCTTTCTCCTCATTGCCAAACTTATAATATATATAGTTGAAAACCGTTTTAGAATTAGCTTTGAAAATTGTATCAAAGACTTGCTCTTCGCAAACATTGCCTGTATTTTTGGTTTCCAATTAGGGTATTTTTTTTCAAAGGTATTTGAAAAAAATGAATTTGCTCAGGTAGGGTATTTCAAAAATGGGTTGTTTCAATTTCAAAGTACCCCTAAATTCCAAATCAGTATGAAGAAGTGTTTTAAATTTTCATTAGTAGCTTTCCTACTGGCTCTGCTAATGGCCTTGACCGCATGTCAAGATGAAGAGCCCTTTGAGGAGTCTATAGATGCTGAAAAAACTTTAACTGTTGATTCCGCCACTTTAGAACTTCTAAAAGAAGCGGTTTCCAATGATGGTTCGTATGACAATATTGTAGATGGTGCCAGTTGTTTTAATATTCAATTTCCCTATACGGTTATAGTGAACAATGAAAGGCTAACAATTGATTCTATGGAGGGCCTACAGGTTCTGGAAGAATTTTTAGATGCTTTAGAAGGTTTTAATAGTACTATGGTTATTGTTTTTCCAGTAACCGTTACTATGGCAGATTACACGGAAGTTACCGTAGGTTCTAGAGCCGATTTGGAAAAACTTGTGACTCAATGCGTTGAAGGAGGTGCGGATGCGGATATTGAGTGCGTAGACTTGGTCTATCCTGCCACCGTATTTACCTATAATCCTGATTTTCAACAAACGGCTTCTGTAACCGTTGCCCATGATGCAGAGTTAAGAAGATTTTTTGCTGGTCTTGAAGATACGGATTTGGTGAGTTTTGATTATCCGGTCACCTTAATATATTTAGATGGCACCGAGGTTGTGGTTAACTCAAATACAGAGATATCCAGTATTTTGGAACAGGCCAAAAAGGCATGTGATGAAGATGATGATAACGATTACAATGATGATGATTTTACAAAGCCCCAATTAGACAATGTGTTAATTGATTGCCCTTGGAATCTAATTCAAGTACAAACAAAAGCTGAAAACCAATCTGAACAATACAATAGTTATGCGTTGTCCTTTATGGAAGACGGAAAGGTCACGGCCTATGATAAGTATGGCTACGGAATAGACGGTGATTGGAGTACGTTCGTTGAGGAGTATAGAGTTGTTGTGAAAATTAATTTTGAAGCAAACGATTATTTTACCAATACTTGGAAAGTATACGAAATTAAAGAAGGTAAGATAAAAATGTTCGTAGACGATGACTCTATGGTGTTAGAAAAGAATTGCGACTATCAACCGGAAATATGTAATAAGGAAACCATTGTTGAACGATTGGGAGTATGTAACTGGAGACTGGCGGATGAAAAAGGTGAGTTTTTTGAGGAACAGAACGTAAAATTCGCGGAACAAGGTCTTCTGGTTTATGACCCCAATGGAGAAGTGGTAGATGAAGGAAGTTGGGACGTTACGGAAAATGTGTTGATTTTAAAAGGTCTTACCGAGAATTTAGAAAGTTACATTGGCGAATGGCAGGTGCTTGAATGCGGCCAGGAGTACATGAAAATAAAGAGAAAAGAAGAAGTTGTTGCACTGAGCAAAGTTTGCAACTAACTTTTAATAATTAAGGATTAGAGTAACCGGATACCTATTTTTGCCCCACAGATTTTTAAAGAGCACCCTTCGTGAGAGAGGTGCTTTTTTTATGATATCATATTTTTTTCTTTACGCCCCGTTCTTTAGCGTAGTTATTATTAAATTTGCCTTTCTTCAAAAGCAAGTAAGACGATGTTTGACAATTTAAGTGATAAGCTAGATAAAGCCCTCCACACCCTACGGGGCCATGGGCAGATTACGGAAATTAACGTTGCCGAGACCACTAAAGAAGTCCGTAGGGCTTTGTTGGATGCGGATGTTAACTTCAGGATAGCCAAAGAATTTACCAATAAGGTCAAAGAAAAAGCTTTGGGTCAAGATGTATTGACCACTTTACAACCTGGCCAATTAATGGTAAAGATTGTTAAGGATGAGCTTACGGAGCTTATGGGCGGGGAAACAGAAGGGATTAACCTTTCCGGAACTCCTTCCATAATTTTAATGTCCGGTTTACAAGGTTCGGGTAAAACTACCTTTTCAGGTAAATTGGCCAACTTCCTTAAAACCAAAAAAACAAAGAAGCCTTTATTGGTGGCGTGTGATGTGTACCGTCCTGCGGCAATAGATCAGTTGCACGTAGTTGGGGAGCAAATTGGGGTTGAGGTATATTCCAATCGTGATGAGAAGAACCCGGTAAAGATTGCACAGGCCGGTATTGCCAAAGCAAAATCAGAAGGCTACAACGTAGTTATTATAGATACCGCGGGTCGTTTGGCGGTAGATGAGGAGATGATGAACGAAATCTCTGAAATCCATAAAACCATACAACCTCAAGAAACGCTTTTTGTAGTAGATTCTATGACGGGTCAAGATGCTGTAAACACGGCAAAGGCCTTTAATGATATTTTAAATTTTGACGGGGTAGTACTTACCAAGTTAGATGGTGATACCCGTGGTGGAGCTGCCATTTCAATTAAATCGGTAGTAGATAAGCCTATAAAATTCATCGGTACAGGTGAAAAAATGGAAGCTATTGATGTTTTCCATCCTTCACGTATGGCCGAGCGTATTCTGGGCATGGGTGATGTTATTTCTTTGGTGGAACGTGCCCAAGAGCAGTTTGATGAAGAAGAGGCCCGTAAGATCCAGAAGAAAATTGCCAAAAACAAGTTTGGTTTTGATGATTTCCTTTCCCAGATACAGCAAATCAAAAAGATGGGTAACATCAAGGATTTAATGGGGATGATTCCTGGTGCCGGAAAAGCACTTAAAGGATTGGATATAGATGATGATGCCTTTAAGCACATTGAAGCCATTATACATAGTATGACGCCAGATGAGCGTTCAAATCCTTCCAAATTGAATATGAGCCGTAAAAAACGTATCGCCAAAGGAAGTGGAAGAGAAGTGCAAGAAGTAAACCAACTTTTGAAGCAGTTTGACCAGATGAGCAAAATGATGAAAATGATGCAAGGTGGTGGCGGTAAAAAGATGATGCAGATGATGGGGAACATGCGTGGCATGAAATAAAACCAAGTTTAAAAAAAAATATACGACCAGTAAGACCTAACCGAATATTATGACATTACTAGACGGAAAAAAAGTTTCCAACGAGATAAAGGACGAGATTACCTTAGAGGTAGCGAAGATGAAAGAACGCGGTGAGAAAGTACCTCATTTGGCAGCTGTTCTGGTAGGTAATGACGGAGCAAGTCTAACGTATGTAGGTAGCAAAGTACGCTCGTGCAAAAAAATTGGTTTTGAATCTACTTTAATTCACTTGCCTAGTGAAACTACAGAAGAAGAGCTGTTAAATAAAGTTCATGAGCTTAACGCCAATGCGGATATTGACGGGTATATTGTGCAACTACCTTTGCCAAAGCATATAGACGAGGAAAAGGTTTTAATGGCTGTTGATCCGGATAAAGATGTAGACGGATTCCACCCTACAAACTTCGGAAAAATGGCATTGGATATGGAAACCTTCATATCTGCCACTCCTTTTGGTATTATGGAACTTCTTAAGCGTTATAAGGTAGATACTCAGGGAAAACATGCCGTTGTTATTGGCCGTAGTCATATTGTAGGTAGACCCATTAGCATTTTAATGAGCCAGAAAGGAGAAGCCGCAAACTGTACGGTTACCTTAGCTCATAGTAGAACTCAGAATATTAAGGAATTGACTTTGCAGGCAGATATAATTGTATCTGCGTTGGGTGTTCCACACTTTTTAAAAGGCGATATGGTCAAAGAGGGTGCGGTTATCATAGATGTTGGTATTACCAGGGTTTCCGATGAAACCAAGGAAAAAGGATATTATATTACCGGTGATGTTGATTTTGAAGAGGTTAGTCCTAAAGCTTCATTTATAACTCCTGTTCCTGGCGGTGTTGGGCCAATGACCATTGCTATGCTTCTTAAAAATACCCTTTTAGCCAGAGAAAGACATAGAAATAGCTAAATGTGCATTAGAATTTTTATTGATTTTTTGAGTCGATAAAATTGGGTTTTGCGGCTATGGGTTTTTTATAGCTTTAATTCTTTTCTGTTTTCTCGTTTAAGTGCAACAATTGTTTAGTTTTGAGCGTTAGCGCTTTATAAACCAACCATCTTATGTTAGAAGCACTTGCCTCTGCCGATATTCAATTGGATCCTTTCTTTGATTTATCCATGGATTATCTTTGTGTTGCTGGATACGATGGATATTTTAGAAAAATAAATCCTGCGTTTATTGAATTGTTGGGGTATTCTAAAGAGGAGCTGTTTTCTTCCCTTATTTGTGAATTTATTTATGAGGAAGACCGTGAACTGACCGCCTCCCACAGAAAAAGTCTGATAAATAATAAGCCTTTAGTCAATTTTGAGAATCGGTATATCTGTAAATCCGGAGAATTGGTATGGCTGCATTGGACATCTATCCCCATGCCGGACAAGCAATTGGTCTATGCTATAGCCAAAAACATAACCCACAAAAAGAACTTGGAGTCGGAACGTATCTCCCATGTGGCTCATTTATCAAAAATAAACCAACAACTTAAACAGCTAAATTACACTACTTCACATGATTTAAGGTCTCCGGTCAACAACTTACTTTATCTGGCGGATATTCTGGGGTCTAACGATAATAGTGATGAGGATAATGAAAAAATACTTGAATATATAAAGCAATCTGCACAAGGCCTTAAAACTTCATTAAACTCCTATGTAGATGCGTTAAAGGAAAATGAAGAATCTAATGTTAGGGTAGAGGAAGTGTATTTTGAAACTATTTTTCAAAAAGTACAAAACTCTATCAGTTCTTTAATCAAGGACTCAAAAGCAAAATTTTATGCGGACTTTTCCGGAATGGAAAGTGTAGAGTTCAATACGTCTTACATGGAGAGTATTTTTCTTAATCTTATTACCAACTCAATCAAATACGCTAGGCCGGACAGCTTCCCTGAAATTAAGATTACCACAACCGAAAATAACGGTGAAAAGACATTTACTTTTTCTGATAACGGACTTGGTTTTGACATGGAAAAAGTGGGGCACCTAATCTTTAACCTAAATCAAAGATTTCACAATACTAAAGACAGTAAAGGAGTGGGATTATATTTAGTGCATAACCATATAACCAGTCTAGGAGGTAGTATAAGTGTAGAAAGTAAAGTAAACGAGGGTAGTACTTTTACCATTAAATTTAAATCTTGATCGGTGCCAATTTTTAACGGGATTCTAATATTAATCCTTCCGTACATTGATTATCCGCTTCTCGTATGGCTCGTATTTTAAGACATCCGGTTAGTAGTTTGTAATTTGTTTAGAGTTTTTTATAAAAATCCAAACAAACGTTTTGCTGAAGAAAAAATTGTTCATTCGATGAAAATAATTGGAGATTAAGCAACAATTGTCTTATACTTAGCGTTTTAAATTCGTTATACCTTACCAAAACCAATGAGACAGTTAATAGAAACCGAAAACTTTAAGCTAGATCCGTTCTTTAACTTATCAACAGATAATCTTTGTATCACAGATTTTGAAGGTTTCTTTAAGAAAGTAAATCCTGCCTTTACAAAACTTTTGGGGTATACGGATAAGGAACTGTATTCAAAGCCCATAACGGAGTTTATTTATGAGGAAGACCGCGAGTTAACGGCCCGGCATGGTCAGAACTTGATCAATAACATTCCTTTGTGCAATTTTGAAAATAGATACGTTTCTAAAACTGGGGAGTTGGTATGGCTGTACTGGACGGCTACCCCGTCCGTAGATGAAGGCTTGGTCTATGCCATAGCCAAGGATATAACACATAAAAAAGAATTGGAGAATGAGCGCATTTCTCTTGTAAGTGACTTAGTGAAAACAAATGAAAAGCTCAAACAGTTAAACCATATTACTTCCCATGATTTAAGGTCGCCCGTAAATAATTTGGTCTATCTCGTAGAAATGCTGGATACCAACAAAATCAATGATGACACCACCTTACAGATTTTAGAGCACGTAAAACGCTCTGCAGATGGATTGAAGGAATCATTAAACGCTTATGTTGACGCCGTAACGGAAAGCGAAAGCGTTGCAGAGGCACTGGATGACGTTTATTTCAATGAGGTATTTCAAGAGGTTACACAATCCATTGGTACGTTGCTGAGCGGTTACAATGTAGATTTTATTACGGATTTTTCCGAGGCGGAATTCGTTCCGTTCAATGGAGAATATATGAAGAGTATTTTTCTAAACTTGATTTCCAATTCAACCAAATATGCAAGGCCTGGCGTCGCACCTATTATTTCTATCAAGACTCAAATGGATAGGGGCCGGAAAAAGTTGATTTATATGGATAATGGCTTGGGGTTTGATATGAAAAAATATGGCCACCTTATTTTTGAACTCAGTCAAAACTTCCATAATGCCAATGGTAACAAGGGACTTGGCCTATACTTGGTAAAAAAGCATATAACCAGTTTAGGCGGAAGTATACAGGTGGATAGCAAAATAAATCAGGGAACCACCTTTACCATTGTATTCGAAGAATGGTCGTAAGAAGTAATAACGGGTTCCAAACGCCTAGTTTAGAAATTTCTTTTCCTTTAAAACCTTTCCTGTAATTACGGTATCTCCGGGTTTTATAACTTCAATATCATTGCTGTCATCAATACTGCAACTACTTATTACGATGATTACCGTAAGAAGGAACAATACAAACGCGAACTTTTTCATAGGTCAAGTAATAATAGATTTGAATGTACATAACGTTTAAAACAGCGTTTTATGTATAAATTTTGCATAATCTTTACACGTTGAAATGCAGGTGCTAAGGCAAAACCTTTACTTTTGCGGCTTTTGCATATTCCATGGCCAATACAAACCGTTTTTCTTTCGTAGACCCTGCTAAAAGTCCAATTTTTTACGGTTATGTTATTTTGGTAATCGGTACCATTGGTATTTACTGTAGTATTCCTGGCCAAACCATTGGTGTATCTGTATTTACCGATCCCGTAAAGGATGCTTTAGGTTTGAGTAGGAACCAGTTTAGTAATGCGTATATGATCGGTACTATATGTAGTTCTTTGGTTATTGGTCGTGCCGGGGTTTGGTTTGATAAGTATGGGGCTCGCTACGTGGCATTTTTTGCCGCGATTACATTGGCAGTGGCTCTTATGCTCTGTTCTTGGTCCGTACAAATGAGTACGTTCGTAAAAAGCTTGTTAAACGTTGATACGTGGCTTGTTCCCTTTGTTATAATGGCTTCCCTCTTTTTTGTTCTAAGGTTTTCTGGCCAAGGAGTACTTACTATGGCTTCCCGTAATGTTATCATGATTTGGTTCGATAAGAATAGGGGTAAGGTCAATGCAATTAGCAGTGTGGCCATATCGTTTGGTTTTTCATCTTCACCGCTCTGGGTAAATGCACTCATTGAAAGTTATAGTTGGCAGGTTACATGGCAAATATTGGCTGCGGCACTAGTGGTTTTCTCAATTTGTATCTTACAGTTTTATAAGAATAAACCGGAAGAGCACGGTCTATTACCGGATGGCGAAGTTTTGGTGAACCAAGAAGAGTCCAAGAACATACCCTTGGCAAAACAGTATACGGCAAAAGAAGCACAGCAGACCCGGGCATTTTGGATGTATGCGTTGATCTTATCATTTAATAGTTTTTTTATTACCGGGTTAACTTTTCACGTAGTATCCGTTTTTGCCAGTGAAGGATTTCCGAAAGATGATGCCATATCCATATTTTTGCCGGCATCCGTCGTAGCAGTAACCATTTCTCTAATTTTTAATTTTTTAAGCGATTACCTGCATCTTAAACTTTATTTGTATTTGATGATTTTAGGAGGGATTATGGCTTCCGTGGGTTTTTTGTTCCTGTCCTCTTCTTTTGGTATTCCCATGCTAATTGGTGGCTTTGGAGTTTTAGGCGGCTTTTTTGCCGTACTTAACGCTATTGTATGGCCTCGTTTCTTTGGCCGTACGCATTTAGGGGCCATAACCGGTAAGGTGATGTCGTTTTTAATTTTGGGAAGCGCTCTTGCACCACCCATTTTCAGTCTTTGTTTCAGTACGTTTGGGTCGTATAGGTTACTTGGGTATCTAGGACTTGTTTTTCTACTTTTTTTGGCCATAGGTTCGGTTAAGGCAAATAATCCGCAGTAATCATAATTTGATTTATAATTACAATTAGATAGCTTTCTATTTTGTTTTTTTCAGACTTCTCTGGGTTCTAAATCCTTTTCTAAACCCTAGAAGAGGCATAGTTTGTTCTTTGATAGGCAGCTGGTAAAGTTGCATTTTGATTCTTGCGCTATTGTTCCTAGATTTAGGTGTTGTAGCAATGTGCCTCAATTTTGCTATGATGATGGAATTAACGAAAACCTAAACAACCTATTAAAATGAAAAAAATGGCCCTGGCGCTATCTCTTGTGGTAGCCCTTGTCTCATGTAAAACCGAGACAAAAAAAGACGAAGTGACAAAAGCGGCTTCCACGGCCGAAACCACCCCGGAAGCAGATGAATGGATTTACCTTTTTGACGGGACTACTACAGAAGGCTGGCGTGCCTATAACGGAGATGATTTGCCGCCGCAATGGGTAGTTAAGGACGGAGCCCTAACTTTTGATACCGAAAAACGAACCGAAGCAAATAGAAAAGGCGGTAAGGATATTATCTATGCGGCCCAAGAGTTCGATAATTTTGAACTGTATTGGGAATGGAAAATACCGGAAGGAGGTAATAGCGGATTGTTGTATCATATTCAAGAAGGGGATTGGAGCATACCCGAGGTCTCTCCCGAATATCAGATGCTGGATGACCTTAAATGGGAAGAAATTAATAATGCCAAGTTAGAGGAATGGCAAAAAACAGGTGCGGATTACGCCATGCACTTACCGGATGTAAGTCAAAAAATAGTCAAGCCTGCGGGAGAGTGGAATACGTCACGCATCATTTTTACCCCAGAAAATGTAGAGCATTGGCTTAACGGAAAAAAACTATTGTCTTTCGTGCCCTGGTCAGAAGACTGGAAAGAACGTAAGGCCAAAGGAAAATGGAAAGATGCTCCTAAATACGGATCTTTTAAAAAGGGTTATATCGGTTTTCAGGACCATGATAGTCCACTTTGGCTTAAAAATGTAAAAATCAAACAACTTTAGAATACTAAACTACATACTCAAACAATCCAAATTACTTGAAAATGAATAAAAGAGAATTTTTAAAAAGCGCGGCGGCCGTATCTTCGTTCGCTTTGTTGCCCAATGCGGCGTGGGCTTTCCAAAATGGAAAAAGACTTAGAACGGCCCATATTGGTGTGGGTAATATGGGAGCTGAAGATTTGAACGCAATTGCTTCTCATGGTTCTGTAGATGTTGTTGCGTTATGCGATGTAGATTCCGTCAACTTGGCAAAAGCACATAAACTGCACCCAGGGGCACGTGTGTTTTTTGATTATAGGGCTATGCTAAATGAAATGGGAGATGAGATTGATGCCGTAGTCGTTTCTACACCGGACCATACCCATGCGCCTGCTTCCTTAATGGCTATGGAAATGAACAAGCCCGTGTACTGTCAGAAGCCATTGACTCATTATGTAGATGAATCAAGAAAAATGATGCAGTTGGCCAAAGAAAAGAATTTGGTGACCCAAATGGGCATTCAGGTGCATTCGTTTTATGATTACCGCTTGGCTACCCTTTTAATTCAAAGTGGTATCATAGGCAAGGTACATACTGTACATGCCTGGTCTCCCAAATCATGGGGTTACAACGGAGATGAGCCTCAAGGGGAAGACCCGGTGCCGGACCAATTGGATTGGAACCTTTGGTTAGGTACGTCCAAAGAACGCCCTTATAAAGAGGGGTACTACCATCCCGGCAAATGGAGAAGGCTGTTAGATTATGGTTGCGGTACATTGGGTGATATGGGGGTACATATTTTTGATACACCTTATAATGCCCTTAATTTAGATGTGCCTTTAACTATTAAAAATGAATGTCGTGAGCCTAACGGGTATGGTTTTCCTGAGAACAATACCGTAACCTATGAATTCCCTGGAACGGAATACACTACAAAAAACCTTAAATGGATTTGGTATGACGGCCCTGGAATGCCACCGGAGCATGAAGATTTAATATTGCCGGACAGTAAAGGTGCGGGCAAACAACAAAAAAATGGCGCAGGTCAAAAAAATGATATATCGTTAGATGCAGGTGTAGCCGGAGCAGGTCAATTACCTGATCAAGGTGCTATGTTCATTGGTAAAAAGGGACGTTTGTTACTACCTCATTTTATGCAATTGCCAAAGAAAATTGTAAAAGGTAAATATGTGGATATCTCCAAAGAAATTGCTGAGGTTTCCAAAGCCAATAATTTAGGAGAGCCTATTCGCAATTATGATACGGAAGGTCCAAAGCATTATCATCAGTTTGTTGATGCCTGCTTGGGTAAAGGGCAGACTACGGCTCCTTTTTCGTATGCAGGACGTTTAACAGAGACTATTTTGCTTGGTGTAATTGCCGGTCGTTTTCCTAATCAGACCTTGCATTGGGATGCGCAGAGTGCTAAATTTTCCGAGGATGAAGCCAATCAATTCTTAGGTGGTGATTACCGAGAGTTTTAATAAGACGGATTATGAATAGATTAATTACTACAATTTTCATCGGTCTTTTTCTAAATGTTTCCCTTTTCGGTCAAACAGGAAAGGTATTTGACGAATTGACCCTAAAAAGCGAAATCTTAAAAGGGGAACGCAAGTATGCGGTATACCTGCCTCCGGATTACGAAACCTCACAACGTTCCTATCCCGTTCTTTATTTGTTGCACGGCGCGGGTGATGACCAAACAGGTTGGGTACAGTTTGGAGAGGTTCTACGCATTACTGACAACGCGATAAAAGCGGGTACGGCCACATCAATGATAATTGTTATGCCCGATGCCAATACGGGTAAACGTGGTTATTTTAATCAAGGAAAGGATTGGCGTTATGAAGATTTCTTTTTTGAGGAATTTATGCCCCATATAGAGAAGAAGTACCGCATTAAGGCCGAAAAACGTTACAGGGCTATTTCTGGACTTTCCATGGGGGGAGGAGGAACCTTTATGTATGCAATGCACCGGCCTGAACTCTTTTCTTCGGCTTGTCCATTAAGTGCTTATGTTGGACCGTTAACTATTGCCGATTTTAAAGAACGGTTAAAGAAAAGCGATGTAAAGTATAGTGAAGCTGAAATAAAGGAATATTTCAAAAAGCATAATGCGTTGGAATTGTTAAAGACCGTACCGGAAGAAGATGTTAAATCCGTTAGGTGGTATATAGATTGTGGTGATGATGATTTCTTGTTCGAGGGCAATAGTTTAGTGCATATTGCCATGACAAAAAAGAAAATTCCACATGAATACCGAGTGCGCGATGGCGGCCATACTTGGACGTATTGGCGGGAATCACTACCGGAGGTTCTTGGTTTTGTGTCCGATGCTTTTCATCAGCATTAATGGTAGGTATCCGTTTTGAGGGAATAAAATAAAATTAAAAATATAGAATGATTTACAGAAGATTCGGGAGAACCGGTTGGCAAGTTAGTGAAGTAGGGTACGGTATGTGGGGAATGGCCGGTTGGACACAATCAGATGATGAACAGTCTGCTAAATCGTTGGATTTAGCGGTTGAAAACGGGGTTAATTTTTTTGATACCGCATGGGGTTATGGTGAGGGGCATAGTGAGGAGTTGCTAGGGGAACTTATCCGTAGGCATCCCAAAACCAAATTGTATTCCGCAAGTAAGATTCCGCCTAAAAATTTTAACTGGCCGGCAAGACCGGAATATGCATTTGAGGATTCCTATCCTACAAATCACATTATTGAGTATACAGAGAAAACCTTGACCAATCTGGGCATGGAACGTATAGATTTAATGCAGTTTCATACTTGGGACGATGGGTGGTCTCACCGTGAGGAATGGCAACGGGCTATTGAAGACTTAAAGAAGTCCGGCAAGATTGGCGCCATGGGCATCAGTGTAAACAGGTGGGAGCCCGAAAACGGAATCAAGGCCTTAAAAACAGGTTTGATAGATGCCGTACAGGTCATTTATAATATTTTTGACCAAAATCCCGAAGACGTACTTTTTCCTTTGTGTGAGGAGATGGATATTGCCGTAATTGCACGTGTTCCTTTTGATGAAGGCACTTTGACCGGTAACCTTACCAAGGAAACCACCTTTCCAGAGGGAGATTGGCGAGGTACCTATTTTGTTCCGGAAAACTTAAATTCTAGTGTAGAACATGCAGAAGCGTTAAGACCATTAATTCCAGAAGGAATGACCATGGCCGAAATGGCACTGCGATTTATATTGGAGAACAAGACTATTGGTACGACCATACCTGGTATGCGAAAAGAGCGTAATGTTTTGGCCAATACAGCAACCAGTGATGGAAACGGATTACCAAAGGAACTCATAGAAGAATTGAAAAAACACCGTTGGGTAAGAAAGCCCACCGAGTGGTCACAATAGAATACTACTGTGCCACTCTGAGCACAGTCAAAGAGTGGTACGGTTTTTACTTGGCGAATAACTGTTCCATATCCTTAAATGCTTTAAATTCTAAAGCGTTTCCCGCAGGGTCTAAAAAGAACATCGTAGCCTGTTCACCGGTCTGGCCCTTAAATCGTACGTAAGGTTCAATTACGAAAGTGACTCCTTTTTCTTTAAGTTCTTGCGAGAAGGAGTCAAAAACGTCCCAAGGTAAAACAACACCATAATGCGGTACGGGTACATTCTTGCCATCTACTGGGTTGCTATGGATACCTTCGGTCTCTGTTTTTGGCTTGTAGTGGATTACCAATTGATGTCCAAATAGATTGAAATCTACCCAATGGTCACTACTACGGCCTTCTTCACAGTTTAACGTTTCTCTATAGAATGTTCGGCATTCATCTAGATTATGAACGGGTATAGCAATATGAAAAGGGGTTACGGTTTGCATATTTTTTGGGAATTAATGATTTAAAAAATCTACGATTTGGTCATTTATATGTTCTTGGTGCATAGAGTGTCCAAGGCCCTTTGTACGAACAAAAGTACTATTTTTCCAGTGGGCATGAACAGCTTCGGAAGCATGAAAAGGAGCTAGTTTATCTTCTTGATCATGAAACAAAAGTCCTTTTTTGGTATTCTTTTCGGCAAAGCGTGAAGACGAAAATTCAGCTACGGTAAAACCAAAACGTTTTAAGACAAGTGCTTCTAACGCTTTGCGGACCGTATTGTTGAAATTTAACAGTCGCTGATAGTGGTCCATGATTTCATAAAACTCGGAAGGTGAGCCAATTGTAACCATTTTTTCAACATTTGGATTTTGATGATTAAATTCATTGTACATCAAGGTCATACCACCAACCGAATGTCCTATTAGGTATTTTGGATCGTGCTTTTGAATCATGGCCTGCACCCCATCGGAATATAGGGGTACGTTTAAATATTTCCCGGAAGAATACCCGTGTGCAGGAGCATCAAACGCCACAATATTGTAATCTGCCTCACGAAGCTTGGCTATGAGATTACGCCATCTAAACGTGTTGCTTTCCCACCCATGAACCAAAAGAACCGTCTCTTTATTTCCTGGCCAGTGATAAGTCTGTAACGTATGCTTTTTAACTTCAATAGTGTCACCTTTTGCTTGGTCTAGATATTCCTTTTGATTAGGGAGTACCCTGCCTTTTCGTACGGTGCAGAAAACATAAAAAGCTTTCTTAGCGGCTTTTTTCTTGGACACTCTTGCGAGCATATTAAAATAGCGCCCATAGACTTTAGGGAGCATTTTGTTCAGGGTTTTTTGCATAGGTTTTGAGAACTATTTTAAGGGCTTCTTTTTAATCATCCCTCCTTTAATATCTTTTACTACCCCCATTACTATAAAGGCGTTTTTGTCTATTTTATCTATTTCCGTACTTAACCGGGCCAGTTCCAAACGCGTCATTACCGTATAGATAATTTCTGTTGAAACCCGGGAATTTCCATCTTTGGTATATCCTCCTTTTCCATTATAAACCGTGCATGCCCGGCTCATTTTTTCGGTGAGCATTATCCGTATCTCTTCATTTTTAGGGGAAATTACCGTAACGCCAATATACTCTTCTACACCATCAACCACGTAGTTTACGGTCTTTGCGGCTACTAAGTAGGTGAGAATAGCATATAGCGCCGTTTCAATACTTAAAAGATAAGCACCTGCGGAAAAAATGACAATATTAATAAGGAGAAGAACATCACCAATGGTCAAGTGCCATTTTCTACTAAGATAGATGGCCAGTACCTCGGTACCATCAATAACGCTACCACCTCGCATGGCCATACCAATACCTAGACCTAAGAAAAATCCCCCAAAAACGGCAATCAACAGCTTATCACTAGTGATAATAGGGTAGGGGACAAAATGAACCACAATGGCGAGCGCTATAATGGCAAAAATGCTTCGTATGGCAAATTTTCTATTGATGGTCTTGGCACCAAGAAGGATAAACGGCATATTCACCAATACCAATAAAATGCCCAATGAGATATTTGATTTTACCTGGATCAATAGAGAAACCCCAGTGGCCCCACCATCAATAAAATGATTGGGCAATAAAAAACCTTTAAGACCAAAACCTGCAGCGCCTACACCAATTGCAATAAAAAGTATTTCTTTTATGGCATGGACAAACTCTACTTGGCTCAACCTGACTTCTTTAACAAGTTGTCTTTTGGCAATTGCCTTTTCGCCCTTTAATTTGGCTTTGGCGCGTTGTACCAAGAGATATTGTAAAATTGAATTCATGGTACGGTTTTAAATTATAATATGTAACTACGAGGAAAACCTAGTCCCAAGCAACCATCATATATTTGATTTTGGCATCATCCGGAATTTGGACAGCTTCTATATTTACACTTGAGGCATACCGCAAACTAGAAGGCAGCTCCTCTTTACTTATAGTAAAATAGACATCGCTATCTTTTAGAAGAATAACCACGTTGTTCATAGATGTAATGACCTTGCGAATAGTATAGTTGTCTTTAATATCCTTAAAAGTACTACCTAGGCCAACACCTTTATCCGTAGTAAAACGTGGGTCTTCAATGCGAATATTCTCAATAGTGGGTATGCTATCCGAGTTTGGAGTAAGGGTCAATAAGGGTTTTCCCCCTTTTTCGAACACCTTAACTTTTTTACTGTTGTTAGCGCTATTAATGCTGGTGCTATCCTTTACGATAGAATCGTTTTCGTATATAATTTTTAAGTCGCGTACCAGACTAATACGATCCAATTTGCCTACACGGTCTTTTATAATAGAGAAGGACGTGTCCTTTTCTTCATTACAACTTGCGAGACATAGGATTAGGCAGATGCTAATTAGTATACTTTTCATGTATTTGTGTAGATTGTTCGTTGCTATCTGAAAATTGCGTTTTACTTTATCGAATTACTTTTTTCAAAACCCCTAAAACACCACGAATAAAAGTGGCGCTGGTCAGTACCTTTATAACCGGATTCTGGCGTGTGCTTGTGCTTCGTCTTCTAGATGTGGTTTTTGGTTTAGCCTTTTCCTTTGCTGCTTCTGTTTCTGCCTTTTCTATCTTTTCGTTCAAGATCTCATAAGCGCTTTCACGGTCTATGACCTCACCATATTTTGTGACCAACTTAGAATTTTTTATCACAGTTTTCAGCTCGCTTTCCGTTAATACATCCATACGGCTCATGGGGGCGCGAAGCAATGTGGCGGCAAGTGGAGTAGGTCTTCCTTTTTCATCCAAAGCGGAAATCAAGGCTTCTCCAATACCCAAAGAGGTTAAGACTTCTTTAGTGTCGTAATATTCGGAAATAGGGTAGTTTTCAGCCGTAAGTTTAATCGCTTTTCGGTCTCTGGCGGTAAAGGCACGCAGCGCATGCTGAACTTTTAGCCCCAGCTGCGAAAGAACCTCATTGGGAACATCGGCAGGGTTTTGGGTAACAAAGTAAAGCCCTATTCCTTTTGAGCGTATCAACTTTACAATACTTTCAATTTGGTCTAATAGTGCCTTTGAAGCTTCGTTGAAAATTAGGTGGGCTTCGTCTATAAACAGGATTAATTCTGGTCTGTCACTATCGCCTTGCTCAGGAAATGTACTGTAGATTTCCGCCAGTAGGCTCAACATAAAAGTAGAGAACAGTTTTGGGCGGTCTTGAATATCCGTCAAGCGTAAAATGTTAATGTAGCCCCTTCCATTTTCATTAACTCGGGTTAAATCGTCTACATCAAATGATTTTTCGCCAAAAAATAAATCGGCACCTTGCTGCTCTAGCTCTATAATTTTTCTAAGAATGGCACCGGTTGAACTAGAGGAAATTCTACCGTAATCTTTGGTGAATTCCGCTTTGCCCGAACCGGTTGCGTATTGCAGTACTTTCTTAAAATCTTTCAAGTCCAACAGAGGCAATTTGTTGTCATCGCAGTATTTAAAGACCACGGCTACAATACCTTCTTGTGTTTCGGTAAGGTCTAGGATACGTGATAGGAGCACTGGTCCAAATTCTGAAACTGTGGCCCTAAGTTTTACCCCGTCTTGCTCGGAAAGGGATAGAATCTCTACCGGAAACGACTTTGCTTCAAACGGAAGATTGCCTATCATGGCATGACGCTCGTCTATTTTTGGATGACCGGGACTTGGTTGTGCAAGTCCGCTTAAATCACCTTTAAGGTCCATTAACAGAACCGGAATGCCTTTGTCCGACAAATTTTCGGCCAGTACCTGAAGTGTTTTTGTTTTACCTGTTCCCGTTGCTCCTGCAATAAGTCCGTGACGGTTTAATGTCTTTAGGGGCACTTTTACATGGGCATTGGTAACCGCTTCACCATTGAGCATGGCGGCACCCATAACTATATAATCACCTTTGGTGGTATAACCGGTTTCTATATGTTCTACAAATTTGTCTTTAGTTGGCATACGGCGTATTTTGAAGTAAAAATAAGGGAATTTTTACTGTTTAGCCGAGACTTTTAGAGAAGTTTGGGTTTGAACAAAGCTGAATAGGGGCCGTAGGCAATGAAAATTACAGACTTAGCGGATTATTATGCATGCACATAATTTAAGTTTGAGAATTTGGGTTTTGGTATTTTCAACGCGTATCTTTGCACGATGGTTAAAAAGGAAGTTTTACAGGAAGTTGATAAAGGGAACATGTTGCCCTTAATGGAAGAATTTTATACCATACAGGGAGAAGGCTTCCATAAAGGTACAGCAGCATATTTTATTCGTGTAGGTGGTTGCGATGTAGGATGCCATTGGTGCGATGTTAAGGAAAGCTGGAATGCAGAAACCCATCCGCCAACGGCTATTGAGCAGATTACCGAGAACGCCGCTAAGTATTCCGATACTATTGTTATTACAGGTGGGGAACCCCTAACTTGGAATATGCAACCTTTAACCGATGCCCTAAAGGCCAAGAACTTAAAGACCCATATTGAAACTTCTGGTGCTTATCCTTTGACCGGTACGTGGGACTGGATTTGTCTCTCGCCAAAAAAGAACAAATTGCCCATGGGTAAGGTATATGACGAAGCCCATGAGCTAAAGGTTATAGTATACAATAAGCACGACTTAATTTTTGCGGAACAGGAAGCGGCAAAGACGAATAAAGATTGCATTTTGTACCTACAACCAGAATGGAGCGTTCGGGACAAAGTGGTGCCTATGATCGTAGACTATGTTATGCAAAACCCAAAATGGAAGGTAAGCTTACAGACGCATAAGTATTTAAATATTCCGTAATTCTTCTTTAGCGCCCTCCTATAGAGCGTAGGTCTAGAAGGCACTCTGCGTCTAAACTAGGAGGTTCTGGTAGAATACCTTTGGAAGTTTTTGCTTCCAGCATTCTAAGCACATCATTTCCGCTAAGGCGGCACGCAGCCGTAATGGAACCGTTATCCGTTGCACTTTTGGCAGATTTTCCGCTAAAACCACCAAATTGAAGTTCGGCTCGCATCAAGCAACCTTCAACTGAACAGTGGTTGTTGCCTTTTGTATTGCCTTCTTCGTCCAAAACGGGTTTTCCGTCTTCATCACGTTCAATATCCTCATGGTCGTTAACGGGTTGTGTACCCAAGTTTACAAGCCCGAACAGATGGCCAAATTCATGGTTCAATGTAGAATTTTCAACATCGGCATCCGTAATGAAAAAACTTCGGTCCGCCAGTTTACGAATGGTTACTTCGTGTAGGATCATAGAAGTATTCCGGTATACCGCACCTAGGGTTACCAATCCTTCTTCGTCATCATCGCCTTCCGCAGGAGCATCTGCAAAGTAAATGTATAGACCAAGGGTAGAGCCTTCATTGTAAACCGTTCTGTTTTCGGATTCTAGTTTGGCTATTTCTTCCAAAGTCAGATTTTCTTCGTCCGGAGATTCCAGTTTGGTGTATTTTAATTCAATATCTTCTTTGAATGTTCTTTGTTTTAAATAGGATACAAAACCTTCCATGGCCTCTTCGGTTGGCTTAAACCCGTCTACGTAGGCAATCTCTATTAAAAGCTTGGTAAAGTTGTCGTTAGATAAAAGGTCTGTTGCCGAAGCCCCGGCACTTTTAAGGCTAGCTTCTTTGGCCTGGGCAGTCTCTCTCTCCTGAGTTTGTACGGAATCATCTTTGGAACATCCTATAAAAAAGATAAGAGTTAAAACTGCTAGAAGTATTCGTAATTTATTCATCCTTGTATTTTAGGGGCCTTCATTAAGAACAAAAATGGCGAAAAATACTGTTATTTAAGCCATAATTTAGCCAAATAGTCGTAATGTTCGCCGTTTCTTACAAGTTTGCAGTTAAAACCATTGGCCTCAGCGGCTTTTTCTAAGGTGTTGTAATCCAGGTATAACCAGAAAAAAGAATCGCTTTTTTGGTCTTTGTATTTCATTTGGAATTCAATTTCACCATAGTAAGAACCGGTATCCGGTACCCAAACACCACCATCTTCGTCCTCTTCAAACATGTAAATGATATCGCTGGAATCCAATAAAATTTGTGCACCTGGGTTCATTAGGGTTTTTAAGTGTTCCAAGAATTTGGACATATGGTTTAATTTGCCCACAATGCCAATACCGTTCATTAATAATAACAACGTATCGAACTTTTGGTCTTTAAAACTGTAGATATCCGAATACACTACGTTTTGTAAACCGCGTAATTTACATGTTTTGGTGGCTCCTTCGGAATAATCAAGGGCGGTCACGTCCAAACCTTTTTCCTGTAAATACAGACTGTGGCTTCCGGCGCCGCAGCCAACGTCCAAAACCAATCCCTTACAAAGCTGTAGCGCCTCTTGCTCCAGCTTTGGCATTTCTTTGAAGTTTCTGAACAAATAGGGCACAGGAATGACATCTTCTTCATCCAAAGAGGAGAAGGTAATAATGTCTTCCGTGTAGTTGTCTTTTTGAAAATCTAATATGGCACGGCCAAATACGTCTATCATAGGAGAAGTGGTTTGTTTGGCAAAATTGGACTTTTTAAGTATTTCTTGTTTAGTTTTGGTCAGATTTTTAAGAGGATGGAGCAAATTTTAAAGGAACTTCCCAAGAAAGCGAAGGATAAGCACAATGAAAACCGCAAATTTTTTGCCAAGCTTAAAAAGCGGCCACCCAAGAATTTGGATTATGTAATGCAAGAATTACATGATGATGAATTTGAGCGAACCGATTGTTTGGAATGTGCCAATTGCTGTAAAACAACAGGCCCGTTATTTACGAAAGCCGATGTAGAGCGTATTGCTAAATATTTTAGGCTAAAGCCCCAAAAATTCATAGAGCAATATTTACGTGTTGATGAGGAGAACGATTATGTGTTACAGCAAGTTCCCTGCACTTTTTTAGGGGCGGATAACTATTGCTCAATTTATGACGTACGGCCAAAGGCCTGCCGGGAGTTTCCGCATACGGACCGTAAAAAGTTTCAGCAGATCTCTAACCTAACTTTAAAAAACGTGGCCATTTGCCCTGCGGCATTCAATATCGTAGAGAAAATGAAGAAAGCCATTGGTAACTGATTTTTTTTAGAACCTTAATTGAACACGCTGTATGGAGCCCAGAATAGTTGAGCTTGAAGAAAAGAAACTGGTAGGACATGCTTTAAAAATGAGTCTGGCCAATAATCGCACGTTTGAGCTATGGAGCGGTTTTATGTCACTTAAAAAGCATATTACAAATAGTATAGGTTCAGATTTATATTCTTTACAAGTGTATGATACCTTCCCGGGCGAGGTGGGGTTTAATCCAACTACGGAGTTTACAAAGTGGGCGGTCACAGAAGTGAGTGCATACGGCGCGTATGCCAAAGATTTCAAAACCTTGGATTTACATGGGGGATTATACGCAGTGTTCATTCACAAGGGGCCCTCTAGTGAATTTGCTAAAACCATGAATTTTATTTTTAAGGAATGGATACCAAGTTCCAAGTATGAATTGGACCGCAGGCCTCATTTTGAAATTTTAGGAGAGAAATACAAAAACAACCAACCTGATTCCGAAGAAGAGGTTTGGATACCGATAAAATTAAAATAGCAGTTATAGCACCCTTTGTTTTGCAATACTTTAAATTTTCTATATTTAAAGTATGGAATTCATAATCGATTATTTTGAAACTATCCCTTCTTTACACCGTTCGCTTATCTTGGTGGGAGGGATTACTTTTTTTTGGGTGTTAGAAGGCATTGTACCCCTCTTTGGTTTTACCTATAAGAAATGGGAACATGCTTTGCCCAATCTCTTTTTTACGTTTACAACGGTAATCGTAAATTTCGTACTGGCCTTTCTGTTGCTAAAAACCGCAGATTTTACCGTGACCGAAAATTTTGGAATCATCAACTGGTTGCCGGAAATGCCCTTATGGTTGTATGTAATTGTGGGTCTTTTGCTTTTGGATTTGATCGGGGCATACTTGGCACATCTTGTTGAGCATAAAGTAAAGCTTTTGTGGCGAGTTCATTTGGTGCACCATACCGATCATAATGTAGATACCACTACGGCCAACCGCCACCACCCATTAGAAAGCATGATACGTTTTGTCTTTACATTGTTCGGGGTGTTAATTGTGGGTACTCCTATTGGTATTGTTATGTTGTACCAATCACTTTCTCTAGTGGCTACCCAGTTTAATCATGCCAATATTAAAATGCCCAGAAAGCTAGATGAGGTTTTAAGCTGGGTCATTGTTTCACCGGATATGCATAAAGTGCATCATCATTATAAATTACCTTATACGGATAGTAATTATGGAAACATATTTTCTATATGGGATCGTCTGTTTGGAACTTTTATGAAGTTTGATAGAGAAAGTATCGTTTACGGGGTAGATACGTTTCCTGATGAGGTTGAAAACGCAAGCATAAAAGGATTGCTAAAACAGCCCTTTCACAAATCTAGAAAGCCCACCACTTGGTCCGAAACGGAAAGTAGCTTGTAATAACGATTCTATGGTTATGGATAAAGTAAATATTTCTTTCTTACTTTTTTGAATTTAATCAAATCGGGTTGCCAGCTCTCTTTTATGGTTTCCTCGGTTTCTCCGCTTTCTATTTGTTTTTGTAGTTTTTGTGTGCCTGCATGTTTTGTGAATCCACTTGTGATGAACACTTTGGATTTATCCTTGGAGTTGGTGTAGGCATCTATAAGCCATTGAACGGATACCCCGCTCATTTTAGGAAATTCGGATAAATCCTTTCCAAAGCAAATTTTTCCTTTCTCTTTTGGGTTTTTGGAACCAAAATTAGGCATTGGCGTATACCTGAAGCTATATTGGGTGCTATCTAAAAATGAAGCTCCATAACATTGGAACTGTAGTTCCGTTCCTCTTCCGGCATTAACATTGGTGCCTTCAAAAAGACCTAAACTGGGGTAGAGATTAATGGCAATATCGTTGGGTAAATTGGGAGAAGGTCTAACGGCCAAGCTATACTCCGTTTCGTGTGTCCAATTTTCTAAGGATATTACGGTAAGGTTTGCTTTTTTCTCACCTTCTATCCATTGTTCTTCATTGATCATTTGAGCATATTCGCCAATGGTCATTCCATAGACCAATGGAATTTCCGTCATTCCCAAGAAGCCGGTGTGGGCTTTTTCCATAGTAGGCCCATCAATATAATGCGCATTGGGGTTAGGACGATCAAGAACGATCAGAGGTATGTTTTCTGCCGCGCAAGCTTCCATTACCAATTGCAACGTGGCAATATAGGTATAGAACCTAACGCCCACATCTTGAATGTCAAAAAGCACCACATCAATATCCTTTAACTGTGCGGCAGAAGGTTTTCTGTTTTTTCCGTATAGCGAAATGAGCGGAAGTCCGGTTTTACTGTCAACTCCGTCTTTCACCTTTTCGCCGGCATCAACACTGCCTCTAAACCCGTGTTCGGGAGCAAAAACTTTTTTGATATCAACATTCAGGGCCAGTAAAGAATCCACTAGGTGAACGTAGGGGGCGGAAGACTCCGTGTCCGCTTTGGTCGTTTTAAAAATAATGGTAGTCTGGTTTCCTACAACGGCCACTTTCTTTCCTTTTAATAAGGGTAAATAGGCATCGGTCCTATTTGCTGCAACTATAACGGGCTTTTCAACAATAGTATCGTTGGGCACCAAAATTGGTTCTGAACTAGGTTTCTCGGCTTTAGGCGTGTTTCCGCAGGCTATAATAAGCAAAAACCAAATGAAAAATGTACTTTTGAAACAGTTTAAAAACGCCATAGATTGAATTTTGAATATTTTTTGGCCAAGCGGCTCATCAAAGGTGAGGCGCATAAAATTAGTATTTCCGCTCCAATAATAAAAATAGCAATTGCAGCTATTGCCTTGGGGGTTGTAATGATGCTCATTGCTATCGCTACCGGAGTGGGGCTTAAGCATAAAATTCGCGAGAAAGTGGCCGCTTTTAATGGTCATATCCAAATCTCTAGTTACGATAATAATGCTTCGGACGTTTCCGTAATGCCGGTATCGTTAGAACAGGATTTTTATCCGGAATTTAAGGGCGTTGATGGTATTGCCCATGTACAGGCAGTAGCTAGCAAAGCGGGTATCATTAGAACCGAAACTACTTTTGAAGGCATTATTGCCAAGGGGGTAGGTAGTGATTATAATTGGTCTGCTTTTCAAGAGTATTTGGTAGACGGTAAATTGCCCGATTATACGAGCGAGCTAAATGAGGAAGTTCTCATGTCTACGCTCATGGCCAACCGTTTGCACTTAAAAACCGGAGATACATTTTATGCTTTTTTCTTAAAGGATGGCGATGTTTCAAAATTGCCCAACCAACGGAAATTTAAGATTACCGGACTTTACGATAGCGGTTTTGAGGAGTTTGACGGACTCTATCTGTTTACGGACATACGCCATATTCAGCGTATGAACAAATGGGGCAATGATCAAGTGGGGAACTTTGAAATTTTCTTGAATAGTTTTGATGATATAGATGAGAAGAGCAGGGAGATTTATGGTAAAACCCTGTCCACGTTAGATACGCAGACTATTATAGATAAGTATTACAAGATTTTTGAATGGATAAGCCTGTTCGATTTTAATATTATTTTGATCATAGGCATCGTAATTATCGTAAGCGGGTTTAATATGATTACCGCTTTATTAGTGTTGATTTTAGAGCGAACCCAGATGATCGGAATATTAAAGGCTTTAGGGTCCGCCAACTGGAGCATACGTAAAGTGTTTTTGTACAACGCCAGCTACCTCATTGGTATAGGCCTTGTTTGGGGTAATGTCATTGGCTTGGGAGCCATCTTTATTCAGGATAAATTTCAGGTATTAAAATTCCCAAACCCCAAAGAGTATTACATAGATTATGTGCCGGTACATATAGATTTTATTACCGTAGTGGCCTTAAATATTGGCGTGCTGGTACTTTGTGTTATTATGCTTTTGGTGCCGTCCTATATCATCACTAAAATTACTCCCGTTAAGGCAATTAAGTTCGAATAGGGGCACATAGATATGGCCTCTTTTTATATGTGGGACGTTCTTCGTATTTTCCCTATATATAAACCGAACAGTTAGCTCATGAAATACGCGGAAAACATTCTGGACACCATTGGTAATACGCCCTTAGTGAAGTTAAACCGACTAACTTCTGAGTTGCCCTGCATGGTTTTGGCCAAGTACGAAACTTTTAACCCCGGAAATTCCGTCAAGGACCGCATGGCCTTGCAGATGATTAAGGACGCCGAGACCTCAGGTGTATTGAAACCTGGAGGAACAATTATTGAGGCTACTTCAGGAAATACAGGTATGGGTCTGGCATTGGCGGCAACGGTAAAGGGGTACAAGCTTATTTGTGTTATAAGTGATAAACAGTCCAAGGAAAAAATAGATATTCTAAGGGCTATGGGGAGCGAGGTGCACGTTTGCCCTACAGATGTAAAACCTAGTGATCCACGTAGTTATTACTCCACCGCAAAAAGATTGGCAAAAGAAGTACCTAATTCCTGGTACGTTAACCAGTATGATAACCCTAGTAACTCCAAGGCCCATTTTTTGACTACCGGGCCTGAAATATGGGAGCAGACCAATGGCAAGGTTACCCATTTTGTAGTGGGTGTGGGTACGGGCGGAACAATCTCCGGTGTGGGCAGGTTTTTAAAATCAAAGAACCCTAATATTAAAATTTGGGGTGTAGATACCTATGGTTCGGTGTTTAAAAAATATCATGAAACCGGAGTATTCGACCCCAAAGAAATTTATCCATATACCACCGAAGGTATTGGGGAGGACATTCTACCGGAAAATGTAGATTTTGATGTCATTGACGGATTTACAAAAGTTACGGATAAGGATGCAGCGGTTTACACCCAACGTTTGGCTAAAGAAGAGGCTATGTTTTTGGGCAATTCTGCCGGGGCGGCTATAAAAGGGGTATTACAATTAAAGGAACATTTTAAAAAAGATGACCTGATTGTAGTACTTTTTCATGACCATGGGAGCCGGTATGTTGGAAAAATGTTCAATGATGATTGGATGCGTGAAAAAGGGTTTTTAGATTAGCTTTGTAAGACAGGATAAGAAAAACGACTTCTTGTTAAACAGCTACAAAATTTAGTGAGATGATAGAATTAAAGCTTGAAAATCAAAAAGTAAATATAGATGCCGGAGAATTGGTGGGGTATACGGTAGATGGGTATGAATATATTCACCAAAAAGGGAGTCCGGGGTGGCGTAGTTCGGATACCGAAATGTTTCCTATTATCGGGCCTACGGCCGATGCCAAGTTTCAAGTACAGACACCAAGGGATATAGCTGTCCAAGATCAGCATGGTCTTCTTCGCGAGATGACGTACGAGATAGTTTCCACTACGGACACAGAAGCTGTTTTAGAAAAAAAGTATACGGCGGGTACGCGAATAAAAAACTCAAAATTCCCGAATAAATCCAATAAGGAGTGGTTGTTTTGGACGTATGATTTCAGCTTTAAAAAAACCTTCCGTTTAACCCAGACGGGACTTGAAGTTGTTTTTACGGTTTCGGGGGAACGGGATATGCCGTTTATGTTGGGGTATCATCCAGCTTTTAAACTCTATGCAGACGGTCCAACAGTATTGGCCGGTAAAAAAGAAATCACCCTTAAGGAAATTATGGATGTGGGCAGTAGGGCGCTACAAGTGCCTGATTGTTCTGAAATCATCTTAAAAGACCAGAAAGAACTTCGTATTCGTACGGAAGGCTTTGGTAATTTTATGTTGTGGACAGAAGTTCCAAATATGGTTTGCATAGAGCCTATTACATTTTATCCGTATGCAGTAGAGCAAACAAAACTTCACGAAGGGTTTGAATACCTTCAGAATACCGATCGGGAATATAAGGTTTCCATTAGTGCCATATAATCTCCAGATATATGAAAGAAGGTCTTTTACAAAATTATGGCTATCTCTTTGAGGATGCCCTCCTAGAAGAAATGCAAACCGTAGGTATGTTGAAAAAATTTAAGCAGGGTACCGTAATTATGGATATTGGCGAAACCATATCCCATATGCCCTTGTTACTGAGTGGCGCTATTAAAATCCTGCGCGAAGATGAGAACGGAGACGAGCTTTTATTGTATTTTTTGGAAAGGGGAGATACGTGTGCCATGACCTTTTCATGTTGTGTGGGTACCCATAAAAGTGAGATACGTGCGGTAGCCGAAAGTGACACGGAACTCATTATGATTCCCGTGGAAAAGATGGAAGTTTGGATGGCGAAATATGCTACATGGCGGCAATTTATCTTGGACAGCTACCATACCCGAATGACCGAGCTATTGGAAACAGTAGACACCTTGGCTTTTCTACGGATGGATGAAAGATTACTGAAACACCTTCAAGACAAGGCTATGGTAAACCATGATGAATTTGTGCAGACTACACATCAAGATATAGCTTACGATCTAAATACTTCTCGTGTAGTGATTTCAAGGTTATTGAAAAAACTGGAAAAAGAAGGAAGGATAGAGATGCAACGCAACCGGATTAAGGTGGTAGATTTATAGATTTTCTTCAACTTTCTTAGAAGCTTAAAAGCCTCAAATTTAAAGTTTAGTTAAAAATTGGAATGTTTATTCCAAAAAGAATACATTTGCCCTGTGAATAAGAAAGAAAACATCTTACGGTCCGCTTTGGAACTTTTGGTAACAAAGGGTGTGCATAATACGCCCATGTCGGCTATTGCAAAAAATGCCGGAACGGGTATGGGAACGATATACAATTATTTCCCTACTAAGGATGAATTGATCAACGAACTCTATGTAAGCATTAAGGAGCAGGAGAATACCGCTTTTCCTGATTTTGATGAAACCCAACCTATTAAATCCCAGTTTGAAGGATATTTTAAAGACATAATCCTGTTTTTTATTGATAATGCCCAGTATTTTATGTTCATGGAGCAGATTAGGGCTTCACCTATTATTACTGAGGAAAGTAAGAAAAAAGGGTTGGCAACGGTACTTCCGGTCTATGATTTGCTCAACAAGGGAAAAGAATTGCTGATTATAAAGAATATAGAAACAGATGAGCTTATCCAGTTTATGGGTGGGGCAGTGGTCTCTTATTTAAGATGGTACCATTCACAGGAAAGTGTACCGTCAAATTCTATTCAACATCAAGTGAACATGGTTTGGGATGGAATAAAGGGCTAAAAAAATTTAATCATAAATTGGAGTGAATGTTCATTCCAAAATACATATTTTAAAACTAAGATAAAATGAAAAGAAACGTATTAATAACAGGAACATCATCAGGAGTAGGGCTAGAGGCCTCATTACTTTTTGCACAAAAAGGGTATAAAGTGTACGCTTCAATGCGAAACTTGGCAAAGGCAACTGCTTTAAAGGAAAAAATTGATGAAGCCCATTTGGATATTGAAATTTTGGAACTGGACGTTACCAAAGTTGATTCCATTAAAAAGGCTGTGGAAACCATTATAGAGAAAGACGGGCAGATAGATGTTTTGGTCAATAATGCCGGAGCGGGTTTTGCCAAAACTACGGAACAGGCTAGCGAAGAGGAAATCAGATGGGTTACGGATGTAAATTACCACGGGGTGGTATTCTGTACACAGGCCGTTTTACCGTATATGCGTAAGCAAAGGTCCGGGCAGGTAATTAGTATTACCTCTGTTGGTGGCTTGGTGGGCCAACCTTTTAACGAGCTGTATTGTGGGGCAAAATTTGGAGTAGAAGGGTATATGGAAGGTTTGGCCAGTTATCTTGGCGATGCTTTTAATATTAAATTTAGCTGTGTTGAGCCTGGCGGGATCTCTACGGAATTCATGACTTCCGCCGTAGAGAAAACTGCGGTTGATGGTCAATTGGCTACCGGAGAATATTTACCAATTTTTCAGCAATATTTAAAAAAGAACCAAGAGAGAGCGAGCGAGGGTGCCGCGCAAATTTACCAAACGGGTCAGGAAGTGGCTGCCGTAATCATGAATATTGCAGAAAACGAGCACCCACCAATGCGCATTCGTACGTCTAAATGGGCAGAAGAGTTATGTGAGTTGAAGACAAAAGCTGACCCGGACGGAACCAAATTGGTAAACCAGGTTAAGAATGCTTTTTTATAAATAGGGACTATGTCAGCTGGGCTGATTTTCAATAGCCTAGCTGACAAAAATCATATTTCATTTGTCTTTTATTGTTTATTTTTACTGTTCTGTTGCGTAGTTATTTTATGTCTAGAATAGAAAAAATCCTGTTACCGAGCATGCTACTAATGTTTCTCATTGGTTGCGGCGGTGATGGTAAAAAACAGGAAAAGACCCAGAATACAGCACGGGTCGTAACTACGTATACGGCGTTGCCCAAAACGGTAAAATCTCCAGCAGACAATCCCTCTACACCGGAAAAGGAAGCGCTGGGCAAATTACTTTTTTACGACCCTATTCTTTCCGGAAATAAAGATGTGGCTTGCGCCACCTGCCATCATCCGGATAATGGGTATGCAGAATTTTTGGATATCAGTATCGGTCCTAACGCCAGTGGTTTGGGCAGTAAGCGTAAGTTTAATGCGTCCAATGATATTCCCTTTGTAAAAAGAAATGCACCTACTATTATTAATTCGGCATATAATGGAATGGATGCTTTTGGTAATTATGAACCTTCTGAGGCAACCATGTTTTGGGACGACCGTGTAAAAAGTCTTGAAAAACAGGCTTTGGAACCTATAAAGGCTTTTGAGGAAATGCGGGGGCACGGTATTGCCGAAGCCAATATTCTCCAGACCGTAGTAGACCGTGTGAAAAATATTCCTGAGTACCAAAAGTTGTTTGCGGATGCTTTTGGGGAACCTAATGCGGTATCCGTAGAAAATCTGGCTAAGGCTATAGCAGCTTTTGAAAGGTCGCTAGTAACCAATAACTCCCGGTTTGATCAATATATGCGGGGCGATCAGGATGCTATCTTGATTTCGGAAAAGGAGGGTTTTGAGCTTTTTAAATCGGTTGGCTGCGTCAACTGTCATAACGGCCCTATGTTTTCGGATTACAAAATGCATGTCCTGGGCACGCCGGAGAACGAAAAGTTAGTACAACCGGATGCAGGTTTTAAAGACACCTTTGCTTTTCGGACGCCTACGCTACGAAACTTACGTTTTACGCCGCCTTACATGCACAACGGCAGTTTAACTACCCTTAAAAAGGTGCTGGAATTTTATGAGGATATTGCCAATGGTAAGGAACGGAACAAACATGTGCCGGTTAAAAAGTACGATCCGTTCGTTAGGGAACTGAAATTGTCCGTTAAGGAAATGTCCCAGATCATTTCGTTTTTAAATACGCTTAACGATACCAATTTTGATACGAGTTTACCGGAAAGTGTGCCCAGTGGTCTACCAGTAGGCGGTAATATTCAATAAGATTTTATTTTGGTTTCTTTACGTTGGTGTAACACAGGTAACACAGCCATTTTAGATTTAATGGTACATTTGTCCCATGCGAAGAATTCTTCCTTTTTTGGAGTGGATTACGGACTATAATAAGAGTTGGTTTTCCAAAGATCTCATAGCCGGACTTACCGTTGGCATTATTCTTATTCCCCAAGGTATGGCTTATGCCATGATTGCCGGTTTACCACCGGTTTATGGGCTTTACGCTTCTTTGGTGCCTATGATTGCCTATACGTTTTTTGGTACTTCTAGACAGTTGGCCGTAGGGCCTGTGGCAATGGATTCCCTTTTGGTGGCGGCAGGTTTAGGAACCTTGGCCATTACCTCTACGGACAATTATATTACCATGGCATTGCTCTTGGCTTTTTCAGTTGGTACAGTGCAATTGATATTAGGGGTTCTGCGGATGGGTTTTTTGGTGAATTTCTTGTCTAAGCCGGTTATAAGCGGTTTTACTTCGGCGGCGGCACTTATAATTATGTTCAGTCAGTTAAAGCACCTTTTAGGAGTGGATATTGCGCGTAGCAACCGGTTTGACCTGTTGCTAATGAACGCCTTTGAAAAATTATCCGAAACCAATCTGTATGATTTTGCCATCGGGTTTATAGGAATCCTGATAATCGTAGGTTTAAAGAAATGGGATAAGCGTATACCGGGTGTACTCTTTGTGGTTATCATTGGTATTCTGGTGGTTTATTTTTTACAGCTTCCGGCTGTGGGTGTTAATATAGTTGGGGAGATTCCCACGGGGCTTCCTTCTTTTACCATGCCACAATTAAAGGTAGATACTATACTGGAATTGGCGCCCATTGCGGTAACAATGGCCCTTATTGGGTATCTAGAAGCTATTTCCATCGGTAAATCTATGGAGGAACAAACAGGGGAGGAGACCATAGATGCCAATAAAGAACTTATAGCTTTGGGCAGTTCCAATATGTTGGGGTCGCTGTTCCAATCTTACGTGGTAACAGGAAGTTTTTCTCGCTCGGCCATAAATAGTCAGGCAGGTGCAAAAACGCCTATGGCCTTATTGTTCAGTGCAATTGTAGTGGCCGTAACCCTTTTGTTCCTAACACCACTTTTTTATTATTTGCCCAAGGCGGTATTGGCAAGTATTATTATGGTTTCCGTCTACGGACTTATTGATATTGCCTATCCTAAAAGCCTTTGGGAATACCGTAAGGATGAACTTTTTGTGCTGTTAACCACTTTTTTGATTACCCTATTTGTCGGTATTTCCGAGGGGATTTTAATAGGTGTATTGTTATCCTTGCTGTTAATGGTTTACAAGAGCTCAAAACCACATTTTGCCGTGTTGGGTAGAATAGACGGTTCTGATTATTATAAAAATATAGACCGGTTTGGACAAAATGTTCTGGTACGGGAAGACTTGCTTATCGTTCGGTTTGATTCCCAATTGTATTTTGGTAATAAGAATTTCTTTAAAAAGGAACTGTTCAGGAATGTAGACGCCAAAGGCGATAGTCTAAAAGGGGTCATCCTTAATGCGGAGGCCATTAGTTATATAGATTCCAGTGCAGCTCAAATGCTTATTCGTGTAATAGACGAACTACATGACAGAGGGCTTCAGTTTTATATTTCGGGAGCTACGGGCCCCACTAGGGATACCATTTTTAGTAGTGGAATTATAGAAGCCTTGCACAAGCAATATTTATTCGTACAGACTAAAGAAGCGGTAGATTATTTTGATAATATGACGCCCTTATCGGTATTGAGCGAAAAAGTTGCCTACCAGAATCGTCGTAACCGTAACTAATGTTACTTTCTAATTTAGGGGATAGCCGTATTTTTGAAGAGAAGAAGTAAAGGTTATCCTTTTTAGGAAGGCCATTTAGAAATGTATAATTTTTCCAATTTAGGAAATTTAAAAATATGTCATCATGAAAATAGAGCAAATTTATACCGGATGCCTGGCACAGGGTGCCTACTATATTGAAAGTAAAGGAGAGGTGGCTATAATAGACCCATTGCGCGAGGTTCATCCTTATATGGAAAGAGCGGAAAAAGCAGGGGCAAAAATCAAGTATATTTTTGAGACCCATTTTCATGCGGATTTCGTTAGTGGTCATGTTACCCTTGCCAAAGAAACGGGCGCCACAATTGTGTACGGCCCTAATGCCAACCCTTCTTTCGAAGCATTGATCGCAACGGACGGTCAAGAATTTAAGCTGGGCGATATTACCATAAAAACATTGCATACCCCTGGGCATACCATGGAAAGTACTACCTATTTGTTAAAAGACGAAAACGGTAAGGACCATGCTATTTTCTCCGGAGATACTTTGTTTTTGGGCGATGTAGGCCGACCTGACCTTGCTCAAAAAGCAGCAAATATGACCCAAGAAGACTTGGCAGGTATCTTGTTCGATAGCTTAAGGAACAAAATCATGCCTTTGTCCGATGATATTATTGTGTACCCCGCACACGGTGCAGGTTCTGCATGTGGTAAGAATATGATGAAGGAAACGGTAGATACCCTGGGTAACCAGAAGAAAGTAAACTATGCGTTGCGAGCGGATATGACCAAGGACGAATTTATTAAGGAAGTTACGGACGGTCTGATGCCGCCACCCAAATATTTTCCTTTGAACGTACAGATGAACAAAGAAGGATATGAAGATATAGCCGATGTTCTTGACCGTGGTACTACGGCTTTAGATCCAGATGCTTTTGAACTGATCGCTAACGAATCCGGAGCGGTGGTTCTGGATGTAAGGCATCAAAAAGATTATATAGAAGGCCACATTCCACGGTCTATATTTATTGGCCTTAATGGGGATTTTGCCCCTTGGGTAGGAGCTCTTATCGCAGACACTAAACAACCCCTTTTGTTGGTAACGCCGGAAGATATGGAAGAGGAAGCGGTAACCCGTTTGTCCCGTGTAGGGTTTGATGCTACCATAGGATTCTTGAAAGGCGGATTCAACGCTTGGAAAGCATCGGGTAAGGATTACGATACCATCACCTCTATTTCTGCGGAAGAGGCAAAAACAAAAATCGAGGGTAAAGAAGCTGAGGTGTTTGATGTGCGTAAGGAAAGCGAATTTCTTTCCGAGCATGTAATAGGTGCGGAGAACACACCTTTAGATAGCTTGAACGATTACCTGAACGAATTTCCTAAGGACAAGACCTTTTTGGTACACTGTGCCGGTGGCTACCGTTCCGTGATAGCGGAATCTATTTTAAAGAGCCGCGGTATTCACAACTTTATTGATATAGCAGGTGGTTTTGGAGCTCTTAAAAAGGCCGAAGTTCCTGCAACAGACTATGTTTGTCCTACTACCTTGTAAGTACGTACAAACAGATAAAACCCCCATTGTTTTAGAGGAGCAATGGGGGTTTTTGTTTTCTGGATTTTAGATAATCTTGGGGTGCTATTTGGCATTGGCACTATGTATTTGCATTCGGTTTTCAATTTCGGTCCAGTGGTCTTTTCGCATGGAGAACAAAAAATAATCGTAAAACTGGTTCTTATACTTAAACCAGCGGTTCTCTCTTTTTAAATAACGCTTGGTGCATTCTTCGTTCAACCATTGCTCGTCAAAACCTCTCCATTCGCCAAAGATGTTCAATAGGTTAGCTTTGAGTACGGGAAAAACTTCGTGGCGGTCAATAGCTTTCAATTCCTCTAGAGAAAAGCCGGAGTTAATGAAAGTGCGTGTTATGGTGTCGTAATTATAATCTTGTAGCTCCGTATCCAAGTAGAGTTCCGAAATGGAATTCCATACCGGAAATCTTTGCTCCAATTCCATCTGCATGGTAGTTGGTACCGATTTATTTGACTTAATTTGGTCTGGCTTCATGAGTGTAACAAGTGTTTTGGACTTAGGGCCATACGGTTTCAAACCACTCGCAAACAATGAGCATGTCTTCTGTTGGTTTTTCTCCACTTTCTTTCATTGCGCTAGAAAAGAAATCCCAATGGGCTTTTTTCCATTTATTGAGAGGGTCATCTGTTATTCCCATATCCAGAGCAGCATATGCTTCTGATATTTCATTAAAGGGTATGGTATCTACTTTTGTTACTTTAATTATAGCTTGCGCTTTTCCGTCAAAATTGGTGATGATGTGTTTGGTTCCTACGGAGGGTAAATCTGCGTTGGCTTCTTCGTACCAAGCATACAGCCCGGAACCTGCTTGCTTTTTGCCTGTCAAGACCAATTTTGCGAGCCGATCGGCATCGGCTTTATTGTTATGAAAAAACCAAGATTCTGGCTGTTCCTCACCCTTAAACTCTGGATGGGATGTTATAAAAACCTCCCACATTTCCGGAACGGATGGGTCTATAGCAACCTCTTGCTCTGTTTTGGTTTCGCCTTTACAGCTGGCCAGAATCAGAAAAACGATTAGGATGAGGTTTTTCATTTTATTAGTAAATAGATTAAAATTGGAGGAAGGATTATTAAGACATGATATAAAAATTGGGTACTCCAATAATATCTTAGCTTTATTATTAAAATGTTCAACAGATTTAGTTTGAAATAGTCATTTTTTGTAGTTTGAAACATTAAAAAGTCAATGTATTTATGGTTTTCATATTTTTTTAAAACATTAGAATATTCAATGGATAAATTCTCGGAAAGTTTATTTATCTCATCCTGTTTCATTGAGCTTGTTTTTAAGTATCGTAATTTATTATATAGCTCACTTATTTCTAGTGCACAATCGTGAAATTTCTCTGCTCGTAGTCGATAGTCATTAAATCCTTCTAGTTGACTAAATACAAGAATTAAAATTGAAAGACTGGTTGAGATTAGAGCAAAATTCTTTGCTGAAATTGGTGTTTCAGGCCCAACTTCAAATACACTTAATAGACCAAGAATTATTAAATAAGCGGATAAAAAACCTAATGAATATGAAGAAAGCTTATTAACTGATTTCAACCTATGGCTCGCAACAAATCTAGCTCCTTTCGTTGTCCAAAATTTAAAGTTTAGTTCAACACTAAAATCTTTATCTAAATATTGCTGTCCAGATGTGGTTTCTAATTCATTACTCATCAAGATTCTTTAATTTTTGGGTTAGTCATATTTTTTGAAACTCTTGACAAAAATGTGAAAAACAACATTACGAACTTGTTAATGTTTCCTAATGGAAAAATACTAGAAATTTCTGACAAATTCAATTACGGAATTGTGTTCTATTTTCTAAAAACCGGCTACCCTGACAATTATCATAGTTTGGGTAGTAGGTCTACTATAGATTTGTGGAGTTATAAATAATTGACCTATGATTTCACAAAATTTACCTCTCGTTAACTATAGCAACGGTATTGTTATGATCGCCATTTTTGCTTTGGTATGTATTGCTCTGGTGGTTATGATTATTCTTTTTATAAATAGTGGCGGAAAAAAGTAACCGTATCTTCTTGGTTTTGTGCATTTAAGTTACTTTTTGTTGCGAATAAGACAGGCTTAGCACTTTTTTCTTGCAATTTTTGCAAATGTTAAGACAATCATAAAGCTAATGAGGTGTTTTTACATCTTATTACTTATCTTTAGTAGGAATTGGATTACAAATTGATTGACTTTTTTTAAGCCAATATTTTTAGTCCGTTAAAGCCGCCAAACTGTTGTACCAACTGAAACCAAACTTATGGATGCTATATGGATATATACCACTGTTGTAATCGTCATATTTAGTGTATGGTTGTTGTTCGTAATTCTTATGTACAGGAAACTGAATAAATAGCCTAAGCGCTAACTGCCCAGATGTTCACTTTTTAACACCATAATCTTACCCGGATTTTTACTGATATAGGACTTGATTATACTCTCCGTTTCTAGAGTGTTGTTCTGTTGTACTAGAAAAGTTTCCAATTCATGGTCCGTAGTAATTGTTTCTTCCCCGCCTATAAAACCGTACCCCATGTATGTACTGTTCTTTACCAGAACAAAAGCCTGTTCTTCCGGATTCCGCCCTTTTTCCTTAATGACAAAATCTTCTTTCTGCGCTTTAATATGGTGCAAGGCCAATTGTACTTTTTCGTTGTATAGAGCAATATCTTCTTCCTCTCTACAAATGCCATCACAGCTTTCTAACCGGTAATGGTTGCAGCTTTTAACGTTCTCCTGTAAGTGGCAGTATTTAGGGCATAGCCTAAAACTTTTACAGATTTCCTCTATGAACAAACGGCAGTCCGTTGGGCCGTAGAGCGTCAACACAGAATTGGGGGCCATTTTCAGTTTATTGAACGCCAGGTGCATAATGCCGTTCCGGTCTTCATAACTGAATATACCATACGGCTGAATCTTTCTTTTCTGAGCGCGGTTAAATTCCGGATAATGGTGTTTTATAGCTTCTGATTCCATTAAGAGTGCTAAAAGCTCGCTTCCGGAAAGTTCAAAATCAATATCCGCGGTTGCTTGGCAAAGGGCTATTTCTTTGGTGGACTTATCGTAAAAATGGCTAAGTACACGTTTTTTAACGTTAATGGCTTTGCCCACGTAAATGATTTTTCCTTTTCCGTTCTTAAAGTAATACACACCAGGTGTCGTGGGCAACTTTTCAAAAGCTTCCTTGGGTAATGCCGAAGGTAAAGTGGCTTCTTGGGAGCGGGCGTTTAGAAAGGTCTTAAAAACTTGGGCGGCACCATCCGCACGCAAAAGTTTTTTAAAAAGTAGGGTAGTGGCATGGGCATCTCCACGGGCACGGTGCCTATCCGTTAAAGGTATATTTAACGAAGAACATAATTTGCCCAGGCTATAGGAATGGTAGCCGGGCAAGAGTTTACGGGATAGACGAACCGTACAGAGTTTCTTTCGTATAAAATCCAACCCTAAGAGTTTCAGCTCGTTTTTAATTACGTTGTAGTCAAAATTAACGCTGTGGGCCACAAAAATGGTATTCTCGGTAATTTTTAGAATGTCTTCCGCAATTTCGTCAAGCGTAGGGGCATCACGGACCATGTCATTATCAATTCCCGTTAATCGTGTTATGAAATAGGGAATTTCAGATTGCGGATTTACCAAGGAGGTAAACTCATTTACAATCTCATGACCGTCAAATATAAATATGGAAATCTCGGTAATCTTGTTACCCTTAATACCGTTGCCGGTAGTCTCTATGTCTACTATGCTGTACAAATGTATGTGTGGTGGAATTGGACCGTAAAATTACGCAAACTTCTTTCGGCTTTAAAAAGTTTAACGTTATGGCCAAAAGTGGGACAGGAATTCAGCAGAAAAAATAGGGGTAAAAAGCAGTCGTTTGGGTTAATCAAACATTGCATAAAGAACAGTCTCCAATCCGTTTAGGATTATTTTTACACAAAACGATTCACATGCCGATCATAGGACATATTATAAAAGGATTCATTGATGTAAGGGATAAGCTCACAGGAACTAAAAATCCGGTTGAGGAACAGGAAGCCGTACTTGAAGCGCTCTTAAAAAAGGCCGAAAACACTGCTTTTGGAAAGCACTACAATTTTAAGGCTATCCGCGAATCCAGTAGTCCTGCAGATGCTTTTGCTGCATCTGTTCCCTATTTTGATTATAACCGAATAAATAAGGAATGGTGGCAGAAACTGCACGAAGGAGAAGAGGATGTAACTTGGCCGGGAACACCGGATTATTTTGCGTTGAGTTCCGGTACTACAGGAAAAACGAGTAAAAGAATTCCGGTTACCAATGATATGATAGATGCGATCCGGAGTACAGGGGTAGAGCAGGTGTTTGCCTTGAGCAATTTTGACTTACCTCCTGATTTTTTTGAGCTCGGAATTCTAATGTTGGGCAGTTCTACGGATTTGAACAAGGTAGAAGGTCACGAAGAAGGGGAGATCAGTGGCATAAGTGCGAGTAATATACCAACTTGGTTCAGGGGTTATTATAAGCCGGGCGAAGAAATTGCGGAGATCGATGATTGGGACGAGCGGGTGCAAAAAATAGCGGAAGAAGCTCCCAATTGGGATATTGGCGCATTAAGCGGTATTCCCTCTTGGATAGAGTTGATGTTACAGAAAGTTATAGACTACCATGGTTTGCAACATATTCACGAGATTTGGCCCAATCTACAGGTCTATACCTCGGGCGGGGTGGCTTTTGGGCCGTATAAAAAGAGTTTTAACGCGTTGCTGGGCAAACCCGTAACCGTAATAGATACCTATTTGGCTTCGGAAGGATTTATAGCATTTCAATCCCGACCCGAAACAGATGCCATGCAACTCTCTACGGATTCCGGTATCTATTTTGAATTTGTTCCTTTTGAGCCGGAATACATTCAGCCAGATGGTTCGCTAAGTGATGATGCACCCTCCATAAAACTTTCCGAAGTTAAAGAAGGTCAGGATTATGTATTAATCATAAGCACCGTATCCGGAGCGTGGCGCTATCTTATTGGGGACACCATTGAATTTACGAATGTAGAACGCGCAGAAATAAAAATAACGGGTAGAACCAAGTTCTTCTTGAATACAGTGGGTTCTCAACTATCAGTAAATAAAATGGATGCGGGTGTGCAGAAGTTGGAAGAAAAATTCAGTATCCGAATTCCGGAATATACCTTATGCGCCAAACGAATAGACGGTGAGTTTTACCATTGCTGGTATCTGGGCACGGAAGACAAAACAGATGCTGTTGAATTGGCCAATGCGTTGGACGAATCTCTTAAAAATGCCAACAAGAACTATAAAGTGGCACGTTCTAAAGCATTAAAGGGTGTAAAGGTCGTAACCGTGCCGCCATCCGTTTTCCATGACTGGAACGGAAAGAATAAAAAGAAAGGCGGACAAGTAAAAATGGAGCGTGTTATGGGCGAGGAGAAATTTAAGGAATGGGAAGCTTTTGTGAATCCATAGGGGTGAGTTTTAGCGGTAAGGAGATTAGGGTTTCTTTTCAGTAGTCTCCCTTTCTTTTACAATAGCCATAATCTCTTCGGGAGACAAGTAGTAACGTCTTATACGTTCTTTGTACTTTTCTTCAATTTCGGCATGATCAAGAATAAAATGTTTCGTTTTTAGAATATAATCGTGCATTCCGTGGGCAACGGCAAAAGTATCCGCTGCACGTTCCGCTTCTTTAATATATGAGCCGGAAAATGAATATTTAAGGCCAAACCAAATAAGATTTAGGGTACTGCGGTTCCTGTAATCCATTACATGCCCCAGTTCATGCCCCAACCAACCAATCATAATGTCACTTGGTACATCTTTGGTGAAAAAGACGGTATCGGAAATCTTTATTTTTTCACTTATTAGAATAACATAGGCACGCTTCTTTCGTCCTTTAAAAAGACTGTTGAATTTGGGCTGCGCCTGCATGGTAGATTGCTTGATCTTCTTTACAATTTTAAAGGTTATGGGTGTTTGTTCCAATTCCGGGTAGTGCGATAGCGCAATCCGGGCCTCATTTTTTATGACATCGGGAACTGTATGTTGTGCATTTAATTGGACAAAAGCCATGAAGAATATGAATAGTTTAAAGTGATACAAAACCTAAATTATACGTGTTTACATTAATGAGACATAATATATAAAACCCTGCTGTAGATTAAAACCCTTTTACCTAACCGGTTAATTATAAATTGGAAAGCACACTCATTTTAAGGTTTAAAGAGGGAATTTTAAAATTGGGGAGGATGCCTAAGGGTTTCGTTGCCAAATTAAACTTGAACAATGCATAAGAAGCGAACCATAAAAATTATTTCCCGTATCATTTTGGTATTACTGGTACTCGTGGCCCTAACCTTACTTGGGGCCCAACTTCTGGCAAAGGATGCCATCGCGAATTTTTTAAAGACCAAATTGCCACCACATATTCAATTGGCATATGAAGACATAGATGTAAACGTTTTGACTGGAACGACAAAACTGAATACTATTGATTTGAACATTGGAATTTCGGATTCTATCAGGCCTAGGGCATCCGCAAAAATAGAAGTATTGGAGGTTGTGGGGTTGGGCTATTGGCAGTTTCTTTTCAACAAGAAAATAACGCTCACTAATATTAATGTAGATAAGCCGGTTGTAAAATACTATTTAAAAGGAAAAGAAGATGAGGCCACAAAATCAAAAAATGATAGTATAGGGCTTAAAAAGTCCATTCATATAGACCACATCAACATCAAGAATGGTTCTGTAACCCTGTTTAAGAACCCAGAAGATAGTGTGGCTATGAAATTGGACTCGGTTTTTTTTGAAATGGATGAGGTTGTTACAGATAGGAATCGTATTAATTCCAAGATTCCCGTTGCCTATTCCGATGTAAAATTTAATGGGAATTCGCTTTACGCGGATTTAGGTCCCTACGAGGCGCTAAACGTAAATGAAATTCATTTGGATCAAGGCCATCTCCGGGTAACGGACTTAAAACTAAAATCAAAATATAGTAAGACCAAGCTGTCTGCGCACTTGCGAAAAGAACATGACTATATAGATTTAAAAATTCCCCAAGTAGATTTTGATGAGATTGCTTTTGGTTATGCCGATGCTAAATATTGGGTGCGTACCGGAAAGGGGACTTTGCAGGGACCCAATTTAGAAATGTACAGAGATAAGCTAGTGGCCGATGATTTGGAGAGAAAGAAAATGTACAGCGAAGCCATTCGTAAACTGCCCATACAGCTAGATGTTCCCGAAATACAGATACAGGATGGTGCAATTACTTATAGTGAGCGAGTGAATAGGGAAACGACTCCCGGCAAGATTATTTTTGGTGATGTAAACGCTAAAATCGTTCATATTCAAAATGTACCGGAACGAAAGGAAAAAACTAGTTTAGCCGCCAACGCTTTGCTCATGGGCGAAGCCCCAATAACCTTAAACTGGTCGTTTGACGCCAAAAATAATACAGATGCATTTTTGGCTTCCGGTACCGTAAAAAGTTTTAGTTCAAAGAACATCAATCCTTTTTTAGAATCCAATTTACGGGTACGTGCTAAAGGCGAAATTCAAGAACTCTATTTTACCATAAGCGGAGATGCGGTTTCGTCCGCAGGCGATATGAAAATGAAGTATGAAGATTTTGAATTTTCAGTCTTAAAGAAAGACCGTCTGAGCATAAATAAAGTATTGACGTCAATAGGAAGAATATTTGTGAACGACGGCTCCAATACCGATGAAAACGGATACAGATATGGCGGTATTGAAGCAGAAAGAGACCCCACAAAGTCCTTTTTTAATTATCTGTGGCTAAATGTTAATGACGGTTTGACTTCTACTATTATAGGTAACGGAAAAAATAAAAGGAGAAAAAATTAATTTTTTAGAGGTAATCTACAAGGCAGGGAAAAAGTACTTTGAAGAAGGTAATTTAGAAACTAAAATTCAAGGATATGGGAGTCATTTCAAAAGATAAAAAGAAGATAACGCTATATTATAATTCAGAAAATTCAATCGGTAAACAAACGTATGCTTACGTAGAATCTGCAGATGAAGATATTCTGGCTATAGATATTTCAAAAACAAATGTAACGGGTACCCAATGGGCGGAAATTGCTCATAATATGAACGTACCTGTGGGAAAATTGGTAAATCAGGATCATCCTGATTTTAAAGAAAAATATGGGAACGAGAAGGTAGATTTAGATGAGCATGATTGGTTGCGTATTCTGGAGAAATCCCCATCAACTTTAGCTTTTCCGGTAGTTATAAAAGGAGAACGATTTATTCCTATTCACAATCCTTCGGATTTTGTAAAGTTTATGGATGATGACAGTGCTGCGCTAGACAAGCCTTATAATTAATAAGATTAAGAATCTATTCTTTTGTATCACTTGTTGGCAATTTTCATTGCTAATTTTAAGTACAGTTAAGTTGAAGTTTAATCACATAAAATAATAAAGATGAATCAAGAACAATTAGAAGGAAAGTGGAACCAAGTAAAGGGAAAACTAAAACAGAAATACGGAAACCTTACCGATGACGACGTAACCTATTCCGAAGGCAAATTTGATGAAATGCTCGGAAGGGTACAGGAAAAAGTTGGAAAAGGAAAAGAAGAGCTGAAAGCAGAAATTGCAAGCTGGTAATACAGTTGTAGTTTAAAAAGTAAGAAGGCCCGGGCATTTACGCTCGGGCCTTTTTGTATGTTATTTTTAGATATATTTAAAATTGAAGGAACAGGAAGTTGTTCAGCGTTCTTGCAAAAAAAAAGGATGGCCAAAAGCTATCCTTTAATCCTTAGTGTATGAGTTATTGGTCTCTAAATCTTTTTACGTCCCATAATCAAGCTGATTATAAAAAGTACGATAAAGATGAAAAATAAAATCTTGGCAATACTAGCGGCACCTGCAGCGATTCCTCCAAATCCGAATACTCCTGCAATAATGGCTAATATGATAAATATAACTGTCCAACGTAACATATCTTGTGGTTTTTATGATTAGTAATAAATTGTCTTTTTTGATACAATTTGTAGTTCGTATCATTTAAGGTAAAGGTCTTAAAATGAAGTGGATGACCTTGACTGTATGCAATTTAAAACTAACTGTATTTCCGTAGGGACTCAGCAACATTGATAATAAAATGGGACGCTGGAACAGCATTCAATACCATTTTAGAAATAGTCCAAAAGGGCTATAGCTCCGTTATAAGAGATTACAATAGAGAAGAATAGCGCGGCAAAAAGCCCAATGTTAAGAAGAAGTCCGGCTTTATATGTGTGCATCAATTTGGAGTTGTTACACAGCAGTATGATTCCCAAGATTACCAGCGGTAGCACAAAAACATTAAAAACCTGAGAAACAATCTGCATTTCAATAGGGTTAGCGCCAAATACGGGCACTATTAAAGCAAATAGACAAGCAATGGCGGTAATGGTCTTAAATTGTTTAGAGCTTGTGTCCAATTCGCCGGATTGATAATCCGCAAGGAGAATAGGAGCGATAAGTAAACAGGGGAAAATAGAGGAAAGACCGGCGCTTAACGTGCCAAAAAAGAAAAGGGTAAGCGCAAACTTTCCGGCAACGGGTTCCAAGGTGTTTACCATATCCAAAACTTTGGTAACGGGCTGGCCTTGGTGAAATAGTGCTCCAGAGGCTACGGCCATTACGGCTGCACTGATTACGAATACAAGTGAGGCCGCTATTATGGCATCTTTTTTTTGTTGCTTAAGGTGCGCAATGGTCCATTTTTTTCCCTTAACGAATAAAGGACGGGACAAGAAAGTTGCTGCTGCCATAGTGGTGCCCACAAAGGCGGCAACCATCATTCCTCCTCCTTCTACTTTTGGAACAGTGGGGATAAGCCCTTCGGCTACTTCTATAGGTAAGGGGTAGACCATAAAAAGGGAAACAAAGAAAGAGAGTCCCATAATCGTAACGAAAATCACCAATATTTTCTCGAAGAAAACATACTTTCCTATTAATAGAAAACGATACATAATAGCAATAACCAAGATAGCAATAGTCAAAACCAACTCATATTGATAATCGGCCAATGAGGGGAAGTAAATCAAAAATATCTCAAAGATGATATTTGCCGAAATACCAAGTATTCCCATAAGTGAGTTCCACTGCCCGAACGAAACGCCCAGAATGATTAAAATGGCAATGGGTTTTCCCCATTTTAGATGTTTTTTAAACGCGTATAGGGCCGTTTCTCCAGTTACCAATGCATAATTTCCATAGGCGTACATCAGCATTCCAGAGAAAATACAACTCAATACCAAAACCCATAACAACTGCATACCATAGGTGCTGCCCGCTACGATCATAGAGGTTACACTTCCGGTTCCAATAGTATACCCAATAGCAAAAATACCCGGACCAAAAGCAAGTGCTAGGGCGATTATTTTTTTCCAAAAACTAGTCTTTTGTTCTGCCATGTTGGGATACTTTTTGGTGAAATAGTACTTTTAGGGGAAGAGGTAAAATATAAGTTGCATTCAACTTGATAATTACTCTAATTGAGCTAGGATTTTATTGAAATCATAACGTTCAGGGTCTGGTAAATAAGCTTTTGCAGCTTCATAATCGGCCTCCTCAATAAAGTGCATGTTCTGAAAACAAAGTCGAGCAAATTCCGAATCTATGTCCACTAGACGAGGGGCAATTTTACCATCTTTGCCTTGCAAATCTTCTAAAAATAACGGCGTTACTTCACCTTTGGAATTTGCGGTAACAATACAACCACTAACGCCTTGGTCAAATAGTTTTTTTACGCCAAGCCCCAGAAGTGTACAAAGAGTTAGGTCAAACCCTATAGGTCTGCAACATCTAAGCTCATAGCCAAGTTCTACAGGTCTACTTTTTATGTTTACGCCCAGTTCTTTCAATTTTGATTGGACCAGCATGTTAAAGATGTGAGACTTGCTTACATTGCCCAATTCCGGATGGCCGTGATCATCATAGGTAAAGTTAATGCCGCAATGGTCCAGTTCGCTATCCGGCATAATGTGAAAAACACCTTCGCTAACCAGTGCTACACCATAATTAATGTTCAGTATTTTTCGCTTTATGATGGATGAAATAATCAAGCGAACCACCTTGTCAAAAGTGATGGAAGTCTTGTTGAACATTTCGGGAATGACCATCATGGGAAAATGACAGCTGGTGGCTATACCAAATGCCAAATGCCCGGCAGAACGACCCATGGTAGACATAACGAACCAGTTTTGACTGGTACGGGCGTCCTCATAAGTGGTATTGCCTATACGAACACCTTCGTCCTTGGCCGAATGAAATCCAAAAGTTGGATTCCGGTCGGGTAGGGGCAAATCATTATCAATTGTTTTGGGTACGTGAATGTTTGAAATAAAGATATTTTCTTTGGACAGGTACCCTGTAATTCTATTGGCCGTAGAGGCGGTGTCATCACCGCCAATACTGACCAATAGTTTTACATTATTATCGGAAAAAAGCTTCGTGTTTATTTTTTCATCGCTGGGTTTGAATCTACTCATAATAAGAGTAGAACCACCTCGACTAAAAATACGGTCTGCATGGGGAAAATCGAATTCCTTTATTTGGGGTTCCTCGGAAAAAATTCCCTTAAAACCTTCGTGAAGTCCCAGTACGCGATAGCCATCCTTCAGAAAAATCTTGGCTACTGTGCTTATTACAGCATTAATGCCCGGAGCAGGGCCTCCACCACAAATAATCAATATCGATTTTTTAGAAGCCATGTTTCAAGTTTTACAAATTAGCGGGCAACTCTTCCCGAAGCGTCACCGCCCATTAGCTTTTCTACTTCACTTACGGTAACCAAGTTGGCATCACCTTTTATAGTATGCTTTAAACAGGATGCCGCTACGGCAAAGTCTAGAGCATTCTGGTCATCTTCTGGGTATTTCAATAATCCGTAGATCAATCCGCCCATAAAAGAATCGCCACCACCAACACGATCCACAATATCCGTAATTTGATACTGACGTGTTTCGTACATTTTGGAACCATCCCATAGTACACCGGCCCACGTATTGTGAGAAGCAGAAATAGAGCCCCTTAGCGTTGTAATTACCTTTTTTGCTTTTGGGAATTTTTTCATCATCTGCTTGCAGACTGATAAGAATGCTTCCGCTTTAACATCGGCACCATCCTTATGAACATCCAAACCTTCAGGGTGAATACCAAAGTGCTTCTCTGCATCTTCTTCGTTCCCTAAAATAATATCACAGTAAGAAGTAAGTTCGGTCATGATAGCTTCTCTATCACCTCCATAGTTCCAAAGCTTGGCCCTGTAATTCAAATCGGTTGAAATAGTTATGCCTTTTGCACTGGCCGCTTTTACCGCTTCCAAACAAACATCTGCAGCACCTTGTGAGATAGCTGGTGTAATACCTGTCCAGTGAAACCACTCCACACCCTCAAAAACAGAATCCCAGTCTATCATACCGGATTCTATCTCAGAAATAGCGGAATGAGCGCGGTCATAAACCACTTTAGACCCACGGGAAACGGCACCCGTTTCTAGAAAATAAATTCCTAGACGGTTGCCACCATAGACAATCTTATCCGTTCCTACGCCTCTTTTTCGCATTTCCATAAGTGCACATTCCCCAATATCGTTCTTTGGTAAACGCGTCACAAAATCTACGGGAACGCCATAATTGGCGAGCGATACGGCTACGTTAGACTCGCCTCCGCCATAAACAACATCAAAAGTATTGGCTTGTGAAAATCTTAAAAATCCCGGAGGAGCTAAACGCAACATTATTTCTCCAAAGGTTACTACTTTTTTCATTTCAAATTGTGTTACTGTATTACTGTTCTTAAGTGCTAGTTTTAGATATATACCGTTAGATTCCTAAAGCTTGCCCACCACCAATTTGGATGGTTTCTGCGGTAATGAATTTAGCATCGCTGCTCGCTAGGAAAGATACCACACCGGCAACATCTTCAGGCTGACCTAATCTACCCAACATAATGCTGTTGGCCCATGAAGCAAAAACTTCTGGTTTTGTAGCTTTGATCTGTGCATGAAAAGGGGTGTCAATAGTACCTGGAGATACCGCGTTTACCCTAATACCGTATTCGGCCAAATCTTTTGCCAAAGCTTTGGTAATGGTATGAACACCTGCTTTAGAAGTTCCGTAGATACCAGCTCCTGGTCCGCCAGCGGTCCAAGCTGCGTTTGAGGTATAGTTGATGATGGATGCATCTTCTCCTTTTTTAAGGAAAGGTATAGCTGCTCTTGATGCGAAAAATGTAGAATCTAGATTCAGCGCCATAACAGATCTATAAAATTCCGTGGTCATTTCTTCAAATCTAGATCGGCCACCTAGACCACCTGCGTTGTTTACAAGGGTATCTATTTTTCCGTACTTTTCGCCAATTGCCTTTATGTTTTTGGTTACGGCTTCTTCATTGGTGACATCAAAACCATAATATTCCGCATCAATGCCCTCTGCAGATAGTTCTTTTACTCTCTGCGCACCGGCTTCATTGTCTATGCCGTTAAGGATAACGGTATACCCATCTTGCCCTAATCTTTTTGCCACGGCGAAACCTATTCCACCTGTTGCTCCTGTTATTACTGCTACTTTTCCTTTCATTTCTATGTTAGTTACTGTTAGTGAATTTTTATATGTATTAAACTGACTCCAATTCTACGGGTCGTATTCTCTTTATTAATCCAAATATTGATAGTACTGCAAGAGGAGCTAGTACCGCGATGACAATAAATGCGGGGGTGTATGATACAGATGCGATCATAGGAATCAATGAGTTCATTATGATAACCGATACTGCCGCAACGGTACCTGCCAAACCTGCCAAAGTACCCACAGATGGTCCGCGGAACAAATCACTCGAAATAGTCTGAATATTACCGATGGCAAATTGAAAGCCAAAGAGTACCACTGCCACGATATAAATAAAGGTCATAGGGTTCTTTTCCGTTACTAAGAAAATTATTCCCAATAGGCCCATGAAAATCAATGCGCCGCCAATGGTTATTGTAATCTTTCTTGCCGCATCTACAGTTTTGGTCTCCATGAGTTTACCGCAATACCAGCCTCCTATGATACTGCCCGCCATACCGCCTAGATAGGAAATCCAAATAGTAGACCCTATTTCCTCAATGCTAAAACCAAATTTAGAGTTAAGGTAAAGTGGCATCCAACCAACGAACAACCACCAAATAGGCTCTATAAAAAAGCGGGACAAAAGTACTCCCCATGATTCTTTGTAGCTTAGGATTTTTGCCACGGAAAGACCTTTTTCCTTTTCCTCCGTTGAAGGGCCTAAAGCAATTTTATCGGCAAGAATCAATTTTTGTTCTTCTTCTGTTATCCATGGGTGTTTCTCCGGTTTGGCCTTGTTGATGAACAACCACGGAATGACCCACAACAACCCAATGGCTCCAATGATGATAAAGGTGGAACGCCATCCGAAATGACCATATAAATAAGCGATCAGTACGGGTGCTATTACACTTCCCAACGATGCACCTGCATTAAAAATACCTTGTGCAATGGCCCTTTGCTTAACGGGAAACCATTCGCCATTGCTTTTAACCGCGCCTGGCCAGTTACCTGCTTCGCCTAAACCTAGCATAGCCCTAAAAAGTGTGAGAGAAATTAGGCCTCTGGCAAAAGCGTGTAATATTGACGCTACGGACCACACTACTATGGATACGACAAATCCCATACGGGTACCTATCATATCGTAAAGCTTACCGGACAGAAACTTTCCGGCAGCATAGGTAATCATGAAAACATTGAGCATAATGGCATAATCCGACTCATCCATTCCCAAATCTTTGCCCATCTCTGGCCACATAACACCAAAAGCGGTACGGTCTATATAATTAATGACCGTTGCCAAACAAATTAGGGCTATAACCCACCATCTTAAACCTTTGACTTTCATCTTCGTTCTTTTAAATTATTCTTTATAATCGGATACACGAATGGCTGTCCTAGTTCTATGGGATAGGAGAATTGTTAGTTCTAAAAGCCTGTATTTAAGATGTTTAAATACGTATTGTGTAATAGGATTGGTATGTCCGGCTTTAGCCGTTTACCTTCATTGGATAAGTTTTTTTTAGTATTAGTTTCCCTTCAGTATATGAATTGTAAAAAGATAAATCGTGCACTTTTATCCTTCTAGTATTTTTACTTTTCTGTCTTCGCCATAAATGTAATCGTATAATTTGGCAAAGTGTAATTTCATTGTTTCTTTGGCCCTTTGCGGGTTTTGTTCCAATATGGACAAATAGATGTCTTCGTGCTTTTTTACTTCTGCCAATGCAACATCTCCATCACATACACGGTCTTTGTCATATGCAACGATAATCTCTGGGGTTATCAATAGCATAAGGGTATTCATTGTACTATTTTTACTTGCCGAAGCTATGGCAAGGTGAAAGAGCAAATCCTCTTCCAAACAATCTTCGCCAGCTATCATCTTGGTCTTGTAAGCATCAAAAGCAGATTTTAGGCGTTCTAGGTCTTCATCGGTTCTTCTTAAAGCAGCCAGTTTAACCGTTTTTAGTTCCAGTAAAATCCTAGTTTCAACCAATGATTTGAAATCTTGATCTTCCAAACTCAAAATATCATCAATCATACCGTTCATGGCAATTTGACCAATCTCGGCAATGAACGTTCCGCTCTGCGGTTTTGAGTTTAAAATACCGTAGAACTCAAGCTTTTGAATGGCCTCGCGAACGTTACTTCTACTTACACCAAACTTTTCGGAAAGTACGCGTTCTGCAGGCAACTTATCACCGGGTTCTAGATTTTTGTAATTGATTAAATCACGAATATTAGAAATGATCGCATTTTGAACTTCTTTGTTCTCATGTTTTGTAAGTATTTCTAACTTCATATTTGATGTATATTATAAATTGGTTAACCAGATTGGTTTGTTAAAATTATAAAATTTTAAACTACAAAAAAAGTATTTCTTAAATTAAAAGAGTTACTATTTTAGGGGGGTTCTCAGCGTTTTTTGAATTTTACCGACCCGTGGTGAGCGAGTCGGCAAAATTACTCTCAATCTAACTCAAAACAACAAAATTTTAACTGTTATTTTTTAAAGCAGGTATTTCTTCTTTATAAAAAACTAACTAGTGTGCAACTTCTAAATCGTAAAATTTTACCTTAGCGTAGCTATCTTCATCCTTACTTTGAAAGTAGTTTCCTGCCTTAAAGTAATTTTCGAAGATTCCCCACCTTTTAATATTAACATCATCATAGACCGCATATTCTGTATTGTTCATAATGACTACCAATTTTCCTTTGGAAACCTTGACCTCAAGTTTAAACTTTTTAAATCCAACATAATCAGGGAAGGTATACCCCTCATCGTCGGTCCAAGCTTCTTCGTGTAAAATTTCTTGATTTGAAGCGCTTTTGTTTTTCAATACCTTGGTCTTTACCCGCACATAGCCTTTGTCCCAATATATTTTTAATATTGGCGGGGCATTATTGTCTTTTGCCCCAATGAGCTCTTTTTGCTCGTTGGTCAATCGGCCATGAATTTGCATGATTATGGTTCGATGGTATTTGCCATTGATATCTTTTGTTATTTCATCTACTGCCAAAGTTGCTTTCATCCTTCCTCCTTGTTCAAATGTCCAATTCACATTGTTTTCACCTGGTACCATTTGCTCGCGCAGCTCGCTTCTAGAATACTTAGTGTTGGCCGTAGTTGAATTCGGAAAAGCATAAAAAACCAATGAACCATCGGTGGAATCATTGTAGAAATAGTGGCGTACGACTTCATTCGTAGCGTAGTCCAAAATTTCTGGAGGCTCAACTTCTGTTGGTTTTCCAACAGGAAGGGTAAGCTTCCAATGATTCAGGTCTATTTTTGGTAACTTATATTTTTTGATGTCGACACTCTTGGTTTCCGGGGTGTCTATATTCGCATAGGGTTCATCTTGGTGATTTGCCGCAACTGCCAAGTCATTACTGTCTTGGCAGTTTCCGGCGGAAACCAAAACTAAACTCAAATAACAAGATCTAAAAAAGTTGTTTAAAAACTGCATTTTTTCTTTAAGGTTGTTCTTCTACTGGTGCAATAGCAACATTATCCAAGTAGGAATCTTTTTCGTTACCGTCGTGATCAAACAATATGCTTATGTCACCATTGGCACCCGTCTCGAAAGCTACCGTAAGCGTGCTAAAGTTGCCTTTGCCTTCATTTACGGTTCCTGATTCTTGTGCCAATAAGGCAGCGTTGGCAAACTCACTGAAATTACTCAGTTGTCCATCGATAACACTTGCCCGAACACTGTCTCCATCAGCTTGCAATGCATATCTGGCGGTCAAGACGTATTTGGTGTTCGGCGAAACTGTAACTGCTTGATAGGTAATACGGTTATTATCGCTTCCAGAGGGATATTTGGCACCTCTTGTATCTGCTTCTCCATCACTTGTTGTTTGGTGAATGGTAGCCCCTTCAAGTCTCCAGCAATCCCTACTATCTGCACAACTGTCATCAACACCATCATCAAAAGCGGCACCGCCAATATTTGGTGTTATGGCCAGAGGTACCTCTGGTTCAATAACATCAACGGTTTGTGATACGGTGCTCGATACCCCCAATTTATCCGTAGCGGTAAGTGTTATCGTATAAGTTCCTTCGGCTGGGTATGTATTGGTGCCATCTACAGATGTAGAAGAATTACCATCTCCAAAATCCCATACATAATCAGTAGCACTACTGGAGTTGTTACCAAAGGTAAATGTTAGGAAGTCATCGGTCGGGGAGATTGAAAAACTTGCCGATGGAGGCGTCAAGTCAACCTTTGAATTTGTTTCGGGCAGTTCGTACTCGAAGGTGTCTTCACAAGCAATACCGGATAAAATTACGACGAGCGATAGAAATCCGTAGTACTTGTTTCTCAATATTTCGATATTTAAAATATGTTTCATTTTTACAGTTTTTATGGTAAACTAAGTGATTAGTATCCCGGATTTTGACTCATTGATCCGTTGCTTAGGTTAATCTCGTTTTGTGGAATAGGCAGTAACAAGTCGGTTGAAGAATACCCAAGATTATTAGCTGAGGAGAAGGTGGAAAAAACCGATTCCGCTTGACCAAATCGAACCAAATCGAAGAAGCGATGATTCTCAAAGGCTAATTCGACCCTTCTTTCCAACAACAAATCTTCTTTTGTAACTTCGGTAACCGGGTCGGTAAGACCCGCTCTGTTGCGTACAGCCTGAAATGAGGCCAAAGCTTTTGAAGCGGTAGTACTGGCACCACCGGCCATAATGGCTTCTACATGGAGAAGAAGTACATCGGCGTATCGGATTACGATCCAATCGTTGCCCGCAAGTGTCGGGTCGCTATCAAAGCTTTTCCCGTTCGAACCACCATCTTCGCCATTCGGAAGGTATTTGGTTGCTTGGTACTGACCTACTTGTGAGGGGTCTAGCCTATATGAGATTGCGGTCCTATCGCCTCCAAATTCATCTAATACGGCAACGGCCTCGCTAGTTACATAGTTAACCCCTGAAGTTCTACCTACGCCGTTCAGCCATTCTGCCGAAAAGTTTTGACTGTCTGAACTCAGGTTAGGAAGGTAGCCTATTGAGAAAATAACTTCATTGTTTTCTTCGTTGTAAAATACATCTTCAAAGTCTGGTTCTAGGGAGTAGCCTGAAGCCATAACACTTTCCAATAGGGTCTGAGCTTCTGAATAGTTTTCACCCAAGGTTAAGTATACTTTTGCCAATAAGGTCTGTGCAGCAGCTTTGGACGCTCTAGTGCGGTAGGTGTTGTCTAGCCCCTCAACTGCAGTGGACAAGTCGCTCTTGATAAAGTCATATATAGAAGATGCGGCAACACGGGTAAATTGAATATCGGTTTCTAAAGGTCCGACTACTCTATCTATTAAAGGAATATCACCATAGAGGCGTACTAAATTGAAATAGGCATAAGCTCTAACAAATTTAGCTTCGGCTTCATATGATGCTTTAGTGGCTACGTTTTCTATTACTTCAAGATTGTCCAATACTATATTGGCTCTGTAGATAATGTTATAATAGCTCTCGTAATAGTTGGCAATTATACCGTTATTCGGTGTTATGTTATAACTTTCGAACTGTGCTGCTTCACCTTCACTACTTTTGGTGCGGGTATTATCGCTCCGCATTTCTGTGATGTAGAATTCGTATTGAATACCATGTCTGTCATCGGGATCCGTAGAATTTACACCTTGAATACCGTCATACATATTGATTAAAGCGGTTTCTAGTTCTTCTTCTGTAGAGAAGTAGGTTTCCGAAGATACTCCAGATGTTGGTGCGGGAGACAAGAAGTCCTTCTCGCAGGCCGTAAAGGTTACGACTACCGCCAAAAGCATCGTTATTAGTTTGAATTGTTTCATAATATATCGTAAATTTTGTTTATACTGTTCTGATTAAAAATCAAGGTTAAGTCCTATAGAAATCGTTCTAAAGATAGGGGAACCTGCCCTTTGGTAACCGTAAGATGTTGGACTTGTTCTATCTATAGATTCAGGATTGAAACCTGTATAGTCATCTGCCGTCTTATACATAAGGTTTTGGCCAGTAGCATATATTCTTAAACCAGACACACCATAATCGCTCAAAACGTCTTGTGGGAAATTGTATCCAATATTTACATTTCTCAATGCTATGTACGAAGCGTCTTGAATAATATCATCGGTGAATATTTTTTCTTTGATAAATTCTTGGTTAGGTGTTGTTTCAGGATTAAAATCTTGAGAGGAATTAAAATGGTTGAACAGGTACTGGTCTCCCATGTTTCTTATTTCAGCACCATGTGAACCTTGGAACATGAAACTAAAATCAAACTTACCAAGGTTAAATTCGTTGGTGAAACTCCAGACTAATTCTGGATATGGGTCTCCTAAAGCGGCTTTATCTTCATCATCAATAATACCATCGCCATTTAAATCTTTTACGTAAACATCTTGGGCTTCTCCACCTACAGGATGGAAAGCATCGTTCAAGTATTCAAGCGGAATGTCTTTGTCTACGACCCAGCCGTAGAATGTGGAAATCGGTTGTCCTTCAAGGTTGATCCACTCTGCTGCCCTCTTAGAGTCTACATTTGTAATTTGACCGTTAGAGTCGGCGAAATCTACTAAAGTGTTCTTGTTCGTTGAAGCTATGATTGTAGAGGCCCACCTAAAGTTTTCTGTAGCAATGTTCTTTGTTCTCAGTTCAATTTCATAACCTTCGTTTTTGACTTCACCTAAATTAACAAGGGCACTGTTGAAACCTGTAGTTACTGAAATTGGATTGTTCAATAGTAGTTGGTCACTGGTTCTTTGGTAATAATCAACGGACCCCGATACTCTATTATTGAAAAAACCGAAATCCAAACCAGGGTTAAATTCTCGCAAACGTTCCCATTGAAGTCCTGCATTGGCTATGTTCAGGGGGTTAAAGCCCGCTTGTAATGAACCGTCTACTGAATATGTTGTTGAGCCTAAAAGAGCTAAGTATGGATAGTTGTCTACCAAAATATTACCTGTGCTCAAAGAACTGGTACTACTACTGGTATCGGGGTCAACACTACCTACGTTAAGTAAATCGTTTCCTGTAAGACCGTAACTGGCTCTTAATTTAAATGTGTTTACTATATCACTATCCTGTAAAAAGTTTTCTTTGGCAACATTCCAACCAACGGAGGCAGCCGTGAAATTACCGTATTTGAAGTCTTGACCGAAAATAGAGCTACCGTCCCTTCTATAGCTAAATGAAGCAAGGTATTTATCATCATAAGCATAGTTTAGCCTGGAAACGTAGGATAGGCCATTCTTTTCCCATTCAAAAGCATCTGCGTTTGAAATGGTCGTAGCGTTGGTGATTTGCTTAACTGCATCAGAAGTATAACCGGTTCCGCTAATTTGTGAATAAAACGATTTTTTAGTTTCGGCGGTTACACCTAAAATTACACTTAAATCATGTTTACCAAAACTCTTGTTAAAGGATAGGAAGTTGTCGGTAATAAGATATATTTCTTTTTGTGAATATTCATCCATTGAGGCGCCTGCAGCACCGTTTCTACTGGATAGGGTACCTTGCCATCTTGTCCTTTTGGTGTCTTGGTACGAACCGGATAGGGTAGATCGGAAACTTAAACCGTCAATGATGTTGTAATTGCCGTAAACGCTACCGAACATTTTGAATTTTTTGTCGTAACGTTCGCGCTCCAATACTTTGGCCGCTGGGTTGGCGTTAGATGTGTTACTGATGCTTACCCCGCCAGAATCTGCAGGGGCACCTGCGTCTAGGTCGTAACCATCAAAATGATATTGTTGTGCGTAATCACCAACTTGAACATTGGCCCATGCCCCATTATCTTGAACCCTGTTTACAAATTGAATAGTGTTTTCATCATGATAGAGAGGCAGCCAATTGGTCTGTCTTAATATATCGTGGGTACTTCCATCAAACCTTCTTCTGTTTGTGTAAGAAGGGGTAAAGTTTACACCAAAGGAAAACTTATCGTTTATTTTGGTATCTACTTTGAGCCTTAATCCGTATTTTTTGAAATCATCGGTAATTAAAACACCTTCGTCATGTGAGTAGTTAATGGCGGTGCTATACTTTGTTTTTTCACTTCCACCGCGAGCCGATAGGGAATGACTGGTAATGGTACCGCCATCAAAAATGACATCTTGCCAAGAACGGTCAACACCTATGAGTTGTTTGTATTTCGTTCTGTCGGATAATGACCCGGTTGCGGCCAATTGGGCTTGTGCAGTTTCTTCTATTGAAAAGGTATACGCTTCACTATGTCTGGCTTCTTTAAAACCAGTATAGGTACTATAGTTGATACGGGTCTTACCTTCAACACCACCTTTTGTGGTTATCATGATAATACCGTTGGCACCTTTTGAACCGTAAATGGCAGATGATGCTGCATCCTTTAAAATCTCGAAAGACTCTACATCGTTCATGTTCAATGAACCTAGGAAATCCGAACTTACAATTACACCATCGACAACAACTAATGGGGTAGAGTCACCGGCCATTGAGCCTACACCCCTGATATTTATGGTAGGAGCGGCTCCGGCTTCGCCATCGGTAGCTTGAATATTTACTCCTGATACCTGCCCGACCAAGGCGTCATCTACACGAGCTACTGCTATTTGATCAAGGTCTTCGTTGACTACTTTAGAGATTGAACCGGTTAAATGCGATTTTTTTTGGGTTCCCCCATAACCAATAACAACCACCTCGTCTAATTGTTTGGCGTCTTCGGCCATGGTTATATTTAACTCGGCTTGCCCTGTTATGGGAATTGTTTGTGTAACGTAGCCAATGTATGAAAATTGAAGAATATCGCCTTCTGATACGGTTATTTGAAATAATCCGTCAAAATCTGTAGAGGTTCCTTTGGTTGTATTGGCGATTATGACATTAACTCCCGGTATTGGAACGTTGTCCGCATCGGAAACTGTGCCTGACAGTGTGTAACCATCTTGGGCAAATAGCGATATGTTGAGACACAATAAAGCTATAAGTGTTAGTTGAGTTTTTAAATTCATTTGAATAATGTTAAGTTAGTAATGTTCATCGGTTTAAGGCTAGAGCCCCAAATGAGGATGATCAGCATCATCTCATTCAATCTTCAACTTACTAATGCACGAAACTCATTAAGATCCCTGAATTTTTGTATTTTTGTAATGAGCGTGTATAGTAAAATGTACATGTTCTTAGTATTACTTCCCTTCAGAATGAAGTAATTTCAGTTTAAAAGGATGGGCGTGCACCCATCCTTTTTTTATTGGGTACCTTATACTTTCATGAATTGTTTCTTTAATTAATATTAGCCTAAATTTTATACTTTAATTGGTTTTCCATTTTGGTTAACCAATTTGGTTTACCAAATATAACTTAATAGTTTGTTAAATAAAAATTAATATCAAGAAAAGTTGGTGTTAAAATTGGCTATCTACTATTTTAAAGAACTGCATTTTGTTAAAATGATAATTAAATACCATCTCAACCGTCTTTGTGGAAAGGGAGTACGGCAGTAGTTGTGGTGCTACTACTTGCACAAATGACTCCCTTGTTTAATCTCTGGCTTACTTTTTAGCCATAAAATCTTCTCTTATTGGACTGAAGACGTCTATTAATACCCCTGCTTCTTGGCATGTTGTCCCGTGCATAACATGAGGTGGAATATAGAAAGAGTCGCCTCCTTTAAGGATTTTTGTCTCTTCTCCTATGGTCATTTTAAATTCTCCGCTAACTACATATGTTACTTGTGAATGATAGTGTTCATGCATTGGCCCAATTCCGCCTTTGTCAAATTTTACGTTTACAAGCATGATTTTATCATCATACCCCATAATCTGGCGCTGAACACCTTCGCCTACAGTCTCCCACGGGATATCTTCTCCTATTAAAAATTCTTTACTTGCTCCAAAAGTTTCCATAATCTATAATTTATTTGATTTTGATAAATGTATAAGGGCCCGTCCAGTGGTACTCCTTGTTCTTAATTTTTATAGTATGATCTTTGTCCGGATCTTTATTATTGTTGGCCATTACGAGCATTAGTTTTTCTCCGTTAGTCTTGATTTGTATTATTACGGACGTGTATTCTTTTGTATCTGACACAAGTTCTATTTTAGATATTGCACTATTTGAGTTAACCGAAAACTCAGAAACCGGACTATAGTTTCCGTGCGATTCTATTAGCGAAACAAATGTGGTATTCTGTGTATTTTTTCTTCTGATAATAAGGCCTGCATCCCTCCTTAAATTAAATTCAGGATCGTTGGCTCCAATACGAACAAATTGTAGTTCATCTTCTTTTTGGCTGGTAGTGGTCAATGTATAGAACTTTCCATTTTCAAGCCAACTTAGTTTGCTGTTGTCTGCATTGGGATGGCCCAAACCTTCCGACCATATATGTTGATAGCCATTTTCACTTCCTAAAGGTTCTACTATCTTAGGGAAACTAAGGTTAAAATTGGTCTGTATGACTTGTCCCATGAAATAGAAGGGAAGGTCATATTGATTTTTTGTTTGCGACGCAACTTTTAAAATGTCCAGAACAAAAGGCCTTTCAAAATCATCAATTTTAATAAGTGCCATGGTTCTTTGCATTTCCGTTCCGGGATAGGCGTTACTTTCTTTGGCACTAACGATTTTTAGATTGGTGTCCGAAGCATCAAAAAAGTAAAGTTCTGAGTGGTGCTTACTGCCAATTTCATATGTTCCATTAAAGTGCGAGGTCTGGTTTTGCACCAAGGTATTGTGGGCAATGGTTTGTTTGGCCCAAGTTTTATTTTCTTTTAAATAATTGCCGCCTCCTTTTTGTTCTATATTTACAAAACGCGCCAAACCGTAATCCTGAACTATTTCTGTTCCTTTTTCATAGAGCGAAAAGGATAGTTTGTCATAGTGGCCATGACTTAAACCTTGTGCGGCATATTTATAGACTAGCGCCATGTCTTCATTACCATATCTAAGGATAGCTACACCTCCTTCGTTTCCATTGGCACCATCTGTAAGATTGATGGACTTTTTTTGAAATTTTGTGGATTCACCATTTCTAATGCCCAGTGCCACGGCTAGCCCGGAATCATCCAATAAAACTTGGCCTTGTTCATTGGCAATACTCAGTAGTTGTGGGTTGTGCCCTCCGTATAGGTAGGCTATATCTACAGCGGTAACCACTTCACGTGATTTATAGGACATTCCTTTTTGCGCATCGTTCAACGGAAAAAACTCTCCATCCGCATCAGAAAGGTTGAGAAGCACATTTACTGATTTTAGAAGTACGCTGTCCTTATGTTCAAAAATCTTTACTTCGGGCCTTACGTTGTGCAGTGCTTGAGCAAAAATTAAAAATGGGTACATGGCATATCTTTGGTAATAGGGGCCTTCAGTATAATAACCGTCCGGAGAAAAAGGTTCGTTTACATTGGCAAGAAAACCTACCTCTTGGCCTTCCTTTTTTATGAATCCTCCGTCATTATCTTTTGCATCTATAGGTAATCCGTCATCTTCAATACCATATAGGGCACGGTGTACCAATTCATCATCACCCATTACTAAACCGATCATGCCTACGGCGGCGTTTCCCCAGGTACTGTGATTATGAACACGGTTGTAGAATTGGGGATTATCTATGGATATAAAATTAGCGAAGGGTCTAAAAAGGTTTTTCTCCAACTGCTTGCGCTCTTTTTTAGTAAGGTAATTGTAAACGCAATCGTATGCTTGGCTAACATACACTAACCAGTTAGAGTCGTTCAGGCATTGCCAGAATAGTTTGCCACGGGCATAGGAACGTGTTTGCGGATGTACGGGCAAATCTTTATACATGGCCTCGTACTGAAACAACATTGCTTTTACGTATTCAGCGTACTTTTCATCGTCTAAAATTTGGTAAAGGACACCAGCTTTTTGGAGGGTTAAAAAATTGCGTTTGTGACGTTCGTGCGTGTACCCACCGGAATAATCTTTTGGAATTGGCGTATCTATACCCAAGGCGATTTCCGCATCTACTTCAGCTTTTACGTGTTCTAAAGAAGCATCAAAAAGAGGCACATTACCCAATTCTTTCTTTATTTTCTGAACTCCGTCTTTAGTTAATATAAGACTAGGGTGCTCTTGGGTGAATCCATTAAAGGATACAAACCATAATAAGGTTAGAATTTGTAAAGTAATTTTAAATTGGCTCTTTATCATGTTTGTGTATTGGACCAAAATCAGATAATTAAATTGGTTAACCAGTTTGGTTTACCAAAAATAGAAATATTTTTTTGTTGACCAAATTATTGGGGTATTATATCTTGAATTTTAACGGTTTACTGTTTTAAACGGCTTTTCAACCGTATTTACGAGCTAGATATTTTAGGATGGTATCTACAATTTCCTGTTCCGAAAAAGAAATATCTACGGTCAAAGCCCGCTTTGGAATCTCTAAAAGTTGAAAGTCGGACTCTAGTGAAGATTCAGTTTGTCGTTGAGTACCACTTGTTTCTAGACGTTGGTTTATAGCTTCGTAGGTACCGCTCATAAAAATCCAATCAATTTCATGGCCTAGATTCTCAGAAAGTTGTAGTCGTTGCTCTTTCTTTAATATGGAGCAAGAAACTACGCAGCCCTTTTTTGAGAACTCTTCTTCAATAAGGTTTGTAATGGCAGATAACCATTTGGAGTTGGTATTATTATTTTTCTTATCTTCCTGTAATTCAGGGTGAAGAACAACATCGGCATCAAAAAAGGGGATTTCTAGTTTTTGTGCAATTTTCTGACCGGCAATGCTCTTTCCGGTACCGCAAAGGCCTACTAGAATAACAATAAAATTTTCTTTTTTCTTCATCTGTTAAAAAATTGGTTAACCAATTTGGTTTACCAAATATAGTTATATTTGGCTATTAACAAAATGTTAAGTAAAAAAATATACCTTAAATAGCTAATTATGAGTAATTCTGAACGTACGAAGGACCGTAGAAACTTCTTGAAAAAATCTGGTTTTGGACTTTTGGCAATACCTGTTTTGCCGCTGGTAAGTTCGTTTTCATCAGGACCCTATGAATCCGATAATGAGCTTCAGATTTATTTGTTTTCAAAACACTTGCAATTTCTAGGGTATGAAGGAATGTCTGAAGTAGCTTCCAAAATAGGATTTAATGGTTTGGATTTAACCGTGAGGCCCAAGGGACATATTCTTCCGGAAAATGTGGAGCGCGACTTGCCTAAGGCTATTGAGGCCATGAAAAAGTATGGGCTTAGTCCAAAAATGATGACAACCAATGTTCTCGAATTTAAAACGGATGTTGACAAAAAAGTACTGAAAACAGCTAGTAAGTTGGGTATAACACATTATAGGACCGGGTGGCTCAGTTATCCTGATGACCAAAGTATAGAGGATTGTCAACGAACTTACCGGAAACTTTTTAAGGAACTAGAGATGGTAAACGGTAATCTAGATTTGATAGGGTGTTATCAGAATCACGCAGGAAACCATGTTGGGGCTCCTATTTGGGACATGCCTCCTTTATTGCCATCTCCCGAAAGTAGGTATTTGGGTTGCCAGTATGATATACGCCATGCAGTTGTAGAGGGAGGTATGAGTTGGGAATTGGATTTGCGGCGTATTGCTCCGTATATAAGGTCAATAGTTATAAAAGATTTCAAATGGGGAAAGTTCAATGGCCAATGGAAGCCGGTAAATACACCTTTAGGGGAAGGCATGGTAGATTTTAATCGCTACTTTTCTTTATTAAAAAAATATAAGATAAACGTACCTGTATCGCTACACCTAGAATATGATCTTGGAGGTGCTGAACACGGTGCAAAACAAATTACCATGGATAAGGACCAAATATATGCAAAAATGAAAAAGGACCTTATCTTTCTAAAAGAGACATGGGCAAAAGCAGAATAATAAAACCTAAACAACCTGAACATGGCAGAAAAAAGTGAAACCACAACGGACAAACTTAGAAAGGTAAGCACAGCTACTATTGCTACCTGTTTGTTCAAAAAAGGATTAAAGAACCAGTTTATACAGGATGTGAAGCCGGTGAAGAGCGGAAAACCTACTATGGTGGGAAAAGCCTATACACTCCGTTATATTCCTGCTAGGGAAGACTTAAATCCTATTACGGTATTTCAAAATCCTAGACATTTGCAACGTGTTGCCGTAGAAGAATGCCCTAAAGGATATGTTCTGGTCATTGATAGTAGAAAGGATGCCCGAGCGGCATCTGCAGGTTCTATATTGGCTACACGCTTAATGGTACGTGGGGTTGAGGGTATGGTTACGGATGGTGGGTTCAGAGACGCGGGCGAAATTGCCGACCTTAATTTTGCATCTTACCACAACAGACCTACCGCCCCAACCAATTTGACTTTGCACCAAGCTATTGCCGTTAATGAGCCCATTGGTTGTGGTGATGTTGCTGTTTTTCCCGGTGATTTTATCGTAGGAGATGATGATGGCGTTATGGTCATTCCCTCGGAAATTGCAGATATAGTAGCCGATGAATGTTTACAAATGACACAGTTTGAAAGTTATGTAATGAGTGAAGTTCAAAAAGGGAGGTCTATTGTAGGTCTATACCCGCTAACGGATAAAGCATATAGCGCACAATTTAAGCAATGGATGTTTTTGAAGAATAAGTTATGAATGAGGTATAAGGTGGTACGCCTATAGTTATATTGTATCCTTTAACGGATAAAACACATAACAACGGGTACCAGAAATGGTAAAAAAAACAGTAGTTGATCTCGGCAATATTTTAAGTAAAATTTGATGTGCAGATTATCGATAATTGCATAACTGGTACTGCCTTCGGTTCTATATACCCTAGGGTATATTTGTGGCTGAATACCTACTTTTTAAATCACTGTTTTTTAAGTTTTTATCATTTTATTAAATAATATAACCTTGTTAAAAGTCATGCACACAACAAATTGTTAATTATTCACAACAATTTTGGCATTTACAAATATTAGGATGCGGAATTTGCGTTATGTATAACTAAATATGCTCAAGATTGAATAAAATCTAGGGCATGTCTTGAAGTTTTACATAAATTATGCGAAACCTACCAAAAGTGTTCTTTGCTATCTTGCTTCTGGCAAGCTTATCAAGTTTTTCTACGAATATTGAATTTGTAGAGAAAATTCCCGTTCCCGATACCGAAGCTTTTTTTCCTAATGAAGTTTCAGTCGATGCACCTCCAACGTTTTCTAATTGTCCGCCTTCTGATGTTGTAGTAACCTATACAACCGATGAGTGTAGCGCTGTAGTAACATGGACACCCCCCACGGCTTCTGCAGATGCAGTGAGCGTTACCAGCAATTATAGTCCGGGAGATTCTTTTCTGCCGGGAACTACTGCTGTTATTTATAGGGCCGAAGATGCGGGAGGGAATGTTTCTACTTGTTCTTTTAATGTAACGGTAGATGATAACCAAGATCCCGTTTTTGATACTTTCCCTACTGATGTAACTTTAACCGCAGACCCTAACACATGTACTGCCCCACATACTTGGGCAGAACCAACGGCTTCGGATAACTGTCCTCCTGGAGAAGGAGAAGCTCCCGTACTTCAGGATTTTGAAGCGGCTATTAACCAATGTTATACGTTTGTGCGTTCATCCATTACTAATGGCGGCCAAATAAATGGTTCCCGTAATCTAGTTTCCACTGGAATATCTAGTAATGCCTTTTTTGCAAGTTCAATGACAACGCCGGTTTTTTACTTCAATGGCTTTGGAGAAATTACTTTTTCTCATAGTATATCTGCAGTCACGAACTCTCCTTCTATTCATTTGGATATATTGGATGAGGATGGAAATACGGTTACTACTGATTTTTTTAGTAAGACTTACACGACAACAGGGGTTCAACAAGAAATTATTCCTTTTAACTTAATCGGGAATTATCAAATAAGGATTAGATATTCATCTTCCTCATTGTTCAACTCTGGTATGGAAGCTTATTTAGATGATTTGTTGATTCCTGGAACCGTTGTTACGAATATTAATGATACGAGTTGTGAATTAGCAGATTATGTAATTTTCAGAACGGATGGAACCGGACTTAATAGCGGTGATCAATTTGATATTGGTACTACTACTATTAGATATACTGTAAGAGATGCTTCTGGTAATTTTTCAGAAAGGTCTTTTAATATCACAGTAGAGAATGATGTAGACCCACCATCAGGTTCAACGGAATACATATATTGCGAAGGAGATACCCCTCCTGAGATGTCCGTAACTGTAGATGTTGCGGGTGGTGAAACAGCTAATTGGTATGACGGGAACGGAAATTTGGTAGCGAGTGGTGTTACGACCTACACAGCACCAGCTTCTGCTGATTTTTTTAGAAACTATACGGTGTATTCCCAAAATTCTAATGGGTGTACCAGTGAAAATTTCTTATCAATAGATCTTTACCAAATACCAAGACCCGCTCCACCAGCAGCGGATAGCCCTATAGAATATTGTGTAGGGGAAACCGCAACACCATTGGTGGCAACGGCGCTTTCAAATCATACCTTACAATGGTACACGGTAGCAACAGGGGGAACAGCTAGTGCAACAGCGCCAACACCAAGTACTGCCGTTGCAGGAACTACTTCTTATTATGTAAGTCAAATAGATGATTCTACCACATGTGAAAGTGAACGAACGCAAATAGATGTAATAGTTTATGCCATACCAATGGCACCCACGGTGAATTCACCAGTTGATTATTGTATCGGTGATGCTTCCGCACAATTAGACTCGCATGCAACCGGAACGAATTTAAGATGGTACGATGCGGCAACGGGTGGTAACGAAATTCCAGGAACGACTACTCCTGATACGTCAACAGCGGGACAACAATCTTTTTGGGTAACACAATCAAGTGTAAACGGAAGTGCTACTTGTGAAGGAGGAAGAACAAGATTAAATGTCAATGTGTATGATGCACCTACCATAACCACGCAGCCTACAAATGAAGCTGTTTGTGAAGGCGGTACAGTTACTTTTAACGTAGCGGCTTCTGGGTCAGGTGTTATTCAATGGCAGCTTTTTGATGGCACTAATTGGAATGATTTAAACAATACAGCACCACATAGTGGAGTAACTACAAACACACTTACCGTAACGAATGTAACCCTCACCATGAGCGGTAATAGATATCGTGCAATAGCCACAAGTCCAGCTGCAAGCTGTTCGGATGCTACCTCAGACGAGGCGGTTTTAACGGTAAATACAGCTCCGCCAGTTCCGACAAGTGGAGGCGACCAAACGGAATGTGAAGAAGACCCGATACAAACTTTGACCGCTACGGCAATACCTCCATCAGGGGCAAGCATCATATGGTACGATGCGGCTACTGGCGGAAATGTTGTGGCAAGCCCGACTTTAAATACAGTTGGAACGATAACCTATTATGCGGAAAGTAATGATACCGTAAACGGATGCCCAAGTGTGGGTAGAACTGCAGTAACCTTAACTATTCAACCTGCACCCGTAGCACCAACAAGTGGTGGTGACCAAACAGAATGTGAAGAAAACCCTATTCAAACGTTAACGGCTACCGCAACTGCACCGGCTGGTTCAACTTTAGTATGGTATGATGCGGCTTCCGGTGGTAACGTAGTCGCCAATCCGGATTGGAGTTCTGTCGGAACTGAAATTTTTTATGCTGAAAGTCAAGATAATAGTACAGGTTGTCCTAGTTTAACACGAACAGCTGTTTCTCTTACTATTCAACCTGCGCCAGCTCCACCAACAAGTGGAGGTGACCAAACGGAATGTGAGCAAAATCCTATTCAAACTTTAACCGCAACGGCAACGGTACCTTCAGGTTTTACATTGACTTGGTATGATGCTCCTACTGCGGGTAATGTTGTGGCTAGTCCAGAATGGAGTTCGGTCGGTTCGGTTACCTATTACGCCGAAAGTCAAAACAATACTACAAATTGTATTTCACTTTCAAGAACAGCGGTAACGTTGACAATTGATGCTATTCCGGCTGCTCCAGCAAGTGGTGGTGACCAGGTAGAATGTGAAGTGAATCCTACGCAAACCATGACAGCTACAGCAACTGCACCTGCAGGTGCCACGGTCATGTGGTATACAGCCGCTACAGGTGGTAGTGCGGTAAGCCCAACTTTAAATGCTGTCGGAACTGTAACTTATTACGCGGAAAGTAGAACTACAAGTAGTGGTTGTGTGAGCGAAACAAGAACAGCGGTAACCTTAACAATGCATCCCAATCCAACCATTTCGGTTACGCCTAGTTCGCAAACCTGTTCTGCAGACCTATCTACGTATTCGGTTTCTGTAGATGTGGATAGAGGTACGGTAACTTCAAGTGAAGGAACGGTAACCGATAACGGAGGAAATAACTGGACGATTTCAGCTATACCTTCCGGAAATAATATAACAGTGACCGTAACGGATGCAAATTCGTGTACGGATGTTATCAACATCAATGCACCTAATTGTGCTTGCCCAACAGTAAACGCTCCAACAAGTGGAGGTGACCAAACGGAATGTGAGCAAAATCCAATTCAGACATTAACGGCTACGGCAACAGCTCCTACAGGTGCAAGTGTAGTGTGGTATGATGCTGCTTCTAACGGAAACGTAGTAGCAAGCCCCACATGGAGTACGGTTGGTTCAACTACCTATTATGCTGAAAGTGTTGATGATGTAAATGGATGTACAAGTACAACAAGAACGGCTATAAACCTAACGATTCAAGCGGCTCCTGCGGCACCAACAAGTGGAGGTGATCAAACGGAATGTGAGGTAACACCAACCCAAACACTTACTGCAACTGCTTCAAGTGCACCAGGAACTTCCATTACTTGGTACGATGCTGCAACTGGTGGAAACATAGTTGCAAGCCCAACTTTAAATGCTGTGGGTACGGTAACATATTATGCGGAAAGTGAAAATATTAGCACCAGTTGTGTTAGCCATGCGCGAACAGCGGTCAGCTTAACAATTGAACCGAATCCAGTTGCACCAACAAGTGGAGGCAACCAAACGGAATGTGAAGCAACACCTATTCAAACTTTAACGGCAACAGCCACGGCACCAGCTGGGTCTAGTGTAGTTTGGTATACTGCTGCTACGGGTGGAACTGTAGTTGCTAGTCCAACTCTAAATTCCGTAGGAACGGTAACGTATTATGCGGAGAGTGAAAATAATACAACATCTTGTGTGAGTGACAACAGAACAGCTGTGGTACTTACTATTCAAGATACGCCTACCATTACAGAAAGCACTGGAGGTGCTACTTGTTCCGCAGACCTTTCAACTTATTCGGTATCGGTAGATGTGAGTAACGGAACTGTAACATCCACAGAAGGAACGGTAACGAATAACGGAGGTAACAACTGGACCATTTCGAATATCCCTGCGGGTAACAATATCACGGTAACCACAACAGCGGCAAATTCTTGTTCAGAATCTATAACCTTAACAGCACCAAATTGTAGCTGTCCGGTAGTAGCTGCCCCAACAAGTGGAGGAGACCAAACGGAATGTGAGCAAAATCCGATTCAAACATTAACGGCTACCGCAACACCACCTGCTAATGCAACTGTAGTTTGGTACGATGCGCCAACGGGTGGAAACGTGGTAGGAAGCCCAACAAGAAATACAGTAGGTACAATAACCTATTATGCGGAAAGCGTACAAAACGTAACCAATTGTGTGAGTGCTACACGTACCGCTGTGGTTTTGACAATAAATGAAACACCAAATGCACCAACAAGTGGGGGTGACCAAACGGAATGTGAGGCTACACCTATTCAAACTTTGACCGCTACGGCATCTGCACCTGCAGGTTCAAGTGTGGTTTGGTATGACGCTGCAACTGGTGGAAATGTAGTTGCTAGTCCAACTTTAAATGCGGTTGGTACGGTAACCTATTTTGCGGAAAGTAGCAACAACTCAAGTTCTTGTGCAAGTTTCACCAGAACACCAGTGAGTTTGACCATTCAAGATACACCGGATATTTCAGTTTCAACTGCGGCAACCTGTGCTGCCGATTTATTGACCTATTCTGTTTCTGTTGATGTGAGCGAGGGCACAGTGACTTCTACCGCAGGTACGGTAGTAGATAACGGAGGGAATAACTGGACCATTTCGGGTATCACTTCCGGAACTGATATTACGTTGACGGTTACGGCACCAAATGCATGTACACGAACTTTAGATATTACGGCTCCGGACTGTAGCTGTCCAGTGGTGGCAGCTCCAACAAGTGGAGGTGACCAAACGGAATGTGAGCAAAATCCTATTCAAACGTTGACTGCTACCGCAACACCACCTGCAGATGCTACTGTAGTTTGGTATGATGCGCCAACTGGTGGCAGTGTAATAGCGGACCCTTCTTTAAATACAACAGGGTCGGTAACGTATTATGCGGAGAGTCGTGATAATGTGACCAACTGTGTGAGTAGCACCAGAACGGCAATTGTTTTAACTATTGATGCGGCACCAACTGCACCAACAAGCGGAGGTGACCAAACGGAATGTGAGCAAAACCCGATTCAAACTTTGACCGCTACGGCAACTGTGCCATCAGGTTCAACGGTAGTTTGGTATGATGCCCCTTCAGGTGGAAATATCGTTGCTAGCCCAACCCGTAATACTGTAGGAACTTCAACGTACTATGCACAAAGCGAAAATAGTACGACTTCATGTACGAGTTTAACGAGAACTGCGGTTTCCCTAACTATTGAGGCTGTACCAAGTGCACCCGTTAGCGGAGGAGACCAAACGGAATGTGAGGCAAACCCAATTCAAACATTGACAGCTACGGCAACTGCATCTGCAGGGTCAAGCGTGGTTTGGTATGATGCGGCTACTGGCGGAAACGTTGTGGCCAGCCCAACATTAAATACGGTTGGTTCTATTACGTACTTTGCGGAGAGTGAAAACAATTCAACTTCTTGTACTAGTTTTACCAGAACTCCGGTAAACTTAACGATTCAAGATACACCAGATATTTCTATTGCAACGGCGGCGGCTTGTGCGCCGGACTTATTGACTTATTCGGTTTCTGTAGATGTAAGCGAAGGAACGGTAACTTCTACAGAGGGTACAGTAGTAGATAATGGTGGAAATAACTGGACGATTTCAGGAGTTACTGCCGGAAACAATATTACGTTAACGGTTACGGCACCAAATGCCTGTACAAAGACTTTGGCTATTACGGCTCCGGATTGTAGTTGTCCAGTTGTAGATGCGCCAACAAGTGGAGGTGACCAAACGGAATGTGAGCAAAATCCGATTCAAACGTTGACTGCTACGGCTACGCCACCTGCAGATGCAACCATAGTTTGGTATGATGCGCCAACAGGCGGTAGTGTGGTTGCCGACCCATCTTTATCTACTGTGGGAACAGCTATTTTCTATGCGGAAAGTGTAGAGAATGTGACGAACTGTATCAGTAGCACCAGAACAGCTGTTACACTTACGATGGAAGCAACTCCGGCCGACCCGATTAGCGGTGGTGATCAGGTAGAATGTGATGCCAACCCAACTCAAACGTTGACCGCTACGGCAACGGCGCCTGCGGGAGCAAGTATAGTTTGGTATGATGCCGCAACTGGTGGTACTGTTGTAGCCAATCCAATTCTTGATGCAGTGGGTAATGTAACCTATTATGCGGAAAGCAGTGACGATACTTCGGCGTGTACAAGTTTCAATAGAACAGCGGTTTCCTTAACGATTCATCCATTGCCAAATGTAGTGGCAAATGCGACTACTACGACTATAAACGCAGGGGAACCAGTTACTTTAACGGGCTCCGGAGCGACTTCCTATGTGTGGGATAATGGTGTAACCGATGGTGATACGGTCTATCCGCTAGTGACGACCACCTATACCGTAATCGGTACCGATGGAAATACTTGTGAAAATACCGATAGCCTTACGATTACCGTGAATGCAACTTCTGATATTCGAATTGAAAAAATTGTAGATGATGCGGCACCTAATGTGGGCGATACGGTAACATTTACGTTGACGGCTTATAATGACGGGCCTAGTGATGATATTGGCGGAACAGTTATAAATGATGTACTTCCTACGGGATATACCATCACAGGTGATACTAGTGGCGCTGGTAATGGAACCTATGATGCGGTTTCGGGAGATTGGACGTTGTCTGCATTGACCAATGGAAATTCAGTTGCAATCGATATTTCTGCAACGGTAAATGCTCCAACAGCTACACCTAACGAATTTTTGAATATTGCGCAGGTGATTTCGGCTACGAATTACGATTCCGATTCCGCTCCGAATAACGATGATGGCGACCAAAGTGAAGATGACGAAGCTTCTGCTGAGGTAATTCCACAAGTGGCGGATCTAGAAGTAACGAATACCATTTCTCAGCCTAGCGGAAATCCTGATGACATAGTGGTGTTGACGGTAACCGTTCAAAATAACGGTCCGGATGATGCTACAAACGTATCCCTAGAAAATATCGTTCCTGACGGGTTTACAGTAACTACGGTAAACGATGCGGGTACACAAAGCGGAAATACCATCACTTGGTCAGGGTTGACCATTCCGAATGGTACGACGACTACATTGACTTATGATGCGACCGTAAATGATCCTACGAACGTAGCAGATGAATATTTAAACACGGTTCAGGTAACCACCGTTGATCAGTATGATCCAGATTCTGTGCCTAATAATGAGGATGGTGATCAGAGTGAAGATGATGAGGATGCCGTTTCTATGCGACTGCAGTCTTCGGATTTGGAAATCGTAAATACGGTGAACCCGGATTCGGGTAACCCGGGTGATACATTAACATTCTCCATTGAGATTATCAACAGCAGTACGGATGATGCCACGGGTATTGCACTTGAAAATTATGTGCCTACCGGATTTACGGTAACGACTATTAACGATGGCGGAACCCAAACCGGAAATACTATCAGCTGGAACGGACTTACGGTACCTGGCGGTACGAGCCAAACAATAACTTTTGAGGTAACTATCAACGTGCCTACAAATACTGATGGTGAGTATTTCAACACGGTTCAAGTTACGACGGTTGACCAATTGGACCCGGATTCTAGTCCGAATAATGACGATGGCGATCAAAGCGAAGATGACGAGGACAATGCTGAAATTGTATTGATTCCAGCGGACTTAAGTCTATCTAAGAATTTGAGCGCGGCATCCAATCCAACACCAAATGCAGGTGATACGGTAACTTTTGAAGTGACGGTTACCAATGACGGTCCGGGTATCGCAACCAACGTATCGGTAGAAGATGTGCTGCCAATCGGTTATACCTTGGGTACGGTAAATAATGGTGGCGTTGTTTCCGGAAATACCATCACTTGGTCTATGGCCACAGTAGGTGTCGGAAGCCAAACAGTGAGTTATGAAGTAACCTTGAATGCACCAACAAATGCAATTGGTGAATACGACAATATTGCACAGATTACGGCAATGGACCAGTTTGATCCTGATTCTAGTCCGAATAATGATGATGGAAATCAAAGTGAAGACGATGAGGTTTTACACATCATAAATGCACCAAGTGTGGATTTGGAAATCAGTAAAATGGTAGACAAGTCGCAGACGTTCCATGGTGATACGGTAGTGTTTAGAGTTATTGTAGGCAATAATGACGCATACGAGGCTACGAACATTGGTATTGAAGATGTCTTGCCTTCTGGATATGTTTTAGTGAGCCATACGGCGGATTACGGTGCGTATAATGAAACCACGTCCACTTGGGAAATTCCTTCCTTGCCTGTGGATACCGAAGCGAATTTAGAAATGACGGTAACGGTTACGGATGTTGATGATTATACCAATGTTGCCGAATTGATTTACGTAGATCAAATCGATTTAAACATGGATAACGATAGGGCAGAGGCTACGCCGGATGTGACTCAATCCAGCTGTTTAACGGTGTACAATGAATTTTCGCCTAACGGTGATGGTGCCAACGATATTTTCTTTATCGAATGCATAGAAGAATATCCGGATAATGTGCTAACGGTCTATAACCGATGGGGAACCATGGTCTTCACCACAATAGGTTACGACAATACCTGGGATGGAAGGTCATTGGACAGAGCAAAATTAGGAGATTCGGATCAGCTTCCTGTAGGAACGTATTATTACACCTTAGAACTGGGTGACGGCACAACATCACCAAAATCAGGTTGGTTATATATCAGTAGATAAAAAGACAAAATGAAAGTAAATCATTTATTTAAAATATGCATTTGCCTGTGGTTCGTTACGGGTTGCGTTTGGGGTCAGCAAGATCCGCAGTATACGCAATACCAATACAATCCGCTGAGTGTAAATGCGGGCTATGCAGGTTCAAGGGGGCATTTGACCTTGTTGACTTTGTACAGAACTCAATGGGCAGGTATTGAAGGTGCGCCTAAAACCATAACCTTTGGTATGGATACCCCTGTGGGAAAGTTTGACGGATTAGGCCTTTCTTTGATTCAAGATGAGTTGGGGCCGGCTACGGAAACGTATGTAGATGGTAACTATGCCCACCAATTGGTAATCAACCAAAGGGGTGACCGACTCGGATTAGGACTGAAAGCGGGAGTTCGGGTATTTAATTTAGACTTTTCCCGTGGTATACGAAGAGATGCAGATGATGTTCAATTTAATGAAAATATAAAAGGTAAATTGTTTCCGTCTATTGGTGTCGGTGCATTCTATTATAGCGAAAAGGCCTATTTTGGTTTTTCGGTACCGAATCTATTTCCTTCGGAGCATTATGATAATGAAATTGAGCAGACCAGTGATGAAGAGGTTCATTTTAACTTCATTGGAGGCTATGTGATGGATTTGAACGATCAAATAAAATTCAAACCTTCCTTCTTTATAAAGCAGGTAATAGGAGCGCCAGTTTCGGTAGATGTATCTGCGAATTTTATGTTCAACGAAAAATTTACTTTAGGGGTCAACTATAGATGGGACGACTCTCTGGCCGGTGTTTTCGGTTTACAGATTTCTCCACAGTTCAACATTGGTTACGCGTACGATTACACCACTAGTGGTCTGGGGAATTACAATACGGGTACACACGAGATATTCCTGCGTTACCAATGGATTTCTCGATTGAACCGATTAAAGTCACCTCGTTTCTTCTAAGGCTATATGTAGATGTTAGCTACCTTGTTTTGTGGTTCTAACTTTTAAAAACAATAAAGTCGATACAAAGCACATAATTTTAGATGATGTAAATAGGGTATAAACCTTAACCCGTTAGACGCTCCGTTTATCGATTTTCTGTCTGTTAATCGCCATTTAAACGGAATTTTGCAGAAAATTATGTGGTATGAAAGGTCTGTATAATAAACTTATACGTCAGGTAGAGAATGAGGATGTTTTAGCAGGAATAGTTTGTTTGGTCATTTCTTTGACCGTCTTTTTCATTACTCGGGTATTGAATCACGAGATACCATTTTAACTGTCTTTTCATAACCTTATTGAGCATCTGAAGTTTTAGCGACCGTATCAGATGTTTTTTTTGCATGCCTTACAAAATCTATCGGTTCAAGCTCAAACAAGTGGAAAGATTTTTTCAACGGTGAATTGTCATCTTTTCAGCTTCTTCATTCTTTCTAGCTCTGAGACACTTTAATGCGCCATATTTCTTCTATTTACGAAAATTACCCTTGTACATCACATTTTAGGTAAACCTTTTGGGCGCAGGACCTTGTTTGTCTCTTCTTTTATTACCAAACTTTTATTCGCACTGATTTTTCTAATGTTGCTCTGTTGGTTTTTGGGGGAGGAGGTGATACCTATGTTAATATTCTGTATTTAGCTAGGACCACAATTTATAAAAGAAATATGAAGGCCTCGTCTTGAACTACTTTATCCATAGAAAAATTTCAACCGCCTTAAGCTTCAAAAAAAACAGCCATTTAGTGTTTGTAAGATATTTCATCGTAATACGTTGATTAAAGACTATGCTGTTTGTTTGCTTTTTGATGCCTTACAAAAAAGGTAACAATCTGCTAACATTAGGCCAAAACGTTAGAGGGTAGTTAATATATTCCTAAAGGTGTCTTAACAATGCCAGTCTTCAAATAAAATAGTTTTGCGCCAAGAAAGAACCTATTAAACTAGGCTCTGAAATGTAGAGCAATCTAAATAATTCAACACTTTAATTTATGTATTCAAAAATTCGATTTTCAAAAATCGTCTGTGCTTCGGTATGGTTCGTAACGTGGGCGGGGTTCAGTACCAGTCCATCCGATTCGTTAGCTATTAATAGTAAAGAAACTACGGTAGTGTCAACTAACAGTAGCTTAGAGCCTCTACAACAAGCTATTTCCGGTGTTATTACAGATGAAACTGGCACGCCGTTACCGGGTGCGACCGTACTTGAAAAAGGAACCACCAACGGAACTACCACAGATTTTGATGGTAACTACACTATCAACGCTTCTCAAAATGCTGTGCTTGTTGTTTCTTATTTAGGGTACTCAACTAGAGAAGTATCCGTAAACGGCCAATCCAATTTAAACGTACAACTTGATCCAGATGCTACACAATTAGAAGATGTGGTGGTGGTAGGTTACGGTACGCAAAAGCGTTCTGATATCACAGGTGCTATCGCTTCTGTAAAAAGTGAAGATTTTAACCAAGGTGTGGTTGCCAATCCTGGCGAACTTTTACAAGGTAAAATGGCTGGGGTAAATATTGCTGCCACAAGTGGTGAGCCTGGAGCATCTCAAAATGTCATTATTAGAGGTATTGGGAGTTTACGATCAGGTACGCAGCCATTGTATGTTGTAGATGGGTTTTTATTGGATAATTCCTCTACAGGTGTTGCCACCAACCCATTGAATTTTTTGAATCCCAATGATATTGAAAGTATCGATGTTTTAAAGGATGCCAGTGCCACTGCGGTCTATGGTTCTAGAGCTTCAAACGGGGTTGTGGTTATTACGACCAAAAGAGGAAAATCAGGGAAAACCGAAATGAACTTTTCTGTGTCTTCGGCAATGTCTTCTATGGCAAATACGATAGATGTTTTTGGTGCCGATGATTTTAGGAGAGAGGTGGTTGCCGCTGGCGGAACGCTTGAAGATTTTGGAGCGAACACCGATTGGCAAGATGAATTGACCCAAACCGGACTTTCGCAAAACGTGAACTTTTCAATGAGCGGAGCTACAAGTGAGAAGTTTTCATATTTCGCATCCGCAGGGTATCAAGATCAAGAAGGTATTTTGAAAAACAGTGATTTGAAAAGATACTCGGGAAAACTGAACATGAACCAAAAAGCGTTTGATGGTCGGTTAAACGTAGATTATAATATTACCGCATCCCACACCGAAAATTTGAGGCCGGACATCAATTCTACCATTAGCGATATGTTGAGCTTAAACCCAACAATTGCCCCATACACCAACGGTGAACCAACCTTGTTGAACACCAACGCTTTGAATCCAGTTGCGCGTTATGAACTTTATAGCGATACTTCTGTGAACAACCGTATTTTGGCAAGTATTTCTCCATCTGTAACTCTAGTAGATGGCTTTGTGTACAAACTAAACCTTGGTGTTGATTACTCCGCTACTAACAGAGATAGACAATATAGGCCATTTCCATCTGTTGTGAACGAGTCTAATGTTTCGGACGGGTCGCTGGAAAGTGAAATCAGTACCAATACCAATCAACTGGTTGAAAATACACTTACTTACACTTGGGAAAATGATGTGCACAACCTAATTGTTTTAGCGGGCCATTCATATCAGAAGTTCGAAGATGAGACTAGAACATTTTCATATAGAGGTTTTGCGAATAACAATATAGAACCTAAATACCAAGATCAGACAAGTACGGATGAATACCCTACCTCAGTAAGTTCTGCAGCTGAAAAAAATGAATTGCAGTCATATTTTGGAAGGTTGAACTACACCTATGATGATAGGTATTTAGCCACGGCTACCTTTCGTGCGGATGGTTCTTCAAAATTTGGAGAGAACAACAAGTACGGATATTTTCCATCATTTGCTCTGGGTTGGAATATTAGCAATGAAGCTTTTATGGCTAACTCAATGTTCGATAATTTAAAAATTCGTGCCAGCTGGGGTAAAACGGGTAACCAAGAAATTCCTTCAAAAATCACAAAAGCTAGTTTTGCAGAAGATAGATTGGTAACAGGTGGCGAGAGTTTAAGCACTTATCCAATCGATACCGATGCCACTTCTATAGATGGGTATCCATACGGAATTGTATTTACACGTTTGGCTAATCCAGATTTACAATGGGAGGTTTCTACTCAAATAGATTTGGGTATAGATTTTGCACTTTTCAATTATCGATTGACCGGTACCTTGGATTACTTCAATAAAAAGTCTACCAATATTTTGTTGGAAGTTGTTCCTGCAGACCCGGTAGAACCTACATCTACCTATTGGAGCAATATTAAGGATATGGAAATCCACAACTCAGGAATAGAATTTGGCTTGGATTACAATAGTGATGCTACACGAGATTTCTCGTATAACATTGGAGGTAACATTACCTACATTCAAAATGAGGTAAAAGATTCGCCATATTCGGTATTGACAACAGGCGCCGCCCAAGGTTCGGGTCAAACGGATGCTACCATTAACGGCTACATCAATAATGAGTCTATTGGTGCTTTCTACATGTTAACATTTGATGGTATTGGGGAAGATGGTCTAAACAAGTTTAAAGATATCAATGGAGATGGAGAAGTTTTAGATGATGACCGTAGTGTTGTAGGTAGTGCTATTCCTGATTTAATCTATGCTTTTTACATGAACTTTAAGTATAAAGAACTAGACCTTGGTTTGAATTTTAACGGGGTTTCCGGTAACGAGATTTACAATCATACCACTATGACCCTTTTTAGCAAGGCACAATTGTCTAGATCCAATAACAGTACTGATTTTGCTACGGAGTTTCCAAGTGAGTCTCCTAATAACTCTAATACTGTATCTACACGTTACTTGGAGGATGGTTCCTTCTTAAGGTTGAACAATGCCACTTTGGGCTACAATCTTAATCCGGATAAAATCGGATTTGGAGATGCCGTACAGAATATCCGTTTTTCGGTTACCGGTCAAAACCTTTTTGTAATCACAAATTATTCAGGGTTTGATCCAGAAGTAAATACAGGTATAACAGATGGCGGAATTCAAACTTTCGGAATTGATCGTTTTACATATCCAAGGGCAAGAACGTTCATGGTAGGTCTTAACGTAACGTTCTAAAAGGAATACAATAGATAACTTTTATACCACTTAGAAAAACAAAATAAAATGAAAAATAGAATAGTTTATAGAATATGGGCGATAGCTATAATGATGCTCCCATTTCTGGGCTGTACGGATTTGGAAGAAGAGATTCTTGACGAGTCGTTGACCGGAACCGGTGAGGCTGAAGTCGTTAGTGGGTCCATTGCTCCAGTATATGGTATGCTTAGAAATGTATGGTTGCACACCGTTAATTTTGGACTGCAGGAAGTAGCTTCGGATGAAGGTATACTTCCGTATCGTGGTGGAACGGATTGGTTTGACGGTGGTAAATTTATTGCGGTTCACCAACACCTTATGACGCCCGGCAATGGCTTGGTATCCGATGCTTGGACAAATATTACTTTGACCATTTCCAGAGCGGTTTTAGCAGAAGAAAGGTTGCGTCCAGAAGCGGAAGCTGGTGATGCCGAAGCACAAGCGGCATTGTACGAAATGATTGCCATGAAAGCGTATTTAAACATGCTTACTTTAGATAATTGGGGTCTTGTTTTTAAGAAAACCAGTTCAGAGGAAATCTCTGAAATTTTAAGAGGGCAAGATGCTATAGATTATATAGAAGGTGAACTTTTATCCGTTGTTGATGTTATCAGTACGGAAAAAGGCCCAGGCCGTTTGAATAAAGATGCCGTTAGTGCTTTATTGGCCCGTTTGTATTTGAATGCTGCCGTTTATCGCGACCCTTACGGAACACCAAATTTCACCACTGAGGATATGGATAAGGTTATTGAGTATACGAGCGATATCATTTCCGGACCTTATTCGTTATCCGCTGAATATTTTGAATTGTTCAATGACGATAACAACACCAATCCTGAGCTTATTTTTGCGCTGGATCAAAGAGGGGTTTTACAAACGGAGCATAGCCGTTGGGCCTACTGGTCAATGTCCGGGGATCAGATTCCGAGACCTGAATTCCCAAGTACACGTGGTACAGATGCGGTAGCGGCTACTTCTGATTTTTATCAAACATGGGTAGATGCTTACGGCGATGTTGATCCAGCGGATGCCGATGCCCGTTTCTCGCAAACGAATACTATCATTCCAGAGGAACTTCAAGATTTAACGGGAGTGAACCCTACTAACGATTCTGAGCACTATTACTGTGTGGAAGCACAAGATTTTGAAGTAGACCGTGGTATCATCCGTGGTATTATTTGGGGACCTAGAAAAGATGAAGGTGGCAATGTTTTAACTTGTGATGACGGTACGGTAAGAATTTACCCGGTTATCAACAAAAGAAGTAGTGGTGCGGACATTCGTTATGTAGATCATAATCTAGAAGTTGATTTTTCCGATGAAGGTAGTTTACACAACACAGGTTACCGTTTCTCAAAATACCAGTTCAGTCACACCGCACCAAACTGTTGTACGAACAGTAGCGTAGACTTGGTTTTGATTCGTTTGGGTGAGATTTATTTGATGCGTGCCGAAGCGAAATTGAGAAATGGCGATAATGCTGGTGCATTGGCGGATATCAATACTTTAAGAACGTCAAGAACCGCGCGCCCAGAGCAAATTCCACAGCCGTTGGACGCCATTGATTTGGATATCTTGTTCCGTGAAACCGGATTTGAATTGTATTGGGAAGGTTTCAGAAGAAACTACCAAATACGTTTCGGTAAATATGAAGATAGCTGGACGGGTAAAACTGATACGGATGTAAACAAAAGGTTGTTCCCAATTCCTCAAAAAGCAATGGATGGAGCTTCAAGTGAGCAGGGCTTTTTGGTGCAAAATCCTGGTTATTAATTTCATTTATAAGAATAAAGAAGATGCGGCAAGAAATAAACTTTCTTGCCGCTTTTTTTCACACTAAATTCAAGATTTAAAAAATAATTTAAAGAGATCACACCTTAATCCAGTCTATATGAAAACTATTTACCTTCTAATCTTATTGGTATTGACGGCATTTTTCGTAAAAAAAACATTGCCGGAACAAAAAGGGAACCTTAAGATGACAGATATTCAGGTCATTGGTAGCCACAACAGCTATAAGGTGGCCATTGAAAAACCGTTGTTTGAGTATTTGTTGCAAAAGAATCCTGCTATGTCCGGATTGGAGTATGAGCATATTACTCTTTCGGAACAATTAGAATTAGGTTTGCGCAGTTTGGAACTAGATGTTTTTCATGATCCGGAAGGTGGGTATTATTCTAACCCAAAGGGATTGGAAATCGTGAAAGCTGCCGGTGCCGAACCAAAGCCTTTTGATGAGGAGAAAAAGCTACAAACACCTGGTCTCAAAGTTTTTCATGTGCAGGAAATTGACTTTAGAAGCCATCAATTGGTGTTTAAGGAAGCTTTAGAGGAGCTAAAATCGTGGTCCGATGCCAACGAAGGGCACAACCCTATTATCATAACTATCAATACAAAAGATGGTGAAATACCAAACACCAGAAAACCACTACCGTTTGATGTGGAAGCTTTAAAAAATTTGAATGCGGAAATCTTAGCGGTTTTTTCCTCAGAACGGTTGGTGACCCCAGATTTGGTACGGGGTGATTTTGATACCTTAGAAGAAGCTGTTTTAGAACAAGGTTGGCCGTTATTGAGCAAAGTACGTAATCGATTTTTATTTGTCTTGGATGAAGGTGGGAAAAAAATGGAAACCTATTTGTCCAGTTACCCCAATTTAAAGGGAGCTGCTTTGTTCGTCAATCAAGAAGAAGGAAACCCAACTGCTGCTTTTCGGATTCTAAACGACCCAATTGAGAGTTTTGAGCAAATTAAAAAATTGGTGAGTTTGGGGTACATGGTGCGCACGCGTGCAGATGCCAATACTCAAGAAGCTAGGGATAATGATTACAATCGGTTTGAAAAAGCAAAAGCATCGGGTGCACAAATAATCACTACTGATTATTACTTGCCCAGCACGTTTTTTAAGTCCGATTTTAAAGTTAGTTTTGAAAACGACAGTTACGAAAGAATCCGAGAGTAAAAAAGAATGTTTAGAAAAGTAATGCCCTACCTGTTGGTTGTCGCTTTTTACGGATGTAAAACAGAGCCATCTCAAAAGGAGAATTCACAGAAGGAAATTAAAGTTGCTTTTATGGCGGATATACATTTTGCCGATGTCTATCCCAACCTAGACGAGAGCGACTTTAAAGGCATTTATGATAGTGTGCAAAACCGAAGTTCTTTGTTAAGAACTATGAATGCGCAATTACATTCTACCCGACTTTTCAACGAGAACTATTTTGCCTTTTTTGCCGCTTTGGATGATGCGGTGGCCAAAGGGATCAAAACCATTGCTTTGCCAGGTGATTTTAGTGATGATGGTCAGCCATTACACATAAAAGGTCTAAGAAAAATATTGGACCGCTACGCTGCCGAATATGATATAGAATTCTTTCTTATTAACGGAAATCACGACCCAACCACTCCTTTTGGTGATGAAGGAGGGAAGTCCGATTTTTTAGGTGCGAACGGGAAAGCCCAGCCACTTATGAGTGAGATGGGAAAATACAGGGCCAATGAGGAATATCAAAACCCAACCCAAGTGGTGGCCGATTTACAAGAGTGGGGCTATGCAGATATGGTGCAAGAGCTGCATAACCATGGCTTTTTTCCAAAAGAGAACTATCTTTTTTGGTCCACTCCGTTTTCTGAATATTCGGTTGAAGAGTATACTTTTGAAAAAGCTAAAACGGCTTCTGATTTGGCGCGTAGAAATTACCGTTTAGAGACGTCTGAGGTGCTTCTGCCAGATGTTAGTTATGTGGTGGAGCCCGTAGAAGGGCTTTGGTTATTGGCTTTAGATGCCAATGTATACCTTCCAAAAGAAAATGGTGGTTTTAGTAATGCCGGAATTGGTTACAACGAAGTTTTAACACACAAAAAACATCTTATCCGCTGGACGGAAAAAGTTGTCAAAGAAGCAAACCGACTGGGAAAAACCCTTATCGCATATAGTCATTACCCCATGGTGGATTTTAACGATGGTGCTTCCAAAGACATCGCTGCCTTATTTGGTGAAAAGGCCTTTCAAGCACACCGTATTCCGTCAGATTTGGTAGGGGAGACCTTTGCCGATATTGGCCTAAAAGTGCATGTGGGCGGTCATATGCATTTGAACGATACAGGGGTGTTCACTACAAAAAGGGGAAATACGTTGGTGAACATTCAGAGCCCGTCTTTGGCGGCCTACGTACCCGCGTATAAAATTATTACGATCAAGAACCCAAAACATATGAAGGTTGAAACCGTGGTTCTGGATGAGGTAAAAGGGTACGATATCTTCTTTGATGCGTATGAAAGGGAACATGATTTTCGAGCCTCTCATTTTGCCGATGAGGTATGGGAAAAGGATATCCTTTCCACGGCTTCGTATTTAGACTATACCAAAACGCACTTGCAAGAATTGGTACGCTTACAATTCTTACCTAGCGATTGGCCGGAAGAACTCGTTCAGCAGTTGCTCAACCGAAATGGTTGGGAGCTTTTGACCGCTTCAAATTCCGAAGAGAAAATTAAAGCCGAGCTTCAAAAAGAAGAATTGACCATAGAAGATTTCTCATCTTGGCAAGGAATGGACCTTATAGTTGACTTTTACAAGTTTAGGAACGGAGACGAACTTGCTAAAAGAGACATTGATGCTACACATTTAAAAGCGTATGAGTTTTTATTGGACCAATGGTCCCAAGAAAACAAAAATGATGAGCAACTTTTACTAAAGCAATTCGCATCAATATTTAAAAAGCAAATGGTAGGAGAGCCCTCAGAAAATTTTAGTGTAAACATAAGAACCGGAGAGTTGATTCCGTATTAACTCATAATTATATATTCTATTTTTTTTTGAATAAGGCCTTCTAATATCACTAAAATTAGCACGAGCTCGTTAAGAGAAATTCGCCATTTGTACGTAAATTCATACCATTCATACATTTTGAAATTCCGTGTAAACATTTGATTATTAAATTTATGTAAGTAACGTGGCTTGCTTGAAGCGAGGTTACTATTTGCAATTTATTACATATATGATCATGTGTGGTTATTGGCCTGTCTAATGGGAAAATGAAATCATATTCTTCCTCTTAAAAAGTTCAAATCACACATATTTATATCAGTTAGAGTATCCATTTGTTCCTAGTCTCTAATTGGTATCTAGGATAGTTCCCCCTGTAAAAACTATAGAATGTTTTTGATGTTGTCATCTCTGAGCATATCATAATCAACTTTTATCAATAATTTTTATAAACATGGGAGATGTAATCACCACCGAATTAGAAAAGGAGCTTGTTTTTCATAAACTGGTTGACGAAAATCAGCAAATAAACGAGAAAGAAATCACCCTACAATCATGGATAGAGCGTGACGAAGATTTATCGAACGAATCCGTCTGTGGAATAGACCAACGTCAAAAAGTTTTGGCAACCTTGCAAATGCCGTATATGGCTATTTGCAAATTGTACATGAAAGCCAAAAACGGACTGAATTATGTAGGTTCTGGTTGGTTAGTAGCAGGAGACCGTTTGTACACTGCTGGGCATTGCGTTTACAATAAAGGCACAGGTGGGTGGAAAACATCAATTATTGTTATACCCGGTAAATGTGGATATTCAGAACCCTACGGCAGATACGAAGCAACGGAACTTATGGCTACTCAAGGATGGATAGATGGTGCCTCGCCAAGATATGATATGGGAGCTATTAAGATTGACAGACCAGTAAGCCATAACAGTTTTATTACTCCAGCCATGGAAGACCCCAATATTGCTGAAATCTGTGGGTACCCTGCGGATCGAGACAATGGTATTTTTCAATATAAAATGTCGGACAACTTGGTAAAAGAGCACGGCCGGTTTTTATACCAAGCGGATACTTTCGGTGGGCAAAGTGGGAGTCCGCTTTTGAGGAACAGATGTATTGGCGTAGGTATTCACAATTATGGAGGTTGCCCTAACAAGTCCTCGGATTTATATCAAGAATTTATTGACGGGGTTGCCAATTGGTAAAATCGTAGGTATAGCATATTTCTAACCTCAAAAACAAAAAGTAATGAAAACATTGCGTAAAGGCAGTTTTGATTCCTCCGTTTCATTCTTAAAAAAACTATTGGGACGGTCAGGGTATCCACTGGAAATTTCTTCGGATTTTGATGCGCTTACACATGAAAAAGTGGTACAGTTTCAACGTGCCAATTTTCTTGGTGTAGATGGAATTGTTGGCAAAAATACCTGGCAGAAATTAATGCTTACTGGCTATGATTTTGGATGGGGCACTACAGATTATATTCTTGAAGATGATGAGTGGATGCATGATTACACGGAGAAGGACACCATTTATTTACACCATACGGCAGGACTGCACAGACCCGATTATACTATTGGTTGGTGGGAAAACGATAATAAACCGGGAACTTTAAATAGAGTAGGCACCTCTTTTGTTATTGGTAGAAAGTCATTGGAAGGTGATGACATGTTTGATGGGGTCACTTACAGGGCTTTTAATGAAATGTTCTGGGCACATCATTTAGGTACAAAATTAAAAAACAATACACTGCTCAACCAAAAATCTATCGGTATTGAAATATGCTCGTTGGGGCATTTGAAAAAAAGTAGTGATGGTCAGTTTTATTTTCAGAGTAACTCCAAGAAAATAGCCGTGCCAGAATCTGAGGTTTGTCAGTTGAACACGCCGTGGAGAGGGCATCAATATTTTCAAAAATATACCGATAAACAAATCAAGGAATGTGAGCGAATGATACTCACGATGGCTACAATTTTTGACATTCCCGTAAAAAACCTCAAATACGATAGTTCTTGGTTTGATATAAGCAAAGAAGCCCAAAACGGAGAACCTGGAATATGGACACACTGCAATGTGAGAACCGATAAAACGGATTGCTTTCCGCAACCGGAGTTTATAGAAATGCTGAACGGACTCCATACCTCATACCAAAATTTTGAATTGAATTATGCCGAGTTGGAATCTGCGACTATGGGAGCTCCCCATGAGTTGAATAAAGCCGTATTGGAAAATTATGCAGAGGATTTAGAATTGATTGACAATTAATAACCACTTGTAACGCTGTAGATTATGGATGATAAACTAAGGGAGTTAGCTGAAGAATCGTATTCAAATTATGCGAGTGTCTTAAATGACATAGATCGCATAAAAACGGATATAACCCATGTACGCCAGGGGAAAGTAGAACTGTCTGAAATTCAAACCGATACTGAGCGATTATCCAATCGTATTTCGCGAGAAGGAACAGCGGAACTTCAGGCATTAGAACGCATTAACGGGGAGGCCAATTTTCAGGATATCCGTATCATTCAGCGTATCGTAGAATTGTCTCGGGCCGTGGGTAGGATTACCACCAATTCCAGGTTGGGCAACACAGGTTACGGTACCGGTTTTTTGATCGCTCCAAACCTCATTCTTACCAATAACCATGTGTTGGGTACGGCGGATACGGCAAGAAATTCTACCATTCAATTCAACTACGAGTTAGATCAATTTGGCAACCCTAATAAATCTGAAAGTTTCAATTTATTACCGGATGAATTCTTTATGACTTCGCATTATAAAAAAGATGCCGGTGACCCCTATAGCGGCCTGGATTTTACCATTGTTGCTGTAGAGAAAGTGTCTAATGAGGGCACGCCCATTAGTAATTTTCCTATCGCCCGATTGGATAAAAAATTGGGTAAGATAATTGATGGCGAAAACTGTGCAATCGTACAGCATCCGAAAGGGGATTACAAGAAAATAGTCATGAAAGACATTCGCATGCTGGTACTTAAGGGTGATTTTCTCATTTATGAATCGGACACGCTTCCCGGTTCGTCCGGTAGTATGGTCCTTGGTTTGGGAACTGGCGAAGTAGTGGCCCTTCACCATAGTGCCGTACCTAGAAAAAACAGACATGGGCAATGGCTGAGAAAAGATGGCTCTGTAGTACAGCCCGGAGACCCGGATAATATGATTGACTGGATGGGGAATGAAGGTATTCGTATCAGCAGTATTCTGAATATGATAGCGAAAATGCCTGTTAGCAAAGCAATGGAAAAATACAAGTCGTCTTTGGTGGGTATTGTAGATACAAATACAAACCCTGTTCTTACAGAAAATAAAACTACATTATCAAAACCGTATGTTATGAATCGTTCAAAAAGTGCATCTAAGCAAACGCAATATTTTGAGATTCAACTTTCCGAGGTAAAAGAAATGCAAAATGACTGGAAGGAGAATGCTAGCAGTTTGGTTCCAGGGCTTGTTTTGAGCGAACCACTATACCCAATGTCCACGGAAAAGGCACATAGGAACTTTTTTTACATCCATGTAGAATCAGATAAAAGTCCGTGGGAAGTTGCAGCCGATCTAGAGGGGCTTCCACAGATTGAAACCTGTACTCCCGATCTAGAAATGTCAACGGATATTAAACCAGGGCATTACGGGCGATGGTCGGGAAATGAGAGTTTAGAATCTTTGGATGACGGTACCGCAGACTGGGATAAAAGTGAAGGAGATTTTAAAATAAAATGGGCCAATGCCCATTTGGTAAAAGACTTGATTCAAAATGGCAAAAGTCAAGAATACAGAGAGTGGAACAGGACAGCCATAAAATTACCTAAGGTAAACTTGGACGGAATAGCTGTAAATGGTCCAAAGGTAAAATTAGTACAGTTAGATACGGGCTACACAGACCATTCCAAGGTTATGGGCGGTTATAATTTACTGCAGGACGAAGATTTTATTGATGGCGAAGATGCTCGTGATGAAATGAGCGTAGGCTTGTTGCGGCAACCGGGCCACGGCACGCGAACCGCTAGCATTGTTGTTGGTAAACGTTCTAACGGAGCTATTAAAAATGATGGGAACCAAGGGGTGGTGGTCAGTGAAGAGGACAAGGCTTTGGTAAAGGTAATCCCATATCGGATTTCTAAGTCGGTAATCTTGATCGGTAGGGGGCGGAATTTGTTCAATGCAGTTTCCCAAGCCATAAATTCTGAAGCTGATATTATTTTTATGTGCATGGGTAGTTATCCGAGGCCTATGATCTATAGTATTGCGAAGACGGCTTATGAACGGGGAATTATTTGGGTCTGTGCAGCGGGCAATATGGTAGAATCCGTAATCGCTCCTGCGGTGTATCCGGGTACTATTGCGGTGGCGGCAACAAATCCTAACAATGAGCCTTGGCGGTATACTTCGTATGGTCCGGCAGTAGATATTGCGGCACCAGGCGAAGATGTGTATGTTCCTTTCAAGAACAAACGTCAAGAAGATATTATGGTCTTTGGGTCCGGAACCAGTTATGCAACGCCACATGTTGCCTCTGCAGCTGCTTTATGGAAAGCCCAACATTCCGATTTTCTTAAAAAGCATGTAAAAGAACCTTGGCAAATTGTTGAACTGTTTAGAAAACATTTAAAGGCTACCGCAGAAAAAGACCCTAACCATAACGGCGGTAAGTGGAATGAAGAGCGATTTGGTGCCGGAATTTTAGACGTAGAAAAATTGCTGAAACAAAAAATGCCCGTTAAGGCTAATGACATTGAAAAAATGTTTACAAGTCTAGAACATGCCTACCGTGGTAAGGAAAAGTCTGCTCAGTGGGATTTGGGCGTTCGGGAAACGGTACACTTTTTATGGAATACGGCAAGGAAAAAACTGACTCCTGGTTTTGAGAGTACAACGGCTCAGGAAGCGCTGACCGAAAGAGCACGGATAAGTGTAGCAGCCATGACCGGTAGACCTGTAAATAAAGTTTTTGAGAGCTATGATCAGTTTGATGAAGATCAAACGGAAAGATTATTAAAAGTATACTTCGAAAGTTTCAACTAAAAATTCAATGTCATGAACAATTACTTTGACCTACATATTCATCCACTGGCGAAAAATCACCTGGCTCTTAAACCTAAGGAAACCTCTGAAAAAAACAGGGTTGAAGACTTGGTTGGTCCAGTCTCAATGTCAAAAGACTTTAAAGATTATACCAATGAAACGGTACTAAGAAAGTTAGAGAGCCAAAGTTGTATTGATTATCTAAACGAGGGCATGGTTCGTTTTGGGGTAGCATCCGTAAGCGCTTTGCAATTTGGTATGGCTTCAAGTAAAGGTTTTTTTACAGATATTTTAAAAAGCGGCTTGAAAAAGCCCATTGCCGAACCATATTTTGAGATGGTCAAAGAAGGCAAGGTATCTTATATTAATCTACTGCTGAAGGAAATACAGCAATATATAGACCTCAAAGAAAAATGTGATATTAAATATCTAAACCGGGGTAATGCCCATGAGCTCAACGAATCTGTACTTAATTTGGTTTTTGCTATCGGAGGAGGACATAACCTTTGTATGAAAAAAATAGGGAATGCATTAGAGTATGATAAGTTTGAAAATTTTACGAAGGGTGATTTTTATGACCCCGGCAAAATCCCATCTAAGAGCCCTGCCGATGTTCTGGAGTCGCTGGTTGACAAAATGAGGGAGAAAAAATTAGAAGTTCTCTATCTCACTTTAGCACAACTTACCCATATCCCCGAACAACATTTGGCAACACACGCTTTTGGAACAAAATCTATGAAGCATCCTTCATTTTACCCATTTGGCAATGGGTTGACTGAACTTGGTAAAGAAGTGGTTAAACGCGCCTCCACCCTGCAAATTGAAGTGGAAGAAAATGATAGCAAAACGCCCAATAATAAGAAAGGTGAAGATGGTGTGGCTAAGCAATCAGCTCCGGTGTTTATAGATGTTACCCATTTAAGTTTAAAATCCCGTGAAGATCTATATGAGTTCCGAAGAAAAGAAGGTTTTGAAAAAATACCGTTAATAGCTTCTCATATTGGGGTAACCGGCTATTCTGTTAACGGCTGGAAACATAATCTTGAGGTTGAAAAATGTAAAAACCATGTGGATCAAGGTATAAAAACCATCAAAACGTATACCCGGCCCAAAGAAGCGGGTTATTGGGGAGCAAATGATAAAAAGGGATTTAATTTCAATCCGAATTCGATTAATTTAATGGATGAAGATATCATAGAAATAGCCAATAGCGGAGGACTTATAGGTGTAAGTCTGGATGTTGATATTTTGGGATATGATTCCAATTTTATGGATGAAAAAGACAATTGCGAATTTCTGACCACTCCGGATTTTATCCACTTTTTCCCCTATAAAAGTATACGACTTCTTGAGTATGCTACCGCCGAAGAAATACGGGCCCAAGAGTCTTGGCTAGAACCGAACCGACGAGAGCTGCATCCATTGAGCCTTTGTTTTAATATCGTTCATATTTTGGCGGTTATCGGTCTAAAGACTGCACATAAAGATTCAGCCGAAGAATACATTTGTATTGGCAGTGATTTTGATGGTTTTATTGAGCCCTTAAGAGTTTGTAGCGACAGTAGAAATTTGAAAAATTTAGAAGCTTGTTTAATGAAATGGTTGCCCGTAGCTGCCAAGGAATATCAGAAAGTAAACGGAGGTACAAACGACCTGTTTGAATTTACCAAGAAGAAAAAGGATTTGGAGAAGGTGGTGAGAAAGATACTGTATATAAACGGTTCAAAATTTTTAGGAGATAACTTTTCCAGAATAATTTCTAGTAATGATGCGCCTAATGTGGAGCTAGTTGATTAATATGATGACAAAAGATGAACAATAATAACGTGACTTCAATAGCTGTTATGCAGTTTGTGATTGCTATAGCTTTGCTCATTGCCTACGGCTTCTTTATCTATTTTTTAATTGGAAAGGTAGATAGTGGCGACCCAAGTTGGAGCCGGTTAATTTATTTGTTTTCCGGGGTAGAGGCCATTGTTTTTGCTGCGGTGGGGTTTCTATTCGGAAAAGAAGTGAACAGACAGCGAGCTGAAAAAGCGGAAATCGAAAAGAAACAGGTAGAGGAACAAAAGGAAAAAATCAAAGACGAGAAAGTAGCGGAGCACAATAAGGGACTCGTTCTTGGTGCAATGATTATGCAAGCGGAAGGCAGTCAAAATAAGTCAATGGAAAATAGGGGTCTGGAAATGGAAATATCCTCGAGTGAATTGCAGAGCATTGCAGAAAAAGCAAAGCAACTGTATCCGGAGCTAAACAGATAATTCTTAGTTTTTTCGCTCTCGGGTAAGATTATAGGTAAGTCCAACATAGATGCCCCATTTGGATTTTTTATAAGTGGGGACTGCGGTGGATTCTGCGGGAACGTACAAATTTCCATTCTCGCCTTCCACACTATTTGAGAGTACATCTAATCGCGCTAACGAAGCTCCCGCATTTATGCCTATGAGCTGCTCTCTGCCGATTAATATACCGGCTCCAAAAAGATATCGGGTAATGCCATCCAAAGGAGATACCGCAGCGCCAGCATTCAATCCGCCTCGTAGGCCCGTTTTAAATTGATAACTGAAATGCGCAAGGGCACCAATGGAAACATCAAAATTACTTCCATTTTCTTCTAGTATTTGGTTTCGTCCATCATCCTGACTTTCTAAATAATATGATTTTTCATTGAGGTTGTTATAAAAGAACCCTGTTGAAAAATCGAACTTAAAACCACCTTTCTTTATGAAAAAGTCGATTTTTTTAGTAAAAATCGTGTCGTTCGTAAATGTATTGATAAGCGTTATTTTTGCCTCCATAATATCTTTGGACGCCTTTAGCAGTTCAGGAAATTGCTTGTAGTTTTTCATCTCTGTAGAACCCACAAGAAAATCAAAATACCTTAAGCTGGTTTCTAAATCTATAGCTTCACTCAACACCTCCAAATAGGAAGAATACAGAATTAATTCATTAACTACACCAGAATCTATACGCAGGTCAGAATTCTCAATAAGCGTCTTATAATAGTGTTTAGCACTTTGGATGTAATGGTAGGATTGAGCCACACTGTTTCTCAACACATCATAATCCACTTCTTTTGGTTGTAGTAACTCCGGAGTTGTATTAAAATTTTGGTTGAGTTCACGTAAATGAAACTTTGCTTTATTTTGAATGCCTTTGACCATATCCAGCGTTCTAAACTCAGCATTGTCATTGGAGGCCTCGTACAGTGCATTGGCACGCTCCTTAAGTGAATCGAGTTTTTTAACGTGCTCTAGGGATTGGTTGTAAACAAGGTTATACTGTGGGCCAGCGCTTTCTTGAGACATGAAACCCAAAATACCCGAATCTGGAATTTTAAGTAAAAGCGATTTTAGTAAATCCGGTGTGCTGGAGGTTAGACTGTAATCGGTCGTTTCAACTACGATATCAACAAAAGCGGTGTTGATTCCTGTTATTTTTAAATCGTAAAACTCATTCGCTTTAAGGTCGTCTGTATTTACATGTTCTAATTCTTTTTTTGCTAAATCGGCTTTGAACGTAATGGTTTCCTGTGCCTCTATTGAACAACAAAAGAGGCAGGAAAACCATACTAATGGAACTATTTTTTTCATAAGGGGTTCTTTTAATATAGAGTTTAAGTTGTTATACAACAGCAGCGGTATTTATGGTATGAAAAGGCATTACTAAATGTATGGGTGTACCATTAATATCCACAATACATTTGTTCCAAGCCATTTCATAGAGCTTTTTTAAATCCCTTTTATCTTCTTCGGTCATGACACTTTTTGCACCATAATTCATAATAGAAAAAGGTTTGTACTCCCCAAATATTTCCGATGGCCAGGCCTGCTCGCTGATTTTTGCAAAAAAATGGCGAAGCCCAAAAATGTGTCCCAATTCGTGCATCATAGTCTCTAACTGTTCTTGTTTCGTTTGCTCGAACATTTTTGGGTAAATCACCAATTGATGCCGTCCACTATCGGGAAAAAAGGCACTTGCCAGAACGCATCCGTGAGCGTTACAATTATCGGACGGCGATACATGTATCTGAAAATCGGAATTGTCCGCATTCTCATTGAAGCGAACTGGAACCGCATCGCCCCACCCTAATAGGGCTTCGCCCAACAATTCCCGAACGTAGGTTTTTATACCTTCAGGGTTCTGATAGTAATACAGGGCAGTTTCGTCAAATGTCCAACGTAAAACCTGATGTTGTGCCCAAAGGGGAATGAACCCTTCACTGGCATCTACCAGAATTTCAAGCGGAGATCGGTCACCCGGTGTGGAATGTCCCGAGCGGTCCGTGGCACAAATAAAGTTATCGCCGTATCTGTGTACGCCAAATTGCTCGTTTTCCATTAGTTCTTCTTTGCTTTTTTGAGCGTATAGCTCTTTTGAATTTGTTTTCTTTCCCATGATGTTTTCATTTTATATTAGATTTATTCAAATTATGTTATTTGAAATTCAGTGCTAATTTTCGTTCCAAAGTGTCAACAGTTCTTATTTGGAGGAATTATTAGGTTAATACTACTTTTGGCCACTAGAGGCTAGCATTCTGCTCACTAATGGAATAACCACTCCCAGTCCGCCAAAAGCGGCCAAGAGAGACTCAAAGTCCTTTATAAACTCTGGGTTTCCAAGTCCTATAAAGACAATAATTACTACAATAATCAAATACAATAAGATGCGGGTATTCGCCCAACTCCCTTTGCCTCGGTTTTTGTTTTCTAGTCGTAGCGCTTCATTTAACGAAACCGAAGTGACAATAAAATTTCTGAAGCTATTATTAAATATTCTAGGCCGGTCTCGCCAAACGATTAGTCCTTTTTTCATTAGTGAAAATAGGCTATTGCGATTTTTTATATTCATAAAACCATCTTTGGCAAGATCATAAAGCATATATCGTTCGCGAGTGGGTAGGGTATTCCAGATATCATTGTAATAGCCATGGGCTAAGTTCTGAATATGCATAACCAAACGTTGGCGATCTAGGCCTGATTTTTTTGTGTCAACAAGGGATTTTGAAACTACTATAGGAGCCAAATTGGGCAGAAAGTTGCTGTAACCCAATTCTCCTAATAAGAATTGAGCGTCATTTGCATTCGGCTTTTCATCCTTTTCTAGATTAAAGGCACATCTCAGTTTTATTTTTTCCGGGTTTTTTGTGATGCTTATCAACACTTGGGGAAAGGCACCAAGAATATTTCTCCAAGAATTAAAATCATCTTCTATACTGCCCCATGGTAAATCCAAGTTTTCTGGCGGATTTTCATACATCGCAAAAATTTGACTTGGGTAAACCTCAGATAACAGTATAATCCGCTTACCTGAAGCAATGAGAAATAAAATAATTTTGAGTTTAAGATGATTTGATTTATAAGACTTAATGTTGTGCTCCAGATGGTCAATTATAAAAGCTTCATGGTTATCTAAATTGTATGGCTTTTGATCTTCTGTTTTTGTAGAAAGAGTAGGTATAAGTTTTGTCATTTCGGTATCAACGTTAACAGTGTTTAGTTTTAACATTGAGAGTGTGTCAGGAATTTTATAGTTGGCTTTTTTAAGAATTTTATCAGCAAAACGTTTCTTGCCACTAAACGGTGGTCCAATTAAAAGTAAACCGGAATTGCTATCCTCATCATAGATGACATTTTTAAACTTATTGAGATAATTGGCTTTTGGGTTGATGTCAAAATCCGCAGCACTAAGGTGGTTGAATCTAAAGGCATAAAATCTGTCTGTAAAAAATAGAATTAGGGAAAAAAGACCAGCCAGAATAATTAGTAGCCCTGTTGCATTCAAGACATGGAAGAAAAAATTATATGATTTAGGCTGAACATTTACTTCAGATCTTATAGCTTCTTGATTACCGCTGGGGCTTTTTACGACCAGTTTTTTTGAACTAAGGGAATTACTTATTTTTTTGTCTATTATCAGCCAGCTAGAATCATCAGCGTTTTCTTTAACAAGAGATTGAAAGTTATTGGTGTCTTCGTGAAACTGAGGTCTAATGGCCCAAATAAAATCAGTCAAGTATTTTTTTTTATGATTTGACGAGTTGCTGTCGTCAGGATATTCGCCAACGTAAGGTGTTATTGTTAATCCATCATGGTGATATTGTCCGCTGTCTAAATGGGTTTTGTATATTTCTTGAAATTTTGCGTTCTGATTATCGAAAGCTGGTAAATTTTCTCTCAACGCTAATTCTTTTGCTAAATATTTTTCGGACATGTCATACTGATCAATTTTGAGCCATATGGTATCATTAATTTCTTTAGCATTCTGAAATATTAGAAATGAAGGATAAATAGAGGCCAAGGCCAACCATAAAAACATAAAAAGAGCGTACCAATATTTATAGGTAAGTTTTAATTGGGCGTTTTGCTGTGCGATTTTTTTTAGAATTGTTTTTTTTCGGGTATACCACCATGTTTTTTTTGCTCTATCATCGGTATTTTTCTTTTTGTAAGTTAGTTTTTTGTGAATGATATAAAGAATATAAAAAGACTGAACACAGACACTTATAATTAACTCTTTTGACCAATTTGAATCATTGGTTCTATAGAACAGTACGTGTAATAAAATAATACTGGATAATAGAATTAAGTCTCTTACGCAGTATTTAGTACCCGGTTTATACCCTTGTCTGTGAAGAGTGTAAAATATGATAAGATAAGAGTTAATCGATACTAATAAGCATAGAAAGAATGTTTCTACCGGATTTAAACAGTTGGCCACTGTAGCAAGGAAGATTAAGGATATAAGAAGTAGTACGGAAAGTACAAAGTAGCTATGTCTTAATTTTTTTTTGGGAGTTAGAAAATCAAAACGAAACGTATCGTATTTATATAAACCTAATTTGGGATTTCTGATAATAAGGGACAGAATAGTTATAGTAACCACGATTAAAAAGGCCAATAGTAAAACAATACAAGACATAGTCAACACCTCTGAAATTTGTGTGCGTAATAAGTCAATATCAAAAAAGGTCATAACACTTAGGTCAGTTCCTTTTATTGGTTGGATATGGTATAAATGCCCCTGTTCTCGATAGATAAATTTTCCATGAGTACTAACTCTTTTGGCAACTGCGGCAAAAAGTTTGTCATGTTCTCTACTGACATTTTCTAAGTTTTCTAAAGTTGCCCGTCTTTTTTCTGAATGAAACCATACATCTCCCTCTTTATTGATAATGGCAAATTGATAACCAAACGGTAGAATCGTTTCATGAACGGAGGATAATTGCGCCGCTCCAATTCTATAACCAGTGGTATAATCAAATTTATTTTCTAAAACATAAACGAGTTCTTCTTTTTGACCATCGTCTTCTATTGAAACTACGGGGCTCATGGAATATTTTATAGGGCTTTTTTTTGCCTCTACTGAGTCATTTAGAACATTGAACCTTTTTGTTATAAAGTCTAGCGTTTCAACCGGGCTTTCTGTTTTTTTAGAAATTGTGGTGTCGTCTTTTTTATGTAGATATTTGGTTAATGTATTTAAAAAGCTTTTGGTTATTGGTAGGGAGTCTGCATGGTTGGAAATGTTGCTTATAGAATCAAGCCTATCCGTTAGTTCGGTTATAAAATGTTTAGTATTGTTTTCAACAGACCAGATATTTTTAAAATCATTATAAGCTTTAAAATAAGGCCTTGTCTGTAGATTGTTAATTTCTTCAATTCCATTATTGAAAATAAGTTTGATGTAATAATCAACTTTACCTATATTATCTACTTTTGCAATGAATTTGAAGTTTTTTGAATAGTATGCGTTCTTGGGGTAAAATGAAGCTGTTTTGGTTTCTTCACTATACTTGCTGTCTTCCTCGATTAAGTTTATAGCATTCAAGCTATTTACCATATTTTTGTTCTCTTCTTCAAAACGTTTTTTTATTTCTGTACTCAACTTCTCAAGCTCGCTAGGAACACGATCGGTGTAGTCGTAATAATGTTCTGTCAAAGAGAAAAACACTAAAATAAGAATTGGAGCTCCTACAATAATGGAGATGCCAGATAGGATAACATCATTATTTGATACCCGTTCGTCTTCTGCAATAAATAACATCTTAAAATAGGGCAGGCCAAAAATGGCTAGAAGGAGAAATAGGGACATTATAGCAATTATCCACGCGTCTAATTTTCTATTGGCAGAATTGTAGCGTTCAGTTTCTATAAAACCGACCATTGAAATTTCATATTTAATACTTTTATTTTCATAGTTGTAGGTGTAATTTTTTGAAAAAAGTTGATATTGTATATTTTTTTTAGGAATTGCAAGAGTCGCTCCGATATTGTAAGGGTCAATTTTTTTTAGACTATCGAGAATAGGTTTAACTACCGCTCCTTTTAAGGAAGTTATTATGATTGGTTGCTTATGGACAGGTATTGGATTGTTTTTTTCTTTGTTTATTTCTGAATCATTAGAATTTTTGGATTGATTGCTTTTTACGATAAAAATTATTTGTTCGTCGAAGGTTTGAGTAAATTGGTGGGGGATATTTACTTCACTTTCTAATAAAGGGATGCTGTCGATTCTGGAATTAATTGTTTCTTGAATAATAGTATTTTTCGTCTCTACAAATTTTTCATACAGATTATATATTTCATTAATATCTACATTAGGATTTCTTTTTATCGACTTTAAATAATTGTCTAGCGAATCACTATTGTTTTTTTCAAAATTGTCGTCTAAATCCTCATATATCTTTAGTAGTCTAGTTTCTTCGTTTTCATCTATTTCTTTGTTATTTTTTCTTTCTTCTATTTTTTCTTTTTCACCACTAATATATTGGGTAAATCCTGTTACATTCTTTGCTTCATTATTAATAGTCTCGTTGAGAAATAGATTTTTGTAATCTGTGTTTTTAGCGAATAATTCTTGGTATTTATTATCAAGCTGTTTTTTAATAATTTCAAAATTGGCATCAAGACTCCGAAATCGGCTTTCCTGATAGTGATATTCATTATGTTTTATATAAGAATAGTAAAGGCCAAAGAATACAGCGATAATGGCAATGGCAATGCTTAGCATAGTAAACATGCGCTTCCTTGCCGTGAAAGTTTTATTTATTGAATTACCTAGGTTAGATGTGTTTGGCATGGTCTCTAGAATTAGGTAGTGTTAGCTTCTCGTAGTTCTTGTTTTCTACATTCCTAAACTGAATTAAACCATGACAAGATGAAATTGTCAAGGTTTGGATTTGCGCAAAACTGGAGGGGGTTATAAATATTTACCTATTTAAATAGTAAGTAAAAACCTAATTTATTTAATTTTTCAATTATCTATTTCAAATTTGTATAGATGGTATCATACGTTGTATGATTGGTATTTACATTAGTCTAAAAGAGATAGCTGTTTTCGTTTTCCCAAAAACAAAAAACCCGCACAGTTTATACCGTACGGGCCTAGAATTCTAAATTGTAAATTAGTCCAGTTCCGGACTGGTTCCACCATCGTCCATCTCTTCATTGGTAGCGGCGGTTACATCGTCTACTTCGGACGTCTCGGATATGGCTTGAAGGAGCCATTCTGGTGGACCTCCAATATCTACGTGCCCGTCTTCTGTTGAAGCAGTTATATTCGTAAAATCTGTGTCATGTCCATCTGCGGAATCAACAGCAATATCAGAGGGTGGAAGCCCTGCATCTGCTACGGGATTTGAAGTTTCCATGGTATCTACAGTTTTGTCATTTGTAGCATCAGATGAATCGTTTATATTAATATTTATGTTCATAGTTCATATATTTTTAGTGTTACCAAATAAATTTATCGGTTCATAATAGCATACCGTGCTTCAAATTGTAATGTTGAGCCCGTAAGATTTTTAGCCTCAATGAAATACTTGATTTTGGTACTACTTTGCCTACATACCTTAATTTTCCATTCCAATTGCGCGCCCCCATCCCTAATCGGGCTTTTTGCGACACAATTCCATACCACATGCCAAGCCTCAGGCCAGCTATGGGTAAACCATCTTCTTGTACTATTTGCAGGTAAACTGCCAGTAAATTGAACACCTACTCTCATAATTTTTTAGATTTTTGGGAGGGACTTTTTTTTGGTCCTTCCAGATTAATGATTTTCGTTTAAGATGCAATTACACAGTACCGCGCTTGTACGTTTACCGTATAATTTTTGAGATTTTTTATCTCTATGTAATATTTGATAAGACCAAAAGCCTGTCTCGTAGTTTTTACTTTAAATTCTATTTGTGCAGAACCGTCAATTGCCGGCGCTGTTGGAACTACCGTCCAAATCACATGGTAATGGTCCGGCCAGCTATGGGTGAACCATCTGCGGGTGGCATTAGGTGGTACACTACCGTTAAATTGAACCCCGCACCAAGGTCTACGCGAAGCGGTAGCCCTAACCAGTGCCCTTAGGTCCGGACGTCTGCCAATACGCTGAGATACCGGGTTAGCTCCTGCTTGTTGTGCGGAACCTGTGCTTCTCAGCAATTGACGGGCTCTACGAGGCGTAAGCATAGCCCTTCCTGCTGCTTTTTGAATTCCCTGTAAACAGGCTACAGCACCTGTAACGATAGGCGAAGCACTACTGGTGCCATTAAACCGTGTGGTATACCATTCATTTTTGTTATTTGGGTTTGTTCCGGTTATTCTACCATATCCGCAAGTAGTTACCCCTTGGCCCCAACCTTGGGTATCAACACAAGAGCCGTAATTACTAAAGCCTAAACGGCTACGGTCAGCACCCCAATTTCCTCCATTAGTACCAGGAGGTGGTGCACCTGCACCCACAATAACACAGCCGCTATCGTGACCTGCGGTTCTACGGAAAGGATTTCGCCAACTAGATGGGAACCCATTTGGTCTAGTATTATAGATTGCGGCATCAAGATTTTGAGACCCATTTCCAGCTGCTTCTATGACTATGATGCCTTTGTTGGTGGCATATTGTAACGCTGCTAAATCATCTGGCCACCATTCAATGGCTATAAAGCCCATTTGAGTATTACCACCTGGGTAGTTAGGCCCACCTCTATGCAGTTCAATTAGCATAAGATCTCCCGCTCTAAGGTTATCAGCAGCTCTTCTAATAGCATTGGCGGTACCAACACCAAATATGGAATAGGCCCTGACATTAGCGCTAGGGCAGATTCCGGTTACCCCAAAGCTATTTCGGTCTCCGGTCATTTCTCCAAAAACCGCCGTACCGTGATTGTGCCAACGTAGGTCGCTCGTATTGTTGTTTCCACCAAGGAGGCCGCCCACATTAACCCGTAGATCTTCATGGTTAAAGTTCCATCCGCCTTCAATGTCTATTATACGAACACCGTTACCACGGCCGCCGGGTAGAGTCCAGGCGTAGCGTGCATCTACACCTTGTGGTGCCGCATTTAAATACCCTTGGGTGCTCGTGAGATTTTGGGCAATGGGCGGAGCATCATCACTTGGAGCGTCTTCCATACCATCTTCACCAAAATAAACGGGAGGTAAACAACCTGGTTTTACATACGCACCATCCACTTCGTCCAGTTCGTTCAATGAGGCTGCAATACTTTCCAGGTCTTCTCCTTCCGGTGCTGCTAGTTTATAAAACTGCCGCATTTTTGAAAGGTCCTCGGCACCTTCTTCTTGATTTGATTTTGAAACCAGTTCTGCCACTTCTGCATCTGTGTCTGCGAATAACGGAACAAGTTGCAGTTTTTTTTCCACTACAAAACCCGCTAGGGTATTTGTAGATGGTTTGGATTTCGATTTTGCAGCGGTGAGGGCTTCCTCTGCATGAGGGGCCTCAACGCTTTTTGAGACGACAATGAGTTCTGGTGGTGAACCCGATGGCGAATCGATAACTACTTTACTTTTTTTTGTTGCCATAAAATTGAATTTATAGGTCGACCTTTTTATTGGTATCGACCAAGGTTAATAATGAGTTCCTAATAAGATCGGGGGTATTTAAAATCGGATAACAGTTTCATCTAATGATTGAAGCTGCTACATTGGAGGGAAGTCTAGGGGTTTTTGGTAGGAAGCTGTAATTCCCTTGATTTGCATCAATTGATCAATAAGTTCCTGAAACGGAGCATGGTCATCTATCCTAACATAATGATAGCATTTGTCATTCAAACAAAGTGCTTCTCCGGAAATTACCGGATGGTAGGGGTGGAGTACGGTTTTTACCTTTGGAATTTTCCATAGGTCCTTCTCTTGTCTCCCGGTTTGAATTACCAATTCCATACCAATTCTGTATCTAAATACGGATTACAATTTCAATTTTGAAACTGGAATCAAGTTTAGTTTTAAAGGGAGAATGTGTCTTTTTATTACATGACAAACGTACCGAATTAGGCCACTTTAAAAAACCTGATTTGTATAGTTTGATGGAAATTCATTATAATCTGCGGTATTTATTGTTTATGTCTCAAGTAGCTGTATTTCAACATGTTAAATTGTTATTAAATTATGTTTAATTTGAAGGTGCTCAACATTTTGGACTAATTTTTATTAGTCGATTATCACCGTTTTGCCAGTGTTAAAAATCGATAAAAAGTACAGAAAAGAAGAAGCCTCATCAAAATTGGAATGAACCAAATGATGAGGCGTTATCGGTATTATCAGAAAGTATGGTTTTGTGGTTTTGGCTTATGCAATTAAATGCAATGGCTGCCCGCTTTTATCCAAAGATTCAATAAAATCATTTGGTACATTTTGATATGCTTCCAATCCTAATGTGGTAATAAATTCGTTGGAAAATATGTTCGCCATTTTTTCGGAAAGTAGCCAGCTTCTACATTTCATCCATTTTTCAACATTATTGCCGTACATGTGGTTGGCCAAATTAGGAAACGCATAATCCATACTTTTGCCCCAATGCACGGTAAACGGAATGTTTTCAGCTTGCATTGCCTCGATCATAAAAGTGCCATATTCTTTCAAGCTGGGGATTTTATCGGATTTGTTCCATTGAATACCATCAATTTCAATAACGCAGGTTTTATGGAATTTGGTAAAAGCCAATGTACCCTCGGATTTATTTACATAACGCATCGCAAAAATCCCTGGAATAGGGTGCGCTTTAGTCATTTTTACTAGGGCGTTCAGCGCTCTTTCAGAATCTTCAATGGCCACTCCCATAGAGCAGGCAAAAGCGGGGCCTTTGTAGCCGGCATCCCAAAAAGTTTCGTACAGTGTAGCCCTAATTTTTTCTTCGTCCTTGGTAATTTCCGGAAGAATACTTTTCTGCAAACTTTTTATAAACCACGGAATACTTTTTGGGAATTTTTCACTGAATTTAATGAGTAAATAAATAAGGTCTTTATAGAGCGATTTTTCAATTTTAGTAAACGGGTCTGGATAGGCTAGGGTATATTTTTTCTTGTACATGGCCTCAACTACGTACTGATCTTCATCTACATAAGGGTTAATGAAAATTTTGTAATGGTAGGGTCTGCTGGGCTTTCCGTTTTCATCTATCTCGTTATCAATTTTAAACTCTGAATTCTTAAAATCTAAAGTTTTGGATAAGGACAAGGCCAGGTCCTTATCAATTCGTCTCACATATCTATCCAACAAAAAAAGGTCTTCTGCCTCTAAGGTTACGCCATGAATGAACCCAAAACTTCCCAAACTGACCAAAGCAGCATTGAAAAGCTCATCATTTCTAATGACCCTGGCATTTATGCTATGTGCAAAAGCATCATTTAGACTGGGTTTTGTATGCCGTTCCAAATACACGTTATCAGTGGCGTTTGGTCCGGTAATTATATTAAGGCCAACCACATAATCTTGCACGGCGCCCATATCAAAAGCGGACCCATGTACGCCTGTGGAAATACACCCGGCAATGGTTTGCCCGTTACTGGCACCTGTGGTTTTTAAAGATTTACCGTATTCGTTCAATTTTTGCGAAATACGTTTAATGGTATTTCCGCATTCAAAAAAGAAGATGTTTTCATGCGCGTATTCAGAATCCGGGTGCATATCACTTTCCTCTATTTCAAGGTCTAGATACATCAAATTGTTTTGATGCATATTATCTTTCTGATGCGCAATTTTGGACATGGACCAACGCGAACCGTACGCCCGGAAACCCTCGTTTTCCGTTTCACATTTTTTAATCAAGCGCTGAATTTCTTCCGCAGCATCGTTATAGCGCAGCACCCTGCTGGGCATAGTGGCTTTGTGTTCGTGACGGGTAATATATTGACGCTTCAGGTCAAAAGCCCCGTTCTCGTGCAGCGTATCCCATTTTCCAACTAATAATTCACTTGTCTTGGCCATAATTTTAAAGATCAGGTAGCATACATACATATTTTATCTTCACTTTTCTACGGCTTCCAAAAGTTACTAAGTACAAAAGGTTGCCTCCAAAAGTGTCCGTGAATTCAACCGAAAATAGTTTTCCGGATTCACATTTGTCTTTGGGTACTTTGATCATCATACCATCTGTAAGTACAGAAGTTTTTACTACTGCCGTATATTCTCCGTACATTTTATCGCGGTACCAATCTTGGCCTTCCATAGTTTCAGGAGGCATGGGCATGCCGTGTGTGCTTACCAACCGAGTGGTGTAACAAGATTGTAGGGATAGCGCAGCAAGAAGTAAAATTGCGCTAATGATATAGACTCTACGTAGCTTAATATCCATTTTTAGAAGTAATTAAATTGTGAAGTAAAATTTCACAAAACGTTACATGATGATATTCGGTAGAGGGAATAGATGTTCTAATTTACATAGAATGGACAGGTGTCTACAGGTAATTTGTATGGACTAACCTATATTTTGTATAAGTGGTATTTTTTGAAGAATTGAAATGGCCTAAAACTGTAAAAATTTTAAAAACTGACTAAAACCTAGTAGAATCAAAATCGGTTAACTTGTTTTAGCAAAGGATTTTAACTCTAATATCGAGGTTGTTTTTAATTTCATTGAGATACCCAGGATTTAATAAATCACCCTTCAATCATCTGTATTTTTTCATTCTTATAGGCAATTTGGTAGGTTTTACCTTTCTCGGTTAGTTTAATTTCAAAATCGGAAGAAAAGGCCTTGTCATTAGTGGGGAACCAATCTTTTATTGTTTTGTTGATGCATATAAAAAGTCCGTTTTCGTCACCAATAGCGCAGAATCGGTCAAAATAACCATTGTAGATTTCAATGCCAGTTATACTGTTTAGCTGAATGAATTCTTTTTCAATGTCTTTGGTTGGCAAACCTATCTCTGAAATTTCAATTAACTGATCAGTGTCAAATTTTTGTTCTGAAGAATTGTTCAAATTTTTTCGGGCAATAAGCTCAACTATATTTTGATCGCTATCATAAAAGTAAATGGCCTTGGCATTCCAAAATTCAAAATCCTGTATTTCTTGGCTGCCATTCATCAATATATCCACTTTTGATTTTACCCAATTTAACGCTTCAATTTCCTTGTTAGAAGGAATATTTATAGCAAAATGGTAGGGTGTTGTTTTTGGTTTGTATTCTATGTTGAGCATTGATTTGCCCATTTGAAAGACAACATTCTTTTCAGTATGCTTTACTACGGTTAACCCTAAAACATTAGTGTAAAAGTGGGTTTGTTCTTTAAGATGCGAACTGTATATTTTTAATTCTTTGATCTGCATAGTTAATTATAGTCGGTTATGGGGTTTCCAAGCTTGTTTGAGCATATTTCTCAATAAATCTATATAACTCCATCCTATTTTTCGTGCGGCCAGTAAAGTCAAACTATCCTGATTTTGTCTGCTGGGTCTTGAAGGTCCGGTCATATTGGGTTTCATATTCAAATCGAATAAAAAATAATTCCCCTTTATATCCGCACGGCAATCTATTCGTATGGGAGCTTTAATATTTAATAGTTCGCCTGCTTTTACGCATTGCTCGTATGCCCTTTTAATTTCTTTTGAATTCAACTCATCCTCTTCCAGAACGCTACTGTTTGTCATTACCGCAACCGTCCCGTTATAGGGGGCAATACCGTCTTTATGGTTAAATCTTTTAACGGCTGGAAGACACCATGGATTCTTGTAATTTACTTCCTGGTCATTGATGGTATAAGTGCCCTGAGGCATTACCGTTACCGTAATTTCCTGACCATTTAAAAATTCTTCTACATACACAAGCTTGCCATATTCTTCGTCTGAGAAAATCTCGTTAAGTTTTAGGTCCAATTCTTTAGGGTCTTTTACTAGAGATACACCTTGACTGCCCCTGCCACGTAAGGGTTTAACGACCAGAGGAAAATCCATTTCAAGGGAATAATCCGTTAAATTTTCACTTGAAATCAATTGGGTCTTTGGAATGGCGATGTTGTTTTTCCTTAAAATTTCGTTCGTAAAAAATTTATCATCATACATATCTACCTCCTCAGGTAGCTGTCCTACAAACTTGATATCCCGACTAAAAAAGTGTGTAACATCATGGTCTTTGTATAAAACGGTATTCAGCCAAAATGTGTTGGCGCCCTTATCCAGAGCTTTTTGAATACCCTCCTTAGTGTCCGGAAAAACCCAATCCAAATCGGTTTCTATGTTGGGTCGGTGTACAGGCGTTACAATTTCCACACCATTTTTATATAGCTCACAAGCAATATCTGCCCCACTATCTGAATATCCGCCAAGCTTCATAGGTTTCTGTACGCCATCTTTAATTGGAGGGAGTTTGGCTTGATATAGTATAGCTATTTTCTTCACGATATTTTTGATAAAATATTGATAAACTCATTGCCCTGTACGGTTCAATAGGTATAGTTTTTTTTTGGAAAAGTAAAAATACCGGCTAGGGCAGTTTAGAAAGATAAAGGTAAAAAAAGGAATTAACAGAATTATTCGGGCTAGATAATAATCTTAAGAAAGAGGACTTTATTAAGCGCTTAAGTGTGATTGATGTTTTTTTGCATCCGTTTGAAACTAAGCAAGTTTACTCTGTTTTCTAACGGAAGTGGTTGAATATCTGATGAATCCATAAAAATAGACGTTCTCCCTTCCGTATTTGTCAAAAAGATTGTGGCTAGACATCCATAAGGCGGTAAGCTCCGTATTTTACCCTGAAGACTAACCAATAAAATACCTAATTACGCCGGATGACTTATTTAAAAAAACGGCTTGTTCTTTTTATTTTCCTAGGTTTCCTGTGCCAGTCTTATGGTCAAGAGAAGCAGCAGTACAGTGGCCCACTGCAAGTGGGAGGCTATGAGGGGAAAGCAAATTACTCTTATGTAGTACAGGAACAAGACACCCTTTACAATGGTACGTTTCAACTCCAAAGTAGCAATCTTGGAGCTTTAGTTGAAAAAGAAGATACCTCTTTTCTTATTGATGGAAATTTTGACAAGGGCACGCCCAATGGTCCTTGGCATTTTCAGTTTGGGGAGTTTCAAACTGAGAGTGAAAGCAAACTAGTAGGGTACGAGTATCGGGTATTGATAAGTGGCCGTCAAGAAGAATCTAAAGGGAAGCTTGTAAATGGGATACCTAACGATAAATGGACGTATGAGGTAAATCAAATAAAATCTTCGGAGGTTGAAAAGACTCTTTTTAAAAGTGTAATCAATTTTAAAAACGGAATACCCCAGCAAAGCTTTCAGATTGAAAATGATAGTACCGTACTTATAGGCCGGTTTTTACGTAACGGACTGGCACATGACGAGTGGACCTCCTACGCTGCCAATGCTATAGATGATACGGAAAACTGGATTTTTGAAGAAGGTGTGTTAAAAGAAATTGTAACCGTAACGGATGGTTTAACAAATCGGATTCCAGTTTTTGGAACGGACAAAACGTATAAGGTCGTAGCCTTAAATCCTGGTTATTTAGAGCTGTTGAAAGCTACAATTTCTTCAAATGGATCAGTAGACTTTTCTGGCGGGGTTTCCGAACTTTTGTCCAAGAACAATGGTTATTATAAAAAGCTGAATGATATCCTCAATGAAATGGGGCCAGCCAGTGTTGCTCCCAATTTTAAGGTAAAAGTCCCGTTTTACGCATTGGACTCTTTGCAGATGAAGACCATAAATCAAATAGCAAGAGACTACAAAGCTGCTCAAGCAATAAGTGATACCCTTTTAAATAACAGTCACTTGAATATTGTACGTCGCTCCGATGCCGATGCACAGTACAGATATGAAGTGGTCAAAAAAATAAATGTCGATTTTCTGCAACCGCTCAGCACTTTTGTAAAGTACAAGGAGGAAGATATTCTGGAATATATGGAGCTTCCTAAATTGATGCAGCAATTGTGGCCCTCCGGAAAACCCAATACGAAAATTGAAGTTGTAATGGATACGGCCCAAAATCTAAGAACTTTTGTGCTTGCCAATACAGGTGAATTCAATTTTAACGGGAACTCCACTAAAACGGTCTCGGCAATAGCCGAATATGCGAAACTCAGCCTGCAAGAGCTTATGGAGTCCTTATCCGATAGATTAACGAACGAAGCGCGCCTACAAGCACTGAACGGACTAGAAAAGGATTTGATTGCGGCTAATGACAGTTTGGTTCAAAAAATAGATTCATTGCAACCGGAACTTACTCTGGATTACAAAGCTCCTTTGAAAAACTTGAAGAATCTAGCAGATGGGTTACTTGGGGATTATGCTTTGTTGAAAAACCCTGAAAAGAAATTGGCTTTTGGAAACAAGTTAAAGGTATGCCTGGCCGAATTACACGAGTTAACAGGCGTTTTGGGAGACCTTCCCCATACATCTTTAGAAATAGAAGAACTCTACCAGGATGCCATTTGGAATCCGTTTATGGCCACGGTTATGCAAGAAGGTGTAAAAAAACGTATTACCTCTGCCTATAACGAAATATTGATACCCCATTTTTTAGAAGAAGCTACAGCAGCAAATTGTGAAAAGGTAAAACCACTTACGGAGCAAATAACCCATACCAATAAGCGTATGGTAAAGCTTAGGGAGGGAGATACCAAAAAATTAGAACGCAAGTTGCGTAAGGAGAAGAATCCGCAAGAAGTTATGAAACTGCTCCATGAGCAATCAATCGCCAAAGAAAAATAGAAATGGAAAGTAGAAAATTCAATTTTATTTGGCTCGTACTTATTCTATTGGTTGTAACCAATAGTGTAGTCGCTCAGGAAGAGGAAAAAGTAGAATTACCTGCGTATTCAAAATATAAGGACCCAACCACCAAAGTTTGGGTGAATACGTATGGTAAAATCCGAATAGGAAAACGTTTGTTTTGGGATGCACAGACCCATTTTCGTTTTCAAGAAACCGAGGATACACCGTTTATTGGCCAAATTGGTCAGATTTATAACCGTCATGCCATTGGGTATATCTATTCTAAAAAAGTGAATTTTAGTTTGGGTGGGGTAGTGCGCATTAATTTTAATACGGATGAGGATTCAGAAGATAGAAACGTAGTTCCCGAGTGGCGTATTTGGCACCAATACCAATTTGCCATGCCGTTATATTCGGCAATGATCTATCACCGTATCAGAATTGAGCATCGCTGGACACAGGGTTTCGAAGAAAATAGCGAATACATCTTTAGAAACCGATGGCGTTATATGTTCCGGGCCAAAGTACCGTTGAACAGTCACAAACTTAAACCCAAAACGTTTTACGTTTCCCCGGAAGCGGAATTGATTATGCAAAGTGGAAAAGAAGTTGTGGGCAGCCCCATGGAAGACCTGCGATTGACCACCACCTTTGGGTACATTGCCACACCAAGGTTAACATTTGCAGCGGGATTAATGTACTCGCAAGGGCAGGATTTTACTAATGCAGGATATTATAAACAGGCTTGGACCTTACGTTTTCACATGTACTATTCGCCTGATTTTAGAAGGGTTAAAAACAAATTACCAGAAATCCATTTGGACGATTGATGCGTATCTAAAACGTAAAATGAAGAAAACCATGAAAAAGAATATAATTCTCTATTTGATTCTGGCGGTAACTACTGGTAGTTCCGTGTTCTATTTTACCAAGTCTAGTTCTCTAAGTAAGCAACTGGAAGAAATGCAGGAGCAACAAGGCCAGATTTCCGAGGAACTTGGCGAGTATGAAAAATTGGCGTTGATAGATTCCATGCTTCTGGCTGGTAACTACGATACGGCAATAGAATCCTATACCGCTTCTTTAAAAGTGAAGGAAGAAAATAAAATGGGAATCCCGTTACGCATTGCATTGGCGCAGAAATTGGCGCAAGCGAAGTCCGGAGCTCAACCAAAAGAAGATTCTTTAAGAGCGGAATTAGACAGTCTGCCGAAACCAGCGCTAGCTTCGGCAAATGAGGTTCGTAAATACGATTCCCTAAATTTTACGTTGGAAAAAACAAAGGTACAATTGGCCCGTCTAAAGCGCCAAATGAAGGATAGGTCTTTTGGGGAATATCTAAAATTTAAAAGTGCCAAGGGCAATTTTATGCACTACGTAGGAAAAGTAAAAAACGGAAAGGCCAATGGCTACGGCATTGCTCTTTTAGATAGTGGAAGCAGGTATGAAGGGCAGTGGGTAAATAATAACCGTGAGGGCGAAGGTACTTTTTACTGGCCTGACGGCGAATATTATATTGGTACGTACAAGAATGACAAACGTAGTGGTTTTGGAACGTACTACTGGCCCAATGGCGAAAAATATGCCGGTCAATGGAAAGAGGACAAGCGCAGCGGAACAGGCAAATTCTTTGACTCCCATGGCGATTTAGTTGCGGGGGGAGAATGGAGTGATGATAAGTTGGTTGAAATCAACGATAAGTAAGAAGAGTAGCGATAAAAGATTCTTTAATACAAAATAAAAATCCCCGTGAACATAGTGTTTACGGGGATTTTTGTTGGCTTCTATTTTCGGCTGAAATACATTACTAGGATTCTCTTCGGAGTACTTCCAGAGGAGAACTACTTAATACGGTTCTAATATTGCTCAGGCCAATTGCCAATACCAGTACCGTAATTCCCGGTAAAAACACCACAAATGGTATCAGTGAGGGTACAAAAGGTTCCTTAAAAACAAATACGGCTAGGCAAAGGCTACTTACCAAGGCAAGTACAATTCCCACCAAACTACCTAATAAACCTAGGAATACATATTCCAGGGCGCTTATCTTTAAAATCTGGTTGTTCTTGGCGCCTAAAGTACGAAGCAGTACACTTTCCTTTATACGTTGATATTTACTAGTTCTAACCGAGCCGATAAGGACGATTATACCTGTGAAAATACTAAAGAAGGCCATAAAGTTTATAACCCAGGATACTTGGTCCAGTATGTCCTCAATTAGCGTAGAAACTTGGCGTAAATCGATAAGGGTCAGATTCGGAAATTGAGCGACCAAATCCCGCTGCAGGAATGCTGAACCTTTTTCGTCCGGGATATTACTGGTAAAAACATTAAACTGTGGCGCCTGCTCCAGAACCCCTTTAGGAAAAACCACAGAAAAATTAAGCTGCATCTGCGCCCAATCTACTTCACGTATGCTACCAACGGTGGTTTCCATTAAAACACCTTGTACATTAAAAACAACGGGGTCTCCAATACTTAGTTTTGCGTCTCTGGCAAGATTGTCGGAAATTGATATAAATACGGGCTCACCCTGTTTTACCTCAGGCGTCCAGGTGCCTTCTAGTAATTCCTCGGAAGGCGCAAGTGAGTCACGGTAAGTAGTCCTGAATTCGTGGTTCAATATCCAACGGCGAATTTGGTGTGTAGTATCTTTTCTGAGCTCGTTTACAGATGTGCCGTTAATGTTATGCATGCGCATAGTAACCAAAGGAATGTCTTTAAGAACGGGAAAACCTTTGTTCTTAATACTTCTTGCTACGGAATCGCGCTGTTTTGGTTGTATATCCAAGATAATAATGTTCGCATTTTTGGAGGTCTGGCCAATTTCTGCCTTTGCCAGCAAAATATCCTTTGTAAAATACAAAGTGCTGATCAAAAAGGTTCCTAGGCCAATGGCAACTACCAATACAACCGTTTGGTTGTTCGGTCTAAAAAGGTTGAGTAAACTTTGGCGAGCCGTAAAGCTCCAATGCTTGGGGAAAAAGCGTTTTACCATCTTGGTAAAAATTAGGGCTACAACTGCCAAGACGGCAAATGTAACCACGGTACCGCCCACAAAGGCCAAGGCAAATTTCACATCCTTTATCAGCCAAAAAGAAAATAAAAACAAGAATACCAAGATTGTCCCGAACACCAGCATTCTTATGGATTGCGGTTCTTGCGATGAATTTTCATCTACACGCAGTACATCTAATGGTGATACGTACCAAGTTCTCAATAAAGGCAAAAGCGCAAACAAAACGGACATAAATAGCCCGAGCAACACACCAATAATCAGTGGTTGTGCGGTAATGGTAATTTCAAGGTCAAAAGGTAAAAATTCCTTAAGCAGGTATGGAAATAGCTCTTGAACACCAATACCTATCAAGGAGCCAATAAGACCTCCAACAATACCTATTCCGCCTATCTGAATTAAGAAAATCAGAAAACTTTGAAGTCTTGAAGCCCCCATGCATTTCAAAACGGCGATGGCCTTTAATTTCTCTTTGATATAGATGTGAACGGAACTGGCAATACCAATACACCCTAAAAGCAAGGCGATAAAGGCTGCTAGGTTCAAGAATTTGCCCACGTTGTCATAACGCCGGCCTAAACGGTTGGTAGTACTGGTATGCGTGTCTAGATCCGCATTTTCTAGTTCCAGTTCAGGTTCTAGTTGGTCCTGAAGTCGCTTTAAATTGACCGTATCTTGTACCTTGTAGTAATATTGATATTCCTTTCGGCTTCCAAATTGCAACAGATTTGTCGCTTCAATATAGCGATAGGGAATGATTACCGGTGGTGCCACAGAACTTGAAATGGCCGTGCTTCCGGGAATAGCTTTTAATGCCCCTGCAATAGGAATGGTAAGTTCGCCAATTTTTATGGAATCCCCGGGGTGTACATCAAACTGAAGCATTAATGTGGCATCTACTAATGCGCCGCCCGACTTTTGGTAAGTTTCTGCAGCTGTTATTGGTTCGGTATCAATGTCTCCATAAAAGGGAAAATTGCCGTCCAAGCCCTGTACCTTTACCAATTTGGTGCCATCATTTTTCGGAAAAACCACCATGGATACAAAGTTGACCTCATAAGCACCGGGTTGTAACGAATCTATAATGGCCTGAGCCCGTTCCGTAGGAATTTGTTTTGAGTCTATTTTAAAATCGGCACCCATCAGCGCTTTTGATTGGCGCTGTATATTATCCTTTAAATTGGTGCTGAACAATTGTATGGAAACGACCGCTGCAATGCCCAGAATAATCGAAGCCATAAATAATAGCAGGCGCACTTTGCTGGCTTTGGCATCGCGCCAAGCCATTTTAAAAAGCCAAGGTGTTCGTAAACTTTCGTTAGATTTAGAATTCATCAAATTAAAGCAGTAGGTTGATTGGTTACTATTTTTCCACCTTTAAGCCGCAATATTTGTTGCGTACGGTTGGCTAATTCTAAATCGTGGGTAATGATGACCAAAGTGGTTCCGTTTTCCTTGTTCAGGTCCAACAACAATTGAATGACCTTCTCACCGGTTTCCGTATCTAGATTTCCCGTAGGCTCATCAGCAAATAAGATGGAAGGCGAATTGGCAAAAGCTCTTGCCAATGCTACCCGTTGCTGCTCACCCCCGGATAATTGGGAAGGATAATGGTGTAAGCGGTCTTTTAAGCCCACCTTTTCCAATAAGTTCTTGCTTTTTTCTGTTGCGTCCTTGGCACCTTGAAGTTCTAGGGGCACGCTCACATTTTCCAGAGCGGTCAATGTGGGCAATAACTGAAAATTCTGAAATATAAAACCGACTTCCTTATTACGTAACTGGGCACGCTCGTCTTCATTTAAGGTATTTAAATCTTGTCCGCATAACGCTACTGAACCTGCATTTGGCGCATCTAAACCCGCACATAAACCCAGTAAGGTTGTTTTGCCACTTCCCGAGGGTCCTACGATTGAAAAAGTCTGTCCTTTCTCAACATCAAAAGTAATGTCGTGCAAAACTGTTAATTGCTTGTTACCGCTGGTGTAGGTTCGCTCCAAACCGGTAATCTTTAATATCTTTGACATGATCTTAATTTAAATACCATTTATGTTCAAGCCGCATAATAAAGATTTCCGTTCTAAATTGCCAATGTCATTGGAGCGGAAACTCATAAAGTTTAGTTATTTTTTTATAGCCCTGTTTCTACTTTCTTGTGGTGATGCAAAAAAGGAAAAGACGGCTGAGGTAGGGAATACTTCGGAAGCAGTAGAAGAAACCATAACGGCAGATACCGAAACAAAGCGCATTCTGTTTTTTGGTGATAGTATAACAGCGGGTTATGGGCTTGATGATAGCAATGATGCCTATCCTGGAGTGGTGCAGCAAAAGATTGATTCCTTGAACTTGGATTATACCGTAATCAATTCAGGGGTGAGTGGAGAAACTACCGCTGGAGGCAGAAGCCGAATTGATTGGGTCATAAAGCAGGATATAGATATTTTTGTTTTGGAATTGGGAGCCAATGACGGCCTACGCGGAGTAGACTTATCCGAAACACGAGCCAACCTACAAGGCATAATAGATGTAGTGCGAGAGAAAAGTCCGGATACCAAAATCATTTTGGCCGGTATGCTGTTGCCCCCAAATATGGGAGAAAAATACACCACGGAATTCAGGCAGCTTTTTATAGATATAGCAGATAAAAATGATATAGGTTTTATTCCCTTTATTTTAAAAGATGTAGGTGGTGTTGCTGCGTTAAATCAGTCCGATGGAATCCATCCTACCATAGAAGGTCATAGAATTGTGGCCAATACGGTATGGGAGACTTTGCAGCCTTTGCTTAAAAGTTAGATGTTGCACCTGCGATAAAATTAAAAAACCACTCTTTTAGGTGGTTTTTTAATTTTGTGGAGCCGGAGGGTATTGCACCTATCGAATCTTAATACTTCTTAAAACTTGATTAATCCATAAAATTGGTTGATTACCAGTGTTTTGTTATATTTACCTATAACTCGTTTTTATACTAGTATATATAATAATTGTCAACTAATTTGTCAACTACAATGTCAACCCTTTCATCAACGTTCTTTTTAAAAGAACCTAAGAGTAAGAAAGATACCTTAATTCTATTTTCCTGTTATTTTAAATTTGAGGAGAAGAAGTTTGTTTATTCTACAGGAGAGAAGATTCATCCGGATTTTTGGGATGCCAAATCGCATCAACCTAAAAATCAGGGAAAAAAATCGCCTATAGCGAATATTATTAGGACTCAAATTAATAGATATCCAGAACATTTCGATTTTCTTCAAGCTAGGTGTAAAACCTTTGGAGAAGTTTTCACTTCAAAATTGTTGAAGGATGAATTTGATAAGAAGTTTAAAAAAGCATTCGCATCTAAAAATTCGTTTTTCGATGTTTATGACAAATTCATGGCCTATAAAATTAAAGTAGGTGATTGGTCTCCTAGTACAATTATTAGGTATACAAACATTAAAAATATTCTAGAAGATTTTGAACAGAAAAGAAGTTATAAACTTACCTTCAATTCAATAACGTCTAATTTTTATGCAGAATTTACCGATTACTGCATGAAGGATAGAAAACATATAAACAATACATATTCAAGAAATCTCGGGTTATTCAAAACATTTATGCTATGGTCTTTGAATAATGGATTTACCCATAATGAGGAGTTTAGAAAATTTGAAAAAAAGAAAACTGTCGTAACTGAGCAATTGGCATTAAAAATCGAAGATTTACAGAATTTAATGAAGCTTGATTTTGAAACTTCTAGATTGGAAAAAGTTCGAGATGTATTTGTTTTTGCTTGTGTTACAGGTATGCGTTTTGGAGAATTAAAGTTTATTTCAAAGAAAAATGTAATTAAAGATGAAATTCATCTCAAAGAAGAAAAGGATGTAGATAAGCCAGAACGTAGAATACCGCTAAATGACATTTCTAAATTTTTGTTGAGAAAATATGAATATAAATTACCGTTGATTGCCAATCAAAAACATAATGAATACATAAAGGAGGTTTTTATAAAAGCTGGTTATACATGGGATACAGAGAAAATAACTACTAAGGGAAAGGAAAGTATTCGTGAGACTCTTAAGTTCCATGATCGCGTGTCAAGTCATACTGCGAGGAGAACATTTATAACTATGATGAAACGCCAGGGGGTCAGTGATAAGTTAATAGCTTCAATTACCGGTCATAAGGATATGAAAACTTTAAACCAATATTATCAGATAGATGACGACGCCAGAAATGAGGCAGTCGAAAAAGTATTTGATGTGAAATTCGATGCTTTAAAGAAGGTTAACTAGAAGTATTTCAAAGTATAATTTTTGGAAATGAAAATAACAATTCAATCAATCAACGGTTTACTAGCTTTTTTAGGTTTCGGGATTCTTTTCTTTAGTTTAATGCCTTATCTCTCGAGCTATATGGCTGGTCAGTTCAAATGGGATCCATCCAAGGATAGGATGAGGGTATTTTTTCACTTGTTGTTCTTTCTGCTTATTTGCTTATTAACGAATGAATTGCTAGCTATATATCCTGTATCTTCTAGGAGTTTTGGGGTCTCTGAAATAGGTTTGACTGGATTAAATTTAATGCTAGTTGCTGTTAGCTTCATTTTTTTATTGAAAGGACGGTATTTTTGGACTTCAAGCGTGGGAAATATAAATCTTACTAAAACAGATGATTACGAGTCCAATACAGATAGAAAATTAAGGGAGATTTTCAGGGGAAACTCTTTTAATGAACTTATTGATGGGTTAAGAGAGTTAAAAGTAATAAACGTTAAAAACGAATGGGTAGGTGGTCCATTAAAAAGAACTAGGGACGTATCATTGTTAATGGCAATCTTGATTGATGCCGAATTGCTCAACTATAGCTCTAAGAAAGAAATTTGGCAACTAGCAAAAGATTCTTTTTCTGTAGACTTTGACTATGCAGAAATGACTAAGCTTATAAAAGACATAGAGCTTGATGAAATTGCCGAAAAGGATCTCAATTCATATCGGACCCTTGATTTTGTCAAACATATCCGTTGCTAATAAGCTATGTAATTTGATGTCAATTGACATCAAATTGACAAGTTGATTTTATAGGCAGCGATAACATTGCGGTAATAAACATAAATTACTGCATTATGAATAATCCGTTCGAAACACTTCATTCCGATATTATAGAATTGAAAGGAATGGTTACAAAACTCTTAAATCAACCGGCTGAGGACTATACTTCTAAATGGTATAGTATTAATGAAGCTGCAGAGTTATTAAAGGTTGATCGTCAAACTATCAGGAACCATATTGATAAAGGCAATATTAAGGCTAGTTATATAGGCCGAAGAATATTGATTGTCCACTCGGAGCTATTTGATTCATTGAATGAAGTCAAATCTATTAAGTATAAAAGATAGATATGACTAAGAATGTTTTGTCTAAGCATCCTCATCACATAACAAGGTCCAAGTTGAAACTTAAGGCCATAGAATGGAATATTATTTACGCTATTGTTGGAAAATTACAAGGTTACCTTCAAAATGATGTTCATTATAATTTTAAAGAGCAAGAGGTGAGAATAGCTTTCCGTGATATATCTTCATTAAATAATTACACAAGGTTAAGAAAGGCTTTTTCCTCAATTGTGTCCAGAGAAGTGGAGTTCGAGTTGAACGTCCCTGGTACCGATAAAATAAAAAAGAAAGTAACTACGTTAATTAGTGGTTTGGATTATGTGGTCAACTCCGGATATGTAACTTTTTATGTTCCTAAATCTGCATGTGTTTTTTTCTGCTATATAGGTGGGGGATACACTCGACTTCAAATTTGTATTGTTATAAATCTCAATTCTATTTATTCCAAACTAATGTATGAGTTCTGTTGTCGATGGGCCGATAAAGGAGGTTTCAGTTGTACAATTGAACAGCTTAGGGAAGTTTTGGCCATTGAAGGAAAATATAATCAAATAGCACATCTCCGTCAAAAGGTTTTAGATGTAGCATCGGATGAATTAAAAACTAAAGCCGATTACTATTTTTCATATTCACTTTCGAAAAACGGGCATAGGAAATACTCTTTTATTCATATTAAAATACATAAGAACACTATAAATGTAGAAGATACTTATTTGGGAGTCAATGAACAGCACTATTCTTACGTCTATAATTTTCTGCTAATGTTTTATCCTAATTATCAAAACAACAAAGCATTGGAAATAGTAGAACGAATTGCTCAAAAAGGCAATATTAATAAAGCTTATTATCGTTTTGAAAGACTCGATAGGGAATTCGCAAATGGAAAGACTAAACAAGATATAGCAAATTTGCTGAAGTATGTTATACTGCCTGAATTTGGACTCCCAAAGCCTAAGAAGAATAGAAGTTCACACCAAAATAATAAGGAGTGTGAATTGGTAAAGGATTTAGTAAAAAGGTGTGATTTGTTTAGTAAAATAGTGTGATTTGAAGATTTTAACTTAGTAAAATAGTGTGATTTGTCTTCGGGAAGGTTAATGATTATAGGGCTTCAGGACCTTGTACAATTAGGTTAACCTACAATATAAATACAAGGTTGGTCTGGATTAATAATTTGCTAGTGAGAAAAAAAATGGGATTACCGCTGTTGTTATATTCTGGTGTTAAAAAACTAGTAAAAAAGTGTGATTTTATTCAGCCATAATAGAATTTTTGATGGAAGAGAGGTAAAACAACAAATTATGAATTGTAAACAAGCTAACTCTATCCCAATGTTGTCGATTCTAAAACTAGTGGGCCATGTACCTAGAAGGGTTAACTCTTCGGTAGCTTATTTTATTAGTCCTTTTAGGGATGAAAAGGAGCCTTCCTTCAAAGTTTCAATCGAAAAAAATTTATGGATTGATTATGCAAATGGAGTAGGAGGAGGTGTTGTTGATTTTATTATAAAATATTATGGTTTTGATATTCCAACGGCCCTCCAGTTTTTGTCTGAACGTAAAGGTTCTTTTTCTTCTCACCCGCAAAATTTTTTAAGAGTAGTTAAAGAACCAAAAGTAGAAATCATTGATATAAGAAATATTCAGCATAATGGTTTGATAGATTATTTAGACAAACGGAGAGTTTCTCTGAAAATAGCACAATTGATTTGCAATGAAGTACATTATTCAATTAAGGGTAGAGCATACTTCTCATTAGGGTTGAAGAATAGTTCCGGTGGGTGGGAACTCAGAAATAAATATTTTAAAAATTCAACTTCACCAAAAGATATCACATTAATAAATAACAATAAATCTTCTTTGGTCGTAACAGAGGGAATGTTTGATTTATTATCATTATTAACCATAAATCCTAACTTGTTCTCTTCGGCTAACGTAATAGTTTTAAACTCTACATCCATGCGTGATAGAGCCAAAATAGAATTTCACAAATATGATTTCGTAGATCTTTATCTAGATAATGACGAAACTGGAGTTAGAACTACTAAGTATTTTTTAAATAGATCCGTGAACTGTGTAGATAAGTCAAATCTGTATCAAGATTACAATGATTTGAATGATTTTCTACGGCATTCTTAGTGCGGAAGATGTAACGGCAAGATGTGTTTTAAGTACCCTTAAAACTCTTGCCGTTTAAAAAACGGATATTTCAACTCGCAACTCGTTAAGTGAAAAAAAAGAAAATTTTAGTGAAATTTGAATGTATAAAAGAGGTCAATTCCATTCCTTAATCTTGATGGTTCGAAAGTCACAATGTAATTTTCATACCTTAATACTGTATAATAATCTCATAATCTAATAGTCATACTCTGTTACTTTATTATATTACAATAATGTAACATTTTTGTTCTACTTCAAAATTACTTTATAATAGTATATGATAATCTACAAATTTCATACAGTGTCGTTTAGGACTGTTCTAATTTCGCATATTGCTATTTAGCTGAACTTCTTGGATTGACTACAAAAAGCTCTTTAAGCGGCTTCCTAGTAAGATTTAGGGGGTAATCGCTAAGTAATTCTTAAAACTAAAATCCAAATTATATCATGTTATTTTATGTTTTTGGAATATTTCCATAATTTTGGAATAAGTACTAATATTATGAGAAACGTTGTTTATAGAAATTCAGATAAGTTTGCAATAGAGCATTTGCTTAAAGAAATAGGAAAGCACCAACTTATGCTTGCTTGTGAAAACATGAAACTAAGCATACCTAAGCGTCTACGATCATTTTATATAGAAAGTAATAGCGATTGTACATTTTTGAAGTATAAATATTTGGAAGGAGATACTGCTATTATGAAAATAGACCGGTATCAATTACCCGAATCAGGATGGACTAGGGTTACGTTGATGTAGTTTTTGCTAAATTTGATTTTTAATTATAAATATGAAATAAGGAACATAATAGAATTTCAATATACGAAAGCGTTAGCTTTTGATTAGGTTAAGTAAAATCGCCAGTTTTAAAGACAACCACAATCAAAGTACTGACGCCCACGCTTCGGCGTGGGCTGTTCTTGCTTGGTTGTCGGGTGTCTGGCGATACCTTCTTAACCTGTGAGTTCAGTTCCACGCTTTTTTATGGAAAAAAAAGAACCTTCAGTCCAAATTATTCTTGCCGAACACCTCTCTATTAAGGAACGTGAAATTGCCATGCGCTACTGGAAACAGAATCACGGAGTTTTCGAAAAACCGTCTAAAATTGCAAAACATTACGGTCTACGAACAATAGAGGTTACTCGCATTGGTAGAAAAGTAGGAATTTTAAAAATATCAAAAGCTTGCAAAAAGTGTCATATTCAAAGACAGTACAAGACCGACAGTCAGGCCAAAGCTAAGCGAATTCTAGCTCCGTTGTGGATATGTGATGTATGTACAAGTTCACAGCAAAATGAGGGGGGAATGGCAGAGAAAACTGAAACTACACAAGATTTTTCTCTCAAAGAATCTGATTATTTTTATGACGCGAATATCACCGCTGATAAAAAAGAGCTTTGTGAAAAACCATTCGATGTACAACTGATTTCAGAATTAGAAAATGCACTTAAAACAAATTTGAGATTATTGAAGCTATTAAAACGCTCATATCTAATTAAAGATAATAGTGCCAAAGATGGGATTATCATTAGGTTAAAGAGAAAGCTTGATAATCACTATATTGATGAACCACATTACTCTGGAGAAATATGTTTTAATGAGGATTATCTGATTAAGGCCAATACAAAGTATTCATACGAGGTATATCATATAATTGGGGACGATTTAAGTTTCCAGTTGTTTCCTAAGAAATCTGATTCTTAAAGAATGATTACATTTTGGGGAATAGATAGTGTAAATATTGCCTTGATGTATTTTTTACAATTTAAAATAAAAAACTATCTTTTGAGTACAGGAAGGAATTACCCTCTTTTTTAAATTCTAATTTACCGGCTTGACGAAGATGCATTAAGTCACAACTCTTTATCTTTGCGAAGGATTTTGCTTCTTTGCTCGTTAGCCATTTTTTTTCTGATTTATCTTTAGTCATGGATTATAAACTTGATGTTAAGTAGACCTTTTGAGGTTGTTTATATTTAATGTACAATAATTTGTTATAAAGCTATGAATTTAGTTCTATTATAAATAATTTTCAATTCCTTACAATTTTAAGAATGAATACAATAAGAAGTAAAAAAGCGGAAGCTATAATTTCTGAAATTATAGACCAATATACTTATGCGGATACATCAGAAAGGCCATGGATTATTGGCTTTAGCGGAGGAAAGGATTCAACTGTTTTACTAACATTGGTCTGGATAGCATTACAGCGAATAAAGAAAAATTTACCTTACCCCTTTCAATTAGGTAGGCCAGTATATGTTGTTTGTAACGACACTATGGTAGAGAATCCTGTTATTTCAAGTTATATTGACGACGTCTTGGTTAAAATAGAAGAGGAGGCTAGAGACCAGGGAATTCCAATAATCGTTAAAAAAACAGTTCCTAGGTTAGAAGAATCCTTTTGGATAAGTGTTATTGGAAAAGGTTACCCGGTTCCCAACAATACCTTTAGGTGGTGTACGGATAAACTAAAAATCAGGCCTACTTCCAATTTTTTGTTAGAACAAATTGATGAAAAGGGTGAGGCAGTTGTTTTGTTGGGTACTAGATACGAGGAAAGTGCCACACGTGAAAGGTCAATGAAAAAACACGAGGTAGAAGGTAATAGGCTTTCTAAACACAATACTACTGCTAACACTTATGTTTACGCCCCAATAAAAGATTTAATGTTAGAGGAGGTTTGGTATATTATTAATGCTGTTCCTTCACCATGGGGGTTTGACAACTCTATATTGTTCCAAATCTATGCCGATGCAAGTGCAGATGACTATGAGTGTCCCACGGTGGTTACGAATAAAGCCCATTCATCATGTGGACAAAGTAGATTTGGTTGTTGGACCTGCACCGTTGTAAAAAAGGATAAATCTATGACTGCTTTAATAGACAATGGTCAGCATTGGATGAAACCATTACTAGATTTTAGGGATAGGTTAGTTGAGAATAGAAATATAAGTGAGAACAGGTCAGAGACAAGAAGAAATGGGGTTCTTGCAATTGATGAGAGTGGTCATAACCAAGGTAATTATACGGCAGGTTATCGAGCTAGAGTTCTAAGAGAATTACTAGATATACAAAAACAGGTTCAAGAAGAAAGACCTCATGTCACTTTAATTACAAATCAAGAATTAATCGCTATCCAGGTTACTTGGAATAGGGACTTAATATTTGATTTTAACGTTGGCGACATCTATAGAGAAGTTTATAATAAAGAAATAAGCACGAATAATATTAAGTCTCTTGACGATACGGAAAGAAGGATTTTGAAAGATATATGTAAAGAAGATGTCTCCTATTATCATTTAATAGACAATCTTATAACATTACAAGAGACTAAAACTCTCATGATTTCAAAGTACGGATTGCATAATGATGTGGAAAACAGGATAGAGTCTTTCGTAAATGAATATGAAAAATGAAAATAAGTAATATTAAACTAAACAATTTTAGAATTTATAAAGGCGCCAATGAATTAAACCTCATGTCTAAAAGGGATAAGAATATTAGTGTTATAGCTGGTAAAAACGGTTTTGGCAAGACAACCTTCTTAACTTCTTTGATTTGGTGCTTTTATGGAAAACTGATGACTCAGGTAGAGGATAAGTATAAAAAAGATATTAAGAATATTGGGGGGTATGATAATTATTTACTGTCATTATTAAATAGGGATATTAAAGAAGAATCTACAGAGTCCTCCTTTTCAGTTGAAGTTGAGTTACAAGATTTATTGATTCCTTCTATTCCTTGTAGAACAGTGAATATCAGAAGGGCTTATAGCCTTAAAACCAAAGAAGAAACATTACAAATTCTAATTGACGGTGATGAAAATGAGCTGACTAAAGATGTAGGTTTTGAAGTTTTTATTAATGATTTTATCTTACCTAGAGAGATTGCTAAGTTCTTCTTTTTTGATGCAGAAAAAATAGTATCTCTTGCCGAGGCAAAGTCTAAAGCTGAATTGAGAAGTTTAAGTAAAGCATATTCTGAGGTTTTAGGCATAAAGAAGTATGAAGAGCTTAAAAACAACTTAGAGTCGCTTTTAACTAAGCTTCGAAGAAGAGGTGTTTCAGATCTTGAAGAGTTTAAACTAAAAGAACTTTTATCTGAGGAGGAAGAATTAGAAAAACTAATTAGTCACAATCAAGATAAACAAGATGAAATAGATAAGCATCTTGCTATTTTAAAATCAGAAAGTGATTCCCTTCAAGAGAAGTTAATTCGTGAGGGTAACTCAATTACACTAGAAGAATTAAAAGATTTAAAGGCTAAGCGTGATGTTCTAAAAGAAGAATCTACTGGCATAAAACAAGAGTTAAGAAAACTTTTAGATTTAGTACCACTTGTAATTGCTGGAAAGCATCTAAGTAAGCTGTATAATCAACTGGTTTTAGAGAATGACGATTTATATGGAGCTTTAACAGAAAAGCTTTTAAAGAAAGAATTAGAATCCTTTTCAAAAAGTATTCTGGCTAATCAAGACTTACTAAGTTTAGAAACTTCAGTTAAAGATAAAATTGAAAAAGCAATTAGTATTTCTATCAAATCAAAATTCAAGGAAAAAGATTCGAAGTCTAAAGTAGGTAAAGTTTATCTTGAGTTTAGTGAGGAGTCATTTAGAGAGTTTGAAGCTATTTGCAACAATATTAAAACAACATTTTTAAGTCAGTTTAATGATATTGTTAAAAAAGAGAAAATCAATAGAGCTTTACTTAGTAGAACTAATAATAAAATTAAGCAAGGAGAGGCAAGAAAGGACAATCATTTAGCTAAACAGTTTAGAAATGAAAAAGTTAATGCTGATGCTAAAATTGAAAACCTTTTAAATGAAAAGAATGAGCTTTTAGAAGAGCTTGGTGGATTAAGATTAAAATTAACTTCGCATAAAAAAGTTAGGTCTGAATATGAGAAGAATTTTAATTTGGTTGAAACTGATAAAAAGAAGTATGAGGTAACTCAAAAGCTTTTGGTTAAGATTAACGAGTTGATTAAGAGAATAAAGGAAGACAAAAAATACTCATTACAAAAATCTGTCTCTTTGGGTTTAAAGAAGTTGATGCATAAAAAAGATTTCATCTCAAATGTTAGAGTTAATATTATTGATGATGTTATGGATATTGACTTGTTAGATAAAAAGGGATTAGTAATAGATAAAGATTCATTGTCAAAAGGAGAGCAACAGTTATATGCTACAGCTTTATTAAAAGCACTTGTAGACGAATCTGGAATTAAATTTCCTGTATTTATTGATAGTCCATTGCAGAAGTTTGATAAATACCATTCTAAGAACATAATTAGAGAGTTTTACCCATCTATTTCAGAGCAAGTAGTATTGTTCCCTTTATTGGAAAAAGAGTTGTCAGAAGCAGAGTATGAGCTTTTAAAGCCGAACTTAAACAAGACTTTCTTAATTCATAATACTGATAAAGGCTCTGAGATTATTTCTACGCGTGTAAATAATTTGTTTAAAGAATTTAAAAAAGAAAAAGATGTTTACGCATATTAGAACCAGTAAAGAAAACAGAGAGGTAGTTGCTAAATTAACTAGACGTTTAAACTTAGGGACAGAGAATATTATTTCTAGAATAGCACTAGCATATTCTTTATCACAGGATAGAAAATTAAAGCTAGAAGATATTCAAAACTCTAGCGGCAAAGAATATACCAAGTCTGTTTTATTTGGTCATTATTTAGATTATTATTTAGGAATGGTCGCCTTGCATTATGGTATACATATATCAGATAAGGACCTCCCTAAATATATTAAAATGCATATTGATGATGGATTGCAATTACTTCATGATGAAGTTGTAGAAAGGTCTAATATTGATGGATTTGATTTTTTAGTTGATAAAATAAATTATGGCCTTAAAAAAATATAAGTATGTCAGATAATTTTAAACCTTTACAGATTAATGCTGATAGAATCTGTGAAGCTATTTCTAAAATTGGATATAAACCAAGTTCAGCTATTCTTGATATAGTAGATAACTCTGTTGTAGCTGAAGCAAAAAATATGATTGTTAGGCTTTTTATGAAAAAGGGAAAAACACTTAACAATATTCAAAATATTGATAAGATACAAATTGTAGATAATGGTAAAGGAATGGATGATAAAGGCATCGAGAAGGCTTTACAGTTGGGTTCTGATGTGGCTTATGGTACAAATAGTCTTTCTAAATATGGTTTAGGTTTAAAATCTGCGGGGTTTTCATTAGGTGAGAGAATAGAGGTTGTTAGTAAAATAAATGGTTCCGTATCTGAAAAATTCTATTTGGATAGAGATGTTATAAGGGCTAAAGATGCTTTTGGGTATGAAAAAGAAAATGTACCTGAAAGCCAGTTGGGTTTATTAAGCACTTATGAATCAGGAACAGTTATTACTATTGACAAGTTAACCTATACAAGTCGTGTTACTGCTGCTAATATAATTGCTGAAATAGCTGACCGAGCTGGAGTAAGCTACTGCGATTACTTAAAACCAGAAGATGTAACTTTTAAAGTCGAGGTTATAAAAGCAGATGAGAATTCTGAAACTGTCGTTAAAAAAAGAAACGTAGAACCTAGAGATATACTTTTTTGGGATAAGGCATTAGATACATTTAATAAGGAAGACTATGACTGCAAAAAACCTTGTAAGGTTCTAGATGAGTACTTCGAAAACCCAATGGATATTGATGGGGAAAAAATAAGAATTCAGGCTACAATATTCCCCAAAGCAAGCATGAAGAGTTTTGCTAGCTTTTCAGAAGATGAAAGAAAAGACATCAAAGAATATGATGTTACTTTAAAAAATAGCGGATTCTATTTCTATAGAAATGGACGATTAATAAAATGGGGAGAAAAATTATTTCTGTCTAGGTTGTTTGGTTTTCGTGCTAAAATTTCATTTGGGACAGAACATGATGATCTATTCGATGTTGATGTTTCAAAACAGCATTTAACGGTATCTGAAGAAGTTGAAAAGAAATTAGATACCCTTACAAAAGTAGCCCGTGGACAATCTAAGGAGCTTTTTCAAATATGTGATGAAGTGGTGAAAGCGCTTCAAAACAATGGTACAGAAGGTTCTGAATTTAATAATAATAATGCTACTCTAGAGGAAGAGGAGGATGAAACAACAGATGCTGCAAGTGTCCAAGTTCTTGAAAGGAAAACTAAACTAGAAGAGAAATCTGAAGAACATTCCGTTGAAGATGACCCTGATTATGAAGAAGAAGGTGATAAAAAAGTTTTTAGAAGAGTTAGATATTGGCAAAAAGGAAGAAATTTATGGGAAAGTGCTACAGATAGATTAGAAGGTACATATGTATTGATAAATACTTTACATCCTTTTTATGATTTGGTAATTTCAAAATTTGACGTTGGGTCTGCAGAAAGACAATCAATTGAAGCGTTAATTTTTTCATTGGCAGTAGGTGAAAATCAAACAATTCAAAAATTTGTAAGTGTAGAAGCGGATATTGCAATAGAAATATTTAAAAAGTATAATAGGGCATCTTCGAACCAACTCGACCATTGGGTAAATAACAACTGGGATTTATATGAAACTGAAAGTTGATGGATTTACAAAGTATGAACTTGATGGCTCTTTTGTTTATTTTATTTTTTCCAAAGACATAGTTTATATTGGTGAGACTCAAAAAATAACATTTTCTCGATGGGTCCAACATTTTCACAAGACCGGAACTTTTAGCCTTAAAGTTAAAAAGCAAGGAACCCCATCTATAGATTACTTTGATAAAGTAAATCTTGTGTCCGTAGAATTAAATGAGATAAGAGAAAATTATCCTGCAGTTAAATGGCGAACCATTACTCAGGCTGTTGAACATTCATTACATGTTCTTCTAACCAAATCACCATCTATTCTTCTTAAGACATATTTTCCAAGTTATGAGCCAGAATTTGATTATTTTAAAATTGTATCCGATACCTCCAGGAGCACACCTAAAAGTTTAAAAATTGAAGACTGGAAATTTGCAGAACAATATTCTGAAAATATCATTGAAAAAGTTGTGGATTACATAACTTAATCATTTAAGAACTTTAATCCAGATTATTTTGGATAATGCAATAATCAGCTGTCTTTATATAAATCAATAAACATATAATGAGAGTTCTCTAACTCTCCTTTTTCATAAAGATTTTCAAGGTACTCTAGACCACCATTAGCATACTCTTCAATAAGCGTTACCACATCTGAGATTACTTTGTTTAATTGGTCTTCTTCCATATCTTCTAACTCATTCCAATTAATGTTTAAATCTTCAGTTTGGGTAAAAATCACCATTAACAAAAAATCTACCAAAGAGGAATCCCTTTTCCATTTACCAATTTCTAAAAAATCTGAAGTTAGATTTCTAGGAGGTAGAGGCAAGCGTCTTTTCTTTTTTATGCCAGTCATCATAGCATAAATATAAAGCTCGTATATTGGTCCAAATTGGCTGTATTCAGATGACCTACTTCCTTTATTGGCCAAGGCTTCGATTAAAGGAATTCTACTATTGGCGTATCTTGGCCTTTTGGTAACTAAATTGGATTTGAATTCTTGGCTATTCATTATTTTCTTCTTTCAATTTTAGTAGTTCTTTCAATCTGCGGCAATTCTTCGTCAACTTCATTTAAGTGTAGTGTTTTAACGAAATCACTTTTCATAAGCTTTTGACCTAAATCAGTTAATTTATCTGCGGAGTCTTTATCATATAGGTCTTTTACTAATATGATGCTCTGAGGAAAAACATTTGGTATAGCATCGAAGAATCCCATATTAAAAGCTTTTCCAAATGCCGATAGGGGAGCGTCTGCTAAAAGAGGATAGTTGTATTGGGATGTGTTAGCGGATATAATAGACATTACTACAGCAAACTTTTTCATACGTTGAAAGCCCTCAGAAGCCCCAGAAACCTCATTTCCTTTCTCATCTAGATAATCTAATGATATACCTCCTGATGGCGATTTCTCAAAGCTTAAAACACCTCCTTTTATATCGTTGTACTTTATTAAATTTTGGAAATGTTCGTTTGCATGATTTTGTAGAAGGTCCACCATTTTGTCAAATACCCGTTCCTTAGCTTCTAAAGTTGCATCAACTAAATCTTGACTTATTTCATAATTGGTAACGTATCCTTCAGCTATATCTTTTGGTCGTAGATTTTTAATTTCTTTTTCCGTTGTAGATATTTTAGATTTAAAACCACTTATGGCTTCTTGAAGTCTTTCAATCCTATTGGAAGCTTGCTCCATCCTCCGAATTGAACCTTTATATTGATTAATAATAGATAAAGAATTGTCTGTACCTTCAGACTCTGTTCCGGCAATTAGAATATCCTTTCTTTGGGATTTTAAGGCTTTCAGTTCTGAATTTAGTTTATCAACACGTTTACGTAATTCTAGTTCCCTTTCTCTAGTTCTTAATACACTTTGAGGAATTGATTCGAACTTATTTAAAAATGGAGCGGCATTGATTTGAAGATTGCCGAAAAAGTCTTCCAAATCATTTTTTACAAATTCCTTTTTATTATTTGATTCGTTGGGTCTGTTTTTTAATTTTAATAGATATTCGAATTGTTTACTTCCTTCAGGTGCATCGGTTCCACAGACATAACATTTTTTATGGTCTATCATTGTTTGTAAAGTAACAGCATCTGGAGAGTTGGATGGTAGAATGGTAAAGTATTCATTAGGGTTGTCCGCGGCATGAAGGAGTGTCCTTTTTTCATATCTTTTTTCCCTGAATTCTTTGATTTTGTTTTTGAAGTCATTTATAGATTCCTCAAAGCCAAGTGATATCCAGGAGAAATTACCATCGAAAAATCTGTTATTAATTCCATCTAAAAAAGAATCGTAATCCTCCTTAACTCTTTTTAGTATTTTGTTCTTTTCTACAATTTTATCATCTAATTCTTTTCTTTTTTCGGCATTTGCAAAGTTTTGTTCTAAATTGTTTTTTTCTTGTTCTGCGGCTTCATATAACCCTTTAAACTCAATTAATTTTTCTGATTCCTGGTCTAGTTTTAACTGTAAATCTTTTTTAGTATTTATTGCGATTTCCAACCTTTCATTATGTTCCGCAGTAGACTTGTTTTGGCTGTTAAGATCTTTTTCTGCCTTAATAGCTACATCCTTAACAATTTTTGCGATTTCTTCATATTTACTAATGTTCGTCAGCGTTCTAACCGCATCTTCAATACTAGATTTTTTACTGAAATCAATCATCTTATCCACCTCTTCTCCTTGGAAGAACGAATATTGTCTTAGTGTAGGGAGAATGAGCTGACTAATAATTTTCTGTTTTTCTTCAGCATCGTAAACAGGCTTGTATTTTGGGAGGACATGGTCAGTTTTATCAACTTCAATATCATCAATTGTAACCTGCCAACTATCAAAATCCGTAATTTTTTCACTAATCCTAGTTGCAGTAAATGATTTAATGACTTGATATTTATACCTGCCAGTAGAATATTCAATCTTAATACCTGTTTGCACTTGGTCTCCTATGGAGGTTTCATTTTTTGCCTTATCAGAGATAATCTTTACTGCAAAATCCTTAACATTCTTCTTTTGTTTATCATCGGAGTCTAAAATTTGGTCATAAAATAACCAGAGAAAGGCATTAAAAAATTTTGATTTTCCAGCACCATTATCTGCCACTATAATATTTACCCCTTCTTCAAAATCATATTTTGTATCTTCAAATTCCCCATAATAGTTGAAGAAATTTTTAAACGAGATACTGTTTATAATAGATGCCATACTAACCTATATTGTGGATTATTTTAAGTTTTTTATAAATCATGGATGTATTTAAGTGATTATCATTTTCATTGATAATAACAGAAAGTACTTCAATTATTTTTTTGTGATATGGTGGAGTTGTAGTCAAATTTTCCAACTCACTTTCTTTAATGCCATATTTTAACATTAAATCAGGGTCTGATAAAATTTCCCTTAATATTTGATCTCTTTCCATAAAATTATAGGTCGTTAATTATTGTGTCTAAATCTAAATCGTACTTCATGCAAACATTCATTAATGCTTCTTTACTGTCATAAAAATTCATAGATAAGCTTGCAAAATATGCAACCCTGGTTAATTCATTCTTAACCAAATTTCTTTCAATATTATAAAGCTCTCCAGACGGATTCTCAAGATTTGGAATAACTACCATATCATAGATGGTTGAGTATGCTTTGTCTTTATGCTTTCTTAAAAGCCTCCCCCTTCTTTGAATAAACTGTCTTGGATTCCCTGTACTACTTGCAAAAATTCCAACCTCTGCTCTTGGAACATCAACACCCTCATCCAACATTTTCATAGCAAATAAGATTTCAATTTTTCCATCTTCAAAACCGCGTAAAATATCACCTAAGTTTTGATCTTCAGAAGTATATGAGTTCATCTTAATATCTGGATAATTTGCGTTTATACGCTTCATATACTCATCCATTAATTTAACGTCTTCCCCTTCTATATTTATTGTATATCCTTCAGGAATGTATGCAAATACGTATTTGTCTTTCTTAACCCTTTTCAACTCCCCAATTATGCTAGAGAATAGTGATATTTTATTATGCGCTTTGTGGATTATGTTTTTCCTTTTTAATAAAAGAATTTCTACAATTGGGTCATCTTTAAATTTCCCGGTTTTAAAATCAAAAAATTTTAAGAGTTGTTTTGAAATTATAGTATACTCATCAAACTCTTCTTCTGTTAACTGAACAATTTTGGGAAAGTATTTATACCCTGTTAAATATCCATATTCTAAAGCTTTTTCCATTCCAAAGCTATAAGTATATGGGGGAGAGTCATTAAAAAATGAATCAAGAGCTAAAGTGCCTTCTGGATCATAAATCCTTTTAGGAGTAGCAGAAAGGCCAATTTTCCTATGGACAGTAATGTTGTTTAATTTACTTTTTATATTGTTCGCGCCCATATTATGAGCTTCATCAGCTATCATTAAAAAATCATCCTGAACTTTTTTAAATAGTTTCAGAAACCTATCTAGAACAAAACTGCCATAAGTTGATATAATAACCAAGTCTTCCTTTAAACCCCATGAGTAGTTGCTCGTGTAGTTTGCAAATTCTTTTTCCCAATTGTTACCTCCACCAACTTTAAGTATTTTTTTAAAATTGAAGGATTTAACTTCCTCTTCCCATTGATTTAACAATGCTATTGAAGGAACTAAAATGATTGCCCTATAAGATTTTTCAGTATTGAATATGTTAAGTAGGCAGTTAAGGGAAGTTATTGTTTTTCCGGTTCCTGTGGCCATAGCAAATACACCCGAATAATTCTTGTTCACCCATGCATTATAAGCCTCATTTTGATAATCCCTAGGACCTTCAGCAAAAGGAAATTTGGGAGTAGAAGTAAACTCTTCTATTATTTTATCAAACCGTTCACTTTTCTTTTGAATTATAGCTTTTACTTTTTCACTATACTCATCTTTTTCTAATTGTAAGCAATCGTCAAGTAAATCAGCAATGTCTTTGTCCCTACCTACGGCATTAATTATTACTTCAATCTGTTCTTTGTCAATATACTGGTAACTAGGGTGGGTTTTATTGAAAATTCTCTCAAAACTATCTCTCTCACTAGAAATTCTTTTAACACTGACTTCGCCATTCCATGGAGTCTCAACTTGAAAACTTTCGGAGTTTTTCAACAGTGCAGATAATGTGAAATTGATACTTCCCTCTGTTAGAATGTAATCTGTACCATCATAAAGAATCATTTTCTTACAATGAGCTAAATCAACCTTGTTAAATTTTACTGGAATAATCGTCAACTTACCCTGTTTCAATAAATACTTCAGGCAATCGAAAAAGTGTTTTCCAGATTGAGATAGGTTTTTTTCAATTTCTGTTAAGTCAGAGAAAATATCAATGATTTTATCCTCATCTTCAAGCTCAATATTATCAATTAAATTTTCAAAATCATTAAGGCTGAATATGTGATTTGTAATCAGCCTCATTTCTCCACCATTGAAAATGAATTCAGCAAAACTTTTGGACAATACTTTAATAGCGTTGGAGCTAAAATATCCTAAGAGCAAATCTATTTTTTTGGAAACAGGAAAAGCTTCCTCGTAAAATTCAAGAGGAATATGTTGAGAGTCAGAGCTATATTTATAAGTGGAAGGAAATTGAATTTTTCTAAAATTCATATATAAGGCTTGGTAAATTCAAAATAATAAACAAGTTAAATCTTTTATATTGATATAAATTACGGAATTCTGTAATTTGTATCTAAAAATAGATAATAAGTGTTGTTTTTACAATTTAACATCTGGAAATAGTCAACATGAACTTCAGCTAAGAATCGACTAATATTACTGTAGTTTTTAAAGCTACTTGTTCGGAGATATTTTTCCTTTCTAAAGAGATTCCAGTTTATAATTGTTTCTTTCCTCCCTCGCAAACAATAAAACCAATCCTTTTAATATATCCTTTAATTCATGAACCATTATCTTATAAAGACTTGCAAAATAAAAATTGAATTTTAACTAGAATATTAAGATATGCTGGGTTCTTAACCAGTCGCTTCTTGGGTTAGTAATAATCAGTCTAATTGAAGAGCTAAAAATCATAACAACTCGTTAAATGATATGCTTATAGTGAGCGGTGCAAATCATAACGGATAAGAAGTAATTATCTTTAAATAATTAAGTGAAGATTGTCTTAATGACTAAGTAATATAGATGTGACTATTGACAAAATTACGATAACTGTTGTCAACCCAAGTAGTACATTATATTTTACGCTGAGAGATTTTTCAAAGTAGTCTAACTTAGTTAGTGGTTTACCCATAATAGCGCTGGATAATTTTATTTCATATTTTAAGATAGTGTGGCTTTTGTTCAATTTAAAAAGAGTTTTTCTTAGCCTTCCTGCGAAAAGCATTTTGACTATAATAAAAGTGGGGTTTTAACTAGTTAACTTTGTATCGATCAATCAAATCTTGAATAGTAATTTCTAGTCAATCATAATCTTTATTAATGTTTAATTGATTGGTTATGTTACTGTTAGTGTATTTTTTACAGTTGCCCATTACAACAAAAGGCGTAGTTAAAACCATGATGCAAATTCCTCATTCAATTGGCTATTATATTTATTTGTGGAAAATAAACATACATTATTTCCTACAGTTTAAGTGCGATTTATGTCCAGTTATACATATTTAAACTAATATATAGACCGAATTACTAGTTTTAAGTCCACATCATTTAATAACTAATAATCATGCATTATGAGGAAGATACTATTTGCCATTATATTTTTTGGGATATGTATTACAAATGTTCAAGGACAATCCACTGGTACATTCAATCTATACACAGTTGATGATTTTCCAGTTCAATTACGCCCTGCAAGAGATCAATACGATATAATGCCTGATTTGGAAACATCTGTAGAAGGCAACACTCCAGTGAAGTTAATATTTACTTACACTAAAAATGAATCTTTTTATATTACATTACCTAAGCAAAATATTTTAAGTTATTCAACTTATTTGACCCATTATGAAGGCTCAAATGAAGGTGAAAGACCTTTTGTGAGATTAACGCGTAGTGGCACCCCTGGTTCGGAAGCAGAATGGATGATAGAACCAGTTGGCAATGGGCTGTATTCAATTAAATCAAAGCTTGAAAACGGACAATATTTGTATCCCGTGTACCCTACGGCTAGTGGACCACTTAGTGTTCGCAACAAAGCGTATGGTTGGAAGCTAAAAACTATAGAAAGCGGGTATAAACCACTTACACTACTGCGGATAAGAACCAAGAATCTAAATCTCTATCCAGAACATAATGATGATTGTAGAAGATTACAAGGGTCAATTACATTTAATTTGAAGAATAATAGGTTAAATTATGTTTATGACAAAGCAGCAATACAATACGGTTATTCAACGATACGGGATTATTTGGGTAATAATTCGATAGTATTTGTCGGTACTTTGTCGAGCAACTATGGAAAACGAGCTTTAGCCAATGATTATCATTATAATAATGAAATTGATTATTTGGTCAATACTGAAGATTTGATAACTGGTAACATTGTCTTAAACTCCAAGGCATCAGTAGCAGGTTGTCACAAAGATGAAAATTCAATTAGTGGCTATCGTTGCAATGTTAAATATGATAAAGTTAGTTTCATAACGCCCAATGGTTCGAGTACAAGACGTATAGATCCAAATATGAGTGAGTTATTTTATGCAATATCGAACGATGGTCATACTATTAGTGGTATAGTCGAAGTAGAGGTTCTAACAAATCCATATTGAAATAATCTCTCTTACAAAGCCAACTATTCTCTTTTTTGTACTTCAAATACTGGTTTTCCCATTATTCTAACTTTAGAAAATAGGATTTATTTAATAAGGAATGTTTTTCTTAGCCTTTCTACGAAAAGCATTTTGATTATTATAAAAGTTGGACTTTAACTAGTGAGCATTAGCTTGCTTTGTATCGATCAATCAAATCTTGAATAGTAATTTTATTATCCGGTCCATCCCAACCTTTCAAAATTTCTTTTTCTAAATAGGCATTTTTCTCTTTCAAATATAAAGAGTGAATCAAAATTGCCTCTGAAAATAACTCATCAACATTGGAGTATCGTCCTGATGCCATTTGTTGGGAGATATATTGTTTATGCTTTTTTGAAAGTTTGAGTTTCATTTGTAGTCTTTGTATAATTTTAAATATAGTAAACTATCTGGAAAGAGTTCTGCAATAGAATTATGAATACAAAAAAGAGATTAGTTTGGAGTTGAGTGGTAAACTTTAAATTGTCAACGATTCTGTCAACTAAAAATAAAAAACCCCGTAAACAAAGGTCTTACGAGGTTTAAATGTGGAGCCGGAGGGATTCGAACCCTCGTCCAAACAAGCAATAATAGAGCTTTCTACATGTTTAGTTCCCGATTAATTTTCGATGCATACCTGACCGGAAACGGCCTAATATACACTTAGCTTCTTAAAGTTTTGGTGCCGTTACCAAAGCAATAACGACCTTATGTTGACTTTTCTGGTGCCTCTAAATGAACCGCCGCCAACAAGGGCTGTTCAGAGACATCTCGCTTTCCAACCTTGTTGGAACGAGGCAAATCTTACTATAATTCAGATTATGCGGCAAGAGCGTAATTGTTTTCGCCAATTAAAAGTGTGAAGTATGATATTAATGAGCTGTACCCCAGCGCTCAACATGCTTACAATACCATTGGTCTCGCTGTCAAAACCAGTCGGCCCCGTAATAAGATGGCAAATTTTCATTTGTCCAAAACTCATTTTATTTTCAAAGAACTGCCTCAATTTATTAAGAAAGGCGTAATCGTTATTAGTGCGTTCGAGCGGGCTATCCGCTTTTACTCCTCGGCCCAATTTGCAAAAAAAAACAAATTTGTCCTGCGGGGGTAACCGCTACTATCCCTAACGCAAAATCTGTTGTAGCAAAAACTACCACGGTCGGCAAAGATACCCCAAAAAGTATTCCAAAAAAAGTTTTGATAGGCTGCAATCATAAGTTACATTTGAAACCATAGTCTATCCATAAGTTATAAAAGTCCATTATCATGAAGTTTGGAATCATTCGGGAGCGTAAAAATCCACCAGATCGCCGTGTAGTATTATCGCCGGAGGCCTGCCAAAAAGTCTTGGCCAATCAGCCAAAAGCGGAAATTATTGTAGAACCGTCGCCAATCAGGGTTTTTTCGGATGCGGCATATAAAGCAAAAGGCATTACGGTAGCTTCAAAAATGGAAGAGTGCGATGTACTTTTAGGGGTAAAGGAAGTACCTATTAAAAACCTGGTTCCCAACAAAAAATATTTTTTCTTCTCGCACACCATAAAAAAACAACCTTATAACCGAGACCTTTTACGTGCGGTTCTCAAAAATAATATTGAGTTGTACGATCATGAGGTAATTACCAATCAAAAAGAACAACGTTTGGTGGCCTTTGGGCGTTATGCCGGTATTGTTGGGGCGTATAACGGACTACGTACATACGGACTCAAATACAATTTGTATCAATTGCCAAAAGCAGAGGATTTGGCAAATCAGCAAGAGTTGATCGCGGAGCTTCATAAAATTAGCCTTCCTAACATAAAAATTATATTAACTGGTAGGGGCAGGGTAGGTAATGGCGCGCGCGAAATGTTAGATGCCATGAATATTAAAAAAGTTAATGTCACGGAATATCTAGAAGAAACGTTCAATGAGCCCGTTTACTGCCAAATAGATGCATCGGATTATAATAAAAGGAAAGACGGCGTAAGAGGCAATAAAGCCGACTTTTTTGCCAACCCAGAAGAGTACAGGAGCAATTTTTTCCGTTTCACCCAAGTGTCGGACTTTTTTATTGCTGGACATTTTTACGGACAGGGAGCCCCGTACCTTTTTACTCGGGAAGATGCTAAAAAAGAAGATTTTAAAATAAAGGTGGTGGCAGATGTAAGTTGCGATATAGATGGTCCTGTGGCAACCACCATACGCCCTTCTACAATTGCGGATCCTATTTACGGGTATGACCCTAAAACAGAATCTGAAACCGATTTCAAAAATGATACGGCCATAGCCGTTATGGCGGTAGATAATTTACCTTGCGAAATTCCTCAAGATGCTAGCGAAGGGTTTGGACAGGCATTTGTTAAGAATGTTATCCCTGCTTTTTTTAATGGAGATAAGGATGGAGTGTTAGAACGGGCAAGAATGACCAAAAATGGTAAGCTTACACCACGTTACCAGTATTTATCGGACTATGTGGAGTCATAATGTAAGGTAAATAAATAGTTTTTTTATTGTTAAGGTATTGTTAATAATTGTTATATTGTGATGCTTTTAAAACAAGAACCTATGACATTCAATTGGATTACTGGTCGTGAAATAGATGAGAAACTACATCGTCTATGTATAGAACTTGAATACGAGTTTCGACCAAAAATCATTAAGTTTTTGATTGTACATTTTGATATGGAATGCTGTTCGGATTTTTCATGTTTTCATTTTAATGTTGATCTTGTTTCTAAGAAAGTAACCTTGTCAGATGACACTCCGCTTCTGTATCTACAGCAGATTAAACCGGATTTTAATAAGAAAATGGAGATGGCATTGGCCAGCCACTAGTTTACGGATATTTTCCAATCAATAATGGGCTGTTGTCTAGGTGCGGTAAAACAGCCTAGCGCTTTTAATTTTAGTAGTATTTCAGTTTTGGTTTCCAACGTCTTGACCAGTAATTGTTTTGTTTCTCCAGCGGGTATTTCAAATACGGGAGAACTGTCATAGAAAGTATATTCCATTTCATTTTCAAACAACAGATCGCTGCTGGTTATGTTTTTTAACTGTATTTCCAGTATTTGGGATTTTGGTCTGTATTTGGCCTTTACCACCTCTAAACTATTTTGCAATAGAGGTTTTAAGAATTCGGCCTTGCCTACCATTAAATCATTGTAAACGGCCACGGTCCTGCCTGCAAAAAGGGCTTCTTGCAAGCTTTGCATATTTTTCTCATTGGCGAAAACTAAGGTAATGGGGCGGTGATTTCCTTTTTCGGTATAATCCCAGTCAATAAGTCCGTGAATATCACTTGTACCCATTATCGTCAAATTATTTTCTAGCGCCAAGGTTAGTGCTTCTTCAGAATAGTCAACAGAATTTATGACCTCAATGCCGTGCAACTCTCCTTTTTTAATGCGTTTTTTCTGAAAATCTGTTAGAATGGGAGTGCCTTTAGGGCTTTGAGCATACCAGGCCGGGTGATTCCAGAAGACAAAGGCGTTCTGTTTTTTGGCTTCCGAGAACGCTTTTTCGGCTTTATCAACATTCAATAAATTAGCATCTTGAATAAAAATCGCGTTATTATGGCCCACAGGCGCCGAACGTGTAATTTCCGAACCGTGAACAATTAGAAGATTGTGTTCCTTGGCTTCGGCCAGGGCAAGGTCATAGGAACGGTTGCGGTTAGGATGTGGAATATCCGCTTCATGAGGTTGATACTCTAGATGCTCGGTAAGTGAAATGGCATCAAGATTTTCCCGTAATGCTTCTTGCACACGAATGGTGGGCCAAACATTCCCGTCCGAAAAAACGGTGTGCTGGTGTAAATCCGTTTTTAAGGTTTTGTACCCGTCAATATCAGGGTAGGTTATAGGTTGCGCTCCACTATGGGAGTGTGTTTGTGAAAAGGTGTGCTGTAGAGTAAGGAATACGACTAAAAAGGCTAAATTTTTCATGAGGTTGGTTTATGTTGCTAAAATATACAACAACAATTTCAACCTTTATAAAACCGTATTAAGTAAAGTTAAATTTTTGAATTATCTAAAGACGTTGTACCGTGTCCTCGTAAGAACGGTTTAAGTGCCCAAAAAGACACCCAAATAAAACTTCCGAAACCAAAAATCCACAACCATGCGTCAACTAATAACAAGGAGTCAAAAAGACTTTGAGCTAAAGTCAAAGGTTTCGTTACAATATCCCACGAATTAAAACGTAAGAAACGACCAAGAAAAACACCATAACCGCTCAATAAACTTACAAATAGCATAATGGCATTGGCCAAGACAGGATGGTTTCGTTTTCTAAGGTAGCTAAAGACATCCATCATAGAGAGAACACCTAAAATTAATCCGTTCAAAGAAAAAACGAAGAATAATAGAAGATCCAGCCAAAAAGTGGGTCTTGAGCCATCTAAATGAACAAAATCTGTAATAATATACGGACTGTTGGGTAAAAAAAGTATCCACAACATTAGGATTACAATACGTAATGTCCGCGATTTTCCAACCTGAACATTGAATAAAAATTGCTTGGAAAGAAACAGGGGGATAAGCGCCAAAAACAGATTCCACAGTAAAAAAGTAAAATCTATGGATTGTGTTAAATATACCCGTAACGCCAGAAGTATGGTGCCCAATGCAGTGAGCAACAGTAATCTCTTATGAAATAAATTGTTTTTTAAAGCGCTGATAATCATGAAAAAACTGAAGATTTAGTCTATAAAGTAGAACGGGAGGTGGTTATATTTGTTGTTGTTGAACTTAACTTTTGCCAATGAACCCAGCAGAACATTATATTCTTGATAAGCCTGAGCCTTTTAGAAGTATCTTATTGCATTTGCAATCGGTTATAGAACGAGCGGTTCCCGATGTTGATTTAAAGTTCAAATATAGAATTCCATTTTATTATATCAATGGGAAACCTTTTTGTTATTTAAATCAGAGCAAAAGTTATGTTGATCTAGGTTTTTGGAAAGCGGCCCACCTGACCGTACACCAAGAGCATATGGTTACCCAAGGACGCAAGGTTATGAAATCTTTGCGCTATACTTCCTTGGAAGATATAAACGATAGAGTCCTTAAAGACGTGCTGAAAGAGGCATATGCTGTGCGGGATGCGAAGTTTTATAAGTAAACCAAGAAAACATCAGATATTATATTTTTTTTAATACTATAAGCGAATTGTTCTGTATATCCGTTACATGCTTAAAGACGGCCTTTAGGTTTTCATAATCATCTGCGCCTATATGTGGGGAATTGATAGAAAGCTCAAATAGAATAGTTATATGATTACTGTTACTTTGTGTTTGAAAATTCATTCTGACCAAGTTTTCTCCCATTTGTACGGTTTTGGAATTTGGAAGTTCATGAACTAGGTAACCTTCAGGAATGGTAATGGCCATTAGATAATTGAATTTACGGGCGTAACCAAAATCTACAGGGTAAGCCCTTTTCTCAAGCAAAAATGGGTTTTTTGGGAAAAAGCGTACTAAAAAGGGATTGAAATAGACCATTTCTCCATTCAAGGCATTGGGTATTTCAAAACCTAGGCGTTCCGATGTTTTTAGATCACTTTGTTTTTCCTCTTTCTGCTCATAGGAGGTAATTCTAAAATCTCCTTCAAAGCTTTCTTCTATGCTGTCTAAATACTCATCATTGGTTTGAGTGTCAATATTCTTGCGAGTGCTAATGGCATTGTATCCTGTATTGGATATGTCTAATAGACCCGTTGCTTTTTTTTCTTCCGTATCAAAATCTAATTGAATACGTATTTTATGTTGGTTGGCACTTTCGGCCTCTATGGTGTGCCAGTAACTATCATTCTTAAAATCCATTACTCTGCCATAATAATTCAAGGCTCTAAAAGGTAACATTCCAAATTCTAAGTACTTATCGGTAGCGTCTAGCAAGTATGTTTTACCATCAATATCCAATTTGGCAATGCAGTAGTTGAAATCGCTCATTACCGGATGGGATTTTTTGGGCAGACCGCTTTTACGGGTAGACATCAACATTAGGTTAGTTTTAATATTGGCCGCATTTAAAAGGTTTATTAAAGACATGTTTATTTCGGAAACACTCCCACGACCCTCATCAAAAGCTTCTTTGACCCGGGCTTTTCCGTAAATTCCATATTCTTCGTTCCAGCTAAAATGGTTCTGGACAAATGCATAAATGTTTTTAGCACGTTGTAGTTTATCCGGTTCGCTCAATAGGGTTTCCGGTACATGGTTTTCAAAGAATCCTTTTTTGGTAAGTTGTCTTCCTATGTTCTTATCGGTGCGGAACTCTTGGTCAACATCTTTCCAGCTTTTGGTATAACGGTCAACTACGCCATCTATTCTTCTATGTTCGGAAAGTTCAAAATCAATACGTGAAATATAATTGGAAGGTGCAAGCATAAATTCTTCGGCTACTTCAAATGCCGGAATATCCTTCATTGCATAGGTCAATACTTCACAATCGGCACTTTGGGAATACCCTTCAATGTGAAAGCAATTCTTTTTAATATCCGATTCGTTTATGTCTAATTCCAAACTTCCTATCATAGCCCTGTTATAGAGGTAGTTTCCCGGAATTTTAGCTTTAAACTCACTAAATATTTTAGGAATATCAGATTGAAACTTCCATCCTTTAAAATTGTAAATAAACGGAGATATCAATTTGTATTTGTATTCAAGAATACTTCCTTTCTTTAGATTGGGAAAAGTAAAGGTCTTTTCCGTGGCAAATTCATGCCGGTCTTTTGTAAATATATCTTTGGAAAGTACTTGGGTTTGGTTGGCTCCGTTATGTGTAATAGCTTTTATTTCCTCTAATTTTTCCGAAGACTTTTTATTTCTCCTTAAAGGAATTGAAATAGTGGCTTGGTCATAGCCTTTTTCATTAAAAACTTTAATTTTTACATGGTACTCCTTTACAATTTGAATTCTATCATTAATAACCTCAAAGTAATTGTTGCCACTTTCGTAAAGCACAACTGCATTAGCTGTGGAATCATTGGGGTAGACCGTCATTTTAAATTCGTCCGGTTTTATTGATCCGAATGTCTCATTGTGTTGAGCTCGTAAAATACTGGTCAAAGCGAAAAAAAGAACATAAAAAGTGTATCGAATACGCATATTGATGGTTTAATCAATTCGATAACCCTTTTAAGAAGTAATTATTGTGAAGTTTTGTCGTTGAACAGATTTTTTTCGATAATCTATCAACTACATGACATGTTCTTATGAAATGACTATTAAAAATCGTTAATAGTTTTTCTAATAGCTGTCAAATCAGTCAACAATTTTTTCATTAATCCTAAATCTAGCATATTGGCACCATCACTTTTTGCATTGGCACAATCAAAATGTGTTTCTATAAAAAGCCCATCTACGCCAGCTGCAATTCCTGCCCTCGCCATAGTGCCTATTAGTGAAGGTCTGCCACCCGTTACTCCTGAAGATTGATTTGGTTGTTGTAACGAATGGGTTACATCCAGCACAACAGGAGCAAATTGTTTCATGGTAGGTACGCCTCTAAAATCAACTATCATATCTTGATAGCCAAACATGGTGCCCCGATCGGTAATAATTGCTTGTTGGTTACCCGTTTCGGTAACTTTATTAACCGCATGTTTCATGCTTTCCGGACTCATGAATTGTCCTTTTTTGATGTTCACGGTTTTCCCTGTATTTGCAGCAGCAACTACTAAATCCGTTTGTCGTGCTAAAAAAGCCGGAATTTGCAATACATCCACATATTCCGCAGCCATAACGGCATCTTGTTCTGTATGAATATCGGTTACCGTAGGTACTTTAAAAGTTTCAGAAACTTTCCTTAATATCCTCAGCGCTTTTTCATCGCCAATACCTGTAAAAGAGTCAAGCCTGCTTCTATTTGCTTTTTTGAAACTACCTTTAAATACATATGGTATTTTTAAATCACTGGTAATTGTTACAACATGTTCTGCAATGCGCAGCGCCATATCTTCACCTTCTATGGCACAAGGGCCAGCAAGTAGAAAAAAGTTATTGCTATCGGTATGTTTTATTTGAGGAATTAAGGATAAGTCCATTCGTCGAAAATTTTTAGGCAAAGATACTATTTTATGAGGCTAACTGTTGTCTTTACATAAGATTGTATAAAAACAAGATCTACATGTACTTTAAACAATGCTTACCCTTGTTTTTACTATTGTTACTAGTTTGCCAAGTAAATGCGCAATTTGGTAAAAATTGTGAGTTGAGACAAATGAAAGTCAATCTCTTAAACCCTGGTTTTGAGTATGAAATGGCACTTGGCACGAACACTACTTTTGATGTTAAGGCAGGAATGCAAGTGGGTTTGGATCCGTTACGATCTAATATTTACGAAGAACTAGGTTTTTTTCCTGCCGCTGCTGGTCAGTATCGGTATTACTATAACTTTGAAAAAAGGCAACAAAATAGAAGACAGATTTATGGTAATTCCGCCAATTATGTAGCACCTGCTATGGCGGTTTTTTTTCCTGGTTCTCGAACAGTTAAAGGAGAAGAAGTAAAAGCGGCTTTTAGTTATGCGGGTTTGGTAACAGGATTGCAGCGCAGTTATGATTCCGGTTTTAATTTTTCCGTAGATGTTGGTGCAGCCTACTATTCAGGGCAGTTTAAAGGTGGTGTTTATCCTGTAGCCAATTTAAGTATTGGCTGGATTATTAGTGAAAAACGATGGTGTGTAGGGCGTTAATGTGTTTTTTAATCGAAAATAAATCGAGTTATTTTTCTTACAAATTGTTTGGGGGAAATGAATTTTAGGCTTGATATTTGATGATTGTTTAGACTCAATTAATAGCTGAACCATTATATGAAAAATACCAATATCTTACTCGTTTTTTTTGTTTTTACAATTTTTGCAAATGCACAGAACCAAAAAAATGTAGAGGAACATCAAGTTCAGTTAGGATTGCCCATGCCCGCTATTCTTTATGAGAAAGGATTGGGCAGGAATACAACAGCTACTGTGGAGTTTGTTTCTGGCTTTGGTTTAAGAGGTTGTACCGGTTGCGAGACCGAATTTGGTATTTATCCCATTCTAAGAGGGCAGTTGCGTTACTATTACAATATGGACAGGCGGCTGGATAAAGGGAAAAATATTTCCGGTAATTCAGGAAACTATATTGCCATATTAATGGCGTATCAAGACCAAAAACCTTTTATTGGCGATTTAACCTTGTCCGAAAGTATTCTTGCCGTTGGCCCGGTTTATGGAATTCAACGTACCTATAGACGAGGGTTTTTCTATCGTTTGGAAGGTGGTTTGGGGTATTCTGAAACTCAGAATGAAAATGGTTTGGCCTTGTTATTGGCTGCACGTATAGGCTGGGCATTCGGAAAACGTCGTTAAGCCTCTGACACATATTTTTCCGCGCAGTTTACGGGAGAAAATAAGCTTAGTTCAAAGTTGTCTACTACAATTGTAGCGAACTCTCTAAAAATCAACAACATAAAAATAACATAAGTTTGTGTTACTGCTAGAAAAATAGCAGTATCTTTGCACGCTTAAAATAGCGGCGGATTGCTATTAAATAATTACATATGTCAACAACAACTAAGAACATCGCGATCATTGCGCACGTAGACCACGGTAAAACAACCTTGGTAGATAAAATTATGTATCACTGTCAATTGTTTCGTGAGAACCAGAACACAGGAGATTTAATTTTGGATAATAACGATTTGGAACGGGAGAGAGGTATTACCATTACTTCAAAGAACGTATCCGTTGTTTATAAAGGTACCAAGATAAATATCATTGATACTCCTGGTCACGCCGATTTTGGTGGTGAAGTAGAGCGTGTATTGAACATGGCCGATGGGGTTCTGTTGTTAGTAGATGCTTTTGAAGGTCCTATGCCTCAGACGCGTTTTGTACTTCAAAAAGCAATTGATCTAGGTTTAAAACCTTGTGTGGTTATCAATAAAGTAGATAAAGAAAACTGTACTCCTGAAGAAGTTCATGAGAAGGTTTTTGATTTGATGTTCGAGTTGGGTGCTGAAGAGTGGCAGTTAGACTTCCCTACCGTTTACGGTTCGGCAAAGAACAACTGGATGAGCGATGATTGGCAGAACGAAACAGAGAACATTGAGCCTCTTTTGGATATGGTTATTGAGCATATTCCAACTTTTGAGCCAAAAGAGGGTAATACACAAATGTTGATTACATCTTTGGATTTCTCTTCTTTTACAGGTCGTATCGCAATTGGTAGGTTACAAAGAGGAACATTAAAAGAAGGACAACAAATTTCTTTGGTAAAAAGAGACGGCTCTATAGTAAAATCCAAAATCAAGGAACTTTTTACTTTTGAAGGTCTGGGAAGGCTAAAAGTACAAGAAGTAGCTACTGGAGATATTTGTGCTATTACCGGAATTGAAGGTTTTGAAATTGGAGATACTATTGCCGATATAGAAAATCCGGAAGGTCTTAAGACTATTGCAATAGATGAACCAACTATGAGTATGTTGTTCACTATTAATGATAGTCCATTTTTTGGAAAAGACGGTAAGTTCGTTACCTCTAGACATATTAATGAGAGATTACAGAAAGAACTTGAAAAGAACTTGGCGTTACGTGTAAGCGAAACGGATAGTGCGGATAAGTTTTTGGTCTTTGGACGTGGTGTTTTGCACCTTTCCGTATTGATCGAGACTATGCGTCGTGAGGGGTATGAACTTCAAATTGGTCAGCCTCAGGTTATTATTAAAGAGATAGACGGGGTTAAATGTGAGCCGGTTGAATCTCTAACTATAGATTTACCGGAAGCAGTTTCTGGAAAAGCTGTAGAAATGGTTTCTATGCGTAAAGGTGAAATGACCAGTATGGAAGCTAAAGGCGAACGTATGGTCTGTGAGTTCTTGATTCCATCAAGAGGTATCATCGGTCTTCGTAACCAATTGTTGACGGCTACTGCAGGTGAGGCTATTATGGCACACCGTTTCTTGGAATACCAACCTATGAAAGGAGATATTCCACAGCGTCAGAACGGTTCTTTGGTTTCTATGGAAACCGGAAAAGCCATTCCTTATTCTATAGATAAATTACAGGATAGAGGTAAGTTCTTTGTAGATCCAGGTGAAGATATTTATGAAGGTCAGGTAATTGGTGAAAACTCTCGTGGTGATGACATGACCGTGAACATCACTAAAACCAAAAAACTTTCTAACGTGCGTTCTTCAGGGGCGGATGATAAGGCTAAAATTGTTCCTGCAATTAAATTCTCGTTAGAGGAAGCATTGGAATATATTCAGAAAGATGAGTATGTGGAGGTTACTCCAAACCATCTTAGACTTAGAAAGATATATCTAAAAGAAGTTGACCGAAAAAGGTATAAAATAGCATAATTTAAAAGCTCTGAATTTCTCTTCAGGGCTTTTTTTTTGCCTTCTATTGAAAGGTATACCAAACGGATTCGACTACACAGTTTAACCTAAAAACAAGTCTATGAAAATTAACGTACAAATAGCTGGTTTCTTATTGATTGGCACCTTGCTATCCTCGTGCAACGAGCAGCCTAAAAGCAAAAAATCAGAAACTACAGCTGTTGTTCAAGAACAAGCTCAGGATTACGTGATACCTGAGTCTTGGGTAAATAACCGCGTAGAAAAAGCTAAAGATAAATTAGAACAATCAGAAGCGGGTAAGATTGTGTGGGCAGCTATGGAGGCTCATGGAGGTCTTAAAAATTGGTATGGGAACGGAGCGTTGTCTTTTCGTTTTAATTATCAGCCGTTGGACGGTAGTACGCAACGTGATAGCTATCAAGTGGTAGATGTTTGGCGTAATAAAGCGGTGCATACCAGTGCTACGGATAGTACGGCAAGGTTTGGTTGGGATGGAAAAACGGCTTGGGTACAGGCCAAGGATTCTACAGCATTCGCGTATGATACCAAGTTTTGGGCCTTGACGCCATTATATTTAATGGGGCACCCTTTTATTTTGGATGGAGAAGGTGTAAACTTGGAATTATTACCTGAAGCAACTTATAAGGGTAAGGCCAATGATGTGGTAAAAGTAACTTTTGCCGCAGGTACCGGAGATGCTCCAGATGATTACTATATTCTACAGTTTGATAAGGAAAGCCATTTGTTGACGGCTACGCGTTACATAGTTTCTTATCCGGAATATTTTAAGGATGGAGGTCATAATCCTGAAAAATTCATGGAAGTTGGTGAGTTACTGGATGTAAGCGGTGTATTATTGCCTAAAGAACTGAAAACCCACTGGACTACCAAAGACGGTAAACAGGGAGAGTATATTACTCAAATAGATATTTCGGATATCCACTTTGTAAAGGATATTGACAAAGATTTCTTTGCAGTTCCGGATAATGCGGAAATTAAATAGAAAAAAGGCCTTAATCTAGTTAAGGCCTTTTTTTTGTTCTATAGTTTTTTAATGGTATGATATGTTGTGGAAGGCTGCTGCAGCAGCACCTACAATACCTGCGTGGTTCTGAAGACCTGCCGGTATAACAGGAGTTTCTATGGTAATGTAGTCTTTAAATTGATCAAAGTCTTTTGAGGCACCACCACCTATAAGTATAGTATCCGGTGAAACGATAAGTTCAACTAATTTTAAAAATTTATTGAAACGTTTGCCCCATTTCTTATAGGATAACCCTTCTCTGTCTTTAGCGGAACCCGCCGCCCAGAGCTCAATTTTTTTGTATTCTTTATAAGGAATTTGACCTAGCTCAAAATTAGGGATCAATTTACCATCTAGAAAAGCACCACTTCCAAGACCGGTGCCAATTGTAATCATTACCACAAGGCCCTCCATGTCTTTACCCGTGCCATAATTCATAGAAGCATAGCCGGCAATATCGGCATCGTTTACCACGGTAACGTCAAGACCCGTTTTTTTGCCAAAAAGCTCTTCTACATTCGTGTTCTGCCAGCTTTTATGAAGGTTTCCAGGGGATTTACAGACGCCTCTTTTAATAACCGTTGGAAATCCAACACCAACTTTTCCCTTATAATCAAAATGCTCAACGATTTGGGCAATTACATTGGCCATATCCTTGGGTTTGCGAGATGCGGGCGTAGGTATACGATGACGTTCCGAAACCAATTTTCCGGTTTCAATATTTACAAGGGCACCTTTCATGCCAGAACCTCCTACATCTATACCTAAAACTTCCATTATTCCTTTTTAAAATTTGTTGGGGCAAAGTAACAAAAACTTTTCAGAGTAATCCAATGTTATGGACTTGCGAACATTTTATTCGGTTACTGTGAAAATGCCGGTATCACCTTTTTCAAAAAGTGGCATTAACTCTTTTATTGTCTCAGGGTTTTCTTTTGCTATGTTTTTATTCTCCATTGCATTGCCTTTATGATGGTCATAAAGTTCAATTACGGGTTGGTCTTTTCTAAAGTATTTGGTTAACCTATAATTTTTGGTTCGCATTGAAATTCCGTTTCTAAAATAGCTATATGCAACTTCCTCAGTATCCGGAATGTTGTATTTTATATGTTTTTCAAAGCTTTCTCCATCGGTAGGTTTTATTTGGTCTATACCGCACATATCCAGTAGAGTGGGGTAGATATCCACACTTTCCACAATGGCCCGTACTTTTTTTGCTTTGTGTTGCGGATAGGGTGAATTGATAATTAGCGCGCTTTTTAAGGCATTTTCAAAAAGGGTGTGTTTTCCCCAAACGCGTTGGTCTCCCAAATGCCAGCCATGGTCTCCCCAAATGACAACGATGGTGTTTTTATCCAATTCCAAATCTTTTAATTCTTGATATAGTTTGCCAATTTGCGCGTCTATGTAGCTGATTGAAGCCAAATAGCCATGCCTTAATTTTCTGGCATAAGCATCCGATACTTGGGTGTCAAGACCAGCCTTTTCTTCCCCTAAAGCGTATTGGTTGAACTCGCCGCTGGTATGTAGGCTCTTTAAACTTATGTTTTCGGGGATATTGGGATTTGGTGAAACCGGTATTTTCTCCTCGTCATACAGGTCCCAGTATTTCTTAGGGGCATTAAAGGGAAGGTGGGGTTTAAAGAAACCAACACCCATAAAAAACGGTTCTCCATTTTTCTTCAGCTCCTTTAATTTTGAAATAGCAAGATTGGTCGTTAGACCATCAGGATAACCTTGGTCATCGGTTTCTCCTGCTTCGTACGGCTTTACTTGTTTTTTAAGGCTTTGTCTGTTTTCTCCATTAGCGTATGCAAAAAAGGCGTTCCAACCGGTTTTCCATTTGCCCGGGTCAAAAAGCATTTCGTTCCAGCTATAAGGAAGCTCCTTTTTTGTAGAGGGTTGTTCTTCGTAGCCATATACAAATCCATCCGCCGAATGGCTTATTTTTCCAATGCCTACTGTGTGATATCCGTCTTGTTTAAAACGATGGATGAATGTTTCCGGCACGGATTTTTCAGGCTGATTGGAAATTTCTTCAACTATGGCATTATTGGATATATGAATAGGTTTTGAAGGGCGCATACCTGTAAGGATAGCATGCCTTGAGGCACCACACGTGGGCACTTGAACATAATGATTGGTGAACAGCGCTCCGCTTTTTGCCAAGGCATCTATATGGGGCGATTTTACATAGTGTTTTCCATAAGCACCTAGCTCCGTACGGAGGTCGTCTACACAAATGAACAGGACATTGGGTTTTTCTCGGTTTTGGGCCAATAGCTGGTTATTGTTGCTAAGGCCTACTATGAGTAATAGCGCGGCAAAATGTTTGAGCATCTTAGTTGGGTTTGGTAAGTAAAAACTAAAGATACAGATTTTAAGGAAGCTCACCGTTTTGGTACAAAACATCAAAAATAAGTTGGTCTACTTCACTTAAATTCTCTTTGTCTTCATAAGATAACCAGGCTATTTCATGAATTTGGGAGTCGGGTTGTAGTGTGCCGCTGTGTTTGGCGGTATAGCAGGTCATGCGGGATAGAATTCCCGGTTTTTTGCCATGTGCCTGCGCTTCAAAAATACCCACGAACTCCATAGTTGGGATATCAATAGCTATGTTAAAGTTTTTCTTGGTGCTTTGAGCGAGGGTTTGTGCATCGGTTTCGCCCTTGATGCGAATTCCTTTGGGGATAAAATAGAAGTCTTTATTCGTCTTTTTTAAGCATAGTATCTGTTCGTCCTTAATAAGTATCCATGCCAAATGATCTATAATATCCTCGGAAGGTTCCACATAGTAATCAATGGAATTTAGGGAGTGGTCAGGGTCTATAATATCTAAAATTTTGTCCATTAATCTTCCTGCGGCCGTGAGGGTTCCCAACTTTTTGTTTCGGCCTAAAGCACTTGAAATAGTCTCATCCCTATTTCCGAATTTATAACCGTTTCTAGTCGTCCACAAGATGTTCATTAAATGCTGCATCATTACATTGCCTAACTGGTCTACAGAAATAGCAATTTTTAATAGATACTCCCCAATGCCTTTTACACCTCTGGTAAACAGACTATGGAAAACACCGTATACAAAGCCAAGTGGCCCTGTAATGAGTAAAAGAACAATTGAAATCAGAAATAGGAGTGCACCAATAAAAGGATTTACGGGTTTGTCCGGTCTGTAGGTTTGTTTTTTTAAAATCATGATGTAGGCTTGAGGCTGCCGTTGCAGCAAATCTTTTATAGGATTTTAAAGATAGCCGTTTCAATTTGTAGAACCATTGTTTTTGGTGGGTAATCAGTAAGTAAGTTTCAATTTTAGTGGCAAGTGGTCCGAGTATCCTTTGGGACTTGAAGATTTGTATTTAAAAGACCTGGGCCTTCCGCTGGAGGTGGCCAAAACAGGGTCGTTAACAATGTCAAAAGTTTCTATTTGGGCTTCTATGCCGTTACCGGAAAGGAATCCGCGGGTAACCACAAGTTGGTCTAGCATTTGGTAGCGGTTGGCAAAAACGGTGCCGTCATACAATCCGCTTAAGAAGTAAGTACCCGTATTTCCAGTGGCGGATTTGTTCATGATAGACGTACTTAAATTATAGAGGAAAATTTCTCGCGCACGGTATTTTGAAGTGTGAACGAATTTGTCAAAATCATTGGTGCCTCCCGTTACCTTGTCCAAGTCTCTGGAAGCTTTTAAATGTTGAACGATACTGCGGTCAAAAGGCTCATCATTAAAATCACCCACTACCAAAACCTTACTCTCCCATTTAGATTGGATGGCTGCAAGGTCATTATTGGCCTGTAGCTCTTCATAGGTAGTAGATTCTACTTTGGTATGCGCATCCACTAGAAAGGAAATATGTTCGGCAACGGCAATGCGTAAAGGTTCCGAATGGTATTGACCTCTGCTACGCGAAGGCCAATGCGATGCAATTACTACAAATTCTTCTCCGGTATCATTGATTCTAAAAGTCACTTCAAAAATATCTCTGGTACGGTATCTTAGGTGAACCAGGTGAGATGCTCTTGAAACCACGGTAAGCTTACTGGGATTATAGGCCATGGCTACGTCAATTCCCCTTAAATCGCTTGTGCCGGAAGCATCAAAAACCACGCTAAGGTGGTTCATACCCGCCTCGTCCAATAAATCTTGTAAGAGGGTGTCTTTTTCTATTTCACAAACGGTCAACAGATCAATTTGCTCGTTGGGCCAAATAAGATTTAGGCCTTCCGCCAGATTTTCTTTTTTCTTGTTGAAAACACTTTCTGTCCAACCCGCCGCAGGTGTAAAACTGAAGTCGTTGGAAATTGGGTCATCATCCGTATCAAAAAAGTTTTGGAGATTCCACCAAGCAAAGTTAATGTGGGACATAACGTTTTGTATTTAGAAAATTACATTACCTAACAAGGTTCTGCCCGGCATTTTAAAAAATGCTTAAAGCCTATACCTGTCTAAAGTTATGAAAATTACCGGCCTTCTATGTTATGCTTTTGTAGGGATACGGTTATATTATGTGTAAGTGGGGCAATACGCTACACGGCTCGCTGTACGACCTCAAAAATTTTGTTTCCGTCGCACTTCAATGTTTTTGAAGGGTATTTTAATATTAAGGCGTAATCATGTGTTGCCATTAAAATAGACCGGCCGGATTTATGGATTTCCTGCAAGACCTTCATTACCTCTACACTGGTTTGCGGATCTAGGTTTCCAGTGGGTTCATCGGCTAGAATAAGCTCAGGGTCGTTTAAAAGGGCCCGCGCAATGGCTACACGTTGTTGTTCCCCTCCCGAAAGCTGATGCGGGAATTTGAACCCCTTGGTCTTCATACCCACTTTGTTCAGGACCTCTTCTATTTTCTGGTTCATTTTGTGGGTATCCTTCCAGCCCGTTGCCTTGAGTACAAAATAGAGGTTTTTATTAATATTACGATCGGGCAACAATTTAAAATCTTGAAAAACAATACCAATTTTCCGTCGTAAAAACGGAATGTCCTTTTCCCGTAATTTGGTGAGGTCAAAATCTACAATACGCCCGCTACCTTGCTTTAGGGGAAGGTCTCCATAGAGCGTTTTCATAAAGCTACTTTTGCCACTTCCCGTTTTACCTATCAAATAAACGAATTCGCCTTTAAGTACATCAAGTGTTACCTCGTTTAAAACAAGACTATCCTTTTGGAAAATTGCTGCATCCTTTAGCTCTAAAATCGTTTCGGACATGTTTAGCGGTAGTGGGTTTAAGGTTAATTTGTTAATCAATCGTTAAAGGTAGGGCGCAGTTTTACTTTGTGATCGCCAAATCTCGAACTTTGATTCGTAATATTGATATAAAAGTAATAAGTTAAAAACTAACGTACGGCAGGCACGGACAAAATCTTTTCGCTTTTTTGCAAGATTGTTCAGAGTGTGTAATTATTAAAATGAAAACACCGCTTGCCATATACTTAGATGCAATATTCAACGTTATTAAAATTAATTAACGGTAATACATATTTCTAGTTAGAACACTATGCTAAAAAAAATCACCGCGCTTATCCCTATTTTCTTGGGGATGGTTTCTATGGGAATTGCTCAAGAAACTGAAATTTATACCCACGATCAAAAACAATATCAAGATGCCTTGGCGCTCTATAACAATGAGCAATACCAAGCGGCACAGTCTATTTTTGCAAAGGTCAAGGACAATACCAATAATTTGGAGACCAAGGCCAATAGTGCATACTATGAGGCAAATGCTGCCGTAAGGCTCAACCAGTTGGGCGCGGATAGGCTCATGGAGGATTTTGTGACCAATTATCCAACTTCTACCAAAAGGAATTCCGCTTATGTAGATGTAGCCGAATACTATTTTGAGACGGGAAAGTATCCGTATGCTTTAAAATGGTACAATAAGGTTGAGCAAAGCGCCTTGTCTCGTAAGGAGATGGACAAGTTTAATTTTAACTATGGATATTCGCTCTTTTCTTCGGGAAAACAAAAGCAGGCCGAAAGCTACCTTCAAAAGGTAGAAAATTCTCCGGTTTATGGCTCTCAGGCCAAATATTACATGGGGTACATAGCTTATCAGCAAGATGATTACGATACGGCAAACCAACGATTTGACCAGATAAAGGATCCTGAAATTCTTGAAGAAAAGATGGATTATTACCAAGCTGATATGAATTTTAAGCTGGGTAAGTTTGATCAGGCCATAGCTTTGGCAAAGAAGCAAATGGCAAAAGGAGACCGAAAGGAGAAATCCGAACTCAGTAAAATTATTGGAGAAAGCTATTTTAACTTGAACGAATATGCCAATGCTATTCCTTACCTAGAGGATTACCAAGGTAAAAAAGGCAGGTGGAGCAATACGGATTACTACCTTTTGGGATATTCATACTACAAGCAAGGAGATTATGCCAATGCGGTACAGCAATTCAATAAAATTATAGGGGGAACCAACAGTGTTTCGCAAAATGCGTATTATCATTTAGCGGAATGTTATTTAAAGTTGGACAAAAAACAAGAGGCATTGAACGCTTTTAGAAATGCTTCGCAAATGGACTTCTCACAGGAGATTCAAAAGGATGCCTATTTAAACTATGCCCGTTTGAGTTATGAGGTGGGTAATGCCTATGAGCCGGTGCCACAGGTTATTTCGGATTATTTGGCCAAATATCCGGATAGCGCTAATACAGAAGAAATGCAAGAGCTGTTGGTAGATTCCTATATCACTTCCAAAAATTTTGCAGGGGCTATGGAACTTCTGGAAAAGAACAAAAATTATGCTAGTAAATCTACCTATCAGAAAGTGGCCTACTATCGTGGTATAGAACTGTTCATGAACGGTGACTATCAAGGAGCCGTTGAAAATTTAGGAAAATCATTAGGTAGTGCAGAGGGTAATCTTTTTAAGGCGAAAGCCAATTATTGGAAAGCAGAAGCGGAATATGCGCTCAATGATTACGGAGATGCATTGGTAGATTATATTCAGTTTCAGCAAAATCCATCGGCTAAATCTACAGAGGAATATAAAGAGTTGGATTACAACTTGGCATATACTTATTTTAAGTTGAAGGATTATAGTAATGCCATATCGTATTTTGGTAATTTCACCAATGCAGGGTCTAACGATACACAGAAATTATATGACGGTTATCTGCGTTTGGGAGATAGTTACTTTGTAACCAGTAAATATTGGCCAGCCATTGAAACCTATAACAAGGCACTTGCCCTTTCCGGACCGGAGAAAGATTATGCGGCTTACCAAAAGGCCATCAGTTATGGTTTTGTAGATAGACGCGATACCAAAATAGAAGAGTTAAGAACCTTTGTGTCGGCCTATCCAAAATCCAGTTTAAAGGACGATGCCCTTTTTGAGTTGGCCAATACCTTAATTTCTACAGGACAGGAGCAACAGGGGCTTCAGACCTATCAAAGGATGATTACGGAATATAAAGCCAGTTCATTGGTGCCACAGGCTATGATGCGCAAAGGTTTGGTGCACTATAATGCCAGCCGAAACGAACGAGCCTTAAAGGAGTTTAAAGCGGTGGTCCATAATTTTCCTAATACACAAGAAGCTATTCAGGCAGTTTCTACGGCAAAATTAATTTATGTTGATTTAGGCCGGGTTGATGAGTATGCAGAATGGGTTCAGAAACTAGACTTTGTAGAGGTTACGGATAGCGAGCTGGATAATGCCACTTTTGAATCTGCGGATAAGCAAAATATGGAGGGCAAAAAAGATGCTGCCATTAAAGGATACGAAAATTACATAAAGCAGTTCCCGAACGGATTAAATGCGGTCAAGGCCAATTTCAACTTGGCGCAATTGTATTTTGCAAAAGGAGAAAAGGAACAGGCATTGCCAAATTATAAGTTCGTTGCGGATAAAATGGGGAGCGAGTATGCAGAGCAGGCGCTGACACGGGTTTGTGAAATCTATTTGGGCAAAGAAGATTATGCTTCGGCATTGCCTTATTTACAGCGATTGGAAAATCAAGCGGATATTCAGCAAAACAGAACTTTTGCCCAGTCTAACTTAATGAAAGGTTACTACAAGCAAAAAGATTACGGTAAGACGTTGGCCTATGCCGAAAAAGTTTTGGTCACACCTATTATAGATAATCGTATTAAAAGTGATGCTCAAATAATGATTGCCCGTTCTGCAATTGCTACGGGAGATGAAGCAAAAGCGGAGAAAGCCTATGCAGATGTTTTGAAAATAGCATCAGGTTCTACTGCGGCGGAAGCACTATACTATGATGCGTATTTTAAGAGTAAGGCGCAGGACTATGAAAACTCCAATATTGCGGTACAGAAACTGGCAAAGGATTATTCCGGTTATAAAGAATGGGGAGGAAAAGGGCTGATTTTGATGGCCAAAAATTTCTATGCCTTGGGAGATGCATATCAAGCTACTTATATTTTGGATAGTGTGATAAGTAATTTCGGTCAGTTTGATGAGATCGTTTCAGAGGCCAAAGCGGAACTTTCCATTATTAAGGCTAAGGAAGCACAGAGCAACTCATCTGTGCAAACGGACTAACATTAAGAAATAGATTAACAAGATTGAAAAAATTGAATCCGAGTGGGGTCTTAGAACCGGCTTCGCTTTTAAGGTGTAAATTCAAAAAAGAACACAGAATGCACAAACATATAAAGCTTACTCTTATTTTTCTTACGGGTGTTTTTCAGTTAGCCATAGCGCAAGAAGAAGAAAAAGATGATATAGGTACGGAAACCGTTACAGTAACCAAGGCCTATACGCCAACGATCAATGATGCTTTTAAGATTAAGACCATGCCTAATCTTAATGATTCTATCGTATTGCAAAAGAAGAAAATCAATTATAGTATTTTTTCCGTTCCGGTAGCGTCAACATTTACACCTGCCAAGGGCAAGGCTTCGGCCGTAAAGAAAACCCCGCCACCAGTACTGTATAACTCATATGCTTCTGCGGGTATTGGTAATCCCGCCAATTTAATGGGTAAGTTTTATACGAGCAGAACTATTGATCGTGAATCCGGATATACCCTTGGTTTGGGACATAATTCCTCTCGTGGGGATATTGATGGTGTAGCGTTGGATAATATTTACTCGAACACGGAATTAAATGCCAGTTACACCAAAAGGGATAGTGATTTTGACTGGGGAGTAGATGTAGGTGCTCAACATCAACTTTACAATTGGTACGGTATTCCAGATGCTACCTTTACGGAGGAAACCGTAGATGGTATTGATGAGCGTCAGAATTATTATATGGCAGAAGCATCGGGTCACATAAATGTTGAGGATTCTTATTTTGAGAACGCAAAACTAGAATACAGAAGATTTTGGGATGCTGTTAAATCCGGTGAAAATAGGGCTGTTTTTAAAACTGGCTTTTCATTTCCGGTGGCAGATGAAGATTTTAAGGTCAAAGCAAAAGTGGATTACGTAAGCGGTAGTTTTGAAAACTCCAGTCTTAACAACCTAACTAATACACCGGGAATAGATTATAGCAATTTACAAGTAGGTATTAACCCTACCCTGGTATTGGTAAATGAGGATTTATCGTTGAATTTAGGGGTAAACCTTGTGTATGGTCTGGATACCCAAAACAGCGATAGTAATTTTTATATTTATCCAGCGGTTACCGCATCTTACAGGTTGTTAGATGACATGGCCATCGTTTACGGTGGGGTAGAGGGTGATTTAATGCAAAATTCATACTACGGTTTTGTAGAGGACAACCCGTACGTATCTCCAACATTGACCATTGTTCCTACGGACAAGAAGTACGATGCCTATGTGGGTCTTAAAGGGCAAATCCTGCCTAATTTAAGCTATAACGCCAAAGTAAGTTATACCACGGAAGATAGAAAGGCATTGTATAAACTTAATGCTAGAAATGACTCAAGGACCGATGAAAAAGGCTATTACTATGGTAACTCTTTTGAGGTGTTTTATGACGATGTAAAAACTATTGGAGCTTTTGGAGAGTTGAATGTAGATGTAAACCGGAATTTTAGTTTGGGAGTAAATGTGGAGTACTTTAACTACAACACCGAAACGGATAACCCGGCTTGGAACTTACCAAACTTAACAAGCTCGTTGTTCATGGATTATCAAATAGGGGAAAAGTGGTATGCTGGAGCCAACCTTTTTTATGTGGGCGAAAGAGATGATGTGGCCACTATTGCCAGCGCAAGCGGAAACCCGGCAGATTTCTTTGCTACGCCAATAACTTTAGATGGTTATTTTGACGCTAATTTTCATGTGGGCTACCGGTGGAACGATCAACTTTCCTTCTTCTTAAAAGTAGCGAATATCGCTAATAACAATTACCAGCGCTTTGCGAACTATCCGGTTCAGGGCTTGCAGGTTATGGGCGGGTTAACCTATAAGTTTGATCTTTAGGTTTAAAGTAAAAATAAATAGGGTGTATTCAACCGATTTTTATAGGGTCTTATCTATACCGATGTAAGATTCATGGTAGAATACGTATTTTTGTAGCTATTGCTATAAAGAAAATGTATCATGTTTTATAAGAATAAAAAGGCTTGTGTGAGCCTAAGTAATTACGGGTTCCTTTTAGGGCAAAAAGTGCTTGGCGCCATTTTTTTAGTATCAATGGTTCTGTTTGTTGCCTGTGGTTCCGATGATTCCGGTACGCCATCTACATCTGATATGGATACGGACGGGGACGGTATTCTTGACTCTAAGGAAGTGTTGGATGGTACAAGTAAGACCAATCCGTGCGATCCTAAACAAAATAGTGGTTATACAGGTTATGATGTTGATAATGCCATTTGGCTAGGAGCCGATTGTGATACGGATGGAGTTACCAATTCCGAAGAACTTGCCAATGGTACGGACCCTTATGTAAACGAAATTAAAGATTCTGACGGGGATGGTATTCCTGATTTCCAAGAGGATGCGGATGGTACTGATAAAGAGAATCCGTGTGATCCCGTGCAAGATGAAAATTATACAGGATACAACGCTGCGAACAACATTTGGAAAAGTGCAGATTGTGATGCGGACGGTGTAAATAATGGCGATGAGGTAACCGCAGGAAGCAATCCATATTTGGATGATACGGTTTATGCCGTTGCCCAGTTCCTTCCTAAATTGGCCGATCTTAAAATATTTAGAGGAAATCCATCGGATTTAATTCCTAATACAACTTCGCATGAATATAGTCTAAGTACACCTCTTTATAGTGATTATGCTCAAAAATTCAGAACGATATCCCTTCCTGAAGGTGCGCAGATGACTTATAATGACCAAGGCCTTTTACAGTTTCCGGATAACACGGTTATTAGTAAAACATTCTTTTATTACAATGATGAAAGAGACCCATCAAAGGGAAAAAAACTACTTGAAACCCGAATTTTGATAAAGACCAACGGTACGTGGGACATGGGGAACTACCTTTGGAATGAAGATCAGACCGAAGCGGAACTTAGTAACGAGGCACCGGTAATCCAAGTAAACTGGATAGATAGCTCGGGAAGTGGTCAATCTGTAGGATATAAGGTTCCGTTTAGCGTTAACTGTACGCAGTGCCATGACGTTAACAATACTACCATTCCTATTGGACCCAAGGCAAGAAATTTAAATTTTGTCTATAATGGCAAAAATCAACTTCAATATTTTATTGATAAAGGGTTGCTTTCCGGTGCGCCTGCCATTTCGGAGATTGAACGTTTGCCGGATTGGTTGGATGATTCTTTTACGTTAACCGAACGTGCCAAAGCCTATATGGATGTGAACTGTGCCCACTGCCACCAACCTAGCGGTTATCATAATTCTAACCAAGGTGTCCGTCCGGATTTTAGATATGAAACCTCGTATGCGGATAGTAATGTAGAGGATTTTAAGGCCGATATTAGGTTAAGAGTAGAAACAGATCCAGCTTACGGCCCATCTATGCCACTTGTTGGCATTACGCAATTACATACGGAAGGTGTAGATCTAATTCAAGCGTATATTGATTCTTTGGATTAACGTTCGAAAATACTTTTCAATTTTCATGTAGAAGTAGCTGTATAGACTGAAATACAGGAACATCGCCTTAATTTACTTATTTTAGAGTCCGTTTAAACGCTCTATAATGACCAAATTTTCACTGAGGGATTTTGTATTTCTTTTGTTGGGGCTTTGTTTTTTACTTCGCATGGAGTCGCAAAACCTAGTTGAAAACCCCAGTTTTGAAGACTTTGTACATTGTCCTGAACATTTGGGCAACTTTAGTGCAGATGTAAAAGGTTGGTCAACACCTACCGAGGGTTCAACAGATTACTTTAATGGGTGTAGTGCGGAAATGGGTACACCAAAAAACTTCAATGGTTCGCAACCGGCAGATTTTGGTCAGGGTTATGCAGGGTTGTATCTATATGCGCCAGATGATTACAGAGAATATTTTCAGACCAAATTGTTACGACCTTTAACAAAAGGGGTTACCTATAAAGTATCTTTTTTTGTGAGTTTGGCCGAACGTTCAGATTTTGCCATAAAGGAATTTGGGGTGTTGTTCGCTAAGAATAAATTAAGCGTACCCATAAAGAAAGCCCTATCAAAAAAGCAGTTGTATCAACAGAAAAATAATGTTTACAATTATTTGGAAATTGGGTATTCAAACTTCTATTCGGATACCCAAGATTGGATATTGGTGCACACCCAATTTGTAGCAAAAGGTTCTGAGGAATATTTAATTATTGGTAATTTTAAGAGTAATGCGCGTACACGTCTTTTTAAGACAAAGCGAAATGCCAAGCAAGGCGCATATTACTATGTGGATATGGTTGAGGTGTCCGAAGCTATGGGCAATAAAACTATCTTACCCAAGGGAAAACCGCGCACGTTTGAACTCAATAAAATTCATGTTTTTGAAGATGTACTCTTTGCTTTTGATAAGGCGGCCATACTCCAAACGGCAAAACAGGAGCTTCATGAAATCTATTCTTACTTGTCTGAAAATCCGACCCTCAAAATTTCAATAAATGGATATACGGATTCTGTTGGAAGCAAGAAATATAATGAGTCATTGTCCAAAAAAAGGGCAAAAGCGGTATCGGATTATTTGGTTCATTTAGGGTTGAACAAAAATCGGATAGTTTGGAAAGGTCATGGAGGCCAAAAACCCATTGCGGACAACGGTACTTCTGAAGGTAGGAGAAAAAATAGAAGGGTGGAGTTTATGATTAGCAAACCCGCACCCTAACTTTATGTTTTAGTAATCTGAATAATCAGTAGGGTAAAGCAGCATGATGTCCGCTTTGCTTACATTGTTTTGATAATTAGGGTCGGCCTTTAGTTTCAACCACTTTGGGGCGGTTCTAAAAGCGTCCCAATGAGCATCTCTAGATTCCATATCCTTAAAAGTGGTCATGTACATGAGGTTGGGCATACGGTCACCGGATAGGACTTCGGCATAAAAAACCGCATTAAAACCTAAGGATTCAAAAAGTTCTACTTCGCCTCCCGCATTAAACATATCTACTTTATTCTGGTAAATTGCTTCGGTGGCAGATTCATAACTACGTAATTCATATACGCGATCTTTTCTCGGGCCTTTTACTTTTGAAGCCTCCATTGTTGGCATTTCTGAAAAGGCTTTCATTAAAGTAGAACTGATTCTTTCGTACGGTGCATCGTCATATTTTGCATTTATATAACTGGAGCCTGCAGAAACATAACTTTTATCCTGAGACAGCATATGGTCCAAGGTAAAGAATTGTTCAAACGACTTAAAGGGTAGGAGCACATAAATTTTAAGTTCTTCACTATCTTCCTCCGGAATAGGTTTGAACACGCCTACATGCTCTATTCCGGCCCGTTTTAAGGCAGGTAGATAGGCATTTTCCAAATAGCTGTCCATAGCGGTTTCTTGATTTTTATCTTTGAGAACATAGGTTTTTAGCTGGTAAAATTCACGTTCTTGAGTTTGTGCATTTGCAGAAAAGCCAATAGCGAAAATTAAAACTAGTGTTGTAAAGTAACTCTGGATGCAATTTTTCATATGAAATATAGGGTTTGGTAAAATCAAACTTAACAAAGAACCCTGGTAAAACCTAAAATAACCAAGGATAAGGTGATTGTGCGATAGCGTTGAACTATGAATTTATATAGCTTATTATTTCTGAAAGAATCAACGTAACTTGCAAGAAAGAAGAATAACATGGATTTAAATCTTGCGGTACTTATAGATGGTGATAATATTCCCTCAGCATATGTAAAGGAAATGATGGAGGAAATTGCCAAATATGGCAATCCTACCATAAAACGAATTTATGGCGATTGGACCAATCCACGTTTGGGTAAATGGAAAAATGTCCTACTGGAAAATGCCATTACCCCAATACAGCAATACGGGTACACCCAAGGTAAGAATGCCACGGATTCTGCTATGATTATTGATGCTATGGATATTTTGTATTCGGGCAAAGTAAACGGTTTCTGTCTAGTGAGTAGTGATAGTGATTTTACCCGTTTGGCAACTCGTTTGCGGGAAGCCGGTATGCAAGTTTTTGGTATAGGAGAGAAGAAAACTCCAAATCCGTTTATTGTAGCTTGTGATAAGTTTATTTATATAGAAATCCTTAAGAAGGAAGATGAGGAGGAAGAGAATGCCGTGAGCAATAAAACCGCAAAAGTTGCTAAGAACAATGTAGATAGGATTACGGCCAAGGATATTAGGTTAATAGCTTCAACAATAGATGATGTGGCCGATGATGATGGTTGGGCCTTTCTGGGTGATGTAGGAAGTCTTTTGCAGAAAAAACAACCTAATTTTGATTCTAGGAACTACGGTTTTCAAAAACTTACCCCGCTTATAAATTCAATAAAATCAATTGAGGTAGACCGGCGCGAGGATTCTAAAGGGCGCAAAAAATTGGTGTACGTTAAAATGGCGGAAAAGCCAAAATCCCGTTCTACAAAATAATAAGGGTCTTATGTTCGTTTTAAATAGATGGTCTCATTTTTCAATGAAAAATGTACCGGAAATTAGTACGAATTAATTTGTTGAATACATGAAAACTTTCAAAAAGAATTCATCCGCCTTATTTGCAGCTTTTTTAATGAGTGTAACATTTAGTAGCGCCATAGATGCCCCGGTCATAAATGTTGATGTAGAAGATTATAAGGCCTCAAAACCTGCCGAAAGTGAGTTGCTGGGAAGTTGGGAATACGCTGCCGAAAATGCACCGGATAAGTACAAAGTAGGAGCGCTTTCTATCTTTCATGAAAATGGAGAAAACAATGTCTTCGTTCAATTGGATGAAAGGGAAATCTTAGGAACAAAAGTTAATTTGGTAGGCAATACCATCAGTTTTGAAGTAACCTTGGAAGGAACTGTTTTTGCCGTTAAGCTTACAGCCAAGGGTGAGGCTCTAACGGGTACGTACACCTCTGCGGACGGTACTTTTCAAATAAAAGGTGCACGTGTAAAAATCATGTAAAACCAGAATTGGGGAAAAACACTTTTTTTCTCAAAAGTTAGTAGTAAGGGAGTAGTACAATATTTATGTACTTTTGGAAAGCTTCAAATTCTCTTACTATGAAAAAAATACTTCCTTTATTAGTACTCTTCCTTACGGGTTGTGAATACCTGAAGGAAAAAGTAGATTTGGTTATTGTGAACGCAAATGTCTACACGGTAGACGCCGAGTTTTCTAAAGCGGAAGCCTTTGCCGTTCATAAAGGTAAATTTATTGCAGTAGGTACTACCGAAGAAATTAGGGATAAATATACCTCGAACCAGTTGGTAGATGCAGATGGCCGTACTATAACCCCAGGACTTATTGATGCCCATTGCCATTTTTTCGGCTTGGGACTTAAACAACAAACGGTAGACCTGGTAGGTACCAAAAGCTTTGAGGAAGTTCTGGAACGTGTTCAGGCTTTTCAAAGCGAGAATCCCAAAGAATTCATATTGGGAGATGGTTGGGACCAGAATGATTGGGAGGTAAAAGAATATCCCACCCGTAAAGAATTAGATCAACTTTTTCCGGATACCCCAGTGGCCTTAAGTCGCATTGATGGTCATGCGTTGTTAGTTAATAAAGCTGCTTTGGATTTGGCGGGTATCGATTGGAGTACAAAAGTAGAGGGAGGAGAAATTGTAAAAGGTGCAATGGGTATTACCGGAGTACTGGTAGACAACCCAATGGATCTGGTGTATTCTAAAATTCCAATGCCAGACTTGGATGCTCAAGTGAAGGCATTAAAAGATGCAGAAAGAATTTGTTTGAATAATGGATTAACTACCGTTGATGATGCAGGATTAAATCGTGCTACTATAGAGCTAATAGATAGTTTGCAACAAACCGGAGAACTTTCGATTAAGGTGTATGCCATGGTGAGTAATAATCCAGAAGACGTAGACTATTTTATCTATAAAGGGCCTATAAAAACCGAAAGGCTAAATGTACGTTCCGTTAAGGTGTATGGAGACGGTGCACTTGGTTCTAGGGGAGCCGCTTTAAAAAAACCTTATTCCGATAAATGGGGGCATTATGGCGCCATGGTTACACCTATAGATGAAATAGAGGATTTGGCGCGGCGTTTGGCAATTTCGGAATATCAAATGAATACTCATGCCATTGGCGATTCTGCCAATGCAGTGGTACTAAGAACTTACGAAGAAGTATTAAAGGACAGGCCCAATCGTCGTTGGAGGGTAGAACATGCCCAGATTATAGATTCGTTGGACTTTGATTATTTTGCGAATGGGGTAATACCTTCTGTGCAGCCTACTCATGCTACGAGTGATATGTATTGGGCCGAAGACCGTTTAGGAGAGGACCGTGTGAAAGGAGCGTACGCATTTAAAAAGCTTTTGGATAAGGCAGGAACACTTGCTTTAGGTACAGATTTTCCGGTAGAACAGGTAAGTCCGTTTTTAACATTTTATGCTGCAGTAACCAGAAAGGATGTTGAGGGGTACCCTGAAGGCGGTTTTCAAATGCAGGATGCACTCACGCGCGAAGAAGCGTTAAAGGGTATGACTATTTGGGCGGCGTATTCTAATTTTGAAGAAGATGAGAAGGGTAGTATAGAGGCTGGGAAGTTCGCGGATTTTGTTATCTATGATAAGGATATGATGACCGTTCCCGTTGCTGAGATTCCAACCATTATGGCAGAACAAACCTTTATAAACGGTAAGACAAGATAGTGGGCAAGAGTTCATAAAATAAAAAAACCGAAGCCCTAAAGCTTCGGTTTTTCTAATTATAGATTTCAGGATAAATTACATTTTTGCAGCGGTAATAGGAACGGCAATTCTTGTTTTGTCCCATCCCATAACCATTTTAAATCCAGCGCCATCTTCTTTAAAAGCAATAGAAAATTCCTCCAATGAATTGGAATCTTCAGAACTAGGTACGCTTACACGTGCAACATCTGCGCTTTTATCATAAGAATAAGCACCCCACTGGTTAAGATTTTTGTTCAATACTACGGTCCATTCGCTTTTACCTGGAATAGTAAAGATAGAATAGGTTCCGGCTTTAATTTCTTTACCACCAAAATTTACGTCTGAATAGAATGTAATCTCAGCGGCTTCATTGGCACCGGTACGCCATACTTTTCCTGCCGGAGCCAGTTCGGATAGCGAACGACCTTTTAATTGTGGGCGACTATAAATAATACGAGCGGTTTTTGTAGATACCTTGTAATCGGTAGGGAATGCGGCCATATCCATAGGGCTTTTATCCAACCCGCTAAATTTCTGGGCTAATGCATCTGTAGAAAAGGTCATGGCAAAGGCCATTAAAGCAATAAAAAGTACTTTTTTCATAATTGTGTTTGTTTTGCTATAAAACTAATTAGTATTCAATGTAAAATCTACTAAAAAGTCGTTAATTTTTATACTACTTACAGAATGTATTATTTTTAATGAAAAAAAACAAAAATAACAATATATTGAAGTTTTTAAATTGTTTTATATTTCGATATGAAATCAATAAAGGCATTTGTGTTTTATAATTGAAAGTTTAGTTGCAATTTTGATTTCAAATTAGAAATAAACAAAGAGTTATGTGTGGAATTGTATGTGCATTTGATTTAAAAGAAAGTTCAGATGTTTTAAGACCCCAATTATTGGAGATGTCTAAGAAAATACGTCACCGTGGTCCGGATTGGAGTGGTATCTATGCCGATGAAAAAGCCATCTTAGCGCATGAGCGTTTGGCTATTGTTGATCCAGCTTCCGGAACCCAGCCGTTGTACAGTGAGGATAAAAAATTGGTTTTGGCCGCAAACGGCGAAATCTATAACCATAGAGAGTTGCGCAAGCAATTTGAAGGAAAGTATAATTTCCAGACCGAATCTGATTGCGAAGTTATTTTGGCCCTTTACCAAGAAAAAGGAGCTGGTTTTTTGGATGAGATGAACGGTATTTTTGGTTTTGCCATATATGATACGGAGAACGATTCTTATTTTGTGGCACGTGACCATATGGGTATTATACCTTTATATGTAGGATGGGATCAAAACGGGACGTTCTATGTAGCTTCTGAATTGAAAGCTTTGGAAGGAACCTGTACAAAAATTCAACTTTTTCCTCCAGGACACTATTTGAGCAGTGAAGATGGCGAGTTCAAAAAATGGTATTCTAGAGATTGGATGGAGTACGATGCCGTGAAGGAAAACGAAACGAGCATAAAGGAAATTAAAGAAGCGTTGGAAGCTGCCGTACACCGTCAGTTAATGTCAGATGTGCCTTATGGTGTATTGCTTTCAGGAGGTTTGGATTCTTCCGTTACATCGGCGATAGCAAAAAAATATGCACAAAAACGTATAGAGTCAGGTGATACTACAGATGCTTGGTGGCCTCAATTACACTCTTTTTCGGTAGGTCTTGAAGGTTCTCCTGATTTAGCGGCCGCTCAAAAGGTGGCAGACCATATTGGTACGGTTCACCATGAAATTAAATTTACGATTCAAGAAGGTCTAGATGCCATTAAAGATGTGGTTTACAACTTGGAGACGTATGATATAACTACCATTAGAGCTTCCACCCCTATGTACCTTATGGCAAGGGTAATTAAGTCTATGGGTATTAAAATGGTACTTTCCGGAGAAGGTGCAGATGAACTTTTTGGAGGATATCTATACTTTCATAAAGCACCTAACGATAAGGAATTTCATGAAGAGACTGTTCGTAAGTTGAGCAAGTTGCATATGTACGATTGTTTACGTGCCAATAAGTCCTTGGCGGCTTGGGGTATTGAAGGTCGTGTGCCGTTCTTGGATAAAGAATTTATGGATGTAGCTATGCGCATCAACCCAAAAGATAAAATGATCAATGGGGAGCGTATGGAGAAATGGGTAGTGCGTAAAGCATTTGAAGATATGTTGCCCGAAAGCGTAGCATGGAGACAGAAAGAACAATTTTCCGATGGTGTAGGATACAGCTGGATTGATACTTTAAAGGAGATTGTAAACGAAGAGGTATCTGATGAGCAATTGGCAAACGCAAAATTCCGTTTCCCAATTCAAACACCAACATCAAAAGAAGAATTTTACTATCGTTCTATATTTGAATCTCATTTCCCATCGGATGCTGCGGCATTATGTGTGCCTCAAGAAGCATCGGTTGCTTGTAGTACGCAAATAGCTTTGGAGTGGGATGAGGCGTTCAAGAACATGAACGATCCATCTGGTAGAGCCGTGGCAAACGTTCACGATGACGCCTATTAGAAGTATTTAACCATTCTTTTATAGAATTAGCTAAGAAATGACCTGTTGTGCAATAGAAGCCAACAGGTTTTTTCGTTTGCGCCTTAGATGGAAGGAGATGCTTTTAAGTTTCTATAAATCATAAAAGTTGTTTTGGTATTGCTAATCTGTTTTTTATAAGCAGAGGTTTTATAAGTTGAAGTTGAGTGATTTAGGAGCTGGTTAGGTGTAGATTTCCTATGTTGCCCTATAGTTGTAATTTTCCACAATTTTTGTTGATAACTTAGAGGTATCGTTATTCTCAAAACCCTATATTCCATGGGGTTTTGCGTATATTTGTGAGATTGCCAAAAATTAAGTCTAACAACTAGTTAATTTTATGAGCGAAGAAGCAAATAAAGAAGAAAACAAAAAACAATATTCAGCGGACAGTATCCAGGCCCTAGAGGGTATGGAACACGTACGTATGCGCCCCTCCATGTATATTGGAGATGTTGGTGTAAGAGGTCTTCACCACTTGGTATACGAGGTGGTGGATAACTCCATAGATGAGGCTATGGGTGGTTATTGTGATACGATCAGTGTTACGATAAACGAGGATAACTCCATAACTACACAGGATAACGGTAGGGGTATTCCTGTAGACTTACATAAAAAAGAAGGTATATCCGCTCTAGAAGTGGTTATGACCAAAATTGGTGCCGGTGGTAAGTTTGATAAGGATTCCTATAAGGTTTCCGGTGGACTTCACGGGGTTGGTGTTTCTTGTGTTAACGCACTTTCAAATCACCTAAAAGCTACCGTTTACCGCGATGGTAAAATTTGGGAGCAGGAGTACGAAAGAGGTAAATCTCTTTATCCTGTAAAAAGTGTAGGGGAGACCGATAAGCGGGGAACCGTGGTGACCTTTATACCGGACGATACAATTTTTAAGCAAACTACGGAGTATAGTTATGAGACTTTATCCAATCGTATGCGTGAGCTTTCCTTTTTGAACAAAGGGGTAAGCATTACTATTACGGATAAACGTCAAAAAGACGAAAACGGCGAGTTTGTTAGTGAACGTTTTTATTCCGATCAAGGTTTAAAAGAGTTTGTTAAGTTCCTTGATGGAAACCGTGAGCCACTAATCCAGAATGTAATTTCTATGGAAGGCGAGAAAAACGATATTCCTGTTGAGGTTGCAATGATTTATAATACAAGCTATACGGAAAACCTGCACTCGTACGTAAACAATATTAATACCCATGAGGGGGGAACACACCTTTCCGGTTTTAGGAGAGGGCTTACAACTACCTTGAAAAAGTATGCCGATGCTTCTGGTATGCTTGAAAAATTGAAATTTGAGGTTCAGGGAGATGACTTTAGAGAAGGTCTAACGGCCATTGTTTCCGTTAAAGTTGCAGAACCACAATTTGAAGGGCAGACCAAAACCAAATTGGGTAACCGTGAGGTTTCTTCCGCAGTTTCACAGGCAGTTTCAGAAATGTTGTCGGATTATTTGGAGGAACATCCGGATGATGCCAAGATTATAGTTCAAAAAGTAATTCTTGCCGCTCAAGCACGTCATGCCGCTACTAAGGCCCGTGAAATGGTTCAGCGTAAAACCGTAATGAGCATTGGTGGTCTTCCAGGGAAACTATCGGATTGTTCGGAGCAGGATCCTGCACAGTGTGAAGTTTTCCTTGTTGAGGGTGATTCTGCGGGTGGTACGGCCAAGATGGGCCGTGACCGTAAGTTTCAAGCAATTCTTCCGCTACGAGGTAAGATTTTGAACGTGGAGAAAGCCATGCAACATAAGGTTTTTGAAAACGAGGAAATTAAAAATATCTATACGGCCTTAGGGGTTACCATTGGTACCGAAGAGGATAGTAAAGCTTTGAACTTGGAAAAGTTGCGTTATCATAAAGTAGTGATCATGTGTGATGCCGATGTTGACGGTAGCCATATTGAGACACTTATTTTAACCTTCTTCTTTAGATATATGCGCGAGCTTATTGAAAGCGGACACGTTTATATAGCCACACCACCGTTATATTTGGTGAAAAAAGGATCAAAAAAACGTTACGCTTGGTCAGATAAGGAACGCGATGAAATCGCGGATAGCTATAGTGGTGGCGTTAGTATACAACGTTACAAAGGTCTGGGTGAGATGAATGCCGAGCAGTTGTGGGATACCACCATGAACCCGGAATTCAGAACATTACGTCAGATACAGATAGATAATGCTACCGAAACGGATCGGGTATTCTCTATGTTAATGGGTGATGAAGTGCCGCCGCGAAGAGAATTTATAGAGAAGAATGCTGTTTATGCGAACATTGATGCATAACAATTAGCGTTTTCACAACAAATATTCGTCCGCCACTTGGCGGACGAACTATTTTAGGGGGATACAATAATTCAAAACCCCTATTATGAAAGTACAATTAGTATCAATGCTTTTATTTATGTCCAGCGTAGTTTGCTTTGGACAGGAGAATCTAAAAGAAAGAGAAAAACAGGCGGCCTTTGATCCGGCCTACACATCTTATTCTAGAAAAAAACCAGCCTACGTTACGCTTAAAGATGGAGCCAAGATAGAGGCGGACATCAAAGATGTTGACCGTAAAAAAGGTCAGATCAATGAAATTAAATTTATTAAGCCAGATGGTAAAAAGCTACGTGTAAAGGCAGAAGAAATTGTAGATCTGTATATGGCTCCTTCTGGGCTTGAAAAATTGAACAATCAGAGTAATTTCTTGAACGATGCTACCAAATGGGGTAAAACCGATGCTTCAAAATATATGAACAAAGGCTATACCATGTACACCAATCAAATGGTTTCCTTAAAAAACAAAAAGAAGGAAGCGGAATATTTGATGCAGGTTATCAATCCAAAATTCAGTCAGGTTATTCAAGTATATTCTGATCCATGGGCTAAGCAGACCGCTAGTTTTGGAGTTGGAGGTATGAAGTTGGCGGGAGGAATCGCAAAGTCGTATTATATTAAAAAAGGTGATGAAAAAGTGCTGTGGTTGACCAAGAAAGATTTTGATGAGCATTTTGAATCTTTGTTTATGGATAACGAAAAATTCAAAGCTAAGTACGGAGGGGAGAAATTCAAATGGAGTCTGTTAGGTGTATACATTTTGGATTACACAGAGTTTGTTCTGGAAGATAACATGTAGTATCCTGCATAGATCAACTCATAATTTTAAAAAGGCCGCAATCAGTATGATTGCGGCCTTTTTGTTTTAAGTTGTCAATTATTTAAATATTTGATAATCTTTAAGCCAAGTTCCTCTGGTTTAAAATGTTCTTTATTTACCACATAATATAAAACCAGAGCACATTGGATTTTTCAGTTATAGTTATGTATTTGGGCTTCATCTTGGCCGCTTACTCCGTAGTAGGAAACGATACCATACAGACATTGGGTACTTTTTTAAGTTCTAACGAGCGGAAAAAATGGTGGGTTCTGTGGTTGTTTGCGGGCGGTATCTTGGCGGCGACCTTAATTTTTGGATACATAACCCACGGTGGGGATGTTTCTTATGGGAGATTGGCAAAATATCCCATGCCCCAACCGTTTGCTTGGTATTATTTATTGCCTCCCATTATCCTTATGTTGTTAACACGAACAGGTATTCCTGTGAGTACATCATTTTTGATTCTTACTTTCTTCAACGAGAAAAATTTGAGCAGTATGGTCATTAAATCGCTCTCTGGCTACGGAGTGGCGTTTGCAGCGGCTATTGTGCTCTATTTGGCAATATCCAGATTGGTGGAAAAACGGTTCATAGAACGGTCTATAACGGCAAAGGAGGAAAGGCTCTGGACAATCTTGCAATGGTGTTCTACCGGTTTTTTATGGTCACAGTGGCTTATTCAGGATTTTGCTAATATTTACGTTTATTTGCCACGCGAATTGGATGTTTATTCAATGATTTTCTCCTTGGTGGTTATTTTGGGCTTGTTGGCCTTTATCATTGCGTCCAAAGGTGGGGCAATTCAAAGTATAATCAAATCAAAGACAAATACGGTAGACATTAGATCTGCAACGATTATAGATTTCGTCTACGGTATTGTGCTCTTTTATTTCAAAGAAATGAATAACGTACCTATGAGCACCACATGGGTCTTTATTGGTATTCTGGCAGGTCGTGAAATAGGGTTGAACTATATGTTAAGGAAAAACGAGCCCAGGGCAAAAATGTTTAAATCGTTGGGTATGGATTTAGTCAAGGTGGTTATAGGTCTTGTCGTTAGTATCATCTTGGTATTCGCTGTAAAATATTTGGCAACGTCTATTTAATTTTATTTAAAATGAAGCTTGGGTTTGTATTTATGTCTGTCTTTTTACTGTGTAGCAATGCTATTGCGCAAGATGAGGATGAAAGAAAGGGCATAAATATAGCTGACTTGGTAGAGATGTCCGGAGATTGGTTTATTGCTTACCGAGACGGAATAAAACAGGTTCAGGCAGACGAGACCGTACCTGTTGAAAATGAGCATACAAGTAGTTTTGTTTTAAAGCGAAGTTATTTTACGCTAAAGAAAGAGCTGAATGATGTTTTTTCGGTTAGGTATACTATGGATCTTACTATAGATACGGAAGGCGATGATGCGGGTAATGTTGAAACACGCTTAAAGTACCTTTATCTAATGACCAAGCCTAGAATTAATAGTAAGGTGTTTACCGGTACCGGAATAGAGGTAGGAATGGTACATAGGCCTTGGTTAGATTATGAGCAAAAAATAAACACCTATAGAGTTCAGGATAACATGTTTATAGAGCGAAACAGGATATTCAACTCTGCAGATTTTGGTGTAACGGTTACGGGTAACATAGGGCCTAAAATGGATGAGGAATTCCTGAAAAACGTAAACGGTGTTATGAAAGGTAAATATGCTAGTTATTCATTGGGAATATATAATGGAGGGGGCTATTCCGGAATAGAAAATAATAATAATAAAGTGGTGGCCGGTCGTTTAACTGTACGCCCTTTGGCCAATAGGTTGCCGCAATTGCAATTAAGTGGTTATTTTAATAGAGGGAAAGGAAACAGTGAGTTTTCTCCGGATTTTAATCAGGTTTTAGGTTTTTTGGCCTTTACGGAGAAGCAGTTTAGAATAACGGCTCAATTTCATGATGGTGTGGGGGATTTTAGAGCCAGATATGTAGATGCGGAAGACCCATCGCATGCTTTGGCCAATCATGGGTATAGCTTCTTTGGTGAGTATAAATTTGGCAAATCCCCTTTTTCCATTTGGGGGCGTTTTGATGAATTTACAGTAGAGGAGATAAATGAAGAGACCCAGCGCGTCATTGGAGGGTTTACATATAAGGTGAATAAAATGATTCGGCTCATTTTAAATACCGAACATACCACGGTAGATGGTAATACAGAAGATATCTACGAACTTAACCTAGAAATATCATTTTAAAAACAATAGCTATGGAGAGTATACTTTTTCCCACAGATTTTTCCGAAGTTTCAATGAATGCCTTTTTGTATGCTGTTGACTATGCAAAAAAAACAGAAAAGAAAATCATTGTTTTTCATGCGTATAATTTAGAAACCGAAACTTCGGAGGTAGAGCAAGCGTTGTACGAAAAACTAGATATTCAGAATTTCAGGAATAAAAAAGAAACCTTTCCGCCTTTTGAAAAAATACTCAGAGAAAGACAAATAGATAGTCTAAAGGTAAAATACGTGGTTCGTGAAGGAAATTTTATAGAAACGTTTACCCATTATATTGATAAAAGGGAAGATAAGATTGATCTTGTAGTGATGGGGACACAAATTAGCAAGAGTGGCCTTTTTCAGTTGTTTACGGAGACCAGTACATTAAAGATTCTGGATGAAATTAATAAACCCGTTATTGTAGTTCCGGGCAACGCAAAGTTTGATGGCAACTTAGATAATATTCTTTTCTTGGTAGATTATCATGAAGATGAGAAAGAACCTTTGGAAGATTTAATAAACGAGTCTAAAGGGTTTAACGCAAAACTTCATGTAGTTCATTTTGATTTGGCTCATGGAGATTCCATTGTGCCGCTAATGGATCGGTTCAAGGCTTCTCTAAAGAATTTTGATATAAGTAACGTTACGTTTGAAACTATAGATTCCATAGACATTAAAAAGTCGCTATTAGACTACTGTATTCAGCATGAAATAGATATTGTTTGTTTGATCAATCATAAGCGTAATTTTTATCAAAGATTGTTTACCTATAGTTTAACCGAGGATTTAATAAGGAATATTAATACACCCGTAATGGCTATTTATAGGGATTGATTTGTGAAAGAAAAATACACCGCCCACTAAAGAAAACGGGTTAATGAGAATTTGTTCTATTTTAAAACCCCATATTCAATAAAGAATATGGGGTTTAGCGTATTTGAAACCTAGTAAAATTTTTACTCCCGTAAGGCCATTGTGTTGCCTTGTGAGTCGGATAGAATACTTCCTTCCGTAGACGCTTTCATGGAGACAATTTCGTCTGCCATATCGGTTCCGGGGTATGATATTATGTAAGTGTCATTCTCATGACTCCATGTAAAATCGGTTTTAAAAGTAATTTTCCCATTATTCTTTTGATGGTATCTTCCTAAATAGGCATCGTTAAATATCCATTCTTTACGGATGGTACTCCCTCCTTTGGATGTCTGACTTGCTGCTGTTACTTCTACGTCTGACCAAATGCCGATAACGGGGTCATTGTTTTCGGGAATTTCGGTACAGTTGCTTACCAGTACTATGGCAATTATCGCTAAAAATGAAAAGACTTTTTTCATTGTCGTAGGTTTTAGTTGATTGGGGGTTTTCTTTAAATTAGAACGCCTGTTTTTAAATTCCTATTGCTACAATTCGATGTACGGCAACAAATCCCTTTTATCTTCGTTAAAGCGCAATTTTTTTTAACAGGAGTGTATTTCAACGAGTAGTTTATCGGTTAAATTTCTCCCATTTAACCCAATTTTCACCGTAGTTTTCCTTTCAGATTGTTTATTTTTGGGAACCCTTTTCAAAAAAATGATTTTTAATAAGAACAAAGCTTACTAGGTTCAGTAGAGTCGAGTAAGATTTATTAAGGTCAAAAAAGGGCGTTTTTTTAAGAAAAGTCTTTAATAACAAATAAATAATAACAAATGAAAGTTACCGTAGTAGGGGCAGGAGCAGTAGGAGCAAGCTGTGCCGAGTATATTGCCATAAAGAATTTTGCATCTGAGGTAGTCTTGTTGGATATCAAAGAAGGTTATGCCGAAGGGAAAGCCATGGACTTGATGCAAACTGCATCATTGAACGGCTTTGATACTAAGATAACAGGTGTAACCAATGATTACTCTAAAACTGCTAATAGTGATATTGCCGTAATTACTTCTGGTATTCCAAGAAAACCGGGTATGACCCGTGAGGAGTTAATAGGTATTAATGCGGGTATCGTAAAAACGGTATCGGCTAGTCTTGTAGAGCACTCGCCAAATGTAACCCTTATCATAGTAAGTAACCCAATGGATACTATGACGTATTTAGTGCACAAAACTACAAGTTTGCCTAAGCATAAAATTATAGGTATGGGCGGTGCTTTGGATAGTGCACGTTTTAAGTACCGTTTGGCCGAAGCTCTTGAGGCTCCAATATCAGATGTAGATGGTATGGTAATAGGTGGCCATAGTGATACCGGTATGGTGCCATTAACATCTCATGCTACAAGAAACAGTATTCGAGTATCGGAATTTTTATCGGAGGACCGCTTAGAGCAAGTGGCTGCAGATACTAAAGTAGGTGGTGCTACACTTACTAAATTATTGGGAACAAGTGCATGGTACGCGCCAGGTGCTGCGGTTTCAGGTTTGGTGCAAGCTATCGCTTGCGATCAGAAAAAGATTTTCCCATGTTCTACCTTGCTAGAAGGTGAGTATGATTTAAACGATATCTGTATAGGTGTTCCGGTTGTTTTGGGTAAAAACGGAATCGAAAAAATAGTTGATATTCCACTTAGCGATGCCGAAAAAGCTAAAATGCAAGAAAGCGCTGCAGGAGTGAAAAAGACCAACGGTCTACTAGAATTATAGTAGTTGGTTCAATAATAAATAAGAACATCTGTTCCGGAAATATTTCTGGGGCAGATGTTTCCGTTTTACAATAACTCCAAATATATTGCCAATTCCTATGGGAAAATCATATATTTGCACGCTGTTATAAAAAGCACGCAATTAATTCACATAACCAATGCAGAATAAAGGACTTATTAAGCTTTTTGCCCTACTCTTTGGGCTAGTAAGTATCTACCAACTATCCTATACTTTTATAGGTGGTAAAGTAGAAAACGAAGCTAAATCGTATGCGGAAAGCCGTATTTCAGAGGCAGAAGAGAACTACGTTTCTAAACGTGAAGAATTAGAGACTAGGTATTTAGACTCCATAGGAGACAATTCTATTTTAGGTTTTACAAATTATAATGAAGCCAAAAAGAAAGAATTGAACAAAGGTCTTGACCTTAAGGGTGGTATTAACGTTACCCTTCAGATTTCCGTAAAGGATATCTTAAAAGGATTGGCCAATAATACCAAAAACCCTGTTTTTAATAAAGCCTTGGCAGATGCCGATGCCGCTTCAAAAAATAGCGATGACACGTATATAGAGCTATTTTTTAATGCTTTTGATGAAATAAAAGGAGATACTAAACTAGCTTCTCCGGATATTTTTGCTAATAAAGGCCTTAGTGGAGAAATTAATTTTCAGATGTCAGATGATGAGGTTAAGCCTATCATCCGTACAAAAATTGACGAATCCATTGTTTCTGCTTTTGAAGTACTTCGTGAGCGTATAGATGGTTTTGGTGTAACACAGCCAAATATCCAACGTGAAGGTAACTCAGGCCGTATCTTGGTTGAATTGCCAGGAGCTAGAGATATTGCCCGTGCGCAGAGCCTATTGTCAAGTACCGCTCAATTGGAGTTCTGGGAAACTTATGAGCCTAATAATCCTGAATTACAAGGTTTCTTTTTTCAGGCCAATGAAAAGTTGAAGTCGCTTGTAGATATGGGTGATGATGAAGAGCCGGTAAAGAAAGAGTCGGAATTGGATTCTTTGCTTTCTGATGTATCTACAGATTCATTGGATATTGCCGGACAGAAGAACCCATTGTTTGATAAATTTCAATTAGGGGCTCCTAGTTATGCAGTTGGTGTTGCCGCTGTTCAAGATACTGCGGAGATAGGTTCTTACCTAAGAATGAAAGAAGTTAGGAGATTGCTTCCTGCAAGTATGCAGTTCGTGAAATTCTTATGGGAGAGACCATCTGAAGGTTCGGAGATAGCTGAGCTTTATGCATTAAAATCTAATCGTGACAATACACCAAGAATTAGTGGTGATGTTGTTAGTGATGCTCGTGACGAGTTTGTAAACGGTAAACCTGCCGTAACCATGAGCATGAATACCAAAGGAGCTAAGGAATGGGAAAAGCTTACTGGTGATGCTTATAATAATAGAACTGGTATTGCTATTGTACTAGATAATAAAGTATACACTGCTCCAGGGGTTTCGTCGGGACCTATTTCCGGTGGACGTTCAGAGATTACCGGTACTTTTACGGTCAACGAAACAAAAGATATTTCAAACGTATTGCGTGCTGGTAAATTACCGGCGTCCGCAGAAATCATTCAATCAGAAGTTGTAGGTCCATCTTTGGGACAAGAAGCTATTGATAGTGGTTTTATGTCGTTTATGATCGCTATGGCCATTGTATTGGTCTGGATGATTTTCTATTATGGTAAAGCAGGTGCTTTCGCAGATGTTGCGTTGCTGTTGAATATTCTGTTGATATTTGGGGTGTTGACCAGCTTAAGTGCTGTTTTAACTTTGCCAGGTATTGCAGGTATCGTTCTAACCATTGGTATGTCCGTAGATGCGAACGTACTTATTTTTGAACGTATAAAGGAAGAATTAGCAAAAGGAAAAGGAAAATCATTAGCGGTAGCGGATGGTTTTAGTAATGCCCTTTCGTCTATTCTTGATGCGAATATAACAACAGGTCTTACGGCGATTATTCTCTTTATTTTTGGGTCGGGTCCTATTAAAGGTTTCGCAACAACCTTACTTATAGGTATTGTAACGTCTTTATTTACTGCAATCTTTATTACACGTCTATTGGTAGATTGGTATATTGAAGGAAAAGGTCGTTCATTGGATTTCTCAACAGCACTTACAAAGAACCTTTTCAAAAGTGTAAATATCAATTTTCTTTCAAAAAGAAAGTTTGCCTATATACTATCTGCAATTTTAGTAGGTATAGGTGTTTTCTCTTTAGCAACCAACGGATTGCAACAAGGGGTCGATTTTATAGGAGGACGCTCATATCAAGTTCGTTTTGAGCAGTCAGTTAATCCATCTGAGATAGCTTCCGAGTTAAATGATGTATTTGGTAGTGGAACTAACGTAAAAACGTTTGGAGATGCCAACCAGATTAAGATTACTACGCCATATAAGGTAGATGTTGAGGGTATAGAGGTTGATAATGAGATTCAGAACAAATTATATACCTCGTTACAGAAATACCTTCCAGACGGTATTAGTGAAGAAAACTTTAAAGCAGGAGGTTCAGGCGATAAATCAATAGGTATATTGCAATCTGTTAAGGTTGGACCTACCATTGCGGATGATATTAAGAACAACGCGTTCTTGGCAATTTTAGGATCGCTTGCAGTGGTATTCTTGTATATATTGTTCCGTTTCCGTAAATGGCAATTCTCATTAGGTGCTGTAGTGGCGGTTTTCCATGATGTTATGATTGTATTGGGAATATTCTCTTTGTTCGGTACTATTATGCCGTTCAACATGGAAATAGATCAGGCTTTTATAGCGGCAATACTTACTGTAATCGGATACTCATTGAACGATACCGTGGTTGTTTTTGACCGTATTCGTGAGATAATTGGCGAGCGTGGTTGGCGCGGTGGTGAAAACATCAACTTGGCACTTAACAGTACATTAAGCCGTACATTAAATACGTCTTTAACAACATTTGTGGTATTGCTGGCTATCTTTATTTTTGGAGGGGAATCGTTAAGAGGATTTATGTTTGCTATGATAGTAGGTGTTGTAGTAGGAACCTACTCATCTCTATTTATCGCAACTCCAGTAATGTTCGATACGTTGAACAAGTCTTCTAGAGCTGGTGACCTAGTAAAAGATACAGCTAAACAAGAAACTGAGGAAGTAAAATAAATTTCTCTATATTTGAAGAGTTAAGAACTAACTAACTCAATTAATTACAAAAAGCCGTTTGCATTTGCAAACGGCTTTTTCTTTGTCCGGTGTTTTTGGACTTAAAAAAAGCGACTGTCGTTTAGGAGGACAATACTTTTCCAGTTGAGCCCGTATCGGATTTTTCTAGTTGATAGATGAACTCAGCTTCAAGGCCAGGTTCTTTTCTGTGGGATACAAAAATAACGGTAGTATTGCTTTGAGAGGCAAATTTGTTGACCAAGGCTACAAAAAGAGCTGCGCTGTCATCATCCAGTCCTGCTGTGGGTTCGTCAAGAATAAGCAATGGAGGGTGTTTTATCATGGCTCTTGCACACATAATCAGTCGTTTCTGCCCCATGGAAAGGTCATGAAAAAGTTTATCTTTCATACCCCATAGGCCAATAAGTTGAAGCCATTCTTTTGCCAACCTCAATTGTGCTTCGGTAGGATGTATGTACAGTCCAACGGAGTCATAGAATCCGGAAATAATCATATGACTAACCGAATGATAGCCTGTAAATTTATCCGTCATTGAAGGCGTAAAATAGCCTATTCGTTTTTTAATTTCCCATACGCTTTCTCCGGAACCTTTTTTACGGCCAAAAATATAGAGTTCTTGGCCATAACCCTTAGGGTTTTCACCAGTTATCATAGAAAGTATGGTTGTCTTTCCACTGCCGTTTCTACCCCTTAATTCCCAAAACTCACTTCTTTTAATATGCCAGGAGATATCACGTAGAATAGGCTTTTCATTGTAGGATACGCCTACGCCTTTTAATTCTATTAATGTCTCTCCTTCAATTTCATAAATGTGTATAGGTTGGGGGATGTTATTTTTAAACAGTTCCTTTTTGGTCTGATTGGAAAAACCATCAGGCGTACCTGTGGCAACTAAATCTTTACCCTCCAGCTTGTAAAACGTGTTCGCAAAGGGCATTACATCTGCTTTGCGACTTAATATTTGTACCATGGGGGTATGAACCGAAACTTTCTGAAGTGTATTCTTCAGGTCTTCTTGGGCGTCGGTGTCCAGATTATCAAATGGGTTGTCCAAAACAATAAAATCTGGCTGGCTGCTAAGGATATATTTTAATAACGCTTTTTTTTGCTCCCCACTAGACATTGATTTTAAACTTTGTTTGGTATCTGATGTAATAACCTTGCTATCATGACGGTCTTCTCTGTCAATAAAGCGCTCAACGGCCAATTTAGACATTAGGGCACCCTTTAAGTTTTTCAGTTCATAAAAACCTCCGGGAAGTGGTCCTTGTAAAAGTGCTGTTATCAGTTCCCCTTTTTGTGAAGTATTCGCCGTAAAAACGGCCCAATGTTTTGGTGTCATAAAAGAACTCTAAATATATGTACGGTATAGGTATGGTTTGATTTAGTTTTATCTAAATACATATCACTATTCAGATCCATTTTTTTTGAGAAGATATGATGTTTGTATGAATTATAGAAATTATTAATTAGATAAGCTAGTGTTTCTGGACATAACTTTTATAAGTAATTACATCTTGCTAGATTGGCCTTGAAGTCAATATTAAGTAAGTGTAAATGTTCCTAACGCTTCGGTAATGATCATTGGGAGTGCGGAACGATTTGGAATTTCGCAACTACATCAGCCTCGCGGTCGTGTATGTTGGGTGCTAATCAGATTTTTTGTACCCTCATGACAGGTCACAAACTTTCTTCCGAAGCAAAAAACCGACTGCAGACCATGGTACAAACCAATGATAGTTTGAGATTGTAGAAGTCGACTTAAAACTAATGGGGCCAGGAGATATTATGGGCACGCAGCAAAGTGGCGTACTCAACTTAAAGATAGCAGGCATTGTAAGAGACAATGATATTCTCACAAACCTGAATATACTTTCAAGTAAATTTAATGTAGTATAAGATTGTTCGGTTTGTTATTGGAAAATATTATAATTGACAATTTCCCATACAATATCTCAGAGTAACGTTTTGTGATTTTGATATTCCAGTTATCGCTTCAGAAACGGTGAAAGTAATATTAACTACTTCTGTACGCTGTAAATCAATAAAATTACCTATCACGGCACCTGTTGTCATTGAAATACTTCTTCCTTCCCTATAAGTACTACCATCTAAAGTTATACTAGCTTTTCCTGTTGTCATAACCATGGTATAGGAGCCAGATAACAAAGCACTATTAGGAGATATGTTAAAGTATATTTCAACTGGACCGGAATAACCATCTAAGGGTTCTGGTTCATAAGGGTTTGCTCTAAAAGAAAAATCTGGAGCGAGTGGTTCTTCTAAAATAATTTCAACTGTGTCCGACCCAGTAGCACCTAGATCATCGGTCACTGTTAAAACAATATTATATGTACCAGCAGCATTAAATGTATGGGACACCGAAGAATCATCGTTATTATTTATGATATTATTTACGGAACCTAAATCATCAAAATTCCATTCATAATCTACTATTCGTCCATCATCATTGAAATTAGCTACTTGAAAATTCAATGTTTTTGGATAGTCTCCAGGTGGTATTAATACTCGGTCATTTATTTCTACAGTAGGATTTGCGTTTACAATAACTTGCCAGACCTGTGAATCACCGTTTTCTGCCATTACGGTATAATTTACAGGATTAGAGAAATCCCTTTCGACATTACCTAATGGGGATACACTAGCTCCTGTGGAGACAACAAGGTTCGTAGGTGCTACGAGCAAATCGGTTCCGAAGGGCACTGTAATGGTGGCTGTATGGTTTACATTGTCCAATATAGCATCTCCAGAGATTGGGGACAGAGTGAACTGGGTGATGTCGTTTTCATTACTTCTAGTATCTGCTTCCACATTTACAATAACTTGCCAGACCTGCGAATCACCGTTTTCTGCCATTACGGTATAATTTACAGGATTAGAGAAATCCCTTTCGACATTACCTAATGGGGATACACTAGCTCCTGTGGAGACAACAAGGTTCGTAGGGGCTACGAGCAAATCGGTTCCGAAGGGCACTGTAATGGTGGCTGTATGGTTTACATTGTCCAATATAGCATCTCCAGA
>NZ_JACSOI010000029.1 GCF_018728565.1 Zobellia russellii | reverse complement strand
AAGGAATACGGGCCCGAGGACGAACTGTCAAGGGTCACCGGATCCCCAAAACTGGGCATGCTCAACACCGGTATGCACCTCTATTGGCTGAAGAGGACCAGACCGGAAACCTTCAAAAAAATAAGGTACTCCCTGCACCTGCCCCAATACCTGAGCTATCTGTTCACCGGAGTCCCGGTAAGCGAATATACGAGCATCGGGTGCCACACCATGCTCTGGGACTTCGAAAAGAAGGACTACCATTCATGGGTCTATCAAGAGGGCATCGACAAGAAATTACCGCCACTGGTGTCCTCCAGAAAGACCGTTCCGGTCGACTATAAGGGCAGGACGATCAAAATGGGCGTTGGCATACACGACAGTTCCTCCGCCCTGTTGCCCTACATCAAGAGCGCCAAAAAACCTTTCATATTGGTCTCCACGGGCACATGGAGCATTTCCATCAACCCTTTTAACCGGGGGATGCTCAGTACCGGCGATATCGGGAACGGCTCCTTGTTCAACATGAGGATAGACGGAAGTCCCGTAAAGGTTTCCCGCCTGTTCCTGGGCA
>NZ_JACSOI010000028.1 GCF_018728565.1 Zobellia russellii | reverse complement strand
CAGGCTTCCCGCGCCCGAACCGAGCCCGTACACGGCTTGGTAGCCGATCTCCAGATCGGTGTCCAGCCTTTCGAACAACAGCGAAACGTCCACCGGTTTTTCCAGTTCGAGCTCCGAGAGCTCGCTGGAGGCCTCCCAGACCACCGGTACATCGGAGAGCTCGTAGGAGACCTCTATATCCTGTGAGATCCCGAAGTTGTCCGCCCCGGTTATTTTTACCCTGTGCCCGCCGGTCTTTGAACCCATGTACACCAAGGGTGCGGAAAGGCCCTCGGATACGGGCCACCCCTTCCCGGGTTCCACGCGGTTGCCCTCCGTGTCCTCGAAATGGCCCTCGCCGTCGAGTATCTCATAGGTGATGGTATATTCGTAGTTCTCCAGTACCTCCTCGGGAACGATGGTAAAGGTGCTGGGAAGCCCCTGGTTCACATAGCCCTCGGCGGTGTGCTGCCCGCTGAGCTCGAACTCCACCTCGGTGATAAGCCCTACCTCCTTGGTACAGGCAAGGGCCAACAAGAAAAGACAAAAAAAGGATATCGGGATCTTTATGTAGTTCTTCATTTTGTGGTAGGGGAACTTTTAGCTCATTTTAAA
>NZ_JACSOI010000027.1 GCF_018728565.1 Zobellia russellii | reverse complement strand
CAGGCTTCCCGCGCCCGAACCGAGCCCGTACACGGCTTGGTAGCCGATCTCCAGATCGGTGTCCAGCCTTTCGAACACCAGCGAAACGTCCACCGGTTTTTCCAGTTCGAGCTCCGAGAGCTCGCTGGAGGCCTCCCAGACCACCGGTACATCGGAGAGCTCGTAGGAGACCTCTATATCCTGTGAGATCCCGAAGTTGTCCGCCCCGGTTATTTTTACCCTGTGGCCGCCGGTCTTGGAACCCATGTACACCAAAGGCGCGGAAAGGCCCTCGGATACGGGCCACCCCTTCCCGGGTTCCACGCGGTTGCCTTCCATGTCCTCGAAATGGCCCTCGCCGTCGAGTATCTCATAGGTGATGGTATATTCGTAGTTCTCCAGTACCTCCTCGGGAACGATGGTAAAGGTGCTGGGAAGCCCCTGGTTCACATAGCCCTCGGCGGTGTGCTGCTCGCTGAGCTCGAACTCCACCTCGGTGATGAGCCCTACCTCCTTGGTACAGGCAAGGGCCAACAAAAAAAGACAAAAAAAGGATATCGGGATCTTTATGTAGTTCTTCATTTTGTGGTAGGGGAACTTTTAGCTCATTTTAAA
>NZ_JACSOI010000026.1 GCF_018728565.1 Zobellia russellii | reverse complement strand
ACGGTAACCTTAACGGTCAACGGTACCGATTATACGGGAACTGTAGATGGCGCAGGCGCATATAGTATAGCAATCCCGGGAAGTGAACTGGCCGCCGATGGTGATACGACGGTAGATGGAAGTGTAACGACAACGGATACCGCAGGTAATGTAGGAACCGCAACGGATACCCAAGTATACTCGGTAGATACGACCCCCCCGGTCCCTGTACTGGCTATCGATGATATCACCGCGGACAATGTATTGAACGCTACGGAAGCAGGAGGGAACGTTAATGTAACTGGAACCGTAAGTGGCGACTTCAACTCCGGAGATACGGTAACGCTAACAGTAAACGGTAACGATTATACGGGAACCGTAGATGGCGCAGGTGCATATAGTATTTCTATCCCAGGTAGTGAACTGGCTGCCGATGGCGATACGACTGTCGATGGAAGTGTGACTACCACAGATACCAATGGAAACATCGGTACCGCAACCGACACGCAAGTATATGCTGTAGATACGACCGCCCCGGTCCCTGTACTGGCAATCGATGATATCACCGCGGACAATGTATTGAACGCTACGGAAGCAGGAGGAAATATAGATGTAACTGGAACGGTAAG
>NZ_JACSOI010000024.1 GCF_018728565.1 Zobellia russellii | reverse complement strand
ACGCTTACCTCTACACTACGCTCTACGGTAAGTGCAGCATTGCCCGCAGCATCGCTCACGTTATAGGTGACCGTGTAGGTGCCGGCAACGTTCATATTTACAGCAGTGGCGTCGCTGATCACGTTTGCGGAAATATCACCGTCAACATTATCGGTTGCCGTAGCCCCAAGTTCGTTATAGGTTTCCCCTAGGGTCAGTTCCTGAGGATTTGATCCTGCCAGAGTAATTACGGGGGCCGTATCGTCAGGGCTTAACGTAACGTTTACTTGCCACGTTTTTTCATTGCCGTTCTCGGCCGTAACTACATATGTAACGGTGGAAGAAAAATCCTGAACGGTAGTTGTTGCCGGAGAAACACTGGCACTTGGGGATACGTTAAAAATATTTGGAGCTATATTCAATGGGACTCCCGTATCTACATTCACTGAAATAATATTGTTGTCCGTATCGATTGTCGAAGAATTTTGAAGTGGTAATTCAAAGGCCACAATATCATTCTCCGCACTCCCCGTGGGCTGGGATACGGTCACGTTCACGGTCCATACCTGCGGCGTTCCGTTTTCCGCGGTAACGGTATAGAGCACCTGTCCGCTAAAATCCTGTACGGCACCTATCGCGGGCAAGACCATGGCCCCGGGCGAGACCCCTAGGACCTGTGGGGCGACGTTCAGGTCCGTTCCGTCGGGTACGTTCACCGTTACCGTATTGGTACCCGGGTCGATATCCGCACTGTTCTGGACCGGAAGCCCGAACGCGGTTATGTCGTTGGCCCCGCTCCCCGTAGGCGGCAATA
>NZ_JACSOI010000023.1 GCF_018728565.1 Zobellia russellii | reverse complement strand
AGTGAATTGGCTGCCGATGGTGATACGACGGTAGATGGAAGTGTAACGACAACGGATACCGCAGGTAATGTAGGAACTGCAACCGACACGCAAGTATACTCGGTAGATACGACCGCCCCGGTCCCTGTACTGGCTATCGATGATATCACCGCGGACAATGTATTGAACGCTACGGAAGCAGGAGGGAACGTTAATGTAACTGGAACGGTAAGTGGCGACTTCAACTCCGGGGATACGGTAACGCTAACAGTCAACGGTACCGATTACACGGGAACCGTAGATGGCGCAGGTGCTTATAGTATAGCAATTCCAGGTAGTGAACTGGCCGCCGATGTTGATACGACGGTAGATGGAAGTGTAACGACAACGGATACCGCAGGTAATGTAGGAACCGCAACCGACACGCAAATATACTCGGTAGATACGACCGCCCCGGTCCCTGTACTGGCGATCGATGATATCACGGCCGATAATGTATTGAATGCTACCGAAGCAGGAGGAAACGTTAATGTAACCGGAACCGTAAGTGGTGACTTCACCACAGGAGATACGGTAACGCTAACAGTAAACGGTACCGATTATACGGGAACTGTAGATGGCGCAGGAGCTTACACGATAGCAATTCCAGGTAGTGAACTGGCTGCCGATGGTGATACGACGGTAGATGGCAGTGTGAGTACTACCGATACCAATGGTAATGTAGGAACTGCAACCGACACGCAAGTATACTCGGTAGATACGACCGCCCCGGTCCCTGTACTGGCTATCGATGATATCACCGCGGACAATGTATTGAACGCTACGGAAGCAGGAGGAAATATAGATGTAACTGGAACGGTAAG
>NZ_JACSOI010000022.1 GCF_018728565.1 Zobellia russellii | reverse complement strand
GTGGTGAAGTCGCCACTTACCGTTCCGGTTACGTTGACGTTTCCTCCTGCTTCCGTAGCATTCAATACATTATCGGCAGTAACATCATCAATCACTAATACTGGAGCAGGGTTTACCAAATCTACAGTATACGTTTTTGTGTCAGTAACTGTAGCACTGTTACCGGCTCCATCCGTTGTTACAAAACTTCCTTCAACCGTAGTATCACCATCAGCGGCCAAGGCACTTCCCGGGATATCGATGCTATAATCACCCAAGGCATCCACCGTTCCCGTATAGTCCGTACCGTCAACCGTTAAGGTGACCGTATCGCCCGTATTGAAATCTCCAGTAACAGTTCCTGTTACCGCAACATCTGCACCCGCCTCTGCTGCATTCAATACATTGTCCGCGGTGATATCATCGATTACCAGTACAGGGACCGGGGCGGTCGTATCTACCGAGTATACTTGGCTGTCGGTTGCAGTTCCTACATTACCTGCGGTATCCATTGTCGTTACACTTCCATCTACCGTCGTATCACCATCGGCAGCCAATTCACTACCTGGGATAGAAATACTATAAGCGCCTGCGCCATCTACGGTTCCCGTGTAATCAGTGCTGTTGACCGTTAAGGTGACCGTATCTCCGGAGTTGAAGTCGCCACTTACCGTTCCGGTTACGTTGACGTTTCCTCCTGCTTCCGTAGCATTCAATACATTATCGGCCGTGATATCATCGATCGCCAGTACAGGGACCGGGGCGGTCGTATCTACCGAGTATACTTGGGTATCCGTTGCGGTTCCTACATTACCTGCGGTATCCGTTGTCGTTACACTTCCATCTACCGTCGTATCACCATCGGCAGCCAATTCACT
>NZ_JACSOI010000021.1 GCF_018728565.1 Zobellia russellii | reverse complement strand
AGTGTGACCACTACGGATGCCGCCGGAAACAGCGCAACGGTAACGGAAACCAAAACATATGCTGTAGATACGACCGCCCCGGTCCCTGTACTGGATATCGATGATATCACGGCCGATAATGTATTGAACGCAGCAGAGGCTGCTACCAATATAGATGTAACTGGAACGGTAAGTGGCGACTTCAACTCCGGAGATACGGTAACCTTAACGGTCAACGGTACCGATTACACGGGAACCGTAGATGGCGCAGGCGCTTATAGTATAGCAATCCCGGGAAGTGAACTGGCTGCCGATGGAGATACGACGGTAGATGGAAGTGTAACGACAACGGATACCGCAGGTAATGTAGGAACCGCAACCGACACGCAAGTATACTCGGTAGATACCACATCGCCTGTAATCTCCATAGATGTTGTGGCCGGGGATGATATTATAAATGATACGGAAGATGACAGTCCAGTAACAATATCAGGGACTACCTCGAATGTAGAAGACGGACAGATTGTAACGGTGACCTTGAATGGACAAAATTATTTCTCTACCGTTGCAGGAAATGTATGGACATTGGATATATCTGCATTGGATACCCAAGCATTGGGAACTAATGAAACTATCACAGCAGATGTAAGTGATTTAGGAGGTAATCCCGCAGTACAGGGAACCAGGGATATTCAACATGATGCTGTCGCTCCGGTACCAATGTTAGCTATCGATGATATTACAGCGGACAACATACTGAACGCCACCGAGGCGGGTGCAGATGTTGCGGTAACAGGAACTGTTACTGGAGATTTCAATACGGGCGATACGGTCACCTTAACGGTTGACGGTACGGACTATACAGGAACGGTGGATGCCTTGGGTGATTATAGCATCGATATCCCGGGTAGCGCATTGGCCGCTGATGGCGATACTACGGTTGACGGAAGTTTTGTAACAACGGATGTAGCGGGCAACAGTGCAACGGTAACCGATAACAAAACCTATACGGTAGATACGGTAAGTCCTGCTCCTGTACTTTCAATAGATGATATTACAGCGGACAACATACTGAATGCGGC
>NZ_JACSOI010000020.1 GCF_018728565.1 Zobellia russellii | reverse complement strand
CACTGCCCGTGGGTTGGGATACGGTCACGTTCACCGTCCATACCTGCGGCGTTCCCGTCTCGGGGGTCACCGTATAGGCAACGGCCCCGGAGAAGTCCCGGACCTGGCCGATGGCCGGTGCCACGCTCGCCCCTGGGGAGACCTCAAGTATTTCCGGGGCTATATTAAGGTCGGTTCCGTCGGGTACGTTGATGGTTATCGTATGGTTCCCGGTATCGATGTCGGAACCGTTCTGGCCCGGAAGTCCGAAGGCCGTGATATCGGTATCCCCCGCAACGGGCAGTACCAGTACCTTGGCCGTTACCGTCCAGACCTGCCCGGTACCGTTGCCGGATGTAACGGTATATTCCACAGGGGAAGTGAAATCGCGTACCTGCAAGAGGGCGGGTGATAGGGTGGCGCCTTCCGAGACTATCAACAGTACGGGGGCCACGTTCAGCGCCGTGCCCTCGGGAACGGTCACCGAAACGGTATGGGCCTGCGTATCTATGGTTGCCGTCTCTATCTGGCCGTTCAGCGCGAAGGCCTCTATATCGTTCGCCGATTGTAGCGATACCCCCGTGATCTCGACGAGGACGCTTCCGCTGACCTCCGGGTCGGAGACCGAGGTGGCCGTTATCGTGACCGTTCCCGCGGAAAGACCGGTCAAAAGACCGTTTTCGTCCACGGTCGCTATCGCATCGTCACTGGAGGACCAGGTCACACTTGGGTCCGTTGCGTTCTCGGGGAGGACCGTTGCCGCCAGTTGGCGCTGCGCTCCCGTGGCACCGGGGTCCGCCTGTGAAACGGAAATGCCCGTTACCGGTACCCTGTCCGGGGGGATCACCTCTACGGTGACCGTATCGCTGGCATCGGGATTGGAAACGGAGGTTACGGTAACCTCCGCCGTGCCCAGCCCTACCGCGATACATACATTGTTTTCGTCTATGAGAACGACATCGGGGTCACTGGAGACCACCGTTACCTCCTGATCGGTAGCATTGGGCGGGTCGAAGGTGAACGCAGGGGGTATCTCGTCCCCGAGCTTCATCTTGATCGTATCCTGGCTCGAAAGGGTTATCGATATTACTTCTATAAATTCCACCACGTTGAAGTCCACACCGGCCTCGATCTCCTGTCCGTTGCTGTCGCGCAGGGTGAAGACCAGTTGCTGCGGGCCTATCTCCGAAGGGGTGAAGACGAGCGGGTAGGTACCGGGGACGATAGGGCCGTATTCCCCCCCTGGGGCGTAACCGTTCTCCTCCGAGGGCACCAGGCTTCCCGCGCCCGAACCGAGCCCGTACACGGCTTGGTAGCCGATCTCCAGATCGGTGTCCAGCCTTTCGAACA
>NZ_JACSOI010000001.1 GCF_018728565.1 Zobellia russellii | reverse complement strand
CTCTTTTTTAACCCCTGCTTAACAAACATCTTCATACCTGTTTAGCGGGCTGCAAATGTAACACCCTTTTTTAATTCCAGCACAATTTTTAACGGAAAATTTCGTTTTTTCACGTCCTGACCGCACAGCTGCTTGATTATGAGACATAAAGGGAACAAGGTTTTTACTTCCTTTCGGGTCATTTCCAGTCCCTAAGGCTTGACATGGACGTAACTTGGCACCATGAACATGCACCTGCCCTCCCCAAAACACACCCGAACTACGAGAAAAAGTTCCACACAAGACCGAAACGGATAACGAAATCACGGTATGGATACCCAGGGGCGGAATAGTATGTAGGCTTCTCTATGAACAAAGAATTAAAGTGTTCCGCCTTTAAATAGATTCTGGTTTGTTGAATTTTTGCATTTATGAAGAAATCCAACATAGGGAAGTTACCCAATTTTTGATCGTTCTGAAGGTAGAATTCACCCAAAAGCGAATTGTAAGCATCCATATTATACGCTGTAAAATACTTTAGGGTAACTCCTGTTTGCATAAACATGGCCTTTTTAAAAACGTCGGAAGAGAAGTACAATGTATTCCTAGTTACCAACTCAGGCACGTTTAAAACCTGATTTGCCTGAGATACATTTTGATACATAACTGTATTGTTTAACGCAAAACCTCCCAGTTTAAACTCCTTAGCATATTTTACCTTGGTATGGTTGAGTACATTACCTTCTTGCAAAGGGCGTATAGTAGCATTCTCCATACCTTCTTCCAAAATAACAGATGGGTCTTGCCCAAAATAGGTGTAATTATCCACCGTCTGGTAACTCACCATAAGATCACCCCACAACTCCGACTCAAAGTCCAAACGTAAACCGTAAACCTGTTCTTTTTCAAAATTGGACAGGTTTAACCAGTTGTAATTTTCATAATCACTTTGGTAAAGTAAGAAATTAAAATCGGGCATCTTTGATGAACCAAACGCGGATGCGGTTATCTTATGCTTATCATTTAACCTATAAGATGCGGAAGCGTTCATTTGATTACCGCCCAGCTCTCCTGACAAATTATACTTTGCCGTGGCCTTTAATTGAAAACCTTTTATACGCTTTTCATATTCCGCACCTAATGCAATTTCTTCGCCCTTTAGCCTACTTGGAATGGTTACCCCATCTTCATTTATGAGTATACTATTGAAAAAGTAGTTGTAATTGTACAGTGAAATATTACCTTGAAGCCTACCCAACGTTGCATTATAAAACTCCGCATTAACTTGGTTGTACATTGTTTTTAAACTGGCTTTGTCCTCAATTGGCGAAACCAGATTGTTTCCATAGTATTCGTTTGGAGTAGTTTGGTTAAATGCGTAATACTTGGTTTCGTAATTAAACTGATGACCTATACCTAACGATGTTTTTTCTTGGCGACTAGAGTCCTTTTCCTTTCGTATCAGCTTATATAAATGATCAAAAAAGTAGCGTTTACCCAATATCTTACTATTGGCATCACTAAAACGGACATCTATCTTAACCCGGTTACTAAAGTCTGCGAGACCGGACTCAAACTGCCCCTCCTCATCTACCAAACCACCGTTTTCCATATTTTCAATATTCTGGGCGGCTATATGTGCGCGTAAGCTATACCTATTATTCTTGGTAACATAATTGGTAGTAGTCCTAAAATTACCTGATTCCGATTGGTTATATTGGTATTTACCTAAAGAACGAAACCCTTTATACGCTAGAGAAAAATTGAGTCTTCTAGAGGTGTTGAAGGCCAAGTTGGCATCTAGTAATTGACCTTGTTCAAAAGTAGTCTTGAACAACAGATCTGACATTGGGGTGGCTACATTATAATAATCAATGTCCTCCTTCTCAAAATAATTACTGTGAAGTGCAGTAGCCCCCAACGACGGATACAAATTATTAGAAGTAAAATCTACCCCTAACTTATTATATGGTTTTCCTACGTTGGCAAAAGGCATAAGTTCAAAATCGTCCTTCCTTAAATAATTGTATTTATATTCTTTCTGAATGGTAAGTGTTGTATCCAAAAATGTGGTATCCCTGGCATAAGAAATAATCTTGTAATCTTTGATTGTTAACTCCTCCGGCTCCTCTTCTTTTTCCTTTTCCTTGGGCCCTAATCTACGTGGCATACGACGAACCGCCGAAGTATCTATGTCTCTTTTAGGAGGAATAGAGTCTTCTTGTGCAGAGACCTGAATACATGAAAAGTGAATTAAGAAAACTAAAAGAATATATTTCATTGAAGCTAATTACAGCGGTAAAGTTAATTTTTTTAGTTCGTAATTAAATGTGAAAATTTTAAGTTCTTGGATAGAGGTTTAAAAATTGATTTTCAAAACAAAAAAAAGCCGTCAACTAATATGACGGCCTTTCCTAGCAAAATTCAAATAAAAATCTAGTATACCAAATCTATATTCCTCCAGTCATTTGCACCAGAAGCAGTACCTGGTTCACCTACAGCGGCAGTACCGCCAAAAGTATATATATCATCTTGAGTAATTTCCAGTTCAGATGCCGGCACAGGATACATAGTTGGCGAGCCTGCTTGCAACATATCATGTCTTCTCATGAACCACCACTCAACGCAAATTCCCGATGCAAGGTCAAGTTCAATAGACACTTCATAAAGCAAAGCGTTCAAAACGTTAGGTCCTGCTGCCGTTGTAGATTGATTACCCTTTGACATGCGAGGAGAAGTATCCAAAGCTGCAACGGCTGCACCAAAGTTTCCTAAACGATAGTGGCATTCAGCTATTATATAATCTATTTCGGCCTTTGCAAAAACATTGGTAGGCAGACCGGTTTCGTTCTGATCATTGTCATTAAAAAACTTTACAGTTTTATAACTTGAAAAGAGATACCGCCCTCTTGAGGCTCTAAGAAATCCAAAATCATCACCAACATATTCGTAATACTCTTCAAGTCTAGGATCATCCGACACCGCTTCTCCTAACACAATACTTTCATCTTCAGGATAATCCGTATCATAAGTTGGGTCAAAAAGGTGCAGAATTTTCAAATCCGTAGGCATATAACCCGCATCTCCTAAATCAAACAATGACCAATCTTGAAAATTATTAAAAAACACATCTTCTTCTGCCAATGGGCTAAAGTCTTCGGTTAGGCCTTTTTCAGCATAAGCTAGTATAGCGTTATAATCAAGAGTTTCTGCTTCGGCATTATCCCTAGGCAAACCTATAGATAGACGTGCCAAATAACTATTTGCCAATTCTAGGAACTTAGGACCGTCTAGCATCTCTCCTCCTGGATAAATACTATATTGGAATCCGCTAAAAGAACTAGCCTTCTGAATACCTATCTCAATGTTCTTAACGGCTTCAACAAAAACTTCTTGATAAGTAGAAAACTCAAGTGCACCTGGATCCGTATCCGGATTTACGATATAAGCTTTATCATATATTAAAGCAAGATAACCTTGGGCCACACCTTTATCAAAATAAGCGGCAGCTAATTCCTGTTCCGTTAGATCACTGTCTCCAACCATTACTTGGTTACCATCATTCTCTATATTACCTATTACAATATTGGCATTATTGATTACGGAATTAAAACTATTCCATGGTCCACCGGCTTGAGATGAAAGGTCATCGTTAGCAGTTGAGTTTATAATCTGCCTTCTAGGTTGATCACAAAATGCCCAAAAACCACTAAAAGCATTTGTTGTAGAGAATTGATCAGCTATACCTCTAAAGAAAATACCTTGAAATTCTATTTGATTGTCGAATAAGGCTGAGTGATTAGAAATATTAAAGTTCTGAAAATCGGGTCCGTTCGCCAATACTCTTTGCGAATCTGCCTCATTGGAATTGCGTATATCGAATTCCTCTTGTGTACATGACAGTACTGTCATGGCCATGACAATATAAATTATTTTTTTCATGCTCTTATTTTTTTAAAATGTTATCTGTACCGCTGCAGCGAAAGTTCTAAAGTTTGGAAAAGAAAACTCATCCAACTTAAAAATGGGACTTCCACTAAGTGCTACTTCCGGATCATAACCTGAGTAATCCGTAAATGTGTATAAGTTTCTACCTGATAGTGTAAATTTGATAGCATCTATTGGAATTTTAGGTCCCAATATGTCATCATCCAAAGTATATGACAATGAGATTTCACGGATTTTCACAAAGGTTGCATCCTCAACAAAATAATCAATAGGAGCAGCTCCATTGTAAATTGTTGAACTAGCATTAGCATAAGAAGATTGCTGACCTGCAGCTCCATATGTATCTAAATCTGCATGTCTATCATTGAAATACAAAAATTGCTTGGTATAATTATAGACATCCCCACCAATTTGAGCATCTACAAGTGTGTAGAGACTAACGTTTTTATAGGTCAATGTATTTTTGAAGCCCATATTGAAGTCTGGGTTAGTATCTCCAATTAAACCTACAGCTAATTGATTTGTCTCAGGGTTCCACTTTCTAATTGCCTGTTCTCCGCCTGCGTTTACCAAACCAGACTGATCTTCATTGGCGGTCACAATAACATGACCAAATTCGTTAACCGAAAAATCAGATATTGGTAGATTAAGTCCTTCATTGATAACTACGCCATCCTCAACCGTTAAATCATCTAACGATGTTGCCAGTTGATTTCCGAACATTGCTCCGAATGGCTGCCCTGGCTCAACCCTAAAAACATTTACCGCTGGATCCGCATCCAATTGCTGGTTACTGTTACCTGCTCCAAAACCTTGAATAACCCTGTTGAAAGGAGCAACCGAACCTAAATTATCGACCGAATTTTCAACTGTCGCGAAAGTGATACCAAAATCCCATGTAAAATCTTCGGTTTCAAATGGCGTACCATTAAATGCAACCTCATATGCCTCATAGGAAGTATCCGCTACATTTTGAACTTGAACGCTTCCTGGAACCGCGCCAGATAAAGGTACCGTAATCAAAGCATCTTTCGTATTTGAATTAGCATAAGTAAATGCCAATGTATACTTATTTAAGACCTGAAAATCAAAACCAACTTCCAATTCCTTTATTGTTGGCGATTGCAAATCAGGATTACCAATTTGTAATGGAGTAATACCCGTCTGACTTACTGAGAACGTCTCAAAAATGTCTCCAAAGCTAGGTCTAAGACCTGCAGTACCATAGGAGGCTCTAAATTTTAATTCATCTAACCATTCCGCATCAATATCCTCACCCAACCTATAGGCTAAAGACCCTCTATAGAAAAGTTGATCGCGATTGTCCTCTCCAAAGAGCGAACTTCTATCCGACCGTACAAATCCACCAATTATTAATTTGTCCTTCCAATCAAAATCTGCGGATAAGAATACGTTTTGTGTTTTCTCTTGAAACTCACCCGAGTTTACACTAATATTCTCGGTACCCTGTTGTAAATTACTAACCCCTTCCGTTAAAAAATTAGAACTTTGGGCAGTTTTAAAAGATCCTTCAAAGTCTTCGAATAAATACCTTAAAGAAGATTTAAAATTAAAATCACCAAAACTAGTGTTGTAATTTAACTGAGCATAAGAATTGACCCGAGCGTAATCACTATCAATATTTAAAATAAAACCGTTGTTGGTATTCGGATCAAATTGAGAACCTGAAACATAACCTTTTGGGAAGAAGTTAACGAATTCACTACGGCCTCTGTCCGTAGACAAATGAGTTTCAAATACCAAGTTATCCGTAATGCTATACTTACCAGTAACCGAAGATACTAATCTAGTATTTTCATTATCAAACTTTTGGTTTGAAGCAACATATAATGGATTTTGATATTCATTGATAAATCCATTTCCATCAAAGAAGGGAATAAAGTTTCCGTTAGCGTCTTTTTGATCTAGTCTTACCGTTGGGTTCGCCGTTAACAAATTAAAAAACACGTTATCTCCTTGTCCAGCTTGAGTAACCTCTGCCCCTGTTTGCCTAACCAAATAATTGGTTAGTTCCAGCTTAAATTTGCTACTTAAATTTACATCCAAATTTAGACGTGCATTTTGTCTTTTAAACGGGTCAAGACCTCTTATAATGCCTTGTACCTCTGTTTGCTCAGCCGAAACATAATAGTTAACCTTGTCTAGATTCTGAGAGACTCCTACACTTATTTGACTGTAGGGTTGGGAGCTAATGAACTCATCTACGTTATTTATCAAATCACCAGGATAGGGGTTGTCAAAAATCCCGTCTGGGTCAGCAACTATTGAACCGCTGCTAACATCAAAATTGCCATTTGCATCTAACAATCTATCATGATTCTTTGCCAATGGATAATCTCTTTGAGTATTAGAGAAACCATTTTCAAAACGCAATGTTACTTTAGGCTTATCTGTGGTACCCCGCTTTGTTATAATTTGGATAACACCATTACCTGCCAATGAACCATAGAGAGATGAAGCTGCCGCCCCTTTTACCACCTCTATTGTTTCTATATCCTGTGTACTTATTTGATTAAGTCCTCCTTGAGTTATAATACCATCTACAATAATTAGCGGTGCAGTGCTCCCTTCTATAGAACTTGCCCCTCTTAAAATAACAGCAGCATTACGGAGCGGATTACCACCACCTTGAACAATTTGCGCACCAGCTACTTTTCCAATTAAAGCCGATGCGGCATCAGGAGTTGGTACATTTTGAGTTCCAGTTACAGGTACTGTCTCCACTTTAAAAGCCAGCTTCTTTTTTGAAGTACCTTGGGCAACACCGGTCAAAACCACCTCTTCTAAAGCTTGGGCCGAATATTCCATCTGTACGTTAATGGAATTTGAGGCACCAACCACTCTTTTAACCGTTTTTTGTCCGATATAACTATATCTAAGACTCTGCCCCTCTTCTGCACTAATGGTATAGTTACCATCAAAATCTGTTTGGGTACCATTTGTAGTCCCTATAACCACAACGGAAACACCTGGTAACGGAAGACCATCTTCATCCGTAACATTTCCGGAAATTGATTTTTCTTGGGCAAATGAGTAGCCTGATAATAATACCAAAAAAGGCACTATAATCCATTTAAATTTTCGTTTCATGTATATGTTTTTGTGAATTAGTTTCAACAAAAAACCTAAAAATTTGTTAATAATACAAATATTATCACAAATTTTGTTTATAAAATGTTAATTTGACACTTATTTTGTTAAAAAATAACAATCGCGATTTGACCTGTATTTCTTAGAAAAAAGAGACCTCTATATTGTAATTTGTAATAAGTAATTATATTTTACGGTCCTGTTAATTTCCATTGAAGAATGCTATTAGAGAAATACAAATTTGAAAACGAGGCCGGAACCGATGAAGCTGGAAGAGGATGTTTAGCCGGACCAGTTACGGCCGCTGCCGTAATCTTGCCCAAAGGATTTACAAATAGCATTTTAAATGACTCAAAATTACTGACCCACAGCAAAAGGGATGTGCTAAGGCCCATAATTGAATCTGACTGCACGGCATACGCCGTGTCCCATGTTTTTCAAGAAGAAATTGATGCCATCAATATTTTAAATGCCTCAATTTTAGCAATGCACCAAGCTATTGAACAATTAAAAACAACTCCCAAATTTATTATCGTAGACGGGAACCGATTCAAGCCCTTTAAAGATATTCCGCATGAATGTATAATTAAAGGCGACGGAAAATACATGAACATTGCCGCAGCATCCGTTTTGGCAAAGACTTATAGAGATGCATATATGGATGTGCTTCACGAAGAATACCCTATGTACAACTGGAAAAAAAATAAGGGCTACCCTACAAAAGAACATCGTGCGGCCATTAAGAAGTATGGTATTACCAAATATCACAGGAAAAGTTTTCGGTTACTCCCCGAATAATAGAGTCCAAGCATTTATTTCTATTTTTTCTTACATGTAGGAAGAGTAATATTTATTCCATCTACAAAGTATTTTATACCATCCATACAATTTTCACATCCAACAAATACAAATCTCTCTTTTAAAAAACCCATTTCATTTAGTTTTGATGTTAACCTTTTAAGGTGTTTAATCATTAATGTAAACATTAGGTCTACGGACAATTTTTACATTATTAAATACCAAGTACATGAAAACACTAGAACACTACTTAAAATTTATTTTACCCATAGTGTGCATCTTTTTTGCCCACAAGACAAGTGACGCCCAAATTTTAAGAAAACTGGGTAAAGCTGCCGAAAGAGCCGCCGAAAGAACGGTTGAACGCAGGGTAGAAAAAGAAACCTCCGAAAAAACGGATCAAGCCCTTGACAGTATTTTTGAACCTGGATCCGAAAAAAAGAAAAAGAAAAAACCTAAAACCAATCCTTCCAACAGTCCCGGAGAACAAGAATCCCCACAAACTAGCGAAGAGAATTCCCCCAATAACGAAGAGGAATCCAGTAAAACTGAGCCAGGAGGTATTAAGGTGTACAGTAAATTTGATTTTGTACCAGGTGATACCCCAATTTTTGTAGATGATTTTTCCAACGATTTTGTGGGCGATTTTCCATCACGTTGGAATACAAACGGGAGTGGAGAATTGGTTACCCTAGATGGGCAATCCAATAAATGGCTGAAAATTTTACCCGGTTACCAAACTACATATATTCCGGATGTCACCAATCTACCCGAAGAATTTACCTTGGAGTTTGATGTTATTGCTACCGGACTGGACAGTAAAACTTCCTCTCAATCTTATTTTGGAGTAACTATAAGCGATAACAACACCTTTAAAAAAGGTGCCAATTTAGGCAAGGTAGAATATTCTTTTTGTCAGTTTATTGCACGTGGGGTGGTGGTTGAAAACAACATTGCCTCAAAACGAGTTATTCGTAATGACGTGGGTGCAGATATCCGAAATATTGTAAATAAGAAACACCATGTTTCCGTCGCGGTCAACAAACAGCGATTTAGACTATGGATAAACGAAACCAAATATATAGATGTACCAAGGCTTTTACCGGCCAGTGTGCAAATGGAAGGTGTTAAGTTTACGCTTCGCGGAACGGACACCAAGAAAGAATCTATACTCATAGGGAATATAAAAGTTGCAAAAGGAGGTGTTGACTTACGTAGACAATTACTTGCAGATGGGAAAATATCCACTAACGGAATCCTTTTCAATAGTGGCTCTGCCAATATTCAACCGCAATCTATGGGCATCATTCGCCAGATTTATCAAGTTCTTCAGCAGGATAGTTCAATAAAGTTAAAAATTGTTGGGCATACCGATGCCGATGGAGACGACAGTAAAAACATGAGCCTATCTCAAAACAGAGCTGAAGCTGTCAAAAATGCCTTAATATCAGTATATAACGTATCTTCAGACAGATTAACAACAGAAGGTAAAGGTGAAACTGAGCCTGTTGGCGACAATTCATCACCCGATGGCAAAGCGCTAAACCGACGCGTAGAATTTATCAAACTATAAAAACATAAAATGAACACTATGAAAACCCCTTTATTGATTACCTTATTATGCTTCTTCACTATGAACGTCACTTTTGCACAAGAAAGTTGTAGTAAATTCTATCCTTTAGAAGAAGGGAGCTCATTTGAATACACGAGTTACGATAAAAAAGGTAAAACTGATGGCAGCGTAAACTACACCATCACCGATGTTCGTCAAGAAGGCTCGGCAGCAGCAGCTACTTTTGACATGAAATTTAAAGATAAAAAAGGTAAGGATATTTTTGAAAGCAGCTATTCCTTTAGTTGTGAAAACGGATTGGTTACAGTTGATTACCAATCGCTCTTTCCCTCTCAAATGATGCAACAATATTCAGAAATGGGATTGGAAATGGATATTTCCGGCACGGATATAGAATTGCCCAATGACCTTTCTATCGGTCAAGAATTAGCGGACGCCAACGTTGCCATTGCTATGAGCATGTCTGGTATTAACATGAACGTTTCCGTAGACCAAACCAATAGAAAGGTAGAGAAGAAAGAAAGTGTGACCACTCCTGCAGGTACCTTTGATTGTTATTTGATCACCGAAAACAGCACCACAAAAACCATGGGAGCCACTATTAAAATGAAATCTAAACTATGGCTTGCAGAAGGTGTTGGTATGATAAAACAGGAATCTTACAAGGACAATGGTAATTTAATCAGTACATCTGAACTTACTTCTTATTCAAAATAGAACAAACTGTTAACCTTTTTCACCTAAGAACATTAAACAATACTTATAACCTCTAAACCCTCTATTATGAAAATGAAACTATTTTTAGGATGCACACTTTTATTGATGTTTACATCATGTATAAAAGACTATGTTGGTCATGCAGATGACAAGGTTAAACTAACCAAAGAAAATTATATCTATGAAGGTGACCTCTATTCCTTTTATTTAAGCAACGAAATAGCAACCTTGGAAAACCATATAAAAGAATTGGAATCTATCTCGCCCAACGACCCAAAATACAATGAAGCTCAAAAAGAAAAGGCTATGGCCGAAAGTCAAAAAAAGGAATTTATGGAGGTACAGAAAAGTATTTTTGATCTAGGTATTTTAGGAATAATAGACCCGGATAATCCTCCCCTTCCATGTTTTTGTTGGACACTCTCCAATTTGCAAGAGTTCCTTATCACTACTCCGGACACAAAGATTCTGAATGTTAGCGTTCTAGATTTGAGCGGAAAAGAGATAAGTAAAATCATAACCGAATTTTCGCCATTACCTGAATACAATAATCAAATTCTGTATCAAAAGTTTGCCACCCTAGCCGCAGAAAAAGGCGAACTACTTATAAAAGTTGAGAAATTAGGAGAAGATGGAAGGCCATTTAATTACACAATACCTGCCTATTATATTCCACAATAAAAATAACCTAATGATACCGTTACAAATGTAAAATCCATAATTTATTGTAGTACAAATCTTTAAACGAACTTATTCGTAAATTGGCCTTCATATATATGAAGGCCAATTTTTTATGAAACCAATTATTGTATTTTGCATCTTCTTTTTAGTATGTTGTTCATTAATTGGGCAGACTCATGAATACAATAACCATTTAGATTCCTTAACAAAGAAATCGCGTCAATTTTACTACAAGCAACAAGATTCAGTATATCACTATTTTCAAAAGATATATTCACTTTCCAGTGCGAACAACTTTTGGAACGACAGTTTCTACACGCTGATCAACTGGAACAGACAGTCTATTTATTTTTATGATTTACAACAAATTAAATCTAACATTCGCTTACTGGATTCTATTTCCTTAGTTCATGAAAAAGAAATAGATACCTCTTCTAATAGGCTAATGATTCAAAATTCGCTACTGTACGATAAAGCCATGTACTATTACAACATTAATGAGTATAGTACATTACGAAATGCTTTATTGAAAATTATAGACTCATATAATGAGACCCAGCCAGAAACCCTTACTACAGGTCATGCCTACCTTATCTCCAGCGGCTATAGCCTTCTAGCAAAAGCCTATAGCAACGAAGGCAAATATGATTTAGCCAAACAGTATTATCATCAAAACATTAGATTCTTACAGAAACATTTGCCCAATAACCTCCCCTATATATTAAACACATATAGCTTGTTAGGTGAAGTTTATGAAAGAGAAGGCCAGTACGGACTATCCAGCTCTTATTTTCAAAAATCATTCTCATCTCATTTAAAAAACAACTCAAACTTAAATTACGTCATTACGGATGGATGCCGACTGATTCAAAGCAAACTGGCCCTCACCCAGTTGGATAGTGCCAATCATTATCTAAATCTGTTAAGGGATAAAATCCCTGAAAAACATCCATTTTGGCATAAATATTATGAAGCAGAAGCGGGGTTTTACAAATCAAAAAGAGAATACCAAAAATCGACCGAAGCTTATACGAATGCTATATCCGCCTTAAAAAGAAAGTGGAAAAATCAAAATCATGATGAAATAGCACTCCTATATAACCAAATAGGGTTAATGAATATAGATTTCAAAAAATATGATAGGGCTTTGAAAAATTTCAAATTGGGAATTGAGCAACTATCCGTTCACAATCCTAACGGCACCACCTTATTAAAACTCCTAAAAAACAGAGCTGAGGCACTCTCCAGAATTGGTGATGAATCCTCTTACCCTCAAGTTATAACTACCGTTAATCAAGCGTTGATCCAATTGGACACCCTAAAGCCTACCTTTAAAAGCCAAGCGGATAAGCTGACGCTTATTGAAGATGTATATCCGCTTATAGAATCTGGCTTGAACGCCCTTTATAATTTGTATACTATTAAGGGAGAAGGCAATTATATTGACCAGGCTTTCAAGTATAGCGAAGAAAGTAAATCTGCTATATTGCTTGAAGCTCTATTGAACACCAAAGCAACCAAATTTGGCAATATTCCTCCTGAACTTTTAGAGCGAGAAAGTCAGTTGAAATCCGAAATTGTTTACTTGGAAAAGAAGACCAACTACGTTAAGGAAAAAACTGATACGTCAGAAGAACTTCTCTTTGACCTTAAACAGGAACACCGGAAACTCATTGCCGATTTAGAAGCTAACTACAATGATTATTTCAACTTAAAATATAACACCAAGACCATTTCACTACGGGGGTTACAGGATGAATTGGGTGAGGGAGAAAAATTAATATCCTACTTCTACGGCAACCATGATATTTATGTAGTAACGGTTACCAAAGGCGAAAAGAAATTAGGAAAAATTCCGATAACCGAAGAATTAGAAACCAGGATTAAATCCGCTTATAAAGATTTGGCAGACCCACAGTCCGATATAAAAGAACTAAGCAAAAAAACCTATCAACTGTACAACAGATTGTTAGCACCTTTTATAACTGAAGCAGACCAAGAACTTACACTTATAACGGACGGGTTATTAAACTACATTCCCTTTTCGGCCCTAAATACGAACAACAACGACTTGACCTACCTAATTGAGCATTCTGCAATAAGATATAGTAATTCGGCTACACTCCTTTCGGAATTACGCAACCGACCTGTAAACACGCCAAATGTACTAGTCGTAGCCCCAAGTTTTGATGGTACATCTCAGGTTAATATCAACAGGTCCGCACTTTCACACTTGCCCCATAATAGTTTAGAGGCCAAAAGAATTTTGAGCACTTTTGAAGGGCATTCATTACTAAAAAATGATGCTTCACTTGAAAATTTCAAAAAGGAACACAAAAAATATGGCATTCTACATTTGGCCACACACGCTATTTTTAACGATAGTACCCCGGAATATTCCTATTTGGCTTTTTCGCAGAACCATAACAACGATAATGAAGACCTTCTTTTTGTAGCAGACTTGTATACGCTTAGAACAGATGCCGACTTGATTACTTTAAGCGCATGCGAAACGGGTATTGGAGAATTGCGCCGGGGAGAAGGGTTTATGGGCCTTTCCCGTGGGTTCTTCTATGGCGGGGCTTCCAGTATTGCCAGTACTTTATGGAAAGTAAACGATGCTTCTTCCGCCAACCTTATGGGGTTGTTCTATACGCATCTCTCCAAAGGAGAATCTAAGGACAGAGCCATGCAAAACGCACAGATAACATTTTTACAAAACAACAGTCAAAATGCCTTGGCACACCCCTATTATTGGTCTGGATATGTACTCTCTGGCAATAGCACACCGGTATTAATTAAATACCATTGGGGATATTGGATTATTGGAGCCGTAATTCTTGCCCTGTTAGGATTTTGGGCCTTCACTAAAAAAAAGAGAATTAGTTGACCTTATTCTAATTCTTTCAAGAGCCGTTGCGCCTTATCCTTATTATAGTCGAATTGAGAAACAAGCTCATTTAAGTATTCTACAGCAGCCTTCTTATTGTTTTCCTTTATGGCAATTAACGCTAGGTACCAATAGGTCTCTGCTTTAAACTTTTCATTTGATGCTCCCGTGTTAACCAGTAATTTTTTGGCCTCGTCCAACTGACCTGAATTTAAATATGACAACCCTAAGTAAAAATCCACATATCCTTTTTTATCGGATTGAGGTATTCGTTTAAAGTTTCCAATAGCCGACTCATAATTACCTAACTCATAATCCGTAAATGCTTTTCTTTCAATAGATTCAACAGACTCCCCCCTAGTAATGGCATAAACCGTATTGGGATATTCCTGAAAGTTCTCCCGGTACAGGTTTTCATAATCGGGTCCTGAAAAATTATTGTAACCCAACCAGCCAAGACCTACCAACAACGCAATAGATGCCGCCATAGCCCATTTTCTATAATTTGTTCCGGGCAATTTACGCACCGGTGTAGCACTTTCTATCTCCTTTTCAAAACCTCTTAGCTTAGCCTTTAGGTTTTCATTTTCTTTCTCTATAATAACTCCCTTTAAGTTATTTTCAAAGTCGAATTGTTTCTTAAAATCGATATCCGTTTTCAACAACTCTTCAAATTGATGCTGCTCTTCAACCGTCAATTGGTTCGAAAAATAATTATACAATAAAAGTTCTTTATCCATGATTAGTAGGTATTTGCTTGGATTTTTTCTCTAAGTGTTTTCATGCAACGTGATTTGGCCGCTTTAACCACATTCTCATTATTATAATTTTCAGCCTCCATAATCTCGTTTATGGTATAACCCCGGTAATAAAAAAGGGTTAACAATTGCTGGCATTTTTCGCCTAGAGTACTAAAATGCTTTTTCAATAAAACCTGTTCTGCAGAAAGATCGGGTCTTTTTAAATCAAAGGTATTTACCTGCTCATCTGTTTCTTCAACCCTTGATAAATCATAACCTCCACTTACCATTTTTTTATTCTTTCTCATCCTGTCAAAAATTAAATATTTGCCAATAGAAAACAGGTATGTAGAAATACTGCTGGTTAAGCTTTCTAGTTTACCGCTCATGACATTATCATAGAAAATAATATAGGCATCTTGATATACATCTATATTTTCTTCTTCCGAAAGGTTGTAGCGCCTCGCATAATTCAAAAATTTTGTGCGATTGGACTCATACACCTTTTTTAAAAGAATATCAGACCCTTTTCGTAAATCTTCAAGCGTTATTTCTGCCTGTATATTTTCCATTTAATGCATATCTAATGAGAAGGTTAACAGCGGTGGCATCTAATTTAACATTTTTTAGATGCTCGCTCCCGAAATCCAACGATTATTTGCACTCACAGAAAATTATCATTCCTAAAATAAAAAAGAGAGACCATGTTAACCTAAGCTATGCTTTGGACACAAAGTAACGAACCTTAAAAATAAAAGACATGGACACTTATGAAAAACTTGAGCTCCTAAAACGAATATTGATTCTCGCGTTTACCATTACTCTATCTCTCCTTTTTAAGGTTCTTTTCTAAAGGAATAATACTCGTTATATATTATTACATCCTTTGCATCTTAAAAGATAAGTTATGCAGAGTTTTTTTACCTGATAGTGTTAACCTTGACAAAGCCCTTACATAAAAGTCAAACAAATATTGTAATTATTATGAAAACCTTTAAACCACTCTTAGTAATGCTTCTAGTTCTCTTTGTTACTCTAAGTTGCAAAAAAGATGATGACAGCAATTTTGAAGATCCAGAAGCACCTATAGAAAATATCTTAGGCAGTCTTTGGATAAGCAGCAGCAATCTTTTTACGGAATTGGACTTAAAAGACAATCGGCAAATCAACTCCCTAACTACGCTAGATTCTTTTAAATGTAATGAATTTGATGGTGTTTTTATTTGTACTCAAGGGGAACATTCCGGAACAAAAACGGTATTGCGCAAAGGCACTTTTAATGGAGAGCTGATGTGGTCCAAAGATTATGCAAAAGACAGCAACAAGTTTTATGAAATTGGCGCCACTTCAATACATAAAAACACGGTTTTGGTAAGCTATAGAACAGTTAATAGCACAACCTATAATTCAAACTTTTATCTCGATGCATTAAATCTTGAGACGGGCGATGTTCGTTGGACTGTAGAGCTTAGTAATGAGGTAAAGAGAATGACCCTTTACAAAAACAAAATAATAACCGAATTGAGCTTAGGCTCAAGCACCCAGGAAATTTTGAGTATTGACCCCGTTGATGGCCATATTGATAAAAGAATACCTTTCACGGACAGAGTATCAAAATTGGTCGGTGGTTCCTCCTCGATAATCATTATGACTTGGAGTAATAATGTTGTTTCTATGGATGCCGATTTGAATGAAAATTGGACATTCAATACCGGAAGCCCCAATATTCTTGGAGGTTATGAATCTGGTAATCAATTCATTTTTTACTCTCGTGACGAAAAAGTTTATAGTATTAATAAAGACGACGGAGAGCTTATTTGGGAACATAGTTATTCCCGAAAGTACCCGTCGGCTATAAACATATCAGACGACACAGTTTTCATTAGCTATAAAGAAGAGCGTACGGCCATTGTTACCAAAACTCTCGATATTTTTAGTGGGGAAGAACTAGATTCTTTCACGTACCCCATTACTGAAGAATGGAATGCCTCATCAACAAAGCATTATTTTTTTGATGACCACCTATTACTTTTTAACATTGTACCTGACGACAACAAAGCAAATATTGTTTTAATGAATATCCCTGCCAAAACATTGGTATGGGAACTAGAACTAGATCAAATAGCCTACCCACATTTAATTATCACGCCAACAGATTACTATCAATAAGGTATCTATTATAAAAAGGCTATGTATTAGGATAAATTTCACGTTTCCGTTCGGTTACATTCAAGAGAAACTTTATCTAAAATTACATCAAGAATGCTATAGCAATTTTGACACTAGAACTTGATGTGATTTTCTTTAACAACATACTAAACAATTTATAACAGTTCAAAACAAAAACCAATGAAAACAATTGAATTAACACTTACAATAGTCGCCCTTGGCTTAACTACTTTTTGCCAAGCGCAGCAAACCCAAGACAAATCAAAGACAGATACCACTAAACAAATGAACCTTCTAGACGAGCAGACAAAGGTCTTTGGTGAAGTTTTTAATCTGATGGGAGCGGGAGCGGATAACCCGGTAGGCGATGCGACAAACTATCTTGAATTGATAAAAAACATGGATATCTCGGATGAGATGAAACAGACCCTTCGTAATCAGTACGAAATAATTGATTTAGGCAACGACCCCACAAAGAAAGAAGAACTCAAAGCAAAGGTCAGTAAGATGTTAAATGATGCTAAATCAGAAGATGTTAAAAACTGATCGTGAACCATAAGTAAAGATTCGAATCTGTTAGCCATCCGTTATAAAGAAGTATCAAAGGCATGCTTTTTTTTACCCCCAAAAGATGAAGAACCTCGGCTCAAACCGAGGTTTTTTTACACCCTAATGTTAACCTTTACTTTCCGCTACCATTAAAGTGAAACTAAACGTATCACCCTAAAAAAAATATTATGAAAACACCAACAACATTCTATCTCGTTCTACTGTTAGGTATGTTTCTACTAAACGCCGCTTGTTCCAAAGACGATGGGCCGGAAGCTCCGCCCCCGGCTGCGGAAGAACTACCAAAAGAGGAGGAAAAACCTAGCGAAGAAGAAGAACCTGCCAACCGCGCACCCGAGCCATTTAATTTGATCGGGGTAACGGACGGTGCCGTTGGTGTAGACGTATACCCTACTTTTAGTTGGCAGGCCGCTACAGACCCAGATGGGGATGCCATCACCTACGACCTGTATTTGGGCAAAGAAGAGGACCCTACTGAACTATACACGGCAGACCTTACTAGTACCTCTTTTGAAGTAACAGAGCGCCTGCATACCTATGAAACCTATTACTGGAAAGTGGTGGCCAAGGATCCCGAAAATGCCACGGCAAACAGCACGGTTAACGAATTTAGCGTAAGGGGGCTAAAATTTGACAACACCCCAGTAACCGCTGCTGCTGCTTTCTCGGGAAGGTCTAATCATACCACCGCTGTTTTTGACAACAAGATGTGGGTCATTGGTGGTTATGACGATACAAATAAAAATGACGTTTGGTATAGCGCAGATGGTCTTACCTGGACCGAGGCTACCAATGCGGCCCCTTTTTCCGAAAGAATTAGACACACCACCGCTGTTTTTGATAACAAATTATGGGTCATTGGAGGTTATGACGTAACCTTTAAAAACGACATTTGGTACAGCAACGATGCCATTACCTGGACCGAAGCTACGGCAGATGCCCCTTTCTCGCGAAGATATGGGCACACCACCGCTGTTTTTGACAACAAGCTGTGGGTCATTGGGGGATATGATGGAACCTATAAAAACGACGTTTGGTACAGTAACGATGGGCTTACCTGGACCGAGGCTACCAGTGCTGCCCCTTTCTCGGGAAGACGCGGGCATACCACCGCTGTTTTTGACAACAAATTATGGGTCATTGGAGGAAATGATAGAACACGCAAAAATGACGTTTGGTACAGCGCCGATGGGTTTACCTGGACCGAGGCTACTAGTACGGCCCCTTTTTCGGGAAGATCATCGCACACCACCGCTGTTTTTGACAACAAATTATGGGTCATTGGAGGCTATTCAAGTGAAGATGGCCGTATGAACGATGCATGGGCTTTTGATTAAGATTAAAGGAAAAAACCTCGGCTCACGCCGTGGTTTTTTTACACCCTAATGTTAACCTTTACTTTCGGCTACCATTAAAGTGAAACTAAACGTATCACCCTAAAAAAATATTATGAAAACACCATCAACATTCTATCTCGTTCTACTGTTAGGTATGTTTCTACTAAACGCCGCTTGTTCCAAAGACGATGGGCCAGAAGCTCCACCCCCGGCTGCGGAAGAACAACCCAAAGAGGAGGAAAATCCTAGCGAAGAAGAAGAAGAGGAAGAACCTGCTAACCTCGCACCCGAGCCATTTAATTTGATCGGGGTAACGGACGGTGCCGTTGGTGTAGACGTATACCCTACTTTTAGTTGGCAGGCCGCTACAGACCCAGATGGGGATGCCATCACCTACGACCTGTATTTGGGCAAAGAAGAAGACCCTACTGAACTATACACGGCAGACCTTACCAGTACCTCTTTTGAAGTAACAGAGCGCCTGCATACCTATGACTTCTATTACTGGAAAGTGGTAGCCAAGGATCCCGAAAATGCCACGATGAACAGCACGGTTAACGCATTTAGCGTAAGGGGGCTAAAATTTGACAACACCCCAGTAACCGCTGCTGCTGCTTTCTCGGGAAGGTCTAGTCATACCACTGCTGTTTTTGACAACAAGATGTGGGTCATTGGTGGTTATGACGATACAAATAAAAATGATGTTTGGTATAGCGCAGATGGTCTTACCTGGACCGAGGCTACCAATGCGGCCCCTTTTTCCGCAAGAAGTATTCACACCACCGCTGTTTTTGACAACAAATTATGGGTCATTGGGGGAATTGACGGAACATCTAGAAAAAATGACGTTTGGTACAGCGCCGATGGCATTACCTGGACCGAAGCTACGGCAGATGCCCCGTTTTCCGCCAGATATTATCACACCACAGTTGTATTCGATAACAAATTGTGGGTCATTGGGGGCAATGATGGAAGGCTCAAAAATGATGTTTGGTTCAGTACCGATGGGTTTACCTGGACCGAAGCTACGGCAGATGCTCCGTTTTCCGCCAGAGATTCTCATGATACCGTTGTATTTAACAACAAATTATGGGTCATTGGAGGAATTGATGCAACATCTAGAAAAAATGACGTTTGGTTCAGCGCAGATGGGGTTACCTGGAGCGAGGCTACCGTTCCGGCCCCGTTCTCGGCCAGAGAGTCTCATACCACCGCTGTTTTTGACAACAAATTATGGATCATTGCGGGTTATGATGGAACACTCAAAAATGACGTTTGGTACAGCGACGACGGCATCACCTGGACAGAAGCTACTGATGCGGCTTCTTTCTCAAGAAGAACTTATCATACCACCGCTGTTTTTGACAACAAATTATGGGTCATTGGAGGCTCTTCAAGTGAAGATCGTTACATGAACGATGTATGGGCTTTTGATTAAGATTAAAGGAAAAAACCACGGCTCACACCCTGGTTTTTTCCTTTATCAACTCTGCCTCAAAGAGACTTTCAAAATGTTTTTGTAACTTTCCCATAACCTCATCCATATCAACGGTTTCCTTCCCTAATTCTACATTCAAAGAAGTAACGGCCTTGTCCTTTATGCCACAGGGAATCATTAAATCAAAATACCCTAAATCTGCATTTACGTTTAAAGCAAACCCGTGCATGGTTACCCAGCGGCTGGCACGTACGCCCATGGCGCAGATTTTTCTAGCAAACGGGGTGCCTACATCCAACCAAACTCCGGTTTCTCCTTCGGAGCGTTCGGCTTTCAAACCATATTCAGCCAAAGCAAGAATGACCATTTCCTCTAAAAATCGCAGGTATTTGTGAATGTCCGTAAAGAAATTATCCAAATCTAAAATAGGGTAACCTACTATCTGCCCAGGGCCGTGATACGTAATATCTCCTCCCCTATTGATCTTATAAAACTTTGCGTTTTTTGCAGCTAGTTCTTCCTCGCTAATCAAGAGGTTGGCAAAATCGCCGCTCTTGCCCAAGGTGTAAACATGTGGGTGCTCTACAAACAAAAAATGATTGGGTGTGGGTTCATTGGCTTGTCCCCTTCGATTCTTTATTTTTAAATCTACGGTCTCCTTGAACAGGGCTTCTTGGTAATCCCAAGTTTCCTTATAATCCTTTAAACCTAAATCCTGCAAATAGACCTTCTTGTTCATGCTACAAAGATATGAAAAGGTAATGTCCTAATTCTCTAATTCTACCTCGATCAATATAGCCTCCGGGTCTTTCAGCATTTCCATAAAACCAACCTCGTAGATCATGGTCTTTCCGTCCATTGAAAATGTGGCATCCTCCACATTGGTAGATTTTACCCGTTTGGGAAAATGGTATTTAAAGGTATACGTAGAACCGGACAAGAACATTTCGGCACTTGAAAGGCTATCTATACTTTGCTTGAACAAGTCTTGGTCCACAATAGCTGCGGAACGCTTAAATTTGTTCTTTTTAAAACTATAACTAACTTCCGTAGCTTCGTTAGCGGAATTTTTTGGCATGGGTTTACTTCCTGCCGCCGGACCAATGCTACTTGCACTTTGAAAAGCATTAAAAGCATCGTTAATTTCGGAAACGTCCTTGAAGTCCGTAAACATATCAAAGTTCATGACTCCTTCTTCGGCATTGACCAACATATGAAGGCTAAAAGGCTCTAACTTTTTTAATTGAGCTTGCTGTTCAGGAGACAATTGGGCAATACTATCCTTTTTATCGCGTAGCAAATCTTTAAAGACCAAAGTAGAATCTATAACTTCTTCCAGCTTGGTAGAATCTGTTGAAGGTAACATTTGGAGCATTTCGCTTCCGTCAAAGCCAATGTTCATCTTACCCGTTCCATCTTCGTTAAAATGTATTTCCTCCGTAAAATTGCAGGCTACAAATAAAACGGTAATGAACACGATTACCAATGCTCTAAAAAATTTCATAGTTTGGATTTTAATTGGGGTTGTTCAAAATAACCAATGCAGCTATAACACCAGGTACCCAGCCACAGAAGGTCAAAAGTAGAACAATTAAAAAGGACCCACAACCTTTTCCGATGACCGCAAGCGGAGGAAAGATGATTGCCAGTAAAACACGTAAAAAACTCATTTTTGATATAATTTTATTGATTGATGATGTACTTCTTTGACGCTTATATCTACAATTTGTTACAGAATACGGAGCAAAAAGAACTCAGTAATTTTAAATTTTACCGCTCTCCAACTCATTCTTCGTAACAAACAAAGTGCCAAGCTTGTAATTTCATATTGTATCATGCATATAGTAAACCACCTATAGCTTATATTTGCAGCCTTAAATAGTAAAAAATGCAACTTTCGGAACAAGAAATTATTAGAAGAGAAAAATTGACCAAATTGCGCGAATTGGGCATTAACCCCTACCCCGCTGCACTATACCCTGTTGATGCTACATCAAAGAGCATTAAAGCTGATTACAAGGAGGGTAAAAAGGTGGTCATTTCAGGTCGTTTAATGTCCAGAAGAATTCAGGGCAAGGCTTCTTTTGCCGAGTTGCAGGATAGTGAAGGCCGTATACAGGTGTATTTTAACCGAGACGAAATCTGTCCCGGTGAAGATAAAGGCCTTTACAATGACGTCTACAAAAAATTGTTGGACATAGGTGATATCATAGGTATTGAAGGGGAACTCTTTACTACACAAGTAGGCGAAAAAACCGTGATGGTCAAAAACTTTTCGCTCTTAAGCAAATCGTTACGTCCGTTGCCATTACCTAAAAAGGATTCCGAAGGTAATGTGTACGATGAGTTTAACGACCCGGAAATGAGATACCGCCAGCGATATGTAGATTTGGTGGTCAACCCTAAGGTAAAAGAAACCTTTATCAAGCGTACCAAGATTACGAACAGTATTAGAGAATTTTATAATGCCGCTGGTTATTTAGAAGTAGAAACCCCTATTTTACAGCCTATACCAGGTGGTGCCGCTGCAAGGCCGTTTTTAACGCACCACAATGCGTTGAATATTCCTTTGTATTTGCGTATTGCAAACGAACTTTATCTTAAAAGATTGATCGTAGGCGGATTTGACGGTGTTTACGAGTTTTCAAAAGATTTCCGTAACGAAGGTATGGACCGTACCCACAATCCGGAGTTTACCGTAATGGAACTCTACGTTGCCTACAAGGATTACAACTGGATGATGGACACCACCGAAAAGTTATTGGAAAAAATAGCTATTGACGCCAATGGAACCTCCAAAGTTACGGTTGGCGAAAACGAAATCGAGTTTAAGGCCCCTTATGCCCGTGTACCGATTCTTGAAGCTATAAAAATACACACCGGTAAAGATGTTGCCGGTATGGGCGAAGAAGAACTTCGTGCTACAGCAAAAGAACTTGGCCTTGAAGTGGATGAAACCATGGGCGTTGGTAAATTGATAGATGAGATTTTTGGTGAAAAATGTGAGCATCATTACATTCAGCCTACTTTTATTACGGACTATCCAAAAGAAATGAGTCCGCTTACCAAAGAACATAGAGATAACCCTGCACTTACCGAGAGGTTTGAGTTAATGGTAAACGGTAAGGAATTGGCTAACGCTTATTCTGAGCTAAACGATCCAATTGACCAACGTGAACGTTTTGAAGAGCAATTGAAATTATCCGAAAAAGGAGATGATGAGGCTATGTTCATTGACCAGGATTTCTTGCGTGCCCTTGAATACGGTATGCCACCAACATCCGGTATCGGTATTGGTATAGACCGTTTGGTCATGCTTATGACCAACAATTCTTCTATACAAGAGGTATTGTTCTTCCCGCAAATGAGACCGGAGAAAAAAGCGGTTGAACTTACGGATGAGGAAAAAGCAATTGTTGCCCTTTTAAAACCTACTGGTGAAATGGACTTGGCAGAACTGAAGACCAAAGCCGGACTAAGCGGTAAAAAATGGGATAAGTCTATGAAGGCATTATCAAAACACGGACTTACTTCCGTTGTTGTTGATGGTGACAATAAAACAGTACAATTAAAACAGTAAAACTTTACTTCACTTTATATAATTGAGCCAATTCATCTAGATGAATTGGCTCTTTTCGTTTGACCCATTTTTCGCCTATTACGGATTTGCAATCTTAAATCACAAATTCACTGTTTATATCTCTATTTTATCTTCTTATTTTTCATATTTTAACAACTACAAAGCACCTTTAATGCTAAATACGTTATTACGTTACTGGTAATTCTCCTCTTTTAATTTTCATTGTTTGAATTTAGGCTTTGGGGGATTTTTCTATGAATAGCCTTTAACTCAATACAAAGTATGTTGCACACGTTGCGTAGATTTCCAAGGTCTTAATTTTTTAAGTTTTCTATATTGAAGTCTATTTTGAGCTGAACACAACACCCGGTTATGAAAAAAAATTCATTACATAATTGCCTCAAGTATCTTTCCATGGTAATTAGTGTAGTACTATTCAATGCTTGTCAATCCTCCCCTCCAGTTGATTTTAGCACTCAAATAAAACCTATCCTCAACAATAAATGTATTACTTGTCATGGCGGTGTTAAAAAGAGTGGCGGCTTTAGTCTTCTTTTTGAAAATGAAGCATTTGCCAAAACGGAATCGGGCGTAGCGGCTATAATACCCGGTAATGCCGCGGGTAGTGAGATGATAAAAAGACTTCATGAAGAAGACCCGGAGCTTCGCATGCCTTACGAGAAACCCAAGCTTACAGACGAAGAGATTGAGCTATTGACCCGCTGGATAGACGAAGGTGCTAAATGGGGGCAACATTGGGCGTATTCACTTCCCCAAAAAGTAGAAGTTCCTAAAGTCAATATGGAAGCGAGTTTTGCTTCTGAAAGTGCTTCCAGTTTTGTAAAAAATGATATTGACCATTTTATCCTTGCCCGACTAAACGAAAAAGAACTACAACCCAATCCTTCCGCAGAAAAAAATATAATTGCCAGAAGGCTATCCTTAGACATCGTGGGGCTTCCGCCTAGTCAAAAATTGCTCAATCGTTTTGAGTCTGGTGATTTATCCTATGAAGGCTTGGTAGACACTTTACTTAACAAAAAGACTTACGGTGAAAAATGGGCCACTTGGTGGTTGGATTTGGCTAGGTACGCAGACTCCAAAGGTTATGAAAAAGATTTGGAGCGAAGTATTTGGAGATACCGTGATTGGGTCATAGAAGCTTTTAACCGAGACCTTCCTTACAATCAATTTACCATTGAACAATTAGCGGGAGACCTATTACCAGACCCTTCTCCCGACCAACTCATAGCAACGGCATTCCACCGAAATACAATGAACAACGATGAAGGCGGCACTGATGATGAGGAGTATCGGGTGGCTACCGTTATTGATCGTTTGAATACCACTTTTGAGGTTTGGCAGAGCACCACCATGGGCTGTGTGCAATGTCATAGCCATCCATATGATCCATTCAAGTATGAGGAATATTATAAATTGATGGCCTTTTTCAACAATTCGCGAGACGAAGACACGCCCGGTGAATCTCCCGTTCTCAAATTTTATACGCCCGAACAACAGCAAAAAGTAGACAGGATAATCAATTGGGCCAAAACACATGGAGGTGAAGCGCAGGCCAGAACCTACAAGAATTTTCTGCAATTCACAGAACCTGTTTATAAATCGCATTTTTTCAAGGAAATCAACAATGGTTCTTACGATGATCATGCTTCGGTAGTTCTTTGGGACAAAGGAAACTGCATCATAGAAAACGGATACACCAACAATGCCGGTTATGTGTACCTCAACTATCGTTCGCATTATGACGGAACAAAAATGATCATTCGTGAAAAGAATGCCCAGGGTCCCATTATTGGTGAATTTACCATCAACAAACAAAAACAGAATACCACGGCCCGTTTTCCTATTAAAAAAATAGACCGTCAGGGCGATATTTATATCGAAACCCATAACGCCAATACCAAGAAAGAAGCAAATCTTATGAATTTGTATTGGGTAGCGTTTCTTCCCGATTTACCGGGCGAAGGTCAAAACGGATATAAAGAAATAGGAACCAATCTCATGGAGGCACTTAACGTGAAAACACCAACGGTACCTATTATGGTGGAAAATCCAGATTACATGAAGCGCACAACGCAAGTTTTTGATCGTGGCAGCTGGATGTCAAAAACCGATACCGTAGAACCGGGCACCCCAGAGAGCCTTAATGCTTGGAACACAGATTGGCCTTCCAACCGCTTGGGTCTTGCGCAATGGATCGTAGACAAGAAAAACCCTTTAACAGCACGTACACTTGTAAATAGAGTCTGGCACCAAATCTATGGCAGAGGCCTTGTATCTACCGTAGAAGACATCGGTTCTCAATCGGACGCGCCCTCACATCCTGCAATGTTAGATTGGCTTTCACTACGGTTTATGAACAAACACAACTGGAGCATGAAAAAGCTGATAAAAGAAATTGTGATGTCCGGCACCTACCGCCAAAGTTCAGAAAGCAACCCTGAAATGTATGAAATAGACCCTGAAAATGAACTTTATGCCCGTGGCCCTAGAATGCGTTTGGGAGCGGAACAGATCAGGGACCAAGCTTTGGCCGTATCCAATCTATTAAGCAGTAAAATGAACGGCCCAGGAGTAATGCCACCTCAGCCCGATGGCGTTTGGCAAACCGTTTACAGCGATGCCCAATGGATTGAAAGCAAAGGCGAAGATCGCTACCGCAGGGGTATCTACACCTTTTTAAAGCGTACAAGCCCCTACCCTTCTTTCTTGACTTTTGATGCCGGTAGCCGCGAGGTTGCTACTATTAGAAGAACGGTTACCAATACCCCGTTACAGGCTCTGGTTACTTTGAACGACCCCGTTTATTTGGAAACTGCTTACCATTTGGCGAAAAACAATTACAGAGAAAATGATATTGACCAAAGTATTGCCCTAAGTTATAAAAGAGCAACTTTTAAAGAAATAAGTCCCAACAGGCTAGAGGCGCTAAAAACCCTCTACCGCACCTCCTTAGCGGAATTCAATAAAAATAGCAAAGCTTATGAACTATTTCTTCAGTTTGAAGAAAAGCCAACGGTAGAACTCGGTGCCCTTACCATCGTGGCCAACGCCATTATGAACTTAGATGAATTTTTAACAAAAGTATAGGCCATGAAAGACCAAATAGAAAAACTGGTTCAAGAACACTTGGCTAGAGAAACACAAGAAAAAACAAGAAGACACTTTATAAAAAGTTGTGCCCAAGGACTGGGCGGATTGGCACTAAGTTCCATTTTTATGGGGTGTGACCCGTTAACCAAGCAGAGCAAAAAATCAGCCTCTACTTTTTCCGAGCGTGATCTTAACCCATTGGCAACTTTGGCTCCTCATTATGGCCCTAAGGTAAAATCGGTTATTTACCTGCACATGGCGGGAGCACCTTCGCAACTGGAAATGTTCGATTACAAACCAACTTTACATAAACTAGACGGTCAAGATTGCCCAGAATCCCTTTTGGCCGGGAAAAAATTCGCCTTTATTAAAGGTACTCCAAAATTAATGGGACCACAGGCCGAATTCAAACAAGAAGGAGAATCTGGTAATTGGGTTTCGAACTTTATGCCCCATTTTAAAAAGGTAGTAGACGATGTCGCCTTTTTAAAGGCAGTGCATACCGATCAGTTCAACCATGGCCCCGCACAACTTTTTATGCATACGGGTAGCGCGCGTTTAGGTCGCCCTAGTATTGGTTCATGGGCTACCTATGGTTTAGGTTCAGAAAACCAGAACCTACCCGGTTTTGTTGTTTTGACCTCCGGCGGAAACACTCCAGATGCCGGAAAAAGTGTCTGGGGAAGCGGATTTCTACCTTCGGTCTACCAAGGGGTACAATGCCGCTCTAAAGGAGACCCTGTACTTTATCTTGAAGACCCCGATGGAATTTCTAGAGACTTGAAGAAAAGTACTATTGATGCCATTACCAAAATAAACAAGGAGGAGTACGCCAAGTACGCAGACCCGGAAATTCTGGCTCGTATCAACCAATACGAAATGGCCTATCGCATGCAAATAGCGGTCCCGGAAGTCATGAACATCAATAACGAACCTGAACATATTAAAGAAATGTACGGTGTGGAACCGGGTAAAGAGTCTTTTGCGAATAATTGCCTACTTGCTAGAAAATTGGTTGAGGACGGTGTACGTTTCGTTCAATTGTTCGATTGGGGCTGGGATAGCCATGGTGTAATTCGTTCCGGATCTATTGATAAAGGACTCCGAAACAAATGCACGCAAATAGACAGACCTTTAACCGCCCTGATCATGGATTTAAAACAACGTGGACTCCTAGACGATACTCTAATTGTATGGGGTGGCGAATTTGGTAGAACGCCCATGCAAGAAAACAGGGGAAACAAAAAAATGCCTTTTAAAGGGCGTGACCACCATGGCGATGCCTTTACCATGTGGATGGCCGGTGGAGGCATCAAAAAAGGAGCTTCTCACGGACAAACGGACGATATTGGATTCTCGGGAATTGAAGGTCGTGTATCGGTCCATGACGTACACGCTACTATTTTACACCTACTTGGCTTTGACCATGAAGAGTTTACTTATGAATTTCAGGGTAGACCCTTTAGACTAACCGATGTTGAAGGGAATATCATCAAAGAAATTCTAGCCTAGAGTAATTAAAACATCAACCTAACATTAAACCAAACCATTCATGAAAGTACCCTTTACCCTCATTATCCTATTGTTTTCAATTTTAGGGTTTTCTCAAGAAAAAAAATTGCAATTTTTTCAGACCGATTGGGGCCGACAGGTTTCTTGGGATCACTTCTGCGAAAAAACAAAAACTGCAAGCTACGATGGTATAGAAACATGGTTTCCTAGAGATGAAAAAAGTCAGAACGAGTTAAAAATCGCCTTAAAGAAATACAATTTAAAAGTCGGTTTCTTAAACGGCACCAATAAATCCGTTCCTTTTGAGGAAAGTTTAAAGCAATTCACCACGCATTTTAAAACACTGGTCTCTTGGAACCCTGTCTACATCAATTGCCACACGGGAAGTGATTTTTTTACTTTTGAACAGAACAAGGCCTTTATAGATGCTGCCAACAAAATAGCCAAAACGCATAATATTCCTATTTATCATGAGACGCACCGTGGGTGTTTTAGTTTTAGTCTTCCCGACACAAAAAAATACCTTTCCGCCATTCCAGAACTAAAATTGAATCTGGACATTAGCCATTGGATGGTGGTTCATGAGTCTCTTTTACAGGGACAGGAAGAAGAATTGCAAGAAGTCATCAATCGGTCGCACCATATTCATGCGCGTGTAGGCCATGCCGAAGGCCCACAGGTAAACGACCCCGAAGCCCCCGAATGGAAAGAAGCTGTAGAGCGCCATATGAATATTTGGGAAAAAATTATTAAAAAACAATGGGAAGGCAAAGACGTTTTTACGATTACTACCGAATTTGGCCCCGCAGACTATATGCCCACTTTACCCTACACCCAATTACCCGTAGCCGACCAATGGAAAGCAAACGTTTACATGATGAAGTTATTAAAAGAACGTTTCAACATAAATTAAGCTATTTGTATGGACGTTCTTAAACAACTTCTAGGAAGGTTACATCCGCTTGTGGTTCACCTACCAATAGGATTCATACTTATGGGGCTCCTTTTGCAATGGTACGATCGAAAGAAAAAAGACAACACCGCAACAATCTCCATTATTTTCCTTTGGGCCGGTATTACCGCCACCCTTGCCTGCATTACAGGTTACTTACAATATTTGGGTGAAGGGTATGCCTTTGATACGGTAAAATGGCATTTATGGTCCGGCATTGCGACTGCCCTGTTATCTTTTTTAATGTATGCCAAGTTAAAGGGAATTCAAGTTTTTGATTTCTTATCGAAGCTCCCGGCAGTCGGTTGGGGTATTTCCCTTTTTATATTGATATCCTTTACAGGTCACCAAGGCGGGAATATTACCCATGGCGAAACGTATTTGATCGAACCGTTACCTAATTCTATAAAATCAGCTTTAGGTTATGAAACTTTTGAAGAGAAAGAAATTAGCCTAAACGAAACCAATTGGCAAGATGCACTACTCTACGAAGATGTAATAAAACCTATATTGAACAACAAATGTGTAAGTTGTCATAACCCTAAAAAAACAAAAGGCGAACTCCTATTACATTCCAAGGAAGGTATTTTAAACGGTGGAGAGAGCGGTGCTATTATTGAAGCCTCAAAAGCATTGGAAAGTGAGCTGTTCACGAGGCTCGTACTGCCTATGGATAATGATGACCATATGCCTCCCGAAGGGAAAACACAGCCATCAAAAGAAGAGATAGAACTGGTACGTGCTTGGATAGATGCGGACGCACCTTTTGATAAAACCATAGCCCAATCCGGTCTTGAAAAAACTCTTTTTCTTTCTTTCTTCCCTCAAAAAGAGGATTTTGACCACCCCAACATAGAAATAGCTGCTGTAGCCCAAGAACAGATTAAAGCTATAGAACAGTCTGGTGTACATATTGATCAAATAAGTAATTCTTCTCATTTCTTGAGTGCTTCCTGCATTAATAAACCCGATTTTACAGATGCCGATTTTGAATTGTTACTACCCATTAAGGAACAGATATCCAGACTTGATTTGGGACATACAAAAGTTACCGATGCCATTTGTTCCAAACTGGCCCAATTACCAAACCTGACCATCCTCTCTTTAGACCATACTGCTGTTACCGGAAAGGACTTTCAACTTTTAACTTCATTGGAGCATCTAAAATCCATAAACCTAACAAGCTCGGCCATCAAGGCAAATCAGCTAGCAGTTTTAGACAAACTAAAAAACTTACAAAAGCTCTATTTGCACGATACGGAAGCTACACCTAAGAACACTTCCTTGAATACTTCAAAAATTACCGTTGTTTTTGGCAATTATCAACTTCCACCAATAGCATCGGACACTATTGTATATTAATTTTCAAAAGAAAAAGAAAAAGTCTAGTTTTAGGAGCACCAATTCAAAACTATGGAATCCAGTAAAAAAGCGGGACTTTTTTTAGGCCCCATTCTTTTTTTCATTATTCGCTTTTTACCGTTTGACCTGGTCTCCGATAAAGGAGATGCCGTAATTGCCGTTGCCGTTTGGATGGTAGTTTGGTGGATTACCGAAGCGGTTTCCATCTCCGTAACCGCACTACTTCCCTTACTCCTCTTTCCTATATTAAAGATTATGGATATTGGTGAGGTTGGGGCAAATTATGGAAGTCCTATAATTTTCTTGTTCTTTGGTGGTTTTGTTCTAGCCTTGGCTTTGGAAAAAGTGAATCTCCACAAACGCATTGCCCTGAATATTATAAAAATAACGGGTACTACTCCCAACAAAGTTGTCCTTGGCTTTATGATCGCCACGGCGGCATTGAGCATGTGGATCAGTAATACGGCCACTACCGTGGTCATGTTGCCCATTGCCATGTCCGTTATAAATCTTTTGGTGAACGATGCGGACGGGTTTACCAAAAGCGATAGGAATTTTGCCCTTTCGGTGATGTTGGGCATTGCCTTTTCGGCTAATGCAGGAGGTGTTGCCACGGTTATTGGTACTCCGCCCAATTCGGTAATGATCGGTCTTCTAGAAAACGAATACAATATAGAAATCTCCTTTTTAAAGTGGATGGTCCTAGGCGTTCCATTCTCCGCCTTAATGATATGGATCAGTTATTTGGTTCTGGTAAAATGGATGTATCCCAATCGAGACCTTGTATTTTCGGCATCAAAAGACGTCATACATAATGAGTTAAGAAAATTAGGCCCAATGAGCGGAAAAGAAAAAATGGTCCTTGCTATTTTTGGTGTTACTGTTTTCCTGTGGATTTTTAGAACGGTCATAAACGGTATTTTCCCTGCCCTTAAATTAAACGACACCATGATCAGTATTATGGCCGCCATCGCTATGTTCGCCATACCCTATAATATGAAAAAGGCAGATTTTATCATTGAGTGGAAAGACACCCAAAAATTGGCTTGGGGCATCTTGATCCTCTTTGGTGGTGGATTGGCATTGGCCAAAGGCATGTCCGTTAGTGGTATTGTAGATATGGTTTCCGCAGCAATTGGAGACAGTAACGTTAGCATACTGTTTACGGCCATACTCCTTATTACCCTCATGCTCTTTATGACCGAGCTTATGAGTAACGTAGCCTTGATTGCTGTACTGGCCCCAGTAGTGGCGGGTATAGCCATTGGTTTGGATATTCCCGTTCTTTATTTGCTGATTCCCGTTACCATAGCCAGTAGTTGCGCCTTTATGCTTCCCATGGCTACCCCGCCCAATGCCATTGTCTTTGCCAGTGGTTATGTAAAAGTGAACGAAATGGCCCGTGTGGGTGTTATCCTTAATATTATTGCTGTTGCCCTATTAGTTTTGATGTTTCAATTTGTAGTGCCTTTACTATTTTAAAATGGGCCAAACATCTGGCCCTGTATCCATATTATCTTAAGGGTAGAGGTCATTACCCGAAAAATCCGGATTTTATGAGAAGTTCGGTCTGCTTGTTCCTTCATTTTGTTATTTTTATCAAATTCGGTATAACAAAAAAATAGCGTTACCACTTATCCACTAATTTAATCGCTCTTGATGAAAAAAATAGTTCTCCCACTACTAGCTTTAGTACTGTTCAGCAGTCATATCATGTATTTGAAATTGGATTCTTATTTTCTAAAACCTAACAAATCTGCAACCATCCAACTGTTTAATGGCACTTTTGACAAGAGTGAAAATGTAATAGACAGAGATCGCATGCTAGATGTTAGCCTGCTAAACAACGGTAAAAGAATTAAAGTAGACGAATCTCAGTGGAGCGAAAAGGATAGCATTACTTTTTTAAACTTCAGAACCGGTGAACCCGGTACTTATGTAGTAGGAGTTTCTACAGCGCCTAGATCTATTGAAATGGATGCCGAGGCATTCAACACCTATTTGGAACATGAAGGCATACAAGATATGCTAACATGGAGACGAGACAATGATGCTTTAGAAAACGATGCCAATGAGCGGTATTCCAAACATGTAAAAACCATTTTTCAAGTTGGGGACAAACGGACGGATGATTGGCAGAAAGAACTAGGGTACCCCATTGAATTTATACCACTTGATAATCCGTATGAATTGAATACCGGAGACGATTTTAAATTTAAACTGTTATTCAAGGGGAAACCTTTAGCAAACCAACTGGTATACGCCAATTACAAAGGCAATTCGGAAGAACACAGTCATGGAATGGGCGAGAATGCCCATAGCCATACCAGTAATCCTGAAGCCAATACACCAGAAAACAACGAGACAAATCATAGTCACGACCACAACAAGGAAGAAGTCCATAGTCACGAAAAAAAACAAGAAAAACATAGCCACGATCATAAAAAGAAAGAAAGTCATAGCCATGGAAAAGGGGAAGAAACTCATAGCCATGATCATAACACGAAAGAAAATCATAGTCATGGCGCAACCCAAGAAACCCATAGCCATGACCCTAAAGAAGAAAACGCCCATAGTCATGATCCAGAGGTGAGCGGCCACACCCACACTTCCGGACAGCAGCTTAGAACCGATTCCCAAGGAATGGCAACCGCTAAACTTACCGCAGATGGAATCTGGTATTTACAGACCATTCATCTACAAAACCTCGAAGAGCAAGAAATTACACATGAGTCTAACTGGTCAACCCTAACCTTTGAGGTTTCTCATGCGCATGGAGCGGATACACATACCCATGCCCCTGTAGAAGAAGAAATCCCTTCTTACGTTTATTGGGTAGGCAGCTTATTTTTATTAGCTATATTATTCTTTTGGTTTAACAGAAAACAATAAATGAACCCACTTTTAAAAAAACTTCCGGTAACATTACTATTTCTGCTTACTCCGTTATTATTGGCTGCTCACGGCGTAAGTTCAGAAGACCAACAAATACTCAATAATGGTGGTTTGCTCTCTTACATTTATGTTGGGGCAAAACACATGGTTACTGGGTATGACCACCTTTTGTTTTTAGTGGGGGTAATTTTCTATTTAAGCGGATTAAAAGACATCGTACGCTTTATTACCGTTTTTACCATAGGACATAGTGTAACCCTAATTGGGGCCACCTACTTAGGCATTAAGGCAGATGAACATTTAATAGATGCCGTTATTGCCTTGAGTGTCTTCTACAAAGGATTCGAGAATTTGGGCGGTTTCAAGAAGTACTTAAAATTTGAATCGCCCAACCTTTTATTGATGGTCTTTATTTTTGGGCTTATCCATGGTTTTGGCCTATCAACTAGACTACAGTCTTTTGATGTAGGAAGTTCTCAGTTTCTTGCAAAAATCGTCAGTTTTAATATTGGAGTGGAATTGGGACAGATTTGTGCATTGATTCCCATTGTTTTTATAATCACACAATGGAAATCCAAAAAGAGTTTTTCCGCTTTTTACAAAGCGGCCAATGTCTACCTCATCATTGCAGGAATAGGCCTATTTATCTATCAGATGTACGGTTATTACTATGGAGGCCACTAAACAACTCATAAACATGCACTTGCACATTTCCTAAAACAACAAAATTAGGAACCCCACATAGGTAAAAAACAAAACCCCTGATTTCAACAGGGGTTTAGCTAGCTAATTCAAATAATTTACAATGGTTAATTGTTCCTTATATACGGGTCAAACCCGCTAGGTAGATGTTTTTTTGTATCAAAATCTAGAGCAATTTCATCATTCTCGTCAATATAATTGAACCCTTCAACATTTTCAGGGAATGCATACGCATCAAAGCTCTGTGGAAGGTACTTTTCTGTGTTGATGTTTACCTCAGATTCGGCCTCAATAAAACTAATTGCATCTAAATTGACATAGATGTCATTGGCATCAAAATCTTCCGGTAAATAATCCGCAGTATCAAAGCCTAAATCAAAATAGGTATCCTCATCTATATAGTTTATAGAATGAATAACCGTCTCATCTTTTTCGGTCAAAGGGTCAGCTGCAATAACTCCGTTTGCAAATATAAGACCCAATAGCATACTTATTTTTAAACTCTTCTTGTTCATAACGTTGTAGGTTTGTTTATGAGTCTATATAACGCAGAAACATCTCTTTATTGTTCTTTTTATTTTGTGGGAGCTTTCCTAAAAACAGTGAAATAATCATATTCTCAAAAAGTGGATTGAAACAATATGAACTTCGCATTTTAGCATCTTTCAATTTGCCATACACGCACTTAATCTAATGTATTTTTACGTCATAAAAATTCACATTTTATTTCCGTTATATTGCACCTAACAAGCAGAGTATTAGCTAATCGGAGTTTTTACGCCTTACACCGGAGCCTAGAAAAGGGAAATAATTGAAAATAGAAAAGCTGCTTCGGCCTATATCATCAAAATCACTTTAAACAAACCTTAAAAGATAAAGCATCTAAAAATATTATATTTACAAACATTAGTAGGAATCATCTTTATAGATGACTTCTCTTTTTCAAGTATAGTACTCAAAACTCTAACCAAAATTACATGCTCAAAACAGTTTTTACCCGATTGGTTTTTTCTTTATTAGTTATCAGCTCCCTATCTGCGGAAGCACAAATTTTCAAAAAGAAAAAAGACAACACTGAAAAGACAGACAAAAAAGGAGACGACAAAAAGGACAAAATAAAACCTTACAATAAGGTAATTACCAAAGATGCCAAAACGGATAAAGGGCTTTTTGATGTGCATGTGGTTGATGAAAATCACTTTTATGAAATACCGGATTCCCTTTTCAACAAGGAAATGTTGATGGTAAGCCGTATCTCAAAAACAGCCACAGGCATTGGTTTTGGTGGAGGAAAAATTAATACCCAAGTACTCCGTTGGGAAAAAAAGCCCAAAACAGTTTTACTTCGTGTGGTAAGCCATGGTGTTGTTGCCGCAGATTCCCTACCCGTTCATGAAGCTGTTGTAAACTCCAATTTTGAGCCTGTACTCTTTGCCTTTGATATCAAGGCCATTAAAAAAGATACCGTTAACCCGTCTACGGTAATTCAGGTAAACGAACTTTTTGAAAAAGATGCTCAAGCCTTGGGAATGCCCGACTTTTACCGGGAAAAATATAAAGTATCACGTTTAGATGAAGCTAGAAGCTATATTGAGGCTATTAAAAGTTACCCTTTAAATGTAGAAGCACGTCACGTAAAAACCTACTTGGCAAAAAAACCGCCCAGTAACGGTAGTTTGGGTTCAATTTCCATAGAAATCAATAATTCTATGATTCTTCTTCCCGAAGAACCCATGAGACGCCGGTATTTTGACGAGCGCGTTGGTTGGTTTGCCAGCGCTCAAACAGATTATGGTCTGGACGTTCAAGAAAGTAAAACCGTGAAGTTTTTGGACCGGTGGCGTTTGGAAGTAAAGGATGAAGATTTAGAAAAATTCAAAAATGGAGAATTGGTTGAGCCCAAAAAGCAGATTGTATATTATTTAGATAGAGCTACTCCAAAAAAATGGATTCCTTATATCAAACAAGGTATTGAAGATTGGCAGGTGGCATTTGAAGAGGCCGGTTTTAAAAACGCCATTGTTGCCAAGGAACCCCCAACCGTTCTCGAGGACCCGGATTGGTCTCCAGAAGATGTACGTTATTCCGTGGTACGGTATCTGGCATCACCTATTCCCAACGCCAACGGCCCACATGTAAGCGACCCACGAAGTGGTGAAATCTTAGAATCGGATATCAACTGGTACCATAATGTTATGACCTTGTTACGCAACTGGTTCTTTGTTCAGACGGCTGCAATAAATCCAGATGCCCGCGGAACCGAATTTAAAGATGAAGTTATGGGGCGTTTGATCAGGTTTGTTTCCGCTCATGAGGTGGGGCACACCTTAGGTCTACCCCACAATATGGGAAGTAGCGTTGCATATCCGGTAGATTCTCTTCGTTCGGCATCGTTTACCGAGAAATACGGTACGGCACCATCTATTATGGATTACGCCCGTTTCAACTATATAGCCCAACCAGAAGATGGTGATGTGGCCCTAATGCCCAATATTGGAATCTATGACAAATATGCTATTAAATGGGGGTACAAGCCTATTTTAGACGTTTCCACTGAGGAAGAAAATAAGATTTTAGACACTTGGATTTTAGAGCACGCCGGAGACCCCTTATATCGTTTTGGCCATCAACAGGTAGGAGATGTAGTTGACCCTAGTTCGCAAACAGAGGATTTAGGCGATGACGCTATTAAAGCCAGCCAATACGGTATAGAAAACTTAAAGCGCATAGTTCCCAACCTTATTACATGGACCAAAGAAGACGGTAAAACCTATGAAGACCTAGACAAATTATACGGTCAGGTTATTGCGCAGTTTAACCGTTATATGGGGCATGTATCAAACAATATTGGCGGTGTTTATGAATACCATAAAACTTATGACCAAGAAGGTGCCGTTTACATTCCGGTCACTAAGGAACATCAGCAAAATTGTATGTCTTTTTTACAAGAACAACTTTTTACCACACCCCAGTGGCTTATTGACCAAAACATCTTTAACAAGATTCAATACTCTGGTTTTGTGGAGAAAATTAGGGCCACACAAACCAAAACTTTGGACAACATCCTAAGTTTAGGAAAACTACAGCGTTTGGTGGAAAACGAAACCGCCAATAAAGCGGAAGCCTATAGTCTAACGGATATGATGAACCAACTGCGTAACGGCATCTGGTCAGAACTTAATACCTTAAGCGCTATTGACACCTATAGAAGAAACTTACAAAAGGCACACGTTGAACGCTTAAATTACCTAATGACCGCAAAAGACCAAAAGAAACAACCGGACTTTGGCGGCTATCAAAAATCAACAGTGGTGCATACCAACCAATCGGACATTCGTTCAGTAGCACGTGGTGAGTTACAGAGTATACAACGAATAATCAAAAGTGCCATTGGCCGTACCTCCGATACCATGAGCAAATATCACTTAGAGGATGTAAGCGGGCGTATAGAGCAAATATTAGAGCCAAAATGATAAGCAAAGGACATTTTCTAAATAACATATTCAAGCCTTCCGATTTTTCCGATGAAGAACTTGCTGCGATTATTCCTAAGTTTAAAAAAGTGGTTTTCTCCAAGAACGACTTTATATTAGAACAAGGGAAAACCGAAAACCACTATTGGTTTATTGAAAGTGGGTTTGTACGTTCTTATGTGGTGAATACCGAAGGCAAAGACATCTCCACGAACTTTTATACTGTTGGCGATATTGTTATTGATTGGACTTCTTTTTTCCTTAGAAACCCTACTAGAGAGAACATTCAAGCTTTGACGGATTGCGTATGCTGGCAATTAGATTTTGATACTTTTCAGGAACTTTTTCATAGCATACGCAGTTTTAGGGAACAAGGACGTACAACTTTGGTTAACAGTTATTTCTCGTTAAAAGAACAAAGCGTAGCTATGATCGCCGATCAAGCATCCCAGCGGTATCTGAAGCTCTTAAGGGAAAAACCACATATTATTCAGAACATTTCGCTTAAACATATTGCCACATATTTAGGTGTTACGGACACTTCTTTAAGCCGAATTAGAAAAGAGATTTCCAGCGAATAGGTTTTCTTGCCCTATGACAAGTTTTATTTTTTGAAATGCAGGTAGCTTAGCCTCATTGAAATATATGAACCATAAAACTTTGAAACAATGGAAAATCTTCAAGACTTCATGTTGCTATTTCGGATGCAACCAAATGACCAACAGCCCACATCTGACCAAATAAGCGAAATGCAGAAAAAGTGGGGTGCCTTTATTGGTGGCATTGCCGCTCAGGCTAAACTTGTAAGCACTACCCGCTTGGCCTTTGAGGGTGTTTTAATCGATAATAAATTAAACGTTAGCACAGGAATTACCATTGCGGACAACGAAACGCTAAGTGGTAACATGGTCATTAAAGCCACCATATTTAAAGAGGCTACCAAAATAGCAAAAGGATGCCCTATTCTTTCCATGGGCGGTTCCGTAGAAGTAAGAAGCATAATACCAATGGAAGCTTAAAACCCGGCAAAAGATGAAAACAATTTTTGATAACAACACAGTTGCCGAATTGGTTGATAGAATAAATTCCCTGCAAATACATGATCAGGCGCAATGGGGCAATATGAACGCTTACCAAATGCTTAAACATTGTACATTAAGCGAAGAGTTGTTTCATGGAATAAAAAGCTACAAGCGTTTGTTCATCGGCAAACTGTTTGGCGGCATGGCATTACGCGGCATTGTAAAAGACGAGCAACCGATGAAGAAAAGTCAACCTACCCATCCTGAGTTTAAAATTACCGGCACAGGCAACTTTGAAAATGAACGTAAAAAATGGATTGAATTGCTTCAAGCATATGACTCCTTTTCAAACCCTGATTTTGTACATCCATTTTTTGGAAAAATGACTAAGGAGCAAATTGGTGTTTTTGTTTACAAACATACGGACCATCATTTAAGGCAATTTAAAAGCTAGCACTATGCTACCATTTCTATTTATTGCAACAACCCTTTTGTCCCTAATTCTTTTCTATCAAGGAACAGGAAAGGATAAAAGGGTGCTTGTTTTTAGCATATTTTGGTTACTTAGTATAGGTCTAATTTCATATAATGGATACTTTGAAAACACCCAAGAAAAACCACCTAGGTTCATTTTTGCTGTTATCCCTACTATAATTGCCTTTATATGGTTTTATAGAACGATTGATTTAAACAGAATTAAACCTAAGTTTCTCGTGGCTGTTCATGTAGTCCGTATTCCTGTTGAACTCATACTTTTTGAATTGTTTCTTCAAAAGAAAGTTCCTCTTTTGATGACTTTTAAAGGGTGGAATTTTGACATTTTAATGGGAATATTGGCCACATTCATTCTTTTTTACATGCTGTACACGAAAAAGAATCCATCCAAATCTTTTGTTTTGTCTTGGAATATTTTGGGTCTTCTTTTTCTAACGGCCATTGTCTTGATGGCCATATTATCGTCTCCATTACCTATACAGTTACTTGCATTTGACCAACCCAATCTAGCAGTCTTACAGTTCCCTTACATCTATCTACCCACTTACATTGTTCCTGTTGTCTTTATATCTCACTTGTTAACTTTAAAAGATACGCTACACGGATAGCGCAAACTTGGCAGCAATTGTTTCAATTTAAAACATTAAAGCATAGACGAAATACAGCAAACCTCGCTAAAGTGAATTTACAAACAACAAAATTGGGCTTGTTGACCACATCCTGAGCTCACTTTGCAACAACCTACAAAACTGCTTTCTTCTTTTACTTAACTTGGTATCAGAATCAAAAAATACATACCATGTCTCAAAAACTTAAAAGTTCTCTGTACCTAGCCGGATTCGTAATTGCTTCAGTAATATATTACAATCAAACCAATTCTGACCAGTCTCCCCAGACTGTAGAAATGGCTTCGGCGGACATTGAACAAGTTATGAATCCTGAGACATTGGATTAAAATACACACACATTGAACGACCTACTATGTGAGGGCGAAGAATTATTTCTTCGCCCTTTTTTTATATCCAAACCCCAGCCTCTCAGATGTTAATTATTACATAAATGGAATATCACTGTTAAACCTTCCACTACTTTTTCACTCTAAGGTGTATAAACAATAAATTAAAAAAGATGAAAAAGATACTTATAGCATTAGTATGTATGGTAGGGTTGACCGCAATGGCGCAAAGAGAAAAAGGTCATCATGGTAGAGATGGAATGAAAGATTTGACCGCTGAGCAAATAGCAACTTTACACACAAAAAAAATGACCTTGGCCTTGGACCTAACCCCGGACCAACAAGCAAAAATGAAGGCCATTAACTTAGACGAAGCAAAACAGCGCAAAGCAAAACTAGAAGAACGTAAGGCCCAAAGAGAAGAAGGAGAACGTAAAAAACCAACATCTGAAGAGCGTTACGCCATGCAAAATGCTAAATTAGATAAGATGATTGCTCGTAAAGCACAAATGAAAGAGATACTCTCTACCGACCAATTTGAAAAATGGCAAAAAATGAACCATAAAAAAGGAAAGCGACATTCCAAAGAAGGAAGAGAAGGACGCAAAGCAAGAAAGTAGGGGGAAGTTTATTTATATAGTTGGGGCTGCACGCACATGCAGCCCTTTTTTTTGCCCTATACCTAAACGGAGACTTTAGATTTCACTATTTTTAAGCCATGTCCAGAAAAACCAATACAGAAGAACTTAAGGGTATTTTTAGTACGGTTTACCAAACTTCCAACCTGAACATCTCAAATTTTGAATTAGAACAGGAAAGTAAAGAGTATAAGGCCTGTAGATTTCAATTGAAAAACCATACCATTATCTGTAGAGATTCAAAAATTACTCCCAAAAAAATGGGACAGTTCGTTACTTTTTGGAAGCGAATTGAAAATGGCCCTATTTCTCCATTTGAAGAGCAAGATACTTTTGATTATTTTATTATTAATGTACAGAAAGGCGATTTGTTGGGGCAATTTGTAATACCGAAAGAAGTACTGATAAAAAAAGGGATTATTTCTACCCAGAAAAAAGAGGGCAAACGGGGTTTTAGGGTATACCCACCATGGGACAAGGCAACAAGCAAACAGGCTGCAATGACCCAAAAATGGCAATTACTTTACTTTCACGAAGCAAAAGACCAACCGGATTTACATAAAATACTCATCCAAAATAACGAACTTTAAGCGACTCTAAAATTCAAGTAGTATGAAAAAGATGACATGTAAACAATTGGGCGGTGCCTGTGATATGGAGTTTTCGGCCAATACATTTGAAGAAATTGCCGAACTCAGCAAAAAGCACGGTATGGAAATGTTTGAGAAAAAAGATGGGGCCCATCTAAAAGCAATGGAAGAGATGCAAAATCTTATGAAATCTCCTAACGGTATGCAGGATTGGTTCGAAAACAAAAGAAAAGAATTTGTTACAATGCCGGATATTGAATAATCCGGCATTGTAATAATTATCTATAGATTCACTTTTTTTAAAGCTGCAACGGTCTCATCTATATCTGCATAGCTGAGGGCATCGTTCAAAAAGTAACTTTCAAAAGCACTTGGTGGCAAGTACACACCGTTTTGCAACATACCGTGAAAGTACTTTTTAAAGGTATCATTGTTTCCCTTAGCTGAACTATTAAAATCTACCACGGCTTCTTCCGTAAAATGTACGGATATCATACTTCCAAATCGGTTAATTTGGTAAGGAACATCTTTCGTTCTTAAAACGGAATCCAAACCTTCATGAAGATAAGCGGTTTTTTTGTCCAGACTTTCAAAAACCTCTGGTTTATTGTTAAGTTCCGTTAGCATAGCTAGACCTGCGGCCATTGCCAATGGATTACCGCTCAATGTTCCTGCTTGGTAAACTGGGCCTTCAGGAGCTAAATGAGACATAATCTCAGCTCTTGCCGCAAAAGCACCTACCGGTAAACCTCCGCCAATAACTTTTCCGAAACAAACAATATCAGCATCTATACCTAGTGCTTCCTGAGCGCCACCTTTGCCCAAACGAAAACCGGTCATAACCTCATCGAACAACAATAAAATACCTTCTTGGGTACACAGTTGGCGAAGTCCCTTTATAAATTCATCCGAAGGAATAATACAACCCATGTTACCTGCTACGGGTTCAATAATTATGGTTGCAATTTCCCCTTTGTTGGCCTCAACCAATGCTTTTACGCTTTCAATATCATTGTAGGTGGCCAAAAGCGTATCCTTTGCGGTACCTTGGGTTACCCCAGGGCTGTTGGGACTACCAAAAGTTACGGCACCACTACCCGCCTGTATTAAAAAAGAATCTGAGTGGCCATGGTAGCACCCTGCAAATTTGATGATTTTATCCTTTCCCGTATACCCTCGGGCCAAACGTACGGCACTCATACAAGCTTCCGTACCGCTGTTCACAAATCTAATTTTATCAATATTGGGTACCATGGAAACTGCCAATTGCGCTAACTGGGTCTCAATCTCCGTAGGCATTCCGAAGGAGGTTCCTAATTTTGCTTTCTCAATTACCGCATTAAGTACAGGTTCATGTGCATGGCCCAAAATTAACGGACCCCATGAAGCGATATAATCAATTAACCGATTATCATCTTCATCATACAAATAGGCACCTTTTGCCTTTTTCACAAAAATTGGGTCGCCTCCTACGGCCTTAAAAGCACGTACTGGAGAATTGACACCTCCAGGTATATATTTTTGCGCCTCAGCAAATAGGGCGCTACTTCTTTGATATAACATCTATTTATTGAAATTTTGAGTCTTAACAGTAAGCTTTTGACCAATATCCAGATTGTTGTCGTACATATAGTTCCATCGTTTTAAATCATCAACGGAAACAGAATACGCCCTGGAAATTGAATATAACGTATCTCCCTTCTTGACCACGTGCACCTTATTCTGGGTACGCGCCGCTATTACGGGTTTTTCTTTTGGTTTGCCATAGCCTTGTTTGGCAATCTCAGTATCATACTTGTACAATTCATACCGCTCAATAAGCGATATCAATTTTTGCGGGTAATGTTTATCCGTAGCATAACCGGCCTGTCGTAAGCCCTTTGCCCACCTCTTATAATCATCGTTACTATAATCAAACAAAAATGCATAACGTGAACGACCTTTTAAAAATATACTGTGATCGCGGTACGAATACATGGGGTGGTTATATTTTCTAAAACACTCCCCTTTTTCATCATCATCATGAAAATCATAATCGCCCTCCCAACCGGTATGGCATTTTATTCCAAAATGATTGTTGGTCTTTAAGGCCAAAGCCCCTTTTCCCAGTCCGCTTTCCAACAACCCTTGCGCCAATGTAATACTGGCAGGAATACCAAAAGCCTTCATTTCCATTTGGGCTATTTCAGAAAATGTCTCAACATATTCCTCCGGTGATTCAATACTAAAATGAATGAATTCACCCGTATCATCGGGCATAGGGTACAGACCGTCATCTGCTTTTTTATTCTCCTTCTTAACCACTACAGCTTCCGTTTTCTTCCGTGGAGTTTCACTACGGGTGGCTACCGTTCGTTTTGCTTTACATCCAATAAAAAATAGGCTCACAAGAGCTACTGCTATAACGCTACGTATCATAAGCTTAATAATGGTAGATTTTTCTTTTGCAAATTACGGTTCATTCCGTCAATACCTTGGAGCCCTCCTGTATGGATTGCTAAAATTTTTGTGTTAGGGGGAAAATATCCTTTTGTAACCTGATCTACTATACCATACATCATCTTGCCCGTATAAATCGGATCCAAAGGTATTTGGGTCTTACTCTTAAAATCGTTTATAAAATGTATGAGGTGTTCATTGACCTTTGCATAACCGCCAAAATGATAGTCCGTTATAAGTTCCCAATTTTCCCTTGCTGCGAATTTACGAATATCTTCTTGTAAAAAATCGCCTTTGAGCGCCGGAAAGCCCAAAACTTTTTGAGCCGCAAAAGCAGAATTACTTATTCCTGCAATAGTACCGCCCGTACCTACCGCACAGCAGATTACATCAAAACCAGCATCGGTATTTGTTAAGATTTCTTCGCAACCTTTAATGGCCAAAGGATTGGTTCCACCCTCGGGCAAAAGATAAAAAACGCCCAATTCTTCTTTCAAATCCTTGATGAATTGTGCATTATTCTTATTCCTAAAAGCTTCCCTAGAAATAAATTTAAACTGCATACCATGGGAATTGGCCAGTTTTAAAGTAGCATTTTCTTGCCATTTTTGAGCCAGTTCTTCCCCACGTATTACCCCTATGGTTTGTAGACCGTGTAGTTTTCCGGCATAGGCCGTCGCGGCAATATGATTGGAATATGCCCCTCCAAATGTAAGCAGGGTGTTCAGCCCTTGAGATTTTGCCTCCTCTAAATTGTATTTGAGTTTTCTGTATTTATTTCCAGAAATAAACGGATGAATACGATCCTCCCTCTTAAGTACAAGGGTTACCTTTTTTTGTTCAAGAACGGGTAAATGAATTTCTTGATTTTTAACAGTTTCTCGCATACTCCGTAAAAGTAGGGCGAAAAACAGTGGTATTAAAGTTCTGTTTTAATTAGACCGGAAGTATTGTACAGGCTAATTTGAAAGATATTTAATAAAACTAAAGGCTTTGCGTTCGTTGGTATAATTCAAATTTTTCTCGTTTGAATAAGCCTCGCGTTCAAAGCTAATGTTTTGATATGCCTTATAACTATCAAAATAAATGGCCGTTCTTATAAGCCATTCCGATATATAGAAAAAGTAGAAGAAAACAATAAGTAGTTCCTGTTGTTGTTTTAAGTGGATTTTCTCATGATTGATCAAGACAATATCTTCTTTGAGTTCATCATGCTTAAGAATAATGAATGGCCAAAGTGATAGACCAACATAATTCTTATAAAAAAAATGTTTAAAGACTAAGATCATAATCAAAGGTTTAAACGGTACAAAACAAAATTGATTGTTGTTGAACCATCTTAATGGGATAACACAACTTTGTTGCCAATAATTGTAATCATTCGTTAAAATACACCTAAACCCTGTAAAATGTGCGGTTTTAAGATGGATTTAAGTACTCTATCAACAAAATGCAGTAATTTTAACCTAAACAAGGTATCGGAAGATAAATTAATGAAAAAAATAATTCCGCCCGAGGAAGGCGACTTTTACCTAACCGAAGAAGGGTATAGAGTATTTACAAAACAGTACCACTTAAAAAGAGGGTATTGTTGCGAGAGTGGTTGCAGACATTGCCCATACGGCTACGACCCTAAGACTAACCGGCAATAAACACGGTTCTTCGGCATGATTTTTGAGACTGTTTTAAACAGAAAATGATGTGTTAACACCAAATACTATTATCCGTTATGAAAAAGATTAAAATTTTAGTGGTGCCAATGCTCGTGTTGTTGTTTTTAAGCTCCTGTACATCTGTACGTGTGCTTTCGGATTACGACAAAGAGGCTAACTTCAACAGTTATAAATCCTACGCGTTTTATAAAACCGGAATTGACAAAGCCCAGATTTCCGATTTGGACAAAAAGAGAATTCTAAGAGCTATTGAAGCCGAAATGACCAAACGTGGTTTTACCAAATCTGAAAACCCAGACATTCTGGTAAGCATTTTCACCAAAGAAAAGGAACAGGTTGACATCTATAACAACTACTGGGGCGGTGGTTGGGGCTGGGGCTGGAACCCATACTACTGGGGTCCCGGTTGGGGCGGAAATAACGTCAGCACCCGTACGGAAGGTTCATTATACATAGACCTTATAGACTCCAAAAGTAAAGAATTGGTGTGGCAAGGTAAAGGCGTTGGCAACCTTACCAACACTAGTAACATTGCTAAGAAAGAAGAGAGAATTAGAGAATTTGTATCTGAAATCTTAATGCAATACCCGCCCAACATTGTTGCCACAAAGTAGGTTGGTTTAACTAATACAAGTCTTAATGACAAAAGCTCTTTCCATCAAAAAGAGCTTTTTTTACACCCAACTTAGTCCTTGTAAATATTAGAAAAAGCGCTCTACCCTTTTTTGTATCTTTATAACAGAAAATTTTGTTGTATGACATACACTAGTAATCCTGTACTTGATAAACTACCTGCACATTTGCAGCAGTATATAAAACCGCAAGACTACAATGAATACTCGGCTATTGACCAGGCCGTTTGGAGATATGTAATGCGCAAAAACATAGATTATCTAAGTAAGGTAGCACATTCTTCCTATTTAGATGGGTTACAGAAAACAGGTATTTCCATAGACCACATTCCCAATATGTACGGTATGAACCGTATTTTAAAAGAAATTGGTTGGGCGGCCGTTGCCGTAGACGGTTTTATTCCACCTTCTGCGTTTATGGAATTTCAGGCATACAATGTGCTTGTTATTGCCTCGGATATTAGGCAATTAGACCATATAGAATATACGCCTGCCCCAGATATTATTCATGAAGGCGCTGGGCATGCCCCAATAATTGCCAATCCTGAATATGCAGAGTACTTGCGTAGATTTGGCGAGATTGGTTCAAAGGCCATTTCAAATGCCAAAGACTATGAGCTTTACGAAGCGGTACGCCACCTTTCAATTATAAAAGAGGCCCAAGGCACACCACAGGATGAAATTGACAAAGCCGAAAAACATATTGAAGACCTTCAGAACAATATGGGTGAACCCAGTGAAATTGCACTCATAAGAAATTTACATTGGTGGACCGTAGAATACGGACTTATCGGAACACCTGAAAATCCTAAAATTTATGGTGCAGGACTACTTTCTTCTATTGGAGAAAGCGCCTGGTGCATGACGGATGAAGTCAAGAAAAAACCGTATTCCTTAGATGCGGCGTACACGTCTTTTGACATTACACAGCCCCAACCTCAACTTTTTGTTACTCCGGATTTTGCTTACTTGAGTCAAGTTTTAGAGGAGTTTGCGAATACCATGGCTTTACGCAAAGGCGGATTGAGCGGAATTAAAAAACTGATTGCCTCCAAAGAACTGGGCACAATAGAACTGAGTACCGGCTTACAGATCTCAGGTAATTTTGATAGCGTTATAGCGCATGATGGTAAGCCTGTTTTCTTTCAAACGGTTGGAGCTACGGCTTTATCCTTCCGCGACAAAGAATTGGTAGGGCACAGTACAAAACAGCACGCTACCGGTTTTGGGTCCCCATTGGGCAAGTTAAAAGGAATAAACTTGGCTATTGAGGATATGAGTCCGCTTGACCTAAAAGCTTACAATATTTTTGAAGGCCAACGCATTTCTTTAGAATTTGAAGGACATATAAAAATAGCTGGAGAAATCGTTACCGGAACCCGAAACCTGCAAGGAGATATTATTCTGGTCACCTTTAAAGATTGTACGGTAACCCATAAGGAAAATGTTCTTTTTAAAAGCAAGGAAGAGCTTTACAGTATGGCCGTAGGTAGCGAAATTGTTTCGGCTTTTAATGGTCCGGCAGATTTGAACAGTTTTGACCTGGTTACCCATAAAGTGTCATCCACTACCATAAAATCAGAAGGCAACGCTTCTCAGAGCCAATTGGAACAATATTACGAACAGGTTCGACACTTCCGGGAAGGCAAGAACATTACTATCTCCAGACACAAGGTTTTTGAAGCCATAAGGGATAATTACCCTGGTGATTGGCTCCTGCCTGTTGAACTCTACGAGCTTGCCAAAGAAAACGGAGACCATGAGTTTGCCCATGAGATATCCGAACATTTACAATCAGTAAAACTGAACAATCCAAAGGTTGGACATTTAATAGATGATGGCCTAAATTTGGTAAACCAAACATGTGAAACAGAAAATTTGAACTAGAAATCTATATTTCCTAATTGACCCCAAACCAAACCGCCGTGAAACGAATAACCTCTCTCTTTTTTATAATTTTCAGTACCATCCTATTGGCACAACCCGAAGCTAATTACGATGAGACCAGAATACCAAAATTCTCAGTTCCAGACCCTCTCACCTCTTTTAGTGGGCGAGCGATAACGGATACCGATCAGTGGGAAAAAAATAGAAAACTAGAAATCTATCAGTTTTTTGAGAAGCAAATATATGGCAAGGTCCCTGCCATGTTGGACGAGTACTCCTTTAAAGTCATAGAACAAGATAATAATGCATTTGAGGGAAAAGCACAACGCAAACAAATTGCGGTTGGCTTAAAGAAAAACGGACGGACGTTAAATTTCAACATCCTTTTATACCTTCCTAACGGACATGAAAACGCACCTGTATTCCTAGGCTATAATTTTCATGGGAACCACACGGTAACGAACGACCCAAAGGTCATAATCACCGAAGCTTGGAATGCCAACAACAACGATTTAAAGATAAGCAATAACAGAGCTACAGAAGCTTCGCGAGGCGTGCGTACCAACCGCTGGCCCATAACCAAAATGCTCGAAAAGGGATACGGTCTCGCCACGGTGTATTATGGAGAAATAGACCCGGATAAAAATGACTTTTCGGATGGACTGCACAGTTTGTACTATACTGAAGAACAGACCAGACCAAGGACCAACGAATGGGGTAGCATAGCCGCATGGGCTTTTGGACTAAGCCGCGCTATGGACTACTTAGAAAACGATACTAATATTTCTAATGTAATAGTGTTTGGGCACTCAAGACTAGGAAAAGCAGCTTTATGGGCAGGTGTAACAGACCCTAGATTCTCCGGTGTAATCAGTAATAATTCGGGTTGCGGAGGTGCGGCCTTATCCAAACGAAAGTATGGAGAGACCATAGATCACATTACTACTTCCTTTCCACATTGGTTTTCCCAAAGCTTTAAAAAATACAGCAACAGAGAAGAAACACTACCTGTAGACCAGCATCAGCTACTGGCATTGATCGCCCCAAGGCCATTGTACGTAGCCAGTGCCATTGAAGATGAGTGGGCAGACCCCAAAGGTGAGTTCTTGTCTTCTCAATATGCGTCTAAAGTGTACGAGCTATATGGCAAAAAAGGACTGTCCCTTACAGATGTTCATGAGGTTGACAAGCCTATTCAGCGAACCCTAGCCTACCATATGAGAGCCGGAAAACACGATATAACCGAATACGACTGGGACCAATACATGATTTGGGCAGATACTTTTGCCAAATAGGTAAAATCTAATCCTTGAAAAGTATTTGGGGCAGATTCTCTTCTACCGGCTGACCATTGTAGACCAGAGACCATCCCATGGAATTGGTTAAAATATAGAATTTCTGAAGTTCGCTGATCAGACGGTTTTCAGCGTTCTTTTTTAAAGCCGATGCTTCTACTTTTTTCATTAGGGAAGCATTTACGTTTTTCTTGATTTTATTATAATCACTGGCATCGAACATATTTAAATAGTCCGAAGTAACATCGTAATACTCAAAATCCGGACTGATCTTTACTTCCGGCTCCGGTATGCTTTTGATGTGTAAAGTCTTGTTTGCCTCATCCACTTCAAAATTAATTTTACTTAAATCATAGGCAATAGTAACATCGGCATTTACCACGACCAACGCTTTCTTTTCCGCGGAAATAAAAGGCCCAAAAAGCATCTTAGAATCTTTGTAATTGTAGACTTCCGCAAAGTGACCTTCGGTAACTATTAATTTACTTACGTTGTCTATTTGTGTCTGTATGAGCATGCTGTTTTCTTCAAGGATGGATTTTTCCTCCCTATCTTCTGAGCACGAACGAAAAACCAAAACAGCGGCCAAGGTAATCAAGACGCCTACAAATACTTTTTTCATAAGATGAAGTTACAATACATATTGAAATTGACGAAACGGAAAGCGGATTCTAACACCCTGAATCTTAACTTGAAAAATCCATAAACGAAAACTGCTTTTGAAGATTGGATATTTTAACGTCCAAGGATTTTAAAAACTTTAAATGTTGTTCCGATTTTGGGTAAAAAGGCCTATGAAGGAGTCCTTTCTGAACAGCATCTACCTGAAGCATAGTTTTTTGGGCTTCTTCCGTAATCCAAACCAATTTAAACTTTTCCCAAATATAATTGACCGCCAATGCGTTTGGGTGGACCATATCTTCTTTATAAAAGCGATAATCTCGCAGTTCGTCCATTTGAATTTCATACGAAGGAAAGTAATCTACTTTTAGCTTCGCAGTTTCAATCACTTCATGAACAGCAGCTATTAAATGTGCCTTGCTACGTTGATTTTCTACAAATCCATCTTTTATATGACGCACTGGCGATACGGTAAAAACAAACTGTACATTGAGGTTCATAGATGTTACCGATGCTATAATACTGCTCAGGCTAGCTGTAATCTCCCCAATACTCAACAGCTCTTTTGAAAACTGTTTTTGAGGAACTTTATGGCAATTAGCTACCACTGCATCTGTTTCCGTATGTCTATACACCCAAGCCGTACCCAGTGTTATGCAAATATGGGTAGCTTGTTTCAGATGATTTGCAGTTTTTTCAATTCCGTCATTTAAGGCATTAAGCAGACTTACTTTGGAAACCGCACTTAAATCTGAATGGGCATCATAGCACTGCCAACGCTCATTGTGAAAAAAAACATCCTCCTCCGTATAGACCTTCCCCAATACGGCACGAGAGACCAAATTGGCAATAGCCAACGGGTGGAATAAAATACCGAACGGGTTCTGAAGTTCGCGAAATTTAAAGTAACTGAATTTTTGCCCAATATTCTCCGAAAAGCAGGAACCCAACAACACTAACCTACTTTCATAGTCAATTTGGTTTTGAGCCTTTTGTAAAGGTATTTGGGTTTGGAGTTTCATCTTAATTTGTTGCTTTTTTCTACCACTCAAAGATAGTGTCCAATTTAGAGGATTTTCAATTCCTTCAACTCAGATATTAAACCAGTATTCCCATTATACCAATTGCTAGGCATAAAGGAATAAAAACTTTTGAATCTGCATTCGCGAATGTGGTATGTTTTATTTTCTTAAAAAGACCAACGTACTTAAATTCGCCTATCGCCCGTAAAATAAAAAGAGAAGGAATAAACCAATATGCATAATTTATAATCCAATTTGGGCCATCAATAGTCAGAAGTCCTGATTTTATTAGATATAGCAAACCAAATAAAACTAATACAACTGCTACAAAGAATGTCGCTATTTTGGGAATTGCTAAAGAGCTCAACCCATCTTTTGTAGGAATAGCTTTTTCTAGTCCCCAAAGCCCTCCAAAGAGCCAATAGAAATGAAAACCGCCCAAGACAACAAAAATTAAAAACAGAATTAAAGATAATATCATAACTACCATAAGCTTGCTCTTTTAAATACCAATTCCCTTGTTTCTTATTCAAACAAATGTCCAACATCTCAATAACATCACGACTTAACTTTGGGTAATTAATGCTTTGAAACCTGATTTCTAATTCTACTTAATGATTGTGGTGTTATACCCAAATAGCTCGCAATATGTTTTAAAGCGTACTTTTGAAAATATTCAGGATGATTTTTCATGAGAAGCAAATACCGCTCCGTTGGATTTAAAAATAGCAGTTGTTCCGTTCTCCGTTTACTATTTACGAATATCTGCTCGCTAATAATTCTCCCAAATTTATTCCAGTAAAAAGAGGTTTCGTAAAGAGAATACAGGCCAGTTCTATCCAAAAAAATAGCTTCCCCTTTTTCTATGCCCTGTATCCACAAGGTAGAGGGCTGTTGACTTACAAAGCTCTCATAGTCCGTTATGAACTCATTAGCGGATCTTAACAACAAATTCGTTTCTACCAGTTGGTCATTTATATGGTAAGACCGCAAAGACCCCAAATTGATAAACGCAATAAAGCGGCATATTTGGGGCGGACAGAGCAACTGTTCACCTTCTTCAAACCCAACAACTGAGAGGTAAGGCAATATATCTTGCCAATCCTCTTCCGTAATAGGAAGAATACTGTTCAATATGCGTTTTAGTTTTTCTATTGGTATATTATTTATATGACTACGCCCTGCCTAGTACTATGAATGCTTTTTATTGATTTGATATTCAAAACTCAAAACCCGAAATCGCCACAAAGTTAAGGTCTGTATTGCTTTAATGCTTCCATTTTCTGAACTAACCACCAGTTTATCTTTAAATGATGAAATAAACTTAGTCCATTTATTTCCCTTGGAATCGTTCAGTAAAAAATAAAATCCACTATCACCAATTGTTTTCCCCGAAGAGGTTAAAATTAATTCACCGTTCTTTCCCACACTTGGGCTTAAAATAACCGTAGCATTACCATTGGGCAACGGAAATATAGCTTTTACACAAGTCTGCCCTTTTGGAATAGTACAGGTTTCATAAACCCCAGAATACACCACTTGCCCCGAGGTTTTAAAGGTTCTTAGCCAAATGGTACGTTTTACTTTTTTTGTTTGCCCATCCAACAAACAAATGATTTCACTTGTCATTGCCTTGGAACCTTTATTGTTTTTAATAGGCACATTTAATTGTTCAATTCTATTACTGAACAATAGGCGTAAAAGTACACCAAACCCTTTAAAGAAGGGATTCCATTTCACTTTTAAGTCAAGATCATAAGTACTTGTATTTTCATAAAAATCGATTACATTTTTGGACAATTTACCCAACTCTGTTTGAGGTAGTTTAAGTTGATTAATGGATTGCAATATACCTTTAGCATGGGTACTTTTATCTTGATTCAACTCTTCCTTATGCGCCAGCTCTTGAATGAACTTTTCTCCAATTCCGTTTTTTGTTCCAAAAGGTCCCAGAAGCCACTTACTAGTATCTTCATCAACTTTTTCCCCAAATAGGATAACCCATTGTTGGGTAATCCAATCCTGTACGTTTTGCTTAAGAATAGCAAGCCCCATTTAATCTACTTTAAGATTAGGAACAAAATTTCTTTGACCTTCCCATGAACCAGATTCCGAGATGGGTTTAAAACGCAGAGTGGTAAATTCAAAATGAAAACTCTTCCTTTTTCTTTCTTTCATTGCAACCGCATGTCTTTGGGGTTTAGACACTTTACTATGACCACGCACCATATCTGTCATTTCTTTCTCCGTTCTCCAAATAGAAAATGTGGATACCGTATTGGGAAATCTAAATGAAGCCAAAGAAAGCGTAGTTCCCGGGTGGTCACGGACCAACTTTTCTACAGGTCTGCCCCAATGTAAAAACCGTGGGATTTCAAAGGGTTTCATTCTCGCAATCGTAACCGCTACTACGGGAGAATTTGGACCATCTAACTCAGATTTATGTTCCGGAATATTAAAGTCCCTAAATTTTCCCCACTCTCGCACAAAAGACAAGCGAACATGCCAGCCGTTAGCTAGAATTTTACCAAATTTCTCTTCTTCTAAATAATCATCTATAGCATCTTCGTTTTCCCATTGGGCAAAGACCACTACCTCCCGAATTAAAAATCTTGATGGGGATACAATAGCAGAACCCAATGTCATAGAAGACATATATTCCGCATGAATCAAACCTTTTGTAAGCTTAGGAACAGGATTTGAGAATACGCCTTTTACGGCCGTAGAAAATGGTATTTTGGCCAAATGATAAGAAAATATAGTCATACTTAATTTAATATCTACGCCACAGAACAATCCACAAAAACTGTAGCCCATGCCTAATTTCAAAGTTAAAGATAGCCCATTAGTTTGACAGGGAAATTTATAAAAATCAGCGAATTTTATATAACATCTAGACTCTTTTCTTGTTTTATAAATAAAACTTGGTGTCAAATTATTTTTGGACGTAATTTCTTACCTTTAAATACGTTAAAATAAATATACTACACCGGCCTAAAAATGTTTTCAAAGTATTGTTGTAAGATTTTTACGTTTTTTATTCTTTTTCTTTCCATACACACGGTTAGATCTCAACAAACAACATCCTTTGATTTTCAACACATTACAGAAGGAATATCACATAGTACAGCTACGGTCTTTTTAGAAGATAGTTACGGTTTTATATGGATCGGAACCAGAAATGGACTGAACAGGTACGATGGTAAGGATTTTGAAATATTCAACAAAACATTAGATAGTGTAACGGGACTTACCCACGAATATGTAGTTTCTTTATATGAGGACGGTGAAAATATACTCATAAGCACCAATGATGGCTTAAGTTTATACGACCGTAGTTTAAATCTTGTTGTTCCATATCCATTTAAGAAAGAGGGAAAGGAAATAGAATCCAAAAGGTTTCAAGGGGTAACAAAACTACATGGTTATTTATGGCTGGGCACGGAAAAAAGCGGACTATATAGGTATCAACCCGAAACTGGAGCGATAAAACACCTTAAACTTCCAAATGACTATGTAAAACTAAAAAACAAACGTATAGATAGAGTTCTTCAAATAATGCCCTTGGCCAGCGATTATATGTTGGTTATTACTACTTACAATATTCTGGTAATAAACAAGGATATGGAAATCCAGAGCAGACATCAGCAAACAGATGAAATCTTTGCGGCTACCACCATAGATAAAAACAAATATTTACTGGGCACCCTATACGGATCTCTCGTAGAACTACAGATAGATAAGAATTTAAAAATACATACCAAAAGAAAGGTTGTAAGCCCAGGTTATTGTATCCGCTCCTTAACCAAAAGCAGCAATGACCAATTGTGGATAGGTACAGAAAACAACGGCCTCTACATCTACAATAAAAATTTAGAACAGCTCCAACATATAGAACATAGTGTTTATAAACCTAATTCCATTTCGGGCAACTCCATTTGGGCACTGCTAAACACTCGCAATGGTATTATGTGGGTAGCCCCGTATAGAAGTGGCCTAAATTACCATGACCCAGAACTATTTAAATTTAAACACTTTACATCAGACCCACTAAACCCCAAATCTTTAAGCAACAAGCTGGTAAATTGTTTTAATGAAGATTCTAAAGGTAATATATGGATAGGAACGGATGGTGGTGGACTAAACTATTGGAACAGAAGTTTAAATACGTTTGAAGATTACTCAATAAAAAGCGAAAATTTTGGCAGTGATGTAGTGCTTTCATTGCTCCAGACAAAACCAAACGAATTATGGGTTGGCACTTGGACCAATGGTATTCTCATCTTTGATACGAAAAGTAAAAAGTACGAAGAATTAAACACCCAGAATTCCTTTTTGAAATCCAATATTGTAGTTAACCTCTTAAAGGATAAAAGTGGTCGTATTTGGATTGTCCATTATTTTACGGGTGTACAGGTTTTTAACCCTAAGACAGACGAACATGAAGACATTACCCTGACCTCTGAAGTAGATGGTACGGAAATAAATTCGTTAAACACCATATTTGAAGACAACCAAGGTAATATTTGGATAGGCACTCTTAACTCCGGCTTGTTTAAACTATCAGAAAACAATGGTACTTGGACAAGCACCCATTATCACATTAAAAATTCGTTAAGCAACAATTTTGTCAACTCTATCATACAGGATACCGAAAATACCATTTGGGTCGGTACCCAAGGAGGACTTAACAAATACGTACCTGAAAAGGATTCTTTTGAGATAATCAACAAATCAAACGGACTTAAAAATGATGCTATTAAAGAAATTATAGATGATAAGAATAAACATCTGTGGTTAAGTACGGAGGAAGGTATTATTAGATACCATACGGGTAACGAAAAAACAATGGAATATGGGGTAGTTGATGGTCTGCAGGCCAACCAATTCAACCCTAACGCCTCGTTGGTTACCAGTAAAGGAGAATATATTTTTGGAGGCGTAAATGGGTTTAACATTTTTACGGCCAAGGATGTTATTAAGCGAAAAGATAAACTCGCCCTGTTTATTTCAGACCTTAAAATTTTCAATAAATCAGTTCTGCCCAATGATGAATTTGGAGTTTTAGAGAAGGATATTAGCCAAGTTGACTCCCTTATCCTCAACCATGATCAATCCGTAATAAATATTGATTTTAAGGCGCTTACCATGAGACACCCAGAAAGTGTTGACTATGCCTTTTATTTAGAGGGGTTTGAGAAAGATTGGAATTATGTAGGAAACAATCCCAGTGCCACATATACCAACCTCAACCCGGGAGAATATACGTTACGAATGAAATCTACCAATTCTGATGGTGTTTGGGTAGACAATGAATTAAAGCTACATCTGACTATTACCCCACCCTATTGGCAAATGTGGTGGTTCCGATTGTTATTGGTCGTATTGATTCTACTATTGCTATATCTAGCCTATTACCTCAAAGTCCGAAATTTCCGGAAAAATCAAAAAGTATTGGTTCAAAAAGTAGCGGAACGTACCCAAGAATTAAGGCTTCAAAAAAACAAACTAGAGGAAGCCGCAAATAGCTTAAAATCTAAGAACAAAGAGATTCAACAATTTACCTTTGCCGTCTCCCATGACCTAAAAAGTCCGCTTAACAATATTAAAGGAATTGCCGGCCTTATGTCCATGTCTATTGAGACTGCAGATTTTGAGACGGTAGAAGAATATCTAAACTTAATAGATATTTCCTGCGATAATATGAGCGCATTGATTTCGGATATTACCAAAATTGCGGAATTGGGTAAAGTCGAAAATAAAAACGAACTGTTGAACACCAATGATATATTGAGTTTATCCAAAGATTTGATCAAAGGAAAACTAGACAAAGAAAAAGTTGAACTTATTATTGCGAACGATTTACCCCAAATTTATGGTGACCACAAAAGGATAACCCAGATTTTTTGCAACTTCCTGGACAACTCTATCAAATATATGGGTGACCAAAAAAATCCAACAATAGCTATAGATTATATTGATAATGGTGACACAAACAGCTTCTTAGTACGTGATAATGGATTAGGAATGAACGAGCATGCCTTACAAAACCTATTTACACCATTTGAACGCTTTCACAAGAATACAGAAGGCACAGGCTTAGGACTCTATATGGTCCAGAAAATTGCGGTCTCGCATGGGGGAACCATAATTGCCGAGTCTGACGGCGTTGGAAAAGGAACCACCTTTAAGTTAACTTTGCCAAAAGCAGAAATAGCAGTACAAAAAGCAAAAGACAACGGTCAGCCACCTATCAAGTCTTAAAAATAACCCAGAAGAATTTTACCCTTATTTATCTAATATTTTCTAAACCCATAGAACACATTCCTCTTCATCAACAATGGACCGTGAATTATGATTCCTTTGAAGATTAGTCAAGTCTACCCCAAAAGAAAAAAGCCCCACCATAATTAGCGAGGCTTTCTAGTATGTTACTTTAAATACTCTTTTGACTTGGCCAATGCCTCATCAATTCCTTCGGGTTTCTTGCCTCCTGCGGTAGCAAAGAAAGGCTGGCCACCGCCACCACCTTGAATGAATTTCCCCAATTCCCTAACAATGGTTCCCGCATTCAAATCCTTTGAAGTCACTAGTTCTTTAGAAATGTAACAAGACAATAATGCTTTTCCGTTTTGCTCCGTTCCAAAAAGAAGGAATAGATTATCTTGGTTCTGACCCATTTCAAAAGAAAGGTCTTTTATTCCTGCGGCATCCAAGTCAATCTTCTTGGCCAAAAACTGAACCCCGTTCACATCTTCCAGTTCGTTTTTTAAATCGCCTTTTAGGTTTTTTGCTTTATCCTTCAATAAGGCCTCTACCTCTTTTTTCAATTTGGCATTTTCATCTTGTAAGTTTGAGACAGCTTTCACCGGGTCTTGGGCATTGTTCAGCAAGGACTTTATATCCACAAGGACCCTATCATTATCAGCATAAAAATCCTTTACGGCATCAGAGGTAATCGCTTCAATTCGGCGTATTCCCGAAGCCACTGCTCCCTCCGACTTAATTTTGAAGTGCCATATTTCACTCGTATTCTTAACATGGGTACCTCCACACAATTCTATAGACTGACCAAAACGCACCGTTCGCACAGCATCACCATACTTCTCTCCAAAAAGGGCCATAGCCCCTTCTTTCAAGGCGTCTTCCATTGGTATGTTTCTTTGCTCCACAAAAGGCAACTGACCATCTATACGTGCATTTACGAAGTTTTCTACCTCGCGTAGTTCCTCTGGTGTTACTTTTGAAAAGTGAGAAAAATCAAACCGTAAATACTTGGAGTGTACAGCAGAACCTTTCTGCTCTACATGCGTGCCCAATATTTCGCGTAAAGCCTGGTGCAATAAGTGCGTAGCCGTATGGTTTGCTTGCGTACGTTCGCGCTGTTTCCTGTCCACTACTGCTTTAAATGTTCCGCTTGTATCTGACGGAAGATTTTTAGTAAAATGGATAATTTCGTTGTTCTCCTTTTTGGTATCCAGAATGTAGACTACATCGCCATTGGGCATCTCCAAATAGCCCTTGTCCCCTACTTGTCCACCTCCTTCAGGATAAAAAGGAGTTAGGTTAAAAACCAATTGATACTGCTCACCGGCCTTTTTGGAAGTTACTTTTCTGTACTTCACCAATTTTACATTGGCCTCGAGCACATCATACCCAACAAACTCCTGCTCCAAATCTCCTGAAAGCACTTCCCAGTCATCCTTAGAAATCTCCGAAGCCGATTTTGAACGGTTCTTTTGCTCTTGCATAGCCGCCTCAAAACCTTTTTCATCCAAACTCAATCCTTTTTCAGAAAGAATCAGTGCGGTTAAATCTATAGGAAATCCGTAAGTATCGTACAGTTCAAAAGCTTTTCTTCCATCTACTTCCTTACCCTTTACATTTGCAATTACTTGATCTAAAAGAACCAACCCTTGTTCCAAGGTTTTCAAGAATGAATGTTCTTCCTCCTTTATAACGTTTTCTATCAATTGACGCTGTTCCTTCAACTCAGGAAAAGCTTCCCCCATATTCTCCGTAAGCACACTTACCAAACGGTACATAAAGGGCTCTTTGGTATTCAAAAACGTAAAACCGTAACGCACGGCACGTCTTAAAATACGGCGGATTACATATCCGGCTCCCGTATTACTTGGTAACTGCCCGTCTGCAATGGAAAAAGACACCGCACGAATGTGATCCGCAATTACACGAATAGCAATATCCGTCTCTTCATCTTTACCATACTTGCTATTGGTTATGGTCTCAATTTCACGAATAATAGGTTTAAAAACATCTGTATCGTAATTGGATTGCACACCTTGAAGCACCATGCACAGACGCTCAAACCCCATTCCCGTATCTACATGTTTTGCCGGCAACGGCTCCAAAGTACCGTCTGCCTTACGGTTGTATTGCATGAAAACCAAGTTCCATATTTCAACTACCTGTGGGTGATCGGCATTTACCAAAGAGGCTCCTGAAACCTTTGCTTTTTCTTCCGCAGAGCGAATATCCACATGAATCTCGGAACAAGGGCCACAAGGCCCCTGATCACCCATTTCCCAAAAATTGTCCTTCTTATTTCCTAGAATAATCCGGTCTTCCGGCACAATGGCTTTCCATAGATCATAAGCTTCGGTATCTAACGCCAAATTATCGGCATCTTTACTTCCTTCAAAAACTGAAACATACAAACAATCCTTATCAATTTTCAAAACTTCCGTGAGCAGCTCCCATGCCCAAGAAATCGCTTCTTCCTTAAAATAATCGCCAAAACTCCAATTGCCCAACATTTCAAACATGGTATGGTGGTAAGTGTCCTTGCCCACTTCCTCTAAATCATTATGCTTACCACTTACCCGCAAACACTTTTGGGTGTCTACGACCCTAGGATTCTTGGCAATACTATTCCCTAAAAAGAACTCCTTAAACTGGTTCATACCCGCATTTGTGAACATTAGCGTGGGGTCATCTTTAATGACCATAGGGGCAGATGGAACTATTTTATGCTCTTTTTCTTTATAAAAATTTAAGAATTGAGATCGGATTTCCTTGGAAGTCATAGAGAATTATAAGGTTTTACAAAAATTAACGTTTTAAAGGAAAGTATTTCTATATTTGTTTATCCCAGTAAAACGTCACAAAAATAGGATAAAATAGATTCATGTCTAAGGTAAAGTACTATTACGATCCGGATACACTTTCATATCGCAAGATAGAACCTAAAAAATCTAGGCGCTATCGTAATATTGCCCTGTTTTTTGTAGGGTCATTTCTATTTGGACTCATGTGTTTGGTATTTTTAATGAATACCAACCTGATCAATACTCCAAGGGAACTTTCGCTAGCACGTGAAGTGAAAAATTACGAGCTTCAATTTGAGCTTTTGAATAGAAAAATGGGCCAGATAGAAGAGGTTTTGGCCAATATAGAAGAGCGCGACAATAATATTTACCGCTTGTACTTTGAGGCTAACCCTATTCCGGAAGAACAGCGAAGAGCCGGTTTTGGAGGTGTTAACCGTTACAAATCTTTGGAAGGCTTTAATAATTCCGAAATGGTAATTGCCACTACAAAACGACTTGACATTATTAAGAAACAGATGTCCATTCAATCCAAATCATTGGATGAAATCACAAAACTTGCCGAAGAAAAAGAAAAATTCCTAATGGCCATTCCGGCAATTCAGCCGGTTACCAACGAAAGTCTAAAGCGTATGGCTTCCGGTTTTGGCTGGCGTTCGGATCCGTTTACAAAAGCACGTAAACTGCATAGGGGAATGGATTTTTCCGCTCCAAAAGGCACTCCTATTTACGCCCCTGGAGATGGTAAGGTCATTCGTGCCGATAACGGTTCATCCGGTTACGGCAAGCACATTCGTATAGACCACGGCTATGGCTACAAGACGCTTTATGGGCACTTGAGCGAGTACAATGTAAAAAAAGGTCAAAAAGTAAAACGCGGAGATCTTATTGGTTTTGTAGGAAATACAGGCCGTTCGGAAGCTCCCCATTTACATTATGAAGTCTGGAAAGATGAAGAACGCATCAACCCCATAAACTTCTACTATGGTAGTTTGACCGCAGAAGAATTTGAGAATATGCTGAAATACGCAGCACAAGAAAATCAATCTTTGGATTAATGCAAATAGAACTTCCAGAAAAGAGGTATTACGGTATTGGCGAAGTCGCCAAGGCCTTTGGTGTAAACACTTCCCTTATCCGTTTTTGGGAGAAAGAATTTGATGCGCTCAAACCCAAGAAGAATGCAAAGGGAAACCGTAAGTTCACCCCACAGGACATAGACAATCTAAAGCTCATTTACCACTTGGTAAAAGAGCGTGGCTTTACCTTGGAAGGCGCTAAAATCCACTTAAAGGAAAACCGTCAAAAAACGCTCAATAACTTTGATATTATTGATAAATTAGAGCGAATTAAGGCCGAATTGACCAAAATTAAAGAGCAGTTGTAACAATTGCACAACTTTGTGGTCTAATATTCCAAATACACTTTTTGCTTACAGCAACACATTAACTATAACCTAATATTTTTAAAATGAAAAAAGGATTAATTGTTCTTATAGTACTAGGAGTCATTGCTTTTGGTCTTTATAATTGGGCCGTAGGCTTTAACAATACCGCAGTAGAACTAGAAGCCAATGCCAAAACAGCTTGGTCTAATGTTGAAAGTGCCTACCAACGTAGAAACGACCTCATAGGAAACTTGGTAAAAACCGTACAGGGCGCCGCAGATTTTGAACGTGGCACTTTAAAAGATGTAATTGAAGCAAGGGCCAAAGCTACCTCAACCTCTATTGATGCCAATAACCTAACACCAGAAAAAATGGCCGCTTTTCAACAAGCACAAAGCGGACTTACAGGTGCACTTAGTAAATTAATGGTAGTTGTAGAGCGCTACCCAGAGCTCAAGGCAAACCAAAACTTTCTTGAACTACAAGCACAGTTAGAAGGTACTGAAAACCGTATAAACGTTGAACGAAACAAGTTTAATGAGACCGTAAACCTTTACGATATACACATTTCTAAATTTCCAGGGTCATTCTTGGCAGGCATTTTCGGGTTTGAAGATATGGCTCGGTACAAAGCAGATGCTGGTTCTGAAAATGCACCGGACGTAGAATTCGACTTCAATTAAGATATGTCCAGAGTAGAAGCATTTTTAACCGCAGAGGAAGAGCAAGAAATTGTTGAGGCCATAATAAAAGCCGAAAAAGACACTTCTGGCGAAATCAGGGTACATATTGAACCCCATACGCGGCTAGACCCAATGGATAGGGCCAAAGAAGTGTTTCTACTTTTAAAAATGGACAATACCAAAGAAGCCAACGGAGTTTTGATATACGTTGCCGTAAACGATAGAAAATTCTCTATTTACGGAGATAGCGGCATTCATAAGGTGGTACCGGAAAATTTCTGGAATACTACCAAAGATGTTATTCAAGACCAATTTAAAAAAGGAAACTTTAAGCAAGGTATCATAGATGGTATCTTAAAAGCCGGCAAAGAACTCCAAGCCCATTTTCCTTGGCAGCGCGGCGATAAAAATGAACTCAGCAATGAAGTATCTAAGGGGTAGTCTACTCATCATTTTACTCTGTTGCTATAGTCTGGTCACGGCTCAATTTCAAATTCCGGACATGCCTAAGTTACAGACCAGTGTTTACGACTACATAAATCTATTGAGTAGTGGTCAAAAACAGGCGCTAGAGCAGAAATTAATTCGTTATTCGGACAGTACGTCTACACAAATAGTTGTTGCCATTATTAGCTCTACGGAAGGAGAGAACATCAATTTTCTTGGGGCTCAGTGGGGCGAGAAATGGGGAATTGGCCAAGATAAAAAGGACAATGGTATATTGATACTTTTGGCCAGAGACGACCGAAGAATAGCCATTAACACAGGATACGGCGTAGAATCAAGGCTTACGGACGCCCTGTCTCGCCGAATTATTGACCAGGCCATTCTACCCAAGTTCAAACAAAACGATTATTACGGAGGCCTAAACGCGGGATCTGATGCCATTTTTCAAGCTCTTAATGGGGAGTTTGAAGAAGAGCGTTCGTTTGACGATGGCGGTGGCTTTCCTTTGGGACAGTTTTTACCATTTATTATTTTCTTCATTATTCTTATCATTCTATCCAACCGAAACAAACGAGGAGGTGGTGGCAGAAACGGAGGCAAACGCGGAAGAGGCTTAGACCTTTGGGACATTATCATTCTAAGTAACATGGGCCGTAGTGGAGGCTCCGGCAGCTTTGGAGGCGGTGGTTTTGGAGGAGGTTCCGGCGGTGGCTTTGGTGGCGGTTTCGGAGGTGGTGGCTTCGGAGGCGGTGGTGCTTCAGGCGGATGGTAATCTTTTAGCTCTATCTCGATTCCCATACTTTACCTGAAGTTGATGATGGAAAGAGGGTTAATAACCGATATATTTTGGTTTAAACAAACACCTCATCAATTTACAGATCTGAGCTGGAACTATATTTAGTCCCTATATACAAAATCCCCATAAACCATTTAGACCAACCAAATTGTTTATGGGGATTATATAAGTCTCTAAAAGAGGATAATTAAATGTCTATCCCTATTTCTTTCTCATATAAATAGTAATGGGAACACCGTTAAAATCAAAGTTTTCCCGCAATTTATTCTCCAAGAAGCGCTTGTAAGGTTCCCGAACATATTGGGGTAGGTTACAGAAGAACGCAAACTGAGGGTAGTTTGTTGGCAACTGTGTAATATACTTGATTTTTACATACTTATCCTTGTAAGCAGGTGGTGGTGTGCGTTCAATTATAGGCAACAATACGTCATTAAGCTGACGTGTCTTAATTTTTTTGGAACGATTTTTATACACATCTACGGCCGTCTCAATAGCCTTATAAATACGTTGCTTGGTCAATGCCGAAATAAAGATAATCGGCACATCTACAAAAGGTTCCATGGCCTGTTTAATACGCTGGGTATATTCCTTCATGGTATTGGTTTCCTTATCCTCCACCAAATCCCATTTATTCACTAAGACCACAATACCTTTGTTATTTCGTTGTGCCAACCAGAAAATATTTTCCACCTGACCATCAAAACCACGTGTGGCATCAAACATTAACAAGCAAACATCGCAATGTTCAATAGCACGAACGGAGCGCATTACGGAATAAAATTCCAAATCTTCCTTTACCTTGGCCTTTCTTCTGATACCTGCAGTATCAATTATATTAAAGTCAAAACCAAAACGGTTGTATTTTGTATCGCTACTATCCCTTGTAGTACCGGCAATATCGGTTACAATGTACCTATCTTCACCGATCAAAGCATTTATGAACGATGATTTACCGGCATTAGGTCTTCCTACAACGGCAAACCTTGGCAACTCACTTTCTTCTTTTTCACTTTCAGGAAGCACTTCTACTAAAGCATCCAACAGATCTCCAGTACCGCTACCGTTAATGCTGGACAGCGTATAATAATCACCTAAACCTAACGCATAGAACTCTACTGCATCTTCGGCACGTTTGGCATTATCTACTTTGTTCACCGCAAGAAATACTGGCTTTTTAACCCTACGGAGCAAATTGGCTACATCTTCATCCATGCCCGTAATACCACTTTCAACATCTACCATAAAAATAATGGCATCGGCCTCATCAATGGCAAGTTCTACCTGCTTATCTATTTCCTGCTCAAAAATATCGTCGCTACCCTGTACGTAGCCACCTGTATCTATTAATGAAAATTCTTTTCCGTTCCAATCACTTTTTCCGTAATGACGGTCACGGGTAACACCACTTACGGCATCAACAATAGCTTCCCTTCTTTGAATCAAACGGTTAAAAAACGTGGATTTCCCTACATTTGGTCTCCCTACAACGGCTACAATAGCACTCATACTTCCTTAAATTTGCTGCAAAAATAGTATTAATCCCGATGGAATCGCAATTCTAAACCACTAATCGTAAGTAAATTAAAAAGAGAATCCCCAAATCTCAAAATGAAATTAGGGGATTCTGTCTTTATAGTCTGTTGAAACCTACTATTTTATCTCGTAAATAGAAACGGTATTTGATACTTCGTTGGTTATTACCAAAAGGTTTTCACCGTTAGGAGACTCATCGGAAGGAATTACCAAAAGTCCCTCTGGAGCAACATCTTGTGTATTGAAAATCCACTTTAAAAACTCAGGAGCCGAAGGCTGGCTAATATCGTACACCATAGCGCCACCGGTTCTTTCCAAGCCTACGAACAACAATGTAGATTCACCAATTTTAAGGGTAGTAACAGACTCAGGTTCCGCACCCTTGTCATCACTTCTACCATCTGCTTCACCTTCATCATTATTGAACAATGCAGGTGCAATTTCCAAAGTTCTTCTTCCTATATCATCACCACTATCATAAACCATTTGGCCCTGAGGGCTCCAAATCGTGAACGATCGTGCACCGTAAGAATAGATTTTATCAAAATCGCCATCGCCATCTGTATCACCATTGGCCGTTGTAGTCTTTAATCTACCTAAATTTTCATCAGCTTGAAGTTGCTCTGCATTTGGAAAAACCGTTGCGTCCAATTCCAGGTCCTTTACTCTTTCCTCTTCTGAATAGCCATCGTAATCACGGGAATCTCCTTCGTTAGCAGAAATGATGTAACCTGCACCTCCAATTTTGGCATAAGTGATAGCATCGGGCATATAAAACCCTAGAACCGGCCATGTTTTAAAGTTTCCAACAATATCATCTTTGTTACTTGCATCCAAAGCATTTTCAGGAAGTGAGTGGTCCTTTACGCCCAAACCAAAAACATCGGTCAAGGTCATTGTGGTCAGATCCACCACGGCCATACCATTGTTTTCCTGTAAGCTAACATAGGCATATTTACTATCATCGGAAACAGCAACATATTCCGGTTCAATATCTTGGGCAACTGTAGCACCGGGACCAAAAACCCTAAAATCATTACCTATAGACTGACCGTTGTAGCTCGTAAAAGCCAACGTATTTACCTTACCGTTTTCTACATCTATTACCGAAATAGAGCCTTCCGGATCAACGGTATAATCATCATTTGGCTCCCCTTCGTTAGCGGAAACAATATACTTACCATTAGGACTAAATGTAACCATATCCGGCAATGCACCAACAGGATAGGAATTTGTCAAAGCCATAGTCTCTGTTTCATAAACCTCTATAGTACCATCTGCCTGTTTGTTGCTGTTCTCTACGGCTATGGCCAAAAGACCACCGTGAACCGCAACGCTATTAGGTGTTCCGCTTAAGGAAATAGAAGATTGTTTAGATGGAATTGTAGGTTCGGAAATATCCCAAACAGAAACCTCGGTCTCCACAGGGTTTACCACGAATAACTTACCGGTTTTGGAATCATACGCACTAATCTCGGCGAAGCCCTCATCACCGGAGCCATTTACGAATCCTCCAATCTTTGTAAAAGTAAGTTCTGATGTGTTTACGATTGGTTCCTCATCCGGGTGACCAACATAGTCTTCTAATTTCTCACAGGAAAAAGCTGTAAGTGCCACTAGGGCAAGTGAAATACTTCTAAAATTTTTCATCTTCAAGTTTGGTTATTAATCGCCAAAGATGAAATTTCAGGATCACTTTAAGGTTAGCTAAAAAACAACCAATGTTTAAAAGAACGCTACCAAATAGTTAAGAAGTTTTAGTTATTGTAACCAAAACGTTTTAGCTGACGGGCATCACTACGCCAATTTTTATTGACTTTTACGTACAACTCCAAATGTACCTGCTTGCCAAAAAACTGTTCAAGGTCTTTACGTGATTCTACCCCTACCCTTTTTAGGGCAGCACCCTTATGACCGATTATAATACCCTTTTGAGAGTCGCGCTCTACCATGATTACCGCGCGCATTCTAATGATATCCTCATCTTCAAAAAACTCTTCGGTCTCTATTTCTACGGAATAAGGAATTTCCTTTTTATAGTACATCAAGATTTTCTCCCTGATATTCTCGTTAACAAAAAACCGCTCGGGCTTATCCGTCAATTGGTCTTTTGGATAATAAGCGGGCGCCTCTGGAAGCAATTCGATTATACGTTCAAAAATATTTTTAATATTGAAGTTGGACAAGGCCGAAATAGGATGCAATTCTACCGTTGGAAGCATTTCTTGCCAGTACTGCACCTGCTCCTCCAACAACTCTTGCGTTGCGGTATCTACCTTATTCAACAAAAGTAAAACGGGAATCTTACTGTTCTTTATTTTCTCAAAGAAAGCTTCGTCCTTTAATGCCTTTTCGCCAATCTCTACCATGTACAGAAGTACATCTGCATCCTCAAAAGCAGATTTCACAAAATTCATCATGGAAGATTGCAGTTCGTAGACCGGTTTGATAATTCCCGGGGTATCCGAAAGTATCACCTGAAAATCATCGCCATTAACAATACCCAGAATACGGTGCCTTGTGGTCTGCGCCTTGGAGGTAATTATAGATAGTTTCTCGCCTACAAAGGCATTCATTAAAGTAGATTTCCCCACATTGGGATTACCTATAATATTTACAAATCCGGATTTATGATTTCCCATACTTTATCTTTTAACGCATTCGCGGTTTTGATAGATTCCTATCATACATAACAATACTTCCGGCAACGGCCACATTGAGGCTTTTTACCGATTTAAAACGAACCAAATGGTGCGACTTTTCACAAGCATGATTGGAAAGTCCGTGGTCCTCAGCACCCAGCAAATATACGCATCGTCTTGGGTGTTCAAAAGTTTCCAAGTCTACCGCATTTTCCTTCATTTCCACTCCTACCAGCATAGCACCCTTGGGCAAATTTTCATAGAATGCTTCAAACGTTTCATAATGAAAATAAGGCATGGCCTTCACCGCATGGTGCGTATCACTTGCCTGTTTGGCATATCTATTACCAATCGTGAAGATAAAACTGGCCCCTAGATTTTGTGCCGTTCGCCACAACACCCCTAAATTTTCCGGTGTTTTTCCGTTTTGGATACCGATACCAAAAAACTCATGTTCAAAATTATCCGTGCTCACCTTTTAACCTCTGAAAATATTTTCTTGCCTCTTTGTTCACCTTTGGTGCCAGCAAAAGTACGGCAATCATATTGGGTATGACCATTAAAGCGTAGGAAAGATCTATAAGGTTCTTTACCAAATCCAAAGAAGCTACGGCCGCAAATACGATCATAAGTACAAAATACCAGTTATAAAACTTGCCGATTTTTGCATTGGTCAAGAAAGAAAGACATTTTACACCGTAGTACGAATACGTAAACAAGGTAGAAAAGGCGAATGCCGTAACAATTATCATGAGCAAAACATCGCCATAACCGAACAATGTAGTCTCAAATGCCGAAAGGGTCATTACAATTCCGCTTCCATCCTCCAAATAAGCTCCACTTAATATAATGACTACGGCAGTAAATGTACATACCAAAATAGTATCTATAAAAGGGCCGAGCATGGCAACCAACCCTTCTTTAATAGGGTTATCCGTTTTGGACTGACCATGGTACATAGGCGCACTACCCAAACCTGCTTCATTGGAAAACATAGCCCTACGAACCCCAATAATGACCAGACCCCAGAACCCCCCGGTTACAACGGTCTTAAAATTCCAGGCCTCCGTAATTATCAACTTTAATGAAGGTATTATCTGCGAAGCGTTCAAAACCATAACCACAACCACCGCCACTAGATAAACCAACACCATAAATGGAACTATGGCTGATGCTACTTTGGCAATTTTGGTAAGTCCACCAAAAATGACGAACGATGTTACCACGGCCAGAACAACCCCAATACCCAACTGCCAATTAAAATCGCCAAAATTGGCTATGGTTTCATTGGGCTCCACAACGCTCATAAAAGTTTCCGTAAACTGGTTTGCCGTAAAAACACCTAAAAACCCGAATAGACCACAGACCGCAAAAAATAATGCCAAAGGCTTTGCTTTTGGCCCCAAACCTTGTGTAATATAGTACATGGGGCCACCTTGCAATTTACCATCGGAGTCCGTACTACGGAACATAATGGCCAGACTACAGGAATAAAATTTGATACACATACCGATAAGGGCGGTAACCCATATCCAAAACACTACACCCGGACCACCGTCATGAATGGCAATGGCTACCCCGGAAATGTTTCCCAAACCAACTGTTGCAGCAACAGCGGCCGATAAGGCCTGAAAGGAACTTACATCTCCTTCTGACTTATCATTATCATATTTACCTGCCGTTATGGCAATGGCGTGACCAAAGTACCTGTAGGGTAAAAATTTAGAATAGAAGACCAGAAAAAGTCCACCTCCAATAAGTAAAAGAAACATGGGCCACTCCGTAAAGGGCAGCGCTGCAGAAATAAAATCGTTAATTGTATCCATACGTAGGCTTGCTAGTCCCGAAGGTATGGAATTTGGAGATTTTTTAGGGTATGCATAAAAAGATTCTGCTCTAAGTTTGGTTTTAAGTAAAAAACAGTTGTATATTTGCAGCCCGTTACAAATAGTAGCGCACCTTTATCTCGTCAGCGTAATGACCTGAAGTTGGAAGACAAGTGAGATAAAAACCAATATCGCGGGGTAGAGCAGTAGGTAGCTCGTCGGGCTCATAACCCGAAGGTCGCTGGTTCGAGTCCAGTCCCCGCTACTAAGTTTAAAGTATTTAAAAACAACGGTTTAGTTTTCGCTAAACCGTTTTTTTATGCCTAATTTTAAGGAGTTAGTTACCTTTGAATACGAAAATGAATACGAAAGTGCATACGATTTGTCTTTAAAAAGAACCTTTTCCTCACCTAAAATATATTCTGCAAACGGCGATTTAAAAAAACGCTGGTATGTCTATTTTTCTTTTCGGGAACCTAAAAGTGGAAAATTAAAGCGTCAAACTCCTTTCTACGGGGACGCAAATAAATATAAGACCAAAGAAGATAGAATGTCCGTTTTGGTCATCTATAGAAAAGTTTTATTAAGACTACTGAACCAAGGTTATAATCCTTATTCCGATAACTTAGAATTACACCAAAGTTTACATCGCAAAAACAATGTTGCAGTTCCTGCCGATCTAACCAATAATAATTTAGAGAAATCCATTCCACTGCCAGGGAAAACATCGATGACAGTAAAGGAAGCTTTTGATTTTGGAATGAAGCTAAAAGAAAAATTGGTAAGCACTAGTACCAAAAGAGATTATCAAAGCAAAATAAAGAACCTTTTGGAATGGCTTTCAGTAAATCACCCTGAAATACGATTCATACCTGAGCTTAACAAAAAGCTTGTTGTAGGATTCTTAAACGATGTGTTACACAGAAATAGTGCACGAACAAGAAATAATTACAAAACCGACCTAAGTAGTATTATACAAGTACTTGTAGATAATGAAATCATAGAACAAAATTTCGTAAAGAAAATACCTAAACTAAAATCTACACCAGAACGTAATAAAACATATTCCCAGAATATTCAAGAGGAAATTTTTGAATATTTAGAAGTTCATGACCCAATTCTATTACTCTACATTAAATTTATCTCTTATAACTTTTTACGACCAATAGAAGTCTGCCGACTTAGAGTAAAAGATATTGATATAAAAAATAGACGAATACAATTTAAAGCAAAGAACAGCCCATTAAAAACCAAAATTATACCAGAGCTGTTATGGAACGATTTGCCAGACCTCAGGAAATTGGATAAAGAAGCCGTCTTATTTACACCGGAAAAAATTGGCGGCGAATGGGACACCCTTGTAGATAATAGGCGAGACTATTTCAGTAAACGCTTTAGAAAAGTCGTTAAAGAGCATTTTAAATTAGGAATAAATTATGGGCTATATAGCTTTAGACACACCTACATAACTAAGGTTTATAGAGCTTTAATGAAGGACTCCTCCCCTTTTGAGGCTAAAAGTAAGTTGATGTTGATCACAGGACATTCTTCCATGACGGCCTTAGAAAAATATTTAAGGGATATAGATGCCGAACTTCCCGAAGATTACTCAACAATGTTAAAAAATGTACATGAATAAAACCTCTTTGGAACTATTGTACAAGAACCTGATCTCAAAGCTGTGGGAAGAACTATTATTTTTCATCCCTGATAATGAAGTTTCAAATGAATTCTTAGAAAACCATAAAGAAATAGAATTCGAAAAACTTCGTAATAAAATATTAGTGATAGATTATTATAAGGGACCTACACGCTACGAAACAGGTAGGGACAATTACATGATAATACTTAAAGACAGCACATTAAAAAAAAGTACACGTCAATTATTAAATGCAAAAGCAAATTCCAATGCACAGGAATTTAATTACATTCTAGAATTATATTTCGAGCAGGTTGAGTGCTTACATTTTATTACAAATTGGCTGAATAAAAATATAACCCAAGTACTACCTCAAGAGGACACTATTCTAGGTTTGTTTAAACTCCAATATAATTTTCACAAGTCACATTTTGAAACAATTCTTAAACAGTTTTATCCCGATATGCAATCTTTGCCGAAAGGTAATTTTAATATCGGAAAATCGGTAGAGTCATCTTTGCCTCATGTATCCAAACTTTTTTATACTAGGGATATACAAAATGTAATACCTGGAGTTTCAAATTTACAAGAAGAGCTGCATGAAAACCTTCCCACTTCTACAGATAAGAAAACACAGCGCAGCAAAAATAAAAAACTACCTCTTATTTCCGATTCTGAGGCAGAAGCGATTTTATTAAAACGTATTTTCAATATTGATTCAAAAGTACTTAAATAAATTATACGTAAATTAAACGTTTAATTTACGTATAATTATGACAAAAACTGAAATTTGCAAGTATTGTGGTGGTGACTATGTTCCAAAAAGAAGAGGTGCGCAAAAGTTCTGTAGCAACTCTTGCCGTAGTTTAAACTGGAAAAACAACCAACAGATTAAAGAATTGAAGGTACCAGATGTAAACACTATAGATGAGAAACCTGTTTTAGTACAAAAGCCGAGCTTTCATGAAAAAATGTCTTTAGCAGGAATTGCAAATGCTGCCGCAGGAGCTGCTGTTACAGAAATAGCAAAGGATTTTGTAACACCTTATGCTAACAAACCTGCTACTAAAAAAGATATTGAAGATTTAAAAGCATTTCTTAAATCTCGTTATTTACCTATCTACAATTTAGGCAAAGATGTATATAATAGAATCCCATATTATGATGTCAAAACATGTAACATTATTTACTTGAAGAGTTAAAATAGAACAGACAAACTTCACTCATAAATATTTAAAAGCTTAAAAATACCAGAATTTTAAATCTCTATTTGCTGGTTAATGTTCCTATATCTTGCTCTATGGTGTTCCGGATATTTGGCATTCTACTCTCGGTAATTTTTAAAAAAAGCATACTTAAAAATAATATACTATTCTATAGAAACTTTGGAATTAAATTACAAATTAACATTCTCCGCACAAATTTAAAGCAGTTTTATAAGTATAGGTGGGGCATTAAAATATTGCGAAAAGCGCCATTAACAAAGTTATAGTTTTGCGAAAATAAAGTTTGAGCGAAACCGGTCGTTGCTGCACTTGAGTAAAAAAAATAATGAACCAGAAGAATCCTGTAGTATTTTATAAATGATACGTCTTAATTTTGAGGGTTTGATATGATTTAATAATACTGATTTTGATTTGAACCCTGTTTAAGTTTTTCATTTATGCTTTATTTTTTGATTTAAGACAAGGGAAGTATGAATTTGTTGATCTGTAAGTTTCGTTTAAAATATTTCGGAGCAATTCTCCTATTATCAAACTATAAATAATATTCTTTATAGGAACTGATAGAATAATTTTCTCAAATTCTCAAATGAATCAATGTGATGGTAAAGCGTATGACGCCATTAAAAAATACGCAATGCCTTAATATTCCGAAATTAGTTTAGAAATATTAAATAAAGGTACACTCTAAATGTGATGATTAAAATCAACGAAATAGGAAATACGGGCTTCAACCTTGCAATTGCACCTAAAAAGGATAGTTGTCTTATACTAAATAAAACGTTTCAACAAGGAAATCAGCTAAACTTATTTTAAATATACTATTCCATTCTAGAATATGCTTTTAAATAAATGAAGCTAACTTAAGTAAATCGAATCCACGAATTAAACAGATAATTTACAAATTTAAACGACTTTATTCCTCAACACCCCAATCCCCTCAATCTCTAATTCAACCTCGTCCCCAGGCTCCAATGGTCTATGAACCGAAAAGTTATTTTCAATAAGACTTCCCCATCCAACGGTACCACTACCTAAAATGTCACCAGGCATTAACTGAACATTATTTTCTGAAGCTCTTTTTATCATTTGTGGAAAAGTCCAATGCACGGTTTTATAATTACCCTCACACATAGTTTCTCCATTAATGCGAGCAGTCATTTTTAAGTCAAATCGCCCATTTGTGGTTAAGGGCATTGCTAAATGTTCCGGATGGGTATCCCTGGAAATGGTGCAGCGATATTTTTCGAACTCGTCTTTGGTTACAATACAAGGGCCAATTGCATTGGCAAAATCCTTTCCTTTATGCGGTCCTAGTGGCACGGTCATCTCTTGTCTTTGTATTGCCCTCGCGGTCCAATCATTAAATACTGTATAACCAAAAATATGGTCATCTGCATTTTCGGCTTTAATATCCGCGCCTTTTTTACCCATGACGACGGCCATTTCTAGTTCAATGTCAAATTTGGTTTCTTTCTCAGGTCTCTTTATCTTATCTTCTGGGCCATAAATGGCTTGGTGATTGGTGAAATAGAAAATAGGAATGTTATACCATTCTGGACTAACGGTATGTCCGAAAGAATTGGATGCATTCAACATATGCTGTTCAAAGGCAACATAGTCTCTAAAGCTTCTCGGGTTGGGTAGTGGCGCTAATAATTTTATTTCCTCTAAATTATAGTGTGGGTCAATTTCCTCTAGATTATTATCCTTTATTATTTGGAAATAGCTTTCATGGTCATCTATAAAACTAAGCATATCATTAGGAAGGCGGTCATCTGCCTTTTGCATGCCAACAACGCCATCTGCTTTTAACCATCCGGTCTGTATAGACCCTTCTTTATTTTGGAATGTTACTAATTTCATTTGTGTTTTATTAAAATGGAGCCATTAAAGTACCTACTGCTTGGCCTATTACTTTACCTAAATTAGCTCCTTCTGGTAACGGTTTTCCTTCAAACTCCATTAGCTCCCATTCGGCCAATGTCTCAGAAGCATTTACAATGGCCATACAACGGTCGTAGCGTCTTTTCATAAAGGCTTTAAAAGCTTCGTCAACTGTAGAAGCTTTTTCTAATTCTTCTGCTAAAACAACCCCATCTTCAAGAGCCAAAGCGGCACCTGAACCTAGTTGTGGTACCGTTGCATGTGCACCATCGCCTATAACAATCGCCCTATTTTTAAACCAAGGGCCTGGTAAGTGGCTTGCTTCGATTGGGCGATAATTTACCAGGTTTGGATCTGTAATCTGTTCTCTTGCATCTTGGGCAATTTTAACCGGGAACTCAGCTAAATAATCTTTCAGCATAGGTATATAGGCCGATTTTTCTATCCAAGGATTATCAGCACCTTCTGCCGATACCAAGAACATATACATTGTTTTATCACACATTGGAATAAAACCGATTTTACTTCGCTTACCATAATACATATAAGCAGTATCTAAGTCCTCATGCTTTTTAAACGCATATCTCCAAACCGAAACACCCATATAGCGAGGTTTAAATTCACCAAAAATTAAAGCACGCATATCAGAGTTTATTCCATCCGATGCTATTAAAATATCATAGGTACCTTGGGTATTGTCTGTAAAGGTTACCGTTACATCATTTTCATTGTTATCTATTTTTGTAACTGTAGTTCCCATTTTGTAAATCACTCCGATTTTTATGGCCTCTTCATACATGATTTCATGAAGTGTTCTACGAGAAATACCATTATGGCTAGGATATTTCTCTACAGGAGGTGCACCGGCAAGTCCTAAAAAATGCCCACCTGCAGTGAACATTTTCAACTGTCCGTATGGGTAGCCTTCTTCCATGGTCTTATCAGCAAGACCAATTCTATCTAATGCTCTAAGGGCATTAGATTGTTGGATAATACCAACTCCATACACATTAAATGCATCCAAGCGTTCTGCAATTTCAACCTCTACACCTTTTTTTGCCAATGCTATCGCTACAGATTGACCTCCTATTCCTCCACCGACTACAAGTACCTTTTTAACTGCTGACATATTGTGAATTTTATGAATTAAACAAAAATGAACGTTAGGCGTGAATTTTCTCTGCAATCCAATCGAACATGTCTAGAGCAGGCATAAAATTATCTACTTGACAATGTTGAGAACCACTTTCTCCTTCAGGTACGATTTTCATTTTGTGTTCGCATGTTAAATGTTTTTCTAAAGTAATTGCGTGCTCCACAAAATTCTGTTTATCACCACCGCCATGCATTATAAATGTTGGTATAGAGATTTTTTCGGCTACGCCGTTCTCCAAGGTATATCCTTCCAATTTTTTAAGAACATCTTCATAACTATCAACACCCATAATATGTTGAACGATTTCTGCTAAAGGATGTTTACCACTTCTACCGGCCCAAACGGAATAGTAAGACCAAACAGCTCCAAATATCATGCATACTTTAAAACGAGGTTCAAAAGCTGCACAACGTGCGGCCATGTATCCTCCCATGGATACGCCTGCAATACCAACGCTAGTGGTATCAACTTCATCTTTCAGGTTTTCTAAAACCCAATCCAAAACTGCGGTACCAGCAACATTATAATCATGTCTAGAGTGAATATGGTTTAATCGTAAAGCGGCTCCTTGGCCTGGACCGTCCATAGCTAACAAGGCAACACCCCTTTCCATTAAGTGGTCACCAATTCCAAAATAAAGTTCTTCAGCCAAACTATCCAATCCGCCAAACATCACCATTACTGGTGGATTTTTCACACCTTTTGGCTTAAATAGATATCCCGGCAAAAAGGAACCTTCAAAAGGAACTTCTACCTGAATTGGTTTTTCTTCAAAATATTTGGTCGCCTTTATAAAAGCCTCTCTTGCTTTAAGGTAAGTTGGTATTTTTCGATCATCTTGTAGATTCATGAAAAATTCCGCCGTGCGTAAATAATTGAATGCTCTTAAATAGGTTCGTCTAGCAGATACAAAAGCATTTTTGTTTTCATAATCTTCTGCCCAACCATAAACCTCATTTCCTTTATTTAGCCAAGCTATATTAAAGGTTTCTCTATTATCTGGGTCAATATTACCCGCTGCTTCTAATATTTCTGCAAACTCGCCACCACCATAATGTGCTTGGGTCAATGCTCTATTAACTTGATAAGAAGGCATGTATTTGCCTGGAAAAAAATGCCACATAATACGTGTGTGTTTTAAAAATTGTTATCTCTACTTAAATAAAGTAGCTTAAATATCTACAGGTTTCACTGTACCATCATCAGATAGTCCAAGTTTTTTACCTTTTGCCATTTCTGCAAACGGATTTACAGAACCCCATGCATCATTTGGGTTATCTTTTAAATAATGAACGTCTAAATGATCTGGTGCAAAAACTAATCTTGCACAAGCATAGTATTCAAATAAGATTCCACTTCCTGGGTCAACAATGTAGATAAAGAAACCTTCATCTGCTTTGTGTCTTGTTGGTGCCCCCATAACACTTTTGTAACCCTTTTCTATGAAATAGTCCAAAGCTAAAAGTACTTCTTCACGGCTGTCAACGTTCCAGCAAATATGGTTTAAAACTGCTTGGTTAGGTTCTATATTCGGGTCTGTAAAGATGGCTATGTCATGAGATAGGTTCGCAAGGGTGTGTAAACCTCCAATTGGGGGTATCTCATCTGAAATACGAATCTCATCCGGATTTTTAAACCCTAAAGCTTTCCAAAATGCTTTTTCAGCAGGGTAAGCGCCTTTAGATACCATATATGTTACGTGGTCAAATCTTCTTGGATTTGCCCCTTGTAGTCGGTTGCTGGAATAGCGGTCTGCATACACGCTACCACGTTCCCCTTCTTCGCGAAGCCATTGCACATCCCAAAAAACTTCATGCATATGACCTTCAGGAGATTGAAATTTAAAAGCTTTACCATGGCCTTGGTCACCATCATACCAACCCCTACCGGCACCAATACTTTCCAAATATTCAACGGCTTCTTCTAAAGCCTCTGGGCTATCCGCTCTCCACCCAATATGTCCAAGTCCAGACTTGTCGCTTTGTGTCAATTTTAAGGTATGATGAAAATAATCTCCCCAAGCTCTTAAATAAACAGAACCTTCTTCTCTTCCTGTAATATCCATTCCAACAATATCACCAAAAAAATGTACCGATTTTTCAAGGTCCTTGGTTAAGACCTCAACATGGGCCATTTGCGAAAAATAATGTGGGTTTTTTGCCATTTCTATAATTTTTTTTATTCTTTCTTTAGTATTACAAATTTACTTTATACTCACTCAAATTCTGAATCATTAAGAGGGATGTACTATTCTAAATCAATTATTTTTATATTTATTACAAGGTTTATTTGGTTTAAATCATTCATTTTAAGCTAAAATCTACTTAAGATTAAAAGGTGACTGATTTAGTGTTTAGACCAATTTTACATATTAGGTCTCAATTACACTGAACTATTACCAATTATCTGCTTTTCGTTATTAAAACCTATTTTATTTGTTCGTATTGACTCAATTCCATTCCACTTCCAATAGGCAATAATACCGAAGTGAAAACTCCTGTATTACGTATTCGGTTTTGATAGCGTTTTGTTTCTTCAATTGATTGCGGCGGGAATATCATATTATCTGCAACTACCCAAGCCTTATTTTTTAATTTAGGATAAAACAACTCAAAGCAAGGCAGGTATAATTCTTTCCAAACATCTACTAAAACAAAATCAAAAGACTCTTTTGCCTCTTTCATAAGCGCTAAAGCATCACCCACTCTAAAATCAACATATTCAGAAAGACCCGCTTCATTCAATTTATGTTTAGCGTATGTTACTTTGCTTTCATCAGCCTCTAACGTAATTACAATGCCGTCATTTTCTCTTGCTGCCTCTGCCAACCATAGGGTAGAATAGCCATAAGATGTACCTATTTCTAATATCGTTTTCGATTTAGCTGATTTTAATAAGGTATTCATAAAAACGGCAGCATCTTCACCTACCGATAACAAAAACTCATCTCGCCGTTTCATACCTTCAACAACAGGCAAAGACTTCATAATCTCATCCTCTGACTGCATGCGCTCATCATAATCCGCTAAAACTTGAAGAAATTTCGAATCCTTTTTCATGCCTTTTTATTCCGCTGATTTTAATTTTTTCATCATAGCACCAAAAGCTGGTCTAAAATCTTCAAATAGTGGATTGTCTTTGTTCTTTAACATCACCTCGCTAAAAAGTTTAAGTCCAATTGCAAATTCTACCGAATCTTGTTCCGTCTTGAATCGATTTCGTTTTTTCATGCGTTCAATAATCTCAAAAATATTGTCATGATTTCCGAACTCTAATTCTATAGGCTCATAAATGGTGTCATTTGGCCTAAGTAGTTCTAAAAGCTCAAGTTTCAGTTTGTATTTATTTGCCTTTTTTTCCATAATATCAATATTGCTATTCCATAACTTCAGGTAAACATTTACCATCAACTTTAAAAGGTTTTGCCTCTATTAAGACAAAAAGTATTCTACAAATATTTGTAGTACTAGGGTTTCTCCATTTATGAATTGTACCACGTTGCACTATAATTTCTTGTGGACCTACCGTTTTAATTATTTGGTCGTCTAATTCTAGTTCAATGGTACCGCTCAATACAATACCATAATCTATACTATTACTACGATGCATAGGTGAGCTTGCACCCGGTAACATGTCAACAATTCGTATTACCGAACCTCCATTTAGTGTTGTACCTACATCGTTAAACCTACCATCGGTTTCATCATTACAGTCTGCAGGTACAGTTAACGTACTCCAAATGGTGGCCATTGCTGCATCACCGCTTGTTATGATTAAAGGCTCAATAGAATTATCCGAACTAAAAATAGCTTTGCCATTTTTGGTATGACCAGTAACAATTCTACGAATTGAGTTTTTCATTTACCCCACAGCATTTTCTGTAAATACCTTTCCTTTTGTTTCTTCTAATTTGGATAAGAAAAATAAGGCTAGAACAGCCAATACAGCAGCAACCCATAAAAAGGCTGATTCATGAACAATATCAGAAAGTGCGCCTGAAATAGCAGGAACAATAACCCCACCTATAATTTCGGCGACTGCAGTTACAAAGCCAATAGCTTTCGCCTTTAAATGATTTGGAACGGCTTCAGAAGGTACAATTGCAGCAACCAAGGGTATGGCGCCTACCATAGCATAACTAAAAAACATAGCGGGTAAATGTATGTCAGATCCGTTTAGGTAATATACCGCAAAAGGGTAAAAAATGCCCAAAATTACTGCGATATACAATGCTTTTTTTCTTCCTATTTTATCTGAAATTCCAGGGAAAAACAAGGAGGATATTAGCATTGCTACCCCTAATAGCCCCATTGTCTTTTGCATATCATTGGCGGCCATACCTTGTACATCTGTAAAGTATTTGGTAATAAAAGGAATGGTCGCAAACCACCAGCCAAATACACAACATGCCAATGCCGTACCCCATTTAATGTTTTTATATGCCCAAATTTCTTTGAGGGCAAATCCCGTATCCTTTTTGGCTCCCCTACTTTCAGTAGTCGATTTTTTTAAATAGAAAACTGCAATGAGCCCTAGTAATAGACCCGGCACACCTGCTACATAAAAAGCAGTACGCCAACCCATATTTTCAGCTATCTGAATAAGAATTACAGGGGCTAGAATAGAACCAAATAATGCACCGCCAACGGCTTGTAATATGCCTACATTAAGACCAAGTCTGCTTGGTGTAGATTCTCGTTCCACAAAAACTTGTGCTAATGGAATTACCGGACCTTCTGCTAAACCCATTATTAACCGGGCAACAAATAAAGTACCAAAACCAATAGCCATACCTGAACCAAATGAACATACCGAAAAAATAACGATGGCAATTAGAAAGGTGATTTTGTTCTTGTTTTTGGACTCTGACCAAGCCGTGGTATAATAACTGGAAAATGCCCAAGCCAAGGATAAAATTCCTGCTAAGAGCCCTATTTGTGTATTATTTAAATTAAGGTCTTTGGCTACGAATGGTACTAAATAATTTAGCGCTAATCGGTCAAAAAATAGTACTCCAAAGGTCAAGGCCATTAGTGTAACTATTCCATTTTCATAAGAGAATAATTTTTTCATAGCTATAATTATTTAGTGTGGAGATTTTCTAAACTGTGTTTTTTTACCTAGCTCATCTGACCATTCGATAACTCCATTTGCATTTGCCCAAACGTTATAAATCGAATCCATTTTAGCAATGATTTCTGGCTGGGAAGCAGCGATATCATTAGATTCGGTTCTATCGGTAGAAAGGTCATACAGTTCCCACTCTTTTTGGTACTGATGAACACCCTTTAAATCGCCCAACCAAACGGCACGGTCACCAAACCATTCAAAACAAATGGGTTGTTCCCTGTTCCAATCTTCACCTTGTAATAAGGGCAGGAAACTTTCACCGGCAAGGGCGTTCGCTTTAGTGCCATTATAGGTTTCAGGGTATTCAATACTGGCGATATCCAATAATGTGGGCATTATATCTACCACGTGGCTTCCCCCTTTCATTACCTTTCCCGCTTCTTTTTGATTTGGATAGCGTATGATAAACGGTGTTGCTAGGCCCCCTTCATAAGGAGATGATTTATAACTTCTTAATGGACTGTTAGACACCTGGGCCCATTTTTTGGAATACGATTGCATTGAACCAGCAGTACCCACAGTGCCTTCATTTCGTTTAACCGTAAAAGGCATTTTGCCAACATCCATATTTTCAGCGCCATTATCAGATAGAAAAATAACTACCGTATTATCCAATTGATCAGTGGTACCTAAATAATTCAGTAGTTTTCCTATATTTTGGTCCAAATTGTCTACCATAGCGGCATAGACTTCCATTTTAAGTGTCCATTCGCTTTTTTCTTCTTCAGTTAAACTATCCCAAGGTGGTAATAATTTATCTTTAAAGAGATTCCAGTCTTCATCAGCAAGTCCTAGTTTTTTGATGTTCTCAAAACGGAGTTTACGTAGTTCATCCCAACCAGCGTCATATTTTCCTTTATACTTGGCAATATCTTCTGGTTTTGCATGTAATGGCCAATGCGGAGAATTATAGGCCATATAAAGTAGAAATGGTTTTTCTGCTGGATTGTTCTTTACAAAATCGATAGCTCTTGTAGTTAGTTCATCCGTTAGGTAAAAATCTTCCTTTTCTATAGTATAAACCTCATTACCTTCATACAAGAATGCTGTTGAAGGTGGACCTTTTAGCAAAGGCTTAGTATCAAAATAACTGGCGCCACCATCCAAAAACCCAAAGAAATTATCAAAACCACGCTGTAGTGGCCAATGTGGTCTCTCATTACCTACGTGCCATTTACCGGCCATATAGGTGGAATAACCACCTGCCTTAAATACTTCACCCAGGGTCAGCGATTCTTTATTAATATAACCTTCATAACCTTTTACCCCAAAATCTTCATTAAAGAAGCCCATACCTGCTTTGTGCGGATATTGCCCAGTAAGCAAACTGGTGCGTGAAGGAGCGCAGATGGTATTGGTGTAAAAACGCGTTAACCGTGTTCCTTCAGACGCAAGACGATCAAGGCTTGGCGTATTTATTTCTGATCCATAATTTCCCAAATCAGAAAAGCCCATATCATCTGCCAAAATCAAAACTATGTTCGGTTTTTTTTCTGGCTGGGTAGCCTCTGCTTTATTTGTAGCGGCGTCTTTACAGCTAAGACAGAAAAGGGTAAAAACTCCTAAAATCAGTATTCTCATAAAACAATTTTTTAAAATTATAAAACGCTCATTTTCAGCTCGTAAAATATCAAATTGGGGTTTGTCTTTTGAAAGAAACTAAGGATATAGAATTTGAAATTCAATATCCTTAGCGTAAAACACTTATTCAATAAACAAAAACAAAAATTAGAATCTATAAGTGGCAGTTAAGAAATAAGCTCTTGGCATGCTACCCTGTGTTGAGAAAGTTGCATTGGGATTGTTGGCAATATAATCAGGACCAAAACCATCTCTGTTCAGAGCCTGTGGAAAACCACCTGGCCCTTGCCATCCTAAAATTCCGTATTTGTCTAACACATTATTTATATTTAGTTGTAGACCGAATTTTTTAGAAAAATCATAACCAAATGCCAAATCAACGTTACCAAATGCAGGTAGGGTAAAGGCATTAAGTACATTTGCTTGTCTATCACCCATATAGCTATAGTTTAATGATCCGTAGAACTTTTCACCATTGTAAATAGGGTTGATGTTAAATATAAGGTTAGCACTGTTATCAGCTTCATTACCAGAGTAATCTACAATTGTATCATCACCAGCTCCATCTTCACCTTCTGCCCAAGCTGTATATTTATCAGCTTTTGCATTTTGCACTACTGCATTTGCCCTTACCAACCACTTATCGGTAATATTATAGGTTCCTTCCAATTCAAAGCCCAAAGTAGTATACTCGTTGAACTGATAAGTAGGAGAATAGTTAGTACGACTCTCAGTTGAAAAAGTTTGAATGTTTGGTACATTTTTCAGGTTACTATAAAATGGCGTCGCCACTAGTTTTAATTTATCAGTGTTCACTTTATACCCTATTTCAAATTGGGTTATTTCTTCTAAAAGAGATTCACTCTGATTTAATGTATTTACTAAATCATCATTGTTTAAATCTAAATAAAAGGAGGTTGATGGCGCCTTGTTACCACGCGCAAACCTTGCATAAATAGCGCGTTGTTCACTAAACTTATAATTTAGACCTGCCGTATAAGAAAAGCTGTTTAAATCATAATCGTAATTTATTGGAGGGCCTGCTGTACCCCCTCCATTATCCCAAAGCGTAAGCGGGTTTCCATCACGACCACCAAAAGATGGGTCGTTTTGTCTAGGGTTTCCAATTGCAATAGAATTAAATCCTTCCGAAGATATATTCTCATATCTAAGTCCGTAATCGAATGTAAGTTTTGGTGTAATTTTCCAATTATGTCCAAAGAAAAGTGCAAACACACCCTGAGTAGTTTCTCCATCATCAGAACCTGTCCACCCTACATTCATAAAACCTTCAGGACTTGTAACTTCATACGTATTTCCGTCATTGGCGTCTAAAGTAATCTGAGCTGGCACTGGGCGATCTTGGATAAGCCCACCACTAAGACCCATACCTTTGCTGTAATTTGTAATATCTAATTTTGAGCGGCTATAAAAGCTACCTAAGTTAAAACTACTTTTTTCTGTTTTTTTAGTAAGAATTAATTGATTGGCAATTTCATTTCTGTCAATATCCGTATAGAATAATGGCATAAACATTAATGAATTGGGCTGTATATTAGATCCAGGAAAATTATTATTTGCTCCTGGTGTAAACAGTACAGGTGGCCCGGGCACTGCATTTGGCCCAACGTTAGGAGTCAATGTTACAGTACCAAATTCTTGTCCTGTAGTTGGATCTGCAAATCGGTATGTTCCGGTACGATGTGGTGCCGGCCCAGCAAATAATCCCGGTATTGCATAGAATGGAATGGATGTAGTGCTAATAGGGGTTACTACGGCCGTAGCATTTCTTTCATCATCCTTTCTAGAATATTTAAAATCATTTTTTAAAGAAAAGCCATTCCCCAAATCTTGCACCCAGTTAAAACCAATAGAACGATCTATATTGTGCAGCAAATCTGTAGAATTAATAGTTCTAGAGCCTTCGTCGTTAAACGGTACTTCCAATGAGAAGTCATATAGCGCATAAGAATCGTACTTAGAAAAACCATTTGCTATTTGTGGGTCTTCCCAGTTTGTAGAAGGTATGAAAGCCATTCTGTCATTCTTATCATTCAAATATTTTAAGTTTACTCTAAAAGAACCTGTATTGTATTTTTTTACAATATTAGCTCTAATTTGACCACCCTTATTAATTGGATAGCCACGGTCTCTTGCTCCATCTGATTTACGGTAAAATCCACCAATATTGTATGTCCAACCATTACTTAAAGGGCCACCTACATTAAAATCAGCTCTGTAATATGGGTTTTGGCCATTGCCTTCAAGACCATATTTAGCCCTTACTTCGCCTGCAAATTCATTTCCTCCTGTTTTAGAAACGTAATTAAAAATACCACCTGGAGCATTAGCGCCTAAAATAGATGCGGTACCACCTCTAACAGCTTCAACACGAGACGTCATAGCATCAGCTCTTAAAAATAAATCAGGATATAACTCAACATTTGTAACAGGTAACCCATCTTCTTGCAAAGAAACATAGCGGTAACCATTTAAATTATCAATTGAGTTTGCAGAAAGCCCCCTTGAATAAACGGAGTTCCAAATTTCTCCTCTTGCTTGGTTTACAAAAACACCTGGTATGTTCTTCAATAAATCTGCAGAACTTGTAGGTGCCACTCTTGCCAATTGTTTAGCTCCAATAGTTGTAATTGCCACAGATGCATCCATACGACTTCGTGCATCAAAAACACCGGTAACAATAACATCATCTAATTGCGTAGCATCTTCTGCTAGCGAGACGGATAAAGGTTGTGATTGTGGAACGGAAACAGCAATTTTCTTTCTTGTAAAACCAACATAAGAAATTATTACTTGGTAATCTCCACTATCTAGACCGCTAAGTCTAAATTTCCCATCAAAATCTGTCATGGTTCCATTCTTTGTTCCTTCTATTAAAATAGAAGCACCAGGTAGTACAGCACCAGATTCATCTTTTACTTGACCAGTAATTTCGCCTGTTTGAGCTTGGGCAAAACCAATCATTAAGAATCCGAAGCAAGTTAAGAGTAGCCGAACGTTATTTTTCATTTGAGTTAGTTTAAGTTGGATAAAAAATGATATTTATCATTTTAATATTTAAATTTTATTAATATATCAAAAATGATGTCTCCAAATTTCCAATATAATAACGGTAATTGTGAATCAAAAAAAGAACTATACTATTCAAAATCAATTCTTTTTGATGTTTTTTTAATTTAGGGTTTGATTAAACACAATCCAAATAGATATAATTTTTCTACAAAATCATTTAGCAGAATCAATACCGGAAAGTGGCAAAATTTAAAATGGGAATAAAGGGCAATTTAAAATGGAATACACTAGTTGGTTTGTGCGTATTCTTTTGGTGAAAGTCCGGTTTGTTTTTTAAAAAAACGCGCAAAATTACTTGGGGTCTGATTACAAAGTTTCACGGCGATTTCCGAGATGTTAAGTTCAGAATGTTTGATCAAAGTTTTTGCTTCTAAGATGAGCATTTCTTTAAGAAGATCCTGTGCGGTTTTATCAATTGCGGTTTTAACACATTTATTAAGGTAGTTTGGTGTAACGTTCAACAAATCTGCATAGTCGGTTATATTTTGATAATCATAAATATGTTTTGCAAGGGCATGTTTGTACCGTTTTGTAATTTCAAAATTAGATTTTCTATTTTTGGTTCTTACCTCTGGCATTTCAGATTTCAGTTCTTCAAAAATGGTCATAAGGTATAAGGAAATTAAGTTTTTACTAGAACTCTCTCCTCTATATATAGTAAATAATCGCTCTAAAATAGTGGCAATAATTTCCTGTGTTCTTGTATTTAATTGGACTATAGGATTAGACTGGTATTGAAAAAACACAAAGCGTTCGGTCAAAATTCCTTTTGGGAATATATCAAGGATACGTTCATGAAAATGGCAGTAAAAACCTTGGGCATCTTCACTGATCATATCATGCTCCGTAATTTGGTATGCGGGTAAAAAGAAAATAGCAGGAGCCTTAATTTCATAACTATTTAAACCCTTACTTCTTCTAGAGGTTCCTTTGGTTAAAAAAAAGAAATCGTGAAAAGTTTTACGATGCGGTAGTACATGAAAACGTTTCTTGTCACTTATATCATCAATCCTATTGATATGGAAATCATCATGTCTTGTGTTGGATATTATGGGCAACCAATCAATAGAATGCATATGAAAATTAGATATTTCATATGAACTTAACGTTGGTATGTTCTTTTCGTTTCCCATGAATACTAAACAAATAAATACTACAGATTACTCTTCTAAAATAGCAACAGCTCTGGTCCATCCTGCGCTGGCCTTTTCAATTTTTGCTGGAAAACACGCCACTTTAAATCCAAAAGGGGGAAGTTTGTCCAAGTTAGCCAATTTTTCTATTTGGCAGTATTCTTTTTCAATACCCACGTAGTGTGCTTGCCAAATGATCCCTGGTCTAGGATTTGATCTGTAATCCTTAGCTTGTAGGTGTAGAGGAATGTCCCAACTCCATCCATCTGTACCCATAACCTTAATGCCTTGGTCTATTAGCCAATGGGTTGCTTTTGCAGAAGCACCAACATGCCTGCTGGTAAAATCTTCTTCATGTAAATGTTTGGAAGCATCACAACGAATTAGAACAATATCGTAAGGTTTTAAGGTGTATTTAATGGCGGCTAATTTCTCTTTTAAATCGTTTGGTTCAAACATATAACCGGCGGGCTTATCCGTAAAGTCCAACACAACTCCATCTCTAAAAAACCAATCCAGGGGCATTTCATCAATTGTTCTTGATGGTTCGCCATTACAGGTTGGGTAATAATGGTAGGGAGCATCAACATGAGTCCCCGCATGACTATTTACCGTTAAAAATTCTCCGGCAGGGCCATTTCCATCTGGGAATACATTACCTAAACCGTCGAATAAAATCTTACCCATGGTTTTGGCCCCTTCTTTGTGGTCTTCATAATTAATGGCGGTAGGGAAAGGCTCTTTTACTTTGTCTGAAATGGTTACGGATAAGTCAATTATTTTCATATTCTATTGGTAATAATACATTTTTAGTATGGGCTTTATAAATAAATCCTATTTTTTGCAGGATACTTTTGTAAAGTTGATAAAAAGAATTAATAAAATTGAATCATTTGTACGCTAAATATATTCAATATCAATCCTTTATTGTGAAATTTATTAAAAATGTGTCAAATTGTATTCTAAATCATAAGGTTTAGCAGATAATCCTATAAAATAACATCATGTCTACACATACTTTTACCATGAACGAATCTTTCCCCATGAACGCTTGGTATGCGGTTGCTTGGGATGTGGAACTGAAGCATAAATTATTGCCTCGCACTATTTGTAACAAGCCTTTGGTGTTATATCGAAAAAAAGATGGAACGCCAATAGCTTTGGAGGATGCTTGCTGGCATAGACTATTGCCCTTGTCCAAAGGTAGTTTAAGGGATGATACGGTTGTTTGTGGCTATCATGGGCTTGAGTATAATAGTGATGGGCGTTGTTCGTATATGCCATCGCAAGAAACCATAAACCCATCTGCCTGTGTTCGCTCCTATCCTGTAATTCAGAAATATCGTTTTATTTGGGTATGGATGGGCAACCCGGCATTGGCCGATGAATCAAAAATTCCGGATATGCATTGGAACGATGATCCGGACTGGGCAGGTGACGGACAAATGATCAAAGTGCACTGTAATTACAGGTTGGTGGTTGATAATTTGATGGACCTTACCCACGAAACCTTTGTACATTCAGAAACTATTGGTGACCGTAATGTGGCAGAAGCACCCTTTGATGTACACTACGATGAGAAAACGGCGACCGTTACGCGATGGATGAAAGATATACAGCCACCACCATTTTGGAAAGGGCAATTGAACAAAGTATTTGACCATGATGGTACCGTAGATCGTTGGCAGATCATAAAATTTGAAGCTCCCTGTACCGTAAATATAGATGTCGGCGTAGCCCTAGCAAATACAGGCGCTCAAGAAGGTGATAGGTCAAAAGGGGTCAATGGCTACGTATTAAATACCATAACACCATCTACGAACCAGACCTGTCTTTATTTCTGGGCCTTTAGCAGAAATTATAACTTAAAGGACCAAAGCAATACCACAGAACTTAAAAATGGGGTCGCCCATATTTTTTCTCAGGATGAGGATATTTTAGAGGCCCAACAAAAGGCAATCAACGAAAACCCGGATCGTGAATTTTATAATTTGAACATAGATGCCGGGGCCATGTGGGCAAGAAGAATTACTGATAATATGGTCGCAAAAGAAAAGAAGGACTAATGAGATATAGGAATACTTGGGAAGATGCCGTGGTGGGTAAAATGGAAAAAGTTGCAGATAATGTAATGCAAATTCAAATTATCCCTGCAGGTGACACAGCGGCCTTTACAGTGGGATCACATTTAGATATTGCTGTTTTGATCAATGACTTGCCAGAAATCAGGAGTTACTCTTTGGTTGGGCGGTACGGTTCAAATAAACCCTATACCATAGCGGTAAAACGTTTGCCCGCAAGCCGTGGCGGGTCCAAATATATGTGGGGATTAAAAGAAGGTAGCAAATTGCGCATTTCACAGCCCACCAATCACTTTGAACTTAGTTTTAATACTTCAAATTATCTACTTATAGCAGGCGGTATTGGAATTACGCCCATTCTAGGGATGGCAGAAGAGTTGATAGCAAAAACTGACAAGAATGTACGCATGTTATATTTGGGCAGGTCTGCCCAAGAAATGCCTTATATAGAAGTATTACAAAAGGTATTGGGGCAACGTTTAACAGTACATTATAGTGATATTGATGGTTTTTTTGATACGTCAAAGATTTTAAAATCTTGCGATATTGAAACGCAAGTATACCTATGCGGACCCATTGGTTTAATGAATGCAGTTCGAAAGACGTGGGAAAATGGACCGTTAAATAATCAAAATTTACGGTTCGAGACTTTTGGGGCTTCGGGTTTGTTTGCTCCCCAGGCATACACTGTTAAATTACCAAGGTTTAATAGAGAAGTACAGGTAAATGAAAATCAAACCTTATTGTCAGCTTTACTTGATGCAAAAATAGATGTCATGTATGATTGCAAAAAAGGAGAATGCGGATTATGTCAAGTAGATATTCTTGAATATTCTGGCGATATTGATCATCGCGATTTCTTTTTCAGCGAAGAAGAAAAAGGTGAAAATAAAAAAATGTGTGCCTGTGTAAGCAGGGTTGCCAATGGTAATATTACCATAGACACTGCTTATAGGGGATAGTTACAACGTCTAATACCAAATAAAATGTCTAAACCAATTGCACTGCAGTTAGATGAGCGTGCCATCTCTACCATGCAATACGCTACCATATTCGTTTGTTTTTTAATGAACATTTTAGATGGTATGGATGTGCTGGTCATTTCATATTGCGCCCCTGCAATCGCTAAATCGTGGGCTGTTGGTCCCGAGGCTTTGGGTGTCGTATTTAGCGCCGGTCTTGCAGGTATGGCATTGGGTGCATTATTGCTGGCGCCATATGCGGATAAGATTGGTCGAAAAAAAATGATTTTAATAAGTGCCTTTTTAATGGGTACAAGTATATTTTTAACAGGTTACACAGAAACAGTACCGCAATTAATTTTTCTACGTTTTATTAGTGGCTTAGGCATTGGTAGTATGCTCGCCAGTACCGCATCTTTAACGGCCGAATACACACCAAATAAATCTAAAGATTTTTGGGTAAGTTTTGTTATAGCTGGTTATCCTGTTGGGGCAGTTTTGGCTGGGTATCTAGCAGCGTCTGTTGTGCCATCTAGCGGATGGCAAATGATGTTTAAATTAGCAGGCTTGGCTTCATTTATTACTATTCCGTTAATTTTTATATTCCTTTCGGAATCCATTGAATATTATGTAAGAAGGCAACCAAAGCATGCACTTGTGAAGGTTAATCGTCTTTTAACTAAATTAAAAATACCTGAAATTTCTACCTTACCAGAAAAACCGGCTAAATCGTTGGGTATTCCTGTAAATCAATTGCTTTCTAAAAAATACAAACGATCTACTATTCAGTTATGGGTAGCCTTATTTTTTGCCTTCGGATGTTTGTATTTTCTCGTCAGTTGGATTCCAAAACTGGCTACGAATGCGGGCTTGTCTATGGAACTGGCCATTTACTCGGGTACGGTTTTTAATGTAGGTGCATTTTTCGGTATTGTCATACAAGGGTATATTTCATCTAAAATGGGACTTAAAAAAACCATTGCCCTGTTCTTGGGAATAACAGCTGTTTTAATGGCAATGTTCAGTGTATTTGTGGGTTCAGATTTTATACTGATAGTCTTTGGACTACTAGGTTTTACCCTACAAGGTGGTTTTGTTGGGCTGTATGCCGTGGCTGCCCGTATGTATCCCACAGAATTTAGAACTACAGGTCTGGGCTGGGCCATTGGTGCAGGTAGACTGGGAGGTGTATTGGGTCCTGCACTTGGCGGTGTACTCGTAGGTATGGGGCTTTCGATGTCCGCCAATTTTATGATTTTTGCCGTTCCTGCGCTTTTGGCAGGGGTGGTTACCTATTTTATTTCATCAAAGGAAATTTCTTAGAAAAACAGAGCATAAACAAGTATTGCTCAAAGCGATCAACAATGAACAATTTAAAATCACTTCTTACAGGAAAATATATGCTTTGGCTTCTATTGGCCATACCGGGCGTTATGATGACCTTAGATTACGCAAAAGGACAATTTAAGTATGAAGATATCATGCATATTACCGGAGAATTTGCTGCTCGTATGTTGATTATAAGTCTTATTGCAACGCCAATACGTTTAATGTTCCCTAAAACGAAAGTAGCGCAATGGTTATTAAGAAATAGACGCTTTTTTGGTGTTGCGGCATTTGCCTATACCTTACTCCATACCATTTTTTATGTGCTGGAATTTCCAATTTCTAAAATAGTAAACGAATCAATAGAGCTATCAATATTAACGGGGTGGATTGCCTTTTTCGTGTTTATTCCTTTAGCTATGACGAGTACCAATGCAGCAGTCAAACGAATGGGGCGCAATTGGAAAAAGTTACAACAATGGGTGTATCTGGCTGCTATTATGGCTTTCGCTCATTGGGCACTTCTTGGGCTACAAGGAGAAGAAGGTAGTATGGCCGGAGCTTTGGCCCATTTTGTACCTGTAATGCTTTTACAGCTGTACCGGGTTTATAAGCAGAAGTTTTCAAAGTAATCAGCAAGCTTTTTAGGTTTCTGTCTTTGTTGAATTATGCTTTAATTTTCATTCTAAAATCTGTAAAATTGAACTTCCCAATTTTGCTAGCCAAGGGGATTACTCTTATCCTTGAATTAAAACTCCAGTGACTGGTAGACCCAATGACTGAATACGCTCTTTGCTGTATTGCATTTATACTGCCCTAAATACCAATTCCGGAACAATAGTTTTAGCGTTAGTAAACCTACAACAACAGCAATCATTTCTTTACATAATTTTAGTACCCTTTTTATGCGCTAGGTTTCAATGCAGAAAACAACAATATGTAAATCGTATCGTTACTTTTTAATAGCGGTAGGTAACCAAAAGTGCTAACATAGGGTTATAACACTATGTGGCATATATTGAGAAAACTAAAAAAGAACAGGTGTAATATGGTAACGAAGAGCGTAGTATCCAATTTTAAGCATATCATGAGCGGAAAAATGTATTTCTTCTTTAAAAAAAGTGTGTGGAGCTACCTTTTGGCAACCCTAATGATTGCGGTTGTGGTGCCTGTAAAGCAGTATAATTTCATCACCTCTTTTCTGATCTATTTTTTTGGTTTACTGCTGATCGTATTTCCAATAATGATCATGGCCGCCAGGGTTCAGGGTAAAAAAATGGAATTTGATGCGGAGGTAACATTTGCTGAAGAAAAGATAACAATTAGGCATAGGAATAAAGACTTGGTAGAAACCAAGGATTGGAATTGGATCAAGAAAATAAGTGCTACAAAAGATAGGTTTGTGTTGGTGGTAAACCAACGACAGCAATTTGTAATTTCTTTAGCTAAAGAAGAGCTAACACAAGCTGAAATAGCGTTTTTTGAACGAAAAAAATAAACAACTCCTAACTACCCTATAGAATCCATCAACCATCAACCATCAACCAAACTTTACGCTTTCCCGTAATTTAGTACCATTAAGTTTATTTACCTTTCCATTGAATACTAAAGCATACCTCCGTCTACCGCTTTAGAATTTAGAATTACCTGTAGTGTGGTTTATGTATGATTACATATATCCGTACGTTGTAAAACATAGAAAAACTAACACCTTAATGAGTTGGATTGAAGATTTACCTGAAAAATGTCCACCAAACGAAGCTTTCGTACCGGACAAATTTAAAGTTTTTAGACTTGCAACAACTGAGAGTACAGATGAAATAAACTTTCAATCTCAAAGAGCGTTAAAACCAAATGCAAGATTTAAAGGGGTTGATGAATGCGTTGCTCGCTCAACATCTGTTTTCGATGAAATTAATAAGTGCATAAATATGTCAAAACTTCCGTTATATAAGAATAAATGGAAGGCTGTTTTGGAACTTGAACTTAATCAAAAAGATGGTTTAGTATTAAAAACATTTAAAGACCCTAATCATTATTCTTGGTGGAGAAGCACTAATTTTGAAACAAACAATGTAATAATTAAGACAATTGAATAGAGTCTTAAACATATCGCAAATTCTGGTCTACTATGACTTTCCGCATATTTTCATTGCGAATGACGTTGTAGGGACTGACTACCTATGTATGTTGGCAACATATGAAGACGATGAAGCTAATTTTATTGCGGTGCAAATCTCTAAGAATAAGCTAATAGGTTTCCTCAATGGCAGTTTAGATTTGAGAGATATATTCGAAAGTCCAGAAATTAAACAATGGTTCACTTTTAATACGATTGAGGATAATGTTATTGCTAATGCTCTTGATATAGATGTTTTACCAAATGAATATCTTCCAGAACCAGGTTTCAATTTTAAAAATCATGAAAAATCGGACGATATAATCGTAAATGAATCAATTGAATATTCTAATGCCGTTGTTCATTTGGCAATATCAGATGAAGAAGACAATTACAGTATAGAGGCAGATGATTTGGGAGATATCATGAAACTTTATCAAATAATCTTAGAAAATACTTATAAGAAAGAACTTTTCAATCGAAAAGTAAAAGATAAAAAATCATACTACTTACCAAAGAATTATAAGTTAAGAGCATTTGCTTCTTCGCATAGCTCATTTAATGTTCATCTATATTCGACTTCACACACGGACTTATTTGGTAATGCAATCATCGAAATGGGACTTGAAAAGTTGAGTAAGATAATATCTGACTTTGATAATGAAGATAGTTATCTAGAAATATTGCGTAGTGTCAAAGGTCATTCAGTAAGTACTTTAAAAAAACTAGTAAAGAAAATAATTGATGATAATCTCGTAATTAAACATAAATGGTATTCACCAAACCAAGAAAAAGTTCACTTTACAAGAATAAATTCTGTCAATGCAAAAAAGATTTATGACGTACTGAATTCATCTGAAGAACTCGCTGAAGAAACAAAAGAATTTATCGGTTATTTAGTTCAAATTGATGTCGACAAAGGAACTTGGAGAATTTTTAACCTTGAAGATGAAAAGGAATATAGCGGAGATAGTAATCCAGAATTATTGCAAGGTCTTACAGTTGAAACTGTAAATTATAAGTTAGTGTGTACAGAAATAATTGAAGCAATGAAAGTATCTCAAAACGAAAAAGTGAAGTATATTCTAAATGAAATCACAGAGTTGAAATAATACATTTTACAACAAAACCTATAAACAATACGGGCTTCGAACTTAAACGAAAAGTCTGTGTAAATTTATAAAGTCGCAAAATCTTTTGGATTTTGCTCAGGATAGGAAAAAAAATAAATCAAAAAGATTATTCCACGTGTCAAACTTTGTATTTAGCTTAAAATTTAGTGCTTGTTAACGTCTACTTTGTATACGGGAAAACGTATAATAACAACCACCAACCAAAACTCATCCCTTCCTAAACTCCCCAGGTGCTACGCCCACCCGCTTTTTAAACAAGCGGCTAAAATAGGCAGGGTCGTTAAAATTTAAGAAGTAGGCTACTTCGGCAATGGAGTAGGAAGTATTTAATAGGTATTTTTTGGCCTCGATCATGGTGAAATCTTGTACCACTTTAAGGGCAGATTTTCCGGTTACGGTATGGCAAACACGGTTAAGATGGGTTTGGGTAATGCCCAAGGCATCGGCAAATTTCTTTATGCTCAGCAGATTTTGTGCATGTAGTCGTATCAATTCTTGAAATTGCTGATAATACGCCAAGTTTTTATTGTTGGAAAGTAGGGCATCTGCCGTATTCCTGAATTTTTCACGAAAGAGCGCTAGGTACACCAATTCAAAATACCTTCTTAAAGCTAAAAGTTTTTCTGGAGCATCATCAAAGATTTCGGTTTGAATTTTGTCTTTAAGGTACCGCACATCAGAAAAAGTAGTGGTGTTCTCTAAAAAGGAAAAACAGTTCAATTGGTTGCTCTGCTTTTTAATACCGGCTTTATCCTGTAAAAGAGTGTCATAAAAAGATACGGAGAGGGTAATGACCTCCCCAACAATAAAAGGCTCAAAATGAAACCCATGTAAGACGTTGGCAGGTACCGTAACCACGCAGGGGGCAGCAAGTTCAATACGGTTACCTTCAGAAAGTAAAACACCGCTACCTACTTCTATGACAAACAACTGCACCAAATCTGTATGAATATGCTCGGCAATCTCCCACTCATAAATTTTACTGCGATCCTCTAAGGGTTCAATATGTATAAAGTCGGTCACCAAAGGCTGTTGATGCTCGCCGTACAATCCCTTATAACGTAGTAAATCGTTCATTATGTTTATTTATAACTGATGTTATTATGTTTTAAATATAGTATAAAGTAATGTATTACAGTATTTTAATTAAATATATTATCTTATTTAAACATTTTACAGTATTGATAATGTTTATTTTGTCCTACTATTATTCAAAATTGTCCTAAGGATTAAAAATTACTTGTACTAGCTTTGGAAGACAGTAGTTTAATACATTGAACATGAGCATTACAACGGACTCCAAATTTGATATCGAAGTACAACCGCCCTATCTAGACGAAGCCTATAAATCGACTATTTTAAGAGCGCCATTGCAACCCTTGGTCGTCCCTAAAAAGAAGGACATTACCTTATCAGGTCCGCTTTTTAAAGATTTTAAATTAGGGGCTTTAGACCATGATCTTACCAAGAATTCAGTAAAAGACGGAGAACCTATTGGTGAGCGTATTGTGGTGCATGGCAAAGTCACCAATGAACATGGGCACCCTTTACCACATACGTTAATTGAGTTGTGGCAGGCAAATTCTGCTGGGCGCTATGTACATAAGGTAGATCAACATGACGCACCCTTGGACCCTAATTTTTTAGGTACGGGACGTTGTATGACAGATGCACATGGCTATTATAAATTCTACACCATAAAACCGGGTGCTTACCCTTGGGGAAACCACCCCAATGCATGGCGACCGAATCATATACATTTTTCGTTGTTCGGGGGTGATATTGCCAGTAGGTTGATTACCCAAATGTACTTTCCTGGCGATCCGCTCTTTGAGCATGACCCTATTTTTAAGGCTGTTCCCCTAAAAGGCAGGGAATTGTTGGTGTCAGCTTTTGACCTATCGGTTACCGAGGCCAATTTTGCACTGGGCTATCGGTTCGATATTGTTTTACGCGGAAAAAATGCAACCCCATTTGAAAATTTGTAAACAAGTATGAAGACATCAGCAGTTAAAAAACAGACTCCTTCACAAACTATAGGGCCTTATTTTGCCTACGGGTTAACGCCACAACAGTATGGCTATGATTTTGATAGTTGGGTAGACCATGATATGGTTAAAGGGTTAAATAATGTGGAAACCATTACCATAACGGGTACCGTTTACGATGGTAATGCACAGCCCGTAGATGATGCCATGATAGAACTTTGGCAGGATGATGGAGTGCATAAATTGTTTGGACGCTACGGCTCGGGTACGGATGAAGGAAATACATTTACCTTTAAAACAATAAAACCAAAATCGGTTAATGGTCAGGCACCATTTATTCATGTAATACTATTTATGCGTGGTCAATTATTGCATTCATATACACGTATTTATTTTGCCGATGAACAGCAACTTAATGAAACCGATGCTAATTTAAATGCTGTTGACGCCGATAGAAAGCACACGTTGATTGCGGAGAAGAAAGGCGATTCCTATGTATTCAATATTCACATGCAGGGCCCCAATGAAACCGTTTTTTTTAAAATTTAATACATAGCAGTACATGTCGCTCTACACTGAGACTTTTTACGCCAAAGAACTCACTGAACTTTTTTCCGATCGTGAGTCCGTCACCAAACTTTTAAACGTAGAAGCTGCCTTGGCACAGGCACAAGCTGAGGTAGGGTTGATCCCATCAACGGCATCAAAAATAATATCAGAATGTTGTGTGGTAGATGCTATTGATATTAATGCTTTAAAATCTGATATTGTTTTAGGGGGTAATGTTGCCATTCCTTTAGTAAAGCAATTAACAAAGGCCATTAAAAATCGTGATTTTGAGGCCTCTAAGTATGTGCATTTAGGAGCTACCAGTCAAGATATTATAGACACTGCAACGATACTAACGATCAAGGAATACGTTGTTTGGTTAGAGGGCAAATTAGAAGTTTTACAGCATGCATTGGTACAACTCACCAAAGACCATGTGCACACGATTATGATGGGTAGAACCTTGTTGCAGCAAGCAAAACCCATGACGTTCGGTCTAAAATCTGCCGGATGGCTAGAAGGTATTTCGCGCACTGGAACAAGATTGAACGAACTAAAAAGTCGTTTGTTTTGCATTCAGTTGGGTGGTGCCGTAGGTACTGGTAATGCCAATATCACAACCGAGGTTCAAATGGCCTTCGCAAAAAACCTTGACTTGAATACATCTTTTCCATGGCAGTCACAGCGAGGTTCCTTAGCAGAATTTGCTTCTTTTTTAGGGGTTCTGTCAGGTTCTTTGGGTAAAATAGCAAAGGATATTTCCTTACTCATGCAAACAGAAGTTGGGGAGGTTTTTGAAGGTGCCGAAGAAGGCAAAGGTGGTTCCAGTACCATGCCACATAAACGCAATCCTGTTGGATGCACGCTTATTTTGAGCAACGCCACCCGCACACCCGGTTTAGTGGCTACAATGCTTACCGCTATGCCCCAAGAACATGAACGTTCTGCCGGATTATGGCATGCGGAATGGGAAACATTAACGCAACTCATGAATTTAACTGGTGGTTCTTTAGAAAAGTCCGTCGATTTAATAACGAATCTAGAAGTTAATAAAGACCGGATGCTCCAGAATATAGAGATTACGAACGGACTCATTTATGCCGAAAAGGTGTCATTGTATCTATCAAAATCCTTAGGAAAAATGCAAGCCCACGAATCGGTAAAAAAGGCGTGTACCTTGGCTTTGCAACAACAAAAGCATTTAAAGGAGGTAGTTCAAGAAATGCACCCACAAATAGAATCTATAGAAGATTTGTTCAAACCTGAAAATGCCATAGGCAATAGTGTGGTCTGGACAGAAAATATATTAAAAAAGTATTCATAAGGTTATGAAAACAAACTATAAATTACAGGGAACACCCAACAGTCCCGTACTGATGTTCTCCAATTCTTTAGGGGCAGATTTAACCATGTGGGATGAATTGGTGCCGTATTTACTACCTTATTTTAGGGTTTTACAATATGATACTAGGGGGCATGGGCAAAGCGAACTTACGGATGGACCATACACAATAGAACAATTGGGCCACGATGTAATTGACCTTTTGGATACATTAAAAATAGATAAAGTGTATTTCTGCGGCTTGTCCATGGGCGGGTTGATCGGTCAGTACTTGGGCATCAACCATCCAGACCGTTTGCACAAACTCATTATCAGTAATACAGATGCTAAGATTGGTACTGTAGAACGATGGAACGACCGTATTGAAACCATCAATGAACAAGGCATGCAAGCTATCGTAGATGCCACAATGGAAAAATGGTTTACCGAAAGCTATCACCAAACGCATCCATCCCGCGTAGCGGAAATGAAAAAAATATTCTTGGCGAACAGAACAGAAGGATATACCGCCTGTTGTGCTGCAATTGGCAATGCCGATTTTAGGGCGGATATTAAACAAATTCAGCCAGAGACTTTAATCATTACAGGTGATGAAGATGCCGTTACCAATGTGGCCCAAGCCGAAAACATGCAAAAAGAAATAGCAGGTGCTAAGCTAAAAGTATTTCATGCCAGACATCTGCCAAGCACAGAATTACCATCATATTACGCTGAAACGCTTATCAATTTTATAGTCGGCGAAGATACTTTTGATAGAGGTATGCATGTACGTAGAACGGTTTTAGGTGATGCCCATGTAGATAGGGCCAACGGAAACAAGAATGAATTCAATACCGATTTTCAAGAATTTATTTCGCATTACGCATGGGGAGAAATTTGGACCCGACCGGGTTTGCCCAAACACAGCAGAAGCCTTATAACCCTTGCCATGTTGATACCGCTCAATAAGAAAGCGGAGTTTAAAATGCATGTAAAAGCGGCATTCAACAATGGTGTAACCATAGATGAAATAAAAGAAGTGATTCTACAATCAGGAATTTATTGTGGTTTACCCGCAGCCAACGATGCCATGCATTCGGCAGAAGAAGTATTTACAGATTTAGGAATAGAATACTAACCGGATGATAAATATCAAAACACAAGTAGGAATTATAGGTGCCGGACCTTCTGGGATGGTCTTGGCAAATTGGTTGAAAAAACACGATATAGATGCCGAAGTCATAGAACTGCGTTCACGGGAGTATGTTGAAGGTAGGGTTCGTGCCGGTTTGGTAGAACAGAACACCAAAGATATTTTGAAGGAATTGGGTCTTGATGCCAGAATGAAAAAAGAAGGCATTGTTCATGATGGCGTATACCTTAGTTTTGATGAGGAACGTGTTCATATCCCTTTTGGCGAATTGACCGGCGGCAGAACCATAACTATTTACGGTCAACAGGAAATTACCAAAGACCTTACGGATGCCTGGTTGCAAGAGGGCGGAGAACTGCACTTTGAAACCAGGGCGACCAAAATAGTAGATTTTGATACGAAGCGTCCCAAAATACATTTTGAAAAAGACGGCGAAGAAGGAATTCTAGAATGCGATTTTGTGGCAGCCTGTGATGGTTTTCATGGCATAGGAAGAAAGGCCTTGCCAAAGAAAAGTTTCCAGTCCTATGATATTACCTATCCGTTCAGCTGGTTGGGCATATTGGCAAATGTAGCACCTTCAACAGATGAGTTAATATATGCATACCACGAGAATGGTTTTGCATTACATAGTTTACGTTCAGAGACCGTAAGTAGATTATATGTTCAGGTAGACAATGATGAATCGGTAGATAATTGGTCAGACGACCGTATTTGGAGCGAACTTTCCCAACGTCTTGCGGCCCCTGGTTTTGACTTGGAAGAAGGTCCTATTTTTGAAAAAGGAATAACGCCAATGCGCAGCCATATGATTGATAGTTTACGAAGTGGGAGATTATTATTGGCTGGCGATGCGGCTCATATCGTTCCACCAACAGGGGGTAAAGGAATGAATTTGGCCATTGCCGATGTAAAACATATGGTTGACGCCTTTGTGGCCTATTATAAAACGAATTCTGAAACGTTACTCGACACCTATACCAATGATGTCCTTCGTAGAATATGGAGAGCGCAGGACTTCTCTAATTTTATGACCAAATTATTTCACAAACAAGACGCTCATGGGTCATTTACCTATCGCTTACAAAAAGCAAAATTTGATTATCTAAAAGTATCTAGAGCATATAAAACCACCATAGCAGAGAACTATGTAGGGCTACCGTTTGAATCGTTTAAAAATTAAATTCCAATGAAAACAGTTCCAATAATAAGTGCTGAAAAAGCAGCAAGTTTAGTAAAAGATGGCGACATCATTTTAGGGGGTGGCTTTGGTATGACGGGTAATCCCGTGAATATCATTCATGAATTGGCAAAGACCAAAACCAAAGATTTAACCTTTATCGCCAACAATGTTGGAGAGCCCAATATGGGCGGTGGTCGCTTGTTGAACAATGGACAATTAAAGAAAATGATCGGCTCTTTTTTTACTTCGAATAGAGAAGCCGTTTTAGCGGCACAAGAAGGTCGTGTGGAATATGAATTATTGCCTCAAGGAACTTTGGCAGAAGCCATACGGGCAGGTGGTGCAGGTATTGGCGGATTTTATACGCCCACATCAGCAGGAACCTTGATTGCTGAAGGACGGGAAACCAAAATGCTTAATGGAAAAGAGCAAGTTTTTATAGAAGGTATTCGAGGAAATGTAGCCATCATAAGAGCTTGGAAAGCAGATACGGCAGGAAATCTGCAATACCGCATGACGGAACAAAATTTCAATAGAGCAATGGCAACAGCTGCTGATATTGTAATTGCCGAAGTGCAAGAAATTGTTCCTAATGGGGAAATTGACCCTAATGAGATTCATACTCCAGGTTGTTTTGTGGACTATTTGGTGGAGCGAAAACTAACAGAAGAAGATTTGGGTTCATCAGCATCGGTAGGTTCGTCAAAAGTAATTGATGAAAAACGGATGAATATGGCCAAACGTGCGTTTGCGGAATTAGAAAAAGGCGATGTGGTGAATCTTGGAATTGGCATCCCAACTTTAGTAGCCGATTTGATAAAACCAGAAGACGGCATCATTCTACATACCGAAAACGGAATGCTAGGTGTAGGCCCCGAACCAAAAGATGGTGGCGGCGCAATGTACTATCCTGTAAATGCGGGTAAAGTACCCGTTACGGCGTTGCCTGGAAGCAGTTATTTTGATAGTGCCGATAGTTTTGCCATGATTCGTGGCGGGCATATTGATGTAGCCATTATGGGCGGATTGGAAGTAGATGCGCAAGGAAATCTGGCCAACTGGTCCGTACCTGGAAAACCTTTATTAGGTGTAGGCGGTGCGATGGATTTAGCATCGGGCGCCAAAAAATTAATTATTACATTACGCCATACGGATAGAGACGGCGGTTCAAAAGTAGTTGAAAATTGCACGTTACCCATTACGGATTTTAGCTGTGTAGATATGTTGATTACGGAATTGGCCGTGTTCAAATTTATTGACGGGCAGTTGACCCTTATAGAGATTTTACCAGGTAGCACCTTGGAAGAAGTACGTGAAAAAACCGAAGCCAAATTTGTAGAACAGTTACAGTAGAAAAATGAAAGAAGCATATATAGTTGACGCGATAAGAACCCCAATAGGAAGTTTTAGAGGTGCTTTGGCACAAGTGAGAGCAGATGATTTGGCGGCAATTCCCATCAAGGCCTTACTCGAAAAATATCCGAATCTACCCAAAGATGCGATTGATGATGTTATACTAGGATGCCATAATCAAGCCGGGGAAGACAATAGAAATGTGGCGCGTATGGCGCTACTCTTGGCAGGATTACCCTATACCGTTCCAGGTGAAACGATCAATAGATTATGCTCGTCAGGTATGTCTGCCGTGGTGCAAGCAAATCGTGCTATTAAAGCTGGTGATGGCGATGTATTTATTGCCGGAGGAATGGAACACATGTCTAGAGGACCTTTGGTGATTTCAAAGTCAGCTATAGCGTTTGGCAACGATTCCAAAATGGAAGACTCTAGCTTTGGATGGCGTTTTGTGAATAAAAAGTTACACGAAATGTATGGTACGGATGCCATGGGAATTACCGCAGAGAATCTAGCCGAGATGTTTAGCATAAGCAGGGAAGACCAAGATTTATTCGCGTATAATTCTCAAATGAAAGCCACTAAAGCACAACAAAATGGAATTTTAGGGGAAGAAATTTGTCCGGTTGAAATTCCGCAACGAAAAGGAGACCCCATTATCGTGAGTCAAGATGAATTCATAAGACCGAGTACAACGGTAGAAAAATTAGCCACTTTAAGAACCGTCTTTAAAAAAGATGGAACGGTAACCGCAGGTAATGCATCAGGATTAAATGACGGTGCGGCAGCCATGTTAGTTGTTTCAGAAGATGCCTTGAAAAAATACAATCTCACGCCAAAAGCTAGAATAGTAGCTTCAGCTGTAGTGGGTGTAGAACCAAAAATAATGGGTATTGGTCCTGTCTACGCCACTAGAAAAGTCTTGGCAAAAGCAGGTTTAGAATTAAAGGACATGGATGTACTGGAATTCAACGAAGCTTTTTCGGCTCAAGCGCTAGCCTGTACACGAGAGTTAGGTTTAGCAGATGATGACCCAAGAATAAACCCTAACGGCGGAGCGATTGCTATTGGACATCCATTGGGTATGTCGGGCACACGAATTCTTCAGGCAGCTACGAATCATTTAGTTCGTTCTGGGGGTAGATATGGCTTGGCCACGATGTGTGTAGGAGTGGGCATGGGATATGCCACTATAATCGAAAATGTAAACAGGTAAAAAAATCATAAGAATCAAACAGTTAACAATTATATTGATAATGAAAAAAATAACCATTAGGCTACTAGTTTCAAGTATGTTTTTCTTTGGTGCCTTTTCACAAGCACAATCCGAAATTCAAACGGGTGCAAACATTGCAGTTGCACAAACAAATTCTGGAAAAGTCCGTGGATTTATTCATGATGGAATCTATACCTATAAAGGAATTCCATACGGAACAGCAGAACGATTTGAAAAATCAGTAAAACCAGATGCTTGGGAAGGCGTGAGAAGCTCGACTATGTATGGTCCTGTTGCTCCGTTAGAAGTTCCTACCACAGCAGTTCGAGATGAATCTGAATTTGTTTTTGACCATGATTGGGGTTTTTCTAATGAAGATTGTTTGAACTTGAATGTTTGGACTCCTAGTATTAATGATGGTAAAAAAAGACCAGTCATGTTCTGGATTCATGGTGGAGGATTTACCACCGGTTCAAGTCACGAATTACCGTCCTACGATGGGGAAAACTTAAGTAAAAAAGGTGATGTTGTTGTAGTTTCAATCAATCATCGATTAAACGTTTTAGGTTTCTTGGATTTATCCGCCTATGGTGAAAAGTATAAGAATTCAGCAAACAATAGTATTTTAGATTTAGCTTTATCCTTAGAATGGGTAAGAGACAATATTTCCAATTTCGGTGGTGACCCAAATAACGTAACCATTTTCGGTCAATCGGGTGGTGGTGCTAAAGTGAACACGCTAATGGCCATGCCACGGGCAAAAGGCTTGTTTCATAAGGCAATTAATCAAAGTGGTTCTTTCAGAACTGCCATGTTGGAAAAAGAAGATACCCAAGATATCGCCAAAGAAACGATTTCCATTTTGGGACTGGAAGCAGCTACTATTGACAGTATCCAGAATATTCCTTTCGAGGATTTGGTAGCAGCAAGCGGAAAAGCCCTGAAGATAGTGGCGGAGAAAATGAAAGCTGCAGGAAAACAGGTTATTGGTTTCGGCCTGAACTGGGGGCCGAGCAGAGATGGTGTTGATTTACCATATCAGTTAGGCTCTGAGGAAGCACTGGCAATGTCAAAAGACATTCCATTGTTGCTAGGTACCGCCAAAAACGAATTTGCCCCATTTATGAATATGCGATTTGTTGGAGCTTCAAACGAGGTTATTATGGGGCACATTAAAGAGCAATTCAAAGAGAAAGCGGACGATTATATAAAAGCGGTTAAAAAGGCCTATCCAAATGACACTGCGGCCAAAGATTTAATAGACGTTGATACCATGTTCAGGCCCGGGGCGGTTGCTGAGGCAAATGCAAAGTCTGCACTTAAGGATGGTGCTTCTGTGTATATGTATTTGTTTACATGGCAGTCTCCGGTTTTTGATGGGAAATACAAAGCATTACACTGTATGGAACTTCCATTTATGTTCGATAATATAGCATTGGCAAATCAGATGACCGGAGGTGGAGAAGAAGCACATGTCCTGGCAGCTAAGATGAGCCAATCATGGATAAATTTCGCCAAAACAGGAAATCCCAATCATACGGACTTGCCAGCTTGGCCCGCCTACAATAGCTCAAATACAGCGACAATGCACTTTGACACAAGCTGTGAAGTCAAGCCACAAATGGATAAAGAATTATTCGCTATCGTAAAAAGAAACTAAACAAATGAAAATCAAAAGAACAAAACTAGGATTTACAATAGCGATTGTTAGTGCAATGGCACTAAGCAGTTGTGGCGAAAAGTATACTTCAGTAGTTAAGGACGGAATAACAGTTGTTAGTAATCAAGAAGGCGCAACTTTAGGTCATTCAGCAGATTCTGGTGTCAAGATTATTGCCCAAGACCGTTATGCTTTTAAGGACCTTAACAAAAATGGAACCTTAGATGCATATGAAGATTGGCGTTTACCAGTAAATGAACGTGCTCAAGATTTAGCAAAACAAATGAGCCTTGAAGATATAGCAGGACTGATGCTATACAGCTCGCACCAATCTTTACCAGGAAGAAGCCGTGGTTTTGGCTCATCAACTTACGGCGGAAAATCATTTGCGGAAAGTGGTGCGGTTGCCAGCGACCTATCGGATGAGCAGAAGAAATTTTTGACCGATGACCATCTACGTCACGTATTGATTACTTCGGTAGAGTCTCCTGCAGTTTCGGCCCAATGGAACAATAATGCCCAAGCTTTTGCGGAAGGGCTATATTTAGGAATTCCTGTAAATACCAGTTCAGATCCACGACATGGTAGTGATTCCTACGCTGAATTTAATGCCGGTGCGGGTGGAGACATTTCTATGTGGCCGGGCACCTTAGGTATTGCCGCTTCTTTTGATCCGGCATTAATGAAGCAGTTCGGTGAAATTGCCTCAAAAGAATATAGAGCTTTGGGTATTGCCACCGCATTATCACCTCAAATAGACTTGGCAACGGAACCACGTTGGAGCCGGTTTGATGGCACTATGGGTGAAGACCCTGTCTTGGCTGCAGATTTGGCCAGAGCTTATGTAGATGGCTTCCAATCTACCGATGGTGGTGATTGGGGTATGCAAAGTGTAAACGCGATGGTAAAGCATTGGCCAGGTGGTGGCCCCGAAGAAGGTGGCCGAGACGGTCATTTTGGCTACGGTGCTTACGCCGTATATCCTGGGAAAAATATTAAAGACCATATGAAACCATTTACTGAAGGTGCTTTTAAATTGGACGGCCTCACAAAAATGGCTTCCGCTGTAATGCCGTATTACACCATTTCAACAGGAGAAGGAGAAAACGTAGCTAATGGATATAATAAATATCTAATTACCGATGTCTTACGAGGGGAATATGGTTATGAAGGCGTATTGTGCACAGATTGGGGTATTACAAGAGATATCACCTCTGTATCTAAATTTGAAGGTAAACCTTTTGGTGTTGAAGGCCTTTCAGTTGCGGAACGTCATTATAAAGCTATAGATGCTGGTATGGACCAATTTGGAGGGAATAATGATATGGCTCCAGTTTTGGAAGCCTATAAAATCGGGGTTGCCGAATTGGGCGAAGATGCCATGCGTGCTCGTTTTGAGGAATCAGCTGTTCGTTTGTTAACCAATATTTTTAGAGTAGGACTTTTTGAGAACCCCTATTTGGATGTTGAAGAAACAAAAACAATTGTAGGCAATAGCGAGTTCATGACAGCTGGTTTTGATGCACAATTAAAATCTATCGTTATGCTCAAGAATAGTAACAAGAGCTTACCGATAAAAACAAAGAAAAAAGTTTATGTTCCTCAGCGATACGTTGCGCCAACTACAAATTGGTGGGGTGTGACCACAGAGCCAAAAACCATAGACGCATTTAATATGGAGGTAGTGGCAAAGTATTTCGATATCGTAAACACTCCGGAAAAAGCAGATTTTGCCCTTGTAGGCATTACAAGTCCTGATGGCGGGGTTGGTTATGATGACGCAGACCTAGAAAAAGGCGGTAACGGGTACATTCCTATTAATTTACAGTATAGCCCGTATACAGCTGATACGGCAAGGGAAGTAAGTTTGGCAGGAGGTAGTCCTTTAGAAGACTTTACCAATAGAAGTTATAAAGGAAAATCAGTAGAGACCATTAATACGACCGATATGCAATTGGTAAACGATACAAAAGCAAAAATGGGAGACAAACCTGTAATTGTATCTGTGAAAGTAGCAAAACCAATGGTATTTTCAGAGATAGAAGGTAGTGCTTCTGCTGTATTGGTTCATATGGGTGTACAAGATCAAGCCTTAATGGAAATCATTACGGGTGCTGCAGAACCTTCTGCTTTATTACCTTTTCAAATGCCTGCTGATATGCTTACTGTAGAAGCTCAGTTTGAAGATGTACCGAGGGATATGCAACCCTATACCGATGCTGACGGAAATGCTTACGATTTCGCTTTTGGGTTGAATTGGAACGGGGTAATCGAAGATGCAAGGGTGCAAAAGTATCGATAAAACTAAATCTTAGGGAGGTCACACATTTTAATAATTTCTTTAAGAGAAAAATACAAATCGGTCACTCTAAATTTTAGAGCTCATACTAAACGATGTGCTAATTTTAGACAAATGAACTATTTCTAAATCTAAAACTGAAATGAAAATTGAATTTAAAAGAATTAAAATAATCTGAACACCAATTTCTTTTTTACCTAAATTGCAATAAGAATTTATTAATAATCAGAAAACTAAAACTGCATACGTTTTTGCATACGATTTTATAATTTAATAGCGGTTGAGCCCAATAAAACCGTTGGGAATTTTCCATACGAGGAGCTCATAACCCGAAGGTCGCTGGTTCGAGTCCAGTCCCCGCTACTAAGTGTAAATACTGTAAACAAACGGATTGTGAGCTACAATCCGTTTTTTTTTGCCTTGTATTTCCTTATTATTACGCTCCGTAAACAAAAGCGTAAACACTTTCCCCATGAAAATGAACTATGTCGAACCTAAAATCCATACCGGAGGTGTCGATGTTTCCAAGTGGTCAAGCCTAACCAAAACTGAACGGGAGGCGGCCCTAAAAAAACCTTGGTTCGTTTATTTTTCGTTCCGAGACCCTAAGACAGGTAAATTAAAAAGACAGCCTTTTATAAAAGGGGGTGCCAATAGGCATAAAACCAAAACCGACCGATTGCGGTTTTTAAGGGTATTACAGCGCAACCTACTTGTATTGCTCGAAGCCGGTTTCAACCCTTACGAAGACAATTCGGAGCTAGTGGCCAAATTCCGTGGGCAGCCAAGCAAAGAGGAAACCGCTGGAACAACTCCCCGGCCCCAACAGCGTAATGAACCACCATTAGTCATCCAACAGGCGACCACTCCCCTTTCTACTCCTGCACCCTCATTAAACGATGACAAATCATTAATTCAAGAAGAAGCGGAAGAAGCCCAAGAAAAAGTATCAGTGGCAGAAGCTTTTGAACTCGCATTGAAAATTAAGAAGAGTACCCTAAACGAGAACTCCTATCCCAAGTATAAAAGCCGGATCACCAAATTCCAGAGATGGCTGGAAGAGAACAATATTGATGTTTCCGACATTAAAAAGATAGACCGCAAGATTGTAATACAACATTTAAACTCGGTACTGCAGAGGACGAGCCCCAGAAACCGGAACAATACCCGAACCGCTTTAAGCTCGTTTTTCACCACGTTGGAGGATAACGAACTAATAGCCGAAAACTTCATCCTTAAAATTAAAGTACTAAGGGCCGTACCCGAGCGCAACAAGACCTACACCCCTCAGCAATTAAAAGAAATAGATGCGTACCTAAAGACCAACGACCCGTTGTTGCGCCTCTTTGTTCAGTTCATTAGTTATAACCTTTTACGTCCTATTGAAATATGCCGTTTGAAAATCGGAGATGTGGATATACAGGACCGAAAACTCTATGTTAGGGCCAAGAACAAAGCGGTAAAAATCAAGATTATCCCGGAAATCATGGCAGACCTATTGCCCGATACGTCACAAATGATAAAAACACATTCGTTCTTTACCCCTGACGGAATTGGTGGTGAATGGGACATTGCGGAAACGAACAAACGGGATTATTTTTCCAAGCGGTTCAAAGAGGTAAAGGACCATTTTAAACTTGGCAAGGATTACGGGCTCTATAGTTACAGGCATACATTCATTACCAAATTATATAGGGAACTGGAAAAGAACGCCACACCGGAAGAGGTAAAGAGCAAGTTGATGCTCATTACAGGACACACCAGCCCCTTGGCCCTTGAAAAATATCTAAGGGACATTGACGCCTCGTTACCGGAAGATTATTCAAAGCTTTTTAACCCTAGTGACAACAATATTACCAAATGACCTACTACGGACTATTGAAAAATTTGGATTTGAATTCAGTTTCCCTGAATGAACTAAAAGGGATTCACCTCTCCAATGGACTTTTTCAGGAAGTGCAAGCTATTAGGCTCTCCCTTGACGGGAGCCCCAATGCTATCTCAAAAGATAATAGCCAGCCGGTGTATGTACCCAATGCAGAAATGACCAAGGAATTTTATGACTTTATCCTAGAGGTCTATGAGGATATAATCGATAATTCATTGATAGGGTTTTTCCATGCCTATGAAGAGGATATACTAGGGCTGGATGAAATTGAAACGAGAAAGATTGCTCTTAATTATTACAAAGAGATTGCCCTACTTACGATAAAGGATGAATTTGATATATTAAGTGTTCGTAAATCCGCAGCTGGACATCGACTCATAAAAAGAGCAAAGAAGTTGGAGCTTTTTAATATGAGACAAAAAGCATTGCAAGAAAACCTTGCCGCTCAAAACCCGATGCCACTCACCCACTTCCTTATTGGCGATGCAGCCTATTTTGATGAACGGCTTATTGCCAAACTTCCCGTTCTGGACGAAGTACTGAAGTTTGAAGCCTCGTTAAGAATTCTACTGACCCTTAACGAACAATTCAATTTTGAAGAAGATGATTCCGGTTCAATACCCAGCGCCACAAACCTGGCTGTAACACAGCCGATACAAAAGAAGAAAAAAGCACCATTGTTATCGGATGCCGAAGCCACTAACTTTTTGATAGACACGGTCTTTTCAAAACAGTTGAAAAAGGACAATTAATTATAAGTGGGGTGTCCTTTTAGTGTGTACCCCAGATATTGCACCCTACTTGCAACACCCTATTACCGACCAATTGTTGCACCACATAGATATAAATTATTAAACACATTATCCTTGGACGAATGCACTTACCGTTAAACGTTTGTAAATGTATATTATACGTATAATAATTACTTATTTTTCTACATACATTGGCAATATCCAAGATTTGAGTAAATTACCGTTAAAAGAGATGTATAGCAACTAGTTGCTTTATGCAATTGTTGTGTTTAATTATAAAAGCCTCTTATTTAATTTGAAAAGAGCTGGAATGAAGACCAAAATATGTTGGAAATAGAAAAACCCTATAATGTAGCTTACCTCAATTTTAGTTTAATTGATGAACTTGACTATGTAATTGGTGGATACGGTAAACCCAAGCAGGAATTTCTTTTCTCTCTAAATAGTTTCATAGAAAGTTATGTACTAAATGAAACCTTTCATTTTTCTGTACTCGAATGGTATCATTTTACAAATACTAATAAAAACACTTTCAAAAATGGTAGACCTATTTATAATATACTCTTTAACAAAGGAGACAAGATAATCTTTAGAGACTGGTTAGGTCCATTTTATGGCAAGTGCCTTTTTTGCGAACCATTTATTGAGGGTAAAGATGAAAGTCAATTCCATATAGATAATTTCCAAAAAAACTCATCAGAAGAAATAAAAAACAAATACTTCAAACCCATAATTTTTTTGGAACCAGACGAAAAGTTTCCCTATTTGTGGAGAAATTTCGGATTTAATATTTTACCCAAAGAGCCTAATTATTTAATAATAGCGATAGGGAGGTCTCAAAAAGAAATGCTACAGGGACTTTACAATGAAAATTCAGATATAAATTGTCATTCTTGTATGCCCTATAGCGGAATGAAGGCTCAAAAAGAAGTCAATTCTTCTCTATTGCCTTCAAATCAATCCTACAAAATCTTATCTGAATTTCACAATCAAAAAATTGAAACCCTAACTAAATATACTGGATATAAAAAAACACCTATTCCTCCATTAGTTTCAATAGTCCTATCCCAATGCAATGAACTGTCTGATATTCCTATTAAATTAAGACAATTAAGAGAGGATTTTACAGAGTTAAGAAATTCGTTTGGACTACTTGAAAAAAGGATTGAGGAAGCTGATAATATCAAAAGTCAAATCGAAGCTATTGACGAAATAAAGGATTTTTGGAATTCATTTTCAAAAAAATATAACAATAAAAGTTCAAGGATTCTGCATCATTTTTGGGATATAAAGAAAGCTTCTGGAGTAGATGGTGCGTTAGAAAAAGTTGTAGATAATCAAGATACCACCGAGGAGTTTTTATCAAACCTTAATTATGTTAGTCTTGCAGGAAAAATAACAAGTAAAGCGTACTCATTTTTTAAAGACAAAAAATCACTAAATAGATTTCAAGGAATAATTGATTTGTGGGACTTATCTCAAAATACGCCTGCATTAAAACAACAAGCAAAGGATTATGAACGGTTGTTTAAGGTTAAAATTGACCTCAAAGTATTACAGCAACTTTATCTTAATACAGTTTAACTTTTAATCAACAAAGAAAAAATAACTAAACACAACAAAACCTATAAACAATACGGGCTTCGGGCTTTGCCAAAGATTTGCGTATTTTTATAAAGACCGCAAAATCTTTTGGATTTTGCCCTGGACAGGAAAAAATAAATCAAAACAAAAAGATTTCGCTATGTGCGTGGCGGAAAGCAAACGCTAGTTTGCTCCCGTACTGTTCATAGCTCAACCGTTGGCAACTATATGGAAAAACAATTTTATATCCCATTTAAGAATTCGGAATTTAAAACCGAAAATTGCTTCTTGTGTGGACACAAAATTGAAGGAAAAATAACTCGCGAACACGTATTTCCTAAATGGTTACAAAAACAATTTGATTTATGGGATAAAACTATCTCAATAACCAACGATACAACTATTCAATACAAAAACCTTACAGTTCCTTGTTGCTCGAAATGTAACAATGAACACTTATCAACTATGGAAAGTGATTTTCAAAAGTTACTAAAAAAAGGTTTTAAAGAATTGACAAATATTGACGAACAAGTTATTTTTAATTGGTGTGGTAAAATATTATATGCTACTAGACACAAAGAACTCTCATTACTTTATGACCGAAAAAAACCTGAATTAGGCTCAATAATATCAGATGAAGAATTTCAAAGTTATTCTTGTTTTCAACTTTTTTTTACAATCGATTAGATACAAAACTACCTGGAATGTTAAACCTTGGAGTTTATTCCTTTTTGAATCTGAAACAGAAAGTTTCTTTTATCAAACAAGAGTTAGCTTCCCTTGTTTATCTATTAAATTAGGAAAGTACATTGTAATTGTTCTTTTTGAAGATAATAATGCAATAGAACATCATTTTTAAAAATTTAAACAAATAAGATATACACCTCTCAGTTTTGTTCAACAAATTGAAATTACAGCATATCTTTTTTATTCAGCATCAATAAAGGCTAAAATTCCATATTATCATTCTCATTTTTTCAATAATCACCTAACAGTCAATAGTACTAACAATATCTATAGTAAGGAATTTAACCACGACGATTTTGCTCTTTATTATAGATTGATGTTACTTGAAGTAGGAATTGAATTTAAAGATAAAATACATACTGGAAACGGAATGATAAATACAAGCTTAATTGATGAGAATTATGAACCTTTGATTAAATAAAATACAGTTGCCAATCGAGTAGACGGCTCCCCTAATTAAAGGAGAGTGCGCCTCTCACACCACCGTACCCTTCGGCCATGCTCAGGATAAACCAAGCGGGTCTCGTATACGGCGGTTCGCAATCCATCTTTTCAATCGCTCTTTACACCGATCAAAACTATGCCGTACTTTTTCAAAAGGCTACGGATTTTCTAGGGAATCGGTCACCCAATTAGCGAAAATCAATGCTCCCATTGTAATTTCCAGAAGGACTGCGTTCGGTCCTTCCCTACTTGTGAGACCTATACAGTTTTCTGTAACTCGTGTCCTGTGGGTACTGTGAATTTGGCTTAACACTATAGTGTATTTCCAATATTTATGTAGAAGTATAAAATAAATTATACGTAAATTAAACGTTTAATTTACGTATAATAATGAAAGAAAGACAAATTTGCTCTTATTGTGGTGATGCATTTATACCAACAAGAAGAGGAGCACAAAAATTCTGCAGTAACTCTTGCCGCAGTCGTAACTGGCAATCCAAACAACGAGATAAAAATAAAAATCAGGTACTTATAAATCCTCATAATGAGGGATTAGAAATACCCAAAACAACAACTGGCGAAAAAATGTCCCTAGCAGGAGTAGGAAATGCAGCTACCGGAGTAGCAGTTGTAGAACTCGCTAAAAACATGCTTACCTCGGCAGAAAACAAACCGGCAACAAAAAAAGATATTCAGGAACTCAAGAGCTTGATCAAATCCCGGTATTTGCCTATTAAAAATCTTAAAAAAGACCCATACGGAAGATTACCCTTCTACGATGTGCAGACAGGGTATTTGGTTTATTTACAAAGAGGAAACAAACAATACTAAAGTCATATCAATTTGAGCAAAAGGGCTTGGAGCATATTCTTTAGAAATGTAGTTTTCATTGTTGTATTAATTTTCGTTAGACGGCTTACCTATCGTAGCCAAAATACCCCCATCTACATATAATATGTGTCCATTTACAAAATCACTGGCCTGGGAGGCCAGAAATATAGCCGCTCCTGAAAGATCTTCGGGGTTTCCCCATTTTGCCGCAGGGGTTCGGTTAATTATAAAATCATTGAAAGGGTGTCCGTCTACGCGAATAGGGGCTGTCTGAGCAGTTGCAAAATAACCCGGTCCTATCCCGTTTACCTGTATATTGTGCTTGGCCCATTCCGTAGCCATATTCTTTGTCAGCATTTGAAGTCCTCCCTTGGCCGCCGCATAGGCACCCACGGTGTTTCTTCCCAATTCGCTCATCATAGAACAGATATTGATGATCTTTCCCTGCTTTCGGGCAATCATTCCCTTTACCACATGCTTTGATACAATAAAAGGACTCACAAGATCCACATCGATGACCTGTTTGAAGTCGGCCACTTCCATTGCTTCCAAAGGTGTTCTTTTTATAATGCCCGCATTGTTGACCAAAATATCAATATTACCGACCTCTTGCCCAATGCGTTCTATGGCATCTTTCACCGCTGCCTCATCGGTAACATCAAATTTAAATCCGAAGGCCCGTATACCGGCATTTTTATAATATGCTACCGCATCATCGATCTTCTGTTGGGAAGAATTCCCATTCACTACAATAGTCGCCCCCGACAGTCCAAGGCCTTTGGCCATAGCCATTCCCAATCCGTGCGTACTTCCTGTGACCAAGGCTATTTTGCCGGTCAGGTCAAACAATTCTTTTGACATATGCTTATGTTTTTTTCTTTATACTATTCTGCTTCCCTATGAGATCTGGGCGTGTATTCCTTTACCGCCCCGTTTAGGCCCTTCTCCATAATACGAACTAGCTTAACCTCCCAAATTCACCAAGAAGTACAACAAGGCCAAAACCACGAGAACAAAACCACAGGCCGCAATAAAGCCTATCCCATCGGTACGGTCCCATCGGGTAAATTCCCAATTGGAATCGGGCCCGAACAATTTGGTTGCATTACAGTCCTTCATATGGGCATAAGACCACTCCAATTTCAATTCATCCTCCTCCTTGGTTTCCCCTACGGGGGTTTTCATTTTCGCATAGAACCTTTTTATGTTATACTCCTCATCTTCTTTTCGGGGAAAAATAGAGCTGATAAAAATGATCAAGAAAAAAGGAAAACTCATCCGAATCAGAATTCTCAAGGTTTCGTTTAAGGAGTAAGAATTATTTTCTAGGGCGAAGCCCATTTTATCAAGAAGTAAGAGTTCGGGATTGATCATACCCGTTCCAACAGGCTTACCCTCTTTATCAATTTTTATGCCCGTACTCCAAAAGATGGACTTGCTAGGTAGTTTAAACTTTTTGACAAACTCCTGTCCTACCATAAGTTCTTCAGGCCTATCGCCAATGTGATCGGTTTCCCAAGCCGCTATTTCCCCCTTTCTGCTTTCTACGTCCGATTCCTTTGCAAAATAGGTGCGTATCTCAAATTTTTCGGAGGTGGTCTTTAAAAAATAAGGGTCTTCCTTAATGTCAGGATTTATCAAATTAATAAGTATCGGTATTCCAAAAAACACCAAAAAGGTAGAAATAATGGAGACCTTGACTGAAAGACGGCTGGTCTTGCGCCACAAAATACCCATCCAAAACCCTGCGGAAAATATTACCCCAAATTCCCACCACAATTTCATGATTTGAAACAGGTTGTCATTTAAAAGGGTAATGCCCGCCGCGGCAACGATAACCAAACTACCCAATATGCGTCCTATGGCTACATAGTGTCGTTCACTTTTATTGGGAAAATAAGGTCGATATACATTATTGGTCAGCAAACCTGAAGTTGTAATCATGAGCGTAGCGGCGGTAGACATCAGTGCCGCCATTAAACTAGCGATCATTAACCCTACGAGTCCCATATTGACGGAGCCCAGCAATTTAAACGAAGCATACCCCCATATTTTATCGGGATCGGTAATCTCATCGGCATATAAGAACACTATAAGTAGGGCCGTAAAACCCCACAGTACCGTGGTAATCCTTTTGAGGTAAGACCCAAAGGTCAATCCTACCCTTGCCGAATACTCATCTTTGGCGGCACTAGGGGTTACAAAGGTGTTGGCCTGCGCACAGGTATTTATGATGGCCATAATCGATAAGGCCGCTATATAATACCATGTAAAATCCAATGAATACGGAGAACCAAAAATTTCAAAAAAGCTCTCGGGGAGGTTGTCGTGCATACGGGTCAAAGCCCCCATCACACCAGTATCGCCGTATTTATCATTGATGGCCATAATAGCAAAGGGAACAAGCATTATAGAGAGAAATATGATAAACACCCCTTGAATAAGGTCACTTAAGAATGCCGCTTCGAGCCCTCCCATCATAGAATAGCCGGCCACAATGACCACGATGATGAATACCAACCAATACTTATTGATGTGGGAAAACGATTTTTCGGGTTGTAACTGCCGTAAATAAGTCAGTTCTCTCAGTTCTGGGGCGTCTAAGGTGGTAAAATCCTTCGCTTCGAGTACACGCATGCGTTCGGCCTGTCCGTACTCCTCTTTTTCCCCAAGGGTAAATTCCTCATACGTTTTCGGGGTCATTACCGATACGGTCTTGATAATGGTTATAAACCCTAGGGAAAGTAATATACCCAAGCCAATACTCGAAATAATGGCATACATTCTACCCAATCCTTTGCTCGTAAACCTTTCAGTGTAAAAATCGGCCAAGGTCGTACACCTCATCCTTCTATACCAAGGCCCTATAAACCAGAACAGAGGCGTACTAAAAAGCATCAACAAATTGGCCCAAACGCCGGCCGCTCCATTATTAAATGTAGCCGTCCCTACGGACGGGCCGGTATCGGAACTTGTGGCTTGGCCGAAGGTGGCAAAAATCTGCACGATCTTTCCAAACTTTCTTCCTCCTAGAAAAAAATCTTCCTGATTCTTAATTCTTAACATAGACCTGATACCAATCCCTATGATTACCACAAAATAGACCACAATTACCACGAGGTCGATAGTACTTAATCCGAACATATGTCTTTTATTTTGGCGAACCGCCATTAATTTCCATGCAATTAAGACCATCCCTAGATCGTGATGGCTTGGAGATGTTGCAGAAGCTATTGGAGATAAGCCAATACCCTTCGGAGAAAACATATTTCCCTTTAAAAAGGGCGTATTGAATCACGGTCTCAACGAAAATTGGCCCCCTTGGAAAGCTCCGCTACCTATGGTTTTCCTAGAAAAACCACCCTAGCATTGAAAAATCACATGCCCAGGTGTGCCTGAAAGCTTCCTAATTGATATCAACCCGCGTCACATCTACAATTATACCGTCAACAAAACGGCATACTGCAACCTCGGAAACATGATATGAGACATTTCCCCCTAAACATATGCCGGGCAAAACGATAATTTTATGCCAGCCTTTTAGTGTAGCGATCTGCTGTAAGAAGTAGCCGCCCCAAAATAGGGAACGCCCCTTTTTCGATGGCTCTTTCCTATTCATATTTATAAACCAATGCGTATACCCATGATCAGAATTCTTAGTATTCTTATTTTGCTCCTCATCAGTCTTAACGGTTATTCCCAAACGGAAACCGTTGTTCCACAAATACGGTTCAAACAGTACGACCATCAGAAATACAATCAAAGGGTCGCCCAAAAAGACTTTTCCCTAGCCGAAAACAGCCCGCTCAATTTTCAAGAATCTAGCTGGGTACGTAAAATAGATACGGTAGGAATCGACAAAGAATCGGGAACCATTGACCTTAAGATCAGTTTAAGTTGTGTTTCCGGTCAAGTATCACAAAGTAGTATCGGCCTTGTCTTTCAGATCGACGATTGGCACGACTCCAATTATGTACTGATGCCCGGCGCCCTTTATAACGGGAATAAATACGATTACCGAAGAATCCGATATTCGCCCAAACTCATGGACCCCAGGGACATTGCCCCAGAGGTACCCATTATCATTACAGACGTTCCGCGCCTCAACAAATATGAAGGCGTTTCGGAAGTGCAGCTCAGAAGCGGGGCTACCACCTCGCCTTCCATTTCCTATTTTGATTCCATACAGAATAAAGGCTACATTTTATTGAGCGAACAAGGCAATGCCTTAGGGGATTTCGGCCTAGGCATATTAGAATCAAGAAACCGCGAGCATGCCGAATTTTCGATAAGCTCTCCCCTGGTCAGGGAAAAGCACCAATATTTCGCCAATGACAACCTGGCCCCTTCCAATGACCGTGGGGCCGATTTCAAGGCCGGTGATACCCTTACCTTCCACTTTAAATCCTATTCGTTTGAGGCCCAGAACGTTCAAGACCTGTTCGATAAATTTGCCATGGTCAGGAAAGAACTCAATACCGATAAGGCATACAACAATGTCATACCTCTTTCCTATGCCTTTGAAACCATAGAAAAAAAGTTCAAAAGGGACAATTGGGTACCCATTGACGACCATGGATATTTTTCAGTAGGCCTACGTGAAAACTTCCTGCAGGATTTTCAAACCGGTTGGACGGGAGGAATGATTTCGACCTACCCCCTGCTCTTTTCGGAAAAGAGGGACACACGTGAACGGGTAATCAAAAATTTCGATTGGTTCTTTCCCAACAGTACTTCTCCCTCGGGACTTTTTTATGGGTTTTGTGAAGGAGGCACGGATTGGTTTGGCGGAGACAAGCGTAAATACCATACCAAAGATTGGCTACTGACCCGAAAAAGTGCCGATGCCATATTTTTTGTGCTCGAACAATTCAAGCTTATGAAGACCAAGGGAATTCCTATCGACCCACAATGGGAGAAGGGAATTCGAACCGCCTGCGATGCCTTTGTCAACATATGGCAAACATATGGGCAAATAGGCCAATTTGTAGACGCCAAAACCGGTACCATTCAGGTAGGCGGCTCTTCCTCTGCCGGAATATTGCCTGCCGGACTGGTGCTTGCCGCCGACTATTTCAAGGCCCCGAACTATTTGGACACCGCTAAGGAAATTGGCCAGTATTTCTATAGCAATTTTACGGAAAAAGGCATTTCATGCGGTGGTCCGGGCGATGCCTTACAGAATTTCGATAGCGAGTCCACCTATGCTTTAATAGAGTCTTACTACAGTCTCTATGAAGCCTCTGGCGACCCACAATGGGAAGTCGCTGCCGAGGAAGCCGCCAAGCAATTCTCATCTTGGGTCATTGCCTATAATTACGATTTTCCCGAAGAATCTACCTTTGGCAAGTTGGGCAACCATTCTATCGGTGGAGTGTGGGCCAATACACAAAACACCCATGGGTCGCCCGGTATTTGCACCCATAGCGGCTTGGCCCTCTTAAAACTATTCCGTTCTACGGGCAAGCCTTTCTATGCTGAACTCCTATCCGATATTACCCATGCCATTCCGCAATGCCTCTCCGTTCCTTCAAGAAAGATAATGGATGCGCCTGACGGATGGATGAGCGAACGCTTAAGTACCACCGACTGGAACGAAGGTATCGGGGAAATATTCGTGGGCTCAACTTGGGCCGAGACGGCACTGATGCTTACTTATACCGAGATCCCAGGTATTTATGTCTGTGCGGCCAAATCTGAAGTAATTTCTTTTGACAATCTCACCGTTGAGATACTTAAGGATACCCCCAAATACATAAAAGTGAAAGTAAAAAACCCGACCCAAATGGAGGCGAAGGTCAAAATTTGGGAAGAAGACCTTAAGGAAAGACAATTGTTCTTGGAAACCAATTACCTACTGAAAGCCAAACCTGTAACGGTACCTCAGCAAGGACATATCATATTAACCTTTAAAAAATAACGCGCCACCGGTTGAAAATTGGATCAAACACCACCGTTTTCAACCCTCGGCCAATCTTGTTGAACATCTCCATATCGCGATATGGAAAGTATTGGGCAATTTGCCTTGATTATATCGATACCCATAAAATAAACTATACATATGAAGAGTAATTTTAAAATACGATACGCCACACATCCCGACGATGCCAAAACGTATGACACCCAACGATTGAGAGAGGATTTTTTGGTAAACGACATCTTTACCGAAGACGAAGTAAACCTCACCTACTCCCACTATGACCGATTCATCATGGGCGGGACCATGCCAGTTCACGAAAAGTTACAATTGGAGTCCATTCCCTTTTTTGCCACCGAATACTTTTTGCAAAAGAAGGAGATGGGAATAATCAACGTTGGCCAGAAGGGCAAGGTTATCGCCGACGGTCAAATCTATGAACTTGAACATAAAGACGCCCTATACTTGGGCAGTGACGTTAAGGATGTATCTTTTGAAAGTGAAGAAGCCAGCAAACCGGCCAAGTTTTATTTGAATGCCTGTATCGCCCATAAAGCGCTTCCCTCAAAACTAATATCATTTGCCGACGCCCCTGTTCTTGAACTGGGGACTACAGAAGAATCGAACAAACGAAAATTATACCAACACATTGTTCCCCATACCGTTGAAACCTGTCAATTAATGATGGGGATTACCTCACCTGAACTTGGAAATGCATGGAACACTATGCCCGCCCACGTACATGAACTCCGGATGGAAGCCTATTTCTATTTTGACATTCCCGAAGGAAAGGCTGCGGCGCACATCATGGGCCAACCCCAAGAGACCCGTATACTATGGGTAGCCAATGAGCAAGCGGTCATTTCCCCACCTTGGAGCATCCATTGTGCCGCAGGAACCTCTCCCTACAGTTTTATATGGGGAATGGCAGGCGATGACGACCCCATAGTTCCTTATCCGATCAGTCAGCTGCAATAACCCTAAAACCAAAAAATGAGTTTTTTACACGATAAAAAAGAAGTAGAGCGCCTAATACGGCTCGTTGCGGACAGGATACTAGAAGACACCACCTATCAGTTCATTGACAAGGCTTCGGGAGAAACCCTAGACGATCTAAAAACGGTGGCTCCCACCAAGGATGTTTGGCTTAAGAGCGGTTACGAAGACTGGAAATACTGGAACGGGGTAACCCATATTGCATTGTTCAAAATGGCCCACCTTCTTCAAGACCAAAAATACGAAGATTATGTGCTGCGTAATTTTGATTTCATCTTTGAAAACCTTGATTTTTTTGAAAAACAATTCGCCGATTTCGACCCCGAGCAATATGCCCCCAATTTCCATCAATTTTTTAGGCTCGATAGGCTCGATGATTGTGGGGCCATGGACGGCAGTCTCATTGAGGCATATCAGGTACGAAAGAACGACCATTGGCTCGATAGGCTCCAAAAAGTAAAAGCCTGGGTTTCATCGGAGCAAGACCGGTTGGAAAACGGTGTGTTTTGCAGAAATTACAAAGGCTATACCACCGTATGGGCCGATGACGTATATATGAGCGTTCCCTTTTTAGTACGTATGGGAAAAATGAGCGGTGATACTTCGTTTTGGGACGATGCCATTACAAATACCCTCGGATTCCACGAATTACTGTTTGACGATTCCAAAGGGCTATACTGGCATTCGTACTGTACCCAAATAGGCGAAAAAGGGGTCGCACATTGGGGAAGGGCCAATGGCTGGTCGATCGTTGCCAAATGCGATTTACTGGAATATATCCCTAAAGATTACCCTGGTTGGGAAGAAGTTCGGAAATCCCTTTTCGAGCAAATCATAGGCATATCTAGGTACCAAACGGCAAATGGCATGTGGCGTCAGCTCATTGACAAACCCGATTCCTTTTTGGAAACATCGGGTACCGCCATGTTTACCTACGCGGTAGCCAAAGCGGTCAATGAAAAATGGATTCCCGAAATATACTCGTCCATTGCCATAAATGGATGGAAAGGAATTTCAGAAAACATAATGGCCGACGGACAGATTACCAATATTAGCGAAGGCTTCAACATACGGCAAGACCTATCGTATTACTATAATCGCCCGCGTCCCGTGAACGACCCCCATGGTTTGGGCGCCGTATTGCTGGCCGGAGTAGAGATCCATAAAATGAAAGATTATCAAGACTATATGTGGTATTGACTAAAAACAATACAACATTCCTTCTATAAAAATCGAGTTTTGTTAGTTAGTTGAGTGAAGAAAGGCCATTTCTTTTTAGAAAATGGCCTTTTGTTATTTCCTTCTGGAACCTTAAGAATCGAGTTATCCCCGACTTCCAAAAATATTACTTTCCTCCCGTTAACTCCTCAAGGGTCCAATAGGCTTCGCGGTCTTTTACCTCTTCGCGTACCCTTTTCACATCCCTTTCGGTAATTCTCTTGGCATCGTTCAGCTCGGTCCTTACATAGGTCAAGACATCGGCGATCCATTGATCATCGTTCCCTTTCATTCCTGCCATCACACCTGCATATTTAATACCATCTACCGGACCGGTAAGGCCGTTCAAGACAATTTTCAAGGGTACATCAATACTACCCTTTACCCTAGAAGAGCCGACTAATGGAGGGGCCGTATTCTTAATTCCCTCCCCATTTGGCCCGTGGCAAGCCGCGCAAATTGTCTTAAAATGACTATATCCGTTAATTACACTATTCCTAAGCTCAGGACGTTCTAAAATGTATTTCTTCTTCAAGGTTTCTATTTCCAAAGGAACGTCTTTGATGCCTTCTTCGCCAATAACCGTTAGAGCCTCGTTTTCAGCATTTCCAGAAACGACTTGTTGCATAATTGCCTTTGCTTCCCCTGTCGGACTTGACCTAAGGCTCAACAAGAGCTGTACCAGGACCTCCTTATCGGAATCAGTCTTTAGTTGACTTACCGCGGCAAAGACTTCTTTGTTCGATTCCCCTAGAAAGCGTTCGCTAATCCGGAGGGCCGCACGTCTTACCCTCGCGTCTTCATCGGCTAAAGCCGATAGTATGAGGGTTTCGTCTATGGCATCCATACCTTCTAAGGTCCACAAGGCATGAAGTCGGCCCAGGGCCAAATCCGTATCGCTGAACCACGACTTATAAAAAGCTTCCTCACCTTGCACCCTATCCTTGAGTTCGTCAACCACAGTAGTGTCCCTACGAAGGACCAACAACCTTTGGGCCGTTTTTCTGTACCATGAGTTAGGATGACAGAGATACGAAAGCAATTCCCCACTGGTTCGCTCCAGCAATTTCTCCGGCCGACTAGGTTTCCCGCTTTCATGTACGATTCTATAAATTCTTCCCTTGCCAATATGTTTGTCAAAGCCCTTTCTTTCCACCACGGGACGTAAAAAACTTCCTTTACGGACCCAATTCCCCTCTTGTATGATTCCCCTATACATATCGACGATATACAGGCAGCCATCAGGTCCGGTCTTTGATTCTACCGGTCTAAAATTGGCATCGGTGGAAGCCAAAAATTCGGTTTCCCCATAAGGATTCCGCAAGACGGTCTTGCCGTTTATGTGTTCTACTTTGGCACGGCGCACCAATCTACCCACCGGTTCCGGAATAAAGAGATCGCCATAGGCCGGAAGCTGGTCGCCCAAAAATATAGATTGGCCACAACTTGCCGTAAAGTGGTTCAAGGTACCATCTTCCCGTAGACGTTTATTTCCTCCCTGTACGTCAGGGGTGCCGATAATCGGCCATACCTTCTCGAATCCTTCCTCCCATTTGCCGGGCATCTCCAAATTACCATAGGTAGGGTGTTGTTGAAATCCTAAGGCAGGTACTTCCCCCCCTGCACTCGAATAGAACAATTGTCCATTTTCGTCTTCGGTAAGTCCCCATTGCCCAACAGGCGCATCCCTGAGGGTATCTATCTCCATCTTACCTCGGGTAAACCGATATCTAAACGAATTTCGTGAAACGTACAACCAATTGTCTATACTCCACATCATATTGGCGGATTGATGTTCTAGATTGGCGTTGTCCCGAACCGTATCTTTCAAGATCAGTATTTTCTCGTCGGCCCTCTTATCCCCATCCGTATCGCGGTAACTGTATAAGCTACGGTCATAGGTTTGTCCTACGATGACCCTATCGTCCAAAGGCAAAAGAATCCTTGGTAAAATCAAACTATCAATGAATACGGTACTCTTGTCCATTTCCCCATCGCCATCAAGGTCTTCCAATACCGAAATCCTACTCCATGGTTCATTTTCATTGATACCATCTATATCTTGCATATAGGTCAGCATCTCTGCCACATAGAGTTCTTGGTTGGGTCCCCAAGCAATGGCCACTGGTTCGTGAATCATTGGCTCGCTGGCTACGAGCTCTACACGATAGCCCTCTGGCAAATGCATGGTTTCCATACTTTCTTCGGGAGTCAAGGACCTAACGGCAGGATCCCTGACGATAAGGGGTTTTTCATAAATTTTTCCCGTATCCCGTAACTCTTTTTTACAACTACTGCCCATTGCCATTAAAACGGACAGGGCCGGTAGTATAAAACGTTTCTTAAAAATGCTCATAGTATTTACTTTGATTTATTGGTCTTGAGGCAGTTGGTCCTTGCCATTATTCTCTTAGAATCGTTGCTTTTTATAAAACTATAGATATGGCAACCGATAACCTACTTGTTTTTCAAGCGAAAAGTCCTGTTGTTATAACTCTTTCCTGCTGCCCCACCTGTTACGTAGAGCTGCCCATTTAGATTAAAACCGACACCCCAAGCCAATTCACGAGGAAGGTCAGGCCCCGTTTTCCACTGCTGGTTCTTAAGGTTGTATATCTGTACACCGGCCTGATTATCGGTATCACGTCCGCCCATCACCCAAATTTCATCATTTATACTCGCCACTTGGGGAGAGCGTACTTTTAGGGGCATTTCTATAGTGGTCCACTGATTCATAATGGGATCAAAGAGGGCCAGATACATGTTGGCTACCACGATACAAATTTGGTCTTTATACTTACATCCGTAAATAGCTCCTTTTCCTTCCGGTCCTGTCGGTTCGGTACGCCATTGGGTTTCCCCTTCACCTATACTGGTTACATATAAGGGCGCTTGGGCATCCCCTAACCAATTGGTATATCCCATAACATAGAGCCTTCCCCTAGAATTAAAGGCCAAGGGCGCGGAGAGAGCGCTATTTAAGGAGGGCGCTGTTTCTACAGTTCCGCTTTTGGGGTCTACTTTTTGGACCATACGGGTCGTATGCCTTTCCCCTTTTATGGGCAGTAGGTCGCCCCCCGCTACCCAAAGCTGTCCGTTTAGGGTGCCGGTGGCACAGTATATTCTTGGAACCCCAAGGTCAGCGGTGACCTCCCAATTATTTGTATCGGGACCGAAGGCAAAAAGCTTGGAATACGCATGGCTGCCCATAGGATAGCCATACTCGGCCGTGAGCCCTCCCGCCATATAAAACCTATGGTCTAGCACATCACCTCTTAGGTCGTGGTTACTCCCGGGCATACGGGCGACCATCTCCCAGTTTTCCATCCATGAAACTCCCAAATCTACGCTAAGGCTGCCTTCCGAGCTTACACAAATCACATCACCCCGTTCATCGAGGCTCAACGATTTTAGTCCTTTTGGTATTCGGTGTACTTTTGAACTAGGGAGATAGGAACTAGCTCCGTCCTTTGTGGTTTTCTCCAAATCGACCTCAATAAGGTTCCCAGAGTTCAGTCCCACTAAGGCAGAACCATTGCTCCCTATGGCCAGGTCCATAATATCGCCTTCGGCCAAGCCCGTAAATTCGGTCCACCCTTGGCTTAAATCCCTAAGGTCACAATACAACAAGCTCTTGTTGCCCGCCAGCCATAGCATCCCATGTTCATCGGCCAGTACCGTATGCCAACGTCCTGACGGAGCACGGCTTAAAGCCTCCTTCTCCCAAACCTTCTTTCCCGCCGGGAGTACCCTAAGCGTATTTCCCTTGCTGCCTTTGCTTGAGGTAAGGGCCCAATACGTATTCCCGCCATCATACGTCAAGGAAATAGTAGATTCTGGAGGCGGTACAGGAATACTGCCATATGTTTTCCGAACCGTATCTGTATGCTTGCCCCCTATACAGGAACAAGCCACTACGAGCAACAAGTAATATAGAAATCGCATAAAACTATTTTTCGGCATTATAGATGGTTTCGATTTCCTTAGCGGTCAAGACCCTATCGTATATGCGACATTCATCCATGGTAGCATTGGTAGCCCCTGACCTATTGACCATCAGGTTGATTTTTGACGCCCGGCCGCTTCCCCTTCGTGCCGATTTGTTCTGTACTTGTACCGAATTGATCATTTGCCCATTAAAATACAGTCGGATTTCTTCTCCGTAGGTCGCTGCCACGTGAAACCATTTGCCTGGGGCCATGTCGGCTTCGTTCACTTCCTTTTTTATCAGTCCGATGCTCCTGGCATAGTCTGCCTGAAGTGCATTCCCCTTATTCTCTAAGGTGTATTCTTCGTAGAAATAAGGTAGTCCCGTAACGAACATGACGTTTGACTTATCCTTAAAATTTATCCACATACTTACGGTCGCCGCATCTTCATGCGTATGCATTTCATCGACCACCAACTGTGAAATTTCCTTGAACAACCCTATCCCGTTTCCAATCTTTCCTGGGACGATTACACCACCCTCAACGACTGCGGAAACATTGCCCCCTCCGTTTACAGGGGTAAGTCCGTTTGTAATTTCCTCTGAAGCCAAATAGGCGACCAGACCTTTTTCCGGAATCTTGTTTCTTTCTAGATGGACTTCCCTAAATTCACCGATCAATGTCTTGTTTTTGAACAATCCAGCCTTTACGACCGTCAACTTTGACACTTTTAAGGGGAGTTTGTACGATTGAAGCTTTCCTCCATTGAGGCTATACCGAATCTTGTACGCCTTGTCGGGAGCGGCCAATGACAACTGAGTATCCTCAAAAATTTCTATGGCATTATTGCTTAGTTCTTCCCCTGCAATTTTAAAGGTCGGCGTCAAAGGCACGGTAATAGCCGATACCAGAAAGTCTTGTACGGCATTGCCGTTGGGGTATTTAACACTGATTTCCGCCTTACCAAGTGCCACTTTGATCTGTATCCGGTGCTTTCCCTTTTTGAGGTAAATACTGCCAGGCAAGGCAGGGGCATGTACCCTTCTATGCAAAACGGTTTCACCATCTATCACCAATTGCACACTGTTATCCTTACCATTGGGCATCATAAAGTCATAGACGCCATCGGCCACGACCTCAAATAGACCGGTATAGACCATTAGCTTCCTAGGAGTATCATTGGCAGAAAGCGTAGTTACAAAACGATCTTCGTAAGGTTTTGATCCCTTCACTTCAAAATATGAAGGAGCCAATCCATTTTCAGGAATGTCATTATTGCCTCCCAGTAAATCGATTCGATCATATTTTTGAACCCTTATTCCCTGTACGGAGGCTACCTCCACGGCAGGGTGGGCCTTTAGCACGTGGATACGCTTACCGATAATTTCCCCAAGCCTAGACCCGTTTTTAAAAGCAGCCACGCGTAGCGAATGTAAGCCAGGTTCCGTGACCACGATTTCCCGTAATTCCCTTGCCTTTGCTACAAGAGGGTCGGAACCATCTAGCGTATAGGCATACTTAAGTTTGGAATGATCGGTCAACAGTTTTAACCTAACTTGATCTACATGGGTTTCGTTTCCTCGTATTACAAAGGGAGCCTTGGTAGTCAACTCTTGGTCTTGCACCGCTGTATATTGTTTTTCTCCCGGTCGCTTAACACCCACCTTAATTTTATAAGCTTCCTCGATATCGCCTTTCCAAAACATGGGATCACAAACCAAAAGCCTGAACTTATGCTTGCCTTTGGCGAGGGCCACCTCCCCATACCTACTCTTGTACGAGAGTCCGTATTGCTTGTCTACACGTAAGACCGAAGCAGTTCCCATGCTAAAATCGATAGGGCCGTTAGAGCTTACCTCAAACCTGTAAACACCATCTTCCTTGGCTTCAAAATACCCTTCAAAAAGGTAGAAAGACTTCGTCATTAGGGTACTGGATTGCCTCGGTTCTACAAATGGTACCGTAAAATTGGAGCTTGTAGAGGTAAGGATAGGCTTGTGATCTTCTACTTCAGGTAAAGATATTTTGTCCCCTTGAAAGAATCCCTTTTTATCATATATCGTTGTTTTCAACTCGTAGACCTTGGCAGAAAGGCCTTGAACGCCTTGTACCTGACCGGAAGCTTTCAAAGGACTGACCTTTTGGAAGGCAAATTCGGAAACCGGACTCCATTTTTCGCCAAATTTCCATGAGTCTTGATAGGTACGCGCCTTTAAAAGACAAGACCTGTCAATTTTAATCGGACCGTCATAGACTTTAGATGTAGGACCTGGTTCGGTTCCGTCAGTAGTATAATACACCACGCTGCCCAATTGGGAAGGTGCAAAGGAAACCGTCTCTTCGTCTATGAAGAGGCGGGCAGGCCGATACCCTGGATTATTGTGGTCTATGGTCCACTGCCCCTTCTCGATTAAAATAGGCTTGCCCGGAGTGGCTTTAGAGTTCATAACATTTTTGCCATTACGCTCCATTGCGTAGACCGTACGTTCTTTATCGGTTCTCCCAAAAGTGTAGGTATCGGTATTCCCCCCAACGTTTACCGTAAGTTGGGTAAGGTCATCCGACCATACGGTGGTAGGCAATTTGTCACCAAATCGAAAAGGAAAAAGCATCACCTTATACTCTGGATCAACGGCATTCGCGGGAATACTCAACATATTGTATCCCCAAGCTTTTTGAACATTGGGCAAGGGAAACGGAAAATTACTGTTTCTCCATAAAACCCTTACCAAGAGCATGGGATCTCCCTTTTTAGGATTGGGTTTCATAACGGGATATGAGGCTTCCCATGTTGCGGCCCTCCCCCTATTCACATTATTATCGGCCATGGCCATAATGATATCGGTACCTATTACGCCCTTGGTGTTCAATTCTAAATGACGGTTCTGTGCCGCGGGGTTTACCTCATATACATACGAATCGCCTATAAGGGGCATTCGCCAATCGTATTGATGGGCCTTGCCGTCTTTTTTCAAATCGTCAACGACCAATAAATAAGGTTTTTCCCCACGTGCAAAATGCATGGTACGAAACACGTGATCCATATCATTGGCCCATTTTCCATATCGTTCCACACCACGGGTTTCCCCATGCCACGGACCGTAATCCAAGTGGCCGAATCCATCGTAGTGTTCCTTTATCCTCGGTTGGAAAGGGAGTTCGGAGAAGCGATCTAATTTATAGGCCGACTCCTTAAAACGTCCCATAATATGATTGACCTGTGCCAAGGCCGGATGATCCAGTTCCATCAGCTTTTCGTACTTTCTCCAGCCGTAAGCCGTGGTCATTTCCACTACACTTGAGGCCGCCTCAGCTGTATTGGTCGCCGTCATCGAATCTCCAGAGACAGGCTGATAGACCCCTGCAAGTCCGTCTACGGTCACCAAGGCCCTATATGAAGCATCTCGGTAAGCCCCTACGTTCGGGCTCCAAGGAATGCCATGTGACCATATTTGAAAATCGCCATGTTGTGGGGTCTCATGTCCGGCGTAGTATTGGTCCACCCTATTCTCCATATGTACCAACATATCATCTTGGTGCCAACCATTGCCCATGGTGACCATACCCCGTTCTCCGTCATACCAAAAGCGGGGCATATCTTCAAACTGGTCTAATTCTTCCTTCTGTTCGTAGGATGTAATTTCAGAGGCCGTTATGAGGGTTATCCCTGGTAACTGAAACCACGATTTATGAAGTTTTCCCGAATAATCTTCGCCCTTCTTGCCTTCAAACATAGCGGCATTGAATATGGAGTTCTTTATGTTGTATACAAAATCTACCCGGGTATCTTTAGGGTAAAAGTATTTCATTATGTGCCAAAACTCTAAATGTCCGCCTGTACCACTCCCTGGGGAAGTACGCCAAAATCGGGGTTCGTCAAAACCTGTTCGTATATCTTCCAATCCGGGGGCATTTGGGCGTTGACGAGGCCGATGTACATAACGGTTGTATATTTTTCTGGCATTCAAGGCTTCCGATTCGGCCCTTGCCAAAAGATGGCTGTGCTTTAATAAGTTGCGATCGCCCCTTCTACCAGCGGCCCATACGGCCAACATAGGTATAAATCCTTTGGTATTCTCATAGGTAGTACCATTGGAAGACAGGTCGTAATTCAATTTATTCTGCAAGCTCCACGTAGCTATGGGCAAGATCCTTTCATCATATCCTTTTTCCCCCTCAATGGCAAGTGCCAAGGGAATCCAGTTGGCCTGGGACGACATATGGTTATTGATGTACATCTGCCCGGGAATAGCCATTCCCGTGTCGTATTTTCCATAGGTGGCCTTAGCAATGACCCTACGTACAATGCTACGCTCTTCCTCGGTCATAAAATTATACCCGTAGTCGTATTCCCATCCCAAGGTAAAATAACCTCCGGGGGTGTTGGAAAAGAAGTATTCCATGCCGTATTTTTCCTTTAGCTCCCCTACTCTTTTACGTCCTCCGGAATAATAGGCTTGGGCATAGGTATAGGGGCCAAATTTTAAATCGGTCCTAACAAAGTCGTAGGATACATCTTTGAAGCTTTCCGCGGTTTTCTCGTGGTTTAGGATATCGATACGAGGTTCCAAATACAGGGCATGCGCCACAGTTGCCTCCGCTGCGCGCCTCCCTAGCTCTTGATCATCGGTCAGTAAGGCCAAGAGGGCCCATTTGGCAATATTACCGTCCGCACCGAAAGGATTGGCATAGTACTCAAAATTTTCGGGCACTTCCCATTCTACATTCTTGCGCAGATCTTCTAACTGCAGTTTGAAGAATTTCGGAGCCCGGTCTCCCATAGCTACCATCTTCTTCATCCGGTCAACATCCGACGGGCTCATGATTACCCTTGGGTGTACCCCTGGCTCGGGTACCTCGCTCAGTTTTTCCGAATCAAAACCTTCACCCTTAAAATCAAAATCAACCTTGGGCATGGGAGGTAAATCTTTTATTAATCCGCCCTCCAAAATATAATCCGCATCCGGTCCGTGGCTTCCCTTATAAAAATCTTGTTCGCCTTTCGGAATATATTCTTGGGCAAGCCCCTTCCCTATAAAAAGGGTCAAGCAGAAAGCCAATAAAGTCAATTTTTTAGTACACATGTGCATTCGGTTAAAATTCTGTAGTAAAGTTTATATCAATATCCTAAAAAGGGGATTCGCCCTATCTCCAAGCCATCGGTCTCAAGTACCGGTTTTATCACGTTTTTTCCATTGACCGTCTGATAACGTATTCCTTCGTCTATGGGGCTGTATTCCGTTTCAATAAAAAGATCTCCCCGGTCATACTTCACATATCTATGTGGGTTCTTCCTATAATGTTGATACGCCCTATAATTATCTTCCACCTTTGCCCCGCCTATCTTTTTCCTGAACTGTTCAAAAGATGAATACTCCTCCGTAGAAGCCACTTCACATACAAAACCATTCCCTACTAAAGCGAACTGATTACGTGTAAAGTCGATCGGTTTCCCTTGATAATTGAAGAACTCTATGACCGTATAACCTTCCCTCTCTTGAATCCGAAGGTCGTATTCCGAACCATAGTTTACGGGCACCAGTGGCACAAACGCCATATACACCTCCCCATCTTTCACATAAATGGTCTTATGGCCTTTGGCCGTAAAGTCTTTTCCCGAGATCTTGTCATCACCGACCCATATTTCATCGATAGTATTGGCCCCATCTCCCCATTGATCATTGGGAATATAAATACCTACACTTAGGCTGCTTACTTGTTCCCGTTTATATCGTTTTGGACGATAGAGAACCACGGCGGTATTTTTATGTTGGGTGACCAGGCGTCTTCCCCTTTCACTGTATAGAATTCCCCGATCTCCATATCCGTCGGTCGGTCCGGATAATTTTTCCTGCCCATTGACAATAAATCGCGAAAAGATGGTTGCCGTATTTTTGGGGCTCTCGGCGATGTTCTTTTTAGGATAGGTGACCAGGAAGCTTTCGGTCTGCTCGCCTGAATGGTAAGGTATAGAAACGGAACCTATGGTATACTTTTCGGTCATATAGGTTTCTATGCGACTGTTCCATGCCCCGTAAGGTTCCAAATCGTAATCGACAAAGGGGTCCATGGCATCGGCATTGAGCCCCAACTTCTCCATTCCCCTATCGTCATAGCTGGCACATCCATCTGCGGTAGCAAGGAAATGAAATGGATATTGTCGGTTCTTTACCCAATCGACAAGATATTTCGGACAATGGTACTCATTTCCATAACAGGAAGCCGCCCTCACCTTTATCCATTCTTCACTGGGAAGGAAATAATCGTCAAGACGGAAGTAAGGAGTAAGGTCGCCCAATACAAAATCGAACATAGCGAACGGAAGTCCGACCCCTCTCATATCCCATTGATATGCCCGCGACCAAGGCCCCACCATTTTGGCCATGGGGAGGTGGTAATGTGCCAATACATCGATCCAAAGACGCTCCTCGATTTCGAGGGCCAATTTTTTAATCGTGCTATCTTGGGTCATCTCGGCAATCATAGCTATGGGCTCTATCTGTAAAAAGCAATAAGCCTGCGAACTGTATTCCGTGTTTACCCCACTGCGGGTAAGTTGCTCCTTGAACATTTGCAAACGTTCCCTGCCTTTGTCGACCTGTATCGTATTACCGGTACGCTCGCCGTACAAAATATTGCCACAGGTGGCCATACAGGGGAAATTATCATTGGTCCCTACAAAGTTCCAATGATCTTCCAAAAAGCCATCGGCAATGGTTTTTAAGTGACCTTCGAGCTTTACTTTGGCCTTTTCACTGATCAGCGCGCCGTATTTTGACAGTAAAAAGTTGACACGATGCCACTCTTGATAGTAATCGGGAAAATTTTCGAGGTAGCGATTGGCTTGGGCAATGGCCTTTTTATTTCCCGAGGCCAAGGCCGCTTGACAATAAGCCAGTGGTTCCAAGGAACGGGTAAAGCCCCACTCTTCCTTTCCTTTCCATTCTCCCTGTTTTGAAAAGTAGGCCAAGCGTTCGGGCGTAAAGAAATGCTTCAGTTGGTCTTTGGCCCTCTCTTTATCAAGATGGTCATATGAGCGGTCTAATTGGCCCTTTGCCTCCCTCGGTAAAAGTGCCATAACGAATAGACAAGCTGCAAAAAGGAATGTTTCGAACGTTTTTTTCATTTGGTTTGGTCTTTGTTCCCGGGGTCGGTTTATCGGTTTTACAATCGTACAATACGACCGGTCGATACAGGGCCGGCCCTACCCCCAGATCGTGAATCGGTAAATTATGTTTCGCTTCGCACCGGCCTTTTTAGATTTCCGCGATTACTTTTCCATTGCGGATTACCTTGTAGGTGGTACGCCCCTTTCCGTCCTCCTTAAAAATGACCCTATCTTTCTGGTCTTGCCATTCTATGGAGACTTCGGTCTTAGATTCGTTCCATTTTACCAGTGGTTTTTCCTCTCCGTGATAGTAGGGAAAAAGCAGCATCTTGAAATTAGGGTTCACCCCATAGGAAGGAATGACCAAGCGCTTGGCCATACCAAAACTTCTACCATCGGGCCAATCTCTTGCATCTTTGTATTCAAAGGTTTCCAACCGTATCTGGGGATTCTTGAACTCATCTTCGGGAACGGTACGATCCAAAACCTTGACCAATAATTGGGCGTCTCCCTCTTTCGGTTCGAATTTTAAGGTACCCCAGGCCCCTTCGGTCTTTTTCGTATCACCGCCTAGTATGATTTCGTCAATTTGAAGACTAAGCATTTCCACATCGCTATCGACCATCATGATCCATTCATAGGTGTGGTCTTTGCTGTCTTTTTGAATATCGTCTACCACCAGCGCATAAGGGTGTGTCCCTCGCACGAGTCCTGCCGAACGAAACGCTTTTTCAACGGGATTGTGCTTTACACGAACCGGACGGGCATATTCATCCCACATTCTGGGATCGCCACTTTCAAAGCCGTTGTAGTAGGCTTCGACCACCGGTGAACGGTCGATATTCGCCTTCCAGTCAAAATTTGGGTGTTTGGCCAGCCACTTGTCGGTTTCCCCGGTCAAGTATTCCCATCGTTTAAAACGGCGTCTTGGTTGGTCTTTGTCGGCAAACCCGCTCAAGGTACCCTGCCAGTACCAATCGTACGCATACTTGGCGTTCAAAACCCCAAACGTAGCGTCGTCGTTATCTATAAGGCCCAACCATTCTCCCGGGGGCGGCACATAACCTTGTCCCTTACCGTCAATGATCACACAATTGTGATGTCGTGATTCTACACCCCTAAAACGATCGATCGCCCACGCCCTTCCGGCTCCAGAAAAAGTAAAATTACCGCGATCGGCATGTTGATGGCTTGGCCCTATTTGGTCATCGCGGCATTCCAATTGTAGCTGCACCTCATCGTCACCCCAATTCGAACGGGTAATCAAGGACTTGCGTTCGGGATCAAAATACGTATTTGGGAGTTCTAATCGCTTTCCCGCTTCAAAATCGGTCGGCAATGGATCATCAGCAAAAATAATTTGATATATGACATAGCCTCTTCCTCCGTCCAACTTATCGCCGCCGCCATTTTGATAGGCGAGGGTTTCTTGTAAAACATAATTTACCAAAGGATCTTGGGGATAACTCCGCTTCCAGGCGAGAAGGGTCTGCAGGGTAGGTCCGGCCTCTCCCCCATCACCATGACTAAGAAAACGTGCACCTCCCGGCTGTACCGAATTGGCATACCATTTCAAGGAGTTGTACCAACGCTTCTGATTCCATAGGTTATGTCCTCTTCTGGCCATGGCCACAAGTGCGGGCCCGTGCCATCGCAAACCAAATTGGGTATATCCTATAGCTTCTTTGCTCATCCCCATTTCTGACCATCCGTATTTTTGGTAATCGGTCTGAACTTCTTTCTGGTGTTCGTAGACACGAGCATCGTTACCCTCTTCCCCTTCAGTAGCCAAAGAGGTCAGCAATAGTCCCGATCCTACGGCAACCCAGTTCCAATTACGGAAATGATGGGGCATATGTGAGCCCATGGCCGTCTTTCCTTTGGTGTAAGTATTCAAAAGGTTTCTACAGCTCTTCTGCTGTCTTTTATTCATCCAGTTATAGGCGAAATCATATAAAAAGGCAAAATAAGGCTCTCCTCCAATAGCGTCTTTTCGACCGCTACGCCACACATCACTGTTGAGTTGTGAATTGAATTTTAAAGCATTGCCATCATCCCCTCCTTGGGATAGAATTTCCGACGCGCTTTTAAAGGCTCGGTCCATTTGATCCAAATTCTTTTGATAGATTTTCCCGAGGTTGGTTATCACCGTGGCCAGTTCAGCCCCTTTTTCCGTGTCGTCTCGCAATAGGCAGTCAAATGTTTCCAATAAAAGGACATAAAGAAACTGCGGACGGTGGTGCCAACTCACCCCATCGCTTTCCCCTGCTTTGGCATAATTGTTAAGTAGACCCTTAGCTTTCTTTATATTTCCGGCCAATAAGGCTTGATAGACATTATAACTGGCCGTATGTTCCTTACGGATCGATACATCTTGGTACGCCCTTAGGTTTTTTAGGGCGAGCCTTCCGGTCTGCGTATTCTTGGACCGGTTTCTAATATCCTCCAAATCCTCCGGGGAAAATAAAATTCTTGGATGCACCCCAGGTTCAGGTACGGTTCCGAAGGCATCCTTTACAAAGAAAGGAGAATCAAGGGCCTCCATTTTGATTTCAGGGGAAGCGGGCCATTGATATTCCCCATTAAGAATTTGTTCCGCGGAATATTCGCCCGGAAGCTCCTTCTTTTTCAGCAAATTTTCTTGTCCCCTACCAGAGACCTGCCCCTCACTTTCGTTATAGGCCAACAGCCCTAAAAAGCAAAGTGCTACGGTTATTCTTTTATTCATAACTAGATTCAAATTTTACATTCGACTCAAAATTTTATTTCTTCAATACGCCTTTTCCGCCCCCCTCTTGGGAAAGAGATCCTGCTGAAAACAAAATAAGGCCACCATCCCTTTTTTCATCGGTCCCCAAGGTGCAATCTCTTGCGCTAAGGTTGCAGAGTAGAATTTTAGGGGTGCTCAATCGATTACTGACTTTATAAAATAGTTCTATCCTTACCCATTTCACGAACTAAAAAAATGCCTATTCTTTCTCAAATTTGAAAAACGAGACTTTCCTTTAATTATATAATGAGAATAACCAAACTTCCTCTCCATTATAATTTTGACTATTAAATTATTACGGAGAGGTCCTTTGAATTCCTATCTTAATATAATTGAGAAGATATTTACTTCGTTAGAGAAGAGAATGGTGGTATTTCAAAATAAACAACTTCCTTTAATTCTTGTTATAATTATCATTATAGTCGGTTTCTCCTAAAGGAACCGGAGTATACATCCCTTCATAAGGAAAATCAATGGCAGGAATAGCAACTCCGGCTTCGTTGAATTTGTTGCCGTCTATTTCTTTCTTGAAACCTTTCATATATAACATACGATCTCCGCCTTCACCAGCAAGCTCCCTTAGCCGTTCTTCTTCTACAGATTCTGCCGTAACGGCGGGTAAGTTAGATAGGCCAGCTCTCTGCCTAACTACATTTACATCTGCTGTGGCCCCAATAATATCATTGTTCACAGAAAGACGCAACATGGCACGTGAAAGATATAGTTCCGGTAATCTCATTAAAGGCAATTGAGCATACCTTCCATCTTCCGCCCGATAATATTTATCGACCCAAATATGATTTTTCGTTACCTTAGAATTATTATCAAAAGAAGTCATGTAAGCAACTCTCTCAGGTACCGACATGCCAACAGTATCCACTTCAGCATTTCTATCGGCTCCTGCCTTTAAGAAATAATAGAGCTGATTGAATCTTTTATCAGCCAAGGCTTCAGGTGTAGGAGTATTGGTCGTCATATCCATCCAACCCATTCGCTCCAAGGCGTAATATGACAATGCCATGGTCCCGGCCCAACTCTGTATCCAACCGTTAACATTACCGTTCTCATCAAGTGTACCATCTCCTCTACCACCACCATTGGCCCTATAGTAACCTATCTTCGTCATTCTTGCGAAAGGGATATCATTATCGCTTGATTCAGGGCGAAAAGCCACCTCCCAAATTACCTCGTTAGCTTTTGGATCACCAAAGTTTCTGACCCAGGCCGTTTCTGGATCTTGGGAAAGGTCATAATAACCTTTGGCATCTACTGCATCGGTAATGACAAAATTGCATTCATCTAATGCCCCAGCATGGTCTCCCATGGCAAATTTTATTCGATACAATAAAGTCGCAGCGGCATACTTATTAGCTCGGCCCGCTTTAGCATGTTGTTCCGGAAGCAGCTCTTTTGCCTTTTGCAAATCAGATACCATTAAGTCGTAAAATTCTTGAACGCTGCCCAGTTGTGAACTTCGTAATGCATCGGCCGTTTCATCAAAATTTTGTTTCAACGGTATATATCTTCCGGAATTATCTCCTCCCGGAACGTAGGTAGGCATAAAGCCCTTTGCCAAATGATAATTGGTCCAGGCTCTCATGAAGTATAACTCACCCTTTTGCTGTTGTAACTGATTTCGATCTTCGGGAGTCATAGCAGAAAAGGCATCCGTACCTTCTTGCTCCTTCTCCTCTATAAATTTTAAACCTGGTAATATTTGGTTCAAAACCCTATATAGTTGGGCAAACTCAGCATCACCTTCTGAATTTGATACTGCCGTAAAATCACGGTCGTATTGATTGATTGCTGCGTGCTCCAAAGGTTGATGGTCTGTATGGGTAGAAATATCGCTTATTACAAAATCGCGATATGCTGAATAACCATAGGGGGCAGTCCAACCTGAGTTAAGAAAAAATCCGTAGTAAGAATCCACAACGGAAAGTTCAAACTCATCCACACTATTCCAAGGAAACAGTTGAGGACGCTCTAGCTCAAAAAATTCATCGTCATTGCACTGTACAAAAACTAAAGCCAATAGCGATAAAACTATTAAGGTACTATATCTATTTTTCATCTTTCGTCTTTTTTGATTAGAAATTAAGGTTGATACCAAGGGAGAAGGTTCTTCTCTGTGGCCCGGAAGAACGAGATGTCATTCCATTAAGAACACCATCACCGCCATAACGTTGAAGTTCTGGATCAAAACCTGTATAATCAGTGATAGTAAGTAGATTGGTGGCATTAAAATATAGGCGGCATTTGGAGACTCCCAAGCGGTCTATGACGGAAGCAGGAATAGAATACCCCATCACCAGCTCTTTCAACTTTATATAATCCCCTCTTTGAAGAAACCTAGACTCAGCTCCATCGTACAGAAATTTACCTCCCTCTACATATTCACCCTCGTCATTATATGGATATCGATTCCCGTATACCAACTGTGGATATTCAGCAATATCTCCCGGTTTCTCCCAAGATTTGGTATAGGCATCTGCCAACACAGGAGCGCTTCCGGTTCCTAACCCTTTGTATAGGTCATCATTGTAAATATAGTTCCCGCCTTGAAAAGAAAACAATACGGAAAGATCAAAATTCTTGTATTTAAAATCATTGAAAAAACCTCCATAAAATGTAGGTAAGGCAGTCTTATCCTCTTGAATCATTCTGTTATTTCCTTTGTTATTGGTCGTTGCTGGAATCAACCTACCTGTTTTAACGGTAGCACCTGTTTCTTCATAAACATCCCTATCAACTTCATAAATCATCGAAATCCCAGTTTGAGGATCCACTCCCGCAGATTCAGGTAAATAATATTGACCTATTGCCGCTCCCGATCTCGTAAGCGTATAGTATCTATTGGCAGCATATTTAATTATCCCCTTTCCGGTTTTGTCTGCTTCAGGGTTAAGAGCTGCCACTTCATTTTCGTTAAAAGCGACATTACCTCCCACGGTCCATCTAAATTTATCATTGTTTACGGCTACCCATGAAACATCCAACTCAATTCCCTTATTGACCATGTCTCCAATGTTCTCCACAAAAGAACCTCCTCTTGCCGTGCCACCATTTCCGCTAGCTAAGCCAGAAGAATAAGGTAGTGGTGTTGCCAGCAGCATATCTTCCACATCTTGTTTATAGTAAGCAATGGAACCGTTAATCCTATTTTTAAGGAACCCAAAATCCACTCCAAAATCGCTCATAGTAGAAGTTTCCCATGAGGCCAATTTATTAGCGAAATTAGTGATGTAAGTATTTCCTACACCTCCATAATTTCTGATAGATGTATTGGTAGAATAATTGGTTTCCGTTACATAGGGAATACTTGAATTACCAGTCTGTCCGATGCTGCCTCTTATTTTCAAGAGCGAAATCCAATCTGCCGATGACAAAAAGTTCTCATCCGAGATAATCCAACCGGCCGATCCGGAATAGAAAGTTCCCCAGCGGTTTTCCTTCACGAACTTAGCCGAACCTTCCCTACTCACACTTGCTCCGAGCAAATACCGATCTTTAAATTTATAGTCTAAACGCGAAAAGAAGTTTCTACGGTAGCCTTCCGACCTCAAGTAGTCGGAACCTGTAATGGGGTCAGTTGATTTTCTTACTTCATGGAAAACCCCTAAAAGGTTGGTGCCCTGAACCCCGGTCCATGTGCTTTTTGATGCTCCTTGCTCAAATCCGCCCACAAAATCAATATTGTGATCTTCGCCGAAAGTATGGTTGTAATTTATTAGTGAATTAAAAACATATCCATAACTCTGAGTAGCGGTTCCATTACCGGTATTGCCTTGGGTCGCAAAATTTTGTGTAATGGCTCCCGCTTTGTACGAATCGCTTTTGCCCATACTTATATTGGGCTGATAATTTGCCGACAATGTCAAGCCTTTTACAAACGGCATCTTCCACTTGGCAAAAACCACGGAATTAACTCCAAAATTACGGCTATTATTAGACCTGAATTTAGGATCGGAATTTGCTAACGGATGGGCCCCGGTCTCGGCATTCCAATAACCTGATGCGTTGGTATCGCTATAGACGGGCAGCCAAGTAAGACCATGTACAAAACCCGCCCCACTATTACTACTCTTGTTATACTTTCCAAAAATCCTTAGTCCATAGGTAAAGCTTCCTTTTACAAACTCCACATTTAAACGACCCGAAACATTTTCACCACCCTCATTAATATAATTTCCATCGTAACTTCTGTAATTGACCGTCGCATAAAGATTTGAATTTTCAGTACCGCTAGATGCCGAAAAATTAACATCATGGTAACTTCCTGCCCGAGTAAGCAAATCGTTCCAATCGGTATTTATACTTCGAGCCTCTTCGTTAGTAATTGTTTCATTACCCGTCGCCCATGGATTTTGGGACATTACGCTCTGCTGAAAATCCCAATTGGTGCCGTCGTAGTTTTGGCTACCAATCTCCATAATATCAAATAGTCTATCCGTACCGGCATACCCTAAATCGGTATTTGTAAATTGAGATAATCCTGAATGATAGTTCAAATTAAAACGTGGGTTACCCCTTTTTCCTCGTTTAGTGGTTACAATGATAACTCCATTGGAAGCCCTTGAACCATATACTGCTGTAGCAGCTGCATCTTTCAACACCTCAATAGATTCAACGTCATTTGGATTGATATCTCCTTGACCTCCGCCAACACCATCAACTATCCAAAGTGGCGAATTTCCCGAATTTATGGAACTTATACCTCTTAAGGTAACCTGTCCGTTCGTAACCTGAACTCCAGATGCCCTACCAGCCAAGGCAGTAGTAATGGAACCTGTTGCCGTTTGAGCAATCTTAGCCCCATCTACTTTCGCAATCGAACCTATAACATCCCGTTTTTTCTTAGTTCCGTATGCCACAACGACAACTTCATCTAGGTTCTCAGACGACTCCTGTAAAACTACGTTAATGATTGCCTTACCTCCTACAGGTACTTCCCTAGCTTCAAAACCAACAAAAGAGAACAATAGCACCTCCCCTATGTCAACCTTAATATTATAGTTACCATCAAAATCGGCAACTACTCCTCTATTGGTTCCCTTGACCACCACATTTACCCCAGGAAGTAGCTCTCCTTCAGTATCGGTGACCATTCCAGAAACCGTTTCTTGTGCTTGTGAGGAAAATATACTCCCGGATAAAATCATCAAGAAATAAACCAATTTCAGTCCCAAAGTTTGCTTTTTACATTTTTTCATAATTTTTTGGTTGTAGTTATTATATTCCTAAATACTTGTGTTCAAAAATCAGAATACATTAACTCATACACATGCCTGAAAGTGTCAAAAGCTTTTCTATATGTTGCAAGCTGCTATTCTAGTTGAACTTAAAAGAAATGGGTGATGGAGATAAGTAAATGAAACTTGGGGCATAGCCTTATAAAAGAGAATTCAGTTTTTTGGACTAGAGAAAAGATTCTTTTCCCCATCCATTAAAACAGAACATATGCCACAGGTGCCAAAAAAGAAAAAGCGAAATAAAAAGAAAATCCAGTACGCAACCTATATATTGCTCTATATTTCAATACTAATTTTGAGTACTATTTTGATTATCACCCTATTGTTCTATTGAAACACCCCCATTCACCCCAATACATCATCGTAGAATGGAGGTGTTTCTCCTTAAACCTTAAAACGGAGCATTAAGGACTTAAGGCAATGATTCTAATTTTAGTACGTATTTGCGCATTGCGGTAGGTTTAACTAAGGCCTTATGACCACAGGACACAAATAGAAAGATCAAGGCAGACCAGTACATTTAAAAAACAGACGAAACCATGACCATCAAACACTACTATCCCCCAATCAAAACGCTACTCGTAGTGCTAGCGGTCTTATTCTTACCTACACGTAACCTTTCCCAAAAAACAAAAGCAGAAAGTGCCATACAAAAAGGATTGGCCTTTAATCGTTTTTTTGCCAAGGATGGACTTCCCGATAACAGAGTGAGAAGCATCTACCAAGACAAAAAAGGGTTCATTTGGATAGGCACGATGAACGGCCTTTGCCGATACGATGGGTATAACTTTAAGCAATTTTCAAAAAATGTACAGGGTAACGGCATTGCGGGAAATTGGGTATATGCCATAGCCGAAGATGAGGACGAGAATATTTGGATAGGCTCTACCGAAGGCTTAAGTAAGATCGAACGCAACAAAGACTCTATTCTAAATTACAAAAACTCCAATTTTTTGCCCCATAAGGAAATCAAATCCCTTTATATCGACCAAAAGCAACGTTTATGGATTGGCACGAAAAAGGGGCTCAGCATATTGGAAATCGAAACCGAAAAAGTACACCAGTTCAAAGATTTCCCGCTCAACAATGCCGTAAATGTCATCGTTTCTGACGAAAAGGGACATATATGGGTGAGTTGTGAAACAGGTATCGTACGCTTTGATGAAAAAAACCTATCCCAAACCTATTTCCCCTTTGATGTAAAACCCAACGCCTATAACGATAGAATATGGGACATACTTTTTGTACAAGACGAACTATGGGTCGCCAGTGGTGGTGATGGTATCTATCGTTCAAAAACTGATTCGCTAACTGCTAATGGGAGAAGTGCCTTTCAAAAACTATTTCTTGGCGATGAGGTTTCCCCCAATCTTGAAATTTATGACCTCACCATGGACAATTCGGGGAATATTTGGTTAGGAACCACACAGGGATTGGGTAAAATAGAAAGACAAAAACCTAATGGAAACGATGGACCGATTATTTTTTATCAGCAACATTACCTAAACGATTACAGTCTTAGCAACGATCGAATATTTAAGCTAAACTTTGATGCAGGTAATAACTTATGGATCGGTAGTAATCTCGGATTAAGCACCTTACTCAACCGAAACCGGAATTTTTCAAATTTCAGTTTCACCAAAAGTACGAACAAAGACGAAGTAAGGGGCATCACGGCCATGCCGGAAGGCGACCTTTGGTATACCACATCCTCAAAGGGAACATCGGGTATCTCGTATGAAGATGGAACCATTAAAAGATTGGGACTGAATATGGGGCCCGAAGCCAATATGGGGCGTTCTATTGCGTCTATGGGTCAAAAATTGTTTATCGGATCTCTAGATGGCCTCGTAATAAAAGACCTGAAAACCGGACATGTACAACATCTATTACCCGGTAAAAACGTGTTCAGTCTTTTGCTCGACACCGCCGATAATAAAGCCTACATTGGCACCATAAGCGGACTTTTCGCTTACGATATGCAAAAAAACACCTTGGCCAGTAAGCTCCCCTTACTGAAAGGATTTGTACGATCGCTCTACAAATCGCCAAATGGGACCATATATGCGGGAATAGACGGCCCCTTCATCTATAAAAAAGACCCAGAGGGAGACTTTGCCCCCTTGGCCATACCTGACTACTTTTTCGGTTCAATGATTAATGCCATGGAAGAGGATAGCGAAGGCCATTTGTGGATCGGTACGGAAAGTGGACTCAACAAACTCACCAAAAACGGAAGTGCAGCCTATACCTGCGAATTGATCGGTGTAAGCGAAGGCCTCGCCGATAAATCTGTACACGGCCTGATCATAGACAATGAAAACAACCTCTGGATCAGCAGCATTAAAGGCTTGATGCGGTACAGCGATAAGGAAAAGCATTTTGAATATTTCCTGCCCAATTTAATCTTTAGTCCCTCATGCTTTTACAAGAAGGGCAATACCGCCTTTTTCTTTGGTCATGCCAATGGATTTATCCGTTTTGACCCCAAACTAATTTCCTTTACCAAAAGTCCACCCGACGTACTCATTACCGGTTTTCGGATCTTAAACAAAGCCGTCAAGGTAAAAGAACAAATTAATGGCGATGTTATACTTGACAAACAAATCTTCAATACCGAAAACATCACCCTAAATTATAAAAACGACATGTTTACTTTGGAATATGCCAATATTAATGGCAGTTTCGAAAAAAGTAGAGACTACGCTTATAAACTAGAGGGTTTTGACAATGATTGGGTATACAACAAAAGCGAGGAACACACGGCCACCTATACTAACCTTAATCCGGGCACCTACACCTTTATAGTCAAAGCCAAAAACCACAGTGGCTCTTGGAACTCAAAACCCACAAAACTCAGCATTAGCGTCTTGCCCCCACCCTGGAAGACCTGGTGGGCCATTTTGACCTATGTGGCCATAATTAACGGACTCATTTACATTTTTATCCGATACCGAACGGCAAATGCCCGAAAGGAAAGCGAACTGCTTCTTGAAAAGCGGGAAAAAGAACAAATGAAAGAACTGAACAATTTAAAACTACAATTTTTCACCAACATTTCCCATGAGTTCAGAACCCCGCTTACCTTGATTTCAGGGCCAATAAAGGATATCATCTCCAACAATACCATATCGGTCGATATTCGAAAAAAGGCTAAGATTATCAAGAGAAATAGTGACAAGCTCATACATTTGATAGACGAGCTGATTACCTTTAGGAAACTTGAAAAAGGGGGGCTCGTTCTTAAACCGACACCTATAAACATTCTTCATTTTGTGCAAGAAATCAGTGAAAGTTTCCAACTGTATGCCGAAGGAAAGGAAGTTATCATCAATTGTCACAGCCTTTTAAAAGACAATGTAATATTGGCAGACCCTACCCATCTCTATAAAGCTATCAACAACCTAATGGCCAATGCCCTAAAGTTTTGTTCCGAAGGTTCGGTGGTACAAATCAAGATTAAGGCCCAGAAAAAACTAGATACCCCTCAAAAGCAAATATGCGATTCGTGGATTCGTATCTCCGTAAGCAATTCGGGACCCAATATTTCCAAGGAAAACCTCATACGTATTTTTGACCGCTATTATAAAGGAAACGATGCCCATGGAGGAACGGGCATAGGTTTATCGCTAGCCAAGGAACTCGTAGAACTACACAACGGAAGCATCCATGCCAAAAGCGACCACCAGACAACGGAATTCACCATCCTACTTCCGAAAGGAAATGTCACTTCCCTCATAGAGGATACGAATACAGATCCCGCATCATTCCCTAAAATACTTGCATTGGACCCCTATCTGGGTGACGACCGGTCTTTTGACGAAACCCAGGAAACTACCTATGGAGAACCGGGAAAAATGCATATTCTGCTAGTGGATGACAATAACGAGCTTCTAGAATACCTAAGCCTGCTGCTGAAGGACGATTTTATCATAAAAACGGCTAGTAATGGCCTTGAAGCCCTCGAAGTGGTTAAGAAAACGCCTCCTGACGTAATCGTTAGCGACGTGCTAATGCCCAAAATGGACGGATATGGCCTATGCCAAAGCCTTAAAGAAAATCAAAAGACCCTACACATACCCGTTATTCTTCTGACTGCCAAAACCATGACCGAAGAAAAGATGAAGGGACTTCATCTTGGGGCCGATGCCTATTTGGAAAAACCGTTTGATCCCGACATCCTAAAAACCAGGATCCACGCACTGGTAAAAAGCAGGAAAATGCTCATTCAAAAACTGGTCAAGGAACAGGTGGTAGATTCATCTGCACTAGCAAAAAATCCTTTGGATGAAGCTTTCATACAAAAAGTTGTTGAATACATTACAGCGAATTTAGATAACGGGGACTTTAGTGTAGAGGAACTCAGCGAATTAATGTCTATGAGTAGAAGCAACTTATTTCGAAAGGTAAAGACCATCTCAAAAATGAGTCCCGTAGAATTCATCTACTACATTCGATTGCAAAATGGAATGAAATTGCTTTTGGAGAGAAAATTCAATATCTCCGAAATTGCTTGGCAGGTCGGTTTTAAAAATCCTTCAAGTTTTAGCAAGTCATTTAAAAAACAATATGGAAAATCCCCAAGTGAATATTTGAATGAAGTTATTAGGCAACAATAAGGGTCTACTATTATAAGTCTTTATTTTTTCAACGTACAAAGTTCAGCTCTGAGCATGAAAAAAGACCTTGAATACTTTTCTTTATTTGGACTATAAAGATTCTCCCAAAAATCAGGCTATATTAACTTATTTTTTACTGGTTATGGGCATTAATGAAAATATCTGAATGATTAGTAATAAACAAAAATTGTTTTAAACGACGTGATTGTTTACATTAGGCTTGAAGAAAATTTAATATTAATACAGTAAACAGTCCGGTAAACGGTTTTAAAGTATATATCTAAAATAGTGCTAAAATTCGGGCATTTTTTCAAACTCATAACCCGAAGGTCGCTGGTTCGAGTCCAGTCCCCGCTACTAAGTAAAAAAGGCTTCTGATTTCTCAGAAGCCTTTTTTTATATCTTGTATTTCTTTTTTATTACGCTCCGCAAACAAAAATACATGACCTATTAAACATTTGTAAAACTATATTATACATATAATAATTTCTTATTTTCCTACATAGATTGGCAGTATCCAAGATTTGAGTAAATTACCGTTAAAAGAGATGTATAGCAACTAGTTGCTTTATACAATTGTTAGGCACAAGCTGAAAAAAGGAAATGCGAATGAACGAGAATAATATAGCGGAAATTATAGATTTGCAAGTAAAAGCAAAAATTGCAGACCTATCTGAATGGAAGCAAGTGAGATGGGAAGGCGGGCGTCTATACTATGAAAAGACAAAAATCGTTCATGAGCTTAAAGACTATTCTATTGAAAATCAAATTTTATATCTCGAAAAATTACTGGACTCTGAGTTTAAAATACAGGACAACTTACCAAGTGAGGCTCCAGACATTACTCTGAATTTTAAAAACTGGTTGGTTAAGACTATTTCACAACTAAAAATTAAATCAATTCAGAATAGTAAAGAACTAAATCATCAAAATTCGACTGAAATCGAACTGGATGACCTAGGTTTCGACGAAATTATCGTCAAGACTTTAAGTAGTCGGATTAACGAAATCACTAAAGGAATTAGAGCAGAAACGCCGTTATCAATTATCTTCTTATCAGGCAGCACTTTAGAAGGTATTCTTCTTGGACTGGCAAAAAAATATCCAAAACTATTCAATGAAACAAAATCCTCTCCAAAAGACGACAATGGAAAGGTCAAAAAGCTATCCCAATGGACTTTAAACAACTTGATTAATAGCTCGTTTGAAATCGGATTGATAAAGGAAGATTTGAAGAAATTTAGTCATGTTCTAAGGGATTTTAGAAACTTTATTCACCCATTCGAACAAATTAACTCTGGACTTAATCCGACTATGGACACAGCAATGTTATGTTGGCAAGTTTTGCAAATGTCAATTACGCAAATAAAGGAAAACCGAAGCATACTGGAGAAAAAAGCCTGTGCCTAACAAAACCTAAACGTAATGCGGACTTTAGGGCAAAACCGAAAGGTCTATGTATATTTATGAAGTCGCTAAATCTTATGGATTTAGCATTGGACAAGAAAAAATAAAACTAAACAATAAGCTTTAGCTTCGTGCGCAGACGGAAACGAAAAGTTTCCTTGCCTCCGCACTACGCTTAGCCGAGACCGTTGTAAACAGTTATGAAGAAACTGGGAATTTTAGTATTTGGACTACTTCTTTTAACTAATTGTGTTGAGGAAAAAGATACTGTAAATAAAAAATTTAACCCATTCCAAAATAATGATGGACTCAAAAGTCAATTCTTCGACCTAGACACTATTGGATGGAAGGAGGTAGTTGGAAAAAAAGGGACTATAATTTATTACAATCGGGATTACTTTAATGTTGATTCGACCGACAAAATCACTTTGGAATTAAGAGAGTACTACGAGCTTTCAGATTTAATAAAAAGTAATATCCGAACTTTGACAGGCGACAGTGAGTTGCTTGAATCTTTAGGTGTTGTATTTTTGGAATTCAAAAAGAATGGACAAAAAATTAACCTAAAAGACAACAATAACATTAGCATACGATTTCCTCTGGAGTTTTCTGGACAAGACAAAATATTTACTGGCAAAATTGACTCTATTGGACAAATCTCATGGTCTGAAACTAAAAGTTTCTTCACTGTTATGTATTATAATCAAGAATACGGTATAGATATGCCTCGTGAAGTCACAATGGATTCTTTACCACATTATCAGCAACTGTGGCGTAAACAAGATAGTATATATCAAGCAAAATACGGAGCGTACGATAGAATTAAAGAATCGGTGGGCAATTCCGTTTCTATAAACAACTTAGGCTGGTTAAACATAGACAGATATGTGGAAAACCCGTCTAAAATGGATTTTGAAATTAACAATCCAAAAGAGATAGATGGTATTATAATTTATTTTGTTTATGAAGATTATAATTCTTTTGCAAGCTTTGTACCTAACAATAAGGACCATATAACTTTAAAAAGAATTCCAATTGTTCCAAAGACTTCTATTGTTGTAGTGGGTATTAAAGGCGAACAACTTTTCGCAGAGAAATTATCGACAGAAAAGAAGCAACCTATCAAATTGAAATTAAAAAAAATCAGTAAGTCTGAATTAATGAAATTATTTGAAAAATAACTGTTTACAACAAAAGTAACCGTTGCACAAACCACTGACAAGACAAAAAAACAGATTCATATAAGCCTCTTTACGGGGCTTTTTTTATGTCCGAACAGAAACGGAATTCTAATTTTGGATGCTTGGTAGAAGCGCTTAGTAAATATTGATACTAGCTCCTAATATATCCGGCTGGGAGATTACCCTTCTACGATGTGCAGACAGGGCATTTGGTTTATTTACAAAGAAGAAAGGATCAATACTAAAGTCATATCAATTTGAATAATACGGTTCGAACATATTCTCTAGAAGCGTATTTTTAATACCTTAATGAAAACATATGAATGTAAAGGATATGGATCACTCCACATTCATCATTAATCCGTAGTGCAGTTTTCTTTATTAACGAATAGCCAAACTAAACTCTACCATGAAATCAAATACTAGAAGAAAATTCATTAAAAAAGCTTCCATTCTGCCTATTGGTTTGATCCTAGGGAATACTCCATTGGAACGTACCTATCTGTCGCAAGACAATTTACCGTTGACCAGCTCAATTTCTAAGATCAAACTTAGTCTGAATGCATGGTCCTACAACATCCCTCTTTTTAATTATATGAAAGGAAATGCTGGAGGAATGAGTCTCTTTGAATTGTTAAAAGAATGTGCTCGGCTGGATTTTGATGCTGTTGACCCAACAGGGTATTTTTTCCCGGGATATCCAGAAGTTCCAAAGACCTCTTTTATAAACGATTTCAAGCGGCGTGCATTTCAGCTTGGGCTAGATATAAGTGGCACCGGCATAAGAACAGACTTTGCCACAGCCAATAAGAAAAGGAGAATGGCCGACGTGGAATTAACGAAACAATGGATTGAGGTTGCCGCAAGAATGGGTGCTCCGGTAATTCGTGTTTTTGCAGGACACCGTCCCGAAGAACACACCTGGGATGAAGCCGCAGTTTGGGTTTCTGATGCCTTGGCCGAATGTGCCGAACATGGTAAACAATATGGTGTCCTAGTAGGTGTCCAAAATCATGGTGGCATGCTAACAAATGCCGACGAGATATTGAAGATACTTTCTATGGCCCAATCCAATTGGTTAGGGTCTATTGTTGACACTGGTTTTTTCATGACTTCAAACCCTTATGCGGACATTGAGCGTGTTATACCATATGCGGTCAACTGGCAAGTAAAAGATTTGCTTCAGGACAGAAAAGGCGGGGAAATTGATTTATTGAAACTGGTCAATATTATAAGAGCATCCAATTACCGTGGCTACCTCCCTATTGAAACCCTTCCTATACCGGGTCGGGAAGATGAGTACGATGCATATAAGAGAGTGCCGATACTATTAGCCAATCTGCGAAAGGCTCTTGCTTAGGTTGGATAGTAAAAAATGAAGTTGTACTTGAGGGTGAATGATCTGAGCAACCCTAATCAAGTCCATATTCGCTAACCATGTTCTCTCCGATGAATCAATCACCAGTATAAAAAGTAGAGTGCCGCACATTGATAACCAACATAACACTTTACTAAAAAAAATAATTAAACCTCACCTATAGCAACAACCCCGGCACAACCTGAGGTTGTACTTGAACTACCCGCCTTTGTCTTTATTTCTGACAGCATCCGCAATAACCTCTCAAACATTCTCTTAAATACTCAATATTCACAAAGGATATCTCTTTAAAGTATTCTTTTGCGCTATTAATTCCTTCAAATTCTTTACTTAGATTTTACAAATAGATAACAATACTGCTCTTTCTTAAAAACATAGAAGAAGTACATTAGATGCCTCCTATGTTACTCGAACACATAGTTATAATACCATCAGCCAAATTCTCCATTAAAGAGCTTCAAATAACCCCCTAAAAAAATTAGCACATAATCATGAGCCATTTCTTAAAAATCATTCTTATTGGTCTTCTATTTACGCACTCCTCGAACATTTTTGCATTAACTACACCTGTGCAAAAGCACGGCCCTAAAATGCCAAAAAGAGGTATATGTGCGCACAGAGGCGCTAGTGAACTACATCCCGAAAACACTATATCAGCATTTAAAGAAGCTGTCCGCTTGGGTGCACAGATGATTGAATTTGATGTAAGAATGACAATTGACAATAAACTAATTATCATGCACGACGCCACGGTCGACCGAACTACAGATGGATCAGGCTCTGTAGAAGACCTAACATGGAATGAAATTAAACAGCTTGATGCAGGAGCATGGAAATCAAAAAAATTTAAAGGAGAAAGGGTACCCTTACTAGAAGAAGTACTTGATATTTTTCCAAAAAATATTTGGTTGAACGTACATTTAAAAGGAGATAAAAAATTAGGCATTGCTGTTGCCAAAACAATTCTTGCCAAGAATAGATCGCATCAGGCCATAATAGCATGTAATAATGAAAGTGCCAAGGGTGTTAGACAAGTAAACACCAATATTATGATTTGTAATATGGAAAGAACCAGTTCCCGGAATGACTATATCCAAACTACAACTAAAGGGGAGTTTGCAGCCATACAACTCTTAAAAAAAAGAGACAACACGAGTATCCTCAAAGACATTGAAATACTAAAAGTCAATCATATAAAAATTAACTATTTCTACAGTAATACTCCCGAAGAGGGTATAGAATTACTCAACAAAGGAGTTGATTTCATTTTAACGGATAATTTATCTGAAATGCTTGCTGCTGCACAAGCCATAGGAATTGAACTATCTCGTTAAGTCCCGAGTCTTATTATAAAAAATCTATTTATTGATACCTAGACTCAATGCCTTCCCCTATACTTAATGATTACTTAACTTTTTTCCTCCTTTAAGTTGATATGCGCGTAATTATCTTTCGTCCTTGAAAATATTAAATGACACCCAACAATTTTGATGAAATATCTGACACACGACTTCTTATACTCATAAGAGAAGGGAATGAACTAGCTTTTCGTCAAATTTATAATAGGTACTGGAAACAGCTCTATGCCTATGCCTTAAATATTTTAGAAGACAAAGCACTTACCGAAGACACTATCCAAGAAATCTTTATTAAGATTTGGACAAATAGGGAATCTACCCAAATAGAACGATTAAAGAATTATCTTTTTAATGCTGTTAGAAACAATGCACTACTAAAATTAAGAGATAATAAATTTTCGACTCTAAACGAACAAATTATAAGTACTCTGAGTTTAAGCCCCGAAGCTGAACAAAATCTAAATCTAGAGGATTTAACTCTTCTTATCAAAGATGCCGCTTCAAATCTCCCGGCAAAGCGAAGAGAAATTTTCCTAATGAGCAGACTACAAAATTATTCAATCACTGAAATTGCAGATTTTTTTAATATTTCACATCGTAGTGTGGAGAATCAATTATATCTAGCCTCTAAAGAGCTCAGAAGTACACTTGGAAAATCATTGCAGTTCTTACTCATTTTCTGGAATATCTAGTCAAAAGTTAACTGCCTCTATATTTAATGTTACCAATAGGTTAATTCAAGCCTTTTTCGAATTTGAGACGTGAGTGCCCCCCACCTTTTTGTGTCCTGATATCATAACAGGATAATTGTGACCAAGAAAGAATTCTTTAGTTTATTAGACAAACATGAAAATGGTACTTGTTCCAAAAAAGAAAAGGAACTTCTACTTGAATTCTGTGATAAAGCCCAAGGGAAAAATAAAATGGATTCTTGGAATTTATTGGAGACGGAACAAACAAGAATTCGATTACTGAAAAATATCACTACCGCTTTAAAGCTTAGCGAGACCAGAACTATCAACAGTAAGAAAATATCTTGGAGATATCTTGGGGCCATTGCAGCAACGTTTATAGGCCTAATTGCCATTGTCTACCTATTCCAAAAAAATAATAGCTTACCAAATAACATGATTACTTTAGAGCTCGAAGGTGGCTCTTTAAAGGTCTTAGATGAGCATTCTACAACTAAACTGTTCGATGAACAAGGTAAACTCTTTGGAAAGCAAAAGAAAAGACAACTTGTCTATTATCCTTCAAACTCAACAAGTGAACTTGCATATAATACACTAAATGTTCCTAATGGAAAAACCTTTGACATCTTATTATCCGACAGTACCATCGTACATCTCAATGCCGGTTCATCACTAAAATACCCTATCAAATTTTTAAGGGGAGGTGAAAGAAAAATATTTCTATCAGGGGAGGCTTATTTGAATGTAAAGAAAGATTCTCTGCGCCCATTTATAGTAAATACCGAAGAGTTGAACATTAGGGTACTTGGTACTCAATTTAATATCAATGCATACCCGGAAGATGAAGTTGCCGAAGTTGTTCTAATTGAAGGCTCCGTGAGTCTCTACCAACATGAGGAAAATTTTCTAGAGAAAGGTACCTTACTCACTCCCGGACATAAAGCAAGCTTCAATAAAAAACAAAGAGAATTTTCTAAAGAGAAGGTTTTACCCGACCTCTATACTTCATGGATGCAAAATGAACTGGTTTTTAGAAAAATGACTTTTGAAAATATTCTAAGAAAATTGGAGAGACATTACAATGTCAAAATCTCAAATGATAATTTAAGTATATCGAAAGAAAAATTCAATGCTAATCTAGGTAAAAATACCCCTATAGAAGCTGTGCTTCAAGATTTGAAAATAACTTATAATATCAATTATACCATTAGTGGAAATCAAATAAATATAACAGAATAAAAAACCATAACACTTATGAACTAGAACAACTAAAGTAAAAATCCAATAATAAAAAGCACTCTAGTATTAATAAAAAAAATCGAGAAATGCGTCAACATTTCCCGATTGGACTAAAGTGATTTTTCTAAAAGAATTACCACAATATAACGCTATAAAAGTATGAAAAAACTTCTTAACCTTACAAGAAGCCTCTCCCCGTTTCAAAAATTCACTTATAAAATGAGACTTTGCATTTTACTCATTTTAGTTTCTTTTTTTAAAATTAACGCTAATGAAAATTATTCATTACAAACCAAGATCACATTAAATTATGATAACATATCCGTAAGTGACCTCATTGACACCATTGAGAACTCCACAGATTTTCGTTTCGTATATAAAATTAACGCCGTTGACTTAGATCGATCCGTATCTATTAATGTCAAGAACATACCAATTGATACTTTACTTGACTTAATATTCTCAAAAACAAAAACCGATTACAAAGTCATCCAAACCCGCATATTCCTTACAGAATCCAAATTAAAAATTGATGTAAATAATAGGACTAAGCATCAAATTCCCGATCTAAAAGATTTACAAAAATTGATCAATGGTACCATTACCGATGAAAATGGAAATCCATTACCAGGCGCTAGCATTGTTGAAAAAGGAACTACCAATGGTACCACCTCTGATTTTGATGGCAACTACATGATTGATGTGTCTGACAACGCTGCAACATTAATAGTCTCCTATATTGGCTACACAACTAGAGAAATAGTAGTAGAAAAAAGAACGGAAATCTATATACAACTAGAACCAGATGCAATGGAACTGTCAGGTGTTGTTGTAACGGCCCTAGGAATCAAAAGAGAAGAAAAATCATTAGGATATTCGGCACAGACTATAAATGAAAAGTCCGTTAAGGATGCCAAGACTAACAACTGGGTAAACTCCCTTTCAGGAAAGGTAGCAGGACTGAACATTCAAGGTGCCGGAGCCGGACCAATGGGATCGGCACGTATAACTCTTAGAGGCGAATCATCGCTAAATTTAGAAAACAATCAGGCATTAGTAGTTGTTGATGGTGTTCCAATTAGTAGCAAAATTACTGGTACAGGTTTCTCATCATACCTTTCAGCAGACAGCCCTGTGGATTATGGGTCAACCTTATCCGATATCAATCCTGACGACATTGAGGAAATGACTGTTTTAAAAGGACCAGGTGCCACGGCATTATATGGTAGCAGAGCAGGTAACGGTGCCATTATTATTACCACCAAATCCGGTTCAAAACAAAAAAATGGGATTGGCATCACTATTAACTCCAATTTTAATACCGAATCAGTCAACCGTTATCCCGACTATCAATTTGAATATGGTGAGGGGCGCACTTCTGAATATTACTCGTATCTAGATAGTCCAGACGGCTTAAACACTAGTACCAACGTGGGTGCGGGCAGAGCATGGGGCCCAAAATTTTCAGGACAATCCTATTTCCAGTATAACCCCAACACACCTGATGGCAGACCTACTGAGCGCACTCCTTGGGTACCCTATAAAAACTATATTTCAGGATTTTTTAGAACTGGCACAACTACTTCCAACAGTATTTCCTTAGAAGGCGGTGGAGACAATGGATCCGCAAGATTTTCACTAACTCATTTAAAAAACAAATGGATTATACCTAATACGGGTTTTGAACGCATTAACGCCTCATTATCGGTAAACCAAAAAATTTCCGATAAGTTGAAAATCACCGGTAAAGCTAACTATACCAACAAAACTAGTGACAACCTACCGGCTGCTGGTTACAATAATCAATCTCTAATGTATTTTCTGATTCTTGGTACTGCCCCGAGTATAAACCCTGAATGGTTTGACCCTTATTGGCAACCCGGTTTAGAGGATGTTGAACAAAAAAATCCTTTTAACCCAGGGCCGGACAATCCACTTTTGGGTATGTATGAAATGTTGAACACAATGAATAAACATGGTGTTATTGCTAATATTTCACTAGACTATGAATTTTCCAAAAAGTTAAGTCTTAAAGTTCGTTCCGGCCTAGATATGGCGTATGAATTCCGAACTCAACAGCGGCCATTTAGTATGACTAAATTTCCTAGAGGCTCTTACCGCGAACAGGACGTATTCAGTTATGAGTCCAATACAGATTTCCTATTAACGTATACAGGAAATCTGGGCAACAAAATTGGTTTTACAGTATCCGGTGGAGGTAATGCTATGCGACAGAATTATAATTTTACCGGAAAATATGCTGATCAATTGGCGCAACCAGGTATCTATCAAATTTCCAATAGTTTAGACCAAGCAGTATTAGATCCCATAAGGACAGAGAAAGCTACCAATAGCCTATATGCAATCTCACAACTATCATTCTTAAATGACCGTATTTTTTTAGATCTTACCGGCCGTAATGACTGGTCAAGTACCTTACCACTAAAAAACAACTCTTTTTTCTATCCATCGGTAAGTACCAGTTTCTTGGTTAGTGATCTAATAACACTTCCAGAAGTTGTTTCTTTTGCAAAACTTCGCCTTTCATGGGCGCAAGTAGGTAATGATACCCGCCCTTATCAAACCGCTAAATACTATGATCGAGTTTTAAGCAATAGCTTTACAAACCCGACCACTCTTTTCAATAACGAATTAAAACCTGAAATTACGACAAGCTATGAGATTGGAGTAGATCTACGATTATTAAAAAATCGGTTAGGATTAGACGCGACTTATTATACTAATGACAGTCGTAACCAGATTTTAGCAATTCCCTTAGACCCGGTATCTGGCTATTCGAACGCATTAATTAATGCGGGGCTGATCAATAGTCAAGGTTTGGAACTTAAATTGACTGCCAAACCTATTAATAATGAAAATCTAAAATGGAATACAACCTTGATATGGTCAAGGAATCGTAGTTATGTCAAGGAACTTTCCGATGGAATAGAAACTCAGGTTATATATGCCCGTGGGAGTAACGTATCTATAGAAGCCCGAGTTGGAGGCCTTATGGGAGATCTCTACGGCAGAGGATTCCAACGCTCTCCAGATGGGCAGATTATCTACTCATCTGCCGGCCTTCCTGCGGAATTAGATCCGGTAGCTAAAAAACTAGGGAATGCCTTTCCTGATTGGAAGGGTAGTATTATGAACGAAATCTCATTGGGTCGGTTCAAGTTCAGTATGCTTTTGGATGGTCAAACAGGAGGAAGTATATATTCCCACACAAACCATAAGAGTAATACCTTAGGTAAAACCAAAGTGACATTACCAGGCCGTGAAACCGGTATTATAGGAGACGGAGTAGTATTACAACAAGATGGTTCTTACACCCCTAATACAATAAATGTTCCCGCAGATTCCTATTATAATAATTACTACAAGAGCAGTAACGCCGAAACTAACATCTTTAGCACTGATTTTCTCAAAATACGCGAGGTTAGACTAGAGTATAGATTCACTAAGAATTTACTGGATAAAATTGGATTGCAAGGGGCAACTATCGCTTTGTTCGGAAGGGACTTGTTCAATTTTACTAAGTTTCCCGGTTTTGATCCAGAAGGTGGCAATCTGAACAACGGTACGTTAACCCCTGGGGTGGAATTGGCTCAATTTCCCTCCACACGTTCTATCGGAACCAATCTCACTTTAAAATTTTAAACCTTATCTACTTAAAAACATGTACAAAAAACTTATAAATACCGTGCTGATCTTTACAATCTTGTTGACTGGTTGTACAAAAGATTTTGAAGAAATAAACACTGACCCCAACAGACCTGAAGAAATAACACCTGGGGTACTTTTAGGGCAGTTGCAATACCGCATGGTGAATTCTGCAATTCAATCATCAAGATCATTCACTCATGAGTTAATGCAAGTAGATGTACCAAGAGAAAGTACAGGTGGTGGCGGTCAACATCGTTACGTTATAAATCCAGGAGAAGGTGTTTGGACTTCGTTCTATAGTTATCTGACAGATATTAAAGATTTACAGACTATTTCAGAAGAGCTAAATGAGGATAATTATAGAGGCATCGCATTAGTGTATAAATCTTGGGCATTTTCCATTTTAACAGATCTATATGGTGATATCCCCTATTTTGAAGCTACTTCCGCAGGTGATGGTGTTTTTCAACCAAAATTTGACAAACAGAAAGATATTTATGTACAAATATTGAATGATTTGGAAATAGCCAACTCTCTATTTGACGATTCTAAAGCCCTCACTTACGGTGGAGATTTGGTCTATGACGCAAACGAACTATCGGGTGATAGTAACCCTGGCATAACCAAATGGAAAAAATTTGCCAATTCACTGCGTTTAAGACTTTTATTGAGAATTTCCAAACGCGATGGTGAGATAGATGTAACGTCACAAATCAACACTATATTAAGTGACCCGGAGACCTATCCCGTTTTTACCAGTATAGATGATAACGCAATTTTCAATTATACCGGTTCGTTCCCCTACTTTAACCCATATTATAATGCACGTACGGTGGATTGGAGCGAAAATGTCTACTTTACAAAATTCTTTATTGACGGACTTAATGACTCCGAAGATCCAAGACGCAATGTATGGGCGCTCACTGTGGAACAAGATGGTCAAAACATTTATAAAGGAGCAGAAAGCGGTTACCCTGTAACCACCCAACACGTTGTAGGACAGAATTCCAGTTATAGTGATAATCTTAAAACGTTTCCTCAACTAGGTATCATGATGACCTATGCCGAAGTAGAATTTATTAAAGCAGAACTTGCCTTAAAAAATTATCCTACCGGCCAACAGCCAAAAGATCATTACGCATCAGGAATAATGGCTTCTATGGCACAATGGGGGGCACCTATGCCAAATGACTTTTTAGAACGAGAAAATATTAAATACGATACTTCAGCTACAACCGAAGGCCAGATGACGCAAATTATGTTGCAAAAATACTATGCCTACTTTTTTGTAGACTACCAATCTTGGTTCGAAAAACGCAGGACTGGATACCCTGAACTTCCAAGAGGAGAGGGTATTCCCTTGGAAAACAACTTTCCCTCTAGAATTCCCTACCCCACCTACCTTCAATCTTTAAACCCAAATAACTTGGAGGCTGCAGTGAATAATATGGGTGGAGATAATAGTGATATTAAGGTTTGGTGGGATAAGTAATTCACCTAAATATATCATAAGCATGAAAAGTATTCGAAAAAAGAAAATAAGCGGTATTCTGGCGATTATCCTGTTGACATTTACAGCTGTTGCACAAGACTCTAAAAAAGAACAGAAAATAAAAACTCTTGTCGTTTTTTTTGATGGCCTCCGTCCTGATTACATAACTCCCGAACTGATGCCTAACGTCTATTCTTTTTCCCAATCCGGAAGCTACGGCAAAAGGCACCATAGTGTTTTCCCAACTGTAACAAGGGTTAATGCCACTTCATTTTCCACTGGTAGTTATCCTACTACACATGGTCTAATGGGCAATTCTGTCTATTTTCCAGAAATCAATAAAAAAAAAGGCATAAATACAGGGGATAACCGAGAGTTGGAAAAAATTAACAAGGCTACAAATGGCGGATTACTTACTACCACAACTTTAGGGGAGATAATTCAAAAAGCGGGAGCCAGAATGATGGTATTCAGTTCTGGTTCCACAGGTCAGGCGCTTATGCAAAACCATACCGTCGCGGGTGGAGCTATTATCAACCCTGAACTCATTTTACCTATATCGCTAAAAGAGGAAATTATCAAGGAAATTGGTCCCATACCTGAAAAGAAGAAGCCTAATAAAGCTCAACATCAATGGATAACGAATGCCTTCATGAAGTATGGACTTGATTCCAATGGTCCATTAGTTAGTTCGATTTGGTATTCCGACCCAAACGGCACGGCACACAGCAATGGAATAGGAGATTCAACTGTGACCGAAGCAATTAAATTTGTTGATGCTGAATTCGGGAGAATATTGAATGAGATGAAGAGACGCAATCTCAAACAGTATTTTAATATAATCATTTCAGCAGATCATGGATTTGTTACACATATAGGTAATACAACAATTTCTGATTTTTTGATTAATGAAGGATTAAAAAAAGACAGGGATAGTGACGATGTGGTTGTTGTGGGAAGAGCTATTTATGTTGAAAACCATAATGCTATTACCATACAAAAAATAGTTACCGCATTACAAAATCAAGATTGGATAGGAGCTATTTTTTCTAAGGCAAAAAACCCAGGTGAACTAACAGGAAGTATTCAAGGAACCTTATCATTTGAATCGATACACTGGAACCACAAAGAGCGTGCTGCGGATATTATGGTTGATGTAAATTGGAATGACAGTATTAACGAAAATGGTTACGCGGGAAAAGGTTATTCAAAAGGCTTAGCTGGACATGGAGGTCTTAGCCCTTATGAAGTGAATATTGCTTTATTAGTAAAAGGACCAAGCTTCAAGAAAAACATCGAAAGTGTATTACCTACATCAAATATTGATATTGCCCCGACTATATTAGCGATCCACGGCTTACCAATACCTGAAACAATGAATGGCAGAGTTATTGGAGAACTATTGACAGGGAAGACGGCAAATAAAAATACACAGCCAATTAAGGAGACTATTAAAACAACCGTTGCAATAGAAGGTGGCAGTTATAATCTAATTCTAAACCGGACAGTTTTAGGTGAATATTTCTATGTTGATTCTGCCCAAGTAGAAAGAACTCTCAAAAAATAAGGTGGGCTAAAGACAAACGTTTTGGGTTTGAAATTTAATTTTTACAACTGTTCTCTTCACCTAACAGACTAACACACTATTAGATATATTATAAACCCAAAAAACAGGTAAAATTGAAAGAGTAAAAGTAAGCTGCAAGGCGTCACACCAGCAAACCTTACCCATGGTTTACTGATATGACGCTTTTTACTTTTTACAATCCTAGGGGGAAAAATTTTAGCAGCTGTTTTGCAATAAGCTCAACCATATATTCAGAGGAAAAAAACTATAGAAATAATAATATCCCCCTACTTTTAGTCGCAGAACTCCCTATAAACTCTGAAAAAAAATATTTCTTGTAAGGGAAACTTAGTTTTATTCAGTCGTGACAAACATTTTTATCAGTTCGATTTTCTAAATTTCCGTTTTCCGGTATGGTCCATCCCTTGCTCACGTTCTAACTGTATCATTTCTTGAGGTCTAAAATTTAAAATTAGGGCTCGCCGTGGGCCGTTGGTGCTATTGCCTTTGCTAAAGTGAAGGGTAAAACCATCATGAAATGTGCACCCTCCTGCTTTTAAGGGAACAGGTTTACCATTTTTAGGCCTTATAGCTATAGATAGCGCCCCACCCTCTTTACTATGAGTATGTTTGAATAAATGATTGTCATATCTAGGAACAAACCACATACACCCATTTTCTTCATATACGTCATCTAATGCAATCCAACAACTTACAGATCTTTTGTCCGGTAAATCTATCCAGTACGCCGCATCTTGGTGCCAAGGTGTTTCTGTATTTGTAAGGGGTGCCTTATTTATAAGCATGTCAAAATCCAAAGCCATATCGTCGCCTAACAAACTTTTTGCTAATACTAAGGCCCTTTTATAAGCTTGCTTTTCCAAAAGTTGCGGTTCAATACGGCTGGGAAGCATAATTTGTGTGATTTTCTCAATAGACTCGTCCTGTACGGTATGGCCTGACAAATCACTTCGTAAACCGGCAGTAAGCTTCTTATTTTCTAAAAGCTTATCGTACAGTTTTCTTATATCAAAAACTTCGTCAATAGGCAACAGCTCTTCTAAAAAAGTAAATCCATTATTTACAAAATCCTTTTTCAACATAGCAAGGTTAAATTTTATTTAAGGATACTTCTAAGGAATCACCCTCCTGTATTAAGGAACTCTTAAAGATATGTCCGTCATTTCCAACTACCCTAACGCGAATCTTTTTCCCCTCTCTAAGAACTTTAATATGAAAATCAGCCTTAAAAGCTTCTATATGATTTAGTTCCATCTTATCCCATGTACTAGGTAATCTAGGAGTTAATCTAAAACTCTTTAGACCTATAGGTACAATACCGAACATACCTTCAGTAAAAACACGACAATACAAACCGCTCTCCGCTGATAGGTGCGCCATATTTCCCTCTGGAAAGGCCTCCACTACATAAGGCACTCTGTCTCCTAATAAGCGTTTTTCCGAAAACTCTTTCAATTTTTTCAGTGATTGATCAGTAGCCCCAGCAAGAAAAGTTCCTCTGAGTGCGTATAATGTTCCTCTATCCCAAAAGACTTTGGATATTTCTAAGTTTTTTTCGTTTTTCTCTACATGAACTCCATTATCCGTCCATAACTTTTCAAAAAGAGCTTCTATAGTTCCTTCTTTTCTGTCAAAAATTTGCACAACCAACGGAAGACAAATCCAATGTCTTAGGTTTTCATGCTCTTTGTAATATTTGTAAGTTTCCAGACCATCAATAGTTTCCCCAAAATAAGATTCAATGTTCTTTCTTAATTTAACCGCTGCCTTTTTATATTCACGGATTTTACTATTAGATTTTCCTAATGAAAGCCCGAGGTCAACGGCTAAATTTAACGCTCCATAATACAAACTAGATGTAGATAAATTAGCATTACCTGTTTCAATCCTTCCTTCCATTTCATCGGATTCCGAAACTACCACGCCATTTTCATTTAGGTTTCTCCTATTATACTCCAAACACCATTCTATTAAAGGCCACAGCTTTCGGGCACCCTCTTTATCTCCTGATGCCAAGGCAAACTGTGCAGCACCATAGGCTATCATTGCCGCATCACCGCGGTCCAAAGTACTGATAGGGGCATCACCTTCCATTTCAAATGAATATCTTATATTTTGATACTCCGGATTAATTTCTTTCGTATACAAGTTGTACATATTCATTGCCGCCCGATTGCCCAAATCATAACCTAGATACGGAAAAAAAGGATTTACGTATTCCGCTTGATCGTTAGCCCAAAAACCAACATAGTAACGCCCACCTCCCGGAGAATGAACCATGCCTAATTTTGATTCGAATATGCTCTCAGAAGCACGAATTTTAGAAAATTCAAATAATGTATTTAAAGTTGAATCTGGTGTTACAAGCTGCAACGAGCTTTTCATTTTATTCAAAAAAATTATACGCTGCTGATAATATTCATCCTTGTGAATAGTTAATTTTGGTTCGTCATTCATCCTTGCGGATACATATACTGAAAATAGATATGATTCCCCTCCAGCTATACGGATATCCTCTGTGAGATTGCTTGTGCCATTTATTTCATATTCTCCCTTAACCCCTCTTAAGTAACGAGTGTTTTGGGTGTTCCTCCCAACAAAATGTACCGTTGAATCAGTAGTATTAACAAGCTCCCATTGTTCAACGAATAGACGTTGGTCCGTTGACGGAAAAAATGTGCGAACCAAAGCTACTCCCTGTTCGGGCTCATGCTCTATTACCAGTGTTCCATTAATTCTAACATTTCTGACCGCACCTGGTGTGTAAATTTTTTCTTTCAATATTAATGTAGGTAAAATATTATCAGAAAAAGTATGGGATAAATAAGCCCTGTAATGCTTCCAATCCGGGTCGTTGGTTTTAATAAATGTCCTTAGTTGAGGAAAAAATACCTGCCTTGAAACCGACAACTGTTTTTCCTTATCTATATTATAGGAAACTATGGCCGATACACGTTTACCAGACATTTCAATATTATCGTCATACGGTATATTTTTTCCCTCGGAAAGATTTAATTTAATCTCATTCTTATTTTCTATTGTCCAATGTTGAGAAAATTGAGCAAACTGAAATTGAACAACGAGCAGAAAAACCAAGGTCACTAAATTATTATTCATCCTAACTATATTATCTATGTTGAATTATTTTATTTCCAGTAACATCCAATTATTGTTTACCACCCCGTCAAGTACATTTTCAATACATAAATTCCAACTAATAAAACCCACAATATTTCCGTCTTCACCAACATGGTCATCACTTGGAGCTAATGGTTGGCCAGTATCCGCATTATAGTTCTCATGGGTAGTTTTGTACTTTTTAATATCGGTCAATAACAAATTGCCCACCGTTTGTGCCAACCAAGCCACCTCATGGTCATATCCATAATTTTTTAATCCTATTGAATAGATATAATTGGCTATAGGCCATACAGGTCCTTGCCAGTTTGAAAAGGGCACAATAATATTCTTGTTGTTATAATCAGGGTCTTGTGCAGAAAGTGTTCTAAAGCCATACTTTGCCTTCATATGATTCTCATTTAACAAATAAGTCTCTATCATTTTGCTCGCGTTGGGTTTTGAAACAATGTTGGTCACCAATGGTAAAAAAGAGGAAAACGTAACCCTTTTATAGAAATCACCTGTTTCTCTATCTACCGTATAAAAAATTGAATCGTCTTCTGACCATAGGATTTTATTAATGGCCATCTTTAGTTCTGCCGCTTTTTGTTCATACAAAATAGCGTCTTCCTTAATCCCTAGCTTTTTTGCTATTGCAGACTGAGCCAAATATTCTTTGTATTGCCATGTGCTTGCGTCCGGAGCCAAAAAAGAACGTTTATCTTCTATAAAATAATTAAGCGCCGGGTTATTGTCCGCTCCACTCTGCATGGCTATATCCCAGAAAAATAAACCGGTAACACTATCTCTCTGTGTTTTCTCTCTATACTCCAAAACCCTTTTAATCTGATTATAGTGAGGTTTTATCCATTCAAAGTCATTCAACTTTTTAGAGGCCAGGTAGACTCCTTGAGACAAAAAAGGTTTCATTGCAAACTTCCCAAATATAGGGCGAGGTCCGTTTATTGTTGCGCAGCCGGACACATAACCCTCTTCATCAATTCCCTTTATTAAATTCAACGCCCAGAACTTTAGATATTCAGGTTTATCTTTACTAACAAAATAATTGCCCATAAAAAACCCATCCCAATCCCACATTTGTTTATAGAATCCGGCCGGTATTAGGTATGGATACTCTAAATAGCCTTCTGCTGGCTGTATGACCTTATTGCTTAAATGCTTGAAATTTTCATTTAAATGCGAATAGATATTTTTCAGTTCTTGCTCGTTAGAAGCAGATAATGCTATAGTTTCTTTTTTTGCTATATGCTTTTCGGGTTTTTCTCCACAACCGTTTAATAGTATTCCAAATAAACAAAACATTACAAACAATGTGGAAGCATATATTCTTTGTTTGACCAAATCTGTCTTTCTATAGCGTACACTCATATTTATATCAACTTTATTTTAAAATTCTATCGAAACCTGTTTATTACAGCTTCTAAATTTTTCACAACTGCAGGATTTTCATCAGCTATATTTTTTGTTTCCGATACGTCATTATCAAGATTATACAACTCAATACTAGTTGAATCAGTCTTAGAATCTTGGATAGTTACCAGTTTATAACTTCCTGAACGAACTGCATGTCTTGAAATACTTGTCTTAAACTCCCAATACAAAAAAGGATGTTGTTTTTGTTGGTCAACATCACCCAACAAAGTAGGCAAATATGATATTCCATCCGTTGACATGAGTATCTCCTGCCCTGACAGTTCACATGCAGTTGGCAAAAAATCCCAAAAAGTTGTTACCTGCCCCGTTTCTCCCGCCTTGATCTTTCCTGGCCACCGTGCTATAAACGGCACTCTAATGCCACCTTCGTACAAATCTCTTTTCATCCCCCTTAGTTGCCCATTACTGTCAAAAAAATTCAATCGCCAACCGCCCTCTTGATGCGGTCCATTATCGGAAGTGAAAACGACAAGTGTATTTTCTTCAAGATTATTTTTCTTCAAGAATTTCAATATTTGTCCCACGTAAGTATCTAACCTGGTTATCATTGCTGCTCCAGCTTTTTTTTCTGAAGGCCATGGTTCTTTATCGTAAATTCCAAAATCCGGTACTTCCATACCGTGCTCATCAATTAAAAAACTCTCATTGTTCGCATGGGGTATGGTGTAAGCGAGGTATAGAAAAAAGGGAGTATCCGCATCCTTTTTTATAAAATCCAAAGCCTTTTGAGTAAATAAATCATTAGAATACTCTTTCTTTTCTACAGCGGCATTACCAATACCTACAGCGTAATTGGTACTATCTGAAACATAAATCACCTTATTTTGTAAAGGAAACTTTTGGCCATTCTCCATAAGATAGTCCGGATAGTAGTTATGTGCCCTAATCTGATCATAGTATCCAAAAGAGTAGTCAAATCCTTGTGCATTAGCATAACCAGTTGTACCTACATTGCCCAAACCCCATTTTCCTACTACTCCTGTTCGATAACCTGCATTCTTAAGTACCTCGGCTACGGTAAGATCATCTTCTTTTATGGGTTTTTCCATAGATTTTATTGTTGTATTACCCATATGCTCACCAGTCATGAGACTATTTCTAGATGGTGCACATACCGTAGCACCTGCATAGTGTTGGGTAAAACGTAATCCTTGAGAAGCCATACGATCAATATTTGGTGTTACTATCGTTTCTTGACCGTAACACCCTAGATCTCCGTATCCCAAATCATCTGCAAGAATGAAGATAATATTAGGCTTTGACCCCTCTACTTGGCCATACACACAACTCGTAGTTTTGCTTGAACAAAGACAAGCCATAATCACTATGTATACAATAGTTATATTTTTCATACTAATTTTTTAAAGGAGCAACCAATTTTTCAAAAGGCAGAAAATCTTTCATTTTATCGGTTTTATACTTTACGTTCAATTGATTTTGAATCTTTCTATAATAGTATTCTATCTTCACAGTATGTTTACCTTTAGATAGCTTTATCTGAAAATCCTCAGCCACCTTACTTAACTCACTTCCTTTAGCAACAAGGTTATCATCTATGAAAATATTGCAAAGACCATCATCTGTGGTAAGTCGCAAGGTGTAATTCTCATTCTCTGGAATATATATTTGTCCTTTAAGTCTTACCGCATAAGGATTGTAAAGTCCATAAAATCTAGTATCTATATGCCCATCTCTTTCTACTTTGGCAAAGAGTTCTCCATTTATTTTATCTAGACGATTACTACTCATAAAGCCTGTGACACCTTCCCTAACCACATTCAATCCCGAAAAATCCGGTACACTTTCCCAACCTTCCTTGGGAATGGGACTAAATACTTCATACGAATAGGCTGGCTCTATTTTTTGAAAGTACTCCTGCTGAGGATGCCCCAGTGGTTCTCCTGAGCTAGTAAAGGCCTGCACGGTAAGAACTCCACTTTTTTTAAGTTCAATGGAATTTTTATATGACTTTGCTTCTCGCATTTTAGGCAGATTCCAAGAGTCCGAATAGTGCCATTTGAAATCCACTTTCTCCTTTGACTCAAACTTTATTGTGATTTTTTCGGTAAATCGTTGGTCTTCTTCATTTGCCAGACCACTTACTTTTGTTTTTACCGGATTAAAAAGACTAGAGTACAACTGATCTGTATTTTCAAGTGTTTTTAAAAAGTTATTGTAATTCGTATCTATATGCCCGTTCCAAAGATGAGCGGCCAATACTGGCACTCTCTTTCTTAAAACAGGAATAACCTTGAAGTGGTTTTGCTCCCAGAAAGAGATTTGTCCTCCCATAATTCCTTCATCACTATCCACCTCAATATCTTCTATAGAATCATTCCAATGCGACCATTTTTTTAGATTCCAATCATATGCTTTTCTAATCGTTGGGGCAAAATTCATAGCTCCTACCATATACCATGGCACCCATGTAGAGTTGACAATTTTATAACCGTTGTCCAATAAGTTTTGAGGATGATTATACGTAGTATTCCAAACGATAATCATAATATCCTTATCCACCGTAACATGTTTGGACCCCGTACCATGAAAACCTTCCCAAATAATAGTCTTTTTCCCTGTTGCCTTTACCATATGGTTCATTCGGTTTATAAAGTGGCAAAAAAGTTCGTTTGCATCCCCATTGGCGGCTTCCTTTAAATTGTGTTTTAAGGTATACTCATAGTATTCCGGGACCTTTTTTAAGTTTTCCAAATACACCTCATCACCACCAACATGTATATATGGACTCGTATAAAACACCTCAGCAACTTCATTAATAATTTCGTTCATAGCCGTGTAAGTGGATTCTTTGGCCATATTAACCACATATAACGGTTTTGCCTCGTTAGTTTGCTCATCTACGCTTCCAAAAACTTCGGGATAAGTACTCCACAAAATACCGGAATGACCAGGAACCTCAATTTCAGGAATAACAGTTACTCCCCTATCCTTTGCATATTCCACTAGATCTTTCAGTTCTTCCTTGGTATAGAACTCTCGACTACCGTCCGAATTTGTTTTATTTACTTTTGAAAATTTTTCCAAAGGAAATGTAAACCGCTTGTTATCCGTTAAATGAAGACTTAGATACTTTATTTTATAAAGCCAAAGCAAATCTATGGTCTCTTTAATAGTTTCTATAGGATGCCAGAACCTAGCGAGATCTAACATTACAGACCTAAAGTCAGAATTGGGACTATCCGTAATAGAAACTCTTGGTATTACACTTCCACCCTCAGAAACCCTAATCAATTGCACCAAACTGGCAATAGCATTGGCTACCGCTTCATAATTTTGCCCTTCAACTTCAATTTTCCGGCCTATCCTAATCGTATGGGTGTTTTCATTTAGTTTCTTGTTAATGCGAAGAAATATCTTACTACTATTATCCGAGCCCGTTCCCAGTTTCAAGTCCGAATCGGAAATATGATTTACATAATTGACTAATATTTCAGCTAGTGGTTTTAATTCAGATTGATCAGCATGAACTAGAATTGGCCCGCTTAATTTAAAATAGCCCTTTGGTTTGGTAACTTCTTTAGGGCTAGGAACCAAATTCAAAATTTCATTATGTGAATTTGTCGTTTGAGCTTCTCCAAAAAGAGTCCCAAAGAGCAAAAAGAATAGACTTAAAAAGAATGTGTTTTTTAGTATCATGTTTTATTTTTTGAACAAGTGAGCATACTCTGTTTGTAACCTACGGGCTACATCTATAGTCTTACCCGTAGGGGCAGTAGGGTATATTTGATGAGAACGAGTCCACTTATAATCCATCTTCCTTACTTCTGCGTCAAAGGCCTTAGAATCAAAATCCATACCCATGGTCAAGGATTTTTCTAAGTGATTAACAAATAGCTCCCATCTAGGTTTATAGTACCCACTAAAAAGACCATTCCACTGTTTACCCGCATAATCCCTTAGTCCACCCTCTGGATAAGGCTGCCAAATTGTAATTATGGTTCTCGCATTCCATTCATAGTATGATTTCTCTTCAGAGGTAGCACCCCAACTTTTGGCATCTTCCAACCATGTTCCTAGCAAGAAGTTTTCATTAGTTCCGGTAATGGCCTCGAGATCATCCAATAACTTAAACAAGTGCAGAGCACTTTTGCTAAGCCTTTGCAGGTCCTTTTCTTGATAGGACACACTTAAATCATTGATATATTTATGCGTTAGACTAAATAGCAATTCTCTATATACATTGGTAACATCAAAATTATAAGTTTCAACAGCCTGTAGTTCATCTGCTGCATCAAGCAGAAAATTACCAGCCTTGGCCAATTTGTAGACATCAAAATCCCATGCAAATGGGTCTTCTTCAGTTATTTTAAAATCTTTTCGTACATGCCTAATATCTTCTTCACTACCTGCCTCAAAAATCATCAATCTTGGGGTAGTGATCAATGGAGACCACATAGTTCTGGTTCTTCCGTAAACCGACTCTTCTAAAAGTTTCCAGGCCTCTTTTATGGATTGATTTTTTGTTCCGTAACGGACTGCAGCATAATTCTCAACCCAGTGTTTTACGTTAACCCTTGCAGGGTTCCAAGCCTTTTCAAAAATAAAATCCTGTACTATGGGGTTATAGCCCAAACCTTCTGGAATTACTCCAATACCCTTAAGGTTATTATCTATTTCCGATGTAAAAGCTACTTGAAACTGTCTCTGCATCTCTTCAAGATCACCGCTCATATTTACTTTCTGATCTTCATTACAAATTACATTCCATATCCAAGGTTGCCCAAAAAAGGAATCGGTTTTGTTCCATGTTGGATTTTTTTCTCCATAAAGATCTAGTACCAAGGCCTTGTTTTTTGGAATTCCGTTTAAAAACGCCTCGCCTCTTTCTTTGGTCCAGAATTGTTGTCTGAAAAAAAAGAACCAACCTTGTAGAACCCATGTTGCTTTGGGGTCAGCTTGGGCCATAGAGCTATAGACACTTTCGCTAACTTGTTTTAAGAATTCAGGATCTTTAGAAGGAGGATCTACCTCTATAAAACAATCTGCATCATACAGATGGTCTGTTCCATAAAATTCAGTCTGTTTCTTTATAAACGCTGTTCCTATTTTTTGAAAAAGCTCATCTGTTGGGTCCAAGAAATAGGTTCCCTCCACACCGGCCCAGTCTTCAATTTGAAAAATATTGGCATCAGGATATAGTTCTTTTAGTGCCTGAGGAACGTGACCCGTAAATGCCTGAAGTACAGGTTTCATCCCAAGGGAACGCATTCTTTTCAATATTTTTAACTGCAACTGCTTTCGTTGCTCGATCCAATTTTGAGGTAAAGGCCCTCCCATACCATCAATGTTACCCATCCAACCCCATGGAAGGTGAGCAGGTCCTACAAAAAAATCATCAATTTGTCTTTGCCCCATTCCAAGGTCTTTAAAAACTTCTTGCCAAACCGCTTCTTGCCCAATCATGGCCAAAGGCATATTTACCCCCTTAAGAGCCATATAATCAATCATATCTTCCCACTTATCCCAATTCCACCATGGCATGGTATAGCCATAAGTGCAATAATTGAATAAATAGCGATAATCAAAGGGAGTCTCTTTTATAATTTTAGAGGTCAGCCTTGGAAGTCTTTCCGGTAAATTAAGTTGGTTGTAGTTTAACGAAATTTGGGCATTACAGTAATTTTTCAAATACCAGTCAAGACCAGATGCCATTGCCACTGCACTATTTCCAGAAATAATGATTTTACCACTTATTCCATTTTCTATTTCAAAAATATCTTTGTTTTCAGATGCAGTTATTTCCTTAAAAGCGAAAGATGTGATATGCTTGGGCAAAATGCGACTTAAAATACCATATGCGGCTTGTTCCGCATCTGAATTTCCAACTTGACCATATGTAGTAACAGTAATTAACAGTAATAGTGCACTAACAAATTTTCTCATAAACTATAAAAACTTTAAAGCTATAGGCTTTGTAATAATGGCAATTTGAATACCCACAAACATTAAATCATTACAAAAGGCTCATTGACAGGGCAACATAATATAAGTTGGGGAACCCCCATGCAACAAGCCTTCTCAACTAACTAAACAAAAACACTAATAACTGAATAGAACAGGACCGCCTTGAATGGTCGGTTCCATTTTTACCGTAGGAGCATTCTTAGCAAACCACAAAGGGTCTCCAAATACGTTATCAACTATATTCACCCCCTGAATAGCGGCTTCAAAATTGGCCTGATTGAAGTTTTGCATAGTCTCACGTGGATATCCGATTCGTACAGGGTATCCCTTTTCTTTATTTATTCCTATGTCAAAAAAGTCCAATTTAGGCAACCCCGTCCTTCTAATCATTGAGAAGGTGTTTATACTTTGACCAAACTGAGCTATATATCGTTGGGTAATAATTTGCTCCAAAGCATTGGATGGGTTAAAAATCACATCGGACGAAGTCAAATAGGTATCAATCATAACTGGATCAATTTCTAGTTGTTCCATATGCGCCTTAATACCATCCTGATATGCCTGAGCTGCCGAAATCCCTGTCTCAATACCTTTACTGGCTGCCTCTGCCTTAATGAAGAGCAACTCAGAATAAGTCATAATAAATCTCTCTTGAGCTGTGGTATAGGTTTGGGATAATTGGCTTACCGAATCCAATGCAACCCTTGTATAACCACTAGGGTTCTCTTCATCAAAAGCGGGAGGAACGCCAGTGTATGTCTCACTGTCCGAATAACCCGGTGCCGGATCAAGAAACACCTTAATTCTTGGATCTTGAAGATTTCCCAGAGTATTGACAAAACCGGTAACAGCTATAGGTGAATTAGCGCTATTCTCGATATATTGAGCAAAAGGGTCAGAATAAGAACCAATAGTTGTCTCCCATGTCATACCAAAATTATCCTCGTTTCCTTCTAATAAAGGGTATTTTTGTGCGTTCCCGAAAATGGTCTCCAATTTGGGTTTTGCAAAGCCGCTATCCACATCAGAAATTCTTAAAAGAATTCGAACCTGCAAAGAATTAGCGAATTTCTTCCATTTTAATAAATCGCCGCCAGCATAAGCATCACTTTCTCCGTTTAGGGCTACACTAGCTTCACCGGACAAATCAAAGGTCTGATTTGCTTCTTCTAAAAGACCCAATACCGATTTTAAAATTTCCTCTTGTGTATCAAACTTAGGCTTGTTATACCTTTCTTCCTCCGATATTTCACCGAATTGGGCATCTGAAAAGGGAATAGGGCCCCAAAGTTCGGTCATATTACCATATATCCATGCCTTAAGGGTCAACGCCACTGCCTTATAGTTAGGTTGCGGAGATTCTTCTGTATTATCAAGAATCCTTTCGATTAGAGGTATGGTCTGGGTAACCAAATTTTGGTAGACCCAAAAATCATTAATATCCTCTCTTGGATTAGAAGCTACAAAATCAGTAGGGGCCGTTGTATTGGTGTAATACTGCACCCATTTGGCCGCACCTTTATTATTACTATTAATATTGTCTAACAATTCTCGAGCAGCAAGAATCTGGGCTCCCAATAATAAACTTTCATTACTACCTACTACTTGTGCATTGGGGTTTGTATTTATTTCCTCGAAATCATCGGTACAGGCCTGCAGCAAAACCATTGTAAGACCGACCATCACTATATACTTTATATATTTCATATCGCTATATTTTAATTCTATTAGAAACTAACGGACAAATTCATTCCAAAACTCTTTGTGTTGGGCAAAGACCCCGTTTCAAAACCAGAGCCGTTATTGAGGCTTCCCATATTGGCCGTTTCAGAATCTATACCGTCTAAATTGTTCTTGATCAACCAAAGGTTTCTACCTATTAGGGAAATATTTACATCGGCCAATCCTAACTTTTTAGTAATCTTACTATCTAACCGGTACCCGATAGAAAGTTCTTTTAACTTAATGTTCGTAGCATCTCTCATTAAAGCCGATGTAGGATAATTAAAGTTGGCATAAAGATCTTGTGTACTAATTGCTGTGGTATTTGGCTGACCGGTTTCTACATCTATTCCATCAAAAATAAAGCCTCCTCCATCATCTGTACTTTCTCTTACGGCTACACCATTAATGTTATCACCAGCACTATCCGGGTTTAATCCGTTCAAAGACATATACTGGTAAGTAGTAGAAATAATCTTTCCTCCATACCTGAAATCAAAAAGAAAATTAAGATTGAAGTTCTTGTAATTAAAACTGTTCCTGATACCTCCTGTCCAATCTAAAGGAGCCGAAACACCAAGGTCTCTAGTCCCTCTCCACTGGTTGTGCATAGGAAAGCCATTTCGGGTAAGGACCTTACCAGTTCCATAAATATTGTTCTCTGCACTATATCCGAAGTTATTGAAATCATCTGCCATATTGGGAACATTGGCCAAAGCATCTTGGGTATCCCTGAAATATTCAAACCCAACAATATGCCCATAGGGCTTACCATTTGTAGCCCGTATTTCTGGGCCGAACCAAGCGGCTATATGTTTAAAATCAACCAAGTCTTCGGGAAAACCTGAAACACTACCCCTGTTTCTTGACCAATTCATGTTCAAGTCCCACCTAAAATCTTTAGTTTCAAGTGGAGTTATATCCAATTTAACCTCTATACCCTTATTGGTAATAGTTCCTGCATTTATAAATGCGAATCTTGCCCCACGTTCCCATGCATTTTCTACTCGAATAAGCTGATTGCTAGATTCATTATTATAGTAAGCTACATCTAGCTTCACCCTAGAATCAAATAAATACAGTTCTCCTCCCACTTCAAAAGATGTTGATTCCTCCGGAATTAAAGTGGTAGCAGGTATTACATTATCTATACCAGCAACAGGTTGTCCATTAAAGGCATTGGAACTACGAGTAATAAACCTATCTAAAGCATAAGGCTGCGTATCATTACCTACTTTTGCCCAGCTTGCCCGTAATTTACCATAACTAAGAATCTTATTCTTAATACTAAGGGCATCAGTAAAAATAAAACTGGTTGAAGCCGAGGGGTAAAAGAATGACCAATTGTCTTTTGGCAAAGTAGAAGACCAATCATTTCTCCCCGTAAATGTTGCAAACCAATAATCATTAAAATTTAATTCTACTGAACTGAAAACACTATTGACTTCCTTTTCAGATTTTGCATTATTAACCGTAGCAGGTTTGGCCGAATTGCCCAAATTATAAATTTCCCGTACTAATAAGCCCCCATCTGTAGATGCGAATTTACTTTTACTCTTTTCATTTCTGGTGGCGGCCCCCATCATGACATTCACATTCAGGTTCTTTAGTACATCATGGTTTAAGTTTAACCTTAGGTCTGCGTTTACTTCTTTATTAAGGTCAAGTCCTTCTTGATAACTACCATTATTGAAAAGATGTTTTGCTACTATTCTTTCATATTCAGTAGTATTGGTATCCTGAAATACATTGGCCTGAATAGATGCCCAATCAGTAACTGCATAATCCAACCCAACGTTAAAACTGAATCTTGTTCGTGTCAAAGGATTGACATTTTCATACAGGTCCCAATAAGGGTTAGGGCCATTTTGATAGAAACTTTTTTTATTGCCAAATTCATCCTTATAATCCCTTAAATCTCTTATATCAATATTAGTAGGAATAAAAAGAGCCTGCCACATTCCCCCACTCCCAAAACCATAATTGGTCCTGTTATCACTGTTCATTGTTGACCCTGTTGCTACAAAATTCAGACTAAGCTTCTCTCCCAATCTAAAGGTTGAATTAAAACTTCCGGTAATACGCTCAAGGCCCGTATTGGGAGTGATGCCCTTTATATCTTGGTGCCCCAAGGAAAGCCTTGCATTAGATGATTCAGTTACATGGGTAAGTGAAAGGTTTTGCTGATAGGTGTGCCCCGTCTCAAAGAAATTATCCAGATTTTTTGCGCCATATGGCAACCAAGGCTTAACAACAGCCCCTCCTGTTTGTGGGTCCCATTGAGAAACAGGCTGACCAAGGTATTCCGGACCCCATAACCGAGTTTCAGATTCATTAATTCCGGCACCGTTTCCGTCAACATACGAATATTCGCCATTGTTACCCTGACCATATCGTAATTGAGGATCGGGTAAAATTAATGCAGATTGAAAGGTAGTTGTAGAACTTATGTTCACTCCCCAGCCCTTTTGACCCGATTTGCCCTTTTTGGTTGTAATCATAATAACCCCATTGGCTCCTCTTGCCCCATACAACGCAGTAGCACTTGCCCCTTTTAGAATACTGATATTTTCAATATCACTGGGATTAATATCTGATAACGGGTTTCCCAAATCTGATTGTCCGGTTGAAGATGTAAACAAACTTTCTGACAATGACCTATTGCTCAACAGCGGTAATCCATCCAGAACATATAAAGGTTGGTTATCCGAAGAAAGAGAGGTTACCCCCCTAATAAGAACTCTGGGAGATCCATCTACCCCATTAGAAGAACCAGAAACCTGAACCCCTGGTGCCTTAGCGGAAAGATTTAAAAGAACATTTGGTTCTCCTGTAGAATTTATCTCCTCTGCCGATATTGCATCTACTGCATAACCAATAGCTTTTTTTTCCTTTTTAATGCCAAGTGCCGTTACCACAACCTCGGACAACTCGCTTGTATCGGGTTCCAAAGACACCGAGAGTTCCGTACTGTTAGACACCGTTTTTTCAAGGTTGCTGTACCCTACATAGGAAAATACCAGAATCTGACCAGGCTTAACTTGTATAGCATACTTTCCATCCAAATCAGTTAATGTACCAGACTGTGTATTTTTAACATACACATTTACATAAGGCATGGGCATATCAAACTCATCTACTACCACACCTGTAACCTCTAATTTATCTGAGGCTTCTTCCTGCGCAAAAATGTTTTGCACAAAAATCAACTGGCAAAACATCAGTGCCAGCAAAAATTGTTTTTTGGTTTGTTTGTTCTTCATACTTGGTCTTATTTAAGTTATCTGTTAGTCATTTATAACCCGTTAATAAATGTTTCCCATGTTCATTTATTGATTGAGCTTTTAGACGATCTGAAATTAGAATGAAGAAGTCTTTCGCACTGATAAACAAGTATCAAATACTGATAAAATCGTATCAAATAGCCTTACTACAAGGCATTTACACAATCATTTCGTTAAAACAGTAAAAAAGAAGAAGGAATTGATGTAGACTAACCGTTTCTATATACCCGAATTGAGAATAAAAACTAAATTGATTTGAAGAAAGAAACAATAAACTGTTTGTAAGCCTATTACCAAAACTAGGTTTGATATTAGAGTAGAATACCCTAAGTAAAAAGGTGACCTAATAACTTTAAGAACAAGAGACAATAGTAATCTTTACTTCTTTATTAGGATTGTAAATATTCCTTAGGGCTGCACCCATAGGTTTCCTTGAAACATCTAGAAAAATAACTGGGTTCTTTAAACCCACAAAGAAATGCAACTTCAGAAATTTGCAATTTGTTTTCCTCCAATAGCTGTACCGCAAATTTTAACCGTATAGACTTAATGAAATTATTAGGTGTTAAACCGGTGAGCGCTTTCATTTTTCTAAAAAGCTGAGCCCTACTCACCCCTATTTCAGTTGCCATGCGTTCTAAAGTAAGATTCTGGTCTTGAATATGCTCTTCTATATACTGTTTTAACTTTAACATAAGAGTTTCATCTACTGAGGTAACGGTAACTCTTGATGGCTCCAGTATCTTTTCATTTTGAAAAACCAACCTTAGCTTTTCCCTGCCTTTAATCAGGTTTGCTATAGTAGCCAGAACAATATCTCGGTTAAACGGTTTGGTAAGATATACATCCGCACCAGATTGTAAACCGCTTACTTTTTGAGAATCAAAAGTTTTAGCGGTGAGCAATATTATTGGAATATGACTCGTATCAAAATTGTTCTTTACCTGTTTACAAAGTTCTAACCCACTCATTTCTGGCATAACCACATCGCTCAAAACTAAATCCGGTATCTCATCTTTAATCAGCTCAAAACCTTCAATACCATTGGTAGCCGTAAATACATTGTAATGTTGCTCTAAAATATCTTTTAGATACATTCGCAACTCGTCATTATCCTCAACAATTGCGACACTATGCTTCTTATCGTTAACAATTGTATTTTCTGTGTCCCTCAGAATTAATGTACTTGGCTTTTCTAACTCCTTATCTTCACTAGATATTGGTTGATTCCCAACTAAAGAAGTGCTGTAAATATCCTCATTTTTAGGCAAAATAATAATGAACGAAGTTCCCTTATGCCGCTTACTTTTAATTAAAATTGTACCTGAGTGTAATTCGGTCAGCTGCTTTACCATATAAAGTCCTATTCCTGTTCCAGAATTTATAGTATTATCCTGATAGAATCGAGTAAAAATTTCCTCAAGGTTACTTTCTCTTATCCCTGTACCGTTGTCCACTACTTTAATGTATATATGGTTTTGCAATTCTTCCAACTTATCAGTTCCGCATATAACCTTATACCTATTCAACTTTTTTGTTTTCTGAGGATTAAAACTTCTTAAAGAAATTCTCACCGTTCCCTCTGCAGGAGTTGCCTTAAAAGCATTGGACAAAATATTGTAAACTATCTTTTCAATTTTATCCTGATCATAATACATTGGCAATTCACTTGATGGCAATTTTACCTTGAACCTTATCTTTTGTTGAACGGAATGAAAAGCAAAAGACGCCGTAATAGATTCGATTGTCTGAACTATATCCCCGTGAACTACCTTAAGTTCCAGTTTTCCATATTCATACTTTCTAAAGTCCATTATTTGATCAATCAATCTTTTTAGCCGATCTACATTGTTGTTCAAGACATTAAAGAGTTCGGGTTTTTTACTATAAATTTCCTTGTGTGACATCAAGGTTTTTATAGGATCTATTATCAAAGACAAAGGTGTTCTAAGTTCGTGTGACAAATTGGTAAAAAACACTAGCTTAGATTCATAAAGATCTTGCAAATTTGCCTGTTCTATTTCTTTAATTTTCAATGCGTTGTTCTTATTATGATTCTTTATCAAAATACGAGTGAAAGAAGCTATAATAGTCAAAGTTAGCAGCACCCAAAATAACATCATATACCATGTATTATACCATGCCGGGAGTATCTCTAGGTCTATAGTAAGTGGAACTTTGTTCCAAACCCCATCATTGTTAGTGGCCATAAGTTGAAAGCTATAAATCCCTTTGGGCAAATTACCATAATTGATTGAACGCTTGTTTTTGAGTTCAATCCAATTATCATCTATCCCTACCAACTTGCATTTATAATGATTACTTAATGGATGTAATAAATGTAAAGACGCAAACTCAAAGCCTACTGTGTTCTGTTTTGAAGATAACGTTAGTGACCTAGTATAGGTAACTTCTTTATCTAAAACGTCATTGGCCACATTGTTACCCAACAATTTTCCGTTTACATATATTTTTGTTACAACTATGTTAGGCTTAAAACTACTTTTTTCAAAATTTGAAGAAGGGTCGTAAATATTTAAACCATTGGCGCCTCCAAAATAGAGTTTCCCCTCGCTATCTTTATGAATAGCATTACCATTAAATTCTAATGATTGTAAACCATCTTTAATTCCAAAGTTCTCAATTCCTCCAGTATTAAAATCGTATGAGAACAAACCATTATTAGTACTTGCCCACAAATGGTTTTGAGTTCTATTATAAAGCAAACCATAAACGTAGCTATTGGCAAGGTTAGATGGGGCATTGATTCTATTTGCAGAAAAAAGAGGGGCTATTTGCTTTTTTTCTAAATCAATTTTACAAACTCCAAAGTTAGTGCCGGCGAGAATGGTACCATCAACAATTTCGGTAAGAGAATAGACCCCATAATTTTCAAAATATTCTTTGTAATCTGACGCTACTGTTATCCTTTGAAAATTTAAAGATTTACCTATATACTCGGAAAACAAGTATGGATTATCGTAATCATTTAAGTCCAAAAAAGCAACGGTCCCATTTAATGTTCCCATCCATATCCTTTCATTACTGTCCAATAACATTGAGTATACTATTCTCTTATCTAAGATAGTCTCAATGTTGGTATTAGTGATTTTTCTTAGATTTTGCTCGCCAGTATATATATAAAGACCGCTTGAAGTACTGATCCATACATTACCAACTTTATCCTCCAAAATATGATATACTTCTTCTTCGTGAAGTAGAGAAGGTTTCACTTCATTGAAATATGCCTCAATATCTGAGGTTTTCATATTGTCTCCATCTAAAATATAAACCCCTTCTTGCGTTCCTACCCAAATATTGTCATTGGTATCCTCAATAATGGATCGAATTTGTCCCATCCGGCCATTTTCATCCGGATGAACATTTATGGAAAACTCATTTTCATTTACAAAAAGTCCATTACCTCTTGTCCCTATCCAAAGTCTGCCATTTTTATCTTTAAGTATAGAATGCACATTGGATACATCTTCTTTTTTGTTGGAACAAGTTAAGTTTTCAATCAATTGGAATCTGTTGCTTTCTGCAACTAACGTGTTTACCCCAGCATCGCTTCCAACCAATATCATACCGGATTCATCTTCACAAAGAGTTCTAATAAAATCGTTTTTTAAAACATTTTTTTGACCAATCTCAAACCGATAATTTTGCCATTGAGCAGTTCGCTTAACATAAGAGAACACACCATTGCCCTCTGTTCCCAACCAAACAGTTCCTCTAGAGTCTTCCAAAACCACATTTACCCTATTCGTTGGAGGCCAATTGTTATATAATTCTGCAATAGGACTTACAACAATTTCATGATTACCGTCAATTGATTGTACCTGTATATCTATAAAGAAAAAACCCCGTTTAGTAGATAAAAGAATATGCTTACTCTTGGTTACATATACAGAATATATATCAGTAAGCTCTTGATTTTCATAAGACAAAACTAACTTAACCGCTCGGTTTTCATTTTCCAAAAGCGAAAAAATCCCATATTCGGTGTTCACAATAACCCCTTGGGAAGAGTTGACTATATCGGTCACTCTTATTTTTTCTATTTTTCTCCCCTTTATGAATAAAGGAATTTCTCTAGCTTGAAATAAACTGTCCTTTTCTGTGAATAATAACCCGCCTCCGGTTCCAATCAACAACCTATTGCTGGAGAGTTTTAATAATGACGTAATATCATTACTTAACTCTTTATTTGTATTTGATGGAAAGAGCTGTTGAAATACACCTGTCCTCGTGTTCAAAAAATTAACGCCTCTTTTGGTTCCAATTACCAATTCGTGACCATATCTTATAATATCTGTTACCCATGGATTACTTAGCCCTTTATTATCGCTAGATGATGCTGAATAGACTTCTGCATCATATCCCGAATATCTAAACAAGCCATCCATTTTACCTATCCAAATAAAACCTAAACTGTCCTTGCAAATGGATGACACCACATTATCCGTAATGCCGTTTTGATCATTTAAAGTTCCTACTTCATAAACAGAATTTTGACCATATGTAAACAAAGTGAAGAATAAAAAAACCGTAGGTAAACCTGTTTTGATCTTGTGCGAGTACTTTGTATATAGAATAAACCTGACCATTAATTTGCCAACAACATTTTTCAATTCCTTTATAAAAACACCAAAGCGCTATAATTCAAATGAAGAAAATCTACTAGAAGATTATGGTGTTGAAATTACGCTTTAAGTTTAATGTAGCAAAAACTGTCTGCAGAAACTATCTACTTGATGAAATTTGAAAAACTATTTGACAATTTTCATATAGAGGCACTGTTATTCCCATTTTTAATAAAAATTGTATCATATTTTATTGGCATTGAACTCAACAAAATTATTAGGAATACAAAAACTAGATAATAAACCAATAAATGTATAGAATCAAAATCGCCTTCTAATTTTAGACGAGGAAACAATTGTTTTAAACGACGTGATTGTTTACTTTAGGCTTGAAGAAAATTTAATATTAATATAGTAAACAGTCCGGTAAACGGTTTTAAAGTATATATCTAAAATAGTGCTAAAATTCGGGCATTTTTTCAAACTCATAACCCGAAGGTCGCTGGTTCGAGTCCAGTCCCCGCTACTAAGCAAAAAGGCTTCTGATTTCTCAGAAGCCTTTTTTTATGTCTTGTATTTCTTTTTTATTACGCTCCGCAAACAAAAATACACCACCTATTAAGCGTTTGTAAGGCTATATTATATATGTAATAATTTCTTATTTTCCTACATAGATTGGCAGTATCTAAGATTTGAGTAAATTAACGTTAAAAGAGATGTATAGCAACTAGTTGCTTTATACAATTGTTAGCAGTAATATGAAAAAACTAATTCTAATTTATTCTTTCTTTTGGCAGGTTGTTCGCCAAAATCGGAGAATACTATTTCCGAAATGGAATTACTAAACGATATTTTTATTGAGTTAGTGGGAACTGAATATTATTATGAAAAACTTCCAATTCCACCAATGCCGTTAGAATTTGCAGAAAACAAACAAGATTCATTAAACTACCAAATTGGGAAAGAAAAGTTTGACGAGGCATTTGACAACCCTAAATTGGAAAAAGCGGACTTGGTAATAGGAATTGAGCCATATCATATTAATCCGAAAAGAGAATTTAAGGATTGGGATTCTGATGATTCGTCATTCCCTAGAATGCATTACAAAGACTCTCTTCATTCAAAAGATTTTGATAACCTTTTAATTCAATTGATAGACAGTACTAAATTTGAAAGGGGGAAATTGGAATTGGACAAATTATATGAAAAAGGACGATATATCATTAAAGATTTAGGACAACTAGAAAAAGAAAAAAAAGAATATTGGAATAGTTTTGAATACAGATACGTTGCATCAATTCGGTTCTCGGATTTTAAAATAAACCAAAGGAATGATAGGGCTATTTTCTACTTTGATTTTTTATGTGGTAGTTTATGCGGTTCAGGAGAAATAATATTCTGTATTAAAGAAAATGGAAAATGGAAAATTGTGGATAGAAATATGCTCTGGGTGTCATAAATACTACTGATAACAATGTATATAAAACATAGCTAATAAAGGCTTTAGGAGAGGTTTGTGTGTATTTACGAAGACCGCCAAATTTTTAAATTTGGCTTTAAAAATAAAAAAGATAAAAACAAAACATAAAAATTCGGCTCGCGTATAATCAGAAAGTTTCGTGTCTTTGTGCACACTACGTTTCATATACGCACCGTTCTAAGCAGCTGAAAACAAATTCCAACATTAACAAAAAATAGTGAAACGTGAGAAAATTAAAACTTCAAATTCAACTCTCAATTGACGGTTTCATTTCTGGTCCAAACGGAGAAATGGACTGGATGATTTGGAATTGGGACGAAGAATTAAAGAACTTTGTCAAAGAAATAACTGAATCAACCGACACTATTGTATTAGGACGAAAACTTGCTGAAGGATTTATTCCACATTGGAAATCCAACAAAGAATTGGAAGGTGCTGAAAAAATTAATAACTTAAAAAATAGTTTTTACAAAAACGCTCGAAAATACTGAATGGGAAAATACCCTTTTAGAAAAAGGAGATTTAGTCGAAAAAATAGAAAAATTAAAGTCTTCAACAGGAAATGACATAATTGCCTATGGAGGTGGCGAATTCGTTTCTTCATTAATAAGAGAAAATTTGATTGACGAGTATTATTTTTTTATAAATCCTTCGATTTTAGGGAACGGAATGCCAATATTTAAAAAAGCTAATTATAAAACTGAATTAAAATTGGAAAGTGCTAAAGCCTATGAATGTGGAATAACAGTTTTGATATATAAAAAGTAAATCCTTGCTTACTACAAAATGTAAAGCTCCAAAATGAAGATTGCATATATATTATTTGACGAAATAACTCTTTTAGATTTAATAGGATTTTATGACCCTATTAAGAATATAAAAACCAAAGGATTTATGGAGAATTTACATTGGGATTTGTGTGCTACTAAAAAATCGATAAAAGATAATTTTGGACTAGAAATTATTGTCGATAAAATCAAACCTGATTTATCCGATTATGATATGATAGTAGTCCCCGGTGGATATGGGACAAGAAAACTTCAATACGATATAGCGTTCATTGATTGGTTGAGAACCGGAGAAAATGTTGATTTTATAGTTTCTATTTGCACAGGTAGCTTATTAATTGGGGCAGCAGGATTCTTGAAAAACAAAACGGCAACGACCAACTTTAATGAATATAAATCATTAGAAAAGTACTGCAAGAGAGTTGCTCAAGCAAGAATTGTAGATGACAATAATACTATAACTGCTGGAGCGGTAGCTTCTTCATTAGACTTGGGCCTATACGTAGTTGAGAAACTTATTGGGAAAGAGAAAACTGAAGAAATACGAATAGGAATGGACTATCATCCAAATAAGTTTGAAATAATTACCGTAGCTAATAAAAGTAACTGTGAAACAGGCCTTTTATAGGTCAAAAAAACGGATTCACATAAGCCTCTTCAACAGGGCTTTTTTTATGTCCTACCAAAAACGGAACTCTAATTTTGGATGCTTGATAAATATTGATAGTAACTCCTAATATATCCGGCTGGGAGATTATTCTTCTGCGATGTGCAGACAGGGTATTTGGTTTATCAAAATAATATCTTCCATTCTTACAGTAATTTAAGAATCTTAACCGTTAAAGTTACAGTGTCACTTACAGTTCTACGAGTTCTACGCAATCACAAAAAAACAGATAATTATAAATTGTAATGATGTATTAATAGTTCCGAATACAAAAAAGTAAAATAAGGTTCTGAACAATAACTAATAATCCATAAACCTTTTGTAGGTGCTAGAAGTTTAATCTACCTAGAATACCACATAAAGACCAAAGCAATTCCTATGCACCAAAAAATATTATTACAATTAAATAATTCTATTCTTAAAAAAATGAAACTATCCAACCAATTACTAGCAGCTATTAGCCTTCTATTTACAAGTACAATGTTTGCTCAAGAAGCTCCATATTTTAAGCCTGGAGAGGACCCAAAACAGTCTCAGCAAGAGTGGAAATTAATTGATAACATGTCCGATGAATTTGATGGAAAAAAAATAGATGAAAAGAAATGGCAGATTTCGGGTCAGGGGTGGATAGGCCGTGCTCCGGGATTGTTCCTTGCCGAGAACATTTCATTAAAAGACGGAAGCCTGCAGATAACCACGACTATGTTACCGGAACCCATAGTGAAAAACAATAAAACCTATACCCACGGCGGCGGTTACGTTGGCTCTAGAAATGGCATGACCTACGGCTATTACGAATGCGAAATGAAAGCCAACAAAACCTTTATGTCCTCTACGTTTTGGTTAATTAATGAAGGGAAGGACCTAAAAGGCTGTGATAAAAGAACAACGGAATTGGACATTCAGGAGTCCGTTGGACAAATAACCAACGATGCCGAATGGATGAAATATTTTGACCAGACCATGAACTCCAATACCCACAGCAGAAATATCCCTGAAGGTTGTGATTACGAGAAAGGATCGAGCAAAGGCAAAGGAGAGTTAGGCGGAAAAGCCTATGAAGATTTCCATGTTTACGGTGTTTGGTGGAAATCCAAGGATGAGATTATATTTTTCTTGGACGGTAAAATGCAATCCAAAGTAACTCCCCCGGCCGATTTTGATATTGAAATGTACTTACGAATGGTTGTTGAGACCTACGATTGGAATCCGGTACCTAATGACGGCGGCATGACAGGTTCAAAAAAAGACAGGACCACAACGTACAATTGGGTAAGGTCATGGCAATTGGTGGATGACAAAAATTAATTGCCGGTAAAAGTTTTCTAAACTAGTGCCTTTACAAACTTATCATTAGTAAAGGCACTATAGATATATCTTGAATATTGAGTATTTACATTATTCGTCCATTATCTCCAATTCTAACAATTCACAACTCATCTGAGTTCGCTGCATGCCACTAACTTCGAATAGAGCGTTAAACCTACTTCGTTTTTCGGGAAGTTTTGCTGTTAGTTCTTTAAGCCATTTTTGGTCGGTAAACAATTGTAAGGTAGCCATAACTCCAATATCATTATTGGACACAAAAAAAAGAGCATCATGATATTGGTTCAGCGATGTAAAGGAAACTAGTGCATATTCAACTTTTTTATTATCATCATATTTTGTTATATAGATTTTTTCTTGCCCCTCCTTCTTCACCTTAAATCCATCCTCATAAGTTGAAAAAATATTACTGTCCTTTAAAAATAAAGATTTGGATAGATTCATTGTTTTGAACTGTCCAATAAATACAATATTATTTTCTTTGACGTCTTTGAGCTTAAGGTTACTTTCCAACTCTAACTTAAAATTGCTACCCCATTTAAAAAACCAATCATCTAAATTTTTTATACCGTAAGGGGCCATTTTAGATACTAAGGTAAAATCGGTTATATTCAAATTTCGATTAGGATATTTTTTCTTATACGAAAATAAGTCCTCGTCATTATTTATCTTAGAATACATTGTTGCGTGTTGCTCACCATAAGAGTTTGTATGCATCATAACGTACTGATCTGATATAACAACTAAGTTATTTGAATCCCTTTTAAAAAATTCTTGCCATAGAACTGGTGGTTGGCCAATAAAATAGAGCACACAACATAATAACCCTGACAGTAGTAGTAAAACCAACCCAAAAATTTTCACAAACCTTACCGGAATCCTGAATTCAGATGATTTTTTGTGTTTTGAATACTCTTTGGAAGAGATAAAATCCAAGTTATACTGCCCCTTCTTAATTTCAAAAATAATTTCATTTTGAACTGTTTTATCAGCATAATAAGCACTTAATTTTTTGCGGAGTTTATACATGTGTGTACGTACAGTACCGTCATTTTTATCATTCAAATAGTTTTTCCCGAAAAGGTCGGCCCCAATCGTATACTCTTTAATATCTTCCTTCTCAATTGCCTTTTTTACGAGATATTGAATTAATTGCCTATATACTAGTGAATTAATAAAAATTGGATGGGTACACAGATTGTTTAGTGCCTTTTCAATAGTCTTTGGGTCTGGTTTGGATATCATAACCTTCAAATATAACCTTTGTTTTCAATTAACCTAATTTGAACTATTGATTATCCTTTAGTCAAAAAAACAATCGTAAGTATTTAATTAACAAATATATAACCCAACACATTAACTGTTAAAACTACAGTAGCGTATACAGTTCTTTTACTGTGTAATCAGAAATCAATTGTCAACCTTCGCTTTACATTGCATGTTGGCAATGGCAATGTAAATGTTAGATATACACTTATTTACAAAGTCAATATCAATATTTATTTACCCTATACGCCTTCAACCAACAACCAAAACAAACCACTAATGACTACTTCTAAACAGTTCATTTTAGTTTTCTGTCTTTTATGCCTATCAACACAAGTAATATTCTCCCAGAGCTTAGGCTATTCAAATAACAGAATAGCTATTAGCGCAGATGGAAATAATCAAGCAGATAATCACCCTGAAGCCCGGTGGCCACGCGCCGATCCAGACGATTGGGCAGGCGCTCCTGCATCACTGGCCATAATTGCAAAGCTTGGATTACAAGATAAACTGGTACATTTCTCATACAATAATTTTATTGAGGCAACAGCACATACTTCAGAAACCAACTACATGGCTGATGGAGTAAACAGTGCCATTACACGCTGGAATTTTGATTCAGAACGTTTTTTTGATGTTCCGGAAGATAATAATGTAGCAATTGACCATTTGGCGGATGAGATAAAAAAATCTACAACTGCAGACCCTTTGTATTTTATTCATATGGGACCTTCGGAATTTTTCTACAGAGCCGTGAAAAAGGTTGTAGATGATAATCAGAAAGAGGCTTTGGCACATGTATATGTTATTTCCCACAGTGGTTACAATGACAACCATTTACGCAGAAAGGCACATCATACAATGGAAGAAACTATTACTTTAAGCGGAAATTCCATACAGTATAAAAAAATAAAGGATCAAAATGCTTGCGATGATTCCAGTATACTCTGGTGTTCCAATACAGATTTCTCACCTTACTATTGGATGAGAGACCACCCCGACCCGGATATTCAGTGGTTGTATAGCAGAACTCAATTTCACCCACAAAATAAAGGAGCTGATATTTCGGACGCCGGCATGGTGTGGTATTTGCTTTTGGGCGATGAAGATGGAAACCCTAAAAAATTAGAAAAGTTTATTGGCAATGGAATTTCCGCACTTGCCAAGTGTGCCGATACAAACTATATAGGTGTACAAGATTTTAAAATGTCGCAAGTAGAATCTTTTGTGAAACCCTATAAAGACCATTCTAGAAATGCCATAGCAATTGACGCAGTGGCGCATAAAAACAAATTTGCCGCAACACAGAAGGTATTTGAAGGTAACAGCGGACGCTACAACATTACCCTAACAACTTTGACGGAAGAAGATGGAGAAAGCACCTATCGTTTAAAGATTAACGATGCATTAATTGGTGAATTTCAAAACCCTGAAAATAGGCCGGACATGGCTGCGTATACACAAACTTTTAAAAACATATCCGTAAATACCGGCGACATTATCCAAATTGAGTCCAACACACATTCGAACGGTAAAATTCCTGAGGATGATGCGTACGCATTTGCTCGTGGAAGGTGGAGGTCTATTTCCTTTAATTGTGTTTCTAACTGCACCGTTGAAGAAAAAGATGGTCTTCTAATTTTTGAAGCTGAACGTTTTAATTTGAAGGGAGCCTGGAAACTTGGCAAAGACTCCGAACATGCTTCTGGTGGTGCATATATTTATTTTGATGGAGAAAATTCATACCCCCAAGTAAATATGGACAATGTTTTATCCTATACTTTTAAAATTACCAATCCGGGGGACTACACCATAAAATGGACGATGCGACAACCAAACGGGCAACGTGGTACTGATAAGGGTAATGATATATGGATTTATCTATCAGAAAACCACGGATATGCCAAGGACCTCCAACTCAAACATTTTGAAAAATATTATGGCCGAAGCAATGACAGTTTTATCCTTAACGGCGTAGCAGAAATACATGATGCGGGGCATGGCTGGTTGACAGGAAAATTTCCTGAAACAGGTAAGTACACCATAAACATTGGCGGCCGTTCACATGGTCTACAAATTGACAGGTTCGTAATGTTTAAAAATATGAACATTGATGAAGTTCAAGGCCGTATCAACTCAGTATCTGAGACACTACACTGTAATACGCACACACCCCCCCATTCCCAACAAAACTGAGCACATTAAAGGTGGTCATTACCACGAAGTAATTAACGTTTTTTATCCAATTTAATAAAAGTTCCTCCAGAAATTGCATGATGCATTTCTAATTCTGTGAGCATAATTTGAACCACTCTCAACACTTTCTGAAAATGCAAAATCACCAAAATAGTGTCATCAAATTATCTATTCAACATCATGAACATATCACAAATAACATATTCCTAAAATATTAACAAATTTTAGGATTTGTGATCATATGTTGTGTCTAATAAGACATATGTAGTTGCTCAATTAACACATAATCACCTCTTTTGCTTAACCAACTTTAACTACAAATACATGAGATTAAAACTACACTTTACCGAGAAAATCTATCTGTTCTTTCTGTTTCCGGAGATTGTTGCCGATCAGTATAAAAATCAATTTCCGCAAACGATTCTACGGAATAGGTTAAATGAGACAGGCCCGCTTCTGACTATTAAAATTTATGCAATGCTTTCAAAAACATGTACGCTAAATACGCTAACCTAAAATTTATGCTAAACATAATTACGATGAATAAAAAATGGAAAATTAAGTTAGGCAATAATTGCCCTGGCTTATTGCTGTTTTTTTTGTGCATAGCTTCCCTATCTGTCAGCGCACAAACAAAAACAGTTACCGGAACCACCAGAGACTCTGATGGTATAGAACTTCCGGGTGTAAACATTATAGAAAAAGGAACTTTTAACGGAGTCGTGTCCGATATTGATGGTAATTATTCTATAAAATTAGAAGATGACCAGTCTGCTATATTGGTATTCAGCTATATAGGCTTCAAAACTATAGAAATACCGGTAGCGGCCCAGACTACCATAAATATAAATATGGAAAGTAATGCGCAACAGCTATCAGATGTGGTAGTGGTTGGTTACGGAAGCCAGAAAAAGGAAACCGTAGTTGGTTCTATTACTCAAGCAAAAGGGGAAGAACTCTTGAAAGCTGGTAGTGTAACTACCATTTCCGAAGCACTAACAGGACTCCTGCCAGGTGTAACAACCATGCAGGCAGCCGGCCAACCAGGTTCTACAGCTGCCAATATATTAATTAGAGGTCGATCCTCATGGACCGATAGTTCCCCTCTTTATATGGTAGATGGTGTAGAGCGTGACTTCAATAACCTTGACCCAAACGAAATTGAGTCAATTTCTGTACTGAAAGACGCTTCAGCAACTGCTGTTTATGGGGTTAAGGCCGCAAATGGTGTTATACTTATAACTACCAAACAAGGCCGTATTGGAAAACCCAAAATACAATTTACCGCAAATGTGGGCATGAAATCACCAACTATAGATACAGATTATGCGGCCGATTACGCTACTAATCTGGAGTACTATAATCTTGCCCAACAAAATGATGGCAATTATGATAAGCTTGTACCTCAATTTTATATTGATAGATGGAGAGACCCCGCGTATGCGGATAATCCGTATTACCAATATACTTCCTTCATCAATTCCTTGATGAAAACAGGTTACACCCACCAATATAATCTAAACATTAGTGGAGGTAATGAACGTGTAAAGTATTTCACATCATTCGGCTACAATTATGACGGCGACATTTTTGACTTGCAAAAGCAACCGGAATTCGATCCCCGAACATATCAACATCGTTTTAATTATAGAACCAACTTAGATTTCAACTTCTCAAAATCCACTTTGTTCAGTGTTAAGCTTTCCGGTGATATGACCAATTGGAACGGTAACTACAACACAAAAAATACAAATGGGGGTATTGCTGGCAACGGAGGATCCATTATGCAACGCATGTATTCAACAGCACTAATCAATGCCCCAGCGGTATATGAGAACGGCAGATTAGGTTATGATTACAACAACTCCATTAATGTAAACTACTTAGGAATGATGGAGAGGGAAGGCTCCTATGGTAAAAAGAGCAATCGCCTTTATACCGATTTTATTTTGAAGCAGGATTTGAACGATTACATCTATGTATCTGGAAAATTATCCTATAACTACTACAGAAACTACCTTTCAGAAATTAGTAAAAGGTGGAACGATGCCCCAATTTATTATTATGTTCCTTCTTCCGATGGTTACAACCCTAACTTGGACAGTAATGGAAATGTTATCCAAGAGCCTATTACATTAGACGATTATGAAAACCCTGCAAAACTGGGTAACGAAGGTATTGATGGGTATAATAGTAGCATTTATTATGAGTTGAATGTTAACTATAATCAAACTTTTGGCAATCATAACGTAAGTGCTTTAGGCCTGTTTCAGCGTCGGAAGGACAAATATGGAGCAAACTTTCCCCACTTTGAAGAAGGGTGGGTAGGTCGTGTAACTTATGGATATAAAAACAAATACCTTTTTGAGTCCAATGGTGCATATAATGGTAATGAAAACTTTGCGCCAGGGAAACGTTTTGGTTTTTTCCCTTCTTTGGCTCTTGGCTGGGTCTTAACAGAAGAGAATTTTGTTCAGGATAAGCTGCCATTCATAGATTTTTTCAAAATAAGATACTCTTACGGGAAAATAGGTTCGGATAAAGGTTTAGGCAACAACAGATTTGCCTACATCAGTTCATACTCCAGCAATCAAATTAGAATGGCTTATGGCTATGTCCCCAACATTACTGGAAACCAAAATGCAGACGGACTTTATATCTATTCAGAAGATGATCCACCGGTACTGGATGTTTCCTGGGAAACGGCAATAAAGCAAAACCTAGGTTTTGAGTTTAACGTATTACGCAGCAGATTAAGAACAACCGTAGACCTCTTTAAAGAAGATCGAGAAGGAATCTTAATGCAAAGAAGAACTATCCCTAATTGGTACGGAAACGCGAACCCTTATGGAAATATAGGAAGAACCAAAAATCATGGGATAGATGTTGAATTACAATGGAACGATAGTTTTGACAATAGCTTTTCTTATTGGCTTAAAGGAAATCTTTCCATTACGGATAACAGAATTGTAGAAAGGGATGACCCTACTCCTACCCCAGACTATCAAAAAGAGGCGGGAAAACCTATAGGTTGGAACAAAGGTATGTTGGGAACGGGATTAGCGCAAAACTGGGATGATGCTTACGCCTATACCCCCTCTGCATTACTCCCTGGAGGATATATACCAGGTGACCTGACTTACAACGATTATAATGCAGATGGCGTAATAGACAAAAATGACCAAGTCTCAATAGGAGACCCCTCATACGCTACTAAATCTTTTGCTTTCTCCTTTGGTCTGGGCTACAAAAACTGGAGTTTAACTAGCATGTTCAATGGAATGTACGGTATATCCAAACAATTATCCGCTAGCTTTTTATATGCATATAACACCAATTCCAGTCTTGGGTTTATGTTGAAAAACAATGAACAAAAGGATGCATGGACTCCAAATAATACAGATACGGATGTACCTGTACTCCATACTTCGGAAAGTGATCATTATAAAGAGAGCAGCAACTATTCTTATAGGAATAGCACTTTTGTAAGACTTAGAAATGTTGAGTTAAAATATAACCTACCTAAGAAACTACTAGAAAAGGTGGGTGGCTTTGACAATTTTGAATTTTATGTAAATGGTAATAACCTATACACTTGGCAATATCTTCCCAGGTCTTTTGACCCTGAAGCCAATAGATTAGAGGTCTATCCTATTACAAAAAGATATAATGTAGGCTTAAGGGTTTCATTCTAAAATATGATAAACATGAAAAAATATACTACAATACTAATTGTATTATTCACATTCTCTCTAGGAATTGTTTCCTGTGAGGATTACTTGGATGCAGATCCAGAAATGGGAATTGACGGAGAAGTAGTCTATTCAGAATACTACAACTATAAAGGCGCCGTAGATAGAGCTAACTGGCTAGTTATGAATTACGTAGCCACTTCATCTAATTGGGGAGCCTTTGTTGGTGCCATGGGAGATGAACAACAAGCTGTAAAAAATGACATGCCTGTTTATAAATCCATAAACCAAGGTCAATGGCAAGATTCAAACTGGAGAGATTTTGGTATGAATTTCAACTCAGAAACCAGCTACGGGTCTGACCCATACTACAACTCTCCTGCCGGCAAATCCCTAAAGGCAATTAGAGCTATGGGACTAGCAATCGAGAACATTGAAAAGCTTACAGATTTTCCCGCAGAAGTAGGTGCCTCTCCTACAGAATTAAAAAATCAATTACTTGGCCAAGCACATGCACTTAGGGCATGGCATATGTTTGAAGTAGTTAGGCGGTATGGAGGTATAACATTAATAGACACCACGGGTGGAGAGCGTAAGACATTCTCTACAGAATTCAATTTTGATCACATAAAACCAACATTTCAGCAATGTGCAGATCTTATTGCCGCTGATTGTCAAGATGCAGTTAAATATTTACCTAATAAATGGAAAGACCCTATAGATGTAGGTCGTTTAACCAAGGCTTCTGCCTATGCCATCGAAGCTATGGCCTATATGTATGCAGCAAGTCCTTTAATGAATACAGAGGGCGATGCACTACCTTTTGGGCAGGACTCATATGACGAAACGTATGCCAAAAAGGGAATAACAGCAATGGTAAATGCGTTAAAATTGGTCAATAGTGGAGCTACCCGATATAAACTTTACGACAAGGATAGCTATATGGAGAATTGGATGTCGCAAGATAGAGCTATTAGTGATGAAGCCCTATTTCAACCTGTTCCAACAAACTCGGACAACTGGAATTTACCTATGAACAGGAGCAACTCCGGAGTAGGATGGTTCCTTCCCCAACATGATGGTGGGTGGGCCGTATTCAACGTTCCTACGCAAAACGCAGTAGATAAATTCGAGACTATAAACGGATATCCTGTAGAGAACTTTACTTCCGCCGACCCTCTATTTGATCCGCAAAATCCATATAACAACAGAGACCCTCGTTTGCAATCATTCATTTACTGTCCTGGAGATGAAATGTACTTAGCAGATCCAGGAGGCGGAAACAACTCTACTTACGAAAATCAAGCTTGGTCAAATCCAGGAGACGAAGGTTGGCATTACAAGTATTACAGAGGTAAAAGTCTTGTTTATACAGGGTATTTTGACGCAGGAAAATGGAGAAAACTAGGCTATAATAAATATGACAACAAGTGGTCTCAGAACTATTATAGAATTTTCCCTCTCATACGTTTGGCGGACATGTATCTAGGTTTGGCGGAGTTGGGCAATGAAGTATATGGGCCTTCTGCAAATATTCCGGAAGCCGTTGCCGCCGGAATTGATGTTACCACGGCTAGCCAAGCATTGAATAAAATACGGAACCGGATAGGAATGCCAGATGTTCGTTCGGAATTTTTAACGGACAAAACAATCTTTAGAGAACGGGTAAGAAATGAATGGGCCGTAGAATTCTATGGAGAATTCCGTCGTTGGAGAGATATTCGCAGATGGCGTATTGCCAAAAATCTTCTGGCCGAAGGAATCTTTGAAGCCAGTGTTACTAAAAACGCAGATGGCTCATTTAGCTATGTCAATAAAAAATTGGATGTCCCAAGGGTTTTTGAAGACAAACATTATTGGTATCCCTTAGATATTAAATATGTGAACATGTTTGAATCATTTAAACAAAACCCTGGTTGGTAACAATAAACAAGTATAAAATTATGAAACAATATATATTGACATTATCATGCGCTTTGCTTTGTCTATTGTACATAGATGATGTCATAGCTCAAGAAGGAATGCATAGCAAAAAACAAGACACACTTTTGCTGCCGTTCATAAAGGTGTCCGAGAATAGACTTGTAGGAGCTATTGATGTGATTACGAGTAGTGATTTACTACATTCTGGATACCCCAGCTTAACAGCCGCCATAGAGGGTCAAGTGCCCGGCTTTACCTTAGGACGTGTAAGAGGAAGATCTAGAGGAGGAGAAAACGATGGTCCTTTAGTAGTTATAGACGGTCTTTCTAATCGCTTTCTTAGTTCTTTACAACTAGAGGAAGTAGACATAGTTTACATCCTTAAAGATGCAACGGCCAAAATGCTGTACGGAAGTAGAGGGGCTAACGGTGTAGTAGTTATAAAGACCAAAAGAGGAACAAACTCTGAAAAAAAGATTTCTCTAATGGTTGAATCGGGTATACGCAGCGCAGGAAGCTATCCAGAATTTGTTGATGCGCGTGATTACATGAAATATCGCAATCAAGCCCTACGGAATGACGGAAAAGATATTTTATTTTCCAACGAAGACATAGCTTTGGCAGGTACAGATTACAGATACCCGGATGTGGATTATTATGACATGTTCGTCAATGACACAAAGAATTACAAAAATCTGAATGCTCAACTGGTGGGTGGCGACGAGAAGACCCAATACTTTTTCAACTTAGGTTATGTGGGGGAAGATGGTATTGCTAAGGTTGGAGAAAAGAGCAAGAACAATGCTGTAAACGTAAGGAGCAATCTAGACTACAAAATCAATGATGTTATTTCCGTAAATCTAGATATTTCAGGTCGTTTTTTTACTGAAAATGGCAGCCATGTTAGCGATAACGAACTTTTTAACCAACTATCCACTACCAAACCTACGGACTACCCAATATTCATTAGCGCTCAAGCCAATGTAGATTCGTTGGGAACTTCGGACATAGTTAATGGAAAAAACCTGTACGGAGATCTTGCCTATTCCGGTTATCAGAGACGTACAACGTCTATTGCACAAACCAATATAGGAATGAACTTTGACCTTAACAGGTATATAAAAGGGTTAAAAGCTAGGGCTTATGCCACTTTTGACATGAACAACTATATTTCCGAAGGAAAATCACTTACATATCGTACACTAAAACCCGCATTAACAGCTACTCAGCAAGACACCCTCATCGTAAACGGCGTTTATAATCCAAAAGGAAATGAGCAACGTTTGGGTGATTCCTATTACCGAAACTTAGGTGGTGGGGCGTATATAGATTATGACCGTATTTTTGGCAAACATGCTATAAATGCTACACTCAACTATCTAGTAGACAATAAAACCGTAAAAACTGCCGCGGCCAATATGGAGACGGTTCAAGATGACAAGAGTATGAACTTTGGTTTAAGATTGAACTATGCATTTCAAAACAAATATATTGCCGAGGTAACTTCATCGTATATGGGATCAACAAGATTCAACCAAGACAATAGATGGAAATTGTTCAATGCTTTTGGAGTGTCTTACATTGTATCCGAAGAAAAATTTATGGACAATCTGGAGGCTATAGATTACTTAAAGCTCAAAGCTTCTTATGGCAAAATTGGTTATGACCAGTCATTCCCATATTTATTGTACAATGACTACTATCAATATTGGTCAGGAAGTTATGCCACGGGGGTCAAAAACTCAGAATCATTAGTAGGTACGCAATATGTACAGGCAGGAAACCCCAATTTAACCTATGAAACATCTACTGAATTGAACATAGGCCTTACCACCAGAATGTTCAGGAACAGGTTTAGGTTAGACGCAGAATTCTTCACTGAAAAAAGAGAAGGTATGCCTACTACTATACAGTACGCATTTCCAAAATTGGCAGGTACCCCAAACATCGTTGCCAATTACAATGCAATAGATAACAAAGGTTTTGAGGTATCTGCCAAGTGGGGAGACCAATTGGGTGACTTTGGATACTCCATTGGAGGTAATTTCACGCATTACATTTCACAGTGGGCACAGTATGATGAACTAAATGATTTTTCGTTTCAAAATACTGCCGGCCAAGATACAGATGCCATTTGGGGCTATGTTGCCGACGGTTTTTACACAAGTGCCGAAGATATTGCAAGTTATGGCGCCCAAAACGGCGGGCCATTGACCTCTAGTTTAGGACCTATCATCCCAGGAGATTTAAAGTTCAAAAACCTATCCAATTCTAATTCAGAATACACTTATGATGATAATGTCATAAATAACTTTGACCGGACCGTTATAGGAAATAGTACTCCTAGATACATATATTCCGCAATCCTTAACCTTCATTATAAAAAATTCAGCTTTTATGCACGAGGGCAGGGTGTTGGTGGGTTCCATAGGATGAATGCATGGAATTCCTATTATACCAATAAAGGAAATGCCAAGTATTCAAAGTTCGTGTACGATGCCGCCGTTCCAACATTTGATAGCTCAGGCAATGCTATTGGTCTTGCAAATAATAACTACTCCCTGCCAAGACTAACGAGCGAGAATTCCGCTCACAGTTATAATAGTTCTACATTCTTTTTAAAGAACGCCTACTACTTTAAATTAAACAATGTAGAGTTGAACTATAAATTTCCGGATGTAGTTCCTGAATCAATTGCCGCTCAAGACCTGAATATTTTTATAAAAGCGGATGACCTTATGACTTTCCGTAGCGATTGGTCTTTAGATGCTCAATCACCTAACTCCGGTTTAACCTTTGCTCCAAGATATACCACCGTTTCTTTAGGTGTGAAAATAGGTTTCTAATGAAAACGAACAAAAAAAATTATTCAAAGATGAAAAATATAAGAAACTATATATTGCCCCTATTACTGTTTTCAGTATTAGTAGGCTGTAGTGACTATTTTGAGCCCAACTTCAACAACAATCTAAGTGAAGAAGCGGTACTTGATTACGAATTAAATCCTGAATATGTAGAAGGTCTATATGTACCTGCTTATGGAGCAATTCCAGGAAGTTACACAACATTTTCAGGTGACTTTCTAGATTGTGCAACAGACAATGCCGTTTCTAATGATTACAACTCTACCGCATGGAAAATGCACACGGTATCCAATTTTTTCACTGCTGGCAACTACCCTATTTACACTTGGAATAACAATTATAGGTATATCAAAAACATCTATAAGTTCCTCTCGGTAGGTCTTAATGATGATATTGTGTATAGGAACTCCAATGAAGATAGAAATATTCAGATAAAAAAGAGAATGGAGGGAGAAGCGCACTTTTTATTGGCTTTAAATTACTTTCAACTTTTAAGAGATTATGCCGGCCCGGTAGATGGTGAGATTATGGGCATTCCAATTGTTGACAAGGTTATAAGCGAAGAAGAAGCTTTAGAGTTAAAAAGAGCAACTTACGCAGAAACTGTGGAGTTTATTGTAGCACATATAGATACTGCCCTAACCTCCGGGTTACTGCCCGAATATTCGGATGAGTATGTAAACTCTCACCCAGATGACAACTTACAGTCTACCATATATGGAGACGGACTGGCAGGCTTACCAACAACCGTTGCTTGTAACGCACTCAAATCAAGATTGCTGCTCTATGCTGCAAGTCCTGCTTTTTCCGCAGGTAACTCCGCTCAGGCTACGGATTACTATACGCGGTCTGCAGAAGCGGCTAAAAAGGTCATAGATGCCATTGGTGAATTACCAGACATTTATCACCCAAATACCATTGATGATGATTATTTCACCAAAGTAGATGCTAACCCTGAGTTAATTTTAAGAAGGGCAAATCAAACAAAAGCTTGGGAAGAAGATAACTATCCACCATCATTAGGACTTTCCGTCCAAGGTTCCACCAACCCATCACAAAACCTTGTAGATGCTTTTCCTATGAGCAATGGCTATCCCATTTCTGAAAAAGCAGATTCCGGCTATAGTGAGGATATGCCCTATGACAATAGAGATCCGCGCTTTTATATGACTATTATTTATAACAATGCGGAATTTCACAATACTAATATTCAAATGTGGGATGGAGGCAATACTTCCGTAGGTGCCGCAAATATTTCAGACGATTCACGTGTTTCCCGTACCAATTACTATTTGAGAAAATGGATAACTGAAAAGCCCAGTTTTATTGCTGGTGTAAGTTCTGAGACCCCATGGCATTTTACCGCAATGTTCCGCGCGGTAGAAGCGTATCTTAATTTTGCCGAAGCCGCCAACAATACGGTAGGACCAGATGTAATGATAGACGGTCTTTCTGCAAGGCAGGCGCTAAGACTTGTGCGTAATCGTGCCGGTATTCCAACAGATGGTGATACTTCGGTAAATAGCGATCCCTACTTGGCAAGTTTAGCAGATTTAACACCCCTTATCAAAAATGAGAGACGCATAGAACTTTGCTTTGAAGGCCATCGGTTTTATGACGTTAGAAGATGGGGAGATGATTTGAATACTACAGTTAAAAGATCAGAAGTTTCTACTGATGATAATGGAACCACATTCAATTATAACTTTAATGAGAACGTATACCCTAACCAAGTTTCTTTTCCAGATTATATGAGATACGGTGCAATACCTAGAAGTGAAATACTAACGAGCTCCAATTTAAAACAAAATGATGGTTGGAAATAACTCAAAAATGAAAAAAATGAAAAAGATTACCATACTTCCGTTGTTTCTTGTTTTTTTGATGACGGCTTGTTACGACGAATATCAAACAGATTTTGATAGTACAGCTGCCTATTTTGCCAATCAATATCCTGTTCGTACGGTTATTCTAGATCCGGGAGCAGATACTTTTGAAATTAATGTAGGAGCCACTTATGGCGGCAAATACTCTTATGATGGGGCATTGGCGACTTTAAACTATACTATTTCGGACACATTAATTACCAATAATGCGGAGTATACGGATATGGGCATCAAAGTAATGCCGCCTTCCTGGTACACACTGTCCGATCCTTCCACTATTACCATTGCAGATTCTAACGTTGGATTTGTAAACGTGACCATTAAGAGAGACTCTTTAGTAAAGTATCCAGAAGGAGCCCAGAACACTTATGCTATCCCGTTCCTATTGACCGGCGGCACTACAGATTCTATTCTTGAAAGCAAGAAATTCTCTATTGTTGCCGTTAAGTTCAAGAATGAATTTGATGGTCGGTACTATGTAAAGGGCAAAGATGATGAGCTAAACCAAGACGGTACGGTAGCCTCGAGTATTGAGTACAACAACTCCGCATTGGTCTTGAATAAATTCGTTTTTCTAAATACAAAAGAGCGTGATGTTCTTTCGGTACCTCGTATAGGTGATAACGAAAATGGCAGTGATTTTATATACAACCTAAAATTTCGTCCTTCGGATGGTTCTGCCCTGCTATCGGCAGACACAACATCGGTAGTTACCGAGTTGGTGGGCTCCGCACAATACAATTATGACACCCATTCTTTTATTTGTAAGTATAACTATAAATATAACGATGCAGAACATAGCGTAATCGACACTTTGATTTACGGGAACACAGAAATAAATATGGAAAGTTGGAAATAATCACAACGCTAAAAAAAACGAGATGAAGAAAGCAGCATACCTTATACTATTTATGTTTTTTATCTTTTCCACTCCTTCTTGCGAGCAAGAGGATTATAGAGATGTAAATATTACCCAGGATATGGAAGAGAGGGCCACAAAAGAATTTGTGGGTGATTTAACTTCCAATATTATTGTAAAAGATTTAGAAGGCGCCATGGTCAATGAAATAGACATGGGCAAAACCTTTTTTGTCATAGATAATACAGAAGGAAATTCGGATACAAGTGAATGGACAATTACTAAAGGGGACGAAACCATAACATCTAAAGAACAAATGGTAAGGCTTAATTTTTCAAACCCCGGAGAAGCTATTGTAAAACTAACCTCTACCCGTTCTTCTGATGGAAAATCAACCACTTCTGAAACATCTATTACTATCAAAAGTGTACCTGTTAAAACCAGCTTTATCACTCAACCTGTAGATAACGGGGCTGCTATTAACATTTATTCAAGCAATAGTATAACGTTTACAAATACCTCTCAAGGTTCCCCAACTGAATTTAACTGGGTGTTTGAAAGTCCTGATGAGACATTAACTTCAACAGAGGAAAACCCTACTATAACCTTCTTAACTCCTGGAATTTACAATGTATCTCTTACTGCTAAACGTGATGATGGGGATGAAGGTATTTCTGAAGATACCATCCAAAAAATGGGATACATACAAGTAGAACAACTTGTTGTAGAGTTGATAAGGGCCGTAGCAACGGACAGCAAAATTGAACTACAATTTACACAGCCAATTTCTCAGGATATACCTGCCAACGCAATTAGCGAATTTATGCTTACGGTCAATACGAATAATGGAACCGTTTTAACCCCGGATATAATATCTATTGAAGCTACCGGCGAAAAAACTGTTGAGCTGACCTTTAGTGATAAGATGTATAGTGATGATGAAGTTCTTGTCTCATTTAATCCTACGGGCATTCTTAAAGACGCAACCAATAATTACATTCCAGAGATGTTTACGGAAGAACCCTGTGTTTATGGTCATAACCTTTGGAGTGGAACGGATACAGAAGACGAGTCTAAATTCGCACTTTCCAATAATAGTAGTGGCTCTGGCTTCTTTAAGTTCGTAAACGAAAATTCGGCAGAACTTCCAATGGAACCTTATCAGGGTCGTAGCTGTATCGGTTTTGTAAGAGGTGATGACAAAATTGGTTTAAGCGTTATGCAAGGCTATACCGTAGCTGAAGGTGATGTGGTAGTTCTTGCTTATGAAGGTAAACGAATAGAAGACGTTGCCGGTGCTCTAGAACGTAGAATGTCCACCACCATGGCCAGTGGAGGGAATGATGCCAATGGAAACTGGTCTAGCGTTAACAGCAATGGAGGAGACAACGAATGGATAACCGTAACCAAGACTATAAATGTGAGCGGAGATACCAATGGCAATACAGGGGAATTATTTCTTACGTTCTTCCGCTATGGTGGTAACTCTGATACGGCCGCCCTGTGGATTGACAATCTTAGAATTTATAAACCAAACCCGCGGCCATAAAATACAAAGTAAATTAATATATAAAGCGCAGAGATATTTAATCTACTGCGCTTTTATTTTTTTAATGGTTTGTACTTACATAGTCTACCCCTGTTGCAAAATATCATGGAGCAAATAGACCTTAGCCAACACAAATCTATGATGGATGCATGAACTTTTTTATTTTTAAATCAGTAAGTATAGGGTTGGCACCTTCACTTTTTGCAACCATTGCCCCTACGGCACAACCAAAATTTATGGCGTCTTGAGGCTTTTCATTATTAAAGAGCTTGTAAAGAACAGATGCCAAGAATGAATCGCCAGAACCTACCGTATCAAGCACCTTAATGCGATAACCACTATTGTAGTAAAACGTACCGGAAATATATAAGACGGCACCATAAGCTCCCTTTGTAACACAAATGGTATCTGTATTTGTTTCTTTGGCTATAAACTCTATGGTCTGCTCTAATGAATTGAACTTAGACCCCATAGTAAGAGCTATTTCAAAAAGTTCATCATCATTAAACTTTATAAAATCCGATGCCAGCATTAAATCTTGCAACAATTCTTGCGTATAATACGGGATCCGAAGATTAACGTCAAAAACCTTATAGGGAGCAAGTTTTAATAGTTCAAAAAGTGTGCTTCTTGATAAGGCATCTCTACAGACTAAACTACCAAAAACAAAAAAATCGCTATTGGCCACCACTCCTTCTTGGGATTCTTTATGAACAATTTTATCCCATGCTACCGGATAAGCAATATCATAGGATGCTATACCTTTCTCATTTAATACTACATTAACACAACCGGTCTGGTACTCCTCTTGAACAGTTATGTTTTTAGTATTTACCCCAGACTTTTTAAGATAGCTAATAATTTTTTTACCATTACCATCTTTACCAACACTACTAATTACCGCTACGTTAATACCATAGGATTGAAGCCTTAGTGACACATTTAAAGGTGCCCCACCTATTTTTGAATGTTTTGGAAAATTGTCAAATAAAACTTCTCCAAAACAAACTGCATTTATTTCCTTTTCCATTTTTAATCTATATTAAAAAAAGCACAGGAACGAATTCCCATGCCTTTTCAACTAACTCAAACAACTCTTTTCTTTCTTATACTATTAATATCCAGCATTTTGTACGTATACCCCACCCGTAAAATCTATTTCGCGTTGAGGTATTGGATAATATTCATCCCTACCAGCGGTAAACTCTGCATTGGCCAAGAAATCCCTCTTGGTTCTTTCTTCAGCTAAATAGGCATTTAAAACTTCGGCAGCTTCTCCCCATCGTACTAGATCAAAAAATCTTGGACCTTCCATTCCAAATTCCAATCGTCTTTCAAACTTTAAGGCTTTTAAGGCAAATTCTTTACTTGGAAAAGCATCATACGTACCTACATTATAGATATCCGTTGCCCCGGCTTCCACAGGTCTTGCCGTACTAGATGCCGCACGGGTCCTAACTTGATTTATTATAGGTAGGGCTTCATCCCATCTATCCAACTGTATTAAAGCTTCGGCCTTGAACAACAGTACATCTGCATAACGTATAAAATCTACATTTTTTGAGGTTCCTACGAACGGACCTTCTTTTACGTAACATGAACAATCCGGAGCTTGTTGCTCTTTCATATTCCCAAAATAACCATATACACCAGGGTCTCTAGCCCAACTAAAATTGTATACCATATCGCCCGCTTCGTTTACCGTATTTCTGTATTTAAAAGGTCTTCCCGGTATTCCTACGGTATGATCTAATCTTGGGTCTATTGTTAGGCCGGCGCTAGGTACGGAGGTACCATCATCTTCAACCGTATTAAAGATATCCTCATCATTAAAGGTGTCCAATAGCGGTAGTCCGGAGGCATCCGTTTTAAAGGCGTTTACCATGTTCTGGCTGGCCAAATGAAAACCGCAACAACCATACAGTCCTGTTCCGTGCGGAGAATTCAGTCCGGTTACAAAACTTACCCTACTTACAATTGTACCGTCATTTATAGAGAATTGTGCGGCCCATATTGATTCGGGACCATTATCAAAACCATCCAAAAAATTATTACCATAATCAGGTTCCAAGCTAGCACTAACATCATCGGCATAACTCACAACTTCTTCTAAAAGGGCCGTATTGATGTTCACTACAGCATGATTTTCATCTTGCTCATAGGCCTGGTACAAACGTAGCTTTGCCAAATATGCCGCAGCTGCATTCTTATCTGCCCTACCCACTTGGTCTTGTGACTCAGGTAAGTTATTATAGGCGAAAAGGAAATCCTCAGCAATTTTCTCCCAAAGTTCATTATTGGGCAAATCGTTTGAAACTTGATTTTTTTCCTCTGGTGTCAACTCCTCGGTGATATATGGGATTTTTTTGAAAAGCTGCTTAAGGATAAAGTGCGAATGCGCCCTTAAAAACCGAAGTTCGGCCTGACGTATAGTTTTATCTGCATAGTCGGCATCTGGAATTTCATTAATTACGGATAAAGCAAAGTTAGCCCTAGAAATAGCCCCATAATAGTTAGTCCAAGTTCTTGGCCCCATCCAATCGGTACCGTTATCTGCTTGGGTAAGGTTGTACTGTTCATATTTGTCAACAATATCAACATCACCACGACCACCGCCTCCTTTATAGGCATCATCAGAACGTACACTACCGTATACCCACATCTGGGTTAGCGGACCTACCATGTCATCATTGGCTATTCCCGCGTAGGCGGCCACTACCAAAGACTCTGCATTTTCCGCAGTTGCTACGTTTTCGTTAGACAGTACTCCTTCTGGTTCATACTCTAAAAAGTCATCCGAACAAGAGACAAAGAGTAATGAAACCAACATTCCTAATAAATATATATTTTTATGTTTCATGATTTCAATTTTTTAAAAATTTACGTTAAGTCCCAAAGACAATACCGTTGGTACAGGAATCTTGTTCACATCAGTACGTTCAGGGTCTGACCCGATATAATCGTTAGGAGTGAACCAAGCTAGGTTCTCACCTTGAAAATAGATTCTTAACTTGGTCATACCTCCCCATTTTTCAATAATATCCTCGGGCAGGGAATAACCAATCTGTAAATTCCTGATTTTGAAATAAGAGTTATTTCTAAATAAATAATCGGATGTTCTCAAATCGTTGAAAGCCAATGAAGAGGAAGGAATATCCGTATCGGTATTTGTTGGCGTCCAAGAGTTCAATACGCCAAGACCGGCATTTTCACGACCTTGAACAAAGTTGTTCCACAAAATATAGGGATCTTGACCAATCCTCCCGGCCACACCTGAACCAAACACGGAGAAATCAAAATTCTTGTATCCAACATCAAGACGTACACCATATTCTAAATCCGGCAGGGTGTTCCCAATAAAATCCCTATCGTCACTATCAATAGTACCATCTCCATTTAAGTCTTGAAACTTTAACCCTCCTGGGCGCGCACCAACCTGGGTTGGAGAACTATCAACATCTGCTTGACTTTGAAATAATCCATCAGTTTTGTAACCGAAAATCGAGAATTGGGATTGGCCTACTATGGAATTCTCTGCCGTACCTGGGAAAGCGGCCCTAACTTCTTCCGGTAGAGCGGTAATTTCATCCTTGAACGCTCCGAAATTGGTAGAGATTCCAAAAGAAAGGCCACTATCGTAAGCCTTAGCGTAAGCTAGGGAAAGTTCCCAACCTTTGGTTTCCGTAGAAGCACCGTTAAGCACACGCTGTTGTCCTTCACCTATAACAGAAGCAATAGGCGGTGTAGTTAAAATATCGGTAGTTTCTCTGGTAAAGTAATCAAAAGAACCCACTACGGCATTTTTAAAGAGTCCGAAATCTAAACCTACATTAATTTCTTTGGTGGTTTCCCACTTTAGTGCCGGATTGGCCGCCTGAGTAGATACAAACCCAGAAGGAAGTGTTCCGCCATTATTTCCGTTTAGGTCATAAGCAGTACCTACATTATAAAACGTATTGAAGAAAAAAGTATCTCCTGTAGCAGAGAACTGATTGTCTCCATAACGCGCTTCATATATGCCAAAACGGGCCAAATCACCTATATTCTGGTTACCCACTTCACCATAACCCGCTCTTAATTTTAAATTACTGATTAGGTCGTTATCCTTTAGGAATTCTTCTTGGCTAATTCTCCAACCTAGAGTAAATGCAGGAAAAATACCGTATCTGTTATCCGGTCCAAATCTAGAAGAACCATCACGACGTACTGTAACCGAAGCCAAGTACTTATCCCCATAAGAGTAATTTAACTTACCAAACTGCGATAACAAACGGCTACCGCTAGAACTTCCGTTAGAGGTTCTTACTCCTGTTGCCGCTCCTAGTACGAAATAATTCTCTGTTTCAACCGCAAAGCCGTCTGCCGAAGCATATACCTCATCAAAATCGTTCTTCACAGACTCCGTACCTACCAACAATCCAAAACGATGGTCTCCCAATTCCAAATTGTAGTTTAACGTATTGGTAAAGACCACACTGGTGAATTTGTTGGTATCAAGAATTAACCTATTGTTGCCCCGTGTAATGAAACCGTTGCTTACCGTTGGCTCAATATCCTTTCTTTTGAAGTCATTGTAATCCAATCCTACACTGGTTCTGAACGTAAGGTTCTTAAGAAGATCCAATTCAGCATAAACATTACCGAATATAGAAGTACGTTCCGTGTTATCCCATCTGTTCAAATACTGCATTAGTACCGGATTGTTTCTGTCCGAATAACCCGCTCCTAAAGGACCGGCAAACTCTCCGTTTGCATCTCTAAGCGGTAAGGTTGGAGCCAAGGTAATGGCCAAACTAGGGGTAGGTGCGCTACCTACATCTAAAGAAGCCAAAGTTTCATCAGAAGTAGAAAATTGAGTATTTACGCCAACCCTAAGTTTATTGTTGAAAAAGTTAAAATTAGAGTTCAACTTTGCAGAGTACCTTTCGTAGTTGGTATACTTTAATACCCCTGTGTTTTTTAAGTATCCAATGTTCAATAAATGAAAAGACCTGTCATTTCCACCTGAAATACTAAAATCATTATTATATAAATAACCCGTCTTATAAGTTTCATCTTGCCAATCGGTATCACCCGCAGGCACATTTGGGTCACCACCTACAAAGGGCTGAATTGTAACTCCGTTTAAAACAGGATTGTTAAAATCTCCGTTCCAATCAAAATTGTAAATTTCCCCGTAACCCCCGTTTGGATCTGCACCATCATTGACCGAAGCTCTCCATAAGGCCTCACCTCGTTGTTGGGCGTTCAACATATCATAACGTTGTTTTTTCTCGGACAGCACAGATATATTTGAATTCATTGAAATGCTTAACTTCTCCCCATCAGCTGCTTTGGCCCTATTTTTAGTAGTAACAATGATTACCCCGTTGCCCGCGCGTGCACCATAAATCGAGGATGCCGAAGCATCTTTCAATACTTGAACGGACTCTATGGTACTCGGATTTAAACTTGAGAACACCTCTTGACGGACAGTAGGCACCCCGTCAATAACATATAACGGATCGTTATTACCGAGTGTGGTAACCCCTCTAATGAGAATACGGTTGCCATTGCCTGTTGGGTCTCCCGATTTTTCTATAAAAAGACCTGGTACCCGCCCTTGAAGTGATTGCACGGCACTACCCGAGCTCATACTCTGGCCTTCTACCGGTCCTAAATCTACTACGGTAACCGCACCGGTCAAGTCTGCCTTTCTTTCCGTGGCATAACCGGTAAGGATTACCTCGTCTAGCTGTTGGGCGTCTGCCTGCATGGCCAAATTAATTGTAGACTGGCCGTTAACGGGAATTTCGGCCTTTAGGAAACCTATATAGCTAAATACCAAAGTGGCATCACTAGGAACCTCTTCTAAAGTATAAATACCGTCAAAATCTGTAGTTGTACCAATAGTTGTACCGCTTACGATTACGGACGCCCCGGGCAAGGGAAGTCCATCATCGGCGGACGTAACCGTACCTGTTATCCGATCCTGGGCCAAAAGCCCAACAGGAGCAAGAGTTAGTAGTAAGAATAAAAGTTTTAGTTTCATAATAGTCGAGTTTTAGTTAAATTTTAATTCATGTATTTCCAAAGCGTCGAGAGTAAAGTTGTCTTGGTCCGAGGTTATCGATAAGGTTTCAAAAGGTGCGTGGGGAAAGAATATTTCGGTCATTACCGTTTGCCCATCATCGTAAAAAAGTTCGATGGATGTTTTATCCAAAAGGATTTTTCCTGTCCACTCCTTTGCACGGGCCGTTCGCGGGGCCGTTGAGAGCCTGTCTGAAAATTTTGGAGAGAAATCGGTTTTTCCCGACTTATCCCGATTTATAAAATATTTGTTGATTTTAGCGTCGTACCCAAATGTTAAACTATCTCCTTGTTTGTTAGAGAGGGAAAAAGTGTACTTCGCCTGGGACAATTCCGAAATAGAAAAATTAATTTCAGTTTTAGATAGACTAATGGTTTCTGTAGTAGTCAAAACCGCTTTTCCAGGTATTGGAATAGCTCTATCCACCACTTTTTTTGCACGGTAGTTCTCTAGCTCCTTAACCGGTTTGGAAACCAACCTGTAGGTATCAGTTCCTTTAATAAGGCCCAATTCTCTTGCTACGGTATTGGAACTTCTCCATTTTTCAGTAGGCACTTCATTGGCATATAACCAATTTGACATCCAACCGATAAAAAGTTTACCTCCGTCTGCCGTAGTAACATTGGACCAGGTGACGCCTGCATAATTATCACGGCCATGATCAACCCAGAAACTATGTTCCTTGGCAAGCTTCTTTTGAAAAGTATCATCTATTTTGAAAGTCTTTCCATCAAAATCTCCTACAAAATACTGTGTAGCTGAACCACTATTAGGACCACCAGGGTTTATGCTCACTAACAAAACCCACTTGGTTTCATCTGTTCCTTTGACCGGAAGAGGAAAAAAATCAGGACATTCCCAAACGCCATTATGGTTTCCTATACCTTCTCCAAATGTAGATAGCAACTCCCATTGCTTTAAATCTTTGGAGGCGTAGAACATAATTTCCTGTCCTGCCGCCAAGACCATAGTCCACTGCTTCCGATCCTCGTCCCAATTTACTTTTGGATCTCTAAAGTCTGGTATGTTGGGATTTGCAATAACCGGGTTTCTCTTGAATTTAGTATAAGTTAGACCTTCGTTCAGTGAATAGGCTATTGCCTGAGTTTCATCAATAGTTTTCCCCGCCTTTTCAGCTTCCATATCGTGGTAAGTAAACATGGCCACTACCGGGGTTTTACTATCCTCTGAAAAACCGGAAGTATTATCTACATCTACCACTGCGCTTCCGGAAAATATATAACCCAGCTCATCAGGATAAAGTGCAATAGGCTGCTCTTTCCAGCTAATCATATCGGTACTGATGGCGTGACCCCAATGCATAGGCCCCCAGGTGTTCCCATCTGGATAGTGTTGAAAATAGAGATGGTAATAGCCATTATAATAGAACATGCCATTGGGGTCGTTCATCCATCCTTTTTTTGGTGAAAAATGAAAATTAGGCCGATACATTTGTTCTTCTATATCCTTTTTTATTGCCGATGCCATTTCTGAGTCTTGCTTAATTTCTTTAGAACTTGAATGAGCTTCTTTACATGAACTTGTACTGCATAGTATGCCCAAAGCCAATAAAAAACCTAATGGGTTCTCTGTAAGCCGGAGTTTTAAAAGTGTTTTCATTTGGTTGTTTTTAGTTTTATTAAAGTCTTACTGAGTTTCTCTAATGACATCCCCTTTGTTTCCGGCATGACCAAGGCAACAAAAAATAACTGTAGCACCATCATAAAAGCGAAGAATGCAAATACCACTGCCGGGCCTATGCTTGCAAATAACATGGGAATCAACGAAGGAATTATAGCTGCTAAAATCCAATGAACCGAGCTGCCAAAACTTTGACCATAACCCCGTAAATGATTAGGGAATATTTCCGAGATAAAAACCCAAATAACTGTTCCTTGGCCTATGGCATGCGCAGCGATAAATAGAAAAAGAAAAATAGGAACGGCCAGACCGCTCCACCCAAAGAAAAATGCACAGGCTACCAATGAAAGAGATATTATATAACCCACTGAACCTATATACATAAGCTGTTTTCTCCCCATTTGGTCAATAAGAAAAATTCCCAATAGGGTAAATATCATATTGGTAAGACCAATACCTATACTACTCAATAATGCCGTACTAGCGCCCAGACCGGCCTCCTCCAAAATTCTTGGTGCATAGTATAGAAAAGCGTTTATACCGGATAACTGGTTAAAGAACGCTATGCAAAAGGCAAGAACTAATGGAAACCTATATTTCTTGAGAAAGATGGTCTCCCCAGCAACGACATTTTCATTGTCCGTGTCTATTTCTAACATAAGTTGCTCTACATCTACCCCTGGATTAATAGTACCTAGGACTTCCTTGGCCTCATCTACTTTTAATTTTGATATTAACCATCTTGGGCTTTTAGGAATCGTAAGGGCAAAAATGGTATATAAGGCAGCAGGAAGAGCTTCAACACCCACCATCCAACGCCAATCATTTTCACCTACACCATTTAATAAATAGTTGGAAAAAAATGCAATCAATATCCCAAAGACAATATTGAACTGATATAGTCCAACCAATTTTCCACGGTCTTTGGGCGGAGCTATCTCAGAAATATATGCCGGTGCGGCAATGGTAGAAGTTCCCACTCCTAAACCTCCTATAAAACGAAAGACTGCAAATGTTATAGGATCATTAGATAAAGCAGAACCAATTGCAGAGACCGTATATAAAGCCCCTATCCATATCAATGTTTTTTTTCTCCCTAGGACATTAGTTGGAATACCTCCTAATAAAGCACCTACAACCGTACCCCATAATGCCATTCCTATAACAACTATACCATGAAATGCATCAGTAGATGCCCATAATGTTTGAAGTTTTTTATCGGCTCCGGATATAACAACCGTATCAAAACCAAAAAGAAATCCTGCTAGTGCCGCCGTAATGGACCAAACCCATATTTTTTTCATAATCGTAATTCTCTATTATCACGACTAAAGTATTCTTAAAATATAGCAGCATATTTTACTAATGTTGCAATTTGTTATGGTTTCGTTAAGATATGATTAGAAAAAACCCAAGTAACTCATAATCAGTATATTACAAATAACTTTAACATTCAAACTAACCAGAAGATTATAATTATGTTACCTAAAGTATAAAATTGATACCTCAGGTTTATATGAAACCTTATTGAACATATGTTGCGTTACAAAAAGGATTTACGAAAAGAGCCAGGTGAAGTTCCAAAATTGTTTTTGAAAGTCGTAGAAAAGTAATTGGGTGATGAAAATCCGGTTGCATATGCAATTTCAGAAATGCTCAAAGTTGTCGTCTCCAGCATAGATTTTGCTTTCTCCAGACGTATTTTGCCAATATAATCACTAATACTTATTCCCATAATAGCTTTGACCTTCCGGTAAAGCTGTACGCGCGAAATATTCAAATTTTCGGCTAAATTTTCTACGGAAAAGTCCGAGTTGCCCAAGTTATCATTAATTAAACTATTCATTTGGTTCACAAAATGTTGTTCTATATTTCCAAACGAATCGGTCTGCTCTATCTTGTGAATATTACTGGTATAATAAAATCTAAGTTTTTCCCTATTATACAGCAAGGATTTAACTGATTGCACTAAAATGGAATAACTAAACGGTTTTGTAAAATAAAGGTCCGCACCGGATTGAAGGCCCTTTAAATATGATTCTTGATCGCCCAGCGCAGTTAATAGCACTGTGGGTATGTGTGATGTACGCAAATCTCTTTTAAGGATATCACAGATTTCAAAGCCATTTTTATCCGGTAGATTAACATCGCATAAAATAATGTCCGGGATTATCTCCAAGGCTTTTTCTATAGCGTCCGTTCCATCCGATAAATAGATATCATATTCTAACTTAAGTTTATTTTTGAGAAAAATGGAAAGATCCTTGTTATCTTCAATAATCAATATAGAATATTTCTCTTTACCATTTTCAGGAGCTTGTATTAAATAATTATCATCCACAAGATGCTCGGAAGTAAAATCTATAACACTGGTATCTATCAGATCTTGCTCCGTAATAATTTCATCTTCATTAAAATGGGCTTGACCTTTAAATAGGGTTATTATAAATTCTGTACCGTGAATGGACTTTACGATAATAGAACCTTTATGCATCTCCACAAATTCCTTACTCAGGTGCAAACCTATTCCCGAGCTATTCTTTCTATTGTTGGAACCTTTGAAAAAAGCTTGAAATACCAGGTTCAATTCTTTTTCGGGTATACCCATTCCTGAATCTTTGAACCGGATATAAACTGTATCTTTATTGGGCTCGTCTTCAATGCTCACCTCTATCTTTCCATTATCAGGAGTAAACTTAAAAGCGTTGGACAGTAGATTAAAATATACTTTGTCCATTAAATTTCGGTCTATAAACAACTCCAAATCCTCATTATTGGTAATTAATTTAAAGTTGATATTTCTCTTTTTTGCTTCCCGAACAAAATCATTAACAATGTTTCTAGAAAACTTGAACACATTTGTTTTAGACGCTTTTAATGAAAACTTACGGTCTTCTACCTTCCTAAAATCCAAAAGCTGGTTAATAAGCCTTAATAGCCGGTTAGAATTATTGTGAACCAGCTCTAACTCGTTCATCATTCTCGCCCCCTTATCTTTAGTCATTTCCCCCAAAGATTCAACAGCACTCATGATTAGGGTAATTGGTGTCTTAAACTCATGCGAAAGGCCCGTAAAAAAATTGAGCCTTGCCTCATTGCTCAGTTTTACTTCTTCTGCAATTTTCTCTATTTGATTTCGCTGAACCGTGATTTTCCTGTTCGTAAGCTCTAGCTGCCTGTTTTTTTTGCGGATGGCAAAAATGGAATATACACTGTAAAGCGCCAAGGCCAGAATGGTGACCAATAGAGCCATTACTATTTTAAGCAAATTGCTTTGTGCGTAATAACGGTCTTCCAAAGTCTTGATCGCCGTTATTTGGTTTTCTATGTTTTTCTGTTGTTCGTTAATTCTATCAAACTGGTTTTTCATAATATCGGCGTTCACCTCATTTATGATAGTAGTAGATAAAATGTTGTTTTTTGGCACCAATTCTTTGTTCAAAATTTTCAGTGCCAACTTTATGGCTTCGTCTCCGCCGGTTGGGTAAAGTACGGTGGCCTCTAAAATATTGTCCTTTACCGCTTGGATACCACCATTAGGACCAGATAGTCCGTCTACCCCTATGAAATCCATTTGATGTTCCAGTCCCATGTTGCGTGCTACTTCCCAAGCCCCAACAGCCATTCTATCATTATGTGCAAAAACATAATTAACATTGGGATTCTCTTCTAATAACGTTTTAAACTCTTGCTGAATAGATTCTTTTTCCCAATCACCCTCTATACTGGCAACAACCTTTGCAATGGGATATTGATCTGTTGTCTGGTGGAACCCAATACTTCTTTCTTCTGCAGGAGAGGAACCTGACAGTCCTTTTATTTCTATAATTCTAATGGAATCTTTAGTGCTCGAAGCAATAATTTCTTTGGCTGCATTACGGCCTACTTCAATATTATCCGCACCTAAATAGGCCGTGTATTTCTGATTTTCGGTCTTACGGTCTACCACCAAAACAGGTATACCCAGGTTTAAGGCTTTTTCAACAACAGGAGTTATGGGCTTAGATTTTATGGGAGAAACTATTATAATATCCAGACTATCCGCAATAAGACCTTCTAGTTGTTCTATTTGCTTTTGCACTTCATAATTTGCATCACGAATAGCCAGTTCAATATTGGGATGCAAAGAAGTCTGAAGCAACATAGCATTATTCATTGAACGACGCCAATCATCATTAGTCATCGCTTGGGAGAACCCAATACGAATCTTCTTTTCTGAAGTTCGTTCATTACATGAAGAAATTAGCAGTACAATACATGCTGTACATGCTAATAAAACATTCTTTTTGAAAATCATCTATTAAGTTGGCTTTGGGTAAACTTAATGAAAAATATAGATAGTTTTTCCTCAATAAATAAGATTGTAATATTCTAATATCCATACATATCTTAAATAAGTCTCTATTGACAATTCAAGAACTACTACTTGACAAAGTATTTTATCGGTCATTTCCAAATCCGGCAAAAGCAAACTAACCTCTCGATACTTTCCAGCTGTTTCTATACCATTTTCAGACACTCCACATGTAGCCCGGAATTGGAAATAAGCGAAAAATTTCAAGGTAATTCTTTTCCCCTACCACCAAAAGCCAACAACCTTTCATTAGTATTGCGTGAAGCCTATGTAGTTTTTCGTTAACTTGTGCATAGGGCTCCATGTATAGAAATGAAAGAGATTGAAATACAAAATAACTCTAAAACATTATCAGCAACTTTGTTTGATGATAACAGTAGTGAGACCGTTTTAATTATTGCTTCGGCTACGGGGGTAAAGCAGGAGTACTATGGTAAATTCGCCAAATTCTCCGAAGATAATGGAATTACCGTTGTCACCTTTGATTATACTGGCATAGGTCGTTCTCTAAAAAGACCTATCAAAGAACTAAAAACCAACGCTGCAGATTGGGGTAGCAATGATTTGGAGAGCATAATACAATACGTTATAAATAATTATCCAAAATCAAAGAAAGTAATTCTTGGGCATAGCATTGGAGGGCAACTAATTGGGCTGGCTAAATCAGCTAACAAATTGGATAAAATAGTTTTAGTAGCAGCGCAATCCGGTTACTGGAAATACTGGAAAGGAATTGGAAGAATAAAAATGTGGTTCAATTGGCATGTTCTTTTTCCGTTTCTCATAAATACTTTTGGCTATCTAAATTCCAAGAAAATTAGCGGAATGGAAAATCTTCCAAAAAACGTTGCCAATCAATGGCGAAATTGGGGAAAGAACCAAGATTACATTTTTAGCGATACATCTATCAATAAAACCTTCTATGAAACAGTAGAGACAAATGTAACCGCTTATAGCATAGATGATGATGATTTTGCACCTAAAGAGGCGGTGGACTGGATGACCATGAAATACAAGAATGCAAAAAGAAAATCAGTACATTTAAATCCAAATAATTTTCAAGTCGATAAAATCGGACATTTTGGAATATTTAAAGAACGTTTTAAAAATACAATTTGGACCCAACTTTTGAATGAAATAAAATAACAAGGTCTCAATCAAGTATATAAAATCAAAGCTCACATTTGCTCTTGCGTTTCATATGTTAATCGTTCTACAACAGTACAAAACCTAACCGTAATTGAACAATTCTATTTCTATACCAATGCAACTACCCAACCTCCTATTAACAATCCTTTCCCTATTTATTACCACCACTGCATTTGCTCAAGAAACCCCTTATTTCAAAGCCGGAGAGGACCCAAAACAGTCTCAGCAGGAGTGGAAATTAATTGATAACATGTCCGATGAATTTGATGGAAAAAAGATGGACGAAAAGAAATGGCAGATTTCGGGTCATGGGTGGATAGGCCGTGCTCCTGGATTGTTCCTTGCCGAGAACATTTCAGTAAAAGACAGAACCACAACGTACAATTGGGTAAGGTCATGGTAATTGGTGGATGACAAAAATTAGTGTCATCTTCACTAATCATACTAAAATTGGTTACAAGGCTACTGTTCTAGTTCAAAATCGGGACCAATGAATAAACATCTGTCTATTGAAAATAAACTGTTAGAATAAATGCTATTATTATGAGTATAAGTCTTATCATGTTGAAAACGTTAATCATCCAAAATAATCTTTTCAATTATCTGGTTCTGCGTTCTATTTTGCACGTGTTTTGAATCTTTAAATATTTGGGAGCTCTTTAAAGAAGGAAATATTTTATTTGCTCTTTTTATCATTTTTATTCCTGGAAAGAGTATATCATCCTCCGCCGCAAATAGCGTTATAGGTGTTTGAATGCACTTAGCTTGACTTTTAAGTATTACGGGAACCGGTGTAAAATCCATTTTAAAATGCAAAAACACTTTTGATAAATAGTTGATAGCAAATTCATCACGTTCCGTAAAAAGTTCTTTTAGGAACTTTTCTACATATTTAATCTTTTGGGTTCTCATAAAACGCTTCATGGGAATAAAAATCCTGAACAATGCTTTTAACGGGTTTCCTTTTACAATGTAAGCTGGCGCGGCCAAATACACTTGCTTTACTTTACTCTCGTCAACCTCAAGCGTTTTTAATATAATGAGCCCGCCTAAAGAAAACCCCACAAGAGTAACCTTTTCAAGCTTCAAAGAACTTATGATTTCATTGACCCAACGCCCATAGGAATCATCTTTCATACTTAACCATCTATCCTCGCTTTTGTTGGGTTGCGCTACAACGTCTACGGCGTACACTCTAAAGTTCTTACTTAAATTAGGATAGGTTTCAAGGGCAATTGGCGCACAACCATTGGACCCATGAATTAATATAATTGGTGGTTTAGTAGATTCTCCAGTGGCAATTATATTGGTTTTCCCAAAACTAGTATCAATATTTAGATATGTAAAATCAATATTCAGTTCCTCTAGTTTTTGATCATACAGATCCAATATTTCCTTCTTCCCTATTTCCGTCTTAAAAAGTGCCTTCATAATTTTTAATCTCTTATTTGGTCCTATTAACTCTCTTTACTTCGGAGTATTTTTATTTCCTCAAAATCTTAAGCAGTAGCAAAACCAATAGCCCCAGTAAAATTAAAAAATACAAAACCGTGCCCATACTTTTTACTAAGGTAAAAACGAGCGTAAAGGTTACCATACCGTCAGATGTTTCCGGATAAGTATTCAATAGATATACTATTCCAAAGTTTTCAAAATAATCGGCTGCACCAACAATTAATGGCAACAGGCATACATATACCATAGGAGGCTTCAATCTATTGAATTTATTAAGAAAATATGCCACGACTAGGCAATAGCTTATTCCGAACAGAAAAGGATATACCATATCTAAAGGTATCTGATTGTATAAATAAGTATGACGACCTTCTGAACCAAGGGTGCGAAAGAGTGAGTGAACATACTCATGCTCATATCCCAATGGCTGCATATCCAACAACCGCATTCCATTGGAAAAGCTCATGACTTTAGGAATGGTAATAAAAAGCATTGTGGCGTAAACGGCATTGGTTAGCAAGAACAGGAACAATACCTTTTTACCTTGAATATTTTGAAGCAGACTATTTCTAAATGTTTTCATTCCCTTGATTTTCAGCAAAGAAATGGCAGCAATTTAGTTCCTACATTAACAATTGATAAAATCGCTTTTTTAAGACCGCTTCCGAAGTCTGCTAAGGGAAACATTGGTGATTCCCAAATAGGAAGCGATCATAGGATGGGGAATACGGTTTTCCAACATACCAAAGTCATCCCGAAACTGGTCCAGACGCCTTTTGGCAGTCCAAGTGGCCATTCGTATCTCTTTGTGAACTTTGTTCAATAGCTCTTGCCGTAGCACGGAATTACCAAAATCTCGTATTTCTAGATTTTCAATCATCAACGATTCAAAATCATCCGCATTTATTTCGGCGAAGACACAGTCAGTTAGCGCCTCTCCGTACAATAATGACTTTTCATTTTTGGTTCGGGTTACGCAGGGAGGCAAAATCATATTTTCCTCAAAAAAGGAAAGCGTGATTTCCTCTCCTTGGGTGTTCAATAAAAAAGTACGCGCTATTCCCTTCAGTAAGACATATTCGGATTTATTGTTACGATTAGGCTTAAAAATGATACCTCCTGCTAAATAGGTCGTTTCTTTACATAAAGCACTAAAAGCTCGTAACGATTTTTGAGACAAATCAAGTCCGTAAGTTTCCGTAGCTTTTTTTAGTCTCTGAATTTCCATATTGTTCAATATATAAATATTCTAAAGAAAAAACGTAAAGACATCCCTTATACATACTATTACAAAACAGGTTATTTCCATCTCACCAAAGGCCCAGTATAATTCTTTCCTCTATATTGCAACAAACAATTGAACATAAGGAACTAGGCAATAAATGTCACACGATTTACTTTTAGAACACATAGAAAAGAATGCCCAACTTTCCAAAACGGAACAGGAGGTTTTCTGTAGCTTCTTTCATCCTAAATCTATAGAAAGAAAAGAATTTTTATTACAACAGGGGCAGGTCTGTAAATTTGAAGGTTTTGTAACAGAAGGTTGTTTTAGGGTTTTTACCTTGGATAAAAAAGGGAATGAGAACACCCTTTATTTTGCGGTAAAAGATTGGTGGCTGATGGATATTGATAGTTTTATGAACCAAATTCCGTCCGATCTAAACATAGAGGCCATAGAGGACAGTAAAATACTCTTAATCAATAGACAGGACAAACTTGCTCTTTATAATTCTTTGCCCGTTGCAGAGAAAATCTTTAGAATAATGTTCCAAAAAGGTTTGGTTTCTTGGCAAAGGAGATTGGTACGCAACCATTGTTTGACCGCCAAAGAACGTTATCTCCATTTCATCCAGACCTATCCTGAGATATCATCCAAACTCACGGACAAGCAAATAGCGGGTTATCTAGGCATTAGACATGAATTCTTGAGCAAAATTAAAAAGAGCGTCAAATAATTTTTTTTGAGTTGAACTAGTTCAACTCTTTTGCCAACTTCATTCAAGATATTTGCCTATCTAAAAATGTAAATAGCCATGAAGACCAAAGCTTTATTACCCAAAGGCATAAAAATTCTAGCCTTTCTCGTTCTTTTCAATACGGGTGTTGCCTCTTCTCAAACATCAACGGATATTTCAAACGAAAAAGCCCTACAAGCTGTTTTAGCGGCCAAGGAAAAAGCTGAAGCTTTAGAGGCACCGGTAAATATTGCCGTAGTAGATGCAGGTGCCAACTTAAAAGCCTTTATCCGTATGGACGATTCATTTCTAGGAAGCATAGATGTAGCGATTAAAAAGGCAAAAACATCTCGTTATTTTAATATCAACACCGGAGACCTAGGTAAGCTTACCCAACCCGGGGGTATTATTTATAATATTGAACTCACAAACAACGGACTCGTTTCCTTTCCGGGCGGAATTCCTATTAAAAACGAACAAGGTAAAATTATAGGTGCCATAGGGGTTAGTGGCGGAACCATTGAACAGGACCATGAAATAGCCTCCGTGGGAGCCAACGCCATACTTGAATAATTTAAAAAACAGCATCATGAGCCGCTTAACACTATGTATAACTATCATCGCACTGTCCCTCTCACAATTGTGTATTTCGCAAAACACAAATGACCTCATGCCCTATCTGCAGGATTTCAAAAGTGTATCTGCGAACAATACGGTAACCATTACGAGCTATGAAAAAAACGGTGCTCATTTTGTATATGCCGGAGGTTTTGGGGGTATAGACATATTTAGCTTGAACAAAGAGGGCAAGCTTAACCCAATAGGCACTCAAGAACTTTACAAAAAAGAAGGTCCAGCTAGAGGTATGGTGGCGGACAACATTAGCGGTACGGACTTTTTATTTGTAGCAAACAAGTTCGGTAATGCCATTGAGACTTTTAAGATTTTAGATGATGGTTCTTTAGAACGACTTAGCCTGACCATGGATACTGACGAAACGCACCTTGGGATTGCCATTACACTGCAGGTAGTTCATATGAATCAAGGATCTTACCTGTTTATTGGTGGCTTGGAAGAAACACCTGGGTTGAGCAGTTTTAAAATCCATAAAGATGGCAAACTCACCCACGTACAATCTATGAAAGATGATGAAAAAATTCATACAGACGGAATCATAGGGATGTTCACACACAAATTAAAAGGAAAAACGTTTTTATACACTGGCGGGTTTCAAGACAATGGCGTGAGCAGCTTTAGGGTGTATGAAAACGGTTCTTTTAAAAACATAAATAATATTAGCGATAATACTACAGATAGATACTTAACAGGGGCCTATCCGGTAACCGGGGTAAAACTTGGAGACAATCATTATATCATAGTGGGCCACAGACACCATAAATACTATAAAAGAAATGGCTTTATTAAAAACCCGGACTTTGTATATCATGGTGATGGGGTAAGTGTTTTTAAAGTGAATAGAAAAGGGGCTTTAGAACCTCACTTTGTTCTAAAAGATGATGAAAACACTAAACTGCAAGGGCAAACAAGAATTGAGGTCGTTTCCGTAGATAACAATGAAGCTATTTTGGCCGTAGGGACTCGGGACGATGCCAGTATTCAACTTTGTAAGTTAACAGAAGACGGGACGCTCACGCCTCTAAATTATCTAGAAAATGGTTTTTCTATTTATTATGGTCTGCGGTCGCATCAAATAGATGATGTTAACTTATTAATAGCCGGCTCCAACAGATTTGACCTAAAGAAGATAGCAACGTATAAGGTTGCTCCTAAGGCAGATAGAGGTGATAAAGTCCTAAGGCACATCGTTAACCTGAAATACAAAAAAGAAGCTACCGAAGTAGAACTTAACGAAGCCGTGAATGCCTTCTTGAATCTTAAAAAAGAAATTCCTGAAATCGAGAACATAGAATGGGGTCTTAATGATAGTAAAGAAGGAGCTAGCAAAGGGTTTACCCATGCCTTTACGTTAACGTTCAAAGATGACCATGCTAGGGAAATATATTTATTTCACGAGGCACATATAGCCTTGGTAAATAAAATTGGACCTTTAATTGATGATGTTCTGGTTATGGATTACTGGACAAAACCCTAAAAAAAGGGTATTTTCAGGATTGTCCTATTTCTAGGGCGGGCACAGTTCAGGTTTTTTAAAAAGTCGTTCTGCATTTTTGAGTCCGATAGTTTTAAATCGAAAAAATGATTACTTATGCAAACGGAAATTGAATACCCATTTCCATTACGCGTAGCGTTTAAAACGACTAGACTTTTTGATGCAAAATTTAAAGACCCATTTTCACCCCGAAGTAACAACCCTAGAAAATAAAACGGTTTTCACAAGATTGGCCACTAGGAGTATCGCCATAAAAGAGCAAAATATCCTCTTGCTCTATACAGAGAGATATGAAGATTATAGCCTCCCGGGTGGTGGTTTGGATACGGACGAGGACAAAATTACAGGAATGATGCGCGAGCTTTCGGAAGAAACCGGTGCAACGGACATACAGAACATTCAACCTTTTGGCATCTACGAGGAGTATAGGCCATGGCACAAATCAGGTTTTGATGTTCAACACATGATTTCCTATTGCTACACTTGCGATATTAGCGAAGAACTAGGTACCCCAAACTTGGAGCACTACGAAACCAAAAACGGTATGAAAGCCGTTTGGATCAATATTCACGACGCAATACGCCACAACAAACAAACCATGGCCTCCAGTGATAAAAAAGGGATGTCTATTGAACGGGAAACTTTCTTGTTGGAACTTATTGCAAATAAAATTCAATAGCCCATACGAACATTATATTCGCTTAAAGTTGCCTACCCAGCTTAAATTCAATTCCATCAAAACATAACGCATATCGGTCAACAATTTGAAATCCGTAGCGGTAATTTTACTCAAAATTGCACGCGTAGACCCTACGGTAGTTTCAAAAATATGACAGCTAACGAAACCGATAAAAAGTTTAAAATAAAACACTTGCCCAAGTTAATCGTAGACACCTACAAAGCTTGGGAAGCGGACGACCCTTTTAGGTTGAGTGCAATTGTGGCTTATTACGCCGTACTGTCCTTACCGGGACTTTTGGTCATTATCATTAATCTTGTGGGTTCGGTTTGGGGCACGGATATTGTTCAAGGTGAACTAACCCAAGAAATATCCAGTGCCCTTGGGCGTGATGCCGCCGAGGCCATACAGTCTATGATGATCGAAACGCAAAATGAAGACCGGAGTACCATTGCCAGTATTCTAGGAATTGGCACCCTTATTTTTGGTGCCACAGGGGTTTTTTATCACTTGCAGTTATCCCTTAACCAAATATGGCAAGTGCAGCCCAATCCGGATTCCAGTATTCTAAAAATGCTGATTGACAGGGCCAGAAGTTTCGCCTTTATTCTCGCAATCGGCTTTTTATTGTTAATCAGTTTTTTGGTAACCACCGCCATCTCTGCATTGAACGGATATATACGTAGCATTCTCCCGGATGTTATTGTTTACATCGCCTATTTCCTTGATTTTGCCGTTTCTGTGGGTATTATTACCGTTCTTTTTGCCTTAATTTTCCGTTACCTGCCCGATACTAAAATACGGTGGAAAACGGTATGGATCGGTGCGTTGATCACAGCCACATTGTTCGTTCTGGGCAAGTCGCTCTTAGGTTATTATTTTGGTGAAGCAGATCCAGGTTCTACCTATGGTGCAGCAGGAACGATTGTCCTGATTCTTTTATGGGTATCTTACTCTTGCCTCATTCTCTTTTTTGGAGCGGAATTCACATGGGTGTACGCTAAAAGATACGGACACGGAACACCACTAAAATCTTCAGAAAACCTCATAAAATAGTTAGTTCCAAAGCGAAATCCCTCTTATTCACCTTCCCCTTTTCAAGTAGCAATATGGTTATAGTCAATAATTATTTTGATGTGATTAAACCGTTTTACCAGTTATCCCAACCTTTGTTTCAATTAGAAATTTGATTTAAAAAAGAAATATTATGAACATAAAAGATAAAGTGATTATCATAACGGGAGCATCAAGTGGAATAGGCGAAGCAACGGCGCTTAAACTATCTAAAGAAGGTGCAAAAGTTGTACTTACCGCACGCCGTGAGGACCGCCTGAAAGATTTAAAGGAAAAGATTGAAAACAATGGTGGTGAAGCCTTGATTGTAACGGGAGATGTTACCAGCAAATCGGACTACGAGGAGCTCGTTAACAAAACACTGGAAAAATTCAACACCATAGACGCCCTCATCAACAATGCAGGTTTAATGCCTTTATCCTACGTTGAAAAATTAAAGACCGATGAATGGGAAAAGATGGTAGATGTAAATATAAAAGGGGTACTGAACGGTGTGGCTGCCGTACTTCCTACCATGATCGAAAATAAAGGTGGTAACATTATAAATATCTCTTCTAGTGCCGCACATAATTATTTTCCTGGTGGAGCGGTATACTGTGCTACAAAATCTGCGGTAAAAATGTTTTCCGAGGGACTTAGACAAGAATTAGCACCTAAATATGGTATTAACGTAACATCTATAGAACCTGGTGCTGTCTCCACAGAACTTACCGATACTATTACGGACGAGGATATTAAGGAAACGTTCAAAGAGATGCAAAAGATGACCTTTTTGGAAGCGGAAGACATTGCCGAAGCCATTCATTACGCCTTGGTTCAACCGGCCCGAGCTAATATTAACGATGTCTTTATAATGCCCACGGAACAGCAAAAATAAACCGGTACCCTTAAGAAATGTTGAATCTAAAATTTTACCAAAATGGATATACCAAGTGTAAAGAACGAAGAACAATATGAGGCGTTGCGAGACAAAGGATACAGTAAGGAAAAGTCTGCAAGAATAGCAAATTCTCCCAATTCGGGAAAGAAAGGTGGCAAAGCCAAACCGTATGAAGAGTGGACCAAAAAGGAACTCTACGAGCAGGCTAAAAATGTGGATATTGAAGGAAGGTCAAAAATGACCAAGCAGGAGCTCATCCATGCTCTAAGGAACAACTAGGCTGCCCTTCTTCCCCTACTGAACATCATTTCAATTAAAATCAAATAGCGCCATGAAAACTATACACCCAAAAATTATACGTCAGCTTTTTGTGCTATTGCTAATAGTACTCATAGGAGGACTCATTTTTAAAGAAATGGCCCCGTATTTTTCGGGTGTTCTAGGAGCTATAACATTGTATGTTTTACTGAAAAAGCCAATGGCTAAGTTGGTAAATAAAGGCTGGAAGCCAGATTTGGCTGCCGGCCTTTTAATGTTTGCTTCGGTCATAATTATATTAATTCCGGTTTCCGGAGCGGTATTGATGCTGGGCAACAAAGTAAGCCAAGCCGTAAACAACTCGGAAAAGGTTACCAAAGCCGTAAAGGAACAGCTCCAAAATGTGGAGCAATACGTGGGCTATGACCTATCTTCGGAAATTGACGTTTCCGCGGTTTCGGGCTGGTTATCAGATAGCTTACAAGGTTTTGCGGGAAGTACATTTACTTCGGTAATTGCCATAGGTATTATGTATTTCTTCCTTTATTTTATGCTTACCAATAGGAAAGAATTACGCGAGTCACTCTATGAATATATCCCTATCAGCACAAATAATCTAGAAACTATTGGCAGCAAAATAAGACGTATGGTACGCGCCAATGCCCTTGGCATTCCTTTGGTTGCCATTGCCCAAGGTGTGGTTGCTTTGATCGGTTTTCTCATCTTTGGTATTCAGAATCCTTTTTTCTGGGCCGTAATCGTGGCCATTGGGTCTATGATTCCGTTTGTAGGGAATATGCTGGGCACATTGCCCGTATTTATATTGACCCTCTCGGCAGGAGATACTTTTCAGGCTTGGGGAATCTTAATCTACGGTATAGTCATAGTAGGATCTACGGATAATATCATCAGATTATACATTTTAAGAAAATTAGACGATGTACATCCTTTAATTACCTTGGTTGGTGTTCTCATAGGTATTCCCCTTTTTGGGTTTATAGGGCTTATTTTCGGTCCGTTGTTCGTTAGTCTTTTTCTAATTATCGTACAGATCTACAAACAGGAATATGGCAAACAAGATGGGGAGACCATGTAAACTTCACTGCTCTCCCTAATCCCGAAACTAGGTTTTTCGTACCCAAGACCATCGGTATCCAGCATAATGACACCTCTATTCCATTAGCACTAATAATAGCTGCTTTTGGGTCAAGCCACCTTTAATCATTTGATTAATATCGTGTAAGCTTAGATTCCAATAGCGCCAACGCACCGGAAAAAAAACTTTTTCATCAGGTATCCTTTGATGCTAAAAACGGAACAAGCCATTAAACAGAATATAAATTGATTTTTTCGCTTAGGCGGATATCACATAAAAACACAGTTATGAAAATAGGAATTATAGGAAGTGGAAATATAGGAGGAAACTTAGGAAAGCATTGGGCAAGAGCAGGCCATGATGTATTGTTCAGTTCCCGCCACCCGGAAGAATTACAGAATTTGGTAAACGAATCCGGAGATCATGCCAAGGCCGTTAGCGTAAAAGAGGCTTTTGAAGCCAATGCGGATGTATATCTCTTGGCCATGCCCTTTAAAGCAATAGATGATATTGCCAAAACATACGCTTCGGGCTATAGTAACAAACTAATAATTGATGCTACAAATCCTTATCCCGAAAGAGATGGAGAAATGGCGCAAGAGGTTAGAGATGCCAACTATTCAGCATCTGAATACACCGCTATGAAGTTCAGCACGGCAAAAACGGCCAAGGCCTTTAATTCCATTAAAGCGGAACATCTGCGCGACCGGGCCTTTAGAACTACAGATAAACTGACTATTCCATACGCAGCACAGGATATGGAAAGTAGGTATATAACTAAAAAGCTTATTGAGGATATGGGTTTTGACACGCTGTTTGTTGGCAACCTTGCCGACACCCAGATTATGGACCCTGACCAACCTATTTACGGAAAATCCTTAACGCATGATGAACTCAAAGAACTAGTAGATTCAACAAGGGCTTATTAAATGCCTGATTGCAACTATAAACAGAACCTAAAAAGAAAAGAATATGCAAATCATTTATGAATACCACGATGTAAGCGCAAGTGAACGTCTAGAGGCCATGGCCAAAGAAAAACTGGAAAATCTGAGTAAAAAATACGACTTCGTACATAGGGCCGATGTGTTCTTTAAAACGGAAAATAGAAGTGACGAAGAGAATATGTTTTGTGACATCCGTTTGAGCATGCCCGGACCACGAATTTTTGCTTCATCTAACGCCGAGAACTTTGAAGCGGCACTGAGCGAAACCATCCGTGATTTGGAACATCAGCTTAGAAAAGTAAAAGAAAAGTTGTCGGCTCACTAGCCGTCAACTTTTCAATTTATCAATTTAAAAAAAATCATATGAAACCAACATCAATAATCGGCATTGCGTCAGCATTGGCCGGCAGTAGAAAACTAAAACTTGCCCTTGTAGGTATGCAATTTGCCTATTTAGGGTACAAACTCTTGCAGAACAAGGATTCAGGAAAAGGCAAGAAAAAAAGAAAGAAACTAAAAAGATAACCAATTAGGCAATGTGCATTCATTTAAACACTGCGCCACAGAAACAAAATGACTTGGGAAATAACTTTAATGTTTTGTGTATTACTGGTAACGGTAGTACTCTTTGTATTTGAAGTTTTCCCGGTTGACAAAATTGCCTTTCTAATTATAGTTTCACTAACCCTATTGGGTCTGGTGACACCCGAAGAGGCTATCAGCGGTTTTTCAAACAACGCTACTATTGCGGTGCTCGCCTTGATGATATTGGCCATTGCACTAGAAGAAAACGGGGTCATTAACTGGTTGGCTTCGGGTATGGGCCGGATAAAAGGGCTGCCCCTCTTTATAATGGCGCCTATATTCATGTTCGTAACTGCAGGAATTTCGGCATTTATAAGCACCACAGCGGTAGTTATCGTATTCATCAAAATTATAAATCAGCTATCGGAGCGATACAATATCTCTCAAAGCAAGCTACTACTGCCTATTTCCTTTGCTGGAATATTAGGTGGCTCCTGTACCTTAATGGGCACTTCCACCAATTTAATTGTGAATTCCGTTGCAACGGACTTAGGTGCGGAAAAACTGGGGTTCTTTGAGTTCTCAATTTTAGGGTTGATATTTCTGGGAATTTCAATTGTATACCTAACCCTTACCTTGCGCTGGTTACCTTGGGGCAAGGGAAAAAATCTAGATGAAGATTATAACCTGAACAACTACGTAACCAATGTCCACATTAATTCAGATTCCCAACTGGTAGGCAAAACGGTTCAAGAAAGTTTTCTTTTTGAGAATCCGGATATATCCCTGTTGAAACTTACACGAAATAATAGAATTCATAATTCGCCCGGTAAGTATGTGACATTTAAGGCCAACGACGAGCTTTTATTAATGTGCGATTTAGAAAATCTTACCCGCATTAATGAGTCCGAAAACCTTAGCCTTAACCAAGAAAATTATTTTGCTCCAGCGCAGGAATCAGGATCAAACAAAGACCAAATCACGAAGGAAGAAGGAGACTTGGACAAACGCGTATTTGTAGAATTCCTTATGCTTCCCGGAGCCCAGTTTTTAGGAAAAACACTTGGTAAGCTCCGAAGCTTGGTGATGCAGGACATCGTGCCCATTGCTATTAAAAAACGTAAGACGCTTACTAAATTAAACGACAGGCTAGTGCGCAGTAGCATGAACAAGCTTGTACTTAAGGTGGGAGACCGTCTTCTTTTGGAGACCTCAAAAGAAAACCTGGAAAACCTCAGCAGAATGGAGAACGTACTCTTGCTGCAAGAGTTTGAAAATGTACGTTCCAATTCTAAATACAAACGTTATTTTTCGCTGTCCGTTCTACTGCTAGTGATAGGTTTGGCGGCTTCCGGTTTATTATCAATAATGGTAAGCGCCCTTACCGGTGTTTGCATTCTATTGATCACGAAAAATTTGGACCTCACCACGGTCTACAAGAAAGTAAACTGGCAAATATTTTTTCTACTGGCAGGCATGATTCCTTTGGGAATCGCCATGCACAATACTGGCGCCGATGTTTTTATATCGGAAAAGTTGCTCGGTTTTCTATTTGACCAACCGGGTTTTATTGTCATAGGTACATTGTTCTTTACCACTATGATTTTGAGTGCGGTCATTAGCAACAATGCTACGGCAATTATTATGACGCCTATAGCCATTTCAGTAGCACAGGGCATGCAGTTAGACTTTAAGCCCTTTATTTTGGCGGTAATGTTCGCTGCCAATTTTAGCTTTTTTACTCCGGTAGGGTATCAGACCAACACGTTGATCTATAGCCTTGGAAATTACCGGTTTAGTCACTTTTTAGGAATTGGAGGTCTTTTAAGCCTCATCCTAGCAACGGTGGCCACATTTTTATTAACCAATATGTTGTAACACTATTAATATGGAAAGTAAATTCTCAATAGAAGACGCATTAAGTAAATTATGGAACAAATTAGATGGATGGCTAGATGCTATAATTCTAAAGCTCCCAAACTTAGTTATGGCCATTTTAATTATGGTCCTGTTCTATTTCATTGCCCGTGGTATTCGCAAGCTATTACGAAAATTCTTGCTCAATCGCATTAGCCAGCAATCTATTCAAGATATTATTGCACGGTTTGTATTCTTGGCGGTTATCCTGATCGGGTTCTTTGTTGCCCTAGGGGTTCTTGAACTGGATAAGGTACTTACCAGTATTCTTGCTGGAGCAGGGGTGGTAGGTTTGGCCATTGGTCTTGCCCTACAAGGTACTCTGAGTAACACTTTTGGCGGACTTATCCTCTCCTTCATGCCCAAAATAAATATTGATGATTTTATTGAAAGTGACGGTATTAAAGGATTTGTTTCGGAGATAAGCCTGCGCAATGTAGTTGTGCGCCAACCAGATAACAATTACGTGGTCATACCCAACTCCAAGTTCATAGACGGGCCATTTAAAAATTACTCGATTAGTGATCGAAGCCGTATTGTGGTAAACTGTGGCGTAGGGTATGAAAGTAGCCTACAGCAGGTAGAGGATTTGGTCGTAAAAATAATTGGGGAAAACTTCCCTCAGAAAAAAAGCGAAGAGGTAGAATTTTTCTTTACCGAATTTGGTGATAGCTCCATCAACTTCATGGTTCGTTTTTGGATAGATATGAAAGGCGCCAAACAAGAGCATGCTGCTAGACATGAAGCCGTAAAATTAATTAAGTCTCATTTTGACGAGAAAGACATTAACATTCCTTTCCCGATCCGTACTTTGGATTTTGGAAAGAATACCCTAAATATGAACACTATTAAAGGGGAGTCTTAATCTTTTGCCTACTTAAAACCAACCCTATGAAATCAACCGAAATAGCCAATGGAATCCTAAAAGCGATTGCCGCCGTGTGCGGCTTCGTTTTACTTTTGTATATCATTTATGAGCTGCAATCCATAGTTGCGTACCTGATAATTTCTGCTATTGTAGCGTTAATAGGCAGGCCCATTGTTACATTTTTGAGGAAGAATTTAATGATACCCAACATTCTGGCCGTTGCTATGACCATGCTGGTCATAGCAGCCCTATTTGGTGGTATTATTATGTTGATAGTACCCCTGTTGACCGAACAGGGGAAAAACCTATACCTGTTCGATTTTGGTATAATTCAAAATGAGTTTGACAAATTATATGTTATGCTCTCCGAATATTTTGGCACTACCAAGAAAGTGGTAGAAGATTTGGTGGAAGATGCCACCTTAAATAAAACGGCGGTAAACGGATTGGGAAAAGATTTGGTCCCATCCTTTATAAAATCCATCTTACAAGTACTGGACAATATTGGTATTGGCCTGTTCTCCGTTCTGTTCATTTCATTCTTTTTCCTGAAGGATAGCAATATCATCCAACGGTCTATTCTAACCTCTGTACCGGATAGCCATAGAATGAAAACCATGCGCTCTTTGGCAAAAATAAAGAATCTATTGTCCCGCTATTTCGTGGGGCTTTTGTTCCAAATTTTTATTCTCTTCTCCCTCTATGCCATAACCTTAATTTTAGTGGGTGTAGAGAATGCGGTACTCATAGCGTTTATGTGTGCCCTATTCAACATCATTCCGTATTTAGGCCCTATGATCGGTGCGGTAATCATGGTCATGTTTACTATTACGAGTAATCCTGGTGTAGATTTCAGCACTATTATCCTGCCTAAAGTAGGCTATGTTCTACTGGGTGTAACCATTGGCCAACTTATAGACAACTTTTTCTCGCAACCTATCATCTTCAGTAACAGTGTAAAATCCCATCCGTTGGAAATTTTCTTGGTGATATTGGGTGCAGGCCTGTTATTTGGTATCGTGGGTATGATGTTGGCCGTTCCCGGATATACGGTGTTAAAGGTGATTTTAAAGCAATTTGTTTCTAAAAACAAAATAGTTACAGCCCTAACCAAAGGACTGTAACTATTCAGTTTAATTTTAAAGAATTTTCTTTTTTAGAAAACCACACCGGAAGCGACAAGTGCTACAATCAGAACCACTAAAAAAGCTATAATAATAAAAAATCCTTTTTTAGTAATCCCGCTCTTTTGAAATATGTACTCTTGTTTAGGGTCATGGGATTCCTTAACAAACTCGGTTTCTTCGTTTTTAATTTTTTCGTCTTCTACTGTATTGTTCATAATTGTTTTGTTTTATCTGTTTTATCAAATGACTTCACCACTTTATTTAACTCCAAAAAATTGGAGAATAAAAAGTAGATTTATGTCAATATACACTCATTTTTCACTTATTCATGTCCATTTACCAAAACGGTCAATCTAAAAATCGATAGAGCTCAAACCCATTGCTATATAGGGGATATCTTTAAACTCATCCCATTTCCACACCAAAAAATCAACTAAAAACAGATGACACAGAAGAACCTTTTAAGTCAGTTATTAAAAGCCCCGGAATTGGCGATAGAAAGTCTAAATCTAGTATATGTGGATAATGGCAAAATGCCCATTTCTAGACACCGAAAAGGAAAAGGTTTTGTGTATACCTACAAACAAAAGCCCCTAAAAGATAAGAACGAATTAGAACGCATTACCAGTTTGGTGTTACCACCCGCTTGGGAAGATGTAAAAATTACCCATTTGCAAAACGGACACCTCCAAGCCGTGGGAAAAGACCTTAAGAACAGAAAACAGTATAGATACCATCCTACTTGGGTTAAGATCAGAAATCAGACCAAGTTTTATAAAATGAGCCTGTTTGGCAAAAAGTTACCTGTTATTAGGGAGCAAGTAGAAAAGGACCTTGCACAAAAGCAATGGTCCAAAAGCAAAGTGGTAGCGCTCATTGTAAAGCTTATGGACGAGACCCATATTCGTATTGGAAACGAGCAGTATGCCAAGCGAAATAAATCTTACGGACTCTCTACCCTAAGAAAGAAACATGTTGAAATCTTTAAGAACAACATAAAGTTTGAGTTCGTAGGCAAAAAAGGAAAGAAACATTCGGTTACGGTACGCAACAAAAAACTCATTCGTCTTATAAGCCGATGCGAGGACATTCCCGGCTGGGAACTATTTCAATATTATGATGAAGATGGTGACAAGCAATCTGTAGACAGTTCTATGGTAAACGAGTACCTACATGAGATAAGTGGTGAGTTTTTCACCGCCAAGGATTTTAGAACATGGGCGGCATCCGTTGTATTTTTTGATACGCTTTTAGACCTGGGCACCGCTGAGACCCAAAAAAAAACCAAACAAAACTTACTAGAAGGTTTTGATGCTGCAGCGGCCGCTTTGGGGAATACCCGCAATGTTTGTCGTAAATATTATGTACACCCGGTTCTAGTTTCCAAATATGAGGATGGCTCCATAGAAAAGTGGTTTGACAAGGCACAGAAAACCGACTCCGAACAGGAACATTTTTCCACTTCGGAAATGGTCATACTAGACCTTTTTGAGCAATACACACCAAAGTTTTAACACTCTCTTTTGTTTTATTTCACATTGAAAAACAAATAGATACCTTATAAATCCGAATATTTTGGATTGCATCAATAATTGATTTTTTCAGATAAAGACCAACGCATCTATTGCTCTAATTTTACAAATAGAAAGCAAGATGTTATACGGCAAGCATCAATTTTTACAAAGTTGCCGTTCATTAAAATTTAAATTAAGATGAGCACATATAGCGAAGAAGTACAAACTAAATTGAACAATATATTAGAGAAGACGTACGATGCAGAAAAAGGCTTTAAAAAAGCTGCCGAGCACGCCAAAAGCACAGATTTAAAAACATTTTTTAAACGTAAGGCCGATGAACGTTATAATTTTGGACACGATTTAAAGTCGGAAATTGTACGTTACGGACAGGATTTTGAAAAAGGCGGAAGCGCCACAGGAGCAATGCACCGTGGTTGGATGGACGTTAAAGCGTGGTTTAGCGCAGATAATGATGAGTCCATGCTAGAGGAAGCCATTACCGGTGAAAAAGCAGCTGTGGAAGAGTACAAAGCAGTATTGAACGAGGTTTCATTACCTACCACAACAACTACTTTGCTTACTCAGCAAATGAATAAGATCAGTACCGATCTTAACAGCATCAAAAGATTGGAAGACGTACTATAAGGATAGTAAAGACCAAAAATAAAAGGGATGCATTTGTATCCCTTTTTTACATTTTACTAACTATTTATACCATATAATTATGTTCAACAAATTATCAATTCGGGCAGCAAGAGAGCAGATTGAAGATAGATATGACGCCATCTTTGAATTTCCCGATATATACAGACCTAGAGAAATCATAAACGGACTAGAAGAAAGTACTGTTCCTATCATAAGCTCAAAACAGCAAAAAACTATTACTACATCCATTTGGGGTATTCTTCCCAAAAAATTTGAAGGAGATTGGGGTGCGTTTCAAAAACACGTAAATACCTTAACCGTACCTATGCAATCCTTAAAAGAACGGCCTTGGTACATTCAATCCGAAAAAACGGATAGATGCTTGGTTATTGTAACTGGTTTTTACACCACATATATTGCGGACGGAGAGTTACTCTTCTTTCATATGACCCAAGAATCCGGTAAACCCTTTGCCCTAGCAGCTATTTGCAATGAGCTAGAAGATGGTTTTATGACCTGCGCGTTAATTACGCAACAGGCCAACAAAACTTTTGCCGAAGTTCATAATGCCGGTAACCAGATGCCGCTTATATTACCTGAACATCAACAACAAGATTGGCTAGATTACAAAATTCCTGTTACCGGAATACATACAGAAGAAACATCACGCTCTCTGACCGCAGAGGCCATTTCAGAAGATTTTTTCGAAAATAATATGTCGGATGCCTTTAACGAATTATCCGTTTTGGGTGAGTCTGACTTTCTCCCTACTCCCCTACACGATCTACTGTTCCACAATAGTATAGACCTAAGTAATTCCTAACCTCAACCGGGGTCTCTTATTAAGCAATCTCATTGAAATTCAAATTGTTTAAAGGCAAAATCAAAATTTTTAGTGTCAATGGAAACGGCACACAATCTTCATCTTTGTAGTATAGAAGTCGGATAAGTACGACACTAAAAATTTACTAATCTAAAACCATATATTATGTTACGCTGGACAGTCACTTTTGTAATACTGGCAATTATTGCCGCAATATTTGGATTTGGTGGAATAGCAGCTGGAGCTGCAAGTATAGCCAAAGTCCTATTTTTCATATTCCTAATTCTTTTCGTGATTTCATTATTCACCGGAAAGAAAGCGGTCTAACACATTATTAATCTATAAAACCTAAATACTATGAAACGCACACTATATGTAATGTTATTTGTCTTAATGACCGCATCCTTTACTACACTTACCAGTTGTAGGGAACAAAATAAAGATACGGGAGACAAGATAGAAGACGCAATTGATGATACAGGCGATGCCATTGAAGAAGGCGCCGAAGATGTTGAAGACGGAATTGAAGATGCTGTAGACGACAATTAAGAGAATAGTTTGGTTGGTTGTTAAAGCGGGAGTTTCCATTAGGAAGCTTCCGCTTTTTTGCTACCTATGGTTTTAAATACATAGCACGCATTCATATCTGCTAAATGACAAATATTTTACACCTAACTTTAATCTAGTTTAACTTTTCTATCGTATCTATTCACAATGCTTTATTTTAAAAATAAAACGCATATCTTTCATCTTAGGAAAATACAGCTCTAAATAGCATATGGTACTCTTTGTAAAATACGATTTTAATAAGGCATGTGAGACGCTTTTAAAAGAACATCTTGATGCTTATGATATTTCGTATACACTGGGCAGTCTGGGCGAAGTACGTATAAAAGGCAACCTATCTGAAGACCAGAAACAATCTCTTACCAATTCCTTAAGAAGGTATGGAATTGAAATTTTGGATGACCAAAAAATAACCCTTGTTGAGCGCATAAAAAATGCAATAGACGATTTTTTAAAGAACAAAGAATTGAGTTCCTTAAAATTTTCTACCTACTTGTCCGACAGTCTCCACTATTCGTATGCACATTTGTCATCCGTATTTTCGGAGAGCACCTATACTTCTATTGAAAACTATATTATTTTACGTAAAGTAGATTTGGCAAAGGAACTGATTTGTAATACGGATATGACACTTACGGAAATTGCTTTTCAGCTAAATTATAGTAGTGTAGCACATTTGTCCGGGCAATTTAAAAAGACAACTGGACTTACCCCGAGTACTTTCCAGAGAATTATGAAGAAGAAAATCAATCATACCGCTAACCCCAACTAATAGTTACCTATGAACACTAAATTGCTGAACATTGCACTTGCAGATGATGATGATGATGACAGAATGCTCTTCAGTGAAGCTATAGAAGAAATCAGCATTAAGACCAAATTATCTCTTTTTAATCATGGCCAAGAACTTATGGACTACCTCTCCGCTCCGGGTGTTGTCTTGCCGGACCTTATTTTTCTGGATTTGAACATGCCCATAAAAAATGGTATGGAGTGTTTAAAAGAAATACGACAAAATTCAAATTTAAAGGACCTTTGCATCGCCATTTATTCTACCTCTTCCTCAGAGAAGGATATAGAAGAAACATTTTTAAATGGAGCAAATATTTATCTTAATAAGCCCAATAACTTTGTTAAATTGCAAAGTTCCGTAGAGCGGATTTTACAATTAAATTGGCAGTATCACACGTCTAACCTTAACAAAGACACCTTTCTATTTCGCATATAGACCTTATGGATTTTAAACGAATATATACCTCTTCCAAGACCTACATAGTTTTATTGTTCGTTGCTTTTGTAATTATCCTATTCACGGCAAGCATGGCGTATTACCAGATTATGCGCATGCAAGATCTAGCCGAGAAAGTAGCCCATACGCTGCAAGTAAACAATGCTATTAGCGAGCTATCCGCGCACTCTACACAAGCAGAATCGGAAGAATTCAGGAACCAACTCCAAAGGTCAGAAGGAAATAACACCATTTTTGACGATTATGTAAAAGAGGGAGAAACTATATTAAAGACGCTTAAGGACCTTACGCGTGATAATACCTCACAGCAAATTCGTTTGGCGCCAATGCAAGCATTATTGGATTCTTTACACGAAGAACTCAAAATTCTTGGAGACCACCCTGATCAGGACTCAATCGTTCTTAATGAATCCGAAAACGAAAAGAAAAGCGATATTAATTTTACGCTCTACCGTATTAGGAACATCAGAAACCAAATGCTGGCGGAAGAGCGCCTATCTATCAAAAAGACCAGGGAAGAATACGAATCCAATAAGTACCTTGCCCCCCTTACCTCTCTACTACTTGCTTTTTTTGCCCTTCTTGTCTTTGTACTTGCCTTTTTAAAGATATACAGGAACAAATTAAGAATTCGTAGTTCAGAAAATTTTCTCAGAAGTGTGCTCGCCACTACGGATAACATTGTAAACTATTACGAACCCATTTACGATAGGAATAAGGGGGAAATTATAGACTTTAAGATTGTATTTGCCAATGAATGTAATCGTGACTATCTAGGGCTAGACCCCGATGAAATAACCGGGCAACCTATATCCAATGTATTTCCATTTTTAATGCTGAACGGAGAATTTGAACAATTGGTGAACTGTTTTGAACAAAAGGAAAAAATAAGTTTTGACCGACAAATTTCCGTAGAAGGCGAAAAATTATGGTTCAAATCGCTCGTAACGCCTTTAGCAGAAGGAATTATGGTAACCGCACGAAATTCTACGGCAGAAGAAAAAGCCAAAGAAGAACAACTATTCCTTAACCAGCGACTAGAGGACCAAAATCTTAAATTACTGGACAACCGTGCTTTTTTGAACAACATCTTTAAAAGCATTCCGCATACCATTATGAATTTTGAGGCCATTAGGGATAAAAAAGGTAATATCTCAGACTTTAAAATTTTATTCATTAACGATAAGATTACACCTATTACGGGAGACCTTCCAGAGGAAATAATCAACAAAAACGTATCCGAAGTTTTTCCTGTAATTTTTGAAACCGAAATTTTCGGTTATTTAAAAGATGTGGTTCAAACAGGCAAACCCAAATCTTACGAAGTTCCTTATGAAGTAGATGGCATGCCCAAATGGTTCAGTGCCCGAGCCGTAAAATTAGGAGACGGTGTTACACTCACTTCTAGGGAAATAACGGAAGAAAAAGAAAGGACCGAACAACTCGTACAGCTCAATACGCAATTAGAGACTCAGAACTCCATTTTTATTGATGCGGAAAACGTAGCTAACATAGGCAGCTATATTTGGTACTTGGATAATGGCGAAGCTACAATTTCCGATAATTTTTATAGGATTTTAGGGTACGAGCCCAATGCGATTAAAATAACTTTTGAAAGCTACCGCAAATTTGTTCATCCAGAAGATCTAGAAGCTTATGACCTCTTAGGTGCCGAAACAGTTGAATTTGGTAAATCAAAAGTAAACGGATACCGCATTATAACTAAACAAGGAGATGTAAAATATATAGAACTTAATGGGCGCGCGCTTATTCGTAATGGCAGAAGAGCTTCCGTGGGCGTTGTAGTAGACGTTACCGAAGAAAAGCAGAATTCCGATCGCGTTATAGAACTCAATCAAGAACTATCCATACAAAACTCTATTCTTACAGATGCGGAACGATTGGCTAAAATTGGAAGTTTCATCTGGTACGTGGGTACGGATATGATTGAACTTTCAGATAATTTTTATCGCATGTTAGGCTTTGAACCCAAAGGATTTGAATCCTCTTTGAAGAAATTTGGTGAATTTGTTCACCCGGAAGATTTAAAGACCTACCAGCAAAGCATTGAAAAATCTACCCATGAGCTGAGCGTTAATGAACACCGCTACCGTATCATTACCAAAACAGGAGAAGTTAAGCACCTCAAAGTAAATGGTCAGTTTATTCAGAAAGACAATAAACAAATCATGTCCGGGGTGGCACAGGATATCTCATTGAGTATTGCGGCGGAGGAAAAATTACGGGCCAGTAACTTGGAACTACAACAAAGTAACGCAGAACTGGAATCTTTTAACCGGGTGGCCAGTCATGATTTACAGGAACCGCTTAGAAAGACCCAAATGTTCATCTCCCGATTGGAGAGTACGGAGACCGAAAACCTATCGGATAAAGGCCGGGTCTATTTTCAAAAGGTCGTTAATGCCGCCTCCCGTATGCAGGCATTGGTATTGAACCTGCTCACTTATTCTAGAATCGATTCCAAACATGAAGATTTTGAGCTCATAGATTTGAATCAGGTACTATTAAAGGTTAAAGAGGACCTCTCTTCAAGCATTGAGAACACGGGTGCTATTATAAAGAGTGAAGACCTCCCTACACTCCGCGGGGTATCTTACCAGCTAGAGCAACTGTTCAACAACTTAATTGGAAACGCATTAAAGTATAAAGTAGCGGATGCAACACCTTCCGTTACCATTCAAGCAGAAAAGGTACATGGCAAGCAAATTCCCGAAGACTTCTTCAAAACGGCCAATACCTATTATAAGATTACTATTATAGATAATGGCATTGGTTTTTCAACGGAGTACTCCGATAAAATATTTGAGGTATTTCAACGCTTACACCAAAAATCAGAATATTCAGGTACAGGTATAGGTTTAGCTATTTGTAAAAAGATTGTAGAAAACCATCACGGTTTCATTTATGCCACTAGTGAACTGGGCAAAGGTTCTGCCTTCATCTTCTATTTACCAGCTTAATTCAACTTTTAGAAAGACCTTCTTAGAGTTATACAATTTTAGCATACAAAGCTAGAACAAACTTTGTTTTGCTCTATTTCACCCCATTTTAAGGACTTTTTAATCGCTTTTTAGCTCAAAACCCACAATTCTATAACACAAAGCGAAAATTGTGTAAGAGAAAATGAGGGCTTCTCCATGATCTTTGTACCAGAACAAATAATTAATCTGGTATCTATGAAAAATCTAATAGAAAAAGTATCTGAGCAGCTGGCAAGAGTCGGTCGTGTAAGACCTATTAATGAGAGTCCTTCTCATAGTATGAATCCAGAAAGCTTTACAGTAGGAATGGCCCAAAGCGGTCAACAACAGAGAAAAGGATAACCACTTGGTTACATCCTTGGCGTAAAGAAATTAACAACCTTAAAAAGAACACTATGACAACTATTAACTTATCATCTGCAGCAATTAAGAATATGTTTCAACAACTACACCAAAATTTTGGTGGGTCATTGGACGTGAATGTTAAAGAACACATTTTAACTTTAGACAACGAATTAGGTAGAGGACATATTAGAGGAATTACCTTTAAAGGTGGAATTTCTTATTTGGAATTTGATATGGAATTCTTCAAAGACTTCACCATAAGAACAGGTTGTGAAGAAAACGCACCTATTTGTTTCGCTTATTGCTCCGGAGGTAGAATTGCACACAGCTTTAATGACGAAACCAAAAAGAACGTTTTAGAAAACTTTCAAACAGGTATCCTTACCAATGAGAGCAATGCAAGCAACGTTCTATATTTTCAAAAAGATGTACGGGTAAAAACATCTCTTATAGTAGTAAGAACGGTAGCAAGTAACGAGACCGCTAAAAAGAACGGTTTGAACTACAGACTACAGGAGCTTATGTTGAAAGGTAAGCCTGCTCAAAATACCATCTACATAGGTTCGTATAACTTAAAAATCGCTGATCAGATTGCTCAGTTAAAAGCTATCAAGCAAGAAGGTATCGTAAGAAGCCTTTTGATAGAAGGATTGGTACATATGATTTTGGCCTTAGAGGTTCAACAACATACAGACGACCTTAAGAACAGAGAAAACCAGACAGGAAGCCTTAACACAAGAGAAATGGAGGCTGTAAAGGATATTTCGGACTTCGTACACAACTATCCTGAAAGACAATTATCCATCTCTGAACTTTGTCGTAAATCAGGTCTTTCTCCTTGTAAATTACAAGAAGGCTTTAAGTTGATGCATGGTACAACCGTTACGGATTATATCCGTGAGGTACGTATTGCAAAAGCCGAAGAACTTATTAAAAACACAGATTTAAATATATCCGAAGTAGTATATAGCATTGGATTTACAAGCCGTAGCTACTTCTCCAAAATATTCAGAAACAAATACAACTGTAGCCCAAAGCAGTATAAAGATAAGCAGAACGTAATGGCAGCTTCTGCATAATATAACTTACAGGAATAGTTTGGTTGTTGATAAGAAACCGGTATAGTTTATACCGGTTTTTTTATACCCCTAAATGAACTTGGAACATGACGGGTTATATATACGATTAAAACGTACGATTTAATCCTTTCACTTTCTGGCAATTATTACAGTACATTAAAAAGCCCAAGCAAGTGTCTAAACACTTGCTTGGGCTTTAATTCTTAAACCAACACAGTAACTAAGCGTTATCTCCTATGGCCTTTTTGTTCAAACGGGTTTCTGCCAGTTTCTCCAAAGTATTGTCCGCGTCATACTCTTCATTAAGCGTCTCCTGTAAGGTTTTGGCAATATCCCTATATCCAAGTTCTTTGGCAAACCTAACCGCCGTTCCGTAACCGGAAATTTCATAATGCTGTACGCGTTGTATTTCCGCAATAAGACCTACATCCATTAACTCATCACCCTGGGCCTTGTCTATAAAATTCTTGGCTTCGTTAATGAGCCCTTTCATTGCTTGGCAGGTTTCACCGCTAGGTGTAATATTTAATTCGCGGCAGATATTTTCAATTCTACTCTTTTGCTCTTTTGTTTCCTCCAAATGATTCTCAAAAGCCTGTTTTAAACGCTTGTCGTTTGCATGTTCCACAATATTTGGCAAGGCTGCCAATAACTGGGTTTCCGCACTGTAAAGGTCCCTCAATTGATGTTCGAATAAATCGTTCAACGTCTTCATATTCCTTCTCTTTACAAAGTTTAGTACTCCTTATTTTCTTTTTCCTCACTAAAGTAGTCTTCATGAGTGCAGAATGTTGACCCAATACAAAAAAAGAATGTTGTAATTCATCAAATCAACTACCCCATTTTAGCCTTTACCTTTTGGAGTAATTAATAAACTTTTCCGGTCAACCTACGCAGCCGTTCTGGTGTAAATTGCATATATAATCAAAAAAGAAAAAATTATGGAAGTTCAAGAAGCACAAAAAACCGAGATAGGTATAAAAAAATCAAACCGTGAAGCTGTAGTAAAAATGCTTCGCCAATTATTGGCCGATGAGTTTTTACTTTATACAAAAACGCGTAATGCACACTGGAATGTAGAGGGAATTGATTTTCACACTAAGCACGTATTTTTTGAAGAGGAATATGGCAAATTGGAAAAATTTATTGATGAAGTAGCAGAACGTATCCGTATGCTCGGGTTCTATTCCCCGGGTACTCTAAAAGAGTTTTTAGAGTTGTCCCATTTGGAGGAAAACAACCCAGACCAAACCGATAGCGCTAGCTTTATGACGGTCTTGCTAAAAGACCATGACAAAGTCATCAAATTTATAAGAGAAAGTATTGGCGAAAATGCCGAAGCTCATAATGATGAAGGTACTGCAGATTTTATTACCGGTATCTTACAGGCACACGAACAAATGGCTTGGATGTTAAGAGCATCTCTTAAGCAATTTGATTAATAGTAAGTTTAAAGACAAAAAAAACGGCGATAGATATCGCCGTTTTTTTTGTCTTTAATTTAATACCTCTAGATTTCATCTGGGGGTGCAGTAACGAGCAATTTCATACGCTTCCAAAAAAGAATAGCAGTTTTGTTGGAATGCACCGTTAAATCGGCCAATAGCAACAAGTTTCTTTTGAACTGTTCGTATTCATTTTTGTTCAGGTCATTCTCATCTATGGGATAGTAGACCATGCCCCAATTGGGAAAATTACGTTCTATAACCTCATCTTCGGACAACTGATATACATTCGTGTGTCGTTTGTCTTTCTTTATATTCTCAAAAAGTGATTGTACCTTCTCTTTCTCTCCTTCTAAAATTTGAATAAAACGTCTTTTGTAAAATATTAGGCAACCGGTAATATTATTAGCCCCATTAAAATTACGGGCCGTCTCCAAAATAGTCTCGATATCTGCGTTCGTAAGCTCTTTTATCGCTTTTGATTCGTAAGTAAGTGTATACATCAATAGAATGGGGATGTTTAGTTTGCCCGTGAAACCTTCACAACACAATATAAATTCTAAATACTTTATCCTATTCTCAAGCCTTCACTTTAGTTGAATGCCTCGCTTCAGATAATGTTAAGATAGCAAAAGTATCACAATTGAGCACTAAACACCTCTTTATCCTCTTAAAGCTAAGAAATGTACCCTCAAATAAATTTTAAAAAGGGTAACCAATAGCAAAATTAAAAATAACATTTCCGCTTCCTCCGTCTATAAACGGAGTCCGTATGCGCTCGCCTTCCGGTAAGTATGGCACTTGTAAAGGGGAAGCAAAATCAAACCTTATGACAAAACTTTGAATATCTACGCGAAGTCCAAAACCTACCCCAATACCCAATTCTCTTATCCAATCCGAACCAAACTTGCCTTCTGTAGTTAATTGCCGATTAAAAGCTATACTTTCTTCCGATTCTCCCTCGCCGGCTTCAGCCTCATTTGTCAACCATACATTACCCGCATCTACAAAAAGTGCCCCTTTAAGATAGGACCATATAGGAAACCTGTATTCTAGGTTTGCTTCCAACTTAAGATTTCCGGACTGATCAAAGAAGGAGCTGGTACTATCCTCGTCACTACGGAACGTACCGGGTCCTAAAGACCGTATCTGAAATGCCCTAACACTGTAAGGGCCTCCGGAATAGAATTGTTTTACAAAAGGTAAGGTAGATGAATTACCATACGGAATTCCCCAACCGGCATACAACCTGCTGACCACCGCGTTTTCCTTTCCCCACTTTAAATAATACCTGAAATCTATATCCGCTTTGGCGTACTGTGCATATTCCAAACCAAATGCCGTGCTCTTTCCTCCGTTCAACAAACTCAAGGTGTTCCCCGCTACATCCAGCGTTGTGGACGCATAGATGGGGCGGTCCTTATTTTCATCTACCAGCTCGTTATAAGTAAACGTATAATTTAGGCCCGCTATAAATTGCTGTTCAAAACTGCTGCTCAAATACGAATTGTTGGCTAGGATTTCCTCGAATTCCTCTGTGGTATCGGTAAGGTTTACATAGGTTATACTTATGGGATTTAGCTCATGATACACAAACTTATTCGCATTCCAAGTGTACCCAAAAGAACCGTTAAAAGAGGTTAGCGTATAAAGTTTGCTCCGTTTAAGAATATCACCGCCCAAACTTATTTTGGTCTTGGGAACGGCATAATTAAACCTGCTGGGCGAGAAAGGCACCAATCTTGGCAACAGCAAATTTGCCTTTAATCCTCCGGCTATACTTGTTAAGCCTGCATTATCACCTCCGGACAGTTGTGTCTCATAAGCAAAATTGCCCGTTAAACTAAAGGTTTCTCCCCCATTAAAGACATTCCGGTTGTTATAGGTTACCGCTATTCCCGGACCGGCAAAACCATTGGATTTAGTCACTGCCTGAAGTTCCGTTCTAATGGACCTTTTGGTTAAAGGCGATAAAAAGATATCCGCATTAAGCAGTCCTTTGTTATCTACCGATGACGTATCCATTTCGTTAAACCTAATATTCACGAATTTATAACTACCTAAGGCCGCTAACCGGTTACTGGTAAGGCGCGCCGTTTCGGAATTGTATTTTTGCCCTTTTTCAAAAAGGATATAAGGTTCCAAGCGTTTGGGTTTAAAGAACTCTTCGTCCTGTATAAACTGAATACCGTTTTCCTCCGTTATTTCCGAAGCTTGTGGTAAGCTATCATTTTCAATGGAATAATTGGGGTATACTGCAATGGAATCAATGGTATACGGAATAATAGACTTCTCCGGTGTACCCTTTTTCAATCGTAGAAATAAATCGAACTTTCTATTCTCATAGCGATTGGTATCGGCCTCAAAAATGAGGAAATCGGGATTAAAGTTATAATACCCTCGGTTCTTTAGATGTCCATCAATCCGTTCACGTTCATATTTTAAAAGTTCCAAATCAAAACGTTCTCCTGCCTTTAGTTGGGTGTTGGCCATGGCCTGTTCTATCTCGCTATAAATGGGCAGACTATCCTTATCTATTTTCCACTGCTCCAGGGTATAGGGCTTAGGCAGTTGCGCCGTATAATTCACCGAAGCGTATTTTTTGGTACTGTCTATTTCCGTGGAAACCTTGCTGTAGAAAAAGCCACGGTTATCCAACCTGTTGAGCATAAGCTCTTCAATACGCTGCGTATTTACATCACTGAGGTACACCGGCTCTTCCCCAAATTTTTTGTTCAACCATTTATTTAAAAAACCGGGTTTTTCCCGTTGCGCTTTGTAATGATAATACAGCCCAAGACGCATTCCCAAAACTGTAGAATTGGCCGCTGGCCTAATCAAGGTATTCAACTCTTGCTCAACGAGTTTTAACGCGCGCTTTTCCTCTTCTGAATCCACCGTAATTTCCGCCCCAGTGAACAAGGTTTCGTCTTCGGGTATATATTTACCCACGCTACATCCGTACGGGATTGCCAAGCAAAACAGTATACAAATGCGTAAAAAAGGTATGGTGCTCAATTTCATATTATTGTTCCCCTTTTTGTTCTTCTTTATCGGATTTGGCTTTCTTTTCCTTCTCTTCAACGTTATCTTTTAAGGGATTGAACAGCTGACTGAACTTATTAAACTCCCTATTAAAAATAACGGCCATTCCGGTTACGATCAACTGACCGTCAATAATATTCTCATACTCACTTTTTCGAAAACCGCGCAAACGGTACCTTCCGTCTTTGGTGAGCAAATATTCCAAACTCACATTACCAATTATGGGCGTCTGTTCCTGTCCGGACTGCGCACTCCCCTCCACATCTACCGCGCTACCTGCAGTTACCACCAAGCGGTCATCAAACAATTTTTTCTTTGCGTTTATATTGAGTTGCGTCCGGTCTTGAGGACTGTCCCCTTGATAATCAGTAAAGCTATCCAAGTCAAAATCTACCTCAACCCCTGTATTGCCGAACACCTTATCCGAAAACGCATTAAGCTCACCCGACAATACCTTGTTAACATTATCCCTAGCAATGGCGGCCGTTCCCCCAGAACTTCCATCACTACCTGAATCAGGATAAAACCTATTGAGCGCCAGCAATGAAAACACTTGTTTGTTAAGTTCCGCCTCTTGACCGTTCAGTTGTTGTACACGCCCATATACGGCACCGCTCAAAGCACCTTGCTCATCTTCGGGCATATCCAGGCCAAAGGATAGATCGGGTTGCAGCAGTTCTCCGTCTACGTTCAGATAGACCAGAAAAGGCAATACCTCTTGATATTTTGAACTTACACTAACGTCTTCACTTGAGACTACCGAAGACATTAAAGGCTCCGCCGAGGTTTCTACGCTGTACACCGCAGTAACATCAAGTTTTGCATCGGTAGGGTCTCCTTGCCAGGTAATGGTACTCCCCGGATTTATTTCAAACCTTCGCTTTACCAAATTATAAAGATTGGTCTCATAATGTCCGGATTTCAGCTCGTACCTGCCCGAAAGATTGATTCTCCCGTTAGGTTCAATATTCAAGTTCAGCGCCGCATCTCCAGAGACTTCAAGATTATCTCCCGTACGTTCGTCTATAATCACATGAAAATCGGCATCCTCGGCAATTTCTAAAACCGTTCGGACATCCATTCCCTGAAAAAAGGACGGGGTTTCTTCCTGATCGTTACGAGTTAAGATAGCATCCGGATTTTCACGGTTTACAAAGAGTACCACCCCATCCCGTTCCTCAACATCCAATTGCGATTCGGGTACCACATAGGTGATATCTGTAATTTTTCGAATACGTAGTTTGCCACTTACTTTGGGCAACTCCAAATCACCCTCCACCTTTATATCGGCATCCAAACTAGCGACTCCATAATACAGTTCATTATCCTCTTTTGTGGAGTTCAGCACTCTAAAATTCTCTGCATCCAGCTGTAAATCAAAAGAAGGGTTCAACAGTTCTTCGGTAAGCACGGCACCTTGTATCGTAAAATCGCTGCCATCTGCATCCGCTATCTGAAACGCATCAAAATAAACGCCCTCCGTATCCAATTTCAATTGTTCATCTGCAATCTTAAAAACGGAATTTAATGCGGCCACGTTAAAATCAACTTTCGTAAAATCTAGGGTTCCATCGTATTCCGGAGCGGCAGTGGTTCCCGAGACATTTATTTTTCCTGACAAGGCCCCATGCGAATCTTTAATGGCTCCCTGCGTAAACGCTTCCAAGGTTTGTAGCTCTACTCGGTTTAAATCCAAATCTAGGTTCAGTTGCGCCCCATTCTCCGAAGCCGCGTAGTCTCCAATTAAATCAAGGTCTGCACCACCATCTTTTAAGGCAAGGTTAAAATCGTAAGCGGCATTTCCCGTGGAATTTGCCTTTAAGCTTAAATTGCCCAAAGGATTCTCAAGAGCCTCCAAAGCATTGATCTTAAAATCGGCCACAAGCCCCGTTGCGCCAAAAGGGTTCTCAATGATCAAATCTCCTTTTACTAGACCGGAAGCCAAAGTTTCATCCGGATTTAAAAGACTCAGAAAAGTCTGCAACCTAAAATTATCGAACACAATACCTATATGCTCCTTCTCTTGACCGGGCAACTGATCACTAAGCGTTAGAGATTGGTCGTTCCGGGTAAATTTCATGTTATTGAACTGTAATACATCTGGGCCAACACGAATCTGATTGTCCGCTGGAACTGACCATTTTTTCTTGTTCAGAACCAAATTGGACGGATCTATATGAATGCGCGTGGTATCTTTTGAAAGGGTGAGTTGCGAAGAAATATGTGCGACAGCCTCACTATCATCCATGGCAATAAAATCCATGAACAGTTTTTTGTTTTTTAGATTACCTTCAATAAAAGTTCGTTTTATAAGAACCGGTTCCGATACGAGACCGGCAAAACCGGCCGTAAAATCCAAATTGGTCGCATTCCCCGTTACTCTAGCATATAAACTATCTACAGAACTTCCTTGATAGGCCACGGAAGGCACATGTACGTTTGCGTTTAATTTTCGTGTAGTAGCATCAAAATCAGCATCTATCAAAACCGAATCCAAACGGTCAACGTCCCGTAAAAACACCTCGGTCAGGAATGGCGTTGGAGACAGCTTTAAATTCATTTTCAATCGCACGGAATCCCTTACGGCCACACTGTCCTGTCCGTTTTTAAAATAGTTTTCAAATTGCCGTGTTAGCGCATTGTTCAAGCCTTGTGGACTAGCGTTGGATTTTAGACTGGCCACCAAAAAATCACTAGTTACCGAGACGTTGGTGTTGGTATTATCTATATACGATTTTAGGTTGACAGGCCCCATTTGATACTGCTCATTGTCATAGACCGCCACGCCGTTTTCTATTTGGGCATCTATGTTGTAAGCTTCGGCATTACCCGAGAATTTTCCGTTAAGTTGAAGCCCCGCTTTTATGTTCTCTTTGGTTACCCCTAGTGCATACAAATCGGCCCCAATGACATTAAGGTCTAAATCTAACTGTGAGTTTACCGAGTCCAGAACCACTTGGGTCTTTGCCAAAAGATTCAAGTTTTTATCCTTAAAAGCAAGGTCTAACGCTCCTTTCCCGTTTTTCATCTCACCTTCCAACTTCAATGCCGAAAAATCGTAATTACTGAAAGTCAATTGAGTGAAATCCGTTTTGAGTTTTGCATCCAGATTGTTCGTTTTCCCCCCACCGGAAACATCCATAGTAAATGAAACGGCACCCAGTTGTGGGTTGTTCAACAGCGTATTCAGTTGTAGGCTATCTACTTTTAGGTTCCCATCAAAATACATCTCTTGCCCATCTTGGTAAGCGCCTTTGGCGGCAATAGTACCTTCTGGAATCTTTAATTGTGCTTGTGCGGTAAGGTCGTTCACTTTTCCACTAGCTTGGGCATTTAGCGCAATGGTTTTAGGCAGTGAAATTCCTAATTCTTTTTCCGAAACAAATTTTGCCACATCCTCTTTTACGGTATTGAGCGAAATAGTTCTGAAATCAAAATAAAGCGAATCCGGTTGGGTGATGTTTTGCAAGCTTCCCTGTGCAGAAAATTGGGTGGTTTGTCCCCAATTGAGCTGCATATTTTTTATATCGATTTTTTGCAACGTACCTTCTGCTGAAATTCCACCTTGCAGGGGATGTTCCGCAGCGGAGACCATATAGGCATTATCCGCCAATTCCGGTTGTAAGGTGAATGCATCCTGTACATCCACATCTATATCTTGAAGATTTAAATCTACCCGCGTACCTTCCGGGGCATCCAACACGGTTTCTATAGACGAATATTTCAAAGTCATTTGCCCTGCCAAAGAACTGTTGTTAACCGTAAATTGTAGGTCCTCCAAAGCAGCACTGCTATCATCAATCCTGGCATTAAAGTTCAGTTTTTGCAATGTCATACCGCTCTGTTCATCAAAAGAAAGTGCGTTTAATTGCATAGCCACTTCTTGCGGACGGTATTTTACCTCTTCCGCTTGAAGTTTAAAATTAGAAAGTGAAATGGCATTAGGGTTGAATTTGCCTTTTTCCGGCTGGGCCGTACCCATGGTGTAGGTAATAGAATTTTCCTGTAAATCAATTTCATCTACCTGCACTAAAAATTTAGGCCATTCAAAACCTGTAGCGCCATTGGTCGTAACGGTAGAATCTATAGTTTTTGAAGCTGCCGGAAGCTGGAGCGAAATGGCCGAGCGCTGCAGCGAAATCCTATCTACTTCTATCTCATTGGATGCCAGGTTGGCTTTGGGCAGTTCTAGCTCAAAATCCCGAACATCAAGTTTTGCGTTAATGGAATCCGGAACGGAGCTATAGTTGGCTTTTACGTTTTGTAGTTGCAGCAGGTCTACAGCAAAGTATGGCAAAGTGGTTTCCGTAGTATCTTCGGAAACAAAGGGTTTGGTCTGTTTGTAGAAAATATCCGTGTTGGATAATTTCAGTTCATCCAATTCAAATCGCAACTGTTCCAAATCCGTTTCATCTGCGTCTAGCACCAATCCGCCTAATTTAATGCGACTGTCTATTCCCAAAAATTGGTCATTATAGACCAACTTAAAATCTTTAAAATCAAGTTCCCCAACGGTTATCTGCATGGGTTCACTTTCCGTGGTAACGGTAGTGGTATCTTTCGCGGCAAAAGCATCGATTAAAAAATTGAAATTGAAGTCCTCGGAATCCGGCTCTCTTGTGATGTTAGCGTTCAAACCTTCCCAAGTGGCCGACTTCAAATTAAGTTCGTTATTGAAAATTAAAGGTGAGAGGGGCAAGTTCAACTCCAGATTTTTAGAATACACCAAGGTATCCCCTTTGGTATCTTCCAAATACAATCCTTCTAAAAAAATATTTCCTGAAAAGGTTAAGTATAACCGATCTATCTCAACTTTTGTATTTGTCTGTTGAGACACGTAGTTGGTAAGCTTACCCACTATAATATCCTGCCCCCACTGGCTTCGAATAAACAGTAGCAAACCAAAAAACAATAGCGCCAGCACTAAGAACACCCGTCCCAAGCGCCGCAGCCACCTATTTTTTCTTTTCTCCTTTTGCATTAAGGGCAAAGATCAGTAATAAGCACATGAATTGTACGCTTTTAACAATCATAAATTAACTTATTTGCTTTAAATACGAACGATATCTCATATTGACTCTTGCAAACGTATATTTTAGGACGGTTTGACGGGAATCTATGTATTAAGTTTTTTAATGATACGGGCAAGTTTTCTTGGCATTTCCATAGGAATTAAATGCCCTACCCTGCTCAAAGCTACCGCAGAAGGATTACTAAGATTTGGCAACACTTCTTCATAAATGGCTTCTGTAGAAATCACGGGGTCGTCATTGGAGAAAATTACATCTGTGGGAATATCAAGCCCTTTTATCCGATCTGCAATATTATTTTTCATCCCCACGTTCAACCACCATTTCCAAGTAGATTCTTCAATCTGCAATTGGGAATTGACCGCATACAACAATCTCTTTTTACCCATTTTCTTTTGGGTAGCCCCATGTACCGTGTTGGCCGCTTCGGCCCTGTCCGGATGGTTCAACATCCGTTTGCGCTCTTGGTCTTCCATGCGTTCTACAGTGGGTGGCGAAGGCGCAATCAACATTAGTTTCTGAGGTAAGTTCGTATTTTTTATCTGTGCGGCATAGAGTATCAATTTGGCGCCCATAGAATGACCGCAAAGAATGTAATCCTTTAGTTTTAACTCATCAATAATCACGTTTATATATTGCGCCATACCATAAATGGAAGGTTCGGCAAGCGGCCTTGTACCTCCAAAACCCGGCAGATTGAGCATGATACAGGTATACTTTTTTCGTAACCTTTTGGCCAACCATTTCCAACTTCCGGCATCACCTCCAAAGTAATGCACAAAGACAATGGTTTTCTTTCCATGGCCTATTTTTTCATACCGCAATCCTGTATATTCTTTCATCTTTCTAATTCGTTCAGGCTCTCTTTATTAATCCTGATATTCTTTAATCTCTTTCTATGTTTTTTAAGCAAAACCTGAAGTTTAGAAGGTAATAGTGGGTCCGCAATCATATAGTTCGCTTCTTCCAACACCTTATCATCCTCTTCTATGAGCATAGCTTGAAAAGTTCCCAAATCCCCACAGGACTGCAAAGTATTGTTTCCATACCAAGTAGATAATGCGGTACAGCGTGAAGACGGTACAAAAGGCACGATCAAATCCGGATTCATGAAGAAATTCACCAGTTGTGCCTGTACCAACTGCATTTCTTCAATTCGAGATGCGACCAAGGAGCCTCCAAAAGTTAATTCGGACCGCTCTTTTAAAAGTGTCAGATTGGGAATTGCTCCACAGATTTTGTTAAAGTAGATTTTTACTTTCCGATAAATTTTATAATTCAACTCCATAATCCTATTCATTTAAGTTCGTAGATTGTTTTTAAAAGGAGAAGGGCCTCCTCTCTTAAATTTACGAAATACTTTTTATCTCTCCGAATAGGACTTGCATTAAGGTCAACCTATTATTGTTTAAAGACCACTTAACCCATCACTTGGAGACAGCATCGAGAAATGAATTACTCACCCCCTCTAGCTGGGTAATCGTTCTTTTCTATATAGTCTATGGCATTTAAGATATCTTTCCAATTGGGGCGTGCAAAAGGCATAGTCTGAATAGCACTTGCATACAAGGTATTATCCGGTCTTACCAGAAAAACCCCTGGTTCTGAGAACGTATCCGGTTCGGAATCTTTAATTCCCTCTGAAACGAACAACCCCCAATTTCTAGCCTCTTCAATAGATAATCCGTAGGCAATGGGCAGTTCGGGAACATCCCATTCCTCGCCGGCTTTCTTGGCCCGCTCCTCCGTATCACTACTAATGGCCACTACATGTGCGCCCCTATCCGTAAAGTCCTTTAACTTTTTGGCCAGGTCTTCTAAATAATTTTTACAAATAGGACAATGTAACCCCCTGTAAAAAACAAGAACAGTAAAGGTCTCGCTATTCTGCGTGGCTAAATTCCATCGGGTATCGTTAATTAGAGGGAGCTCTATTTTAGGTACTTCTGTTTTTGGCTTTATCATCTTTTATGTGTTTTAAATTTCTGTATTTCTCATAACTAGGGTAACCCCTAATAGTTCTCACAAATTAACAGGAACCCCAATTTGTAAATAGCCTTAATAACAAAAAATAATGCCGTAAAACATTATCCAATTCGCTTATTACAAAGGCTTTCCCTTTTAATTGCATTGAGCTATCAATTTTATGTATAGGACTATTCCGGCAGAACTAGACCCGGTAATTTTATGGTCTAATTACTACAGTTATGCAAAAACCCAATAAAAGACTTGAAAACCAAACCTGTATCGTAACCGGCTCCAGTGGCGGCATTGGTAAAGCCGTGGCACTGGCAATGGGTGCAGAAGGCGCCAACGTGGTCGTAAATTATAGAAGCTCAAAAGAAGCTGCAGAAGAAGTTGCCAACGAAATCAACAAGAACAAACTAAGTGGCGAAGCCATTGTTGTAAAATGCGATGTAAGCAAAGAGCAAGACGTAAAAGCTATGTTCAAGACTACTATTGAGCATTTTGGTACTGTAGATGTGTGCGTGGCCAATGCCGGTATGCAAATAGACCATCCATTACACGAAATGCCGTTGGAGGCTTGGCAAAAAGTGATAGATGTAAATCTAACGGGACAGTTTTTGTGCGCCAAAGAGGCCATAAACGAATTTTTACGCCGGGGTATGCGCAAGGACGTTTCCAATTCTTTGGGAAAAATCATTCACATGAGTTCGGTTCACGAAGTTATTCCTTGGGCCGGACACGCCAATTATGCGGCATCTAAAGGCGGACTTTTAATGTTGATGGAAAGTATTTGCCAGGCGTACGCTCCCCATAAAATACGATGCAACAGTATAGCACCGGGAGCAATAAAAACAGATATTAATAAAGACGTTTGGAGCACCAAGGAAGGGCGGGAGAATATGCTAAAACTCATCCCATACAAACAGATTGGTGTACCCGAAGATATAGGGAGTGTGGCCAGTTGGTTGGCTTCGGACGAATCTGAATACATAAACGGAACCACCATTTTTGTTGACGGTGGAATGACGTGCTACCCAGGTTTTACTACAAACGGATAGCATACAACTATATATATAATCATTATTTAAAAGAACAGTATGGATTTAAACATAAAAGGAAAAACGGCCTTGATAACAGGAGGCGACTCAGGATTAGGAATTGAAACCGCTAAATTTTTGGCTCGGGAAGGAGTCAACATTGTGCTTTCGGACAAAGACAATGGCAAAGAATTAAAAGATGCGGTCAAACAAGTTGAAAAAGACGCCCAGGATGGTGCTAAAGTCATGGGCATTGCTGCGGATATATCCAAGAATCAAGAAGTATTGGATTTGGCCGATAAAATTGAAACCGAATTTGGTGGTGCCCACATCATTTTTCATTCGGCGGGTGCACGGGGCGCAGCTGGAGATTTCTTGAAATTAACGGATGAAGATTGGATGAATACCATTCAAGTAGACCTGATGGGTGCCGTTCGTGTGGCACGAGCTTTTGTTCCACAAATGCAAAAACTAAAATGGGGACGCATGGTTATGGTAGCCAGTGAAAATGCGTTTCAACCGTATGTAGATGAAAGTCCGTATAATGCCTGCAAGGCCGCAATTATAAATCTCTCCAAGTGTTTATCTCGGTCCTATTCCAAAGAAAACATCCTTTTCAACTGCATTTCTCCGGCCTATATTGAAACGCCCATGACAGATGCCATGATGGAGGAATTGGCCAAGGAAAAAGATATCTCGGTGAAGGAAGCCGTAGAATGGTTCGTAAAGAACAAAAGACCGCACATTGCAATGGAACGTAGAGGAAAACCGGAAGAAGTGGCCGCAGTAGTAGCCTTTTTGTGCTCTGAACATGCCAGTTATGTAAACGGAACCAACGTACGTATAGATGGTGGTGCCGTAGAATCGGCTTTTGGTTGATTAATACCGAATCAAAAAATTAAAGTTTAATCCAAAATATATATCATGGAACGAGAACGCACTGCATGGGAAAATGCTTTGAGCGAATTGGTAGCCGAAACACATGCCTGCCAGCGCATGTATGGTACATTAGTACAATCGGACCGGTATCCTACTTGGCTCTCCTATTTTAAGAAACGCCATTTTGAAGAAGTAGATTTCGAGAAAATCCTAACGGATGAGTATTATGCGGTAACCGAAAGGAAAATTGCCCGTATGGCCCATATAGAACATCCTATTTTTGAATCGTTGGAAAATCAGTTATTGGAAAAGAACCTATCGGATAAGGAGATTAATCTACTGATTACTTCCAAGGAAGAGGCGCTAGTACTAAAATATCAAAATCTATTGGCGTTTGGTAGCTTACCAAAAACTACAAATGCACTGCTCCAATCACAGGCCGAAGATTTAAACAGTACCTTGCAAAATTTGCGAATGGATTACAATACCAAATATAAATCGGGACCTATAAAATCCCAATAATAAAGTACTATGAAAAATATTCTAAAAGCGATATTGGCCGGTTGGGGAGCCAAAAAAATAGGAGGCGGCAAATGCGGATGCATTGGTAGCATCGTAGTTTTTATTATCCTTTATTGGATTTTAGGCTATGTAATCAACTAAGTGAAGTAATTGAGTCAATTTTGGTATTTTTTGAATCAATGGCACTTGGCAATGTAATGCATCTTTGTAACTCATAAGTAGGTTGAATAACCGTTTCAATATTGAAATGGGTATTATATAACTCGGAAGGGAGCGTTGGGGAACGCTCCCTTTTTTTTATGGCCGATATCCAACCTTTTAGATGGAATTACCTATTAATTTTTTGAATCAAAATTTCAATTTTTAGCATCAAAAAGCGAAATAAAACTCATGCACCTTTGTAACTCATAAGTAGGTTGATAAACTATTTCAATATTGAAATAGAATTTAAAACTTGAAAAGGGAGTGTTGGGGAACGCTCCCTTTTTTTTGTTTATCCATTTAGAATTTTAAATCAACGTATATTCCTCTATGCTACCTTTTTTAAATTCCCCATTGTTGCGCTATTTTTTCATAGAATCATCAAAAATTTATCTTACAAATCTGCACATTCACAATAAACCTTTGTACCCACACCTAACCACGTATATCAAGCATCCAAAAATGCGATGAACGCACACTAAACGCCTAGTTAGGGATTTAATTAATTTTATAGGAAAAATCGGAAACTTCAGAATACTCCGTAAGTACTACAAACATTACAACCAACTGCGATTTAGCGAATTAAAATCGATTTTAAGAGTATGGGATAATGATTAAATAACACTTTTAATTTTGGCTGTACTACCCGAAATCCTATATTTGCGCCTGCAATTTTAACCTCCCCCAAAATTAAAAAACGCCCTACAGCGCTAGATGTAAAACATTATTAAACTTGTAAATCTACTGTTATTATGTTATTGCCATTTAGTCAACTTTTACCAACAACTTTTTTTGGAAATGCCGGATGTTTTTTACAATCAACGGCTTTAAATCCTAGGGCCTATTTCACTACCCATAATTTACAGCAATAGAGGTGATGAAAAGTTTTAAAAATTCGGACTGGGTTATCCCAATTTCCATATTGGTCCACTTGTGTATCATTAATGGTTTACTGTTCTGCTTAACACCGGAAACCTACACCAATGTATACTATATTTTTCATTACAATGTGTCTTGGCTGCTTATCACCTATGGTCTAAGCTACTACACTAGAAAAAGAAAGGAACGGTTTTTCACCAACATTCATAAAGTTGTTCAACTCTATTTAATTTATGGTCTTGCCTATTTTGCCCTTTTTGGAATAACAGGTAGAATTTATGAATCGCTTGAACAGCAATTGTTCATCTATTTGATTATATGCGCGGCATTAACGGCCTATCGTGTGGTTTTCTTCTGGCTACGTAGAAAATACCGCTTATGGGGCGGTAACTCGGTTAAAGTAGTAGTTCTGGGCCGTGACAAAAATTTAAAGAAAATACGCAAGGTATTTGATGAACCTGAGTTGGGCTACCGTTATATGGGGTATTTTGATGATAAAAAATCTAAAAGTCCCACATTTCTAGGGCCCGTTGAAGATTGTTTCCTTTATATTTTAGAGAATAATATTGATGAAATTTATTGCGTTGCCTCCAAGTTTAACAACAAAGAATTACGCAACCTGATAGACTTTGCGGACAACAACCTTATCCGCGTGAAAATTATACCGGATAACAAAGAAATCTATTCTAGGGGCATGTTTATTGAACTCTATGAAACCGTGCCCGTGCTCAACCTGAGAAGAGTTCCTTTGGACACGTTGTTTGCCCGTGTAGTAAAACGTACGTTTGACCTTGTTTTCTCATCTTTGGTGATTCTTTGCGTATTGTCTTGGTTAGTGCCCATTATGTTCATTCTTATAAAATTGGAATCACCGGGAAAACTATACTTTAAACAAAAAAGGCATGGGCTTAAACGGCAGACCTTTTGGTGCTATAAGTTCAGGTCTATGCGTCCCTCCAAGGATGCGGACTCTAAAATGGCCACCAAAGGAGATATGCGCGTAACCCGTGTAGGCAGGTTTATCCGAAAAACCAGTATAGATGAACTACCACAGTTCTTAAACGTGTTCTTAGGCGATATGAGTGTGGTAGGCCCAAGGCCTCATATGGAACTGCACACTTGGGATTACGAGGTGAATGTAGATAAATATCTGGTACGCCATTTTGTAAAACCGGGTATTACCGGACTTGCTCAAATAAAAGGCTACCGTGGGGAAATTGGAGAGAAAAAAGACATTTTAAACCGTACCAAACTAGACATTTTTTATGTAGAAAAATGGTCCTTATGGTTAGACGTTAGAATTATTTTCCAAACGGTTGTAAATGCAGTACGCGGGGAGGAAAATGCATATTAAAACACTTAGATGTACTTATGGAAAAAATCCAAATGTTAAATTCCATATTCTTACTAAAAGGGATTTCAAATTTATTTTTAAAAGTTTTACGATATTTTAATTTCCATTAATTCAATCGGTTATGTCTTTATTTATAAAATCAAAATCAGCATTTTGGCATTGCTATTTTTTAAAGGCCTAAAAGTTTTAGGTAACTAAGAAATGCTGTTTCTTTACTACCTATTTTTGTTATAAAACTTGAACCAATGCCCTTTCAACAAAGACCAAATACAACCAAAAACAAAACTAGGCTATGACCCTGAACTATGCTCAGTTTAAAGCCATGTATTAAATCTAATCTATCAGATGGAACAAATGAACATCAGCAAGTTACTTTCAAAATATATTAAATATTGGCCTCTTTTTGTAATTGGAGTAGTCCTAAGTCTGGCCTTTGTCTTTTTGTATTTGAGATATAAAGTAGAAACAGAGTATGAGATAACGAGCACCATTTTGGTAAAGGGCAATGACACGGGCCAAGGCACTGCAAAAGCCGAAAGTATAAAGGATTTAGGCCTCCTCAAAAACTCTTATAACATTGAAGATGAAATTGGCATATTGCGTTCTACGGGTATCATGGAAAAAGTAATATCCGACCGGTCGTTGAATATCAATTTTTATGTTGATGGAAGAATACGCGATGTAGAAATCTACGGAGAAGATACACCTGTTCAGGTACTGGTAGACGAAACCGCTACAGATTTGGAATACAATTTACCCATTCAAATAAATTTACTGGATGACAGCCAATATGAATTGGAGACTACATATAAAGAGCAAGATTACAAAAGCACACATACTTTTGGTGATTTGGTAACTGCCCCTTTTGGAACATTTACCATAACTACCAGAGAAGGTAACACCTATGAAGACATTGGTAAACCTCTTTATTTTGTAATACGCAAAACGGATAGGGTTATAGATGATTTTCTTTCCAAGTTAAGTGTAGAATTAATCAATACTTCGGGAAATCTTTTGGGTATACGTTTTTTATCTACCAATCAAAAAAAGGGAGAAGACGTAGTTTCCGGTCTTATTGAAACATATGTTGAAGAAAAAATTAAATATGAAAATGAGCTAGCGGAAAATACAATTAAAATGATTGACAACCGCTTAAAGCTACTATCAGGAGAGCTTGAAGGTGTAGAAAAAAATGTAGAGGAATTCAAGACCAAAAATGACCCTACAAGTGTTTCTGGCAACGCAGACCTTTACATTGCCCAAGCCAATGACTATAAGAAGCTGATTGCCGATTACCAAACAAACATTAATGTGTACAATGCTATTGAAGCGTATTTAATAAAGGGCAATCTAGACACCCCAATACCAGGGTCACTTAGTGCTAGCGACCTTTCTTTGAGTAATATTATTGATCAGTACAACGAGACTTTACTGGAAAAAGGAAAGATGTCACAATCTGCTTCTAGCGCCAATCCTATTATTGTAAATCTAGACCGAACATTAAATGAGCTTAGCAAGGCTATTTTAGAAAATGTTAGAAGTGGTAAGAACCGATTACTGATTTCTCAAAACAACCTACAGGCTAACGCCAACAAATATCAGGCGCAGATTGCCAAAGTACCTGCTATGGAACGTCAATTGGTAGATATTAGCCGTGATAAGAGCACCAAAGAAGGTCTGTATTTATACTTGCTACAAAAACGAGAAGAAGAAGTGCTTTCATTAGCAGCTCCGGTATCCTCTACACGAATTGTTAGTTTACCAAAAGCAGGGCGTTTTCCTGTAAGCCCAAACAAGAAATTGTTTTACTTGGCCGGCTTATTGGCTGGCGTGTTCTTACCGTTTTCATTTGTTCAGGCTAGAGAAGCCATGAACAATAAGGTAACCACTGCCGAAGATATCACAGAGCACATTTCTACCCCATATTTAGGAGAGATTGCCAAGAATAAAGAAGATAGTGTGTTAATTACGGAAAGCAGCTACCAATCGCCAATGTCCGAACTCTTTAGACTGCTTCAATTTAATCTGGACTATCTAAAGAAGACATCAAAAAATCAAACATTATTAGTGACCTCAACAGTTAAAGGCGAAGGTAAAACCTTTATTGCCTCTAACCTTGCCACTACCCTAGCCATAAACGGGGAAAAAGTAGTGGCTTTAGCTTTTGACTTGAGAGAGCCTCAATTAATGAAAAACTTTGACCTCCCCAATTCACCAGGAATTACGGACTTTATCGTAAAAGGGGAGGTAGCGGTTAACGATATTATTCAAAATCACCCTACCATACCCAATCTATCACTTATTGGATCTGGAATGGATGTCAACCAAGTTGGCCCGCTTATGCTTAGCAAACGCATAGAAGTATTAATGGCTACACTTACCGCACAATATGATCGGATTATTATAGATACTCCGCCTATAGGTCTTATTTCAGATGCCTTTGCACTAAATCCTTATATAGATAGTACCATATATGTGGTTCGTAAAGATGTGACCAAAAAAGAAAGCTTAAGCACTATAGAAGGCATTTATAAAGATGGTAAGCTAAAAAATACAATGGTCTTATTGAATGACACCAATGCTACCCAAACCTACGGGTATGGCTATGGCAAGAACAAACGTAAATAGAACAATCATCAATACGGTGTAAGCTAAAATATTGAAATAGTATAGTTGATGTATAAATCATTTAAACTAACCAAATGTCATTAAAAAAGAGGGTTCTTAGCAATGGACTGGCTTCCGTTTTCCAAAAAGGAGTTCGGGTGTTGGAACAATTGTTTCTGGTGCCGTTCTTTATTTCGGCATGGGGTGCGGCGTATTATGGAGAGTGGCTAACGCTCACCATTATACCCAGTGTTATTGCCTTCTCTAACTTGGGGTTTGGTTCTGCCGCAGCAAATAGTTTTGTACTGAGCTATGCGGCCAACCAAAAACAGGAAGCGGCCAACATTAGCAAAACTGGGGTCTATATTATTTCTATTATGGTTCTTGTGGCCATGCTGATAAGCACAGTGGCCATATTTACATTAGATTATTTTCATGTTTTTGATAAGTCACTAATCGACAGCAAAGAGGCCATACTAGCTGTATCCATTCTTATCTTCTCACAATTATTGACCTTCTATCTACAATTGATAGAAGCCTATTATCGCGCAGCGGAAAGAGCGGCATTGAGCATTAATTTACTCACGTTTAAAGCAGCCGCAAACTTAGGTGCAGGACTATTGGTCTTATTGCTAGGCTACGGTATTGTAGAATTTGCCATATCACAATTGTTGGTCATGTTAGTCTTTATGGTTTTCTATTGGATCAAAGGGCGCCAAGTTATTGGCCTATTTAAGATTTATAGCGGTCAAAAAGACAAGGTCATTTTAAAAAGTATTACTACCAAGGGGTTAAGCTATTTAATGCTACCAGTTTGGCAAATCATCTATTTCCAAGGAACCACCTTTGTGGTGCGTATTGTTTTAGGTCCTGAAGCGGTAGCCATATTCAATACCGTTAGAACCTTGAGCCGTTCCCTTAACCAATTATTATACTTAGTAGAACCAACGGTCTTTCCAGAGCTTATTAATCAAATTGGAAAAGGGGACTGGAAAACCGCGCAGAAAATTTTCAGATTATCCATACTTGGGGTTTTTATCCTTTCTGCAGTAGGTTTTGTATTTCTTGCCCTATTTGGCCTATGGTTTTATGGCGTATGGACCAACCATGAACTAGAAGTACCTAAAACCATGTGGTACCTCTTTATTTCTGGCATGTTATTGAACGCATTGTGGTATACCACAGAAATGGTCTTTAGAGCGGTAAACGAACCTCGTAAAATGGGCGTATACGGCCTTGTAGGGGCGTTAGTTTCTGTTGGGCTTACCTACTTGCTATCATTACAATTTGGTTTAACAGGAGCTGCAATGGGTGCTATTTCTTTAGACCTCATTTTAGTAGTGTTAGTTATGCCAGAAGGTTGCAAACTTATGCGCATGTCCTTAAAAGAATTATACACCCACGGTTTGGAAGACCTACAAACTCTTGGGGTCCAAGCAAGACATAAATTACAAAGTATTAGAGCGAAAGTTTAAAACAAAATACCCCTTTTCATAGCGAGAGGTAAAAACAGTAACATGAGCAAAGAGAACGTACATATTCTAAAACAACTAAAAAGAGGCATGCTTATAGCATTGGTTCTTGCCGTTGTGGGCGAAATGATTTTCTTTCCCAGTCTGGCCAATTTTTATGGCTGTGTTATGGCGGTTATTGCTTACGGCGTATTTACCTATTTTTTAAAAGAAGCATACATTAGATACTACCCCTTTGCCTTTCTCATGTACCTCTCTATGTTTATGTACCGGTTTTTACCGTTACTAGCAACTATTGTTGAAGGCAAGCCCATTACATTTGGTTTTGAACGACCCTACGAGACCTTCCTGTACGAGATTTTATTGTTTTTAGTTTCCTCTTTAGCCTTTTATTTAGCTTGTAGAAATCCTGAAAAAATACTTAAGAAGAAAAATAACTTTATACAACTAAGTCTTAAAAAGGTTGGATTTTTCGAAACTACCCCCCCAATACTTTGGGGAATGGGCGTTATTGGTTTTGTAATACGCATTTATAATTTTAGCGCAGGTGACGTAGAATATGGAGACGTAGGCGGTAAATTTCTACTAGGTTTAGATTACCTCATGTATGCTCCTTTATGCTTGTTCTTCCCATCCCTATTGAAGCTGAAATATGAAAATCAAAAAGCACTATTTATTTATGCTGCTCTTATTTTCATCATAAATATTGCTTCTAACAGTCGGGAAAGCATAATAACACCTATTGCTACGGTTTTCATTTTATTCTTTCTCTTTCTTGTTCTCAACAACCTCAAGCTTACTTCTTATATCTCTCCTGCCAAAATGTTATTTTCAGGAATATTTCTACTATTAGCATTAAGCCTTCTATCAAATGTCTCGTTAGCGATGTTACACACCCGTAATGTAAGAGATGATATTGACAAATTAGAATTGTTTCAAAAAACAATTGAGACAGTGCAAGATGAGGCCCTTATGGAGCGTATAAAAGCCACGAGGGAAAGAAAACGCGGAAAATTAACAACTTACCAACAAGGTTGGACCGAGTATTATGTAAATAATTTTATGCTGGCGAGATATGCAAACATGCGAATTACAGATGAGACGATATACTATGCGGAAAAAAAAGGATATGCCGATAAAGGTATGCAAGAGTTATTTAAGGAAAATATTCTGGCAATTTTCCCAACACCTTTATTGAGCTTATTTGGAGTAAATATTGACAAAAGCAAACTAGAATTCTCACGCGGAGATTTCTTACTTGGCCCATCCGCACATGGAGGGTACAGAGTGACTAGTCATATTGGAGATGGACTGGCAACCTTTAGTTTTTGGTATTTTCCTTTACAGTTCTTAACGTACTATTTAATCTTTATACTAATCAATTCTTTAATTTTTTACACAAAGAAAGGGGTCATTTATGCTCCCTTTGCCATCATGAAAATATTCTTGTATTTAGGAATGTTCCGGAATGCAAACGGCATTACAAATGACATATCATACATCATAAGAATATTTCTTCAAGGCATTGTCACCTATTTAATAATTTTTTATTCTGTCAGATTTATAGTGCGCTTTTTGAATTTTAATGATGTGAAAGCCAAAAATATTAAAATTACATAAGCCGTTTTTATATCCTTAGTTGAAGGATTAATTATAAAAATAATTAAAGTCCACCTTAATGAATAAATGTTACAAGTGAAGTTTTCTGTAAAAAGAAAACCTTTCAATAAGTAAATTCCTAATTGTAGAGTATATGAGACACATTTTATTTATTGGTTACAACTACTCACCTGAACTGACAGGTATCGGTAAATATTCTGGGGAAATGATGGAATGGCTGGCTGAACAAGGCCACCAGTGCACCGTACTCACGGCTTATCCCTATTATCCTTATTGGAAAATACAGCAACCCTACCGAAAGAATAGGTTCTGGTATAAAAACGAAGTACAACATTTTGCTTCCGGAGGTACACTTAAAGTGATGCGTTGCCCCATGTATGTACCAAACCAACCCAGTGGCCTTAAACGGATGCTGTTAGACACTTCATTTTCTATCTCTGCCTTAGCACGAATGCAACCTTTACTTTTACAAAAAAAATACGATTGGGTTATTTCAATTTCCCCCTCATTTCAATCAGGGCTTTTAGGGTCTCTTTATAAAAACCTTAGGGGAGCTAAGCATTTGCATCATATACAAGATTTGCAGATTGAGGCCGCTCAAGATTTGGGTCTTATAAAAAACCCACGTCTGCTAAAACTATTATACGCAACAGAACGGTACATCTTTAAACATAGTGATGTGGTTAGTAGTATTTCAGATGGTATGATGGATAGAATTGAAAAAAAAGCAGAAAAACCGTTGCTATTTTTTCCAAATTGGACAGATACAAATAGCTTTTACCCCATAACGGAAAATTGCGGATCCTTAAAAGAAAAATTTGGCTTTGCCCCAGACGATTGGGTAGTATTGTACTCTGGTGCCATTGGGGAAAAACAAGGCTTAGAAACCATTCTCCATACAGCAAGATCTTTAGAAGGCCATAAGCGGTTAAAGTTTGCTATTTGCGGCACAGGACCTTACAAGGAAACCTTAATAAGCTTGGCAAATGAAATGGGGTTAACAAATATGCACTTTCTCCCGCTACAACCTAAAGAAGATTTTAATGACTTTTTAAACATGGCAAACTTGCATTTAGTTATTCAAAAAGAGAAAGCCAGTGATTTGGTTATGCCCTCCAAATTAACCACTATATTATCGGTTGGTGGCTTGGCTTTAATTACGGCTAACAAGTCTTCTAGCCTACATAAAATAGTTACAAAACATAAGATGGGTCTATTAGTAAATGCTGAGGACCAACAAGCTCTAAATGATGGGGTTTTGAACGCTTTTCTGAGTAATGAAAATAATTCAATCAAAAAAGCAGCTAGAGCCTATGCAGAAGAATATTTAGCTATTGGCAAAATAATGAAATCTTTTGAGCACGAAATTAGAACATAGCTCCTACTTTTTACTCAATAAATAAAAAATTAAGCATTAAGCTCATGAATAAATATTTAAGTGAAAAACTAAAAGCTATTTCATTTTTATTAATGGTCATGGTTGTAATTTTACACTCTTACAACTTAGAAGTAAAATTAGACTCAAAAATTGTAGTGGTCGATGCAGGTCTAAACTCCTTTATTCAAAATTTCATTTGCAAAGGCATTACAACCATAGCTGTTCCTTTATTTTTTATAATTTCCGGATATTTGTTTTTTCTAAATATCAAAAATGGGTCTTTAATAGAATTCATAGCTAAATATAAAAAACGAATAAAAACCCTGGTCTTACCCTACCTTATTTGGTCTATATATGGACTCTTATTTGTTTTCATCCTTCAAACCATACCTATCTCCCGACCTTTTTTTTATAATGCATTAATATTTGATTACTCATTCTCCCAATTACTTACAACAATTTTCATTCATCCTATACCCTATCAATTATGGTTCATCAGAGATTTAATTATTATTATTTTTTTGACGCCGCTCTGGTATAGATTACTTAAGAATACAAAACACTACGTAATATTGCTATTTTTAATTACATGGTTTATTGAATTCAACTTTATTCTTTTCTCCCATGAGGCATTACTCTTTTTCCTGGCAGGTGGCTATCTAGGGCTAAATAAGATTAGTCTGCAACACTTCAACTTTAAAAAAAAGAGCTTATTATTCGTAATGGCTTGGTTCATGTTAACCTTTATTGAAACTTTGCTATTACATCTTAATTATCAACAGGAATGGGTAATAATCGCAGTTCATAAAATAGAAATTTTGACAGGGATTATAGCTTTATGGGGTATTTACGATTTTTATTTTGAAGGTGAAAAGAAAGATATTTCTAGTTACAAGGTTTATTTCTTGTTTCAATTTTCTTTTTTTCTGTATGCTTTTCATGAACCTGTTTTATCGATTTTCAGAAAGGGGTTGAACAAGCTGATTGGACATTCTGAATTTGAATCATTTACAGTATTCCTTTTAGCTCCCACACTAACAATATTGACTAGTATTATATTAGGCTATTACGTAAAAAAAATAACTCCTAAACTCTATTTTTTACTAACAGGTGGCAGATAATATTTGAAACAAAACGAGAATATGACAAAATTAATAACCAATTATATATCTAGTTTTGCTGCTGTGTTTGAAGAGTCTTTTAATCATTAGGGCACTAGCTGTTGATAAAAACGTTACTAACAACAAACTAAATAAATATAGTAGAATATTATTGTTACCATCATCAGGTAAAATTCCAATTTTCGTATATACTTTCTTAAGTACATATATTAGCCAAGGGTGCAAAAAATAAATTGCAAAACTAGTTTCAGAAATTACGTCTAAAATTTTCCACTTAAAGGTGTATTTTTCAAGTGCTACAAATAGGAAAAACACACAAATTGTTTTTTGAATCAATTGCAAATCCACACCACCATATTCAAAGAAATATTTGTTATACGCACCTTCATGCCCTAGTAGCTGTTGAATTAAAGACAACCCAATTATTACAACAAGCATAAGTAATAACTTGTTATCAAGAAATCTTTTAATGTTGGTAGAATAGAGCGACGTCAATACTCCGATTAAGTACATTGGAGTGAAATAGAAAAGCGAATGAAAAGGATTAAGGTTTAATAACGGTCTATGAACAAATAAAGCTAATACATAAAGTAAAACCAGTATACTTAACTGTTCTTTCAACTTTAATCGTATGAATGCCATATGCAAAGGGGAACACAAAAAAAGTAACATGGCAAATGGGATATACCAGTAGATTGTAGAAATGCGCCCAGTGTAATAATACTTCAATATAGTCATGAAGGTTGTATCACTAGGTTTAAAGATACCTACCTCATATAAATTAGAAAACTCTTCACTTGAAAGCTGATTTACCGGTGCAAAATAACCGTATGAGGTGATTAAAAAAAATACTACTGCAATAGTTCCTAATATTAAATAAGGTAGAGCTACATTTTTAAATTTCTTAGACATAAACTGGCGAAACCCATACCGTTTATAATAAACATGATGAAACATAAACCCTGATACAAATACGAAGAATGATGTTCCAGAACCCATTAAATTACGAACAAAAGTAGAGAGTATGTCAGCTCCACTTAGACCAAAAACATATAAATGACCCGCAACTATTAGTAATATTGCAAGTCCACGAAAGTTACTGATGGATTTTAAAAACATATGAACTATTGTAATATTCTTAACCTCTTGTGAACGACTAAAACGGTCAAATTAGTCAAGATTAATTTGATAATTTTTAGCTAAAAACTGTCTAATTTTTGTTTTATCTGAACCACAAGCTTTTTTTACCTCAAAGATTTTGGCATCCACTAAAGTGCGGTACCACCAGCCTTGTAAGAAATGCCATAAAAAACCTTCTTTACCTTGGGTAAAACCAAACTTAAAGAAATAGCGATAAACAAAATAGAGGAACGATCGCCAAAACAAGGGCATATTAGCATACTTCTTTTTCTTCTCACGTTTGGATTGTGCATCTGCAGATAGTGCATACTGCTCTGCTTGTTTGGTCTTAGGTTTTAATAATTGATATTCCAAGTCCAATAAATCAACAGCTTCCCTTATAGAATAATTATTATGCTTTTGAATCCACCAACCCAAAGGATTTAAATTATGATCTACAAAATAGCCATCAAACATTATACTTTCTCCTTCTGTGAGGATTATATGCTCATCCATCCAACGCTCTTCACAAAAACCATGACGATACTTAAACAATCGTAACATATTCATTTGCAACATACCCTTGGTCATCAATGTGTCCAGGAAGAACATTTTTCGTTCAAAAACAACACCCGAAAATTTAGGTTCTAAAGCGGGTAATTTCGTTTTGATTTCGATGATAAGGTCATCCATCAAATATTCATCGGCATCTAAACGAAAAACCCAATCTGTAGTGATGGGTAAATTTTCAAGTCCCCAATTGAATTGCTTAGCATAATTGTTTTCCCATTTATTTTGGAAAACCTTAGCTCCTAATGATTCAGCTATTGCAACTGTACGATCAGACGAAAAAGAATCGACCAAAAAAATTGCTTCTGAAAACTGCTGTGCATTTTTGATACAACGTTCAATATGTTGTTCCTCGTTATAGGTCAAAATTATAATTGAGATGCCCAAATTCATATTTTTAGTAGTTAATTCTTAATGACTCTATTTTTAATAAATTTCGCAGGATTACCACCAACCACTGTCCAAGGGGCTACGTCCTTAAAGACAGCGGCTCTTGCTCCAATAACTGCTCCTTCCCCAACAGTAACTCCAGGCCCTACAAATACATCTGCAGCAACCCAACTTTTCTCTTTTAAGACAATAGGGAATGAAATCAAAGGATGACTTTTTTCCGAGATATCATGTGTAGCTGTACATAAATATGCTCCTTGCGAAACCACACAATTCTTACCAATGATAATCTTATTCTTATTATAAATCTCAGTTCTGGGCCCAATGCAGCTGTGCTCATCCATTTCTAAATTCCATGGAGCCCAAATTTTAGCAGAAGAGTAGACCATTACCTTTAGTGGAACTTTAGCTCCAAAAGCTCTTAATATCAAATTTCGAAGTGTCCGGAGCGGTGCTCCTGGAAGCGCATAGAAAATTGTCCGATTGACTATATACCAAATAATTCTTTTAAGATGATTAGGTTTTGGTTCTCTATAATTAGATAAATCCATTTCAAGTATTTATTTTTTACTTGTTCACTAAAGCAAAAGGCTTTAGTTCTTATTCATTTTTTTAAACATGCTTTCCCATTCTGAAACAATAGTATCCAAGGAAAAATATTGAGCACGTTTATAGGCCTCCTGAGACATCTGATAACGCAATGTCTTATCCGTTATTAATATTTCAAGTTGTTTAACTGTATTGGTCTTTTGATACGGTGCGGGAGTTATAAAACCAGATTTTCCGTTTTCTATGATATCATATATAGCCGAGTAACTTCCATATACAATGGGGACCACTCCGTAAATCATACCTTCAATAACCACCAACCCAAAGCCTTCTAAATCTGAGGTTAACAACAATATGGAGGCTTGTCTATAATATTCTATTGGAGCTTCTTTTTTAAAACCTTCAAATACTACTCTTTCTATCTTATTTTTATTAACGTAGGATTCTAGATTTGATTTTTCAGGACCATCACCTACTAAAATTAACTTCCAATCCGGGTGTTTTACTGCTATCTCCTCCCATGCTTCTACAACTCTGTGAACTCTTTTATTTGCATGATCCATTCTACCAACATACAATATGGAATTCTCTTTGCCTGTTTCGTTTATACGCTCAAAACCATCAGGAGCATCTATGGTAATTGGATTAGCAATTGCCCTAATTTTGTAATTTTGTTCAACTTTTGATAATTTCAAAAATGTATTTATAAAGCTTTTTGAAAGCACTACATATTGATCACTGTGTCTATACACATATTTCAAATTCAACCCAGTTCCATAAACCATAGCCTTATGCGCTCGTTCGTAGAAGAACCTCTGTATACCGTTTTTAGAGTTATTTTTGCGATCAAGTATAGTTAACAAGCGTTTATTCTGGTCAGGCACTCCGTGTAGAGCAGAAATCAGTATGCAATTTCGGTTCTTTCTAGCCTTGTTGATAAGAGAGGTAACATAATAGGGCAAACACCATTGATTGATAATAACATCAATCTTTTTTGCATCAATAAAATCTTCTAATAACTTGGCGTTTATTTTTTTACGAAGAGGAAAACTCAATTCCAACAAGTCAATTGATGCATTTAATTCTTCGTCTTTTAATTCAGGATGAGGTTGTTCAAATGAAGCTATTGAAACCTCATGCCCTCTCCCAACAAATGCATTAGCCAATACGGTAGTTACCTTTTCGGTTCCTCCATAATTCGGATACAATCCAATTACAAAAAGTATATTCGCCATCGTACTTTATGATTTAATTCCACTTAAATATTGCTGTGCTGCTTGCTCCATAGTAAAACATGTTCGGTACACTTCTTGTGCAGCCAACGCCATCCCTTCTTTCTCGTTTTTACCTAATAAAAACCACTGTTTTAGTAAATCATAAGTGTCTTCTTGAGTATCGTTCTTAACTATACCGCCCATTCCTTTTTCAATTTCCCGCCAGATATTTATCTTATTACTGATCAAAACTGGTTTGTTGCAGGCCAGAGCTTCCACAACGGCTATTCCAAAATTCTCTTGATGACTAGACAATACAAATGCTTCGCTTTCATAAAAAGCGCCCCATTTGGCATCTCCACTTAGCATACCTGCAAATATGATATTTGGCGAAGCAGCTCCCAAGGCTTGCATTTCTTTACCATACTCATGCTCATTAGGTCCTGCAATGATTAATTGCGGCACTTCTTCTAACTCTTCTTCTAATTTACAGTAAGCATTGATGAGCATATCTACGCCTTTTTTAGGGTGTATTCTACTTAAAAATATAAGAAAGGGCTTTCCGTTCCATTGTGGCAAATGGGAGGCAAATGCCTCGCGCATCCCATCTTTATTAGCTGGCGGCGGCTGTATGCCGTACCCTACGTTTATCTCCCTTTTAGGTTTGTAATTTGGAAATGTAGTGCGAGCGAGCAACAATTCTTCTTCGCAAGTGAATAATATACCATCTGCCTCATTCACTACTTTGTTCTCTAGCACCTTCCAATACACGTCATTACGCAATGCCTTTAACTTCCGGTCTTTTGCCGTTTGAAAATAGGGGTCTAACATGCCATGCGTCATGACATAGATTTTAGGAGAAACGGCGTGGGTCTTTCTGTATGTTAACATGGCCTTTATGGCTGCATGGCTTTGGTATAACCATAACCCGTTTACCACCACCACATCATACCTACTAAAATTAGCCAGCAACCAAGGAATGAGGTCTTTGTGGTACCCCCAAAGCTTTTTGCTTTTACCCAAAGCATGAATTACAAATGAGTCTTGTCCCAAATAATCTGCTTTAGGATCGTCCAAACAAACCACTTCACTCTCAATACCCATTTTCTGAAGTTCTGGAATGGTATTACGTATGCCTTGGCAGACGCCCCCGTGTTTTGGGTCCATACTAGCTATGACTTGAAGTATTCTCATTTTGTACTCAAATTTTGATATAGTTCTAAATATTGTTTTGCTATGGTTTCTACAGAAAACCGTTTTGCATTTTCTATTCCTAAATCAATTAAATTAGTTCTATATGCATCATCTTCTATAACTTTCAAATATGCTTCCCGAATTGATTCTACATTTTTAGGGTCTACATAGGCTACGGCACCTGCGCTAACATCTATAAGCGGTTCCATTTTAGAAGTAACAACTACCCTACCCGTTTTTTGACCTTCAATGACCGGCATACCAAAACCCTCATATTCAGAAGGGAAGTTTACAATATCACATTTAATGTATTCATCCCTAATATCCTCATCAGACAAATCGCACTGGTTGGTATATTCTATTTTGTGTTTTTTGAGAAGTATTACCTGATTTTCACTTAGCTCACCTATAATCCTAAGTTCGCAGGATACACCTTCTAATGCTTCTACGGTACGCGCTAAATTCTTATTCCAACCAGTACCTATATGAAGAATAATGGGCTTGGGTTTGTTAAACGGTTTGGCTACGAAAGTAAAAATAGGATCAACGGCATTATAGATAACCGTTAGTTTATCCGTTTTTATTTTATTTAGAATACCCTCCTTAGTTTGATTTGAAATACAAACCACCTCGTCAGCAATCTTTATTGGTAAATACAACCAGAATAACCATTTATAAAATCGCTTAATAGGATTCTTCACATTATCCAAAAAAACCAAGTCATGAATCGTCAGAACAGTCTTTACTCCCCACAATGCCAAAAGTACATCGTGTATATGTCCAGTAACATGATGTATAGCTTGTTTTTCCCTACTCTGATATGTGAAAATATTATTCTTAATCACATCATGAGGCATTGAACCTCTGCAAGGGGTTTCATAAATCTTGATTTCCACAGATTTCTCAAGTTCTGCAATCAAGGTCCTAAAAACACGGTGTATAGAATAACCTATCTTGGGGTTTCGAAAAAAGTAACTGATTTTCATTTTAAAAAATTAGTTCTATTCATTTTATCCTATTTATTAAAAAAGATGATTTCATCACCTTTTTTATCCGAATTATAGCAGAACTTAAGCTAGTTCATCAGGGAATTTTGAAAACATTATTAAACACATAATCTGGCAAATATAACGTCAGACCAATCCTACTTTAAGCGGGTAAATATCAATTATTTAAGAAGTAATCTCAAACTATTCACCGATTATTTCGGGGATTAATCAAACTTTTATAGACTTGCTACTAAATGCAATTTAAATTTCCGCATTTCTTGGTAATTTGGCATGTTTAAAGAAAAAATATAAACCATATTTCTTTGGGAATAAATTCACAAAAAGAGAAATAAATAATCGCATAACTTATTATTAACCTTGTCATAAAATACCTCTAGACTATTCCTTGTCCTTAACTTTCTACAAGTTCTTTCCCATTCGCACCTAAAATCGTACTTTTCATGAACATTAGGCTTATTCCTTTGACATGAAGCAAAAACTGTTCGACGATTTTGAAAAAGTATCCGCTAAAGCGTGGAAACAAAAGATACAATACGAACTTAAAGGTGCCGATTATAACCAAAACCTGGTTTGGGAATCTCCCGAGGGCATTAAGGTAAAACCCTTTTACCATGCAGATGACCTTCAAAACCCAATTGCCCACACCACAGAAAAACAAACCCCTTGGAAAATAACCCAATCCATACCGGTCAATGATAGTTCCGAGGCCAATAAAAATGCACTTAACGCTCTAAAAGGTGGTGTGGAAAGTATCCTTTTTACCCTCCCCTCGCCTGCTATAGATTACAAAACACTTTTAGCTGAGATTGCTACGGACCAAAAGATTAATGTTCATTGTGAGTTTAAAAGTATCTCTACCGCAGATAGTATAAAACTATCGGAAACTCAACCTGCGGAAGCAGCGGCCGTCTCGTTTCAAATTGACCCTATCGGGCAGTTGGCCCGTACCGGAAACTGGTTCACGAGCATGGCCGAAGACCTGCAACTGACCCACAAGCTATTACAGGCATCCGCTTCAAAAGAACACAAGAACAGTATTAGCATAGATGCGGCACTATACCAGAACGCCGGAGGCAATAGGGTTCAACAGCTGGCCTATGCCCTGGCCCACGCCAATGAATATCTTAACTGGTACGGTTCTACTATGGAAACCATTACTTTTAAAGTGGCCGTGGGCAGCAATTATTTTTTTGAGATTGCCAAAATCAGGGCCCTACGCCGACTTTGGAAACTACTAGCCACAGAATACGGGATTACTGCCAATTGCCAAATTGAGGCCGTACCCTCCAAAAGGAACAAAACCCTTTATGACTACAATATGAATATGATCCGTACCACTACGGAATGTATGGCAGCTATTCTGGGCGGTGCCGATCGGGTGTGCAATCTTAATTACGACTTTATCTACCACAAGAACAATGCGTTCGCGGAACGAATTGCCAGGAACCAACTCCTTTTGCTCAAAGAAGAAAGTTACTTCAATGCCTTGCAAAACCCTGCGGAAGGTGCCTATTATATTGAAAGTATTACGGACCAGCTGGCAGAGAAAGCGCTGCTACTCTTTAAGGATATTGAAGCCAACGGTGGATTTCTAAAACAATTAAAATACCATATCGTCCACAAAAAACTAAAGGAGAATGCTCAAAAAGAGCAAGAGCGGTTCAACACTTCCCAAGAGATACTGGTAGGCTCCAATGCCTATATAAACGGAAGCGAACGGATGAAAGACCAACTTGAAGTCCATCCTTTTGGAAAACAACGTCCTGTAAAGACCCTAATAGAACCCATTTTGGAAAGACGTCTTTCCGAAGGTTTGGAAAAAGAGCGATTACAAACCGAAGGCTGGCAAGCACGATAATCCGTTGGGTAGTATATAAGAGCGATACATGAGAAAAGACATACAACATATTTCCTATAAAAAAACGGCACCGGATACCACTGCAATCCAACAAACGGATTTTGAGCATCTGGATTTTGCGGCCGGAATACCCCCATTTTTACGCGGACCCTACAGCACCATGTACGTACAACGCCCGTGGACCATTAGACAGTATGCGGGATTTTCCACCGCAGAGGAAAGCAATGCCTTCTACCGAAGAAACTTAAAAGGGGGCCAAAAAGGACTTTCCATTGCTTTTGACCTGGCCACACATCGCGGGTATGATAGTGACCATGAACGGGTAGTTGGTGATGTGGGCAAAGCAGGGGTTGCTATAGATACGGTAGAGGATATGAAAATTCTCTTTGATGAAATTCCTTTGGATAAAATGTCCGTTTCTATGACCATGAACGGGGCGGTACTGCCCATAATGGCGTTTTATATTGTTGCGGCGGAAGAACAGGGTGTTGCTCCAAAAGCACTCACTGGCACTATTCAGAATGATATCCTTAAGGAATTTATGGTACGGAACACCTATATCTATCCGCCTGCACCTTCCATGGCTATTATTTCTGATATTTTTAGGTACACCAGCAAACACATGCCCAAATTTAACAGTATTAGCATTTCCGGTTACCATTTGCACGAAGCAGGTGCTACGGCCGAACTGGAACTGGCGTACACTTTGGCCGACGGACTGGAATACATTAGAACCGGACTAAAAGCGGGACTTGATATAGATAGCTTTGCTCCTAGACTATCATTCTTTTGGGGCATTGGTATGGACCACTTTACTGAAATTGCCAAATTACGGGCGGGCAGGGTGCTATGGGCCAAACTCGTAAAACAGTTCAACCCCAAGAACAGTAAATCCATGTCTTTGCGTACGCATTGTCAAACCAGTGGTTGGAGCCTTACCGCACAGGACCCGTTCAACAATGTGGCCCGTACCACCATAGAGGGCTTATCCGCTGTTTTGGGCGGTACACAGAGCCTGCACACCAACGCATTGGATGAGGCCATAGCCTTGCCTACGGATTTTTCGGCACGGATTGCGCGGAACACCCAACTCTTTCTAAGGGACGAAACTAAAATCACCAAAACGGTAGACCCTTGGGCGGGCAGTTTTTATGTTGAAAAACTTACGGAAGACCTTACCCATAAAGCGTGGGAGCTTATTCAGGAAATTGAGGAAATGGGCGGGATGACCAAAGCCATTGAAGCCGGAATACCCAAATTGCGCATAGAGGAAACCGCCGCAAAAAAACAGGCCCGTATAGACAGTGGTAAGGATATTATTGTGGGCGTAAACCAATACCAAACCAACGAAGATGACGGACTTCAGATATTGGAGGTGGACAATAATGCGGTACGGAAAAAACAATTGGAACGCCTAGAGCGTATCAAACAGCAGCGGGACGATGAAAAAGTGGCCACGGCACTCCGCAAACTTACGAATGCCGCACACACCAAAATGATAACCGGAGAAAATCATACTACGGACCCATCACAATCGGGTGAAAATTTATTAGCTTTAGCTATAGAAGCCGCTAGGCACAGAGCTACTTTAGGAGAAATTAGCAGTGCACTAGAAACGGTATTTGGCAGATACAAAGCAACCATTCAATCTATTTCAGGGGTGTACTCAAAAGAAATACAGGAAGACGAGAGTTTTAAAAAGGCCTGCAGGCTTTCCGATCAGTTTGCGGAACAGGACGGGAGAAGACCCCGTATCCTCATTGCCAAAATGGGACAGGACGGGCACGATCGTGGCGCCAAGGTTATTGCTACGGGCTATGCTGATCTGGGTTTTGATGTAGATATAGGCCCACTTTTCCAGACACCTGCGGAAGTAGCCAAACAAGCGGTTGAGAACGATGTTCATATTCTAGGCATCTCTTCTTTGGCCGGCGGTCATAAGACCCTGGTTCCCGAAGTTATTGCCGAACTTAAAAACTACGGTCGCGATGATATTATGGTGGTCGTGGGCGGTGTTATTCCTAAACAGGACTATCCCTATTTATTCGATAAAGGGGCCATTGCGGTTTTCGGTCCCGGAACTAAAATTGCCGAAGCTGCCATACTCATTCTGGACATCTTATTGGACAATTCATAAAAACCACCTTTACTTTTAACAAAACACGGTCAAATAACTACTCCTAATAGTATTTTGATAATCAGCCATGTATAAAAAATCTAACAATTTCATTTAAAATTCGTAGTAAAAATACTACATTTTAACAACCCGTTAACACCGTTTTGCCTATAAATTGAACTATATTTAAGATTACTACCAAACCATTAACACCACTTTTTTCTTGAGAACACTACATTTAAAATACCGGAATACACATTAGATTATGGGAAAAAAATTGATATCCATATCCAGCGTGTTATTTTTAATTACTTGCGTAATTATATGGAACCTCTCCGTACAGCGCATTAAGCTTTTTCATAAGAATATTACCCTAGTTGAAGAAATTAAGGCAAAAAACAAGCTTAAAGATGCAGAATCACGCCTCTTTGAACTCTATAGTATCAGCAAGAAAAACGTCATTTTCTTGAGAGACCTTATAGAAATGGACCTCAAAGCAAATGCTCCATTAGAGGTTCCCCAAAAGAAGCTAAGCCAATTTCTAAAAATAGACCCAAACTACTTTCAGGCGCGCTTTATAGATTTGAAAGGCATGGAAGTCATACGGGTAGAGCATAAAGATTCGGTTATGGCCTCTACTTCGCAATTTAAAGGTAAGCGAGACTATTTTAAAAAAACCATGGAGCTGAACAAAGGAGAGTTCTATATCTCCAACATGGACCTCAACATTGAAAATGGTAAGGTTGAGGTGCCGCATAGACCCACAGTGCGCTTCTTCACCCCTATCTATATAAACAACGTGCTTAGCGGCATTGTAGGGCTTAACCTGAATGCGAAAAATTGGCTGGACACTTTTAACAACCAAGAGATTACTTTCTTGAATTCCAAAAATGAAGTTTTCCATAGTGCGGATGACGAAAAGCTATATGCACAATCTACCATAGACCTAGACAAAAAAGACCGTCATGGAAACGCTTTTTATTACCAAAGGAAAGTAAGCTTGGAAGGAAACCAGACTTGGACACTCTACACCAAACCTGATATTTTATCCATTCAGAACCAAATGGCAGAGTATAAGAAATCTACTTATATCACGGCAGCCATTCTGACCATTGGTATTGTCCTGTTCCTATGCATCATTTATATGCTCTACAAAAAGAACAGCTATATAGATACTCTAAACCAGACCATAAAGAATAGACTTAGCGAACGCGATACGCTTTTAAAAGAGATACACCATAGGGTAAAAAATAATCTACAGGTCATTACCAGTTTGCTCAGTTTGCAATCTAGTTTTATTAAGGACGAGAAAATAAAAGGGTTGTTCAGGTACAGTCAGTATCGCATCAACTCTATGGCTATTATCCATGAGATGCTTTACCGCTCCAAAGACCTTAGCCGCATTAATTATGGGGATTATGTGCACCAACTAGCCTCAAAACTTATAGCATCTATGCGAGGGTCCGAAAAAAAAATAGATCTTAAAATTGAAGCGGAAGAATTGCACCTGAACCTGGATACCTCAGTACCGTTGGGCCTTATGATCAATGAAATCATTACCAATTCTTTAAAATACGGATTTAAGAACAAGGACGAAGGCCTAATTTCCATCAAGTTTGAAAAATTAAAATACCCTAATTTCCTGTTGCGCATTGGCGATAATGGAACGGGCTTTTCGGATGAAATTGATTTTAGGAATACTAAATCGCTAGGATTGAAATTAATCCATATGCTCACCTTACAATTAAAGGGTACCGTAGAAAAAGACAACACAGAAAGTGGCACACACTATATAATAACCTTTCAAGAAATTGAACAGATATCCTAACACTATGAAACTAAAAGTCCTAATTGTAGAAGATAACCTGATCATACAAATGTTTATTGAGCATATCATTACCAATGTGGGCAGTACCCACGTTAAAACTGCGGATAACGGCACCGATGCATTAGCTGTTGTAGACCATTATATGCCAGATGTAGTTCTGTTGGATATTGGCTTGGGCGGAGACCTCAACGGAATTGAAACCGCTACCATTCTTAAGGAGAAGTATAAAATCCCTTTTGTCTACATCACCGGAAACTCGGATTTTAGCACCTTGGAAAGTGCCAAAAAAACCGAACCGTTACACATTCTAAGGAAACCTATAGACGAGCATGAGCTCAACAAGGAATTTGAGATTATATGCCAGAAATTATTGGAATCCAAACTGGAAAACTCCCAATAAGTGCCTGAACACCCCTGACTATCACCTATTTTCTGAAACGGCAAACACTTTAAAAATTAGGCTACTACGGCATTCTACGCCATTTTTTTTCACCGAAGAACAATTATTGAACCCTTGAAGCTTATTTTTCTAGGAAAATAAACTATCTTTGCACCGCTTTTGAAATGGTCGCGTAGCTCAGCTGGATAGAGCATCTGCCTTCTAAGCAGACGGTCCCAGGTTCGAATCCTGGCGCGATCACTTTAAATCAACAACCACGTCCTTAAGGCGTGGTTGTTTGTTTTATGGAATGATGCAAGACCACCGGTCTTGTAATCTTGGAATAAAATAAAGAACTAGAGCGATAGCTCGTGATTTACAATTTGCAATATTTAGCCACCTAGGAACACCAAAGGTAATCCTAGTGCCATCACTTTAAATGAGAAACCACGCCCATTATAGCGTGGTTCTTTGTTTTATGGAAAGATGCAAGACCACCAGTCATGTAAAAAAATTAAGTTAAAAAGTGTTGAACAGGTAAACCAAAACCTCAAAGCACTATAATTCATAGTATTATCTATATTTGAGCAGAAAATTATTAAAATATAGCTCAAAATTTCATTAAATTTGAGCTATAAAATGCAAAATTATAGCTCATGGGGTACAAAAATTGGAATTGGAAAACAAAAGAGTGGCCTCATTTTACTTTTAAGGAAGAGGCTCTTGAAGCGTTAGAACGCAGTTTTTTACAAAAAAACGGTGTGGCTCTAGGAGCTTTCAAGCATGTTAAACAATACGAAAAAGACCAACTTCTAGTTCAAATACTTTCCGATGAAGCCATAAAAACTTCTGAAATTGAAGGTGAATTTCTTGATAGAGCCAGTATACAGGAATCTATCAAAAAGAATTTGGGGCTTGAGTCTACTACACGAAAATTACCCCCTGCCGAATTTGGCGTTTCTGAAATGATGGTTGATCTATATAAAACCTATAATCAGCCACTTACCCATGAACAAATGTTTCAATGGCATAACATGTTAACTAGTGGCAGAAGGGATTTGGTAGATGTAGGACGGTATCGCACCCATGACGACCCTATGCAAATTGTCTCAGGCCGGCTAGATAAACCCACTGTACACTTTGAGGCACCGCCTTCCAAAGTAATGAGCTCTGAGATGGATAAATTTGTTACGTGGTTCAACAGAGTTCATGATGTAGAAAACAAAACAATATCGCCTTTAGCAAAAGCTGGTATTGCACATTTTTATTTTATAACGATTCACCCTTTTGAAGATGGTAATGGCCGTATTGGACGTGCAATAGCCGAAAAATCCATTTCTCAAAGTATACAACGCCCTGCTTTAATTTCACTATCCCAAATGATAGAGGCTAAGAAAAAGGAGTATTATGGCACTTTAGAAAAACACAATCACACCTGTGAGTTAACGGATTGGCTTGTTTATTTTGGTCAAACCATTTTAGATGCTCAAGAGAACACCTTAAAAATTATTGACTTTTTGATTCAAAAAGCACACTATTTTGACCGCTTTTTAAACCAAATGAATGAGCGTCAAATGAAAGTAATACGTCGTGTTTTTGAAGAAGGCCATAAGGGGTTCAAAGGGGGCTTAAGTGCCAAAAACTATACTCGCATTGCCGGAACCTCTGCTTCTACATCTACAAGGGATTTAAAAAATTTAATCGATATGGGTGCTTTGTATAAAACAGGAGCGTTAAAAAGTACGCGATACTATCTTAAATTAAGTGAAGATTGATGATTTTCTAACCTTGCAAAAAACCAAAAAACCAGAGAAGCTAGCTTCTCTGGTTTGATATTTATTATTTAAAAACTGTCAACCTATTTTAGGACGACTCACTATTACTCAAGTTAACCGCAGTGGTATAGATTGCAAACGTTTTCCCGTGAGCCTGCGTACAGCATTGGCGATAGCCGCACCTATGGGACCCATTGGAGGTTCGCCCACCGCACCGGGTTTATCCGTACCCTGAAGCAACACTACATCTATTTCTTTTGGAGCGTGTTTCATTAGCGCCATTTCATACGGGCCATAGATGGTTGGGGTCAACGAACCATCTACCACTTTCATCTGTTCAAAAAGCACGGCACTCATCCCCATAATCACACAGCCTTCGCACTGCGCTTTTATCTGATCCGGATTTACGGCCAGACCGGGGTCCAACACTACCGTTACTTTGTGAACCTTAATACGGTCATCCGTGACCGAAACCTCAACTACATGCGCACAGGGCGTACCCGCATCTACCGATGCTGCAATACCCATGGCCCTATTATTTTTTACTTCTTCGGTATATCCTGATTTTTCGCCTGCGGTACGTATGACTTCCTTTAAACGTTTTCCGGCAGCATCATCGTGAATATGTGCCAAGCGGAATTCTACGGCATTCGTTTTCGCTTTAATTGCCATTTCGTCCATAAAGCTTTCAATGGCAAAAGTATTGGCCAACAACCCTAAACTGCGCCACCAACTTGTGGCAAAAGGCAAAGTTACATGCCAATACACCGAACGATGATTGGGCACGCCCGAATACTGTATAAACCCACCTCTGATCGCCCCAATATCCGCACCAATAACGGTGGGAACCATATTGGGTATCAATGCTGAATTATTTCCTACATCACCACTCACAAAATGATGCTCCAAGCCGGTAAGCTTACCAGCATCATTTAACCGCCCCTTTAAAATATGATGGGTGGGCGGGCGAAACATATCATGCTGAAACTCTTCTTCCCGACTAAAAATATATTTTACAGGCTTGCCTACCGCTTTGGACATGACTGCCGCCTGTACCGCATGCGGCGTATGCAAGCGTCTGCCAAAACCACCTCCCAAATAAGTGGGGATTACATTTACCTGCTCCTCGTCCCAACCCAAACGGCTAGACACTTCCTTACGGGTAATTCCAATTACCTGGGTAGAGATCATAATGGTTGCTTTCTCCCCTTCCACCAGAGCCACTACCCCATTGGGTTCTATCTGGGCGTGCGCACCAATGGGACTCCTAAATTCCATCTGCTCTACCGCATCGCCTTCAAGGGCTTCCCCTTCTTTTTGTATTATAGAAGATTTTCCATTACCTACGGTCATCATGGCCACTATGGCCTCTTGTTGTAAATCTTCCGGGGCTTCCCAAACCACCTCAATGGCCTGCTTGGCATTTTCCGCTTGGATATAGGTTTCGGCTACGACACCCACAAAATCGTCCTCACTTACAATTTTTATAACGCCGGGCATTTTTTCGGCCTTATCCGTTGTAGCACTTACAAACTTGGCTCCAATTCTTGAAGGTCGCACCACGGCTCCGTAAACCATATTGGGCATTATGGCATCTATCCCGAACATGGGCGCCCCATATACTTTATCCGCCAAATCTACTCTAGCCAAGGGTTTCCCCACGAACTTATACGTACTTATATCCTTTAAAACGGGTGCATCCGGAACCGTCCAATCCGTTACACCTTCCGATATTTCCGAAAAGGACAGGCTTTTTCCGTTTCCTGAAACAACACCCTCCTTTACGGAAAGTTCAGAGACGGGAACGCCTAATTGCTTTGCTGCTTCTAGCTTGATCATCTCGCGAAAGGTAGCTGCCAATTCCCGCAGCGGTTGCCACAGGCCGGAAATAGAGGTACTCCCTCCCGTGCTCACGCTATCTATATTACCCGTGGCCGTAGAGGCATGCACCACTTTGATATTTTCCATGGGTATTTCCAATTCATCCGCTGCCATTTGTGCCATACCAGTAAAGGTACCTTGGCCCATTTCCACTTTAGGCGAGTGTAAGGTGATGATATTATCCTTACCCAGTTCAAACCAGAGCATAGGGTTGTCCGTACTGCCCATATAGTCCAGGTCCATTTCATTTACCTTTTCCAACACGGCCCTTCTAATGGGATTCCGCAATATATAGGTACCTACGGCTAGCACGCCCAAGGTTCCAAAGCCCCCACGGACTAAGAATTTTCGTCTGGATATTTTCTTTTTTGAAGAATCGTTATCTGCCATTACTTCATGTTTGTGGGTTGGTTCATTGGGGTATTCTCTTGTTGTTTCTCCGCCGCCCTATGAATGGCTTTTCGCATTCTATAGTAGGTTCCACACCTACACACGTTGATAATGTTATCATCAATTTCCTCGTCCGTTGGATTGGGGATTTTGTTCAATAAAGCCACCGTAGCCATCATAAACCCAGGTTGGCAATATCCACACTGGGGCACCACTTCTTCTATCCAGGCCGTTTGTACAGGATGTGGATTTTCCGCATCTCCCAAACCTTCTATGGTAGTGATTTGTTTTCCCTCCGCAAATTTTACGGGATAGGAACAGGAACGTACAGCTTCTCCGTCTACATGTAGGGTACAGGCTCCACAAGCTGCCTTTCCGCAACCAAACTTAGTACCTTTTAAACCCAGCATATCGCGAATTACCCAAAGTAGGGGCGTAAGCTCATCGGCAAGCTCAACGCTACGCGATTCGCCATTGACAATCATTGAAATTTTCATGGTCAGTCTATTTTTTTATTGGGATGGAATGGTATGGCCGTTTGAAAACCACTCTTCTACCGCACTGATAAATTCTTCTTTTGATACCGGTGGAAGTTCACGCGGCTCTCCTTTTACATTCGTGCCCGGCTCCCAAGCCCAAAGTACCAAATCATCTTCCGTTAAATGTTTTCTGATTTCCTCCGGGGAACGACCACCGTTACGCTCTGTATCCATCATGGATTTTGCGATTTCAAACCGATTTAAACCTTGCCACCGCATGGAGTGTGGTGCCAAAGACCAATGCGGTGCTCCCGGAGCCCCGGAATACGGATTGTTTTCAGATTGATGACAGGTAGCACATTTGGTAGCTTTAAAACCTTTATCATTTTCTCCCCTGGCCATATCAAAATGATGGGGGTGACTATCCTCTCCCTGTTTGGGAATATTATCGCTTGGGTGACAATTCAAACACCGTGGGTGTGTTAACACATCCATCATCTTATGAAAAGCTATATCCGATGCAGGTTTGTTATTATCTTTACTAACCGGTACAGACTCATAATTGGTTTCCGCAGGTGTATACACTGAAGCCAACACCAAGCCCACCATCAATAAAAAGAAAAGGAATACGTATTTTTTTAAATTCATAGCTGAAGTAGGCCTAATTGCCTATAGCTATAAAGTTACTCATTAATTGTAGAAATCCTGAAGTCCTGTGCTATTGCGTTAGCATATCTACCAAAAAGACTATTTTGTTGCCGTTATAGAGTCCGTTGCCACGAAAAAAGCTTCAATTTCCGGGGCAATGCCATAGTTTACTTGCAGCCCCTTGTTTGTATCCTGTAACTCCTGAATCGCATTTTTAGAGATTCCGGTTTTATAGACATACAGTTTTTTTAGGTCCGTCATATTCTTAAAAACAGCCAAGCTCTTATCCGTAATGTCGGTTTCGTACACTTTTAAAAGTTTGAGTTTTTTTAAGTTCGATAGTTTTTCCATCTCGGTATCGGAAACGGGCGTTTTATCGATTTCCAGCCATTCCAAATTCTGGCATTTGGCTACCACCTCTATTTCTTGGGCACCTAGCGGAAGTCCGCTTAGGTCTAATTCCACAATATTGTTCGCAATGCGTTGCAACGCCAAGATAGGTTTTACATCATACTCCGGCGGCAAATACATATCTATGCTAAGTGCATTGGAATTGCTCGCCACGCGTTCTATGGTAAGATAATCGGAAGCAAGTTTCTGCAACGTACTATCGGCCACAAAAGGCAGTTCCGCCCATTTGGACATAGGGTCCGGTTCCATCAACCCCTTAACGAGGACGGCCAAAGGTTCACTTTTAGGCAATTGATCCAAACGCAAGGTATCCGAAGCTCCCAACGCTACCCAACGTTCCAAAATTTCAATTTCACTTGGTGTCAAGGGCGTTTTTCCTTCCGGTGGCATGTGTTCCTCATTTTCCACGGGCAAATGCAATCTACTGATCAATTCACTTTTAAGCGGGTCTCCCGGAACTAGGGTATTCCCGCTTTCACCGCCTTTCAACAATTCAGAAAAATTGGTCAAGAGTAACTCTCCCTTTTTCTTATTGGAGTTATGGCAGGACACACATTTATCGTCTAAAATTGTGGCTACCACATCCGCATAGATTATTGGGTTCTCCGGAAGTTCCTTTTCTTTTTTTGAAGTTGGCAAAGCCAGAAATTCTTCGCCATGCGTAACCATTCCCCCATAATGACCGGTAAGTGCTACCAGAACCACCACAACCACTTGAAGGCCTTTTACATAGATTTTACTGCCCAGACCTTTATTGGCCAAAGCATACCAGAGGGCTGCAATAAGGGCCACGGCCCCACCCATCCATTGGTGCCACAAGAGCAAATCTCCCTTTACCGGGGTTTCCTTCCCCAGAAAGAAACCTAATATAGCGGTTACCAAAGCTGATAATACCCCAATTACCAAAAGTTCATGCGGTACCTTTTTTCCGGTCAAACCCAGAAAAACGGCAATTAGCAAAAGTACGATCGGAAAGTGAAGCACCAAGGGATGCCAACGCCCCAACCACGCTACCAAATTAGGCAACACGATACTGGAATCGAAAACCAAACAAAAAATAAGAAAAACGGATAGGCCTAAAACACTATACTCTACCCAACGGCTTTTTAAAAAATTGGTCATTGGTTATGCTAAAAGGTCATTGATTACATTTCCGGCTACATCGGTCAGTCTAAATCGGCGTCCTTGATATTTATAGGTTAATTGCTCATGATCTATTCCCATGGCATGCATTAAGGTGGCGTGGAAATCGTTTACATGTACCGGGTTTTCAATAACATTGTATCCAAACTCATCGGTCTTACCATAATTGAGACCGGGTTTAATTCCTCCACCGGCCATCCAAATGCTAAATGCCCTTGGGTGGTGATCCCTACCAAAGTTTTCCGGATTAAAATTACCCTGACAATAATTCGTCCTACCAAATTCACCGCCCCAAACTACCAAGGTATCCTCTAACATACCACGTTGTTTTAAATCCTGAACGAGTGCCGCCGATGCTTGATCAACGTCTTTTGCTTGGCCTGCCATAGCATTGGGCAGATTGCCGTGTTGGTCCCAACCTTGATGATACAGTTGGATGAAGCGCACACCATTTTCCGCCAATCTGCGGGCCTGCAACGCATTTGCCGCATAGGTTCCGGGCACCTGACAGTCTTCACCATACAGTTTAACAATAGACTCCGGTTCTTTTGAAATATCCATAACGTCCGGCACCGACATTTGCATACGGTACGCCATTTCATATTGGGCAATACGGGATTCTATTTCATCATCGCCCGTTTCTACATGGTGCATTTTGTTCAGCTGGGAAACCTCGTTCAACAAATGCCGTTTGTCCGATCTGGAAAGTCCGTCCGGGTCGTTCAAATATAGTACAGGGTCCTTTCCGGACCGCAACAGCACACCTTGATGCTTGGAATCCAAAAAGCCACTGGACCATAGTTTGGAGTACAACCCTTGACTATTTCCTTTTCCACGTGAAGTAAGCACTACAAAAGAAGGCAGGTTCTTGTTCTCACTGCCCAACCCGTAACTCATCCACGAACCCATACTGGGGCGCCCAGAAATCTGACTTCCCGTTTGAAAGAAGGTAATGGCCGGGTCGTGGTTAATGGCCTCCGTATGCATACTGCGCACTACGGTAATATCATCGGCAATTTTAGCGATATGTGGGAAGTAATCACTGATCCATGTTCCACTTTGTCCATATTGCTTAAAGTTAGTAGCCGCGGGCATCAATGGAAATTTATCCTGCCCAGAAGTCATTCCTGTTAACCGTTGTCCATTTCGAATGGAATCCGGTAAATCCTCGCCCATACGTTTTCGCAACGTAGGCTTATAGTCAAAACTTTCAAATTGAGAAGGTGCGCCCGCTTGAAAAAGATAAATGACCCTTTTGGCCTTTGGAGCAAAATGCGGAATACCCAATGGTTGGGTTACAGGTGGTGCCCCGCCTCCTTTCAACAGATCGGGAATTAATAATGACCCTAGTGCCAACGAACCAATACCCACACTCAATTGTGAAAAAAAATGCCGTCTGTTTACTTTTAACGGATCCTCCTTTTTGTTTTTGTCTTCTTTCATGGCCTATTCTTTTGTAATGGTTTCGTCTAAATTGTAAATAACCTGTGCCGTAAGCATCAACGCCGCTGTTTTCACGGGACTGACCTGCAACTGCTCAAAATCGCCAACGGCAACTAATTTTTCAGCGCTTTCCAAATCATCTTTATATTGCTCCAAAGCATCATGATAATAATTGTTCAATGCCAATAGTTCTTCTTTTCGCGGACTACGTACCAAAATGCGTTTGAAAAGAGTAGCTACTAAATTAGGATTGTCCGGATCGGCTTCTATACTTCTTTGTGCCAACACCCTTGCTGCTTCCAACACCTGTACATCATTCTGGAGCACCAATGCCTGTAGGGGCGTATTTGTTTTTTGCCTACGTACTTCCGAAAAATCTCTCGTAGGCGCATCAAAAATGGTCATATTGGGTGGCGGTAACGTACGTTTCCAAAACGTGTACAACGAACGTCTGTACAAATCCGCTCCTTGATCGGGAACATATTTCGTAAGGATACCACGGTTACCCCCGGCATTGGTTTCTTCCCATAGACCTGCAGGTTGATAGGGCTTTACACTAGGGCCTCCCAACTCGGGATTAAGGAGACCACTTGTGGCAAGAATATAATCCCTGATCATTTCACCACTCATTCTAAAGCGCGGTGCACGGGCCAACAGTTTATTTTCCGGGTCCGCCTTTTTTAGCTCCGGGCGCATTTCCGATTTTTGCTGATATGTGGCCGAAAGCATGATTTTCTTCAGGAGGTATTTGATATCCCAGTTGTGCTCCATAAAATCTACCGCCAACCAGTCCAGTAATTGAGGGTGTGTAGGCAGGCTGCCCTGAACTCCAAAATCCTCGGAAGTCTCTACCAACCCCTTACCGAACAACATGGCCCAAATACGGTTTACATATACTCTTGCCGTGAGCGGATTGTTCTTGTCTACCAACCACTGCGCCAGCCCTAAACGGTTCTTGGGCAAGTCTTCCGAAAAGGCAAAAATGGCCTCGGGTGTTTTTGGCAATACTGAATCTGCAGGTTGATCATACTGACCTCTATCTAAAATATAGGTAGTTCTAGGCGCCGAATCGTTCATGACCATTACATTAATAGTTGGCAGACTATCCATATGGACAAAAGACAATACGTCTTCCGTTTCCTCTTTAGAAATGGTCAGGAAAGGTGGGTCTGCAAAGAATTTTCTTTTTCCCGCCTGAACCGCATCCATTTGAAGCCCCCTTTCTTTGACTTGATTAAAAAAAGCGAACATCTCAAAATAATTGGCTTGGGAAATGGCATCATATTTATGGTCATGGCACTGCGCGCATTCTAGCGTAATCCCTAAAATTCCCTTACCCACAGTATTGGTACGGTCCAAAACGTAGTTGGTACGGTACTCTTCCTGAATTACCCCACCTTCCTGTGTAATGGGATGGTTACGGTTAAAGCCCGTAGCAAGAATTTGTTCTTTAGTAGCATTGGGCAACAAGTCTCCCGCCAACTGCCAAGTTAGAAATTGGTCATACGGCAAATTTTTATTGAACGCATGAATCACCCAATCGCGCCAGGGCCACATGGTACGGTAACTATCATCTTGATACCCGTGGGAATCCGCATAGCGGGCCACATCCAACCAAGACTGCGTCATACGTTCGCCATAGGCCGGAGAACTCAAAAATGTTTCTATAATTTGCTCCACATCGCCATTGGCGGTAAGTTCTTCCAACTGTTCCAATTGAGGTGGGAGACCGGTTAAATCCAAACTTATCCTGCGTATTAGAGTTTCTTTGGCCGCCTTTTCCGAAGGGCTCAATCCCTTTTCCTCCAGCTTCTCCAAAATAAAACCATCAATTTCATTTTGTGCCCATTGTGTATTTTCCGTTTGCGGGGCAGTCGTCTTTTTAGGTGAAATATAGGCCCAATGTTTTTCGAATTTAGCCCCTTGTTGAATCCATTTTTTTATGAGCTTTTTTTCATAGGAATTCAAGTGCAATTTTGAATCTGCCGGTGGCATGATAACATCTTTATCTTCAGAAATGATTGCCTGATAGGCGATACTTTTTCTTAGGTTTTTGGAGACCAAAGCATAATTACCCGGATTTTCGGGAAGTTCGGAAAATGCCCCTTCTTCCAAATCCAAACGCAGACCTGCCTTTCTTTTATTGGCATCCGGACCGTGACAGGTATAGCAATTATCGGAAAGGATAGGTTTGATATGAAAATTGTAATCTACCGTTTCCGGTAATTTCATATCGGCATATTCATCGTTAGCAGAATCGAATATTCCCTTCTTATACAAAAAAAGAAAACCGATCAAACTGGCCAAAACTACCGCAACTATTATCTTATACTTCATTTTTTGGAATGGTACATTACACACTTAATGTTATTCCATAAAACTAGCAGTTCTAGGCTATAGCCACAATTCAATCAGTTGCACTTTTTCGTCATTTATTATCACTTTTTGAATACATCGCCCGTATTTAAGCCATGTCAACAAATACAACCAGGTTTGACTATGAATATGAAACCAAAATACAGATTACGCTGAAAGTGTTCTTAGGGCCAGCCATGCCATTAACCCGCCCCCTAGTTCCAAAGCAGATTCATCAATATTAAAAGTAGGTGTATGCAGACCGGATGTAATGTTCTCTTGCGTATTTCCCACCCCTAGCATATAAAAACATGCGGGGTTGTGCTGAGTGTAGTATGCGAAATCTTCCGCTGCCATCCATTGGTCCAATTCCTCAACATTTTCTTCGCCTAAATAGTCCTTTGCCTGGATTCTTAGGTTTTCGGTCAAGGTGGAATCATTTTTTAAATGTGGGTACCCATGATTGATTTTCAGTTCGCAACTGCCCCCCATGGCTTCAGCCATTGTAGCGACCAATTTCTTCAGCTTTTCCAAAGCTGTTTTCCGCCAATCTTCATCCATAGTCCTAAAAGTACCCTCAATGGAAACTTCATTGGGAATAACGTTGATCGCACCATTGGCGATTACCTTACCGAACGAAAGTACGGACGGAATTTTAGGGTCCGCAACACGACTGACCAATTGCTGAGCGGCAACTATAATGTGAGAGGCGATCAGAACCGGGTCAATAATTTTTTCAGGCATTGCGGCATGACCTCCTTTTCCTTTTACGGTTAAAAAGAGTTCGTCCATACTGGCCATGAACTTTCCGGAGCGAAAACCTACTTTCCCCACAGGAATATCTGGCCGTACGTGCTGCCCTATATGGGGAATACTGCCTAAAACAGTATATGCTTTTTCCTTAATAACGCTTACCGCCCCTCCCGGACTAAGCTCTTCCGCAGGCTGAAAAAGTAATTTTACACTTCCCTGAAAATCACCTTTCAGTTCCATTAAAATTTTAGCACAAAGTAAAAGGGAAGCACTATGGGCATCATGACCGCAGGCATGCATAACGCCATCTGTGGTGGAAGCGTAAGCTATAGTATTTTGCTCCTGAATCGGTAAGGCATCAATATCCGCTCTAAGCAGCACCGTTTTTCCTTTTTCACGACCGTTAATGGTAGCCAACAAACCTGTTCTGGCAACCGATTCAATGTCCGTAATACCCAACGCCAGCAGTTGTTCCTTTAAAAAGGAACAGGTATTGTATTCTTGAAAAGAGAGTTCCGGGTGTTGGTGCAAATGCCTACGGACCTCCACAAACTCCGGAGCGTATTTTGCCGCAAGACTCTTAATTTTTGCACGATTCTCCATTAAAAAAGATTTTAAAGCAGATTACCCCCTTGAACCGAAATGCTTACTTCTTTGAAAAAAGTAAATCAAAATTAACGGTAACCTCATCCCCTACTACTATCTGGCCAAACATGGCCGTTGGGGGTTCCATACCGTAATCTTGCAGCACCAACTTCTTTTGTCCTTTAATTTTAAGTCCTTCCGATGCCGTTTCCATAGTTACTGGAATCTCTACCGTTTTCTCCGCTCCGGCAATGTTCAAAGACCCCACTAAAGTAGATGTATCCTTTACCTCCTTAAGTTTAAAAATAACCTTGGGATGCGCCTCTTTTTTTAAGGCCTCGTGCATTTTTTTGTCCATTGCCGCACCTCTTTCACTTTTAATATCGTCTACGGGAACCTCTAAATCAATTTCTTTGGGTGCAGTACCGTCATAAGTAAGGGTTGCGGACACCGAATTTGCGGCCACTTCCCATTCATGAACGGTAGAAGTCCCGTTTATGGTCAATGTACTAGTATCCGAAAGCGTATATTCATCCTGAGCCCGACCTACAAAGGTAAAAGCCACTAGAAGTACTAATAGAAATGTATTTTTCATGGTATTTAAATTGGCCAAAACATTAATGGCATTTTATATTCAATTTTCTATTCATCCAAAACGGTCTGCCAGAACTTCTTTTGTTCTTCCTCGGTAGGTTGAACTTTTGGACTTACCAATCTAAAACCTACATAGTTGGAATCTGTAAACCACCAAAAACTCTTTGGAATCTGTGGATCACGCTTCTGCTGTTTTAAACTTGAAGCCGTTCTGGCCGATGAACGTAATTTATCCGCATCATCATCCCAAGAACCACCCCTATACGAGCGTGGGTGTATTACTGTTGGAGTTACCCAAGGATTTTTCTTGTCCATTGTGGCATAGGCATCTGCCTTGTATTCATCCAACGTCCATTCCGCCGCATTCCCATGCATATCATACAAGCCCCAAGGATTTGGTTTTTTGGACCCCACCTTGGCATATTTACTTTCCGAATTCTTGTAGTATACCGCATACTCGTCTATCTGAGCTACATCATCCCCAAAACTATAAGCACTTTGTGTACCTGCCTTAGCAGCGTATTCCCATTCGGCCTCCGTGGGCAATCGGTAAAATTTTCCGGTAACGGCACTTAGCCATTTGCAATATACCAATGCCGAATATGCGGACATGCTTACCGCAGGAAACCCGTCTTTACCCATACCATACGATGGATCCTCATACGGCGGACTGGGACGTGTAATGGCATCAATTTTAATTACACGGTCATCATCCAATTTTACAAAAAGTTCTTTGTTCTGTTTGAAGAAAAGTTCAAACAAGTCCCATGTCAATTCATGCTTCGCCATATAAAAAGCGTCTAGCTCTACCTCCTTTTGAGGACCTTCATCGGCCTTTCTGTTCGCTTCCGATTCCGGACTACCCATGGTAAAGGTTCCACTAGGAATCAACACCATATCAAAACTCTTATCGGTTTCGGGAACGGTTTCGGTATAACCGTTAGAAGCCTCTACGGGTACTTTTTCCATTACTTTTTCTTCCGTTTTTTCCACCGCGGTTTCCTGGGTGGCCGTAACGGCTTGTGTAGATTTACAAGATTGTAGGACCGCCCCTATGAGACAGGCAGACAAGGTAATTTTGGTTAACTGAATTTTCATTGGTAAAATGGTTTTGCTAAAAATAGTTTTTTTTATCTACAATGGTCAAGCTCTACCCATTTTAAACCTTACCAACCCCAACCTCTTAACAACAGCTGTACTATTTGTTTAAAAACTAGCAAACACAATGCTCCACACCCCTTGCTATTGCCCTACAACTACCCAAAATAGCCTATATTTGTGCGAACGCTATAAATTATAAAAATGAAAAAACTACTATGCATAGCAGTGACCCTATTTGTTTCGGCAGGGGTTTTCGCACAAAAGGAAAACACAAAAGAATTAGAGAAGTTTACGGAGCTTAAAGTATATGACCGCATCGTGGTAAGCTTGGTAAAAAGTAACGAGAACAAACTTGTTATTACAGGAGACGATAAGGATGAAGTAAACATCTCCAACAAAAATGGACTCCTAAAAATAAAAATGGAGTTCGATAATTTTTTAGATGGGAACGAGGCCAAAGCCACTTTATACTATACAGAAGAGCTTGCCCTATTAGATGCCAACGAAAATGCAAAAATACGTTCGGACGAGACCATTAAAGGCGACCGCGTAGAAATCAAAACCCAAGAAGGTGGTAAAATAGATTTAAAAATAAACATCAAAGACCTCTACACTAAATCTATCTCAGGAGGGGAAGTTACCCTTACCGGTTCTGCGGACAAACAAGAGGTAATGGTGAATACGGGAGGAAAGACGTATAACAAACAACTAGACACCAATGAGACTACCGTAGTAGTCAATGCCGGAGGAAGGGCAGATGTAAAAGCTACCGATAAAGTAACGGCCAAAGTACGCGCCGGCGGTTCTATCTACATCTATGGTAATCCTAAGAGTATTGAAAAGGACAAAGTTTTTGGCGGCAAGATCAAAGAAATGGATTAGGGCTACTGCTCTATATCCACAGCTTCAAAAGCTACGAGTTCATTATCTTGAAATTGCGGGGTTACCTCAATAGGGTTGCAACATACCTCGCAATCTTCCACATAGGTTTGTTTTGAAACCGAGGGATCCATTAACATGGAAATTTCTTCCCAACAATAGGGGCATTGAAAAAAGTGTTCGTACATATAGACCTTTTAAAGTTGCACCTGTTTTTTACTTTTGGACGATCGATAGATGGCATTTATTAAAGCGACCGATTTCCGCGCCTCTGCACCATCCACCATAGGTTTCCGGTTTTCCCTGATAGCGTTTACCATATCCTGAAGAACCACTTTATGATTGTGATGCCCAATGGCCGTAGGGTCTGCCGCGCCGCTTCCCTGTTCTTTTGAAGTTAATTTCGGAGCATCTTCTCCTTTTACATTCCATGCAATGATTTTCCCGCCTTCCATAATAATGCTTCCTTTCTCACCATATACCTCAACGCGTTCCGGGTAGCCTGGAAAAAGGGCCGTACCTGCCGTAATCGTTCCCATGGCCCCATTCTCATAATTTACCAATACCGCACCAACATCTTCCCCTTCTATTTCATGTACTCTAGTTTGTACATTGGCAAAGACCGAAACTGCAGGCCCCATAAGGTTCTGCAATAAATCTACGGTATGAATACCTTGGTTGATAAAAGCGGCGCCACCATCTAATTTCTTGGTTCCTCTCCACTTGCTATTGGCGTAATACGCCTGTGAACGGTACCAGTTGATACTGGCATTGCCCATAAGCAATTTTCCAAGCTTACCGGACTTTATCGCATTTTCTACCTGTTTGTAATCCGTGCTACATCTGTTTTGAAGTACACAGCCCAAAAGTACCTTTCGCTCTTCGCATAGGGCAATCAACCCATCTATTTTTTCAGTAGTTACCTCAAGGGGCTTTTCACTTAGGATATGTTTGCCCGCCTTAGCGGCAGCTTCTATTGCTATACTATGTTTTCCACTTTCATTACAAACACAGACCAAATCTATTTCTGGGTGCTGTACGAAAGTATTAAGGTCACTATAGATGGGCAATCCAAAATCAGCTTTCAGCTGCTCTACCCTATCCGCAGATTTTGTACAAAGCCCTACTATCCGGACGCCTTCCAGCTCCGAAAGACATTTTACATAGGTATGTACGATTGAACCCGTGCCAATAATTCCAACGCCAATATGAGACATATGATAGTTCTATTTTTGTAAAACTATACTACGAAGAAATTATTTGAAAGGCAAAGAATCCGTGCATTTACGGATGCCTTTTCAGTACGGTTTTAGACGATACGATTAAAATTCAACGTTAAGAAGTTGCCCGGTAAGCTGAAGCAATTGAAGTTCCGCAAGCTTGGCATCATACTTGGCCAAGTTCTTATTGGTCTGCGCATTCAAAAGGTTAATTTGCGCCTGCCGGAACTCTATGGACGTAATCCTCCCCAATTGAAACTGCTCTTTTGAACGTTCAAAATTATTTTGGTTGGTAATTACATTCTGTTCCTGAATCTGATAAATGGTCAATCGGTTTTCGTAGCTCGCCAGAGCATTAAGAATATCACGATCCACTTCTAATGTTACTTGCTCTTGCAACAACTCTTGGTTTTCATAGGCAATTTTGGAATTCTGCACCAAGGTAGTTGTTCTTCCGCCATCAAAAAGGTTCCAAGTAAGACTGGCCCCTAAGCCCAATGTAAGGCTGGTTCTGTTGCTCCCGGGAATAATTTGGCCCGGCAAAAAGGAATTGGGTGCACTTTGGTTCAAATTCCAACCGTACGAGCCCGTAAGCCCAATAGTAGGAAGGTAACCGGAACGATTCACCTTAATATCATACGCATTAATGGCCAAATTACGCTCGGCCTGCAGTATGGTTACGTTGTTCTGCTTGGCCTCGCCTATGAGCTCATCCAATTGCAATCTGGGCACAAAACGAACAATAGTATCCACTTGAAAATCCTCGGTCAAGCTTTGATTGACAATAACATTCAAATCCCTTTTAACATTGGCCAATTGCTGTTTGGTGTTCAATAGGTTAATACTATCATTGGTAACATCTACCTGAGCATTTAGAATGTCCAGTTTGGTATTCTGGCCGTATTCAAAAGCGTACTCCGCCCGTGTAATACGGTCCGTAGAAATTTCCAAAGCCTGTTTCAGCACATTTTCGTTCTCCGTAAGCCTAGCTACTTCAAAATAAATACTGAACAATTGCAACAATGTGTTCTCTATGGTCTCCCTGGCTTGTAATTCCGTAAGTTGATACTGCTCTTTTAGTCTTTTGTAATTGTAGAGCCTTCCTAAACCATCAAACAACGTATAGTTCAAGTTCAATCCGCCATTGAAGGATTGCGATTCCGCATGGTTTATTTCCAGATCAGGTCTGGGCTCGCCGGAGCTTTCAAATTGTCCCGGATATTCCGTATTGCTATTTAAATCATTGTAATTGGCGCCTGCCGTACCCGTAAGACTCGGTAAATAGCCAGAATTGAGTATACCCTGATTGTTATCGGCAATTTCTACTTGATTACCCGCTACCTTAATTCCAAAGTTGTTTTCCAATGTTAAGCGTACCGCTTCTTCTTTGGATAAACGCTTCTCTTGAGCTGTAACTCCTAGGCTGATAAAAAGAAAAATTAAGGGGACTATAACTTGTTTGATCATTCCTATTCTGGTTTCTTAATATTGCTGTTAGATGAGGCACTATTGCTTACTTCCGAACCTTTCATTACATCATGGGAAGTTCCGTTTAACGGCAGCCCAGGCTGCTCCGCCATATGTGCTTCTTCCTTCTGCTCCTTTATAGCACGTTCTACCTCTTCCTTAGTGATATCATCACCGGTTTTCAACCATTTTGTAGTTACTTTAATACGGTTACTGAACGCTAAGAACAGCGGCAATAATAACAAGGTCAGAACAGTGGCAAAAGCAATACCATAGGCAATGGATATAGCCATGGGCTTTAAAAACTGGGCTTGCCTACTGCGCTCCAACAAAAGCGGAGCCAGACCTGCAATAGTAGTTATCGACGTCAAAAATATAGCCCTAAAACGTGAGCGGCCCGCCTCAAAAATGGCATCGTCAAATTTCATTCCACCACGCAAATTGCCATTAAACTTACTTATGAGTACCAAACCATCATTCACCATAATGCCTATTAAGGCGATAATACCCAATAACGATAGAATATTGACCGGAAAGTCATGAATCCAATGCCCCCATGCTACTGCAGTTAAACTAAACGGTACCAGCAAAATAAGTAACAACGGCTGACTGAAACTTCTAAACGTAAACGCTATAGTGATGTATATTAACAATAAAACCGATAGACCCACCACAGTTATGGAATCGGACATTTTTTTGGCCTCCCTGTTCTGACCTTCGTACGATGCCGTTACCGTTGGATATCTGGACTGTATTTCCGGCATTACGGTGGTACGGATTTCGTTCATGATATCCGTGGCACTTGTTGTTTTTTCATTTTTAATGTCCGCCGAAACCTGAATTTCCCGTTGTCCTTCCAAGTGGTTTATGGCCACGTCTCCCCTTTCAATGATATAGGTTGCTATTTCCTTTAACGGAACTTTATTTCCGTTTGGAGTGGTGATTCGCATTTCATCCAAATCCGTAATGGAAGAGCGGTTCTCCCTATCGTAACGTACCCAAACCTTAATTTCATCTTGCCCTCTTTGAAAACGTTGCGCTTGAGACCCAAAAAAGCCCGCACGTACCTGATTCATTACCGTACGCAAGTCAAGCCCCAATAAATACGCATTCTCTTTAAGTTCAAGTCTTATTTCCTTTATACCTGCGGGGTCATTATCCGCAACATCTTTTAGCAGGGCATTGTTTTCCAGCACGGCCTTTAGCTCTTTTTTGGCAGCCTTTAGTTCGGTGATATTATTCCCCAAAAGCGAAACCGATACCGGATTACCGCCAAAGTTTCCTCCTGAGCCATAAATAAGGCTTTCAACCCCTAATACAGGCCCCATTAACTCCTGCAATCTATTGGTTACCATATCCGAACTAATGGCATCCGGACGTTCCTCACCTGGTAAAAGGTTAATATCCAAAGAAGCGGCAGAGGTACCCGGACCAATTCTCTTAATTGTATTTTCAAAAAGGACTTTATCCGTTCCCTTTAAGTACTTCTCAGTTAGCTCCTGGTTTACAATTTTAGACTTCTCCTCTATCAAAGAAATAATAGAATCCGTGATTTTTTCATTGGTTCCGTTGGGCATCAATAAATCTACGGAAACCCTGTCACTGGCAACTCTTGGGAAAAAGGCCGTTCTAACGATTCCGCCACCCACAGACCCCAATGTAAGTATCAAAGCCATAACAAAGAATGCGAACATCAGTACTTTATAGCGCAGACCAAAACGTAAAGCAGGGCTGTAAATCTTATCGCGCATCCAAACCATGAAACGGTCTCCCATTTCATTAATGACCCTTAATTTGGCAAAAGCTCTCCCTATTGCCGTTTTTGGTTTCTTTTCTATGACCGTAAGTGCTTTTGAATGGGCCAAATGCGCAGGAAGAATTATTAGGGCCTCTACCAAGGAGACTACCAAGGTGAGGATTACGATTACGGATACCTCACTAAAGAATTCACCTATTCTACCATCTAAAAATAGGAAGATAGAAAAGGCCAATATGGTAGTGATAATTGCCGAAATAATGGGTGGTATTACCTCCATGGTACCATCAATAGCGGCTTGTATTGGACTTTTTCCTTTTTCGTAATGCTGATAAATGTTTTCCGCAATCACGATTCCGTCATCTACCAGAATACCGATTACGATAATCATACCAAAAAGCGATAACACGTTAATGGTAACATCAAAATATCCTGCAAATACGAACATTCCCAAAAAGGAGATAGGTAGACCGAATGCCACCCAAAAAGCCAAACGTGTATTTAAGAACAACGAGAGGAATATGAGTACCAAGATCATACCCACAATAGCATTCTCCGTCAACAACTCCGTACGTTGGTTCAAGGTAATACTACGATCACTGACCACGCTTAACTTTATGTTGTTGTGCTTTTGGTTAAAGTCCTCTATATATTCCTTTACCTTTTCGGCAGAACCCAAAAGGTCTTCTGTATTGGTACTCGTGATGGAAGCACTAACGGAAAGGTTCCCATCAAAATAAGAAGCATTGGGCGATTCTTCAAAACGGTCACGAATGATGGCCACATCTTTTAACCGCACCGCACTACCCGAAGCATCCGCACGGATAATCATATTAGACAGCTCATCTCCGTAATAAGACCTATTGTTGGCCCTGATCAAATATTCTTCGGAGTCGGTTTTAATATTACCTCCAGTAACCAAAATATTGGCATTGGCCACCGCCTGAGATACTTCATTAAAAGATATATTGTAAGCCAACAAACTATTTTCGTTTACGGCTATCTCTATTTCCTCCAATGGATAACCACTCATCTCTATTTGAGAAATGCCATCTATGGTACGTAGTTCGTTCTCTACCTGTCTCCCTACTTGTTTTAAAGTAGCCAACGGAATCTGTTCCCCACTTATGGCAAACGTTATGGTCTCTCTAACGGCTTCTAGTTTGGAGACAATTAAAGGCTCCATTCCGGTAGGAAAAGAGGGCACCCTATCTACGGCATTCTTTACCTCCAATAGCATGAAATCTATATCGCGCCCTTTTTCGATTTCCACATTAATAACTCCACTGTTCTCCCTTGCGGTGGAGGTAACCCGGTCTACACCTTCAAGACCTTTTAAGTTATCTTCTATCTTAAGAACAATACCCTCTTCTACCTCTTGCGGTGAAGCGCCGGGATAGGTTATGTTTATTGATATATTCTTAGAATCCGAAAGCGGAAAATAGCTGGATTTTAACGAAAGAGCGCCGGCAATACCAAACACCATAAACGCCAGTACAAAGACATCTACGGCAACGTGATACTTTATGAAATAAGAGATTATGTTTCTCATTAGTCTTGGGTTTTTGTGTTACTCTCGTCAAAAACCTTAACTAGCATACCGGCATAAGCTCCTACTACCGGTTTTGAAACAATGGTTAATCCATCAGGTACATTTTTTAGGACCACCTTTCTATCGGAAAAATATACCGGCTTTACATCAACCACATCTAAAATGGTGTCTCGTACCACAAAAATTTGGTCATTTTCAAGTAAAAGCCCCCTGTCTATTTCAATAGCATTTTCCTCCTGTCTGGCATCTAGATTGGCCTCCAAGTACATTCCTTCCCTAAGATTTTCATCTTTAACATCTATATAGGCCCTTATGGTCTGTGATGCCAAATCTACACTCCCGTTAATACGGGCAACTTTTCCTGTATACGTTTTAGTTCCATTAAGATTGATAAGCTCTACGCTTTCGCCCACTTTTAAAAGATCACTATAGTCCTTGCCAATCGCGACCTCCAACTCATACACGTCTGTATTAATGAATTCTCCCAATTTTTGACCGGACCTTACCAAAGTTCCCTCTGTAACCAAAGCCTCGGTTAGGATACCACTAAACGGAGCCGAAATTCGATACTTAGAAAGACGTTGCTCTAAATTCTTTACATTATAGTAATTGGTAAGAATACCACGACCGGAAATAAAATACTTCTCCTTTTCATCTGTCATTTCAGGTAAAGCAGGAGTCGTGTTCCCCATATTAAAATCGCTGAGATATTTTTGCCATTTAGGGAATATCTCAGGATAATCCAACCTTAAATCCGGCATTATGGAAGTAATTAGATTGTAAAGGTTGCTTTTTGCCGATTGTACACTTGCCGAATATTCCGCAGCATCTATACGGATAATGGTTTCACCGGCCCGGTAGGTCTGTCCCGCTTTAAAAAGCTTGTTCCCTTTTCTAAACACTCCCTGCACCTCTGAGTAGAGTTCTACCCTTTGTTTAGCGCTTAAATTACCATTTGCAGGAATTACTATGGGGATACTTCCGTTTTTAACCGTATCTACAAAGACAGTCTTAATTACTTTTTCAGGTTTTGGTCTAGGGGTTCTTTTACTGTTTACAATTGATATTGCTGCGTAAACCGAAACAATAATCAGCAAAACACCTAGTACGGTCAAGAGGATCTTTCGTGTATTCATAAGTTAGTTGGGCTATATAACCAGATGGTTGGACTACAAAGCTATCTAATAGTTTAAGGGAGCTTTGTTAAATGTATCTTAAATGTATTTTTTTTGAAATACCCGAAAAAAAAGGGACGCATAACTGCGTCCCTTTAACCAAACTAACTAATAAATTATGGAAATCTATTTTCTATTCTTCGTCTTCAAACTTTGTATCGGCCATTCTAGTTCTGCCGTATTCAACATTTTTGAAATCGATTTTATCATCTTCCTTATCATAATCAAAAACCAAGAACTGCTTTTCATCCATTGAATGAAGGCTTTTGAACGAATCAAATTTGTTATTCTGAAGCTGTAACACCTCTAAGCTAGCCAATTGACCAAACTCTTCCGGAAGCTCACCTCCCAATTGGTTATTCGCCAAAACAAGTTCCTTAAGCTTTGTAAGTCCACCTATTTCCGAAGGAATACTTCCTTCCAACGTATTTTCAAAAAGACCCAAACTTTCCAATTGGGCCAATCCGCCAACAGATTTAGGTATATTTCCTTTTAGACTATTACTGGACAGGTTTAAAATTTTCAGATTTTTTATTTCCCCAATACTTTCAGGAATGCTTCCGGTTATAAAGTTGTTGAAAGCCGTTAGCTCCATTAAACTTCTCATTCTACCCAATTCCAAAGGAAGTTCTCCTTTAATACGGTTCATTTCTATCTTCAGCACGCGTAGTCTCGTAAGTTGTGCAATCTCTTTAGGAAGCTCTCCTGTAATGCCGTTAAACGCCAAGTTTAAAGATTCCAGTTTTTCCAAGTCACCAATACTACTTGGAATAACCCCTTGAAGGTTGTTATTAAAAAGATTGATTTCTACAACGTGGTTGTTTCTGACCGTTACACCTTGCCATGTAGAGATTTCTGCATTCAGGTTCCATTTTCTTTGCCATTCATCACCCTTCATTGCGTTGTACAACTCAATGAGCGATTCTTTTTCTTTCTTCGGAACGTCGGCCATAACCGTATGCACCGTAATGCACAAAAGCACTAAGTAACTTAATAGACTTTTCATACGAATACTATTTTTTTTGGTTGACAGTAAGGTTGGGCGTAATTCAAAGCGAATTACCCTACAAAAATAAGCCTTAATGTGGATGAAAAACAAAAATTATCGTTTAACGGCCCTATAATGTTGTGAAAGCCAGATATTTTGTTGTGAGCACTTTGTTCAAATGGTCAATTACGGCAGCTCACTAGTAATTTTCTAGCTCTAAGGTAATTTCTTCCCACTTGGTCATCATTTGTTCCAACTGCTTTTTCTTCTTTTGATAGCCGTCAAAAAAATTGGGAACAGCAATAGTCTTGTCGTAATCCATTAACAATTTATGGTCTATCTCGCCTATCTCCTTTTCCAGTCTTGCAATGTCCGACTCCACTGAGCTAAGTCGGTTTTTAAGTGATTTTATTTTTTTCTGTTCCTTAAAGTCGGTCGCACTAGATTTTGGCGTGTCGCTTTTTTTTTGAACGTCCTGTTTTTTTTCTATCGCCCTAAAATCTTCAACCTTACGCTGATCAAGATAGTAATCTATATCGCCTAAATACTCTTTAATTTTCTTGTCCTTAAACTCATACACCTTATTGGTCAGCCCTTGTAGAAAATCCCTATCGTGAGAAACAAGAACCAGGGTTCCGTCAAAATTCTGCAAGGCCTGTTTTAAAACGTTCTTAGATTGAATATCCAAGTGGTTGGTAGGTTCATCCATTACCAACACGTTAAAAGGCTGCAAAAGCATCTTGGCCAAGGCCAAACGGTTTCGCTCTCCACCGGAAAGCACTTTTACGTATTTTTCCACCTCATCTCCCTTGAATAAAAATGAGCCCAGAATATCTCTTACCTTACTTCTATTCTTTTCGTTGGCCGCATCTATCATGGTATCTAATATGGTTTTGTTACCATCTAAGTATTCGGCCTGGTTTTGGGCAAAATATCCAATTTGTACGTTATGCCCCAACTTTAATTTGCCTTCGTAGTCCAAATCACCCACCATTATCTTGGCCAATGTAGATTTTCCTTGACCGTTCTGACCCACAAAGGCCGTTTTACTATCGCGCTCCAAAAGTAGATTTATACCAGAAAGTACATCTTTCTCCCCGTAGCTTTTGGAAAGTTCCTCTATTTCCGCAATAACCTTACCCGGAGTTATGGAGACCGGAAAACGGAGGTTCATTACGGCATTATCATCCTGATCTACTTCAATACGCTCCATTTTATCCAATTTCTTGATCAACGACTGTGCCATTGAAGCCTTGGAGCTTTTGGCTCGGAACTTCTCGATCAAGCGTTCTGCTTGCTGAATTTCCTTTTCCTGATTCTTTAGGGCGTTCATCTGCTGTTCCTTTATTTCGCCTCTAAGCAAAAGAAACTGGGAATAGGGCTTTCCGTAGTCATAAATACGGCCCAAGGAGATTTCTATGGTACGGTTGGTAACGTTATCCAAAAACATTTTATCGTGAGAAACAATAACAACAGCGCCCGCGTACCCTTTCAAAAATTGCTCCAACCAGATAATAGACTCAATATCCAAGTGGTTGGTGGGCTCATCCAGAAGTAACACATCATTGCTCTGGAGCAAGAGTTTTGCCAATTCTATCCGCATTCTCCATCCGCCGGAAAACGTGTCGGTTTTCTTATCAAAATCCTCTCGTTTAAAACCAAGGCCCAATAGTATTTTTTCGGTTTCGCCTTGGTAATTATACCCACCTAATATTTCATAGCGATGGGTAAGATCGCTCAAGTCTACCATAAGTTGATGATAGATTTCACTCTCATAATCCGTTCGCTCTGCTAGTTGGTGGTTAATTTCATCCAACTTAAGCTCCAATGCCTTTATTTCTTCAAAAGCCTGATAGGACTCTTCCAAAACGGTACGCCCCAAAACAAAATCTATATCCTGACGAAGAAAACCAATCTTAATATTTTTCTCCATGGCGATAGTACCCGAATCAATAGGCATATCTTTGGACAACATTTTTAAAAGTGTTGATTTACCCGCTCCGTTCTTACCGATCAGACCCACACGATCACCACCATTTAAACGAAAGGATATTTCCTCAAAAAGATATTCTCCGCCAAAAGAAACGGAAAGGTTATGGATATTCAACATACTTTAAAAATTCTAGATTCAGACAGGCATCATGCCCATAAGGTGGTTTAATTATTTTTGAAAAAACATTACTATTTGTAATGATAGTTACATTGAAAGAAAAGCCAAAGTTGTACTTTTATTCAAAGTTTTGCAAATGTTAAAAAAAGGAAACAAACTATACAGCATTTTAACAGGAAGTTGTCCCAAATGCCACGAAGAGAGCATGTATGAAGATAAAAACCCGTATCATCTGGGCAAAATCTTTGATATGCACGAACGTTGCTCTACCTGTGGCACCAAGTACAAGATTGAACCTTCTTTCTTTTATGGCGCCATGTATGTAAGTTATGCCGTTGGAATTGCTTTTGCCGTAGCAGCATTTGTCATCAGCTTTTTGTTCATTGGCGCAACTTTGACTACTTCATTTATTGCCATTGTTGCCACCATGATAATTTTCATGCCACTAATTATTAGATTGTCCCGAAACATTTGGATCAATTTCTTTATCCACTTTGATTCTGAAGCAGGCACAAAATTCAGGAAAAAGACTGCTGAAAGTATTTCTGAGTAAAACGTGCAATGTCCAATTCCGAATCTAACTCCTGACCGTCTTCTGCGAACATGTACAGTTGTTTTGCAGCAGACGGGCCTATAAGAACCCCCCTTGAACCAAATCCGTTAAGGATATGCAAGCTTTTAAACTTAGGGTGCCTACCTACCAGCGGTTTTCTATCTACCACGGTCGGTCTTACCCCAGCTACTTGGTCTACCACTTTAAAACCGCACTTAAGCACCGTTCTTAATTTAGCCAATAGTCCTTCTCTGGCACTTTCTGTTGGCAGATTGGTTTTGTCATGGCGTTCGTAATTAGCACCTACCCTATAGATATTATTCCCTTGGGGAATAATGAACACCGAAGACTTTATGGCTTTATCCTCTTTTAGATCGGGAGCTTCAATAAATACGTACTCCCCTTTGGAACCTTGCAAAGGCAAATAATTAAAAAACGGATTTTCCTTTAACCCAAAACCTTCTGCAAACACAATTTTCCGGGCAGAAAGAGCGTCGTATTCTATTGTATCATCAGAATACTGCAAACGGTTGTAATTAAAGGTTTCTTCAATCACTAAGTCTTTCTCCTGGAGGTATTTCTTGTACGAAGAGACTAATTTTTCTGTATCTATTCTTCCTGTATGGCGTACTTCCCCATAACCGAACGGAGCATCTATATGAACATTGGTATTTGCATGAACAGATGTATTCAAAAACTTATCCAATCCTTTTTTATCGGAAGCTTCAAACCACAAGTTTTGTTCTTCAACAGAATGAAACCTTCTGTATACCGACAGCTCATAATTTAACTTAACTCCTAACTTGCGTTCCAAATGCGCATAAAAAGCCGATGCTGTTTTCATCTGTTCCTCTGCCTGCCACGCCAACGTAAACCGTTTTAGAATAACTGGGTTATATAGGCCTCCGGCCACTACCGAAGAGGTCTGGGAACTATCTGCAATCACCCTAAAGGTTTTGTTATTCTTCTCTAGCTGCTCACAGAATGAAATACCTGCTAGGCCAAGCCCTACAATTAAATAATCTATCATACGCCAAAGGTAGAAAATTGGCAATCAAAAAAAGCGCCCCGACAAAAACTGTCAGGGCGCTCAATACTATTTGAATTGGAATATTCTTGGCTCTAGTAAGCCCACATATCTTGCTCTCTATCTCTAATGACCTCTTGGATTCTACCTGCTTCCAACAACTGGAACAGAGCATTATCTGTAATGTAATCATTTACTTTACGGTCACCATGAACATTGTCTTCTCTATAGATTACACCATTAAACCTTCTTGCGTTCAACAACATATCAAAAGAGATAGGTTGTGCAGAGTTTCTTTGGTTAAAGACTTTGGCCTCGTGCAAGATGTTTCGTGCATCTGGATACCATACCCAGAATAACTCAACCTTTGCATCACTTGGATCCATAGAGTCATCATCTATAAAGTTAACGTCAGGAGCTACCGGGGCAATACCTAACAAACGATACTTTAATTCGCCTTGACGCTTATCAAAATACCACATTCCTTTTATACGGTATTCCTCAATATCGGCCGCAGTTAGGTTTCTTCTCATCACATACTCAGGAGAAAGTTCTTCGCCTGCATTGATCTGTTCGTAACCATAATCAGTAGTATCTACTTTTTGCAACGTACTTTGAAGGTCGCTAAACTTACGCTTATCCGTAAAATAAGAATCTGCATAAACATCTTTTAGCTTACCGTTCTTGATATTTTTCAAAAGAACATCGTATAACGATCTTCTATCATTTCCTATATCAATGGTATCTGTAGGATAATATAAAGGGAAGTTTACCCTTTCATCAAGATCAATAACTTCCCAAACGGTCTTAGACCAAAGAATGTCACGATCATCTACATACCCATACTCAAGGGGAGCATCATTGTCCAAAGCTTTTTGAGCTTCGGTCTTAATGCCTATTTCCTCAGGCTTTTTGGCGTTCAAGATGTTCGCCTGGGCCATCATGGAAACTGGCAACAATGTTACTGCACCAATTACTAAAGCATTTTTCCAATTCATGTTTGTAAAATTTTAAATTACCGAGCGATCAAAAGACCGCCCGGTTTTACTAGTTGTTATTAGTTTGTGATCTCCACTACAACCGGAGATACCTTCTTCAATTTATAACTCTTGTTATTTGTAATGTAAGCTTGGATATCAAATATCTGAACAGCATCACCTCTTTTAGCTCTCTTAAGGGCAGATTTGGCGTTAGCGTTCAATTTGCTTCCGTTAACACTTACGGTAGGCTGACCAGGAACTTTGAACTTAAATCCGCTTACAGCAAGGTTCAAGTCAAAATCAAAATCTTCCAACATTGCTCCAATAGTAGCAATTTCCATGTTAGCTCTAGGCATTTTAGCACTACCTGTTTGCTTACTTACAGAACCCGCAGGTCTTGGAATATCCTTAATTCTAAACTCAGATTTAGAAGATACGGTCTGACCATCAGGTAATTTACCAGAAGCTGTAATAGTAACTGTTCTACCTGTTCCAGGATTCATAATATACTTGCTACCGTTAACAGATTTTAAACCTGGAGCAGAAGCATTTACTTTGTTATTAGGTATGCCTGGGATAGATATAGACATTGGGTTAGCAACGCCACGGTAAACAACATTCATCTTATCAGCCGCAATTAAAGCAGCGTTAGGCTTGCTAATTGTAGCAAAGCTGTTCTTTACAGGTACAGGAATCTCCTCTCCATCTTGCTTAAAGTACAATGTACCTTCTACAGTGTGATCACCGGCAGAACCTGCTCCGATCAACATCTTAACACCACCAGCCTCTAGTTTATAGTCAGTACCTTCAGAAAGTTTTCTTCCGTCTAACGTTAACTCAGCTTTTACAGGAGTAGAAGAGTTATCAGTTTTACTAATGATAATCTTACCGTCATACTTCTCACCGGAGTAAAAAGCAGATTTACTAGCCTGTAATGATGTTGCAAAATTCTTAAGCGATACTTGGCTTGTTAACTCACCTTCCAACATTCTTTTAAGAGCGTCTTCTTCTGTAGCTTTAACATCTGCCTGAAGAGCAGTAATCTTGGCCAAAGAAGCTACTAAAGGATATCCTTCGTAGTGGTAGTTGATCCAATCTTGCTTAGAACCGTCTCTTTTAGTTTCTTTACCGTTCTCATCTCCAGTCTGGAAGCGAGCGTTTACAGATTCTTTCAAATCTTTTGGTACGATAGCCGATACTTGTGTACGGTAGTCATTAATTCTACTCATGAATTCCTTTCCACCTTCCGATAGATTGTCTCCTTGAAAGAATTTTTGATCCAAGAAATCAGAATTATCCATTCTTGCATAGTCCTTGGCATCTTCCAAACCTTCTGTCATGCCTTGCTTAAGGCCTTCTAGATAGTCATAATACTCCTGTGACATCTGCTTGATTTTCTGTGCATCTTTATAAAGCTTTCCGTATTTCTCAGAATCTTCGGAAGCTTTAGTCTCTAGACCACTCAAGAAAGCTAGGTTACTTTCTGTAGTCTTCGCGTTAGAAGCTTCCATCTTTTCGTTCATAATACCGAAAGCTGCAAGTACTTCTTTACTCATGTTTAACGCCAGCATAGCGATGAAGATCAAATACATAAGATTGATCATCTTCTGACGTGGTGTTGCTTTTCCTCCTGCCATGTTTTTTTAATTAGATTTGATTAATTATTTGATTTGGGGTTAACTAATCTCTAATTAGTTTCTGTTCATAGCGGTTAACATACCACCGTATACTCCGTTCAATGAAGAAAGGTTAGTTGCCAAAGATTCCATTTGGTCTTTAAGAGCAGATGCATTCTGTACAACTTCTTCATTAACTGAAGCTTGTTTGCTAGCACTCTCTAATTGTACTTTGTATAAGCTGTTCAACGACTCCATTTGAGCGGCAGCCTGAACCATTTCATCAGAATACTTTCTTGTAGACTCCATAGCGTCAACAGTTGGGGCAATACCCTTAGCTGCACCTTCAAAGTTACGGATGCTAGTTCCAAGGCTTTCCATTAGGTTAGCGTCAACTCCTGCTTCTTTCAATAATTCGTCTAATTTACCAGATAACGAAGCTTCTGCTTCTTTGATTTCTTGAGCTTCGTTGCTTCTTGCAACTCCTGTTGAAGCACCACCGGCCAATTCTGGGTATACTAAAGACCAATCGTATTCATCATCTACTGGTTCAAATGCACTGATCGCAAAAATAAGTGCTTCTGTAATAAGACCTATTGCTAAAAGAAGACCACCTGTTAAAGGTCCGAACTCCCAGTGAAGAATCTTGAACAACGCACCGATAATTACTACAGATGCTCCAAGGCCGTAGGCCATGTTGAATAATTTCTTTGTTGATTTTGACTGTGCCATAATTTAAGGTTTAATTTGAAAATTAATGTTAATAAAAGATTTGGTTTACTGTTTGATTTGTTTATCGTCTTCCTCTATGGCTAGAAGAATCAGATGGTGTATTTGTATTTGTGTATTTGAAAATAACTATAATCCTAATATTACTTTTTTATTGTGTTGAATCTTCTTCTCCCATATAATCCTGTACGGTTCTAAAGCCGATGTAACTACGAGCAGAATCTGCATACTCATAATCTCTGGTGCTTACCTGTAGGAAATAAGCAACGTCTTTCCAAGAACCTCCACGAATTACTTTTCTTGCATTTGCCCCATCGCCACCGTTAGGGTTCATTGTAGAAACAAATTCGTAAGAATTAGGGTCATAGCTAGAGTTGGTCCATTCAGACACGTTACCGGCCATGTTGTAAAGATTAAAATCATTTGGCTCATATGATTTTGCTTCTACAGTGTATAAAGCTGCATCTGCGGCATAATCACCTCTTTGTGGTTTAAAGTTTGCCATAAAGCAACCTGTATCACTAATTACATAAGGTCCGCCCCATGGATAAGTTCCTCCTTCAATACCACCTCTGGCAGCATATTCCCATTCAGCTTCAGTAGGTAACCTGAATTGGTTTACAAATTGCTTGCCTTTACTTTTCTGATCATCATTCTTAAACTTGGTTCTCCAGTTACAGAAAGCTCTTGCCTGTGCCCAAGAAACACCAACTACAGGGTATTCACTATAGGCATCGTGCCAGAAATAATCATTATGCATTGGTTCGTTGTACGAATATTCAAAATCACGGATCCAAACGGTAGTGTCAGGATAGATTTCAAGTTCTTCTTGACGGATAAAATCTTTTCTGCTTCCGGTTCTAGAACGAGCTGCAGCTTCAATATCCATCCAGCTATACTTGTACTTCAATTTTGTAACATCAATAGTACGCTGACCGTTATAAGACTCCTCTTCAGGAATATACAAAGAATCCATTACCTCTGTATAATACTCATCTGGATACTCAGAGATATCCCAAATAAGGTCTTGGTCCTTGTTCAAGGCACGGCCTTCAAAACCAGTTTCGCCCATACCGGCATAATTATCCAGCATGTACTTGTCATAAGCAGATAGTTTAGTGGTATCTGCGTCTTTAAACGCATACTCACCAATACCTTCATCCTCAGGCCCTAGACCCAATTCATCTGCCAATACGGCTAAACGTGTTCTGGTAATGGAATCCTGTACCCATTCTACAAACTGGCGATACTCGCTATTCGTAATCTCGGTGTCATCCATATAGAACGATCTGACCGTCACGGTCTTTGTTGGTGCGTTCAGAACTTTAGCCTGGTCCTCTTCGGATTTACCCATGATATAAGAACCTCGTGGAATGAGCTCCATCCCATAAGGTTTCTCAGGATACCACTTCTTTCCTTGGGCCCCGACTAGCTCTCCCTTTGTCTTTGATCCGCAACTGCTGAGCAAAAAAACAAACGCTATAGATGATAACAATAGCTTTTTCATACTTTAGGTTAAATTTCGATTCTGGTTATAAACTGCAAATACTATGATTTAATTCTACACTCTAAAACTGTGATTTCATCAAATTATTGTATCAATGGCAATTATACTATATTTTTTTTCAACTCAATTAAAACCTTTTTTATAGGCCTTGAACCACCGTTCAGGAATGTTTTGGTCGCACGCTTCCAAATAGTCCTTTTTAGTGCATGGTAATAACGCCGATGAATTTGATTTAGTATGCGGCGTTAGTATAGATGGAACCTCTACCCACCACCTATTAGTAAGGTGACTCTTGTGAAAGGTAAGTTCTTCGGTATCTGTAGGAACTATATACTTTGTAAAGTTTTCGCTACTTTCAAAAGGCGATTCGTTTATTCTAAAGTTATAACCCTCGATGAAATACCAAATTATCTGGGCCATTAACTGACAGGATTGATTGGTGTTTTCCATTTCATAGACCCCAAAAATACTTACTTTGTCACTAATTCCCGAATATCTGGCTATGGCACAAATCTCTCTTCCCGTAAACCCATTTGGCGAAAAATCATCGGATAATCCTATTTCACTGGCCCTAACGGCACGGGCATCCATACTAATCATATGTGCGTTACGCAGTACAGGTTCTGCCAAGGAAATATCCGAACCCAGCTCTCCCAAACGGTAAGCATCAAAGAAAAGACGCTCCATTAAATCTATTTCCTCCTGTGCATTAAAGTAACTCTGATATCCTATATTGGAGAAATTAAAGAGATTATTGGGCTTATCCGTAATAATCTTACTCATATAGGAATGCGATGAAATAAGCTCATCATCCATACCAAAATCAAACCTGCTATCTACCGCTACCAAGTTTACCAAGTCTACAATACCATCAAAAGACCGGTACGCAGGATAGGTTATATCTTGTGTAGCACCTATTATTATGGGCACTATCTTTTTCTCCAAAAGTGCGGAAAGTGTATTCTTTACAACAAAATAGGTATCCTCAACCGTTGCTCCTTCTTCAATATTGCCCATATCCGCCAATGTTGAGTTCCAATTACCCAACAACAACTTGTACAACTGAATCCGTATAGCGGCAATATCTAGCTTTTCGGTTTTCTTTTCAAAGGCGTTTCTGGACTCCCTAACCCCGATAATAGCGATTGAAACATTTTCTAGGTCCGGAAGACCATCTCTTTTTGTATGTATTCTTGTATGCTTTCCCAGAGATTGGGCAGCAAACAGTTCGCAGTGGGCCATTACTTTATCTTCTACTGGAACCAGAAAATCAAATGCCATTTATTTTGAAAGATTATATGTGTTTAAATTATAGAGACGCACGTTATGCGTCTCTTTATCTATCTTTACTACAATTGGCAATAACCAATACCACTATACTCAAACCTATTACTTTTTTGCTTTGGGTTTGGCTTTGGGCTTGGCCTTTGCCTTTGTTTTCTTCTTTGGTGTTTTTTGCTCAATAAGTTTTTGGGCCTCTTCCAATGATATTTTGGTAGCGTCTACCGTTTTGGCCAACTCCACCTTTATTTTACCCTTTATAATATTGTGCCTACCCCACCTTGCTTTCTCTATTCGGATTCCTTCTTCTGTCCAATTTTGGACCACCTTATCTATCTCTTTCTGTTTTTTAGTCTCGATCAATTCAATAAGGTCTGCCTCAGAAAGATTATCAAAATCGTATTTTTTATTAACGTTGATGAACATACCGTCCCACTTAATAAACGGCCCAAATCTACCGGTTCCTTTGGTTACCTCTTTATCTTCATAGTGATAAATAGGGGCATCGGCCTTTTGTTTTTCTTTTATCAACTCTACCGCACGTGCAAAATCGACATCAAAGGCGCTTTCTCCTTTTTCCAACGAAACAAACTTTTTACCAAAACGCACATAAGGACCAAAACGCCCTACGTTTGCCTCTACTTCCTCCCCTTCGTAAACCCCTAATTTTCTAGGAAGTTTAAAAAGCTCCATAGCCTCCTCATAGGTAATGGTGGTTAAGGATTGGTCCGGTAAAAGGCTCGCAAACTTTGGCTTTTCCTCATCATCTACAGTACCCATTTGCACCATAGGCCCAAAACGGCCCAAACGTACGGAAACCTGACGCCCTGTTTTTGGGTCCTCTCCCAAAATACGTTCGCCACTGGCACGGTCTGCATTCTCCTGAACATCCAATACATTAGGGTGAAAGTCTTTATAGAAGTCTTTCATGACTTTCTGCCAATCTTCATCACCCTCGGCTATCTCATCAAAATCCTCCTCTACTTTAGCTGTAAAGTTATAATCTAGAATGGTTGCAAAATGACTTACCAAGAAATCGTTTACAATCATACCTATATCCGTAGGAACAAGCTTTCCTTTGTCCGAACCTACCATTTCCGATAGTTTCTTCTCTTGAACGGCACCCGCCTCTAACAATAATTGTACGTAATGTCTTTCCGTGCCTTCTACGGTTCCTTTTTCTACATATCCCCTATTCTGAATGGTAGATATAGTTGGCGCGTAGGTTGACGGTCTTCCTATTCCCAGTTCTTCCAATTTCTTAACCAAAGATGCTTCCGTAAAACGGTATGGCGGTCTTGAAAAACGTTCGGTTGCGGTAATGTAATTGTTTTTTAAGGATTCCCCCACTTTCATGGCAGGAAGCATTCCTTCCTGTTCTTCGGCTACATCCTCTTCATCAAGCCCCTCCATATATACTTTAAGGAAACCATCAAACTTTATTACCTCTCCATTGGCCGTAAATTGCTCTGAATGGGTACTTGCCTGAATTTTTACATTGGTACGTTCCAATTGCGCATCACTCATTTGCGATGCAATGGTACGTTTCCAAATCAACTCGTACAATTTAGACTGGTCACGCTCCAATGATGGAGACTGGTTGGTTATATCCGTAGGCCTAATGGCTTCGTGAGCTTCTTGTGCTCCTTTGGATTTTCCTTTAAAGTTACGAACCGTACTATATTTTTCGCCATAATTATCTATAATGGCATCTTTTGCTGCCGATATGGCCTCACTGGAAAGATTAACACTATCCGTTCTCATGTAGGTAATAAGTCCCGCTTCATATAAGCGCTGCGCCACTTGCATGGTCCTACCTACTGAAAAATATAGCTTTCTTGAAGCTTCCTGTTGTAATGTTGAAGTTGTAAAAGGTGCCGAAGGCGATTTTTTAGCCGGCTTCTTATCTAAATTACCAACCGAAAAATCCGCTCCTATATTTTCGTTCAAAAATACCTGAGCCTCTTCCTTTGAAGGGAACGTCTTGTTCAATTTTGCCGTGAACACACTACCTTCTAGCGTTTTGAATTCTGCCGATATCCTAAAAGAAGCTTCTGCGGTAAAGGCTTCAATATCTCTTTCTCGCTCAACAATAAGCCGAACCGCTACAGATTGAACCCTACCTGCGGAAAGCCCTGGCTTAATTTTTTTCCATAAAACAGGAGAAAGCTCATAACCCACCAAACGGTCTAAAACCCGTCTAGCCTGTTGGGCATTAACCAAGTTATAGTTTATTTCGCGCGGATTTTCAATCGCTTTTTGAATGGCCGCCTTGGTAATGGAGTTAAAAACTATACGCTTGGTCTTATCCTTATCCAACCCTAAAGTTTCCGCTAAATGCCAAGAAATAGCCTCTCCCTCGCGGTCTTCATCACTCGCTAGCCATATAGTTTCAGCTTTTTTGGCAAGATCACCCAGTTTTTTAACTAGGGCTTTCTTATCCTTATCCACTATATATTTTGGCGCAAAATCATTCTCTACATCCACACCCAGTTCTTTGGAAGGCAAATCGGCAATGTGCCCAAAACTGGACTCTACCTTAAAATCCTTTCCTAAAAACTTTTCTATCGTTTTTGCCTTCGCGGGTGACTCTACTATTACTAAATTCTTAGCCATTCATGGTTTGTTTGATAAAACAAAAGTAATTGATTTTTTTAATTAGCTGTCATACCATATATATAAGGTATAAAAAAACACCCCTATTTTCAGGGGTGTTTTCATTTCTTAAAATTTATTTTACTTTAAGCTGAAGGTACTTAACAACCGTAGGTCATTGTTTAAGTACTTGTATTGATAGAGTACTTTATCGCCTATCATGAGCAAAGAATCTTCCAAAGGAATAACATCATAAGTAACAACATCCTTAAAATGACTTATTAACTTTAAATCATTAACATTGGTCTTATCATATACCTTTAAACCGGAAGCACCATCGCAAACAAAAAGGTTGTCGCCTTTAAAACCGATACCATAAGGACCGTCCAAAGGATAAAACTTTTCCAGCTCTGGACTGGCCAGATTGGACACGTTAACGATATATAGTCCGCTTTCCGTATTGCCACAAGAGTTTTCCCCACGAAGGGTTACAAAAGCATAATTACCATCTACAACTACCGGGTCACAGGCTGTGCCATGAACAAACTCCGATATAAATTCTGGCTTATCCGGTGATGATATATCATATATATACATGCCTTGTGTACCACCTATGAACAAAATATCTCCCTGGTTGTATATGGTCTCAATTGTACCATTTACGTATACATCTTCCAAAACCTTAGGGCTATCCAAGTTGGAAATATCAAAAACACTAATGCTTGACCATTCTACCGCATACAGATAATCATCTACAATTTTAAACCGAGCCAATGACCCGCCTTGCCCCGTACCACCAGTTCTTGGAGTTATCTCCGACACTGCATCGTTCAAAGCAAAATCTATAGTGGGATCTCCACCAACACCATATTTATCCCTAAGCTCATCTTCCGAAAGGCGTTGCGTCTTTACTTCCCAACCCACTATAGCCTCTTTGGAAGCATCAAAACCCTCATAATCATAAAAATCCGCCTCCGGCCAATCCACATCAAAACCAACGGTACACCAAAATTGCTGATAAATAGCACCTTCTATGCGCTGCACCATTTTAATATCATTGATATTAGATATATCCATAATAACCAAATCTCCATAGCTATCCGCATACAAACGGTCGTCCTTTATGGAAATATCATAATTACCTTCGAGCTTTATAAATGAAATAGCACTGGGACTTGACGGATTACTGTTATCCAAAACATGAAAGCCTCTATGCACATCGTTAACGAAAACATAATCTTGGTATGCATAAATTTTACCGGATTCTATCATTGGAACAGGTTCCGTAACATCTACGGCTTCTTCCTTAAATTCAGAAAGATTCGCAATCAAAGGTGTTGCAACACGGTACTCCTTACCCGCAACATCATCTTTATCATCACTACAGGAAACTAAAGTAACAATAGCAGTTAGCAATATAAAACACAGGTTCTTCTTCATAGTTTGGTCTTTATGTTTATTGAGGCAACCTTTACACCCTATACCTTAATAAGATACACAACAATAGAATCCGTTGCGTATGGGCAGAGAGATTTTTAAATTTTCCAATTACCTTACAATCCCATACTGATCACAAAAACATCTTGGAGCAGACTATGGACCCACAATACGTTATTTGCATTATTAGCTCTGGCTATAGAATTCAGGAAAACAGACGAACTACTATCTAGGGAGTTGTAAAATAATATTAAATTTTACTGTCAATTTGTCACAAACCTGTTTTAAGCCCTATATTTGCTGCCCGTTATATTAGAAAGGCAACAATAGATATGGAGAAAATTATAGACGAATCGCTTCAGGGTTCTGCCCTAGCACTTGGCAAGAAAAATTCCAACAGCAAAAAACTTTATATAGAAAGCTATGGTTGCCAGATGAATTTTTCGGACAGTGAAATCGTCGCGTCCATTTTAGTCAATGAAGGCTTTAACACCACCCAAAACCTTACCGAAGCAGATTTGGTATTGGTGAATACCTGCTCCATTCGCGAGAAAGCGGAACTTACTGTTCGTAAACGTCTGGAAAAGTTTAGCGCCATTAAAAGAGACCGCCCCCATATGAAGGTGGGTGTACTTGGTTGTATGGCCGAACGCTTAAAACATCAATTTTTAGAAGAGGAAAAAATAGTGGATATGGTCGTGGGACCGGATGCCTACAAAGACCTACCCAATCTGATACAAGAAATAGAAGAGGGCCGTAATGCCGTAAACGTTATTCTTTCCAAGGACGAAACTTACGGAGACATTTCCCCCGTGCGGTTGAACACCAATGGAGTAACGGCTTACGTATCCATCACCAGAGGTTGCGATAATATGTGCACTTTCTGCGTAGTTCCTTTTACTAGAGGTCGCGAACGTAGCCGCGACCCACAATCTATCATAGACGAAGTAAACGACCTATGGAACAGAGGCTTTAAAGAGATTACCCTTTTAGGCCAAAATGTTGATAGTTACCTATGGTATGGTGGCGGATTGAAAAAAGATTTTAGCAAAGCCTCGGATATGGAAAAGGCCACCGCGGTGAACTTTTCGCAATTGTTGGAAAAAGCGGCATTGGCCCAACCCAAAATGCGTATTCGGTTTTCTACTTCCAATCCACAGGACATGACCTTAGATGTTATCCACACCATGGCCAAATACAAGAACATCTGTAATTCCATTCACCTTCCGGTACAAAGTGGCAGTGATCGCATATTAAAAGAAATGAACCGTTTGCATACCCGCGAGGAGTATTTTGAACTTATTGATAATATTCGCCAAATTATTCCCGATTGTTCCATTTCACAGGATATGATCATTGGTTTCCCAACTGAAACCGAAGATGACCATAAAGACACCTTATCTTTAATGGAGTATGTAAAGTATGATTTTGGTTATATGTTCTCCTATTCCGAAAGACCCGGAACTTTGGCCGAACGAAAAATGGAGGATGATGTTCCCGAAGAAACAAAGAAGCGAAGACTATCTGAAGTTATCGCCCTTCAAAGAGAACACTGCCAAGAGCGCACACAAAGACACTTGGGCAAGGTTCAGGAAATTTTAATTGAAGGCACTTCAAAAAAATCGAACGAACATTTCATGGGACGCAACTCACAAAATACCGTTGCCGTCTTCCCAAGAGAGGATTACAAGATCGGTGAGTTTGTTATGGTACGAATGGATGACTGTACTTCTGCCACTTTAATTGGTGAAGCCGTAGGATATTCAGACAACAACTAGAAACCAATACCCCCGAACCACAAAGAACCATGGAAAACGTACAAGCCATAAAACAACGATTTGAGATAATTGGCAATGACCCAAAACTCAACCGTGCTATAGAAAAAGCCATACAAGTAGCCCCTACGGACATTTCTGTTCTTGTAACAGGTGAAAGCGGTGTGGGTAAAGAGGCCATTCCTAAAATAATCCATTCCCTATCCCATAGAAAACATGCCAAATATATTGCCGTAAACTGTGGGGCCATTCCGGAAGGCACTATAGATAGTGAGCTTTTTGGTCATGAAAAGGGCGCTTTTACCGGAGCCACACAAACCCGAAGCGGTTATTTTGAAGTTGCTGATGGCGGAACCATTTTTTTGGATGAAGTAGGAGAATTGCCCCTTACCACCCAGGTTAGATTATTAAGGGTTCTTGAAAACGGTGAATTTCTAAAAGTGGGTTCATCCCAAGTACAAAAGACCAATGTGCGCATTGTAGCGGCAACAAACGTAAACATGTTCGATGCCATTAAAAAAGAAAAATTCAGGGAAGACCTTTATTATAGGCTAAGTACAGTAGAAATTAATATTCCACCGCTACGGGAAAGACAAGGAGACATACATTTACTCTTTAGAAAATTTGCTTCGGATTTTGGACAGAAGTACAAGATGCCTACTATTCGTTTAGATGATGATGCGGTTGACCTTTTGTTAAAATACAGGTGGCCTGGCAACATTCGTCAATTACGGAACATTGCCGAACAAGTTTCCGTCCTAGAAGAAAGTAGAAGTGTATCTTGGTCTACCCTAAACGGTTACCTTCCAAATTCCAACAACACTAATTTACCTGCCGTTATTGGTCAAAAAAAGGCAGAAAGCGATTTCAGTAATGAAAGGGAGATTCTTTACAAGGTTCTTTTTGACATGAAAAGCGACCTAAACGATTTAAAGAAACTCACCTTAGAGTTAATGAAGAACAATGATGGTGAAAAAGTTCAGGAAGAGAACGAAGGCCTGATCAGAAAAATTTATGGCGACCATGACGAAGCGGTAGAAGAAGAGGAGCGTACGCCATTAGAAGTGTTACACCTTCCCGAACCACGGATAGAAAAGCCCGTTAGCAAACCTACCGTAGAGGACAAGTACCATTTTGCCGAAGAAATTCAAGAAGAAGAAACCTTATCTTTACAGGAAAAGGAAGTAGAACTCATAAAAAAATCCTTGGAACGCAACCGTGGTAAAAGAAAAGCCGCAGCAGCAGAACTAGGAATTTCGGAGCGAACGCTTTACCGTAAAATAAAACAGTACGATTTATAACAGACCTAGAACACCACATTAGTGTTTTATGCCGTAACAACTTTAATATACATAGTACTTTGAAAAAGAATTTATACTTAGCCTTCAGCCTCATTCTGATCCTTTCGCTTAATGGATGTGGTGTTTACAATTTTACAGGAGGCAATGTAGGTACCGCCACTACATTTACGGTACCTAGGTTTCAAAATTACGCTACCCAAAACCCCGGTTCTACTTTTGAACCCGGACTGGAAAGAGATTTTACTTTGGCGCTCCAAGATCGTATTTTAAACCAAACCAGTCTTGACTTGACCTCCTCAAACGGCGATTTGCTGTATGAAGGCGAAATAGTTGAATTCCGCATATCTCCAATGAGTGCAACAGCACAACAAACTGCGGCGCAGAACCGGTTATCCATGGCGGTTAAAGTCCGGTTTTATAATAAAACAAAGCAAGATGCAGATTTTGACCAGCGCTTTTCATTTTTCTATGATTACCCCGCAAACTCACAGCTGTCCGCCGTAAAGACCGAAGCCTTAGAAGTTATTTTTGAACGGATAACCCAAGATATATTCAACGCTTCCTTGGCAGATTGGTAAAAGGTTTTCTAACTTATAGGTCCAAAAAAACAAGAATACGCAGTATTACCCGTAACCCAACACAATGAACGTACAAGATTTTACATACCTTTTACAGCACCCGGACAAAGTGGTATCTCCACTTCAGACCAAACAACTGGAAGAGGTTTTGGAAGATTATCCGTACTTTCAAGCCGCACGTGCATTACAACTAAAGGGGCTAAAAAACCTGAACAGTTTTAAATACAACAATGCACTAAAAATAACCGCCGCATATACTACGGATCGCGATGTTCTTTTTGACTTTATTACTTCTGAGGAATTTTTACAGAATACCATTGCCGATAAAATTTCGGGCAAAGCCACAACACTAGTGGAAACTGAAATTATTTCGGAGGAAATAGAGACCGCCAAAAACGAAAGTAGCCCTGTAGAAATCCCTATTCCGCTAACATCCGCAGATGCCGACAAATTATTGGACCCCAAACTCTTTCAATCTAAAGACCCTAAGATTGATGAAGAAATAGCGGAAGCCAAAAGAAAAGCTTCGGAAAAATTGGAATTGGGAGAACCCCTACCCTTTACCAAAAGGGAAAAATACTCGTTCGCAGAATGGCTTCAGCTTACCACCTTTACATCTGTTAAAAGAGAAGAACAAAATACACCTGCAGAAAAAACCATTGAAGAAGAACCTGAACCTATTGCATTTCCCTTAGAAGAGGAAATCCTTAAAAGGAAAAAGTTTGACCTTATTGACAAGTTCATTGCAGAAAACCCAAAAATAAAACCCAACAAAGACGTTCAAAAGATTGCTATAGAAAGCTCTGTTACGCTTGACAAAAAGGAACTGATGACCGAAACCTTGGCAAAGGTTTACCTAGAGCAAAAAAAGTATAAAAAGGCCATTCAATCTTATAAAATTTTAAGTTTGAAATATCCGGAAAAAAGTGGTTTCTTTGCAGACCGAATTAAAGCGGTAGAAAAATTACAACAAGAAAATAAGTAAGGCATTATGAGTACGTTCACCATTTTTTTAATCCTTATTATTATAGTTTGCTTTTTGCTAATACTAGTCATCATGGTTCAAAACCCTAAAGGTGGCGGGTTGTCATCTTCTTTTGGTGGCGGTGGCAGTCAAATTGTTGGCGGTGTAAAAAAGACAGGAGATTTCTTGGACAAAAGTACTTGGACCTTATCCATTTTACTTGTTGTTCTTATCCTAGCTTCTAACGTTGCCCTTAAAGGCAACTTTAGTGACACAGACTCAAAATTACTGAACGGAGACGGCATTGAGACCGTTGTTCCAGAAACAGTACCGGAAGCTTTACCGGAACAGGCTCCTGAACCAGCAAGTTCTCCTGCCGATAGTTTATAAAATAACTTACATTCATACACAAAAATGCCAGCTTAGTGACAAGCTGGCATTTTTGGTTTAACAATGTGTCAGTTTTCCCGTAATGGCATAATTTCTGCCTAGTACCACCTGAGAATATAATTTTTCAAACTAAAAACTAAAAATATGGCAAAAGTGAACATTAAACCATTGGCGGATAGGGTTCTTATTGAACCTATGGCTGCCGAAACCAAAACAGCATCAGGTATCTACATTCCAGATACTGCCAAAGAAAAACCTCAACAAGGTAAAATAGTTGCCGTTGGACCTGGTACCAAAGACGAGCAAGTAACAGTTAAAGTTGGTGATACTGTTTTATATGGTAAATACGCAGGCACTGAGCTTAAGCTTGAAGGCGTTGATTACCTTATGATGCGTGAAAGTGACGTTTTAGCAATCATATAGTTTCTTTCACATTCCATTAACCACTGGAATTTTCAAGGAAGTACATAAGATAAATTCAAAAGACTCTCACTTTGGTGAGAAAAACTAATACTAATATTTATTATGGCAAAAGATATAAAGTTTGACATTGATGCACGCGACGGCCTTAGAAGAGGCGTTGATGCATTGGCAGATGCAGTTAAAGTAACATTAGGTCCTAAAGGTAGAAACGTAATCATCAGCAAATCCTTTGGTGCTCCACAGGTAACCAAGGATGGTGTTACGGTAGCAAAAGAAATTGAGTTGGCAGACCCTCTAGAAAACATGGGTGCCCAGATGGTTAAAGAAGTTGCTTCTAAAACCAATGACCTTGCGGGAGACGGTACTACTACAGCTACAGTTTTGGCTCAAGCTATTGTTAAAGAAGGCTTGAAAAACGTTGCTGCCGGCGCAAACCCAATGGATTTGAAGAGAGGTATTGACAAAGCAGTTGAAGCTATTGTTGAAAACTTGGCCAAGCAATCTAAAAAGGTTGGTGATTCTTCAGAAAAAATAAAGCAAGTGGCTTCTATTTCTGCCAACAATGACGAAACTATTGGTGACTTGATCGCCCAGGCTTTCGGAAAAGTTGGTAAAGAAGGTGTAATTACCGTTGAAGAAGCAAAAGGTACCGACACATACGTAGATGTTGTTGAAGGTATGCAATTTGACAGAGGTTACCTTTCTCCATACTTTGTTACGGATTCAGAAAAAATGGTTTCTGACCTAGAAAACCCTTACATCTTATTATTTGATAAGAAGATTTCTTCTATGAAGGATTTACTTCCTGTATTGGAGCCAGTTGCCCAATCCGGAAAACCTTTATTGATCATTGCAGAAGATGTTGATGGTGAAGCATTGGCTACTTTGGTAGTAAACAAATTAAGAGGTTCTTTAAAAATTGCAGCTGTTAAAGCTCCAGGTTTTGGTGACCGTAGAAAAGCAATGTTAGAAGACATCGCTATCCTAACAGGTGGTACGGTTATTTCTGAAGAAAGAGGTTTCTCTTTGGACAATACTACACTAGACATGTTGGGTACTTGTGAAAAAGTACAGATAGACAAAGACAATACAACTATCGTAAACGGTGGCGGTGTTGCAAAAGATATCAAGACTAGAGTAAACCAGATCAAATCTCAAATTGAGACCACTACATCTGATTACGATAAAGAAAAACTTCAAGAGCGCTTGGCCAAGTTGGCCGGTGGTGTTGCCGTGCTTTACGTAGGTGCTGCATCAGAAGTTGAAATGAAAGAAAAGAAAGACCGTGTAGATGACGCCTTACATGCAACAAGAGCTGCTGTAGAAGAAGGTATCGTTGCCGGTGGTGGTGTTGCCTTGGTTAGAGCTAAAGCAGTTCTTTCTAAAGTTGCTACAGAAAATGAGGACGAAGCTACAGGTCTACAGATTGTTGCCCGTGCCATTGAAGCACCGTTAAGAACTATCGTTTCTAACGCAGGTGGTGAAGGTTCAGTTGTAATTGCTAAAATCCTTGAAGGTAAAGGAGATTACGGTTACGATGCTAAATCCGAGAAATATGTTGAAATGACAAAAGCCGGTATTATCGATCCTAAGAAAGTAACTCGTGTTGCATTGGAGAATGCTGCATCTGTTGCCGGTATGATCTTAACTACCGAGTGTGCATTGACCGATATTAAAGAAGATGCTCCTGCTGCACCACCAATGGGTGGAGGCGGAATGCCAGGCATGATGTAGTGGCGAGCCGCCACAGGCAATTTTTAGCTTGTTTGCGGACGACATATATTATAATTAAAGCTGCTCTTGAAGTTTCAAGAGCAGCTTTTTTTTAATGCACTTATACCAACAAAAAAACCACCTTCTTTATTTACAGAAGGTGGTTTTCATGTCCGAACGGTAAGCGCCTATTCCAGGCCGTAACCTAACTACTTCTTACGAGGAGCAGCTTTCGGAGCAGCCTTTTTACCAGCTTTAGCTGCTAACGGCTTAGCAGATGATTTACCTGCATTTTTTGCTTGTGCCATGATTTTCGTGTGTTAAATAAAACTAATCTAAGGTAAATTAGTTTTTGATCCGTGATATTTTCATTGGGAAAAAATTAACTAAAATTTTTTCAGCCAATTTAACCTTACCTCTTTACTTCTAACACCCTGGCCATTAGACGCTTAAATATTAATGGTCAGCACCATCATCTGAATTATCTTCTCTATATCTACAACAAGGGTGCACACTTTCGTAAGCTTCCTCTGTAGCTTTTAATTCTTTGGTATCGTGACCTACTGCTACAATAGCAGTTTTTATTTTCATGGGGTCTGTTTTACGCTCGTCCATAATAACCGCCAATTGATGCGTTGGTATATCCCACGAGGCATACTTTACCCCTTTTACATTAAGTGCCGCTTCTTCTATCCGTTCTTTGCACATGGCACATTTTCCATTAACGTCAAAGGTCATTTTTTTATTCTTTTCCTGAGCAAAGGTCACTAGAGCAAATAGGGCCATCGCCATTGATAAAACTGTAGTTTTCATTTGTATATGTATTAATTAGTAGTGTTATTAAATTTTAATTCTAAAACCTCCATAAAACATACGTCCCATAATAGGCGCATAGATAATAGTAGTATCAAAGTTGGGACCAAAAGGGTCGTCAGCCCCTAAAACCGGATTATCTTGTTGTACTCCGGATAAGTTCTCTCCCCCCACATATATTTCAAACGTATTAGAGAACACTTTTGTTATCTGTGCATTCATATGATTATAGGGTGATGATGTAGTTGCCAGTTGATACGCTATTGGATTTGAACTCGTATCCGGCAATCGTTTTTCTCCCACACTATGCAACGTATAATCAAACTTCCACTTAGAACCATTTTCCTTTGCTTTTGTCTCATAACCAACATTGGCAAAGAACATATCTTGAGCCTGTAACGGCTTCTGAAGACTACCGCTTTGATAATCGGTTTTTACGTCATAATTTTTATACGCAACCCGCAGATCTAAACGAGGTAGAGGCTCATAATTCACTTCAACCTGAAAACTCTTTGCCTTACTATCTCCTTCCAGATTATAAAATAAGACTTCTTGTGAACTTTCCCAATCCACTACAACCTGATTTTCAAAATGGGTAATATAATAGTCTACCGAGATATCTCCTTTTCCATTCAGAAAATTAAACCCTTGTAAAAAACTTACCCCATAATTCCATGCATCCTCGGGATCAAGACCGTATACTTCTCCGCTAGAGTTTAAGATCTTTATCTCACGTGCCGAAGCAAAAAGCTGTTGATTCTCCGCAAAAATATTGGCGGCGCGCTTACCCCTACCAAAAGAACCTCGCAAACTTCCCTTTTCCCAAGGTGTATATCGCATGTGGAATCTTGGGGTAACGAACGTACCCAACCTATTGTGGTTGTCTACACGAACACCGGCAGTAAGACTTACCTTTTCCAAATTCTCATAACTATATTCAAAAAAAGCACCTACCGAACGGTCTTCCCTAGAATAATCCGTAGCGGTTACCATTTCATCATAACCGTCATAAGCAAAGGTTAATCCTGTTTTAAATTTGTTGCGTGTATCTCCTATGATAGAGTTGAAAAGCAAATTGGTGTAGATGCTCTCATGGTTAATATCATAAGTTCTAAAACCAAAATACGAATCCTGTTTGTGTAAACTATAAGCCGTTTGAAAACCGAAACTCTGAAATGGCAACTCCGGAAAAACGTAACCCAGTTTTAAAGAAGTATCAAAACGGCGGGTGTTAATTTCACTCCCCCATACTTCGGCTTCATTCTGCAATCCGTTTGCTCCATCTACCCTATCCGTATTAGGGTTAAAATCTACCTCTCCAACTTGCTTTTCATCATTTAAAAACCGGACATTAAAAAAGCTTACCCAACCCTTCTCCGCATCTTGGTACTGCCAGCGGTTCATTACGTTAATTTGGTCTGCCAGGGGAGCATCAAGAAACCCATCTCCATTATCATCTTCTTTTTGAGTTCTTTTATTTCCGTGGATATAAAGTCCAGTGCTCCATTTTTCGGACAACTTTTTATTAAAATGGGTATTCAACTCATACCGCCCGTTCTCATTACCATATCCATTTATAAAAATGGAACTATCTGTTAAAGGTTTAACCAATTCCGTATTTATTTGACCCGAAATACTTTCATAGCCGTTTACCACACTACCCGCACCTTTGGTAATCTGAATACTCTCGATCCAAGTACCTGGGGTAAATGTGAGTCCGTATGCCTGCGAGGCACCGCGCACCATTGGAATATTCTCCTGGGTAATCATTAAATACGGGCTGGTAAGTCCTAACATCTCAATTTGTTTTGTTCCCGTTAACCCATCGGATAGGTTTACATCTATTGCGGGATTGGTCTCAAAACTTTCAGCCAAATTGCAACAGGCCGCCTTTAACAACTCCGCACTATTTACGGTTACCGTATTTTGTGGGCTAAAGTAGGTTTTTTGAATATGGTCCCGTTCCTGTTGCACCACCACTTCTTCCAGCTCATTGGAGGGCTTTAAACCGTGACGTATTGTTTTAGGGGCATTTACCAATAAGGTATCGGACTCATAGCCCACATAACTAATGATCAGCTTATTGTACTCCTTTTTATAAGGAATGGAGAATTTTCCATCTATATCCGTTACTACTCCTATTTGGGAATCCATCCAATATACATTGGCCCCCGCAAGTCCTAACGGATTACTATTGCCTGCTTCCACCACTGTCCCATCTACCTTTTCTTGAGGAAAAGAGAGCCAAGGCAATAACAAGGCAAGCGTTATTATTAATTTATTCATCTATTTAAATTGAATTTTCTATTGTCAATTTGTTTGTTTTATTCGTAGTCCCCTACTGGAACAACCCAATAAAATTAGACCTATAGCCTTAAGAGAACTACCTTACCACATGAGATGCTCCGATTAAACCAACCGAAACCATACTACGCAGTACAGCACAAAAAATTGAAGAAAATCAAATTAAAAAGACAGCATCAAGCAATTGAATATCCTTGATTATTTTGGGAGGATTGTAGTGACTGTACGGAACATGTTTAGCCTCTACTGGCTCAAAAAGAACCCCATAAGAATAAACGAACGCAACCAAAACCATTTGCTGGTCAAGGTTAAAATCGTTAAAAGAAGGTTTTACGTCATTTTGCCCTTCCATAGCGATCAACTCACTATTACAGCATGACATTTTATCTACAGTAGAACCTATATTCTCATCCAAAGACATTGCCATACCGCAATCTTGGGCATCCGAGAAAAATGCAACATCTACAAGATGCCCCATACAATAGTGCTTTTCTACTTTAAAAGAAGTTGTAGAAACCAGTAGCACCAACGCCATGAAGCAAGCAAAATAAGAATGTATCTTTCGGTTCATTAAGGCAAATTTAAGAAATAAACTGCCATTCTTATTTTTAGCCCTAGTCTTTAACTAAAATTTAGAGTTTCCCGCTAATTCATGATTAAATGAATTTAAAACTGACATTTAGGGCAATAAAATAGAATTAGATCGTTGTAGAGGTACTAATTATAACGGATAAAACTTACAGTACATCCGATTCACTAACCGCTTTCAACTTAAAATTTTAGAAATGAAGAAGAATATTAGATCAGTAGTAAAATCTGGATTTGCAATTTTTGCATTAGCCTTTATGGCCTCTAGCTGTAGTAGCGATGAAGGTTCTGTTTTTGACACTCCCACAGATCAGGAACAAGAAAATCCTGACGGATCAAACACAGCCACATTAATAATCAATGAAAATGATAGCTCCAATGACATTTTAGTTGCTGAAGCATCTGGCGAAGTAGGCGCAACTGTTCCTGGACGTATTATTTATACTTCCGTAAACAACCAAAAAAGATTGTACATCACCCAAAACATATCCGGAAGTGGAGATATGCCTTTTAATAACTTTAATATAGAAGGCAAAGACCTCAAAGAAGCTTTAAAAGGTGATGGTTCTGTTGACTTAGATGGAGATACCCAAAAAGCTATTGACTTTACTTTTGAACTTCCGGTTCCTGATATTGACAATGGAGAAATAGTATACAAATTCTGGACTACGACCGGAAAGGGAGATTTTAGGGATGCCACTAAAAGAAAAGCATTGGGCGTAGGTACAATTACCGTTACAGTTGGTAATGGCACAAACGCTGCCGCCGAGGTAAGATCTTTTACAGATGTAAAATTATTTGCACCAGATGAATTTGGCAAGACCGAAACATTTTTTTCCCTTCTGAACGGCACCGAGTACAGAATAGATAGCGGCCCTGAATTTAGAGCGTTTTGGGATTTTGGATATTACTACGGGGCTTCTGGTGATTCTGCAAATGACAAAGCTTCCTTTGCCTCTACTGCAACCTATAATGATGTATTTCCTTTTGACGTTAAAGGTCTTGAAGCTGATGATACCGAGGAAAATGCCGCAACAGAAACCTTAAACCACATGTATTTTGACCTATCATCTACTACAACAGCTGAGTTTGATGCAATTGTCTTAGCGGGTGAACTAAATTTCATAAACGAAACCACCTTTGAATCAAGAACAAATCTTGCTGTTGGCGAGGTAATTGAGTTTGTGGACGAATATGGTAAAAAAGGTCTTATTAAAATTACAGATATAAAGGCCGGCTATGGCATTACGGACTACATTGTCTTTGACGTGAAAGTACAACCATAAAATATTTTAAAATATTGAAAAGAGGGTGTCGTTAATTCGGCACCCTTTTTTTGTTTACAAAAGCTTATTTTTGCACAAAAAATTAGCATGTTCAACACATTACGCACCCAAGCGTCTTCCATACTACACTCTACCGAAACAACCGTAGAAAACAGACTGCAAAACCTTTGTGAGCTTCTTAAAGAAACCGTTCCCCATTATGATTGGGTAGGGTTCTATTTTAAAAACGGCAATAAGGAAGAATTAAAATTAGGCCCTTATGCAGGCGCACCTACCGATCATACAATTATACCTTTTGGCAAGGGTATTTGTGGCCAAGTTGCAGTATCCAATCAAAATTTTGTTGTACCGGACGTTAAGGCTCAGGATAATTATATTGCCTGCAGTATTACGGTAAAGGCAGAAATTGTGGTTCCACTATTTATTAATGGTGAAAACGTTGGTCAAATAGATATAGATTCCAATACCCCTGATCCGTTTACGGAAGAAGACGAACGCTTTTTAGAGTTTATAAATACCGAAGTGGCCAAAATATACATCCCATAACCCATACCTAAAAGCACTTTTTTAATATATCAATGCCGTTTATCGATGCCACCCCGTGTTATTTGACACGAATCAGTTTAAAACTTTAGCTGTTTTGTTGATAACCTCGGCTATTTTTTCTTTCAAAAAAAGTACTTTTGCGTGTCTTTTTAACTTAGTAACAACATCCTATTAAAATGAGCATCAAAAAAGCTTCTTCTGCACTTATTTCCGTATTCCATAAAGATGGACTAGAACCTATCATTAAAAAATTCCAAGAATTAGGAATTACAATCTACTCCACCGGAGGAACCGAGAAGTTCATAAAAGACCTAGGTGTTGATGTTGTGCCCGTAGAGGACGTAACCAGCTACCCTTCTATATTAGGAGGAAGAGTTAAAACTTTACACCCTAAAGTTTTTGGAGGCATCCTTAACAGACAGGACAATGAAAGTGATGTTGCCCAGTTAGAAGAATTTGAAATTCCACAATTGGATATCGTTATCGTAGATCTTTATCCTTTTGAAAAAACCGTAGCCAGCGGTGCTCCGGAACAAGATATTATTGAAAAGATCGATATAGGCGGTATTTCTCTTATACGTGCCGCTGCCAAGAACTTCAAAGATGTGCTTTGTGTTTCTTCTATGGAAGACTACGCAGATTTCTTAAACGTTATCACAGAAGGTAACGGAAGTACAAGCCTAGAGGACCGCAAGCGTTTTGCTTCAAAAGCTTTCAACGTTTCTTCTCACTATGATACAGCTATTTTCAACTACTTTAATAAAGAACAACAAGAAGCTACGCTTAAAATAAGCGAAGAAAAGGGCCAAGTTTTGCGTTATGGGGAAAACCCACACCAAAAAGGGTTCTTCTTTGGTGATTTTGAGGCCATGTTCAACAAACTACACGGCAAAGAATTATCGTACAACAACCTTTTAGATGTTGATGCAGCAGTTAATCTAATGAACGAATTCAAGAACGATGCGCCAACTTTTGCCATATTAAAGCACAATAACGCTTGTGGCCTTGCACAACGCGAGTCCATTCACCAAGCCTATGTAGATGCCTTGGCCGGTGATCCCGTTTCTGCTTTTGGAGGTATTTTGATCAGTAATGTTGAAATTGACAAACCTACGGCAGAAGAAATTCGCGGTTTGTTCTGCGAGGTAGTTATAGCACCAAGCTATTCTCAAGAAGCACTTGACATACTAAAAGGCAAAAAGAACCGTATTATTCTTGTTCAGAATGATGTGGTGTTGCCGGATACTTTGGTCAGAACTTGTCTTAACGGATTTTTAGTTCAAGACAAAGACCATAGAACGGATGCCATAGAAGATTTACAGTACGTAACCAACACTAAACCATCGGAACAGGATTTGGAAGATTTAATTTTTGCTTCCAAATTATGTAAGCATACCAAGTCCAACACAATTGTCTTAGCTAAAAACAAACAATTATGCGCTAGCGGAACAGGGCAAACCTCTCGTGTAGACGCTCTAAACCAAGCAATTCACAAGGCTAAATCGTTTAATTTTGACCTTGAAGGAGCCGTAATGGCGAGCGATGCGTTCTTTCCTTTCCCAGATTGTGTAGAGATAGCCAATAAAAGTGGTATATCTAGCGTTATACAGCCGGGCGGGTCTATAAAAGACCAATTGAGTATTGATTACTGTAATGAAAACAACGTATCTATGGTTATGACGGGCACCCGTCATTTCAAGCATTAATTTCATTACTTTTGTCGATGAAACACACCCCTATCAAGCTAGTAACATAACCAAACAAGATTACAAATGGGATTTTTTGATTTCTTGACTGAGGAAATCGCCATCGATTTAGGTACGGCGAACACCCTTATCATTCACATGGACAAGGTAGTTGTGGACAGCCCGTCCATCGTTGCTCGTGACCGTATTTCAGGCAAGATAATTGCCGTAGGTAAAGAGGCGAACATGATGCAGGGCAAGACCCACGAAAACATTAAAACAATACGCCCGTTAAAAGATGGGGTTATTGCAGATTTTGATGCATCGGAAAAGATGATCAATATGTTCATCAAGAATATCCCTGCCTTAAAAAAGAAATGGTTTCCACCTGCACTTCGTATGGTCATCTGTATTCCTTCAGGTATTACCGAAGTGGAAATGCGTGCCGTAAAAGAATCTGCAGAACGTGTAAACGGTAAAGAAGTTTACTTGATCCATGAGCCAATGGCAGCGGCTATAGGTATTGGGCTGGACATTATGCAGCCAAAGGGAAACATGATCGTAGATATAGGGGGCGGTACTACAGAAATTGCTGTTATAGCCCTTGGAGGAATCGTTTGCGATAAATCCGTTAAGATTGCAGGTGATGTTTTCACTAACGATATTATTTATTACATGCGTACGCAGCACAACCTTTATGTGGGTGAGGCTACTGCAGAGAATATAAAAATAGAAATAGGTTCGGCAACAGAAGATTTACAGACACCTCCGGACGAAAAATCGGTACAAGGTCGTGATCTATTGACAGGAAAGCCTAAGCAAGTCCAGATTTCATATCGTGAAATTGCGAAAGCATTGGACAAATCCATTCTTCGTGTAGAAGATGCCGTAATGGAAACACTTTCCCAGACTCCACCAGAACTGGCCGCAGATATTTACAACACCGGTATTTATTTAGCAGGGGGTGGTTCTATGTTACGTGGATTGGACAGAAGGCTATCACAAAAGACAGACCTACCTGTTTATATCGCAGAAGACCCGTTACGTGCCGTAGTTAGGGGTACAGGTATAGCACTTAAAAACTTAGAGCGCTACAAGAGTATCCTTATCAAATAAAACCTAAAGATTTCGGGGCGATTTCAAAAGGGTTTAAATTTTATTTCCATTCGGAATTGCTTCGCAGGTTTCACCAAATCCATTAGTGAATGCAGCAGATCATCAACTTTATCATACGATATAAGAATTTCCTTCTTTATGTCTTATTGATGATTGTTTCTTTGGGCTTTACGATACAGTCTCACTCGTATCACCAATCCCGTTTTTTCAACTCGTCCAACTGGATTACGGGCAATATCCTAGAAACCTCAAATGATGTTTCTACCTATTTTGGCCTGGATAAGGAAAACGAGAAGCTAATGCAGGAGAACGAGTACCTGCGTAAGCTGCTCTTCAACAAAAAAGAAATAGACTCCACTATCTTAGATTCGGTACAACTAACATATACTATTACTACGGGTAAGGTCATTAAGAACAGTTTTGCGGACCCCCGCAACTACGTTACCTTAAATAAAGGCAAAAAGGATAGTGTTAAGCCGGATATGGGTGTAATTACCAGCAAAGGTATTTTGGGCATTGTAGAAAACACCTCGAATAATTTTGCCACGGTACAGTCTATTTTAAACGAAAAATCCAACATAAACGCCAAAATAAAGAATACCGACCATTTTGGCTCTTTGGTATGGGATACAAAAAGATATAATGTAGTGCAGTTGGTAGATATACCTAGATTGGTGCCACTTACCATTGGAGATACTATTGTAACCGGAGGAATGAGTAGTATTTTTCCAGAAAACATACCTATTGGAACCATTAGAAAATTTGACCTAAATACTTCTAAGAGTTTTTACAATATAGATGTAGCCCTATTTAATGATATGACAAATATCAAGAATGTCTACATCATAGATAATTCGTACCGCGAGGAAATTTTAGAACTAGAAAAACAAACGGAGACCAATGGTCAGTAACTACTACTTCTTAAACGTCATTCGTTTTATACTGCTAGTACTGGTACAAGTGCTTGTGTTCAATAGGCTCAACTTTTTTGGGTTCATAAACCCTATGGTCTACATTCTGTTTCTTTACTGGTATCCCATAAAAGAAAACAGGGCGGCATTTATAGGTCTTGGCTTTTTACTGGGCATTGCAATAGATTTCTTTTCGGACACGATGGCCATACACGCGGCATCTACAATTACAATAGCCTATATGAGGCCCGCAATTATGCGATTTGTTTTTGGTGTTAATTTTGAATTTCAAAGTTTTAAATTAAGTAACACCACTAGGGTACAACAAATTACGTATTTGGCGTTATTAATTATAGTACATCACTCTGTTTTCTTTACTCTGGAAATTTTTAGTTTGGCTAATTTCCTATTAATTTTGAAAAAAGTATTGGCTACGGGCATCGCAACTCTTATTCTTTGCTTATTATTTGGTTCACTGTTTAGTGTTCGCAAAGAGTAAATAAGCGTAAAAAATTATAAACCTCTTTAATCAAAAATTTCATCTAAGATGAAAAAGCTGTTATTATCATCCATTATCGTAATTATTGGTATTACGTTTCTCGGCAGGCTTTCCTATCTGCAGATATTCAGCTTTTCCCCTGATCAAGTTTTAGAAGACCCCGCAATAAAACGGGTATATGATTATCCTGAGCGCGGTTATATTTACGATAGAAATGGGGAGCTTTTAGTAGGTAACGATCCTGCCTATGACGTCATGGTTATACCTCGTGAGGTTCGCGAACTAGATACATTGGAACTTTGTGGACTTCTAAAAATAGACAAAGAAAAATTTAAAAAGGAACTGCGTAAAGCTACGATTTATTCGCCACGACTTCCTTCAGTTTTTGTTCCTCAACTCTCCAAAGAAGATTACGCAAAACTTCAGGAGAAAATGCGCCACTATGCCGGTTTCTACATCCAAAAACGTTCGCTACGCTATTATGATACCAATAGTGCCGCAAACGTATTGGGTTACATTAGCGAAGTAAACGAACGTGATTTGGCAAAAAACCCCTATTACGTACAGGGTGAACTTACCGGCCGTACAGGTGTAGAAAAAGTATATGAAGATATTTTAAGAGGAAGAAAGGGCGTACAATACATTCAAAAAGATAGGTTCAACAGAGATATTGGACCCTATAAAAATGGAACCTTGGACACCTTACCGGAACAAGGTTTTGAAATAAATATTACTATAGACAAGCATCTTCAAGAGTATGGAGAGCGTCTTATGCACGGAAAATGGGGCGGTATTGTTGCCATTGAACCGTCTTCGGGAGAAATATTATCCATGATTTCAGGGCCTACCTATGACCCGTCTCTTTTAGTAGGGAGAAAAAGATCTGCTAATTATAGCAAGCTACACTACGATTCAATCTCCAAACCAACGTTTGACAGATCTATTTCGTTTGAAAAAAGTCCAGGTTCTCCATTCAAGGCCATTAATGCTTTAATTGCATTGCAAGAAGGAGCCATTACACCATCTACTACATTTACTTGCCACCACGGCTTTTTTATCGGAAGAAGTAAAAAGGGCTGTCACTGTGGCGGAGGTGTAAGAACGTTGAACAACGGAATCTACAAATCATGCAACGCTTATTTTGTAGGTGCCTATAAAAAATTATTTGAACAATTCCCATCCAATAGCGACGCTATGGATGCTTGGGAGAAGCATGTTAGAAGTTTTGGGCTAGGGTCTTATCTAGGCTCCGACCTTTACACAGGAAGACCAGGTAGCGTTCCCAGTACCGCCCTATACAATAAATGGTACGGAGAAGGAGACAAAAGATGGTCTGCCACTACCACCTACTCCAATGCCATTGGACAAGGAGAGGTAAACGTTACCCCAATACAGTTGGCCAACATGACCGCTGCCATAGCCAACAGAGGCTTTTTCTATACGCCTCATGTTCTTAAAAAAATAGACGGCAAAGAAATAAGTATCCCAGATTTTGTAGAGCCAAAGCACACTACTATTGATAAGCGACATTTTGAACCTGTAATTCAAGGTATGGCAGACGTTTATCATAAAGGAACGGCACAATACATACAAATACCTGACATTGAAATTGCAGGAAAGACCGGTACCGTAGAGAATTTTATAAAAATAGATAGCGTCAAGACCCAATTAACGGACAACTCGGTTTTTGTGGCCTTTGCCCCAGTAGAAAACCCCAAAATTGCCATAGCCGTATACATTCAAAACGGATACTACGGATCTAGGTACGCCGGACATATTGCCTCTTTGATGATTGAAAAATACCTTAAAGGCGAAATTACCCGAAAAGACCTGGAAAAAAGAATGCTAGAGCGAACTTTGGAAAGTGAATACGCTAAACCATACAGTGGCAAAGAATTTAAAATAAACGAATACGATTGGAGCAAGCATTCTATAAAGTACCAAGAACAAGCAACCCAATCAGAACAATAGCATATGGCCGGTAAAAGTGTCCTTAAACGTATTGATTGGCTTTCTGTTCTATTTTACGTACTACTTCTAACCATAGGTTGGGTAAACATTTATTCAAGTACTTTTTCGGAAAGTGACTCTTCCATATTTGATTTTGGAACTCTACATGGCAAGCAACTTTTCTTTATACTTACCAGTTTTGCATCTATTGTAATTCTGCTGGCTCTTGAGGCCAACTTCTATGAACGGTTCTCCAGTGTACTCTATATCATATCAATGGTACTACTACTGGGCTTATTTGTCTTTGGAAAAACCATAGCAGGAGCTACCTCCTGGTATGATTTGGGCTTTTTTAACCTTCAGCCATCCGAGCTGGCAAAAGTAGCAACAGCCTTGGCCTTGGCCAAGTACTTAAGTGATATACAGACCGATATAAAACGAAATAAAGATCAGCTCTACGCCTTCTTGATTATTTTAATTCCGGCTATATTGATTATACCTCAACCTGACCCGGGTAGTGCTCTAGTCTTTTTCTCTTTAAGTTTTGTGATTTTCAGGGAAGGCCTACCTATCTACTATCTAGGGATTGCCTTTTTTGCCATCCTTATTTTCGTAACAACCTTAATGTTCGGTACCATTTGGATTACCATAGGCATTGCTTTGATCTTGATACTTTTCTTTCTATTAAAAAAGAAAAAATTTAAAGTTCCAATAATACCTACCGCAATAGCTGTTGTTGTAACCATTCTGTTTTCCCTTTCCGTTGATTTTGTTTTTAACAACGTTTTTGAGCAACGCCACCGTGACCGGTTCAGTCTTTGGTTACGTCTTGAAAAGGACCCTGCCAAACTGGAACACATTAGAAAAACCATTGGCTACAACACGTATCAATCTGAAAAAGCCATTGAATCCGGCGGTTTTTTTGGCAAAGGCTTTTTAGAAGGAACACGAACCAAAGGTGATTTTGTACCTGAACAGCATACAGATTATATTTTTAGTACCGTTGGTGAAGAATGGGGTTTCCTGGGAACGGCAACAGTGGTACTTCTCTTTACTTTTTTATTATTACGACTTGTTTATCTTTCAGAAAGACAGAAAACCGGTTTTGCCCGAATGTATGGTTATGGGGTAATTTCTATTCTACTCATACATTATTTTATAAATATTGGTATGGTAATAGGTGTACTTCCAACAATTGGTATTCCCCTACCCTTCTTTAGTTATGGTGGATCAGGGCTATTGTTTTTTACGGCCCTCCTATTTATTTTCTTAAAATTGGATGCCAACCGCCTTAAGGAAGGTATTTAGAATATAGCAACGATAAAGAAGAATAGCACATCTTAGAATTTAAACTTCCAACTGCTAGTATCTACCGTACTTTCTACTTTACCCTGAAGTTGTTTAGGAAGCCTTTCAAAAAAATCGATGCCTGTTCGTTTTTCTACCTCATCAACAGAAACACTAAATTGTTTTAAAGGTTTCGTGCTCTGCTTTCCTTCCATCAAAAAAGCTAGCACCTTTAGGTTCTCCCCAGCTCCACGAGATATAATTTTGTAATAATATTTAGGCACATCCACATCTTCATCCCCTATCTCTTCCAAGCCTTTTTCCAAAACTCCAGCCGTAACCACAAAAATCTCTCCGTATTGTTTGGCCCACATTCGCACTTGCATCTCCAGTTCATTCCATACTCCCGCGTTAAATTCGCGATTTTGAGGACTAATATTACTCGTGTAAAATGTTTCATTATAGGCCTGCTTGGAGAATCTTCTATCTCCCGCCGGGCATAAATGCCCTCTATCATAACCGGAACCCTTATAATTTCTCCAATCTGCAGATTTTGTTCTTACCTTGGGGTCCTCAATAAAATAAGGTCGTTTACGGTCATCATAGGTCAAATGTTCTTTCTTTAATGTGTACGCCACCCATTCCGCTTGCTCATAAGGTTCATTATACGATAGTGTATAATGACTGTGCTCAACCACATCTCCTGTTGTTGAACTGGGCATAAGGGTACCGGCTATGGTGGTTTTTGGTCCATTTTCGGTTTGCTGCGAATAGGTATTCGGTGTATAAAAATTTTCGAATAACCAAAAAGCACCTATACAAACCAACATTAGAACAGAGTAGATGAGCTTATTCTTTTGAGTCTTATTCATTCTTCAAATGTACTATAAAATCAATAGGTGTTGAACTAGCTTAAATGTAAGTAAACGCTAAAAAATTCGACAAATAAGCACATTTCATACAATGCAATGTATTTATTTTGTACTATCTAATTCAATGAACAATTAGTTTAAAAGAAAGGAAAACTATGCTTACATGGAAAGATGTAATCAATTTTAGTGTTAAAGGGAATCCACAGCCGGACAGAAGAGTAGAGAAGACCGAGGCAGAATGGCGTGAACTCCTTACTCCTGAACAATTCAGGATTACCCGAATGAAGGGTACTGAACGGGCACACACCGGTGCACTTTGTAGTGCACATGATGCAGGCAAATACAACTGCATCTGTTGTAACGCACCGTTGTTCGATTCTACCATTAAATTCGAATCGGGTACAGGTTGGCCCAGTTTTACTCAGCCTATAAAAGAAAATGCTATTAAATATGAGAAGGATTCCTCATTTGGTATGGTACGCGTAGAGGTCATGTGCAATACTTGCGATGCCCATCTAGGACACATTTTCCCCGACGGGCCCGAACCTAGCGGATTACGCTACTGTATTAATTCAGAATCTATGCAATTACAAAAAGAAAGTCTTAAAAATGAGCAATAAAAATCTAGAAATAGCCACACTTGGCGGCGGATGCTTTTGGTGTATAGAAGCTGTCCTGCAAGAATTAAAAGGAGTTAAGAAACTAGTATCCGGTTACACGGGCGGTACCGCTCCAGGAAAACCAACATATAAAGAAGTCTGCTCAGGCCTTACAGGTCATGCAGAGGTGGTTCAGGTTACTTTTGACCCTTCGGTAATTTCATATCAAGATTTACTGATTGTGTTCATGACCAGTCACGACCCTACTTCACTTAATCGCCAAGGGGGAGATGTTGGAACACAATACCGTTCCGTAATTTATTACCATAACGATACGCAAAAGGAAGTTGCCGAAACCGTAATTAAAGAGTTGGCATCTTATTTTGAAGACCCTATTGTTACAGAATTGAGTCCGCTATCCGTTTTTCACGATGCCGAAGACTATCATCAAGATTATTACCGTAATAACACCACACAGGGTTATTGTAGCGCAGTAATTACACCGAAACTGGCAAAACTAAGACAAATGCATGCCGATAAATTAAAACAGCCGCTAACTAGCTCGTAACCAATTTAGCGCAGCTAATCTACAGGAAACCGTAATTGGTCTTTCAAATTAAAAAAAATGGGTTTTAAGAAAGTAATTTTACCTCACAATCTTAAAACCCATTTCTATGAAAACCACACAACTTTACTACCGTATAGCCCTTTCTTTATTTTCATTGGCCATCGTATATGCCGTAGCCAACTCCTTTTTTAATTACGAAGCCGTAGTTATGAAATTTGAAGATTTAGGCTACCCTCCTTATTTAATATTTGTATTGGGAACGGCTCAATTACTAGGTCTTTCCGTTCTTATTTTTAATAAAAGCTCTTGGATAAGAGAATGGGCCTATGCCGGCTTTTTCTTAAATCTTGCGTTTGGTATAATAGCACATCTAATGGTAAAAGATGGAAATGGCGCCCCGGCCGTATTCTGTATTATTGCCCTTTACGTGACATTCGTACAAAATAAAAAACTTAATGAGCAGGCTACATCTGCAACTGAAGACACACATACTAAACCTACGCTAAAAACTGTAGCATGATTTGGGCGCTACAGCTTTATTTATTGCGACTTAAAAGACCTGCTAAACAGCAGGTCTTTTTATTTTAGTACCACCGCAAGTCCTAATCATATTTTACGACTAAACTTATAGACATTAATTACTATGGAAAAGATAGCTTTAGGTGGTGGTTGCCATTGGTGTACGGAAGCAGTATTTCAGTCTTTAAAGGGTGTTGACAAAGTTGAACAAGGTTTTGTATCATCTACGGGGATACATACTAGTTTCTCCGAAGCAGTCTTGGTTCACTTTAACCCTAGTATCATTACTTTAAAGGACTTAGTAGAAATACATCTTCACACCCACAAAAGCACTTCCAACCATAGCATGCGCTCCAAATATAGGTCTGCTATCTATACGTTTTCTGACCAGCAGTTGCACGAAGCGAATGCCATTTTAAATGAACTACAAGTGGATTTTAAGGATAGACTCATTACGAACGTGCTTCCTTTCGATTCCTTTAAACCCTCAACGGTTGCATTTCAAAATTACTATTACAGCAACCCTGAGAAACCATTTTGTGAAAATTATATAGACCCAAAAATTAAACTGCTCTTTAAGAAGTTCAGTATACACACAAAGGCAAATTCAATTGCGGACCTCTAAATAAAAAAGCCCTGACACAAAATGCATCAGGGCTTATTCTATATAAGTATATTTTTTCTATCCTTTTACTGCGGCCAGTTTGCCGTGTTCAATTTTATTGTTCTTTAAATCTTCAAGTACATTTACAGCTTCCTCTACATAAACATCCTTAGCCAAAGCTTTATGCCATCTGTCACGTTTTTCACGTAACACAGAATCTTTGACGAACAACTCTTCTTCATACTTTAAGGAAGCAAAAGTCAGCTTAGAATCATATTCATTGATTGCCTTAAAGTAATCGGACTTTTTCTTGTGTTCCTTTTCGTCTGCACGATAAGCATCATAGTTCAAAGAAATCTCCATCTCATCACTTTCAGACTTCAACCATTTAGCGTTTTCCTCAATTAGCTTGATCTGCGGATTATTTGCCATTCTCTTAGTACTGTTGGCAATGGTCTGATCGTAATCTATATACCCTTCCCAAGGCTTGTAATCCGCCGGAGAAATTTTATCCCATTTTAAAGGATTGGCTTGATCTCTCTCACCAAGATCAATATAGCTGTACTTGTCCGGAACCACAACATCGCTCTTAACACCTTCCAACTGGGTGGAACCACCGTTAATACGGTAGAACTTCTGGGTGGTTAACTTAATAGCTCCTAGATCTCCATGATCGTTACTTCTAACTATGTTGTCCAAAGGAATTACGTTCTGTACGGTTCCTTTTCCAAAGGTCTGTTTGCTACCAATAACAATAGCCCTTTTATAGTCTTGCATAGCTGCCGCCAAAATTTCCGAGGCGGAAGCGGATAGTTCGTTTACAAGTATAACAAGTGGGCCGTCCCATTGAATACGCTCATCTTTATCATCATACACATCCTTACCTTTTCCTGAAGAACGCACCTGAACAATTGGGCCATCTTTAATAAAAAGACCGGCCATTTCAACAACGGTCTTTAACGATCCTCCACCGTTATCCCTTAGATCTATGATAAGACCTTCGGCACCTTCTTCTTTTAAACGCTCTACCTCCTTAGCTACATCGGTAGCTGCATTTCTTTCGGTATAATCATCAAAATCTACATAGAATTTAGGTAAATCTATTATTCCAAACTTTTCATCGCTCTTAATAATACTTGCCGATTTGGCGAAAGACTCTTCCAGCTCAACCACATCTCTAGTAAGCTCTACAGTATCCAAAGACCCATCTATCTTACGCACGGTAAGTTCAACTATGGTACCTTTTGGGCCTTTTATCAATTTAATGGCATCATCCAAACGCATACCTACAATATTGATAGGCTCTTCTCCTTCTTGACCTACTTTTATGATTTGGTCTCCAACTTCCAATCGGGCATCACGCCATACCGGACCACCGGAAATGATATCTACAATCTTAGCACCCTCTGGTTTTTTCTGCAAACGTGCGCCAATACCTTCAAATTTACCGGACATGCTCGTATCAAACTTATCTTTTTCATCCGGAGCAAAATAGTACGTATGCGGGTCAAATTCGTCTACAATAGTGTTTATATATTGAACGAACCAATCCTTACGTTCCAAATCATTTACAAAATCAAAAAATTCATCCAGTGTTTTTTTGGTAGAAACCCTAGCTGCCTTTTCAGCATCTTTAGGTGTCATTGGCTTAGCACTCGCACCTTCTTTTTCCTCAACGACATCTCCTCTTTCAACGCCTTTCATTTTAGAGTCATACGTTCCTAGAGTTGCATATTTAAGTTGTTGCCTCCAACGTTCCTTCAATTCTTTTTTAGAAGTAGCGAAACTCATTTTCTCGTAATCGATATTTATGGTTTCGTTTTTATTGTAATCAAAAGGCTTCTCAAGCACCTCTTTATAGATAACCTTTGCTTCCTCCATACGTTGTACCAATCTATCATACACTAGATTGAAAAATGTGATATCCGTACTTTTGATTTGATCGTCCAACTGAAACTTGTACTGCTCAAATTCTTTGACGTCCTCTTCCAAAAAATATCTTTTGGTCGGATCCAAAACATCAATAAAATCCTCAAAAACACTTACCGAAAAATCGTCATCAATATTCTTGGGTTCATAATGTCCCTTTTCCAATACATAAGTAATAAGGTCTAAAAGCAGTTTATCTTTATCGTCAGTTTCAAAAGATTTGTTGGTAAAACTGCACGAAGCAACAGATATAAGCATTACCAAAAGAGAATAGGCAAGATTCCTTTTCATATAATTTTTTTTCGAAATTTTTAAAATAACCAATCTTGGGGAAGATTGAGATTTTCACACTTAAAAGTAATGAATTCCCTAAGATACTGAAAAAACCATGCCACCTTTAGAGAGGATACACTAATTTTTTGTTAAACGAACTTAGGTCGTTGTGTTCTGTAAACGTATTTTTGCACTATAAAGTATTCAGCATGAAAAAACCTTTGATCTTAGTAACTAACGATGACGGAATTACAGCTCCAGGTATACGTGCTTTGATTAAGTATATGAAAGAACTTGGCGATGTTGTAGTAGTTGCTCCAAACGGACCGCAATCTGGCCAAGGACACGCAATTACCATAGACAATACGCTGTATGCCAATAAAATTGTGGTAGACAAAAAAAATGGCGCCCCTATTGAATACAGTTGCAGCGGCACACCTGCAGATTGTGTAAAAATGGCACTTCAGGAATTATTGGACCGTAAACCGGATATTTGTGTTAGCGGTATCAACCACGGATCCAACTCGTCTATAAACGTTATATACTCGGGTACCATGAGCGCTGCTATTGAGGCCGGCATAGAGGGCATACCTGCCATAGGTTTTTCTTTATGCGATTACTCGTGGCATGCAGATTTTAAGCAAGCAGGGCATATCATCAAAAAAATAGTTAGCGAATCCTTGGCCAATGGCATTCCAAAAGGTGTAGTGCTGAACGTTAATATTCCTAAGGCCCAAAAAGAGGATATCAAAGGAATAAAAGTTTGCAGACAGGCACGTGCCAACTGGAAAGAGAAATTTGACAAACGTACCAACCCAGGTGGAAAGGATTATTACTGGCTAACCGGTGAGTTTGAATTATTGGACAAAGGCGAAGACACGGATGAATGGGCCTTGGCCAACAATTACGTATCCGTTGTACCTACCCAATTTGACCTTACGGCCCATCATGCAATCCAGCAACTTAATGGTTGGCAATTTGAGTAACTAAAATTCGTTTCTTAAAGAAATATAACTTTACAGTACCAAACAGGATTGAATGAACTTAAAAATTATGAACGTTAGAAAAGAGCTTGCCATAGGATTTTTAGTAGGTATAATTGCCAATACCATTGGCACTTTGCTCTATATCTTGTTATTTTCGGACTTTGGTATTGCCGAAACTTTTGAAGCAGCTATAGAACAAGGTCATATTGGCAGTCTTTTGGCCTTGGGAGCCATCCTTAACCTTATCGCTTTTTTTGGTTTTTTAAGAATCCGTAGAGACAACAGGGCTAAAGGTGTTCTTATTGCTACACTTTTAACCGCATTGGCCATTTTGTACTATAAAATCTTTTAGCCGTAAATTAACGGTAAAGAACATACGAATTTTGCCCTAACCGAGTTCTCCTTTTAAAAGGGCAAGGTATAAACTGTATTAATTTGTAATGAAGTATTATATAATAGCAGGCGAAGCGTCTGGAGACCTCCACGGCTCCAACCTTATGAAAGCCTTAATCGCCAAAGACCCAGATGCCAATATTCGCTTTTGGGGAGGTGACCTTATGCAACAGGCAGGAGGAACTTTGGTAAAACATTACAAAGAAATGGCCTTTATGGGCTTTCTGGAAGTCCTTATGAATTTAGGTACAATTGCCAAAGCTATTAAATTCTGTAAGACGGATATTCAACAGTTTCAGCCAGATGTTATTGTTTTTATTGATTACTCCGGCTTTAATCTCCGTATTGCCAAATGGGCCAAAGAACAAGGATTTAGAACAAATTACTATATATCTCCGCAAATATGGGCCTCAAGGGAAGGACGTATAAAAGACATCAAAAGAGATATTGATGCCATGCATGTTATTCTTCCTTTTGAAAAGGAGTTCTACGAAAAGAAACACAATTACCCAGTAAATTTTGTGGGACATCCACTTATTGATGCCATTGAAAATAGAATTCCGGTTGATGAGCTCCAATTCCGGCAGCAACATAAGTTAGACTCAAAAAAACCGATTATAGCGTTACTTCCGGGTAGTAGAAAGCAAGAAGTACAGAAGATGCTAACGGTAATGTTATCCGTCATCAAAGATTTTTCGGCCTATCAATTTGTAATTGCAGGAGCACCTAGCCTTGACCATGATTTTTACGGGCCCTTTCTAAAAAATCCCAACGTTAGTTTTGTAACCAACAAAACCTATGACCTTTTAGGTATTGCCCATGCAGCCTTGGTTACCAGTGGAACGGCTACATTGGAGACCGCTATTTTTAAGGTGCCCCAAGTGGTTTGTTATAAGGCGAATTGGCTTTCGTACCAGATTGCCAAACGAATTATTACCCTTGAATATATATCGCTTGTGAACCTTATTATGAAAAAAGAGGTGGTAAAAGAACTTATTCAAAACGATTTGACCACCAAAAACATAAAGGCCGAATTAAATAAAATACTTGATGGACCTGCACGTGAGGCCCAAATTGAAGCCTACAACCAACTTGAAAAAAAATTGGGCGGTAGAGGAGCAAGTGTTAATGCCGCTACCCTTATTATAGAAAATGTTTAATTTTGGTATAAGTCCATCTAGAAACGTATCTATTTACATGCTTCGCAAACTCCTATATATTCTAATTATCTGCCTTGTTGCCAGTTGTGGGGCCTCAAAAAAGAAAACGGCTCAAAACCAACCAAGAAGAGTAACGGTTGCAGCCAAGCCCATGGATGCACCAAAAAGAGAAAAGAAACCTAGCAGGAACGTAACGGTAGCCAAGCGTTCAAAAGCAGATGATGTTATAGATTCAGCATTAAAATTTTCAGGGGTTCGTTACAAATTTGGCGGAACGACCAAAAAAGGAATGGACTGTTCCGGATTACTTTATGTTGCCTTTGGCGAAAATGATGTAAAGCTACCACGCACCTCTTACCATATGGCCGAAGAGGGGAAAAATATTCGCGTGCGCGATGTTGAAAAAGGCGATTTACTTTTCTTTAAAACAAGTAAACGCAGCAAACGTATCAACCATGTAGGCATGGTTGTTTCCGTAGAAGGCGATGAAATTAAATTTGTACATTCTTCCTCCTCTAGAGGTGTCATAGTTTCTTCCTTACGCGAAGGATATTGGAACAGTGCCTTTATAAAAGCTACCCGAATTCTGTAAATGAGATTGCTTCGCTTCATACCCATAAAACTGACACTCGTTGTCATTTTGGGTATTGTGGCAGGAAACTATCTAAACCTAGATGTACGCTTTCCCCTATTTGCTTGCATTATTCTACTAGTTCTATTGGGTTTTTTACGTTTCAAGGATAAAAAGAACGAATCCCATAGTTTTGGATACTTAGCCATTTTAACCACATTTTGTATTGGTCTGTTCGCTGCCGGGTTGGCACAACCAAAAAATCAAACGAACCATTACCTTAATACAGATTTTTCCGGAAACCATATTTGGCACATCAAAATTTCGGAGGCACTAAAACCCAGCTCCTATTCGGAGAGATATATTGGCAAGGTACAAGCGCTGGACCAAAATTATGCAGAGGGAAAAGTCTTGCTCAGTTTTTCGAACGATTCTATGCTCAAAAAACTTCAGGTTGATGATGAGGTTGTACTATTTAGCTCCATAGATGAAGTAAAAGCGCCATTAAATCCACATCAATTTAATTATAAGAATTATTTAAAGGATTTGGGTATATTCCATCAATTTAGACTAACAAGCAGCCAGTTTATTACTCTTGACTCTCCTTCCACCACTATTTATGGCATAGCAGCCAATGCGCGTACCCATATCATTTCTCAACTTAAAAAAGCCGATTTCGGCCAAGAGGAACTGAGCATAATTCAAGCATTGCTTCTAGGGCAGCGCAACGACATATCCGAAGAAACTTATACCGATTATAAAAACGCAGGAGCTGTTCATATTTTGGCTGTTTCAGGCTTACACATAGGGATTCTATTATGGATTTTACTATTTCTTCTAAAACCTTTGGAACGCCTGCCTAGAGGCAAAACTTTAAAACTGGTCTTAACCGTGCTTTTGCTTTGGGGCTTTGCCTTCCTTTCTGGTTTATCTGCATCCGTAGTGCGATCCGTTACCATGTTTTCTTTTGTAGCCTATAGCATGTATTTAAACCGCCCGAACAACACCTTTAACATACTGGCTTTATCCATTTTCTTTATTCTATTGGCCATCAACCCAAACCTTCTTTTTCAAGCGGGCTTTCAAATGAGCTATGCTGCCGTTTTGGCTATTGTTTGGCTTTACCCGCTTTTTCAAAAATTGTGGTTTCCAAAACACAAGCTCGTGAGGAAGATATGGCAGCTCTTGTCCGTTAGTATTGCGGCACAGTTGGGAGTATTGCCCATAAGCCTGTTTTACTTTCATCAATTTCCGGGTCTGTTCTTTATAAGCAACCTACTCATTGTTCCCGGATTGGGAATTATCCTTGGGATGGGAATTTTAGTTATTTTCTTGGCACTAATTGGCCAATTATGTGGTGAACTGGTTATCATCTATAATGCCCTGATCGGCTGGATGAACCAAATTATACACTGGGTTGCCCAACAGGAAGCCTTTATCTTTAAAAATATCTCTTTTGATGGCGTTCAAATGGTATTGGCCTACACTATACTTTTTAGCTGCGTAATTTTATTCACCCGTCCTAACTTTAAAAAAGCGATTGCACTCGCAACGTTTATTGTGGGGTTTCAACTATGGACGATTTATACGGATTACGAGACTGCCCGCAAGAACATTTTATTTATTGGGCATCAAACAAAAAATACGGTAGTAGTACACCAAAACGGGCACCATACAATTGCTGCAACTCGTGACACCCTTAGCGTAGGGAACATGCTAAATGATTATAGTGTAGCGGAACGAACAACAAATACAACCTACTCCACTGTTAAGAACAGTTACAAGTGGGAAAACAAGAACGTTTTAATTATTGATAGTCTAGGTGTTTACCCCACAAGGGAAACCTCCGTAGATTACCTTATTCTTACCCAATCGCCTAAGCTAAATCTCGAAAGGGTCATTTCATCCATACGTCCAAAAAATATAATAGTAGACGGCAGCAACTATACTTCTTATGTAAATAGATGGAAAGAAACCTGCCTAAAACAAAAACTCCCTTTTCACGCTACAGGCGAAAAGGGAGCTTATTATTTTGATTAACGTAATTAAACGTGTTTCTCTATTTCAAAATCTTCCTGTCCTCCTGAAATTCTAGTTTCTCCGTCTTCCGCACCATGGGCCAATCGCTTTAATGGTTTTAACATGGCGATAACCAAAAGCCCAATTAGAGACCAAATAACGGCTATACCTGTAAAGATTTCAAATTCACCCAGTGATTGTGACGCCTGCCCTATTAGACCTGCCACTTTGTTCCCAAGGCCTGTTGCCGCCCAATACAATCCCATGATAATGGAGGCATATTTAAGCGGTGCCAATTTAGTTATGTAGGATAACGATACCGGAGACGCACAAAGCTCACCAATAGTATGAAGTAAATAAGCTAATATCAACCAATACATAGCGGAAGAACCGTTGGCCTCATATTGCAAGGATGCTGCACTCATAAACCCAAAACCAAGGGCCATAACTATTAGACCTACGGCTATTTTAAAAATTGACGAAGACTCTTTGCCGGCCTTACGCCATTTTAACCAAAAGGCACCCACCACAGTAGCCAAAGTGATAATGAAGAATGAATTCACCGACTGAAAAACCGATGCTGGAATTTCAAACAGACCAAAGAAATTACGATCCGTTTTTTGCATGGCATATAAGTTCATTAGTCCACCTGCTTGTTCAAAGGCCGCCCAGAATAAAATAATCAATAGAAACGAAATTAAGAGAACCTTTATCCTATCCTTCTCTATACTCGTTAAAGGTCTGTCCAAAATTTCACGATCAGCGGCATTGTTCCTGCTAATTAGGTTACCAACGTGCGTCAAATATTTCTGTCCCCAAATATAAACGGCCTGCCCCATGAACATACCTATAGCGGCCAAACCAAAGCCGTAGTGCCAGTTTATGTTCTCCCCAACATAACCACATAAAATTGGAGCAAGGAAACCACCTATGTTAATACCCATATAAAAGATATAAAAGCCTAGATCGCGTCTTTCGTCCTTCGGCTTGTAGAGTCCGCCAACCATTGAGGATATGTTGGGTTTAAGACAGCCCACCCCTAAGATTATAAAAAAGCACCCTAAATAAAACGAAGTCTCGGAATTCATTGCCAAAATAGCATGTCCTAAACACAGAAGTATTCCCCCGAGCATAACGGTCTTTTTTTGCCCTAAGAACCTGTCCGCAATCCATCCACCGGGAATTGAAGAAACATATACCAACATGGTATACCACCCATAAAGAGCAAGTGCCTCATCATTACTCCAGCCAAAACCTGCATTGCTAGAAGTAGTCTCCGCTACCAGAAACAAGGTAAAAAGAGCTCTCATCCCATAGTATGAAAACCGCTCCCACATTTCAGTAAAGAATAGAATATATAAACCTACCGGATGCCCGAACAGTTCCTTTTCATGCGGTGCCTTTTCTACTATTGCCATAAATATGTTATTTGTTTAATTGGATTTGTATCAAAACTAGTTCAAGATGCGATTAAATTACGCTTTAAAACGTTTCATACCTCTTGAGTCTGTAAACTTCTGTTGTTGGTCTGGGTTTCTAATTTTCAGGGTTCAACAAATTTTCCTGCAAAAAATTAGTCATTTTATTGAATAAGTGCACTCTGGTATTTCCTCCATAAATGCCGTGGTTCTTATCTGGGTAAATAGCCCAATCAAATTGTTTATTGGCCTGCACCAGTGCTTCAATCATGCGCATTGAGTTCTGCACATGTACATTGTCATCACCGGAACCATGAACCAACAGGTAATTCCCTTTTAACATTTCTGGATAGTTCAAAGGAGAGTTTTCATCATAACCGGCCGGATTTTCCTCCGGAGTACGTAAAAAACGTTCTGTGTAAATGGTATCGTAAAAGCGCCATGTAGTTACCGGAGCAACTGCAATGGCCGTTTCAAAAACATCGTTTCCTTTTAAAATGCAGTTGGTAGACATATGGCCTCCAAAACTCCATCCCCAAATTCCGGTTCTATTTTCGTCTATATACGGCAACTTGCTCAATTCTTTAGCAGCTGCAATCTGGTCTTCGGTTTCATATTTTACAAGATTTAGATAGGTAGACTTTTTAAAATCCGCACCCTTAAAGCCCGTTCCCCTACCGTCTACACAAGCAACCACATAACCTTGTGATACCAATTGCTGATGCCACAAATCCCTAGCATCCAACCAACGGTTTACCACGCTCTGTGAACCTGGACCACTATATTGGTACATTAACAACGGGTATTTTTTTGCTGGATCAAAATCTTTAGGCTTCACCATATACATATTTAGCTCATTGCCATTAATGGTAATGGTAGAGAATTCCTTTTCGCTAATTTCGTATCCTTTCAACTTTTCAACTAAAGCATTGTTATTTTTTATCTCCTTTACCTTTTTCCCGTTTAAAGCTTTGTGCAGCATATAAACAGGCGGTGTACTTGCATTGGAATAGGTGTGTATAAAATAAGTGAAATCTGCACTAAAATCGGCATCATTGGAGCCTTCCTGTGCTACCAAAGCCTTTTTGTTCTTTCCGTTGCTTTCAATACTGTATACACCACGGTTAATTGAGCCGTTTTCCGTAGATTGGTAATAGACCTTATCCTCATTCTGATCATAACCATAGTATTGGGTCACCTCCCATGGCCCCTTGGTTATTTGGTTTACAAGATTACCATCCTGATCATGAAGATAGATATGGTTGTAGCCGTCTTTTTCGCTTGTCCAGATAAAACTATCATCCGCCAGAAACGTAAGGTTATCCGTGATATCTATATACGCTTTGTCCTTTTCCTCTAAAAGTACGGTAGCCGCATTATTTTTAGCATCTACGGAATACAATTTCAAATGGTTCTGGTGCCTGTTGAGCACCTGCACACTTAAATAATTAGAGTTGTTCATCCATTTGATACGTGGAATGTAATATGCATCCCCTAAATCTACCCCGGCTGTGGTTTTAGCCTTTACATCGTATAAATGCAAATTTACTTTGGCATTTGCCTCGCCGGCCTTAGGATATTTGAATGTTTCCTGAGTAGGATATAAATCCGTTCCAAAAACATCCATAGAAAATTCGGGCACATCCGTTTCATCAAAACGTAAAAAAGCTATTTTAGTGCCATTGCTATTCCAATCAAAAGCCCTGACAAAAGCAAACTCCTCTTCGTAAACCCAATCCGTTATACCATTAATGACTGAATTTTTCTGACCATCTGTCGTAAGCTGTTCCGTAGTACCGGAAGCCAAATCAAATAAGTAGAGGTTGTTTTTGGCCACGTAGGCCACCTTTGTTCCGTCCGGAGCCAGCTTTGGCTCTTGAATTTTTGTATCTGAAACTTTGGTTAATTTTTTGGTCTTTAAATCATACACATAAAAAATGCCCAGTGTTGAATGTCTATAGATGGATTCTAATTCTGTTGCCAACAACAACTGAGACTCATCATCACTGAATTGGTAGGAGCTAAAACCTTCTATTTCTTGTAAATTGGCAGAACTAACAATGGTTTCTACCTTTTTCTGCGTAGCGTAATCAAACTTATCAATGGTTGTAGTCCCATCTGCATCCCAATTCAACAGGGTATATTGCTTACCGTTTTTCATGGACCTCAAGGCATCCAACCTTTCAATTGAGAAATCACCTCCGTATACTGCCTCTACTGTAACTTGTTTCTTTTGCGCATAAGAAATCGCCAAAAAGGCGAATACAAAAGAGACACTCAAAACTATTTTTCGCATAGAATGTTATAAAAAAGATTAAATCGCCCAAGTTTAGTGATAATTTTACAAAGAATTAAACTTTAAATCATAAAAATCCCTTGTTTTATCGAGGTTAATCGCAATCATAGGTATAAACCATTATCATTATCTTTACCCACCGAAACCAAATGTTATGACCAAGCCCATAGAGGGATTCTCAAAACTGACCAAAGAGCAAAAGATAGATTGGCTAACGGCCTCTTATACGGCCGATCCAAAGGCAGCAAAAAGCCTACTCAAAAGGTACTGGAACACAGCCGAAGACGTGCAACAACTGCATGACGAGTTTATAGAAAACACGGTTACCAATTACTATCTTCCGTTTGGAATTGCCCCAAATTTTTTAATCAACGATAAACTTTATGCCATTCCCATGGCCATTGAAGAAAGCTCCGTAGTTGCGGCAGCAAGTAAAGCGGCAAAGTTCTGGCTAGAAAAAGGCGGGTTTAAAACCCAAGTTTTAGGTACCGAAAAAATAGGTCAAGTACATTTCATATACCAAGGCAACAAAGAACACCTTATCTCTTTCTTTGCACATATAAAACCAAAGCTACTTTCCGAAGCCTCCTCCATCACCAAGAACATGGAAAAACGAGGTGGCGGCATCAATAGCATTGAACTGAGGGATAGAACTAATGCCCTGGACAACTATTACCAATTGCATTGCACGTTTGAGACGCTTGATGCTATGGGCGCGAATTTCATAAATTCCTGTCTAGAACAATTTGCTAAAACTTTTAAGGAAGAGGCGAGTTCGTTTTCTCTTTTTACCGAAAAAGAAAAGGCTATTGAAATTGTAATGAGCATCCTGTCCAATTATGTTCCTAATTGCTTAGTTAAAGCCGAGGTAACCTGCCCAGTTACAGAATTGAAGATAGGAAACAGCGAAGCATCTCTTCAATTTGCAAAAAAAATAGTACAAGCGGTAAACATAGCCAAAGTAGAACCCCATAGGGCCGTTACCCACAATAAGGGTATTATGAACGGTATAGATGCCGTTGTACTGGCCACAGGAAACGATTTTAGGGCTGTAGAAGCTGGTATTCATGCCTACGCAGCCAAAGATGGTTCTTACACCAGTCTCACCCATGCCGCCATTGAGAATGACACCTTTAAATTTTGGATCGAGATTCCTATGGCTTTAGGGACTATAGGCGGACTCACCAGTTTACATCCTCTTGTAAAATTAGCCATGGAGATATTAGGTAAACCGTCCGCTAAAGAATTAATGCAGATTGTTGCTGTTGCCGGTTTGGCACAAAACTTTGCCGCAGTACGCTCTCTAGTCACCACAGGTATCCAAGAAGGGCACATGAAGATGCACCTATTGAATATCTTGAACCAATTGGGAGCCACCGAAGAAGAAAAGAAAGCATTGACCATTTATTTTAAGAAACATCCGGCCACCCACAATGCCGTAGTAGAAGCGTTTGAAAAGCTCAGGAACACCAAATGATAAAAGAGTACTACAGTAACGGAAAACTACTCTTAACGGGAGAATATGCCATATTAGACGGCGCATTAGGTCTTGCTATACCTACTAAATATGGACAAACGCTAAAAGTAACCCCTACCCAAAGCCAACAATTAATTTGGAAAAGCCTGGACAACGAAGAAAAAGCTTGGTTCAAAACTTCGGTTGATATAGGTGAATTAGCAACTGATAAAAAAGAAGTTACAAACGAAACCGTAGAAACGGTACTTTTAAATATACTTAAAGAGGCAAAAAAATTAAACCCTAACTTCTTATTCAAAACTACAGGGCTAGAAGTTGAAACTAAATTGGATTTTCCAAGGGATTGGGGTTTAGGTTCATCATCAACCCTTATAAATAATATTGCGCAATGGGCAGAGGTAGATGCTTTTCAACTCTTGTGGAATGCTTTTTCCGGAAGTGGGTATGATATTGCTTGCGCCCAGAATAACACTCCTATCCTCTATCAGGTTAAGGAAAAAATTCCAACAATAAAACCGGTTGCTTTCAATCCTAAATTCAAAAAACAACTTTTCTTTGTTCACCTAGACAAAAAACAAAATAGTAGGGAAGGGATTGCCCAATATCGAAAAATGGAGTTTGACCATATCAAACTCACCGAAAGTATTACCCGATTAACCTTAGAAATAACGGAAAGTAAAGATTTGGAAACTTTTGGGAGTCTACTGGAACGCCATGAAGCCCTTTTGTCCCGAATATTACAGACCAAGACCATAAAACAACAACTTTTTCCTGACTACTTGGGAACTATAAAAAGTTTAGGCGCTTGGGGCGGCGATTTTATTCTTGCCATTGGCAATAAAGACACTCCGGATTATTTTATAAAAAAAGGCTACCGTACGGTAATTCCCTACGATAAAATGGTGCTATAAAAAAAGAGCCTTTCAATATTGAAAGGCTCTTTTTTTGTATTGTTAGACCACTATCTAGTAGAAAGCAGCTCTTTTGTCCTCAATCTCCGAGGCATCTTTTAATGCATCGTATACTGCAGTATTAACTCGTGCTTCACGTGAAGTTTTTACGGAAGTAGCGTACATACTATAGTTATCCAGTTTTGGCGCTTCGGTCTTCTTGGTAACCGTTAACTTATAAACTCCGGTGTTACCTTCTATAAGCTCAGAAGTAGCACCTTCTTTCATTGCGAAAGCAGTACCTACAACAGCAGGTTCAGACCCGGCTCCAGGAATTGTTGGAGACTTAACAGTTAACGCAGATGCCGTTGAGGCACTTACGTTATTATCTTTTGCCAAATCTTCAATTGATTTTCCTTTGTTGGCTGCTGTAATTTGTGCCGCTTTACGTTCTTTTCTAAGTTTAGGAAGAACTATAGCAGAGGCATCCTCTACAGACATAAGACCTTCTTTGTATGCTTTTGTTACTTGAGCAACAGCATAACCACCGGTTAAATCAAAACGCTTGATATCCCCAATATTGGTCTCTTCCTGAAAAGCCCACTGTACAATATTTCTTTGTGCACCAAGACCTGGCAAGTTTTCATCTGTAGCCTTTATCTTGTTTACAGGGCGAACCAAGTATTCATTTTCTTTGGCTAGATCTGAGAATGCCTTGTTAGATTCAATAGACTCCATTTCAAATTTAGTAGCATCCGTAAACAACTTATTAGTTGTTTCCTCAGATGGTTCTATCTCACGAGCCAAGGTAGCTATTTGAACAATATCCTCTTTATCATCTATTTTAATAACATGGAAACCAAAATCAGTTTCAACCATACCAATAGTGCCTACTTTATTTCCAAAAGCAAAATCATTAAAAGCAGGTACCATCCTACCCTCTTGGAAATATCCTAAATCACCTCCGTTTGGTGCAGAAGGACCGTCAGAATTATCACGTGCCAACTCTACAAACTTGGCATCTTTCTTTTTAGCCTCTCTTAACAAACGCTTTGCTTCGGCCTCAGCCTCTTCTTTAGTTCTTGTTACTTCAGGATTGGCACGTTGCGCACCTTCGTAAGCAATAAGAATATGGCTTGCCTTTACAGAACCTCCTGGCTTTCTGGCCACCATTTTAGAAACTTTAAAGAAATCACCATCTCTATAAGGACCATACATTTCTCCAACCTGCAAAGTCATTAGCGTATCTGCAAACTTGGCAGGAAGCTGCTTCTTAGATTTGTAAATAGTATCAAATTTCACATCTGAATTACGATCTAAAAATGCCGCTAAATCCGTTGTATTCCTGAAACCAGCTACAGTATCGTTTTTATCCGTTTGAGCATTATACTCAACTGTATCGTCCATCAATTTTGTAATGGCATCCTTTACTGCTGTCTCATCTGCGGCAGAAGGCTTCTCCTGAAAGTATACAAACTGAATATCCCTAGCTGGTTCTTGTTTGAAATCTTCCTTATGATTATTGATGTAAGTCTGAATCTCACTTTTAGAAACAGAAATAGTACTATCCGGAATAGAAGTGAACGGAATACGTACATACTTAACATCCACCTTATCATTGGCCAGTTTGTAATCTAGTTCACCTTCTTTTAAAGTGGCACCAACTCCGGCCTTGATCAAGTTAAAATAGGTTTGCTGTTTTGCGCTTTGAACAATTGCCTGTTCATCTTGCAACCAAAGATTGTACTGCTCCGGATTGTTCAATTTAAGCTCAGCAATAAAATTTCTGAATTTGTTCTGGTCAAAAACACCACTTTCATTCTGGAATTGTGGGCTCTGAGCATATGACGGAATAGTTCCAATGTAGTTTAGAATTTGATCTTGCTCAATATCAACCCCCAAATCCTCGAATTGCTGTCCTAAGATAGCATTACGTACCTCTTGGTCAAACACTTGGTTTACGGTCTGCATTGTAGAAGCGCTGGCAGAACGTCTAGAAGCAATATCTACCTTTTGGCGAAATTCATCTATTGAAATTTCCTCTCCATTAATTTCGGCTATACTAGAGCCTACTTTACCACTAACATCTCCGTTGACAAATACACCGGATATTACAAATGCGAAAAGGGCCAAGCCTATAATCAGTATTAGAACGGTTGTCCGTTTTCTTATATTCTCTAAAATTGCCATTAATTAGGGTTTTGTTTAATCAGTTTGCGAAATTACCATTTTTCCTTCAATTTATAAAGGATTGAAAAACTATTCTTTATCAAGGATTTGTAAGAACACTAAATCAATTTTTGTGTTCGATACTTCAATTATTTTGAACATGAAATTTTCTATTTGGATTTCTGAATTTTGCTCGGGAATTTCACCTGTTTCACTCACAATTAATCCGCCAAGTGTCTCATACTCTTCACTTTTAGGAAGCTCCAATTTATAGACTTCATTTATGTAGTCAACCTCTAACCGCGCCGAAAACTTAAACGTATTATCCTCTAATTGTTCTTCAATTAGATCGGTAGTGTCATGCTCATCTTCAATTTCACCAAAGAGTTCTTCAACAATATCCTCTACGGTCATGATTCCTGAAGTACCTCCGTACTCATCCAGAACCACTGCAATACTCTTTCGTTTTTTGGTCAACACATTAAGAATATCCTGAATAAGCATGGTTTCGGGCACAAACTCAACCGGCAAAAGAATACTCTTTATGGTTTTTGGCTTTTTAAATAGCTCATACGAATGCACATAACCTATAATATTATCTATAGTATCTTTATAGACCAAAATTTTAGAATAGCCTGTTTCCGTAAAAAGTTTTGCCAGGTTTTTTGGTGTCTCATGAAGTTCAACCGCCATGATTTCTGTACGGGGCACCATTACTTCTCGTGCTTTTAAGGCGGCAAATTCCAAGGCGTTCTGGAAAATTTGAATCTCGGAATCTACTTCGTCCTCCTCTTCTACGGTTTCCATCTGCTCCGTTATATAATCCCCAAGTTCTATTTTGCTAAAAGCCAATTGCACATCGTCCCCATCTGTTTTGAAGAACGCTTTTAAAATAGCATCGGACACCCAAATTACAAAATCGGAAATCACCGAAAAGATAATATAAAAAAGATAGGCCGGTATGGCCAAAAATTTGAGCAAGGTATTGGAGTAAATCTGAAAGAGCACTTTTGGCAAAAACTCCGCAGTAAAGAGGATAACCAACGTAGATATGACCGTTTGGGTTACCAGACTAAAATCTCCCAACACTAAATTGAGAAACTCACTATGGGAGGGCACCATACTTTGAAACCACCCCATGAGCAGATCACCCATGAACAACCCATAAATAACCAAGGCAATATTATTGCCAATAAGCATAGTGGCAATAAACTTAGATGGCTTTTTGGTTAGGCGCGTTAACACCTTGGCCAAAAGACCTTCCTGCTTCTTTTCTATTTCAATGTGAATCTTATTGGCGGAAATGAACGCTATCTCCATACCTGAAAAAAAGGCCGAAAACAGCAGCGATGAAACAATAATCAAAATGGCAGCTTCCACAGCTTATTGTTGGTTATCTTGTTTGCGTTGTTCAAACTTTTTCCTGTAATTTCTTCTGAACAGAAACATTCCTATTGAAACCGCAGCGAAGAACATAAATAAATAAGTGCCTTCCCTATCCGTATTCCAATCCGTAAAAATTCTATACAATGAGAAAAAGGCTACTGCCAAATATAAATATTCGGTATATCTTAAAATCTTAATCATCCGATTCTTCTTTAATAGTCATTAAGCCATATGTTTTATGGGCGTTGAAGAAACTTAAGTCTTTATTAAAATCCATTCCTTCACCATCCATGATAGTTCCATCCTCGGGATTTGTAAACTTAAAATTCTCTTGGGTAAAAATCCAATTATCATCCTGATCCCAAAACAATTGCGGGGTTTCCAATTTCTTGCCGTCATGGCTTTCTATGACAACATTGCCTTGTAAATCTATTACATTTGTGGCAGAATAAATAATTCCGTAATCCGCTTTAATAATACTCTTCTCCCCAGCTTCATTAAAATAATCTACCAACAAACCTTTTGGAAAGGTACGGTACGGAAATTCCTGATTGTTATAATCCTCGTTCAAAGGACTTGTTAGAACCGCAATTACACGGGTTGAAGTAGAATCTTCACTCTCAAGCATTTCCTTGGCCTCTGTATACGTGGCCGTAAAATTTTCGGTAATACCCATAGGATACACCAAAGGTGCTTTCTCCTGACCGGACCTTTTGTAGTTATCCTGACAAGAAAAAAAAACTATTGCCATGGTAAGAACCATGGCAATAGTTTTAAGATTATATCCGTAAGATGAAATCATCTTTCTATAAGTTCGGTACTTTTATGCTACCACCAACCCAACAACTGAAAGACACGGTTTTACCGGCCATACCAGAGTTGAATATATCTGTTTTAGAAGGTGCTTTTGCAGCATAACTAGCAGCAGACTGATTAGCCGCTCCTTTTACCGCTGGATCTACACGACCAGCTTGACGGGCCATATCCGCAGCCTTCCAGTAAATAGCTCTTTTCTCAAACGGAGTACTACCACAATCGTTAGCACTTGTTGCGTAAAGGCTAGCTATTAACAAATATGCTTTACCGTTGGCTTTATTAGCATTGATAGCCATTTGAGCATACTTTCTAGCTGTAGACTTGCTACCTTTTCTTTTGTTGATTACCGCTACTTTATAAGCGATATCAGATTTTTTATAAGGATCGGTCTCCAAAGTCATAGCCTTATCAAAATCCGCAAGGGCTCCTTTAGAATCTCCATTTTTCATTTTTAATGTACCACCATATACATAAGCACTAGCCGATGGATCTAAAGCCAATTGAGCTTCAAACAACTTTTGAAACAAAGGATCATCCGTACATTCTTTGTTGAACATTCTTCCTACCGCTCTTTTTACCCATGTAACATCTCCTTTTTTCTCTTCAAAACTCTTTTCATATAAAGGAATAAGGTTATCACAATCTGCCAAAGCACCAAGCTTAGAATCTACACTACCGGCAATTTTACCGTAAGATTCCGAATTAGTAGTCGCAATTTTCAAGCTTCTTTTCTCTTTAGAAGTAATAGTTCCCGTAGAATCTTTAGGAAGCAACTTGGTAATTACACCTGTAAGTTTTTTGTTCTCTTCTTCTATTTTATCGTTTACGTTATCGTAAACATCAAAAACCTCTTGCAAGTCTTTTTTACCATCTTTGTGCAAGTCTACCAAACTTGAAAAGTACAAGTACAAGGCTTTTGGATTCTTAAAGTTTTTAGGATCTTTCTCAAAAGCTTCCCCTAACAACTTGTACAACTCATCGTCAGAAGCCATTTTGTTATCGTACAAAAACAAAGCTTTATCAATACCTACTACACCTGGAGAGTATTTTGCTGGAAAGTACTTGGCACTGTTATCGTACAAAGCCAACATATCCTTTACGTACCCATCTTTTTCAGCACCAGATGACTTTTCTATTTTATCGGCCAATATTTTCTCGCCGTAAATAAAGTTAGCACGGTTAATATCAGGGCAATTATCATAGACCATTTTCCAAGGAGTATAAGCCGCCTCATAATTTTTCACCTTTGCATGCTCAACATATATAGATAAGTTGGTCATACATTCTTGATTTTGAGCCTGGGCATTACTTACTCCCATAAACCCTAAAAGCATAATCGCCGTGAAGTAAAGTTTTGTTTTCATTTTTAAATTTTTACTTGTTTTTCAAATTACAAATTGCCAGTCAAATTCATGGTTAGTGCCCAGAGTTATTATGGCTCATTTTTTATGTTCTAATTTTTGGAGGGGTAATGTACTAATTTTTCACCAAGAGGTCTAAAGTAAATTTAGAAAATGCCATTTTGAGATTTTTTTTGCGAATTTACCCAATCATTCTCTAATTAACCCAATAAACCCTAACGAAATCTCAAGCATTTTACAATCTTAGTTTATCTTTCTCTTTCTAAACCATTGATCGTTTAAAGACAATCCTAGGTTGACTTTAAAATAACTCTCCTCAATTAGATCTGCTGCGGTAGTTCCTCTTTTTCCATATTCAAAACCTAAGTTAAGATTGGAAAGATTGTTACCCAACGGTAAACCCAATCCAAAAGTTATGCCAAAATCATTTATATCTTTTTCATTAACATACATTCCGGTCTTCTCAAGACGTACACCAGCCCTGTAAGTAACCCTTTTTAAATAGCTTCCAAAAGAATTTCTTTCCGGAGTATAAAAACCTCCCAATGCAAATGTGCTGGCGTCTTTATATACTAAATTATCTATCTCCAAAAAGGCGTTAGAAAAATCAGTTAGCTTCTGAAAGCTATATTCCAGCCCCAAAAACCATTGCATATTTTTTCCGTAACCCAAGCCCAATGTAGTTGTGGTAGGTATGGTTACCCCAGTTTCTTTTAAGCCTTGAGAGTACAGATCAACTTCATTTACGAAACTTTCCGAGGACGGGCTTCCAATAAAAGAACCTATTCTCTGCGTATTTCTGGCCGAAAGATTGGCCTGTGTATTTATGCGTACCGATGTATACAAGGTGTATTCATCATCCATTGCCGGTGTATAGCTAAGAGCATAATTCAAATCTACACCGTTAATCCTAGAAACCCGCTCATCTTTTGAACCCAACAAAACACCTTCCGTGCTTTGCACTTTAAGGGTTTCTATTCTCCCAAAATTATAGTTCAGGGTTACACCAAAACTGAAATCCTTTGCAAATTCATAACCAACGGATACATAAGCCTTGTTAACACCGCCATCACCGGAGTACTGATTTATTTCTTGAGACCCTTCTGCCCCGACCAAATCTTCAAAATTATAACCTACCGAAGAATAAGGCACGATACCAAAACCAACTCCCAAGCCTTTTTTAATACTTAACCCAATAGACAAGTAATCTAAATTGGTAACCGCCGTACTCTGCTGTTCGGTAAAGCTTTTTAAAGTAGTCTGTTTGTACGATAGCCCCGCAGTATAAGTGGTTATACCAAAATCATCCCTTCCTTGAATACCCAATTTACTATACGCGGCAGGGTTTCTAAGGTTAACATGAATACTATCGGCATACATACCTATGCCACCCATCATCTGGTTTTCTACGGTAGAACCGCTTCTTAACTCTCCTAAACCAAAATATGAATATGGGGAAACCGAACCATCTTGAGCGTACATGCCTGTTGTAAAAAGGCAAATTATGGCAAAACCTATTTTTCTGATCATTAGCGTTTGTTGTATTCCAACAGATAATTTAATCCCTTAAGGAGAAATTTGGAGTCCGCAAATATGGTATTTTTTAACCGTTTAGACAAAAATAGCATGTCACCGCCTGTTAAAATAACTGTTAAATCTGCAAAACGAGATTTGTATTGGTCTATTACACCGTCTATTTCTTGGCAAATACCGTTTACTACACCACTGTGAATACTGGTTTCGGTAGAGTTTCCTATGTAATCTATAAATTCTTTTGGCTTCAATAGGGGCAATTTTGAAGTTTGTTCGTGCAATGCCTTATATCTCATATGCAACCCTGGGGAAATGGCCCCTCCCAAATACTCTCCGTAATCGTTCACCATGTCATAGGTAACGCATGTACCGGCGTCTATGACCAGACTGTTCCCTTTTGGATTATGATAAAATGCCGCTGTTGCCAGCGCTATACGATCAACACCCAAGGATTGTGGAGTGGCGTATGAATTCTTAAAAGGGGTTTTACTGGACGGTGTTAGTTCATGAACTTCGCAAAAAACGGTAAGCACCGACATGACTTTTCGGTCCAAATTTCCAACCGAAGCTATTATTCCGCGTTTTATTTTAGGATAATGATCACAAATTTCCTTTAGTTCCCGAGCTACATTTTCAACCTCGGAATTTTGCCGAAATATAAGGGTATCTCCCTCATACACGGCTAGTTTCACACAAGTATTACCGGCATCTATTACTAAGTTCATAGATACAAAGATCAAAAAATGTTACCTAACATTCATCTTTTTTTCAAAATTTGTTTGCATATCGCAAATTTGAAATTATATTTGCACCCCGCAAACGGGCATGGTGCCTTAGCTCAGTTGGTAGAGCAATGGACTGAAAATCCATGTGTCCCTGGTTCGATTCCTGGAGGCACCACAAAAAATCCTTACTTCGGTAAGGATTTTTTTGTTTTTGGACTTATCTTGCAAAAAACTACTGTTTTGACTGTAATAGATACCAACACCCCTCTAGAGGAACTACAGAATTATCTACTATCCAAAGAGTGGTTAGACCCCTCAGAAAAAATCATTTCCGTAGAAAAGCCCGGAGACGGCAACATGAACGTGGTACTGCGCATCACAACCGATCAACGTTCGTTTATCTTAAAGCAATCACGGCCCTACGTACAGAAATACCAACAGATCAAAGCACCTCTAGATCGTATTTTTGTAGAAAAAAAATTCTATCAAGCCGTTAGGGACAATGCCGTTCATGCCCACGTACCCAATATCATTGGTTTTGATTCTAACGAGCATTTATTACTGCTTGAAGATTTAGGTCATTGCGAGGATATGGTCTACATCTACCAAAAACAGGCTATCTCAAACAGACAGTTAGACCGTCTTATTTTTATTCTAGGGCTCATTCACAGAAAAAAGGTATCCAGTGATTTTCCACAGAACCTAGAAATGCGCCAACTGAACCATCAACATATTTTTGAACTTCCATTTTTAGAGGATAACGGATTTCCATTGGACGATATACAACCTGGACTCCAAGAGCTTTCGCTTCAATACAAGAAAGACAAGAAAATAAAAAAGGTTGTAAAAAAGGTGGGGAAGAAATATCTATCACCCGGCACCACACTTCTTCATGGCGATTATTATCCAGGAAGCTGGATGACCGAATCTGAGAATCTGTACATTATAGACCCGGAATTTGGTTTTGTAGGTTTCCCCGAATTTGATTTAGGTGTCATGTCCGCACATATTATCATGGCCACTGGCAAAAAGGGCTATCTAAAACGTATTCATGCCGCCTATGATGGAGAGGCCGATCTGGAGTTAATGTCCCAAGTGGCCGGTATAGAGATTATTAGAAGGTTAATAGGGCTGGCACAATTGCCCCTAGAACGCAGTTTAAAAGAAAAAGGCAAGCTTCTGAAAAAAGCACGCAAACTCATTTTGTCTCCATGAAAAGACTTCTACTTTGGACGCTAACAGTCTTATTCATTGGCTGCAAAGAAAAAACATCTCCATTAGAAATCCCCGCTCCAATTGGCCAATCTTATATCTTGGACACTCTAGACCTTTCAGAAAAAACCTATTACGACAAAGTTTTAGGTGCTTTGGTTGGATCTGCTATTGGCGATGCCATGGGTGCTTCTACCGAAATGTGGTCTCGAAAAGACATTCAACTTAAATACGGCTACATTACGACCCTCACTCCCGCCGTACGACAACAATCACCAGAAGGCACGTGGGACCATAATTTAATTGCCGGCGCCACAACGGACGATACACGTTGGAAATATGCCATGGTCAAGTACCTATCGCTAAACAAAGAAAACCTTAGTGCTACTAATTTTGCCAATTTTATAACGGACTATTATGCATCGCTTACAAAGACCATTAGTGACAATGGTGCCGTACCGGAAACCGATTTCTTGGATACCCAGATTGAAAAAATAGACTGGATCAAGGAATGGGCACGTGTAAGCATGGCCTATCAAAAAGATACCGAAGCCTACCTAAAAGCCATGAACCGTTTTTACGGTGGTGAAATGTCTTGTGCCGGGCAACTGTATACTCCAATGTTCGGGCTTATAAGCAATAATCCTGAAGATGCTTACAATCTTGCCTATGAACATACTTTGTTTGACTTGGGGTATGCCAAGGACATATCCGCTTTGGTTTCAGCAATGACACATATGGCACTCCGGACCACCAATATGGATTCCATAATCAACACCGCCACCTTTATAGACCCGCTAGGCTACCAAGATAGCAGACTAGTAGGCCGTATTTCATATAACATGGCAGATGCTTCCGTAAAAAAAGTCCTAGCCATAAAACAACTTGTATTAGCCGATACCTTAACCGCAAAAGACAGCATTCTCTTTAAAATACCTGAGGGATTTAATGGGCTCCAAAAGGAATGGACCCGCCAAGAACTGGCCTATCAATTTTTGGAGGAAAATGAAAAGGCTATTCCCTTTCACTCTGGAGAAATCTGGCAAATTTTGATTACCGCTTTACAATATGGCGAAGGCGATTTTGAAAAAACCCTTCAATTTATAGTGAACTATGGCCGGGACAATGACACCGTTGCCGCAGTAGCCGGGATGATTCTGGGCGCCAAAGAAGGTTACTCCAACCTACCGGTAACCCTACGTACCCAAGCCCTTAAAGTTAACAAAGAAAATATGGGCATAGACCTTGAGGCCTTGGCGCTTGAAATGGTAGAGAAAAAGCACATAGACTTTCAGAACCCTTAGTCTTTACTTAACAATTTCAGCTTATATTAATCTTATATTTGTTTATGCTTAAACAAACAATTATTAGAATTTGACTTTCATATTAATATTTTTAGCCTGCATACTTGGGTACCTGCTTATCAAATATTGGATTAGACTTATTAACTTCATTTTTAAGCCAATTGAAATGGCTTTAGAGAATAAACAAAGAAAAATCAAAGCGATTCGAACCGAAAACAAGAAGAAACAGGTTTCCAATTACAATCTCGGAGAATTTGATATAAATGACTTTCCTGAAAATAGAAATGAAGAATTTTACTTTTATGAATATGACATTCCAGATGGAGAATGGGTTAATATCGATGAGACAATTTGTAAAATAAGAATTGGCGAGAAAGGTATTCTTCAATTTTCTACTGTTGTAATAAGAGCAAAAAAAGCAGGGGTTTTAGAATGGACATCTGAAAAAGATGATTCGTTAAAAAATGGAGATAATATTTACAAACTACACCAAAAAGGAGAATACCAAAACGAAAATTCAATAGAAAATTTTGAACACAAAGATTTTTTTAAAGAACAAGGTTTCAAACACTCTTTCAATAAATGGCTTGTTGACGATGGCTCTTTAGTAAAAGAAGGAGAACCAATTTTTGAATATAATGACTCAAAATACAAGAAACATATAAATTATTCTAAAAAAAATGGGTTCATTCATCAAATTGACCCAAACAAAATCCTTGATTTAAACAGAAATGAATTAATGTATGTTATTCGTGACACTGATGAAAAAAGAATTGAGCAACGTTTTATAAATAAGCCAAATTTGATTACCGATGATTTTACAGAATTGAAGATTGTAAAATGGCATAGAGTAAGTTCTAGCTCAGAGATTAGTCCAGGAGTTAAAACTAAATCAGACAACATGATAATTGACTTTCTTTTCACCTTCAATTATTTAGACGATAATGATTATATTGTATTTCACTTTAACTCAAAGCAAATAAGACCTAAACAATTTGACAAAATCAACTTCCTATTTGAAAACGGAGAACAAATTCAATTTGAGTTGCTGGTAAACCCAACTTTTTCAAAAAATAGATTAAACGAAAAAATTTTAGAATATAAAGGATTAATAACTAAATCTGAACTCAACCTCTTTGCAAGTACATATTTTAAGAAATGGAAAATTTCCCTCGTTAGTGACAAAAGAGAAATATTAGGAGGCGATAAAAGTGGAGATGCATTCTATTCAACAAAAAACAACATTAGAATTGTAATCAAAAAATTCGCAAACGATTACATAAATTTAGTTCAAAAAACAATACCAAATTATCAACCAACTGAATTTAAAAAAGAGGAATCAATTAAAGAAACAGCCATTGAATTTTGTTATGTTTATCTAATGCACGACACTTCTAATAAATATTATAAAATTGGAATTTCTAACAAGCCGGAATATAGAGAAAGAACTTTACAAAGTGAGAAACCGACAATAGAAATGATTCAGTGCAAGAAGTTTCCAGTTAGAAAAATTGCTGAAAGTATTGAAAAGGCTCTTCACCAAACTTATTCAGATAAAAGACTAAGAGGAGAATGGTTTGAACTAAGTAAAGAAGATATTGAGCACATCAAACAAACATTGAGCTAAACAAAAATTGCTTAATTAAGTCCAAAAAAAAGTTTGAATCTATATATTTCATTTAAAACTTGTTTCTATCAGATATAACCCATGAGATCAACATTAACCACATTTCTATTTCTCTGTGTCGTTTCAACTTCCTTTTCACAGAACAAGATTGATAAAACCCTAAAAAAGCTCAATAAAGGATCTGTAGACTACATTCACATTGAACAACTTGAAAACGCCACGAACCCCATTTTTATTGATGCTCGAGAGAAGACTGAATACGAAGTAAGCCACTTAAAAGAGGCCATTTGGGTGGGATATGATACGTTTCAGTTGGACTCCGTTACTCAACAACTGCAAAATAAAAACAAGGAAATAGTCGTTTACTGTTCCATTGGGGTACGATCGGAAGATATTGGGGAAAAGTTGAAAAAAGCGGGGTATACCAATGTAAAAAATCTATATGGAGGTATTTTTGAATGGAAAAACAAAGGCTATCCGGTTTATGATTCTATTGGAAACCCCACCGAAAATGTCCACGCCTTTAACAAACATTGGGGCAAACTACTAAATGCAGGAGAGAAAGTTTACGACAAATAAAACGTCTAATGGGTTCTAGAAATTACAACACATTACAAACCATTAAAACCTTTCGCATTTGAGTATTATATCGCCCCAAGAAAAACAAAAAGACGCCGCTACGGTAAACTATACCAATATAGCATCAAAAAACCTTCTGCTCATTTTTACGCGAAACCCGCAATTGGGCAAATGTAAAACTAGATTGGCAGCTACGGTCGGAAATGAAACAGCTTTGGACATTTACAAGTTTTTACTGAACCACACGGTAAACATTACCAAAGACTTAAATGCCGCAAAACAAGTTTGGTATTCCGAAGAAATTTGGGCAGATGATATTTGGAGCCCTAGTATATTTGACAAAAGATTGCAGCAAGGCAATGATTTGGGCACTCGTATGGCCAAGGCCTTTCAAGATGGTTTTGCTTCTGGCTTTGAACGTATTATCATCATAGGAAGCGATATGTACGACCTTGACCAAAATAATATACAGAATGCTTTTTCCCAGTTAAAGAAAAACGATTTTGTAGTTGGGCCTGCCGAAGATGGCGGCTATTACCTTCTAGGAATGAATTCCTTTAAACCAGAGCTTTTCTCCAATAAAGATTGGGGCAAGGAAACCGTTTTAGCCAGCACCTTGGAAAATCTTAAAAACGAAAAATATCATATTTTAGAAGCACGTAACGATGTGGACGTTTATGAAGATATTAAAGACATAAATGCCTTTAAGCCCTATTTAAAACATATTAAAACATGATACAAAAACAATTAAACGAATCTGTTGCTTATTTACAGAGCAAAGGATTTGACAATCCGGAAATTGGTATTGTACTGGGTACCGGCCTTGGTAAATTGGCCGATCAAATAGAAGACCCTATTGAGGCGCATTACAACCATATTCCTTTCTTTCCCCTGGCCACCGTAGAATTTCACTCCGGAAAGCTTATTTACGGTACCCTGGAAGGGAAAAAGGCAGTGGTCATGCAAGGGCGATTTCACTTGTATGAAGGGTATGACTTTTTAGATATTACCTACCCCATTCGTGTTATGCACCAACTGGGTATTAAAAAATTATTTATTTCCAATGCTGCAGGAGCCATCAATCTAGACTATAAAGAAGGCGACTTAATGCTTATTGAGGATCATATTAACCTTCAAGGCGGATCTCCTTTGGCATTTAAAGGTGTTGGGAAGTTTGGTGACCGTTTTACAGATATGTCCGAGCCCTATGACATACCAATGCGCCAAACCCTGACTAAAATCGCAGAGAAAGAAGATATAACACTTCATAAGGGCGTATATGTTTCGGTGGTGGGACCACAACTGGAGACCAAGGCAGAATACCGGATGCTTAAAATTATTGGCGCAGATGCCGTGGGCATGAGTACAGTGCCCGAAGTTATTGTTGCCAACCATTTAAGCCTGCCCATTATTGCTGTTTCTGTTATTACGGATGAGTGCAACCCGGACAATCTTAAACCCGCGGACATACAACGTATCCTTAAAACGGCCGAAGCGGCAGAGCCCAAAATGGTAAAGCTATTCAGGGAGCTGATAAAAACCCTATAGACTATACTTCTAGGTCGAAAAAAAGAAACCAATAAGCTCCTATATGTAAGTTTTTGCATCTAGGAGCTACTTATTGAGAAACCTTAGAAGCATGCAATTTAAACTAATGGCTAAAATGGCAGTGTTATCAATTTTCTCCTTTGCCGGACTTTTTTCTTTTTTTGGAGGGAGAGAAATGCCTCAACACCATTTTTCCGGTAACGAACAGAGCAAAACTTTAGACCACTCCACTTGGAACACCCTTTTAAAGAAACATGTAGATCTTACGGGAAATGTAGACTATAAAGCTTTTAAGGCAGACCAAGCCACATTAACCGCTTATCTAGATTATTTGGCGCATTCGGTTCCTTCCGAAAATTGGGCCAAAGAAGAGGGGCTGGCTTATTACATCAACCTTTATAATGCCGCTACGGTACAGTTAATTCTGAACAACTACCCTACCAAAAGTATAAAAGACATAAAAGACCCGTGGGGAAAAGAATGGGTGAAAATTGGTGATGAAAGCTATTCTCTTGGCGATATTGAGCATAAAATACTTCGTAAAATGGATGAGCCCAGAATTCACTTTGCCATTAACTGCGCTTCTTTCTCATGTCCAAAATTGCTTACCGAGGCCTATACAGCCCAAAAACTTGAGAACCAACTTCAGCAGGCGTCAAAAGACTTTGTAAACGACCCTACAAGAAATATCATCTCAAAAGAAAAGCTACAGCTTTCCAACATCTTTAAGTGGTACAAAAAAGATTTTACCGAAAACGGGAACCTTATCGACTATATCAAAAACTATAGCCATACAGACATAGACCAAAAAGCCAACATAAAATACCTTACCTACGATTGGAGTTTGAATGAAAAAAAATAGACTTCAAATAAGCATTATTATTCCGGTATTGAACGAAGCTCATGGCATTGTCCAAATGCTCAATCACCTAACCGAAAATAGCTCCTCTAACAACATCAAAGAAATATTGATAGTAGACGGGGGAAGCACGGACCCTACTGTTGCCCTGGCAGAGCGTAATGGCGCTAGAGTTATAACCTCCGCAAAAGGAAGGGCCAAACAATTAAATTATGGTGCCAAACACGCTTATGGGGACATACTTTACTTTTTACACGCCGATACGTTCCCCCCAAAGGATTTTGATGTTTCAATACTAAATGCTATAGCGGACGGTTACAAAACGGGTTGTTTTCAAATGAAGTTTGACAGTGACAGTAAATTTTTGAACTTCTTTGCCTGGTTTACCCGTGTTAACCATAAATTATGTAGAGGGGGAGACCAATCTTTATTTATTACAAAATCCCTTTTCACCAATTCGGGTGGGTTTAATGAGGCGTATGTAGTCTATGAGGACAATGAATTTATAGGTCGCTTATACAAAAGTGCATTCTTTAAAATTTTGCCTCGCCACGTAAGGACGTCAGCAAGAAGATACGAAGAAAGGGGCACGCTCAGGCTACAGTATCATTTTGGAATGATGCATTTAAAAAACTACTTGGGTGCCGGGCCAGAGCAACTGTACGACTATTACAAAAGAAAAATTTCGATTTAGCGGATAGGGCCTATTTCCCCTAACTCATGATCTAGAAGAATCCCTTCACTTATCCATTTGGCCAAAGCCTGACGGTTTTCAGGATCCAATATACGCCTCTGATCTTTCTTGTTTCTAATGTTCCCCACCTCTATAAAAGTCATTGCCGGGTGTGTCTTCTTTACTAAATACAAAGAAGTCCGGTCTTGAAAAGTTCCCGAATAAGTGCGGTTAGGCTGATATTTTTTATATTTTTTCTGAAAAGTCTTATGGATACTTTCCGCCAATTTTTTACCGTTCTTGCTCTTTTCATGATGGTAGAAAAACACGTCTATATTCTGCCCCACGCTACGGCTGTCTATATGGGTAACTATAAGGCGTTGGTATTTACCCCTATTTTGTCTGTATAAATCGTTTACGATATTTACCCGTTGTTTTAAACGGGCCACCTGGTTCAAAGGAATGGTTTTATTAGGGTAGGCCACTTCATCATGATCTATTTCCAGAACACGTTCATCCCTGATTCCATCGTTTTCATCCCTAATAATAATATAGACAGTAGCTCCGTGAGACAATAGTTCTTTGGCCAAACGCAACGTTATGTCATACGCATACTCATCTTCAGCAATAGATTTACCACCATAAGTTGCCATTGCTCCAGGGTCGGGCCCACCATGGCCAGAAACCAAATAATAGACTGCTCCCTTCAACTTCTCGGTCTTAGGCAATACCGTTTCGTGGTCTTTACCAAAGATGGCGTAATCCTTACCTTCTATCTTTTTAATTTCCTTAGTCTTTCTTTGAATGGAATCTACAACATCAACCGTATCCAAGTCCGCAGAAGGTATTTTGTAAGTTCTACCCGCATACAAATGAACACTGTCCCTAAGGTTTTCAATATTCATTGAGATAAAATCATCATAATGATCGTATGGGTTTACCCCTTGTTTTCTTAATAAGGAAAGTATACCATCGCCTTTTTCGGCAACAACCGTCTGTATCGTATCCTGAGCGAAAGACGACATTGTAAAACCCGCGATAACCAGAAATACCGCTACTTTTAAGCGAGAAGAAAAACTATAAACCATTAAACAAACTGTATCAAAAAACCAACATGTATCTATTTCACCAAGAAAGTGGTTCTTTCTCTAAAAATCAAAAACAATGCCTAAAATTATTGGAATGCGTTACAAAATTAAAGAACCAAGGGATAAAACAAGAAGGCTTTAAAGAATTTAGTTAACCATTTCTTCAACAGTACACCTTTTCTTCTTTTTTTAGGTAAGTTGACTTTGACGATAACTTTTAGGGGACTGACCTATGTGCCTTTTGAAATACTTTACAAAATAAGAAGCATCCTCAAACCCCAAACGAAACGCTATTTCATTAATCTGCAATGTAGTAAACCGCACCAGTCTTTTAGCCTCCAATATAGTTCTTTCGGCAATGACTTGAGATGGCGACCTCCCTACTATCGCATTTGTTAAGGTAGCTAATGTTTTGGACGAAATATTTAAAATACGGGCATATTCAACCACTGAAAGTCCCTCTTTAAAATTAGCCTCCACCAACTCCTTAAAATCGAAAAACTGCCGTTCATAAAGACTATTCAGCTGTATGGGATTTTGAGCGTCCTCTTGGTGAAAACGTTCTAGCTGTATCAAAAAAGCCTTCAGCAAAAAACGGATACTGTCTTCGTAACCAAAACGATTTCGCTCCTTTAATTCAGTTTTAATAAGAGAAATATAGGTTGAAGCCAGGGTTACGGTATCGCCCTCAATAGTATAGAAAGGTTTTTCCAACATATGGAATATGTTGAATTTAAGAAACATGTCCACATCTGTATGCTTAAAAAAACTTTCATTAAAATGAATAAGCCAACCTTGAACTTCTTCATTTTCATCAAATGCATGTACTTGGTCCTTAGTAACAAAGAGCAGGGTATTCTTTTTAATGGCATACCGCTTAAAATCTACCACATGCGTGCCTCCTTCATTAAAAAACCAGATAATCTGATAATAGCTATGGGAATGGGGTATAGCGGCCAAATCGCCACTTTTTTTCCTATACGCATTTAAATCGTACAACTCAAATTGAAGCTTTCGCGGATGCATTTTATGCAGATGGTACTGTTCAATTTTTGTTTTCGAACGTTGCATTGATTGGGGTTGGTAGTGGTTTACGAATCCTTGGTCGCAAAAGAAACAGAACACTAACGACTACCCCATAATTTTTTGTGCCGCGTTAATTCCACTAATAATGGCACCATCCATATAGCCACCGTGAACAAGGGAAGTCTCCGCACCTGAAAACCAAAGTTTTCCGTTCAAATAGCCTTTGGCAAAAACTGGGTTCCCGTAAGACGGACTCATATAAATAGACTTTATAGTCTCGCAAGAAGTATGTCTATCTTTAGACCAATCTTTTTCTTTATAAGTAAGGTAATTCAAAACTTCGGCCCCTAAGTATTCAGATAAGTAGTCTAGAATCCGTTGTTTTCTATTTTCTTCGGAAGTATCTCTTAGCCCTTCATTTACAAAGCCCATTAGGGCAAAATGAGAGTTCTCCGCATCATTGTGATCGTACAATTCCGTAACGGCACCCACTTGACCAATAACCATTCCTGAAAAATTCTTGTTTCGCCAAAATGGCTCTTTAAATGTCAACCCCACTTTTATGGCATTGCTCATCCAGGTATGGGTCTTATCCATTACAGCTCCAACCTCAACAGGTAATTCAGGAGAAAAGGAAATACGGGTAGCTATTTTAGGCGGAATGGTAACAATAACCTTCTCTCCATAAAATACTCCTTTGTTGGTTTCTACCCGTACTCCATCCTCTATTTCATGAATACTTAAAACATCAGTACCTGTTGTTATCTTGTTTAATACAGGTTTAGCTAATGCCTGAATCAAAGCTTGCGAATTTCCCTTAATACGATAGGCTGCTGGGGTGTTCGGATCATTCTCAAAATAATGTTCGGGTGCCATGGTGCTATAGACCAATACGCTCTTCCCTTTATTATATTGATGGTACTTTTCTATACCCAACTCATTTAAAAGCTCAATTACCGCTTCATGATGTGTCTGGAACCAAGTAGCACCAAAATCAATCCCGTTTTGGGTTAAAATCCGGCCCCCAATACAATCTCGTGATTCTAACACTCTAAAATCACTTACCCCCTTGCCGAATAATTTATAAGCTGATGTTAGACCCGAGAGCCCTGCTCCTATTATGATATATTTAGAAAAATTCTCTTTCAAACTTACTTCATTAAATGTGTTCCGTGCACTACTGCAGCTCCCGCTCTTAATGCCGCGGAAACCATAGTAACTTCTGCCAACTCTTCTTCCGTAGCACCTGCCGCTATTGCCGCATCTTTGTGTATTTCAAGACAATATGGACATTGCGTTGTCAAAGCTACAGCAATTGCTATTAACTCCTTATACTTTTTTGGTATAGCACCTTCTGACAGAGCCGCTTGATCAAAAGCCCAAAATGCTTTCATTGCCTTTTCCGATCCTTCCCCTAGAGCTTTTAACTTCTCTAAATTCTTCATGTCGTACATAACTTTACGTTTTTTAAATGGAGGAAGATGAAGCAATTCATATGTTTCCTTTGAGACAACAAACTGCTTCTATCATCCATCAATGGTTGATAAACTTAGTTTCTTCCGGACATTACACCGCCATCCGTGTCCCAAATAGCTCCCGTTACCCACGAAGCCTTATCAGAAAGTAAAAAAGAGATGGTATTGGCTACATCTTCTGGTTTTCCGTATCGCCCAATTGGATGAAAACCGTGGAAACCTTGCAAAGCTTCGTGCGCTTCTTCCTGCCCTCCAAAAACACTGTCATAAACAGGAGTTTGAACCACTGCCGGAGAAACGGCATTCACTCGGATCTTAGAATCTGCCAACTCCATGGCTAAATGTTGCGTTAAGGAATGTAATCCTGCTTTCTGCATAGAATATGCCGTTGAAGGCGTAGCTTTCACTGCCTGCTTAGCCCACATAGAGCCTACATTTACAATAGACCCACCACCTGTGGCCGCCATCTTTCTAGCTACATTCTGTGTAATGAAATAGAACCCTCTGTTCAAATCCATATATGAATCGTAGTCTGCCACAGTGTGATCCAAAAATGGTTTTGGTCCAAAAATACCCGAAGCGTTCACTAGGTAATCTAAATTATCCCAACCGCTGATTTCCGCATTCAAACTGTCCAATTCGGTTGCATTGGTAATATCTACCTTATGGGTCGTTAAATCTCCCGTAGCTTCTTCTTTAAAAGCCGCAAGTTTTTCCAGGTTTGTTCCAACAACGTGTACCTCTACGCCATCACTTAACAGCTTTTGTGCCGTTGCTTTCCCAATTCCGCTACTACCTCCAATTATTAATGCTCTTTTCATAGTATCTATTTTTAGATTTTTCTTTGGAACAAAGGTATTTAGGTTCTCTGGCCAAGAACGGCATATTCCGGAGAATCCATGGTAATTTTCGGAAACATATGCCCTAACTTTCCCTATTTAAAATACCTTTATACACATGAGCGGAAACACTTACAAACCTAGGGCACTGGACCACATTGTCTACACTGTACGGGATTTGGATTCGGCAATCACCACCTTGAAAAATAAGCTAGGTATTACCGCTGTTTTTGGAGGATACCATAGTACCCAAGGCACTAAAAATGCCTTGATCAATCTAGACAATGGTACGTATTTAGAACTATTGGCTGCAGATGATAACAACAAAAGTATACCTCCTCCAAGATGGATGGGCGTAGATATGCTTACAAAGGACCAAATTACCCGTTGGGCCATTAAATCCGATCAGCTTGAAAAAGACGCCAGTTCATTAAAAGATTACCATAGCAAAATGGGTCATATAAAAGCCGGAAGTAGGAATACAGCAAACGGGACGTCATTAAAATGGCAACTAATTTTACCCCTTGCTACACCAGAAATTGAGTTAATTCCGTTTATGGTAGATTGGAGTCAAACGGAAACACACCCCCATGATGCTTTGCCCAATATGGGGTGTAAATTAATTGAACTGTATGGTACACACCCAAACCCCGACCTACTCAGCAATACGCTCAAAACCTTAAATGTAAATTTACGGATCGAGCCCAATGAAAACATGAGTTTAAAAGCCATTATACAAAGCCCAAAGGGAATAGTAGAAATTTAAAAATGCATATGAAAATCACCTCTTATCTTATTGTTGCATCAGTTTTAATGGGATTCTTTTCGTGCAAGTCCAAGCAAAAAGAAAAAAAAGAAGAATCTGTTGTAAAAACCAGTTACTCCACTGACCCCTCTACCCAAAGGGAAGAACCTGACGAGGCCAAGATTTTAGTGCTAGAAGCAATAATTGCCCATGGGGGCAATGCCTACAACATAGCTCATTATGGCTTTACCTTTCGGAATAAAGAATACACTTTTAAGAATGATGGCAACAAATACACCTATACCGCATCAGTAGGAGACACCATAGACTTTCTTGAAAACGGGAAATTAGTGCGTAGCGTAAACGGCCAGCCGGTTTCACTTTCCCCAAAGGACAATGACAAGTATAAAGAAGCTTTAAATTCAGTGATTTATTTTGCCACCCTTCCCCATAAATTAAGTGATAAGGCGGTAAACAAAACCTACAAGGAGGAGATAAAAATTAACGGCGAGGATTACAAAGCCGTTCAGGTAACTTTTGACCAAAAGGGAGGTGGTACAGATTATGACGATGTCTTTATGTATTGGATCAACAAAAATTCAAAAACCGTAGATTACCTAGCCTACAAATATGCAACGAACGGTGGTGGTGTCAGGTTTAGAAGCGCCTATAATCGTAGAACAGTAGATGGTATCATATTTCAAGACTACATCAACTACAAAGCAGCTGTTGGCACCCCATTAACCGAATTGCCTGTTTTATATGAGAAAGGAAAATTAGAAGAACTTTCAAAAATAGAAACGGAGAACGTTGTAAATTTAGCCCAATAAAACAGAAAACATGGCTGTTCTTGAAGTTATAAAAATGGGCAACCCTTTACTTAGAAAGGTGTCCCAAGCGGTGGAACCAAAAGAAATAACCTCTCCCGATTTTCAAAAATTTTTAGCGGACCTTGTAGAAACCATGCGTGCGGAAAGTGGCGCCGGTATTGCCGCAATCCAGGTTGGAGTTCTCAAAAGGGTCTTTGCTATGGAAATGAAGAAGAACAATCGTTACCCGGACAAAGGTTCTTTTTCACTTACCACAGTGATAAACCCGGAGATCGAACCTCTTTCTTCGGAAGAAGTAGAAGGGTGGGAAGGATGCTTGTCCATACCCGGAATACGTGGCAGATTAAAGCGCTACAAGAAAGTAAAATTGAGCGGATACGATTCCAACGGTGAGAAGTTTGAAAGGATTCTTGATGATTTCTCCGCCATAGTTGCCCAACATGAATTGGACCACCTTAATGGCATCTTATTAATTGACCGTATGCCCAACATGAAAACTTTAACCTTTCAAGAAGAGTACGACAAGTATTGGAATGTTTAATCAGAAGTACTGACCAATCCCAAAAACAAGTCCTCTAGAAGCATCCTTGGTAATACCATACCCATAGTCAATTCTAAAAATGGCATTGAAGATGCGCTTATGCATGAACCTAAGGCCCACTCCTGGATAAATACGGATGTTACGCTTATGGGAAAAATCACTAAAACTACCCCCTGGATTACGCCACGACCCACCATCAACAAAAACATTGCTCTGTAGCACAAACCAATTTTCTTCTATGAGGGTATGACGGTATTCCGTATTAAAAACAATAGCACCGGTTCCCCGGTCTATGGTATTACCAACACCCCGTATGTTTAAATTATTGTCTACGGTAAAGGGCGCAAAAGGCGTATTTACATTACTTGCCAATCCTAAACGGAGCCGGTTGGCCCAATTGCCCTTTTCACCAACACGCTTAAAGTAAACAAAATCGTTAAACCCAATTAAAAACTCGGGCAAACTGGAATCTTCACTCCCCACATATTGAAAATTCAAGGTGCTTCTAAATCCATCTAAAAAATAGAAATAGTACTTTATGTTTTCGTAATTGTAAATGAGTTTAAAAAGATGTTTATCTACCCTTAAAGCCCTGGGTACGCTATTATTGGTTGCCCCGGACAGGTACTTGTAATCTTCCGTAAAAAGGCTTCCCCCAAATTCTATTCGATTTTTAAAATTGAATTCGTGTAAGCCCATTACCTCAAAACCGCGATTGTTATACCTATAATCTGCTGTTGTTCCATCAAAAAAAACGGGTTCCTGAGTTGTAAAATCGTTATAACTTAAAGATAAACCAGTAGTTCTACTGAACAGATGCGGAGCCCTAACCGCCACTCCATACGAATTGAAAACATCATATTGATAAAAGCCCCCAAGGGTTATTCCCCTTCCCAAAAAGTTGAATTCCTGCAGACCTACCCTAAAGGCAAAAGCATCATTGGAGGATGAAAAAAGGTTGGCAAAAGGAATTAACGTAAAATTCTCCTCTACATTGTAAACCACTTTATATCCTGTATTGCCTTCACTTGACGGAAAAACATTATAATAAGCATGGGATATTAACGGAAGCCGTCTTAGTCTGGAAATGTCCTCGTCCAAAAGAAGAGAATCCAACTCCATACCGGACTTTAGAGTAACCAAACTTTTTAAGTACGCTACTTTTGTTCGTTTAGCCCCTTCAACCTGAACACTTACCACCGTTCCTTCTTGCGCCAGAGAGAACCATCCATTTAATACAATTATAAAGAACAAAAGTATTCTTATAGTCATTCTTTTATACAATCAGACTGCTAACGCAATTATATCCTTTCTTAGCTACATCCCAAATCATGGACAATAGCCGTAGATCAAAACTCTATTTCCGAAAAAAGGTTCACCCAATTATCTTCACTCACTGCCATTAAAGTAAAAGTATAATCAGCTTCTGCTTTCAAGTCCGGTGGGGTATCATTTGTAATATTCAAAACTACATTGTCCGTATCATAGTATTGAAAATTATTTTCGAAGGTATACGTACCGGACAGCAAATTGCCGGCATCATCCGATACAACTTGAAAATAAATTTTGGAGTCCGTATACTTCCCATCTTCCCAAGTAAACAAACGTTTTCCGGTTTCCAGGGAACCTACCTTTATATTTTTAGAAACATACTCTGTTGGCTTGGAAAGTTGTTTTAACCTAATAGGGTTGGACAGATGTATTTTTCCATCTTCTTCAAAGCTGACAATCACCCATCGTTCTTCTGCAACCGCAACTTCAAACTTTTTTAAATAGCCGTTAAAGACATCAAACGCAGGGATTTCCAATCGGTAATATTGGTCATAATCGGTTTTTGAGATAGAAGTGTCTTCCGTTTCGTAGTATCTAATGTTGGTAACCCCTTCCCGTGGATAAAAGAATACACTTACCAAATCATCATTTTCATTACTGGCGGCGCAGGCAATAACGTTATCAACAACCGGTGTCTTGTTTTTTAGGGCATCCTGCAATGTTACATCTTGATTTTCTAAATCGGATGAGCAACCTACGGCTACCATCACTAGAATAAAAAAAATGACTGAACGCATATCAATATTTTTTATATACCTCTTTAATTATTTCTTGTGCCGGTTTATTCTGCGGTGTAAATCTATTGTCTTTCTCCCCTCCGGATTTCTTATGGTCTATAAACCACTTCCAAACATATCCTCCGGCAAACCATTCTTCGTTCCAAAATTCCTCAAAGATGGCTTTTTTAGCATTTACTTGGGCCACTAAGTTTACTTCATCTTCATTTTTATCTACCAACCACGGTTTATGGGCGGTGTAATCCATACTTCTATACCCAAATTCCGTAAACAAAACAGGACGATCCACTTTCTCAGAAAGTGCTGCAATGTCAGTTTTCCACCGTTTCCATCCTTCTCGCAACGCCTCTACGGACGGTGTTTTTTCTTCCGACAGCGGAAAATACGCATCAATTCCTATATAATCCAAATCTTTCCAAAAAGGAACTCTTGAATATTCGTCCCAGTTGGCCGCATAAGTGAGCTTACCATCATAAACAGCCCTGATCCTACCAATTAGTTCATGCCAATATTCCGGTCTATTGGTTACGAATTTTTCAAGCTCGGTACCAATACAAAAGATTTCAGATTGGGTTTCTTGGGCCATTTTAGCATTGGCCAAGATAAATTTATCATAAGCCACCTCTAGCTTTTTCCAATCTTCTTCGGAATTCATGTGTAAGGTGCCCGTAAATTCGCCACGCCAAATCCAAATCTGCGGTTTAACCATGGTCTTGATGCCATTTTTATGAAGCATGTCTATATATTGCTTTGCTCCCTTGTTGGTTTCTCCAAACCACTGGCGTTCCGTATTGAAGACAATTTCTGGAGAGGCCACATCTCTAATAAAGCCAAAAGGCATAATAGCCGCATGGTTGGCATAAACCTCCTTTACATCATCTATATGTTCTTGCAGAACTTGGTTTCTAGAGGCCACAAAGCTAACCCCGTTAATCTTTTTCTTGACTTGACTAGAGCAAGAGAACTGAAGTAGACATAAAAAAAGGAGTCCTAATCTACGCATGTATCGTTATTAAGACCCCTAAAATACAGTATTTATGATTACCTCTTAGAAAATGGCCCTCAAACCTAAATTAAAGGTTTGCCCGAGCCCCGTATTACTCCCTCTTACGAAGTTTGTATATAAGGCTTCAAGATTAAGCGCATTTGTTAACTGATACTTGGCTCCTCCTCCTAAAGCGGTAAAGTCTTGAGCAAAATCGTTACCCAAATCCAAACGTTGCGAATGCTGCGCCAGCGCCAAAACTGTAAATTTAGAACTAGGGAAATAACTTAAAAATATGCCCGGTGTAAGGTTCAAGCTATTGTTGGCAAAGCTATCCTCCTTATCACCAAAACTCAGTTCGGAATTCAATTCGCTGAACAACTGCCATTTATTGCCTGGAAAAGTATAGTCATAAAAAAATCGGTTTTGCCAGATATATCCATTTTGATCCAAGAATACACCGTTTTCGGTTTCATTGTCTACCAAGGGAATAAAGAAAGAACTCTGAATGGAAAAATTACTAACAGACCTAAAAGGCACGAATTTTACCGATGGGGCTATTGAAGTTAGACCAGAACGCGCTGTGTTATCCTCTCCATCAAACTTAAAAACATCCAGAGCGCCTCTATCTCCTATTACGTTGGAACGGAATTCAAAAATAGCACCCACATTCCAACGCTTGTTTTCACCAACTCCGGTATATGCCTCTAAAGTAGAAGTAAAAAATGTTTGTCTGGGCTCCTTGCCATCGCTAAACGTACTTTTGGTTTGGGTATAGAGGTTATTGAACCATTTTAAATCTATTTGTCCCTTACCAATTAATTTGGACGGTGTATACTGTTGAATATTACTTTGAACCGTTTGCTCCTGATCATTTGTTTCTTCTTGCGAAAATCCGATGGCAGTAGCCAAAAGAAGTCCTGAAAGAAAAAGATTTCTTTGTATTGTTTTCATAAGTTTATGTTTAAAATTTAAGGCTGCTTATTATTTTGTTTCGTTCAAGGTCCAGTCATATGGGTAATATGAAACCTTGGTTTTTTCCGGTAGTTGTTCAGACTTATACTTGTTGATAAAGTCTATTAGACTCTGTCCATTTTGAGTGAAGTCTCCCTTATACCATTCAAAAATCTGAGAAATTTTAACTTTGTTCTTATTTAATTGGATAAACTCAGGATCGTTCAATGCCAATTTGGTCTGCTTTTCAAGTTGTGCCTCTAAAGTACTTGGCTTATACGCTTTGCTAATTATAGGAGGACATCCTAAACCGCCACATACCAATACAAAATGAAAACGTGGTTCTGCAGGGAATTTTGCCCGTAACAATTTGTTCTCAATATCATTAAGAGTAGTTTTCTTTCCTCCTATTTCATATTTTTTTCCATCAAAAAAACCACCAACGTCCAAGGGCGATTTTAACGGATATCTATCAACTATTCCTTTAATAACCAATAAATTGTAACCATTGATCCAAAATGCCTGATACTCTTTGGCATTTGCCTCTGCGACCGTGATTTTTTTTGCGGCCTCAAGCAATTCATTTAAATCTGCGGGGTTTTCCTTAATTGCTTTATAATGAACTCGGCCGTTCGTAACATTAGTTTTAAAAAAGGCATCTGCCTTGCTAAAAAATTCATCAGTACTTTGTCCGAAAGTGGCTGATATTGTGGCCAAAGAAAATACCAAAGCCAAGATTGAATATTTCATAATTTGATAGTTTTTGTTGTTATTCTTGTCGCATAGGTCGAGACAATTTTAACATCCATACAAAAAAAATGATTTTTTTAAGAGTTTTGTAAAAAATTAAAAATCAAGGTCCTACAAGTTCGGTTTACCTCCCAAAACCTTACAAATACCTCAAAAATTTAAAACGTTTCTAAATTAGACAAGGCAATTAAGGTGTTACCTTTAAAAACGACAGAACCCGCAACAACCGAATTAAATTATGGAGCATATCGTCATTATTGGTAACGGAATTTCAGGTGTAACCGCTGCAAGGCACATTAGAAAATTATCCGATAAAAAAATTACCATCGTATCGGCCGAGACCGATTATTTCTTTTCTCGTACTGCCCTAATGTATGTATACATGGGCCACATGAAGTTTAAACATACGCAACCTTACGAAAATTGGTTCTGGAAGAAAAACCGAATAGAACTGGTAAAAGGTTTTGTTACCAACGTAGACCATGAAAGGAAAACCTTGGTATTAGCTGAAGGCAAGGAACTAACTTATGATAAGTTGATTATCGCCACCGGCTCAAAACCTAACAAATTTGGTTGGCCGGGTCAAGATTTAGATGGGGTTCAGGGCTTATACTCAAAACAAGATCTGGACATGATCGAAGCTAACGCCCCAAACAACAAAGTCTGCAATCGTGCGGTTATCGTGGGTGGTGGCCTCATTGGGATAGAACTTGCGGAAATGCTGCGTTCACGTAAAATTCCGGTTACCTTTCTAGTACGCGAAAACAGTTTCTGGAACGGGGTTTTGCCCAGTGGCGAATCTCAAATGATAAACGAGCATATTCTAGACCATCATATTGATTTAAAACTGGAGACCAATCTAGTTGAAATTATAGCAGATGAAAATGGAAGGGCCAAAGCCATTACTACGGACAAAGGCGAAACTATAGAATGTAATGTGGTAGGCTTAACGGCAGGCGTTTCCCCTAACATAGATTTCCTTAAGGATTCTGGTATTGAGCTTGGTAGAGGCGTCAAGGTAAACCGTCTTCTAGAAACCAATATAAAAGACATTTATGCCATAGGTGATTGCGCTGAGCAGCATGAAGGCATTGGCAATAGGAGACCTATAGAAGCGGTTTGGTATACCGGCCGTATGATGGGAGAAACCTTAGCCCAGACCATTTGTGGCAACCCAAGATCATATAATCCCGGTCATTGGTTCAACTCCGCCAAATTTCTAGACATAGAATACCAAACCTACGGTTGGGTTTATAGTGAAAAAATCAAAAAAGAATATGAAAGCCACTTTCATTGGCGCCACGCAAAAGAAAACATCTGCATTACGGTAGCCTACCACAAAGACACCAATACGTTTTTGGGCATCAACACCTTTGGCATTCGTATGCGGCATGAGATATTTAACCGCTGGCTAACCGAGGAACGGGACGTAGATTATGTGATGCAATACCTTAAGGATGCCAATTTTGACCCGGAATTCTATTCGCACTACGAAGAACAAATTATTTCAAAATACAACTCGGTTATGCACACCAGCTTATCCGTTAAGAAAAAAAGTTGGAAACGAATTTTTAGTAAAGCTTAACCAAATACAAAATGAAAGCAATAAAAAATATAGGACTGGTCATCTTCTTAATAGGACTGGCCACTTTTACGGTCATACCCGTATTGGGCACCTTCAGTTTGGACCAAAGTACCTTTGACCAAATTATAAAGGATAAAAACATTAAAAGTGATGTTTTTATCCAATCTATAAACCAGAACGTGGTAGGCAAAGATTTTAATGGCATGCTAAGTTTATCGCCAACAATTAGCTCCGCATTAGATGCCGCAAATAATCAGCACAAAAAGAACAAGGAATACAAAAAGGTAATTTACACCAGTGGTCATGATATGGCCGCTTTAATCGGCAAGAAATCCGGCACTGGCCTTATCGCCCAAAACAAAGGCCTTATGTGGTTCTTGACCTTTGGCCTTGGCATTATTGGAGCGTTAATGTTCATTCTGCCCAATATTATTCTATTAGGTAAAAAGGGCATTAAAAACGATGGTGTTTACCATGAAAGCGCTACAAACAGAGGATGGATAGCTTGGATGGTATTCATATTCCTAGTTTCCTTTTATCTGATATTGTACTTCCGCCCAGAATTTGCCGTAAACTGGACGTTTTTGGTTGACCCAATCAGCGAAAGCCTTAGTGGAAATCCTGCTGGCCATTGGTTTGTATATGGTTTTATGTATTGTGTAGTTATGACTGTAATGGCCGTACGCATGTATATTAAATACCGTCACAACGTATACCAAATGGTACGAACAACATCTGTATTGTTCTTCCAAATCGTTTTTGCTTTCCTGATTCCTGAAATAATGGTGCGTTTACAAATGCCATATTATGATTTCAAGAATGCGTTTCCTTTAGATTATGATTTCTTTTTTCAGTGGAATTTAAAAGAACTACTTAATAGCGGTGGCATAGGATTGTTCATTCTCGTATGGGGTGTTGTCCTTACCTTGGTTATTGTGCCGGTTATGGTTTATTTCTTTGGAAAAAGGTGGTATTGTTCTTGGGTATGTGGTTGTGGAGGTTTGGCCGAAACATTAGGTGACCCTTACCGCCAACACTCAAGCAAATCATTATTCTCTTGGAAAGTAGAACGTTGGTTAATACACGGGGTCCTGTTGTTTGCCGTGGTCATGACAGGCATGACCTTGTATAGTTTCTTTGCCGAATCCGGTACCGTATTGGGCATTAAGACCCAAAGTGTCCAAAATACTTATAGTTTGTTAATTGGCGCTGTCTTTGCAGGCGTTATCGGAACTGGGTTCTATCCTATTTTTGGCAACCGCGTATGGTGTAGATTTGGGTGCCCATTGGCTGCTTACCTTGGTTTTGTGCAACGTTTTAAATCTCGCTTTAGAATTACTACCAACGGTGGCCAGTGTATTTCCTGTGGAAATTGTTCTACCTATTGTGAGCAAGGTATTGATGTGCGTGCGTATGCCCAAAAAGGAGAAAATATTGTACGCTCTAGTTGTGTGGGTTGTGGTATTTGTTCCGCAGTTTGCCCTCGTGGAGTACTGAAACTGGAGAATGGACCGGAAGAAGGCCGTATCAACCCTACCGAAGTATTATTGGGTAATGATGTTGATTTAATGGAATTGGTAAACAAAAAATAATAGAAACACCCCTTGTTCCTGTTAGTTTCCCGTTCATAAACCGACTATAATTAAACAATTTTAAAAAATGTTTCCTAAACTATTTCTTATGGCCGCTCTTGTTTTATTTGGACTACAGTCCAAAGGAGATACGGTATACCATAAAGAATACTATCAAACAGGAAACATTAAAGAAGAAGGTTGGTTAATAAACGGTGAAAAAACGGATTTTTGGAAATTTTACCACAACAACGGAAAACTAGCGGAGCAAGGGCACTACAAAAAAAATCAACGCACATCCTACTGGCATTTTTATGATAGTTATGGCAAACCTCTACAAGAAGGCCATTATACAAACGGAAAAAAATCCAATTGGTGGCTTTTCTATGATTCTATGGGAAAAGTGAACCACAAATGCCAGTTAATTAATGGAAAGAAAAATGGATATTGTCTTAAATACATCAATGAGAAGTTGACCTCGGCCGAAAAATACCAAAACGGTAAAAAAATTAAGGAATGGTTTAGTTTTAGTAGTTTTAGGCGCGAAAACAACTTATCCGACCTTAAATAATGACACGTTGCTATCTGTTCCTCTTGCTTCTAATTACCATTTCGGTTCAGTCTCAAACAGAAATAAACTACCCAGAAGTCCTTTATGGAAATGAACATATTACGGCTAGTTGGGTAAGCCACCCAGATATTAAAGGAGGTGAAGACGCCGCTGTATTGTTTCGCAACACATTTAAGGTTGCCGATTTAGAAGAAGATTTTATCATTAACATCTCAGCAGATAACCATTACTTTCTATATGTAAATGGAGAATTTGTAACTCACGGCCCACAATTAAGCGATATCCAGCATTATAAATATGAGACGCTCAACCTAAAAAACTATTTGCATAGGGGTAAAAATGTTATAGCCGTTAAGGTTATTAATTTTGGAAAAAGAAGGTTTTTGGGCATGCAATCCATTTTCACAAGTTTAGTGGTAAACGGAGTGTCCAACGGGGCAAAAATCATTAGCACAACGGGGTATAATGATGATTGGGTATGTTCCATAGCCCCTTCTTACAAAGCAAATGAAGTAATATGGCGCGGCAATGGGGAAAAGGCTATTGTTGGCGGGTTTTATGCCAACAACCCTACTGATATTATTGACATGAACAAACACCCTACCAACTGGGACACAATAGATTACAATGACTCTGATTGGCAAAAGGTGGAGTTTTTTGAAAATGCCAGTAGCATGGGCGGTTCTATTGCCTATTTATTGGAGCCTCGCAATCTACCCTTACTAACTTGGGAAAAAGAAGCTATCGGAAATACTGTGAGAAGTACGGAAAAGGCCTCCTCAAAATTCCCCGTTTCCGGAGAACTGAAAATCTCACCACAACACAAGACAACTTTCCTCATTGACCAAAAATATGTCACGAACGGGTTTCCTGAACTTGTTTTTAGCAAAGGAAAAGATGCACGTATCAAAATAAAATATGCCGAAAACCTTTTTGGTGAAGAAAATGAAAAAGGCGACCGGAACAACATAAAAAACAAAAAGCTGCTAGGCTATTATGACAGTATTGTTTCCAGCGGTAAAAATGCACAAAAGTTTATTCCAAATTGGATGCGAACCTTCCGCTTTGTTGAATTTGAAATTGAAACAAAGGATCAGGAACTGGTATTAAATAGTTTTATAAATTATCGTTCACGAACCAATATAGCTTCCAACGCACGTTTTCATTCAGACAATGAAATGTACAATGCCATTTTTGACATCTGTAAAAGAACGGTAGATATCTGTACACAGGATTATTTCCTAAGTGATGCGTATTACGAGACCATGCAGTATGTAGGGGACACTAAAATTCATGCGTTACTTTGGCAGGCTATGAGTGGTAACCTATCACACACTAGGAATGCTATTGAACAATTTCATCAATCACGGGATTCTGAAGGTAACATTTTGGGCGCCTATCCATTAAGGTCTACATTTATTTATCCCACCTATTCCTTGGTTTGGGTAGATATGGTTGCAGATTATTACAACCTAACTAATGACTCCGCTTTTATTGAAAAATACGAGGCTGGTATGATGAATACGCTAGCAGGTTTCGAAAAAAATATGAACGGACTAAATCTGGTAAACAAAACCAAGTATCGTTATTTCATAGATTGGTATTCAGGACCAAATGACGGCAAAGGAACTGCTACAAAAAATGATGGAGAAAACTCCGCCGTGGTAACCCTTCATTATGTACACGCGCTACAAAACGCCGCTAAATTGTTTAGAGCCATTGGTAAAAATGATTTTGCAGAAAAATATCAAAACAGAGCAGAAGAAATAAAAAAATCCGTTTACGACCTTTGTTACGATAACCAAAAAAACCTTTTTGCCGAACGCCCTGATAAGACTGTTTACGATCAACATACGAATATCATGGCTATTCTTACGGATGCCGTACCAGCCCGTGAACAGAGAGAACTACTGGAAAAAATTTTGAACAACAAAGAGTTACTACAAGCCACATATTATTACCGTTTCTATTTATTTCAGGCTATACAAAAGGTTGGTGCTCCGGAATTGTTCCACTTGGCACAGAAACCATGGGAAACTATGGTCAACGATCATATGACTACTACCTTAGAACGTTTTGAAAGCGAAAAAAAACCAACACGATCAGAAGTACATCCGTGGAGCGCTTCCCCTGCCTACTTCTATTTCAATTATTTAGCAGGAATAAAATCCTTAAAAAATAACTTTGAAGAAGTAAGGATCGCTCCGGTTTTTGGCGCCCTTGAAACCATAGACGGTTTGCTTCCTACCTCTAGGGGCAACATTACTTTCAACCTGAAAAAATCTAAATCCAAACTTTTGGCGGAAATAACTATTCCAAAGGGCATGAAAGGTGAATTAGTTTGGAACGACAAATATATTCCACTAAAACAGGGAACGAACAAGTACACTCTAAAATAAGCTTCGTCAATGCCACAACCAGACATTAAAGTCATTATTCCTGCATATAACGAAGCAGATTCTATAGCTTCGGTGATTGGTGACATCCCAAAATCGGTATCTGAAATAATTGTCGTAAACAATAATTCCACAGATAAAACAGCAGAAAATGCAACTAATGCGGGAGCTACTGTATTGACCGAGAACCAAATGGGGTATGGCTATGCTTGTTTGAAGGGTATGGACTATGTTGCCAAACAATCCAAAGCACCTGATATTATCGTATTTGTTGACGGAGATTATTCAGACTATCCAGAAGAACTTGATAAGCTTGTAACTCCAATTCTGAATAAAGATGTAGATTTTGTAATTGGTGCACGCGTAAAACGACTAAGAGAAGAAGGCAGCATGACTCCACAGCAAATTTTTGGTAACTGGCTGGCCACTTTTTTAATGAAATTGTTCTTTGGCGCAACATTTACAGACCTAGGTCCGTTTAGGGCTATAGCTTATGATAAGTTATTAGCGCTCAACATGGAAGACAAAACTTACGGGTGGACGGTAGAGATGCAATTAAAGGCTTTAAAGAAAAAGTTGGCATATACCGAAATACCAGTACGTTACAAAAAAAGAATTGGCGTGTCAAAAGTTTCCGGTACCGTAAAAGGTAGTATATTTGCGGGCATAAAAATATTAGGTTGGATTTTTAAATACAGCATAAAATAATATGGGTTTACTTATTGCTTACATTATTATCGCAATCTATAGTGTAGCTCTGCTATTGATATTCTTCTACAGCTTGGCGCAACTTAACCTCTTGGTAAATTACCTAGGGTACAAAAGGCGCAACCAAATTGCCCCAAAATTCAATCTTCTTGACCCAAAGGAGATTCCCTATGTTACTATACAGCTACCTGTCTATAACGAGGAGTACGTTATGGAACGGTTGCTAGAGAACATTGCAAAAATAGAATACCCTAAAAGTAAACTTGAAATTCAGGTGCTTGATGATTCTACGGACGATTCTGTAAACGATACCGCAGAACGGGTAAGGGCCTTGCAGGAAACAGGTCTTGACATTCAACATATACGCCGCGAAAATCGCCAGGGTTTTAAAGCGGGAGCATTAAAAGAAGGACTGGAAATTGCAAAAGGTGAGTTTATTGCCATTTTTGATGCAGATTTTATGCCATCCGGCGATTGGTTAAAAAAGACAGTTATTTACTTTAAAGACCCGGAAATTGGCGTGGTACAGACACGTTGGGGCCACATTAACCGTGAGTACTCTACCCTAACCCGTATACAGGCCTTTGCCTTGGATGCCCACTTTACATTGGAACAGGTAGGCCGAAACGCAAAAGGACACTTTATAAACTTTAACGGTACTGCCGGAATATGGCGTAAAGAATGCATTATAGACGCAGGAAACTGGGAAGGAGATACGCTTACCGAAGACCTTGACCTTAGCTACCGTGCCCAATTAAAGAACTGGAAATTCAAATATCTTGAAGATGTTGAGACACCAGCCGAACTTCCTGTAGTTATCAGCGCCGCTCGTTCACAACAATTTAGATGGAACAAAGGGGGTGCAGAAAACTTTAGAAAAACGGTTTTTAACGTAGTTACGGCCAAGAACATTTCGTTCAAGACCAAATTTCATGGGGTAATGCATTTACTGAACAGTTCTATGTTTCTTTGTGTTTTCTTGGTTTCGTTACTGAGTATACCGGCCATGTACATAAAAGCCATGTACCCGCAGCTTGATATTGTTTTTACCCTATTGAGTTTCTTTGTACTGAGTACTATTATTCTTTTTGTTTGTTATTGGTTTACTTATAAGAGTATCCAAGGAAGCAGTTTTGACAATTTTGTAGATTATATAAAATTGTTCTTTACTTTCTTTTCTGTGGCATTAGGCTTCTCCTTACACAATTCAATTGCTGTTCTTGAAGGGCATATGGGAAAAAGAAGCGAATTTGTACGTACCCCAAAATTCAACTTGAATAATCTTACGGATTCTTGGAAAGGCAATAAGTACCTTACCAAGAAATTATCTCCAAACATGATTCTTGAAGCTGTTCTAATGGTGTATTTCCTTTTTGGAATGTATAGCGCCATTCCCTTAAACGATTTTGGACTTTTCCCTTTTCATTTTATGCTTTTTATAGGTTTTGGATTTGTTTTCACCAAGTCTTTAACTTCACGTGCATAACGCGAAGAATCTATTCTTGCAAAAAGACCACATGTCATTTAATTTTCTTATTTTTTCGATGATAGGAACAAACCGTTAAATGTCTAACCGACTTACCACATACTGGAAATTACACAAGGTGCCCATAGTATTGGCTCTTTTGAGTACCATTCTATATTATACCTTCGCTTTTCAGTTAGTGCGAACGGACTTTATTAGACTGTTTACACTTTTTGCCGCTTCCTTTTTTATCTGTTATAAACTCATACAGTTTGAAAAGTGGAACTTTAAATTCCTTCTTGTAGTTGGTATTCTTTTTCGGTTGATTTTCTTAACAACGGAACCTAATCTCTCTCAAGACTACTATCGGTTTATATGGGACGGTCACTTGGTGGGCAATTTTATTAACCCCTACTTAAAAGTTCCCAATGAATTAATTACCCAAAGTGATTTGGTAATACCCAATGCCCAAACTCTTTATGACAGCATGGGTAGTTTAAGCGCAAAACACTATAGCAATTACCCACCGCTAAACCAATTATTATTTGCCATTGCTTCCATTTTGGGCGGCAAAAGTATCATGGGTTCCGTGCTGGTTCTTAAGACCATGATTATCTTATCGGATATTGGTATTTTCTACTTTGGAAGAAAATTGCTAAAACATCTTAACCGCTCTCCTCACCTTATTTTTTGGTATTTTCTTAATCCTTTAGTAATTATTGAACTTACGGGAAATCTTCATTTTGAAGGGGTCATGCTTTTCTTCTTCGTATGGGCCCTGTATTTGTTATCTATTAAAAAATGGGCCTTAGCGGCCATTCCTTATGCCATGTCCATCTGCGTAAAGTTGGTGCCGCTATTATTCCTTCCCCTATTCTTAAAACATCTAGGGTTTAAAAAGAGTATAAGTTTCTACGCCATAATTGGTGTTACGTGCCTTTTCTTGTTTACTCCCTTTTACGCCTCAGAATTTATAGCCAACTACTCTAAAACCGTAGGTCTATGGTTTTCTAATTTTGAATTCAACGCGGGTTTATACAATGCCATAAAATACATTGCCGTTCAATTTGACGGAAAACCTTGGGAGCTTATAAAAACATACGGTAAAATAACTCCGGTAATTACTATTCTATCCGTATTGTCCTTTACTTTCTTTAGGAACAACCAACAAGTATCGGTACTTATAACTTCAATGTTGGCCGTACTTACCCTGTACTATTTTATGTCTGCCACGGTACATCCTTGGTACATTATTTTCTTGGTAGTTCTTGGGGTTTTCACCCGTTATAAATATGCCGTACTTTGGTCCGCAACGGTAATTCTAAGCTATTACGCCTACTCAAAGGTAGATTTTAAAGAAAACCTTGGTTTAATTGCCGTTGAGTATATTTCCGTATATGCATTTTTGATTTACGAAATTTTTAACTCAAAACAACAATTTGTTATTTTTCGCAAAAATTAACCTCACACCTTTATACTTTCGGCATAATCTTGTACATTTGACCTTCCATGAAAGGACAAAGACACATATCTAAAACTTTGAGCAACCTTGCTCCAGTTCGCCCGTTTTCTCGTCGCCGTCGCCCGTAAGGGTGTTTCATATTTCATGGAAATAGGTGAGTCCATTTCCGCACAACGACCAACAATTCATTTTTTTTTACAGTTTAAATCCTTTTGGCAATGAAACTAATTATTGCTAACAAGTCACATGTTAAATACGCCCAGATCATTAGCGATACCATTACGGAATCTGCTAAGGTAAGAGGCACAGGCATAGCCAAGCGTACACCGGAATACATTCAGAAACGTTTGGAAAACGGCAATGCCGTTATTGCCCTAGACGGAGACAAGTTTGCTGGCTTCTGTTATATAGAAGTTTGGGGACACGAAAAATTCGTGGCCAACTCAGGCCTAATTGTTCATCCTGATTATAGAAATCAAGGATTGGCCAAAAAAATAAAAAAAAGAATTTTCGAGCTTTCGAGAGAGAAATTTCCGGATGCCAAAATATTTGGTATTACCACGGGCTTGGCCGTAATGAAAATGAATTACGAACTTGGTTACAAACCGGTTACATTTTCTGAACTAACGGACGACCCCGAATTTTGGAAAGGCTGCCAAACCTGCAAGAACTTTGATATTCTTACCCGCACAGAACGTAAAATGTGCCTTTGCACAGGTATGCTGTATGATGCGACCGTCAAAGAAAAAAAGGTGGAAAAAGAACAAGTAAACAGCAAAGCCTTCCAAAGACTTAAAAGCATTAAAGAATCGCTTTTCCTAAAAAAGAAAACAAACGAATAACCATAACAGGCCAATGGATCATCTGATTATGGCCAAGACAATACAGTTTTAAAATGAAAAAATTAGTTTTAGCATACAGCGGCGGATTAGACACTTCCTACTGCGCTAAATACCTATCAAAAGACAAAGGTTTTGACGTACATGCAGTAAGTGTAAATACAGGTGGTTTCTCTAAAGAGGAGATTGCTTCCATAGAAGAAAAAGCACTACAATTGGGGGCCAGTTCCTATACCTCTATTGATGCCGTTCAGACATTTTATGACAAAGTAGTTAAGTACCTCATCTTTGGAAATGTACTAAAAAATAACACCTACCCTCTTTCTGTAAGTGCGGAACGAATTGTACAGGCAATAGAAATCGTAAACTACGCTAAAAAAATAGGAGCCAATTATATTGCCCACGGTAGCACCGGGGCAGGTAATGACCAAGTTAGGTTTGATATGATTTTCCAAATCGTTGCCCCTGAAATTCAAATAATCACTCCAATTAGGGATAACAAATTAGCCAGGGAGGCCGAAATTGAATACCTAAAACAGAATGGTGTAGATTATCCTTGGGAAAAGGCCAAATATTCTATAAACAGAGGCCTTTGGGGTACTTCCGTGGGTGGTGAAGAAACATTAACATCACAAAGAGCTTTACCGGATAGCGCATACCCAAGCCAATTGCAGGAAAAGGAACCTACTGATGTAAAACTAACCTTTGAAAAAGGAGAATTAGTAGCTATTGATGGTGTTAAAGACGGTCCTGTTGCCAATATAGAAAAGCTGGAGGCCATGGCTTCTAAATATGCTATAGGAAGAGATATTCATGTAGGTGATACCATTATCGGTACAAAAGGTAGGGTTGGTTTTGAAGCTGCGGCTGCATTGATCATAATAAAAGCACACCATTTACTGGAAAAACATACGCTTACCAAATGGCAACAGTTCCAAAAGGAGCAACAAGGTAATTTCTATGGTATGCTATTACACGAAGGCAACTATTTGGATGCGGTAATGAGAAACATAGAAGCTTTCTTGACCGATACCCAAAAAACGGTTTCTGGTGATGTTTTCATCAGCCTATATCCTTTCCAGTTTAGACTTAACGGAATTTCTTCTCAACATGATTTAATGACCGATGCTTTTGGAAGCTATGGTGAAGTAAACAAAGGGTGGTCTGCAGATGATGCCAAAGGGTTTATTAAAATACTTTCCAATTCAGGAAAAATATATAACCACGTAAACCAGAAAAATGATTAAAGTAGGTATTATTGGTGGTTCTGGTTACACGGGCGGGGAACTCATTAGAATTCTTTTGCACCATCCTGAAGCTGAAATAGATTTTGTCTACAGCACCACCCGAGCAGGAAAAAAAATTACCACGGCACATGCCGATTTGTTGGGCACGACCGATATGGAATTTACCGGCACCATCAATCCTAATGTAGCGGTTGTATTCCTATGTTTGGGCCATGGTAATTCTTCCAAATTTTTACAGGAAAACGATTTTTCAAAAGACACCAAAATAATTGACCTGAGTAATGATTTCAGACTGCAGGCCGATGCTGTTTTTGAAGGAAGAAAATTTGTTTACGGACTTCCCGAACTCAAAAAAGAAGAGATAAAAAAGGCTGACTATATTGCCAACCCAGGCTGTTTTGCTACCGCCATACAATTGGGTCTTTTGCCTTTGGCAAAAGCCAACAAATTAAGGCAGGCCGTTCATATCAATGCAGTTACAGGTAGTACAGGCGCGGGTGTAAGTCCATCTGCCACCTCTCATTTTAGCTGGAGAAACAATAACGTGAGCTGGTACAAACCTTTCACCCATCAACATTTAGGCGAAATAAACGAAAGCCTAAAGTCATTGCAAGCGAATTCAGGTGAACTATTTTTTCTGCCTAACCGCGGCAACTTTACCCGTGGCATTCTTGCCACTGCGTATACTGAATATGACGGTACTCTAGAGGAAGCTATTGACCTGTACAAGGATTTTTATGCAGATGCTCAGTTCACGCAAGTTGCCGAAGAGCCCATCCATCTAAAACAGATCGTAAACACCAATCAGTGTCATATTCATTTGCACAAGCATGAAAACACATTGCTTATCACCTCGGCCATAGACAATTTGCTCAAAGGTGCCTCAGGCCAAGCCGTTCAGAACATGAACTTAATTTTTGGCTTTGAAGAAGGTACGGGCCTTAACTTAAAAGCCGGCGTTTTTTAACGATTAATAGAAAACTATTTCCGTAATGCGGTTCTACCGAACAGTAACGGAAACAACCAAAAAATTAAAAATGAAAATAGCCATTATAGGAGCAGGAAATTTAGGACTTTCCATTGCAAAGGGAATTTTAAATTCCAACGGTGCTACAACCATGTACCTGACCAAAAGAAACACTGCTGAAATTGAGGAATATGCCAACTATGGCAATGTTACAATTACCTCGGACAATAGAGAAGCGGTTGAAAATTCGGATATCCTTATTTTGGCCGTGCAGCCCGCTCAATTGGAAAACATTTTGGAAAGCACCAAAGACCTGCTTACGGAAAAACACGTGGTCATCTCTACTATAACCGGTTTTAGTATTGCTAAAATGGAGGATATTCTTGGTGAGGACTGCAATATCATAAGAAGTATGCCCAACACGGCTATTTCGGTAGGGCAATCCATGACCTGTATCTGTAGCAATGAAAAGGGCAAAAAGAAGATTGAATTGGCTAAGGCTATTTTCAATCGTATGGGACATTCCATGGAAATTCCTGAAACCCAAATGCAGGCCGCAACGGTAATCTGCGCTAGCGGTATTGCCTTTTGGATGCGTTTGATCCGCGCCACTACACAAGGTGCCATTCAGTTAGGTTTTGATGCCAAGGAAGCACAGGAATTGGCCATGCATACTTGTAGCGGAGCAGCCAGCCTGTTAATTGAATCCGGAAGTCACCCGGAAGCGGAGATTGACCGGGTTACCACACCCCAAGGTTGCACCATTCAAGGTCTAAATGAAATGGAGCACCAAGGTCTTAGCTCTTCCCTTATTCAGGGGATAGTAGCATCCTATGAAAAAATCAGTAGAATTAAAGAGAACCAGTTGTAAAGGGCGGCCTCTCTAATAAAATACAAGAAGCTATGATCAGCTCAACAGTAAAAGTTATGAATTTATTTGATGTTTACCCATTATACGATGTAACCCCGGTTTCTGCAAAGGGGATAGTAGTAACCGATGCTAAAGGAACGGAATACCTGGATTTCTACGGAGGTCATGCCGTAATCTCCATTGGCCACTCTCATCCACATTACGTAAAACGTCTTACGGACCAGCTAAATAAAATAGGGTTTTACAGCAACTCGGTAAAGAACCCTTTGCAAGAGGAACTGGCTACTAAACTAGGCGAGCTTTCGGGCTGTGAAAATTACAATCTGTTTTTATGTAATTCCGGTGCAGAGGCCAATGAAAATGCGCTAAAACTAGCTTCTTTCCATACTGGTAAATCTAGGGTTATCGCATTCACCAACGGTTTTCACGGCCGTACCTCCGCAGCCGTTGCCGCAACGGACAATCCAAAAATAAACGCTCCTATCAATTTACAGCAGGAGGTTACTTTTCTTCCGTTGAACGACTTTGAAGCATTTCAAAATGAAATAGAAAAAGGAGATGTATGTGCGGTAATTATAGAGACCATACAAGGTGTTGGTGGTTTGGATGAACCCACTACGGAATTTTATCAGCAAATTGCCTCACTTACGAAAGCTAACGGATCGGTATTGATTGCCGATGAAGTGCAATGTGGTTTTGGCAGAAGCGGTAAATTCTTCGCTTTTCAGCATCATGACATACAACCGGATATTATTTCGGTGGCCAAAGGTATGGGTAACGGTTTTCCAGTGGGCGGCATTCTAATCCATGAAGACATTAAGGCTTCTTACGGTTTATTGGGCACCACTTTTGGTGGAAATCATTTGGCTTCCGTAGCCACACTGGCAGTTTTAGAAGTTTTGGAAGAAGAAAAACTTATAGAAAACGCGGCGGACTTAGAAGGTTATTTTAAAACCTTGGCTGCAGAAATACCTCAAATTAAAAAAGTAAAAGGTAGAGGTCTTATGTTAGGTCTTGAGTTCAATTTTGAAGTAGCCGATCTAAGGAAGAGGTTAATCCATAACCAACAATTATTTACAGGAGGTGCCAAGGACAAGTATGTTTTAAGAGTCCTTCCTGCCTTAAATATTACCAAAGCGCATTTAGATACTTTTTTCACCGCCTTAAAAGCAGAATTGTAATGAGCTTATTACTGGACATAAAACAACGTAACGCCGTACTTTCTGATATGGCCCAACTTTTGGACAAAGAAAGGATCGCGATTTTAGCTGCCAATAAAATTGATATGGAAAGCTATATGGGCGACGATATTGCCATGCGCGACCGCCTTAAAGTAGACCAAAGTAAAATAGACGGTATGATTTTGAGCCTGCAGCAACTTGCGGCACAAGAAGACCCTCTAGGTGTGGAACGCTTTAGTTTTGAGCACGAGAACGGTATGCAGGTAAGCAATAAGACAGCTCCTTTTGGAACGATTCTTATTATATATGAATCCAGACCCGATGTTACTATCGAAGCGGCTGGAATCGCATTTAAATCAGGAAACAAGATTTTATTGAAAGGCGGAAAAGAATCGCTTAACAGCAATCTGCTATTGGTAGATTTATGGCACAAAGCGCTAGAAGCTAATGAGGCCGATGCGGATTGGGTTACCTATCTGCAATTCAACCGGACGGAAACTCAGGCTTTCCTAGAAAAACCTACCCAAAAGGTGGATCTTATTGTACCTAGAGGTGGCGAAAGGCTAATCGCTTTTGTAAAACAGCATGCCACCTGCCCTGTTATTGTTAGTGGTCGTGGAAATAATTTTGTTTTTATTGATAAGGAGGCCGATTTAGAGATGGCAATAGACATTATCATCAACGCAAAAACGACCAAAATATCGGCCTGTAACGCTCTGGACAAGGTTCTTGTTTCATCGGATTTACCACGCAAACAACAGTTCCTTCAGCATTTAATACAGGAACTAAAAAAGAGTGATGTTGAAATTTTGGCCGATGATGCCATATCCGGTATGGAGGGTACAAAAACCATAGAGGACGAGCGGGTTTGGTACGAGGAGTTTCTAGATTACAAGATTGTAATTGGCCAAAGTTCGGATATTGAAGATGCCATTTCAAAAATAAACACTTACGGTGGTGGGCATAGCGCCTCGATCATTACGGCCAATAACGAAACTGCAGATTATTTCATGAGCAATGTAGATACAGCAGCAGTCTACCACAATGCCTCTACCCGCTTTACGGATGGCGGGCAATTTGGACTGGGGGGCGAACTTGCCATTAGTACGGACAAGTTGCACCAAAGAGGCCCTATAGGGTTGCAACACTTGGTGACCAATAAGTGGTATGTAAAAGGAAACGGGCAAACAAGAGGATAAATTTCAACTCCCCCTTGTCTCCCAACGAATGAAAAAGAATACCTGATGAAAAAAAGGATTTTATTAAAAATAGGCTCTAACACCCTTACCAAGGAAACCAATCAGATTTCCCGAGGAAAAATAGAGGACATAGGTAGACAAATAGCACTGCTTAAGGACGATTATGAGTTTGTCATTGTAAGTTCCGGGGCCATTGCCGCAGCTAAGCAGTTCGTGAAATTGGAGCACAACGGAGAGGAAATCAACGTAAAACAAGCATTGGCCGCTATTGGCCAACCGCATTTAATGCGTATGTTCCAAGAGAGCTTTAGGGAATTAGGAATTTTTGCTGCACAGTGTCTTTTATCGTATTCGGATTTTGAGAACCCAAAATCAAAAGCCAATATCAAGAATACTATAGACATTTTGGTAAGCAATAATTTTATTCCTGTCATTAATGAAAATGACACGGTTGCCGCAGATGAGATTCAGTTTGGCGATAATGATAAACTGGCCGCATTAACGGCTGCCTTGCTTAAAGCGGACCTTTTAATGATTGCCACCAATACGGATGGGATATATACCAAAGCTTCCATAGAAAACGGAAAACCGGACACTATTGCAGAAGTATTGGGTATTGATAGTCTGCAACAAGAAATAAGCTCGCACAAATCATCGCACGGTACCGGAGGAATGCAATCCAAAGTGGAAGCTGCTACCATTGCCCAAAAGGCCGGTATTGAAACTTGGATCGTAAACGGACTTAACGACAACTTTATAACCGATGCTTTTGAGGGGACGGGCAAGCATACCAAAATAAAGACAACAGACGGTCACTTTTTAGCGGACCATTGATGTAGATAACATCCACAGAAAAAATAGAATAGCAAGAGAAAAGAACACAAATGAAACATTACCTTTCTTTACAAGACATAGATTCGTTGGAAAACTGGGTGAAAGAGGCCCGAAATTTAAAAGAAGCCCCAAGGAAACACAAGAGCTTAGGTTCGGACAAAACTATTGGGTTGTTATTCTTCAACAACAGTCTCCGTACTCGCTTGAGCACCCAAAAAGCAGCTATGAACCTTGGAATGGAGGTAATTGTCATGAATTTTGGAAGCGAAGGGTGGGCTTTGGAATATGCCGATGGCACGGTTATGGACCAAGGAACTTCAGAACACATTAAAGAAGCAGCACAAGTTATATCACAGTACTGTGATATTGTTGCCATTAGAGCCTTTGCCGGATTGCAGGACAAAGAAGAAGACGAGGCCGAAAAGGTTTTGAACGGATTTAAAAAATACGCCAGCGTACCCATTGTAAATATGGAAAGTTCAGTAGGCCACCCGTTACAGGCTTTGGCCGATGCCATTACCTTGGCCGAACAAAACACTAAGACAAGACCTAAAGTGGTACTTTCTTGGGCACCTCACCCAAAGGCATTACCTCATGCCGTAGCCAATTCATTTGTAGAGATGATGCATTTGCAAGATGCCGATTTTGTAATTACACATCCGGAAGGCTACGAATTGAACCCAGAAGTCACCAAAGGAGCAACTATTGAGTACGACCAGAACAAAGCTTGCGAAAATGCCGACTTCATTTACGTAAAAAACTGGAGCAGTTACAACGATTACGGCAAAGTCTTAAACCAAGACAAAAGCTGGACCATGACCCCGGAAAAAGTGGGTAACGCTAAATTTATGCACTGTCTACCGGTACGTAGAAACATAGTAGTTGCGGATGCTGTCCTAGATGGCGACCAATCTTTGGTCATAGAACAAGCCAACAATAGAACTTACGCCGCACAAATTGTATTGAAGAAAATATTGGAACAGTAAACCCATGAAGTTATCTATCATAAAAATAGGCGGTAATGTCATTGAAAATAAAGAGGAACTCTCTAAATTCCTAAAAGCTTTTTCCGAATTGGAAGGGCCAAAAATATTGGTTCATGGCGGTGGAAAACTGGCCACTCAATTGGGCAAAAGATTAGGTATAGAATCCAAACTCATTGGTGGGCGCCGTATTACAGATGAAAAAAACCTTGAACTGATTACCATGGTCTATGGCGGACTCGTCAATAAAAATATCGTAGCGGAGCTACAATCCTTAAATTGTAATGCCATTGGACTTAGCGGTGCGGACGGAGATACCATTCAAGCGCACAAAAGACCTGTAAAAGATATTGATTACGGCTTTGCTGGAGATGTAGATGGTGTAAACGCAACGGTTATTACAAAGCTATTAGAAGCAGGGCTAACTCCCGTTTTCTGTGCGATGACCCATAATGGCGAGGGGCAACTATTGAACACCAATGCAGATACCATTGCTTCTGAGTTGGCCATTGGCATGAGCTCTAGTTACGAAACCACCCTTTATTATTGTTTTGAGAAAAAGGGTGTCCTAATGGATGTAACCGATGAAGAATCCGTAGTTAAGCATATTGATACCGAATCCTACAAAACCTTGCTGGAGCAGAAAATTATTGCAGATGGCATGCTCCCAAAAATGGAAAATTGCTTTCACGCCCTTAAACAAAACGTACATCAGGTACGCATTGGAGACATAGGCATGTTAGACCCTAAATCCACTTTATTCACTACCCTTACCTTATAAAAATGGAACAAGCAGCATTAACGCAAAAAGCAATAGACTTATTAAAGGAACTGATTTCGATTCAATCGTTTTCATCTGAAGAGGATAAAACTGCGGACGCCATTGAGAACTGGTTCAAAGCTTTTGACATTCCTTTTAAACGTCACTTAAACAATGTGTACGCGGTAAACAAACACTATGATGAAAGCAAGCCTACCTTGCTTCTAAATTCGCATCATGACACGGTAAAACCAAATTCGGCTTACACAAGAGACCCTTTCAACGCACATATTGAAGATGGAAAACTTTATGGTTTGGGCAGTAACGATGCGGGTGGCGCTTTGGTTTCCCTTATCGCAACGTTCACCCACTATTATGCGGAAGAAAACCTAAATCATAATATTCTAATGGTAGCTTCTATGGAAGAAGAAAGCTCAGGCCCTAATAGCCTACGTGGACTTCTGCCACACCTACCAAAGATTGATGTTGCCATTGTGGGCGAACCTACTTTGTTGGATTTGGCCATAGCTGAAAAAGGATTGGTCGTTTTTGATGCGGTCATAAAAGGCACTCCATCACATGCCGCACACCCCAACGATAACAACTCCATTTACAACACTATTGAAGTATTGGAGTGGTTCAAAAACTATAAGTTCGATAAGGTTTCGGAAGCCTTAGGCCCCGTAAAATTAACGGTTACACAAATTAACGGAGGCTCACAACATAACGTGGTTCCTGCACAGGTAGACTTGGTTATAGATGTGCGTGTAAACGACAAATACACCAACGGAGAAATTGCTGAAATCCTAAAGAAAGAAGCACCTTGTGAATTAAAGGAGCGCTCATTAAAACTGAATTCTTCGGCTATTGATAAAAATCATCCATTAGTGCAGTCGGGAATTGCATTAGGAAGAAAAACCTACGGCTCCCCTACACTCTCGGACCAAGCCGCATTAACCTGTCAGTCCCTTAAACTAGGACCTGGAGACAGCACACGATCACATTCGGCAGATGAATACATCTACGTCAAAGAAATAGAAGACGGAATAGATTTGTATATTAATTTATTGAAAGGATTTCTTTTTTAGTGCTAGGTTCATAGTTAAAAGTTAATAGAAAATGTATAATTACAAGGAGCTTATTGTTTGGCAGAAATCAATGGATCTCGTTGAAAAAGTTTATAAATTGACTTCTTCTTTTCCGGTCGAAGAGAAATTTGGTCTTACCAGCCAAATTAGGAGATGTGCAGTTTCTATACCAAGTAATATTGCAGAGGGTACCGGTAGATTATCAAAAAAAGTATTTCGGCATTTTTTGGAAATTTCAAACGGGTCCATCAATGAATTAAAAACACAATTGGAAATATCAAAAAGAATCGGATTTCTGTCTGAGGAAGATTTAGAGGGAACTTTCGACCTATGCGATGAAGTTCAAAAAATGACATTCACATTAATCAAAAAGTATAGTGACTTTTAACTATAAACTTAAAACTTATATCTGAAAAAATGAAACTCTGGGACAAAGGCTTTAGCACCGATAAAAAAATTGACCATTTCACCGTTGGAAACGACCGTGAGCTTGATTTGCACTTGGCAAAATACGACGTTATTGCTTCGCAAGCGCATGCCAAAATGCTGGGTAAAATAGGACTGTTGACCAATGAGGAAACTGCGGACTTGGTAAAAGAATTGGATGCCATTGCCGAAACCATTGAAAAAGGCGAGTTCGTAATTGAAGATTCGTTTGAGGACATGCACTCAAAAATAGAATATGTACTCACTGAAAAACTTGGCGACACCGGTAAAAAAATACACACCGCACGGTCTAGAAACGATCAAGTTTTGGTGGCCATGCACCTATACCTGAAAAACGAACTTTCAGAAATAAAATCAAGCACCAAGGAGTTGTTTGATTTGCTTTTGGAACTTGCAGAAAAGCACAAAGACGTTTTGCTTCCGGGATATACCCATTTACAGATTGCAATGCCATCTTCTTTTGGGCTGTGGTTATCGGCTTATGCAGAAAGTCTTATTGATGATTTATATTTTGTTGATGCAGCTTATAAGGTAGCTGACCAAAATCCTTTAGGAAGTGCAGCCGGTTATGGAAGCTCCTTCCCTATAGACCGCAGTTTCACGACAAAGGAAATGGGTTTTGAAACTCTTAAATATAACGTTGTTGCCGCTCAAATGGGCCGTGGAAAAGTTGAGAAAGCAACTGCTTTTGGAATGGCAAATATCGCCGCTACCCTATCAAAACTGGCTATGGACATCTGTTTGTACATGAGTCAGAATTTCAACTTTCTGTCCTTTCCAGATGAGTTGACCACCGGTAGTAGTATTATGCCGCACAAGAAAAACCCTGATGTTTTTGAGCTTGTACGGGGTAAATGCAACAAGCTACAGAGCATACCCAATCAGTTGACTTTGGTCATCAATAACCTACCGAGCGGATATCATCGTGATCTGCAATTGGTAAAAGAAATTATTGTTCCCGCCATTCAGGATATGAAAGCGTGTATTGAGATTCTTACTTTCAGTCTTAAAGAAATGCAGGTGAACAAGGGCATTTTGGAAGACCCGAAATACGATTATCTCTTTAGTGTAGACACATTGAACGAATTGGTACAAAGCGGGTTACCCTTTAGAGATGCCTACAAAAAAATGGGACAAGAAATTCAAGAAGGCACCTTTACGCCAAAGAGAGACATTCACCATACTCACGAAGGTAGCTTAGGTAATTTATGTTTGAAGGAGATTAAAGGGAAGATGGACAAGATTTCTTAAATTCACGTAAAATTACTTAGAAAAAGTAAGTATAAAAGAAGGTGAATGACAAATATCTACTGGCCTGTATATAAAAATTTAGAAAAAGAGTTTCTGGATTTAACATACTCAATTCATATTGACGATAATCAGCTTGAAGTTTATTCTTCCAAAATTTCCGATTTAATATTGAGAAGTGCCATAGAAATTGAGTCAATTTCTAAAGAGCTTTATTACAGAGAGGGAGGAAAAGAAATTAAAAATATAAAATTTGACATTGATGCACTAAAATACCTTAACAATAAGTGGATTTTAGAAGAAAAAATCGTTTTCATCAGCTCATTAAATTGTTTTCTTTCCGAAGACTCAATACAACCTTTCAAAAAGAAAGCCACTAAACACAGTGGAAGACTAACCTACAACTGGAACAATGCATATCAACACTTAAAACATAATAGAGGTGAAAATCTTAGATATGGTTGTTTGAAAAATCTATTTGAAATTTTGGCCGCCCTATATATCCTTAATATCTACTACAAAAAGGAAACACTCGAATTAGGTAGTGAACCCGGAAAGTTTTCTGGGACCTTAGGCTCTAAGTTCTTCTCAATAAAAGTCCATCGAAATCACTCAATCAATCAATACGGAATAATTAAAGATAAAGATTTTGAACAGTGCACTTACTTTATCGCATATACAAAAGAAATTAAAAAAGTAATTCAAAATATAGACTATTCGAATTTAGAAAATCTTGCCTCGCAAGGAAACAAGGTTAAGTTATTAGAATGGAAACTTGATGCTCATCGTTCGGGACTATTTGATACACTTCAAAATCTAAAATTTGAGGCCATATTAAATGAAAACAATATAAACACATGAAATTATCAAAGTTTAAGGTCTCTCTAGTTATACTATTATTTTTTACATCGCAGAACTTCTGCCAAGACACCTACCAAAGAAACACTTCTGCAGATGTACAGGCTTACGTTTTTGGGCTTACTTTAAATGATGCATCCAATAGCATAAAAGGAGAAGCTGAAATTACTGTAGATTTTAAAAACGAAGTGAATCCGTTTGCATTGGACCTCATCGCCAAAGGAGATACCTATGGCATGCAAGTGACCCATGTTTTTGAAGGAGACACAGAAGCTATCTATAGCTACGAGCAAAACAAAATAAACATAACGCCATCTGCATCCAAAGAAAAAACAAGAACTTATAAAGTGGTCTATGAAGGCATTCCTGAGAGAGGCCTTGTCATTGACACCACTAAATTTGGGCAACGTTCTTTTTTTGGTGACAACTGGCCCAATTTGGCACGGCACTGGCTTCCATCGGTAGACCACCCATCGGACAAAGCTACTATTGAATTTAGGATTACCGCTCCCGACCATTATGATGTAGTGGCCACTGGCGAAAAAATAGAAGAAAGCAATTTAGGCAACGGATTAAAATTGACTGCCTACAAAGAACCCGCTCCCGTTGCCATGAAAGTAGTAACCATTGGGGTTACGAAATTTGCAAGCAAACTGTTGGACGAGGTGTATGACATTCCTGTTTCGGCATGGGTTTACCCAGAAAACCGGTTGGACGGATTCTCGGACTATGGTGTAGCTACCAAAGTGCTGAAATATTTTATAGATAATATTGGTCCATATTCCTACGCCAAATTGGCCAACATGCAGGCCAAGACCCAATGGGGAGGTCTTGAAAATGCGGGCACTATTGCTTATTTTGAAAATTCCGTAACCGGAAAAAACGAAGTAGAAGGACTTATTGCCCATGAAATAGCCCACCAATGGTTCGGTAATTCTGCCAGTGAGAACGATTGGAACCATGTTTGGCTTAGCGAAGGTTTCGCTACCTATTTCGCAATCCTTTATCAAGAAAGTGTCTATGGTAATGACAAGCGAAAAGAGGAGTTAGAACTGGACCGTAAGCAAATCATAGACTATTATCAAAAGAACCCATCACCCATTGTAGACCCTTCCATTACTGACCCAATGAAGGTTTTAAGCACAAACACCTACCAAAAAGGGGGTTGGGTATTGAATATGCTACGCCATAAGTTAGGCGATGAGATTTTTTGGAAAGGCATTAAGACTTATTACAAGGCTTTTCGGAATTCCAATGCAATGACTGTTGATTTTCGGAAAATAATGGAACAGGCTTCAGGGGAATACCTTGAGTCGTTCTTTCAGCAGTGGCTGTTTATAAAGGGTTATCCAGAACTTAAATGGGATTGGAACTACAATAAGAAGAATCTGCAAATCAATCTTACTCAAGTTCAAAAGCATCATATTTTTAAATTTCCCATTGAAATAGGTGTTGTTAAAGACGGGGAAATTGTCATCTACAAAATGGATATTGAAAACGCCAGAAAGAACTTGACCATAAAACTAGACTACCAACCGGATGATGTTGTTCTAGACCCGGAATCTTGGTTGCTGTTTGAAGAGAAAAGCAACTAAATATACCCACCACCACTCTAAGTTTTAACTTCCTTCCCTCTTGAACATAATACTAGGGAGGTGAATTTATCTTACAATAATCTTTTGTTTTTTAGAACTATTTACTCCTCTAAAAATCAATGTTGTAGTCATATTTCCCCTATTCAAATATGTCTCACACTTATAGTTTTAACAAACTCACCTTGTAAATTATAGTATTCACAACAAAAATTCTTCGACAGAATACCATTCTTATACTTTTAAATACCAATTAACCAATACCCAACCATTTTTAACCTACTACCCCGCATGAAAAGAATTTTCATTCCCCTAATTTCCCTTTGTATATTTTCTTGCAGTACTGATTTGGAAGAAGATACCCTGGATGCAATTGATGAAACTACCAAAACAACATCCGAAAATGAGGAAGAGACCGAAGAAACTACTTCGGAAAACACAAATTCAATTCCTGTTTTTGAAGCAGCCAACTATTCAATAAATGAGCACTCATTAGCTGCCAGTTCTATTGGTTTTGTAACTGCTACCGATAGTGACCAAGATGAAATAACTTACTCCATAGAGTCTAGTGCCGATCTTATAATTGACGAAGTTACCGGTGAAATCATAACGGGTCCGCTGCTTAAACCAGACTTTGAAACAAAGGATTCCTACACGTTTATGGTCTCTGCATTTGACGGTAAAACTATAGTTGACAAGAGTTATGACCTAGCAATTAACAATGTAGACGAAGTTACACTTCTAACGGACGAACAAAAGGAAGTTGTTGCTTATGCCCAACATTTAACCTATTGGAAAGGAGATAGTAACATTCCTCTAGACTTTAACCAAAAATGGGCAAACTCTATGAAATTGCACCTTACCGGAACCATTTCAGAACAATATGAAACTACTACGAAAAGCGTCTTAGAACAGTACAACGCATTATTCTCTTCTGGAGATTTCAACATATCGTTAGTTCAAAATTCCGAAGATGCAAATGCAATTTTATTTTACGGCAGTAAAGAAGAGGTAGAAGGGGTTTGGCCTGATATGTACGATGAAATTAAAGATGGGAATTACCATGGTTTTGCTATGAGCCCGTCCGAAAATTCTGTTTTGGTCTCCACCCGAATATGGATATCAAACCCGGCCGAAGCACTTTTAAAACACGAGCTTGGGCATGCACTAGGTTTTGGACATTCTAATAAATGTGAAGACGAAGGAAGCTTTTTGTGCTCTCAAATTAGTACAGAAAATGATTTCCTAGAAGTAGAAAAAGATATTATTCGTTTCATCTACAGTTCTAAAATTACCGCTGGTCTTACCGAAGAAGAAATAGAAGCAATTCTGGCTGATATTATACTAAATGAGGAATAGGCCATAAGATATAGTCTCCATCATTTTATCTAACCTGTACGCGAATACTACCCCAAACCAACCAGAAATGACTAAAAACCTACTGCCCATTCTGCTATTTTTATTTTTTAGCGCTAGCACAGTTGCCCAATCATTTACCTCAATTTGGAATACCAATAATACAGAAACAGGTTCTTCTGCTAACAACCAAATAACCATACCTACCAACCCCGCATACACTACTTACAATTATGATGTAGATTGGGGAGATGGCTCTACGGATACTGGGGTAACAGGTAATATAACTCATGACTATGCCGCACCAGGCACCTATACAATTCAAATAAGTGGCACTTTCCCATCTATCTATTTTAATGATGACCGGGCTAATGATAAACTAAAAATCATTGAAATATTGGCTTGGGGTGATATTCAATGGCAGACTATGGAAAATGCTTTTTTTGGGTGTGCAAATATGAATTTTGATTTAATCGATTCACCAGATTTGACCCAAGTAACTTCATTTAAAAATATGTTTAGAGGAGGAACTTCATTCAATGGAATTGTGAATGAATGGGATATAAGTACGATTACTGATCTTTCTGGAACTTTTGCAAATTGTAACACCTTTAATAGACCTTTAGATTTATGGGATACAAGTAACGTTACAGATATGTCTGAAACTTTTGCTAGTGCAGGTCAATATAATGAGCCATTAGATAATTGGAATACTGGTGCTGTAACTAACATGTCCGCAATGTTTAGTAGTGCTGGTAATTTTAACCAAAATATCAACAATTGGAATGTTGCTCAGGTAACAAACATGTCTGCAATGTTTAGATATACTAATAGGTTCAATTTCCCATTAAATAATTGGATTGTAAGCAACGTAACAGATATGTCGTCCATGTTTGATGGTTCTGCTTTTAACCACCCTATTGGTAATTGGAATGTAGCTAGTGTAACAAATATGTCTGGAATGTTTAGACATGCCGTTTACAATCACCCTTTAGCTAGTTGGGATGTATCTTCTGTTCTAGATTTCTCAGAAATGTTTCAAAGACATAGAACTTTTAATCACCCCTTAAACAATTGGAATGTTACTAATGCTACCAATATGTCTAGCATGTTTGATGGTTGGTATTGGGATCAAGTTTACAACCACCCACTAAACAATTGGAATGTTAGTAACGTAACTAATATGAGTTACATGTTTAGAGACAACTCTGGTTTTAACCAAGATATAAGTGGATGGAATGTTAGCAATGTAACTAATATGGCAGGTATGTTTTCGCTAACAGATGTATTTAATCAAGATATAAGTGGGTGGAACGTTAGCAGTGTCACGAACATGTCCACAATGTTTCAACAGGCACAGGTGTTCAATCAACCCCTAAATAATTGGAATATAAGTAATGTAACTAATGTTTCATCAATGTTTGATAGGGCTTCAAGTTTCAATCAACCATTAAATTTATGGAACCTCAGCAAAGTTACTAGTTTCCAAAACATGTTTAACCGTGCAAGTTCTTTTAATCAAGATATAACGGGCTGGAATACATCTAGTATTACCGATATGTCTGGTATGTTCACTTCTGCCAATACTTTCAACCAAAACTTGGGTATTTGGGATATTTCTTCTGTGACCAATATGACAAATATGTTGTCAAATAGTGGAATATCGCAGGAAAATTATGATAATACATTAATTGGTTGGGCTGGTCAAACTGTAAATACTGGAGTAAATTTAGGCGCAACAAACCTACAATATTGCGATGCCTTAAGCCAAAGACAAAGTTTAATAGATGATGATGGCTGGACAATCTCCGGAGATGCGGTCAACTGTTCGTATGTACTTTGTACCGATATTACGATGCCGCATGCAAGTGATACAGCTACACCTGCTAATAGCGATATCCGGTGGGATCCTGCACCAAATGCCACAGGGTATAAAGTTACCTTAGAAATTGAACGTGGTGGGGTTCGTAGTTATGCTACTATTGGTGGAAATACCGCTAACAATTATGATGTAGGAAATACCGTAGGTTTAGACTTTACCAATGAATTTATGGCTAATGACACCGTATATGTTACTGTAGTACCTTATAATGGTGAAGGGGATGCCGTAGGATGCCAAGAAATTAGTTTTACTGTAGTTGAAAGTTGGGTTAACAGAACCGATGTTTTTAAAATCACTATTGATACTAGAAATTTAGATACCAGTTCTTCTGCGGCAAATCAATATAGAATAGAACTAAATGATGGCTATCCAGACTATTTAACATACGACTTTAATATTGATTGGGGAGATGGGCAGTATGATAATAATGTTACAAATGATATAACACATTCTTATTTAAACCCTGGAATTTATACAATTGCAATCATTGGAGATTTCCCTGCATTTTACCACAGTTCCAGCAATAGAGATAATAAAAAACTTATTTCAATGGACCAATGGGGAGACCAGGTTTGGGGTTCTATGCAAAGTACGTTCTATTACTGCCAAAATATGGAATACAACGCAACGGATATTCCTAATCTTTCACAAGTTGAAAGCATGCAAAATATGTTTGGTGCTTGTTTTTTGTTTAACGGTAACATTAATGATTGGGATGTTAGTAATGTTACTAATATGAGTGGTGTTTTCTTAGCAGCTCAAGCTTTTAATCAACCATTAAATAATTGGGATATAAGTAATGTAACAACTATATCTACAATGTTTCTTGGTGCGGATGCCTTTGACCAACCACTTGACAATTGGAATACCAGTAATGTAACGGATATGTCCAGAACTTTTGAACAGACCGAATTATTCAATCAGAACATTAATAATTGGGATGTTAGTAATGTAACCGATATGTCTAGTATGTTCGAAAGAGCACTGCTTTTTAATCAACCACTAGATAATTGGGATGTCAGTAATGTAACCGATATGTCTAAAATGTTCGATGGTTTTGTATATGACATTCCATTTAATCAGCCTTTAGACAATTGGGACGTGAGTAGCGTAACCAACATGACAATGATGTTTAGGAGAGCAATAGACTTTAATCAAAATATTAATGGTTGGAATGTTACTAATGTAACCAATATGGCTTTAATGTTTAACAATACAGATGCCTTTAATCAACCTTTAAACAATTGGAATGTATCATCTGTAACAGATATGAATTCTATGTTCAACGGAGCAGATAATTTTAATCAAAATATTAATGGTTGGAATGTTACCAATGTAACTAATATGTCCTCCATGTTTAACAATGCTTCAAGTTTTGACCAACCACTAAACAGTTGGGACGTAAATTCCGTGGTAAACATGTCTAGTATGTTTCGTGGTGCATCAGTATTTAACCAACCCTTAGATAACTGGGATGTAAGTGCAGTAGCAAATATGACTTCTATGTTCGAAGATGCCGTACTCTTCAACCAACCTATAAGTACATGGAACGTTAGTTCTGTAACCCTTATGGAATCTATGTTTGAAGATGCCGAAGTTTTTAATCAAAATTTAAATAATTGGAACACTGCAGTAGTAACCAATTTTGAAGCGATGTTTAAAAACGCTCTAGCATTTAATGAACCGCTATCTAATTGGAATACTGGTGAAGCATTAACCATGCAAGAAATGTTTATGGGAGCTTCTACCTTTAACCAAAACATTGACCCTTGGGATGTTTCCTTTGTAACCACTATGGAAGCCATGTTCAATGGAGCAACATCATATAACCAAACCGTGAACTCTTGGAACGTAGCTTCTGTAGCTACTATGGAAGATATGTTTAAAGATGCAATAGCCTTTAATGAAAATATTGGTGATTGGAATGTTCGTGGTGTTACTACTATGGAAGAAATGTTCAGCGGCGCAACCGTCTTTAACCAAGACCTAAATAACTGGCGTATTTCTGGAGTAGAGAACATGGATTATATGTTCAGAAATGCATCGGCATACAACCAACCTATGGATTTATGGAATCCAGGTTTAGTAACAATGCATGCTATGTTTGATAATGCCATTGCTTTAAACCAAAGTTTGGCAGAATGGGATGTTAGTAATGTTACCAATATGAGTGACATGCTAGACCATACTGCTCTGGTTAGAGAAAACTACGACAACACTTTAATTGCTTGGTCAGAGCAAAACCTAACTCCTGGTATTACACTTGGTGCAGAAGATTTACCTTATTGTGATGCACAGGAAGAAAGACAAGCTATGATCGATAATTTTGGTTGGACATTTAACCAAGATGTTCGCGATTGTCCCATACCAGATTGTACCCTATTAACCTCTCCGCTTAATGGCGATACAGATGTACCGGTAAATACAAATATTACGTGGGAACACGCTTTATATGCAGAAGGATACCGTTTAACAGTAGGCACAAGCTCAGGAGGCAACGATATTGTAAATAATGCCACTATAACTAATGAAACCTCATACGAGTTTGCATCCGATTTCAATACTGGAGATGTAGTCTACGTAACCTTAATTCCTTTTAATACAGAAGGAGATGCTGTTGGTCCATGTACCGAAGAAAGTTTTACTATATCAAGTAATCCGGCAACCATACCAGATTGTACTACTTTAATTGAGCCTTTAGATGGAGTAACTGATGTTGCTGTAACCACAGACCTAAGTTGGAACCCTATTTCCAACGCAGATGGCTATAAAATAACAGTAGGAAACTCAGCAGGGGCAAACGACATTCTAAATTCGGAAGATGTTGGTAATATTACCACTTACGAATTTGCAACAGACTTGCCTGAAGACAGTGATATTTTCGTGACTATTATTCCTTACAACGATGAGGGCGATGCCACAAGTTGTACCGAAGAAAGTTTCCATACGGAAATAATTCCTGTACCACCGGTTTGTACAAATTTAACAACTCCATTGAATGGTGCAACTGACGTACCTATTGATACGCAATTAAGTTGGACAGCGGTATCTAACGCTACTGGATATTTAGTAGTTGTTGGAACTACTTCTGGTGGAATTGAAGTAGTAAACAATATTGACGTTGGTAATTTTACCACGTATGATATTCCTGGAGATTTACAAGAAGCTAGGATGCATTACGTAACTATTATTCCGTATAATGCAGAAGGTGATGCAACAGGTTGTATAGAAGAAACCTTTACTACAGGAGATTCTACGAGTCCTCCGTCATGCACAAGTTTATCTGCGCCAATACATGGAGCAACGGCGGTTGCCCCTGATACCAATTTAACATGGGCCGAAATAACTTCTGCTACGGGGTACAAATTATCCGTAGGTACATCTTCAGGCAGTTCTGATATTTATTCTGGCGATGTTGGCGATGTTTTAATTCACGATCTTGCTGCTGATTTACCCGAGAGCACAACAATTTATGTAAGTGTTACTCCGTACAATGATAATGGCGACGCCATGAGCTGTACAGAAGAAAGTTTTACTACCGATGGTGTGCCGCTTTGTACAACATTGTTAATGCCTGCAAACGGAGCAACAAATATTGCGGTAGATGCTAATATTGAATGGAACCCTAGTGGCAACACTAATGGCTATAAATTAACGGTAACTGCTAGCAGTAGTACTGCCAATAATTTAACCGATGTTGATATCACCTCAGGTACTACACACACTTTTGCAAATGACTTTGAAAGAGGTGAAACTGTTACTGTCACTATTACGCCATACAACGATACTGGTGATGCTATTGGATGCACCTCGGAGAGCTTTACTATTGTTCCTCCTCCAATACCAACGTGTACTACTTTAATAACACCAACGGCAGGAGCTGTTGATATTGCTCCAAGCACCAATTTAGAATGGAACGCAAGCACAGATGCAGACGGTTATAAACTTACCGTTATGGCAAGTAATAGCACGTTTAACAATATAACAAATGTTGATATAACTTCGGGTACCACATATAATTTCGCTAATGATTTTGAACAAGGAGAAACTGTTACCGTAACCATTGTACCATATAACTCCGTTGGGGATGCTATAGGGTGTACTTCGGAAAGTTTTACAATAAAACCTGTGTCTACTTGCACAGCTCTAAGTTCACCTACAAATGGTTCTATAGATATTGCAGTAGATTCTGATATTACCTGGAATACTGTAACAGATGCTACGGGTTATAAAGTATCTGTAACCGGCAGTAGCAGCACCGCAAACAACCTAACAGATTTTGATACTACAACTACAACCTATGATTTTACCAATAATTTTGAACAAGGTGAAACCGTTACGATTACCATTACCCCATATAACGAAGTGGGAGATGCTATTGGGTGTACTTCTGAAAGCTTTATTATTGAGGCCGTACCGCCATGCACCTATTTAACCACCCCTACAAATAGCACCATTGATGTAGCTGTTGACACAAATTTGGAATGGCAACCTATTACCGAAGCAAATGGATACAAGTTAACCGTTTTAGCAAGTAGCAGTACGGGTAATAACGTAACCGATTTAGTTTTATCAACCGGAACATCCTATAGTTTTCCAAATGATTTTGAACAAGGCGAAACGGTTACAGTTACCATTGTTCCTTACAATAATGTTGGAGACGCCATTGGGTGTACTTCGGAGAGTTTCACTATAAAGACCATACCCATGTGTACCAACTTGGTATCTCCTGTAAATGGAGATATCATACAAACTATAAGCGAAATTAGCTGGAATCCAGTTATAGACGCTGATGGTTATAGATTAACTGTTGATGGTAGCAATAGTACCGCAAATGACATTTCCAATTATGACACAACAGATACCACTTATGTTCTTCCAAATGATTTTGATGAAGGGGAAAATGTTACGGTTACCATTACTCCGTACAATGAAGTAGGTGATGCAATGGGGTGTGCCTCGGAAAGTTTTGTAATACGGCCAATACCTTCTTGCACCAATTTAACAGTTCCTCTAAACGATGCAACTGATGTTTCTGTCATGACAGATATTTCATGGAATACAAGTTCAGATGCTGATGGTTATCGAATTTCAGTAGGTACATATCTAAACGGCACTGATATTGTAAACAATGAAGACGTAGCTTCTTTAACCAGCTATACCTTTGCTGAAAATTTACCTTCCGAAAGTTTAATTTATGTTACCATTACCCCATACAACACTTCCGGAAGCGCTATTGGTTGTACAACAGAAAGTTTTGAAACGGAGATAATAGCTCCGGGATGTACTCAATTGTCCAGTCCGTTCAATGGAGAAAACAATGTACCATTGGAAAGCAGCATTTTATGGAACGCGATAGACAAAACAGATGGTTACCGCTTATCAATTGGAACCACTCCTAGTGGAACTGAAATCCTCAACAATCAAGATTTAGGTAATACTACAACATATACACACACAGAGGAGTTACCTCTTGATACACAAATTTATATAAATATTGTTCCATACAATAGTGCAGGTAACGCAGTACAATGTGAAGAACAGTCCTTTACCACGGTTATACCGGAAGATGACACCAAGTATGGCTTCTCACCGGATGGAGATGGAATAAATGAATATTGGCATATAGATAATATTGAGTACTACCCGGAAAATTCGGTAATGATTTACAACAGATGGGGAGATGCCGTTTTTCAAATAAACAATTACGACAATAACTCCAATGTTTTCCGTGGTGAGGCCAATTTAAAGACCAAAATGGGTGCAGGAAAATTACCGGCAGGAACTTATTTCTTCCACATTCAGATTGAAGGCGAAACTATTCTTAAAAAAACTACAGGGTACGTAGTAATCAAGCGTTAATCCAATGAAACTAAACCAAAAAATTGGCACGCTGGCACTAGGTGTTCTGCTGTCGCTTACCTCATATAGCTCTGTGTTTGGGCAACAAACACCAACATTTACAGAGTACAATTACAATCCGTTTATATTAAATTCCGCTTATGCGGGTTTAACCCAAAACACAGAAATTTCATTAAGCAATTCGGGATTTTTTAATCAGATAGAGGGTAGCCCTAAAAGCTTCTCTTTGAGTGGTCATGGATCTTTGAACCGGAATAAGATTGGTCTAGGCGCCGGTCTCATAAGAGATCAGATAGGAGTAACTACTTCCACAAATTTCTTTGCATCCTATTCCTATAAAATATTCTTTGACTTTAAAAGTAACAGACCTTATTGGCAACTTTATGATGCAGGGGTATTATCCTTTGGGATTACCGCAGGTCTTCAACAATACCAAGACAACTTAACCCAACTAGGCATAGTAGGCGACCCAAATTTTGCACAGGACATCAATGCTACCATACCAACAATTGGTTTGGGATTTTTATTTAATCACGCTTCGTTTTATGTAGGATTTTCAACGCCAAATATCTTAGGGGATGCGTTAGCTTCAGACGATTCATTAAAATTAAATAGTCCTTATTATGGATATTTTGGGTATCGCTTTTTCAACAATCGTTTTCAAGATTTAATGATAAAGCCCAACGTTCTCATAAAGCATGAGAATGGTGCCGCATTACAGGCGGATTTAAATGTTGCTGTGAGTTTTAGAAACAAATTTGAATTAGGTACGGGATATAGGACCAATAATTCTTTAAACTTTTTAGCAGGCATTTATTTATTTGATAATGTACGGGCCATATATAACTACAATTTGGCTACTAATGATTCTTCGCTAGGGAATACCCACGGAATTATTTTGAGCTATCAATTTGGGGATGGTTATGCATTAGACTAAATTTCAACTATGTCCATAAAAAAAATAATTATTGGGTCCCTCCTTTTTGGTGCAGCTATAATAGTGAGCTCTTTTTACTTGGTTTTTAGGACAAAAACAGAAGATTTATCCAATAAATTTCCCTATAACACAATCATTAATAAAACCTTTATAACCAAACATGAATGCTATATAACCATACACCAGCATTCTTTAGAAAACCCGTATATCTTAGATCTAACTAACACTAGTTTTTACGAAACCAACAAACCCATTTATAAACTGCCCATTGGAACTTCATTAAATATTGAAAAAACAAAAGCATTTACAACACCCGTTAGTGGCTCAACACATTCTATTGTTTTGGGAAGCGTTTATATTCCCGAACTAAAAGAGACTGTAAAATTTGAATTTTTCTGGGGAGAGAACCCTACTTATGGCCTTTATGACCATAACGATAATTACTACATTTACGCACTTGCTCCATGGCAAGAAAAAGCACTACCCTATAAATATTTTTGGGATGGCCGTAAAGAACCCCACGATTGGGAAGAATGGAACTTGTTATCCAATTAAGCGAGAGTTGCAGAAAAGACAAAACCGATACGAATATCGGTCTTAAGGCTTGCTGTTGTTTACTTAAACAAATAAACTATGATACAAAGATGTAACTTTCGCACGTTTCAAAAGTTACCTTAATCTTACTTTATGGTTATCAAATTCAACCTATCTCTGGCGATAAATTATTTGATCATACCCAAATTAACCACCTCTTGCTCCGTTAGGTAACGCCAGTGTCCTCTAGGCAAGTCTTTTTTGGTAAGTCCTGCATAAACTACGCGGTCCAATTTTACGATTTCGTACCCTAGAGTCTCAAAAATACGTTGTACAATGTTGGTACGGGTACTGAAGATTTCCATACCTATTTGGTTCTTGGGCGCTTTATCTACAAAACTAATATCCTGTACCTTAATTACCTTTTCATCAACAAGTATCCCTTCCTGAATCTTTTTTAAATCGGCACTACGTAAAGGCTTATTGAGTTCAACATGAAATATTTTTCGCAATCCGTTTTTAGGACTGTTCAAACGTTTGGTCAACTCGCCGTCATTTGTAAAAAGTAAGAGCCCTGTGGTATCCTTACTTAGTTTACCTACAGGCAGAAGCTCCGTTTTGGTAGCTTTGGAAATTAAACCTAGAGCGGTACGCCTACCGTGCTCATTTCGCGCCGCGGTCGTAAAATCTTTGGGTTTATTAAGCAGTACGTATTCTTTTTTAATAGGGTTCAGCAAACGGCCATCAAACTTAACCTCGTCCGTAAGTTTTACTTTATACCCCATTTCAACCACGGGCTTTCCGTTTACGGTTACACTACCCGCTGAAATATAAATATCCGCTTCTCTACGTGAACACACTCCTGAGTTGGCTACATATTTGTTCAAGCGGATTACGTTAGGGTCCGATGGTTTTTTTGGTTCTTGTTCCGTTTTTTTCCGTATTGGTGCATTACCACGCGCATAACTCTTCTTGCGGAAAGTACCACCTTGTCTTCCCGAAGCTCTCTTATCATTGTTGGAATCTGATCTGCCCATATCTAAAATTTATGCAAAGGTAGCTTTAATCTTTGAACTCTACGGTAGATTGACGCTCTCTATTTACGCTAAGCTTCGTAATATCAGGTCTTGAGTAGTGCCCAACCGGGTCAAAATTTTGGCGCTCTTCATAAACCCTGTTAAAATCAAGGTCATGATACAACAGCCCTTCCCTATCCAAAACAGGCTCAAGCAACCATTCCCCATCAGGACCTGCAATACAGGAACCTCCATTGGCCATGACCTCGGGTGCCTTTTTCAATATTTCTTGCAAATGTGGTGTAGTTTCAGGAAAATCGGATCTTTTCATCAATGAGGATACAGATATTACAAAACTGCGTGATTCCCTCGCTATAAAACGGGTTATATCTTTTGTATTATGGTCACTACCCGGCCAAACGGCAATATGTAAATTCTCGCCCTGTCCGTAAAGGGCCGTACGCGGTAAAGGCATCCAATTCTCCCAACAATTAAGTCCGCCAACGGTAAATTGTTTAAGCGGGTGTACTTGTAGTCCGTTACCATCTCCGGGCGCCCAAGTTAATCGTTCATCATAGGTGGGTTGTAATTTACGGTGAACGGATTTGATTTCGCCCGCGGCATCAATATAAACCAAAGAGCAATAGAGACTATGACCTCCCCTGTTTTGGGCTCTTTCAATAATGCCCAAATACACCGCAATCCTATGTTCCTTTGCCAAAAGACACACAGAATCCAACTCACCTAGTTCAATTTGCACAGAATTTCGTGCATAGTGCGCATGTAATTCTTTATTCACTTTGGTATCCCAAGCCGCTCCATCCGTTAAGGCCAACCAAAAAGGATAACCGGGCAAAAGGGCCTCGCCAAAAACTACAAGTTCCGCTTTTTCGTGTGCAGCCTCCCGAAGAGTGGCCTCAATTTTTTTTAGTGTCGCTGCTTTGTCCAACCAAACTGGTGAAATCTGGGCCAGAGCAACTCTCAATCTATTTTCCATTATAAAATTCGATTTAATACTAGGTCTACATCTATTAAGAGAATACTAAAAACTCCTACTATGATAATAAGCTTAAGGATGTTATGCAGCCAAACATAGTCTTTCTTAGATTTTGATTTTACCAATAAAACCAAGAATAACAATAAAAGTAGCACACAGGCCATAAAATAGTAATGCATATACCCTACATCAAACTTTAGTATTAACAATAGTGAAGGGATCAAGGTTAGCAAAATCAATACAGAAATAAGGGTTTTAGAAACCTTACCGCCATACAAAATAGGAATGGTCTTATAGTTTTGGGCCAAATCTCCTTTTATATTTTCCAGGTCTTTGATCATCTCTCTTGCCAAGATCAATAAAAACAAGAACATGGCATGCACAAAAATTACGTTTTCAAAATTTTTGTAATACACAAAGACGGCAAAAAAGGGGGCTATGGCCAGGGTAGCGGAGACAAAGTTGCCCACAAAAGGCATTTTTTTTAATTTATGTGAGTAAAACCATATCCCGAAAATATAGGCCGAAAAGAAAAATACCGCCTTAAACGATACATAACTTGCCGCTATAACCGCCAAAAAATTAAGGATAAAATAAGTGGTTAACTTAAACTGTTGGCCAACTAACCGATCGATCATACTCTTTCTGGGTTTGTTGATCAAATCTTTCTCCGCATCGTAAAAATTGTTGATAATATAGCCACTGGCGACTACCAAGGCCGAAGCTATTACGATAATAAAAAGGTTTAGATCAAGGACAACTTCCCGTACAGGTAGTTCATGTGCCAAAATATAGATAGACGCCAAGTACTGCGCCAAAACAATCATGAGAATATTGTATCCGCGAACAACAGAAAACAGACTGAATACCTTTAATAGTAAAAGCCTATTTTTTCTACTGAGCATGTATTGTGATTTTAGAAGTTGTAAACCACTTCCAAATTGTAGCCCTTCAATGCTTTTTTAGCTTTATCCAAATCTTCGGCAAAACCTAGAATGTAGCCACCACCACCGGAACCACAAAGTTTTAGATAATAGTCATTGGTCTCAATACCTTTTTTCCATAGGTCATGGAACTTTGCGGGTATCATAGGCTTAAAATTATCAAGCACCACGTGAGACAATTGTTTTAAGTTACCAAAAAGCGATTTTACATTTCCGCTTACAAAATCTTCCACACAAGCATCGGTGTGTTTGATAAACTGGTCCTTAAGCATGTTACGGAAGCCCTCTTGTTTCATTTTCTCCATGAAAATTTGAATCATGGGTGCCGTTTCGCCCGTTGAGCCACTATCCAACAAAAACACTGCCCCTTTTCCTTCCGGATTTTGGGTAGGTATGCTGGCAGATTCTATATTATCCTGAGAATTGATAAGAATAGGAATACTCAAATAACTGTTCAAAGGATCTAGACCAGAAGATTTTCCGTGAAAAAAAGATTCCATTTTTCCGAAAATTGCCTTTAACCTAAGCAATTTCTCTCTGGTAAGGTTTTCAAGAACCGTAATCTTATCCTGTGCGTATTTATCATAAATAGCAGCAACAAGTGCACCGCTACTACCTACTCCATATCCTTGCGGAATAGAACTATCAAAATACATACCCCCTTCAACATCCGCTTTTAAAGAAACAAAATCAAAGGAAACTAAATCAGGACTGTTTTTATGGATCATCTCTAAGTAACCTACATATTCACGAAGACTAGCATTAGATTCCTTAGCCGTTTCAGACGGGTTTTCATCCGTCTTTAAAGCTCCCTTAAAAAAATTGTAGGGAATGGAAAGTCCTTTGGAATCTTTAATAATCCCATATTCTCCAAAGAGAAGTATTTTCGAATAAAATAATGGTCCTTTCATTATATAGTTGGTTAGCTACGGTGCAAAAATACAAAATATACTTTTGATGATTCTACAATTCTGCCCCACTACACGATTAACGTTATAATTTTATCTGTTAAAACACATAAACCCCGCCACATTTAGTCTGGTTTAAAGCAAAAACCTTACCCATCTGCAGCCAATTCATGTTATGCACCTACTTAAAGATACGCTATATGTACGTTTTATGATACATAATGGATCAAAACAACATATTTTTCTTGAAGCTTGAACGGCCTAACTTCTATTAAATTATGAAGTTCTTAGTTTATTTTTTGAGCGCCGTTTCCTACAAAGTCATGAATAAATTGCCCGTTTTGGCAATACGCCGCCAACTCATCCTTAATAAATTGTTGCACTTGTGTTTTCTCATCTTCAGGATAGAGTACATGAACATTGGCCCCGGCATCCAAAGTGAAGCAGACATGGGTTTTAGAATCCTCGCGGAATGCCCATATTTTATTAATGATTTCAAGTGTATTGGGCTTCATGAGGATGAAATAAGGTTGACTTGTCATCATCATAGCATGAAGCGTTAGGGCTTCGCTTTCAACAATAGAAATAAACTCGTTTAAATCACCCTCGGCAAAAACCGTTTCTAGCTTTAAAAGGTTTTCATGGGCCTGATGAAACCGTTGTTCCGCAAAAGGATGCCCGTGCATTAGGTCATGCCCTACCGTACTGCTCACCTGTTTTTGACCTTTGTCTACCAATAAAATGGTATCGCAATAATTTTGAAAAACAGGATGTACTTTATGTGGATATTCAACTCCGTATAAGTTGGAACTTCCCTCAATTTTGGCATGTACGCCCCATTGCACTAAACTACCTTTTATACTCCGCGCGGCACTCCCCGAACCCAATCTTGCCAAAAAAGATGCCTTTTGATTAAAATAATCCTGAGTCATTTCAGGGTTTAAATTGCGCTCTATCTCCATTAGGCAAAGTGCCAATGCGCTCATACCTGACGCCGATGAAGCAATACCACTACTATGCGGAAAGGAATTAGAGGTTCCTATCTTAAACTGATACTCCTTTAAAAATGGAAGATACTGATATACTCGCTCAAAAAAAGTATTGATTTTCGGTTTGAAACTTTCCTCTACTTTTCCATCTAAAGCAACATCAAAGAAAAAGCTATTACTTGGCTCGTTTAATCTCTCATAGGTTACCGTTGTTACCGTAGCACATTCGTTTAAAGTAAAACTAATGGAAGGATTAGCTGGAATCTGGTTTTCCTTCTTCCCCCAATATTTTACCAAAGCAATATTACTTGGTGATTTATAGGTGGTTTTTCCGGATAAAACGGACTTTGTATAAGGAGAGGGAATAAATTCTTTTTCGGTCATCGCGAAATATTTTGTGCAAAGATAGTTTTTACCAAGATTGTGATAACCATCAATGGAATAAATCACTATTTTAGGGGTAAACGCTTTATATTTTGAAAAAGAAAGCCCTCTACATTATATGCGCCGTAAGTATTTGCCTTGCTATTGGGTTCCTATCTAGTTTTGCTACCCAAAGCTCCGTAAACGACTGGTTTACCACCCTAAACAAACCTAGCTTTAATCCGCCTAACTGGGTATTTGCGCCCGTATGGACCGTTCTTTACATTATGATGGGCGTAGCCGCCGGTATTGTTTGGGCAAAGGGGCTTTACCATTTATGGGTACAGACCGCACTTTACCATTTTGGATTTCAATTGCTCTTAAATGCAGCATGGAGTATTGTTTTCTTTGGCCTTAAAGAACCGCTCTTGGCACTATTGGTAATTATCACTTTGCTTATTGTACTTGCCATTACCATAAAATGGTTTAAAGTGGTAAGCAAACCTGCCGCTTGGTTATTGGTTCCCTATCTGCTTTGGGTATGTTTTGCAACCGTTCTTAATTATAAACTTTGGGAACTGAACTAACTACTGTTTCAAGAAGACATTTCAAGTAGCTTTACCATGGTGTTGTAATTTCGGGTAGTGGCTTCAACCTTTAACTTTCTCTCTACAAGATTGTTGTTCAATTTTGCCTTTCCGTATCCCGTTTTACACCATAAACACACACAATAACACGTTATTGCAAACTCCTCTTGAGCATAGGTTTCTGTACTAAAAGCATCAACAAGTCCTTGCTCCGGCAGATTTTTCAACAAAACAAAATACACTTGTTTCCGGGCAATGGCATCCAAATCCGTATACGGATTACTATTGAAAATATCCTGAAAGTCGCTTCTTGATTTTACCAGAACAGGCACATCAAAACCAAAAGTTCTTTTAATGTTTTCAGCAATTGAAACTTCTAAAGTAGCAGTGCTTACTTCCTCACTTTCAAAAACCACATTACCACTTTGTATATAGGTTTTTACATTTAAAAAACCCATTTCAGTTAACATAGACCTCAACGCTGCCATAGGCACTTTCTTCTGCCCGCTTACGTTTATTCCTCTTAACAAAGCAATATAAACACTCATTTAAAAATTATTAGCTACGGCCTGTGCGGCAATATACCCGCCCGTCCAAGCATTTTGGAAATTAAAACCTCCCGTAATAGCATCTACATTAATGACCTCGCCAGCAAAATACATACCGGGCAGCTTTTTACTCTCATACGTCTTGAAGTTCACTTCTTTTAAATCGATACCGCCTGCAGTGACAAACTCTTCCTTAAAGGTACTTTTTCCATCAATTTTAAGCTCGCATTCTACAAGTTGATGCGCTAATTTCTCCAATTGATTTTTGGTAACATCGGCCCATTTATCCGTCTCATCGATGCCGGAAGCCCGTACCAGATTGGTCCACAACCTACGGGGAACTTCAAGTGCCTTGGTTCTTAAAACGGTTTTTTTGGCCTCAACCTCCTTGATTTCCAAAAACAGTCCCATGAGTCCCTCAAAGTTATAATCCGGAAGCCAATTTACCCGTATCTTAAATTTGTAGTGCATGTCATTCAATAAACGTGCACCCCATGCCGATAGTTTTAAGATTGCCGGTCCGCTTAAACCCCAATGCGTAATAAGAAGTGGCCCATCCGAAGTTAAAATGGGCAGTTTGGATTTTTTGCTTTTTAATCGTGTGGTAACTTTTGAGTTGTACACTTGATTTTGGAATACCTCTACCTGTGCCAATGTACTTACCCCGGGAATACCAGCAATACGCTGGTCTTTGCAATTAAACGTAAACAGAGAGGGCACCGCAGGCACAATTGTATGGCCCATATTTTCTAGAAGCTTCCAAACTTTAGGATTACTTCCTGTTGCCACTACAAGTTTTTCACACTCATAACTATGTTTAATAGTGGTTATTTTAAACCCTTCTTTATCCTCCTTTTTTTCAATTTTGGAAACCGCGCTGTGTTTTAAAATTTTAACACCCAAACGGTTTGTTTCGTTCAAAAAACAATCGATAATGGTCTGGGAAGAATCCGATTCCGGGAACATGCGCCCGTCCGATTCTATTTTGAGGGTTATTCCCCTTTCTTCAAAAAAAGCTATGGTGTCTCCGCTACAATAGGTGTGAAAGGGGCCTATAAGTTCTTTTTCTCCCCTCGGATAGTTTTTGGTCAACTCCCTTGGGTCAAATTCTGCATGGGTTACGTTACAACGTCCTCCACCGGAAACCTTTACTTTTCCCAAGACATCCTTGCCCCGTTCTAAAATTGCAATTTTAAGATGTGGTTTTGCCTCCGCAATATGAATAGCCGTATAAAATCCTGCGGCACCACCGCCAATAACGATAACATCAAACATTAATCAATACGTTCTGGATAATTGGTAATAATACCATCAACGCCAAAGCGTTTCATTTGTAGAATATCTTGTGGCTCGTTTACCGTCCAAGGATAAATCTTAAAACCGGCCTCTTTTATCTTTATGTTATTCTCTGCGGTAAGTTTCTTAAAGCTAGGATTAATAGCTTCAGCATTCAATTCACTGCCAACCTCCAGTGCGTCCAGTGGGTTACCTTCAATTAAAACAGCAATTCTTACTTCTTTATTTGCCTTTCGCATATCCCGCAACTCATCCCACTCAAAGCTGGAAATAATAAAATCGTTCAGTTGCCATTTACCCGATTTTACTTCGGCTCCCATCATTCTATTCACATCAACGGCCGTATTCCTTCCTTTTAGTTCAATATTCAATTGGGTCTTTCCTGCCATAACATCCAGAACCTCTTGTAGCGTGGGTATTTTATGCCCGCCCTCTACGGTTAAAGCTTTTAGCTCGTTAAGGGTATACTTTTCTATTTCACCTTTTCCGTCGGTTAAGCGCTCTACCGTATCATCATGAAAGACCACAATTTCACCGCTCTTTATTTTAAAAACATCAATCTCCAACATATCCACACCCATCTCCATGGCTTTCTCAATAGAAGCTATGGTATTTTCGGTTTCATGGCCCATGGCACCGCGGTGCCCAATAACTAATGGTTTCTTGTTTTCCATACAACTTGATAGAACTAGTGCACAAAAGATAGTCAGAATTGACAACTTATTCATGATATACTATTTTACAGTGAAAATAAAAGATTCCAGAGGATTAATATCTATGCGTACTTGGGCGGAACCATTTTGCACTTTTAAGGTTTTCTCCACCCCGTAAAGTACATCAGTAATGATATGTTCCCCATCTGGCAATTGCCATTCGCGAACAATATTTTCCGGAAGCTTCAATTCAAAACCAAACCAGTCATTGGCATCAAAGTTTGAAATAACAATAAGCTTTTCACTATTGGACCAACGTACATATGAAAGTACGTGATGGTTGTAATATTCCGTATGGTCTTTATTATAAAAGTGAATGTCTTGATATGCCCCCATTAGGGCACTACTATTAACGGTAAAAGACAATAAACGCTGATAAAAATCCCGTAACTCAGCCTCTTCTTTGGAGAGCTGGCCTCCGTCAAACTTTTTATTGTTCACCCACCTTTGATGGTGCGGCACTCCTATATAGTCAAAAATTGAAGTCCGTGTGGGGCTTCCAAATCCAGCATTTTCCGCAGCAGGCTCGCCTACCTCTTGTCCAAAATAAATCATAACCGGAGCGGTGGTCATAGTGGCCGAAACCACCATTGCAGGTTTTCCTTTATTGGCATCACCGGCAAAATCTGGAGAAGCAATACGCTGCTCATCATGGTTTTCCAAGAAATGCAACAAGTGGTGTTCAATATCTTGCGTACCGTTCTTTATAACAGGAATGTGATCTGTCCAACCATGGCCTTGCATAATTCCTTTTAGGGAATCGTACATTTCTACCTTATCATAGAGGTAATCCATTTTCCCTCTAAAAATATAATTTCTGTATTCGTGGGGGTTATAGACTTCGGCCATTAAAAAGGCATCCGGATTTTTCATTTTAATATTGGAATTCATGTAACTCCAAAACTCCACGGGTACCATTTCGGCCATATCATAACGGAAACCGTCTACGCCCATTTCTATCCAGTATAGTGCAATGTCCTTAAACTTTTTCCAAGAATCCGGAACAGACCTTTCTTCCCAAAACTCAAAATGGGCCTTATAGTCCTTCCCACCAAAATCATCTGGTAAAACATCAAAATCATAATGACCATCCGGTCTTACCCCATAATTTATTTTTACGGTCTCGTACCAATCATTAAAGTCCGGTTGCGCCAAACGCGAACCATTGCCCGTCCATTTTGCCGGGTTTTCATAAAACTTATGGTCTACCCCTTCATGGTTTTCCCCGCCCAATGGCAAATACCCATCACGCCATTCTGGTACTTGAAAAGGAGTATTGGGAATATAATAAAAGTTATTGTCCCTATGATATTCTACCGATGTATCGTCTGACGCTCCAAAAGGCTCCTTACCCTCAGGAGTTGAACCGCCTTCATACTTCCGTGCCACATGGTTGGGAACGATGTCAATAATTACCTTTAGACCTTCTTTATGTGTACGGCCGATTAAATTCTTGAACTCTTTCAGCCTATTTTCCGGATTTTTTGCCAAATCGGGATTTACATTGTAATAATCCTTTACGGCATACGGCGATCCTGCCCTTCCTTTTACTACATCCGGATCGTCATTAGAAATTCCATATGACGTATAATCGTTAATTACGGCATGGTGGGGCACTCCTGTATACCATATGTGGGTTACACCCAGGTTTTTAATTTCCTGCAAGGCCTTTTTTGAAAAATCCGAAAACGTCCCTACCCCGTTCTCTTCAATGGTTCCCCACGGCTTATTAGTTGTATTGGTATTACCGAACAATCTAGTAAACACATGATATACCACCTTCTTTTTATTCTGCCCCATGCCTTAAACTACTTTCACTTGATTAGGGGTTAGCACTACACGTTCCCCGTTCAAGCGGATAGACATATCTTCCTGACCGTTAAGCAGAAACTCGGTACTACCATTTTTTACGGTTACCTTAAGAATTCTATTTCTAAAGTTGATTTTAAACGAATAAGCCTGCCATTGCTCTGGTATCTTGGGCTCAAAAGAAAGCTTATCGTCTACCACCCTCATTCCTCCAAAGCCTTCTACAATACTCATCCAAGTACCGGCCATAGAGGTAATGTGCAAGCCCTCTTCTACTTCTTTATTATAATCATCCAAATCTAATCTGGAAGTTCTCAAATAGAATGTGTAGGCCTGCTCCATACGATCTAATTTTGCAGCCTGAATGCTATGTACGCATGGCGATAAAGAGGATTCATGTACCGTAAAAGGCTCATAAAAATCAAAATGCTTTTCCAATTCCTTCTCCGAAAAATGGTCTTCAAAGAAATAAAAGCCCTGGAGAACATCGGCCTGTTTGATATAGGGCGAACGTAAAATGCGGTCCCAACTCCATTTTTGATTGATAGGTCTTTGTGTTTTGGGCAGCTCACTAACCGTAATCAGCTCTTTGTCCAAAAATCCGTCCTGTTGCAAGAAAACACCTTTTTCCTCGGAATACGGGAAATACATATTATCCGCTACCTTTTGCCATTGTCCTACTTCATTGTCCGTAAGTTTGACCTTGCCAATTACCCTTTGGTAATCCTCATTATAACCGTCTTCAACCTGCTGTAACTGCTTTATGGTATAGTCAATACACCATTTGGCCAGATAATTCGTATACCAGTTATTGTTTACGTTGTTCTCATATTCGTTGGGTCCCGTAACCCCCAATATAACATATTTGTTCTTGGCCGAAGAAAAGCTGGCTCGTTGGTGCCAGAAACGGGCAATACCAATAAGTACCTCTAACCCCATTTCCGGGATATAAGAGTAGTCTCCCGTAAAGCGGTAATAGTTATAAATAGCAAAGGCTATAGCCCCGTTACGGTGTATTTCCTCAAAAGTGATTTCCCATTCATTATGACATTCCTCACCGTTCATGGTAACCATTGGATAAAGGGCCGCTCCATTTGAAAAACCTAATTTCTGAGCGTTCTCAATAGCCTTTTCAAGGTGATTGTATCTGTATTTCAATAAACTACGAGCCACATTTTGATCTTTGGTAGCCATATAAAAAGGAATACAATACGCTTCCGTATCCCAATAGGTACTTCCGCCGTACTTTTCTCCCGTAAACCCCTTAGGTCCAATATTTAAACGTGAATCCTTGCCCAAATACGTTTGGTTCAACTGAAAAATATTGAACCGGATGCCTTGTTGCGCTTTTACATCGCCATCTATAGTGATATCGCTCATCTCCCATATTTTGGCCCAGGCTTGCTTTTGTCTATCCAACAACGCTTCAAACCCTAGATCAAAACCTTTGAGCAAAGCTTTTTTAGAAGCTTCCCTTAATGCAGATGCATTATGATTACGAGAAACTACATATCCTCCTAACTTATGGAGCGCTAACGTATCTCCTTGTTTAGCAGTTTGTACATATTCGTGACCAACACGCAATTCGGAAATCTGTTCCGCTGGATGATGTTCTATAGCCTCCCCGTTAAGGAACAACCTGCTTTCCATAAACGTGCAGGTCTCAAAATGGGTTTTCATAGTATGCGCTTCTATAAAAGCCTGCTTGCCTTCCGAAGTCACCGAAGTAGTGTTCCAAAACTTATCGTCCCAGTTGGAATCTTCATTGGTAATACCGCTATCTAGATAAGGAACAAACTTAATTTCCGCATCGCCATTTTCAGGTGATATTTCATATTTAATAGCCCCAACCTCGTCTAAATCCAAAGACAGGAAACGTGTTACTTTAACGGAAACCTTATCATCATTAGGCAGAACGGCCGTAAAAACACGACGGTACCAGCCTTCTTTCATATTTAGTTCCCTACTGAAATTATCTACTTTTTTGCAGGTATTTAAATCTAAAGGTTCTCCGTTGATGAAAACCTCTATTCCGATCCAATTAGGTGCGTTCAGAACTTTGGCAAAATACTCTGGATACCCATTTTTCCACCAGCCAACGCGGGTTTTATCCGGATAATAGACCCCAGCTATATAACTCCCTTGAAAAGTATCTCCCGAATACTGCTCTTCAAAATTGGCCCGTTGCCCCATAGCTCCGTTACCAATACTGAAAATACTTTCTGATGATTTGACCAATTCTTTATCAAAACCTTCTTCAATAATTGACCAAGGGTCCGCTTTTATATACTCTTGCATTTCGTTTAAATTTAGGGGTGAAAAAATGGGCTTATGCCTCGGCCGACATTAAGCTTTCCAGAAAATCGAGGCTCATCTCCGTAAAGTCGTTGAAATTATAATTCGCTTCGGAGAGAACCTGGGCGTCTCCAATACCAATACTTACCATATTTGCATTGTTCGCCGCTTGTATACCTGCCACTGCATCCTCAAAAACAAGACATTTTTCCGGTGCAACGCCTAACTTACGGGCCGCAATCAAGAAAACCTCTGGGTCAGGTTTTGCCTTGGTTACGTCATTGCCGTCTACAATGGCATCAAAATAAGATAAAAGATTTACTTTTTCCAAAATGGGCCGTGCGTTTTTACTTGCCGAGCCAAGGGCAATAGGAATATTCCTTTCCTTCAAAAAATTTAAGACCTTAGGCACATCCGGTAGAACTTCGGACGCATCCATTTTTTCTATGTATTCTAGATAGTCTTCATTCTTTTCAACCATCCAAGTATCAAATTGTTCTTGGGTGGCCGTAATGCCTCCAATATCCAAAAGGATTTCCAAACACCTTTTACGGCTTACGCCTTTAAATAATTCATTCTGCTCTTTTGTGAATTCAAAACCCAATTCATTGGCCAGTTTCTTCCAAGCTAAGTAATGATACTTTGCGGTGTCTACAATTACGCCGTCTAGGTCAAATATAAATGCGGATGTGCTCATATAGTTTCAACGTATTAGATTATAATAATAGGTAACTCCTTAAAAAATTAATCCAGCAGTATTGGACCAACATCTATTTATTTATAGTAGAGCCTCTTTCTAGAAGAGTTGCCTCTATAACCTCTGTTTTATAGACTTCCTCTTCATCAAAACCAATTTCGTTCTCAAGCTTTTCAATTAACATCTCAGTCGCCCTTTCTCCCATTTTCTCTCCGTGTTGGGCAACAGTTGTTAATGTTGGAGAGGAGTAGCGGGACAAAAGTCCGTCCGTAAAGCCAATTACCGAAACATCTTCTGGAATCTTAAGCCCCTTCTTTTGAGCTGCGCCCATAAACAGTACTGCAAAAATTTCATTAACACACAACACCCCATCAAAACTTTCATTTTCAACAAAGTTCTCTATATAGGACTCTTCTATTCCTTTAAAAGGCAAAACTAAGGTTAACTTTTCATCATAGGCTATGTTATGGTCCAGAAGGGCCCTTTTATAACCTTCTGCCCTCTTTTCGCTAACGTTAAAATAACTTTCAGTAGTTACCAGTGCTATTTTCTTCTTTCCTTCGGCCAACATTTTCACAGTCGCATCGTAAGCAATCTGTTCATCGTTCATCACCACTTTATCACACTTAATTTCATCAATGACACGATCAAAAAGAACCAACGGAAAACCCTGTTCCATTACTTCTTTTAAGTGGCTAAAGTCATTCTTCTGCTGAGTTTCCGCAGAAACGGACATAATAAAGCCGTCTATACTACCATTGGCAAGAAGTTCCATGTTGAACACTTCTTTTTCGTACGACTCATCAGACACACATACAACCACGTTATAGCCATGTTCATTGGCACACTTCTCAATACCTCTAAAAACCGTAGTGAAAAAATGATGTACTATATCTGGAATAACAACACCTATATTCTTTGTCTTTCTGTTTTTAAGGCTTAAGGCTATAGTATTGGGCCTGTAATTATACAATTTTGCAAAGGCCTTTACCTTTTGCTTGGTGTCAGCACTTATCTCATCGCTATCTTTTAGCGCTTTTGAAACCGTGGAGATAGATACCTCTAATTCTTTAGCAATTTGTTTTAAAGTAATCTTTCGTTTCAAATCTTATAACTTTTGGATAGTGAAAATAAACTATAAAATGAGTAAATGAGAACCTTCTCATTTTTTTTAACAACCTCAGGTGTTTAACAGGTAATTTTAGCACTTTTTTAATTAAAAAGAAAAACTGTATATTTGAAATAGATATCAATTCCCCGATTTCAACCTTCACTTATTATTTATTTGATATTTATTCGATATTATAATTATTATAATCGAATTATATAAAAGTTATTAACACGAAACCGTTTTCGTAGTTTTCGCAGGCGCCCGTTCGTGTGTTTTAAGGCCAATTTTATATACATTTAACATTATTTTATAATTAAACTCAACTTAAAACATCTCATTTATGAAGATCATGCTACTAAAAAACCTGATTATGGTTGCGGCTTTTTTAAGCTTTGGCATAGCACAGGCACAAGATGTATCAGGAACTGTTTCCGATGCAAGCGGTCCTTTGCCGGGAGCAAGTATTGTCATTAAAGGTACAACTACTGGCGCACAAACGGACTTTGACGGAAATTATGCATTGAGCAACGTTCCCGAAGACGCCACATTGGTATTCAGCTACATTGGCTTTGCCTCTCAGGAAATACCGGTAAATGGCCAATCTACTATTAACGTAACATTGCAAGAAGATGCCCAAGCTTTGGACGAAGTAGTAATAATTGGTTATGGCTCTACTACCGTAAAGGATGCTACAGGCTCTGTAGCCTCCGTTACTTCCGAAGACTTTAACAAAGGTGTGATTTCCTCACCTGAACAGTTAATACAAGGTAAGACGGCCGGTGTTCAAATTTCCCAAGGAAGTGGAGAACCCGGATCCGGAGTCTCTATCCGTATTAGAGGAACATCGTCCGTAAGATCAAACAACAACCCTTTATTTGTTGTAGATGGTGTACCATTACCATCTGGAGATACTTCTTCAGAAGGAACTAATATTGGTGTAGGCTCTAGTTCTGCTAGAAATCCTCTAAGCTTCTTAAACCCTAATGATATTGAAAGCATGAGTGTTTTAAAAGATGCTTCCGCTACCGCAATTTATGGTTCAAGAGGTGCCAATGGTGTTGTAATCATAACTACAAAGAGTGGAAGAGGTGGTGCTGAAGGAGGAACATGGGAGTTCTCTTCGGACTTAAGTTTTTCAGAACCTGCAGAAGAATATGATTTACTTAACAGACGTCAATTTCTATCTGCCGTAGATGCTTTTGGAGGATCTGCCACAGATTTTGGCAACGATACTGATTGGCAAGGTTTGGTAACACGTAATTCTGCCTCTACCAATAACAACTTGGCTTATTCACGTAATTACGGCTCAGGTAACGTAAGAGCTACCTTTAATTACGGGAAACAATTTGGTGTTATAAAAAAATCTTCTCAAGAACGTATCACTGGTCGTTTAAATATTTCTCAAAGATTTTTAGAAGACAAATTAAAGCTTGATTTTCAAGGTACAATCTCACGTGTAAATGATGAGGCACCGCCATTAAGCGGTAGTGCAGGTTCTACAGGAGACCTTTTAGGGTCGGCTTACTCAGCTAACCCAACTTGGCCCGCTAGTGCAACCTTTAATCCTGGAGACAGGATTAATCCTCTAAACTTATTGAACAACTGGCAAAGTTTAAATAACACTAACCGTTATTTAGCAAATTTCTCTGCAGCATATGACATAACCCCTGAGTTGACAGCGAAAGCTACCCTAGGCTATGACAAGGCAGATGCAACACGCGAAGCTTCATTAAGTTCTAATTCGTTTAACGTTTCTAGAGGCGCAGCTGGTAATGGCCGTGGTGCTTTAAACGACCTCACCAATGAGAATAGACTCTTTGAACTTACATTGAACTACAAGAAAGAATTTTCTAATTCAACCCTAGATGTACTGGGTGGTTTTTCTTATCAAGATTTTAATGTTAGAGGAAGAAATATAGAAGGCTGGGGATATGCTACGTCCGACCTTAATTCAATGGCCAGAGACTTATCAAATGCTTCTGACATTTTAGAATCTAGAATTTCCGGTTCTTACCAACAATACGGGTATGCAAGTAATATTGCAGATGGTATTTTTGTAAACAGATTGTTTCCAACAACGGAGACTGACTTTTTAGGTGACGCATCTATTCCTGTTAGTTCAATTTTTGCTGATACATTTGATAACACAGATGAACTGCAATCTTATTTTGCAAGAGTTAATTACACCATAGCTAACAAATATTTATTTACAGCTACAGTAAGAGCAGATGGCTCTTCTAAATTTGGAGACAACAACCAATATGGTATTTTCCCTTCAGGAGCTTTTGCTTGGAAAATTAATGAGGAAGATTTTATTGGAGATGCAGTGTCTACATTAAAACTTAGGTTAAACTATGGTATTACAGGAAACCAGGACGGTCTTGGTTATGGACGTTTTGTAAGAAGAGAAAGATACTCTGACGGAAGCATTAATGATGCTGGAGAAATCAACATACCAGGTATTACAACAGTTGAATTTGCAAATCCGGATTTGAAATGGGAAGAAACCACTCAATATGGTGTAGGTCTTGACTTTGGTTTTGCCAATGATAGATTAAACGGAAGTATTGACTTTTACCGAAAAGAGACCAAAGACCTTCTTTTAAATATTGAAGCGGCACAACCATCCCCACAACCAACATTCTTTCAAAACTTAGATGCTTTAGTTCTTAACCAAGGGGTAGAATTTGCATTGAACTATGATTTTGTACAAACCGAGGATTTTAACTGGTCCGCTGGGTTCAATGTTGCTTACAACAAGAATGAAATACAAGATTTTGATGGTGAAATTGCCGCAGGAACGATACGTGGTGCAGGTCTTTCAAATGCATTTTCTCAACGTTTAGCTTCAGGACAACCTTTATTTTCTTTCTACTTACGGGAATTCGTTGGTTTTGACGAAAACGGAAACCCTGTTCATGAAGGTGGAAACGATAACCAAAAATTTGTCGGCAAAAGCGCTTTACCTGATATTACTGGAGGTTTTTCAACCAGTTTAAATTACAAAAACTGGGATGCTTCTCTATACTTTAACGGTCAGTTTGGCAACTACATTTACAACAACACGGCTAATGCCTTCTTTACCGGTGGTGCTATAGGCAGTGGAAACAATGTAACTCAAGATGTTGTTGCGCTTGCTGGAGAAGAAGGACGTTTTGCAGAAGCTTCGGTTTCAACTAGATTCTTAGAAAAAGGTGATTTTGTGAGACTTCAAAATGCCTCTATAGGTTACAATGTGCCTCTTTCAGGAGAAGGTTGTTTTGACTCTATGAGACTAAGCCTAAACGCACAAAACCTATTTGTAATTACTGACTACAGTGGTCTTGACCCAGAAGTTAGCGTAAGCCCTGCAGGTGATGACCTACTAAACGGCTTGCCAATAGCCGGTATTGACTATAGTTCTTTTCCACGACCTAGAACTTTGACCGTTGGAATCAATGTAACTTTTTAAAAAAATTGATATGAAAATAAATATACAAATAACCCCAATGTTATTTTCGGTATTGACGATGGCTCTAGCGGTCTCTTGTACCGATCTTGAAATAGAAGAGACAGATTCTTTAATAAGCGAAGATTCTGGGTCAACAGGATTTACAGGCTTAAGTGATCCAGAGTCTTCACTTAGCGATCTTTACAATAAAGTTGGAGGAGATTTCCAGGGCCAAGAAAACATGTATGCACTTTCTGAAGTGGCTACAGATGAACTCTTGGTTCCCACTAGAGGAACCGACTGGGGTGACAACGGTATTTGGAGACAATTGCACACACATACTTGGACTACTTCCCACCTATTTGTGAAAAACTCATGGAACAATTTGAATCAAAACATTTTTAGAGCTACAGAAATCATTGAAAGCAATCCATCAGCATCAGTTGTTGCAGAAGCAAAGTTTCTTCGTGCGTTCAACATGTTTTTTGTTGTAGATCTTTTTGGCTCTGTTCCTTTTAGAGGTGTAGACGAAGGACCAGATGTTAATCCAATGGTTATGAGCCGAACAGAAGCTTTTGATTTTATTGTGACAGATATACTTGATGCCTTGCCTAACTTACCGTCAGTAACACCAGGTGTTGACAATACTGGGAAAGCAACACAAGAAGCGGCTAACTTTTTATTGGCCAAACTTTATTTAAACGCTGCTGTTTATAAAGGTACAGGCACTTTTGATGCTGCCGATATGCAAAAAGTCATAGATGCTGTAGACGCAATTGAAGCAAAAGGTTTTGCCATACAAGAAGGTTATTTTCAAATTTTTGAACCTACGGACGATACCGAAACTATTTGGCATTTAAATAGTGAGATTGGAGGAAGAATATGGAATACGCTTCATTACAACCAAAATTCACCTGACAACGAAGGTGGTGGATGGAACGGATTTACTACTCTTTCTGATTTCTATAATAGTTTTGAAGGAGCTGAAAATACCAACTACGTAGGCGATGGTCAGGAAGAACGAAGAGGTTTTGTTCCTGATGCCACAACAGCAAACAATCAGAACTTAGGTATTGGTTACGGCTTTTTAATTGGTCAACAGTATAATGAAGATGGCACCCCACTTACCAATCGCCAAGGTGCACCTTTGAATTTCACCAAAGAAATCCCTGCCCTAGTAGGTAATACTGAAGTAGAAGGGGTACGAGTAATTAAATATCACCCATTTGACCCTACTGATGAAGAAAACCAAAACAACTCATTTAGAAGACATCAAATTATGTTCCGTTATGCAGATGCTCATTTGATGAGAGCAGAAGCTATGATGCGCATGGGGAATGATATTACAGGAGTAGTTAATGAGCTAAGGCAAAAAAGAACTGATACTCCTGACTTAACATCTGTAAGTGAAGAAGAACTACTTGCTGAAAGAGGAAGAGAATTATTTATAGAGTACTGGAGAAGAAATGATTTAGTTAGATTTGGACAATTCACTTCTCCTTGGAGCCTTAAGGAAGTTAGTGGAGATGAAAATACAAATCTCTACCCTATACCGGAGACTGCAATTCTATCTAATCCAAATCTAGTACAAAATCCAGGGTACTAGAAATTATATTTTAAGTGTTTAAAAAGGCCTTGACAAAGAAGTCAAGGCCTTTTTTTGTTCTCTTTTTTCACTCACAAACTGAATCACTTTCAAATAACTTATACCCTACAACCATATTTAGCTTTAAATTTTAACACAATCAAATTATGGATATAATCCAAATAAAAGGAAATATTCCATAAATTAGCTATTCCACTTTTATAAGGATAGCTATGCAAATTTTTCGTCCACAACTTACCCCTTATACATTCTCGCAAACTATTGAATCGGCTTCAATTGGGTATAAAAAAACTATAAAGACCCATAATATATGTATCTAAACTGCCATACATATTATAGTCTTAGGTACGGTACCATCAAAACTGACGAACTTCTAAGTTTAGCCGCCCAAAACGGCTGTAAGACTTTAGCGTTAACGGATATTAACAATACTTCCGCCGGTCTTGATTTTGTCCGTTTAGCCCCTAAATATGGTATAAGACCTATCCTAGGAGTTGATTTTAGAAATGGTGCCAGTCAGCAATTTATCCTCCTTGCAAAAAACAATAAAGGTTATAAAAACATCAACTCTTATCTGTCCTCTTTTTTACACCAACCTGGTCTAGCCATACCTGAAAGACCTATTGAAATTGAAAACAGCTATATAATCTATCCTTTTGAAAAGGCAAGAAATTATAAGCTAAAGCAAAATGAGTATTTAGGAATTTCCTTAAAACAATTAAATGGCTTAAAGTTTTCAAAACAGAGCATTAACAAAGACCGTTTGGTACTACTCCATACCGTGTCTTTTCAAAGTAAAAGGGGATTTAATACCCATCGTCTATTAAGGGCCATTGACAATAATACGTTATTGAGCAAGTTGCCCGTACATGAACAAGGCCAAGAGACAGATCAATTTTTATCCGAAGATAAAATCAAACTTATTCACATTGATTTTCCGGAGATACTAGAAAACACATTACGATTACTAAATAATTGTAACATTAAATTTGATTTCTCCGAAACCAAACCAAAGAACCAGCGTGCATACTCTAACAATGAGGAGTTGGATTTTCGATTCCTTCAAAAATTAGCCCACCAAGGTATTCCATATCGTTATAAAAATGCAGCTCCGCAGATTTATACCCGTATAGACAAAGAATTGGCCATCATTAAAGAAAAAGGATTTGTCTCCTATTTTCTGATCAATTGGAAAATCTTAAAATACGCACGCAGCAAAGGGTATTTCTATGTGGGCCGTGGTAGTGGGGCCAATAGTATTATAGCATACCTTTTACGCATAACCGATGTAGACCCAATAGAGCTTGATCTTTATTTTGAACGCTTTATAAATATACATCGTAGAAATCCACCTGATTTTGACATTGATTTCTCTTGGTCCGATAGGGACGATATTACTCAATTTATGTTCAAACAATTTAAGAACACTTCTCTTATAACCGTTTATAACACCTTTAAATTCAAGGCGTCCGTACGTGAACTGGGAAAAGTTTTTGGGTTACCAAAGTCGGAAATAGATATACTTACCAAAGGAAAATTCAATTTTAACCAACTGGATAATTTATCTCAACTGGTTTTAAAATACAGTCAATATATACAAGGCTTCCCAAACTACTTAGGTATTCATGCCGGAGGCGTTTTAATTTCCGAAGAACCCATTCATAGCTATTGTGCCACATTTATGCCTCCCAAAGGTTTTGCCACTGCACAAATAGACATGGTAGCGGCAGAAGATATTAGATTATACAAGTTTGATATTTTGAGTCAGCGCGGTCTGGGAAAAATAAAAGATGCCGTTGAAATTGTAAGGAAGAACCATCCCCTTCAAAAGCCCATAGATATTCATAACATTAAACGGTTCAAAGAGGACAAGCGCATTAAATACCTTTTAAAAAACGCCAAGGCCATAGGATGCTTTTATGTAGAATCTCCCGCCATGCGAATGCTTTTAAAAAAGCTGCAGGTAGATGATTATTTGGGCTTGGTGGCTGCTAGTTCCGTTATTAGGCCCGGTGTGGCAAAATCGGGAATGATGCGTGAATACATTTTACGTTACCGATATCCTGAACGAAGAAAAGATGCTCATCCTGTGCTATTGAATATCATGCCCGAAACTTTTGGGGTCATGGTTTATCAAGAAGATGTTATTAAAGTAGCACATTATTTTGGGAGACTGAAACTTCATGAAGCAGATACACTACGCCGTGGCATGTCCGGTAAATTCCGGTCGCGAGATGAATTCTTAAAAGTAAAACAACAATTTTTTGATAATTGTAAGGCCGATGGTAAAGCTGATGCTGTTACAAGTGATATATGGCGCCAAATTGAAAGCTTTGCCGGGTATGCTTTTGCCAAAGGACATTCTGCTTCATATGCCGTAGAAAGTTACCAGAGCCTGTTCTTAAAAGCGTACTACCCCCTAGAATATATGGTGGCAACGCTCAACAATGGCGGCGGATTCTATAGCCGTGAACTTTACGTTCATGAAGCAAAAATGCACGGAGGTATCGTCCAAGCTCCATGCATCAACCAAAGTGAGTATCTGACCACTATTATGAAGAATACCCTCTACCTTGGATTTGGTTTTCTAAGGAGCCTAGAAACCCAAACTATAGAAAAAATATGCGCAAACAGAGCCCGCTATGGCCCTTTCAAAAGCTTGGATAATTTTGTTGATAGAGTTCCTGTTTCAGTAGAGCAAATTGCCATACTTATTAAAATTAATGCATTCCGTTTTACCGGAAAAAACAAAAGAGAACTTCTCTGGGCCGCCTATTTACAAACGAGCAAAGCCCCAAAGGAAGAGCATGTTCCTACCCTTTTTCAATCTAAAAAAATATCCTACAAAACCCCAGAGCTAAAAACTTCAGAATTAGAAAATGCATTTGATGAATATGAGCTGTTGGGGTTTCCCTTATGCAACCCTTTCGATTTGCTGGCAAATCCTAAAGAAAACACCTTAAAAGCAAACCAATTACTTCATTATAAAAATCGGGTAGTTACAATTGAAGGTTATTTAGTAGCTACAAAAAACACTTCAACTTCAAACGGAAAATCAATGCATTTTGGAACTTTTCTAGATAGGAACGGTGATTTTATAGATACCGTTCACTTTCCTCCCATAGCCGCAAAATTCCCTTTTAGGGGAAAAGGTATTTATTCTATAACCGGTAAAATAACCGAAGAATTTGAATGTGTTACTATTGAGGTTATCAGCATGTACCACCAAGCAATCATTGAAGACCCCAGATATTCCGAAAACCCTAAAACCAGTGCCTTATAATGCCAGAGGAAAGAGCTATAGTACATATGGATCTTGATACATTCTTTGTATCGTGCGAACGCTTGTTGGACAGTCGCCTGAATAAAAAACCTATTTTAATAGGTGGTGTTTCTGACCGAGGCGTAGTAGCTTCATGCAGTTATGAAGCACGGAAGTTTGGTATACATTCGGCCATGCCTATGCGTATGGCCAAGCACTTATGTCCGGAAGCTATAGTTTTAAGGGGCAATGCAGCCACCTACAGTAAATTTTCCAATTTGGTTACAGATGTGATCAAGGACAGCGTTCCCCTTTATGAAAAAAGCTCGGTAGACGAATTCTATATAGATTTAACGGGAATGGACAGATTCTTTGGGTGCCACCAAATAGCTATTGAACTTAGGGAAAAAATCATGAACGAGACAGGGCTACCCATCTCCTTTGGATTATCTATAAACAAGACCGTTTCCAAAATTGCAACGGGAGAAGCCAAACCTAACAACCAGATTAGAATTTTTAAAGGCACCGAAAAGCCCTTTTTGGCCCCATTATCCGTTAGAAAAATACCCATGGTTGGTGAAGTCACCTATAAATCATTATGTGACTTGGGAATCAAAAAAATAGTAACCGTTCAGGAAATGCCAATGCAATTAATGCATAAGGTATTGGGGAAAAACGGGTTGTCTATTTGGAAAAAAGCCAACGGTATAGACAACAGTCCCGTGATTCAATACCACGAGCGAAAATCCATTTCTACGGAACGAACCTTTGACAAGGATACAACGGACATTAAAAAACTTAAAAGTATTATTATTGCAATGGCCGAAAATCTAGCTTACCAATTACGGAGAGGTCATAAATTAACCGCCTGTGTTACCTTTAAAATCAGGTATTCGGATTTTCAGACCTATACACAACAACAGCGAATACCATATAGTTCTTTGGACAGCAGCATCTTGCCCGTAGTCTTAAACCTCTTTGAGAAACTGTACAATAGGCGTCTGCTAGTACGGTTAATCGGGGTTAGGTTTAGTCATTTGGTAGAAGGAGGACATCAAATTAATCTGTTCGAAGACAATGAAAAGCAAATACGTCTAAGCTTGGCCATAGACAAAATGCGTGAACGGTACGGAGACCGTTCCGTTATTAGTGCCGCTGGTATGGAAGCTAAAAGTATTAGCCGATGGAACCCGTTTTCAGGAGAACCGCCTCCCCTTTTGCCCAACAGAAGAAGGTAATAAAAATATTACCCAAAGAAAAGGCCTTGCACAGAGGTAATCCGTACAAGGCCTTAAATTATATAAGCCGTTCTTTATTTTGCAAAATAGACATACAGTGCCACTACGATAAAACAGATTGCAATACCCACCTGCTTCACATATTTGTAAGGCTCAATAGAGACTTGTTTGGTATACTCCAATTCAAATGGTTTTTCGTTAGGATATATTTTACCTATTACCAACATAATAGCCGCATTCAACACGAACAAAATGGCCATAACGTGAATAAAGTGTGGATAAGCTTCCGCTTTTACCAATGCCAATGCATCAACATCTATTATACCGGCCGCAGCGGCCTCTTCCAACGCCCCATCAACAAACATGGGCTGTAAATAAAATTGACTGAAACAGTACAATACAACACCAGCAATAATACCGATTTTTGCTGCTATGGCAGGAACCCTTTTTGTAAGATACCCCACCACGATTATCGTAAATATTGGAATCGTATAAATACCGTTCAACTCTTGCAAGTAGGCAAAGAGACTACCTGCATTAGATATTAACGGCGCAATAAGCATGGCACCTACTGCCAAAACAACACCAAAAATCTTACCGTATTTTACTACCGTTTGTTCTGTAGCTTCCGGATTAATATGCTGCTTGTACACATCAAGCCCAAAAAGGGTTACAGAGCTGTTCAATACACTGTTAAACGAACTCAAAATAGCCCCAAAAAGTACTGCTACGAAAAAACCTACCAGATACTTTGGCAATACTGCATTTACCAATGCCGGATACGCTTGATCTGGCATTTCCAGTCCACCTTGAAAATAGTGGAAAGCAATAATACCGGGAAGCACCACGATTAACGGTCCTAAAATTTTAATAAAAGAAGCTAACAATAACCCCTTTTGACCTTCGGCCAAGTTTTTCGCTCCCAAAGCTCTTTGAATAATTTGTTGGTTTGTACCCCAGTAGAACAAGTTAATAAGCATCATACCCGTAAACAGAGTTGAAAATGGTACACTGTTGGTTACTTCTCCTGTTGAATCAAACTTCTCAGGATTTGCTTGATAAAGGACATCCAAACCACCAAATACACTTCCATCACCTATAGCCATCAGTCCAAAAACAGGGATTAGAAGTCCGCCGATCAAAAGTCCAACCGCATTAATCGTATCTGACACCGCTACAGCCTTTAGTCCTCCAAAAACGGCATAAATAGAACCAATAATACCAATACCCCATATACTTAAGTTCAGTGCCGTACCATCGGAGACTCCTAACATCGTAGGTAAATCAAACATAGTACTGATCGCAAGCGCTCCAGAATATAGAATAGTTGGCAACAACACCACAACATACCCTGTAAGAAACAAGATAGACGTTAGTGTTTTTGTTGTTACATCATACCTATCTTTAAGGAATTGAGGAACCGTAGTTATACCCCCTTTTAAATACCTTGGCAATAAGAAAATGGCAGTAACCACCATAGCAATAGCCGCTAAAGTCTCCCAGGCCATAACCACAATTCCTTCGGTATAAGCTTGTCCGTTAAGACCAACAATTTGTTCGGTAGAGAGGTTGGTCAATAACAATGACCCCGCAATAACTCCAGCCGTTAAACTCCTTCCTCCTAAAAAGTAACCGTCCGAAGAATTTTCATCGGTTGTACGTGTTGCAAAATAAGATATTATGGCCACCAAAGCGGTAAAGCCTATAAAGGACAAAATTCCGATCATTATAAATTGGTTTGATATTTCGGTTAAATATATTGGATTATTTACGAAAAACTTAAAGATTAACGGACAATAAATACGAAATCACACTTGACACAAAAAAAGGATGAAATTTCACGGGACTGTAATTTTCTATACCTCTGGGCATTGATTATCTTGCAGACGATTTTGACTATGAAAAAAGTACTATTTTTAATTTGGGTTGGGACGCTGTCCTTTTTAATGATTTCCTGCTCAGAAAAAAAGCAAGAACCCACAACTTTATTTCAAAAATTAGAAGCCACAAGCACTGGAGTTTCCTTCAAAAACTTCCTTAAAAACACCCCTGACCTCAACATTCTTAATTATCTCTACTACTATAACGGAGCGGGAGTAGCAGCCGCAGATTTCAACAATGACGGGCTTACAGATATCTACTTTACAGCCAACGAAAGTGCAGACCATTTATACTTAAATAAAGGCAATTTAAAATTTACCGAAATAGGTAAAAAAGCAGGAATCGTTAATTCAAATGGATGGACAACAGGCGTTACTCACGTAGACATAAACAACGATGGTCTTTTAGACATCTACATTTGTAAAGTTGGCAATTACAAACACCTTAAGGGAGCCAATTTACTCTATGTAAACCAGGGTAATGACAATGATGGCCTTCCTATCTTTACAGAAGAAGCCGCAAAGTACGGACTTAATTTTTCAGGGTTTTCAACCCAAGCTGCATTTTTTGATTATGATTTAGATGGCGATTTGGATTTGTTCCTCCTGAACCATTCTGTTTATCCTAACCGCACTTATGGAAAAGGCGCTAAAAGAAAACAGGTTGATCCCTATTCCGGTGATCGCCTCTACAGAAATGAACATGGAAAATTTGTTGATGTATCTTCTGAAGCCAAAATTTTTCAAGGTGAAATTGGCTATGGATTAGGTATTGGCGTAAGCGATATTAACAATGATGGTTATCCTGATATTTACGTAGGCAATGATTTTTTTGAAAACGATTATCTCTACATCAACCAAAAAGATGGCACGTTTGAAGAAATTATCTCTAAAAACGATAGAAAACTTGGTCATACCACTCATTTCTCCATGGGCAATGATTTGGCGGACATCAACAATGACGGACTTACAGATATTGTTTCCTTAGATATGTTACCCGAAAATCTGGAAACTTATAAAACATCTGGCTTAGAATACCCATATCCTACTTACCAAAATTATCTGCGTAACGGGTACGCACCCCAGTATATGCAGAACACCTTGCATTTAAACTTGGGCAACAATAACTTTAGTGAAATAGCACACTTAGCAGGGGTTTCTGCAACTGAATGGTCCTGGGGAGCTCTTCTGGCAGACTACGATAATGACGGGCTTAAAGACCTTTTTGTTTCAAACGGCATCAAAGGAGCTACCAATGATATGGATTTTATCAACTTCATTGCCAATGACAATATTCAACAACGTATTGAAAAAGGCATGACCAAAGAAGACATGACCTTTATTGATGAAATGCCAAAGAAAAAAGTTACCAACTATTTTTTCAAGAACCAGGGAGATTTAACCTTCAAAAATATGTCCGGTGTATGGTCTGACCAACAGGCTAGTTATAGCAACGGTAGTATTTATGCAGACCTAGATAATGATGGGGATTTGGATATTGTGGTAAATAATGTTGACCAAGAAGCTTTTGTCCTTGAAAACAGAAGTGTTTCAAGCAATGAAAATCACTTTCTAAAAATAGACTTTGAGGGGCCTGAAAACAATCTTTTTGGAATTGGTGCAAAGGTTATCGCCTACGGCCACAACTCTCCCATAAGTGCAGAAAATTTTGTGAGCCGCGGTTATTTATCCGCTGTTCCTACTGAATTGCATTTGGGCGTAGGTAAAGATTCCGTTTTAGATTCAGTAAAGATTATATGGCCAGGCGGAAAACTTCAAACACTGAAAAAGGTTCGTGCCAATCAAAAACTAACCTTTAATATCTCTAAGGCAAACGGTAATTTCTATAAAAATTCGGAGAAACTCACCCCATCAATACTAAACAACACTCCTGATTTTCTCGGTTTCTATCATAAAGACAGTCCCACTCTTGAATTCAACCGAAGTCCATTGGTCCCTTTTGCCAATACCAATGAAGGACCAAGTATTTCCGTTGCAGATACTAATGCGGACGGATTAGATGATATTTTCATCAGCGGCGCAAAAGGTCAGGCTTCCGCTTTGTTCGTTCAGCATCCAGATGGAAGTTTTAAATCACAGCAAACCAACCTTTTTAAAGAAGATGCGATTAACGAAGATGTGTCTCAAGTCTTTTTTGACGCTGATGGTGATGGCGACCAAGATTTAATTATTGTTAGTGCCGGTAATGAATTTAAAACGGGCAAAACATTACAACCTCGATTTTACCGAAATCAAAATGGGCTGCTCAAAAAAGAAGACGAGCAGTTTGCCAGACTCTATCTTAACGCATCAAAAATAAGCGCTGTAGATTTTGACAATGACGGTGATAAAGATGTTGTGATTACTGCTGACCAGATTCCACATGAATTTGGTATCCCCCCTTTGCAATATATCTTTAAAAATGACGGCTCCGGAAGCTTCACAGACGTATCGGAAACTTTTGGACAGGAGTTTCAAAAAATAGGCAATGTTAAAGATTTTGTGTGGAAAGATTTAAACGGAAACGGCTTTCAAGACCTTATAATAGTAGGGCATTGGATGCCGATTACGATATTTTACAACAATGGAAAATCATTGCAGCTTCAAGACAATCCTACTTTAAAAAATACTAATGGTTGGTGGAACACCATTGTGGCCGACGATTTTGACAATGATGGTGATATTGACTTTATAGCTGGAAACTGGGGTCTTAACAGTAAATTCAAAGCTTCTAAATTAGAACCTATTACACTTTACAGTGCAGATTTTGACCAAAACGGACTTACAGATCCAATAGTGACACATTTCCATCAATCCAAAGAAACACCGTTTGCATCAAAAGACGAATTAACTAAACAATTACCTTATTTAAATAAAGAATTTTTATCCTACAAAGACTTCGCTCAAGCCTCCATATCAGACTTATTTTCTAAAGAGAAATTGACAAAATCCCATCAAAAAAAAGTCTATGAATTGCAAAGTCTATTTTACGAAAACGATGGAGTTGGAAATTTTAATATAAAACAGCTCCCAACTATTGCACAAGCATCTACAATTCATGATATTGCAGTAGACGACTTTGATAATGACGGGTTTAAAGACCTTTTAATTGTAAGCAACTCAACTGAAATTAGCACGCAATTAGGTAGAATGGATGCTTCTCACGGCGTTATTTTACGTAATAACCAAAAAGGAAGTTTTGAATGGTTAAGCAACCAGAAATTTAATATTGAGGGGTCTGCAAGAAGTATTGCTAAAATCAAAGTAAAAAACAACCAATTCTATATCATTGGCATGAACAATGACGTTCCTATTTTCTTATCAAAAAAAAGCAGCAAATAGTATGCAACTAATAGCCAAAAAATTTTTCAACGGTCCACTTTGGGCATTTAGCCTTATGATGGTTCTTATGGCTTCATGCAAACCGGAAACCAAAGAAGATACTTCTGATACACAAAAAAAAGAGACCCTTTTTAGCATGCTTCCTACAGAAGAAACCGGCATCGATTTTATCAACTCAGTAAAGAATCAAAAGAATTTCAACATATTCAAATACCGTAATTTCTACAACGGGGGCGGAGTAGCTATCGGAGACATCAATAATGATGGACTGGCAGACATTTATCTTTCCGCTAATATGGGGCCTAATAAACTTTACCTGAACAAAGGTGATTTTAAGTTTGAGGATATTTCTGAAAAAGCCGGTGTTACTGGGAACAAACCGTGGTCTACAGGAGTGGTCATGGCAGATATTAATGCAGACGGTTTACTGGACATTTACGTAAGTAACGCTGGAAACATGGAAGGCAACAACCATGATAATGATCTATATATCAATAACGGAGACCTCACTTTTACGGAAAAAGCAAAAGAATTCAATCTTGCAGAAACCGGTTTCTCCACACACGCTTCTTTTTTTGATTATGACAAAGACGGAGACCTAGATGCCTACATCTTAAACAATAGCAACATACCCGTTAGCAGTTTGGGCTACGCAGAACAACGCAGCGTTCGGGCTCAAGATTGGGAGGGTGTTCCTCATATTTTTAGGGGTGTTGGCGACATGCTTTTACGAAACGACAACGGAAAATTTACGGATGTAAGTGAAGATGCGGGCATATATGGTAGCTTAATTGGGTTTGGCCTTGGAGTTATGGTAAGCGATATTAACGGAGACCTTTGGCCGGACATCTATGTTTCTAACGATTTTTATGAGCGCGATTACCTTTACATCAATCAAAAGGATGGCACTTTTAAAGAAGAAATAAAAGAATGGACCTCTCACCTATCGCTGTCGGCAATGGGCATAGACATGGCCGATATCAACAATGATGGTCATGCGGACATTTTTATTACAGATATGCTTCCGGAAGGTGACCAGCGGGTTAAATCGGTTATGGAGTTTGAGGGTTACAACATCTTTAAACTAAAGCAGAGTAAAGATTTTTATCAACAATACATTCAAAATACATTACAACTGAACAATGGTAACGGTTCGTTTTCGGAAGTAGCCTATCATAGCGGTGTAGCAAAAACAGATTGGAGCTGGGCCGGACTATTATTTGACATGGACAATGATGGTCTGCGCGATATATTTATTACCAACGGTGTAAACCATGACCTTACCGATCTTGACTTTGTAGATTTCTTTGCCAATGAAATCATACAAAAAATGGCCCTGACGGGTAAGAAAGAATCTATAGATTCCATTATAAACAAAATGCCAGTTGCCCCGCAACCCAACTATGCTTATCGTAACAAAGGAGATATCACTTTTGATAATGCAGCAGTAGATTGGGGATTTGAAATCCCCAGCCTATCCAACGGTGCGGCATATGGAGATTTAGATAATGACGGTGATCTTGACTTGGTCGTGAACAATGTAAACATGCAATCGTTCGTATATAAAAACAACACTAGTGAAAAAACGGATAACCATTATATTAAGCTAAAATTTGAAGGTCAAGGCCAGAATCCGTTTGCAGTAGGTGCCAGTATTAAAATGTACTACGAAGACCAAATTGTCTTTCAGGAATTGATTCCCTCACGTGGTTTTCAATCTTCGGTAGATTATGTAATGGATGTTGGTCTTGGGGAGACCACTACGGTAGATTCTCTTCGTGTTATTTGGCCCGATGATTATACGCAGAAGCTGGAAAACATTTCTGCTGATCAGCTTTTAACATTAAAACGATCGGATGCCACAGAAAAATATGTTCCACAAAAACCATCGAACAAAAAGACACTACTCACCGAAATAAACGAAACAAAGTTAGAATCACACAAAGAAGATTCGTATCAAGATTTTGATTATGAAGGACTTATTTCCAAACTTATATCTCAAGAAGGCCCTGCATTAGCAATAGGCGATGTAAATGGCGATGGTAACGAAGATATTTTTATAGGAGGCGCAGAGGGCCAATCCGGTATAGTATACACCCATTCCGGAAACGGGAAGCTCTCAAAAAAACCGCTGAACTTAGATATTGATTTTGACGATACAGCCGCTGCATTTTTTGATGCCGATGGAGATGGCGACCAAGATTTGGTCATTGGCACAGGTGGCAATCGTATTAATAAGGAAAATTCATATAAGCCCAGGTTATACCTTAATGACGGAAGAGGGAATTTCAGCAAAAGTACGGAAGACCTACCTTCGGCCTTTAAGAACATTTCGGTTATTTCGCCACAGGATTTTGATGATGATGGTGATATTGACCTTTTTGTTGGCTCCAGAAGTGTGGTGGGCACTTATGGTGTAGATCCGGACCATCTGTTTTTAGAGAACCAAGGTGAAGGAAAATTCATTGATGCCACCGAAAGGCTAGCATACGACCTTAAAGATGCCGGTATGGTTACGGATGCGGTTTGGGCAGATGTAGATGGTGACAACAAAAAAGATTTGCTCACTGTATCCGATTGGGGCAGACCTAATATTTATAAGAATTCCGGAAGACGGCTTAGTCGGCTTTCTACATCGCTTGACAGCTTATATGGTTGGTGGAACACCGTAGAAGCCGTAGATCTTGACAAAGATGGCGACATGGACTTAATATTGGGTAACCAAGGTACAAACGTGCCCTACGAAGCCGATAAAGAGCACCCCATGAAACTATGGATTAACGACTATGACAACAATGGCACGTTAGAACAGATTACAACCCGAGGTTTTGACGGAAAGGATTATCCCATCCACCAGAAAAAAGAATTGACCGGACAAATAGTGTCCTTAAAAAAGCAAAGTTTAAAAGCTTCCGAATACGCCAAGAAAACCATAGGAGAACTTTTTCCAAAAGAGATTTTTGATCGTAGCATCGTTAAAGAAGCCAACACTATGGAATCCGTAATTGCAATTAACGAAGGTGGTGGCAAATTCACTATTAAAAAATTGCCATCGCGTGTTCAACTATCATGTGTTTGCGGTATTACTTGTGCCGACATTGATAAGGACGGAAATTTAGACCTTATCATGGCCGGGAACAACTTTGAGTTCAAGCCACAATATTCCCGTTTGGATGCCAGCTACGGTAATGTGCTTTTAGGCGATGGAAACCTGAACTTTAAATGGCAAGATTATAACACCAGCGGTTTTTTTATTAAGGAAGAGGTAAAGCATCTGAAACAATTTAAAGACAAAAGCGGAAAAACCTTTCTTATTGCGGCCATAAACGATAGTGCACCTAAAGTTTATGCTTTAGATTAAATGTCATTTCCAAAATTACAATTTCAAAGAAAAAACCTACTATTCGTGCATTTCAAACATACTCATATTGTTCTTTGCATTGCCCTCATGGCCTTTACTGCTTGCGGCAAGAAACAAGACTTTTTATTCAGCAATCCTCCCGCTACGGAAACAGGCATAACATTCAAAAACACCCTTACAGAAACAGACGATCTAAATATATTGGACTATCTATATTTTTACAACGGAGGTGGTGTAGCCATTGGTGACATTGACAATGACGGTCTTCCTGATATTTTCTTCTCAGGGAACCAGGTTAAAAACAAACTCTATCGCAATAAAGGAAATCTACAATTTGAGGACATCAGCAAAACGGCAGGTATTGAAGGTAATAGTACTTGGAATACCGGCTCCGTAATGGGCGATGTAAACGGTGATGGCCTTTTAGACATTTACGTATGTGCCGTGGTGGGCATTAACGGATTTAATGGATATAATGAACTGTTCATAAACAATGGTGATGGCACCTTTATTGAAAGTGCCGCCAAATACGGCCTTGATTTTGACTCCTATAGTTCCAATGCCGCTTTTCTTGATTTTGATTTGGATGGCGATTTGGATATATACCTTTTAAACCATGCCGTACACACCCAAGAATCTTTTGGCAAAGCCGATTTAAGACTTAAACGAAACTATCAAACAGGAGACAAATTACTACGTAATGATGGAGACAAATTTACCGATGTAAGTGAGACCGCCGGAATTTATGGTGGGGTAAATGGCTACGGATTAGGATTGGCAGTTTCTGATTTCAACCAAGATGGTTACCCGGATATCTATGTAGGAAATGATTTTCATGAGGACGATTACTATTACTTAAACAATGGAGACGGGACCTTCACTGAGAGTTCAAAACAGTTTTTCGGTCATACCTCTCGGTTTTCAATGGGTAATGATGTGGCCGACATTAATCATGACGGTTGGCCCGATTTAATTTCTCTAGACATGCTCCCCCAAGATGAAAACGTCTTAAAATCATCAGAAGGAGATGATAATATACAAACCCAAAAGTTACGTACAGAACGTTATGGGTATGGGTACCAGTTCACCCGAAACATGCTAAATATCAATCAGCAAAACAGTTCTTTTTTAGAAACGGCTCTTATGAGCGGTTTAGCCGCTACGGATTGGAGCTGGAGCGCTTTGTTTGGAGATTATGATCAAGATGGTGAGCAAGACTTATTTATATCCAACGGTATTCCAAAAAGACCTAATGATCTTGATTTTATCAATTTTGTAAGTAACGAGCAGATTCAAAACAAAATGAACAACACCAAACTTATGGACCAACAAGCTTTGGACAAAATGCCGAGCGGAAAAATCCACAACTTTGTATTTAAAGGTTCGGATAACTTAACCTTCAAAGATGAATCAGGACAATGGATACTTAAAGACACCTTGGTTTCTGGAGCTACAGCCATGGGGGATTTGGACAATGACGGCGATTTGGATTTGGTGACCAATAACCTAAACGGAACGGCTGCTCTGTATATCAACAACACTGACAGTAGATCAAATTACCTAAAATTAAAATTTAAAAACATAGGAAAAAATACTTTTGGCCTAGGAACCAAAGTTTTCTCATATACCCAAGGCAAGTTGCAGTATAAGGAACTCTATACTGTTAGAGGGTTTCAGGCTTCGTCCGAACCCATGATTCATTTTGGATATGGAACTACAGAAAAAGTAGACTCTATTCAAGTAGTCTGGCCCAATGGCAGTTACCAAACACTAAAGGATATTGCTACCAATCAGACCGTGATTGTGGAACCGGAAAACACAGTCAAGTTCAATTTTGCCAGCTTACTACCTGACGAAAAAATAATTTTTGAAAAGGAAGAGAACAACTTAGGTGTTACTTTTAACCATATCGAGGACAATTACACAGACTTTAATCGTCAAAAATTGATTCCCTATCAGGTTTCGGACCGTGGTCCCGCAACTGCAATCGGCGATTTAAATGGTGATGGGAAGAACGATATTTTCTTTGGAGGCTCAAAATACATTCCTTCGCAAATCTATATTCAAAATGATACGGCATTTACACCGTTTCATGTAGCACAAATAGCTAAAGATTCTATTAAGGAAGATGTCTCTGCGGTAATTGCAGATTTTAATTCGGACGCAAAGAATGATTTGATTATTGGTACAGGTGGCGCTGATTTTTATAATAAAATGGAACCTTTGCTTGATTCTTACTATACTCAGAATGACTCTGCTTTTATTCTCGCTCCGTTTCCTGAGAATTTTCAGAATACCTCCATTCTAGCCCCCTATGATTTTGATAGCGATGGAGACCTTGATTTGTTCGTTGGAAGCCAAGCCATTTCAAACGACTTTGGAAAGACACCACAATCAGTTTTACTAACAAACGACAACGGTATTTTCTTTAATAAAAATGAAGAAGCGCTTACCAATTTAGGCATGGTTACCGATGCCATTTGGAGCGATTTTGATTCAGATGGCACAAAAGACCTCATCGTTATTGGAGAATGGATGTCGCCAACTTTTTTCAAAAATATTAACGGCCAACTAAATAAAATTAACAATGTTCAAAAGAATCTGAACGGACTTTGGCAAAGTATTGTTCCCTTTGATATTGATAATGACGGAGACTTAGACTATCTTCTTGGTAATTGGGGAAGCAACAGCAAATTTAAAGCTTCGGCAGAACACCCTATGAAAATGTACTATGGAGATTTTGACAAGAACAAACAAACCGAAACCATAACGACTATTGAAAAGGACGGTAAATACTACCCTCTAGAAGGCTTAGACGGACTGTCATCCCAGCTAGTTTTTTTAAAGAAAAAATTCAACACCTACGCCTCTTTCGCAGGCTCCACAATCGAGGATATTTTTGATAAAGAAACTTTAGAAAAAACCAAAACACTCTTAGTTCATGAACTCCAGTCAGGCTATTTAAAAAACGAGAGCGGTAAATTCAATTTTGTTCCTTTTCAAAATGAATTACAGGTGTCACCTATAATGTCTATGTTGTCCTATGATTTTGACGGCGATGGAAAAAAAGAAGTTTTAGCAGCAGGAAACTATTTTGGTGTTAAACCGTATCACGGTAGATTCGATTCTTTTGCGGGCGCCTTGATTAAAGGTGAAAATAATGTAATTTTAAGCGCTAAAATCGGGTTAGACCTTAGTCAAAAATCCGTAAGAGATTTGAATATCGTTAATTTAGGAACAAAAAAATACCTCTTGGTTACCATAAATAATGACAGCCCCCAAATCTATAGGCTGAAAAGAAAACAAAAGACAAATGAATAAGATTTTTATAGTACTGCTTTCGCTAGTATTTGCGATTTCGTGTAAAGCCCCGCAAAAAGAAGAATCTATTACTATTACCCCAGAAGACCTTAACGCTTCAATAGACCAGGTAACGGAGATTATGATTCATGATATATTCTCGCCTCCTGTAGCCAGTAGAATTTTTGCCTATCCTAACGTTGCCGCCTATGAGATTATGGCTATGGCAAATGACGATTACAGACCGCTGGCAGGACAACTAAACGGACTCACATCTATTCCTGCACCAGATACTACCAAAGTCATCAACTATGACCTTTCCGCAATGGTGGCACATATGGAACTAAGCAAAAGGCTGATATTTTCAGAAGACCGGATGGAAGCTTTACGCGATAGTCTTTATACGATATGGCAAGGCAAGAACCCAGTTCTGTTCAATAGTTCCAAAGAGTATGGCCTACAGGTAGCGGACCATATAGCCCAATGGATGAGCAAAGACAATTATGCACAAACGCGAACCATGCCCAAATTTACGGTAGATGCAGACGATGAAACAAGATGGCAGCCTACTCCTCCTGCTTACATGGACGGTATTGAACCCCACTGGAATAAAATAAGACCATTTGCAATAGACTCCGCAGCACAATTCAAACCAATTCCTCCACCTGCATTTTCCCTTGAGGAAGATTCCCATTTTTACAAAGAGCTTAAAGAAGTATATGATATAAGTAATAAAATTACAGAAGAAGGTGATGCTTCCGAAGAAATTCAAATTGCTCAATTTTGGGATTGCAACCCTTATGTTTCGGTTACACGGGGTCACCTTATGTTCGCAACCAAGAAAATAACTCCGGGAGCACACTGGATGGGTATAGCAAAAATTGCAGCGCGCAAAACCAACAGTGACTTCCATCAAGCCTTATACGCGTATACCAAGGCCTCAGTAGCAATGGCAGATGCGTTTATAAGCTGTTGGGACGAAAAGTACAGAAGTAACCTTATTCGCCCTGAAACCCTGATAAACCAACATATAGATGACAGTTGGAAACCGGTACTACAGACCCCACCATTTCCCGAGTATACAAGTGGCCACAGCGTTGTTTCCGGAGCGGCTTCAGTAGCCCTAACGGATGTTTTTGGCGAAAATTTTGCTTTTGATGATGATACCGAAGTGCCTTATGGACTTCCAATCCGCAGTTTTACATCCTTTGAGCAAGCTGCCAATGAAGCTGCAATCAGTAGAATGTACGGAGGTATTCATTACCGAGCTGCGGTTGAAGTGGGTGTTAAACAAGGTAGGGACTTGGGCAAGTTCGTAGTTGAAAAACTCAAAATGAAAAATAGCAACGCAATGGCCCAAAACTGAGCCTCATGTTCAAAAAAATAACTGTAGTCCTGTCCGCTCTATTAATAGTAGGGGCAATTTGGTATCTTTTTATCATGCCTCAAGACTACATAGTTCGTTTTCAAACCAAGGCCTTACCGGGTACAGTAAACCAGATTGCAAAGTTTTGGGCAGATCAACAAAACAACGCCCACTTTCAAGAACAAAAAAGTCTTTCTGATTTTACAACTACGCTTATTGTAAACGACACTACCCTTACTCTTAATTGGAAAATTACTCCAATGAACGACTCTATTTCCCGTGTAAAAGTTGCCATATCGGATAACGAGCATAGCCTAAAAAACAGAATACTTCTACCCTTTACAACTACCTATTTTGAAAAACGCTCAAAACGTACTGTTAAAGATGTTTATACACTTTTAAAAAGCCACCTTTCAAACTTTAAGACCACTATAGTTGGTGAAGAGGTTATTCCTGAAAAATATTGTATCTGTGTTCCCCTAAAAAGCACCCAATTAGGAAAGGTTAAGGGCATGATGGAGAACTACTCGCGCTTAAGCAACTTTGTTGCAAAGAATAGTATTAAACCGGACGGAAGACCTTTGATAGAGGTTCAAGACTGGAATACTAAAAATGATAGTATTACCTACAATTTTTGCTTTCCCATAATTAAAACGGACAGCCTTCCACAAGACCATGATTTTGTTTACAAAAAAGTCCAGAAAAGAAAAGCCCTGAAAGCCATTTATAATGGCAATTACCTGACTTCTGACCGAGCATGGTATGCGTTAATGCATTACGCTGAAAAAAAAGGGTTGCAAATTAACGAAAAACCGTTTGAAGTATTTCATACCAATCCTAATATGGGCGGAAACGAGCTAGAGTGGAAAGCTGAAATTTTCATGCCTATACAAGACCAAAAAGAGGAATAGAGTGTACCTTTGCTTCCTAAAAACACGTTGCAATGAAAGTAATGGCAAAACACTTTTCACTCCAAGTCATGGCTCTTTTTCTTTTTTACAGCTGTTCCAATCACGGTCAGTTAGCTTATGTAACAAAGTTACCAAGTAGTCTAAAAGAAAATTCCGGAATAGCTACGTACACAAATGATGCAGCATGGTTCATTGAGGACAGCGGCAATGATGATGTCATTACCAAAGTGGATTTTAAAGGAGAAATCCTAAAGGAGTTTAAGGTAAAAAATGCCAAAAACCATGATTGGGAAGACCTTACGGAAGACAAAAAAGGCAACTTATATATAGGTGACTTTGGCAATAACGCTAGTGACCGTAAAGATTTGGTAATCTATAAACTCCCCAACCCCGAATATGAAACCGGAGACCATATTACCGCTGAGCAAATAGTCTTTAAATACCCCGAGCAAAAACGTTTTCCTCCTAAAAAAAAAGAGCGTTATTATGATGCTGAAGCTTTCTTTCACTATAACAACTACCTTTATATTTTTACAAAAAATAGGGCTAATCCGTTTAGCGGAGAATCACTAATATATAGAGTTCCCGATACCAAAGGAGATTATGATGCCGAATACTTGGGCAGGATAAAAACATGTGATGACTGGGATACTTGTAAAGTTACTTCTGCCGATATTTCTCCCGATGGAAAAACTGTAGTCCTTTTAGGAGCAGGAAAGCTTTGGACCTTATCTGAATTTGATTTGGAAAATTTACCCGAAAGCACCTTAAAAGAAACGGACCTCATGGTACGTACCCAACTAGAATCTGTGAGTTTTGTAGATAATACCACCCTTTTACTTTCTGATGAAGAGACAAAAAAAGAGGGCGGAAATCTATATAAGTATAAGCTTAAATAAACGCCTGCCCCTTGCTATTCATTTTGCGCTAGAAACCAAAACCTACACCAAAGGAGAAGCGCAAGCCATCATCACTATTGAAAAGTGCCATGCGCGCCGTGACAATATCAGCTCCATTAAGAAAAAATCCGCCTCCGTATGAGGTATGCCATTCTTTGGAATTTTCCATGGGCAACCACACCCTTCCATAATCAAAGCCACCATAAAACCCCATGGCCAATGGTAGAAGTTGTGTCTTTATTTTCCTAAGACTATATCTGATATCCGTATTTTGATAGTAAGATTTTTTACCGGTAAACCGTTGGTTTCTAAATCCCCTTAATCCATCAATACCCCCAATACTGGCGGCTTGATAAAATTCATAATCGTCGCCTATATTAAAATGTGCCTTCCATTTTGTAGCTAAAACCAATCTACCACTAGGTATTAACTTATAATCAAAAGCAAGACTGGGAACGACATAACCAAAAGCATTTCCGTTATCGGTACTTCTTTTATATCCTGCTGCAAGCGATGTAGACATTCCCATGGTTGGAAAAGCAGCATTATCCGTATTGGCATACGAATACTCCGCATCAACACCTACAAATTTATTTCCGGTCTCATCTCCGTTAGCCTGATAGTAAGTGTTGATAAATCTATCATCACTCTCTTCTACCTCTATGGATTCGTAAGATACGCCGGTTTTAAACTTAGCCCCGTATTGACCTCGCCATACCAAGGCCGGAGCAAATTTAAGTGTCTGTAAACGCACTCGGTTATAATCCATTCCCAAATCGTCATCAAAATTCTCGGTACTATTACCAAAATCGAAAAAATTGATAGCAAAGTTCGGACTGGTAAAACGAGCTCCCAAGTGTAAATTCCAATTTTCAAAAACATGGGCAAACTCACCACTGTACCCTAGTTCAAAACCACTGGTCGCAAAGTAAAAGGAAGCATCTACCTTATGTTGTTGGGTAAAAGGGTTCTGCCTGAAACCGTTGTACGTATAGGTATCACTAATTCCTATTTTAACGCCATCATCAGGGTTATAACCAATAGTAGGTATAATTTGATTTACAGAATTCCTAATTTGCAGTGGCAGGTAGTTGTTGGTGTTATAATCATCCGTAAGTTTTAATTTGGCGCCACTCAATTCCTCTATAGTGTTCTTCTTTGTTTTATAATCGTAAACAGCTATGTTACCGCCTTGACCTACCCTATAAATATCATTGTTCTGGCCACCCACCAAACGTATCTTAATAGCACTTCCTTCATCTCCGTTTACCTCAAATATATCATCATCATCCAGCCCATAAACCCAAACTTCTTTGGTGCTATTTTTATTGAAAACCTTGGAGAAAAACAACTTGTCCTTTTCACCTTTTATATTCCTATAGACCTTTACCTCTGTTTCTTTATCATTTAAGACGTTCACCTCAAACCAATCATCCTTATCGGTTCCTACCACTACCGCATATTTGTTAAGAACGCTATAATAGGTCTGCGCAGTTTCTTCAATTTTAGCGGATCGCGCCAATAAGATTCTTTTAATTTCTGCTACCGTTTCATCCCTCACCTCCTTAGGAAAGTGAGTAAACGCTTTATCAATGACTTCTTCGGTAAGATTTTCCCGAATGAACTTAGCCTGTTCTTGCCATTGCTCTGGGGTCGTTTCGGTCAAAAGCGCCATATCCAAAACATAGGTCTTTGGCGAAGAGTTAAAACCTTTTACGTTTCTTATTTCTTCATTAAAACCTTCCATTAAATGTAAAGCCGGAATTATCCTTGTGGCCAGATTCATAAAAAAACCATCACCATGTTTAGAATACACCATATCACGGTCCCTAGGCACTGGTTTATAAAGAACCTTATCATTTTTCTTATCCTTAAATTCTGCCCAACGCCATTGATCTACATGACGGTCCCAATCGCCCATAACCATATCAAAAAGTCGCGCTCTTAAATACATTTCAGAGTCTACGGCATATTTCTCATCGTCCCGTAAATCTTCCAGCATGCTATTCGTACTTTTTAGTTCATTGGCGTACCCAAAGCTTTTTAGATTTCCATGACCATCACCGGCATGTTCCTCTATCATATATAGCTCATTTCCAAAGGATTCATTAAAATCCTTAAGAGCTGGTTGCTTTGGCACATAATAAAGTACCGGGTTTGTATGGTATAGTCCCACGGCATCGGATAGCTCTGCCGTAGTAAAAGGCCCATAAGGGTGAGATCCTGTGTAAAAGTCAAGAAGGAAATTTTCTGTATAAGTATTTTCAAAATCACCCATTACATATTGTTCCTGAAAGGCCATGGCCTGCAAATATAGTTCCGCATCCTTACGAAGGGCCCGCATTACAAATTCCTTACCATCCTTATCCCTTAATCGCAATGATTTTGATTGATGTCCTCCTCCTTTATGAACAGGAACAAGACCTCCCATAAGAGTATCCAAATTTACCGTTGGGGCTTCTACTTTTGTGGCATAGTATTTACGGTACCGGTCTCCCCATAGAAACTTAAAGAAACCGCTTCTATCTATTTCATCCTCGGAATAAACCGAAGCTTTTACCGTTGTCGGGAATTTCTCATCATACTTGCCTTGAAACAACTTTCGGTCCGGTGGTAATACTTGCGAAGTGAATAAAAATTCCTCGCCCTTATTACCATCTACTCCAAAGTATCTAACTTGAGAAGAACCGTCCGTATAAACCTCCAAGGTAGCATAACCCCTTTGCCCCGTAGAAAATTTGCTGCCGTTCAAGAGACGGGTAGTTCCCGTTTTGGCCCCGGAACCGCTCACTATTTGAGGAGTATTCTCCTCCACAATATATTGCAACGTATGTTCGTGCCCCGAAGCCAAAATAACTTTTTCCGAGTATTGGGCCAAGGTCAACAACCGCTTCCTGAGCTCTGTATACCGTTTGTTACTCATATCTTCTATAGATGCCCCTGTAGTTCTTCTTAAAAGATGTACAAAACTTCCTAGAATAGGCAAAGGACCAACTTTTCCTTTAGGATACAAATATGCCTTTGTGGAATATTGACCTCCGTGCGGACCGTAGCTAAACATAGGATGGTGCATAGCGATTATAGTGGTGTTCTGCCGGTTGTCTTTAATTTCGTCTTCGAGTTCCAGCCAAAACGCATCGCGCGTTTTAATATCGCATTTATCATTAATATCAGGGCGCTTGTCCCAATTGGTCAAGTACCACTCCGTATCTATTGCAATTACGGTAATGTTATCCGTTACCTCTATGGTTTCTATAGGACAACCATCTTCGGGAAAAAAAACATCTTTACTGTCCAGTTGTTCCTGAATGTAATCTTGTTCTCGTTCCAAACCTACCAAACCTTCCGTATACCAATCATGGTTGCCCGGTATAAAAATAGGGGCTCCCTTAAAATTATCCAGGGTCTTTAATTGCGCATCCAAATCGTTCTTGGCCTTAATGTACGCTGCGGTAGAGTCTTTAGGATCCGGAAGTCCTGCAGGGTAAATATTATCCCCTAAAAATAGTGCTGTACTATTTTTGTCCGCATCATCTAACTTGCTCTTGAAAATTTTAAGTGCATCGTTCATACCGTTCATAGGAGATAGTCCGGCGTCTCCAATAAGGTAAAACGTATGTGCAACTGTTTTGGTGGTAGAAACATCCTCTTTACCTTCCTCATTAGCGTACTTGGTCTTGGAGGTCGCACATCCCACGAACAATACCACCAATGCTATTAAAGCAAAATGTTTGCCCAATAGAATACTATTCATTCTCAATATTTTGTAATTTGGAACCATAAATATTTTTTTATGCCGGATTTACTATCAAAAACCGAAGAATTTGCAATCAACCTATTAGTCAAAGATTTAGATACCAACTATTTGTATCATAATCTTAGGCATACTCAACGAGTTGTCAAAAGTACTAAAGAATTGCTTGATTTCTATAACTTAAACACTGTTGATAGTGACGCAATAACACTAGCCGCATGGCTTCATGACACAGGCTACACGCGTGGTGTTGAAAATCACGAAGAAAGCAGCTGCGAAATAGCTAAAGAATTTCTTGCAAGCCAAAATTGTAGTGCACAAACCATTGAAACGGTCTGCAATCTTATTATGGCTACAAAAAGAGGCTATGAGCCGCAGAATCTAATGGAAGAAATCATAAGGGACGCAGATGCATCCCATCTGGCACAATCCAGCTATGGGGAAACCTGTGAAATGCTGCGGCAAGAATTACAATTATTGGGTCTTGCAGAGCATTCACCAAAGGAATGGCGTAGAGCCAATATTAAGATGTTCCAGACAGAGCATCGTTTTTATACGGACTACGCACTTAAGAATTGGCAAGAAGGCAAGGACGATAACCTTAGAAAATTAGTAAAGCGCGATAAGAAACAAAAAAAGACCCTAAAGAAAGAGGAACTTAAAGTAAAACTAAAGAACCAAAGTCCGGAAAGGGGCATACAGACCATGTTTCGTGTTACTATGCGCAACCACCTAAAGTTGAGTGATATTGCAGATACAAAGGCGAACATTTTGTTATCCGTAAATGCAATTATTATCTCATTAATGCTTTCCAATCTTATACCAAAATTAGACAACCCCTCTAACGATTATTTGGTTATTCCGGCAGGTATTTTTGTGCTATTCAGTGTTATTTCCATGATTATGTCCGTTATGGCAACGCGGCCCAATGTTACTAGTGGTGAGTTTTCCAAAGAAGATGTACAGCAGAAGAAAGTAAATTTATTGTTCTTTGGAAATTTTCATAAAATGAAACTTGAGGATTATGAATGGGCTATACAGGAGTTGATTAAAGACCAAAAATATGTTTACGACTCCCTAACCAAAGATCTTTACTTTTTGGGAGTTGTATTGGATAGAAAGTATAAACTATTACGTTGGACCTATACCATCTTTATGATAGGAATGACCCTATCCGTAATCGCATTTTTTGTAGCGTTGAAATTCTACGGTCCCGAAAGAATAATTGAGTTACCTACCTAAGCCTTTAATTCGTTCATAAGGTCTTCATAGGTATACGTCTTTTCCTCATTGTTTTGCTTGGTCTTGTAGAGAATGTCTGCCCTAATGGCTTTCAATCCGCTAACACCTTGTAGACCTTCTAGCTCAACAATCTCTACCTTTCCGGTAAAATACCCTTTGGAGCGGAGAAATGTGATGTATCTTAGATACTCTAGCTCATCTTTTTTCTGCGAATAGACAATGACCATTTTTCCCGCTTGGGTCAAACGTTCATTGGTTCCTTTTATATAGGATTTATCTATACGCTTTTTGATGATCTCGTAACGTGCGTTATATGTGCCATCTACATCAAAACGTTTCTCATCCATTCTAAAACGTATAGAAAGCGAGGTACTGTACACCAATATAAGCGATGCCACGTCCAAAGGCACCGGAAGTTTAGGTTTTAGGGCATAATGCGCATTCTCCATTTCGCACATGACCTGTAACTGCCATAAACGAAGGTTATTGAGATAAAGCATATCAAAATCGCGATCACCTACTATTTCTTCGCCTATATACATGTTATGCTCAACACCATCTGTTTTATATCTTTCAAAATAGTGAGGAAACATGGCTTGGGCATTCTTCTGTTTTTTATCCATTAACCCCGCCAGCTTCATATTGATCTGTGTAACGCTCTCATCATAGTTACGTCTGTGATCGTAGTAAGACTCTGTACCCATATCAACCGACGATTCATAGAAAAGAATCAGGTTCTTCAAGTTCTCATCAGTTTTTTTTAAATGAGAGAAAACAGGATTTATTTCTTCGGTTACAAAATTAAAGATGGCCTGTTCACTATTGGTGTGGAGGCTATCCTTAATACTGTCCGTATGATTATTTACCCTAAACATCAACTCCTCATAAATAGGCAGCTTTGTTTTCTGCCAAGCCTCTTCAAGGACCTTACCAATAGTAGACAACTGAATCATAAGGTCCCGTTGTATAGCTATGTTTCTAGCTTGGGAAGAATTTTTTATATCCACCTGCCCATATAAAGGGTACACATCCTTAAAAACAATCTCCCTGAACGTTGGGTTTCTTCCTTCGGTAGAATCTTTTACAAAGCGTTTAGCTTCTTCCTCAAAACGCCAGTATACGGAATCGTGTACCGATGTACATTCATTTTGGATCACGGCATCGATCAGGTTGCTCTCCTCAATTTTAGAACGCAATACCGCAGATACGATAAAAGGCATTATATCCTCTAACTTATTAGCATTAACACTATTAAGGGCATTAACTTCATAAGCTACAAGCTCTAAAATTCCTAAAAGGTTTCCATTTTGCCCAATAGGTGCCAAAATAGCACTTTTGATACCTTGCTCCTTTAATCCCTTAAAAAGAGACATTTCGTCAGCAGTTTCATAATACCTATCTACGTCCGAAATGGCAAAATAACTATTCTCCTCCAGTAATTTGCGGTAGGACTTTTGGCACAAGGTACTGGCACAGGCTACTGAATCCCTTTCCCTTAAGAGGAAACTTTCCATACCACTGGCATACACCCTCTCAAAACGATTGTCTTTGGCATTGTACTCTACAAAACCAGCTTTCATGTTGGGCGTATTGAAGAAAGACCTAAAGGTTTCCTGCAGATTATCCATGAAATTCTTGCTGTTTCGCTTGTCATTAGCAATCAGGCTAGATTTTATTTCAGAGATAGAATGCTCCGCCGTAACATCAAACATATTGGAGATAACAAAACCTTTTGAAACAAAACTATGTGGCGGTATTTTCTCTTTCCACAAGTCTATATTATCAAAATTGTCCAACAACTCATCCACATCTTTCTGAGTGAGTTCCTTTGCCTTGTCCGTTGGCAAAATCTCCATAAAATCTGCATTGTACAGAATTCTATAGTGGCGCATTACACCGTTTTTATCCGGTATATCGTAAAAAAACGGTCTTTTAAAATCAAAATTGAACCCGTAATGAAAATTAAGGATTACGGTACATGCCACAATATACATTTGGTGTTCGGGCAAATTCCGCATTTGAGGCAAGAAGTCATCACCTCCGGCATCTTTTAATATTTTCTTAAACCGCTTAGAGGAATTAAAAATGATATTGTCATAGGGCAAAGAAGCCGCCTTTATTTCGTTGTTGGTAAGAACTTCCGAAAAGATATCCTGTAAAATTATATTAATGACATCCTTGTGTTTTTCAAGCAAAGCAACGTCATTAAACCCTGCGCGTAATTCCGGGTAGGGTTTGGCCGCATCTATAATGCGCTGTGCCATTTTCGCAGCCGTAATGTTATCGCTTTTGGCCATAACATCATACTGCCGCAAAAGCTTATCAAAGCTAATGAGCTGTATAATTGGCAAATCTATTTTACTATCTTCGTTCATCACGGTTCTTATAAGTCGCAAATACCTTCTTAAAGTTACAAAAGAAAATAATGTTTTGTTAAAACAAACTTTATGCCTTTCGTCGCTTTTTTTAGATATTTATGCAAATTTACAATATGTCGTCCAATACCCGGTTATCCAGAGCATACCAAAATGCCAAAATGGTACCTTTTGACGATGAATCGAAGTTTATCCTCTTTAGCGACTGCCACAGAGGTGACAATAGTTTTGCAGACGACTTTGCCAACAACCGAAACATTTACTTTCACGCACTAAATTTCTATTTTAAGGAAGGTTTTGATTATTGTGAAATAGGCGATGGTGACGAGCTCTGGGAGAACCGTTTTTTTGAATCTATATTTGAGGCCCATAAGAATGTATACGGACTATTGAGAAAATTTCATTTAGGCCGTAGACTACACATGATTTGGGGAAACCATGACATGGTCTACAAAGACCCACAGTATGTCAAAACACATCTAAGCAGTTATTTTGAACCCATAGACGGGGAATCCAAAGAGCTTTTTGAGGGCATTACATACCACGAAGGCATTATACTCCAGCACAAGGACACCCAACAAGAAATCTTTTTGACCCATGGTCACCAAGCAGATTGGTGGAACTATACTTTTTGGAGATGGAGCCGTTTTTTGGTTCGCGTTCTTTGGAAACCGCTACAGGTTTGGGGTATTGCAGACCCCACAAGCCCGGCCAAAAATTACAAAGAACTCATTAAAATAGAGCGCCGTATTAAACGGTGGATTTTAAAAAATAACTTGTTGATTACTATTGTTGGGCACACTCATAGACCACGCTTTCCGGAGCCTGGTGATATTCCGTTTTTTAATGATGGTAGTTGCGTTCACCCACGCAGTATTACGGGTATTGAAATAGAAAACGGCAGCATTTCACTGATCAAATGGCAGATATCAACCACAGATGATGGTACACTCCGTGTTGTACGGGTCTTATTGGAGGGGCCACAAAAGTTGACGGACTACCAGAAAGCAAAAGGTTAGAAGAATACGTATCTTTACCGCCACCATTAACTAATATTAAATTACATGTTTAAAAGAACACTATCCATTGCCCTTATTGCATTAGTACTTACTTCTTGCTGGAAAGATAAAAGCCCGGAAGACCTTATTCGTCTAAAAGATAAATTCAAGTCTCAGGTAAATGCTTTTGAGAACAAGAAAGAAACGGCCAATAAGAACGTGAACAAAGGCCTAGAATCGCTCAATGCATTAAAGAGTGCACTGGAAGACACAAAGAACGAAGACAAGGAATTTGCAAAGGTATATGGCGATTGGGAAAAGGTAGACCGCCGGGTACAAAATCTCAACAAAGAATACGAAGATTTAAAAGAGAAGGCTTCTAATCTTTTTGCTGCAATGGAAAAACAGACCAACAGCCTAAGTGATGAGACCAGCAAAAAAACGCTTTTAGGAGCCATTAAAAAAGCAAAGACCAAATACAACGGTACTTTAGCCAATACTTCAAAAGCCATTGACAAACTAAAACTTTTACATGGCGATGCCGTAGAGGTCGTAAAAGCCCTAGAAGTGGCTGCCGCCCTAAATTCCTTTGACAATATAAACGACCAGATGAAAAGTATAGAGGGCCGTGTAGATGGTATTATGCAAGAACTGAACGTAGCCGTTGTGGAAAGCAAAAAACTGTACGAAAAGAAGATTACCGAATTAGGAGAATAAGTCCCTAGCATGTATTGTTCTTTTTTGACGGAAAGCTTCAAAGCGCCTCATAATCTTGAAAACTGTGCATAAAACTTAATTTCATTATTTTAGCGCTAGCCCCAATAAAAAGCAGTAGTATGAAACGGTCCCCTCTCCTTCTTTTAACTCTTTTTATGTGGATGCTGGGCACATCTGTTTTTGCCCAGCACATAAAATTCAAGACCCTTAGTACTAACGACGGACTCTCTAACAACTCCATTACAGATATTGTTAGTGACCATGATGGGTTATTGTGGATTGCAACTTGGGACGGTCTTAATAGTTATAACGGAAATATGTTTACGGTTTACAAACACGACTTAAAAACCCCCAAGTCAATAGCCGGAAACAATATAGAAAGGTTAAAAAAAGACCGCGAGGGCCATATTTGGATACTCACCAAAGAGAAAAAGCTAAGCAGGTACATTGGTGACGGACAGTTTCAAAATTTTGTTTTTGATGATGCACCCAAATACGTAACGCTTACTAAAAATGGCAATATTGGAATAAAAACCAGTAAGTCCAGCTATACATTTACGGAAGGAAAATTTGTTAAATCCGAATTTGTTGAGGAGAAGCAAGAAGACAAAGGCATACTTAAGGGCATCTTGCTCAGCAAATATCCAAATTCAATTATAAACGATGTTCTTAAAGACCGATTCGGAAATATCTGGTACGCCACAAGAAAGAACGGCGTTTATATTATTCCAAACAATGCAAGTAATAGAGATAACGAGCAAATAGACCATTATTTCCATGACCTTTATGACCCTTATAGCTTTAAAAGTAATGAGGTAGAGAAAATATATGAAGATGGTTTTGGCAACATTTGGTTAGGACATAAAGATGGCGGACTAAGCATGGCCTATACAGGCTCCGAACAGATTACGACCATAACGCCCCATCCCTACGAATTCCCGCACCTACCTAACGAAACTATACGTGCCATTACAACAGATTTTAAAAGTCGTGTTTGGTTGGGGTACTATACAAAAGGCGTATTCTATTATGATCAAACAAAAGAATGTTTTGTAAAGTTCAAGATCAAAGAGGTGGCAAAAAATTCGGATTGGGAACGCATCCGTTCACTGTACACTGATAAATCGGGAGAAATCTGGATTGGCACCTATGCCGGCATTATCCGGATAAAAAACGGAAGTTATTCACTTTACCAATCAAAAAATATCCCGGAGCTGCCCAATGATAGAAACTACTCCTTTCAAGAAGACAATGCCAACAATATATGGGTAGCCTGCTGGGGCGGAGCGGCCAAATTCAACTTAAAAACAAATCAATTTGAATCATTTAAAGGACAAGAAGCCCTAAGTTCTTACCATATTAGAAATATAGCATACGCAGATAACGAACTACTGATAAGTACCGAGAACGAAGGTCTACTTCTATTGGACATCCCTTCAGGAACATTAAAAGACATTACGATTAATGACGGTATTTTGGGCAATAGCGTCTATTCCTCTTTTAAGGACAAGCAGTCCGGACATTACTGGATTGCCAGTTTGGGTGGCATAAGTATATATGACAAGAAAGACCGCCTGATTCATAATATTACCGAAAGAGAAGGATTACCAAGTCACATGGTTTATGGTATGCTTTTAGATAGCGATAAAATCTGGATAAGCACTACCAAAGGGATAGCTGCCGTTGACCGAAATGACTTTTCTGTAACGTCTTTAAATATGGACGAAGGCTGGCAAGGCAGGGAATTCTCCGAAGGCGCCTATTACCAAGATCGAAAAGGCTCTATATTCTTTGCCGGAATAAATGGCCTAAACCACTTTTCCCCCACAACTATCAATATTACCAAAGAGCTCCCCAAGCTTAAAGTGCATATTGACAATAGCAATGATTTTTCCCAAGGCATAACAAAAAACTATACCGAAAATTCTATAGAAGTATCCATAGAGCCCATTGTTTTTACTAAAGACCCCAATAATCAGATACTCTACAAATTGGTGGGATATGACAGTGAGTTTAAATCCTTCTCGGATTCCCCTATTCACTACACGGATTTGCCCGATGGAGAATACATTTTTGAAGTGAAAAATTCTTTATCCCAAGACCTTGCTTTTAAAAGTATACCTATTGTAATCCAAAAACCATTTTACAAAACTCCTTGGTTCTATATTTTGCTGTTGGCCACTACTCTTTTAGCATTTACGGGTTGGGTATTGGTACGAAACCGAAATATTGCAAAAAACCAGAAAAAACTAGAGCTTAAAATTGAAGAACGAACGCAAACCATAAACCGCCAAAAGGAAAGATTAGTTAAAGTAAACGAAACCTTAGATGAGAAGAACAAGGAAATAAACCGCCAAAGAGAGGAGCTTTTAAATTCCTATCACCAGCTTAAAAATGAAGATTTTGAAATTGAAAAATTTAAGACCTTCGTCCTGTCCGAATTTAAGGAACCAGTTTCCAAGATTATAGAGAACTCAAAACAACTTGAGCAAAATGAAGGCGTAAAACAGAATATAAACAACGAATCCAACAGGTTGATTACATTACTTTCGGAATGGGATTACCTTACCAATTCCAAAGATATTGGCGAACTTAAAAAATCGGCAACCAAAATAAAGCAATCCATAAAAATCTTAGTTGACGGACTTTCTGCGCACGCCAAAAAATCAAAAATAAACTTAGATTACTCCTTAAACATAGAAGACCAATGGGTTGAGTTGGACTCTCTACGCTTTAAACTATTTTTTAAATATCTGTTTAATGACATCTTAAAATACATTTCCAAGAACAGCTTTTTAAAGGTAATTGTACGAACGGTAGATACGTCATTAGAACTTGTTATTGAATCAAATAGTAAAGTCCTTATTGATAATTTTTTCAGCATACAGCATTATAGTCCTTACTATAGAGCTGCTAACACCCTATTAACGGCCATGGAAGGGACTCTGACCGTAAAAAACGAAGAAACCCTGACCATTTCTGCACTGTTGCCTATAAAAGTCGTGGACACCAATCAAAAAACGGAAGAGGTATTATGGAAACACTTAGACCTGAACCAAAAACTACCATCTGACAAAAACAATATCCTTATATTCTGTAACGACAACGATTACCTACCTGCCTTTCAGCTGTTTGACGACCCGGAAAACAATTTAGTATTTGAACGTACCTCAGCAGCAATTTCCTCCGCTATTAAGCTTGTGAACATTCACTGCTTGGTGTTGTACAACATTACCATTGACGAGCAGTTGGTCCAACTGTTTCATCTTACCAAGAACAACGGAAAACAAATGGCGCTTCCTACCCTTTACATATCCGAAGATATTGACCACGCCCTACGAATACAGACCACTGAGCTTGGTGTTGATGCTTTTATACAGTTGCCTGTTAGCAAATCTTTTATTCAAAGTAAGCTCACAAAACTACTATCCGTTAGAAAAGAATTTGCCAATCACAGTGCCAAACACTTGTTTTTAGAAACACCTTTTACAGAGGACCAAACTTTATCCGTTAATGAAAAATTAGTAAAAAAGGCACTGAAGCTTATAAATGAAAACCTTCACGACCCATCCTTCAACGTTCAGAAGTTGAAAGAAATGCTTTTCGTATCCAAAATAAAATGCTACCGCGCCTTTAAAGAAGTACTGCAACAATCCCCTTCCGACGTAATTATAAAACTCAGATTGCAAAAAGCGGAATATCTCCTCCAAAACCGCTCATTGAACATTTCTGAAATAAGTACGGAGTGCGGTTTTAACGACCCAAAGTATTTTAGCCGTCTATTTAAGAAGAATTTTGACTATAGTCCAAAAGGGTATAGGGCAAAAATGGCTCAACCTTAGTGTTAACCGCATATTATCACAAGGTTACGTTAGGATTACTGTAACCAAAGTGCACCAAAAAGAAACCATACAACCCCATTTTTGAGTCATAAGTACACCTTTATGATTCTTTTTTCATCTGGTAAAGAAACGTCTCCACCTACTTTTGGTAGATAACCAATTTTAAAATTCTACCTAAATGAAAAAAGTGTACTTATCTCTGCTAATAACATTAGGATGTCTTTCCTTTTCTTATTCGCAGGTAACAGTAAAGGGAACGGTAGTTTCCGAAACGGACGGAATGCCCATTCCTTCCGCATCAATTATTGTAAAAGGAAATTCCCAAGTGGGTACTTCCACTGATTTTGATGGCAATTTTACATTGAATCTTTCCGAAGAAAACGGAACGTTAGTAATCTCCTCTTTGGGTTTTGCCACTCAAGAAATACCATATTCCGGAGATGAAACCTTAAACATCGCTATGACCGAAGAGGCCAGTTTTTTAGATGAAGTAGTACTTATAGGCTACGGCTCATCCAGAAAAGGCGATTTAACCACGGCCATTGCCACAGTAAACAACGTGGAGACAATTGCTTCCCGGCCTGTATCCAACGTTACAGAGTTTTTACAGGGTAATGTTGCCGGTGTAACCGTATTGTCTCAAGGAGGAGATCCTACCGCTAGTGGCAACGTTGTTATTAGGGGGCTGGGAACTTTCGCCAATGAAAGTCCGCTTACCGTAGTTGATGGTGTTCCTTACTACGGGCCTGCTATAAACCCTAACGATATAGCATCCGTTTCCGTTCTTAAAGATGCTGCTTCGGCTGCTATTTATGGAGCTCAAGCCGCATCCGGTGTTATCGTTATTCAAACTAAAAAAGGAAAGTCCGGCAAACCTCGTGTAACCGTAGATTATTACGGTGGTATACAAGAAGCTACAAACTTACCTACTCCGTTAACGGCGCAACAGCAATCTCAGGTTTACAATACCGCAGCGGACAACGCCGGAACCCCAAGACAATCTGCTCACGACCCAGAACAAAACCCTTATGGGCAAGTAAACCGTACCAATTGGGTAGACGCTATTTTTAGACCTGCAGGCATCAACAATGCAAATGTTAACATAAGTGGCGCAGGCGATAGCATGAACTACCTAACTTCATTTGGATACACCAAAAGAGACGGTCTTTTAGAAGGAACAAGTTCAGAGCGCTATAACTTTAGAGTGAAGTCAGATTTTGACCTTTCCGATAAAATCAAAATAGGCGAAAACGTATATTTCTCAAAAACCGAAGCCGTAGGAACCAATACGGACAACCCATATTCAGGAACCATAATAAACGCCATTTACATGCCTTCTGCCTCTCCTACCCGTTATGAAGATGGTAGTTTTGCAGGTGTTGCCCCAGAGAACCTTTCCCAATTTGCAGGGGCGTACGGAGATGTGTATAACCCTTTAGCCTTGTTGTTAAGACCAACTACTACAGCTCCTACAAACTTTTTAAATGCCAATGTCTTTTTACAATATGATATTGTAGACGGTCTAACTTTTAAGACTACTTACTCCTATAGTTACACAGATTCCGAATACAAAAGATTTCAGCCCAAAGTACCGGAACTAGGTCGCTCCAACCCTAACAACTATCTTGAGCAAAGTAACGCTACAACCAACCGTTGGGTATGGGACAACCAGTTAAGCTATAAGAAATCATTTGGCGATCACAACCTTGATGTTACCGCTATCTATTCCTCACAGCATACCGACTTTGAAAAACTTACCAGTAAGGGAGAAGGATTTAGCAACGAACAAGCCTTCAACCAATACTTATCCAACGCTTCCATTATACGAAACCCCTCCAGTCAAGTTTATGAAGATGCACTAACATCTGCCATTGGTAGGGTTATGTACAATTTCAAAAACCGGTACTTTATTTCAGGAAGCATCAGAAGGGACCAAACGTCTCGTCTAGCCGCAAACAACCAAGCGGACAATTTTCCATCTGCCACCGTAGGCTGGAGGTTATCGGACGAATCGTTCTTTAATGTTGAAGCTATTAACGATTTAAAATTTAGGGCTTCATGGGGGCAGATAGGAAATATTAATTCCGTAGGCTACTACTCTTTTGATGTTCCGTTGAATACAACCGTAGTAACCATTGGCGAAGATGCCTCTTTTGATGACAAAGGTGCATTTGTGGGCAAGCAATCTAACCCCGATTTAAATTGGGAAGTATCGGAATCTGTTAACTTTGGTCTGGACGCCGCACTTTTCAACAACACGTTAAGCCTTACTTTTGATTATTTTGAAAAAAGCACCAAAGGAATGATTCTTCCTGGTCTTGAAGACCTTAACCAAGGTACGAGCGCTGCAGATGTTAACGGAGGAGAAGTTAAAAACAATGGTTTTGAAATATCCGCAAGTTACTCTAACAAAATAGGAGAGCTAGATTTCACGGTTAATGCCAATACCAGTGTGCTGGACAATGAGTTGGTAAACCTAGACGGTTATAATAAAAGTGGTATAGATTTTATTGCCCATACGGACAATGTTAGAGGGGTTCTTAGACCTTATCGTTCAGAAGTAGGTAGAGCTTTATACTCTGTTTATGTAGTACCTCAACTGGGAGTTTTCCAAAATCAGGCAGAAATTGATGCCCATGTAAAAGATGGCAATTTAATTCAACCTAACGCGCAGCCTGGGGATTTTAAATTTGCGGATAGCAATGATGATGGAAAAATAGACGATAATGATAAGATTTTCTATGATAGTTACCAGCCAGATTTTACCTATAACTTTGGCTTGAACCTAAATTTAAGGAAATTTGACCTAGGCGTGTTGTTCCAAGGGGTTTCTGGTGTTGAAGTGTTTAACGGCTACAAATTTTCCACCTATAACGCATCACTTACCGGATATAACTTAGACAACAGGGTACTAGACGCATGGTCATCTTCAAATACCGGAGCAACAACTCCAAGATTATCTACAAAAGATGACAACCAGAACTTTGGACTAGCTTCTAGCTGGTACCTTGAAGACGCTTCGTACTTAAGAATGAAAAACGTAACCCTTGGGTACACTATTAATGACCGCATTATGAATTCCGTATTGCCTGGTTCATCATTACGTTTTTACATTTCTGCGGAAAACTTATTCACTATTACGGATTACACAGGAATTGACCCCGAGGTTGGTGGCAAAGGATTGGATATTGCCAGATACCCTCTTTCCCGAACAATTACGGCAGGATTGTCTTTATCGCTTTAACAACAAAACATTTAGAAAAATGAAATTCAATAGAATAAAAATAATGAGCTTGGCAATAGGCTTTGCCGGTCTTAACCTAATTACGTGCTCGGACGATTTTACCGAAGTTGACCCTTTGGGAAGCACCTCGTATGCTAACTTTTGGGCCACCGAACAAGATGCTGCGGAAGCGGTTAACAGTATGTACGAATTCATGACGGACCAAGAAATGTTCTCAAGAGGATTCTTCTGGTACATTAATGCTTCGGACGATATGATTACTGGTCGTATTAAAGCTTCCGCCGATAATATCAAGGATTTTAACATCACTGGTGGTGAAGGAGGTTACACCTCTACCTGTTACCCCAAAAGCTACAAGGTAATCCGCCGCGCCAATGATATTATCTTGAACATCCCCAATATGGACATCAGCGAAACGCTAAAAAACCAATATTTGGGAGAAGCCTATTTTATGCGCGCTTTTAGCTATTTCTGGGTAGCCCATACCTATGGAGACAACGGCAACAATGGTGGAGTTCCTATTGTTACGGAAGAAAACATGAACGATGAACCCGGTAGTTATTCCAGACCGGCAAGTGTGGTTGAAAATTACAAACAGATAGAAGCAGATCTAATGAAAGCTTCAGAACTGCTACCGTTGTTCACAGACTATTCATCCGAAAATTATGGCCGCCCGCATAAAGATGCCGCATTGGCGTATATGGCCAAAACCAATCTTTATTGGGCACAATATGACGCCGCTAGATATGCTGAAGTTGTAAAATATGCAGATGCGGTTACCAACAGTGGTTCGGGAAGGGCATTGATTAATACGGGCAATCCATCTCAAGATTTCCGTGAACTGCACAGCAACCTGAACAATTGGACCAGCGAGTACATTTGGTCAGTTAACTCCGGAGTGGATAAAGGTAGTATCCTAACAGGTGTTATGCTTGAAAACAAAGGCTGGGGTAAATACAATGGCTGGGGCTATTACACTCCTTCCGAAGGACTTTATAACGAGTTTGAAGATGGCGATGCCAGAAAAGCGGTTACCGTTCTGAATTTTGGTGATGAATTTACTTTTTTCGGTGAAACCAGAAGGTACCAATCGGAAAACTCCTTATCCGGTTTTCAGTTCAATAAGTACATGTACGAATTCCAGTTCGAAAATCCTATCGGAACTTATTTGAACAGTAATGGAGATGACCCTTCAACAATTTATAATGTTCCTTTAATGCGCTACGCGGAAGTGTTGCTTATGAAGGCCGAAGCACTTATCATGGATGGTAAAAATGGAGATGCCCCATTAAATATGGTTCGGGAAAGAGCAGGTCTTCCAGCTATTGCAAACGCTACCATGGAAGATTTAAAACACGAAAGAAGGGTTGAACTTGCCGGCGAATTTGCTAACAGGCATTTTGACTTAGTTCGTTGGGGCGATGCCGCAGAAGTATATGCGCAACCCATCTACGGCCGTATTTATACAGACCGTTCCAATCCAGACTCACCATATACCTCAGAAATTGTATGGCCTGCAAGAAATTTTGATGCTTCGTACATGAATGTTTGGCCCATACCTAGTACAGTAATTGAATCATCCGGAATCCCCCAAAACAAAGGATGGTAGTAATTAGTTCGTTAGTTTAGTTTTATTTACGAAAGAGTGTCTCTTAACGGGGCACTCTTTTCTTAATTTTAAAGTATGTATAGATTTAAAACAAAGTATTCTCTCCTATTGGCGCTTTTTTGCATTACCTTTCTTAATGCACAACACAGCAGAAAAACCCTAATTCATTCGCACAACGACTATCTACAGAACGTACCGTTTTGGAAAGCATATTCAAACGGTCTTGATATTCTTGAGGCTGATATTTTCCTGAAAAACGGACAACTGAACGTAACCCATACCGAAGCAGAAATTACAAAGGGCAGAACCTTACGGACGCTTTATCTTGACCCTTTAAAATACGCCATTGAGAACAACATTGGCAACCCCACCAACCTTACTTTAATGTTGGATATTAAATCCGATGCCAAGCCTACTTTAAAAAAGATACTGGCCGAACTTAAAAAATATCCTGAAATCATATCAAGACCTGATATAAAGATTGTGATTTCTGGTCATAGGCCCAATGCCAACACCTATGACTCCTACCCCAACTATTTGTATTTTGACCATCAAAAGTTAGAAAGCGACCTTGATACAAGTGATTGGGAAAAAGTAGCTTTTATAAGTGTTGATTTCAAAAATTACTCGGAATGGAATGGCAAGGGCAGGCTTACGCAAGAAGATTACAAATCAGTATCCGAAGCTATAAAAAAGGCCCACAACCTCAGTAAACCGTTTCGTTTTTGGGGCACACCGGATTCAAAAACTGCGTGGAAAGCCTTTTCGGATTTAGGAGTGGATATCATAAATACGGATATGCCCTATAAATGCCCCACATATTTGAACTCCCTTGAAAAACGCACCTATAAAAATATATTAAGCTCAGAAGTTTACCGTCCTACTTATGCTACGGACCAAAAAGACACACTTATTAAAAATGTCATTCTGCTAATTGGTGATGGTAATGGTCTAAACCAGATTTCATCGGCTGTTTTGGCCAATGGAGGTGAACTTACCCTTTCGCAATTAAAGAGTATCGGTTTTCTAAAAACTCAATCTTCAGATGATTTTACTACGGATTCGGCCGCGGCTGGTACTGCCTTGGCCACAGGTGTTAAAACCTACAATAGGGCTATTGGGCTTGACCCGGAAAGGAAACCCGTTGAAAACATGCCGGAATATTTCTCTAAGTATAATTTTGTCTCCGGTATCATAACTACCGATCATGTTACGGGAGCAACGCCCGCATCTTTCTATGCCCATCAAAAAGACCGTTCAGATACAGAATTAATAGCCAGTGACCTTTTAAAAAGCGACTTGTCCCTTTTTGTGGGAGGCGGAGCCAAGGATTTTAAATTCGATTGGAAAAAGACTGAATTCAATATCCTGAACAAAATTGATGAAATAGGGAAGGACCAATCCGAAAAAATAGGTCATTTTCTTTCTGAAAAAGGAGTGCCCGGAGTTTTGGAAGGTCGTGGTAATGCACTAGCCATAGCCACCAAAAATGGTATTGAATTTTTGAACTCTAAGGACAAACCGTTTTTTTTAATGGTTGAAGCCGCCCAAATAGACAGCAACGGGCACTATAACAATGTAGGTGGTATCGTTACCGAAGGAATTGACTTTGACAGAGCCATTACCGAAGCCATTAAGTTTGCGGATACTTCCGGCAACACCTTGGTTATCATTACGGCAGACCATGAAACTTCTGGTTTTAGTATTCCCCAAGGCAACCTAGAAGAAGGTATCATTGAGGGCACTTTTACTACCTATGACCATACGGCCACTATGGTTCCTGTTTTTGCCTATGGCCCCGGCTCACAATTGTTTCAAGGAACGTATGAAAACAACCATTTGTTTGAAAAGATCAAAAGAGCGCTTAACTTAGGGGATAACTAAAAGTAACCGACCCATGAAAAGATTTAAAGCACTCGATGTATTCCGGGGATTGACCGTATGCCTGATGATTATTGTTAATACCCCTGGCGACTGGAGCTCTACCTTTTCACCTCTGTTACATGCCAAGTGGCACGGCTTTACCCCTACCGATTTGGTTTTTCCCTCATTTTTATTTGCCGTAGGTAACGCCTTTGCTTTTGTAAAGACCAAATGGGGAGAAAAGCCTTTCTCCGAAGTATTCAAAAAAATTGCAAAGCGCACTTTACTCATATTTTTGCTCGGGTATACCATGTATTGGATACCCTTTTTCTCTTGGACCGAAACAGGGGAACTAACCCCTGTTCCTTTTAGCGAAACTAGAATTCTAGGTGTGCTGCAGCGTATAGCCCTCTGTTACTTCATTGGTGCCGTGATGATATACTTTTTAACCAATAGGCAGCTGATTATAGCTTCAGTTTTGTTATTACTAAGCTACTGGGGGCTGTTGTCCGCATTTGGCGACTATACCCTTGAAGGAAACTTTGCCAGAACCGTAGACCGTCTTATACTAGGCGACAGCCATCTATATATGGGCAATGGTATACCGTTTGATCCAGAAGGACTTTTAAGCACACTGCCTTCCATTTGTAACGTCTTAGTGGGCTATCTTATAGGAAAATATATTATTCATGGCGGGATGAATTACGAGAAGCTGGCAAAAATGCTATTGATGGGTGCCGGTCTATTGGCGGTTGCTTATCTATGGGATTTAGGTTTCCCGGTAAACAAAAAATTATGGACAAGCTCTTTTGTAACACTCACCGTGGGTCTAGACATTGTAGTGCTATCCGTTCTTATTTACACCATAGACTTTGTAAAAAAGCCCGTTAACTACAATTTCTTTGAAGTATTTGGGAAGAACCCCCTTTTCATTTATCTACTTTCGGAATATGTAGCCATTGGCGCCCTCTTTATCCGGGTTAATGGTGAACAATCTCTTTATAGCTATGTGTACGAAAAAGGTTTTAGTTGGATCGGTCCTTACTTTGGTTCTCTGGCCTTTGCTTTGGTTTTTATGCTCTTTTGCTGGAGTATAGGCTTTTGGTTGGACAAGAAAAAAATCTACATTAAGGTCTAGTTGCCGCTTATTTACGAAGCTTGTAAAATAATACTTGTATTACATGAAAACAGGACATAAAAAAACCCCGCAATAGCGGGGTTTCCTATATAAAGTTGAAATCGTTTTTCTTAGTTGATTCCTACAGTCCATCCAGCAGCCCAATCAGGCTCACCAGCCTTATTACCTGCACCACTTGCATCTCCTTCTGTGTAGAAGTCTGTGTTGGTACCAGCATAGTTAGTAGCACTGAACTCAGCAGCAGGGCTAGCAAATTCAATAGTTGTAATTGAAAGTGCATCCGAATCAATTCTAGCGTTAGCTTCAGTATCCGTATCTTTTACGTTGATACCTAAATCAACACCTTCTGTGTAGAAGTTCTCAACAGTAAAGCTACCACCACCTTCTTTGAAGAAAAGGGCACCTTCACTTACTGGACCTACAACTGTAATATTTTTCAATGTAGTAGTTGTTACGGGAGTAGCGTCTCCGTCATCACCGTTGTTAGAACCTTCAATACCAGCTTTGGCACCATCCTTAATGTACCAGTTAGTACCGTTACCTGTCCATCCATCGGCAAAATCTATTGAATCGTCACCACTTCCTATAGAAACAAGGTTAACACCATCAACAGCTCCACCAAAGAACTCGATACCGTCATCTCCACCCATGTAAGACTGAACGTTTTCAAAAGTAGTACCAGAACCTACACCGAATAAAGAAACACCGTTAAACTCCTTATCGTTAGAGAAAGTAGCACCGGTATACTCAACTCTCAAGTATGTAATGCTACCTGAATTATCTTCAGCGTTTGCACCTCCATAAGTAAGGTCACCTACCTCTGTAGTAACGTCAACACCTTTGTTGGTTGGAGCGTCACCGGCAATAACCAAACCACCCCAGTCTCCTTGGGCAGGATTTTCAGCACCGGATGTCATAACAACAGGAGCAGTAGCTGTACCGTTAATGTTTATTTTTGCACCTCTTTCAACACCTATGAAAGCAGCAGTACCACCTGTTGCAGTAATAGTAGTTCCTGCAGGAATTGTAAGCGAACCACCTTCTTTAACAACGAATCCGCTAGTTAAAAGATACTCTACGTTAGCGTCTAACTCAACATCACCGGAAATTTCACCGGCAAGGTTCAACTGAGAAGCAGCAGCGCTATTGCTCAATCCAATAGTCCAACCAGCAGCCCAGTCAGGAGCAGCAGCACCGTTACCAGCACCTGTAGCCACACCTTCTACGTAGAAGTCAGCATTAGTACCTGCGTAATTAGTAGCAGCAAACTCAGCTGGAGTATCAGCAAATTGAATGTTAGAAATCATTAGATCATCAGCATCAATTCTAGCATTGGCTTCAGTATCAGTATCTTTTACGTTGATACCCAAATCAGCACCACTAACAAAGAAGTTTTCAACAGTAAAGTTACCACCACCTTCTTTGAAGAAAAGGGCACCTTCACTTACTGGACCTACAACTGTAATATTTTTCAATGTAGTAGTTGTTACAGGAGTAGCGTTACCATCATCACCGTTGTTAGAACCTTCAATACCAGCTTTAGCACCTTCGGCAATGTACCAGTTTGTACCGTTACCTGTCCATCCATCGGCAAAATCTATTGAATCGTCACCACTACCTATAGAAACAAGGTTAACACCATCAACAGCTCCACCAAAGAACTCGATACCGTCATCTCCACCCATGTAAGACTGAACGTTTTCAAAAGTAGTACCAGAACCTACACCGAATAAAGAAACACCGTTAAACTCCTTATCGTTAGAGAAAGTAGCACCGGTATACTCAACTCTCAAGTATGTAATACTACCAGAGTTATCCGCAGCGTTTGCACCACCGTAAGTAAGGTCACCTACCTCTGTAGTAACGTCAACACCTTTGTTGGTTGGAGCGTCACCGGCAATAACCAAACCACCCCAGTCTCCTTGGGCAGGACTAGCAGAACCTGAAGTAAGCACTACAGGAGCAGCAGCTGTACCGTTAATGTTTATTTTTGCACCTCTTTCAACACCAATAAAAGCGGCTGTACCACCTGCGGCTTTAATAGTAGTACCTGCAGGGATAGTTAATGTAGCTCCAGACTTAACTATGTAAGCACCTGTAAGGTTATAGGCCGTAGCTGCATCTAATTCTGTATCCTCGGTAATATCGCCTTCTAAGTCTTCAGAAGTTCCAGTTGTAGAACACGGCTCACAAGAACCTCCACAATCAATATCAGTTTCGTCACCGTTCTTTATACCATCACTACAAGTGGGGTCGTTTGTCGGCAAATTGTCATCATCGCTACAAGAAACCACAAAGGTCATTGCAGCTAGACTTAGCATTAAAGAGAAAATTGTTTTTTTCATTTTCTGAAAATTTAAATAGTTAGGTAATTTATTATGGTTAAAACTCGTATTTAGAAGCTGAATGTTAACGTAAGGGATAAATCAGACCCTCTCTTATAAGACAAATCGGTTACAGGACCATCTTCCAAGAATCCAGGAACTGCCGGGTTTACTGTATCCAATTCTCCTTCTGCGTTCTCAGTAACTCTTTCAATAAGTGGGTTCAATAAGTTTTTAGCGCTAATTCCAATTTTAAAGTGTTCGTTCAATTGCATGGACGAAATGAAATCCAACGTTACAAACCCTTTATCCATCAAATGTCCACGTCCCGTACTACCAAGAGCATAAAGTCTTTCTGAAAAATAGTTAGCCGCTATAGTGGCGTTAAGGTCTTTGTTGTTCTTAAGTTCTTTGTAGAAACTAATATCTCCGTTTACAATAATATCCGATGCACCTTGTAGCGGCGCCTCTGTATTGGTAAAAGCTGCTGCCAAACTGGTTTCGTTCGCCACTTTTTCCGATTGTAATTTTTGGTTGGTGTTCAAGTAAGAGATGTTACCACCAAGACTTAATCTTTCTTCAAGAAAATCATCGGCAATCTCAATCTCATTTTCAAATAGGTTTACTCTAGCTTCCAATTCCACACCAAAAGCGGTAGCGCTATCTCCTGTGTTGGCATAACTTAAATCGTTTGCCGCAGAAACCACAAGGAAAGTGTTGATAGGGTTTTCTATATACTTGGCAAATACGCCAAACGAAAGAATCTCGCTTGAAGTAGGGAAAAGCTCCCATCTTAAATCAAAATTGTAGTTGGTAGAGTTCTGCAAATCTGGGTTACCGTAAGAATCCTGGGTAATATCTTCTTGAAACAAGAAAGGTGCTCTTTCTTTAAACTGTGGTAAAGTATAGGTCTTACTTGTTGCAAACCTTAAGTTCTGCTTCTCGTTCAATTCGTATTTCAGGGCCAAAGAAGGCAAAAACTCAAACGTATCCAATTTACTTGAATCCTCACCAAATGTTGTATTCCAATCAATCTCCTGAGTTATTTGTTCTCCTCTTAAACCTGCAAACAAAGTAAGTTTAGGATTGAACTTGTATTCCAAAGTAACGAAAGCCGCATTAATCTGCTGTTCCCCACCAAAGGTCTGTGGATTTAAAGATCCAGGGATAGAAGCCCCACCTCTAAACGTTCCTATTTGATAAAGCCCTGCACTTAACGGGTTTTGATCAAAATATTGATCAATCTGTCTAATATCTACCTCTGGCTGATCATTTGGTCTTAAAAAGCGATAGTTGAACTGTGTTGCATCAAAATCTACCGACTTAAACCTACCGTTATAACCAACAGTTAATTTTCCATCAAAACCTTCGTCTTCATTTTCTTTAAACTTGTAGGTAGCCGAAAGGTTAGCTGCAATTTCCTGCTCATCCAACTCTTGGAAAAAGCGGTGGTTTTCAGAAGCGGCCGAAACCAATGCAAATGATTTAGGACCATCAGGATTGTTGTTCCGTACCGGTAAAACCGTGTTTTGGCGTCTGTCCGGAACTAAGTTTTTTACGTAGTTATAGGCTCCTCCCCAATTCACATCAATATTCTCTGAAAGATTATGCTCTCCCAATAACTGATGTACATATAAAGTGGTTCTTTCAAAAGTGGCACGTTGAATAAATCCACCACCTTCTGGTGCATCATCTTCCCTATCCAAGATTCCGAAAAACTCTTGTTGCTTTTGGCTAGAGTTGTTCAATACCAATAGATTGTACTTAATGTTATTGGCATTATTAATTCTATACCCTACGTTACCCATTAATGTAGTGGCCGTAGAATAATCAAAAGTAGTAAAGTCAAAAGCAGAGTTAGGAAGACCGTTACCAACGTTTGGCTGACCGTTGTTGATACCTTCGTTATAACTATGCTTGTTACTAAAAGACGCTACCCCAAAAATGCTCAACCTAGATTCTTCGCCTATAGTATAGGAGTCACCTCCTTTAAGTGAAAAGCTTGAATTAACCGGAGTACCCACAGCTTCCCTGTCCCAACTGGTATCAAAAGTATCGGAAAACGGATTGTTTGGAATATCCGCGTTATAGAATCCTGAAAAATCAGGACCATCGTTCAAATAAAATTGATCAACACCCAAGGCTTCAGTGTTACCACCAACAGAGGCACTAACATCAAAAAAACCATCACCGTTGTAATTTCTGGAAACAATATTAACGTTTGCTCCACCAAAATCTCCGTAATTGGCTGCATTGTATGTCTTATCTATTCCAATAGATTCTATAATGCTTGAAGTAAAAACACCTAGATCGATGTTCTTTTTTGAAGTGTTGTTAGAAGGTAACGGAAGCCCGTTCAATGTTGTAATATTGAACCTATCTCCCAAACCTCTTACGTAAACGTTTCCGGAACCTTCTTCTTTAGAAATTCCCGTTACTTTAGTAACTGCAGTGGCCGCATCGCTAACACCTTTACGCGCTAATTCCTGGGCACCAATAGAAGTTTCTAGGGTAATCGCTTTTTTCTGGTCAAGTAAAAGTGCCATTTCAGAATCCTTTCTGGAAACCGTGGTTACCACAACTTCACTCAATTCAAATCCGCCCCCAGCACTCATCGGCACATTTATTGTTGTTACTTTTCCAGCTTCAACCACTACATCTGGAATGTCTACAGTTTCATATCCTAAATAACTATAAGATACAACGTAAGTTCCCGGCTCAAGACCTGCTATTTCATAAAGTCCATCAAAATCTGAAGTTGTACCTGTAGTAGTTCCTTTTATCACTACATTAGCGAATGGCAAGGGATCGTCATTCATCTCTTTATCAGTAAGTTTACCGATAATACTCCCAGTGTCTTGGGCGCTTAATTGAATTGAAAAAAGGCAAAGGGCAATAAAGTATATTAGTCTCATTATCTAGTTTTATAACGCCGCAAATAACGCCACGTGAAGTAAAAGTCGAGTTACGTGTATGTTAAACCTTTATTGCAATAAGGTTAGGTTTATGTTACTATATTAAATCAACGTTAAGAGACTTTGGTATGTCGGTATTATATTTACTTTTGACGAATTAACCATCTTTACAGACCTTATGAAAAAGAAAGACATTAAGATATTACTTGTTGATGATGAGCCGGATATACTAGAAATAGTAGGTTATAATCTTACTGCAGAAGGCTATCAGGTCTTTACCGCCAAGAACGGAGTGGAAGGTGTGGCCATGGCAAAGAAAAAACAACCGCATTTAATTATCTTAGATGTAATGATGCCAGAAATGGACGGTATTGAGGCATGCGAAACCATTCGTGCCACTGCCGGACTGGAGAATTCCATCATTACTTTTCTTACCGCCCGTGGCGAAGACTATTCCCAAGTAGCAGGTTTTGATGCCGGTGCGGATGACTATATTACCAAACCAATTAGACCAAAAGTTCTAGTAAGTAAGGTTAAAGCACTTTTAAGAAGGTTAAAGGAAGAAGCGGCCCCACAAGATGATATTGTAACCGTAGGTAACATTATTATAAATAGAGAGGAATACAAAATAATCAACGACGGCGAAGAGATTGTTCTTCCTAGAAAAGAGTTTGAACTTTTGGCCCTACTCACTTCCAAACCTAGTAAAGTTTTCAAAAGAGAAGTTATTCTTGACAGGGTCTGGGGTAACGAGGTTGTTGTTGGTGGGCGTACCATAGACGTTCACATTAGAAAACTTAGAGAAAAAATTGGCGAGGAGCATTTTAAGACCGTAAAAGGGGTTGGCTACAAGTTTGTTCTTTAATTAAGTCTGTCCATTAATTAAGTTATACGTCTTTTTTGTAGTAATTTTGGGCGGTGACTCGTTCCATGATTATATATACCCGTTTTTTGGCACAAACAAAACCGTTTTCTTATGTCCGCTAAGCTAAGAAGGTCATATCGCTTTGCGCTAAGGTCTTCTTTTATGATTTCCGTGGCATTTGTTTCGCTTTTGGCATTGTTCCTACATCTTTTCAATGCTTTTAATTGGACGGCAATCATTATTTCTGCCCTACTACTATTCCCTATTGCCTTCATTGTTTTACAGATACGAATAGAAAGGTTCATTTATCGTCGTATTAAAAAGATTTATGATGATGTTGCCATGCTGGAATCATCATCTATTAGCACAGGCCCCATAACGACCGATATGAAAACCCTAACCGAAGAGATAGGGAAGTTTGCCCAAGACAAGCGTGTAGAAATAGACACCTTAAAAATTAGGGAGGAATACAGAAAAGATTTTCTTGGCAACGTATCGCACGAGCTCAAAACCCCTCTTTTTACCGTTCAAGGTTATATAGAAACGCTCTTGGATGGTGCCATTAACGACAAAAATGTACGCCGTAAATATCTGCAAAGAGCCAATAAAGGCGTAGACCGGCTCATATATATTGTTAAGGATTTAGACCTCATTACCAAATTAGAGGTGGGAGACCTTAATCTTAAAAGAGAACCGTTTGATATTATTGAACTTATACAGAATGTCTTTGACCTCTTAGAAATGAAATCGGCAAAGAAGAAAATCACACTCACTTTTGATATGGAGTATGATGAACCCATAATGGTCTTTGCGGACAAGGAAAAAATACAACAGGTAGTAACCAACTTTTTGGTAAATTCAATTAAATACGGCCATACCAATGGCACTACCGAGGTAAGTGTAGAAAACCTCATCAAAAACAAAGTAATCGTTAGGGTAACCGATAATGGCGAAGGTATTCCCAAACAACATATACCACGCCTATTTGAACGTTTTTACCGCGTAGACAAAAGCGGTAGCCGTACTGAAGGTGGGTCAGGTCTTGGTCTTGCCATAGTAAAACATATTGTAGAGGCACACGGAGAAAAGATATATGTAGAAAGTGAAATAGACGTAGGTTCGGAATTTTCATTTACTTTGGAAAAAGCAAAAACTGATACCGAGACTAAAGTCTTACCTAAAATTTAATTTTACACTATTGGGAAGCAAGAACAAACTTAAGCGGTTTAAAGAGAACGAAACCTTTTCAAATGTAATCCAACCTAACCGGGATGCAGTAAAGCAGGGGTTCGAAAAAAGAGGAAAGTGGAATGATTTTTTTGGAAATGACAACCCAATTGTACTAGAATTAGGGTGCGGCAAAGGAGAATATACCGTAGGGCTGGCCAAACAAGACCCTAGTAAAAATTTCATTGGTATAGATATAAAGGGGGCTCGCCTTTGGAGAGGTGCAAAAACCGCTCTGGAGGACAATCTTAAGAATGTAGCTTTTTTAAGGACACAGATAGAACTTATAGACGAACTTTTTGCCCAAGACGAGGTTTCCGAAATCTGGATAACTTTTCCCGATCCCCAAATAAAATACAAGCGAACAAAACATAGAATGACCAACGAGGCTTTCTTGGCCAAATACAAGAAAATTTTACGCCCAGATGGTCTTATGCACCTAAAAACCGATAGCGAATTTATGCACGGTTATACCTTAGGACTACTACATGGTCTAGGATTGGAAGTGAACTACGCCAACCATGATGTGTACAAAAATGAGGGCAGTCCAAAAGAAGTGTTGGAACTTCAGACTTTCTACGAAAAACAGTATCTTGAAAAAGGTAAGCCCATTACCTATATTCAATTCAAGGTACATTAAGCATGCAGCATCTTTTGATTCTTTTTTTTGCTACTTTTTCGGCAGCTTTTATGGCAACGGTACCTCCTGGTCTTTTGAACATGAATGCCGCAAAGGTTAGTGTAGAAAAGGGTAAACTGAACGGAATTATTTTTAGCTTGGGAGTAGCTGTAATGGTTATTCTACAAGCAACCATAGCAGTTTACATCTCAAAATTCCTTCATAAAAACCCTGAAGTTGTAGATATACTTCTCAAAATTGCGGTAGTGGTTTTTGCCTTTTTTATGGTATACTTTTTTGTAGCCGCCAAGAGAAATAAAGTACAGAAAATAAAAGCGGTAAAGGTTAGTAAAAAGAATAGTTTTTTTAAGGGCGTACTTTTAGCAGCGTTAAATCTATTGACCATACCCTACTATAGCGGACTTAATATTATGTGGAATGCTTCCGGTTGGATCAAGTTTCAAGTTTGGGATATTCTTGTATTTATTCTAGCGGCAGGTTCGGGCACTTTTACCGTGCTTTATATGTATACCGTTTACTTCAATAAGCTTGAGCACAAATCAAATCGATTTTCGCAGAACAGCAATTATATTCTTAGTGCTCTTATGTTGGTTCTATTGATTATAACCATTCTAAGAATTATATTTCTCTAATGAATCCTGACAACAAAAATTTCTTCCAAAAAGTATATGAAGTGGCCCGGCTCATTCCAGAAGGTCGTGTTACCTCATATGGTGCAATTGCCAAATATTTAGGTGCCGCCCGTAGTGCCCGTATGGTAGGTTGGGCCATGAACGGAGCCGGCAGTATGCCAGATGTACCCGCCCATAGAGTGGTAAACAAAATTGGACTACTTACAGGAAAACACCATTTTGACGGCACCAACCTTATGCAGCAGCTCTTGGAAAATGAAGGAATAACCGTAGTTGACAATCAAATCATCAACTTTGAAAAGCATTTTTGGGATCCTTTTAAGGAGCTAGGTTAAAATTCTTACCTTAATCAAAAGTGAGTGTAAAAACAGTCTGGTCCCGGGAAATTACTTGAATGGTTCCCTTATGCAAGCGCATAATCTGCTTAGACAAACTTAACCCTATACCGGTTCCCGTATTTTTAGTTGTGAAAAAAGGAACGAAGATTTCCTCTACTAGGTCTTCAGGAATTCCCGGGCCATTGTCTCGCACCTGCACAAACTTCTTTCCTTTTCTATTGATACCGGCTATAAGGTCAATTTTTCCGTTTTGTTGATTGCCAATGGACTGCTGTGCATTTTTGCCCAAATTCACCAATACCTGAGTAATCTGCTTTACATCAATATAAAGTTCCAAATCTTGCGGATCTATGGTAATTGAAATCTCAATTGGGTCTACTCCGGATTTATTATCCAATAAGAGCTTTACCTTCTCCAAAAAGTTTTGCGCACGTATCAATTCCCTATCAGGTTCCGGTACACTTAAAAATTTACGGTAAGAGTGCACAAAGTTCATCAAGTCGCTTCCTTGTCCCTTTATAACTTCAAGCCCCTTAACCGTGCTCTGCAAATGTTGCTCTTGCAATTCCTCTATGGCCAGTAAATTTTCTCCCTTTTTATAATATTTTAATATCGATTCCGAAATAGAGGTTATGGGGGTAATGGTATTCATAATTTCGTGCGTAAGCACCCGTATTAACTTCACCCAAGAGTCCGTTTCCTTCTCGTCCAGTTCTTTACGTATATCCTGGACCACCACCAATAGCAAAGGCTCGCCATCAAGGTTCATTGCTGTAGCTTTTACGGCCAGTTCCTTCTTTTCACGTTCATTGGTCAACTGATGAATACTGCTTTCAAACGGATGTAGATCTTGAAACTTGGCATACAATTTTTCGTCTATTTGCTTTAATTGCTTCACATGGTTCAAGGGGTGATAGTTCAGCAATTTTTCAATTGTAGGATTTGCATAAAGAATATGCCCTTTGGGGTTGACAGTCATAATCCCAATATCTGCCTGTTTTAAAATTTCTTGATAAAACTGTTCCTGGGCCTGCTTTTTAAGGTGAATATCTTGCACCATAGCGTTGAGCATATTAAGGCTATGGTTCAGTTCTTTTAATGATTTACTACTTAGCTTTTCTGGAAACCGAAGAGTAAAATCCTCATTCTTTATGGCATCAAAAAAATATGCTATTTTTCGGTTGGTCTGGTTTACATAGTAAATAAGCGAATAGATCTGCACTACAAGCAAGCATAGGGCAAAACCTACCAAAATGTACTTTTCCCCAAAAAACAAAAATCCTACTGCCAATGCGGTCAAGGACAAGAGAACCGTACGGAGAATTAATTGCAGATAAATGTGTTTACTTACCATTTGCTAAATGTGCTTATTTCCCTATTTTCTTTAACTTGTTGTACAAGGTTTGCCTAGAAATCCCCAATTGTTCTGCGGCCGCACTGTAGTTACCATCATTTTGCTCCAAAGCACTGTTGATCATTAAGAGTTCCATTTCCTCCAAGGTATTGGGACCGTTTAAATTTGTGGCAACCGTAGATTTATTGCTCAGTAAAAAATCTTCGGGTTTTAGTATATTCCCTTCCGATAGGATTACGGCTCTTTCAATAGTATGCAAAAGCTCCCTGATATTTCCTGGCCAAGCATACCCCATTAATTTATCTTGTGCCGCTTGATTGATACGAAGTCCAGGTTTACCATATTTAGAAGTAAATTTTTTCAAATAGAAATCAGCCAGGACCAAAATATCCTGATCGCGTTCCCTAAGTGCCGGCACCTCTACTCTAATGGTATTTATCCTGTAGAGCAAATCCTCCCTAAAGAGACCGTCCGCTACCATTTTATCCAAATCTTCGTTCGTAGCACATATCAACCTAATATCCACCGGAATAGCTTTATTGGAACCCACCCGAACAATGGTCCTGTTCTGAATGGCGGATAACAGTTTAGCTTGCGCCTGCAATGAGAGGTTTCCTATTTCGTCCAAAAAAAGAGTTCCTCCATTTGCCGCTTCAAACTTACCTGCCCTATCCTCTTTGGCATCGGTAAAAGAACCTTTGGTGTGGCCAAAAAGTTCGCTTTCAAATAGGTTTTCTGAAATGGAGCCCATATCCACGGAAATAAAAACTTCGTTATTTCGGCTAGATAGCTTGTGAAGTTCCCTAGCAATCAACTCCTTTCCTGTACCATTTTCTCCTGTAACCAGAACATTTACATCGGTTTTAGCAACTTTAGACACCAATTTTAGCACTGCGTTCAAGGCTTTTGAATTGCCAATGATGTAATTCTTATTTTGATTGATAACCTGCTTTAAATGGCTTTCCTTCTGTTTTAGCTCCTTAACCTCCTTCTTGGACTTTCTAAGTTCATAGGCAGATTTTACGGTGGCCAATAACTTATCATTGTTCCAAGGTTTTAGAATAAAATCAGAGGCTCCTTCTTTCAAAGCCTTTACGGCCAAATCTACCGCACCATAGGCAGTCATCATAACAACCGAAGTCTGTGGGGCTTTTTTCTGTAACTCCCGTAACCAATACAGCCCCTCATTTCCGGTATTTACCCCAGCCGAGAAATTCATATCCAACAGCACCATATCTATTTCATTAAGATTTGGGAAGGACGTTATCTGGTTAGGATTTGAAATGGTCTGTATAGAGCTGTACTCAAATTGCAACAATATTTCAAGAGCGCTAAGAACGCTCTTGTTATCATCAACAATCAAAATTTTTGCATCTACCATAGTAATCTTGTTCTACCGTAAACTAAAACGGCACCTAGTAAAACTACAATTTCAATATTATAAATTTTTAACAGTGTCTAAAAATTTGACACTTGCTGTACACATATTTTACAAACCAAAACGTCAATAACAAAATACAAATTTACAATATGTTGATTTTCAGTTATTTAATATATTGGCACGGGAATCGTATTAAGTTTGGCACACTTGATATATTATGAGCATTATTTTTAAATACTTAATTTGGATTTTGTTACTAATCTCCGCCAAACTAGCCGGCCAAGATTCGTGGACCTTAGATGCCTGTGTGGCCTATGCTTTAGAAAACAACCTGCAATTGAAAGATTATTCTTTTAACACCAATTCCAATGAGGAGACCTATAGACAGTCTATTCGTAACCTTTTGCCCACGGTTACGGGTTCCGGAAACTATGTAATCAATTTTGGACGTAGTACCGATCCCTTTACCAATGATGTGGTTACTACAGATTTTTTCTCCAACCGTTACACGCTAGAAGGTTCTGTTGACCTTTTCAGGGGATTTCAGAAAATGAATAACATAAAGGCTACCGAACTTCTGTATAAAGCTACTCAAGAAGAAAATCTACAGCAACGTTACTTACTGGCTTTTAGAGTAATGCAGGCTTTTTACGATATTAGATTTTTTAAAGGATTAGTAGCCATATCAAAAGAACAGATGACGGTATCCCAATCCAATTACGATCTGGTTGCCAAACAAATAGAATTAGGACTCAAAGCCGGAGCCGACCTGTACGAGGCCGAATCGTTATTACTTACGGACAAACTAAACCTTACACAAAGTAAAAACCAATTAGCCGCGGCTAAGCTTCAACTGATACAAGAAATGAATCTAGAAGGAACCAGTGAAATAGAGGTACAAGACGGCCTAAACCATACCATGGAACCCGAAAATTCACCTAATGTACAATCGGACAGTATATATGCTGAAGCAAAAGAATTTATGCCCATGCTCAAGGCCCAAGAGTTACGGGTAAAAGCTGCCAAAAAGCAACTGGCCATAGAAAGAGGTTCCTTATACCCGTCACTATCTTTATTCTCAGGAATTTCCACCGGATATTTTGAGACCACAAGAGATTCACTTGGTGTTACCGTTCCTTTTAGGGACCAGTTCCGAGATAATACATCGCAGTTTATAGGGGTAAGTTTAAGCGTACCCATCAGTAATGGATGGGCTGCTCGTTCCCGTATCAAACAACAGAAAATTGAAAAATTACGAGCCGAAAACAATTTAAAGGTACAGGAACAACTCGTCTACCAGACCATTCAACAATTGGTACAGGAATATCAATCCCTAGAGGTTGAGCGCGAGCAGAGCGCACAAAAAGTACAAGCGCAGGAACTGGCTTTTACCATTGCACAAAAGCGGTATGAAAAAGGCCTTATTAATGCCTTGGAATTATTTACTGCCAAAAACTTGTTTGCCAGTGCCCAAAATGAAAACCTGCAGGTAAGGCTCAGGTCGGAAATCAATCAAAGCACTTTGGAGTTTTACCGAGGCCTACCGGTTTTTGATATTGAATAAAGAATAAATAAAGACTAGCTAAAAACGACAATTATATAGCACAATGGATATACAACTAGAAAAGAAAAAAGGATTACGCCCCAAACATTACGGCTACATTGCACTGGCAATACTACTGCTTTTTGTGGGTTATCAACTGCTTTTCGCCAGCTCCGTCTCTACTTTTCGGACTGATAAGGAAAAACTCTCCATAGCCTCAATAACCAATGGTAAGTTTGATGATTACATTACCATTAGCGGCAATGTGGCTCCAATTGCCACCATTTACATGGATGCCTATGAAGGGGGCCGGGTTAGTGAAAAGCTAATTGAAGAAGGCGCTATCGTCAAGAAAGGAGATATAATCCTAAAACTGGATAATATTAACCTGTACGAGCAAATACTACAAAGCGAAAGTGGGCTGGCCCTGAAGCAAAACGATTTACGCTCTACGAAGTTAACTTTTGACTCAAGACAAGTTGAAGGGCGAAGGTCTTTGGCTACCGCGGCCACGGAATTACAACGATTAAAACGAAATTTTGAACAAAACGAAGCCCTGTTCGCCGAGGAACTCATATCAAAGGAAGCCTATCTTACCGCAAAAGAAAACTACGAACTTTCTCAAAAACAGTACGATATCATAAAAGTACAGACCGAAAACGATGACCAAGTTAGAAAAACCTCCTTGCCCGTTCTGGAAGCGGACCTTAACCGAATGCAGAAAACACTGGGTATGGTCTATCAGCGGCTAGACCACCTGAATGTACGTGCACCGGCAGACGGTCAACTAGGTTTTCTTGATGCAGAAATAGGCCAAAATATTACTCAAGGACAACGAATTGGGCAAGTAAACGTACTTACGGATTATAAAATTGAGGCGAATATAGATGAACACTATATTGATCGGGTAAAAAGAGACTTAGTGGCCGTTTTGGAGCGCAACGGCAAGCAATTTCCGCTGCGGGTACGAAAGGTATATCCCGAGGTACGCAACGGGAGGTTTAAAGTAGACTTGGTCTTTACGGAAGAGAAACCTGAAACCATCCGTACCGGACAGAGCTACAACATTAAATTGCAATTGGGAGAATCTAGTGACGCCTTGTTATTACCCAAAGGAAGCTTTTTCCAAAGTACTGGTGGGCAGTGGCTATTCGTAGTTTCCCCGGATGGTGGAGAAGCCATAAAACGTAATATTAAAATAGGAAAACAGAATTCAAAATATTACGAAGTCATTGAAGGCCTCCAAGCCGGTGAGAAAGTGATAACCAGTAACTATGACTCTTTTGGCGAAGCCGAAAAAATAGTTTTAAAATAGCAATTAACTGTCACTTTACACACAAAGCATCATCTTTATAACAACAAAAATCAAACTAAAAAATGATACAGATAAAAAATCTTAAAAAGAGTTTCAAGACCGAAGAGGTAGAAACCTTGGCCCTGAATAACGTAAACCTTAAAGTTGAAGAAGGCGAATTCGTTGCCATTATGGGGCCCTCCGGCTGCGGAAAATCTACATTACTTAACATTATAGGCATGCTAGACAGCCCAAATGAAGGCTCCTATGAATTTGCCGGTCATGAGGTAAGTCGCCTTAAGGAACGCCAACGCACAGAATTAAGAAAAGGAAATTTAGGCTTTGTATTCCAAAGCTTTAACCTTATTGATGAGCTAACGGTTTATGAAAACGTAGAACTGCCCTTAATTTATCTAAAGATGGGTAAAGCGGAACGAAAACAAAAAGTACGCGAGGTTTTGGAGCGTATGAAAATTGCACACAGGGAGAAGCACTTTCCACAACAACTTTCCGGCGGTCAACAGCAACGTGTAGCCATTTCAAGAGCGGTAGTAACCAACCCAAAATTGATTCTTGCCGATGAGCCTACTGGAAACTTGGATTCCAAAAACGGTATAGAAGTCATGAACCTATTAACGGAACTTAATCAAGAAGGAACCACTATTGTAATGGTAACGCATTCCGATAGAGATTCGCATTACGCTCATAGAGTTGTAAATCTATTTGACGGTCAAATTGTTACCGAAAGCCAGAACAGGGCTATTGGTGCCATTATGTAAAGGAGTTTATTCATCAATCAAAGTAATTCAAAAGGTCCCCTAATCAAGGACAACCAATTGTAAAGACGAAAATCATGTTCAAAACATACCTTAAAATAGCATGGAGAAGCCTTAAGAAACAACCATTTTTCACTTCGTTGAACATATTTGGTCTTGCCATTGGTATGGCCGGTGCACTGCTCATTTCGTTGTACATCTATGAGGAATTGAGCTATGATAAAATGTTTCCTGATGCCGAACGGATCCATCGTGTAAACAATAATATAAAATTTGGTGGGGACGAGCGTCAATTCGCCGTTACTCCTGCCCCTATGGCTGAAGCCCTCAAATCCGACTTTTCTGAAATTGAGGTAGTAACACGCTTTAGAACACGTGGTAGCGCCCTTGTCCGCAAGGCCGATGATTTGGCAAACGTAAAGGAAGAACATACCACCCATGTAGACCCCTCTTTTTTTGAAATGTTTGGCGTAGAGCTGTTGGCGGGTGATGTAAATACGGCTTTAAAAGACCCGAATACCTTGGTCTTGACCAGAACGGCCGCCGAAAAGCACTTTCCGATCACCAATGCGGTGGGGCAAAATATAGTGCTTAACAATGAGGAAAACTATACCGTTGTTGGGGTTATCGAAGATTTTCCGCAAAATTCCTTTTTGAAAGGGTACACCGTTTTTGAGGCGATGGCCGGATATGAAGATGCCGTAGTGGGCAATTGGGGCAGTAACAATTACCAAACCTTCATTAAGTTGATTCCCACGGTTAACGCAGACGATATTCAAGAACAGTTGCGCGGCTTTTTGGGCAAATATGTTATTCCTGGTGTTCAACAATTTATGCCGGGCATAACGGAAGCGCAATTTAAGGCGGCCGGCAATCATTTAATCTTTAGCACCATTCCTTTGACCGATATCCATTTAAAATCCCATAGGGTGGCGGAAATGAGTGCTAACAACGACATACAGAGCATATATATCCTTTCTTTTATAGCTGTTTTTCTTTTGGTCTTGGCCAGTGTCAATTTTATGAACCTCTCTACCGCCCATTCACTGAAAAGGGCAAAGGAGGTCGGGGTTAGAAAGACCTTGGGCTCCAATAAAAGAGACCTGGTACGCCAGTTTTTGGTAGAATCGGGATTGGTATCTTTTTTGGCTTTGGGCTTAGCCTTGGTTTTGACCCTTGTAGCCTTGCCTTATTTTAATACCCTTGCCGATAAAAATATTTCAATACCTTTTCAAAATCCCATTTTTTGGTTGATTTTGTTGGCTTCCGTTGTTGTCTTAGGATTGTTTTCAGGAAGTTACCCTGCTTTTTTTATGTCGCGATTTATGCCTGCAACGGTATTGAAAGGAGGTAACGGAAATAGTGTTGAGGGCGGTAAAATTAGAAATTCCCTCGTCGTATTTCAATTCGCCATTTCGGTTTTTTTGATTGTTAGTACCTTGGCGGTATATCAACAATTAAAGTATATACAAGGCAAAGATTTGGGCTTCTCAAAAGACCAGGTCTTGATTGTAAATGACGTGTATACGGCAGGAGACAAGGTATCGTCGCTCAAAGAACAAGTGAAACAATTGAGTTTTGTTGAAAATGCTACGTTGAGCAGTTATTTTCCTACTCCCTCGTCCCGTAGTGATACCACTTTTCTTCCTGATTCGGGTGAAACCAGTGTGGAATCTTCCATTAATATGCAAACCTGGGACGTTGATTACGATTATGTTTCCACTATGGATTTTGAATTCGTGGCAGGCCGAGATTTTGATAGGTCCTATGGTAATGACTCTACGTCCATCATTTTAAACGAAACGGCTACAAGAATAATGAATTTGAGTCCGCAAGAGGCTATAGGCAAGCGCTATACACCAGATTTTGATTCTGATACTCCAACGTATTATACTGTTGTTGGGGTATTAAAGGATTTCCATATAGCTTCACTAAAAGAAGATATTGATGCTTTAAGCTTGCACTTGGGAGATGAGGCCTATGCCATGGCAGTAAAAATTAAGCCTGGCGATTTTGCCAATGCAATTGCTCAAATTGAAGGGGTTTGGAATACTATCGTACCCGGTGAGCCATTTGATTATTATTTTATGGAAGATGCCTTTAATGATACTTATGCCAGTGAACAAAGGTTAGGCAATATCTTTATCATATTTACGGTACTCTCCCTTTTAATTGCCTGCTTGGGACTCTTTGGCCTTGCAGCCTTCAATGCCCAAAAACGCACCAAGGAAATAGGGGTTCGGAAGGTTTTGGGCGCCAGTGTTGGGCAGGTTGCTTATGCCTTAACTATAGACTTTTTAAAATTGGTCGGACTTGCGATCCTGGTAGCCCTGCCGTTAGGCTGGTATGCTATGAACAGATGGTTGGAAGATTTTTCCTATCGCATAAATATTCCTTGGTGGATATTTGGTCTGGCGGCATTTTTGGCCGTTCTCATATCCGTAATCACTGTAAGCTATCAAAGTATTAAGGCAGCCCTAGCAAACCCCGTAAAAAGTTTGCATGCCGAGTAAAAACATCCATCAAACAAAAAAAAGAAAACCATGTTAAAGAATTATATAAAAATAGCTTGGAGAAACCTACTGAAGAACAAACAGCAGACCATCATAAATTTGCTAGGGCTTACTTTAGGTACCGTGAGCTGTCTTACTATTCTATTGTATGTCTTTGCTCAGTTTGGATATGACCAACACCACAATGAAGCGGATACAATTTACCGTGTAGAGACGATAATAGAGCGCAATGGGCAAGAAAGCTATGAAAGTTCAACCTCATCTCCTCCCATAGCTTTTGCCCTTAAAGAAGATTTTGCCGAGGTAGAGGAAGCAACGCGCGTTGTTCTTACCGATGTTTTTTATAGCACTTTAATTCGTGCTTCGGAAAGCAAGGATGCCTATTACGAGCCACGGGTTTATATGGCCGATTCCACTTTTTTTAAAGTTTTTGATTTTGAATTTATTGAAGGCAATAAGCTTACCTCGCTAAACGAACCCAATGCGGTAGTACTTTCTTCTTATTTAAAACACAAACTGTTCGGAAACCAAAATGCTATGGGCAAGACCATAGTTTGGGGCACCGGAGAAGATACCCTCATCTTGACCGTTAAGGGCGTTTTTGATGAAAAAGCGAATAAATCCCATCTGAACCCCAACTACGTGGTAAGTATGAGCACCCCAGGCATGGGAACTTTTGTACAAACTTTTGAGAGTTTTGCTACAAATAATTTTGTGCATAGCTACGTAAAATTATCCGCTAACGGTAATATTGCCCAATTTCAAGCTAAAATGCCCGGATTTATTGAGGATAGGGCCGCAAAGGACCTTGCTGATGCAGGAATGAGTAGTAAGGCCTTGGAATTAAAAGAGGTTACGGATATTCATTTACGTTCCAATGGCCGTAAAAACCAATTAGACAAGGTTTCGAGCATTACATACCTGTATTTTCTTTTGAGCCTTGCATTTTTTATTCAACTGGTAGCCTGCATAAACTTTATTAATCTCAGCACGGCAAGAGCAAGCAGACGCGCCCGCGAAATAGGGGTACGAAAAGTAGTTGGTGCAGGAAAAAATGCCCTAATGAGGCAATTTTTGGGCGAATCGTTACTCTTATCGCTTTTCGCCATACTGATCAGTATACCTATCGTAATTTTGTTACTACCATTGGTAAATGAGCTTACCCAGGAAACCCTTACCTATTTGAATCTTTATCAATGGAAGTTAATATCGGTTCTTTTGGCGCTGGGAATAGGTACAGGTTTGGCTGCCGGCATCTATCCTGCTATTATTCTATCCTCAATAAAACCCGTAAATGCCCTCAAGGGCGGAACTATAATGCAATCCGGAAACGGTACTCTAAGAAAAGCGTTGGTCGTATTCCAATTTGTGGTTTCCATTGGCTTGGTAGCTACAGTAATTATCATTTCCCAACAATTTAGGTTTACTCAGGAAAAAGACCTTGGCTATACGAAAGACAATTTAATTGCCCTACGGATAGGCACGGATGACGCGTCTAGTAAATTTGAGTCTTTAAAATCTGCATTTTTGAATATTCCCGGAGTAACTGATGTATCTAGTGGAAATTATGCTCCCTCTGAAATTATATTGGCCGATAATGGATGTTATCTTCCCGGAGGAAACAGCGAGAACAGAACGGTCGTAAATCGTAACGGCGTAAGCGACGGATATTTTAGAACCATGGGGATTCCTTTTTTGGAGGGACGCGATTTTACGGAAGCGGATACTGTAGACCAAATTATTGTGAATGAGGCCACCTTAAGGGCTTTCAATATTAAACAAGAAAATGCCTTAAGCTCAACACTCATGCAGGGTTCCGGAGAGGATACTTTTGAAATGCGAATTATTGGTGTTGTGGCAGACTACCATTTTGCATCCCTAAGGGAAGAAATTGAGCCTTTGTTTCTTCATAAGGAAACGGCACCAAATTGGTTGTTTCTAAAAACAAAGACCAATAATTATAGTGAACTACTGACCCAACTAGAAGGCCAGTGGAAATCTACAGTAAGTAACGTTCCTTTTGATTATAGGTTTGTAGACAAAGAGGTAGAAAGACTCTATGATGAGGAAAAGCGGCTTGGCTTTATCTCCGTAGCTTTTACCGTGCTGGCTATCTTCATAAGTTGTTTAGGACTTTTTGGGCTTATTTCTTACGTTACGGAACAGAAGAAAAAAGAAATCGGTATTCGTAAGGTACTTGGTGCAAGCGTACGATCGGTAGTGCAACTATTAACTCGGGATTTTGTAACGCTAGTATTGATCGCATTTCTAATTGCTTCACCTATTGCCTACTATTTCATGTCTAGATGGCTAGAGGGTTTTACGTATAGAATTGAAATTGAATGGTGGGTATTTTTGGTCAGCGGCGGTTTCGCCCTCATAATAACATTGTTGACCGTGGGCATGCAAAGCCTAAAATCTGCTGTAGCCAATCCGGTAAAGAGCTTACGAACGGAATAAGCAAAAACATCAATCCAATCAAAAAACAACAATCATGTTCAAAAACTATTTAAAAATCGCCTGGCGAAACCTTTTAAAGAACAAAGGCTATTCCGCTATCAACATTGGCGGGTTGGCATTAGGAATGGCCGTTACCCTAATTATAGGTCTCTGGGTACACGATGAACTCTCGCATAACAACTATTTCAGCAAAAAAGACCGTATTGCACAGGTTTTTCAATCCCAGACCTTTAACGGAAACACAGATAGCGGCCCGGCCATACCTCGCCCATTGGAAATGGGCCTTAGAAATGGCTACATGGACAATTTTAAACATCTGGTCATGGCTTCCTGGAACAACTCCGTCTATCTCAATTATAAGGACAAAAGCCTTTCCAAAACAGGAAATTTTATGCAAGAGGACGCCCCGGAACTTCTTGGTCTTACTATTCTTAAAGGCGAAAAGAACGGATTACGGAAAATTAACTCCATTATGCTTTCCGAGTCTGTAGCACAAGCCCTCTTTGGAGAAGAAAACCCTATCGGTAAAGTGGTGAGGGCCAATAGTCAGTATGACATGGAAGTTACTGCAGTGTTCGAAGACATACCCATGAACAATTCATTTAATGATTTGGAGTATATCATGCCATGGGAAAAGTACCTGACTATTTTTGAATGGATTCAAAATGCAGAGGACCAATGGGGAAACAACTCGTTTCAGATGTTTGTTCAGCTTGCGGACAACACCAGTATGGAACAGGTTTCCGCCACCATAAAGGACGTTAAAAAGAACCTTAACGAAGATACCGCAGAGTTCAACCCACAGCTATTCTTGCTACCCATGAAAGATTGGTATCTAAGGAGCAGTTTTGAGAATGGAAAACAAGTAGGCGGGCGCATTAAATACGTATGGTTATTTGGCATTATTGGTGGCTTTGTACTGCTTTTGGCCTGTATTAACTTTATGAACTTGAGCACGGCCCGTTCCGAAAAAAGAGCCAAAGAAGTAGGCATTAGAAAATCAATAGGCTCACAACGCAACCAATTGATTTATCAGTTTTTGAGCGAATCATTTTTAGTAGTTTTATTCGCATTTTGTTTGGCCATACTGATCGTGCTTCTTTCTTTGGACGGATTTAACGATCTGGCAAAAAAAGAAATAGCCTTCCCTTGGAAAGACGGTCTGTTTTGGGCAATTTCATTCGCTTTTATCCTATTCACCTCTTTATTGGCAGGTAGCTATCCGGCACTCTATCTATCCTCTTTTAAACCGGTAGATGTTCTCAAAGGAACGATGACAACTGGTAAATACGCAGGGCTGCCCCGTAAAATATTGGTGATACTACAGTTTACCGTGTCCGTAGCATTTATCATAGGTACTGTTATCGTAATGCAGCAGATTAATTACGCAAAGGACCGCCCCGTTGGTTATGACAAAGAAGGTTTGGTACAGATACCAACAATGAGTCAGGATTTTGAAGGCAAATATAATTTAATACGAAGTGAATTTTTAACATCCGGTGCGGTAATGGAAATGTCTTCTTCAAGCGCTCCAACTACCCAAATATGGTCTAACCGAGGCGGCTTTAATTGGGAAGGAAAACCCGAAGGCTTCCAAGAGGATATAGCATGGACGGATGTTAGCCCTGAATATGCCAAATCCTTAAACCTGAAGATTCTTGAAGGAAGGGACTTTTCAAGGGAATTCGCCACAGATTCAAATGCGGTGCTTATTAATGAAACGGCCGTAAAGTATATGGGGCTTACGGATCCTGTTGGGAAATTTATAAAAGACGATGATGTTGAAGACCCCTTTCCTCCCCTAAAAATAATTGGCGTGGTACAGGATATGATTGCGCAGTCTCCTTACGAACCCGTAAAACAAGGTATTTATGCCTATGACAAACATGGTAATGCCAGCTTTTACAATTTACGGTTAAATCCTGACAATAGCGCTAATGAAAACATTTCTACTATTGAAAATGTATTTAAGTCCCATTTTCCGGATATCCCTTTTCAATATGATTTTGTAGATTCTGAATATGGCGAGAAATTCGCCGCAGAAGAGCGTATTGGAACACTTTCGGCCATCTTTACAGCGCTGGCCATTTTAATTAGCTGTTTAGGACTGTTCGGACTCACATCCTTTGTAGCGGAACAGCGTAAAAAAGAAATAGGGGTACGAAAAGTTTTGGGAGCTTCGGTTTTCAACGTTTGGAACATGTTATCCAAAGACTTTCTAAAACTAGTGACCATTTCTTGTTTCATTGCCGTTCCAATCTCATACTATATTATGAACGGCTGGCTACAAGACTACCCCTACAGGGTAATACTTGAATGGTGGATTTTTCTCTTGGCCATAGTAGGTGCTCTTGCCATAACCATTCTCACGGTAAGCTTTCAAGCCATAAAAGCGGCCAATTCAAATCCGGTCAAAAGTCTAAGAATGGAATAAATAGGAGATACTAATAAAAGAACGAACACATGTTACTTCAACTAAACCATATTTTTAAATGGGTTCAACAAGGTGGGCAAAGAGTCTTCTTGCTGAAAGACATCAATCTACAAGTAGAAGAAGGAGAGTTTATTTCCATCATGGGGCCCTCTGGGTCTGGAAAATCCACTTTACTGAACGTCATAGGAATGTTAGATGACTTTAATGAAGGTGAATATAATTTTCTTGATAAATCCGTACATCAACTTAAAGAAAAGCATAGAGCCAACTTGTATAAAGAATATATTGGTTTTGTATTTCAGTCTTATCATTTAATTGATGAATTAACCGTCTACGAAAATCTGGAAATGCCTTTATTATATAAAAAACACTCCAGTTCTGAACGTAAGGCCATGGTAGCCGATATGTTGGACCGTTTTAATATTGTAGGCAAAAAGGACCTGTTTCCCTCACAATTAAGTGGCGGCCAGCAGCAAGTGGTGGGCGTGGCAAGGGCATTAATATCAAATCCAAAACTTATTCTTGCCGATGAACCCACAGGTAACTTGAATTCTCAGCAAGGAGAAGAAATTATGCAACTTTTTAAACAGCTTAATGATGAAGGGGTAACCATTATTCAAGTAACACATTCAGAAAAAAATGCCGCTTATGGTAAGCGCATCATTAATTTATTGGATGGGAGGATGGTGTAAGCCCGTTTATCAAAAAAAAATCAGCCTAAGTTGAGGCCCAGTTTTATAGAATATTGTGCGAAACTAAACCTCCATAACCAATACCTATCTGCCCATATTACATTTCAATGCAAACGCTTTAGTTTCTTGCCCTTATGCCGTATCTTTGTTCTTTAGAATGATTTTATATAATGAAGATTGATAAAAAAGCAGTTTTAAAGGCACTAGAGAACATTACCGTACCCGGTGAGGGACAGAATATGGTAGAAAGCGGTGCGGTTAAAAATATACAGATTTTTGGCGACGAGGTTGAAGTTGATATAACCATTGGCAATCCCAGTCTACAGGCCAGAAAAAAGACCGAAGTAGAAATCTTAAAAATCATACACCGAGAGGTATATGAGAAAGCAAAGATAAAAGTCAACATAAAGGTAGATGCTCCGGCAAAACCCAAGACCAATGAAATTAAGGGCAAGCCATTGCCTGGCATTCAAAATATTATTGCGGTAGCTTCCGGAAAAGGTGGTGTAGGTAAATCTACAGTTACTGCAAACTTGGCGGTAACCCTTGCAAAAATGGGTTTTAAAGTTGGTGTTTTAGATGCGGATATCTACGGACCATCCATGCCTATCATGTTTGACGTTCCCTTGGAAAAACCATTAGCGGTCAACGTTGGTGGAAAATCAAAAATGAAACCGGTTGAGAATTATGGCGTAAAGCTATTATCTATCGGGTTCTTTACCCAGCCCAACCAAGCGGTTATTTGGCGTGGTCCCATGGCTGCAAAAGCCTTGAACCAAATGATTTTTGATGCGCATTGGGGTGAACTGGATTTTATGCTGATTGACCTTCCACCGGGAACAGGAGACATTCACCTAAGCATTATGCAAGCCATGCCCGTAACTGGGGCCGTGGTGGTAAGTACACCTCAGAACGTTGCCTTGGCGGACGCTAGAAAAGGGGTGGCCATGTTCCAACAGGAGTCCATAAATGTTCCCGTATTGGGAATAGTGGAAAATATGGCTTATTTTACACCTGACGAGCTTCCTGACAATAAGTACTATATTTTTGGTAAGGAAGGAGCAAAAAATCTGTCTGAAGATTTAAACGTACCTTTCTTAGGAGAAATTCCATTGGTTCAGAGCATTCGCGAAGCGGGTGACGTTGGTAGACCAGCGGCCTTGCAAACGGCCACACCGGTTGAAGAAGCTTTTGAAGAGGTTACAAAAAATGTAGTACAAGAGGTTGTAGGGAGAAACAAAAGTCTTCCCCCTACCGAGGCAATTAAGATAACAACTATGGCAGGCTGTTCTGCCGTTAAGAAAAAATAATATGACATCCGAAAATATGACATCCGAAGAATTAAAACAGAATGTTGAAAAAGCCCTAGAAGAGATTCGTCCTTTTCTACAGAGCGATGGAGGTGATATTTCCTTAATCTCTATTGATAACGAAAATTCTGTAAAGGTAAGGTTAGAGGGCGCATGTGTTGGATGTAGCGTTAATCAAATGACCCTAAAAAGCGGTGTGGAAATGACCATAAAAAAGTACGCTCCACAAATTGAAGAGGTCATAAATATTGTAGCCTAAATGCTGATTTTAGTCATATTCTTACAGACGTTTTAACTCTAATATTGTCTGACCTTTAATGTAAAACTCAATGATCAAAACAGACTTATTGATTATTGGAGCTGGCCCAACAGGGCTTTTTGCCGTTTTTGAGGCAGGCCTATTACAGCTCAAGTGCCATTTAATTGATGCACTACCACAAGCCGGGGGCCAATGTTCCGAAATCTATCCCAAAAAACCCATTTATGACATTCCTGGTTTCCCCGAGGTATTAGCGGGCGACTTGGTGAACAATTTAATGGAACAAATAAAACCTTTTGAACCTGGTTTTACTTTAGGCGAAAGAGCACAGACCATAGAAAAATTAGAGGACGGTACTTTTATTGTAACGACCAATAAAGGAACCAAACACCACGCTCCTATTGTAGCCATTGCTGGAGGCTTGGGTAGTTTTGAACCTCGCAAGCCACTTCTTGAAAACCTCCAGAAGTACGAGGACAATGGCGTTGCCTATATCATTAAGGATCCTGAGGTCTACCGAAATAAGAAAGTGGTAATTGCAGGAGGAGGAGATTCCGCTCTGGATTGGAGTATATTTTTAGCCGATGTAGCCTCAGAAGTCACTTTGGTACACCGTAGAAACGAGTTTAGAGGTGCATTAGATTCCGTAGAGAAAGTGCAACACCTCAAGAACCAAGGTAAAATAAACCTAATCACCCCTGCTGAAATCGTTGCTCTTAAAGGCGAGGAAACCCTAGAGGCCGTTTCCATTAGAAAAACAACAAATCCTAATGAGGATGTTACCTTAGAAGTTGATAATTTTGTGCCGCTTTTTGGTCTTTCTCCCAAATTGGGACCCATTGCAGATTGGGGCCTTGATATTGAAAAAAATGCCATAAAAGTAGATACGTTCGATTATCAGACTAACGTACCGGGAATATATGCCATAGGCGATGTTAACACCTATCCAGGGAAATTAAAATTGATTCTCTGTGGTTTTCATGAAGCAACATTAATGTGCCAAAGTGCGTACCAGCGTATTTACCCGGATAAAAAATATGTAATGAAATATACGACCGTAGGCGGCGTAACCGGTTTTGACGGAAGTAAAAAAGAGGCGCCAAAGGCGGTTGTAAAATCCATTGATTAGTAAAAGTTTATAATTCAAGAATATTAATGTCCGACATAAAAATAAAAATAACCGACCGTGATGGTGTAACCCATGAGGTAGACGCCCCAACCGATATGAACATGAACCTTATGGAAGTCGTACGTTCGTACGAATTGGCCCCTGAAGGAACTATTGGAATCTGCGGTGGTATGGCCATGTGTGCTTCTTGCCAATGCTATGTAGAATCCGATCATGAACTTCCTGAAAAGTCCGATGATGAAGATGCCATGTTGGCCGAAGCTTTTGACGTTAAGGATAACAGCCGTTTGGGATGTCAAATTCATATGACCCCAGATTTAGACGGCCTAGAAGTTGAACTGGCTCCTGAAAGTTAGATTCTTGCCTGGTAGGTAAACAAGTTGTAGTACCTACCTTCTTTTGAAATTAGCTCGTCGTGGGTACCTTCTTCGGCAATTCTACCATTTTCAATAACTAAAATCTGATTCGCTTTTCGGATGGTACTTAACCTGTGCGCTATTACAAAAGTGGTACGCCCTTCCGTTAAAGCTGCTAAACTCTTTTGAATCAAGGCTTCGCTTTCTGTATCCAAATTAGATGTAGCCTCATCTAGAATTAAAATTTTAGGGTCGGCCAAAACGGCCCTTGCAATCGCAATACGTTGGCGTTGCCCCCCGGAAAGCTTAACACCGCGCTCCCCTATCAAAGTGTCGAGTCCATCTTCAAACCTATCTGTAAACTCATTTACATAAGCAGCTTCAACCGCCTGTTGCAATTGCTCTTCAGAAGCATTTGGTCTAGGAAACAGAATATTCTCCCGTATGGTTCCCTCAAACAGAAAATCGTCCTGCAAAACCACCCCTAAATGTTGTCTAAAACTATTTAGGTTTACTTTAGAGACGTCCTTGCCGTCTATAGTAATCCTTCCCGACTGAGGGTTTAAAAAAGTAGCCGCCAATCCTGCAATGGTAGATTTTCCTGAACCAGAACTCCCTACTAAAGCGACTACGTTTCCGGATTTCACCTCAAAGTTAATGTTGTGCAACACCTCCTTATCTTCCTCATAGGCAAACGAAACATCATCAAAAACAATATCCCCTTTAATCTCATCTAGAACAATCGTTCGGTTTTCTTCATCTGACTCAGGGGTCATATTCATAAGTTCTTCCGTACGGTCCAATCCAGCCAGTGCTTCGGTCAACTGACTACCAATATTGCTCATTTGAACAATAGGAGCTATCATCAACCCTAACAAAAATGTAAAGGTTAAAAATTCACCAATAGTAAGCTCATCCATCATTATTTTATAACCTCCTATACCCATAATACCCGTAGTGGCAATCCCCAAAAGAAAGGTTGAAGAACTGGTCATGAAAGCAGTGGCGGTCAAACTCTTTTTTACATTTTGAAAAAGACGGTCTACTCCCTTTTCAAAAATTTTATTTTCTTGCTCTTCCGCATTAAAACCCTTGATTACGCGAACGCCACCCAAGGTTTCCGTAAGTCTCCCTGTGACCTCGGCATTTATTTTTCCTCTATTTCTAAAAATGGGTCTTATAATCTTAAAAGCCTTTAATGCTATAATAGCAAATATGGCAAGCGGCACTAAGGTGAACACCGTCATCGTCCAACTGATCCGCAATAACAATATAAGTGAAACTACAGCGGTAATGGTTCCGCCAACAAGTTGGACCAACCCAGTACCGATAAGATTACGGACCCCTTCCACATCGCTCATAATACGGGAAACCAAAGCTCCGGATTTTGCATTATCAAAAAAGCTTATAGGTAACGAGAGCACCTTTTTCTGCACTTGAGTCCTAAGCTCAGAAATTAGAAACTGTGCCTGTACGCTTAAGATTTTAGTCAATAAAAATGAGGTTACCGCTTGTACCAAGATTGCTAAGGCAACAGCACCAACAAGCAATTTTAAAAAATCCAGGTCTTTATTGGGTATAATGTCGTCCATTAAATATTTAAGGGACATAGGTGCAATAAAACTTGCTGCTTTACTTATTACAATAAGCACAAGACCTATAAACACAAGATTTCGTCTGGGCCAGATAATGGTCTTAAATGCGGTAAGGATACTAACTTTCTTTTCGGCCATGGAAGATGTTTTGAAGAGGGCAAAGTTACGGTAAAAACAGCGACTTTGCTTTTTAAGAAAGTTATCTAAATCATAAAGCTAAACCACTAGCGAATATTGAGAATACACAGCGTAATCTAGAAAATTTAATCTTCCGCTTCCTTTGTAACGATCAAGGTAGCTTTAGAACCTTCGGAGAGCAACCATTTATTCGCGTAGATAAGCTCTCCCTTATCATCATAAACGTTGATTTGTGCGGTGTTAGGAGGAGAAGAACCCACATTAAGGGCCTCAAAATCTATACGGTTAAAACCTTCTTTTAAATCAACATTCACGCCTTTAAAAGAGCCGGTCAAAAGAATATTAGGGTCGGCCACATCACCGTTAACATATATTTTTACACGATCCCCATCTACAAATTCGTGATCACGACAAACGATACCCACAAACTTCCCGTTGTTTTTTACATCGCCCAAATACATATCTGCAAAGTGCTGTTTAGAACCTTCCTTGGGTTGTCTTGGCCCTACTTTTGGGTCTATTTTCATACCTGCCCCGGCCTGAACCAGTTCGCGGTCATCAATCATCTTTACAGGGTTGCGTTTTGCGATATCAAAATCTACCTGAGGCTGGTCATCCACCACGGATGGTATTTTTAACGAAGTGCCTTGGTCAGGCTTGGCGTTATCATCAATCTTATTGGCGGCATCAATCTTAAGGTCTTTCTTTTGGGGAATATCCGTCTGGGCCATCCCCGTAAGGGAAAACAGCAGTGCAGCCAATACCAGTACCGAATATTTTTTGACCATTGTATAAAAAAAAATGCAAGATAAAGATAACAAATACCCTGCCATAGGGGCTTAAGGCAATGTTAAAACGATAAATTACTAAAAATCGTATCGGCAATCAATCTATGTCCTGTTTTATTAGGATGTATAGGGTCTTTGCCATAACACTCTTTTTGACTTGCAAAAAGCGGTTTCCTAATATTTATCTCGGCATTGGCGTAAGGATGCTGCATTTCTAGAATAATATCGGTAAACTTTTCAAGCACTTCCGCATCATATTTAGGATAGGGATTTTTATAACTATAGGACATTGCTTTTTCATTTTTTTTACTGGACTCGGCCAAGGGTGGTGGAGTGAGTAAAATGGTCTTGATATCCCTTTGACGCATTTTTTCAAGAAAAGAATAAACGCCAATTTTAAAGCTTCTGAACAGTTCATCGGAAGGTTTTCCGTAAATACCGTCATTAATACCATAGCAGAAAAGGGCTACATCTATGGAGTTTTTGTCCAAAATCTCATCTAACCGTTCAAAAAGGTACGGCCTAGGACCAGAATGATCCTGTTCTGTAAGTCCGCTTACGGTTTCACTACTCTTCCCAAAGTTGATGAACGTAATATTGAGTTCCGGTTTTTCTAGATTGAATTTTTCCTGAAGCATTTCAACATAACCATGCCCGCCTGCGTACGTAATGCTATCGCCAAAACAACCCACCACCTGATTTTTCTTTAATTGAAATTTGGAGTTATCAAAGCACCCTATTAGGCTAGTACTTACAACTGCCAGTGCCGTTCTATTAATGAACTGTCTTCTTTTCATCATCGTGCAATGATTCAATAATTTAAATAAAAATATCAAGAATGAGCACCCCTATGAGCCCCATAACTCCAACTGTGGTCTCCATTACCGTCCATGTTTTTAAGGTGTCCTTAACCGATAGATTAAAATACTCCTTATAAAGCCAAAACCCGCTATCGTTAACATGGGATAACATTAGACTTCCCGAGCCAATTGCTAAAACCATTAGCTCCGGACTAACATCCGTATTGGCGATTAACGGCAAAACAATACCCGCTGCTGTAAGACCGGCCACCGTTGCGGAGCCTACACAGACCCGAATGACCGTTGCTATAAGCCATGCCAAAATAAGTGGAGAAATAGTAGAACCTTTTAGCATTTCACCTATATAATCGCTCACCCCACTATCTATAAGCACTTGTTTTAACGCTCCCGCACCCGCTATAATCAAAAGTACCATGGTAATACCAGAAACGGCACTGGAAACGGAATCCATTACATCTTTCATTTTTTTACCCCTAGCCAGTCCCAAGGTATAAATGGCCACCAGAACAGATATAAGCATTGCCATTACGGGATTACCCAAAATATCAGTTGCTTTTCTAACAGCATTCCCTTCGGGCAACAACAAGGTCATTACAGAAGCGAAACCTATAAGAATTACAGGAAGCAGTGCCGTAAGAATACTGGTAGCCGTACTTGGCATTTCATCATCCGTTAAAACTTTTGGATTTAAAAATTCCTTAAGGGGAGTTGCCTTTACATTTTTAATAGCGCGTGACAATAGCGGCCCTGCAACGATAATAGCAGGTATGGCCACTAGAATACCATACAATAAGGTTTTCCCGATATCGGCATTAAAAATAACCGCTATACCCGTAGGCGCCGGATGCGGAGGAAGGTACCCGTGTGTTACGGAAAGAGATGCCAACATGGGCAAACCCACATAAATTAAAGGAAGCCTGGTAGCTGCGGCCACCGTAAAGACCAAGGGTATTAAAATAACAAAACCCACCGTATAGAACATGGGAATACCCACGATAAAACCCGTAAGCACTACGGCCCATTGAATGTGTTTCTTTCCAAATTTTTCCACCAACTGAGTAGTAATACGTTGTGCCGCCCCACTGTCTGCCACCAACTTACCCAACATAGCACCTAGACCCAAAATTAAAATTAAGTATCCAAGTGTGTTTCCAATACCGGATTGTATGGATTTGGTTACCGTTTCAAAATCCATTCCTTCTGCTACCCCAACCAACAGGGAAACGATAATAAAGGCGATAAAGGCATTGAGTTTAAAACGGGCTATTAAAATGAAGAGAATGAAAATTCCGGCAATAACAATGGCAAGTGGCATGGGCTAGATTGGTATTAAGCCCTCTAAGATACTAAATTAGATAACAAATGAAACTCGAAAAAACACACTTAAGCCCTTCTTTTTAAGTTGATGGACCCTAAGGTTTATGAATAGTTTTCCGAAAGGGTTTTTAATACATTAACCGCTTTTTCACCCACCTTGTGGTCTACAAAAATATGGTCATGATAGTAAGCCGCAACAACGTTACAACTGATGTTATTTTTTGCCAGTTCCGAAGAAAATAGCGCGGTAAGCCCTACTCCTTCTAATGATGAGTGGATCTCCAAAGTTATCCAAGAAGCGATGTACTCATACGGAAGTTGTAAAGCATCGGCTTTTTGCTTGGCTATAATTACCGTAACACCCTCCTCTTCTTTAAATTCGCAAATTGTATCCGCTCTTGAGATGTGATCCACATTGGGCAAAGTTACAAATACGTATTCACCCTCATTTAACTTGGGGGTCATACCTTTTATCACTTCCGCTAAGTTTTTTTCTCCTGCCATTTATTTCAATTTATAACAATTGTGCTATTTCCAGCCAACAACCAGATACTAAAACTACATTGGTGTAAATTTCTATACAAACATATAGATACTTGACTAATTTGTTGATTTCAAATACGATAAAGTCCAAAAAAAGAGAGAACCCATAGAATTCTCTCTTTTAATAATACTGGAACAAGCCCTATTAACCTTCTAAATACCCAAACTTACCATTATTAAAATCATGAAAAGCTTGCATTAACTCTTCTTTGGTATTCATAACAAAAGGGCCATGAGCGGCAATTGGTTCGTTTAGAGGCTCACCACTCAACACCAACACCAAAGCGTCTTCAGATGCTTCCACCGTAAAATCTTCACCATCATTAGCCATAAGTACCAAATGATCTGCAGGAGCATGTTCTTTACCGTTCACTGTAATACTTCCCTCAATCACCAACACAACCGTATTGTAATTTTCGGGAAAGGAGAAGTCCGCTTTAGCTCCGCTTTTTAAATGGGCATTTAACATATGAATTGGTGTAAAAGTAGACGCAGCTCCTTTTATGTCTTTGTACACACCAGCTATTACCTCTATTTTACCCGCACCGTCCGGAAGTATATAGTTACCCAAGTCTTCCTTTTTTAATGCCTGATATTTGGGTGCGCTCATTTTATCTTTTTGGGGCAAGTTTACCCAAAGTTGTACCATTTGAAAATCGCCCCCTTTTTTTGCCCATTCCTCCTCATGATATTCTTTGTGTAATACTCCGCTTGCAGCGGTCATCCATTGCACATCTCCTTCACCAATTACGCCACCACCTCCGCTACTGTCATGGTGGGCTACCCTACCTTTATAGGCAATGGTAACAGTTTCAAAACCTCTATGCGGATGAACGTCCACCCCTCTAGGATTATCCGTTGCCGAAAAGTGAAATTTTGAATTATAATCCATCATTATAAACGGATTCATACGCTGCATATCCAATCTAAATCCGCTAGGGATAAAGTTATGTACCCTAAAACCATCCCCAACAAAATGTGGGTCTCTTGGTTTTGCCACTAATTCTACTGTTCTTGTTTTCATGTCTTTAAGATTTTATACCACAAAAGTATTGCGATAGGCCAACCTGTGCATTGATGTATGATAAGAACCTATTTTCTAAAATTTTTATCCGCAAGACTTTTTCTTACCCTGCTTAGGCTTTCTGGCGTAATACCCAAATATGATGCTACCATGGTTTGGGACACACGCAGAAGAATATCCGGGTACATTTTTACAAATTGCAAGTATCTTTCCTCTGCAGACGAACTTAAAAGTCCGTTTACTCTTTTTTGTAAGTGTCTAATATGGTTGTGCAACAACCGGGTATTGAAATCTGTAAAAGACGGTATTTTTTCCGATAAATCCTTAATGAACCTCTCGTCTATCAATACTACTTGACTCTCTTCCAACGCTTGAATATAATAAACCGAAGGTGAATTAAAATAGCTGCTCTCGCGGTCCGTAACAAACCAATTTTCCGGAGCAAAAGCTATAACGTGCTCTTTACCCTTAGCATCTATTGAATACTGTCTTAACAGGCCCTTTTCCACGAAAAAAGTATGGGTACAACGCTCTTCCCTGCGCAATAAAAAGGAATCTTTTTTTATGGTTTTAGTTGTACAATTATCAAGAATTGCCAAAACCTCGTTCTCATGAACATTAAGATTTGTAGTTAAAAAAGTCCTTAAGGTAGTGCTGTTCATTTTCCTTGTTCAATTCTAGTCCTAAAACTAAACAAATACGAACAGATTATGACAATGTCATTAATCCAAACTACTCAGATATATTTAAGGGAATTGTGAATTTAAAGTCGCTGCCCTTTCCAAAAGTACTTTCCGCCCAAATTTCACCTCCCAATTTTTCTACGAACTCTTTACAAAGAACAAGACCAAAACCAGACCCTTTTTCATTTGCCGTACCCACGCAAGCCATATTGGTATTAATCCCGAACAATTTTTGACATGTATCCTCGCTCATTCCTACACCATTATCGGAAACCGTGATTTCTACATAGGTCTCACCGGCTTTAGATGATACATTGATATGCCCACCAGGTTTAGTAAACTTAATTGCGTTTGAAACAAGGTTACGCACTACAGTCCTTATAATTTTATGATCAGAATTAACGGAAATAACACCTTCTTGATCATAATTAAGGGTAATACCCTTTGTGGATGCAATGACACTGGATAATTCCAGAGTTTCCTCTATTATCTGATTAATGCAAGTTCTTTCAATTCTGAAATCTATCTGTCCCGTTTGGGATTTGGCCCAATTCAAAAGGTTATCCAACAGGTTAAGACTGTTTTTGGTAGTTCGATCAATGAGGGTTAAATATTCTTTAGATTGAGCAACATCATTTTTTTGCACGGAATCATTCAATAAATCCGATAGCAGGCTTATATTGTTAAATGGACTTCTTAAATCATGGGCAATGATAGATAAGAGTTTGTCCTTGGTAGCCGCTACCTCCCTTAATTGGGCCTCGCTTTCTAGCAACTGCTTTTCGGCCTTTTTCATTCCGGTAACATCGCGAACTACGCAAATAAGGAATTTATCACCTCTTTCATCAATATACCGAGACTTTCTTGTGGATATAATCTTTGTTTCTGCACCCCTCACCGTTATATTCTCTTCACTGATATTCTCAACACCATCGGTCAAAACCTGTCTATCTACCTTTAAAAAATAATCTCTCTCTTCAGGTCTAACATCTTCGGCAAGCGTTTTACCGATTATTTCTTCACGAGGCATATCCATCATCTTACAGAAGGCATCGTTCACCAATATCAATCTACTTTGACTGTCTTTGACAAACACAGAATCTCCCATATGGTCTAGGACAGTTTGGGTATATTTTGCCTCTGTATTCAAATCAATATTCCGATTTAGGGGTTCACTCATTTCTCCGTTTACAATTATAAAATTAACCAAGGAAACAGCTGATAACGCTACCAAGAGTATAGCTTTAAGCCTATCTCATAACCTCTACGGGGGGAAGTAGAAATCTGTTAATCAATGATTAACAGCCCCTAAATTTAACATTTTTTTTAGAAATGTGTTATTGAAAGTAAATGTTTTGAAATTGCAGCATTACTCTTAATATGACATATAGATGAATGCAACATGCCGTAACCCTGTTATTCATTAAACCAGACCAGCATACACCTATACCTGCTCGTTGCTAAAAATAATTACAGAACATGTCTCAAAAAAAGGTTTTCTAGCTCTTCCTCTGGAGCTAAACAAAGTCCTGGGTGAGGTTTTGAACTTTGTATAATGGTACTTCTAGAAGCTGTAAGCCAGCGAAATCTTGATGGTAAATCCAATTTACCTATAGCACCTCCTTTAGGCTCTCCTTCACAAACCAATTCCCAAGCGGCCAAATACGATTCTAAAGCTTCGGGGTCTATCTCACTTGCAAACGCCCGGATACGTTGGCGGTCAATAACGAATTTCATTTTAAGAAACTTCTTTCGTTTTGAAAACACGATAGCTCCTATATTAATAAATTCCTCCCGCTCTACCTTTGGCACCAACCTTATAATGGCATACTCGTATGTAACCCTATCTTGCATCTTCCGCCTCTTTTATTAGCACATCTAACTTTCCCAATCTTGTGTTCAAAAATTTCATGTAGGCATCACGCTTCTCATGAGTTGTTAATGGGTCAGATTCACTAGACAGCCAATCTTCAGGTATTTTAGAAACAATTTCCGCAATGACTTCTTCACTTATTCTTTTCTTAATGATACCGGAAGCTTGGGGCAATTGAGTGGCACGTTCTAACAGCACATGGTCTTTAATCGCGGGAAAGGTCCGCTCCAGATGCGTTTCCCAAGTTTCCCAATTATGGTGAAAATAAAAACTGGAACCGTGATCGATCAGCCATAATTCTTTATGCCAATTCAGCAAGTTGGTATTTTTAGCCGTACGATCTATATTACTAATCATACTATCTAGAAGTACAACTTTAGAAGCGGTTAAAGGGTCTGCAACAGAAACTAAGGGGTCATAAACAATAGCTCCGGACAGAAAATGTAACCCAAGATTTAAGCCTACGCTAAATTTGAGCAAATCTTGGATTTCCTCATCAGGTTCGGTCTTACTGAAGCTATCGTCTAAGTTCATAAAAACAATTTCCGGCACCTTAAGTTCCATGGCACGAGCTAGTTCTGCGCCAATAAGTTCGGCAATTAAAGCTTTTTTTCCTTGACCGGCCCCTCTAAACTTTAAGACATAAAGAAACTCATCGTCTGCCTTAACTATACCAGGTAGCGAGCCGCCTTCCCTTAAGGGTTTTATATACTGTACTACGTCTACAGTTCTAATTTCAATTGCATTCATATGTGCTAAGGTAATGAAAGTTGTGTTTTACGATTGAGCTAGGTTATAGTTATTACGGCAAACAAAAGAAGCCTCACAAAATGAGGCTTCTTTATTAGTTTAGTTTGAGGTTTTTCACTTTTTAAGCTTACTCAAAAAACTTCTCATTTTGGGGATGATTTTATCCGCATCTTCTTCCAAAGCAAAATGACCGGTATCGTAAATGTTACAATCAATATTTTTTACATCTTTTTTAAAGGCAATCGCCCCACTCTCTGGAAAAAAGGCGTCGTTCTTTCCCCAAACAATTAAAGGTGGCGGTTGATTCTCCCTCAAATATTCCTGCCATTTTGGGTATAGCTTTACATTATTTTGATAATCATAAAACAAATCTAATTGAACGGCATGCGCGGTAGGTCTGGACATTCTCAAATAATCTAAATGCCAAGTATCCGGGTTAACCTTTTCGGGATTACGTGTACCATGTGTATATTGCCACTTAAGCCCTTCTAATGAAAAAGATTGTAATAATGCTTTTTCAGATTGCTCGTTTCTATTTGCCCAGAATGCTTTAGTATCTTTCCACGCTGCTCCCAAACCCTCTTCATACGCATTACCGTTCTGATTTATAATTGCCGTAACGCGCTCTGGATGGGCCGTAGCAATCCTAAAACCAATTGGAGCGCCATAATCTTGAATCATTAACGCATAGGAAGTAATTTCCTTTTTTTCCAAAAAAGCATCTATTGTAGCGGCAATGTTATCAAAAGTATATTCAAATGCACTAGCAGCTGGAAAATCGCTATTTCCAAAACCGGGATAATCCGGGGCTACTAAGTGATATTCATCAGATAATTGATCTAGTACTTTTCTATATTGGTGAGAGGACGTGGGAAAACCATGCAGCAAAACTATAGTCTCATTTTCTGGGTTACCTGCTTCTCGGTATGCTATATTTATTCCGTTAACTTCTAAAGTCCGATACTTAATTATTGTCATATTTTCTTTGTTTTTAGATATTAGATTTGATTTTTCTACATCTGGCATTGTTTTCCCAGACATAAATAGTGGCACAACAGCCAAAGCGTAAAGAATTAAGTTTTTCATAGTTTTAGTATTTATTACCGAATGTTCGGTAAAATTTAATGGTAAATTTTTTTTATTCGTTTAGATATCTAAATTCAATATCCTTTAAAGTTTGTTCAAATATCTTTAAGTCGTTCAACCCTTTAGTAACTACAAGACTACCTTGAATTTCCAATAAGGTTTGTACCGCATATTTTTTCGCTCTTTGATCAGTCAAGCCCAAATCCTGACCTAATTTTTTGAAGGCCTCAATCCAATGTAACATGCCTTTCCCTATTTGCTCACCAAACAATTCCAGTCCAGAACCTAAAGAAAACGCCCTTAAGATGCATGCATCCTTTCCATTGGTATAAACATCCCTAATACTATCCAAACCATTAACCAATCGTTGTGCGGGAGATACACTATCATCCCATAAAGCCTTGAATACTTTTTCTTCTGCCCGTTCCCCTAAATAATCCATAACAGCAATAGCCATACCCTGCTTTCCATCCGGAAAACGATGATACAAACTAGCTTTTTTAAGTCCTGTTTTCTGGGCTAATTCAGAAAGACTAGCCCCGTCATAACCTTTTGACCTAAAAACACCTACTAGGCTTTCAATAATTTGTTTATCCAGCACTTTCTGTGGTCTCATGGGGCAAATATACAAATTATTTGAATTTTACCAAACGTTCGGTAATTATTTTTAAATTTTTGCCCTTAGCATGAATATACTTTTCTATCTATCCTATATGGCTATTTGGATTTCAGGTATAAAAAAAGCTGAGAATAAATTCTCAGCTTTTCATTTTTAATCTTGTACTCGAGGTGGGAATCGAACCCACACTCCAAAGGAACTGGATTTTGAATCCAGCGCGTCTACCAGTTCCGCCACTCGAGCATTAAAATCGGACTGCAAAAGTAAAAATTTTTTTCTACCCCACACAAAAAAATAACAACATTTATGCTTTAGCAAGACAAATAAATTTCTAAATTTGCACCTCGCTAACAAAACGACTTGTCAATAAACTAATTCACAATACGTTACCCATGGCTTACCAAGTTCCCGAACCTAAGATTTTCGCATGTACCCAAAGTACTGAGTTAGCAAAAAAAATAGCCAAGTTTTATGGGGCCGAATTAGGCAACGTAATCTTCTCTAGATATAGCGATGGTGAATTTCAGCCTTCCTTTGAAGAGTCCGTTAGAGGTACCCGTATTTTCATTATCGGTTCAACGAATCCTAGTTCGGAACACCTAATGGAAATGTTATTAATGCTAGATGCCGCCAAGCGTGCCTCTGCTAGACACATAACCGCTGTAATGCCTTACTTTGGTTGGGCAAGACAAGACAGAAAAGATAAGCCAAGAGTGCCTATTGCGGCAAAGCTAATCGCCAAAATGCTTGAAGCGGCAGGTGCTACACGAATTATTACAATGGATTTGCATGCCGATCAAATTCAAGGTTTTTTTGAAAAACCTGTTGACCATTTGTTCGCATCCACTATGTTCTTACCATACCTTAAAAGCTTAAACCTGGAAAACCTGACCATAGCTTCACCAGATATGGGGGGCTCCAAAAGAGCTTATGCGTATTCCAAAGCATTGTCTAGTGATGTAGTAATCTGCTACAAACAACGGGCAAAGGCTAATGTAATATCGCACATGGAGCTTATTGGCGACGTAAAGGGAAAGAACGTGGTCTTAGTAGATGATATGGTAGATACCGCCGGAACGTTGACCAAGGCTGCCGATTTAATGATGGAAAGAGGTGCACTAAGTGTTAGGGCCATTACAACTCACGCCCTATTATCCGGTGATGCCTATGAAAAGATAGAAAAATCCCAACTATCGGAACTGATTGTTACAGATTCTATTCCGGCAAGACGGGACTCGGATAAAGTAAAAGTATTGAGCTGTGCAGAGCTGTTTGCAGATGTTATGCATAGGGTTCACCACAATACTTCCATTGCATCAAAATTTTTAATGTAGCTCAAACAAAGGGCTACCCAATTTAGAGTATTAATTTTTTAAACCATATAATGAAGTCAATTAAAATTAAAGGATCAGAAAGAGAAAGCGTGGGCAAGAAGGCAACGAAGGCCCTACGTAATGCTGGACAGGTTCCTTGCGTAGTATACGGAGGGGAAAAACCATTGCACTTTTCAGCAGATGAGTTAGCGTTCAGAGATTTAGTCTACACCCCAGCCGCGCATACCGTAAAGGTTGACTTAGGCGATGTTAAGGTAAAAGCGATTATGCAAGACATTCAGTTTCACCCAGTGACTGATAAAATTTTGCATATCGATTTCTATCAACTTTTTGATGATAAGGAAGTTACCATGAACATTCCTGTTCGTTTAGTAGGTAATGCTCCTGGTGTTAGAGCTGGTGGTCGTCTACTTTTTAGAAAGAGAAAACTTGCCATTAAAGCACTTCCGGACAACTTGCCAGATTATTTTGATATTGATATATCGAAATTGAAAATTGGTGAAAACATTACCGTTGAATCTTTATTGAAAGATGAATTTACTATCCTACACCCAGAAACAACTGTGGTGGTTCAAGTTAAAACGCAACGTACAGCAGTGGCCGTTGATGACGACGAAGAAATTGAAGGAGAAGAAGGAGAAGCTACTGAAGCAGCAGCTACTGAAGGTGGTGAAAGCCAAGAATAAATTTCAATTGAAGTTATATAAAGCGCCCTAATTTAGGGCGCTTTTGTATTTTTACACCTTAAGGTTGCCGCTTGGCATCTACTTTAGAACATAATCATGAACAAGAACCATTTATTATGTTTTATCAATTTCTAAAATCAATTTTCAACAAGAACAAAAGTGTTCTAGAAGAAACCGATACCATGAAAAAATACCTCATCATTGGCCTAGGGAACATAGGTAGTGAGTATACAGAAACCAGACACAACATTGGCTTCAAAATATTGGATGCCCTAGCAAATGATGCCAGTTTTTCTTTTGAAACCGCAAAATTGGGAGATATAGGTCTTTTCAAAATTAAAGGGCGTAGCGTGCTTTGTCTGAAACCATCTACCTATATGAACCTTAGCGGTAAGGCCCTAAAATATTGGATGGACAAAGAAAACATTCCTTTGGAAAACGTATTGGTAATCACTGATGACATTAACTTGGAATTTGGCACTATACGCCTAAAGACCAAGGGAAGTAATGGTGGCCATAACGGTCTTAAGGACATACAGAATGTACTACAGACCACAAACTACAACCGACTAAGGTTTGGCGTAGGTGCAGATTTTGGAAAGGGAAGGCAAGTTGAATATGTTTTGGGTGAATGGACCGAAACTGAAAAGAATGCTTTAATAAAGCGCTATGAAAAGACTACAGAGCTCATAAAATCCTTTGTTCTGGCCGGTGTTGCCCGCACCATGAACCAATTTAACGGGTCTTAAATTCCGAAACCGAACTGGCGGAACTATTTCCTTCTTCATCGGTTGTAACAACTTTCCAGAAATAGACTTCTCCAGAGGTTACTTCTACCTTTAATTCACTAACTCCGGCATCCGTATTTTTTAATAAGTTGGTAGGCGGATTTTGGGTAGAAAAATAAATAGCGTACGCCTCTATATCATCATCCAAATCCTTGCCTGACCACTTTAAACTTACCTCATTATTAACATCTTTAAATGCAGTGGATCCTTGTACCGGAAATGTCAATTCTGCAGGAAAAGGCACGTGACTAATTTCTGAGCCAGGATTATAGAACAACCAAGAATCACTACTTGTTGCCGTTGTGGTTTCTGAATTTTTTGAAATTACCACCCAAGAAAAAGGGGTGCCCTTTGCCAATGAAAGAGTTTCTATGGTATTAGATGTATTTTTTGATTGAACGGTACCTGTATTGAGATTCGTAACCTGTAGCTCATAATCTTCCGTATGGTCTGCCGCTTTCCAATTAAAGCGAACAATACTACTGGCATCGCCATCACTTTGAACGGGTGTGCACTCTGAATTTTTAGCAGGGGCAATTAAATCCACTTTTTCAGGCGCCTTCGGCGAGTCTTTTTTACAACTCGAAAAGAGTACTAATCCCAACAGTATAAAAGTTAGTATCCTCATCGTTTTATCACTTTAACCGATTCATTAATTGTTTCTCCCTTGATTTTCACAATATACATTCCGGAATGCAATACCGAAAAATCCAAGTCTACTCCCCCACCTCTTGGTGTACTCTGTTCACTTTTCACCAAACTACCTCCAATAGTAAAGATATCTATTCTTACTTTTTCCGTAGATGCCCCTAATAAAACGCGTGTGCTTTCATTAAACGGGTTTGGGAATGCAATAGGTTTACTCCCCACAAAAAATTGGTCTTCATAAATACCTTGACACGAAATACCCGTTGATACCCGCAGTACATTACCCCCTGATTTCAAATCTAGTGTAATCTCGGATTTATCGGTCAGTAGCGTTTCACCATTTAATTCAATAGTATACAGGTCCGCTCCTTCCATAGATAACAACAACTGCTTTCCATCTAAAGAAACAGAGGATGTTACCCCCAAAGGCTCTGGTTGGGATACGGTTACCTGAGCACAAAAAGGTTCATAATCAAATCCGGCACCTGAAGCGTTTACACACAACGTGTATACCCCCGAGTTTAAATTTGAAAGCGAGAACGAGTCCGTAAACATATCGGTTACATCTACACTGTTACCAGATATAGTTACCGTATAATCCATAGACGTTTTAGCCTCTATAGAAATGACCCCATCATCATTATTTCTACAGGACTCACTTTCTACCGTAATCTCAAAATTATCGGAAGCAAACCTATGCACCTCACAACCAGAGGAGTCCACCTCCGCCCCTTCGGGCGTATTAAGGCATAAATCGTCTCCATCATCAAAAACACCATCATTATCTGCATCCGGTCTAAATTCGCCTTCTACACAAATATCCAGAGAGAACTCGTTTATCATACCTCCATCCCTAGAGGCATTATCCACTACCGTTAAGGTCCATTCACCCAATACGGACTCCCCTTTAAAAGAACTTAGCGAACCTAATGGTTTTACCGTACCCTTAATTGCCGTTGTAGCTGTAGCTCCACAAGAGAAACTAGAAGCACTATCATCAAAAATTGCATCTACATTCCTTAGATTGCCGCATGAACTAGAAATTAACGGAACCACTGTATTAGATGGAGATGTTAGTGTTACGACCAAATCCTCAAGGTACTCGTGATCAATGTTCAACCTTACATTTATATCATCTACCTTTAAATCTTCAAAAAAGGCAATTTTTGAAATTACCGTGGTTCTTTCCGTAGCACTTATTTCCAAAGGAAGGTCTCGCGCAGGCTTATTGGCACAATCTACTTGTATGGTAGTGAACTTACGAACTGTACTGTAAGGTCCTTCGCCACATACGTTTAGAGGCTTTACTCGCCAGTAGTATTCTTCCTGATTATTAAGTTCCGTAGGCACATAACTATTTGTAGTAACCGTGACCAATTCTACCAGGTTGGCAAAAGCGGCATCGGTTGCAATATGCACCTCGTATGAAGTATAAGAAGCATCCTCCTCCCACTGTAGCAACTCTGTTGTTGCGGCATCTACTAAATTATTGGCAGGAGCCGTAATCGCTACTGCAGGAAAGTCCGTGTCGTATATCTTTAAGTCTAGGATAATTTCTTTTGTTACGCTAGCAGAGACAGCTGTGATAGTCAATGAATACGAGCCTTCAGGAACGTTTTCGGTATTTTCGATTAACATATCCACTCGGGTTCCGTCTACTGAAACGGTATCCGGCATAAAAGTAACCCCTAAATTATCAGGCCCATCCGTTACCTCAAAAGTAACTTCTTCATCAAAACCCAAATAGGTTTCATAGTCAAAAGGAATCACAAGGTCATCAAAATGACAAGCTTCATACTCCAATCCTGAAAAGTTCATCACAAACTGCGATGCCTCAATGGTAAAATCAGTAGCATTCACAGCATAATACACATTGTCCGAAGCTTTGACCATAACCCGGGCCTTATCCGTAGCAATACCCGGAACTACCACTTTATGAGACCCATCGTTAACCACACCTGATGCCAAGGGAACCGTAAAAGTTACACCGCCATCAGTAGAAAGCACAAGGTCTACATTTTTAGTAGCAACCGGCAACTTATCCGTTCCGGCAACGTCCCAATCTATCTGTAACACTTCACCCGCCACATAAGTTTCGGCAGATGCTTGCGAGGTAACCTGAAAAGGCCCCGCACTGTTTACAACGGCAAGATTCATTAATTTGGAGACCACCTGACCCCCACCTGGTGCATTATCCCTAACCGTAAAAGCAAAATTCATCTCTCGCTCAACGTCCGATACCGTTTCCCAAGCAGAACCTCTCGTAGGGAAGGTCTGCACCAAATTACCACGAACTACTTGTGACAACATTGGAAAGTATCTTACAGGTGCCAAACTTGGAAGTCTAGACCTGAAATTTGCACCGCTTGCATTATTTGGACCAAAAGAGGCCTGAGTAACCACGCCGTTGTCTATTTGTTCCCATGTATAGGTCAGCACATCTCCTACATTAGAATCTGTGGCGCTGCCCTCCAATATAAAAGCAGTGGATTTTGGGATTACGTAATCTTCCAAATCCTCAACAACGGGAGGATTGTTGGAAATACCCGTAACCTCCCCACAGGTTTTTGTCTTTAGATTATCTATAATTTGCTTAATACTAACGTAATGAAAATAATCGTCTCCGCTGGCCGCTACGTCATCTACATCCGCTATACCTGCGTAGCCCATAATGGTAGAGCCACTACCCGGCTCTACTTGAACCAAGGTTCCTTCAAATTCATGTGACCAAGTGTGGTTTGCCCCTAATTGGTGTCCCATCTCATGGGCCACAAAATCCAAATCAAACTTATCTCCTTTAGGCACTCGGCTAGATGAATATGCACTACCCTTTCTATTGGTTACACAAATAGCCCCAATAAAACCGGCGTTACCCCCATTTTCACCATTATGAAACACATGCCCAATATCATAGTTTGTTTCTCCTATCTCACTGGTCATTACCGCCTGGCCCTGATCGCCCAACAAGCTTAATGTACCCGTATACGGGTCTGTAGCCGCATTGGTATAAATTATCTTGTCCGTTTCTGCTACAAGCTCCAAACGCACTGCTAAATCCGTTTCAAAAACCTCATTTACCCTTGTTATAGTGGCATTGATACCTGCTAGTGCATCAACCACTGTACCACCATGATATTCCGTATATTCCGCAGTTGCCGAAACGGCCAACCTGTATTTTCTAAGTACACGGTCATCAAGAGGTTTGGCCGTTAAGCTGGCACCGGCGGACAAAACCTTTTCTTGGGTACTACAAACAAAATCTTCATCATCTGCACTTTTAGCACTCCCGGAATACACCATATAGGTATCTCCCTCTACCTTCTCAATAAAACTGTTCTCTCTTTTTTCCGAAGAAATAATCATGGCCTGCACTTCCTTTTGAGAAATACTGAACCGTATACGGTTTTCCCTATTATTTACATCATAACCAGAAAATGATTTTATTTCTGGGTATTTTTTTGAAAGTTCTTCGGACAAAACGGGCGTTTCACGAACACTATACGCTACCATTTCTCCGTTAGAATTTGGAAAATGAACAATTTTTGAAACGCTCTTTGATGTTGTAGAGCGCTGCAAATCCTGCTTAAAAAGTTTCTCTTGTAAGGAAAAAACTTTTGCGTTCTGCATGTTCAACCCCTGCGAAAATCTCTTGTAGGAAGATTTTTTCATCGAAGAGCTTTCCCAATATTCGCTCTGTGCCGAGGCGGAAAAGGAAAGAAATGCTATGGTAATTGAGAAAACAAGACGTAATTTTGTAACCATCAAGGGGGTTTAGAACAAAATCAAATATAAGTCTTTTTATTATTTTTAACAGGTGGTAACAGTCCAAAGCATTTTCAAAAACGATAAACGGCATTCGACTGCCATTACCATAGGCACTTTTGACGGTGTTCATATTGGTCACAGAAAAATACTGGAGCGTTTGATAAATAATGCCGCTGCACTAAACCTTAAATCTACCGTATTGACTTTTTTCCCGCATCCGCGGATGGTTTTGCAAAAGGATGCAAACATAAAATTGCTCAATACCATTGAAGAAAAAACCAAAATATTAGAGGAGCTAGGATTGGACCAATTGATCATTCATCCTTTTACGCAAGAATTTTCCCGTCTCTCCGCCACTGAATTCGTTCGGGACAATTTGGTGAACCAGCTGCAGATAAAAAAAATTATTATTGGTTACGACCATCGCTTCGGCAGAAACCGAAATGCCAATATTACCGACCTTAAAGCTTTTGGCAGCACCTTTAATTTTGAGGTTGAAGAAATATCGGCACAAGAAATAGATGAAGTATCCGTAAGTTCAACCAAAATACGTAAAGCGCTCCAAGAAGGCGATATTACCACGGCAAACAGCTACCTAAGCTACAACTATATGCTTACGGGCACTATACAAAAAGGAAAAGGCCTTGGCAGACAACTTGGTTTTCCTACCGCCAATCTCCACATTGTGGAATCGTATAAATTGATACCCAAAAATGGGGTCTACGTGGTTAAAAGTCAGCTTTTAAACAAAACCGTTTACGGGATGATGAACATTGGCTACAACCCTACCGTTGCTGGCAAAGAGAAAACTATTGAGATTAACTTTTTTGATTTTGACCAAGATCTTTACGGTCAAAAACTACAGATAGACATTCTACACCGCATACGCGACGAGCACAAGTTTGAATCTGTAGAAGCCCTAAAGACTCAACTGGAAAAGGACAAACAAACCTCGCTCTCCCTAATCTTAGAATAAATGCTGAATCGTTTTCTCTTTTCGAAAATCGATAACTCGCAACTGATTATATTCCGTATTTTTTTCGGAATACTTGTTTCCCTAGAATGTTATGGCGCCATTTTAACGGGTTGGATCAGAAGAACGTTAATAGAACCAAAGTTTACCTTTAATTTCATTGGCTTTGATTGGCTCCAACCTTTACCGGGGTTTGGCATGTACTACTATTTCTTTGTTATGGGTACAATGGGCGTACTTATTGCCCTAGGCTACAAATACCGATTTGCCATTATTTCCTTTACCCTTATGTGGGCGGGTGTTTACCTGATGCAAAAGACATCGTACAACAATCATTACTATCTTCTGGTACTTATTTCGCTCATCATGTGTTTTCTACCGGCACACCAAAGTCACTCATTGGATGTAAAGCGAAACCCAAACTTAAAAAGCGACAGTATGTTCGCTTATGTAAAGTGGATTGTGATTTTTCAGCTACTTATTGTTTACACCTACGCTTCTATTGCCAAACTATATGGCGATTGGTTAGATTTTGGAATTGTTCGCATTCTAATGCTCAACAAAGCTAGCTACCCTATTATTGGAGGCCTATTGCAAGAGCCGTTTATTCATAGAATTATTGGGGTCTCGGGTATTTTTTTTGATTTATTGATCGTTCCCGCCCTACTTTGGAAGCCCACTCGAAAAATTGCCTTTTTCGCTTCTGTGTTTTTTCACCTGTTCAACTCCATTGTTTTTCAGATCGGTATTTTCCCGTATTTATCGTTGGCTTTTACCGTATTCTTTTTTGAGCCCGAGACCATACGAAATATCTTTTTCAAGAAGAAAAAACCTTACCACCTTCAAAAGGTAGAAGTGCCATCCTATAGAAAACCACTACTCGTTATAGGAGGCATTTATTTTCTAATACAAATTACGCTCCCCGTAAGACATCATTTTATAAAAGACGAGGTACTATGGACAGAGGAAGGGCACAGATTAAGTTGGCGTATGATGCTCCGAAGCCGCACAGGAACCGTAAAATTCTTGGTAGTCAATCCAAAAACCGGGGAACAGACCGTAATCAAAACAAAAGATTACCTCTCCAAAAAGCAACAGAAGAGAATTGCGGGCTACCCAGATTTTATATGGCAGTTTGCCCAAAGGTTAAAAAAGGAATATGCCAAAAAAGGAGAACATATAGAGGTTTACGCACAAAACTCTAAAGTTAGCGTAAACGGAAAACCTTACCGCCCGTTTATAGACCCTAAAGTAGACTTAGCCAATACCAAGTGGAACTACTTTTGGCATAATGAATGGATTTTCCCATCACCTACCTACGAAAAAAAACCTTAGAATTTTTTAGCCCGCTTGCAAAGTTGTAACGGCATGCCCCATGGATCACGTAGCATTACAAGATGCAGACCTTCACGCTTTACTTCCTCAACAAGAGTGGCTCCTTCAGCAATAAGTCTTTGTTTATCTGCTTCCGCATCATCAGAAACAAAAGCCACATGAAATGTTGCGGGGTGGCGCTCCTCAAAGTTACTTAGCGGTTCTTCCGGCTTTTGGTACAACTCTAGCATCACCCTTCCAGTAGAATCGGCCAAAAAGGTCATAAAAGGAGGCTTTTCCTGTCCAACAACAACAGTTAACCCTAAATGGGTCACAAACCAGTCTACTCTTTTGTGTATATCCGTAATGTTCAGTGCAAAATGTTCAAAAACCATAAAATAATAAGATTATAACGGCTGTAAATGTATTGGTTTTTAATCATTAGTTTAAATTTGCAGACTAAATTTAAGAGCAATGTTACAGCTACAGGTCGTTAGAGACAAAAAAGACGACATCATAAACGCATTAAAAAAGCGCAATATAGATGCCGCACCATTGATTAATGAAGTGTTGGAGTTGGATGAAAAAAGACGTGCAACACAAACTTCCTTGGACAACACCCTAGCGGAAAGCAATAAACTTTCCAAAGAAATAGGCATGCTCTTTAAGACTGGAAAAGCCCAAGAAGCCAACGTTCTCAAAGAGAAAACAGTGACCTTAAAGGAAGATTCCAAAAGATTGGGCGAAGAGCTTAATACTATTTCCGAAAATTTACAGAGCGTTCTTTACAAAATACCTAATGTTCCCCATGAATCAGTTCCTGCGGGTAATTCAGATGAGGACAACGAAGAGATTTTTAGAGAAGGAGACATACCTACTTTAAATACCGATGCTCTACCCCATTGGGAATTGGCAAAGAAATATGATATCATAGATTTTGAATTGGGCGTAAAAATTACAGGTGCCGGTTTTCCCGTATACAAAGGAAGAGGTGCCAGATTGCAACGTGCCCTAATCTCTTATTTTTTAGATAAAAATACAGAAGCAGGTTACACTGAAATGCAAGTACCGCACTTGGTTAACGAAGCATCCGGTTTTGGAACTGGGCAATTACCTGACAAAGAAGGGCAAATGTACCATGTAGGAGAGGACGACCTTTACCTTATTCCAACTGCCGAAGTACCGGTTACCAATCTTTTTCGTGACGAGATAGTTACCAAAAGCGATTTCCCTATCCGCTATACGGCTTACACACCCTGTTTTAGGAGAGAGGCAGGAAGCTACGGCGCACATGTTCGTGGTCTTAACCGTCTTCACCAGTTTGATAAAGTGGAAATTGTTCGGGTGGAAAACCCCGCTAATTCGTACCAAGCCTTGGATGGCATGGTAGAACATGTAAAAAATATCCTTAGAGAACTAAAATTACCATACCGCATTCTAAGACTTTGCGGCGGTGACCTAGGTTTTACGGCAGCCCTTACTTTTGATTTTGAGGTGTTTTCCACGGCGCAGGACCGTTGGTTAGAAATTAGCTCTGTGTCCAATTTTGAAGCCTACCAGGCCAACCGACTAAAACTACGGTACAAAGACGAAAACGGAAAAAGCCAGTTTGCCCATACATTAAACGGAAGCTCTTTGGCCTTACCTCGCGTTTTAGCTGGGATTTTGGAAAATTATCAAACTGAAGATGGTATTCAGATACCCGAGGTATTGGTGCCTTATTGTGGGTTTGACCGTATAGATTAATTTTAAGTACAAGAAATAAAATCGGCCAGAACAATTATCCGTTCTGGCCGATTTTCATTTAACACAATTTACAACTCTCCTTCTCCTACTTCTTCTCCCGAAGCATATACCACATAATTCTTATTGGTAGTATTGAATGTTACCCTAATTGGTTTTTCATTTCTAACCAAATCTAAATAATCACTATACCTATCTATAGGCTGATACCCTACCCCGGTTTTTATACTCTCGTTAAACGTATTCCCGGAAAGGTTTCCCTCTCTAAAAATTAGATATAACCTATATCCGTCCGCACAATACAAATTAATTCTACCGGAATTCTCCCCATTAGGATAAAGGAACGCCGCGTAACGATCACAATTTTTTACAAATGTTGCCATAACTCTATATGTATTTAAATGAAACAAATAACAATTTGATTATAAATGTATTACACAATAATAAAGGTCAAATATGGTATTGTACGAACAGTCTATAATCTTGTATAAATTGAAACAAATACGTTTTAAAGCCTATTTACTCCCAAATTATAGTCCCCTTAACAGATTCTTTTCCCAAGCTGACTTAAATTTGTTAAATTTCATATATGAAGGCTCTCCATACTATCGCCATTCTTCTTATTACCTTCTCTACTGTGGCCCAAGATGATTTCTTGGCCAAACAGTATTTTAATGATGGTGATTATGAAAAGGCCGTGGTGTACTATGAAAAACTAACGGATAAAAATCCTAGTAGAACAGATTATACAGAAGCTCTTATAGCCACCTACCAACAATTGGAACGTTATACGGATGCCGAAAACTTTTTACTGAAAAAATTAAAAAATGCCAGGGCATACCCTACGTTATTTATTGAAATGGGGTATAATTACAGATTACAGAACCAATCGGAAAAGGCCAAGGCATACTACGAGAAAGCAATCGCTAAAATAGATGAAAATCCTAATTATGGATATGGTATTGGCTACCGCTTTCAGAAATACGCTTTGTTAGACGAAGCCCTTAAGGCCTACACCAGGGCTATGGAACTCAACCCCCAGCTGGACTATAATTATCAAATGGCTCGTATTTACGGAGAACAGGGCAATATTGAGAAAATGTACGTATCCTACTTAAACCTCATTAGCGAGGGCAAAACATCAAAATCTAACGTGCTTCGTAATATTGACGATTTTATAACTGCGGATGCTGAAAACGAGAACAACCTTATCCTTAAAAAAACGCTATTGCAGAATGCACAAAAGAATCCGGATATTCTTTGGAACGAGCTTTTGAGCTGGCTCTTTGTACAACAAAAGCAGTATGGTAGTGCCTTTCGTCAGGAAAAGGCTATTTACAAACGCTTGGAAGGTTCTAATATGCAACGCCTCAATGCCCTCGGGAATTTAGCCCTTGAGGATTCCGAAACCGAGACCGCTCAAGAAATCTTTCAATACATTGCGGATAACAGTGCAAACGAGGTCACTAAACTTAACGCACAACTGAACCTTATAGACATTCAACTTTTTGAGCCCACAAAAAAAAGTTTAGAAGCGGTAGAAAAGCAATTTAACGAGCTGATAAACATTCATGGTTACAAGGCCCAGACTTTACAATTACAGGTTGCCTACGCCAACTTTTTGACCTTTAAACAAGAAACTCCAGAACAAGCCATCAAAATTCTAAAACAAAGTTTAGAGCTTCCGTTAAACGCCCGTGGAAAAGCTTTCGTAAAACTGGCATTGGGAGACATTTTGGTATATGATAAAAAATTTAATGAAGCGCTCATCTATTTTTCACAAATACAGCAAAATCTAAAAAATGATGTGCTGGGGCAAAATGCACGGTTTAAAGTGGCTCAGACCAGTTTTTACAAAGGCGATTTTGATTGGGCCCTCACCCAGTTAAAAGTGCTCAGAAGCTCAACATCGCAGCTTATAGCCAATGATGCCATGCAGCTGAGTTTATTAATTTCGGATAACTCACTGGAAGATTCAACCCAAACCGCTCTTAAAAAATATGCCCGGGCAGACCTTTTGGCCTACCAGAACAAAACCAAAGAGGCCATCACGGAACTTAATGACATTCTTGAAAACCATAAAGGCGAAAAAATTGAGGACGAGGCCCTTCTAAAACAAGGTGAACTTTTAGAAAGCACCAAAGCCTACGAAGCTGCCGAATACAACTACCAAAAAATAACTGAATTCTACGCCAATGGTATTCTAGCGGACGACGCGCATTTTGCACTGGCAGAACTCTATAGAAATAAACTAAATCAACCTGAAAAAGCTAAGTCGCATTACGAGAAAATTATTTATAACTATCAAGACAGTTATTATTTTCCACAGGCGAGAAAGAATTTTAGAATGTTGCGAGGTGATGCCGTGAATTGAAATAGCTATCTAAAAACAAAACAATAGAGCATGGGCAGATTCACTTTGATTTTTCTAATTACACTATTTTTTTCGGGTCAGGTGATAGCTAAACCCACCCCACTGAACGAAACCGAAAAACTGGCTTCGGTCGGCAAAGTCTGGGGTTTCCTAAAATATTACCACCCCAATGTAGCCAAAGGAAAATTCAATTGGGACGAACAGTTATTCACAATTCTCGCTAAAACTGAAAAGACCAATTCCAAAGAAGAACTATCACAAGTATTAATAGACTGGATAGGTTCACTTGGTGAAATAAAACCCTGCAAGTCTTGCCGAAAGCCCACATCTACGGCCCGTTTCAATAAAAACTTTGATCTATCGTGGATACAGGATAACCCGCTCTTTTCAAAACAGCTTTCCGATAAACTCCGGTTTATAGAAACAAATAGGTTTCAAGGCGAGCAATACTACGTGACCACAGCTAAAAGGATAACAAAGGCACAAAATATCATTATCCAAAATGAACCGGAATACCCAAACTTCTTATGGAAAGATAAGAACTTAAGGCTACTAGCCTTATTCAGATATTGGAATACGGTTGAGTATTTTTTTCCGTACAAATACCAGATGCACATCCCTTGGAACGATGTATTAACACAAATGCTGCCTAAGTTTCTTCACCCCAAATCTGAATTGGATTACCATTTAGCTATGCTAGAACTAGTGGTACACATTGATGATAGCCACGCGGGTTTAAGTACAGACATACTAAATGAATATTTTGGCAATAAGTACATTCCCGTGATCCACAGGATAATCGACAATAAAGCTGTAATCGTAAGACCTTTTAACGATTCATTGGCCCGACTAAACGATTTAAAAATTGGAGATGTCATTAGCAAAGTGAACGGACAAAACGTTATTGATGTTTTTGAAGAAGGAAAAAACTATATACAAGGCTCCAACCACGCCGCCAAGCTTGCTTTTGCCCGGAACAAAATTTTTAATGGCAGTACAGATTCGGTCACGATAGAACTATTGAGGAATGGAAAACCCATTACCAAAAAAATAGGAAGGTACCCGTTTGACGTCTTCAATTACGAGAGACCCACAAAGAAAAAATATAAAATACTCAATAATACTATTGGCTACGTGAATATGGGAGAAGTTACCCAAGAGGACGTCTCGCAAATGATGGATAGTTTAAGAAACACAAAGGCTATCATTTTTGATATCCGTAATTATCCTAAAGGCACTCTATACCGAATAGCGAATTACTTGAACAGTAGTCCAAAAGAATTTGTAAAAATTATAGTTCCAGATTTAGGTTACCCAGGTAGGTTTAAGTGGACAAAAACATTAAAATGCGGAGGTAATGGTAAGAAACCTTATAATGGAAAAGTTATTCTATTGGTCAACTCACAGACAATCAGCTATGCCGAGTTTACCACCATGGCTTTTCAGACATACGACAATGTAATGACAATTGGCAGCCAAACCTGCGCTGCGGATGGAGATCTTAGCCTAATTGGATTCGTAGGCGGTTTCAAAACAGGAATTTCCGGGACCGGTATTTTTTATCCCGATGGAACAAAAACCCAAAGAGTTGGCGTAAAAATTGATGTAACGACAAAACCTACTATTGCAGGTATTCGAGAAGGAAGGGACGAGGTATTGGAAAAGGCATTAGATTTGCTAAAAGACTAAAAAAAACCAACAATATGTACATATACAATGTAACAACCAATATAGAAGAGTCGGTGCATGACGAATGGCTCATATGGATGCGTGAAGTGCACATACCCGATATATTGGCCACCGGCAAATTCTTGAACGCCAAGATGAGCAAGATATTGGTAGAAGAAGAAATGGGGGGCATCAGCTACTCGGTTCAGTTCACCACCTTGAGCAAGGAAGTGCTGGAAAGCTATTATACGGAAGACGCACCCAGATTGCGTGAAGATGCCCATAAACGGTTTCCGAACAAATTCGTTTCGTTCAGGACCGAGATGGAAATCGTAAGCGAACACTAACGACTAGGTCCAATAACAAATGCCATACCTCTTCACCTACGGCACCCTCCAAGACCCGTATATACAACAACGGGTTTTTGGGCGCAGCCTGAAGGGAGGTCCCGATGTACTGAACGGTTTTCGTATTTCCCCTGAAAAAATAATGGGCAGATACCTAGTAGCCGAAGAAACAAAGGGTGCGGAAGACCGTATTGAAGGCGTGGTTTACGAATTAGAACAAAACGAATTGACAAAGGCGGACCAATACGAAGGCGCCGCATACAAGAAAAAGAAAGTCGGTTTAAAATCGGGCAAGACGGCTTGGGTTTATATAAGGGCTTAAAAGAAAAATATGGGCAAGAAAAAGAAGAAACATTACGAACAACACTCCACAAAGTCTTGGAAAGAAGATAGTCCCGTAAAGGCTAAGAAGCATTTAGGCCAGCATTTTTTAAAAGATGAGGAGATTGCCAAAAAAATTGCGGACACCCTTTCCTTGGAAGGCTATAGAAATGTAGTGGAAATAGGTCCGGGTACGGGCGTGCTCACCAAATACCTGCTGCTGCAAGACATAAATATAGTGGCAATGGATTTGGATGCCGATTCTATTGTCTATCTCAACCATAGTTTCCCTTTGGAACACCCCAAGGCAATGGCAGGAAAAAGTACGCTTCAGGTAATTGAAGCCGATTTTCTAAAGTATGACCTTACCGAGATTTTTGGTGATGAGCAATTTGCCATAACCGGAAACTTCCCCTATAACATATCTACACAAATTGTTTTTAAAATGCTAGAAATGAAAGCACAGGTGCCTGAATTTTCCGGTATGTTCCAAAAGGAAGTGGCCAAACGTATTTGTGAAGGAGAAGGCAATAAAACCTATGGTATTCTATCCGTACTGGTACAGGCCTATTATGATGCCGAATATTTGTTCACGGTTTCGCCCCAAGTTTTTGACCCTCCGCCTAAAGTACAATCCGGGGTACTCCGTTTAGTGCGTAAAAAGAATTTCACGTTAGATTGTGATGAAAAATTATTCTTTAGAGTGGTTAAGGCCGCATTCAACCAACGTAGAAAAACCATAAGGAACAGTTTAAAAGTATTTGACCTCTCACCGGAACTTAGGGGAGATATTATTTTTGATCAACGTCCCGAGCAACTTAGCGTGGCGGATTTTGTTGCACTTACAAAAAAAATAGCCCTGGATCTAGACTAGGTATTTTTTGGTCTGTATATACTTTATTTTCCCAAAATTATAATCTTGACAAATTTATAGGGTGATTTTTATCTATAAAGCGTGCTAAGAAATCGTAAAGAGCACAGTGCTTTAAGCCTTTTTCTTTAGCTTTGCCGCAGTTTCTTCATAAATGCTTTATATGATAAGATAGGATGACGCCATTTAAACTCACAGATGAACTTCTAGCTGAAATCGAGCAGCTAATTGAATCCCGAGGAGATACCAGCTTGGTAAACCTGATGGAGGAAATACATTATGCCGATATTGCCGAAATCATCAACGAGTTAAACGAAGATGAAGCCACCTATCTGATCAAACTTCTTGAGAGCGATAAAACTTCCGATGTCCTAACAGAATTGGACGAAGATGTACGGGAGTCCATCTTGAACAATCTTTCCGCAAAAGAAATTGCAGAAGAGCTGGATGAGTTGGATACGGATGATGCCGCGGATATTATTGGAGAACTTCCCAATGAGATTATCCAAGAAGTTATTTCCGAATTGGAAGACCGGGAACACGCCAAGGATATTGTAGACCTTTTACGTTATGATGAAAACTCTGCCGGCGGGCTTATGGCCAAAGAGCTCGTAAAAGTACGCGAGAGCTGGGACGTACTCAAATGCGTAAAAGAAATGCGCGCCCAGGCCGAGAACGTTACCCGTGTCCACTCCATTTACGTAGTAGACGATACGGACAAACTAAAAGGACGCCTATCTTTAAAAGATTTACTTACTACCTCTACACGCACGCACATTAGTGAAGTGTATATTCCAAAAGTTGATTCGGTAAACGTTAACGAAAAACCCGAGGAAGTAGCAAAAATCATGTCAAAATATGACTTGGAAGCCATTCCCGTAGTTGACGAAATAGGAAGATTGGTAGGCCGTATTACTATTGATGATATTGTAGACGTTATTCGTGAAGAGGCCGAAAAGGATTACCAAATGGCCGCCGGTATATCTCAAGACGTAGAGGCAGATGATAGCATTTGGGACCTTACCCGAGCACGACTACCCTGGCTATTTTTAGGCCTAGTGGGCGGTATTGGCGCAGCGGGTATCATGGGCGGTTTTGAAGAAATGATCAGCAAACATGCCGTATTGTTCTTTTTTACCCCGTTAATTGCGGCAATGGCCGGTAATGTTGGGGTACAATCCAGCGCCATAGTTGTACAAGGTTTGGCCAACGATGATTTAAAGGGCAGCGTTGGGAATCGCCTTATAAAAGAGTTGCTTTTAGCACTCCTGAACGGTACTATCCTTGCTACCATTTTATTACTTTTTACCTGGTTATGGAAGGGTGATTTCCTCACCTCCCTATCCATTTGCCTCTCTTTAATTGCCGTTATCCTAGTGGCGGGCTTCATTGGTACCTTCATCCCATTGTTTTTGCATAAAAGAGGCATTGACCCTGCCATTGCCACAGGACCGTTTATTACGACCAGTAATGACATTTTTGGTATCCTCATTTATTTCTCCATTGCAAAATTGGTGTTGGGCATCTAGACCAAAGCATGTATTTCATTACCTTTGTTCGCTATTCAGTGGAGAAGACCATTTAATTATCATCCATCTGAGTAAAAAGAATACCACCTCAGGTAGACCAAACATCCTTTTCAATATATGAGCCGTTCCATATGGAAACAACAGGGTTTGTATGATCAATTTGAAAAGACACAAAACGCCAGAACAATATGGAAGGAAAAATGAAGATTTTACATGTGGATGTCAACCATCCGCTCTTAATAGAACAGTTTAATGAACTAGGTTTTCAGAACGATGAAGACTACACTTCTTCTAAAGCAGAAATTGAAGCTAAAATTCATGAATATGACGGACTCATTATTCGCAGTAGATTTAGTATTGACAGTGAATTTCTGAACAAAGCGTCCAAACTTCAATTTATAGGAAGACTGGGTGCGGGACTGGAAAACATTGATGTACGCCATGCCGAAGCCAATGGTATATTCTTGGCAGCGGCGCCTGAAGGTAACAGAAATGCTGTAGGGGAACATACGCTGGGAATGCTTCTGTCTCTTTTCAACAAACTACAAAAAGCAGATAAAGAAGTTCGCTCCGGAAAATGGGACCGCGAAGGCAACCGTGGCATAGAACTAGATGGCAGAACTGTTGGTATTATTGGGTATGGCAACATGGGCAAGGCATTCGCAAAAAAACTACGCGGTTTTGATGTAGAAGTTATTTGTTATGACATACAAGGTGGTGTAGGCGATGAAAATGCTCGCCAAGTAGGTATTATGGAACTGCACCAACGTACAGACGTATTAAGCCTACATGTACCCCAAACGGAACTTACCATTGGCATGATCAATACTGAGTTTATAGGAAAATTCCACAAACCGTTTTGGTTAATGAATACGGCAAGAGGTAAAGCTGTGGTTAGCGAAGATTTGGTTTCAGGCCTTAAATCAGGTAAAGTTTTGGGTGCGGGTCTAGATGTATTGGAGTACGAAAAGGCCTCTTTTGAAAATATGTTCACGACCCACGCCAATGGCACAGCAGACCTTAGTCAGATACCAGAAGCGTTTCAATATCTTATTCAGGCAGAAAACGTATTGCTCACACCCCATGTAGCCGGATGGACCGTAGAAAGTCTAGAAAAACTGGCACAGACCGTAGTAGATAAGGTAAAAGCAAAATTTTGCTAACTTAGAAGACCATAATCCAAATTGCATGTACGTTCCCCCAATCGGATTATGGAGCGTATAGTTTGTTCATCCAAAATAAAAAAGCAATGCAATTAGGTAACTTTTCGGTAAGCCTGAATGTCAAGGACATTCAGGTTTCAAAGCAATTCTATGAAACTTTGGGCTTCTCTGTTTTTGCCGGAGATATTGCTCAAAATTGGCTAATCCTGAAAAATGGTGATGCCACTATTGGTCTATTTCAAGGCATGATCGATAAAAACATCCTTACTTTTAATCCCGGCTGGAATTCCAACGCAGAACCCTTGGATTCCTTTACCGATGTTCGGGAACTTCAGGCAAAGTTTAAGGCCCAAGGTTTACAATTAGATGTTGAGGCAGATGAAAGTTCTTCCGGACCGGCTTCCTGTATGCTAAAAGACCCGGACGGAAATCCTATTTTAATAGACCAACACGTTTGATCATGAATTACAAAGCAGATTCACCTGAAGCTTATATTGCACAGCTTCCTGCCGAACGCCAAGAAGTCATATCCAAATTGAGAAAAACAATTTTGGACCATCTTCCTACTGGATTTGAGGAACAAATGAGCTATGGAATGCTTGGTTACGTAGTACCGCACTCTCTTTATCCAGACGGTTACCATTGCAATCCCAAACTCCCACTTCCCTTTATAAATTTAGCTTCTCAAAAGGATTTTGTAGCATTATACCATTCGGGAATTTATGCTAATCCAGAACTCTATGACTGGTTTGTAGCGGAGTATCCAAAACATTGCAAACGCAAACTGGACATGGGTAAAAGCTGTATTCGGTTTAAATCTATGACAGACATACCTTATGAGCTCATTTCTGAACTCAGCACAAAAATGAGCGTAGATGATTGGATTGCATTGTATGAAAAAAATACAAAAATCAAAAAGTAACTATATTGACTACCATCTACCATTAGCAATCATTTCATAAATTTAGAACGGATTCATATGAAAAACAGAGTTACAGGTTTAGGAGGCTTCTTTTTCAAAACAAAAGACCCTGACGGGATAAAGACATGGTATAAAGAACATTTAGGACTTAATACGGACCAATATGGTTGTACGTTTTGGTGGAAAGATAAAGAGGGAAACGACTGTTCTACCCAATGGAGCCCTATGAACGAGGATACCAACTATTTTGAACCTAGCAAGAAACAGTTCATGATGAATTTTAGGGTTGAAAATTTGGTTGAGCTGCTTAAGGTTTTAAAAGAGGAAGGGGTTACCGTAGTGGGCGAAATAGAGGAATACGAATACGGTAAGTTCGGGTGGATTTTAGACCCCGAAGGCAACAAACTAGAATTGTGGGAGCCTATTGACAAGGCTTTTTTATAATCGAAAAACGACTTACATTTAAGAACAGAATAACCAAAGAACCAACACGATGTCCGACGAAAAAAAAGAATTTGGAAAAGACTTTGCAGAAGATGCCAAAAAAGCCGCAAACGAATTTCAAGAAGAAGTAAAGAAGACCTTTGACCCTAACAGTCCCGATAACGGCAAAATTGTGGCCATTTTAGCACATATTACAGTAATAGGGTGGATTGTGGCACTCATAATGAACTCGCAGAATAGAACAGAATTTGGGAGTTTCTACATTAGACAGACCCTTGGCATATGGCTGCTGACGATTGTTCTGGGTATTATCCCCATTGTAGGTTGTTTTGCCGCTGTGATCGGACTGGTATTAATCGTTATGAGCCTTATAAATGCGGCCAGTAATAAAATGGACCCCACAGTTGTGGTAGGTGAGTATTTTCAAGATTGGTTTAAAAGTCTATAATTTTCAACTTTTTTATGGTAGAAATTCAGTTAAGGGCCATGCTCCCTGAAGATTGGCCTTCCGTTTCTAAAATATACGTTGATGGCATGGCAACCGGATACGCCACGTTTGAACAACAAACCCCTACATACCAAGCATGGGATAAAGCGCACCTTGGCCATTGTAGGATTGTAGCTGTTCAAAAGGAAAAGTGTTTGGGTTGGGCGGCACTTTCGCCGGTATCTAGCCGCTGTGTTTATGGAGGTGTTGGCGAAGTCAGCATTTACATCTCTGAAGAGGCACGGGGAAAAGGCATAGGTTCAAAACTTATGCAAGCCCTAATCATGCAAAGCGAAGAAAACGGGCTATGGACACTTCAATCCGGTATATTTCCCGAAAACAAAGGAAGCATCAAACTTCATGAAAAAATGGGCTTTAGATATATAGGGAAACGCGAACGTATTGGCAAAAGAGACGGTCTCTGGAAAGACAACCTATTGTTTGAAAGAAGAAGTACTGTAGTGGGCGTAGATTAACTTGAAACAGCCCCCTAAACGTTTTGTTGCGCCTCCATAAACTTACGCTCCAGTTCCGCCTGAAACTCTTCCATTACAGGTTTTACCGTACTCTCGGGCAAATCTGCGATCTTAATATACATTAACCCATCTATGGCGTTGTTAAACAATGGATCTACATTAAATGCAACTACTTTCGCATTTTGCTTGATGTATTTTTTAATGAGAACGGGCAACCTAAGATTTCCTGGTTCTACCTCATCGATCAATTTATCAAACTTATTTAAATCAGCTTGGGTCTCATCAAAAACAAACTCCTTATCGGCATCCTTCAACTTTACCTTAAATTCTTTTTTAGGTCGTACATACTGGGCTACATAGGGATCCCAATAGTTACTCTTCATAAACTCGATCATTAACGATTTAGAAAAGTTGGAAAATTGGTTACTGATACTCACTCCACCAATTAAATATTTATGTTCCGGATGACGCAGCGTAGTATGTACAATACCCTTCCAGAGCAAGAACAACGGCATAGGTTTTAATTGATATTCCTTTACGATATAGGCCCTTCCCATTTCTATGGACTTGCTCATCATACCAAAAAGTTCAGGCTCAAACCGAAATAAATCTTGAAGATAAAACCCATCTATGCCATACTTGGCAAAGATTTCAGAACCAAGCCCCATACGGTAGGCTCCGGCAATTACCTTTGCCTCGTTATCCCACAAAAACATATGGTGATAGTACGCATCAAACTCATCAATATCTATAGAATTGTTGGTGCCCTCGCCAATTTCACGAAAAGTAATCTCTCTTTGACGACCAATTTCTTGAAGCGTAAACGGAATTTCATCCGCAGGTGCCAAAAACACCTCATAGTTCTTGCTTTGCACCATTCGCCTATCATTCTCAACAAGCTTTTCGATCTCGGCCTCTATAACCTCTCCTCTAACGGGCTGGGCGATTTTTCTAGGCTGTTTGGGTAACTTTAGAGATGTGGGTATTTGATCTATTAACCTCTCCTTTTCATAAGCATTGGCCAATATGTATGTTTTTCTCCGCAATAACTCGGAATACTCTTCCAACGTTTCCTGTTCTTTCTGAGTTGCCACGGAAATAGGCTGACCAATACGTACTTTAATAGGTCTGTTTCTTTGCGAAAATACTTCAGAAGGCAACTTTGCGGTACGGAACACCCCACTAATCTTTGCCAAGCGATAAAACAATTTACTATTCTTGGCGTGAAAATAAATGGGAACAACGGGCACCTCTGCTTTTCTAATAAGTTTAATTGCCGTTTCTTCCCAAGGTTTATCTATCGCTATTTTACCCTCTTTGCGAGTAGACACCTCCCCTGCAGGAAATATCCCAACGGGGTGACCTTGCCTTAGATGCAACATGGCATTCTTAAAACCCGAAATACTGCTCTTGGCCTCTTTACGGTCTTCAAACGGATTTACCGGAAAAATGTACTGTGCCAAGGGTTTAAAACGCTGTAACAAGAAGTTGGCCATTACCTTATAATCTGACCTATTGCCCAGCATCAGCTTTAATAAGACTATACCATCTATCCCTCCTAAAGGGTGGTTGCTTACCGTAATGAAAGGCCCTTCTTTTGGCAAACGTTTTAAGTCTTCCTCGGGTATTTCATAATCAATTTCATACTCTTCAAGAACGGCATCCAAGAATTCCGAGCCCTCTAGATGGCTCATCTTATCATACCTCCTGTTCATGTTAGAAATCATCGTGACCTTAAGTAGTATCCAAGCCGAAAACGTACCAAAAACCCCGTATTTATCAAGTTTGGTAGCTTTGGCCACTTCTTTTGCGGTCACTAAACCCATAGTTCTTTTATCAATTAGGTGACCGCTAAGATAGGAAAAACACTAGAGGAGACTCCCTTTTTAACAAATTTAGACTTACACAGTCAATATTACTTTACCACCAACTGTAGTGTCTCCTTACCCCGTTGCTCTAAAAGAACTTCGTGTCCGTTTTGCAAAGACTCAATAGCCTTTTCATCAAAATGCCTTATGGTATAGAGAGATACGCCTTCATGGTGCACGACCTTGAACCTACTTTTAAGCAAGTTTAAAAGATCCTCTAAACGTCCAAAACGATTATCGACACAAACAGAAAAACTAATTGCGGAATTCTGTATCAGGTCTACCTTCATCTTGTGGTCATGGAACAGCTTAAAAAGTTCACTTATACTATCTTCTACAATGAACGAAAAGTCCAACGAGGAAAGCTTCATAAGAACTTGATTTTTCTTCACGATGAAACAAGGCACTTTTGGCTCTATGCCAACTCCTTTACCCACTGTAGTACCAGGGTCTTTTGGGTTTAGAAATGATTTTACGTGAAGTGGAATCTCTTTTTGCTGTAGAGGCTGTAACGTTTTTGGGTGTATTACGGAAGCTCCGTAGAACGCGAGCTCAATAGCCTCACGATAAGATATGTTGTTCAACAGTTGGGTTTCGGAAAAATACCTTGGATCGGCATTAAGTACACCAGGTACATCTTTCCAAATAGTAACCGAATCCGCATTTAAGCAATAGGCCAATATAGCCGCGGTATAATCCGAACCTTCCCTACCCAAAGTAGTTGTAAAGTTGTTGTCATCACTACCTAAAAAACCTTGGGTAATGTTCAATTTGGATTTATCTATACCTTTGGAAATGCGGTCTTGGGTCTTCTCCCAGTTTACGGAAACATCACGATAACTGTCATTGGTTTTTATAAAATCTCGAATATCTACCCAGTTGCTTTTTATCCCTACATCATTCAAATAGGCATTGAGGATAGTTGTTGAAATTAATTCACCATAACCCACAACTTGGTCGTACACAAAATTATAATTGGGCGATTTGTTCCAAGCCAAAAAGCCCTGTACCTCATCAAACAAACCTTTGACCAGAGCAAATACCTCATGGCCATTGTTTGAAAAAAGGTCTCTAAGAATAGCATCATGATATGCTATTGTTTCTTGAAAAGCAGCCGTTAAAGCGGACTTATCATTAAAATAGGCATTTACCGTTGCTTCCATAGCATTAGTAGTTTTGCCCATGGCGGATACAACAACCATAGTATTCTCATGGCCTGTTTGCCTTAGTACATTCACCACGTTTTTTACTCCATCAGCATCTTTTACCGATGCACCGCCAAACTTAAATACTCGCATATGTTTTACTATTTATCTTAAATTTTTTATACTAAAAAGATTAAAGCTCCTCTAGAATAGATGTACCTCGGGAACCATCTCCAGAGGTCCACTGCCAACTTTCATGTAGCTTTATTTTTCCTTCTTTGTTTATTTCTGGCTTAGACAAGCATGTGCCTGTCATTAATGCTCCATCTGTATTTACTTGATGGTAGCGCATGTCTATATTTCCGTTTTCATCTACCAAACCTATGAGATGGCCTTTTACAATCTTACCTCCTGCATACTCAGAAGTGAGAATGTTGCCTGTCTGGCGATACTCAAAAATAGTCTCTTGTGTAGTTTCCCCGTTATCGGAATTCTGCACCGGGCGAAACCTTTTACCATCGTAGTTCATTACAATAGACCTTATTGGAGTTCCAAAAATGTTTTGATGCCGTTCTCGTCTAATTGGACCACGTCCCAGTCGCGCATTACCCTTGCCCCATTTTTTTCATAGAAAGCAATGGCCGGCTCGTTCCAATCCAATACTTCCCAACAGATTCTTCGTACACCCAAGTCGTTCCCATAATTGACCACTTCTTTAAAAAGGGCACTTCCCAGGCCACTACCACGCATCTTTTCCGTAACAATGAGGTCTTCTAAGTGAATTACCGGTCCTTTCCAAGTAGAGTATCTTGGATAGACCAAAGCCATACCCACAATCCTTTCTTGTGTCTCACCAACAAAACAGTGAAAAAGTTTTTTTTCACCAAAACCATCGTTTTTCAAATCCTCTACGGTTACCTCAACAGCATTGGATTCCTTTTCAAAAACAGCTAGTTCTTTAATTAATGTCAGTACTTGCGGCATATCACCCTCTTGGGCTTCACGAATTGAATAGCTCATAATTGTTATAAATAAAACACGAAGTTATAAATTTAAACATTCAAATCTAAACCAATGGAACATAGTTTCACAAAATAGCCGATATTTGTGGTCAAATAAACAGCCTAAACATGCACCATAAAAAAAACCAAACGCTCGGAGAGTTTATTATTGAAAATCAAGATTCGTTTAAATACTCATCTGGAGAGCTTTCAAAATTAATCAATGCCATTCGTTTGGCGGCAAAGGTGGTTAACCACGAGGTAAACAAAGCCGGTCTAGTAGATATTCTTGGAAAAGCCGGTGAGACTAATATTCAAGGGGAAGACCAACAAAAATTAGATGTCTTTGCCAATGAAAAATTCATAAATACCTTAGCTAACAGGGAAATTGTTTGTGGAATAGCTTCTGAGGAAGAGGATGATTTTATAGCCATTAACAGTAACGATGAGGATAACCAAAACAAATATGTAGTACTGATAGACCCTTTGGACGGATCGTCTAACGTAGACGTAAATGTTTCCGTAGGTACTATATTTTCTATCTACCGAAGAGTTACCCCTGTAGGTACACCCGTTACCATTGAGGATTTCCTACAACCCGGAAATAAGCAAGTAGCTGCAGGATATGTGGTGTACGGAACTTCAACCATGCTTGTTTATACTACGGGAGATGGCGTAAACGGATTTACATTGAATCCCGCTATTGGCACCTTCTATCTATCGCACCCTAACATGCAGTTTCCTGAAAATGGAACTATCTATTCCGTAAACGAAGGTAAATACGTTCATTTTCACCAAGGGGTAAAAGATTATATTAAATATTGCCAGGCCGAAGAAGGAGACAGGCCTTATACCTCAAGGTATATTGGCTCTTTGGTCTCCGATTTTCATAGAAATATGATTAAAGGTGGTATCTACATGTACCCTAAAAGTAGTGTAACCCAAGAGGGCAAACTGCGTCTTTTATACGAATGTAATCCTATGGCATTTTTAGCCGAACAGGCCAACGGACTGGCAACTGGTGGTAAAACCCGCATCTTGGATATTGTTCCTACAGAATTGCACCAACGTGTGCCTTTCTTCTGCGGAAGTAGAAAAATGGTAGAAAAACTACAAGAATTTCTAGACAAATATCATTGATCGCACCAAATACCCAAAAGCATCCTAAAAACAAAAAAGCCCGGAAACCATTTATTTTCCGGGCTTCTTTTATGCTTTACCTTAGTGTTTCAAAAGGTATAAATAATCATCAAAATCTATTCTTCCGCTAAAAATAGCAACAGACTTCTCAATTACCTTATCGGCCTGCTCTCCTGAAAAACCAAGTCCGATAGCGTACTTTTTTAATAGTACCATTTCCTCATCATCTATGTGATGGTCAGAAAAGATAATACGGAAAAGATCATAAAGACGCTCCAATCTGTTTTCTGAAGTATGTGGTGGGTCAATAGGATATTTATTCTCCTTTTTCATCACCTCTTTATACTCGGATTCGGTTATATCGAACTTTGCCGCAAAACGGTCCAACATACTTTTTTCTTCCGAGCTTATTTCTCCGTCTACACTAGCCAAAGTTGCAATAGCCGCAAAATGTGCTAAGTTTCTTCTGTGCTCTCCACTAGTATATAAATCTGCAATTGCCATATGTATCAATTTTATTGGCAGCAAATATAATTTTTTTAGAGGTCATTCCCTTCCTCCCATATGATTATTTTGACCCTGTCTCTTGGCATTAAACCATATCTTAATGTATACGGATGGCATTTCAGAATATTACGTAACTTTCAATGAACATGAAAAAACCGCTTCTTGAATTCACAGATAAAGGTATTTATTGCAGTGCCGCCAAGGTTTATCTAGACCCATGGAAACCTGTAGATAAAGCCATAATCTCTCACGGTCATGCAGACCATAGCAGGTGGGGGCACAAGCAATATATTACACATCATAGAAATGTACCCATTATCAGTCACCGTCTAGGGGAAATTAATGTTTCCGGTAGGGAATGGGGAGAATCCTTTACCATCAATAATGTAAAATTCAGCCTTCATCCTGCTGGCCATATTATTGGTTCATCACAAATTCGAGTAGAACATAAGGGCGAAGTTTGGGTGTTTACAGGAGATTACAAAACCGAGAACGACGGTATCTCCACCCCCTACATACCCATTAAATGCGATACCTTCATTACGGAATGCACCTTTGGCCTACCCGCTTTTAAATGGACTCCCCAGCAAGAGGTTTTTGAAGATATCAACCAGTGGTGGACAGATAACCAGGCCGGGAGAAAAACCTCAATTCTATTTGGTTACAGCTTAGGAAAAGCACAAAGACTACTCAAATATCTAGACACGGATATAGGCAAGATATACACCCATGGGGCCATTGAGAACATGACCCAAGTGCTTCGCCCATTAGTGGATTTTCCCGAAACGACCTTAATTACCAAGGAAACCAAAAAAGAGGAGCTTCTTGGAAATATTGTTCTGGCCCCGCCCAGTGCACACGGCAGTACTTGGATCCGTAAAATGGTTCCCTACGTAACGGCTTCCGCAAGCGGTTGGATGACTTTTAGGGGAGCCCGCCGCAGAAGGGCCATTGATAAAGGTTTTGTTCTGAGCGACCACTGCGACTGGCAGGGACTCTTATCCAGCATTGAGGCAACGGGAGCGGAAAAAATCATTTGCACCCACGGGTATACCGAAATCTTTTCAAGATACCTGCGCGAAAAGGGTTATGACGCCCTTACGGAAGAAACCCAATACGGTGATGAGGAAGACAGCGCTACCCCAGAAGAGACCACACCCCTTGAAACCCAGACCTCATGAAGCAAGAACAAACTATATCGGAAATTGATAATACTACCGTTTTTGAATTGAAAGAACTTGGTATGCGCGGTTTTGCCGCATTGATAAAAACCTTGGACAGCACCAATAAGACCAATGTTAAGGTCCAGGCCTTAACGAGTTATTTTTTGGCAGCGAGCGACAAGGACAAAGTATGGACGATTGCCATTTTATCGCATCGTCGCCCACCTCGTCCCGTAAACACCACCCTATTGCGGGAATGGGCTTCCGAACTGGCCAACATTCCACTTTGGTTGTTTGAGGAAAGCTATCACATTGTGGGCGATTTGGCCGAAACCATCGCTCTCATTGTTCCATCCAGCAAGACATCCACAGAAAAAACATTGACCCAATTTTTGAAGGAGATGATAGCGTTAAAAAAGAAATCGGAAAATGATAAAAAAACCTACCTCTTTGAAAACTGGAAAGTACTTGATTATTATGAGCGTTTTGTTTTTACCAAATTGATTACCGGAGGGTTTCGCATTGGTGTAAGCCAAAAATTAATGACCAGGGCATTGGCAAAGGCCACTGAAATAGATGAAGATATTTTGGCCTATAAACTTATGGGGAACTGGGACCCCAACGTAATTACCTTTCAAGAACTTATCTTAGAAGAAAACGAAAGCGATTATCTGTCCAAACCCTACCCGTTTTATCTTGCGTATGCTATTGAGGATGAGCCGGAAGATTTGGGCGATGTCAGCTTGTGGTCCGCAGAACATAAATGGGATGGCATACGTTCGCAGGTAATTCTCAGAAATGATGAGCTGTTTGTTTGGAGCCGTGGTGAAGAATTGGTGACCGATAAATATCCCGAGTTCAATCAATTTAAAACAACCATTCCCAATGGCACGGTGATAGACGGGGAAATTCTACCCTATATTGATGGACAAATAGGCACTTTCAACGATTTGCAGACACGCATTGGACGCAAGACCGTTTCTAAGGCCTTACTTAAAAAGGTACCCGTTATCCTAAAGGCCTACGATATTCTGGAATGGGAGGGAAAGGATATCAGAAACAAACCCTTTGCTGAGCGCAGAGCCATTTTAGAAAAATTATACCAAAAGACGAACAATTTAGACATACCGTTTCACCTTTCCGAAACGATGCATTTTAGCTCGTGGGAAGAAGTCGCCAAGGAGAGGGAACGCTCCCGGGAAATGTTCAGCGAAGGACTCATGCTTAAACGTAAGGACTCCCCTTATTTAGTGGGAAGAAAAAAAGGGGATTGGTGGAAATGGAAAGTAGACCCATTAACCATTGATGCCGTTCTAACCTATGCCATGCGAGGACATGGTAGACGCAGTAATCTGTTTACAGATTATACTTTTGCCCTATGGAACGAAAATGACGAAGGTGAAAAGGAACTGGTTACTTTTGCCAAAGCCTATTCAGGATTGACCGATGCCGAATTTAGAAAAGTTGATGCTTGGATCAAGAAAAACACCTTGGAACGGTTTGGACCCGTACGCTCGGTCACCCCTCATCACGTGTTTGAAATTGCATTTGAGGGCATAGCATTATCCAAGAGGCACAAAAGCGGTGTGGCCACTAGATTTCCAAGGATATTGAGATGGCGTAAAGACAAAAATATTCATGAAGCCAATTCCTTAGACGATTTAAAGTCATTGATTCCTTAATTCAACGATGAACAAAGAAGAACTTTATCAAGTCGCACAAAATTGGTTCGACCAACAAAACTGGAAGCCTTTCAAGTTTCAAAAAGATACTTGGAAAGCCTTTCTACAAGGTAAAAACGGACTGTTAAACGCCCCTACGGGCAGTGGTAAAACTTATGCACTTTGGTTTCCCATTGTCTTAAACTACATCAAGAAAAATCCGCAGTACAAGACCAAACACAAAAAAGGCTTAAAAGCCATTTGGATTACCCCATTACGGGCACTTTCACAAGAAATCAGGCAATCGGCAGAGCGGGTCACCGCAGATTTAGAAACCCAGATGACCGTAGGCATAAGAACCGGCGATACTACGGCCAAAGAACGGGCAGGACAGAAAAAACAAATGCCCGATCTATTGATTACAACGCCTGAGAGTCTTCAGCTTTTATTGGCTACAAAGGGCTACGATAAGATTTTTAAAGACTGTTCTGCAATCGTGGTTGACGAATGGCATGAACTGTTGGGCACCAAGCGCGGTGTTCAAATGGAACTGGCCTTATCCCGTTTAAAGACTATATCCAAAGACCTCCGTATTTGGGGAATATCAGCAACAATTGGCAACTTGGACCAAGCTCGGGAAGTATTATTAGGCCCACAGACCGAAGCCTTGGAAAATTCCGTCATGATAAGGGCTAATATCAAAAAGAAAATCAAGGTAAAAAGTATCATTCCCAAGAAGATGGAAACCTTCCCTTGGCGCGGGCACCTAGGACTCCATTTACTGGAAGATGTTGTGCCTATCATCAACAATAGTAAAACCACCCTGTTATTTACCAATACCCGTAGCCAGTGTGAAATATGGTTCCAGAAAATCTTGGAAAAGCACCCAGAATATGCAGGAGAGATAGCCATGCACCATGGAAGCATCAATAAAGAAACGAGGCTTTGGGTAGAACAGGCTATCCGAAACGAGAGTCTTAAAGCCGTGGTCTGTACCTCTAGTTTGGACCTAGGTGTGGATTTCGCTCCCGTAGAAACGGTTATACAAATTGGCGGACCAAAAGGCGTAGCCCGTTTTTTACAACGTGCGGGCCGTAGTGGCCACCGCCCCGGTAAGGAAAGTGTCATTCATTTTTTACCTACCCATGCCATGGAACTTATTGAAGCATCCGCATTACAGGTGGCCGTCAAGGATAATGCCGTGGAAGACCGCCTACCCTACCTCAACAGTTTTGATGTACTCCTTCAGTATTTGACCACTTTGGCTATCTCGGACGGGTTTTATCCCAATGATATTTTTCCTGAAATAAGACGAACTTTTTGCTACCAAGGTATCACCGAAGACCAATGGCAATGGCTACTGAATTTTTTGGTGATGGGCAGCCAGAGTCTTAGCAGTTATGACGAATATAAAAAAGTGGAGGTTGAAGAAGATGGTAAGTTTAAGGTGAACAACCGCGGTATTGCCATGCGCCATCGTTTTCAAATCGGGACAATTGTTGGTGATGCCACTATTACTGTCAAGTACCAAACCGGAGGTTACATCGGCTCTATTGAAGAGTATTTTATTTCTAAATTGACACGAGGGGATGTCTTTACATTTGCCGGAAGAAATTTGGAATTTATCCGCATCAAAGGCATGCAGGCCCATGTACGCAACTCCACTAAAAAGACCAATAAGGTTCCTAGTTGGATGGGAGGGCGACTTAGTTTTTCGGCACAGATGTCAGAATTGCTTCGTCAAGAACTATACAAAGCTGCTGCCAATGAGTTACAAGGTCCGGAATTAAAATCGCTTAAACCTATTTTTGACAAACAGCGGGAAGAAAGTATCGTTCCCACACCTGCGGAATTTTTAATCGAAACCTTTAAAACCAGAGACGGGTACCACCACATATTCTACCCTTTTGAAGGTAGGGCCGTTCATGAGGCTATGAGTAGTTTGCTGTCTTACCGAATTAGTCTGTTGCAACCTATAACGGTCTCATTGGCATTTAATGATTATGGTTTTGAAATGTTGAGCGATAAGCCCATAGACATTCAAGCGGTTTTGGACAATGATTTGTTTACTACGGATTATATGTTGTCCGATTTACAGAAGAGCCTCAACTCCAACGAAATGGCACGGCGCAAATTTCGTGATATCGCCGTAATTAGCGGTATGGTCTTTACCGGGTATCCTAATAAGAATATTAAAATGAAGCACCTACAAAGCAACTCCCAATTATTGTTTGATGTTTTTAAGGATTATGAGGCGGACAACCTGCTTTTTCAACAGGCATTCACTGAAACTTTTGAGCATCAATTGGAAGAAGGACGTTTACGAATGGCCCTTACGCGAATTGAACATCAAACTATTGTCTGGAAGGAATGTTCAAAAGCCACTCCCTTTTCGTTTCCAATCATAACGGACAGACTACGAGAAAAACTGAGTTCGGAAAAATTGGCCGATCGTATTAAGCGGATGACCAAGATTTTGATGAAGAAATAGATAAAAAAAACCTGCCAAATCCATATAATTCAGCAGGTAAGATGTTTTTTTTATAAATGATTGAACTCTATATGATTTTACAATTTTTATTTCTTGATATAGATACTCTTTGTTACCCATGTTTCACCATTCCATTCATCTTCAATCAACAAGGTGAGCTCGTTACCTGAAATAGAATAATCGGCTATAAAATTCTCTCCGTCTTCATAGGAAAAAGCCATTTTTCCAGATGAAGGTATCGACCATCCAGCAGTAAAACTATCATCATCTACGACACATTCATTCTCATTATCTTCTGCCGGATCATAATCTAAATATTCGTAAACACCTGCTGACTTAAAAATAATAGTCGATTCCAAATCACAAGTTTCTAGCTCACTTGGTTCGTCATCATTAAACTCTGCTGTAAGCTGCCAAGAGCCTATTAATGCATCTTCTGGAGTATCCGAACTATCGTCATCACTACATGAAGAAAATAAACCAAGCGTAATTGCACTGAGTAAAATAAAACTTCTTTTCATAAGTAAAGGTTTGGGGTTTTTGTTATTTGATTTTTAACAAAACGGGTCATTCATCCTTTTAGTATCTTTGTTCGTTATGACCCCATCTTTGGAAATAAAAAAACACCATTTTACCATGCACCCTTCAGGGGCACTTTTTTGGGAGGAAAAATCAACGCTTCTCATAAGTGATGTGCATTTAGGAAAGGTTTCTCATTTTAGAAAATTTGGTGCCGCGGTTCCAAAATATGCGGTACATAAGAATTATATTTTGATGGACGAACTCATCAAAACCTACCAACCTTTCAATATATGTTTTATGGGGGACCTGTTTCATTCTCACATCAATAAAGAATGGGCACTATTCGAGAATTGGGTGGCAAAAACCCCATCAAAAATCACATTGATTACCGGCAACCATGACATCATAGCTCCTGAAAGATTTGAAGCATTGGAAATAGACCAGTTTGACGAATTAATCGTAGAAGACTTCCTACTTACCCATCACCCTGAAGAAAGAGAAGGTTTGTTCAATTTTTGCGGACACATACATCCTGCTGTAAAACTGAAGGGTTTTGGGCGTCAACACCTGAGACTCCCTTGTTTTTTCAAAACAAAAAATCAAATGATTTTGCCCGCTTTTGGCGCATTTACGGGGACGTATGTTCTGGAACCTCAAGAAAGTGACCAGATATTCGTCATTGCCGATGATGAGGTCATTAGGGTATAACGTTTATATTGCCTGCCCGTATTAAAAAAGTCCTTTTTAAAAGGGATGCGATACACTAAAACAAGTTGAGCAGATTACATTTGTCCAAAGCAGAAAAACATGGCCAAAACATATTCTATCCTCAATCTTTTTTCGGTAATTGTAGTGATTTTAGTCAATTATCTTTCTCAAGCATTTCGGTTGAATGGAACTACGATAGGAGAAATCAGTAGCAAATATGATAATCTCTTTACTCCTGCGGGATATGCTTTTTCCATTTGGGGAATCATCTTTTTAAGTCTTATTGGCTATTCTATTTTTCAGGTGAGACGGGCTTTTTTCAGCAAAAAGGAAAGTGACTTTATTAATCAAACGAGATATTGGTTCTTTATCGCCAACATGCTCAATGCGGCATGGGTGCTGGCCTTTGTTTTCGATTATACCGGATTATCGGTTTTGATAATGCTCGGAATTCTATTCTCGCTCATTAAAATTATTCTGAATACGAATATGGAAAGGTGGGACGCTCCTATTGAAATTATTGCTTTCACTTGGTGGCCTATCTGTATCTATAGCGGATGGATTGCGGTAGCAACTATTGCTAATATTTCTGCTTATCTAACGAAATTGGGTTGGAGCGGAGGTCCGTTTTCAGAAGAAGTATGGACCCTTATACTTCTCGGTATTGCCACGGCGATAAATCTGACCATCACTTGGAAACGGAACATGCGCGAATTTGCACTTGTGGCCGTTTGGGCTTTTATCGCAATATTTGTTAGACACCAAGAAAATTATGAACTAATTGCCTATTCAGCACTTGTTGCATCCGTAATTCTGTTTGTTTCTTCAATGATACATGGCATCAAAAACAAGGACACCAGCCCAGCTCATAAACTTAAGGAACGGCTCAATAATCATTAAGCTAAACCATGGATTTAATATCGTTGGACCATGATGGATACGTAAATATGGTCTTTTTTATTTGATCAGCGGTCATACCTTGGTTAATTGCCATAGCAAATAAATTTATAGTCTCACCAGCTTCAGGACCAATAAGGTGAGCCCCAACAATTTCCTGAGTACGCTGGTTCAAAAGAATTTTATACGCGTATACTGGAGCATTAACACGTTTGGCATTGAACCAATCCGGCACCGACTCAAAATTGACAATCACATTTTTATACCTTCCCTTTGCCTCTTCTTCAGAATAGCCTACAGAAGCTAAATTTGGCAACGTGTACACCACAGAAGGAGTAACCGGTACATCAAACTCACTCTTGTTACCTTCAATAATATTGTCTGCCACTATACTACCTTCTATTCCAGAAAGTGGGGTTAATGGCAAACCTTTATCCGCAACATCCCCACAAGCATATACATTTTCGTTGGTTTTGCTCTGTAGATATGCGTTTGTCTCAATCCCGTTATCGCCATAGGCTACATTTCCATTTTCTAGTTTCAGCTTTGCAATAGCAGGAATACGACCGGCCGTATTAAAAACAGAACGCGTTTTTAATATCTCTGATTTTCCTTTTTTATCGTAAGCAATCTTGTAGTTTTTAGAACCCTTTTTTACGCCTGTAATTTTAGCTCCAAAAATAAATTTGATGCCCAAGTCTTTTGAATAGGAGGTCAATTCTTTTACCAAATCCGCATCAAAAGGCTTAAGTGGCCTTTTGCCCGAATCTATTACGGTTACCTTAGCGCCCGCTCTAGCAGCAATATGTGCAAACTCCATACCCACATACCCCGCTCCGATAAATGTAATGTTCTTTGGAAGCTTCTTTTGACTCAAAAAGTCATCACTTGCCTTTAAGTGTTTATTCCCTTTAAAATTCAATTTTCTAGGCTCATACCCTGTTGCGATAACAATCTTGTCCGCTTTTACAGTTTTCCCCTCAACGGATAATGTCTTTTCATCCAGAAACTCGGGCGATTGATGGTATAAGGTGATACCTCTATCCTTTAAATCCTCTTCTGTTGCTTTGGGCACCGGAGAAGTGAAATTTTCTTTAAACTTCATCAACTTTTTCCAGCTCAGATCAGGAATGCTTTTAATTCCCTTACCTAGAAGTTGGTTGCTGGTCTCTAGTACCTGAGTGGCACCCAACAACACTTTTTTTGGGTCACAGCCCCGGTTGGCACAGGTTCCGCCATATTCTCGTTTATCCGCCATGGCTACATTAAGGCCTGCATCAACACATTTTTTTGCAACTACCTTACCGGCAGTTCCACTTCCTATCACAAACACATCATATTTTTGTTCCTTCATCTGAATCCATTTTTAGCACAACCGTAACCAAACGGCAATCCTCAAATTAATCAAACAAGTTCCCATTTTTACCTAAAACCTATTGATGCTACCGCTACAATTGTGAACGCTATACCACGGGGTTCATTAATTTATAGCAATACAACACAAAAAACCGATTAATAGGGTACAAAAACATGAGCTGAGTTCGCTACCTTTACACTCACTAAAATGAAAAGGCCTGTTCATTATCAGGTCAAGGTATTATCATCTTGAACGGACCGGTACCATAAAATCCGTTTAAGTTCTTAAAAAACTAACGGTTGACGCAATCTTCTATTCAACAACTGTTTTCTCAGTCTCCGCAAACGCAGAAACTGCAGGACACTATTGCCCAAAAATTCACGGAAAACGCAAAAAATACAGAGTCTATTATTCTAAAAGGCCTTTCCGGCTCTGCGCTGTCATTTACTTTTTCCGATGTGTTTCAAAAAACAAACAGACCCTTTCTGCTCATATTCAATGACAAAGAAGAAGCTGCCTATTACCTGAATGATTTAGAACAGATCATAGGCGATAAAAATGTACTCTTTTATCCTGGAAGTTACCGCAGGCCTTATCAAATAGAAGAAACCGATAATGCCAACGTGCTCTTGCGTGCAGAGGTTCTCAACCGCATCAACTCCAGAAAAAAGCCGGCCATAATCGTCACCTATCCTGATGCTCTTTTTGAAAAAGTTGTCACCCGCCGGGAACTGGAAAAAAATACGCTTAAAGTAAAATTAAATGACACCTTATCACTGGATTTCCTTAACGAGGTGCTTTTTGAGTACAAGTTTAAAAGGGTGGACTTTGTTACGGAACCTGGAGAATTTTCGGTGCGTGGTGGAATCGTAGATGTTTTTTCGTTTTCCAATGATGAGCCCTACCGTATAGAGTTCTTTGGTGATGAAGTGGATAGCATTCGTACGTTTGATGTAGACACACAACTCTCAACGAGCAAAGTGAACAAAATAAACGTTATTCCTAACGTAGCCAGTAAATTTCTAGAGGAGAAAAGACAGAATTTTCTTGAGTACGTTTCTTCGGATACCGTCATATTCGCCAAAAACACTGATTATATTTTTGACCGTTTGGATGATTTCTTTGGAAAGGCCATAGAAGCTTTTTCCAAACTATCGCAAGACATCAAACATTTAGAGCCCGAAGCGCTTTTTATGAATTCGGAGAATTTTAAATCACAGTTGAAAGGGTTTGGGCTTATGACTACCGAAGCTTCTACAACTCCCGAATTAATTAGTGGTGCTTTAACCGTTCAATTCAACACCCACCCGCAACCTTCTTTCAATAAGAAATTCGATTTGTTGATTGAAAACCTTAACGCTTATAAAGCACGTGGGTATACCAACTATATTTTTTGCGCCAGTGACCAACAGGCCAAACGTTTTCAGGCCATTTTTGAAGAGGTTAACGAGAAGGTTCATTATCAAACCGTGGTAACACCCATTTTTCAAGGTTTCATTGACGATGACCAAAAACTGGTATGCTATACGGATCATCAGATTTTTGAACGTTACCATAAATTCAACCTTAAAAACGGGTATGCAAAAAAGCAGGCCATTACCCTAAAAGAGCTGAACAAACTTGAAATTGGGGATTATGTAACCCATATAGATCACGGAATAGGGAAATTTGGTGGACTTCAAAAAATTGATGTAGAAGGCAAAAAGCAGGAAGCCATAAAACTAGTGTACGGCGAGCGGGATATTCTGTATGTGAGTATTCATTCGCTTCATAAAATATCCAAATTCAACGGTAAAGACGGGGCCGTTCCTAAAATTTACAAATTAGGGTCTGCAGCTTGGAAAAAACTCAAGCAAAAGACAAAAACCCGCGTCAAGAAAATTGCTTTTGACCTTATTAAAATTTATGCCAAAAGACGCTTGGAAAAAGGTTTTCAATATGACCCTGACAGCTATTTACAAACAGAACTAGAAGCTTCTTTTATTTATGAAGATACCCCTGACCAAAGCAAGGCTACCGAAGATTTTAAAAGAGATATGGAAAGTGAGCGTCCCATGGACCGCCTTATCTGTGGTGATGTTGGCTTCGGAAAAACCGAAGTGGCCATCCGGGCGGCCTTTAAAGCGGTAGACAATGGAAAGCAGGTTGCCGTGCTAGTGCCCACTACTATATTGGCATTTCAGCACCATCGTACTTTTGCGGAACGTCTTAAGGAGATGCCCGTAAATGTAGATTACCTGAATCGGTTTAGAACGGCAAAAGAACGTAGGAAAACTTTAGAAAAGCTGGAAGCAGGACAAGTAGATATTATCATTGGCACGCACCAATTGGTGAATAAAAACGTAAAATTCAAAGACCTAGGGCTCCTTATCGTTGATGAGGAACAAAAATTTGGGGTAGCGGTCAAAGACAAATTAAAGTCCATTAAAGAAAATGTAGACGTACTAACCTTAACGGCCACTCCTATTCCAAGAACGCTACAATTTAGCTTAATGGCCGCCCGTGATCTTTCGGTCATAAAAACACCCCCGCCAAACCGTTACCCGATTGAAAGTAGGGTCATTCGTTTTGGGGAAGAAGTTATACGGGACGCCGTTCGGTATGAGATAGAACGTGGCGGGCAAATATTCTTTATCCATAACCGCATTGAAAACATCAAAGAAGTAGCGGGCATGATCCAGCGCCTTGTACCCGATGCCAAAGTAGGCATTGGTCATGGCCAGATGGACGGAAAAAAATTGGAAGCCCTCATGCTCTCCTTTATGAATGGCGAGTTTGATGTACTGGTATCCACGACCATCATAGAAAGTGGCTTGGACGTTACCAATGCCAATACCATTTTCATTAACAACGCTAATAATTTTGGACTGAGTGATCTACACCAGATGCGTGGCCGTGTAGGGCGTAGCAATAAAAAGGCATTTTGCTATTTTATCACCCCTCCTTATGAATCCATGACCGCAGAAGCCAGAAAACGTATTGAGGCACTTGCCCAGTTTACAGAGTTGGGCAGCGGCTTTAATATAGCCATGAAAGACCTTGAAATTAGGGGTGCCGGCGATTTATTGGGCGGTGAACAAAGCGGGTTTATCAATGAAATTGGATTTGAAACCTATCAAAAAATATTGGGTGAAGCCATAGACGAACTCAAGGAAAACGAGTTTAAAGACCTGTATGAAGAGGTAGAAGGCCATAAAGAGAAAGTTTTTGTAAAAGAAACCCAGCTAGATTCTGATTTCCAGTTGCTTTTCCCTGATGATTATATCAACAATATCACCGAAAGACTTACCCTTTACACAGATTTGAACGAGATTACGGACGAAGAAAACCTACAAAAATTCGAGGCCCAGTTAATAGACCGTTTTGGAGAGCTTCCTACCGAAGCCGAAGATTTACTGAATTCCGTACGTATCAAATGGATTGCCAATAGCATAGGTATTGAAAAAGTAGTAATGAAGAAAGGCAAGCTAATTGGTTACTTTATTTCGGACCAGCAGTCGCATTTTTACCAAAGTCCGGTTTTCACCAGAGTCTTACAATTTGTGCAAAGTCATCCGCAACACTGTAAAATAAAGGAAAAGCAGACCAGAAACGGACTTAGGCTCTTATTGGTCTTTGAGCGAATAACATCCGTAGAAAAAGCATTGAAAGCCATGGCTCCATTTGATGAAATCGTTGAGCCGGTTTCATAAAATGTTTTAATTAAACTATATTAGTTAGGGCTAAAACTATAGAGTTTTGGCCCTAATTCTTTTATTTACCAAACAACTTATATGACCATGAAACTAAAAATCTGCTTTAGCCTAGCGGCAACTCTCTTGTTGTGCTTTAACCTCAGTGCCCAACCTAGCAAAGAACTCGTAAACGTGATTGTGACACCGGACCATACGGATTGGACCTACAACGTTGGTAAACGGGCCGAGTTTTCAATCACAGTCTTAAGAAACAACGTACCTCTAGAAAACATCACCATAAATTACACTGTTGAAACCGACCCAGGTTATCGCTCCGTAAAAATATGGAATCAAGGAGAGCTTAAGTTGAAAAATGGTGTTGCAAAAGTAAAATCGAATAAATTCAATGAACCTGGATTTCTGCGCTGTACGGCCAAAGTAATTGTAGATGGCAAAGAATATAGTTCGTACGCCACTGCCGGCTTTTCTCCCGAAAAAATAAAGGCCACGACCACATTACCTTCAGATTTTGAAGCCTTTTGGAACAAGGGTAAGGAAGAACTAGCCAAGATTCCTATGAATGCTGTTATTACATTAATGCCAGAACGATGCACGGACAAAGTGAACGTGTACCACGTACGATTGGACAATATAAAAGGTAAGATTTACGGTATTCTTTGCACTCCCAAAAAAGAAGGAAACTACCCCGCTATTTTGCATGTTCCGGGAGCAGGTATTCGACCCTATTATGGTGAGGTAGACGAAGCAGCCCTAGGTTTTGTCACCTTTACCATTGGTATTCATGGTATACCCGTAAACCTTGACAAGCAAGTGTATGATGACTTACGAGCCGGAGCTTTAAGTAACTACAACACGATGAATTTAGATGATAAAGAAAATACGTACTACCATAGGGTTTACCTTGGTTGTATTCGCGCTGTAGATTTTCTAGAAAGTGTATCCAATTTTAATGGCGAGGATATTGCCGTTACCGGAGGAAGCCAAGGAGGTGCCTTGTCTATAGTAACTGCAGGACTTGATGACCGTATTGACTATCTGGCTGCATTCTACCCAGCATTAAGCGATCTTACCGGATTTTTACATGGCCGTGCCGGTGGATGGCCACAGCTATTTGTTGATGACTTTACGAACAAAACAGAAAAAATTGAAGTTTCAAAATACTTCGACGTTGCCAATTTTTCACGTTTCGTAAAAGCAGAAGGTTGGTATAGTTGGGGCTACAATGACAATGTTTGTCCGCCCGCTTCTACCTATTCGGCATACAATCTTATTCCGGCCAAGAAAGAACTTCACGTTTTTCAGGAAACCCGTCACTGGACATTTCCGGAACAACATGAACTCAAAAACAAATGGTTGTTTTCAAAGTTAAGAGACTAGTCAAAATTCTTGCAATTGCCTATCTTTAAGCACACAGAAAAAACACTACTATGAAAATAAGGTTTCTACTAGTTCTCTTCATTTTTACGGGAGCTTTGGCGTCACATGCCCAAAATGCCGACTCACTTTACTTTAGACAGCATTATGACTTAAAGGAATACCGCATTCCTATGCGTGACGGAGCTGAGCTTTTTACCGCAGTTTACACGCCAAAAGATAAGTCTAAAGACTACCCTATTTTACTCAACCGCACATGCTATAATGCCAGTCAGTATTCAAATTTTAACTACAGTAGTTACCCTTCAAGATATTTAATTGAGGACGGTTATATTCTAGCTTTTCAAGATGTTCGAGGTAGGTACATGTCAGACGGTGAGTTTGACAACATGCGCCCTAATATCCCGGGAAACAATCGTAGGAACAAAAAAGATATCGATGAAAGTTCTGACACGTATGACACCATAGATTGGATGATAAAGAAAATAAAGGGCAACAATGGCCGTGTTGGTATGTATGGTATTTCATATCCGGGACATTATACCGCTGCTGGAATGATAGATGCACATCCCGCATTAAAAGCATCCTCGCCTCAAGCCCCGATTGCCGATTTTTTCTTTGATGATTTTCACCATCAAGGAGCTTATTTAGAAAGTTACACCGCCGCATTTGCCGTGTTCGGATATCAAAAAGACAGCCTTACCAGAGACCCTTGGTACATGGATAAATTAATGCGTCTGTATGGCAACCCAGCTGCTGATGCCTATGATTTTTATCTGAACTTAGGACCACTTAAGAACATTACAAAAAACTATCATCACGACAACTTTTTCTGGAACCAAATTGTTGAACACCCCAATTATGATGAATTCTGGCAAAAAAGAAATATCCTTCCTCACCTAAAGGATATTGACCATGCAGTAATGACCGTTGGAGGATGGTTTGATGCTGAAGACCTTTACGGACCTTTAAACATCTACAAAACCGTTGAAGCCACTAGTTCAAAAGCCAAGAACAGCATTGTAATGGGCCCTTGGGATCATGGTGGCTGGGCTAGAGAAAAAGGCAAAACCGTACACAACCACATTTATTTTGGGGATAGCATTTCTTCCTTTTATCTAAAAAATATTGAACGAAAGTTCTTTGCACATCATTTAAAGGAAGATGGTCCGGACACCCTTCCGGAAGCCTATATGTTTGATACCGGAGCTAAAAAATGGGAGACTTTTGATACTTGGCCCCCTAAAGAAATTGAGCCTATTAGTCTTTATTTTGGTGAAAACGGTCAACTAAGCATCAATGAACCAATTGATAAAAAGGCGGTTTTTGAATACACTAGCGATCCCAAAAAGCCGGTTCCATATACATCACAAATAGAGGGGTTGACGTTCACCCCAAGAAGATATATGTCCGATGATCAGAGACAAGCTTCAAGAAGACCGGACGTACTAACTTTTGAGACGGATGTTCTTGAAAATGACCGGGTTTTGGCAGGTGAAATTATGGCTAAGCTTAAAGTAGCCATGACCGGTACGGATGCCGATTTTATAGTAAAGCTGATAGATGTTTATCCTAACGATCACGAAAATTACGAACACAATCCGGATAACATTATCATGGGTGGCTACCAGCAACTGGTACGTGCCGAAGTTTTTAGAGGGAGATTCAGGAATAGTTTTGAGCATCCAGAACCATTTATACCCGGTGAGCCAAGTGACGTTAACTTTAGATTGCAGGATATACTGCACACGTTTAAAAAAGGGCATCGTATAATGATTCAGATTCATAGTACTTGGTTTCCTTATATAGACCGTAATCCTCAGAAATACTTAGACAATATTTATAAAGCCAATGAAGATGATTTTATTAAGTCTACTATTAAAGTATTTGGCTCCTCGTCGGTGGAAGTAGGCGGTACGCAGGATTGTTGCGCACCTGAACCGTTTCGTACTGCGAACGAAAATCCAATAAAAGACTAGGGTATCGCTCCAAAACTGATACTTTTGTGGTATCATTTTTGGAGCATTTATATCATGAAAAAAATTCTAGTAGTATTTACGCTGCTTTTTGCGTTTTTTGCACAGGCACAACATAGCATTTCCGGAACTTTTACACCTGCCAGCAAATACAAGTATTTATTGGCTTATAAGCTAAAACCGGGCTCACAGTCCTTTGTTGCAAATACGTCTATTAAAGATGGTAAATTCACATTACAAATACCTGAAAACGCCAATCCGGGCATGTACCGCTTGGTTTATGCGGTTCCTCAGGACGAGTTCTATTTTGATGTCATTTACAATGGCCAAGAAAATATAGAACTAGCTTTTGATGAAAACCAGGGCGTTTCCTTCATTTCTTCAAAAGAAAATAAAATCATGGACTCCTACTTCCGAGCAATTGGCTCATTAGTAGAGGAGTTGGTAGATTTTTATGTGGAAGGAAAATCCGATAAGAAAGAATTCAAGGAATGCACGGAGCAACTAACTGCTACCCAAGAAGCCTATGAAGAGCAGGCTAAAAATCTAATGGTAGAGCACTTTATTAAAGCCAATAAACCTTACGTTCCTTCTCAGTTTGAAACCGTTCAGGAGTATATAGCGCATAAAAAAGAGCATTATTTTGACTACCTAAAAGTAGACAACAAAATTCTACAAGCCTCTGATTTTTTAACTGATAAACTCAAGAACTACGTATTTACGGCCCTACCTGCAAAACAATTGTCTGCCACAGAAACGGAAAAAGCAATCCAAGCCAATATTAAAAAAGTGAACACCCAATTGGCCCCAGTTGCGGATGCCTATAAGTTTGATGTATTCTATAACATATGGAAAATGAGTTCCAATGGTGGGCTACACGAAACTACAGATTTTGTTTACAACAACTATTTAGAGTCTCTTATCCCCGCTTCCAGTGACCCCAATAAAGCTCAGACCCTAGCTGCTCAGCACCGCTTGCGAATTGGCGCGAAAGCACCGGAATTGGAATGGACCACGGGCAATGCCCAAAAAAAATTAAGCACTATTGAAGGAGCAGAAAAGTATCTACTGGTTTTCTGGAGCAGCACCTGCTCACACTGTTTAAAAGAACTTCCCCAACTTCATAAAGAACTAAAACAGTACAATACCTTAAAGGTCATTGCCGTAGGTTTGGAAGACGACACTACTACATGGACACCTGAATCTGCCAAACTACCAAATTTTGAACATGTCATTGCCCTAGGCAGATGGGAAAGCAAATATGCAAGATTGTATGACATAAGCCATACTCCCACATATTTCTTGTTGGATTCTGATAAGCGCATTATTGCTAAACCAGAGAGCGATAAAGATGTAGTAGAACTACTAAAAAAATAATTTTTAAAGGGTTTTTAAGTCTTTTATGGTCTTGAAAGCTACATCTACCTGCTTGTCATCTACTAGGATAGTAAATTCGTTTGTTGTGGATATTACTTCATATAGTACTATTCCCTCCCAAGCTAAGCGCTGAAAGATAAAGTAATAAATTCCCGGGACGGATACGTTCTCAGCAGGAAGCTTTACTGTAATAGATGATAGATTCTTGGCCTTTTGAGTACACTTTTCATTCTTAAAAAGCTCCTCTACCGTACCATCCAGACTATTACTCACTACAATATTCAGTTCATTTACACCACGCGAAGACGTGTAAAATACATCTTTGTTCTTATTCACCTCTTCTAACAGTTGGGTCTGGTTCTCAAGAATGGACTCAGAGACCAAAAATGTAAAATCGGTGAGCGAAGAACGCACCGTAATCTCACCAATATTTTTTAAAACCTTTATAATTTTGTGGGTTGCCCTGAACTCTAAATCATCTGATAAACGTTTTAAGGCCATAACAATCGCTCCGTTGCGAATGTCTTTTCCTAGCTCATTTTCAATTTCAGGTTTTACAATCCTTGAAAGTGACGTTAAATTTATGATGCCCTGTGCCAACGCACTTTGCAAGAAAGGCTTCTTTTTAATGTACTGTTCCACTACGGAAGAAATCGTTTTCATGGGTTCACAAGTATTGGTTGCTGAGCAAAAATAACATATTGTTATAAATAAAACAAATTGTGTTGTAATCTTCTTTCTTAAAATTTCTGCAACCTCAGTTTTTGCCCTAAAAATGGGAAGTATCCCATGGTTTTAGATTTTGGAAAAACATTAAAAATGGTAAAAAGCACTTTCCAAATGTTCAATTTTAAAGATTTTACTGTTCTTTAAAATGGTAATTACATCAAAACGAACCTCTACATCTAGGTCATTTTCAACAATGTAGTTATCCGCAGCGGCAACGAGCAACTTTATTTTTTTAGGGGTTATCGTTTCCGCTATTGGTATAATTTGGTCGTTACTACGGGCACGCACCTCAACTATGGCCAATACATTTTCCTTTTGGGCTATTATATCAATTTCCGCTTTTAAATAACGATAATTTTTATAGAGGATATCATATCCGTTCTCAAGCAGAAAGTCGGCAGCCAATTTCTCCCCTTCTTTGCCAAATTCATTATGTTTTCCCATAAAACCACCTGTAAATCTTAATAAAACGTGTTATTCGTCGAAAAGTCGCGTATAACAACATCAAAAATTGGATTGCGTTCGTAAATGAAGCAACAGTACATCGAAAATACCAGAAAAGACATACTATCCAAAATCTTTGTGCGTTAAGAACTAGCCCCAAACACATGAAACGGTTCTTTAAAGCCTACGAAAATTATGGAATATTTTGTTAACTGTAATACGGCGCCATTGGCACCGTATACAACTCCCTTAGACAGAAATAGGGCGGCTCATCTGTACAGAAGACTCGGTTTTAGTGCCTCTACAGAAACTATTGACCAAGCCGTTGGTTCTACAGCAGAGACCATAGTAAACACCCTAATGAACCAAGCGCAGAGCGCAGCACTTATTCCACCGCCCGAATGGGCAGATTGGAACGGTAGTAACTATCCAGAAGACGACACCCAAAGAAATCAGTTAAAACGAACCCAGGAAACAGATTTTAGTTTGGCCTATGCCAAAGACTTACTGAACAACAACCTGCGTGATCGTATGAGCTTCTTTTGGAGCAACCATTTTGTTACCGAACTGGACATCTATGAATGTACCCCTTATCTATATTACTACGTAAACTGTTTGCAACGTAATGCCCTTGGCAATTTTAAAACGTTCGTGAGTGAAATTGGACTTACGGATGCCATGCTTTATTATTTAGATGGAGTTTACAACAACGGTTACAACCCCAATGAAAACTATGCCCGTGAACTTTATGAGCTTTTTACCCTTGGGGAAGGAAACAATTATACCGAAGAAGATATTATAGAAACCGCACGTGCCCTCTCCGGTTACGTAGAACGTGGTGAAATGGGTTGTGAAAAGGTTACTTTTGATGCGGAACGCCATGATTCCGACAGTAAAACGATTTTTGGACAGGCGGGCAATTGGGGATACGACGATGTTATTGATATCCTATTTGAACAACGGCCTAATGAAATAGCGGAATTTATATGCAGAAAATTATACGAGTTTTTCGTGCACCCGGACTCACAGGACAATGCAGGTAACGCCCAGACTATAATTTCCGGCATGGCAACAACTTTTATTGCCAATGATTTTGAAATTGCTCCAGTACTTTCCCAATTATTTAAAAGTCAACATTTCTTTGATGATGAAGCTATCGGGGTAATTATTAAAAGTCCTTTCGATTTTTATTTCAACTTACTAAAAGAAAGTAGTTTTAGTTATGATGATACGGTTCTAGCCAGTCTTATAAACTATAGCGGACTCCTTAGTCAGCGTATGTTTGACCCCTTTGATGTGGCCGGTTGGCAACGAAACCGTTCTTGGATCAACACCAATTTTATGATTGGCCGGTGGTTGACCATAGAAACTATCCTGGAAGATTTCTTTAATGCCGATGATGAGCAGTTCAGAGCCTTGGGGCTCTCCATATCCGGTAATGACGGACTCACCAGTAACAACCCTGATATTGTAGCCAGACCAATTATAGATTTTATTCTTCCAAAAGGCCTGTTGAACGAATCTGAATACGAAAAGGCATACACTATTTTTAGAAGTGACATCCAACCGCAATATTATGAGGGAGGAAGCACACCAACTTGGACTTTGGCCACGGCAATGGAAGGGCCAACCCAAGTATATCTACTCTTACAATATTTAGCCAGACAACCTGAATTTCAACTAAAGTAAACCTACTACTATGTGCGACAATCATCATAATCATCCCCATAAAGGCATAGAACACGACGGTCATGACCAAGAACATAAAACTTGGAGCAGACGTTCATTTTTACAGGCACTGGGCATTGCCGGTTCAGGTTCAATGATGCTGGGCAGTAACTTGCTTACCGCTTCTGCGCCATCACCGTTAACATCGGCCATAGCAAATGCGGAAACGGATAAAATTTTAATCTTGATTAGGCTTTCCGGTGGTAACGACGGCCTTAGCACGGTTATTCCCATTGAACAATTTGATTCGTACGCCAACGCAAGGCCAAATATCTATATTCCAGAAAGTAAGGTTTTAAAACTTACAGATGAATTTGGTGTACCTTCCTATATGAAATCTTTAGAACCCATGTGGGGAGAAGGTCAGTTTAAGGCGGTTCATGGTGTAGGCTACGAAGGCCAGAGTCTATCTCATTTTACGGGATCCGATGTTTTTGCAAATACCGATCTAACCTCAACAGGTTTTAGCGGACTGAATACAGGTTGGATGGGAAGGCATTTTGAGGAATGTTACCCAGATTATCTAATTTCTCCCCCACCCGCTCCGGCGGCCATCCAAATTGGTCAGTTTGGCAGTTTGGTTTTTCAGGGAGACGAAACCAACTATGCATTTGTTACTTCAAATGTGGAACAACTAGAGGAGATAGCAGAATCTGGTGTTCGCTACGGTCTTGAGCAGGAACTATTTAACGACTGTATGTATGGCGACCAATTGAAATTTTTGAGAGGTGTAGCCAATACCACATATGAATATTCAGGTGTAATACATGACGCTTGGTCACGAGGCCAAAACCAAGTAGAATATCAAAAAAACAGCTTTGCTAGGCAGTTGGCCCTTTTAGCTAGGTTGATAAAAGGAAATTTAGGTACAAAAGTCTATATGATTTCCATGGGTGGTTTTGACACACACGGTAATCAACCTTTAGCCCATGAACGCCTAATGAGCACCCTATCTATTGCCATTGATAATTTTTATGAAGATTTGGCTTATACGGAACAGGATGATAACGTTCTTAGTATGACCTTCTCCGAATTTGGAAGGCGTATTTTTGAAAATGGTTCCAATGGTACCGACCATGGCAAGGCCGCACCAACACTTTTTTTTGGTCCCGGTCTACAAGGCAGCGCCTTTGTTGGCGAGCACCCTACGCTAGACAATCCGGATGGAAGAGGTAACTTGGAATACACTATGGATTTTAGAGACCTATATGCCACGGTTTTGGCAGAATGGCTCTGTGTGCCTATACCGTTAGTAGAACAACATTTATTGGGGCATACCTATGCTCCGGTAAATCTAGGATTTAATTGTAGCGGCACGGATTTTCCGGACATTGTATATAGCGATGGGGAACCAACCATACCAACATCTCCGGATGGTGGATTAACGGACAAACCGGTAATTCCTAATAGGGAAGAATTAAATGCCATAGTCCATAAACCGTTCTATCCTTCGGAAAACACACCGCATATCTACCTAGAAATGCCCGTTACGGCACATGTAGACATCCAGCTTTTTAATATTATTGGACAAAAAGTAGGAACCATTAGCAACGCTATTATGTCCGAGGGAGTAAATGAGATAAACATTAAAGAAAACATTCCCGGGCATTTGGCCGCAGGCAAATACATTTACCGCATTCAAGTGCAGCAGCATAAAATGAGCAAATCGGTTATGGTAGCATAACCATTTGCAAATTCAACTTATTAAAAAACCTTCGCTATGAAATTATCATCGCGAAGGTTTCTTATATCCAATAAATTTTTATCAAGCAAGCTTAGATTTATTCTTGGTCTTGAAAGATAGTTCTTTTGAGATGCGGGAAGCTTTGTTTTTGTACAGACGGGTTACGTCCTCAGTATCCACTTCACTTTTTATCGATTCAATACTCTTTTTAATTTTTTCTAGGTTCTTGAAATTCTGGGGGTTAATTGTACTCATAGTTAATAGTTTAAGTTAATGCTTATTAATAAAACCAAATAGTCAGGAAATTAGTATACATCTTCGGCAAACCGCACAGCTACATCACTCCTGCCCAAAATCATTGTTTTTAACCTCACTATTTTCATTCTACATTCCGCTTGTGTAATGCAGTGCAAAATCAGTACTTTTGCACCCTAATTCATAATCAATGGCCCAGAAGCTAACACAACCAGAGAGATATACAATTACAGCCGCTTTGCCTTATACAAATGGCCCAATACATATTGGTCATTTGGCAGGTGTTTATGTGCCCGCAGATATTTATGCACGTTACTTACGTTTAAACGGAAACGATGTTGCCTTTGTTTGCGGTAGTGACGAGCACGGTGTAGCTATCTCTATGAAGGCGAAAAAAGAAGGTATTACGCCAAAAGAGGTCATTGACAAGTATGATGGTATTATCCGTAAATCTTTTGAAGATTTTGGGGTTACATTTGATAATTATTCACGTACCTCAAGGGAAATTCACCATAAAACGGCTTCTGACTTTTTTGTGAAGCTATACGAGCAAGGAGATTTTATTGAAGAAACCACGGCTCAGCTTTATGATGAAGAGGCGAAACAGTTTTTAGCAGATCGATTTGTAGTGGGCACTTGCCCTAAGTGTGGGCATGAAGAAGCCTATGGAGACCAATGTGAAAATTGCGGTTCTACTCTGAACGCAACCGATCTTATCAATCCAAAATCTACCATTACCGGTACCGTACCAACCACCAAAGAAACCAAACACTGGTTCTTACCGTTGGACCGTTATGAGGACTTTTTGAAAGAATGGATTTTGGAAGGCCATAAATCCGATTGGAAACCCAATGTATACGGACAATGTAAAAGTTGGATAGATGACGGACTAAAACCACGTGCCGTAACCAGAGATTTGGATTGGGGTATTCCCGTACCTGTTGAAGGTGGTGAGGGCAAAGTGCTTTACGTTTGGTTTGATGCGCCCATAGGCTACATTTCCTCTACTAAAGAATGGGCCGAACGAGAAGGCAAAGACTGGGAGCCGTACTGGAAAGATGAAAACACCAAACTGGTTCATTTTATAGGAAAGGACAACATAGTTTTTCACTGTATTATCTTCCCTGCTATTCTAAAAGCCCACGGCGGTTATATTTTACCTGAAAATGTACCTGCCAACGAATTCCTAAATTTAGAAGGTAACAAACTTTCTACTTCCAAGAACTGGGCGGTATGGTTGCATGAATATTTAGAGGAATTCCCTGACATGCAGGATGTACTTAGGTACACTTTGACCGCGAATGCTCCCGAAACCAAGGATAACGATTTTACATGGAAAGATTTCCAAGCCAGGAACAACAATGAGTTGGTTGCCATTTTTGGAAACTTTATTAACCGTGTAGTGGTCTTGACCAATAAATATTATGAAGGCATTGTTCCAACTCCTTCCGAATTTACGGATGTAGACAAAGAAACTTTGGAACAACTACAAAAATACCCTGAAATTATTTCCAGTTCCATTGAGCGGTACCGTTTTAGGGAAGCCGGCCAAGAATTGATGAACCTGGCACGCCTAGGAAATAAGTACCTGGCGGATGAAGAACCGTGGAAAGTAATTAAGCAAGATGAGGAACGTGTAAAAACAATTATGTTCGTTGCGCTTCAGATCGCCACGGGCCTATCCGTATTAAGTGAACCATTTTTACCCTTTACTTCGGAAAAACTTAAAAATATATTAGCCGTTAATTCGGAAGAAGCCGCTTCTTCTTGGGCCGAAGTTTCAACCAAAGAAACTTTACTCCCTGCCGACCATAAAATAAATAAGGCCGAACTACTTTTTAGAAAAATAGAAGACAGCGAAATACAAGCTCAGTTAGATAAATTGGAAGCCACTAAAAAGGCTAACGAAAACGCGAACAAAGAACTTATGCCACAAAAAGACACCATTACTTTTGACGACTTTACAAAATTAGACATGCGCGTTGGCACCATTGTAGAGGCCGAAAAAATGCCAAAAGCCAAAAAGTTGTTGGTATTAAAAGTAGATACCGGTCTAGATACCAGAACTATTGTTTCCGGTATTGCGGAGAGTTTTACGCCAGAAGAAATTGTTGGTAAGAAAGTAACCGTTCTCATCAACTTGGCACCACGTGCATTGCGCGGTGTAGAAAGTGAAGGTATGATTCTTATGACCGAAAACGAAGAGGGCAAATTAGTTTTTGTAAACCCAGATGAAGAGGGTGTTGGTAATGGGGAAGGGATAAGCTAGAACTTTTTCCACTCTTCATTTTACATTGCACTAACTATTTAAACATTGGTTACTAAGGGCCTATGCAACTCATTTCCTATATATCCAAGCACACTCAACTCCCGCAAAAGAGTATTGAGAATACTGTAGAACTTCTTAATGAAGACTGTACCGTACCTTTTATTTCTAGATATAGAAAAGAAAAAACGGGCAATCTAGACGAGGTAGAGATTGGAAATATAGTGCAGTTTAAAACCCAATTTGAAGCACTTGAAAAGCGAAAAACCGCTATTCTAAAGGCCATTGAGGAACAAAGTGGGCTAACAGACGAACTCCGGCATAAGATTGAACAGACTGATGACCTCGTTTCCTTGGAAGACCTTTACCTTCCTTTTAAGAAAAAACGAAAGACCAAAGCTGAAACCGCCCGTAAAAACGGACTAGAGCCGTTGGCGAAAATCATAATGGCCCAAAACCATGGTGATATAGAATCGGCTGCGAATCAATACACCAATAGTGAAGTTGCCAATGCAGATGAAGCTTTGGAAGGAGCCAGACACATTATTTCGGAATGGATCAATGAACGCATTTCTGTTCGTAATCTGGTAAGAAATCAGTTAGAGCGTAGTGCCATGATCGTCACAAAGGTTATCTCAACCAAGAAGGATGACGAAAAAGCCCAGAAATTCCGTGATTATTTTGATTGGAGCGAAGCTTTAAAAAAATGCCCATCTCACCGTTTATTAGCTATTTTGCGTGCCGAAAACGAAGGCTTTATACGTGTTAAAATTGAAATTGATTCGGATGAAATGCTCAGACGTATTGAAGACCGAGTTATAAAATCCAACAATTCCTGTACGTCTCAAATAGAAATGGCCGTTGCCGACGCGTACAAACGCCTACTTTATCCTTCTTTATCAAACGAGATACTTAAAAATGCCAAGGAGAAAGCAGATGAAGATGCTATAAAGGTATTTTCTAAAAACCTAAAACAATTGTTGTTAGGGGCTCCTTTGGGAGAAAAACGGATTTTAGCAATAGACCCTGGTTTTAGAACCGGTTGCAAAGTGGTTTGTTTGAGTGCTCAAGGCGATTTGGAACATAATGAGACTATCTATCCGCATGCACCTCAAAACAAAAGTACAGAAGCCATAAAAAAAATAAGTTCGCTCTGTGACGCCTATAAAATTGAAGCCATTGCAATTGGTAACGGAACCGCTTCCCGTGAAACGGAACAACTGGTGAAGCACATCCATTTTAAAAATCCGATTGAGGTTTTTGTAGTTAGTGAAGCTGGAGCATCTATTTATTCCGCCTCAAAAATTGCGCGAGAAGAGTTCCCAAATTACGATGTTACCGTAAGAGGTTCTGTATCCATAGGAAGACGACTGGCAGACCCATTGGCCGAACTTGTAAAAATAGATGCGAAATCTATTGGTGTGGGCCAGTATCAACATGATGTGGAACAAGGTAAATTACAAACTTCTCTGGATAGCGTGGTGGAGAGTTGCGTAAATTCGGTTGGTGTAAATATCAATACCGCTAGTGTTCCTCTTCTTAGTTATGTATCCGGTATTGGACCAAAATTGGCCGAAAACATTGTAAACTATAGAAATGAAAACGGAGCTTTTAAAAGTAGAACGGAAATTAAAAAAGTACCTCGCTTAGGAGGTAAGGCTTTTGAACAGGGAGCTGCTTTTCTCAGGATAAAAGATGCCAAAAATCCTTTGGACGATTCTGCCGTACACCCGGAAAGTTATAGTATCGTTACAAAAATAGCTAAGGACAAAGGTGTTCCCGTAACCAAATTGATTGGAAACAGCAGCATCTTACAAACTATAAAGTTAGAGTCCTATTGCACTGAAACTATCGGGTTACCCACACTAAAGGATATTGTAGAGGAGCTTGAAAAACCAGGACTTGACCGTCGGGAGAAAGCTAAGGTTTTTACCTTTGATCAAAACATAAAGTCCATTACGGATTTAAGAGAAGGTCAATTGTTACCGGGTATTGTCAATAACATTACCAATTTTGGCTGTTTTGTAGATATAGGCATAAAAGAAAGCGGACTCATTCACGTATCCAACCTAGCGGATACCTTTGTTAAGGATGTTAACGAACATGTTAGCCTACAACAACAAATCATTGTTAAAGTGCTACAGGTTGATGTTCCGCGCAAGCGTATTCAACTTAAATTACATAAAAAGTAGGGACGTTCTAAAAGACAAGTAGCACATTTTTACGTAGCATAAGGCTTGTTTCTTTTATGAGCTAATTTCTTTATGGCATGTGCCAGCCTGCCGTTTGCAGGGTATCTTCTATGTTTTGTAATGTTATTAAAAACAAGGGCTGTAACAAAGAGAATTACCGTACCCATTAAAACAGGTGAAACTACATAAAAATAACCCAAGGATTTAATTTTTGCAGTACCTATGACAGCAATTAGAGCCGTGGCACCACCTGGCGGATGCAAAGTTTTAGTTACCTGCATAACTACAATAGAGGTAGCAACGGCCAATGGTGCAGTTAACCAAATTACATCTGGCAAAAGCTTGTACACCGTAACACCAATGAATGCAGATAACAATTGCCCTCCAATAAAATTACGAGGCTGCGCCAACGGACTTTCAATAGCTCCGTAAATCAATACGCTAGAGGCACCAAAAGAACCGATCAAGAGTACATTTTCTAGTTTAGGCAGGTAAAAAGACTGCAAAAGGGCAATAAGACCAATACCCATAAACGCACCAAGAAAAGACCAAAATTGCTCTTTAAAATCTACTAAGGTTTCTTTATAGATTACATATTTTGAAATACGTGCCCTGCGGTTAATTTTTCTACTTAGTTCACTTCCTGTTTTCATTGCAAATGCTTCTTTTTACAATTCAATTTCTTTTCAATTCCACTAAGAACCGGCAAAGATATAGGAACGAAAAACACAAACAAAAATAAAACTCTATTTATCCTATCTTTTTTATAGGGTTAAATTCAAAAGACAACTATTCAGAAATAATACACTTAATCTCAACACATTAAAATTTGATGTTTTTTGAACTTGGAGTATGAATTTTAACTTTTCAATCTTATTTAGATTTATTTAAAATAGTTACATTTGCCCATATTTAGAATTTAAGCGGGTGTCAAAGAAAAAGAAATCGTCTAAGAAGAAAGACAAAAAAAAGGCAAAACCAGAGTTGCTTCAACAACGTCTGGAGAAGGTTCTATCTTGCGACACTAAACTTAAAAGCAAGTGCTGTAAAAAGTACAAAAAGAACGAAAGCAAAAGATGTGGCAAATGTCCGTGCTTTGACCTTCTTAAAAAAGTAGCGTAACCAACCGTCCACCTTCCATTTTATCAACTATCCATTTTCTAGTTCCTGAAAAGCTTATAGCTATATTTGTGGTATGCTAAAAATAGCGCACCATCCTATTTACAGACATTCCTTACCAGAAGGGCACCGTTTTCCAATGCTTAAATATGAATTGCTTCCCAAGCAACTGCTACACGAAGGTACCTGCACACCAGAGAACTTTTTTGAACCGGAAATACCCAATGACAAATACATTGTAGCCGTTCACGACCCTGAATATTTCTATGATTTACTCAACATTAAAATTCCACCTAGACAGGCAAGAAAAATTGGGTTTCCTCTTACGGAAGATTTGGTAGAGCGTGAACGCATCATTGCAGACGGCACAATGAAAGGTTGTTTATATGCCTTAGAAAACGGTATAGCGATGAACATTGCGGGCGGAACCCACCATGCCTATTCCGATCACGGTGAAGCTTTTTGTATGCTGAATGACCAGGCTATTGGGGCAAGATATCTACAGCAGGAAAAATTGGCAAAAAAAATACTCATTATTGATTTGGACGTACACCAAGGTAACGGTACTGCCGAGATTTTTCAGAACGACACCTCGGTTTTTACGTTTTCTATGCACGGAGAAAGCAATTATCCTTTCAAAAAAGAAAATTCGGATTTAGATATCGCCTTACCCAAAAACACGAATGATAATGATTATCTGTTAATCTTAAAGGAAAACTTACCCAAACTTATTTCTAAAGAAAGACCTGATTTTATTTTTTATCTCTGCGGTGTAGATGTTATAGGCTCGGACAAATTGGGAACATTGGCCCTAAGTATGGAAGGATGCAAAAAACGGGATTCTCTAGTATTGGAAATTTGCCATCATTTGCAAATACCCGTACAATGCAGCATGGGTGGTGGTTATTCCCCGGACATCAAAACTATTGTAGAGGCTCACGCCAATACTTTTCGCCTAGCTCAGGAAATCTATTTTTAAAGTTTAGGCTCAATTATTTATGATTCCCGGCAATACTCTTACTATCCATTTATTTTGTAAATTAACTGAAAGTAACCTCTAAATACAGCCAAACCGCACAATCCTATCTATTTTTTCATTTTCAAAGGCTGAAACTTTAAAGAATACGTCTAGTTTTGCAATTATTATGAAAAAGACCTTAGCCTTACTCCTTACCATCTTTACGATGGGTTCCTATGCCCAGGACTCAATTGTTCCTGTACCTGAAAAAAGGTGGGATATGTTCAAGTATGATTTTGTAAACATGTTTAAAGGCGTGGGTTACTCCTACTCCAGACCTTTTCACTGGAAAGGGCAACAATGGGCACAATTTGGCGGTGTAGTAGCAGGCACAGGTGCCGTTTACCTTTTGGATGATGATACTTCTCAATTTATACAAAGACAAAAAGAAAGTGTACCCCATATTATTAGGGAATACGGCGAACTTTACGGAAGTCCCGAGAACAATTACCTGGCAACTTCCGGGGTTTATTTAGCTGGATTGATAACAAAAAACGAAAAATTACGTCGTACCGGAGTACTCTTAATATCATCGGCCACCTCGGCCGGTTTTTTACAGCAAGTATTAAAATCTGCGGTAGGACGGGCACGGCCGGTAGCCGAAAAGGGAAAGGACACTTTTGACCCCTTCAACTCGAACAGAAACTACCATTCTTTCCCCTCAGGACACGCCTTATTGGCCTTTACAAACGCGTATGCGATTGGAAAGCAATTTAAAAGTCCGTGGGTAAAAGCAGGTATTTATACACTAGGAGCCGTACCAGGCATTTCTAGAATTTGGGATGGCCAACATTGGTTAAGTGATTTTGTATTTGCCGTAGCAATCAGTGTAGCCACGGTAGAATCTATAGACCGTTACCTAGATAGAAAATACAACGAAAAATACAATGACCAGGCCAAGAAAATGAGCTGGAACCTTAATTTTGGCCCCGGAACTTTAGGAGTGGTTCTTCAGTTTTAAAATATTAAATACGTACTAAGAACCAAGACCGTTATGGCCGCCCCTACAACAAAGGCATATTTCCAAGGTTCAACACTTACAGCATCGGTAGTCATTGGTTTATAATCCGTTTCCCTTGGATAAAGTTTACCAATTACCAGCATAATTATAATGTTCAAGACAAACAAAATGGCCATTACATGCAAAAAGTGCGGATAAGCTTCCGCTTGTATCACACTCAACGCTTTGGCATCCGTTATTCCGTTCTGTGCTGCTTCCGCTAATGCGCTATCCACATAATAAGGCTTAATAACAAACTGGCTTATAGAATACAAAACAACGCCTGAAATCACCCCTATTTTAGCCGCTATGGCCGGAACCCGTTTGGTAAAGAAACCTATTACGATAACCGTTAAAATGGGAATGCTATAACAACCGTTCGCTTCTTGCAACCAGGCGAAAAGTCCTTGAGGCGCATTGGCAATCAATGGCGCTACGCACATACCCAAGATACCCAAAACAAGACCAAATGTTTTACCTGCTTTTACGGTTTCTACCTCTGTGGCATCTTTCTTAAAATATTGACGATACAAATCAAACCCGAACAAGGTGGCACTACTGTTCAAAAGGCTATTGAAGGAGCTGAGAATTGCACCAAATAGTACTGCGGCAAAGAGGCCAGTAAATGCAGCTGGAAGCACCGTAGCAACCAGTTTTGGATAGGCTTGGTCCGGATTATCAAGATTCCCCTCAAAAATATGCCACGCTATAATACCCGGAAGAACTACAATTATGGGTATTAAAAACTTTACTAAAGCAGCAAGTATAACCCCTTTTTGACCTTCCTTTAAATTTTTAGCCCCAAAAACACGTTGCAAAATCACTTGGTTGGTTCCCCAATAAAACATCTGCACGAGCATCATTCCCGTAAAAATGGTCCCAAAAGGAATGGAAGCATCCACATCTCCCTTTACATTAAATTTTTCAGGGTGACTGTTCCAAAGCATGCTCAATCCCTCAGAAATACTTCCATCGCCAATAGCCATTAATCCAAACACAGGAATGAGAAGACCACCTATCAAAAGCCCTATAGAGTTGATAAGGTCAGAAACCGCAACCGCTTTTAATCCTCCAAAGATTGCATATATAATACCGATGATACCAATACTCCACACACAAATCCACAAGGTAACCGTACTTGAAAGTCCAAGAAGACTAGGCAAATCAAACATTGTACTAAACGCCAACGAACCGGAATACAATACCGAGGGAATAACTACAATAACATAACCTGATAAAAATAAAGCCGTGAGAATAGCTTTTGTACCGTGATCGAACCTATCCTCAACAAATTGTGGAATAGTGGTTATACCGCCCCTCATGTACCTGGGAAGCAGGAACACAGCTGTTATAATCATGGCAATTGCCGCCAAAGTCTCCCATGCCATCACCAATACACCTTCGGTAAACGCTTGTCCATTAAGCCCTACAATCTGTTCTGCGGAAAGATTGGTCAAAAGCAAAGAACCGGCAATTGTAATTGCCCCTAAGCTTCTACCTGCCAAAAAGTACCCATCGGCAGATTTTTCATTAGTGCTTCTTGTAGCGTACCAAGCAATGAACGCTACTAAGAGTGTAAAACCTACAAAAGAGACAATTGAGAGCATGAATTTGAAATTTTAAATTGATATTGAACAAAAGTTACAAGGGCACTAGTTATCAATTTTCTTTAGTACGCGACACGGATTACCTACGGCCACAACATTATCCGGAATATTCTTTACAACCACACTTCCAGAACCTATAACACTATTATTACCAATAGTAACCCCAGGATTAACGATTACTCCGCCACCAATCCAGACATTGTCTCCAATATGAATTGGTTTTGCATATTCTATACCAGAATTTCGGGCTTCAAATTCCAAGGGATGCGTAGCGGTAAGTAACCTTACCCCCGGTGCAATCATTACATTTTTACCTATGTAAACCGGCGCGGCGTCTAAAATAATACAATCAAAGTTAGCGTAAGAATTTTCTCCCCAGTAAATATTGAACCCGTAATCACAAGTAAAACGGTTTTCTATGTAGAAATTCTTGCCCGTTTCGGCAAATAGTTCTTTGAAAAAATGCTTGCGCTGCCGCTCCTTATCCATTGGTATGGCCTCAATTTCACGCATTAGTCTACGTGCATTTAACCTACCTTTTACCAACTCCTTATCATGTGGATTATAGGGTTGACCAGCAATCATTTTTTCCTTTTCGGTCATTTGAATTCAATTATATTTTCTCGGTCCTGATGATTCCGCAAGCTGGAACTTGAACCTCAAGTACTCCTTTCGAAAATACTACATTATCTTCCCTAATTAAATTTCCTTGGCAATCATAAATTTTGCAACGGTAAGCGCCCGAATCTTTTGTGCTCCGGATGACAATATGGTCCGCTATTTGACCATTTAAAATATCCATACTCTTATATTCTTCATTAAACTCTACAACCCACGCGTCATAAACTCCTATAATTGCATGTCCATCTTTAGACACACGCTTTGTTGGGTAGTTGGCGAGAGGTTTTGAGGGAAGGAAATTACCATTCATGAGAACATCGGCATTTTCATTCCAATACTTTGTATAAAAACCAATCATATTTACATACTCTTTTGGTGTTTCACTCAGCATAATAGAGAGCTGAGGCACACCAAAAAGTGTATTAATTACTTGTAATGCGGCAATTTCCAAGGGTTCGTCCGCATGCCATGTAACCATATCCGAATGAACAGCGGTATTACCAGCAAGCATACGTATATCCGCTATTCGCAGTCGGTTCATGGTAGCATCTCCAGGGCAATCAAAAGCGCGGAACATGTTTCCATATTTACGCATTGCAGGTCCCGTGTATTTTTGTCTAAACTCAATAAAAATTTCAGAGTTTATAGCTGTCAACGCCTCCTTTACATCGGTCAACAGGCGATCTACAGCATCATTTATTGAAGTATAGTCTGCATCCGGTCCTAGTTGGGTAGGCGTGTCCTTATAAAATCTGAAGTCATCTATAAAATCTAGTTTAAAACCATCTAGATTCCAGTCTTTGGCCGCGCTTGAATAGATATCTATTAAATACTGTCTTACATCTGGATAGCGTGGATCAAAAACTGGTGCCCATCTATGGTCTTCCGTCAAGAATTTGCCTTTAAAGCGTTTAAACGCTTTTGACTTTTCCCCACAAAAAGGAACAGAGTACCAAAGGGCTACCTTCATACCTGTTTTATGCACATTCCTGACAAATTCTGCCATTTCGGGAATACGGTCCGGTTTCCAATCTCCGGTAAAATCATAACCTCTATTCGAATCGAACGTTTGCCATCCATCATCTATAATAATGGCCTCATAACCTAAATCTTTGGCCAGTTTGCACTCCTTAAGTAGTAGGTCTACTTCAAGATTTTGATGAAATTGGTACCAAGTGGAGTACAATGGTTTTTTTGCAATATCGGGAACATAGGCAGGTTTCAACTCGTCAAACGTCTCCCACCATGAGGAAACCGCTTTCAAACTTTCAGAGAAATGCTGATTCTGATTATCCAATCGCAATTGCACCTTAAAGTTTTTTATGGGGTAATGTTGCTCCGTAAAAAAGGTGATATGACAGTAAAAACAATTGTCCTCTTCCCTTAAACGCGCATTCATCTCCAATTTGTTGATTGCATTGGAACAAGCAAAGGTTAGGATATTCTCGTCACTGTTACCAAAAAGTGAAATGACAGGAGAGTCAATAGAAATTCTAGACTCCATATTATCCAACTCCCAGTCTGCCTGAATACGCTTGTTAAAATCAGTTGTTGGCTTCCATACCCCTTTTACATTAATCGCTGGAACCTTCCACTGCAGGGTTATTGGTTCAGGAATTCGCTCCTCGTTACTTGATACTTCAAAATTGTAAATGACCGTACCGTCTTGATCGTATATTTTTTCTAGAGTGGTTTGAAAATTATCATCCGCTCCAATAGTATCTATCTTGGGGCCGTCGGTCATTAGAGTCGTGTTTGAAGTCATCTATTTATATATTGTAATAAAAAATTAGTGTTTAATTAAATTCTACCAACTCTAAAGTCGTGTAGGAAAACGTAATATAATTTCAAATATTGTGCTATGATATTCTATGCTACTAATCAAATATACAGTGTATTGTAAAAACTGCAAAAATAATTTGAGCGTATCAGCTCATTAATGCCAATTTTAAATACGTTTAACCAATAAAAAATGAAAAAAGTTTACCTAATTCTAATGAAAATTGTCTCAATCAATAAATTTTCATAACGTAAAAACCTTTGAAAGATACATATAATCTATTTATAAAATAAGATATTTCCTTCAATTAACGTGGTCTATGGAGTTTCCCGCAGTTTTATATCCTTCTAAAAATCAAAACAAAATACCCTCTTACTAATTCTTACTTTAATTGCTGAACAACAAAATTACCTATGGCTTTTCCTTGTTGTACACCAAGCTCAATTGCAGGCCTATAATGAATTCCACCATACAATCGGCTTATTGCTGCCTCTTCCGCTGCCTGCCAAAATGATTGAAAACTTCTTGGCGGAAGACCGTATGGCACTTCTGTAGCATCAACAAAAGCATAATCCTCACCAAACAACTGTGTAAGCGCAGTTGCTGCTGCACTAGATGCCACACTATGACCCGAAGTATGTTCAGGAAAAGCTGGAGTTTGTAAAATAGGTTCCCAATCTTGATCTATATAATTATTGATATAAGTTTCCGGCCTAGTTAAACTGCTCTTGTACTTTTGATCCCAACAACTTATAAAAGCATCCGCAATGGTCACCCCAACTAAAGACATGGTTTCTGCAGACTCAACTACACCTGCCTTTTGCTCTTCTAAAACTTGGGCGGCAATATGCATCCAATGCCCACCAGGTGATATTTGTTGCTGAAAATACATTACGTGCCCCTTGGTATGCGATATATTTGGATTACAATCCCAAAACTTGGCAACCTCTAGTTGCTTGTCATCTAGTTGATTGACCGTACTATATACTTCCATGGCCTCTTTATAAAATTTAGAGTCCTTTTCTACATCAAAGGACGTGGGCAACCCTGGATCAAACTGACCAGCAGATTGCAAAACAAAGGGCCTTATGGTATTCCAATGTGGCTCTATAGCCTCCATATAATCGGGCGGAGTAGGTCGCCATCGGCCAGCATCCTCACTTACAGAGTATCTAGGGAGCGCCGTGCGACGCAAGTATCCATCTTTTGCAGCCCAGGCCAATATTTCCGCTGCCAATTGTTCCCCAAAAGACACCGAGTTTTCATAGACCTCTTCATCAATACCAATTTCTCTAACCTCCTTGAGCAGCTCACTTTTAATCGCCTCTACCTTGTCCAAATCAAACACCAAAGATTTACCTACGTTTAAAAATGAAACCGCAGACACCAAAGGATAATAATACTGCTTACTTGGCTCAGGCTCAGATAATTTTCCCAAATCATTAAGCTTAGATGCCAAAGACTTTTTTGAAGGTTCCATAAACCGAATTCCCTCATATGCGGCAACATTGGAATATGCGTATATTCTACTCGCTACTGGAGGTGTAAAAATATCGGCAACTATAACATCTGTAAGCTGGCGGTTATATTTTGACAACCCTCCTTCAAAATAAGTATCCAAATCTTCTTGATTATGCTTGGTACCACATGACACCAACAACACAATACATATTATGACGCTACTACTTAATTTCTTCATCTAAATACACCGTTTTTGTATTTCCATTTGAATCTATAACTTTTATTTCCTGAATGTTTTCATTTACGGACATACTTCTACTGTTCTGCGATAAATACCCTGAACCAAAATAAAACTCTTTCTTATAGTTCTTACCGTTCTTTAGCCTTATTTCCGCAAACGCAACATTGTCTTCTATTCTTACCCATTTTCTATTAGGAACATCATTAACTTGGAAAACTTTTAACCTTGTATCGTTATTAGCTGCCAATATATTCTGAACCCCATCACCTCTTTTAATTGAAACCAAGCCGCTTCCATCCAAGTCGTTTAAAAATCCGCTTTCTTGTACAGAGACATTTTCAAAAGTACCTTGACCATTTCCTTTTAACAATGCACCTATAAAGGCATCATACCTACCTGTAGCAGCTTCCGTAGCATACGAATTACCAGTCATGAGTACATCCAAATTTCCATCTCCGTCAAAATCATCAACAGCAATCCCCTCAACAGGTGCCGTTTGCACCTCAAATGGAAGTTGGCTCAAACTAAATCTGCCATCTCCCATATTCTCAAGATAACTACTGGCAAAAGTATGACTCTTTACTACGTAAGACTCTTCTAACTCTTCGGGCAGAAATGATTTCTCAAAACTAGTTTCCGCATATGATCTATAGGTTTTAAACCTACTTCTCATAGCATTGACTTGACCAATAATCTCATCACGCGAGTGGGCCAAATGATTTTCACCATCAATATAGTAGCACATTATAGGGTCTATACGGCCATCCTTATCATAATCATTAGCATAAATACAAAGAGGTTCCTCGGAAGAGACCTTATATTTACTATTGAGTCCTAAATTGCCCAAAATATAATCCGTATCTCCGTCTTGGTCAAAATCGCCACCGTTGATGCTATTCCACCAGCCTTCGGTTTTTGCCAATCCGATTGTTTCTTTTTGCATGACCAATTTGCCCTTTTCATTATGAAAAATAGTGATAGGCATAAATTCACCAACCACTAAAAGATCCGTCCAGCCATCATTATCATAATCTGTCCATATACCAGATGTAACCATGGTGAGTTCTTCCCAGCCAACTATCTCATTGCCAACATCTACAAACTTAAAACCCCCGTCTTCTGATGACTGGTTTTCAAGCAAATAACTACGCGATGGCATTGGGTATTTGCCAGGATCCAATCTGCCCCCAACGAATAAATCCAAATCCCCATCCTTATCAAAGTCACTTGCAACAACACATGAACCACTTGCACTAATTTTAGGCAGTGCATCAGAGAGTAAAAAGCTTCCTTTACCATCGTTCATGTAAAGCCTATCTTGATATACCTCGTCACCCATTTCTGCACTTACACCCCCACTTACTAGATAAAGGTCTTTGTAACCATCCCCATTAGCATCAAATAACAAAACACCCATATCTTCAAGGTTGGCATCAAAACCCTCTTTGGACACGAAATCTCCATCTTTATTTTGCAAAAACAGCTCCCCTGGTTGACCTTTTGCCCCACCTACATAAAAGTCCTCTAAACCGTCTCCATTAACATCTGCAACAGCAATGCCCGGTCCGTTTCGTGAGTGCATGTGCGGTAAAATTGGCTGTAATTTAAAATCAACAAAATCATCTTCATGATGCGTAAAGTCAATACTCAGACTATCCGTTACATCAGAGAACAATTGCTTTTCAACTTTCTTTTTTAGGGGACTATCTTTAGAAGCCTTAGACTGCCATAACGTTAAAAGCGTATCAACAACCTGATTATTCACAACCTGATACGTACCATTAGGCCACCATACTTCAACACTGCTTATTTTTTTGGCTTTTCCCAGTCCAAAATGTACGGTAGGGTCTACACTAGATTCATACCCCCTACTTAAGTAATGTTGGTAATACTGTTCCGAATCTTCTGTTGTTACTTTTAGTTTTGCGCCTATTCCTTGAAGATTGCCTTGATGACCCTCCAGTTTAACACGTAAATAATGATTTATCTCTTTAGAGTTACCCTCATTTTCATACACGAAAGCTGGTTGATCCATATTATTTACCAATAGGTCAAGATCACCATCATTATCCAAATCAGCATAAGCTGCACCATGGGAACAACTGGCCTTATCTATGCCCCAAGCAGCGGATACCTTTTCAAACGTCATATCCCCATTATTCCGGTAAGCATAGTTTGGTAAATCTGCCATAGGCAGTTCACTAATTGACTTTAATTTTAAGTCTATTTTTGCGTCCACATCACCTAAAGGTGTATCGTATGCTTTTTGATAATGGATATAATCCAAGTCTCCCAAATCTCTTAAAAAACCGTTAGTAACATATAAGTCTTTACGACCATCATTGTCGTAATCGGCCAAAAGTGGGCTCCAGCTCCAATCTGTGCTACTAATTCCCGCCATAAAACCAATTTCACTGAACCTATCCATACCTTGATTCAACTGAAGGGTATTACGACTATATTGGGCATTGTAACCTGCATTCAGCATAATTTGAAATCGATCATAACCCGTTGAGGAAATAATCATTTTTTGCCTTAAATTATCTTCGGGACGCATATCCAACACCATAATATCGGGGTCACCATTGTTATCTACATCTGCAACATCATTACCCATTCCGGCATAAGAAGTATGCTTGATCTGTTCGGTAATTGCATCTTTGAACGTACCGTCTTTTTGATTGATATAGAGAATATCATTCCCAATAAAATCATTAGAGATATAAATATCCGGCCAGTCGTCTCCATTTATATCAGAAACCCCAACACCAAGTCCATACCCTTCAACTAAAATTCCGGCGTCTGCAGAAACATCTTCAAACTTGCCATTACCCAAATTCCTATACAAACGGTCATTACTTACGGATTGACCATCAAGCTCTCGCGGTTTACTCACATTTACATTATATTCATAAGCTGCGGGATTTACCAGCAAATACATGTCTAAATCATTGTCTCTATCATAGTCAAAAAAAGCAGCATGCATGCTTTGACGCGTATCAGCTAGGCCGTATTCCTCAGCCTTTTCGGTAAATGTCATATCGCCATTATTAATGAAAAGCATATTGGCCCTTTCCGATACCGTAGCACTTCCAGAAACACAGACATAGATATCTAAAAATCCATCTTGATTAATATCAACCATACTCACTCCCGTACCCCAACGCGTGTTAAGTAGCCCTGCTTTTTCCGTAATATCCTCAAATTGCATGTTTCCTTTATTTAGGTATAACCTACCAGAAACCATATTACCGCTAAAATAAACATCAGTAAGGCCATCATTATCTATATCACCCACTGCCACACCGGCACCGGTATATACATTCATAAATTCAAACACATTTATACTGTCATTTTCAGTAATCGTATTCTGAAAATCTATTCCCGTTTGAGAGGCATCCAGCAAACGAAAACGATGCGATTTGTTCTCACCACAACTTATAAAAAGAAGAATGAGACCTAACGCCAACAAACTGGGTTTCAAATTCTTCATAGGTCGTTTAAAATTTCGGTTTCAGTACCGTCAAAATTTTTAACCTTAACTGAAACTGCTGAATTGGGAATACTCAAAATGCGACTTCCACTAGAAAGGTAACCTTCTCCATAGTGAAATTCAATTTTTTGTTTTTGACCATTTTCAAAGGTCAATAAAGCTGAAATTTCTCCCGGCCTTGGCTGATATACTTTATTTTTTACAGGTCGATAAAAGCTTTTTAAACTATCATTATTTACTCCGGCTACAATTATTTCTTTACCAGGAGCAGTTAGACCAACCAAGCTTTTTCCATCTCCATCAACCAAAAAACCACTTTGTGATACATTGGCTTTGCTAAAACCTCCTTTGCCATTACCCATCAACAACCAACCAATTGAAGCATCATACCTGCCCGAGAATACCTCGCCACTGTAAAAATTACCAACAGCAAGTATATCAAGATTTTGGTCATTATTGTAATCTCCAACCCATACCCCATACACAGGTGCAATTTGAGCTATCCTCGGTAATTGCAAAAGCTTGAACTTTCCATTACCTAAATTCTCTAGATAAGAGTTGGCAAATGTTTCGCTTCGTACCACATAGGCATTTTCTATTTCCTCCTCTAAAAAAGATTCTTCAAAAGTAGCATTGGCATAGTCCGTAAAAGTCCTAAAACGCGAACGCATAGCGTTGATCTGACTAATTAAATCGTTTCTGGAGTGTGCCACGTAATTCTTTCCATCAACAAAATGACACATAACGGGATCTATTTGTCCGTTCTTATCATAATCACTTGCGTAGATACACAAAGGTTCCTTAAAACTAGCTCTGAACTTGCTATTAAGACCAAGGTTGCCCAATATATAATCTGTATCTCCATCATTATCAAAATCACCCGAAGTTATACTGTTCCACCAACCATTGGTATGCGCAAGACCCGTTTCTTCTGTTACCTCAGACAATATTCCTTTGTTGTTCCGAAAAAAGCGTAGGGCCATAAATTCTCCTACAACAATTAAATCTTCCCAATCATCATTATTAAAATCTGTCCACAGGGCCGAAGTTACCATACCCAAATCCTTGAGTACCGAACTGACAGACTGCGAATCCTTACTGAATTTTATACCACTGGCATTACTACTATTTTTTAAGAGGAAGCTTTCAGGAGGTAACGGATATTCTCCCGGCCTTACCCTACCCCCAACAAAAAGGTCTAAATCTCCATCTTTATCGTAATCGGACGCGGTAACAACAGATCCACTAACAGGCATATTTGGTAATGATTTATATAACCTAAAATTGCCTTGTCCATCATTCTCATAGAACCGGTCTTGATACCTCTTGTCTCCTATAGGAAAAGAGGAGCCTCCACTCACCACATATAAATCTTGATCACCATCATTGTCAGCATCAAAAAACAGAGCACCCATATCCTCATTATCTGTTTCACCAAACTCCTTCGTATCAAAAGAACCGTCTTGCCTTTGAAGCATTAATGCTCCTGCTTGACCCGTAGCACCGCCCACGTACATATCTTCTAGCCCATCACCATTAACATCACCCACGGCAAGTCCAGGCCCGTTTTTTGAATGCATGTGGGGTAAAAGTGCCTGAACCTTAAAATCTACAAATTCGTTCTCTACATGTAACCGATCAAGACCTATACTATCTGCTGATTGAAACAATGTTTTAGGTGTAGAAATTTTTGAAATATGCTTTGCTTCATTTGCATTTTCATAGACCAATACCAACTCTTGATTAGTAGTTATACCTTCAAGCTTTTGAACTTTACCATTAGGCCAAACTACTTTAACACTATCTAATACCTTAGACTGCCCAACCCCGAAATGTAAAGCCTGTTCTACGGTAGACAAATAACCGCGATAAGGAGTAAAGTATTTTTTCTGTACACTATCTGCATAAAAAATTTCGACTTGACTTCCCAAGGCTTGTTGGTTCTTTTGAGCTCCTTTAAACTTAAATCTAATGTATCTGTTTTCTTCTGATGAGATAGTGTTTTCATACAAACCTGCCGGGTCATCAATATTGTTCATGACCAAGTCCAAATCACCGTCGTTATCTAAATCCGCATAGGCCATTCCATTGGAATACGTGGCTTTATCAAAACCAACTTTTAGGGATGTATCTTTAAAAGTTAGGCCTCCTAGGTTCTTAAAAAAGTAATTATTCTCCTTTATACCTGGTAACTTATTGAGCTCCTCAATGCGTTTTTTACGATTGGCCTCTTCCGTACCCATAGTAAGCACTCTATCTCCGTAGACCATAAAATCAAGATTAGTGATATCTTGACGGTATCCGTTAGTAATACATAGGTCATTAAGTCCATCCTGATCAAAATCTGCGAACAAAGCGCTCCAACTCCATTCCGTAGCATCTATTCCTGCCAATTGCCCTACTTCACTAAAAGAACCATTACCGTTATTCAGTTGCAAAGTATTTCTAATATACTGTGGTTGATAGCCGTAATCTTGTCTAGTTCTAAATTGATCGTAATTATTACCCATCATAGTAAGTTTCCATCGTTTGTTATCCGGGGGAAGCATATCTAACACTACAACATCCATATTACCATCATTATCAATATCGGCAATATCATTACCCATACCATTAAATGTAAGGTGCTTAAAATAGGTAGCTATTTCATTTTTAAACGTTCCATCTTTTTGATTAACATAAAGCAAATCATCCGTTAGAAAGTCATTGGAGACATATATATCTGGCCAACCGTCTGAATTAATATCGCATACCTCTACACCTAAACCATACCCTTCTATGGAAATTCCGGAATCTAACGAAACATCGGTAAAAACAGGATTACCGGGAATTACTTCCCCACTATCATTCCTGTAAAGCCTATCCACGGAGGGCACTTTATCTGCATTATCCTTAGGTTTTGCCGTGTTCCTATTGAAATCTACAAGTGCATTGTTCAAAAGATACATATCCAGATCACCGTCACCGTCATAATCAAAAAAGACCGACTGTACAGAATAGCTGGCATCTGCCAACCCCCATTTCTCTGCTTCTTGGGTAAAAGTTAACTTCCCATCTTTTATACCATTGTTTACAAATAGCAAATTGGTCTTATCCGCGTCTTTAGCTCCTCTTGGACCTGCCCTACAAACATAGATATCAGGATAGCCGTCTTGGTTGATATCAACTATTGCTACCCCATTTGACCAGTGTGTAGAACCTACATTGGCCGTTTCTGTAATATCTTTAAACTTAAAATCCCCTAGATTACGATACAGACGGTTACTTACCATATTTCCCGTAAAATAGATATCCTGTAGACCATCTAAATCAAAGTCGGCTACGGCAACACCAGCCCCGTTATACATGTATTCAAAATCAAGTATGGTAAGGGAATCTGTTAATGTTAAAGCATTCTGAAAACCAAGTCCCGATTCAGAAGGTTCTATTTCCCGAAAAAGCGTTCGGTTCTTTTGAGCACATGATATAAACACCCATACCACGCACGAAAAGAGAATACAATAGAACCGGCCTATTTTATACGTAGTGAACATGAAAAAAAATTAAAAACGTCCATGAAAAGAAAGGAATCCAATCTAGAGAGTATTCAAAATTGGATTCCTTTTCAGTAAAATTACTATACTTTTTAGGGAAACCCCAAAAAGAAAATTTTTAATATCCTGGGTTCTGAATCAACAAGCCCTTAGACCTGTCAATCTCCGTAAGTGGAAAAGGAAATACATTGTACTTATCATCCCAAGCTGCTCCAAAAACCTCAGCACCAATTCCCCATCTGGTAATATCAAAATACCTGTGAGGCTCCAATGCAAGTTCTACTCTTCTTTCCTGCATTAACGCATCCATTGGATCTTGTGAACGATCAACAGGACCTAAACCTGCTCTTTCGCGAATATCATCTATCTCGTCAAATGCAATTCCAACATCACCACCTCCTCTGATTAAAGCTTCGGCGTAAAGTAATTTGGCTTCTGCAAACCTGAACCAACGTTCATTGTTAAAATCTACTTGTCCGTTAGCAGAAGAATTGCCCACTACAGCATTTAAAGTTCCTCTATATTTTTTTAGTGTATATCCTGTTGAAGACCAAGCTGGATCGTATTCCAATTCATAACGTGTTCCATCAAAAGAGTAATACATATCTCCCTCTTGGTAAACTGTAACACCTAATCTTTCATCTCCAGCTTCATAGGCGTCAACTAAATCCTGAGTTGGCACCCACTGACCTTGCTTTCCACCTGGAGCACCTCCGGCCGCATCCCAGTAATTTCCACGTGCAGTTCCTTGAGAAGCTTTAAAATCTTCTGAATGCGTATCATCAAAAACCCAAAGGTTATCATCCGAAAACGGTCCACCATACTGAATCTCAAAAATAGACTCTGAATTATTTTCATTGGTATAAGCAAACAATTGCTCATAATCCGGAACCAAAACATAGGGTCCTGAATTTACAACTTCTTCTAATGCAGTAATTGCAGTAGGCCAATCTTCTTTCCAAACATTTACTTTTCCTATATAGGCTTTAGCAGTCCATAAGGTTACCCTACCAGTATTGGACCCGTCCCACTCCGCAGGAAGACCAGCTTCAGCTTCAGCTAAATCAGCCAATATTGCAGCATACAATTCTTCTTGAGTTGCATTTGGCCTAGCCTGATCGTTAATACCAGTTCTAATGTCTAGAGCCAAAGGAGGCGTACCGAACATTTTCATAGCCTGAAAATGAAACCAAGCCCTTAAAAATTTGGCTTCTGCATTAATTATGGTTTTATCCTCTTCCGTTAAGTCATTCTCACCATCTAAGTTTTCAATAACTATGTTAGCTCTGTATATGCCTTCATAGATTTGAGTATACACAGCTCCAAATGGCACATCATTAGAACGAAGTAAGAGGTTATCTATATCCCTAGAAGATGTTCCGTTAACCTCATCTGCGGCCACATCATCCGTTATAGCCAAAGAAATCTTCCAAAATTCCCCTCGTTCACCTAATGTTTCTGTACTTGTACCCCAAAAATCTTGAATAGATGAGTATGAGGCAAAAACAGCTCCATCAAAATCCGTTCTAGTTTTATAGAACTGATTTGTGGTGACACGATCCAGAGGCTCGAGGTCTAATTGATCACCACAGGAGAAAGCTCCCAATAGCGATACAAACGCGAAAAATACAATTATTTTTTTCATAATATTTTTAGTTTTTTAGGCTTAATTGAACGTTACGGATAGTCCTAATTGAAAGATTCTAGGCAAAGGTGACGCTCCACCATCTTGACCTGTTGCCAATGTGAACTCACCTTTTTGGAAACTTTGGGTTCTCCCTACCTCTGGGTCATAGCCAGAATACTTCGTAAACGTTGCCAAGTTCTGTGCACCAACATATATTCTAAAATTTGAAATCATATCATTGGTCCAAGAAGTTAAGAGGTCTTGAGGAAGGTTGTACCCTATTTGAGCGTTCTGGATTCTCAAGTATCCCGCATCTTCTATCCAACGATCAGAGTATCTATTGTTCCCATTAGGGTCGTTCAATGTTAATCTTGGATTAGAACTGGAAGTAGCCGTTCCCTCTCCTGTCCAACGATCTAAGACCTGCGTACTAAAGTTGTTTCCAGAACTTAGATCTTCTAATGCTATCCTTGCTGAATTATATACCTGTTTGTTACCAACACCTCTAAAGTTAATTGAAAAATCAAATCCTTTATAAGCTGCATTAAAGTTTGCACCATAATAAAACCCAGGAAAAGGACTTCCCAATTCAGTTCTATCTTCTGCGTTCACTATTCCATCTCCGTTTACATCTACAAAACGAATGTCTCCAGGTGATGGTGTACCATTTGCATCTGGAACAGCAGCAGCCACCTCTGCATCATTTTGATAAAGACCGTCTGTTTTATAGCCGTAAAAATGACCAAGGCTTGCACCTTCTATAGTCCGGTGCGTGCTAGCCCCGCCAATTCCGGTAACTATTTGGGTAACTTCACCTAAATCTGTGACCTCATTTTTATTGGTCGTAAAATTACCTCCAATAGAATAGGTGAAATCACCTATTTCTCCAGCATAATTCATTGAAAACTCAATACCTGAGTTTTTTATTGAACCAATGTTTGCATCCGGAGCTAAGAAAAATCCAGATACATAAGGTAATGGCAAGCCAATGAGAACTCCATCATTCTCTTTGTTGTAATAATCTATACTACCTGTTAGCTTATAATTAAATAAACTAAAATCAAGACCAATATCAAACTGAGTACTAGTTTCCCAGAATAAATCTTGGTTAGCAAAAAGAGTTGGCGCAGGAGCAACAACCGTTCCCTGATCATCGCCAATAACATATCTTATATTACTATCAACAGAGCTTAAGTAAGGGAAGTTGGTAGGTGAAGCCTGGTTACCGGACTGCCCCCAACCTGCACGGATTTTTAAATCATCAAAAGCTCCTTCCTTAGGAAAGAAAGACTCATCTGAAATTCTCCAACCCAAGGATACAGAAGGAAATACATCTGTTCTATTATCCGGAGAAAATCTTGAAGTTGCATCACGACGAACATTAAAGGTTGCCAAATACTTTCCTTTGTAATTATAAGTAAGTCTACCTAACCACCCTTGCAAAGTCCAAAGATCTGCCTCATTGGCGGCTCCTACAGTTCCTACTGCACCAGTGGATGCAAAGTTTTCATTAAACAAACTCCTACCTTGAACCCTAAGCTTATCAAATCTAAACTTTGTTTGTTCAAATCCGAACAATGCCCCTATGTTATGATCACCAAAAGACTTGTCATATTGTAAAGTTGCCGATGATGTTAACGTTAATTCAATAGGTCTGGACGAAACCAAAAGTGAAGATCCTGTTGAATTATTAAGAACAGCGTCCGAAGTAAAGTAATCACCAACACCTACATTATAGTCAATACCTAAGGAAGGCCTGAATTTCAAACCTTCTAAAATTTGCAATTCTCCATAGAAACTAGCTAATACCTTACGTGTTTGTAACGTTGTTCTAGTATATCTATCATCAGTATTAAAAAGATAGTTACTAGCAGTTATTCCGTTACCTCTAGTTTCAGGGGTAGAGTCATTATACCCAAAAGCTCCATCACCAAAAGGCTGGTAATACGGAGCATTCAATGACGAACGGAAACCGGCGTAAATACCTTGCTCACTCTGTACCTGTCTATCTGTTTGACTTAATAGAATAGACTCTCCAAATTTCAAATACTTACCGACATTGATTTCTGAATTGGCTTTTAAGGAATATCTCTTGAATCCTTGACCCAACTCTATACCGTCTTGATCTAACAATCCACCTGAAATAAAATATTTGGCCTTTTCATTTCCACCACTAACACTTACGTTATGATTTTGAATGAAGCCCGTTTTGAAAATTAAATCTTGCCAGTCAACATATGGACTTCCAGAAAACTCAGAAAGATCTCTTCCCAACTCCCCCTGAATATCAATAAACTGCTCTACATCAAGAACATCTATTCTATCTCTTGTTGTAGCCGTTGAAACATACCCATTATAAGTTACCCTAGCGTCGCCACTTTTTCCCCTCTTAGTGGTAACGATAATAACACCGTTTGCAGCTCTTGAACCATAAATTGCAGTTGAAGCCGCATCCTTAAGAACATCTATGGATTCAATGTCATTTGCATTTAGACCAGCCAACGGGTTAGAATCAGTAGTAGAAGAAGTGTTTACCGTAATATTGGTCGTTTGCACAATAGGAATACCATCAATAACCCAAAGAGGGTCAGTATTTCCAGCTGTTCCCACACCCCTAATCAACACGCTGATAGGTGCTCCAGGATCCCCACTACGGTTTGTAATATTAACACCAGAGATTGTACCTGCCAAAGCTTGGTCCGGACTTGTAATTGGTTTGGAAACAATATCAGCAGAACTAATTGAGCCAACAGCACCTGTCAAATCTGCTTTACGTTGCGTACCGTATCCAACAACAACAACCTCGCTGAGCGCTTGAGCGTCCTCAGACATAGTAACGTTAATTGTTGTCCGACCATCAATGGCCACTTCTTGTTTGGAATATCCCACATAGGAAAATACCAAAGTAGAACTACCTTCTGGCACTTCTATAGAATAATTTCCATCAAAATCGGAAACACTCCCAACAGTAGTGCCTTTCACCAAGACATTTACGCCAGGTAAAACGCCTTGGTCGTCAGAAGTAGTACCTGAAATTGTGGTTTGCGCGCATACAGATGCCACGCCAAAGAAAAATAAAGTCACGAGCACAAAAACATGTGATCGAACCCTATTTAACCTCTTAAAGTTCTGGTTCATAATGAGTAATTTAAGTTAGTAATTGAGTTAGTATTTTATAATTTGCTAACCTAACATGTTGAGTTATGTTAAGAAAGACAGAAAGAGCTGTTGCATATATTTCAGCACAAATGCAATTCAACGTTGTTTTTGACCAAGTTACCCCCTTTTTTTTGAAAAAACCAAAATTTAAAAGGAGACAGCTCCAAAATCATTAACAAAATTAACTAAATCTATGCTACACTATGCTACAGGTCAAAAATAAGTATTTTTTTAATACGAAAAACAATTTTTAAACCTCAAGAATAAGAATTAACTAATTGAGAAGGAAAAAAGTGTGAATTTTTAAATTTGAGAAGTATATTTTTCTATTATCCTCAGGGTCATCCAACCGTATTACAAGGAATTACGCTTGAACAGTTTTGAAGTAACTATAACCTGAGAAGTAACATTGTTTTTTACGTGCTGAGCCGCTAAAGTTGCCATATCCTTAAAATCTGTTGAGATGGTAGTGATGCCGTCAAAGACAATTTCTTTGATTATATGATCATTGTGGGACAACACCCCAACATCTTTACCTACTGACAATCCCTTAGTATGACAATCTTTAAGTAATTCCCAAAGAGACGCATCGTTTATGAAAAAATAGGTTGTTTCCTTTTCGACGGAACCTTCAATATAATCCTCCACAACAACGCCGTTCAAACCATAATCGGCAATAAATCTATGGAATGCGATTAGTATACCTCTTGGATAATCTCTATTTTCCGCATAGAAAAGAACTATTTTCTTGAACTTTTTAATTTCCGGAAGCAGTTCTACCAATTTATCAAAAGTAGTTCCTTCAAACTCTTGCGAAATATAAGAATACTCTTCTGGCATGGGCAAATACCGGTCAACAATCAATAATTTCTGAGGCTCAATAGTTTCAAGAAGTGGTCTAATGGCTTTGTCGGGAATTGGAGCCACCACGTACATTCCATACTTCCCACGAATATTGTTAAAGATGGTTTCAAAAATAGAAACATTATTATGATGAAAGAAGACATCTATCTGATAGCGGTTTCCTAACTCCTTTCTAAAAGTATTGTAAAAATCTTCCTGAAAACGCTGAAAGGAGAATAAAAGCAGGGCTATTCTAAGCGTTACTTTAGTTTCATCACTTATTATAAAATAACCTTTGAGCTTTTTGGACTCTACTAATCCTCTCTCTTTTAACTCTTCATACGCCTTAACGATGGTTTTTCTAGCGTAGCCAACATCAGATACCATTTTGTTTATGGAAGGTAACTTATCGCCAACAGAAATTTCACCAGAATCCAAAGCTTCGATAACACCATGTACCAATTGCTCATGCTTGGTTAAACTATTTACTTCTTTTAGTCGATGGATTATCTGGAGTAAAGACATTAGATCCTATTAAAACAATTATGAAATTTGTAAGTATAATAATACAAATTTATTATAATAAACTTCTATATCGGTCATTTTAAGACAACAAAAGCTAAAAATTTTCATGAAAGCAAACTAGACTTCATATTTATGCTAAATATATAAATCTCAAAAGATTTAATTGCCTAAGATAAACACAACAAGTTTAAAAAATACAGACCTATCTAATTTTTCCACTTTAAAGTCTCCATAATTCCCCTAATATCATTTTGAAGATAAGCAGCCGCAGGGTATATGGAATCATAATTGGGCCTTGTATAAAAATATAGCGCACCGGTCATAAAATTCTTAGTGCTATCCGTTACATAAAACTGAGCTTGTGAAGCCGCATTTCCGCTAACCTCATAGAACATACCATATACGTTGTTCTTCTCATTAACGAAAGGCTGCTCTAAAATACCGTCTGCTTTTACGGAATGTTCGTAACTCAACTTTTGAGCATCAGAAAGCAATTTTTCTACATTGTCATCAACCTTTTTGTAATTGATATAGATTTCGCCCTTCATTTCAGGGTAATCTAAAACTAAAGAAGTCTCCGTATTACTTTTAATTTTCGCATTTGTGTTATAACTGAACATAAAATGCTCTGTTTGCAACTCTCCCTGCTGGGGAGCATCATACTCCAAACGCAACTGAGCTTTGGGCTTGGGCAAAACCTCCTCCTTACATCCAATGACCAATGCGAGCAATATTAAAAGAAATAAACGATATCTATACATTTTGGGGCAACGTTATTTTTATTTGTTTTAACCTCTTTTTATCTGAGCTCTCTACTACAAATTGATAATCGTTAAACGAGATTACCTCTCCTCTCTTAGGAAAACTTCCGGCTATCTCAAGAACAAAACCGGCAATGGTCTCAGACTCTCCTTTTTGTTCTTCAAATTCGGTTTCATTCTCAATTTTGGCTACTCGATAAAAATCCTTTAAGGCAGTTTTACCATCAAAAACGAAATTAAAATCGTCCAATTTTGAAAACACAAGGTCTTCATCATCAAACTCATCACTTATATCGCCTACAATTTCTTCTATAATATCCTCTAGAGTTACAATCCCAGAAGTCCCCCCATATTCATCCACAACTACGGCCAAATGGTTCTTCTTCTCCTGAAACTCTAATAACAGATCATCTAGTTTTTTGTTTTCCGGAACAAAATAAGGTTCACGAATAAGCGTCATCCAATTAAAGGTTTTCCTATCTATATAAGGTAGTAGATCCTTAACGTAGAGCACACCAAGAACATTGTCCATATTTTCCGAAAAAACCGGAATCCTAGAATAGCCATGGGTCTTTATTTCGGACAGTATCTCTAAAAACTTCATATCCTCGCTAACCGCAAAAATATCTATTCTGGGGCGCATGACCTGCTTTGTGTCCGTATTCCCAAAAGTAACTATACCCTGCAATATCTTCTGCTCTTCCTTGGTAGTATCACCTTCTGCCGTTAACTCCAAGGCCTGCGAGAGATGGTCTACACTTAAGTTGGATTTTTGTTTGCCCAATTTGTTATACATAAAAATTGTACCCGCCCTCATCGGGAGGCTAAGCGGACTGAACAAAAAGTCTAGAATATTTAGAGGATAAGACATTAAATGGGCAAATGCTATTCTGTTACGGTTCGCGTAGACTTTGGGTAATATTTCTCCGAACATTAATATTAAAAAAGTAGCGACCACTACTTCCAAAACAAACCGGACCCATTCTAATTCCACATTCGCAAAAAGGGAGTTACCAATAGTACTGAAGAGCAATACAACACCAATATTAATGGCATTGTTTGCAATAAGAATAGTGGCTAAAAGCTTCTTGGGCCTATCCAAGAGTTTAACTATTATATTCCCGCGAACACTTTTCTTTTCTGAAATCTCATTGACATCTGTAGGTGAAAGACCAAAAAATGCAACCTCTGCACCAGAAATGAGGGCAGAAGACATTAGCAGTACAACTAGAATTGTAATTTCAAATGCAAAAGCACCTGTAAAAGTGACAAAATAAGGTACTAAACTAAGGGGGTCAGGGTCCAACAGTCAGAAATTTAGTAATAAAAGGCGGTTAGTGAATATAACTGCGCACCACACCCTTGCTCTAGATATAAATCGGCATTAGGTGATTTTATAAAATTACAATGGTCTGTGTGCGCTTGCTTCATATTTTAATTGCATCTATAGAGGCTACTACTAAAAATACATCTTTTTTCTTAGAAAGGAAGATCATCTTCCTGCTCTGGCCGAACTAAAGGCGCGGCTTTAGGACTACTTGCTGTATTTGAAACGGAGTTTTGCTGTGGTTGTTGCCCACCTCCTTGCTGATTTGACATACTCTCTTTCTTAGTAGTAAGAAACGTAAAATCCTGCACATGCACTTCGGTACTATAACGTGTGTTGCCGTCTTCTCCTTGCCATTGGCGGTTTTTTAAACGCCCCTCTACATAGACCTTATCTCCTTTGCTTAAATACTTTTCACATATTTCAGCAGCTTTATTACGCACCACTACGTTGTGCCAATCCGTATTGGTAACACGTTCTCCCGTTTGCTTGTTCGTGTAGGTCTCGTTAGTAGCAATAGGAAAGCGGCCAATACATCCTCCACCTTCAAAATAATGCATTTTTACTTCATCGCCCAAATGGCCAATTAACATTACCTTATTTAATGTACCGCTCATAATCTACTTTTTTTTTGCAAGTTTGAATCTACAAATATACTTGTTTTTTAACCTCCACTATCAAGTGTTACTGTTACGATTTTTATAATTTACGGATAAAGTTGAAGAAAATAAAAAAACACTAAGGTTCCTTTTAGTAATAGAGCTTACAATTTCTTTAAAAAGTCGGCTATTAATACTGGAACCGGGTATTTTTGTACCTCTGTCATTGAAACACCTTCCTTTAAATCACTTTTGACCTGTACAATCCAGAACGTTGTGTATAAATGTTGATGGGAAAGTTTGTGTACAATAGGGCAGACATTAAACTTATCTATGGAAGCAATACTGATTTCATCGTCCAAACCCTTTACATTTACTAAAAACTCTGCATCTGAAAGCTCTTTTTCCGATTCAATAAGAGGAAATTGCCAAAGATTTTGCCAAATTCCCTTGCCTTTTCGCTGCTCTAGAATGGTCTTTTCATCTTGCGACATGAAAACAACATAGTTAAAATAACGGTTCCGAACCTTGGTCTTTTTAAGCTTTACCGGAAGTTGGTCTACTTTGTTATTTTGAAGTGCAACACAACTTTCATTTAAAGGACATACGCTACAATTGGGATTTTTAGGTGAGCACTGTATGGCACCAAACTCCATGACTCCTTGGTTATAATCACGAATATTATCCGTATCCATAACCTCTCTGGCCAACTTTTTGAAATATTTAACACCTTCCGTGCTATTGATAGGCAAATCAACACCAAAATACCGAGCCAACACCCTGTAAACATTACCATCTACCACCGGTTCGGGTCTATTAAAACATATAGACGAAATGGCACTTGCAGTATAATCTCCCACACCTTTTAAGGACAATAACTCCTTATAGGTATCAGGAAAATTACCACCATATTCATTAACTACCATCTTAGCCGTAGCATGCAGGTTTCTTGCCCTGGAATAGTAACCCAAACCCTGCCAAAGCTTTAAAACTTCTTCTTCCGAAGCATTGGCCAAGTCGTGAACTTTGGGGTAATTGCTAATGAACTTAAGGTAGTATGGAGTACCTTGAACCACCCGTGTTTGCTGCAACATGACCTCTGAAAGCCATATTTTATACGGATCACGGGTACCACGCCAAGGAAGGGTTCTTTTATTTTCTTGGTACCAAGTAAGGATTTTATCTGAAAAGGTCATTTTTACCGCTAGTTCATGCCAAAATTAACGGATTATAAACGGATATACATTACCCAGAATAGCCATAAATTGAAAAGTGATGGTGAACGACTTAAAATTAACCCTTTAGCACAAAAGATTAATTTTAATTTATATATTTGCATCCCAAAAAAATTATACTGAAAATTTAACACGAAAGATGACGAAAGCAGAAATTGTATCGAAAATCTCAGACAAGCTGGGAATTGAAAAAGGAGACGTACAGGCTACAGTTGAGAGTTTTATGGAAGAGGTGAAATCTTCTTTGGAAAGTGGTGATAATGTGTACCTTCGCGGTTTTGGTAGTTTTATTATTAAAACTAGAGCCGAAAAAACTGGAAGAAATATTAGCAAGAACACTACAATTAAAATACCGGCACACAATATTCCTGCATTCAAACCTGCAAAGGTTTTTGTAGAAGGTGTCAAAAGCAACGTACAAGTAAAATAAATATACTAACTTAAAGTAGAATTTTATGCCGAGTGGTAAGAAGAGAAAAAGACATAAGGTAGCTACCCACAAACGCAAGAAGCGTAGGAGAGCTAACAGACACAAGAAAAAATAGTTGCTAGGGGTTGAAATTTTCAACCCCTTCGCTTGTTTTTTCACCCCATACGTTCATTGACATAGAGATTGCAGAAAATCTCGGCGAATTCCAGTAATTCGTTTTAATAATTGTTTAATCTATTTGCCTACTTATTAATTAAGTACCGGCAAATACAAATACATTCAGGTGAATAGAGAATTAATCGTACGATCTAGTTCTGATGCCGTCGATTTTGCACTCCTAAAAGATGGAAAGCTCACTGAATTGCATAAAGAAGAAGACAACAACGATTTTTCCGTTGGTGATATTTTCTTGGCAAAGGTTCGTAAACCGGTTACCGGTCTAAACGCCGCCTTTGTAAACGTTGGTTATGAAAAAGATGCTTTTCTGCACTATCATGACCTTGGCCCACAACTGGCCACTATGCTTAAATTCATAAAAGGCGTGAGTACCAATAAAATTACGGATTACTCACTAGCCAACTTTCCATTTGAAAAAGATATTGACAAGAATGGCGTAATTACAGACGTCATCAAAGCCAACCAGTCATTATTGGTTCAAATCGTTAAAGAACCTATTTCTACCAAAGGACCTAGAATTAGCTCCGAACTTTCCATTGCGGGGCGTTATTTGGTAATGGTACCTTTTTCCGATCGTGTTTCCGTATCTCAAAAAATAGGAAGCAGTGAAGAAAAAGAAAGGTTAAAAATACTGGTAAGAAGTATTAAACCTAAAGGATTCGGCGTCATTATAAGAACAGTGGCCGAAGGCAAAAAAGTAGCGGAACTAGACAAAGACCTAGAAAATTTGTTGGCCAAATGGTCAACAATGTGTAAAAAATTGTACAAGGCCCACACGCCTTCAAAAGTATTGGTCGAGCTCAACAGGGCATCTTCTATCCTTAGGGATATTTTTAATGATTCCTTTACCGGAATTCATGTAGATGATGAAACCCTTCATGATCAGATCAAAGATTATGTGCTAGAAATTGCACCTGGAAAGGAATCTATAGTTAAACTGTATAATTCATCCGTTCCTATTTTTGAAAAATACGGAATTGAGCGACAGATAAAAACTTCTTTTGGCCGTACCGCCAGCATGAGCAAAGGTGCGTACCTTATTATTGAACATACCGAAGCACTTCACGTTGTAGACGTGAACAGCGGTAACCGTTCCAATAAGGCCAAAAATCAAGAAGATACCGCTTTAGAGGTAAACCTTCTGGCAGCTTCTGAAATAGCCAGACAATTGCGCTTGAGAGATATGGGAGGCATTATCGTTGTTGATTTTATTGACATGGTAAAAGCACCGCACAGGAAAAAACTTTTTGACCATCTTCGCGATGAAATGAAAGATGACCGCGCCAAGCATAAAATATTACCTCCTAGTAAGTTTGGACTTATACAGATTACAAGACAACGGGTACGGCCCGAAATGAACATCAAGACCACCGAGGAAAATCCGAATGGTAATGGGAAAGAAATAGAAGCCCCAATAGTCTTGATAGACAAAATTAATGCCGACCTTGAAAAGTTGTTGAAAGGCCCTAAAAAAGATAACGGAATTACACTTAACATTCATCCGTTTATCGCGGCCTATATTACTAAAGGCTTTCCTTCCATGCGTTCTAAATGGTTCTTAGAACACAAAAAATGGATTAAAATTCAACCTAGGGATGCGTATACGTATCTTGAATACCGTTTTAAAGATAAAGACGGTAAAACCATATATTAAAAGTTTTAAAGCGACCTTCGGCAACGATGGTCGCTTTTTTTATGCCTTATATTTAAATTCAAAGTTAGCTTCCTTACTACTTCAAATTGTATTTTTGTTTCTAGATACATTGGCAAAACCAGAATTTCTATATGCATGAACAACGCGCCTATTCCATTGAAGAAGCCAAAAGAAAACTAGAAGGGTATTGCGCCTATCAAGACCGCTGCCACAAAGAGGTGGTTACGAAACTCAAGCAAATGCGAATGATTCCCGAGGCCATAGATCAAATTATAGTTCACTTGATCCATGAGAATTTCTTGAACGAAGAACGTTTTGCCCAAAGTTTTGCCCGAGGTAAGTTCTCCATGAAAAAATGGGGCAGAAATCGTATTGTAAGTGAGCTGAAGCAACGCAATATCTCTAAATACAATATTACCACAGCACTAAAAGAAATAGACGACGAGGCCTATCTAAAAACGCTGGACAGCTTAGCCTTAAAAAGACTGGAGCAGATTACCGAACAAAACCCCTTAAAACGAAAGAAGAAATTAGCGGACTATCTTTTATATAGGGGATGGGAAAGCCATTTAGTCTACGAAAAACTAAAAGAGCTTGTTCCCTAAACTATATTCTTTTATAAAAAGTTGAAAACAGCCCCTATGTTAACCATGAATTGGTTGTGAAGCTTATCGGCAGGTTCCAAATCCTCAATTTTATATTTGGCAATAGGAAAACCTAATTCCGTGTAAATTCCCAAACCGTCCGAGAAAAAGTAACGCGCACCCAAATGAAAACCAAAATTCTTAAGACCTAGGTCCAATCCTGGATAAACATCAACCTCATCACTAAGTCCCACTATATTTCCTAAATGCGCACTAAAACGGGCCTTTGTATCAAAACGCTCCCAAGTACTGGCAGAAACACTCTCATCAATACCCAAAAGATAGGTTGCCGTTGCTCCAATAGATATATTCTCACCCAATCCAAAATCATAAGAAGTCATAATTCCTGTGCCGTGTCCCTGAAAATTGGCCCCAACCTGGAACTTTTGATCATCCCTACCCTCATAAGCCTGAGCCGATAGAAAAGTAGTTGTAAGAAGTAAGCAAACTGATAGAATGTAAAATTTCATTTAAAGTGTGTTTTTATGAAAAATGGATGCTCGAAAAAATTAATTGGACACTCTTTTAGAGGTTCGCTCTATGGCCTTTTGGTTTTTTCGGTCTATCCATTTCTGACCTTGTATTTTTCGCATTAAGATGTCAAAATTACGCATTATGAAAACATTATAAAGCCCCTCGGCAAAATTTATGGGGTTCTTTGGCCAAGACCTTAGACTCATAGAAAATCCAGGAGTTTTGTATTTCATATAATGCCAATATCCTTCGGGCATATATAGCACCTCACCATGGTTCAATTCCGTTTTATAACCGTTGGCCTTTTGCAAGGCGGGCCACTTATTAAAGTCCGGATTATCAAAATCTATGCTTTCATGGGTGATAAGCGAATTGGGCACCTTGTACAAATATTTAGTCTCTGAAGGCGCAAACAAGATACACTCCTTTTTTCCTTCAAAATGAAAATGGAAAATATTGGACATATCTATATCATAATGCATAAAGGTGTAAGAGTCCATCCCCCCAAAAAAGAGCATGGGCAACTTTTTCTTTAAGGTCAATCCAAAATCAGGAAACTCGTAATCCTTTTGAAGCTGAGGCACTTCCTTTAGCACATTCCAAAGAAAGATTCGGTATTTGGTAGGTTTGGCCCTTAGCAAATCAATGTATTCGGACATCTTCATTTGCGCATGCGGCTCATTAAAACCATCTTCATGGTTTACCGGGCGATCATCATAAAGAGGAACAGTTTTATCTCCTGCAACCTCCCGAATATAATCAAGGTTCCATTTTTTAAAAGCCGGCCAATTTTCTATGGCGCGTTCTATCACCACAGGTTTCTGCGGTTTAAAATACTGTTCTAAAAAATCTTCCTTAGAGATTGTTGATACCCTTGGAATAGCCGCTAATTTCAATGGAATTAAGGTTATGTATAGTTGGCAAATTTAATTAACCTTATGGAAATATTTTCTTAAAATTAACCTAATCTACCACTTTACTCTTTGCCTTAGCCTCCTCATTACGCTCAATAGTATGGCCCGGTCGGCTCCATTTTGGCTTTTCACCAAGAGGTTGCAACTTAGATTCCGAAGCTTCCACAGTTTTGGGTTGAGAAACTTTGGTAAACGGCTTTTGAGGATTTAATCCCAATAATTTGAACATTTCCATATCCTCGTTTACGTCAGGATTTGGAGTGGTCAATAACTTATCTCCAGCAAAAATAGAATTGGCTCCGGCAAAAAAGCACATAGCCTGTCCTTCCCTGCTCATTTCTGTACGACCAGCAGATAAACGCACTTGGGTCTCCGGCATCACAATACGCGTGGTAGCCACCATACGGATCATATCCCAAATGGAAACAGGCTCCATATCTTCCATTGGCGTACCTTCTACGGCTACTAATGAATTGATAGGCACAGATTCCGGTTGTGGGTTTAGACTAGCCAAAGCCACCAACATTCCGGCACGGTCTTGAACTGCCTCTCCCATACCTATGATACCACCGCTACAAACTGTTACGTTGCTTTTACGAACGTTATCTATAGTTTCTAGACGATCCTCAAATGCGCGGGTAGAAATAACATCTTTATAGTAGTCTTCTGAAGTATCCAAATTGTGGTTATAAGCGTAAAGACCTGCCTCTGCCAAACGGTGTGCCTGGTTTTCGGTTAACATACCCAAAGTACAGCAAACCTCCATATCTAGCTTGTTAATGGTACGTACCATTTCCAGAACTTGATCAAACTCAGGACCATCTTTTACGTTACGCCATGCAGCCCCCATACAAACACGAGAACTACCGGAAGCTTTTGCCCTTAAAGCTTGAGCCTTTACATGCGAAACTTTCATAAGATCGTTTCCTTCAATATCCGTGTGGTATCTTGCCGCTTGTGGGCAATACCCACAGTCTTCCGGGCAACCGCCCGTTTTTATAGAAAGTAAAGTAGACACCTGAACCGTATTGGGATCATGATGTTTTCTATGGATGGTAGCCGCATCATACAGCAGCTCCATTAAAGGTTTATTGTAAATATCAAGAATCTCTTCTTTCGTCCAGTTATGTCTAGTTTCGCTCATAGTCTTTTTGAAATCTGGCTTCAAAAATAACCTTTCTAAATTTAGAATACCAAATAAGGCCAAATAATCATGCTTATAGAAATGAAAAAAGCCCGCTGAAATAACTCAACGGGCCCTTATTCTAAAGATTGAAAACCGATTTATTCCTTTTCTTTTTCCTTGCCCGAATTAACAGATTTTACATCTTTAACCTCGTTTTCATCGGCTACATCCTTGCCTTTTAAATATTCTGGCAATTGCATTCCGGCCATATTAAACATTTCCTGCAATGGTGGGACCGACTTATACATTCCAGAGATAAAATTAGCCGTTGAGCCTTTTCCATCTGCTGTCTTGGCACCGGAATCCCACACGGTTACTTTATCAATTTTAATGTTTTTGATAGCTTCTGCTTGGGTTTTTACCAATTCAGGAAGCTTATCGGCCACTAATAACAATACCGCATCTTTAGGATTGTTGCCTGCAGCTTTTACAATTTCGTCAAGACCTTGTGCTTGCTTCGTTAAGATTTCGAACAGACCTTTTGCTTCGGCCTGTGCCTTGAACAGAATAGCATCTGCCTCACCTTTTGCTTTTCTACGGATCATCTCTGCTTCTGCTTCGGCATCAATCTCAACTTTCTTTTTATCTATTTCCGCAGGAACTACAATATCTGCCATTTGAGAACTACGTACCCTTTCCGCTCTTGCAATTTCTGCATCTTTTTCAGCCGCATAAGACTCTTCCAAAGCTTTTGCTGCCTGTACTTTTTCCGCTGCAATAGCTGTTCTTTCCGCTTCCGCTTCTCTCTGACGACGTAACGAATCCGAATTTGCTACATTGATTTTTGCAATATTTTCCCCTTCTACAGCCTGCGCGTTGGCAGCTGCCACCTGTGTACGTTGATCCTGTACCGCATTGGCCTCACCAATAGAACCATCTCTGTTTTTCTCAGCAACGGATTTTCTTGCCGCGTTAATAGCGTGTGCCGCGGCTTCCTTACCCAAAGCTTCTATATAGCCCGACTCATCTACAATATCCGTAATATTTACGTTGATAAGTTTGAGACCCACTTTCTTTAATTCCGATTCTACACTCTGTGAGATATTAGTCAAAAATTTATCTCGATCCGAATTGATTTCCTCAATATCCATTGAAGCCACTACCAAACGTAATTGACCAAAAATAATCTCTTTTGCCAAATCCTGAACCTCTTGCATACCCTGCCCCAAAAGACGTTCGGCGGCATTTTGCATAATTCCCGGTTCCGTTGAAATACCAATGGTAAAACGAGAAGGGACATTCACCCTAATATTCTGCTTACTTAACGCGTTTACAAGATTAACCTCAATGGAAATAGGCGTTAAATCCAAATATTCATAATCCTGGATCACGGGCCAAATAAAGGCGGCACCACCATGAATACATTTTGCCGAACTACCGGCACCTACTTTACCATACACCACAAGGATACGATCAGAAGGACAACGTTTGTACCTTCTAATGAACGATATGATAATGATAAAAAAGAAGAGAATGGCAAAGCCAATGGCGAGCAACGAGGCGCTTCCCGCTAACTGTAAGGGTATTAATAACATTTGGTTATTTATTTAGGGGTTCAACAATTAAAATTCCGTTTGCGGTAACTTCTTTTACGATAACTACATTGCCTTGCACAAGGTCTTCATTAGCATTGGTCAATGCTTCCAGTTCGCGCAGTGTTCCCTGCACATTTATACTTACTTTACCAATGCTCTTACGATTGGCTCCAATAGTTAAATACACCTCACCAATTTGGTTAAGGGCATTCTTAAGTTTGAGAGTACCGCTGCTTTGCAGTTTACCCAAATAGTAGAATAAAGATGCCATGGCCAACATCATTAGCAGACCGCAAATCAACGATATAAGAACCGTAATGCCTTTGGACATTCCCGCATCCAAGCAAGCGATACCGGACCACCCAAAAAGGGTAAAAAAACCAACAAGGTTTTTAAAGGATAAAAATTGAAATTCAATTCCGGTGTCCGCATCAATATCGGCATCTACATCGCCATCTATATCATCTACCTCCCCACCAATAAAAGTTAATAATAGAAGAATAATGAGAATTACGGAGGCCACTAAGGCCGTTACCCAATAGATTTTCTCAAATAAAGTCATCATTTCGAACCCTAGTTCCATAAGCTAAAAGTTAGGTTGGCGATTAAAGATAAGAATAATCTTACCTTAAACTAATTCGAAAGCGGACTATACGTTACGAGACAATAGAATAGAAACTGCATTACCCCCAAAACCTACCGCATTTACCAAAACTTTACTAAGTTTTTTTGGTGTAGACGAATAGGTAACGAAAGGTACTTTTACCACCTGTTGGTGCTGCAACATCAAGACCGCCAATTCTATGCTTAACGCTCCCGAAGCTCCAAAAGTATGCCCTACTTTCCATTTATTTGTAGTCAGAAAAGGCAACTTGTTACAAAATACTTTCTCAATGGCCTTATACTCAGATATATCTCCCTTAATTGTTCCTGGCGCATGCATTACAATGGCATCTACCTCATTTGGATTTATTTCTCCCAAAGCCATTTTCATGGAACTCTGAAAACACTCCGCATCCGTAGAGATTGAAATATTATGGCGCAAAGGCTCTGTGGCATACCCTACACCCTCAATTACGGCCAAGGTTTTAGAGGAAACTCCATTTTCCAAACAGATAACGGAGGCACCCTCTCCAAGAACCATCATGTTCCTTTCCTTATCAAAGTCCAAGGCACGGTTCGGGAACTCATTCCCCTTATTGGTATCCGTATCCTTTTTGTATTGGGAATATATTTTTAGTGCCTTCATTTGGGCAATGGTAAAAGGCGTTAACGGGGCTTCGCTGCCACCTACCAAAAATTTGTTTGCCATATCGCTCCTTAGCCATGCCACACCGTTTAAAACAGCATGAAGTGCCGTAGAACAGGTTATGGAATGAGAAATTTCCGGACCTTGGGTCTTAAGGTCATGCGCAATCCACGAGGAGATATTCCCTAAGGTTGTAGTTGGTGAAGTGAGCGTTGCCGTTTTGTTATTCGCCAAAAACTCTTGATGGTATTTTTCAAAAAGTGCCGTTGCCCCTCTTGAGGACCCTATGTTGATACCAAAGTCATCTCCCGCTTTCCATCCGGCTGTGGCAATGGCCTCTCTTGAGGCATACAAGGCGAAAAGAACGGAATCATCAAGGCTTTTATATTTATTGTCCGAATTTCTGAGTGCCTCTATCGCTTGCTTAGACTCATTGGACAAAGCGGCTATCCATTCTAACTCCTCTCCAAATTCATTTTGAATAAAAAAATGGTTGTCTTTAGAGTAGTTCGCCCAAGTTTCGCTGGAAGTTTTCCCTAATGGGGAAATTGAGCCTATGGCGGTAATGGATATTGGTTCTTTCAAGCGGCAAGTTTAAATACTGTTCAATAAATCTTCTATGGTAGCATATATTTTTTGCAACTGCGCATCCGTAATCACATAGGGAGCAGAAATATAAATGGTACTACCAAGGGGCCGCAAAAATACGCCATTATCCATAAAATGTTTGAACATTTGGTCACGTAAATTCCCGTAACGTTCCATTTTTACATTAAGGTCCAAGGCGTAAATAATACCGCATTGGCGGGTACGGGCTACTTTTGGGTGCTTTCTAATTTTAAGGTCGAACACCTGATGTGATGCGATTATGCTTTGAATTCTAGCCTGGATATCCTGTGATTGCAACAGTTCCAGTCCGGCCAAAGCCGCAGTGCACGCCAATGGATTACCTGTATAGGTATGACCATGGAATAAACCTTTAGCCAATTCATCGCTATAAAAGGCATCATAAACCTCTTGGGTACAACTCGTAATTGCCATAGGAATCAAGCCCGCAGTCAAGGCCTTGGACATGCAAATTATATCAGGTTTGGTTTCAATATACTCCGAAGCAAAGGGTTTTCCGGTTTTTCCGAAGCCCGTCATTACCTCATCGGCAACGGTGAGCACTTCATGCTGTTTTAGAAGGCGTAAAATACGGTCTAGATTTTCGGCTTTGTGCATTTTCATCGCCGCGGCACCTTGTACCAAAGGCTCGTAAATGAAGCCTGCAATATCGTTTTGTTTTAACCTCGTTTCCAACTGAAGTAAGATTTCCTCAATATTTTCATCCGTAGGAACGGCAACTCGCTCTACATCGATAAAAAATTCCTCAAATGGGCCGTTGTACACCGAAAGCCCAGAAACGGACATGGCACCGAACGTATCTCCATGAAAACCTTCTTCAAAAGCAAGCATGGTCTTGCGCTTTCTACCCTGATTAAAATGGAACTGTAAGGCCATTTTAATGCCTATTTCTGTAGCCGTGGAACCATTATCGGAAAAGAAGAGTTTTTGTTGGTTTTTGGGCAAAACCTTTATCAGCTCTTCGGACAGTTTTACTGCAGGTTCATGGGTAAATCCACTAAATACCACCTGATCCAACTTTTGCATTTGAGCATGCACCTTGTTGGTAATATACTCATTGCAATGACCATAGGCACTGGTGTACCATGAGGCTATGCCATCTATATATTCCTTTCCATTCTCATCGTACAAAACAGCACCTTTTGCCCTAACTATTCCTAACATGTTAGAATGCAGTTTATGCTGCGTTAATGGGTGCCACAGGTGTTTTTTATCTCTAGCGGATAGCGTTTCGGTTACTAGGGTTTCTGATGTATTTGCCTTCTTCATGATGCAAAGATGAGGAATTAAAACTTTTTTTTTGAAGTATTTTGTTGATCTTTAGACCAACAAAATCTATAAAAACATGAAGTTTTTTGATGCCGGATTTTTACACCCGACCAATACCAAAAACCTATACTTGCTATCGTTTTTAATAATTGTTCTCTACACGATATCCCTTTTTTACAATCTACACCTTGCTCCTCTATACACAGAAGAACCGCGTCGCGCCCTTGTAGCCCTAGAGATGCTGTTGAACAACAATTTTGTGGTTACTACCATTTTGAACCAAACTTTTTATGACCATCCCCCACTTTGGAACATTGTATTAGCGGGTAGCATTAAACTTTTTGGCTACAATACCTTTGCCCTTAGATTTCCTTCTGCTTTTTCCTTTTTTCTCACCGGTATTCTCTCTTTTTATATGGGAAAGAAATATGTTAATACCAAATTTGGCATTTTAGCCGCTTTCTATTACTTGGTATGTGCAGATATCTATTTTTATTTTTCCGTTACCGCAGAGATTGACATCTTTTATTCCCTCCTAGTGGTTCTAAGTATTTTTAGCATTTTTCACTTTTATCAACAACGGCGGTTTTTCCTTATGTTCGGTTGTGCCTATTTTTTTATTACACTTGCTTTTTTAACCAAGGGGTTTGCTTCCTTTGCTTTCATTATAATTACACTGGGCATTTATTTACTTTATAAAAAAGATTTAAAAAGACTTTTCTCCTGGCCTCACATTTTCAGCTTTTTATTATCGGCAGCAGCAGTCTATGCTTACTTCTACATCTACGGAAGCTATGAAGATTTGGGCAGGTACGTTTCGGAAATGTGGGGACTAACACAGCAGCGCACCTTACTAAGCGACAAATTTGACGGGATGATCAAACACCTTTTCTTTCTTCCTTTAAACTTTTTAGCGGTTATATTTCCAGCAACTTTATTTCTTTTGTTCATTTGGAAAAAAGAGCAAATACGCAACATTAAAGCAAACCCCTATTTGTTGTTCCTAACCCTTATTTTTCTTGGTAATTTTCTGGTATACTGGGTGTCGCCGGGAGCCAGAATGCGTTATACCTACATGTTCTTTCCTATGGTCATAACAGTGCTTACCTATCCTTTGTTTCTTCAACTTAACGAAACTAACTGGAAACATAAAACGTACCATATCTTCTTTAAAGTTCTGATGATCGCTACCTGTATTGCATGCTTGGCTATTCCGTTCATTGGTTATTTTTCAATTATTCCACATCTAAAATATACCGTGCCAATTTTTGGGCTAGTTGTAGCAGCAATATTTCTTTTTCACCATAAGACTATAGGTTATACCAAACACCTTTTTGTTATTGCTTTTATTGTAATGTGTAGACTGGTCTTTGACCATGTTGCCTTACCTCTAAAGGCATTGACCTCCTCCAGTGCACCGCACCAGACCTATGCAAAAGACATTCATAAAATTATTGGCGACGAAGCTCCGCTCTATGTTTTTACCCAAGAAGATTTGCGCACCCATATTCAGACACCTTTTAAACTCTACGCGACAGCAGCATACCTAGAAATGTCCCGTAAGGTCATTGTAACAAAAACCGACCAATGCGAACTGCCCGGTTACTATATATTTAACCAGCAAAATTTAGAAGACCGTACACCGCTATACAAATTTACAATAAGTGAAGTGGATATGGCCCTAGTGCGAATAGACTAAAAAGAGACTAAAGAGACTTTAGTGCAGACCTGAATTTATCAGCATATTTCTTAACAACGGCTTTATCAAAACTAGCCTCTTCATCTATACGACCAATGGCAGAAACACCGGTTTTGTGCAGAATAATATTTTCGGTTTCAGGATTAGAGGCTCCGCTAAAAAGTATGGACACATCGTACCCTTTTTGCTGTAACCAACCCACCGTTAAAAGTGTATGGTTGATGCTTCCTAAATAATGCCTGGATACCACCACAACATGATAGGTGGGCATAATTATATCCAAGACCGTATCATTCTCGCTAAGGGGCACTAAAATTCCTCCGGCACCTTCAATAACAAGAGAATTATCCGTTTGGGGTTCAACAATTTCTAGTCGGTCTATCTTTACACCGTCCCTTTCTGCAGCAGCATGCGGACTCATTGGTGTTTTTAACTCGTAGCTACTTTTATGAATAACGGTCCGTTCATTGGAAATCAAGGATTTAACCTTATCGCTATCCGTATTGTCCAAATCTCCGGCTTGTACAGGTTTCCAATAATCGGCCTCTAGGGCTTCCGCTATAATTGCCGAAGCTATAGTTTTTCCTACTTCAGTTGAAATTCCTGTTACAAAAATCTGCTGCATGCTATTGAGGTTTTGTTATCATGTTACAATGTAGGCATTTGTATTTTTTTTCCTCAAAAAATGGAAAAAGTTTATATAAAATTCCTTTTCTGTTATAATACACCTCTGATTTTTGCATTTTACAGTTAGGACACACAATCAAATTACCATTATCATCTATGGCATAGGCCCTAATTTCATTATAAATTTCTACAGCCTTTTCCCTATCTTCCGTGTAGACCTGTACTTTAACCCCGCCAATTGCATTACTGATCATTGGGTCTGAATTAAGTGTATATTCATCTTTCAAGAAAACAGATATTCCCTCAGATTCCAATTTTCCCTTTAGAATCTGAACATCCGCCGGATATTCAAAAGAAGCTATGGTATAAAATTTTTCTTTCATACTACACCGTATCCATTACCGTTTTGAGTAAATTATCTATCTCCTTTTCGGAATTAAAACTATGAAGACAAATTCGCAAACGTTCCTGACCTGCAGGCACAGTGGGTGAAAGAATAGGCCTGATATCAAATCCCTTTTCTTGAATTGCCTTGGCCATATCGCGCACCTTATCGTTGCCTGGCACCAAACAACAATGAATGGCAGAATTACTGGAAATAAACTGCCCCTGCAATCCTGAGCTAACCAATTTACGGTTGAAATAAGATATGTTATGTTTCAATTTCTCCACCTCAACACATTGATTTTTAAGATGGCCGTAAGCCGATAAAACCGAAGCGACCGAATTTGGTGAAAGCCCAGTGGTATAAATAAAACTCCGAGCAAAATTCACCAAGTACGTTTTTAGCGAAGCACTCCCCAAAATAGCGGCCCCATGGCAACCCAAACCTTTACCGAAAGTTACAATTTGGGCAAAAGCTTCTTTTTGCAAATTCAATTCATGGAGCAAACCTTCACCTTGCTTCCCAAAGACCCCAACGGCATGGGCCTCATCAACAACGAGCCTACAGTTGTATGTGCCACATATTTTGGCAAACCCAACTAGATCGGGCGTATCTCCATCCATAGAAAAAACAGATTCCGTTACCACATAAATTTCTACATCTGGGTGATTACGACTTCGCTCTGCTTTACATCTTGCTTCTAAATCGGCAAGACTGTTATGTTTAAACTTGTAACTTTTGGCATTGCCCATGCGCATTCCATCACGAATACTGGCATGAATATATTCATCATACAGAACAACATCTCCTCTTTGGGGCACGGAACTAAAAAAACCAATATTGGCATCATAACCGGAATTAAAGACCAGCGCAGCTTCCGATTTGTGAAATGCGGCCAACTGCATTTCCAGTTCTGCGTATAGCGGGTGATTCCCGCTTATTAATCTAGAACCGGTAGCCCCATTTACTACGCCTGGCATTTGTTTCAGGATATTTTGGGCAACATGGTACAGCTCGGGTTTTTGAGCAAGGCCCAAATAATCATTTGAAGAAAAGTCTACCCATTTTGCATTTGGCACCGGCAAATTGCGCATGGCGTTCTGCCGGGCCCTATCCTCAAGTTTTTGTATTAGTTTATGGGGCAGGTTTACCATACCCCAAATGTAAGCTGTTTAATTAAAACATACATATTTAATCAATACAGGATACCCTCGTTAAAATACTTCACTTCCAATCCTAGCTTTTGCGAGAAAAAAGTATGTTCTCCAAAATAAAGCCTTTCTTCGGATGAAAACAAAAGCTTATCATCTTCTCCGTAAATGGACAGTAGAAGGGCATCCCCTTTTTTATTAAGACTATAGTATGCCAAATTTTTATCGTTATATCCCTGTTTCAAATACACCGTTCCGCTCACAAGTTGGCCTTTATCGAAAACGGCTCTCGCCAACTCTTTACCATCCACATCATATTTTACGACGTCTCCATTCAGCTGTCCTTGCCACAATTCAAAACTGTATTTTATCTTCTCTCCATTAGGAAAATACTTCTTACAGCTCACTATGCCATCCTTTGAATAGGACTTGACCAATAGGCCTTCTTTAGTTTTTATATCTTCTTTAAGCAGTTGTCCGCCTTTATAGGTTTGAATGGTATTTTTATAACTGGAAACTGATGTCCTCACACCATCCATGGGCATTCCGTCTTTATACAGCATTTCCCCAATTTGCTCGCCATCCTGATCATAATATGTAGCTTTTCCATTTAATTTATCATTCTGGTAAATTTCTTTTGACAGCAAAACACCTTTATATGTAAAGGTTTTAAAAACGCCTTCTTTTTTGTCGTTCTTGAAAGTTCCTTCTGCGAGTAGGTTTTTACTATAATCCAACTTTTTGTAATCCCCAGATTTCTTGCCCTCTTTAATCTGAAACAATTCCCTTGAAATTGGGTCGTAATACTCACCGCTCCATGGTTTTTGATTCTTGAATTTTACTTCGGCAATTAATTTACCGTCCCTATCATAAAAAGACGCACAGCAATTAACATCCATGTTTTCAACCAGTACCGGATTAATATTACCATACTTAGCATCATTTCCGTAATCATATTTTTTAAAGGCGATTTGTTCTCCATTTTTGATTACCTCATATTCTTGAACCGCATCCGAATCTCCAAAAAATTTATATCGCGTTCCTTCCTTTTTTATATAATCAAAAGAACCCAAAACCTCTTCTGTTTTACTGTAGAAAGTCCCGGTTGACTCCACATACTTTTTATATAAAGTTTCGCTCTGTTTCTTGCCGTTACTATAAAACTTTATTTCCTTGGTTTTATAATAACCTTCTCCATCATATTCTTCTATTCTCTTAAAAACAGCAGAAGAATCTTCATCGATCTTTCTTTTTCTCCAGTAGGTTTTACGAATTAGCCCTCCGTTTTCATACTCTTCTATTCCGCTTACGGATCCATCATTATAATCGTAGGTATAACGCTTACCCTCCAAAGGTTTTGGATATGAACTACTGTTTTCTAGCGCTAGCTCTCCCAACTTGTTCGCCTCCTTGTCATAATAGATTTCTATTTCGTTGGTTTTCTCAATTTGAACAATATCGGTCTTATAGAAAAAGATAATTTCCTTGATCAATTCTCCGTTTTCATAGGTTCTTTGTCCCAATGAATTAATTTCCGTACCGTTCATGGGCTTATAGTTTTCATACTCCATCTTTGCCAGCTCGGAACCATCTTCTGTATAACTTACCTGAAGTATCTTTTGCCCATCTTTGAATGTATTTATTGCTTTTACCTGACCGTTCAAATAGTAATCTGCGTCCTCACTTATTTTACCATTGGTGTAAGTTGTTTTTCTAGCAATTTTATACTCATTTTCATAATTGTCCTTGTAGTTTCCGTAAGCAAAATTTATTAAGGTTCCGTTGTTGGGGATAATGCCATAAGCATCCATTTTATAGTTTATCCTACCCATCTCCTCTCCTTCCGGAGTATAATAAATATGGGCCAAATCCGGCTCCTTCTGAAAGAACGATCGGAGTTTTCCGTTGGGATAGTAAAAAGTCTGCCCCAATACCGTACCTCTACTGTAATAGTTAATGTTTTTAACTCGCATGGGGCCATACATATAAGTTACCTCTTCTCCTTTGATATTGCCGTTGGGCGAAGTTGTTTTTTCCCCAATATATGTACCTCCTTCTCCATAATATTTTGAACTGAGCTCGTATATATCTTTGGTGCCAATACGCTCAAACCGTATACCGCCTATATCATCTTGATAGACGATTTCCTTTATGGTATCACCCGCCTTTTCCATATAGTACATACGGTCTCCATAACTTGTATTCCTTTTTCCCGATATAAATTGACCTTTGCTATATTTTGCCTTTAACTTATTCCCTTTTAAATAGGTTATAAAATCTCCTTCTAGGTAACCTTGCTCATAATCGCCTTTTTGATAAACAGAGCCATCTTCATTATACCATGTTACCTTACCTTGCCAAATGTCCTTTTCCGCGGATAGTGAAAACCCTTCCATTTGTCTCTTCCCGGACAGGTAAAAATCCTGCATATGAAACAACTCACCATTTTTCGTAACCGGAATTCTAAAGAACGAAGCACTATCTTTCACCGTAACCGGTTTCCAACTTTTATTATAGTAGATAGTGTCATTTTGGGCATGTACAACACTTATTGAAGCTATTACTAAGATGAACCAAGTGTAACTTTTTAAAGAATGAATCATAATGAGGTTTTTATTGACAACAAAGGTAAGACCAAGCATTTCTTAAGAACACCCCTTTTTCAGGGGTTTTATCTAAATGGAAAGATTATAGAATATCGTCCTGAACAATAACTAGGGTTATTTAAAATTTATTGTGAATGGCCTACACATACTGAAAAAAGTAATACCCCTCTCCTATGTATGCATTTGGTTGGTCACACAGGGACTAATCTTATATACTAAATTGAAATGTAGAGAATACACTCTTTAAATGGTATATTAGTGACATTAAATTTACATTAATGAAATTCTACCTTACGTCCCTATTGCTTACTACCATTAGTATACTTTTTGCCCAAACCAATAGCTATGAAATTTCTTTTGAAAACGCCATTCACCATGAAGCGGTTATCAAAGGAAGCTTTCCAGAGTTAAAAACGGATACGATCTCTTTTAGAATGAGCCGTACGTCACCTGGCCGCTATGCGTTACATGAATTTGCCAAGAACGTATATAATTTTAAGGCTACGGACAGTAAAGGAAAAACTTTGGAAGTTCTGCGCCCAGACCCCTACCAATGGCAAGTAATAGGACATGACGATCTTATTAACATAAGCTATACGCTCTTTGCTAACCGAGGTGACGGAACTTATTCACAGGTGGACGAAACCCACGCACACCTGAACATACCTGCAACGTTCATGTATGCTCCTGCGCTTAATGAGAGAAAAATTAAAGTGGATTTCAAAGTTCGAAAGGATTTAGGCTGGAAAGTCGCCACCCAACTTCCTTTGGTTTCCGAAACAACCTATTCTGCCCCCAACCTCTATTATTTTATGGATAGCCCTACGGAAATCAGTAACCATTCCGTTCGTGAGTTTGAGGTAGAGGATAATGGAAAGAAACAAAAAATACGCTTTGTATTGCATCATAATGGCACCGATGAAGAATTGGATGCTTATTTTGAGAACGTGAAGAAAACCGTTTTGGCGGAGAGAGATGTTTATGGAGAACTACCCGAATTCGATTACGGCACCTACACCTTTTTGGCCTGTTACATTCCCAATGCTTCGGGTGATGGCATGGAGCACCGTAATTCAACTATACTCACCAGCACACGTAGTTTAGCAGAAGGAGGCATGAGTGGTAACATAGGTACCGTGTCTCATGAGTTTTTTCACGCTTGGAACGTAGAGCGCATACGCCCCAAATCATTGGAACCTTTTAATTTTGAAGAAACCAACATGAGCGGAGCGTTGTGGTTTGCCGAGGGTTTTACAAGTTACTACACCAACCTTATACTTTGTAGGGCAGGGATTATTTCGCCCACAAAATATGTAGAGGGTATTAGCGGTACTTTTAATTATGTTTGGAACTCACCTGCACGCCAATTTTTTAATCCTATAGAAATGAGCTACCAAGCTCCGTTTGTAGATGCAGCCACTTCCGTAGATCCTGTTAACCGGGAAAATACTTTTATCTCCTATTACTCTTACGGGAGTATTCTAGGACTAGCGCTTGATTTATCCCTGAGAGAAGAAAAACTAAACCTGGACGATTTTATGAAACACGTCTGGATGCAATATGGTAAAAGCGAGCAACCGTATACCGTTGAAAACCTGCAAAAATCCTTAGCAGAATATGCAGGAAATGATATTGCTCAAAATTTCTTTGGCAAATACATCTATAAAAGCGAAATGCCGGATTACAAGTCTCTTTTAAACTCCGTTGGTGTTGCGCTCAAACAAAATCCGGAAGAACCTTATTTTGGGGCATCGGTTTCTTTAAATGGCGACGGACACGGTCAGATACAATCCAATCCCAAAATGGGCACTCCAGCATATAAATCCGGATTGAACAATGGAGATATTATAACCCATATAAATGATGCCGGATTCCCGGACGGGCAACAGTTTAGCGCTTATATAGCAGGGCTAAAGGTTGGGGATACCCTAAACATTAAATTTACAAGCCAAGGATTCATAAAACAGACCAAACTTATTCTGGAAAGAAATCCAGATTACCATCTGCAACTAATGGAAAAAGAAAATATAAAACCTTCAAAAAAACAGTTGCGCAATAGACAAGAATGGTTAAAAGTAAATTAAAAGTGATTACCACTACGATTACAACAGATAGTGAGCTAAAGCAAATTCTAGCTCTTCAAAAGAAAAACCTGTCCTCTACACTTTCTCCCAAGGAAAAGGTCCAAGAAGGTTTTGTAACCGTAAAACATACTTTTGAAATTTTAAAAGCAATGAATGATGTATGTCCGCATATTATAGCCAAATCAGGTGATTTAGTTGTTGGTTACGCCCTCTGTATGCATCCAAAGTTTGCAGATGAAATACAGGTTTTAAAACCTATGTTTACCCAAATAAAATCTGTTATTCCCAAACCGGAGAATTACATGGTTATGGGACAAATCTGTATTGATAAGGCATTTCGAAAGCAAGGTATATTCAGAAAATTATACAAAACCATGCAAACCGAATCACGAGAAAATTTTAATTCTATTATCACTGAAGTAGATGCCACAAATACCCGTTCCTTAAGTGCACATTATGCTATTGGTTTTAATGAATTACAAACTTATGAGTCCGCTGGGCAAAAATGGGTGATTGTTTTACTTCAATAAACTTTAAAAGTAAAGCAGTAAGCTATCTTCAAAATTGAACTATGACAGTTTTACTATCAACGTCTTCCTGACCGAAAAAAGTCAAGACCAGCGTATTTGTATAAGAAGCCCAAGGGTGAATCCTTGAATTTCTATTCTATGCCTTATTTAAAATATATATCCTCAAGAAAATCAATCAATTTCTATCCATTTTTGGTTATTGGCTTGGGTAGCATCCAGTAAACTTATCTGTAATTTTTGGGCCAGTACTTTTCCTTGTTCTATAGCATCTTTTTTACTTTCTAAAAGCGAGATATTAAAATGTTTATTTCTGTTGTACCATAAATTAACCTCGAACTGAGCTTTTGAATTTTTAAAAACAGAAATGTACTCCAAGTTTTGAAAGTCCTTCCATTTCCCCTTCTTAAAAGGGCCCACCCTATAAACGGACTTGTAGCGATAATTGTCAAAGTCAAAATAATAATCCCTTGTTACGGATGACCCTAGTCCTCCCATAAATGTAATTACGGCTGCCTCCAAAGCATTTACAGCACCTCTAACCTCTCTGGATTCACCGTATAAATCAATAGTGACCAAAAAACGATAGAAAAAATAAATAGCAGCGGTGAAAAACAAAGATGCCAGTACCAGTTGCCAAAATGGACGGTTACCCCCTGAAATAATTACGTTGCTCTTAGCCATCTTTATAAAAACGAAAAAGCCATACGGTTAAGTATGGCTTTTTAATATTTATTGCACAGTGCAAATCTCTAATCGGCCAATACAATTACCCGATTATCACTCATTTCAACAGTTCCACTAGAAATGGGAAGTATAACCTTTCCGCTAGCGTCTTTTGAAAACTTTGAAGCATGTGCCTCTTCTATAGTTATGTTTCCGTCCACACGAACATTACCTTCTTGAAGCAAAGAAACTATAGCCGCGTGACCGTTCAAAATTTGAAACTCGCCATTAACTCCCGGTACAGTTACCGATGTTACTTCGCCTGAAAATAAAGTGGCTTCTGGTGATACAATTTCTAAATACATCCTTTTTAGTATTGAGTAGTTAGTATTTAGCAATTAGTTCTGTACACACAGTACTAATTACTATGTACTGCTCCTAATTAAGCTTCGGCCAACATTTTCTCACCTGCTTCTATTGCCTCTTCAATGGTTCCTTTAAGGTTAAAGGCAGATTCAGGAAGGTGATCTAACTCTCCGTCCATAATCATGTTAAATCCTTTTATGGTCTCTTTAATATCAACCAACACCCCTTTAAGACCAGTAAACTGCTCTGCTACGTGGAAAGGCTGTGAAAGGAAACGTTGTACACGTCTTGCACGACCTACTGCCAACTTATCTTCTTCGGAAAGTTCTTCCATACCAAGAATAGCAATAATATCCTGTAACTCTTTGTAACGTTGTAACAACTCTTTTACACGTTGTGCACAGTTATAATGATCGTTACCTAAAATCTCGGCAGTTAGGATACGAGAAGTAGAATCCAATGGATCCACCGCAGGGTAAATACCTAACTCCGCAATTTTACGGGAAAGTACTGTTGTTGCATCCAAGTGAGCAAAGGTTGTTGCAGGAGCCGGATCCGTTAAATCATCCGCAGGAACGTATACCGCCTGTACAGATGTAATAGAACCTCTTTTAGTTGATGTAATACGCTCTTGCATAGCACCCATCTCTGTTGCCAAAGTTGGTTGGTAACCTACCGCAGAAGGCATACGACCTAGAAGAGCCGATACCTCAGAACCCGCTTGCGTAAAACGGAATATATTATCTACAAAGAAAAGTACATCTTTACCTTGACCTTCTCCAGCACCGTCTCGGAAGTACTCAGCAATTGTCAATCCTGACAATGCCACACGAGCACGTGCTCCTGGTGGTTCGTTCATCTGACCAAAAACGAAAGTTGCTTTTGAATCTTTCATAGCGGCTTTATCAACCTTTGCAAGATCCCATCCGCCTTCTTCCATAGAATGCATGAAATCATCACCGTACTTGATAATACCAGATTCCAACATCTCACGAAGTAAATCGTTTCCTTCACGAGTACGCTCACCAACACCTGCAAATACAGAAAGACCACCATGGCCTTTAGCGATATTGTTAATTAACTCCTGAATCAATACGGTTTTACCAACACCTGCACCACCGAACAATCCAATTTTACCACCCTTTGCATAAGGCTCAATAAGGTCAATTACCTTAATACCGGTAAAAAGAACTTCGGTAGAAGTAGAAAGGTCTTCAAATTTAGGAGCGTCTCTGTGAATAGGTAAACCATCTTTACCTGCTTTAGGCAAATCGCCCAAACCATCAATAGCATCACCAATTACATTAAAAAGGCGACCATACACATCATCACCAACCGGCATTTGTATTGCGCTACCTGTCGAAAGCACATCTGTTCCTCTACTTAGACCATCAGTAGAATCCATAGAAATTGTTCTCACAGTATTTTCACCAACGTGAGACTGTACTTCTAAAACAAGTTTAGAACCATCTTTACCAGCGATTTCAAGAGAATCGTAAATTTTTGGAAGGGCATCTCCTGATTGGAATTCCACATCGACTACTGGCCCAATAATCTGGGAAACTTTACCTGTAACTTTTGACATTACTTTATTAGTTTATGAATTCAAATTACTTACTGTATTGAAAAACACCTTAATACAGCTATGTTTTTCAGGCTGCAAAGGTATGTTTTTCAACTTGAATTGAAAACTACTTTTTATTCTTTTTTCACCATAAAAAAAGGCACCGTTAAATGGTGCCTTGTAAAACGTAAGAAAATCTATACCTATTGCAATGCCGGCGAATAGTTCGTTGGGAAATTCCCGATGTTGAACAAAGACCCGGATGCCTCAAAATTAGATTGATATGTAGCATCTATTGCTTTCATAAATTCATTTGCAATAAGTGCATACCCCCTAGCTGTCAAATGCACTCCATCAAGAGAAAAACCTCCTCCTGTTACTAAATTGGCGGTTAAAGTAAAATCACCGTCCGTAACACCGCCCTGGGCCAAATCCTGCAACAATTGGTTGGCATCTACAAACGCCAAGCCAGCAGCAGAAGCGGCAGATGTAATTGTAGCATTAAACTGATCCGTAGCAATCTTAATTTCATCTTGTTCTTCTGGTGTTAAGACCCATTTATCGGCTAAAGGTAATGTTATACCCTCTACAGAAAACTGACCGGCTACCGCTGCAGGAAGATTTGCTGCAGAAAGTGCGGCAAAAGATTCTTCATTAACGGTTCCGATAACCTTACTACTAGGTAGCACCAATAAATCATTTTCCGTTGCAGGTCTGGTCTGCCCGTAGGTTGTTCCCAACAGACTAGCTACCAACGGAGCCGCTTCCTGAGGCAGCCCCAGCTGCGTAACAAATACCGGAAATGCAGGGTTTGCATTAAAAGCACCTGTAATCTGGGCCGATATGTCTACAAGTGCCTCATCCTTAATAACGACCGCATTGTCTAACGTATCCGAAAAAACAACAACTCTCTCGGTCTCTCCCAAAGCCGTATACACTTGATTCAATGCACCGTAAACCGTATTAAGAGTTGGCACCTGAGCAGCAAAATCATTTTCTTCAGGATCAATAGGATCATGAGGAACAGTTGTAAAATGCGGAATTGAAGTTACATATGGAATATTTGCCACAACCCCTTTTGCACCACCCGAAGTTAAGGTAGTTACGAGCGTATTAATCGCGAGGTCAAAAGTAGGTTGATCCGTAATAGGATTTGTTCCATCACCTCCTGAAAGCGCATATCCAAGTACATCATTATTTCCAATCCACAATGTAAAAAATGTAGGTGATTGGGCCATGGCCAGTTCTAAAACCCTAGCATCTGGTGTAGCACCCGTCATTCTAACAAAATAAGGATTGGCCAATTGAGCCGATAAATTGGCTATATTTCCATAACCTGGCGCCAATAGATGAAAACTCTTTGCTCCTGGAACACCCATATTATTGAACGGGCCTGATGGATTGTTCAAAACAATATCCGTTGTTGGGGCCACCTCACCAACTACATCGGACAAATCAACAGGGCCTGCCCCTCCGAAAACCAATCTAGGATTAAAGCCTTCTATTTGTGAACCGCCGGCCAATAGCCCCCCAATATTATCATTCATTAGTGGTTGAGAAAAAGAACCACCTCCTGCCAGCGCAAACTTAGTTGACAGCAGATTCGGAAAAGAGTTGGCTTGTCCCGCTTGAAAAAGTGCATTATCCGTAAAACCTGCGGTTAACGAATTCCCCAAAGAAACATAGGTTGAAAAATCTGCAGAGCCCGCATTCAATTCGGCAAGTGCCTCCGCCATTACTTCTGGCTCAAGATCAACATCTTCAGGGTCATTACAGGCCGTAAAGGCCAAGATACCTAAAGAAAAGTATATATATTTTAAGTTTTTCATTTCAACTTGAGATTAAAAATTAATTGTTAATTGTCCAAGATAAGTAGTACATAGAACCAATATAACCGGTACCGAATGCCGTGTAATATTCCTTACCAGTCAAGTTTGTGCCTCCCAATTTAAATGAAGATTTGATACTTGGAACTTCATAATTGATTTGTGCGTCAACTACATGAAATTCTGGAATAACGCCGTTACCAAAAGTAGCTTCCCAGAAATAATCATCACTAAACCTGTACGATACGTTAAATCCAAAGTTTTTAAATAACTGTTCATTTCCAAAAGATGCCTTGAACTTGTGTTCAGGAGTGTTGAAATTCAACATTACATCTGGATTAGCATCACGATCAAAATCCAATTTTGTATACGTGTAACTACCTCCTAAATTATAGTCGCCAAATACTTTCATATTAAGGCCTAAAGACGCACCATAAGAACTAACGTCAGCATCAGTATTAGTATACGTGCTATACGCTTGATAATCTCCGTTAGCTATCGCACCTACAGAAAGGCCACCATCACCAACTACCCCATAGTAAGGAGAAATTACAACTTCTTGTGAAATAAAGTCTTTGTATGTATTGTAGTAGGTACTAAAATCTATCACAAGTTTATCTACCTTACCCCTATAACCAATTTCAAAAGATGTTACTCTTTCCGGTTTAACTAAATCCGGATTTGCAATTTCCAGCACGGAAGGATCTCCTGTTGCCCCTAAAGCGGCCACAGATGCAGCAGAATAGGAATTATTATAAGCCACAGCACCGGTTTGGGTTACCGTTGATGGTTGTTGAAACTGAAATTGGCCAGTAGCACTTACATCAAAATCTCTTGAATATTGCCCCAAGTTATCCGGTGCAGAACCAATTAAAATGGCCCTACCGGCATCCAAACCAATGAAAAGATCTTGTGTAGTAGGGTTTCTAAATCCGGTTTGAGCAGAAGCCCTAATATTATGGTCTCTGTTTAACGTATAACCCGCAGATAGTCTTGGCGAAAAGAAACCATCAAAAAACTCAGACTTATCATAACGAATAGACCCCGTTAACTTCAAGCTTTTCTCTCCCGCCAAAGGCAAGGTCTTTTGGATCTGAGAATAAATTCCAAATTCAGAATAGTCAATTGGACCATCTTCTTCCGAATCCGTATATATGGTACCTAAGGAATTTAGACTATACTCCCTAAATGAACCACCAACTTGAATTTCAGCCCAATCAATCAAATGACTAAAGTTATAATTACCATCTGCATGATAATACTTAGATTGATCGTAAAATTGAGATCCCTTGCTTAGGTCCGGGTCTTTAATCACTTTATTAAAAGCAGCCTCAAATTCGGGCGTACCAGGAAGATACCTTCCGGATTCTGCTTGTGCCCTACCGGCAGCGTGAGCCTGTTCGTCTGTGGCTCCGGCCAATGTTGCCTGAACATAAGCTCCCGTATACTCTCCAAACCAAGTATTATTATCTTTCCAAGTTTGGTTAATATTGATTCCGGTAAATACCATATCATAAGAATCACCTGCTTTATCACCAACCACATAACCCCTTACAAAAAAGTTATCGTTTCTAACCTCAAGCTTATGCTGCTCTTGAAAGAATCCGTCAATATTGTATCTATTGGTACCCTGGTAAATTGTTGTACCTGTACCCACCTTACCTACGTAGGAAATCTCCAAACTTTTACCTTCAATTGGCCTGTAATACAAGCCCCAATCCGCCTTTATACTTTCAGCGTTATATTGGGTAAGGTCACTTTCATCATAACCTGTTCTACTTACGATTTCAGAAGGAACCAGAGCGTTAGCTCCTGCAGGCAATACACCTAAACCTTCCAAAGTAAGGGCTACATCCTTAATGTTCGTAGAAACCTCATCCCCATAAACATTAACACCGTCATAATTCAAATTATCCCTAGTTCCCCCGGGAGTATTTTTGTCATCTATATTATTAGCTGCCCAATCAGTTCCCTTTAGATATCCGAAATTGACTTTACCTGCAAATTTTTCACTAAACTTATATGCAGCTCTAATGCCAAAATCCGTGTACGAATTGTCACCTGCAGCTTTTTGGGATGTTATACCTCGTTTAATAGACACACTTATACCCTCGTAATCAAAAGGGTTCTTACTACGCATGAACAAGATTCCGTTAAAAGCGTTTGCTCCATACAGTGCAGATGATGCACCCGGCAACAATTCAACACTTAAAACATCTGGTTCAACTAAACCTACCAAGTTACCAATTGGAAAGTTCAATGCAGGTGTTGAGTTATCCATACCATCAACCAACTGCATAAAACGGGTATTTGCAAAAGATGCAAACCCTCTAGTATTGATTGATTTGAAGGTTAAACTATTTGTGTTTACGTCAACCCCTTTTAAATTTTCAAGACCACCATAAAAATCTGCGGCAGTACCGTTCTTTATTTCCGAAACACCTATTCGCTCTACCGTAACCGGTGACTCAAAAATACGCTCGGGTGTTCTTGAAGCAGATATAACCACTTCATCTAAAAATGTTTGGGACTCATTTATTACAATGGTCAAGGTTTGATTGTTAGAGGTGACTTCCTCCGCAGTATCGGAATATCCGATACTGGTAATTCTTAACTGAAAAGGGGGTACTTCAGAAGTTTGCAAATTGAAATTACCGTCAAAATCCGTTGTGGTACCAATCGCTTTTCCTTCGATAACGATATTGGCCCCTGGTACGGGCTGACTGTTCTGATCTACCACTTTCCCGTTTACCGTTGTTTGCGAAAATCCAAAGCTAGACGCCAACAGCAAGGCCAAAAATAGTATTGCTCTCATGTTAAGTTTAAGTTAAAAACGTTAGTAACCCGAAGTTACATTTTTTTTTTGACCAATAATCATAAAATGAAAAAAATTATGCATGCATAGTATATTTTTCCTAAAAAAGACCCCTAAAAATTACAAATTCACCAAAACAAAACAGGTCCCGACATATGTCGGGACCTGTTAAAAACTTATACTTATCTTAAAATACTATTCCACCGTAACGGATTTTGCCAAATTTCTAGGCTGATCTACATTACAACCGCGCATTACCGCTATATGATAGGATAAAAGCTGTAATGGTATAGTTGTTAGCAATGGCGTAAGACTTTCTAAAGTCTCAGGAACCTCAACCACATGATCGGCCAACTCCTTAACTTGGGTATCGCCCTCTGTTACAATAGCGATAATCTTACCTTTTCTCGACTTTATTTCTTGAATATTACTTACTACCTTTTCATAATGCCCTTTTTTGGTTGCAATAACAAAGACTGGCATTTGCTCATCTATTAATGCAATTGGACCGTGTTTCATTTCCGCAGCAGGATATCCTTCTGCATGAATATAACTGATCTCCTTAAGCTTTAAAGCGCCTTCCAAAGCCACCGGAAAATTGTACCCTCTACCCAAATACAGACAATTGGTAGAATCTTTATATACTTCCGATATGATTTCTATTAAAGCGTTGCTTTCTAAAACCTTCTCCACTTTTGCGGGAATAGTTTCTAGCTCCGTCAAAAATTCATGGAACCTAGATTGGGAGAAAATTCCCTTTTCTTTGGCCAACTTTAATGCAATTAACGTAAGAACGGTTATTTGAGTAGTAAATGCCTTAGTTGACGCCACTCCAATTTCAGGACCGGCATGCGTATACGCACCAGAATCCGTTTCTCTTGCTATAGAAGAACCAACCACGTTACAAACTCCAAATACATAAGCTCCTTTTTCCTTAGCCAGTTTTATTGCCGCCAAGGTATCTGCCGTTTCTCCCGATTGAGAAATAGCAATTAATACATCTTTATCTGTAATTACCGGATTCCTATATCTAAACTCCGAAGCATATTCTACTTCTACAGGTATTCTCGCTAAATCTTCAAATATATATTCCGCTACCAACCCAGCATGCCATGATGTACCACATGCTACAATGATAATGCGGTTGGCGTTCATGAACTTTTCAATATTCTCATCAATCCCAGCCATCTTTATGAGGCCTTGGGCAGCACGTAACCTACCTCTATAAGTGTCTAAGATAGCTCTTGGCTGCTCATATATCTCTTTGAGCATAAAATGATCATACCCTCCTTTTTCAATTTCCTCAATATTCATTTTGAGCTCGAGGATATTAGGATATGCTACCGCATCATTCTTTATCTTACGAAGTTTAATTTCCTTACCTAAACGAACTATGGCCATCTCTTCATCTTGAAGATACACTGCATTATTGGTAAATTCTATAAAAGGGGAAGCATCCGACGCAATAAAAAACTCGTTATCGCCAATACCAATTGCCAACGGGCTACCTAATTTGGCAACCACTATCTCATCCGGTTTCTTTTTGTCGAATACGGCTATAGCATAAGCACCCACAACTTCATTTAAAGCAATCTGCACTGCTTGACCTAACTTTACACCTTCGGTCTTTTGGACCTCCTCAATAAGATTTACCAAAACCTCGGTATCCGTATCGGATTCAAAAGTGTAGCCTCTTTTAATAAGCTCTTTTTTTATGGACTCATAGTTTTCGATAATTCCGTTGTGGATAATTACCAAATCACCTGAATTTGAACAATGCGGATGAGAGTTTACATCATTCGGTACACCGTGGGTTGCCCAACGTGTATGACCAATACCCAGTTTCCCTTCTAAAGAAATAGAACCTTCTGCCTTCTTCTTTAAATCTTCAACTTTACCCTTGGTCTTTGCTAAACTTATTTTTTCGCCATCGTAAATTGCAACACCGGCACTATCGTACCCTCTATATTCAAGACGTTGTAAACCTTTTACGACAATCGGATAGGCATCTCTATACCCTATATAACCTACTATTCCACACATACTGTATATGTTAATTTAAGTTGGGGAAAATAAATATTCATCACAAATGTACTAGAAGCTAGCCAAATGCCCTTAAAACACACTTATAAAACGAAAAATATCGTTAATTGGTATAAGTAAGGCCAATCTGAACATCTGCTAGTATAAAACTTACATTACTAAAAATTAGAGTAGTTGTTTTGTATAAACTTAGTTGGTTTCGGTATAGAAAATTTCAAGCTTGAGTTTCTTATCATCTTCCGCCCCATCAGCACTACCATAAAGGACAGTACCTAAAGGTGAAACTGTATTGGCTATGGGCAATTGTTGTTCTTCTCCATTCTCCAACATAGCATTTCCCACAGTATTAAGAAATAAATTGGGCGTAGTGGTAAGACCCAAATTTACATTATCTTCATTATTAACGATAAGGCTATTGATATACGTTGTTATGTTAACACTGTATTTAACACCTTTACCATCGCTATCAGTTTCTATTATTCCTCCATACTCGTTAGACCTACCATCCGCATCACTTGTTGATAGCGGTAATATGGTATTCGTTTCCGAATTGTATAGATAAAGGCGTTGTGGCTCAGCACCTAAATTATCATTGGCAACATAAAATACAAGATTGGCATTGTTGATAATCCAATTATTGGATTTTATCTCGTTAAGTGCTTCTCTACTATTTGCTTCATCAAACAATTTAACTTCAGCAAAAGCACCTGCCCCTCCTTTTAAATAGATTTTTGCTGCATTTTCACCTGTATCCAAGTTATCCGTTATCTCGGAAGGATAGGCTTCATTAATAAATGTATTTACGGCATTACCATCTGTACCCAAAAATTGACCTTGCGAACTAAACGAATCCCTTACAAAACTCAACACTACATCCTTTTGTCCTGCTTGCTCTGTAACTGCACCGGCAGAATCTGCAGTATCATAATTATATGTAATGGTGATGTTTGCCGATTTTATATCGAACAAAAACATGACATCATTACCTCCCGATGAGAGAGAAAAATGCAATCCGCGCAAAAACTCTTTAAAATTTGCTTGACTTTCAAGTTCTGTAGAACCCTCCTTATCCAAAATATTCTCCTGAAAAAAGTCTTTGTCCAAAGCTACTCGAATTCCAGGTGCCAAATAGTTGAATTGGGTAGACTCATCAACATCTTCAGTAGAAACATCATCTCTTTTAGGCACAGGTATCTGATCTCTGCTAATTACAATTTCTTCAGAACTTGCCTCGCTATCATACAATACCTCATCAACAAAAGTGGGCGCAAATTCCTGACTTGAATAGTATTCTTGGGCCTCTTGAAAATTGGCTGAAGGATCAAGATCACGTAAAAAATAAGTGGACCGCTGTACTTTTAAATTAAAGGATGGATTGTCTCCTTCACGATATAAACGACCATCAACATAAATACTATCCAAATCAAAAGTCTTGGCGAACTGATCCCTTACAAAATTTGCGTCATCCGTATCATCCGTACTATCAAGAGGGTTAGACCCTTTTGTTTTCTCCTGATTATCCAAAAGTCCTCCGCCATCAGTATCACTATTGGGGTCTAACGGATCCTTATCCAGTTCATCTATAACGCCATCCAAATCGGCATCACCTGATGGATTTGTTAAAAATGGGATGTACAAATAAACAGACTCTACAGTTTCATTTTCTTGAATCTGTGCCGGCACACTAGTGTTTTCTGTATCTTCCTGCTCCTGACTATACGTGCCAAAAGTAGGCGCACCACTAGGCAACAAGACCTGAGTGGTTACCTGTGCTTCGGTTTTACCATAAAGTGGATCATCATAAATGCCCAATTGATAAATTGGCAATCTATTCGTAGATACGGCCTTCACCTTTTTATTATAGGCAAAGACATCAAAGACGGCCTTATTATTTTTGAACGGCTCTCCACCAACTACGCCAGAACCAATGGTTGTCAAGTCTTCTTCACAAGACGTAAAGATGGTAACCAATACTATTACTGCAAGAGCAGGGAGCTTTAATCTGTTCAAAAAAATCATTCGGGCTATTTTAAAACTTCAGTGTTATAAAAATTGGCATACGCTTCCTCAAATTCTTGTAAGGAAACATACGGCAACACAGGTTTTTCAAGGTTGGATATGTGACTTTGTAAATCTTCCGGAATTTCTTCCGCTGCTAAAATAACCGCATCAGAATGATCTACGGCTATCTTTAACAAATTATTATAGGTAGGAGTTTTAAGTGCTTCAATACTATCTTCTGAAATACCATCAAAAGCCACCTTCTTTATCATTTCAGAATCCAGTTCGCCTTCAAAAGACTTACCGTAAACAGAGGTTACGATTTTACTGGTATCGAACAAGGGTTCGTCCGCATAGTATTTCTTCAGGTACAATGGCAATAAAGACGCCATCCAACCATGAACATGTATAATATCTGGAGACCAGTTCAATTTCTTAACGGTCTCAACAACACCTTTAGCAAAAAATATGGCTCTCTGGTCATTGTCCGGAAATAAATTCCCATCAGCATCCGCAAAAGTAGCCTTACGCTTAAAGTACTCATCATTGTCTATGAAATACACCTGAATTCGCTCACGAGGTATAGAAGCCACCTTAATGATTAGCGGCATATCCATGTCGTTAATAACTAAATTCATACCGGACAAACGTATAACTTCATGAAGCTGATGTCTACGCTCGTTGATATTGCCATACCTGGGCATAAAAATCCGAATTTGGCCACCATTGCTGTTAACCATCCTAGGAGTTTCATAAGACATTAGGGAAACTTCGTTCTGCGGAAGATAGGGCACTAACTCCGAGGATACGAACAATATCTTTTTACCATTCATATATGCAATGTTTTTTGTGTGTATTTGGTGCAACGTGGCTGCAAAATTACAAAAATTCTACAGATTAGCCGTAATTATAGTAAGTTTGCTCGCTTTTAAACCAAACCTATGCTGGTATTCAAAACTAAAAAAGAACTCTTAGACCACATTTTAAACCGGCCTAAAACAAACACTTTAGGACTCGTACCCACTATGGGCGCACTCCATACGGGGCATGCCTCTCTAGTTCAAAAAGCGGTTAACGAAAATAACATCGTCGTGGTAAGCATATTTGTCAATCCCACTCAGTTTGACAATAAAGAAGATTTGGCCAAATATCCCCATACTTTTGACGCCGATTTAGACCTCTTATCGAAAATTTCGGAAGATATTTTAGTCTTTTCACCTTCTGCAAGTGAAGTCTACGACAACCAAATAGAAGCCAAAAAATATAATTTTGAAGGTTTGGACACCGTAATGGAAGGTGCATTTAGAGATGATCATTTTAATGGAGTAGGTACTATTGTTGAAGCGCTACTTTTACTTGTAAAACCGGACAAGGCTTACTTTGGCGAAAAAGACTTTCAACAGCTACAAATCATAAGAAAACTTGTAAAACAAAAAGAAATTCCGGTTGAGGTTATAGGTTGCCCAATTGTTAGGGAAGCCCACGGTCTTGCCATGAGCTCCAGGAATGAAAGGTTATCGCCCCAATTACGACAAAAAGCTGCATTCATCTACAGAACGTTATTAACTGCCAAAGAAAAATTTGGCACGAAAAGTGCAGATTATGTAAAGGATTGGGTTAAAGGACAATTTAACGAACAGTTAGATTTAGAGTTAGAATATTTTGAAATAACAGATACGGAAACTTTAGGCCCGATCACAACAAAAAAAGAAAACCTAAAATATAGGGCGTTTATTGCCGTTTATGCCGAGCGCGTTAGACTAATAGATAATATTGCCTTATAATTAATTACCTTTGTCAGATGCAAATAGAAGTTGTAAAATCCAAGATTCACCGTGTAAAAGTCACTGGCGCCGATTTAAATTATATTGGCAGCATTACTATTGATGAAGATTTAATGGATGCAGCCAATATCATTAGAGGCGAAAAAGTACAAATTGTAAACAATAATAACGGCGAAAGGTTAGAAACCTATGCCATTCCAGGACCAAGAAATAGTGGAGAAATTACACTAAACGGTGCCGCGGCAAGAAAAGTTGCAGTAGGTGATATTTTAATCCTTATTACCTACGGCAGAATGGATATTGAAGAAGCTAAGAAGTTTAACCCCGCATTGGTTTTTCCTGATGAGGGCACAAATTTGTTGAAGTAAACTTGAACGAAAAACTTAAAAAGATACTAAAAACTGTACTCCCAATAGCCTTGGGAGTTTTTTTAGTTTGGTACTCTTACTACAAGACCTCACCGGAAGACAGGACACAAATTTTATTTTACGTAAAAGAAGCCGACCTTTTTTGGGTAAGCATATCCATTATACTTGGCATTCTTGGCCATATTTCACGGGCTGTACGCTGGAACTATTTGTTAGAACCGTTAGGATACAAGCCTAAGATTATAAATAATGTGTTTATTATTTTAATGGCCTATTTTGCCAATCTGGGTATTCCCAGAACAGGTGAAATTCTTAGGGCTACCGCCTTAACAACCTATGAAGACGTTCCTTTTGAAAAAGGATTTGGCACTATTGTAACGGAGCGGGTTATTGATGTAATCATGCTTCTTTTCCTTATTGGTCTTACATTAATTTTACAGACCGATAGTATCTTGGGCTTTTTGCAGGACAGGGGTTTTAACTTAAAAAGCTTATTGCTTTTAATGGGTGCAGGTGTCATTGGACTCATATTTTTCTTTTTCTTCATTAAAAAATCTACGCATACACTGGCCGTGAAAATCAAAGGATTCGTAAAAGGGCTCATGGAGGGCGTTTTTAGCATCTTTAAAATGAAAAGAAAATGGGCTTTTGTGATACACACCCTCTTTATTTGGGGTTGTTATATTGCTATGCTTTGGGTCATAAAATTTACCGTGCCGGAAACCATTCACCTATCTCTTAGTGAACTTATGGTTGCCTTTGTAGCAGGGTCTTTTGCAATGACTGCTACCAATGGCGGCATAGGCCTCTATCCTATTGCAGTAAGCAGTGCTTTGGCCATTTTTGGCATTAGCGCAGTTTCCGGTGATGCCTTTGGGTGGATTATGTGGATTGCACAAACTCTCATGATCGTTGTTTTTGGGGCAATATCTTTTCTGGTATTACCGTTATTCAACAGAAACCGATAAGGTTTTGTTGTACCCAAAAACTGAACCATGTTACGCAAACTCACTTTTTTTGCATGCCTGCTATGCGTTAGTCTGAACGCACAAGTCACACAGGAAATTTTTGAATCGTTTAAACTGCAAGAGCGGCGCGATGTAAAATACTATTTTCCAGAAGACTATGATGAAGAAAAAAAGTACCCCTTAATCGTTGTTCTTGACGGCGAATACCTGTTTGACCAAGTAGTGGCCAACGCCAAATTTTATCATAAGTTTCATGGTATGCCCGCTAGCATTGTAGTGGGTATAGAGCAGAGTAAAAAGAGCATCCGTTTTGACGATTGCGCTTTTGAGCCAGATTCAGGTCTTCCCTCCGAAAAAGCAAAAAAATTCTTTGAGTTTTTAGGGATGGAAATCATACCCTACCTAGACCTCAATTACAGCACCGCCCCGTTTAAAATGATTGTAGGTTATGATATTACGGCCAACTTTACCAACTATTGGCTCTTTAAAGAAAATTCACTTTTTAACGCATACATAAATATATCTCCGGATTTGGCCCCAGAAATGGAAACAAGGGTACCTACACGTCTGGCCGCGTTTGATAAGCAGATTTTCTATCAGTTAATAATGGAGTCCGAAAAAAACAAGAATACACCACGGGTTCTACAGATGGACAAAGCTATTAAGGCAATTGATAAAGAATCTCTTCATTACAATTTTTTACAATATGACGGTGCCGACCATATTTCAATAGCTACTTACGGGCTAGGAAAGGCCTTTGACAACATTTTTGGCATGTTTAAACCCATTAGCCCTAAAGAGTACAAAACACAGATATTGACATCCGAAGAACCTGCTTTTCAATATTTAGAAACCAAATACCAAAGTATAGAGGATTTGTTCGGGTTCAAAAAAACCGTAGACCTTAATGACATCATGGCTATATACGCCGCATGCCGTAAAAAGGAAGACACAGAATCTTTAAAACCCCTTGCCGAACTTTGTAAAAAAGAGTTTCCGGATACGATGATGGGCTTTTATTTTGAAGGCGAATACTATGAGCAATTGGGCGAACCCAAAAAAGCTTTTAAAACTTTTGAAAAAGCTTTTGCTATGGATGAAATAGATTTTCTTACCAAAGAGATGGCTTTAGAAAAAATTGATGCTTTGAAAGCTGATTTTGGATATTAATCCTTAAGCTACAATTCATAAAATACCAAACAAAGTTTTACCTTTAAGGTCTACTTAAAATTTAAGGATGGCCAAAACAAAAACAGCTTTTTTCTGCCAGAATTGCGGTACCCAATACGCCAAATGGGTAGGACAATGTTCCGCCTGCAAAGAATGGAACACCGTAGTTGAAGAAGTCATTCAGAAAGAAGAAAAGTCAAGTTGGAAGACAAGTAGCGTAACTGTTTTAAAAATAGCAAAACCATTACGGGTCAATGAAATTAGTACGGATAAGGAGCTTCGGCTAAACACTTTTGACTTGGAATTCAACCGTGTATTGGGAGGCGGCCTGGTACCTGGCGCATTAGTTTTATTAGGAGGTGAACCGGGCGTAGGTAAAAGTACATTGCTTTTACAAATTGCACTGAAACTTCCCTATAAAACACTCTACGTTTCGGGGGAGGAAAGCCAAAAACAAATTAAAATGCGGGCGGATAGAATTCACCCCAATAGCGAAACGTGTTTTATCCTTACCGAAACCAAGACTCAAAATATTTTTAAGCAGATAGAGGCTACAGAACCGGACATAGTCGTTATCGATTCTATTCAAACCCTACATTCCGATTATATTGAATCGGCTGCTGGAAGCATATCCCAAGTACGCGAATGCACCGCCGAACTCATTAAATTTGCCAAAGAAACCAATACTCCCGTTATCCTAATCGGTCATATTACCAAAGATGGTTCTATTGCCGGTCCAAAGATTCTGGAGCACATGGTAGACACCGTTCTGCAGTTTGAAGGCGATAGAAATTACGTTTACCGCATCCTTAGAGCCTTGAAAAACCGTTTTGGCTCAACAGCGGAATTGGGTATTTATGAAATGCTAGGTGGCGGACTCAGACAAGTGAACAACCCATCGGAAATATTGATTTCCAAAAATGATGAAGGACTAAGCGGAACGGCCATTGCATCTACTGTAGAAGGTATGCGGCCATTAATGATAGAAATACAAGCCCTCGTTAGCACCGCAGTATACGGAACTCCACAACGCTCTACCACAGGCTACAATGCCAAACGCCTTAATATGCTTTTAGCTGTTTTAGAAAAAAGAGCAGGCTTTAAACTTGGGGCAAAAGATGTTTTCCTGAACATTACCGGAGGAATTTCCGTAGACGACCCAGCTATTGACCTAGCTGTTATTGCCGCCATCTTATCCAGCAATGAGGACATCCCTATTGAAAAAGGGGTTTGTTTTGCCGCAGAAGTAGGACTTGCCGGGGAAATTAGGCCTGTACAGCGTGTAGACCAGCGTATTTCCGAAGCGGAGAAACTTGGTTTTACCTCTATCTATGTTTCCAAGAACAATAAAATCACCTTAAAAAACACAAAAATAGAAGTACACCTAGTTTCAAAAATAGAAGATATGGTCAGTGCGCTTTTTGGATAATGAATATATTTAAAACAAAAAGCAGCGCCCTATCGCTTATCACGAAGGATACGGGCAGTAACCAAAATTATGAGGATTACTGCCACAATTACGATCAACTGTCCAAGACCTACCTTTAGAAAAAACATACAACCCATTTATGGTGCCGGATTAGGAATTGAATTGTGTATTGCTTCAATACCCTCAAGCACCTCATCACTTAACTTCAGGTCTATACTCTCAATATTTTCCTGTAATTGTTTCATTGAAGTTGCTCCAATAATGGTACTTGTTACAAATGGTCTTGTGTTAACAAAAGCCAATGCCATTTGCGCCATAGAAAGTCCGTGCTTTTGAGCTAGGTCATGATACTTCTCCGTAGCCTTAATTGCTGGGTCACTACTATATCTGTTATAGTTAGGGAACAAAGTAATTCTGCCCGTTGCAGGCTTCATACCACCTAAATATTTTCCGGATAACGTTCCAAAACCCATTGGAGAATATGCCAACAGCCCTATTTTCTCACGTAACGAAATTTCAGAAAGACCAACCTCAAATTGGCGGTTCAGGAGACTATACGGATTCTGAATAGTGATTGCACGGGGCAAACTAGCATGTACTTTACTTTCCGTTAAAAAACGCATAGTTCCCCAAGGTGTCTCATTGGATATGCCTACGTGTCTAATCTTTCCTTCACGAATTAGATCGCGCAAGGTTTCTAATACTTGGTGGATATTATCTTTCCAATGGTCAGATATATCATGTTTATATCCTCTCTTCCCGAAGTAATTGGTATTTCTCTCTGGCCAATGCAACTGATAAAGGTCTATATAGTCTGTTTGAAGACGACCTAAACTGCCTTCAACGGCACTACGGATTGCTTCTGGCGAAAAACCAGTGGTACGGATAAACTTTGTAAAATCTGCTTTCCCGGCTATTTTTGTAGCTAGTACAACTTTATCACGATTACTATTTTTCTTGAACCATGTTCCAATTATTTTTTCCGTTGCAGAATGGCGGTCCGGGTGTGCAGGAACGGGATACAACTCAGCTGTATCAAAGAAGTTAACACCGTTTTCTAGAGCATAATCCATCTGTTCATGGCCTTCCGCTTCTGTGTTCTGTTTGCCCCAGGTCATTGTACCAAGGCAAATTTTACTGACTTCAATATCAGTGTAAGGTAGGGTAGTATTTTTCATGTATTCTTTGGGGTATTTTGGGGTACTATTTTCAAAAGCCCCAAATTTAAGCATTTTGAAGGGTTAGGAAAAACCCCTTATCGAATGTTATCTAAAAATCGCCCAAATGCTCATTTATTACGTGCCGATCAATCTCATTTACCACACTAAGGCTTGTCTACCTCAACCAAAATAGGACAATGGTCACTATGTTTTGCTTCAGAAAGAATAACAGACCTCTTTAACTGATCTCTTAAAGGTTCTGCCACCATGGCATAATCCAAACGCCATCCTTTATTATTATTTCTGGCATTGGCCCTATAACTCCACCAGGTATAGTTGTCCGGTTCTTTATTAAAATGCCTAAAACTGTCTATAAATCCACTTTCCATAAAATTGCCTATCCACTCCCGCTCAACCGGTAAAAATCCTGATACATTTTTGTTACGAACAGGGTCATGAATATCTATGGCCTCATGACAAATGTTATAATCGCCCAAGACGATAAGATTAGGATGTGTTTTCCTAAGTTCATCGGCATATTTCTGAAAATCTGCCATATACATTAATTTATGGTCCAACCGAGCTAAATTCGTGCCCGATGGCAAGTACATGCTCATTATAGAAATATCTCCAAAATCTGCCCTGATATTCCTCCCTTCAAAATCCATGTAATCTATACCTGTTCCCTTTTGGATGGCATCCGGTTGTTTTTTAGACAAAATAGCGGTTCCGCTATATCCTTTTTTCTGAGCACTAAACCAATAATTGTACTTATAACCGGCCTCTTCAAAAAGAGAGAGGTCTAGTTGCTCCTCCATCGCTTTTATCTCCTGAAGACAGATCACATCCGGGCCAACCGTTTGCAACCACTCTATAAAACCTTTATTCAATGCGGCACGTATGCCATTTACGTTATACGATACTATTTTCACGTCTGTTACTTTTTTACGAAAATAAGCATTGTAGACCAAGAAGCCCGTGAAGTTTCCTATTTTTACGCACTTCTAACAAAAGCCCTAAATGAAGTCTATTTTTTCAGCCCTTATCCTTTTACTTTTTGCACAACTTGCAAATGCGCAAAGCCCAATTCAAAAAGATAGTATTACCGTGTTAGAAGAAGTAATTTTAACGGACACCATCCTAAAAAAACAAGCTACAGGCATTGTTCCTTCTACCATTATAGGCTCAAAAAGTTTTCAGAACTATAGCCCTGTAGATATGGTTTCTGCCATTAATCAGATTCCTGGGGTATTTGTGCTTTCGGGAGCTCTGAACACAAATAAAATTACGATTAGAGGTATCGGGGCCCGTGCCCAGTTCGGGACGGACAAGCTTCAACTTTATTACAATGATATTCCCGTAACAAATGGCACGGGCGCTTCTACCATTGAGACCTATGACCTAGAAAATCTGGACGGCATAGAAGTTATTAAAGGACCAAAAGGCACAGCCTATGGCACAGGTCTTGGCGGAGCTATCATTCTACGGTCCGACAAAAATCTGAAAGAAACCTCTAGTCTTGAAAATAGTTTTACAGCAGGTTCGTACGGGCTCTTGAAGAACAATCTTAGATTCTCGCATTCAGACAAAAAACTCTCCCTGATGCTACGGTATGGGCATATGGAAACGGATGGATATCGTGAAAACAACAAGTTTGAGCGCGATGGAATTTTAATTAATACTTCGTATAAAATCAACTCTAAAAACACCTTTTCTTTTTTATTGAACCATATTGATTATTCTGCACAAATACCAAGCTCTTTAAGTAGATCTGCTTTTGACGAAAACCCGAAACAAGCAGCTTTTACATGGAAATCTTCTCAAGGCTTTGAAGACAACAACTACACCCTTGCCGGACTCTCTTACCAACATAAATTTAGCTCACGATTAAAAAACACCACCAGTATCTTCTACACTTATCTTGACCATTATGAGCCAAGACCCTTCAACATTCTAGATGAAATTACCAATGGGTATGGTTTTAGAAGTAGATTTCTTGGCGATTTTAATTTTCTCAAAGGGAAGGCGGAATATACTTTTGGGGCCGAACTTTACAAAGACGAATACAATTGGGGCACATTTGAAAATTTATACCAAGAGAATAACGGTAATGGGAGCCTGAAGGGAATGCGCATTAGCAGAAACAAAGAATTTCGTAGAAAATTTAATGGCTTTGGATCTTTGACCCTACCCTTTACCAATAAGTTAACGGCCCAAATAGGCCTTAACATTAACAAAACGCATTATGACTTTAGGGACCAGTTCAACACCGGCTCAGATAATAAAAGTGCAAAACGCAATTTTAGTGCCATTGTATTACCCAGTCTTGACGTAAGTTATCATCTGAATACGGACCATTCCATATACGTCAATGTTAGCCGAGGTTTTTCCAATCCAAGCTTAGAACGATCTCTTACCCCGGAAGGCGTAATTAATCCTGATATTGCACAAGAAACAGGCATGAATTATGAAATAGGCGGACTGTTTAATTTTTTCAGTAAAAACTTTCGGGTAGACGTGGCTATCTACCGCATGGACATCAAAAACCTTCTAGTAGACCAACGCATTGGCAAGGATCAATATGTTGGAAAAAATGCAGGAAGCACCAAGCACCAAGGAATAGACCTAGAGTTAAGCTACGCCATTAAACTATCGCCACAACTGCAACTCAGACCTTTTATAAATTATACTTTGAGCGATTTTAGCTTTGCAGAATTTATTGATGAAGACAACGATTTTTCAGGAAACCCGTTAACAGGTGTTCCTAAAAACAGATTAAATTCTGGCTTACAATTACAAATGAAAAACGGTTTTTATTGGAACACAACCCATCAATATGTAGATCAAATATCATTGACAGATGCCAACACCCTCTACAGTGACGAATTTAATGTGTTTAACTCAAGAATTGGTTATAGAAAACAATTATCCGCCCGTTTCTCTATTGGGTTTGATTTTGGGGTCAACAACATTTTTGACACCAAATATACCCAATCCGTTCTTATTAACGCTACTGGGTTTGGCGGCAGTGAACCGCGCTATTATTACCCAGGAAACGGACGTAATTGGTATGGAGGCTTAAAACTAGGAATGAAAATTTAAGCCTCTTGCATTTTCATTAACCAGCTTTTCATATCTACCGCTTTGTGAATAATTGACCTTAAACTAGATATGTCAACACGTTCCTGCTCCATTGAGTCACGATGACGAATGGTAACGGTATTATCCTCTACCGTTTGGTGATCAACCGTTATACAGAATGGAGTACCATTGGCATCCTGCCTTCTGTAACGACGCCCAACAGCATCTTTTTCATCATATATTACATTGAAATCCCATTTAAGGTCATCAACGATTTTATGAGCTATTTCTGGTAGACCATCTTTTTTCACCAATGGAAATATAGCCGCTTTGGTAGGAGCCAAAACAGCCGGTAATTTTAAGACCGTTCTAACCGAACCGTTTTCCAACTGCTCTTCCCTTAGCGAATTAGAGAATACGGCCAAAAACATACGATCCAAACCTATTGAAGTTTCCAATACGTAAGGCACGTAGCTTTCTCTGGTTTCCGGATCAAAATATTGTAGTTTTTTTCCGGAGAATTTCTCGTGGCTAGACAAATCAAAATCCGTTCTTGAGTGTATTCCTTCCAATTCCTTGAAGCCAAAAGGAAAACGGAATTCTATATCTGCGGCAGCATCTGCGTAGTGCGCCAATTTCTCATGGTCATGAAAACGATAATTTTCTTCACCAAGACCTAGGGAAAGGTGCCATTTTAAACGGTTCTCCTTCCATTTTTCATACCATTCTTGCTGCGTACCCGGCTTAATAAAAAATTGCATTTCCATTTGCTCAAACTCCCGCATACGGAAAATAAATTGGCGCGCCACAATTTCATTACGGAACGCTTTTCCTGTTTGGGCTATACCAAAAGGAATTTTCATTCTTCCCGTTTTCTGAACGTTCAAGAAGTTCACGAAAATACCTTGTGCCGTTTCCGGACGTAAGTAAAGGTCCATAGCAGTTTCTGCAGTAGCCCCTAACTTAGTTCCGAACATGAGGTTAAACTGTTTTACGTCTGTCCAATTTTTAGAACCTGACATAGGGCAAGAAATATCCAACTCCTCAATAAGTTTTTTAACGTCTGCCAAATCTTCATTCTCCAAAGACCTACCTAGTCTTTTTAAAATTGAAGTTACTTGTTCTTGGTAGTCCACCACTCGTGGATTGGTAGCCAAAAACTGTTCCTTATCAAACTTATCACCAAAGCGCTTAGCGGCTTTAGCCACTTCTTTTTCTATCTTACCTTCAATTTTTGCAACATGGTCTTCAACAAGAACATCTGCACGGTATCTCTTTTTGGAATCCTTGTTATCTATTAACGGATCACTAAAGGCATCTACATGACCGGAGGCTTTCCAAGTAGTAGGGTGCATAAAAATCGCGGCATCAATGCCTACAATGTTGTCATTAAGCTGCACCATTGCTTTCCACCAGTAGTCCCGTATATTTTTCTTAAGTTCGGAACCGTTCTGCGCGTAGTCATAAACGGCACTTAATCCATCATATATTTCGCTAGATTGAAATACGTAACCGTATTCCTTTGCATGGGAAATTACCCTCTTAAAATCATCTTCTTGTTTTGCCATGCGGCAAAAATAGAATATTAGGGCAATGAGTAAAAATTTATTTTAATTCAAATTCACTTGAAGACAGAAGTTTTTGGTTTTCAAAAATATTCAACCTGTAAATACCTTCCTCTAAAGATCCTTGGGGCAACGTAATGAAGTCACAAACATTGGTTTCTTCCCCACTAAACACAAACGCCACTCGCTTGCTATAAATATTCCCGTTTACGGCTATAGTGTTTGCATTATCTTCTATAACCCGCATATTCGGATCTAAAAATTGGAAGTAGATTACCTTTTCGGCATTTAGTTCGTGGCCGTCCGCAGCTACGGTAACACAACCGCGCAATTTTTCAATAAGTGATGCTTTATTGGTTTTTATTGGTTTGCCCGAGCGTAAGCGAAAACCACTGCCTTCCGTATTCTGTAGGGCCAAGTATTTTTTAGCTTTGAGTTCCTTGTTCAACTCGCTAATCTTTTTTCTTTGAAGAGCCTCAGCTTCGGCAAGGGAACTACTTTTTCCTCGTAAAACCTCTATTTGCTTCTTGGTTTCCTCATATTTATCCGAAAGAAGCATATTGTTGTACCTCAAGAAATTGTTCTTAAGCTTTAAACTATCGTTTTTAGCTTCCAACCTACGTAACTCGGTTTTATATTCCCTAAGTTTTTCTACGGTAAAATTTAAACGACCAACGGAATCCAACAATTGTTGCACCCTATATTTTGAACTTTCTAGCTCAATTTCATTTACCTCATTAAGTGCCGAAAGTCTATCAACATCGGTTTTCATTATGGTAAGGTCTTTTACCAGCAGCTCTTTTTCTTGTTCCAAGAAAACAATCTGACTTCTAGATTGTGCATAGCTATAGTAAAATGCTATTAAGATACCTATGATAACTGCAACTAGGGCAGTAAGTATTATCTTGTAGTTAAATTTAGTATCTTGAACGTCCATTGGGGCGTGTGGGGCTTTAAGGTAGGTTGCGCTAAGGCTAAGGTTTGGTGTTTAAAATGTTAACAAATATACTAAATGATATCAATTCGGTCTTAGCACCACGGGTGTGTTTTGGATGTAATGTTCATTTAAACAGAGGAGAGAAACTCATCTGTACCATTTGCCGAAACGATTTGCCGCTTACCGATTATACTTTTAACGACGAAAACCCCGTTGACCGTATATTTTATGGCAGAATTAACATAAAAAAAGCAAGTTCCATGCTTTTTTTCTACGAAAAAGGTATCGTTCGCGAGCTTATACACCACTTAAAATATAGAAATCAGGAAGAAGTGGGTACATTTTTAGGGGACTGGTACGGGCAACTTCTAAAGGAAAACAATGAACTTACCAACGCAATAGACCTGGTAATTCCCGTTCCCCTGCACAAGAAAAAACTAAGACAACGCGGCTACAACCAAGTAGCTTCTTTTGCACAGCGTTTGGCGTTTCACCTAAACGCAGATTATGTTGACCACATTTTAATAAAAACAGCAAATACAAAAACACAGACCAAAAAGGGGAGAATAGGCAGATGGCAAAATAAAAAAGACCTGTACACTCTCTCAGACTTTAACTCACTAAAAGACAAGCGTATTCTTTTGGTAGATGATGTTATCACTACCGGTGCCACCATGGAAATATGTGCTAGAACATTAGCCCAAACGCCAAATACCACAATATTTATTGCCAGTATGGCGGTTGTACCTTAAGTGTGGAATTAAAGAAAATTAGTTGTTTCTTTGTGCCATAGTTCAGTTAATATGGTCCGCCGGTTTTTCACCTTTTTATTTCTATTCATGATTGTTGCCGTTCTATGGCAATGTGCACGCAGGGGAAGCCCAAGTGGTGGTCCTAAAGACCTTACCCCCCCTACTTTGACCAAGACCGAACCGGATAGTATGACCACCAACTTTAAGGCCAGCCGTATCCGATTGTATTTTGATGAGTTTATAAAACTAAAAGATATTCAGGAACAACTCATAGTTTCTCCTCCGTTAAAGTATCAACCGGACATAACCCCACAGGGCGGAGCAAGTAAATACCTTGAAGTAAAATTTAAGGATACGTTACGCGAAAACACAACATACACCCTTAATTTTGGGCAAAGCGTACAAGATAACAACGAGGGCAACCCCAGTAGTTTTTTAACCTATGTTTTTTCTACCGGAGACTATATTGATTCCCTTGACCTTACCGGCGCGGTTAAAGATGCTTTTAAGAAAAAAGCGGATGATTTTATTAGCGTAATGCTATATGAAATTGATACGGCCTATACAGATTCTACCATCTTTAAAAGACCTCCAAACTACATTACCAACACCTTGGACAGTGCAGTTATATTTAAGCTTAAAAACCTTAAAGAAGGGCAATACAAACTTTTTGCCTTAAAAGATGAAGCCAAGAACAACATGTTCGATCAGAATGTAGATAAAATTGCCTTTCTTCAAGACACTATAAATTTACCCACAGATTCTACTTACGTACTGACCCTTTTTAAGGAAATACCCAATTACAGTATGGCCGTACCAAGTCTGGTGGCTAAAAACAGGATTATTTTTGGTTATTATGGCGATGCCAGTGATGTGGAAATAGAACCAATAACATCTATACCCGATACCGTCAAGACCAAAATACTTAAAGAAAAAGACAAAGACTCCCTCAATTTTTGGTTTACTCCCTACGAAATGGACTCTATAGTCTTTACCGCCACGAACGAAAGATTAAAAATCATAGATACCTTTACCGTAAAGGGCAGAAAAGTTGATACGGATTCGTTGAGACTGAACCCCAATCAAAACGGTTCGCTTAATTTTAGCGACCCTTATTTTATTTCGGCCAATACACCGATAAGCGCTGTTGATTCTACCCTGTTTTTTATGACGGACCAAGACTCCTTGGCTGTCAATTTTACCACAAAGTTGGATACGATAGACAACAAAGTTGATATTGATTTTGCCGTAGAACCTAACCAAAGCTATCAATTAGACCTTTTACCCGGTGCCATTACGGATTTCTTTGGACAGGCAAATGACACAATCTCTTACTACCTGTCTACGAGTAGCTATGCGGATTATGGAAATTTGAGATTTAACATTACTGGAGGAGACTATCCTTTAATTGTTCAGCTAACCGATGAAAAAGGTGCTTTAAAAAGGGAAATTATAGCCACTGAACCCAAAGTGTTCGAATTCAACAATCTTGAACCTTCCAAATATCTTGTCCGGGTTATTTTTGATGCCAATGGCAATAGCAAATGGGATACGGGTAATTTCCTAAAAAAACAGCAGCCCGAAAAAATTAGCTACTACCCTGATGTTATTGAAGTAAGGGCTAATTGGGAAATGGAACAAACTTTTATTATTCCAAACTAAAACGGTCCCTATCGTTCAGAAACCTAAGCTTGGCGCGCACGTTCTCAATATGTTTTTTTGATAATGACGCCGTTACTATTTCCTCGTTTTCAGAAAAAACCAAATCTTTGCCCAAACTATCAAACACTACGGAATGTCCCGGGTATGCATGACCTACATCATCCGAACCAATTCTGTTGACACCTATACAATAGCTCATATTTTCAATAGCACGTGCTTTTAACAAAGTATCCCAGGCGGTAATTCTCGGTTCCGGCCAGTTGGCTACATAGACCAACACATCATAATCTACGGTATTTCGTGACCAGACAGGGAAACGCAGATCATAACAAATCATAGGGCAGATTTTGAACCCTTTATAATTTACGATGAGCCTTTCGCTGCCTGCCTTATATACTTTATCCTCGCCCGCAAGAGTAAATGTATGGCGCTTGTCATAAACCGAAGTTTTTCCGTCCGGCTCAACAAAGAACAACCTATTTTTATAAATTTTATTTTCTGAAAAAACAATACTGCCCATAACAGCTGCTTTGTTTTCTTGGGCCTTTTTTTTTATCCAGACCAATGTCTTCTGTCCCTCTTCTGTTTTGATATTCTGTGGCTCCATAGTAAATCCGGTAGTGAACATTTCCGGAAAGATTATTAAATCAACATCAGAAGGAAGAGCTCTTAGTTTTACATCTAGCGCCACTCTATTGGCTTCAGGGTCCTCCCACTTCAACGAGGTCTGTACCAAGGCTACGTTCAATAGTTCATCCATAGAAAAAATCAATCAAAATGTACATCAATTTTATTTTCAACTGCCATGCTATGCAATTGCTTTAGCTGCGATTCCAAAATCCGGTCTATTGAAAGTTCCGGTAAATTGTCCATATCAAAAAAAGCGGCCCCTTCCATATCAAAACCATGATTAAGCTCACCACCTGTAAGCTGGCATAGAAAGCAAAGCTTATACACATAAAAGGGTTGTGGTGGGTGCGGGTGCGACTGCTTGTCATATACCGCCAACAATCTTACAACACTGGTGCTCAAACCGGTTTCCTCCTCTATTTCTTTAGTAACACAGGCAGATGGCGGATATCCCACTTCGGCCCAACCACCAGGTATGGTCCATTTACCATCAATGCTTTCCCTAGCCATTAAAACCTGATTCTTCTTGTTCAGTACAAGCCCACGAACATCAACTTTTGGCGTTGGATAATCCGTAACGGGCATATAAAATTCCTCTAAAACTGGTAATGGCTTATTCGCCAATGAAGCAATCAACTGCAGCGCGATTTGCTTAAGCTCTTCATAACGCTCTCTGTTATATTCGTCCTCTGCATAAACAAGACCCGTTTCCGCTAGGGCCTTAATTCTTTTAATCTGCTCCAGTTGCTTCATTTAAATCTCTGAATCAATCGTTAGTACCCAATAAACTTATAAGTTCCGGAACGCCTTGCATCTTGGCATGGTCAAACGCCGTATTGCCCCTGGCGTCTTTTGCCGTTGTATCCGCTCCATGCTCCAATAACAGTTTTGCTATTTCCAGTCTATTAAAAGTTGCCGCATATATCAGACAAGTTGCCCCCATTGAATTACGTTCATTAACGTTAGCTCCTTTTTCAATCAACATTTTGGCAATGCCCGCAAAACCTTTAAAACATACGCCCATTAGCGCTGTGTTCCCTGAAGCATCTACCGCATCTATTTTAGCCCCATTGTTCAAAAGCACCTCGGCCGTCTCTATCTGATCATAATATGTAGCCAAAATTAACGGAGTAGAGCCCCTTTGATCTGTTGTATTTACCAATTCTGGATTTTCCTTAAGCATTGAGACCACCTCTTGTGTATTGCCCAAGCGTATTTCATTAAAAATTTTGTCACTCATAATCTGCTAGTATCATGTAGGTCTTGAGAATGATTAATGAATAAACACACCCTATACCTTTCAATTTATAAATTTAAAAAAAAGAGCCACGGTATGTGCCGCGGCCCTATAAATAATTACTCCAATTTTACTTTCTACGAAATGGATTTTAAAAATTAAGCTCCAACCTCTTCCGGTTTTACATTGGAATTTGGATCAATCCCTCCTTTTCTATCGTTTAGTGCCTTTTCAACACCTGTTCCATAGGCTGGGTCAGCTGCATAAAAATGTTTCAACTGCCTTTGCACTATTTCTTCCGAAACTCCGTCCATGGCAGTGGCGATATTATTAAAGAGACGTTGTCTTTGACCATCATTGAACATACGGAACAAATCTCCGGGTTGCTTGTAATCCCCAAAGGTATCGTTCTCCTCATAACGTCTAACATCTCCGTTAATTCTCATTGGCGGTTCCTCTGCACTTGGCACTTCTTCTGCTCCTCCTTTTGTATTAGGTTCATAATACGCATCCGGATTTCCAAAGTCATTGCTAAAAAATCGCATAGCACCATCTTTATGATAGTGATTTACTTCATTAAGAGGTGCATTGGCGGGAAGTGCTTCATAATGTGTTCCCAAACGGTACCTATGTGCATCGGCATACGAAAAGATACGGGCCTGTAGCACCTTGTCCGGTGAGAACCCAATACCTGGCACTACGTTAGATGGGGAGTAAGCGGCATTCTCAATATACTGCCAATAATTATCCGGGTTTTTGTTTAGCTCAAGCTCTCCAACTTCTATTAACGGATAATCGCCATGTGGCCACACTTTTGTAAGATCAAACGGGTTATACGGTGTTTTTTCTGCATCTGCCTCTGGCATAATCTGCACCTTTAACGTCCATTTTGGGAAGTTTCCAGCTTCAATTGCACCAAAAAGCTCTTCTTGATATTTTTCTCTGGTTTGACCTATAACCTCAGCAGTTTCTTCATTGGTATAGTGCTTATGGCCTTGCTGTGTTTTAAAATGGAATTTTACCCAAAAACGTTCACCATCATTGTTCCAAAAACTGAAGGTATGCGATCCGTACCCGTTCATGTGCATTGGTGTAATTGGAATACCACGATCGGACATTAAAATAGTTACCTGATGAAGGCTTTCAGGAGATAGCGACCAATAGTCCCACATTGCTTCAGGGGAACGTAAGTTAGTTCTAGGGTGTCTTTTTTGTGTATGTATAAAATCTGGAAATTTATAACCGTCCCTTAGGAAGAAAACTGGAGTATTGTTACCTACCAAATCCCAGTTACCTTCTTCCGTATAGAATTTTAAAGAAAAACCACGTACATCTCTTTCGGTATCTGCAGCGCCCAATTCTCCAGCAACTGTTGAAAAACGTGAAAGTACAGGGATCTGGTTACCTACTTTAGAGAATATTTTTGCACATGTATACTTAGAAATATCATGGGTTACCGTAAAAGTACCCATAGCACCCCATCCTTTGGCATGAACCACTCGTTCCGGTATTCTTTCACGATTTTGGTGCGCTAACTTTTCCAATAGCTTGTAGTCCTGTACTACAACGGGGCCTCTTTCTCCCGCTGTTTTTGAGCGCTGATTATTTGCTACTGGAGCTCCAGCCGATGTTGTCAATTTTTTCTTCATATCTAAGTATTTTTAAACAACCCATTTCACTGAGTATCAATTATTTTCAAAATAAAGGTACCAAAAAGAGACAAATACAGTATAAAAAAATAATATTAAAATATTATTCAAAAATAGATTTTAACTATTAAACCGATTGATGGAGATAAGATTTTTAGTAAAAGCATCTAATTTTTAATAAACAATGTCTTAGCCCGACTCGTTTAATTCAACCTAACACAAAATATGACAGATTTTTCGTATATTATTGGCGTATATTATATAGGATTGTGTTAAATATGGTCTCTTATGTTTCATAAGGAAACGTACTATTCATTGTTAAGTCCTATTTTTACGATAAAACCCCTAAACATTGCAAACTCTTTCTATAACTTCCTTAATCAAAGATTCCCCCAGTGCAGTTGCTATTTTGGATACGCGACTACGCTTTGCAGGAAACTCTAGAGTATGGCTAAACGATTTCTGCCCTGATTATGACTCAATCACAGGCGAGAATTATTTTGACGTACTTCCAAATACCCCCGAAAAATTAAAATCCGTACTTCATGAATGCCTTGAAAAGGGACTAAAAAATCTTAACGAGGGAGAAAAATTTATTTTCCCCAACGGCAAAGTCCAATGGCTGAAATGGAGAATAAGCGCTTGGACCAATAATAACAACGAAATAGGAGGTCTCATAGTTACCCTAGAAGATGTAACCGAAACAAAACGTAGTGAAGAACTTTATGCTAAGGCTGAACGCGTTGCACGAATAGGTGGCTGGGAGGTTGATATGTCTACAAATTTTGTGCATTGGACAAATATAACCAAAGATATCCATGAAGTACCTAGAGATTTTAAACCGAACCTAGAAACCGGCATAAATTTTTATAAAAAGGGAGAACATAGAGAAAAGATAACAAGCTTGGTAACCAATGCCATTACAGATGGCACTCCTTGGGATACAGAGTTGATAATCGTTACTGCAAAGGGTAATGAGGTATGGGTTAGGGCAAAAGGCGAAGTTGAGTTTCTAGACGGGAAATGCGTACGTATTTTTGGAACTTTTCAAGATATTGACGAAAAAAAGAAAACGGAACTCAAGTTTTTTGAGGCCACCCAAAGACTTGAAGTTGCTACTAAAGGAGCCAAGGTTGGTATATGGGACTATGATATCATAAACAACCAACTCGTGTGGGACGATAACATGTACCAACTCTACGGGATTGACAGAAATGATTTTAAGGGTGAGTACGAAGCTTGGCAAGCAGGCCTGCACCCCGATGATAAAGCCCGGGGAGATCAAGAGATTGCCAAGGCCATATCCGGAGTAAAAGACTTTGATACCGAGTTTAGAGTCGTTTGGCCTAATGGGGACATCAGGTACATAAAAGCTACTGCGGTAACCCAAAGAAATGCCGCAGGGAAAGCCATAAAAATGACAGGGACCAACTGGGACATTACAGAGCTCAAGAATACCCAGATGATGCTCACTAAAAGTCAAGAATCTTTTTTTGGTGCCTTCGAGAATTCGGATACAGGTATGGCCATTGTTAGTATAACTGGCAAATGGATTAAAATAAACGAAAGTCTGTGCTCTAGTTTAGGCTACACAGAAGAAGAGCTTCTTAAATTAACCTTTCAGCAAATAACCCACCCCGAAGATTTACAGAATGACATAGATTTACTGAACCAAACTATTGCCGGAGAAATACCAAGTTACCAGATGGGCAAACGTTATTTCCACAAAAACGGCAGCATTGTTCATGGTATTTTGACCGTAACCGCAGTTAAAAATATTAACGGTAAAATTTTACACTTCATTTCACAAATTACGGATATTACCCCGCAGATAGAAAACGAAAAAAAATTAAAACGTTTGGTTGATATTACCTCAGAGCAAAATGAAAGCCTTCTAAATTTTGCCCACATCGTATCACATAATCTACGGTCACATTCCAGTAACTTGGCAATGCTTACTAAATTTCTTGTTAAAGAAGAAAGTGATGAAGAGCGCCAAAACCTTTTGGGCATGCTTAGTGGCGCATCAGACAGTCTTAATGAGACCATTTTACATTTAAACGAGGTGGTTCAGGTAAAAGTAGGTGCTTTGGAAAAGATGAAGAGCATCAACCTATATGATAGCATCAAAAATGTAAAGAAAAACCTCAATCTTATAATACAGGAAAAAAATGCGGTTTGCGAAATCAACATTCCTAAAAATCTGATGGTTAGTGCTATCCCTGCCTATTTAGACAGTATTGTTTTAAACTTACTCTCTAATGGTATTAAATACAGTTCACCAGACAGAAAACCTTTAATCCAAATAAGTTCAGAAGTAAACGAAGAAAATATAATTCTTTCATTTAAAGATAATGGCTTGGGAATAGACCTAAACAAGCATAGGGAAAAACTTTTTGGTATGTACAAAACGTTTCATCGCAATAAAGACGCCAAAGGCATAGGTCTGTTTATTACGAAAAACCAAATAGAAGCCATGAGCGGAAAAATTGAGGTAGAAAGCACCGTAGGTGTGGGAAGTACCTTTAAACTACACTTTAAAAAACCATTGACATGAATATGAATATCACTAAAATTAAGAGTGTCTGCATTATAGACGACGACCCTATCTTTATCTACGGCACCAAACGTATCATGAACGAAGTTGACTTTGCTGACGAGATCATTATTTATAATGATGGCCTTGCTGCGTTTGACGGACTAAAGGCAATGACTAAAAAGGGAGAGGAACTGCCATCTATGATTTTTTTAGACATAAACATGCCCATAATGAACGGGTGGGAGTTTTTAGATGAATTTGTTCAATTACCCAATAACAACAGTGAAAATATTACCATTTACATTATAAGTTCTTCTGTTGACCCGCGGGATATTGCAAGGATACATGAATATAAGGTTGTCAACAACTACATTTTAAAACCTATTTCAATAGAAGATCTTCATAATATTCTTCAAAATGTAGGTAATTAAGGCTATTTGTTTATTTTAGGCGATTGTATAAAATCATTAAACCTAGAGCTAAGCGAATATTACTTTATTGATGGGCAATTTTGAAAAAACATGCATTATAGACGATGATGCGATAGCCGTTTTTGGATTAAAAAGAGCAATGCAAGCTTTAAAATTCTCCCCAGAACTCGTTATTTATGAAAACGGTCTTGACGCCATAGAAGGTTTTAAAACAATGATAGATGGCAAAATGTCTCTCCCTTCCCTAATTTTAATAGATATTAATATGCCAGTGATGGACGGATGGGATTTTATTACCGAAATGCGTAAAATATGGCCCAAAGACCTAGAAGAGCCAACAATTTATATGATGACTTCTTCTTTAAGCCCTATGGATGTTGAAACGGCCAAAAGCTTTGGGTTAGAAAACAATTATCTCATAAAACCCATTTATGCAGAGGTTTTACAAGGTATTTTAGTGTAATACTAAATTTAACCTTTCTTTTTTGGGGAAAAATCATCCGGTGCTATTTTAACCTGTTTGGTTGTACCCATGTCTCCCGAGTCGTTCCATATATACCATTCATTAAAATCAAAACTGCCGTTTCCTTTCAAAAATTCTGGTTTACGCAACGCCCGGCCATCTTCAAATTCATGATTGGTGCCACTGCCATCTTCTCCTACAACCCCAAATACATCAATTACTTTTCCGAATGGATCTACCAGTTCAAGATTATCATCTCCGTTAGAATCTGCCGGACTATTGGTTCCTACACCTAAATCAGGCGGAAATCCATAAACCGCTTCAAACTCCCCAGCGTTTGGTGAAATCACTATAAAACCATTTGCATCTATAGTTAGAGCGGACAAGTCTATTTCTGAACTGACTTCTGTGCTCGCATTTGTATACCGCTTTAGGCTCCAGCCTTTAAGACTTAAACTTTCATCTGAAGAATTATAAAGCTCAACAAACCTGGCCGAAGCATTATTGTCCGGATCGGCTAATTCTGAGATCAATATATTTTCAGAAGTAAATTCATCTACCAACTCGGTACAGCGTTCTTGATTGAAGTCTATATCCAGCAAACTACGAATGCCAATCCTGTAATCTGCATTCTCCCTCAACAAAATCCCTGTTACGCTTCCTTTACCCTCCGGCAACAAATCGGCTTGAAAATCAGAATACCCGCTGTTCAGCATAATAATTTCATTATCGTTACAATCTACCAGAATACGTTCTGTCTCCTCTCCTGCAAGTGCAAAGGGTTGACCTAATTCCTCTTCCTTAAACTCTACATCGGTAAGCGTAACGAGCGTGTTGGTCAATTCCTTTTTCACATCGGAAATTGTTATTACTGTAGGCTCAGCAAATACTTCTTCGTCACAAATTCTAAAAACATGTTCATTAACAATAGCAGCCGGTAACCTCCCTACCGAAACATTACCAAAAGAGGTAAAGGTAGCTCCTAGGTTAAATACGTCCTTACTCTTTCCTAGGTATAAACTTTTTAACTTTATTCCGATTTTTGTTCCCACGGGATAAAACAAATGCGAGTCCCTAACGTCTACTTCTATTTGGAATCCCTCGGTTGGATTAACGGAACTATCCTGAAAATATAGTACACTAAAAAAGTTTCCAGCTTCATCTGAGGAAACAACATACCCCTCAATTATCAAATCATCTTGTATTTGGAAAGTATCACCCTTATAAAGACTTTTCACATCTGCATATGTACTATTAGCTGTCAGGTTTGAAGTACAGTCGTTTGGTGGCTGTTCATAATTACGGCTCTTTATACAACTGTTAAAACACACAGTTACAAGAAACGAAAAAACAAAAATCAACTTATTGAATCTATGCCTATCTCCCATCTGTACCATACTAAAAGCTATATGCCAAGTTTAAAAAATACGTGCGTCCATAACCGTACCAATACTTAGGAGCAAAGGATGGTGTTCCACTTAAATTATCTTGCTTGAATTGACCGTAATTACCATTTCTACTTTGCTCATAACCTCCCGTCCGGAACACGGAATCAAAAAGGTTGTTGACACTTGCAAAAACACTGATGTATTTTCCGTTCTTCAACCAAGATTTCCCACCTACTAAATTCAGCAGGTAAAAATTATCCAGCGGTCTTTGAGCCAGTGCATTACTCACATTTTCTTCTGTGGCATCCGCAAACGGGCTATTGGTTTCAGGATCCAAATAAAAACTTCGGGTCCTGGTAAGAGTAGATATGCCTGCATAATTATTTGCCAAGTAATTAGTAGTAGCTCCCACCCACCAATATTTGGGATCACGATACTCTATACCTATCGCATAAGCTTGTTGGGGACCTTGCGCCAATTTATAATCTTTGATTTTGGCAACACCCAAATCTACCGTGCCCTCTAAGTTTATAAGGTCTTCTTCCCTTCCTGCCGTATCAAAATTAATGGCAACATTTGGGTCGCTCGCATATACATACTTGCCTACAGCAGCCACAGCGGTCAATTTTACCGCTGACGACAACTGATATTCCAAACCTAGTTCCGTGCCCATATGCAGCTTGTCTAGCCCCGTGAGAACCTCCTGGACGAAGTCTGACCCAACACCGGCATCAACAAAGAAGAAATTTACGTCCGTTGTATTTTGAAAACGGGTGTAAAATCCCGTAAGCCTACCAGTTAATTTAGGAAGGCGCAGAAAGTAATTAAGGTCTACGGTCGTATTTATTTCATTACTAATGTTGGGTACAACGTTATTATTCTCGCGTGGGTTAATAAACACATTTTGAAGTACCGGCGGCCTGGTCATGTAGGAACCGTGAGCGGACAGCCAATGTCTTTCTGTTAATTTATAAGTAAAACCAGATTTGCCTCCCAATGAATTGAATACTGCTGCATCACTTTTACCCAATGAACTCTGCGGGTATCTATCATTTTTAAAAAGACCTACTCGTTGGTAATTGGTAGTCGCATATTTACCGGATATAAATGCACTCCACCTTTCTTGACTATATTTAAATTGAACGAACGACTCAAACTGATCGGCCTTCATCTTATAATTGTAATTGAATATGTCATCCTCTCCTTTTTCAACCGTTCCGTTACTATCGTTCAGTGTTTCGGAAAACGGGTCAATATCAGCATGAAAATCCGCTCCCAACAAATCATTAATTTTAGCATAATTTTCAGAATTCAGGGTTTTATAACTCAACCCAAAATCCATTAAAAACCTATCGGTTAAAATTAAATTCCCCACAGTATTTAAACTTACCTGTGTATCATCAGCTACATCATCATACAAAACATAAGCGGCATTTCCATTGGTGTTAGCTGTGTAAACCTGACTCCAATTAAGTTGTGGTTCGTTCAAAAAACCTTCCTTAGCCGCATTAGCACTACTAAAATTAGCCCCTAATGGGGAGTTGATATAGAAGCTGGGCAAATACCTATAGTAGGTTGGGTCCGGATTTGGCGCATTATAATACCCTAACCGACTTCTAGAATTAGAACCGGACTGGTAGGCCATTCCCGTAATTAAACTAAACCAATCGGAGCTAAAATAATGGTTGAGCATAAAAATCGGTTCCGAGATTTTTCGCTCTCGAGAGTTTCTGATCTCACCATTCTGCTCCCCCCAATAAGGATTATATTTTTTACCTGCCAAATCAAAGACCTCCTCTGTAATAGCAGAGGAACGACCTCGTCTATTTGAAGCCCAAAGTGCAGTAAGGTTTATACTGTTCTTTTCATTGAATTGATATTCTAGAGCACCAAAAAATGAAAATGCGTCATATAATGTACCATCTATATACCCCTGTTTCGCCCACCTTCTTGAACCAGAAACCGAATACGCCAAACCATTTTTTTGAACGCCAGAAGTATAGGTGGCCATTAATCTGCCCGCATAGGTCCTGTTGGAATATGATGTAGATAAACGCGTACCAGGCCGCAAACCAGAAGGTCTTGTATCTATGTTGGTGTTGCCCAAAATACCTCCAAAAGTATAGTCCGATGCTTCTAGGCCATTTGTAAATTGTTGATTTCTGGTTACATCGTTCATGCCTCCCCAATTGTTCCACTGAGGACGACCATCATAAAACTTATTCATTGAAATACCGTTCAATAGCACCGTTCCGTTCTGTGAATCGTATCCACGTACCCGAAAAAATGCCTGACCAAAATCAAAAGCTGCTCTATTTAAAAATAAATCTCTAGTTGCCCTGAGCAGACCGGAAGAATTAGAACTTACTTCATCATCCAACAATTCTGCATCACTCAATGAGATAAGGTTATCCGCCTGTTCTATCTGAATATCTTCCTCCAAGTAAAGTGTACCTAAATCCAAGTTTCCGTTTTCCACAGAAATGGGTACCCTTTTAAGAATATAATCGGTCGCTTCAATCTCTAAAATGTAATCCCCTGAATTTTGAATCGAAAGAACGAACACTCCTTCATCATTAGATACCGTATACGCGTTCGTACCTTCCAAGTTAATCTTAGCATTTTCAACAGGAATTTTTGACCGGTATGAAAGAAGTATACCTTCTACAGAAAAGCTGGCTTGAGACCATATGGCAAAATGCCACATGAATAAAAAGGTACCACAAAGGAATAATCTCATTAACGGGGTTTAATGGTCGGGAATCCCTAACAAGATATCGAAAACACAAATTATCCTACAAGAAATACCTACAAAAATCATTGTTTTTTCGTTAATTGGTATTCGTATCTATCTAACCGTATGAATTTTAGGTTTACATTACTCTTGCTATTGTTTGCTCTTGGAGGGTATTCTCAGGAAGACAAATTGTATAAAATTAGAACTGTTGCATTTTATAATTTTGAGAACTTATTCGACACAGAAAACGATACCCTTATTTTTGATGACGACCGAACTCCCGAAGGAAAAGATAACTGGACACTTGAACGTTACAATAAAAAAGTTGATCACCTTTCCCGTGTTCTTTCGGAAATTGGATTGAACACTAGTAAAACTTCCCCAGACATCATAGGAATTTGTGAGGTAGAAAACCGAAAAGTTATAGAGGATGTAATTCACCATCCTAATTTAATTTCAAGAGATTATGGGATAGTGCATTATGATTCTCCCGATGAACGCGGGATCGATGTTGCCCTGCTGTACAAAAAATCCGTATTCCTACCTACTTCATCTGCAAGTCATAGACTATTGCTTATTAATGATGATGACGAAAGAAATTACACAAGAGACCAACTTATTGTTGGCGGACTTTTAGACGACGAACAGTTCTATTTTATGGTAAACCATTGGCCTTCTAGAAGTGGTGGCGAAGCAAGAAGTAAGCCCAACCGCATGGCCGCAGCAAAACTCAGTAAACGTATTATAGACTCTGTACAACGGTTGGATGCCGATGCGAAAATCATTAGCATGGGCGATTTTAACGACGACCCCACCAACGATAGCTTTAAAAAGATTCTTAAGACTAAAGGTAAGGCCAACAAATTGGACAGCCTAGGTCTTTACAACCCCATGGAGAAACTCTATAAAAAGGGAATAGGGTCTCTTGCGTACAGGGACAAATGGAATCTTTTTGACCAGATTTTCTTTACCCAAAATCTTTTACAGCCTAAAGAAAGGTTTTATAAATTTTGGAAGGCCAAAGTTTTTAACGCTCCCTATTTAATTACTAAAAAGGGGCAATACAAAAGCTATCCCAAAAGAACCTATGCCGGTGGAAGTTACACCGGAGGATATTCAGATCATTTTCCGGTTTACATCTACCTAATAAAACCTGTTATGGACAAAACCCCAACCGAATAAGAAGCTAAAACGACCTAATCATTCTATAAAAATGAATAGGTCGTTCTAAGTATTTTTTTATAAAAATTGTTACTTCAGTTCGGTAATTTTAATGTTTTTCCATTGCACTTTAATTCCTCCTCCATCATGAATTTGTAAAATAACCGACCCTTCGCCGGCGCCAATAATTTTGTCGGTCAGCGTAATCATTTCAGTACCGTTTAACCACGAAGTAATCTCATCTCCGTTTACACGAATTTTCATGGTATTCCACTCGCCCATTTTAAGGGCCTTATCTTTTTCGGGCGCCGGTTTTATGAGCCAGTTTCGGCCATATGATTCGTAAACTCCCCCTGTAGAATATCCTGGTGGCGCCACCTCTACTTGCCAACCACTAACCGTTGTGCCTTCTACAGTAGAACGAATAAACACACCACTATTACCGTCTGCCAACTGTCTAAAGTCCACTGTTAGCTCAAAATTTTTATAGTGTTCATCCGTAGCCAAATATCCATATTGCTCATCCGGACCACTCTCACAAACCAAAAGACCATCTTCTACATACCACTTTTCAGTACCGTAAATTGTCCATCCGTCCAAGTTTTTACCATTAAAAAGTTCCTTTTCCTGTGCAAAGGTAGAGACCGCAAAAAATGCGAATACGATTACTAAAATGTTTTTCATGTTGGTTGGTTTGAGTTAGCAAAGTAAAATAATTCCCGGAAGTTAGTTAAACCATTGCCCCCAAGGAATACGACTAAGAATAAGTACTAGACCCAAACCATAGAAAATAGCAATGCTTTTGAACTTCTTGTCTCCTTCAACAAACTTCTTGTGACGAGACCAGCCCACTGTTATTAAAACAATGGCAATAATATTTATGAACGGATGCTCTACCGCCAATAATCTTGATGCCGAATTAAGACCGCCCATACCCAATGCCTGAATAGCTTGAAGTCCGCTTGGCGAAACAAAATATAGTATTAAGCCTACTAATAGTTGGATGTGCGACAAAATCAACGTAAAAAGGCTTAGGCGCAAATCCTTTTCCATAGTAAACATTTTGTTACCAACCCAGCCCATAATGGCGTTGGAAACGGCCAAGAATAGCAGAGCGAGAACAACATAGGCCAAATAAGAGTGAACCACCTGAATAACTTCGTACATAATAGATATATTTTAAGCTTTAAATGTACTGATTTTTGGGCATAAAAAAACCCTGCCGCTTGGCAGGGTTTTATCTCTTTTTAAATTTAATACTAGAAGCTATAACGAGCACTAACATTAAAAGTTCTTCCAAATCCAAAAAATACTTTATTATCTGTAGAGATTCCTTCATACAAAGAATCACCACTTCCTGCAAAGGTGTTCGTTAAAGATTCAGCAATATACTCTGTATCAAAAAGGTTATTTACATTAGCTGCAATACTTAGTTTGTTACTTCCTCCAAAACCAAAGGTATAGTAAGCACCTAAATCAAAAAGTGTATAACTTGGCAAACGTAAGGAACCGTTATTATCAGCAGAATCAAAATCCTCAGCATTTAAAAATGCATATAATCTTGAAGCATTGTAAAGGTTAGCACTAATCTTAAGATCTTCAATAGGTCTTATGATCATTTCTAGGTTAGTTGTAAATTGTGCAGCATCACCAACTTTTACCCCATCTAAAAATAAAGAAACATCTGGATCAATAATATTTCTGTCATCATCCAAAGCTTGACCAAATGCATTACCTCCATATTCCCAATCACCCAAAGAAAGCATACCTCTAAACTGTACTACTTCTGATGCACGGTAGTTAGCTTCAATTTCAATACCTTGGTGAATTTGCTCTACACCGTTAATATTTGCATTACCCTCATCTCCTGTTGGAGTTTCAACGCCAATACTAACAAATCTATCTTTCCAAGTAGTTCGGTAAATGTTGACCTTAGCTCTAAAGTCACCAAGATTGAGACCATAACCCAATTCAAGACCTAAAATTTTCTCATTAGTTAAATCTGGATTCAACTCATTTACGAAATTGATATAAACGGCATCGAACAATGGTTGTTTTGAATAGTAACCACCATTAAAAAATACGTTGTTTGCTTCATTAATATTAAAGTTAACACCACCTTTAATGTTACCTCCCAAAATATTTTCCCAATCTGTTTCTTGTAAAGGATCAGAATCTAGATAGTTGAAATAATCGATTCTCTTAAATCCTTGGTTAGAAATGCCACCTTGAACAAAAGCGGAAACTACACCATCAGTATATTCAACTTGACCAAATGCACCAGCCCATCTTACAAGACCATCATTATAATAATCAATTTTCTCCTCATCATCAATACTCTTGAACACATTCAAAATAGACGAGAAATCAGAATCTACAACACCGTCTTGACGTACAACATGATTAGGATTATTGATGTCATCATCATCAAAATAACCATCAGCCCCTAACAAATTATCCATTCTTCTGTAATGAATACCCTTATAGCTTCTTAAATCCAAACCTACATCATAGCTCCATTTTTCGTTAATTTGAGTATTCAAATTAGCAATTAAACCAAACCAGTTGTGAGAATTAATAGATGCTCTTCTTGCAAGGCCATCACCAAAGCTTGTAGTGATATATTCTCCATCGGTATTAGGCGACAATTGGTAATCATTACCATCATAAAAAGTAACCGCCTCACCACCATTGAAACGAGAAATTAAATCATAATCAACCTGACCAGTTTCAGGAATTCTATATCTACTAGAACTAGCAAAACCGGAATTTGGACCAGAACCAATATCACCTGTACCACCACCACGACCAAAAGAGGCGTAAACAGAAGTAGATAAAGTTGATTTTTCAGAAGCTTTCCATTCCCATGTCAATGAAGTAATAGGCTTATGGTAGAAGTTTCTTCTCCAACCAAATTCTTCACCATTTAAAGTACCATCGTTATAGTTATATTTAGCGCCATACTCTAAATGATCTGCCAACGTTGCAACATTAAAGAAACTTGATGTTCTCTGGTTGTGTACTTGTGGGGCTCCAGTTAAAACGAACTGGAAATTATGTTTTTCATTAGGCTCATAACCCAAACCTATAAAATAATTGTAACCTTCAAATTCAGTTCCCTGAATATAACCGTCACCAGAAGTTCTACCTAACAATATAGAAGCCGCAAAGCCTTTATCAGATTTTCCAGTATTGTAAGCGACGTTAGTTTTTAAATAACCATCGTTTCCTCCACCAAGTGTAACTGTACCACCTTCTTCTTTCTCGGTAGATTTTGTAATAACGTTTATGGTACCACCTACAGAAGAAATTGCCAACTTAGATGACCCTAAACCTCTTTGTACCTGCATTGCAGTAGTAACATCACCTAAACCAGCCCAGTTACTCCAATACACTGCGCCATTTTCCATATCATTAACAGGAATACCATTAACCATTACCGCAGTGTTTCTAGAATCAAAACCTCTAACGTTTACTCTACCATCACCAAAACCACCACCTGTTTTGGTAGCGTAAATAGAAGGAGTAGATTTAAGTATTTCAGGTAATTCCTGAGAACCTAATTTTTCTTGAATCTCTGCTGCTCTAATAGTCGAAACCGCGACAGGAGTCTCCCTGTCTTTTGCAATATCAATTACACCACTTACTACAACACCTTCTAATTCTTGCGCATTAGGTTCCAATACAATATTACCTATATTACCACCACTGGTATAAGCTACTTTCTTGGAAGTATATCCAATGTAAGAAACTAAAAGTGTTCCTGCATTTTCTGTGATTTCAATTTGAAACTTACCATCAAAATCTGTTGAAGTTCCGTTGGTTGTCCCTTGAAGAACAACACTGGCTCCTGGCAGTGGCTCATTAAGCTCACCATCTATTACGGTACCCGTAATAGTTCCTTGTGAAAATGCGATAGTCGTCATCAGAAATGCGACCCATGCGAAGTACATCTTTTTCATTTGTTCAGTTTTTACGTTTTCTCAATTTGCTGCAAAAGTGCTGCATTTTGCTGGTGCGAATGTTAAGAGAAGGTTAAATAACCCCTTTGCGAATATACTGAACAAAGGCGCAACTTCCACTCAAAAACAAGAAGTTGCGCCAATATTATAAAAAAATATGAAAATTCTATTTTAACCCTTAAAATAACGTAAAAGCTGCAAAGTAGAGCTGTCATGATCGGCAATTTCTGAACCTTGAATATCTTTCAAAATTGTTCCTGCCAACTGCTTTCCGAGTTCTACGCCCCACTGATCGTAGCTAAAGATGTTCCAAATAACCCCTTGCACAAAAATTTTGTGCTCATAAAGCGCTATTAAGCTACCCAAACTCTTAGGAGACAACTTATCTATAAGAATTGTATTTGTAGGCTTGTTTCCTTCAAAGACCTTGAAGGCCAATAATTTTTCGATTTCATTTTGGGCCATGCCTTTACCCTCCAATTCTTCACGCACCTGCTCGGCAGTTTTACCGTTCATTAGCGCCTCTGTCTGAGCAAAGAAATTGGCCATTAACTTGTTATGATGATCAACGTCTCCGTGCAAGGATTTTTTAAACCCGATAAAATCTACTGGAATAAGTTTTGTTCCTTGATGTATTAACTGAAAGAAAGCATGCTGCGAATTGGTCCCCGGCTCTCCCCATATAATGGTGCCAGTTTCATAACCTACACGTTTGCCGTTACGGTCAACACTTTTACCGTTACTCTCCATAATACCTTGCTGCAAATAGGCCGAAAACCTGCTCAAATATTGCGTGTAAGGAATGATTGCCTCTGTCTCTGCTCCATAAAAGTTGTTATACCATACACTTAACAATGCCAGAACAACAGGAAGGTTGTCTTTAAAATCTGCGGTTTTAAAATGCTCGTCCATTTCATTGGCCCCCATCAACAGCTCATCAAAGTTATCAAATCCAACGGCTAAAGCTATTGATAGGCCAACGGCACTCCATAAAGAAAAACGGCCACCTACCCAGTCCCACATAGGAAATACGTTTTCCGCAGCAATCCCAAACTCGGCTATGGCTTCTGTATTGGTAGATACCGCAGCAAAATGCTTAGCAATATCTTCTTTTGTACCATGCTTTAAGAACCACTTTTTTATGGTAGTTGCATTACTTAATGTTTCTTGGGTGGTAAAGGTCTTTGACACTACTACAAAAAGAGTAGTCTCCGGATCAAGTTCTTTTAAAACCTCGTTAACGTGATCACCATCTACATTGCTGACGAAGTGAAGCTTCAGGTGATTTTTATAGAATTTAAGGGCTTCCGTTACCATAGCCGGTCCTAGGTCAGAACCTCCAATACCAATATTTACAACATCGGTAAAGGCTTTACCTGTATATCCTACAGCATTCCCAGAAATGATACTTTCTGTAAATTCCTTAATATGTTCTTTAACCTGGTAAACTTCTTCAACCACATTTTCACCATCCACTAAAATTGTATCGGATTTTTTAGCTCTAAGCGCTGTATGTAATACTGCACGCCCCTCTGTTTGGTTAATTTCTTTGCCTCCAAATTGTTTTTGGATGGCATCGGCCAAATTAACTTCATCGGCTAATTGCAGAAGCAAGTTTACGGTTTCATCAGTAATTCTGTTTTTAGAGAAATCAACTAGAAAATCGTTCCATTTTAAAGTAAACTTTTCTGCCCTAGAAGCATCAGATGCAAAAAGGTTTTTTAACTGTTCCTCTTTAGTATTTTCAAAGTGCTGGGCAAGTTTTTTCCAAGCAGAAGTTTCAGTAGGGTTTGTGCTCTGTAATGACATTTTGGGTTTTTTAATGTGTTAGAAATTACTACGGCGAAAATAAGCCATATTCATTCTAAACCAAAACCTTAAGTGTCGTTATTTTTCGGCGGATGCCAAATCTTCAACTAGAATATCTTCTTCTACCGGACTTTCTGGATATACCATACAATCCAACTGATCTTTTATTGGATTGATGTAATTGAAGTAGTCTGGCTGTAAGGACTCGTCCAAAGGCTCTGCCAACGGAAGTTCTTCTTTTAAAGGATCCACTTGTCTTCCGTTCTTCCAAAAACGGTAACAAACGTGAGGACCACTGGTATTACCGGTCATTCCGATCCAACCTATTACATCTCCCTGCCTTACAAATTGCCCTCTTTTTACATTCTGATTGCTCATATGCAAGTATTGGGTAGAATAGGTTCCGTTGTGTCTGATCTTTACATATTTACCGTTCCCGCCTCTTCTTGTTGATTCGGTTACCGTACCATCTGCGGTTGCCAAGATAGGTGTTCCTTTTGGCGCAGCATAATCCGTTCCTTTATGAGGTCTTATCTTATTTCCGTAATAACGTATTCTTCGCTTAAGGTTATATCTAGATGAAATTCTACTGAACTGAACCGGAGCTCTTAGAAACGTTCTTCTAAGGTTGTTGGCTTCTTCATCAAAATAATCGACTATGCTTTTTAGCGAATCATTTTCATATGCGAAAGCGTAAATAGGCCTTCCGTTGTGCTCAAAGTAAGCTGCTTCTATAGCACCTGCTCCTGCATAAATGGAATCATTAATGTACTTTTCCTTATAAATTACCTTGAACTTATCTCCTTTCTGAAGACGAAAGAAATCTATGGTCCATGCGTACACTTCGGATAGGCTATTGGTAACGGTATAATCTATGCCTTGATCTAAAATAGCCTGAGACAAAGAAGTTTCAATAACTCCCGAAGCTTCACGCTCTACATAGGTAACTTCTTTCTTATTTCTATAAGCCTTAACCGTATCCCTAAGATCAACTACGGTATAATTAATGGGGTCGTTTTCATAAATGAATACTTGCGCCGCCTCTGTAGTATCTTTTGACTTTAAAATAAGATATGGTTTGCCCACACGAATCTTGCGAACATCAAAAGTGTCTTTAAAATCTTGGGTTATTTTGGCAATCTTGGGGTAGTCTACTTTGTTCTGAAGCATAAGCTCACCAAAACTATCACCATTTTTCACGGTGTCTAGCTGTACGGTAAACTCATCTAAATTAAACCCGAATTGTTTCATTACAGGTTTCTCTATAGGAACTATGGCAGCCATTTGTTTGACCGGTTCTTTTAGAACTGGCTTGTCATCTTTACAGGAAAGTGATATTAAAATAACGAAAAGAAGGCCCCAATATTTATTCATTTTACTCTGCTTGTTTCTTGTCCGGGTTAAAGATATGGTCTACCCACTCTTTCCCCCAATTATTTAACTCTTGTTTTGAATAGATTTCCGGAAAGAATACAATTTTCTGAAAACTTGGAGGTAAATAGTTCTTCCAATTTGTTCCTCCTGTTGCATCTATTTCCTCTTTGTCTTTTCCTAAATACCTATGAGCAGAACCCATATGCATTAAAGGCCAGTTTACATTGGCATTCATATCCAATGTCTTTAACGCATCTATTAGCTCTTTATTATCTTTCTTATTGGCAGGTAGTTGCTGATATTTTTGGTAAATGGTATTATGCTCTACTTGCTTTGCTATTCGTATTAGGCGCGGGGTATACCTATACTCAAACTGCTTCAACGTTAATGTCTTCTCTCCGGTGGCCAAATCAGTGGCTCCTTTTTTCCAATAAATTTCCTCATACAGTTCTTCAAGACTATTTTCCGAAGAAAAGGAATCTCTCTCCGTATGATGGACCAAATTCTCCATAGGAGTGGAATAAATCTCGATCATGCGGTATTGTGCCGATTGAAAGCCACTTGCCGGGAGCAAGGCCATACGGTATTGAAGAAATTGTTCTCTCTCCATACCCTTTATCATAATACTAAAAGAAGATATCAATGCCTTAAAATAGCTATTGATCCGTCTCGCTTTTTCTATAAAGAAATCTATGTTTTGCGATTTATCATCAACCAACTGTTTTTGCTCATGAAGAATAAGCTTAAAATACAGCTCGGTAATCTGGTGGTACATTATAAAAATTTCCTCGTCCGGAAAATAGGTGCGTGGTACCTGAAGACTTAAAAGGGTATCCAAATGAATATAATCCCAATACGTGAGGTAACGTTGATAAAGAAGCCCATCTAAATAAGAACTTAAATCCTGACCGGAGTCTTTATACTTCTCTTCTAGTTTTGAAATTTGTGAATCTATTCGCTCTTTATCTCTCATTAGGGTTTTAATCCATTATTATCTTGAACTGATGCTTAAGGCCGTTATACCCATCAAGGTCAGCTTTGATGGACCCAACCGCCAAATCTGCCTGTATGCGTATAGGTATTCTGTTATCGTCTGCCGAAACCCATAAGGAAAGACTTTCTTTTTCCTTAAAAACACGACCGGACTGTACCAAAGGTCTAAATTTATAACATTCTACCTTACCGAACTTAGTTTTAAGCACTTCTGTTCCTAAATATTTAAGTTTAAAGTTAAAAACACCGTCATCATCATACAGCATTTTCAATTTTACGGCTTCGCCTTCAACTAAATCACTTGGCTCGTAGTTGTTTCTAAGATAGTAGAATGCAGATATTAAATCCTGAATACTGTCCTGTAGCTCAAAATTATACTTTTTATTATGTTTTTTATCGTTCAGAACAGCTTTATCCTCTTCATGATCAAAGTTTATCTCAATATCCTTGGTATAACCACCTTCGTTTATTTTTCTAATGAATTTATAAGGCTTACCATCCTTTTTATCAAAATAGCTTTCATACGTATCGTCTACCTTAAAAAACACACTGGCGAAACCCGTAGTTTTTCCACGACCCACCACATGATAAACCGGCACACCATTCACCACGTCAGACTTTAGATGCAGTGTAGCGTAACTTGCATTTAAAAAACCATAATGCATTCTAAATTTTAACCATTCGCCAGGTTCAAAGGCGGAGGTACTATTCTGGGCGGAAGAAGAGAAAATAACGAGAAGAAAAAGTAAAGTAATTGCTTTTTTCATAGCTATAGTATTACGATAAAAATACAAAATGGACCTTTACCATATTAAGGGCTTACAATTACTTAAACAAAATTTATTCCAAAGTATTGTACGCATACCTCAACCCTGTTATTTTAGAACTTAAAGTATAAATTATGCTTAACCCAGGCCAGACCCGCAGCTTAGAATATAAAACTAAAGTTAGGCTTAAAAAAAAGCCCCAACATTTCATGTCAGGGCTTTTCCTAAATAACCAACCAAACTTTAAATTATGAAAAACCAATACTTAAAGTTGTAAGGGAACCACCCCTTACGCCTACAAATTTAAGGCATAGTTTCAATCCTCAATCCGTTTTAACTTACTTTAACTATTACATTAACAGTTCTTTTTGCTAACGGCTATAAAATTGGCATTTCATTAAGATATAGGGGTCGCTTTTCACTTAAAAACACCCCTTTTTAGACCAAAAACGAGGTATACTTTCACAAATAATATACCTGTGCTTTAAGATAATAACTATTACAAGGTTCCTCTGGACTCCTGCTCTCTTTCAATTGCTTCAAAAAGCGCCTTAAAATTACCTTTACCAAATGATTTAGCTCCTTTTCTTTGAATAATTTCAATGAACATGGTTGGCCTATCCAAAATAGGTTTGGTAAAAATCTGAAGCAGATAACCCTCTTCATCCCTATCAATAAGGATTCCCAATTCACTAAGAGGGGCCAAGTCCTCATCTATTTCACCCACACGGTCCAATACATCTTCATAATAACTTGAGGGTACTGTTAAAAATTCAACGCCCCGATCTCTCAATGCCGTAACCGTTTCAATAATATTATCCGTTGCCAATGCCATATGCTGCACACCCGCTCCGTTGTAAAAATCTATATATTCTTCTATTTGCGACTTTTTTCTACCGTCTGCCGGTTCGTTTATGGGAAATTTAATTCGGCCGTTACCATTGCTCATAACCTTACTCATTAGCGCCGTGTATTCTGTTGAAATGTCTTTGTCATCAAAAGAGACCAACTGGGCAAAACCCATAACCTTGGCGTAAAATTCACACCATTTGTTCATTTCGTTCCAGCCTACGTTACCCACCATATGGTCTACGTACTTTAGTCCAACATCAGAAGGTTTGTAATATGGGTTCCAAGCTCTGTAGCCCGGCATAAAAACTCCTTTGTAATCTTTTCGCTCTACAAAAACGTGAACCGTTTCTCCATAGGTGTGAATTCCCGAAAGTACAACCTCACCATCCTTATCCTTAATCGTTTTGGGCTCCAAGTAACTTTCCGCTCCTCTTTTGGTGGTTTCCTCATAACTTTTAGAAGCGTCATCTACCCATAAAGCAATAGCTTTTACCCCATCTCCATGAGAATCTATATGCTTATTGATATCTCCTCCCGACTTTAGCGGAGAGGTGAGCACCAATCTAATCTTATCTTGCTGTAAAACGTAGGAAACCCGATCTTTAAGCCCAGTTTCCAGACCTGCATAGGCCAAAGGCTGAAACCCCCATGCCGCCATATAGTAATGGGCCGCTTGCTTTGCGTTACCTACATAAAGCTCTATATAATCCGTTCCCAAAAGAGGTAGAAAATCTTCTGCTTCCGGGTTTTCCTTGGGTAAATTCAATGAAGTAGTATCTAAAGTTGACATATCTGTATGTTTTTAGTAATGTAAATTGTTAAAAGCTGAAAAATAGAACTCGTGTTCAAGCGTGGAGCAAGAACTAAAAAGTGGGTATTTACCACATGGCCCTAAGATGGGCAGTAATATCAACTCTTAATTGTAGCATATGTAACAAATATCGTAAAAAAACATCACTTTAAACCTAAGCGCATTAAAACCAATACCCTAAACTAAAAAAGAAGTTATTGGTCTTCCCTTCTGGAGACCATGAGTAATGCATTTGCATAGGCCCCATAAAAGATTCCCACCCATAACCAACGCCGTAACCGGAATAACTTGGTAGGGTAAACCACTCTCCCGTTCTAAAAAGATCATCGTCTACATTGGCATAGTTTGCAGTAAGCATAAAGTGATTCTTAGGGGCAAATTCATAATCCAGCCTACCGTAGGCTTTTACAAAAGCGTTACCGGGCAAAGCCAAATAATCATACCCAAAGAAAGGCGTAAAATTGTTTAAAAGATTTGTACCGAAGCCCCCTAGAATAAAATCAAAGGAGGAAACGCTTGAAGTACCCAATTTAAAACCTCCTTCTGCTTCTACATTTACCGAGAAATTTTTAAAAAATGGCACTGCCGTACCCAACCTAGCCTGCGCAATTGAGAACTCCTTAAAGTTTTCGTTAAAATCAGATGAAAAGACATAGAAATGAAAATCACCATCAAAGTACAGTCCTTTTGAAGGAAAGTACCTATCATCATAGGTATCAAAAGTTAACTGTCCAAAAGCGCTATAATAACTACTCTTTTCAAGAAACGTTCTTTGATCAGGCGTCTTACCTGTAGGACCCACCGGTGCGTTCTGCCCTAATGTCTTGGTGCTATACTTCAAAAATTTATGTTCCAGCCCCGTTCTAAACGCAAACTCTTCACGTAATACCGTTTGTACATAGACCTGATTGGTAAAATCCGTTACATCTATGTTTATTGAATTTAAATTTGCCCCGGCCTGAACATCAAAATTGCTTCGCACTAAATCAAAACTAACGTCCTTTTCAAATTCATTAAAGCTTGAATTAAAACCAAAACTCCAATAAAAACCCTTATCCACATAATATTGTAGTTTGTACCTGATATTATCTCCAATAATAAAGTCAAAAGAAGATACATCATCTCTGGTAATCAAACTTTTTCTTGTATAATTCAAGATGGCTGCCGTCTTGTAAAGATTATCATAGTGAGCACCTAGACGAATAAAGGATTTACTTTTATTTTCATTCAAATCTAGAATCATCTCTTGCTCGTCATTGTCTTCGTCATCCTGTATTTTATAGTGGATTGTATGAAAATTTCCAGTTGCGGCTAGATTACTGATACCTTGCTGTACTCGTGAAAAGGTGGTTGGTTTATCTGTATCAAACCTTAATTTTCCTTTAACGTAACCCCTAGAATAATTCTCACTCTCCAATATGACCAAATGACTGATACTTAACGTATCTGAAGAAACGATTCTCTCCTTGGCCTTCCTTTTTCCAATTTGTCTGGAAGCAATAGCTTTTAAAGTATCTATTCTTTTACGGGCAGCATCCTCCCCACTTTTAATAATTACATCGCCAAGATTAAAATCTATAATGGAGTAATCCGTCATTTCGGGTTTTATATAGATATCTGTCTTTTTGGACTTTTCAGCCATATCAAGAACGGTCCTATAATTATTGATTTGCAATAAAATCTCGGTGGCGGTCAATAGAGACTCCCTATTTCTGAGTCCGTGCTGTACATCTACCCCAATTATGATATCGGCCCCCATTTTTTTTACCTCGTCTATAGGATAATTGTTGACCACACCACCGTCTATCAATACTTTTCCGTTTATGCGAGCAGGTTCAAAGAGTGATGGCAACGTTCCACTGGCCATAACGGCTTCCGGTAAATACCCCTCTCTTAAAACCACTTCATCACCCGTTTCTACATCCGTTGCAATACACACAAAAGGAATGGGCAAATCATTAAAATCCTTTATGTTTCTTACCGGATACAGGAACTTAACCAACTCATTATATACGTTCTGACCACCGGAGTATGCAGGTGGCACGGATACCTTAAAATTGTCAAAAGGCAAGGTAACGGCATATTTTTCAGAATTTTCCTTTTCGTAAAATGTTTTAGCGCTTCTGGGCAGATTGTCCTGAATAAGGTTGGTGAAATCCGTAGCCCTAAAAATTGAATCTAATTGATCACCCGTATAGCCAGCAGCATATAATGATCCAACAATGGCCCCCATACTGGTCCCCCCTATATAATCTACTTTTATACCAGCTTCTTCCAATACTTTTATTGCTCCAATATGGGCCATTCCCTTAGCGCCACCTCCACTCAACACCAGCCCCACTTTGATGTCTTTCTTCTCAGGGTCCTGAGCAAAAGAAAACAAAGTAAAAAAGAGTAACCCAATTCCTATAACGGCTTTTTTCATTGTGCTGAGTTAGTCGTAATTTTAATGGAATGCTTCATAAATTTTTTTTGCCCTAGATAAGCCCACGGTTTCCGTTAGGTTTTCCATAGAGGCTTCTTTTATTCGTTTTACGGACTTGAATTTTTTCAAAAGTTCCTGTGCCGTTTTTTCACCAATACCTTCTATACTTTCCAACTTAGAATTAATGGCCGCCTTACTTCTTTTATTTCTGTGAAAGGTGATTCCAAAGCGGTGGGCCTCATTCCGTAATTGCTGAACAATCTTTAGACTTTCGGATTTTTTATCAAGATAAAGCGGAATAGGGTCTTCGGGAAAATAGATTTCCTCCAACCGCTTGGCTATACCAATAATGGCAATTTTACCTCTTAGACCAAGAAGGTCCAAACTTTTTAACGCAGAAGATAATTGGCCCTTTCCTCCATCAATAACAATAAGTTGAGGCAATGGCTCGGCTTCGGCCAAAAGACGTTTATACCTCCTATAGACCACCTCTTCCATAGAGGCAAAATCATCTGGGCCTTCCACGGTTTTTATATTAAAATGACGATATTCCTTTTTTGAAGGTTTCCCATTCCTAAAAACCACACAAGCGGCCACCGGATTACTTCCTTGAATATTACTGTTATCAAAACATTCTATATGTCTCGGCTCTTCGGAAAGATGTAAATCTTTTTTCATCTGCGCCATGATTCGGTTGGTGTGCCTATCCGGATCAATAATCTTAATCTGCTTAAACCGCTCTTGTCTATAAAATTTGGCATTGCGCTCAGAGAGTTCTAAAATCTTTCTTTTATCGCCCAATTTTGGCACGGTAACTTTAAGGTGTGCTTCTACAGGAACTTCAAAAGGGAGGTAAAGCTCTTTAGAAAGCGATTTGAACCTTTGCCGGATCTCTATAATAGAGAGCGCCAAAAGCTCGGCATCCGTCTCATCTAACTTCTTCTTTATTTCTAAAGTGTGCGACCGAATAATAGACCCATGGGACAACTGCAGGAAATTAATATAGGCATGGCTCTCATCCGAAATTATAGAGAACACATCTACATTATTGATCTTAGGATTGACAATTGTAGATTTAACTTGATAGTTTTCTAGAACCTCTATCTTTTCCTTGATTTGTTGCGCCTCCTCAAATTTCATTTCGGATGCCAGCGTTTTCATCTGTGATCTGAAATAGCTTAAAGACGACTTAAAATCACCCTTAATTATTTTTCTGATATCCTCTATCTGTTGATCATACTCCTCCGCAGACTGAAAGCCTTCACAGGGTCCTTTACAGTTTCCCAAATGATATTCCAAACAAACCTTGTATTTACCGGAATCTATTTTTTCTTTTGACAGATCATAGTTACAGGTCCGCAATGGATAAACCCCTTTTACCAAGTCCAACAACGTCCTAACCGTTTTCATATTGGTATACGGGCCAAAATACTCACTACCGTCCTTTATTAGTTTTCTAGTAGGGAAAATTCTGGGAAAACGCTCGTTTTTAATACAGATCCAAGGATATGATTTGTCATCCTTCAACAAGACATTATACCTTGGCCTATATTTCTTAATAAGATTGTTTTCCAAAAGCAGCGCATCGGACTCTGTAGGGACAACAATATGTTTGATGTTCCTAATTTTTTTTACGAGAACGCGCGTTTTTCCGTACTCATGGTTTTTCGTAAAATATGAAGAAACCCGCTTTTTAAGATTTTTGGCCTTACCTACATACAATATTTTATCATCTACATCATAAAACTGGTATACACCAGGACTCTGGGGCAACGTGCTTAATTGTACTTCTATAGGTACTTGGGGCATTACAAAAACGGTTTATCAAATTAAATGGTAGAAGGCATCTATTTCTATCATGTTAAATTACTATGTTTTATTAAAAGGGCTAAGTGTTTTACTCTTTTTTAACGAATACCGGAAAGCCCGCCCCATTTGCTCAGGCAAACGAAATGAAGTCTTATGCCGCCCTTTTTTGCACATTTTTGCGCGCGAAAAAGTGCAAATTTGTTAAAAAAACACTAAAAAATGCATTTCATCGATGAAAACTTGCAGTTAAAAGTGTTTTTATAAAATTTTTTAATTAGATTTAAGAATCAAAATCAATTACCACATGGATAAATATATTATAACCCTCGGCCTGTACCTTATCTTAATGATATCATTTAAGATATATTACGCAGTGTCTGTAAAAGAATAAGCATACTAGAGTTTCCCCAATTTGTACTGAGGTCATAATCAATGCTTAAAAAAGATTTAAGATCACTATACAAAAATCGAAGAGATTTAATTGACAATGAATCCCTTTCTAATTCTAGCCTGAGTATCGCTAACGGACTGCTCAAACTACCGGTATGGTCTTACGACTTTTACCATATTTTTTTACCCATTTCCGAAAACAAGGAGATTGATACTACCTACGTTCTTTCCATACTTCAAGGAAAGGATAAAAACATAGTACTACCCAAAGTAGTTGACAAAATTACATTAGAGCATTATTTGCTAACGGATTCTACGCGCCTTGTAAAGAATGAATGGAATATACCCGAACCTGTTGATGGCATAGAAATACCCAGCACAAAAATAGATGTAGTTTTTATACCCTTATTGGCTTTTGACGAGCAAGGAAATCGTGTAGGCTATGGAAAAGGGTTTTATGACACCTTCTTGTCTCAATGTCGCCCAGATGTTATTAAAATTGGCTTGTCATTATTTTCCGCTGAAGAAGAACTCATAACTGATGTGAACAACTTGGACATGCCTTTAGATTATTGCGTGACCCCCACTAAAACCTATTCTTTCTAGAAGATTACAATGAATCAGCTTCACTGGTAGTTGGCTCATCATCTACCTTACCGAACGCTTTCTTGTTGAAAACCAAAAGAATACCCACACCGGTACTGATAGCCATATCTGCAATATTGAAAACCGGTTCAAAAAACCGAAAACTAGAGCCTCCAAAATAAGGAACCCAATCTGGCCACGTTGTATCTACCATAGGAAAATAAAGCATGTCTACTACTTTCCCGTAAAAAATGCTGCCATAAGGTTCATCTGAAAATGCCGTTGCCAATTGTTGATAGCTATCACTAAATAGTACACCGTAGAATACAGAATCTATAATGTTTCCCAAGGCTCCTGCAAAAATCAAGCAAACTGCCAAGATCAGGGTTTTAGAGGATTCCTTACGAATAGTATCGTACAGCCAGTATCCAATTCCTGCTACGGCAAACAACCTAAACACGGTTAAGACCAACTTGCCTGTTGGTTCCGATATAGGCAAGAAATCACTTAACTTGGCCCCCCATGCAGCTCCTGAATTTTCAATGAACAGTATTTTGAACCAGCTAAAAACCTCAACAGAATCTCCCAGTACAAAATGGGTCTTTATATAAATTTTGCTCAATTGGTCAATCAACAGTACTGCTATGATTATGAGCAATGATTTCTTTAAATTCATAGTATATCTACAACTTGAATTGGCAAAAATAAGTATATTATTCGGTTTTCTTTATTCGTATGTTTCCCGTTAGGGAAGACAGTGTATATTGTGCGTCTCCCATGGGAATATCGTCTTTGTTTACCGCCCCATATTTACTTACCGCATTTACATTCCCTTTGAGAGCTTCTACTAAAATATGCCCGCTTTGTGTACGCACATTTATATCCTCATGAACATTAAAAAGCTCGCAGTTACCGTCATTAAGAGAAACCGTAAGTTCCTTATAATCCCCTGCAACGAACACATTGCAGCTTGTACCAAAAACGGTAATAAATTTAAAACGGGGAACAATTACCTTTAGCGCAATAGACACGACTTTATGTGCGCTAAGCTTATCATTAGGATTCTTGAAATTAGGCTGAAAACCACTACTGACCATTATAGCACTACCATTCTCCTTTACGGACAACAAAAGATCCTTCTTGTACTCCCCATCAATAATAGCCTCAACGAACATTTCATCTGTATCGGCAGTTTCCAAGGTTAACCTATAGCAATTCTCAACGTCTATACCAATTGAGGTAACTGCATCATTTACCACAGATTTTTTAACCACTTTTTGCGCCGCCAAAAGATTGAAAAAAAAGAAGAAAACGAGAAACCCTTTCATTTTTATACGGTGTAAAAAAAGCCTACAAGAACCAAGTTCCTGTAGGCTTTTTTAATTTAAAATCGCAAAATTACTTTTGCATATTCTTTGCCTCTATACTTAATGTAGCATGAGGAACCAATTTAAGACGCTCTTTGGCGATCAACTTTCCTGTAACACGGCAAATACCGTAGGTTTTGTTCTCAATACGCAAAAGAGCATTTTTTAAGTCTCGTATAAATTTTTCTTGACGTATGGCCAATTGCGTATTTGCTTCTTTACTCATGGTCTCAGAACCCTCTTCAAAAGCCTTAAACGTAGGGGAGGTATCATCCGTGCCGTTATTACCATCGTTCATATAAGAACTCTTAAGCAATTCTAAATGACTTTTTGCTTTCTCAATTTTGTCTTCGATCAATTCTCTGAATTCGGCAAGATCCTTGTCCGAATATCTAACTTTTAAATCTTCTGCCATTCTATTAATGTTTTTCAATAAATAATTTAGTATTCACCTCATCAAAAGAAACCTCGGTTCCTCTATCCAATTTTTCCTCAAAAACAAGTTCGGCCGTTAACGTTTCAGCTTTAATATAGCTTAAGTTATTGGACACCGCCTTTTCTACAAAACCGTCTTTAAGAATTTTAATATCAATTCTATCCGTTACTTCAAAACCGGAATCTTTTCTTATATTCTGAATTCGGTTTACAAGCTCTCTAGCAATACCCTCTTCCCTAAGACCTTCGTTTATGGTAACATCCAGAGCCACTGTAATAGGGCCTGAACTTGCTACCAACCAACCTTCAATATCTTGCGAGGCTATCTCTACATCTTGCAGCTGTAATGTAATAATTTTATCGTCAATGTCAAGCGAAATTTCGCCATCTTGCTCAATTTTTTGGATATCATCTTGGTTCAACTTGGCAACAGCCTGAGCTATTTTTTTCATATCCTTTCCAAATTTAGGGCCTAAAACCTTAAAATTGGGCTTGATCTGTTTCACCAAGATTCCCGAAGCATCATCAAGTAACTCTATCTCTTTAACGTTTACCTCGGACTTGATAAGATCAGCTACCGCTTCTATTTCATGCTTCTGCTTATCATCCAAGATAGGTATCATGACTTTTTGCAACGGCTGACGCACTTTTATCTTTTCTTTCTGACGAATAGAAAGTACCAAAGACGAAATGGTCTGAGCTTTCTCCATCTTACTTTCCAAATTCTTATCTACTATTGCCTCATCATACTTTGGAAACTCGGATAAATGTACACTTTCAAAATCCTCCCTATGCGTTGTATTCGTTAAATCTTTATAAAGTCTATCCATAAAGAACGGAGCAACCGGCGCCGATAATTTGGCTACGGTTTCTAGACAGGTATACAATGTTTGGTAGGCCGATATTTTATCTTTCTCATAGCTACCTTTCCAGAAACGTCTTCTGCACAAACGCACATACCAGTTACTTAGATTTTCTTGTACATAGTCTGAAATTGCACGTGTTGCCTTTGTAGGCTCAAAATCTGCGTAAGCTTCGTCAACCGTCTTGATCAACGAATGAAGTTCAGATAAAATCCACCTATCAATTTCCGGTCTTTCATTTAGCGGAATCTCTTCTTCTGAATAGTCAAAAGCATCTATGTTCGCATATAGACAAAAGAAAGAGTACGTATTATAAAGTGTCCCGAAGAATTTACGCTTCACCTCAACAATACCTTCAGTATCAAATTTTAGATTATCCCATGGGTTGGCATTGGAAATCATGTACCAACGCGTGGCATCTGCCCCATGCTCGTTCATGGTATCAAAAGGGTCTACCGCATTGCCCAAACGTTTGGACATTTTCTTTCCCTCCTTATCAAGCACCAGTCCGTTGGAAACCACGTTTTTATACGCTACGGAATCAAAAACCATAGTAGCAATAGCATGCAAGGTATAGAACCAACCTCTGGTCTGATCTACACCTTCTGCGATAAAATCGGCCGGGTAGGTCTTGCCCTCATCGATCAATTCTTTGTTTTCAAATGGGTAGTGCCATTGTGCATACGGCATAGAACCACTATCAAACCAAACATCAATAAGGTCACTCTCACGCTTCATGGGTTTACCCGAAGCGGAAACCAAAATAATATCATCTACAATATTCTTGTGCAGGTCTATTTTATCATAATTTTCTTCGGATAGGTCACCCACAACAAAATCATCAAAAATATCTTTCTCCATTACTCCGGAAGCCACGGCTTTTGCCATTTCCGCCTTTAACTCGGCAACCGAACCTATGATTATTTCTTCCTTACCATCTTCCGTTCTCCAAATAGGAAGCGGAATACCCCAATACCTAGATCGCGAAAGGTTCCAGTCATTGGCATTGGCCAACCAGTTACCAAAACGGCCTTCGCCAGTAGATTTTGGTTTCCAGTTGATAGTCTGGTTAAGCGCGAACATACGATCTTTAACATCACTGATCTTTATGAACCAGGAATCTAATGGGTAATATAGGATAGGCTTATCCGTTCGCCAGCAATTAGGGTAGCTGTGTACATACTTTTCTACTTTAAAAGCCTTGTTCTCTTCTTTAAGTTTAATGGCCAGCTCCACGTCTATTGACCTTTCCGGTGCCTCACCGGCATCATAATATTCGTTCTTGACGTATTTACCGCCAAATTCTTTCATTTCAGGGCGGAACTTTCCTTGCAAATCCACTAAAGGAACCGGGTTGTTATTTTCATCCAATACCAATAACGGTGGTATTTCCGGTGATGCCTGTTTGGCCACCAAGGCATCGTCCGCACCAAAAGTGGGTGCCGTATGCACAATACCGGTACCATCTTCTATCGTAACGAAATCTCCTGAAATTACACGAAATGCATTTTCAGGATTTTGGTACGGCTGGGCATATGCCAACAATTGCTCATATTTTATACCCACTAAATCTTTACCAACAAACTCCTTTACTACGTAAAAAGGAATTTTCTTATCACCGGATGTATATTCCAACAATTCCGGCTTGGTTTCAACTTGTTTGAATTTTCCTGAAAACTGTTTGCTTACCAAATTTTTGGCAAGCACTACATTCATTGGTTTAAACGTATACTGATTGTAGGTTTCTACCAGCACATACTCAATCTTTGGCCCTACCGTCAATGCCGTGTTAGAAGGAAGCGTCCACGGTGTGGTCGTCCACGCCAAGAAATAAATATCACCCTCATTCTTAAGAAAGTCCGGCAAAGATTCATCTACAGCCTTAAACTGTGCCACTACCGTTGTATCCGTAACATCTTGATATGTGCCCGGTTGGTTCAATTCGTGAGAACTTAGACCAGTACCCGCTTTTGGGGAGTATGGCTGAATCGTATATCCTTTATAAATTAAACCTTTATCATAAATCTGTTTCAACAACCACCAAACAGACTCCATATATTTTGGCTTGTAAGTAATGTACGGGTCGTTCATATCTACCCAGTACCCTACTTGCTCCGTCATACGGTTCCAAACATCCGTATAGCGCATAACCGCCTTTTTACAGGCCGCATTATATTCCTCAACAGAAATTTTCTTACCAATATCCTCTTTGGTAATGCCCAACTCTTTCTCAACACCCAACTCAATAGGTAGTCCGTGGGTATCCCAACCTGCTTTTCTCTTTACCTGAAAACCCTTCATGGTCTTGTACCTAGGAAAAATATCCTTTATGGTACGTGCCATAACGTGGTGTATACCTGGCATACCGTTTGCCGATGGTGGACCCTCGTAAAATACATAACTAGGTTTACCCTCTTTAGAGGAAACACTTTTCTCAAATATTTGGTTTTGCTTCCAGTAATCAAGTATATCCTCGGCTACTTTGGGCAAGTCCAATCCTTTATATTCCGCAAACTTCATAATAAGTGGCTCTACTGCATTAATTTAAGGCTGCAAAATTAAGGATTTTTAGTCGAATTAAGTCGATTTGAAAGAATTGAGATACAGCAAAATAAACAAGCTTGTAAGAAAATGTTAAAATATAGCGTCCAAAAAGCCGTTTCATACGTATATCACAAAAACAATTAAACAAAACTTTAAACACAAAATCATGAAAAAAGTAATTTTAGGTTCCGTTTTAATGCTTGCCTTGAGTATCTCTTTTGTTTCTTGTAGAGAAGCTGCGGATAAAGCAAAGAGTGCTACGGACGAAGCTGGTGCTGCTATGGAGCAGGCTGGTGAAGACGCTAAAGAAATGGGATCTGATGCCATGGATAAAGCTAAAGAAGCCGGTAACGAAGCTATGGAAAAAGCTGAAGAAGCTGGTGAAGAAATCAAAGCTGGTGCCGAAGATGCCGCTAACGATTTAAAAGCTAAAGCTGAAGAAGCTGGCGATGATATTAAGGCTAAAGCTAACGAAGCGGCTAGCGATGTTAAAGCTAAAGCCGGTGAAGCTGCAGATAAAGCAACAGATGCTGCCAACAAAGCTGGTGACGATGCAAAAAACGCTGCTAACAGTGCAGTTGATAAAGCTAAAGCTGCTGTAAACTAGTTTACAATTTTATTATTTCTTACAACAGAGAAATCCCGGCCAATGGCCGGGATTTTTCATTTTAATGCCCCAGAGAGAAACTAAAGCTGGTACGCCAAGCCCATAATTAAATTGATGCCCGGTGCGGATATTCCCGAAGAATAGGAGCGGTAACGCTGATCCGTAAAGTTTTCAAGATTCAAGGACACTTCAAAAGCATTTGAAATTTTATATTGCGAACGAAAATTTAAAGTATACCAAGAAGGAGAATACGGGTTTCCTTCCGAGTCGGAAGCGTAGATATACGCTTTACTGCGCTCGGAAGCAGCCAAATCATAAAAAGGAATCTCGCCGTTATAATTCATGAACAAATCCGTCTTTAGTCTTTGGTTTTTATAAATCAAATGTAAATCTCCAAAGGTGGGAGAAACGTGCCTACCGGGAGATTCTGTACCATCATCCTCTTCTTCAACACCCTCGGTAATAGTTAAATTGGACACCACGGAAATATTTTCTGTAAGAAAGGCTTCCGCGCCAAACTCAAAACCGTAGACAAAGGCCTTAGCTGCATTCTGTATAGCCTGCACACTACTCATCTCACCATTATATATAATTTCTTCTTCTCCATTGAAAAGGTAATCACGGCGTACCAAAGCATCTACCAAATAGGTATAAAACGCAGTGCTTTTAAATACTACTTTATCATTAAAATTCTTCTGCACACCCAGCTCTATATTATAAGCATACTCAGGCTCCAAGTCTGGATTGGGAACGACCACCGCTCCCGGCTCCGAATCAAAAATTTTGCCCACATCATCTATATTAGGTGCCCTAAAACCGGTAGAACCATTAAAAGTGACCTGCAAATCTGCCTTAGGAAACCAACTAAAACCCAAACTACCCGTAAGCGCCCCATTATTAAGATTGGCATCATCAAAAGGAAATGGGTAATAGGTCTTGTCAAATACGGCATTAATCCACACATGACTGTAACGCAAACCGGACAGTACCGTAAAATTGGGCTTGGCCTTATATTCCCCATGAACATAACCTGCTAAGGTTTGCCAAGTTGAACCATCTGGATATCTTGATGCAGATGCCAAAATTTCATTGGTCTCTATATTTTCTTGACTACCCAAGGAACCTACCTTATTAAATATATATTCACCTCCATAGTACATGCGGAGGTTACCAATTTTTTTGTTTTCAAAGTCGATATTAGTGGAAAGGGCATCTACCTTTTCTTCCGTACTATAGCGTATAACATCTTGAAAACCCCTGTCATTTCTACTTTCCTCAAAATGCTGATAGGCCGTGGTAATCTTTAATCCATCGTAAAAAATACCTTTTCCTCTTTTGTTCATCTGCAAGTTGCCCATGAACCATTTTTGAGGACCATAATACCATTCCGCAGAACGAAGTCCGTCTCCCGCACTATTGGGCCGGATCAGACGATCGTATCTGGCGTAATCCGAAGTCTCCGAATAATGCAGACCTAAATCATATTGCCACGTATGACTTGGTTTATAGGCTATTTTCTGCATTAGGTTAAACTGATTATAGCCCGTTGGGTTCTGTTCCTTTACAGTTTTGTTAGGCATAAGCACATCAGCTCCGTTTATGGTAGTCACGTATTCTCTTCTCAGGTAAGAATCAGGACCATGGGAACCCATTTTTAAATCATCAAAACTGTTGTCAGAAGCACTTGTTAAAAAGGCCCATTTCTTTTTCCCCAGATTAACATCTACATGAAACGTATTTTCCAGGTTGGCCGAAGCGAAGCGATAACTGGCATTTCCCGAAAACGAAAGACTATCCGAATTTGAGAACTCCGCTTTTTTAGTATAAAAATTCATAACACCTCCAATAGCATCACTACCATAAATAACGGAACCAGGACCAAAAATGATTTCTGTATTTTTTACTGAATAGGGATCTATAGAAATAACATTCTGAAGGTTACCTCCCCTAAAAATGGCATTGTTCATACGCACCCCGTCTACGGACAAGAGCAAACGGTTGGTTGCAAATCCCCTGATCATGGGACTACCGCCACCCAGCTGACTTTTCTGAACGAATACCTTACCGCTATTCTGCAATAGGTCTGCCGAAGTTTGTGGACTTGTGAAAGCGATATCCTTAGTATCTATAACGGCAATTTTGTTGGGAATGTCCTTTTTTTGCTGCTCCCATTTAGAAACGGACATGACCACCTCATCAAGCTCTTCAGCCTTCATTTCCAAAAACAAATGCCCTCCGTGCCGATTAATTTGGGCTCTTGTGCTCTTTCTTATTTGATAACTAAGATGGCGAAAAGTAATACGTTCTTCAGCCTTAAAAACGGATAGATCCGCCTTACCATCAAAATCCGTGAGTGCCGTTTTAGAGTGGTCATAATTGTAAATGGCCACATTTACTATGGGCTCTCGCGTATCTACATCCAAAACTGTAACCTGTTGCGCAAGTACGGTTTGGATACTCAAAAAAATAAGTAAAAACAGAACTTTGTTCATACTAGTTAAATACTTCATTAAGGATGGCAAGGGATTTTGGTTTCCTAAACCCTTGTAAATGCAACTCATAGAACAGCACTAATGATTGTAAAAGTTCTTGACGGTTGCTTTTATTCATTTTGATATGATGTATCTCATCAAAATTTATGCCCAAGAAGGTTTTAAAATAGCTAAGATTATCTCCGTTTAAAATAGGATTTAATGAAGGCGTATCCGTAAACTCACCTTCCAGTAAGTCAAAATAGCTTAATTCTATCTCGTTCGTATCCGGGTGAAAGCCCAAATAGCGTGTTAACCGAATTAAAAAATAAATATGAAAATTAGAAATTCCGCTCTGGTTGTCCAGCCATTGTAACGAAGCCTCTATAAATTCAAATAGTGCCTCATTGGCCTCCTCTTCATAAATGCTGTTCGCCAACATTTCGGCCAGAAATAAAGTCATGGCATTTTTTGAAATATCGGAATGTAAGGTCTGGTACGGATAATTGACCTTTGCTTCGCGAATACTCTCTAAAGCCCCTTTATTCTTATGGCTGGCCACTATCTCTAATTGTGTTAAAGGTTGAAAATAAGCCGTTTTTAATTTTCCTTTCTTAGAGGCCAAAACTCCCCTAAGGAGGTAAGATTTAACACCTCCAGATTCCGTAAATGCCTTTACAATTAAACTGGTATCTCCATATTTAATGGATGTAAGAACTATGGCTTTGGTAGTTACCTGCATTTACATAGATGGCTTTGCACAAAGATAACTTTAAAAAATATGATGTAAGAATTGCGCTGAAGGGCAAAAATAAAAAGACCTGTAACTTTAGAATTACAGGTCTTTTCTTATTTATATGATACTATTCTCTAAATCACACCTTGTGCCAACATAGCATCGGCCACCTTAACAAAACCGGCAATATTAGCCCCTTTTACGTAGTTGCAATAGCCGTCTTCTTCTTTTCCGTATTCTATACAGGAATCATGAATATCTTCCATAATATCCTTAAGCCTTTCGTCTACTTCTTCCCTTGTCCAACTTATACGTAATGAATTCTGAGACATTTCAAGACCTGATGTAGCAACACCACCAGCATTGGAGGCTTTACCTGGAGCAAAAAGAATTTTGGCATCATGAAACGTATGCACAGCATCCGTATCGCAAGGCATATTGGCTCCTTCGGCAACACACATACAACCGTTATCTATCAACGTCTTGGCATCCGCAGCCAATAGTTCATTTTGAGTGGCACATGGTAAGGCTATATCACATTTTACGTCCCATGGCGTCTTTCCTTTATGGTATTCGGCGTCTTTATACTTTTCAGTATATTCCGAAATTCTACCTCGCTTTTCGTTCTTTAGCTCCATAACAAAGGTAAGTTTCTCTGCATCAATTCCTTCTGCGTCATAAATATATCCACCAGAATCGGACAATGTAACTATTTTGCCTCCTAACTGAAGTACCTTTTCCGCAGCGTATTGTGCCACATTACCGGAGCCTGAAATAACCACGGTTTTACCCTCAAAACTTTCATTCTTGGTTTTAAGCATACTCTGCGCAAAATATACCGTTCCGTATCCTGTTGCTTCCGGACGAATTTTTGAACCACCCCAAGAAAGACCTTTTCCTGTTAGTACACCCGTAAACTCGTTCCTTATTTTCTTGTACATACCAAACAAGAAGCCTATTTCGCGGGCACCCACACCAATATCACCGGCAGGTACATCTGTATTTGGACCTATATGGCGACAAAGTTCCAACATAAAGGCATGACAAAAACGCATTACCTCATCATCTGACTTTCCTTTTGGATCAAAATCGGACCCACCTTTTCCACCGCCCATAGGCAAGGTGGTCAAACTATTTTTGAAAACCTGTTCAAAAGCTAGAAATTTAAGGATACTTGCATTAACCGATGGATGAAACCGCAAGCCTCCTTTATACGGTCCAATAGCGGAATTCATTTGAATTCGGTACCCTCTGTTAACGTGAATCTCTCCTTCATCATCTACCCAAGCCACTCTAAACGAGACCAACCTCTCGGGCTCCACCATGCGAAGTAAAATATTTTTGCCGTTATATATTTTATGTTTGGCGATATATGGAATTACCGTTTCGGCAACTTCCTGCACCGCTTGAATGAACTCGGGTTCATGCCCGTTTCTTGTTTTGACCTCATCCATGAAGTCTTTAATCTTTGCGTCCATAACGAGTATTTTGTTGAATTTTGATTATAACGGCAAAATTATGTTATTTATATAACTAACCTACCCTTTTTTTTAAAATACACTAAAAACTAGCTTATCGCCTGTTCCAAGTCGGCTATCAAATCGTCTATATCTTCAATCCCTACGCTTAACCTGATCAAAGCATCTACCACTCCACTTTTTTCTCGTTCCTCTTTTGGAATACTGGCATGTGTCATACTAGCCGGATGCCCCGCTAGGCTCTCTACACCTCCTAGGGATTCCGCCAGTGTAAACACCTTCAACTTTTCCACGATCTTAATAGCATCTTCATAATTACTACCCTTGGTAACAAAAGAAATCATACCCCCAAAACCGGTCATTTGGCTCTTAGCGATTTCATGGTTGGGGTGGCTATCAAAACCAGGCCAATATACTTTCTCTATTTTTGAATGGCCGGCCAGATAATTGGCAATTGCAGCACCGTTCTCGCAATGCCGTTGCATACGCACATGCAAGGTCTTTATTCCCCTTAACACCAAAAAACTATCCATAGGACCACAAACAGCACCGCTTGCATTTTGAATAAAATAAAGTTCATCTGCTATTTTTTTATCCTTGACGACCAAAGCACCGGCAACCACATCACTATGACCGCCCAAGTATTTAGTTGCAGAGTGCATTACAATATCCGCCCCTAAATCCAAAGGTGTTTGGAGATAGGGAGTGGCAAACGTATTGTCTACGGCTAAAAGAACACCATGCTTTTTAGCCAACAGACCTACCCCTTTAATGTCAATAATATTCATCATCGGGTTCGTAGGGGTCTCTACCCAAATAAGTTTGGTGTTACTAGTAATTGCCGACTCAATAGCCTTGGCATCTTGCATACCCACAAAATTGAATTTGATTCCATACTTCTCAAAAACCTTTTTGAACAATCGGTAACTACCGCCATACAAATCGTTGGTTGAAACCACCTCATCACCAGGACTAAGCAGTTTAATGACCGCATCCATAGCGGCAAGGCCACTGGCAAAGGCCAAGCCGTATGTTCCGTTCTCAATACTGGCCAACGAATTTTCCAAAGCAGTACGTGTTGGATTTGCACTTCTAGAGTATTCATACCCCTTATGCCCACCGGGGGTGGTCTGCGCATAAGTAGAAGTCTGATATATAGGAGGCATGACCGCACCGTAGGCCGCATCTGGCTCTTGCCCTCCATGAATTGTTTTACTATTGAATTTTAACGTTTTTTCACCCATTTTTTATAATTATTGGTTCAAATGTATCGTTATCTTTGATGTAGGATAATCCAGATTTTTTCCGCTTACCCCAATGAAATTCCTTTATGAGAACCCAAGTTACCTATATCATTTTATTTTTAGCCCTTGTTGGATGTCAAAATGAGAACAAACTAACGTTTGAAACCTTAAAACTCGATGAGACACGTTGTTCCGAATGTCCGAGTGTGGAAATCAACATTCCCAAAGCAATCGAAGACTCCAAAATAGCTACCAACATTAACAATGCTATTAATGAAGAAATCATAGAAACCCTAAACTATGATGACGAATTAGAGGCCACCACTATTAAAGATGCCGTAGAGTCCTTTAGTAATGGGTACTGGGAACTTAAAAAACTTTATCCGGAAGAAGCTACAAGTTGGGAGGCAAAAATAGAAGGCAGTGTTTCATATGAAGACGCCGATTTTCTGACCGTTGAACTCAACTCTTATATTTTTACCGGGGGAGCTCATGGCTATAGCTCACAACATTTTCTGAATTTTGATAAAAACAAAGGGAAAGAGCTTGAAAATTGGGAGATTTTTAAAGACCGTGAGGATTTTGAAAAATTTGCCGAAGAAAAATTCAGGAACCAGGAACACATACCTCTAGATGGCCCTATTAACAGCACAGGTTTTATGTTTGAAAGAGATATGTTTTACCTCCCCGAAAATATTGGATTTACCGAGGAGGGTATAAAGCTACTTTACAACCCTTATGAGGTTGCCTCGTATGCAGATGGCCCCATTGTTCTGACCCTATCATTTGCGGATGCCAAGCCCTACTTGGCCAAAAGCAAGTCCTAATCCTTATCTCCCTACTACTTTAAGCAGGGCAATAATGGCTCCCATATGCAACCCTTCATGATACAGGTTAAAGGTTAGCGCATCTTCAGCAGATGCCAATGTTACTCCTGCACTGGTAGTATACTCATTATACTCCTGAAAAAGACCAGCTTCATAATCCTCCATAATCCATTCCAAGGTAGATATTAGAAAATCTCCAATTATCATTATTTCCTCCTCAGTTGCCGTTCCATCTGGTTTTGTTCCTTTCATGAACTTTTGAACAAGTTCATCCGAAACCCGCATTTGAAGATTACTGAATTTATACACTAAAACTTGGGTAGTAATCACGGTATGGGCAATATTCCACCAGATATTGTTATTAAAACCCTCTGGAATTTCCAGCAATTGTTCTCTTGGGGTTTCGGTCAATATAATATACAAGCGTTTTCTATTCTGTAAAATAACATCAAAGAGTTTTTCCAAAGCATTCTTATTTTAAAGTGGACGTTAAAAATAGTACAATTGAACTGAATTGGGTTTCTTTGCAAAGTGATTTTATGTTAAGAAAGATGAAAAAGATTTACTACCTCAGCACCTGTGATACCTGCAAACGCATCCTTAAGGAATTGGAACCTCTAGACGGGTTTGTACTTCAGGACATTAAAACGGAAGCCATGACCGCCGAGCAAGTAGAAGAGATGCAAAAACTTGCCGGAAGCTACGAGGCGCTTTTCAGTAAAAGAGCCCGTCTGTACAGACAAATGGGGCTACATGAAAAACAGCCTTCGGAAAATGAATTGAAAGGTTTGATTCTAGAGCACTATACGTTCCTCAAGCGACCTGTAATTCTAATTGATGATCAAATCTTTGTGGGCAACAGCAAAAAAGTAGTGGAAGCGGCAAAAAATGCCCTACACCAGTGAGCAAACGTACCCTTGCCATATTAGCCGCAATTGGTGCAACCATTATCTATGCCTTAAACCATACCATTGCCAAAGGTGTAATGCCCAACCACGTACAACCTTTTGGGTTTATTATGTTGCGTGTTATAGGAGCCTCAATACTATTCTGGAGTGTTTCCGTTTTTGGTCCAAAGGAGAAAATAGAAAAAAAAGACTACCCTAGAATGTTCATTTGTGCACTCTTAGGTATGGGCTTTAACATGCTCGTTTTTTTTAAAGGACTGGACTTATCCACACCTATTAACAGTGCTGTTTTAATAACCACCACACCAATTATTGTGGTATTGCTCTCAGCTGTTCTAATCAAAGAAAAAATCATTCCCAAAAAAATGGTGGGCATTCTTATTGGTCTTTTAGGTGCCTTGGGCCTTATTTTCTTTGGTAGCGAAGTTAGACAGGATGCACCTAACATACCTTTAGGGAATTTTCTGATTTTTATGAACTCGGTATTTTATGGGTCTTACCTTATTGGAGCAAAAACCCTGATAGCAAAATACCATCCGTTTACCTTTATGAAATGGTTATTTACGCTTGGTATATTCATATGTCTCCCTTTTGGCTACCAGGAGCTTATAGACATAGACTGGCCCAATCTGCCGTTTGAAGCCCTGTGGAAAATTGCTTTTGTTGTTTTGGGAACTACATTTTGTACGTACCTGTTCAACATATTCGCATTAACCCAACTTAAAGCTTCTACATTAAGTGCGTTCGTTTATATTCAGCCATTAATAGGCATTCTCTTTGCGGTTGCCACGGGTCAGGACAAACTTACTACACTTAAGATAATAGCGGGTTGCCTAGTGTTTTTGGGAGTATATTTAGCAAGCAAAAAGCCTAAACCAGATCCTTTGGAGCCCTAGCGAACTTTCTAGTATCTTCTTTGGTAAGGATTCTAAAGCCTTCACCCTTTTCAACATCACTAAATTTTTGCATGAGATCATTTGGTAAACCGGTGAGTTTTCTGGTCTTTAAATCCATCCAAGCACCCATCATCTCGCAATGCGCAAAATTTCGACCTTTATAATCATAGAAATTATGATGGAATTCAAAAAACTGTCCGTCTTCACTCATCCCCATAATTTCCATTGAAACCTTTACGGGCCTACCGGGAAAGGCCTCTTTAAAATAATACATATGCTCATAAAAAACCACCGGTCCTATCTCTTTTTCCAGCAATGCTTTATGACCAAAACCAATTTCGGTTAAATAAGTCATTCGAACGTGACTCATAAAATTCAAATAGGCAGAATTGGCCAAATGGCGGTTTGCATCAACATCGCTCCAGCGTATTTCAAAGTCTTTTAGGTACATATTTTTACGAATTATTTTATTATGCATGCATAAGAATAACAAAAATACCATAGTTTTGAAAAACAGAGGAATATATGTCCTTAAATATTTTTAGCTAATTTCAATTCTTTCTAAAACCAATGATATGAGCGCAAAACCTTCTTTTATAAACGAATTGGCATTACCCGCCATTGCTGCCCCTATGTTTTTAATATCTGGCCCCAAGCTGGTTATTGAATGTTGTAAAAACGGTATTGTTGGAACTTTTCCGGCATTGAACCAACGTACAAGTGAAGGTTTTGAAGAATGGCTCATAGAAATCAAAACAGAATTGGACGCCTTTGAAAAAGAGACCGGTAAAAAACCCGCACCTTTTGGCGTAAACCTTATAGTTCACCCTACCAACCCAAGACTTGAAGCAGATGTTAAGCTCTGCATAAAACACAAAGTGCCTATTGTAATTACCTCTTTAGGGGCCGTGTCTATGGTTGTAGATGCCATTCACAGTTATGGCGGACTCGTCTTTCACGATATCATAAAAAAACGTCATGCCGAAAAGGCCCAAGAAGCTGGAGTAGACGGATTGATACTTGTTGCCGCTGGAGCCGGAGGCCATGCAGGTACGGTAAACCCTATGACTTTGGTGGCGGAAATAAAGAAGTTCTTCCACAAGACCATAATTCTTTCCGGATGTATCAGTACAGGGCGCGATATTGCTTCTGCATTACAAATGGGGGCGGATTTGGCCTATATGGGCACACGCTTTATCAATACCGAAGAAAGCAAAGCCACACCGGAATACAAAAAAATGATTATTGATGCAGGTGCAAACGATGTGGTATATACTGCATCCATCTCGGGCGTTCATGCCAATTTCTTGGGAGCAAGTCTAAAAGCTGCTGGAATAACCGAGGAAGACCTGAAAAAAGACACAAAAATAGATTTTGGAAAAGAGCTCAATACCGAGGCAAAAGCATGGAAAACCATTTGGTCTGCAGGCCAGGGATCTGCTTCAATTGAGAATGTGCTTCCCGTAGCCGAATTAATTGCTGATCTAAAAACCGAATTTAAATCTGCCATACAGCAGCAGATTATGATTTTGGAAAAGTATCCGAAGTAAGAAAGTTGATTGGGGAAATTTGTGTCGAAATAAAAAAGAATAATTAAATGCCACTACTCCACTCCGATTATAATCCCACATTACTTTTTAAGAACGGACATCTATCTACCGTCTATTCGGGATTGTTTAGACGAATAGAAGGATTGGAACAGCAGCGGGAACGTTTAGAACTTGCAGATGGCGATTTTATTGATGTAGACTGGAGTTACTCCAAAACCCCTTCTAAAAGTGTGGTTATACTTTTACATGGCTTGGAAGGCAACGCGCAACGGCCGTACATTACGGGAAGTGCAAAAACATTTAATACGGCGGGCATTGATGCTTGCGCCGTTAATTTTAGGGGTTGTAGTGGTGAGACCAATCGCCTTTTTCGTTCCTACCATTCCGGCGCTACCGAAGATTTAGATGCCGTTGTTCAATATATTCTGAAGAAACAAAAGTATGATCATATCTATATAAAAGGGGTAAGTTTAGGTGGAAACATGGCTATGAAATATGCCGGTGAGGACCGTACGCTCCCAAAGGAAATAAAGGCGGTAATAGGTGTTTCTGTGCCCTGCAACCTTCATAGTTCCTTAAAAGAACTCATGTCCACGAAAAACTACCTCTACTCCAAGCGTTTTAAAAAACACTTGGTTGAAAAATTATGGCACAAAGTAGATTTGTTTCCGGATAAAATTTCAAAAAAAGATGTGCGCGCTATTAAAACCCTAAAAGATTTTGACGATATCTACACCAGCCGGGCTCATGGTTTTAAAAATGCCATTGACTATTACACAAAATGTAGTTGCAGGCAATTTTTGCCCCATATTAAAATTCCCGCTTTAATCATCAATGCTAAAAACGATTCTTTTTTGGGCGATGAATGCTACCCGTACACCGAGGCGGAAAACACTCCGAACCTTTATTTAAAGACACCCAATTTTGGCGGTCACGTGGGGTTTGTAGCGCCATCAAACATCTATTACTCAGAAAAAACAGCAATTAAATTTGTGCAAGACATGGTTTAATTTTAGTGAATCGTTATATTAGCATCGCGAACAAAAAGCCCTTAACTCGGCTCGAATATTGAAATAAAGCACAAGATGAAAAAATTATTAAGCGTATTGGCACTTGGTGCCCTGCTTGCCAGCTGTGGCGAAGAGAAAAAGGAAGAAAAAAAGGGTGGTTTTGAAATGAACAGAACCAAAACAGAAACTAAAGCAGTAGAAGCCAAGTCTGAAGGCGTTCCTGTTGATATGGATAACCAAGGAGTAGGCCCATACAAGGATATTTCTTTTGATGCTGATATTGATGCTGAAATGGCTGCGGCCGGTGAGGCAAAGTTCAAAGCGGTATGTACCGCCTGTCACATGGTAGACAAACGTTTAATTGGCCCTGCATTAAAAGGTGTTTATGAAAGAAGAAGTCCATCATGGGTTATGAACATGATTGCAAACCCAGATAAAATGTTGAAAGAGGATCCAATTGCACAAGCCCTTCTTAAAGAATACAACAACGCTATTATGCTAAATCAGAATCTTTCTGAAGAAGACACAAGAGCGGTCGCGGAATACCTGCGAACACTTTAAGAGCCAAAATTTTATATTCCTATGCCGTTATCCTAATATTTTAGGGTAACGGCATATTTTTTTTGAATATATTAGTAGCTCTCAATCAACTTAAAAACACTTTACATTGAAAACGTTACGCCATTTTCTTATCGTCATCACTATTTTTTCGTGTACGAACACGATAACCGCTCAAAAAATAAAGCCAAAGAAAGTAAAGGAAAATATGCAGCGCGTTGCCGATTGGCAAATTGCTAATTTTGAAGGGTTGTACAGTGGACACAAAAAACCCCACCACCCTTTAGATTGGACCAATGCAGCACTTTACGTAGGTATGGTAAAATGGGCAGCGATGGCAGAGGATGACCGCTATTATTCTTGGTTAAAGAATATTGGTGAAACAAACGAATGGCAACTATACAAAAGAAAATACCATGCAGATGACCATGCTGTTGGCCAGATGTATCTAGATTTATTTAGAAAATACAAAGACGAAAAAATGATTGCTCCCACCAAAGAGCAATTTAACTTCTTAATATTCCATCCTTCCAAAAGTGCCCTAAACTGGGATACTCCGTATCATCAAGACCGTTGGAATTGGTGCGATGCCCTTTTTATGTCCCCTCCGGTCTGGGTCAAGTTGTATAAAATTACAGGCGAGAAAAAATATCTGGATTTCATGATGACAGAATTTAAGGCTTCAACTGATTTTCTGTTTGACAAAGAAGAGAACCTATATTATCGTGACGAAAGGTACTTTAATAAGTTAGATAACGGCACTAAGGTATTTTGGTCCAGGGGAAATGGCTGGGTATTTGCCGGACTCGTCAATATCATGAACGAACTTGAGCCAAACAGTGAAGAATACATGTATTTCTTGAACATCTATAAAAAAATGGCCGAAAAACTTATTACCATCCAGACACCCAAAGGCCATTGGGCCATGAGTCTTCTGGGCCAAGAATTTTATCCTACACCCGAAACCAGCGGTTCATCTTTTTACGTATATGGTCTTGCGTGGGGCATTAACAATGGAGTTCTGGACAAAGAAACCTATGAACCGGCAGTTAAAAAAGGCTGGAACGCCATGGTAAGCCATATAACAAAAGACGGCATGTTAGGTTACGTACAACCCATTGGAGCAGCACCCGGAAAGGCCTGGCCCGATAAAACCGAAGTTTACGGAACCGGGGCATTTTTAAGTGCCGGATCGGAAGTCTATAAGCTTTATGGTGGCGAGTAAAAGCAAGTTTACCGTGCCAAAAATATACTAAGCCTTTGTCTTGTCTACCGCTATCTTGTACGTAGGGTCTTCAAGCACATTAACATCTATAATGTCCTTAGCATTCTTTAAGAGGCCAAAGCTGTCCTTACTTAAGTGACGCAAGTGAATTTTTTTACCGGCTTTGGCATAGCGCTCCGTAATTTTGTTCAAAGCTTCTATACCGGACATATCGGCAACACGGCTCTCTTTAAAGTCAATGATAACCTCATTGGGATCGTTCTGAATATCAAACTTCTCTGCAAACAATGTGGTAGAACCAAAAAATAACGGTCCGTATATTTCGTAGTGCTTTACACCATTATCATCAATATATTTCCTCGCTCGAATTCGTTTTGCATTTTCCCAAGAATAAGCCAATGCAGAAATTATAACACCTAACAATACCGCAACAGCCAAATTGTGGGTTATAGCGGTAATCAAGGTCACCAAAACCATAACAATTACATCGGATTTTGGCATTTTTCCAAAAGTCTTGAAGCTGGCCCATTCAAATGTTCCAATGGCTACCATAAACATTAACCCAACCAAAGCGGCCATAGGCAATTGCTCAATAAGACCAGAACCGAACATAATGAACACCAAAAGCATAACAGCCGCAGTAATACCGGATAATCTTGCCCGTGCTCCTGAAGAGGTATTGATCAAACTTTGTCCGATCATAGCACAACCACCCATTCCTGATAAAAATCCGGATAGGATATTGGCAGTACCTTGAGCTACACATTCTTTATTACCGCTACCACGGGTATCCGTAATTTCGTCTATAATGTTCAAAGTCAACAAACTTTCTATGAGCCCTACACCCGCAACAATAGCGGCATAAGGAAAGATAATCCCAAGCGTCTGTAACGTCATTGGCAATTGTGGAATGGATAATGGTGGAAAACCACCTTTGATGGATTCTCCCGGCCCCATAGTATCTGCAACGGTTAACGTATCTACCCCAAATCCAATAACTATGGCGGAAACCACAACAATGGCCAATAATGAAGAAGGAATAGCCTTTGTTAATTTAGGAAAGCCCCAAATAATCAACATAGTGAGCAAAGTAAGCCCCAGCATTATGTACATAGGCGAACCGGATAACAATTCTCCCGTTTCCTTCTGATAGAAATTAGGAAACTGCGCCATAAAAATAATAATGGCCAACCCGTTTACAAAACCGAACATTACCGGGTGTGGTACCAAACGGATGAATTTACCCAATCTTAGCACACCGGCCAAAATCTGTAGCACACCAGCAATAATTACGGTGGCAAAAACGTAATTCAATATGGTTTCCGGTTCAATTCCCGGGAAATTGCGTTTTAATTCTAGAATCAATCCCACAAAAATAACGGCAACTGCCCCTGTAGCACCGGAAATCATGCCAGGCCTACCTCCAAAAATAGAGGTTACTAAACAAAGAATAAACGCCGCATATAGTCCTGTAAGAGGAGAAAAACCCGGAATAAGGGCAAATGCAATAGCTTCAGGAACCAAGGCCAAGGCAACGGTAAGACCGGAAAGAATCTCGGTCTTGTAATCTACCTTTTGTTTAAAATCGAACAAATTCAAATACTTCTTCACGACATTGGGATTTTAAGCGGGCAAAAATACATCAAAATACCCTATAAGCCATAGACTTATGACACCAAATGCTTCTAGGACCGTTTAACCAACACCTCAGAGACCTAGCTGCCTAGGTGTACAGAAACTATTTTATATGCGTGTACGGCATGCAAAAATTAACTTATAACACCTTAGCGAAGGTACTTCATACAAAAAAACCGCCCCAAGCATTGCAGCCCAGGGCGATTTCTAACTAAATAACCAACCAAAAAACGTTTATATATCTCTACTTCTTTTCACCTTCATTATGGGATTAGAAGTCTTTTTTCTCTTTTTTTCTACTGCGCCTTTTCCGGCTTTTAAGTACTCTTGATATCCTTTTCCCCTAAACTCATATACTGTTTTACTACTAGGGTGATAAAGTTCAATTGTACTCTCATTAATAACGTACAATTCAAAGTAATCATTGCTCGATGAACGGTAAGCCAGTGTTAAAGTTTTAAGCGTTTCATCGTGTTCTATGTCATACACCGAGTATTCTCCCTCAAAATCCCATTGAAGGTTTACCAAGGGTGTTCCAACCGGGTCTACAGACGACCTAAAAAAGGTAGGATTGAATTGCAAAAAGTTCTCGTTATCGAACTCATTTAAGGCACCTTCAAGACTTGTATATGTTTTTTCCCAAGCATGGTACTCCTGTAAAAAATAGTTGATATTCTCGTAAAACAATATATCATAATCAAAATTACCAACTTGGTATCCCTTTAAATAATAAGATGTATCCGAACGCCCGTCATAGAGCTCTATAGTACTCCCGTTTACGGCAAAAACATCTAAAAGCCACGGGCCATCTACATCATGATCAATTTCTACCGCTCCACGAATAGTGCTGTAATAACCTACGTCTATTCCTAAACCATTGCCGGTTCTACCAATGCCTACTATATTATTGTTGGCATACATAGTACCTCTATCAAAAGAAACGGTAAAAGCACGTTGTAAAAAAGGAACTTCGCCATTTCCTCTTGTAGCGTTTATATCTACGTACCACAAGTCATATGATTGTAATACTTGATCTGTGTTATAAACCGGTTCTTCTATAAATTCATCTTCTACAATAACTTCGGTATAGCACGAAGTCATTAAAAAAGCCGTAAAAATGGATGTTAAAAGTAGTTTTGTCTTCATAATCTTGGTATTACTATTCCCTCTATACAAAACAAGCACCGTGCCATTATTATTAACAGTCTATTAATCAGTACTTAAGGTTTCAATTTTTAATTTCCCTAGCTTTGTACAAGAGAAAAAACCAATACTTGTAACCAACCATTTAACAGGAACTAAGCCATATAATATAGAACGATGAATCAAAAATTTACAGTGTTAGGCGGTGGAAGTTGGGCTACGGCCATTGTTAAGATGCTCTGTGTAAACCAAAAAAAGGTAGGTTGGTACATGCGCAATTCGGATGCCGTAGGTTTTATCAATATTCAAAAGCACAACCCTAACTATTTAACTTCGGTTACTTTTGACACCAATCAGTTAGAACTTACTGATGACATCAATAAAGCGGTTGACAATTCCGATATTTTAATATTTGCCATACCCTCTGCCTTTGTTGAAGGAGAGCTGAAAAAAATAAACACCTCATTAAAAGATAAAATTGTTTTTTCTGCCATAAAAGGTATTGTTCCCGAATCCGGGTTGATAGTTGGCAATCATTTTCATGAGAAATATGATATTCCTTTTGAAAATATTGGGGTTATTACCGGTCCATGTCATGCCGAAGAGGTTGCCCTAGAACGCTTATCTTATTTGACCATTGCTTGTGCCGATACCGAGAAAGCACAATACATAGCCCAAAACCTGAGCAGTCATTACATTAAGACCAAAGTTACCAATGACATAATTGGAACGGAGTATGCGGCCATGCTTAAGAATATTTATGCAATTGCAGCCGGTATTGCACACGGTTTAGGCTATGGAGATAATTTTCAGAGTGTGCTTATGAGCAATGCTATTCGTGAAATGAAACGTTACACGAAACGTATTCATAAAATAGACCGTAATATTAACGAGTCTGCCTATTTAGGCGATTTATTGGTTACCGGATATTCTACTTTTAGCCGTAACCGTATGTTCGGGAATATGATAGGAAAGGGCTATACCGTTAAAAGTGCACAAATGGAAATGCGTATGGTAGCCGAAGGGTACTATGCCGCTAAGAGCGCCTACGAGATAAAATCCAAGTTTAAAAAGACAGTAAAAGTGCCTATAATAGATGCCGTTTATGCTGTACTTTATGAAAACAAAAGCGCTAAAAAAGTATTTAATACCCTGACGGACAAGTTAGATTGATAAAAAACCATTTGGTATATGAAAAGGCCGGCTCGTTTCTTTGGAAAACGGAACCGGCCTTTTACTCAACTTAACTTGATTAACTTCTTACTGTATGGTTCTACACTCTATCTAATGTAAAATTAGAATGATCATCCAGTTCCTTTAGTAGAATTTCTCTCCACTCAGAAATCTGATTGTCATCTACAGCGTAAATAGATTTAAATTCTTCCAAAATAGGTTCCATTAAACCTCGAACGCTGTCAATATCAAAATACAACCTGCCGGTTCTTCTAATGAAGAAATCCATTGGGTTTTGTACCATTTCAAAATCAATACCAAAACGAAGCTCGGCCTTGGCCATGCGTACGTATATATCGGCATCCTTTACGCCAGAATAATTCTCTAGAATCATTTCTGTCTGTTTTCCGTAGTTGGTTACCAAGAACCATGCATCATGCTTGGAAAAACCATCCGGTTTGATCCTGCCGTAAACTTCATCAATGTATTTCTCTACATGCTTGAACTTCTTGAAATCAACATTACCGCACAGGAAAATTTTCTCGGTAAAACATTCCTTTAACTCCGTACCATCTTCCTCTTCCATCTTCTTGGCAATACGATCTACAACACGCTCCGCCATTTTACGGTACCCGGTAAGTTTTCCACCAGCAATACTGATAAGACCCGTATCCGAAGTAAAAATCTCATCTTTTCTGGATAATTCCGAAGCCGATTTTCCTTCTTCATGAATTAACGGTCGTAAACCTGCCCATGAAGAAATGATATCTTCCATTTCCAAGTTTATGCTCGGGAACATATTGTTTACCGCAGATATGAGATAAATAGCATCTGCCAAATCTGTACGTACGTTATCCTTGTCTTTGTTAAAATTAGTATCCGTAGTACCTACGTAGGTAATTTTTCCGCGCGGAATAGCGAACATCATCCTACCATCCGGAACATCAAAATATACCGATTGTTTTATTGGTAATTTCTCCTTTGGAAATACAAGGTGCACGCCTTTGGTTAGGTGCAACTGTTTTCCCTTTTTAGAATTATTGGTACTTCTAAGCTCATCTACCCATGGGCCAGCTGCGCTGATTACATATTTAGACTTGATACTAAAGGTTGCGCCGCTAACACCGTCTTTTACCTTAACACCGGCCACTTTATCATCAACATAAACAAAGTCTTCTACAGATGCATAGTTTAAGGCTTGGGCCCCGAACAATAAACTGGATTTAATGTTTTCAATGGTCAAACGCGCATCATCCGTACGGTACTCCGCATAATACCCTGCACCCTTTACTATTTTCTTTGGAAGTAAAGGCTCTAGTTTCATTGCCTCTTTCTTCTCCAGCATCTTACGTTTGTCCTCGCCGGTAACCTGAGCTAAAATGTCATAGACTTTTAACCCTATAGAGGTAAGCCATTTGCCGTACGAACCGTTTTCAATAAGTGGCAATAACATTTTTTCAGGTAGCACTAAATGCGGTGCCAGTTTGTGAACAATAGCTCGCTCCGACCCTACTTCCTTTACCAACCAAAAGTCAAATTGTTTCAAATACCGTAATCCACCGTGAATTAACTTGGTAGATTTACTACTGGTTCCCGATGCAAAATCGCCCTTTTCTACCAAAGCAACTTTTAAACCTCTTGAAGCTGCATCCAGTGCAATTCCACCACCCGTAATACCTCCACCAATAACCACCAGGTCATAGGTATCATTGGTTAACTCCTGTATTGTTTTTGCTCTATCTAAATTAGAGAATCTTATATTTTTCATAGCTTTTTTTGTACAGTTGTAACTATAGTTTATTTGTCATCCCACCCTTTGGTACGCTCAACGGCTTGTTTCCATTTTTTGTACAGGCGTTTCCGTTTAACACGGTCAAAGGTAGGCTTAAAGATTCTGTTCATAGGCCTATTTTGATCAACATCTTCCTGTTTCCATAGACCCACTTGAATACCTGCCAAGAACGCAGCCCCCATAGCCGTAGATTCTATTACTTCAGGCCGGTGAACCTCCGAATCCAAAATATCCGCCTGAAATTGCATTAAGTGATTATTGGCACATGCACCGCCATCTACCCGAAGGTTTTTTAATTGAATTCCAGAATCATCTTCCATGGCCTTAAGGATATCCTTGGTCTGATATGCCAATGATTCTAACGTAGCCTTGGCCAAATGAGCTTTACCCGTATCTCTGGTCAATCCAAAAATTGCGCCTCTGGCATACATATCCCAATACGGAGCGCCCAAACCGGCAAAAGCCGGAACCACATATACTGGGTTTTCTCCTTCAACTGAATCTGCTAACGCCTCGGTTTCCTTAGCGTCTTTTATCAACTCTAATCCATCACGAAGCCATTGGATCGCCGCACCCGCAATAAAAATACTGCCTTCTAGTGCGTAGTTCACTTTTCCGTCTAACCCATATGCAATGGTAGTAAGCAGTCCGTTTTTAGAAAATTGTGGCGTTTCACCCGTATTCATCAACATAAAACAACCTGTCCCGTAGGTATTCTTTGCCGTACCCTTATTAAAACATGCTTGTCCAAAAAGTGCTGCCTGCTGATCTCCCGCAATACCGGCAATTGGAATTTTCTTTCCGTCTATCTCATAATCACCAAAATGATAGGCAGAAGGCTTTACCTCAGGTAACATTAATTTAGGGATACCCAATGCTTTTAACATCTTATCGTCCCATTTTAAATTCACGATATCATAAATCATGGTTCTAGATGCATTGGTATAGTCCGTTACATGGTTTGTTCCACCCGTCATGTTCCAAACCAACCATGTATCTACCGTTCCCATAAGCAAATCGCCGTTTTCAGCCTTCGCTCTAGCACCTTCAACATTATCCAATATCCATTTTACCTTGGTACCTGAAAAATAAGAATCAATAACAAGGCCGGTCGTTTGCCGTACATGCTCCGTTAAGCCACTCTTTTTTAAATGCTCACAAATATCCGCCGTGCGCTTATCTTGCCAAACAATGGCATTATACACAGGCTCTCCTGTGGTTTTGTCCCAAACCATTGTAGTTTCCCTTTGGTTGGTAATACCAATTGCTTCAATATCCTTAACTTCTACCTTTTCTTTCTTCAGCAACTCTGCCAAAACCCCCATCTGAGTCTCTAAAATCTCTTTAGGGTCATGTTCTACCCATCCTGATTTTGGGAAAATCTGCTTAAATTCCTTTTGAACCATTCCTTGAATTTGACCCTCTTGGTCTACAAGTAATGCACGGGAACTGGTAGTGCCCTGATCTAACGATATTATATATTTCATATGAAAAATGTTTAAGGCCGAAACCACACAAAGTAGCATAGAGTAGCACAGCAAATGTAAATAAATATACGCAATATTCTATAGAGGAAAGAAGCAAATTTTATTCAATGGATATTATTATAAAAACCTCATTGCCCGAAGCGTCCAGAACCATTACTTTATGCTCGCCTTCTCCGGGCATTATGGCCATCTCATGAAAGTTCTTGGTCTGCCCCACAAACGTTTCATCTACGTACCAATACACCTCGGTTTCCGGCTTGGCATGGGCCACTTTAAGAATAACCTCATTTGTTTTTCCATCAAAACCCTTTGTTAAGTTGATACGACTTCCGTTCTTGGGATAAATAAACTCCATAGGCGAAAGACTGGTATTATTACAACCACTACGATAGGGCGGTAGCACTTTATAGGTCGGGTGTTTGGGTCGATAATAAAATTGCATTAACGGAGGTAGTACAAACCAAGATTCGGGCATTGCCGAAGCCAATTGGGCACAAGAAGAATTTACCCTAAACTGTTTTGCGCTATCCAAATACACCATCTGATGGAATTTACATTCCGTAACGTAATTCTGTTTGTTAGGTATAGATATAGTCTTTACCGGGCAAATGTCAGTTGCTAAATACCCACTTTGGGCACACACCTCAACTTCTACAAATTCATCCCATGGTTTTTGAAACCATTCGCTCCTAGGAAGCACATTAAATACATCAAATAACAAAGGTGCTGCAGAGGATACTCCGGTTACATTTGGTCTTCCCTCACCATCTGCGTTCCCAACCCAGGTTCCGACCACGTAGTCTGCAGTTACACCAATAGCCCAAGCATCTTTGTTTCCAAAACTGGTTCCGGTCTTCCAAGCAATTTCTTTACTGCTATCGAAGAACTGCCAAGATTCATCGCCCTCGGGTCTATTTACCTCCTTCATAGCCTCAAAAGTGAGGTAAATGCTCCCGGCATCAAAAACGGTTTTCTCTAGCGATTTTTCTCCAAAATGGACCGTCTGGTCTGTTTTCAAAACTAAATCAGCGAACTCGTTGGTAAAATATTCACTAGAACTTTCATTAAAATGGTTAAGGGTAGAGGCCAAATTCGCGTAGGTTTTACAAAGGTCCCATAAGTTGCTTTCCGCACCGCCCAAAATCAAGGTTAACCCATAGTGGTCTGAAGATTTATTTATCCCACCCAGCTTAAAAAAATCCAGTTGATCTCTAAACTTTTCCAATCCGTATTGTTGTAACAAACGAACTGCCGGAATATTCAATGAACGGGCTAAGGCTTTTTTTGCTTCAACGGCACCGCTGTAGTTCTCATTAAAATTTTCGGGCGTATAGCCAGCTATTTGGGTAGGTACATCAGCTACGAGCATATCCGGCAATAATTCACCTGCATCTAACATGGCCGCATAAAGTATAGGCTTTATAACGCTGCCCGTACTTCTATTGGCCTGAACCATGTCTACATCTTTTTGATGCTCTTTGGTAGTATTCGTATTTCCCACATAAGACAATACTTCTCTCGTATGAACATCAAGCACTAAAACAGCGGCATTGTGCACTTGGTTTTGCTTAAGGTTCTGATGATGTTTTTGTACAATAGCATTTACGTTACGTTGTAAATTTTCATCTATGGTGCTTTTAATGCGTTTTCCCTTATTTTCCCTGGCCAAGTACTGTACTAAATGTGGAGTAGCTTTTGGTAACGGAAAGGCTTTCTCTGGAAGTGACTCCAACAAGGAAAGCTCATAAGTTGTCTGATCGATTATTTGCTTTTCAAAAAGCTTTTTTAACAGACGGTTACGCTTCTTAAGAAGCTTTGTCTGGTTCTTACCCGGATAAACTAGGCTTGGTGCATTGGGCAATACCGCCAATGTAGCAGATTCTGCCCACGACAATTGATACGGTCGCAACCCAAAATAACGCCATGAGGCCACGTCTATACCCACAACATTCCCTCCAAAAGGAGCATGACTTGCGTAAAGCCTAAGTATGTCTTCTTTGGATTTTTTCAGTTCAAGCCGAGTAGCCCAAATCAACTCCACAAACTTTTCTAAGTAAGAACGCTTTTTTCCTTTTCTGGCCAACCGGATTACTTGTTGGGTGAGCGTACTACCACCACGAACCGTTCTTCCTGCGGCTATGTTGCTCCCAATAGCCTTGCCTATGGCTACGGGGTTGAAACCGGGATGACTGTAGAAATATGCGTCCTCAAACTGAAGAATACAGGTCTCAAATTTATACGGAACACTATCCACTTCCGAAAATCGCCACTGGCCGTCATCCGCAATCCTTGCGCCCAACAAAGTGCCATTTTCACTTTCTACTACCGTTGCCGTTGGGGAATTAAATAATTTTTGTGGAAGACAGAAATAATAGGCAATCAAAACGATTGCCAATGCAATCAGTTTCTTGGAATGTCTCCTACAAAATGGGCCAATTTGTTTCATTTCGTAAAATCATACTCTCGCTCTACCAAACAAATGCGCACCTTATACCATGAATACCAATCCTCAATTCCCTTTTGCTGGGCAAAAAGATGATCCGTATTGGCTTTCCAATTGGCTATAGCATCCAAACTTTCCCAATAACTAACCGTTATTCCCAACTGCTCCCGAGCACTCTCTATACCTAGATAACCGGGCTGCTCTTTGGCCAACTTCTCCATTTCTTGGGCCATATGGGCATACCCATTGACATCTTCTGTAAGGAGAGAGGTAAAGATGACCGCATAATATGGGAGCTTGCTTTTCATTCGATAGAAAAAAATAGATTTTACATACGTTATATATACTCTCGTTCCACAAAATACCCAACAATGGCTTCTTTCATTAAAACCGATTGCTCTCCGGCTTTTAATGTTGGTAATTCTTCTTTAACAATGTAGTGGGGCCAACCCTCTTCATCGAAAAATTCAAATTCATAATACCCGTAGGGTTCCAATAAACGACAAATAGCAATGTGCATTAAATCTAACTTGTCATCTTTTTTATATTTTTTGTGGTACTGTCCTAGTTCTTGGATTCCTACCAGATATATAATTGCGTCTAGCTCCAAGGTATCCCCGCTAGCAAATTGGGCGGATAGCTTTTCTACCAACGCGTTCCATTTTTCTTTTAACTCTTCGTCTCTTGCCATTAATCTCTTTGCGTTTTTCCGCCGATTGAATATAAGTAGCAAAGGTACAAATCAAAATACTACTTTTGTGTAAAGACATTCGCCATGAGCTTCTTGGACATTATTTTAGGATTACTGCTTTTATACGGACTTTGGAAAGGTTTAAAAAACGGACTTTTCGTAGAGCTTGCCTCTCTTATTGCTCTGATTGCAGGTATTTACGGCGCTATTCATTTTTCATATTACGCAGGTGATTACCTTTCCCAAAACATGGAATGGAACGAACGGTATATTAATATTGCAGCCTTTGTAATCACATTCATTGTTATAGTTTTTGCCGTGCAATTGGCCGGACGATTTTTAACCAAAATAGCCAATTTTGCTATGCTCGGCTTACTGAACAAGATTGCAGGCGGTATTTTTGGTGTTGTGAAAGTTGCCGTAATTTTGGGCGCTTTACTTATATTCTTTGAACGCGTTAACAATTCTGCAGGTGTTGTAAAAGATGAAACCATGAAAGACTCCGTTCTTTACGAACCTATAAAGGAAATTGGCGCATTTATTTTCAACAAGGTCCTTAAGGAAGAAAAAACAAACCCAAAAGGCGAAATACAAAAAGAAACCCTCCAAGCTAGTATCTAACACCTAATCTCTTTTGTTTCAAGCAAAAAGAAATATACTCGCCGTTTTTTACCGAATAAAACGCTTGTTAAGCTATAAACTTCACCCTTAAAAGTGGTAGTTGCTCTAAAACATGTACCAACATGTAATTTCTAAAATGTACCAGCGTTTTAGTACTTCACCAAATCTGATTCAAATGAAAAAACCAATTTTACTATTATTTTTGGCTGCAGGTTGCATTTTCACTTCATGCAAAAAAGACAGCTCAAGTGATGATGGTGACCTAGCAGGAACTTGGTCTCTTATTGCATATATAGATGATGAAGGCGAAGAACCCACTAATGAATGCGAAAGCATGGATCTATTGCGCTTTAAAGACGGAAACGTTTTTGATTATGAGTTTCATAGTACGGATAGTAGCAGTGGCGACTGTATAGAAGGCGTTCATGACTCCGGAACCTGGTCCTATTTATTCAACTCAAAAGTTCAACTGGATTACGGTACTGAAGGAAATTCAGATGTAACTGTTGCAAAATATAAGGTTTCCGGTGATATTCTGACTCTTACTTTTGATGAAGGCAATGGCGAATATCAAGAAAAATATAAAAAGAAATAAAAAACACTACTTACTTTTAAGACGAAAAAGACCCTGTTAACAGGGTCTTTTTTATTTAATAAATAGAATGTTTTCTACTGAACCACCTCTACCCATCTTCCGGGTGTACGCACTACATAATCATTATTATACATAGCTTCCGCTTGGATGCCGGGCAAATAATATCTCCCTAAATACGAAGCATTCAACAATACCCTGAATGTTTTTTCTTCGTTCTTCTTCATATCAAAATAAAAGTTGCTTCGGTCATCACGAATATCGGTGTATGTTACTTGGTTATCCGCAAATTCCCCAAAATCGGTAAATCGGGTGTTCACTATCTCCCATCCACTCGGGAAAATCTCTGTTAAAGCCACATTCTTAATTGCCTTGTCCGTAGTATTCGTTAAAGTTACCTCGGCAACAAAATCCGTTCCTTGCTGCATTTGTGCTACATTAAGTATGGAGCCATCCCTGCCCTTAAACCTTAGGTTTGCCACCAGATTTTGCTGTATGGTTTTCTCTTTACCTACGGGTAAAATTCCCTGATTAACAATGGTAACGAACAATGTATTGCCCTCTGTATTTTTCAATTCTAATATATTTGTCCCGTTTTTAATGGCGATCTCATGAGTAGCCAAAGTCTTTGCTGTTTCTACATTTTTGCCCTTACCATTTACCGTTAGCGTTGCTTTTATACCCTTACCCCCAACAAGATCAGCGAATTTGGCCATGGCAATAAGACTATAGGCCGTAGTCTGTGTGCTTAACCATCTAGGTTCGGAAATACGCCCAGCTATAGTTTTGGCCAAGTCTTGGGCTTTATTTTTATCTTTTACCAAGATATAGGACTCCAAGGCCATGGCTCTATCCCTATCCGAAGAACCATAGGTATATTCATTAGTAGAGCTTTCAAAATTCAATGAAGCCTTACTCAAAATAGATTTAGCCACATTATCCTGACCAATTAGAGCATAACTAGCGGCCAACCTAAATTTAGCCTCATTGGACAAGCCACTTGTTTCCCGCAACCGGTTCATACTGGATACGTCTGCATTGCCCGATAATGCTAAGGTGAATAAACGGTAAGCTTGCGCCAAATCCGAACTATTACTTCCCGAACGCCATTGTTTTGAACTGTTTTGCTGATATTTTATCCAACTAGATTTAAAACCAATGGGCAGGACATATCCTTTCTTTTCGGCCTCCAGCAAAAAGTGTCCGGCGTATGAAGTACCCCAATCATTAGAATAGTTCTGACCGGGCCAATACGAGAACCCTCCAGTAGCATTTTGATAACCTCCCAAAAGTTTAATGGCACGTACTAAATTCTGCTGTATGTTCTTTTTTCTATTTCCATCTAAATCAAAAATATCCGAAAGATACAATTGCGGAAATGCGGCAGAGGTGGTCTGTTCTAAGCAACCATGAGGGTACCTAATGAGGTTCTGCATACGACCGTTAAAGTTCATGGCAGGTAAAGTAGAAAACTCAATTTCTGCCTTATTGCTTCCCGTAACACCAAAAGTCTCCAAGTTTATGGTCTGTGCAGAATTAGGCTCCAAGATTATTTTTTGCACTTCTGATGTAACCGGATTAGGATTCAGCACATCAATAGGAATTTCAAAAGAAGCGGTCTCCCCGTTACCAGAGGCTTCAACCACAACTTTTCCTATACCTTTAAAATCGGCCACTTGTAGTTTAAAATAGGCCATTTTCTCATCAGGCTGACTAAAAGTGACTGTTTGAGTGGCAACACCGGCAATGGTGAAAGATGGGTCCGACATTAATTTCAACGTTACATTTTTCACCTTCTTTTCCATGGCAAAGACCGTAACAGGAAGGGTTACCGTTTCTCCCGGTGTAATTTTTCTAGGCAACGAAGCCAATACCATTAGCGGTTTGCGCACGGGCGTGGTTTCTTCTGCCATACCATAAGCTCCTGTTTCTGCATTACCCGCCACGACCATAGTGCGTACAGAACCAACATATTTTGGAATCTTGACCTCATGGTTCTTGGTCTCCCCTTCTTTTAGGGTAAAAGGACCTAGGTGGACTACCATGGGTTCAAAACGATTGGCTTTTTTGTTTTTTGCGCCTGCTAGTTCGCCATCACCGCCAATAGCGAATACTTGATTTACCTTACCTCCAAATGCTCCAATAACCTCATCAAAAACATCCCAAGTTTTAACGCCAAGTGCTTCGTGGGCGTAAAAGGTATCCCAAGGATTTGGGGTTTTAAAACGTGTTAAATCCAACAACCCTTCATCTACAATGGCAATACTGTACGTCATTGCCTTTTTATTTTTTTCACCCACTTTAACCGTTATGGTCTCTTCTGGCCGTAATACGTTAGGCATGGCAATAACAGGTGAAATTTTAGTCTGCGGATTTTCTACAGAAACAGGAACAATACCGTATAACCGTATAGGATTATCATTCAAAGTTGTGGCATGGGGTTGCAATAAAGAAATATGGACAAATACATTGGGTGCATACAGTTCTTTCATGGAAAGCTCAAATTTTGTATCGCCCTTGGCCGTATCTACCCAAAGAGTTTCCAAAACTTCCGTACCGTTCTCTACCGTGACCAAAGCACGACTTCCCAAAGAACTAGGAAATGTAACCGTAGCGGTTTCGCCTACCTTATAGGTTTCCTTATCTGTAGAGAACACCAACATAGTTGCCGCAGAAGGATCCGTTTTTCGGGATTTTCCGGCCCATCCTGGCCAATCTATATACATTGTTTTGGCTGAGGAGTGCCCTCCATTCGGGTCTTCTACACGTACCAAATACCTACCCCACTCAGGATACTTTAATTCAAATTCAAAATTAGCTTTACCGTTGGCATTGGTACTTATTGTTTTTTCAAAAACCTTTTCATGATACTGACTACTGCTATAATTAGACAAATTATCCGCAGAAGTATCCCACCACCACCTCCAGCTGACTTTATGAATGGTTACGTTTAAATTTTTAGTAGCCTTTGGGTTCCCTTTTTCGTCCACAGTAACCACATCAAAAGTATGTGGGGTATCGGTCAAAAGCATTCCCCTGTTCTTGTCACCTTTAGGAATTGTGAGCCCTACATAGGTGTTATAGGGCGAATACGTTTTAGTAAAAACATCCGTACTAAAATCACCTCCGTTTTCGTAAACCTTAGTGATAAAAGCAGCTTTTAACATGCCTGGTGCCTTACTTGTAAGTTGAGGGTTCATTCTAAAATGCGCCTTTCCCCCGGCATCTATTTTTCCATCAAAAACCACTTGGTCTTCCGCCGAAAAATTACGAGTGGGGTCATCAAAAATATAACTCGGAAATTTATCGAACTCCGTAATTGATGCATTGAATTTTGCCGTAATATCCGCTTTTAAGTTTTTTGCGATAGCACCATGCAACCACTTTACCTCCATATCCCCAGAAATGGGTTGGGTGGCATTTAGAATTTCTTCATCAAACTCCGTTTTAATTTTTAACCTATTGGGTTTGATAGTTTCAATTTTAAGAGATTTAGTAAACGTAGCCCCACCAACGGAGACTTTTGCCAACCAATTTCCGGTAGGCGCATTTTCATCCGTACTTAGATTAAATTGATAAAAATTGTTGAGTCCGTTTGTTCTTATCTCACGGTGCACCACTTTATTGTAAGGGTCTAACAGTTCTAATTTTACAGGATGGTTCTCCGGTAATTCATGTGCATTGTCATTCAACATAAAAGAAAGGAAAATCTTGTCTCCCGGGCGCCAAACACCTCGTTCCCCAAAAATAAATCCTTTAAGCCCTTTTTGAAGTTGCACACCGGACACCTTAAACTTACTGACGGAAAGCGCATTACCGTCATTTAATTTTACATACGTTTTTTGACCGTTGCTTTCAACAATTGCAAAATAGGCTTGGTTTTCAGCATCAAAAACGGACATACCCTCAGCATCCGTAACCACATGCCCCAAAATTTGCTGTTGGTAATTATAAAACGTAACCTTAGCTCCGGCTACTGGCTTGGTATTTAAAATATCGGTTACGGCAACGAAGTAACTTTTATTGATTCCCTTCTTTATGGTTACGCCCAAATCGGAAGCCAAAATATTCATCCCTACTTTTTTATCGTAATAGTAGGATTGGTCACAAGGGTTTTCCCTTTCGTTCCAATTATAGTTATAATAGTAATCGTCGTAATAATAGTTCTCTACATTGTCCCAAGAACTATTCTCATTTTCCTCATCAAAATTAGCTTCGTCCTCTATTAAAGACCCAAAATTGGAATCCTCACACTTATAAGCACTGTCTTCTGGACCAAAATCCAGTTCTACCCTATACATAGCACCGGCATCTGGTGTAATTAAACTCTTAAGATCAAGTGCATGTGCAGACCATTTTCCACTAGAATTGGAAACATTATCCAATGTAATTTTCTTCCGGGCAATAGGTCTTGCAACGGCCAGTAAATTTCCCTGTCCGCTAAGATTGTTGTTTTGCAAAAATTGCAGGATATTGTTTTCATAAATCTTGAATACCGAAACCCTTACCGACGCCAAGCTTACTGCTTCAAAATTGATTTTTAGATTACTGGAGGAGGGCAAAATTGCCCCGTTGGAAAGTAACCTTACCTGTGGTTTTAACCTTTCATAAGCAACCCGCTCCGTAAATTTGGTTTTCAACTTATTGCCGTCCGTACTTTGTATGCCCTCGTAGACTTGTAATGTAACCGTACCTTCTATATCTTTTGAAGGATATACCTTTAACGTATTCCCATCTACGGTATATTTAAGATTATCATCTTGTTCCAGCACCACCAAACCCTTAAAATTCTGTCCTTTCTTAATAGGGTCCGAAAAATTAACGGATACCAATGCGTTTTCACCTGTTTCTACCGTGGCATCCAAAACCGTAAAATTATTTTTGCCGGGAATAGTTATATTCTCGGTGCCGTTACTTTCTATCTTAAACGGGCTTCCGTTCCATGATACTTCCAATTTAGAGTCTTCCGCAGACCTCTGGATACTATCTATTCTAAAAGAAAATTGAGTCCCCTTTTCCGTTCCGGCATCAAAACTAATTTGAACTGCCTTGCCATTGTGCGTGGCTGAAACCAATTGTTTTGCCTTCTCTAGAGGAAAAACATCTGCCATTCGTAACTGTCCCGTTATGTATTGTAGCTCTTTGGAATAGGATTGAAGCGCGTTGGTGTAAATGTTAAACTGCTGCTCCAACGTTTTTACACTAAAAGTTAAGGTGTGCAGATCATTGGGCAGTTCACTTATAATATCATCTAAATGAAGGGTGAAACGGTACTCCTTATTCTGGTCAAAACCGTTTTGGGGAACAAATGCGATTGTACGATTATCTAGAGCTACTACCTTGCCTTTTACTTTGGGCGATACTTTAAAAAGATTCTCGGTTAGCTCATCTCCGGCATTCCACCCGTCTACAGGTGCGTTCAAAACTACTCTTACACTGCTCTGAGCAGAGATAATTCCGTGCGAGACCTGACCTACGTAATCCTGAAAACGATTCAAGTTATCCGCTCGCTTGGCCGCACTCTCTCCTTTAGAATTACATGCCGATAAAAAAGCAAAAAGCAACAGAATACGAAAAAATGAACTGACCTTCATAGAAAGATTGTTTTACACAAAAATAGCGGTTAAAAAACAGAATACATCACGGTTTTCATTGAATCACGGTATTCTTAAAAACCCTGTTTACAGTAGAAACGAAATAGATTTGTTATTGTTGGATGCGAGCAATAAAATAGATATGCAAGGCCAACGTGCGGTTTGACTTACAATAACTTATTAGAAAGGTGTATTTCATCGAAAAGTGAAAATTATAGAGGAAACTAATCATATTATTTTAGATATTCGCCTCAGAACATATCCCCCTTATCGTTCTATAGAACACGAGAACACCCCACTCTTCTCTCCTACTTTTTAAAGAACGCGCCTACTTACAAATAGAACTTTGTATGAAAATGAGAATGCACTATGTGGCCCTCGTTTTATTTGTATGTACTTTGGCCTCTTGCAGTAAAGAGTCCGTGGAATCCACAAGTATTATCGAGACCGAGAACGCCGAAACTGTAGAAAAAGAACTTCTTGAAGCCGTTAACGGACACCGGCTTTCCATTGGAAGAAACTCACTGGAATTTAGCTCTGTGGCATACGAACATGCCAATAAACACACAGACTATATGATTGCCAAAGGAGGCCTGAACCATGACAATTTTAGTTCACGTGCCTCTGAGATATCTTCAGAAGAGGCTGCGGAATACGTTGCCGAGAACGTTGCCAAAGATTACACCACGGCCTCCGAAGCGCTAAAAGGGTGGTTAAACAGTTCTAGCCATAAAAAAACTATGGAGGATGAATTTACGCACACCGCAGTGAGCGTTAAGAAGGATGCCAATGGAAAACTATATTTTACCCAAATATTTTTCCGTTAATTTTTTAAACGTTAAAGTCCACTATCTACATCTACGTACTAGTAATACAGCATACTTTTTCATAAATTTGAGATGAAATGGCCGCTCCTTTTGCACGTGTAAAAACACGTGCAAAAGGATTTGGCTGTAAATGTCAAAAAAATGTCCGTAAAAGCTCCTTTTAATCTAAACCGTTGGATAGAAGAAAATAGGCACACCCTTAAACCTCCCGTAGGTAACAAAAACCTCTACAAAGATGCCGGAGACTACATAGTTATGGTGGTTGCAGGCCCAAATGCCAGAAAAGATTACCATTACAATGAAACCGAAGAACTTTTCTATCAACTAGAAGGGAATATAGAAGTTCATATACAAGAGGAGGGAAAAAAGAAAACAATGACGCTAGGACCGGGCGATATGTATCTGCATCCTGCCAAAATACCACACTCCCCTGTTAGGCATGAAGGCAGTATAGGACTGGTTATTGAACGAAAGAGGGCCGACATGAACGTTGATGACGGCTTACTATGGTTTTGCGATAATTGCAATCATAAACTTTACGAAGCTTACTTTACCTTAAATGATATTGAAATAGATTTTTTAAAGCATTTCAAACATTTTTATGGTTCGGAAGATTTACGTACATGCGACAATTGCGGTACGGTTATGCCTGTTGATGCCAGATTTGTTAGCAACAGTTAAAAAATAATTCCTATATAAAACGAAAAATTACCGTTCTTTGGAAGTATCACCGGCATAGCCAGTTTTTTTTTAGGAGTCCCCACACCAACCTCTTATGACCAAATCACAGATTCTAAAATACTTGGCAATACTGCTAACAGGAATTAGTTTATCCCTGTTCATTTTCTTTTCCATTAACAACAGGTACCTGCTAAGAAATAAGGCAGCTATAGATAACGCAGTCACCAAATCAGTAATAAAATTAGAGGACGAACTTAATAAGGTCAACTTAGTAGTTGAGTCAATGGCCTTTTTCTATGAGAACAAAAGTTTTATACCCCAGCATCTTTTTGAACGTTTTACAAATCCGTTTTTAAAAGAACTTAATGGGATAAAAGCACTTGCTTGGTCCCCTAAAATTACAGACTCCGAGAAGAGCAAATTTGAGAAATTCACTAAAATAAATGAGGTTGACCTGGAAAGCAACTTAGTTCCTTCTAAGACACGAGACGTCTATTACCCCGTTAGAGTACTCAATCCCTTAGCCCCATTTAAAAAAGTACTGGGTTACAATCTTTATGCGGACAGTACTAAACGAGATGCCGTTTTAAGATCCATCAAAAGCAATAAACCTGCAATCTCAGGCCCTATAACCCTAATTGCAGATAGTGATTACGACAAGGGTATCCTAGCATTAAAAGCGGTTAATGACCGTAAAACGGGAGAAAACAAAGGCGTTGTCCTTGGAGCCTACCGTATGGACAAGCTTATTTCGGAAACCCTAAAATCCGAAGTTAAGGTATTGAACATGTGCATTCATGAGTATACGGGCAATGCACTTTTATTCAATAATGTAGATGAAAGTGACTTTAACTACAAAACTGCCATTGAAAAAACCATAAGGGCCGTAGATAGCAAATGGCGAGTACATTTTGTACCAAAAGACGAGTATCTGTCCTTTCCTCATATTTTTGAATCCTATGTGGTATTGCTTTTAGGGTTGGCCACCACATTTTTGTTAACCCACCTAGCCCGCAGAAGAGACAATCATAATGACCGTTTAGAGGCCCGTGTTCTTTTACGAACGGCAGAACTAGAGGAATCTAACAAACAGAAGGAAAATTTGCTCAGGGAAATCCATCACCGGGTAAAGAACAACCTTCAAATTACGTCTAGTCTCATCAATATGCAAAAGCGAAAATTGGTCAGTAAAGAAGCTATTACTGCGTTGCAGGATAGCCAGGCCAGAATATCCGCCATTGCTCTTACCCATCAAAAAATTTATCAGGACAAAGACTCAAAAGCAGTAAACCTACATGAATATCTAAAGGATTTAATGGAGTATCAAAACAAGATATCCCCAACTTTCACCTATAAAATAAACTGCCCAGAAATATCCATAGATCTTGATAGGGCGGTACCACTTGCCCTAATTATATCGGAATTGGTAACCAACGCAGTAAAGCACGCCTATCCGGATACGACTAAATACAATGAGCTTATCATAGATGTAGATATATTGGATAACGGCATGGCCGCATTCTCAATTAAGGACAATGGCAAAGGGCTTCCCGAGGATTTTTCCGTTGAAAATGCAGAAGGAATAGGTTTTGATATCATAAAGGCCCTATGCCGCCAAATTTCTGCGGAATTTAGTTATGATTCCAGTGACAGCGGAACCCATTTTACCGTAACTTTCGGTAATCAAGTGTAGTTCCTCCAATTGAGGAGGCTACAAACATTAATAGTACTCCTATGGCACAAAAAATAATAATTGGTTTTATTGCTCTTCTCCATTTGTACTTTCTTTATTTTGAAATGTTCGCTTGGACTACAAAAGGTAGAAAAGTATTCAGGAAATTCCCTGCAGAACTGTTTGAGCCAACAAAACCCATGGCCGCTAACCAAGGCTTGTACAATGGCTTCTTAGCGGCAGGCCTTATTTGGTCACTCCTCATTACAGATACTACATGGCAAACAAACATTGCACTGTTCTTTCTTGGCTGTGTTTCTATTGCAGGACTATATGGCGCCTTCTCGGTAGAAAAGAAAATTTTCTATATCCAGGCCTTGCCGGCATTAACTGCAATAGCTCTTATTTTATTTGGCTAAGCTTGTTTAAAGTCAAGTTTACAAAGAAGCTAAAAAACTACCCTTAAAGCATTTTGATAAAATTTATTTTTCTGACTTAGAAAAAGTATCTTTATCAAAAATATAACAATACACACTTAAAAAGTTATAAAATGTCAAAAATAGCATCGCAATTCGGTATAGATAAAGCCCTTAAAGAATTAGGCATTCAAGATATAAATAATGGAACCTCTACAGGATCTTCAAGTTTTGGTTCGGGCGAAATTATTTCATCATACTCACCCGTTGATGGGGCATTAATTGCGAAAGTAAATACGACTACAAAAGAAGATTATGAAAAGGTAATGGAAGCTGCCACGGCATCTTTCAAAACTTGGCGAACCAAGCCCGCACCGTTACGTGGTGAAATTGTTCGTCAATTTGGAGAAAAGTTACGTGAGAAAAAGGAAGCTCTAGGAAAGCTTGTATCCTATGAAATGGGCAAAAGCTATCAAGAAGGATTAGGCGAGGTCCAAGAAATGATAGACATCTGTGATTTTGCCGTTGGTCTCTCCAGACAATTGCACGGTCTTACGATGCACTCGGAAAGACCAGGGCACCGCATGTACGAACAATATCACTCTTTAGGAGTAGTTGGTATCATATCCGCATTTAACTTCCCGGTTGCCGTTTGGGCATGGAATACGGCCTTAGCTTGGATTTGTGGTGATGTATGTGTTTGGAAACCATCAGAAAAAACACCGTTATGTGGTGTTGCCTGCCAAAACATTGCTGCTGAAGTTGTTAAAGCCAATAATTTACCCGAAGGCATTTCTTGCCTGATCAATGGCGATTATAAAGTTGGAGAAATGATGACCAATGATACCCGAATTCCTTTGGTATCTGCCACTGGCTCTACACGAATGGGAAAAAATGTAGCACAGACGGTAGCTGCCAGATTGGGCAAATCCTTGTTGGAACTTGGGGGTAACAACGCTATTATCGTAACACCGGATGCAGATATAAAAATGACGGTTATAGGTGCTGTTTTTGGTGCTGTTGGAACAGCCGGGCAACGTTGTACTTCCACACGAAGATTAATCATTCATGATAGCATTTATGATAAAGTTAAAGCCGCTATCGTTGATGCGTACAAGCAACTAAGAATTGGCAATCCTTTAGACGAAAACAATCATGTAGGCCCATTAATAGACACGGATGCCGTGGCTTTGTACAACGCAGCGCTTGAAAAAGTGGTAGACGAAGGTGGAAAAATTATTGTTGAAGGTGGTGTACTGGAAGGTGACGGCTACGAAAGTGGTTGTTATGTAAAGCCGGCCATAGCGGAAGCAAAACCTGATTTTAAAATTGTACAGCACGAAACTTTTGCACCAGTTCTTTACCTTTTAAAATATTCTGGATCTATAGAAAAGGCTATAGAGACACAAAATGGTGTAGCACAAGGGTTGTCATCTGCTATAATGACCAATAACCTAAGAGAAGCGGAACATTTTCTATCCGTGGCGGGTAGTGATTGCGGTATTGCCAATGTAAACATAGGAACTTCAGGAGCAGAAATTGGCGGGGCTTTTGGCGGTGAAAAAGAAACTGGCGGTGGTCGCGAATCCGGTTCCGATGCTTGGAAAGTTTATATGAGAAGACAGACCAATACTATTAATTACACCACTGAGCTTCCCTTGGCCCAGGGAATAAAATTTGACCTTTAAGATTTGAGTGTTTTTTAAATGTGAAAACCCGCCGTTAATCATTTGCCCTTCCCCCGAATAGACAAACGAAAAATTAGCGGGTTTTTAAAACACTAACTCAAATAACTATTTAAATAAATTATTAAAATTTTCTCTTGACCGCTATATCTTATTTCGGTCATTTCTTAACGTGTCAATCTCTTGTACCTTCCAACTTCCATGCAGGAGTGCTTGTAACCCCAAGACCACGAACATGCAAATAAAGGTTGCTGCCTTTACTATTTCATCTTTCATAACTAGTGTCATTTAGTGTCCCTGTTTCTTCGCCCTATAAATGTATTTATCTTAGGTCAACTCAAAAAACGATTATGTGTGAGCCTATGGAATACCCCTATAACTTGTTCGTTTTCTTGTATAATCGGTACGGCTAAAAAAAATATCCTGAATCCAATATCAGAAAACATCCATAGTATTGGATGGCAGCTTCACTTTCTCCACCAACCTAATTAATTTACAAACCGCTTATTTACATTGATTTATATCCTTTCTAGTTTTTTGGGATAAAACGACAAAGAGAGCATCAAACATGATAGAGTTTGTTACCAATATAATGCATATTGAAATTTTTGTAGTACTTTACCTATTAATTTAATAGATTTAGAAATAGTTCTATTTTTTTTAATACATTGTACACTAAACACTTATAACCCATTAACTATGAAAAACACCACTCTTTACCTACTTGGTATTATCATTACCATTATAGTAGGTACCTATTTCTATTTTTCGTGTTGCAGCTATTGCGGAGCAATTGCCTCACAAAAAGAAGAACCTGAAAAACAAGTGACTCCAGCTCCAGTTGCCCCAAAAGCAACTTCCTACCCCTTTGCTTTAAGCGATGGCGATTTTGCCTATTCTACGGAAGATAATTTCAATTTTAACACATCTTCGCCTAACTATTTGGAACCTGTTTCAGAAAATGTGAGAAACGGAATCTTACCTGGGCTTAAAAACTTTATGACCGATAATGACACTAAAATTTTAAACATTACCGGCTACTATACTAGTGACGAAAAAAATAACTCAGCTTTTCCAAATCTAGGTCTCGCCCGAGCAAATTCTGTAAAAAACTACTTTGTTTCTCAGGAAATTCCATCTTCACAAATTAACACCAACGGCAAATTAATGGATGAAATGGTTGCGGACAATGATATCTACCGCGGACCAATAGGCTACGATATTGAAGAGGTCTCAGCAGATGCGGAAGACGAAATAAAAGCCCTGTATGATAAAATCACGGCCAACCCACTAATCCTGTATTTCGATACTGCCGAAGCCTCTATCAATCCATCGGAAGAGCAACGGCAAAAAATAGCGGACATTACACACTATCTTGATAAGGTTGAAAATGCCAAGTGTCAGATTATTGGTTACACGGATAGTCAAGGTAGTCGTAAAACAAATATGAGACTTGGTCAAGATAGAGCGGATTTTGCCAAAGCTTATCTTATGAAGAACGGAATTTTGGATAACAGGATACAGACCGATTCAAAAGGCCCTAAAGACCCAATTGCCAGCAACGACACTGAAGAGGGTAGGGCAAAAAACAGACGAACCGTAATTACTATTAAATAATCAACAACTAAAATTGAACTAAAATGGAATCAGGAAATATAAATATTTGGTGCTGGCTAATCCCTCTTCTTGTAGGTGTAATTTGTGGTATTCTAGGATATCTGATCGGCAAAGGAAATACCAAAGTAATAGACAATTCTGAAGAGCTAAAACGCTGCCATGATAAGAATGCGAAATTAAAAGCCGATCTTGAAGCGTGCAACCAAAAATTGTTGACCATGCCGGACAAACCTGATGTTTCCTCTTCGTTGGGAGCAACGGCGGCAGCGGCCCCTGTTGCCATGGCGCCACAACCCGTACTTATACCTTTTGACGCTGCTGCTGCAAAAGCCGCCATTGGCAAAACCGTTAAGGAAAATGATTTAAAGGTGGTTGAAGGAATAGGCCCCAAAATTGAAGGGCTATTTCAGGCCGAGGGCATTAAAACATGGAAAGCCTTATCCGAAACTTCAGTGGCCAGATGCCAAGAGGTTCTTAAAGGTGGCGGAGACCGTTATAAAATTCATGACCCCGCATCATGGCCTATGCAAGCCAAAATGTGCTATGAAGGCAAATGGGCGGAATTGGCCAGATGGCAAGACGAGCATGACCACGGAAAATTATAATCTCAATTTTTACTAGTATTTCAACCCTCCCTCAACGGAGGGTTTTTTTATTGGAAATAGGCCGTTCATCGGTAAAACTGTACTCGTTATATTTTTCACAACACTATACCCAACGTTTACAACAATAATTTATACAGCAAAGAAAACTGCCTTAGTTTTACAGTGTAATTAAGTGATAGTATTGACCCCAAATCTAATCTAGAACTTAACCGAAACAAGTAACAATCCCAAATTGGAACTTGACCTACAAAACAAAATATACCTACTTAAGCAAAAAAAATCCGGTTCAATAATGAACCGGATTTTTTTATCCCCAAAGAAGGCTTTGCTAAATCATACCATTAGCATCTACCCACTTAAACTTATACTGGTCTTCAGGAAATTTCATTCTTTCGGCTATACGCTCCAATCTTGCTGGTAATTTGATTAAATAGTCTCGGGCCTTTTCCGCTTCGTCAGAAAGACTTCTAACATTATCAAGCTCCCAATATGCATTTAACTTTCTAAGGATATCTACATAGTCTTGCGCCGTATATACCCCTAAACGTTGTGCGCAGTTAGAAAAGTTCTCGAACGCCGTACCTACCGTACCACCGGACTCCCGTAAAAAATGGGCCGGCATAACAATTTTCTTTTTCATCATATCCGCAAAAGCCAGCATCATACCTGATGGGTCTTCACCAAAAATGGTTTTCACGAATTCTCTATATGCTAAATGGTGGCGCATTTCATCTCCTGCAATAATGGTACACATCTTGCCCAAAAGTGCATTGCCCTTTTTCTTGGCCATTTGACCTACCCTTTTGTGAGAAATATTGGTAGCCAATTCTTGAAAAGATGTATAAACAAAGTTCTTATATGGATCTCTATCCGTACCAATATCAAAACCATCGGAAATTAAATGTTGTGTGGTAATCTCTATTTCTCGCATATTGACCCTTCCTGACAAGTACAAATACTTATTAAGAACATCTCCATGACGATTTTCTTCGGCCGTCCAGGCCCTAACCCACTTAGACCAACCATTTTTCTTATTTGGCCCATGTTGGTCTATACCTTCAACATCCATAAGCCAAGACTCGTAAGTTGGTAGGGCTTCTTCCGTAATGGTATCTGCTACCATGGTTACCCAAAAGTCATAACCTAACTCTTTGGATTCACCCCTAAGTTCTTTAACTGCCTCTAAAAAACCGTCATTTTCTGAATCGGGCAAAAAATCACTCGGTTGCCAAATGTCCTCTGGCTTTATGAGAAAAGACTCCATAAATCCATCCACCTGCGGCTCAATAGCCTGCATTACCTCTAATCTTATGTTCTTTTCGGACATATTCCTGTTTTTTGTAAAGATCGTTAATTATCTAGTGAAATTATAAAAATTACCCAGCTATTTTAATTTCTACCCGGTTCGTTGGGATATAAGGTGTGCAAAGGTTCACTTTGCCAAACTTTCTTGGTATCAACATCTAACATTGATAGTGCCCCTTTAAATGCTGCTCCGGTATCTACATTCCATATATTGGCTGCCTGTCTTGGTTCCGCAGGTCCAGTTTTGGAAATAGGTGTATGCCCAATAAAAACCTCCTTGTACTGCGCCAATCGTTTTGGGTAATGTGCATCGCTTTTTTCAAGATTTGGGTTCAATGATCTTGCCAACTCCCACAGCGTGCGGTCCCAGTAAAAAGTTTGTTTAAAATACTCATGCTCAACCCCCTTTAAGTTAGTGAATCCAGCATGTAAAAACAACCTGTTCTTAGCATCCAAATAGTAATTTTCAAGGCTCTGGTAGAAAAGAATATGGCTTTCTTTGGTTGCTTTATCCGCCTTTCCATAAGAAGCCAATGTAGCACCTCCTCCGTGCTGTAACCAAAGGGGGTTATCTTTACCGTCTCTCAACCACTCCAGACAAAGCTCATCATGATTGCCCCGTATAAATGTGCAATTATGTGTATTACGTAAACCGATCAGAAAATTAACCGTATCTACGGCCTGGCTCCAACCATCTACATAATCGCCTAAAAAAATAAGTTTGTCCTTTGGGGTTACCTTTCCCCTCTCAAGTAATTGTTTCAACCCTTTTAAGCCAGAGTGAATATCACCTATTACCAATGTTCTCATTGTGCAAAAATCGTAATTATAGTAATTATGGCAAGGACAAAAAGTATCAAAAAGAATATTTTCCAAAAAGAGTAGGGTCTTGTGCCACTTAGTTCTCCGGTTTGCCCGTTGATATAAAAATTGTATTCTTTATTGTTATAGCGATAAGAGCTAATATAGACGGGGAGTAAAACGTGTTTGAACGTTTCGTTGGCCAGCTTTATATCTGCATGAGAAATTCTTTGGGTATCGCCCCCAATATCTTTACGAATCCATGTATTGGCTATTTGTTTTGCTTTTTGAAAGGATGAGTGATGGCCTTCTTTTAAGGAAACGGTATATTTTTCCGTTACGAAGCCTGATAAATATTTTGAATTGAACGGCACCAATTCCTTTACATTCCAAAATGCAATCTTAGCGGGAATATCCCTTCTTTTCTTTTCCGATGCATTAATGAGTATATCATCAACAAAACCCTGTACTACACCCGATGCAGATGACCACCTTGTTTTTCTAACTTGACGGGTTTGCGTTCCATTTTTGGTCTTCACCCGCTGTGTTTCGTAATAATAATCACCTCTTTGCCCTTGGTATTTAGCATGTAGATTGGCATCAAAAGTCCAATATGGTAAATACAGGCCGTGCAACCCTCCCGGATCAAGTGCGGCCCGTTTTAACTTATTGGGTGCAAACCAAATTTTACCCACCCAAGTCTTAAAGATAGATTTGGCCCTTTTTGCATCAATCTGAAAAGGAACAAGCGCACCGGGTACGATCCACCCCTCTTTTTCAATATCCTCAAGAATCAAAGGTTCACTACAATAGATACATTTAAGAGACTTGTAGTTTTCTTCAACATGTTGGTTGGCCCCGCAATTCTTACAATGTAAGACATCAATAGTTTCTGTATATGCATTCTCGCCTACCACTTTAAGATAGTGCTCTAGCTCTAGCTCTTCAAAACTGCTTTTGGCCTGTTCTATGAACTCCTCATACCCACAATACTCACATTTTAATTGATGTGAGCCTGGTTTAAACTTCAATTCGGCACCACAATTGGCACATGGCTTTTTATGTTCCGATTGTTTTATTTCTTCTTCCATTAATCAGTTCCTCTATTTTGGAAAGATGGCATCTAACAGGAGACAAAAATCATTTAACTATTAGTTGGTAGCGGTGGAGGCGTATTCCCCCCTAAAAACGATTTTAATTCTTCCACCTCTTTTAGGGCTGTCCAGTTTTGCATGCCCTGCTTCCACACCAATGAATCCCTATTTATGGTCCTACTGGCAAAAAGCTCCTTTAACTTGTCAAAAGCAACAGGTCCGTTCTGCTGGCCGTTGGCGGCATAATAATATTGAACCTGAACCGGCATTGGCGGAGGAACCGAAGCGGATGGTGCCGAACCTCCAAAAGGTTGCTGGGCAGCTTGCGGGTTCATCATATTGCCCATTTGTTGCGCAAGCACAAAACCCATTCCCATTCCCATGCCTGCCCCAGCGGTACCGCCCTCATTCTTGGCCGCTACTTCCATTGCTTTGGCGGCTTTAAATTGCGAAAGCTTTACCATATCCAGCTTATCCAGTCTGCTGTACTCAAAAATCTCCTTTTTAAGCTCTTCCGGCATTGATACGTTTTCAATATAGAAACGCTCCAATTCTATACCTACTCTTCCAAATTCCGGTTGCATTACCTCTTGGCAGGTTTCCGAAAGTTCAGTAGTATTAGCGGCATAAAGTTCTATGGGTAAATTGGCTTCCCCTACCGTATCCGTAAAACGGGTAACGATTAAACTTTTGAGATGTTCATTTACTTCGTAATTGGTAAAATTACCATCGGTTCCTACTACATCTACTACAAATTTACCTGGGTCACTGATCCTAAAACTATACGTTCCAAAAGCCCGTATTTCAACCAAACCGAAGCGTTCGTCACTTAACATTACCGGGTTCTTGGTGCCCCATTTTTCATCGGTAAACAAATGGGTGTTCACAAAATAGACCTCAGCTTTAAACGGACTATCAAAACCATATTTCCATCCTTTCAACGTGGTTAAAATGGGTAAGTTTTGCGTATTAAGTGTATACGTCCCGGGCTTAAAAACATCGGCCAACTGACCTTCGTTAATAAAAACAGCGGTCTGCCCCTCCCGTACTATAAGTTTAGCGTTGTTCTTAATTTCATTTTGATAACGTTCAAAACGATGAACAATGGTGTCATTGGTATTGTCTAGCCACTCTATAATGTCTATAAACTCGTGACTAAGCTTCTTTTTTATTTCGTTGAACAAATCCATTTCTCTAGTTATTAAAAATTTGTAATAAGGTAGTGGATTTCTTTAAAAGGGACAAAGAAGGGGTAGGCAATTTAACAGAGAGTTTGTAGGACTGGATTAGTTAATTAAGAATTGTATCATCATTCAACCAACCTACCTAAGCCTAAATTGTCATAACGACAATTGAATTATGCAAATTTTTGCAAAGTATGAAATTTTTTGCATAATTTTTTCATAAATCTCAGGATTTTAACTACGTTTATGACCTTGATACTCAATTAACCTTTCACAACAAAAAACTTCTCAACATGAAAAACAAAGAGGAACTACTATTCTCTGCGGTTAATTCTTTGGTCAGGGGACCAAAGAAAATATTAGCCACGGCCATTTGCCTATTAACACTCTTAAACGCAAATGCAGAAATTAAAGAAAATGAAAATCCCCTACAACAACCAACCATTTCAGGAACCGTTTATGACGACTTAGGAGAACCGCTACCTGGTGCTAGTATTGTCTTAAAAGGAACCACAGTAGGCACAACGTCTGATTTTGACGGTAACTTTACTTTACAAGTAGAAGGTAATCAACATATTTTGAGCATCTCTTACATTGGTTATAAAACCAAAGAAATAGATTTTTCCGGTAAAACTTCTGTAGAAGTAACAATGGAGACCGATGCGGCCGCCCTTGATGAAATCATAGTAGTAGGTTACAGCAGTCAAAAAAGAGCTACCGTAACCGGGGCTATTAGTACTCTAAAAGGTGGAGATATAGCCCAAGTTCCTGCAGCCAATATTTCACAATCACTTGCCGGTAGAATGGCCGGGGTAAGCATGCGACCCAATGGCGGCACACCCGGTAACGACAACCCAGATATTCATATTAGAGGTATTGTTACTACTGGTAACAATAAACCTCTAATTGTTGTTGATGGTATTAGACGAGATAACATTGGACAGGTTGATCCCAGCGTAATTGAAACCATTACCGTTTTAAAAGATGCTGCAGCTGTAGCACCATTTGGTATTGGCGGAGCAAATGGTGTAATATTAATAACCACAAAAAAAGGAAAATCGGGCAAGCCCGTTGTTAGCATTAACACTTCGTATGCTTTTCAAAAACCTACTTACCTTCCTGAAATGCTGAACGCACAAGACTATATGGCGTTGCAGAACGAAGGTTATTTTAACTTAAACCCTGATGGAACTACTCCTCCAAATGATCCGGATTTAATTGCTAATTACCCTTCCTTACATAAACAAGATCCTTACCGGTATCCCGATGCAAATTTTCCAGAAATATTCAAGAAAAATTCAGGTATTCAAATTACAAATGCCGAAATAAGTGGAGGAACAGAAAACATTCAATATCATGCCGGCTTAGGCTATTATGACCAAAGCGGTATTTTTGAACCATTAGGATACAAGAGGTACTCATACAATCTTAATATAGATGCAAATTTAAGTGCCAATACCAAAGTAGGTATGTCGCTACTCGGTACAATTGAAAACACAGACGGAATTGATGCCGATGAAACACCAACTCACCTCATGCGGAGTTTTTACAAATTTGTCCCTACTCAAACCCTACTTTATCCTGAAGGTGATAAGTGGGGGGAATCTTCTGCGAACACTCCAGTTGGAGTGTTAAGATCAGATGGTTACAATAGAGAAGAAGATAATACTCTGCTTAGTTCCGTATACCTAGAACAACAACTTCCTTTTATAGAAGGCTTAAGTGTAAAGGGGGTATTCAGTTTTGATAACGAACAGGGGAACGACAAACTGTGGCATGTACCCTATGTATATCACAACATAGATTTATCCCAACAGCCTTACACCTACACCGAAGCTATATCGCTACAAGAAGGAGGAGGAGCACCGTATACATGGCTTCAATTAAAAAACGATAGATCAAAAAAATTCACGTATCAAGGTTACATTAATTACAACCGAACCATAGGGGACCATGCCATCTCTGCATTATTTGTGGCGGAAGCAAGAGAAACTAAAAATGACTGGTTCAATACTAGAAGAAACAATTTCGCTATTGAAATAGATGAATTGAGTCTAGGGAGTTCAGACAAACTAGATTATGACAATGCCGGTTCATCCAGTACAGCTTCCGAACTTGGTTACGTATATAGAGTAGGGTACACTTATAAAAACAAATACATTCTTGAAGCTTCTGGTAGATATGATGGACACTACTCTTTTGCCCCAGGAAACAGATGGGGTTATTTCCCTGCATTCTCTGGCGCATGGCGTATTTCCGAGGAAAAATTTATGCAAAACGTTACGAACGTAAACAATCTAAAGCTAAGAGGTTCATGGGGTAAATCTGGAAATTTACCTTACATCAATGGGAATCTTGCTGCATTTCAATACCTGGCGGGTTATGACTTACGAGGAAATGCATACGCATATGGTAATGGTGTTCTAGTTCAAGGCTCCAGAATTCAAAATGAACCCAATCCTAATATAACATGGGAAATATCTACCAAGTTAGACGTAGGTTTTGACCTTACCATGTATAATGGATTATTAAATATAGAATTTGATTATTTTCATGAAGACCGAACCGGAATGCTTTTAACTCCACAAGTAACTTTGCCGGTAGAATACGGTCTCTCCTTATCTCAAGAGAATAAAGGCGAAATGAACAACGATGGTTTTGAATTTAGCATTGGCACTCAAAAACAATGGGATAGCGGATTACAATTATCTGTTAGCGCCAATATGAGTTATTCAGAGAATAATATGATCGAGGTTTTCCAGAGTGATGCAGAACGTGACAATCCTAACAGAACTAAAGTTGGAAGACCATTTGGTACTCCCTATGGCTATAAATCTTTAGGTTTATTTTCTACTGCAGACGACATTAATAACGATGGTATTATAAACGCAACAGACGGATATAATGTTGAGCAATTTGGAGACTTACACCCAGGAGATGTAAGGTATGCCGATTTGAGTGGCCCAGACGGTGTTCCTGATGGAAAAATAGATTCTAATGACCAAACCGTTATTGGAAAACCTGTTTACCCTTCTACAACGTACGGTCTTAATTCATCTGTGAGTTATAAAGGTTTTGACCTGTCTTTGTTCTTTCAAGGAACTGCAGGTTCTGACATAAACATTCAGACATTCTTGACTTCCCCATTTGCAAATAATGGAAGTAATACTTCCTACGAATACTTTAACAATAGATGGACTCCAGATAACCAAGGTGCCAGATATCCAAGAGCTACGCCATCTCCTTATTCTAATAACACACAAAGTTCAGATTTTTGGATGGTAGATACGAGCTATCTTCGTTTAAAGACGGCTTCTCTTGGTTATGCACTGCCTCAGAGCATAAGCGAAAAACTGAATGTATCTAGAATCGGTTTTACCTTAACTGGACAAAACCTATTTACCATAAGCAAACTAGACTTTATTGACCCTGAACTGGGATATGATGATCGTGAAAACTCCTATCCGATAATGAAATCATTATCGTTTGGAATGAATGTTTCCTTTTAATCAAAAAACTATACAAATCATGAAATACTTACAGAATATAACATATTTCAAAGCAGCCTGCCTCCTGCTCATATCAATATCTTTTTCTTGCGATTCCGAAGAGTTTCTAGAAAACGAAAATAAATCCAAACTTACAGATCAGACGCAATGGCAAAGCGAAGGCAACGCCGATATTTTCGTAAACGATGTCTATAGTGAAATTCCGCGTATATGCACCCTTGCCGAACAACTTGATTATTACACAGATGATTACAACATTAGTCACTATTACACGGCATCTAACTGGCGTCAAGGCATTTGCCAAGCTCCAGGCTCCAGTAACACCAGCCCTTGGGGCGGAACCTATGGTCCAACAAATGGTTACTCTTGGGAAAGCTTTTTCGTAAAAATCAGAAAAAGCAATACAGGGTTAAAAGAACTGGAAGCCAACAAAGAAAACTTTACACCAGAATATTACAATCAACGTATGGATGAATTGAGATTCTTACGAGCCTTTTTTTATAGCGAATATTTCATGCATGTAGGTGGTCTCCCAATTCTAACCGAACCATTGGACAGAAATACAATGACGGAAGAAGAACTACTCATCCCTAGAGCCACTTTTGAAGAAACCTTCAACTTTATAGTCAATGAGTTGGGTAGTATAGTTGATAATGGCCATTTGGAAATAAAATATAACAACGGAGATCCAAATGCCGGTAGAGCAACTTTAGGTGCCGCATTGGCTCTAAAAGGGTGGATTGAGCTATTTGGCGCCAGCCCCTTATTCAATAGTGGCTCTAGCTATTTACCGGATACAGGGAATTTTGTTCACTTTGCAACCGCAGACCCCAATAGATGGGCGACCGCCGCTGCCACCAATAAAAAATTCATAGATGAATACGGTGGTATTTACGATTTGTTCGATGACCTTCCCAATTTATGGAGAGCATCTAATGAATACAATTCAGAAGTAATTTGGGACAGACAAATTGTTGCTAACATTAACGGCATGGGGTCCAATTATGAAAGGCGTGGGGGGCCCACCTATGTATTGGGCCAATATATGACTTGGGGAAACTACAACCCTACCCAGGAGATTGTAGACCAATTTGCCATGGCAAACGGAAAACCGATAACCGACCCCACTTCTGGGTATGATCCTCAAAACCCATATGAAAATAGGGAAAAAAGATTCTACGATTTCATTGTTTATGATGGAGCTCCTTACAAATTGGATTGGATGCCAGAAGAAGATATCATTTATACCCGAATTGATGAAACTTACACCAACCCCGATAAAACCAACCAGATAGACCTTGCAGGTTCAACCGATGTGGGTGATTCTGGATACTACCAAAAAAAACGTTTGAATCCTGACGCGGCACCCGGTAACGACGCCAGCGGTCAGAACGATCTTTTTTATAGATACGCAGAAGTTCTACTGAATTATGCCGAGGCTCAAAACGAAGCCGTTGGTCCGGACCAAACTGTGTACGACGCTATTAATAAAATCAGGAACCGTTCTGACCTTCCTGATCTTCCCGCTGGGCTAAGCCAAGACGAAATGAGGGATGCCATACATACCGAACGCAGAGTTGAACTTTGTTTTGAAAACAAGCGCTATTATGATAACAAACGCCTAATGCAACAAGAAGAAACAATGGGTGTTGCCAGACATAACATGGTTATTAGAAACACAGTTCCTTCAGATAATTCAGGAGTTTGGACATACAGTGTTGAGCCAGAAGTAAAGTTTACACCTAAATTTGAACCTCGTCAATACATGAGCCCTATTCCACAGAATGTAATAGACCAAAACCCAAATATTTCCCAAAATCCCGGTTACTAATCTATTACACCAATAACAACTACAAAGCCACTTATTAAATTTAAGTGGCTTTTTTGTTTAGCACAAACATTTATATAATGGTCTTCTAAATAATTTATAACATAGAAACAAAATATTTAATTTTGATTTTGTTACCTTTCTTAAACAAGAGGAAGCACCTCATGAAATTTACTAACTTTTTACTTAGAGAGTTAATTTAAGACTGGACCAGTATATTGTAAAGTGTAGTAATTGCATTTGTCAGCGCCAGTTTAATCAATCCATCGGAACCAATGAAAACCATATACTGCATAGGAGAGTTACTTATAGATTTTGTAGCCATAAAGCAAGGAAATGACCTTTCCAAAGCTAAAGAATTCACCAAAAAAGCTGGAGGTGCACCTGCGAACGTAGCCTGCGCCATTTCTAAACTAGGAGGTAAAGGTCAATTTATAGGTGCAGTGGGCAATGATCCTTTTGGAACATTCCTCTTGAATGTGCTCAAAGAAAACAGGGTTGACATTTCGCTAGTACAACGCTCCAAAACTTTTACGACTATGGCTTTTGTTTCATTAGCCGAAGATGGTGAACGCGACTTTGTTTTTAGCCGGGGCGCGGACAAAAAGCTAAAGTATGACTCCTCTTTAAAAAAGCAGCTAAAAGGTAATATTGCTCACTTTGGTGCGGCAACGGGGTTCTTAGGCGGTGGTCTTGAGGAATCCTATGACCGCTATTTATTTGATTCCATAACGCAAAATGCATTTATCAGTTTTGACCCTAATTTTAGGGAAGACCTTTGGAAAGGGGAAGAAGAAGCCTTTATCAAAAAATGCATGAGGTTCATTGAAAAATCCCATCTGTGTAAATTTAGTGAGGAAGAGGCTCAATTAATTTCAGGGGAGTCGGACTTGGAACGTGCCTGCAACGCTATACATGAAATAGGATGCCCTACCATATGTGTTACCTTGGGCGGGAACGGCACTTTAGTAAGTTCAGTAGACAACAAAACTACGGTAGAAAGCATAAGTGTATCGCCTGTTGACACTACTGGGGCCGGCGATGCTTTTATTGGTTGTCTCTTATACCAAATTGCCAATATAGGGGACCCTCACCTTATCCTATCGGATTATGATCAACTGGTAGAGATGGTATCAATTGCTAACAGGGCCGGTGCAATTACTACAACAGGTTATGGTGCTATTCCTTCTTTACCTGATTATGACACCGTTTTCAAGAATTGACCATTTTTTTAATTATACCTAACCTTTCTTAAGATTCTAAGAGCCTCTTTTACACCAAGATAGACCTTAGGGTAATTCTTTTTCAATAGTCTACGGGCCACCTCCATTTGCTCTTTGGCCTCTTCAAAACCGTTTAAATAACAGATGAGATAGCTATCTGGCAGATGTTTTAAATCTATTTTTTCAGAAGGTTTTAGCTCTATATTTTTCTGAATTTTACCCAGAAGGGCGTTATTGGCGTTCCAGATGTGGAATAGGTTTTTCTTATTGTACTTTGGAGGTTCAAAAATTAGGTCGCTTTCAATCTTATAAGTCCCATTATCAAAAAAATGGATCACTACTTTTTCCAATTGAAAATACCTCTGTTTGGCACCCAGCCCAAGCTGAACATACTCTATCATAGTAAACGAGTCATCGTTATAGGCAATACTAATTTCATCTAATGCCGAATAAAAAAGTTTTACCTGCTCGTTGATCAATTCAATATCTACCCGAGAAAAATAGACGTTATTTTTGACCGTTTTCTTATTTCCCGCCCAGCAGACTACAAATTGCTCTTTAAAAACTTTATAGTCACTATTCAGGTTTTTATGGCGGTTATTAATAAAATCTATTACCCCATCTAGTGTCAATTCTATATTGTTCCTTGCATGCTGCTCTATCGTTGCAACCGTGCTAGAATTTATATCTTGGAGCACTACACCGTATGCTTTTGGCATACTAATACTCCCTTCACGAAAGAAAACCATTCCGCCGTAATATTTCCAAATATTCTTGCGCAAGGCACACACCTTTCCGTTAGAAAGTATGGTAACCAGACCTACAACTTTACCTTCTCGCAAATTTGGAAAAGGAATATTCTCATAGGAAATTAACGGTGGGTTATCCAGATAAGCATTTACCAGGTTCTGAATCTTACTATCATCAAAAAAATCTACCCCAACAATTTTATTATCCTCGTCCTCTACTCCAATAACTATAAACGAATTGTTTTTAGGGTTGCTGTTCGCCAAGGCACAAACATGTTTTAAGAATTTTGCCTTACCCTCTTTCTCCCCAATAGAGATAAAACGCTTCTTGTCATAAAAACTGTTCTCGTCATTATGAGCTAGCAGATTTTTTACAAGGAGGCGTTTATTGATCATAACGACCTGTTCAATATAGTAGCCGATGCTTGCGCAGTGGGCATTACAATTAAATCTGCAATATTTACGTGATAAGGTCTAGTAACTACAAAGTGAATAATTTCGGCAATATCCGCTGCTTTTAATGGATCAAACCCATCGTAGACTGAATCTGCCTTAGCATCATCTCCTTTAAAGCGCACATTACTGAATTCCGTTTCTACGGCTCCCGGATTAACAGCCCCAACCTTGATCCCGTATGGATTAAGATCCATTCTCATTCCCTTGGTGAGCGCATCTACAGCATGTTTACTTGCACAATACACATTGCCTTTAGGATATACTTCCTTACCCGCAGTTGACCCGATATTTATAATGTGGCCAGACCTCTTATTTACCATTTGGGGAATGACAGCTTTGGAGACGTACAACAACCCCTTAACATTAATATCAAGCATAGCATCCCAGTCCTCAATATTTCCTTCATCAATAGGATCTAGACCATGCGCATTGCCAGCATTATTAATTAACACATCAATATTGGAAAATTTTTCCGGCAACGAAGCTATACGTTCAAGTACGGTGTCTTTATCGCGTACATCAAAATTAAGTGTTGCCACTTCACAATTTTTACTCAACTCAAATTCAAGAGCATCCAAACGTTCCTGTCTTCTTCCGCAAAGCACCAACTTAAACCCTTGAACGGCAAGAAGAATTGCCGTTGCACGGCCAATACCACTAGTGGCTCCTGTTATTAATACGGTCTTTTTCATAATATCTATTTTTAAGGAACTTCATAACCATTGGCGGCTTCCAAAAGAATAAACCAATCGGTTTTATCCATTTCAATCTTTGTTGCTTCTAAAGCTGCTGATAGTCTAGATTTGGTAGCTGTACCCACAACCGGGAATACGTTAGAAGGGTGCCTCATTACCCAGGCCAAAAGCAATTGGTCTTCTGTAGCTTCATACTTCTCCGACATAGGAATCATGGCCTTTTTTATCCGTTTAGAAACCTCATCATCTTTTCTGAAATAAGAACCCAAAGGACTGTAGGACATAGCCATTCTCTTATTGGCCAAAGCATCATCTAAGGTACCGTCATACATTACTTTGTTCTCTGTTAAGGAAAACTCTACTTGATTACCTTCTACAGGAATAACAGATTCTATGAGTGCAATTTGGGAAGTAAAGAAATTAGAAACCCCAAAACTTTTTACCTTACCTTGTTCCTTAAGTTTGGAAATAGCTTTGCCTATGGCTTCAGGGTGCATTAACGGGCTAGGCCTGTGCACCAAAAGCATGTCTAGATATTCGGTATTTAGTTTTTTAAGTGATTGTTCTGCGGACAAAATGATGTATTCCGTATCGTAATTGTAATGTTTTACATGGTTTTTTCGGGCCTCGGCATCCAATTGAATACCACATTTAGAAATAAATTGCACCTTTTCTCGGTCAATACCAGCCTCTTTGAATGCATTTCCAAAATCCTCTTCGGTAGTGTAACCCCCATATATATCGGCATGGTCAAAGGTTGTTATCCCATTTTCAACGCAGTGTGTCATTATATCGATCATACTGGATTTAGAAAAACCTTTGCCCCAACTGCCCCAAGTCATAGTTCCTGCTATAACTTTGGAATAAAAATTGTTCTTTTGCATAGAGCGGTTAAATTAAAAAGAAATCCCTTAAAAACTTCATAAAAATAGGGGTTCTCTATTTTTTTTAACCAATCGTTAACAGCCTAGCAGCTAATTAATTTTCAATTTGCATGCCTGTTTAATAACAACCGGCCCGAACCAAAATTTGTAACGAAATATGGAAGAAAATACTACGGTAGATATTAATGCGGTAAACGAAAAAATTGCACAGGAGAGTGCATTTATCGACCTATTAATATTAGAAATGAACAAAGTGATCGTTGGCCAAAAACACATGGTCGAAAGATTGCTTATTGGTTTACTAGGCAAAGGCCACATCTTGTTGGAAGGTGTTCCCGGTCTAGCAAAAACCTTGGCTATTAATACGCTCTCCAAAGCCGTTAAAGGTAGTTTTAGCAGAATTCAGTTTACACCGGACCTTTTACCTGCTGATGTAACGGGTACGCTTATCTATAACATGAAAGAGAACGATTTTTCTATTAAGAAAGGTCCGATTTTCGCAAATTTTGTCCTCGCGGATGAAATTAACCGTGCTCCCGCCAAAGTGCAATCCGCGCTTTTGGAGGCCATGCAGGAAAAACAAGTTACCATTGGTGATGAGACTTTTACTCTAGACAAACCGTTTTTGGTTATGGCAACACAAAACCCGGTAGAACAAGAAGGAACTTACCCTTTACCGGAAGCGCAGGTTGACCGTTTTATGCTAAAGACCGTTATTGACTACCCCAAACTGAACGAGGAGCAGATGATTATGCGCCAAAATCTACTGGGGGCTTATGACAAAGTAAACCCCGTAGTAAGCATAGAACAAATTCTAAGTGCCCAAAATGCCGTTCGTGAGGTGTATATGGACGAAAAAATAGAGAAATATATCCTTGATATAGTTTTTGCCACCAGGTACCCTGAAAAATATAACCTTGAAGATTTAAAACCATTAATTAGTTTTGGTGCTTCACCAAGGGGTAGTATAAATTTGGGCACCGCGGCAAAATGTTACGCGTTCATTAAAAGAAGGGGCTATGTAGTTCCTGAAGACGTTAGAGCTGTTGTTCACGATGTATTGCGCCACAGAATAGGTATTACTTATGAGGCGGAGGCAGAGAATATTACTTCCGAGGAAATCATCAACAAGATTGTTAACGAGATCGAAGTACCTTAAAAGGTGGGCGGTTGGCAGATGTTGTCGGTAGTAATTGACGTCTTGTCGCTACCACTGAAAACTGCTTGCTGAAAACTGTTTGCTGAGAAATGGATACTAAAGAGTTACTAAAAAAAGTACGGAAGATCGAGATTAAGACGCGCCGTCTGTCCGATCATATATTTGGCGGGGAATACCACTCTACGTTTAAAGGGCGCGGTATGACCTTTAGTGAGGTACGCCAGTACCAATTTGGCGATGATGTCCGTAATATTGACTGGAACGTTACCGCTCGCTACAATGAACCTTACATTAAAGTTTTTGAGGAAGAACGTGAGCTCACTATGATGCTCATGGTAGATGTAAGTGGGTCCGAACTTTTTGGAACAAGCAACCAATTCAAGAAAGACGTCATTACAGAAATATCGGCTACCTTGGCGTTTTCTGCAATGCAGAACAATGACAAGGCCGGTCTTATTCTTTTTTCCGATCAGATAGAACTTTACATTCCCCCTAAAAAAGGAAAGAGTCACGTACTTCGTATTATACGGGAGCTATTAGAGTTCAAGCCCAAAAGCAATAAGACCAATGTTGCCGAAGCCCTTAAGTTTCTCAGTAGCGTAATGAAGAAAAAGGCCATAGTTTTTGTACTATCGGATTTTATAGCGGAGGATTATGAGAAGACCCTGAAAATATCGGGCAATAAGCATGATCTTACAGGTATACGGGTCTACGACGAGCACGAAGAAAGCATCCCCAATTTAGGTATGGTGCAGATGCAAGATGCGGAAACGGGAAAAATAAGCCTCGTGAACACACAGTCTAAAAGTGTACGAAGGGCTTATGGGGCTTACTACCAGCAACGGGTAGATTATTTTCAGGAAACGTTTACCAAATCTGGCTGTGGTGTCCTAAGCTGTAGGGTAGATGAAAGTTATGTGAAAAAATTATTGGGTTATTTTAAGCGAAGAGGTTAATGCTAAAAAAATACTTTATAAACTCTAAAAACAATACTACATCGCTTTTAAAACGATGCTTTTTACTATGCGTTCTATGCATAGGTTTTTCTGCTTTTTCACAAACTAAACCCAAGGTCCACACCACTGTTGATACTACCTCTATTAAAATTGGTGAGCAGATAAAATTTACGGTTACAGTTGAAGCGGATACCACTGCACAGGTCATCTTTCCGGAAGGGCAAACCTTTTCCCCTTTAGAAACGGTAGAGGCGTTTGCTACGGATACCACACGTAAGAACGACCGTATGACCCTGCAGAAAATCTACGCTCTTACTCAGTTTGATTCCGGCTCGTACAAAGTACCTGCGCAGCGCATAGAAATTAACGGAGAAGGTTTCTTGACCGATTCTACCCAAGTGATAAACGTAGCCAACGTAGCCGTAGACACCTTAGCGCAAAAAATGTACGACATTAAACCGCTAATGGAGGTTGAAAAAAGCAACTCGCACCTGTGGAAAATCTTTTTAAGCATACTTCTTGTTCTATTGGTTATGGGAGCTTTGGTCTATTGGTTTTTCTTTAGAAAAAAACCGTTAACGGAGGAAGAAAAAGTAGCACTTCTACCCCCTTATGACCGGGCCATATTAGAGCTTAAAAACTTAGAAAAGTCTAAGTACCTTATTCAAGATGAGTATAAAGCCTATTACTCCGAACTAACGGATATTGTCCGCTCCTATCTAGAAGAAGATGTACATGTTTCTGCCTTAGAGAGTACCACGGACGAACTTATTACCAAACTGGAACTGTTGAGGGACGCTGGAGAGCTAAAAATAGACAACGATACACTTCAACAGTTCAAGCGCATTCTTCAGACTGCTGATTTAGTAAAGTTCGCAAAATCAAAACCGGATACCTCAGTAGCGGAACAACACCGCCAATCCATTGAGCAAATAGTTCATAAAACACACGAGGCCCTTCCCGAACCTACGGTTGAAGAATTAATGGAGCAGGAAGAATACAAAGAAGAACTCGAAAAGAAAAAGCAAAAGAAAAAGATTGTCTACGCCAGTTTAGCTATTGTTGGGGCACTTTTAATTGCAGGGATAGCAGCTACTGCCTATTATGGATTCACATATGTAAAAGACACCGTTTTGGGCCATCCTACAAAAGAATTACTGGAAGGGGATTGGGTATCCAGTTCCTACGGTTATCCTCCCATTAGCCTAGAAACACCCCAAGTTCTTAAAAGACAGGAGACCAAGCTTACACCAGATATGAAGGCCAACATAAAAGACCTTCAAATGTTCATGTATAGAAATGATGAAGGGTTTTTTACAGTGGGTACCACATCTACGACACTAACACAGGAAGTGGAACCTGAATTCAACAAATCTATTGAAGCTTTTATTCAGAACTTAGAAAAACAAGGGGCAAAAAATATCATAACCAAGCAAGAAGAATTTACCACGGTTACAGGTGTAAAGGGCATAAAAGTTTTTGGTAGCGGCAAGTTTCCTGTTCCGGAATCCAAAGAATTGGTAGACGGAGAGTATAGCATTTTGCTTTTTGGAGGCAAGGGTTTTCAACAGCAAATTATTATAAACTGGCTAGAAGGCGACACCTACGCTCAAGAAATAGTAGATAGAATTTTAGGCTCGGTAGAAGTAAAAACAGAATTATAGATGTTGGATAATATATCATTCGCAAATCCGGAATTTTTTTGGTTGCTATTACTGCTTCCACTGGCCGTGCTATGGTATTTTTACAAGCGTAAGGAACAGGTAGCCTCATTAAAAATACCTACGATAAAGGGCTTTGCGAATACCGGTTTTCTCCCAAAATTAAAGCCTTTGTTGTTTTTATTTCGGTTATTGGCCTTAACGGCTATAATCGTAGCGATGGCGAGACCACAAACCGAGGATATATCAACGCGAACAAAAACTACCAAGGGTATAGATATTGTTATGGCCATAGATGTCTCGTCCAGTATGTTGGCAAGGGATCTTAAGCCCAATCGCTTGGCCGCCCTAAAAGATGTTGCGGCAGAATTTATTAAGGAACGACCCAACGACCGTATTGGTTTGGTTGCCTACGCAGGAGAAGGTTACACCAAAACACCCATAACAAGCGACAAATCTATTGTTCTAAGAGCACTGCGTGAAATCACGTACGGCCAACTAAATGATGGTACCGCTATAGGTATGGGTCTGGCTACCTCGGTAAATCGTCTAAAAGAAAGCAAAGCATCCAGTAAGATCATTATTTTATTAACGGATGGGGTAAACAATTCCGGTTTTATTGAGCCGCAGACCGCTGCAGACCTTGCTATTGAATTTGGCATTAAAACCTACACCATTGGTTTGGGCACAAACGGCAATGCCCTTTCCCCCGTAGCTTATAACAGTGACGGTTCCTTTAGATATGGCATGCGACAGGTTGAAATTGACGAAGACCTCTTGAAAGATATTGCAAAAGTAACCGGAGGAAAGTATTTTAGAGCCACCGATAACGAAAAACTGGAGGCTATTTACGACGAAATAAACAAACTTGAAAAAACAGAAATAGAGGAGTTTAAATATTACAAATACGAAGAAAAATTTAGACCGTGGGTGCTTTTGGCAGGCGCGTTACTTCTATTGGAATGGCTCCTAAGAAATACGCTTTTCAGAAGTTTTATTTAAGAAATTTTTAGCGCAGTATTTCATAAACTTGTATTAGCTTCAAACCAGGAACAAAGCAGAATGATTCAATTAGACGAAAAAATATATTTCTATTTATTGGCCATAATACCGGTCATCATCGTCTTGTTTGTGCTTTTGCAACTTTGGAAAAAGCGCACGCAAAAGAAATTTGCCGAAACCCAACTGTTAAAACGCCTATCTCCGGACAAGTCCAATTTTAAATCCGGATTAAAACTCTTGTTCTTTTTGTTAGGCCTGGCCTTTCTTACTTTAGGATTGGTGAATCCTAAAATTGGCACGAAATTAGAAACCGTAAAAAGAGAAGGGGTAGATGTGGTATTTGCGGTAGATGTCTCTAAAAGTATGCTGGCCGAGGATATTGCGCCTAACCGTTTGGAAAAAGCAAAACGTTTGGTTTCGGAAATCATCAATCAATTGGCAAGTGACCGTATAGGTATTATAGCCTATGCTGGGCAAGCGTTTCCGCAATTGCCGATTACAACGGATTACGGCGCTGCTAAAATGTTCCTCCAGAGCATGAATACGGATATGCTTACCTCACAAGGAACCGCCATCAGCGAAGCCATTAATCTGGCCACAACGTATTATAATGATGAAGAACAAACTAACCGGGTGCTTTTTATACTATCGGATGGTGAAGACCACTCGGAAGGCGATGCAAAAGATGCCGTAGAAAAAGCGGTGGAAGAGGGTATTCGTATTTTCACGATTGGAGTGGGCAAGACCAAGGGCGCTCCCATTCCCATAAAGAGAAACGGGGTTGTAGAAAGTTTGAAAAAGGATTCGCAGGGCGAGGTGGTAATTACAAAATTGAACGAAGACGTTCTCATAGACATTGCGGAAGAAGGCAATGGTGAATATATTAACGGTGCCAATACAGATGAAGCGGTAGAATACATAAAGGACCAGCTTCTTCAAATGGACAAGAAAGAGTTTGAAGCCAAGCAGTTTGCTGAATTTAAAGACCAATTCCAATGGTTTTTGGGTATTGGGCTGTTGTTTTTGTTATTGGATATATTTGTTCTGGATAAGCGCACTAAGTGGTTTAAAAAACTGAATCTATTCAACGAAAAAGAAATAGAATAAATGAGAAATATAGTTTTCATATTGTTTTTTATCGGTTTCGTTTCTTTTGCGCAGGAAGAAGAAAAAGAACGCGAAAAGGCGCTTGATGAATCTAGAAATTTAACCTGGGAGGCAAACAAAGAGCTTTCCGAGGATAATTTTATAGATGCCGAAATAGATTACAGAAAGGCAATTGCCAAAAGTGACGAAAACTCAGCTGCTCCATACAATTTGGCTAATGCCTACTACAAAAAAGAGACGTATAGTGAAGCCTTTGGCCGCTATAAACAAGCAGGCGAACTGGCAACCAATAAGGCAGATAAACACCGTGCTTATCACAACATGGGCAATGTGTTCATGAAAAGAAAAGAATATCAAAAAGCGGTAGAAGCGTATAAAGAAGCCCTTCGCAACGATCCTAAAGATGAAGAAACGCGCTACAATCTAGCTTTGGCAAAAAAGATGCTCGAAAAGGAACAAGAGCAGAATGACCAAAACCAAGATAACAAAGACGACCAGGACAAGAACGAAGACCAAAAAGACGAAAACGAGGACAAAAAGGACGGCGACAATAAAGAAGAGAACCAAGACCAAGATAAAAAGGACGAAGGCGACCAAGGAGACGAAGGCGATAAGAACGAGGAAGAAAAAGACGAAAACAAAGAGGGCGAAGGCGATGAAAAGGAAGAAGAGAAAAAACAGCCTGACCAAGGCGATAAACCTCAAGAACAGCAACAACAACCTCGTCCTAACCAATTAAGCAAACAGCAAATCCAGAATCTTCTGGAAGCCATGCAGAACGAAGAGAAAAAAGTACAAGAAAAAATAGACGCCCAGAAAGTAAAAGGCGTTAAGGTTAAAAACGAAAAAGATTGGTAAAGACCAGTATACATAAAATCCTTTTGGCATTATTCTCTATAATGCTTGTTGTTTTTTCGGTAAGCGCGCAGGATGATGCGGCCATAACCTTTGAGATGAAACTTAGCAAAGAGAAGCTGGGTATAAATGAAAGATTACGGGTAGATTTTACCATGAACAAAGATGGTGACAACTTTAATCCGCCGGATTTTCAAGGTTTCAGGGTATTGATGGGGCCATCTCAATCTATAAGCTCCTCTTGGATCAATGGTGTTCGTAGCTATTCCAAAACCTATTCTTACACCTTGGCACCAACGACCAGGGGCACCATGACCATTAAGCAGGCTACCATCGTTATTGATGGCAAAACTTATAAATCCTTACCAAAGGATGTTGAAGTTACAGCTGCCGTAGATAAGCCTAGCGATCAAATGACGGTAGATGACGTAGCAGACGAAAGCCTTCACTTAGTCGCAGAGGTTTCCAAAACGGACCCTTACCTAAACGAAGGTTTGAGCGTGGTTTACAAACTCTATGTGAGTCCGTCTATAAGTGTGTCCAATTACCAACCGCTAGACAACCCCAAGTACAATAACTTTTGGAGTCAAGATATTCCCGTTTCCAGACCGGTAGCCGAAAACGGCACCTATAAAGGAAAACCGTATAGATACGTTATACTAAAACGTGTGGTGCTCTATCCTCAGAAATCGGGCAAACTAGAAATAGAACCCCTGTCACTAGACGTTACGGTAGATGTACCTTCCAACAAAAGAGATTTCTTTGGAGGCCGGATTTATTCACAGACCAACAAAACGGTTTCGGCCGGTAAACGCACTATTAATGTAAAGCCATTACCGGAGAAAGGAAAACCTGTAAACTTTAGTGGAGCCGTTGGTAATTTTGATTTTTCGGTGAGCACAAGCAAAACAGTTTTAAACGCTTCCGAATCCTTGCAGGCAAAAGTTGAGGTTAGCGGTAAGGGAAACCTAAAACTCTTTCAATTGCCGGAGCCAAATCTACCAGGCTCACTTGAGGTGTACGAGCCGGAATTTAATGAGAACGTACGCACTACCCTATCGGGTTCACAGGGTAAGGTAAGCAACAGTTATACGATTGTACCTTCATTTAAAGGTAAATACCCTATTCCCGGTATATCCTTCACTTATTTTGACCCTAATGCAAAGTCCTATAAAACTATTACATCGGACGAGATTGTAATCAATGTAAAAGAAGGCCCTACAAACTCTAGTATTGGTAGCACACCTACGAACGGAACCAGTAACAAACAGGTAGTAACCGTAGGAAATCAATTTAACTTCTTAAAACTGAGTCCTAATTTAACCCCTATTGGTTCTAGCACCTTTTTTGGCACAAGAAATTACTATCTGTGGTTGTTATTACCAATATTACTCATACCCTTAGCCATACTACTTGGCAAAAAACGGGACGCAATTGCGAGTGATGTGGTGGGCAATAAAGTGAGAAAGGCAAATAGATTAGCAAGAAAGTATCTTTCTAAAGCAAAAAAGGAACTGGGTAACAAAGAAGGATTTTATATTGCCTTGGAAAAAGCGTTGCACAATTATTTAAAAGCAAAACTAAAAATAGAAACTTCGGAATTCAGCAAGGATAAAATAGCATCCCTCTTGAATGACAAACAGGTTGATAGTACCACCAACGAAGGATTTATTTCTTTGCTTAAAAATTGTGAAATGGCACGTTACAGTCCTTTTTCGGAAGTACAAATGCAACAGGATTATGACAAAGCCAGTGAAGTAATATCATATTTGGACAAGCAACTTTAAAAAAATAGAACTAATTCAATTTGAAAATCACGAAGTGAAAAACATACTCTTCATATTTGTTTCCTTTCTTACCCTAACGGTTTCCGGCCAGAACAACGCTTTGTTCGATAAGGCCACGGAAGCTTATAATGTAGGCGAATACCAGAAGGCAGTAGACAGCTATTTGGAGATTTTGGAAAACGGTGAACATTCCGCAGAGTTATATTACAACTTGGGCAATGCCTACTACAAGCTTAACCAAGTTGCCCCAAGTATCTATTATTATGAAAAGGCACTTTTGCTGAAACCGAACGATAGCGAAATAAAGAACAATTTGGGGTATGCCCAAAACATGACTTTAGATGCCATTGATGAAATGCCTACCACAGGACTTTCTAAAATTTACGACAGTATTATTGGCACCTTAAGCTATGACCAATGGGCCTATGTCTCCATTGTGTTCATGATTCTTTTTGTGCTGTTGTATATTGCCTTCTATTATTACAATTATTCATCCAAAAAGCGACTTGCATTTATTTTTAGTATAATCTCGCTTTTGATTATGGTAACTTCCGTAATCTTTGCTTTTCTTCAGCATAACAAATTTAAAGCAGACCAACCTGCTATAGTCTTTGCCAAAGAAGCTAGCGTTAAAGCGGAACCCAATAAAAGAGGACTTGAAACTTTTGCACTCCATGAAGGCACAAAAGTTAATGTTTTAGAAGAACTGAACGATTGGAAAAAAATTCGCATTTCCGATGGCACTACAGGGTGGATTTCTGCAGATGACATAAAAATTCTCAAAGATTTTTAATATTTTCTTAACGAGGATTTAAATGGTTGGTGTTATATTTGCATTTGTTACAAACTTTTATGAAAATTTTCGCTCGTTTTCTGTTACTTTCTTTATGGCTATTTGCCATAATGGCTCCGAGTGTCATAACTTTAATGGATGTTGATAACCCCATTATTATAACAAACCTTAATGAAGAGGAGCAACAAGAAACGGTCAAAAAATCTCCCTTAGAGGAAAAATTCGTAAACGACAGTCACTTTGACTTCTCATTAATAGCGCTGTCAGAACAAGATACTATGGGCCATTATTATACGATGGGCTATATAGATTTCACACTTGAAATCCTACTCCCTCCACCTGAACATATAGGATAATATTTTTCAGACATTGTATTCTATTATCTAAAACTTGTCCTTAATTCATATTGGGGACTAAACTATTTTATTTTATGTTCAAAACTTTAAAAAGCGATCTTCCTGCAAGTATCGTAGTATTTTTTGTAGCCTTACCTCTATGTTTGGGTATTGCCCTTGCCAGTGGAGCTCCGTTGTTTTCAGGCTTAATAGCTGGTATAATTGGAGGTGTAGTAGTTGGTGCCCTTAGTGGTTCCAATATTGGAGTAAGTGGCCCCGCAGCAGGATTGGCGGCCATAGTTTTAACCGCTATTGGAACATTGGGCGGTTTTGAAAATTTCTTAGTTGCCGTGGTTCTTGGAGGAATCATCCAAGTAGTATTTGGTGTTTTAAAGGCAGGTATTATTGGGTATTACTTTCCGTCCTCTGTAATAAAAGGCATGCTTACCGGTATTGGTATCATCATTATACTAAAACAGATTCCTCATTTCTTTGGATACGACCCAGATCCAGAAGGAGATTGGGCCTTTTTTCAAGTAGATGGTGAGAACACCTTCTCCGAGATTTTCAACACCGTTAACAATATTAGTCCAGGTGCAACACTTGTTGCTATAATTGGTCTTTCAATTTTACTTCTATGGGATAAAGTACTTTCAAAAAAAGGGAAAATATTTCAGTTGGTACAAGGGCCTTTGGTTGCCGTTGCAATAGGGATAATTTTCTTTATCGTAACTCAAAATAGTGAAGTTTTGGCTATTTCTTCGGACCACTTGGTAAGCGTACCAATTCCAGAAGATGCCGCCTCGTTCTTGGGCCAATTCAGCTTTCCTAATTTTGCTGCCATTACAAATCCTCAAGTTTGGATTACCGCATTTACCATTGCATTGGTAGCGAGTCTAGAAACCTTATTGTGCGTTGAAGCTACGGATAAGTTGGACCCGCAGAAAAATGTAACGCCTACAAACAGAGAGTTGCTTGCACAAGGTACGGGTAACATTCTTTCCGGTTTGATTGGTGGTCTTCCAATTACCCAGGTAATTGTTCGTAGTTCTGCCAATATCCAATCTGGTGGAAAATCAAAACTATCTGCAATTATACATGGTTTCCTTTTATTGATTTCCGTAATTCTTATACCAAGACTATTGAACATGATTCCTTTGTCCGTTTTGGCAGCCATCCTTTTTATTGTAGGTTACAAGCTGGCAAAGCCGGCGTTATTTGCCAAAATGTACAAACTGGGTTGGAAACAATTTGTTCCCTTTACGGTTACGGTAGCAGGAATTGTTTTTACAGATTTACTTATAGGTATTAGTCTAGGTTTGGCCGTTGGTATTGTAGTTATTTTGATCAAGAGCTACCAAAACTCTCATTTTCTTCACATTGAAGATGTAAGCAACGGAAAGCACAAAATAAAAATGACGCTTGCCGAAGAAGTTACCTTTTTTAACAAAGGTGCCATTCTAAAAGAATTGGACAGTTTACCTAGAGACACCTATCTGGAACTAAACTTACTCCAAACAAGATATCTAGATTTGGATATCATTGAAATTTTGGACGATTTTTCCATAAAGGCCAAAGAGCGTAACATAGACATTCAACTCGTTTCAAAACGAGGTGTAGTAGAAAACCCGGATAGTTTTACTGAGTTTTTTAAAACAAGACCTAAATCAAAATTAAGTCTAAGCTAAATGTCATGGAAAAGGACAAAAACAGGATAGTTCTATTTTCCTCTTTGGGAAATAGTCTGCATAATCTTTTGAAGAGCTCCGTTAGCCTGGCAAAAATGGTTGATGGAGAGCTAGAGGTTTTCCATGTAAGGAAACCTATTGATATTATTAGAAAGGATAATCAATTATCGGCAATGCGGACCATAAACCGTGAATATATTTTAACCGATAAGCGAATGAAACGTATAGTATCACCTATTTCTGAGGATTATGGAGTTCCTATCAGTTATTCCAGTGCCTTTGGCAACGTTAAGACTGAAATTGCCCGGTATTTAGCAAACAACAATCCGGACATTATTGTCCTTGGCAGGAGAAAAGCAAGGCTTTTCAGAGCTGTTGATGATAGAATAGCTAATTTTGTTCTAACTATTTTTAAAGGGTCCGTAATGATCGTCTCCGAAGAAAATGGTCTAGAACCAGATATGAAAATTGGTATTGGAACATTAAACTGTTCCTCAGAATCATCTAGCTCTTCTTTTCTAGAAACGCTGTTTGCTTTTACGGATAGACCGTTAAAGTCTTTTAATATTGTAGAAGGCTCCAACATTAGACCAAAACCACAGGAGTTTTTAGGACAAAAAACCGTAGAGTACGTATTTGACTATAATGAAAATACGCTGAAACAACTTCCAACTTACTTATCCAATAGTAACATAAACCTGTTATTTGTTGAGAGAAAAAAGAAGGAATCAAAAGCTACAGCTTCAGCATTGAACATGTACAATAAGGTAAAGAAACTAGGAATTACCCTTATGATTGCCGGCGAGAAACGTCTGCACATCAAACATCAAAGTAATTTAAGAATAGCATAATTAAAATATAAAATATGAAAGCACATACTAAGGAAACACAAGCAACAATGACCCCGCAAAAAGCAGTACAGTTCCTTAAAGAAGGTAACCAACGCTTCCAAAATAATTTAAAGGCCAATAGAAACCTTTTGGAACAAGTAAATGATACTAGCGAAGGACAATTTCCGTTTGCAACCATTTTGAGCTGTATAGATTCTAGGGTTTCGGCAGAATTGGTTTTTGATCAAGGTCTTGGCGATATCTTTAGTATTCGTATAGCAGGTAACTTCTCCAATGAAGACATTCTTGGAAGTATGGAATTTGCTTGTAAACTAGCCGGCACCAAATTAATTGTTGTATTGGGCCATACTAGTTGTGGTGCCATCAAAGGTGCTTGCGATCATGCTAGATTGGGCAACCTAACCAAACTGATCAATAAGATAGAACCAGCTGTAGACGAGGTTAAAGAACCAGCAGATGAAAGCCAGAGAAACTCTAAAAACCTTGAATTTGTTGATAAGGTTTCAGAAAAAAATGTGCTTTTAACTATTGAAAATATACGTAAAGAAAGTCCTGTTCTTGCAGAGATGGAAGACAAAGGAGAAATTAAGATAGTTGGGGCCATGTACGACATATCCAACGGCGAAGTAACTTTCTACTAGTATATTGAATTTTAGACAGGTTAAAAGGCCAATAACGATGTTGGCCTTTTAACTATATTTCTGTAGAATTCTCCTTACTTTACCAAAAAAATATAATGGATTTAGACACTGTTTTTGATAATAACCAAAAGTGGATTGCTGAGAAACTAGAGACTAATTCAGATTATTTTAAGGAACTGGCCATAGGGCAAAATCCAGAACTGCTTTATATAGGCTGTTCGGACAGTAGGGTTACCGCAGAAGAAGTTATGGGTGCCAAACCCGGAGAGGTTTTCGTACATCGTAACATTGCGAACATGGTAATCAGTATTGATTTAAATGTTCTATCTGTAGTAAAATATGCCGTAGACTATTTAAAAGTAAAACACATTATAGTCTGTGGGCATTATGCATGTGGAGGGGTAAAAGCCGCCATGCAATCTGCAGATTTAGGGGTTTTAAACCCATGGTTGCGTAATATACGCGACGTATATCGTCTTCATAAGGAAGAACTTAACGCAATTGAGGACGAAACAAAGAAATATGACAGGTTAGTTGAACTTAATGTAAAGGAACAATGTGTAAACCTGATTAAAACCGCGGTGGTGCAAAAAGCATATCGCGACCACGGATTGAAAGTTCACGGATGGATATTTGATGTCCACACCGGAAAGCTAATAGACCTTAAGATAGATTTTGAAGGCTATCTTATAAACATAATGGAAATCTATCATTTAGATTGATCAAAACCATTCTGTTACTCCTTAAACTAACATATTACCATTAATCTTGACTCTATGAAAAATCTTTTCTCAAACTTTAAAGGAGATCTATTTGGAGGGATAACAGCAGGTATTGTTGCTCTTCCCTTGGCATTAGCTTTTGGTGTTAGCTCAGGCCTTGGGCCAAGCGCCGGTCTCTATGGAGCTATATTCATCAGTTTTTTCGCGGCTCTTTTTGGTGGTACCAACACCCAGATTTCCGGCCCAACAGCACCAATGACCGCGGTAAGTATGGTTGTTATAGCAGGTATAATAGCAATCAATGATGGAAGTTTGGAAAAAGCGCTACCTGCAATCTTGGTTGTTTTTCTATTGGCCGGTCTTATGCAGATAGGCTTGGGGTTATTGGGTATTGGTAAATACATCCGCTATATTCCATATCCCGTTGTTTCCGGATTTATGACCGCAATCGGAGTTATTATTTTGGTAACCCAAATACTTCCCGCAATTGGCTATTACCCTAAAGAAGACGAGGCTTTTGTAGAGCAATACAAACCTATGGCCGAAGAAATTATCTTGGACAATATTTTAAAGGAAGAAGCCGGAGAAGGCATTCTTGTTCTGGAAAACTTTGAGGAGACCATTAAACGAGCGGAAGGAATTACCGAGGAAGATATGCTAAAAGAAGCACGTACTTTGGCAAAATCCGAAGCATCCGGAGTATTGGGAGCCATTAAGGTAATGCCTAGAGCACTTCAAAATATTAACTGGCTAGAGTTTATTCTGGCACTAACCACCATTGCCATTATCTATGGTTTTAAAAGAATAACTACGGCTATCCCAAGTGCATTGGTGGCCTTGGTTGTGGTATCGGGCGTGGCTTACGGTTTTGGTTTGGATTACAGGCCTATTGAGGAAATTCCAAGCGGATTTCCGGTTCCAAATCTGGGTATATTTACCAGTTTTGAGCTAAGTTCCGTAACGCCATACATTTTTACTGCATTAACATTGGCGTTGTTAGGAGCTATTGACTCCCTCTTAACCTCTGTAGTTGCGGATAATATGACAAAAACTAAACATCAACCCAACAAAGAATTGGTGGGCCAAGGAATAGGAAATAGTATCGCCGCCATTTTTGGTGGAATTCCCGGCGCAGGTGCCACCATCCGTACTGTGGTAAATATTAATGCCGGTGGAAAAACCAAATTGTCCGGTATGGTTGCCGGAGTTCTGCTGCTCGTTGTTCTCTTAGCTCTTGGACCGGTTGCTTCACAGATTCCCGCTGCCGTATTGGCCGGAATTTTAGTAACGGTAGGTATCGGTGTTATGGATTACAAAGGACTAAAAGCTATACCCAGTCTTCCTAAAGACATGAGTTTAGGGCCTATAAAATTCAGCTCGGAAGTTATTATAATGCTGGTTGTACTGGTTCTTTCTTCTGTTTGGAACTTGGTCTATGCAGTTGGTGTTGGTCTGGTAATTGCCTCCTTAATGTTCATGAAAAAGATGGGCGACCTTACTGCGGAGCGGTCTGATGTAAAGTCTTTGGAAAAAGAACAAGGATGGGCAGATGAGAAAAGTTTCCCCAAAAACTTAAAAGAAACGGTCTTTATCAAACACCTTAAAGGACCTTTGTTCTTTGGTTCTACTAGTGAATTTCAGATTTTAGCGGACCAAATTCCTAGATCGGCATCTACGGTAATCATTAGAATGGACCGCATGCAATATATGGATCAATCCGGTCTTTATACCTTGGAAGACGTGCTTATAGATTTACACAACTCCAATATAGAGGTTCTGTTCGTAGATGTACTTCCACAACCACGTTACATGATGGAACGTGTAGAACTCATTCCTGATTTAATTCCTGCAGAACATATTTTTGACACCTTTAATGAATGCCTGCAGTACTTGACACACAAGACATCCGAGCAAAATATTGAGGCCTCAGCATAGAATTTAGACCAATTTATGATGAATTATGTATTCGGTAATGCCGCAAATGTCCTAAATTTGCGGCTTTAGCCGAACATCATGATCGATACCATAAAAAAGCACATTACTGAGGTAGAAAAGTTTACCGCTACCACTAAAGAGGAACTGGAAAGCTTCCGTATAAAATACTTAGGTAAAAAGGGACTTTTGAACGATTTCTTCGCTCAATTCAAAAATGTACCCAATGAGCAAAAAAAGGAATTCGGCCAAACCATAAATCAGCTTAAGCAGACCGCAAACGAAAAGCTGAACACCTTACGGGATGCCCTTGAAAGTAAAACCGAAGAAAAAGGCATATATGGCGATTTAACCCGCCCAGGGGAGCCTCTAGAACTTGGCGCCAGACACCCTATTTCTATTGTAAAGAACCAAATTATAGATATTTTTTCCAGAATAGGTTTTAATGTTTCCGAAGGACCGGAAATTGAAGATGATTGGCACAACTTTACCGCACTGAACCTACCGGAATATCACCCTGCAAGAGACATGCAGGACACTTTTTTCGTTCAAACGGATCCGGATATCCTATTGCGTACGCACACTTCGTCCGTACAGGTTAGATATATGGAAAATAATAAACCACCAATACGTACCATTTCTCCGGGAAGAGTATATCGTAACGAAGCTATTTCGGCCCGTTCACATTGCTTTTTCCATCAAGTAGAAGGTCTTTATATTGATAAGGACGTTTCTTTTGCAGATTTAAAGCAAACCCTTCAGTTCTTTACAACGGAACTTTTCGGTAAGTCAAAAATTAGACTTCGCCCTTCATATTTCCCTTTTACCGAGCCTAGTGCCGAAGTAGATGTGTATTGGGGACTTGAAACCGAAACCGATTACAAAATGACAAAAGGTACCGGATGGCTAGAGATTATGGGCTGTGGTATGGTAGACCCTAATGTACTGGACAACTGTGGTATTGACTCCAAGGAGTACTCTGGTTTCGCATTTGGTATGGGAATAGACAGAATTGCCCTGTTGCTTCACCAAATCTCCGATATTCGCTTATTAAGCGAAAATGATGTGCGTTTCTTAGAACAATTTAAAAGCGCACTTTAACCCAGCGTTGTGAAGAAAGATATTGAAATACCTATTGCCAAAGATGTTCACGTGGCCATAATCCGTGAGTGGAACGACGATTTTCTTTCAAAAGACTGGAACGCGTACATTATAAACAATAGAACGGACCAGATTGAATTAACGATTGTGGTCTCCAAAGGATTTGATGCAGAGCGAAAAACATCTACTATGCGCCATGGCATTGGTACCATTCTACCCAAATCTTTTAAAAAAGTAGAAATGCTCCTTGAAGATGTGCTAGCATTGGACAATGAGTTTTTTGTTACTTTCTTCGCCGAGGGTAAACTTTTTGAAAAACGCTTCTTATTTCCCAAGAATACTATCTCCGAGAAAGACCTAGGCCCCATCCCCATCATTGAAAAGGAAGGCATATTAGCACCATAAATTCTTTCGCTAACAAAATTTTAACGCCTTTTAGGAATATTTAAGTTCTTTTGGTTTGTTTGTTTCCGAACTAATACTACCTTTGCCCCTTCAATATTTCGATTATGAACAGAGAAGAAAGCAAAAAATTATTAATTGAGGACCTAGGGATTCATTTTGAGAATGAATATTCCCTTCCTCCATTAGCTGCAAGAATTTTTGCTAACCTCGTTATTACAGAGGAAGACGGACTCACTTTTGAGGATTGTCTTACTAAACGTGGTGCCAGTAAAAGTTCTATATCTACATCGCTAAACCTCCTTTTACAAATGGACTTTGTAAAGTACTTTACAAAGTCAGGAGACAGAAAACGATACTTTAAAGTTGCTGAAAAAGACGCCTTTTTTATAAACAAACTCAATACAGTCCTTAAAAAACTCGAAAACGAGTCTGAAATGATTGAAAAAGTTGCAGCTTATAACGAGGCATATAATCCAGAGAAACATGAAGCTAATAAAGCAAGAAAGGATATCTATCTCAAATGTGTAGAAGAAGCTAGAGAAATTTACAGAAAGACAATTATAGACCTGAAAAAATCTAACAACTAATTTTTTGAACAAATGGTTCGTTTTTTACCGAACATTCAGAATTAACAAAACCTTAACAACATTCAATCAACAATTCAATACAAGTAAAACTCCATCTAAAATGAAAAAGTTATCAATTATAGGATTATTAAGCGCCGCACTCCTTTTGAGTTCGTGTTTTGGAACAACTCCAACTTCTCCCGCTGGTGCCGATGCTCCACCTCCACCAAGTTTAAAGGTTGGTGAACTAAAACCACAGGACATTACTGTTTATAATGAATTTTCTACTACTCTAGAGGGAAAGCAAAATGTAGAAATATGGCCAAAAGTGTCTGGTTTTGTTCAGGAGGTTTATGTAGAAGAAGGTCAGAAAATAAAAAAGGGCCAACTGCTTTTTAAATTGGAAACACAAACCTTGAACCAAGATGCAAATGCTGCCAAAGCATCAGTAAACGTTGCACAGGTAGAAGTAAACAAGCTAAAACCTTTGGTAGAAAAAGGTATCATTAGCGAGGTTCAATTAGAAACTGCAAAAGCACAACTTGCTCAAGCTCAAGCTAATTACCAGAGCGTTACCTCCAACATTGGCTACTCGCGTATTACGAGCCCGGTTGACGGTTACATTGGTGAAATTCCTTTTAAAATAGGAGCTCTTGTAAGTTCAAACATGAGCAAACCATTAACTACGGTTTCAGATGTTAGCCAAGTACGGGCTTATTTTTCAATGAACGAAAAAGAGTTGCTGAAGTTAAAAGAGTCTATGCCTAAAAATGATAAGAACCTTATGGATGTTGAAAAAGCACCAGAAGTTACACTTGTCATGATAAACGGAGAAGAATATCCTGAGCCCGGTAAAATTGCCATGATCAATAGTATTATAAACGGTACTACCGGTAGTGTTACCGCACGTGCAGATTTTGACAATAAAAATAACTTGCTAAGTAGTGGTAGTACTGGGAAAATTAAAATTCCCACCGTTTATAAGGATGCTTTCGAAATTCCACAAACGGCTACTATTGACCTTCAGGGGAAAAAGCTGGTCTATGTAGTAAAAGAAGATAACACTGTAACCACAATGCCTTTAGATATCGTAACCACCACTCAAAAAGGTTTTGTTGTGGAAAACGGCATAGATAAAGGAACTACCATTGTTCTAGAAGGTGTAACTAAAATAAAAGACGGTATGGCCATTAGTCCGGTCAAATAAGAAACCGCAATTCAACAAAACACATAAATAGAGAACAATGTTTCAGAAATTTATAGATCGTCCCGTACTGTCTACGGTTATATCGATTATTATAGTTATTCTAGGTATACTAGGTTTAACGACCCTACCTATTGAAGAGTATCCGGAAATTGCGCCACCTACCGTGCAAGTAACAAGTACCTACACCGGAGCAAATGCAGAGACGGTACTTAAGAGTGTAGTTATACCGTTAGAGGAGCAAATAAACGGTGTGGAGGATATGTTGTACATGACCTCAAGTGCCAGTAACGACGGTGCCGCTACCATTAACGTCTTTTTTAAGTTAGGTACGGATCCGGATATTGCCGCGGTAAACGTTCAGAACAGGGTGGCTAGGGCCAATAGTGTTTTACCACAGGCCGTAGTACAGACGGGTGTTATTACTCAAAAGTCGCAAACCAGTGCATTGTTGTTCTTTTCTTTATTCTCGGATAATGATGATTATGACGCAACCTTTGTAGAAAACTACGCCAGAATTAACATTGTACCCAAATTACAACGTATAGAAGGTGTTGGTAACGTTACTGTTTTTGGTTCTAAGGATTACTCTATGCGTATCTGGTTGAACCCAGAAAAGATGGCGGCCTACAAGCTTATGCCTTCGGATATTCAGAATGCCCTTAGAGAGCAGAACCTTGAGGCTGCAACTGGTAAAATTGGTGAAAATGCCGATGGAGTTTACGAATACGTTTTAAAGTATAAAGGACGTCTTTCAGAAGAAGCCGAGTATGAGAATATCATTATAAAAGCACAAGAAAACGGACAGTTTTTAAGACTTAAAGATGTTGCCGAAGTAGAATTGGGTGCCTTTAACTATGGAACAAAAAACGAAGGTATGGGAAAGCCCGGTACTGCCGTTGGTATTTTTCAAACATCGGGCTCTAACGCGAACGCTATCATTGATGAAATTCAAACCATATTGGATGAAAGCAGCCAAGATTTCCCTAAAGGTCTGGATTACGTAATTCCTTATAACACTAAAGATTTCTTAAGTGCATCCATAGAACACGTAGTACAGACTTTAATAGAAGCATTCCTATTAGTGTTCTTAGTGGTTTTCATATTCCTACAAGATTTTAGATCTACGTTAATACCTGCTATTGCCGTTCCGGTTGCGATTATTGGTACGTTTTTCTTTCTATCGCTCTTTGGGTTCTCAATTAACATGTTAACCTTATTTGCAATGATTCTGGCCATTGGTATTGTGGTGGATGATGCCATTGTGGTGGTCGAAGCCGTCCATGCCAAAATGGAGGAAGGCGCAACCAATGCCAAAACGGCTACCAAATCTGCAATGTCCGAGATTTCAGGTGCAATCATTTCTATCACCTTGGTTATGTCCGCCGTGTTTATTCCGGTATCGTTTATTAGTGGGTCATCGGGTGTGTTCTATCAGCAATTTGGTATAACATTGGCTATTGCCATCCTAATTTCGGCAGTAAACGCTTTAACGTTGAGCCCTGCCTTGGCCGCATTGTTGCTAAAACCGCACAATCCGTCCGAGGAACATAAAAAAGGAATTTCAAAACGTTTCTTTTCGGCCTTTAACACCGGTTTTAATGCGATTACCGATAAATATGTTGGTTCCGTAAAATTCATTGCCAAAAGAAAATGGGCCACTTGGGCATCTATTGCAGTGTTTGGGGTTATAGCGTATATGCTATTCCAATCCACACCTACAGGATTTATTCCAAATGAAGATAAAGCTATTGTTTTTGCCGATGTTACTATGCCTCCGGGAACAACATTGGAACAAACACAGAAAACCGTTAAAAAATTAGATTCTATTTATGCTTCAATGGACTTGATCAAGGCCAGAATGAACATTACAGGATTTAGTATCCTTAACAGTGTTAACGGTGGTTCTTACGGTTTCTCCGTACTTAGACTAAAAGATTGGGGAGAACGAGAAGGTGATAATGAATCCGTACAAGCGGTCGTAGGGCAATTGTTCGCAAAAACGGCGGGCATCAAAGATGCAAAAATATTCTTCTTTACGCCACCTAGTGTACGTGGTTTTGGTAACTCTACCGGTTTTGAGATGAACTTACAGAGTAAAGATGCAGACGATTGGCAAACCGTAAACAAAGTTACTAATGAATTTTTGGCAGCTATAAATGCAAGACCGGAAGTTCAATACGCCATTACCAACTTCAATGCTAATTTCCCTCAATACGAGTTGGAGGTAGATGTTGAGAAGACTAAAATGGCCGGTTTAGCCGTAACGGATGTATTTAGCGCTATGCAAGGCTACTATGGTGGACTTTATACCACGGACTTTAACAAATTTGGTAAGCAGTACCGTGTTATGATCCAGGCCAAACCGGAAGATAGGGCAGATGAAAATTCATTGAACCACATTTTCGTTACGAACGCCAATGGGGAGTCGGTTGCCGTATCTCAATTTGTATCGTTAAAGAAAATTTACGGTCCTGAGGTAGTGAGTAGGTTTAACCTATTGAGTTCGGTTAAGATTAACGGAGCCATGAATCCTGGGTATTCTACTGGTGATGCTATTAAAGCTATTGAAGAGGTTACGGCACAAGTATTGCCAAATAACTACACCTACGAATACTCTGGACTTACCAAGGAAGAGAATAGCGCAGGTAGCCAAACGGTTCTAATCTTTATTTTGAGCTTGGTTTTCGTATACTTCTTGTTAAGTGCTCAATACGAATCCTATATCCTTCCATTATCCATATTACTGTCCTTACCAATTGGTATTGCAGGAGCAATAGGTTTTGTGAGCGTAGCTGGTTTGGAGAACAATATCTATTTCCAAATTGCCCTGATCATGTTAATCGGTCTTCTCTCTAAAAATGCCATTCTTATCGTAGAATTCGCATTGCAGCGTAGAAAACACGGTATGTCTATTATTGATTCTGCCATAGATGGTGCCAAAGCACGTTTAAGACCCATTTTAATGACATCCTTCGCCTTTATCCTTGGTTTAATGCCATTGGCGTTGTCATCAGGTATAGGTGCCGTAGGTAACCGATCCATTGGTATGAGTGCAGTTGGAGGTATGTTGATAGGTACCATATTTGGTGTGTTTGTAATACCGGCGCTATATGTCATTTTCCAGACCATCCAAGAGCGTATTACCGGTGCGCCACAAGAAACTATTGAAGAAATAAAGAACTAGAGAAATCATGAAGAAATTAGTAATGAATAAATTCTTATTGGTGGCCCTGCTCCCGCTCTTGCTACAATCTTGTTTTGTAGCCAAAAACTATGAGCAACCAAAGGTCCAAACAGAAAACCTATATAGAACGGATAACCTGCCTCAGGACAGTGTATCCTTCGCATCGGTTTCTTATAAAGACCTTTTTACGGACCCTTATTTAAAGACCTATATTCAAAAGGGACTTGACAATAATTTGGACATTCGTATAGCCCTGCAGAATATTGCAGCGGCTGAGGCTTACGTAAAACAAGGAAAAGCGGGTTATTTGCCTACATTAAACGGTGCTGCAAGTGCCACTAGAACGGCAAGAACAAGTGAGAACGGACAATTTGGAAGTTTCTTTACGCAACCTTTTAATCAATATGAAACTTCGGGTACGGTTTCTTGGGAAGCCGATATTTGGGGTAAAATTAGAAGCACAAAGCGAGCTAGTGATGCCAGTTACTTGCAGACTGTTGCCGCTCATCAAGCTGTAAAAACAAGTTTAGTGGCGCAGATAGCAACAACGTACTATCAAATGTTAGCGTTGGACGAACAAATTTCCGTTACAGAGGAGACCATTGAAAACCGTGTAAAAAGTTTGGAAACCATTACGGCTCTTAAAGAAGCCGGGCAAACCAATCAAGTGGGTGTGGACCAAACCGCAGCACAACTTTACAGTGCTCAAAGTCAATTGTTAGACCTTAAGAATTCACTATTCAAAACGGAAACAACATTAAGCATTTTATTGGGCGAGCAACCCCAAACATACGAACGAGGTACACTTGCCGATCAAACTATAACTGGCGATATGTCTTTAGGTGTTCCTGCATTATTGCTTAGAAATAGGCCGGATATTATGCAAGCCGAATATAGCTTGGTAAATAACTTTGAATTGACCAACGTAGCAAGAAGCAACTTCTACCCGTCCATTACGTTATCGGCACAAGGTGGTTTTCAAAGTTTGGAGTTGGACAATTGGATAGATAGCAGTTCTATCTTTGCCAATCTTATTGGAGGTCTAACCCAACCTATTTTTAACGGAAGAAAAGTAAGAACGGCCTATGAGGTGGCACAAGCGCAACAAGAGCAAGCATTATTAACCTTTAAAAAGGCTTTGCTTACTGCTGGAAAAGAAGTTTCGGATGCGCTGTACGATTATAACACAGCCGTAGAAAAAGAAGCATATGTTACTAAACAGGTGGTTGCTTTAAAACGCGCGGAGACCAATTCAGAAGAATTATTGAACAGTGGTTACTTAACCTATTTAGACCTATTGACCGCCAGGGAGAACTGGTTGAATGCAGAACTAAGCTTAATAAACAACAAGTTTGGTCAGTTATCGGCAACAGTAGACCTGTACCGTTCCCTTGGTGGCGGATGGCATTAATCACTTGTAAGGCACATGATCAACAAAGACCTGTTTTTAGAATTTGCCCTTTCTAAATTTGTCCAGTTCGGTAGTAAACGATTTACTTTGGATGAGCTTGCGAATGAAATGGGTATGTCAAAAAAAACGATATACGAGAATTTCGCCAGCAAAGAAGTTATAATCCAAGAAAGTCTTGATTTATTTCTGAACAAGACCAGGTCTAAAATGGATCAATGTGTCAAAAGAGAAAAATCCAATCCTATTTTAGCTGTAATAGCAGTGTACAAAATAGGACTGGATTCTCTTAAAAATTTTAGTCCGGCTTTTCTATATGGACTACGAAAATATTATCCTAAGGTTGATAGCTATTTCAATCACTTTAGGGCAGACTATATTCACACTACAGTACGTGATCTTCTATTGCGAGCACAAGAACTGGGTCATATTAAAAAAGACATTAATGTAAATACAATTTGCCTTCTTTACTTAGAGCGGTTGCCCCTCCTGATTTTTACGGAAGAGAATTTGTTTGAAAAATTTTCGGTCGAAGAAATTCTAAAAACCTTTATAGTCCACAACATAAGGGGAATAGCCACCCTAAGTTACTTGGAAAAGAACGACCACCTACTCTAATCCTTTATTTCCCAATCTTTAAAAGGGTGTTTACTCAACTGGGAATTATAATATTTGGTAACACCGGAGACTTCTTCACCCAACCATTCCGGGGTTTCAAAGTTTTCATTTTCGGAGGATAGTTCTACCTCAGCTACCGTAAGTCCTTCATTATCCCCGTAAAACTCATCTACTTCAAAAATATGTGTCCCAATTTTTACTTCATACCTAATTTTATCTATGCTACCGGGTTCGGCCAGTTTTAATAGGGCTTCGGCCTCAACAACCTCAATTTCTTTTTCCCATTCAAAGCGGGAAACACCTGTATCGTTGCCCTTTCCCTTTACGGTTATAAAACCTTCATCTCCCATAATCCGCACCCGTACGGTACGCTCGGGGTCCGTATTCAAAAACCCTTGAAAAATTCGTTTTTTAGATATAGCCTGACTTTGGTACGCCGTAGACGTAACCAAAAATTTACGCTCAATTTCAATCACTTTCTGTTGCTATTTTTTTAATCTTATCAGATTCTATTATACGCTCCTCATATCCTGAATTTGCCACAGTCAACATAGCTTCCGCAATGGCTTCCGGCTTAATGGAGCGGTATTTCTCCAACGGACCCGCCAAAACAAGGTTCACTACTTTCATAAGCTGCTTGAACAAAAATTCTCCCATTCGCTTTTCTTCTCGTTTGCCACCAATTAAGGAAGGTCTAAAGATATAGGTGTTCATAATTTCCTCGGCCAAAACGGCATCTTCCATTTCACCCTTTACCCGATTATAAAAAACACTGCTTTTTGCATTCGCCCCCATTGCGGAAACTACTAGAAAAGTGGGGATTCCATTGGAATGGGAAAGCTTTGCAGCCGCTACGGGAATTCCGTAATCAATACCCTTATACACCGTTTTGTTGGGTGTTTTGGATTTGGTAGTACCGATGCAGCAGAAAACCTCGTCTCCGGTAAAATGGGATATAAACTGCTCCAGTTGCATTAAATCGCCCAAGTGCTCTTCCAATTTATCATGGGAAACGCCCACGGTGGAACGGGAAAACAGTTTTACCTTTTCATAACGGTCATCTGCTAATAAAAGCTGAAGCAAAATGCCTCCGGTAAGACCGGTTGCCCCTAGTACTATTGCTGTTTTTCTTTGTGTTTCCATCCAACTAAATATAACTTAATTTTGCAGTATGCCAAACGATTTTCCATTGCGAAAAATTATTCATGTAGACATGGATGCCTTTTATGCCTCCGTGGAGCAATTGGACAATCCAGACCTACGCGGGAAGCCCATTGCCGTTGGCGGTAGCTCTAAAAGGGGTGTGGTGGCAGCTGCTAGCTATGAAGCTAGAAAATTTGGGGTTCGTAGTGCCATGAGCAGTGTAGTGGCCCAGCGTAATTGCCCTGAACTTATATTTGTAAAGGCCCGTTTTGACAGGTACAAGGAAATATCAAAAATAATACGTGGCATTTTTCATGAGTATACAGACCTGGTAGAACCGCTTTCCTTGGATGAAGCCTATCTTGATGTTACCGTGAACAAAAAAGGAAATCCGTCGGCAACAATGATGGCCAAGGAAATCCGGCAACGAATTTTTGAGACTACCGGCCTCAATGCTTCCGCAGGAATTTCCATCAATAAATTCATTGCCAAGGTTGCCAGTGATATTAATAAACCCAACGGACAAAAAACGGTTAACCCAGAAGAAGTATTGGAGTTTTTGGAAGAACTGGAAATCCGAAAATTCTATGGTGTAGGAAAGGTTACGGCCGAAAAAATGTATAAACTGGGCATTTTTACCGGTAAAGACCTAAAACAAAAGCCAATAGAATTTTTAGAAGACAATTTTGGAAAAAGCGGAAGTTACTACTACAACGTGGTGCGTGGTATTCATACAAGCGAGGTTAAACCCCACCGTATTCCAAAATCTGTTGGTGCGGAGCGCACTTTTAACGAAAACCTAAGTAGTGAAGTGTTCATGCTTGAACGTTTGGAGCATATTGCAGAAGAACTGGAAAAACGCTTAAAGAAGGCCAACATTGCGGGAAAGACCGTGACCTTAAAAATCAAATACAGCGATTTTACACTAAACACACGAAGCAAGACCCTGAGCTATTTTATCTCCGCCAAAAGCCTTATCCTAGAAACGGCAAAGGAACTTTTATATCAGGAGAAATTGCAAAATTCCGTACGACTGCTGGGTATTTCTCTAGCCAACCTCAACACAGAAAAAGAAAAAAAGAATTCTGAAAAGGAGTCCGTTTCCGTACAACTTAAATTTGAATTTTAAGAAACACACCTTTTAAGTCTAAATATTTTAACATTACTTTAAATATTTACACCAAAGTGCTACAAATTAAACACTTTGTGTTAGAATTTACGATCATCCCAAGGCAGTGAATACCTGTTCTATCTATTATCTTTATACTTAGCTTGAACAACAAGACCTGTACTACTGATCTTTGTGTAGGTTACACAGATTATGAGCAAAAACGTCTTGTTAAAAATCAGTCCATTTGATACGTACCAAAATTAAAACCTATACCAAAATCTCTGCTTTGGCAGATATTAAGATCGAGCCCTTTGATGTTAATAAGCGCTACACCAAACCGCACCGCCACAACAAGTATATGGAGTTGGTTTATTTTAGTGCAGGTAGTGGAATGCATTATATGGACGAGACCGGGTACGCCATAGAGCCGCCAGTAATATTTATCATTAAAAAGGATGAAGTACACCACTGGGAAATAGATACCGTTCCTGAAGGCTTTGTAATTATTATTAAGGAAGGGTTTTTAGAAAAGACATTGGACAAGCATATTAATCTACAACTAAAACAGCTGGGTAACAAAAGGGTAATCAACCCATCTTATGATGCCAGTATTCAATCACTTTTTGAAATCGCATCCAAAGAAATCAAGGAAAATTGTGCCAGCAGAGATATTCTGGTAGAAGGGGTTCTCAAAGCTCTATTCTCTAAAATATTGACGTATGTAGAACTAGATGAAACCGTATCTACCAACAATCTGGAAGAACGTTTTGATGAGTTGCTGCAAACCAAACTCAAAAACGATGTGGCCTACTATGCCCAGAAGCTGAACACCACGGCACAAAACCTAAATGCCCTCTGCAAAAGAAAGCATGAGAAGACCGCTTCTGCCGTAATTGCAGACCATATTTTAAAAGAAACCAAGCGCTTGTTGCTTTACACCGATCTCTCAGTTACTGAAATTGCCTATGCGTTTGACTTTACGGATGTTTCCCACTTTGTAAAATACTTTAAACGACATGATGGACAAACACCACTACAGTTTAAAAAAGTAGCGATCGTACCTTAACTTTTTCAAACAGACCATAATTCAATAGGGGTTAAGCGTAATTTCGACACCTAATTAATACCAAACCTATTGAACATGAAGTCTTTTCATCTATTTGTATTTCTAATCACTATAATTCCGCTTTCGGTATCGGCGCAAATAACCGGTAAAATTACGGACGGGGATAATGATTATCCGTTAGAATACGCCACCGCTGCCGTCTTTAACCAGGATAACGGAGAATTGGTTACCGGGGTCATTACGGACCTAAACGGTTTCTTCTCCATAGACAATATTAAAAACGGAACTTACTACCTAGAAGCTTCTTTTATTGGTTTTGAAACCAAGACCATAAAAGATATTACCGTACAGAACCGAAAAGGTGTTGACCTAGGAACCATAACCTTAAGTATTGGTGGCACCCAACTTGAAGAAGTGGTCGTTAAAGGCGAACGGGCAACCGTTATCAACAAAATAGACCGACAGGTTTTTGACACCAAAAAGTTCCAGAACAGCCTTGGAGGAAGTGCCATGGATGTGGTTAGGAATATACCCTCGGTAAGTGTGGACGGACAGGGTGAAATAAGTGTTCGTGGGAGTACCGGATTTGTAGTATTGCTCAACGGAAACCCCGTGCAAGGAAATGCTTCCAATTTATTGAACCAACTTCCGGCCAATGCCATTGAGCGGGTTGAAGTAATTACCGCCCCCTCGGCCAAATATGATCCTGAGGGTAAAGCGGGTATTATGAACATCATCACCAAAAAAGGTGCTGCAGACGGCACTTTTGCCCAGATCAATATTAAAGGTGGTCTCCCCTCTATTGAAACGTATGGCAATGATAAGGTACACCAACGTTACGGCGCAGATGCCACGTATAACATTCGTAAAGGCGATTGGAATATCTCTATGGGTGCCAGCTACCAACGTAACGATCTTGGCGGCAGACGTGAAGGTGATATTTTTACCATCATAAATGACACCCTTACCCAATTTCCTTCTAGCGGAGAGCGCAGTTTTGATGAAATTAATTACAGTGGAAGGTTTACTGTAGACTATGCGCCAGATGATAAAAACACCTATTCACTAGGTTTTTACGGGGGGAAAAGAAAAAAGGATCGTCTAGCCGATATCGTATATTTTGACAACCACGGGATTACCCCTGCTGCTGGTGGAGAACGTTTTTATACTTTTCAGTATTATAACCACAACCTTAGAACCCGAAAAAGTGATTTTGTGTTGGGAAGCTTTGACTATTCCCATATTTTTGAAAATACTTCAAAATTATCTACTTCCTTTTTATACGAATACACCCTGTTAGGGGGGCCTACCGAAAGTGACAACTTGGGCCAACCCGATAGGAACATTGTATACCAACAGGAATACAACACCAATGACAACCCGCTTAACGGTATTCGTCTATCATTGGACTATGCCTGGAAACCATTTGCAATTGGCCAACTAGAAACCGGTTACCAATACCGAAACTTGGACCATACAGGTGATTTCGTATATGAAAGAAAGGATGATACTACCGGTGACGTTTTTGAGCTAGTTCCCGAATTTTCCAGCGAAGTTGACCTTCAAAGGAGCATCCATTCCGGTTATGCGCAATTAACAGGTGTCAAGGATAAATGGGAGTATGCTGCAGGTGTGCGTATTGAGGCTATGGATCGCGAACTTGATCTTCGTGACAAACAAGGTCTTATTGACACTACCTATACCTATGACTATGTAAAACCGTTTCCATCGGCATCAGTTCAATATACATTTGAGAACCATCTAAAATTGAAGGCCGCTTATAGCAAAAGGGTAGAACGCACCGCCACTTTTAAAATGAACCCTTTTCCGGAACGTGAGCACTCAGAAACCTTGGAACAGGGAGACCCCACCCTAAAACCGGAATTTATAGACCTATTGGAAGTGGGTATCAGCAAAAACTTTGAGGGCGGAAATTCGGTCTTCGCCACGGCCTATTACCGCGACACCAAAAATTTGGTGAACAGAGTAAATACCATCTATAACGACACCATCCTAAACCGCATCTACTCAAACGTGGGAAAGGCAAAGTCTCTTGGACTTGAATTGGGCACGCAGCTAAAACCTACCAAAAACTGGTCTAACTTTATTGGAGCCAACCTTTACAATTATACCATTGATGGCGAATATGATGGTAGAAATATAGACAGCAGTTCTTTTGTGTACTCCATAAACGCAAACAGCACCTATAACTTTACGGAAACCGCTTCGTTGCAATTCACCTTTAATTACCTCTCCGAACGGATTACGGCACAGGGCGAAGATTCCCGTTTTTATTCGCCCAACCTAACCTTTAAAAAGTCGTTCTTAAATGACCGATTGACGGCTACGCTACAATGGCAAAATATAGATTTGGGACTATTGGATACGAACGAACAGCGTATTACCACTTATCGTGAAGGTGAATTCTTTACCACCACAAACTATGTTTATGAGGTAGATATGGTACTGCTTAACCTATCCTACAATTTCAATAAGAACAAGAATAAATCCAAATTCATTGACAGTGAATTTGGTAAGCAAGAGTTTTAATTATAGTTGATGTTTAGTTGAGTAGTGGGTTTTAAATTCCACAGAAAAAGCCCCAATGAGTTTTAATCCATTTGGGGCTTTCCTCTATTTGTCTTCTTTTGGGCGTTCTTCTTTTTATGCTTCAACCGTTTTTCAATGGAAGATCGTGACGGCTTTGTTTTCCGCCGTTTTTTCTTAACTTTTAAAGCGTCTTCAATGAGGCTTAAAAAACGGGTAATGGCCAATTCTTTGTTTCTATGCTGACTACGGGTTTCATCGCATTGCATTTGCAACACCCCTTCTTTGGTTAGCCTATGGCCTATTTTCTTATAGAGACGTTCTTTCTCAATAGCGGTAAGACCGTTAGATTCCTCAACCGAAAAACTAAGGTCTATTTTAGTAGAAACCTTGTTTACATGCTGCCCTCCGGCACCACTGCTTCTTACAGCTTTGAAAGTTAATTCTTGAATCAGTTGGGCCTTGTTCATAGTTTAAGAATCGGCCATACGCTGGTTTATGGTTTCCAAAGAAATATTCAGAAAAATTACTTTTCCCACCTCTAAAGGCTTGTCATGGTTAAAATAGATATCCTCACCTTCATAAATCCCCACGATCATATAATGACCTCCCATGTAATAAGCTCCTTTTACCACACATTCTAAACCGGATTTACCGGAAACCTTAAATTCATGGGCATATACAATAATGCGCCTTTTGGTATCCGCATAGGATTTTACAATGTTTATGGGAATTTTATTGGCTTCGCCGAACAAGGAGGCTACATACAGGTCCTTAGGGTGCTCATATAGGTTTTTAGGACTATCCTTAGCCACAATGAACCTATCTTTGAGCACAACCACCCTATCCGCAAACGGAAGCATATCCATATGGTCATGTGTAGCGGTAAGTACAGTTATTTTTTGACGTCTTAAATAGCCAAAAAGGTTACGCCGTAAGCTGTTCTTCCTAAAATTATCAATATTACTAAACGGCTCGTCCAACAACAGTACTTTAGGCTCTTGGGCCAAAACTCTAGCCAGTGCCACACGCTGCTGTTGACCACGACTTAATAGTTTTACCTTGGTTTGGGCAAACTTGGTCATTTCAATCATTTCCAAAAGCTCAAACGTACGCTCTTGAAGCTCCTCAGGTTCAAAAACAGATAAGAACTGACTAATGTTTTCCTCTACCGTAGTGAAAGGCATCAAATCAAAATCCTGTGATAAATACTTCATGTACGGTTCGCCCGGCACAAGATTATGCTGTGGACCTAAAACTTGGGTTTCGTTCCAATACACCTCTCCCACTTCAATATGAAGCAATCCGTAAATGATTTTTAAGAGGGTACTTTTTCCACAACCGCTCTCTCCTATAATGGAAACATGTTCGCCTTTGGCCACCTTTAGGTTGATATTTTCCAAAACGGAAGTACCATCGTCATAACTAAAGGAAACATGATCTACTTGTAACATACATTCGTGTTCTGTATACCTAGGCACTCTTTTGTCAATAAAAGTCCAAACGGTATTTAATTCTTGAAATAGGCAATTTATTTATACGGAAGTGCCTCAAAACCCATATTATACAGGGTAAATGCAAAAATATCGGCATATTGCTCAATAGTTTTACTTACCGGTGTACCTGCTCCGTGACCGGCATTGGTCTCTATACGAATTAAGGTAGGGGTTTTTCCCGATTGTTTGGCTTGTAGTTCCGCAGCAAATTTAAAACTATGCGCCGGAACTACACGATCATCATGGTCTCCGGTAGTAACCAATGTGGCAGGATAATCTACTCCCTCTTTAATAGTATGAACGGGGGAATATCCTTTTAAGTATTCAAACATTTCCTTACTCTCCTCAGACGTGCCGTAATCATACGCCCAGCCTGCACCAGCAGTAAACGTATGGTACCTTAACATATCCAAAACCCCAACAGCAGGCAAAGCTACTTTCATAAGATCTGGTCTTTGGGTCATGGTAGCACCTACTAAAAGTCCGCCGTTGCTTCCACCGCGAACGGCCAGATAGTCCGAAGAAGTATACTTATTTTCAATCAAATACTCTCCTGCAGCAATAAAGTCATCAAAAACATTCTGCTTGTTCATTTTGGTACCCGCGTCATGCCATTTTTTTCCATATTCGCCACCACCCCTTAAGTTAGGTACCGCATATATGCCTCCCTGCTCCAACCAAACTGCATTGGCAATACTAAAAGCAGGTGTTAGGCTGATGTTAAAACCACCGTAACCATATAAAATGGTTGGGTTCTTACCATTCAACTTCAATCCCTTTTTATGGGTAATGATCATAGGAACCTTAGTGCCGTCCTTAGAGGTATAAAACACCTGGTTGGATTCATAACCCTCCGAATTAAAATCGATGTCCGGTGTCCAATAAGAAGTATATGCACCAGTTTCTACATTGTACTTAAAGGAAGAACCGGGAATAATATAGTTGGTAAATGAAAAGTAAAACTCTTTGTTTTCTTTCTTACCACCAAATCCCGAAGCACTCCCAACCCCGGGAAGCTTCACTTCACGGATCAATTTGCCATCGTAATCATATTGAAAAACTTTACTAATAGCATCTACCATATATTCCGCAAAGAAATAACCACCGCCCGTACCAGCAGTCAGTACATTCTCGGTTTCCGGGATAAAATCAACCCAATTCTCTTCTCCTGGATTTTCAGCATCTACCGTAACAATTCTCTTGTTGGGTGCATTTCTATTGGTAACGATATATAGTTTTGACCCTTCATTTTCAATAACATAATTATCCGAGTCCGTATCCTCAACTATGGGCACTAATGGACTATTTTCCTGTGAAAGGTCCTTAATGAACAACTTGTTACCCGACGTTGAAACAGCAGCGGAAATTAACAGATATTGCTCATCCTCCGATACTGAGGCCCCTATATACCTATGCTTCTCGGCTTCCGTTCCTCCATATACCAATTGATCTTCTTTTTGAGAAGTCCCTAGTTTATGGTAATAAACTTTGTGCTGATCCGTCTTTGCAGAAAGTTCGCTTCCTTCCGGCTTATCATAACTAGAGTAATAGAACCCATCATTTCCTTTCCATGAAATTCCGCTGAACTTAATATCCGTAAGAGTATCTTCAACTACTTCCATGGTCTGGGCATTAATGACAATGGCCTTTCTCCAATCGCTACCACCTTCCGAAATTAAATAGGCCGCAAGCGAACCGTCTTTTGTAAAGCTTAAACCAGCTAGAGATGTAGTTCCGTCTTCAGAAAAGGTATTCGGGTCCAAGAAAACTTCTTCCTTACCCTCCCCTTGTTTTCTGTATAGCACATACTGGTTCTGCAAACCATTATTTTTATAGAAGTAAGTATAATTCCCTTCCTTAAAAGGAGAACCTAATTTCTCATAGTTCCAAAGCTTCTCCAACCGTTGTTTCAATGCTTCCCGAAACGGAATTTTTTCCAAATAATTAAAAGTAACCTCATTTTGGGCTTTTACCCAAGCACCGGTCTCATCACTCATATCATCTTCCAACCAACGGTAAGGGTCAGCTACGGGAGTACCAAAATAAGTGTCTACAGTTTCCGATTTACGGGTCTTTGGATATTTCACCATATGATTCTCGTTTTTAGGCAATGTTTGGCCGGCCAAAGTAGCCGAAGCCAAAGAAAAAAGTACTACGAATTTCTGCATGATTTGACTATTGAAATTCGTTAAAAGTACCATAAAAAAACCTATGCCGGCATTGCACAGCATAGGTTTTAACTAAAAATTTAGAAAGTATATATGTTTTATACCAAACGGTTTTCTAACAAATACTCAGCAATTTGCACCGCATTTGTTGCAGCGCCCTTACGCAAGTTATCAGCAACGATCCACATATTTAATGTATTGCGTTGCGACTCGTCCCTACGGATACGGCCAACAAAAACTTCATCCTTATCATGCGCATAAATAGGCATAGGGTAGGTGTTGGTATCCGGATTATCCTGTACGGTAACACCAGGAGTATCATTTAACAGTTTACGAACATCGTTCAAATCAAAGTCGTTTTCAAACTCAACGTTTACCGATTCCGAATGTCCTCCAGCAGTAGGAATACGAACGGCCGTAGCACTGATGGAGAAACTACGGTCATCCAATATTTTTTGTGGCTCACGAGCCAACTTCATTTCTTCTTTAGTATACCCGTTTTCCAAGAAAACATCACAATGAGGCAATGCATTTCTGTTGATAGGATAAGGATAGGCCATTTCGCCTTGAACGCCCGTCATTTCGTTCTCTAACTGACGCACGGCTTTAACACCTGTTCCTGATACCGATTGGTATGTTGAAATGACCACACGCTTCATTTTGTATTTCTTGTGCAACGGAGACAAAGCCATAACCAACTGAATAGTAGAACAGTTAGGGTTAGCAATAATCTTGTCTTCTTTGGTCAATTCACTCGCATTGATTTCAGGAACCACCAATTTCTTGGTCGGGTCCATTCTCCAAGCCGAGGAATTATCCACAACTGTAGTGCCGGCCTCAGCGAATTTAGGAGCCCATTCCAAAGAGGTATCTCCTCCTGCTGAAAATATGGCAATGTCCGGCTTTGCTGCTACGGCAGCCGCCAAACCAATTATGGTATATTCTTTATCTTTATAAGAGAGTTTTTTTCCTACAGAGCGCTCAGAAGCGACCAATAGCAATTCCGTAATTGGAAAATTACGTTCGCTCAACACCTTGAGCATCACCTCGCCAACCATACCAGTGGCACCTACAACGGCTACTTTCATCTTTAATTAATTTTAGAGGGACAAATGTAGTGCAACCCTATTGACCTCACAAGCATTTTAAATCTGTATCAACATTATTTAACAAATTGTTTTAAACATAACAATTGTACAAAAAAGAACCGCCAAAGAAGTTGCGAGCTTCAATGACGGTTTTAATGTTAAACTGCAGTGCAGCGGTGGTCTACCCAAATGGGCAACCTATATTCTTATTGCTTTTTAAGCAAATCTCTGATTTCTCCTAATAAATCTTCTTGAGAAGGACCTGTTGGAGCTGGTTCTGGAGCAGGACCTTTAGCTTTGGCATATGCCTTAACAATCATAAACATTACAAAACCTACGATCAATAAGTTTACAATGGTATTGATCCAAGCACCGTAACGAATAGCGTTTTCAGCAACGTAACCTGCTTCTCCTTCTACACCTGATGCAGGGGTAAGTACATGCTTTAAATTAGCGAAATCTACACCACCGGTAAATTCACCAACAATTGGCATAACAATGTCATTTACAAATCCGTTTACTACTAGACCTACGGCTCCGGCCATTATAACTGCAACGGCAAATTCAATAACGTTGCCAGTCATAATAAAATTCTTAAAATCTTTTAACATGATTTAGTGTTTTTAATGGTTAATTAATTTATAGCGCAATTCAATGCACTGCAAATTAACAAAAAAAGACTTACTCTAAAATAATGCTTGTAAATATTAATTATCCACAATGATTCGCGTAACACGCTGCGAAATGCCAGTAAGTATTTCGTATGAGATTGTTTTGGCACCACTTGCAAACTGTTCAGCAGTTGGGTTTGCACCAAAAACAACCACCTCATCACCCTCATTACAATCTATTCCGGTTACGTTTACCATTATCATATCCATACACACGTTGCCAACAATGGGTGCTTTTTTTCCATTGATGGTTACATAAGCTTTTCCATTGCCGTATTGTCTTCCTATACCGTCTGCATGACCTACTGGCAAAGTAGCAGTAATAACAGCTTCATCTGCTTTGTATGCCCGGTTGTAACCAATACTCTGTCCTTTTTCTATTGTATGAATTTGAGATATAACCGTTTTTAACGTGGCCACCGGTTTAAGTTGTTTGTCTATAGCCGCTTCGTTTCCAAATCCATAAAGGCCAATGCCACTACGAACCATATCAAATTGTGCACTAGCATAATTTATAATGCCCGAAGTATTCAATAAATGCAACATGGGTACTTTTCCTAGTTTAGGAATAAGCATATTGGTAATATTTCTGAAGGTTGTAATTTGGTTTTCCGTAAACTCCCGCTCGCTCGAATCCTCGGATGCCGCCAAATGTGAAAATACCGAGACCACCTCAACTTCATCTTGGTCGCTCAATACATCACATAACTCATTAATCTGATGCTCCGTAAAACCAAGTCTATTGAGTCCGGTATTAAATTTTAGGTGTATTGGATATTGCTTTAACCCCTTGCTTTTGGCAACCTCTAGAAAATTGGCCAATATTTTAGGAGAATATATATTGGGTTCCAAGTTATAAGCAATCAGGTTTTCAAAACTAACAGGTAACGGGTGCAATACCAATATAGGAATCTTTATTCCGGCTTCCCGTAAAGCCACACCCTCGGTAACATAGGCCACAGCAAGATAATCTGCCCCAATGGTTTCTAATTTTCGGGCAATGGCCACAGAATCGCTTCCGTACGCAAATGCCTTTACGACACCTAAAAACTTTGTGTTGGAATCTATTTTAGATTTTAAAAACCTGTAGTTGTGCTCTAAAGCCAAAAGGTCTATCTCCAGAACGGTCTCACCTGCTTTCGCCATCGGCTTTCTTATCGTTATCGTTGCTTTTTATCTCTTCGCTCTTCACCTCTAAATGCTTGACCTTCTCCTTTAATCTCGCCTTGTAATAGGCCGCACGGCTCAAAGGTTCGTACTCTTCCGTTTCACCTAATAAAACCAAGTTGTCATTGCTAGATTTTCTATAGCTGTAGTTCGCCAGATTACCCGTACGCGTGCATATAGCATGTACTTTGGTTACATATTCTGCGGTAGCCATTAACGCGGGCATTGGGCCAAAAGGATTGCCTTTAAAATCCATATCCAGACCGGCCACCACCACACGCACCCCTTTGTTTGCCAAATCATTACAGACCGTAACAATTTCATCATCAAAAAATTGGGCCTCGTCAATACCTATTACATCGCAGGTATCGCCCAGAATGCGAATATTGGCCGCTGCAGGTACAGGTGTGGAACGAATTTCGTTCGCATCATGAGAAACAACCATATTCTCGTCATAACGAACATCTACCATCGGTTTAAAAATTTCAACCTTTTGCTTGGCGAACTGAGCCCGTTTTAATCTTCGGATCAGCTCTTCGGTCTTACCCGAGAACATTGAACCGCAGATGACCTCAATCCACCCGAATTGTTCTTTGTGATTAACAGTATTTTCGAGAAACATTTTGTATTTTTAGACGAAAATATGGGGATTTTCGTTCTTAATATTATAGAACTTTAGTTGAGCCGTTATTTTAACCAAAATAACATTTCCTTAGAGTTCAGAATTTAAAGTTAGCAAAGATAGAGATACCTTTTTTACCCAAACCCGGTAGAATTAGAAAAAATTGACCGATGAAGAACAAATTGAAGGAAGAACTGCGAAAATTATCTACTGATATTATCACTTCTCGTGATATGGAAATTAGCGACATGTACGATGCCGCCAAGAATCTGTATGAAAAATTGGCCGTTCTTAAATATATAGAGGAGAAATTAAACGACATAGAAATAGACGTATCAAAAAATGTTATTGCAGCCAAATTTGAGAAGATGGCCAATGCGGTCCTGAGAGAAAATGCCTCTGTACCCGAGAGCAATCCGCATGAAGAAGACATTATTACTCCAGGCATGGACACTATTAAAGGTTTTATTTCGGAAATGCCCAGCCATGAAGACCATGTAGATGAAGTTTTGAAGGAATTTTTGGCCAAGCCGGATTATATGAAAAACGATCAGGAACTTTTTGAACCGCAAAAGCCTGTAGCCCCTAAACCAAACGGTGTAGCCCCTAAAAAAGAGGTGCATACTAAATCTTTGAACGATAAAGTTTCTAACAAAGAGCTTAAAATAGACCTTAACAACAGATTGGCCTTTGTTAAGCATCTTTTTAATGACAGCATGGAAGACTACAACAGAGTCTTATCCCAATTGAATACTATAGATAGCGAGGAACGTTCTATCTCATTTATAGAAAATATGGTGAAACCGGACTATAACAACTGGTCGGGCAAGGAAGAATATGCGGAGCGCTTTATGCAGTTTATTGAGCGTAAATTCTCCTAGTTTTACTTTTTACCCCCATAAAAACACAGGCCCTTTGTTAAAACAAAGGGTTTTTTTTTGACCAAAATTGGGCCTAGTGTTAATGCTAATCATTATTTTAGAGTAAAAATTGCCCCCCAATGAAAACTTTAAAACTCATTTACTGGTCGGCCCTAGGGGTTTTGACCGCGATTATGTTGTTCTCTATCTACAATTATTTCACCAACTATGAAATGATTGCAGGTTTCTTTGAGCACCTAGGTTACCCTACCTATCTAATTTACCCTTTGGCCATTGCTAAAATACTCGGCTTAATAGCCATATGGGGTAATTTCTCAGTATGGCTTAGAGAATGGGCCTATGCAGGTTTCTTTTTTGATACACTTTTAGCGTTCTTTGCACATTATATAACCGATGGCCAGGACTACCTGATTGCCTTTATAGCGGCTATAGCAACGCTAGTTGCCTATTTTGTAGGGAACGAGCTACGACAATAATTTTTATGGGAAAATTATATTTGGTACCAACACCTATTGGCAATCTTGAGGATATGACCTTGCGGGCCATTCGTGTATTAAAAGAAGTAGACTGTATACTTGCGGAAGATACCCGTACCAGTGGAAAACTACTTCAGCATTTTGAGATTACCACGCAGATGCAGAGTCACCATATGCACAATGAGCACAAAACGGTTGATGCTTTGGTAAAGCGTTTACAAGCCGGTGAAACCATTGCTTTAATTTCCGATGCAGGAACACCGGCCATATCAGACCCCGGTTTTTTATTGACCCGGGCCTGCGTTGAAAAAAACATAGAAGTAGACTGTCTTCCCGGAGCTACGGCATTTGTGCCTGCCCTAGTGAACAGCGGGCTTCCAAATGATAAATTTGTTTTTGAAGGGTTTCTTCCTCCAAAAAAAGGACGCCAGACCCGACTAAAATTTTTATCGGAAGAAACCCGCACTATAATTTTCTACGAATCTCCTTATAAGTTGATTAAGACCTTAGGCCAATTTGCCGAATATTTTGGCGCGGACAGGCAAGTTTCCGTTTCACGGGAGCTTACAAAGCTCTACGAAGAAACCATAAGGGGAACGGCAGAAGAGCTCGTAGACCACTTTACCCAAAAACCTCCTAAAGGCGAAATAGTAATAATTGTTGCCGGAAAAAAATAATACTAATGACCTTAGATACATTCCTAAAAAAACTAAAATCCACTCCTGAAACCATAGCGTTTTCAGAAACCATGTCAGTAATTGACGCCAATTACGACTTTACTCCCACAGCCTTTACCAACGGTACCTTAGAAAATGCCGAAGGACAGAATTCCGGTTCTTGCAAACTTTTTGCTTTTGCCAAAGCACAAGAGCTTAGTAAAGATGAGACCCTAGCTTGTTTTGGCGATTTTTATTTTGCCGATGTTCTCAAAGATGCACGAGGTACAGGACACCAGAACATTCGTAATTTTATGAAAACCGGATTTGAAGGTCTAAATTTTGAAAAAGACCCATTGAAAAGAAAATAACCCTATGCAAAAACTGCTTTCCGAAATACGCGCATGCGAGGTTTGCAGTGAGCATTTGCCTTTAGGCCCAAGACCTATTGTGGCCGGCTCCCAGAAATCAAAAATTATTTTGGTCAGTCAGGCGCCGGGAAAAAAAGCTCATGACCATAACAAAGCATGGGATGATCCAAGTGGCAGAAAACTTAGGGAATGGTTAGGTGTTACCGATGAACAATTCTACAATCCGGATAATTTTGCGGTTTTACCCATGGGGTTTTGCTTTCCTGGAAAAGGAAAAACAGGTGATTTACCGCCACGTAAGGAATGTGCACCGCTATGGCATGATCATTTTTGGAAGGAGTTAGAAGAAGTGAAACTAATTCTGGTCATTGGAAAATATGCCCAAGATCGTTATTTGAAAAATCAATCTAAGCGCAACCTTACAGAGAACGTAGCTAACTACCATGAGTTTTTGCCTAAGTTTTTTCCACTGCCGCACCCTTCTCCGGTAAATAGATTTTGGATGTCCAAAAATCCTTGGTTCGAGATAGATGTGGTTCCCACATTACAAACCCAAGTCGCAAAGATTCTTTCGGACTAATCTTTAATTTGTAAGGTGCATTTTTTACGGAACAAAGCCCAAAACAAATCTTCGGATGGATACGGAAAATTCACTTTCTCAGGAATCATATTTAACATAAAACTCTTCCCTAGCTTATACTCAAGCAGCGATTTTATATGTCTTCCAGATATTTTTTTTGAGGGTCTTCCATGAGAAACCCGTTCAAATCCAAAGTTTTTCAAGAAAATTGTCAGCCCTTCTAAAGAGTACCAATGTAAAACACTTGGGGGTGCATATTCATGCCAGCTTTTCCCAAAGACTCTAGCGGAAATACTTTGCCTATTCCATGATTCTATGAGCAAAAAACCATCATCCTTTAACACCTTGGAAGCATTCATAAATGCTTTTTGTTGTTCATAAAAGTGAGGAACAACCTGTATCATAGAGACAAGGTCAAACCTTTCATGAGGCCTGAAGCTTTCAAAAGCACCTTGTTCAATTTGCAAGTTATATTGTTTACGACCGTATTGCGCCATTTGATGATTAGGTTCTATTCCAACACCGCTCCAACCTTCGTCTACATACCCCTTTAAAATACATCCTGCCGCTGCCCCTACATCTAAAACCCTTCCCTTTTTGCCAATAATCTGTTCCATTTTTTTCGCATACCTCTTACCGCGTTCGTATAGTAAATCAGATTCCAATAAATAATCCGAATAACCAGCACCTCCATCATTAAAATAAGAATCATCATATGTGTTATCTACATGCTTTTCATCAGTTTTTATATTGGCAAACCGATGATTACAAGACACACAGTCATGAATATCAAAACCATTGATTTTAAATGTAAATTTTGATTCCGAAGCACAAAGGGGACAATCCATAACCAATTTTTTATACTTACATCACTAATTATCTTAAGACCTAATCCGTGCTTTGTCTATGGCGCCATACTAGGACCACACGTTATTTTTTGGGGGAATTACGACTTATTGGTTTTCCTTCTTTTCAAAAGACAAGGTGGAATACAAGCTTAAAATCTATCAATTAATCGTATTTTTGACTCTTACAAGAAACATAAAAATTATGGCTACTACAAATCATATTACAACTAAATGGCTGGGTAACATGCAGTTCGAAAGCACCAACCCATCTGGCCTAACGTTGAACATAGACGCCGGACCAGACGATGGTGGTGAAGGAAAAGGATTGCGCCCCAAAGCTTTAATGCTATCGGGTTTAGCGGGCTGCTCCGGTCTAGATGTAGCTTCCCTCATTAAAAAAATGAAGTTGGAAGTTGACGATTTTCACATTGAAACCATAGCCAACCTAACGGATGAACATCCTAAGTTTTATGATGCTGTTACTATCGAGTACCATTTCCATGGAAAAAATCTGGCAGAGAAAAAGCTACAAAGAGCTGTAGACCTTTCAGTTGAGAAATACTGCGGTGTAATGGAAATGTTCCGAAAATTTGCAACATTGGAAATCAAAACTATTTTTCATAAAGACTAAGTTGAAAGCATCAACTATTAAATTTTCACCCTTCTCATTCTATGCGCTGGACCATTAAACCAAAACCTGAACAAGATGCTATTGACCAATTGGCCAGTACGCTTAAGGTAGACGATTTGGTGGCGCAGTTGCTATTGCAACGTGGTATATCTACCTATGACGAGGCCAAAAGGTTTTTCCGTCCAGAGTTATCCCATTTGCACGACCCTTTTTTAATGAAGGATATGTATTTGGCGGTGAAGCGCATAGAAAGGGCTATTTCCAATAACGAAAATATTTTGGTGTATGGAGATTATGATGTGGACGGCACTACATCAGTGGCTTTGGTTTCTTCCTATTTACTGAGTTTTTACCCCAATGTTGCCACTTACATTCCCGACAGATATACCGAAGGGTATGGCGTATCTTTCCAAGGAATAGATTTTGCGGAAGACAACGGTTTTTCGCTGATAATAGCCTTGGACTGTGGGGTAAAGGCTATTGACAAAGTTGCCTATGCCAAAGAAAAAGGAATAGATTTTATTATCTGTGATCACCACCGGCCTGGCAATTCGCTTCCTGATGCGGTAGCGGTTCTTGACCCTAAACGGGATGATTGCAACTATCCATACGATGAGCTTTGTGGTTGCGGTGTTGGCTTTAAACTAATTCAGGCCCTGGGTTCCAGAAATGGAGAAACCGTTCACGACCTTATTCCCTACCTTGACTTGGTGGCTACGGCCATTGGTGCAGATATTGTTCCCATGACTGGAGAAAACCGTGTGTTGGCGTATTTTGGTCTTCAGGTTATCAATACCGCTCCTCGAACCGGATTTAAGGCCATAATCAATCAGATAAAAAAATCCGTTCTTACCATTACCGATGTGGTATTCATTATCGCTCCGCGGATAAACGCAGCAGGACGTATGAAACACGGACAACATGCCGTAAACCTGCTTACGGAAACCGATATAACACAAGCCGAAGCCTTTGCCGCCCAAATTGAAAAATTCAACCAGGACCGGCGTGGGCTGGATAAGGAAATCACGATTGAAGCCCTAGACCAGATTCAGAAGAACAAGGAAGAAGAACGTTTTACCTCTGTGGTTTACAAAGACTCTTGGCATAAAGGTGTCATTGGCATCGTTGCCTCCCGACTTACCGAAACCTATTACCGTCCTACACTTGTGTTCACCAAAAGTGGTGATAAATTAGCTGCTTCGGCACGCTCCGTAAAAGGTTTTGATGTGTATAATGCACTACAAGGTTGTTCCGATTTTATCGAACAGTTTGGCGGGCACAAGTATGCAGCCGGACTCACTCTGCTGGAAGAACAGTTTGAGAAATTTAAATCGCAATTTGAAAAAGTAGTCTCGGAGACCATAGACCCTAACCTTCTAATTCCTGAAATTTCCGTTGATGCCCAAATCGACTTTAAGGATATTTCACCCAAACTCATGCGAATCATAAAACAGTTTGCTCCATTTGGACCAGGGAACATGACCCCGGTATTTATGTCCGAAAACCTACAGGATACAGGTTACGCAAAAGGAGTAGGTGAAGATGCGGCCCACTTGAAACTTGCTGCTACCCAAAACGGAATTGGCCCCATTGGCGGCATAGGTTTTAATATGGGCGATAAATTACCTCTTGTCACCAACAAAAAACCATTTAGCGCTGTATTTTCTTTGGATGAAAATGAATGGCAGGGAAATGTTAGTTTACAGATGAAACTAAAAGATATACAATGAAGATAGAGCACCTAGCCATATGGGTATCCGACCTAGAAGGTACGCGAAAGTTTTACGAACATTATTTTGGTGCAGTTTGCGGAGAACGCTATCATAACCCAAACAAAAACTTTACTTCTCACTTTCTAAGTTTTGATGAAGGCTCTCGACTAGAGCTCATGCACAAACCTGAAATTACTAAGGCATCAAATTCTACCGAGGAGCATTTAGGTTTCATTCATTTTGCACTCTCCGTAGGCTCAAAAGAAAAGGTAGACTTCTTAACGGAACAACTAAGAACTGACGGATTTCAAATTTCCGGCGAACCCCGAACTACAGGAGATGGCTATTACGAAAGTGTAATCCTAGACCCGGAAGGAAACCGAGTCGAAATTACCATTTAACGGATTTCTCGATGCAACTTAACTTGCGAATCGCACCAAGCAAATACACCTCTCAAGGTTTTCGTTCGTTTGCTCTAAAGCAACCTACAAACCACTGAGTCGGTTTTGAATTTCTTTCATTTCTAAAGTGCTATTTTCTTTACTTTTCCCATGTAAAAAAGAACCGTTTATCGACAAAACCCTTCCCTACCGTCAATTCAAGGCTCCAACAAACCGACTAGCTAGTCAGTTTTAGAAAATAGCGCTTGAAAACAAATTTAGGCTCAGCAGTATACCTTTCATCGGTTTATAGTAATATCTTTGCCGCTTATTTCTTTTGAAAAAGCGTTTCTATGGATTCATATGCTGCTTTACGTTTTAGAGAATTCAATATTTTTTTACTGGTTCGTTTTGCCATGGTATTTGCATGGTCTATGCAGTTCATTGTTATAGAATGGCAGGTATACTCCATGACCAAAGACCCTCTTTCTTTGGGTATAATCGGTCTTATGGAAGTGATTCCGGCCGTATCAATGGCGCTCTTTGCCGGCCACATTGTAGACCAGAAAGAAAAGCGCAATCTTTTGGTAAAATGCATCTTCGGTTTTTCGGTAATCAGTTTTGGGCTGTTTATGCTCAGTTGGCCTTCCATGGAAGATAAACTGGAAACCAAGACCATTTTGTACTGTATTTATTTCTTGGTTTTCCTAGGTGGCATTGTGCGTTCGTTTTTAGGACCTACGATATTTTCTCTTATCGCTTTGATTGTTCCTAAAAAAATATATCCCAACGCTGCTACTTGGAGCAGTACCACATGGCAACTGGCGTCTGTATTAGGCCCTGCCTTAGCAGGATTTTCCATTAATTGGATTGGGGTACATTGGTCTATGTGCCTCATTTTCGGATTCTCCATAATGGCGCTCATCTCTCTGTCCCAAATCAAACGAAAACCGATACTAAATCCTAAAATTGGCGAACCCATCTTTGAAAGTCTACGCGAAGGACTCCGTTTTGTATTCAGTACAAAAGCCGTTTTTGGGGCTTTAACTTTAGATATGATAGCGGTACTTTTTGGCGGAGCGGTAGCCTTGCTTCCCATTTTTGCCCAGGATATTCTTCATGTGGGTTCCGAAGGATTTGGGGTTCTACGGGCTGCTCCTGCGGTTGGCGCAGCAATTACTATGCTAGGTTCCACTCGTTTTCCACTACATAAAAATGCAGGCAAGAAGTTACTTTTTGCCGTATTCGGGTTTGGTATCTGTATGATTGTTTTTGGACTTTCTACCTATTTCTGGCTTTCGGTAATTGCATTGTTCGTGAGCGGTGCCGTAGATGGTGTTTCCATGATTATCCGCCAAACCATATTGCAATTGAAAACCCCGGACAATATGCGAGGTCGTGTAGCATCTGTAAACTCCATGTTCGTAGGCTCCTCTAACGAGCTGGGAGCTTTTGAGAGCGGATTGACGGCAAAACTAATGGGAACGGTAACCGCGGTGGTTTTTGGTGGCGCCATGACCTTATTGACGGTAGGGGCAACGGCAATTGTATCGCCTACCTTTAGAAAACTGGACCTGCAGAAAGATATTGACGAACACGAGGCTAATGAGTAGGCTCGTATTTCTCCAAACTTAGTTTTTCCCCATCAAAAACGGCATAGGTGTAGTAATGAATCCAATCGCCTAAATTGGTGTATTTTGAGTTTTCGCCCACTTCTATTTCCATAGGAAGGTGTCGGTGACCAAAAATAAAATGGTCATAATGCTGTGTTTCCAACTTTCGCTTGGCATACTGCACCAACCACTCTTTGTCTTCGCCCAAGAACTTGGCATCGTCATCACCGGAGATCAGTTTGTTCTTCACTGATAAATGTTGCGCCAAACGCACGCCTATATCCGGATGTAACCACCTAAACAACCATTTGGCCAAAGGATTAGTGAACACCTTTTTCATCCGCTTGTACCCAATATCATCGGGACCCAGACCATCGCCGTGACCAACAAAAAAAGAAACTCCGTTTATACTATACTGCTGCGGTTTGTGAAATACGGGGATATTCAGCTCTTCCTCAAAATAGCCGTTCATCCACAAATCGTGATTCCCTACGAAGAAATAAATAGGAATACCGGCATCGGATATTTCGGCCAATTTGCCCAGTGTACGGGTAAAACCTTTGGGAACAACGGTTTTGTACTCCATCCAAAAATCGAAAAGATCCCCCATCAGAAAAATAGCGGCAGCATCTTCCTTAATAGCTTCTAACCATGCTACGAATTTTTTTTCGCGAGGAAGGCTATCTGCCATAGTAGGTGCTCCAAGATGGTTATCACTGGAAAAATATACTTTTTTGCCTTGAGGAACGGTAATGGTTTTCATCTGATGTCAAATATAACGAATACCCTTTTTAGAAAGGCGTTACTGATTATCGGATGCGTACCACTCTGCAAAAGAAGTATCGGTTTCTTGTAATCGTAAAGAATGTAAGCTGATGTTCTCCGGCAGTCTAGCCTTTATCTTTTTAGAAAAATCTATGACCATGTTCTCACTGGTAGGTTGGTAATCCGCAAGAATTACATTATGCCCTCTATCCGTTAATTCTTTGGCCAAATCCACGTGTGGCGTATTTTTATTGAATACCGTGGCGTGATCAAACTGGTCTACGATTTCTTCTTTTACGATTTTCTTTAAATCGCCAAAATCTATGACCATTCCTAATTTTACATGAGAGGTATCCGTGATAGGGCTACCGATTACCGTTACCGATAATTTATAACTGTGGCCATGCACGTTTCTACACTTTCCGTCATAGCCGTATAGCGCGTGACCGGTCTCAAAATTGAACTGTTTGGTGATTCTAATTTTACTCATGAAATAGGATTGTGCTGCAAAGGTATTCATTTTGTAAAACCAATTGCTTTATAGATTACATTTGCCGGCTTTTAAATTTTGACCTAAGTGGAAGAACTGTATGACCAACTAGACTTTGCGGTGAATTCGCAATATGAAAAGATAATCTCCGATATCTTGGAAAACGGCTATAGTATTGTTGACGATCTTCTTTCCCAAGAGACGGTAAACGCCCTACGTACGGACCTTTTGGAAAAATATGAAGATGACCTATTTAAAAAAGCGGCCATTGGAAACCGATTAAACGAAGTTGTACAAACCGGAATACGTGGCGATTTTATTCTTTGGATGGATGAAAATATTATTAACGCCAGCCACAAACTTTTCTTTGACCGCATTAATGATTTGGCCTCATATCTTAATAAGACCTGTTTTCTGGGAATTATGAGAAAGGAATTTCATTATGCCGTTTATCCGGAAGGAAAGTTTTACGCAAGGCATTTGGATACTTTTCAAAATGACGATAGGCGAAAACTTTCTATAGTTTGTTACCTGAACGAAGACGATTGGCAACCCGAGCACGGTGGCGAACTGGTTCTATACCTAAATGGAGAAAACGGGGAAATACCGAAAACCATTTACCCGTTTCCGGGTAGGGCGGTAATTTTTGAAAGCCGAGATTTAGAGCACGAAGTAAAGCCTGCAAAACGCGAACGGTTGAGCATTACCGGCTGGTTAAAGACCCGCTAACCTAATGTAAAAAGGGATAAAACTATCTTTTGAACTTTCTTTTTGTACGAACGCGGTTTACAAAGTAGACTACCACCACAAAAAGGGCTAGAATGGGAAAAACAAGGTCGCCATTCAGGAAATTTAAAATATTCATAACTGAGATTTAAAAAAGTAAAACGTCAACTACAGTCGGTTATTGTTATTTTTTGAATTTAGAAAGCGCGTTACGGGTAAATTCCGAAAGCACCAGTTTTCCGGTAATGGCCGCTCGCTCGCTCAAAAGACTGCCCCAGTGGTCCGTACCCTGCCAGAGTACTTTTTTCCAATCTTCCAGAGCTTCTGGGTTATAGGCCGATAATTGTTCTACATGAAAATCGAGAGCCTTTTCCAATTCCTTTATATCATCAAAAACCCTAGAGAAAAGTCCTTTTTCCTGAGCCCAGTACGCATTTTTCCATTCGGTAGGAGCCAATGACAGTTCTGAAACAGCTGCCGTTCCCACTTTGCGTTCCACGGCCGGAGCAATGACCAGCGGAGCAATACCTATGGTAAGTTCAGACAATCTAATGGATGCGGCTTCTGTTGCGTATACATAATCACAAGCGGCAGCAAGACCTACGCCCCCACCTACTGTCTTGCCCTGTACACGGCCCACAATAACCTTTTTACACTGGCGCATGGCATTGATAACATTGGCAAAACCGCTAAAAAACACCTTGCCTTCCTCCAAATTGGACACCGCCATAAGCTCGTCAAAAGAAGCACCCGCACAAAAAGCGCGGTCACCTTCAGACCTTAAAACAATTACGGATATAGCATCGTTATCAGAGAGTTTATTAAACTCCGCCGTTAACCTATCCAATAGCTCCGCTACAAATGAATTACTGGCAGGGTGGCCAAACTCTATGGTTGCGACCTTGTTATCTATTTTGGTATAAAGACTTCCGTTTTCTCGCGTAGTTCCCATAACTATGGTTTATTTGTTCAACAAATGTAAGTATCAAAATTAATCGATTTGTAAAAGCGGCCTAAACTTTCTGACAAACTTAACGACCAAGGCCCCACCACGAATGGCCATCCATACGGTAAAAGCTATCCAAATGCCATAAAGCCCCCAGTCCATAAACTTTCCTAGAAAAAGCATAGGAACAAAACCTAGAAATGTAGCTGCCAACAGGGTGTTTCTAAGGTACTTCATTTCTCCCATACCCTTGAACATACCATCAAAAATAAAGGCTATCGTATTCATGGGTAAGCTAAGAATTACGATAAAGAATACTGCGTAAAAAGCACTCAAAACTTCTGGCTCCTTTGAAAATAGCAACCCAATAGGTTTGTAAAATATAAAGCCTGCAGCAACCAAGACCACACTAACCCAAAGACCGTATTTCAATATTCTCTTCGCCAATAGCCACAGACCGTCATAATCCCTCGCCCCTAAAAGTCTGCCGCCCATGATATTACCGGCACCCGCATATCCGTCAATAAAAAATGCGGAAAACAGCCAAATATTTATTGCTATAGTGTGTGCGCCAATATACTTTGGGCCCAATGCCGTGGCTTCTCTTACAGCTAAAATCAAAGCTGTATTCAAGGCCAAAGCACGTATGAACAAATTTAAGCTCATGACGACCAATCTTCCCAATTCCTGATGAACGGGCAATTTCAACCGAAGACTAATATCCGTTTTTGTTATCAATAGAACAAAAGCCATAATGGCCATAATAGCCTGAGCCAAAAGACTTGCCCATGCCGCTCCTTCTAGGTACATAGGTTCTATATAACCTTCTATTCCGTAAACAAAAGTAAAATCCAGTATTACATTAAGGACGGCTCCAACGATAGCGATTAGCATGGGATAGTAGGTATTTTGGAGCCCACGAAAAATACCCATAACCGCAAATACGAAGAGCGTTAGTGGGAAACCCCATACCCGAATGGAATAATAAGACACACAATAATCTAGAATCTTACCCGTGGCATTGAGCAATTGAAATATATCCTTTACGATAAAAATGGTGGAAAGTAGCACGAGGATGCTCAGCCCAATATTCAAGAATATCGCTTGTGCCGGTAACGTTTTTACCTCATCTATACGCCCCGCGCCCAAATACTGGGAAATTATGGCGGATATGGCACTTCGGGTCTGACCCAAAATCCATATTAACATAGAAAGAAAAGATCCTACAATACCCGCCGCCGCAAGCGACTCTAGGCCGTCTACGGGAATATTGCCCACAATGGCGGTATCCGTAATGGACAATAAAGGTTCTGCAATACCCGCAATGGTGGCAGGTACCGCTAGTTTATTAATGGACTTAAAATTTATTTCGGCCTTCAAGAGGGCGAAATTACAACACTAATTCATAACAATGAAAAGGATGTTCACTCTGTTTAGGAAAGAAAATATCACCCAAACGCTTAAAGCCCCTAGCCTCATAAAACCTTTGATTGCGTTTGTTTTGACTGAATGTATCTAAGCGTACGGAAACAAATCCTTTTTCCCTAGCCAGGTTCTCCGCAAAAGCCATCATCTTTTGGGCATAGCCTTTTCCTTGAAAATCCGGATGCACCGCCACCCTGTGTATGTAGACATTTTTTGCCGACGGAGTCAACCATTCTATAGCCTTGTACTCTTCATCCATTAAGGTAGAGATTACGATGCTCCCCATAATTTTATTCTCAATTCTTAAAACATACAGCTCCCCTCGTTCCACATCTGCCTCAAATGCCTGTTTTGAAGGATAGTGCTCGTTCCATTGAAAAATTCCATAAGCTATCATTGCAGCGGCACAGGCTTTAGTTACCTCAAGAATTTGTGGAATATTCAATAATTTGGCAGGTGAGATCATTTTGATTAGTTTTATTAAATCGTAAATTTAAACGATAAATCCGAAAACATATGAAACATATACTGGTACCTATTGGTATTTCTCCCGATGCACACAAGACTTTGCAATATGCCGTTGACTTTGCCGCACAATTCGATTCTGAAATTTATGTGATGGAAGTTTTCAATGCATCCGTAGGAGCCGGTAAAAGTTTAGCTAACGTTCCTCAAAAGCTTGCAGAGAGTGGCAAGGAACGGTTAAAGGAAGTCATAGAGAAAATAGACACAAAATCTATTGAAATAAAAATAGCCACTTACAACGGTGGTATTGTTGATGGACTGAAGGATATTGATAAAGAGTTGGGTATTGACTTGATAATCATGGCTCCCAGAAGTAACGATATTACCGAAGCGGTCTATCTTGGGAATACTTCCGGAAAAATCATAAAGCAAACGGATATACCAACATTGATCGTACCCAAGGGAAGTGTCTTTACTGCTCCGAAGGTGATTCTGACTGCGTTTAAATCAGGGATTTTAAAACGAAACCGTATTCTTAATCCGTTATTGGAAATCAAGAAAAAATTTGGCTCTACCGTAAACCTTCTCTTGGTAAAAACACCAGGGTATACAGACTCTGACCTAAGAATAAACACGGCACTTATGGACGTTAGCTCTCAAGTAACGATGACAGAAGCCCCTACTACCTATTTGGGCGTGTTAGAGCGCTTTGAAGCACAACACCCAGATTTATTATGTGTATTTAGACATAAAAGAGGGTTCTTCAAGAAACTTTGGGAAAAGAACACCATACTTAAATCCGAGTTCTCTTCACGTATTCCGGTACTTGTACTAAGTGTAAAGAAGGATTAAATAGGTTGTTGCAATTACTTTGCTAACTATTTTGATACTTAGTAGAAAAGTATTTCCTTTGCGCCAGCCAAAATGGGGGATTAGCTCAGCTGGCTAGAGCGCTTGCCTGGCAGGCAAGAGGTCACCGGTTCGACTCCGGTATTCTCCACCAATATTCAAAGCTTCAAGAGTAATTACTTTTGAAGCTTTTTTTGTTTTATTCCGGTTTCTTTTAGCAGTGATATCTGAAAATAAATGCCCGAGCGTTTATCTGGGTGGTTTTTCAATTCGATTCTGCCACCCAATTTCTCAATAATAGCCCTAATAGTAGCCAAACCTATTCCCGTATCCGTAGGGTTTTCTTTCCGTAAGGTTTCAAACATGACAAAGACTTTTTCCCAATATTTTTCTGGAATACCGGGACCGTTATCCTCATAAGTAAATGAATAACTATTTTCGCCCTCCGCAAATGATATTTTGATTTCTGTTAACTCTTGGCGGGAAAACTTTATGGAATTTAAAATCAATTCGGAAAAAATCTGATTGAAGCTTTTTAAGGAGTGAACAATGGTACGGTCACAACCTATGGGAGTCAGGCTAATATGAGATGTCTTGCCCAACTCCTGTGAAATATGGTGAAGCTCAGTTGCAATGTGAAACTCATTATACTCAACCTCACTGTTCATTATATTGGTATAGTTCATAATACCATTAATTAACGCTTCCATATAACTAACCCTATCCTCAATAGTATCTAGCCACTCCGGAACGTCTGTGTCCTTTAATAGATGTAGATAATCCATTTTAATAAAACTTACCAAAGCGCCTATACCTTGCAACGGGGTTTTCATATCATGTGCCAAGCGATATGTAAAGTGCTTAAGCTGATTGTTCTTAACAGAAAGTTCATTATTTATAATCTGTTGAAGACTGTTTTGACGTCTAAGCTCTAACTGAGCCATAACCTGATTGGCCAATGACCTTAAACAAGCCTGCTGTTTAGGGGTGAAGTTGGTTCTTGGCAAAGTGTCTATAACACATAAAGTACCTATTGAAAACCCGTCCTTTGTATTTAACGGTGCACCTGCATAAAATTGCACTTGTGGCCCTCCTGTAACCAGCGGATTATCTGCAAAACGTTCATCCTTGCTAGAATCTTTTACAATGAACAATTCCTCAGGATTATTTATGGCATGCGCACAGAAGGCTAGGTCACGAGGGGTTTCCGTAGCGTCTATACCATAGTGGGATTTAAACCACTGCCTATCTGAATCTACCAAAGACACAAGCGCCATTGGAGTATTGCATATTTCTGCCGCTATACGGGTAATGGCATCATATTCTTCTTCCTCCAAGGTATTTAGAATCTCGAAACTTTCAAGTGCTTTAATTCGGTCCTCTTCGTTTAGAGGTATCTTTGGTTTTAACATAAAGTCCTACGTATTACAAAATGTAAGATAAGGGGTTTAATTTGTAGGGGATAACTTACCTTATAGTTAAACTGAACGTAATTTTGGACCCTGTTATTGTAGTAACCAATAGAATTATAACTGCATTACCAAGGGTTGATGATGTTGGTAAGGGGAGAATGCCATATGAAGGCATAAAAAAACAAGCATCTTTTAAAAGTGACGCTTGTTTCTAGAATGATATTATTCACTTTTTACAGACTGAAAATTGGCTAGTATGCCTTCTCTTCACCTCTTAGGGCATTTACTACAGTTGAATAAATGATACTCAGGTCTAACCCCAAAGACCAGCTTTCCGTATAAAAAATATCAAATCGGATTCGGTTTATGATATCCGCCTTTTTAATAATTTCTCCGCGGCATCCTTTAATTTGTGCCAAACCGGTAATCCCAGGTTTTACAAAATGCCTTACCAAATACTTATCAATTGAGGTTTCGTACATTTCCGTATGGGATTCCATATGTGGTCTTGGCCCCACTACGCTCATATCTCCTAGAAAAACATTTATGAACTGTGGCAACTCATCAATACTGGTCTTACGCAATATCTTACCTATACGAGTAACCCTCATATCATTTTTAGTGGCCATTAAAGTATCAGATTCCGCATTTTGGGTCATTGATCTAAATTTATAACACCAGAATGCTTTTCTATTTACCCCATGCCTTTTTTGTTTAAAAAACAATGGCCCTTTTGACTCTAACTTCATAAGAACAAATAGGATGGGCGTAAGCCATGACAATACTGTGAGAATTACAAAGGAAGAAAACAAGAGATCAAAAGTTCTTTTGATTATTGGAGCATATTCCAATTCCAACGGAGATTTACGCATAGCCAGAACAGGTATATTATCATATAGTTCAATAGACATGGAACGCGTAAAAATTTCCTTGTTGTCCGGTATGATCTTTAACTTTTTCAAGTTGTTATCGGCAAAGGTAATTAGGTATTCCAGCTCCTTTTTAGAAAGGTTAGAGGTAACGCAATAGATATAATCCACATCATTTTCCAGGACATACTTAAAACAGTCGTTCATTTTTCCTAAATATGTGGGACTCACAGAAGGGCGGTCATCAAAAAAACCTTTGTACCTGTAACCTAATTCCGGTTGGTCAAAAACCTTCCTGATTTTCTTAAGGTTTTTATCCCTTCCTACCACAACTACGTTTCTAAAGTTTCCTCCGTACAATCTATACTTTGTCCTAACCCAATAGAACAAAGACCTATAAATGGTTATAAACAAACAAATGACCAAATAGACCGAAGCACGATACTCAAAAGCATATATTCCATTAGATTTGAAGCCGTAAAGCGCAAAATAGGCGAGCCCAAAAATACCGAGCAATCTAAAATATTTACCCAGGTTGGTTTCAAACCTCTCACGTCTTTCCGTAGGGTAATAATTAAGACTAAACGCCGCTATGAGCCAAGCCAAATTATAATAGAGCACATTGGTTCCTTCTAAATATGTAAGCGGGGTCATGAAGTAAAGTACCCCATTAACTATACACAAATGCATAAGAACTGAAAACGGAATGATTAACAACGATTTTTTCATAAGCCTAGTTTTTCAAATTGAAAAAATGGGGGTAGAAATAAAACCAAAGAACCGGGTGTAAGGCCGCTTTAGATTTACCACGTATTATAATCCGTAACAGAAGTAGGTATATTTATCTACAATAAAGTAAATGCATCTTTTCTTGAGCTAAAAGAAAATAACCGAATTATTTTCACCAATAAACAGATTATGATGATAATAATTCAAAATAAACCGCCAAAAACAAACAATAAATAAATAATGTAATCCGTAATTTAAAAAGAAATAGTAAAGAGGTATCGAAATCAAGAATATGAAAATTAACATTTTATTAAGAAAATGCCTTGAAGAACTATATCTACTACAATGAAAAAGCATAGAGCTATGTAGCTCTAACTTTTAACTATAAATTATGCCCCTTTCTTCACAATTAAATAATTACTGCATAAGCTTTTCTTAACGCTCAAAAATTTACAAATAGTGAATAAACATTGAATTTTGTGTTTTAATATTTACTATTTGTAAACTTTTTGTGACTCTCAAAATACATCATAAAGACATTAGGTTTTTGGTCTACGGTACATTTGCATCTTTTGGCACCTATTTCTGTATGTATGCCTTTCGGAAACCGTTTACAGTAGCCACCTATGAGCATCTCTCCTTTATGGGAATCGATTATAAAATTATCCTCATAATCACCCAAGTACTAGGATATATGCTTTCCAAATTCATTGGTATTAAGCTTATTTCCGAACTCAAGGCCAAGAATAGGCTCCGGTATCTTCTGGTCATGATTTCCTTAGCGGAGTTAAGCCTAATTCTTTTTGGACTTGTTCCTCCTCCATACAATATCATCTTCATGTTTTTCAACGGCCTCTCGCTGGGAATGATCTGGGGAATAGTATTTTCATATTTAGAAGGAAGAAAATTTACCGAAATATTAGGAGTAACCCTCTGTTCCAGTTTCATTGTTTCAAGTGGTGCCGTAAAATCATCGGGGCTACTCTTAATGCAGGCCACAGGTGTTTCCGAAATTTGGATGCCGGCCTTAACGGGAGCTGTATTTCTTATTCCTTTTCTAGGGTTTTCGGTTTTACTGGATCGCATTCCCAAACCTACAGAAGAGGACAAAATACTAAGAAAAGAGCGCAAACCTATGAACCGGGCAGACCGTAAAAAAGTGCTGTCCAATTTCTTCTTCCCGATTATAGTACTTGTTTTTTTCTATATAAGCCTTACGGCGATACGCGACTTTCGGGATAATTTTTCGCGTGAAATATGGGATGCGGTGGGTTTTAAAGGCAATGCTTCTATCTACACCCTCACCGAACTGCCTGTAGCAATTATAGTTCTGCTTTCAATTGGTCTTTTTGCGTTCGTCAAGAATAACTATCGCGCCTTTATGACCTATCACTATCTCCTTATTTTTGGCGCCCTGTTAATTAGTATAAGCACCTTTCTTTTTCAAAACCAGTTCATAGGCCCTGTACTCTGGATGATTTTAATCGGCCTGGGATTGTATATCTGCTACGTACCGTTTAATTGCATTTTTTTTGATAGGATGATAGCCACCTTTAAGATTGAAGGCAATGCCGGTTACCTCATCTATATTGCCGATGCCTTTGGGTATCTGGGAAGCATGGCCGTTTTGCTCTATAAAAATTTTGGCCAACGCTCCGTTTCATGGTTACAGTTCTTTAGCTATGGAACCTATGCCATTGCCTTTATTGGCCTTATTGCAGCTACTTGCTCTTTACTCTATTTCAAGAAAAAATACAGACGCGAACAACAGACTTTAAATAATGAACTACAGATTGTATGACCATGGAGAATAAATATGACCTAATTGTAGTTGGAGGAGGTGTTCTAGGTACTTTTCATGCCTATCACGCCGTGAACAATGGACTAAAAGTAGCCTTGTTGGAAAAAGATGCGAAACCCCAAGGTGCCACGGTTCGGAATTTTGGACAAGTAGTACCTTCTGGCATGGACTCTAAATGGCAACTTTATGGGCGGGAAAGCTTGAATATATACAAACACATCCAATCTAAATTTGATATATCCATTAGGCAAGAGGGAAGCATTTATATAGCCTCTAATGAAGAAGAAACGCAACTTTTACTAGAGCTGAACGCCATAAATCTGGCCAATTCCTATACATCCAAATTATTGACCAAAGAAGAATGCTTAGAGATGTTCCCCGGCTTAAGGGCAGATTATGTTAAGATGGGACTTTTCTTTCCTGAAGAGGTAATGGTAGAACCGCGTTTAATGATCGGTAAATTACAAGCCTACTTAGAAGAAGTGGGCGTGAATGTTTTCATGAACAAAACCGTGGTAGAATGTAATGCCCTTACCAATTGGGTACAGGTACACACTACGGATAACACAAGCTTGTCCGCCGCCAAGGTCATCATTTGTAACGGAAGTGATTTTAAAACGCTGTACCCTAGCTTGTTTGCGGAAAGCGATCTTATCGTATCTAAATTACAGATGATGCAAACCAAGCATCAGCCCAATTACAAATTACCCAGTTCTGTACTCACCGGGCTTTCCATACGCCGCTATGAAGCTTTTTCGGAATGTCCTTCATACGCCTCCATTAAAGCCAAAGAAAACAGCGAAGCTTTCGAGAAAAAATGGGGTGTTCACATTCTTTTTAAACAGGCTACGGACGGTTCCGTTATTATAGGTGACTCCCATGAATATGCTCCGGCAGCACGTATGGATCATTTGGGAATGGACTTAAATATGGACATAGATAACTTTATCCTTAAGGAAGCCAAAAAAATATTTGACTTACCCACCTACCAAATCCAGAACCGTTGGTACGGCCTTTATTCCCAATGCAAAGAGGCAGATATCTATCAACATACCTTAGAACGTAACATTCATATTGTTACCGGTATAGGTGGTAAAGGCATGACCGGAAGTGCGGGTTTTGCCAAAGAAAACATCAATTCAATTTTTAATTTACAAAATGCATAACATAGAATTAGCAGTATTTGACATGGCCGGAACGGTCGTTAATGAGAACAATGTGGTCTACAAAACGTTGCAAAAGGCCATTAACAAGACCGGTCATGAACTAGACCTGGATTTTGTTCTTGAGCATGGTGCCGGAAAAGAAAAACACCAGGCCATAAAAGATATTTTAAACGCCCTTAACAATCCAAAAGAACAGGCTTCCGAACCTATTTTTGAGGATTTTAAAAAACTATTGGATGATGCTTACCACGAGCTGAACGTAACCTCGTTTGAAGGTGTTGAGCAAATGCTAACTCAACTCAAATCCAAAAAAATAAAAATAGCACTGAACACCGGCTATAACAGGGCCGTTGCCGAATTGCTATTACAAAAAATGAACTGGAAACAAGGCGAGCAATATGACGCACTGGTTACAGCTAACGATGTAGTTGAAGGTCGCCCTCACCCAGCCATGATATATAAGGCCATGCAACTACTGAAAATAACCAATTCCAATAACGTATTGAAAGCCGGAGACTCTATCATAGATATTGAGGAAGGAAAAAATGCCCAGTGTGGCGTTACCGTTGGTGTAACCACCGGTGCCCATACGGTAGATCAATTAAAATCTGCTCAACCTACCTTTGTGCTAAGTTCCCTTACAGAACTCCCTAATTACCTGGCAGGTTAGTTATTACTAAAACAGTTTTGAACCAAAAACAAACAATCCGTTTACCAGTTGGTAGACGGATTGTTTGTTTTTATATATCCAAGTCCTACACAAAAAAATACATAACCAACATCTTGGTTGGTCTGTCACTCCTGTTAACAGGCACATGGGGAATGCGACCATCAAAGAAAATAGAATCACCTTCTTTCAAAAGCACTTCTTCTTCGTCAATAATATAAGAACATTCGCCAGTAAGCATATACTTAAACTCGTAAGCGTCCGTAGTAACTTTATCTCGTTCCGAATTAGGTTGCACCTCTAATAAAACCGTCTCAAAACCTAAAGAAGAAAGCTGTTTTCCAAAAATGTAGGTATAGTTAAAACCTACTGCATTATCCTCTTTTTCAATACTGGTATTATCTTCCTTTCTTGAGACAATAAATTTGGCCCCATTTATTTTGGCCATACCATTAAAAAAGTCGGTTACCTCAACTTCCAATGAATTAATAATCTTTAAGAGAACGGGTAGCGAGGGTATGGTCCGGCCATTCTCTATTCTTGAAATTAGACCACCAGTAACTTCTGCCCGTTGTGCAATATCGCTAATGGTCTTATTTCCCTCTTTTCTAATTTCCTTAATTCGTTTTCCTATACCAATAAGGTAGTCTTCCATATCTAAAACTTAATATACAAACTTACTATTAAATACATTTTAAGACGTTTAAACCTACAAAATAGATGTGGTTTTCAGTCAGCATAATTTTAATTAAACCGTCATAATTACAAAATCTATAATTGAGTATTTGTAAATAACGTTAAGATAACATTTTTATAACAACTCCTCTCTAAACCTTGCAATAACTTAATATTTAATCACATTTCGCTTAACCTGTTCAACTGATATTTGTTGCATAATAATTAACCAAAGTTTACAAATACGAAAAAATGAAAAGAACAGTTCTTTTAGCCTTATTCACTTTAATGGTCAGTTTGGCCGCCCGTGCACAGACCACTTTTACGGGAACGGTACTAGATGAAAACCAAGTGCCATTACCCGGTGCTTCTTTAGTTATTAAAGGAAGTACAACCGGGGTAGCCACAGATTTTGACGGTAATTTTAGCATAGAATTACCACAAGGAAATGAAATTCTGGTAGTATCCTATTTGGGGTATATACCCTCGGAACTCAACACAACGGGAAAAACAACAGCAACCATCGTTTTGCAACCTAACTCAGAACAATTAGGCGAGGTTGTGGTAACTGCTTTGGGTATTAAAAGAGAAGCTAAGAAATTAGCGTATGCTGTTCAAAAAGTCTCGGGAGAAGACATTTCAAAAGCAAAAGAAACCAACGTGGTAAACTCCTTAGCGGGTAAACTAGCCGGTGTTCAGGTAACCGGAGGTAATTCTGGAGCAGGTTCATCCTCACAAATCATTATTCGTGGGGAAAGTTCGTTAAACCCAAGTCCAAACGCGAATTCACCGCTTTTCGTAGTTGACGGTATTCCTATCAACAACAGTGTAAGTAGCCGGTCTAACGAAGGTAACATGGAAGTAGACTACGGCAACGGTGCCCAAGACATTAACCCGGACGATATAGAGACCATGAACGTGCTAAAGGGGCCAAGTGCCACCGCCCTTTATGGCTCAAGAGGTGCTAACGGGGTTATATTGATAACTACAAAATCAGGAAAGAACAACAAGGGCATAGGTGTTTCTTACACCAACAACACCACATTTGAGTCTATACTAACATTTCCAGAATATCAATATGAATACGGTCAAGGATCAAACGGTCAGTTCGCTTTTGCCGATGGTGGTCAAAACCGTTCCATAACAGGAGGTGTAAACGATCATGTTGACGAAAGTTGGGGTCCTGCTTTAAACGGCCAATTGATTGCACAGCATGACAGCCCAACAACCAGCGGTTTGCGTGCGGGTGATGTTCATGTACGACCAAGAAATGCAGACGGTACTTTTGCCGATGAAATTATCGCTACTCCGTTTTTATCAAGGCCTGGAAACATTAAAAGTTTTTTTGAAACCGGACATACTATTAGTAACAACATTGCGCTAACCGGTGGAAACGATAAAGGAAACTTTAGACTCTCTTTTACCGATTTACAAAGCGAGGGCATCGTACCCAATACGGATTACAATAGACGTTCATATGCACTTAACGGATCGTACCAACTTGCAGATTGGCTTAAAGTCTCCGGTTCTATGAACTATGTAAACAGTAACTCAGGCAACCGCCCTGTAAACTCGTATGGTACGGAAAACATTATGTACTTATGGATTTGGTTCGGACAACATGTTAATATGGACTCGCTACGCGATTACTGGCAACCAGGTTTAGAGGGCGTACAACAGTACAATTACAATTACAACTACCATGACAACCCTTTCTTTAATGTTTACGAAAACACGAACAGTCTTGATAAGGACCGTATTATTACCAATATGCGTGCAGACATTAAACTGGCCAAAGGTCTAGATTTCATGTTCAGAACCGGTTTTGATTATGCCAACGAACTAAATATGCGTAAAAGAGCTTATTCTACGCAGCGGTTCCCAAAGGGCCAGTATAGAGAGGATAATATTTATGCTTTTGAGCAGAACACAGATTTTCTTCTCGGCTACAACACTACGTTCAATGATGACTTTGATTTTGGCCTTTCTTTTGGGGGCAATAGCCGTATTGTTAAAAACAGATACCAAAGAGTAAGTGCCAACTCACTTTCAATTCCCGGCATATACAATTTCGGGAATGCGGCAGAACCTCTAACGTCTAGCGATTATGATGAAAAAAAGGAAATTAACAGTCTGTACGCCTTTGCAAATTTTGGTTTCAAAGACTATTTGTTCCTAGATGTTACCGGAAGAAACGATTGGTCTTCTACCCTTCCTTTAGAGAACAGCAGTTATTTTTATCCTTCTGCGGGACTTAGTTTAATTCTATCGGATATGTTCACGCTTCCTAAAACCATAACTTTTGCAAAATTAAGAGCAGGTTGGGCAAGTGTAGGTAACGATACTGACCCGTACAACTTATTATCTACTTACGGCTTTGGAACCACATTTAACGGTTTTTCAAGAGTTAATTCGCCTTCCGAATTAAAACTACCGGACTTAAAACCAGAAAGAACCAATTCTTTTGAGGTTGGAGCGGACTTAAGGTTGCTTAATAACCGTTTAGGGCTGGACGTGGCTTTATACAGATCGGAAACCAAGAACCAAATTATTTCGCTACCAGTTTCCAATACTTCTGGTTATAACCAAACGGTTATCAACGCTGGTAAAGTTAGAAATGAAGGTCTAGAAATTACTTTGAACGCAACACCTATAAAGTCTGAGAATTTCACTTGGAACACCAACCTCAACTTCACTACCAATAGAGGTAAAATTATAGCACTAGCAGAAGAACTCCCTTTTTATCGGATAAAGGAAAACTACCTTATTGTAGGTGCCGAGGTAGGTAAGAGAATGGGAGATTTATACGGTACGGGCTTCGTAGAAGTAACGGATCCCAACAGTCCTCATTTTGGAAAATGGATTATCAACCAAGATACCGGTCTACCTTCACGAGACAATGAACTTAGAAACTTGGGTAACTACAACCCTGATTTTATGGTGGGCCTTCAAAATAGTTTCCGTTACAAAAACCTAAACCTGGGCGTTCTTTTTGATTGGAGACAAGGTGGTGTTTACCATTCAAGAACAGTTTCCATTGGCGGTACCACAGGCCTTTTGGATTTTACTACGGAAGGGCGTGAAACGGGTATTGTTGCCGAAGGAGTAATAAATACCGGAACTGCAGAAAACCCAGTATATGAAGAGAACACCATAAATGTTCCTGCATCCGGGTACTACTCTACCGTGTACAACCGAAGCAATGAGGAAACCACAATGTACGATGCCAGTTATGTAAAACTTAGAGAAGTAAAATTCGGTTACAACTTCCCTAAAAAGATGTTCTCCCAAACCCCAATTGCTTCCGCCAGTATTTCTCTTGTTGGACGTAACCTGGCTTTATGGACAGAAAATCCCCATGTAGACCCTGAAACTATATCATTCTCAGGCGGAACGGTGGTTCCCGGTGTAGAGGATATGGCCCTGCCAAGCACAAGAAGCTATGGAGTTAATATAAACATAGAATTCTAAATAGAATTAATCAATACAATATATATTCAAGATGAAAACATCAAAAATATTTACCATAATTTTTCTAGCCGGCTTAAGCTTAACGGGCTGTACCGAAGATTTTGAAGAAACCAATACCAACCCTAATGCTCCGGAAATGGTAAGTGCCAATCTACTTACCGCAACGGCAACTTCTGAAATTGCCCGTACTTTAACATCAGAAGGATATTCGGACGGAAATACCCTTACCCAGCTAATGGCAAAGAACAATTTTCCTGGTTTTGGTCAATTTGAATGGGGAGATCAAGGACTTTGGAATTTTTTCTATGAAATTTTACCGGAAGTAACGGATATTCTAGAAATCTCTAGAGCAGAGGAAACAAAGAACAGCACTTATGAAGGCATTGCCCTAACCTTAAGAGCCCTTTGTTATGCCAATTTAACGGATCTTTATGCTAACGTTCCTTACACGGAAGCTATTACCGGAAAAACAGATGCGGTTTTTACCCCAAAATACGATGATCAAGAAACAGTTTACAATGGCGTTCTTCAAGATTTAGTTGATGCCGATGCCGCTTTGGCCTTAGGTGAAGCCATTACAGGCTCAACCGGAGATGCTATTTTTGATGGTGATGCTGCAAAATGGAGAAAACTAGCAAATTCCCTTCGCTTACGTTACTTGTTGCGAATCTCAAAACAAAGAGACGTATCGGCCCAAATGCAAGCTATTGTTAGTGCGGGTAACTATATCATGACCAATGATGACAATGCTACCTTAACTTTCAGCGGAACTTCAAATACGGATTCTTGGCCGGAAAGTACAGGCCGTATAGGTGGTTTTGACGAGAAAAGCTTGTGTACTACCGGACTTGAATACCTTACCCGTTTCAACGACCCTAGATTGGATATTTGGTTTGACCGCAATAGCGATGGAGCATATGTGGGCATCCCTATTGGCTTAAACCAAGATAACGCTAGAGCGTATGACGATGCCAACAGCCCTAGCCGTTTAGATGTTGAATTGTTCTATTTTTCCAGAACTGAGGCTGAGGCCTATATTATAAAAAGCTCCGAGGTGAACTTTATTTTGGCGGAAGCTGCAGAAAGAGGATTTATTTCCGGTGATGCCGAAACTTTTTACAATGAAGGAATTCGCCAAAGCATGAGGTATTGGGGCGTAACGGACGATGCGGTTATTGATGCTTACTTAGCACAGCCATCCGTAGCTTACGACGGGAGCATTGAATTGCTAATGACCCAAAAAACACTAGCACTCTGGAATGTAGATTACCAAGGTTGGTTTGATTATAGGAGAACAGGCCTTCCTGCACTTGAAGCCGGACCGGACAACGAAAACCAAGGTCTTTACCCGGTTAGATTCCTATACCCTTCTTCTGAACAAACGTTGAACAAAATAAACTATAAAGCTGCAGTAGAAGCAATTGGTGGGGATAATATAAACTCTAAGGGATGGTGGGAGACCGGAACAAGGTACTAACCTTCTTATAAACAGCAATGCTTTTGCCCAACGTAACAACCAAGGCAAAAGCATTGTTATAATTAATTTTTCAAATTATGAAACCAATTAAGTTACTTATACCTATGCTGGCGCTCTGCGGAATATGGTCCAAAAGCATTAATGGTCAAGAAATACCTACTTTAGACATTGAACACGTAGTGGTGATAGGTTTTGACGGACTAAGCCCGGATGGACTGCAAAATGCAGTTACCCCTACTTTTGACAAATTAATGCAAGAAGGTGCCTATTCCTTGCATGCAAGAGCGGTTCTCCCTACCAGTTCAAGTACCAATTGGGCTTCAATGATTATGGGAGCCGGACCCGAGCAACATGGTATAACGTCCAATGCTTGGGAACGCGATAATTTTACGCTTCCCGCGGTTACACAAAGTGAGGAATTCATATTCCCCACTATTTTTCAATTGACCCATGATCAAATAGCCTCCTCCGAAATAGGTGCCATTTATCACTGGGGAGGTTTCGGAAGACTGTTCGAGAAAAGTGCAGTTGATTATGACACAAGTCCGGAAACGGAAGATGAAACCGCAGTTTTGGCCAGTTCTTACATTAAAACCAAAAAACAAAAACTCACTTTTATACATTTTGACCATGTAGATCACGCCGGTCACGAGTACGGCCATGGCACCCCACATTATTACGAATCTGTAGAGAAATCAGATAAACTTCTTAAAGAAGTTATGGACGCAATTAAAACAGCCGGTATTGCGGACAAAACACTGGTAATCGTTAGTGCCGATCATGGTGGTTTAGGCAAAGGGCATGGTGGCGAATCACTTCAAGAAATTGAAATTCCCTTTATCGTTTGGGGAAAGGGAGTCAAGAAAAACCATAAAATTATCCACCCTGTCTATCAGTATGACAACGCAGCTACGGTAGCTTTTGCTCTAGGTCTAAAAATCCCATATGCCTGGATCGGAAAACCTGTACTCTCGGCTTTTGAAGGTTATAAAATTGAAGATGACTATATGCTTCTTGAGCAGTTGAAGGAGCCTCTAATCTCCCCAAAAGCGGATGGTTATAAAAAAGCAGGTGGACTCTTCGCGGAAATAACTTCCTTAAAAATCGAAAACCCGAATGCAAAAGGAGTAATCCGATATACCTTAGATGGTTCATTACCAACAAAAACTTCCAACGCTTATGAAAAGGTCATCTCACTAACCCAAAATACGGTGGTTAAAAGTGCGATGTTCACTAATGAAAAAATTAGCAGTCCGGTAGCAGAAGCCTATTTTAGAATTCGCCCAAAAAATCTTAAAAAACCAGTAAAATACAAGATTTTCTACGAAGACCAACTTTCTTTTCTTCCGCCCCTAGGTTCAAAAAAACCGAATCTATCCGGAAATATTTTTGAAATTACTTCCGATGAAATAAAGGATAAGATAAGATCCAATACCGTGGTACGGTTCACTACCCAAATAAGGGTAGATCAAGAAAAAAGTTTTAGGTTCTATGTTCGTTCGGATGACGGTAGTCAACTCTTTCTAGATAACGAACTCGTTGTAGACAACGATGGCGACCATGGGGTAAGGACAAAAGATGGGGCAATAACTTTAAAACCCGGTCTTCACACCCTCAAAGTTCTTTGGTTCAACGGTGGGGGCGATGGTTGGCTAGATGTTTTCGTAAAGGAAGGGGAAATGGTTAAACAAATTTTAACTCATCCTTTATTGATAGCCGATTAGATGAATTTTCTCAATTTCTGTTTTATAACGCTGTTTTCGCTGGGCACTACAGTTTGTGCCCGGCAAAATAGTACCAAACCCTACTCTTGGGAACAAAGTCTTTATGCATCCGAATAAAAAAATAAAACCTTACAAAAGAACTGAGGGCGATATTAACTACACCCCCGCCAGACAAGCTTGGCTAGACCATGAAGTAGATGAAAGCACAAGGGCCCTTCTTGAAAAAGATGCCCGTTATTTTTTTCATCAAGCCCTATCCTCTCCCTGTCTAGACGTACTTAAAAACTGTGAGGGACCTTATATCGAAAATCTATCCGGTAAAAAGTATCTTGATTTTCATGGCAATAATGTGCATCAATTGGGTTTTTCGCATCCAATATTGGTACAGCGCCTTACCGAGCAATTACAATCGCTTACCTTTTCTACCCGGCGGTACACCAACGAAGCAGCCATTAATTTTGCCGAGAAACTGGCCTCTCTCTTACCATCAGATTTAAACCGAACACTTATGACCCCCAATGGTAGCGCCGCCATTGGCATCGCCCTTAAACTGGCACGGGCGGTCACTGGTAAATTCAAGGTAGTTTCATTTTGGGGTTCTTTTCACGGCGCCTCATTAGATGCTATAAGTGTAGGTGGTGAATCTGTTTTTAGAGAATACATGGGACCCATGATGCCGGGAGTAGAACGCATTCCGCCGCCTGTCACCTACCGCGGCATTTACGAAGGCAACGAATCTAAATGTCTGGAGTATTTAGAATATGTATTCGCAAAAGAAGGAGATATTGGCGCCTTTTTGGCAGAGACCGTAAGAAATACGGATGTACAACTTCCCTCAAAAACCTTTTGGAAAGAAGCCCGGAAACTTTGTGATACCTATGGCGTACTCTTGATTTTAGATGAAATTCCTATAGCCATGGGCCGTACCGGAAAAATGTTCGCTTTTGAACATTATGATATAGAACCGGATATCCTTTGTTTGGGAAAAGGATTGGGAGGTGGAATTTTTCCACAGGCAGCTATCGTTACACGTGATTCCTATAATAATTTCAGTGATATTTCCTTGGGTCACTACACCCATGAAAAGAGTCCGCTTGGAGCTATAGCCGCATTGACTACCCTAGAAATTATTGAAGAGGAACTTCGCCTGGATAAAATCAAAAATCTTGAGCGAATCATGCACCAAGAAATGAATCGCCTAAAACAAAAGCATTCAATTATAGGTGATATTAGAGGTCTAGGGCTTTTATGGGGAATTGAACTGGTAAAAGACCAAAAAACTAAAGAAAAAGCAATTGACGAAGCCGAAAAAGTAATGTACGAGTGCTTAAAAAACGGACTTAGCTTTAAGGTCTCCGCTGGCAATGTTCTCCAACTTGCACCGGCACTCACCATTTCTGAGGATTCGTTAAAAGAAGCGGTGAAAATTCTAGATAATTCCCTTACTTCGTTAAACCTTGAAACCAACTGAAAATGAAAAACAAACACCTTTTACTCCTGCTTAACCTTATGCTTTTTTCACTAGTGAACGGACAAAAAGACCAACCTTCTCTATTGGTACACCCATACTTACAGGATGCCACCCCTAATTCCATTAAAGTACTATGGCAAACCTCTAGCGGCGAAGAAAGCATTGTTGAGTGGGGCACGACCCAGAAACTGGGCAAAAAGACAAAAGGCATCGCTTACGATATCAATTTTACCCATTCTAGAATTCACGAAGTCCAGATAGAAAACCTGAAAAGGTTTACCACCTATTTTTATCGCGTACGTACAGGTAATGTGATCTCTGATATTTTTCAGTTTAAGACACCTCCTTTTTCGAGCGATAATCGATCGTTTAATATGCTCGCCATGAGCGATATGCAAAAAGACCATCAAAATCCGGATAAATTTTCTGAGATTGTAAATGAAGGTATCATTCCCTACCTCAAAACCGAATACGGTGAAGCGCTTCCGGAGAATTTAGCCTTAGTAATGGTTCCTGGAGACCTAGTAGAAAACGGCACTAAATACGACCAGTGGAAAGATGATTTTTTTGACCCCGCACAAAATCTGTTTGCGGAGGTTCCCGTCTATCCAGTGCTAGGTAACCATGAAAAGAATTCGGCCTATTATTTTAAATACTTCAGTCTGCCCAAAAACGGAACTCCCGCTTATGCGGAGCATTGGTGGTACAAAGACTATGGAAATACGCGCATCATAGGTCTCAATTCTAATGAGGGTTACCGAGACATAGAACAACAATATACTTGGTTGAAAGAGGTCCTGGCAGAAACGGCCAACAATCCGGATATAGACTTTGTGTTCGCACAATTGCACCATCCGCATAAATCAGAATTGTGGATACCCGGAGAGGAAGAATCTACAGGAAAAGTTGTTAAACTCCTTGAAAATTTTACCACGGAAACCGGCAAACCCAGTCTTCATTTTTTTGGTCATACGCATGGCTATTCCAGGGGGCAATCCAAAGACCATAAACACCTATGGGTCAATGTAGCTTCGGCCGGTGGAGCTATTGATAATTGGGGCGAGTTTGAAGGTCGCGATTATGACGAATTTACCGTAACCCAAGACGAATACGGATTTGTGATGGTAGAGGTAGACGCCACCGAAGGCAATCCTAAATTCACTTTAAAACGAATAAGCAGGGGCAACGAGAACCAGTTTAAATCCAATGAAAAGACAGACGAAATCACCATTTACGCAAAGAGTCACAAACCCGATGCGCCACAAGCCATTTCCCCAAAAGGAGAAAACATCCCCTTTAAGGGAATTACATTAAAAGCGGGAAAGTTTAGCAGTTCCTTTAACGGGGCATACCATGCGGCTGCACATTGGCAAATAGCTACGCAACCTGATTTCTCAAAACTAGTCCTAGACCGTTGGAAACAATCGGAAAATTGGTACTATCTTGAAAACAGACAGGAAGGAGATGACTTAACGGATGAGCCTTCCAAGAGACTGGAACCAAACACCACGTACTATTGGCGCGTTCGCTACCGAGATCAGCACCTGAATTGGAGCAACTGGTCCAACACTCAAAATTTTAAAACCAACAACCCATGAAAAAGTTGACATTCTGTATTCTAGGACTTCTTTTATTTGTAAAAACCAACGCCCAAGAGAACGATACTAAAGTGGTTCTGATAACTTTGGACGGGTTGCGATGGCAAGAGCTCTTTTCAGGAGCGGACCCGCTTTTGGTATCCAACCCTACCTATGTTCATGATACTACGGCATTGAAAAATCTATTTTGGAAACCCTCGCCACAGGAAAGAAGAAAGGCCTTAATGCCCTTTGTTTGGAATTCCATATCGGAGATGGGACAAATTCACGGTAACCGAGAATTGGGGAGCAAAGTAGACCTCACCAATAAAATGTGGTTCTCATACCCCGGTTATAATGAAATATTGACGGGTAAAGCAGATGATTCCCGTATAGATAGTAACGATAAAATACCCAACCCCAACACTACCGTTCTTGAAATGGCTAATTCTGATGTGCGGTATAAAAACAAGGTCGCAGCTTTTGGTAGCTGGGATGTTTTTCCTTTTATCGTAAATGAGGAACGCTCGGGCGTACCCGTAAATGGCGGATTTGAAATTGCCAAAGGGAAAGACCTTAGCGAACGAGAAAGATTCCTGAACGAGCTACAACCAAGAATACCCAGCCCTTGGGGAACGGTTCGTTTGGATGCCTTTACACACCACTATGCTATTGAGCATATAAAGAAAAACCATCCTGAATTAACTTACATTGCCTACGGTGAAACCGACGATTTTGCACACGATGGCGACTATCAGGCCTATTTAAAATCTGCCCATAACACAGATGCCTTACTAAAGGATTTGTACGATTTTACACAGCAAGACCCCTTTTACAAAGATAGAACCCTCTTTATAATTACTACCGATCATGGCCGTGGAACCCAGCCTCTGGAAACTTGGAAAAGTCATGGCGAAAACATAAAAGGTGCCGGACAGGTATGGATAATTCTATTTGGAAAAGGTATTGATCCCCAAGGCGAAATTTCAACACCGGAACAACTATATAGTAACCAAATTGCCCCAACTATTTTAAAGGTCTTGAGCTTAAAAAGCGCACCTCATAGCATGCCGGGAAAACCACTATCCTTAGAAAAAAAATGAATCTATAGTTTATATAATGATAGCTTGATATTAAGTTAACTCTACAACAGCCACTTTAAACGAATTTTGCGCTGTGATTATTTGAGTTAATCTAGTTTGAGTTAGTTTAGTAAAACCGGTGCACGTCTCAGCATCGGTTTTTTTATGCTCAAAAAAGTGCTGCTCTAAATGTAAAGATTAGCTAACAAATTGTTAATCTACAGTTTACGAACGAGTAAACTAAAAGACCAATCTTTATCCAAACTTGTTTTCTCTATATGAAAATAGTTCTAGTATACTTGTCCACCCTTGTGGTAAACCTTCTAATCTCACAACTTAGAAGCTACTTTTCGCCCTTAAAATTCAAGAAAATAAGAAAGCGTAGCTACCCCTCCATACAATGAAAAAAAGACCCGTAGATATTGTTGTCATTTCGGACATACACCTTGGAACTTATGGATGTCAAGCCAAGGAATTGATCAAGTATCTAAAATCCATAAACCCTAAGCAAGTAGTATTGAATGGTGATATTGTTGATATATGGCAGTTTAATAAACGATACTGGCCAAAATCGCACATGAAAGTGGTAAAACTGCTAATGGAATGGATTACCAAAGGCGTAAAAGTGCATTACATTACCGGTAACCATGATGAAATGATGCGTAAATTTTCCGGCTTTAAACTAGGTTCTTTTAGTATAGTAAACAAGTTGGTACTAAACGTTCATGGCAGAAAAGCTTGGATCTTTCATGGGGATGTTTTTGATGTTACCATGCAACATTCCAAATGGTTGGCCAAACTAGGGGCCATTGGTTATGACACCCTTATTCTTATTAACAGTGCGGTAAACTTTTGCTACAAAAAATTGGGAAAGGGACCTGTTTCCATGTCCAAGAAAATAAAGAACAGTGTAAAATCTGCCGTAAAGTTCATTAACAACTTTGAGCAGACCGCTGCGGATATTGCCATAGAGAATGAATTTGATTATGTAATATGCGGACACATCCATCAACCTGAGATTAAATCTATAGAAACGGATAACGGCAAGGTAATGTACCTGAATTCCGGTGATTGGATAGAAAACCTTACCGCGCTTGAATATTCCCATGGAGAGTGGAAGCTCTATAAATATGAAGACGATTTGTACATACAGGCGTACAACTCGGATAGCAATGACCATGTTGAAATGCTGGAGAAAAAAGAACTTTTTCAAAGCCTAATGTCCGAGTTTAATGACATGGTAGCCTCAAAAGTAAAAAAATGAACAACCCCAAAGAGAACAGTAGATGAAAGTACTCTATGCGATACAAGGTACTGGAAACGGGCATTTAAGTAGAGCCCGGGATATTATACCATCCCTACAAAAAAACAACATTGAGCTAGATTTACTGGTAAGTGGTACCCAAGCGGATATTAAACTGCCCTACCCCGTTAAATACCAATTGAGCGGCTGGAGTTTTATTTTTGGAAAAAAAGGGGGTGTAGATATGTGGCGCACCTATGCCAAAACCAACTCGGCTAGAATAAAAAAAGAAATTAAAAGCGTTCCGGTTGCGGCGTATGATTTGGTCATTAATGATTTTGAACCCATTTCCGCATGGGCGTGTAAAGCAAAAAACCTGCCCTGTATAGCCCTTAGCCATCAAGCGGCAGTCTTATCGCGTCACGCACCAAAACCAAAACAAAAAGACCACTTAGGAAAGCTCATTCTTGAGAAATATGCACCCTCTACTACACAGTACGGATTTCACTTTAAAGCATATGATGATAGAATCTTTACTCCCATTATTAGACAGGACATAAGGTCTACCACAAGAACTTTGGGCGAACATTATACAGTGTACCTGCCCTCCTATAGCGATGAAAAATTGCTCAAAATGCTATCGCAAATAAAGGATGTTAAATGGCAAGTGTTCTCTAAGCACAACCAGAAAGAGATATTTTCCAATAATATTACCATTAGCCCAATAACCAATGAAGCTTTTGTAAACAGCATGGCAAATAGCAAAGGAGTCCTTTGCGGCGCCGGTTTTGAAACGCCGGCAGAAGCTTTACACATGCAAAAAAAATTATTGGTAATTCCTATGAAAGGCCAATATGAACAACAGTGTAATGCAGCGGCATTAAAGGAAATGGGAGTTCCTGTTGTTAAATCTTTAAAACTGAAGCATCTGGATAAAATTAAATCTTGGATAGATACCAATACCAATCTAGATGTGCACTACCCAGATAATACAGATGAGATAATTGAATCCGTTTTGGAAGAATCATTATCTACTTACACCGGCAAATAATTTTAAATGGCGAATACGAGTGCGCAATCAGCTTTTGACTTGCAACCTGATGATTTTGGAGAAGATTTTGTTTGGGGCGTATCCACAGCAGCTTACCAAATTGAGGGAGCCCATGCAGCAGATGGAAAAGGAAAGTCTATTTGGGACGAATTTGTCACTAAAAAAGGTACCATTTATGAAAATCAACATGCAGAAATAACCTGCGATTTCTACCATAGATATAAAGATGATATCCTTTTAATGAAATCCATGAATATTGAACACTACAGGTTTTCAATATCATGGACAAGAATTCTTCCAGACGGCACCGGTGAAGTAAACCAAAAAGGAATAGCATTCTATAATGATGTAATCAGTTTTTGCCTTAAATGCGGCATTACGCCTTGGGTAACTCTATACCATTGGGATCTGCCTCAAAATTTAGAACAATTGGGAGGTTGGGCCAATAGAAAAATCTTGGACTGGTTTGAACATTATGTGACTATTTGTGCCAACGCGTTTGGTGATCGGGTAAAAAATTGGATGGTTCTAAACGAGCCAATGGTATTTACCGGAGCAGGTTACTTTTTAGGGGTACATGCTCCTGGTAAAAAGGGACTCAAAAACTTTCTGCCTGCCATTCACCATGCCGTACTATGCCAAGCTCTGGGTGGGCGGTTACTTCGTAAGATGGTACCCAACGCCTTCATAGGAACCACTTTTTCCTGCTCACAGATTTCTCCTCGGTCCCATAGTAGAAAGGACGTAAAAGCAGCGGACAAGGCCGATGCTCTTCTGAACCGCCTTTTTATCGAGCCCAGTTTAGGCTTGGGTTATCCGGATGAAAGTATTCCCGTTCTCAAAAAAATAAAAAAATACCAAAGACCGGAAGACCCTCAAAACAGTGTTTTTGAGTTTGATTTTATCGGCATTCAAAATTATACCAGAGAAGTTGTTAGGCACAGTTATACCGTACCTTATTTAAGGGCGAAAATTGTAAAGGCACCGGAAAGAAATGTTCAGACCACATTAATGGATTGGGAAGTTTATCCCCCAAGTATTTATGAGATGCTGAAAAAATTCAACGGTTATAAAGGAGTTAAAAAAGTATTTATTACCGAAAATGGGGCCGCTTTTGAAGACTCTTTAGAAGGTGAACATATAAATGATAAAGAACGAACTTCATATTTACAAAATTACCTAAAACAGGTTCATAGGGCACAGACCGAAGGACTAAAAATATCCGGGTATTTTGTATGGACCTTTACCGATAACTTTGAATGGGCAGAGGGCTATTATCCCAGGTTTGGTTTGGTGCATATTGATTTTATAACTCTAAAACGCACCATTAAAGCTTCAGGCATGTGGTACAGTAATTTTTTGAAGGACAAGAAAAAATCAGTACCGTCCGAAGCCAAAAAAACCGATGTCCCCATCGGTTAAATTCTATTCAAGCTAATTCAAATAAGAACGTATGCCGGATATCGCGGAGCAAAGATGCCCTTTAATCACTTATCTGTCATGACCTTAACTTTAGGCGTTTATTACCGTTGTGTTAAGCCGTTATAATTCTGTTGTTCTTGAATAAAGCCCATAAAAAAACCAACAATTGCCAAGCCAATTTTCTAAAAACCCTCTTCGCAATTGCCAGTTTTGGAACCTTTCTAGTTTCTATAAATCAAACAAACTTGGCAACCATAAACTAAGTTGCGGAATGTAAGTCACAAGAAACAGTGCAATTATCATGGCTATAAAAAGTGGAAACAGCGGTTTTATCACTTTTTCTATAGTGGTGTTGGCAATACCTACCCCAACAAAGAGAACCGAGCCCACTGGTGGTGTACAAAGCCCTATACAAAGGTTAAGTACCATAATGATTCCAAAATGTACCGGGTCTAGGCCCAATTTGGTTACTACCGGCAAAAATATAGGCGTAAAAATCAGTACGGCAGGCGTCATATCCATAAAAATACCTACAAATAATAATAGTAGGTTTATGATAAGTAGTATAACAATTTTGTTATCGCTAATCCCCAAAAGCCCAGAGCTGATTTCTTGTGGAATATTCTCGTAAGATAAAGCCCAAGACATACTCATGGAAGCACCAATCAGTAACATAACAATAGCCGTTGTTGAAGCGGAGTCCAAAAGAATTTTAGGGAGCCTGTCAAATGATATTTCCTTGTAGAAAAAGCCCAACAGCAAACTATATAGTACGGCTATGGCCGAAGCTTCCGTTGCAGTAAAAACCCCAATTACAATACCGCCTATGACCACTACAAGCATGAACAAACTTGGCAAAGCATCAACAAGGGTTCTAAAAATCTCTTTAAAAGAGCTACGTTTCCCTACTTTATAGCCTTTTTTCTTTGCCCAAAATGAAGCCACTATCATAAGAAAGAGTCCCGTTAAAATACCGGGGATATATCCAGCTAAGAACAATGCGGCAATAGAGGCCCCACCACTTGCCAAAGAATAGACAATAAGTACATTACTTGGTGGAATAACGAGACCTGTAGTAGCCGCAGTTATATTTACGGCCGCACCAAACTCCCTAGAGTATCCTTCTCGCTCCATTTCAGGCCCCAAAATACTTCCCATGGCTGAGGCTGCCGCCATAGATGAACCAGCAATGGCGCCCATAAGCATGGCAGAAACAATATTGATCAATGCCAGCCCACCGGGCAAAGCGCCTACCAAGGTTTTTGCAAAAGCAATTAACCTATGTGCAATACCCCCTTTATTCATAAGTTCTCCCGAAAGTATAAACAATGGTATGGCCAATAGTGCAAAACTATCCAGACCGGTACCTATACGCTGAGAAACCGTAGTAAAGGCCGGTAACACGGGAATGCTAACCAACATGGTAAGAACGGAAGATATGGCAATACTCCATGCAACAGGGGTTCCTATGGCCAACAAAACCACAAAACTTAGCACCAAAACTAAAATTGGTAAATACTCCATAATACTTAGTCTTTAAGAAGGTCAGATATTTTATAATAGATGATAAGCACACCACTTATTGGGATAACAAGGTAAACCAAGGACAGTGGTACTTGCAGTGCCGGTGAATGCTGATCTAACACATGTGTGATATAAACCAAACGGGAACCACCAATAACCAAAGCCCCAAGACTAAATAAGATTACCAGCCAATGCACCACTAACTGTAATTTCTTTTGGGTTGCCAAGCTAAAACGTTTTGGTAATACGTCTATGGCCACATGAAGGTTCTTGCCCGATACGTATGCCGCACCCAAAATACCGATCCAAATCATTAAATATCTGGCAAGCTCATCCGTAAACGAACTAGGTGAACCCAACAAAAACCTGCTGAACACCTGCCATAATACATTTAAGACCATAATTCCCATTATCGTAACGAGAAAATAGGCCAAGGCTTTGTCTATGCTTTTCCTTAATTCCATATTATTTGGTTGCTTGTATTTCTTGAATCAATTTATAAATGACCTCGTCATCTTTGTATTTGTTGAACGAGTCTTTTATTTTTTCCGAAAAGAGTGTTTTGTCAGGTCTTATGATTTCTACACCTGCTTTTTCAACTTCGGCCAGTGCTTCATCTTCGGATTCTGCCCATAATTTACGCTGGTAACCAATAGAACCATCAACCGCTTTCTTTAACCAACCTTGCTCTTCTTCTGATAGGCTATCCCACAAATGTGTGCCTGCCAAGAGTACATCCGGCAATACGGTGTGTTCGTCCAAGGTGTAAAATTTGCAAACTTCATAATGTCTGGACAAGTAGAAACTAGGTGGGTTGTTCTCTGCCCCATCTACAACTCCCTGTTGTAATGCCGTGTACAGTTCTCCCCAAGAAATAGGAGTAGGCGAACCTCCAAGGTCCTTAACCATATCCATGGCCGTGACACTCTCCATTACCCTAATCTTTAATCCCTCTAGGTCATCCGGATTGTTAACAGGTCTATCTTTAGTGTAAAAACTACGGCTTCCCGCATCATAATACCCTAGCCCTTTAAGCCAATATTTTTCGCCATCGTTCAACAATTCCTGACCAATGGGCCCATCAAGTACATCAAAGGAATGTTGTCTATCCCTGAAAAGGAAGGGCAGACCTAGCACTTTCATTTTAGGCGCAAAGTTTTCCAAAGTTCCAACAGACACCTTGGTCATATCCAGACTTCCTATTTGCAACAGTTCCAAACATTGACGTTCAGTACCCAATTGTTGATTGGGGTAGATTTCCAACAACATCTTGCCTCCAGAAATTTCTTTTAGGTCTTCGCCCATTTTAACCATGGCCTTATGTACGGAGTGGTTCACATCCAAGCCATGTGCCAAGCGAATGGTACGGTTGCCACCAAGTTCCCCACAACCACTGACCATGAGTATTCCAAGACAGAAAAAAACTAATTTTAGATTTAATTTCATAGGACAACCAAATTAGAGATCAAAGTACTCTTTAGCGTTATTGTAGCAGATATTTTGCACCATTTTACCTATCCATTCCATATCGTTAGGCAATTCTCCTTTTGCCATTTCGTTACCGAAAAGATTGCAAAGTATACGACGGAAATACTCATGCCTAGGAAAAGAAAGGAAACTTCTTGAATCTGTTAGCATACCTACAAAACAGCTTATGAGCCCCATGTTGGAAAGGGTATTGATCTGATCGATCATACCGTCTTTTTGGTCTAAAAACCACCATCCGGAACCCCATTGGACTTTTCCTTTTACACTACCATCATTAAAATTACCTGCCATAGTTGCCATTAAGGCATTATCGCGCGGATTGAGATTATACAATATGGTTTTGGTAAGTTTATCTTTACTGTCTAGCGTATCAAGAAATTTAGATAAGCTTTCGGCCTGTGTATAATCGCCAATGGAATCCCAACCCGTATCCGGGCCAAGTTCAGATAACATTCTTGTATTGTTATTACGCAATGCACCTAAATGAAACTGTTGTACCCAACCAAATTCATGATAGGTTTCCGATAGGTATAATAAGATGGCACTCTGAAATTTTACGGCCTCTTTAGGGCTTATTTCCGCACCTTCCCTTCTTTTCTTGAATATTGTTTTTACTTCGGCCTCCGTAAAGTCCTCTGCATATAGGTGCGATAATCCGTGGTCGCACACGAAACAGCCGTTAGAATTAAAAAATTCGATACGTTTCCGCAATGCATCGCATAACTCATCATACGAAGTAATATCACACTCGGAAGCCTTCTCTAAACTATCTATGTATTCGTTATAGGTTTCGCTTCCAATTAAAATAGCTTTATCAGGTCTAAATGCGGTACTTACCTTAGTAGTAAAGTCGCTTTTTGCCAATTGTTGGTGATACTCCAAAGTATCAGTAGGATCCTCTGTAGTACAGAGTGTAGTTACATTCATCTTACTGATCAGTCCCCTAGAAGTAAATTCTGAAGATTGTAGCATTTCTGTGGTAGCATCATAAACTGCAGAAGCATTTTTTCCGCTCAATGTATCCGTAATACCAAAATATCTTGAAAGTTCAAGATGTGTCCAATGGTATAAAGGGTTTCTCATAGTATGCGGAACAGCTTCGGCCCATTTCATGAACTTTTCCTTATCGGAAGCATTTCCGGTAATGTATTTTTCATTTATACCAAGAGTTCTCATCGCCCTCCATTTATAATGGTCGCCGTTGATCCATGCACTGGTTATATTCCCAAAAACCCGATTTTCCGCTAAATCTTTTGGCGGGAGGTGGTTATGGTAATCTATGATAGGCATTTGAGCCGCATACTCATGATAGAGCGACTGTGCCTGCTTACTTTCCAGTAAGAAATTATCATCTAAAAATTTGCTCACTTTATATCGTTTTTTCTGGCTTATACTAATTCCTATAGACAAGAACCTATTTTCCGTTGTTGGTAAAAACAACCTTAAACCCCTAAAATAGGTTTCTATTCTGGCATAGACAAGAAAAATTATAGAATCAGCACTCAAGCGCTAAAGTCAATGCAAATATTAACAATTTAGCTTGTTAAAATTGCATAAATAGTATCATCTGAATGATTTTACCCCCATTTTAGAACGGATAACTTCTTATTTAAGAAAAGAATAACGCTCCCAACTTTTTTTGGTCTTTTAAGAGAATTATTTTTATAAAAAAATAACAAAATGGACCTAAAGAATAAAGTAGTTTATATAACAGGAGGCTCAAAAGGTATAGGTTACGGTGTTGCCGTAAAACTATTAGAGGCGGGAGCTAAAGTAGCCATAAGCGGGCGAACATTAAGCACTGTACAAGAAGCCGCAAAACAGCTTAGTGCCCAAGACCGGGTGCTGGCTTTGGCCTCAGATGTTTCTAAAATAAGTGACGAGAAAGCGGCCGTTAAAAAGATATTGGACCAATGGGGGCATTTAGACGTAGTTTTGGCCAATGCGGGAGTAGGATATTTTGCGCCTGTAGACGAACTTGAGGACGATGCTTGGCACAAGATGATAGACACTAACCTAAGTGGTGTTTTTCATACGCTAAAAGCTTCGGTTGAGGCTTTAAAGAAATCAAAAGGGTATTATATAACCTTGGCCAGTTTAGCGGGCACCAATTTCTTTGCATCGGGTACGGGTTATAATGCCACTAAGTTTGGTGTAGTTGGATTTACCCAAGCGGCCATGTTGGATTTACGAAAGTATGATATAAAAGTATCTACCATTATGCCCGGTTCTGTGGCCACGGAATTTGCCGGTAACGAACCCGATGAAAAAGATGCCTGGAAAATACAGCCCGAAGATATTGGAGAACTTGTTCTGGATTTATTAAAAATGAACCCTCGTACCTTACCAAGCAAAATTGAGGTAAGACCTACTAGGCCGGACAAAAAATAAAGTTTCCATGAGTTAGGAGGCTATACTTCCTTCTCCGTAAAGGGGACTTGAATGTTACAAATTTCAGTGATCAGGGCGGTTAGCTCTGTATAAAATAGGGAAAGGGTTTCTTTCCCTATTTTTGTTTCTTTTTTTGCGCCGTTGCCCGCTTTATCCTTTGTGGCAAACTTTAACACACCGGAACTTAGTTTTTTAAACGATATGATCCCTGCTTCCATAAGCACCTTAGGGTGTTCCGAAGCGTACATTGTAGCGTAACAAAGCAGTTGAAAAGCTTTACTGAATTTATAGTCTGAAGTTATGGATACACCGTCTACAATTTCCAATTGACCTCGATCAACACTTCCCGTTTTATAATCAATGATTCTTAAAACTCCATCTACTTCATCTATTCTATCTAACTTCCCTTTTAAATTTACCGGAAAACTCACTTCCGGAATATCCAATGAAATTTTTAGATTGGCCTCTAACCCAACTATTTTTATTTGATGCTTTTTGACATCCGCAATTTCTAGGTTGATGAAATTTTCTATGTACCGTAATACCACATTAAAAGCAATCAAGTTTTTCCCTCTTGAAATATCGCCGTCCAAATAGGTCTTGGCAAAGTGCTTTTTTACCAATTCCGCAACTCTGGTTTTTGCTTGGACCAATATTTCCTCGCTTAGTATTTTTCCAATAAAAGGGGTATAAAGCTCTTCTAGGGTATCATGTACTATAGTCCCAAAGGTATTGGCAGCGATAGTTTCCTCAACCTCAAGTACATCATCTATTCCTAATAAATTTCTTTTATAAAAATCGATAGGGTTACGAACATAGTTACTTAAAGATGTTGGTGAAAACCCTTTTAGCGCATGGGCCTTGATAAGTTCAATTAAACTATTGTCCTTTTCAATAGATTCTAATGTGTGGTGTTTAGGTGAAATGGAGGGCGATGCTACACTTTCATTAATCGTAGCGCTTCTGTTCTCATCCGTTAGCAGCTGGTTTATAAGCCTACTACGCTCACCACCTTCCAAAACATCCGGCTCTGTATTATAAAGTATGTAGATATTTTTTGCGCGTTGCAATAGCCTATAAAAGTGATAAGTATAAACCGCATCTTTCTCCTTAAATGTAGGCAACCCCAACTGCACTTTTAAATCGAACGGAATAAAAGAATTATTAGATTTTCCGGAAGGAAGAATACCTTCATTAACCGTTGTAATAATTACTGTCTCAAAATCTAGATTGCGGCTTTCCAACATCCCCATAACCTGAAGCCCCTCCAACGGTTCACCTTGAAAATCCAAGGTCTCGGAAGACAATAATTCGCGATAGAGGCCCAACAAAGATTTTAGGTCTGTAATAAAATCATACTTCCCTACCAGCTCTGATAATTGGTTAAACAAATTAAAGTATCTATATAAATATTCTAAGGATAACGCATCTTTAGAATCATGTAATTTGTCCTTAAGCCCAGCTATTATCTGTAAGCAATGTTCTAGAATTTCCTTTGGTGTAGGGGTATGTTCATGAAAAAGTAACTTGGAGGCAACGGCAACACTACCCTCTGCCTGTTTAATATGCTCCGTAGTAACATAGACCCAATTCTTATTTTTTATGACCTCCTCAAGAGATTGTTCATTTCCCCGATTATCGCCTCCTAAAAGTACGTGTACGTACGGGTGCGCCAAAAACGCTAGTATATTCTGATAGAACCATCCTTGATCATTTCTGTTTATATATAGATTCAAAAATTGATCGAACAAACTGGCCAAAGGAATCTTGTTCAAGGGATACCCCATGGTAACGTTAACATTCTCGATACACTCAGGTATGGAGTTCAGAATGGGGTTCAACAATGATTCATCTCCCAATACTACTGCGCTTCGTTTTAAATCTACAGCCTTTTCCGCATGAATACACTCAAGTAAATGCGCGGTATATTTGGCCTGTGAAACGTTTTTTGGCACACCTACCACATTAATCTGCTTATCCCCTAAATACTGGGAACTAACTCCTTTAAGGGCATTTTCTTTAAGGTAAGGCCAAGTTTTTAGATGTTGTCTTAGAAAGAATCCCGCATCATGAACAGGGTCATTTAGAAAGTACGAATCAATATCCCAATATATATCGGATGGGGCGTGATTAAGAATATGTTGAATAATTTTGGTCTCCGCAGTGTTCAACGCATTGAAGCCGATGAAAACGAAAAATTTCTCTTGATTATCCTTTAAATATGTATCCAGTTCCGAATGGGCCTTACGGTATACCAAACCCTGATGCCCTAAACCTATGCTGAGTAATGCATTGTTGAAGCTGTCGTACAAAGATTCTAGATTATTCCAAAAACGGAGGTAATCCTCCATCATTTTGGTTTTCTCCTTTTGAAGCGACCAATGGGTTACTTCTTGGATAGCCGCTAGATTGGAAAATAGCTTTTTGGCATCAACCAAATACCGGTCTATCTCATTAAAATCCTGTAAAAGAGTTTGTGCCCAATTAGAAAAACTATAGAAACTATCCTTCTCTTGTGAAGTTTCCTTTAGGTACGTATTGTATAAAATGAACAGCTGTTGCGTGTTGCTCGCATAGGAAAGACCCGAAATCTTTTCGATAAAAGTTTCAATACTATAAATCTCAGGTGCAAAAAAAGTGCTGTTAGCAGATTTTGCTATGGCATTTTTAAGGAAAGTACCGGCACGCTTGCTTGGAAGCACAAAAACAATATGCTCGTGCGAACTGTGTTTTTCCCAAACCTCTTTGACTACTTCTTCTAGAAAACTCTGCATAGTCAAAAATAAAAAAAGCCCTGACAAATGTCAGGGCTTTTAAACTTATTTAGTGAGGAGAATTACTTTACTAAGTTAATCTCAACTCTTCTGTTTTCTTTTCTACCACTTCTTGTGTTGTTAGAAGCGATTGGTTTGTCTTCACCGTAACCGATAGCAGACAATCTGAACTCTTCAATACCCTTATCTACTAAGAACTCTTTTACAGAAAGTGCTCTTGACTCAGAAAGGCTTTGGTTCAATTTCTGGCTACCAACGCTATCTGTGTGACCTTCTACTGTAAATTTAGCAGTTGGGTACTCTTTTAAGATAGTGATGATGTCAACCATTACAGAAGTAGACTCAGCTTTGATAGAAGACTTACCTGTATCGAACAAGATAGTTCTAGCGTAGTCATTCAATTGCTTCTGTACTTCTTCAGTAACTTCAGGACAACCAGCGTTAGCTACAGTACCTGCAACATCTGGACATTTATCATCTTTGTCCAATACACCGTCACCATCAGTATCAGGCCATGGGCAACCTTTGTTCTCAGCAGGACCTGCTTCGTTAGGACACTCATCGTCACCATCGGCAACACCGTCACCGTCAGCATCAGGACAACCAGCTAAGTTAGCCAATCCAGCTTCGTTAGGACATTTATCATCTTTATCAGCAACACCGTCACCGTCAGCATCAGGACAACCGTTCATTTCTTTTGAACCAGCTTCGTTAGGACAAGCATCTTTGCTGTCTTCGATTCCGTCACCGTCAGCATCAGGACAACCATTGAAAGCTTCTAGACCAGCAACTTCTGGACAAGCATCATCTTTGTCATATACTCCGTCACCATCAGTATCAGTACCACCAAACTTAACAGAGATACCTGCTAAATGTTGCCAGTGCTTACGACCGTAATCTTCAAAAGCGTGCTTGTAAGTAGTCTGTACAGTAAGACCGATGTTTTCAGTAAACCAGAAGTTTACACCAACACCACCGTTAACAGTACCAGCACCAATTTCATCAACCCAAGTGTAACCACCACCTATTTCTACGAACGGGTCAACAACTTTTTGATCAAGGAAGTTATATTTGATAGTACCATCTAAAGCGTAGTGCGAAAGATCGTCAACTCCTATATCTCCTAATTTACTGATTTTGTTCAAAGATCCTCTAACGCCTACAGAAAGACCGTCACCTACAGATCTAGACACACCAACATAAGAAATAGAAGGAAGAATATTCCAGTGATCAGAAGCGTTGAAAAGCTCATTACCGAAAGAACTAGTCTGAGTCGGGAAATTGTCATCGCTTGTCGGATACACATCTATGGCATTTACTCCGAACTGTACTTGCCATGGATTATTCTCGTCTTGCGCTTGTATGTTATTGATGCCTACAATAAGGACAGCAACAACCAATAATTTGCTAAGATGTTTCATGTTAAAATTTTTAAGTTTAAGTGTTTATTAGCTGCAAATGTAAGTTGTTAAATATTATTAACAAAATCAATTTCTTATTTTTTTTAACGCATTTAATACCGTAAATAATGCATTTAAACGATTTTTAAGTCCTTCCCAACCTCTATAAAAGCCTCTATTGCGCGGTCTAAATGCCTGATTTCATGGGCAGCAGATAATTGAACACGTATTCTTGCCTTACCTTTAGGAACTACAGGGTAGAAAAACCCTATGACATAAATTCCTTTTTCCAACAAACGGCTCGCCATTTCCTGCGCTAATTTAGCGTCATACAACATTACGGGTACAATGGCAGATTCTCCGTCTATTATATCAAATCCAGCATCTATCATTCCCTTTTTAAAGTAGGCGGCGTTTGCCTGTACCTTATCACGCAAAGAAGTATCGTTTTCCAAAAGTTCAAACACCTTAATAGATGCCCCAACTATGGCTGGCGCCAAGGAATTGGAGAATAGGTACGGCCTTGAACGTTGGCGCAAAATTTCTACAATTTCCTTTTTACCGGTGGTATACCCACCCATGGCGCCTCCAAGAGCCTTGCCCAAAGTACCTGTAATGATATCTATCCGGCCCATTACATCCTTTTCCTCTAACGTACCTTTTCCCGTAGGACCTATAAACCCTGTGGCATGACACTCATCTATCATGACCATGGCATCATACTTTTCAGCCAAATCACAAATCTTATCCAAAGGTGCAACAAGCCCATCCATAGAAAAGACACCATCCGTAACAATGATTTTAAAACGGGCATCATCTGCATTGGCCTGTTTTAATTGTTTTTCTAAATCCTGCATATCACTATTCACATAGCGGTAGCGCTTCGCCTTACATAATCTAACCCCGTCAATAATAGAAGCATGATTAAGCGAATCAGATATTATGGCATCTTCGGCAGTCAACAAAGGTTCAAAAACTCCACCATTGGCATCAAAGGCAGCAGCATATAATATGGTATCTTCCGTACCGTAGAAATTGGCTATTTTCTTTTCAAGCTCTTTATGGATGTCTTGGGTACCACAAATAAAACGTACGGATGACATCCCAAATCCATGACTGTCCAAAGTATCCTTTGCCGCTTGTATTACTTCCGGGTGAGATGATAGCCCCAAATAATTATTGGCACAGAAGTTAATGACTTCTTCTCCTGTTGAAATTTTAATTTCCGCCCCTTGCGGCGATGTAATTATCCTTTCGCTTTTATAAAGGCCTTCTTCCTTTATACTTGCAAGTTCTTTTTCTAAATGTTGCTTTATTTTTCCGTACATATAGTTATATGAATTCTGGTGTTACTTCTTCGTTAATGTAAACAATGATTTTATTCTCTACAACATAGCCCATATCCGTTAGGGCATCGGCATAGGAATAGAGCTGTTCTTTGTATTTGGGATTTGTCTTTCCCGTTTTATAATCTATAAGTGTTGCTTTCTTATCTTTTAACACTACTCTATCCGGACGCAAAATCTGACCTTTGGCGGTTATAATATCCTTTTCATTTTTAAAAGTGTAGCCATCCTTATAATAAGAATTAAGTTTAGGGTGCTTAACCACATGTTGCAGTCTGCTTCTGACCTCATCTAATTCCTGGTTTTCTATTTCCCCTTGTTGTACCGCTTTCTGCAGTGCAGGTTCAATATCGTCTTCCGTATTTATAAAACCTAATATATAATGTATAAGGTTCCCTTTTGAAAGGGCCGCCTCCCTTTCCGTATCCCACAGGAGTCCCGAACGGGTCAATATTTTAAAACTAGACCGGTCCTTATGCGTAAAACTATAATCTATTTTCTGTTGCTCCTTTGTTTGGTGAACAGTAGGGGCATCCTCCAACACTCCAAAATTATATACCAGTTCATCATCAGACCATAACCCTTTACCTTTTAGATACTCAATGAACAGGCCGGAATAATAATCGGTTTTATGTTGTCCTTTTGAAAGGTCTTTTTCCGTTATTACATAAAGTGCTTTCTCTGCCCGTGTTAATGCCACATATAATAGGTTAAGGGCATCCAATTCCATTTTATGTTCTTCTTCGGAATAAATCTGCGCAGCCTCCGACCCATAATTCTCAACTTCTTTTTTTTCAGTGACCAGAATTTCTTCAAACCCATCAAAAGCATCGGCATTAAGCGGAAGCCATATTTTTTTATCCATCCGTTTGTAAATATGCTCATTGGCAAACGGAAAAATAACAATAGGGAATTCCAGTCCTTTGGATTTATGCACGGTCATTATACGCACGGCATCAATATTGTCGGGTGCCGAAATACTAAGCTTGCCCTTCTTCTTTTCCCAGAGATTCAAAAAGGCCTGAATTCCTGTACCTTCCTTCTGTTCGGTATCAAGAACAAAATCCATAAAAAACGTAATATAAGCATCAGAACCCTCCACCAAGTGGCATTGGCGAATTACTCTCTCCAAGCCATCATAGACCGACAGTTGTTTGAGCTCATTAACATCAAGATTGTATTCGTTTAAAAAAAGTTGGTCTACCCTTTTAAGATTTTCATATATATATTGATGTCTGTTATTTTTACTTTCAGATAGAAAAGCCAACAGGTCATAAGCTATTTGCAAATTTCCCGGATTACCTATATAGGCGATAAGATTGGCCAAAAAACGTACTTTATCACTACTGCTCAACAAAAGACTCTCCGAAGATATAGTAGGGATATTCTGCTGTGTTAGGAAATCTGCCAACATTACACCTTGCCGGTTCCCTCGCACCAAAATACAGATGTCTTCGTAACCGTATTTTTTATCGATCACCTCCGCTATCGTGTTCAGAACCTCCTCGCAATACTGATCGTCCTTGCTCTTGTCATCTACCTTTTCAATAAAAGCAAGCTGTACGGTGCCGCCTTTTTTGGAGTTATATCCTTGTTGATTACCGTCTACGAACATGGCGTTGTACATAGCATCGTTTAAAAACGGACTGGTGGCCGTAAAAAAGTCGTTATTGAACTTAATTACCTCATCATAGCTACGCCAGTTGGTTGGCAGGGATTCTGTTTGGGCGGGAATTGCAAACGGACTCACCTTCTCGTTCACCAAATCCAAGAACTGCTCTGCCCTACCACCACGCCAACGATATATTGCCTGTTTGGCATCGCCCACCAAGAATAAAGACCCTTTATTACCCTGAAGGTCCTCTCCCTCTAAGGCATGACCAATAAGGGGTATAAGATTGTTCCATTGTAATGTGGAGGTATCCTGAAATTCATCTACAAAATAGTGCTGGTACTTTTCACCCAAACGCTCGTAAATAAAGGGCGCAGGTTGATTTTTTATTTCTTTGGATATAATGGTGTTGAATTCTGCTATTGAAAGTTGGTCTCGCTCGTTCTGTAAGCTTTTGACCTCTCTCTGTATAGCGTTCAAAACTGTTAGGGGAACTAGATTTGAATATGCATTTTTCAAAAACGCTAGTTCGTAAAAAGTGTGCTTTATCTTATTAAAAATCTCGGAAAATTGAGGATGTAGCTCATCTAGGGTAGCCTTGGTAGCCTCAGCGGTAGATTTGTTATAAAGTACGGTATCATCAAAATTTTGCTTCCATCCGGCGTTAAAGTCGATTGCCAAATCTCCCGTTGAAATTTTTTCCATGAATTTTGGAAAGTACCCTCTTGTAAAATCAGAAAACTCAAGTCCGTTTTGTTCTATCAATTGCAAGGCCAAGGCTGCAAAACCAACAAGACTTTCTTGGGTAGCCTTAATCCTGGCCCTTAAGGTTGTTTTCAAGCCAACAAAATCCTTAATGTTCTTGTCCCTCAAGTTTTGGAGATGCTCGGCATGGTTCTCCCTAAAAAGAAGCTTACCAATATTACCTAGGTCATACGCTATATCCCAACTTTTGTCATCATCTATTTTTTCTAGGGCAAATTCCAGCAAAACCTGAGTTAGCTGTTTATCCGTTCCCGCCTTATGAACCAATTTTGCTACGGCCTCGTCCAATAATAGGTCCGTATCTAATACAACCTCAAAATTCTGTGGTAGTTTTAAATCCTTGGCAAAGGTTCGTATTAACCTATGGGTAAACTTATCAATGGTAGAAATATCAAAAAAAGCATAGTTGTGCAGGATTTCCTTTAAGGTGCGTTGGGCTCGTTTTCTAAGTGTATCTGCATCTATGCCCAACTCGCGCATTAAATCAATAAAAAGAGGAGGCGCCCCAACCTCATTAGTTACCTGCCCAAAATTGAACAAACTCTCCAAAATACGCTGCTTCATTTCATTTACCGCCTTATTGGTAAATGTGATAGCTAGAATTTTACCAAAACGATTGCCAGAGGAAAGGACAATTTTAAGGTATTCTTTGGTTAACGTATGCGTCTTTCCAGAGCCTGCCGAGGCATTATATATTTTGAAAGTGCTGTGTTGCAAGTGCTTTTTTATGCAAATTACTAATTCTAAAAAGGTTCTTAACAAATTATTTAGTGAATTTCTATGTTAAAAACTGTAAATTTGATTTCACTAAATTTTAATCTAAAAACACATATAAAATGGCTTTTGAACTACCAAAATTACCTTATGCATATGATGCATTAGAACCACATATTGACGCTAGAACAATGGAAATTCACCATACAAAACACCACAATGGTTATACTACCAAATTAAATGGTGCTATTGAAGGAACTGCATTGGAAGGCAAGTCTATTGAAGATATCTTAGAAAACCTAGACATGTCTAACGGTGCCGTTAGAAATAATGGCGGCGGTTTTTACAACCACTCTCTTTTCTGGGAAATTATGTCTCCTAACGGTGGCGGAAAACCTTCAGGAGAACTTGCAGACGCTATTGACAGTGCTTTTGGTTCTTTTGACGCTTTTAAAGAGAAGTTTAGCGGAGCTGCAGGAACCCGTTTTGGTTCTGGCTGGGCTTGGCTTTGTGTACAAAAAGGCGGAAAAGTAGAAGTATGTTCTACTCCAAACCAAGATAACCCTTTAATGCCGGATACCGGTTGTAGCGGTTTTCCTATTTTAGGTCTTGATGTTTGGGAGCATGCATACTACCTAAACTACCAAAACAAAAGACCTGATTACATCAACGCTTTTTTCAACGTTATTAATTGGGACAAAGTAGCTGAACTATATGCTGCCAACAAATAAGAAACACAGCATACTTTAATAGAATTTATATTTACAAAAAACCCATCCTGATTTTTTTCAGGATGGGTTTTTTCTTGTGGTTTAAAAATAGAAAAGGGCGGAGAAGTCTCCACCCTTTTCGTCCCAAATCTTACCATAAACTTAACCTACTTATGCTATGGCGATACTAAAATACTGGTATTGTGGGAAATAAAAAAGAAATATTTAGGGTTTTTTTTTACCTCAATTGCTTATAAAAACGCCCGAACACACCATAAAGGCTAGTGTTTACAAGGGTTTAGACAATAAAAAAGGCGGAGCGAAGCTCCACCTTTTTTCCCCAAATCTTACCATGAACTTAACCTACTTATGCTATGGTTCTCCAAATGTAGTGCTACATGGCTCCTAAAAAAAAGGTTTTGGACTAACGATCAAAACTCTAGTTGAAATGCAAAATCAACACAAATACTACCTTCTAAAATTTTTAGCGGAATTGGAAAACTTATAACCCTATTTTGAAGAAATCCTTTATGATGAAAAGAGGAAAGTGTAGAAAATAAAAAGGCGGAGTTAGACTCCGCCTTTTTCCCCAAATCTTACCATGAACTTAACCTACTTATGCTATGGTCCTCCAAAGATACAACCGCATTAAGCCCTACAAAAACATCTTTGTCCAAGCGTATAAAAATCGGTTAAAGGGATGAAACTTTAAAAAGGGAGACCATTAAGGTCTAAACACATTAAAAATTGATATTGTATTGGAGCGTACAACTGAAGAAATGTAGCCCCATAAACTTGTAGAAAATAAAAAGGTGGAGTAAACTCCACCTTTTTGCCCCAAATCTTACCATGAACTTAACCTACTTATGCTATGGCAAGTTCAAATGTAATCTGACCTCCGTCCAAGCGGTTAAAAAAACGCCAAGTAGCGGATATTATCGATGAAATACATTATTTGTGCATTTCACCGATAAAGCCAATTAGTATGCACGTTCGTTCTTGCCTTCGTAAAAATTGATAAAGGCTTTATTTACTACTCGGTTACCACCCGGGGTGGGATAGTCTCCGGTAAAATACCAGTCCCCTAAATTCTTAGGACACGCTTCGTGAAGCGCCTCCACACTTTGATAAATAATCACTACCTCGGCCTTAATCTCTTCCGGACTAAGCAGCTCCCCAATTTTTGCGGATATTTCCTCTGGAGTAAAAGGTGCGTAAAATTCTTTAACGTAATTCACTACATCTTTATCCTTGCTACTTACCTGCTCTAAACATTTATCATAAATATCATCAACAACGTTCATTGTTAAACGTTCTTCATGTAAGGCCAATGCCGCCCTAAAAGCAATAAAATCTTCTAATTTGGCCATATCAATACCGTAGCAATCCGGATACCTAATTTGTGGCGCAGACGATACAACTATTATCTTTTTAGGCGATAAACGGTCCAATATCCTAAGAATACTCTTTTTTAATGTTGTTCCCCTAACGATACTGTCATCAATAATTACCAGATTATCTCCCTTCTTTACAGAACCATAGGATATGTCGTAAACATGTGTAACCAAATCATCGCGGCTACTGTCTTGTGTAATAAAGGTGCGCAGCTTTGCATCTTTAATGGCTACTTTTTCAATTCTTGGACGTACCTCTAAAATTTCATGAAGCTCCTCACTAGTAATCTTTGAGCCAATAGAAAGTATTTGCTCCTCTTTTCTCTTATTCAAATAGTTTTGCGCCTCCCTAACCATTCCAAAAAAGGAAGTTTCCGCAGTGTTAGGTATGTATGAGAAAACCGTGTTCTTAATATCATAATCTATTGACTCCAGAATTTGCGGAAAAACCAACCTTCCCAACATCTTTCGTTCTTGATAGATTTCTTTATCACTTCCCCTTGAAAAATAAATACGTTCAAATGAACATGCCTTTCTTTCCGTAGGCTCTAAAATTTGATTGATTGACGATGAGCCATCCTTTTTAATGATAATTGCACTACCAGGATCAAGTTCTTTGACCTCTTCGTAAGGCACATTAAATACCGTTTGTATAGCAGGCCGCTCAGAAGCAACTACCACAACCTCATCATCTTGATAATAATACGTAGGCCTAATACCTGCTGGATCCCTAAGAACAAAGGCATCTCCATGCCCCAAAAGACCGGCCATGGCATAACCACCATCCCAATTTTTGGCAGCTCTTTTTAGTATCTTATGAACCTTAAGACGTTCCGCTATAATAGGTGAAGCTTCCTGCTTGGTATATCCTTCCTTTTTTATTTGCTTGTAGAGTTTGGCAACGGCATCATCTAAAAAATGACCTATTTTCTCCATTACGGTTACTGTATCCGCCATTTCCTTTGGGTGCTGTCCGATCTGAATTAAATTATCGAACAGCTCATGTACATTGGTCATGTTAAAGTTACCCGCAACAATAATATTACGGTGCATCCAGTTGTTCTGCCTCAAGAAAGGATGTACACTCTCTATACTGTTTTTCCCAAAAGTACCGTAGCGCACGTGACCCAAAAGTACTTCTCCTATATAAGGTATGTTCTTTTTCTGAGCCACAACATCATCTACATATTCCGGGTGCTCTTGTAACGTGGTATTAATACGATCGTTTATTTGCGCAAAGATATCTTGTATAGGTTGTTGAGCAATAGACCGCACCCTGCTCATGTAACGTTCCCCTGGAGCTGTATCTAACTTGATACTTGCAAAGCCCGCACCATCTTGGCCACGGTTGTGCTGCTTTTCCATCATTAGATACATCTTGTTTACCCCGTAAAAGGCCGTACCGTACTTCTCTTTGTAATACTCCAACGGTTTAAGCAACCGTATTACCGAAATACCACATTCATGTTTAATCGCGTCACTCATTATAAATCTACGTATTAAAAAAGCCCCTAATATAGGGGCGTGTCATTATTTTAATTCTATGTCAAACTGTGTCAAGGCCTTAAATTGATGCAGCCTTTTAGTAACCTCTTCCCTTTTTAAATCTTGCATACGCTCCGTCCCAAATCGTTCTACACAAAACGATGCTAAATTAGAGCCATGGATAACGGCATTTTTCATATTGTTGAACGAAAGGTCGTTAGTGGCCGCCAAATATCCTGAAAAACCTCCTGCAAAGGTATCTCCAGCACCTGTTGGATCAAACACCTCTTCCAGAGGTAAAGCCGGAGCAAAGAAAATTTTCTCCTCATGAAACAAGAGCGCTCCATGTTCTCCCTTTTTGATCACCAAGTACTTTGGCCCCATTTGCTGAATAGCTTTTGCAGCCTTTACCAAAGAGTATTCATTGGTCAACTGCCTTGCTTCTTCATCATTTATGGTAAGTACATCTATATGTTTAATGACCTCCATTAACTCTGGCAACGCATTGTCCATCCAAAAATTCATAGTATCCAATACTATCAACTTTGGTCGTTTTTCCATTTGGTTGATTACGCTTAGCTGAACACTAGGATGCAGATTACCCAACATAACTACATCAGCATCTTTAAACCCTTCGGATACTACAGGGTTAAAATCGGCCAAGGTATTCAATTCCGTTGCTAAAGTATCTCTAGAATTAAGGTCATTGTGGTACTTTCCTTTCCAATAAAAGGTTTTTCCGCCTTTTACAATTTCCAAAGCACTAAGATCTATCTGCTTATTGGTTAGAATATCTAAATATTCTTGCGGAAGGTCTTCTCCCACAATAGAAACGATTCCTGATTCTACATTATACTGGGAAGCCGCCAAACCAATGAAAGTTGCTGCACCACCCAAAATCTTATCAGTTTTCCCGAAAGGAGTTTCAATTTCGTCAAAGGCAACAGTGCCCACGATTAGAAGTTTGCCCATGCAATTTTAAGTTTAAGCTGCAAATATACGCTTTTGTAACGCTATTACGTGCAAATATACCCTTACAAAAAAAGCTTGCGAATATTACCTTTCCAATTTTTGCACATCTCATTATACGCCAGTTTTCTGAGATGCAATGCATTGTCTATAAAGAAATAGATTATAATTTTTTGTCCAAATACTTTGTGGCCCTGTACTCAACGCTACTTGCGGCCAAAATCCGCAGGAATCTCTCCCCACACCTTAGTTTCCCATTTAACGATCGGGGTGCTGTACGAATTGTTTTTTAACCACTCCAAAGCTCTCCTAATCAAATCAAAAACTTCTTTGTTCTTAGGTGTTTCCTGTAGTTTAGTATTGCACGTTTTTTTACGCACCCAACTCATAGCCGTACGGGAATCTGTATAAATAATCCTATTACTCTTATTGTTCTTTAAAAAAGCTAACCCGTGTACTATGGCCAAAAACTCTCCTATATTATTAGTGCCTTGCTGAAAGGGCCCTTGCCTAAAAAGTTTTTTGCCCGTTTTTGTATCTACTCCCTGGTACTCCATAATTCCTGGATTACCGCTGGAGGCCGCATCTACGGAAATGGAATTGTAGTTTGGCGTTCCATACCTTTGTATAAGTTCAGGCGTTAAAACAGGCTTCCCCTTTTTCTTTCCTTTAAAATCCTCATAATTACCATTAAAGGCTTTTTTGGCCTTTTCAAACGTTTCAAAAGATTTGTACTGAGCCCCTTTAAATCCTGTAATTGCAGCTTTACAAGCTGCCCAAGAATCATAAATTCCAGGTTTTTTCCCTTTCCAGACCGTATAGAACTTTCCTTTTTTAGCCATTATTCTACTTCTAATAGTTGCGCTATAACCTTTGGGAAATATTCGTATTCGAGATCGTGTACTTTTCCGGCTATACTCTCCGCAGTATCATCTGCAGAAACTGACGTTTTTGCCTGCTTAATTACAGCTCCCTCATCATAATTTTCATTTACATAATGAATAGTGATACCGGTTTCCGTCTCATTATTGGCCCTAACGGCTTCATGTACATGATTACCGTACATACCTTTGCCACCGTATTTTGGCAATAACGCTGGGTGAATATTTACAATTTTATCAGGAAAATTCTCAACCAAGTTCTGGGGTACTTTCCAAAGAAAACCCGCTAACACAATAAGATCCGGTTTAAACGATTTTATAATATTCAGCACGCATTCCGTTTCATAAAAAGCAGTCCTGTTAAAATATAACCCATTAATTTTAAGACTATTACACCTGTCTAAAACTTTTGCCCCAATTTTATTGGTCAATACGGCACTAATGTTCACTTCAGGATTATCTTGAAAATACTTAACAATGTTTTCAACATTAGATCCAGAGCCGGAAGCGAATAATACAAGGTTTTTCATGCAGCAGATAAGGTTACAAGTAGCAAAATATTTAGGTCAAAAATACCGCTCTTATCCTGAAATTTTATAAATTACAAGACATTTTAACGACAAATAGTGGATTTAGTCCAAAGTTTTTTATTTTTGCAACCAATTTAATTTTTTAAAAACAATATTATTATGTCAGACATTGCATCAAGAGTAAAAGCTATCATCGTTGATAAATTAGGTGTGGATGAGAACGAAGTAGTAACGGAAGCTAGCTTTACTAACGACCTAGGGGCCGATTCTTTGGATACCGTGGAGTTGATCATGGAATTCGAGAAAGAATTTGATATTCAGATTCCCGACGATCAAGCTGAGAACATCGCAACAGTTGGCCAAGCCATTAGCTATATAGAAGAAGCGAAGTAATCTTTATGATTTCTTGAACGAGATTCAAAATTATCCATGTGGTAACCATTATCGCATGGATAATTTTTTTAATTTACGCTTGACTTACTAAGTAAACCAAAAATCAGGTTCAATGCAATTAAAGCGAGTTGTAGTTACTGGGTTGGGTGCGTTGACTCCCATAGGTAACAATATTGAGGAATATTGGGAAGGTCTTAAAAACGGAAAGAGCGGTTCTGCTCCCGTTACCTATTACGATACCGAAAAATTTAAGGTAAAATTTGCCTGCGAGCTTAAGAATTTTGACCCTCTAGAGCATTTTGACCGCAAAGAGGCCAGAAAACTAGATAGGTTTGCACAATATGCCTTGGTCTCTTCGGATGAGGCCATTATAGATTCCGGTCTTGACCTTAACGAAGTAGACAAGTTTCGTGTTGGGGTTATCTGGGGCGCCGGTATTGGTGGTCTGGAGACTTTTCAAAACGAAGTAATGAACTTTGCGGAAGGTGACGGTACACCTAGGTTCAATCCATTTTTTATACCCAAAATGATTGCGGATATTGCTCCCGGGCATATTTCCATCAAGCACGGTTTTATGGGGCCTAACTATACCACCGTTTCTGCATGTGCATCTTCGGCCAACGCCATGATCGATGCTCTAAACTATATTCGTTTAGGCCATTGTGATGTTGTTGTTACCGGAGGTAGTGAAGCCGCAGTAACCATAGCAGGTATGGGTGGTTTTGGAGCTATGCACGCTTTATCTACTAGAAATGATAGCCCTGAAACGGCCTCTAGACCGTTTGATGCTACCCGAGATGGGTTTGTTTTGGGTGAAGGTGCAGGTGCATTAATTCTAGAAGAGTATGAACATGCGAAAGCGCGTGGCGCAAAAATATATGCAGAAGTTGCCGGTGGAGGGCTTTCTAGTGATGCCTACCACATGACCGCACCGCACCCGGACGGGATAGGAGTGGTACAGGTAATGAAAAACTGTTTAAGGGATGCTGGTCTAAAACCGGAAGATGTAGATACCATTAATACGCATGGTACATCTACTCCCCTTGGAGATGTGGCAGAACTAAAGGCTATTAGTGAAGTCTTTGGCGACCATGCCCCTAACATCAATATTAATTCTACAAAATCAATGACCGGCCACTTACTGGGTGCTGCCGGGGCTATTGAGGCCATTGCTTCAATTTTAGCTATGCAACATAGTTTGGTTCCTCCAACTATAAACCATACTACCGTAGATGAGAATATAGATCCCAAACTAAACTTAACCCTTAACAAAGCCCAGAAGCGCGACGTAAACGTTGCCCTGAGCAACACCTTTGGGTTTGGTGGTCACAATGCCTGCGTAATTTTCAAAAAATTTAGCGAGTAATACAGTATGGGATTTCCTTCCAATATATTTAATTCCCATCCTAAAGAGGATGGGGATTTTTTTGGGGGAATGACTTCTATTTTGGGTTTTAAACCTAGAAAGCTAGCTATTTACAAAAAAGCTTTCATACACCGCTCCGCTAATGAAAAGGACAAGGACGGGAATCCTCTAAACTATGAACGTTTAGAGTTTTTAGGCGATTCCATGCTGGGAACAATAATTTCCAAGCACTTGTATGATCAAGTACCGGAAGGAGACGAAGGCTATCTTACCAAGATGCGCTCAAAAATTGTAAGCCGCAAACATCTAAACGAACTTGGTAAGGATTTAGGACTCATAAATTATGTAAAAAGTCGTATTCCTAAATCCCATTTTGGAGAAAACATACACGGCAATGTTTTTGAAGCGTTGGTAGGCGCCATCTATCTAGATCGCGGCTACAAGTATTGCGAAAAGTTCATTAACCAAAAGGTTATAGAGCCTTATGTAGACATAGAACAACTAGAAGGTAAGGTCATAAGCTACAAGAGTCTTGTAATTGAATGGTGCCAAAAACAGAAAAAAACGTTTGACTATGACGTTTATGATGATACAGGTAATGACGCGTTAAAGCATTTTGCGGTAAAACTTACTATTGCAGATACAGTAGTGGCAAAAGCAAGGGCCACTTCTAAAAAAAAGGCAGAGGAACGTGCTTCAAAACGGGCCTATTACGCATTACAGGATAAGATGGACAAGTCTTAAATTGTAATTTTATGTAACCAAAATGTTATAGTTTGTTCAAAAATAGTTTTAGCCTTATCTAATCTAGGCGTTGTACGGTATTAATATTATCTTTACCACTTTGTGCCCCTATGGTAGCAGTACATAAAATTACGAACGACTTTTACGAAGATACATTCGATTTAGTTGCGTTGCATAGTAGCCTTGAAGATTATGCCATAGCCTACGCTCTCAATCTTCATTTAAAATCGAGCTTTAAAAGGTCACCTAAAGACCTTGACCTCACCGGTCATATTACAGTTCCCATTTTTGAATGGAAAGATGATATTAACGATAGGTACTGGACCTTATTCACAAACAATGGTCTAGCGGAGGACACAAATAGTAGAAAAGGGCTATTTAAGGACGAACCCTCTTTCACGACATTTCACATGGTGCCCGAACACCGAGATGTAGACTATTTTTTAAAAATAGAACAAGATGGGTTTATTAATATGGAAAACCTTGTGAGAACACTGCAAAACATACCCAAAATTATAACGGCTTACGCCATAGAAACTGACAAACTCAAATCTAAGAACAATTTAATTTTTTGATCAATGCCAAGTAATAAAAAAACAAAAATTGTAGCCACCCTAGGGCCGGCCACAAGCAAAAAAGAAGTGCTGAAAGATATGATGGAGGCTGGTGTAGATGTCTTTCGCATCAACTTCTCACATGCAGACTACTCAGATGTTACAGAACGTGTAAAAATGATACGGGAACTCAATGAAGAAACCGGTCGTAATACCTCTATTCTTGCAGATTTGCAAGGCCCTAAGCTAAGGGTAGGCGTTATGGCTAGTGAAGTTGTAGTTGCCCCAGGTGATGAAATTACTTTTGTTACAGGCGAGCCTTTTGAAGGTACTGCCGAAAGGGTATATATGAACTATGCCGCTTTTCCACAGGATGTTAAGCCAGGTGAGCGTATCTTGCTTGATGATGGAAAATTAATGTTTGAAGTAGTTGCTACGGATAAAAAATCCGAAGTAAAGACCAAAGTTATACAAGGTGGTCCGTTACGCTCCAAAAAAGGGGTTAACCTGCCTAACACCAACATCTCTTTACCTGCCCTAACGGAAAAGGATGTTAAAGATGCCATTTTTGCTATTTCTTTAAAAGTAGACTGGATCGCACTTTCCTTCGTTCGTTTTAGCCAAGATCTTATTGATTTACAAGCAATCATTAAGGAGCATGCCGATGAGAAAATTCCGATTATAGCTAAAATTGAAAAGCCTGAAGCCGTTGAAAACATAGATAAGATTGTTGCTTATTGTGATGGGTTAATGGTTGCTCGTGGCGATTTAGGTGTTGAAGTGCCTGCACAAGAGGTTCCGTTAATTCAAAAACAATTGGTGCTAAGGGCCAAAAGAGCTCGTATTCCAGTAATTATCGCCACACAAATGATGGAAACGATGATCACAAGCCTTACGCCTACACGAGCCGAGGTTAACGATGTGGCCAACTCCGTTATGGATGGGGCAGATGCCGTTATGCTTTCCGGTGAGACTTCCGTAGGTAACTACCCGGTTCAGGTTATTGAAAAAATGGCAAGTATTCTTCAAAGTGTAGAAGGCTCGGAGCTTATTCAAGTACCTCATGATCCGCCGCATATCCGCACAAAAAGATATATTACCAAGTCCATTTGTTATCATGCCGCCATTATGGCCAACGAAATTAAGGCAAAAGCCATTTCTACGTTGACCAATAGTGGATATACTGCATTCCAGATTTCTGCATGGAGACCAAGTTCCCATATTTTAGTATTCACCTCTAACAAGCGTATTCTTACGCAGTTAAACCTTCTTTGGGGTGTTCGCGCTTTTTATTACGACAAATATGTCTCTACGGATGAAACTATTGAAGACGTAAATAAAATGGCATGTGATAAAGGCCTTTTGGAAACAGGCGATATGCTAATTAGTTTAGCGGCAATGCCCATGAAGGAAAAAGGTATGGTAAACACGCTACGTGTTACCGAAATAGAAAGTAAATAAATAGTAATGTATATTGAAAGAAGTGGTCTTAGGCCACTTCTTTTTCAAATGCAATAAAGTTGACGAGTTGACCTCTGTTGTTGAATATAGGCTCTGCTTTTATTTCACAATGGTACGTACTTCCGTCCTTTTTATAGTTTAGAACAACGGCCTCAAAAGGAACCTTTCTTTCGATGGCCGTTTTTATTTTGGCCAAAGCTTCTCTGCTAGTTTCCTTGCCTTGAAACAGTTTAGGTGTTTTTCCAATAACCTCTTCTGGTTTATAGCCCGTCATTAAAACTAGATTTTCCGTAGCATGTACTATAGTTAATTGGCTATTGGTTACAACCACAACCTCCTCTCCTAATGAGGACACCAAATCCGTTTTATCATATGCCCATCTATTCCGTTGGGCCAAAGCCTGTAAGTATCTCAGGTCTTTTCCGCTTATACAAAGTTTCTGAAAATTAAGACTGTGCAGGTCCCAAGAAACCAATGGCACAGGACTAATATTTGTCTTGCTAAAAAATTTATCTGCCGCTTCATCGTACGCCTTCATACTCTTAATAGTTAAATTGACCACTATTTTGATTTCCTTTGGTAATAGTACAAAAAGACTTTTTGCCTAACAAACAGTTAGACTCGTTTAACAACAAAGATTAACTTTCCAAGTAACATTTGGGTAAGGTTATCATTACAAGAGAGACTAATTTTAAAACAACCAATCTGCTGCAGATGAAATTTGAATTCAATGATACAAAACTAGGCTCTCACTTAGGGTTTACGAATGATATTAAAAAATACCAGAATCAATTTTCAATACAATCCGGAAACATTTGTATGCTCTGGAACCGCAATAACTTGCCTCTAGAACTACACATAGATGGCATGCCCATTGAGCTATTACCGGATCAGCTAGTTACCACTACCTACCTGCAGCATGTTTCCTATGAAAAAACGGAATTGCCATTAACCGCGTTTCATTTCAACAGAGAATTCTATTGTATTAATGATCACGACCACGAAGTATCTTGTAACGGCATTCTATTTTTTGGAACCCAAGACCTCCCAATCATAACTATTCCTGTAGAACAAAAACGCAAGTTCGAGACTTTGTACGAGGTTTTTCAAGATGAATTTTCCACACCCGACGGTATACAGGGAGACATGCTTCAAATGCTGTTAAAACGACTTATAATTATCTGTACACGTCTGGCCAAGGAACAACTTATCGTAAAAAAGTTAAATAATGACCAGGTTGAAATTATAAGAAAGTTTAACGTATTGGTAGACACGCATTACAAAACCAAAAGAAAGGTTAGCGATTATGCAGAGCTTCTTTATAAAAGCCCAAAAACGCTTTCTAACCTGTTTTCCATTTACAACCAAAAATCACCACAGCAGATTATTTTAGATCGTTTGGCACTTGAAGCAAAACGATTGATAAATTTTACGGACAAGCAAAACCAGGAAATTGCATACGATCTAGGCTTTAATGATCCAGCACATTTCAGTAGGTTTTTTAAAAAAATGACCGGTACATCTCCCTCTCAATATAGAGAAACAGCCCCAATTTCTTCGTAAAGGGAAATTTCTACAAGCGGTCGGGCAATCGCTCCTAACAAACAGCCTCACTTACTTCGCATCTTTGCCTTGTAATTAAAAAACAACGCAAGATGAATTTAAAACATATATCCCTTTTTAACCTTATAGAGATTTTTTCTCATCCCAGAAAACAATTGCAAACTATAAATGCAAACGTGCATTGTGAGCAAAAACATCATCATGATTTTTATTGTGATGCCGAAAAACCGCATGTAGAACTTTAAAACAAAAACAAATTAATAATCGTCATAGAAACGGAGCACTAGATATATGCTTCATTAAACTGACAAAATATCTAAAATTATGAGCAATTTTAATGTACCCAAAAGAGAAGAAGTAAGTACAGGCAATCAAGCCATTTTTGATAATTTGGAAAAAGCTGTTGGCTTTGTACCCAACCTTTACGCTACGTATGCCTATTCTGAAAATGCGCTAGCTAATTATTTAGCTTTAAGCAACGCAAAAACATCTTTGAGTGCCAAACAAAAAGAAGTAGTGAACTTAGCAGTGAGCGAAGTTAACCAATGTACCTATTGCCTTTCTGCGCATACGGCTATTGGAAAAATGAATGGATTTAGCGATGCTGAAATTCTTGAGCTTAGAGCTGGGAAAGCATCTTTTGATGCTAAATTGGATGCCCTTGCCGGGTTTGCAAAAAACGTTACTGAAAACCGTGGAGCAGCCGATGAAGCTATAGTTGAGAGATTCCTTAACGCAGGATGGACTAAAGAGAACTTGGTAGATACTATTGTATTGGTAGGAGACAAAACCATTTCTAACTACTTACACAAGACCACAGATGTTCCTGTAGATTTTCCGGTTGCAGCATCATTACAATCTGTTGAAGCTTAACATAAATCTAGCGCAACCTTTATAGCGCTGGGCAATTAAAGTCCTTTTAAATTTAAATAAATATTAAAAACCCGTCTTTTCAAAAAAGACAAAATTCAAAAAATTATGAAAAATATTATCGCAGCATTAGCATTAGTTTTCACCGTGGCATTTTCAGCAAATGCACAGGACAAAATGAGCAAAAAAGTAAAAACAATTGCCTTGGAACAAACTCCGGGCGAGTTTACTAAAAAACAACTTACCGTAACACCGGGTACATATGTTTTTGAAATTGCCAACAATGGAGTTGGTCATGATGTTGGTTTTGTTCTAGTAAAAAAAGGAGAGGATATTAGCAAGCCTGAAAACCACATTCAGACTGCCTATGTAACAGAGGTGGTTGCTACTGGAAAAACACAGTTATCTAAACCTACGGTATTGGAAAAAGGTGAATATGTATATTTTTGCCCAATGAACCCAACTGCTACTGACAATACTATTCTTGTTCAGTAACAACGGTAGACTATCTTTTAGAAACATGAGACTATAAAAAAAAGGGAACCTTAATAGGTTCCCTTTTTTTTATTTGTAGTGCTCAGAACTATTTATTGTCCTCAAGTTTGATGACTTCAGTTCTAGCATCGTTGTTGTTCTCTTCCTCTAGCTCATCTGCGATATCTTCCAATTCAGATTTTACACTGCACGAAAAGGCAGTCATTGAAACAAAGGCCAGTAAAAATAATTTTGCAAATAAAGGTTTCATAGGTTTAAGTTTTGGTTAATACTATCTGCATTCTAAAACTCAGATAGATAGATAATATTGTACCTCTTATCGAAAAGTTAAAATCTGTTAAAAAGAACCTTCTATTTTTGAGCGGCACAATTTTTGGAATTATTTATGAGTTCCAATGGTGCTCAAACCCCATGGATTAGTAGTTTAGCGCTTCCAAAAAAAATGTTGTGATTATAGATTTCATTATTGCCATGTTATGGAGCCTTTCTCCTTTTGGGGAAGCAAAGGTAGGTATCCCTTATGGGTTACTCAATGGCCTTAATATCTATCTGGTATTCTTGCTTTGTTTTGCCGCCAACGTACTTGTTTTTCCACTAATGCTCTTCTTTCTGGAGAAAGTAAACCGCTATTTTTTACGCTGGGGATTCTATAAGAAGTCGGCTATTTTCGTGGCAAGGCGGGCTAAAACCGGTTCAGGCGATAAAATAAAACGTTACGGATTCTGGGGGCTTATCTTTTTTGTAATGCTTCCGGTGCCCGGTACAGGGGTGTACGCTGGTAGTATTGCATCCTATCTTTTTAAAATTGAAAAAACCAAAGCCTTTTGGGCCAATACTATAGGAATATTCTTTTCCTCGGTTATTGTTTGGTCTGCCACTTTGGCATCAATGAAAGGTATTGGGTAACACTTTCTTTTTCTTGACAACTATCTAATTTCAATAATTTTAATTTCTTGACCGCTAAAGGTGGTGCTGGCGCCCTGTTCTTTTCCAAAGAGTAGTTGGGCTATTGGGGTTGCAGCAGATATACAATAAACACTTTTCCCTTCGGATTTGAATTCCCCTGCAGAAATTGCCAAATAGTAATCCGCTTTTGAAGTAACCACCCAACTCCCAAGACCCACAACGGGCTTTGAGGCTTCCTGAGGTACTTTAGATAGTGTTTGCTTCATTTTTTCGGCCTCCGCTAACTGTTGTCCCAGTTTCTCACGTTCAAGCTGTAACATTGCCCTACCGGTTTCATGCTTGTCTCCCGCGCTACTTTTTGTTTCTGATGACAATGAGGTTTGTATGTCCTCTATATTTTTCTGAATCCTGGCTACACGTTCAATAACGAACGTGGTACAGAACTGATGTAGCTGCTCTTTCTTTATCATTTACCTTTAATGTAAATCCCTATCTACCTTAGCTCCGGAACCTCCTACCAAAAAATCCAGATCGGCACCCTTATGCGCCTGTTCTACATGGTCTATATACATTTTTACATATCCTCTATCCGCCAAAGGCTTAGGCGCTTTCCATACCGCCTTACGTTGTTCCAGTTCACTTTCGGCAACCAATAGATCAAGACTTCTGTTCTCAACATCTAACTGGATTAAATCTCCATTTTGTACCAAGGCCAATGTTCCGCCCACCGTTGATTCCGGGGAAACATGTAAAATTACGGTTCCAGCGGCGGTGCCACTCATACGACCGTCCGATATTCGCACCATATCCGTAACTCCTTGAATCAAAAGTTTTTTAGGAAGATCTACGTTGCCCACTTCCGGCATACCTGGGTAACCTTTGGGGCCTACTCCCTTTAAAACAATTATACTGTTCTTATCTATTTCTAAATTAGGATCATCAATTCTAGCATGATAGTCTTCCATGCTTTCAAAAACAACCGCTTTTCCGGTATGCTTCATTAATTCCTTTGATGCCGCCGAAGGCTTTATAACTGCACCGTTTTCACACAAATTACCTTTAAGCACCGCAATACCCGCATTTTGTTGGACGGGTTTTTCCACCGATGCTATAACATCAGTATCATAACAAACCGCCTCATTATAGTTCTCCGTAATGTGTTTTCCGTTTACGGTAAGGGCCGTATCATGTAGCTTGGGCCTTAACTCTTTCATGACAACGGAAATTCCGCCAGCATAAAAGAAATCTTCCATTAAATGCTTTCCGGAAGGCTTCAAGTTTACCAATAGAGGCACCTTGCTCCCCAAGACATCAAAATCTTCCAAATTTAAATCTACACCTATTCTACCCGCAATTGCCGTAAGGTGAATAATGAGGTTGGTAGACCCCCCAACCGCAGCGTTAGTAATTATAGCGTTCTCAAAAGCTTCCCTGGTCAATATTTTGGACAATTTTAAATCCTCCTTAACCATTTCTACAATACGCCTGCCAGAAAGCTGCGCGAACAATTTCTTACGGGAATCTGCTGCGGGAATTGATGAAAAGCCAGGTAAAGTAAGTCCTAACGCTTCTACCATTGTTGCCATAGTTGAAGCTGTTCCCATAGTATTGCAATGCCCAATACTCCGGGCAACACAAACTTCGGCCTCGGTAAAATCGGCATCACTAAAACCATCTACGCTTCGTTTTTCCTTGATCATCCAATTCATAGAACCGGAACCCATTTTTTCTCCCCTAAACCTACCGCTTAACATTGGGCCGCCAGGAACTACAATAGTGGGCAAATCTACGCTACAAGCGCCCATTACGGTGCTGGGCGTAGTTTTATCGCAGCCGGTCAACAAAACAATTCCGTCAAGAGGATTAGCCCGTATGGATTCTTCCGTATCCATACTCGCCAAATTCCTAAAAAGCATAGATGTTGGCCTCATAATAGTCTCCCCTAAAGACATTACCGGAAACTCCATAGGAAAACCACCAGCTTCAAGAATTCCTCTTTTAACCACTTCCGCAAAATCTCGTAAATGCCCATTACAAGGTGTAAGTTCTGACCATGTGTTGCAGATTCCAATAACGGGTTTACCCGTAAAATAATCATCTGGATACCCTTGGTTTCGGAGCCAAGAACGGTGTACGAAGCCCATTTTATCCTTTCCGCCAAACCATTCACTACTACGCAGGTGCTTCTTATCTTTCATATAAATTAGGAGAGGTTAGTTCAAAGTAGTTAAAGTAATGAATCTAGGCCAGCCTGCAAAACTATAGTACTATCAAGATTACCGCTTAGGGGAAACCTAATAAACTATTCCAGTAAATCCGCTAAGTTATTACCTATTGTACTCCCAATAGCTATGCCCATGCCTCCCAACCTAACACCACAATACACGTTTTCCGAAAGCTGCTTGACTATAGGTTTCTTTTGCATACCCGTTCCCATAATTCCGCTCCATGTGTAATCAATAGTAAATGGAGTCTCGGGCAGAATTACTTCCTTAAGTAATTTGTCTAGATGAGTCTGAATCACTTGTGAATTACCAAACCGATCTGTTTCCTCTCCTTTAAAATCAAGATTTCTACCACCTCCAAACAAAACCCGATTATCTATATTCCTAAAATAATAATAGCCCTCATCAAAATGAAAGGTTCCCTTTAGATTCAAATTTTCAATGGGTTTGGTAATCAATACTTGCGCCCTTGCGGGCTTAACATCCTCACCAATTAATTGCGGACTGAAACCATTGGTAGCTATCAGCATTTTTTTAGATGAAAATTCGAACCTATTTGTTTTTATTTTGATGCTGGAGCGGTCTGCGGAAAAATTCTCTACGGTAATGGAATTAAGTATAGTAATTCCTGCCTGCTGTACCAATTTTAACAGTCCGTTCATCATTTTTCCAGTATCCAACTGCCCTTCAAACCTATGGGTAATATAATTTTCCTTTATCCCTTTAAAACCAAAGGTATTAGGAGACCCATAAAATGCATCTGCTTTAAAGATCGGGTGCAACAGTGCGTTAATTTCAGATTGCTTTTGCACACACTTCTGATATAACTCCTGCGCCGCATCAAGAAACAATTCATAGCCACCGTTTACCTGAAAACCCATTGCTTTATCGCCAAGGTTTTTACGGAGTTTTTGTATTCCTTTCCAGCGCTGTGCGACCAGTTCGATCACTTCTTGTTCGCTATGTAAATCTAAGTCCGCCAAAATTTCGGAAATACTCCCAAAGCAAGCAAATCCAGCATTTTTGGTGCTCGCTCCTTGAGGCAAAAAACCCTTTTCCAAAATAAGGATTTTCGCTTTTGGAAATCGCTCATGCAGACGCAAGGCGCAGTTAAGCCCCACGATACCACTACCCACAATAGTGAAATCAACATTCGTTAACCACGTTTTATATTCCCAATAACTTAGCTCCATTTTACTGTATAAAAAAACCCCGATAAATATCGGGGTTTTAAATCTTATTCCGCTGGTGGTGGATCCATTTTGAAATCTTCCATAAATGCGGTAGTATAATTACCCGCTAAATAATCTGGGTGATCCATTAATTGCCTGTGGAACGGTATAGTTGTTTTAATGCCTTCAATTACGAACTCATCTAAAGCCCTTTTCATTTTATTGATAGCCTCTTCACGTGTTTGCGCAGTGGTTATCAACTTTGCAATCATAGAATCGTAATTTGGCGGTATACTATAGCCGCTGTAAACGTGCGTATCCATACGTACACCATGACCTCCTGGAGTATGTAAGGTAGTAATCCTACCCGGTGAAGGCCTAAAGTTGTTATATGGATCTTCCGCGTTTATTCTACACTCTATGGAATGAAGTTTAGGTAAATAATTTTTACCAGAAATAGGCACGCCTCCAGCTACTAGTATCTGCTCACGAATTAAATCGTAATCAATAACCTGTTCCGTAATAGGATGCTCTACCTGAATACGGGTATTCATTTCCATGAAATAGAAATTTCTGTGCTTATCTACCAAAAATTCTATGGTTCCCGCTCCTTCGTATTTTATGTACTCCGCAGCTTTAACAGCTGCCGCTCCCATCTCTTCACGAAGTTTATCCGTCATAAAGGGTGATGGGGTTTCTTCTGTAAGCTTTTGGTGTCTTCGCTGTACTGAGCAATCTCTTTCCGATAAATGACATGCCTTACCGTATTGGTCTCCAACAATCTGAATTTCAATATGCCTTGGCTCCTCTATCAGCTTTTCCATGTACATACCGCCGTTGCCGAATGCTGCGGTAGCTTCCTGTACGGCACTCTCAAAAAGGTCTTCCATTTCCTCTTCCTTCCAAACGGCGCGCATACCCTTACCACCACCACCGGCAGTTGCCTTGATCATAACAGGATACCCCATTTTCTTGGCAGTTTTTATGGCATCTACAACATCTTTTAACAAACCGTCCGAACCAGGAACTGTAGGAACACCGGCCTCTTTCATGGTTTTCTTGGCAGAAGCCTTATCTCCCATACGATCTATGTGCTCACCGGAAGCTCCAATAAACTTAATATCGTGCTCTGCACATATTTTGGAAAATTTAGAATTTTCCGAAAGAAACCCATAACCTGGGTGAATGGCATCGGCATTTGTAATTTCCGCTGCCGCGATAATATTTGGTATTTTCAGGTACGATTCGCTACTCGGAGCAGGACCAATACAGACGGCCTCATCAGCAAAACGAACATGCAAACTTTCTTCATCTGCCTTAGAATAGACGGCTACGGTCTTTATACCCATTTCCTTACAGGTACGTATAACACGTAACGCAATCTCTCCCCTATTTGCAATTAATATTTTTTTGAACATACTTTTTTAATTTAAATTCCAAAATCTAAGTACCAACAATCCATTCCCCTAAAGGGAACCTTATTTGGGATTCAGAATTTATAATTATGACGGATCTACCAAGAACAATGGTTGATCAAATTCTACAGGAGAAGAATCCTCAACTAAAATCTTAACGATTTTACCAGAAACCTCAGATTCAATATCGTTAAAAAGTTTCATTGCCTCAATAACACAAAGCACATCTCCTTTTCCGATAGAAGTACCCACTTCTACAAACGCACTCTTATCCGGTGATGGCTTTCTATAAAAAGTACCGATTATTGGCGATTTAATAGTGATATACTTTGACTCATCATCTTTTTTCTCTGTTTTGGCCGTATCGGCCGCAGCAACCTCAACAGTTTGTGCCGGAGCTTGCGCAGACATCATCTGGGCTTGTGGCATAGGAATCTGTTGCACATAGGTTGTTTCGTTTCCAGAATCCGAAGTACCCGTTTTAATGGTGATTTTTAAATCCTCCATTTCCAACTTTACTTCACTGGCCCCTGATTTTGCTACAAACTTGATCAGGCTTTGAATTTCTTTAATATCCATGGATGTTATTTATTTAAATGATCGGTATTTTATTTAATAAGCCCATTTTAGGTAAATGGAACCCCAGGTGAAACCTCCGCCAAAAGCGGCAAAAACAAGGTTGTCGCCTTTTTTCAACTGGCCTTCAAAATCAGCCAACAGTAACGGTAAGGTTGCCGATGTGGTGTTACCGTATCTTTCTATATTCATAAGAACTTTAGAACTGTCCAGACCCATTCTATTGGCCGTGGCATCTATAATTCTCTTATTAGCTTGGTGTGGCACCAACCAAGAAACATCTGTATGTTCCAAGTTGTTGCGTTTCATAATTCTCTCCGCTACATCTGCCATATTGGAAACCGCAAATTTGAACACCGTTCTACCATCTTGGTAGATAAAGTGCTTTCTATTCTTAACCGTTTCTATGGTAGCGGGCATTAAAGAGCCTCCTGCATCCATTCCCAAAAATTGTCTTCCGGAACCGTCTGCCCTTAAATATTCATCTTGTAATCCTAGACCTTCTTCGTTAGGTTCGAACAAAGCCGCACCCGCACCATCACCAAAAATAATACATGTGGTACGATCTGTATAATCTATTATTGAAGACATTTTATCTGCCCCAATCAGCAATACCTTTTTGTACCTACCGGACTCTATGTAACTGGCCGCGGTTGACATGCCGAACAAAAAGCTGGAACAAGCCGCCAAAAGATCATAGGCAAATGCGTTTACAGCCCCAATTTCGGACGCTACAAAAGCCGCTGTAGATGCCACCATACTATCTGGTGTAGCAGTGGCTATCATTATTAGATCAATTTCTTTTGGATCAATATTTTTTCTTTGGATCAGGTCTTGCGCAGCTTTAATAGCCAAATACGAAGTACCTTCTCCCTCTTCGGGTTTTAACACCCTTCTTTCTTTTATTCCCGTTCTGGAGACAATCCATTCATCATTTGTCTCTACCATATCTTCCAGCATGTTGTTGGTAAGAACAAATTCCGGAACATACCCTCCTACAGCTGTAATTGCTGCTGTTATTTTACTCATCTTAAAGTTGATTTGATATCAGAAACCTTCAAAAATGCCTCAAAATTGGTGAAAATTAATCAATTTTTATCAATTCGTCCTGTAAAACTATGCGTTTTTGAGATTTCAGTAGTAGAAATAAAAAACTCCCGTCATTAAATACGGGAGTCGTGAATTCATTATTAAGATAACCGATACATTTATGCTTCAGCCTCTTCAGTCTTATCGATCAAAACTTGACCTTTGTAGTATAATTTACCTTCATGCCAATGCGCTCTGTGGAACAAGTGCATTTCGCCAGTAGTTGGATCAGTAGCCAAAGTTGGTGCTACTGCTTTATAATGGGTTCTTCTTTTGTCCCTTCTGGTTCTCGATATTTTTCTCTTAGGATGTGCCATTTAAAACTTATTTATCCGTTAACAGTTTCTTTAATTCGTCCCATCTGGGATCACTCTCTTTTTTCTCTTTCTTTGGCTGCAGTTCCTCAAGCTTTTTTAAGGCTTCCGATTGCAACGTACCATCTAATACCCCTGGGTGAATTCTTTTTTGCGGTACGGCCAACACTAACATTTCGTATACGTATTGTGCAATATTGACCTGATGTTCTCCGTGGGGAATGATTAGAATTTCATCATCTTCATCATTATATTCTTCCCCAAATTTGACTACGAGTTCCAAATCTGCCTCTATAGGCTGATCAAAAGGTTCGTTGGTCAGGTCGCAATTTACATTAACCGTGCCCTGGGCTTTCATCTCTAACTCAAGCATTGTGCTCATCTTGTTCAAAACAACATCCAACTTAATGTCTGCCGCGTTGAACTCTTCATACCCAAAAGATTCAAAGAACGGGTTATTAATCGTATACTCAAATTCGTGTTTTCCTTGTCCTAATCCAGAGAAAGGAATGTTAAACTCCTTTTGCTTCATCATTTCAACACTGATTTTTATACACCGCCAGATTAAAGGCGGGTGCAAAGATACTATTATTTAATAAACTTACAACCCTTTTTTAATTGGAATTCAATACGTTCGCCTATCTTTTAGACCATTTCTTGAAATTAAAGCGAAACATTGGCCCAAAAACAAGCTTTTATCTCCTTATACGCTGCTTTTGCAAAGGGTTTTCAGTAAGTTCTTGATATTCTTTTCTATTCTTAAAAATATGTAGAGCAGTAAAGACCGCTTCCTTAAACGAGCTATGATCCGCCTTGCCTTTACCTGCAATCTCATACGCCGTACCGTGGTCCGGAGAGGTTCTTACCTTAGAAAGGCCTGCTGTATAATTAACCCCTTTACCAAATGAAAGCGTCTTAAAAGGAATAAGCCCTTGATCGTGATAGGCCGCTAAAATGGCATCAAAACTTTTGTAACCGTCCGACCCAAAAAAACTGTCCGCAGAATATGGTCCAAAAACCAAATGGCCCGATTCTGACATTTCTTTTATGACCGGTTTCATGACCTCATCGTCTTCTTTACCTATTATACCGTTGTCTCCGCTATGCGGATTAATGCCCAACATGGCTACCTTGGGAGCGCGAATTCCAAAATCCATTTGCAAAGATTTCTCTATGGTGCGCACCTTATTTCTTATTAATATAGGATTTATGGCTGCCGGAGCGTCCTTTACGGCAACATGATCGGTAAGCAAACCAACTTTAAGGTCATCCGTAACCATGAACATTAAGCTCTCCCCTTCCAATTCTTGGGCCAAGAAATCAGTATGGCCGGGAAATTTAAAATCGTCTGCCTGAATGTTATTTTTATTGATCGGGGCCGTAACCAGAGCATCTATAGCATCATTTTTTAAAGCATCAACTGCCGCCCGTAAAGACTTAATAGCATATTTACCTCCTTCTTCGGTAGCTTCTCCAAACTTAATTTTAGGAACTTCTTTCCATACATTAACTACATTTATCTTACCGTCTACCGCTTTAGAAGCATCAGTAATGCCATGATAGTTAATATTCAGGCCCAATTCTTTTTTCTGAAAAGAAATGGTTTTGTTGGATGCAAATATGACGGGTGTACAAAAATCCAGCATGCGTGCATCTTCAAAGGTCTTGAGTACTACCTCACAACCTATTCCGTTTAAATCGCCTATAGAAATACCCAGTTTAATTTTTCCTTCTTCCTGCATCTTATTCTTTACCTTTGCCTAATAATCTAGGGTACAAAACTACTTAAATTTAACGGAACATGTTTACGGGCATTATCGAAACTTTGGGCGAAATACAGCAATTGGAACAAGAAGGGAGCAACCTTCATATTACGGTTAAATCTTCATTAACGCCAGAACTTAAAATAGACCAAAGCGTATCTCATAACGGGGTTTGTTTAACGGTAGTTTCTTTGGACGAAAACAGCTATACCGTAACAGCTATTGATGAAACTTTACAGAAAACCAATTTAGACGACCTAAAGGTAGGTGATAAAGTAAACCTTGAGCGCGCCATGATTCTTGGTTCTCGCCTAGACGGCCATATTGTTCAAGGCCATGTAGACCAGACGGGCAAGTGTACCGCCATTGCAGAAAAAGACGGTAGTTGGTTCTTTACTTTTGAATATGATGCCGCTACGGGAAACCCTACTATAGAAAAGGGTTCTATAACCATAGATGGTACCAGCCTTACAGTGGTAAATTCCGAAAAGAACAGCTTTAGTGTGGCCATTATTCCCTATACCTATGAGCACACCCGTTTTAAATCATATCAAATAGGTACAACGGTAAACTTAGAGTTTGACGTTATTGGCAAATATGTAGCCAAGCTGATGTCTTACCAGAACAACGGGTAAACTATTTTTTACCTGAAAAGCTTACTTTAGTTTCCTTCTTGCTCTTCTTAAACCCTATTAGTTGCTGCTTGGCATCTAAGGACGCTTTTACGTAGACCTTGAAGTCTTTGTAATCACTTGCCGGAATACGTTCTTTTGAAGTTTTAGCCTCTATGGAAACATGTAGTTCATTCTCTTTAGCCAAGTCATAGTTTATTTTAAACTGATGCTTTTTAAAACTATAATCCGCACTTTCCGGAATTTCAACAAAACGCTCGTCTTCGTTCAGTTTAATAACATAACTAGACTTGTAAACATCTGCATTTTCATACAACAGATAATCAATTGGAAAAGTACGCTCATCATCTTGGATTATTGACGTGTTATAGGCATTGTTCACCGCTGGAATACGAAACACCCTCATACTGCCAATTTCATCCAATTTCTCGTTAACCGTCAGGTCTGACGTGTACTTTAAAACAGGCGAACGTAGTTCATAATGTATATCATGAATACTATCCATGGAAAAATCTTCTGAAATCCTACTTTTAAAATCGTCCGTAATACTCTTCTTTACTACCTCATAATTGTTCTCCTTAAAAATAGCGGCATAATGAGCGTTTATGCTTCCCTTTAAAACAGATTCTATTCTTAATTTATGAGAACCTTCTCCAATTACATACTCCAAGTTACTTTCTAGCACCGTGGTAGTATGGTCAACATTTCTTAACTTGTAAATGCCCTTCTTTACATCTTCCATCCATTTATTGGGGATATCCAAAGCAGTAGCACTTTCTAAACTGGTAGGTATAGACTTATAGGGCATATTGTTGTCCGTAAGTTCCAAATACTGGGGTTTACCATCTATAAATACCTTGGCTATACAGTGGTTAAAATCTTGACTTGGCAATACCATGGTGCTTTCGCCATAATCTGAGGTAAGCACCAAAACTAAATGCGACTTTAGACCGGCCATTTGAGCTAAGGTGACATAGAGCGTTGAAAAGTCCTTACAATCGCCTAGCTTAGACTTTATAGTTTTTGAGGGCCGCTGCGGAACATAACCACTTTGTCTAAAGCCTACATGGCTATAGCTAAAATTCTCCATAATATAATAGTAAATCTTAGAAGCCTTTTCGTCTTCCGAAAAAGAATCGCTTCCGGATGGGAAAATTGTTTTATAGGCTTCTTTAACATCTGAGTTGATAACGATTTGCGGGCGTACCAAATCTGAATACCAATTGGCTATCTCATCCCAAGAACCTATTGTGCTTACGTGTACATAGCTAGCTACATCACTAAGGCTAGGCATAAAGTTCTCCTCTGGCGAAAGTTCTTTCTGATCAATGGTCTCCCACTCATGGAATACATAATCATCTATTGTTCGCTTTTTATAACTGACGTCCCCATTAAGTGTTTTAGTAGTGAAATCCTTGCCCTTAGGCACCAATATTTTTAAGGTGTTTTTATGAATAGGGTGAAAAGAATCAAACTGAAAATAGTCTACATGGTCTTTATAAAACCTACCGCTATTGGCATAACTACTTTCATAATCTACGTAGATGATATCACCAATTTCAAGATTGTTAAAAACAATACTGGAACCGCTTCTAGACGCGGGAACAATTTTTTTATTAGGTTTTACTATTTCGGATTTTGTAATGTGATAATTGCCACTTAAACCAAGATTTACCTCTTTTAAAGATTCTATACCACTATCGCTGGTAATCTCAACCACATAACGCGTCTGAGACTTACCGCCACCTTCCGGATACAGTTGCAACAGACTTTCATCCAACAAATAATTATACCCATAGTTGCCCTTAACTCCCTTATTACGGGTCTGGGCCATAAATTCATATATATTGGGTGTAGCTAGTTCTTCTAGATAATCCTTGGCGTTGGACAAATCGTCTATTTTCTTGCGTAAGGAGGTATTTGCGCCATTATGTCCAAGTGATTTTTTATACCAAACCAGAGCTTCCTTTTTACGTCCGGATTGCTCTAGAGCCGTACCTTTTAATTCCATGGCCACAAATGAATACGGGAAATTCTCCAACATTTGATCTATATAAGGTAAAGACGCTTCATACTTCTTATATTCATGTTGGTAGGCAATATAATCGGACAGGTAGATATTATCGTGATCCACCAAATTATATCGCTTTTCAAAAAGGGCCAAGGCCTCTTCCTTTCGGTCTTGCTTGTTATAAAAAGCAACGAGAGATTTTAATGCGCTGTAATCAAAATAGGTGTCATCTATATCTTCTAAAATCTGTATGGCCTTATCGTCTTCATTCAAATAGGCGGAATATATATTGAGGTAGACTTTTAGGATACTCAACTGATCCTTATAATTATCGGTAATGGTCTGTAACGTTTCCTTTACGGCAGATTTATTTTCTTGCCTAATATTCAATAACAATTTAGCCGATTGTTTTAAAATATCCATATCCGTAGAAGCCGAAAAGTCCGCTACAAATGCCTCAAACTCCTGTAAGGGCAGTTTAAAAAGTTCCCGAGATTCCTCAAAACGATAGATGTACGACAGATAGTAGTTTTCATCATCGCTTTGGATATTTTTTTGCAACTCCTTTGCAGAAGCATAATCCTTTTCCTTTGTATAACACTCAATATGATATTTTCTAAGAAACGAGCTTTCCGGATAGGCTTCTATCCATGGTTGTAAAGTTGCCTTGGCCTCATTGAATTTTGAATTTCTCAAATACGCACTTACCAAGCATATCGTGTTGAAAAAATTGTTTGGGTCTTTCTTTAATTTATTTTGAAAAAAGGCTTCTACGTCATGTGTCAATACTTTGGGAGCAATACGCTCCAATGAACTTTTTTGATAGGCAACTGGGGTTGCACTGTATTCCAAATCGGTAAAAGCGTGTCCTTCTTCATCTGTAATTCTAACAATAAAATAGGCTATTCCGCTTTGGTCCGCGCTCTTTACTAATAATCGGTTGTTTCCGGCAGGAAGGTTTACGAGCACATTATAGGCATCCAAATCGGTAATGCCATCATTGGTGTTTTCATAGATGAGTACATCATTTAGCCAAACTCTTGCAAAAGATGAACTACCTAAACGTACTACTGCTTTTTTTGCTGATGGATTGCTTATAAAACTTTGTGCATAATTTACGCCACCACCATATTCTGCGTGGTTAGAGTAATATTGATACGCATCTTTCTCACGCCCCCTTTGTGTATACCAATTGATAAATCCGTTGCTATTGGCGTTAAAATCCGTTTTGGAAGTAGTATTCTTTTCCGGAGCATATTCCGTAGCCAAACCACTACCGTTCAAATTCTCAAAACTACCACAAAACTGCCAAGCCTTAATAGCTGGTATTTCATAATTCAATTGGTCGTACGCTGCCCAATCATCGGAATGTTGAGCTACGGCAGATTTGAGGTACCTAAGCGACTCCTTAACAGTTGTATTTTTAATTCTTTCTAATGGTACGCCATTTATGTTAGCCACATTTTTTCTGTTGAATCCTGTTGTTAAATAGGAATCGAAAAAGAAATTATGGTTCCACAATGCGTAGAGGTAATATTCAAAATCCGGCTGGGCAACTACGTTTGTAATAAAGCCATCGGCAGAAGTAAATGTACCATTCTCATTGGCTATAAGTTCATTGGTTAACAAATCTGGCAAACTACCCTTGTTCTTTTTCTGAAACTTAACTTTAGCCTCCTCTCTCTGATTCTTTAAAAGAAGCTGCCAATAAGCATCTATTTTTTTGGTTTCTTGAGCTTGGGAACAAGTTGCAGAAAAGACAAAAGCCACTAGAAGAAGACGATAAAATCTCATACGTAGGTAGGTTTGGTTAAAGTTTGGATAAATTATAACGCAAGTTTTCTTTAAATGGTATGCTTAGCTACAATCCTGAAAAAACCAACATGGAATTCAGAACTACCCATTTCTACAATTAAAGACCGAACAACGATTTTATACAATAAGCTCACCTAACAGGCGTTGATTCTAAAGGTGTTAGCCAATAGCACCTAAGCAAACCTGGAGGCTCCCAATCCTCCTTTAAAAACCTACTTATGAAAAAGCGCATTGTATACCTACTTTGCAGTGTTGTATTGGTGTTGACCGCAAGCTGTTCTAAAGATGAAGAAGAACCAAGTCTAGTAAGCGGAGAGGCCAAAATCTCAAACGACACTGGAATTTCTTTCGCCAACTCAACCGGATTTTCCGCAGATTACGTGACTTTCAAACTCAGAAAAGGTACTGGAGCAGAAAAGGAATATGGACAAAGTTTGAGCAACTATAGCCTAACATCACTAGAGCAAGGGTCTATTACTATTTACCAAATACAAGTGTTTGACAATGAGGAAAAGGTTTCCTTTAAATCCTACACCTACGATGAAGATGGTAATAGAAGAGAGATAAAATCTACTTCAATAATAGAAATAAACCAGGATGAGGTACTACAAATTATTTTGGAGAGTGTAGAGTAACAACCGTACCACCTCATCTTTTTATCTCATTACAGTATATTTTCTTTCATTTTGTTCCAAGCCCGTATAAGCAGGAAGCCCGAGACTACGGCAATTCCTGTAAGCAATAATGCGGCTTCGGTTCTACCGTAAATCCAATATCCGGTTGCGAACATAATTGTGTAGATAAGAACACACCCAAGAACCATTGCGGTAATACCTTGGGGCACGCTCCACTTTTCATTATCGTTCTTAATTTTTTCTCCATCGGCCTTGGCATCATTAACCACTTTAGACCAACCTGGTCCTCCCGGCTGAATACGCTTATAAAAAGACCGAAGCGTTTCTTTAGATTCAGGTTGTGTCATAAACGTTGCCGTTAACCAAATAGCAGAAGTAACCATCACTACAAAAGGATACTCGGCCCAATCCGGAAAAACTCCTGTCGTTTCAGCAAAAAGAACCGCCCCCAAAGAAGTAGTTTTCAATACAATTGAAATTACCCCTGAAGCGAACATAGCCGTAATTTCACTCCATGCATTAATACGCCACCAGAACCATCTTAAGATAAAAATGAGTCCGGTACCCGCACCAAAGGTCAATAGAATGTCAAAAATCTGAAGCGCATTCTCAAGTGCCAAGGCCAAACCTGCACTCAGGATCATAAGTACAACAGTAGAAATTCTACCCACGGCCACCATTTGCTTTTCAGTAGCATTAGGGTTTATCTGTTGCTTATAAAAATCAAATACAATATAAGATGAACCCCAGTTTAACTGTGTAGAAATAGTACTCATATAAGCTGCGATCAAAGAAGCCAGAACTACACCTAAAAGTCCGCTTGGGAGTTTGGTCAACATGGCGGAGTAAGCCAAATCCTGTCCTAGTTTGTCTTCCGCGATATTAGGAAAAGCTTCATGAATACTTGCAATATCCGGGTAAACCACCAATGATGCCAATGCCACCAATATCCATGGCCAAGGCCTTAAAGCATAGTGCATAATATTGAAAAAGAATGTGGCGCCAATAGCATGATTTTCGTCTTTTGCGGCCAACATACGTTGCGCAATATAACCTCCCCCGCCTGGTTCGGCACCTGGATACCAAGAACTCCACCACTGTACGGCCAACGGAATAATAAAAAGGGTAATCAGTGCCTTTTTATTACTGAAATCAGGAACAATATCAAGTTTCCCCATTACATTTTCATGCGCTATTAGCGCCTCAATACCACCAACCTCGGGTATATTTACCAAATAATATGCGGCGCCTATAGCTCCGGACATGGCTACAAAGAACAAAAGAAAATCAGTATAGACCACTCCTTTAAACCCTCCCAAAGCACTAAAGGTAACGGTAATTAATCCCGCACCAACTACGGTTTCCCATGGTTCTAGACCTAACATAATACCACCTATCTTAATAGCGGCCAAGGTTACGGATGCCATTGTAATAATATTGAAAAGTGCACCTAGATATACGGCCCTGAACTTTCTTAAAAAGCTTGCCGGAGCACCCCCGTAACGCATTTCATAAAATTCTAAATCTGTGTTTACATTGGACTTACGCCAAAGTTTGGCATATACAAAAACAGTTAAAAGACCGGTAATCAAAAAAGCCCACCAAACCCAGTTCCCAGAAACCCCATTTGTCCTAACAATGTCCGTTACCAAATTAGGTGTGTCGGTAGAAAAGGTAGTAGCCACCATTGAAAGCCCCAATAACCACCAGGGCATAGTCCTGCCGGACAGAAAAAACTCAGATGAGTTCTTACCCGATTTTTTAGAAACGTAAAATCCAATACCTAGGACAATTGAGAAAAAAACAATGATAAAACTATAATCTAGAGTGGATAGTTCCATTAAAGAGGGTTGGTTTTGGGATTAGTCTTTAAAGATATTATTTTTTAGGATACTTTTGCCTTTTTCATACAAACCTCTTCCTGTGCTTTTAACTACTTCATTCAACATTACACTTACCGCTTGGGCCCTTGCATTTACAGCTGCAACCGTTATTGGACTCTCAAAGGCTGGCATTAAAGGAATTGCAATTGTAAATGTTACGTTAATGGCGCTTGCCTTTACTGCAAAAGCATCTACCGGCATAGTAGTTCCTCTCTTGGTGGTGGGCGATATTTTTGCCGTTATCTATTACAACAGACACGCCAATTGGGCACATATCATAAAATTTCTGCCGTGGATTCTCGTTGGGATAGCTTGTGGAGTATTGATCGGAAACGATCTGGATGAAGGGTTGTTCAAAATTGCTATGGCAATCATCATTTTGGTAAGCGTGCTTATGATGTACTGGTGGGATAGGCGAAAGTCCAAATCCGTTCCCACACATTGGTTATTTGCAGGCCTCGTAGGAACCATTGCCGGTATTACTACAATGATAGGCAATTTAGGTGGTGCGTTCAGTAATATTTACTTTTTGGCCATGCGCGTTCCCAAGAACGAATTCATTGGTACCGCAGCCTGGTTGTTTCTTATCATCAACGTTTTAAAACTACCGCTGCACATTTTCGTTTGGGAAACTATAACCATAGAGACCCTTCTGTTTGACCTAAAACTGGTTCCTGGAATTATCTTAGGTGTTTTCTTGGGTATACGTCTGGTAAAAATCATAAAAGAGGATTTCTACAGAAAAATGATTTTGGTCTTGACCGCACTAGGAGCCATCATGATCTTGATTAGGTAGTAAATGCTGTTGCTTGGTGTTCGTGGCTTCTTACAAAACACCTTCTATTTCCTATTTTTTTCTTAATAGATTGACATACAACTTTCAGAATTGTATATTCAACTCAACTATTTAATGCGGGTTGCCGTATATATTAGGGCTACAGGCGTACGCTATTAATAACCGATACAATTTCTGTTAAAAGCGAGTAAGACTCGGCCAGCGCCATACTAAAGTAAGAACTGACACGTTCGCTACTTATACGAAGACCCATCACGGGCATATTTAAGGGGCGAACACCGACTATCACCTACAATCCCAAATTGTAGGAGCGGTTAATATTTATATCAATGAAACAATTTTTTATATACATAACGTTGCTCTTTGTGGCTGCATCCTGCAGTACCATAGGCATAGCCAATAAAGGCAATAAAAAAGGCAAAACAGAAAGCGTAGCATCAACCAGTGCCAAGGCTTACGATCGTTTAATCTCCAGTGAAGCTATTACCAGCAACGGTCTTTTTGATGTTCACAAAGTAGGGGACAAATACTATTTTGAAATTCCTGATAGCCTTTTTAACCGAGAGATGCTTGTAGTAACCCGGTTTATAAAAACTCCTTCGGGTGCCGGTAATTACGGTGGTGAGAAAATTTCCGAAAACACCATCACTTTTGAAAAAGGACCTTCAAACAACATTTTTCTTCGTATTTCTACTTTGGTAAGCTCTGCTAGTGAAGATGATGCTATTTCCAAAGCGGTAAATAATTCTAACATAACCCCCATTCTTGAAGCTTTTGCCATAAAAGCTACCAATGAAGACAAGCAATCCCATGTTATTGAAGTAACCGATTTTATAAATGGCGAAAACCCGCTCTTGGCACTTAGTGGCGATCAAAAGGACGATTACAAACTCACCTCTCTTGAAAAGGATAAATCCTATATAAAGGAAATAAATTCGTTTCCCGTTAATACGGAAATCAAAACGGTCAAAACCTATAAGGCAAGGTCTAGTGTTGATAAGAGAAAAGAGCTTCCCGCAGCAATTCTTGCCGGAGTGGTTACATTGGAAATCAACAACTCTTTTATCCTGCTTCCAAAAGTTCCCATGAAAAAAAGACTGTACGATGCCCGTGTGGGTTATTTTGCAAGTTCGTATTTGGAATATGGAGACGACCAGCAACAAGTAGATCGGAACACTTACATACACAGATGGCGATTAGAGCCCAAACCTGAGGATTCCTTAAAATGGCAACGAGGTGAGTTGGTAGAGCCCAAGAAACCTATTGTTTACTATATAGACCCTGCCACTCCTAAAAAGTGGAGGCCCTTTCTTATTCAAGGAATTAATGATTGGCAAGTTGCCTTTGAGCAAGCCGGGTTTAAAAACGCAATTGTTGGTAAACCATGGCCGGAGAACGACAAAAGTATGAGCCTAGAAGATTCCCGTTTTTCGGTACTTCGTTATTTTGCCTCACCCTCCAAAAATGCATACGGCCCTAATATTGTAGACCCTAGAAGTGGCGAAATATTGGAGAGCCACATTGGCTGGTACCACAACCTCATGAGCCTGCTGCACAGTTGGTACATGGTTCAAGCCGGTGCTGTTGACGAGCGCGCAAGAAAAATGGAATATGACACGGAACTTATGGGCAATCTCATCCGTTTTGTGGCTTCGCACGAGGTAGGTCATACGCTAGGGCTTAGACATAATATGGGCGCCAGCTATGCTACTCCCGTTGAAAAATTGCGGGATGCTGAGTTTTTAAGAAAAAATGGCCATACCAGTTCAATTATGGATTATGCCCGTTTTAACTATGTTGCACAACCGGAAGATAGTATTCCTACGGAAGATTTAATGCCACGAATAGGCGATTATGATAAATGGGCCATACAATGGGGTTACTCCCGGTTTGCCGATGATTTATCCGCAAGGGACGAAAAAGAACTCTTGAGCCAAATGGTGGTAGATAGTGTATCTGCCAACCCAAGATTATGGTTTGGTGGGGAAGGGCGCGATTTTGACCCTAGATCACAGACCGAAGACTTGGGTGACGACGCCATGCAAGCCAGTATGTACGGTATTCTGAACTTACAGCGTATTGCTCCCTACCTTAAAAAATGGACGCAAGAAAAAAGCAGCGACGATTATGCCAATTTAGACCAGATCTACAAGGATTTGGTCGGGCAGTACAGTGACTATATTTTTCATGTTACCAAGAACATTGGCGGAATTTACGTAACACCAAAAACCATGGGTGAAGAAGGTGAAGTATACCGCCCCGTGGATAAGCAAAAGCAAAAGCAGGCATTGGTATTTTTAAACAATTATATTTTTAAAGAACCCAAGTGGTTATTGCGAAACGAAATTTTGAACGCCATACAATCGCCGCAATCAAAAGAATCCGTAACCAAGACCATGGAGAGCGTTATGCTCAATCTTTTAGGTGGCAGTAGGCTAAGTAGAATGACTTTTATTGCAGAGCGATACGAAGATGAAGACCCCTACCTTCCCCAAGATTATATGGATGATTTGAACCAATTGGTTTGGGGCGATATGAATGTTTTCTACCAAACGAATGCCTACCGTAGAAAATTACAGAAATCTTATGTTGCCAACCTGATTACGCTTTATAAACCGGACGAAGCAGAAGGTTTGGTAGAAGGTATCTTGGCTAAGCTTTCCGAAGGTTACACCTCTAATACGGATGTGCGCTCATTGGCCCTTGACAACCTTTTGAATTTACAGGGAAAAATTAAGCGGACCATTCCCGTGATGACCGATAGACTGACCATTGCCCATTTAAATTATCTTAAAAGGGAAATTGAATCGGTTATTGGTGAGACCAAAGATGTAGATCCGCTATTTATTCCTTTCCGTAGAGATATTTCTATTCAGGAAAGTGAAGAGAATTAATTAGCTATAGATGTATTATTCCTAAACCTGGAGCATCCGATGGGTATAACACCCCTTTTTCTAGTTTGAACAAGCCTTTAAAAGGGTCGTCTACCACATCTAAATGCCCATCTAGATCGGCATAACAAATGTTAGGCCTGGAAAGTGCAAAATGAAGTCCCGCAGAAATACCCAACGCACACTCATCATTACAACCCACCATAGTTTCAATCCCTGCCGATTTAGCTACGGAATTAATATGCATTCCTTCAAAAATACCTCCCACCTTCATCAACTTAATGTTTACCATATCCACCCTTTCGTTCTGGGCAAGCCGGAATACATCGGTTAAGGTTTTTAAACTTTCATCGGCCATTAAAGGAATATCTATCTGGTCCATAACTTCACCCAAGCGTTCTTCCCGCTCCTGTTTGGTAGGCTGTTCAAAAATCTCAATACCTATCTGGCTGGTGGCTTTTACAAATGCTACGGAATCTACTACGGAATATCCTTGGTTTCCATCAAAGCGGAAAGTAACTTCTGGAAATTTCTCGTGCAGCAAGGTCATTTTTTCAATGTCCTCGGCAAGGTTGTGCCCGCCCTTTACCTTTAAAATTGAAAACCCCTGCCTAACGAATTCCTTGGCCTGAGCCATGGTTTCCTCCAAAGATAAAATACCAATCGTTATACTTGTTGGAATGCTTTGTCTGTAACCGCCTAAAAACTTATACAATGGTACATCTGCTTTTTTTGAAATGATATCAAAAAGCGCCATGTCTACCATAGCCAAAGAAGACGATTTCCGGCCCAATAACTTCTTTAATTCCTTTAAAACATAAGCGTACATAAAAGGGTCCTTGCCTTTTAAAAAAGGAATGATAACCTCTTTTAGAGCTGTTTCTACTTCCTTAGGATGTTCTCCCGTAACTATTTTATCCGGAGCGGAACATCCATAACCAACTATAGCACTATCCGTTTCAATTTTAAGAATGAAATTTACCGTATCATCTATCGTTTCGTAAGCAATAGTATAGGGTTCGGACAGTTTAAGGTCTAGCCGCTCATAAGACACGTTGGTTATTCTCATTTAATCTTTTCCATTAGTAATGCTACCAGTTCTTTAGCACCATACTTTAGCACATCAAAAGCAGGCAACTTTGTTTCAAGAGTAATCTGCTTGCATGCCTCCAGAATCTCATCCTCCTCCATTTCTTCATGGTTAACGGTAATGGCAATTACCTTTTTACCAGAAATAACTTCAATAGCATTGATTTGTTCTGTTAACGAATGCATTTTATAGCCTGGAAACCCATCATATTCCAGTCGTTTTGGAGCATGTTGCAATATTACGTAATCAGGTCTGCCTGCCGCTAAAATTTCAAAACCACCGGGGTAAGCAGGGTTCATTAAACTACCTTGCCCTTCAATAACAATAACATCAGGCTTTTCATTTTTATAGGCACTTACCACGGCATGTTCAATCTCCCCCGATACAAAATCGTTAATACAACTGTCCATTACCATACTATATTTGGCGCCTTGCATCCAAGCGGTCTGTCCGGTACCAATCATTTGGGCCTTTTGACCGGCATCTCTAAACCCGTGAACCAATAACCAAGCAGTGGTACGCTTTCCCAATGCGGAATCCGTTCCCAAAACAGCCAATTTTAAACAATCTACTTTTTCAATTTCCCCAGTAAAAAAATGAAGTTTGTCCCGGTCCGGTGTTTTACGAACATCGCGGACCCGACAGTTATTTTTAGTGGCAATTTCCATTAACGAAGCATCATTCGTCAAAAAGTCGTGTAAACCACTATCTACGTTCCAACCCATTTCCAGAGCTTTTGAAATGGTAGCCTTTGCTTCTTTTGGTAACCGCCCCCCATCGGGTGCCAAACCAATAACAAGAGATTCCGGCGTATTGCCAGAAGCACCCAAAGTTTCTACTGCATCCTCTATGGTTGAAAAAACCGGGATTCCGCTGGGTTTCCCATCAAGTACCTCACCAGCGTCCCTAGAAGCATAATTTGTATCCAATACGCCAACTACCTCATAACGTTCGGTAAAACGAACCAAACCATGCGCAGTTTTTCCGTTAGGAGTATTAAAAGCCCCTTCGCAATAGATAAGGGCCTTTCCATCAATTGATTTTTTCATTTTCTTAAATATTAATTTTTTGCCGTCAGAACCGCTACAAAACGGTCTGGTTCAAAATTCATTTTTTCGTCAAGTTCCAGTAGGGCTATTAGTCCAGCTGTGGAGGCAGGCAAAATGCGAAAGCCTTCCTTTTTGGCCAGTAGGGCCGTCATATCCTTTAATTTTTTATCGCTGATATTATACGCCTCACCATCGGATTCCCTCAAGGCATACAACGCTTCTTCTCCGTCAAAACTATGCCAGTTAATAAGCGGCTCATTGTACTTGGTCTCCTTAATAGCTTTGGGATCCAAATCCTTGCAATAGTCCAGTCCCAGTAAAAACGATTGAATAATCGGATTTTTTCTTGATGATGAAGCCGCTACCATTTTGGGTACCCTAGAAGTCTTGCCCCTTTTATAAAGGCTAACGAACCCCCGATAAATTCCAGCGAAAAGTGTACCGTTGGAAACAGGTACCGCACAGTACTTTGGTGCATCTCCCAAATCTTCAAAAATTTCTAGGGCAATCTGCGAATAAGCACTGATCTGCAAAGGGGTATTGGCTCCTCCCGGATTAGCATCATACCAACCGTTATTTTTTGCGAGTTCGCTACTCTCTTTTACGACATCTTCATAGCTCCCCGGCCTACGAACAATTTCTGCACCCAGCAATTGCATTTCTACAACACGATCGGTATGAAAAGTTTCCGGAATATAAATTCTACAAGCAATACCGGCCAAGTTGGCGGCTAACGCCACAGCAACACCATAGTTACCACAAGTAGCCAAAGACACCACTTCAAATTCCCTACGGAGGGCATCATAGATTTGTGCAAAGGCAATACGGTCTTTTTGTGTTCCCGTGGGGTTATCACCTTCGTACTTAATGTACAGCTGACGAATATCAAATTCCCGCTCCAGGGTTTTTGCGCGGTGCAAGCCTGTGTCTCCTACTTCAAGATTTATGATATCTTCATATGACTCTAAACGATCTACCAAGGACTTACTTTTGTCCCTAACAAATTCGCTTAGTTTTTTGGTCTCGGAAGACACCTTGTTCTCTGCGGTTTTCACACCGTCTCGTAAATCCATTTTTATAATTTGATATTGGGGAATTCCCTATCAAATGTAATATGTTTTTAGTCACGATGTGAAAAATAATTTTAAAATTATTCAGCTGAAAATCAATCTTCTACGCTAAATTTTTCCATAGTGGTAAGTTCTGGCGAACCGCCTCTGTTCCCACATCCCGAAGCAATATATACACCGTCTTCAAAAAGCACAAGACCACTACCGTGCCTACCTTCTACCAAGCTGGGCAAGGTGTGCCATTTATGGGTGTTTAAATCCAAAACCTCAACATCGGCATGTGCTTTTTCCTGTGTTGTAGATTCACCCCCAACAACTATCAATTCATCATGAAATAGTGCAGCGGCATTACCCGCTCTTGGCGTTGGAATATTTTCTGGTAACGTCTCCCAAGTATCACTTTTTATATCATACACATCAACCTCGGCTATGGTTCCTCCAAAAACGGAATCAGGATCAATCCCGGAATTTCTACCTGCCGGGGCGTAAATCTTTCCATCTGCTAAAACCGCCTGAAAATGGTCTCTTGCACGAGGTGCATCTGCCAGAACCTCCCACTCGCCAGTACTTGGATCGTAACTGTCCATCCAATTTTTATAATCACCTATATGACCGTTCTTTATTCCGCAGGCAATATAAATCTTGCCTTCATACAGCACATTTCCTGTAGAACCACGTCTTCTTTCCTCTGGAATTTCATCTCCCTTAGACCATTCATCCGTAGCAGGGTCGTAGATATAAATATGCTCCGTTGGGGTTTCTGCCGGATATTTACCTGTTAGTGCTGAAATAAGGTATATTTTATGCTGATAGACCACAGGCTGAAAGTGGTGCATTTCAATAGGAGGTTTACTGCCTTCTGACCAGCTTTGGGTATTGGTGTCATAGATACTTACAGGGCGAATACCTCTTCCCCCTAACAAATAGAATTTATCATCTACGCGAACAAAGGCCGCTTCATGGCGGGCTACGGGTTTGCTGCCATCTGCGGAAGCTACCAGTTCCCAAGCCATCGTAGGTTTTTGAACGGTTATTTCATCTACCGGTTTTTCAACATCCGCTTTTTTGTCCGGATTGTCCTTACATGCCGTGAATAGTAGAATACCGCTTAATAGGCCAAGAAATTTTTTGTTCATTTGGAAGGTGTTTTAGGTACTATCCAAATGTAACAAAATCAGCTCGAAAAATTCAGTTCCGTTTTTTCAAATTGGGATTTTGGTGCTTCACATACCGAACAGGTATAGCTATCGGGCAACTCTTTAAATGTGGTTCCTTTTGGAATATTGTTCGTAACATCTCCATACAACGGGTCATAGACCGTAAAACAGGATTGACATTGGTGAATGGTCTTGGTTTCCTGTTCCTCAACTTTTTTAGGAGTTTTATTTACTTCAACCTCCCTGCCCAGTTGATTAAAGTATTTTTTACTGAGTTCCATTAATAGACCGGGAAGTTCAATCTTATCTACATCTTGGGCGTAGGCCAGATATTTTTGGGTATTGGGATCAAAATTTACAAAATGAAGCACATTATAGGTAGGCCTCACATCAAAATCCTTAACAATGGTAGGCGAACTATTTTTTTCGATAATTACCGAAGCAAAATGGGACCGCTTGCCCACATCATTGCTTATACCAAATGTAAGCCCGTAGGTACTAATATCATTCTGGTCAAAGCTACGGACCAAGAATTTTTTTAGTTCCAATGCTTGGTTATCATCTACCGGCAAATGCCAGTTCATTTCTAGCTGTGAGTGTCTTACATTAATACCCCATTGCCCTAAAAAGCGTTCCAAGGCGGGTCTACTCTGCTTTTGAATACCTTTTACCACGAAGGATTTCCATGGGGTAATACAGATTTTACCTATGCTATTGTCTAAACAAAAACCGCAGAATTCCTTAAGAAACGATAGATCATACCGGTTGTTTCGCCAATACAGGCCCAGCCAATATTGATCTAGCCCCATACGGTTCATTCCCTCATAATACGGGAAGGTAAGATAGGGTACTTTTAACTCCTTTTCTATGGTCTTGTTATTCGTATCCAGATTCTTGTTCAAGACAAAAAACAGTTCCTCTACATCTTGAATGTCTTCATAAATATCCTCAATGGCCTTGCATATGGTGGTAATATCCCAACTGTAAATCAAAACAGGGTAATACGCCGCTTTTTCCCATTGTGGCAGCTTTACGTTTAAATACCAATAATCTTCATTTTCCGAAGCTATAAAATTAAGGTTACCACTAAAAAGGGGCACCAATCTTTGTTTAGGGTCTGTGATGTTAATTTTTAATTTCGGCAAAAAATCAAAGCCCTCCAAAATATAGAGATAGGTAGAACCTTTAAGCCAATGGGTCATATCAAAAATATCTGCAGAAACGTATGAACTTACAATATTCTGATATGCTCTATTAGTAATAATATTGGTGTTGAACTTTGATATACGCTCAAGTTGACCTTCTTCTACGCCTTTTAACGGGAAGAGTAAATCCTGCCGGGAACCAAAATAGACTTCATTTAGGCCTGCAGCTTCCAGAAGACCTATAATATCTTTAAGTTCCCCCGGTGAGGTAACTCCTCCTTTTATTAATATGCGGTGCAGATCATCGTTCATAATCCCGTTTTTTTAATTTGCTAATTGTAGTTGTTTGTCCAATATGGCCTTCACTTCCGGTTTGCAACTGCCACATCCTAAACCTGCTCCCGTTTCCGAGCATAACGTGTTAAACTCTGAGCAACCACCGGCAACGGCGTCAATAACATTGCCCTCTCCGACCTGACTGCAAGAACATACCAATTTTCCCTTTAGAGGAACGGAAGTAGTTGCCCCTCTAAGCAATTCGTTTCGTTTTTCGGACAGTTCTATTTCTTCTTCTATCAGGCGTTTGAACTCGGCAAACTCATTTTTATCGCCCATTAAAATCGCACCTTTCAATGTATCGTCCTTTACAATGCACTTTTTGTAGAAGCGCTTGCTCACATCCATCAAAATAATCTCTTCGTAACTACTGTCGTCCGATGGTGCATTTACCATACCAATACTACACAGGTCAAGATTTTCGAACTTCAGGATATTCATAAGAACTGAGCCATTGTAGATACTGCTATAATCGCCTAAAATATAGTTAGCGGCAATATCTGCCTGTTGCTCTGCGGCCGATGTTATTCCAAAAAGCGAATTATTGAATTCCGCTATTTCGCCCAGGGCAAAAATAGATGGGTTATTGGTCTGCAAATACGAATTTACCAGAACACCCCTTCTTGTTATTAAATCGGCCTTTTTTGCCAATTCAATATTCGGTCTTGTTCCTATAGCGTAAACAATGGCATTACACTGAATGGTACGACCTGTTTTAAGGTTTACCAACAACCTAAACGGATTCTCTTTTTCCTCAAACACCGTACTGACTTCATTATCAAAATACAGGTTGATGTTCCTTTCGGTGACATCTTCCGCTAGAAGTCTACTTGCCACCCGATCCAGCTGACGCTCCATTAAACGAGGTGCCCTTTGTACAATGCTTATATTGATGTCTATCTTTTTAAGTGCCGCGGCCAATTCCAGTCCTAACAGACCTCCACCAACAATTACCACATGTTGTTCTGTTGCCGGCAATCCCGTTTTTTGGAGGTATTGTTTCAGTTTGTCCGCATCTCCCCTTTCGCGCATGGTAAACCGCCCCGGGAGGTCTATTTGTACCTCACTTGGTACAAAAGCACGGCTACCTGTGGCCATAACCAGCAAATCGTACGAATGTATCAATCCATCACTATCGGTAACCTGCTTCATCGTTGCATTTACGTCACTAATCCCAATTCCCGAGTGCAAGTTGACGTTCAGCTTTTGTAATTCTCCAGATTTTAACTTCTCCAATGCTTCCCAAGAAAGCTCATCGCTTACATATTCGGGCAATAGTACCCTGTTATAAAACGGGTCCTTTTCTTTGGAAAACACATGCAATTCGTCTTTTTTATTTTTCTCCCGATAGGATTGAATAAACCTGTATGCAGCCGCACCTGCCCCGATAACAATTATTTTTTGAACCGGTTTTACGAACTTCTCTACCTGAACCGCACAGTATTTAAAATCGGGCTCTTTAGAAACTGGGTCAACAATATCATTGGTAAGGTTGTTGGCCCTGCCAAAATCATTATTGAGGACTTTTCCCCAGTGCATAGGAAGAAAAACAACACGTTCACGAATATCAAAATTGATTTTCACTTTTACCTGTACTTCACCCCTTCTACTTTTAATAACCGCAATATCTCCCTCTTTTAACTTGCGCAGATAGGCATCTACCTTGTTCATTTCTAAATAGGGCTGCGGAATATGGGTCAATAAACGTTTTACTTTTCCGGTTTTGGTTCGGGTGTGCCACTGATCCCTTACCCTTCCCGTATTCAATACCAAAGGAAAATCAATATCTGTTTCCTCAGATTTATTATAAAGACTCTTTGGCGCATTAAAATGTGCCTTTTTATCATTTGTATGGAAGTTAAAATCAGTAAACAAACGCGGTGTTCCCGGATGGGTCTTGTGGGGAACCGGCCATTGAAAGCTACCTTCGTTTTTTAATCTTTCATAAGACAGACCTGTAATATCAATATTGGTGCCTTTGGTCAAAAGGCAGTGCTCATCATAAACTTCGCTTGCATTGGCGTAATCAAAACCTTCATAACCCATGGCCTGGGCAAAACGCCAAAGAATTTCGGCATCTGGCAATGCTTCTCCCGGTGCATCAATAACCTTTGGTAAATAACTGATCCGTCTTTCCGAATTGGTCATCGTACCTTCTTTCTCCAACCAGCCGGCCGCAGGCAATAAAAGATCGGCAAATTTTGTGGTTTCCGAATTATGGCTAATATCCTGAACTACTACAAAAGCCGCATTTTTAAGGGCCTTTTCAACTTTCTTTACGTTGGGCATACTCACAGCCGGATTTGTACAAATAATCCAAATTGCCTTTAGTTTTCCACTTTCTAGCGCATCAAACATTTCTGTTGCAGTATAACCCGGTTCCGAATTGATTTCCTTTCCTCCCCAAAAATCCGAAACCTCTTTCCGGTGCTGCGGATTGCCCAAGTCTTTATGCGCGGCCAAAAGACTGGCCATACCACCTACTTCACGGCCACCCATAGCGTTGGGCTGCCCCGTTAATGAAAATGGCCCACAACCCGGTTTTCCTATTTGTCCTGTTAACAAAGAAAGATTCAACAGAGACACATTTTTGGAAACCCCTATTACACTTTGGTTAAGCCCCATGGTCCACATACTAATGAACTTATTGGCGTCTCCGATATATTGTGCCGCCTTCCGGATATCCGAAACGGGAACACCACATTTTTCGGACGCCTGCCTAAGGGTAAGGGTAAATGCACTTTCCTTGCAAGCCTCAAAATTTGAGGTGTGTTTTTTAATAAAATTCTTATCTATTTTTTTCTTTTCGATGAGCCATCTTGCCATGGCATTAAAAAGGATAACATCTGTTCCCGGAAGGATTTGTAAATGTATATCTGCCGAAGCACATGTCTGCGTTTTTCGCGGGTCTACAACAATTATTTTAACGTTGGGATTTTCTTCTTTGTGCTGCTCCAAACGTCTATAGAGAATAGGATGGCACCAAGCAGGGTTGGCCCCTGCAATCAAAAAACAGTCTGCCAGTTCAATGTCTTCATACGAAATAGGAACAGAATCTTCACCCAAAGTTTTTTTATAGCCTACCACGGCAGAGCTCATACAAAGCCTACTGTTGGTGTCTACATTATTGGTTCCGATAAAGCCCTTGGTAATCTTGTTCACCAGATAATATTCCTCAGTAAGACATTGTCCGGATACGTAGAAACCGACACTATCCGGCCCATGTTTGGCAATAATGCTTTTAAAAACGGCTGCGGCACGCTCAAAAGCGGTGTCCCAAGCTACTTTTTGCAACGGGTGATTCCTACTCCATCGCATTTGTGGATGCATAATCCGGTCGCTGGTATCTTGGGCAACATAATTCAGGTTTCTTCCTTTAGAGCACAACATACCCTTGTTGGAAGGGTAATCAGGGTCTCCGTCTACCTCAATTTTCCCTTTATTATCAACATCTACCAATATACCGCAACCTACACCACAGTAAGAACAAACGGTTTTATGTGTTTTCTTTTTTAACATTGCTTTTCCTTTTTGATGTAAACACCAAAATTAGATATAGCAAGTTATAAAATTACGTATATATACGTAGTGTTTTTTTCGTAATAGTTTGATGTTTTTATCGCACATCAATAAAAAAAGTGCCCTCTAGCTACTTTTCGATCAATGATACAGGATACGGCCCCAACATGGTGGAACCTCCACAGAAAGACCTGTTTTGTTGGGTATTAGACAATAATCTGGGTTAAGAAAATCCGTAAAACCCTTGGCAAGCAGACCTTTTACGGGAATGTTTACCTTAACAGGTTGGTTAGACATATTTACAATAACGACCACCGTTCCATCCTTTTCTTTTCTAGAAAAGGCATACTGCTCTTTTTTAACCAGCAAAGTTTCATACTTACCCGTAGACAGAGACTTACATTTTTTACGTGCGCCAATAAATTACTTTATAGCATCTAATAACTTTGGGTGTTTTGCTTGTTTTTTTAGGTTTTCCAGCTCTACACTTGGGCGCAGCAAATCATCACTATGTGCGGACTTTTTCCCTTCAAAACCCCACTCACTCCCGTAGTAAATGGCAGGTATTCCCGGAAGCGTAAATAGTAATAAGTATAGAGGGAATAAGTGTTCTGGTTTCTTTAAAGTACTGGCGGCACGGTTAACGTCATGGTTATCTACAAAAGAATAGAGCGCCAAATCTTTATAAATTCCCTTAGGACCAAAATCCCGTTCAACAGTTTCAGAAATTTTACTGAAGTCCTTTAAATTAAAGCTTTCGTAAATAGGCGTGTGGTAATCGTAATTGGTAACGGAATCTAACATTCTATCATTGGCCCAACGGTTATAATTGCCATGAACCACCTCACCCATTAACCAAAAATGAGGGTTTCGTTTTTTACAAAAGCGCGCAAGTTCTTTCATAAAGTCAAAATCCAACACATCTGCGGTATCTAAGCGCAGGCCATCAATTTTATAGATGTCCATCCATTTGGCAACGGCACTCAAAAGATAATCCCGAACCTCCTTATTTTTAAGATTGAGTTTTACCAATTGAAAATAGCCGGCCCAAGTGTCATAGGTAAACGGGTCTTCTAACGGGCTACGCTTTCCAAAATCTACATTAGAAAACCAATTGATATATGTTGAATTCTTTCCAAACTTCTTAAGATCTTTAAATGCAAAGAAATCTCTTCCTACGTGGTTGAAAACACCATCTAAAACTACACTAATACCCAGCTCATGTGCATTTTTCACCAGAGCAATCAAGGCAGCGTCATCACCTAACCTTCGGTCTACTTTATAATAATCCACGGTATCATACCCATGGCTAGATGATTCAAAAACAGGACCAATATAAAGCGCTTTGCAACCCAGCTTCTTTATATGTGCCAACCAAACGTTGAGCACCGAAAGTCTATTAATGCTGACCGAAACCAAATCATTGGTTTTATCCGCGCCCAGAAGACCCAAGGGATAGATATGATAAAAAATGGCGTGGTCCATATGTGCAAATGGGTACCGAATAAATTTAGAACAGCAGTGCTACACCAAATTAAACTGTTGCGCTTTTTTTGAAAGGTCGATTAGGTTTTTGACTTCCATCTTACGCATAAGGTTAAACCTATGTGTCTCCACTGTACGTTTACTGTTCTGCAATTTTTCGGAAATCTGCTTATTGGTCAAACCGGATAAAACCAATTTTAATACCTGGAGTTCTTTATTGGTCAAATCAAAAGGAATATTTGTAGGTGTAGCTTTTTTAGGACTTTCTACAGTATTGGTCGTGGAGCTCAATAAACTATTGACCAAAACATTTGAAATATCGCCACTATAGTATTTGCCCCCTTCCCGCACGGCATGAATGGCTTTAAGAAATTCTGATTTTCCTGTGTCTTTCAACAAATAGCCTAGTGCACCGGCCTTAACAGACTTAAGAATATACTCCTCCGAATCGTGCATAGAAAGGATGATACATTTTACAGGCGAGTTTTGAGCACTCAGTTTTTCAACAGCCTCTATTCCTGTCATGCGTGGCATTCTAATATCTATAATCAATAGATCGGGCGAGTTCTTATTCACCATTTCAATGGCCTCGATACCGTCGGAAGCTTCGGCAATAACTTTCAAATCAGATTCACTCTCCAATAAAGACCTGATACCATCACGAACCAAAGAATGGTCATCCGCTAAAATAATACTTGTTGTTTGATCCAAAATATGCGTAATTATACGTACAAATATAATCGATTTTTATAAAGGGAGTTACACAAGCTACTATACCGATTTAAAATCTGTTTAAAACAAAAGAACCGCCACAACAAAAAGGTTGTAACGGCCCTATCGAAGCATCTTAAAATAATTTTATTACTTGGCCGTATTTAAAAATTTAGGCTTCATAGTTAACTGCACCCAAGCCCAATTTTGTGCGCTAGAGGCGTCTGCTTCTGTTACTCCTTTTAATTCATACATGCCATCACTAGCAAACATTTGGGAATAGCCTATGGCTAACCCGTATCCTTTAAAGGTCTTTGCAAAAACCAAATCAACTTCCGTACCTAGGGACTTCTCGCCACTTGGCAACTCCTGCTCGCCACTAAAGTTCAAAACCTTTACCATTAAACTAGAGGTCTCGCCCAAAGCGAACTTGGCACTGGCATGAATATCCGTTAGCCCAACGGAATTAGCATGGTTGCCTACGTAGAAGTAATCCATAAACCCATTAAATTTATGGTTGGTTCCGTAAAGCGGAAAGAAAGCTTCGGTCTTGTCCGTAGTACTAGTATCATTTCCACTAATGATTTCGGCCCCTAACCCCAAGGAAACCCCTTTAGACACCTTGTAGGTCAAGTCCAATCCCAAAAGATATGCTCCGCTCACATCTACACTATTTTGACGTTCACCAGTCTGCAGATAGGCGTTAAGCGCTGCTCCAAAACTTCCTTTTTTATAGTTTAAATGTGTACCCAGCGTAACCAAATTGCTTACACCATCTGCAACTTGAGCATCTGCATCTCCTGTAAAATTTTGAAAACCATTGTTCATTATCAATCCGCTTGCGGAAAATGCTTCTCCTTTATGTCTCAGATAGAGGTATTGCATGCTTTTGTACGAGAAAAACCCAGTAGTATTATAGGCCGTACCAACTGATTGAAACCCTCCCGGATTTCCAGTAGTTGCCGTAAAGTCCTGATTAAAGGCAAGACCCAGGTCCATCATAAATTTACCTTTTTTGTATTGTAACAAAGCTGCATCGTGGTTACGTGCCTGCATGGCCCAATCAACCCCGCCAAGAATTCTTTGATCATCGTAGACAAGCATTTGGCGGCCTATTTTAGTTGAGAAGCCTTCTCCAAGTTTAATGTCGGCCCATGCTTGAAAGACAGAAAACGAATTGTTGCTATCCTCAGGTTTTAACTGTCTGTTCTCTCCCCAAACCATAACATCTTGCAAGCTCATGTAAAATTTAAAAGCTTCGGTTTGATAACCGGCGTTTAGTCGTAAACGTGTTGCAATAGCAAAGCCAGGGTCTAGGGCATCGGGGATAATGCTACCAAAACCATTACGGTATTCTGTACGGGGTTTAAATTCGCCATCGAGAACAAATTGCGCAGATGCAAATTGAATCGTAAGCATCAATACAAATAATAGGGTGTACTGTTTTTTCATAATATAGGTCTTAATGTAATTGTATTAGTGTTTAGTTATGGTTTAATGTTCTAAGAAGTCTATTAAGTGTTTTCGGTATGTATAGTAATCATCATGTTCCAATACGGATTTTCTGGTTCTAGGCCTTTCAAATTCAATATCTAGAATGTCTCCTATTTTAGCCCTTGGTCCGCTGGTCATCATTACCACACGGTCTGCCAAGAAAATCGCCTCATCCACATCATGGGTAATCATTACCGCCGTAATTTTTTCTTTGTTCCAGATTTCAATCAAAATATCCTGCAATTCACCACGGGTAAGCGAGTCTAGCATACCAAATGGTTCATCTAGAAGTAATACCTTAGGTTTAATGGCAAACGCCCTGGCGATACCAACCCTTTGTTGCATACCTTGAGAAAGTTCAGAAGCTTTCTTGCCAAAAGCACCGTCCAGACCCACTTTATGAAGGTAATATTTAGCGATATCTTGACGCTGTGCCTTTGTTGCGTGAGGAAAAACCTGATTCACGCCTAGCAGCACATTTTCAAGCGCTGTCATCCATGGCATAAGGCTCGGCGATTGAAAGATAACGCCCCTATCCGGACCAGGTCCTTTAACCGGATTTCCCAAAACGGATATATTTCCTCCTGAAATAGGGTTAAGGCCAGCTATCATAGAGAGCATTGTAGTTTTACCACATCCGGAATGGCCGATTATGGTAACAAATTCCTCTTTCATTATTTGAAGGTTCAAATGTTCCAGTACCACATAATCTCCTTTTGGTGTGGGGTATACTTTCTTAAGATCGTTTAGATCCAACATTACCTGAGAAGGATAAAAAATACCGTTCTCCGTGGTTCCCAACTCTGTTTTTTCTATTGTTTCGGACATAGTTCTAGGTTTAGGCTACAAAACTTTTAGGTGCTATTTCTGGAAGGATGTAATCCTGTTGTGAAACCGATTTTCTTTGGTCCCCGATATCCATCAAATACTCGATAATGGCATTCCTTGTTTTCTTGTAATTTGGATTATCGTTCATGGCCGTCTTATCCCTAGGCCGTTCAATATCTATTTTAAACTCTGGTCCTAGCGTAGCATTTGGACCCGGTTTTAAAGGAATAATCCTATCTGCCATATAGATACCCTCATCCACATCATTGGTAATCAACAATGCCGTACGTTTATCCTTGCTCCAGATATTTAGGATTTCATCTTGAAGGTTGCCACGCGTTAAAGCATCCAGAGCACCTAAAGGCTCATCCATGATTATCATTTCAGGATTCATGGCCAATGCCCTGGCAACCGATACACGTTGCCTCATTCCTCCTGATAGTTCTTTAGGTCTTTTGTTTATAGCAGGGCTTAGGCTAACCATTTCCACATAATCGCTTACGCGTTTCTTCAACTCTGCTTTGCTCAACTTTGGAAAAGCTTCTTTGACCGCCATATACACATTTTGACCAACGGTCAGCCACGGTAGCAAAGAATAATTTTGGAAAATAACACCTCTCTCATGACTGGTATCTACAACCGGACTTCCTTTAAAGAGAACTTCTCCACTTGTAGGTTTTAACAATCCGTTGATAAGGTTTACCAATGTAGTTTTTCCACTTCCGGTAAAGCCTACGATGGCAACAAATTCCCCTTCTTCTATCGTTAGGTTGATGTCGGATAATACGTTTGTAACGTTCTCATCCGTACCATAACTCTTGTATACATTGTTTAATTCTAAATATGCCATTAGTTACGATTTTAAGGGTTATGCCATTTCGTTTTTGTTGAAAGAAACCAAGTTCTGCACGGAAAGCATAATCCTGTCCAAAAGGAATCCGATGATACCGATTACGAACATCGCAACGATGATTTTTGCGTTGGAGTCATTGGCCCCGTTCTGAAACTCTTCCCAAACGAAAAGTCCCAACCCTTGACTTTGTGCCAATAGCTCAATTGCTATAAGCACCATCCACGCTACGGAAAGCGTAATACGCAGACCGGTAAATATCAATGGGAGGGAAGAAGGTAAAATCACCTTAAACACTTTTTGAAAAGTGCCTAATTTTAAAACTTTGGCAACGTTGATATAGTCTTTGTCTACCGAGGATACACCCATAGCGGTATTTACCAAGGTGGCCCACATGGCACAGAGACCTACACTTATAAAGGATATTACAAATGCGTTATCCGAACTGTCTCCTATATAAAGGGTCTTTACGATCATAAAGACCAACAAATACCAAACCACGGGGGATACTGGCTTAAAGATTTGAATGAACCAGTTGAATGCACTGCGCAAAGATGGGCTCAACCCTATGATAATACCGATTGGTACAGCAATTAAAAGTGCTAATAAGAATCCCGCAAAAACTGTTTTTATACTTGTAAGAACGATATCCACAAAAGAAGCTCGGCCTGTGTAAACAATAGCATCCTTGCCTTGTGCTACCAACTTAGCATTCATGGTGGACATCTTTTCTTCAAACGCTGCCTTATCCGCAGTTATAACTTTGTGATCTGCAATTAGAGATTGAAGCGAACTCCATACTTGAGAAGGAGAAGGCAGCGTATTGGGTTGGCAACTACTGTCTCCGGATGCGATACATGCACGCTCCGCGTCCGCAGCTTCCTGGCCACGCTCCGTTAGTGCTTTTTCAATTTTATAGGCTGCTTCCTTATTGTAAAGTGCTTTAGACCCTAAATGCCATAATCCTAAGAACAATAGAACGGACAATACGGTAATACCTGTTTTCTTCAAGGACGAAAAAATATCACCCTTTTGAAATTTAGGGGTAAGCTTAGCTACCACCGGCTTTAAGAATACAAGTCCTTGACCTTCCTTTTTAAGTGTTATATCTTGTTCCATAATACATTAATTTTGCTTCGATTTACTTACTCTGTATCTTAATCCTTGTTTCCTATGGAGAAACTATTGATATATCCTATCGGATCTTTTGCATCAAACGATGTTCCGTCTATAAAGTCTGTAGTTGCCGGTTTGTACCCGTCCGTATCAGGAACATCACTTGAGGGAATTTGACCTTCCGCTACTAAAAGTTCCGCAGCTTTTTTCCAGATGTCAGGACGATAGATATCCTTGATTGTTTCACCATACCACTCAGCTGATTTTGTTTCTGGAATCTGTCCCCATCTGCGCATTTGAGTCAAGAACCAAATACCGTCCGAGTAAAAAGGATATGTAGCATTATACTTATAGAAAACATTAAAATCAGGCATCTCACGCTTATCTCCTTTTTCAAATTCAAACGTACCGGTCATGGAGTTTGCCAAAACCTCTTCAGGTGCACCAACATACTGAGACATTGAAAGTATTTTTACGGCTTCGGCCCTGTTAGATGGCTCATCTAACCATTTTCCTGCTCTAATCAATGCTTTAGTAACGGCTATGGCAGTATTTGGATTTTCGTTTACAAATTTCTCCGTCATAACAAATACTTTTTCAGGGTTGTTCTTCCAGATATCGTAATTAGTAGTTACTGGTACACCAATTCCTTTAAATACCGCTTGTTGGTTCCATGGCTCTCCTACACAGTAACCATATATAGTTCCTGACTCTAATGTAGCCGGCATTTGTGGCGGTGGTGTTACGGACAATAAAACTTCTGCATCTATCTGCCCCTGTACGTTATCCGCAGTATACATACCTGGGTGAATACCCGCTGCTGCCAACCAATAGCGAATTTCATAGTTATGTGTAGATACAGGGAACACCATTCCCATTTTAAACGGTTTACCACTATTCTTATACTCGGTAATAACAGGTTTAAGAGCGTCTGCCTTAATCGGGTGTATAGGCTTCCCCTCTGAATCTGCCGGTACATTTGGCTTCATTTTAGACCAAACATCATTGGACACCGTTATTCCGTTACCATTCAAATCCATTGAAAAAGGAGTTACCAATTTGGCTTGTCTACCAAAACCGGCTCCTGCCGCAATTGGTTGTCCCGCCAACATATGAGAACCGTCCAACTGACCATCTATAACGCGGTCTAAAACGTTTTTCCAGTTAGATTGTGCTTCTACTGAAACGAACAGTCCTTCATCTTCAAAAAATCCTTTTTCTTTGGCGATGGCCAATGGTGCCATATCCGTTAGCTTAATAAAACCGAAAGTCAATTGTGGTTTTTCAATATCAAGCATCTTGGTTTTTGAAGCTACGGCCTCTTCTGTAGCAGCTTCGGTCTTTTTTGATTCTTTTCCTCCGCAAGCCATTACCAATGCAGCTACGCTTGCAAATAATGATGCTTTTGTAAAAATGGTTTTCATATTCAATTGGTTTTAATTAAACTACGTATTAATACTTATTCTTGACAAATGTATACGTAATCGTTTGATCTACATATGGTATATCATAGGTTAAACCCTCTTTTTACACCATCTTCAAACCTGCCAAAACACAGGTTTATATTATTTAATGCTGAATTCCAACATGTTAGAACACACCCACCTATTTGAGTATAGATACGTAGTGGTACGGATTAATAAATATTGAGTAATTGTAGGGAAAGTGTACAGTTTACTTAACTGTCCAAATAAAAGTTATGCTCGGATATTTCCCGTTTGAGAAGCGCGCTATCAATAATTTCAACACGCCTGCCTTTTGTGTTAATCAAATTATCCTTCTTTAATGCAGAGAATACTCGTATAACTTGCTCTTCCGTAGTTCCGGCATAATTTGCATACTCCCTTCTACTTAAAGCGACATTGATAAAATTATTTTTTCTACCAAATTTACGCTCTATATAAATCAGGGTATCTATGACACGCTCACGCACAGTCATCTGTGAAATTGATTTTACTTTAGCCTCACTTTTGTTGAGCTCATTGGCATAAAATAACATGAGATCATATGTAAAATTGGGAGCTGTTAATAGTACTTTTTGCAGGTTTTCTTTTGAGAAGTAACAAAGGTTGGTATCCTCTAGGGCCATAGCACCAATACTATAGTATTCGTGGGTTCCAAACCCCCTATGCCCAATTATTTCACCAGAGTTGGCAAAGCGAACGATTTGCTCCCTTCCGTTAATACCGGTTCTAAAAACCTTAACTTTTCCAGATTGAATAAAGAACAAGCCGTTTACGGGAGCTCCTTCCATAATAAATTGCTGGCTCTTTTTACAAGTGAACTCCCTCTTTTCCTCAACAAATTCCGATACCAATGCACTAAGTCTTAAGTTTCTTTTAATAAGACAACCACTATTTGTACAGTCCTCACAAGAAGTGTGGGCCAATTTTTTCTTGGTTTGAGCCGTATTCGTATTTGCCTGTGTAGAAATCATATTGACTTTTTACTTATCCGCTACAGCAAACTTAGGCGTATTGGCCTTGTTCATTTCTAAAGCCGTAGCCTTCTCGTCTTCTGTGGAAAATTTTATTGCTAGCGATAGACCAGCTGCAACAACAACACAAATTCCTATAATAAAGTACCCACCCGATACTGCTGTAGAAGCTGCAGCGGATTGCGCTGCCCTAACCGCCTCTTCTCCCAAGTTTGTATTTGCGGCAATTGCTTGGGTTTCGGCCAAAGCGGATTGTGATTTGAGAAACATTGCCGCAACAAAGGCCCCAACGTTTCCGCCAGCTCCTACAATTCCCGAAATAGAACCAATTGCTTTTTTATTAATGAACGGCACAACGGAAAAAGTAGCTCCTTCAGCCATTTGAACGGATAGACTAAACGCTATCAAAAATAAGATACCAAAGGCAATACTTGTAGTAGTTGAAAATATGGTAAGCATACAACCTTCTATAGCTAAAATTATCCCCAAGAACACAACTCTACCTCGCAATCCTTTCATTTTCCCGAATCTATCTCCAAAGAAACCTCCCAAGGTTCTTGCAAAAATATTCATTAAGGCAAACGATAAAACCAGATTACCCGCCGTAGAGCGCATTAGGCCAAACGTATTTTGCAAGTAATCATCCATTGTTCCATATACGGTAAGCTCCATTCCAAAAGAGGCGGCATATACTACAAATAGTATCCACACCCGATAATCCTTTAAAACACTTATAAAGCTTTCTTCATCTTTCTTAAGTTTGGGCATCTTACCCTCTTTCTTAAGTTGAGCAAAATTACCTTCCGGAGTATCCTGTGTAAAAAAGTAATAAACCACTCCCATTAGCATTGCAATTACACCGGCAATTACCATAGAATAACGCCATGCTACCTCATCCGCAACACCAAAACTCACCACGGCAGCCGCAATTAACGGCATTCCCAAACGGTTGGCGCCACCTCCTAAATTTCCCCAACCTGCAGATGTGGCATTGGCCGTACCCACAATATTAGGAGCGAACATTATAGAAGTATGAAACTGGGTAATTACAAACGATGCCCCAATAAAGCCTATGAACAAACGGCAAATTAAAAATTGAGCAGGTGTTTGAACGAATCCAAGTAATATAACAGGTATAGCTCCTATAAGAAGTAAATACGTATAACATAATCTGGGGCCATATTTATCACATAATTTCCCAATGAGAAGACGTGCGAACACCGTTCCGGTTACCGCCAATATAATAGAGTTCCATTTCTGCTCAGGAGTAAGCCCTAAGTCCTTGACAACATCCGGCATGAACGGTACAATACCAAACCATGCGAAAAAACAGATAAAGAATGCTACCGAAGTTATCCAAAACGTACGAATGGGCATACTTTTAATATTTCCGAGTTTTAAGCTGGTCACTTTTTTAGATTGTGTTTCCATAATACAGATGTTTTAGGTTCAACAATATTCAAAACTACGTATATTTATACGTATTACTACGTATATTTCTAAAATATGTCATATTACTAAGTATTTTTACGAGAACAAAAAATATATTGAACCAAAAAACAGATATCTAAAAAAAAGTGCTGTATAAAATAACAATATCATATTCCCTCCAAAAAAAGAGCTCTGAAAAATGCCTTATACAGACACCATACAGAGCTTTTAGCAGAGGTTCCAGCACAAAATATACGTACGTAAACCTATTTAGATTTTAGAAGCTTGAATGAAGTACACGCTGCACTTCTTCCTCAAAAAAAGCGGGATGCTCGGCCACTACATCACCTATTACTATAATACCGGGTTTAGAGCAATCAATACTAGATTTCCCTGAAGCCATACTGCCCAATGTACCCACAATACAGGATTCATTTGGCATTGTGCCATTTTGAATTACAGCCATTGGAGTTAAGGACCCCCTATATTTATTGATCTCTCTAATTATTTCCGATAATTTTCTCACTCCCATTAATATAACCATAGTTGCGGAAGACTGCGAAGCGAACTTTAAATCTTCTGAGAACGAACCATCTCTTTTTGTTGCCGTCATTACCCAAAAACTACTACTAACACCTCTCTGTGTCATAGGTATTCCTTGACTAGACGGAACAGCTATCGCACTGGAAACTCCAGGTACCACGGTTACAGGAATACCAAAAGATTCCACATAGGCTATCTCTTCATGGGCTCTACCAAAAACAAATGGGTCGCCCCCTTTTAAACGAACCACATGACCTCTCTCAAATGCTTTTTCTACTATTAGGATATTAATATCATCTTGATTGAACGAATGCATTCCACATCGTTTACCTACGTATATTTTTGGAATACCGGCATCAATCTGTTTTAATAATTCTTCATCTATTAATGCGTCGTACAAAACCACATCGGCCGACCTTAAAGCCTTTAAACCCCTTATGGTAATAAGGTCTGCGCTTCCCGGACCCGCTCCTATCAATGTAACTTTTGGCTCTTTTACTGTTTTCATAACTAGCAGTTTTAAAGGGTTGTTTTAGTAATTCCTCAACAAAACTACGTAATTATTTCGATAAAAATAGATGTTTTATACGTATTTATACGTAATATTGCTAAGTAGTTTAAAATCGAAGCCTATGAAAACCATTATTGTTGTCGGAAACGGCATGGTCGGATATAAGTTCTGTGAGAAAATCGCAGCCCGAGAAGAATCTGAAAATTTTAAGATTATCGTTTTCGGTGAGGAACCAAGAGCGGCGTACGATCGTGTACACCTAAGTGAGTTCTTTGGAAATAGGGATGCCAAAGCCTTGGAACTTGCCCCTATGAGCTGGTATACAGAAAATAAGATAGAACTGATCGTTAATGAACGTGTTACGGACATTCACCGTAAAACAAAAACGATAACCACTGGAAGCGATAAAGAATATGCATACGACTACTTAGTACTGGCCACAGGCTCAAGTCCTTTTGTACCTCCTATAAACGGAGTAGAGAAAGAAGGTGTCTTCGTATACCGCACCATAGAGGACCTGGAAGCCATGCTTAACTATGCAGAAAAGATTAAAGCAAAAAAATCTAATGGTCGTGCGGCAATATTAGGCGGTGGTCTTTTGGGGTTAGAAGCAGGTAAAGCCGTGATGGACATGGGTCTTGAACCCCATGTTGTAGAGTATGCCCCTAAACTTATGCCAAGACAACTGGATTCTCGAAGTAGCAATGTCCTTCAACTTACCTTAGAGAATATGGGCATTAACATACATTCCGGAAAAGCTACAAACCGTATTCTAGGAAACGGGGCCATTACAGGAATGGACTTTGGCGAAGATGATACCTTAGAAGTAGACATGCTCGTAATTTCAGCAGGTATTAGACCTCGTGATGAACTCGGAAAAACTTGTAATCTAGAAATGGGTGTTCGCGGTGGCATTGTTGTAAATGACAGAATGCAGACCTCGGACCCTAATATATTCGCTATTGGCGAAGTGGCACTGTACAACCAAATGATTTACGGACTCGTAGCCCCAGGTTATGAAATGGCCGAAGTGGCCGTAAACCAAATTATAGAGAGCTCCGAAGTGGTAATGCGCTCAGAAATTGACATGTCCACAAAACTAAAACTGATCGGTGTTGACGTGGCTAGTTTTGGAATACCTTATATGCCAGCGGACAAGGGCCTTTCTATTATTTATGAGAACAAGACTAAAGGGTTGTACAAACGTATAAACGTAAGTCACGATGGCAAAACCCTATTAGGAGGAATTATGGTAGGCGATGCAGAGGATTATAGCATTCTACACCAAATGTACCTTAACAATATTCCCTTGCCCGATAATGCCGAAGAGCTCATTGTTGGTGCCCGTGGCGAAGGAGGTTCCGCATTTGGCAGCGCCATGGATTTACCGGACACGGCCGTAATCTGTTCCTGTGAAGCTGTCACCAAAGGAGCCGTTTGCTGTTCCGTAATAGACGATGGTAATGAAACCGTAAAGGACGTAGCCAAAGCAACCAAAGCCACAACAGGCTGTGGAGGATGTAAGCCCATGGTTGCCGATCTGGTAAAAGAAAGTCTAAAAAGCTTAGGAAAAACGGTTAAAGAAAGCATCTGCGAGCATTTTGACTACTCCAGACAAGAACTTTTTGATATAGTTAAGCTTAAGGATATTAAAGATTATGACCAATTGCTGGACGAAGTAGGAAAAGGACATGGCTGTGAGGTCTGCAAACCCTTGGCCGCTTCAATTTTTGCCAGTATATACAATGAAACGGCCAACCGTCAAGAAACCATACAGGATAGCAACGATCGTTATTTGGCCAATATACAGCGTAACGGAACCTACTCAGTTGTTCCTAGGGTAGCTGGAGGTGAAATTTCGCCCAAGCAGTTAATGGCCATGGGCAGGATTGCCAAGAAGTACGACTTGTACACAAAAATAACGGGAGGACAACGTATTGATATGTTCGGTGCTAAATTGCACGAGCTGCCCCTTATTTGGGAAGAACTTATTGCCGAAGGTTTTGAAACCGGTCAGGCTTATGGAAAATCGCTACGTACGGTAAAGAGTTGTGTTGGTTCTACTTGGTGCCGATACGGAATGGACGAAAGCGTAAGTTTTGCCATAGAAATTGAAAACAGGTACAAGGGTATACGCTCTCCCCATAAATTTAAAGGCGGGGTTTCCGGATGCATCCGCGAATGTGCCGAAGCCCGAGGTAAAGATTTTGGATTCATTGCCGTTGAAGGCGGATGGAATGTTTACGTAGGCGGAAACGGTGGGGCCAATCCAAAACATGCCGAGCTACTGGCCGAAAAAGTGGACAAGGAAACTGCCATTACATATGTAGACCGTTTTATGATGTTCTATATAAAAACAGCTCCGCCACTTACAAGAACCGCGGCTTGGCTAGACAAACTGGAAGGCGGCATTACCTATCTTAAAAACGTAGTTATCAATGACTCATTAGGCATTGCGGAAGAATTGGATGCCGATATGCAAAAATTTGTTGATACCTATAAATGTGAGTGGAAAGAAGCCGTAGAAACTCCAGAAATAAGGGAACGGTATACCCACTTCATTAACTCGGACGAACCGGATGATAATATAGAATTCGTATCTCTTCGTGATCAAAAGATGCCTAAAGAATGGGCTTAAAAGAACTTGAAAATCACGAAAAAAAGTGACAAACAGAGTAATCCCAAACTAAAAACAACATTATGATCGCAAATCTAAGTACATATGAAACCGTACAGCCAGATAACGTAAAAGTCTGGTTTAAAGCAGGACCCTCTAGTAAATTTCCAAAAAATGGCGGGGCATGTATAAAATATAAGGACAAACAAATTGCCATTTTCAATTTTACACGCCAAGCCACTTGGTACGCGTGCCAGAATCTTTGTCCGCATAAAATGGAAATGGTCCTTTCCCGTGGAATGATCGGAGAGGAAGATATGCAACCAAAAGTAGCATGTCCGCTTCATAAGAATACGTTTTCGCTAAAAACAGGAGAAAACCTAAACGGGAGCTTGGATGCAATTGCTACCTATCCGGTTAAGGTAGAAGGGGAGTTTGTGTTCGTTGGCTTTTCGGAATAAGTGATTTTTTCGGCAAATCTTTAGAAAGACGTTATAGCCATGCAATAGATTCTCTACAGGTCTCAAGGTATTTGTATCTTAGACCAAAATTAAACTTATGGCCATTTCCGATAAATTACAGCAAGCCTTTTCTTTGTTCGATAAGGCAAACGAGCAAGATCCCCATACAGAAATAACCCCTTCTGGGAAAACATATCCCAAAGAATTGCTTTATGCACTTCGTATGACGGAAAAACTGAACGACTTTGCCCCCAAAGCATCAGAAGCCTTGCAATTAACGGCAAGATGTCAACATATATGCAGATGGGAAATTCCACGGGAATCTTATGAAATGAACCGTACGGGGTATCTTAAATGGCGCCAGGACCTAAAAAAATTCCATGCCCAAAAAGCTTCTGCTATTCTTGAAGAAGTGGGTTACGATCAAGAAACCATTGAGAAGGTCGCTTTTTTATTGGAGAAGAAACAATTAAAGAAAAATGAGGACACACAAACCTTAGAAGATGTTATTTGCTTGGTGTTCCTTGAGCATTATTTTGAGCCCTTTGCGTCTCAGCACGATGAGGCCAAGGTAATTGACATTCTTCAAAAAACATGGCGAAAAATGTCCGAAGAAGGGCATGAAGCCGCATTAAAACTGCCCCTTTCCAAGAATTCACTGGAGTTGGTTTCAAAAGCCATTGCAGGTTAATTTAAGGAATAGCAATAGTACCCATGTACCATGTCAAAAGAAAAAAGCCAATTACCGCTTGACTCTGAAACCTTTCTAAGTATAAGAAAGTGGTACCTATGGGCTTTGGCAGGTATTGCAATTACCATTATAGTCTCTCAAATTCTAATTCAGTTGCACCTTAATTCGCAGCTGAGTGATTCGCGCGTCATTAACGTGGCGGGTTTCCAACGGGCCTATAGTCAAAAATTGACCAAAGAATTATTGCTCATAAAAGATGCGTTTCCAAGTAATTCCATTACCAAAAATGTAACGGCCCTCTCTAAAACCATTTCAATTTGGAAACACTCCCATTTGGCATTACAAAATGGAGATGCGGAAATAGGAATTCCTAAAGAGACCAATATTGAAATACTAGAGTTATTCCAGAAGTTAGAACCCCATCATGCGGCCATGGTAGGGGCCGCAGAAAAGATAATCCAATCCTACCATGATAAAAGTCTAGACAAGGCCAATCTAGAAGAAAATGTTGCCGTAGTTCTCCAAAATGAGAACAGTTTTCTTCAATTGATGGACGATATCGTAAACCAATACGACCAACGGAGCAAGGAACAGTTAAAAATCCTTAAGCGAAAGGAATATGTTCTACTTGGCATTTCATTGCTCATATTATTGTTAGAAATATTGTTCATTTTTCGCCCTCTTTCTTTACAAATTAGAAAGACCATTGGCGATTTAATGCAAAACCAAGTAAACTCGGAAGCACGGGCAAAAGAGGTTCAGCAGCTTTATTCGGAAAAGGAAAAATCCCTTCAGGAACTACAGGAGCTTAACTTTGTAATAGACAATGCCGCATTGTTTGCCAGTACCAGAAAAGATGGGAGCATCGTTTTTATAAGTAAAAAATTCCTAGAGCTATTAGGGATAACCGAAAAGCAACTGAACAAGCCCCTTTCCGAAATTCTAACTGCCGATCAAGGCCAGCAAGAATACCTCAGGGAGGTTCTAAAGAACAATAGAAAAAACGTAATCCGTACAGAAGAGATAAAAATCACTACCCTAAAAGGAAAACACTTTTGGCTGGATATGTCCATAGTACCCATGCATCAATCCAGTAGACAACAGAGTATTCTAATTCTATGTTCGGATATTACGGAACGGAAAGAAAACAGCATAAAAGTAGAGCAGCTTACCCAACAGAACTTTGAAGCTCGCATGTTACAGAAAAAAGTACAGGCAAGCCAAATTGTTGAGGGCCAGGAAGAAGAGAGAAAACGGATTGCAAAGGACATTCATGATGGTATTGGCCAAATGTTGACCGCCTTAAAATTCAATATAGAATCCATTGACCCTGAAAACAAGGCTAAGACCATTGAAAAGATTGCCTATTTAAAAACTTTGACTTCAGATTTGATAAAGGGTGTGCGTACGGCAACTTTTAACCTAACACCACCGGAACTGAGCGATCACGGTATTTTTCCGGCACTTCAAAAAATGACTGCCGAGCTTTCTAAACTCACGGGTAAAACTATTCTTTTTGATAACCGTACCGATGAACACATTAGGTTTGACTCCTTGGCCGAAACCAATGTCTATAGAGTAGTACAAGAGGCGGTAAACAATGCCATAAAATATGCCGAAGCCAATTATATTTTGGTGACCATTAATTATAAAGACGATATCTTAAGTGTTGTTATTGACGATGACGGCAAAGGTTTTGACGATTCCATTTTGGGTCAAGTACCTAAAAACAATAGTGAAGGCGGAATGGGACTCTTTTTTATGAAAGAGCGCATAGACTATATTAACGGTAGGCTATTTATAAATTCTATTCCCGGTGAAGGCACTCGTGTCACTATAAATTATAAAACAGAAAAAAAAGAAGAACATGGAGCGGAATGAACTGTACCCCGTATTTCTTAAAGTATCCAATCTAAATATTTTAATCGTGGGCGGCGGAAACGTAGCCCTGGAAAAATTGACTTTCCTATTAAAATCAAGTCCTAGTGCCCAAGTGGAAATGGTATCCCCTTTTTACAGGGAAGAAACTATTGCTCTCGCGACCAAATTTGGCATTGTTATGCATTTAAGCGACTATAATAAATCTTTCTTGAAAAGCAAACACATGGTCGTTGCTACTACCGATAAGGTAAAAGTAAACGAACAAGTATACCATGATTGTAGGGCGGAGAGCATCTTGGTAAACGTAGCGGACAACCCTCCTTTCTGTGATTTTTATATGGGCGGGATCGTTACCAAAGGAAACGTAAAAGTGGCTATTTCTACTAACGGAAAATCGCCTACCACAGCTAAACGTTTGCGTCAGTTTTTTGAGGATGTCATCCCTGAAAATATAGACGACCTAGTGAAGAACCTCAACGAATTTAGAAAAACAATTAAAGGTGACTTTGAAGAAAAAGTAGAAACCTTAAACGAGTTTACCAAAGGTTTGGTCAGCAAAAAAGACAAGGACCCTAACTAAGCCTATACACGATTACAAAGTGTACCACGTTGCCCAAAGTCTAAAAACAAAGGTTGCCCCAAGGCCAAAAATGATATGGGCACCCACTAGCTGAATTAGAAACAGTTGCAATTCTATTTTGGGCGGAGCACTATGAAACCGTATCATGGTCAACCAACCCAGCACACCAAATAGCCCCAATATACATCCAAGAACAATGGCCAACCACCATGTAGGGTGATTTTCCGTTAAACAGAAATAGGCCGCCATAGCCCCTGCAAAAAGAAAGCCCGTTAGATAGTGGAATATCCAGCCCCAAATACTATCCTCTGCAACTTCAATGTCTAAGCGTTTGGAACGGTCCAAGAATTTATTGAGAAGTTTGGGCTCGCCAAGTTCAGCATCGCACAATTGCCCCACCAAATAACTGAAAGCAGTCATCAAAGTAGTACCAACAAGCCCTGCTAAAAGAATTTTTGGCAACTCCATTTGGGTAGGTTTAAAGTATCCAAAGAAAGGTAATCAATTCAAAATTAGTTAATTCAAATAAACAAAAATCTTTCGCAATCGAATATGCGGAGCAAGTCTCTATCTTTTAACACCAGATTTGCCTATAATTCCTGCATAACCTCGGAAAAAAGTCGGAATGAATTTATTCTATCTTGCTGATTATAAATATGTGAGACCACAATAATCTCGTTTACGCCCGTCTGTTTTATAAATTCCGCTGTTTTCTCTTTTACCGTAGCTTTACTTCCCACAAAAGCATACTTCAACATTCGCTGAAAAGCAGGGTCTACGGAAATCTGTTTAAGTTCTGCCGTCATTTTCACCGGCGGTTGCATATAATCTATCTTTCCTGTCATCACGCCCAACATTAAGCGCAACATAGAAGTAGAAATGGTATCTGCCTCCTCATCCGTTTCTGCGGCCACAACATTTATACCCGCCATAGTATACGGTTCGTTCAAGTATTTAGAAGGCTGAAAATTGTTGTAATAAATATTCAAAGCCTCCAAGAGTTGACTAGGAGCAAAGTGACTAGCAAACACATAAGGAAGCCCTTCTTTTGCGGCTAAATGCGCACTATCCGTACTGGAACCTAAAATATAGATGGGTACCTCTACGCCTTCGGCAATGGGTACCCTAACCTTGGCATTTTGGTTCTCTTTTGAAAAATACTGCTGAATGTTATGCATTTCTTCAGGAAAACGATACACGGCCTGCATTCTATCTGGACGAATGGCATTTGCCGTTACCTGATCCGTACCAGGAGCTCTACCCAACCCTAAATCTATCCGATCAGGATATAATGACGCCAAGGTACCAAACTGCTCAGCTATGAGCAGAGATGAATGATTGGGCAACATAATACCCCCGGACCCAACACGTATTTTTTTGGTTCCTCCGGCAATATGCCCCATAAGTACTGCAGTTGCAGAACTGGCAATGCTTAACATGTTATGGTGTTCGGCCAACCAAAAACGGTTGTATCCAAACTCCTCGGCCTTTTGTGCCAATTCAAGACTATTATCAAAAACTTCCTTAGGCTTAAAACCGGCTCCAACGGTTGCCAATTCTAATATGGAATATGGTATCTTCTTATCTATCATCTTCATTACGATATACGTTCAAAATTGTGAAATAAACCCCTCTTAAAACCTACAAACGCCAGACTATAAAACCTCAAACCAATGTAGTCTAGCGGTTTGTAAAAAGTTAGTCATAAGAGGAACATATAAGTCGATACAAAGGTGATAAACTTACGGCGTAAATAACAGTATACCCGTTGTAAATCCCAACCAAAAATTAACCCAAAAAAATAAATTTAAACCTGAAGCGGAAGACCCTTTCGGCTGGATTCGTAGATTTTCTCCAAAACCGAAATATTAGGAATATAATTAGAAACATCCGTTTCAAAAGGCGCTCCAGATTGGAGGTTTGCAATAAAGTGTTGTTGGGTAGCAAAGACACAATCGCCTGCAAAGTTCTGTTTCTTGAAAATATACTGATGCGGACGTTCTTTCTCGCCTAAAAGTTGAACCGTAATCTTACCGTCATCATAAAGTCGTAAACTACCTTTGTCCCCTTCAATAAGTACGGCACCAAAAGTTAACCTTGGATCTTCGGAAGTGTTTTCATTGTACCTATTGGCATCCAAAAAGCCCAAGCCTCCGTTCGCAAAATCAAAATTTACCCAAGCAAAATCTTCTCCTTTAATGTTGTTGTTAAGCGTTCTGAGTTTAGCGTATACCTGTGTGATTTCTCCTGCCAAGTATCTGAACACGTCTATAAAGTGAATTCCTGTTTCGTAGATCAGCAAACGCTCCATTTCCCTAAAATAGGGCTGTCTATTCATATAGGCATCGGTCTGCCAACCGTCTCCCATTCTCATTCGCAAATTTATGGTGTGTAATTTGGAGCCAATTGTTCCTGCGTCCAAAAGCTTTTTGAGTTCCCGGTGCCAAGGCTGAAACCGGAAATTTTCGTGTACCATCATCCTAACCTCCGAACCTGCAATAAGCGCTTCAATCTCTTGGGCTTCTTCTAAAGTAGGTGCCAAAGGTTTTTGACAAATGATATGAATGTTATGTGCCGCCGCTAATTTACAAAGCTCTAAATGACTTTCGGGAGGTGTAATAATATCTACAAAGTCCGGCTTTTCATTCCGGAACATTTCCTCAACGCTAGTATAGGCCTTCTTAAAACCATAGGTGTCAACTATATCCTCCGCTCGTTCTTTCACCGAATCGCAAACACCAACAATATCAACCGCATCAATTCTTTTCCAAGCTTCAAAATGAAACTGGCTAAAATAGCCAGCACCTATACAAACTCCCTTTAATTTTGCCATGCTCCCTATTTAATATGTACTAAAATGCCTTTGAGGCTTCATATTGAACCACATTACAATTGCAATAGTATTCAATACTGCGCCCACTACAAAGAACGGCGTGGTAGATTCTGTCCAGGACTGCAGGTACGGAAACGCCAATGCGGTCAAAAATGCTCCAATATTTCCGGCCATGTTCATTGTACCGGATACGGCTCCGGAATGTTCTTTTCCAATATCTACACAAAAGGCCCAAGAAGACGGCAATGTCATATCGGCACCAAAAATAGCCAGACTTAAAAATAGGATTGCGCCTTCAACAGTATCCATATAAATACTTCCAATAAGTCCTACAGCGGCTAGAAAGAACCCAATTGATGCCGGAACAATACGAGACATGTCCCAGTTCCCCTTTTTATAAATACGATCACTTAGGGCCCCGGAAGTCCAATTTCCAAAAGCACCAAAAACCAAAGGTATTGCTGTGTATATGCCAGCTTCCATAGTATTTAGGCCGTACTCACTCTTAACGTGCGGAAACAGCCATGTAAGGGCAAAGAAAAAGGTGAAATTGCTGCAAAAGTATTGCCCCATGGCCAACCATATATTTTTGGATTTTAACAGGTCTCCCATGTTAATTTTTTCGGCCTTTGTTTTAGTATCCTGTTGTTGTCTTGTTGATAGGATAAATTCCTTTTCTTTATCCGAAACATGGGGATGTTCTTCCGGCATATCCCTAAAAAGCACATACCAAGCAACGGCCCAAAGCACCCCTATAACACCCAAAATAACAAAGGAGACCCTCCATCCAAAATCATCTATCATCCAAGCTACTACTGGAAGCGCAAATGCCGCGCCCAACCGAGAACCCGAAAAATTAATGCCGGTTACAAGACCTCTTTCCTGTAGAGGAATCCACGTATAAATAGCTCGGGACATACCTGGAAAGGCACCGGCCTCTCCCGCCCCAAAAAGAAAGCGGACAATGAGAAGTGATATAAAGTTAAACGCTGCTCCCGTTAAAGCCGTAAAAACGGACCATATAGCTACAATTGCGGAGAGTACTTTACGCGGTCCCAAAGAATCTGACAGCATACCGGCCGGAGTTTGAAAAAGGGCATATCCTAGAGAAAAAGCCGCCAGGACCCAACCCATTTGTTTATCACTCAAGTCCAACATTGCAGAAATGGGCTCCTTGGCCACAGAAATACAGACACGATCTACATAAAGAAGCAAGGCCAGCAGAAATGTACCTGCCACCATAAAATACCTTTTAGGAAAATAGCCTTGTGTCTTCATATTTTTTATTTCAATAAGGAAATCAATTCGTGTAAAGCTGTCTCGTCACCAACATTACCTGGAAATACGATGTAAGGCATATCGGGAAATTTTGCCTCTTTACCCAGTTGCCAAACAGGCACCCCTTTTAGCACTTGCCCCATGACATTCGCTCGGCGTACATTAAGCCCTTTTGTAGCTACATCACTAGAGGTAATTCCGCCCTTGGCAAGAATATATTTTGGGCGTACCATTACCTTTTTTAGAATGGAAATAAGTGCATTGGAAACCCGATTTACAATTTCAAGGCTTTCCTTTTTTGTAGCTCCTTTTATCACTTTTCTACTTGTAAATACCACCACATCCTCTCCGGTCTTGAGGTAATCGTTTGCTTTTTGGACCAGTTGAACCAGCTCGTTGCAAAAAACTTCAATATTGGAAATATGGGTAACATCCAATTCTAGGAAAAAAGCATTACTTCTCTCCTTTAAATACGCCAACTGTGCAGTGGTTTTTGGCACATAGGAACCAATTACGACCAGTGCCCCATTGGAGGACGTATTCTTTAAGATTTCATTTTTTGTCAAACATGGTTTTAGGGCAATACCCGAAATGGCGTTAACAAAAGAAGCCGCCGTCCTGAAAACCAATGCGTCCTTACTTTTTAAAATGGCCAGCGCCAAGACCTGCAAATCGGCATAACACGTTGCGTTCGCTATGATATGGGTCGTTTTTGGTTGTTCTATTATCGATTTTATTTCTTCGGAAGTGGCATTTCTAAGCGTTCGAACAGACACACTTGCAATCTGTGATTTGTTGACCCTTCCTTCCGATTTTTCTACAATCCAATCTTTTAAATTGGATGCTGAATAACCAAAAGTATTGTCTGCTGCAAAAGGGGTTTTTGCGGCAGGAACAAACTCATTTCCTTCCTTTACATAATGAACATCTTCATACGTATAGCGTCCGCCCTCAAAAAAAGCAGGTGCCAAAATATGCTTTATTTTGTTTAAGCCCATTCCTTTTACCAAGGCATCAACTTCATTGGGGTAATGCCCCCTTAAAGTAGAATCGCTTCGGCTAATGATAAGAAGTTTCTTTTGGTGCTTCTTGGCCAATTTCTGTAGCCGTGAGCCTATGAGCTCTCCCAGGGCATCGGCTTTATCAACTTGAAGACTTCTGGAGTTGGTAAGTATAAAGAAAATAGGACTCTTCAAGAGTTCGTTTTCCAAAATCTCTTCGGTCCATTCAGTAATAACGGGAACATCGCACACGGTTTGGGTGCCTGTTGGGTCATCATCTAAAACCACAATGGATTTGGGGTTTTGAGCAAGCTCTGACCGTATATCCTTCTCATAGCCCAAAAGCGTAACCCCTTCTTCAATAGATTTTAAAAGTGCTGGATGCGACATGAAGTTCAATTTTCTATTGCAATGATACGCGCGGGAGCACCATCGCCATTTTCAACCTTTAAAGGTAGTGCCACAAGGGTCACTTTTGGTTGAGAAAGTGCTTCTAAATTAGTAAGTCCTTCAACTATAATAATATCGTTTTTCATTAAGATGGTATGCACCTCCGTAACCTCCTTGATATTGTTGACATCTGCTACGGAAGGAGGTTCAACCCCAAGTATATTTACCTTTTTTTCACCCAACCAATGGGCAAGCTCGGTGCTGATTCTAGGTAAGGCATCACGGTACTCTTCCGTGCCCAACTTTTTGCTCCAACCCGTATGTAAGAGCAAACTTTGTCCTTCCTCTACTTTTTCCGCAATAGTGCCCAAATGTGCTACGGTAATAGATTCTTTAGGTTTGATATGCGTAAGGTTAATCACCCAAGCTTCAGAAATAAAACGAGCGACCGGTAATTGATCTATTGTCTGATCATTGACCTCAAAATGTACCGGAGCATCCATATGGGTGCCGCTATGCGAATACAAATGTAAAGTTGTTGCGTTCCAACCATCTTTGTCCAATGTTTTGGCCTGGTCTATAGAAACGCCCTTTACACCGGATACAATGGGTAAAGTGAGGTCAATGATTTTCCTATCTATCATTCTAATTTATATAGTTGATAATTTTGTTGCGTTTATAAACTGAACTACGCTTTCTGCAACTTCTGACGTAGTAGCCGTACCACGAAGATCTTTGGTTAAATTACCTTTTGCGGTCGTAGCCTCTATACCGGCCATAATTTCCTTTGCCGCCTCGGTCTCTCCTAAATGATCCAGCATAATAGCGGCCGACCATATTTGACCAATTGGATTAGCAATATTCTGCCCTGCAATATCCGGTGCTGAACCGTGAATAGGCTCGAACATAGAAGGAAAATCTTTCTCCGGGTTAATATTTCCACTACCTCCAAGACCTAAACTTCCCATAACGGCACCACCAAGATCGGATAAAATATCGCCAAAGAGGTTTGTAGTCAAAATAACGTCAAAAATCTCCGGGCGCAATACAAAACTTGCCGAAGCATTGTCTATGTACATTTTGTTATATTCTACATCCGGATACTCCTCTGCAACCTCTGCAATTACCCTATCCCAATAGGCCAAGCTATTGATCAATGTATTTGATTTGGTAACATTGGTAACCTTGCTTCTTCTCTTACGCGCCAATTTAAATGAATAATGTGCGATACGCTCAATACCGAATCTAGTAAAAATACTGATATCCATAGCCATACCACCGGGCTTATCCCCATGCATTATTTTTCCACTCTGTACGAACTCGCCTTCATTATTTTCGCGAACAACTACAAAGTCTATATCTTTTTCGGTTTTATAGCGAAGCGGACTTTCTATACCTGGAAACAATTTTACAGGTCTGTAGTTTACGTATTGTTCAAAAGAAGTTCTTACGCGAAAGGTGTAATCTCTAGCTGGCAACGTATCGTCTACCTCTGGCAGACCCACTGCTCCAAAAAATATGGCATCGAATTTTTTTAAGGTTTCAAGAGCGTCATCTGACATGAACTTGCCATGCTCCTTAAAATATCCTGCTCCAAAAGGAAATTCCTCTTTATCTAGTTCAAAGCCATATTTAGTGGCTACCGCATCCAGCACGGAAACACCGGCAGGAACGATTTCGGCCCCTATTCCGTCGCCATTAACTACGGCGATTTTGTACGTTTTTCCCATTTCTAATCTTTTTCTAATTGTAGTTCAAATGCTTTTGCGCAAATATTGCGCAAAATATCATTTGCATTGATAATTGTGTTGAATTTTGAGCAAATATATATAAATTAATCTATAAATTATCCGAAAAATATAGATTGGGATGTGTGATTTGTGCAAAATTTTGTATTTATGCATATTCAAAACGAACCGAAATAAACAGGATCGATACAAAATGTTCCTGCTTAGTTTTTTCTTATTAATCCATAAAGCAAACCGCTTTTTATTGCCATCATTATTTCATATGCGAATTCAACTTTAAAAAAATAAATCAAAGTAACTTCATCAACCTATTAACTCATACTCAAAACTGAAAACATGAACAGACTTTACATGAAAACATCATTTTTCCTGAGCGCTTTGCTCTTTCTGACTTCCTTGGTTTCAGGATGCGAATCCGAACCAGAGTATACCGTTCAGGGCGAGCTAAAAAAATGGCATAAGATCGAACTGGTCTTTAACGGCCCATCTACGGATGAAATGAACGAAGTAAACCCCTTTTTGGATTACCGTCTAGACGTTACGTTTACCAACAACAATCAAACCTTTGTAGTTCCCGGATTTTATGCGGCCGATGGTAATGCTGCAGAAACAGGAGCGGAAAAAGGAAACAAATGGATTGTACGTTTTGCTCCCAATACTACAGGAAACTGGAATTTTAAGGCATCCTTTAAAAAAGGAACCAATATTGCCGTTGCAGATACCAGTAACAGCGCCACCAGTGGAGAATATATGGATGGTGTTACGGGTAGTTTTACCGTGTCCGAATCTGACAAAACAGGTATAGACAACAGGGCCAAAGGCAAGTTGGAATATGTAGGTGAACACTATCTTAAATTTAAGGAAACAGGTAAATATTTCATTAAAGTGGGTGTAGACGCCCCAGAGAATATTTTGGCATACAGTGATTTTGACGCCACTACCAACGCGTTAGACTTACTAAAGACATGGGAGCCCCACAGGAAAGATTTTAACGAAGATGCCAAGGATCTATTATGGCAAGGGGAAAAAGGTAAAAACCTACTAGGCGCCATTAACTATTTGGCTTCAGAGGGTCTTAACGTATTTTCATTTTTGACTTTTAACGTTGATGGTGATGACCGTAATGTTTTTCCATATCGCTTAAAGGTATCCGAAGAAGAGTACACCAAATATGCCAGTGACAAGAAAAACAAAAAAGCATGGCAGACCATGTTCCATAAAACCCGCTTGGATATTTCAAAGTTGGAGCAATGGGAACGTATTTTTGACTATGGGGAACGAAAAGGAATGTTCCTGCACTTCAAGACCCATGAAACCGAAACCGACCATCTAATGGATAACGGTGTCTTTGGTGTTGAGGGCAAATTGTACTATCGTGAACTTATTGCCCGTTTTGGGCATCATTTGGCCATGAACTGGAATATAGGTGAAGAGAACAACCAACCCATAGAAAATGTTAGGGAAGTAACGGATTATGTGGCAAAGTTAGACCCTTACAATACACACCGGGTATTACATACGTTTCCTGACCAAGATTACCGTTATGCAGAACTGGTAGGTGACCAATCTTCGCTTACGGGAGCATCTCTTCAACTAAGTGAGGCCGATTTTAAAGATGTGCACCCACGGGTTCTTAAATGGATGAAAAACGCCGATGATGCGGGTAAAAAATGGGCCATTGCAGTTGATGAGCCCGGAAAGGCCAAAATAGCCCTTTTACCGGACGCAGAAGACATGGAACATAATGATGCACGTGGCAACGCGCTATGGGGAACTTTACTTGCAGGAGGCTACGGTGTTGAATGGTATTTTGGTTATGCCAGTCCGCATTCTGACCTTACCTGTCAGGATTATAGGAGCAGGGACCTTTTTTGGAACCAAAACCTACATGCCAAACTCTTTTTTGAAAACTACCTTCCTTTTTGGGAAATGCGGCCATCAGATGGTTTAACCACAGATCCAGATTCATTCTGCTTTTCTAAAGCCGATGAGGTTTATGTAGTTTATATACATCCCGGAAAGGAAACGACTTCTCTTAATTTGGGAGATTCGGGTAATACGTTTTCAGTGAAGTGGTACGACCCTAGAAACGGAGGAGACCTATTGGACGGTTCCGTAACTTCGGTTGATGCAAAAGGTGTAGTGGCGCTGGGCAACCCACCCAAAGACCAGGACAAAGACTGGGTAATATTGGTTCAAAAGAAGAACTAATTATATAAGACTATCGGTTTTGGTGATTTGTTTTTCTACAACTTGTTCTTGTTGGTAGAATTACGGATCACCAATTCTGATTTTAAGACCACTCGAGACACCTCTTTATCATAATCTTCAATTCGGTCTATAATCAGTTTTGCAGATTCTACTCCCATCTGATAGCTAGGTTGGTCAATACTAGTAAGCGAAGGCTCCAAAAGTTCGTCTATAGGCTCATTATTAAAACCGATGATGGCTATATCCTCTGCCATTTTTAGACCTCGTTCTTTCGCGGCTAACATAACACCAATGGCCACCTGATCACTAAAGGCCAAAACGCCGTCCGGATGCTCCGGAGAATACAGTAATTTTCTTGCGGTACTAAGGTTCCCTTCCCTAGTAAAATCGGAATTTTCAATAAACTTTTCCTCCACCAACATATTAGCATCCAGTAAAGCCTTCTTGTAGCCTAAAAGTCGGGTTGAGCTTATTTGTAAAATTCTTGGACCTCCAATATATGCAATCCGCTTACAACCCACGGATATTAAATGCTGGGTAGCATCGTAAGCCGCTTTGAAGTTATCAATAATCACCTTATCCGATTCTACCTCATCACAAAGGCGATTAAAGAACACTAACGGAACCTTTCTTTTTTTAGCCTCTAAAAAATGGTCAAAATCCTTGCTTTCACTGGCCAACGAAACTATAATTCCCGCCACGCCAATATCCATAAGTTCCTTTACCAGTATTTTTTCCCTCTCGTACGACTCATTAGATTGACAAATGATTATTTGCATCTGATGTTTCTCCAAGATTTGCTCTATGCCCGAAATGGCCATAGCGTACAAATGATATTTTATACTGGGTACAATTACGCCAACGGCCTTAATCTTCTTTTTAGCATAAGGGTTTATATGCTTTGTCTGAAAATAATTATACTCCTGCGCCAACTCCAGTACTTTTTCCCTGGTCTGCGCACTTATACGTGTATTGCCCTGTAATGCTCTTGAAACAGTAGAAATAGAAACATTAAGCTCTGCGGCAATATCCTTTAAAGTCGTTTGTTTTTTATCCAAATCACTAATAATGAGAACAACAAAGATAACTTAAATTATCTGGTCGTTACCTAAACCCTGAATGGCTTAGTTTAAATTTCAATCTATAAAAATGTAACCGCTGCTTAATTTCTAATTTTCAAAACCCATGAAATACTATTTATTAGTTGATTTTAGCCGCTCTTAACCTAAGCGCGTTCGCAATTACAGATACCGAGCTAAAACTCATAGCAAGAGCCGCAATCATTGGCGATAACAAAAGCCCAAAAACAGGGTATAACACTCCCGCTGCAATAGGAATACCTATTGTATTGTAGATTAGAGCAAAGAATAGGTTCTGCTTAATGTTTCGCATTACGGAATCACTAAGGTTTCGGGCTTTTACAATACCGTGCAAATCTCCTTTTACCAAAGTTATCATAGCACTTTCAATGGCTACGTCTGTTCCCGTTCCCATAGCAATTCCAACATCACTTTTGGCCAATGCAGGTGCATCATTGATTCCATCGCCGGCCATAGCCACCACATGTCCTTTTTCCTGTAATTTTTGTACCTCGGCCAATTTATCCTCGGGAAGCATTCCCGCTTTAAAATCAGCTAAATTTAACTCTGTAGCTACGGCTTGTGCGGTATCATGATTATCTCCCGTAAGCATAACAACCGCTATTCCCTTCTCTTGAAGTACCTTAATAGCCTTTGCGCTCGTTTCCTTTATTTTATCGCCAATTACAACATACCCTATTACTTGCTCATTAACGGACAGGTACGATACCGTTTTACCCATTTTTTGGTGTTCATTGGCCTCATATTTTAAGTTTGAACTTAAGGCGGCATTAACATACTCCATCATCTTAAGGTTCCCTAAAGCCATTTTTTGACCATTTATTTTCCCTTCCACCCCTTTTCCGGTAATAGCCTCAAAATCCTCTGTCCTTAAAATTTCAAGACCTTGCTCCTTTCCATACTTTACCGTGGCTTCGGCAAGAGGGTGTTCACTGGAATTGTTTAAGGAAGCTATAAACTGTAACACCTCATTTTCAGAATATTCGTCCTTTAACGCACCAATCGTTTCCACTGTTGGTTTTCCTTCGGTAATAGTTCCCGTTTTATCTACTATTAACGTATCTACCTTATCCATTTTTTCCAAAGCTTCGGCATTCTTGATCAACACCCCGTTCTGTGCACCTTTGCCCACACCTACCATAATGGACATTGGCGTTGCCAACCCCAAAGCACAAGGACAGGCAATAATTAGCACGGCTATAGCATTTACCAACGCAAAAACATAAGCAGGTTCAGGACCCCAAATGGCCCAAACAGCAAAAGTAATTACAGAAATTACTACCACGATAGGCACAAAATAGCTTGAGACCGTATTCGCCAACTTCTGAATAGGCGCCCGACTACGGCTAGCATCATTCACCATTTGTATGATTTGGGACAATAAGGTTTCATTCCCTACTTTTTCCGCCTTCATTAAGAAAGACCTATTTCCGTTTATGGTTCCACTATTGACCTTGTCCTGCGTTATTTTATTAACAGGTAACGGTTCTCCTGAAATCATGGATTCATCTACTGTGGTATCGCCTTCAATTATGATACCGTCTACCGGAATTTTATCTCCAGGTTTTACCTTTAACGTATCCCCTTTTTGAATTTTATCTATGGCAACCTCTTCTTCCTTTCCATCTACTACTCGGATAGCTTTATTAGGTGCCAGTTTCAATAATTCCTTAACGGCAGAATTGGTTTTACTATGCGCGCGCGCCTCTAATACCTGCCCCATAAGAACCAAGGTGAGAATTACGGTAGCCGCCTCAAAATAAACATGCACCGCACCTGAATCCGTCTTGAACTGTGGTGGAAAGAAATCTGGGAACAACATTCCAAAGACACTAAAAACCCATGCCACTCCCGCACCAATACCTATTAGGGTGAACATATTTAAGTTCCATGTTTTGATACTTCGGTAAGCACGCTCAAAGAACATCCAAGTGGCGTAAAAAACTACAGGCAGGGAAAGTCCAAGCTGAATCCAGTTCCACCACTTTTGCGCCATTATATCGTAAAGGGGATTGTTTGGAACCATCTCGCTCATAGCAATCACAAACACTGGTAGGGTAAAGCCCAATGCAATCCAAAACTTCTTTATAAGCTTCTTGTACGTTTTCTCCTCAGCGGAGAGATCCGGTTGCATAGGCACCAAATCCATACCACAAATAGGGCAACTTCCAGGCTCATCGCGAACCACTTCCGGGTGCATAGGGCACGTCCATTGTTCGGAAGCGTTAGCACTTAGGTTTTGCTCCTCAACCAGGTCCATTCCACATACAGGACAATCACCCGCCTGATTATAGGTTTTATCACCCTCGCAGTGCATGGGGCAGTAAAAAGTACCTGTGCCCTTACCTTTAGGACTTTCTTTTTTCTTTACTTCATGACCGTGTTCCCCTAAATTATGGATGCTGTACGAACCACCGTCATCTAACAATGCCTTTTGAAATGTTTTTAAAGGAATATGGAACTCCATTTCGATTACTGCTTCCGCTTTCTCTAGATTTACCGAAGCATGGGTTACACCTGCTACTTTGGAAAGCGTCTGCTCTACATGACCGCGACACCCGTTGCAGGTCATTCCGTGTATATGATAGGTATGTGTCATTTCCTCTTAATTTTAGAATGTAAAATTACTAAGAGGCCAAGCGAATCTTTTACACAATTACGATTCTTATTTATACAATTTTGTCCAAGGTCTTTCTATCCCAATTTTTTAAACTTTTGTAGTCGGTCATAGACATTCCCGTTACGGTTTTAAACTGCCTTGCCAAATGGCTACTGGTCTTATAATTTAGGCTGTATGCTATTTCAGAAAAATTGAGCTGGCCCAGCTGAATGTATTCCTTTACTTTTTCAATTTTTAGGTTGATGGTGTATTTTTCCAAGGTCATACCTTCGGACTTGCTGAATAGCTTGCTAAGTGCCGTTTCCGTCTTACCGAATTCCTCGGCCAGGGATTGAAAGAGATTTTCGGTTTCTCCGATTTCAATTTTATGAATCAGCTTCACTTTTATCTGTTCTAGAAGCGTATCCGTTTCGTTTATGATGAGTTCAAACTCGGTCTGGACAAGAGTATGGGATAGTTTTTTCTTATCACTTTCAGGTCCTTCGGCAGCAACTACTTTTCCCAATTCAACAGATTCTACGGTATAGCCCTCCGAAGTGAAAATTTCCAAAACCGAAGCTATACAGCGGTTACAGACCATATTTTTAATGTAGAATGTCTCGTTCATCTATATTCTTTTTGTTGCCGTGCCAGCTATTTGCCAAACCTAGTAAAAGGTATGAAATGTTAACCGGTTTGTCGAGCCTATACAAGTAAACTTTACACAGTGATTACCCCCCTTATTAAACCTAAATATTTACTAAGATAACCGTTGTTTTAGTTCTTGTGCGACCCATCACAATTGGGCATTCGTTTGGAACGGCCGCAGGTGCAATCATTTAGTCCGTAACCCTCAAAAATACGGTCCGTGTTTTTTTCAATTCTAGCTATTCGTGTAGTAGCCTGTTTTGCCTTTGAAAAATGGAGCAAATACCCCTTTTGTCTACCTGGGGTTAGTTTTTTAAACGCCTTTTCAAATTCTGGATTCTCCTTGAATTTCTCAATCAACTCATCTGGGGTTTCAAAATCCGCTACCTTTTTTACCTTTAGTTTCAGTCCCAATTTCTCTACCTCAACCGCCTCTAAGATATATTGTTTGATGATGGTTTTTTGATTTTCTATTTCAGCCACGTTGGTAAAACGTATTTGCCGGGCGGATCGGGTATGCTCCGTTTGCTGAATCAAAATTTGCGCAGCGTCCTGTAGTAGTGCCCCTTTATTGAAAAGTAAAGCGCAGTAGTTCTTGAACCCGTGAATAAGCACAATATTTTTGCCCTTATAAGTGTAACAGGGGTGATTCCACTTAAAGTCTTCCGCTAGCCCACAATCCAAAATTAACTCATGAAGTCTTTTTAACTCTTCTTGCCATTGGCCTAGGCCGTTCAAGAATTCATCTACTTTTGGGTTCATTTTTCAGGCTACTTTTCAGTTTGTTTTTTGAGGCTTTTCACATCTAATTGTACAAGACTAGAATTAGAAGAATTACTTTAATAAATATCGGGATTTGTAGATAAGTGTGCTAGGGTAAGTCGAAAAAAATTACTGTGGATGCTTTTGACCTCGAACACTTGAAAAAAGAAAAACCTCTCAAGAACAGATGTCCCGAGAGGTTTTCTGTGGTCCCACCTGGGCTCGAACCAGGGACCACCTGATTATGAGTCAGGTGCTCTAACCAACTGAGCTATAGGACCAAAAATTGGACTGCAATATTACTACTTATTTTTTGGTGGTGCAAGCTATTTTATAAGCTACTACATTATTTCTTGACATAATTCTATCAACACCCCATTACTGCTCTTAGGGTGGAGAAAAGCAACTAGCTTATTGTCAGCACCTTTTTTAGGTTTTTCATTGATCAAAGTAAAGCCTTCCGCCTTTAATCTTTCCATTTCTTTTTCAATATCGTCTACAGCAAAAGCTATATGGTGCATTCCCTCTCCATTTTTACTTAAGAATTTAGCAATAGGGCCCGTGGGTTCTATAGATTCCAAAAGTTCTATCTTACTTTCCCCTGTTCTAAAAAAAGACGTACGCACACCTTCACTGGGCACTTCTTCAACTTTATAATGAGGTTGTCCTAAGAGCTTTTCAAAGCGTTCGTTGGCCGCATCTAAGTCGTGTACCGCTATGCCTATATGCTCTATTTTTTCCAATTGAAATGCAAATTTTGTCCGTATCGGTGTTTATCCCCCTAAATTACGCTATTTCTCCGTATTTTTGCAGTATGGAAACACAACGACAGAAAAAGATTGCGGGGGTCATACAGGAAGATATCGTAGATATTCTACAACGTGCCGCCATTGACGGAGGTTTGAAGGGTACGTTGATTTCGGTTTCGAAAGTTTCGGTAACAACGGATCTCTCTATTGCCAAAGTTTATATTAGTATTTTTCCCAACAAAGATGCCAAGGAGCTCATGGAGGGTATAAAATCCAATCAGCCATTAATTAAACATGAATTGGCACAGCGTACCAAAAATCAATTAAGACGGGTTCCCGAACTATTGTTCTTTTTGGATGATTCCCTTGATTATATTGAAAATATTGAAAAGTCATTAAAAGGCGAAGAGAACCCAATTGAGAACAGGGACCTTTTGGACAAAAGAAAAAAGATGTAAGGTTGAATTTTCCGTTCTACATCGCCAAGCGCTATGTTCGTTCCAAAAGCAGTCAAAATGCCGTAAACGTCATTAACTTTATCACTTTTTTGGTAACGGTAATAGGCTCTGCAGCCCTGTTTGTAGTACTTTCCGGATTTGCCGGACTTAAAACCTTTAGTCTATCCTTTAGTAATACTTTTGACCCAGATCTAAAAGCTTTGCCCGCAACGGGCAAATTCTTTTCCATTACTCCGGAACAAGAAGAGCAGCTCTCCCAAATAGATGGCCTTGCTTTTTATTCCAAAGAACTGGAGGAAAAAGTATACCTAAAACACCGCGAGAAAGGACATATTGCTTTTATAAAAGGTATAGATACCAATTACACTCAGGTTACGGGTATAGATAGTACTTTATTGTACGGCACTTGGCGCATCAATAGCCAAGAAGCGGTAGCCGGAATTGGTGTGACAAATATTCTGGGGGTAACCATTAATCAATACCGTAACCCTCTGGTGGTGCTGGCTCTAAAACCGGGTAAGGGCTCACTCACTCAAAAATCCTTAAAAACTAAATCGCTTGTACTTAGCGGTGTCTATTCCGTAGAAGAAAATTTGGATAAAAAATACGTTTTTGCCCAATTGGCCGAAGTGCAACAGCTATTGGAAAAGAAACCCAATGAAGTTTCCGGAATAAATTTTAAGGTGAAGGATGTATCACAATTGGCCAGTATTAGGACTAAAATTGCAGGTACATTTGGCGATAAAGCAATTTTAAAAGACCGACAGGAGCTTAATAGTACCTTGCACCGAATGCTCAACACGGAAAACTTGGCAACTTACCTCATTTTCACCTTAGTTTTGGGCATTGCCCTTTTTAATGTAGTGGGCGCCATTATCATGATGATTCTGGATAAACTGCAAAACCTAAAAACGCTGTACAGTTTGGGCACCACGCTTAAAGAACTGCGCCGTATCTATTTTGTACAGGGCGTGCTGGTAACCGGCTTAGGCGGACTTATTGGTGTGGTAACGGCATCCTTATTAATATGGTCACAGATTGCCTTTGGATGGCTAAAAATTACGCCATCACTTGCCTACCCGGTAGAATATCAGTTTGTAAATGTTCTGATCGTTTTTGGGACTATATTTATTTTGGGGATAATTGCCTCTAAGATAGCTAGTAGCAGGATTACCAAAAAAATGATATCTATTTAATTCTTCTGTGTTTAGGAAGTAAACTGATAGTCGCCAAACTTCTCTAGCACCTCGTCAAACGCTTGAAAAACATCAACGGAATCATCACTGGTTACCATTTTCATTCGGTATTCCTTAAAGTTGGGAATACCTTTAAAGTAATTGGTATAATGCCTTCTGGTCTCAAAAACACCTAACTTTTCGCCTTTCCAATCAATGGCCATTTGCAAATGCCTTCTAGCCGCTTCTACGCGCTCGGGCATGGTAGGCGGTGCTTTGTGTGTTCCGGTTTCAAAGAAATGCTTTACTTCATTAAAAAACCATGGATAACCAATACTGGCACGACCGATCATGGCTCCGTCCAACCCATACTCATCACGCATCTTCATTGCGGCTTCGGGAGAATCTACATCTCCGTTACCAAAAACGGGAATATGCATGCGCTGATTATTCTTTACTTGGGCAATAGGTTTCCAATCGGCCTCACCCTTATACATCTGTACCCTGGTCCTACCATGAATGGCAATGGCCTTACAACCCACATCCTGCAGACGTTCGGCCACCTCAACTATTTTAATGGAATCACTGTCCCACCCCAAACGCGTTTTTACGGTTATTGGTAGTTTGGTGTGTTCTACCATGGCTTTAGTAAGCGATACCATTAGATCTATATCCTTTAGTATACCTGCACCGGCACCTTTGCTCACCACCTTTTTTACCGGGCATCCAAAATTAATATCGATGATATCCGGATTGGACTTCTCTACAATCTCTACAGATTGTAACATACTATCTAAATTGGCACCAAAAATCTGGATGCCTACAGGTCTTTCTTTTTCGTAGATATCTAACTTCATGACGCTTTTGGCCGCATCACGAATCAATCCTTCCGAAGAAATAAATTCGGTATACACCACATCGGCTCCTTGCTCTTTACAAAGGGCTCTAAATGGTGGATCGCTTACATCTTCCATTGGCGCTAAAAGCAACGGAAAATCAGGTAGTTGTATGTCTCCTATTTTGGGCACTGCATTCTAATTTTGGGTTGCAAAGTTATATAAAAATACGGGAAGGGCATTACTTAGGCTTTTCGATAAATTCTGTGGTTTTACAAGCTATTATTACTTGTTAAAATACTTGTTTATAGAAACGATGTAAATTAGTATCAAAATGAAGTCTTCATATACGCTTCGAATTATATTTCAATCTTTAATTTTAAAATAAAGCTCTGACAATAATTTCATGACCCATACGCTACTTATTGTCTCGCTACCTTTTGAGCCTATTGTATTTGGAATAAAACTGAACATGCACCTTATTCTGGAGTACCTAGCGTTTTTCATTGCCTTTAGGTACTATGTTTTTTCTCGTAAGCATGGCGTTGATACCATTTCCTCAAGCAACCGCCTAACTATAATTATTGGCGCCATTTTTGGAGCCTTGCTACTTTCTAGAGTGATTGCTTTTTTGGAAGAACCCTTCGTACATTACGAACAGGGTTGGATGGCATTAATGAACAACAAGACCATTATGGGCGGGCTTTTTGGTGGTCTATTGGGGGTAGAGCTTGCCAAGTTAATTATTGGGGAGAAGCAATCGTCAGGAGACCTTTTTACCTTACCTATCATCTTGGGTATAATAATTGGCAGAGTGGGATGTTTTTTAGTCGGAACCAATGAATTTACCTATGGTAGACAAACTTCATCTTTTATGGGAATGGATTTGGGTGACGGGTTATCAAGACACCCTATTGCGCTTTACGAGGTAGCTTTTCTACTCCTACTTTTCATAGGACTTAAAAGAATAAAAAAGAAGACAAAATCCTTTGAAAACGGCATGCTCTTTAAAATTTTTATGATTTCTTACTTCTCTTTCCGCTTCTTAATAGAGTTTTTAAAGCCAAATACGTTTTTTGTTCTAGGGCTGAGCAGCATCCAATTATTATGCTTAATTTGTCTTATATACTACTACAAAATCATTAGCCAAGCCATTACCTATGTCCTCCAAAAACTACACTTATTATGACTTTACACTTAGCCTTTGTCCACAATGTTTACGACGCATAGATGCCAAAATCGTTTTTGAGAACAAGAAGGTATATATGCTTAAAAACTGTAAAGAGCATGGTAGGAGCAAAGTTCTTATTGCAGACGACATAGAATACTATAAGAACATAAGAAACTATAATAAGGCTTCTGAATACCCAAAAACGTTCAATACAAAAACACATTATGGATGCCCCTATGATTGCGGACTTTGCCCAGATCACGAGCAACATTCTTGTCTTACGGTTATTGAACTGACCGACCGCTGCAACCTTACCTGCCCTACCTGCTATGCTGGTTCTTCGCCTACTTATGGTAGACACCGAACATTAGAGGAAATCAAAAAAATGTTAGATGTTATCGTTAAGAACGAGGGCGAACCAGATGTAGTTCAACTTAGTGGTGGTGAGCCTACCATACATCCTAACTTTTTTGAAATTCTTGATTACGCAAAAACCCTCCCTATTCGGCATTTAATGTTGAATACCAACGGAATTAAAATTGCAAAAGATTTTGATTTTGCGAAACGATTGGCAACTTACGCACCAGATTTTGAAGTGTATTTACAGTTTGATTCTTTGGATAACCATGTACTACAAACCTTAAGAGGGGCAGACCTGGCAGATATTCGTCTACAAGCGTTAGACTACCTAAATGAATTGAACCTTTCCACAACATTGGTAGTCACATTACAAAAGGGGCTGAACGACCATGAAATGGGAAGCACCATAGACTTTGCCCTAAAACAAAAATGTGTGCGCGGCGTAACTTTTCAGCCCACCCAAATTGCCGGTAGATTAGAAAATTTTGAAGTAGATGAAAACCGTATTACCTTAACTGAAGTACGTAGAAAAATTTTAGAGCAATCGCCCATTTTTGAACCAGACGATTTAATACCGGTACCCTGTAACCCCGACGCCTTGGTGATGGCATATGCTCTAAAATTAGGCGATGAGGTAAACCCGCTAACTAGGTTCATTAACCCAGATGATTTATTGAACGAAGGTAAAAACACCATTATTTACGAGCAAGATGAGCAACTGCACGGCAAAATGATCGAGCTTTTTAGTACAGGCAATTCCGTTGAAAAAGCATCGGAAAACTTGAAAAGTATTATGTGTTGTTTACCTGAAATTGACGCTCCAGAACTTGGGTACGATAACCTGTTTCGTATCATTATCATGCAGTTTATAGATGCCCATAATTTTGATGTACGTGCCATTAAGAAATCTTGTGTGCACATCGTGAACAAAGACTATAAAATTATTCCTTTTGAAACTATGAACTTATTTTACAGAGATGATAAAATAGAACGATTAAAGGAATTACAAAACGAAACGGTATGATTACGCTTGTATTTCTAATGATAGGACCTCCTATAATTTTCTTGATTTTGGGCATTGTAGGTTTGGCGAGAAAGAACAAAAAAACGGCTAAGATTTTCTTTATTCTAACCGGTGTTTATCTACTCATAAGCTTTGGTACTTGCGGAATTATGCTTAGTAATTTTAGCTTGGATACGAAGTAAGCCCGCAGATTTAGATCCGGTTGCGCTCATCAACCCTTTTAGACTTCTTATTGTCTCGCATTTTAGAATTACCAAACCTATAACGTAAACCCAGAACAAACAATCTGTTCTCTCCTCTTTTAAAGGATGTTCCGTTTTGATCTTGGTAATTTCGGGTGTTTAGCTGGTTGCCTTGGTTAAATATATCCTCAAGCCCCATAGACACACTAAGCTTCTTATCGTAAAACGTTTTACGCAACATTAAATTTATTGCTCCAAAAGGGTCAAATTTAGAATTCCCCGAAAGCAGGGCAGAGGTATAGACAAAATTAAGGTCTGCAGTAAGAGATCGGTCCTTTAAAAGCGAAAAATTGTTGCTACTGCGTATAAACCAACTAAACTGATCCAAAGATACCTGCTCGCTGGTACTTAAGTTATTGAACTTAAAGGTTTCGTCATAGAAACTGATAAGAACGTAACTATTATAAAAATTGGTGAAATTCTTATTGAGCGAAAAGTCTATTCCGTACGCCGTTTCTTGGTCTAAGTTGGAAGAAATAAAGCGTAATAAGTTACTATCGTTATTCTGAAAAATTAACTCGCCTAGTCCGTTTTTTTTGTTTTTGTAGAAAACCTCAACCGTGTAGGTATCATCAAAAGTATAGCCACCCGCCAAGTAATATCTGGTTGCCGGTAAGAGTTCCGGGTTTCCCTCAATGGTAGAAAACGTACTTTGGAAAGTTTGAAAAGGGTTGATGCTACTGTATCTTGGCCTTGTTATCTTTCTAAAGTAATACAGGTTAAAATCGTGCTTGTCATTTGGTGTATACTGTATAGAGCCGGAAGGGAATAGCTGAAAATTATTGCGTTCACTGCTCTGTCTTTCCATATCCCATTCTCCTTCTGTCTCGGCATATTCCGCACGAAGCCCTAGCTTAAGCTTCCAATGCTCCCATTTACCCGAATACTGTGTGTAGGCCGCATAAATAGATTCGTCATAGTCAAAAATACCGGATGCCGATGGGTCTATACCGGGCTGGTCCCGATCAAAACCTTGCTGAAGAATGCTACTATTAGAGGAAATTCCTGCAAATCTAAGTCCGGTTTCAAGGGTACTTGCATCGCCTAAAGGCGTTAGGTAATCTCCTTGTAAGCTATACAGATTCAGTTTTTGATAGGTTTCCGTTGTAAATTGGTTTTCCCCCGCTAGTTCCCTGTTCGTATCAAAAAAAGTAGTGTTCAACAATTGTGAATCCGACTCTTCATAAAACGTAAAATGCGCATTAAAGGATAGTTGTGCTCCCTCTGTATTCAAATCTTGAATATAATCTAAGTAGTAAGAGGTATTGATCTTTTCTCTTGTTGCATTGTTAAGGGTCTCAAAACTAGACCAGCGGTTATCCCCTACCAAATCAGTGTCTGTATCGTAAACTCTGGACTTATCAGGTTCCCAAAGGGTAATGGTCGTAAAACTGATTTTACTTTTATCGCTAATATCGTAGTCGAAAAATGTAGATAAGTTGTGCTGTTTATTGTTGCTCAAATACTCCTGTTCCGCAGACCAAGTTGAAATAGACCCATCATCTTGAGAAAAGTTAGTAATGTCCGTATAGTATATAACATCCCTATCATGGCGAAAGTTATAATTGAGCGAAAGTTGTGTTTTCTTCCCCTTAAAAAAATGATCGGTTCCTACGGTGTGTTTGGGAAGTACACCTTGAACGTATTTATTATAGATAGCCCCATTATAGCCCGCAACAATATTTTTCTTCATTACAATATTAATGAGCACACTTTCCTCTGCGCTATATTTTGCAGGAGGGTTAGTTATGACCTCAATACTTTGAACATTGGATGCAGAGGTTCCCGATAACAGGTTTACAATATCATTGTAAGGAATGTTTATTTTTCGTCCATTTATCAATACGCCTACTGCACTACTGCCCTTAACGCTTATCTTATCGTTCATGATCATAATGCTCGGAGTAATCTTTAGCACATCCCAAACATCACCATCCGAGTATGGGGTGTTCTCCACATTAAAAACCAATCGGTCTACTTTTCTTTCCAACCTAGGTTTCTGGGAGATAACCACTACTTCATCAAGGTTTTGGCCATTCTCATTTATAACCAATGGCTCTAGTTCAAGGTCTCCGTTAACAGTAATGCGTCTAAGTGGGCTTTCATTGCCTATGTAACTGGCCTTTATTAAATATTTCCCTTGGGAAATTTTATTCATCTGGTAAGTACCGGATTCATCAGTAGAAGTTCCCGTTATTAAGGTGGAATCTATTACGCTCATTAACTGAACATTTGCAAAGGCAACACTCGTATCTTCATTGCTTGTTACCGTACCCGTAAGAACAAAATCTTGGGAATAAAGTAGGCAATTGGAGAGCAGTAGGTAAAATAAGGGGCAAATAAATTTCTTCACTCAATATTAAATTCTGTTACCAAATCTAATATATTTTATGTAAAATCCTACACGAAACGATGTATTATTATGCAAGCATAGCAATTAAATCTTAAATTACTAATCACAGTTTTTCCTATTGTGCCTTTTGTTCATTAATACTCCTAGACCTTCGCACGTATCGGAAGATTGTTTTCCGCCAGAGGCTACAATGACAAATTTAACCTTCAACTTATTTTCATAGTCCACCTCTATAATGGTACCCTCGTCTGTAAGGGTTACCTTGTAAACTTGAGTTTCCCCAAAAAATTCCAACCAATACAATTTCTTAGTGAAATCTAAATATTCTTGTACTACTACAAATATTGAAAAACAATAAGGACATATAAGTGCTTCCTCTTTTGTGTGATCTGTGTATAAAAGCAAACAAATATCTTGGTTGACTTCTCCCCACTTCTTTACTTTATACAAAAACCTATCTGTGCTATTGTCTGGTGTTAACATAGAAAATGCTTGTTTGCTTTTTAAAATAGCCTTAAATTTAATAGCCTAGGCTATCACAACTGTTACGATTTCCGAAATTGTAACAACCCCGACCTCTAACCAAAACTTATTCTTATGCTAATAGACATTCTTCAGTTCGTTGGAGTCCTCTTTTGTCTTTTTACAGCATTCCTTATACGATTCAGGCTAAATAAGGAGAATTCGTTTTCTGGGCATTTGTTAGCTGTGCTACTGGTTCTGATCGCACTTTGCAATAGCTTTTACCTCTTTATCGTATATGGTGTTATTAACTATTTTCCGTACCTATATAAAATTCCCGCCCCTATTACCTACTTAATTTTTCCATTATCCTATCTCTACGTGCGAGCTGTTTTGAACGGCGAAAAATCGTTTAAAAAGATAGATGCCCTACATTTAATACCATTTCTATTCTTTACGGTCAATTACTTTCCATTTTACATCATGGACCTGAATGAAAAGTCTAAAATGGTATTTGAGATTACGCAGGACTTTTCAAAAACCTATACCGGTCAAGACGGTTTGCTACCTGAGTGTGTAAACATTGCTTGTAGGGCCTCATCATCGGTTATATATTTATTATTTCAATGGCGCTTGATCAATTCGTTTTTCAGAAAGCGGCAACAAGTATTTTCCAAGCAATTTGCTCTGGTGAAAAAATGGGTATACGATCTTACTATTATTCAGACCATACACAGCCTCTCTCTGGTAATCCTCTACATTGTTAATGCATTAATCGCCATTGGCCTTATACCCATGTTCCGATTTGTACATATTGTTCTTGGCCTTCTGGTTTGCTGCAGTTTTCTGTTGGTTTCCTGTTATCTGCTGTGGAACCCCAACCTTTTGATAGGTCTACCCAACTTATACATTAAAAATCCTGATGCGGACATACCCCCTACAGCAGAAAATGTAGAAGATGTCTTGACCGAGCTTGATAACCATCTTAAGCAAACCAGGGCCTTTCTTGACCCTAACCTAAAAATAGATACCCTATCTAGGGCCACCAACATACCTACAAGAAAATTAACGCATATTATTAGTGAGTCTAACTACGATAATTTTAATGATTACATCAACCAAATGCGCATTAGTTATGCAGCGGTTAAAATTGAGGACAATTACCTTCATACCTATTCTGTAGAAGCCCTTTCCGTTACATGTGGTTTCAACTCCAAAAATGCGTTTTACAGAGCTTTTAAAAAAGCCCATGATTGCACACCCGTACAATATTGTTCCAATCATTTTGGGTCATCCAACGACACAAATACCCTATAAAGTACTTTGCGCCTATGCTCTTTGATGAAACAGGCTTAAAATAACGTATCTTTGCCAACTTAATGTAAAACGATTTGCTTGCCGAAATAAGCTCACCATCAATGAAGAACATTAGAAACTTTTGTATTATAGCCCATATTGACCACGGTAAAAGTACCTTGGCAGACCGTTTGTTGGACTTTACTGGCTCCGTAACCGCCCGTGAGAAAAAAGAGCAGTTGCTAGACAGCATGGATTTGGAGCGAGAACGTGGGATTACCATTAAAAGCCACGCCATACAAATGGATTACACCTATAAGGGTGAACAATATATTCTTAATCTCATAGATACCCCGGGCCACGTAGATTTTTCATACGAGGTATCCCGTTCCATTGCTGCCTGTGAAGGTGCCCTATTAGTGGTAGATGCCGCGCAGAGCATTCAGGCACAAACCATATCCAACCTATATTTGGCTCTAGAGAACGATTTAGAGATTATTCCGGTTCTGAACAAAGTAGATTTACCAAGTGCCAATCCGGAAGAAGTAACGGACGATATCGTGGATTTATTAGGTTGTGACGCAGAAGATGTAATCCCGGCCAGTGCCAAGACCGGTATTGGTATTGAGGAAATTCTTGCTGCCATCATAGAACGCGTACCAGCACCAAAAGGAAACCCCGATGAAGCCCTTCAGGCATTGGTTTTTGATTCGGTTTATAATCCTTTTAGAGGTGTAGAGACTTACTTTAGGGTCATTAACGGAGAAATTAAAAAAGGACAAAAGATAAAATTCGTAGCTACGGATAAAAGCTACTTTGCCGATGAGGTGGGTACCTTAAAATTAACCCAACACCCCAAGCAAACTATAAAGGCAGGAGATGTAGGCTATTTGATTACAGGTATTAAGGATGCCCGTGAGGTAAAAGTTGGTGATACTATTACGGATTCCGCCAATCCTACCATAAACGCCATTGCCGGTTTTGAGGATGTAAAACCAATGGTTTTTGCCGGAATCTATCCTGTGGATACCGAAGACTTTGAAGAACTCCGTTCTTCTATGGAAAAACTTCAGCTAAACGATGCCTCGCTGGTTTTTGCACCGGAAAGTAGTGCTGCCTTAGGTTTTGGTTTTCGTTGCGGATTCTTGGGCATGCTTCATATGGAGATTATTCAAGAACGATTGGAACGCGAGTTTGATATGACCGTAATTACTACCGTTCCTAATGTTAGTTATCATGCATTTACCAGAAAAGATCCGGATAAACCGTTAATCGTAAATAACCCTACGGACCTACCTGACCCTTCTACGGTAGATCGTGTTGAGGAACCGTATATTAAGGCCACTATTATTACTAAAGCCGATTTTGTGGGTAACGTAATGTCTCTCTGTATTGAAAAAAGAGGGATTATTACCAATCAGACATATTTAACCACAGAGCGGGTTGAGCTTACTTTTGATATGCCTTTGGCAGAAATTGTTTTTGATTTTTATGATCGATTGAAAACCGTTTCTAAAGGGTATGCTTCATTTGATTATGCTCCAATAGGTATGCGTACCTCTAAATTGGTACGTGTAGACATTCTATTGAACGCACAACCTGTTGATGCCCTATCGGCCCTTATACATGCTGATAATGCCCAGAGCATTGGTAAAAAGATGTGTGAAAAATTAAAGGAGCTTATTCCAAGACAACAGTTTGATATTCCTATACAAGCTGCAATTGGGGCCAAAATCATATCTAGGGAAACCATAAAAGCGTTGCGTAAAGATGTAACTGCTAAATGTTATGGTGGTGATATATCCCGTAAGAGAAAATTATTGGAAAAACAGAAGAAAGGTAAAAAACGTATGCGCCAAGTTGGTAACGTAGAGATACCGCAACAAGCCTTTATGGCCGTTCTTAAATTAAACGATTAAAAAAACCCTTGCTCTTAAGAGCAAGGGTTTTTTTCTGAGATAATTTTAATTATTCTTTTACGGCTATCATATAACCGTCTTCTTCAAGAGTTTTTTCTCCTAGAAGGTCGCCTATCGTGAAAGTTTCATCGGACATATCCTCTAGGGCGTAGTTTACTAAATATCCTTCCTCTGTCTTGGACCAACTAAATGCACTTTCTTCAAGAACGTCACCATTTGTAGCATCTTTATAATTACCGGTTGCATCATTTCTAAATACCCATTCTTCACGGTAATTAGTGGTAGATTCATTAACGGTAATACTAGATTCTGAGACCCAAGTACCTACAATGGCATCGGTATCATCCTCATCTTTTGAACAACTTGTAAAGGCAACTGTACTCGCTAAAGCGAAAAATAAAAATAGTTTTTTCATAATAGATTTGGGTTGAATAAATTAAACTTTAAGTAGGGATAAAACGACCCGAATCTTATTATATTGCCACAATATATTAACGCAAAACCAGTTTTACTTTCCCCTTGCAGCATAATATCAAGATTAAAAACTTCATTTATTAATTCTTACAGCTATACTATTTTTTTCTTACAAAAATTTTATTGTTTGAACAATTTTTAACTTTACTTGCTGTTTAAAAGATGTAAAACTATTTCGCCCAAAGATGACCACGTATATAGCCCATTTTATCGCAAAGCATGAACAGATTCCAACAGAACAGAACTCTATATTCACATGGCAGCAAGAGAGTGGTGAAGTAGATATTAAACTTCTAGAAGATAAGATAAAAAGAGAGTCTGCGCTGCACTTCTACGCTCTGGTGGCAGATTCGAACACAGAAGTAAAACAGGACAATATTACTATTAAGGTTGTAAAAACAATGCCTTTTTCGGGCTAAACGAAATTGGTTCAATCCTCATCTTCCTGTTCAACTTCAACTTCGTCCTCGGTTTCATCAACATCAAATATTTTACCAAGATAAACCAGTCGGTATTTATTTGTAATGTCTTCAAAATCCGTACTGAAACTAGAAATAATCTGTAAGTCGCCCTGAGGTGTTTTCAAGAAGATGGGTACTATATTCTCATCTGCCTTAGTAATCTCTATTAGCGCCTCATAGTGCTCCTTATCCTTTAGCTCTATTTCATGCACAGCAGGATACTTACGTGCTGTTTCCGTTAGCTTAATAAAGTCGTCCGTATGTGAGAACAGTCCTTCTTTCGGGTTGTTTTCAGGGTTGCTCATTTCATCGGCATTTACCAGTCTGTATGAACCGTTAGCTCCAAATTGCTTCCCAAAGTTACTCACCGCAAATTTGTTAATATCAGAGTTACCGGTCAACGCCATAAGATATCCTACATCATTAAGCTCTATATTATCCGTTAACGAGTCCGAATAAATATTAGCGGTAAATGCTTCAAGCCCCAAAGCCTTGGCTTTACTAATATTAGTCTGGTTATTATCTATTAAAACCACATGGCGATCGTTCTTGTTCAAATAATCTGCAATAAGACGAGACGCTTTTGACGCACCAATAATAAGTATTCCCTCAGATTTGGTTAAAAAGACCCCTACCGCTTTAGCGAACATACGTGCCGTAGTAGCATTTAAGAGTACCGTTCCTAGTACGATCATAAACACCAATGGGGTTATGAATTCCGCACCAGGTTCTCCTTTGGCCAAGAGTTTGGAGCCGAAAAGAGAAGCAATACCCGCTGCAACAATACCTCTAGGTCCTACCCAACCAATAAACAGCTTCTCATTAAATTTTAGATTAGACCCCATAGAACTTAGAAAAACACCAAGCGGTCTAATAACAAAAACTATAATAGCAAATAGAGCTACGGTATTCCAATTATAAATCAATTGGAGGTCTGCTATATTTATGTTTGCCGATAAAAGAATAAACAGAATCGAAATCAATAGAACGCTCAAGGATTCCTTAAAATAGAGCAGCTCCTTTATGTTGGGCAAATCTGTATTACCCATGACCATACCCATGACCACAACGGCCAATAGACCAGATTCGTGAGCAAATACATCGGACATTACAAACACCAATAACACTGCTGAAAGCGATACTACGTTCAATAAATAATGCGGAATAAAGTTCTTTTTAATAACGAAGGTCAAAGCATGTGCAAAGGTGAAACCAAACGTAAAACCGAACAATAAAATTTTTCCGAACTCAATAAGGGCCGTAAGAGTATAGGCCTGTCCCTCTCCTACACTAATAAACTCAAATACCAATACCGCTGCCAAAGCACCAATTGGATCAATTAGAATCCCTTCCCATTTTAATACTGCGGAGATATCGTTCTTTAAAGGAATGTTCCTAAGAATAGGTGTTATTACGGTGGGTCCGGTAACAATAATCAAGGCAGAGAACAAAAAAGAAACTTGCCAACTTAAATCAAAAATAAAGTGGGCCGCCATAGCAGCGGCAAAGAAGGTAACAAGGCTTCCAACGGTAATCAGTTTTGTGATAACCGGCCCCACATTCCTAATTTCGGAACGTTTAAGGGTAAGCCCTCCTTCAAAAAGAATTATACTTATGGCCAATGAAACAAAATAGTACAGGCTTTCCCCTGGAAAAAGACCTTTGGTACTGTTCCAAATAGGCTCAATCAATTTCTGACCATCCTCTGTATAAAGACTAGCAACAGGGCCTACCAAAAGACCTATTAAAATTAACGGAAGTATAGCGGGTAGCTTAAAGCGCCATGCCACCCACTGCGCAATAATTCCCAATATAACGATACCGGCAAGTTCTACCATATGATTTAGGTTTGAACCAAAAATAGTGATTTTAATATCAGTATTTCGTCTAGAAAAACCGTTTTCCACAGTTATTTGCCCAACCAATAAACAGAAAGATACCCAGAGCTCTTAAAAAATCTCTTTAATAGTTGGTTTATAGTAGTTTGCAAAAAATTGGAGCTTCTGTTAAAAAATACCAAAGGCCAATCTATTGCCTGTTCAATTTACTAATTTGCGCGTACTCTAAAAACACCAATATGAAACTATACCCCGTAGAAACAGGAAATTTTAAGTTAGATGGTGGTGCTATGTTCGGTGTGGTGCCAAAGGCTATATGGCAACGCACCAATCCCGCGGATAACAATAATCAAATTGATATTGCGGCGAGAAGTCTTCTTATTGAAGAAGAAAACCGATTGGTACTAATTGATACAGGAATGGGCAACAAGCAGTCCGATAAGTTCTTTGGATATTACAATCGTTGGGGAAATTATTCAATAGATAGTTCACTTAAGAAGCTAGGTTTTCATCCTGATGATATTACGGATGTATTCTTAACTCATTTACATTTTGACCATTGTGGCGGATGCATTCAGTGGAACGAAGAGCGTACCGGTTATGAGCCAGCATTCAAAAACGCTACTTTCTGGACCAATGAAGACCATTGGAAGTGGGCTACAAAACCCAATGCTCGCGAAAAAGCCTCTTTTCTGAAGGAAAACCTTTTGCCCATGCAAGAAAGCGGGCAACTCAAATTTATTGAAAGAACATCGGACAAGTTTCAAAGCGAATCGGAATTAGGTTTCGGAATTCATTTTGTAGACGGTCATACGGATAAACAAATGCTGCCACATATTTCATACAAAGAAAAACAGTTGGTATTTATGGCAGATTTGCTTCCTACTGTAGGGCATATTCCATTGCCGTATGTAATGGGGTATGATACTAGACCTTTGCTCACTCTTAAAGAAAAAGATTTGTTTTTGAACGAAGCTACCTCAAAAGGATACCATCTGTTTTTTGAACATGATGCGCATAACCAGATTTGTACGCTTAAAGAAACGGAAAAAGGAGTACGGTTAAACGAACTCTTTACTTTTGACCAACTTTTTAATTAAGACCAATTGGTTCTAACCCCTGAAATTCATCTAAATAATCGTATACGAAACATAAATTTTATCAACTATTTATGGTATTGAAAAAATTTTCATCTCTCTATCATAAATGTTTTTACTAAAATGACTAACCGTTATATCCACATCGTTATTTATCTATAAATAGCTGGGCATCTTACTTAAACCTTAGATACCAGCGACTCGTTTTTCAATAAAAAAATCATAAAAGCATTATGATTTGGTTAAAAAATTGTGCCAAATCTTACCTTTGCAGCCAATTACGTTAAATTTCCGAGTCGGTTCAACGGTTAATTTAACCTTAAACGAACCTTTTATTCTTCTAAATTAAACCTCTAAAAAGAAACACTAAACTCAATTCAACTATATGACATCATTTTTTTCAAGACCTTTAATAGGCTTATCTGCAGGACTTGTACTTATGGGCTGCGGCTCTACGGCTTTAGTATCTACTCCAATAGAGAACATTGATACTACCCCATTAAAAATATCCGACCTTTCTGACACCGAGAAAAAGAATTGGGGTCATTTAGACCTTGTAGCGGACACCATTCCAGGAATGAGTATAGATAAGGCGTACGCCGAAATTATAAAAAACAAAAAAGGAGAAACCGTTATTGTTACCGTCCTGGATTCCGGTATGGATTTAGACCATGAGGACCTTAAAAATGTGCTTTGGACCAATAAGGGCGAAAAACCAGGTGATGGTATTGACAATGACAAGAACGGTTATGTAGATGATATCCACGGATATAACTTTTTAGGCAAATCCTATAACGAACAACTGGAAGCAACCCGTATCGTTAGATTAAAATTGGGCGATGCAGCGCTTCAGGCCAAGGCAAAAACCAAGGTAGATACGGAATACGCTAAAGCATCACAACAAAAACAGCAATACGAGCAAATCTTTCAGACCGTAAAGAATGCAGATGAGGCCGTTAAAAAAGAACTAGGAAAAGATACCTACACGAAAAAAGACCTTGCCGGCATAGAGCCAAAGGATGAGGCCATGCAACAGAATGTGGGCATCTTAACGCAAATGCTATCCTACGAAGATTCCATAGACAAAGTTTTGGAGCAAGTTGAAGAAGGTCTAAAGTATTTCAGCGATCAACTTAACTACAACTACAACGTAGATTTTAACGGTAGAAAAGAAGTTGGGGACAATCCTTATGATATTACCGACTTAGGTTACGGTAGTGGAAATCCTCAAAATCTTGAAGAAGACGAAAGCCACGGTACGCATGTTGCCGGTATCATTGGTGCAGAACGCAATAACGGAAAAGGGGTTAACGGAATTGCCAACAACGTAAAAATCATGAGTGTGCGTGCCGTACCTAACGGAGATGAGTATGATAAGGATATTGCCTTGGGTATTCGTTATGCGGTAGATAATGGTGCCAAGGTCATTAACGGTAGTTTTGGAAAAGCTTTCTCCCCAAATGCTCAATGGGTGTACGATGCCATAAAATATGCAGCGGACAACGATGTACTTTTTGTGCATGCAGCAGGTAACGATGGCGCTGATTTAGACAGCCCGGCAAACCCTAATTTTCCAAATGACCAAGTAAACAACGGACCTGAAATTTCCGATAATGTCCTTACCGTAGGTGCGCTAGCTTCTAAGTACGGTTCGGAAATGGTTGCTGTGTTCTCTAACTACGGTAATGTAAATGTTGATGTTTTTGCCCCAGGTGACGAAATCTATTCTACCATGCCAGGCAACGAATATGAATTTCAAGGAGGAACATCAATGGCGGCTCCTGCCGTGGCAGGTGTTGCTGCTTTGATTCGTTCTTACTATCCTAAATTGACCGCTTCCCAAGTAAAACATATCATTATGGAATCTGGCCTTGCTCCAAGGGCGAAGGTTATTTTGGGTGGAGATACCTCCAAAACTGCTACGTTGGACGAGATTTCTACTTCCGGAAAAATAGTAAATGCTTACAACGCCTTGATTATGGCGGATAACGTATCCACAGGAAAGATAAAATTATAATATACCATGAAGTATTTTTTTAAAGGGATTGCTGCCGTAATGCTCGTAATGGGCCAGATGGCAGTTGCACAAAACGGATCGTACTGGCAACAGCATGTAGATTACAACATGCAGGTTGATATGAACGTTGAAAATTTTCAGTATACCGGTACTCAAAAATTAGTCTATACCAACAATTCTCCGGATGAGCTTACCCGTGTATATTATCATCTGTTTTTCAATGCTTTTCAACCCGGGAGCGAAATGGACATGCGCCTACAAAGCATTCCCGACCCGGATGGAAGAATGACCGATGAACAGAAAAATAGCCGAATTGCTATCTTAAAGGACAATGAAATAGGTTATTTACACGCTACATCGCTTACGCAGGATGGTGTTAAGGTCAATTTTGTTGAAGAAGAAACCATATTGGTCGTTGAACTGGCAAAACCAATTCCACCTGGTGGCAAAACCACTTTTGACATGGAATTCAAAGGTCAAGTTCCCGTCCAAATACGCCGTTCAGGAAGAAACAGTGCAGAAGGTGTTGCGCTTTCTATGAGCCAGTGGTACCCAAAATTAGCCGAGTATGATTTTGAAGGCTGGCATGCCGATCCGTACATTGCTCGTGAGTTTCAAGGAGTTTGGGGCGATTTTGATGTAAAGCTAACCATAGACAAGGACTATGTTGTGGGAGGAACAGGTTATCTACAAAACCCACAAGAAATTGGTCACGGATACGAAGCTCCGGGCACAAAGGTGAAAAAACAGAAAGGAAAGACCCTTACCTGGCACTTTAAGGCGCCTATGGTACATGATTTTATGTGGGCCGCAGACCCTGAGTACATTCATGATACATTACCCATGGAAAACGGGCCAACCCTTCATTTTTTGTACAAGGACGATAAAGAAATTATTGAAAATTGGAAGAAGCTTCAGCCCAAGACTGCGGAGTTCATGGAGTTTTTCAGCAAGAATATTGGAAAATATCCGTACGAGCAATACTCTGTAATTCAAGGGGGAGATGGTGGTATGGAATATGCCATGTCTACTTTGATTACAGGTAAACGAAAATTTGGAAGTCTGGCCGGTGTTACGGCACATGAATTGGCACATTCTTGGTTTCAGCATATCTTGGCCACCAACGAATCCAAACATGAATGGATGGACGAAGGCTTTACCACCTTTATCTCTACATTGGCCATGAACGAAGTCATGCAAGAGAACAAGGAAAACCCTTTTGAAGGTACCTACAAAGGCTATTACAATTTGGTGAATTCCGGAAAGGAACAGCCGCAAACCACGCATGCAGACCGTTACGATCTTAATTTTGCCTATGGTATTGCCGCTTATAGCAAAGGTTCTATATTCTTGTCTCAGCTGGGTTATATCATTGGTCAGGACAAGCTAATGGAAACCATTCGCAAATACTATGAAGATTTCAAATTCAAACATCCTGTACCCAATGATATTAAGCGTACGGCCGAAAAGGTTTCGGGTATGGAGCTAGATTGGTACCTAACGGATTGGACACAGACCACCAACACTATAGACTACGGCATAAAAGAGGTAAAAGAGAATGATGGTAAGACCAAAGTTTCCATGGTACGTACAGGTGCAATGCCAATGCCTTTGGATATTTTAGTGATTTATGAAGATGATACCAAAGAGACTTTTTACGCTCCATTACGTATGATGCGCGGCGAAAAAGAAAACCCTTACCCACAAATAAACCGAACGGTATTAGAAGATTGGCCTTGGGCACAATCCAGCTACAATTTTACCATAGATAAACCTTTGGCAAGCATTAAGGCTGTGGTCATAGACCCGTCTCAATTAATGGCCGATGTAAACCAAGAGGATAATGTTTGGCAGAATATGAAGTAATTGCTAACGAAAAAACCGTTATCTTTTATTCAATGATTAAATTTGCAATTGCCCCCGCTAAACGGGGGCAATTTTATAAAATACCTTTATGCCAGAATTCACTTTCCCAAAAAAAGAAAAGCTGAAAAGTAAAAAGCTTATAGAGCAGCTATTTGCCCAAGGGAAGTCCGTTTCTGCATTTCCTATAAAACTAATTTATCTCCCCACAGAATTTACCGAAGATACCCGTGTAAAAGCTGGTGTAGCCGTTCCAAAAAAGAATTTTAAGAGTGCCGTAAAACGTAATCGTGTGAAGCGTCTTATGCGAGAAAGTTACAGACTTAACAAACAATACGTTTTTAACAATAGTGAGGGTTCTTTTGCGTTTCTATTTTTATACCTTGGTAGAGAGATGCCTTCTCAAAGCAATGTAACCAAAACCATGAAAGAGGTCATGAAGCGTTTTTTGAGCAAGCATACACCAGAAAACAGACAACCAGAATAGAAATTTAGGGAAGGTTTAAGACCAAATACCCATCAAATTATAGAAAGCGATGAAAAAAATGCTAGGCAAAAAAATCCTTATTCCAGCCTTTGCAATAGTCATTTTGGTAGCAGGGAGTAGTTTCGTAAAAAGTGATTTCTTTGAAATTGCCAAGCAAATCGAAATCTTCACCACCCTGTTCAAGGAATTGAACATGAACTATGTAGATGAAACCAATCCGGCAGAACTTATGGATACCGCCATCAAGAACATGCTAGATGACCTTGATCCCTACACCAAATTTCTAAATGAACAAGATGTAGAAACGTATCGCATTAACAATGCTGGAGAATACTCGGGAATTGGTGCTTTAGTCCGTTCCTTTAAAGACCGCTTATTAATTGTAGAACCGTACAAAGGTTACCCTGCGGACAAGGCCGGACTTAAAGCAGGTGATGAAATTATTAAGATCGGTGCCATTAACGTTTCAGATTTTGACGATAATGCCAGTGAACTTCTAAAAGGCGCCAATAATACGGCTGTTGAAGTCACCTATAAAAGGCAAGGGGAAACTAAAACTGCTACCATAACGCGGGCTGCCGTAGAAGTAGATGCCGTACCCTTTTACAAAATGGCAGATGATAAAACAGGCTACATTGTACTATCTAGGTTTAACGCAAAAGCATCGGCACAGACCAAAGAGGCCCTTTTGGACCTTAAAGGAAAAGGCGCAGAAAAAATTATACTGGATCTAAGGGATAACCCAGGCGGACTTTTATCCGAAGCTATAAACGTTACCAACTTGTTTGTTGACAAAGGCGAGCTGATCGTAACAACAAAATCAAAAGTTAAAAAATTCAATACCGAATACAAGACCCGTAACAAGCCTGTGGATATGGATATTCCGTTGGTGGTCTTGGTTAATGGTAGTAGTGCTTCCGCTAGTGAAATTGTATCGGGCGGACTTCAAGATTTGGACCGTGCGGTAATCATGGGGGCACGCAGCTTTGGAAAAGGCCTTGTACAGCGCCCGTTAAAGCTAACTTACGGCACACAGCTAAAAGTTACCATAAGTCGTTATTATACGCCCTCTGGGCGCTGTATACAGTCATTGGACTATTGGAACCGGGATGAAGACGGTAATGCCGTGCAAAAGACCGCTTTTAAAGATTTTACTACGCGCAATGGTCGCAAGGTACAAGATGGCGGCGGCGTGTTGCCGGATATTGAGGTGGCTTCTACCAAAGCCAACGAGCTTACTACGGCACTTATGAACAATAATGTAATTTTTGATTACGCTACTAACTATTTCTACAAGCATAAATTAAAAGATGTATCCAGCTTTAAATTCTCCGAAAGCGATTATAAGGATTTTAAGACGTTTGTATCCAAAAGCGACTTCTCCTATGAAACCAAAACCGAGAAAACCTTAAAAGCCGCAATGACGGACCGCGAAGAGGTAATTTTTAATGATGCCATAGAAAACGATTTTAGAACGTTATTGCTGGACATCGAAAAAAGTAAAATTGTTGCTTTGGACGATTATCAGCGCGAGATTGAAAGCAAGCTTCAAGACGAAATAGTTAAACGCTACGCATACCGTGAAGGACTATATGATTACTATTTAAAAAATGATGACGCCATTTTAGCGGCTACCGAGCTTTTAGGTAACGAAAACAAATACTGGAGCATTCTTAAATAAGCGCTTTTTACCATAACCATGGCTTTCAATAAAGTACACCACATTGCCATTATTTGTTCCGACTACCAAAAGTCCAAACATTTTTATGTTGAAGTGTTAGGTCTAGAAATTCTAAACGAAGTGTATAGGGAAGAACGGCAATCCTACAAACTGGACCTTGCCCTTAACGGAAATTATATAATTGAACTATTCTCATTTCCCAACCCACCCAAACGTCCTTCTAGGCCGGAAGCATTAGGTTTACGTCATTTGGCTTTTGAAGTAGACAATGTTAGTATAGAAAGGCAAAAACTCATGGAAAAAGGTGTAAACGTAGAACCCATAAGAACGGATGAATTTACGGGCCGCAAATTTACCTTCTTTGCAGACCCGGATAATCTTCCTCTAGAACTCTACGAGAAATAACTTTTAAATCAAGGCTTTAAATTCTTGATTTTTATGTTTCTGAAATCTATGGGCTGTCCTTCGCTCTGCAAGGCAATCATACCTTCTTTTAATAGTTTTCCGTCCTGTTTCATCTTTGGGTCATAACCTACAACGGTACCCCCACCAACTTGGGGCTTGGTGTATTCTAGAACAACTTTTCCGTTTATGATTTGTGTAACCAAGGAATCGCCTCTCACTATCAATTCCGCTTTTACCCATTGGTCTCCATAATAGGTGTCCGAAGACGACCTTAAACAATGGCTAGGATATATTTTACCCTCATACTCAATCTCCGTTCCCGGAGAACACATATTTCCAGTTGGCCTAGCTTCGCCCTCTTTTATACCTCCTAAAAATTGCATTTCTACGGAAATTGGCCAATTCTGTTCTTTCAACATGGTCCTCGGATCTTGGGAGTGGTACATAACCCCACTGTTCATTTCGGTAAAAACGGGTGCTCCAGGGTGTAAATCCCCCACAAATCTATATTCCATGCTCAGGTGAAAACTAGAGTAGGGCTTATCAAAATATAAATGACCGAACCTGTCGTTAAAATCGCCCTCATATTGGTCATAACGAACTTTGATCATACCGTCTTCGGCACGAAAGGTATCGCCAAAATTATCTCCAGTTTCATAATGATGGATTTTTGTGGTCCATCCGTCCAAATTCTTACCATTGAACATATCTTCCCAACCCGCATCTGCAACCGTTATTTTAGTTGCGTTACACGCCATTAGGGCTATTGAGGAAACAAAAAGGGCAATTTTAGTGCAGTTCATAGTATGCGTATTGAGTAAATTTATATTTGAGATAAGAGTTTATACTTTAAAGTAAATCTTATGCTTGTCCAAAAAGTAGGTAATGTACCAAAAAATATACAGTACAAACAGCGCATTAATAACCATTATGACATTTTCCGAAATGCCAATAGGAGCTAGCAAACCTTCCGTCCATATTTGACCAAATCCCCTAAACCACTGTACACCCACGGTTTCAGCAAAGAGATAGATAAAAATAGAGTTCGTACCTACCACCGAGAAAATTTTCAACCAATTTTTTTGATATCCCTTTATATCAATAAGCCAGTAAAAAAGGGTTAGCGTTAAAATAGCGATACCTCCAGATGCCAAGGTAAAGGAACTCGTAGCAATACGCTTAACTATTGGCGTAATACCGGCAAAATCCATCGCAAATCCTACAATGACCAAAACGGTTCCCCAAATTAAAAAGGGTTTTATTTTTTCTGCTGAAGGTATATGTGACAACAGCATTTTTCCGCAAACAACACCCCAAATGGTATGTGCAGCAGTAGGTATAAAATTTACGAACACCCAATACCCATCATTTACTTGCCCCATAACCAACATGTCTATATACGAACCAAAACTTTCGTGTCCCTGTGCATATGGTGCGGCCGGGTTATATGCACGATACAAAATCTCGGTCAACACCAACAACCCTAATGATATACCAATCTGTATTTTATTTGGAAGCTGCATTATCGCGTATGCAATTAAAATAGTAAAGGCCAATTGTACCAGTACATTCCATAGTTCCCAGACCAGAGCGTGACTGTAAACACAATGCAGTAAAACACCAAAAGTGAACAACAAAAAACATCTGCGTACGATGTGTTTGGTAACCCCTTTTTTATCTCCTGAGGCTAGTCGTTTTCTTAAAGAAAAAGGCATGGCCACCCCTACAATAAACATGAAAAAAGGTTGAATTAGATCCCAAAACCAGAGTCCGTTCCATGGGTGATGATGCAATTGGTGCGCCAATCCCGAAAAAGCTGTACCCTCGGCCAGTTCAGAAAAATTATGGTGAAAACCTGCTGCTTCGGCAATCAATAAAAACATGGTAAGACCTCTAAAAACGTCTAAGGAAAAAAGACGTTTTGATACATTTTCGGCTAGTTGAGACATATGTTGGTTGGATAGGGTTAGAATTTCTGCCGTTGCGGATTTTTTTGATCAATGCAAAAAATAGGGCCGTTAGGGTTGAAATTTGCCCTAATTTAGAAAAAATAATACCATTGTGGTTTATGAATTGCAGCTATCTTGCTACCGTTTAATTCTACATACCTTCATTTTCATGTTAACACCGTTCATTAGTTGGCTGAAAACGGCCACCGTACTATCTATATTATTTTCGCTGGTTACAGTAAACTTTGTTTCGTCACAATCTGCAAATACACTTTGGTTTGATCGGCCAGCCGAACATTTTGAGGAAACCTTGGTTCTAGGTAATGGAAAAGCTGGAGCATCAATCTTTGGCGGTGTTGCTACGGATTCTATTTATCTGAACGATGCCACCCTTTGGAGCGGTGAACCCGTAGACCCTAATATGAGTCCAGAAGCGTATAGAAATGTTGCGGAAATCCGCGAAGCGCTAAAAAAGGAAAATTATAAACTAGCAGATTCTTTACAAACCAAACTACAGGGAAGCTTTTCCCAATCGTATATGCCTTTGGGTACACTTTACCTTAATTTCGAGCATAAAAACAAATCCATATCCTATCTGCGTAAGCTTGAATTAGAAAAAGCGCTTTCTACCGTAACCTATGAGGTAGATGGCACCACATTTACCCGTGAGTATCTTATTTCCCATGATGAACAGGCCATGGTCATTAGGCTAAAGAGCAGTAAAAAAGGAGCGCTTAATTTTAATGTTGCATTTAACAGTTTGCTTAAATATGAGGTTATGAGTAACGAATCTACTCTAGAAGTAAGCGGTTACGCCCCTTATCATGTAGAACCCAGTTACCGTGGTAAAATTCCGAATCCGGTACAGTTTGACCCGAATAGGGGAACACGTTTTACATCACTTTTCAAAATAAAGCATACGGATGGAGAATTAGTCAGCACAGACAAATCCGTCTCCCTGAAAAATGCTACGGAAGCGGTTATCTATATTTCAATGGCCACGAGTTTCAATGGATTTGATAAAAACCCAGCTACTGAAGGGGCAGACCATAAAGCCATTGCGGTCTCACAACTTTCAAAAGCAAGCTCAAAATCTTTTGAATCCATATTGGATGCCCATCTGACGGACCATCAGAAATATTTTAGCCGAGTGCATCTAGACCTTGGAGAAACTACCGCCGAAGACCTGCCCACAGATGAGCGTTTAAAACGCTATGCCAAAGGCAAAGAAGATAAAAATCTGGAAATACTCTATTTTCAATATGGGCGCTATTTGCTGATTTCCAGTTCTAGAACCCCAAATGTACCTGCCAATTTACAAGGAATTTGGAACCCCTACATAAGACCGCCATGGAGCAGTAATTATACTTTAAACATTAATGCAGAGGAAAACTATTGGTTAGCAGAGAATGCCAACCTTTCCGAAATGCACCAACCCATGTTGGGCTTTATAGAAAATATAGCACAAACGGGAAAAACAACTGCAAAGACCTTTTACGGTGCCGGTGGATGGGCCGCATGCCATAATTCGGACATTTGGGCGATGAGCAACCCTGTGGGCGACTTTGGTGAAGGTGGAGTCAATTGGGCCAACTGGAATATGGGAGGAACTTGGTTAAGCTCTCATTTATGGGAACACTATATGTTTTCTCAGGATTTGGATTTTCTACAGGATAAAGCCTACCCCCTACTGAAAGGAGCGGCAGAGTTTTGTTTGGAATGGCTCGTAGAAGATGAAAAAGGAAATTTGGTGACTTCCCCTGGAACATCACCGGAAAACAAATTTATTACTTCAGACGGATATGAAGGTTCAACCTCGTACGGTTCAACATCCGACCTTGCCATGATCAGGGAATGTTTTCAGCAGACCATAGCAGCATCAGAAACCCTAAAAACAGATGTGGAGTTCAGAACTCGACTAAAAAAGGCACTGGCCAAACTATATCCGTACCAAGTAGGAAAAAAAGGGAATTTACAAGAATGGTATCATGATTGGGAAGATGTAGATCCCAAACACCGTCACCAATCGCATTTGTACGGCTTGTACCCTGGGCATCATATCAGTCCGGAAAAAACACCGGAATTGGCAGATGCCACAAGGACCACTTTAAACATTAAGGGAGATGAAACTACAGGATGGTCAAAAGGATGGCGTATTAATCTTTGGGCTCGCTTATTAGATGGAAACCGAGCGTACAAACAATATCGTGAACTGTTGCGTTATGTTGCTCCAGATGGTGTACGTGCTTCCTATGAAAAAGGAGGTGGAACGTATCCCAACCTGTTTGATGCACACCCACCTTTCCAAATTGACGGGAATTTTGGCGGAGCCGCTGCAGTAGTAGAAATGTTGGTACAGTCCTCTATGCAAGAGATTCAGCTTTTACCTGCTTTGCCAGATGTGTGGGCCAATGGCTTCGTTGAAGGTCTAAAAGCTCGTGGAAATTTTGAAATTGCCATTACTTGGAGCAACAAAGTACCAACTAAAGTAAAAATACATTCCGCTACCGGAGGAGCTACCGTTTTAAAACACGGAAGTAAACAGAAAGAGGTTACTCTAAAACCCAATGAAACAGTAGAATTTGATTGGTAGAAATTTCATTGCACCCTAGTTTTCAGTTTTTGCCTACATTTAGGAAAGCTATACTTTCTCCTATATGTTTTCAAAAAAAATAATTTTACCCCTGTTGTGCACTGCTCTGGGTATTCTGTTTTTTAGTTGTCAATCAGATACAAAACAAGAACCAGCAAATAAGGCCTATACCACATGGTCTTCCTATTTGGGAGACCCGGGCCGTAGTCACTACTCCACCCTTTCCGAGTTTACCAAAGAAAACGTAAAAGACCTAAAAGTGGCCTGGACGTATGAAGCGGCAGATTGGGGCCAGATACAGATGAACCCCTTGGTGGTGGATAGTATACTGTACGGGGTTACCGCAGCGCTCAGAGTGGTAGCTTTAAATGCCAAAACGGGTAAGGAAATTTGGCAGTTTGGCGATTCCATACAAGTTTGGCATTCTACCAGCAGGGGCGTGTCGTATTGGGAAGAGGGTGACGACAAGCGGATTCTCTGTACACGCGGACCTCATCTTTTTGCTTTGGATGCCCTAACGGGAAAGCCCATATCCACTTTTGGCGATAACGGTAAAATAGACCTGCGCTCAGGAATGCCCGAAAGTGCACGGGAAAAGTTCGTGATATCCAATACGCCAGGAACTATTTTTAAAAACCTCATTGTAATGCCCCTTCGGCTCTCCGAAGGTTCTGGTGCCGCTCCGGGAAATCTTATGGCGTTCAACGTCATTACAGGGGCCGTAGAGTGGGTTTTCCATACCATTCCGCATCCTGAGGAGGAAGGCTATTGTACGTGGGAAGAAAATGCTTATTTAAGTGATGAGGTGGGTGCGGCCAATAATTGGGCCGGTATGGCGGTAGACGAGGATTTGGAAATCATATATGCGCCTATAGGTTCCGCTGCACCTGATTTTTACGGGGGAGCCCGAAAAGGAAGCAACCTTTATTCTGACTGCCTGTTGGCTTTGGATGCGAATACGGGCCAAAGGCTATGGCATTTTCAATTTACGCATCATGATCTATGGGACCGTGACCCTCCTGCCCCACCCAATCTTTTGATGGTAGAGCGAGGAGGTAAAAAAATTGCTGCGGTGGCTCAGGTTACCAAACAAGGTTATGTGTATGTTTTTGACCGAAAAACGGGCGAACCCCTTTTTGATATCGAAGAAGTTCCTGTACCGTCGTCTAATTTGAACGGTGAGGAGACTTGGCCAACCCAGCCAATTCCCGTAAAACCGAAGCCTTTTGCACGGCAATCCACAGACATCACAGAAAATAATGTGAGTCCGTATGCGGAAAACCCAGATTCCCTTAAAGCCATTTTGAGCAAATTGGACAAGCGTATCTATACTCCACCAAGTTTAGATCCTATCTTACTTTTGCCCGGTTACGATGGGGCCGCGGAATGGGGCGGTACAGGGGCCGACCCTGAAGAAGGGATTATTTATGTGAATTCTAACGAGATGCCCTGGATTATGCAAATGGGCGTAAACGACACCAAGTTAGAAACCTTGCCCTTGGGCGAGGCTACCTATAGTAAATATTGTGTAAGCTGTCATCAAGCGGATAGAAAAGGACTGGCCGCAAGCGGATTCCCTTCATTGGTAGATATTGAACTCCGTAAATCTAAAAATGAAATCTCTTCTATCATTGCAAACGGGAAAGGGATGATGACGGGTTTTCCACAATTGAAACAGAAGGAAAAAGATGCACTCATCCGTTTTCTGTTCAATCAGGAAATTAAACATAACGTTGCCGAAAACAATAATTATGAAAAAGGATATCGAACACCCTACAAACATTTGGGCTACCATAAATTTTTGGATAAGAACGGGCTGCCGGCCATAGACCCGCCATGGGGAACAATGCATGCCATTAATTTAAATACCGGAGAGTATATTTGGTCTATTGTTTTGGGCGAATCCCCGGAACTCTTGGAAAAAGGCATCACCGGAACAGGAACAGAAAACTACGGAGGCCCTGTAATTACGAAAAACGGACTCCTGTTTATAGCTGCTACCCGCGATGGTTATTTTAGGGTTTTCGACAAACATACCGGAACAAAACTGTGGGAATATAAACTACCTGCCCCGGCCTTTGCAACACCAGCCCTATATGAAGTAAACGGAAAACAATTTATTGCTCTAGCTTGTGGTGGTGGAAAATTAGGAACCAAAAGGGGGAATACCATTATTGCTTTTGCATTGGATTGAAAAAGTCATTGTTAATGTCATACACTTCGTAGCGTGGATAAACATCTAAAGGAACATATTGCCTATTTGCTCTGTGTGAATATTGAACGTATCCAATCCGTTTCTGGGGGTGATATTTCCGGAGCCTACTTGCTGGAAACCGAAACGGAACGTTTCTTTTGTAAAATCAACCGAAGAGACAATGGTTATGAGTTGTTTAAGGCCGAAAAATTAGGTTTGCAAGCCATTGCCAAATCCAAAACGATAAGCGTACCCAATATTTTACTCTGCGAACCCTTAGAAAAGGGCGGATTTTTGGTGATGGATTATATTGAAGCCAAACGCCCTTCAAAAACCGACTTTGAACTTTTGGGTCATCAACTGGCAGCCCTACACCACTATACAACCCAAGACGAATTTGGGTTCTCCACGGACAATTATATTGGCAATCTTGAGCAGTCCAATTCCAATCATCTGGATTGGGCGGAGTTCTATGTGAAAGAACGACTTGTTCCCCAATTGCAACTGGCAAAAGATACAGGTAGGCTGAATGATGACGAAGTTCCTTCCGAAAACCAACTTTTAACAAATTGTAAAAATCTATTTCCCCACACAAAACCATCTTTATTACATGGCGATTTATGGAGCGGAAATTATCTTATATCAAAAAAAGGCACCCCTTATTTAATAGATTCAGCGGTGTATTTTGGCCATCATGAAGTAGATTTGGCTATGACCCGGCTCTTTGGAGGTTTTGGTGCTTCTTTCTACAATGCCTATCAAGAACATTTTGCACCAATTGGTAATGAAAAAGAACGAACACATCTTTATCAACTTTACTATCTCTTAGTGCATTTAAACCTTTTTGGTTATTCTTTTAAGGCTTCGGTTACGAAAATATTGCAGCGATATTTTTAGATTATAATATCATTTTCCTAATTAGATATCCCCTAATCCTTAAAAACAGGGTTTTTAACCAAGCTGATCAAAGCATCATCATTTTCCTTTAAGATGCGTTTTGAGCGCAAATAACGGTTATGGTTATGCTCGTCATAATTATCGGCATTTTTGTCCATACTGCTTATACGTACCATCTCTGAGGCATGTATAAACTCATTGTTCCCGATCCACATACCTACGTGTACCACTTTTTCCGTGGTTGAGTCCGTGGCTTTTCTTCCAAAGAACAGCAAATCGCCTTTTTGCAGCTTATCAAAATTCATAACAGAATCAATGGCTTTACCCGTATGCACCTGCTGCGAAGCGTCTCTAGGAATAACCATTCCGTTAAGAAAAAAGATGGTCTTGGTAAACCCGCTACAGTCCATACCCTTTGTTGAGGTTCCTCCCCATAAATAGGGAACACCCATAAGGGTTTTTGAAGTCGCTACAAGGCTCTCTTGATCAGGGTTTAATTTTTCCAACCAAGTTTCATACGGTTCTGCTTCTTCTTTGCTTACAAAGGCCTTTCTACCATCTGGGTACTGCACTTCATAATAATCATCGGTTTCGCCTTCTAGTTTTATTATATCTCCCGCTACCAAATCCGATACCCGCTGACCTACTTCTGCCTTTTCATAAGCATAGCCTGCAGTTTGCGTATAAATAATCTTGTTCGTGCTTTTCCAGTTCTTGGCCTCGGAATCATCCATCAGAACAATTCCACCAGCATCTACCCATGACAGATATTTATCCGGGGTTTGAATATAGAACCAATCGCCTTCTTTCTTAAAGACTTTTACCGGTGTACCTAATGTGGCCTGCGTTGCCAGCTCAGCAGAGTGTTTGGGATTACTCCTAAGATTCGCCACTGAAATATTGATTACCGCATTAGTTTTGCCCTCTAAATTTTTAGAAGGTAAAATTTCAATTCTACTTTCATAGATAATATTTTCAGCATCTAAGGTGGTTTTCAAAAGTTCTACCGCTTCAGGGATGTTACTTTCGCCCATTAAAATATACTTTTCAGTATCTATAAAGGTGTGAACATCAAAAAGCGCCGTTCGTTTGTCCGGAGCGTATTGTTTTTTTACATCTGTAATGGTCTGTAATAGTTTTGCTTCTCTCTCACTCTGTTTGGTGCACGAAACCAGAAAAAGCACAAAAAAACCGGTAACTAAAACCCCTAACCTATATCGCTTCATTTTTAAATCTATTATCATGTTTACTTTGCCTTAGTGAAATTATGTAATTTTATCGCAAATGAGCAAACTCAAGGCAATAGAACTTTTTGCAGGAGTAGGCGGATTTCGCCTAGGCCTGGAAAAAACCGGACAATATGAGGTAGTCTGGAGCAACCAATGGGAACCTTCAACCAAAGCGCAACATGCTTCTTTGGTGTATGAGGCCAATTTTGGCAAAGAAAACCACAGTAACCAAGATATTGCGGAAGTTGAAACGCAAACCATACCCGATGCAGACCTTCTGGTAGGCGGATTTCCCTGTCAAGATTACTCCGTAGCTACTACATTACAGAACTCCAAAGGACTTATTGGTAAAAAAGGCGTGCTGTGGTGGAGTATTCATAAAATACTTTCGGAAAAAAAGAATCCGCCTAAATACTTATTTCTTGAAAATGTAGACCGTTTATTAAAATCACCTTCTGCCCAACGTGGGCGTGATTTTGCCATTATGTTGAAAAGTTTGGATGATCTGGGTTATGCCGTAGAATGGCGGGTTATTAATGCCGCGGACTATGGAATGCCACAACGGCGCAGACGCATATTTTTCTTAGGGTATCACAAATCAACTTCGCTTTACAAAAAACTTAAAAAGTCCGTTTCAGCGGATTGGGTACTTTCAGAAGGTACTATAGCTTCTGCTTTTCCTGTGCAACAAACCACTCAAAAACCGATTTCCTTTGAAATTGAGGGTGATTTGGTCCATATTTCGAACAATTTTAATTTGGGTGAAAAACTTTCTCCCTTTCAAAATACGGGAGTGTTCATAAACGGAAAAGTATTTACGGTAAAAACGCAAGCCAGTTATGATGGTAAACGTACTGTTTTAGGGGATGTGCTCCAAAATGGTGAAGTAACGCCTGAATTTTTTATTCCCGAAGAGGATTTTCCTAAATGGGAATATTTAAAAGGAGCTAAAAAAGAAGTACGAACGGCCAAAACCGGTTTTACCTATAATTATAGTGAAGGCGGGATGATTTTTCCCGATGCTCTGGACAACGCGTCAAGGACCATTATTACCGGTGAAGGTGGAAAATCGCCTTCACGTTTTAAACATGTAGTGCAGACATCAAAAGGATTGCGACGATTGACACCTGTAGAATTGGAACGTTTAAATATGTTTCCGGATAATCATACGTTATTAGAAGGTATAAGTGATACCAAACGCGCCTTTTTTATGGGAAATGCCCTTGTGGTAGGCGTAGTAGAAAAGATTGCAGAAGCCTTGGCTACTAAAATTCAGGTTTAGTTCTTCTGCGTAATCCTAAAAACCGTACTATGCCGCTTCAAAGTAATTTCAAGTCAGATTTGGAAAGGGAGCAGAAGCTGTACATTTTATTAGATAGCTATTACCGTCAATATCTAAAGCAATACTCTTTTGAGCGAGTGTCCCATATGAAACAGCAAATGGCGGGTATAGATTTAATTTTCACCCGTAAAGCCAGTGGTAAAAGTTATTCTATTGACGAAAAGGCCCAACTAGATTACCTAAATGAAAATTTACCCACTTTTGCCTTTGAACTAAGTTACCAGAAGAACGGTATATTAAAAGAAGGTTGGTTGTTTGACACTTCAAAAAAAACGGATTTCTACGCATTGATAACTTCAATTTATGCGGATGCGCCCGATGAGTTTACTTCGTGTAAAATTACCTTGGTAAATAGACAAAAACTAATAGACCTTTTAACGGCCCGATCTATTACCTCATCAAACTTAAAAAAATACATTGTGCCTGATAAAGAGCTTCATGGTAAAATTAAGATTAGTGAGTTGAACCATAGGAACGAAGGATACCTGTACGCATCCACAAAAAACAAGGCCGAAAAACCATTAAACCTTATTTTAAAGCTCGATTTTCTAGAAGAAACCGGTGTTGCCAAAAGATTGGCTTAACAGATTTTTTAGACTGATCAGTCTGTAAAGTTATATTATAGCTTTAAGCTTTGGTTTTGATTTACTTACAGCGTTATCAACATGTTTTTAAACGATGAAAATAGTTGATTTTTATTTCCGTATTGTATCCAATTAGACCGGTCAGTCGGTTCTGTAAAATTGAATACAATGTACAAATTGAAAGACTCCGCGCTCTTAAAATGCTGTTAATCAACACTAAAAATTTGCAATTGCGGTTATTTTTTATATCTTATCCTTTATGGTAAGAACAGAAAAGTCAGAAAATCAGGAGTTTTTAGAGAAGTCGATCAATCATCTTGAAGCCACAGGTTTCGAAGATATTAAAGCGGATATTGAGGGGTACGATACTCCCAAATCCTATGTTAGAAAAGGTACGGATTCCAAAATTACCCCAGACATAGTAGCGCTTAAAAACGGTAGAAAATATTACTTTGAAATAAGCCTGAAATCATCTAAACCCAGACTGCTAAAAACCAAGTGGCTTTTCTTGGATACCTTAAGCAGAATGAATTCCAATAGATTCAGAATTATAACCACCAAGGGGCATTACAAGTTTACTGACAATATGTTGGAAGATATTAACCTATCCAATAAAGAACCTATTCGTATATAACATTACAATCATAAGAAACAAAAAGGTCCGTATGTAACGGACCTTTTTTATTTTCTAACCATACCTATATGCGGTATGCCATCTTCAAGATAGCCATCTCCTACTTGGTCAAAACCTAAAGTATGATAAAAACGTTCTAGATATAATTGAGCGGATACTTTCATGACCGGCGTATTAAAGTGTTCCTCTACCGCCGCAATAGATGCTTTCATAATATCCTTTCCATAACCGTATTTTCTTTCGGAATATTTAACCACTACCCTACCAATACTTGCTTCATCAAAATAATCTCCCGGTTTAAATATTCGGGTATAAGCAACTATTTCATTGTTTTTAGTGGCTATAACATGTAACGCTTTTTGATCTTTATCATCTATATCTTGGTAAACACAATCCTGTTCAACAACAAAAACTTCACTTCGTAACCTAAGAATATGGTAAAGTTCCAATTTGGTAAGCGCTTCAAATGATTTTACATTTATTTCCATCATACTATCAATCTTGTACAATTATTTACGTGTTTTTACATTTTGGTATTTAAGTTGAATAGTAACGTTCTGAAAACCTAATTTGTGATACACGATGTCTTTTATGTCTTAAGAATGTTGTAAAACTCCTTAACCTTGATGTTTTTATTGCGGCAACTGTTCTAAAACCATCTTTTAAGCAAAAACAATAGTTTGGGAACTTGATTACATCAATAATACACTACCCATATTAAAATGGATTCACATTGTATTGAACATATTTGGATACCTCATAACCTTCATAACAAGATTGCTCCAGTTATAAACATCTGGTAATTTAGCAAGATGGTTGGATAAGAAAGTGACTATAACGAAACTTTCCTTTTTAAAAGTAAAACTTTGGAAGCTTACTTACAAGGAATTTTTTCTATTCTCCTTTCATGTCTACCTCCCTCAAAATTGGTATTCAAAAAGGTCTTTACCATTTCCAATGCCTGTGGTAATGAAATAAATCTAGCCGGTAGACTTAATATATTAGCGTCATTATGTTCTCTACTTAATTGAACAATTTCTTTTGTCCAACACAAAGCACAACGTACTTTTTGGTGTTTGTTGGCAGTCATTGAGGCACCGTTACCGCTACCACAAATAATAATTCCAAAATCAACATTACCGTTATCAACATCTGAGGCAACAGGATGTACAAAATCTGCATAATCAACACTATCAGCTCCGTCAGTTCCGTAATTGCTAACCTCTATATTCATAGATTTCAATAAACCAACGATGGCCAATTTATAATCTGTACCCGCGTGATCGTTTCCAATAGCTATTTTCATTATGCGTAATCTTGTTAGAAGCTTAAATTTGTACAGTTTTATAAGTGTATAAAACCCTTTTATAGCTCTCAAAGGTACAAATACTAGTGCTTTACCACAACATGGATAGGGTTCACAACATTAGTTTTCTGTAAACACTTGTTCATTGTTAATTTGTTATTGTTAAAAGGTGTTTATATTGTTAATAACCTTGCAAAAGAAAGTAGATCTTAAATTTTGATTTCTCACCTGAATAGTACTCTACAAAACTAATCTCTAATTGAGAAAATTATTTTTACCCATTTTGTAATACGCTATCAAAATGTTATTGGAGGTAATTAACATTAAATTTACGTTTACTTATTAAATAATTTATGTTGATATCGCTTATCAACGAATATTGATAATGTAGTTATCATCCTGATTCTGTGTTATATTAGATCGGTACAAATTGTCAACAACTTCTTTAAGTAACATGGAACAACTATTTCTTCAAATTTTTATAAGCCTTATTAACACTCTATAATAACCACCAATTTTATTTTAAATTTTAAAAAAGAAAAACAGATTATAATATAGTTGTTGATAACCTTGTTTTGAGATCAAGGATGTTCAATAACGGATGTAATGGATTATAATTCGTAATTTACCGTATAAATTAAAGATAGTTAATGTCAAAGAACAAAAAGAAAGCTCGTAATCATAGAAACAACGAGATAACAAAAGGAATCTTTACCGTATTGGAGAAAGAACCTAAAAAGAGTTTCAATTATAAACAAATAGCGGCCAAACTTGGCCTTAACAATACTCAGGACCGTAACCAATTAATAAAAAGGTTGGGCCAACTTAGAGAAAAGAAAAGAATACAAGAAGAAGGGAGAGGTAATTATATGGCCTTGGCTTCTTCCAAAAAATACCACACAGGTACCGTTGATCTTACTGGCCGGGGCAATGCTTATATTGTCATAGAAGATATGGAGGATGATGTTTTTATTCCTGCCAATAAAGTTAAAAAGGCCTTTCATGGAGATACTGTAGAGGTGTACATCTTTCCAAGGAGAAAGGGCAAGAAATTAGAAGGTGAGATTACCAATATCCTGGAACGTAAGAAAACGGAGTTTGTGGGTATTGTAGATTTACAAAAGACCTTTGCTTTTGTACGTCCCACGGATTTTAGAATGTACACGGATTTCTTTGTTCCAAAAGATAGTATAAAAGGAGCTAATGATGGCGATAAGGTTATTGTTAGATTGGATGGTTGGGAAGACAAAGACGATTCACCCACCGGGACAATTATTGAGGTCTTGGGAAAACCAGGAGAGCATAACACAGAAATACATGCTATTTTAGCAGAATACGGACTTCCGTATGAATTTCCTACTGAGGTTGAACGTTTTGCAGATACTCTTGATACTTCTATAAAAGAAGAAGAAATAGCCAAAAGAAGGGATATGAGAGAGGTTTTAACCTTCACCATAGATCCTAAGGATGCCAAGGATTTTGATGATGCACTTTCTTTTGAAGTACTGGAAAATGGTAATTATGAAATAGGTATTCACATTGCAGATGTTTCTCATTACTTGGTACCGGATACCATTTTGGATGATGAGGCTTATGAAAGAGCTACTTCCGTTTATCTTGTGGATCGTGTGGTTCCCATGCTTCCAGAAGTATTGTCCAATAACGCTTGTTCGTTACGGCCCAATGAAGAAAAATATACCTTCTCCGCAATTTTTGAAATGGATAAGGATGCCAATATCAAGAACCAGTGGTTTGGTAGAACGGCTATAAATTCCAATGAGCGTTTTGCTTATGAAGAGGCCCAACATATTATTGAAACCAAGGAAGGAAGTATTCCAAAAGAAATTTCTATTCGTGAAGATGCCTATACCGTTCCTGAAGATGTAGTAAACGCTACCTTGGAAATGGATAGGATGGCCAAAATTATGAGGGGCAGACGTATGCAAGAAGGTGCTCTTTCTTTTGATAAGGTAGAAGTACGTTTTAACCTGAACGAAGAAAGTGAGCCCGTTGGAGTATTCTTTAAGGAATCTAAGGATGCCAATAAGTTAGTTGAGGAATTTATGCTGCTGGCCAATAGAAAAGTGGCCGAGTTCATAGGCAAACAAAAACCTAAAAAGACGTTTGTATATCGTATTCACGATGATCCTAATGAAGATAAATTAATAGCTCTTAACGGTATTGTTTCCAGGTTTGGGCACAAGTTAGACTTTAAGGATAAAAAATCCATTAGCGCGTCTCTAAATCAGCTTTTGAGCGATGTTAAAGGCAAGAAAGAACAAAATTTGGTAGATACACTTGCTATACGTAGTATGAGCAAGGCTATTTATACAACGGATAATATTGGGCATTACGGTTTAGCGTTCGATTACTATACGCATTTTACCTCGCCAATTAGAAGATACCCGGATGTAATGGTACATCGTTTATTGCAACATTATTTAGATGGTGGTGCATCTGTAAAAGAAGAGGTTTATGAACAGAAATGTAAACATTCTTCAGATATGGAGTACTTAGCTTCCAGTGCAGAAAGAGATTCCATTAAATACATGCAGATCAAGTTTATGCAAGACCACCAAGACCAAGAGTTTGTTGGTGTTATTAGTGGAGTTACCGAATGGGGTATTTATGTTGAAATTATAGAGAACAAGTGCGAAGGTATGGTGAGAATCAGCGATATAAAGGATGATTATTATACCTTTGACGAAAAGGAGTACGCAATTGTAGGAGAAAGGACAAAGAAAACTTACCAATTGGGTGATGAAGTAGTAGTCATGGTAAAAAACTCAGATTTGGTAAAACGTCATTTAGATTTCTCTCTTTTGGGAAAGCATGAGTAGTAATCGGTTCTTTTGGAACGGATTTTGTCTTTGAACTATCAAAATAACCTAAAAAGGTACATTATGAAAAAGTTCGTTTTGCTTGTCATTTGTATTCTTGGGCTTCAAGTCACTTTTGCCCAAGATGCTACTATGACTCAAGACTTAACTAAATTCTCAGAGGTTAAGGCTTTTGATGGTCTTTCCATTAAGCTTATCAAGGCAAATGAGAATAAGGCCGTTATATCCGGTGAGAATATAGATAAGGTAGCTATTGTTAATAATGATGGTGTTCTTAAAATAAGAATGCAAATAGGTAAAATTTTTAGTGGGTACAGAACTTTTGTTGATTTGTACTATACCGAAAAACTTATTGTTATAGACGTTAACGAAGATGCTAGAATAGTTTCGGATGAATCTATAAAACAAGAAGTTATTGAGCTTAAGGCCCAAGAAGGTGGCGAACTGGAAATTAATGCCGAAGTTGAACAGATGTTGGTAAAGACAGTTACCGGTGGAATGATTTCAACCAGTGGCTCCTCTAATTTACAGGATATTGTCATAAATACCGGTGGTGTTTATGAGGGTAAAGAATTCATAACTAAGTTTTCTACTATAAATGTGAATGCCGGATCTCGTGCAGAGATTTACGCATCGGATTATGTAAAGGCCACTGTAAAGGCCGGCGGAGAGGTTTTGGTGTACGGCAATCCTAAAAAAATGGATGAAAAAACTGTGTTTGGTGGTACGGTAACACGAATGTAATCGGTTTTTATTCCAGTTTTAATCCCTTAGCTTTGTGGTGTAGTCTTTCCAATTTCTTATCAGGAAGGGATAAAACTACATTTTGCTTTAAAATTAATAGTAAAGAATACCAAGAATAACGCATGTGGGAAGACATTCAGGCAGCAGTTCCATTAGGCTTTTTTTTAAGCTTTATGATTGGGCCTGTTTTCTTTGTTCTTTTGGAAACAAGTGCCATTAAAGGATTTAGGGCCGCCCTTATTTTTGATTTTGGGGTTATTCTTGCAGATGGTGTTTTTCTTGTTCTTGCTTATTTTAGTAGTTTTCAACTTCTTGAAAATTTAAGCAACCAGCCGGGTCTGTATGTTTTTGGAGGTGCAATACTTCTGGTGTATGGTATTGTTACCATATTTAAAAAACCTCCCAAACAGGTAGAAACTAATATAAAAGTTAAGAAAAGCGATTATCTAGGTCTGTTCGTAAAAGGTTTTCTGCTGAATTTTATAAATATTGGGGTTTTGGTATTTTGGTTGGGTATTATCATTGTGGTAGGACCTAGTTTGGATAATGACCCTAACCGTATTGTAGTGTTCTTTTCTGCAATGGTAGGGGCTTATTTTGTAACGGATATATTTAAGATTCTTCTGGCGAAACAGTTAAAGAAGAAACTAACGGTAAACAGAATATTTTTCATTAAAAAAGGACTTGGTATTATTTTGATTATATGTGGTATAGTGCTAATAATCAAAGGTTTTTTACCAAAAGACCAGTTTAATATAGAAAACGGTATTGAACGTATAGAAAAGCTTTAGCTAAATAATAGGGAGTATTGTAATGATATACTTGCTCTGGATGTTTCGTATTTAAAACAAAAAAACCTTCGTTGTACACGAAGGTTTTTTGTTGAGGCATCGAGCAGATTCGAACTGCTGTACAAGCTTTTGCAGAGCTCTGCCTAGCCACTCGGCCACGATGCCATTTGCAGGTGCAAAGATAGTTTTTTTGATGGAAATGTTATTTTTACTTTACTTTTTTTTCACAATGGCTATTTACATCGTACATAAAAAGAGCTAAGTATAAAGATTTGCAGTTATTTAGAATGATGATTTAGTGTATTGGGTACGTTATTTTTTTCGCTTTTCCTTTAAAACTATGGTCACTTTTTCAACATCACCACCTATAGGAGGGTTTATTTTTGAAACCTCAACTTCTGCTTTTTGAACAATTTGAATTTCGTTAAAAATACGATCTATAATACGTTTACCAATATGTTCCAAAAGTTTAGAAGGCACTTTCATTTCCTCTTTCACGATATGGTTAATATGAACATAATCAACCGTATCGGATAATCTATCGGAAATTGAAGCTTTGGTTAAATTGGCATCTACAGACACATTCACCAAATATTCGCTACCTATGGCAGTTTCTTCCTCTAAACAACCGTGGTGGGCATAGACCCTTATATTATTAACTTTAACCTTGTCCAAAATCAAATTTATTTTTGCAAACTTAATTGAAACGGCCGAGATTAGAATAGAAAGCTAGGCTGTAATTTCCATAATCGTACAGGTATTTTGAACAACTTTGCCACTTAATACGTACAACGACAATTACTAAGTCCTTGAAACAAATCTACACCAATAGTTACTACATGGGTACCTGTACTATAAGTAAGTAATTCATTTAGAATTATTTGATAGGAATACCCAAAGTAGAAATTGTTCTTTTTTAGACCTGCAAAAGGCGCTATAAAAAGTGGGCTACCTATTTGATCGTTCAAAAAACGGTAGTTAACACCGGCATAGAAATAGTCTTCAAAATTGTACCATCTAAATTTTAGGTTTAAATCGGTTTCTGAACGACCATCACTTTCAAACATTTTAAAGAGTAAAGATGGCTCTATTTCTAGATCACTGTTTTTATTTTTTCTGTATCTGTATCCGGTATATACGTAGTAGTTTCTTAGTTCATTAGGTTCATCTGCATTAAAGGTAAAACTGCTAGGATCCTTGCCTAAAAGGTTGGATGCATTACCACTTATGTAGAATTTACCATATCTGTACAGTACCCCAACATCAAAGTTATGATTGCTAGTTTGGCGGTTGTTAATAACTCCCGGATCAAGATTGGCATCCACAAATTTATCAATGTCTATTCTAAACTGGTTAAAGTTGTAAGAAAGACCAAAGGATAAAAATTCATCATCATATCTGTCTAGAGTTAAGTGATGAGCAAAAGATACCCTGGCACCCTGTTGTTTGGTATATCCGTTTTTATCATTATATAAAAATAGACCTATACCGGATTTTTCACCTAAACGCATATCTGCTGCCAGAGACTGTGTTTGTGGTGCGTCTTTGATTCCTACCCATTGTGTAAGACCGTTAAGCCTAATTTTTACATGGTCTCCTATACCCGCATAAACCGGTGATAGAACAAACGGGTTATCTGCCAAGTATTGAGTAAGCTGGGGCGAATTAAGCTCCTGCCCTCTTGCGGTTATGATGCCCGATAAGAGCAGCATGGTCCATATGAATTTGCGCATGGTACTGTAGGTTGTAGGTTAAGTATTTTTATTTAGCGATATAGGGTAAAGTGTCCAACGAATTCCCTGTCATCATTCTCTCCGTTGAGTTTAATAACGTACCAGTAATCTCCGGTAGGAAGCTCTTTGCTTAAGTAAAGACCGTCCCATCCTGGATCACCAACACCCATTCGGTACACCTCTCTACCATAACGATCAAATATGATGGTTAGTATCTCTGGGAAGCCTTCATCATTTTTAGGTTTCCATGTCTGATTTTCCGCATCTCCATTTGGGGTAAAGAAGTTTGGAATATCAAGATCTATAAACTCCATATATATGCTTGCTACAGCTTCACAACCGTTTTCATCGGTTACGGTAACTACATAAGTATCAGTACGGTTAATGTAGAACGTATTGTCCGTACCATTATCCTTATCACCAAAAGTAATATTGTATTCACCTCTTCCACCAGTAACGTTTGCTGTTATCTGGTTGATGTTGGTTTGCTCTAGAACAAGAGTTAAAGGTTGGAAATCTTCAATCTCTATATCGTATGTTACGATACAACCGTTGGCATGGGATATAGCTATGTAATGCGTACCCGGTGTAAGGTCTCTAAAGAATGGGTTCAACTGCATTTCTGCTGGATCCATGGTATCTACACCATAAAGAACCTGATCTGCAATAGTTTCGTCTTCTAGGGTAATATTTATGTAGTTGTTAGGAATATTTCCATTACAACCATATACCGGTTCTACAGTAGCATTTAAATTTACGCCTGGTTCTACGGCAACGGTTATATTTTCTTCACAACCTTGGGCATCACGTACAAATATGATGTAGTTTCCTTCAGCCAGACCGGTAAAAGTTGTTCTGTCCTGAACAAAATCGGTTTCTGTATGCATTCGGGTGCTATAACCTCCAGTTCCTCCGGTAATGGTCAATTCAATTGTACCATTTTCTTCACCTATACATATTTCTGGTGTTGAGATGGCCGATATTTCAACAATGGCAGGCTCGTTAATGGTATATTCCAACTCTATAAAGCAGCCATTTTGATCCTGTGCAATTACCCTGTAATCTCCAGGGGCAAGGTCTTCAAATGTATTTTCATCATCAAACTGATTAAGGTTTGGAGATATAGCATATTGATAGCCCCCTGAACCACCGGACAAGGTAACGGTTATACTTCCATCTTCTTCGCCGTTACAAGAAACATCGATAATTTCATCTGTGTATTCCAAAGCTGTAGGCTCAGAGATAACTACTTGTTCAGGAGTAGTTAATCTACAATCCTGACTGATTACATCTACGTAATAGGTTCCGGCTGGCAAAGTACTGAAGGTACCATTGCTTTGTGGACCGGCTATACGAGAAGCTACACTTAATGAAGCATCTGTGTAAAGAGAATATTGATAGTTTCCTAAACCACCATCTGCCGTAGCATAGATAGTAGCGGTATTATCACCATTACAGTTAATTACTGCAGCAGTATCATCTACTGTTAATATTAATGGATCAATAGGGTCTTCTTCAATAGAATTAGATTGAACAGCTGTACAAAGGTTTACGGCATCCCTAACATAGTAGCGGTAAACACCTGCACTCAACATGCCGCTTAAAGGCAAATTAACGCTGTTTCCTGGCATTGCTGTCCATGTAACATTGTCTTCACTAAATTCGTATGTTCCGCTTCCTCCAGTGGCACTTAATTCAAATTCTACACCGGTGGTACAAGTCAACGGACTTGTCCTAATCAATGAAGCTTCTACTTCCGTAGGATTTACTATTTCAAGAATAGCGGTCTCTTCCGAACATCCAACCTCATCACTTACCGTTACACTATAGAAACCGGCCGCTAAATTATTGAAGTCGCCTGTACTCTGACCAACAGAAGTAGTTAATAAGTTACTTCCGGAAATATCATCATAAACATTCAATTGATATTGGTACGTTGGTGTAATATTTCTTGCACCTACGGTTGTTGATATGCTTGCCGTATTTGCATTAAAACACGATAAGGTAGTTGCCGTAATATTAGCTACAATATCATCCGGTCTGATCAATGTGATGTTATCCGATAATACACAAGAGAATGCATCTGTAACAGTCACATGATAATCACCGGCCGCTAAGTTTCTGAAAATAAACGCCTCTACATTTGTTTCGGTATATACCGTAGATGTAGTAGTGTTTTCCAAACGGATGGTATATGGTCCTTCACCACCAGTTGGATCTACAAATATTTCACCTTGATCATTGCTACATGATACATTGGCTTCTTCTCTAACAATAGCGGTAATTGGAGCACTTGGAGCCAATACGGTTATAACATTAGAATCATCATCACACAAAGGTGCTGTAGTTTCCGTAATGCGTATGTAATAACTTCCTCCAACAAGATTTGAAATCGTCAAAGGTGTACTGGTATCTCCAGTTCCACTGAATCCGGCTACAGGATTATCGTTTATATCATATACTTGATAGCTGTAAGGCCCCGTGTAGTTATCAATAGTTACACTAAAACTTCCATCATCTACACCATCGTTCAAACATTGTTCGTCGGAAAGTTTCGTGGCTGTAACCTCTATAACATCCGGGTCTTCAATTCTATGAACAGTTTCTATTACACAACCTGTATCTACATTGGTAATTCTTACACTGTAATTTCCAACTTCCAAACCTGTAAATGTTTCAGGATTATTGGTAGAAGTAATGGTCTGTGCATAGGTAACGTTTATTCCCGTTACAACATATTCCAAGTTAGGAGTTGCGGTAGCTGGGCTAACCGTTACACCAACTTCTATTTGGCCATTGTTCAATGGAGAACAAGCAGCTTCTTGGGTAGTTGTAACCGTTGCATCACTAATTTCTACAAAAGGTAAAACAGTGTCTGTGGCTGATAGAGCAGAACATCCAGCATTATCATATACTCTAATTTCATAGATACCACCCAGACCATCAGTTTCAAAATAAGTTGTGTTCGAACCATCTTGAACTACACTTCCATCTCGGATAAATACATATCTATTGAAAGTACCCGTTCCACCTGATGCATTTGTAAATGACACACTAGCGTTGTTTCCATTGTTTCCAACAGTACAACCATACTGAACAATGTTAATAGGATCTACGGTAATAACATCTAATTCCGTAATAGTAACATCTGTTGTTATAGCACAGTTGTTAGCCCCTCTTGCTTCAATAGTATAAGTTATTCCGGCAATAGAACCTTCAAGTCCATCAAAGAAAGCAGATGTTGTCGTAGATGATGTTGCCGCTATTGGGAAAGTAGCCGAACTACCTGGTCCCGTGATAATACGGAAGGTATATGGTCCTACTCCATTATCGGTAACACTTACGGAAATTGTTCCATCATCTAAGCCATTACAAGTTACGTTGGTAGAAGAATCTACGTTCAGTACAGGAATTACCGCTGTTTCCAAACGTTGTGTTATAGTTGTACTACAACCGTGGTTCGGGTCTAAATCGGTAATGGTAAATACATAATCTCCTACTTGTGTAAGATTTGTAAAAATACCCGTATTGTTAGTATCATCTACCGTAGCTGGAGCAGACAGTGGATATTGTACATCATATCTGAAGCTTCCAGAACCACCTGTTTGTGAAATGGTAATCTGTCCACCGGGATCTGTTGTAGAACAATCAATAGTTTTAACTACGGATGCCAATGGTGAAATAGGTTCGTGTAAGTCAATGCTTGTACTTGTTGTACCTACACAGCCCCATTGGTCACTAACAACTACTTGATATTCGCCTGCACCTAAGCCGCTAAATATAGCTGTGGTTTGTATGGGTCTCATATCTTCAAAAGCAGAAGTACCAGTGTTGAATAGCTGTAATTGGTAACTGTAGTTGCTACCCTGACCGTTCATTACGTTAATAACTTCAATTTCACCTTCTAAGTCGGTACAGTTAGGCTGATTGATTCTCAAATCTGCAGTAATCGGTGATGGATCAACAAGAATAACATCTGCCAATTGCTCAGCACATCCTCTAGAATCCATAACCCAAACTTCATAGGTAGCCGCAGTAAGGTTTTCTTCTTTCTGGTTTGAAGTATAGTTCGCAGAATCGTTAGTGTCAATAACAGGACCTGCCGCATCAAAAATCAGATACGAATAACCGCCCCACCCACCGGTAACATCGGTAATGGTAATGGTACCGTTGTTACCTGGTACGCAAGTGATATCGGTAAATATTCTGTTTGCGCTAATTGGGTCACTAGGACCTGCAATGGTAAATAACTCGGAAGCAACACAAGAAGGATTACTATCTTGGGTAACCTCAACGCGGTACTCGCCCGCGCCAATGTTAAATGGTGTTGTGGGACCTACATTGGCCGAAGTTCCAGTAGCACCTGCAATGATGGTATCATCACCCGTGGTAGCCGTACCTTGCGAATTATATATTTGCCATGTGAAACCTCCAGTATATGGGTTGGTACTATCGCTTATGGTAAAGCTAACAGAACCATCGTCTCCATTACATACTACATCAACAGTGGTAGCATCGATTTCAAATGTATTTGGGTCTTCAATTTCAAAAGTAGTTTGTACAAAACATCCGGTATCCGTATTGGTAACGGTCACTTCATAGTTTCCTACCCCTATTCCGGTAAATAAATTATTAGTTTGATTTAATACACTATACGCATTGTCCGTTCCAACAACTGAATATTCAAGAGTTGGAGTTCCCGATGGAGGCGTTAGGGTTACACCTATAGTAACTTCGGCATCATTGCCAGGGTTACAGCTTACATCCGTATCAATGGTAACCGTAGTATTACTGATTTCAACAAAAGGAGCAATTGTGGCGTTGGTCGTGCCCACACAACCCTTATCGTCATAGACATTAATCGTATAAGCTCCACCTAATAGATCGGTTTCAATATAGGTATCGTTAGAACCATTTTGAACTACAATATCAGCTTCTACAGGAACTGTATTAGGATTATCATTTTTAATGAATTCATAACGTACGAATGCGTTTGAACCACCTGTTGCACTTGCCACAGAGATGATCGCATCATTTTGATTGTTAGCCGTAGTACAACCAAACTCTACTACTGCATCCATAGTTACAGCAATAGTAGCTGGTTCTGCAATAAGTATAGAAGCACTATCCGTTGTACAATTGTTGGAAGTAGGATTACTTCTAACCGTAACGATATAACCTGCGGCCGTAGTTGTAGGTGCAAGACCTGTGAACGTAGCAGAAGTATTGGTAAAGCTTGTTGGAGCAATGCTTACGGCACCACTATCCAAAGAAGTAATCTCAAAGGTAAACGGACCGATACCGTTATCTACAGCTGATATTGAAATTGTTCCATCGCTATCTCCATTACATGTTACATCCGTAGAAGTAACTGTATCGATTATCGGCTCTGGCCGGTCTGGAACACGAATTGTGAATTCTCTGTTACAACCTGCATTGTTAGGCGTGTTAGTATCATAAATGATGATGGTATAGTTACCCGCTAAAGGCGCTCTATAATCAAAAGGATTTCCTGGGAACGCTGTTTGAGCTACCGCAGGGGCACCAGCATCGTTGGTAATGGAATATTCATAACTTCCCGACCCTGATGTAGCTTCAATATTAATTGTTGCCTCAGGTGATGCCGTACAATCTATAAGCTTAGTAAGCCTAGCTTGAACGGAAAGTACTGGATGAACCACAAACGCTGTCTGTGAGGCCATACAACCATTTCCATCAATAATATAAACATCATAGGAACCTGCGGCAATATCATTGAATACACCACCATTATCTAGGTATGTGGTTGGTGCTGGGTCACCGGCCGGTGCAATAGCATAACGGATATTTCCTGCCGCTGAGTTTCCAACAACGGTAAGGTCTATTGGAGCGCTACAATTATCCTGTGTGATAGAATCAATAGTAGGGTTTGGCGATAAAGTCAATGCAACAGGGGCCATGGTAAATGAACAACCATATTGATCATTTATAGTTACCGTATAATTACCCGCTGGGGAATTCACAGGAATCTGTACAGGGTTGTCCGTTGTACCGGTCAATGCTGTAAAACCAGCTGGTCCTGTTACATCAAAAGTGTATGGTGCTCCGCCACCACCGGTAATTCCATCAATTGAAATTAGTCCCGGTAGGTTACACGAAATATCCCTAGTAACGTTTGGTGTTGCACTTAAAGCACGTAACTCTTGTAAATAGGTATTTTCGCTACCACCTCTACAGGCATCTGTAGTTCCATCAGATTGAACAATATCAATATAATACTCCCCTTCAGGCAAACCGCTAACGGTTATAGTGTTGTTATAAAGAATGTCTCCACCACTAGTCTGAAGTGCAATAGGATTGCCTACTTCAAAGAATTCCCAACGCATGTGTGAACTTGGTATGGTAGGATTCAAAGTATATTCTATTTCACCCGTTGAAGAACCAAAACACGTAGGAGTAATATCCGTAGTTATTTCAATAGGTTCGTTAATTAGATCATTAACATTGATTAAACTCTGGCGTACACAACCCGTATTATCCCTAACATAGAAAATATAGGTTCTACCCGGTGTCAGTCCGGTCCAAGTATAAGAACCTTCGCCTGCTGGAACCGTAGCTCCGCTGGAATTTACTGTTCCACCTGGTTGCCAGGTTGTGGTAGCTGGATCAAAATTGGCTGGGTCTTCCGAATAGGCATATTCATAAGGAGCAACACCTGCGGTTCCTTGAACACGTACTTGCAAATCAAAACAGTCTACAACTATCGCGCTTATACTAATGTCCAAATTATCCAAAGGATAAGGAATAATGTATCTATCAAAGTCTCTCTGACAAATAGTGCCACTAGGTAATGTAACTCTGATAGAAGGGAATACCTCCGTACCTGAAAGAGTACCTCTTAGTTCATTTGATAGTTGCCATGTAGTACCGCCATCATTACTATATTCTATGGTACCACCAGAAGGAGCGGTTACATTATCAAAACGGAAGCCGTATTCATTGGGATCAGGGTCATTACATGCCGCTGGTAAAATAGGATCTATATCCGCAGTTATTTCTGTAGCATTGTTAATGGTAATGGTTGATGAAGTAACTGTACAACTATTTGTATCGGTAACCGTAATTTCATAATCACCTACTCCAATACCATTGAAAGTCAATGTTGTGGTAGATATATTAGTATTTGTTGTTCCGTAATCAATACCATCTGCGGGAGTCAAATCCACTAATTGATATGTAAACGGACCTGTTCCTCCACCTACCGTAGCATCAATTGAACCTAGACCATCAAAACACTCTGGGTCTGTTGCTGTTCCGCTTGCGGTTAACGTAGCAACGGGAGTCAGGATAATATCTTCTTGTAGGAAAGAACATGATGGAGATGCCCCATTATTATCTAGAACATATACGTCATAACCCGCCGGGTTGGCAGTAGCCATGGCCGTAGTTACGGTTAAGAAGTTAGTTGTTGAATAGAGACCAGAAGGATCGGTATTTGCCGGTACAATGGCGTAAACCAGGGTTCCGTTTCCACCTGTGGCATTAACGGTAATGGAACCGTCATTACACGCACTAATATCAACAACCTCTACGGACACTACTAACTGTGGGTCTATTGTAATGGTTTGTTGAACAGCCGTACATCCATAAGCATCTCTAACATCTATGGTATAAGTGCCATTGGCTAAATTATCAAAAGTGTGAGTTGTTCCTGTAACTGGAGTTGCCGCTACAAACGGACCTCCATCAATACTAAAGCTATAACCTCCATTACCAGCAGTAACATTTACAGCTATGGAACCATCATTGGTACCTGAATAACAGGCTGTAGGTGTGGCATCAAAAGTTGGTACAACGGGAGCGAATACGGTAATTGCTGAATCAATAGGATCTGTACATAAATTTGTATCCCTTACCCTTACGATATAATCACCTGCAGGCACACCGTTAAATTCCGTGTTGGTTTGATAAGCTGTCAGTATTCCACCTACATTATCTTCTAATTGATACTCGTAAGTTGGAGTGCCACCTGTAGCACTAGCCGTAATGGTAGCACCTGAATTATTACACGTAAATTCTGAAGTAATACTTGCTGAAGCGACAACAGCATTTGGTTCGGTCAATGTTTGAGTCAATGTTACGGTACAACCAGGCAAACTTGCAGCCGCATTGTCTACATCACGCACTTCTATAGAATGTGCTTGTGCGGCAAGGCCTGTAATTTCTTCTGCAGCTGTAAACGGACCAACAAATGCAGCTCCGTTTAAGCTATATTCATATCCACCTGTACCATAGTTATTGGCATCAATGGTAATAGTTCCTGAATTATCGCCATTACAATCAAGGTTTTCAAAGGCGGTAATCGAAGCTTCAAAAGCATGTCCGTCCTCAACGATTACTGTTCTATCAACTGTACAATCGCTACCATAGTTTACGGTAATGGTATGGCTTCCTAAAGCTATATCGTTAAAAACATTTGTTGGCTGAGCCGTTCCTCCATCTATGCTATACGTATACGAAGCATCGTTAGGTAGAACGGTTATGTTTCCTGTTCCATCACAGTTGTAGGTTATTGAGGTAGAAAGTGTTGGTTCTGTTGGTAATGGAGCAATTATAACATCGGCCAAAGTAAGCTCACATGAAGTAGCATTGGCATCCCTAACCCTAATGCTGTAGGTACCATCGGTTAAACCAGAGAAAGCATGCACTCCTGTTGAAGAAGCAGCTGTCCAAGCTCCACCATTTATGCAATACTGATAATCTCCAGACCCACCTGTTGTTGGCGTAACGTCTCCAACGGTAATTTCACCATCAACAAGGCAGGTATAATTTTGTGTAATACTCGCTTCTGCTACCAATTGAGATGGTTCCGTAACAACTACATCCTGAGGCGTAGTTTCACAATTATTGGAATCTCTAACGCGTACTGGATAAGTTCCCGCGCTAAGGTTAGGGAAACTATTTTCGGTTACATAGGTAACCCCGTTGTCAATACTGTACATGAACGGCGCGTTTCCACCAGAATCTACAACTATTGAAATTGCACCGTTTGACTCGCCAAAACATGTTACAGCGGTTGGTGTTGGGGTAATTGCGATAGGAGCGTCTTGGTTTACGGTAATCGTGTACATGGCCGAACAGTAATCTGCTCCCCCACTGTTGTCACGTACATACACATCATAGTCTCCTGCAGCCGAAACTGTAACTGGATTATCAGTGCTGAAATCACTATTCGTTACTGCAGTTCCATTAGTTACAACAGCGAACACATAGTTATTGTCCCCACCAGAAGCAGAAATAGTTATATCTGTATCGGTCGCGCAGGCCGTAATAGTAGGTGCTGATGCGCTAACCGTTAATTGAGGGTCAATGGTAATATTCTGTAATACACCGGTACATCCTAGTCCGTCTTGAACATTAATGGTATACGTACCGTTTGAAAGACCGCTAAAAGTGTGTATTGTACTATTTGCTGGAGTTGGGCTTACCCAAGGGTTTCCGTTTATGCTGAAGGTATAATCTCCATTCCCATCAGTAACATCAACCTGAATGGTAGCTGTATTTCCTCCAGGATAACAAGCCGTTGGCGTAACGTTAAAAGTAATAGGATTTGCCGCGGTCACCGTCAAAGCAGCTTCAATGGCATCTTCACATGAATTGGCATCCCGTACACGAACAATATAATCACCTGCAGCTAAACCGGAAAAGACAGTGTTGGCACCATTAGTAGCAAAGTCATTAGTCCCAACTATCGCACCCAGGTTATCTTCCAATTGGTATTCGTAAGCAGCAGTACCACCGGTAACACTAGCTGTTATGGTAGCTCCACCATTGGTACAACTTAATTCGGTTGTAATTGAAGCAAATGCTTCCAGTGCATCTGGTGCGCTAATAGTCTGTGTAAGCGTTCTTGAACATGTTGTTTCATCTGCTTTTCTAACCACCAAAGTATGAGAACCAGCACCAAGGGTTGAAGCAGAAGTAACCGGTGAAGTTGTTGAGGCTATAAAAGCACCACCGTCTATAGAATATTCAAATCCGGCTGCGTTAAAGTTTTCAACTTCAAATGTTATTGAGCCATCGCTTAGTCCGTTACAACTTGCGTCTGTAGAGCCAGTAATATTTGCGGTAAATACATTGCCAGCAACAACGGTAACCGCAGTTTCTACAGTTTGTTCACAAACTTCCGGTACTTGATGTATCACTATATCATCAAGTGCAAAATCGTTACCGCCATTTCCGTTAACTTCAGATCTAATTACAAAATCCAGAGTTGTATTTGCACCTGGGTTAAGGGTAGCCGTAAACTCTACCCAATCATTAGATCCTGTATTTTTTGCAATTTCACCGGTGCGTATGGATTGAACAACATTTGTTGTTCCGGTTTCTCTTATTTCTATTGTTAAGTTGGGGTCAAGACCACCGGTACCTTGCCGCAGAAGGTTCATAACATATAGGGTAACACTTAAATCTTGATTAGGTATTACATCATTTATCTGTTTAGAATAGATGATTTGAGTTGGCGTTGGCGTACCTACATTCATTACCAAATAGCGACCTTGGCCTGTACGCGTACCAGTTGTATGATCTATTGGGTTTATCCATGTGCCAAAGGGAGCAACAATGTCACTTGTTACTGTGTATTCAAAATCATTTACATTACTATTTGAATCACCTGGGGCATTATTAGTTTGATCTTCATAAGTGTATCCGTTCGTATTTGGACTAGGAATAGTTGCTCCACTTCCAAAATCTTCACTAAGTAATATACTTGGTGTTGGCGGCGTCTGTGAGCTATAGTTTGTACTTACCGTATAGGTTCCTGGTCCTACATTAAGGAACACATTGCTCGTAGGGTCCGGTGAATTTGGAACACCATCTAAGGCATAAGTATAGTTGTACGTTGTAATGTTTGGTGTTGCCGTTACAGTTGCCAACCCGTCACAATCATAACTTACCTCTGGAGTAAGGGTTACTTCTGGCTCATCAGGGACGTCCTCTACGGTAACGTTCATAGGAAATTCACATGAAGCATCTCTAACAATTACCGTATAATCTCCCGGAGGAAGTGTAGCCGTACTTGATGCACTGTAGCTTGCACCACCATCAAAACTATATTCATATGGAGCTGTACCTCCCGTAACATTAGTTACTCTTACTTCTGCGCCGTTGGGGTCGCAGGTTGCATCTCTGGAAACACCCGCAGAAGCACTAAGAGGAAAAGGTTCGGTTAGGTTTATGGTTTGAGAAAAACTACAACCTGAAGAATCCGTTACAAATACTTCATAAGTGCCTGCAATAAGGTTAACAAAGTTTGGTGTTCCTTGAGTAGTAGTTCCGCCATCTATACTGAACTCGTACGGGGCTACACCACCTGTTGTATTTATAGTTATCGCTCCGTCCGAATCTCCACTACATGAAGGCGAAGTTTCGGTAATGGAATCTAAAGTCATTGCCCCATTATCGTTTATAGTTACTTCATTGGAAAAGGCGAAACAGTTGTTAGAATCTACGATTACAAAAACATAATCACCGTCTTCTCCGGGGAAATATTCATCAATATCATCGGCATCGGTATCTCTCCATCCGAAAGAAAATATAGGATTGGTATCATACGCATCACCCGGAATTGAAGCTACATCGGCATATAAATTCGTTCCGTTTTTGCTCCAAATAGCATAGGAATAATCAGGATTGGGAAGTCCTCCGCTTCCTGTAAGTTGAATGGTACCGGCTGTACAACCAATGTCTCTTGTGGTAACCGCTGTAACTGTTGGGTCTGGTGTACGGGTTACCGTTACATCTTCGGAATACGTACACCCGTCTTGAGTAGAAACTTCAATGGTATAATCCCCTGGGTTTACATCAAAAGAATGCGTATTGTCCGGCTGAGCGGTTTCATCGTCAATTAGGGTTCCATCGCTTCTTCTTAGAACATAGTTATAATTGGGCTCAACATTAAGTACATCTATTTTGATAATACCCTGAGCATTACAATTAGATGGGGTTGTAGTTACGTCTACTTGAAAATCCCTATCAAGGATTCCAATGTCCGGAGTGCTAAAAATACAGGCATCTGGAATAGGATTTCCTGAACTGTCCAATTGGGTAACGTCTACTCTATAGGCTCCATTGGTAGAAATATCAAAGCTAGGACCGTTGTTGGCACTAAAAGGAACTACAATAGCATTATTGGCTACGTCTACTAACTGGTAACCATAATTGCTTCCTAAATTGGTTATAGTGATGTTACCATCCGTAGAACAAATAATGTCTCTATCATTGTAAAGAATGTTTAGATTATTCTGGAAAACATCAAAATAAAATCTGCTAAAACACCCATTGGTATAATTTATAACCAAACGGTATTTTCCTGCTGTGTCCGCATTGTAATCGCTTCCTGTTTCTACTTGATTCCATGTACAGGTAAGGTTTTTGTTGGCACAATCGTCAGGAGCTGCAAGACAACTACCTTCATCCAATCTTTCCCAAGAAATACTTTGAGCATCTAGTATATTCAATTGAATAGGCTGAACATCCGCGGAGCCACAAAGGAAGAATTTGGGCAATAAATCACCATCAATACTACATTCAACAATTTCGCCTTGAATATCGTTAGTAGGGTCTGCATCGCTGTTTATATCATTGAAATATTCAACTAACGGATTGGTTTGCGTTGTACCATATCGTTCAACAACAATAATTTCTTTAAAACCTTTACAAGGGTCGGCAACAATTTTGTCTACAATGTAAGTGCCTACCTGGGTTACTTCTAATGTGCTTTGATCATTGTCTGGGTCTCCATCGTTTAGAACAGGGTCCGAGGCATCTATTTGGCCATTTCCGTTTTCATCTCTAACCCAAACGTAATCATCAAAATTATCTCCGGCATCTAATAGGGCATTTAATCCACAAAGTTGTACCGTTCTTGTAAAATTACAGTCCGAAAGGTCGTCTAAAAGGAAGTTGGTAGCACCTGGAGTTACAAATCCACAGTTATCAAAATCAGATACACTAGGGTCATCCGTAATGCGGTTATTGTTTATTTCTCCTTCGTAGGTGGAATAAGCTAAATTCTCAATCAGGTCCGTACATGCATCTATAAAATCAAAGCAGTTTTGAGCTACTTGAACACGCATACGTATTTGTCCAGGTGTATCTCCTACTTCAACAAATCTGTTAGGAATGAAAAAATCTACCTCTCTTGTTGCTGGGTCATAGGTATATGTAGTTCCCGTTGGCATGTCTAGGTTTGCCTCGTCCAACGTAACATTTATGGGTAATATATCACGAATGGTATAATTTACGGCATCATCATTTCCGGTATTTTGAAAGGTTAGAACATAATCTAAAATTTGACCTAAGTTTACACCTTGTCCGGTGATGTCGTTACCTGCAATATCTTCTACTTTTTTCTCAAGTACAATATCCGGTTCAATGATTTCAATGTTGAAAGAGTTGAAAAATGGATAGTATTGGTCACCATTGGTTTGAAACCTGAATGTGGCGGCCGTTTCGTTATTGGGGATAACCGAATTTGTAGGATTGTTTAGGTTGAATAGATCACTGTCATAGCCTAGTGTATTGCGACTAAAAGGATTTCTATTGGCCGCATGAACACCGTTAAGGGTAATATTACTATTAAAAAAGTTATTTGATGGATTGGTGCCATTGCTTAGTGTGGTAAACCCACCGTTGCTAGCCGCTCTTATTCTTAGATAATCTCTTACTATTCCATAATCACCTTCAAGTGCTCCAGCTCCAATGTTCGCTGTTACTGGGCCAACAGGAATAGTATTAAATCCAGAATAGTTAATATTTACACTTGAACTTCCCGTTACACGTGCGAAACCATCAAAAGTGGTAATGAGTTTACCAGTAAGGTTGGGGTTTTCATAAACAATAACTAAAGTCCAACCACCAGCTGCTCCACCGGTCATTCTGCCTCTCCCACTTGGTGTAATCCCATAGCCCTGTGCACTTGGTATGTTGGCAATGGTATAATCTCCCTCAGGATTTGTCAAGGGAGTTATTAAGCCGGTTACATCTGCGTAACAGGCGTAAGGTGCGTTTGCGCTTAACTGTGTGTTGGTTAAACCGTCATACAGTATTTCGTCTGCGGTAATATCTACATAGGTACCTCCTGGTACTTTAAATTTGATTTCATCAATTTCATAATCTCTTGGTGTGCCAACCGGGTCTGCAGTATCATCCCTAGGATAGGTAGCCGACCAGTAAAGACCAGCATATCTAATAAGATTACAGTCGGCATTCGGAAAAGTAAATGTTGCCGTACTAGAACTAAATGTAGTAGCATCAGAATCTACATCTATATACTGCATATTTTTGTAATCGTTCGAATTGTAGTATCCTCCTGTTTCAGGGTTTCGATTACTGGATGGCCAATAGTTACCATTGTTGTTAAGGTTGTTATAGGGGTCTTCAGGTTCTGTGGCAGATGTGCCCCCATCTCTATTAACAATACTGTTTGAAATAAAGGTCAAGTCTCCTTTAATGTTGTTCTGATAACGAACTTCAAAGGAGTTGTATTCTTGGGAAAATCCTGCAAATGCATATAAAAACAGAGCGCCCGCAAGTATTTTTTTTAAGGATTTTGGTATCATTTATGCCAGTAGATTTGGTCTGACGCGCATAATCCACATTTTGTCATTGTACGCATCATTTAGGTTGGTATAGTAGGATAGTAGGGCATTGTTCCAAGATTGGTGTCTTTTTAGGTATACATACCTCCAGTTGTTTTCGGGGTTTATAAAATAACTGGCACTAAGCCCGTAAGAATTTAATAGCTTCACAAAACGATTTGCATTCTTAGGGTTTGCAAATACATTGGCTATGATGTAATAACCAGAACCAATACCATCTATTTTGTGAGTTTTAGAAGTTAACTCGTTAGATACCACTTGGTCTTTTACTACGGTATTTGTTTGTAGAACGTCGGTATCGTACTTGGCAGATTTTTCTTTTAATTTGTTTACGTTAGAAGCATAGGCTTCGTTCGTGTAACGGTTATCAACATCCATAATCCAAAGGGCACCGTCATAAGTACCGTTCATACTACTATTATGGGCGGCTACAGCTTCGTCCCATGTATCATAACGTTGCAAATACACGTATTTTAGGCCGTTATCCGGATTTGCTATATAATCCGAAGAAAACCCTTCACCATTAAGTTTGTTAATGAATTTATCCATGTACTGCCCACCTTTGTAAACGTTGGCTACTACATAATATCCATCCTTAACTCCCTCTAGGTTTTTGAATTTTCTACTCTTTACGTTGCCTCTGTCCGCAACTGTTGAAGTTGTTGCAGATGTAGATGTATTAGATGTGGTTTGTTGTACCTTATCTCTGGCAACGGTGGGCCTTGATTGCTTAGAAGTATTGTTTGCTAAGGCCGTAGTTGCACTAGTTTTAGATGATGTACTGTTTGGTATAATACCGTTGTTAGAATCTTGGTTGCTAGCAGTATTTGTCACTGACGGACGATCATTGGTTCCCATGAATAGTCTCTCGGCACGGTCTTCTAAATCTGGTCTTTTGCCGTTGGTTTCATTACGTACCATGCTCATTACCATGTTAAACCGACGCTCTAAATCTTTTTGGCGATCGTTTTCCAAAGAATCTTGACGGAACATTAATTCTTGAATAATGGCATCGTTCTCCGCAAGCTTTCGTTTTAGTTCCTCTATTTCCTCGTTATCTACTAGGTCATTTTTGTCAACTTCTTCGTTTTCAACTAAAGAATCTTCATAATCATCCTCTAGCATAACACGGTCTTCCGTTAAGTTTGGTGTAAAGGAATAGGCGAACGAGATTTCATGGGTAACCCCAAAATTGTTGAAATCGGTACCAAAACCTTTTTCCATGGTATACCCTAGGGAGAGTCTTTTGTTAATGTTGAACCCGGCACCTGCAGAGGCACCATAAAAACTATCATAACCAGCTTGTAACCATCCTAATTTTGGCAGATCAAGAATTGCACCACCACCATAGGATAGGTCTTGGGTCTCACTTTCTGAAGCAGACAAACGGTTTTGACCGTTGATGCGTACTCTTGCGATCGGCATTAAACGGCTGCCCTCCATAATGCCATCATCTTTTTTAAACCGATGAGTATATTGAAGGTGGCTAGAGTAGGTCTTATCACTAAAGGCTGTTAAAGACTCGCTGGTTTTTAGATTATAATCAAATAGGTTTTCGGCAAAAACACCAAAATCTATATTCCCATAGGATAAGTTAAAACCAGGCTGAAAGGAAAGCACATTACTGTCTTCCGTTCCGTTAAGTCGGTAATCGTTCGTATCTATAACGTCAATATTGTTCTGATCAAGGCCCGTACTATAATAGGCCAAGTTTCCACCAAATGTAAAATTGCTCTTGTCGCTTAACTTTATACCGTAGGCATAGTTGGCCAGTACTCCAATATTGGAAACAGGCCCTACACTCTGGGTATAAAGACTTAGACCCAAACCACTTCTATCACCTATTCTACCACTGTAACTCAAAAAGTAAGTCTGATCATTATCCTTAAACTGTACCGATTGGTTTCTGTGTAAAAGGTTAATATAAGACTTGTCTTCCTGTACGGTAGAGAAGGTAGGATTGATTAAAAATCTATTGAATTTCAATAAATTCTGTGGGGCCGGACTATACAAAAGTACGGGGTCATCCTCCTGTGCCTGAACGTTTGCAAACGTCAGTGCAGCCATTAGAGTAAGCGCTAAGTATTTTACAAATTTCATGGTAGGTTGGTTATCTGATAACAGTTACGGTACCTTGTTTCAATGTCTCACTAGCATTTTTAATTACATAGTAGAATACCATGTTTTGCTTGGCGAAACTCATTGAAGACTCGGGCCAGTTGTTTTGGTAATTAGTTGAATTGAGGACTTCTACACCTTTTGCGTTATATATGATGACACGTACATCGGACTTATTTGAGTACGAGTTAGGGATGATCCACTGATCATTGGCCCCATCACCATTAGGCGTTATAACGTTAGGTATATTAAATAGATCTAAATAGGTTACTGTTATAGGTTTGCTTATTTCACAGTTGTCAATATTTGCTATTAACAAGTAGTTACCCTCTGTGGTAAAAGTGGCGGATGAAGAGCCGCTTATTTCAATATTGTTAGCATCTAACCATCTGTAGGCGGTACCTCCACTTGCGTTTACCGTTTTGGAACTTCCTTCTGGAAATATCACATCGCCATCTATATCCAAAGTGATTAAGTCTGGATCTAATGGTGTAATGTTAATCTCATTAGATATTTGTGAACAGCTGCCTTTTCTAACTACCAATCGGTAAGTTCCTTCTTGAGTAATGGACAATGACGCATCTGATGAGTTTATGGCTTCACCGTTGCGTTCCCAATCAAAAGTTTCAGAAGATAAGTCTGTTGTAGTAGATAGGGTAATAACATCGGAAGAACTACAATATACGGTGCTCGTACTACTAATAGTTAAGGCCTCACTGGCAAGTTGTACCGCTAAGGTATTTGATGTCGCGTTCATACCACCCAAGTCAGTTTCTACAGTGTAGTTTCCGTTTTCGTTACTGTCCGTTAAGCTTATGGATTGTGATGTTTCAGATGCTATGTCAATACCATCTTTTTGCCATTGGTAGGTAAATGATGAAGCTACGTCTGCGGTTACATCTACTTCTGAACCATCAGCTAGGACGGCATAAATTTTATCCGTTGTTAAAGCTATGCTAGTACTGCTACATGACTCATAGGATGTGGCATAGGCTATTTCGGTTCTAAAAGCTGTAGGAGCAACAACTTCTGTGTTTTCTGAATTTATGGTTGTTGAAGAGCATGTGCCTCCCGTTTGGGTAATGGCTGCATGGTAAGTTCCTGCTTGGCTAACGGTTAAGGAAGCGTTATTGGAACTTGGTATTGGCGTACCATTTCTGAACCATTCATAAGTTGGAGCATTGGCATCTGTTGTAACACTCAAGGTTTGGGTTTGCGATGGAAGCACTACAAGATTGGCATTGTTATTTCTTGTAACCGTAAATGCACCGGCGTTACTCATAGCAACAGCGGCAGAAGTTTCTGTACAAATGCCTGTTCCTCTAACTTCAACAGTATAGTCTCCTGTAAACGAAGGGTCATTGGTATCTATAGTATAGGTAAAACCACCTGCTTGAGACGCCTGTACTTCGGTACCATCTTTATACCATGTATATATATAACTACCATCTTGAACATTTGCTTCTAATGGAGCAACGGTATCTCCGGCACATACAGATGTAGTTGCCGGTGGATTAATGGTAATACCAGTACTGGTACCGGAGTTAACAATAATATGGTTAGATTCTGTATTGGCAGAACCTGTACAATCTCCGTAATCTATAAATACAAAATATTCTCCGGCTCCATCTGTTAGGATAGTGGGTCCGGTTTCGGAAAGTAATGTCCCACTTCTATACCAAGAATACTGATAGGTATTTAATTCTCCAGCCGGCACGTTGTCTACGCTAAGCGTAATTTGCGTGCCACCACAAGCCTGTACACTTCCCGGGGTTGTTCCATCTCCATTTGGACTCATGTGCAAGTTGGTATCAAACCCTAAATAATACATGGAATACCCAGCTGATTCTGGACTTGTTGATGCTGGACTTGTACTTCGTACACGCATCTTGTAGTTGGCTCCCCTAGTATCCGTAGGAAGGCTAAAACTCGTTGTAAATTCTGTATTGCTATTTTGATCGGTTACAGTAGATAGTTCTAACGGAGTAGCGAAAGAACCGCTTGCATTAGATAATTCAAGAATGAACTGATTATCAGAATTTGCTGCACCGGCCCATTCTATGGTAACAAAAAACTCGTTAAAACCACTATCGGCACAAGCTCTTGGCCATGTGTTGGTCCCAGATAAATTTGGGTTGTCTGCGGGAACCGGGGCTTCCAATGCAATTTGTGCAGAAATCTGTGTGGTGAGCAGCATTAGAAATGCGGCCAAAATTGTTTGCGGAATGTTAATTCTTTTCTGTCTCATAAGTAGGCGTAGTTTTGGGTTTACTACAGGTTTCAATGTCAGATTTGGGTTTTGACATAGAGAATACAATAACAAATATGGCATATAATACACGCGTGGGGAATTTAATGTTGTAGCAAGGGATATAATTGTTGTGAAACGCAGGTATTTGTATGAATGGAAATAGAAAGATGCCTGATTACGGCATTTTATGTACCTTTGTGGCTCTAAAAAAGAACTCTATGAGCGAGGCAGTAGAAGCGTTGAATTTCATTGAACATATTGTTGAAGAAGACCTAAAAAACGGCTATTCAACGCAAGATTTGCGTTTTCGTTTTCCACCGGAGCCAAACGGCTATTTGCATATTGGCCATGCAAGTTCTATTTGCTTGAATTTTGGGTTGGGATTACGGTACAATGCGCCTGTAAATTTGAGGTTTGATGATACGAATCCGGCCAAGGAAGAACAGGAGTATGTAGATGCTATTAAACGAGATGTGGAATGGTTAGGATTTAAATGGGATACCGAAAGGTATGCTTCTGATTATTTCCAGCAATTGTATGATTGGGCCGTTGAATTGATAAAACAGGGGAAAGCGTATGTAGACGAGCAGTCTTCTGAGGCTATGGCGGAACAAAAAGGTACGCCAACACAGCCAGGAACCAATAGTCCGTTTAGAGATCGGAGCATAGAAGAGAATCTAGCTATTTTTCAGAAAATGAAAGATGGTGAATTTGAAGAGGGTACACATGTACTTAGGGCTAAGATTGATATGTCCTCTTCTAATATGTTAATGAGGGATCCAATAATGTACCGAGTGTTACATAAAGCGCATCACAGAACAAATACCGATTGGTGTATTTATCCGATGTACGACTGGACCCATGGTGAAAGTGATTATATAGAACAAGTATCGCATTCCTTCTGTACATTGGAATTTGCTATGCACAGGGAATTGTATGACTGGTTTCTGGACCAAGTGATAGACCCTAAAAAATTACGGCCTAAGCAACGTGAGTTCGCCCGTCGTAATTTGAGCCATACGGTTGTTAGTAAGCGTAAGCTGTTGCAGTTGGTTGAGCAGAATGTAGTAACTGGGTGGGATGACCCTAGGATGAGTACCTTATCAGGGTTGCGAAGACGCGGTTATACCCCAGAATCTATCCGAAACTTTGCCGATACAATTGGTATTGCAAAAAGGGATAACCTTATTGATGTTTCTCTTCTTGAGTTTCATGTTCGAGAACATCTTAATAAAATCGCCCCACGTGTTATGGGAGTACTTGACCCGGTTAAAGTGGTGATAACAAATTATCCTGAAGGACAAGTAGAGTGGTTGGAGACAGAGAATAATCCCGAGGATGCATCGGCGGGTACACGTCAGATTCCATTTTCTAGGGAAATATATATAGAAAAAGATGACTTTAAGGAGGCAGCCAATCGTAAATTCTTCCGTTTAAAATTAGGAGGAGAGGTCAGGCTGAAATCAGGTTATATCATTAAAGCAGAGAGCTGCACAAAAGATACTGATGGGAATATTACTGAGATTCAGTGCACCTATGATCTTAAGAGTAAGAGTGGTAGTGGCACCGAGGAAAGCTTGCGTAAGGTAAAGGGAACCTTGCACTGGGTATCTCTAAACCATGCGCTAAAGGCAGAAGTGCGGTTGTATGACCGTTTGTTTACGGACGAAAGTCCGGATACACATAAGGATAAGGATTTTATGGAATTCATTAATCCAGATTCGTTAAAAGTGATTACAGGATTTTTGGAGCCTAGTTTAGTGGACGCTAAACCTGGAGACCGAGTTCAGTTTCAACGTTTGGGTTATTTCTGCGTTGACCCAGATTCCACCTCAGAGAAATTAGTTTTTAATAAAACGGTTGGCTTAAGAGATACTTGGGCAAAACTTCAGAGTAAATAGATTTTAATTTTCTTATAATTCAGAGCTCCTTTATAGCATCACGTTATAGAGGAGTTTTTTTATTGTTTTTTCTCAGATTATTAGGTATAAATTTTATTTATCGAAATTATTTGTAGTATAGATTTGATATATTAAAATCGACTTTCTTAGGTCGTTTTTCCTGTTAAATTAGTTTTCCGCCGATAAACATATCCACTCTGGCCGACTTCATCCCTCAAACGCTCTTAAAATCGCTAAATGGCTCATAAATTGATTTAAACGTCAATTTTTGATTTTATTGAGGTAATGTCACTTAAAGACTTGGCCTAACTTGCATGATATAGACAGAGGAGTTGTTTTTAACTTAAAATAAGTAATGACTTCTCATTATAATTTTAGTCAAGTATTAATTTAAAAAATAGAGATTATGTCAAATGATAGTGGAAATGTTTTGTTGGCCGTTCTTACCGGAGCAATTATTGGAGTAGGGGCTGGCATATTGTACGCACCTGATAAAGGTGAAAAAACAAGAAAGAAGATTAAGAAAAATGCGTTGAAGACCAAAGATGATATAACGCATAGAATTTCCCAAGCTACAGAAGAGCTAACCAAAACGGCCGAGGAGAAAAAAGTAGACTTTGAGCAGAAGCTTGAAAATACCATTTCCAATATGAGCTATAAAGCCGATGATATTATCATGAGCTTGGAGAACAAATTGGCCGAATTGAAAAAGAAAAATGCCCAATTACAAAAATAGCATATGGCTTTTGACGAACTAAAAGAAAGCATTTCAGAGGCCGAAGCTAGCGCTAAGTCCTATATAGAGAGTAGTAGGGAGTTTTATAAGCTAAAGGCTTTTAAAATGCTTATGAAAGGTATTACAGGCTTTGCTCAGGCAGCGTTTATAGCTATTGCAGTTGTACTTGCGCTTTTGTTTTTGTCTGTTTCTGCTGGCTTTTTTATAGGAGCGGAACTTGAAAATACAGCCTTAGGATTTTTAATCGTAGGGGGCTTTTATATCCTGGTGGGTATTTTAGTGTTTGTTTTCCGCCGTTCGTTGGTCAAGCCTTTAATGGCGCGTTTTTCCGAACTTTATTTTGAAGAGATATGATACCGAAAAAATATACATCGTTCGAACAGATAGACCAAGACCTAAAGATTTTGAAGCTACAACAGGATATAGAGCGAGAGAATCTTAAAATGCAGGTTCAGATTACCAAGAATAGTCTGTACCCAACACATTTATTGGGTGGCTTTAGTGGTATTTTACAGAAATTGACGCTTTCTATGGTTGCCAAGAAGTTGCTTAAAAAGTTTAATTAGAGCATAAAATATATGAAATGAGCCTCCGGTACACAGTTCCGGAGGCTCATTTTGTTTAAATATGTTTTGGTATTTACTCGTTCTTTTTTTCTTTCTGCGTCTTCTTCATAGATTCCCCGATCATATTGCTTGCGGTAAAGGATGCTACCATATTGTTCAGCATATCACTACCTGCCTGTGGGGAATTTGGTAAGAGAATAAGGTTGGTATTGGTTTCCTCACCAATAGACTGTAGCGTATCATAATGCTGTGTAACCACGATAAGGGCAGAGGCCTCCTGTGAATTGATGCCTACTTTGTTCAGCACTTCAACGGATTCTTCCAATCCACGAGCTATTTCCCTTCTTTGGTCTGCAATACCTTGCCCTTGTAATCGCTTGCTCTCTGCTTCGGCCTTGGCCTTTTCTACAATAAGAATACGTGCTGCATCACCCTCAAACTGGGCAGCTATTTTTTCTCTTTCTGAAGCATTAATACGGTTCATGGCCTCTTTTACTTGAGCATCCGGGTCAATATCCGTTACCAAAGTTTTTATAATATCATAACCATAATCCAACATAGCGTCTTGTAACTCGGACTTAACTGCAATAGCAATATCATCTTTCTTTACGAAGACGTCATCTAGTTTCATTTTTGGAACTTCTGCACGTACAACATCAAATACATAGGAAGTAATCTGCTCATGGGGATACTCAAGTTTATAAAAAGCATCGTACACTTTTTCCCTAATCACCACATACTGCACGGATACTTTTAGCTTTACGAATACATCGTCTAAGGTTTTGGTTTCGATAATTACATCTAATTGCTGAATTTTAAGGCTAATTCTTGCCGCAATACGCTGTACATAGGGGATTTTGAACTGAATTCCCGATTGTCGTACACTGGTAAACTTTCCAAATGTCTCGATAAGAACAGCGGTTTGTTGCTTTACGATAAAAACGCCCGATAGAATAGTGGCGATAACAAAGAATAGAATTGGTATCCAAATAAAACTGCCCATGATTTTGATTTTTTAGTTAATGGAATGAATTTACAAAACACTTTATAGATATGTAGTAATTTTCTTGTGTTTGTTACATACCAAAAAAAGGAGCAGAGATTGGGGTTACCCAATTACTGCTCCTTTTACTATGTTAATGAATAGCTTTTAAGCTAAACTGGAAATCGCTTTTTGAATACGGTGAATACTATCTTCTTTACCGATCATAGCCATAATATCAAATAAATGTGGTCCTTTCATATCTCCAACAATGACCAAACGTAATGGGGGCATTACCTTTCCAAAAGATAATTCCTGTTCGCCAATCCACGATTTTACAGTAGTTTCCACAGCTTCCGAGGAAAAGTTAGATATACCTTCTAGCACGGATACCAATCTGTTTAAAATTTCCGGTGTATCATCTTTCCATTGTTTTTTAACAGCCTTTTCAGCATAGGTAGTAGGGGCCTGGAAGAAATAGTCTGACAAATCCCAAAAATCGGAAACGAATACTGCTCTTTCCTTGATTAAACCAACGACCTTTTCCAGATAGTCTTCGGATTGATCACCTACGGATACCGATTTCGATTCTAGTATTTCGGCATATAGTCCTGCCAATTCTTTATTAGTCTTAGTTTGTAAATACTGCTGATTGTACCATTTGGTCTTATCTGGGTCAAAACGTGCTCCGGACTTGTTTACACGCTCTAAACTAAAGGTATCAACAAGTTCTTCAAGACTAAAAATTTCTTGTTCCGTACCAGGGTTCCATCCTAATAAAGCTAAAAAGTTAACTACGGCATCAGAGAAGTAACCAGCTTCTTTATATCCTACGGATTCGTTCCAAGTAAGTGGAAATACAGGAAAGCCCATTTTTTCACCATCCCGTTTGCTGAGTTTACCTTTTCCTACTGGTTTCATAATCAGCGGCAAGTGAGCAAATTCAGGAGCTTGCCATTCAAAAGCATCGTACAATTGTTGGTGCAAGGCCAATGAGGGCAACCATTCCTCACCACGTATAACATGGGTAATTTCCATTAAATGGTCATCTACAATATTTGCAAGGTGGTAGGTAGGCATACCATCACTTTTATACAGAACTTTGTCATCCAATACATTCGTATCTATCTCAATAGTACCACGAACCCTGTCTTTTAGCTGCAATTTTTCATCAGGTGGGGTTAAAAACCGGACTACATAATCTTCGCCGGCGTCCAAGCGCTTTTGAACTTCTTCGGGCATTAACGAGAGTGAATTGTCCAGTTTTAGGCGATTATGCCAATTATAAATGAATGTTTTTCCTTTTGCTTCATGGTCTTTACGGTGAGCATCAAGCTTTTCTGCTGTGTCAAAAGCGTAATAAGCCTTTCCTTTAGTTATAAGCTCTTCAGCATATTGCTTGTATAAATGCTTGCGCTCGCTTTGTCTGTATGGGCCAAAATCTCCTTTTAAACCTGGACCTTCGTCAAAAGTAAGTCCGCACCAGTTAAGTGCATCAATAATATATTGTTCAGCGCCTTCTACATAACGGTTTTGGTCAGTATCTTCTATCCTTAAAATAAAATCACCGCCGTGTTTTTTGGCGAATAGATAGTTGAATAGGGCAGTGCGAACACCACCAATATGCAATGGCCCTGTAGGGCTAGGTGCAAAACGTACGCGTACTCTTTGGCTCATGGCTAAAATATTTATCCGGCAAAGGTATAAAAAGCACCCTAGCTCCCCAAGGTATACTGACCAAACCGCTCATATCTTCCTGAGGATCGGCATCTGAGTGCTGGGGTCGTTTTTTCCTTATCTTTACATTCTATGGAAGGTTACCAGATCATACTCCGGAAGCTTAATAGCTTCGTTAAAAAGTACTACACCAAAATGCTCATTAAAGGTATTATTCTTTTTTTGGCGTTTGGGTTGCTGTTCTTTTTTGCAGTACTTGGTGTGGAATACCTCCTGTGGCTCAATTCTACGGGTCGTTTAGTGCTTTTGTTAAGTTTCGTATGTATTGAGCTGTGGTTGTTGTTCAAATACATTCTCACGCCCTTATTTTATCTTTTTAAGTTGAAACAGGGCATGAACAATAGGCAGGCCTCTGTATTGATCGGGAAACATTTCCCTGAAGTAGGAGATAAGCTATACAATTTGATAGACCTTGGTGAAGATAAAAACCAATCGGAATTATTATTAGCGAGTATTGAACAACGTAGCAGGAATATGAGGGTTGTTCCGTTTACAAAAGCGGTTGATTTTAGGGAAAACTTGAAATATGTAAAGTATTTGGCAATTCCTGCTGTGATTGTTTTGGTGATTTGGGTTTCGGGAAACCTTAAGCCTTTCTTTGGCTCTGCTGATCGTGTAGTTAATTATAGGCTTGCTTATGAACCACCGGCTCCGTTCTCATTTCTTTTAAATACTACGGATTTAGAGGTTCTAGATTCAGAGGAATTTACCATCGAAGTCCGCACGGAGGGTGAGGTAAAACCAGAATCCGTTTCTATTGTTATTGATGGAAAACAATCTATTTTACAGGAAGATAACGGTCGGTACCGTTATACGTTTACGCCTCCTTTAACTAGTGTTGATTTTCACTTTTTGGCAAATGAGGTGCGTTCAAGGGCGTATACGTTAAATGTGCTCAGGACACCCGTTATTCAGGATTTTGAGATGAAATTGGATTATCCCAATTATACGGGCAGAGCGTCGGAAACATTAAAAAGTACCGGAAATGCGGTATTTCCTGAAGGAACTAAGGTAACTTGGTCTATAGATGGGGAGAATACGGAGGTTATACGTTTAATCACCAAGGATACCGTTCAGAATTTTTCTACTAGCAAAGGTTTGTTTTCTCTTAATAAACGTGTTTATAGGGATATGGAGTATGAAGTCTCGACTTCTAATAAAAACGTAACCGATTATGAAAAATTAAGTTATGAGTTTAAGGTCATAAGAGATGCTTTTCCAGCGATTAAAGTAAAGCAGGTTCTTGATTCGTTAAATCCTAACGTCGCCTATTATGCCGGAGAAGCTTCGGATGACTATAAACTGAGTAGTATAAAATTGATTTGTTATGCGGATGATAACCCTGAAGACAAACAAATTATACCGTTAAGTACACCTCAGAGCAATTTTGACCAGTTCTATTATACTTTTCCTTCCGGCCTAGAGATACAGGCCGATAATAAATATAGCTTCTACTTTGAAGCGGTTGATAATGATGCTATTCACAACGGTAAATCTACTAAGAGTCAAGTGTATTCATTGGCTTTGTTGGATGAAAACCAATTGCGAAATAAGGAGTTGGAATCCCAGCAATCTTTAATCAATAATCTGGATAGGTCTTTGGAGAAGTTCAAGGAACAAAAGGAAGATTTAAAGGAAATCAATGAAGGTCAAAAGGAAAAAAATCAATTGAGCTTTACGGACCAGAACCAGGTCAAGGATTTTTTGAAACGTCAGCAAGAGCAGGAAAGCCAGATGGAAAAGTTCAGTAAGGAGCTTAAGGAAAACTTGAATAAGTTGGATAGTGATGATAAGTTGAATAAACTGCTTCAAGAACGGCTAGAACGTCAGGAGTTAGAGGCAAAAAAGAACGAGAAACTGCTTGAAGAACTTAATAAAGTTGCGGATAAAATCAATAAGGAGGAGCTTTCAAAGCGTTTGGAGGAGTTAGGAAAGAAGCAAAAGAATAGTGAACGTAACCTTGAGCAGTTGTTGGAACTGACTAAAAGATACTATGTTACGGAGAAGGTTGACCAACTTGCGAGGGATTTGCAAAAGCTAGCTGAAGAGCAGGAAAAGGCTTCGGAAAAGTTGGATGCGTCAAATAAGGAAGAGGAGCAAAAGGAACTTAATAAAGCTTTTGACGAGCTTCAAAAGGAGCTGGATGAATTGCAAAAGGACAACGAAAAGCTTAAAAAGCCGCTTGATTTGGACCGCAACAAGGAAAAGGAGGGTGAGGTTAAAAAAGACCAAGAGGAGGCGTTAGAAGAGCTTAAAGAGGAGAAATCGGAAGGTTCTGACGCGAAGGATAAGCAAGAATCTTCGGAAAAGGCATCAAAAAAACAAAAGTCGGCAGCTCAGAAAATGAAAGAAATGAGTGAGCAATTGAGCTCATCATCCGCTGGTGCTGGCGGAGAATCAACCATTACCGAGGATGCTGAAATGCTACGGCAAATACTGGATAATTTGATTACTTTCTCGTTTAAACAAGAAGTATTGTATGATAATTTAGAAGATGTGGATGCGGATAGTCCACAGTTCTCAAGTGCCATTCATAAGCAGCAGGAGTTGCGCGAACTTTTTGAGCATGTAGATGATAGTCTTTTTGCACTTTCCTTACGACGTGCTGAGCTTTCGGAATTTGTTAATGAGCAAATTACCGAGGTATATTACAATGTGGATAAAACCTTGGAAAGCATTGCAGAGAATCAAATATACCAAGGTGTATCTTATCAGAAGTATGTGCTAAACGCGTCTAACAGTTTAGCAGATTTCTTGGCAAATATTTTGGACAATATGGAGCAAAGTATGATGTCTGGTAAAGGTGAGGGTGAAGGCGAAGGATTTCAACTTCCGGACATTATCAAAGGACAGCAAGAGTTGAAGGAGAAAATGGATGGTATGGGGAAACCTGGTGAGGGCAAACCTAGTGAAGGAGATGGCCAAGGAAAGGAAGGTAAAGGTTCCGAGCAAGGAAAAGAACAAGGTGAGGATGGTCAGGGCAAAAAACCTGGTCAAGGCGAGTCAGGTAAAGGTGAAAAGGGTGATGGTAAAGATGGACAAGGAGAAGGTGGTAAGCAGGGCTCAGAATCTGGTCAGGGTAACGGTCAACCTTCGGAATCTGAATTGCAGGAAATATATGAGATATATAAAGAGCAGCAAAGATTACGTGGAGAGTTGGAACGGCAGCTTAAGGATATGATGAATGCTGGCGATAAAAAACTTGCTCAAAAGCTAATCAAACAAATGGAAGATTTTGAGAATGACCTTTTGGAAAATGGTATTACACAGCGTAGCAAGTCTAGAATGAATAACATACAGTATGAAATGCTCAAGCTTGAGAATGCCGCTTTAAAGCAGGGTAAAAAACCTGAACGTGAGAGTAATACAAATATCAATCAGTTTCAAAATCCTATTACTACTAAACCCTCATTATTAGAGAATTATCGTAATGAAATTGAGATTTTAAATCGACAAAGCTTACCTTTGCGCGAAAATTTCCAAAACAGGGTTAAAGAATACTTTAAAAGCGATGATTGAATTTCATTATAAAACCAATTTTTCTTTGGATAATGAACAGAAATATGCCGATTGGTTGAAAGCTGTTATTTCATCTGAAGATGGCATTTTGAGCCAAGTGGATTATGTTTTTTGCTCTGATGATGAGGTTTTGGAAATGAACGAAAAATATCTAAATCACGATACGTATACGGATATTTTAACGTTTGATTATACAGAAGGAAAGGTTATTGCCGGGGATATTTTTATCTCTGTAGATAGAGTTAAAGATAATGCCGATCAATTATCCGTTTCTTTTGAGGAAGAGATGCTACGGGTAATGGCGCATGGCGTCTTGCATTTGTTTGGATATAAGGACAAGTCCAAGGAGGAAGTGCTCTTAATGCGTAGTAAAGAGAATGAAAAAATTGAATTGTTCCACGTGGAACAATAAAAGTTTCAAATTGCTGTTGCGCAATTTGGGCGGATAAAATTATCAAATAATCACATTTATTTAGGAGAAGAGATGTTTGCAGAGGAATATGATGTTATAGTTGTAGGTGGTGGTCATGCGGGTGCGGAAGCTGCTGCTGCTGCTGGAAATATGGGTTCCAAAACGCTTTTGGTAACCATGAATTTACAAACCATAGGGCAAATGTCCTGTAATCCTGCTATGGGCGGTATTGCAAAAGGACAAATTGTGCGTGAGATTGATGCGCTTGGTGGAATGAGCGGAATAATCACGGATAAGTCTGCCATTCAGTTTAAAATGTTGAATAAGTCAAAAGGTCCTGCTATGTGGAGTCCGCGTGCGCAGAATGACCGTATGCGTTTTGCTGAGGAATGGCGCTTAGCTTTAGAGAATATACCGAATGTAGATTTTTATCAAGAAATGGTTAGCGGTCTCCTCGTGGAGAACGGAAAAGCTGTTGGTGTAAAGAGTTCTTTAGGAATTGATATTCGTTCTAAATCCGTAATTCTAACGAACGGTACTTTTCTAAATGGACTTATCCATATTGGAGAAAAGCAGTTTGGAGGAGGTAGGGCAGGAGAGAAAGCGGCAACAGGAATTACCGAGCAATTGTTAGATTTTGGCTTTGTTAGCGGTCGTATGAAAACGGGAACACCACCTAGAGTTGATGGTCGTTCTTTGGATTATTCGGTTATGATTCCTCAACCAGGTGATGCAATTCCTGAGAAGTTTTCTTATTTGCAGACGCCAATTTTACAGAACCAACGGGACTGTTTCATGACGCACACCAGCGAAATGGTTCATGATGTATTGCGGGAAGGCTTTGACCGTTCTCCTATGTTCAATGGTAGGATAAAGAGTGTTGGTCCACGTTATTGTCCTTCTATAGAAGATAAGATTAATCGATTTGCGGATAAGAATAGCCACCAAATTTTTGTAGAACCAGAAGGTTGGGATACGGTAGAAGTTTACGTAAATGGATTCTCAACATCGCTTCCGGAGGATGTCCAGTTTAAAGCACTACGGTCCGTAAAAGGGTTTGAGAATGTAAAGTTCTTTAGACCTGGATACGCTATAGAGTATGATTATTTTCCGCCTACACAATTGAAGCATACACTAGAAACCAAGCTTGTGGAGAACCTGTATTTTGCAGGTCAAATTAATGGTACAACCGGCTATGAAGAAGCTGCATCTCAAGGTTTAATGGCAGGTATAAACGCACACCTAAAGATTAAGGAAAATGAAGAATTTATACTTCAAAGAGACGAAGCATACATTGGTGTATTGATAGATGATTTGATTACGAAGGGTACGGAAGAGCCGTATAGAATGTTTACTTCCAGAGCGGAATATAGAACTTTATTGCGTCAGGATAATGCGGATTTAAGACTTACACCGAAAGGTTTTGACATAGGTTTGGCTAAAAAAGAGCGCTTGATTAGGATGGAAGAGAAGGAGTTAAAATCTGATTCTTTTGTCAATTTCTTTAGGGAAACTAGTGTAAAGCCGGAAGAGATAAATCCAATTTTGGATAGTATAAATTCATCCTTGGTGAAGCAATCTGATAAGATGTTCAAGGTGTTTTCCCGCCCAAAAGTAACCATGGACCACATGCTTCAATTGGAGATGGTTTCTGGTTTTGTGGAGGAAAATAATTTAGATAGAGAGGTGTTGGAACAGACCGAAATCCAGGTTAAATATTCGGGGTATATTGAAAAGGAAAAGAACAATGCGGATAAGTTATTGCGGCTTGAGAATGTGAAAATCCCAGCTAATTTTGACTATTCAAAGCTGAAGTCTTTATCCTTTGAAGCTCGTGAAAAATTGAACAGTATACAGCCAGTAACCATTGCTCAGGCCGCTAGGGTTAGTGGCGTGAATCCTTCGGATATTAGTGTGTTGTTGGTGTATTTAGGAAGGTAATTTAGGCAAGGTTCCACGTGGAACATATAGAGTTTCCACGCCATTTGTGTTGTAAAAATAACGTGGTTCCCGTGCCTACACTAGTGCGTAAGGCACTAGCTGGTAAAGCGATATTGAAAAAACAAGGGTTTCTTGCTCGGTCCCGAGAATAGGGGTTTGCAAGAAATCCTTTTCTTTTTTATGTCAATATAGAACGGTATGCGTCTCATGATATTGTTTTTGGGCTCAGTTTTTGTTGAGCTATTTTTTCAATCTAAACGGACTTTGAAAATGAGACATATTCTTTCAATTTTGTGCTTGGTCTTAATCATACAATCTTGTGTTCCCATCCGAGTTGCACCTGCTATTCGTGACTATAAATTAAAGAAAGGAAAGAAGTTTAAAAGAAGTCTTTCTAAACGCACCATGTTTATTTTTGAAGACCCCAAAGATGCCAACCATTTTTACAATTATGTAAATACAAAGTTTCAGTTGGGCGATGAAAATGTATATGACGATGTACCTTTTTTAATTGATGACGAATATTACTTTTTTGCTTTTTACGAGGTTGACATACCTACCAAAATTTTGAATCTAGCACCTGCTATTTTTAGTGCAACTTTGAATGCCGCATTAGATAGTGAAGATGATTTAGACGATGTTGGAGGAGAGGATATTTTAAGAACGGATAATTGGTATATTGCCATTGAGGTGTATAGTGATAAAGAAAAAGATTGTCTTCATGAAGATTCGTTTTCTAGAGAGCCAGTTTTAAATTATCTTCGAACTCTCAAAAAAGAATACCTGACCACGCACAACTATAATGAAACCATTTTTAAAAACTAAAGACTTCTCGATTTCCGGCGAAGACTTTGAATTACTTTTGGATGAAGAGTTGGAAATGTTGGTGACCAAACCGCAACCCAAAAATCTTCAAAAATACTACGAAAGTGATGCATACATTTCACATACGGATTCCTCTAAATCTGCCATTGATAAAATGTATCAATTGGTCAAAAGGTTTAGTTTGGTCCAGAAAGTTCTTTTGATAAATAAATATGCAAAGGGCAAAAAAACCTTATTGGATTTTGGGGCCGGAACAGGAGATTTTTTGCTGGAAGCGGAAAAATGGAAATGGTCTGTTAAAGGGGTAGAGCCAAACCATGATGCCCGGATGCGATCCCGAGAAAAGAAAATGGAGCTGCATTCTAACATTGAAGCATTCCCCCAAACAAAATTCCAGGTAATTACGCTTTGGCACGTTTTGGAACATTTACCAAATCTAGATGAACAGATAAAAATTATATTGGATCATTTAGAAGGGGAGGGCACCTTGATTGTAGCGGTACCCAATTATAAATCTTACGACGCGGAACATTACAAAGAGTTTTGGGCAGCTTATGATGTGCCAAGACACCTTTGGCATTTTTCAAAAGGAGCTATTGAAAAGGTGTTTTCCAAACACGGAATGAAACTCGTAAAAATAAAACCTATGTGGTTTGATGCTTTTTATGTTTCCATGCTTTCCGAAAAATATAAAACAGGCAGGCAAAATTTTATACAAGCGTTCTGTGTTGGTTTGTGGTCAAATTTTCGTGCAGTTTTTAATGGACGCCCCTCTTCAGTAATATATATTCTAAAAAGGGAGTTATAGTAGACCATTTTTGCTCTAAAATCAATTTTTAGCGGTTTTAAGGCTTTTTCTGAGCAAATGCCTTATCCGTGTATTCTTTCTCAAAAATCTATCAATTGGCGCCTTTTCTGGAGGCTGTTTTTAATAACTATCACTTATTGTATTAGATTCTTTGCATAAGTATTTTCTATGTGACGTATTTTACTAAAATACATGGAATCCGTAACATTATTTTTTTGATTCCCTACCACTTCGTTCAGATTTAGAAATTAGTTAACAACAATTAGAAAAGCTTTTCTATTTTTGCGCAGCTTGGAAAATAGATTGTGATAATTTTGGCAGTCAAAGTTTTCAAAATAGGATAACGAAAATAAAAAGCAGATTAAAATAAACTGAATTATGAAAAATGTAGTAGTGGTATTTTTAATGTTGGTAGCAGTTTCTTGTCAACAGGAAAAAATTGGGTTTGTAGACAACGTAAAGTTGATGGAGGAGTACCAAGAAAAAATAGATGTTGAGGCTAGCTTTAAAGTAAAGGCAGACGCACTTACCAAAAAAAGAGATAGTATTTCACAAGCATTTCAAATGGAGGCTCAAGCTTTTCAGGCAAAGGCTCAAAAAATGTCTCAAGCAAAAGCTCAGGAAGAATATGGTGCTATGCAACAAAAAGGACAAATGATAGGTCAGCAACTGCAACAAGAAGACCAGCAGCTTCAGTTATTGGGCCAGACAGAAATGGATAGTATCATTAGCAAAGTAAAAAAAGAGGTTAAGGCTTATGGTAAAGCAAACGGTTATTCTTACATCCTTGGTGGAGGAGATGGCGGTAGTGTATTATACGGATCGGATGCTAATGATTTAACTGACGAAATCGTAAAGCTATTGAACGATAAGTACAAGAAGTAATTGCTGCTCAACGTTCTTATATTAAAAGGCGTTCACAGACCTTATCTGTGGACGCCTTTTTTATTTTTGTAACATATATACTAGAAAGATGGCAGGCATGAAGTAAACCGCTATGGTTTTAGCTCCTTCATAGTCTTTGGCCATACGCTGGCCAAACATGAGCATGAGCAAGGAGGCGCAGGAAAGGATACTGCCATAGAGTGCAATGGTGCTTTCTCCTACAATCAAAATTTGATAAAGCCCTACGGCACATAAAATACCGGCAGCCATTTCCACTAACACTAATGTAAGTAAAAGAAAGGGCACCAAACTTGCCAAGGGCGTATCGGTAAAATGCTCCGTTAACCAATTAAGATTTCCTTTCCAATCGAACACTTTATCAATGCTACTCTGAACGAAAACAATGATTAAAAAAATTAGAATTAGGATTTCGGTTGCCGAGTTGAGAAAGGTGTCCATGTCTTGCGGATTTAGGGTTGGTTGCTATTAAGTTAGCAAAAAAACCCCATTATGACACAGATCATGCCGCTTTTCTATGCAACAAGCGTGTTAGTTTTATGGATAGATCTGTAAGAACAATCTTTGAATTTCCGTTTCTTTCAATATGATATATGGCATCCTCCAACTCCTCAACAATAGTTAGAATATTGTTCTCGTGAACGAAAGGGGCAAACTTATCCAGGCTAAAACCATCTGCATGTATGCGCATAAAAGCAAGGTCCTTGATATTAAAATTAATAAGCATGGCCTGGCGCATTACCGCAATGCAATAATGTAGAAATTTCTTTTGGGTTTCGCGGCCGGTCTTTGCCACTTCATCACTCCACATAATCAAGTCCTGAATAGCACTTTTGTTGCCCTTGGCCTTAAAAGCGCTCCGTACCCATTGTACGAACCATTTTTCAAAGATCAGATCTTCCGAATCTTCGTTCATTAAATCCAGGGCCTTGTTGAAATTGCCATTGGCCTCGTGGGCAATTCTCAATGCTTCCTCGCGTAGCGCTCCTTTTTGTACAAGGGCATTGGCCATAACCTCTTCTGCAAGTGGAGGGAAATGTAATACTTGACACCTAGAACGAATAGTCTGTATGATCTGTTCCTCGTCTTCGGTAATAAGAATAAAGACGGTTTTATTTGGCGGTTCTTCAATGAGTTTTAAAAGCTTGTTGGCGGCGGCCGTGTTCATTTTTTCGGCCATCCAGATTAGCATCACTTTATATCCGCCTTCGTATGATTTTAACACCAGTTTTTTGACCACGTCCTGCGCCTCATCCACACCGATCTGACCTTGTTTTTTCTCAATACCAATCAAACGGTACCAATCAAACAAATTGCCGTAAGGTTGTTCTTTAACAAACTGACGCCATTCTTGCATGTAGTGATTGCTCACGGCATGGCTTTTTACTTTATCCGAATTGGAAACGGGAAAGGCAAAGTGCATATCCGGATGTGAGAGTCCTTCAAACTTAAGGTTGCAACTTTGGTTGGTTCCGGTATTTTCTCCATCACTATTACCACAAATAATATATTGCGCATAAGCAATAGCCATGGGAAGTGTTCCTGAACCTTCCGGACCAACAAATAGTTGTGCATGCGGAATTCTACCTGCATTGGCACTGGTGGCCAAATGGTTCTTAATGTGCGATAGCCCTAAAATATCTTTGAACAACATGGGGCCAAAGATAACTTTTTTAATAGATACGATCTAACCGTACCAACATCATAAATATGGTTAATATCTACAGTCTATTGGTTTTGGACTACCAGTCTAACTTCCTTTTTATTACATTTGCGGCTCTCTAAAACCGCATAACATGAAAACTGTAAACGACTTTAATTTTGAAAATAAGAAAGCTCTCATTCGCGTTGATTTCAACGTTCCTTTGGACGAGAACTTTAACGTAACGGACGCTAACCGTATAGAAGCGGCCAAACCAACTATTATAAAAGTACTTGAAGATGGTGGTAGTGCTGTTCTAATGAGCCATTTGGGAAGACCAAAAGGACAAAAGAATCCGGATTTATCTTTGCAACATATTGCCAATAAGGTTTCTGAAGTTATTGGTGTAACCGTAAAGTTTGTGTCTGATTGTGTTGGGGATGTTGCCGAAAAAGCGGTTGCGGAACTTCAGCCCGGTGAAATCTTGTTGTTAGAAAACCTTAGGTTCCATGCCGAAGAAGAAAAAGGGGATGAAGGCTTTGCCGAAAAACTATCAAAGTTAGGTGATATCTATATTAACGATGCCTTTGGTACAGCGCACAGAGCTCATGCATCAACTACTATAGTGGCAAAGTTCTTTAAGGACACCAAGTGTTTTGGATTTTTATTGGCCAAAGAAATTGAAGCTATTGACAAGGTAATGCAAACTGGAGAGAAACCGGTTTTGGCAATTTTAGGAGGAGCAAAAGTATCTTCAAAGATTACTATTATTGAAAATATTTTAGACAAGGTAGACCACTTGATTATTGGTGGAGGTATGACCTATACCTTTGTGAAAGCACAGGGCGGTCAAGTAGGTGATTCTATTTGTGAGGATGATAAGATGGACTTGGCCATGGAAATCTTGAAACAAGCTAAAGAAAAGAATGTTAAGGTACATATTCCTGTAGATGTTATTGCAGCAGATGATTTTTCTAATGACGCCAACACACAAATAGTAGACGTAACCAAAATTCCTGACGGATGGCAAGGTTTGGATGCCGGACCAAAAACACTTGAAATCTTTAAAGAGGTTATTCTGGAATCAAAGACTATTCTATGGAACGGACCAATAGGTGTTTTTGAAATGGGAAGCTTTGCAAAAGGAACCATTGCTTTGGGTAACTATATAGATGAGGCTACTAGAGGTGGTGCTTTTTCACTTGTTGGAGGAGGTGATTCCGTTGCGGCTGTTAAACAGTTCGGTTTTGATGATAAGGTAAGTTATGTTTCTACAGGTGGTGGAGCAATGTTGGAAAGCCTTGAGGGCAAAAGCCTACCAGGTATCGCTGCAATAATCGGTTAATAAAGGCGTTATCGATAAACGGTGTACAACGTTAAATTGTATAAAAATTTTATTTTTTCAGAAAAAAGTACGATTTTAGGAGGGTTACAGTGCACTGTAACCCTTTTATTAACTAAAGCAATTGGCACCGCTATATATGCAGTTTAAATGATAAAAAACAAAAGACGTTTTTTCATAGTTCTATCAAGCCTTGTTTTGGCATTGCCACTTATGGCGCAAGAACAAGAGCAGGATTCCGTTGCCCAGTCGCCAAACCCAATAAATGAAGTTGCTGGCGATACGTTGGCTATGGATATGAAAGGTATTGAGCAAATGGAAGAAATGGCCCTTGATAGTACAACTATTAACGATAGCCCCATTAGTCTCAAAAAAGATAGTCTAGACCTGTCTTTTCGGCTTCAAGATTTGCCCGAAGCCGCTAAATATGATAGTCTTTGGATGAAAGAGCTTTATGCAAACGCAGCGCTTTCCGATGAGATGTTTCGTGAGGTAGAAAATTTGGATTATGATAAGACCTACCCTACTTCACTTCCTACGGATACACTTAAGGCCCGTTTGGAAAAACTAAATCAAAAAACACCTTTTAACATCGCTTACAACCCTTCTTTGGAGAACGTAATCAAATCGTTTCTTTTTAGAAAAAGGGATTTAATGGAGCGCATGTTAACGGTAAGTCAGTTCTATTTTCCGCTGTTCGAGCAAGAATTGGACAACCATAACATTCCCCTAGAAATGAAATATCTTTCTATTGTGGAGTCTGCGTTAAACCCTAGAGCACGTTCGCGTGTGGGTGCTACGGGTCTATGGCAGTTCATGTACGGCACTGGTAAGCAGTACAAATTGGATGTTTCAAGTTATGTAGATGACCGTAGCGATCCTATAAAGGCAACTACTGCAGCTTGTCAATTTCTTTCAAAACTGTATGATATTTATGGTGATTGGGATTTGGCCTTGGCGGCCTATAATTCCGGTCCGGGTAATGTAAACAAAGCCATTAGAAGATCTGGTGGGCAAAAGAACTATTGGAATCTTCGTCGTTATTTGCCTAGGGAAACTGCAGGTTATGTTCCTGCATTTTTTGCTACGATGTACCTTTTTGAATATGCAGAGGAACACGGATTAAAAGGTCAGAAAATAGAAAGGGCCTATTTTGAGACCGATACCATTCATGTAAAAAGTATAATTACGTTTGATCAAATTTCTGAATTGACCGGCGTGGGAAAAGATGAATTAAAGGTCTTGAATCCATCTTATAAATTAGATGTAATTCCATTTGTTGAAGGAAAAAACCATGCTTTACGATTGCCAAAGTACGCTATGGGCGGTTTTGTGCATAATGAGGAAGCTATCTATGCCCACATTAAAAAGGAAATGGAAAGTAAAGAAAGCCCGTTGCCGCAAATGGTAAAGGAGGCAGAGCAGAACAGAATTCGTTATAAAGTGCGTAGTGGAGATTTTCTAGGTAAAATTGCAGAACGTTACGGAGTTGGTGTAAGCCAAATAAAGCAATGGAACGGGTTGCGCAGCAATAACCTTAGAATAGGACAAAGACTTACCATTTTTCCTAGAAGAATGCCAAGCGCGGCAGTGGCTTCTACAAAAACAACTGCTGCTCCAAAAAGTTTTCCTCCTGGGACAAAGACCCACACCGTGCGAAGTGGAGACTCACTTTGGACCATTTCAAAAAAATATCCAGGAATTTCTGTTGAAAATTTACGACAATGGAACGGTATTAGTGGTAAGAATCTAAAACCGGGCACAAAATTAAAATTGTGCGAATGTTCATCGTAAACCTATACCAAAATGAAACAAGCTGGAACACTATTTTTACTCTTTTCCCTAGCACTTTTATCCTGCAAAGACTCTAAGAACCAAAATTACCTTCCTAGTTCCGTAGGAGCCATAAACTCTATGGTGGTGGTTATTGATAACGAACTATGGAAAGGTAGTGTGGGCGATAGTATAAGAAGCCATTTTGCCGCTCCCGTTGTTGGAATGCCCATGGATGAGCCTTTATTTACCATAGACCAAATTGCACCCAAGTTCTTTACGGGTTCCATTAGGAATACGCGGTCTATTCTTTATGTGGCCGAAGATTCTTTGAACCTGGCACATATTAAAAAGGATATGTATGCTACACCGCAGCGTGTGGGTGTCATTAAAGGAACTACCAAGCAGGAGGTTCTTGAAAACATAGATGCAAAGGCAGATGAAATTATTACGGCTTTTAAGGACATGGAGATCGAGGCTGCCCAAAACCGTTTTGAGCGGTCATTGAACAAAGAAACCGTATTACAGGATAAGTTTGGTATTACACTAAAAATACCGTCTATCTATAAAGTAGGGAAACAAGAGGATAACTTTGTGTGGATTGACCGTGAAATACAGAAGGGTACGGCCAATATTATCGTTTATGAGATGCCTGAGAGCAGCTTTAGTACCGATTCTACTCTGGTTAAGGATATAGTGGCTATGCGCGATTCTATGGGCGCCAAGTACATTCCCGGACCAGATGTTACTGGAAAAATTACCCACATGCGTACAGAACCTGCTTTTGCGCCTTATATATACCCCACAGAAATTGGCGGTTTAAAGGGAGTGGAAGTAAGAGGCCTTTGGGATATAAAAAACTACCCTATGGCCGGACCGTTCTTGACCTACATTTTGAACGATAAACAGAACAATAGAAAGTTGGTCTTAGAAGGCTTTGTATTTGCCCCTGCAACCGAAAAGCGAAACGATCTTTTTGAGTTAGAGGCAATTTTAAAAACGTTAGAGTTACAACCGGCCGGAACTGAGAAATAGAGTTCTTTGGCAAAAATCCATATTAAAAATGCCCATTTCAACCGAGATGGGCATTTTTAATTCTTAATTGTATTATTTGGTCAGGCGAATACTAAGGCCGTAGACACCCTGTTAATAAATGCGTACATACAAGTATCAATAAGGCAAAACAAAACCACGAAAAGGCCTTAAAATACTTTGTGAGCATTCTAAAAGTCAAGTCTCTAAAAGCCTCTACTTAAATTTCCTTAAAAAGTGATAATTTCCTGATACCATTAATTTTGAGATTGGGTACAAAGTTGGGGCATAGGAAGAGGCTACCCATATAAAATAAGTGAAGTGGTGATAAACAAAGGAGGCTTGTGGCCTTGTTTTAAATCATAGATAAATGGCCTGTCTAATGAATATACGACGCTTTTTGCCTTTCAAGTTGTTTTTATACCTAAATGGAAATTGATATTTCTTAGACTCATATTAGGTGTATTGGTAGTATTATTCAAGATTGTTAACGTTGGAACGGGTTAGGGTAGATAGTTAGGCACAAAAAAACCGCTGCCTTTTAAGGCAGCGGTTTGGTTTAGGATTTATGGTTTTTACATGTTTAGTATTATAAATTCCGATCTTCTGTTTAGCAGGTGGTCCGCTTCAGAGCATGGTGATGATCCGTCACAATCATTAAGCAATCTGTTTTCGCCGTAACCAATTGCGCTTTCTATACGGCTGGCATCAATACCTTGAGATATGATATAGTCTCTTGTAGATTTAGCCCTCTTATCAGATAGGTATTCGTTATATACTTTGCTACCGCGTGAATCGGTATGTGATTCAATTTTAATGACCATAGTTGGGAATTCTTTCATTACACTAACCAATTTATCAAGTTCCTTGGCCGCATCCGGTCTTATGTAAGATTTGTCAAAGTTGAAGTAAATCATTTCCGTTTTGATCTTCTTAATACCATCTTCAACAGCGATCATTTCTTCAAGTCGCTTCATGGCGATATCAACTTTTACCGTATCGTTTACTGTAGTTTCTACTAACCTTTCATTATCAACAAACTTGTCTTGAGTAGTTTTAAGAGTGTATTTTGTAGTGTCGTTCAAGTCTTCAAAAATAAAGCTCCCGTCATCTTCTGTTTCCATTTCCTTAAGCTTTATTCCATTCTCATCTAAAAGTTGTACTAAGGCCTGTGGCATTACCTCGCCTGTTACCATTTCAGTTACAAATCCGGCAATGGCATTATTGTTTTCAGGAACTTCTTCTATGATTAATCGTTTAAACGAATAAATATCATCGTCTCCTTTTCCACCTTCCCTGTTGGAAGCGAAGTATCCTTGTTGATTCTCTTCGTTTACGATATAAGAGAAATCATCTTTATTACTGTTTACTGGCTGACCAAGGTTTTTGACTTCTGCAAAACCTTCTTCGGCATCAAAAGCACTTTGATAAACATCTAGACCGCCAAGACCTGTAAACCCGTCGGAAGAAAAATATAGTTTAGTTCCGTTAAAGAATGGGAACATTTCGCGTTGCTCCGTATTAATAGTAGGACCCAAGTTTCTAGGCTCGGAGAAACTACCGTCTTCTTGGACATCTACAACAAAAATATCTGTCTTACCTAAACTTCCGGGCATATCTGAAACAAAGTAAAGCTGTTTTCCATCAGGGCTTAAAGTTGGGTGTCCTGTAGAATAATTATCGCTGTTAAAAGAAACCTCTACGGCTTCGGTCCATTCCGTACCTACTTTTGTAGACTTGTAAATTTTTAGGTGGTTTACACCGTTATTATCTCGCTTAAGTTTTTTTCCGTAGTTGTTACGTGTAAAGTACATGGTACTATTATCCGGAGAAAAGGTTACCGAAGCTTCATGATATTTGGTGTTTATTTTCTTAGAAAATTTTAGAGCGTTTTTTAGGTCATTGGACTCTTCGTTTATTTTGGCTACATATAAATCCAGATAAGGTTGATCATTCCATTTATACCGTCTGGTATTAAAAAAAGAAGAGTCTTTTGCGGAAGAGAAAACCACTTGGTTAGAATCTAAGAACATTGGAGAAAAATCTGAATATTCTGTATTTACCGCAAGATTCTTTATTTCAAAATCCTTTTTGGTATTGAGGATATTGTCCAACTCACTTTCGTTAGCTTTAAGATTTCCGGACAATTCTGTAGTAGGTTCATCCTTCATCTTTTTACTGTACAAACGCATAAGACGTTTTGATCGCGCATACTTGCCTGTACCTTTTAAGGAGTGTGCATATTTGAAAATATTTTCCGATGACATTTCTTTACCGTAGTTTTCGTACAGTACATTATACCACTGGTACGCTTTCTCCATATTGGTGTTAAAATAGTAGGCGTCCGCTGTTTTTTGAATTACTTCCCTAGACCGATTCTTGTCTCCTTTTTCTAAGGCTTGCTCATAGAGTTCTGCAGCTTCGGCATACCACATTTTGTCAAAATAGTGGTCTGCACGTTGTAGAAGTTTGGTCTTGCTTGTTGTTTCGGAAAGTGTAGAGGCCGGAGTTTCTACTTCAGAAATGTCCGTTGCTACGTCAGAGGAAAATGCAGGAACAGTAATTTCACTTTCTTGAACTGGCTCTGTTTTTTCTAGTTCTGAAAAATCGGAAGTTGCTGCTATGGTTTCAACTGGTGCAATGCTGTTTTCAATAGACGCCGCTTCTTCGTTTAAATCAACCTCGTCTCCTCCTATGGCAACACTATTCTCTATTTCTAATATCCACTTATCATTAGTATACGTATCATCTAGATTTGAAGCGCAAGCATCCACTGCTTCAAGACCAAATGGGTAATACGCCAAGTAAACATAATTAAGCTCGTTTTCTGGATTAAGAATGTATCCGGCAGAATCAAATCCCTTTTTATGAAGTTTTTTTAACGTCTTGTTCAATGTTTTACCATTGCTAAAAACGCCTGAAATAATATAATAGCCATTTTCAACACCGGTTAAACCACTGAATGTCCGGTGCGGAATTTCATTTCGATCGGCGGCTTCCTCAAAAGTTTCGGTTATTGAAAAGGTTTCTGAACCAACTGGGGAAAAGTTGATGTTTTCCGTTTCATTGGAAGTTACGATTTCTTCGGAATCAATATTTTCAAAGTCTTGGGCGTAAGAGCCATAAGACAATAGAAAAATAAAGGCAGCTATTAGTTTTTTCATGATTTGGGATGTTTGAAAAAAATCCGGAGATTTTAAAATTTGGCTAGTATTTTTAATAGAATTCTATTGTTATCAAGGCAGAACACAAAGGTGTTTTACCTTAATAGTATTCTTTTGATAACGCAAATTTCGGTTGAAGGTTTTGTGTACAACGTTTTTTGTTGTGAAATGCCCGTTTCATAAGGTGTAAGCCTTGTATAATGATGTTAGCAAGAAAAAGAAGGATGAGTGTAAGAAAATTAAAATCAAGTAGGTGTAGAATATCCTCGACCAACTAAAAATACCAATTGGTATTAGTTTAAATAACAAAAAACCCTTGATGCAAATCAAAGGTTTAGTATATATTAAAAATTACGGGTGACGCTATTCTTTTTTCTCTTCTAGGGTTTCATCTTCTTTAGAAGCATCTTTAAATTCTTTTATGCCACTACCAAGTCCACGCATTAGTTCTGGAATCTTTTTTCCTCCAAACAATAAAAGAACTACTAAAACGACAATCCCTATTTGCCATGGCCCTATCGCTAAAAATATCTGTAAAGTTGTCATATTTTCGTTTTTAAAACAGATTCAAAGATACTAAAAAAGTAACTTGATTGCGCTTAAATGTAGAAGTAAGGAGATTATTTTAACAGATTTTGGCAGGTTTTCTTAAATGTGGCATTACCAATGCGCTGGTATATGCAAGAATCATTAATTTAGAACAACCGTATAAGAATCCGATTCCATCCTTTATATTTGCTCTATGGCCAAAAAAGTCAAAAAGAGAAAAGAGATTAAACGCAAACTACTGCATAAGTACCGTTTGGTTATTCTCAATGAATCTACATTTGAAGAGAAAATCTCGTTTAAATTAAGCCGTCTAAACGTTTTCGTTACCGGCTCTTTATGTATTATAGGCTTAATTGCCCTTACTACACTATTAATTGCTTTTACGCCATTACGCGAATATATACCGGGATATTCTAGCACCAAGCTTAAAAAACAGGCAACGGATCTTACCTATAAAACCGATTCACTAGTTGCATCGTTAAATAATACCAATAAGTATTTAGAAAGTATTCGCATGGTGCTCCGGGGAGACGTAGCTTCTCAAGAAATTAATTTGGATTCGCTGCGTGAGCAATTCAAGATAGATCCATCCAGTATAGATTTGACACCTATAAAAGAAGATTCACTTCTTAGGGCCGAAGTTGCTTTAGAAGACAAATACAATCTTTTTGAACGTAGCGCAACTGCTGCGGAAATAGAGCTCTTTCCTCCGTTGAGCGGTGAAATATCAAACGATTATGACCCTGAGAAACGTCATTATGCGGTAGATGTTACTGCGCCCAAGGATACTCCTATAAAAGCCGTTGCAAACGGTACGGTTATTTTTGCGGAGTGGACAGCAGATACAGGTTATGTTATAATCCTTGAGCATAAAGACGGGTTGATAAGTGTGTATAAACACAATGGCTCGTTGAACAAAAAACAAGGAGAAGTGGTTAGGGCCGGCGAAGTAATTGCCTCGGTCGGGAATACAGGGGAACTTACGACAGGGCCTCATCTTCATTTTGAACTCTGGAGCAATGGTAATGCTGTTAACCCCTTAGACTACATTGACTTTTAAGGACAATACTTACCGTTCTTTATAACTGATATTTATTTTTATATGTCCATAAAATCACTTGGAGCCAAGATATTTGCAAAACGCATTGCCAAGCAAACGGCAAAATGGCGGGACAATCCCATTGCTGCCCAGGAGAAAGTATTTCGTCAATTAATAGAAAAGGCCAGTAATACCAAATTTGGTGTGGATCATGGGTTCGGAAAAATAGAATCGCATGAAGATTTTGTAAAGAATGTTCCTATTAGGGATTATGAAGCCCTTAAGCCTTATGTGGAAAAAGTAGTTGCCGGAAAACCGAATATTCTTTGGCCCGGTAAGCCGGTATATTTTGCGAAAACCTCGGGAACCACTTCTGGGGCAAAGTACATACCTATTACGGACACATCTATAAAGCATCAAGTAAACGCCTCTAGAAATGCGATTTTAAATTATATTGATGAAACCGGTAATGCAGATTTTGTAACCGGAAGAATGATTTTTTTACAGGGAAGCCCTGAGCTGACCGAGAAAAACGGAATTAAACTAGGTCGTCTTTCAGGTATATCTGCTCATTATGTTCCTAATTACTTGCAAAAAAACCGCCTGCCCAGTTGGGAAACTAATTGTATTGAAGATTGGGAAACCAAGGTAAATACGATAGTGGATGAGACCATGAACGAAGACATGACCGTTATAGCCGGCATACCTTCTTGGGTACAAATGTATTTTGAAAAACTGGAAAGCAAGTCGGGAAAAAAGGTAGGTGACTTGTTCAAAAATTTTCAGTTGTTTATCTATGGGGGAGTCAATTATGAACCTTACAGAGCAAAATTTGAAGGTTTAATAGGTAGGAAAGTTGATAGTATTGAACTGTTTCCCGCTAGTGAAGGCTTCTTTGCCTATCAAGTTTCTCAGAAGGACAAGGGAATGCTTTTGTTGTTGAACTCGGGAATATTCTATGAATTTGTAAAGGCCGATGAGTTTTTTGAAGAGAACCCTGAACGTGTTACAATCAAAGACGTTGAAATAGGGGTAAACTATGTCATGATCATTTCCACAGACGCCGGACTTTGGGCATACAATTTAGGAGATACCGTTCAGTTTATTTCGCTGAAGCCTTATAAAGTAATCGTTTCGGGACGCATCAAACATTTTATCTCTGCCTTTGGGGAACATGTAATTGCCAAAGAAGTGGAAGAAGCTATGCAGTTGGCTGTTCGTGAGACCGGCGCTAGCATAAATGAGTTTACCGTGGCGCCACAGATTACACCAAAGGATAATGAACTGCCTTATCATGAATGGCTGATCGAGTTCGAAAAGGAACCTGCGGATATGAAAAAATTTATAGAAATTCTGGATACTTCTTTACAAAAGCAGAATAGTTATTATTTTGATTTGATTGTTGGTAAGGTGCTTCAGACCTTGAAAATCACGAGTATAAAAGAAGGGGGGTTTAATGCCTATATGAAATCTATTGGCAAACTTGGTGGCCAAAACAAGGTACAGCGCTTAGCGAACGACCGTAAAGTTGCAGATGGGTTGTCCTCTTTTAAAAAGTATTGAGTACTTATCGGTTCGTTTGATTTATTTTATTGATTCTATCATAAAACCGGGAGGCACGAATCTGGGATAATTTAAATAAGGTAACTAAATTGCTATTCTTCCCGCACCGAAAAAATTATCGTAATTTTGATTGAAATTTGTTTATGGGAAATAATATGACCACAACACGGGCTCAAGAGTCTACAAATGCTATTGAGCGCTTATATATTACAATGAGGCACCTTTTTAACCGCGGGTTTTATAAGCCTACCGGTGTATCAGGTGAAGCTTTAAAAAATGCATTACTTCAGCTAAGACCTGAAATTTATGGCTCTATTGCAGAGGAAAAGGCAGAACTGAGCGGGCTCATATATGTTTTGGAACGTTTGCCAAAAGGTATAGAACAGTGCCGTTTCATTAATTTAACCTCGGATGAGGGGTATGGAAAATCACATTTTGACCCCATCGTTCCTCCAAAACGTCGTAGAAACTGTTATCGGATAGACGATGAGCAAATGAATATTGAAATTACGCGCGGACGTTCCGATATCTATGATATTCTTACACATTTAACGTTCTTGTTTATTGAGTCCGAAAAAATCTGTAAAAGGGTTTTAATCGAGGACTCCAATAGAACTATTCGAGACTGGGTAAAACTGGAAGAAGCGGTCCAAAAAGAAGAGCTAACCCTTGCCGAAAGGGAGGTTGCCGTTATTCATACCGCCAATATTTTAGGACGTTCCTTTATTGAGATAATGGCCGTACATCAGCAATTTTCTACTGATGACCAACCGGACCGATTTTTAGAAATCGTTTATTGGTTAGGTAAACTCGCTATTGAAGAAGAGATTACAGGAGACAAAAGAGCCATTACCTTTAGTGCTTTGTTGCGGGAGCGTTTGGGGCACCATATACATGGAGAGCGTTGGGCAGATACCATAAAAGAAGTGTTGAAGAAAAACGGACTTTTGAACCGCCCAATCCATATCATTAGCGCCAACATGCATAGTGTTATGAATTCTCTTTTTGCCAAGAATGCATTAACCAAAGAATTTTCCGGCAAGGAATCATTAAAGATATACGAGGCGTTAAGCTCTTCATTAAATGAGGAATTGCGTTCAAAAGTAACAAAGGTTGCGGCTAAAAATGGAATGATTTCCATTGATGATCTTTCGGGAACAAACATTGACGTACAATTATTTGATACGGCTAAAATGAGTTCTGACGCTTGTTGTTATGATTTGCCAAAAGATATGCCCGATGAAGAAAAGCCGGTCATTTTTGTGATGGATTATGCATTTGGCGAACAGGCCTATGAAACTATAGATGAATTGTTGAAACCTTATAAAGGTACCGGTGAAGAACTTGTGTTTTTAGATGTTGCGTCAATTTCTATAATGGGAAAAGCAGGTATTTTAGAAGGTGGCAAAGGTGATCTAATGATTCCGTCCGCACATATTTTTGAAGGCACTGCAGATAACTATCCGTTTAAGAACGAGTTATGTGCAGAGGACTTTAAAGGACATGGGCTGAAAGTATTTGAGGGGACTATGGTCACTGTACTGGGAACATCGTTACAAAACAAGGATATACTAAAATTTTTCCACCAATCTACCTGGAATGTTGTTGGTCTTGAGATGGAAGGTGTCCATTACCAGAAAGCAGTACAGTCGGCTTCCAAGATACGAAAGAGTGTACGAGAGGATATAAAGGTCAGATACGCGTATTATGCTTCTGATAACCCTTTGGAAACTGGTAGTACTTTGGCATCCGGAGGTTTGGGTACAACCGGAGTCAAACCTACGTATCTTATTACTGAAAAAATATTGGAACAAATTTTTAATTCATAAATTAATGTCAGACAAACCAAATAGCGCTTCTACCTCAGATGAGATTGACTTGGGGCAGTTGTTTAAAATGATTGCCAATGGGTTTAACCGAATAGGCATCGCTTTTTTACGCGTGTTCTTATATCTAAAGAAAAATGCACTTATATTGATAGGTCTCATTGCGCTAGGTATAATCATTAGCTTTGTTTTAAGTTCTTTCATTAATAAAAAGTTGAAAACAGAGGCTATTGTAAGACCCAATTTTGACAGTACAGATTATGTATACGATGTGGTTGATGAAATTCAGTCCAACATATCTAGTCAAGACACGGCCTTCTTTCAAAAAATAGGTCTTTTAGTAGAAGATTTAAAAGGATTTAGAATTCAGATTGAACCTATAGAAGATCCAGAAGAGACTAAGGAAGAGGCTGAACAGGAGTTAAGGTATTTAGAGCTGCTTCAAGATTTTAAAGAAGAGAGTTTTGTTGTTGATATTGTACGGTCTGAGCTAACCAAGAAAAGCATTATAGCACATCGTATAACATTTACGTATATCGATCCTGAAAAAGGGAATCAAATAGCTCAAAAATTGTTGGATTATATTAACGATAATTCATACTACGACAAAGTAAAAAGTACTTCTAGGGAAAACGCTCAACTACGAATAAATAAGAATACCGCGCTTATTGCCCAAATAGATAATCTTATAGACAATTACACAAAAACATTGTTAAGAGACGATTCTCAAAAGGCGCAAGGTAACGTTTACATGGAGAATGAAAGTGCACTTAATATTTCTAGTTTACTTACCCTTAAGAACCGTTTTTTAAAGGAAATAGAAGAAAAGAAATCAGAACTTACAGAGCAAACCGAGATATTGAGTGTAATTAATATGGGTAAGACTCAGGTATATAAAAAACCTCTTTTTAACAATACGTTTTTCTTGATTCCTACAGTGCTGTTAGTACTATTTTTTATTATTTCTTTCATTCTATTCTTAAATAGAAAGGCCAAAGAATTACAATTGTAGAAAATTTCAATGTCCAGTAGAACTATTCTTATAACAGGTGGTGCAGGTTTTATAGGAAGCAATTTCATTCCGTTTTTTCTGGATGAGCATCAAGAAATTTTTGTGGTGAATCTAGATAAGCTCACCTATGCTGGAAATTTAAATCATCTAGTTGAAGTTGAAAATAATAAACGGTATAAATTCATAAAGGGTGATATTTGTGATGCCAGTTTGGTAAGGTCTATTTTCAGTGAAAACCGAATTACGGATGTAATACATTTTGCGGCGGAATCTCACGTAGACAATTCTATAGCGGGCCCTGAAGCATTTATACAGACTAATGTTAACGGAACTTTTACGTTACTAGAAGCGGCGCGTAAAAGTTGGTTAGATGAGGATAATGGAGTAAAGACTGGCTTTGAAACATCTCGTTTTCACCATATTTCTACCGATGAGGTATATGGTAGTTTAGGAGAATCTGGTTTTTTTGATGAAAATACGCCATACGCTCCCAATAGTCCGTATAGCGCCTCAAAAGCTTCATCTGATTTTTTGGTGAGAAGTTATTATCATACGTATGGACTTAACGTGGTAACGAGTAACTGCTCCAATAATTACGGGCCTAAGCAACATGATGAAAAATTGATTCCTACCATTATTCGAAAGGCATTGGCCGGAGAGGAAATCCCTATTTATGGAGATGGAAAGAATGTTAGGGACTGGCTGTATGTACAGGACCATTGTTCAGGAATAAATGACGTTTTTACCAATGGACGTGCAGGAGAAACCTATGTTGTTGGGGGTAATAATGAGCGTAATAATATTTCCATTGCCCAAAAAATATGTGGTATTTTAGATGACATTCTCCCCAAAAAGAACGGAAGTTTCATAAATCAAATAGCTTTTGTAAAAGATCGTTTGGGTCATGACTTCAGGTATGCCATTGATGCCACCAAAATCAAGACGGAACTTGGTTGGAAACCCCAATCGGATTTTGATTCTGGATTACGAGATACGGTTATGTGGTATATCAACAAATATCAAAAAGTTTAGCGTATGAAGGGTATAATTTTAGCAGGAGGGTCAGGAACGCGCTTACACCCACTTACATTGGCGGTTAGTAAGCAGCTTATGCCTATTTATGACAAGCCTATGATATATTACCCGTTGGCAACGCTTTTATCGGCAGGCATTCAAGAAATATTGATTATAACTACTCCGCAGGACATTGCTCTGTTTAAAAAATTATTGGGAGACGGAAGTCAATTGGGCTGTAGCTTTCAATATGCGGTACAGGAAAATCCAAACGGACTAGCCGAAGCCTTTATTATTGGAGAAGATTTTATTGGAAAGGAAAAGGTAGCCCTTATTTTAGGAGATAATATTTTTTATGGCTCCGGTCTTGCAAAATTGCTTCAAGCGAACAATGACCCTGATGGGGGAATCATTTATGGCTATCATGTTCAGGACCCTAAGCGCTATGGAGTGGTGGAGTTTGATAAGGGTGGAAAAGCAATTTCTATCGAAGAAAAACCAGAAAACCCTAAATCTAACTATGCCGTCCCTGGAATTTATTTTTACGATAACCAAGTTGTAGAAATTGCCAAAAGTATTGAGCCCAGTCCAAGGGGAGAGCTGGAAATAACAGATATCAACAAGGTATATCTAAAGAATAAAAAATTAACCGTAAGTATTCTAGATCGTGGCACGGCGTGGTTGGATACAGGTACATTTAGCTCTCTAATGCAAGCCTCACAGTTTGTTGAGGTTATTGAAGAGCGCCAGGGGTTAAAGATAGGTTCAATTGAAGAAGTGGCCTATACCATGGGGTACATTTCACGGGAACAACTACATAAGTTGGCCCAACCTTTAGTAAAAAGTGGTTACGGGAACTATCTTTTAGAGCTATAATAGACGGAAAACTGGAGTATGAAAATAACGGAAACCAGCTTAAAAGGCTGTTTTGTAATACAGCCGAGACTGTTTGAAGATGAAAGGGGTTTCTTCTTTGAATCTTATCAGCAAAGGAAATTTGAAGAAATTTTGGGAGAGCAAATTAACTTTGTTCAAGATAACATCTCCGTATCGAAAAAAGGTGTACTTAGGGGCCTTCATCTACAGACTGGAGTTTATGCACAGGCCAAGCTGGTCCAAGTTGTACATGGTGAAGTTATGGATGTTGTGGTGGATTTAAGAAAAGGTAGTCCAACTTTTGGACAGCATTTCAAGCTTAAATTATCTAGCAAAAATAGAATCGCCATTTTTATACCAAAAGGTATGGCTCATGGTTTCATAACTTTAAGTGAAGAAGCTACGTTTATGTATAAGTGTGACGCGTTTTACAATTCAGCTTCAGAACGAGGTGTAATCTATAACGATAGGGATTTGAAGATTGACTGGCAATTCCCTGTGGAGCCGCCTATTATTTCCGAGAAAGATAAACTACTCCCCACCCTTAAAGAGTTTTTCAAATGAAATCCGTAATTGTTACCGGAGCCAGTGGGCAGTTGGGGCAGAGCATCAAAAAGATAGCTTCTGGTTATCCCCAGATAGATTTTACATTCTTTAATTCAACGGATTTAGATATTACAAATACAAAAGCTGTAGAAGAAAAGTTTTCAAATAGAGCGTTTGATTACTGTATTAATTGTGCTGCCTATACTAATGTAGAAAATTCGGAAAAAGAACCTGAGAAGGCATTTAAAGTCAATTCCGAAGGTGTTAAGAATTTAGCGACAGTTTGTAAAGAACTGGGGACAGTCTTGATACATATTTCAACAGACTATGTTTTTGATGGAGAAAAGGGGGCTCCTTATTTAGTTACCGATGCAACTAATCCGATAAATGTGTATGGAGCATCTAAACTAGAAGGAGAACAACATATTCAAAATCTAATGAGCGCTTATTTCATTATAAGAACTTCTTGGCTTTATTCGGAATTTGGAAAAAATTTTTATAAAACCATTTTACAAAAGGCAAGAGAAGGTGCGGACCTTAGTGTGACAGATGATCAGATTGGTTGTCCAACACACGCTGGAAATTTGGCTAAATATGTGTTGGGTTTAATTGCGGGTGAAAGTAAGCATTATGGAATCCATCACTTTACCGATGAAAAAAGTTTAAGTTGGTATGGTTTTGCAGAAGAAATATTACGCGAAAACAATCTGTTGGGAAAGGTACGATTAGAGAAAGCGAAGAATTATCGTACTTTTGCTAGAAGGCCCGCATATAGCGTCTTGAAAAAATAACCGAATTAACTTTCCAATATGTCTACGGATACATTTTTTGCCCACGTAACAGCAGTTGTTGATCAGGGTTGTAACATAGGACCAGGTACTAAAATATGGCATTTTTCACATATTATGTCCGATTGTAAAATTGGAGAAAAATGCAATATTGGTCAAAATGTAGTAGTCTCCCCAGGAGTAGTATTAGGGAACAACGTAAAGGTCCAGAATAATGTTTCGATATACACTGGTGTTATCTGTGAGGATGATGTTTTTCTTGGTCCTTCCATGGTATTCACCAACGTTATAAACCCAAGAAGTGCCATTGTTCGTCGTGATAGTTACCAAGAAACACTGGTTCAGCAAGGAGCATCAATAGGTGCCAATGCAACCATAGTTTGTGGTAATCCATTGGGGAAATATTGCTTGATCGGAGCAGGTGCCGTGGTAACTAAAGCGGTACAGGATTACGCCCTTATTGTAGGCAACCCTGGTAGACAAATTGGATGGGTAAGCGAATTCGGGCATCGTTTGGAATTTAACGAGCAAAATAGTGCCACTTGCCCAGAAAGTAATCAAATATATAAATTGGACGGACAAAAGGTTGTCCGTATAAAATAAAACCATCTACTATTTATGAAGATTGATTTTGCCAACCTAACCAAGGCCTATCAAGAACATAGTTCTGAATTTGAAAAAGCCGTTTTGGATGTTATGTCCTCTGCCCGTTACATTTTGGGAAAAGAAACGGATGAGCTTGAGGCATCTTTACAGGATTATGTGCAAACAGACTATGCTTTGGGGGTATCTTCAGGAACGGATGCCCTATTATTGGCTATGATGGCATTGGGCATTCGTGGGGGCGATGAGATTATCACAACCCCTTTCACTTTTATAGCTACTGCCGAAACTATAGCTTGCTTGGGTGCAAAACCGGTTTTTGTTGATATTGATGAAGAAACGTTTAATATGGATGCATCCCTTATTGAAGGTGCAATAACTGAAAAGACAAAGGCTATTATGCCTGTTTCGCTATATGGGCAAATGGCCAATTTGGATGAAATCAATGAGATAGCTTCCAGACATAATTTAGCTGTAATCGAAGATGCAGCACAGAGCTTCGGTGCCCTCTATAAAGGAAAACGAAGTTGCTCTGCAACAACCATTGGTTGTACCAGTTTTTTTCCAGCAAAACCATTGGGTTGTTTCGGGGATGGAGGAGCGGTCTTTACAAAAGACCAAGAGCTTTATGACAAGATGAAAGCCATGCGTGTTCATGGCCAGGTAAAACGCTATACACATAAGTATATTGGTATGGGTGGCCGATTGGATAATCTTCAAGCGGCTATACTCAACATAAAACTACGGCACTATGAAAAGGATATTGAGCGAAGACAAAATGTGGCTGAAATATACACAGAACAATTAAGTGCCCATGTTTCCACTCCTGTTGTAAAAGAAGATAGAACTTCGGTTTGGGCACAATATACCGTAAGAATTAAAAATAGAGAAGAGATTCAAATGCGGTTGAAAGGGGCAGGTATCCCTACCGCAGTGCATTACCCTATTCCTATGCACCTGCAAGAATGTTTTGCTTATTTGGGTCATACAAAAGGAGATTTTCCAATTAGTGAAATTTGCGCAGCGGAGGTAATGAGCCTTCCTATGAACCCATATTTGAGCAAGGACGAAATAGAATACATAACTTCACATTTGATAAAAAACTTATAGATGAAAAACTTCGCATTAATTGGCGCGGCAGGTTACATAGCGCCTAGGCACATGAAAGCCATTAAGGATACCGGAAACAACTTACTCACCGCTTTTGATAAAGGCGATAGTGTAGGAGTCATTGATTCTTATTTTCCTGATGCAGATTTTTTCGTTGAATTTGAACGTTTTGATCGTCATATAGAAAAGCTCAAATATGAGAAAAACACCTATTTGGATTTTGTAAGTATCTGCTCTCCAAATTATTTACATGATGCCCATATTAGATTTGCGTTGCGCAGTGGTGCAGATGCCATTTGCGAAAAACCATTGGTTCTTAACCCATGGAATGTAGATAAGCTACAACATGTTGAGGAAAAGACGGGGAAGAAAATATATAACATTTTACAGTTGAGAGTGCACCCAAGTATTATTGCACTTAGGGAGAAAGTTAAAAATGCAAATAAGGATACAAAATTTGAAGTAGATCTGACCTACCTAACCTCTAGAGGTCATTGGTATCATACCTCTTGGAAAGGTGATAAGACAAAGTCTGGAGGCATAGCCACTAATATAGGTGTCCATTTCTACGATATGCTTTCATGGATTTTTGGAGATGTACAAGAAAACATTGTACATATTCATGAAGAGGACCGTGCAGCTGGATATCTTGAGTTCGAAAATGCAAGAGTCAAATGGTTCCTTTCCATTAGCGCCAAATATTTGCCACAAGAAATAAGGGACAAAGGTCAAACAACATTTAGATCTATAACCATTAATGGAGAGGAATTAGAGTTTAGCGGTGGTTTTACGGATCTTCACACCATGGTTTATAAAGATATACTTGATGGTAAAGGTTACGGCGTTGATGCCGCCAGAACGGCTATAGAAATCGTTCATAATATTCGTAACTCAAAACCGGTTGGGTTAAAAGGCGATTATCATAAATTTTGTGAAGGGAACTAATTTTTTTAAAGAATAAAGCGATGAAAATAGTAACCGTTCTAGGAGCCCGTCCACAATTTATTAAAGCTTCTTCTTTAAGCAGAGAAATAAAAAAGCGGTCTAATTGCGAAGAGATTATTATACATACAGGTCAGCACTTTGATAAAAATATGAGTCACATATTTTTTGAAGAAATGCAAATTCCTGAGCCAAAATATAATTTGGATATCAATAGCTTGTCTCACGGAGCAATGACAGGTAGGATGCTTGAGGAAATAGAAAAAATACTTTTAATTGAAAAACCAGATTGGTTGGTTGTTTATGGAGATACAAATTCCACTATTGCGGGTGCTTTAGCTGCAAAAAAACTTCATATAAAGGTAGCTCACATAGAGGCAGGACTTCGTTCTTTTGATATGCGGATGCCAGAAGAGATCAACAGAATACTCACAGATCAAATTAGCGACATTCTTTTTTGCCCAACTAACGTGGCTATCAATAATTTGAAAAATGATGGGTTTGATGATAAGGATATAAAAATCTCATTGTCTGGAGACATCATGTTTGATAGCGCTCTATTTTACAAAAGTAAAATGAAACGTCCAGAGGGTATAGAAGAGGGTGAAAATCCAATTTTGGTAACTATACACAGGCAAGAGAATACTGATGATCCTAAAAGGCTCAGAAATATTATTACAGCTTTAAATACACTTTCTGAAGAAGGAAATAAGTTGATATGGCCAATACACCCAAGAACAAGAAAAATTATTGAGGCTCATGGTTGGCCAATAAAATTTAAATGCATATCTCCTGTAGGTTATTTAGAAATGCTGTACTTGATAGAAGCTTGTTCTCTAGTTATAACAGACAGTGGTGGATTGCAAAAAGAAGCCTATTTCTTTAATAAATATTGTCTTACCCTTAGAGATAGTACAGAGTGGGTTGAGCTTGTTGAAAATAATGTAAATACATTAATAAATGTTGAGGATAAACAACTGGTTAACAACATTAAAGGATATTTAGAAAAAACAATAGACAATTCCAACCACCTTTATGGAGAAGGTAATACTGCGGCCATAATCATGGATGAACTTATAGAAAATCAGGCTTAATGAAACAATTGTTTTTGTATGGGTGTCCTTGCTTTGAAGTAACGTCTAAAGAAGTAGCTGAAAATTTCTTATTGACAAAGATTAACGAAGGTAAGGGTGGATATACAGCCGCTATTAATGCGCTAAAGCTTGTATCATATAACGAGGACCCCGCTACAAAGGATGTTATAGACAAGGCAATTCTTCAAACTCCAGATGGTTTTGGAGCACAGTTAGCTTTTAGACTACAGCATAAGAGTAAGGTTATAAAACTGGATCTTCCAGGTTTGGCCATGGAACTGTGTCAAAAGAATAATTTAAGGTTATACTTTTTGGGTACAACCGAAGAAAATAATGCGGCGGCTGTCAAAGAGGCTCAGAGAATATACCCAGGGATAAATATCGTAGGGAACATGAGTGGTTTTTTTGATGGTCAAGGTCAAGTTGAGAAAGAACTAGAGAGAACAAATCCACACATTGTGATGATATCAATGGGATCACCACGGCAAGAAGTACTTAGTGCCAATTTACATAAGAAATTTCCCGGAATTATTTTTGTCGGAAGTGGAGGTAGAATGGACATTTTGGCTGGTAAGTTGAAGAGAGCTCCAGTATGGATGCAAAACAATGGTCTTGAATGGTTATATAGGTTTTTACAAGAGCCTAAAAGAATGTTTAAGGGCCAAATTGTTGGTGGGATCAAGTTTTTTAAATTACTGCTTAAGGGATAGACATTTGCCGAAATCTTATGTGAATAGGATTTCATAAGTACGTTTATGAAGTCTTCTATTTACCTAACATTTGATTACGAGGTTTTTTTGGGTAATAAATCCGGAGGAATAGAAGATTGTTTACTTGTTCCAACAGAAAGAATCTTAAAAATTATAAAGAGTCATAAAGTACCTGTAACTTTTTATGTAGATTTTGGTTTCCTAATTCAATTGAAAAATGAAAACTTCTTAAATCAAATTATTGCTCAATTGAAAGAATTAAGTGATTTAGGGTCTTCAATTCAACTTCATTTACACCCTCACTGGTTTAATACCACTAAAACAGATAGTTGTAAAAGGTTTTATATAGACCAATATTCTCAAACAGAGATACAGGACTTTGTTATAAGATGTTTTGATTTTGCTAATGATAGGATGAAGTTAAAATTTACATCATATCGGGCAGGGAGCTTAAATAATTCCTCACTCTGTAGGCTGGAGTCAACCCTGTTTGAGCTAGGTATTAAGACGGATTCTTCTATGTTAGATTCTGATTTAAAGAAGTTGAGTTTGTTGAGACAATTCAAAATTTCAACTACATTTTACTCACCTGTATTTTATTGGGAATTAACTTATGAACGTTTCTTAGGTAAAACCTCCGTAAGACGCTTTGGTCGGGGAAACTCAAAGCCCATGTCTAATTTCCAAAAAGTTAAGAGACTTTTATTCGGGAGTGTCGATCATTTATCTTTTGACTCAAACAAATGGGAAAAACTAGGAAAAAGCCAATTTAAGAGAAATGAAATAGTAATTCTTAGCCACCCAAAATCAATGAATATGGCTTCACTTGAGGCTATGGACAGATTTATAGAAAAGCATAAAAAGAATATGGATTTTAAATCAATTTAGGTTTGTTAAAGGCAATTCTTTCCCGTAACGTTCTTGGGCTTTATTTGTTTAAATGTATAACTTACTTTCGTTTGAGGGTTTTAAGACTTATTAATAGTAAGTCAGAATCTTTTTTACATTATTTAAAAATTGAAGAGATATTAAGAAGAGAACTCAAGGCAGATGCAAATTGTATTGATATAGGTGCGTCAAAAGGAGATGTTTTAGATTTAATAATCAAAGCTTGTCCTCACGGTAATCATATCGCAATAGAAGCTGTTCCTGTATTTTGTTCTTTTCTTAAGTATTACTATTCAAATAAATCTGTTCATATAATAAATACGGTAATTAGCGAGCAAGAGGGAACTGTCGCTTTTTATTTTGTAGCTAATGAACCGGCAATTTCAGGCGTAACTAGGGTCAATAAACCAGTTCATACATTTAGTGAACTGAGTCTTTGCAGTAGGAATTTAGATTCTTTACTTGTTGAGGATCAAAAAACGCACTGTATAAAAGTTGATTGTGTAGGGAGCGAACTTGCTGTTTTTAAAGGAACAAAACAACTGCTAGAAAGTCAAAAGCCACTTATATTATTTGAATGTACTGCTACACATAACTCTAAGGCAATGGTAAAGGAAATTTATGATCTTTTGATAGGGTTTGGATATAATATATTCTTACTTGAGGCGTACCCCAAACACCAAAATTTAGATTTTGAAAGTTTTAAAGATTCTATTTTCAATCAAAATAAATGTCAATACTTTGCTCAATAATTAAATTTTGTAGCAATAACGTTTCTTAGATATATAATCATTTTGATTAATTATCATTATTTAGTTTGGTTACCAATATATTTGTGGGTCATAATTAAAGAGTGTTATGTTTTTCTCTAAAAGATTTAATCAAAAATTTAGAAATTGATCATCTCAAAATATAAAGCAGTAATTAAGTCTCTATCATGGCTTTGGATGGGTTCTTTGATAGGTAGCGGCAGTAGCTTTCTAATTTATATACTTGTTGCACGAGAAATTGGTCCTACATCTTTTGGAGTCTTTTCTTCAGCCCTGGCAACTATTACCATTTTTTCTTTAATAGCTGGTTTTGGCGTATCTCAATCATGGTTAAAAATTTTTGGAAAAGAGGGGTGGTCAGGAATAAAATGGATAAAACCTTCCTTACAGTTCGTTATTATCACATTAATTTTAATTACAATTTCCTTAACAATATTGGCAAGAATGTCATTTCAAGATGCAGTTTCCTCAAAGATTTTGATGATTTTGGCCTTTTATGTTTATGGTTTTATAGCTGTTGAACTCGTGACTTCTAAATTACAGTTAGAAGAGTCTTATGACTATCTTTCTATTTGGAAACTATCTCCGAACCTTCTCCGCTTGTTAATAATACTAATAAGCATTTATTTATTGAACATTGAGCTTGATGTTTTTAAGATAGCACTTATTTACGCTTCTGTAGGGCTTTTATCTTTAGCTATTTCTATTCCTCATTTTTACAATATGTTGAATGCAAATTTTAAACTGAAAGGTCACGGGAAAAAGAATAATATTGCGGTTGAAGGCGTTAGTATAAAGGATGTTTTTAAAGAGTCTTGGCCTTTTGGTCTGGCTAACTTATTTGCGTTTGTATATGTTCAGAGTGACATAATCATGGTAAAATATATTTCAGGAGACGAACAGGCTGGATTTTATAATGTTGGTTATGTTATTTTGACAGCTATTCTTGTGATTCCAGCAATCTTGTTCGGTAAATTCTTATTACCCAAATACCACAGATGGGCCAATCAAGATATGAATAAATTTTATTCAATATATAAGCAAAGTAATAAAGTAATGCTCGTAGTAGGGCTGGCTGCCATGATATTTATCTTATTGGGATCAAGCACAATTGTTCCTTTGGTTTTTGGAAAAGATTATAACCCTTCTGTGGGTCTTGTAAATATTTTAGCGACTTCTGTACCTATCTCTTTTTTAGCATATAGTGTGGGGGCAACTTTGGTCACAAGTGAACATATGAAATTAAAGGTTGTTTTAATGGGCCTAGTTGCGATTCTTAATATAGCTTGTAATTTACTGTTGATTCCTAAGTATGGAGCGCAAGGGGCTGCCGGAGCTACAGTGGGGAGTAATATTGTTCTGTTATTACTCTATCTTTGGGGTGCAAATAAGAAAGTGTTTACTAGGAATATTGTAGAAAGATGAAAAGTATTTGGAGAAAATTTATAAGATCAAAAGTAAGAGGTCTTTACCGGATTGTTGAAGGGCTTCGAGGGTTTTTGTATGACTATCGCAGGTTTGTGTTATACGGCGGTTGGAAGGAAGATTTAAAAGAGACCGAAACTAGAAATTATAATTTGGCGATGGCTTATCATGGGCTGGAGAAGAGTTTGAGCTATAAGAAACGTAATCCAACGTCTGGTTGGAGCAATGCAGAGCGTGTTTTCCTAAGGTTGAAAATGGCTAATGAGACCGGTGATTTTGGATATCATGACATAGCTGCTAGTCAGGTCTTACATAAGTTTTTGGTTTTGCCAGGAAATATTGAAAAGAAGCGCGCTACTGAAATGCTGGGCTTTATAGAACAGTTAGATCTAGTTTCTGTCGAAGACCATGGTGCTATAGAGAGGTCTTATGAAGATATCACTATGGGTAAATTAGAAAATCCAGAAGCATTTTTCTTAAGCAGATATTCTTTGCGTGAATATAAGGAGAATGGTTTTGTAGATGAGGATACTGTACGTAGAGTTGTAAAAATGGCCATGAAAACACCATCTGTTTGTAACCGGCAGGAGTGGCATGTATATCATACTAAGGACAGAGAAATAATGGATATTGCGCTTAGTTATCAAAATGGGAATAGACCTTTTGGAAAGAAAATTCCAAATTTATTTATCATTGGGATTGATTTAAAGGCTTTTTTTGCGGGTTCAGAACATTATCAACACTGGATTGATGGGGGTTTGTTTTCAATGTCAATAATGTACGCTCTCCACTCTCTTGGAATTGCCTGTTGTCCCCTTAATTGGAGTCAAACTCCTAAGGCAGATAAGGCGATTAGAAAAGCACTGAAAATTAAAAATAATCATACAATTATGATGATGATTGGTTTTGGTTATCCCGATGATGACAATAAAGTGTGTAGCTCAACAAGAAGACCTATAATCGAAGTTCTAACTAATCTAGAGAAGAAATGAAAATAGCTTTAATTACGATACATAATGTCACAAATTATGGGGCCATACTGCAAGCGTACGCTACTAAAATAGCACTTTCTAAATATGGTGAGGTCAATGTAATAGACTATCAAAATGAATACTTGAATAAAAATATGGACAAAATTAGGTTTGAGGTTTCCGTTCATGGATTTAAGATGCTAGTACATGACTTACTCAATTTGCCATGGAGAACACGGCTTTTGTCAAGGTTTAAGCATTTTAATAGCTCTAATTTGAGTTTGACCCCAACTATGAGTGCTAAAGATCTTTTAGAAGGAAAGGTAAATGAATATGATATTTACGTATGTGGTAGCGATCAGATTTGGAATCCGGTTGTGGTTAGTCCAATTGACAAGATAGACCCTATTTTCTTTTTATCCTTTGCACCTGTCGAAGCCAAGAAATTTTCATATGCCTCTAGCATTGGACACCACCATTATACAGAAGAAGAAAAAAAGCAAGTTAAATCCCTATTGGATAGCTTTGCGATGGTTTCTGTAAGAGAAAGTGATGGTAAGGAAAAATTGCAAGAGATATTACCAAGCAGAGAGATTTTTCACGTAGTTGATCCAACTCTTATTCTCCCCCAAAAAGAGTGGTATTCTCTTTTTAATGTTCAACAGAATAATGAAGAATATATTCTGGTCTATTCTGTACCAAGAACAGACCTGATAAAAAAAGCTATTGGTTACTTCTCTCAAAAAATGGGTATGAAAATAGTTGCAATCGATAGAATGTTTTTTCCAATAGGAAAAATTGATAAACACGTGAGAGACGCAGGTCCAAATGAATTTATCCAACTTTTTGCGAATGCAAGCTTCATAATTACCGATTCATTTCATGGCTCATGTTTTTCTGTAAATTTTGAAAAACCTTTTGCTTGTATTTCTGCTAATAAAGGTGCTAATCGTCAAGAAAGCTTATTAAAACTATTGGGTATAGAGAACAGAATAATGTACAAAGAAGAAGATTTTGATCGACTTGATTTGGAGGTTGATTATAGTGAAGTAACTCCAAAACTAGAAAAGATTAGAAATGAATCACTGTCGTTTATTGACGCTGCTATGAAGGTTTAATGAACTAGTGTTTTTTAGATGTTTTTTAACATACATTAGGGCAAACAAAATACCAATAAATACGGCAGACATTCCAGAACCAAAAACATGACCAGCCATGGTTGATATAATTATCAAGATGATTACCATGATGCGTACCAAATTGGCATATGGGTAGTCATTAGATTTCAAAAACTTATTAGCCTGTGTAAGAACAAAAATTAACATTGTAGTAAAAACAGATAAACCCAATATTCCATAGGCAAAGAAAATATCCATTATGTCCATTTCAACAACCTTAGAATTGTTTAAAAACTCAAATTTGGTATGCCCTACCCCAATAATTTTTTCTATAAAATTATAATCATTTATAAAGATATTATAAGAATTCTCTAAAAATACATTCCTACTGGAGAGTATAAATGTCCAGAAATCAAGCTTTTGATAAAAAAACTCTATTCGTACAATGATTGAAGAGTTTTTTATGAATTGCCATGAAAATAGAAGAGCTAATGGTAATAAGCATATTGCACCTGCTAGCAAGGGAATGAATTTTTTTAGTTTTAAGGATTTTCCTTGAAATGGGATACTAAAAAATACTAGCAATATACCAAATATGGCTGTTTTAGAACTAATTGTAAGACCAGCTAAAAGATTTAGGACCAAAAACAAAAAATATTGTTTTTTCAATTCTTTATTCCACAGCTGAAATGCGATTATAGAACAAAGAATAATTAAAAGAGCGGATATTTCATTACCGGCATAGAAGAACCCTTTACTGCCCATGCCGCCATTTTTGTAAGCTGGATACCCTAGACCTAAATATTTAACAAAAATGTTTAAAACTAGTATTAAGTACGACACTTTTACTAAGGATAAGGATAGGGGGTAAATTTTATCTCTTGAATGTTTAAAAGCATTTACGAAGAATAAAAAGCAAATAAATGGCGTAATATATTTTGTAACTTTAATCAAATCCAAGAAAACTGAGCTACCTTCAGAGTCGTGTAGAATTTGATATATACTGGGAATTAAGAGTAATAATGTTATAATTAGCGTAGAAATTAATAACCTTACAGTAAATAAAAAACGAATTAACAAACAAAGTGTTATTACTAGTTTGTAGAATTGCCCAAAAGATATTGGTAAGTTAATTCCATTCATTAGCAATATACCGTTGATCATATCAACAGGTAAGAGTGCGAACATAAGAATAATTATGAAAGTATCTATCGTGACTAATTTGAGCATCAAACAGAGTAAATTGTATGTGCGATAAAAGTAGTATTATTAATGTAACTTCTTGCTGTTGTATTAGGATTTTGAAGGAGGTACTTTTGTCTCTTAAGGATGGGCGGTAAAATATATTATAAAGAATTGGTGACGGATAATTTTTCTTCAATTAAAAACCTTAGCGGCACGGGGTTCTTTTTATTTGCTTTTTTCCTCCCACTGCATACTGGTGTAAGCAATCTTTTTCTAATTATTTCTTTTGTTATTGTTCTAGTTAATGTATTTGATCTAAAACGGAATGAAAAATCTTATTTTAAAATTAGTAAATGTAAGATTCTTTTTTTCACACCTTTCACCTTTTTTTTCTTACATCTAGTAGGTTTAGTTTATTCTGAAAATCCTACTCTTGGATTATCATATGTTGAGAGAAGCTTATCCTTTTTTTTAGCTCCAGTAATATTACTTTTTACAACTCAAGAAAATATTGAGTATTTAAAAAAATCTCTGTCGAAAGGTTTAATTGCAGGGTCTTTGATTTCCATATTAATATTGATTACATTAAACCTCTATCATTATTTCTATAATCAGAAACTCTTTCATATCGGCACTGATTTATTTGACTATTATCATACCTATCTTAAGTTTACAGAGCCCTTAAATCAACACCCTACTTATCTAGGTGTGTACTATTTGATGGCAATCGTTTTAGTTGGGGACGTTGTACAAAGAAAATATTTTAAGTATTTTATAATAGCTACGTTTGGCTTAGGTTTTCTTTTCTTAAACTCACGTATAATTTTTGCAATGCTTTTTTTAGTTGTGTTTTACTATTTTGTGAAAATGATTAAAAACATAATTGTAGAAAGGAGATACTTAAAACTTTTTTATATTTCCATTATATTTTTAATTGGTTTTACGATAATAGTTCAGGTTATTTCTAAAAGTTATATTGGTTCACGAATTAAGAATATTTATGACTTTGAACTTTCTTCAGATACGAAAGTGAAGTTTAATTCTCATTCTTCTTCCAATCCTCGAATGGCAAGATATATTTCGGCAGTTAAACTAATTAAGAAAAAACCATTGTTGGGGTATGGTACAACTGGAGAAAAGATTAAATTAAAGCAGCAGTTTATAGAGGATGGCCTGGGAATTGCGGCTAAGCAAAATTACAATAGCCATAATCAATATTTGGGATTTACAGTCCGTTATGGAGTAGTAGGTTTAGTGTTTCTTATATTCTTTTTTTGTAGTAATTTTTATCTTGCTTGGTCCGTAAAGGATAAACATTATCTATTTCTCGTAACTCTAGTGGCATCTATTTGTCTTGTTGAGAATTATTTTGACCGTAACTTTGGAATTACTTTCAGCGCGGTTTTTTTTACGATTTTTTCTTATCAAATTTTAAAGAAGGAAAAGGTTTAATTTTTTTGTTAGAACTAAATATCTATGAGTCTTTATCTAATCTCTAATATGTACCCTTCTCAGGAAGGTTTACGATATGGTATTTTTGTAAAAAGATTCGAGGAAGCTGTTCAAAAACGGTATAATGTTAAACGGATTGTACTAACAAAAAAAAAGTCTTTTACGAGTAAAATATTTGGATATAGTATCCTTTTCCTTAAGATAATCAAATTGTACTTTGTCGTAAATAAAAAGGATATTGTGTACGTCCATTTTCCTACGTATGTATCGCTGTTTCTCTATCCTTTTCTTTGGAGGAAGATTCCATTAATAATTAATTTTCATGGCAGTGATGCCGTACCTGACTCATTTCTAAAAAAACATCTAATTTCAGTATTGGGACCGATTGTTCAGAAATGTCAACAAATAGTTGTCCCATCTAAATCGTATCAAAATAAGATTAAAGTAATGTTTGGTGTTGAAGAAAAAAAAATCTTCATTTATCCTTCAGGAGGTATTGACTCAAAGGTTTTTTACCCGTTAAAAAAAGAAACAGAGAAGTTTACTATTGGTTTCGTTTCTAACTTTGTTGCATTAAAGGGGTGGTCTGTTTTTCTTGAGGCACTTAATATCATTGAAAATGATGGCGTTTTTTTGGATTACGAAGCAATAATGATTGGTGATGGACCAGATATGCAAAAAATTAGAGATGAGATTAATCGAGCTAAGTTAAATGTTAGACTCATTAAAGGAATGAATCAATCAGAATTGGTGAAAATGTATAATTCTTTTGATGTTTTTGTGTTTCCTACTTACAGGGAAAGTCTTGGTCTGGTTGGTCTAGAAGCAATGATGTGTTCCGTGCCGGTTTTGGCAACTGCTGTTGAGGGGCCTCTTGAATATATGGTTGATGGTTATAATGGTTTTCTTTTTGAAAGGGGTAATAGCAAACATTTAGCAAGTAGATTGATAGAATTTAATTCGTTGTTGCCTTCTGAAAGAACTGCAATGAAACAAAATTGTATTGAAACATCAATGAAATATGAAAAGGATTTTGTTAGTGTAGAATTGTTGAATGTTTTAAGCAATATAAACAATTAGTTTTTTGAATCTTTAAGAGTTATATGTTGGGTATTAGTACGTATATTTTTAATTACCTTTAGCGCTAGTTAAATATATCATACTTTGTATTTTCTAGAAACAGCCATACTATTATTTATAGGTTCTTTTTTATTAACCTATTTGACAATCCCCAAAATTATCATAGTTGTCGAATTCAAAAGGTTAATGGATGATCCCAATCAAAGGAGTTCTCATAAAATGAAAACTCCAACTTTAGGAGGAATAGCTTTTTATTGTACTCTAATATTTGCTCTTTTCTTTATAAGAGATAGGGACTTGTTTGATGAGGCAATGTATATGATACCTGCTCTTACCGTACTCTTCATAATTGGGTTAAAAGATGATTTAGTTGTTATCTCTCCAGGTGCTAAACTCTTAGCGCAGGTTTTTGCTATCTTTTTTATTTTAATAAACCCTAGTTTCACTATCCATTCTCTAAACGGCTTTTTGAATATAAATGAAATACCATATTACCTCTATTTAATCATTGCCGGGTTTATGATGATTACGATTATTAATTCTTATAACCTTATTGATGGTATTGACGGCTTGGCATCTGTTGTGGGTATCGTAATTATGGTAATTTATACGACAATATTTTACATGACAGGTGAGTATTTCTTTGCTTTAATAAGCATTACTATGAATGCGAGTCTTATGGCATTTTTAGGTTTTAATTTGTCTTCGGATAAAAAGATTTTCATGGGAGATACGGGGTCACTTATTGTGGGGTTGATTATTAGTATACTAACGTTAAAATTCTTGGCCCTACGACCAACAGTTTATACAGAATTACCATTTCTCCTTGAAAATGCGCCTTTAATAGCTATTAGTATTCTTATTGTTCCTCTTTTTGATACGGCTAGAGTTTTTGCAATAAGAATAGCCAATAAAAAGGGGCCTTTTTCTCCAGATCGTAATCATACACATCACGTTTTAATTGATTATTGGGGGCTTACACATAAACAGGCCAGTTTTATTATCGGCTGCTTTAACTTGCTTTTTGTAATGTTATTTATAGTATTGGGGAGTACGGCAAAGAATTTAGGAATGGTAATCATGCTGGTTTCTGTAGTCATAGTCTTGGGGTACATCTTTTTCAAATACAATTATAGTTTTGCTACTTTAAAGCAAAAAATACTTTTAAAAAGAAAAGTAGACCGAATAAAATCCAAGGTAGAAGAATCCAATCTTTCTAAAAAGAAAAAGGACCGACTGAAAACAGGAAATAAAGATGGACAAATAGAAGGGTAGAGTTTATTCAGTGGACTAGTATATATATTAGTGATATGCTTGAGGAATAGATAAGTTAAAAAGTTCTTTTGTTTTTTCTGGCAATAATATGTTTTCCATACCTTAAATTCCACTTCAAAACGTATTTTTGCGCAAACCTTAGAACATGAATATTCTTATTTTAGGTGCTGGCGGTCGCGAGCACACTTTAGCTTGGAAACTAAAACAGAGCCCAAAACTAGATAAACTTTATGTAGCACCTGGAAATGCCGGTACTTCCGAAATTGCAACAAATATACCAGTTGGTGTAAACGATTTTGAAGGAATCAAAAAGGCGGTTCTGGCTAATGACGTGAATATTGTTATAGTAGGGCCGGAAGACCCTTTGGTAAATGGGGTTCACGATTTTTTTCTTAGTGATTCCGAATTGAAGCACATACCCGTAATAGGACCTCAAAAAGCAGGTGCTGAGTTAGAAGGCAGTAAGGAATTTGCTAAAAAGTTCATGATGCGGCATAACATACCTACCGCTGCTTACGAAAGCTTCACTTCAGAGACACTTCAAAAAGGGTTTGACTTTCTAGAAACGTTACAACCTCCTTATGTATTAAAGGCAGATGGACTTGCAGCTGGTAAAGGGGTGGTTATTTTAGAAGATTTGACCGAAGCAAAAGAGGAGCTTAAAACCATGTTGGTAGACGCTAAATTTGGTAACGCAAGCACCACGGTCGTTATCGAGGAGTTTTTAGCAGGTATAGAGTTGAGCGTTTTTGTATTGACGGATGGTAGTGGTTATAAGGTCTTGCCCACTGCAAAAGATTACAAACGTATTGGTGAAGGCGATACCGGACTTAACACAGGCGGGATGGGCGCTATTTCTCCCGTTCCTTTTGCGGATGAAGCTTTTATGGATAAGATACACCAGCGTGTTGTAAAACCTACGGTAGAAGGCCTTAAAAAGGATAATTTGCCGTATAAAGGTTTTATATTCATAGGTCTGATAAAAGTAGGTGATGAGCCTAAGGTTATAGAGTACAATGTGCGTATGGGTGATCCCGAAACGGAAGTGGTTATTCCTCGTATTCAGAATGACTTGGTTGAGGTCTTTGAGGCCGTTGCCAACGGAACTTTAGATGATATTGAACTTGAGTTGGACCCAAGAACCGCATCCACGGTTATGTTAGTGTCTGGAGGATATCCCGAAGCATATGAAAAAGGAAAGGAAATTACAGGATTCAATGCTCTTGAAGATTCGTTGGTCTTTCACGCAGGTACGCAATTAAAAGACGGTAAAGTAGTTACCAGTGGCGGTAGAGTAATGGCAATTACTTCCTACGGAGATAACTTTAAGCAAGCGTTGGCTACTTCCTATAAGAATATAGAAAATATTAAGTTCCAGAATATGAACTATAGAAAAGACATTGGGTTCGATCTTTAAAAGAAAGAATCCAATGTCTTTACAAATGTATTAGTAGTAAACCTACTGTTTATAGGTAAGAGTGAGAAGAGATAGACTTGTCCTCTTCGTCGTTATCGTTGTATTGTTTTAGCTGTAACATCCAATATACGAAAGCTACACAGCAAATTAGGGCAAGAATCCAGTTAATGATATTGGCACCCCACCAACTATGCATAAAACGCAACTGGTCCAACGGCCAAAATAGGTGGTTTACGAACAAATCTGCTATTCCTTCAAAAAATGATTTCATCTTAGCTATATTTACACTTGCAAAAGTATAAAAAGCTAAGAAACTTTCTAAATTTAAATGTTGATGATTTAGTTTGTTCGTTAGAAGGTGCTACCAAATAAGGGTTGCCGGCCCAAGATTATAGTTCCTGTTGCAATGAAAGGTTTGTGCTTTTCAATAAAGAAATTGTAGTATCGTCCGGTGAAATTTTAGATAATTTTTCAAATGATATCAATCATTTTTGGCAAGACAAAGCCAATTAACTACATAATAGTTCTTTCGTTTCTATTCGTTTTCTATTGGTTTGCCCATTTCTATATGTTCGATAGAATCTACTCTCTTGTCCGTATTTTTTGGCAGTTGTTTGTTCTATCGGTCTTATTTTTTAGTGTATTCATTGTCAACTTTATCGTAAAACGAAATAAAGTAACCGGGGCAAACTCATTTACCATTCTTTTTTATGGGCTTCTAATGGTGGTGTTTCCGGAAACCCTGCTGGATTCTAATGCTATTTTTTGTAGCTTTTTCCTGCTGTTGGCCACAAGGAGGCTCATAAGTATTCGGTCCTTGAAAAATATTAAGTTCAAGATTTTTGATGCAACGATTTGGGTATTGGTTTCAAGCCTTTTTTATGATTGGGCCTTGTTGTTCCTAATTTTAGTTTTGGCCGCTATATATTTTTACGAACCTAAAAATGCCAGAAACTGGTTTGTACCTCTTGCCGCTATTTTTACGGTACTTATGATAACGGAATGCGTCCTGATACTGTACGGTAATCAAGATTTTTTTAGCAACCATTATAAGTTTTCTGTGTCTTTGGATAGCACTTACTTTTCATATTGGGGGCATAGCACTAAGCTGGTTTTATTTGCTTTGACCACGTTTGTATCGGGTATTTTAGCTTTTGTAAAGTTGGGTAAATCCGGATTTGGAAAAGTGATTACCATGCGCCTAATTGCGCTTTCTTTTGTAATTGGCCTTGTGTTGAACATACTTCTATTATCGGACAACGTCTATCCAGTTATGATTACGTTTTTTCCTGCAGTTGTCTTTATGACCAAGTACATAGAATCCTTACGTAAAGCTAATATTCGTGAGATAATCTTAATGGCTGCGGTACTAATTCCGTTTTTGGTGTTGATGACCGGCATTGCCATAAAATAATTATGAATAACTTTGCCCTTAAAGCTATAAAAAATGTTCAGCAAGTTCGCATTTACCATTTTCGAGGAAAGTATTCAGAAATATCATATTAAGGATAATGTATATCAGTCTTTTGAGAACCCCTACCCTAAAGATGATATTGCACGTCTGCTCTATCGTAAAAACTGGATAGACACTGTACAATGGCATTATGAGGATATTATTCGCGACCCGGATATTGCACCGGAGGATGCTTTGGTATTAAAGCGAAAGATTGATGCGAGTAATCAAGACAGAACGGACTTGGTAGAGTTTATAGACAGCTATTTCTTGGATAAATACAAAGATGTTGCAGTAAAGGAAAACGCAACCATTAATACGGAAAGTCCGGCCTGGGCTATAGACAGGCTATCCATTTTAGCGCTTAAGATTTATCATATGCAAGAAGAAGTGGGCCGTACGGATGCGTCTTTGGAACATATTGAAAAATGTACGCAAAAGCTAAATGTGTTATTGGAGCAACGTAAAGATCTTTCTACGGCAATAGACCAATTGCTGGTGGATATTGAATCTGGTGATAAGTACATGAAAGTGTACAAGCAGATGAAAATGTACAATGATGATGAGATGAACCCTGTTCTCCGTGGCCAAAAATAAACCCGAACACCTATTGATCATCAGGCTCTCCGCAATGGGGGATGTAGCCATGACCGTACCTGTCCTTCTTGCGCTTACCAAGCAAAATCCGCACCTAAAAATTACCGTACTCACGCGGAAATTTTTTGCCCCAATGTTCTCTAATGTCCCCAACGTAAGTGTTTATGAGGCCGATGTAAAGGGAAGGCATAAAGGTGTATTTGGACTCTGGAAGCTCTATAAGGAACTTGCCAAATTAAAGATTGATGCCGTTGCTGATCTTCACAATGTTTTGCGGAGCAAAGTATTAAAGCGATATTTTAAATTTGGACGTATTCCGGTTGCACAGATCGATAAAGGTAGGGCAGAAAAAAAAGCGCTTACCTCCGCTGTTTCAAAGGTCTTTAAACCTTTAAAAACCACCCACCAACGTTATGTAGATGTGTTTGCGCAATTGGGTTTCTCAATAGATTTACCTAAGAATTCTGTATTGTCCAAAGAAAGTCTTTCGGATGAAACACAAAAAATTGTAGGAATCGATTCAAAAAAATGGATTGGGATTGCTCCTTTTGCCGCATTTGAAGGTAAAACTTACCCATTAGAATTAATGGAGGAAGTTATTGCCAAGCTTAACAAAGATAATGGATATAAAATTTTCCTTTTTGGAGGTGGACCTATCCAGGAAAAGAAATTTCAAAGTTTTGAGAACAAGTTTACGAACTGTCTAAGCATGGTAGGCAAACTTTCTTTTCATGAGGAACTTGCCCTTATTTCTAATTTAGACACTATGCTGTCTATGGATAGTGGTAATGCACATTTGGCGGCTATGTACGGCATTCCAGTAGTTACACTTTGGGGAGTTACCCATCCTTACGCCGGGTTCTACCCTTTTGGCCAAGATGTAGATAATGCATTATGTGCCGATCGGGAAAAATTTCCGTTAATTCCAACATCCGTTTACGGTAATAAAATGCCCGAAGGATATGAAATGACCATGCGTACCATTCTGCCGGAACAAGTTGTAACCAAGGTTAAGAGCGTATTGAACGATGTATAAATTTCTATACGGTTGTCCTTTTGGGTTCCAAAGATTTAAAGTACTGACGTAATTGGGACATAAAGCGATATTTACGGGCACTTGGGGTAGTTTCTACCATTAGGGTTCTAACCCCTATATATGAGCTCATAAGATAAACGGCAACACCTTCACTATCAATGTGTCTATCAATGTGTCCGTTAAACTTTCCGCGTTGTATGGCAGATACCAAATTCACCTCCCAAATACGCAAAATGTCATTTAGGTGCTTCATTACGGTTTCATTCTTACCATTAAACTCATTAATGAAATTACTAAGCACAAAACCAAAGTCAAACTCGTTATGTACGGCCGTTTCTAAAGCCTCTTCAAAACATTGTGTAATAAGGTCTAAAGTATTGTCATGACCTTCTATAGGTTCAATAAGCTGACTGTACATTTTACGAACCAGTAAGTTTTCAATAATCTGAATAAAGAAATCTTCTTTGGATTCAAAATGATAATAGAAGGCTCCTTTGGACAAGGATAGTTCTTTTAATATATCATCAACACTTGTATTATAGTATCCGTTTCTGTAAAAAAGTTCAAGTCCTGTTACTTGCATTCTTTGCATGGTAGCCATGCGTTTTAAACTCTTGGTCATAATTATAGATTTGGGGTTAAACAGACCGTTGGGTCTCATACAAAGAACCGCAGCAATGAATGCTATGTTAGAAATGAAGGGTTGTCTGACCATTTTTCTCGTTAAAAGACCTAAATTGTTTAATATGAGGTTATTCAACGAGTGACTCACAAACCACATGGTCGGTAAATAATGTCGATTACCGAGTGAAAAACCACCAAGAACTTATAAAAAGGAAGTTTTTACGCATATAATATACCAACGTAAGCCTGTTTTTGATACGTAAGAAAATATACACAAATATTAAAAAGGTCACATCTTGTTTAGTATCTTGCACTTAAAACCCGAGTAAGGTTCAAAAACAATTACGACGAAAGTTGGTAAATGGGGCAGATAAATAAGGATACGGCTATATTAATATTCTCGCTTTCGGCGCAGCTGGAGGCAGAACGGAAGTCCGTTTTTGGAAATGCCAACAAGAAAGCCTCCCGTGGTTTTTTTAATATCCTTATCAATCGTACACGTAAAATTGCATTCTCCACTGGGGCAGATGTTATTATAGTAGACGAAAGCCAACAAAAAGGAACAACCTTTGGCGAGCGTTACGCCAATGCTTTTCAAGAACTTTTTGATCAAGGGTATACCAAAGTGCTTTCTATTGGTAATGATACGCCAGATTTAACTGCAGAAGTTTTAGAGCAGGCTATAGACAAAATTCAGGACAAGGACTTGGTAATAGGACCTTCAACTGATGGTGGGGTGTATCTGTTGGGTATGCGCCGTGAGTTCTTTAACTTGGGTCAGTTTAAGGCACTTCCCTGGTTAGAATCCACCTTGTTCAATACATTGGTGAACGGGGTTTTCTGGAAAAGAGCAAAGGCATACTATTTTGATGAGCTTACGGATATTGACACCGCACATCAATTACTTCAATTTTTATATAGTACAGATGATGAAGCTCTAATTAGCTTCATCTTGAGTCATTTATTGGCAGTACAGAACCTTATACAACATTCAAAATCACTGTGCTTATCGGATAAGCATTCGTTTTCCTTTCAATTAAGAGGCCCTCCCGCATTTCTTTTAGCGGCATAGTTTAAACCTTTTACAGGTTAAGAAGGATAGTCCCTATATATCATATAGTGATTTTGACTTCTTTTAAAAAAATAACAACCTTTTATTGAATTTTAATGAAAACAGCTATAATAGCGCTTATGCAGCTATGTGCAGTATTGGCGTACGGCCAGACCAATTCGTATACTGCAAGATTGATAGATACGGATAATGTACCCGTACCCTACGCAACTATAAACGAGCTCGGGAGCAATAATTATGTGGTATCCGATGAATCCGGATTTTTTACTTTACGTACGGAAGCAAATACTTTTACAGTAAGTATTGCCTCCATCGGATATATCACCCAAGAAATTAATGTAACTGATGGAAGCTTTCCAAAGATTATTACTTTAGAGCTTTCTTCCGAGCAACTAGATGAAATTGTAGTTACCGCGTTAGGAATTGAACGGGAAAAGCAATCCTTGGTTTCTGCAGTAACTACGGTAAAGGCAGAACAACTTACGGAAGTACCCCTTACCAATATGGTAAATAGTCTTGCCGGCCGCGTGGCGGGTGTTCAGATTACGAACGGTTCATCTGGTGTAGGCTCTTCTTCTCGTATCGTTATTAGGGGAGAAAATTCTTTGGGCGGTAGCAACCAGCCCTTGTTTGTGGTAGACGGTGTGCCTATAAGCAATGAACAGATTACGAGTAACCTTGTAAATGACGGTGCGCTTCAAGAAGTAGATTTTGGTAATGGTGGTGCAGACATAAGTCCGGATGATATTGCCTCTATCTCTATTCTTAAAGGAGCAGGTTCCGCAGCATTATACGGAGCGCGCGCAGCAAACGGTGTGGTAGTCATTACCACTAAAAGAGGACGAAAGAAAAAGGGGCTGGGCATTAGTATCAATAGTACCTTAACTGTAGAGAGCTTATTGACCTTGCCAGATTATCAGAATGAGTACGGCGGAGGTTCAAATGGTGAATACGCCTTTCAAAACGGAACTGGTGCCGGTGTAAACGATGGCGGCATTAGCAGCTATGGCCCTCGTTTGGACCAAGGTCAATTAATTGCTCAGTTTGATAGTCCTTCGGTAGATATAAACGGAAACCCTGTTCGTGCAGGAGATGTCATTTCACGAACCAGCCCAGATGGTTCGTTTACGGATATTACCCCTACACCTTGGGTGTCAAGACCGGACAACGTTCGTAATTTCTTTGAAACGGGTGTTACTTATCAAAACAACATTTCCATAAGCTCGGGAGGCGAAAAGGGAAGCGCACGATTATCCTATAGCAATCTAAAGAATGATGGAATTGTTCCTAATACGGACTTAAAACGAAACGGACTTGCGGTGAGTGTAGACCAAAACGTTCATGAAAAGTTTAAGGTAAAAGCATTTTTAAATTACATCAACACGCGCAGTGGTAACCGCCCCAATTTAGGTTACGGTTATGAAAATCCACTTTATGGGTTTAACTGGACCGGGAGAAACACCAATGTGGAATCATTAAAAAATTATTGGCAGGCAGGTCAAGAAGGCATTCAGCATTATGATTTTAATTACCTATGGTTGACCAACCCCTATTTAACGGTTTATGAAAACACCAATAGTTTCAATAAAAACCGAATTTTAGGGAATGCTTCAGCCACTTATGATATTACGGATAAGTTAAGTCTAAGCGTTCGCGCCGGTATTGATACCTATGATGATAAAAGGGAATTCCGCCGTGCGGTAAGCACCAATCAAAACCCGTTGGGTACGTATCGTGAGGATGACGTTCGTTTTAGGGAATTGAATACGGATGTTTTGCTTTCCTATTCGGACAAGATCAATGATGATTGGAAATACAACGTATCCGCAGGAGCCAACCGTTTTGACCAGGACATTCAATATAAATTTTCGGAAGCTTCTCAATTGGCGATTCCCGGTATTTATACCCTGGCAAATTCAAGAACACCGTTAAAAGGAGACAGTCAGAAATTTACAAAGCGAATTAATAGCGTATACGCCAGCGGAAACCTTTCCTATAAAAACTCGTTGTATTTTGATGCTACTTTTAGAAATGACTGGAGTAGTACATTACCAAGTAATAGCAATTCTTTTGGGTATTACTCGGTAGGACTTAGTTACGTTGTAAGTAATATGTTTACGTTGCCCGAAGCCATTTCGTATCTAAACCTCAGGTTTAGTGCGGCCAGTGTGGGTAATGATACAGACCCGTACCAGAACGTACAGAACTTTGTGTTCAATCAAAATTATGGTTCCAGTTTTAGGGTAACCAATGAAACGGTATTAAAAAATGCCAATCTAAGACCGGAACGTTTAAATGCACTTGAGGCCGGTCTGGAAGCCTGGTTTTTAGATGGCCGGCTTCAGCTAGATGTGGCTGGGTACCAAAATACTAGTATTGACCAGATTATTTCAAGGCCTATATCGCAGACCAGCGGGTTTTCTAATTTTAACGTAAACGGCGGAGAGGTCAGAACTAGAGGTTTTGAGGCCTTAGTGAGCGCAACCTTGGTTCGCTCGGAAGATTTTGGTTGGGAATCTTCGGTAAATTATTCAACCTATCGCAGTGAAGTTACCAAGTTGCCAGATGGGGTAGATCAATTTGTAACGGGTACGGCCAATATCTTTTCCGGTGGAGGCGGATCTAATACGGTTTTCTACATCGCAAGGGAAAATGGTCGTGTAGGAGATATGTACGGCACTGGTTTTCTAGAAGTAGATGGTCAAACCGTCTATGGAGCAAACGGCCTGCCCATACAAGATGGAAACCTTAGACTTTTGGGCAACTACAATCCGGATTTTACCGTAGGTTTCAACAACAAGTTTTCGTACAAAAATATTGACATGACTATTCTTTTTGATTGGCGAAAAGGAGGTACCATTGTTTCTAGGATCAAAGCACTTGGAAGTACATCGGGTGTTTTAAAAGAAACTTTAGTGGGTCGTGAGAACGGAGTTGTTGGAGATGGTGTGGTTAATGTTGGTACGGCCGATAGCCCGCAGTATGTTCCTAATACCACCTCGGTTCCTGCCAGTCAGTTTTACAATAATTTCTTTGACCGAGGTAATGAAGATAGTGCATTGTACAGCGCATCTTATGTAAAATTGCGCCAGTTGGGACTATATTACAACCTTCCTGAAAAAGTGTCAAAATCCATCGGTTTTCAGAATATAAAATTAGGCTTGGTGGGCAGTAATTTACTATTGTTTACAGAAAACCCTCATTTTGATCCAGAGTTGAACGCCTTGCAAGAACAGCGTATCGTTTATGGCGTAGAAGACTTTTCATATCCGTCTACCCGCAGTTTTGGGTTTAGTGTTAAAACGGATTTTTAAGAGGAAAGCACCATGAACGGAAAACTAAAATTTAGAACAATGAACAAACTATATATATTAGGTTTTACAAGTTTCTTCTTAGCATTGGGCAGTTGTACCGATGAGTTTGAGGAGCTTAACGAAAACCCCAATTCTCCTGAAGCTGTTGATCCGCAGTTTTTGTTGGCCAACGTCATTTCCGTAGAAGCGGACCAAAATGCGTTTTACCAAGGATTTCGTCTGGCAAACTATATTGAGCAGTTTGCGGCCAGTGTAGAATTTGAGCGTATAGATCGTTACGAAATGGGTACGAACAGCGAGTACTGGAATACCATATTTCAGCTATTGAGCGATGTTAAATCTATGCGGGAATTACAGGGTTCCAATGAGGCGTATAATGCCATAGGAGATGTAATGCAGAGCTTTTTGTTCTCCCAGCTTACGGATATGTGGGGAGATGTTCCCTATACCGAAGCCGTTAATGCACTAGACGGGCAATTCACTCCCGCTTATGATACCCAAGAAAGTATTTATACAGATCCAGATACCGGCATTTTGGCCGTTTTGGAGCGTGCAGCTACAACTCTGGAAAATTCTAATGCCGTAGTAAACGGCGATGTACTTTTTGATGGAGACCTTAACAAATGGGTGCGTTTTGCAAACTCCCTACGCTTGCGATATCTTTTACGGATAAGTAAACGGTTAACTGATTTTTCTGAAATTCAGGAACTGGCCTCTTCCGGGAAACTTATGCAATCCAATGCGGACAATGCGGTGCTGCCCTATCTGAGTTCAGCGCCAAACCAATATCCTATGACGCTGTCGTCTTTGGGATTGTATCAAGAACATCGTATGACCACCACTGTAGATTCGGTTTTGACATTATGGAATGACCCAAGGATGAATGTTCTTTACAAACCTACGCAGGCGAGTGTAAATGCGGGTACTCCGGAATTTAAGGGACTGTTGAACGGCCAAGACCGAGAAACCATTGCAGAAAAAGGAATTGATTTAAATGACGTTTCTTTGTTCGGTGCTATTTTTAGAGATGTGCCGGATGGGGTAGATGCCCAGTTCATGCAATACTCGGAAGTTCAGTTTGCATTGGCGGAAGCTGTGGAGAGAGGTTATATCACGGGCGATGCTGAGGTCTACTATGAAGCCGGTATAAGAGCTAGTTTTGAATATTATGGTGTTGAGGTTCCTGCGGGATACCTTGCTCAAGAGCCAGTTGCACTTAATGGAGCGGATAACCTTACTAAGATTTTGACACAAAAGTGGTTCAGTCTAATATCTAATGGGCATGAAGCATGGTTTAACGTTCGTAGGACGGGTATTCCCAACTTAAAACCTGGGCCGGATAATTTGAACAACAGCCAATATCCCGTTCGGTATTTATATCCAGAATCAGAACAAGCTACCAATAGCGCTAATTACAAAGTGGCGGCAGAACGTATAGGTGGAGATAATATTAATAGCAAAGGATGGTGGGAGAAAGATTAAATGAGGAATCTTATCCAATTTTTCTAAAGCTTATTATATTGTAAACGACAAAGAAGATCTAAACACAATTAGAAGCTGTTTCAATGAAGAAGATTAACAATGTACTTTTTGGTTTTTTATTTGGTTTTTTGCTACTCTCTTGTGGTGAGAATTCTAAACAGGACAGTGACGGGCTAAAGCATGCACCATGGGAGGAAATAGAAGCCAAAGCAAAAGGTACGACTGTTAACTTTATGATGTGGCAGGGAAGTACCGCCATTAACGATTATATTAATAATTATGTGGTTCCTAGTGTAAAGGAAAAATATAACATTGATTTACAGATTAGCGGAGGTCAAGGCCCGGAAATTGTACAGCTTGTTATGGGCGAAAAGCAGGCTGATATTAATGAAGGTCAAGTGGACATGGTTTGGATCAATGGCGAGACTTTTTTTCAATTAAGAAAGGTAGAAGGTTTATGGGGCCCATTTGTAGACCAGCTTCCCAATGCTTCGTTGATTGATTTTGAGGATTCGTATATCAATACGGACTTTCAGCAGCCTGTAAATGGCATGGAGGCTCCGTGGAGCATCAATCAATTTGCAATCGTATACGATTATGAAAAGGTGCCAAACCCACCAAAAAGCATTCCTGAGCTCAAAAATTTCATAAAGGAGCATCCGGGTACCTTTACTATTTCCAATGATTTTACGGGCATGACCTTTTTGAAAAGTCTATTGGCGGAATTAGGTGGCGGACCTAACGCATTGGATGGTCCGTTTAACGAAACAAAGTACAACCGGCTCTCTGAAAAACTGTGGGAGCTTATTAATAATAACAAACGGTATTTTTGGAAGGAAGGCCGTACATTTCCAAAAGAACAATCCAAGATGAACCAGCTATATGCCAATGGGGAACTTTTAATTGCATACGGATTTAGTGAAGGGGGCATAGAAGATAAAGTACTGAACGGTCTTTATCCGAAAACAACCAAAGGATATGCTTGGGAAAACGGCACCATTAGAAACTCCAATTACTTGGGTATTCTTTACAATTCACCTGAAAAAGCAGGAGCCATGCAGGTCATTAATTTTTTGCTATCCCCTGAAGCACAATTTAAAAAAGCGGATGCCAACGGAATGGATTCCAATACGGTTTTGTCTTTAGATAAGCTTGAAGTAGAATGGAAGGATAAATTCTTAGATGCTAGAAAACGCCAGTACGGACCTACGCTAAAGCAGTTAGAAGTGAATGCCATTGCCGAACCGGCTCCCGAATATATGATACGTTTGTACGAAGATTTTAGAAAACAGGTAATTGAAAATTAGCAAATCAAACATAGGTCTACTTTTGTTCGTGTTGGTGGGGGTGGTTCCATTTGCCGCGGCATTTGTCTATGCCCTATTGTATAGCTTTGGAATCATTGGCGTGGCCAACAAGGGATTTACATTTCAGTTCTGGGAATCCGTTTTGGCTTCGGGAACTTTTTTTACGTCTTTAGGTTATAGTGCCTTAATTGCATTGGTAGCTGTAAGCATATCCGTAGGAGGCGCACTCTGGATAACTTTAAAGTTTAGGCGGCAATTGGAGAAACGGTTTTTATCGTTTATTATCTATTTACCTCTGGCCATACCGGGCATCGTTACCGGGTTTTTTACGTTTCAACTGTTTTCAAAAGGAGGTTTTTTTGCTCGTATCAGCCATAAATTGGGATGGATAACAGAAGCAGCTCAATTTCCGGATTTGGTAAATGACGGATTGGCTATTGGAATCATTCTGTCCTTCATTACCATGATAATGCCATTTTTTGTGTTACTCTTTTTAAATGTTTACAAAAACGAACGGGTAGAAGAACTTTCAATTTTGGCACAATCGCTCGGGGCAAATGCAAAGCAGGTTGTTAGTCGTGTATTTTTGCCTATTCTTTTAAAGAAGACTTGGGTACTTATCGTTCTGTATTTCATCTTTTTGTTGGGAGCTTATGAGGTACCGTTAATTTTGGGTCAAGAATCACCGCAGATGCTATCGATACTCATTATTCAAGAAATAAAACAATACGATTTGGATAAAATTTCGGAAGGGTATGTGGTTGCCGTGTTGTACACATTAATTGTGTCCGTGGCGGCAATTGCGTTGTTCTTGCCAAAAAGAAAAAGAGCGTATGCGAGCTAATTGGAAACCTTTTGTATTGAGTTTGGCGGTGCTCCTAATTCTATTCCCCTATGTATACCTCGTGTTTTTATCACTGGCTTCGGAATGGCGTTTTCCTGAGGTGTGGCCTTCATATGTTGGTTTTAGGAACTGGATTACCGTTTTTAGTTCCGAAACAGGTCTTTTGCAGAGTTTTTTATCGTCTTTATTAATCTCACTTTTGGTGGCAATCTTTTCTACTACTTCGGGATTTTTGATCAGCAAGGCCGTATTTTATCATCCCAAAAAAAAGACATTGACCCTATTGGCTTATTTTCCATATATCTTGGCTCCGGTTGTTTTTGCCGCTTGCCTTAGTTTTTTCTTTCTAAAAATGGGTCTATTTGGAAATACAACAGGGGTTGTAGTTGCTCAGTTTATTATAGCTTTTCCGTATGCGCTACTGTTTTTCAGTAGTTTTTGGAATGAAAAAATAAAAAGCTACGAAGATTTAGTGGCCACTCTAGGAGGCAACAAATGGCAAACCTATACCAAAGTGCTCTTGCCTTTGGCCAAAGGTTTATTGCTTATTTGCTTTTTTCAGACCTTTCTTATTTCTTGGTTTGAATATGGTCTCACTTCCATAATAGGCATTGGTAAAGTACAAACGCTTACCATTAAGGTGTTTATGTTCATTAAAGAGGCAAACTATTATTATGGGGCCTTAAGTTGCTGTCTATTGGTTTTTCCGCCTGTAGTTTTGTTGTATTTTAACAAGCGTTATGTATTTAAAAAATTGGTCTAATGTTTCTTGAAGTTCAACATATTGTAAAAAGTTTTGGTGCTGAAAGGGTGGTCAAAGACTTGAATTTTTCACTTCAGGCAAAACAGACTTTGAGTATTTTGGGAAAATCTGGTTGTGGTAAGACTACAATGTTAAAAACCATAGGTGGACTCGCAACACCGGATTCGGGTAAAATCCTTTTAAACGGAGTAGATATTACGGAGACCAAACCGGAAAAACGAAATATCGTATATCTCTATCAGGAAGACCTTTTATTTCCGCATCTAAACGCTTTTGAAAATATAGCTTTTGGATTACGGTTAAAAAAAATACCGGAAGGTTTAATCAATGAAAAAGTGGAGCATATGCTGCATAGCTTGGAGCTTGAAGGACAGGCGGATAAAATGCCTACACAGCTTTCCGGAGGACAAAGACAAAGGGTTTCCTTTGGGCGGGCCATTAGCACCAACCCATCACTTTTATTGTTGGATGAACCCTTTGGAAGCCTTGATACAGGTACGCGCCAACGGATGCAAGAATTGTTTAAAAAGCTCACTGCTGAGTTTAATATAACATCGCTTTTTGTTACCCATGATTTAAAAGAAGCAGTTTTAATGGGTGATCAAATTGGTTTTATGGAGGACGGTGTTCTAAAGGTGTACAAGGATAAAAAAGATTTTATCCAAGACCCACAGACTGGTGTGCAAAGTGAAATTGAATTTTGGGGCGGATTGATATAGTTACAACAGAAAATATAATTTGGATAGCATGATGAAGAAAAAGGTGTGGATAGACACAGATTTGTCCGTGGGTATGACAAGGCATAAACGAGAGGGCTATTGTGATGTAGATGATGGATATGCCGTACTGCAATTGATAAAGGCCGATACAATTGAAATATGTGGTATTAGCGCTGTTTTTGGAAATACCATCATAGAAAACTCGTATCCACTAAGTCAACAAATGAGCACGGAGTTTGCCATGGGCAATATTCCGGTATATAAAGGGGCAGGGGAAGCTATTGACTTAAAAGATGTAAACAGTAATGAGGCGGTAGAAGCCTTGGCAGAAGCGCTCCGTAGGCAACCTATGACCATTATGGCCATTGGCCCCGCAACAAATATTGGATTATTGCTCTTAAAGCACCCGGAACTAAGGAGTGAAATACAGGAAGTAGTTCTTGTTGCAGGACGAAGAACACCGCAGGACTACTTTAAAATTGGAAATAAAGGCAATCATGCCCAGGATCTTAATTTTGATTTGGATAATGATGCTTTCCGGTTGATGTTCGAGCATGGAGTGCCCGTAACGCTCTGCCCTTTTGAAATTTCTAACAAGGTTTGGATCAAAGCGGAAGATTTGGATACTTTGGAAAAAGGTGATGAGGGCAATAAATGGTTGGCCAATGCTTCTAGGGCTTGGTTACAACAGTGGGTAGACCAAGGAGCGGACGGCTTTAACCCGTTTGATGTGCTGGCGAGTCATTATATTATTTCCCCGGAGGACATTATCTCTGAAAATTTAAACGCAAGATTGGAAATTCATCCGGACGATACGGTAAAAGAGAACAATAAGGAGGTATTTAAACCCTACTTGTTATGTGACAGAAAAGAAGGATTCCCTGTAAAGTACTGCTATGATGTGGTTTCAGGCTACCATAAAAAGTTAATGGATAGTCTGCTGAAATAAATACCTTCGTAGTATCGTTTTTCAGAAAACCTACTATGAGTGATATACAGACAAAATCAATTGGACTTGTGCTTTCCGGCGGAGGCGTTCGTGGTATGGCACATATTGGGCTTATACAGGCTATGAATGAATTTGGCCTATCGGCCGAAATAGTTGGGGGCAGTAGCGTAGGTGCACTAGTAGGCGCGTTATATGCCAACGGAAATTCTGTGCCGGAAATGATGGCGTTTTTCAGGGAAACACCTTTGTTCAGATATAACTTTTTAACTATTGTAAAACCAGGGTTTATAGATACCGATAGGTATTTTGATGTGTTCCGAGCGCATTTCCCGGAAGATAGTTTTGAGGCCCTTCAAAAAGGGTTACACGTTGTGGCCACCAATCTCCAAAAAGGAGACTTGGAGTATTTCTCTAAAGGCGAATTAATACGGCCCTTACTGGCTTCTGCCGCTTTACCTCCGGTTTTTAGTCCGGTTGAAATGGAAGGGCAACTCTATGCAGACGGTGGTATTATGAACAACTTTCCGTTAGAACCAATTGCTGGAAAGGCAGATTTTATAATCGGTAGTAATGTATCCGTAGTTGGGGAGCTCAACAAAAATGCCTTGAAAAACTCGTTACAACTTACGGGAAGGGTAACCGGCCTAATGATTTACGCCATTAATAGAAGCAAGTTGGAAGCTTGTGATTTGTTGATGGAGTTCAAGGAATTGGAAAAAATAGGCGTGTTGGACCGTAAAGGGCTGGAAAAAGCATATTTGGTGGGTTATGAGAACACCGCTAGAAAATTGGAAGAACTATTAAAAAAGCCTCAGTTGTAATGTACAACCGAGGCTTTTTCTATTTGTAAATGATGTTCACTTTAAACATCGTCATAATCAATTTTTAAAGTAGGCGTTGTTGGGTGAGCCTGACAGGTAAGGATAAGACCATCGGCAATTTCACCGTCCGTTAGAATCTGATTTTTTACCATTTCCGCTTTACCTTCGGTTACTCGTGCTATACAACTACTACAAACACCACCTTGGCAAGAATATGGCGCATCTATATTTTGTTTTAGTACCGCATCAAGAACAATCTCCTTTTTGTCCATAGTCAATGAAAACTCCTCATCATCGACCAAAACGGAAACTTGGGTCTTGCCTTCTGGTTGCTCTGGCATTTCATCCAAGATTTCGGTAGTAGTGAACAGCTCAAAATGTATTTTGTCCTTAGGCACCTCGTTTTCCTTCAACGTATCGGAAACCAAATGAATCATTGCCTCCGGACCACATAGGTAGTACCCATCAAAATCTACATCTTTATGCTTGTTCTTAAGCGCATAGTTAACCGTAGATACATCAATTCGGCCAAAAAGGGAATCATCTTCTTTAGTCTGGCTGTTTATAAAATAGGTGTTGAATCTACCTGCGTAATCCAATTCCAATTTCGCCAAATCTGTATAGAACATGGTTTCCTTCTGAGATTTGTTTCCATATACCAAAACAAACGTACTTTTTGGATGGTCTGCTAAAACGGCTTTGGCAATACTCATGATAGGGGTAATACCACTACCTGCGGCAAAAGCTGCAATATTTTTAACCTTTCCCGTTGGCTGAAAAGTAAACCTACCTTCGGGCGGCATGACCTCCAATACATCTCCGGCCTTTAGTTTAGTATGTGCATAATCTGAAAATCCGCCTTTATCCACACGCTTGACACCAATTGTAAAACAATCGCTTTTTGGTGAGGAACAGATAGAATAAGCCCTTCTAATTTCTTTTCCCTTAAGTTCCATTTTAATTGTAATGTACTGTCCGGGAACAAAATCAAAGGTTTGTATAAGGTCTTTAGGTATCGTAAAAGTGATGGCCACAGAACTAGGTGTTAGCGGCTTAATATGTTTTACGGTCAAGGAGTGAAAATGCACCATTATGTGTTTTTTAGTCAAATGTGACCGCAAAAATAAGCATTGATACAGCCATTTGAAACGGAAACCATAAAAAAAGGAACTTAAATACCGTTTTTAATTAGACGGTCCTTTTAGATTCTAGATTGTTATGTACGCAATAGGATAGCACGGAGATATAAAAGCGATAAATCTCTCTCTAAAAATCTTGGAGATGTAATTTATCTGAAATTTTTGTAACAAACTGTATTGCTTTTAACACTAACTTACCCAAATAGTAATCCAATTCTTATGTTTAAAAAATTTACTAAGCTGCAATGGAAGTCCTTCTTTCGGTCTTCATCCATGGGTAAAAGTCTTGGTATAAAGATAGTCATGGGTTTTTTTGCATTGTATTTTATGGGTATGCTGGCTTTTTTTGGCTCTGCATTGTTCTATATTTTAGAAAGAGCGATCCCAGATACGGACCCGCTTATACTGGTAAGCCAATTTTTATTGTATTGGATGCTTGGAGAACTGTTTCTTAGGTATTTTATGCAAAAACTTCCGGTTATGGATGTGAAACCATATTTGGTCCTTCCCATAAAGAAGAGCAGCATTGCGCATTATATTCTAGGTAGGTCTGCGGTATCCTTCTATAATTTGTTTTCTCTGTTTTTCTTCGTGCCCTTTAGTGTGGTGTTGCTCATAAATGGATATACGCCCTTAAACGTTTTGCTCTGGTTGTTGGCCATGATAAGCATTGTGCTGAGTATTAATTTCATCAACTTTATTGTAAACAAGAGTGATAAGGCTTTGGTGATTATCGGGGCTCTGTTACTAACATTTTATGGTTTGGAATATTTTCAGGTTTTTCCTGTTCAGGAATTTGCGGGCCATGTATTCTATGCCCTTTATAAAAGTCCGCTATACGCACTAGTTCCTTTGGGTATTGCAGGCTTGACGTATTATTTGAATTACTCCTACTTAAGAAGCCGTATTTTCCTTGATGCTTCCCTTAAAAAGAATACGGTAGAAGCTACTTCGTCAGATTTATCTTGGACAAAGCGTTTTGGTGCTATTGCTCCGTTTTTGCAGTTAGACCTAAAGCTAATTTGGAGGAATAAAAGAACCAAAACGCAGGTTTTTATATCACTTGCTTTTGTTTTCTACGGATTGCTTTTTTATGGAATGGAAGATTTTGGAATGGGTTCTATGATGTTGGTTTTTATCGGTATTTTTATGACCGGCGTTTTCCTAATGAACTTTGGGCAGTTTATTCCGGCTTGGGATAGTTCGTATTTTAGTATGATAATGTCACAGAACATACCCCTTAGAAGGTATTTGGAGTCTAAGGCATTCTTAATTTATGTTAGTATTGGGGTAATGTTCTTACTATCTGTGCCCTATATTTATTTTGGTTGGGAAGCGCTTGCCATAAACTTTAGCTGTGCCGTATATAACCTAGGGGTAAACGTACCGTTAATCCTGTTCTTTGGGTCAATGAACAAAAAGCGTATAGACTTGAACAAAAGTGCCCTTGGTAATATGCAAGGTACCAGTGCCACCCAGTTTATAGTAGGTATTCCTTTGTTCGGGATTCCTTTGCTTGTTTATGCCGTATTAACATTTTTCTTTTCACTAAATGTAGCTCTTATCACATTAGGCATTTTGGGTATGATAGGTTTCGCATTTAGGAATAAACTTTTAGACCTTATTACAAAAGCTTACCGAAAAAGAAAATACCGAATGATTGCCGGATTCAAAGAGCAGAATAGCTAGTGTAATGTGCATTGGCAAATCTTTAAATGAAATAAGAAACTTATACCGTTACTATGATATCAGTTGAAAACCTTACTAAGAAGTACGTTGGCAAAGCCGTGTTGAATATTAACAATTTAGAAATACCAAAAGGACAGAGCTTTGGACTAGTTGGCAACAATGGGGCCGGCAAGACCACTTTCTTTAGCCTTTTGTTGGATTTAATAGTGCCCACTACCGGTCATATTATAAACAATGGTGTACAGGTAAACCAAAGTGAAGCTTGGAAAACCAATACATCTTCTTTTATTGATGAGAGCTTTTTAATCGGGTATTTAACGCCAGAAGAATATTTCTATTTTATTGGGGAATTGCGGAACCAAAACAAGGCGGATATAGACGCACTACTAACCAATTTTGAAGATTTTTTTCATGGTGAAATCTTGAACCAGAAAAAATATTTGCGAGACCTCTCAAAAGGGAACCAAAAGAAAGCGGGTATTGTGGCTTCATTTATAGGTAATCCGGAAGTAGTTGTTTTGGATGAACCTTTTGCGAACCTAGACCCTACCACCCAAATACGGTTGAAAAACATTATCAAAGACTTGGCGGCAAAACAAGGAGTTACGGTTTTGGTCTCTAGTCATGACCTTATGCACGTAACCGAAGTATGTGAGCGCATTGTAGTTCTGAACAAGGGAGAAATTGTAAAGGATATTGAAACTTCTGAAGCCACTTTAAAGGAATTGGAGCTGTTTTTTAGCGGAAAAGATACTCCTAAAGAAGATATTCCGGTGTCTTAGTTTCTTTTTTAAAACCGACTGCCTAGTCTATTTTTAGTTTTTCAACACTACAACGAGTGCTAGAAGATGTCGTTAATTTGCGTTTTTTGTCTGTTAAGTAGTAATAAAACCAGAGGTTTATCGATGAAAAGAGCGTTTACAAACTACTTAGTCTGTGAAAAATAAATCCTGCTACTTTAATTTTATACTCTTTATTTAGAAAATAGAGAAGCTATAAAACGAACATGCAATTCTTAATTGGATAAAGTAATTCTTACCCGGTTCATTAAAGAATTGTCAAGAACTAAAAAGAGACCTAGTTTAGAATATCATATTTTTGTTTCCACAGGTAAAGCCCGAACCCTAAACTTTTTATCGACCAACTGCATAATAATACCGTTCTTTTTTAGTTAAAGTAAAGTACGTAGATATACAATTTTGAAGCTGCACTATAAACTTATCATATTTTCTATTCTGGGGGCCATCATTTCAAATGCTTGTTCCACCAAGAAAGACGCGTTCGTCAATCGTAATTGGCATGCGCTCAATACCAAGTACAACACACTGTACAATGGTAATATCGCTTTTGAAGAAGGAAGGGAAGAGCTTAATCTTAATTACCATGATGATTATTGGGAAATTCTGCCCATTGAGCGTCTAGAAGTCACGGAAGACATCAAATTAGATTCGGAAGATAACAATCCCAATTTTATCATAGCCGAAGAAAAAGCAACGAAAGCCATACAGAAGCACAGTATGGATATCAAAGATATTGAGCGCAATCCGCAAACGGACGAAGCTTTTCTTCTTTTGGGCAAGGCACGTTATTTTGATCAGCGTTATATGCCGGCACTTGAAGCCTTTAACTACATAATTAAAAAGTACGATTATAGCGATAAACTGAACGAGGCGCATATATGGCGGGAGAAGGTGAACATTCGCCTGGAGAATGAAGAATTGGCCATTAAAAATCTAAAACGCCTACTAAAGTTTGAACAGCTTACAGATCAGGAATATGCAGATGCACGTGCTATGATCGCACAGGCCTATATAAATGAAAAGGTACTTGATACGGCCGTACAGCACTTAAAAGTTGCTTCTCACTATACAAAGAAGAATAAGGAGAAAGGCCGCTACTATTACATTATTGGTCAGTTGTACAATCAAATTGGGCATAAGGACAGTGCCAATTATGCTTTTGATAAAGTTATTGCCTTGAATAGAAGGTCGCCAAGGGTGTATATGATCAATGCGGAAATTCAGAAGATTAGGAATACCCAGATTACTTCTGAAAACAGCGAAGAAATGCTTGAATATTTGACGGATTTGGAAGAGAACCGAGAGAATCGTCCTTTTCTGGATATCATCTACCGTCAGGTTGCCGAGTATCATTTAGAGCAAGAAAATGATAGTATGGCTATTGTGTATTTTAATAAATCGCTTCGCGCTACGCAGAACGAGCCCAAATTGAATGCTCTGAATTATGAAAACTTGGCAGAATACAATTTTGACAAGAATGAATACAGGCTTGCTGGGGCGTACTATGATAGTGTTATTCCTAATCTGGATGAGAATACAAAGAAATTTAGGTCTACCAAGAAAAAATTGGATAACCTTGAGGACGTTATTAAATATGAGGATATTGCCCAGCATACAGATAGCATCATTACCCTTTATAATCTGCCTTTAACAGAGCGTAAAGCCTATTTTGAAGATCATATAGCCAAATTACAGGCTGCAAAAGATGCTGCGGCCAAGAAAGAAGAAAGAAGAATAGCCTCCGGTTTTGCGGAGTTTGCCAAGAGCAAGGGAGGTAAGGAGAACAAAGGTAAATTCTACTTTTACAACCTTACAAGCTTGGGGTACGGTAAGAACGACTTCGTTCAACGATGGGGCAAAAGGGAATTGGAAGATGATTGGAGGTGGAGCAATAAAAAGAGGACACTGCCTCAAGAAACTACAGATGATGCCCTTGCCGCAAATGATAGCATTGCAGGTGAAGTTGGTGAGGATGAAAAATTCTCCTTGGATTATTATTTAAATCGTGTACCTACGGATGTTGCGGTAATAGATAGTTTAAAGAACGAAAGAAATTTTGCCAATTATCAATTGGGACTGATTTACAAAGAGAAATTTAAAGAGAACCTTCTAGCAGCTGCTAAGTTGGAAAATGTGTTGGATTCGGAACCAGAGGAAAGATTAATTCTTCCGTCTAAATACAACCTTTACAAAATTTACGAAGAAGAAGGCAGTCCGCTTTTGGCTTCAATGAAAGAAAACATTCTGACCAATCACGGAGATTCCCGCTATGCGGAAATTATACTGAATCCTAGGGCGGTCCTAGAAGATGATGCAGATAGCCCAGATGCACGGTACGCGGCTTTATACCGCAAATACAGAGAGCAAAGGTTTTTGGAGACCATTACCGGCGCAGAGGAAAATATAGAGAAATATACGGGAGACCCAATAGTTCCCAAATTTGAAATGTTGAAGGCCAATGCCATTGGGAGGCTAAACGGATTCGAACCTTTTGAAGAAGCTTTAAACTATGTTGCCCTAACCTACCCTAATAATCCGGAAGGTAAAAAGGCAGAGCAAATGGTTGCGGAACAACTTCCAAAATTGGCCGTTAAGGAATTTTCAACTGAGCTAGGGTCGTCGGGTACCGGCAACTGGAAAGTGGTTTTTCCGTTTAGACGAAGTAACGATGAAATTGCCAAAAGGGTGAAGAAAGCTCTGGAAGATGCCATTATAGACTTGCGTTATAAGAATGTGGTTTCAAAAGATATCTATACCTTAGAAGACCAATTTGTGGTTGTACACGGCTTTAAATCCAAAGATTATGCGTTGGGCTTTGCCGAACTTATAAAGTTTAACAAGGATTACCTTATTGAGAATGAGAATTTTGTAATTTTATCTACTAACTATAAAATAATACAGGTACATAAAAACCTACAATCTTATAAAAATCAAATTTTAACCCCAAAACCTTAAAAAATGTTTTCTGACAACAAAAAACCAAGAACTATGAACGAAATTGGCGCACAACCTAACAGAATTTCCAAGCACACAAAAATTAAAGGTGATATAGAATCTGAAGCAGATTTTAGAATCGATGGAAAATTAGACGGTAACGTAAAAACTACCGGTAAGGTAGTTATTGGTAAGGATGGCTATATTCATGGCAAAGTAGAATGTGTAAATGCTGATATTGAGGGAAGCTTTAATGGCGAACTTTTAGTGTCCGATTTACTTTCATTAAAGTCTTCTGCGGTAATAGAAGGTACCGTTTCGGTAACCAAATTGGCGGTTGAGCCCGGAGCTACGTTCAATGCTTCCTGTACCATGAAAGGTAAAGGTGGTTCTTTGAACAGTTCTTCAAGTAGCTTTAAATCATCGTTAAGCAACAGTTCTAGTACGAGCAATGAGCCAGCAAAAGCCTCATAATGATTCAAATTTAATACGTACTGCGGCCAGTTTTTCGGGTATTGCCATACAAATGGGTGCTACTATCTATTTAGGCAATCTTTTGGGGGCCTGGTTAGATGTAAAGTTTGAAAAAACGTTTCTAGAGGATACATTTACTTTACTTGCCGTATTTTTGTCAATGTATATCGTCATCAAAAAAGTGATCACATTAAATAAGTAACATTGATAAAGCAAATAGTACAATATATAGTCGTGTTCATTTTGGTGGGCACGACTTCTTTTTTTCTACATCAGTTTTTATTGGCAGATACTAATTTGGACTTTAGGGCACTGCTCAAAAAAGCCTATATCTTTCATTTTATTTTCTCTTTATCGGTAATTATTGCCTTTCAACTGCTCTCCAAAAACGAAAAAGTTTTTGTTCAATTGGGTTTTATTTATATCGGGCTTTTAGTATTTAAAATTGCCGCTTATACTGCTATGTGCTACCCACAACTTATGGGAGATCAGTATTTACCGAGATTTTACAGGGCTTCACTTTTAATTCCCGTGTTTGTTTTTTTAGGCTTGGAAGTCTTTTTTGTTTCAAAAATTATGCAGCGTAGATAGTTTCAAAATTTTATGGAATAAAAATGCTTTGTATTACGGCAAGATTACCTACTTTTGCGCAAAATTTCAGGAGCATAATTTTTTGATAAAAAATAATGAAGGAAGTTTCAAAAATGATCAGAACACTAGTTTTACTTTGTACACTATGCATTTCTCTTCAGGGTTTTGCATTCTCTGAAGGAGGTGATGAAGGGGCGGTAGACACAAAAGATGAAGTGAATGCATACATTTTGCACCACATTAAAGATGCTCATGATTTTCATTTGTTTTCATATACGGGAGACAATGGCGAGCGTAAGCATGTAGGCTTTCCATTGCCGATCATTCTTTGGTCTAGCAATGGGTTGGTGACTTTCATGTCTTCTGAATTTCATCATGACGATGCCGGAAAGGTTATAGTAGAGAAAGGTGGATCCAAATTCGTAAAGCTTCACGGCAAGATTTATGAGTTAAATGCGGGAGCTTCCGAGGTTCAATTTGATGAACATCACCATGCAGAAAATGCAGCTAAGGTTTTGGATTTTTCAATCACTAAAAGTGTTTTCGGAATTTTATTGGTTGGACTTTTAATGCTTTGGGCATTCTCTTCATTGGCCAAACAATATGCTAGCAAAAAAGTACCTACAGGATTCGGTAGAGTTTTGGAGCCTTTGGTAATTTATGTTAGGGATGAAATTGCTAAGCCAAACATTGGCGAGAAAAAATACAGAAAATTTACAGGATACCTTTTAACCGTGTTTTTCTTTATATGGATTTTGAACCTTTTAGGTTTAACTCCGTTAGGTTTCAATGTAACCGGTCAGTTGGCCGTTACCGCTGCTTTGGCAATTTTCACTTTAATTATCTATACGTTTAGCGGAAACAAAGATTACTGGATGCACATGTTGTGGATGCCGGGTGTTCCTGTTTTGATCAGACCTGTTCTTGCTATTATAGAATTGGCCGGAGCTTTTGTAATCAAGCCATTTTCATTGTTGGTGCGTTTGTTCGCGAACATATCTGCAGGACACATTGTAGTAATGAGTCTAATTGCGATCATGTTTACACTTAAGGAGAGCCTTACCGTCGGGGGAGCTACAATCTTGTCGTTGGTACTATCGTTTTTCATTACATTGATAGAGGTGTTGGTCGCCTTTTTGCAGGCTTATATTTTTACCATGTTATCGGCATTGTTTATTGGTATGGCTGTTGCGGAACACGACCATGAGCATGAGCACGATGCAAACGGACATGAAATTCCGGATGCGGAAGACGTTAGAGGGGATTTCATCTAAAAGAGAGTTTTTTAATTTAATTATATAAATCAATTACTATGTACAACTTAATTGGAGCTGGTTTAATCGTAATCGGAGCAGGTATCGGTCTTGGTCAAATTGGTGGTAAAGCAATGGAAGGTATTGCTCGTCAGCCAGAAGCAACAGGAAAAATCCAAACTGCGATGATTATCATTGCTGCACTTTTAGAAGGTTTGGCATTCGGTGCCTTGTTCTTAGGAAAATAAGAACTACAAAACCCAAAGACATTTTCCTGCAACGGTTGGTTGCAGGAAATGTTTTAATCAAGTTTAGAATTTTAAGGTAATATTATATATGGAAACTTTATTAAACGATTTCTCGCCAGGCCTTTTCGTAGTTCAGACAATATTATTGTTAGGGTTGATTTTCCTATTGGTGAAATTTGCATGGAAACCGATCTTGACTTCTTTGAACGAACGTGAAGAAGGTATTCATGGTGCATTGGAGGCTGCTGAAAAAGCGCGTGCAGAAATGCAGAACTTGCAGGCTGATAATGATAAGTTATTAAAAGAGGCCCGTGCAGAGCGTGAGGCTATGTTAAAAGAAGCTCGTGAAATCAAAGATAAGATGATTTCGGATTCTAAAGAGCAGGCTAAAGTAGAAGGCGATAAAATGTTGAAGCAAGCTCAAGCTGCTATTGAAAGCGAAAAGAAAGCTGCTGTTGCCGATATTAAAAATCAGGTAGCTGAACTTTCTGTAGAGATTGCAGAGAAGGTTTTAAAAGAACAACTATCCAACAAGGACCAACAATTAAAGTTGGTTGAAAGTATGTTGGGTGATGTTAAATTGAATTAAGTAGCTATATTGCTCTTTGTTGTGCCAATGGTTTTTGCGCAACAGGACAATAAAACAAAATAAAAGATGAGCGATTCTAGAGCAGCAATACGTTACGCAAAAGCAGTCTTGGACCTAGCGGTTCAAAACAAGGCTACGAGTGCAGTTGAGAAAGACATGCGTTCGGTTGTGGCAACTATTGCCGATAGTAAGGAGTTGAGAGCAATGTTGGCGAGTCCCGTAGTAAATGGGGAAACCAAGAAAAAAGCTTTGGCCGCTGTATTTGAAGGCAGTGATCAAATTACCCTTGGTGTAATCAATACGCTTGCTGCGAACAAAAGAATATCTATTTTAAACGAGGTTGCTTTAAAGTATATTATTCTTAATGAAGATTTGAAAGGAGAAGGAGTGGCTTACGTTACTACCGCTGTGCCGTTAAGCGCAGACCTTGAAAAGAAAGTTCTTAAGCAAATAGCTCAGATAACCGGTAATGCCGTTACCATCGAGAATAAAATTGATGAAAGCATTGTTGGAGGATTTGTATTGCGTGTTGGCGATTTGCAATATGACGCTAGCATTTCAAACAAATTGAATAATATTAAACGAGAGTTTACAAGTAGTTTATAATAATAACAAGGGCTTAGGATGTATTTCTTAAGTTCTAGGTCTTATATCTATAAAAATGGCAGGAGTAAAAGCCGCTGAGGTATCAGCAATTTTAAAGAAACAATTATCAGGATTTGAAGCCACCGCTACATTGGATGAGGTGGGAACTGTACTGCAGGTTGGTGATGGTATCGCCAGAGTCTACGGTCTATCTAATGCCCAGTACGGGGAATTGGTAGAATTCGAAGGCGGCCTTGAAGGTATCGTTCTTAACCTTGAAGAAGATAACGTTGGTGTGGTTCTTTTAGGACATTCCAAGTCTATTGGAGAAGGTGCTACGGTAAAACGTACCCAGCGAATTGCTTCTATCAAAGTAGGTGAAGGTATCGTTGGCCGTGTGGTAGACACTTTGGGTAACCCTATAGATGGTAAAGGACCTATTGCTGGTGATACTTATGAGATGCCATTAGAGCGTAAAGCTCCTGGTGTAATCTTTAGAGAGCCGGTAACTGAGCCTATGCAATCTGGTATTAAGGCAATTGATGCAATGATTCCTGTTGGCCGTGGCCAGAGGGAGCTTGTAATTGGTGACCGTCAAACTGGTAAAACTACCGTTTGTATCGATACCATTTTGAACCAAAAAGAATTTTATGATGCTGGTGAGCCGGTATTTTGTATATATGTTGCTATTGGCCAAAAAGCCTCTACTGTTGCTGCCATTGCGCAGACATTAGAAGATAAAGGTGCTATGGCATATACAACTATTGTTGCTGCTAATGCTTCCGATCCTGCACCAATGCAGGTATATGCTCCTTTTGCAGGTGCATCTATCGGAGAGTATTTCCGTGACACAGGTCGTCCAGCTTTGATTATTTATGATGATTTATCAAAGCAAGCGGTTGCGTATCGTGAGGTATCACTTCTTTTAAGAAGACCACCGGGACGTGAGGCTTACCCAGGTGACGTTTTCTACCTTCACTCTAGATTGTTGGAGCGTGCTGCAAAGGTTATCAATGATGATGCAATTGCTAAGAACATGAACGATTTACCTGAGGTTTTGAAGCCTATGGTAAAAGGTGGTGGTTCGCTAACGGCACTTCCTATTATTGAAACACAAGCAGGTGACGTATCGGCATATATTCCTACGAACGTAATTTCTATTACGGACGGACAGATTTTCTTGGAGCAGGATTTATTCAACCAAGGGGTAAGACCGGCAATTAACGTTGGTATCTCTGTATCTCGTGTGGGTGGTAACGCTCAGATTAAATCAATGAAGAAGGTTGCAGGTACATTAAAACTGGATCAAGCTCAGTTCCGTGAATTGGAAGCTTTTGCGAAGTTCGGTTCAGATTTGGATTCTGCTACATTGAACGTTATTGAAAAAGGACGTCGTAACGTAGAGATTCTTAAGCAAGCTCAGAACGATCCTTACACGGTTGAAGATCAGGTAGCCATTATCTATGCAGGTTCTAAGAACTTGTTGCGTGATGTTCCTGTAGAAAAGGTTAAGGAGTTCGAAAGAGATTATTTGGAATTCTTGAACGCAAAACACAGAGATGTGTTGGATACCTTAAAGTCCGGTAAACTTACTGATGAAGTAACGGATACGTTGACTACGGTAGCTAAAGACCTTTCGGGTAAATATAGAAACTAGTACTAAGTACAGAGTATTGAGTGGGAAGTAACCATTAAAGGGTAAAACCATAGCTTGGATGCGGCCCACTCACTACTAAATACTATTTAAAGAATGGCAAACTTAAAGGAAATACGAAACAGAATATCGTCGGTATCATCAACGATGCAGATTACTAGTGCCATGAAAATGGTATCTGCCGCAAAGTTGAAGAAAGCACAGGATGCCATTACTGCAATGCGACCTTATGCCGATAAGCTTACGGAGCTGTTGCAAGGTTTAAGTGCTAGCTTGGATTCTGATTCTGGTAGTGTATATGCTGATAATAGAGAAGTAAAAAAGGTATTGGTGGTTGCTATAACTTCAAACAGAGGTTTGGCCGGTGCTTTTAACTCTAACATCTTAAAGCAATGTACTATTTTGCTTAATGAAAAGTATGCTGGCAAGCAGGTAGATTTTGTAGCCATTGGTAAAAAAGCCAATGATTTCTTGGTAAAGCGTTCAAAGGTAATAGCAAATCATAGCAGCCTTTATGATGATTTAACTTTTGACAATGTATCTGCCATTGCCGAAGATTTAATGGAGCAATTCACTTCAGGTAATTATGACCGTATAGACATCGTTTACAATAAATTTAAAAACGCTGCTACACAGATTGTAATGACTGAGCAGTTCTTGCCTATCGTGCCTATGGCCGGGGCAGATAACCTTAGCACTGATTATGTTTTTGAACCTTCAAAAATAGAAATTGTTGAGCAGTTGATTCCTAAGTCGTTAAAAACGCAATTGTACAAAGGTATCCGTGATTCTTTTGCCAGTGAACATGGTGCTCGTATGACGGCAATGCATAAAGCAACGGATAACGCAACCGAATTGAGAGATCAATTGAAGTTGTCTTACAACCAAGCAAGACAAGCGGCAATTACCAACGAAATCTTGGAGATTGTTGGTGGTGCGGAAGCGTTGAACAACTAATAGAATATATCAGCTTTGACTTAGTCATTGTAGATACGTATAGAATAGAAAACCCCACAGAAATGTGGGGTTTCTTTTTTTAGGATAGTCCCTGAGCATGCTTTATGCGTATGTATTGCCAAATACAATAAGATAACTATCATGAAAAAATACATCTATATTTTAGGATTAAGCTTATTTATCCTTTCGGGTTGTGGGTCTACCAAGAAATTGGAAACCACGGCGCCTTTTAGTTTAGGAGAAGCCTACGCTCAAAAATGGTCCATAAGTCAATCCCCAAAAGATGGCGGTTACGAGATAGTGGTTTCCGTGCTAAGTTTGGAGAACGATAATGCCAACTTAAAGAACGTCTACTATAATGGGAAAATGGCTCCTATTTCTATTGAATTAACGGATAAGGGCATTATAGGTATTGCAGAATTTGGAGCGGTTGTTGAAAGTCCTGAGGAATTTCCTTTTGATTTAACAGAGACACAAGCGGTCATTAGTTTTGTGCATAAGGAAAAGGTGAAATACTATCAAATCAACGGAATTCAACAGAACCTTCCCATTTCATATTCCAGTTTGGAAGAAAAAGAGGCCCGCTAGAAAAAAGAAAGATGGCGGGAGATTAACTTCACTTTGCTACATGCCTTTAAATAGGTACTTTTGGATTTAAATACAGCACTATTGAATCCGCTTAAAAAATTGTTCAAGCAAACGGCTATCTACGGTCTGGCCACTGTATTGCCCAGAATGATTTCTTTCTTTTTGGTAAGGGTGCATACAGATGCTATGCCCCCGGAGATATATGGTGAGCTAGCCGTTATCTTTGCATATTTTGCAATGTTCAACGTGGTACTGGCCTACGGAATGGAAACTGCTTTTTTTAGATTCTACTCCAAGTCCGCTGATAAGGAAACGGTAATATCTACTTCTCTAACTTCTATTTTGGGATCCACCATGCTTTTTATGGTATTCTCGTTACTTTTTCAGGACGGTATGGCAAGTATGCTCAATATTGACCCAAAATACATAAAGTACGTTATTTTTATTCTGTCTTTGGATGCCTTGGTAATTATACCTTTTGCCTGGTTGCGTGCCAATGAACGCCCCTTGCGATATGCGGTGGTCAAGATTTTAAATGTGGTCATCAATTTTGGTCTTACGCTACTTTTTCTTTTGATACTACCAAAAGTTGCCGAGACCAGTCCGGAAAGCTTTTTAGCAACGCTTTATAAGCCTAATTTTCAAATTTCATACATAATCATTGCGAATCTGGTAGCTAGCGCCGTGACGCTTCTATTGATGCTAAAACCTTATTTAATTAGTAAATACACTTTTGATAAGAAGCTCTGGAAAGAAATGATGAAATATGCTATTCCGGTTTTAATTGCAGGTGTGGCTTTTACCATAAACGAAGTTTTTGATAGGGTAATGTTGGAAGCGCTTTTACCCCAGGATATTGCCAATAAAGAAGTGGGTATGTACAATGCCTGTGTAAAGCTTGCCTTGTTTATGACTTTGTTCTCAACAGCGTTCCGTATGGGAATTGAGCCTTTCTTTTTTAGTCATGCCGGTACGGAGAATCCTCAAAAGGCGTATGCGCAGATAACCAACTACTTTGTAGTTTTGGGTAGTGTTATACTTTTGGGTGTGGTAGTCTTTGCCGATGTTCTTAAGGTGCTTTTTGTGAAGAATCCGGCCTATTGGGAAGCCATGTCCGTTGTACCCATTATTTTGCTGGCCAGTTTCTTTTTGGGTATTTATCACAACCTATCGGTCTGGTACAAGGTAACGGATAAAACCCGTTATGGCGCGCTTATATCAGTATTCGGAGCATTTATAACTATCGGTATAAATTATTTTTTCATCCCATATATTGGTTATATGGCCAGTGCCATTGCTACGGTTATGGCTTACGGTAGTATGATGGTGCTCTCGTATTACCTTGGTAAATCGCGCTATCCCGTTCCCTATAACTTTAGAAAAATACTTTTCTATTTAGGGGTTTCCATTCTTTTTTCCGTGCTGTCTTTTTATGTTTTCAATAGGAACTTAATTATTGGAGGTATCTTACTTTTGTTATATCTAGGTTTGGTATACAAACTTGAAAACGATAAGTTGAAACAGATTTTTCTTAGACAGAAAAGTTAACGAAGTAATAGAGACGGCCTAACCCAATAATCGTTGGCCAAAATCAAATTGAACATTTTACAATTAACACAATACTATGGAAATAAATATTATCAATAAATCACAACATAAGCTTCCGCATTATGAAACGGGTGCGTCTGCGGGAATGGACCTTAGGGCCAATATTACCGAGACGGTAACATTACAACCTTTGGAGCGTGCTATTATTAAAACAGGACTGTTCATAGAGCTTCCGGTTGGTTTTGAAGCACAGGTGAGACCTAGAAGCGGTCTTGCTGCAAAAAAGGGCATTACGGTTCTAAATGCGCCCGGTACGGTTGATGCGGATTATCGTGGAGAGATTGGTGTAATTTTGGTAAACTTGTCCAATGAAAGTTTTGCTATCGAAAACGGGGAGCGTATTGCCCAACTGGTCATAGCCAAACACGAACGCGCAGATTGGATAGAGGTTAACGAACTTTCCGAAACTTCAAGAGGTGAGGGTGGTTTTGGTAGTACGGGTGTAAAGTAGTTAATTCTATAGCAATGAAAGGTAGATGTTGTAAGATGAGAATAAGTCGGGTTATATCCACTTTCTTCGGGGGATTTTTTCTTATCGCCCTATCTACCTATGCCCAAGAGTCGCCTAATATTGATGAAACACAAAGTGCAGAGCTTTTTCTGGAGGACTATTCGGATGATTTTCAGGACAAATTTTTTGATGCCCTAAAGCAAAAGGGTATTGAAAATTACGATAGGGCCATTAACCTTATGCTCCAATGCAAACAATTGGATGAAAATAATACTGTGGTAGACCATGAACTGGCACAAATGTACCTCAAGGAAAAACAATATCCGGTTGCGGAAACATTTGCTTTAACGGCGCTATTGGCAGAACCTGATAATTTATGGTATACCAATACGTATGTAGAGATATTGCAAAAACAGCAGAGATCCGTTGAGAGCAATAAAGAGCAGTTGCCTTTTGATGAACCCAAGTTCAAGGAAAATTTGGCTTTGGTATATTATAGAAAGGGAAGGGCCAAAGCAGCAAAATCTATTCTGGAGCAGACTCCAAAATCTAGCTTTACGCAACAGCTATCCGTAAAAGTAGATGATTTAATAGAATCGCAACAGGCGGCTATTACCAGTAGTTCCTTTTCTGCTACCAACGTAAACAGATCGGAATCAGGTTCCGTTGAGCAATACAAGGCCCGTATTCAGGGCATGCTCAGAACCAATAATTATTTATCTCTAGATCAAGTTGCGGCAGAGGCTTTGGAAAGTTACCCTTCGCAACCCTATTTTTATTATGCCCAAGGTTATGCCTATAATAAAAAGGGCAAACCACGCGATGCTATTGAGGTATTGGAAACCGGACTGGATTATTTTGTAGGTGATATTGCATTGGCCAATAAGTTTTATCAAGAACTGGCAGATGCTTATAATTCCATTAACAATTCAGTCAAGGCAAATATGTATCTTCGTAAGATAAAACCCGGGTTTTAAACTTTACAAAGATTATGGCTTTACCCTTACGAATGGCCCTGCGTTTAACGGCGTTGGTCTCACTTACTTTTTTTATTTCTTGTAAATCTACCAAGGTTCTGGCCGATGGTAAGGTTGATGGCAATCTTTCGGCGAAAGCTATTGTTAAGAACCATTATGCGAATACAACCAATTTTAATACGCTAAGCGGGAAAATGCGAATAGATTATTCCGATGGCGAATCGTCTCAAGGGGTTTCAGTTAGCCTGCGAATGGAAAAGGATAAGGCTATTTGGATGAGTGCTCCACTTGGCATGGTAAAGGCATATATAACGCCGGGCAGGGTCTCCTTTTATAACAAATTGCAGAATGAGTATTTTGATGGAGATTTTGCTTATTTAAGTAAGTTTCTAGGAACAGAACTGGATTTTGAGCAGGTACAAAATCTGCTAATGGGCCAGGCGCTTTTTAATTTAAGGGAAGGAAAGTATGATGCATCTATTGTAAATGGGGATTATCAATTGAAACCTAAAAAAGCAATGGAACTCTTTAAGGTGATGTTTCAAGTAGAGCCCAAGAACTTTAAAATGGCAGCGCAACAACTCTCTCAGCCTCTAAAGAAGCGTTTGTTACAAATAAACTATACGGATTATCAGAAAATTGGCAAGTATATTCTTCCGCAACGTATTGCCGTTGCCGCTATTGAAGGTGAGGACCGCAATACGGTTGATATAGAATACAAAAATATAGAGTTTGATCAACCTATGAACTTTCCTTATAAAATACCAAAAGGTTTTAAAGAAATTACACTTACTGACGATGCGCGGTAATACCCATTATATTGCAATTTTCTTTTTTTTCTATCTCTTGGGATGGAACCCCGTTTTTGCTCAAAACGAAGAGCAGGAAGCGCTGGAAGCCAAGCGAGAGCAGTTGCAAAAAGAGATAGAACAAATCAACTATTTACTGTTTGACCAAAAGAAGAAAAAGGGTACGGTCTTAGATCAGATGGAGGCCTTGGACAACAAAATAAAAGTGCGTCAAGAGCTGATTAATGTGACCACGAAACAGTCCAACATTCTAAACCGAAAAATAAATGCCAACATAAAGGTCATTTCCGGTTTAAGGAAAGAATTGGATGAGCTTAAGGATGATTATGCTATGATGATCCAAAAGGGCTACCAAAGCAAAATTCAACAGAGCAAATTAATGTTTTTGCTGTCATCGGATGATTTTTATCAAGCTTTTAAGCGCATACAGTACATAAAACAATACACGGAATTTAGACGTAAACAGGGGGAGAAAATTGTTGTTAAGACCGAAGAACTTAGTAAGTTGAATCAAGGGCTTAGCGCGCAACGAAAGGAAAAGGACCGTTTAGTGGCCCAAAACCTAAAGGCTAAAAGGGCAATGACCCAAGAAAAAGAGGATCATCAGGCACTACTGGGAACGATACGTAAGAGCGAAACCAAATTTGCCGCACAAATTAGGGACAAGCAAAATCAGGCCAAGGAAATTGACCGTCAGATCGAGCGTCTCATTCGTGAGGCCATAGCGGCATCCAATAAGGATGCCAACAAAAAAAGTAACGACCCAAGCAAGTTCCTATTAACTCCGGAGGCGGCTATCGTGGCCAATAGCTTTACGGCAAATAAGGGTAGATTGATTTGGCCTGTTGAAAAAGGGTTCAAAAGCCAAGGTTTTGGGGTGTATGCAGATGCTATTTATCCTGGAATTAAACATCAGAGTAACGGTGTGGTCATTACCACGGACCAAGGGGCCAAGGCACGGGCTATTTTTAGAGGTGAGGTCATTGCCATACTTTCCATTCCGGGTGGTAATAAGGCTGTGCAATTAAAACATGGTAATTTTATCAGTACGTATTATAACCTCTCGGTCCTTTATGTAAAAAAGGGTGATAAGGTAGAAGCAAAGACGGATCTCGGAGAAATTTATACCAATCGGTCTAACGGTCAAACAAAATTGAAATTTTATTTACATCAAAACACTTCCAAGTTAAATCCTGAGGAGTGGGTGTACCAATTATAAACTTAAGAATGCTATGAAGAAGATAACAGACTTACAGGGAACATTTACGTTAAACAATAAAGTAGAAATGCCATACCTTGGTTTGGGCACGTACCAAGCGGATAATGAGCAAGAGGTAATAGATGCTGTCAAGAATGCATTGAATGGTGGTTACAGACATATAGATACGGCTTCGGCCTATAAAAATGAAGAAGGAGTAGGTAAGGGCATTCAGGAGAGCAATGTGGCCCGTGAAGAGGTGTTTTTGGTCTCTAAACTATGGAACGCGGACCAAGGTTATGAAAGCACCTTAAAAGCCTTTGAAGAGAGCCTGGAGCGTTTGGGTGTAGATTATCTGGATCTATATTTGATTCACTGGCCGGTTGCCGGAAAATATAAGGATACTTGGCGTGCCATGGAAAAGCTATATCGGGAGAAACGGATTAGGGCCATTGGGGTCAGTAATTTTTTGCAGCACCATTTAGAAGATTTACTGGAAACTGCAGAAATTGTTCCAACGGTAAACCAAATGGAGTTCCACCCCTACTTGGTGCAACAGGATTTAATAGGTTTCTGTAACGATAAGGAAATTCAGTACGAATCTTGGTCACCTTTTATGCAGGGAAAAGTTTTTGAAGGGCATTCCAATGATTTTGACCCACTTACTGCTAAATACAACAAATCTATTGCACAGATTATATTGCGCTACAATTTGCAGAAGGGCATTGTTGCCATTCCAAAATCGGTACATGAAAACAGGATCAAGTCCAATGCTGATATTTTCGACTTTGAACTGTCAGAAGCCGATGTAGTTTATCTAGATGGGCTGGATAAAGGTGAACGCAGCGGACCTGATCCCGATAACTTTGATTTCTAACAGAGGATTACTGTGTAAACAAAGCCTTTAGTTCTGTAGCTTCATTAGGCTTCATTTTGCCTGCCAGAACAAGGCTTAGCTGTTTTCTGCGCAGAGCGCCTTCAAAGCGTTCTTGTTCCAGTTTTGTCTCAGGTTCTAACGGAGGAACAACAGTAGGTCTTCCGGTATCATCTACTGCTACAAAGGTATATATGGCTTCATTGGCCTTGGATTTTTCGCCGGTAAAACGGTCTTCCATCCAAACATCAATATACACTTCCATAGAAGTTCTAAAAGCACGTGAAACGGCCGCTTCTACTGTAAGTACACTTCCCACGGGTACAGATTGGTTAAATGCCACATGGTTTACAGATGCGGTAACGGTAATGCGGCGGCTGTGGCGGCGTGCAGAAATACTAGCGGCACGGTCCATTCGGGCCAAAAGCTCACCTCCAAATAGGTTGTTTAAGGGGTTGGTCTCACTAGGGAGTACCATATCGGTCATTACGGTTCTAGAATCACGGGGATTTTTAGCCTGCATAAATCAATTTTTTGGCAAAGATACCTTTTTTAACGGGCACCAAAGAAGAACCTTTTCTAAGTTGTAAAAGGTAAATTTAAAAGCTTGAAAAATAAGCTTTTCAAAAAAAGATGGATGATACGAAGTTGGTTTTAGTGACCGGATTTTAACCAAGCGTCTTTTTGAGTGCGCTTAATTTCACGTAGTGCTTCCAAGGCTTTGTTAGAGTCCGTAAAACTATCGTAGGCAACCAAATATAGACCAAAAGGATTTGTACCTATATAAGAAGGATTAAAGCCCTTAAGTTTTAATTGCTCTATTTTCTTGTCTGCATTGGTACGGTATCTAAAAGCTCCGGCAATAATATGGTGCATACGCTTTTCCGCCAGCTCCGAAACCGCTTTTTTAGAAGTTTTTAGTGTAATTGTAGGTAATTCTAATGGCTGCGCATCAAAGAAGGTTGCTTCTTGAATACGTTTGGATACCTGTTGTTCCGCTTCTTGGCGGGCCAGTTGTTGGTTGTTTTCGTTGGATTTGTAAAATTGGAATCCGGTAACACCTAGAGTTAAAGCAACTAGCGCAACGGCCGCATATTTTAAATAAGGACGAAGCGTAAGCGTTTCACGTTTTTCAGGTGTAAAAGCAAACGGAATTTTTTCTTCAAGCTGAACAACTTCTTCTTTTAACGCTTCACGGGTAACCGGAGCGGAAACAAAAGAAGACATTCCAAAGGAAGATGTCAGGTAGTTTACATTGCCTGAAGGTTGAAATTGAATCTTATCTTCTGAACTGTACCATAGCGTTCCAATATCGGCCAATCTTAATTGATTGCCTTTTTTAAGGTCTGCTTTCCATTCACCTACAATTTCGCCTACTTCTTCAAGCATCTGCTCAAAAGAAACATTTTCTGCTTCGGCGGCATAGGAAACTAAAAGTCCGTCATTGGACAATAATTGTTGGTTGAATGAAACCGTTTTTACCGGAGGATAAAAAGTGTTGGTACTTTCATGTATAACAGCAGATTTTTGTTCGGTTAAAAATGCTCCGAAACCTGGCACAACTACACAGTTGTAGCGATACATTAACTCAGATATATAGCGTTCTAATCCCATATAGCGCAAATATGGAAAAAATTAAAAGGTCAGACCAGCCCCTACATAACTTTTTATTAACATTATAAAATGTGTATTTTGTGGATAACTTTGATGCATATATAAATGACTACAGATGAATTGCTTGCAGTATTACGTTTGCAAGGTGCCCCCAAAATAGGTGATGTAACTTTAAAAAAACTTATTGCACATTGTGGCAGCGCAACAGCTGTTTTTGAAGAAAAGCGCCAAAATCTTTTAAAAATAGATGGTGTTGGTACGCATGCTTTAAAAGGACTTTACGATGTAGAACACCAAGAGGCCGCAGAGGAGGAGTATGGGTATATTGAGAAAAACAGCATTGGGTTCTCTTATTTTTTGGACGAGGATTATCCCAGTTACCTAAAACACTGTATAGATAGTCCGGTATTGCTCTACAAAAGGGGAAATATCAACTTAGAGAACCGGAAACTCATTAGTATTGTTGGTACGCGTAAAATAACAAGTTATGGCACCGCATTTTGCGAAAAGTTCATTGAAGACTTAGCTCCGTTGAACCCCATAATCGTTAGTGGATTTGCCTATGGCGTGGATATTACTGCTCAAAAGGCTGCCGTAAAACACGGTTTACAAACTATAGGCTGTTTGGCACATGGCCTCAACCAAATGTATCCAAAAACTCATGAGAAATATATTCGTGATGTGGAGAAAAATGGTGGGTTCTACACGGAGTTCAGAAGTACAAGTAATCCTGACCGGGAAAATTTTTTAAAGCGAAACCGGGTTATTGCCGGTATGAGCGAAGCTACTGTAGTTATTGAATCTGCCGAAAAAGGAGGTAGCTTGGTTACCGCGGATATTGCCAACAGCTACAATCGGGATGTGTTTGCCGTACCGGGAAGAGCCCAGGATAAGTACAGCTCTGGGTGCAATAATCTAATAAAACAGCAAAAGGCACATATGCTGACTTCGGCCGCTGATCTGATTTATCTTTTGGGTTGGAATATTGCCGAGAAGGAGCCTCAAACTATTCAAAAGCAACTCTTTGTTGAACTTGAACCAACCGAACAGTCCATTTATGATTACTTACACAAAAACGGAAAGCAATTGTTAGACAGCATAGCTTTGGAATGCCGGTTGCCTATTTTTAAAGTGTCGTCTACCTTATTGAATATGGAAATGAAAGGAGTTATCCGTCCATTGCCCGGAAAACTGTTCGAGGCCATTTAACAAAAATTGAAAAATGATAGAGAAGACTACCGACTGGCTAGTCTGTAAATAGGTTTGATACGAGCTTAAAGTAGGTTCTTAAGGGCTTTATCGATGAAAAACCTCTTGAAAACGAGACAATTTTTGATTTCCTAAATGCCGTACAAAAACAAAACCGACTCTAAAGTCGGTTCTGTTAAAATTTAATAACCAAGTTTTTCACGTACTCTTTCCAGTACGCCATCGGCAACTTTGCGGGCTTTTTCGGCACCTATGGCCAATGCTTCGTCTACTTCTTTAGTATTGTTCATGTAGTAATCATACTTCTCCCGTGCATCACCAAATTTGTTTACGATTACTTCGTAAAGGGCTTGTTTGGCATGGCCATACCCGTAGTTTCCTGCAAGGTAGTTGGCACTCATTTCTTCAATCTGTTCTTGAGAGGCCAATATTTTGTATAAGGCAAAAACGTTGTCGTTAGTCGGGTCCTTTGGTTCTTCCATAGGCGTACTGTCCGTCTGTATGCCCATAATCTGTTTCCTTAGTTTTTTATCAGTTTGAAAAAGATTGATCAGGTTGCCCCTACTCTTACTCATTTTCTCTCCATCGGTACCGGGAATGTACATGGTACTTTCCTGAACCTTACCTTCGGGCAGAACAAAGGTTTCCCCTAGTTGCGCATGAAAGCGAGAAGCTACATCACGGGTAATCTCAAGATGCTGCATCTGGTCTTTTCCAACGGGTACAATATTGGCATCGTATAAAAGAATATCCGCGGCCATTAACATAGGGTAGGTAAACAATCCGGCGTTAACATCCTCCAAGCGGTCTGCCTTGTCCTTAAACGAATGTGCCAAAGTCAATCTTTGAAACGGAAAAAAGCAACTTAGGTACCAAGAAAGCTCAGTAGTTTGTGGGACATCGCTCTGTCTATAAAAAACAGTTTGGTCTATATCCAACCCAAAAGCCAACCATGTTGAAGCTATGGCATAGGTGTTTCTACGTAATTCTTCCGCATTTTTAATCTGGGTGAGCGAATGCATATCCGCAATGAACAAAAACGATTCGTTCTTTGGGTCTTGCGCCATTTCTATTGCGGGCATGATTGCGCCTAAGATATTTCCTAGGTGTGGAGTGCCCGTGCTTTGTATTCCTGTTAAGATTCTTGCCATTTGCTTATTTTCAAAGAAGCCCAAAGATAAAAGAAATGCATTATACCTCGTAAAATTGTTACTTTTGATTTTATGCCCGGAATACTCAAAAAAATTGGCTACACCCTGTACCGCATTTGGTTCTATATTTTAGTAGCTCTGCCCATCCTCATATTTTTTCCTTTTTTGTTGCTGACTACGCTTAGCGAGAAGTGGTATCCACAGTTTTTTTGGTTGGCACGGAACCTATGGGCCACCCCAATTTTGTACGGTATGGGTTGTCCACCAAAGGTGATTTTTGAACAGAAGATAGAAAGGCGAAAGAGCTATATGTTGGTGGCGAACCATACCAGTATGTTAGATATTATGTTGATGCTCTACATTAGCAGAAACCCTTTTGTTTTTGTGGGCAAGAAAGAACTGGCGAAGATTCCGCTTTTTGGTTTTTTCTACAAAAGGGTCTGCATTATGGTAGACCGTTCGGATGCCAAGAGCAGAACGGCGGTATATAGACGTGCTCAAAAGAGGTTGGGCCAAGGATTGAGTATCTGTATTTTTCCAGAAGGAGGTGTACCGGATGACGAGCGTATTCTTTTGGACGATTTTAAGGACGGTGCTTTTAGAATGGCCATAGCCCATAAAATACCGGTGGTTCCTATGACCTTTCATGACAATAAAAAGCGATTCTCTTTTTCGTTCTTCAGTGGTGGCCCAGGCCGCACTCGTGCCAAAGTGCACCAATTTTTCGAGACCGATAATCTCTCCGAATCCGATAAATCAAGCTTAAGAGAGAACATAAGAAAAGTAATTCTAAAAGAACTTCAGTCCCAATAATAGCCTTTTGGATCTAGTACAGGATATATGCTAGGGACAAAGCGGAAATGAATATCCAAAGAAGCAATGCCAAAAGCACGGGGCGTACTCCCGTTTTCTTTAAATCACCAATAGAAATTGTTGAACCTACAAGAAATAATGTCAATACTAAAAGATGTTTGGAAGTGGCAACTAAAAACCCCGTAGCAGGTGCGGGAATAAGATGATAACTATTCACAATTATGGCCCCTATAAAAAGTAGAATGAAGTAAGGCATTTTTACTTTTTCACCTTTTGTTTTAAAAATGAACATAGAAAGAAGGGACAATGGTATAATCCAAAGCATTCTAGAAAGTTTTACCGTTGTGGCTATTCTCAAGGCTTCATCACCATAACCAATGGCCGCACCTACTACAGAGCTGGTATCATGTATGGCTACAGCACACCAGAGCCCAAATTGATGTTGAGTTAGGTGCAGGTAATGACCAATTGCCGGAAAAACGAACAATGCCACAGAATTCAATAGAAACACAACGGCGAGCGCAATGCTAATGACCCTGCTTTTAGCATTTATTACAGGAGATATAGCCGCTATGGCACTACCACCGCAAACTGATGTTCCGGAAGTAATGAGATGACCTAATTTGGTGTCCAGTTTTAAAACCTTTGTGAGTAAAAAACCAAGGCAAACGGTCAGGAGAATTGATAAAAAAGTTAGGGTGAAGCCTTCTTTGCTTGTTGCTAAGGTTTCTTTTAAAAACATACCAAAACCTAGACCCACAACAGATATCTTTAGAAAGGTATGTATAGCCTTGTGGCAATATGCTTTAAAAGGGTTGTTAAAAAAAAGGGTGAATCCAAAACCGAGTAGCAGGGCAGTTGGGCTATTGACCCATCCGCTGAAAACGATAAGTGCTATACCTAAAAATACTGCTTTTGCCACTCTATCTTTCATACCATCATATTTTTTTGATGTTACAAAAGTAAGCCCGTTAAATTACTTTTAAGCAATTTAAAATGCTATATGAAATAACTAAAAGTTATAGTTGTTCCGTGCGAATTTTTGAAAGTAGTCCATTACATTAGATTGGTAACCTGTTCTTGATACAAAATAAAACCATCGTTCAATGGTAATATTTTTAATGTCGATGATTTTTAGCTTATTGGAAACGAGATCTTCATTTAACGCATGAACGGAGAGCAATGCAAAAGTGTCAGAATGGTAGAGGTAGTTTTTTATGGCTTCGGTACTGTTAAGGGTTACAATACTGTTCAGCTTTTTAATATTGTGTTCCTTAAGAAAGCTGTAGATAATTTCTCGGGTTCCGGAGCCCATTTCACGCTCTATCATGGGCAGTTTTTGCAGTACGTCCGTACTTATGGTATTTTGTTTAAAAGCACTGTTCTTAACGCTGGTAACCAACACTATTTCATCTTTTATAAACTTTTCATAATGAAGTTTTCTATTGGTGTTGCTGCCTTCGGTTATACCAAAATCTAATTTTTGGTTGAGTATAAACTCCTCAATTTCTTCTGAATTACCGCTTTTAATATCAAAATTGGTGTGTGGGTGCTGTGTTCTGAATTTGGCAATGATTTTTGGCACAATATGGTTCACCAAAGTAGTACTAGCGCCAAAATGAATGGCGTCTGGAATATGTTCTTTTTGATGTAAAAACTGATTTTCAATTTCTGCATGAATCTCCAATATTCTATTGGTGTAAACCAAAAAAGCTTTTCCATCTTCAGTAAGTTCAATGGAATTTCGCTTTCGCAGGAAAAAGGTCGTCTTGTATTCGTCCTCTATACTGCGGATGGCTTTGGAAACTGCAGGTTGGGATATAAAGAGTTGCTCTGCCGCTTTAGTAAAACTAGAGTGAATGGCTACCGTTTTAAAAATCTGTAGTTTCTGTTTCATCAGTTTAAATAAAAGAATAGTTCCGCTTTAGAAACTGTTTGTACGGCAGGCCTTTAAAATTTAAAATTGAGACCACTGTATACCCCAACAGAAAAAGGCCTAAAATCTCCGGATACATCTGAAAAGGTATTCAGTTGATATTTAAAAACCGGCTCTACATTAAAACGTATTTTTGGTGTGAACTTGTAATTGACACCAAACCCAACATTGGTACTAAAGTTTACGGAATTTATGTTGTTAGCTTCACCTATTTCTGTAGTTAGTTCACCAGAAGTTAAGGTCACGGAATTATCTATTAAGAACAGCGAACTAACACCGCCCAGAATATTTAATCCAAACTTACGGTCAATTAGTGCGTAATCCAACTCCAGAGGCACCTCTAAATAACCAAATTGCTGTGCCATAGTCCCGCTTCGTTGATTGCTGTTGGCGTTGGTCACTTCAAAGGCAAACATGGCATCCGAGTTCGACAAGCTGTTAAAATTACTGTTTTGGCCCGTTACTACTATGTTTTTTGCAGTACTGGCATAATCAATATTCTTTAGTTTGTCAGTTGAAGCTTCTTGCAAGGTAGATGAAAAGCCAACATCGTTGGTGTCGTACCCATAGTCTACTTTATTTATTCCTGAGCGAATACTCAATTTATCGTTTAGGGCATAGGCCACGGTAAGGCCGTAACTAAAATTGGTGTTACCGGATTTTGAGTTCTCATTAAAAATGGAGTTGACCGGTGAACCTTCGCCAATAGCGTTATAGTACACTGGGGCAACATTGGGCCCTGCGGACCAACGACCTGTTTTTTCTACAGTTGCAATCTCCTCTTTGGCTTCAATCTCATCAAAAATGGATTTCTTTTCCTGGGAAGATTTTTTGGGTAAGTCTGTGTTGCTTTCGGCTACTTCAGTATGTAAAACCGAGTTTTGCGCGTCGCTCTTATTTGTTTTAAGGTTTACAGAACCCTGTTGTTCGGCCTTTGCCAAATCTGTAGATTCCATTTTATCTCTAATGGTAGAACCTGTTTTTTGATTTGTCGGGGAGTCAGCTGTGTCAGGCGAATCAACACCTGTCTCATTACTTACAAGTCTGGAATCAGTAGGGCTTTGATCCTGTTGGTTGGTCTCGTTTTTCGTTTTTAAAGCATCCTTAGTTTTGTTGCTCTGAGCTAACTCTGTGCTTTTAGACGGTGAAATATTCTGATTTTTAAGCGTGCGCTTTTCTACGGTCTGTTCATCTTTTTCTAAGCCTGAACTTTGAGTGTCATCATTTTCTTGAGTGTTGGCGTAGGATTCAACATTCTGCTTTTTTTCTGGGTCAATTTTAGCATCGGAAGAAACTACATTACTTTCCTTTTCGGACGAATTTAAAATAAACTCATTGGTATTTTTTTTGCTATTGTCGGGTAGCTCTTCATTTTCATCAGTATTGGTTATACCGTTGGAATCTATGGTTTGTGGAGAGGTTGGATAGAACGCCAAAAGCGCAATGACCAAAGCTGCCGCTGCACCACCCAGAGTCCACCAGATAGGAATGACCCTTTTCTTTTTCTTCTTGTCCAAAGAAGCCTCAATGGCGTTCCAGACTCTATCGCCCGGAACTTCCTCAAAGTCGCGAAACTTCTCTTGGAACAGATTATCTATATTTTTTTTACTCATTATGCAATGCTTAGGTACTTGGTATTTTGTTTTTTTGATGTACTATTTTTCAAGGGTCATACACAAAATCCTATCAAAAGGAAGATGAGCAGACCAATGATGGCTTTGTTCTTTGTAATCTCTATTTTTTCTTTTAATAGGTTTCTGGCTCTGGCCAGATTACTTTTTGAGGTGCCTTGGGAGGTACCTAAAAGTTCACTTATTTCTTTATGGGTATATCCATCAAGAACATATAGGTTAAACGTAAGACGGTATTTGTCCGGAAGCTCCTGTATATGTTTTAACAAGGTGTCCAGACTTAGGTTCTCATAGTCGCCATCTACTTCTGGTTCTATTTCCTCGGTATTTTCAGTTACTAAGCTTAAATGTTCTTCCTTACGGTATTTTTGAAGAACGGTGTTTACGGTTATACGTTTTAACCAACCTTCAAAAGAGCCTTTGTGTTTAAACTGTCCAATTTTTTCATAGATAACCATAAAACTGTCGTGTAGGTTGTCTTCCGCTTCCGTTCGGTTGCGGGAATACTTAAGGCAGATACCGAACAACGTACGGGAATAGTCCCGGTACAATTGTTCCTGTGCCTGTCTGTTTCCTTTCTTACAGTTAATTATGAGCTCTTCTAGACCCAATTGGCATTGTATTATTAAAGCATGTAAACTACGTGCTTGTTTTTTAGAAATAGTGAATGACTAAGGTTAAAGATAATTATTCTTTTACAGGTACTTCTATTTCTAAAAATTCAGGTTCCCCTGCGGAATCGTCACCAGTATAGAATCTGAAAATATACGGTTTGGTATAAAGTACTTCAAATTGAAAAGCGTCCTGCAGACTGTCGTTCATCTCAATACATTCCTCTTTGTCTAGTATAATACCAATTGCGGATATGGTTCTAATTTGGGTAGAGTCCGTAAACGAACGTTTTACATCAAACTGGTCCATTAGCGTACAATCATTTGGCCTTAGGATGTTTACATCTACATTGTATACGCGTCCTAGTTCAAATGTATCCGGTAAACTTGCTCCGGTAATATTGAGTGATGTATATTGAAAATTTACGCCGTCATCATTAAGGCTGCAAGATGCAAGGGCAAGTGCACAGGCTAAACCAAAAAGTTTAAGGTATGATTTCATGGTAATGCATTTTATTTACTAGATGAAAAATACGGGCAAGGGTTGCGTGGAGTGGTTCTATACTAGCAATAAAGAGTTACGCCGCTAAAAACAACGGTTGATTGTTGCTATTAGCGGCGTAATAATAAGGTAGACCCTTTTAGTTTATTCTTTTAGCGCTTTTATGGCTGCCCTGATTTTTGCATCTAGTTCTTCAAAAAGTTCTGGGTTGTCCAATAATAAGGACTTTACGGCATCACGACCTTGCCCTAGTTTGGTGTCGCCATAGCTAAACCATGAACCGCTTTTCTTGATGATTTCATATTCAACACCAAGATCAATGATTTCACCAACTTTAGAGATTCCTTCACCATACATAATATCAAACTCCGTTGTTCTGAATGGTGGAGCTACTTTGTTTTTCACGACTTTTACTCGGGTCTTGTTCCCTTGAACACCTCCGTCCGTATCTTTGATCTGTGTAGATCTACGAATATCTAGTCTAACCGAAGCATAGAATTTTAAGGCATTTCCACCTGTGGTAGTTTCTGGATTACCGAACATTACCCCAATTTTTTCACGTAGCTGGTTAATGAAAATAACCGTACAATTGGTTTTGCTTATAGATCCGGTAAGTTTACGTAATGCCTGAGACATTAACCTTGCATGAAGACCCATTTTGGAATCTCCCATCTCACCTTCTATCTCACTTTTAGGAGTCAATGCGGCAACGGAGTCAATAATAACAATATCAATCGCGCCCGAACGAATCAGGTTATCGGCTATTTCTAAAGCTTGTTCCCCGTTATCCGGTTGAGAAATGATAAGGTTGTCTATATCTACACCAAGTTTTTGCGCATAAAAACGGTCAAAAGCGTGCTCAGCATCAATAAATGCTGCAATGCCCCCATTTTTTTGGGCTTCGGCAATGGCGTGTAAGGTCAAAGTGGTCTTACCTGATGATTCAGGACCGTAAATTTCAATTACCCTACCTCTTGGATAACCGCCAACGCCCAAGGCTATATCAAGACCTAATGAACCGGATGGGATTACTTCAACATCTTCTACTACGCTGTCGCCCATCTTCATTACGGCACCTTTTCCGTAAGTCTTGTCCAACTTATCCAAGGTTAACTTTAGGGCTTTTAGTTTTGCATCTTTTTCCGAGCTCATATTTTCTTTTTTTTAAGGGATGCTAAATTAGCATTTCTTTTATCATAATGCCAGTTCTTAAGTTCATTTTCTGAAAATGGGGCGTATGTTTTTAGAGGATATGCAATACAGTGTTTTTTAAAATAATTGATAAATGCTGTAAGGCTAAAGCTTGGTATACGTCTAAGGGATAAGTGTTTGTTAAAATAGTTGTTTCCTTAACGCAACTTTTAGGTTGGTTTGGTATCTTATTAAAAATACTGTTCCGATTGTAATCGGAAACTAACTCAAACAAGCTTCCCTTTTTAGTGTTAGGGAGCAATGGTGGCCACTTCCTTTTTTATGTATTTTAAAGATGCTATGAAAAAGAAAAAAATGGAATGGTCAATAAAGAGTCTTGATTTTATCAAGGCTCTTTTTTTATGGTCTAGGGTGATTTAGCGGCCCAAATTCTGCCCACAGAAAAGAATTATCTATAATTGTTATCTTTGCGGACTTAGAAAATTCTTTATAAACTTAAAACATTGGTATAGCATGCAACTGTACAATAACTTAAGTGCAAAAGAAAGGGCGGCTCTTATTGAAGAAGCCGGTCAAGAACGTTTGACTATCTCTTTCTACAAATATGCACAGATCGGTAACCCCGAAATATTCCGAAACCACCTATTTATCAATTGGAACGAACTTGATGTTCTTGGCCGTATTTACGTTGCCAACGAAGGTATAAATGCGCAATTATCCGTTCCGGCCGAAAATTTTGAACGTTTTAAGGCTCATTTGGATAGCATTACCTTTTTGGAGAATGTACGCCTAAACATAGCTATTGAACAGGATAACCTTTCATTCTTGAAATTGAAAGTTAAGGTTAGGAATAAAATTGTTGCAGATGGTCTAAATGATACCACTTTTGATGTTACCAACAAGGGTATTCATGTAGGAGCGGAAAAATTTAATGAACTTATTGAAGACCCGGATACCATTTTGGTAGACATGCGTAACCATTACGAGAGCGAAATAGGTCATTTTAAAAATGCCATTACCCCAGACGTAGATACGTTTAGAGATTCTTTGGATATTATTGAGAAAGACCTGGCAGACCATAAAGAAGATAAAAAATTGGTCATGTACTGTACCGGTGGCATACGGTGCGAAAAAGCAAGTGCCTACTACAAGCACAAAGGCTTCAAACAGGTGTACCAATTAGAAGGAGGAATTATTGACTATACCCGTCAGGTAGAGAATAAAAAACTTGAGAATAAATTTTTAGGAAAGAATTTTGTTTTTGATCATAGACGTAGCGAACGTATTACGGACGATGTTATCGCCAATTGCCACCAATGCGGCAAGCCTTGCGACAATCATGTAAACTGCGCTAATGAAGCATGTCACCTATTGTTCATTCAATGTGATGAATGTGCGAAAAATATGGACAATTGCTGTTCGGATAGTTGCCAAGAAATAAATGCTTTACCCTATGAAGAACAGAAAAAGTTACGCAAGGGAAAAGGGGCTAGCAACAAAATTTTTAAAAAGGGGCGATCAGAAGTGCTCAAATTTAAGAAGTAGACTTTAAATTTTCTTATCGCCATATATCAAATGCGCCAATAACGTAACTATTGAAAGTGTAAGGCCCAGGACAGATACGCCTGTCCATTGGTAATGCAACCATGCAAGGGCGGCTAAAATTGTGCCTAGGGCACCTCCCAGAAAGAAAATGACCATGTACACTGTATTTATTCGGTTTCTGGCATGTTCGTTCCTGGAGAAAATAATGTTCTGGTTGGCAATATGGAGCGATTGTTGTCCAAGGTCTACCATAATAACACCTACTACAATGCCAATGATAGAATGATGGGAAAATAGAAATACTACCCAAGAAAGAATCAAAATTAGGGCAGATACAATTATGATTCGGTTTTTGCTCATTCGGTCACTTAGTTTTCCCACTACTGTGGCCGCTAGGGCACCAATAATACCAATCAGTCCAAAAGTTCCGGTAATGCCGCTTCCGTAGCCAAAATTATCTTCCATCAGAAACACTAAAGTGGTCCAAAAGGCACTTAATCCGGCAAATGAAAGTCCGCCTCTAAATGCGGCAAGACGCAAAGGAGGTTCGGTCTTAAAGAAATGCACGAGGGACTTCATTAGATCTAAATAACGACCCTTGTACACCGGTTCTACTTTCGGTAATTTAAATTTTAGTACCACAAATAAAACAAACATCATTGCAGTGGCCGCAAAGTACATGGTACGCCAGCCAAACTGCTCCCCAATAACCCCGCTAATTACACGGCTTCCAAGAATGCCGATCAGCAACCCGCTCATAACTATGCCTATGGCACGCCCTCTATTTTCCGCATTGGACAACTGTGCGGCCATGGGAACGAACAATTGCGGTAGGGCAGAAGTACATCCTATAAAAAAACTGGAAACGACCAGTAGCCATAAAGAGGTGGAAAATGCAGCGGCCAATAAGGACAACAGCATCAGTATAAAATCTATTTTCAATATTTTTTGACTGGAAACCATATCGCCCAGCGGAACAACGAACAGCAACCCGAACGCATAGCCCAATTGAGTGGACAGGGCCACATTGCTCACGGCAGATTCGCTAACTCCAAAACTTACGGAAATCATATGGAGCAAAGGCTGGTTGTAATAGAGGTTCGCAGCTACCAAACCTGCGGAGAGGCTCATGAGATAGAGAACGGTATTACTTAGCGTTTTTTGCTTTTCCATGAAAAGCGATCTTAGTTTTTTTTAAAGGAAGACAAATTTGGCGCAAAGGAACGAAGAACCTTCGTAAGTTGAGATAACTTTCTATCACATTAAAAATTTAGTACCTTTACATATAAAATTAGTACGAACCCTATTTGGCCAAAAACCCCCGTTTAGGCCAAACCAAGATATAATATATGGGCTGTAGCAGTTGTTCGACCGGTAAGGACGGACAACCTCGTGGTTGCAAGAATAATGGAACTTGTGGTACCGATGGTTGTAATAAATTAACCGTCTTTGATTGGCTTTCCAACATGTCGCTTCCTAATGGTGAAAAGCCGTTTGATTGCGTTGAAGTTAGATTTAAGAACAGTAGAAAAGAATTCTTCAGAAATACCGAAAACCTATCCATTTCAATAGGTGATATTGTGGCAACACAGGCACAATCCGGTCATGACATTGGTATGGTTACCCTTGTTGGTGAATTGGTTAAAGTGCAGATGAAGCGTAAAAAGGTTGATCACAAAGATGAAACCCTTCCAAGGATTCATCGTAAGGCATCTCAAAACGATATTGATAAATGGCAAAAATGCCGTGACCGCGAAGAGGAAATAAAAAAGCGCGCACGGGAAATTGCCATTATTTTGAAACTTCAGATGAAAATTTCGGATGTTGAGTTTCAAGGAGATGGTTCAAAGGCCACATTTTATTACACGGCCGAAGATCGCGTAGACTTTAGGCAGTTGATCAAGGATATGGCCAAAGCATTTGGTATTAGAATTGAGATGCGTCAAATAGGGTATCGCCAAGAAGCTCAGCGTTTGGGTGGTATAGGTTCCTGTGGACGGGAATTATGCTGCTCTACATGGCTCACGGATTTTAGGTCCGTAAGTACTTCTGCGGCACGGTATCAACAGTTATCGTTAAATCCACAAAAATTGGCAGGACAATGCGGAAAGCTCAAATGTTGTCTAAACTATGAGCTAGATATGTATTTAGATGCCTTAAAGGATTTTCCGTCTCAGGACACTAAATTGTTCACGGAAAAAGGCCTTGCGTTCTGTCAAAAAACAGATATTTTTAAAGGAATGCTGTGGTTCTCTTACAAAGAAGATCCATCAAATTGGCACACTTTAACCAAGGAGCAAGTGCAGGAAATTCTCGAAAAAAACAAAAAGAGAGAAAAAGTTGCCAGCCTAGAGGAATATACGATAGATAATTTCGTTAAGGAAGAGAAGGTGTTCGAGAATGTTGTGGGGCAAGATAGCCTAACGCGTTTTGATAGACCTAAAAGATCATCTAGAAATAGAAACCGTAAGAGAAGCAAGGCTAAAAGTAACAGTGGCAATACCAATAAAAATAAAGGGGCTAAAACGGGTAACACAAACCCTCCTAAAAATAAAAGAAGGAGAAACAATAATCCTAAAAGACAGCAAAATAATGGCTAGGCTCTTACTGGTTCTTGCTGTGGCAACACTGTGTTTTTCGTGCAATGACAATTTGGTCAGGTCAGAATTTCAGGCAACTAAAGGTGGGGTCTGGAACAAGACGGATAATATTGTGTTTTCTTTTACCGAGATAGATACCACCCAAAGACATAACATGTTCATTACCGTTCGTAATGATGCTACTTTTCCCTACAACAACCTGTTCTTGATAGCGGAACTGGAATATCCTTCCGGAGAAACGGTAAAGGATACATTGGAGTATGAAATGGCGTTACCGGATGGTACATGGTTGGGAAAGGGCTACGGTAGTATCAAGGAAAATAAATTATGGTATAAGGAAAACATCGTTTTTCCATCTTCTGGCGTATATAATTTACGGGTCTGGCACGCCATGCGAAAAAATGGTAGTGTTAACGGTGTTGAAAATTTAAAAGGCGTAACAGACGTCGGTTTTGAAATAGAAAAAAGTAACGAGTAAGGTATGGCCAAGGTTGTTAAAGAGAAAAAGACCAATGGGTATTTTAAATACATCAAATGGTTTTGGATCCTGTTTATTTCAGGTATTCTGTTAGTTGTATTGATATTTTTGTCTGCGTCTTGGGGACTTTTGGGAGAGATGCCCGAATACGAATACCTAGAAAATCCGCAGACCAATTTGGCTACCGAAATTATTTCTTCGGATGCAAAGACATTGGGTAAATTCTACTTGGATGATAACCGCACACCTGTGCCCTATGACAGCCTTCCCCAAAATTTGGTAAATGCGCTTGTGGCCACGGAAGATGCCCGTTTTTATGATCATTCAGGAATAGATGCCCGTGGTACGCTTAGAGCTTTTGCTTATTTAGGAAAAAAAGGAGGTGCTAGTACCATATCACAACAGCTAGCGCGTCAACTCTTTGTAGGGGTAAGGTCTAAGAACAAATTTGAGACCATCAAACAAAAGGTAATGGAGTGGGTTCTGGCCACGCGTTTGGAAAGACAATATACCAAGGAGGAAATCATTGCCATGTACCTTAATCAATATGATTTTCTTAATAATGCAGATGGAATACGCTCTGCCGCAAAAATCTATTTTGGTAAGGAGCCACAAGAGTTAAAAACGGAGGAGTCTGCCGTATTGGTAGGTATGCTTAAGAACTCATCTTATTTTAATCCGATCAGAAGGGAAGAATTGGTTAAAAACCGAAGAAACACCGTTCTGGGTCAGATGGCTAAATACGATTACATCACGGAACAGGAAAAAGATTCGTTACAAGCCTTGAAGATGGATATTAATTTTAATCCAGAATCACATAAAGAAGGTTTGGCTACTTACTTTAGAATGTACCTACAGGGTTTCATGAACGACTGGATATCCAAAAACCCTAAGCCAGCTTTAGAAGGTGGTAGGGACAAATGGAATCTTTATTTGGACGGACTTAAAATTTACACGACTATAGATTCACGTATGCAGGCTAATGCCGAAGACGCTGTACGTAAACATATGGCTAATCTTCAAAATGAATTTTTTCACCAAAATACGCCTGATAGAAACCCTACGGCCCCATTTTTAGACTTGGAGAAGTCTGAAATTAATAAGATTATGGAGCGAGCAATGAAAAATTCCTCCAGATGGCGTAAAATGAAGGCGGAAGGAAAATCTGACAAGGATATTCGCGCATCATTTACCAAGAAAACGGAAATGACGGTTTTTGATTGGAATAGTGATGGTCGTGAACGCGATACCATTATGACTCCAATGGATTCGATCAGGTATTATAAAACCTTTTTAAGGGCGGCTATGATGTCTATGGAACCCCAAACAGGACATGTAAAAGCTTGGGTTGGTGGAATTGACTATAGGCATTTTCAATACGATAATGTTATTCAAGGTTCACGACAGGCAGGTTCAACTTTTAAACCTTTCGTATATGCTGCGGCCATTGACCAATTAAGACTTTCTCCATGCGATTCTTTACCGGATACTCAATACTGTATTGAAGCAGGAAAACACGGTAATATGGAAGCTTGGTGTCCTAAAAATGCAGTTGGGCAGTATTCTGGTAAAATGTATACCTTAAAAGATGCATTGGCAAACTCAGTAAATACGGTTACCGCACAATTGATTGATCGGGTCGGACCTAGATCAGTAGTATCAATAGTTAAAAATCTTGGAATTAAAGGAGACGTATTAGAAGTGCCATCTATTGCATTGGGTACGCCTGATTCCAATGTATATGAAATGGTCGGGGCTTATGGTACGTTCGCCAACCAAGGTGTATATGTAAAACCTGTTATGGTTACGCGTATTGAAGATAAGAATGGAACCGTTCTTTATGAATACGTGCCTGAGACCAAAGATGTGCTAAGTAAAGATGTAGCTTATGCTATGGTTAATCTTATGGAAGGTGTTACTCATGGAGGTTCTGGTACACGTTTGCGTCATAGTTACCAAAAGAATGCAACTGAATATAAAGAAATCATTACGGGCTATCCATACGGGTTTACAAACCCGATTGCAGGTAAAACAGGTACGACACAAAACCAGAGTGATGGGTGGTTTATGGGAATGGTACCAAACTTAGTTACTGGCGTTTGGGTTGGTGGTGAAGAAAGGTCTACACACTTTGCGTCTATAAAATACGGCCAAGGAGCATCTATGGCATTGCCTATCTGGGGGCTGTACATGAAGAAAAACTATGAAAATAAAAATCTAGGAATTTCTGATGGCGAGTTTGAAAAACCTAAAAATTTATCCATTAACGTAGACTGTACCAAAGTGGTTGGTGATAGCGATGATGATGGTGGGTTAGACGATGATTTGGATGATTTGGATTTCTAATCCATAAAAGTAATTTAAGCTTTTTAATTGCCCGTGACTTTCACTGAAAGTCACGGGCAATTTCGTTTAAAAATTGTAACTTGACTCCAACAGAAATCTTTTATTCCTTAAGTATGATCTCTAAGAAAGTAGCAGATGTAAAAGAAGCCTTGCAAGGCATTCAAGACGGGATGACCTTTATGCTAGGCGGTTTTGGGCTTTGCGGAATTCCAGAAAATGCCATTACCGCACTTGTTGAATCCAACATTAAGAATATTACTTGTATTTCCAACAACGCCGGGGTAGATGATTTTGGGCTAGGGTTATTGCTTCATAAACATCAGATAAAAAAAATGATATCTTCTTACGTAGGTGAGAACGAAGAATTTGAACGGCAAATGCTGAGTGGCGAATTGGAAGTGGAGCTAACTCCGCAGGGTACGTTAGCCGAAAAATGCCGTGCGGCACAAGCCGGATTTCCTGCATTCTATACGCCTGCCGGTTATGGTACGGAAGTAGCAGAAGGTAAGGAAACCAGAGAATTTAACGGAAAAATGTATGTGCTTGAGGAAGCCTTTAAAGCGGATTTCGCATTCGTAAAAGCATGGAAGGGAGATGAAGCCGGGAACCTGATTTTTAAGGGTACGGCCAGAAACTTTAACCCTTGTATGTGTGGAGCTGCCAAGATTACCGTTGCCGAAGTTGAAGAACTTGTGCCGGCAGGTGAATTGGATCCCAATCAAATTCATATTCCCGGAATATTCGTGCAACGTATTTTTCAAGGAAAAGATTATGAAAAGCGTATTGAACAACGAACGGTTAGGGCGAAGCATTAAAGCGATTTGAAATTTTTAATTCTCAAATCAACACATTTTCAAATTACCATTATGTTAGATAAAAACGGAATCGCAAAGCGAATAGCAAAAGAAGTTAAAGACGGTTACTACGTAAATCTAGGAATCGGGATACCTACGTTGGTGGCCAACTTTGTGAGAGATGATATAAATGTAGAGTTTCAAAGTGAAAACGGAGTTCTAGGCATGGGGCCTTTTCCGTTTGAAGGAGAAGAGGATGCAGATATTATAAATGCCGGAAAGCAAACTATTACCACCCTTAACGGAGCATCTTTCTTTGATTCGGCTACCAGTTTTGGAATGATTCGCGGTCAACATGTAGACCTTACTATTTTAGGTGCGATGGAAGTTTCGGAAGATGGCGATATTGCCAATTGGAAGATTCCCGGAAAAATGGTGAAAGGTATGGGGGGTGCTATGGATTTGGTAGCTTCCGCCGAAAACATAATCGTAGCCATGATGCACACGAACAGAGCTGGTGAATCCAAGCTTCTAAAAAAGTGTAGTTTGCCGCTAACGGGCGTGGGCTGTGTTACTAAGATCGTTACAAATTTGGCGGTGATCGAGGTTACCAAAAAAGGATTTAAACTGTTGGAACGTGCACCTGGTGTAACTGTTGATGAAATTAAAAAAGCAACTGAGGGAACGTTAATTGTTGAAGGAGAGGTTCCTGAAATGATTTTGTAAGTAAAATCTCTTTCTTTTTTCGCTGTATTTTCTAGGCAAATACATCTTGTTTAGTCCTTTACAACAGAATATTGCTACTTCACAACAAGTTTTTTTTTAGCAAGGGCTTGGGTGCTATTTTTATGGTGTTATTAATCGAAAGTCGCATCCCAAATCCGATTTTACCAAAACTTACAACCTATGGAAGCCCAAATTAACCGAACTACAGAAGAAATTCAAGTGTACAAGAATGATTTTTTCAGCGGAATCGTAATGCTGACAAGAAAGTTATTTATGCTGTAAAAGCTTTTGAAAAAGAAATTAGAAAAAGTGGCTCACCCAAAGGCCGCTTTTTTTATGCCTTGTTTTTTTGAATTGTAAAATTTGGGTTATAGTAACCTAAGGATTTCCAGGGCCCGTTCCAGCGTTTCGTTTTTCTTAGCGAAACAAAACCGTAAAACACCATCTTGCCTGTTCTTCATATTAAAGGATGAGATAGGGATACTGGCCAATTTGTAATCAATAATCAAGCGCTTAGCCAGATCCTCATCATTCTCATTTGTAATTTTGGTATAATCTAAAAGTTGAAAGTAGGTGCCTTGGGAAGGTTTAAATCTAAATTTGGAATCCTTTAGTCCATCCAAAAATAAGTTTCGTTTTTTCTGATAAAATGAAGGTAGGCTCAAATAGTGTTCCTCATTTTTTAAATATGCGGCCATAGCACGTTGTACAGGATGGTCAACACAGAACACTGCAAACTGATGTGTTTTTCTAAATTCATGCATTAATTCCTCAGGTGCGGCACAATAGCCTATTTTCCATCCGGTAACATGGAAGGTTTTGCCAAAGGAGGCGCAGACAAAACTACGTTGTGCTAAATCTTCAAAACGGGATGCACTTTGGTGTTCGTTTCCATCAAAAACAATGTGTTCATATACTTCATCACTTAAAACAATACAATTGGTCGGTCTTAAAATGTCTTGTAGCTGTAACATATCCTCCTTAGAAAAAATGCGTCCGCTGGGGTTGTGGGGTGTGTTTATGATGACCATCCGGGTTTTGTCGGAAAGCTTGTTTTTAAACTCTTGCCAATTCACTCGGTAACCATCGGCATCTAATTGCACATAAACTGGTACTCCCCCATTAAGTGTAATGGCCGGTTCGTAGCAATCGTATGCCGGTTTCAGAACAATTACTTCATCGCCGTGATTAACAAAAGCAGTGATTGCCGTAAATATAGCCTGTGTAGCACCTACCGTAACGGTAATTTCAGTCTCGGGATGATATGATCTGTTATGCAGTGTTTCAATCTTTTGTGAGATGATTTCACGTAGGCCATAATACCCTTGCATTGCGGCGTATTGGTTATGTCCGCTTTGCATGGCATCCGTAACCAGACTTTTTAACTTATCATCTACTTCAAAATTCGGGAAGCCTTGGGAGAGGTCTACCGCATTATGTTTGCGCGCCAAATTTCCAACCGTAGTGAAAATTGTGGTTTTTGCGTTCGGAAGTTTAGATGAAAATCTCAAATTAGAGGGTGTCATTCGGTACTGTTAGGTTAAGATTTCAATTTACAACTTTATAAGGCACATACTTTTTCTTTTTTTCCAAACTTAACTACAATCCCTTATATTTATGCATCCAAAATATATGATATGCGTAATTTTCGAACTTTAGTTTTATTACTTTCTATGGTTTTTGTGTCAAATACCGTTTTTTCCCAAACACCTTCATCAAAAAAGATAAAAACGCTTATCGTTGATGGTCAAAACAACCATGGTGAGTGGCCCAAGATTACGTATATGTTGAAGACCGAAATGGAGAATACAGGGTTATTCACTGTTGAGGTGGCTCGTTCAGCATTTACATGGAAAGGCGATGAGTTTATTTCTGAGTTTCCTATTGCAAATCTTCCAAAAACGGAAGCAAAGGAGAAACCACAAATGGACCCAAATTACAATCCTGATTTTTCAAAGTATGATTTGGTCATTTGTAATTTTGGGTGGAACGCCGCTCCATGGCCGGAAGCCACTCAGAAGAAATTTGAAAAATACATCAAAAAAGGAGGCGGACTAGTGGTTTTCCATGCTGCTGATAATTCTTTTCCTGAATGGGAAGCCTACAATCAAATGATCGGTTTGGGCGGTTGGGGAGACCGTACGGAAAAAGACGGACCCTACGTATATTATAATGATGCCGGTAAACTTATACGTGATAATTCGCCCGGAAATGCCGGTGCCCACGGTCCACAAAGTGAGTACCAGATTCAAATAAGGGAAGACCATCCAATAACCAAAGGAATGCCAAAAGTGTGGTTGCATACCAAAGATGAGTTATATAACAGTTTACGTGGTCCTGCGGAGAATATGACCATTTTGGCTACGGCTTATTCGGAGCCAGAAAATAAAGGGACCGGTAGACATGAGCCTGCGCTTATGACTTTGGAATATGGTAAAGGCCGTATATTCCATAATATTATGGGACACGTAGATTATTCCGTGGAATGTGTAGGCTTTATGACCAGTATGCTTAGAGGAGCTGAGTGGGCAGCTACGGGTAAGGTAACGCAATCCATTCCTGAAGATTTTCCCACAGCCGATAAAACAAGCTCTAGAAAGTTCGTAAAATAATCATGGAACTTACCTTAAGTATACCTGCATTACTTTTTCCTGCCATATCATTGACTATGCTGGCCTATAATGCTAGGTACTTGGCTATTGCGGCATTAATCAGGCAACTTCATCAGAAGTATGAAGAAACGGCGTCACCTACTATTGCTTTGCAAGTAAAAAAGCTACGTAAACGCCTATCTATCATAAAGAATATGCAGGCCACCGCAATATTCAGTTTTTTATTGGCAGTAATTACCATGAGTTTAATTTATGTTGAATTGCGATTCTGGGCCAATCTGGTTTTTGGCATTAGTCTTTTGGCGCTTATGGTTTCTTTGGTGCTTTCTTTTATTGAGGTTCAGCTCTCTACAAAAGCCCTCGAAATTCAACTAGAGGATATGGAAAAATAGAAATTCACGGCCGGATTTTAAAACGTTAAGAAACCGACTAACTAGTTTGTAAAAGGTGTAAAAGGAAATGTTCCTGCTAAAGTTAAGTCCCGTTTTTTGTTGTTCAATCATAGATGAACGTCATATATTATAGGCTTTTTCCGATTAGAGGGATAGCTTACAAACTGCTTAGTTGGTTTTTTTGTAGGCGTTTCTTAAATTCTGAGAGATAACTTTTTTGATGTGTCGGTGAAGCATAGTTTAAATGGGATAAACACCAACCTTATCTATCGGCTTGTATGACGCCTTTGTTGGTAGGCATGCCAATATGAAAAAGAGCATCACCTCTATTGACCACCGCTTGGTGATTGATGCAAAATACCAAACCGTCGAATGGGGCTTTTACTATTTTGCTCCGTTTGGCATAGGGTCCGGATACGATACCCAATACCTGCCCTTTTTTGATTTTACTGCCGTTTTCTATTTTTGGAACGAACATTCCTGCGGTAGGAGCCCGTAACCACTTTCTGCTGCCCAAATGAACCGTATTGTTCCGTTCAATATATTTGGGTTCAATAGTTGCTATCATATCAAAGTGCTTCATTACGTTCAGGACACCTTGCATTCCTTCAATAATAGCGTGATTGTCAAACCGCATACTTTCTCCTGCTTCAAAGACCACTGTAGGTATTTTCATTTGAAAGGCCGCATTCCTAAAGGAGCCCTTAATCAGTTTGGATGAAAAGGAAATGGGAGCATTAAATACCTTTGCCAGTTCTTCGCTTTGCTCATCTTTTTCGGTATACCTTATTTGCGGAAAATTGTGCCGTTGTCCTCCTCCTGTATGCAAGTCTATCCCATAATCTACTTGAGATAGAATTGCTGAGGTATAGTGATATGCAATTCGGCCGGCCATGGAGCCAATTTTAGAACCGGGAAAACTTCGGTTTACGTCTTTTCCATCAGGAACATCCCTGGAATAATGGATAAATCCAAAAATGTTTAGGATAGGCACTGCAATTACGGCACCACTGGTAATATTGAATCGTTTTTCGGTCAGCATTCGCCGTACAATTTCAATACCGTTTATCTCATCGCCATGAAGGCCGGCTTGTACCAAGAGTGTAGGGCCCGGTTTTTTTGAGTTAAATACATACACCGGTATGTCAATTAAAGTCCCGGTAGGTAACCTATCAATACTAATATTTAATAATTTGGATTCTCCAGGTTTAACGCTTTCGCCTTCTATAGTTATGGTTTTGTTGTTTTCCATTTGGTATTGTGATGTTCTTTTTTTTCTTGAAGTATAAGAGGTTATCGTCTTCTCTTAAGGCAATTTTGTTCTACAAACTGTACAATTTCTTTGGCAACGTTTACTCCGGTTGCTGCTTCAATGCCCTGCAATCCAGGTGAAGCATTTACCTCCAAAAGTAACGGACCTTTTTTTGAACGTATCAAATCTACGCCCGATACGCCTAAACCAATATATTTAGTGGCATTTATTGCCATTGCTTCTTCTTTGGGGGAGAGTTTTACGGCTTGGCTGCTGCCACCACGGTGTAAATTGGAGCGAAACTCGTCTTTTCCGCTGGTGCGTTTCATACTGGCCACCACCTTGTTGCCAACTACAAAAACCCGAATATCCTCGCCTTTACTTTCCTCAATGAACTCCTGCATAAAAATGCCGGTTCCCATTTTGTAAAAAGTGTCTATAATGGATTTTGCCGATTTTTTGGTTTCCGCTAAAATAACCCCAAGGCCATGTGTACCTTCTTCTAGTTTAATGATAAGGGGTGCGCCGCCAAGAAGTTCAATTTGTTGTTCAATATTATCCGGGTCTATGGAAAGGAGGGTTTCGGGTACGGGAATTCCTTTGTTGGATAGTAAAAGTAACGCTTTGGCCTTGTTTCTTGCTTTATAAATACCTGTAGAGTGCGCGGTACTGAACACTTTGTTCATTTCAAATTGCTTAACAACGGCTACGCCATGGTTGGTGACCTTAGAGCCTATACGGGGTATAATAGCGTCAAAAGCGTCTATTATGTTTTCTTGACGAAAAAGTACCTGAGGTTGGGCTGTATTAATTTTTACGGAACATTGGGTATGGTCTACCCATTCTATGTAGTGCCCTAATTTTTTGGCTTCGTCTGCTATTCTACTAGTTGAGTAGACATTCATACTAACTGAAAGGAGGCCAATATCCATATTAAAATATAAGTCTGTGGTAATTTAAGACCTTAATATCGTTCAAAAAATGGATATGCGGAAACTGGAAGTTAAAAATTGAAGAATAAAGTATTCTATTTTAAAATCTAACGGGAAGTTGAAAAATCTGGAGAAAGGCGTGAAGGCCTTGCTTAAAACGTTTCTAAATACTTTACTAAAGAGACTCAAAGTTTGTTAAAGCCAAGCTTATGCCCTAATTTTGTCTACAGTCTTTAAACTAACTCCAACTTATTATAAAATGAGCGGATTGATAAAATCTTCGATAGCCCGAAAAGTGGTCATGGCCCTATCGGGTCTTTTTTTGGTCTTTTTTCTTTTGCAACACTTTGTCATTAACATTACTTCGGTAATTGCGCCCGATACTTTTAACGAGTGGTCGCATTTTATGGGTTACAATGGTTTAGTGCAGTACATCTTGCAGCCCGTACTTATAGCCGGTGTAGTAGTTCACTTTGTTATGGGTATTGCACTTGAACTAAAGAATAACAAGGCAAGAGCCGTAAAGTACAAGAAGTACAACGGTGGAGCCAATTCTTCCTGGATGTCCAGAAACATGATCATAACCGGTTTGGTGGTCCTTGCTTTTCTTGGATTACACTTGTACGATTTTTGGGTACACGAAATGGCATACAAATACATTGAGGTAAATCCTGAAGACCCAACACGTTACTATGCGGAAACCGTAGAAAAGTTTGAGCCGTTCTTGAGAACTATTCTTTATGTGATTTCTTTTGTACTGTTATCATTGCACCTATGGCACGGTTTTGCTTCGTCTTTTCAGTCGGTAGGGGTGAACAACAAGTACTCTGCAGGCATTCAGACTTTCACTAAAATATACTCGATAGTAATTCCATTAGGATTTATTTTTATCGCTCTTTACCATCATTTTAACCCAATAACACATTAATTATGGGCATATTGGATTCAAAAGTTCCAAAAGGGCCATTGGCCGCTAAATGGACCCAACATAAAAACGATATTAACCTGGTAAACCCTGCCAACAAACGTAATATTGATATTATAGTTGTGGGAACTGGGCTTGCAGGTGGTTCTGCCGCTGCTACTTTAGCAGAGTTAGGCTATAACGTAAAAACATTTTGCTACCAAGATTCACCGCGTAGAGCGCACTCTATTGCCGCTCAGGGTGGTATTAACGCAGCAAAAAACTATCAAGGTGATGGCGATAGTGCCTACCGTCTTTTTTATGATACTATAAAAGGGGGCGATTACCGTTCTCGTGAGGCCAACGTTTATCGTTTGGCAGAAGAATCGGCCAATATTATTGACCAATGTGTTGCGCAAGGGGTTCCTTTTGCAAGAGAATATGGTGGATTGTTGGACAACCGTTCTTTTGGTGGTGTACTGGTGTCGCGTACGTTTTATGCAAAAGGACAAACAGGGCAGCAGCTTTTATTAGGTGCCTATGCGGCCATGAACAGACAAATTAATAGAGGTAAAATACAATCGTTCAACCGTCATGAAATGATGGATTTGGTACTTGTTGATGGAAAAGCAAGAGGTATCATTGCCCGTAACTTGGTTACCGGTGAAATTGAGCGTCATTCGGCCCACGCCGTGGTTTTGGCTACCGGAGGTTACGGAAACGTATTCTTCCTATCTACCAACGCTATGGGAAGTAACGTAATGGCCGCTTGGAGAGCACACCGTAAAGGAGCGTTCTTTGCAAATCCATGTTTTACCCAGATTCACCCTACTTGTATTCCGGTTTCAGGTGACCATCAATCTAAATTAACGTTAATGTCCGAGTCGCTCCGTAATGACGGTCGTATTTGGGTGCCAAAACGTATTGATGATGCAGTTGCGATCAGGGAAGGGAAATTAAAACCTATTCAGCTTAAAGAAGAAGATCGCGATTACTACCTAGAGCGAAGATATCCTGCTTTTGGAAACTTGGTGCCTCGTGACGTGGCTTCACGTGCGGCCAAAGAACGTTGTGATGCCGGTTTTGGAGTGAACAAGACGGGAGAGGCCGTTTATTTGGATTTTGCTTCGGCAATTCAACGTTACGGTAAAGAGGAAGCGCTTACACACGGTATTAAAAATGCCGATGACAAGGAAATTACACGCTTAGGTAAAAAAGTAATCGAGGCTAAATACGGAAACCTTTTTCAGATGTACGAGAAAATCGTAGATGAGAATCCGTATGAAACCCCAATGATGATTTACCCAGCGGTTCACTATACCATGGGCGGTCTTTGGGTAGATTATAACTTACAGACCACTATAGAAGGATGTTATTGTGCAGGTGAAGCTAATTTTAGCGATCACGGAGCCAACCGTTTAGGGGCTTCCGCATTAATGCAAGGACTTGCAGATGGCTATTTTGTATTGCCTTATACAATTGGAGATTACCTATCCAAAGATATTAGAACGGGAGCCATCCCAACGGATTCTGCGGAGTTTGACGCTGCAGAAACTGCGGTTAAAGAAAGGTTGAACAAATTAATGTCCGGTAGCGGACAGCACTCTGTAGATTATTACCATAAGAAACTAGGTAAGATCATGTGGGATAAGTGTGGTATGGCCAGAAACGCCAAAGATTTACAAATAGCCATTGATGAAATTTCTGCACTACGTGCCGATTTCTGGGCAAATGTAAAAATACCAGGAAAAGCAGACGGCATGAACCAAGAGCTTGAAAAAGCGGGTCGTGTTGCAGATTTCTTGGAACTAGGAGAATTGTTCGCTAAAGATGCCCTAACCAGAAACGAATCTTGTGGAGGTCACTTTAGGGAGGAATACCAAACTGCAGAAGGTGAAGCGCTACGTGACGATGAGAACTTTAAATTTGTTTCCGCTTGGGAATACAAAGGAGAACCTAAAGATGCCGTGTTGCATAAAGAGGAGTTGGTGTACGAGAATATTGAATTGAAGACAAGAAGTTATAAATAAATAGCTATGAAGCTTAACTTAAAAATATGGCGTCAAAAAGATGCTAAGTCCAAAGGTGAACTTGTAGACTATCCTATTAAAGGTATAGAAGGCGATATGTCTTTTCTTGAAATGTTGGATGTTCTTAATGAAGAACTGATCAACAAAGGAGACGAGCCGGTACAATTTGACCATGACTGTCGTGAAGGAATTTGTGGTGCTTGTTCATTGCAAATAAATGGTGAGCCTCATGGTCCAGACCGTTTGGTAACTACATGTCAGTTGCATATGCGTAAGTTCAAAGATGGCGATACTATTGTTATTGAGCCATTTCGTGCAACGGCCTTTCCGGTTATCAATGATTTGGTAGTAGATAGAAGTTCTTTTGATAGAATTCAACAGGCTGGTGGATATATCTCTGTAAATACTTCAGGTAATACGGTAGATGCCAATGCTATTCCTATTAACAAGCATGCGGCAGATGAAGCAATGGATGCAGCAACTTGTATTGGTTGTGGAGCATGTGTAGCAGCTTGTAAAAATGCCAGCGCCATGTTATTTACATCGGCAAAAGTATCGCAATTTGCTTTGTTGCCCCAGGGGCAAGTAGAAGCCGTTGATCGTGTTCAAAATATGGTACGCCAAATGGATTTGGAAGGTTTTGGTAACTGTACTAACACCGGAGCGTGTGAAGTGGAATGTCCTAAAGGAATTTCATTAGAGAACATTGCCCGTATGAACCGTGAATATTTAAGCGCTACTACAAAAGGATAACCTTTATACAAGTACTAAACACACTTTATAATATTTAAAATCCCAAGCACCTATTTTAGGAGTTTGGGATTTTTTGTTATTTTAAACTATGCCCAAAGACTATCCTAAAGAGCGAATTAAAGTTCCCCGTTTTAACGAGGAATCGGGTTTCTATACTACGCCCAAGCGTTCTAAGATTATGAGTAAAATCAGGGGCAAGAACACAAAACCGGAACTGGCATTTAGAAAGGCGCTTTATGCGGCCGGGTACCGCTATCGCATAGATTACAAAAAGTTGATCGGTAAACCGGATATCGTCCTAAAAAAATATAAAACCGTCATTTTTATAGATGGTGAGTATTGGCATGGCCACAACTGGGAGGAAAGAAAACCAAAGGTAAAGACCAATAGAGAATTTTGGATTGCTAAAATAGAACGGAACATTCAGCGGGACGGGGAAGTCAATGAAGAGTTAGAGCGCTTAGGTTATAAGGTATTTCGATTTTGGGAAACCGAAATTAAAAAGGAACTTGATCGATGTTTAACTGAAGTAATCCGTCATTTGCAATCTTATCAATAGAGCAAGTATCCATTTGTTTTCCGTCAATGCAAACTGCTATTAACCGGTATCTTGCAGTATAATAAATTAATAATCATTAAAAAATTATACATATGAAGAGGATAGCAATTTTAGCTACAAATGGATTTGAAGAAAGCGAATTAAAATCACCAAAAGAAGCCATGGAAAAAGAAGGCTTTCAGGTAGATATCGTGAGTCTGGAATCAGGGGAAATCAAAGGATGGGCCAATGGCAATTGGTCTAACTCATACAAAGTGGATAAAACCATAGATCAAGTAACTGCGGAAGACTATAATGCACTAATGTTGCCTGGCGGTGTTATTAACCCTGATAAGCTGAGAAGAGAAGAGAAAGTATTAACTTTCGTAAGAGACTTCTTTAAGCAAGAGAAGCCCGTAGCAGCCATATGTCATGCAGCTTGGACACTAATTAGTGCAGACGTTGTAAAAGGCCGTAAAATGACTAGTTTTAATTCTATTAAGGACGATTTAGTAAACGCTGGAGCGAACTGGGTAGATGAGGAAGTAGTAGTAGACCAAGGGTTTGTAACCAGTAGAAATCCTGATGATTTACCAGCCTTTAATTCAAAACTGGTAGAAGAAATTAAAGAAGGTAAACACGAAGAACAGCACGCATAGGAATAAAGTGTAGCTAACCGTGATTAAATTATGGCCCCTGCAGTTCGCAGGGGCTTTTTTTATTTCGGACTTTAGGAAATTTAATTAGCGCTTGATAGCATTTCATCGGTGAAATGAGCCGCTTGTATTTTTCACAACAGACTTGGATGAGTTCACAACAATAATTTAGGCGAATGAGAAATCGTCCGTAAGTTTACAGTGTAATTAAGTGATAGTAATGACCCCAAATCTACTCTTGAACTTAACCGAAACAAGTAACGAATCCCAAGTCCGCTACTTAACCTACAGAAGCTTATAGAAAATACCGGTCCCCACCGGAAAGTTTAAAAACCTACTTAAAAAGAAAAGCCCCGATATGGGGCTTTCTTTTTTTTCGCTGTGTTCTGGGTCAATCAATAGTAAACGTTACTTCTGAAGATTTTCCGCTACCTTTTAATTGAACCGTATATTTCCCTTTGGACAAATAGATTTTTCCGTCCTTTGCAGTCTCTAGATTTGTTTTGCTCTTTTTTTCAAAAGCTGCTTTTCCGGCATCTGTAAAGGCTAGATCATACGAAAGTATATTAAGGCCCTTATCCGCTTTTAGTTCCGCCTTACTCACAATTACACCTTGGTCAGAGGTAATAACAGCTTCAAATGAATTGGCTTCAGCACTATAAAAAGTAATATCAAGACCCGGTGTGCTAGCTTTTGCCCAAGTGCTTGGCGGGTTGCCCCAATTTTTAGAGTGTTTGATATTCTCCAAACCAAAAACCACCAACTCTTTTTTAAGTAGTTCAGGAGTCATTTTTTGAAGAACCGAAATAGCTGCTTTATAAATACTTCGCCCGTGCGTACCAACTAAAAGATGCTTGGCTTCCGGTTGAATTACCAAATCATGAACGGCCACATTGGGCATTCCGTTTTGAAAAAACTCCCAAGAACTCCCTTGATCAAAAGATACGTAAAGACCATTATCGGTTCCAACAAAAAGAAGGTTTTCGTTTTCAGGGTCTTCAACAATTACGTTCACCGCAGCCGTAGGAATACCAGTTGCAATGGTTTTCCAAGTTTTTCCATAGTTGTCGCTTTTAAAAATATAAGGTGTAAAATCATCCCACCTGTAACCGTTTAAACAGAGATATACACGCTCTTTTTTATGTTTGGACGCGACAATACGGCTCACCCAAAGCTTGGCATCCGTTTGAATTTCATCTATGTTTTTTGAAATGTTCTCCCAGTTGCTTCCTCCATCCTTTGAAACATAAACGAGTCCGTCATCACTTCCCGCGTACAAAAGGCCAAAGGAGAAAGGCGATTCCGATAAGGTAGTGAGTGTTCCGTAGGCCACATTGCCCCGTTTTCCACCGTGGGTAAGGTCTGGCGATATCGTTTCCCAATCATCTCCTTGATTCATGGAACGATGAAGTTTGTTGCTGCCCAAGTAAAGAATATCTTGGTTGTGTGGTGAAAGCAAAATTGGGGTTTGCCAATTAAACCGGTACGGAGCCTCGCCCAATTCATGCTTTGGTTGAATATAGTATCGTTTTCCGCTGTTCTTATTAATCCTGTAATAATTACCAAATTGATATCCGGTGTAGACGGTATTATGGTTGCGGTTATCTATTTCTATTTGCATACCATCGCCTCCCATTAGGGATTTCCACGGGTAATCTCCCGTTTGGTGCCATTTTTTGTTTTCCTCTGCATTATGGGCGCCTTCCCATACCCCATTGTCCTGTAGACCCCCATATACATGATAGGGCTCTTGATTATCTACATTTATCGCATAGAATTGGCCTACTGTGGGCGAGTTGTTCTTGATCCAGTTTTCCCCATCATCATAAGAAATATTAACACCACCGTCATTGCCATTGATTAGATGGCCCGGCATATGTGGATTGACCCATAGTGCATGGTGATCGGCATGTACGTTATCACCGTTTATAGAAGTGTAGGTTTTGCCTCCATCTGCAGATTTTATTATGGGTACTCCTCCCAAATATATTTTGTTTACATCGTTGGGGTCTACCCGTATTTCACCAAAATAATATCCGTAACTGTACAATAGACCATCAATATAATCTTCGTTTTGTTTTTGCCATGATTTTCCTCCATCATTACTCTGGTATACCTCTGCACCGATTACGGGCGTGTCAAAAAGAGCGGAATTCGCATTTTCCAGGTATTTAGTGATGTCTGCCGGTTTAGCTACACCGCTGCGAATCATTTGTTTCACATTTTCAGCACGGTATTTTTCCTGAAAATTATTTGTTTTTAGAAAGGCGTTCAGTTTCTTGTCATCAATTTTTAGAAAATCGATTTCAGACATCGACTTAAAATCTTCTTTTGACAGTTCATTGGATTTTTTTTCGGGCTTTTCAGTTTTCTCCCGATGTTCCTGATTGTCTAGAAAAGCATACACCGTGTTTTCATCAAATACGGCCAACCCAATACGGCCAACCCCATAACCGGTAGGAAAACCGCTTCCGTCATTTGAGATTTTTGTCCATGAACTTCCGCTATCGTTACTTTTGTAAATGCCCGAATCGTTTCCACTGCCAAGAAAATCCCATGCTTTTCTATCTTTTTCCCATGCGGAGGCGTAAAGGATATTAAAATTGCCCGGTACCTGAGCAATATCTATTATCCCGGCCGTGTCACTTATGAACAATGTTTTTTTCCATGTCTTGCCACCGTCTGTAGTTTTGTAGACGCCTCTTTCGGTATTTGGTGAATATAAGTGGCCTGTAACACCTATAACTACCTCATTTGGGTTGTTGTCATTTATAAGAATACGTCCAATGTGGTGGGAGTCTTTTAACCCAACATTCTGCCATGTTTTTCCTTGATCGATTGATTTTAAAATTCCCACTCCCGAGTAAGAGGATCTAGAGGCGTTGTTTTCGCCTGTTCCCACCCAAATTGTGCCTGTTTTCCAGTGAACGGCAATATCGCCAATATTCTGGGTTTCCGAGGAATCCATTATAGGAGAAAAAGAAGTTCCATTATTGTTGGTGTACCATAACCCGCCACTGGCATACGCTACATAAAATTCTATGGGATTTTCAGGATTAACATCTAGATCAACAACCCTGCCGCTCATAACAGACGGACCAATATTTTTTAAAGGGATGTTCTTTACTAAAGAAGTGGTACCCATTTGCTTCTTAAGCTGAAGCCCTTGCTGAACAGCTTCGTATGAACTAGGCATATTTTGTGCGTTGCCGGTAAGCCAAAAAAGCAAGAGGAAGGATAGGCCAAAAAGTCTCATGATAATCAGTTTTCTACGTAACGGAAAGTTACTAAAACTGAGTTATAATTTGCACTTAACCCTAAGAAATACAGATAAAACTTACAAGTAAACCGTCATATACTAACAGTTAACGAGGAAACAGTTAAAATTTACAATTTCTGTTGTGTCCTAACTTAAATTTTTGTTAATTTATTCAAGAGGATGAAGCTAAAAACCAGTTTAAACGTCCTTTTTCAGTAAAATATTTGACCTGTTCACCACAGGTTTTAAAACAAGTAACATAACCAACTTTAATTAGGGACCCCAAAGGTTTTAACAAACCTTTGGGGTCTTACCATTTGTGGGTTCTTGTAAATCATTAATTTTGATAAAATTCAAAATTGATATGAAGTACGATCAAATAAAGAGTAGTCTTTTTATTAAAAACAGAAAGAAGTTTATGGCCGCAATGCAACCTAAAAGTATTGCTGTTTTTAACTCTAATGATATTTACCCAATAGGTGCGGATAGCACCTTGCCTTTTGAGCAGCATAGGGACCTATTTTATTTAAGTGGCGCGGATCAGGAAGAAACGATATTGGTTCTTTTCCCGGACGCACTTTCCAAGAAACATCGTGAAATACTTTTCGTAAGAGAAACCAATGCCCATATTGCCGTTTGGGAAGGTGAAAAACTAACGAAAGAGAAAGCTACGGAAGTCTCGGGAATTGAAACCATTTATTGGTTACAGGATTTTGACAAGGTATTTTTTGATTTGATGACCGAGGCAGATACCATCTACTTTAATACCAATGAGCACTACAGACAAGCGGTTGAAACACAAACCCGTGAGGACCGCTTTATAATTGATTGTAAGCAAAAGTTCCCTGCACATAAGGTAGCTAAGAGCAATCCAATTTTACAAAAGATAAGAGGTGTAAAAGAACCCGAAGAAATAGAACTGATGCAGACGGCGTGTAACATTACGGATAAGGGGTTCCGTCGCGTGTTGAGCTTTACAAAGCCCGGTGTTTGGGAGTATGAGATAGAGGCGGAATTATTGCATGAATTTATTCGCAACCGTTCTAAGGGTTTTGCGTATTCACCTATAATTGCGTCGGGTAATAATGCCAATGTTCTACATTATGTTGAAAACAACCAACAGTGTAAAAGTGGCGATTTAATTTTGATGGATACAGCGGCGGAATATGCCAATTATTCTTCAGACCTGACTAGAACAATTCCCGTTAACGGAAAATTTACCCCGCGACAGAAAGAAGTGTACGAAGCTGTTCTGCGCGTAAAGAACGAAGCGACTAAAATGCTGGTACCCGGAACAATTTGGGCGGACTATCATGTAGAGTGTGGAAAACTGATGACTTCAGAACTTTTAGGCTTGGGGCTATTGGATAAAGCCGATGTTCAGAATGAAAATAAAGACTGGCCCGCCTATAAAAAATACTTCATGCACGGTACCAGTCACCATATTGGATTAAATACTCATGATTATGGGGAACTGAAGCAACCAATGGAAGCCAATATGGTCTTTACCGTGGAGCCCGGCATCTATATCCCAGAGGAAAAAATGGGCATTCGTATAGAGGATGATGTGGTGATTCAAGAAAAAGGAGAACCGTTTAACTTAATGGCCAACATTCCTATTGAAGTGGAGGAAATTGAAGAGTTGATGAATAAGTAAAATATGTATTAGTTGACAGGGGTGGTTTTATGTCCGTGATTTATCTAGAAGATTGACCATTATAAAAGCCACCCCTGCCGGCAATACCCATCCCAGGCTATATCCACTTAAAGGAATATACCCTTGAACCTCGGATAAGGCTTCGGTAAAACCAATACTTCCTAAAAAATCCGGAACACTGAAAATTACGGTAAGTAAAACCACTGCTCTGAATACTTTTTCAGATGCAAACTTTTCCGGCACTATATTTAAAAGAATAAGCACAATGGTAATAGGGTATATGAACATTAGTGTGGGCAGTGCAACGGCAATAATGTACCCCACATTAAACTGGCCCATGACCACACCTAAAATACAACCCAGTATGGCGGTAGTTAAATATACGGCTTGTGAATCGTGAAACCTGTATTTTATAAAATCTGCCGTACCGGTTACAATTCCCACTGCGGTGGTAAAACAGGCTAGGCTTACCAGAATGCTCAAAAATAGATTGGCGGTATTACCCAAGGTTTTGGTGCTAATGCCACTAAGTAAGGCCGTACGTGAAATATCTGCATTGAATTCGCCGTGCATCAAAGCACCTGTAATGATGAGTCCGGTATAAATAAGTAGCAGACTGAGTCCGGCTAACCAGCCCGAACGTCTGATCAGAACTTTCTTTTCTTCGTAAGTAGCATCTTTTTTCTTCAGGTTGATTGAAATAATAATTACGCCACCCACCACAACCGCGCCTATAGCATCAAAAGTTTGGTAACCTTCAAGAATGCCATCTGAAAACGGATTCTGAAATACAGTATCGCTAAAAGTAAAATCATAGGAAAATATAGCCGTACCTATTATAAGGAACAAAATCAAAATTATAGCTGGGGTCAAAAGCTTTCCTAGAATATTCAGTATTTGAGAACGGTTAATGACAAATACAAAAACAAGCGCAAAATATATAATACTGGTTAACAGTGGAGGTGAATCAAAAAAGGGCTGAATGGCCATCTCATGCGTAACCGCTGCCGTACGTGGTGAGGGCAGGCTTATGGAAATCGCGTAGATAAGTAAAGAGTAGATGAGACTAAAAGCGGGTGAAACTTTTTTTCCAAAGTCAAAAATTGTCCCCTGTAATTTGGCATGTGCCATAATGCCCATAATGGGAATGAGTACCGCGGAAGCACAAAACCCCAAAGCCACCAACCACCATAGATTTCCGGCTTTGTTGCCTAGAAGTGGAGGTAGTATGAGGTTACCGGCCCCAAAGAATAATGAGAACAATGCAAAAGCGGTAACCAGTACCTCTCTAGTTTCCTTTGTTAGCATAAAACGTAATTAGAAATACAAAGATGAACCATTTCTATTTGTCTATTGGATTGTTGTACTTCATCGAAAATTTAGATGGTCATTCATCGAGATCGACGAACGGCAAGCTAAAAAACAAGATGTACTAGTCCTAACATAAAATCGCGGAAAGATACCGTAAATTCACCTGATAACAAATGTACGGGAAGCCGATATTAAGGTGTTGTTCATCGAATAAAATGTATTTCATCGAAAAAACGGCACAATCGTAAGACCTTGCCCAATAAAAAAAGATATGGTAGCGTTCAAGTAGAAAGAGTGCCTAAAAATCACTAAAAAGTATAGACCCAAATTTGCAGTAAGCGGCTTCCCAAAAGCCGATGATGCGTTTTAAACCTACAACCATGAAGAAGTTTTTTTGCAGTTTATTCGGGCATCACTACACGGTGTCAAAAAAAGTGACCCTCCACATTAAAGAGTACAAATGTATCCATTGTGGAAAACAAGTTACAACAGACGTAAGTGGAAACCTTTCAACGCTTACTCCGGAACTGCAGGATATTAATAAAACCTTAGAAAATATATTTCAGAAAAGACATAGGGCAGCAGAGCATGCCGCTTAACTATGCTTTGGCACCGAAATCCTGAACCGTTATTGGCATCGGGATTTTAAACTTATTTCCGGAAATTTAGGAAACAGCCTCGTTCTCCACTGTCGTTCGCCCCACAACAGTATAAGTTAGGTATGTCCTTTATTTTCGGGAATTTTTTGTTTTTATGCCTTTCCAAATAGTTCGTAATAGTCTATTTTACAGAATCTTATAAGTTGTTTTCTTCTATTGTTTTTAGAATTTTAGCGCTTATGAGGTCAATTTTTGCATCGGGTAAATCATGCCCCATATTATCTACCCATAAACTATCTGCTTTTGGAATTACCTTTGCCATTTTTCTTCCATGTTCAATAGGTATAACAGGGTCTTGCTTACCGTGAACGACAAGCACGGGCAATTTCAATTTTGATAGGCCATCATATCTTGGTTCAGCGGTCTCAATCGCTTTTTGATGTTGCCTTCCCGCAATAAAATGAAAGCCATCCCGCCTTTCAATATTATAAAGAGCAGCTTCCGCTAGGGGTTTGCTGGCTATAGGGCCCGTAGCCTCTCCCATTAAAATTCTTTTTTGAACAAACTGAAGTTTCATTTGAGCTTTTTTTCCGCCAAAAACACCATATTTTAATACGGCGCTTATCATTTTTGGAAGAACTTCGGGAGATGGTGTTGGCAGAGTAGAATCGAACAAATCTGCGGAAGACATAATAGAAGTTAGACTTTTAAATCGGTTTTCTTGTTGAATTACGGCAATTTGAGATATCATACCACCCATGGATACACCAACAATATGGGCCTTTTCAATATGTAAACTATCAAGAATTGCAATGGGGTCATTGGCCATACTGGTAAGAGTATACTCCTTATCCGTTTTTTTTAGACGTTGGGTGAGGCCTGTTCCTCTATGGTCATAGCGTATAACATCATAACCGGCTTTGGTAAATTTTGAAATAAAACTCGGTGGCCACGTGAGGGCGTCGTTGGCAGCACCCATTACCAATAAAATAGTCCCTTTTTTAGGGTTTGTAGCTGGGATATGCTCGTACCAAATTTTCCAACCGTCAGAAATGGCAAATCCTGTTTTACCCTTAACCATTTCGGGTAAAGGTTCGTGAATTACCGTTTTGATCAGTAATTCCGTCTCATTGGATAATTTGGGAACGGACGCACAGGCGTAAAATAGGATAGTAATTAAGGTTAAAGCGAAAAATCTAGTTGCCCAATACTTACATCTATTACGCTTTTTCATAGAAGTGATTTAGTCTTTTGATTTGAATGAATTCCACCCTTGGGCGGTCAATTCAATTTTGGTATTGCCTCTTGTGACCAAATGGGCACCTTCGCTCTCATGGGTCATATGACCAATTACCGTTAAATTGGGATTCCCTTTTATTTTATCGAAATCATTCTGTGAAATAGTAAAAAGAAGTTCATAGTCTTCCCCTCCACTTAGGGCTACCATGGTGCTATCTACATTAAACTCTTCACAAGCGGAAATCACGGTAGGGTCTAACGGAATTTTTTCTTCAAACAGATTACAACCTATTTTACTGTTTTTGCAGAGATGAAGAATTTCTGATGAAAGTCCGTCACTTATATCGATCATTGCGGTAGGCCGTACCTCTAACTTTTTTAAAAGTTCAACAATATCCTTTCTAGCTTCGGGTTTTAATTGTCTTTCAACAATGTATGAATAGGGCGATAAATCAGGTTGATTATTGGGATTCACCTTAAAAACCTCTTTTTCACGATCTAATACCTGGAGACCCATATAGGCGGCACCTAAATCTCCGCTAACAACTAAAAGATCATTTTCTTTTGCTCCATCACGATATGTGAGTTCCTCTTCTTTTGCCTCTCCTAACGCGGTAATACTAATAAGCATTCCTGAGGTAGAAGATGTGGTATCTCCTCCTATAAGGTCTACATTAAAAATCTTTGCAGCAAGGGCAATACCGGCATATAGTTCTTCTAGTGCCTCTAACGGGAAACGGTTAGAAACGGCCAATGAAACGGTTATTTGCGTAGCCGTTGCATTCATAGCATACACATCGGATAAGTTTACCATCACCGCTTTGTAGCCCAAATGTTTTAAAGGCATATAGCTGAGGTCAAAATGAACCCCTTCTATCAGTAAATCTGTTGTTAAGACGGTTTTATCCTTATGGTCAAATACTGCGGCATCATCTCCAACACCTTTAATGGTGGAATTGTGGGTAATATCAAAATTTTTGGTCAAATGGTCAATAAGGCCAAATTCACCAAGTTTTTCCAGGGACGTGCGTTCTTGATTTTTATCTTCTAACATTTTGCAAAAGTAAGAATGATAATTTTGATAGCCTTAATTTTTAATGAATGGAGGAAAACAAAATTGTATACAGGTTAAATCCGGATTTATACAGCCATATAAAACCCTCTTTTTTTACGGAAATACCAGTGAAATTCTCCTTTGACTCAATTTTTGATAAAGATTTTTCCAAATACATACCTCTCCTTTTTATTAATTGAATAAGATTGGGACATCAATAGAAAAAGCTTATTGCAATATGCGTTATAATAATGTTAGTTCTTATGGTAAAACCCTACTAATACCGTATATTTGTAAACTATTTAGATTAAATCCAAATGCTTATGATTCAAGTATCTGAGACTGCGAAAAAGAAAGTCATAGACTTAATGACCGAGGGAGGTTTTGATGCCTCAACGGACTTTGTTCGCGTAGGTGTTAAGAGTGGTGGGTGTAGCGGCTTATCGTATGAACTCGATTTTGACAAGAAGAAAGAAGAAACCGATAAGGTTTTTGAAGATAACGATGTGCGCATTATTGTAGATAAAAAAAGTTTTCTTTACCTAGTGGGTACAACGCTAGATTATTCTGGCGGATTGAACGGAAAAGGGTTTGTTTTCAACAACCCTAACGCACAACGCACCTGTGGTTGCGGAGAAAGTTTTTCGTTATAAACGGAAAATAGTAAAAGAACTAATTATTCAATTACCTAGTGTAGTTGGTATAAAAGGAAAAAATGGCATATACAGAAGAAGAACTAAAAAAGGAACTCGAAACCAAGGAGTACGAGTACGGTTTCTATACGGATATTAAGTCCGATACTTTCCCGAATGGATTGAACGAGGAAATCGTTATCGCCATTTCGAAAAAGAAAGAAGAACCAGAGTGGATGACCCTTTGGCGTTTAGAGGCTTTCAAGATTTGGAAGGAGATGGAGGAGCCGGAATGGGCCAATGTGCATTACACTAAACCAGATTTTCAAGCAATAAGCTATTATTCCGCACCTGTAAAAGCGGACCCTAATAAAACATTGGATGAGGTGGATCCGGAGTTGTTGGAAATGTACAAGAAATTGGGTATTTCTGTAGATGAGCAAAAGAAACTGCAAAACGTTGCTGTAGATATTGTAATGGATTCAGTTTCCGTTGCTACTACTTTCCAAAAGACACTGGCGGAAAAAGGAATCATTTTTTGCTCTATTTCCGAGGCTATAAAAGAGCATCCGGAGCTGGTCAAAAAATATTTGGGATCGGTAGTTCCGCAGAAAGATAATTTTTATGCGGCTCTAAACTCAGCTGTTTTTTCAGACGGTAGTTTCTGCTACATTCCAAAAGGTGTTCGTTGCCCAATGGAACTATCCACCTACTTCAGAATCAACCAAGCGGGTACAGGTCAGTTCGAAAGAACGCTTGTAATTGCAGATGAAGATAGTTATGTAAGTTATTTAGAAGGTTGTACTGCACCATCAAGAGATGAAAATCAGTTACATGCCGCTGTTGTTGAGCTTATTGCTTTAGACGACGCCGAAATAAAATACTCAACGGTACAAAATTGGTTCCCAGGGAACAAAGAAGGAAAAGGTGGGGTTTATAACTTCGTTACCAAAAGAGGTTTGTGCGAGAAAAATGCAAAGATTTCTTGGACACAGGTAGAAACAGGTTCGGCCGTTACTTGGAAATATCCTTCTTGTATATTAAAAGGGGACAATTCAATAGGTGAGTTTTACTCCATTGCCGTAACCAATAATTATCAGCAGGCAGATACCGGTACAAAAATGGTGCATTTAGGTAAAAATACCCGTAGTACCATTATATCCAAAGGTATATCCGCAGGAAAATCGCAGAACAGTTATAGGGGTCTAGTTCAGGTGAACAGCCGTGCAGAGAATGCACGTAACTTTTCTCAGTGCGATTCCCTCCTAATGGGTAACGAATGTGGGGCCCACACATTCCCATATATAGAAGCCAAGAACAAAAGTGCACAGATAGAGCATGAGGCAACTACGAGTAAGATCGGGGAAGACCAAATTTTCTACTGTAACCAAAGAGGTATAGATACTGAAAAGGCTATTGCCTTGATTGTAAACGGGTTCAGTAAGGAAGTTCTGAATAAATTGCCTATGGAATTTGCCGTTGAGGCGCAAAAATTATTGGAAATTAGTTTAGAAGGCTCGGTAGGTTAATCTTGCCAAATGCAGTTTATAGTTTTGATTAATAAATAAGATTCGCAAAATGCTTAAAATCGAAAATTTACACGCTAGTGTAGAGGACAAAGAAATATTAAGAGGTATTAACCTAGAGGTAAAAGCTGGTGAGGTTCATGCCATAATGGGCCCCAACGGTTCAGGTAAAAGTACCTTGGCATCTGTAATTGCAGGTAAGGAAGAATTTGAGGTTACTGAAGGTAGCGTTTCCTTGGAGGGTGAAGATTTAGAAGATGCTTCTCCGGAAGAACGCGCTCACAAAGGGGTGTTCTTGTCTTTTCAGTATCCAGTTGAAATACCAGGTGTTTCCGTAACCAATTTTATGAAGACGGCCATTAATGAATCTAGAAAGGCCAAAGGTCTTGAAGATATGCCGGCCAAGGATATGTTGAAGTTGATTCGTGAGAAATCGGAATTATTGGAAATAGACCGTAAATTCTTATCTCGTTCATTAAATGAAGGTTTTTCCGGTGGGGAAAAGAAGAGAAATGAAATTTTTCAAATGGCAATGTTAGAGCCTAAGTTGGCCATTTTGGATGAAACGGATTCCGGTTTGGATATTGATGCCTTGCGCATTGTTGCTAATGGCGTTAACAAGCTTAAGAGCAAGGACAATGCGGTAATCGTGATTACCCACTACCAGCGATTGTTGGATTATATTGTTCCTGATTTTGTTCACGTATTGCACAATGGTAAAATTGTAAAGTCTGGCGGAAAAGAATTGGCTTTAGAGCTGGAAGAAAAAGGATACGATTGGTTAAAGCAGGAAACTGCCGTTTAAAATAGTACGAAGTACAGAGTTATTGGTTCAAAGCATTAAAAACTTTGTAATCAATACTTAATACTAAAATATATGGATTTAAAAGACAAATTGATATCATCTTTTATGGCGTTCGAGAACAACGTAGATGTGGAACATTCCGTGCACGATGTTAGAACAGAGGCCATGAAGAACTTTGAGCTTAAAGGTTTTCCCAGTAAAAAGGAGGAAGCTTGGAAGTACACTTCTCTTAATAGCCTTCAAAAGATAGATTTCAGCATTTTCCCACGAGAAGAAAATACCCTTGAGTATAAAGACGTTAAAAAATACTTTTTGCACGAAATAGATTCGTATAAAATCATTTTTGTAGACGGTATTTATAGCTCTTATCTTTCGGAAACAACGCATGATGGTGTTGATATTTGCTTAATGAGCGCAGCGCTTACTAAGCCAATGTACAAGCCGGTTATAGATGTGTATTTTAATAAAGTAGCGTCTAAAGATGAGTCGCTAACTACATTGAACACTGCATTTAGTAGAGAAGGGGCGTATATTTATATTCCTAAGAATAAAATGCCCAAGAAGCCTATAGAAATTATTCATTTCGCTACGGGGAACGAGGCATCTATTTTGTTGCAGCCAAGGAATTTGATTATTGCGGAAGAGAATGCCGAGGTTCAGATTATTGAACGTCACCAAAGTTTGACATCCAACGAAGTTTTGACCAACAGCGTGACGGAGATTTTCGCAGCGAAAAATGCAATTGTTGATTATTATAAGATTCAGAATGATGCGGCTTCTGCCTCATTGATTGATAATACCTACATAGACCAAAAAGATAAGAGTGTGGTTAAGGTTCATACCTTCTCTTTTGGTGGAAAACTAACTCGTAATAATCTTAACTTCTACCAGAATGGAGAATATATTGACTCCACTATGAAAGGGGTTACTATTTTGGGCGATAAGCAACATGTAGATCATCATACGTTAGTGCACCACATTGAGCCTAACTGTGAAAGTCACCAGGATTATAAAGGTATTTATGGCGATAGTTCTACAGGAGTCTTTAACGGTAAGATTATTGTAAATAAGATTGCGCAGAAAACCAATGCGTTTCAGCAGAACAATAATATTTTGGTTAGTGACAAGGCTACAATCAATACTAAGCCGCAGTTAGAGATTTTTGCGGATGATGTAAAATGTTCACACGGTTGTACTATTGGGCAGTTAGATGAAGATGCTTTATTCTACTTACAATCTCGGGGTATTCCTGAAAAGGAAGCGAGAGCATTGTTAATGTATGCTTTTGCTAATAATGTACTGGAAAGTGTACGTATACCAGAACTAAAAGCACGTATTAATAAGTTGATTGCTAAAAAGTTAGGTGTTAATCTTGGGTTCGACTTATAAGGAGAACCATGAGATTTCTTAACAAGAAATTATCTTAAAACATATAATTTTTTTAACGGCACTTTGGGAGTGCCGTTATTTTTTTGAAGGAATTTACGTATAAATTTACGACCGAATTATAAACCATTAATGAATCGTTCGTATGAAAAAAATCTACTTTTTATCAGCTTTAATTTTCTTTTTAAGTGCAAGCTTGTTCGCTCAGGATCACAAATGGAGTGTGGAAGCAAATTATCCTTTTTCTTCTGGTGATGATTTAGGAAATGATGCTAAAGGTATTATTGACCTAGGTGTAAAATATCGATTTTTGGATTTTAACATTGTCAAAATCGGTGCGGGTATCAACACAGGAATTTACAAGGCAGACACAAAAGACTTTAATGACCCTTCATCATATGATTACACTGAGACTCACTGGCTAATTAAACCTGAGGTCTTTGCAGAGTTTTCTATTCCGGGAGCAAAAAAACTTCACCCTTCTATAGGGCTAGGGTATACTTTTGTTGAATCTAAATATGATGGTGTATTTGATTATGGGCCAAATGAACCTCCATTTCCTGGGGCGCACAAGATTACAGAGTCAGAAGGGGGAATAAATGTGAATTTGGGACTCTCTTATGATATAACTAAGCGGTTCTTTTTAAAAACTCAGGTTGACCTTATCCGAAATGTTGCTGATAAAACAAAGGGAGAAGGAGAAACTTTAAGAAACATAGAACATATAAGTCTCATAAAGGTCGGAGTTGGTTTTAGGTTTTAATCCTCAGATACAAATTCAAGTACTCTAATACCCGATTTGTTTTTACAATCGGGTATCTTTGTATTTAAGAAGATTGACTATGTTAGATATAAATAAAATAAGAGAGGATTTCCCTATTCTCAAAAGAGAAGTGAACGGAAAGCCTTTGGTATACTTAGACAATGCTGCTACATCACAAACGCCTCAACAGGTGATAGATGTTATAGTAGATTACTACCAGAATTACAACGCCAATATACATCGTGGCGTGCATGCACTGTCTCAAGAAGCAACTGATAAATATGAAGTAGCTCGGCAAAAGATTCAGAAGCACTTCAATGCAAAGAATTCATACGAGATTATATTTACCTCAGGAACAACGCACAGTATTAACATCGTTGCCAATGGGTTTACCACCTTATTGAAAAAAGGTGATGAGATACTGGTGTCGGCTATGGAGCACCATTCTAATATCGTGCCTTGGCAAATGTTGGCCGAAAGAACAGGTGCCGTTTTGAAGGTAATTCCGATGAATCTTGATGGTGAGTTGCGAATGGACATTTTTGAAGAATTACTCTCCACCAAGACCAAATTGGTTTTCTGTAATCATATTTCCAACGCACTAGGAACCATTAATCCCATTGAAGAAATAATAGAAAAAGCACATGCTGTTGGTGCTGCTGTTTTAATTGATGGCGCGCAAGCGGCTCCCCATGTTAAAGCGGACATGCAAAAATTGGATGTCGATTTTTATACGGTCTCAGCTCATAAAATGTGTGGGCCTACCGGTGTAGGGGCTTTGTATGGCAAAGAAGAATGGCTAAATAAATTGCCTCCCTACCAAGGAGGGGGAGAGATGATTGCTGAGGTAACTTTTGAGAAAACTACCTATGCAGATTTACCGCATAAATTTGAAGCGGGAACACCAAATATTTGTGGTGGTATCGCCTTTGGTGCCGCTCTGGATTATATGAACGCCATAGGTTTTGAGGCTATTGCTCAATACGAGCATGAACTGTTGGGTTATGCCACGCAAGAATTGCTTAAAATAGAAGGGCTGAAGATTTACGGGACGGCAAAAAACAAGACTTCGGTTATTTCTTTTAATATAGAAGGGCTGCATCCTTATGACATAGGCTCTATTCTGGACAAATTGGGCGTTGCCGTAAGAACTGGTCACCATTGTGCACAACCCATTATGGATTTTTACGGAATTCCGGGAACGGTAAGGGCCAGTTTTAGTTTTTATAATACTATGGATGAGGTAGATGCCTTGGCCAAAGCGGTAATCCGGGCAAAGGGCATGTTGGAATAAGGATGGCGTTATCATTCTCTTAAAGTGTTGAAATCCATAGATAGTTGTTGTATTTTTACCGAAAATAGCGATAATGCAGATAAAGGAAATACAGGACGAAATAGTAGACGAATTTTCAATGTTCGATGATTGGATGCAACGCTACGAATATATGATCGAGCTGGGCAAAAGCTTACCGCTTATCAACGAAAAATTTAAGACTGATGATAATATTATCAAAGGTTGTCAAAGCAAAGTGTGGGTTCATGCGGAGCTTGAGGAGGATAAATTGGTTTTTACTGCGGATAGCGATGCAATTATAACGAAAGGTATAATTGCCATTTTAATAAGGGCCTTTAGTAATCAAAGACCTCAAGATATTATTGATGCCAATACCGATTTTATTGATGAAATTGGTCTTAAAGAACATCTTTCACCTACGCGGGCCAATGGTTTGGTAAGTATGATCAAACAATTGAAGCTATATGCCATAGCTTACCAAACACAATTAAATTAGAGTGATGCCTTGTAGGGGCGACCTCAATCTTTAACGAATTAATCTCAAGAACATGAGTGAAGAAATAGCAGTTGATAGCCAAGAGTTGGGCGAGAAAATAGTAGTTATACTTAAGACCATATACGATCCTGAAATTCCAGTAGATATATATGAGCTTGGTTTAATTTATGACGTATTCGTAAATGAGGATAACGAAGTGAAGATATTAATGACCTTAACATCTCCCAATTGTCCGGTTGCGGAATCGCTTCCTGCAGAGGTAGAGGAAAAAGTAAAGTCTTTGGACGTCGTTAAAGATGCAGAGGTAGAAATTACTTTTGATCCACCATGGACGCAAGATCTTATGAGTGAAGAGGCTAAATTGGAATTGGGCTTATTATAAAAGCGGATATGGCAGAAGAAATTATCAATAGGGTAGCTGAGAGCAAATTGGTTACGTTTAACTTGGAGGATTATTATCTCCCGGGAAAGCGCGTGCTTTTTGATATTTCCGAATGGCTATTGGAAGGTTTTATTTTAAAGGAAAAAGAATTCCGCGCCCGTGCCGCCGAGCACGACTGGGCACAGTACAAAGATTCTTACGTTGCCCTACATTGCTCAACAGATGCGATAGTTCCGGGCTGGGCCTATATGTTATTGGCCACTTATTTAAACCCTTATGCCAATCGGTATATTCAGGGTTCTTTAGAGGATTTGGAAACCTTACTTTATACAGAAACGTTAAAAGATTTAGATGTTTCGGAGCTAAAGGACAAATTTGTTATTGTTAAAGGTTGTAGTAATAAACCGGTGCCACCTAATGCTTACGTATTGATAATAGGAAAGTTACAGCCCATAGTAAAATCTCTCATGTATGGAGAGGCATGTTCTTCCGTGCCTTTGTACAAAAGAAAGTAGACATTTATTATTAAAATAAGTGACAATTAGTACTTTTGCGTGTCTAAATTAATAAACACAAATACCATGAGAAAATTACTGCTTACATCTTTGGCATTACTTACCTTTTCGGTGGGTTTTGCACAGACAATTGATGAATTAAAAGCTGAACAGGCTGCAAAAAAAGACTCTATCAGTGCCATTCAAGGTAGGGTAGATGCGCTTCAAGGACAAATTGATGCTTTTCCAGGGTGGAAAATAAGAGCGTTCGGTACAATAGGTGCCAACCTTTCAAAATTTAATAACTGGTACTCGCAAGGTACACCGGATAACTCTTCAGGAAACATTGGGGTTACGGTTAATGCAATCGCTAACTTGGATAGGGAGAAGTTCTTCTGGAGAAACTCTGCCAATGCTAATTTCCAATGGGTTAAGTTAGATGATAAAAACGATCCTACGGATGCGGAGGGATTTGATAACACAACAGATGTTTTTAACATCACTTCATTGTACGGTTATAAATTGAATAAGAACTTTGCTATTTCGGCCTTGGCGGAATATCGTACATCTATCATCAACAACTTTAATGACCCTGGTTATTTAGATTTTGGTGTTGGTGCTACTTGGACTCCTATTCCTGATATGGTAGTTGTTATTCACCCATTGAACTACAACTTTGTTTTTGCTGATAATGATGCAGCTTACGATTCTTCTGCTGGTGCTAAGATTGTTGTTGATTATGCAAAACAGTTGGGGTCAATTAACTTTAAGACCAACTTCTCTACTTTTCAAAGTTACAAGAGCGGTGATCTTTCTAACTGGACATGGATCAACTCTTTTGGATACACGCTTTGGAAAGGAATTGGTGTAGGTTTTGAATTTGGTCTTCGTGACAACAAACAAGAAGGTTTGGCTAATGCATTAGTTTCGGATGCCAATGCGTCTTTTGACAATTTGGATAATGTTCTACAGAGCTACTACCTTTTTGGTCTTAACTACTCTTTCTAAAAAAAGTTTAATTCATACATAATGAAAACGCCCCGATGATAATCGGGGCGTTTTTTTTGTTAAGTAGGATTAGTTAAGTTTGGTTGTACAGTCAATAAATCAAACCTTGGTTAAGTAATTTATTTGGGACGTACACTAAGTTTCAAATACAAGACGAATGTAATAGGCAACGCTATCATTGCTAAACTTTTGTTGTGAACCTATTTCAATTTGTGGTGTAGCTCGTTAAAATGAACATAGCTTCGACGAAATACATCTAGAATCCATTTTTTAATCAGGTTATAGAAAACAAAAAAGCCCGTTTTAACGGGCTTTTTTGTTAAGTAGGTTTACTTGTACTTTTTAATTGCAATTTGGGGTCGCAATTTTTTAAGCTTTTCGTAGGTCAAGTCCGGATTTGGGATTCGTACTTGTTTCGGTTAAGTTCAAGATTCGATTTGGGGTCATTGCTATCACTTAATTACACTGTAAACTTACGGTGGTTTCTTCGGTCTTCTAAATTATTGTTGTGAACCTAAGCAAGGCTGTTGTGAAAAATATCAACGGTCCATAATGTTCGATGAACGGCATAGTTTAAGTTTGATTTTAAAAACCAAGCAAAATAGGAGGCATAAAAAAACCCTCTTGTACAGAGGGTTTTTTTATCAAGTAGGTTTGGTCAATTTGGTATTATTTTTTTCTGATCAAGTAACAGGTTTGGGGTTCGTTACTTGTTTCGGTCAAGTTCAAGATTCGATTTGGGGTCAATGCTATCACTTAATTACACTGTAAACTTACGGTGGTTTCTTCGGTCTTCTAAATTATTGTTGTGAACCTAAGCAAGGCTGTTGTGAAAAATACAAGTTGTTGTGTATGTCCGATGAACGGTAAAAGATTTCTTGAAAACAGTTTAATACTCGTCCAAATGTTCCGGATAGAGGAAGTTGTTGTACGGGAAGCGTGTTACATGAATATCCCTTACCTCGTCATAAACCCTTTTTCTAAATTCGTCCAGATTTTCTTTGTTCAAGGCAGATATGAATAGGGCGCGGTCCCCAACACGTTGCATCCATGTCTTTTTCCATTCGTCAATACTAAAATGCCTTTCTGTCCTTTCGGTGATGAGGTCATCCTCATCTATTTCGGCATGTTTGTATTGATCAATTTTGTTAAACACCATAATGGTATTCTTGTCCGCACTATCTATTTCGTCCAAGATTTTATTAACGGACTCTATATGTTCCTCAAACTGCGGATGTGATATATCAACAACATGAAGTAACAGATCGGCCTCGCGAACTTCGTCTAAAGTGCTTTTGAAGCTTTCTACCAGCTGCGTAGGTAGCTTTCGGATAAAACCAACCGTATCACTTAATAAGAAAGGCAAATTGCCTATAACCACTTTACGTACGGTGGTGTCCAACGTTGCAAAAAGCTTATTCTCTGCAAATACCTCGCTTTTACTTATGACGTTCATTAGAGTAGACTTACCTACGTTGGTATACCCTACCAGAGCTACACGAACCAGGGCCCCACGGTTTCCCCGTTGGGTTTCCATTTGGCGGTCTATCTTAAGGAGCTTTTTCTTTAACAGGGAGATACGATCACGAACAATACGTCTATCCGTTTCAATTTCGGTTTCACCCGGTCCACGCATTCCAATACCTCCACGTTGGCGCTCAAGGTGAGTCCAAAGTCCCGTTAATCGCGGTAACAGATATTCATATTGCGCCAGTTCTACCTGGGTACGTGCATAACTGGTCTGCGCACGTTGCGCAAAAATATCTAGAATAAGGCTTGTACGATCCACAATTTTGCAACGTAACAACTTTTCTATATTACGTTGTTGGGCAGGGGTAAGTTCATCATCAAAGATAACGGAGCCTACATCGTTCGCTTTTACGAATGCCTCTACTTCTTCCATCTTACCGGAACCTATAAGGGTCTTGGGGTTGGGAACATCCATGCGCTGTACAAAACGTTCTATAACCTCTCCACCGGCAGTGTAGGTCAAGAATTCAAGTTCATCAAGATATTCGGTAACTTTTTCTTCGCTCTGTTCGCGGTTAATAATACCGATTAAAACGGCTTTTTCGTGATCTATGGTCTTCTTTTCTAACATATCTAAACTAAAGTGCAAATTTAAGCAATACTGACCGAGCTATTTTCGTAATTTTAAGATCCCAATCGAAAATTTTATGATTTTTTCATTTTTCAGGAAAAAAAAGGGAAGCCATTTAAATACAATTAGCTTCTACAACCTAGAAAATCTATTTGATACGGTAGACGACCCGGAGACCCTTGATGATGATTTTACGCCAAAAGGCCGCAAAAAGTGGTCTTTAAGAAGGTACAAAAAAAAGTTGTACAAATTGGCTAAGACCATTTCTGAGATTGGCAATTCCGAAACCCAGAGCCCGCCAGTCCTAGTGGGAGTGGCAGAGGTAGAAAACCAACAGGTTATGGAGGACCTTCTGGCGGCAGAACCTTTGGCTAATATAAAATATAGCTACGTACATTATGATTCTCCGGACGAGAGGGGTATAGACTGTGGGTTGATCTATCATAAGGACCATTTTGAGGTGTTACATTCGGAGCCCATTACTTTATTTATTTATGAAGAGGATGGAAGACGAGATACCACACGGGATATTCTGTACGTAAAAGGCAAATTGAACAATGAAGTGGTTCATATATTCGTAAACCATTGGCCTTCTAGAAGGAGCGGCAATTCAAAAACCGGATATAAGCGAGTTATTGCGGCCGAAACTATAATTAAGTTCATGGCCGGAATTGAGGAGCAAGAGGCCAATCCCAATTATATAATCATGGGTGATTTTAACGATGGCCCAAAGTCCGAAAGCGTACAGTCGCTCATGGAAACTAAAACCTTGTACAACCCTATGGAAAAGTTGCTCACACCAGAACGTGGTAGTGCCAACTATAAAAGGTCATGGATGCTTTTTGATCAGATAATGGTCTCGCACAGTTTTCTAAATTTTGAAAAGGGAACCCACAGTTTTGCCCATGCCAATATCTTTGATGAACATTTTTTAACGGAGTTTGAAGGAAAATACATGGGGTCTCCCTTCCGCACTTATGTGGGCAACAAATACATTGGTGGGTACAGCGATCATTTTCCGGTTTATATTCAATTGAAATATAACGCTTAGTTTCTCCTAGATACTTTTAATATTGCTATCGTCCAGGAGTTCATCTCCTCGTAAGCGTAGAAAAACTTGGGCCGTAGTAACTACGTCAAGCTCACAATAGGTAACAATACGGTCTAGGTCTTTTTCTTCGTAATAAACTTCGCGAACCATACTGCCGTCAATATCTTGTTTGGGAGAAGGAATACCTAAAATATTGGACAGTAGTTTTAGAGAGGTAAAATTCTTATAATCCCCAAATTTCCATAGTTCCATGGTATCTAGATGCGGAATTTCCCATGGTTTTTTGCCAAATAGGTTCAGTTTGTACGGTAATTCAATACCGTGAATGATCATTCTGCGTGCAATGTATGGAAAATCGAATTCCTTGGCATTGTGTCCACAGAGCAAATGCTTGGTTGAGCTAAAATGTCCGTTCAATAAATTTTTGAACTCTTTTAATAATTTATCTTCTTCTCCATAAAAAGAAGTAGTTCTAAAGGTTTTGGTTTCTCCGTTCACACGAAAATACCCTACTGAAATGCACACGATCTTTCCGAACTCTGCCCAAATTCCGGCACGGTCATAAAACTCTTCAGCTGTATAATCTTCTTTGCGTTGGTATCGGGACTTTTGCTCCCAAAGCTCCTTTTTTTCCTCATCCAAGGCATCAAAATTGGGCTGTTCGGGAACGGTCTCAATGTCTAAGAATAAAATATGCTCTAAGTTTATCCTACCTAGCATGATTGGATTTTTTTGAATAAATATAAGAAAATAGCCATCTTATTATAGCTGGGATTCATTTATTTCATTGGAATAACCCATGTTTTCAGATTAAGAAGGTGTGCGTTGTTACGAGTAAACTCTTTCTAAGAAGTATCATTTCTGTTTTAGAAAAAGAAAAATTCTGGCGCTGCTTAGATGTAATGAATCCCCCATTTTTCGGAAATTAAGCTCATCAAAAATTATTTTCACCGAAATATTTTCATGTTCTACTTCCATTATCATTTGTTCAGGGTCAATGTTATATAGATTAGTTCCTCTCTTGCTCAAGTCTCTAAGTTTTGGGAGAAGTTGAATCTCATGTAGCGTTAGACTATCCTTAGGTGCAAGTAGGCTCAGAAAATTATTCTTATGGTCATAATCTATGGTGTAAACTCCTATTGAGGCGTTTGTGGAAATATTTTCGTTAATGGTAAATACCGCTAGATCATGATACCCTTTAAGCGTATAGTTTTGTGCTTGCTGTCGGTCTGCATAGTAGTTAAAATATTTTGTGTTTCGGGCTTCGGACCCAAATTCATTTGGGGCTAAGGCTATGTCAAGGGAGTCTAAAACTTTTTGGGAATCGAACCAATTAAAAACCTCCGGCTCATCGCTAAAAGTATCTTTAAAAATATCCTTAATCTCGATACCGGTAATGCTGTTTAGTTGGTTCACCGATTTTCTATCGTCCAAGTATTTTAGAATGGACGTTAATTGATTGTATTGGTCAGAAGTGGCCAATCTGTTGTTTTGAAGTACATTTTCGTATACGATTTGGAACTGATGTGTCTGACTTTTTAATGACACGCTGGACGCACTCCAAAAACCAAATGATGATAGTATTGCTAGAATAAAGAGGGAAAACGGTAAAATTAGGAGACTCTTTTTTCGGCTGAATAAAAGAAACAGACTAATTCCTAAAATCCAAAAGGCCAACAGTATTACGAAGTAACGATTCTCAGTGATGCCATAATCGGAAACACGTCTAAAAATAGCAATGAAAAGAAGCACCAATAAGGGTAATATCAAAATATAAAACCAAGGATAAAAGCGTTTGATAGTCCAAGACTTCACTGTTTCATGAATTGGATTTATAATGACCTGTACGGTAAAACCTAAAAAGGCCAATGCGGTGACCAAATATGAAACCCATCCTTTTGGAAGTTCCCATTCAACCAAGATTTTTATACTATAGGAATAAAGAATCAGCAGGTATAGAATGACTAGCGGAATCAGAATGTATTTGACAAAGACCTCTAATGCCTTATTGAAATGGATTTCTTTTTGTTGATGTATATTTTTTGGGAAGTCCGATAGATATATCCATGTATTGACCACTCCTAAGCAAAAAAGAAACAACTGAAAATATATATCGCCATCTATTCGCATATTGAACAGCGCGTCAATAGCCAAAAGGGCCAGTACTAGTCCAAGATAAAGTACACCTGAGAAAAAACCGCTTCTCACTATGGCAAAACCAGCAGCTTTGAGGTAATTCCAATAAGCATTCTTATTCCATTTGAATAAAAAGGGAGCGAATAGAACGAATAAATGTCCTGCAATCAAAAACAGGAAAAAACGGACTAGATAAATAGGGTCATCATCAAAAGTATCAACTTCGGGTAAATGCCAGTAGAAGAGAAACAATAACAAGAGCAGAACGGGTTTCAACCAAATGGCCTTTTTAGAGTTTTTAAGTTGTTCAAGAAAAAACTGGGAGCCAATAAGCCAACTTACTCCCAAAATAAATGTTAGTATGATATTGGTTTGGTTGTCTGTATTTGCTTCTTTGGGTGCATCTACCACCCATATGGCGTAGAGTGTACCGCATAATGCCCAGAGGATTGTTAATGGAAACCTTTTAAATGCACTTTGCGCTTTACTGGTTAAATCATTAAGGGAGAGAAATGCCATAGTTTAGTTTTTACAACAGTTAACCACAAAATTACAGCGGATTGTCTTAGAATAACTCCCTGAATTTGGGAATATTGTGACATGTAATCTTATAGGGGGTGATAAAAGGTGGAACAGACCACCCGGTTGGTTGGTACATTTCTCGAACAGGCTCAAAGTTGTGAGTTCTTCAATAATAAGAACTATTTATCGATGAAAAATACCATTAGTAACTATAATAGGGGATTTTTAATTTTTAAACCGACTAATCAGTTTGTCGGAGATGCTTAAATCATTGATGAAACGGTGGCAAATTGTGCAGTTGATGCTAGAGGATTTGTGCTAATCGAAAAGGCTTTGTTGTTTAAAGGGAGATTCATGCTCCAACAACCACTTCTTACGATGTAAGCCTCCCGCATAGCCTGTTAAGGAACCATCGCTACCAATAACCCGGTGACATGGAACCACAATCCAAAGCGGATTTTTGCCATTCGCAGCCGCAACGGCTCTAATAGCTTTTACGTCTCCCAAAGTTTTGGAAAGGTCCAAGTAAGAAACTGTTTTTCCGAAAGGTATTTCTAGTAGAGCCTCCCAAACCCGTTTTTGAAAATCCGTGCCTTCTGGGTTTAATTTAATATCAAAATCACTTCGTGTACCCGCAAAATATTGTTCTAGTTGTTCTGCAGCTTCTACTAGGTGCACAGGAACATCAACGGATAGGCTTTTATCCTCATCCAAAACGGTAATTGCAGCTAGGCCGTTGTCATCGCCTTCAAGTTTTGCCGTACCAAGCGGAGTGCCGATATAAGCGATTTCCATACTAGAGTATTTTGGGGTGCGTTGCTTTTTGATTATAACTTACTTGTCAAGTATTCCTGAGCGTTTTGCACGCGTATTCCAATTTTTTCGAGCTAGTTCCTGCAAGTCGGCCACATTGTCGCTCTCGTCCATTATTTCAAGCCCTAGAAGGGTTTCAATCACATCTTCCATGGTGACTAATCCACTTACTGAACCATATTCGTCCACAACTAGGGCAATATGTTCCCGTTTGGCGATAAAGGTATCAAAGAGGCGAGGTATAGGGGTGTTTCTTTCGGTTATTAGGATTTCCCGTTTTATTTCGGATAATGGTGTGTTTCCGTTTTCATTAACCATTTCCTCTAAAATAGTATCCTTAAGCACAAAACCATCTATATGATCCATTTTTTCGCCATATACAGGAATCCGTGAAAAGCGCATTTTGGGATTGTCTTCAAAAAATTCTGCAATCGTTTTATTTTCCGAAGCAATTTTCATCACTGCACGTGGGGTCATTACATCCTTGACCAGAACTTGGTCAAAACGTAGGAGATTCTTTATGATAGTAGATTCGGATTTTTCAAAAACACCTTCTTCGCGGGCCATATCGGTCATGGCGGTAAAATCTTCTCTACTTAAAACGCTTCCATGGTGTCCTTTGCCGCCCACAAGTTTAGTGAAAAGCTGTAGGAGCCATAAAAGTCCGGTATATTTTAAGGCAACCACCATAATGTTGAGCGCTTTTGCGGTAAAATTGGCCAACTGCCTCCAGTAGGTGGCGCCAATGGTTTTGGGAATAATTTCCGATGCCACTAAGATGAGAATGGTCATTATAGTAGATACCGCCCCAACCATTAAATCCTCGGTAAAGGTTACCCCAAATATGCTTCGTGTAGATGAACCGTACATCTCTGCATAGGCAACTTTGGCTTGAACACCCACCAAAATAGCACCCACGGTATGGGCAATGGTGTTTAGCGTTAAAATAGCAATAAGGGGTTTGTCTACGTCCTGCTTTAGTTCCTCTAAGGTAACTGCATAGGTTTTGCCTTCCTTCTTCTTAACATTTACAAAGGTTGGGCTAATGCTCAGGAGCACCGCTTCAAGTATGGAGCAGAGAAACGAAATAAAAATTGAAATTAAAGCGTAAAAAATTAATAAGCCCATGAATGAGTTTTAGTGTAACGAATATACCAATTAAAGTACAATCTTATGATCTTATTTGCTTGGTAATGTGGCTTTATAAAATACCTGTTGCACTGCAGGTCTAATATTTAGGTTATAAAGATTTCTGTTATCTCTAGTAGGGTTTACCCGATTGGAAAGAAAAATATATACCAGTTGATTTTCTGGGTCTGCCCAAACGAATGTTCCTGTAAAACCGCTGTGACCAAAACTACTGGCACCTACTTCTGGAGCCGGATAAGCTTTGGACAGGGGCAGTTCCGAGTTGTTCAATGAAGGCTTGTCAAAACCAAGACCTCTACGATTGTCATTTTCGGGAAATTGAACTCTTGTAAATTCCTTTACGGTGGCTTCGGATATGTAGCGCTTGCCGTCATAGACGCCATATTGCATGTACATTTGCATCAATTTGGCCAAATCTGTTGCCGTAGCAAAAAGCCCGGCATTACCGGATATTCCACCTAAAAGTGCGGCATTTTCATCATGGACCCAACCTTGGGTCAGCGTATGCCTAAAAAGGGTATCTACCTCTGTAGGAACAATAAAATTGGTAAAGTCTTTGGTTTTTGGTTTGAACCCCATAGTGGGGGCATTCAGCGGTAAATAAAAATTCTTCTCCAAATAATAGTCATAGGACTCTCCGGTAAGTTGCTCTATTAGCTGTGGGAATATGAGAAATGCAAGTCCCGAATATTTGTATTTCTTTTCAGCAGATACTTTTGAACGGTCAATAAGACGATACATTTTCTTGTTGAACTTGTTTTTAACGAACAAGCCATCATATGCCTGATTTTGAAATCTGCGGTTGGGGGAACTATGAACAAAACGCCGTTTAAGCTTTTTATTCTTTTTAAAAACCTCATTTAGAAAAACAATGTAAGGTTGTAGTCCGGCTTGATGAGCCAGAATTTCCCGAAGCGTAATATCTCTTTTATCCTTTTCTTTTTTCCAATGCTTCCAATAGGTTCTAAACGGAGCGTCCAAATCAAGTTTTCCTTCATCCACTAATTTCATGAGGGCAGGAAGGGCAGCAGTAATTTTAGTTACCGAAGCCAAATCATACATATCATCTAAAGCCACGGGTTGTATACTGTCATAAGTGTGATATCCGTAAGCTTTATGAAAGATGATTTTTCCGTTTTTGGCAACTAGTATTTGCGCACCGGGAAAAGCGTTGTTTTTTATACCGTTAGTTATTATTTTTTGCACGTTCGTGTTGATGTAGCTGGAATCCAGCCCTACATCGTAGGGAGTGCCATAAGTTAAGGCATCCTTTATTCCTAAATTTAAAGGCGTTCCAATGCCTTCCTGCGCTTGTGACAGCTGGAGAAATATAAATAGGAATACAAACAATACAATTCTCAAATCTGCTCTTTTAATAAAAACTAGTCCAATAGCCTAACCGCGTCCTTGGCAAAATAACTGGCGATAATGTTGGCGCCGGCACGTTTTATGGCCGTCAGCTGTTCCATAACCACGGCATCATGGTCCAACCAACCTTTTTCGGCGGCAGCTTTGACCATGGCATACTCCCCTGAAACTTGGTAGACCGCAACGGGAACATCAACTTCATTGCGAATTTCACGTACAATATCCAGATAACAAAGACCTGGTTTTACCATAACAATATCAGCACCTTCATCAATATCCATCTCGGTTTCCTTTAAGGCTTCAAACCGGTTGGCATAATCCATTTGATAGGTATTTTTATCTTTTGGTACGTTTTTAACATCAACTGGTGCAGAATCCAAAGCATCCCTAAAAGGACCATAAAAGGCACTGGCATATTTGGCACTATAGCTCATGATTCCCGTATTTACCAGGCCTTCGTCTTCTAACGCTTCACGAATGGAAAGAATACGACCGTCCATCATATCACTTGGTGCAACAAAATCAGCCCCGGCCAAAGCATGGGAAACGCTCATTTCGGCAAGAAACTCCGCAGTTTCGTCATTCAGAATCTGACCGTTTTCTACAATACCGTCATGGCCAAAGGAAGAATAAGGGTCCATGGCTACATCGGTCATTACCAACATTCCCGGGCAGGCATCTTTAACGGTCTTGATGGCTTTTTGCATCAGTCCGTTTTCATTCAAGGCTTCGGTGCCTTTGTTGTCCTTTAAATTATCGGGCACTTTTACAAATAGAAGAACGGCGTGCAGGCCCATACTCCAAAGCTCCTTAACTTCGGCAGAAAGTAGGTCAAGACTCAATCTATAATAATCCGGCATAGAGTCGATCTCTTCTTTTATACCCTTACCTTCGGTTACAAAAAGAGGCACCAAAAAATCCTTTGGCGATAAAATGGTTTCACGTACTAAATGTCTAATGGAGTCGTTTGTTCTTAACCTGCGGTTTCTTCTAAGTGGATACATGCTTTTACCTATTTTTGAATAGCCAAAGTTACTTATTATCCTCCTAAAAAACCCGAAAACAAACCAACTCTTGACCGAACTGATCCATAGTCTGAAATTTAAATTTGAATGGCGAAGCTATCAGCAAAATTTTCTGGACCATTTTGAGGAGCATATTAAAGACCATCATTTACATGTGGTAGCACCTCCGGGGTCTGGAAAGACCATTTTGGGGTTGGAAGTACTGCGAAGGGTCAACAAGCGGACCTTGGTTTTGGCTCCTACTTTAACCATTAGGAACCAGTGGAAAGACCGATTGGTATCGTTCTTTTTGAAGGATTCGGGGTTCGCGGACTTTTCTATGAACATCAAGAAACCCAAACTTCTCACCTTTTCTACATACCAGTCGTTACATGCACTAAACAAGCGCTTGGCCGAGAAAGAAAATTATTCTCTTCTAAAATTCATCAGGGAAAACGGTATAGAAACCTTAGTACTAGATGAGGCACACCATTTAAAAAACGAATGGTATAAATGTTTGATGGCCCTAAAGGAAATTGAGGGTTTAACGGTAATAGCATTGACGGCAACCCCTCCGTACGATAGTTCTAGTGCGGAGTTAAATAAGTATTTTGATCTCTGCGGGCCAATAGATGATGAAATTGCCGTGCCGGACCTTGTCAAGAACGGAGACCTTTGTCCGCACCAAGATTTTATATATTTCTCCAAACCGTCCGAAGCACAAATACGATATATTGTAGAATACAGAGAGAATATTATTCAGTTTCTTAGTGATTTGAAAGCCGATATTGGTTTTCAAGATCTGCTTTTAGAACATCCATTTTATAAAAATACAGAAGACACGCTTGAGGAAATTTACGGAAAACCATCGTTTCTATCTGCAATGTTAATATTCTTGAATTCTGCCGGAGTTCAGATAGATAAAGAGAAACTGCTGTTTCTTGGTTTTGAAGACAAAGCGGTAGACTTTCCGGAGTTAACATATGAGTGGATTGAAATCCTTCTTCAGGAATTGTTGGTGGCTCAAAGGGAAGCTTTAGGAGCTTATGAGGAACAATTGAAAGCTATTGAAAAACAGCTGGGAAGAATTGGAGTGTACGAGAAGAAGAGGGTAAATTTTATTGGCGACGAGCAACTCTACCGTTCTTTGGCCAGCAGCCCTAGTAAATTGAATGGCATACATGCTATTCTTGAGAAGGAGTATGAAAATTTGGGAGAGCGATTAAAAGCTGTGGTGTTAACCGATTTTATAAGAAAGGAATTCCTTGATTACACAGGTGAAGCCACGGGAGTTCTTAATAAACTTGGAGTAGTCTCTATTTTTCAATTCTTACGGATCAAATCCAAACACAAGGAGCACTTGGCCATACTAACAGGGTCTTTGGTGGTGCTGCACAAAACTATTGTTGAAGATTTTGAAAAGGTCCTTGGAGAAGGGGCTTTTGGCAAGCAACCCATGGCTGCGGATGCAGATTTTGTAACGATATCCGCTTTTGGGAACGCTAAAAACAGCATAGTTACCGCGGTAACGGAGCTTTTTCAAAAAGGAAAAATAAAAATACTAATTGGTACTAAATCTCTTCTTGGCGAAGGTTGGGATGCCCCGGCTATCAACAGTTTGGTTTTGGCTTCGTACGTTGGCTCTTTTGTTTCTTCTAATCAGATGCGAGGCAGGGCAATGAGAACAGATGTTAACGAGCCTACCAAAACCGGAAATATATGGCACTTGGCCTGTTTAGATCCAACGGTAAGTGATGGCGGAAAGGATTTGGAAAAACTAAAACGCAGGTTCACCGCTTTTTCCGGTGTATCCATTCAGGGAGAGCCCTATATTGAAAACGGATTGGACAGGTTACAACTTCCGGACCATTTTGATGAACATAGCGCTTTGGAGGATTTGAACGGATCCATGGTACAAAACGCTTCCGATAGGCAGAATATTGGAGGGCGTTGGCAGCAAGCTATTCAAACGGGCAGTGTGCTGGTGCGTGAAATTAAGGTTCCCTATACGCATAAAACTCCCTTTAGAAAAGTAAAAAGAATACGTTCTGTAGATGCCGCACAGTATTTAATTATTGAAGTGGTAGCGGGTTTGGGCCTGTTTCTTCCCGAGTTTCTTATGAAGAACATAGGAACATTATTAAATAAAGGTATCTTTCAGTTTGTATATTTTTTGCTGGCAGGCGTACTTATTGGTTTTGCCCCAAAAACTTACAAAGCATTAAAGCTATATTTCTTGTTTGGAAATTCTTTTAAAAAGACCAAAAAAATAGGCGCCGCTTTGTTGGACTACCTCTGTAAAACCAACCAGATTCATTCGGGTCCTTCTAGTATTTCTGTTGTTGCGGAACAGAATGCCAATGGTGCATTTGTTTGCTATCTGAAGGGCGCTAGCAATTATGAAAGTACGCTTTTTGTAAACCTAATGTATGAGATATTGGCCCCTGTTGAAAATCCAAGATATTTAATGGTCAATAGCAATTGGTTAAAGAGAAAATGGGGTATTCGTAATTATTATGTGGTACCTCAGGATTTGGGTAGACGAAAAGCGGATGCCCAAAAGTTCCATAGCTTTTGGAAGAAGCATGTAGACGGCTCCAAACTATTGTATACTAGAACGCAAACGGGTAGAAAAGAATTGCTTAAAGCTCGCCTTGCCCATGTAGTATATCAATTTAAAGAAGTTTCGGAAAAGGCAATTACTTGGAAATAATACGTTCGGTATTTTCTCTGCACCGTATCATTTGTTTTAGTTGTTGCCGGTATCCGTAGGCAGACCATAAAGTAGAGTCTTCTTTAATTTTTATCGGGTTTTCATCGGCATCTATAAATCGCTTTGTAGCTCCAACAAGCGGGTGATCTAATCCTTGTATGTTTAGAATGGAGTTGTTTCCCGGAATTACAAGTTCGCCCTCATAATCATAACAGAAAACAAGAACTTTGTCGCCAACCGTAACATCGGTATGATTAAAGCAATCGGTTGTAAAATATTTTTGACTTGCATAACTGTTAGTACCCATCTCCTTTATCTTGTATACTTCGTCTAAGGCTATGGTTCCTTTTTGAGAAATGTAGAGTGGTGCGGCATCATGGTTGGCCTTTTTTAAATCTACCACCGTACCTGAAAATACAAGGGCATATTCTTTACCGCAATACCCAATAAAAGGGCCGGATTCTTCCCACCAGTATGTATACCCTACATTTAAGGTATCAGGAGTAAAGCTAATTTCTATATCGCTTTTTGCTTTTTGCTGGGGATTACAAGAAGTAAATAAGGCAATAAGTAACGCTACCAATACTACCTTTAGTAAAAGATTGCCTAGACTAATTAAATAGGAAGTGAGATTAAAGGTCTTCACGAAGATGGAGTGTTTTTATTTTGGCCCTGCTTAATAATCTCCTTCAAACGCTGTTTGCGCGTTTCCTTTTCTAATTTAAGCTTGGCTTTTTTTCGATTTAAAAGCTTGGTGTGCTTGGCTTTGTTTACAGTATTTTTTGCTTTTCCTTTTTTAGACATAATTTTGCCATTAGAGGTCTAGACCCAATTCTTTGGTTCTTTTAATATTTCTACCAATCGGTATTCTTCTGTTCCGTTTTCAGGTTTATGGTCATAACGCCACTGTACATGTGGTGGTAAGCTCATTAAAATACTTTCAATCCTTCCATTGGTTTTCAGACCGAACAATGTGCCTTTATCATGAACAAGGTTAAACTCAACATAACGTCCTCTTCGTACCTCTTGCCAATCGCGTTGCTCTTTGGAATATGCCTGTTCCTTTCGTTTTAAAACAATCGGTACATAACTTTCTAAAAAACTGTTTCCTACTTCAGTTACAAAATCGTACCAGTTATCCATACGTATCTCATCGCTAGCTTTGCAATAGTCAAAGAAGAGCCCGCCTATACCCCTAGCCTCATTTCTGTGGGCATTCCAAAAATAATCATCGCACTTCTTTTTATAGGTGGAATAGAATTCTGGATTATGGGCATCACAGGCTGTTTTACAGACCGTGTGAAAGTGAATGGCATCTTCATCAAATAAGTAGTAGGGAGTTAAATCCTGACCACCACCGAACCATTGGTCAACTATATTCCCTTCTTTGTCATACATCTCAAAATAGCGCCAGTTTGCGTGTACGGTCGGGACCATAGGGTTTGTGGGATGCAGCACCAAGCTTAATCCGCAGGCATAAAAATCTGCGTCTTCAACCCCAAAATAGGCCTGCATACTTTTGGGCAAAGCGCCATGTACACCAGATATGTTTACGCCTCCCTTTTCAAAAACGGCACCATTCTCTATAACTCGGGTACGTCCTCCACCGCCTTCGGGTCTTTTCCATATATCTTCTTGAAACTTGGCCTTCCCGTCTATTTCCTCTAACTTGGAGGTAATCGTATCTTGAAGGTTTTGGATGTAACTAAAGAATTTGTCTTTCATGAAGAGAAATGGTTTTGTGCGAATTGACTGTAAATTTACGATTTACAGAGGAAGCTATAAAGTAATACGGACTACAAAAAGTTTTTTAGAAGGATTATTGTGAATTTTGAAACGGTTCTTAAGCTCCTAGCTCGTACAGCTCCATGTCCAATGCATCTTCATTGGGTGGTGTATGTTCCTTTAGAAGTGTTTTTTGCCAAATATAACCGCATTTTTCTGCTACTCTAACACTTCCTAAGTTGGTTTTATGTACAATTATTTGAAGATTTTGAAGACCTAGAGCCTGTATGGCGTATTGGGATAAAATTTTTGTTGCCCTGGAAGTAATTCCTTTGCCTTCGTAGTCGTAACCGATACAATAGGCCAGTTCCGCTTGTTTTTTGTCCCAATCTAATTCTTTGATGTACACCAAACCCATTACTTTGCGGCTTTCAGTATCCTTGAGAACAAATAAGAATTCTTCCTTTTTTTGGTACTCACGGACTTTCTGCTCTACAAAAATTTGAGAAAGGGTAGGTGTTAGGTTCTGGGCCAACGTTTTTGGAAAATAGCGTTGTAGGCGTTTGCTGTTTACAGTTACGAAATCGCAAATGCGCCAAGCGTACTTTTCATGTATGGGTTCTATGGAAAACTGTTCGAAAATGGCAATTGGGCTGTTCTCATTTTCCATAGAGCTCAAACTTTATTTAGCTTACAGGTTTCCACTCTTTTACCGCATCTATAAACGCTTTTGCGTTTTCTACGGGAACATTAGGTAAAATGCCATGACCCAAGTTTACCACATAGCTGTCTTTCCCGAACTCGTTGATCATTTGCGTAACCATCTTTTTTATTTCCGATGGTGGCGATAACAATCTAGCTGGGTCAAAATTACCTTGAAGCGTAATCTTTCCTCCGGTCAGGTAACGTGCATTTCTTGCGGAACATGTCCAATCTACACCCAATGCCGAAGCACCGGATTTGGCCATATCGCCCAAGGCGAACCAACACCCTTTACCAAAGACAATAACAGGGGTCTCATCCTTTAAAGCATCAATAATTTGCTGAATGTACTGCCATGAAAATTCGTTATAATCCGTTGGTGAAAGCATGCCTCCCCAAGAATCAAAAACTTGAACCGCATTAACACCGGCTTTAACCTTTGCTTTTAAATAGGCAATGGTAGTATCCGTTATTTTCTGTAGCAGCTCATGGGCTACTACAGGTTGTGTAAAGCACAATTCTTTGGCCTTATCAAAGGTTTTACTGCCTTGACCTTGTACGCAATAACATAAAATGGTCCACGGTGAACCGGCAAAACCGATAAGTGGCACCTCGTCGTTCAGTTTTTCTTTGGTAGCTTTTATAGCTTCCATAACGTATCCTAAAGTATCGTTTACATCAGGAACAATAACACGGTCCAAATCTTTTTGCGAACGGATTGGGTTGGGTAGGTACGGGCCAAAATTGGGTTTCATCTGCACCTCAATATTCATGGCCTGGGGAATTACCAATATATCGCTAAAAAGAATAGCGGCATCCATTCCATATCTGCGGATGGGCTGTACCGTAATCTCAGAGGCTAGTTCCGGGGTCTGACAACGCGTAAAGAAATCATACTTTTTTCTGATTTCCATAAACTCTGGAAGGTATCTTCCTGCTTGACGCATCATCCACACGGGTGGACGGTCTACTGTTTCGCCCTTAAGGGCCTTAAGAAATAGGTCGTTCTTTAGTGACATAGATATAAGTTAACCCCATGAAACGGAACGTCCGTTCGTGGTTCTATTTGTAAAAATAATTAATGCTTTCCGTAGGTTTGGTTCACCAGTTCGATAACACTTTCTACAGTGGGTATTTTGGCTACGTGAACCGTTCCAAAGTGTTTCTTTGCTTCGGTAGCCGTAGTTTCTCCAATACAATACGCTGTTTTGTTAGGTGCGTTTTTTTGCAAATAACTCGTAACCGTAGACGGACTAAAGAACATTACACCTTCAACAGTTTCCTCAACGTCTGCCGGTGCATGCTTGGTGGTGTATGCCTCTATCTCATTAACTTTAATGTTGTTTTCAGCAAGTATAGTGGGCAGATTATCAAGCCTTAGGTTACTGCAGAAATAAGTAACCTCGGCACCTTCCATATACTCTACTAAGTACTCGGCTAATTTTTTAGCATCTTTTTCCTGATGCGTAACAGGACCAATGTATTTCTTTATCATGCGTTTGGTCTTTCCTCCAACACAATAAATATTTTTAAATTTCAGCTCTTCCGGAGATATGCTCTTGATAAGTGCCTCTACAGCATTCTGACTGGTAAGCACTACGTTTTGAATTTCTTTTTTCAATACAAGTGTAGAAATTCGGTTAGGGCTTATTTTAATGAAATCTTCCGATTTTACTTTAATATCCGCATCAAAAAGTTCTTCTTGAGCAGTCGTAAGGTTTTTGGTGGAAAATATTTTGGTGTTTTCCAAAGTACCTTCTTTGTAGGTCATAAGAAGTTTGCCACCACGGCTAAGGATACTATTTGCACAGTCTTTTGCCAGATAGGTGTGTTTGCCTAGCGGAGCGGTAAATTCTGCTTCTAGTTTTTTCTTGCCGTCTACGGTTAAAAGTACACCTTTAAGCGTTACTTCGTTCTCTTTGTTTATGGTAGCAATCGCACCTATGGGCGCCGAGCAGCCTCCTTCTAAAATACGAAGAAACTCACGTTCTAGTTGCGTACATATTTCCGTGGGCCTATGATTTAGTTCTGCACAGGCTTCACGAACAAATTCATCTTTTTCTTTGGCCACCACCATAATAGCTCCTTGCGCAGGGGCAGGTACCATCCATGTAAGTCCAATTGTATTTTCCGGTTCCAGGCCAATACGCTCCAGACCTGCAGCGGCGAATATGGCGCCGTTCCAATCGTTGTCCTCAAGTTTTTGGTAACGACTGTTAACGTTTCCGCGAAGGTCTACCACGGTATGGGTAGGATATCTATTAAGCCATTGGGCTTTTCTTCTTAGACTTCCGGTAGCAATGATAGCATCCCTTTCCCCAAGAAATTCTTCGTTCTTTTTAAAGGCAAGGATATCCAGAAAGTTGGCACGTTCCAAAACCGCTGCCTGAACAATACCTTGTGGCAGGGCGGTAGGCACGTCTTTCATGCTGTGAACGGCAATATCAATATCATCGTTCAGCATAGCAACGTCTAGGGTCTTGGTAAAAATACCGGTAATGCCCATTTCGTACAACGGCTTGTCAAGAACAAGGTCGCCTGTAGATTTTACGGAAATTACTTTTACTTTATGGCCTAAAGCTTTGAGTTTGTTTTTGACGGTATTTGCTTGCCATAGCGCTAATTCGCTATCGCGTGTACCAATTCGTATGACCTTGCTCATGGAGTGTCGAGTTCGAGTTGAAAGACTTTTTGAATGAGTTCTAGACTAGTGTCTGAATCGACATTATCGTCCTTAAGATGATTTGCGAACTGCTTCGTTATTTTTTGAATGATTCTGTTTGATATTACATCTGCCTGTTGCTCGTTAAAGTCCGATAGTTTTTTGGATTGATAGTCCATTTCTTCGTCTTTCATGGTTTTGAGCTTCTGCTTCAGGGCTTTAATGACAGGGGCAAATTTTCTGGTTTCAAGCCATTGGATGAAATCTCCTTTTACCTCGTCTATGATAACTTCCGCTTCTGGAATGAACTGTTTTCTTCTTTCTAGCGTATCGTCCGTAATTTGGGAAAGCTGATCTAAATGTACCAAAGTAACGTTATCATGTTCTTCTACCGTTTCCGAAACATTCTTGGGAATGGAAAGGTCTAAGATCAAAAGAGGTTTCTTGGTGTGGATAAGATCTTTTGAAATTGTTGGGGATTGTGCTCCCGTAGCAACAATCAATACATCGGTAGACCTAATTTCGGTTTGAAGGTCCCCGTAGTCCTTAACTACCAATTGAAATTTACCGGCAATTTTTTCCGCTTTGTCCTTGGTACGATTAATAAGGGTAATATGTGTGTTTTTGGTATGCTTGATAAGGTTTTCACAAGTATTCCTACCAATCTTTCCAGTACCAAAAAGTAAAATATTCTTTTCTGAAATGTTTTCAACATTTTCCATAATGTACCGTACCGATGCAAAAGACACCGATGTAGCACCCGAGGAAATTTCCGTTTCGTTCTTGATACGCTTACTGGCCTGAATGACCGAATTGCAAAGTCGCTCTATAAACGGGTTGGCAATACCGTGCTTTTTGGAACGGTTAAAACTTGCCCTTAATTGGCTTATAATTTCAAAATCACCTAAAATCTGACTATCCAATCCTGTGCCTACTCTAAAAAGATGGCTAATGGCGTCATTGTTTTTGTACACGTAGGCTACCTCTTGAAATTCTTCAACAGAGCCGGCGGTATTATCACAAAGTAATTTTATAAGTTGAAAAGGGTGCTGTGCAAAACCGTTCAGTTCGGTTCGGTTACAGGTAGAGGTCACTAGAAGCCCGTCAATACCCAATTCACCGGCTTTGGATAGAATACGTTCCATAGCGGCATCGTCCAAACTAAATTTGCCACGAACCTCGGCATCAGCTTTTAGATAGCTTAAACCAATGGTGTAGAACGAGTTGTTTTTTGAAATGTGGTAATCTTTCATGAAAGCTCTTTCAAAGCGGAAACAAAAATAAGAGGCTTAGCGCTATAAAAATAACGCTAGAGGAACAATAAGTGTCGTTGAGGGTTTTTTTAGTTATATATGAATGTAAATCCGTTGAAAACCAGTATTTTTGTAGGAAATACTGTGCTTAACGACGCATCTATTTAGAACGTTTCTAAATAAAAACAAACCAATTCATGTTTCATATGGAAGCTAAAAATACCGCTCAAGGTTCATTTCAAGAAGTGCTTATAGAGGATGGGTTTTACGTACTCAAAATTCAAAACGATACCGCAGAAACCCAAAATGTGGTACGTGATATAGATAGTAGTTTTATTCAATTTCATTTTTGTTTAAAGGGAAATGCCAAGTTCATTTTTAATGAAGGCAGGTACAACCTTGAAGTGTCCGAAGAAAACTCTTTGTTGCTCTATAACACGCAGATAGACCTTCCTATGAACCTGCAGCTGGCCCCAAATTCTTGGTTGGTTTCGGTAGTGATGACCATTCGTAAATTCCATTCGCTCTTTTCCAAGGAGGCAGATTATATTCCCTTTTTAAGTGCGGACAACAAGGATAAAAAATACTATGCCCAAGAAGGTGTAAGTCCGGCAATTGCGGTTATTCTTAGTCAGATGATGAATTACAACCTTCACCCCTCTATAAAAGAGTTGTACATAAAAGGAAAAGTGTACGAGCTTATTTCTTTGTACTTTAATAAAAGTGATGATGCGGATATAGAACAGTGCCCGTTTTTGGTAGATGAGGATAATGTGCGCCGTATACGTAAAGCCAAGGAAATTGTTATCTCACGTATGGCGGAACCTCCTACACTAACAGAGCTTTCCGAAGAAATTGGCTTGTCCTTAAAAAAATTAAAGGAAGGTTTTAAGCAGATTTATGGCGATTCCGTGTTCAGCTTTTTGTTCGATTATAAAATGGAATATGCCCGTAAAATGTTGGAAACAGGGCAACACAATGTTAATGAAGTAGGACTTAAGGTGGGCTACAGTACAGCTAGCCATTTTATTTCGGCCTTTAAAAAGAAGTACGGAACCACTCCCAAAAAATACTTAATGGCCTCTGCAAATAATTAATACGGCAGAATTAGAGTATCACTTTTGTCATTTTTATATAATTGAAGGTGTCTGCGTTTTATTTTGTTAATAACCTTCGGTAAAAGGTTCATTTTTATCGATGAAATTTCTGAATTTTGCTAGTGAGAAACTATAGTTAGGAATTCAACTTAAACATGTCCCCCTAGAAAATGAAAGAAAGACCCATTGTAGGCCTACTTTCCGCAATATTCATATGTTTTTTATTCTTTGGTATTGCCTGTGAAAAGGACAAAAGTGACGACCCCGTTGCTATTGCCCCAGATGTGATACCGCCATTGCCTCCCAAAAAACTGGAAACGGTACATGTTACGGATTCGTCCATTACCGTGTCTTGGGAATCTGCTAAGGACAACGTTAAGGTATTGCATTATATGGTCTACCAAGATAGTGTAGAAGTGGCGCGGGATACACTAACTACTTATCATGCTGAAAACCTAAAACCAAATACGGAATATGTTTTTGCCGTAAAAGCTACAGATGCTGCCGGGAACAACTCTGAATTCAGTGAAAATATAAAGGTATTTACAGATGCTCTTGTAGCAGAAGATACTCTAGTTGAGAATGATAGCACAGCAGTTTTCAGTTCAATTTTAAGAGCACCACTATTGTCCGTTGGCAAGGTGTTGAAGAATTCCGTAGAGTTAAAATGGGAATTGGAAATCAACCCTTCTGCAGTTAAGGAATATCGCATATTTCGAGATACGGTGCAGATTGGTAATGTAAACAACAAGTCTTACAGCGTAACAGGTCTGGAGGCTGGAGTAGGGTACAATTTTAGTGTGACGGCCATTGATTTACTGGGCAAGACCTCAAAACATAGTAATAGGGTTGAAGTGGAAACTCCACTTGAAAATATACCCGAAAAAGATACTATAGCACCTACGGTCCCAACTGATTTAAGAGCTTTGGATATTCTTGAAAATAGTATGAGACTGGTATGGAATAGCGCCAAGGATAGTGTTGGCGTTGCAATATATACAGTTTATAACGATAGTACTCTTTTGGCAGAGGTTACGGATACTTTGTACGTGGTTGAGGGGTTGGAGGCCAACACCAGATATAGCTTTCAAGTGAGCGCTTCCGATGAATCAAAAAACGAATCGCTGCGCAGTGAACCTATTTTGGTTAGTACTATTAAAGAGGTTAAAGAGGACAGTGTTGTTCTTGGTGCGCCAAAAAATTTACAAGTAGTTGATTTAGGCGCTACCATGGCCAGTTTTTCTTGGTCACCTGAAAATGATAGTACAGCAGTTGCAGAGTATTCTGTTTATTTGGATGAAACTTTAGTAGCAAAAACCGAAAAGCCAGAATATGTGGTTGAAGGATTAACCTCTGGAACGGAATACACTTTGTCAGTGGGGGCGATAGATGAATCTGGAAACCAATCGGAAAAAAGTAGCACATTAAGCTTTACGACCTTAAACGAAAGGGTGGTGTTCAAGGAATCCATTGCACCTACGATTCCAAAAAGTCTAAAAATTGAAGACCTTACCAAATCATCTTTAAGATTAACATGGAATGCTTCTACGGATAACATAGGTGTAGCCAATTATAGGGTTTTTCAAAATGAAGATTTTCTGGCTACCACAACGGAAACGAGCTTTTTGGTTGAGAAACTTTCACCAGAGACCCAATATACTTTTTCTGTTTCAGCTTTAGATGAAGCCCAAAACGAATCGGAGCAAAGCGAGCTGGTTTCTATTACTACGGAAAAAGAGGTAGAAGAGCAAAAAACCAGTGATACTATGGCTCCTACCGTTCCGGAAGGTTTGGTCGCTAGTGAAATTACACAGTCTACGGTAGATTTGTCATGGAAAGCGTCACAGGATAGTGTTGGTGTGTCTGGGTATAGCGTGTTCCAGAATGGAAAATTTTTGGCTTCGGCCACAAAAACGGCATATCGTGTAGAAAGCTTGTCACCCAATACCCAATATACATTTTCTGTAGCGGCTTATGATGCAGCGGAAAATCAATCTCAGCAAAGTGCCGCTTTGCAGTTAACTACCGAACCGGAAGTATATGTAGATGATGTTCCACCTTCTGCACCAACTGGTTTAAGGACGGAAGAAATTACGGATACCCAAATAGATTTACGTTGGAATCCGGCAACGGATAATCTTGGCGTGACCCAATATATCATTTATCAGAATGGAGAAAGGGTTAAGACGGCTACTGGCACCAGGTCTTCTATGACCGGGTTAACCTCTAATACATCATACAGTTTTAATGTTTCGGCAGTAGATGCAGCTCAAAACGAATCAGAACAAAGCGAGACACTTTCTGCTTCTACTATTGAAGAAGTACAAACAGTAGATAAAATCTTGGTTTTTACTAAAACGGCCGCTTTCCGGCATGGATCTATTGAAAAGGGAGTAGCTACGTTAAGGGCTTTGGGCCAAGCCAACAATTTTGAAGTGGAGCAGACGGATAACGCAAGCAATTTCACCTTTACTAATTTGAGCCGATATAAAACGGTGGTTTTCTTAAACACAACGGGAGACGTTTTGGATGCTGGTCAGCAAAGGGCTTTTGAGAGTTACATTCAATCTGGGGGTAGTTATATGGGTGTGCATGCCGCAACGGACACGGAATATGATTGGCCTTGGTATGGAAAATTAGTAGGTGCTTATTTTAATGGTCACCCGAGCATACAAGAAGCTACACTCAATGTAGTAGATCGTAACCATAGTGCAACTTCTCACTTATCCAGTAATTGGGTGCGAACGGAAGAGTGGTATAATTTTAAAGAAATCTATAGCGGCATAAATCCGTTAATACTTTTAGATGAGTCTACGTACAACGGAGGTACGAACGGAGCCAATCATCCATTTTCTTGGTATCATAGTTATGATGGTGGAAGAGCTTTCTATACTGCGGGAGGACATTCCAATACATCGTATGATGAAGCGGATTTTAGGGCTCATTTGTTAGGCGGATTGCTCTATTGTTTGGGGCGATAATTTGATGAAAGGCATTTATAGGAAAACCAACTCATTGGTCGGTTGTATGGGTTTAAGCCGGCAGCTCCCATGTTCAGGAGGTAGATTTACGATGCGAAACTTTCGGTGAAAGGGTAAAACTGCTTATTTCGTTAGGTACAATTTTTTAAAACAAACTAAGGAGTCGGTTCTGAAGGAGGTATTCCAGACTTAATTAACGGGTCTAGCAACCATAATTCCCGTATTTTTCTTGATGCCTTTAAGATATTCTGCAAGTGGCTTTTTTGATACTTCAACTTTCATAGAGCCTGTTGAAGCATGTAGCAAATGAATACGCCCATCCTTCTCTCTTGTGGCAATTCCGGTGTGTGTAATGTCCAGTCCGTTTATAGATGTTGTTAAGGCAATGATATCTCCGGTTTGTATCAGGTGTTCATTGGCTGCGATTTCATCCTGTGCCAAAATACAAATAGGTTGGTTGTTGAGGTAATTTTCTGAAGCCTTTACTTTTTCAAAATTTTCGTCATCGCTTAGAAATGGATAAAGGTCACGATGTGTACTCATAAAATTAATAGGCTTGGTTATTTCTTTTCCTCCAATTTCAGAAGTAATGTCTTTGATCAATCCTTTCTTTTCGTTGTTGGCGATCCATTCTGAAAAGTAATGTAGACGAGAAGCGTAACCGTCTAATTGGCCATCTTTATAACGAATGATTTCTAGAGCCTTTGTGAAATCATCAAAACTAGATGTTCCGTTTTTTAGCGTTAGGGCAAAAGCCAATACGTTTTCAACATAGGTAGTACAGTCTAAACCTTGAAGATTAACAACCAGGGTTTCCGTTTTTCCAATTTCCAAGGTTTTGGCCACGTAAGGTGTACCCATAAACGTTTTTCCAATGGCTACAATGGTTTTTCCAAAATCTTTCTCCAGAAACCCATCAATGGCAATAAACTTGTTCTCTATGGCTTGTTTGTCTATAGGTGAGCAAGTAATTTGCTGAGAAAACGATAGGGTAATTGTTAGAAAAAGCAACAAAAAAGCGGCAAATTTGGACATAGTGGGAGTTTAAAGTAAAAATACAAATTTATAGCCCATGATGGCCAAACATACCATACCCATGAGGTCTGTAAATATCTGCGCGCCTTCTGTCCTTAAGTTCAAAGGCTTCGGAGAGGTATTCTATTACATCTTTGTCCCTGTCCGTATCTTCAATACGCATGGCATCACTTTCGTAGAAAGGCTTGGTTTGGAGTCCGTTTTCGTTTTCAAACATCAGTAGGTACATAGAGAAATTCTTATCGTAATCCTCATTGTCGCGCTTTTTGAAAAAATACCCGGTATATTGTTTTTCTTGGAACGAGAAGGTTTTTTGGGCGACAAAAGCAACAGAATCTTTAATGCGGTTATAGGTTGAACCCTCAAAGAGAAGTGCTTCTGCCAAATGTTGTTGTGATTTATAAGTAGATGGAAAATGGCCTAACATATTTACCTCTTTTAGTTTGTTGAATAGGGGCAACTTTCCGTTAAGGTCAGCGGCTAAATCCGTTAACTGTTTTTGCGATACTTGTACTCCGTTTTGTAATAATTGAGCAAAGTAAGTAGCCTGAACGCCAGGGTCTTCAACTTGCGAAATTTGGGTAAAAGAGTGCGATACCTGTTTGTCCGAACGAAAGGGGTAGAGCAGTGTAACGTAGTTTTCTAACAACGTTGTGTTGGTCTTGCTAGTTCTTGGGTTGTAAAAGTCATTATGTGAGTTGGCCAAATCTTTGCCAAGTTGTCTTTTAATGAGGGTCTTGGCATCATTTAAAATCTGGGTTCTATACTTTTTGTATAGTTTGGGTTTTATGGTGTTGCTCGTTAGTAATTTAGATAGTAACGAAAAAATAGGTTCTTTATATTCTGGGATGGAACTATAATTTAATAGTTCTGGGTATAGCTTTTTGGCCAATTGCAAATTTTCCCGATACGGTTTAAAAATAAGGCTAATGTTGAACGTGTTTGATAACAGGGGTAAATCAGTTTCCATTAATTCTAACAACAGCTTTGTTGAGGCCTCATTGGATTTTTTTGCAATTTCTTGGAGCAAAACTGCCTGTGCCGTAGAATTGTTATATGATTTGGTGTAAAAACTTCTATAGAATTCGGTGAGGTCTACGTCTTTTAAATCTGCTAATTTTCGAATTAGATGCAGTTGGATCTGTCTTTCCCCATTGACCAGGTCAAATTCCGAAATGTGCTTTTTTAGTGCGTTGGCGTGCTTGGTTTCAAACTTTATAAAACGGTATCCGTCAAGTGCGATACTATCGTTGGCGCTCAATGCCTTAAAAAACTCAGGTGCTTTGTCCTCAAAGAGGTCACGACCTATTGTAGTATCATTGGGCACAAAATTATTGAAGAATTCATTTATGAATACACTGGGTTTTTCAATTGTGTCCACTACGGCCTTTAGTTCGTACAGAAGTCCATCTTTCAAAATATTTTTCACTAGAATACCTCTTGTACTGGCCGTATCGGCAAGTATCATCTGTAGTTCATGGTATCCCTTGGAAGAGGTTTTTTTCTCCTCTTTTATTATATTATATTTTTTATGTGCGTACAGTTTTTTACGTAGGCCCCAAGCCGAATCTAAATTTCTGAACATTAAAAAATCATGTGATTTGTTCAGTTCTACAGATACCGCTTCGCCATTTTCATTCCTATAGATGGTTTTCTTGTGGAAAGCGTCGTAGGGTTTTGTTTTGGGAGCGCCATGATAGTAGTTGGTGCTGCTTTCTACGAATTTGGGAGGTTTAACGGTACTCTTTGTGGTAAAGAACAGGGCGGTGTCTACCACGGTTTCGTAGGGTTTCTGGGCTTCACTATTTTTTAGTTTGAAGGAATCAAAGAATTTTGCAGCCTCTTTTTCATTTTTCCCTACCATACCCAAAAGGTAATATTCCCCTTTTCGCAAAGTGGTCATTAGGTATAGTCGCTTTTGGGTCTTGGCATCCATTTGTGCCGATGAGGTGAGTCTTCTTCCCTCAAAAGAACCGTATTCAGGTTTTAGTTTTAAGTCCTGATAAAAACGTTTTTGTATCTGCTTGAGTTCAAAAGTATCGACCTCAATAAAATTAAAATCATTTAAAACCGATTTACGGAGAAAGTAATAATTATCGGTAATGGAGTCATAACCTTCTATCCAACGATTGCCGTTTCTACTGCGGTTGGTAAAGCTGTATAGGGATGGCATTTGGACCTCAAAATCCTTGAATACTGAGGAAACCGTTGTTGGTCTACGGAGAGAATCGTTCCTGAACTTTAGGCTATTAAAAATAGAATCTGAAAATGAGGTAACGTAATCACCTTCTCCCCCCATTTTTATGATAACCAATTCTAAAGGGGTTTCAAAAATTTGGTACCGTTGGTGGTCACCGTTCTTAAGCTTATTTCTAATGTCCAACCCAGAAAAATGGCCATTGGTAATGGGCTTTTTATCTACTATTTTTCCTGGGATGTTCTCAAAAAGCAATTTGTCTATTTCTTCTAAGGTAAATACGTTGTCCTTCTTAAGATGCGAATAAGTAGGTATGCGATTAATAACCACAAAACTGCCGTTGGCAAGGTCCGGAGAAACATATGTGGTTTTTCCTATATCAGAAACCGGATATAATTTGTTGGGAAGGTCAATAGTGAAAAAATTGTCTTCCGGGCCATAGGTGTGATATTCGTTCTCGCGTTTCTTTTGCTCGAACTTCAATTTTAATTTTCTTCCCTTTGATGTGGTTTTGGAAAGTAATGGTCTTACGGTATATCCCTTTTTTCTTAAGAGCGAAATAACACCTTGCTCCCCTGGTAAATGCGCTGCGCCAATACCCGAAAAGACCTTTCCCTTTCGCATGATGGAATCCATCCGATCCACCATATTGGCATTGCGTATGTACAGCATATTTTTCATGTAATAGGGCGTGTACATAGCTCGGTCAATAGAGTCCAATAAGGCTATGTTCCTTTCTCTATAGGCATCTTGAAGCAAGAACATTGGGTCTGACTGCTGCATTTTTTTTTGCAGCCACTCGTCCGGTTTTTGTTTAATGGCGTTTAGACTGGCCCTCCCCACAAGAGCAGCGGACTCCTCCATATCTTCTAAGGCAATGATGGGTTTGTTGAATTTTTTTCCGGCCTGATATATGAACATATCAAGATAGGTTTCCTCCTCAAAATTTTGGGAGTATTCATTGGTGCGGTACAGAATGTTGTTTACAATGCGATCCTCATAGGCTAGATATGCCCCCAGAACTTCTTTACGCGGATTATCTACCTTAAAAGACCTAGCGTAAAAACCTTTGGTAACAAAACCGGCTTCTGCACCATAGGGACTAGAGCCCATGAGATTTTCTTTTTCCAGCCAAAGTCCGGGATCGGATTCTAGGGCAACCATGTCACTTTGATCTAACGCATCAAAAAAAACATCGTCTAACCTAAAAGCAATTTTTTTGCTCACGTGCATAGTGCCATACAGGTAAGATGATTTCTCTAAGCCGTTTCCCGAAATTTCCCAGAGAAGACTATTTTTTTCTTGGGCCGCTACCGAAAGAGAAATAAGCAAAAGAAAAACTGATACAAGTCGCATAAATGCTTTTTTGGTATAGGGGTTCATGTGCCCGGAAACGAGCGCTTTTCACAAAATTAGAAAAGAGCTAGCTGCAGTATATCCCTATAAACCGTTAAAATAAACAATTGGTTTTATGGTATAACGGCTATTCCCTAGTTGTATTTTCTGGAGCTTCCATATTTTCTAAACGTAGTCGGGTGCGGGGTAGACTTTCAGGATAATTCTCCTGTAAAAATGTAATTAAATTTTCACGTACATGCACACGTAAGTCCCATGCGGTAGACGAATCTACGGCGCTCATCAACGCCCGGATTTCTATGTGGTTGGCTTTGGAATCCGTTACTTGAATATTATTTACTTCTCCGTCCCACAGGTCCGTGTTTTTTAGAATACGGGTGAGTTCTTTTCGTAAGGCCTCAAACGGCACGGAATAATCCGTATACAAAAAGACGGTACCTAAAATATCAGCAGAGGATTTTGTCCAGTTTTGAAATGGTTTTTCAATAAAGTAGGTGGTGGGCAATATCAATCTTCTTTTATCCCAAATCTTCACCACCACGTAGGTAAGCATAATTTCTTCAATGCGCCCCCACTCACCTTCAACTACCACAACATCGTCTAATTTTATAGGTTGCGCCAAGGCAATTTGTATTCCCGCCAAAATGGTTCCTATCATTTTCTGGGCAGAAAACCCAATGATAATTCCCGCGACTCCTGCAGAGGCAAAAATACTGACCCCTATTTCCCTTATGCCGTCAAAACTCATAAGGGCAATACCCACCGCCAGGATGATTATGATAAAAATTACAATGCGTTCCAGAATATTGAATTGCGTAGCTACCTTACGGGCCCTAAGATTATCGGAAGTGTTCATGTCATAGGTGTGCATGACATGCTGTTTAACAATTTTAATAGCTTTTATAATCAACCAGGTAAAGGCAAAAATAAAGAGTAGAGTGCTCGTTTTTCTAAAGTAGAATTCTAGATGAGATAGTCCTAGTATCTGCCTTAAGGAGGCCATTCGTAACAAAATGGAAACCAGTATGAGAAAAATAGGTGTGCTAACCGTTTTTACGGTAGAAGACGGAATAAGATACTTAGGGTTTTTGCCTAATTTTCTAAGGACTTGTAGCAACATAAAATAGGCAATCAGCAAAACTATAAATGTTCCTAAGAGCCATAAAAGAGATTGATAGTTGGTGTTGAAAAAGTTATTCAGCATAGCAAATCATTAAAGAGGATAATTATACTCTGTTTTTTCCCGTCAACATATCTTAATCGGTCATATAATTGATGTAATCTATAGTAGCATCAAAAAGTATTTTAATAACATTCGCTCTAGATACGTTTCAAGGTGTATTTTTGTCAAAATTATTGGTTTGACCTGTTCAAAACGGGCACTTGAAGATAGTTATATTACCTTAAAGATTCACTGTGCTTTAAGATGAATAAACATTTTTAAACCAAGAAAAATATTGCTACGCTATGAAAGGAGTTTTATTGGTCAATTTGGGTTCTCCGGACAGTCCAACATCAAAGGATGTGAAACCGTACCTAGATGAGTTTTTAATGGATGAACGCGTGATAGACGTGCCCAACTGGCTACGGAACATCATAGTTCGCGGTATTATTCTTCAGACCCGACCTAAAAAATCTGCTGAAGCATATTCTAAAATTTGGTGGGAAGAAGGTTCTCCACTGATTGTAATTTCGGAAAGGTTTACGGAAAAGTTAAAAGAGCAGTCGGACATGCCTATAGCATTGGGTATGCGGTATGGTAGTATGACCATAAAGAACGCTTTGCAAGAATTGAACAGTAAATGTGTGGATGAGGTACTTTTGGTGCCCATGTACCCCCATTATGCTATGTCTTCTTATGAGACCGTTGTGGTAAAAGTAATGGAAGAGCAAGAGCAGTTGTTTCCTAAAATGAAAATCACCACCCTTCCTCCTTTTTATAAAAATCCAGAGTATATACGTGTTCTTTCGGAGCGAATTTCGGAAAGTTTGGAAGGCTTTGATTATGACCATATTTTGTTTTCGTACCATGGCATTCCCGAAAGGCACATACGAAAATCCGACCCGACCAATTTTCACTGTAAAATAGATGGTATATGTTGTCAGACCAATTCTGTGGCCCATCATACTTGCTATCGCCACCAGTGTTTTGACACTACAGAATCCGTAAAGGCGTATTTAAACCTGCCGGCGGAGAAGGTCAGTAACTCGTTTCAATCACGGCTACCTAACGATCCTTGGTTAAAGCCTTATACCGATTTTGAATTTGAACGTTTTCCTAAAGAGGGAATAAAAAATCTTGCGGTTATTACACCGGCCTTTGTTGCCGATTGTTTGGAGACCTTAGAAGAGATAGCCATGGAAGGGCAACACCAATTTCAGGAAGCAGGTGGTAAGGGGTATAAACACATACCCTGTTTAAATGAAAGTGATTCTTGGGTAAGTGTAGTAGCAAAATGGATAAAGGATTGGCAGGAAACGGGTGCATTACCGGCATAGATTTCTACCAGCCTCTTTTATGAAGTAGATAACTGATATAAAATGGCTAAAGTATCATCGGAACAGTTAGGGTCGGAACCAATTGGTAAGCTTTTGGTAAAACAGGCCTTGCCTGCCTCTATTGGTATTTTGGTGATGTCACTTAACGTACTGGTAGATTCCATTTTTGTTGGTAATTGGATAGGCTCTATTGCCATAGCCGCTATCAATGTAGTACTTCCCGTATCCTTTTTTATTGGAGCCTTAGGAATGGCCATAGGTATTGGAGGGTCCAGTATTATTTCAAGGGCTCTTGGAGCAAATAACTACGAAAAGGCTATAAAAACTTTTGGTAATCAAATTACCTTAACCCTGTTGATTACCACCGTAATGGTGGCTTTAGGGCTTTATTACATAGATGAACTTATCCCTGCTTTTGGTGGTAAGGGAACCATTTTTGAACCTGCAAAGATTTACTACACCATTGTGCTGTACGGAGTGCCGTTTTTGGCCCTTTGTATGATGGGTAATACCGTAATTAGGGCTGAGGGAAAGCCTAAATTTGCAATGATAGCCATGATTATACCCTCCGTAGGAAACCTTCTTATGGACTATATATTCATTTATGTTTTTGATTGGGGCATGGAAGGGGCAGCTTGGGCTACTACTGTTGGATACGTGCTATGTGCAGCATATGTTTTTTACTTTTTTCTATCAAAAAAATCGGAACTAAAACTTAGTCCGGCATGTTTTCGGATTGATTTGCGCATTATTAAAGAAATTGGGTCCTTGGGTTTTGTAACCTTATCAAGACAAGCTACCACAAGTGTGGTCTACTTACTAATGAACAACATACTTTTTGGTCTTGGTGGAGAGGCTATGGTAGCCGTTTATGCTATTATTGGCCGTATGTTAATGTTTGCGCTGTTTCCTGTATTTGGGGTAACCCAAGGTTTCTTGCCTATTGCGGGATTCAATTATGGTGCAAAAAAATACCAAAGGGTACGAGAGTCCATTAATACCGCCATAAAATATGCCTCCTTATTGGCAGCAGTTGTTTTTATTGGGCTTATGAGTTTTCCGCAAGAAATAGCCTCTTTGTTTTTAAGTGATAGGGCAGGGCAATCTGCTCATGATTTGGCCGCTAATGCGTATGTTCTAGATCATATATCCCTAGCTATGCGGTTGGTGTTTGCTGCAACCCCTATTATTGCTTTACAACTGATAGGTGCCGCTTATTTTCAAGCTATTGGTAAGGCGGTGCCAGCATTACTTTTAACCTTGTCCAGACAAGGCTTCTTTTTTATTCCGCTTATATTGATCTTGCCCAATTACTTAGGCGAACTGGGTGTGTGGCTTTCCTTTCCCATAGCAGATGTGCTGGCCACTATTGTAACGGGTTTCTACTTGAGAAAGGAAATCAAGAACACTTTAGTCGCAAAAGAAGCGTAAACTAGACCTCTTCTTTGACCTTAAATTTCAATTTTATTACTGCTTCATATTCGTTAATGCCGCTTTTGAGTGCAATAGTTCCATACCTGTTGAAGATCTAGGTTTAAAACCGTGCCAATCCTGTTCGTTGGATTCTTTAGGGATGTTCAAGTATACGTCATAATCGGTACCTTTTAAGTGGGTTCCCAAAAATGCGGTTAGAAAATGTTGGTTGATGTTGTTGATTTTTCTTTGGTCCCATGAAGGTTCAGCATATCTGTAATATTCGTCAATATGTAAACCGGGTTGAAGCGCTGCAGCCGGTGGAGGGTTCGGAGCTACGTTATGTCTCGCATTTTTATAGGTGAGTAAGTATCGGTCCGCATTAACAGCGCCCTCATAAATGGCTTTAATACCTTTTTCGTAACCAGAAATATCATCTTGGTCGCCTGCAATAAAGAGTGTTGGTTTTTTTAGTCCAGCCAATCCATTGGCATCCCAAACCCCACGTTCCATTCCCCATGGGGCAAAGGCAACTACTGCTTTAATTCTGGGGTCAATCTGTTTTTGGTATTCAGCATTACTGGCCGCTAAAGTTGAGATTGCCGTGCTACCTCCTGTCATTTGTCCAAAGAAAGCTGTAAGACCATCGCTATAACCGGCACCTCCAACATTTAAAACACCATAGCCACCCATAGAATAGCCAACGATACCAATGTTCTCTGAATCTACCATTCCAGCGAGAGGGCCTTTTGATGAGGAATTTCCTTTTTCGGCAATCGTATTGACAACAAATTGGATGTCTTTAGCCCTGTTCAATAAGGTGCTTTGAAAAGCATGGGCATCTTTAAAAGTAGAATCCGTATGGTCTATTGAAACCACTACATACCCTTTAGAAGCAAGGTTTTCAGTTAAATAGGTCATTAAATATCTAGAACCTACATACCCGTGCGATACTATGATTAATGGGTATCCGCCAGTAGTTGTTTTGGGTGCGGCATCGCGATAAGCCCTGCCTTTAAAGGTAAATGGGACCAAGGGACGTAAAGAATCGCCACGGGTGCCCATTACTTCTTCATAAACTACGGTAGTATTTTTTTCCATAGGAGCTTCGGACGGGTACCAAACCTCTATGGTAAGCGGCCTGTCATACGTAGGGTCCGAGCCCCCTTTTGAATTTAAAATATCTACTTGGTTCTTATGGGTTAGCTGAAGCGTGCGCACGCCAACGGTATAATCGCCTCTGGCGGCAAGTTGAGGTGCATCGGGCAATTCATCTCCATAAAGAAATTCCTGTGCTTGAAGAGTAAGTGAAGTGGATAGAAAGAGTAGCAGTGCTGCTACTAAAGAGCGTTTTTTTGAGGGGGATTTTAATCTTGTTTTCATAATGTTTGAGTTGAGTTATTGCTAAATGTAATGAAATTAAGCAAGATGAGGATTTTACACTAGGCTTTTGTAATGGAAAGTTGCTCGTATTCCTGCTTTATAAGGGCCGCACCATATTTACGTTCTAATCGTCTAATACTAAAATGGGCATGTGCCATATTCTGAAAGTGGTCTATAAACGCCAGATTGATTGTAGCCCCTCCCGCAGCACCAACAATTGGTATGGCCTGCGCAACGAATTTCTCGGAGACTTGAACACTAAATTTTGAAGCTACTTGGGCAATTAATTGTAAAATGGGGTTTCCGGTGGTGTTCAATATGGTGGTGAGGGTCTTTCCCGAAATACCGCTTGCCCCTTTCACTGCTGAACTTATAGCAAGTCTGGTAGCGTAGTATCCAGTGTCCAGATTATCATCATGCTTACTTTTTCCTCCAAGGGCGAAAACCTGCAAACATGCCAGTTGCGAATCAAGGGTGTCTAAATCTTCACCTTCGCTACGCGCAATATCCATAATGGAACGCATCATTAGTTTAGTTGTCAAAGTAAGGTCTACCGCAAATGCCGTAGCTCCCAAAGCACCTCCAATGGCACCGGATGAGGTTACTAGGGCCTTATAAAGATTGTTGGACGGTATAGCGGTTTTTTTTCGCATTGAGATTAAATTACTTTTCACCACAGTGTGCAATACTTTGTAGGTTATTTGCTGTAACCAATTGCGTTGTTTCTGAGGTAAAAGTTGAATGCGACTTTCTATAATATTGCCCATTTTGTTAAGACCTTGCATGGCCCAACCTATCTGCTCCATCTTTTGTTTGGCGTTGCTAAGTGTCTGGAAATCTTCCGGTGTCATTTCTTTTTTCACAATTTTCAAAAGATGATTGTTTAAAATATGGGTTGCCCTAAATTAAACATTCTTCTAAATATATAAGGGCTTAATGGCGTAAAGGATTGTATCATAAAATTCATTTTGGGTTATGTAAAAGGAGTTTGTGGTTTTTCCTAACTTTGAGCAGCAATTCTAAAGCCTGTTCCATTGTACGAATACATAAAAGCGTTACACCTTATTTTTGTGATTACATGGTTTGCAGGGCTGTTCTATATACCGCGCCTATTTATTTATCATATTGAGGCTTCTGAAAAAGCATCACCTGAAAGGGAGATACTTACCAAACAGTTGCAGTTAATGGCAAAGCGCCTCTGGTATATCATTACTTGGCCGTCTGCGGTTCTCGCCATTGGTTTTGCCATTTGGTTATTGGTTTTAGTTCCTGCATGGCTACAACAACCGTGGATGCACGTAAAACTTGTTTTTGTTTTGTTGTTGGTGCTATATCATTTAAAAACGCATCAAATTTTTAAGCAATTACAGCGGGATGAAGTTAATTACAGTTCCAAATTTATGCGCATTTTTAATGAGGGTGCCACGCTTATTTTGTTCGCTGTAGTTTTTTTGGTGATTCTTAAAAGTGCCTTTAATTGGGTGTTTGGTGTGGTTGGAATTATCGTTCTTGGAATTCTATTAATGCTCGGCATTAAATTGTACAAGCGTATAAGGTCCGAAAACCCCGAGGCATAAACTATTTTAATGCGCTGTAGGCCGTATTAAAAATGGCGTGATATTTGCTACCTTTGGTGTAAACTCCAGTCTTTTGTTTACAAAACTTTCCTTAAGGTCGCGCATCTTCCTATCTATGATTCTGCTGGTAGTCATAGCTTCTATTCTAATTGCAGGAGTTACCGTGTATCAGTATAAAGAGCAATCCGAAGATTACCACTCCGAACGTTTAGAGCGAAAAGAAGAGCAGGTAAAGCAAAGCGTAGAGTATGTTTTAAAAAAGACAACCTACCCTGTTACGACAGAGAATTTGGGACTTATTTTTAATGAGGAAATTTACCAGATTGCCAATGTGCAAAATCAGAGGCTTAATATCTATGACCTAGAAGGGCAGCTTATAAAAAGTTCAAGGGCCAAATTTGAGGTAGATTCTATCGCAAATTGTTTGAGTCCGTCTATTCTGCGATTGTTGGAAACAAGCCCCACTAAGCGCTTTGTGGACCAAAAAGCATTGGCTGGTGATAATTATAAGGCGTCTTATACGTACATCAACGATAAGCGATTTAAACCAATTGGTATTTTAAATTTACCCTATTACGAAGATGATTCGTTCAATAATATGGAGCTTAAGGAGTTTCTTATGCGCTTGGGCGGGGTTTATTTTCTAATGTTGTTGATAGCTATTGGTTTGGCTTATTTTATTTCTACTTATATCACCCGGTCGCTTCAGACCATTTCCGACATGTTGGGCAAGACAGATTTAAGGAAAAGCAATCAAAAAATATTGATAGACAACCCAAGTGAGGAAATTGAAAAGCTGGTGACCTCGTACAATGCCATGATCGACGAACTTGAAGACAGTGCCGTAAAATTGGCGCGTAGTGAAAGGGAACAGGCTTGGCGGGAGATGGCAAAGCAGGTGGCGCATGAAATCAAGAATCCCCTAACCCCAATGCGGCTTACCGTTCAAAGTTTTGAGCGTAAATTTGACCATCAGGATCCCAACATCGATATAAAAATAGCCGAGTTTTCAAAAACACTCATCCAGCAAATTGATACCATGAGCAGCATTGCTTCTGCGTTTTCCAATTTTGCCGAAATGCCCGCCCAGCAGAACGAAACCCTGAACATCGTGGAAATCGTAAGGTTGGCGCTTGATATCTTTAATGAAGATTACATTCACTTTATCTCTGAAGAAAAAGAAATTATTACGAAATTAGATCGTACACAACTCATACGTGTGGTTACTAACTTGGTAAAGAATGCCATTCAGGCCGTTCCGGAAGTAGATGCTCCAAGAATTGTAGTATCGGTAGGAACAGAAGGTGATTTTGCTAAAATCTGCGTAGCGGATAACGGTATTGGTATTGGGGAAGGCTTTAAAGAAAAAATATTTGAGCCCAAGTTTACCACAAAATCAAGCGGAATGGGATTGGGTCTGGGCATGGTAAAGAACATAGTGGAAACCTACAAAGGAGCTATTACGTTTACGTCAAAACCGGATAAGGGAACGGTGTTCTCCGTTAAGTTCCCACTTGTAAAGTAGATGAACGCCAACAAAAAATAGAATACTAAAAAAAATAGCTATATGAAATTCAATAATGTTCTTGTGGATGATAATCAGCCTACGGCAATCGTAACTATTAACCGTCCCACAAAGTTGAACGCCCTTAACCGTGAAACCATTCAAGAACTACACGAAGCGCTTAAGGCATTGGAAGCGGATAAAGAAATTAAGGTCATTATCTTAACCGGTAGTGGGGAAAAAGCTTTTGTTGCCGGTGCCGATATTTCGGAGTTTGCTGATTTTTCCGAAAAGCAAGGTGGAAAATTGTCCGCCAAAGGACATAAGATTCTTTTTGATTTTGTTGAGCAACTGTCCAAGCCTGTAATTGCCGCTGTTAACGGATTTGCACTTGGCGGTGGGCTAGAGCTTGCCATGGCATGTCATTTTAGAGTAGCGAGCCATAATGCTAGAATGGGTCTTCCAGAGGTATCGCTTGGGGTTATTCCCGGTTATGGTGGTACCCAACGTTTGCCGCAATTAGTAGGCAAGGGCAGAGCTATGGAATTGATTATGACTGCAGGTATGATAGACGTTGATCGCGCATTGAATTATGGACTGGTAAATCATGTGGTTTCCCAAGAGCAATTGATCGAGTTTTGCCAGAAGTTGGCAAGCAAGATATCGAATAACTCTCCGGTCGCGCTCAGTTATGCAATAAAAGCAGTAAATGCGGGTTTTAAGAATAGTAATGGATATGACGAAGAAATAAAGGCTTTTGGAGCTTGTTTTGGCACCGAAGACTTTAAGGAAGGTACCTCTGCTTTTTTGGAAAAGCGTAAGGCCAACTTTCCTGGTGAGTAGCATGTCCGCTTAAAACCTACTTATGCGAACCCGAAAGAGCCTAACAGCGTTACTGTTTTTAGCTGCCCTAACGTTTACGAATGCCCAAGAAATCCCCGTGGATTATAAGCTTGGAGAGAATTATTCCGATAGGTATAAATATTCTACCGTGTTGACCATAGATCGCTCTGTCCAAGAACAGACGGTTCTTGTTCGTACCTATTACGGAGGAATGCCTTTACGGCCCAAAGGTCATTTTATTGAGGTATACGATGCTGAACTTAACTTGGTGGCTGACCATAATTATAAATATGCAGGCAGGCATATGGTTGATGGTTTTGTAAAGAATGGTCAACTTTATTTATTGGAACTGGTTTATGACCATAAAGACGAGGCGTATAATTATGTGGTACACCAGAGTCCGCTGGACGAGTTCAATTTTATGGAAAGAAAGTTGCTATCCATTCCTTCTAAAGAGGTTTTGAATCCATTGGCGGTTAACAAGTACAACCGCAATTTTGGCAATGGCTTTTCAACGGCTACCCATTTTAATGATGATAGAACGGCTTTTGCCGTAACTGTACACCATAGGGAAGGAAAGAAAGAGAAGTATCACATCTATCTTTATGGCACGGATTTAAAGCTTCAATTAGACTATGATTTTAGCGCCAATATTGAGGAAAAGAACTATGCCTTTGAAAACATTGAGGTTTCAAAAGATTTAAAGGAGTTGTATTTAATGGGAAAGGCCTTTTTCAAAAAAAGAAGGTTTGATGTAAAGGAAAGACGTTTTCAATATGAGTTGGTCAGGATTACCCAAAACGGATTTAAAACCCAAGAATTTGCAGATGCGGGAAGGTTTCCAGAATCTTTAAAACCGGTATTATTGGGTAATGATCTAAAAGCAGTTGGTTTTTACGCAGATCGAAAAGATAATAGGTACAATGGATTGGTGTATTTTAATCTAGACGCCAATTCCTTGGCTATTAAAGCAAAGAAATACAATCCGTTTTCGGATCAGTTCATGTTGGATAAATTTGGGCGTGAGGTAGATGCAGAAATCAAGAATCTTATTTTTAAGAGTGTGCACATAACCCCAAATAAAGATATTCTTTTTAGTGCCGAAGAGTATTTTGTAACCGCAGGACAAGATATAGGAACAGGGGCTACCAAAAAAGTAGACCGTTTTCATTACAATGATATAGTATTGGCAAAACTGAATGCTTCCGGTACTATGGAATGGGCCCGTAACATCAATAAGGCCGAAGTTACCCAAGGTGATGCTTCGTATGCTTCCTATACGGCATATGGTAAGGGAGAAAACATGTACTTCTTCATCAATTCTGGAGAAAATCCACAGAAAATGAGCAAAGAAAGAATTCTGTTCAAACAAGGGTTTAGCAGAAACCCAAATATGTTTGTTATTAAAGTAGACGGGTCAGGTGATCTATCGTATAAAAAACTTGTAGACGACAAGGAGGTAAGACTGCCTATTATGGTTTCAAGGCCGTTTATCGATGAGGCTTCCGATCATCTTTTGTTTTACGCTAAGCGGGGTACTAAAAAGCAATTAGTTGAGGTAACTGTTAAATAGTTATTGAAATTATTTGTAATTGGATTTATTCCATAAATTTGGAATAAATCCAATAGTGTTGAAAAATGAGTCTTACATTAAGGGCCGTGGTGCCCAGCAGAACGTTCACAACAAATTTCTACAGAACGTTTATGAAACCCGCGATGATTTTCTGGAATTTTGCCGAATAGAGGGTGAAGAAGCCGATAGAAACAAGACGCAGTACATCCCCATCTTTCCAAAAACCATTGTAATCAAAGTTACCAGCCCAGATGTGGGTATGCAGTACTCCATGAATCCTTACCAAGGTTGTGAGCATGGTTGTATTTACTGCTATGCGCGAAATACTCACGAGTTTTGGGGCTATAGTGCGGGACTGGATTTTGAACGTAAAATTTTAATAAAGAAGGATGCGCCAAAACTGCTCGAGGAAAAAATAAAGAGTAAACGGTGGGAGGCCAGAACCATTGTACTTTCTGGGAACACAGATTGCTACCAACCCGCCGAGCAGAAGTTTAAAATTACCCGTGCCTGTTTGGAAGTATTTTTAAAGTACAAGCACCCAGTGGGTATCATTACTAAAAATGCTTTGATACTCCGTGATCTGGATATTTTAAAGGAATTGGCAAAAGATAGGTTGATAGGAGTAAATGTTTCGGTTACCTCATTATCCGAAGATACAAGGCGTGTTTTGGAACCAAGAACTACAACCATTAAAAAACGCCTGGAAACCATTCGTGTTCTGTCCCAAAATAATATTCCGGTCAATGCCATGCTCGCTCCCATTATTCCCGGTATCAATAGTCACGAAATCATGAATTTGGCGAAAGCGGTATCTGAAAACGGTGCCAAATCTTTTGCTTTTACCGTAGTCAGACTTAATGGGGCGATAGGACAAGTTTTTACGGATTGGATTCATAAAACCCTACCCGATAAGGCGGATAAAGTTTTGCATCAGATTGAAGAATGTCATGGCGGTACTTTAAATGACAGTCGTTTTGGTGTTCGGAGCAGAGGAGAGGGGAAAATAGCCACCCAAATTCATGATTTGGTACGTCTTGCGCGTCACACTTATTTTAAAGACAAATCCTTTCCTCCACTCAATCATGATTTGCATGAGCAATTCAAGGACGGTCAGCTAAAATTATTCTAATAAAACGGTAAAATTTGTTTTTAGTACAATCACACTAAAAACCATTCAATTGCTTAGCATTCATAAATTGTATAGGCAGCTTTTATCAATTATAGTTTAGAAGGGTCAAATTGTTAGTATACCTATAATATTCTGTATCTCTTGGGGTGTTAAAATAGTGTAAAGGAAAAATCCGAACCGCAATCCGGTATCGTATAAGCTACTCAGAACATCATTGAGATACATTTTATGAAAATGGAAAATACAGTAGAAAAGACAACTTCAAAAGCTAGCTTGTTACAAAAGATCAAGATTTTTATTGAGACAGCTAATGCTTGGGGCATTTTTGTAATGGGAAGCACCTTTGTTTTAATGATAGGGGCAGCCTATATGTCCTATATTTTACGAAGCGACTTAAATCAGTTCAACATAGAGCGTGCAAGCTCTAGTTTTGGTCAAGGTTTTATGTATTTGGCACTTGGGCTGTTCGTTTTTAAAGCGTTATTTTTTCTTTTTGTTATCTACAAGTACTTTAAATACAAGGCAATAAGTTCTGTATCTAATGAAGAATTGCCTACGGTTACAGTTATAGTGCCCGCTTACAACGAGGGAAAACAAGTATATGATACTTTAATGAGCTTGGCGGAAAGTGATTTTCCTCATGAAAAATTACAGCTGTTGTCTATAGATGATGGTAGTAAGGATGATACGTGGCACTGGATGAAAGAAGCCAAAAAGGTTTTAGGTGATCGTGTAACTATTTTTCAGCAACCTAAGAACATGGGTAAACGTCATGGTCTTTACAGAGGTTTTAACGAGGGTACTGGCGAAATTTTTGTTACGGTAGATAGTGATTCTATAGTTGATAAGGATACCCTTCGTAATTTGGTTAGTCCATTTGTGGTAAATGAAAACTGTGGCGCCGTTGCAGGAAACATACGTGTATTGAACAATAAAAGAGCATTACTTCCAAAAATGCTTGATGTTAGCTTTGTAATGAGTTTTGAATTTGTTCGTTCTGCAGAGAGTGCGTTAAACTCAGTGCTTTGTACTCCCGGGGCTTTAGCGGCATACCGTAGAACGGCTGTTTTTAACTGTTTGGATGCATGGATCAATCAAACTTTTATGGGACAACCTTCAGATATTGGTGAAGATCGCGCAATGACCAACATGATTTTAAAGCAGGGTTATCACGTGTTGTTCCAAAGAAACGCTTATGCTTATACCAATGTACCTGAAAAATACAAAGGTCTTTATAAGATGTTCATTAGATGGGGTAGAAGTAATGTTCGTGAAAATATTGAAATGTCTAAATACGTTTTTACCAATTTTAGAGAAGGTTCAAAATTTGGTTCGCGGTTGTTGTTCATTAGCCAATCCATAAAGATATTGATGAGCTACCCATTCTTATTTTTCATGTTCTTCTTTATTTTAACTCACCCACTTTTATTTTTGAGCTCTACGCTTGTGAGTATTTTGGTGTTGTCTACGTTCCCAGTTCTTTTTTATGCGAAGCGATATGATTTAAAAGAGTCGGTTTGGGCATATTCTTACAGCATCCTATTTACATTTGGATTGTTCTGGATAACCCCATATGCCATTGCTACAGCAAACAAAAGAGGATGGTTAACCCGTGAATTGCCAACTAAGAAATAAGTAATTACCAAATATAGTCTTACTACAAATGCCCAAGCGATAAACTTCGTTTGGGCATTTGCTTTTCTTAATGATGTAAGATGTAAAAAGTATGTATAAAAACCGATAGGTTCTTTCAAAGTGGGCTTTCTGTATTAAGTCATGTAGGGTTTTATATTTTTATGTTAACCTTTTTATGTGTTTGACACTAACTGATGAAACAGTTAAACAAAACATGTAGATTATGAAAAAACTAGTATTCTTTTTAACCACGCTTTTATCGATTACTGCTATTCAGGCCCAAGATTTTGGTTTTGGGGTAAAAGGAGGCATAAATGTAGCCTCAATTGGCGGCAGTGCCTATTCGGGCTTAGGAAGTTTAGGGACAAAGGTGGGCTTTCATTTAGGTGGAGTGGCGGAATTTTCCATTTCGGATAAAATAGCGGTACAACCAGAGTTGTTATACTCATCGCAAGGCACAAATTGGGATTATGGTACTAATGACAATAACCTGAAGTTGGACTATGTAAATCTGCCATTACTTGGAAAATATTATTTTTTGGAAGGACTTAGTGCCGAAGCAGGTCCATTGGTAGGCTTTTTAATATCCACAAATGAAGATGATGATGACCGTTTTAAGAAGTTAGACGTTGCTTTTGCTATTGGAGCCTCGTACAAATTGAACGATAACATCTTTTTTAGCCTTAGGTATAATAAGGGTATTGCCAATATAAACGGAGATTCTTATTCAGGAGGAAACAGTCAAAATAACGTATTTCAACTATCCGCGGGATACGCTTTCTAAATCAAAATAAAAAAAGCGCAATAGGAACGTTTTTCCCTATTGCGCTTTACTATTGCTTACTATTTTAATTCCCAGCCTTTGCGGTATTTTCCTTTTACCCATTCGTTGGCAAGGTCCCAATTGGTGACTTTCATGTTGGCACCGTCCCAAAGGATTTTTCTTCTTCCAGGATACTCAAATGGATCCCAATCCCCTAGTTTTTTGCCTTCTTTCAGTTTTTTATATTGAAATGCTTTAATGGCCAAGTTGCCCATAAGAACGGCTTCCGTTAGCGGTCCTGATTTTTTGAAGTCCGATGAGGTTTCTGTACCGTTTAAGCAACCTTCCACAAAGTTTCTTTGGTGTCCTTCTACATCACCTTCCACTCGCTTTAAATAAGGAGCGGGAGCGTTAAACAGGCTCATGTTTTTGCTTGGGAGCAACCGGGCATTACGTGAGTAGGTATCCGTAACAAGAATACCTTTGGTACCGTAGAAAACGGAACCTCCACCTCCATCACCAATGGTTTCTCCATCTGCCAATTCATCGGGCAGGTCTGGCATTAATCCACCGTCGTACCAGTTCAGAGCAATGTCGCCATGTTCTTCCGTATTGAATTTCAAACGTACAATGGAAGAAGCAGGGCAAGATTCACTATAATCCGCTTCAACAAAATCGCCTACCCAGTTGGTGGTACAACTAGCTTCGGCTTCTGTGGGATATCCAAGGTCCAAAACACCAAACGGAGTTTCCATAATGTGGCATCCCATATCCCCTAGGGCACCTGTTCCAAAATCCCAAAAACCTCGCCATTTAAAAGGTAGGTATGCCGCATTGTAATCACGTTTTGCAGCTACGCCAAGCCAAAGGTCCCAATCAAGGCCTTTTGGTACGGGTTGTTTTTCGGTAGGTACAGGAACGCCTTGTGGCCATACCGGACGATTGGTCCAACAATCTACTTTGTAGACTTTTCCTATGATTCCGCTCTGAATCCATTCTTTTGCCTCACGGCTACCATCACTAGAAGCTCCTTGGTTTCCCATTTGGGTAACAATGCCATGCTCTTTGGCTACTTGGGTCATTAACCTGGCTTCGTTAATATTGTGGGTTAAAGGTTTCTCTACGTAGGCATGTTTTTTTTCACGCATAAAAGGCAAAGCAATAGAGGCGTGCATATGATCGGGAGTAGCTACCATTATAGCGTCTATGTCTTTTAGATGCTTGTCGTACACCTTACGGTAGTCTTTGTATTTTTTTGCTTTTGGGTATTTTTCGTAGGTTTCTGCCGCTCTTCGGTCATCTACATCACAGAGGGTTACAAACTTAACCTTACCGGTTTGGTCAAGGCCGTTTATAACGCCGGCACCACGTCCTCCAACACCAAAAGCACCCACATAAAGAGTGTCGCTAGGAGCCACATGGTTCTTGCCCAGAACGTAGCTGGGTACAATGGAAAATGCGGTAGAGGCCGCTGCTGCATTTTTGATAAACTTTCTTCTTTGCATCTTCAAATTTTTGATTTTTGGTTCTGCATTTGAAGGTACAAAAAATGTAAAAAAGCAAGGCCGATTTTTGGTTTGAATTATATGGTAAAACCTGTGTGTGGTTCAAGCGGGTTCCATTCTTGATAAAATTGTTTAAGGAAGCCCAGCATGTATTCATGGCGTTCTTCCGCAAGTTTTTCACCCGTTTGGGTATTCATTTTATCTTTAAGGAAGAGCAATTTTTCGTAAAAGTGATTTAGGGTAGGGGCTTTTGATTTTTTGTATTCCTCTTTGCTCATCTTTAAATTTGGAGCTATCTCGGGGTTGTACAGCTCCCGGTTCTTGAACCCACCATAATTGAATGCTCTGGCAATGCCAATGGCACCCATAGCATCTAGACGGTCTGCATCTTGGACCACGGCCAGTTCTAGAGAGGAGAACCTCTCTTCCTTGTTTTTTTCAAGGGAATTTTTGAACGATATATTTTCAATGATCTGTATAACGTGATCAATAGTTTTGTGGTCTACTTTTAAATCGGTTAAAAATTGATGGGCCAGTTTAGGACCAACGGTCTCATCTCCATTGTTGAATTTTGCATCGGCAATATCATGCAAGAGCGCTCCAAGACTAACCACCAAAATATCTACATTTTCTTCTTTGGCAATGAGTAGGGTGTTATTAAAGACACGTTGTATATGAAACCAATCATGTCCGCCTTCGGCACCTTGCAAGGTCTCTCTTACGAAAGCAATGGTTTGCTCTACAATTTCTGAGTTTGTCATTCTATGATTTAAAGGAGGTTACTCCGGAAATAACTTGTTTTTCGGCCTCTGCCAGAACTGCATCAAAATTGGAATTTACTTCAATGGGCTTATGCACTTGAAAAGTAATATGATTGCCAATTCCGTTTGGAAATTTACCGTATTTGAGCATTTTCCAAGAATTATTGATACTTATAGGAACTACCAATGCAGAAGGTGCATTTTTCATTAGGAGTTTTAATCCGGTAGCTTTAAACGGTTTTGGATGTCCGGTGCGGCTACGGGTTCCTTCGGGAAATATTACGGCGCTTCGGTTATGTTCTTCTATATAGCGGCCCAGTTTTGCAATTTCCGATAGGGCTTGCCTGCTATCGTTCCGGTCTATTAGAACGGAACCGCCGTGGCGCAGGTTGTACGAAACACTGGGAATACCCCTTCCCAACTCTTTTTTGCTAACGAATTTAGGGTGGTGCTTTCGCATGAACCAGATAATAGGGGGTATGTCATGCATACTTTGGTGATTTGGAACAATGATCAAAGGCCTGTCCGTAGGAATATCATGCGGGTTGTTAAAGTCATAAGTGGTTCCCAATACATGAGTGCAACGCATAAGCGAGAGGTTGAGTAGGGCAACGCTCATTCTATGGGGATTGTACCCAAAAACATTAAAACAGACCCATTGAATGGGGTGAAACACCAATAGACACAACCCAAAGAAGATCATGTATAGAAAGGTGAGCGGGTATGCCAATAGTTTTTGCATAGTGCAAAAATAAAAAACCGCTTCTTTGTGAAGCGGTTTTTTGTATTCTTTTATCCTCTCTCTATACGAGAGACGTTTAAACAGTTCTAGCAGAACTCGTCATATGCACTAACAAGGTTTTCGGCAATCAATTCCGCTGGTCTACCTTCAATGTGGTGACGCTCAATCATATGAACCAATTCGCCATCTTTAAAAAGGGCCATACTTGGCGAAGACGGAGGAAAAGGAATCATAAGGTTTCTTGCTGCATTTACAGCTTCAATATCTACACCAGCAAAAACCGTTACCGTATGGTCAGGTTTTTTAGCGTTGTGCAAACTTAATTTTGCCGCAGGCCTTGCGTTGGCCGCTGCACAACCACAAACAGAGTTTACTACAACTAAAGTAGTACCTGGTTTATTGATCGCGTTCTCGACTGCTGCTGCTGTATGTAATTCTTCAAACCCGGCTGATGCCAAGTCTTGTCTCATGGGTTTTACCAATTCTGCGGGATACATATTTTTAAATTTTATTTTGGTTAACAAAGATACTTAATTTGTCGCATTTAGTTGACTTACTTAACTTTTCGTTGGCGAAAAGGGCTATAATTGGGGTATGTGCGCACATACTCTTGCTTTCTATGGTTTTATAAAGGTCTACAAAGCCATTTTGATGTTTAATTCTGACCGCTTTTAATATCTTTGCCCAAATTAAGAAAAGGCATGATTAAATGGTTCGCGGCCATCATAGGATATTATTTTTTCCGGTTTCCTGGGGCAATTTTGGGATATCTGGTGGGAAGCTTAATAGATGGATTAAAAATTACCGGAGGAGGTGGGGCACAGTCGGTTTTTGGTGATATGACCCGCCAAAAGGTTTCCCCGGCAGATTTTGAACTCAACTTACTTTCATTATGTTCGATTGTTATAAAGGCAGATGGTAAGGTAAGCCAGCGTGAAATGGACTATGTACGACAATATTTTGTTAGTACGTACGGCAAGGATAAGGCCAACGCCATTTTTAGGACCTTTAACGAAATTAATAAAAAGCACGAAATTTCTGCCCAACGTATCTGTGCGTTTTTAAATCAACGTACACGCTATGAGGTAAGATTGCAGTTACTTCATTTTCTGTTTGGAATAGCCCAAGCAGATGGTTCCGTTAGCGATCCGGAAGTTCGTAAGATTAGGGAAATTGCGGGTTATTTACGCGTACACCTGCGGGATTTTGAGAGTATTAAGGCCATGTTCATAAAATCTGTGAACAATGCATATAAAATTCTGGATATTGAAAAGTCGGCCAGTAATGACGAAGTGAAAAAAGCGTATCGTACAATGGCTAAAAAGTACCATCCCGATCGTGTAAATACACAGAACGAAGCCATAAAGAAAGGTGCGGAGGAAAAGTTTAAGGAAGTACAGAAGGCTTATGAAGAAATACAGGCAGAAAGAGGTTTATAGATTTCGATTTAGGGGTAATTTGTTTTTTTAGCGACCTTCAACATTTAATAAAATCCAAAATGGAAGAGTTTCTATTTTATATAAAGATGGGTTTGGAGCATGTGCTGGACATAAATGCATATGACCATATTCTTTTTTTGGCCGCACTAGCGGTACCGTTCTCTTTTAAAACATGGAAAAAAGTAGTACTCCTGGCCACGGTATTTACCATTGCTCATTGCGTTTCCCTTGCTTTAAGTGCTTACGGATGGGTGAATATAGATGTTAGCCTCATAGAGTTTCTGATTCCTGTAACCATTATGATGACAGCCGTTTTTAATCTGTTGTACATGCGTAAAGCGGCCACGGTAAAAAACATGCAAGGGCATGTTTTGGCCACCCTGGTTTTTGGTTTGATACACGGTTTTGGCTTTAGCAATTATTTTAGAATGCTCATGGCCGAAGAAGACAATAAGTTAGTTCCACTTTTGGGCTTTGCTACCGGTATTGAGATTTCTCAGGTTACCATTGTGGCTTCGGTTTTGGTTTTAGGTTGGGCCCTAACTACAGTAACTAAATTGAGTAAAGTGCTGTTCGTCGTAATTACTTCAATTTTAATTATACTTCTAACAATACCAATGCTCATTCGTACGTTTCCGCTATAGCAACTCAAATATTTTCACTTTAAATTAACCCCTTAATATTGTTGGGCTTTCTAAAAGCGGGTATCTTAGTTGTATTGCAAGTAAGATAATTAGCGCAAGTGTCTATTGTTGTATCTTTGCAGTCCATGAAAAAAATAAAACAAGCAAAATACGATAAAGCGTACCTGCGCATGGCCCAGGAATGGGGCAAGCTATCCTATTGCCGGCGTAAACAGGTGGGGGCTATTATCGTAAAGGATAGGATGATAATTTCGGACGGTTATAATGGTACGCCAACCGGTTTTGAAAATGTATGTGAGGACGATGAAGGTTATACCAAATGGTATGTTTTGCACGCCGAAGCCAATGCTATAAGCAAGGTAGCCTCCTCAACACAGTCATGCGAGGGTGCTACGCTTTACATAACCTTGTCCCCTTGTAGGGAGTGCAGTAAATTAATACACCAATCTGGCATAAAACGTGTAGTATACAAAATGGCATACAAGGACGATTCCGGACTGCAATTTTTAGAACGGGCAGGTATTGAGTTGGTGCATTTACCAGAAATAGAAGAAACCGAGGCCAAGTCCTCATAGTATGAAAAAACAGCAAAATTACATATGGCCCACCGTTATAGCCGCAGCACTTGCTTTAGGTATTTTTGTAGGTGGTAAGCTCCATTTTGCTGATTCTCCAGAGAAACTTTTTACTACCAATTCTAAAAAGGATAAACTTAACAGGCTTATAGATTATATAGATTATGAGTATGTTGATGAGATTGATACGGATAGTATTGTAGATGTTACCGTTAATCAGATTCTTGAAAAATTAGACCCACATTCCGTGTATATTCCAAAGAACGAAATGGACCGGGTCTCCGAGAACATGAAAGGCGATTTTGTGGGAATAGGTATAAATTTCTATCCATACAAAGACACTATTTCAGTAATTAGAACCGTCCCTAAAGGACCTAGCTATTTAAAAGGTATAAAAGCTGGAGACCGCATCTTAATGGCCAATAATGATACGCTTTACGGTAAAAACCTGGCAAGCGAGGATATTGTTGGCAAGTTAAAGGGAGAAAAGGGCAGTTCTGTAAAACTTAAAATCTACCGAAAAGCAGAAGACAAAGTGTTTACTGTTAATGTAAAAAGGGACATTGTTCCTATAAAAAGTGTAGAAGCGTATTATATGCTAACAAATGATATGGCCTACATAAAGGTTAATCGTTTTGCGGAGTCTACTTATAAGGAATTTAAGGCAGCACTTTCCGAACTTATTAAACAAGGCGCGCGCAAGTTAACGTTAGACTTAAGGGATAATCCCGGAGGGTATTTGGGCGTTGCGGAGCAAATGGCAGATGAGTTTCTAAAAGATGGTAAACTCATACTTTTTACAAAGAACAAAAAGGGGAAAATCAATAAAATTCACGCAACTTCAAAAGGTAGATTTGAAGACAAACCGGTGTATGTATTGATAAATGAGCGCTCTGCATCTGCAAGCGAAATTATAGCCGGGGCTTTACAGGATAACGATATTGGCACTATAGTAGGCCGTCGTTCCTTTGGTAAGGGCCTGGTGCAAAGAGAAATGGAGTTGGGTGATGGTTCTGCGGTGCGTCTTACTGTTTCCAGATACTATACACCTACTGGTAGAAGTATTCAAAAATCATACGAAAACGGAAACGAGGATTATTATAAAAGGTTTACGGATAGGTACCATAGTGGCGAACTGGTAACCGTAGACAGTATAAAGGTAGCGGACTCTTTAAAGTTTACGACACCCAAAGGTAAAGTTGTATACGGTGGTGGTGGAATTATTCCCGATGTTTTTGTTCCTATAGGTTCCAATGAAGAAGAGGCGGTTGAAAGTATGGATAGCTTTGGGTGGCTTTCCTATTTTATATTTGAACACCTAGACTCTGATAGAAAGCGTTACAACTCGTATTCGCAAAAAGAGTTCATCAATGATTTTACAGTAGATGATATTCTATTTGAAAAATTTGTGGACTATTCCGTGAGTAGAAATTTAAGAATGAATTTTTACGACTACGAAGACAGTATTAAACTTTATTTAAAAGCGGCGTTGGCAGAACAATTGTTCGGGGCCAATGTACACGCTAAAATTAAAAGCACTGAAGATAAAATGCTGCAAGAGGTAATAAAGCTAGATAACCCTGTAGTGCAACAGCAAGAGGTGGACGCTATTGAAAGTGCCAACTAATCTAATCCCTCTGATTTACTTTCTGTTCTATTTTCTTACTTGTCCTGAATATCAACAACAGCAGTACGGCACACAGAGAACCTACAATACCAATCAAGGCAATAGTACTATCTCCATTAAAAGGATCCTGAAAATTGATCATAGTAACATTGTATGCAATAAGTGCAATGGCTGCTACAATTAAGATTATAGTTAGGGTCTTGTTCATTTCTATTTTTTTAAGTTCAATTTCTATGCTAGAAAAGCTCGTTGATGTTTGCTGCGAACAGCTTTACGGCAATTGCCAATAAGATAACACCAAAGACCTTTCGTATTACGTTAAGTCCGTTTTTACCCAGCACGTTTTCTATCTTTTTTGACGATTTCAAGACCAGGTACACAAAAATAGTGTTTAGTGTAATGGCAACGATAATATTTTCTACTCTGTACTCTGCCCGTAAGGAAAGTAAGGCCGTTAACGTACCTGCCCCGGCAATTAATGGAAAAGCAATGGGTACGATAGATGCACTTTCGGGTTCGTCTTCCTTATAAAGGGTAATGCCCAAAATCATTTCAAGGGCAAGGAAAAATAGGATAAATGACCCCGCTACGGCAAAAGAATAGACATCAATGCCAATCAGTTTCAGTATTTTTTGACCCACGAAAAGAAAGGCGATCATAATGATTAAAGAAACAAAAGAGGCCTTTTCCGATTCTATGTGCCCTACTTTTTTACGTAGACTGATTATAATAGGGATACTTCCTAAAATATCAATAACCGCAAAAAGTACCATTGTAGCGGTCGCAATTTCTCGAATATCGAATTGTATGTCCATACCTTAGAATTTTTCGCAAAATTACATTTAATTAAACCGATAGAAAGCATAGTTGACCTATTTATTTACCTATAAAATCCCGTTTAAAAAGTATCTTTGCATCTCAAACCTGCAGTATGTTTCAATTAGGTAACACCATAGTATCAGAAGAAATTATCGAAAACGATTTTGTCTGTAACATTACGGCCTGCAAAGGGCAATGTTGTATAGATGGTAATGCGGGGGCTCCCCTAGAGGATAAGGAAACAGAGATTCTTGTAGATATTTACGATAAATTAAGACCCTTTTTGAGGAAAGAGGGTATTGAGGCCATTGAGGAACAAGGGGCGTTTATTAAAGGCGATGACGGTGAATGGGAAACACCATTGGTTAATGATAGTGAATGTGCCTATGTTATCTTTTCCGAGAACGGTACAGCTAAATGCGGTATAGAGGAGGCTTATAACCAAGGGGCCGTTGACTGGAAAAAGCCGGTTTCATGTCACTTATACCCTATTCGAATACGGGAATATACAGAACTAACAGCCGTTAATTATCATAAATGGAACATTTGTGACCCGGCCTGTTCGTTAGGTGACGAGCTTCAAGTACCAATCTATAAGTTCGTAAAAGAGGCTTTGATCAGAAAATTTGGCGAAACTTGGTATCAAGAACTGGAACAAGTGGCCCTAGAATATACTAAGCCGTAGGAATGTGGAGTATTACTTTGGTGCCTAGAGGTTTTTTGTTATCATCGTATAGGTCAACGATTTCTACTTCAAAGGAATTCTGAAGGTCTTTTGAGAAATTAGCGAGCCGCTCTTTTGTAATTTCAATACCAACAGATTTACGTTTTAAGACCTTGTTCTGCTTTATTTTTTCGGCGGCGGCTCTTCCTACACCATTGTCGGATATGGCAATATGAATAAAATCTAGTTTGTCTTTTGATATGTGAATGTCAATTATCTTTTCGCCTGTTTTTGGTGAAAGCCCATGCCAAATAGCATTTTCTAGGAACGGTTGTAAAATTAGTGAGGGTATTTTAACCGTATGGGTGTCAATATCTTCATCTACACGAACTTTAAAATCTATTTCATTTGAAAAACGAATATTTTCTATGTTCATATAGAGCTCTACGGTTTCCAGTTCTTCCGCTAAGGGAATTTCCCGCATAGATGAGGCTTCCAATATTTTCCGTACCAACTTGGAGAACTTGTTCAGGTAATGGACCGCATTTTTCTGTTCGTTGTTGATAATATACAACTTTATGGAATTGAGCGAATTAAAAAGAAAGTGTGGGTTCATTTGACTGCGTAACATACTCTGCTCCAACGTCAAAACCTTTTTTTCATTTTTAAGTTGATACTGTCTATAGAGGATGTAAAATATACCGGCCAATAAGGCAAGAGCAATGCTGCCAATGAGTAAAGTGGTACGGCTCGTGCGCAGTTCCATTTGAATCATTTCGTTCTCTTGCGCCAATATTTGTATCTCGTTGGTCTTCTTCTCGGAATCATATCTAAAGATGATATCGTTTACGTAACGAACGGTGCTTTCGTTCACAATTTCTTCATCAAGCTCTTCGGCTTTCATATTATATGAAAGAGCCTTTTTGTAGTTTTTAGTTTGTTGATAGAGCTGGGTGAGCAAATGATTGGCCCGAGCGGCTTCGTGTCTTAAGTTAAATTTTTCTGCTATCCTTAGGCCCTCAAGCATGTACTTTTCCGCACTGGCATAATCTCCTGTTATCATTTCTGCCCAGCCTAGATTAATATAGATAGGCGAAATTAAGAACCCATCTCCTAGCTTTTTTGCTAGACTTAGTGTGGGTGTAAGTAGTTTTTTGGCGTCGTTAATACGTTCTTTTTTTAAATAAACCTTTGCAATGCTGGTTTTGCAGATTATTTGCCCCATGTCACTGTCTATTTCCTCGTTATAGGCCAAAGATGTGCGGTAGTTTTTGAGGGCTTCGTCTAGTTCCCCCAATTCTTCAAGGCTGTTACCTATATTTCCATAATTGATGGCCATACCCAAGGTATTGCCCAATTCTGTCTCTAGGACCAATGATTTTTTAAAGTATTCTATAGCTTGGCCGTATTGGTTAAGCATACTATACAGGTTGCCAATAGAGTTTAGTGAAACATTAATGCTCTTTTTAAGGCTGTTAGAACGATTTTCTTTTTTAACGGATTCGGCCAGTTCCAACGCTTGCTGGTTGTAGTCCATTGCCCTACGAATAGAAGATGTTCTGCGGTAAACTACTCCTAGGTCATTTAAACTAGATACCTTAAACTCAATATTATTGATTTCATTGGCAAGTTTCAAAGCCTTATTGTGGAACTTAACGGATTTTCCGTATTGTGAAGTATTGCGGTAAACCCTTCCCAACTCGTTAAAAGCATAAATTTGGCCCGGGATATATTTCTTGTCAAATGAAACATCGGAAAAATAACGCATCAAGAGGGTATCTTTCTTGTAATCTTGCAGTACCGGATGAATTTCGGAATAAGAAGTAGGGCCTGCGGTTATAAGGCTGTCTACTGTTTTTTTGAATACTGGTGGTATAGATTGGGTATAACCTATGGTAAAAAAGAGAAAACCGAATAAAAGCGTAAATATTTTGTCCAAATGAACAGGGCATTTGGAGAGGGAATTTTTGTTATTTCTCAGTTGCGAACGCATTAATAGTTTTAGAGCATATCCAGAAAATCTGATTTCTTTTGTCTGGAAACGGGAATCTTATGGTTGGATTCCAAAATAACATATCCATCGGTTTTCAAAAACTCTTTTATTTTGGTAAGGTTGATAATGTATGAATTATGGATTCTGAAAAAAGAATCGGTTGGTAACAGTTCGTTTACTTCTTTCAATTTTTTGGTAAGGACAATTTTGTGGCCATCGGCTAAGTAAATGGTGCTATAATTTCCATCGGACTCGGCGTATAGAATTTCATCGCTATCCAAAAAGACTAACTTTCCGTCTGTGTTGAAAGTAATTTTTTTATGCTTTGCGTTAGAGTTAAAATTCAACAATAATTTTTCCAATCGCTCTGCGGTAAAGTTTTTGGCATTATGTTTTCTGATTTTTACAATGGTCTCCTTTAAATCATCTGTGTCAATAGGCTTAAGCAAGTAATCTATGGCTTCGTTTTTTAAGGCTTTAATGGCGTATTGATTGTAAGCCGTAGTAATGACTACCGGAAAATTTTTGTTCGTTAATTTTTGGATGAACTGAAAACCGTCCATAGTTGGCATTTCAATGTCCAAAAAAAGACAATCAGGGGTGTTTTTTTCTAAATAGGTTAACGCCTCAAAAGGGTCTGTAAAAGATGCTTCCACCTTAATTTCATCACTAAAATTGGTCAATTCCCACGAAAGACTTTGTAGTGCTTTTATTTCATCATCAACGATTACGACTTCGATCATAGAATTATACTTTAAGGTAAAGTAAACAAATTTAATCGTATGGCATGTTTTATGATAGTAAAGATGTACCGATGGAGACAATTAAAGTGTGATTGGTATAAAAAGTGACAAAATTGGTCGGGGTTGGGTCTTATAAAGTGTATTTAATACTAGTTAGAGGAAAAAGATACACGTGGGAGGCCTCATGAACCCTGATAAAATAAGGCGCTTACCATTTATACAGGAAAATGTACCATTTATACATTAGCACTACGGGTAAGGGGCGTTCAACCCTACTTTAGCTTTTGAGTAGATGACGGTTATTAATGTTTCCCCAGGAGTTTTAATATATCCAACTAGGTTAAACTAATAATAATAGCAATGAAAAAATGTCTGTTCATGTTCGTATTACTTGTCGTTACTTTAGTGGCGGCAGCTTTGACGGATACAAGTGAGGTTAAGGAATTGGATAACAGCTTAATTGTTGGGGAGCAGTTTGTAGAAAACGCGTTAACGGGTCTAGAGGAACCGGAGCAAGAAACCAAAAATTAGCAACATCATGTATAGTTTTGTATTTCAGTTTGTTGTCAATACCACTAAAGTAGGCTTCTGGTTTGTTCTCTCTTTTTTCTTTTTTTCGAACCCTGGAGTGAATGATAAACTTACTTCACCTTCTACTTTATTAGAGGATGTTCATTTTTTAAATCGGGAAGCTATTAGTGATAGTGTTGGTAAGATTATAGAAAGCTCTCTTGTTTTTAATGTAGTGGAGATAAAGTCTAGAGACGGCGTTTCATTCACGAATGTTGAGCTAAAAGCAAGTGGCACTAAGACTAGAGGAGAGCAGCTTTTTGGAATGATTATTTCAAAACCAACAGAAAATACAAATGCTATACTAGGCAAACATGAGGTTAAAGGAGATTTTAATAGCCTTTTAAGCAATTTTAGTGGAGTTTTTGGTTTTGTTAATCTAACGGACTTAGATGAGAAACCTTATTTTGGACATAAGGGGTTTGTGCATATTGTAGAAATAGACCAACATGCTATGCGCGGGAAGATGAATTTGTCTTTTAGAAACTCAGAAGGCAAAACAATACATGTTAGCAGGTCGTTCATGGCTTACAAAAATTAGAGACTAAGTTTACATCATGGGTGTTGTTCTGTGATGATTTTAAGGTTAAGGTGTGTTATTTGTAATATTCTACGAATGATGCAGTTAGATTGAACAATAATAGGGAGTAATGGTGCTACATGTTAAGAAAATGCTTATTTTTACCATCCCCCGATTGGTAATTACTGAGATTACGTACAACACAGCATTAGAAAATAGAGACATCAAAATACCAAACCAATAACTAGACAATATCTACATATGGGGAACCATCTTACAATTTTATGAAACTGCCAATCCAAAAAGGTACGGTTCTAGGCTACATGTTATGAAATAGAGCATGTTTGTCCGTCTAATGAAGCCATTGGGGGTCATCTTATTCAATTTGTTGGAAAGGTGATTGCCGATTATAGGTTTCGGGGGAACTACCTGAATCAGCACCCTTTCTGGTACTAATCGATTTTGATACATTAGAAGGACCGTACGGTTTGGCGGTATCATAATAACATTATAAAAAGACCAAAAAATACTTTTCGGTCTTTTTTTGTGCCCTAAGGTTTTCTTCTGTTATTTTTTTAAGCAACCATCCGTACAGCCAACAGTGCTAGGCATACAAGAAATTAGACCAATAAAACATAAGCTATTGATGTACTTATAAATTATGGGCACCTTTAGCCAAATTGATTGATTATCATGTTTACCTTTTTAGGTTTAGGGTACTCATCTGTAGAAAACCATAAATTATGAAAGCAATGAATTATTTAGTCTGTCTTATGTTTATTATGTTGGGTGTAGTCTCATGTTCTCAGAAAGAACTGCCCGAAGAAAAATTAACCTCTAACAATTTTAGTTACCGTTTAGTTCAAGAACCCAAATACCTGAATGGTCTTGAACTGTACAAACTTGGAACAATACACAGTCTTTCCGTTATGAAACAGGAAATTGCGGAATTAAAGGAGGCCATAGATGTTAATAAAGGAGGTAAAAGATTGATTCCGCGATTAGAGCAGGCTCAAAAGAAAGAGGCTAGTTTAAATACGTTTAAATCAGAGTTGGTTAGTTTTGTTATGCCAAGGGGAGGAAAATTCCCGCCCAGGCCGCCAAGAGGATGTTTTGATAACCCAAGAGCTGGTTGTGTGCCTAAAATCAATATTTCGGATTTTTCGGGAATAGAGTTGCCAGCGGAGGTAGATGATGCCGAAATAATTATAGTTAACGAAAAGAACAAAGTGGTGGCCAAAGGCGGTTCAGCAACTCTTACGAAAACCGGAAACAGGGTGGTTGCTATTGAGGGTGATTATAAAGGTAACGCTACAATGGTCATAAAAATACCAAGGACCAAAGAGTTTGGAGATGCCATTACCCTAGAACTACCGGTCTATAAAAATTAGTTGAACAATTTTTAATTAATTTAAAGTCCTTTACGCAGATACGTAAGGGACTTTAACATATGAAATACTTTCATTACATAGTTTGTTTTTTGTTTACATGCCATAGCGGCTGGTCCCAAGGAGAAGCATCAAACTTGGACGATGCTTTTAACAGGGCTTTGGAATATCACTACGTAAATAAGGATAGCGCCTATGTCTACTATGAAAAAACCATATCACTTGCCAATGAACAAGACAATATGGACTATCTTCTTGGAAGTCTAAGTTATTTGATCAATGCGAACAGTAATTTTTACGATTTACAGGAATACAGGCGTAACCTGCAAAGAATGGAGGACTGGTTGGGCAACGACTCTAGAACCAATGGTCTTGAGATAAGTGAAGTTTATAAAAACCGACTCCTTTTTGACAAAGGAAATTTTCATTACAAATTAAAGGAATACGGTACGGCCAAAGCCTATTTTTTAGAGTTGTATTCCATTCTTAAAGCTATTCCTGAAGAGCAGCGTACCGCGCTTGATATAGATACACTTTCCGCAATTTATAGTTTCCTAGGGCTCATTTATAGGCATACCGGCAAATATGAACAGGCTGAGTTCTACTATACGCAAGATTTAAACCTAATAGCAACATTTAGAGATAGTATTGAAGACTGGCAATCGGCTAGTTTCAACACTAAAAAATTGCTTTCACAGGTGTTAGAGGTGCAGGGCAATACCGTAGGGGCCAATGATTTGCTGAAGGAAACATTGGAGTTTTATAAGGCGAAAGTGAATAACCCCAGATTTAAAAACAACTTCTTGTCCGCATATATATTGCTGGCCAAAAATTATTTAAAACAGGGGGAATATGATAATGCACTAGCAGTATTAAATGAAAACCATCTTGTGAATGCTTTGGATAACCCTTTTTCCAAAGAAATAAATGTGCTTTATGCCGATGCCTTCTTGGGGAAAAAGGATTACGAGCAGGCAGATGAGTATTATGGTCAGGCGTTGGAAGCTTATACAACCTATCGGCAGTATAAACCTCACCAAGATGTAGCCTATGTCTATGGTAAAATGGCAAGACTTTATTTAGCACAAGACAATTTTAAAGAAGGGCTTAATTTCATCCAGAAAGCATTTTATAATGCCAGCAACATTAAATTAGGGTCTGAGGGCAACCCCAAGCCTAAAGATGCATTTTCCAAACTTCAATTGCTGAATTTATTGGATATAAAACTTCAGCTTTTGCAATCGGCGTATGCCAAAACAAATCATCTTACTTATGAGAAAGAGGCAATAATAACCAGTAAAGACATATTGGCCACTTTTGATGAATTGAAACTGGAGTTTGACAGTAAATTGGACAAGCAATATTTGGCCGAGGAAGTGTATCCTATCTTTCACCGGATGCTAGATGTGGTATATGACAATTATGAAAAGAACAGATCTGCAAACACGGTAGAATTGGCGTTGAACATTGCAGAAAAGAATAAAGATTTTGTTCTGCTCGAAGCCCTCAGGGATGCTCAGGCTACTAGATATGGAAATGTGCCTCAACAAGTATTGGAAAAAGAAGCACGCCTAAGAGCGGAAATAACTCATTTTGAGAAAGAAATTTTTGATGGTCCTGAAGACGCGAGCAAGTTGGAGCCCCAACTTGTAAGTCTAAAGCAAGCGTATTACGGTCTATTGGATACATTAAAACAGATGTACCCAAGGTATCATGATTTAAAGTATGGTAGTAAAACCTTAGATTTTGCCACTATACGCAATACGCTGTTTAAAGATGGGGGTGCCATAGTTTCTTTTACCCTTACGAACCATCACCTGTATGCCATTGTATTGAACAATGAAAAGCAACATTTTTTAAAATTGCCATTTTCCGAAGACGATAAAAAGAATATTAGTGATTTTTATAGGGCACTCTCAAAACCATCTTTAAAAAACGGGATAGAAGAAGTAAATGTTTTAGGTAACCGTCTCTTTGAAAAAGTCTTGAAGCAGCCGCTCAAAGATATTGATTCTCAAAATCTTGTTATCGTTCCAGACGGAGAATTGAATTATATGCCTTTTGACCTCTTACGTGAGAACGGTTCCTACCTTTTGGAAACAAAAAGTATTAGTTACGGCAATTCAATTACCTCTCTTTTGGAACTCATAAAGAAGGCGAAATCTAAAGAGAACCACATTTTGGCCTATGCGCCAAATTTTGATGATGAAGAAACGGTCCAGGATAGCAGGCAGTTTGGAAAGTTGCTCTATAACGATGATGAGGTTAACGGAATAAGCTCTTATTTTAATACGCAAAAGGTCTTGGGCCAAAATGCTACCCTTGCAAGTTTTACGGCTAACTCTTCTAATTCTAATATAATCCATTTGGCTACACATGCTTCTGCCAACGACGCGTATCCGGATTATTCTTATCTCGCTTTTAGTCAACAACAGGATAGTAGTGAGAACAGTGTGCTCTATATAAAAGACCTTTATAATATTTCCTTGGATGCTGATTTAGTGACTTTGAGTGCTTGCCAAACAGGTATAGGAAAACTTCAAAAAGGGCAGGGTATGTTGAGTTTGTCAAAAGGCTTTTACTATGCCGGGGCCAAATCTTTAGTGAACACATTGTGGAAGATTAACGATAAAAGCAGCGTGAAATTAATGGAGTTCTTTTACGAAGGGCTTAGTAAGGGTAAGTCAAAAGCAAAAGCATTGCGTGATGCAAAACTGAAATATCTGGAAACTACGGATGATAGCCTGTTGCAGCACCCCTATTACTGGTCGGCTTTTGTGGTTTCTGGAGATGTTTCCCCAATTACGACTACCAATTACTGGTGGTATTTGGGGAGTTTGTTTTTAGTATTGAGTGTTTTTTACGTTGTTTTTAGATATAAAAGGAAAAGAAGTTTTAATTAGTTCAGCTCGGCCAATAGATTTTTTGCGGCCTTGGTTTTGAATCCCTCTTTATGGGTCAAAAGACTTAACTGTTCTTTACATTCTTCAATTTCATCTAGTTTTAAGTAGGCTAGTGCTAGGTACCAAATGGCCCTTTCTTTAAGCTCTCCGTTGGTTTCAATGTAATCTTCAAATAAGGGAACCGCTTCATCATGTTTATTCAATTGCATAAGGGCAATAGCTTCGTAAAAAATAATATACCTATCATTATTTTTCTTGTTTAAAGTTTGGAACAGCTCTATAGCTTTTGTGTATTCCGCATTTTCATATGCAATAAAAGCCCGCGTTTTAAGGTCTTCCAATTGTTCGCCGCGTTCAATAGGATGTACTACATTTTCATAGGGGGCAAAATTGCTGGCATACAATTGTTGAGAATCAATGTCCGGTCGGTTAAAGAAAATCAACCAAGAGCTGATGCCGGCAAGTAGAGCCACGGAGGCGGCAATAAACCAAGGGCGTAAGCGTATTACTTGAGATTTTTCTTTTTCATGTGGCGTGTTGGTATTCGATAAAATTTCCTTAAGTTGTTTTCTTTCGGATTTTACCAGGGCGCGTTTTAGCTCTTCCTGAAACTCAAAATCGGTTTTAAAATCGGTATTTGTTTCAAATAAATGGTCAAATTCTCTCTTTTGCTCTTCTGAAAGAGAACCTTCAAAATAACCATTGATCAATTCTTCATTATCCATTCTTTGCATGAGTAAGCTCTTTTAATGATTTGAGGCATCTAGATTTTTGGCTTTTTACTACATTTTTGTTTTCATAGCCTTGCACGCTCATTATTTCGTCTAGTTTTAATCCATTTAGGTAGAAAAGCTCAAGAATTTCGCGGCATTTATCTCCAAGCTTCTTAAAATTTTCTACTAATTTTTGTTGGTATTCATTGGGGCCTTGGTCTTCGTATACGTCATTGATGACAGCTATTTCGTTTTGGTCAAAAATATAGGTTTCATCAGTGGCTATTTCCTTGGTGTCTCTGAACTTTTTAAAAATCATAAACTTTCCTGTGCTGAAAAGGTAGGTTTTTAAGCTACTTTTTAATTCGTCTAATTTTCCTGCCAGAGCATTTTCATAGAGTACGATAATAGCATCTTGGAAAATGTCCTCTAGTACATTAGTGTCGGAAGTATATCGGGAAGCAAACTTGAAAAATTCAATTTTATACCCTTTATAAACTTCTTTAAGTGCATTTCTATCCCGCTGTTTCATTTGGGAAATAATATGCTGGTCTTTCATTGGTGCTCAATTGGTTAAAAGGTAAACATCATCTAAATATAGAATTTTTTTAATGGGTATGTTGACCTTTTGATATTTAGGGTACAAACACCCGTGGAATCAATAAAATATAAGATTATGAAAACTAAAAATGTATGGTATATGGCGCTTATTGCCCTGATGATTGTGTCATGTACCAAAGAGGGGGTAAATGACAGTATCAACGATCCTGAATCAGTTGATGAACAGCAAGAACAAGAAGAACAGTCCGAAGAACAACTTACACTAGATAATTTAGCAGGTTCTTGGATTAGGATTTCCAGTAATAACATCCCTAATGACGGAATGATTGTGAAAGTGGAAAATGCCCAAGGAACAATTACCGATAAAGCGGGTTCATCTTTTAGTAAGGGGGATGTAAAATGGAGTGATATTGGAGCTGTAGATGTGGAAAATTATAAATACGGGGAGTTGGGAAGTGACTATAACTACTATGATGCTTTTATGGAGCTTAAGGAAGATGATACTCTTAGGATTTCTGTTGGGTCTAGTGGAGCCGGAAATATTCAAAAATGGGTTCGCGAAGGCCAATATATTCCAATATCGGAGCAAGAGAGCAAAGAAACACAAATTTTGGATTGTAATATAAGTGAGGAAACCGTTTTAAAGAACGGTCCTGCAGAAGTAGATTATTTGGTAGAATGTGTTGTGGACATTATAGCACCGCTGGTTATTGAGGCAGGTGTGGTAATTAAATTCAAGGAAAATGCTGGTATTGGTGTTTACGATAATGGGTCCATTACAGTAAATGGTACCGCTACAGAACCTGTAGTAATGAAAGGAGAAGAAGCCACCAAAGGATATTGGAGGGGCATCCACATAGAATCAAACAAACAAGCTAATTCCTTAAATTTTTTAGAATTATCGGATGCAGGAGGGAGCTATGTATATTGCTGTAATGATGCTGCTTCTATATATCTTAAAGACGGAAAATCTGCAATTACCAATACCACAATCAGTAATGGAAAATCATACGGTATCGTGGTAAGAGATGATTTTGAGTTTAGCGGATATGCTAGCAATACTATAACCACTCATGAACTGGCACCATTAAAGCTACCGATGGGAGGGCTGGACGCAATAGACGGTACTTTATCATCTTACCAAGGTAATGAAGAGGATTATATTTTGATTACAGATTCAACACTGGAAGAAGAAGTAACTATAAAAGCAACCGATGTACCGTATAGAATAGGCAATAATGATGTTTTGGATATTAAAAATCGCTTAAATTTTGAAGCAGGTGTAGAGATTGTATTTGAGGAAAATGCTGGTTTGGGTGTGTATGACAATGGTGGGTTCAATGCTATTGGAACAGAAACGAAACCAATAATCTTTCGAGGTTCTGAAGATATAAACGGCTTCTGGCGCGGAATTCATGTAGAAACCAATAGTGCGTCTAATGTAGTTCGTTATGCCGAGGTCAAAAATGCTGGTTCAACTTATGTATACTGCTGTAATGCTAAGGCGGCTATATATGTTAAAGCAGGCCAGTTAACAGTTGAAAACTCTCATATAACCAAGAGTGGTGGATGCGGAATAAACGTTAAGGCCAATGCAAACTTTATGGAGTCTGAAAACGAATACGCCGATAATGGAGCCGAGGGTGATGTCTGTAATCAATAAGTCTTAAGCTTTAAGAGATAAACATAATTGGAATACGTCTAAAGGTCCGATAACTGTAAGGTTGTCGGACTTTTTTTGATTTTGATGTTTACCTTTTAAAGATTAGGACACTAATGGATGTAGGAGGTTCGGTATAAGGATGTTTTTCCACTAGAACACTACAAAAAATAGTTAATGAACCAGTGAAAACAATGATTATGAAAAATTTAAAAAAACAAGTTCTTTTAGCCGTTTGTGGTGCGGCAATTATTTTAACGTACGGTTGTGACAAGGACAACCCTTTAAACCCTGTAGGAAACTGCTTTGGAGGAAATTGGGCCCAGGGTTATGCAGATGAACTACAAGCATGGTCAGATGCGACTTCTGCTTATTCGGAAAACCCCACCGCAGAGAATTGTGCAGACTATAATAGCGCGGCCAAGGCCTATCTAGATGCTCTAGATGACATTTATGATTGTATACCTACGGCCAGCAGAGCTGAAATTGACCAAGAAATCAAGGAGGCAAAAGCAGAAATAGATAGGGAAAGTTGTGACAACCTATAAAGTGAAGATGATGAAATTAAAGAATATAGGATTGGTTATACTCTTGCTGCTTTTGGGCTCTTGTGTTGGCGAGGTCAAGGAAAAGTTATCCAAGGCTAAGGAAGGGGTATCTAATGCATCCACCTTTGTAAAGGAAGCCAGAAAAGTAGAAGGAAGAATTGAAAAACTGAAAGATGCCGTTCCCTTAACCAATGAACAACTAAAGGGGTGGTTGCCCAAGAGTTTAGAGGTCTTGGACAGAACAGGTTTTAAAGTGGGCCAAGCGGGAATGTATAAGGTTAACTCTGTGGAAGGCACCTACAAAAAGATAGATAGCAAGAAGAAGTTTAATGTTATGATAATAGATGGGGCGGGCCCTACCGGAAGTATGATGGCAACGAGTTACGGACTACTGGGTAATTTTGAAATGGAAACGGAAGATGAATATAAACACCAACAAACGGTTGAAGTTAATGGGATAAAGGCACAACAGACCTACAAGAAGAAGTCTAACGATACCCAACTAATGTTTGCCTATGCAGAGCGCTTTTTGGTAACGATAAATGCATATGATATACCACCCGAAGAAACTTGGGATATAGTAAACGAACTCAAACTAGAACAATTGACCAAAATGGCGGAATAAAACCAATTAAATATATATAATTATGGAAAATACGGATACTGAATTAAATAAGGCACAAACTGCTACGGCTACAAGTGAAAATGATAAGACAATGGCAATTCTGGCTTATGTAACCTTAATAGGCCTAATAGTTGCATTTGTAATGAACAATGAGAAAAAACAAGAATTTGCAAGCTATCATATTAGGCAATCATTGGGTTTGTGTGTTACCGGTTTGGCCTTGGGCGTTATTGGCATGATACCTATTTTAGGTTGGGTCATAAACTTTTTGGGTATTTTTGTCTTATTGTACATGTGGGTCATGGCATTTATGAATGCCCTAAACGGAAAAGAGGCTCCGGCCCCTATCTTGGGGAAGAAGTATGAGGTTTGGTTCGCGGGCATTCAACAATAGTTAGGTTTGCTGTTCTAGCAAATAACAAGTTTAAAATAGAAACTTATGAGAGTGTTTGTTCCGTTGGTATGCTGTCTTTTTTTCTGTCTAGAAAGTCTTAGTCAGGAAAAGCAGTTGGCCATTGTCAATTCGGTTTCTGGTAAAGAAATAACCATTGAGGAAAGCAGAAGGATCAAAGTAATTACCAAAACAGGTGAAAAATTTGCAGGGAGGTTTACTGTGCTCAATCAAAATAGTATTATTGTAGATGATATAATTGTTAGCTTACAAGAAATAGATATCATTAGACGTCATGCCTTGTTTCATACAATTATGATTCATGTTAATTTTCTGCATATTGGCAGTATCATGTTTTTAGTTGGATTGGCCGTTGGTACTGTGCCTTCCGTATTTATTGGGGCCGCAGCGTTAACAGCAGGTATTTATGGGGTAGTAAAGTCTCCTAATATCTCCAAGGGATATAAAAGAGCGGGGAAATGGTCCTATGAGATCAGGACCGTTCAAAGTCCCTGATTCCACTGAATGACCAAGGTGTTTAGCAACACTCTTCACAAAGAATTACAATATTCTTGCAGATTACACATTAGAACCATCAAATTGTACATTTTTAATTTTTGAAAATTAAAGTTGCCAGTATCTTGTCAGTGGTTTCAAGGGGCTGGCAATTTATTTGAGTTTTTAAATCGGATGAAAGCTTCTTCCTAACCTTCCCAAATCAGTTTCCCCCTATTCATCTTTAATGGTGTAGACCATTCAAGCAAATAGAGAAAGAAAATGAAACTGATTCATCTCCAATACATAACGGTATTGCTCATTCAACGGAGCAGTTGTACCAGTTTCTTCTGGTTGTTGTTAGCAGAATATGCCATGGCAACCATCAGAAACCATTCCTCCCAAAACCTAGGTACTCACAAGAACTTTTTTATAAAGCGGGTAGTACCCAATTCTGGAACATTTTAAATCTGTACGTATGAAAACCACCATCATTTTAATTGTAGCCCTGTTATTTAATACCTCACTATTGTTTGCAGAGTCTTTGCTTGTTTTGGTCAAAAAGATAGACCCAGTGGTGCTTATTTCCATAGAAGCACTCTTGATTGTTTTATTTGCTGCCCATAAATTTTTGAGCGGTTTCTCAAAGAGTATGAAAATAGACTTTGATCGCTTGGAAGTGTTCGTCTATAAAAAGAAAAGAAGCTAGCTCTTTAGGACAATTATTAAAATGTTGAAGCTGCCCTGTTAACCTTCAACATTAAAAAAACATTAATCTTAAAATGAACACATATGAAAGCAAAACTACTCCTCTTTTTTCTATCAGCAAGTACTACATTTTCATTTGCCCAATCAATAGAACGCAGTGTTGTTAGTAACGTTGGTGGTACTATGGCAAGTGCAGAGGTCTCGGTAAGTTTCACTATTGGAGAGCCAATTGTGGGTTTGGTAGGAGAAAATAATTCTGTAGATCAAGGTTTTTGGGCAGGAAAAGGAATTTTGGTCATACCACTAAGCCCAGGGGAAGATCCTTCCAACATTTTGGTTTATCCCAACCCGGTTATAGAAGAAGTGACCGTTTTTACCAGTCAAAACAAAGTGTATGGTATAGAGTTGTTCAGTGTAAACGGGCAGCGCGTTTTAAACCAAAAAGTAGAAACGTCTAAGTCTGAATACAAAATAGACATGGCCTATATGGCCAAGGGAGTATATGTTTTAAAACTCTACATAGAAGGAAATACGGATAGTAAAGCATTTAAACTGATCAAAGAATAGAACCATGAAAAAAAATTACACATCAATACTTATAATCTTGGCCTTTATGTTCTCCGGGACTTTTGTGGCGCAGGCACAGCAGAAAAACTACATCAATTACCAGGGTGTTGCCCGTAATTCGGATAATGAATTAATGGAGCAAGAGACCATAGATATTGGTATTGCTTTAAAATTTGGCAGTGCGGATGCAGCTACGCAATATGAAGAAACTCATGCTATAACCACCGATGCCAATGGTGTTTTTAACTTGCAAATAGGCAGTGGAAACAGTAATAGTGGCAGTTACTCCAATTTGCCTTGGGGTCAAGCTACGTTTGTTGTCGTTTCTTTTAACGGTGCTGAGGTGGGTACAACGGAGTTGATGGCGGTTCCTTACGCCATGGCTTCGGGGAGCCAACAGTGGGAGACAAATGGCAATGATATTGAAAACAAGAATGTAGGAGAAGTAAAAATAAAAAGCGACTTAAGAATTTTAGGAGGCTTTAATTTAAGCTCAGGCAATCAAGTCAACAAAATATCGGACGATGGCGGCCTGGCCGAAAACAGTAACGGTATTCTACCCACGCAAAGAGCGGTAAAGACTTATGTGGATAATAGATTGTTTAGTGGTGGTGGAGGCGGAGACGCTCAAATTGCTTCCGAAGTGCCGTATGACAATGCGGGCTCAGGACTTACTGCAGGTAATGTTCAGGAGGCTTTGGATGAATTGGTCGCTTCTGGCACAGGAGGTGCGGATGCAGATGCGGACCCGACCAATGAAATCCAAGATATTAATATTTCCGGCACTAACTTAAGTATAACGGATGGGTCAACTATCGATCTATCGGCTATTATCCCACCGGGAGGAACAGATGACCAGAACGCCTCCGAAGTTCCTTTTGATAATACGGGAACGGGACTTGCAGCTGCCGATACCCAAGCGGCAATTGAGGAATTAGCTGCGGGTGGGTTGGTAGATACAGATGATCAGAATTTATCACTTTCAGGAACCATGCTACAGATAGAAGATGGAACGGGTGTTGATCTTTCTACGATTATTCCACCGGGAGGAACGGATGACCAGAACGCCTCCGAAGTTCCTTTTGACAATACGGGAACGGGACTTGCAGCTGCTGATACCCAAGCGGCAATAGAAGAATTGGCAGCTGGTGGGTTAGTGGATACGGATGATCAAGGACTTATAATGACTGGAGATGTGTTAAGCATTGAAGATGGTACGGGTTCGGTTGATTTAAGTGATTATGTGGATGTTACAGGGGAAAGCGGATTGCTTTTAGGTGATGGCACGAATATAAGCGGACTTGAGGGTACGGCAGATGGTCAAGTAGCTAAATGGGATGCGGGTACAAGCATGTGGGTGGCCGGTACTGATGAAGTTGGAGGAGGAGGAAGCTCTTTATGGACAGATAATGCAGGTGATATTTATTTTAATAGTGGTAAGGTGGGTGTTGGTACAGATTCACCAGATGCAAATTTTGAAGTATCAGGTATAGGAACTTTACGCAATAGAATGACATCTACAGATGCCGGAAGTGTTAGTTTACAATGGATGCGGACTGGAGCTGCAAATACTGATTGGGCATTTACGGCAGGAGAAGGAAGAATGGAATTAATGTATTCTTCTACAGATTTGACGGGTGGAAGTGTACATACTCGATTGCTTGATGATGGAACGTTAGATGTTGTAAAGGGAATTCGCTCAGGTGATTTGGCTGGAACAGGAGAACGCAACGTTATGGCCGATGCTGATGGAAATTTGATGATTGGGACGGGTGCCGGAGGAAGTTCTCTTTGGGAAGAAGATGAAGGTAATATATATAGATCTAGTGGAAATGTAGGTGTTGGTGTTAGTAATCCTGAAAAGAAAATGCATGTTGGAGGAGATCTCTTTATTCAGACTAATTTGGGGGATTTAATAATGGGTTTTAAGGAAAATGGAAATCAATGGCAATTAGGTACACGTAATTTGGGCGCAACTTTACAGTATAGGTTTAAAGAAAGTGGTTCCAATAGTTGGTTGGCACATTTTAGAATGCATAAAGGAGGGGAATTTCAATTTGGTGATATTGCAGATGTCTCTTCATGGGCACATATTCGAAATAACTCGTCCGTAATCAAACCCTTGTTAAAATTAGAGGAAGAAGGGAATGATTATGCCAGGTTGGAACTCACCAATGATGCAGTAAGTGATTCTTTTTGGCACGTAGCGGGTTTGCCCTCTGCCAATGCTAGTGTTGCAAAGCTTAATTTTTATTTTCGTAATGCTAGTGGAGCTGCGGATAGAATGACAATTACAGGAGATGGTAGGGTAGGTGTTAATACCAGTAGTCCTTCTGCAAGATTAACTATCAATCAAGCTAGTCAATCTGTGGGTTCTGGCCTTAGTTTTCGAGATGGTACTTTAAATCTAGATTGGCACATTACCCATGGTTATGGCTTAAGGTTTCATTATGGGGGCACACTAAAAGCTCTTATAAATGCCAGTACAGGGGCTTATACTGTAGGTTCCGATAGACGACTTAAAACTGATATTAAGCCTTTGCCAGGCGTGTTAGATAAAGTTTCTCTTCTTAAGCCATCAACGTATGTCTACAAGGCAGATACAACAAAAACAAAAACTTTAGGGCTTGTAGCTCAAGATGTGCAGCCATTATTTCCTGAGCTAGTCAGTAAAAGTGACGATGATGGTATGCTCGGAGTTAATTACTCGGGTTTTAGTGTTGTGGCGTTACGAGCAATTCAGGAACAACAAGCTGTAATTCAAGAACAATCAGAAAAAATATCCAATTTGGAAGAAAGATTACGTAGACTGGAAGCTAGAATTGGTAAATAATGGCCCTTTCGTAGATTACAATTTTAAACCAAAAAGTATATTAAAAACATACTTTTTGGTTTAATTTTTTGTATTCAACTTTCATGTAAAATTTACGTTAACTGTCGATCCCCGTTAACGTCAGTGTATATACAATGCGAGCATACATTTCAACAATTTGTGTTAAAAACTTTGTGCCCGAAATGATCGAACAGCACGCATATTTTGGTGCTTTTTTGCCATCTTTGTTATCCCATCACAAGGGGAGAATTTTCTTCCCAATACACGAATTTTTTAAAAATAATTTGATATGTCCGCAGCTTTAGAGCCTATTTTGGAAGAAAACAACGACCGCTTTGTAATCTTTCCTATTAAACATCATGATTTATGGGAATGGTACAAGAAATGCGAAGCCTGTTTTTGGACGGCTGAGGAAATAGACCTTGGTGAAGATTTAAATGACTGGAATAATAAGTTGAGTGATGACGAGCGTTACTTCGTAAAGCATATACTTGCCTTTTTTGCAGCTTCGGACGGTATCGTAAACGAGAATTTGGCAGAGAACTTTGTTAGTGAAGTGCAATATGCCGAAGCTAAGTTTTTCTACGGGTTCCAGATTATGATGGAAAATATACACTCGGAGACCTATTCGCTTTTGATTGATACTTACGTAAAGGATGAAAAGGAAAAGAACCTTCTTTTTAGAGCAATAGAAAACTTTCCTGCCATTAAGAAAAAGGCAGATTGGGCATTGAATTGGATCGAGTCTCCAAGTTTTGCAGAAAGGTTGATAGCCTTTGCAGCTGTTGAAGGTATATTCTTCTCCGGTGCATTCTGCTCTATTTTCTGGTTAAAGAAAAGAGGTTTAATGCCTGGGCTTACTTTTTCCAATGAGTTGATTTCAAGAGATGAAGGTATGCACTGTGATTATGCGGTACACCTTCATAACAAACACTTGATCAATAAAGTTCCAAAAGAACGTATTACCGAGATTTTGACCAATGCATTGGATATTGAACGTGAGTTCATTACAGAGTCGCTTCCGGCAAGTTTAATCGGGATGAACTCAAAATTAATGACACAATACCTAGAATTTGTAACGGATAGGCTTCTTGTTGAGCTGGAGTGCGATAAAGTGTACAACGCAACCAATCCGTTTGATTTTATGGATATGATTTCCCTACAAGGAAAGACCAACTTCTTTGAAAAACGTGTTTCTGAATACCAAAAAGCGGGCGTTTTGAACAAGGATAATGATGAGGACGCACAGAAGATAAGCTTCGACGCAGATTTTTAGATAATATATAAAATAGAGGACCCTTTCTCAGAAAGGGTTTTTGTTCCCAATTTTAAAATTGTTAATTTTTTTAACAATTCAGCATAAACAAACCAACGTATCACACCCCACTAAAAAAGTATTCACATGTTTGTAGTTAAAAGAGACGGCAGAAAAGAAGTGGTCATGTTCGATAAGATCACGGCCCGAGTAAGAAAATTATGTTATGGCCTAAACGGGCTTGTAGACCCTTTAAAGGTTGCTATGCGCGTTATAGAAGGATTGTATGACGGTGTAACCACATCTGAGCTAGATAATTTAGCGGCGGAGATTGCGGCCACTATGACTACGACCCACCCGGATTATGCAAAGTTAGCGGCCCGTATTTCGGTCTCAAACTTGCACAAGAATACTAAAAAGTCGTTCTCAGAAACAATGAAGGACCTTTATGAGTATGTAAACCCACGTACGAACAAAGAGGCGCCACTTTTATCCGATGAGGTCTATAAGGTAATTTCGGAAAATTCAGAAAGGTTGGACTCCACGATTATCTATAACAGAGATTTTGGATATGACTACTTCGGTTTTAAAACACTTGAGCGTTCGTATCTTTTAAAATTGAACGGTAAGATTGCAGAGCGTCCTCAACACATGCTTATGCGTGTTTCCGTAGGTATTCACCTAAATGATCTGGATGCGGCCATTGAGACGTATGAGCTCATGTCCAAAAAATATTTCACCCACGCTACACCTACACTTTTTAACTCAGGAACACCAAAACCACAGATGTCTTCTTGCTTCTTATTGGCAATGAAAGATGATAGTATAGATGGTATTTATGATACGTTAAAGCAAACGGCTAAGATTTCTCAGTCTGCGGGTGGTATTGGTCTATCTATACATAATGTACGTGCAACAGGCTCTTATATTGCAGGAACAAATGGTACGTCTAACGGTATAGTTCCTATGCTACAGGTGTTTAATGATACGGCACGTTACGTAGATCAAGGTGGTGGAAAGCGTAAAGGAAGCTTTGCTATTTACATGGAGCCATGGCATGCAGATATTTACGCATTCTTAGATTTGAAAAAGAACCATGGTAAAGAAGAAATGCGTGCACGTGATCTTTTTTATGCCATGTGGATTTCAGATTTATTCATGAAAAGGGTTGAGGCTAACGAAGATTGGACGTTAATGTGTCCTAATGAATGCCCAGGATTGTTCACACACCACAGTGAAGAGTTTGAAGCATTATATACCAAATACGAAGCGGAAGGAAAAGGAAGAAAAACCGTTAAGGCTCGTGAACTTTGGGAAAAAATATTGGAGTCTCAAATAGAGACCGGTACACCTTACATGTTGTACAAAGATGCGGCTAACCGTAAGAGCAACCAGAAAAACTTAGGTACTATACGTTCTTCTAACTTGTGTACCGAGATTATGGAATATACCTCTCCGGATGAGGTAGCGGTATGTAACTTGGCATCCATTGCTTTGCCAATGTTCATTAAGAATGGGGCCTTTGATCATAAAGAACTGTTCAAGGTAACCAAAAGGGTAACCAGAAACTTAAACCGTGTTATAGATAGAAATTACTATCCGGTAAAAGAAGCGGAAAACTCCAATATGCGTCACAGACCAATTGGGCTAGGAGTACAGGGGCTTGCAGATGCTTTTATTCTGTTGCGTTTGCCTTTTACAAGTGACGGTGCCAAGAAATTGAACCAAGAGATTTTTGAAACCTTATATTTTGCTGCTGTTACCGCTTCTATGGAAATGGCAAAAGAAGAAGGAGCATATTCTACTTTTGAAGGTTCGCCTATTTCTCAGGGAGATTTTCAGTTCAACCTTTGGGGTATTAAGGACGAAGAACTATCAGGAAGATGGGATTGGAACAAACTGCGTAAGGAGGTTAAGAAAAACGGAGTTCGTAACTCACTTTTAGTAGCGCCTATGCCAACAGCTTCAACGTCTCAGATTTTGGGTAACAATGAGTGTTTTGAGCCTTATACTTCTAATATTTACACGAGAAGGGTGCTTTCTGGTGAGTTTATTGTGGTGAACAAGCATCTATTAGAAGATTTGGTAAACCTAGGTCTTTGGAACGAGAACATGAAGCAAGAGTTAATGCGTGCAAACGGTTCTATCCAACATATAGAAACCATACCAAAGGACATACGTGACTTGTACAAAACGGTTTGGGAGCTTAGTATGAAAGATATTATAGACATGAGCCGCCAAAGAGGATATTTCATTGATCAAAGTCAGTCTTTGAACTTGTTCATGGAAAACGCAAACTATTCTAAATTGACCTCAATGCACTTTTATGCATGGAAAAGTGGCTTAAAAACAGGTATGTATTACTTGCGTACTAAAGCTGCTGTAGATGCTATTAAATTTACATTGGATAATAGCAAGAAGAACGCTGCTCCGGTAAGTGTTGCTGCAGAAGCAGAAGCGGCCGCAACTACACCGCCAGTAGAGGCAGCTGTTGCAATGGAAGTAAACACTACTTCTAGTGCGCCACAGGCACAGGCAGAGTTGGATATTCAACCAATGACTCCTGAAGAAATGAAAGAAATGATTGCCCGGGCCAAAGAAGGTCAAGCAGATGATGATTGCTTAATGTGCGGTTCTTAATCAAAGAAGTTTTTATACTTATAAAACCCTGTCCGTTTGGTCAGGGTTTTTTTATACGTATTTCGGATGGATTTTAATAACCCATTAAGGATGTATGCTTTTCTATAATAGAGCAAAGTTGGCCCTAAACAGTAACGGCTTAGTCACAATAGGTTAAAGGAAAATTTTGAGAAAGTATGGCACAAAAAGGCACTACCTGAGAGGTAATGCTATATACATGGGAAATGGCTATTTCTCCAAGTACGGTCTTGCTACTACAGAAAAGATGTATGCAGCAATATAAACGATGAGTATGATAATATATTTGTCCATTGTGCCCCAATAAAACGTTGTATACTATATACGTAGTAAAATGGATGAAAAGATTACATAAAAGTGACGAAAACTTAAAAAATTGGGAGAGTTTTAAGATAAAATCGCACTTGTAAAGTAATCTTTCTGTTTTTGTGCGCAAGATAGCATCATCATGGAGTTAAGAAATTCCATTGATGCGATATTCAAAGCTTTGCCTTCAATCTAATTATTTACTTGCTTTCGTTTAAAATAATGAAACGCAAGTTTAGATAAAAGCATTAGCGATGCGTAGGCGATAAGTAGGTATATGTATGAGGTCATATAAAACTAACGCCTTCACTAGAAGGTATCTTACCTCTTTAGTATGTAGAACGTCGAAAAAGGTTAAAAAACTCGTTAAAATGCGCTATTTGCATCAATATGCCGATGAAACACCCCTTTTTTACTTTTGAAGGTTGGATTTGAAGTAAAAAATAAGTCCTACTTTTAAAAGAAGTAGGACCTATCAAATAAAGACTTTATGTTTTATAGGAATGAATCCTCTTGAATATAGGCATCAATAACGGCTTGCTCTCCTGCTTTTCCGTCTTTGGAGTTGCCATGTTCCATACCAAGTACTCCTTTAAATCCTTTTTCGTGTATCCATTTAAATACATTTTTATAATTGATTTCCCCTGTAGTGGGCTCTTTACGGCCCGGATTGTCACCAATTTGAATATAGGCTATTTCATCCCAAGTAAGGTCCATATTATGGATAAGGTGCCCTTCGGTTTTTTGCATATGGTAGATGTCGAACAATATTTTACAGGCCGGACTATCAACTCCTTTACAAATCATATAGGTTTGGTCCGAGTTCTGTAAGTACAGGTCAGGTGAATCGGATAGGGGTTCCAGAACCATCGTAAGCCCATGAGGTTCTAAAATCTCGGCACCTCTTTTCAAAGCTTCAATTACATTGCCATCTTGTACACCAATAGGTAGTTTTCTTTCAAATCCACCGGGTACAACGGTCATCCATTTGGCATTGACACGTTTTGCAGTTTCCACGGCTCTTTTACATCCATCTAAAAAAATATCAATATATTCTTGTTTTCCGGCGGCTAGCGTATTTTTCATGTTGCCCCCTTTGTCTATAACAAAAACACCCATGGTCATACCTCTTTTGGCCAAGGTTTCGCCCATTTTGGTCTGTAGGGCCACATCTCGCTTCATCATACCGTTATCTTCAAAAGCGGTAAAACCTTGATCGGCCATAAAGTTGATCTGATCAATAGGGTCTTCGCCCGCTAATTCTTTGAACATACCCAAATGTGGGGCATATTTAAGATTGAACTTATGAGGTTTAACAAGATTGTTAGTTGGGCTGGAGTAGGCAAAATTGCCTCCTAGTGAAATGGCTCCACCGGTAAGGGCGGTTTTTTGAATGAAGTTTCTTCTTTTCATTGTGTATATAGGTTGGATGAGTAATCGTAAAATAAAAAAGAGCCGCAAGTAAACAGTAATTTACCAGCGACTCTTCAATAGGCTCTATTGCTTTATTAAAGTGACCAAGCTTTGCCGCCTGTCAGCTCTTGCGTGTCCGCGCAAGCAATATATTCTCCGGGAACAGGTAAGTAGGCCAGGACCTTCTCACCAACATATTCAGAAGTTTTGTAACCCCAAATAGTCATTCCTCTAAGGTTGTTTGCAAAAGCAAAGCGAGCAATACCGTCATCAAGTAGCGCTTCTTTACCCTCGGCCACAGCCTCGTTGTATTGTTTTATAGATTCAAAGTTCTGTACTTCATCCTCTTTGGTGACTTTTAAGGATTCGGCAAGAACCGGTTCTAAATCTTCGGCAGTTAAGTCTGCTCCTTTTTCTTTTCCGGAATCTTTCAACGCCTTTTCAATAAATCGGTCCATAGACATTTTAAGAAAATCTTGTTGGCCCTTTTCCATAACCTGATCGGCAAACCGATCAATGAAAATATTTACTTGAGTTTCCGAAGCGGAAGGCGTATCTGTTTTAGGAAGAATGATATCAACTAATTTAGTCAATACCGCCCCTTGGTCTTTTGTGAAAAAGTCTGGGGTCCATTCAAGTACGGTCTCGTTTTTACAACTTTGAACAATGCTGAGCAGAGTTGGGGTGGCCACGGTGTAACCCAGTGCCATACCCATATTCTTGAGTGCTTTTCTCCTATCCATTATATATTTCCTTTTTTAAGTTCGTTTACGGCGTGGTTAGCAGCTCTTGCTGTAAAGGCCATATAAGTTAAAGATGGGTTTACACAACTTGCAGAAGTCATGAACGAACCATCTGTTACGTAAACGTTTGGTACATCATGTATTTGGTTGTTGCCGTTCAATACAGATGTTCTACGGTCTCTACCCATACGTGCTGTACCCATTTCATGAATACCTAGACCTAAGCCTGTTTCGCGATCATGACCTTTAACGTCTTTTACTCCTGCTTTTTCAAGCATTTCAATAGCAGACTGCATCATGTCTTTACGCATGTTCAATTCGTTTTCCTTAAAACCGGCATCAAAAGTTACGGTTGGTAATCCCCAATCATCCAATTTATCGTAATCAAGGGTCATACGGTTATCTTCGTAAGGAAGTACCTCTCCAAAACCACCAATACCAATGGTCCATCCGCCTGGTTTTAAAATAGCATCTTTTAGGTCTTTACCATAGGATAGTTCCGCAACTAGTTCTTCCCAATCGCCTCTACTTGCGCCACCTTGATAACCAAACCCGCGCTTGTAGTCTTTTCTATTGGTGTCTCCTCCTAAGTTTCTAAACCTTGGAATATAAACTCCGTTAGGTCTTCTACCTTTATAATATTTGTCCTGAAAACCATCAAATTTACCTGAGGCACCAACACCTAGGTGGTGGTCCATAATATTACGGCCCAATTGGTCACTGTCATTACCCATGCCGTTAGGGAAACGGTCAGATTTTGATTGCATTAAAATTGATGTAGAAGCTATGGACGAAGCACAAAGGAAAATAACCTTTGCTTTAAATTCGTACGCCTCTTTGGTAACGCGATCTATAACTTTTACACCAGTTGCTCTTTTTGTTTCTGGGTCATAAATAACCTCATGAACAATTGAATCTGGGCGTAGCGTCATATTTCCTGTTGCTTCGGCAGCAGGTAACGTAGAAGAAAGGCTACTAAAGTAACCTCCAAAAGGACACCCTCTAATACATCTATTTCTGTATTGACATTTGGTGCGTCCATCAAAGTTTTTAGTTCCTGTAATATGGGCAACTCTACCAACGGTTACGGCACGACCATCAAACTCCTCACCTACTTTTTCCTTAAAGTGCTCTTCCACACAATTAAGTTCCATTTGTGGTAGGAAGTTACTATCCGGTAGTTGTGGAAGGTTTAGCGCCTCGCCACTAACACCAATGTAATCCTCAACTTTTGCATACCAAGGTGCAATATCTTTATAACGTACCGGCCAATCTACGGCAATACCTTCTTTTTTATTTGCTTCAAAGTCAATGTCGCTCCAGCGGTAACTTTGGCGCCCCCATTGTAATGAACGTCCACCTACGTGATAACCTCGCATCCAGTCAAAACGCTGTATTTCGTTATACGGATGTTTAAGATCGTTTACGAACCACATTTTACTTGCGGCGTTGGTGGTATAGCCAGTTCGGTTCTGTTTTTCCTGTTTTGCGATGTCCTCTTTTGTTGGTTTTCCTCCGTTAGGGAAATCCCAAGGGTCCATGTTCGCAGTTTCATAGTCTTCGATGTGCTTCACCATACGTCCGCGCTCCAGCACCAAGGTTTTTAGTCCGGCCTCGCACAGCTCTTTTGCTGCCCAGCCACCACTTATACCTGTACCCACCACAATCGCGTCGTAAGACTCTTGCTCTTCGTTGTAATAAAATTTGCTCATGTACAAAATTGTTTAGTCCATAAATTTATTAAATATTAAATTAATTTTCTACATTTATTCGCTATACATCTTGTTAAGGTGACACATTTGCAGGTGATCTATCCTCAAATCCTTAAAATTCAATAAACTAATCTTACATAATGAAAAGAAGAAACTTTATAAGGAATAGCTCTCAGGCCGGTTTGGCACTTTCAATTCTAGGTGTTGCCGCTTGTAAAGAGACTAAAAAAAGTGAAAAAGTTGGTGATGTAGCTCCTGAAACGGAAGAGACAATGGCAGAACCTTTCTTTAAATTGTCTTTGGCGCAATGGTCTATTCATAGAATGATAAAAGAGGATGGTGTAGATCCTTATACTTTTGCGGAAAAAGCAAAGAATTGGGGTTTTTCAGGTTTGGAATATGTTAGTCAATTATATAATCCTGAATTAGCGGATGCCGGTTATTCAGATGAGGCTATGGCCGCCTTTGTTGAAAAATCCAATGCAGAGGCTAAAAAACACGGAATGCAAAATGTCTTGATCATGATTGATGGTCAAGGAAACCTTGCCGTAAGTGATGAAAAAGAAAGAAACGAAACCGTAGAAAAACATAAAAAATGGGTAGATGCAGCAGCTGCAATGGGCTGCCATTCCATTCGGGTAAACCTTAACGGCAGCAGTGAGCCGGAGGAGTGGAAGAAAAACTCCATAGATGGCCTTACCAAACTGTCTACCTATGCCAAAACAAAGAACATTAATATTTTAGTAGAGAACCATGGTGGTCTGTCTTCTAACGGAGCCATGCATGCAGAGGTTATGAAAGCCGTGGCAATGGATAATTGCGGGACACTTCCTGATTTTGGAAACTTCTGTATTACACGCAAACAAGGAAGTCGCGATTGTGAGGTTATGTATGACAAATACAAGGGTGTAAAAGAATTAATGCCGTATGCCAAGGCGGTCAGTGCCAAAACGCATGATTTTGATGCCGATGGAAACGAAACCGACATAGACTATGTTAAAATGCTCCAAATGGTAAAGGACAATGGATATACCGGTTTTGTTGGTGTTGAGTACGAGGGCAGCATATTGAGCGAGGAAGAGGGTATCATAGCGACTAGAGAATTGCTATTGAATGCAGCAAAAGAAGTAAGTTAAATTTTAATAGATACCCGTTGCCGTGAAAGTATTTTTCAATCAACTATTCGACTATAATTTCTATTGCAACAAGAAAATAATAGAGGCCAGTACAGCACTTAATGTTGTTCCACAGAATAGCATTGCCCTGTTTTCGGATATTCTGAACATGCACCATATTTATAATGAGCGTATTGCCAAACGTGTGCCTAAATACACATTTGGTCAATTGCACGAAGTAAGTACATGGGGAGATATTCATTATGAAAACCAGCGGAACTCTTTTGATATTACTTCTGAAAGCGAAGATTTTGAGAAGCGCATAGACTATGAAGATAGTAAGGGTGAGTTGCTGATTCATACCATGCAGGACATGCTTTTTCATATCATTAATGAGTCTACCCATTACAGGGCTCTAATAGACATGGACTTTAAAGCGAATGGGCTGGAGCCGCTCAGAACAAATTATATTACCTATAAACATTAGTGCAAATAGCCATGACGGTAAAGATCAAGACACAGCTTTCTATAATGATGTTTTTGGAATTCTTTATCTGGGGCGGCTGGTTCGTTACTCTGGGAATTTATCTTCCAAATACCTTAGGTTCAACAGGAAGTGAAATAGCATTGGCATATTCAACACAATCATGGGGCGCAATTTTGGCGCCCTTTATTATTGGTCTTATTGCCGATAGGTATTTTAATGCCGAACGTATTTTGGGAGCCCTCCATTTAATAGGCGCGGCGCTCATGTATGTAATGTATCAAGCCACGGATTTTTCCGGATTTTTTCCGTTTCTGCTGGCATATATGATTATGTATATGTCAACTTTGGCTTTGGTAAATTCGGTTTCATTCAATCAAATGAAAGATCCAGCTAAAGAGTTTTCTTTAGTACGTGTTTTTGGGACCGTTGGATGGATAACTGCTGGACTGCTGATAAGCTTTTTTAATTGGGACTCCCAAGAAGGCATAACCCAAGGTTTTTTAAGAAATACCTTTTTAATGGCTTCGGTTTCATCGGCTATATTGGGAATCTTTAGTTTTACATTGCCCAAAACTCCGCCCACGGCAGACAAATCGCAAAAAATAAAATTAGCCAATATTTTAGGCCTTGATGCATTGGCGCTTTTAAAGAACCGTAATTTCTTGATTTTCTTTCTGGCCTCGGTGCTAATTTGTATTCCATTGGCCTTTTATTACCAACATGCCGGTCAGTTTTTAGGGGAAATAGGAGTGGCCAACCCGGCCGGAAAAATGACTATTGGACAAATTTCGGAAATTCTATTTCTACTGCTCTTGCCGCTCTTTTTTAAACGGTTCGGGTTTAAAATGACCATTGTGGCGGCCATGCTGGCATGGGGTTTAAGATATTTGATGTTCGCTTACGGAGATACCGGAGAATTGGTTTTTATGTTGTTGACCGGTATTGCTTTGCACGGTATATGCTATGATTTTTTCTTTGTTTCGGGCCAAATCTATACAGATAGTAAAGCTGGTGCAAAGTATAAAAGTGCAGCGCAAGGGTTAATTACTTTGGCTACTTATGGTGTGGGAATGCTCATTGGGTTTTGGGTGGCAGGTACCATTACCGATGCCTATGTATTAGAAGGCGGGCAACATGATTGGAGTACCATTTGGTTGTATCCATCAGCTTTTGCGTTTCTCGTGTTACTCCTGTTCGTCATTTTGTTCAAAAATGAAAAAATAGCTTATAAATCATAGTTATTTTATTAAATTCAAACTCTTAAAAAATAAGGAACACAAAAAGACCCTAACAAGGTTTTTTACTAATTAAAAGGATTACAAAATGCCAAAAAAAATCAGACTCGGAATTTTAGGAGGAGGAGGAGACTCTCTAATAGGTGTACTACATCGTGTAGCATCGCATATAAATGATAACTATCAAATTGTTGGGGCTGTTTTTAACCCGGATTTTGATCAGAATATGGCCTTCGCCAAAGAAATAGATGTGCCAACAGATCGTATCTATAAAGATTTTGATACGCTGATCGAAGAAGAAATGAAGTTGCCGGAGGATGAGCGTATTCAGGTATGTTCTATTCTTACGCCTAACTTTCTTCACTTTCCAATGGCTTTAAAATTGTTGGAAAACGGTTTTAATGTTATTTGCGAAAAACCAATGACTACCACGTTGGAAGAAGCTAAAAAACTGCAAGCCGCACATGAAAAGGCAGGTACTGTTTTTGCTTTAACTCACACATATACCGGTTATCCAATGGTACGCCAAATGCGCCAAATGATTAAGAACGGAGAGCTAGGGAGAATTCACAAAGTAGATGCTGTGTATTACCAAGGTTGGATTAATGAAATTATTCATGATCAAGAAAAACGTTCATCTGTTTGGCGTTTAGACCCTAAAAAGGCAGGAATCAGTTCTTGTATTGGAGATATTGGGGTACATGCCTTTAATATGGTAGAATACACAACCGGACTTAAGATTAAGTCTATTTTGAGCGATTTCAATTATTTGTATGAAGACAACCAGATGGATGTTGATGGTACTGTGCTTATTAGAATGAGTGATCACGTTAAAGGTGTTATTAGAAGTAGTCAGGTAGCGACAGGTGAGGAAAATGGTCTTGGAATTGCTATTTATGGCGAAAAAGGGGCTTTCAGATGGGAGCAGGAGAATCCTAATTATCTGTATGTAATGAGTGATACAAAACCAACTCAGATTTACAAGCCAGGTCATGCGTATAACAGCGAACTTTCTTTAGGTGGAACAAAACTTCCTCCAGGACACCCAGAAGGTATTTTTGATTCTATGGCTAATATCTACCTTGGTGTGGCAAAAGCTATTAGAGGAGAGCAATATGACAGCGGTGAGTATCCAACAATGACCGATGGTGTTCGTGGTATGAACTTCATTGAAGCAACAGTTGAATCTCACAAAAACGGAAATACTTGGGTAGAATTAGAGGACTAGTCTTTCTAAAGTACCTATAAAACAAAACCCCCGAAAGTATTTTACTTTCGGGGGTTTTTATTGTTAATCGATTTGGTTCATACTAACTCTTATTTCACCGGTTGTATCATAAAACTAAAGGATAGATTGCCCGGTTTAATTTGATATGCTTCATGCGGTAAAAGTCCCCAGCTGTTGTCGCCTCCAACGCCCATTTGGCTATAATCAATATTGATGTTGATGAGGTCTCTTTGAGGAATATCATAGGTGTGACGCTGTTGCTTTTCCATGCCTTCGTCAAAGTCGGAATTATATTGGTTGTGGGCACTAAACCCAAACAGTTTTGATGCCGAAACTTCAATTCCTTTGCCTTCCGCATTTAAAAATGATACGGTACGGATGTCGGTTCGGTAACCGTTTTCTTGTGGGCGTATGTATTCAAAATACAAGTCCTTCACCTTTGCATTATATACACCAACCAGTGCCGAAGTTTTTCGGTCTTGGTAATTTTCATGTGGTCCTCTACCGTACCAACTTACATTGTCATAGGCTGGGTCTATAATAAAGTTGTTGCCAAAACGGGGCACGATGGGCAAACTGCCCTTAATATTTGAAAGGTCCGTACGCACTAGAATCTCTCCCTTTTTGTTGATTGCATAGGTAATCGTGGCTTCACCTTGTACGGAAGGTAAACTGTAAGTGGCCGTAAGCTGTAAATCGTTTTTTATTTTAAACGGATTCTTGCTCAATTTTACGGCGTCTATAACTTTCTTTCCATCATTGGAATTCAGTTGAAAGCTAGTTAGGTTTTGCGTTACCGTAGCCTCTTTCCATACCTGCAATAATTTTGGCATGTTGTAGCCATAGTCATTATCGGTTGGTGCTCGCCAGAAGTTTACGCTCGGTCCGTTTTTGATTAAATTTCCTTGGCCGTAGTCGAGTGTGGTCAAGCTACCATCGGTACTATTAAAGCCCACTTCAAATCCATCACCTTTAATTTTTACGGTGCCGTCTATATTGGTAACCGAAAGTCCACTGGTTTCCATTTCAAAAACGCTTGGGGTGTAATTGGTAAGTTGAAATTGTTCATAGGCCAACATATAATCTTGGGGTATAAGGACATCTGCATTTTTAGTAGATGCATAAACATTCAAGAAATATTCGGCTTTATCATCGGTCAATTCCGGTAGGGTAATCTGAACTTCTTTAGATCCGTAAGGAGCTATGGCAATATCAGGAATGGTTCCGGCCTGTACCTCAATGCCGTCCTTGAACAATTTCCATGTAAAATTATATTCTGAAAGGTTAGTAAAATCATACTTGTTGGTAATGGTGATTTTACCTGATTTAGGATTCTCGGATTTAAACTTTATATATTGATACACCTTTTTTACTTCGTGTAGGGCCGGGTGTGCGGAGCGATCAGGATTTACCAATCCGTTTAAACAAAAATTATTATCGTTTTGAAGATGCGATGCGCCAAAATCGCCTCCAAAGGCATAAAATTCTACCCCGTCTTCATTTTTGGTTTTTAGGCCTTGATCTACCCAATCCCAAATAAAACCACCTTGTAACACATCATACTTTTCAATAACATCCCAATAATCCTGAAGGTTGCCAACACTGTTTCCCATGGCATGTGCATACTCACATTGAATGAGGGGTCTTTTTGGGTTGTTTTCAGCATATTCAATGGTTTGCTCTATAGTTGCGTACATGGGCGCCTGAATGTCTGTATTGGCGTATTGAGTGGCGCCTTCATATTGTACTGGGCGCGTATAATCCTGATTTTTGAGCCAGTCATAAGTGGCGAAGAAATTTTCTCCGTTACCCGCTTCATTACCTAAAGACCAAGTAACAATAGAAGTGTAGTTTTTATCACGTTCGTACATACGCTTTGTGCGGTCTAAATGCATGGCTTTCCACTCCGGTCTATAAGCTGGGTGAATTTTCTTGGCCTCCTCATCATTATCAAGACCTTGGTTGGTGGTGCCCATACCGTGAATCTCAATATTTACTTCATCAACCACATAGAAACCATATTTGTCCGCCATGCGGTAGAAGAACTCATTTTTAGGATAATGACTGCAACGTATGGCGTTTAAGTTGTTGCGCTTCATTACCTCCATATCTTTAAGGGTTACCGCCCTACTGATAACATGACCCGTGTTTTCATCATGGTCATGAAGGTTGGCACCTTTAATAAGTACAGGTTGGCCGTTGACCAAGAACTGATTGTTCTTAATTTCAATTTTTCTGAAGCCTATTTTTGAACTTACAGCTTCGGTCACTTCTCCTTTTTTATTTTTAAGAGCGAAAAGCAAAGTGTAAAGGTTCGGTTTTTCGGCATTCCAGGTTTTTATGTTTTCCAGGTTTTTTTCAAAGTTTACCTCGGCTGACTTTCCACTGAAAACCACATCTTTCTCTTCGGAATAAAGTTCCTTGTCGCCGTCCAAAAGTTGCACGGTAACTTTATAGCCTTTGGCTTTTTTGGCTGTATTTTCAAGTTCAAGATTCACTTTTAAAAGACCGTCCTTATAATTATTCTGCAAGTCGGCAATAGCGCGGTAGTCTTTAATGGTGGTTGCTTTGGTGGTATAGAGATAAACATCCCGGTCAATACCGCTCAGACGCCAAAAGTCTTGGTCTTCCATATAGCTGGCATCGGACCAGCGTAAAACTTGTACGGCCAAGGTGTTCTTTCCGGGCTGTATGTATTTGGTAACATTGAATTCGGCTGGGGTTTTACTGCCTTCGCTGTACCCCACTTTTTGTCCGTTTACCCAAACGTACATAGCGCCACTAACGCCTCCAAAATGTAAATAGATATTCTTCCCGTTCCAGTCCTCCGAAATGTCAAAATCACGCTTATAACTTCCTACGGGGTTTTGATCATGAGGAATAAAAGGAGGATTCTTTGGGAATGGATATACAATATTAGTGTAGATAGGGGTTCCGTGTCCTTCAAGCTCCCAATTGGACGGTACGGGAATGGTGCTCCATGCGGAAGTGTCAAAACCTGCGTCTTGAAAATTCAGAGGTCGTGACATTACATTATCGGCATAATTAAAAAGCCAATCTCCATTTAAGGATGCATAGAAAGGAGAGTTTTCCCAACTGTCATTTTTTAATGCATTTTGGGTGGTTTCGTATCGATAAAAAGAAGCTGTAGGTGCTTCACGATTAATTTGAAATATTTCAGGATTTTCCCATTCCGGATTCTCCCATTTTGGAGCTTGACCTTTTACGGAAATACACAGAAATAAAGTAAATAAAGAAAGAGTTAAGCCTAAAAGAGGCTTTTTTGGCGTTGAGATGCGCATAGTTGAGTTTGTTTACATTGATGTCGTACAAGGTAAACAAACTTTAGAATAAACCAGTGTCAAGTAATATAATAGAGAATAGGCCTAATGGCGGCCTATTTTATGGAAAAGTAAATTTAGAGAATGGAATTTACCGATCAAAAACTTTTTCGAACTCTTGACAGACAATAATCATGCTTTCGTTGGGCTTGCGGTTAAAGGCGGCCAATTCCTTAGTGTAATAGTCCCAATGCACTTTTTTCCAGTAGGCCAAGCTCTTATCGCCCTCGCCTTCTAAACGGGCATACGCTTCATCAATACTAAAATACGGTCTTAGTTTTACGGCCGTGGTTCTAACAATGCATTGTGCTTCCCCTTCCCAGTCCGTAACAATCATAAAATCACCAATCTTTGGCAGAGGTTCTTTCATATACTGTAATCCCAATAAACTGGGAGATGTGGCACGTTTGATGCCTTTTTTTACCAAAGCGGCGCATTCGTTGGCATCCAATTCGTTATTACAAAAGTGAACTACTTTGGGAGCGTCTACAAAAGCATGTTCTAGGTGCTTATCCAAATAATCTCCCCATAAATTTCGGGCTGAAGCGTTTTCCATATAGTTATTGCGGTTAGCTAATTCTTCACGCTATACGTGAGAAACATAGTTCAACAAGATACGAACGACTAAACAATTTTAGTGATATTTTAGAATATCAGATTGATTTATCGGTCGTTATACATCATTATGAAAATTTTCCGGCTTTAAATTGTTCTGCGGCGTGGTTGGCCGCCCTTGCAGTAAATGCCATATAGGTCAACGAAGGATTAACACAACTAGATGATGACATAAAAGCGCCATCCGTAACGTATACATTAGGCACGGTATGAACTTGATTGTTTTTATTGATAATAGAAGTTTTAGCACTGTGCCCCATACGTGCACCACCCATCTCATGGATGCCTAAACCGGGACCGGTGGTTTCATCATAAGATTGAACATCCTTAAAGCCAGCTGCTTCAAACATTTTTACAATCTCTTTTTTAATGTCTTCACGCATGTTGTATTCGTTTTCTTTAAACTCAACATCAAAATCTAATTGAGGGAGGCCCCACTTGTCTTTTTCAGTTTCGCTCAAGGTTACCCTGTTATCATCATAGGGTAAGAACTCCCCAAAACCGGTAACCCCAATTTGCCAGTGACCTGGTTTTAAAATAGATTCCTTAAGTTCTTTGCCATAACTCATTTCTGCAATGGAAGCTGACCAATCCTCCCTACTGGCGCCACCTTGATAGCCAAAACCACGCAAGTATCCTTCGCGTTTGGTCTTTTCGTCTAGGTTAACAAATCTAGGAATGTAAAAACCGTTTGGCCTTCTGCCTTGATAATATTTGTCTAAATGTCCGTCTACTTTAGCAGAGGCTCCCAGTTTATAATGATGGTCCATAATACCACGACCAAGCGCATCGGAGTCATTACCCAGGCCGTTGGGAAACCGTTTGCTTTTAGATTGTAAAAGAATACCAACAGATGCCATTGCGGACGCGCAAAGGAAAATCACTTTTGCTTTAAACTCTATTTTTTCGTTGGTTTCGGCATCAATAATCTTAACGCCTGTAGCCTGTTTCGTTGCATCATCGTACAATACTTCATAAACGATGGAGTTGGGTCGTAACGTCATGTTTCCTGTGCGTTCTGCGGCAGGTAGTGTAGAGGAGTTGCTGCTAAAATATCCGCCAAAAGGGCAACCTCTCCAGCATCTGTTCCTATTTTGACAAGTTCCCCTGCCTTCAAAATCGGCTTCAGGATCGGTAATATGCGCGGCGCGGCCTATGGTTATCAAACGGCCATCTTCAAATTTCTCAGCAACGGAAGCTTTAAAATCTTCCTCAACACAGTTTAAGTCCATTTTAGGCTGAAAAATACCATCAGGTAAATGCGGAAGTCCTAAATTTTCACCGCTAACCCCAATATACTTTTCAACTTTGTCATACCAAGGGGCAATATCCTTATAACGTACAGGCCAGTCAACACCAATACCTTCTTTTTTATTCGCTTCAAAATCAAGATCGCTCCAGCGGTAACTTTGTTTGCCCCAAGTCAAGGATCGGCCACCTACTTGGTAACCTCTGATCCAATCAAAACGTTTGGTCTCTACGTAAGGGTGATCAAGGTCGTTCACAAAAAAGTGCTTAACATCTTCTTTGGGGGCCCAACCTACTCTAGATTGTACATGGTATTTTTCTTTGTCTTCTTTGGAAAGTTCTCCTTTTAGTGGGTAGTCCCAAGGATCATCGTTCATAGTAGGGTAATCTACTACGTGCCGTACCATAGGGCCCCGTTCAAGTACCAAGGTTTTTAATCCGTTCTCACATAATTCCTTAGCGGCCCATCCGCCACTAATTCCGGTGCCGACAACAATAGCGTCGAATATTTCTTCTTTATTCACGGTCTTATTTCTTGTATTAAACGTGTTGTATTCCCTATATTTATAACTTCTCTAGAAGATGACATTTTGAGATGTTTACGAATTTAAATATAGGGTTTTTCTTTATAGGGAATTTAAAAAAAAGGAAGCCCAATACTAAAGACAAATAATAACAGCATGAAAACAATTAAAGGACCTGGCGTTTTTTTAGCGCAATTTGTAGACAATAAAGCTCCGTTCAATACGCTGGACGGTATGTGTAAATGGGCTGCAGATTTAGGTTACAAAGGAATTCAGATTCCTACTTGGGAGAGTTTTTTAATAGATTTGGATAAAGCTGCCGAAAGTCAAGATTATTGCGATGAGCTTAAAGGAAAAGTAAACTCATACGGTCTAGAAATCACGGAACTTTCCACTCACCTTCAGGGGCAATTGGTAGCGGTTCATCCGGCGTACGACCTCATGTTTGATAATTTTGCACCCGATGCTGTAAAGAATAACCCAAAAGCACGTACGGAGTGGGCGGTAGATGTAGTTAAAAAGGCGGCAACGGCAAGTAGAAGATTGGGACTTAACGCGCATGCTACTTTTTCAGGGGCCTTACTTTGGCATACATGGCACCCATGGCCACAAAGACCAGCAGGTCTTGTAGAAATGGGCTTTGAAGAATTGGCTAAGAGATGGATGCCGATTTTAAATCATTTTGATGAGCAAGGTGTAGATGTTTGTTACGAAATTCACCCTGGTGAAGATTTACATGATGGCGATACTTTTGAGCGTTTTCTTGCTGCAACAGGCAATCATAAGCGCGTAAATATTCTTTATGATCCAAGTCACTTTGTTTTACAACAATTAGATTATATAGAATACATAGACCACTATCATGAATTTATAAAGTCATTTCATGTTAAGGATTCTGAATTTAACCCAACCGGTAAGAAAGGTGCCTTTGGGGGGTATAATGACTGGGGCGATCGTGCCGGTAGATACCGTTCTTTGGGTGATGGTCAAATCGATTTTAAAACCATTTTCTCCAAACTTACGCAATATGGCTGCGATGTTTGGGCAGTAATGGAATGGGAGTGTTGTATTAAGAGCCCTGAGCAAGGTGCTCGCGAAGGTGCGATTTTTATCCAAGACCATATTATTGAGGCAACGGAGAAAACTTTTGATGATTTTGCAGGTGCTGCAGTAGACAAAGAAATGCTTAGAAAAATATTAGGTACTTCATAATTGAAGGAACCCATTAAGCTATAAATAATATAAAACGATTCTCTTGTTGCAAAGGCCAGGGAATCGTTTTTGTTTAATACTAAAAACAAAGACTCATGAAAAATTTACTATTAATTGTTTGTATGGCGACTGTTGTTTTCGGTTGCAAGGATAAAGCTGAGAAAACCCAGAAAGAAATGGAATCTGAGCGTATAGCCGAAGCGGAAGCGGAGAAACCACCGAAAGAGTGGACCCTTCTCTTTGACGGTTCTTCTTTTGATGGCTGGAAAGAGTATAACAAAGAAGGTGTTTCCGAGAACTGGAAGATAGAAGATGGGGCTATGGTTTATTATCCTCCTGCGGACAGAAAAAAAGGAGATGCATTTAACCTTGTTACAGAAAAGGAGTATACAGATTTTATTCTTTCGTTGGAATGGAAAATTTCAGAAGGAGGTAATAGCGGGGTGTTTTGGGGCGTAAACGAAACCCCTGAATTATCCGAAGCTTACCAAACGGGTCCGGAGGTGCAGGTTTTGGATAACGAAAAACATCCAGATGCTAAAAATGGCACCACTCATCAAGCAGGGTCGTTGTACGATATGGTGGCGCCCTCAGAAGATGTTACCAAACCTGTTGGGGAATGGAATACCATGGTAATTACGGTAAACCATAAAGAGCAAAAAGGGAGTATTTCTTTAAACGGAACCGATATTGTAGATTTTCCTGTTGGTAATGAAATGTGGAATGTTATGGTGTCCAAATCCAAATTTGCAGATTGGGACCATTTTGGAAAATTCACTACAGGCAAGATTGGTTTGCAAGACCATGGAGATAAGGTCGCTTTTAAAAATATAAAAATTAAGGAGCTTTAGATTTTGAATAACTAAAAAGCGAGGTTTTATATAAAACTGCTCTAATGGCCCCATTTCATATTTTGAGATGGGGCCATCATTGAATTATAGGTCTAGTTTATGTGTTACAGGGACTTCTACTTTCTGTATTTACGTTATATTTGCCAAAATTCATAGCAATTTATGATTCAGTCCATGACCGGTTTCGGTAAGCACGTTATTCAGCTACCGACAAAAAAGATTACCGTAGAGCTCAAATCCCTAAACAGTAAAAGTCTTGATTTAAATGCACGTATGCCATCGGCCTATCGTGAAAAGGAACTAGAACTACGTAAGACCATTGCAAGTTCTTTAATGCGTGGCAAAGTAGATTTTGGACTGTATTTGGAGCTTACCAGTGGCGAAACTTCCACAGAGGTAAACGAGCTGGCCGTAAAGAATTATATGCAGCAATTAAAGGCTATTGCAGACGGTGATGACATAAAGTTGCTAGACATGGCCCTGAGAATGCCAGATTCATTAAAGACTGCCCGTGAGGATATTGATGAGACCGAATATGAGTCCATAAAACTTGCGCTTCAAGAGGCCTTAAAGGAAATAAACAACTTTCGTTCTGAGGAAGGGGAGGTTCTTGAAAAGGATTTTATAGAACGAATTCAAAACTTACAATCCTTACTTGATCAGGTAAAAGCTATGGATCCAGACCGTCAGTCCGATGTGCGGGAACGTTTGAACAAGGCCGTTTTGGATTTGAAAACAGAATTGGATGCCAATAGGTTTGAGCAAGAATTGATTTACTATTTGGAAAAATATGATATCACGGAAGAAAAAGTACGTTTGGCAAATCACCTTGAGTATTTTGCCAGCACTTTAAAATCAGAAGATTCAAATGGTAAAAAGCTTGGTTTCATTGCTCAGGAAATAGGTCGTGAAATCAATACAATCGGTTCTAAGGCCAATTATGCTCCAATGCAACAGTTGGTGGTTCAGATGAAAGATGAACTTGAAAAGATAAAGGAGCAGATGCTCAATGTTCTCTAACGTACCCATACAAATTAAGTGAACTCATGAAAGGCGGTAAACTAATTATATTTTCGGCACCCTCTGGAAGCGGTAAGACAACCATAGTGCGGCATCTTTTAAAGCAAGAGGAACTTAACCTTGCATTTTCGGTATCGGCTACCTCAAGACCCAGAAGGGCCAAGGAAAAAAACAAGGAGCATTATTACTTTATGTCTATTTCTGAGTTTAAGAATCATATAAAGCAGGATGATTTTTTGGAGTGGGAAGAAGTGTACCGGGATAATTTCTACGGAACCTTAAAAACGGAAATAGAACGACTATGGGCCGAAGGAAAGAATGTTATTTTTGATATTGATGTAGCAGGTGGCTTGCGGATCAAACGAAAATTTCCGGATAAAACCTTGGCCGTTTTTGTAAAACCGCCAAGTGTTGACGAGTTGAAAATAAGACTTAAAAAACGGAGTACCGAAAGTGAGGATAAAATCAATATGCGAATCGCTAAAGCTTCCGTAGAACTGGCAACAGCTCCGCAGTTTGATAAGATTATAAAGAATTATGATTTGGATACGGCCTTAAAGGAGGCTTATGATCTTGTAGCGGATTTCGTAGGAGTTGAAACTAAAGAATCATAGATAGGCAACCCAGATTAGTTTTATAGCTTATGAAAAAGGTAGGTCTCTATTTTGGTACTTTTAACCCTGTACACATAGGTCATATGATTATCGCTAACCATATGGTGGAATTCTCCAATCTGGATGAGGTTTGGTTCGTGGTAACTCCACAGAGTCCGTTCAAGACTAAAAAAACCTTACTTGCGGATAACCATAGATACCAAATGGTTTATGAAGCAACAAAGGATTATCCTAAGCTAAAACCTAGTAAAATTGAATTTGGGCTTCCACAACCCAACTATACGGTTAACACCTTGGTTCACCTGCGTGAGAAATACGGAATTGATCATGAGTTTGCATTAATTATGGGTGAGGATAATTTAAAAGGACTTCATAAATGGAAAAATTATGAGGTAATTTTAAGCGATTACAACCTTTACGTCTACCCAAGAATTTCAGAAGGTGAAATTGAACATCAGTTTAAGGGACACGCTAAAATCCATAAAGTAAACGCTCCAATTATGGAAATCTCCTCTACTTTCATCCGCAAAAACCATAAAGAGGGAAAAAATATTCGTCCGTTGTTACCTAACAGTGTTTGGAAGTATATGGATGAGATGAATTTTTATCGATAAAATCAACGCTTCAGTATTTTTTGGCCATTTTCATGATATATCTTTTTTAGGACTGCGTCGTCTAAATCCAGTCCATTCAGTGCCCAGTGATATGAAAACAAATCCCATGCATAGAAATGTTCATCTGTAGTTTCTAAAATTCTAAAGGTGGTTTGGTACATGGATGCATCCATGCCCATGTCGGTTCCATATAATAATCGGTCCTGATATTTTTCAAAAAAACTTTTGGTGCGTCTAGGAACCGGTGCTACTTCGGCATATCGTGCTGAGATATCCGCATAAAGATTTGGGTGTTCATCTAGTAATTTACCAAGAATGCTTAGGTCGTGACTGGTATTTGCTAAATGGCAGGCTATAAACGTTGTGCCCCTATTGTTTTTAACTGCGTTAGATAATGTTGTGAGTAGCTCTTTATGAGATAGGATACCTTCTTGTGAGGAATCTACTTTCCAGGTGTAAGCATTCATTAACCCATCATTTTTCTCATTCATTGGTAAGTACATCCAATAAGGGTCAGCTACATGAACGCTAATGGGCATGTCTAATTCTCCGCACCTTTTTAGAAGTGGCTGTAAACGAGGGTCGTCTATATGAAGTTCAGGGGCTTCGGAAGGTTTGGAGTAAAATAGTCCTAGTCCTTTATCTCCAAGTTCGCCTACTCCTTTGGCACCTTTGTCAAAACATCTTTCTAGTTCCTTGATTGCCTTCTTTGTCCACCCCTTTTCATTGTATCCGGTATAATCAAAACCGCACCAAACCTCTATTTGATTACCATATTTGGCATACATATCGTAAATACTGTCAAAGCGTTTTCCTGTTGAATAGGTTAGAATAATGGATTTTTCTATGTTCCGCTTGCGCATCGTACTTATCCAATTTTCAATTTCCTTTTCTGATTTAGCATAGGGGTGAGAGTGAAAATCTATAGCAGGGAATTTTGCTTTAGGAACCAGTGTTTTGGTAGTATTGTAAATACTTTCCGGTCTGTAGTCTTTTAAGAGAAGGTCTTCTTGTGCAATTAGCAGATATGGTAAAGACAACAGGAGAAGAAGTGATATCCGCTTGTTCATAACAGTATGGTTTTAATTCAAAATGATTAGGTCCGTTCAGCTTAATGAAAAGATACGCTATTTTCTTAGATGTAAGAACCGTTCATAAAGCGGATAGCAGAAACGTTTGCTATTAAATGATTAGATAGATAAGAGTAGTGTAGTAGGTAAAATTAGGAACGAAAAGAGTGATTCTGTTTTGTTTTATATCTGTTGACCGGCCCATTCGTAAGCATCTTCGAGCCTATGAAAAACACCAATTGGTTTTTTAATGAACATTTTTTCTAGGGTTGCAATCATACGACGGTATTTATTGTCCGATACAATTGCCATACCCATTAGGTTAGGAAACATGTCTACTATGTCCTTATAGCCCATGGGATCCATTGAGTATGAGTTTTTTCTATTGGAGATGTATACGAATGGAGTAGATGTGCCGTATACCCGCTTTAATACCTCAATAGGACCCAGCGAATTTTCTCTAGTTACATGCACGCCTTCAGCAAACTCACCGACTAAAAAATTAGGAAAGAACCAAAATTTGGCAAAACCAAAATCTTGCTCTTCCAATAGTTTATGCTGTAATGGTAATGATGTCTCCATAGCGTATCTATGAAGGTAAGATACAATTTTAACTTACGAAAACGAACAGGTTGTTATAAAATAAACAAAATGTAACAGCTATTTGGTTTTTAAAGGTAAAGACGTTTCTACTGGTTTGGGTCAAAAATGGTTACATCATATTGAAATTCTTGTGGTTCTGAGTCAATTAGAACATTTTTAATGGTTATACTGTATGTTCTATCTTCTGTAGGGTTGTTATCAATTTCTGGTACCCAAACTATGGTATTATCTCCATAAATACCCGTAAGTTCTTCTATTTGAACCGGAATTGAATTTCCATTAGCGGCCCTCATTTCAATTTTGGTATCCGAAAAATCGGCATTAGCAATGGAGAACGACCATCTGGAGTAGACGAGATTAGCTGGCAGGTAACCTTCTGGTGGCCAAGCAATGAAATCGGGTGCGTCCTCAGGAACGTTACCTGGATTTCCTATCACCCAAATAGCATTATACCGACTAGTATTTCCTATACCTATTTCTTGTAATCTTGGCCATAGTAACCATCTTCTGTGTCCAACAGGATAGTTTTCATTGCCTTGATCACGAATATAAGAGTCTATTGATGCAGAGTTTTTTGTGGAAGTCAATAGGGCATTTGCAGCAGCTTCTTTTCCATCGTTTGTAAAGCAGTTCCAAGATTCAGGTGGAAAGTGGTTTAAAGTGCCGTTAGCGTGCATCATAAGTGCTGCTTGCTGTGATTTTTCGCTCTTAGAGATGCGTTCTTCTATGGTGTTGTTTAAACCAGCTGCTTTGCGAAAATACTGTAACCGCATTAAAATTTTTGCTTTTATAGATTCCGGAACGGTTCCAGGGTCACAAGTTTGCTCGTCTCCGGTCCATGAAACATCTGAAGTAGTATTGCTAGAAGCTAAGTAATAGTCTTCATATAGTTTCTTGGCTTCTGCCCTTGCATTAACATTCAATTTGGTCGTTAATTCTTCTTCCTGTATGGAATCTGTGTCTTCTTTGCTACAGGATAGGAATAGGGAAATACTACATAACGTTGGTATGATATAATTCTTGAAACGCATTAGATAAAGATTTGGGTATCTTTTTACTAACGGTTAAATCTGTGGAAAGGTATTTTTTTTCGATGAAGTGACAACGGGACTAGTGCCGTATTTAACTAGGCAATAACTCCATAGCCCATTAAACTTTAGTGTTTGCGTGTTGGTCGTAGGTTTCCAACAAATTCATGGTTGCCACTAAAAGGTCTTTGGTTTCTAACAATAGACTAAAGTATAGAGCCGTGTTTTTAGGGCTAGATTCATCACTTCGTGTACGCTCTACCTGCTTGTGAATTTTCATATCCACTTTTGCGAATAGCTCTTGTTTGTGAATAATGAGCTCGGTGAGTTTTAAGAAATCCTTCGTTTCAAAAATAGTTTCAATTTCTTTAAAAAGTTCATCTAGATAACCATCGGTTTCTTTTAAATCCTTGATTTGGTTGAACCTTAGTTTTTTATGATTGTTGTGTACATGCTTATGTCCAGCTTTAGCTATATATTCTAAGGACTGGGTCATGTCTTGCAAATAGCTCAGTATGGAAATATAGAAGTTACTAGTGCTAACACTGGATTCGTCTAGATTTTTAATAAAGTAGAAAATATTGTCCCGTAGGTCTTCTACTTCTTTATCAAACTTGCTTATACCTTTTTTACTTCTCTTAAGTGTTTCTATATCGTGCTTGGCCAAGCCATCAATACTTTGTGTATATATTTTGTTGGCTCTTCTTATAGCTAGGGAGATGTTAGCGGCACTTTCATCAATAACACCAATGATAGAATTGCTTTCCGCTCTTTCAAGCTTTTGCTCTAGCTTGGTTTCTTTCATTTTTTTGGTGTGCGAAAGGTAATTTTTTCCTATTAGGAAAAAAGCAACGATCAATAGGGCACCAATGGCCCAAATACCTCCTAAATGAATGATATATGCAATAAGTGCAGCAGCTGTAAATGCGCTTATGGCCGTAAAAAACCATCCACCAATAACATTAAGTACTCCGGCTACACGGTAAACGGCACTTTCCGCACCCCAAGCCCTATCCGCCAAAGAACTTCCCATAGCAACCATAAATGTTACGTACGTGGTAGATAACGGAAGCTTCATGGAAGTAGCCAAAGAAATAAGTACACTGGCAACCATTAGGTTAACTGAAGCACGAACCAAATCGAATGCAGGTAAATCCTGTACACGGCTTTTTGGCACGTATACGTAAGGTTTTTCAAAACGCGTGTCCATTTTTTTCAAAAGGGAGTCGGGAATAAGACCTGCTATATTTTCAGATGCCGATATGGTTAATTTTACAATCTGTCTGGATAGAAAATTAGGTTGAAAGCGCTCATCACCTTCGTCTTGTCTAGATAAGTCTACGCTGGTTTTAACCACATTCTTTGCTTTGGAGGAAAACCATAGGGTTACCACCATTATCATACCGGACAATAGTAATAGGTATTGTGGTGTTTGTACGGCAGAGGCTAATCCCTCCATTGTGTATTTATCCGCATCTATACCTGATGCACTCCATGTAGTGTAGGATTCCATAGCGGCCAAAGGCACGCCAATAAAGTTTACCAAATCATTACCGGCAAAGGCCATGGCCAATGCAAATGTTCCCATTACGATAACTATGGTGTATACATTAATTTTAGTTAGTGTTGAAATCATCCAAGAAACTAAGGTCCACACCACAAAATTGCTCAAAATGAACAAGAACTGTTTGTTGGCGATCATATCTAGCACCTCTGGACTAAAAACAGAGGCACTTTTAAGACCTTTTACAAGGATGAAATAGATGATGGATGTTAGTGCAAACCCTCCAAAAATAGCACCTACCCATTTTGGCTTTTCTTGAAACTTGAAAGATATTAGAAGTCGGGAAACAAATTGAACCAAAGCTCCAATACTAAATGCGATAATTACTGAAAGGAGAATGCCAAGAATAATTTCGGTGGCTTTATCTGTGTTTATGTACGTCCATAAGTCGGACACACCTCCTTCATCACCCATGATTTTAACCAAAGAAATAGCCACAGCGGCACCTAAAAGTTCAAAAACTATGGAAACCGTTGTGGAAGTGGGCATTCCCAGAGTATTGAAGAAATCCAATAATAGGATATCGGTTATCATTACCGCCATGAAAATGATCATGATTTCGGCAAAAACAAAGTGCTCAGGATTAAAAATACCCTTTCTAGCAACCTCCATCATACCGCTAGATGATATGGCTCCAAAAGCAATACCAACGCTCGCCACGATCATGACCGTCCGGAATGAAACAGCTTTAGATCCTATAGCGGAGTTCAAAAAGTTAACAGCATCGTTACTTACCCCAACTACCAAATCGGTAATGGCAAGTACTGCCAATGCAATAATCATAAAAAGGTAAAGGTTCTCGCCCATCAAAAATAAAATGTGCACAAAAATGCTACTATAATTTATTAATTGCGTTAAAATAAGGTTATGAAGTAACTTTCTGTATCATGACCAATTCAGTAACTTAATTAAATACAAGAATTTGAGCCGTTATAAACGTAAGACGACCAAGCGTCGTATTTATCGGGTAAATTAGTGTATTTAGGGCAGTTTGGGACTGTAAAATTGTAATAAGATGAAATTTAGTTCTGGTGTTTATACAATATTTTGCAAACTACATCGTTTTCAATGTAAATTTAATGTTAAGTAATAGTGTTTTTAACGTAAATTTATTTATCTTTGAAATAACAAACAGGTACAGAATCATATTTAAAATAAACACACATGAAAAATTCAATTATACTTTTAGCCCTTTCATTAACAATGACAATAGGGTATGCCCAAAAAGAAAAGGAAGTAAAATTAAATAAGGAGACAAACTTGGTTGAAGCTACTTATTTTCATGATAATGGAGAAGTGAGCCAAAAAGGAACTTTTGATCTTGCAGGTAAATTACACGGTCAATGGATCAGCTTTGATGAAATGGGCGAGAAAGTGTCCAAAGGAAATTACAATAAAGGTATTAGAACCGGAAAGTGGTATTTTTATAATGAAGGGACTGTAAAGGAGGTGGAGTTTGATAATAACGTTATTGCTAATGTTATTAATAAGGAGAAAAAATCTGCCGTCGTTTCTAAGGACTAGTGCAATTATTGTATAAAAAAAAAGGGAGTTTTCACTTAGTGAAAACTCCCTTTTTTATTTTAACGATAGGATTGGTTAAAATATGTTACTTTATACTGGTCAATGCTGTCTCTTGGTTTTGCAATGTGCCGTTATCCGTGAAGGACACGTCAGATAAGCTTAAGGTTTTCGCCTGTAATCCTTGTGTTACTTCAACTGTATTATGAGCAGTTACTTCAACCGGAATTTCATGACTTTCATATCCCAAAAAAGTTACTTTAAGAATATAGTTTCCTGGTTCTACATTTGATATTTCAAAATTACCCCTAAAATTGGTCTGCGTCTTAAATTTAGTATCCTTGATTTGAACGTCCGCAAACAAAAGAGGTTCGTTATTCATTTCCAGGTCATAAATAGTGCCTCTAATTGCTCCTTCGTCTTGGGCGAAAAGGTTTAGGGTGCATATAAATGCCAGAAAAAATAGTGTCGTTTTCATTGGTTCTTATTTTCTTGGCAAAGAAAACCGTGGTGTGTTAAGTTATGGTTACGTGAAGTTTAATTGTTGATATTTTTAAGGTTAAATAATGAGGTGTTCTTTTGGCTTTAAAATGATACTAAAATTGAAAAAATGTAACTTGCGAGACTTAAAGAACTGTTATGAACTGGGAAAATTTATTGTCTCTTAAGCGTCAAGGAGATACACACAAAAGGTTGCGGAAAGAGCAAGATGAAACGCGATTAGGATTTGAGGTAGATTATGACCGCATCATTTTTTCCAGCGCTTTTAGAAGTTTACAGGACAAGACACAAGTCATACCCCTTTCAAAGACAGATTTTGTTCATACCCGCTTAACACATAGTTTAGAGGTTTCTGTGGTTGGTAGAAGCTTAGGCCGTATTGCAGGGAAGAAAATTCTGGAAAAACATCCCTTCCTAAGTGAAACCTATGGTTATAGGTTTAATGATTTCGGGGCTATAGTTGCAGCAGCGGCTTTGGCCCATGATATTGGTAACCCACCTTTTGGACATAGTGGGGAAAAGGCTATAGGTGAATATTTTATTACGGGCAATGGCCAAAAATATCAATCGGTTCTAACTGAAAAGGAGTTTCAGGATATAGTTGATTTTGAGGGAAATGCCAATGGCTTTCGTTTGTTGTCACAATCTAGGGAAGGTGTTACTGGAGGTTTGCGATTAAGTTATGCCACCCTTGGGGCTTTTATGAAGTACCCCAAAGAGTCACTTCCTAAAAAGCCAACCAAACATATTGCCGATAAAAAATTTGGGTTCTTCCAAACAGAAAAGGAGGCTTTTAAAGAAATAGCGCATGAATTGGGTTTGATACAGACTAGAGACGGAGAAGATATTTCGTTTTCTAGACACCCCTTAACTTTCTTGGTGGAGGCTGCGGATGATATTTGCTATACAATAATAGACTTTGAGGATGGTATTAACCTAGGGCTTATATCTGAAGATTATGCTTTGGAATACCTTATAAAACTGGTAAAAAATTCAATAAATACCAAAAAGTATAATTCTCTAAAGTATAAGGAAGATAGGTTAAGTTACTTACGAGCGCTGGCTATAAATACATTAATAAGTGATGCTATTTCTGTATTTATTGAAAATGAAGATAAAATACTGAACGGTAGTTTTGATAGTAGCCTTTTGGATCAGAGCGCATTTAAGGCCCAGATCGAGGATATCATTTCTTTAAGTGTGGAAAAAATATATCGTTCTCAGGAGGTAATAGAGAAAGAGATTGCGGGTTATAAGATTATTTCGGACATTTTGGATGTATACATAAATGCTCTTATCCGAAAAAAGGAGAAAAAGGCGTCTAATTATGATATGCTAATGCTCAAGACGCTTCCTGAATTTTATAGGGATACGGACAGTTCTATCTACCATATACTTTTGAATGCGTGCTGTTATGTAGCTAGCTTATCGGACAGTGCCGCAGTGCATATCCACAATAAAATTATGGGAAAACAACTTTAAAAGGCATAGGAAACCCCAACGCCAAGGAGTTGTTTAAACTGTATTTTGGGCCGGCCGGCATCGGTAATTGTTCCGTTGGCATCCTTTACTTCATCAAAAAGGATATCATCATCATAAATAACCTGAGTACCTATGGTGGTGACAACGTATTTATTGACCTTAAGGTCAAAATTAAGCTCCCAGTCCACATCAATATTTCCAAACTTTTGGAGGTAATCCGTGTACAAGCTTAACCGGTGTTTCAACACCATATTTTTAAATACTTCCTTTTCCAATTGGTTGGTAACCAAGAATCCAAATTCCAAAAATATCTTTTCGCCCTTTTCAATGACATTGCCATCTGCATCCAAAACCGCTTTCTTAACACCAAAAGCACCTTTATTCGCTAATTCTTCGTCCAAAACAAATGTTGCTTTTTGGGTGATAGGCGAGATGTACAGGTTAAACTTTTGATCTTTGGTAATATATGACGTACCAGCACCTAAAAATGAGTAACCTGGTGCCATAAACCGTGAAATAGGAGATGATCTGTCCGGATATTTATAACCGTTTGAAAATTGAGTGTTGAAGTTGGCTTTCGCCGAATAGTACCAATTACTAATTGTGTCTCGCTGAAGCCCGAAAGTAGAACTAAAACGAATGGCATCGTCCGTTTTTCTTAGTTTTTGCTCATCTTGAATGTTGAGGCCGTAACGCATCTCCATATAATTGTCCCATTGAATATACCGAAACTTATAATTTCGTTCAAAACGGGCGTTTCCAAGGGCGGATATGGAATTGTTACCCCCTGCGTTCCAGTTAACAAAGGCAACTTCACTAAAATTGGCACCCAATTTATTTACTTTGGTCCAGAAGGAGGGCACTCTAAATCTGTTAGGCTTTTCATTAAGAGCCTTGGTACGTTTAAAAGAAATAACGGGATTCATTAAATCTACGCTGCGAGGAACGAATTTTATCTTGTCCTGTGTTTTTCTTATCACTACGGTATCAACAATAACCGTGTCAACAACCATAGAATCAATTTCCATTTCGCGACCTGGAGGCAACGAATCTTGGGTTTGACCAAAAATAGAGGTAATACACACGCTAAATAAAAGAATACATAAGAACGGTGTGGCTGGGGAGTTATTCATTTAATAGCATTTTTATATGTTCTGTTAAACTTATGGGGTCAATTTTAGCTTGTTGGTGCAACTGTTCTACGGTTCCGTGCTCAATAAAGGTATCACCAATGCCTAGAATATGAATTTTATTTTTATAACCTAATTCGTTAGCAAGTTCTAGGATTGCGGATCCAAAACCACCCATTTTAGAGCCATCTTCAACCGTGATGATGTGTTTATAGCGTTTAAATATATTTATAAGTAAATCTTTATCCAACGGTTTAACAAATCGCATATCTACCTGGCCAATTTTTTCATGCTCCGCAATATCGTTTATGACGTCTGCAACCGTATTGCCAATAGGCCCCAAGGTTAATACTACCAGTTCCGATCCGGTTCTTAGTTCTCTTGCCTTACCAATTTTTATTTTTTCAAAAGGCGTCCTCCATTTTTCTTGAACCCCTTTTCCACGAGGATACCTGATCGCTATGGAGTGCTCTAAGCCCAATTGGGCGGTGTACATTATATTACGAAGTTCACTCTCGTTCATTGGTGCAAAAATATACAGATTGGGAATGCACCTCAAATAAGCAATATCATAAACACCGTGATGAGTAGCTCCATCTTGCCCTACCATGCCGGCTCTGTCCAAGCAAAATACAACGGGAAGATCTTGTATGGCTACATCATGTATAACTTGATCGTAAGCCCTTTGTAAAAAGGTGGAATAAATGGTACAAAATGGGATAAGCCCTTCTGAAGCCATGCCTGCTGATAGGGTTACGGCATGTTGTTCTGCGATGCCCACATCAAAAGCCCTATCCGGTAGTTGCTCCATCATATATTTTAGGGAGCTTCCTGTTGGCATAGCAGGGGTTATGCCCACAATATTTTTATTCTTTAGCGCCAGTTGTACCAATGTATGGCCAAATACATCCTGATACTTTGCAGGTTCGTTGGCCAAGACCGGTTTTTTGTATAGCTCCCCTGTAAGCTTGTTAAATTTACCGGGAGCATGGTAAGTTACCTGGTTCTCCTCGGCTTTTTTTAAGCCTTTTCCCTTGGTGGTTATGACATGTAATAATTTTGGTCCGGACACCAATTTTAAATGATTTAGTTCATCGATCAATGCCTCCGTATTATGCCCGTCTAACGGACCGGTATAATGAAAGTTGAGACATTCAAATATGTTTTCGTCCTTCGCCGTACCCTTTTTTACATTGGTCAAATACTTTTTAAGGGCACCAACACTTGGGTCTATACCAATGGCATTGTCATTAAGTATTACCAATACATTGGAATTTGTAGAACCAAGATGGTTCAATGCCTCAAAAGCCATGCCACTTGCTATGGACGCATCACCAATTACGGCAATATGCTGTCTGCCATTTTTATTGTGGAGTTGCGCGGCCATGGCCATGCCTAGAATTGCTGAAATTGATGTAGAACTGTGTCCTGTGCCAAAAGCATCATATTCACTTTCGGAACGTTTTGGGAATCCACTTATTCCGCCTAATTGCCGATTGGAGTGAAAAATCTCTTTCCTGCCCGTTAATATTTTATGTCCATAAGCTTGGTGGCCCACGTCCCAAATAAGTTTGTCATCTGGCGTATTGAAGACATAATGTAGAGCAATGGTGAGCTCAACTACCCCTAAGCTTGCTCCTAAATGTCCTTCTTTGGTAGCCACAATATCAATTATAAACTCCCTTAATTCTTGGGCAAGTTGGGGAAGTTGGTCCAATGCCAACTTGCGCAAATCTTCGGGGTAGGTAATATGGCTTAAAAGTGATTCCAAATTAGCGATGTAAGTTGCAAAAATAGGTGTTTAGCAGTGCTAAGACAATTCTTTTTGGCACTTCAAAAAAAATCAACAAAAAAATCTTATCTTGTTGAGGACTAACCATTACCAACCAATTTATGCTTCCCCTTTACAAGGTGAGTAATCCTTTGTATAGCAGTACGCAATCTAATTTTAAGCCAATAACGGTAGTACTTCTTCATGGAAACTCACAAAGTTCCGTAGTCTGGAAAAACCAATTATCCTCTGATTTGTTCGGTTCTATGCACCTAGTAGCAATGGATTTGCCAGGGCACGGAAATTCTCCTGAACCAGTCTTTGACACATTAGTATGGGTACTAAAAAGTATTAAATTTTCTTTCAAGCTTCATTTTTCTTTGATAAAAATTAATCAATAGTTTTTTCGGTCTCGTCCTTTTCGGGGGAGCTGGGCGGGACCATTTTTATAACTTCAAAATTTCATTGTTATAAGTGTTGTGCTAAAAATGGTATTTTTGGCATCAATTAAACTTTAGTACATGTTGCAACCCTTTGACGATACCTATTATATGAAAAAAGCCCTTCAAGAAGCAGAGGCGGCTTATGAAAAAGGGGAGGTGCCCATAGGGGCCGTTATTGTAATTCAAGATCGGGTGATTGCCAGGGCCCATAACCTCACGGAACAATTAAATGACGTTACCGCTCATGCAGAAATGCAGGCCATTACCGCGGCGGCTAATTTTTTAGGGGGCAAATACCTGCAGAACTGTACGCTTTATGTAACCTTGGAGCCTTGCCAGATGTGTGCGGGAGCCCTATACTGGAGTCAAATATCTAAAATAGTATATGCGGCCAAAGACCCTCAGAGAGGTTGTGGTGTAATGGGAACTAAACTCCACCCAAAGACAGAAATAGTGGGCGGACTCCTAGAGGAAGAAGCAAGCAACCTGTTAAAGCGCTTTTTTGTTGAAAGAAGAAACCTGAATTAGAATTCCAAATTGTTTCGGGCATAAAAAAACCCTGAACTTCGTCAGGGTTGAATGTCATAGCTTATATATTAGCCTACAACTTGAACCTGTGCGGCTACAATGCCTTTTCGGCCTTCTTCTTCTGCGTATTCTACTTTATCACCTTCATTAAGAATTGTACCGTTCAATGCGGTAGCATGTACAAAAATGTCCTTTCCCGTCTCGTCGTTTGTAATGAATCCATAGCCTTTGGATTCATTGAAAAATTTTACTGTGCCAATCATGATAAATTAAAATTAGTTGATAATAGTTTCCAACTAAATTATAAATTTTTTAATTAGGCGAAGTTAAAATGAACTAATATTTCCAATTAACCGTCTTGATTATCAGTCTTTTCGGGTTTGCTCGCTCTCATTTTTTTGATGTTCTCCTCGGTTAGCATATAGTCTTTCATTTTTTTGCCTTTGCTATATGTAAATAGGAATAGGGGCATGGCTATAAGAAAAAGACCAAGGGTGCCAGAGCCAATATATTTGTGGCTCAGCGCAATATTTTCCTCTTGAATGTTGAAGCCGTAAATAATGGCGGCAAAACACCCTAAAGTAATTATGGATATAAGGTATTTCATAGTAACGGTAAAATTACAAAACCTTTTAGACCTTATCTTGTAAAATTGATGAGTTCTCTACGGTAGGCGGTTAAAAGTTTGGACTTTGAAACAAACCCAATGTACTTTCCGTCTTTTATCACAGGAAGGTTCCATGCACCACTGTTCTGAAACTTTTGCATTACTTTTTGCATGCTGTCCTTTCCATGAAAAATGTGCTCTGGGGCATTGTGCATAAAAGTTTCTACCTTGGTAGTCCCGTACAGGGAAGTATCGAACATAAATTCTCTAATATCATCCAACAGAACAATTCCAACAAGAGATTGGTTTTTATCAATGACTGGAAAAATGTTCCTAGCGGATTTTGCAACGGATTTGTGTAACATGTCTCCCAAAGTCATATCTGGATTTACGGTCTTAAAGTCTTTTTCAATTACATCATCTAGCTTCATCAACGTTAATACCGATTGGTCTTTATTGTGCGTCAGCAAATCTCCGCTTCGGGCCAGTTCCCTGGTATAAATAGTGTAATCAATAAAGTTCTTGGTAATGAGATAGGATATGGATGCGGTTATCATCAAGGGAACAAAAAGTTCATATCCGCCGGTAATTTCAGCTATCAAGAATATTGCCGTTAACGGGGCATGAAGTACTCCGGATATGAGACCGGCCATTCCAATTAAGGTGAAGTTACTTTCGGAAACGGCAAAACCTAACCCGGAATGATTTATAATTTTGGCCATAACATTGCCTAATGCACTGCCCATAACCATGGTAGGAATGAAAATTCCACCAGCGCCACCTGCCGCTAATGTAGTAGTCATGGCTACAGCTTTAAAAATAGTAATACCGAATAAAAGTGCAATAACCACCCAAATATTCTGTGTGTACTTATCAAAGGGAGTTTTGCCCAGTGCTTTTATATGGTCTCCATGCAAAAGGTCGTTAATAAAACTGAAGCCTTCTCCATAGAGCGGTGGTATTATATACAACATGATTCCTATGGCCAGACCGCCAACTAGAAGCTTGTATTTTGGGGTTTTTAATCTGGCAAATAGTTTTTGTATGCCAAAGTACATTCGTGTAAAATATATCGATGCAAATGCAGTGCCTATTCCCAATGCAATGTAAAAGAGGGTGTCCTCTACCTCAAAATTCTGCGTTAACGTAAAGTTGAAAAGCACTTCATTGCCCAGAAAGAAATAGGAGGTAAGAACTCCTGAAATTGAGGCCAATAAAAGCGGAAGCATAGAAAGCATGGTAAAGTCCAAACTAAAGACTTCAACCGCAAAAATAATGGCTGCAATAGGCGATTGAAATATAGAGGCAATGGCTCCGGCCGAAGCACAGGCAATCAGAAGAGAGCGGGTCTTGGCATTAATATGAAAGAAACGCCCAAGGTTAGAACTTATGGCGGCACCAGAAGCTACCGCCGGACCTAATAGCCCCGTAGAGCCACCAAAACCAATGGTAAGCGGTGCGGCAATTAATTGGGTATAAATATGCTTAGGCTTTATAACTCCTTTTTTCTTAGAAAGCGAGAAAAGAATGGAGGAAACGGCATGTTGTAATTGTTCCTTATGTATGTATTTTACATAGAGATACACCAAGGTCAGCCCAATTATGGGCAAGATAAAATAAAGTCCGTTGTTAGAGATAAAAATCCCACGTTCCAAGGAGACTTCTATAAAATATACAATGTTCTTTAGGGTAACCGATGCCAAACCGGCCAAAAGACCAACCAGAACACTCATGATGTGCGTAAAGGTTTTATTGGAGATATTTTTATATCGCCACTTTAAAAGTCGGGTAGATAGTCTTTTTAGTTTGGTGGGCATTAGAAAGGTTTGCTACCTAAAAGTATTAAAAAAATCCCGCCTATTAGCGGGATTTGGTTTCTATGTTTTGATATCTATTTTTAAGTTCAATTCATGTAGTTGCTCTTGGTCAATAGGCGCAGGGGCATCTATCATAACATCTCGTCCGCTGTTATTTTTTGGGAAAGCAATGAAATCCCTGATGGTTTCCTGTCCTCCAAGGATGGATACCAATCGGTCTAAACCAAAGGCGATTCCTCCGTGCGGTGGAGCTCCGTACTGAAAAGCATCCATTAGGAAACCAAATTGCGCCTGAGCTTCTTCGGGAGAAAAACCAAGATGTTTGAACATAACACTTTGCACATCCCTATCATGGATACGTATAGAACCTCCGCCTATTTCATTTCCGTTCAATACCAAGTCATAAGCATTGGCACGTACTGCACCAGGGTTTGTTTCAAGCAATTCTAATTGACCCGGTTTTGGTGATGTAAACGGGTGGTGCATGGCGTGATAGTTCCCGGTTTCTTCATCAAGTTCCAACAACGGGAAATCTATAACCCATAACGGGGCAAATTCATCAGCCTTTCTTAAGCCAAGTCTTTCGGCAAGCTGCATTCTAAGTGCGCTTAATTGAGCACGTGTTTTGTTGGCATCTCCCGAAAGCACACAAATTAGATCGCCCGGGTTGGCTTGTGTAGCTTCTGCCCACTTTGCTAAATCCTCTTGGTCATAAAATTTATCTACCGTAGACTTAAAGCTGCCGTCTTCATTATATTTTGCATAAACCATTCCCTTGGCGCCTACTTGGGGTCTCTTTACCCAATTTACCAGTGCATCCAGTTCTTTACGAGTATAGCTTGCTGCACCCGGAACCGCAATACCAACTACCAATTCTGCGGAGTTGAATACGCCAAAATCCTTATGTTGCGCAACGGTGTTCAATTCGCCAAATTCCATTCCAAAACGAATGTCAGGTTTGTCATTACCATAAATGCGCATGGCATCATCATAGGTAATTCTTGGGAAGGCGGATATCTCTACCCCCTTAATTTCTTTCAACAAGTGTTTGGTAAGACCTTCAAAAGCATCAAGGATATCTTCCTGCTCCACAAAAGCCATTTCACAATCAATCTGCGTAAATTCAGGTTGTCTGTCCGCTCTAAGGTCCTCATCGCGGAAGCACTTTACAATCTGGAAATACTTATCCATTCCCCCTACCATAAGGAGTTGTTTAAAGGTTTGGGGAGATTGAGGTAAAGCGTAAAACTGACCTTCGTTCATACGGCTGGGAACCACAAAATCTCTAGCCCCTTCTGGAGTAGATTTTATTAAGTACGGAGTCTCAACCTCTATAAAATTTTGGTCGCTTAGGTACTTGCGTACTTCCATAGAAACCTTACTTCTAAAAATAAGGTTGTTTTTAACAGGATTTCTGCGGATATCCAAATACCGATATTTCATCCTAAGGTCCTCACCACCATCGGTTTCATTTTCTATGGTGAAAGGGGGTGTTTTGGATTCGTTTAGAACAATAACCTCGTCTACTAAAACCTCTATGTTACCAGTAGCAAGGTTAGGGTTTTTTGAAGATCTTTCTATGACTTCACCTGTTACTTGAACAACAAATTCGCGTCCTAAATGTCTAGCTTGTTCCAATAATTTATAAGAGGTACGGTCTTCATCAAAAACCAATTGGGTTATGCCGTAGCGGTCACGAAGGTCTACCCAAACAACAAACCCTTTGTCACGAGTTTTTTGTACCCATCCAGATAGGGTAACTTTTGTGTTTATATGAGATTCGCGCAATTCTCCGCAAGTATGGCTTCTGTACATAAGTAAATGTTGATTTATGAAAGAGCAAATGTAAGAAGATATGATGGTATCGGCTAAAAAATTATGATGGTGAATGTTTTTGACAATAGCGGAATAGAGCGCTAATATAAATGCTAAAATTTAACATAAGTTTTAGTTTTATGATAATTCTTAACTATATTGCTTTGAAATTAACTAATTCAAAATTTTGAAAATGAAACAAACTTTACTTAGAAAGTTGTATTTCCTAGCGTTTTTGACATTGCCCATTTCGGTTTTTGCTCAAGGAACGATTTCAGGAAATATTACGGATGCCACGGATTTGCCGCTTCCAGGAGCTAGCATTGTGGTAAAAGGAACAACTAATGGAACCACATCCGATTTTGATGGGAATTATGAAATATCGGTAGATAATTTTCCTGTTACGTTGGTGTTTTCCTCTTTAGGATATGCTACAAAGGAAATCAACGTGAGTAGTTCATCAACTGTAAACATGGTTTTGGAAGAATCTGCCATGGGTCTAGATGAGGTGGTGGTTTCCGGGTTGGCAACAACTGTAAAGAGAAAGAACTTAGCTAACGCGGTGGCAACTGTTTCCGCAGCCGAACTGGCAGGTGTTACCCCGCCAAAAACATTGGACGGAGCCTTGGCAGGTAAATTTACGGGTGCTGTGGTTAGTGCCAACTCTGGTGCGCCAGGTGGTGGTATGTCTATAAAGTTTAGGGGTATTACTTCTATTAATGGTAATTCGCAGCCTTTATATATTGTTGATGGGGTGTATGTGGATAACAGTAGTATTGCTTCCGGTGGTTTAAATGATGTTTCGGGTGCTGCGGCAGGAGGAAGTGCTTCCAACCAGGATAACGCAACCAACAGGATTGCGGATTTAAACCCGGACGATATAGCGAACATTGAAATTTTAAAGGGAGCTTCTGCTGCCGCAATTTACGGTTCTAGAGGTGCTGCCGGGGTTGTTATTATAACCACCAAGAAAGGTAAATCAGGTAAGACAAAGGTGAACTTCTCCCAGGGCTTCGGTTTTAACAAGATAATTAGGTTACAAGGTCAGAGAGATTGGACTGAAGATTTGGCTGAGGAGCAATATGGTGAGGGTGCTCTTTATGCTGCTGCTGCGTCTGCCGGAAAACTGAGAGATTACGAAAAGGAAGTATTTGGAGAAGAAGGCTTGATTTCCAATACCAACGTAAGTGCTTCCGGAGGTAGTGATAAAACTACGTTCTATGCAGGTATTTCAAATAACGATGAAGACGGTATTGTAAAGAATACCGGGTATAAAAAGAGCTCTTTTAGATTGAATGTAGAGCATAAATTCAACGAAAACATTAAGTTGGGATTGAACACCAACTACATAAGTTCTTCTGCGGATAGAGGGTTTTTTAATAACGATAATACAGGTACAACTATTGGTGTTGCCTTAACCAACACCCGTCCTTGGGATTTTCTTGAGCCGGATGAGAACGGTAACTATCCTGATCATCCAAATAACTCTTCCAACCCACTACAGACAAGAGATTTGTTTACAAACAATGAGCGTGTAAATAGATTTATTATTGGTGGAAATTTAGATGTAAACATTTTTAGAAAGGACAATTCTAATCTAAAGTTCATTGGACGTGTAGGTGTGGATACATATAACATGGAGGCTAAAGTAATTTTCCCAAAAGAACTTCAGTTTCAACGTCCTGATCAAGGAGGTGTAAATGGTGTTTCCGGTATAACTAACACAAACAACAAGAATGCAAACTATTCTGGTTTCTTGGTTCACAACTATTTTACGGATAGTGATTTATCCTTTAATACTCAGTTAGGTGTAACTAACGAACAGTTTTCGAGAAATACGGTTAGTGTTGTTGCTTCGGATTTAATTGCTTCGGAAACAAATCTTGATCAGAGTGCTAACCAGAAAGTTACCCAAACAAGGTTGGAACAAGAAGATTTTGGATTTTTTGTGCAAGAAAGTATTAACTATCAGGACAAATTTATTGGAACTCTTGGTGTACGTGGAGACAAGTCTACAAATAACGCAGATATTAATGAGTTGTTTTTCTACCCTAAAGCATCGTTGGCCGTTAACTTGAACAGCTTTGGTTTTTGGAGTGAAGATGCTTTGGTCAACCGGCTTAAATTGAGAGCCGCCTATGGTGAAGCAGGTACTTTTGCAAGGTTTGGCTCACTTTATACCGTTTATGAAAGTGCTCTTACTGGAGGCAATGTTGGTATTGTTGTTCCCCTAACACAAGGTAATCCTGATATTTTGCCGGAAAGACAGAAAGAACTTGAATTGGGTATAGACCTAGGAATGTTCAAAAACCGTTTAGGTCTAGAACTAACATATTACAAAAAGAATGTTGATGACCTATTGTTGTTGGCCAATACAGAGCCATCTAGCGGTTTCTCCACAAAATGGGAAAATGCGGGTGAATTGGAGAATAACGGGGTTGAAGTAGCCTTGAACGCAGCTATTATAAATAAGGATGATTTTACTTGGGATGCCACGCTTAACTGGTGGACCAATGTATCCGAAATGGTACGTATGGATGTTCCTGCCTATGACACTGGAGGTTTTGGTACTGGTCTAGGTACATTTAGAATTGAAGAGGGAGAAAGTGTAACACAAATAGTAGGTACAAATTTAGATGGAGATGTGGTAAAATTAGGAGATGCAGCTCCGGATTTTCAGACTTCACTAAATAATAGCATAAAGTACAAGAACTTTGTACTTTCGTTCCTATGGCATTGGAAGAAGGGTGGAGATAACATAAACCTTTCTAAACTTTTGTCGGATTTTGGTGGTACAAGTGCTGATTATGATGAGATTACTATTGATCCTGATGGTGTTATTCCAAATGGTGTATATCGTGTAAACAATGGTATTTTCGCTGGTAATGCAACGCCTTTCGTAGAAGATGCTTCTTATCTTAGGTTGCGTGAACTTGGTTTCTACTATACAGTACCGGAAAAGAATATTCAAGACTGGTTCAATGGAGTTGTGTCTAGTGTAAAAGTTGGGCTTTCCGGAAATAACTTGATCAATATCTTTGATTACAACAGTTATGACCCAGAGGTTTCCAATTTTGGAGGAACAGGTCTTTCTTCTGGTGTAGAAGTAACACCGTTTCCTTCATCCAAAAGATACATGATGCATATATCGGTGCAATTTTAATTTTAAAAAAAATTAGCGAAATGAAAATACTAAAACAACTAAAAATAGTGACCATTATAGCGGCTATTTTTCTAGTAACGGCATGTGAACTAGATGGTGGTGAGAGTTTAAATGGTGCAAGTACGTCGTCAATATCTGACGACCTTTCCAGGGGAGAGTTGCCACAGGCGCTTACTGGAATTTTATCAGATATGCGTGTAGGTCTTTCTACAAATACGGATGTACTGAGCATAGTGGGTAGGGAATACTATTACTTTACTTCCTCAGATCCAAGATATGAAGGTGATGTGGTAGTAGGAAATTTAAATAACAATACCTTTTATGTAACAACCCCATGGGGAGCAAGATATGCTGCAATAAAAGATGCAAATCTTATTTTGGAAGGATTGGATAATACCACTTCTGATCTTTCTGATGCTGAGATATCTGCAACAAGAGGAACCATTAGTACACTTAAAGCGCACGAATTACTTATGTTGAGCAATAATCAACATGATAATGGTATTCGTATTGACGTGTCCGATTCTGAAAATCTTGGAGCTTTCGTAGATAGAGCAGGGGCACTTGATGCTATTGCCGATTTGCTAAATTCTGCAGCAACCGATTTAAATGCGGGTGGAGATGAACTCCCATTTAGCATGACACCTGGTTATAATGATTTAAAGAAAAGTGACGCTACCTCAGGAGACCAATTACCGCTAACGCCAGCAGATATATTGGAGTTTAATAGGGCATTATTGGCTAGAGTTGAAGCTTACCGTGGTAATTATCCTGCTGCTTTGGCGGCACTTGAAGATTCTTTCTTTGACTTAAACGGAGATTTAAGAAAAGGGGTTTACCATAATTTTAGTTTGAGTGGAGCAGATCTTTCAAACCCTCTTTTTATTGCCTTAAATCAAGAAGCTAACGTTAGGGTAGCCCATGCGAGTTTCATTACTGATGCGCAAGATGGAGATGGTAGGTTGAGCAAAGCTGTTGAAAGACTTGAAAATAGAGATGCTTCTGGACTAGTAGGAACTCATGATGTAGCTATTTATGCAAGCCTTACTGATGATGTGCCGATTATAAGGAATGAGGAACTTATTCTGTTGTATGCAGAAGCAAATATAACAGCTAACCCCACGGAAGCGGTTGCGGCCCTTGATATTATTAGAACTGCTGCTGGTTTACCTGCATATTCCGGAGCTACGTCAGCTGCAGCTTTACAGGATGAATTATTGTATAACAGAAGATATTCATTATTTGGAGAAGGTCATAGGTGGATTGATATGAGAAGGTTTGGTAAATTGGCAGAATTACCAAATGATAGGTCCACGGACAGCGTTCCTTCCGCACTTCCTGTACCTGCCAATGAGAACAAATAATATTTCGTATTTAATATAAAATCAAAAACCCGCCAATTGGCGGGTTTTTTTTATGTAATGAAGATTGGTTTTTAAACCGATGCTTCCAAATTGTTTTCGGTTTGTATTGGGCGTTCCTTTTTTCTTCCCCAAACAGCAATCTTTATTCTATAGATAATATTGAATAATACCGGAACAATAATCAGGGTTAGGAAAGTAGCAACTATCAACCCAAAGATAACCGTCCATGCCAATGGTCCCCAGAAGACTACGTTATCTCCTCCCATATAGATTTTTGCGTCAAACTCAGAGAACAATGAGAAGAAATCAATATTAAGTCCAATAGCCAAAGGAATAAGCCCTAAAACCGTAGTAATAGCCGTAAGAATTACTGGGCGCAACCTTGCCTTACCACCCTTGGTAATGATTTCAGTAACCTCTTCTAACGAGATAAGGTCTTTGTCCTCCAGCCCTAGAGTCACCTTTTTACGGTCAATAAGAATCTGTGTATAATCCAGAAGTACCACACCATTGTTCACTACAATACCGGCAAGGGAAATAATTCCCATCATGGTCATCATGATTACAAAGGACCACCCGGTAATCATTAATCCTCCAAAGACTCCAATAAAGCTTAAGAAGATGGCAATCATAATAATAAGGGGTTTTGAAATTCCTCCAAATTGGAATATCAAAATAAGCATGATCAACCCAAGTCCTGAGAAGAAGGCACCTACTAAAAATTGCATTTGCTTATTTTGCTCTTCAATCTGACCGGTAAAATCAATTTTTACGTCCGCAGGAAGTCCTTTAAAGTTTTCCATTTCTTTCTGGATTTCCGCTACAATAGCTCCTGCATCACTAAACCCAGGTTTTAATTGAGAATAAACCGTAACCACTCTCTTTTTGTCCTTGTGCTTAATGGCACTAAAACCTGAAGAATTCTGCTGTTTGGCTACTGCCGAAACGGGAATTTCCTTAATCTGGCCATTTGCGGGATCTCTAAAAATAATATTCTGATTGAACAGGGCATTTTTATTATACCTGATGTCTTCGTTAAAACGAACGTTAATATCGTAATCCTCACCATCTAGCTTATATACACCTGCTTTTTCACCAAAGAGAGAACGTCTTAACTGTAGTCCTACTTGACCCACGGAGACACCTAGTTCACCCGCTTTTTCTCGGTCTACCACAACTTGCATGGAGGGCTTACTCTTGTTCACATCAATTTTTAACTCCTCAATACCAGCAATATTTTTGGTGTTGATAAAGTTTCTAACATCCTCGGCGGTACTGATCAATTCCGTATAGTCCTTACCTTCCAATTCAATGTTAATAGGGTAACCTGCTGGTGGTCCATTGGCCTCTTTTTCTACTGAAATGGCAACGCCAGGGTAAATTCCGGTAAGGGCTTCCTGTATTTCTCCACGCAGTTTTTCGGTGTCACGACCTTTTCTATACTTAAACTCGCGCATAGATACAGTTACTTTTCCACGGTGAGGCATTTCCGCTGCAGAACCACCATCGGTCTGGGGATTACCCGCTCCCTCTCCTACTTGGGATACCGCTGATTCTACCAAATAGTTGTAATCACCATCGGTATATTTATCTTGATTAGCAACGGCAAAAACCCTTTCCTCTATTTCTTTGGTAAGCCTATTGGTCTTTTCAATGGCCGTACCTTGTGGGTATTCTATATACGCATATATCTCATTGGGTTTGTTGTCAGGGAAAAACTCCACTTTAGTTCGCCCACTGCCTAGTGATGCTCCAAAGGCCATGAAAACCCCGATCAATAAAAGAAAGGTGATTCCAAAATACCAATATACGTTCTTGCCCCTTAACGCATGCGAAATGCGTCTTTCATACCAGTTCTCAAAACGTACCATGGCACCGTTCTGGAAGCTAATGGCCCATTTTTTAAGAGCATATTTGTATATCCAGAACATTAAGGCGGTAATAATCATAACCGAGCCAAGGCCTCTCATGGTTCCGCCAAAAATCAGGATAAAGAGTCCAAACCCTCCCAATATGGCGCTAATACGTATCAGCTGCTTTACTGTGAGTTCTTTTTCCCCTATTTCCATAAACTGCGATACCAACATGGAGTTCATGAAAATTGCTACGAAAAGTGATGACCCCAGTACAACCGATAATGTAATAGGGAAGTAGATCATGAACTGCCCAAATATACCTGGCCATAGTCCTAACGGGACAAAGGCGGCTACGGTTGTTAAGGTTGAAATAATAATTGGAAATGCGATTTCTCCAATACCTTTCTTGGCGGCTTCGGTGCGGGACATGCCTTCGCTCATTAAGCGGTACACGTTCTCAACCACCACAATACCGTTGTCTACCATCATACCAAGACCCATAATCATACCGAACAGTATCATGGTGTTTAGAGTATAGCCCAGGTTGTTCAAAATCATAAAGGACATGAACATAGACATAGGAATGGCAAAACCAACAAAAAGGGCATTTCTAAATCCTAAGAAGAACATAAGAACGGTAACCACTAGGATAATACCAAAAATGATATTGTTTACAAGGTCATCTACTTGGTTAAGTGTTCTTCCCGAAGAATCATTGGCAATGGTGATGTTCAAATCAGCGGGGAAATAGTTTTCTTGTTCCTTTTTGACAATTTCCCTAACCTTTGTTGTGGCTTCGATCATGTTTTTGCCCGAACGTTTTTTGATGTCCAGCATTACTACGCTAGTTCCAAATTCTCGGGCATAGGTTGTCTTTTCCTCTTCGGAAAAAGTAACCTCGGCAATGTCCTTCAAATAAACTGCTCCGTTTTCGGATTTCACTACAAAATCATTCAGCTCTTTAGGGTCTTTGACTTCTCCTAAAATACGGATGGTACGCCGTTGCCCACCAGAAAGAATATTACCTGCGGACATGGTAGAGTTTCCATTGCTTATAGCATTGATAACATCCTGAAAACTTACCTTGGAAGCCATCATTTTATAGACATCCACAGCAATTTCAACCTCCTTTTCTTGAGCTCCCCTAATGTTCACTTCCTTAACTTCGGGAAGATCTTCAATTTCATCCTGTAGATATTCGGCAAACTCCTTTAGCTTTTCAACAGGGTAATCTCCCGTGAAGTTCACGTTCATGATAGGGAACGATTCGGAAAGGTTTAGGTCAAAAACATTGGGTTCAACCTTTGCATTGTTAAAGGTAGGCCAATCTTCACTGGCCTTTTCACCATCTACTTCGTCCTTTATCTTTTGTTTGGCCTGTTCTACGGAAAGTTCTTCATCAAACTCAACGGTAATAATGGAATAATCCTCTTGAGAAGTTGAGGTTACCTCTACCACATTGCTCACGTTTTTTAAACGGTCTTCAAGCGGGTCGGTTATCAATCGTTCTACATCTTCCGCGGTGTTACCCGGGTAAACTGTACTTATGTAAATTTTTGTCTCTACAATTTCAGGAAAATCTTCCCGAGGCATAGCAAAGTATGACTTTAGCCCCAACCATAGGAATATGGCAATCATTACATAAATGACCGAAGGGTTGTCTATGGCCCAAGAAGATAGGCTAAACTCTTTATTAGCGTTTTTTTGCTGTTTACTGCTCATCGGTCTGGTCGTTTAAAATTTTAACCTTCTGGCCATCTTTCACACTTCTGGCACCTTCCTCTATAATATGGTCCCCATCGTTTATACCGGATAGTACTTCAATATGGCTCCCTTGGGTTTTTCCGGTCTTGATTATACTCTTTTTCAACATAGCTTCGTTCTCTCCATCAGTAGGTTCTGCAATGTAGACGTATTGATCGCCTTCGGCATTTTCAGATATGATACTTTGGGGAATAACTATAGCCTCTTCATTTGTGTAGTCGTTTATATTCACCTTTGCCGTTAGGTTAGGTTTAATATTCCCTTTTTTATTAGGAACCGAAATTTCTACGGTAAAGGCCCTGTTACTAGGGTTAATGAAATTACCGGTCTGTCTAACCTTGGTAGTTACGGTATCTCCTAAAACCGGGAAATATACCTGAGCTTGTTTGCCAACTTTAATGCCGGATAGGTAGGTTTCTGGAACATCTACTTCAATATACATGTCAGACAGGTTTACAATACGGAACACTTCCGATCCTGGCCCTGGTGAAACCACTGTACCTTGATCTTTTATTACGTTATCTATAATACCCGAAAACGGAGCTCTTATGGATGATTTGCCCAATTGACTCTGTGTTTGTTTTACGGCATCTTCAGCAGCTTCGTAATTGGTCTTTGCGGATAAGTATTCCAATTCTGAACCAATTTTTTGTTCCCACAGGCGCTTTCTACGCTCAAAAGTGGTTTTGGCAAGCTCTGCCTGTGTTTTAAGCTGAGACAGTTGGCTGCTCATGCCTCCGTCATCAATAGTTGCTAAAATCTGCCCAGCGGCTACCCTTTGACCTTCTTTTACATATACACGCTGCAAAGTACCAGACATTTCAGGATATACAAGAACGTTCTGTTTGGTCTTGACATTACCTTGAAGTTCTAAGAAATGATCAAACTTTTCCGCCTTGGCGGTTACCGTGGTAACTAGAGGTAGTTTTTCATCATTGTTCATAGTAGCAATGACGGAATCAAGCTTTTTAAGTTCCGATTCCAGCGATTTTTGTTTTTCCGAAAGCTCACTTTTTTTGGCTCGTATACTTTCTAAATTACCCTGTGAAATGATATCGCTAACAGATGCTTCCTTCTCGCCGCAAGCGGAAAAAAGTAAGGCAGTAGTTGCTAAGTATAGTATTTTTTTCATCGTAAAAAGTTTGTTATGTTATTTATCTTATTGCTTAAGATCAGATACGGGTTCGTTTATAATGACCTCTAATTCAGTTTTCTTGTTAATGACTTCAACCATAGATTGCAAATAGCCCTGTTGTGCATCATAGAGTTGGGTCTGTGCTTGGCGAAGGTCAAAACTAGTGGCAATACCTTCGGCGTATTTGATTTGATTTTTGTTCTCTATACGTTCTGCCAAACCTAGATTTTGTTTTGCGGTCTCGTATTCCTCAATAGATAAGATATAATCGCTTTTGGCTTTTTCAAGTTGAAGTCGTATTTGCTCTTCGGCCTCGGATAATTGGGTCTTTGCTTTTTCCATTGCAATTTTGGCCCGTGCCGTACTTGCACTACGCTTACCTGAACTGAACAATGGAATACTGAGGTCTAGGCCTAAAACGGATGAGTCAAACCAATCTTGTTCACTTTTAAAGAAAGTAAAACTGTCCGAATAAGCGGTAGAGCCATAGTTTATAAAAGTGCTAAGTGTTGGTAACGCGCGGCTTCTCGCCAGTTTCCACTCAAAGAACCTTTGTTCCGTTAGATTTATGGCCAGCTTATAGTCTACGTTATTTGCCATATTGAACTCGGATTCCATGAGAGCAAAATCTATCTGTGATTCGGCAAGGTCATCCAGGTCTTCTTCCAGCTTTGTAGGCGCGTCTATAGCAATGCCCATTACAAGGTTTAGCATTTGGCGCGTAATATTCTCTAGCCGAACCGTATTTTTTAATTGGCTTTCTATGGAAGAAAGGGTAATCTGTAATTGTTCTACACTTTCTTCATCGCCCAGACCGTTTTCGTACAGTTTGTTCGTTTCAAAAAGATTTTTTTCCAGATTGGCTTTGTTCTTTTCTAGAATGGCTACACTTTTTTTGGCCAATAAGACGTTTCCGTAGGCTTCTACAACGGACTTCCTTACCTCTTGATCCGTTTTCTCTTCGTTATTGGCGCTATAGCTTAAGAATGATTTTGTTGCCTGTACCCCAACTATATAGGAGCCATCAAAAATCTTCTGTGTTAAGGTGGCCGTAGCCGATGCTTGGTGGGCTTGCCCAAAAACTATGGGAACAAACTCTCCGGGTGTTCCTCCGGCAAATTCAGCGGGAATTAATGAAACCGGTTGTTTTAACTGATTTTGATAGCTAACGGAACCATTTATTTGAGGCAGTCCGTCCGCAATGGTTTCCCATTTCTGTTTTCGGGCATCAACAATATCCCGACCCGCATTAATGGCGCTGTAATTATTTTCTAGCGCAAATTCTATGGCTTCCTCTAACGTAAAGCTATAGGTTTTTTCGGGTGGATCTTGAGAAATTCCGAGCACAGCAGTTAGCAATGCTAGTGAAGTCAAATATATATTTCTCATTTATTCTTGGTTTGAATTGATAATTTCATTTAACACTTTTCTTCCTTTTGGAGTAACAATACCCCGTATATGGTACTCTAGATAATTGTCCATTAAATCTTGCATGGGAAACTTTTCCATTGGAAAAAGGCGATGGTCTTTAATGCTTGTTATTCCGGAAAAATAAATTCTTGAAATAAACTCTACATTTAGGCCTTCTCTATAAATACCTTTTTCAATACCCCTATTTATATTAACCAACACACAATCTTGCATTACCTCAAATTGCTTATCCCTAAGGGTAGCGTGAATTTTTGGATAGTATTTTTGCAATTGATACTGTGGAGATGATTTTTCATCTTTTAAGTTGACCATCACAAATTTTTTAATGTCATAAAGTTCTTCTATTGGGTTTTTGTTTAGGGAACAGATTTGGTTTATACCTGCTGAGATGGCACTAAAAAGATGGGCAGTACATTCCTGTACCAATGCCGTTTTATTTGCGTAATGTGTGTATATAGTTTTTTTTGAGATGCCCATCTCTTGGGCAAGATCGTCCATTGTAACACTCTTGAACCCTAGGCTCAAGAACATATCTGTTGCTTTATCTAAAATTTTTTCTTTCATAGATGGCGCAAAGATAAGTTAGGAAACTTAAAAAACATTAAAAGTTTCCAAAGTTTTACAGTTATTTAACATATCCTTAGGACGCTCAAATTTCCTTTTCGTTACGCTTACGTTCAACATATTTGTCATATGCCTGTTCTCCTTCTTCTTTCCAGAACTCATCGTAGAATTTCCATTTAGAAAAATCATCATTACACATCTTGCTAAACTTGCTCTTGCCGGGCCGGTTAGATTTCCTTTTTTTTCCTTTTTTCTTATTACCACCACCTCCGTTGCCAAAGCCACCAAAGATTATTTTTGATAGTAAAAGAAGTCCAGCCGCCTGCCAATAGGTTAGGGCGGTCAATCCAAATAGTTCTGGCATCAACCAATTCCATAGGTACATAAAGACGTAGGCAAATAGCAGTACAAAGGCTATTCCTGCTATGATGTAGAACAAGACCTTAACAAACTTTGTTACATATTTTTTGGTTTTGCTCTTTACTTTTTGTTCTATATAGTCTTCCATAATCCGTTTATTTTTAGTTTATATTCTGTTTTTTCAATTCCAATTGTTTTAACAATAGTGCTAGAGCTCGGTGCCGGCGCGACATTAAAGTTCCTGCAGGTATGTCTGTTTCTTTAGATAGTTCTTGATAGGTATACCCTTCAAAATCTATGGCTACAATTATATTTCTGTAATGGGGTTTAAGTTGGGCAATAGCTTTTTTAAGCTCGGTTTTCATTTCTTCGGAATATGAATTGTCTACTGACCCATAGAGGAGCTCTGTAAAGTCGCCCAACTTGTTTTCCATTTCGGATTCAATACTAACCGCCGGCTTTTGGGTTCGCATTAAATCCACAATTTTATTGCGTAGGGAATGGTAAACAAAGCCCGCAATATTAGTAATAGGCAGAGCACTATCTGAACGAGAGAACAGCTTTAAAGCAACATCTTGGACAATATCATCTGCATCTCTATCCGCTGCATTATCTATTCTAGATTTTGCATACGCCTTTAGCGAACGATATTCTTCGTCAAAGAAGGTTTTTAGGTTTTTATAGTTTTCTGTGTCCGAAGTCATTAAAATGCTTTTTGCAGCTATTCTTCACAAGTAAAGACGATGGTTTTCAAATCTATTGCATTTTTTTTAGGTTATTTTTTTACAAAAGCTTCTAAACCGGCATTCTTTATATAAATGGTCTTATTTTTGAAAAAATTTTCTTGAATGCATTCCATAGAATTTTACCGTTCAGAGTTTATTTCATTTTTAGAACAGAAGTCCGTTAAAAGAGAACCAAACAACCTTTATGCTCCTATATCCTATATTTTGGGTCTGGGAGGTAAGCGTTTAAGGCCAGTTCTTACACTGTTGTCCGCCGAATTGTTTGAAAGCGATTATAAGAAGGCTCTAGAGGCGGCCCTAGCAGTAGAGACTTTTCATAACTTCTCTTTGGTTCACGATGATATTATGGACGATGCTCCGTTGCGTAGGGGAAAAGCAACGGTACATGAAAAGTGGGATATAAATACGGGAATCCTTTCTGGGGATGCCATGTTAATCACCGCGTATCAGCTTTTTGAAAACTATGAAGGGCATACCTTTAAAAACTTGGCAAAGCTCTTTAGTAAGACCGCTTTGGAAGTGTGCGAAGGTCAGCAGTATGATATAGATTTTGAGGAACGTGACGATGTAACCCTACCGGAATACCTTAAAATGATCGAGTTTAAAACGGCGGTACTCGTTGCGGCTGCTTTGCAAATGGGAGCAATTATTGCCGAAGCCTCGGAAAAGGAACAGGAAGATATTTATAATTTTGGATTGAACTTAGGTATCGCTTTTCAGTTGCAAGATGATTATTTAGATGCCTTTGGCGATCCCAAGACTTTTGGAAAACAAGTGGGGGGAGATATTATTGAAAACAAAAAAACCTATTTATACCTTAATGCTTTGGAGCTAGGTACGGCAGATCAAAAGAAAGATTTGTTGGATATGTATTCCATTCAGCCTAAAGACCCTTCAGCTAAAATTGAAACCATAAAAGAAATTTTTATAAAAAGCGGCTCTGCGGAGCATACTCAGAAGGCCATTGAGGAATATACCCAACGGTCATTTAGGCTTTTGGATGTTCTAAATATCTCATCCGATAAAAAGCAGATTCTTCAAGAGTTTGGTGAAGGGCTTATGCGCAGGAGGGTTTAGGTTATTCTCCCCAACAACGCTTTAACAAAGGGTTTTGTTGGACTGGAAGATATAAATCTGAGGTCTTCTAAGAAGGTAGTGTCCTCGTCCAAAAATTTGAGTATAAGTTGTGGAGGGCATTTTTTGAAAAGCGATTCAAATATGGAATGTCCTTTTTCATTATGTTGGGATAAGACATCTAAGAACAGTAAATCGTAAAACCAAAATCGGTTTTTAAAACTTAGTTCATTTAACGGTTTTTCGGTTTTAATAAAATCAACAAGTACAGGAATTTTCTTGGCAGTACTCATAAAAGTATAGCCCGTACTGGGTTTGGCCCATCCGCCAGCTGTACCTATATAACGAATATTTTTGGTGTGGTGCTCGCTAAAATCATAGGAAGTCATGGGTATACTTCCTTGTTCTATTTCGGTTATTCTATAGGAATCACCTTTTAGAAGGTCTCCGAGATAGTTTATCAAAGCTTCTTCGTATTCTACTTTTTCCAAGCGATTTTTTGAGAATAGTGTGTATTCAACAAGAGCTTCATATTTGGAAAACGGAAGAATGTACATAAAACGGGTATTTCCTTTCTGCGGAACGGAAAAATCCATGTATGTTACTTGAAGGGGATTGAAAATCGGCTTTTCAGTCTTTACGGTCCACCCTAGAAAATGCTGTTGCAGTACTGGATATTTCTCTTGATGCGTAGCCATTTTGTAATCAAAACTACTGCTAAAGACTTTGGAAGCTGAATAGGTATTATTATCCGTAAGGACTATAACTTTAGAACCTTGATCCGCTATTTTGGTAACCTGTTCTTGTTTAAAGGTAACATTAGATTGCTGCTTTAAAGCATCAAAATAGGCCCTATAAAAATCAATGCCTTGCACCATTTTATACTGGTATGGAGCAATGGAGTAATCTTTGGAAAATTGTTTACTTCCAAAATATATACGGTCCCATTTTTTGGAAACGATGGAATCAAACTTCCCATCACCCTTTTCCCAAAAACACCATGTTCTATCATTTGTTTTTTTGGCATCTTTATCTAAAAGTAAAATGGACTTGCTCTTGAAAAAATCATCTTTGACCATGGCATTGGCAAGCATTAGACCGGCCGCTCCAGCACCAATGATGATGTAGTCAAAATGTTTTGTGTTTTCCAAGGGCTAATATAGAATCGTTACTTTTTCAAAAGTAGCGATTCTACTCGAGCGTATTTTATTTTTAATTGATGCGATACCTCAAACCAAAAAATCCTCGAATACCTTGGTTGGGGCCATATACGTAAGATGGGCCAAAAGTTAATGCATTAGGATTGTTGGGTGTTGCCACCACATTTCCGTTGGGGTCAAAGGTGACATTCTTGTCAAAAGGGTCATGGGCGCGGGCGATGATAAAGGGATTGCCGCGGTTGGGAGTCCAATCTAATAGGTTTTTGATTCCGCCATAAAATTCAAAATTTTCAAGGCCCTTCCAAGTAAACTGAATGTTTTGAATGCTCCATGTAGGCGAATAATCGCTTCTGGGGTCGCTTTTGCCAAGAGTGGGTAAACGCATGGGGCCATAAACATTTCCGGTATAATCTATTGATAGGTCTATGTTCTTAATTTCATATGATGCATTCCATGTTCCCGTGAAGCTTTCGGTTAATATTTGACGTTCCTTAACCCCGTTTTCGGTTTGACTCACATCTTGAAGCGTGGCACCCAGTAAGAACTTAAATCCACTGGGAAAAGAAAAATCAACATTGGCGCTTACTCCCTTTGAAACAGATTTTCCATTAAGGTTGTCGTAAATGATTTTATTCGGGTCCGTATCATAATCGGGTAAAATGGCATTGCTAAAATTCGTGTAAAATACCGAAGCATCTATGCTAACAAAAGTACCATTGTCCGCATATATTTTTTTAAGGTAATTTAGATTCACGTTAAATGATTGTTCGGGTTTGAGTTCTTCCGTTACGACAACATCACGGGCACCTGTTAGCGCGGCATGTTCTTCGGTAAATAGGTTCACGACCCTAAAACCTGTGCCTGCATTAAGACGTATGATATCATTATCCGTAATTTTAAATCTATAAGCTGTTCTTGGGGTGTAAATGCTGCCATGCCTCTTGTCATAATCATAGCGCATGCCCAATAAAAGGGAATGTTGTTTGGCCAATGAAATTTCGTCCTGAATGAATAAGCTAGGTATGACTACTTCGTCTACGGAAGTGGTTGCTGTGGTATTGTCATCGTAATAATTATAGCGTATGGCTGAACCAATTAGGAGGTCATGAGACCCTAAGGACTTATCCCAAGTAAACTGGCCAAAACCTATGCGCTGATCAGCAATATAGGGCGTATCTCCGTAAACGGAGTTTTGACTGTGGTCATTATATGAGAAAGAAAAAAGCACTTTTTCCTTAATAGGTAGTTGATACTTTCCTAAAACCTCCCATCTACGGGTGTAGATACTTTCCCCATAAATTTCATTGCCCCCTCTAAATTCCGGAGTCCATTGCATTTCACCGCCCCAGCGGTCTTCATAGAAAAATCGCCCTGCAAGAGAGAAAATACGGTTCTCTTTTCGTTGAAAGTTCCATTTTTGAAATACAGAAATACGATCTTGTAAAGTTAGGTCGGTAAAGTTGTCACCGTTATTATCAATTGGGTTATCGTAATTAAAGTAGTTGATGCCTAGAAGCATATCGGTCTTTTTTCCCAAGTTAATTTTGGCCCCAACATCAATGTTAAATTCACCCCAGCCGGTTACAAAGGCATCTGCGAAGAAATCAGGGGTCTCTAAGGTGTTTTTAGTGATAATATTGATTAATCCTCCCACTGCTTCACTGCCGTAAAGTGTAGAGGCAGGCCCTTTAATAATTTCAATCTGTTCTATGAGCGAATTGGGTATTCCGGAAAGACCGTAAACCGTACCTAAGCCACTAACAATAGGCATTCCGTCTATTAAAACCAAGGTGTAAGGGCCCTCAAGTCCGTTAATGTGAATATCACCCGTATTACAAACATTACAATTGATTTGCGGGCGTACGCCATTAACGTTTTGTAGAGCTTCAAAAATGCTGGCGGTGGGGTTCTTTTTTAGAAAAGTAGGACTGTAAACTTCTACAGGAACAGGGCTTTCCGATCGGCTAACTGCCTTTAGGGTTCCAGTTACCACCATTTCTTCTAATTGCTCGGAAGCCGGATTTATTGTTATGTCAAGTGTTTTATCTTCGTTGTTTTTGAAAGTAACCTTTGTGGAGAAATCTTGATATCCCAATACCGAAACCTGCAATTTGTAAGTCCCCGCAGGTATATTCTTTAAAACATAAGAGCCATCTTCTAATGTAGAAGTGCCAATTTTGGTGCCTTTTAGATAAATGTTTGCGAACGGAACGGTCTCACTGTTATCCGAAATGGTTCCGGCAATTGTATTGTTTTGGGCATATGCGAGTCCGGTTATCAGGAAACATATGAAATATAGACTCGGCTTTAAATTTATTTTCATCAGCTTAAACTAAAATTTAGACAAAACTAAATATTTGTTTTTGGATATAAAAATGTATTTTTGTGTGATTGAAATTTTATGACACTTTCAGAAGAAGATTACATAAAGGCCATTTATCACCTGGGAAAGGGTGAAAACAGCTTGGTTTCTACCAACGAGGTAGCGGAACAGATGAATACAAAACCCTCTTCCGTTACGGATATGGTGAAGAAACTTTCTGATAAGGGAGTGGCCAACTATAGGAAATACAAAGGTGTCTGCCTTACGGAATATGGCCAGAAGGTAGCGCTTACCCTTGTGCGGAAGCATAGGTTGTGGGAGGTTTTTTTAGTTGAAAAGTTGAATTTTGCTTGGGACGAGGTACATGAGGTGGCTGAACAATTGGAACACATTAAAAGCGAAAAATTAACGGATAGACTGGATAAATTACTTGGTTTTCCTCAGGTTGACCCACATGGAGACCCTATTCCTTCTAAAAGTGGCGAGTTTAAGAAAGCGGTAAAAAAATTGTTAAACGAGGTACCTGTTGGTGCAAGTGGTACATGTGTTGGTGTAAAAGATTCATCAGCCCCATTTCTTAAATTTTTGGATAAAAATAAAATAGCCTTGGGAGATACCATTTTGGTAATGGAGAGGGAAGAGTTTGACGGGTCGTTGCATATTCAGGTCAAAGGAGATGATATTCGAATTTCGGACCAAATTGCAGCAAACCTGTATCTTAAAATAACAGAATAATATGCAAGAGATTATTACTTATTTTGAATCTATTGATCCCGTTTTAGCGGCTTTTTATGCTACGCTTTTTACTTGGGGCCTGACTGCAGCTGGTGCAGCTTTGGTTTTTCTTTTTAAAGGTATGAACCGTGCGCTCTTGGACGGTATGTTGGGCTTTACCGGAGGTGTTATGGTGGCGGCTAGTTTTTGGAGTCTGTTGGCTCCGGGTATAGAAATGAGCCCTGGCGAGGGTTTTGTAAAAGTGATTCCCGCCGCTGTTGGGTTTCTTTTAGGTTCGTTCTTTATTTTTGGTTTAGATAAGGTGCTGCCCCATCTGCATATCAATTTTAAGGAAAGCGAAAAAGAAGGAATTAAAACCCCTTGGCACCGTACTACCTTGTTAACATTGGCAATTACACTTCATAATATTCCTGAAGGTTTGGCCGTAGGTGTATTATTTGGTGGTGTTGCCGCTGGTTTTGAAGGCGCTAGTATTGGAGGTGCCGTAGCTTTGGCCTTGGGAATAGGTCTACAAAATTTTCCTGAAGGTTTTGCGGTGGCAATGCCATTACGAAGACAGGGGCTGAGTAGGACAAAAAGCTTTATGTACGGGCAAGCTTCCGCAATTGTTGAGCCCATTGCTGCTGTTTTGGGAGCATGGGCGGTTTTAACTTTTCAACCTATATTGCCGTATGCTTTGTCTTTTGCAGCCGGGGCGATGATTTTTGTTGTAGTTGAAGAGGTCATACCAGAAACCCAGCAAGATAAGTATACAGATATAGCCACAATGGGTTTTGTTGCGGGATTTATTGTTATGATGACCTTAGATGTTGGTTTGGGATAACTGCTCCGTTGGTGCTTCGGTTTCTAGTTATTAGCAAAAATAAATGCTTACTTGGCGCGTACGTTTCGCATTATTATGTTAAATGTAGGAATAGTTCTACGTTTATTTTTTAACTTTAATCTTCTATAAGATTCGCGAATGAATTCCGTTTAGATTAAGGACCGTTATTCTATTGATATCCTTGGTCTGTAAAAACTTGCAATTATGATAGCCCCCAAAAATCATGACCGTGAAGCAGAGCGTCTTGAGCTTCTTGAGTCCTATGCTATTCTGGATACACAGCTAGAGGAAGATTATGATAATTTGGTTTTACTGGCTTCCGAAATTTGCGGAACACCTATTTCTGTAATTACCCTTTTAGATAAAGATAGACAGTGGTTTAAAGCGCATCATGGTTTAGACGTAAGTGAAACGGAAAGAAAGTATTCCTTTTGCGGCCATACAATTCATGAACCGAGCAATTTATTTGTAATTGAGGACGCAAGAGCTGATGAGCGTTTTCATGATAACCCCATAGTTGTGGGCGACCCCAATGTAATTTTTTACGCCGGTGTTACCCTTAAAGGAGCTAGCGGATTACCATTAGGAACACTTTGTGTCATTGACCATGAACCAAAACAGTTAACAAAAAGCCAGCTAAGTGCTTTAAAGATACTTTCCGATCAGGTAATGAACCTGCTTAATCTTCGTAAGAAGAAAATGGAGTTGGAAAAAGCAAATAAAGATTTGCAACTCGCGAATAGAGAACTAGATAATTTTGCTGCCGTGGCGGCCCACGATTTAAAATCTCCTTTAAATAATATCATTACATTGTCTAATTGCTTAAAAGATGTGTATGCCCCTAAAATGGATGATGAGGGCAAGCAAATTATTGGATTCATAAAAAGTTCTTCGGAAACACTTAAAAAGTTGATAGAGGGCTTGTTGAGTTACAGTAAATCCGGTCAGTACAAAATGAAGGATAAGACCAACATACAATTAGCCGATTTGCAGCAAACCATTAACGAACTTTTTGGTGGTCAAAAGGAATGTTCTATAAATGTAACGAGTGAACTGACTGAAATCCGTGCCAATAAAGTTGCCGTTGAGCAAATTTTGATAAATCTGATAGCTAATGCTATCAAGTATAATGATAAGCCCAAGATTAAAATTGATTTGCTAATTAAAGAAGAGAATGGATTTTATGAATTTGCAGTAAAGGATAATGGTCCCGGTATTCATAAGGATAACCAAGAAAAAATCTTTAAGATATTTGAGGTTGTATCAGAGAAGGACAGATATGGGGAAAAAGGAACGGGAATTGGTTTGGCTACCGTAAAAAAGGTTGTAGCAGGCTTAGGAGGTAGCATACATGTTACATCCCAAGTTGGCGAAGGCGCAACTTTTACCTTTACCATTAAAAGCCCTATTGTTCTAGAGTCCTCTCTGGCTTAATTCGGTTCCTTTAATGCCTAGCTTATCTATTGATTTCTTCAATTAGGTTGGCTACCAATGCAGTCCAACCGGTTTGGTGAGATGCTCCTACACCACGACCATTATTTCCATCAAAATATTCATAGAACAAGATAAGTTCTTTAAAATGCTCATCGGTATATTTTTCTTTTTCCAATTCGTTCACGGGTCTATTTCCGTTTTCGTCCTTTCTAAAAATACCAATTAGTCTTTTACTTATTTCAAATCCTATCTCTTTCAAGTTGAGCTGGTTGCCGCTTCCTGTAGGGTAGTCAAATTTTAAATTATCCTCAAAATGATTATGATATTCCTTAAAAGAACTTATAAATAAATAGTTCATAGGCATCCATATAGGTCCGCGCCAGTTAGAGTTTCCTCCAAACAAATCTGTTGATGATTCTGCGGGCTCGTAATTTATACCGTAGGTTGAGCCATTAATCTCTATCTCATATTTGGTTTCATGAATTTTGGATAAGGACCTAATGCCATAGTCACTTAAAAATTCAGATTCATCCAATATACTGTGAATAAGTATACTTAACCGTTCTTGGGGAACTAAGGATAGCAGCACGTCCTTATCTGGGCTAAACTCCTCAATAACTTGATATTTTTGAGTTTCCATACGGTAAGTACGGTACCAGTCCATACTGGCTTTGAACCTTGGTAACTTATCCAGACATTCTTTTCTAATATTTAAAACTGCCGCTAACGACAAAAGACCTGATATGGAACGCACCTTAATTGGAATTTTTTTACCATCTGGCAGAATAAGAGTGTCATAGAAAAAACCTTCTTTTTCATCCCAAGAACTCATGGAGCCCTCGGTAATTTTGTTCAAGGCTTCGGCTATAAAAACAAAGTGCCCAAAGTATTTAAGGGCCATATCTTCAAAAGTATCATCATGAATGGCAATTTCAAGGGCCATTTCCAGCATATTCAAACAGTAAAGCGCCATCCAAGAGGTGCCATCTACCTGCTCCAAGATACCGCCACCGGGAACACCGTTACTACGGTCAAACACCCCAATATTGTCCAAACCTAAAAATCCGCCTTCAAAAACATTGTTGTTCAGGCTATCTTCCCTATTTACCCACCATGTAAAGTTTAGGGCTAATTTGTTGAACATCCGTTTTAAGAAACTCAGGTCTCCCGTTCCTGTCTTGCGCTGTTCCATCTGGTATATCTGAATGGCCGCCCACGCTTGAACGGGTGGGTTAACATCGCTAAAATTCCATTCGTAGGCAGGTATCTGACCATTTGCGGCCATGTACCATTCCTTAGTGAAAAGCAAGAGTTGTTTTTTTGCAAATTCATGGTCAACCATGGAGAACGTAACGCAGTGGAATGCTGAATCCCATGCTGCAAACCAGGGGTATTCCCAAGCATCTGGTATGGAAAGAATATCATGGTTTCTAAAAGTTGTCCAAGTACTGTTACGGCCATGTTTCCTTTCTTGAGGGGGCGTGGTGCCCGGGTCGCCGTTCAGCCATTGTTCTACTTCGTAGTTGTAATATTGTTTTGTCCAGAGTAAGCCTGCAAAAGCTTGTTTTTGAATTTCTCTTTCTTCCTCGGAAGATTTTTCGGTTATTGAATTCAAAAACTCATTGGACTCCTTTATCCTTTCCTCAAAAACCGATTCAAAGGAATCGTCAATAGGTGAGTTGATATCCTGTGTTGAAAGCCTTAATCTAATCGTTTTGGTTTCACCGGCAGCTATATTTAACTCGTACATGGGGGCACACTTGGTGCCTTTGGTATTTTTTTCCGCCAGCGAGAAATCACTATTTATCACGGCATCATGAAATAGGTCTTTTTTAAAAGGATGCTCGTTGGTGCCGTTAAAGACGCGTTCCATATTGGTTTCGTTCTCTGTAAAGAGCAGTCGGTCCGGAGCATCAAAATAGAGATTGTACTTGCCCACGTAACTGTGGTCTATACTTAGGTGGGGAGCTTTTTTGTTTCCTTTTTTCTTGATGACCGGTTTTTCTTCCATGCCGGTAAAACTCCAAAAATTCCGTATCCAAATAGTTGGTAGAACCACTGCTAATGCTTCTTTAGGCCCACGGTTACTAACGGAAATCTTTATTAAAATATCCTCTCCTTTTGCCTTGGCATATTCAGTATGAACATCAAAATATTCATTATTGTCAAAAATTCCCGTATCCAGAAGCTCAAATTCGGTATCATGCTTCCCCCTTTTTTGGTTTTCCGCTACCAATTGATTGTAGGGAAATTCATTTTGAGGGTATTTATAGAGATGTTTCATGTACGAATGAGATGGTGTGTTCTCTAAATAATAGTAGAGTTCCTTAACATCTTCGCCATGGTTTCCCTGCGGACCGGTAAGCCCAAAGAGACGTTCCTTTAAGATGGGGTCCTTACCGTTCCAAAGCCCCACCGAAAAACAGATGTTGCAATAACGGTCAGAAATACCGGCAATACCATCTTCTCCCCAGCGGTAGGTTCTACTCCTGGCATGGTCATGTGGCAAATAGTTCCAAGCATCTCCGTTAGCACTGTAGTCTTCACGTACCGTTCCCCATTGACGTTCACTTAAGTATGGCCCCCATTTAAGCCAATCTTTTTTCTTGCTATAATGGTCTTCCAGTCTTTGGTTTTCTTTGGTATTTTGGGTCATAAACAAATAATATGAAACATGTTAATAGTCTGGGGTAGCAATTCTCTTAAACTGCTTTGAAACGATAAACTAAATTAGGTATATAAAGAGGTCTTAGCAAGTGCTAAACGCTCTTGGGAATAAAATATTAAGCGCTATCCGAAATTTTCACCACTTTTGTGCGTTCATAGAGTAATTGGTACTGGTATAGAACACTTACCAAGCTACAAAATGAAAAATTACTACTGACATGCAGAAAAAAGGACATGTATTCTGGAATATTTTGGGCGTACTAACGGTGATCATTTGTCTGTTCGCCTTTGTTCTTCATTTTAAAAATTGGACTAAAACAGACGCTACCGGTTTAAGGGTCGTCTCAGGGTTTTATTGGCAAGAAGTTCCGTTTTCCGCTTTAGACAGTGTAGACCTTGTACCTAAAATTCCGCCCATGGTTCGTCTTAATGGTTTTTCTGCGTTGGAAAAGGAGAAAGGGATTTTTCAGGAGTTCAAGGATTCGCTTACGGACAAAAAGGTGTATGTCTATGTAGATAATTTAGAAAATCAAAAAATCAAGATTGTGCATCATGATTCCTTAAAGCTCTTCATTAATCTTAAGGACTCTATAGAAACCCAGCAGTTGTTCAATTTACTTTCCGGCAAATTAGCGGTAGAACCCAACTAAATTAACGCAATTCGGTTCTTTTTTAAGATTAACATCAGTTTAAATTATTTCTAGTGTTTTGCTATTCAGAGGTCTGTGTTGTATTTTGTTGACATAATCAATAAAACAAACAGTTATGGAAACAAATGAAATAGCTTCAAAATTAGTAGCATGGTGCAATGCGGGTGATTTTGAAAAGCCGTATCAAGAATTGTACAGCGATAAAATCGTTAGTATTGAAAACGATGGAAAGGCCGAGGGCGCTTATGTTGAAGGCTTTGAAGGTATTAAGAAAAAAGGGGAGTGGTGGCAAGAAAATTTTGAGGTACACAGTAGTAAAGCTTCAGATCCAGTGGTAGCGGACAATTGGTTTTCCGTAAAGTTTACCATGGATACGACCCATAAACCATCTGGACAACGTTCTACCATGTCCGAAATAGCCGTATATGAAGTTCAGGATGGCAAAATTGTAAAAGAGCAGTTCTTTTATGATGATAAAGGATAAGTCAATATAGAAGTTTACAAGCTATAGGGCCGCTCAACTATTGAGCGGCTCTTTGTTTTTAGAAAGACCAAGGCCTATCTTTGTTTTAAAATGTATTTATGGTTCTATTAGCTCAGGTTCTTGGCGCGTTATATGGTCTTTTAGCAGTAATATTTGGTGCTTTTGGTGCTCACGCTTTAAAGAAATTGCTTTCTGAAGACCAGCTTAAAAGTTTTGAAACAGGGGTTAAATACCAAATGTACCATGCCTTGGTACTGCTTTTAATCGGTTTCAATTTTAATATGGATGTTGTCTCTCAGCAATATATGGTGTACTGTTTTGCTATTGGAACTTTCCTTTTTTCTTTCAGTATTTATGCTTTGGTGATCAGTTCTGCAAAAGGAAAGAAAATGCGGTTTTTGGGCCCAATAACTCCGTTGGGCGGATTATTACTGGTCTGTGGTTGGGCACTGTTACTGTTTAGTTTTATTGGAAACCTTGTCTAATTTTCTAGTTGTACTTCCGAAGTAAATTCTTTTATGGCCTGATTGGGTTCTATAATGTCATAGCCTTTCCAAAAGTTAGGGTCATAGTCTGGCATATAGGTTGGTAAAACACCGGTTTTTTCCTTAAAGGCTTCAAATTGCCCGGAATTGATTGGTTCCTCGTCAAAGACTATAAGTTCATATTGATTTATGTTCCCAAAGGCAGCATCAACTTTTAGGGCCAATTCATTCTGTTTACGTCTGCCTTTTACGTTCTTATTTTTCTCAATGATGGTCAGCGGTCTTTTAAAACCGGCCCTTATACCCTTTATAATGTTGTAGTATCGTAAATGGTACTTCTGGTCAGCTCCTTTATCGAACAGAATACTTCCTTTTGCCAAATATTCGTTCACGGAAACCCCAAGGAGTTTAAAATCACGAAGCGATTCCGTATTCTCAAAATCCATCCGAATCAATGCAAAATCATCCGAATTGATATAGAGCATTCCACCAAATTCCGGAGAACCATCGGGTACAAACCGGATAACATAAACGGCTTGGTCACCTAGGTACGTGTGGTTTTCGAGCGTAAGTTCATAGCGTCTAGGCTTGAAAATAACATTGTAATCCGTATCATCAAAAATGGGAAGATTCTCAAAAAGGTTGCCCAGTGTTTTGCGCTTGTATTCCAAGAAAAATTCACGGCGCTCCTCTTTCTTTTTCTTTTCTTCCTCAAGCTGTTTGTTTAGGGCGGCAATATCCGTAGAATCTATCTCTTCCTTAAAAATATCGCCCATGTCTTCGGCATCTACCTTGGTTCCGAACAATCCCGATTTCACTTTAAAATAAGAATCGGTTTTAATATTTTCTTTTACAATTTTATTGAACTTTTCCTCCAAGAGTTCAACATCTAGCTCCTTACTTTTGTCATAAAGCTCAGAAGCTTTTATAAGGTCTAGTTTTTGTTCATCAGCATCATCTGCACCATAGAGATCGCCCAACATCTCGGTGTAATAAATATTGTTTTTGGGAATGGTCTGAATAACACTATCCAAGAAATTCTTGTTGAAAGCTTCAATGGAAGATTTCTTAATTTCATATTGGGTCTTGATGATATTATTCTGGTAGGTTTCCCTTAGAAAAAGTCTTTTTTTAGAAAATTGGGTGATGTAATTTTTTTGTATGTTTTCCTCTACCAATTCAATAATTTCCCTTGGGGTATAAGTTTTATTGGAAACGATAACTTCCCTTAATTCTATAGCCTTTGGCCTTAAGTAAATGAGGCTGTCCGTAAATTCGGAAATGGGTTTGCCCATAGATTCGTAACCAATGCACGAAATAAAAAGTGAATCTGTGGCCTTAATATCATCCTTTAGTAGAAACTTGAACCTGCCCTCTTCATTGGTAATCATTCCTTTGTTGTTCAATTGGACCGTTGCATACGGAACAGGCTTTTTTGAAACGGAATCGACAATTACTGAGGTCAAGCTTTGTGCATGTTGCACGGTAGATGAAAAAAGAAAAAAAGCGAAGAGGTAAAAAAATGGTTTTTGCATATTCACGGCTAATGGCTATTCAAAAAAAGCAATAGCATTTGAAGTAAGAACGGTTTTTTTGATTTATTTAATACCAATTTATTCTTTTATTAACGAATAGACTTACAACAAGGGTAAGGTACAGGAAATTTTTCTAAAAATTAATGGCAGCCACAACCATCTTGTCCGCAAGCTTTGTTGCTGCTTTTTTTACTTGAAAACAATGCTTTTGGCAAAAGGAATTTCTTGACCAAATAACCTACGGAGATTGCTAAAACAATATAAACCAATATGGGTTGAAGTACACTCATCTTATTTTAATATTTGATAGGCAACTAGAGCTACAATATAAGCAAAACTGCTCATAAATACCAATTGTGCCGCGGGCCATTTCCAAGTATTGGTTTCGCGTTTTACCACCGCCAAGGTACTCATACATTGCATGGCGAAGGCATAGAACAGCAATAATGAAATACCAGATGCCAAATTAAATAATGGTTTCTTGGTTTTTGGGTTTATTTCTGCTGCCATTCGGTTTTGGATGGTTTCTTCCTGATCGTTTCCAACGCTGTAAATAGTGGCCAAAGTACCCACAAATACTTCGCGTGCGGCAAAGGATGTAAGTACCGCAATACCAATTTTCCAGTCATAACCCAGTGGGTGTACAATAGGTTCAATAGCCTTCCCCATATAGCCCATATAAGAATTCTCTAGCTTGTAGCTGGATATTTCTTGGCTAAGTGCCCTCTGCTCAAGTAGGTTCTGTTTTTGGGCAAGTGAATCGGTCAGGGCGGTATTATCTATACGATAGACATTGTTCCTTATACTATCTTTTAAAGCTGTTTTGTAAGCGGATAGGTCATTGGCAATACTAACTTGATTAAAATCCGAGAATCCTTCGGTTTTAACTCGGTTGGATACAATTTCGTCTGCATTGTTAAAATTATCGCCATAGCCATTGGAGCCTAAGAACCAAAGTACTACGGATATGGCCAAAATTATTTTACCGGCACCCAAAACAAAACTTTTGGTCTTTTCCCAAACCGTATAGGCAACGTTTTTTGGTAATGGCAGCTTATAGTTGGGCATTTCTACCACAAAAAAGGACCTACCCTTAATCTTTAAAATTTTATTAAGTATTAAAGCGGATATAATAGCTGCCCCAAAACCTAGTAGATAGAGCAACATAAGAGTCAAGGCTTTGTAACCAAAGCCCAAGAAACTACCTTCAGGTATTACTAGGGCAATAATAATAATGTAAATGGGAAGCCTTGCCGAACAGGTTGTAAATGGCGTAACAAGAATAGTTATTAATCGCTCTTTCCAATTTTCAATGGTTCGGGTGGCCATTACCGCGGGTATGGCGCATGCCGTACCGGACATTAGGGGCACAACACTTTTACCGCTTAGGCCAAAGGGGCGCATCAGACGGTCCATTAGGAACACCACACGGCTCATATAGCCCGTTTCTTCCAGCAAAGAAATGAACAGGAAAAGAAATGCGATTTGCGGAATGAACATGGCTATACCACCAATACCCGTTAGTATACCTTCTGCAATGAGGTTGGTAAATACACCGGGAGGCAAAGTGTCCTTTACCCACGAGCTGGCGGAGGCAAAAAATGTTTCGATGAGGTCTTGAGGGTAGCCACTCCAGTCGTAAATACCTTGAAATATAACCAGAAGGATGGCAAAGAAAATTATATATCCAAAAACCTTGTGGGTTAGAATCTTATCCAGCGAAGCCCTAAATCCTTTGGCTATGGCCAAATCTACTTTGTAGGTCTCTTTTAGAATGCCGTTTATAAACTGGTACCTTAAAATGGTTTCCTTCTGCTGCAAGCGCTTCAGTTCTGATTTTGATTTGGTAGCAAAAGAAGAGGCATCTTTGAACAGTTTTTTCTCAATGGGCATAAAATTTACGTCTTGCGTAATCACAAGCCACAACTTATACAGGTCCTCATTAGGAAAAGCGTCCTTTAATTTTTTAAAATACCCAGGGTCAATAACCGTAATATCTACATTTTGTTCAGTTGAAAGGTTTTTATAATCGGAAATGAGTTCTTTCAGCTTGTCAATACCAATGCCCTTTCTGGTGCTCACCAAGGCAATTTTGGTATTCAACTTTTCTTCCAAAAGCGGAATATCTACGGATATACCTTTGCGGGACATACGATCTGCCATGTTAATGACAAGAATGGCCGGTATTTTAAGGTCTTTTATTTGCGTGAATAGAAGAAGGTTTCTCTTCAGGTTTTCTACATCGGATACGACTATGGCCACATCTGGGTGGTTCTTGTCATTTTTGTTCAGTAGAAGTTCTACGGCAACACTTTCGTCCAAAGAAGTAGTGTTCAAACTATATGTTCCCGGTAAATCCAGTATATGTGCCTTTACGCCTCTGGGAAGCTTGCACACACCCTCCTTTTTTTCAACGGTGATACCTGGGTAATTACCAACTTTTTGTTTTAAACCGGTAAGTTGATTGAAAACGGAAGTTTTACCAGTATTGGGGTTTCCTATAAGGGCAACGTTAATTTGTTTGCTCATAGAACGGAAGTGTCTTCTAAAATTTCCAGCTCAATGAGCTGTGCGGTCTCACGCCTAATGGCAATATGGGAGCCGTTTACATTTACATAAATAGGGTCTTTAAAAGGGGCTATTTGGACCAATTCTATCTCGTTGCCGGGCAAACAGCCCAATTCTAACAATTTAATGGGTAGGGAATCGTCAGAGAATTCTTTGATGATTCCCTTTTGTCCTTTTTTTAGCTGTGCGACCGTTATTACCAACGTTTATTTAGATTGATTATAAGTAAGGCAAAAGTAGCATAATTTATCCTAAAAGCCGTGTGTTGAATCCCAAAAAATCATAAAACTTTAGGATGTTTGCGTGCTACAGTGGCCGATGCGGAAAATGGAGAGGCCCGTAAGTTGAATACAAGAATATACTTTTCGGAATTTGGTATTGCCCCTATAGTTTATTCTTCTTGGTTAGGCGTCATTAGAATTTTTAAATCGGCCATCAGTTTTTCAACCTCTTCTTCATTGGTACCATCATAAAAGCCGCGAATGCGCTTTTTCTTGTCCACTAGAATAAAATTTTCGGTATGGATCATATCAAAAGGTCCGCCATCGCCATCGTCTTTTACGGCTAGGTATGATTTACGGGCCAACTCGTATATCTGTTTTTTATCGCCCGTAACAAGGTTCCATTTAGAATCATCTACACCTTTTTCTATTGCATATTTTTTTAGTTGTGCTACAGAATCTATCTCCGGTGTAACTGAATGTGATAGCAACATTACGTCATCAAAACCCTTAATTCTTTCCTGTATACTGGCCATATTCTTGGTCATTATGGGGCATATAGTTGGGCAGGTGGTAAAAAAGAAATCGGCAATATAGATTTTGTCGTTGTAATCGGCTTGGGTTATATTTTTTCCATTTTGGTTGATCAACGAGAAATCTGCAATGGTATGGTATTTTCTTTTGTATTGAAGCGTACTGTCAACCAGTTCCGGGTTAACCATGGTAGGTTGGTAAATTGTTAGGATTTTGGGGGGTTGCAGGGCGTTATAAAACAAATACATGATTACCGCAGAGAGCCCCAATAACACGAGGCCAAAAAATTTATATTTGGCAAAGAATGTGCGCATAATCTTTTTGGTAAAGATACGTTAGTCAGTACAAGCATTCAAGTCCTAACTGCTAAGAGCGCTGCTAAATGTTTCTTAAAAATAAATGGCGGTTATCAGTAATTTTTTTTAAGCGGCCGTAAAAGTGTACTTTTGTCGGCTGAATTCAATAAGAGTTCATTAATTATAGAAAACATAGATGAGTCCGTTCCTTATTAAGGCCATACAATTTTTTTTAAGCCTTTCACTATTAATAGTGCTTCACGAAATGGGGCATTTTATCCCGGCAAAATTATTTAAGACCCGTGTAGAAAAGTTCTACCTATTCTTTGATGTAAAGTTCTCGCTTTTCAAAAAGAAGATAGGCGAAACCGTTTATGGTATTGGGTGGCTTCCTTTAGGAGGTTATGTAAAGATTTCCGGTATGATAGACGAAAGTATGGATACCGAGGCTATGCAAGAAGAGCCAAAGGAATGGGAATTTAGAAGTAAGCCGGCTTGGCAAAGACTTATTATTATGTTGGGCGGTGTTACCGTTAACTTTGTTTTGGCATTGGTTATCTATATTGGTATGGCCTATGCTTACGGAGATCAATATATTCCGGGAGATAGTTTAAAAGACGGTGTTCATGTAACGGAAAAGACCATTGGTGATGAACTTGGTATTGAGACCGGAGATAAAATTGTTGCGGTAGACGGCCAAAAGATAAAGGACTTTAATACGGTCTTTATGGACATTATTAATGGGAGTAGCATTACTATTGAACGAGACGGACAAACCATTGAGAAGGAAATTCCTGTTGATTTCATAGCTACTTTAATTGAGGATAAGGACCGTGCTAGGTTTTTGGGACCACGTATCCCTTTTGTTATAGCCGAAGTTTCTCCCGAGTCCCTAAATAAGGATGCCGGACTTGAACCAAAAGATGAAATAGTTGAGATTGCCGGAAAGAAAATATCATATTTTGATGAGGTAAAGCCTATTTTGGAGCAGTATAAAGGCGAAAAAATTAACCTGACCGTTGTTCGTGACAATAGCGTTCGTAAAGTTGTACCGGTAGTAATAAATGACTCTGCCCAAATAGGAGTGCGCCCCGGTATGGTTTCTATGGACGAAATGGAAAAAAGAGGTCTTTTACGTTTAGAGACCGAAAAATATACGTTTGCCGAATCTATTCCTGCAGGGATAAATAAAGGGGTAAATACCCTTACGGGATACTTGAAGCAATTGAAAAAGATATTTAACCCAGATACGGGAGCATACAAAGGTGTGGGTGGTTTTGCGGCCATTGGCGGACTTTTTCCTGAAACATGGAACTGGGAAGTGTTCTGGGGCACAACGGCTTTCTTGTCCATTATGTTGGCCGTTCTGAACCTGTTGCCAATTCCAGCTTTAGATGGGGGGCACGTTATGTTTTTGTTGTACGAAATGGTTTCCGGGCGTAAGCCAAGCGATAAATTTTTGGAATATGCACAAATGATAGGATTCTTTATGTTGCTGGCTTTGATACTGTTTGCCAACGGAAATGACCTATATAGATACTTAATGGGAAAATAGATTGCAAAATTTATTTGGGACAATAAAAAAAACAATTATATTTGCACCCGCTTAGATAAACAAAGCGAAAATATTTTCCTCCTTAGCTCAGTTGGTTAGAGCATCTGACTGTTAATCAGAGGGTCCTTGGTTCGAGCCCAAGAGGGGGAGCAACAAAAAGCTAGTCGAAAGACTGGCTTTTTTTGTTTGTGATGGTTTTTATTGGGTTTAAGTCCAATTAAACCATTGGTTACTACTCTTCTGAAAAGCTAACTTGTATGCAATTATTTAATGCTTGAACCCTAAGTAAGACGCATAAGAAAAGGTTCTGATGTTTTTATATCATCAGAACCTTTGTTTGTGTTAGGTAATTTTGTTTAAATCAATCCCAACCGGAAAGGCCAATAATTTCGCCATTGGGTCCTACAAAAAATGTGTATTTGTCACGAGCGTAATTTTCATTTTCCAGTTCGTAACCTTCTTCTTTTAGCTTATCGCCAATTGGGACAATGTTGTTTACTTTTAGCATAAAGTGGTTGTGGTTGGTGTTTCCTATGGGACCTATGGTATCTATAAATTCGGGAGCTGTTAGTGATAGCCCAATAGTCAAATCATCGGCCTTTAGTTTCATTACAAGCATTCCTTCAAGTCCAGGTCCGTGAAGTACTTTGGCATCGGCCATTTTAAATCCCAATATTTCACGGTATAACTTTAGGGTCTTTTCAAGCTCCAATACGTGCACACTAATGTACTTTAAACCTGTAACCCTTGCTTCTTCCGTACTAGCTGCCTCAATGGCTTTAGGAGACGAATCTGATGTTTGTGCAAAGCCGTAATTAGTGCCTGCTAATACAAAAGCTACTAAGAAGCAGATTTTATAAAGTGAATTTAGTGAACTGTGGTTTTTTTTTGTTCTGTGACTAGTAGTAGCCTTCATAATAACTTTCATAATAAATATCGTTTTGTTAAAACTATGATATTATATGATAATCTTAACCTCAATATAGCTTAACAAAAACTGAACATTTGCAATGTTCAAGACCTGCAACCATAGACATTTTGCACTGCGCTTCAATAAAAACTGAACAATTAATTATTGGTCGGAAATTCACAGGTTATGGTAAATATTTCTTTGTAAAATTACAATACATGCATGCTTTGTGTAGCCCTAAAACATGCTTGTCAGAATGGTTTTGGCCGTTTGAAATCAGCTGAAAACTTAATAGGGTAAACGGCAATAACCAACAATAAATAATATGAAACATTTTACACTTTATTTACCACTTTTCTTTCTTGTGATTTCCTGTTCTGAGGTAAAAAATGAGGAACAAAAAAACCCTGAAGAAACATACGAGTGGGAAGAATTAATAGATAAGGATTTAACCCAGTGGGACAATTATTTGAGCTATCAGCACCAACCCGGTTACGACGGTTCCGTACCACTAGATGAAAATGGGGAAGAAATAGCTCCGATAGGTTTAAACAATAGCGACTATACCGTTTTTTCAACGGTGAAAGAGGGCGGGGAAACCATTATCAAGAATACGGGAGAATACTATGGTTGCCTGATTACTAAAAAGGAGTATAAGAATTATCATTTTCAGTTAAAGTACAAATGGGGAGATAAAAAATGGGCCTACCGAAAAGATTTATTGAAAGACTCTGGAATATTGTACCATTCCGTGGGGCCAATGGCTGTTGAGTACTGGCGTTCATGGATGCTTTCTCAAGAATTTCAGATAATGGAGGGGCATACGGGAGATTTTTGGAGCCAGGCTAATTCTGCCATAGATATTAGGGCGTACAAACCGGAATCTGTTTTGGATCCATTGGCGCATGAGTCACAGGAGTATTTACCAATTGGTATGGGTAGTCCGTATAACAATTATTGTTTACGAAGCGGAAATTATGAAAAACCACATGACGAGTGGAATACGCTTGAGTTGATCTGTTATGAGGGTAAAAGTCTTCATATCGTAAACGGAGAGGTTGTTATGATTTTGAAGGACTCAAGATATATAGATGAAAACGGTAAGGAAGTGCCGTTGATCCAAGGGAAAATTCAATTGCAAAGCGAAGCTGCAGAGGTGTTTTTTAAAGATATCAAGATAAGACAGATTGATTCGCTTACACAGCAGCAAAAAGCGCTTTTCTAAATTAAGACAAATTATAAAGATAGTATCATATGAAGATTAATGTGTTTCTGGTATGTAGTATTATAAGTGCATTTATTGCGTGTTCGTCAAATTCTGACGATGATGAAGAAATGGATAAAGGTCCTGAAAACCCCATGCAAGTAGATGATAAGGAGGAAGACAAGGAAGATGAGATAGCACCTTTTCAACTTTCTGATTTGGACTCTGATTTGCCTTCGTTTGTTTCTGTAGTTGATGATACCCCGGAGGGAATGGAGTGGGTAAAGGTGGAAGCCATGTCCGATGAATTTGATTCATGGGACGATGACAAGTGGTTTAATTCTTTTTGGAACTACGGAAACACCCCGGTTTCTATGCGAAGTGAAAACTCTAGCGTGGTAGACGGCAAACTAAATATTCAGGCCACGTTGGATGAGGGTAGTTCCCAATGGTTTCAAACGGCAAGAGTTCACTCCAAAACTAAAATAAGTTATCCTATGTATACGGAGTGTAGTATGAAAACCTCAAGTATTTCTGCGTTCAATACGTTTTGGCTGAACAATGGCGATATTGATGATAGGGATGAGATAGATATTGTTGAGAGCAATGCAAACCCAACTCCTGAGTGTAGTAATCAAACTACGAAACCAAGTAACTACCCGTGGGCTCCGTGGGATTTCCCAACGCAGATGAACTCACAGTATTTTATTGCTAAAAATGGTGTTACGGAAAGGCATGAGGATAATTTTGATACGAGAATGTTATCGGATGCAAATCCTAACAAAGGAAAAACGTGGGATGAAACCTACCATATTGTTGGTGCTTGGTGGAAAGATGCTAGAACTGTTCAGTTTTATTTAAATGGAGAGCCAGCTGGTGTTGTTACCACTAACCAAGACTTTACAAGAGAGCTAGAGTTAATATTTGATCTATGGACATCTGAAGAGTGTTATTTGGGAGGTTTACCACAAAAGGAAGAGCTAAATGACGATTCTAAGAATACCATGCGTGTAGATTGGGTACGCACTTGGAAACTTGAAGAGAAATAGTAATACTTAACCTATTGGCATAGGATTATGTTTTAAATATAATGTGCAGAGTTTGTTTAAATTGAGTTAGTTTTCAGTTAGTTTAGTATGGGTTAGGGGCGTGGTTAAAACCAGGCCCCTTCCTTTTTTTAGCTGCCTTTTGCAGTTATATTTTGCAGATTTATTGTTGTTGTTTGATATCGTAGGTAAAAAAGAGTTTACCCTATTCACCGACATAAGGGAAATTCAATTACCATTTCAGGTGGTATTAAAAATCAGGTGTAGTGTTGGAGACGCAATAAGTAGGTTGGTGCCCTTTATCTGGTGCCGGTATTCAATTTGAGGTTATAGTCATAGGTGTCATTTTTCATGTAGTCTTTGACCATTTGGTATTCTTCGTTTACCCTGTTGCCTTTTTCTAAGGACAAGTCGCATTCAAAACGAACAAAATGATAATTGGGGTACAATTCGTGACTAATTCCCCACGTTATGCCTTGTCCGGGGCTTGTGTTTACATCGGTAAAATTCCCTGGTCGGTAAGCACCGCCACCCTTTGGAATGGTTAAACCTTGAATTTTTGGGTAAAAATTTACTCCGTCTTCAGAAAATAGGATACTGTTTCTTTCAGGTCCTTCCGGCAAGGTAGCGCATACACCGTTACGATAGGGCCATACCATGCTGCCATGTCCGCCCATTAAAACAGGGTTGTACTTAGATTTAATATACGGGCCTTCAGGGTCATTGGCTATTGCAACCCCTGTGGCTAAGGGTATATCGGCATGTTTTTTATTGAAATTACCCGGTGATACGTTAGGGGTCCATGGTAAGCGGCCATGACTTTTGTAGTATAGAAAATATTGTCCTCCCTTAACAAAAAAGGTGGGTTCGTGTATAACCTCGGCATCCCAACTTTCTTCAGAACCGGGTTTTAATATGGGTTCATCCAATGCTTTCCAAGGTCCCGCCGGAGTACTGGCTACGGACATGCCAATTACATTGGGTGTAAAATCTCCGGATGTTTTGAATTGTTTTGACCAGCGTGCATCTTCAATGCTTCTTGCTGCTTGATATACTAGATGGTACTTGCCATTTGCAAACAAAATATCAGGATTAAATACACTGCGGTGGTCATAACGCCCAGCTGTGCCCCGCGAAATTGCCACTCCCTGTTCCTCCCAATTTAAGGCATCGGTAGAGGTTGCGTACCAAACATTGCACAAATCCCAGTGAAAAGCTCTTAGTGAATCGGTAGCGTCATTGGGGCCTACAACTTCGCTGTTAGATAGAGGTTTTGAATACCACATGTAATATTTACCATCAGTTTCTATTACACTAGAGGGGTAATAACGTTCTGCGCCGTCTTCAAACCCCTGTAGTTTTTTAAATGTGAATTGGGTATTGAATTCGTTATACTTTTCGTAAGAAATCTGATTTTCGCGAAAACGCTTGTAAGAGGCGCTTTCGTACGTCTCTGGTTCTTTGTGCTGGCACGAAGATAAACTTACTAGTATCAGTGCTAAAACAATGTTTGTTCCAGTTATAATTATGGCCTTTGCTGTCATAAAACAGTGGGTTTTATTATTTTCTTAGCGATATCTTTATGTTCAAATGGTGTTGCATTTTTACGAAAAATGAGGTTTAAGTAATATTCAACTTATTAAAAAGGACAGTAGCTACATGTAACATACTGTCCTTGCTTAATCAAACTCAACTCAACTCGTATTTTATTCTCCTTTGGCCCTATGTTGGGTCTTTCTTTCTGATGTAAAGCTCATAATACTTTGATAATCCCAGCTATTGTACATATGAGAAAGTCCCCAACGTAATATTTCTGTAGGTTCTTTTTCATTGTCCGCAGTTCTATTTAAGCCAATGGCATGTGCAGTAACTCCGGGAATGACAGACATTATTTCAAAATTAATACCGTCAGGTGCCCATTGAATGGTGTTTTTTTCTGGACCATCTGTAGTAATTAAGGCCGCAACACCACCATTGTATGGCCAAACACAAATTTCATGACCGCTATTGCTAATTGGGTTGTATGGTGATTTTATGTATGGTCCTTCAGGTTTGTCTGCAATGGCAAGACCATGACGGATTTGTCTTCCGCCAAATGTAATTTCTTCTCCCATCTGTTCACCTTTGTAGTACAGATAAAACTTGCCATCAAACGGTATAATGCAAGGGTCATGAACCTTATGGCTGTCAAAGTCGCCTTTTCTTTCAACAGCAAATCTATCTTGTTCCTCACCTTTCCAAATACCATTGTCGGCAGGACTTAATATAGGTTCTTTACTTTTTGTCCAAGGGCCGTCAGGAGAATTGGACCAAGCTAGGCCAATTTGGTTTTTTACACGTACCGTATAGGGAGATTTTACGGTTTGGTAGCTCAAATAATATTTGTTTTCATGTTTCATGATTTCTACGGTAAATACCGATCTGTCATCATATTCCCCTGCCTTGCCTCTAGGTACGGCTAGTCCTTCTTCTTTCCAAGTCTCTCCGTCTTCCGAAGTTGCATACCAAATGTCACAACGGTCCCAAGGAAATACCTTGTCGTTTTCAACGTCGCCCCCAAAACCTTGTGTTGGTCCGGTACTTTTGGAATACCATACATAGAACTTACCATTTTCTTTTATGACAGCACTGGGGTCTCTACGTACAACACCTTCTTCATAGGCTAAATCTCCTTTCAGCGGTTTTAAGTTAGAAAACTGAATAAACCATTCATTTCCTAAATCTACGGGCCATTTTAAGGCCCTTTTAGAAGCGGCACTTAAATGATCTATATCTGTAATGCCCAAATGGTCTATTTGGGCCTGAGTTATCCCTAAAGAGTCTAGTTTTTTCTGGTCATATGTCGTATTCTGGGCATAGCTATGATATGAAAGCATAGCGAAAAAGAGAAACGAATATAGGATTGTTTTGGTTCTAGAAATCATTGTAATAAGCGTTATTTAATTTATATGAATTTTGATGTTTCGTTTAAAGTGGGGCCGGTAAAATAGTTGTATTTAATTTTTGTCCATGTTTTGTTTCGTAATGGTACTTTTTATGAAATGTTTGGAAATAGACTAGTACGTTTATACTTGGCATATTTACCTTTTCTAGGTTTTTGTTGGGTTTATTTTTATGCTCGCACCTAAAATCATGTGTTTTGGTTCTGTTTTTTCTATTTGAGAAATCTGAACGAAAAATTGATGTATCAGTAATTTTTCCATTATTATTTTGACAAATATTAGTTAATAGTGGGTAAAATCTTTGGTTTTCTAATGAATAAAAACTGAACATTCTTAAAAACCGGTTCAATTTTCATGAATTTCAACTAAGCAAATATTATATTGACTTTGACTAGGAAAAAAAAGACCCATGTTCAGTCTTGTATTTTCTAATGTTTAGTTGATTTTTAATTAGTGAGCAATAATTTTTAGATATGATGAAGCGTAGGAGTTTGCTAAAAATGCTTAGTGCTGTTATTATTTTGAGCAGTTTGTTTGTAAAGGCGCAAGAGCCTTATGGCACAAATAAGTATATAGACAAGGCAAACCAACTCACGGCAAAAAAATTAGATAGTGCTATCTATTACCTGAAAGCGGGTATTGATTATTATTCTGAACAAAAGGATACCATAAACTTAATCAACAATCTGTGTCAGTTATCTGCGGTTTATGATAATGTGTTGGATTACGGAAAATCTTATGATGGATATTGGGAAGCGTTAATTTTAGCCGATCTATCCGATGATGATATTTCAAAATCCCGTATTTATCAAGAATTGGGTTGGTTGTATACCGCCTATAGAAGGGAAGAAGAATCATTGCGTTATTTTAATATGTCCCTTAAGCTAAAAAAACAGCTTTTTAAAGAGAAAAAGATAAGTCAGGATTATCTGGTCAGTAACTACTTTGCTATTGTAAATTGTTATAGGGTAAACCATAATTATATAATGGCAAAGACGTATCTTGATAGTTGTGAACTGTCCTTAAAAAAGATAGACTCCAATAAAAAATCATATTACGTAGAAACGGAGAAGGGCTATTTTGATGCCATTGCAGGAGATTATGAAAATGCATTGAACACGTTAAACGAATCTAAACTCTTTTTTGAAAAGAAGAGCCCTTCATACCTTACTATTGTCTATTTTTTATTAGGAGAGGTGTATAAACTAAAAGGAGATTTTGAGGAGGGAATAAAGTACTATAAGGAATCTCTTAAGTTCTCGGAAATGTATAATAAGCATTTGGGTTACAAGCTATTCAACTATGAGGTTTTGTCCGAGCTGTATTATAATCAAAACAATTTTAAAGAAGCCTTTTTCTACAATGATAAGGCACAAGAATTAAATGAAAATATATTCGGCAGAAAAAGTAAAAATCATAAACATTTATTTGAAATAAAAGATCGTTACAGACTTCAAAAAGAAAAAGAAAAGGCACTACTTAAAGAAGTACGAATTGAAAAGCTGGAAGACCAAAAAAGAATAGGTTTCTTACAAAATATCTTAATGGGCGTAATAGTGGTCTTTATGTTTTTATACGGGGTTCTTTTGTTTAGAAACCTAAGAAGAAAACACAAACTAGAAAAGCAAAAGACCAATGAGGTTATGATGTTAAAAAACAGGGAATTAACTGCGTCTGCCCTTCAACTGATCGAAAAGGAAGAATTTATTGCTAAACTAAAGCAGAATATTTCCAAAAGTGATGCCATAGACGCAAAGGCCATTCATAATATGCTCAAAGGTTTTCAAAATTCCCCAGGTGGAAATTGGAAGGAGTTTGAAGCACGGTTTACTTCTATAAACCAAAGCTTCTATGAAAAAATAAGGACAAAATATCCAGACTTGGGACAAACAGATTTAAAGCTTTGCGCTCTAGTAAAGTTAGGGTTTTCAAGTAAGGAAATGTCTTCATTATTGGGCATTACAATAGAAAGTGTACATACTTCAAGGTATAGGTTAAGAAAGAAACTTGGATTAGAAAAAGGAGAAAATCTTATAGATTTTATGTCCACAATTTAAAAGTGCTATATCTTCTAATATGTGGTATAAATAATACTTAAAAGAGTCAATACATGACTTGCAATTAAAAATGGGCAGCCTATTCAAAGACTGCCCATTTTACTATTTAACATAGCGGTTAAGATTCGGGGGTTATACCTTTATGGTCTAACAGGAACTTCTGCTAAGAACATATCATCTATATGAAATTTAATAGCTTGTGGGTTAAACTCATTATATCCTCTAATGAACCAACTTACTTCACCAGTAAAACCTGCATCAAATTCTTGTTTTTGATATACCCATTCTCCGGTAGGTAGGTCAGGAGTGAATACGGTAGGTATCAGTTCAAAAGCCCAGTTTGAAGGATATATTCTAATATCCGAGGATTCAGTACCTGAAGGAACTCCTGATAAGTCACTTTCTATATATATCCAGTAGCCAAACTCATATCTTTTACCTTCTTCAAGGGTTATTACAACAGGATTTCCTCCGGCATCTCTATGTTCAACGATCATACCACCGTTGGGTCTAAAGTTGATATCGAGGCTCTTGGTTCCGGTGCGTGTGTTAACCACACCAATATCCAAATCATATTCGCCCCAATGACCTCCCCAACCTAGGTAAGCCCAATTATCAGGAGTTGATGTTTCTAATCCATAATCATATGGGGTAGAAGGGTAAAGGTTGGCCAGTTGGTCAAAATCTGTCAAAAGAACATCGGTAAATGCTTCTGACTCCACTTCATCTACGGTTGTAAGTTTCCCGGGCGTATAGCTTACGTAAACTTGGTCATCATTATAAAGTTGTTCTCCACTTAAATCAAGAATAACAATATTGGCTTCGTTCTTGTCTATAGTCGCCGTAGATATAACAGGGTTGATCAGAATAGGATTCATTTCATCTCTGTTATTTTCTATTCTAACGGTAAAATCGGCTGGATCTACCGTGCTTCCATCTATTTCTCGGCTGAATTCTAAAGCAATCTTATCTTCACGTTCGGCCACTCTATCCAAAGTTACCGGAGCGGAAGATGGTATTACTTTTATCACTTTCTCAAAAGAAAGGGTGTCCGCATCGGTGGGTCTAAACCTTGAGGCAATAAATTCAAGATCCCAAGACCCTAATCTATTGAACCGCATGTCTACCTCTTCTTCTGCACCGGAGTTTATAGTGGCAGGTTTTCCTCCATCCGAAGACCATGCAATTGCTTCCGGTTCGCCTATTGCGGTGAAGGTTAAACGAACAGAGTTACTGGCTTCTATTTCATTTTCTGCTCCGTTGGACAAATCCAATTCAGCTCCTACGCTCCCATCAGGGTTTACATGATAGGCCCTTAGGGCAGATTTGATAGAATCAATTACCGTGATTACGATGGTGGTGTCCAACTGCTTGGTGTCGCTTGGAACCGTACTATCATCATTTCGAAAAACATTGCCCTTAAAAGTTTGGCTTAGTTTAACGTCATATACTCCGGCCTTGTTAAAAACACCTTTTACTACCTCTTTGGATGAGGTATTAGCTTTTTCTCCTGAAATACGAGAGTTTTCGGGGAATGTCCATGTTCTGGTTTCAACTCCTCTAGAGATATCGCCAAAATCTATATGACCTCCAACAATTACTTTGTTTTGGAAATCCATTTCGGATGTTACGATAATTCTATGGTTCACATCGCTTATGTTCAGCTCCTCTTCTTTTTCGCAACTGAAGACAAGCAGAGCTAGGATGAAGAGTACACTTAGGATATTATATTTTTTCATGTCTAGCGGTTTTAGTTGTTTAAATTAGGATTGTTTAATACTTCTCCAGTAGGAATAGGAAAATAGTCATGTTGCGCCGAGCGATAATTTTGTGAGGATTGAATAAAGTCCGGTCTAACTCTTCCTGATATAAATAGAGGAGCTTCACCTTGTCCGGTCACGTCCAAATTAGCTTCACGCCAAACTTCATCGGCACGTAAATCATCAAAAACCTCTTTAACAATACCCCAACGTACCAAGTCTTTATAACGGTGTCCTTCAAAGCATAATTCTATTGCTCGTTCCACACGTTGAATATGCGTTAATACAGTTTGTGCATTTGCAACTACCAAAGGATGTTCTCCATGAACTTGTTTGCTTACGTGCAGCTGTGGAAACATGCCACCGTTCATATCCATATACTGTTGTAAAGTATAGACACCGGCTCTACTTCTTACCATGTCTATATATTCTATTGCAGTCATAAAGTCTCCGCTATCATTAAGTACGGCTTCGGCATACATTAATAAAACATCTGCATAACGGATATGTCTAAAGTTAATACCACTACGTCCTCTTGGTGGTTCTGCATCTAGATGGTACCAGTTAGAGTGTTTTTTTAGATAGGCACTTTGTCCGCCTCCCCAACTTGCCTTTGCTTCTGCAAAAGGAGCAAGGTACCAGTCGCCTTCACCATTTCTAGGTGCAATGGTAGCATTCATTCTTCTGGACTCTAAGTTGGTGTCGTTTATAGAATTGTTGGGATCTACTTCATCGTAAACCAACATTTCGTGCAAGTTGTAAGAAGCGATTACGGTATTGAAAGCTCCGTATTGTAGGTGCCCAACTTCGGTACTAAGGGTAGTAGATTCAGCACCTGCTCCACCATTGGTAGTATCATCTTCTGCAAAACCGCTATTGCCAGGTTTTATATCAAAAGAATAATTTACTTCAAAAATAGATTCTTCATTAAATTCATTTTCGTGCCAGAAATTATCTTCAATATTTCTTGTTAAGCTATATATTCCAGAATCTATTACTTTTTTAAACAAAGTGGCTGCTTGCCCCCACTGTTCATCATAGAGGTATGTTTTACCTAATAACGAAGCTGCAGCACCCCAAGTGGCTCTACCTACATCATTAGCTTCCCAAGATTCTGGTAAATTATTCATGGCAAACTCTAAATCTGGAATAATTATTTGCGTATTTACTTCTTCCATAGTAGATATGGACTTACTCAATTCTTCAATAGATTCTGCTACTCCATCATGTATCATAGCTCCTCCATAAGTATGAACAACTTGGAAGTAAAAGAAAGCCCTTAAAAAACGAGCTTGGCCCTCTATTTGCGCTTTGGCTTCATCATCAAGAGTCTCTTCGTCTACTTCTTCTAGTTGAGAAATAATAGTGTTTGCCCTAAAAATGCCAACATACAGTTCTTCCCATTTGTTGGTTAAGTGAATTTGCCCGTTTGTATAGGTTAGATTTCTAAACGGATAAGGCCTATACCAAGATTCAGTACCAGCAATATCTCCTAACACAAATTCCTGCACTAACTCGGCACCACTAACGGAACGATATTGTAGAGCGCCATAAACCGCCGCGAGAGCAGCGTTAAAATGTCCTTCGTTTTTCCAAAAATTTGTCTCCGTAAGAGCATTTGGATTTTCTTCGTCTAAAAATGTACTTTCATTACAGCTAGCAATAATTAGTGCAAGAAGTACAAGACTTTTTGTTATTATTTTGTTCATTGATTTCATAGTTATTTTTTTAAAAACTTAATTGAACTCCTAGCATAAACTGGCGAGCAATAGGGTAGTTGCCATTGTCCACACCTCTTTGAAATAGACTATCACCACCTACTTCAGGATCATACCCCGTATAATTCGTAAAAGTGAAAGGGTTTACAGAGTTTAAATAGAGTCTTATTTTGTCTACTCCGTAGTCTTGAGTGTTTGGAATCGTATACCCTAAGGATATGGACCGGATACGTAGATAAGTTCCGTCTTCTAAGAACCAATCTGAAAACCCTCTTACATTAGAATGGCCTTCATTTTGTCTAAATGTTGGAATGTCCGAGTCTGGGTTTTGTGGTGTCCATTGAAAAACTTGATCTTGATGGCGCCCACCTATATAGGCTAGGTTTTTATTACCATTGTATACTTCAGTACCATAAGCCATATAGCTTTGTACGGATAAATCCCAATTGTTATAATCTAGATTTAGATTTAGACCGGCTTCCCATTGTGGAATACCAGAACCAGAGAATACACGGTCATTGTCATTAATGGCACCATCTCCATTTATATCTTTAAAACGTAAATCACCTAATTGTGGAGAGCTAATAGCACTTAAATCTAACTGTTGGTATTCCGTCAATTCTTCTTCGGTTTTAATTACACCATCGTTTTGTAACAGGAAGAAAGAACCGGCCGGATTATTTAAGGCTAAGAAGGTGGTGTTATCTCTATTAATAGTTCCTCCGGACTGCCCAAGTATTTTACCATTTAAATTGGTGATTTTATTATCATTAAGAGTCCATGTTCCTGATATGCCAAAGTTTAATTTGTCTCCTATTTTTCCTTTGTAGTTAGCTGCAAACTCTACACCTTTATTTACCATGTTACCGGCATTAAGGGCTACACTACCGTAAGTACTTTGAGCACGTGGTTGCCACAAACCGGAAGAAGGAGCGGTCTGCTCGTTAATTAACATGTCTTGTTTATCATTTTTATAGACATCGGCAGTTATATTTAATTTGTTTTGAAAGAGACCCAGCTCAAAACCGATGTTTTTAGAAACAGTTGTTTCCCATGCCACATTTGGATTGGCATATCTACGTTGAACTTGACCGTTTACAAGATTTTCGTCCGTTCCAAAAGGGTAATTAACCCCTGCTTCTATGGATGGAATAAAGGCATAATCCGGTATTCCATTAAAGCCTGTTTGGGCCCAGCTTCCTCTAATTTTTAGATTGTTAATGGCATCTACATTAAACCATTTTTCATCAGTAACATTCCACCCGGCAGAAAATCCATAGAAGTTACCATATCTTGTTTCTGGGGAGAACTTGGAAGAACCGTCACGTCTAAAACTTGCCGTTAATAAATATTTTCCATCATAGTTGTACTGTAATCTGGCCAATTTACCGGCAAGCGTATAACCGTTTTGGAATTCATTAGGGGATTTAGGGTCCGCTCCTGCGTTTAATACTTGAACATCGTTTGATGCGTCATCGGCAAATACAGTTCCTACGTTTAGACTTCGCCACCTATATTTTTCATAAGAAGCGGCTCCTAAAAGATCAAAGTTGTGTAGCCCAAAAGATTTTTTATAATTTAAAATATGCTCAATGGTTTCTCTTTTGGAGAACCAATAGTTATAGTCTAATTCTGCGTTAAGGGTAGAGGCTGCAGGACTTAAATTTCCATTTCTATCTAAAGCAAGGTATTGTGGCTGAAAGAACTTTCTAAAATACTGTCCCTCATTACGACCTAAATTTAATTTATAACTTAAGCCATCTAAAACCTCATATTCTAAATTAAGAGATATACTATTGCTCTTATTTTCTCTTTCATCAATATTATCTAATTGCCTTGAAAGAAAGCCATAGAAGATTTCATTGGCAGCAGATATGAGTACGGTATTTTCACCAGTTCTATTTATTTGATCAAAAGGAGCACTATGCGGTACATTTTGTATGGCAAAACCGAATAAATTCCATGGTTCTTGTTTTCTGTTTTCAGTAGTTAAACTAGCAGAACCAAAAGCTTTAAATTTACCCTTGGTAAATTGTCCCGTAATTCTGTTTGTTAACCGGTCAAAATCAGAACTTATTAAAACCCCTTCTTGCTTGTAGTAAGTGGTATTGAAATTATAAGTTAAATTTTCCGCGCCGCCAGATAAGTTGAAAGAAACATTTTGAATTATAGCATTGTCATTTTGAACTTCATCAACAAAATTCGTATCCCAGTCTAGTGCGTTTGCATCCAATAAAAATGTCTGTGGCTCATCTCCTCCTACTTCTGCAGTAGTTTCTCTGTTATAGAGAAAATCTACCGTATTTGATAGAGGTGTTCCTGAAGTAATGTTTTGAATCCCGGTAAAGGTATTCAGGTCTATTTTCATTTTACCTTTCTTACCTCTCTTGGTTGTAATTAGGATTACTCCACCAGCTGCACGAACCCCATAAACAGAAGCAGATGCACCATCTTTCAGGATATCTATGGATTCTATTTGTTCTGGTGCAAGGTTTGGATTTCCTTCTTGAGGAATATTATCTACCACATAAAGGGGCTCTCCGCCATTTATGGATACCAAACCTCTAATTTGAACGTTGGCAGCTTCTCCCGGACGTCCACTAACAGCTTGAATGTTTACACCGGAGACTTTTCCTTGAATGGCGGCTCCAATATCAGATACAGGAATTTTAACCAATTCTTCGGACGCGACTTGCGCAACGGCCCCGGTTACCTCTTTTTTCTTTTGGGTTCCATACCCTACAACAACCACTTCTTCTAGAAGTTGAGAATCCTCTTCCATAGATAGGCTTATAGTTTTGTTGTTGGCAGAAACCGAACGTTTTTCGGTTTTGAAACCTAGGTAAGAGAATACCAATGTTTCACCCGCTGAGGCGGTAATTGAATATTTACCGTCAAAATCTGTTACTGCACCCTTGCTAGTGCCTTCTACAACAATAGAAACACCTGGAAGCGGAGTTTTTTGTTGGTCTGTTACAACACCTGAAATGATTTCTTGTGCGTACGCCCAGCTTATTCCTAACAGGAAGTAGAGCAGAAGGGCGCTCATTTTCATAAATCTTGGTTTTTGTCCTTTCATAATAATGAATTAGGTAGTTGGCATTTTAACGACAATAGTAATATGTCATTGAAATGGATTAAGTATTTAATTATTGAAAAAAATTCAGGGATAAATTTATCAGATTATGAATTTGGGTAATAAAATACGCCCTCAATAAAAACTGGACATAGCTTTTCTATTTTCAAATTATTTATTGGTTTTAACTGAACTATGAGGATATTGTGAGAGTTTCAGAACGTATTTTATAGGGGGTGAGCAATTTTTATGAAGTCTACATTTTCATTATGGAAAAGTTCTGGGGTAAATTACCTTATTCCTGTATTTTAGGTTGATTCCAAGGGGTGTTAAGAACCAAAGGAGCTTAAGGGTATTTGCTGAGATAACCAGTTTGTTCAGGTTTTGTTCAGCTCTTAAACTTAAATGAACAAGATATTTTTACCGTTCAGATATTGCTGTACAGGCAATGAATGATTATAGCATAATTCATAGAAAAAGTATGTTGATATCTATTGGGGAAATGTTAATCATGACAATTAAAGTAAATAATGGCTAAAACTTTTGGATTGTCCTTTCCATAATGCTAGGTCTATTACAAACAGTAGAGTAGTAGTCAGTTATCTTTATTAGAAAGATATAGTACATTTTAGAGAGGTTTATAGTATTGGATAGAACTAGCGGGTTCTTGTGATTCTTGACATTTCTAAAGATGAAAATAAGATTCAAGAAAGAAAGTGAATCTTGAATATTTGCGTCTTATAAATAGCATACTGTAGAATAATACTGTAGGAACATCCTGATTTTTCATTAATGAATTTATTTTTGGTCTAATAGTTTGATTAATAGTTAAATAAGTGTGTTAAATATGCTATCTTGTTTCGGTTGGAATTTTGCGTAATACCCGTTCTGGAATTTAAGAAAACTGTAGCGAGATATTTGTCATGTTCGAATTCAATACACTAAATATCCATTAAAGTTTTGCCTTATAAAATGTCGATTGACTAATATTTAGGTCAATTGCCCCAGAAGATGTGATATTCGTGAAATGTTAATTATTTCATTCATATATTTGGCCGCTGTTGGATTAGATGCTAGTTATAGGATTGATTTTATAAACTATTAAAACCGACGTAATTCCCCCATGAATTCAAAAAATAGATTTATTCTAATAAATTTACTTGCCTTTGAGTTTGTTCTGCTCAATGTGGTTTTGACCATATGCTTTATGTTTAAACTACCAGATTTTTCATTTAGCGATACAGCTATTCTTTGGAATATGGTTCGTTTAATGGTTATCTACAACGTCACGTGGTTGGTAATCATTATGTACATACGCAATAGTGAGTTCTATTTTAATCCGGATTTTGGGTACTTTAAGAGCATTGTAACTTCCTTGTTTTTCTTTGTAGGTTTTGTTATGAGTGCCGTTATATTGCTTAAAATCAGATACTTTCCTAGGTCTACATTTATTATTCCAATTTTTATTTTTTCATACCTAAATCTGGTAAGCCACAAATACTTGTTAAAATATTTGAAGAAAAGGGCTTCCCATTTGTTTTCGGACACTTTACTTATAGGCTCAGGTTATGATGAAAACAATATTCAGGGCTTTACCAATGCTATGACTCAGTACGGTTATAACATTATGGGGTACTTGGAGAATAAACAGAAGAAACCGAATAATATTTTGGGTTTTAATGTTTTTGGCAAAGTTGATGACTTAACAGAAGTATTATCTAACAACCGTGTGGATGATATTTTCATAGCGATGGCCGGAATGAAACATGAGAAAATCATGGAAACCATTCAAATAGCGGACAGTTTTGGGGTTCGGGTAAAATTGATTCCCAAAAATCCATTGCTTAAATCAAAGAATTATAAAGCAGTTACCATGGGTGACCTTGCTGTTTTTAAGCTCAGGGAGTCGCCTTTAGATCATTTTAGTACAACAATTCTAAAACGTTTATTTGATTTTTGTTTTGCTTTCATAGTGTTGGTGCTTTTGTCTCCAATCTTCTTGATTATAGCAGCTCTGATCAAAATCGATTCAAAAGGCCCGATTTTTTATACTCCCTATAGAAAGGGTGAGGCAGGAAAGACTTTTAAATGTTACAAGTTCAGGACTATGTCCGTAACCGAGGACCCTTTACATGGAGCGAAGTCCACAGTTGTGAACGACCCAAGAATTACGCGTATAGGTAAATATTTAAGAAAGGGAGATTTGGACGAATTGCCCCAGTTTTATAACGTGCTTGTAGGTGAAATGAGTGTAATAGGGCCACGGCCTCATAGAATAAATCTACAAAACGACTTTAGGAAAAGTGTAAATCATTATATGGTGCGCAGTTATATTAAGCCAGGTATTACGGGTTGGGCACAAGTTAATGGTTGGCGAGGGCCTACTGTAACAGACGAGCAAAAAAATCAACGGGTAAACCATGATCTATGGTATATAGAAAACTGGAGTCCTTGGTTAGATGTAAAAATTATCTTCTTAACACTTTTTGGAAGCCATCATAAAAAAGCTTTTTAGCTATAGCTTTCCAAATGTGAAGTCGGACTAAGATTGACAAGCATGCTTATTTCGATTAAAAAAATTGACAAAAGTAAACTTTGAAATATGAGAATTATATCAAGTATAAAAAAATCAGGACTTTTCTTTTTGAAAGGGGTATACGAGGCTTTATCCTTCAAGCGAATTAGTATAGCGCTAGTTGCGTTGGTTTTGACCTCTTGCTATACCTCTAAAGGTGTAAATTATCTTCAAAGCCCGGATAGTGAAATGACCATAAGATTGCGCCCAACCGAATATGGTGTTCAGCCAAATGATGTGTTGAGCGTAAAGGTTCAAAGTAGAGATCCTGATCAAGTGGCATATTTTAATAACGCAACCGTAGAAAACAGGAATCTACAAGCTAATCCTGCTTCGTTATTTTTGACAGGCTATACGGTAGATAAGGAAGGTGCGATAGATTTGGCTATTGTTGGAAAAGTCCATGTTCAAGATAAAACAATTGAGGAAATTCGTGATTTTGTTCAGTCGGAAATTGATAAATACTTATTGAATGCGGTGGTGTCCGTTAAGCTTACAAGTTTTAAGGTTTCAGTGTTGGGAGATGTCAAAACCCCCGGTACGAACTACATATATAATACCCAAGCTACTATTTTTGAGGCATTAAGCGCTGCGGGAGATTTAAATATTTCAGCTAAGAGAAAGAACGTAAAATTAATTCGCCAGAAGGGAGATAAATCTATTGTAGTTGATTTAGATTTGACGAGTCCAGAAATTATCCGTTCTCCATATTACTTCTTGCACCCAAATGACGTTCTATATGTAGAAACTTCAAAGGAGAATTTGTTTCAGAAAAACTTAGGGGTTTTCAGCTTGGTGCTATCTGCTATATCTACTACTATATTGGTCTTAAGTTTCAATTCCAACTAATCAAAGAATCGTAGTCCTTCTTAAAGTATAAAATAAAATTTCATTGCAATTTGACCACTTGAAGAGTTAGGAGGCGATGAGAGTTATAATGACAGCGAAATGAAAGAGAAAAAGAATAATCAAGTTAACCCTCAGCAAGAGATTAACCTAAAATTATTTTTTCGGAAAATCTATAAGAACAAGATGTTTTTTATGGCTAGTATAGGCCTGTTTGTGCTTTTGGCTTTAATATATATAGCATCGGCAACATCTATTTATGAGGTTTCAACTTCTGTATTGATAGATTCAAAAGGTAGAAACCGAGTCTTGGGAGATAGTGAATACGTTGAGGGAGGTGTAAGTCTTATTGAGATGGAAAAAAACCTTTACAATGAAATAGGTATTTTAAAATCTTTTAGTCTCATAAGGCAGACCATTGAAGACCTAAACTTTGATATTTCTTATCACACAGAAAGCTTATTCTCATCAGAAGAGAAATATGGTTATTTTCCTTTTGAGGTGATGATGGACCGTTCCAAACCACAATTATTTGGTGTGCCTTTTGAAATTGAATTACTGTCCGGTGATAATTATAAATTAACTATAGAGGGAGATGAGTTTGGAGTTTCCAACCCTTCCAACGGCTCTGTTAGGGAAGTTGAGCGAAGTTTTGATTTTTCTGGGGAATACAAGTTTGGAGATAAAATAGAGCATGAATATTTTACATTCACCCTTAATAGACCTGAATACAAGGTAAACATTGAAGATTTTGAAGGAGAGGATTTAAGTTTTGTTATCCATAATATTGAAGGAGTGGCCAAAGATTATATGGGTAAGCTGGAGGCGGATAATATTGATATACAAGCAAGTATTTTTAAAATTGTTTCTACGGGTCCAATTGTTAGTAAGGAAGTAGATTTTTTAAAACAATTAACGGAGAACTATGTTCAAAATGAACTCTTCTCCAGAAACGAGATTGCAGCAGGTAAAGAAGCGTTTATTAGAAACCAGTTAAGAGTAATTTCTGATTCTTTAACCAAGTTTGAAGTAAAATTGGAAGCTTATAAAATTGATAAGAAGGCAGTGGACCTTGGGGCAACAGCCTCCAATGCTCTGGACCAGACCAACAATTTACAAGTTGAAGCAGCTAAGATTAAAATGAGTATTAATTACTATAACTCTATTATCCGTAGCGTGAGGAACAATAGAAATAGTGATGAATTTATAATGCCTTCGGGAATTGGTATTGAGGATCCATCAATCAATCAAAATATTCTTGAGTTAAAAGAGCTTTATGCGGAGCGATCGAGAAAAAAATTCTTTGTTACTAGCAATAATCAGGAGATGACTATTCTAAATGGTCAAATTCAGGAGTCTACAGAAATTTTGCTCAGTAATTTAAGAAGTGCGGTAAGATCTTCCCAGGCGGCTTTAGCCGGTATAACTTCCCAATTGTCTAGCATAGATGAAGAAATAAGTTCTTTACCTACACGAGAAATACAATTGTTGAATATTCAACGTCAAAATACGCTTTACGAAAACCTTTACAAATATTTGAGTCAAGAATTGGCTAAAACAGGTATTGCAAGAGCGGAAAGCACATCGGATACGCGAATACTGGACGAAGCCAGAATGGTGGGTAACGGCCCTGTTGCGCCACAAAAGTCGCTTTTGTTAGCCCTAGCGGTAGTAATCGGTATGCTTATCCCCTTAGGATGGATGATATTCTTTTCTCCTGACGATACTATAGAAAATGTACATCAAGTAATGGCCAATAGTGACATGCCAATCATTGCCAGTATTGTGCACTATGATGACGAAGTAAAAGAAAAATCCTTTAAAGTTCCTTATATAGGCCAAGAGCTGGAAAAGGCCATAAAAAAAATTAGGGGTAGTCAGCAGCTATTTGATTTTGTCGGACAGAATTTTAAAACTTCCGAAGCGGACTCAGAAGTAGCACTTTGGAAATTAAAAGAATCTTTCCGGGATTTAACAACCAATCTTAAACTGATAAATTCACAAGACAAAGGTGTTATAGGTATAACTTCTATTCTGCCGGAAGAAGGAAAAACATATAGCGCAATTAATCTAGGAATTACGCTTGCCGAAGCCGGAAAGAAAACAGTTATCATAGATGCAGACTTGCGCAACCCAAGTTTGGTAAACCATGTAGGTAAGGTAAAAGGTAGAGGACTTTCAAATTACCTTAAAGGTGAAGTGAACTCTATAAAAGATGTGATTCGAACGCATGAAAAGTTGGAAAATCTAAAGTTTATTCCAACTGCTGTAGTAGATGGTAATGTACATGAGCTTTTATCCGGAGATAAGATGAAAGCTGTAATAGAGGAGCTAAAAATAGAATATGACTACGTGATTTTGGATACACCAGCAGTAGGGTTGGTATCAGACTTCTTATTGCTCTTAGATGTTATGGATATTAACCTATTCGTAGTAAGAAGAAATGTTTCTAAAATAGAATTTTTAGAAGATTTAGAAAATTTGATTCCACGGGACAAGAAGAAAAAAAGTTATATCATATTTAATGATGCTCTCAAGGAAGACCATAAGTATGGGTATGAGGCAAAGTATGGTCTTAACAAAGAAAAACAATTGGTGGATAAGTCGTTTTCGGTATAAGGTTGAGTTAATTAACAGTTTTGTAAACTGTTGAATATATTACCAATTAGTAGGAATGAGTAATTACGAGCAACACTTTAATTGGACGGGCGTTCAGATACACCACTATTACATTTATTTTGTAATTGCAGGTCTAATTGCTTCGTATTTAACTTACAAGAGTGATTCTAAATATAAATTAGAAGGGTTTTTGCTATCGTTTTATTTCCTTACAGGAAACATAAATGATCTTCTCACAATTAAAATTCCGGGTTTTAGTTTTTTTGAAATTCAGCCCATACGACTTATATACCTTCTACTGCTCTTTTTTATTGTTAGAACAACGTTACTATCAAAGGAAAAAATTCCTCCCTCGGATAATTTTCGAATACCCTATTTTATAATTCCTTTGGTACTGTATATATTACTTCAAATAATTTCTATAAGTGTAAATTTAGATGATGTTGGTTTACCGGAAGCCTTAAAAACTATACTGGAGTCTGTTGCTTTTGTTATTATTTTAGTTGGTCTTCGTCTTATGGCAGATCAAGCAACTTACGATTTGGTTGGTAAATCTATAATTGTCGGTGGGGTTATAACTAGTTTGGTAGCTTTTATTCAGTTGGGATATGACCCGTATTTCTTGCGTATTGGAGATGAGAGATTGGCTTTTGGCAATGTTCTTAGGTCCAACGGTCTTTTTACGGCCGAGTATTATAATTCATATTTTTTAATTATTGCTATTACTTGGACGCTAACTACAGTAAAAAAGAACTTCTTAAAGGTTTTCTTAGTGGTTCTTTTCTCTTTAGGTGTGATAACATCATTTATGAGAATGAGTTGGATAATTCTTATTGTAGTATTGGCTACTTACCTTATTTTTATTAATAAAGTTGCTTTAGAAAAACTTTTATTTGCTGCTTTGAGTGGGTTAATGATTATCCTTTCTCTCTCCATATTTTATTATCAAGATATAATGAACAGCTCTTTGGTGAAAGAAAGGCTGTCAGATTCCGTTGGGGGTAGAAAAGGTTATTATACCATGGTTTTGGATAATATTGACCAAAAGCCATGGTTGGGATTTGGAGGACTTACAAATGATGTTTACTACGTTAATCTTTTGAGAATCACGCAAGATAGAGATAGGGCAACGGCAACTACAGGTAGTCTGCACAGCGGGTATTTTTCATCAATGTTCGAATATGGTATTCCCGCATCTGTTTGTTTTACCCTATTTATAATTTTATCTGCCGTATACTATTCAACTTCCTTTAAGAAAAACCTTTATTTTGTCATCCCTTTTTTAGTAAGTATAATTTTTATGGTAGGCAACCTGACTAATACGTTTATGTTTTTGTCCTACCTATCTGTTCTGTATGCGGTTCATATTGGTATGGGAATGGGAATAAGAAAAATTGAATCAAATAACTGAATTTGTCTTAAATGAACAAAAACACTTTTAATGGCTATATTTAAGAAAATTCAGGGTATTTTTTCCAATGGACACGAAAGGTCTTCACGTGCAAAAAAGAATATTCTACTTACCATTTTAATAAAAGGCCTTGGAATACTTATCGGATTCCTATATTTCCCTTTGTCTTTAGACTATTTGGGTACAGTTAAGTTTGGAATTTATCTAACCCTATTGTCTATTATTGATTGGTTTTTGAATTTTGATATTGGCATTGGTCTGGGCTTAAGAAATAAATTTGGAGAAGCGGTGGCCCAAGAGAAAGATGATGAGGCAGTTACTTACGTAAGTACAGCTTATTTTGCCTTGGGTACAATTATACTGTTCGTCGTAGCCGTACTGTTGATTTTAAATTTTACGACGCCATGGACTACATTAATAAATATTGATGCCTCATTGGTGGATGAGGTAAAGTGGCTCGGGGCCGTTATAATTATTGCTTTCGGAATTAGGTTTATAGCCGGTAATATTTATGAAATATTCTATGCATTACAGAAAATGGCTTATGTTGAATATTTTACGTTATTGACCAAATTGTCCTTTTTAGTTTTTATTTTAATTATTCCATTTATTGTTTCGGATTCATTATTGTTGTTCGGGTCAGGTAAAGCACTAACTTTTGCTTTAGTTCCATTCTGTGTTGGGGTCTATTATTTTAGACGTAATTTTAGTAAATACAGGCCTTCTTTTAAATATGTCAACAAAGCATATTTTAAAGATATTTTCTCATTGGGAACAAAGTTCTTTGTTATAAAAATGGCAATGCTGGTCATTCATCAGACCAACAATATATTAATAGCAAGTTTCGTGTCTTTAGATGGAGTTCCACAGTATGAAGCGGCTTTTAAGTATCTTTCCATTTTTACCATGCTTTTCGTAATTATTTCTAACCAACTATGGCCTTCGAATATAGAGGCGTATGCCAAAGGTGATTTTGGGTGGATGCGGAAGTCTTTAAAAACAGTCCTAAAAGTTTGGCTCGGTACTCTAGCTATAGCCGTTGTTATGGTCTTAGTGTCTCCTTTCGTATACAAATTGTGGTTACAGGAACATTTAGAGGTGCCTATAGGTATATCAATAGCCGTAGCTATATCAGTTAGTCTTTCAACTTGGGTTAATATTTTTAATATTGTTCTTAATGGAACGGGTAAGGTAAAACTTCAGATGTATGCTTGGATATTTGCGGCACTTATTAATATACCGGCGTCTATTTTCTTCGTAAAGGTATTGGACCTTGGTGTAATAGGCATTGTATTAGGTACAGTAGCGAGTTTATTTCCTGTTGCTATAGTCTCCCCTATACAAGTAAGCAAAATATTATCTAAAAAAGATACGGGTATATGGGCAAGATAGTAGGGCATTGTTTGACAGGATTATATATATCATTTAAATAATTTAGATTTTGCAGAATAAGAAAAGACTAGGTCAGAGGCATATTGTTTTTTTAGGGGAGTCAGGTTTCCCTATAGGCTTGGCTACGATTCAAAGATTGACCTTAATGGCAAGGGCTTTTATTCATGCAGACTCTAAATCTACCGTTATCTGTAGAAAAGGTGTTCATAAAAATAAAGAGGAAGTAAATTTCCCGTTAAAAGGAAATCATGAGGGTATATCTTATCTATATACTTCGGATAGTATTTATAAACCCAAAGGATTTTTAAAAAGGAACATTCAAAAGATTATAGGAGCGATTGGTGAATATAGGGCTTTGCAATCACTTAAATCCACAATAGGTATAGATGCTATTATTATATCGGAAATGAAAGTTGTTCATATTATGAGATACTGGATGTTTTCTAAATTATTAGATATACCCATAATAATGAATTTTGTGGAGATGACATCTTCTATGCAACATAGGGCCTCTGCGCTAAGGAAATTGAATGACTATATTTTAGATAATTGGGTGCTTAAAATTTTTGATGGAGCCTTGTCTATAAGTGATCGTTTGTTTGATTATTATACTGAGATTGCGCCAAAACGTCCTAACCTTAAAATACCTATAATTTGTGATTTCGATAAATTTAAGGTAGACGGAAACGAGACGGCACCTTATTTTTTATATTGCGGGAGCTTCAAATATAAAGAGGTGCGTGACTTTGTTATAGAGGCATACAAAAAAATCGCAGCAGATGAAGAAACTAAGCTGTACATGATTGTTAGCGGAGGTAATAAGCAGGAAACCGCTGCATTAGAAGAAGAAGTGAACAAATCTTTAAAAACCTCGCCGATCAAACTGTTTTCAAACATACCTTATTCTGAATTAGTGCAACTTTATGTAGATGCCATGGCATTATTGATACCGCTTAGGCCAACTGTTCAGGATGCGGCGCGTTTTCCTCATAAAATAGGAGAGTATTTAGCATCTGGAAATCCTGTTATTACTACTGATGTGGGAGAAATAAAAAATTACTTCGTGCATGAAGAAACAGCCCTGATAGCAGGGGAATACGATTTGGATAGTTTCTCAAAAGAGATGAAATTTATTATTGATAACCCGTTAAAATCAAAAGAGATTGGTATACGTGGCCAGGAAATGGGGCGTCGAGAATTTGATTATAGGACCTTAGGACATTCTTTATCAAAATTTGTGGATAATCTATCTTAAACGATTAATTAATCTATGTTTTAAAAAGGAGGTCTAATGAAAAATATATGCATTACCATTAATTCACTAAATAGGGGTGGAGCTGAAAAGCAATGTTTGTTATTGGCTAAGGCCTTAAAGAACAGGCATCGTGTTACCGTTGTCATTCTTCGTGATAAACCGGTTCACAAACTTCACCTTTCATTTATAGAAAATGAGAAAATAGAGCATCTTTTTTTACCATCCAACCCATTAAAAAAAACTATTTCATTCGTTCGTTTTTTAAAACGGAATAAAATAGATATTGTGTTTTCTTTTTTACCAACTGATAGTTTGTTCTCTGCAATCCTGGGTAAAATATCAGGAGTTCCCTATGTGTTTTCAGGTATCAGAAATAGCTATATGGCCCGTACAAAGTTCATAAGCTTAAAATGGGTTAACAATAACATTGCAAATTACACAATTGCAAATAATTTTGCGGCTTATAGGGCGGCTCTTGAGTATGGTTTTAAAAAAAATGTTTTTGTAATATCAAACGGAATAGAAATTGAAACCGTACCTGAACGAATCAAAACCGATAAGAAAATCATCCAAATTATAAGTTTGGGTCGGTTGGTGAAACAAAAGGAGTACGGAACGGCCTTAAAAAGCATGGTAGCCTTAAAAAAACATTTGGGTAATACTATAGCTTTCAAGTATACTATTGTTGGTCAAGGACCTGATGAGGGTTATATTTTAAAAACTATTAAGGAGTGTGGCCTGGAGAAGGAGGTTGAACTTGTGGTAAATCCTGGTAATATTTTTAAAATGTTACTTGCCGCGGATATATACTTGTGTACTTCTTCTTTTGAAGGGGTTAGTAACGCTATTATGGAGGCTATGAACTGTTCTTTACCTATTGTTGCAACAGATGCAGGTGATAATGCTAGATTAACAATACATGGAAAAAATGGTTTTATTACAGAAATTAATGACGTTGAGAATTTATCTGAGTATTTAAAGGAATTGATATTATCGAATGTTTTAAGGACTAGAATGGGTAAGGCTAGTTTTGACCATCTTGTAGAGAATTTTAGCTATGCAGCCTTTCAGCGTAACTATATAGATTTAATTGATAACATAGATAAATTTAAAATTCAAGAAGGTAAAATTGTTTTCAAAGAGCCCTGAATCTAGGGGTCTCGTGTTAATTAAAAGTTGTAATTAAATAGTATAGAGGATTCTAACAAAATGAAGAATAAAAAGAAAGTTGCATTTTTTGGAATAAAATATTTTCCATCACGAGGAGGCACTAGTAGAGTAGCGGAAAATATGATTCTCAACCTCGTAGATGAATATGATATTACTATTTATTGTTATAAGAATAAAAATGCGTCCAAACATATTAAGGGTGTTAAGGTCGTGCAGTTGCCAGAAATCAAGTTGGGTAATTTAGGTGTTTTTACCTATTACTTTCTTTGTTACTTGCATATTCGTTTTTTTGCTAAATATGATATTGTTCATGCGCATAAAATAGATAGTTTCTATTTTTTAAAAAGCCTTTCTAAAAATGCAAATGTTATTGCTACTGCACACGAGGCCCCGTATAAGCGTGATAAGTGGGGTAAATTGGCTAAGGCTTTTTTTAAGGTAAACGAGCGTAGATTTTTAAATTTTAACGGGATAAAAACAGCAATTTCTAAACCGCTGTGTGATTTTTATAGAGAAAGAGACGGTGTAGATGTTCAATTTATCCCAAACGGTATAAATATTTCGGAAAAAGGTTCGTTGAGTGAAGATAATAAGTTCTGGCCGGTAGGATTAGAACTATCAACGCCCTTTGTGCTCTTTGCGGCAAGAAGAATTATGGGGACCAAAGGCCTGCATACGATGCTTTCGGCCTATAAAAAGTTAAACTATAAGGGGCATATATTTATTGCGGGAGAACTAGATAATTTTCCTTCGTACATGAATAAAATTAAGGAACTTAGTGTAGGGCTAAATGTTCATTTTTTGGGGTTTGTCAACCCTTTGCCGGCCTTGTTGCAGTTAGTCGAAAAATGCAATTACTTCGTTTTTCCTTCCGAAACAGAAGGTATGTCCATAATGTTACTTGAAGTAGCTACAACTGGCAAGCCTATTTTGGCAAGTGATATACCTGAAAATACACAGGTTTTTGATGACGATAATGTATTGTTTTTTCAAAATAAAAATGTTGAAGACCTTGCTAAAAAAATTGAATGGGCAGAAAAAAACATGGAGTCATTTTCGGCTTTAGGGAAAAGTGCAAAGGAGAAAGTTGCTTCGTTTTATACCTGGGATAGAGTAGTTCTTGAGTATAAAAAGCTATATGATACTATGTAGTTTATTCAAAAAAGAATTCGTTAGGTGTAATCATGTATATAAAGAAAACAACATTTATAACTGTCGCCCTGCTCGCTTCTGGTCTGCTTTATGCATTATTTTCTTATGTGTTACACTATGTTGGTCCTGCTAATGTAAAAGCTCTGACTGCTGAAAATATGGTGGGAGGTAATATAATAGTTGATAATCTTTTATTTGATTACAGTTCCGAAATTGAGGAAAACAAGTGTGTTACAGAAGGGGCAAGTGCGGAAGCAAGTGGATATAAGGTCTGGTGTTGGTCAGATTTGACTCTTTGGGAAAAAGCAATAATGTCTCGAAACCCTGCAAGAAGACAACAAATTAAAATTGATACCGAGTGTAATGCCAATCAAGTAAAAATAGAAAATGATGTTCTTAAGTTTCAGGTAAATTCTAAAGCCGCAATATCAGATACAAATTGTGAACGCGCTTATAATATGAGGGCAGAAATTAGAACGGCTCCTTGGAGAGTAAACCATCCCATTGGCACGGAGGAGTGGTTTGGTTGGAATTATACTTTTGGAGAAGATTATCAAATTGATAAAGAAAATCCATGGTTATTTTTCCAAATTCATGAAGGTACAATTAACCAAACACCCCTAATAGCCCTATGGTGTATGAACAATGGAGGGCCGGGTAGTAGTCGGGCAGGGGAGGTGCATTTGGTAAATAATACCTATGCAACTAAAAGCTTTTATCATCCAACGGGTTTTGTGCCAAAAGCTGGTGAAACGTTAAGAATAGTTGTTCATGTCGTGTGGGGTGATTCTAATTCAGGGCTTATTCAACTTTGGATTAATGAGACCAAGGTTTATGACCAAAAAGAAAGAACGGTAAGGGCGAGCAATCCTGTTGGCGGAAACGCAAAATGGGGAATATATATATGGAAATGGGCAGCAAAGGAAGGAGTTGAGAAATCTAATGCTCAAGGAATTTTTTCTTTAAATACCTCTATGGGACCTTTGCGAATTATAACCCGTAAACCAGGGGATAAGGACTATCTTAAACCTTCTTATTCTAGAGTCATGCCATGATGGTTCTATAGGCCTTATTGCTTGTATTCTTATTATGGCTTGGGATATTAACCGCCAATGTACTAATTGTTTTCTTTCCAATAATAATGCACTTTTTTTAGGGATATAGTAATGTTAGTTGTCCTTTCCAAGAGGGTTATCTAAATCCTGTAAGTATAATACTAAACTATTTGCTACTTCGTTAGTAAAGAACCAAATCTAGGAGTTATAGGGATTTGTTCTTATAACTCCTACTCGTATTGACTTAACCCTTTTCGGCAATTTTCACTGAGGATTGACGAATATTAAATATAAGGAAGAGGTTATCAGCCTTTGTTCCAGATAATCATCTATGGCAAATAATAGTATAAAAACAGGGCTTTTGGCGTTCTGTATAATGCAGGTTTTAGCGTGCTCCAAAGATACTTCTCTACAACAGAATCAAAATCAAACAGAAAGTAGGGAGCAAATTCTTCCTACTGATGATTTGCTTCCAACGAGTGCTGAAAAAAGTAATGAAAACAAGTATTCTTGCAGTACGTCCGGTGGCTTTGCAAATGTGACCGGATTAAAATATTGGTGCTGGGAAGATGCTGTTATTCCTGACTATACTGGAAAAAAAGGGGTTGCTTTTAGTGATGGATACCTTCATGTTGACTCTGAATGTTATGAGAAGCAGGTTGTTATTGAGAATGATAAAATTAAGTTTAATATCAACCCTAGTTACCCGTTGCCTGATAGTTGGTGTTCAAGAGATTATAATATGCGTGCTGAAATACGCACCTCTCCTTGGGATGTTCGCCATGAACTTGGAACAGAAGAATGGTTCGGTTGGTCTTATACTTTTGGTGACAATTATATTATTGACCAAAACAATCAATGGAAATTCTTTCAAGTTCATAATGGGGTTACAGGCCAATCCCCTCAAATAGGTCTTGAGGTTATTCATGCTAATCAATTTAATGGACATAAAGCAGGGGAAATTTATGTAACCGTAGCTGGTGACACAGATAATTATACACCTACAGGCGTTATACCAACAGCTGGGCGAACTTTAGATATTGTGGTTCAGGTCATATATGGTGATACCCAAAAGGGCATGTTAAAAGTTTGGATTGACCATAATCTTGTTTATAATGAACATGTAAGTACTTTTATTCATGGATATCCTTGGGGTGGTAATGCCAAATGGGGTATTTATAAATGGCCATGGGCCAAGGCCGATGCTGTTGTTAAATCTAAGGAACAGGGTATTGAATCCTTAGAAACTTATATGGGATCTTTACGAATAGTTACTAGAAAACCTGGTGATTCCAACTATAAAAAAGATGCATATGAAATAGTCAGACCTAACTAATGTTGGTTAAAAATTATAAAACTATGACTTCTTAAAGTCAAACAAAGTTGCCCTACTAAATTTGAATAGTGAAAAGGGTTCTTCTTGTCTGAAAAACTGAAAAATTAACCTTAGTTTTGGCGCTCGTAACAAATTCCCCGATTTGTAGGTTTAAATTTAAACTTTATCTGTTTAAAATGGCTTAAACAAAGGGCCTAACAATTAAGAAGTGTTATTTAATTCAATTGAATTTCTTATTTTTTTACCAATAGTTTTTTCTCTCTATTGGTTTATTTTTAGTAAAAAATTGAAATATCAAAATCTTTTGATTTTGGTTAGTTCATATGTTTTTTATGGTTGGTGGGATTATCGGTTTCTTCTTCTTATTATCCTCTCTACTATTGTTGATTATTTTGTAGGTATAGAGGTTCAAAGGCAATCGGACTTAAGTAAGAAAAAATACCTCCTATGGGCGAGTATGTTGTTTAATCTTGGGGTCTTGGGAGTGTTCAAGTATTATAACTTTTTTGTCCAATCATGGGTTGAAATGTTCCATTGGTTTGGGTATGAAATGAAGAATAGCTGGACGCTGAACATTATTCTTCCAGTAGGGATATCGTTTTACACGTTTCAGACAATGTCTTATACGATAGATGTTTACAGAGGAAACTTAAAGCCTACCAAAGATTTCATTTCTTTTGCTTCTTTTGTTTCTTTTTTTCCTCAACTGGTTGCAGGTCCAATAGAGCGCGCAACTAATTTACTGCCTCAAATACTCAATAAAAGGGTGTTTAATTCTAAAATTGCTGAACAGGGTGTGCGTTTAATAGTGTGGGGCATGTTCAAAAAGGTAGTAATAGCAGATTCTTTAGCACCAGTAGTTGACAATATTTTTTCGGATTACACAGCGTTTGACGGAGGTACACTTTTATTGGGGGCCATTTATTTTGCGTTCCAGATTTATTGTGATTTTAGCGGTTATTCAGATATTGCTATAGGTATATCTAAGTTGTTTGGCTTTGAGCTAATGTCCAATTTCAAATTTCCATACTTCTCACGTAATATCGGAGAATTTTGGCGTAGATGGCATATTTCTTTATCAACATGGTTTAGAGACTATCTGTATATACCACTAGGGGGCTCTAGAGTTGGGAAATGGTTCTCCCTTAGAAATATCTTTATCATATTTTTAGTTAGTGGTTTTTGGCACGGTGCAAATTGGACGTTCGTAATATGGGGTTTTATTCATGCGCTGCTCTACGTTCCATCGTTTGTACTAAAAACTAATAGAAAGTATCTGAGTGAAGTAGTGGCAGAAGATAGTCTGTTGCCGTCATTTAAGGAAATTTGGCAGATGGGGGTTAACTTTTTCTTTGTGGTAATTGCATGGGTTTTCTTTAGAAGTGAAAACGCTTTGCAGGCATTTGATTACATTAAACGTATTTTTTCTGAATTTTCTGTTCACGTGTCCTATAAGTATTATCTGTTCTATTATATATTGCCTTTAGTGCTATTGGAATGGGTTTTTAGAAAGGATGAACGCCTATCTCATGTGAACAAAGCTTTTTGGTTTGGGTTATCAGTAGTATTATTAATTTTCATAACGGCCAAATTTGGAGGGCAAAAATCATTTATATACTTTCAATTTTGAGGAATTTTTTCAAGCATATCGTCATATTTTTTATTGTGCCAATGGGTCTGGTAATTGCTTTTTTTAATACAAAATTGGCTTTACAATTAAATGAGTCCAAAGAGGTGTATGATCTTGTTGAGAAGGTAAAAAACAATACGGTTAACTCAACAACGGTTCTGTTGGGAGATTCTGTTTGCCGTCAATTTTTTGGTAGTAAAAAAAGCGATGATGTTTATTGTTTATGTGAAAATCAAAGCTATGAAGTTGTTGGTAATTACCTTCTTCTATTAAATCTGATAGAGAATAAATCCGCGTTTAAGAATTTAATCTTAGTGATAAATCCAAGAACATTAGTATCGTCACTTAATCAGCCATATACATATAATTATTTTGTCAAGCCTTTTGAGTCAGAACTTGATAGATTGGAATTTAATGAGTTAATCTATATTGAAAATACCTTTCCATCGGAAGATGTTTTGAAATATAAGTTTTCCAACTTTGAGCTAAAGGATGCCTTTGATATTATGAATGATACAATGAGCACACCTTATAAAATATCAGAGGTAAATTTAAAATATCTTAAAAAGATTGATTCGGTCTGTAAAAGTGAGCAGATTAAATACAAAATGGTTTCTCCACCACTTCCCGCTTCAAACAAAGGCTTTATGGCTAATATGAAACAAAATAATCCTGAAAATCTTTTGACCGATTATTTCAGTTCAGTAGTATTCTATGATGATAAGGAGAGTAAAGATGGTTTGCATCATAAAGAACCAGAGAAATACATAGCCGATAATAAAGAGGAATTAGATACACTAGTTAGCTTTCATAGGTAAATTAGGAGATTCTATAGTTTTTGTGCGGTTAAACGATTTTTTCATACGTTTGGTCGACCAAAATGACTACTTGTTTCGTATATAGGCTCGAACCTATCTATGAAAAATAAATTTCCCCAGATTACTTATGAACATTAGCCCCAAACGAACGTTCGCTTATATTTCTTTTTGTGCAGTCTTTACTTTTTTGTTAAACCTTGCCTGTAGTAAAGACGTAGAAACTTTAAGAGAAGCTGTAATTAGCAAAGATATCAGTCCTGTTGTAGATCAAGGAACACCTTCCGGTAGTCAGCAAGATAGTCTTGAGGTAGAAGTTGAAGAACCACAGGTTAAGGACTCGGTTATAGTTGAAACCGAAATTAGGACATTTGTTTTTTATCCAATAAACGATGCATATCTACAGAATGGTAAGGGGTATAATGAGCCAATTGTTAGGCTCGAAGAGGAGCGAAGAACAAGCTATCTAATGTTTGATTTTAGCCCAATAGATTCTATTGGGGGTACTATTAATGCGGCAACCTTGATGTTCACGATTAATACGGATGATGGAAATGGCGAAGTAGATGTTTATAGGGGTGAGTCGAGTAATTGGTCGGAAACTGATCTTAGTGAAAAATCTGCTCCCGAGACAGGAGGTTTGTTAGGGGTTGCCAAGCAAGAATATAGAATAGGAACGGAAGTTTCAATTGATTTGGAAGTTGGGGAACTTCAGTTGGAACCTGTTACTTTTATATTAGATCATAAGGACGGTGATGATTTGGCATTTGCTTCAAAAGAACATGAAAGTCAAGCAGGAAGTAGTTTAGTAGTTGAATATGAAGTGCCAATTGATGCAGATGATATTGCATTATTTGTAACGTCTCCGAAGGAGGTTGACGATGAGACTCAAAATCCGAATAACATAGAAGAAGATAATACTACTGTAGAAGAGGCCCCAAAAGAGGTTCCTGCCGAAGAGGAGGAAGATAGTTCAGAGCAAAATGAGCCTACAACAGAAGAGGAGGAGGAAGTAGATGTTGACGAGGAAACTCCACAGGAGGTTCCTACCGATGCCTCTGAAAACGAGCCGGACCAAGATACGACGACAGACAATAAGGGAGAGGACAATACAGATTCTAATATTGATGCGCTTCCAAACACTCCATTTCCAAAAAATGAACCTCCTGTGGCAATAGCTAACGCTTCTCCGGTAAATGGGCAAGCTCCTTTAAAAGTTTCTTTTTCAGGTATTGATTCTTCAGATGATAAAGCTATTGTTTCTTACAAATGGAATTTTGAGGATGGCCAGACAGGTAATACAGCGGAAATTGAACACACTTTTGATAAAGCCGGCTCTTATGAGGTTACTTTGGTAACAAAGGATAAAGAGGGAATCTCTGCTTCAGATGTAGTAATGATAACCGTAGAAAAATCAAAGGAAAATACAGCTCCTGTAGCTAAGTTAAGTGCAAGCAAAACCTCTGGAGTACTTCCTCTAACGGTGGACTTTACGGGAAGCGGATCAACCGATGATACTGGCGTTACCGCTTATTCCTGGGATTTCAAGGAAGGGAATAGTTCGGATAAGCCAGACCCTTCGCACACTTTTGAATCTGCTGGCTCATATGAGGTAGAGCTAACGGTTACGGATGCAGAAGGCCTTAAGAATAAGGAAACTGTTTCCATTACTGTAGAATCAAAGGAGAATACAGCTCCTGTAGCTAAGCTAAGTGCAAGCAAAACCTCTGGAATACTTCCTCTAATGGTGGACTTTACGGGAAGCGGATCAACCGATGATACTGGCGTCACGGCTTATTCCTGGGATTTCAAGGACGGGAATAGTTCGGATAAGCCCGATCCTTCGCACACTTTTGAATCTGCTGGCTCATATGAGGTAGAGCTAACGGTTACGGATGAAGAGGGCCTTAAGAATAAGGAAACTGTTTCCATTACTGTAGAATCAAAGGAGAATACAGCTCCTGTAGCTAAGCTAAGTGCAAGCAAAACCTCTGGAACACTTCCTTTGACGGTGAACTTTACGGGAAGTGGGTCAACCGATGATACTGACGTTACCGCTTATTCTTGGGACTTCAAGGATGGGAATAGTTCTGATAAGTCCGATCCTTCACATACTTTTAAATCTGCTGGCTCATATGAAGTAGAGCTAACGGTTACGGATGCAGAAGGCCTTAAGGACACGAAAACTGTTTCTATTAGGGTTGATGCTCCTGCAAATCAACCACCTATGGCAAAAGTTGGGGCAAGTACGCAATCGGGTCAGGCACCTTTAACAATTAATTTTACTGGAAGTAACTCAAGCGATGATATAGGGGTTACAGCATATATGTGGGATTTTAAGGATGGTTCAACATCTAATAAATCCAATCCGTCACATACGTTTGATTCAGCCGGTACATACGAAGTAGAACTAACAGTTGCTGATGTTGACGGACTTCAAAATAAGGAAACCATAACTGTTAATGTTCAGGCACCAGTCAATAACCCTCCGGTTGCTGTAGCACATGTAAACACCCTTTCAGGTGAAGCACCGTTAACAGTAAGTTTTACAGGTAGAGACTCGTCAGATGATAAAGGAGTTACTCGTTATGATTGGAATATTTCAGGAAATTATTCTAATGAAGTAAACCCATCACATGTCTTTACCACTCCTGGGTTTTATGATGTTTCACTAACTGTAACTGATGAAGAAGGGCTTACGAATACTACCTCTTTAGGCGTGAATGTAACTCAAGCGCTTCAGAGTAAAATTGAATGCAGTGTTGGAGGTGGGTTTGCAAATGAAACGGGAGAGAAGATATGGTGTTGGGGTAATGTTAATGTTCCTACTTATTCAGGAGGGAAAGGAATTGCATTTAGTAATGGGGAGCTACATATTGACTCGGAGTGTTATGAAAGACAAGTAACTAAAAGTGGCAACCGAATAAGGTTTAAAGTTGACCCAACAGTTCCGGAAACTAAAAGTTGGTGTTCTAGAGATTATAATTTAAGAGCAGAAATTAGAACGGGTCCATGGGATGTTCATCATCAAAGTGGAACAGAAGAATGGTTTGGTTGGAGCTACACTTTTGGAAATAATTACATTATTGATAAAGATTCGCAATGGAAATTTTTTCAAGTCCATAATGGTGTTGTAGGTAAAGCTCCTCAGATTGGTTTGGAAATTATACACGAAGGGCAATTTATAGGTCATGAAGGTGGTGAGATTTATGTTACTAATGCTGCGGGAGGGGAGAAATTTAATCCAACCGGAATTGTGCCTCGAGCAGGACAAACAATTGATGTGGTCGTTCACGTAATATGGGGGAACTCTTCAAATGGTCTTCTAGAAGTGTGGATTGATGGCAAAAAAGTTTATGATCAACGTGTGTCTACAATGCTATCAGGCTATCCTTGGGCCGGAAATGCTAAGTGGGGCATATACAAGTGGCCTTGGGCAAACAGTGAAAACGTCCAGTCTTCTAAAAACCAGGGAATTGGGTATTTAGAAACTTTTATGGGCGATTTAAGAATAATCACTAGAAATCCGGGAGATAATAACTACGGAGTTGATTCATATGAAAAAGTCGCGCCAAATTAATATTTGTTTTCCCTATAATTTGGCTTCGGTTTTTAAAAGAATTAGATTGAAACTTATAGTGAATCGGTATTACTGTATTAAATTCGCTCTAAAATTAGATTAATTTGAACCGAAGGATTTCTTCATGCGAGTAGATTTTGTAATTAGCAATTTAGGTAGTGATGGGGCTCAAAGGGTAGTTGCTACTTTGGCAAATTATCTGTCCGAAAATAATTATAAAGTAAGAATAATAACCTTTAGAGAAGGCGATCGTTACAGTTTGAATCCCTCTGTAGAGCGTATTAGATTACACAAGCACCTTCGTTTGTTTGATTCTAATTTAGCTAGAGCTGCTTGGCACTTGGCAAGATTTTATAAGAAAAAGACGAATAGACCCGATATAATAAGTTCGCATATTCATACGATGGGTTTAGTGACTATACCTATCTCTAGACTATATGGTATAAAGTTGGTTGTTTCGGAGCATAACAATTATTTAGCAACGAAAATGACTCCTAAGAAGTGGTTTTTATGGAACTTTTTATATCGGTTTCCGGAAAAGGTTACAATCCTGACATCATTTGATAAAGTCTATTTTGATAAAAAAAGCGAAAATGTTGAAATTATGCCAAACCCTTTGTCTTTTGAACCAAATCTTGGCCTGCGAAATAGAACGGATAAAACGATAGTGTTAGCAGGTAATCTTGATAGGTATCACCACAAAGGTTTTGATAATTTAATGCATATAATAGCGGGTGTAAGGGAAAGACATAAAGATTGGCAGTTTAAGATTGTGGGAGATGGGAATAAAGGTCTCCCGATATTAAAAACAAAAGCAGAGAAATTAGGAGTTTTAGACGCAATTGAATTCGCGGGATATAGACCTGACATAAAAGAAATTTTACAGACTTCAGAAATCTTTATGTTATGTTCTAGGTATGAAGGGTTGCCAATGGTTTTGTTAGAAGCGGCGTCCCAAGGGATTACTTGTATAGCTTATAATTGTATATCAGGGCCATCTGAGATAATTGAGGACGGGGTGTCAGGTATATTGGTAGAAAATCAGAATATTAGTGATATGGTCGGTAAAACTATTGGTTTAATAGAGGATAAGGAACTCAGAGAAAGACTTTCAAACAATGCCGTAAAATACATTGAAAAATTTTCAATTGAAACAATTGGAAATAGATGGCACGAAATTTTCAAGGAACTACGTTCAAATTAAAAAATCACAACTTTTTTTCAGGTTTATAGATTTTTATTTTAATTGAATTTATAAAAATATATCCGAAAAAAAGTATAAGTACCGGTGCCATTACTACAAAATTTCGGCCTCTCCCATCCAACAATATGATGCCTCCGGCATAAATTAGGCTAAAGACCATTAAGGCCTGTATTGAATAGGGAAATGTTTTCCTGACTAAAAAAAACGGGTATAAGCTAAGCCCCCAAAGCATCAGTAAAAAAGCATTGGGAATCATAAAGCCATAGGTGTTAAAATTCTGTGGCCGGTACGAAAAGGGATAATGAAACGCAAAGCGTCCTGCACTGGCTATGGTGTTTTTTAAATACTTAATTGGGTACATTTTCATATTCTCAATAGCGGCAGATTTAAAAGCACTATCTCGCTCAATATGACTCATATTTTCGATTGACATATAAAATTCGCGATGGTTTTTAGAGAGTTCAGTCAAATCTTCGTAAACGCCAGAGGAAGGTATGTATTCTGGGTTCTGCCCTTTAAGTATATCTTCTCTAGAGAACCAGCTGCCAAATTCGTTTTCAAATGGAGTAGATCTATGATAAAGTATCTCTCCACCACCAGTGCCCACATAGAGCGGTTTTCCTGTTAGAGTGTAAGCATAGAACAAATAGGGGGTAATAAACAAAAAACCACTAACCAGAACCAAAAGTGATACTTTGACCTCAATGTTTCGTCTCCAAATAGAAAGAATTCCTAAAAAGAAAAGACTTGCCAAGATAACTTGAAGGTATATTATTTTAGTGAGCACCAACAGACCTAGATATGCTGCGGCTATGAGTATGTTATGCCAATCATAATGTTTTTCAATTGTAGCCTTACAGTAATGATAGGCCATTCCACAAAGAGTTAAATAAGTTAAAGGTTCTGAGTACAATAAAGGGGTATATCGTATAATTGGGGGATAAAGCCCAAGCATATACACAAAAAGGAGTGCCAGGTTGTTTTTGGTAAAGAGGTCTATCGTTTTTTTAAAATAGACAAGAGCTAAAAAGAGTAAGAGTGCGTTTAAAAGTTTTGGTAAAATAAGGTCTGTGCCAATTGCAATGAATGGAGCAAGAATCATAGGGTAACCCGGTCCATTTCTGAAACTGGGATTGTCGGAACTCTCATAGAACCCGTTAGTAATATTTTGGGCATAATGGTAATGTCTACTTTCATCACCAAAAAAATCGTTTTTGGAAAATAAAAGAACCACTATGATATAAACTCCTAATAAAGGAAGTAGTTGAATTATGTTTTTGGGGAACAATATTTTAAGCATAGAATATGGTGCCTAGATTTTTTTTGTTTTTTTAAGGATTTCAGAGTTTAGATGAAACAATTCATCAAAATACCTTTTCTTTTGGAGGGATATAAACCCAAGCCCTAATAGTTGAATAGAAATTATCATTGCGGTACCGCCTACAATAAATGAGTATGGCCTTTGGCGAAACACCTCAGAAATAGCAGCAGCAAATCTATGTCCGAAACCTTTGGTTAGCTCGGCCGTCATTGGATAAAGTTGAATTGCATCAATAACAATCCATAAAATCATGTAAAAGGAAGGGAGAAAGATAAGTAGCCCCAATATCCAAAAGAACATATAAGGCCTGAACATAAAACTGTTGGCCAAACCATTAAATATGCCCATAACAATACGTAAACTTGAGGTACGTATCTTACCAATTTTTTGTTGTTCGGACCAATCTAGATGCGCAGGTATTTCTATAACTCGGGCTCTTAAAATATATGCTTTCAATAAAATCTCAGTATTTATATCAAAAGTACTGGATTTTGTGTTTAACGAACGTATAAAATCGCCATTATAGGCTCTTACCATACCTGTAAAAGTGTAGATGTTAAGCCGTGAAGCTTTTCGCATCATAAAGTTTACCGTCTTGCTTAACAATAATCTCAATTTTGGAACAGCGGTGTTCTTGCCCCCTTTCATATAAGGAGAGGCAATAACCATATCAGCCTGAGTGGTCTTTATTTCAGATAATAATTTTTCTATATGGTCTGGAGAATAACTTAGGTCAATATCCAGAACAATAACATATTCGCCGTTGCTATGCTTGAAACCGGTTCTCAACGCAGTTCCTAAATTTCTATTTACGATATGGTGATAAGCGCTTAAATTGGGTTTTGATTCCGCTAAAGCATCGGCTATGGATTGCGTGCTGTCCGTGCTACCATCATTTACGATAATAATTTCCCATGCGTATAGACCCTCAAGAGTTTCTAAATAGTCATAAAGGAGGGATACGTTATTTTCAAGTATTGCTTCTTCGTTAAAAGCAGGCAATATGATAGAAACAAGAGGTTGTTTTAAATCGATTTTATTGATGGTGGTAGACATATTGGTATCTAGTTTTCAGGTAGGTACAGGCACACAATAGTATAGGTTTTACGTATGTGATAATGGTAACAAGTTCAAAATTATGAAAAATTACTAGGGAAAGTGTACGAACACCGACAAAGAGGGGTCTCAACACGGTAAATTCCCATTATTGCTTAGAAAGAGTTATGATATTTTTTTTTCACTTGTTAATCAGGTACTCGCTCTGTTTTTAACCCCTTTTTATCGAGTATGCTATTTACATGCCCGTTCATATCTGTCAGGGTAAAGTGTTTGCCCAATTTTTTCATTACTTTCTTAAATAAGAACACCTTTCTTTCGCTAGAAACATTCATTCCGGGGAAAAAAGCCAAACTGGTTATTTGATCACCTCCTATTAAATCTAACGGGTGCAATAAAAAGCTAGGTTGAGTCTTAGTTATCTTACAAAGGAAAATAGCTATATTCAGGTAAAGCGACATCAAATGGATTGAGATATTGCTTATGTAAATAAGATAGCTTAGGTGAAAGGGAATTCTAAATATAGGCATGGTCGTTACCGGTAATTCCAACAACCGTTGGTTTTTTTTGGTCTTCCAGTAATAAGGCTTCAGCTTTTTAAATCCATCGGAAAATTTGCCAAAAATTTCTTTCCTATCCTCTTTTTCTTCCTTGGAAAGATTAGATGTGCTAAAATAGTACAGTCTGGCTAAAGGGCCTATGACGGTTGGTAATGTGGATGCATCGTATACATAACCTTTATCTGCGAGAACTTCCAGCAAAGTGGGACTCCAACTAAATCCAGGCCCTCTAAAACCCGTTGGGGCTTTTCCTGTTACTTGTTCAATAATATCGTGGGCTGTATCTATTTCGGTGGTCATTTCTTCTCTAGAGTAGAGATGAAGCCATGTTTCATGTACAAAAGAATGGTTTCCTATGTCATGACCGGCATCTGCAATATCTCTTAAGTACTTATGATTCTTTTCAAAAGCAGCATCTTGGCCCACAATAAAAAAAGTAATCTTCAGATTTAATTCGTCCAAGACTTTTAAAACATGTGGTACAAAGATATCCAAGTATGAAGGGTAGCTTTCCCAACCCTCTTCACCATGTATCTTCATATAGGACCATTGGTTGTCCATGTCCAAAGAAAGACTCGCAAAAGGTTTACTCATTTTATTGGGCTATACTTTTTTCTGAATACGATTCTATGTCGCTTTTGAAATTCTTCATGAATTTCTCCACGTGTGTAACTACCGAATTGTTGTTGACGGACTCACTTACAAACTGTGAGGTGTTAAGAACATAAAAATCTGGATGAGGTGTATTCACCTTGGGAACAATTTCAGAGTAATTAAGCACCTGCATGGGCTGAACTTTAAAAGCTCTGTGTACATGGGAGGAAATCATATCGGCTTCATCAAAATCAGGATATAGATATTTAACCCCATCTAGGAAGTCGGCTGTAATTTCTTCATCTGATTTTGACCAAAGTTCGTTATCCTGGCCCACATATTTTGGAAAATAAGTAATATGTTGGTTTGCGGTCTCTTCTAAATCTACCAAAGAACTCATACCGATTACGCCCGTAAAAGGAGTGTCATTATCTCCAATATTCAGCACGTAAAATGGTGTAATGGGTTTTTTGGTAACTAAAATAAGACAAACTACACCAAGATAATCTATAGGTTTCGTGCTTTTTGAGATGTTATAGAGCTCAGGAGAGGTTACCTTTTCCATCACATTAAGTGGGGAAGTAAAAACTACTTTATCAAAATGTTCAGTAGTGCCGTTATAGCTTATATTCATTCCTCCGTCTGGATCTGGAGAGATGTTTTCAACTTTGCTGTCTAAAAGCAGATTAGAACCTTTTTGCTTTAAATTTTCTTCAAGACGGTCAAAAATAGTCTTGTATCCACCGTTAACATAGGCCATGTGCTCTTTTTTGGCTGCAGAGCTTCTGGCTTTGAACAATCTTTTAATGTAAGTCCAGATAAAAACGGCTGAAACTTTCTTGTGGTTTTCTCCTAATTTGGCGTGTAACATGGGAGCCCAGAACTTGTCATAAGTCTTTTTGCCACCCAATTTAATTAGCCAATCGGTTACGTGAATTTTTTCAAGGGCTTTCCAATCATCAGTTCTGGAGCCTTTTAGAATCGTATACCCTAACCTCATTTTATCAATAGGGCCAAGAAGGGGAAATAGTAGAAATTCAAACGAACTACTTACGGAATGAAACTTTTTGTTTTCGTAAAATCCAGTAAGTGAACGGCGCCATTGTATTTGGTCCTCCAAACCTATCTCGTTTAGAAAGTCAATTAAATCTGTATCCGTTGGTGTAATGGCATGATAAAACTTATCCCAAGTAAAATCTCCATAATTGTGATATGTAGAGAGTCCGCCTGGTAAATTATCCTGTTCTAGTACTTTAACGGTTGCTTTGGTTGAGGAAGATATTTTCTGGGCCAATACTAGTCCCATTAACCCTCCTCCAACTATTGCTATTTTCATAAAATTTATGCTTTTTGCAAAGAAACATTTTTCTGCCAATTAAACGTAATCCGTAGCCCTTCTTCTAACGAAGTCTTTGCTTTTATGCCAAGAATCCTTTCCGCTTTGGAATTGTCGGGTACACGTCTCATGACGTCTTGATATTTTCTGCCGGCAGATATTTCGTTATATGGAATCAACTTTACCTCAGAAGTTGTTGGTTCATCAGAAATTTCTTTTAACAATTTTGCAAGGTCTAGAATGGTAATTTCTTCGTTTGCACCAATGTTAAAAATTTCGCCGTTTGCTTCGGGCTTAATGGTTGCGGCGTAAATGCCTTCAACGGTATCGTTTACAAAAGTGAATGTCCGGGTTTGCTGCCCGTCCCCATGAATAGGGATTTCTTTATTGTTCAAAATACAATCAATGAAAACAGATTGTGGGCCTCCCCACCATGATAGATTTTGATTTGGTCCGTAAGAACCAAAAAATCTAAGGATAACTACAGGAAAATCGTAATCTTCCATATAGGCCAAGGCTAAGTGCTCATCAAAAAGCTTTGAAACAGCATAGGCCCAACGGGGCACTTTTGAATCGCCTATAAGACAGTTGCCGTCTTCTTTAAACGGAATATCCGGGCTCATGCCGTAAACGTCTGAAGTGGAGGCAAGAACAAATTTGCATTTCAGTTTTCGGGCAAATTCCAACATGTTTTCACTGCCCTTGGAGTTGATTTTCAGTGTGTCAACAGCGTTACCGTATCTTGGTATTTTAAATGCCGCTAAATGAACGATAACGTCAAAGTCATCGTCCAATCGGTTTATTAGTGTGGTGTCTAAAACATCGCCCTTGATAAAGTCAAAATTTTTGTGATCAAGGCTAGCTTCAATATTTTTTAGAGAACCCATAGAGAGATTATCTATCCCTACAACACGGTGTCCTTCGTTTAACGACTTAACTAAAAAATTTGAGCCCAAAAAGCCGGCAACGCCGGTAATAAGAATTTTTTTGCTCTCAGTAATCATATGGTTAGGTTTGATTTTGTACTGTACAATCGTTTGGGGGCGCAAGATACCGTAATAAAAGAGTTTTATAAAATGGAAACTAGGCGTTTGGTAGAGAAAAAGCGGGTCCATGTCGAAAATTCACGGATAGCTAATTTCTAAAAGGCTGTTTTATGAATAATTGATTGAAAGTAGAATATTTTGACATTTTTAAAGGAATTGTATAAAAACGCTATAATGTTGATTTTCAGAACTTGATATTTTTTCTCTTTTGGTTCGTATTTGAGGAGATATTGAAGGTTTTCAAGAGGATTTTTTCAGCGGAGACCCCTTAAAAATGTCTCAGATACACTTATACAAGGATTCTTTGCGTATTTTTGGAGGAACCATTAACAATAGTTTAGAATAAGATGGATAGAACATATAAGGATATACAACAAATTACATTGGCCGTAGATTGTATCATATTCGGTTTTAATGATAATAGGCTGGAGGTACTTTTGGTGCACAGAGGTTTTGAACCTGAAAAGGACAGGTGGTCCCTTATGGGCGGTTTTGTAGGAAACCATGAAGATTTGGATGATGCGGCGCACCGGGTTTTAAAAGACCTGTCCGGTTTAGAGGATGTGTACATGGAGCAGGTGCGTACTTTTGGCAAAGCCAACCGCGACCCCTATGAGCGTGTGGTTTCCACTACCTATAGTGCATTAATTCTTAAAGAAAAATATAACCAGGAGTTGATAGAGGAGTACCGTGCAGAATGGTTCCCTATAGATGAGTTGCCAGATTTGATTTTTGACCATAAGGATATGGTAGAATCGGCCATTAGGCGTCTTCAAAGAAGAGTGCGTACATTCCCGATAGTGTTTAATCTACTCCCTGAGAAATTTACCTTACCACAGTTGCAGAAGCTATATGAAGGTATTTTTCAAGTGGAAATGGATAAGCGCAACTTTAGAAAGAAACTTGCTACAATGGACTTTTTAGTGAAATTGAACGAAAAGGACATGTCGGAGTCTAAAAAGGGGGCTTTTTTATATCGTTTTGACGAAAAAAAGTACAATAAAACAAAAAACTTTACAATTTAGTTATTAAGTGTTTTTGAAACACTTGTAAAAAGTTCTATATTAGTCTCTTTTACAAGGTGGCCTATTCTAAAATGCTATCTGAATTTTAAAGTTAATACACATGAGGTCACAAATCGCCTATAGCTTAGGCTTGGATTTTGGTTCGGATTCTGTCCGTGCGCTATTGGTCAACACCCAAACGGGCGAAGAACTTACTACTGCCGTACATTATTATAAACGTTGGAAAGAGGGTAAATACTGCAATCCTTCCGAGAACAGTTTCCGTCAGCACCCGCTAGATTATATTGAAGGAATAGAATCTACCATAAAATCCGTGGTTGGCGCTGTAGGGCCTGAAATTGCTGCTCAAATCGTTAGTATAGGTGTAGATACAACGGGAAGTACTCCTGTGGCGGTAAACCGTAATGGTACCCCTTTAGCTTTGCTAGATGAATTTAAAGAGAACCCTAATGCTATGTTCGTGCTTTGGAAAGACCATACGGGTATTAGGGAGGCAAACGAAATCAATGAACTTTGTGAGAAATGGGATATAGACTATTCACAATACGAAGGAGGAATCTATTCTTCCGAATGGTTCTGGAGCAAGATATTACACGTATCTAGAACAGATACTGCGGTGCATAAAGCTGCCTATTCATGGGTGGAGCATTGTGATTGGATACCCTTTTTGCTGACCGGAGGTAAAGATGTTCGGGAAATGAAACGCAGTAGATGCGCCGCAGGACACAAGGCTCTTTGGCATGAAAGTTATGACGGACTGCCACCAAATGAATTTTTTGTGGCATTAGACCCGCTTTTAGACGGGTTAAGGGAACGGCTTTTTAATAAAACATATACTTCAGATATTCCTGTAGGTACCTTAAGTCCCGAATGGGCAGAACGATTGGGCATTCCCGAGAATACAGTGGTTTCCGTGGGGGCTTTTGATGCCCATATGGGCGCTGTTGGTGCAAAAATAGAACCATATTACCTAACGAAAATTATGGGTACCTCTACCTGCGATGTTTTGGTAGCTTCTATGGAAGGCGAGGAAAAATTGGTCAAGGGTATTTGCGGGCAAGTAGATGGTTCCGTCATTCCAAATATGTTGGGCCTAGAAGCTGGCCAGTCTGCTTTTGGCGATATTTACGCTTGGTATAGTAGGGTATTGGCATGGCCAATTGAAGAATTGATATCCAAGTCGTCCTTAATTGATGAGGATACCAAACAAAAACTGATTAAAGAGGCACTCAACAACCTTATTCCTGAACTTAGTGATGCAGCCAGTAAAGAACCTATTGGAGCTTCGGGCGAGTTGGCATTGGATTGGATGAACGGAAGGCGTACCCCGGATGCCAATCAGAATTTAAAAGGGGTCATTGCAGGTATTAACTTGGGTAGTACATCACCTAAAATATTCAGGGCTTTAGTAGAGGCTTCTTGTTTTGGAGCAAAGAAAATAGTGGACCGGTTCCTTTCCGAAGGTATTCCCATAAAAGGGATTATAGCGCTGGGAGGCGTGGCAAAGAAATCGCCATTTATCATGCAAATGATGGCCAATGTGCTAAACATGCCTATTAAAGTAGTGGCTTCCGAACAGGCTTGTGCATTAGGTGCGGCTGTTTTTGGTGCTGTAGCTGCCAAGGTGTACAACAGCGTTCCCGAAGCCATGGAGCAAATGGGAAGTCCTTTTGAGACGATATATGAACCTGACCCTACCGATGCACGAGCATATTTAGAGGTGTATGGCGACTACAGTAGACTGTGCGAGACTATGGAACAACATATTATGAACGAAACCAATAGAAATGGGTAAGTATACAGCGTTAAAAGAGGAGGCCTTTGAGGCAAATATGCAACTTCCGGAATTAGGGTTGGTCCTGTTCACGTTTGGTAATGCAAGTGCCGTAGATAGAGATAAAGGGGTTTTTGCCATTAAACCAAGTGGTGTGCCTTACGCTTCGTTAAAAGTGGAGGATATCGTTATTTGTGATTTTGATGCTAAAATTGTGGAAGGTAAAATGAGACCTTCTTCCGACACAAAAACGCATGCCGTTCTTTACAAAGAATGGGATAAGATTGGAGGAGTGGTGCATACGCACTCAACTTATGGTACGGCATGGGCACAAGCAATTAAAGATATTCCTATCTTCGGAACCACTCATGCCGATCATTTAATTGTTGATATTCCGTGTGCTCCTCCTATGAAAGATGAGTATATTCAAGGCGATTATGAGCATATGACGGGTTATCAAATAATTGATTGTCTAAAAGACAGAGGCTTGGATTATAATGATATAGGCATGATACTGGTTGGTAGTCACGCTCCATTTACCTGGGGAGCAACGGCAGCCAAGGCAGTTTATAATAGCGCAGTTTGTGAGGAAGTGGCTAAAATGGCACATCTAACTTTACAGATAAATCCCAATGCTGCAACGCTAAAGAAAGCTTTGAAGAAAAAGCATTTTGAGCGCAAGCACGGTAAAGACGCTTATTACGGGCAAGGATGTTAAGTTTTAATTGAAATATAGTTTATGGGAATAGCAACGTTCATCGGGTTTACACTTTTAGTGGCAATTATTGCCTATTTATCAACCCGAAAAACAGATGAGACCTCTTCAGACGGTTATTTTCTGGGTGGTCGTAGTCTTACCGGTCCGGTAATTGCAGGATCATTACTTCTAACAAATCTCTCTACGGAGCAGATTGTAGGTATGAACGGTATCGCATATAGCGAGGGGATTCTCATTATGGCTTACGAGGTTTTGGCCGCTATAGCTATGGTGTTTACCGCTTTGGTATTGTTGCCAAGATATTTAAAAGGGGGAATTGCTACCATTCCACAATTTCTTGAAAAACGATATGGTAAATCAACAAAGACATTGGTGTCTCTTCTGTTTTTAGGAGGTTATGCCATTTCAATGCTTCCTACCGTTCTTTATTCAGGTGCTTTGGCAATCAACACTATGTTTGATTTGCCGCAGGCAATGGGTATGGGCGAAGAAGGAGCTCTTTGGGTTACCGTCTGGGGAATAGGCTTAATTGGAAGTATCTACGCCATTTTCGGTGGATTGAAAGCGGTTGCTGTATCCGATTCTATAAATGCAATAGGCTTGATTATTGGAGGCTCCCTTATACCAATTTTTGGATTGTTGTATGTAGGTGACGGAAGTCTTTTTGCCGGAATGGACGTGCTTACGACTAATTTCCCTGAAAAATTCGACATTTTAGGAGGACCCGATTCTTCGGTGCCTTTTTGGACGCTTTTCACCGGTATGGTCATTGTAAACTTTTATTATTGGGGAACCAACCAAGCGATTATTCAAAGAGCACTTGGTGCCAAGAACTTACGTGAAGGTCAAATAGGACTAAGCCTTGCCGCATTCGTAAAGATTTTAGGCCCTTTCATTGTAGTATTGCCGGGTATTATTGCTTTTCAGATTTTTAATGGCGAATTGACCAATGCGGATCAAGCGTATCCTATGGTGGTTAAAAAGGTGTTGCCAACGGCTTTTATCGGTTTCTTTGCAGCTGTCCTTTTTGGAGCTATACTTAGTTCTTTCAATAGTGCCCTAAACAGTTCTGTTACCCTTTTTGGTCTCGATTTTTATAAAGAATACATCAATAAAGAGGCTACGGAGAAACAAGTGGTAAAAGCAGGAAAGATATTCGGAATGTTCTTGGCCATAATTTCTATGATTATTGCTCCATTATTATTTGGAGTTGAAGGTGGTATTTTTAACTATCTGCAAGAATTGAACGGTTCGTACAGTGTGCCAATTTTAGCTATAATCTTAGTAGGGTATTTAACTAAAAAGGTACCGGGTATTGCTGCCAACATTGGTATTGTTTTCGCCGTTGTTACGTATTTGGTAACCCTTTATATTGTTAAGCCGGATATTAGCTTCCTGCATGTTATGGGCATATTGTTCGTTTTGGTAGTGCTTTTAATGTTCGTAATTGGCAAGTTTTGGCCAAGAGAGAATGAGTATGTTCAGGTGTATACGGAGCAAGTAGATATTACTCCATGGAAATTTGCCAAGCCCGTTGGCTTTGTAATATGTTCTATTGTAGTGGGCATGTACGTGTATTTTTCTTAAGAATTAAAGTTTAAAAAATAATGATCGATTTAAGCAAGAACGAAATTTGGTTCGTAACGGGTAGTCAACATCTATACGGGCCGGAAACTTTGGCCCAAGTAGCGGAACATTCTTCTGAAATCGCCAAATATTATAATGCAAACCCAACAATCCCTGTTAAAGTCGTTTTTAAGCCTGTGGTAAAAACCCCAGGTGAAATTAGTGCTTTGTGCAAGGAAGCGAACAATACGGATACTTGTGTGGGATTGGTTATGTGGATGCATACCTTTTCTCCAGCAAAAATGTGGATTGCTGGTCTGCAAGCACTTCAGAAACCCTTTTTGCATTTGCATACCCAATATAACCGTGATATTCCGTGGAACGCCATAGATATGGATTTTATGAATCTGAACCAGTCGGCTCACGGAGGCCGAGAATTTGGTTTCTTGGCTTCAAGGATGCGTTTGAACCGTAAGGTAATAGTTGGATATTGGAAAAGTGAGTCCGTTTTGCTAAAAGTTGGTAACTGGTGCCGTGTAGCTTGTGCCGTTGCCGATTCAAAAAATATGAAGGTGGCCCGTTTTGGTGATAATATGCGCCAGGTAGCGGTCACGGAAGGCAATAAGGTCTCTGCTCAGTTAAAATTCGGTTACGAAGTAAACGGGTACGGCGTAGGTGATTTGGTTAAATATATAGACGGAGTTGCTGAGGGCGAAATTAATGCATTGATTCAGGACTATGAAGATTTGTATATCATTGCATCTAAAATAAAGCTTGATGGAAGCATGCGTAATTCTTTAAAGGATGCGGCCAAAATAGAATTGGGTATGCGCGCTTTTCTAGAGGAGGGCGGTTATACCGCTTTTACGGACACCTTTGAGGATTTACACGGAATGAAACAATTACCGGGTATAGCAACACAAAGACTAATGGCCAGCGGTTATGGTTTTGGTGGCGAGGGCGATTGGAAGACTGCCGCATTGGTACGTACAATGAAAGTTATGGGTTCTGGCCTTGAAGGAGGAAACAGCTTTATGGAGGATTATACCTATCATTTTGATCCTAGTAACACTACTGTTTTGGGTTCCCATATGCTGGAGATATGTCCGTCCATTGCTAAAGGAGATGTTTCTTGCGAAATCCATCCTTTGGGAATCGGAGGAAAAGAAGACCCCGTACGCTTGGTTTTTAATGCAGGCGCGGGTAATGCTTTAAATGCATCCATTGTAGATATGGGCAACCGTTTTAGAATGTTGGTTAATAAAGTAGAGGCTCTAGAAATTAAAAATGATATGCCAAACCTTCCCGTTGCTAGAGTGCTTTGGGATGCCAAACCTGACCTTCAAACGGCCGCAGCTGCTTGGATTTATGGTGGCGGGGCTCATCATACTTGTTATAGTCAGAATATCTCCGCAGAATCACTTGAGGACTTCGCCGAAATTATGGATATAGAGTTTTTATTGATTGATGAAAAAACAGACCTCCATCGCTTTAAACAAGAACTACGCTGGAACGATGCTGCGTATGGCCTAAAAGGGATTTAAAAACTCCTAATCCAGTTCCAGTTCCTTTACGTGAATTATTTTAGAGCTAAGCTCCATTCGGTCAATGCCGTTTACTTCCATGAAGACCTCAAAGAACTGGGGTATTTTCCCTAAGTCGGTTTTCATGCGGGATTCCAATTGCTTTACTAAAACAGGGTTGGTGAAGTTTTTTAGACTTTGTGATGCTCCCGTATCCCATAATCCGGCAAAAACATAGATGGCATTGTTGTTAGGGCCTGGCGCTTTAATAATTATGGCGTAATCTTTATGGTACGCTTCTGCATCTCCACTGGGGCGGTAAATAGTGTCCCCTTTGGGTGAAAAAGTATCGCCAAGAGGATTGTATTTCACACTACTCTTCTCAATATAGTCTTTAAATATTCCAAGGGTCTTCGCCATTCCTACAACCATAAAATCGTTTTCCGGAAGCTCTTTTGGACCAAAACGTAAAACCGTACGTACGTTAAAATCTTTGTTCTTAGAAGTAAGAACTTTGCTAATATCCTTTACCCATTCCGTACTATTTCTAATTAGAAAACTGTATTCCATAGGCTCGTATATATAACCTTCACTACCAATTTTAGGAAGTGAATCGTAAAGTTGGTTCTCTGAGTTTATGAGCGAATTCCTAATCACTTTCTCGCGATGGGAAGAAGTATCTATTTCTCTGTAAATAAAAAGGTCTCCTAAGACCAGGATCATCGGCTTTTTTGAATTGAAAATACCGTTCCAAATTACAGAATCGGAAAATTGGTCCACAGTTTTATTGTTTCTATATAGTATCCAATTTCCAATAACGGAGGTCAATAAGAGAAAGCCAAGTAGAAGTAGTATCTGTTTTCTAGATAGAAGTCCGTTGGATTCTTTCGGTGTCTTTTTTTTAGTTTCAAATTCTACTTTGTAGCTCCCTTTTGGTACACGCAACAAGATGGGGTCGTTTAACCCTTCATTTTGATAATAGGCCTTGAGTTTTTTCCTTAGGTTATAGACATAGACTCGAATAAGTGTACTTTGTGAGGGGTCAAATTCTTTCTTAGCAAATATTTCTGTGGCAATGGTAGTTTCCTTGGGTACATCATCTTCCAAAGTACACTGTACAAGGTATCGCAACAGGTTGGCGTAGGTAGTGGAATTGCCAAAAGACTTGCTTGAAATTATCTTGTTGACATAAAAAGTGTAATCCTTGGAATTCATTGCTTCAAAGAAGGAATTTTTTAAAGATAATTAAAATTATTAACAGTTAACGAAACAGTTTTTTAACGCATTAACAGTTAAAATGCGGTTGTATATTGATAAAAATTCCAAAACCAATGCGATTTTTATCGAGACTATTTTTAGTTATCTGTTGCCTGTGTTTGAGCAGTTGCGGATGGAACGCACCCGAAGAAATTGAGGAAGCAATGGCCAAACTACCGGAACGGGTAGATTTCAATTATCACGTAAAACCTATATTATCGGATAAGTGTTTTGCTTGCCACGGTCCAGATATGGCCAACCAAAAAGCTGGACTTCGTTTGGATATTGCCGAGAGTGCTTACGAAGCATTGGAAAGCTCAGGGAAGCATCCTATTGTACCCAAAAAACCCGGAGAGAGCGAGGTGGTAACTCGAATTTTATCCGATGACCCAGAACTGAAGATGCCACCTGTAGAGTTTAATGTGGCTTTGAGCAAAAGTGAAATTGCAACGATTACCAAATGGATCGAGCAAGGTGCCGAGTACAAACCCCATTGGTCGTTTATAAAGCCCAAAAAAGAAGAAGCTCCAAAAGTGACCCTCGCTGAATGGCCTAAGAATACTATTGACCAATTTGTTTTGTCCAAGTTGGAGCGTAAAAGTTTAAGCCCTTCTGAAAGGGCTACAAAAGAGCATCTTATTCGCCGGCTAAGTTTCGATATTGTAGGATTACCACCAACCTTGTTACAGATTGAGGATTTTGTAAACGACACATCGCCGGATGCGTATGAAAAAGTAGTGGACCGCCTTTTAGCCTCTCCGGCATATGGTGAGCGTATGGCTGCCGAATGGATGGATGTGGCCCGTTATGCGGATAGCGATGGCTATTTGGATGATAAACATCGCGATTTTAGTCCGTATAGGGATTGGGTGATAAAAGCCTTTAACGAGAACATGTCCTACGAGCAATTTGTAACATGGCAGTTGGCGGGAGACCTTGTTAAAAACCCATCGCAAGAAAGTATTTTGGCAACCGCCTTTAATCGCTTGCACAAAAAGAACTCTGAGGCGGGAATTGTTTTTGAAGAATATCGGGTGGAGTATGTGGCGGATCGTACCTTGTCTGTTGGTAAAGCATTTTTAGGATTGAGTGTGGAATGTGCCAGATGCCATGACCATAAGTATGACCCTATCAGCCAAAAAGACCATTATGAGCTTTTTGCCTTCTTCAATAGTACAAATGAAATTGGGACGCCAGTATACGGACCAGGTCAAGTGCCCGGACCATCACTTTTGCTGACAAATGATGAGCAGAAAGAAGTGTTGGAGTTCATGGATAGAAATATCGATTTAACACATAAACAATTGATTTCGGTTGAAAAAGAAACACCGGATGAGTTACACAATTGGTCAAGAAATCCTAAGGTTCTAGAGACTTCGCTGCAGAAAAGTTTAAAAAAGGGGTTGCAGGCCAGTTTAAATTTTGATTCGTTTTTACCTCGGGATAAGAAATCGTTCAGCACTCAAAACAACGGGGGAGACAGGCAGTCGGTAACCGTCAGGGAACCAATTATAGACAAGGGTCTAAACGGAAAAGCAGTTTTTTTTGGAGATTATACCACTATGAGAATGCCCGGAAAAGTAGGGTGGTTTGATCAATCTGATCCATTTACCATTTCCATTGCCGTAAAACCGGATAGAAACTATGAAGAGGCCGCAATTTTCACGCATTCCGAAGAAGTTAGGCAAGGATTAAAAGGCTATTCTATGCACCTAGAGGATAACAAGCTTAAGTTTATAATTGCGCGTTCCTGGCCATCCAATGCCATTCAGGTAAAAACAAAGGAATCTATTCCTGAGAAAGAGTGGAGCTCCGTAACCGTGTCCTATAATGGGTTGGGCAAAGCGGATGGAGTTCATATGTATTTGAATGGAAAAGAGGTGCCGGTAGAAATTGAAATAGACAACCTTTATAAGTCAATCTTATTCAAGAAAAATGCACATAATTATGCCTTTACCGGTTTTACTGTTGGCGTAAGTGGCAAGTTTAAATCCTTTAAGGACGGTGGGGTGGATAATCTCAAGATTTATAACAGACAGCTGTCCCCTTTGGAAGTGCTTTACAGCATGGCTCCAAAAACGGCAATAGAAGAAGCAGGGCGTAACGGTAAGGAATTATTGACGGATTTCTACTACCTAAGTATAGACAAGGAGGTGGAAAATACAAGAATTAAGTTGAAGGAACAACGAGAAAAACAGCTTAATGAATTAGAGCCTATAAAAGAAATTATGGTATTGGGAGATTTACCAAAGCCCAGACCTACTTATATTCTTGATCGCGGAATGTACGATGCTCCTACGGAAGAGGTGCAGCCCAATGTGCCGGAAGTTGTAATGCCCTTTGGCGATGATTTGCCCAAAAACAGGTTGGGACTTTCACAATGGCTGTTCGATAAAAATAATCCGTTAACAGCAAGGGTATTTGTAAACCGCTTATGGCAAATGCACTTTGGTCAAGGCTTAGTGTCCACTTCGGATGATTTTGGAAACCAAGGCAGCTTGCCGTCCCATCCCGAATTATTGGATTGGCTGGCCGTAGCGTTTATGGAGTCCGGTTGGGATATCAAAAAATTACACAAGCTAATTGTTATGTCCGCCACCTATCAACAAAGCTCGGAACTTACCCCGGAATTATTGGAAATTGATACAGACAATATCTTATTGGCGCGAGGCCCTAGTATGCGAATGACCGCAGAAATGGTAAGGGACAATGCTTTGGCTATCAGTGGGCTTTTGGTTTCTAAAATTGGTGGAGAAAGTGTTTATCCCTATCAACCAGAAGGCTTGTGGGACGAAATCAGCAACAAGCCCTGGCGCTACAGATACAAACAGGAGCATGGGGAGGGTTTGTACCGAAGAAGTCTTTATACCGTTTGGAAACGAACCTCGGCACCGCCGTCTATGCAAATTTTTGATGGTGGAGATCGAAGTGTGTGCACCGTTAAAAGAAGGGAGACCAGTACCCCGTTACAGGCTTTGGTGCTATTGAACGACCCTCAATATATAGAAGCTTCGTACGTCCTTGCCGAAAGTTTGATTGAGGAAACCGCCTATAACCCGGAACTACTATTGCAAAAGGCGTTTCAACTAAGCACGGGTAGAAAAGCCAAAAAGGAGGAAATGGGTGTTTTGAAGAAGTTTCTTGATGATGAACTCCACCGGTTTTTGGAGCATGAAGAGGATGCCATTGCCTATTTGAATATGGGCGAAACCAAAATAAAAAACACCTCGGACCCAGTGAAGGTGGCGGCATTGGCAACGGTTATTAACGGAATTATGAATACTACCGAAGGATTCACCATACGATAAGAAGAAGATTATGAGAGATATTCATGAACAAAAGAAGTTTGAAGATACCCGTAGGGGCTTTTTAAAGAAAGCGTCCTTGGGGTTTGGGTCCATTGCACTGTCCAGTCTTTTGGGTCCAACAGAATCTTTTGCCAATGATTTGCTGGTTTCTAAAAGGCCTTCGTTGGTAAACGCTCATGGAGGCGCATTGGGCGGAACCCATTTTCCCGCCAAAGCCAAGCGGATTATTTATTTGTTTCAGAGTGGTGGTCCGTCTCAAATAGAAACGTTCGATTATAAGCCTTCCTTGGCCAAATGGCATGGTCAAGAAATACCTGATTCGGTTAGGGGAACACAGCGTAATTCTGGAATGGTGACTTCACAAAGCACTTTTCCCTTAGTACAGTCCATTTTCGATTTTAAACAACACGGTCAATCCGGTGCTTGGGTGAGTGAGCTTTTTCCGCATACCGCTGGTGTTGTGGATGACCTTTGTATTATAAAGTCAATGTATACCGAAGCTATTAACCATGAACCAGCGGTTATGTTTATGCAAACGGGCTCTCAATTAAGTGGTAGGCCTTCAATTGGGTCATGGTTAAGTTATGGCCTTGGGAGCGATAATAAGGATCTGCCCAATTTTGTAGTGATGCTTTCCAAAGGAGGAGGTGCCCAACCCTTGAGTTCGGCGGCCTGGGGGAATGGGTTTTTGCCTTCCCACCATCAGGGAGTTCAATTTCGCTCGGGCAAAGATCCGGTGTTGTATTTGAATAATCCGCATGGGGTACACGATCACGACCGTAGGCGGGCGCTGGACTATATTTCGGATTTGAACAATCAGCAGTACGATATCTGGAAAGATCCGGAAATTCAATCTAAAATAAATCAATATGAAATGGCATATCGCATGCAGAATTCGGTACCGGATGCGGTAGATACTTCCAATGAGCCGGACCATGTGTATGAATTATATGGTGAGGATGCCAAAATTCCGGGCACCTATGCTGCCAATTGCTTACAGGCAAGGCGCCTAGCGGAAAAAGATGTAAAATTTATACAGCTATACCATATGGGGTGGGACCAACATGGTGGGCTCCCCAATGGAATTAAAAGACAGGCATTGAGCACAGACCAAGCTACTGCTGGGCTTATTACGGACTTAAAACAACGCGGACTTTTAGAGGATACTTTAGTAGTTTGGGGCGGAGAGTTCGGGCGCACCAGTTTCTCGCAAGGTAGACTAACTGCTGAAAGTTATGGGAGAGACCATCACCCGGGTTGTTTTACCATGTGGATGGCAGGTGCGGGCGTCAAGGCGGGAATGGTCTATGGTGAAACTGATGATTTTAGCTACAATGTTGCCCGGAACGGGGTACATGTTCATGATTTCCAAGCCACCATAATGTATTTGTTGGGTATAGATCATGAAAAGCTTACCTTTAAACACCAAGGTAGAAGATACCGTTTGACCGATGTTCACGGTCATGTAGTAAAAGATATTTTAGCTTAATGCGCATGCCAACAAGAAGAGAATTCATGAAAAAAACAACCATGGGTACGGGAGGTATTTTAGCCATGACCACTGTGCCGTTCTATATTAATAATTTAAAAGTTAACCTCAGCGAAGAGATAATTGGTCATGGTGATTTTAAATACCGGGTTGAAATGGGTTGGGGAGATTTGGACCCTAAGAAACACCCTGTAAATAATTGCCATGAAATGGTGATGGATAAAAAGGGTAGGTTGTTTATGCTTACAGATCATGCCAAGAACAATATGTTGGTATATGATAAATCTGGGGTATTGCTACACAGCTGGACATTAAACTTGCCAGGGGCACATGGCCTTACAATTCATGAAGAAGGAGGCGCAGAGTTTCTGTACATTACCGATCCGTCTTTGGGAAGGGTAATAAAGACCGACCTAGATGGAGGTGTGATACTAGAGATAGCATCACCCGCTTCAAAGGGTATATATGAACAAAATGCACCATTCAAACCCACAGAAACCGCAATAGGGCCCAATGGTAATATTTATATTGCCGATGGATATGGGTCACAGTTCATTCTGCAATACGACCCCAAGGGTAATTTTATTAGAAAATTTGGGGGAGACAGTTTTCTTTCACCCGAAAAATTTAAACAGGCACATGGTGTTGCTATTGATAATAGGGATCCTTCAAACCCAACGCTACTTTGCACCGCACGTATAAAAAATTCATTCAAGAGGTTTTCCTTGGAAGGGGAGTATATAGAAGATTACTACATGCCCGGTTTGTTTGTGAGTAGACCTGTCATAGATGGTGAAAATGTATACTCGGGAGTTTGTTTTGGTATGGAAGAAGGCAATTATAATATGCAGGCCAACAAGGGTTTTGTAACCATTTTGGATAAGGATAATGAGGTAGTGTCCAACCCAGGTGGCACGGAACCTACATATGAAAACGGGAAATTGAAATTAATGCTCCAAGAAAAACCGATTTTCAAACACTGTCATGATGTATGTGTAGATAACGATAAAAACCTATACGTATGTCAATGGAATGCGGGTGGAATCTACCCATATAAGCTCCATAGAGTTTGAAACTAGTTTCATATTTGAAACAAATTATTTTTTGTTTGTTGGCTATTTTCTGTTATTCAAGGTTTTAATGAAAGTTGTAAATGTGTATCTTGGGCATTCAACAGCGAATTGAAACTTTATGAAAATCTTCTTTGTAGTTGTAGCCATTGCCCTAATTATACCTTTTATGGGTAATGCTCAAAATGATGCCGAATATAATCCAGAAGCTAAACTTGCAGAACTTGGAATTGAACTTGTAGAGCCCTCCGCTCCAATGGCCAATTATGTAAATGCGGTACGTACCGGCAATCTTATTTTTCTTGCCGGTAAAGGACCAACAAAGGCAAATGGTGAGAATATTACAGGTAAGTTGGGGCAAGACCTTACTATTAAAGAGGGTTATGAGGCTGCAAGGATAACGGGCATCAATCAAATTTCGGTCTTAAAATCGGAATTAGGTGATCTTAAAAAGGTAAAGCGTATTGTAAAAGTACGCGGTATGGTAAATGCCGTTCCGGATTTTACCGATCAACCCAAAGTTATTAATGGATATTCGGATCTAATGGTCCAAGTTTTTGGCGAACGTGGCAAACATGCACGTGCTGCAGTTGGCATGGGTTCGTTACCCGGCAATATTGCCGTGGAAATAGAAATGGTGGTTGAGGTAGAAGATTAGATTATGCGCAATCAAGGAGTGTTAAGTTGTATTTTAAAGAAGGCAGTGCTATGTCTTTTTGCCCTGTTATGTTTCAATAGCTGTAAACCGGATAAACCTGAACCGGAATTTTTGTTGCGAACGGCCCTTTTGGTAAACGAAGAACATACCTGGTATAAGGCTTTTGTATATTTTGGGCAGATTCTAGAAGAACGAACCGAAGGACGAATAAAGGTAGAGATATACCCTTCCGAGCAGTTGGCCAAGGAGGTTGAGGCCATTAGGCTCATTCAGGCCGATGTGATAGATATGACTACCACGGGTTCTATCTTAACCAATTGGTTTGAGGTGGCCACTTTCTGTGAGCTTCCTTTTTTAATGCAGGATTCAACGGATATGAATAGGTATATTAATGGACCAATTGGTAAGTTGATGGAAGAAGAAATGATAAACAAGGCCGGCCTACGGTCATTGGGTCATTTTGAACGTGGCCCTAGGCATTTAACGTCAAACCGTCCTATCCGGCATCCGGATGATTTAAACGGGCTCATCGTAAGAATTCCCAATGTTCCTTCTTTTGTTACGCTATGGAAAGCCCTTGGAGCAAAACCCACGCCCATGGCTTTTTCCGAAGTTTTTACCTCTTTACAGCAAGGTACTATAGAAGCACAGGAAAATCCGTTTGCATTAATCAACAATGCGGGCTTTTCCGAAGTACAGCAGTACCTGAACTTAACGAGCCATGTTGTAAGTTGGGTGTACCCCGTAGTGGGTGAAAAGCAGTTTCAAAGATTACCTCCGGACTTAAAGAAAATTTTTATGGAAGCCGCCAAAGATATGCAGGCCTATGAACACCATCTTTTTTTGGAGAACGAAAAAAGTGTTCAGGAAGAACTAAAGGCCAAGGGTATGGAATTTATAGAGGTGGATAAAGATGCTTTTCAACAAAAATGTGAGGAAGCTATTTACAAAAGCCTTTCGCCTGAAATGCAAAAAATTTACAATCAACTGAAAATAGAGAAAGATGCTTCATAAAGCTATTGGACGTATTCTAAAAGTGGGTGCGTTACTAAGTACGTGGGGGCTGATTGCCACGGTGTTATTACAAATTTTTTGCAGGTTTACTCCGCTTGCAACTCCTTCTTGGACGGAAGAAGCCTCAAGGCTCTTTTTTATCTATGCTACATCTTTTGGTGCCGGTCTGGCCATGAAGAGCGAATATTACGTGCATTTAGATATGTTCTTTAGCAGGTTTCCTGTGCGTATGCAGCGTACGTTGGTTAAGGTTATTCCGGTAATAGTCTTGCTTTTGTTTGTGCTCATGGCTATTTATTCTATACAATTTGTAGTGTTGGGTATTCCTGAGAAGTCCCCCAGTATGGGTTTTAATATGGGCATTGCGTTTTTTAGTATGTTCATTATGTCTGCTTCTATTAGTTATTATCTGTGGAAAAGGATTCAAAGAAATTATAAAAATTCTAAAGTATGATTTGGGTTCTTGTTATTGTATTTATCGTGTGTCTTGTGCTGCGTTTTCCAATAGCCTTTGCGCTGGGACTTTCTTGTTTGAGCTATATTTTGATGAAAGGTATTCCGTTGATTATCGTACCTATGAAAATGTATGCAGGCATAGATGTGTTCGTGCTTTTAAGTGTTCCCGGTTTTATTATGGCAGGAAATCTTATGAACCAAGGCGGACTAACGGAAAAAATCATCACGTTTTGTAACCATTTGTTGGGGCATATTAGAGGAGGACTTTCTTTAGTGAACATTGGGGCGTCAATGCTGTTTGCCGGTATTTCCGGTACGGCTATTTCAGATACGGCAAGCATGGGGTCTATTATGATTCCTGCAATGAAAAAGGAAGGTTACGATACTGGCTTTTCATGTGCGGTTACTGCGGCTTCCTCTACTATAGGGCCTATAATACCACCAAGTGTGCCTATGATTATTGCGGCTACTTTAAGTGGACTTTCCGTGGGTAAATTGTTTCTTGCCGGTGCGTTGCCAGGATTACTTTTAGGAATAGGGTTATTGTTGACGGCTTATTTCATATCAAAAAAGAAAAATTACCCCAAACATGCCCGTAGCAGTTTTAAGCAAGTGGCACGTGGTTTTGTAGATACGTTTTGGTCGCTTTTAATGACTTTTATTATTCTATACGGTATTATCGGCGGAATTTTCACTCCTACCGAGGCTTCTATTATTGCCGTGGTGTACGCTTTAGTAATAGGTAAATTTGTTTATAAACGCTTGAATTTCAAGAACATTCAAGTGGTTTTTTTAGACAGCATGAAAACTTCGGCATCGCTTATGGTGCTGGTTGGTTTTGCCAATCTATTCGGTTATATATTGATTACGGAGCAGATTCCACAAAGTATCTCCAATGAGATTTTAGGTTTTACGGACAATAAATACGTAGTGCTATTGCTCATAAATTTGCTACTTATAGTGGTCGGGACTTTTATGGAAACTATTGCGGCATTACTTATTCTTTTTCCCATTTTGTTAAAGGTTGCTTTGGCAGTAGATGTTGACCCTATTCATTTTGCGGTAATAGCCGTATTGAATCTAATTATTGGTTTAACCACTCCACCTGTAGGTGTTTGTCTTTTTGTGGCATCTAGTATCGGTAAAATATCTATTGGGGAAGTAAGTAAGGCGGGTATGCCGTTTTTATTGGTCAGTTTTTTGGTACTCATTCTGGTAACCTTGTTTCCTTGGTTTTCGTTAGCTTTACCTAATCTGTTTATAGATTAAAGCTAGAGCGTATGATATTTAGTGTAAGGGTTGTTTTTTTTAGTTTGTTAATGGTGGTTACTACCGCCTTTGGTCAAGAGGGGTATATCCTAAAGGAGAATATTCCCTATTACCCGGAAACCGTCCAATCCCAAAATCAATACTTAAAAGAACGTTGCAAGTTAGATGTTTACTATCCCAAAGATAGTATTAGTGCTCCCGTTGTGGTTTGGTTTCATGGTGGCGGGCTGGAAAATGGACAGAAGAATATTCCGGAGGGACTGGAGGAAAAAGGTATTATAGTGGTGGCCGTTAATTATAGGATGCATCCCAAAGTAAAACACCCCGTCTATATAGAAGATGCGGCAGCGGCAGTAGCTTGGGTTTTTAAGAATATCTCTGAGTATAATGGTAGTTCTGATAAGATTTTTGTTTCCGGTCATTCTGCCGGTGGATATTTGGCAAGTATGGTTGGGTTGGATAAATCCTACTTGGAAAAACATGGTATAGATGCCAATAAAATTGCAGGCCTGGCTCCGTTAAGCGGGCATACCATAACGCATATGACCGTTCGTAAAGAAATGGGAATAGAAGGAACCCAGCCTATTGTAGATAAATATGCGCCCCTATTCCATGTTCGTAAAGATGCGCCACCTATGTTGTTGGTAACCGGCAATCGTGAGTTGGAGCTGTTAGGACGTTATGAAGAGGTAGCTTATTTTTATAGGATGATGAAGGTTTTGGGCCACCCAAATGTACAGCTCATGGAACTTGATGGTTATGGCCATATCATGGTCTATCCGGCCTTACCGTTGATTGTTAATTTTGTAAAAGAAATAACAGAGTAAGCGTCAAAGACTTTTTACCTGAAACGGTCTAAAATTAGTTGTCCGGTTGTTTCTGCACTTCTAAAAAAACTTTATTTTTGCCCTCTGGATTAATTGGCCCCGTAGTTCAATGGATAGAATAGAAGTTTCCTAAACTTTAGATGCAAGTTCGATTCTTGCCGGGGTCACTTTTCTTGGAAATGGTTTACTAGATCTTATAGACGTCAAATTTTTTCACCAATTCGTCTATCCTTTTTTTGTTTTCCTCTAGCTTTTCCTCAAGTTCCTTTATCTGTTCTTTCGTAAGGGGGTTCATACCATCATTATTATGATTGTCCGTTTATAACGGCGCATGAAGGCTTACATTGTGTTTTATTTTTATGAATTATGATATTTTTATCATAAGAATTGTTGATAACTTGTTTTAAGACCGAATAATTTCAATTTTTTCTCTTGGCCCAAATCTCATACATAGGTTCTCCTTTGCTGTTCTTTCCGGTATGGTGCCAGTCCGCATTCTTTAGCTCATAATTAAAATTTAGGGTAGCACCAACACGGGAATTATCTTTTGAGAAAAATTCAATATGCTCAACATACTTTCCGTTTTTAGAAGAAAAACTTCCGCCGCCGGTGCCAAAAAATTTCATGGTATCCGTATTGTAGGCTATCCATTGAAAACGACCGTTCTTTAGAAATTTCAGTGTTTTTCTGGGGTTTTCCTCACCCCTTCGTTCTTGTCCCGTATCTGGGCCACGGGTAACGAAAAGCCACTTGCCGTCCAGCTCTTGTTCTGACGGGGCAATGGGTTTAAAGGTTTGTTTGGATTTCATTTCAAGGATGAGATTTTCACCTTCGGTTTTAAAGGGAATATTGAGCGTTTTTAATTGGTCCTTTTCATAATTAGAGTTGAATTCCAATTGTAATACAAGTTCGTTATCTTTTACTTGAACAAAACCACCGCGCGTCATGATAAATTGGGCCGGTTTCTTTTCGTAGACGGTATGTGTAAAATAATCACCATCAATTTTGAGTTCATGGGTGATGTTTTTTGCATCAACTTCTTCCTCAAAAAAGTAAGTGTTTGAAGGTATTTGCGCATATAATATGTTTGTAAGGGCCAAGAGCAAGCATAAACTGATGCTTTTGAGATGGGGTATGCTGTTTTTTTTCATTTGTCAAGGGTGTTTTAATGTCTTAAAAATAAGATAATTAGATGATATTTTTTGATATAGTTGTAGTTGTAAAAACTTTTTTTCGCGTTTTATCGTAAATTTTTTGAAAACGCTTGTTTTTACAATTTTTTTGTTTTCATTTGTCCTGTCTTTAGCGACGTAAAACTGAAGGCATTATGAGCTTTTAGCTGAACAACATGCAGTGTGTTTCTATGTTCGGGCTATGGGAGATTAGGAAGTCAAATCTCATAGCAACCCATAAGATGGGCGACCGGATTTTAAAGCTAACTTCCGATTTTTTCACTTCTATTGTGCAAAGCCAGCACAACTACTTCTTTATTCCTACTACCCAGGAACAAATTCTTATATGATACCATCGGTAACAATTTCATAACGCGTACAAACGCATTACTTAAAAAAATATACCGATTTTCATTCACAAGAATTAACAATGAATAATAAATATATCGATCTAATCGATCAGACTTACTTTTTCCCTCAAGAAGAGTTTACGCTTGAGAACGAGCATTTAAAATTTCACGATATTCCGCTTAAAGAGCTGGTAGAGAAATATGGTAGCCCGTTAAAATTCACTTATTTGCCTAAGATATCTGACAATATTAATAAGGCAAAAAACTGGTTTGCAAATTCTATTGAGAAGAACGCCTACAAGGGTAAATACCATTATTGCTACTGTACTAAAAGTTCGCATTTTCAACATATTCTACACGAGGCTTTAAAGAACGATATCCATATTGAAACGTCTTCCGCTTTTGATATTAATATTGTAGAGCAGTTAAAAAGGGATGGTAAATTAAAGGACAATGCCTATGTAATCTGTAACGGTTTTAAACGTGAGCAGTACATAGAAAATATTGCTAGACTTATTAATAACGGTCATAGGAACTGTATACCCATTATTGATAATTATGAGGAGATTGACCTGCTGTCCGAAGTAATTGATGATACCTACAAAATAGGCATCCGTATAGCTTCTGAGGAAGAACCAAAATTTGAGTTCTATACCTCTAGACTGGGCATCGGCTATAAGAATATTGTACCCTTTTACGAGAACCAGATTAAGGATAATGAAAAGGTAGAGCTAAAAATGCTTCACTTTTTTATAAACACCGGAATTCGTGATAATGCTTACTATTGGAACGAACTGCTAAAGTGTCTTAAGGTCTATACACGTCTAAAAAAGATGTGCCCGTCTTTGGATAGTTTAAATATTGGAGGTGGTTTTCCTATAAAGAACTCTTTGGCCTTTGAGTACGATTATCAATATATGATCGATGAGATTCTAAATCAGATCAATATTACATGCCAAGAGGCAGATGTACCCGTGCCTCACATTTTTACTGAGTTCGGAAGTTTTACCGTAGGCGAAAGCGGTGGTGCCATTTACGAGATTCTGTACCAAAAGCAGCAGAACGATCGTGAAAAATGGAACATGATAGATTCTTCTTTCATTACCACTTTACCGGATACTTGGGCCATTAACAAACGTTTTATCATGTTGCCTATAAACCGCTGGAACGATGAGTATGAGCGTGTTTTATTGGGTGGTTTAACGTGTGATAGCGATGATTATTACAATAGCGAACAAAACATGAACGCCATTTATCTACCTAAATACAGGCGGGACAAGCCCTTGTATATAGGGTTCTTTAACACTGGGGCTTACCAAGAGACCATTGGTGGTTACGGCGGGTTACAGCATTGTTTGATTCCGCAACCCAAACACATATTGATAGATAAGGATGCCAATGGCAACTTTATCTATGAACAGTTCAGTCCGCAACAAAAAGCAGAAGACTTGCTTAGTATATTGGGTTACGAAACCGAAAAAACCGCTAAGAACGGTAGTGTTAAGACCATTTCACAAAAAATTACATCAAACCTATAAACTTCATTTAATCAAGATGAGCACAACAAAGAATTATGCGGGAATTCCCGATAAATTCGCACAATTAGAGACGGCCAAGGTAGTTTTAATACCTGTGCCTTACGATGGAACAAGTACTTGGGGAAAAGGAGCCGATAAAGGCCCTCAAGCATTTTTAGAAGCTTCTGAGAATATGGAGCTGTATGATATTGAGACCAATACAGAGGTTTATGAGCAGGGTATTCATTTAGCCGAAGCCATTACGGAAAACAGTTCTCCAGAAGCTGTGGTAAACGCTGTGCACAAGAGAACCAAAAAATACATTAAACGCAACAAGTTCGTTACCCTTTTTGGAGGAGAGCATTCTATTTCAATAGGTACAATACGAGCATTTAACGAGTGTTTTGATAATTTAACCGTTTTGCAGATAGATGCCCACGCAGACTTACGTGAGTCTTATGGGGGTACAAAGTATAACCATGCTTGTGCGGTACATGAAGCTAGCCAGACCACGAATTTAATTCAGGTGGGTATCCGTTCTATGGATGCCATTGAGAAAACATTCATGGATGAGGAAAAAACGTTCTTCGCACATGACATGGCCCAAGATGAATACTGGATGGACAAGGTTATTGAAGCAATGACCGATAATGTTCTAATTACTTTTGATCTTGATGCGTTTGACCCTTCCATTATGCCGTCTACCGGTACTCCGGAACCAGGCGGTTTGTTTTGGTATGAAACATTGGAGTTCTTAAAACAGGTGTTTGAGGAAAAGAATGTGGTAGGTTTTGATATTGTTGAACTTTGCCCTAACCCAGCCGAAAAATCTTCGGATTTCCTTGCCGCAAAATTGTATTATAAAATGCTTAGCTATAAATTTATGGGTGAGGCGGTAGATGATGAATATGATAACACCTATGATGTTGATAGCAAATCTGGCAATAACGGTTTAAAATTTGAAGATGACGAAGACTAAGGGAGCAATCTCAGAATTTATAGAAAAATACTATTTGCACTTTAATGCGGCTGCTTTGGTAGACGCAGCTAAAGGGTACGAAGCTCAACTGGAGCAAGGCTCAAAGATGCTCGTTTCTTTGGCAGGTGCTATGAGTACCGCAGAATTAGGTAAAATATTTGCCGAAATGATCCGTCAGGACAAGGTGCAAATTATATCATGTACCGGTGCCAATCTTGAAGAGGATATCATGAATCTGGTAGCACACTCACATTACAAGCGTGTACCTAATTATAGAGATCTAACTCCAAAAGAGGAATGGGAATTATTGGAAAAGGGCCTGAACCGCGTAACGGATACTTGTATCCCGGAAGAGGAAGCTTTCAGAAGGTTGCAAGAGCATATTGTTAAGATTTGGAAAGATGCAGAAGCTAAAGGGGAACGCTACTTACCGCATGAATATATGTACAAAATGTTGCTTTCCGGTGTTCTTGAAGAGCATTATGAGATTGATTTAAAAGATTCATGGATGTACGCTGCCGCGGAGAAAAACCTACCTATTGTTTGTCCAGGTTGGGAAGACAGTACTATGGGTAACATCTTTGCATCATACGTGCTAAAAGGCGAATTGAAGGCAAATACCGTAAAATCAGGAATTGAGTACATGACCTTTTTGGCAGATTGGTACACTGACAATTCCGAAAACGGAATCGGGTTTTTCCAAATTGGAGGTGGTATAGCAGGAGATTTTCCTATTTGCGTAGTGCCTATGCTTTATCAAGATATGGAAAGAACGGATACACCTTTCTGGAGCTATTTCTGCCAGATTAGTGATTCTACAACAAGTTATGGGTCGTACTCCGGTGCGGTTCCCAATGAAAAAATCACTTGGGGTAAATTAGATATAGATACCCCTAAGTTTATTATTGAGAGCGATGCAACCATTGTTGCGCCATTAATTTTTGCTTATCTTCTTGACCTATGAGTAACAGAAAAGAAAATACAAATTTAAAGCGCGTTATAGTAGACTTTAAAAAGTTGACGCCTGAAGTCCTTAAGCTGTTGGTAGAAGCATATCCAGATGGGTATGATGATAGAAATATAATATCGTTCAAAAATGCCAGTGGAGAGCGTATTGAGGCGGTTGAGGTTTTAACGGAGGATACTAAGTATTTGGTTAAGATCAGTGCCAAGCTTGAGTATACGATGGAGAATTATGATGAGGATGATTATGAAGATTTTGATGATGATGATCCAGAAGCGGTAGTGGAGCCTGACCCAGAAGACATGGCTCAAGACGATGAAGACTAATATCGTTAATAGGTTTATGAACCCCCTTGTTCTATTCCAAGGTTTTGTTGATAGAGATAGTAATTATATAATGTCCGTTCAATGAAAATAGAAGAAATAGAGAATATAGAGTTAAAGTTTTTGGACCTTGATGATTATCAAGAGCTTAAAACTGCAATGATATCCGCATATACCAATATGCCCGGCTCATACTGGAAAGAGAAGCACATTAAATCGCTGATCGATAAATTTCCGGAAGGTCAGGTTGTTATAAAAATTAATGGACAGTTGGCCGGTGTGGCCCTGTCCATTATTGTAGACTATGATAATTTTGATGATGAGCATACCTATGATCAGATTACGGGTAACTATACTTTTGCCACACATGAAGACAATGGTGATGTTCTTTACGGAATAGAGGTTTTTATAAAGCCGCAGTTTCGTGGACTTAGGTTAGGGCGTAGATTATATGACTATCGTAAGGAACTGTGCGAAAAACTCAATCTTAAGAGCATAGCTTTTGGAGGTAGAATGCCCAATTACCATAAATATAAAGATGAGCTTACTCCAAAAGAATATATTGCCAAGGTACGTAGAAAGGAAATTGCAGATCCGGTACTAAATTTCCAGATCAGTAATGATTTTCATCCAGCCAAGGTTATGAAAGGCTATTTGGAAGGAGATAAGGCATCCAGTGATTTTGCCATTTTAATGGAATGGGACAATATTTATTATCAAAAGCCTTCCAAAAAAGCATCGGCAAAGAAAACTGTTATTCGTCTTGGGCTTATCCAGTGGCAGATGCGTCCGTATAAAGATTTAGAGGAATTATTACAGCAGGCAGAGTATTTTATTGATGCCGTTTCTGGCTATAGGTCGGATTTTGCGCTGTTCCCCGAGTTTTTCAATGCACCTTTAATGGCCAAGGATAACCATTTGTCCACACCTGATGCCATTAGGGAGTTGGCAAAACATACCGGTGCTATAGTAAAGAAGTTCTCGGAATTTTCCATTTCGTACAACATCAATATCATTACAGGAAGTATGCCCGAAATGATTGATGGCCGCTTGTACAACGTTGGTTACTTGTGCAGACGTGATGGGAGTATGGAGCGCTATGAAAAGTTACACGTAACTCCAGATGAAGCCAAAGTTTGGGGTATGCAAGGGGGTAACCAGTTAAAGGCTTTTGATACGGATTGTGGAAAAATCGGAATTTTAATCTGTTATGATTCGGAATTTCCGGAGTTAAGCCGTTTATTGGCCGAAGAGGGAATGGATATTTTGTTCGTTCCGTTTTTAACGGATACCCAGAACGGATACTCAAGAGTGCGGCACTGTGCGCAGGCAAGAGCAATAGAAAACGAGTGCTATGTAGCTATTGCAGGTAGCGTAGGCAACTTGCCCAATGTTCAGAATATGGACATACAGTTTGCTCAATCCATGGTATTTACACCTTGTGATTTTTCATTCCCAACAAATGGAATAAAAGCAGAGGCCACTCCTAATACCGAAATGATTTTGATTGCTGATGTAGATATAGATTTACTTCGCGAACTCAATCAATTTGGAGCCGTACGCAATTTAAAAGATAGGAGAAAAGATATTTTTGAACTTAGAAAAAAAGTATAGTTTGACTGATTTAAAGATTATAGGTAGTGAAGAATGGTGTGTGTTTGAAAACTTGGGTATTCCTGCCATTAAGGCAAGGGTAGATTCAGGGGCAAAAACATCGTCAATACAAGCAACCAACCTCAAGATAATTATGAAGGGTACTCAAGAATGGGTAAAGTTCGAGGTAAGCCCTTTGCAAGAGAACCGGAGTATAGCTATTCCTTGTCAGGCCAGATTGGTGGACCGTAGGATGGTTAAGAGTTCTTCCGGTATCTCCGAAGAGCGTTTGGTGGTACGCACACCTGTAACCATAGGAGAGGATACTTTTGAGATTGAACTTACTTTGGCCAACCGGGATACTATGGAGTTTCGTATGCTTTTGGGTAGGGAAGCCATTAATGAAAGGTATATTGTAAATCCGGCTATAAACTATCAAGTACAGGACTTTAATGATGAGGCGGTAAACAAAATGTACGCTCCTTACTTTAAAGAAAAGTCAGGTCTTAAAATAGCTTTGTTGGCAAGCAATCCTCAGTTGTATAGCAATAAGCGCATTATAGAAGCCGCGGAAGCACGTGGCCATGAAATTGTTTTTCTTAATGTAGAGCATGCTTACATGAAGTTGGATGCCCGATCACCCGAAATACGGTATAGGGGAGGAAATATTCTTAACGCTTTTGATGCGGTCATCCCTAGAATAAAACCATCGGTTACCTTCTATGGTTGCGCCTTAATCAGGCAGTTTGATAATCTTGGGGTATACTGCCAGAATTCGGCGGAAGCCATTACCCAATCTAGGGACAAGCTTTTTGCCTCTCAGTTGTTCTCCAAGAACGATATTCATATTCCTATTACTGGTTTTGCAAAATCGCCAATGGATACCAAGGACCTTATTAAAATGGTTAACGGTGCCCCGTTGATCATAAAGTTGTTGGAAAGCACACAAGGTAAAGGAGTGGTGCTTGCCGAGACCAATAAGGCGGCGGAGAGTGTTATAAACGCCTTTAAAAGTGTAAACACTAATATCTTGGTGCAAGAGTTCATTAAAGAGGCCAATGGGCAGGATATTCGCTGTTTCGTAGTAAACGGAAAAGTGGTAGCTTCCATGCAACGTCAGGCAGAGAAAGGAGAGTTTAGGGCTAACATTCACCAAGGAGGAAAAGCCTCTATTATTAAAATTACATCGGAAGAGCGTAAACTTGCTCAAAAAGCAGCCAAGGTTTTGAACCTTGCCGTTGCGGGTGTGGATATTATCCGTTCAAACAAAGGACCATTATTGTTGGAAGTTAATTCTTCTCCGGGTCTTGAAGGTATTGAGAATGCTACCGGTAAGGATATAGCCAATGAAATGATTGTGGCTATTGAAAAGAAGCTGAGGTTTAGTATGTAGCGTTCTAATAGTTCAAAAAACAACCTTTTTATAAATGCGATTGTCTCTAGATTATGTAGATGTCAATCGCATTTTATATTTACGATAGACAGCAGAGTGAAATTTGCATCTATTGGCGGTTTCGTGATTTCAAGAGACTTTCTTTCCTATAAGTTTAAAATGCGCTATTTTTTTGTCTAATGCGCTTTTCATCCTCATTTCCTAATACTTCGTCGGGTTTGCTAAAATTAGCCTATCGGTCAAGTAATTTCTTTTTACGATTAAGTGTTAAATCATCGGCGTAGCACATGTTTTTTCCGATATAAAACACACTTTATTTGAGTGTAACTATTTGATTAGTAGTTTTTTACACTTTAACGAGTAAAACGTACCACTTAAGAGAATTTCGTCAAGTATCCTGCAATGTGCCGTTCATAAATAGAGGAAACGAATTACAAAAATTAATTCTCTTAAGTTATGATCAGATTCAATATTTTACTTCTTATCGCTCTTGCAACTTTAATGACTTCATGTTCTACTTCTACTACAGAAGAGGATGAATTGTACAAGGTGGTTGCAACAACAAATGAAGAAGTAGAAATATCTATTATAGAGCAGGAGGTTATTGATGTTGTTAACGAGTATAGAGTTTCTGTTGGTTTAAACGAAGTAGAGTTTAACAGTGTGGCATATGGTTACGCAAATGCACACAACGAGTATATGATTTCCGAAGGAGTTATCAGTCATGATAATTTTGATAAAAGGGCTTCTAAATTATCAGTAGAAGCTAATGCGGATTTTGTTTCTGAGAACTTAGGTATGGATTTTACAAATGCTGATGATATTATTGAAGCGTGGAAAAATAGCCCAACACATAAGAAAGTAATGGAAGGTGATTTTAATTATACAGCGGTTAGTGTTACTGCAGATGAGAATGGTATTCTTTATTTTACACAGTTGTTTTTTAAATAGAACAAGAGAGTTGAATTAATCTTTAGTTACCTTATAATATAAGGCCTCCTATTTCGCATGAAGTAGGGGGCTTTTTTTATGCATTAATTATGGGGAAATCATATTGTCCTTTTTATTAGCATTGAATAGTATTGAGGCTATTCTCTTTACAAACATTGTAAAGTGTTGTTTATCAGTAAATAAAATATTTGTAGGTTTTGGAACTCGATAAATGACACTTTTAAACTACATTTTATCGATAAGAAATCCTTTCATCGAATAAATACGCATTTCACCGAGGGTATATAATAGCATAAACAATAATGTTTCTCGTATTTGAGTTTTTTATAAGACTTAACCTACACAGTTTGCCTATGATACGTAAAACTACGCTGAAGCAAAACTTTTTAATCTGGCTATTTTTTGTTTGTTCGGTCTCCTATGCACAGGATAGGGTTTATGCCGACGCCATTTCAAACCAAAGTTCAGTTACCCAACCAAATAACGCCATAGATTCGGATTTAGCAACCAATGCAATTGTACGGGCCGGTTCCGGAATTGTATTGGGTATTGGTAATTATAACGGTCTTTTGGAACTTAATTACCCTACTACGGTACCAGCAAACACTACCAGTTTTATAAAAATTGCTACTGAAGATGATATACTATCCAGTCTATTGGGTGGTAGCCTAGGTGGTCTACTTTCTGATATTGTTGGAACATTACTTGTTGGTAATCAAGAATTTTCTGTAGAGGCGTTCAATATTGATGATAGTGTACTTCAGACTAATTCAGGACTTGTTAATGCGTTTTCATCAGATGAAGCGCGTGTGGTAACGGATAAGAACGGAGATTATTTTCTGGCTCTTACGCCATCTAGTCCTTATGATAGGGTTAGTATAACAAATAGTGTTGGGTCCTTAATAGGACTGGGCCAAGAACGAGACCTTAATGTGTATGGGGCCTATTATGGAGAAGGAGACACTACATGTGGTGCACCTAATTATACTTCTTTTAGTGGAGAAGGCCTAACTCTAGATCTTTTAGGTTTAGGCGGGGCCGGAGTTGCTAACCCCGAGTTTGCCATAGATGGTGATGATACTACCTTTTCTGAATTAAGTTTAGGCCTTGTTGATGTTCTAGCCGGTATTGAGCAGACTTTTTATTTTGATAGTCCGGAAGATACAGGTGATAATTATTATATAAAGATGGCAATGAACCCGTCTTTGCTACAATTGGGTATAGCTAATTCAATTGAAGTAATTGGTCAAGATGGCGCAGGCCAATCTATATACTCAGATAATTTATCAAGTTTATTGGATCTAGATGTATTGGGTCTGTTAGAAAGTGGCCAGGCGGCAGTAATAGGTTTTGACCCTACAACTCCTATTGATCGGGTAACTGTACGTTTATCATCCTTACTAGGTGTCAGCATTGATCAAGAACTTTCACTTTTTGATGTATTTAGGGCTCCTGCAAGACCAGTAATAACTTCTACTTCAGATGACCTAAATATCTGTGCCGGTTTTAGCACTAGCGTTGTTGCGGAAGTTGAGAACGACGATAATGTTGAGCTAAGGTGGTACGATGCAGAAGAAGACGGAAACCTACTGGCAACCTTAGATTCAGGTGAAGCATTTACTACACCAATACTTAGCTCAGATACTACCTATTATGTAGCAGCTGCGGAAATAGGTTGTCTCAAAGAATCGCCTAGAACTGAGGTCACGATAAATGTAGAGTCTGTTCCAACGGCAGGTGATATAACTGTTGTAGGAAATGAAAACCCTATTTGTTTTTCGGATAACGTGGTATTGGTTCCAACCAGTTCGGTAGATGGTACGTATTCATGGTATTTTGATGTAAACAAAACCAATGAGATTACGGACGGTCTGGTTTCTGGAGGAGTTACTTATGAAATAGATTCCAATGGTGTGTTTACCATTACAGGATTAACGGAAGCAGGTGGCCCATACATGTATTTTGTATCCGTTAAACATGATTTGGCGGGTTGTGAAAACGCTCCGGGAGATTTACAATCGGTTCAGGTTAATGTAGTTGATTTTACTAAAATCGTATCTATTGATTCCAACCCAATGATTAGCCTAGATGGTCTAATTGATATCTTTAACGGCAATAATTCGGTAAATGTAACCGGAACCGTCTCTGGTGATGTTATGGTTGGTGAAACTATATCCTTAAGTATAAACGGCAACCTTTTTGATGGTGTCGTAGCGGCAGATTCATCGTTCAGCATCCCAGTAGATGCAATTGATCTAGTTTCAGATATAGATAATACGCTTGAAGCTTTTGTACAAGGTGTTTTGTGTACCGTGTCCGAAGAAATTCCTGTAGACCTTCCAGATTTAATTGTAGATGATATTTTCCAAGTGTTTTGTGCCTCTGATTTTGCTACTGTAGCAGATTTAGAAGTGGGCCTAAACGATATTGCACTTTTTAATGACCTCACGGCAGGATTGCAGTTAAATGCTAATACACCTCTGGTTGATGGTGAGGTTTATTTTGCAGGAATTGCGGGTATACCGGCATCCGTGTTGGCTAGAGTACAGATAACGGTACAAGTAAATGATGTTCCTAGACCTACGACAAATTCTAGTAGTCAAGTCTTTTGTGAAAGTGATGGTCCTACGGTTGGGGATATTCAAGTTGATCAAACCAATGTTGTGTTTTATGATAGCCGTTTACGTGGAAACGCAATCGACCCTTCTACACCTATAGAAGATGGCCGTTGGTATTATGTAGCCGCTGTCGAAAATGGTTGCGAAAGTAGTGAGCGATTAAGAATTATGGCAAATATATTTGCTGACGGTATCTCTCCTATTACTATAACCGGCGAATCTGAGGAAATATGCCGTGGGCGTTCGTACACGTATGAAACTAATGCTGACAAAGAAGATTATGTTTGGACTGTATCTGGTGGTACCATTACGGAAGGAGGGACTTCTACAGATAACTTTGTAACTGTTCGTTGGACAGAGTTAAGTGCCACCCAAATTAGCGTTTCCTATTCAGATGATTCAATATGTAGCCCAAGTAAAATGATGTCCTTAGATGTTGAGACAATCTCTTGTGGAATGGTCCTGGGTGAAGAATTTTGTTTGAAAGTCTTCAATGAATTCACTCCTAACAATGATGGATTCAATGACTTCTTCACGGTTCAATGTATTGAAGATTACTCAAATACTATAGAAATTTATAATCGTAACGGAAACCTTGTTTATAAAATGGCAGACTACCGCAATACTTGGAACGGTCTAGCTAATGTAAAAGGTGTTTTGAACAATGGAGATCATTTACCGTCAGGAACATACTACTATTCCATTAAGATTCCTGAATTAGAGAGAAACCTTGTCGGCTGGCTTCAATTGGCTAGATAATAAGTAGTTCTTTAAACAATTCACACCAAACCTTTACCAGTTATGAAATCACTTTGCACCACTATAAAGATAGTTATGCTCTGCTATCTTGTTTTTAATATGAGCAGAATATATGGCCAACAACCGCCTCAATATACCCAATACATGTATAATACAGCGGCCTTAAATTCCGGATACTCGTCTAGAGGTATTCTAGAGGCTACGCTTTTGCATCGTTCGCAATGGGTTGGTATAGATGGAGCCCCAGAGACACAATCCTTTTCTGTTCAGGGTAGATTGCGAGAAAGAGTAGGAGTAGGTCTTACAGCTATCAATGATAACATTGGGGCAGCTAATAATTTAGATGTAAACGGAACCTTTTCTTATGAGATTCCTACGGGCTATTTTACAAAGTTGTCTTTGGGAATCAATGCAGGTATAGATGTTTTAAAAGTAGACTGGTCCAAAGGAAGCTACCAGGACGGACTAGACCCTATTTTTGCCGAAAACGTAAATAAATTACGACCTGTATTTGGTGCAGGAGCATACTTTCATAGTGATAGGTGGTATGTTGGGGTTTCTACGCACAACTTTTTAAATTCTCAAATCTACAATGACAATGAGATAGAGGTGACTGATCGGAAAAGTCAGTATTATGTCATGGCAGGTTATGTTATGGACCTCTCGGATAATTTAAAATTCAAGCCGGCTATTCTAACAAAACATGTGGCCGGAGCGCCTATAACCGTAGATGTGTCCGGTAATTTCTTGATAAAGGAAACCTTGGCTTTGGGTTTGGCGTACCGCTATGATGATGCGGTGAGTGCATTAGTTGGGTTGCATATTTCTAAAAGCTTCTTCTTAGGATATGCCTATGATTATTCCATAACTGGTTTAGAAAGTTATAATGATGGTTCGCATGAGATTATTCTCAAATACAACTTATTTGATGCTAAGAAAAGAGCATTGTCACCCAGATTTTTCTAAAAACCGACAACCATGAAAAAAATAATACTATACCTATTTTTGGGCGCATACCTTAGCGTTTCCGCCCAAAGCAAAGAAGAAAGGGCCAATGCCTATTTTGCCGATTTCAAATTTGATAAGGCAATTGAACTATACAGCGATCTGGTAACGGAAAAAAAGAGACCTACTTTGGAAGTTATACAACATCTTGCCGATAGTTATTTTAATATGAATAGATATCAAGAAGCTGTAAAATGGTATGAGAAGTTGTACTTGATTAAAGGCAAGAATGTTGGTGAGAGCAACATTATTAAATTGGTGCAAAGCCTTAAGGCGAGTATGAAAATAGAAAAGGCAGATCAATTGCTGAGGGATTTTTATACGGATGAAAATAGATTGAACATGATGTTGTCACAAAAAAAACATTTGGACAGCACACTTGCAGAGAAAGAGAAATACGAAACCACGAACTTGGCTTTCAATAGTAGAAAATCTGATTTTGGCCCCATGTTTTTTAATGACGGATTAATTTTTGCTTCAGCCAGGGACACCATAAAATCTAATGGGGAATTGTATCCTTGGAACAAACAGCCTTATTTGGATCTCTATATTACAAGACCTGATGACGCGAGCTATATCCCAGAAAAATATTTGGAGAATTTAGAGTCTTCTTACCATGATGCAACTTTGACGTTTTCTTGGGATGGCCAGACCGTATATTTTACAAGGAACTATCTTAAAAAGAAAAATAAGTTGAGTGCCAATGAAGATGGCCTCTCCAATATGCAGATTTTAAGGGGAACGATACGTAACAATGAGCTGGTCAATGTAACTTCATTAAGCTTTAATAGTAAAGATTACTCTTGTGGACACCCAGCATTGAGTCCGGATGGGAGACATTTATATTTTACTTCTAATATGCCCGGTGGGTTTGGCGAGACGGATATTTATGTGGTTGATCTAAACAATGATGGCGATGTGCTTTCGGACCCTATGAATTTGGGTCCGGCAATAAATACAAGGGGTAGGGAGATGTTTCCGTTCGTAAGTAATGAAGTATTGTATTTTTCTTCGGACAGCCATTATGGATTGGGAGGACTGGACATTTTTGGTTCTGTAATCTCTTCAAAAACCGAGTATTCCCTTCCGCTTAATATGGGTAAACCTTTGAACAGTAATATGGATGATTTTTCGTTCATTAGAGCAGATAAAAAGGGCAATGGTTATTTTGCTTCTAATCGGTCAGGAGGTAAGGGTGATGATGATATTTACCGCTTTGAGAAGGTGAAACCTGTAGATTGTTTGGAATATTCAGGTTATGTAATGAACAAGCAAACGGGCGAACCCATTGCAAATGCCAATGTAGAACTGAAAAATGCGGCAGATGAACTTGTTTCTGTCCATAGAACGGATGAATTGGGTTATTACAACGTAATACTTCCTTGTAATAAGAAAAATACGTTGGTTTTTTCTAAGGCAGGGTTTTCCAAAGAAATAATCGTAATTGAAACGGGAGAAAACCCGGAAGCACCTTCTAAGGATAATAAGGTATACTTAACTCCTTTTGATAGTTTGGTTGAAAAAGATGGAGATGTAGAGAAGATAAAGGTAGATCCAATATATTTTGAGTATGATAAATTTGATATAACAGTTAGGGCAGAAATAGAACTGGAAAAAGTGCTTTTTGCCATGACTAAATTCCCTGAAATCAAAATTAAAATTGAGTCACATACGGATGCTAGGGGTACGGATGACTATAATTTGGAGTTGTCCGATAATCGTGCAAAATCTACCAGACGCTACCTGATTTCAAAAGGTATTGATGCCGATAGGATTGAGAGCGCTCATGGCTATGGTGAATATCGTTTAAAAAATGAATGTGCCAATGGCGTAAAATGTAGTGCCGAAAAACATCTTGAAAACCGGAGGTCCAATTTCATCATTGTTTCCAAACAAAGTAACGAAATCCGTAATTCTAAAAAATAAACTTGGGCTTTTGGTCTAGATTTAAGTGTACGGTCAAATGTTGGAGAATTTGGTTTTCTAAGCCAAATTTTCCAACATTTCTTTTGTGGTTTTTTCTAGGTCAAATTCTGCTTTCCAGCCCCAGTCAAGTCTAGCTTCTTTATCATCAATGCTTCCGGGCCAAGAGTCCGCAATGGCTTGTCTAAAATCCGGTTCGTAAGAAATTTTAAAATCGGGAATATGTTTTTGGATGCAATTTGCCATTTGGGCAGGGGTGAAGCTCATGGCCGACAAATTGTAAGAAGAGCGCACCTTTACTTTTTCCGGTTCGGCATCCATAAGCTGTAGTGTAGCTTTAATGGCGTCCTCCATAAACATCATAGGAAGTTCCGTGTCTTCTTTTAAAAAGCAGGTATAGGTGCCTTCGGATAATGCTTTGTGGTAGATTTCTACGGCATAGTCCGTTGTGCCACCACCTGGCATTGTTTTCCAACTTATTAGTCCTGGATAACGAATGCTCCGTACATCCACACCATATTTATGAAAATAATAATCGCACCAGCGCTCGCCGGATTGTTTACTTATGCCGTACACCGTGCTGGGTTCCATAATGGTGCTTTGTAAAGTACCTTCTTTTGGAGTGTTAGGTCCAAAGACTGCGATACTGGAAGGCCAGAATATCTTATCTATTTTTTTCTCCTTTCCTAGGTTAAGTACATTAAAGAGCGAATTCATATTTAGGTTCCACGCCCGCATCGGAAATTTTTCCGCAGTTGCACTCAACATGGCTGCCATGAGGTAAACTTCGGTAATTTCATAATAGGCCACAACCTCTTCAAGAGCATCGTAATCCGTAGCGTCTAAAATCTCGAACGGACCTGAATTCATTAAACTTTCGTTTCCTTCTCTAATATCACTGGCAATTACACTTTCATTGCCATAAGTATCGCGTAAGGACAACGTTAGCTCCGTGCCTATTTGACCGCAAGCACCTATAATCAGAATCGATTTTTCCATTAATGTCTCGTTAAATGAATTGGGAATAAAGATAGCGTTTCTTAAAATTTGTACATTCGCTTTATGAAAAGAATCTTCTTCTTTGGTTTAGCGTTGTTGACCATAATGGCGTGTAAAGAACAGAAACAGGAATTGGTTGTTGAGGATACGGCAACTTATGAAATAGGTAATGAAAAATGGCCCAAGAAGCTGCCTATAAAGCCAGAAGCGCAGGCCATTTTGAAAGACTGGATAGAGTTCGCGTCTTTTGAAACCAGTTTTGACGCCTTGCAAACGGTTGCCAATAAGGAAGATTTAAGTTTAGTGATCGAAGATATGATTACGAAACAAAACCAATTGGCGGAATCTACTTACCCTAAAGAATTTGATATTCCACAAGTAAAGAGTCGCCAGAAAATATTCAAAACCTATATGCTAAAGGTTAAGGGCGATTTGTACTATAGAACGGACCCCAATGAGTCGCTTTTACAAATGATAGAAGCTTATAATGCGTTCAGGAACCAGTTTAATGTAGTGGTAAATAATAAGCTGGATACAAATTTGATTTTGGATTTCTAAATAAAAAGCGGCCTGTCTATTATAGACAGGCCGCTTAGTATAAGAATGGTATAAGGATAGGTCTATTTAAAATTTGTCTTTACCATGTAGAGTGAGCTAGCGTCTATATCTGTAGTTCCTGGCAGTATTTTTTGCTCAATAACACCGTCTCCATCATTGTCTGATACCGCAAAGTCATCATCGTTAATAAAAGCAAGGGTGTTACTGTTCATAACCCAGATGCCCTCAAGTTTATCATGGGCATAACCAAATTCCGCTACAAGGTCTACTACTAGTTCCTTTTGAACGGGAACAATTTTTGCAGCTGCCAATTCCTGAACGGTTAATTGCTCAATGGTCTTATCTCCTATCATGAGGCCGTTTTCATCTTTTGGGTTGTTGCCGCTTATATCAGTAGCCCCGTTAAGATTTATTTTGTAGATATGTTTTTGGGCCGGTCCTTCACCAGCAAATTTGCCATCGCGTTCTACCACCAAAAACTCGGTGTTGGAAATTGCGGTAATTTCTGAGTTGGAAAGATTGGCTTTTTTCTGAACGTATACATATTGCCTGGTGTAGCCCGTTTCCAAATCAAATGTTACGATGCGTGTAATATTGGACTGAATTTTTTCTGGGTTGTACATTGTAGATTGCATAATACCCACAAGGGTCTTTTCATCTGGAGTAATAGCAAGACCTTCCATTCCCCGGTTGGCACGTCTTTTGGCAAAGACAGCAGGTAATTTTCGGTCTCCCGTACCTTCATTGACACCCATTGGGGATATGCGCTCTATTTGAACCCCATTGGCCGAATAGTGTACGATGTGTGGCCCGTATTCATCGGATACCCAAAACGTACCGTCTTTTAATGCTACGATACCTTCGGAATCCAGACCAAAATCATCAAAAGGAATTGCATTTCCAGCGGCATCATAAGGTATTTCACCGGTAGCTCCCTTTCCTTCGGGATTGGGTATTCCGGTTATAGTTTTACCTCTTGGGTCTTTTAAAAGAATTTCATCAAGAAGTTCTATTTTTCCAGAAGAGGTAACGGTAAAGTGACCAATGCGCGGCGTGTATTCTGCAACAGGGAATTTCTTTCCATCCAAGTAGTTGGTATTCGGTCCACGGTCGGTAATGGCATAAAAATCGGCTTCTTCGGTAGGGTGAGCGGTAGCACCTGAGCCAAAACCGCCATTTCTAACTTCAACATCTCCGTTTATAGTGTTCAGGACCGTATGGGGCAATAGATATTGCGTGTTGGTTTTTAAAACTTCAGTAGGAGATACTGATTTGGGCGCGGGACCCTCACCAACAAAATCATCAATATAATCGCAAGAATTTAGCATGCAGAGACCTGCACCCAGGAGCACTAATTTTTTCATCTTTAAATATGGAATTTAGGGTTATATAGTTGGTGCTAAAGTTCCAATATTTAATAGGCCACATTGTTAAGTCAAAATGAAGAGATGGTTATCAAAAAAATACCGCACAATAGGAAAAACCTAAGTGCGGTATTGCAATGTTGTACAGTAAAGAGGAAAAACCTATTGCTTGTTTTTCGCTTCTTCCGCTGGGGGAGGATTTTTTCTAGACTGCAAGGCTTGTTTGCTTAAGCTTGCTAAATTAAAGTTAGGGTCTATGGCAAGAGCTTCATCTATTTTGGCTATTGCGGCATCAATATCGCCTTTATTGTTGTCATATATGGTAAGTGCCCTTAAATGAAGAAAAGCCGCTTTTAAAGGAACTTCGTAAGGTTGTTGTCTTTCATAAAAAGCATATTTCATATCATCTTTTGCGTTGGCAATACCATACTCAATATTGGCAACGGCATCAGAATTGGCTCCCGTCTGGATTTTTAGATCGGCAAGTTCGTACGCCAAATAAGGGTTTGGTGTTCTTTTAAAAAGTTCTTCAAACTGCTCTAACGCACGTTTAGGCTGGTTCAAAGCCTTTAATGAAATAGCTTTTACCTGAACGGCCATATCTGAATCCGTTGGTTCTTTCTCAATACCAATGGTGTTCAGTGCCTGCATGTGCTGGTTGTTGTTGGCATAAACGAACGCCAAGGTGTCTTTGCGCTGTTTAGACGGAGAAATAACATTAAGGTGGGTAAGAGCGCTTATTACTCCATTAACATCTCCTTGAAGTCTCATTTCATCATAAAAGGCTTCATAGTGCTTTTGCAAATCGCTTTTGGTTTGTGCGGTGGCTGAAAAACTGATGCTCAAAAGCAATACGACAATTAATTTTTTCATGTATAACTATGTTTACGATTCTATCGTTTAGGTTGCGGTTGGCAAAATTAACAATATTATCGGTATGTAGCTGTGAATAAAAGCATAATGAAAAAGGATAAATGAAAAAAGGATGCCGTTGGGCATCCTTTTTTATGTCGGTTTGGTTGTTTGTACTAGGCAACAAGTGAAATCTCGTTGTTTTGATACGATTTTAAAAGCATGGAATAAAAAGCCACGCTTTTAGGGTCTTGATCAATACATGATACTAAAAAATCATATAAGTTTCTAAACCATAGGTTGGTGTGCAACGTTGGGATAGAGAGATTTACCTTTTTAGGGTCATAATCCTTGTCATCCATAACGATGTCCATTTCAACCCTTCGTCTATGATAATCTATAGACACTTTTGCTGCATTATAATGATTTTTTAAAATCGCAATATGCAACTTTTTCATTGATGGGGGAACTTTTTGCTCGGTACAGCTTGAAGCGATCAGATTCTCGATTTCTATCAGAATCCGGCTTCTTAAACCTGAATTTTCCATGGCAAATAGTTTTAAATTACAGACCAAAGTTACTTTTAAATCGATGAAATACAGGGTATATTAACAACTATCCCGCCAGTTTGTTGTGAAATGATACCTAGCTGTGGTGAAAATGAACTACAACGATGTAGTAAACTCAAATTTCTTAACGTTTGTAAGGGTGTAGGACTGTATTTGCTTGCCTTTTACGGCTGTGGCGTTATCATAATCAGGTAACTGTAGGCCTAGTTTTTGAGCCTGTAACGTGTAATATTCCTGCTTACTTGGGTGATATGGGAAGACGGCATTAAACAGTTCTGGTGCCCAACCTTCATGAACGGACTTAAAGAGGATTCTTATACAATCGTTTAGATGAATTAGATTGATGGGGGCATTACCGTTTTTAAGGTTTTTTTTCTTTGATAACATTGTAACCGGATTCCTATTTGGCCCGATTAATCCACCGAATCGAACAACGGTAGTTTCAAATCCGGATTCGTTTTGAAACAGTTGTTCGCATTCCAAAAGTTGTTTCCCCGATTCAGTTGAGGGCTGTGGAGTAGTTTTTTCCGTAACCTCTCCATCTATAGCGCCATACACAGAAGTGCTACTTACGAATATCACTTTTTTTACGGACGAGGATTGCAGCGCAGTCCGAATCAGTTTCATTTTCTGAACGTAGTTTTCTTTGTTCTCTCCCCGTAATTTTGGAGGTACGTTTATAATAAGAACATCGGCATTGCTTAGAAATAAATTGATGTCTCCGATTATTTGGGTTTCGGAAAGTGAAATAAGGAAGGGTTGAATACCAGCAGCGGAAAGGGAGGGGAGTTTATCCGTTGATGTTGTGCTTCCGTTTATGGCATACCCATTTTCTATAAATTTTTTGGCTAACGGAAGGCCTAACCAACCGCAGCCTATAATAGCTATTGTCTTATTCAAATTTGATGGTTTTGGTAGTGATAATTGCATCGTTGAGCACAAATGGCATAGGAATGCTGTTTTCCGGTCTTTTTGGGACGCTAAAAAGCGGATGGTCCAAAAGATTGTTTGAAGCTTCTTGAAAGGTGAGTTCAAGAATACTGTCTTTGGGTATGGTTATCTCAATTTCGGTATAGGCGTTGTCCGTAATGTAATGGGTAACCAATTTGGAAGCTTTTCTACTTTCTAAATAATATGGGGAAAGCTCAAGTTGATTAATTTTTACTTTTTCAACATTCATATTTTTGGTAAAGATATCCAGTCGGTTTACATCGCGTTGTGGCGTTATGCATAACTCTATGATACGGTTATTTTCAATAATCGTATCTCTTACGGTTTCAACTTTGGGGCCATCAATTGCCTTTAGCGGAGCTTTGTCGGAACGTTTAAACAAAGTATTGTATTTACTGCTGATGAGGTGTTCGTTCAGCTTTTCGTCAATTTTATCTTCCTTTCCTAAAAAGGCCCCGTTCCATTCAATAGGTACTTGGTCGTAACTCGCCCATTGAGCCGTATTTTTATCCTCATTTAGAATGTATACGAGGCTGCTGGGTTTGCCATTTTCGGCGTCAAATCCTGAGTGTATATGGGCATACGCCATAGTACCTATAAAACCGAACAAACCTAGATAGGCCCACTTTTTTTTTTGTGTGTACATACCAAATAGAGGCAACAAAAGCACAAATGTAAGTGTAACCAACAAAGTGCAACCAATCATCATTTTTAGGCCAAGACCCACAGGAAAACCTTTAATCAACGGGGTATAGAGCCATACAGCTGGTAGGCCTAAAAATACCATTAGTAGTACATTGGGCATTTTTTGATTCTGAATCACGTACCAAGCCGCAAGAAGAGCAAATATGGGTACAATAAAGAAACTTGCGCCCGGCAAATATTTTGCTAGTATGCCACAGATAAATAACCATAATAATAGGGGTGCTACCACCAAATCTGCTGGGGCCATTTTTCTGAACTTATGGTATACCCCAAAACAAATTGCCAAGGAAAGACAGGCAAAGGCAAATATATAGGCGTAGCCATTATACGAAAAACCGTGCAGGATATCATTGTAATTTGGGTAGGCCCATTTAAGAGCGGGCCAACTAAAATATCCTATGGCTCCATTTAGGGCTATAACAAGCAACAGCGGAACAAATCCTGTTAGAGTAGCTTTAATGCTCAGTCTTTTTTTTCTGATTCCAGAGATAAAAATCAAGAGAAACAGGAAAATGGCAAGCCCTAACATGGGCCAAATCCAATCAAACGGATAAGAAATAACCCCGAACAAGGGTATGTTGAAGTACACATAGTCATTTAGACTTGGTAGTTGATCAAGTGCAATAGAACTAAAATGGACTAAAAGCGGAGCTAAATAACTGCCTTGGTGTGCCAAGGTGTTTTTATCCAAGCGCTCATAGGAATCTTGTGCTGTGTGGTAGTCAAAATGGTCGTCAATAAAAGCAAAATTGAATCCTTGAATATCCCGAGATTCCCTAAATACGGTAAGGTCCGTATCATTAGGAAGCATTTTGTAGATGCTGTAGTAAAGGGAGTTGGCCATAGGGAATTTGGGGTTGGCCTTTATAAATTCGCTCACCAGATGTTGATTGCCCCTATTGGTTTCCATAAAGGTATAACTGGGGCCTCCGCTTCCTCTGGCCTCAAAATTAAGAACCAATCCTACATCTTTGGCCCAGTTGTGTTCGTTTACAAAAAGGTCTGCCCCGTTAAGACCAAGCTCTTCCCCATCTGTAAATAAAATAATGATGTCATTTATGGGCTCTTTACCTCTGGATAAAAAGGCCCGTACACTTTCTAAAATTGTAGCAACCCCGCTGCCTGCATCGCTGGCACCTAAAGAAGAATGGGGGTGACTGTCATAATGGGACAATAGTAGCAAAGCTTTACCGTTGCCGCTCCCCTGTATCCTGGCCAAAATATTTATAGGTTTGCTCATGTTCCCCCAATCACCTACCGAATATCCACTTTGAAGCGAAGTCTCAAGTCCCATTTCTTCTAATTGGGAGATAATATAATCCTGTACCTTTTTATGTCCCGGAAAACCAATGGCATGTGGTTCTTGGGATAACGCCTTTACGTGTTCTAATGCTCGGTCTGTAGAAAAAGAGCTTTCAGGAGCGGAGATATCTTCTTCGTAAACGGGCATTGAGGTGTGAAACCCCCAATAAATGGCAAATACTAAAAGCAGAAAGGAAAGTAAGGAGGAAAATCTTTTCATAGGTTAAAGTTCTCAATTAAAAACATTAGATTCTAATAGATGATAGCTTTTCTCGTTTGTGTATTTTGAATGAAAATTAACATTATTTTTATTAATTAGGTGAGAATATGATGGGTGATTCATCGAATAATTGGATATTTCATTAAAAAATTCCTTATCTTTAGTAATTAACCTAATCTGCCGCTAGGCAATAAAAGCTAAACTATATGGGAATAAAAAGTTTTCAAGGCCCACGGGCAAAAGTAGATGTAAAGAAAGAATATGACGCGCCCATTCTAGTATCTGACTACATGACCAAAAAGTTGGTGACCTTTACACCGGACCAGTCTATTTTGGAGGTTATGGAGCAGTTTACCAAGTACAATATTTCAGGTGGACCCGTCATGGATGACAACGGTTTTTTAGTAGGAATTATTTCTGAGGCCGATTGTATGAAACAGATTTCTGAAAGTAGGTATTTTAATCAGCCTATTTTGGATAAAAGTGTAGAGAAGTTCATGACCAAGGAAGTTGAGACCATTCCTCACGATATCTCAATTTTTGATGCCGCAGGTATTTTTGACAGGCACAATAGAAGAAGGCTTCCGGTTATGAAAGACGGTATTCTAGTAGGCCAGATCAGTAGAAAGGATATTGTAGTGGCCGCACTAAAATTATCCGGGCATAGTTGGTAATGTCATTTTATCCCCAAACGCATTACTTAAAAAAATGAACATAAGATGTCTTCCTGAATAGGGAGGCATTTTTTTTATGGTAAGCGTATTAATTACTCCCGCTTTACAATCATGTAGAAGTCATTATCCAATGGCAAATAACCTAAATCATATACAAAAAAGTACACCGTGCCCTTTTTGGTGGTGTAGAGACTAGTTATAAAATCAAAATCAAACCCTTTGTCTAATAACTTGGCTTTTGGAGTAGTGGTTTTTCCATCCTTTAGCGTAAAACTATCCAGTATTCTATAGTTCTTTCGTAAGCGGTTGTTGGTATTACGAATGAGGTTGTTACTATCCTTATTGGCTTGGTTGTGATACGCATTTCGGCAATAATCTGAGCAGAATTTTTTGTCTGCTCTGCCTTTGATCTCGCTGCCACAGTCTAAACATTTTTTCTTCAACCTATTACTTTTTAAAATTGAATATGACTTCTTGAGCAGACCCATCTTCATTACCTATCTGCGCATAGATGTTAATTTCATTGTCGCTTACTTTTTCAAAAGTAAAGCCTTCAAAATATACTCGGTTTGCTTCAACTTTAACCAACTTAAAAGATTGTACATCATCTTTTTCTTCCCATCCTTTTAAATCGGCATTAAAATGTTTAAGCTCGTATACCAAGGTTTTATTAAGTTCTCGAATATGTCCCAGTTCATAAAATGAAACTTTGCCATCTGCCACCAGTTTAAAGGAGAACATCATGGAGCCTCCGGAAGGTGGTCCCCATATTTCTTCCGTAATTCCACCAAAGGCCTCGCCTGACCAATTGCCTTGCATCCATGAAATATCGGACAGCGTAGCGTTGGGCGATTTTGTATTTTCCGGTAATGTTGTGGTGTTTTGAGCTTTAATGCTCAAGGAAAGGAAAAGGAAAACAAAAAGAAATCGGTTCATGGTTTACAAGTTTAAATGTCAGTAAGATACTGATTTATCCGTTTGTAAACGCATTTGCCCGCTTAGGGTTCTATATTAAGGTTGTATTTCTTTAAGAGACCTATAATCCCGTTTTTTGAAAAGCGAGCCTTTTTAAGGTTTGTTGTTTCCGGATCTATGACATAGTTAATGGCGGTTCTAAAATCTGTGTTTTCAAGATCGGTACGTGCAAAAATAGCGGCTTGCAAATCACAATCATCAAAAAATGCACTCTTTAAAGTTGCTTCGGTAAAATCGGCCTCAATCAACTTACACGAAATAAATTGTTGCTTAAGAAGCGTTAGCCCGTAAAAAGACGAATAGTTTAAATTGCAATTGTTAAAACTAAAGTTCATTAAGAACGTATTGCAATCTTCAAATTTTAATCCCATCATTTTACAATGGGAAAATGAAATTTCGTTAAAGGTGGTATGCCTAATATTGGCATTACTTAAATTACAATCTATAAACTCACAGTCCATAAAATTCTGGTTGTCCAGATAGGCATCGGCAAAATTACATCCTTCAAAAACGCAGTTTTCATAATCTCCTTTTGCTAATTTACTGCCCGTAAAATCCTGTGATGTATAAGTCTCGTCTGTAATAAAGGGCTTGCTCATAGGAGGAAAACGAATTGGTGGAATGTTACAATTTCTTGAATGGAGTTTGCAAAATCCTAAATTAAGAAAACGCTTTCACCTAACAAATTAATCTGCACGCTCAACTTCACTTTCAAGCTTTAAGACCTTGCTCCCGTCTTCTTGTTTAATGTAGAGTGCCTTATTGTCTTTTGATCCGTTACGGGTAACTTCATTACCGTCAATTTTTCGGGTTACGGACTCCTCATAGGTGTTTTCTACTTTTCCCGTGGCGCTTCCTGAGCCCCATTTCCATTTTACTTCTGTTCCTTTTCTTATCATAGCTTTTTTGTATAAATGTTTTAAAGCAAGTAATAAAAAAGCGAACACATCTATAGAAGCAAAAAGAAAAAAACATGCCTCAATCCATAAATATTCTATAAATGATTTTTATTGGAGCCTGAATGTAACTTATCAAGTACGGATAAATTGGTGTAATTCTCTACAATTTACCGTAAATTTTAAAAAAGTAAAGAGTTTTTGTTTGATTATGTTGTATTTAAATATTTCCAAAAGTAATTATTCAGCGTAGCGAATAGTATTTCAGGAGTCTTGTCTCTAATTTTCTTTGCTTAGTGCTAGTTCTACTCGCAAAAAGAATCTAAAGGAAATGTTAAAATTAATGGCAAAAACTTTATATTTATCCCGATGGCCTAACCATTATATCTCACACATTATGAAAATATTTAAAATGAAACAACTAAGTATACAGTTTGCATTACTAATAGGAATGCTCTTTTTTTCAATAGATACATCTGCCCAGGTCACGGATATTGCCGTAAAGGACAGTATGGATGTTGTAGATAAACGCCTGAGGTTTGGCTGCGGATTTGGTTTAAGTTTTGTGGGTGGAACAAACATAGCCCTATCTCCAAATTTAATTTATAGCGTTAGCAACAAAGTAAGTATAGGTGCAGGTATTCAAGGAAGTTATACTTCTATCAAAGATTTGCAGAATACCACAACTTTTGGGGGTAATGTGCTCACGCAATATCGTCCTGTTGAGAGATTTACTATGCTCTTGGAGTTTGCTCAACTTAAGGTAAACACTAAAACAGAGGCGGTAACGGGAGACATAAAACAAGATTATTGGGACTCTGCACTGTTCATTGGCGCAGGATTGAATATTACCGATAAAATTGCTATTGGTGCAAAGTATAATGTTTTGTATGACAAAGACGAGAGTGTTTATACAAGTCCCATACTCCCTTTTGTGAATATTGTGTTTTAATAAGCAAGACTTCCGCTTACATTAATTTTTGGAGTTCTTCCATAAATTGCCCTACATGATAACCGTCTACCAAGGCATGGTGTACATGAACGGAAACGGGCATGAACAACCTGTCACCTTCAGATGTCATTTTTCCAAAGGCAAACTTGGGGCAACTGTCAGGGCGTGCATAATGCCTAGCATGGGATATGGAAGTAAAATCTATCCAAGGAATAGCAGAACAATGTATCACGTTTTCGCCGGATTCCGAAGGCATAAGTCGGTTAGAATTACGCACTTTTTCTATGGCGGGAAGCGCTAAGTCAAGAAAGTCTTCAAAGTTTTCGCGGTACTTTAAATGAGAAAAACCAAACGTACCGTTTGCCCTGTTTATGGTGGGAGAGGCGTCAGTAGTTTCGTATTCGTACAACTTGCCATCAACAATTCTATACCTAAACTGAACCGTTCTGTTTGCGGCCACCAAAGATTTATGCAGATAGGACAGGAAAAAAGAATGGCCTTTCTCTTTTGCGGTGGTGTAGGTTTGGGTGCAATCTACTTTAGCGGTTATACCATAGAAGGGTTCATCAAACTTAGAAAAGAATTCAAAATGGTCTTTTCTGTACCAAGTTTCAATGGCTATTTCTTTACGCATAATTGGTGTTTACTGAGCGGAAATATTCGGTTTGGAAAAATAATCAATACAAAGGAAAATGGAGTACCCGGATATATTATTTTTTAGCTTAGGTATGACTAAGTTCAATAGTGTTATAAGTAAGCGTGTTAGTTATACAGGGTGTTTTCATGGGATATTACATGCTCCTTTACCTTGTTCTGAAACTCTTGGGGAGTTTGCTCTGCGTGTAGTTTAAAAAACCTACTAAAATAGGAATGATCCTTAAAATCCAGATTGTAAGCTATTTCCTTAATAGTATTCTCACTATGTATAATTTGCCTTTTCGCTTCCAGTATAAGTCGGTCGTGAATAAGCTGTACCCCGGTTTTATCCAGCTTTTCCTTTAAAATCTGATTCAGGCGTTTTGCACTTATACCCAATTTTTCTGCGTAGAACTGAGCATTTCTTTGGTTCTTGTAATTTGCTTCAAGTAAGAGCATGAATTCGTAAACACGCTTTTCATTAATATCCTGTAAGGTAAAATGTTGTTCTTTTAAGTGAATCAATTTTAAGAGAAATACCTTTAAAACAGCTTTTATCATTACCAGGTTAATGGCTTCTTGGTTATACTCTTCTTCTAAAAGCTGGAGTACGGATGCCAAGCCCTTAGAACTCTCAGTGTTAACTTGCAGGCAGGAGAATTCGCCCTGTATGTTGAACATTCGGAAAACGTCCAGTAAAAATTCCTTTAAATCACCTTCCAAGAGCTCTTGTTTAAATGAGATAAGGACCCCATTTTTTCCGGCCTTATTAAGTTGATGTACACGATAGGGCGGAATTAAATAAATCCAATCTCCTCTTAGCGTCTGAAAATCATGTTGTGGTTCATGAAGGGCGTCTTCATTTTGCAACCAAACAATTTCATAAAAATCCCGTCTTGCCGGATCGTTCAAGTATGCAGGAGGACAATTTCCCAAATCTCGGATGTACAATACTTTATCACTGAGCATAGCTGTGCTTTTTTTTAAAGGTTGAAAGGGGCGCGGTTTAAAGGCGAAAAATCGGCCGCAAAATTTCCCATTTCCAAAATGTACCACAAAAATAGCGAATAACACCACACATAAAATGCATATGGGCAGATTGTACCAGTCATCTGTCAAATAGTATCAGTGTAGAGGCTGTTTGCTAGGATAACTTTGTACTCGTTAATGAATAGAAATAGTTAGAGCTGATCGAGTTATGGAAAATATACTGGAAAAAAAAGACGCAGAATTGGTTGAAAGTGCTTTGAATACCATCATAAATGAGCATATAAAACTAATTCATACCATCTCGTATTCCGAGATAGCAAAGTTGATTCCCACAATTACCAATGCAGAACACATTTTTATAATGGGAGCGGGGCGTACGGGGCTCATGATGAAGGCTGCGGCCATGCGTTTAATGCATTTGGGGTATAAAGTGCATGTAGTTGGAGAAACTACGGCACCGGCTATTGAAAAGGGAGATGTCCTTATAGCAGGTTCAGGTTCGGGTACTACAAGCGGAATTGTTAGGGCTGCGGAAACTGCTGAAAAAGTGGGTGCGGGTGTCCTATGTTTTACCACTAATGCAGATTCTCGTTTAGCGTTTTTGGCAGACCATACGGTAGCCATACCTGCCGCGCAGAAACAGGAGCGCAATGAAACTATTTCCAAACAATACGCAGGTAGCTTGTTTGAGCAATCGTTACTGTTGGTGTTTGACGCACTTATACAGACGCTATGGGGTTTGGAAGGCAGTTCTGCCTCTGAGCTTTGGAAGCGACACGCAAATATGGAATAACAGATTTTGAATATAAATACATATAGATAAATAGCAAATTATGGCAAAGTTACAAGTAGCAATAGATTTATTAAAAATTGAGGATGCCATTGCATTGGCAACAAAAGTGGCACCTTACATTGATATTATTGAACTGGGTACACCGCTTATTAAAAGTGAAGGTCTATCCGGAATCAGAAAAATGAAAGATGCTTTTCCCGATAAATTGGTCTTGGCCGATTTTAAAACTGCGGATGCAGGTGAGTTGGAAGCTAATATGGCTTTTGGAGCAGGAGCGGATTATATTACCGTATTGGGAGCAACCGGAGACTCTACCATAGCAGGAGCAGTAAAAGCAGGAAAGGAACATGGTAAAGGTGTAGTGGTAGATACCATTGGAGTAAAGGATAGGGTAAAGCGTGCACAGGAAGCTATAGCTTTGGGCGCTGAGTTTGTAGAGTTACATGCCGGTTTGGACGAGCAGGCGGAAGATGGTTACTCAATTCAGGTTTTGATAGATGAAGCCGCAAGATCTGGGGTATCCGTTTCTATTGCAGGTGGTGTTAACAAAGGCAGTATAACTGCCGTTAAACAATCCGGTGTAACCGTAGCGGTAGCTGGTGCGGCCATATACGGAGCAGAAGACCCTGCAGAGGCGGCCAAGGAATTAAAGCAACTATTGGAAGCATAAGTACGCTGGGTACAAGTTAGGGCAAAAGCCAAATTGGGTTAAATGAGGCATTAAAGGAAGGCCCATTTTGGCAATTGCCTATTTCTTGAAAGTTATATGTGCTTTGGACAAAGACAAAGCAAGTACGATTGGTTTAGTATAGGCTTGCAGGATGATTACCGTTGTGCAAGCCTATAATTTTTTATTAGAAACTGCTCCTTAAAACCTAGTTTTAGATATAGGTTTAACCCCATGTTGGAAGCCTGCAGTGTTATATACTCAAATCCGTTTTTGATGATTTTGTTTATCAGCAATCTCATAATTTGGTCTGCGTAGCCTCTTCTTCTCATTTCTGGAGGTATGCCAATGGCATGGATACCCATAACCGAATTGGTTTGGTGCAGTATGGCCGTTCCCACGGCAAGCCCATCGGAATAGGCTATGTAATACTCAATTTCACTAAGTGTTTTACTAACGGTCTCCAGGCTAATTTCATATCCGAACGATTTTTGAAAGAGCACGGACCATAACTTGGCTTCGGTAGAATCCGTAACCCGTTCAATATTTACATCGCCCTGAATATCAAAAAAGTGCGAAGGTTTTAAGGACATGCCCACTTGTTCAAAAATGAAAACAAAGTCGTTGTTCTCTAAAACTGCACTTTGGTTATCATCATAAATATCCCAAACCGGTAAGGTAATAGGTGTGGCCGTTTCCCCTATTTTCTGTTTGATCAAATCAACTGTTTCTTGATTTATAGGTTGATGTAGCCATAACCTATTAGGCCATTCAGAAGCATGAATCTCGCAATATTCAAAAACCGGTGTTTTATGGTAGCTGTCAAAGGCCGCTCCGGCGGTTTCCCAGAGCGATTTTAGATTCTTTATGTTCGTATGTATTAATTCCGCCCTTGTTTTCATTTTATATTGATTAAAATAATTCCTGAAATGAGTATAACAAAACCTGCCCCTCTCTTAAATGTTATGGGTTCTACAGGTAGGTTTAGCCATCCAAAGTGCCCGGCAACAATAGAAAAGGCCAATTGCCCGAACAAACCCAAAGATATCATTGTGGATATGCCCAGTTTTGGAATGGTGTAATAGTAGAGGCTTATTCCCATTACACTAAATAATCCACCGGTAAACCAAAGGTAAAGGGGTATCTGTTTTACCTCGGTCCAATTTGCGGAGCTTTTAGAACTTAAGAGTACAAAGGTCACCGCAAAAATGGTACTGCTAAAAAATGCGGCAACAGATGCCAATAGGGGATTTTTTAACAGCACGGCCAAATTGGAGTTGAAACCACCTTGCGCGGCCAAAAAAACTCCACCTAACACGGCTAGAAAAGATAATGCGGTCTGGTTCATACAGCTTCAAATAATTCTTCCAATGGTTTTCTAACCTTAGGGCGATGTTGGGTGTGGTCTTCATGGGAGCGGTAGCCAATAGTTGCAACTACAGCGGCATTCAAGCCTTTTTCGGTAAGGCCTAGAATAGCGTTGTATTTATCGGCTTCAAAACCTTCCATAGGGCAGGAGTCAATTTTTAGTTCGGCACAAGCACTGAGCAAATTGCCAAGTGCCAAATAGGTCTGCCGGACCGTCCAATGAAAAGACTCCAATGCTGTCATTGCCTTAATTTTTCCTTTCATAAAGTTGCCATAGTCACTTAGGTTGTTCATTTCAATGTTCTGTGTGATGGCCGTCCGGTGTAGAAAATCATCTACGTGTGTATCTTCCACATGGGTATAATTACAAAAGACGATTAAATGCGAAGCGTCCGTAATTTGGTCTTGCCCCCAAGAAGCAGTTTTTAACTGTTCCCTTATTAACGGATTTTCAATTATGAGCACTTTGTACAACTGTAAACCGTATGATGAAGCGGATAGTTGAATGGCCTCCTTTATTTTTTCAAGATTGTCCGAAGCTATCTTTTTTGAGGCATCAAATTTTTTGGTGGCATAGCGCCATTTTAGATGGTCTATGTAATTCATGATATTCTTGTTTTAAATTGATTGGACAAAAATATCCGAACGGAAAACCTCTGGCATTTACATATGTTGATTCAGGCTCTTTTTTTTAAATCTTTACGGATTCTACTGAGCTGAGTAGGCGTTATACCTAGGTGGGAGGCCAAATGGAGTTGTTGTATTCTTTGGTCAATATTGGGGTGCTTGGCGCGCAATTTTAAATACCGTTCCGTGGCATTTTCCATAACCAAGGAAATTTCCCTTTGTTCTTTTTCTATGACCCAATTGTATTCTAAATAAGCAATATAGAAATCTTTCAAGTCGGTTTGGCGGCTAATGAATTCTCTGTATTTTTTATAGTTAAGACTTATGAGAATGGTATCCTCTAAAGCTTCTAAGGTGAAATTTGAGGGCTTGCCCAAAAGGCAGGAAACCGTAGAACCGGCAAAATCCGTTTCCAAAAAAATGTTCTTGTTGTAGATATTGCCTTCGGCATCCGTTACGTATGCCCGTAATGCTCCTTTGCATACAAAATGAATGCTTTTTGCTATTTGCCCGTTTTGGAGTAGGGTTTCGTCTTTTTTCAGCTTTCTAAACGTTACTATAGACTGAATTAAAGACCAGGATTGGGCCGAAATTTGAGTATAGCTTTCAAATTTTAGTTTTAAGTCCTTTATGTATTCTTCTTCTGTCAATAGCAATAAGATTGGTTCGGTGTCAAGCCATGTATTCAGCTTACACTACCACAACCTAAAAATACGTTTTCATTTCTAATCACAAACAAAAAAAGCCCCGTAAAGAGGCTTATATGAATCCGGTCCGTGGAGAATCAACGACTTGTGCAACGGTTACTTTTGTTGTAAACAGTTATTTCTCTGCCCAAATTAGCAAGTTTATCAATTCTATTTTAGCATTATCTTCTTCGGTTCTATTTCTAGTATTTTGAAATATTTCTACGATTTTGAATTCATTTTTCGCAGTTTTAATGTCCATAGCCATATCCCTAATACAGTCTGAGTTTCTTATCATAATGCCGTTGTACTTCGAATATAATTGGTCAATTAGAATTTTGTCTTTTGCTTTGGCTCTACTTTTAGGAATCGTTTCATTTAATAGAATGGCATATGTGTCTGGGAAAACACTTAAGGTTTCAAAAATCAATAAAGTATTTAAGTTACTGTAACCTAAAGCATTTTGATATACACTTGCATTGGTTTTTTTAAATTCATCTAAGTATTCTAATCGATTTTTTTCATACGATTTTGCAAGTTCCTCAATTTTTGCCCTGTCCTCAACTTCTATTTTTTGTTTTATTAGTTTTTTTAGTCCAAAATACTTGGGGAGAATCATTTTGCTCAATTTAACATAATACTCCATTCGAAATTGAACGTCCTGTTTGTAGATAGAATCTGTGCTTGTTTTTATTTCAAGTTCTTTAGAAATATTAGGTTTAGGACAATTTTGAGCAAACATTTTTACGTTTAAGCACATAACGGTTATTAGAAGTAAAATGTTCTTCATAATTGTTTACAACGGTTGGGCTAAGGTTCATTGCTGTGATTCGTCCGAAGGACAATCCAGCCGAACCTAAAGATAGCTTTTTGCGCAGGATTTCCGTTTAGGTAATACGCAAGCAATGAATTTTAGGTTTTGTTAGGTGTTGGCTTTATTTGTTAAAATTTGTTGGAACTAGATTATTTTCTGTCAAAATTCTGACAAGTTCGTTTACCTTGTATATCAATTCCTTTTGAGTTGGGAGTTTGCTGCGTCCGGAATTCAGAATTCCTTCGATGTGGTTTTCGCTCAGTTTGATACGCTTACTTTCAAGAAGTTCAAGAAAGTTTGTTGTTAGTTCAACATCACCTTCAAATTCGAATATTACTCGAACGGCATAAGAAAGTTTACCTTCGGAGCCATAGGGGTTTCCTTCCGTCCAATATGCATAACCATAATAACCATTATATATCCCTTCCAAAATTATGCCTCGTTTTTGAAATCCAGCCTTCAGTAATGGTTTAAAAGTTGGAGAGTCCAACCGCTTTGACATAATCTTTTTCAACTCAATTTCCTCGTACCAATAACCCATTGGGACTATAATTATTGCAGATATTATTCCAAGGACACCTCCCACAGTTAAACTTGTTATCAATGAATTTCCGGTAAGGAGCATTAAGACAACCAGAAGAACTGTAAATCCAATCAGCCATTCCAAAAATGCCCTAAAGTATCCTTTTGACTTAAAATCTCTATATGTTCGAACGATTTTCATTTAGGATAGAAGTGTAGCTTACACCTAACGGTAGGTATAACCGAAGTTACGGGATTAAAGTTACTGTTTTCGGCTTATCCCAGACTTTAGCAATTGGGAGTGGATTCGGACGTAGTCGAATCCGCCGTAATTGCGGTTATACATGGTTAGCTACAGTATTTTATTCTATTATGTCTAATTCTTTGTTGATTATGAATCTATTTAAATAATTAGATAAATTATCTAAATCCTGATATATTGAGAATTCATTTATTCCATATACTTCTAATTGTCTTTGAAGCTCTTTTTTTGAGTTTCCTAAAATCTTGAGTTTTACAATCTCATATTTTGGCAACAATTTTTCAAGACTTATTTTAGGTATATGTGATAAGCTAAAAACTCCTCTTTGGTTAATTACTCTAGCGGAAAGACCTCTTGGATAAAAAACACCTGATACTTCACTTTCAAATGGGCCAAATTTATCAGTCATTAACGTTTCATTATTGAAATCCATAATATAAACTGACCCATTGATGTTTTCCTTAAAATCGCAAGTAGCAAAAAAAAGTGCAACCAATGGATTTTTTGTCCAATCTAGAAGCCGAGTTGCTAATCCATGGTGTTGAGCAAGTGTTAATTCATCCCATGTGTCTTTAGGTTTATTAACTGTTAAGTGCTCAGAATATCTAAGCCAACCTCTGAGTATGAAATCTTCTTTAAAATATGCAGGTACAGTCTTAGCAAAATCATCACGCCCAATTTTGGGTATTAATTTCCAATCAAAATTTTGCTGACCTCTAAACAAATAATTAGCTGATGAGAATTCTTGAATCACTTCGTGATACTCAATAAATGTATTTATTTCAATTATCTTCATTTTCTCATATTGTAGCTAATAATTGTATTAAGCAACTAGTTGCTTTATCTCTATTTTAGACCTAATTTAATTAAATCCATCAAACTATAAAGGTTTACAATGGTTGAAGTGTCTTCTTACAGTACATTTATTCGTTTTCAAACGTTTACAAACGAAAACAATTGTTTTGTAACCGAATACAATTTGCACCCCGTTCTATGTTTGCAGTGTTGAATCATTGTGGTTCAATAGTATGAACTGTTTAACGTAAAAATTAGTAAAATGAACGCCTTAAAGAACAAAGTACAGTTGATAGGAAACTTGGGTCAGGACCCGGAAATCGTAAACATGGATAATGGTAATAAGCTGGCCAAATTTTCCATAGCTACTACAGAGAGTTATAAAAACGCACAAGGAGAGCGGGTAGACGATACCCAGTGGCACAATGTAGTGGCCTGGGGCAAGACCGCAGAAATTGTAGAAAATTATCTCACCAAGGGAAAACAGGTAGCGGTAGAGGGCAAGCTTACCCACCGCTCCTATGAGACCAAAGAGGGTGAAAAACGATACATTACAGAGGTACGTTGTAACGAACTTTTAATGTTGGGTAAATAGAATATACCGTTCTTTGTAAACCGGGCAGGACCAAATTGTGTAATAGCACACTTTGGTTTTGCCTCGGTTTATGGCAACGGCCCTTTGCGGGCAAGAATTTCAATACTATTCATGGCGCTTACTACAGAACAAGAACTACTTCCTCTTTTAAAAACAAATTTTGGTTACGATTCGTTTCGGCCCAACCAATGGAACATCATTAGCGATGTGCTCGCCCAAAAAGACGTTTTGGCCATTATGCCAACGGGTGGCGGAAAATCGCTTTGCTTTCAACTTCCGGCCTTGGCCATGAACGGTACCGCTATTGTTATTTCTCCGCTGATCGCTTTAATGAAAGATCAGGTAGATGCCTTAACGGGAAATGGTATTTCCGCGGCCTATTTTAATAGTTCTCTGGAAGCGGAAAAAAGAGAAGCGGTAGAAACCCAATTGTATAAGGGCGAGCTCAAATTATTATACGTGGCACCGGAGAGTTTGGGGCTCTTGCAACACATTCTTTCGGAAATAACCATTAGTCTCTTTGCCATAGACGAAGCGCATTGTATTTCTTCATGGGGGCATGATTTTAGGCCTGCCTATACCCAATTGGGCGGTTTAAAACAGCGGTTTCCAGAGGTTCCTATAATTGCGTTAACGGCCACTGCGGATAAAACCACTCAGGACGATATCCTGGATCAGTTGCGTATTCCACATGCGTTGCGGCATTTGGCCTCTTTCAATCGTCCTAATATTTCATTGGAAGTACGTCCGGCGCAAGACCGTATCGGTCAGATTTTGGAGTTTTTGGCAGAACGGCCCAATGAAAGCGGAATCATCTATTGCCTTAGCCGAAAAAGTACGCAGACCATTGCAGATAAGCTATTGGCATCCGGTTTCAATGCCAAATCCTACCATGCCGGACTTCCCGCAGAAGAGCGGAGCAAGGTACAAGAAGATTTTATTACCGATCGCGTGCCCATAATCGTGGCCACGATTGCCTTTGGTATGGGTATAGATAAAAGTAACGTGCGTTGGGTGATCCATTACAACCTGCCCAAGAACGTAGAGGGCTATTATCAGGAAATTGGCCGTGGCGGTAGGGATAGCCTACCTGCCCACGCTTTACTTTTTTATAGTTTTGCCGATGTGGCCCAGCTTCGCAGGTTTATCGCCAATAGCGAAAATGCAGATGTGGAATACGCCAAGTTGGAGCGGATGCAGCAATTTGCCGAAGCATTAAGCTGCCGCCGGATTGCCCTGCTCAATTATTTTGGGGAGCACATGACCCAGAATTGTGGCAATTGCGACATCTGTAACCGTCCGCCCCAATATTTTGATGCTACCGTCCTCACCCAAAAAATCTGTTCCGGAGTGGCGCGTTTAAAGGAAAAGGAAGCCATGGGCATGTTGGTTGATGTGCTTCGTGGGGCACAGAACGCCCAAGTGGTCGAGAAAGGGTATCAACATATCAAAACCTATGGCGCCGTCAAGGATGTGTCTTGGCAAGATTTACAACAGTATATCATTCAATTGCTGAATCAAGGGGTGCTTTCCATTAATTTTAGGGAAGGTGGCCGTCTTTCTCTTACGCCCCTCGCCAAAGAGGTACTATATGAGGGAAAGGAAATTCAGCTGGCTATTCTGGAGAAAAAAGAAAAATCGCAAGCCAAGAAAACCAGCAAGAGCAAAACGGCCGCAACCGGATTGTTCGAGCGGCTACGGGTGTTGCGCCAACAAATTGCAGCTGAGCAAAATGTTCCGGCTTACGTAGTTTTTAGCGATGCCAGTTTAAAGGATATGGAACAGAGGCTGCCTAAGAACGAAACGGAATTTATGGAAGTTTCAGGTGTAGGTCAGGCCAAATTGGAAAAGTATGCCGCTCCATTTTTAAAGGAAATAAAGGCGTTCAATCAACCGGTAAAGAAGAAGAAAAAGAATCCCAGTCATCAGCTTTCGTTTCAAATGTTGAAAGATGGTTTTTCGGTGGAAGAAATAGCAATGCAACGCGGTATTCAGGAAGGTAGCGTTTACAATCACCTACAAAAAGCACATGCCGAAGGCGCAGATGTAGATTTGAGTCGGTTTATTTCCAAAGACGAAATCACAAGCATTAAAAAAGCACAGTCCAAACTTGATCAGCCCGAAGGCCTAAAAGTGTTCTTTGAATATTTTGAGGAGAAAATGCCCTACTGGAAAATTCAAATGGGCTTGTACCTGATCGGGAAGTAAAATGCTGACTTCGGCTGTGCTCAGCCATGCATTTTACATGAACATGCAAAAAGCAAATTTTATGGGACCATACTATGTTTACATCTTAGAATGTGCCGATAAAAGTTTCTATGTAGGTTTCACCAATAACGTTGAGAGAAGGTTAGAAGAACACCAAACGGGATTTTACGAGAATGCCTATACGAATAAAAGACTATCGGTGAGGTTACTATATCACTTACAATTCACAAAAGCATATCAAGCGCTTCAGATTGAGAAACAGTTAAAAGGCTGGTCTCGTGCTAAGAAAATAGCATTAATGAACGGTAAGTTCAAAACGCTTCAAATTCTTTCTGAATGCCGGAATTACTCGCATTCAAAGTATAAACCAGAGTAGGGCGAGATTCGCAATGTCAGCAGCACAGTATGGCTGAGTACAGCCTGAAAATAGCTTTTGTTTATTAGCACCGTATGGCTGAGCGCAGACGAAGCCAGGTGCTACTGCCTCTTATCAATCACGCTAATAGGTTTCCTACCCAGTTTGGACATCCGTAGTTTCTGGATTTCCTCGTTAGGACAGATTTCAATATTTGGGGAAACCCGCAACTTGGACCTAAAATGGTCCTTAATGGCCTGCATCAATTTATGGTCTGCCGAGGAAGAAGCTATCTTTATCAGGATTTCATCCGTACCAATATCATTATGATATATCTCGAACACGTAACCGTCCACTTCCTCAAAATCGTTCAAAAGATTGTCCATTGCAGGCGGGTAGAGGGTAGTGCCCTTGTACTTTATCATTTGTTTTTTTCGGCCAACCACAGGTCCTAAACGCATGGTGTTCCTGCCACAAGCACAGGGTGAGGTATGCGCAACCACAATATCTCCGGTCTTAAAACGAAGTAAAGGCATGGCTTCTACACCCAAAGTGGTAATGGTGAGCTCTCCTTCTTTCCCATGGGCAACGGGCTGGTCGTTCTCATCTAAAATTTCCGCAATGATAAGCTCGGGATGATGATGCCCTCCTTGCTGCTCCGAGCATTCGGCAAAGGCGGTGCTCATTTCAGTGGAAGCGTAGGTGGAATACAGTTCAATATTCCATTTTTCCTTAATTTTTTGGGCAAGGACGTTCAATGAAAAATCTTGGTTTCGCAAAGATTCGCCAATGCAAATGGCACCTTTTACACCAGAAGCGTTAATATCTATCCCATGATTTTCGGCATATTGAATCAATTTCAACAAAAACGAAGGCACCACAATTAGATAGGTTGGTTGGAATTTCAGGATGGTGTCCCATTGCAATTCCGGAATACCCGCACCCACACGAATAATACCTGCTCCCAATTTTCTCACTCCTAGAAAATAGGCAAGACCGGCCATAAAACGGCGGTCCATAGTAGTGGTCATTTGTATAATATCATCTTCACCCACTCCCGAACAGGACAAAGAAATGGCTTCGTTATGCGCCAAGCGGTCTAAATCCTTATCGGTCTGGCCTAAAATTACAGGGTCGCCCAAAGTGCCCGATGTGGTCACAAAATCTATAATCTGCGATTTGGGCACGCAAAGAAAATCATTGTTATGTTGCTGTAATTGCTCCTTGGTGGTTACAGGCAGTCTGGCCAAGTCCTCAAGTGTATTAATGTCCGTTGGATGTATTTTATATTGACGAAAAAGACGTCTGTAGTAAGGCGACTTCTCGCTTACGTAACCTACGAGTTCTTTTAGCTTTTCTTCTTGAAACGCCTTGATTTCCGGGATGGATGCTTTTTCTATTTCTGGAATCATTATTTGAGCTTCCTTTTGGTTTTTTTAATGTACTTGTCTAGGACTTCCGTATCGGGTACTGTGGTTATCTCTTTGGAGCGTGCCGTCTCAAAAGCTTTGAGCGCTTCTTGATAGTTCTTTTCTTCATAGTGGTACTGTCCCACAAGAAAATGTACCTCCCAAAAGTCGGGATTTATGGCTACAAATTCGGACAGGACTGCAGGTTCAATTTTCTCTTCGGAAGCAATAGCAGCGGTTATTTCTCGGTTTAAATCTCTATAGCGCTCATAATGACGATAGGCCAAAGTACGCAGAAAAGGGTCTGGAGCTATATTTTTATCCGATAAAGAAATAGGTTTGGCCCCAGAGTTTTGGTCGGCATTTTTAAAGACCTCGTTTAGGTCATAAGCCACAAATTCTCCCAATTGATACGGGTTGCTGGAAACCCAAACCACAAGGTCTTCCGGTTGAAATACAATACCGTGGTGCGCCAACATTTGGTTGAGCGCCTTTTCATTCCCGTACCCGATACGTTTGTTATCCAGTCCGTTTTTGTTCCTTAGGATGTCTACCGCGAGCTCCGGGGTAACTTTGGGAGCTTCGTCCAAAAGTTCTTCCATTCGCTCATAACGGTATTGGGAATGGCTTTCAAATATGTGTTTACGGTTCTTTTTATCATCGGCGTATGCCTCACTTTGAAAGTGATTGGAGCAAACCAGTTGGTTCCCGTTTTCTACTTCGTAAACTCCAAAGTTATGCGGCGAAACCTCAATAAGAGCGGCTTTTTTATCTTTGGCACTTCCCACAAAAATAGATTCGGAAACAAAGACTTCGCGCTTTCGTGCAATGGCTATCGCTTCCTCAATAGTTGAGGCATATTGTAGAATTTCCCGTGTTACCAATGAAATGGGAGTCTTGGCCACTAGGGGGAATTTAGATTTTCCGGCATTGATGGTTACCGTTAGTCCTTGGTCGTTCATGCCAGAGACTACGCCCACCATACCTGCCCAGGTAACGGACATGAATTTGTGGCCTTCATCCGGGGCTACAAAAGCAATGATTTTGTTCTTGGCAAAATCATCTCCCGCATAAAAATCAAAGTTCCTGCCTATTAAAAGTTTGCCGTCCGCAGTATGGTCTCCCCAAGCAGCAAAGGAGGAACAACCTACCAATGCAAGGTCTTGCAGGGCATGGCCAATGTCATGCGCTCCATGAAAGTACATGACGCGTGGGTATGGTGCCGCTATACGGTCATAGTCTTTGGAGGCATATTGAGAAATGCCATAAATTTCTGCCTTGTACTGCTCATCTACATGCTTGTACATTTTTCGGTTGAACCAAGCCAAGAATTTCCGGAGCAGTTTCTGTTTTCCTTTTTTGGGTACGAGGTCGTCTATTTTTTCAATGAACACACGTTCCTGTTCCTGAAAAAGCTCTTGGGTAAGATTTCCTGTTTTAAGCCCCAGTTCATAAGGATTTCCGGAGACATAAAGTTCATAAAGCCCCTGTTGGTTCTTGGTCAAAAAATTAGTACCCAGTAGATATGTTGAATCTGTAAGTTGCTGCCGTTCCGTTACATTTGCTTCGTATTGGCTTATGTTGGGCAAGTCTTTTAGTGATTTAGAAACACCGCAGGACCCCAAAAGAAGGCCCAGGACCAGAAGAACGTATATTTTGGGTGCTATTTTTTTCGGCATTACATCAATCGGTAAAAGCTAATAGGAACACTTAAGAGGTAAAAGTACGCCGCCTCAACTATTTTTTATGGTTTTCAAGTTTTTTTCTGTCCGTTTTTTTGCCCATCGGTCTTTATAATCCAACCATTTTTGTCCGCGGTATTTGCGGGTTATGTTATCTATGTGGCGCATAATCATAACATTGTAGAGCATGTTGGCAAAACGCCCCGGGTGCCTAGGTAAGGCACGTAGCGTCATAGAAAAACCACCGTTTAAATAGCGTATGCTATGCCAATAGCCACTGGGCATATAGAGGGCATCTCCGTGTTTCATTTCGGCACGAATACATTGGGCATACTGTAAGGCCGGGTATTTCTCAAAATCCGGATGATCCATGTCTATATCTTCAATATTATGAATGGAAAAAGGCACTTTGTACAGGTATTTTGTTTGTTCGGGAGAGAAGAGGTTTACCACTTTGTCCCCGTCAAAATGAAAATGCATACTGTCCGGTAAATCAATATCATAATGCATAAATACTTTAGACTTGCCACCACCAAAGAAGAGTGCCGGTAATTTTTTAAAGAATTTAAGGCCAATATCCGGGTATTCAAAGTCTTTGAGCAATTCGGGCATTTCCTTTAGGATGTTGTAAAAGAAAATCCGTAGATCCGTGGGTTCGGTTTTTAGGATTTCAATGTACTCGCTTAACTTCATTTCCTTTTTGGGCGCATAAACACTTTCTTTATCCTTTGCCGGTTCATTGTTGTACAAGGGCACAATTTGGTCTCCGGCACGCTCTTGAATATAATCTAACTTCCATTTGGTATAGGCAGGCCAATCTTTGGTAAGCCCGGTAATTAAAACCGGCTTTTGTGGCTTGTAGTAGTTTTCAATGAAGTCCGCTTTTGAGATGTTTTCTACGCGTTCTACCGGAGTTGTTTTAAACTGTCCCATTATGCATCTATTTTTTCGTTGGTCTTTGTGTGCCCTTTGGTTATTTTTTCAAGCAAATATTCGCTACCTAGAATTTCGGAACAGGTAACTACGCTACTAATGGTCACGCCTAAAATACCGTGCATATTAATGCTCTGTCCGGTAAAAAATAGATTTTTTATTTTGGTTTTTGGGGAGATAAAGGTCTTTAGCGGATTGTTGAAATCTTTGGCGTAACCGTACATAGAACCCTCATTGCAACCAATATAATCCCTGTAGGACAATGGTGTAGATGTATGAATTGATTGTATGCTTTGCCGTATGTTCGGAAATTTTTGCTCAAGGGCGTTTAAAAACGCATCTATCTTGGTCTGTTTGAATTCTTCGTACGTCTCGCCCCTACTATTTTTTTGTGCTACCGTATTAAAAGTTCCGGACCAAGGCTCTAGTTCTTCATAGCGCATATAGGTTATGGCGGTCAATTGATCCGCCCACTCATCTTGGTTCTTACGGGTGCCCATAGAGACCATATAAGCTTCGGGCCAGGATTCTTGACTATAGCGATGCGAGTTCCAGACCGATTCATAATTTTTAAAGTGATAGTAATTATGGTTCAGGTATTTAAACGTTTTGGGCTTTAGTACAATGTGAATGCTAAAGGCCGAAATAGTGCTGTCTATACTCTGGATGCGGTTGGCGTACGACTTTCTAAAATGTTCTTGCCCTACCATCTTAATGGTAAGTTTGGGCTCTATATTGGATATGAAAAGGTCTCCTTTTATAACAGCACCGTTTTTTGTAGTGACCGATACTATTTGCTTGTTTTCAACATTAAACCGGGTAACCTCACTATGTTTATAGGTTTCGCCTCCGCTTTCCTTTAAACGCTTGATGAGCAATTTGGTTATTTGGCTGCCGCCATCTGCACATCTATAGGAACTTTGAATGTATGAATTAATGGATAGGGCATGCACATAGAACGGCGTTTTTCCTTCCTCACCTGCATACAATAAATTTGAGCCGGCAAGTACGGCACGTAACTTTTCGTTTTCCGTAACCGAGTCTATATATTTTTTGGCCGGTAAGGTAAAAAGCTCAGTGTCCTCATGATAGGGTTTACCAAGTCTTAGATTGTAAAGCGGAAAACGGCTGCAGGTTTCCTGAAGTTTTTTGCAATAGGTACTAATTGCTTCTTTTTCCTCCGGAAATTCCTTAACGAGCTTGTCTTCAAAATTTTTGTAACCCTGGGCATGCGGATATTCCTTTTCGTCACCATCAAAAGTAATCAGGTCAAAGCCGTCTTCATCTAGTCTTGTAAGGGTTAAGCCGTCCAAAATATCAAGATACTCAAAGTAACGGTAAAGGTTCTGGCCTTTTTCAAGTCCTCCTAAATAATGAACGCCAGTATCAAAAATGGCCCTGTCGCGAACAAAGGTCTGTAGGTTGCCTCCGTATTGGTTGTTCTTTTCCAGAACACAGACACTTTTGCCTTCGCGTGCCATAATAATAGCAGAAACGAGACCGCCCATGCCACTACCAACTATCACAACGTCATAATGTTCTTTCATTGACCCTTTGTCTTTTTTAGTAGCCTAAAGTTATCATTTTGTTCGCTAGTAATGAAACCTAACGTTTCTAGTGGCTCCACTTCAATTTCCCGTGCATTTTTTAAAAGAATCAATGTATTGAAATTGTTGTTTAGATGTTCCGCAAGCTGCTCCATTTCTAATTGAACGTCTAGAATAAGCACATCGGCAATTGTGGTAAGCGCTTCTTCCGGACTTTGGGCAATATTAATTTTGCTGTAGTGTCGGGTTAAGAAATTATGTTGGAGCAAAGAAGTGGCTTCTTGATCCTTAAGGTGTACCGTTATTTTTCTGTCTATGGAATCTAGGGCAAGGAGCATATCTAACTGACCAAAATCCTGTGACAGATGTACGATTCTACTTTTTAAGTCAATTTTTTTCAGAAGGGAGTAGTAAGTCTCTTTATGGTTTTCTAAATCTTGTTCAACCGCTTTATATATTTGGTCACCCTTATATCTGTAATTTTCCAGCAGCGTTTTCTTCCAGTAATCTTCATTTTCAATTTCGTTTCTAAGCCTTCTGAATTCGCTTCTAAAATAGGCACCCATCTGCTTGGCGCGCTCACTATAGTTTTTTCCGTATTGGGTGTCATGTGCCTTGATTCTTGGTAGCAGCTCAATGGTTATGCTACCATCTCGGATAATAAAACTGCCCTTGGGCAATACTTCGGAATTTCCGTGAATGAGCACCGGAAGAATGTCCAACTCAAATTGTTGTGCCAAATAGAAAGCTCCTTTGTGAAATCGCTTTATTTTATTGGTGGAAGATCTAGTGCCCTCCGGAAAAGCAATAATACTAAACCCTTGGGCCACTTTTTCCTTTAAAAAAGCCTCACCATTTTCTATGCCCCCAGAAACGGGGTAAGCTCCCGCCAGTTTTGCCGCACTACCAAAAACGGGAGAATTATAGACCCAATCATTAACCATGAATATAATCTTTGGATGCAGCATGCCAATGGCCAGGATATCCAAAAAGCTGGTATGGTTGGCAATAATCATTACGGATTTTTCAAAAGTTTCGTTAAGCGGATTTCTTATTTCCTTGGATACAAGAGGGTTGGTGTACAGTACGGAACCCATTAATTTAGAAACTGCTCTATGAAAGCCCCGGTTTTGTTTCGTACGGCTTTCCGGTGATAGTTTAAGTTTTAACCATCCGTATATGGAGTATAAAAATCCGCCTGTTCCAAAATACCCGAACGATAACACTGAATGTATAAAGTACCGTACCGAAATTGGGCGTTTATCCACACTGCCAATAAATAACCTAAACAATAAGGGCTGCACGGTAAAGGCCACGAATGCCGCAGATAGAATGCCTATTAATGATACCGTTGAAATTGTATAGAGAACAGGATGTTTCGCAAAAATTAAAACCCCCACCCCTGCAATTGTAGTAATCACCGAAAGTAAAATAGAGGTCTTATGGGTATGCAATACGGTTTCACCTGTCCTATATTCCGTGAGTAAACCGTTAGTGATAAATATGCTATAATCAACCCCAAGCCCAAAAATAAAGCTACAGATGATGATATTAAAAATATTGAATTCAATGTGAAAAAGCCCCATTATACCCACGGTTAAAAACCAAGTGAGAAAAATAGGAATACTCGTTACTACGGTTAGCGATAGGCTGCGGTAAAATAGCAAAAGGATAAGCAGCACTACAATAAGTGAGTACCCGATTAGGCTGTTAAAATCGTTTTTAAGGTTGCCCAAAAATGTCTCGTTTACTTGTTGGCGATCTATGAGAAGTGTGTTGGGTAAATTTTCGAACTGTTTGCGCAGCGCACCAATATGGTCATCATCTACCTTTACTAACGAGGTAATGGTGGTGCCGTTATCATCATGAACAATGTAATCGTCTAGAGAAAAAGATTTTATGGGTTCAAAATCGGTTACCTCCATCGGCTTAAAATCCGAATGTAATAAATCATAGAATTTGGAGAATGTAGTGGGTTTGAACCCAAACTGGGCACTGTTCTCAATTAGATTTTCTTTAGTGGTGTTTATTTTGTCCGGACTCCAAAATTGTTTCCATACCCTAATTTTTTCTTCCTGTGTTTTCTTGGAACGAATGAGTCCGCCAACAGAACTAAAACTCAATATGGACTTATTTTTTTCTAGGGTTTTAAGTGCGTCGTAAAGCGAGTCGTTTTGCGCTAAGACCGTTTGGGTATCATTGCCGTAAGTAGAAATGTAGATAGATTTTGAACTGATGTCAGTTAAAATTTCCAATCGTTTTCTAGCATCGCTAAGTACTTCGGTTTCATAGTTTAGCTTGGCAATGTCCTTGTTAAAAACAACTTTGTTATAAGTGAAAATACTAATGACCGAAAATAATACCAGTATAATAATGGCCCATTTGGATTGGTGAAAATCGAAAGCCGCCACACGGTCTAAAATGGTCTTTCTTGAACTTACCGCTTTACTGGCAGAGTAAACCTGGGGAATGAACAACAGGGCAAAAACGGAAGCGCCAAGCACACTTACCGCTGCAAAAATACCAAGGTCCTGCAAAGCTTGCGACTCTAAGAAGAGAAGGCATAGAAATGCGGAAGCGGTTGTAAGGCTGCTCATAAGGATAGAAGGTGCCACCTCTTTGTAAAGACTTTCCGCACCATTCCCGTTACGGATGTGGGTAAGGATATGCAACGCATAATCTAAAGTGACTCCCAGTAGCACCGAGCCTATACCCAAGGATATGGCCGAAATTTTCTCACGTAGTATACAGAGAAAGGCAATGGATAATAGGGCGCCAATAAGCGTAGGTAAAAATAGGATAAAGGGTAATGCCAACTTACGGTAGAACAACATTAAAATTATAATGAGCAAGGTCATGGCAATGCTTACCGTAAATTGAATATCGCTACGAATCTGTTTGGCATTGGCCACGGCAACAAGGGCCGCACCGTAATATTCACTGTGTACTTTTGTAGCGTATGCCTTATTCAACTGCTCTTGCAAATCATAGAGTGCGTTTGAAAAAGGTAGATTTTTATCCGTCTCGTTGGAACCAAAAGCAGGGGTGAGGAAAAGCAGGATATTTTTTTCCTCTTTATCCAGAAGAAACCCGTTCTTTAATTTAAAATCGTCTCCAACGCCTAGTTCTTGGAGCCTTTTGAGGGCAATAAAAGATAGCCGCAAAGGATCTTTGATGATGGTTTTTTTGGCTACAATACCGGATGGTGAAATCAGGGTACGGTAATTTTCGGCGGTTACTGTGGCAATACTATCGGGCTCAATCTTATTTGAAATGCTCGGGTAGTCTTCAGTTTCTAAAAAGAGAGGGAGGTTATTGTAGACCAAATCCAGTGTTTTGGGAACATCATCGGAATTTACCCGGCCTTGTACGCCTTTTATAAAGTTAGCTTGGTTCTTTTCCAAACTGTCCAAAATGGCCTTCGCATATTTGGTAAGGTCGTCTACGGTACCTTTTTCTTCTTTTTGTATGTTGATGATAATCTTGTCCGTAAATGTTATGGACTTTAAAACTTTTTGTACCCGCTGGGCTTCTTCATTGGCGGGAATAAGAGAGGTAATATCATCTTCAAATTGAATTTTGGATACAATAAGGGAGAGCCCAATTAGAACCAATAAGAGTACCGCAGTGGAAAAGAGCCGTTTGCGGGCAATGAACTTATATGCTTTAAAGAAGAAATTACCCATTGTCTACCACCATTTTTTTCTTTCCCAAGAATAGAATTGTAAAGTAACCTACAATTCCAAAAAATAGGGCAGATAGGATAGCCAAGGCAAAACTGCCGATTAAATAGGTTTTCAAATTTTGAAGCATTCCAAAGTTTTCGGTCATGTTCTCTATTGAAAAAGAAACCTCTTCGCCGGTAATCAATACGCCTATTTTTACACTAAAATAGATAATAAAAGGGATTAAAGGAGGAAGACTAACGTTAGAAAATGCAAAGGTAATTGCTTTGTTCAGGCCAAATAGCGCTGCCAAAGCAAAAACGAGAATGGTCTGAAAACCCCAAAACGGAGCGATGCCCAAAAATACGCCCAAGGCTATGGAAAGCGCCTTGGTCTTTGGAGGGTCGTCACTACGCAGCAGGTCTTCTAAAAGGAATTTTTTAAATCCTTTTTTTTTTATTTTCCGAAGGAAATTTCGGGGTTTGATGTATAAAATGGCTACAATTACCAACCAAGTGTTTAGGATGCTTATACGTGTAAAATCTGGTACGGTCCTAAAGTGGGACACCCTTTCCGTTTCATCGTACAGGATACGAACGGGAACATTTTTAACCAATGTTCCGTCCCATGCCAACCGAACGATAACTTCAATTTCAAATTCAAATTTCGGGGTGTAAAACTTTAAATCCTTCAGCTGTTTTAAAGGGTATAGGCGGTAACCACATTGGGTATCCTGAAGTTTGGTGCCAGTTTCGAACCAAAACCAAAAATTGGAAAATTTATTACCAAAACTACTTTTGCCCGGCACGTCTTCTTGCTGCATGTTTCGTGAACCAATGTACAATACATTGGGTGTTTCCTCTTTTTGCAGTTCATCTAAGAAAACAGATAGGTCTTCAGGAAAATGCTGACCGTCCGAATCTATGGTTATTGCATAATCATATCCTTGGGTAATTGCGGCTTTGAAACCCACTTGAAGCGCGTTTCCTTTGCCTTTGTTTTCCGGTAAATGAATTTGTTCAAGGGTAGGGTACTCCTTTAAAATTTCCGGTGTATCGTCAGTTGCGCCGTCATTAACGATGATAATGGAGTGGGTGCGTTCTAAAATACCATCAATTACCCGTCTTAAGGTTCCACCGTTATTGTATGTGGGTACCAATACGCAGCAATTAAGTTGCTGCATAGTATTTTGGAGTGTTGGGGTAGGGGTTGACACGAGCAATTTTTTTCAAAGGGTTCAGCAGACCGGTTCTGAATTTTCTACAAAGATACGTATTACGAATCTTGTAGCAATTGTCTTTCCGATTCGCTAAAAATCTCGGATTTGGAGATATATCCTTTAACGAAATCCTTGCTGTTTTTATTGGAAACGGAGTTAAAATTATCCAATATAAATTGCTTGTCTTCTTCAATGTTTTTAGTGTAGCCCGTAATCTTGGGTACATTCTCTTGTACGCTTAAACGAATGCACCGTATTTCTACACTTTTAGGCTTTGCCTCCAGAGCATATTCCAAAAGCTCCGCTCCTTCCTTAAAGTAATTCTTCTTTTCTTTTATTCCTTTGGCGTACTTGGCCATCATAGTGGTGACCGCTCCCTTATAAGCTACGAGCGTTTTGTCATCTGTCTTGGAGACGGACATTAGTTCTTCATGAAGGGTTTTTGTGGCCGCTTCACTATCCGCTGCCTCAATATAAGCCGTTCTAACTTTTGGCAAGTCTACTGGGCGTGCCATAGATAAAGCGGATACTATAAACAGAAAAACGAGCTTTAAATTCATAATGTCTAGGTTAGAACATTAAAAGTAGCACTAAGCTTTAGTGCCAATGTTTCTTCAAAGGAAGTGGTGTTTTTAACTTTTACCGTTTCATCATCCTCGGCAATGGTTAATGTAAGCTCAATAACATCATTTTTTTCGGGATTGATGATCGCCATAAACTTAATGTTTGACGCAACAGAGAGAAATAATCTTTTCCCAGTGGCCTGTTCGGTCAGCTCCTTGATAATCTGAATCATGCAAACTCCTGGCATTACAGGGTTTCCTGGAAAATGGCCTTTAAAGACCTCATGTGCGGCGTTCAGTTTAACCGTAGCCTGCACCGTTTGGTCTTCTTGTTTAAAATTTTCTACGGTGTATAAACCTTCGATCAACATGTGTTTATAGTTTAAATTTATATGCGGCACCTATCTGGAATACACCGTTAAGGTTACTTCCCGCTTCTTCGTACAGGTCATCTTCCCCAAAGAAATCAACGCTTATAGTACCCTGTTTGTAGCGTGCTTCAAGAATCAATCCAAAATCGAACTCATAACCTATTCCTCCAAAAACGGAGACGTCTACAGGTGAAATTTCGTCATCACCGTTAAAGTTGGTCAAATTAACAAAATTGTTTTCAAAGTTAATATCCACACCTAGGCCAACTATAAAATGAATGCCACTATTGGGGCTCACAAAGAATTTATTGGGTAACCCAATGGAGATGTAATTGATGTTAACGTCTCCATATTGGTCGGAGTTGGATTTTCCACCTTGATTGGAATACAATAGTTCTGGTTGTAGGGAGTAATAGTCAGAAAATGGAATGTCTACAAATGCTCCTACATAAATTCCGGATTTTGTGTCTAGGGTGGTGTTGCTAATGTTGGAGTTGTTCAATCCTAATTTTATTCCTGGGCGGGTCTGCGCGACTGCCGTTCCCGACAAGCCCAGAACCATTAGGGCAAAGAGTAGTTGTATTGTTTTCATTTCAACGCTTTTAATGCAATATGAAGTTTAAAATTATGGTGGGCTATTTCAATTTCTTTTGCAAATTGCTCTTCTATACGGGTGAATTTGAATTCTACTTTTTCTTTGTTTCGGTCTACGCGGGCAATTTTATGTAGTTGCCCATTGTTGTAATAAAAATAATGTTTTTTAGAGAGGATGTCCGTTTGTAAGACCGTATCCTGAGCTAGTTTAAAACTATTCTTTACCCTGGATTTCTCTTGTATCAAGGCTTTAAAATCCCTTTTTAATATATTAAGGAGTACTTTCTTATCCAATTCCTTTAGAACCCGATTTACCTTAAAATCATTCCCTTTAAAAGTGAAATCAAAAATGGTATTCCCTATTTCTGTGGTAAATGCAATGCGGTGGTGTCTCTCACCTAGCTTTTTCACAATGAACAGGCCACCAAAGGATTTGTTGAAAGCATCTATTTTAGCCTTGTAAACATAGTCTTTTTGGGTGTTGGAAAAATAAGGGTTCGTAGTTTTTTCCTGAAAATCGTTAGCAGGCTCAAATCCTTTTTGAGAGGGATAAGAAGCACAGCTTACTAGAAGAAAGAGGCAAAAACTACTGAGTAAAAACCGCATCGGACACGTTTTTGTTCACGACGCGATCTGAAAATTTAATGTGCGTATAATCGTCGGAAGGTTCAATCATCTTTACCTCGGTAACATCGCCTTGGGCGTTAAACGAAAGGTGAAAAGCCTTTATAAACTTGGAGAACTGCTCATCTTTAGGTATGAAGTAAACTAAGCTAGAATCGTTTATTTTAAAATATTTTATGTTGAATTCATCATCATTGAACATATCCCCGCGAATACTGGCGGTAATAAGTTGGTTCAATTGTTTGAATATCTTGTTGGAGCCCACATCCATATTACTTTTATTACCGTCATCGTTAATGAACAGTGTTTCATTTTTGAAGAGAACGGAATAGGCAAAAGGCTTGGTGTATTCCCACTTTACCAAATTGGGCACTTTAAAAGCCAACTTGCCCTGGGAGACGATATCATCCGAAAGGAAATCTAAATGCTTGTATTGCGTAAAATTGCTCAATACCGTAGTAGTAGCGTTTGCCCTGGTCTTTACCTTGACCTTTAAAGCCGTAGCTTCCACCGGGGTCATTTCTTTTTGAGCCACAGCGGATAAGGATATAAAAAATAAAAGAAAAAGTATCTTATGCATACGCTTCGATTTCTAGTAAACGGTCAACAGTGACCGAACTCAGATTTTTCTCTCGCAAAAATAACAATAACTGTTCCAAAACACGTATTGTTTTTTCGCTAGTGTCGTGAAGCAGTATAATATCACCTTTTGAAACCTTTTTCGTAATGCGTTCTAATATAGTTTTTTCGGACCTAGATGTGGTGTCCAGCGAACGTACGTTCCATCCAATAGCCTTTATGTTTAGTTGATTAACGGCTTTTGCAATCTGTGGATTGGTTACCCCAAAAGCTGGGCGGTAGAGTGTCATCTCTTTTCCGGTTAATGTGTGCACTGCTTTTTTTGTCCTAGTAAGTTCGTTCATTACTTTATCCAACGGAAAAAAACCGAAGGTATTGGCATGCGAGTAGGTATGGTTGCCAATAGTATGCCCTTGGGCAATAATTTTTTTTAGGATTTCCGGGTGTTTTTCAATCTGTTCGCCTATGCAGAAAAAAGTTGCTTTAGCATTATATTTTTCAAGTAAATCAAGAACTTTTGGGGTGAATTCCCTGTTGGGTCCGTCATCAAAAGTTATAGAAACCCAATGGTTGTGAAGGGCTTTGTTGGAGTGTAAGGCGTGTAAATGGTAGTTCCATTGGATAAAAAAAGAGCCGAATACGGTTATGGCGAACCAAACGAACAGTAATAAAAGAATAGTATGCCAAGGCGCATGACCAAAAAAATAAAGTGTTCCCAGTAGAAACAAAAGAGCAATGGCGGCGGTATTTACCCTATTCCACTTTAGCATTTTTGGATTAAGGTGAGGCTATGGTTTTCTCCTCGGTATTGGTTGTACACCAAGATGGTCTGTAGTTTAGCAGGCTTAATAGAATTTAGTTGAACACTGTCCGGAACGGTCTGGGTCTTTAAAATTTTATTGGCCAACCAAAAGGCAAACCCCGTTGCGGTATCATATTCTCCTGAAAGATGCTTGTAATAAGCTTGCGGTGTGTTTGTTAAAAGGGAGTTGCTAAGTTGCTCGTAATAATGGTCATAATTAGCATCACCATTGTTACCAAGAATAACCACGTCTATATCCTTAACGGTCATTTTGTTGCTTTCAAGAAAAGCAATGATTTTTGACTCTACTTGTTCTTTGGCAAGTGTATTGAACGTTTTTACTGCAAGTAATTCTGCATAGCAAGAGTTTGATTTTTCCTTGGAGAGCACAAAAAAGTGAGACCCTTCGCCCATGACCATACCTTCAGAATTAGATTGTAAAAGGTCTTTTGAGGCAACAGGTTCTTTTTTAATATGCCCGATCAGACGGTGTGTTGTTACGTGATGTTCAACCAATTCATCTACTCCTCCAACTAAAACCGTATCGGCCTCATTGTTCTGAAGCATCATTTTTGCATCTATAAGCGAAGACTCAAAAGAAACAGCCGAATGTACAAAAGTGAAATTATGTCCTTTACAGCCCAACCCTAGTGCAATTTGCCCGGCTACGGTATTGTGGGAAGACTGAATAAAGCGGGTAGGGGTCAAAAATTGTTCGTCGTTCTTTATGATGTCGCTAACGAAACGTTCCGAGTCTCCAATGCAACCTAGACCGGTACCAACAATAATGGCATCTACATTTTCTATTCCCGCCTCGGTAAGGGCGTTTTTAGAGCTTACGGTACTCATTTTAATACCACGGGCCATGCGTCGCGCCGCTGCTGGTGGAATGTATTCTTTGTAATTAGGGTTTATTACGTGAACCACGGAGTCCGTATACTCGGTTATTTCGTTAAGAAACTCGCTGTTGTCAAAAGTTTTCTGTGCCGAAACGGAACCTACGCTATTTATATATACTGGTTTCATCGGGCTTCTTTGGAAAAGATTAAAGTAGAACAGTTGCCGCCAAACCCAAAGGAATTTGAAAGTACATGACGTAACTCCTTTTGTTTTACCGTGGTTTGCGGGAGCAAATTAAACTCCTTCATGGGAGTCTTGAAATTCAGGTTGGGATAAATAATGTTGTTCTGCAACGCCAGAACAGAATATATGGCCTCTATGCCACCGGCAACCGCCAATGTATGGCCTGTAAACGCTTTGGTGGAGCTGAATTCCGGTACTTGGTCTCCAAACATACGGAGCAATGCACGACCTTCGGAAAGGTCGTTGTTAGGGGTTGCGGTACCATGGGCGTTCACATAATCTATATCCGAAGGGTTTAAACCCGAAACTTTTAATGCTTTTTCCATGGCAAGAACCGCTCCATCCCCATTTTCGGAAGATGCAGTTTGGTGAAAGGCGTCATTGGCATTGCCATACCCCGTTACATAGCCCAACACTTTTTTATTGTCCCTTTTTACAATTTCGTCGGATTCTAAAACAAGATAGGCAGCGGCTTCACCAAGATTCAACCCTTTTCTTTCATTGTCAAAGGGGGTGTTATAGGTGTCGGATAAAATCATCAAGGTCTTAAATCCGTTTATGGTGAATTTACAAAGGCTATCCGTACCACCCACCACTACACGGTCTAACTGTCCTGATTTTATCATACGCGCGCCTAGCATAATAGCATTTGCAGCAGAGGAACAAGCGGTACTTATGGTGGAAACAAAACTTTCCGTTAACCCTAAATGGTCTGCAAGTTTTTGGGTAGAATCCCCAGCGTGGAGTCCGTTAATATGACCCCAATGCTCATCGCTCTCAAGGTATTCAAAATAATACTTTTCGGATTGGTCCATACCACCCACGGTGGTCCCGGAAATAAGTCCGGTTTCGCAATCATTTATATCGGTAATTCCAGCTTGGTTTAGGGCTTCATCGGCAGCAAGCATAGCCAGAAGAGCAGTTCTTGATACCGCTATTTCTTTGCCAATACCAAGTTTTTGCTTTAATTGGTCATTGGTCATTTCAATCTCCCCGACCATAATATCGTTCTTATGAACGGTATCTACTTTAGAAATTCTTGAAATACCAATTTTACCGGAAACCAGCGCATCGTAGTTTTCTTGCACATTGTTTCCAATGGCAGAAATAGCGCCCATGCCAGTAATTGCTATGCCCTTGCACATATTAATTTGAATGTATTAATAGATATGGAATAAAAATACGAATCTTAGGCTTAAGTGCTATAGTTGTATACGGCTAACCGTGTAGTACAACCGTGTGCTTGGCAACTTAAAAGACGATAGAACCTTTAGTTGGTTCGGTTAGCAGCTATATAAGCGGCCATTGTATCTATAGATTCAAAGATTTTACGGCCCTCTTTTGGATCTGCCAATCTAATACCGTAATCTTTGTCCAACATTACAATTAGCTCTAGCGCATCAATTGAATCAAGACCAAGACCTTCACCAAAAAGTGGGTCGTCGTTTGCGATTTCGTCAACGGAAACATCCTCCAAATTTAATTGTTCGATGATTTTTTCCTTCAATTCTTGTTTAAGTTCGCTCATTTTGTTCTGTATAATTTGGTAAGTTCTCCTGTATTATGGGGCAACACACCTTTTTTAGCGATAACGTATAAAAACGCATCATATTTTCCTTTGTCATAATCAACCCAGCCACATAAAACCTCTTTGGCTTTGCCTGATATCAGCAAATCATTGGCATAATCTGACAATAAATAGGGGTTAAACTCGGCAAATATAAAGAAACTATTTTCAGAATACAGTTTGTGGCGAATGCTAATTTCACCCATACAGATATTCGGAAGTGTGTAAACAAACACAGCGGGACTAGCAAATGCTCCGGATTCGTTACTGATGGCAGCTTGGTGCTTACGGTCAGTATCCAAACTTGAGGCTTTGTTTGAAAGGACAAGGGCGGTATTTTGTTCGCTGGTGTCCCGTAAAAGTACCTCGGCTCCCATAAATGCCAGTTTGCTGAGGTTGTCCATTTTAAAAAACTTTGAATAATCGGTTTCAAAGTGTTTGTATGCTGATTTTATAAAAGCTGGAAATTCTTCGGAATCATCGGAAAAGAGAATCTCTCCGTTCTTTGAGACTTTACCGTTTCTAATATGGCAGTATGATTTTATGTGATATTCAGGACTGCTCATGAATTAACTTTTTTAAAAATTGCCGCTGTATTACAACCCCCAAAACCGGAAGCGGTCTTTAGGAAAATATGATTTTCTTTTGGTGTGGTCTTGGTAATAATATTTAATGGTTGCGATACACCTAGTTCTTGGAATCCCGGCGAAGCAAAAAGAGTATTCGTATGTAAGGAGTGCATCCCGATGATGGTTTCCAATAGTCCGGAAGCCCCAAGCGTATGTCCAAAATAACCTTTTAAACTGTTTAAAGGTGTGTTTTGTAAGTTGGCCCTGTTGAAGGAAATGGCTTCCATTTCATCATTGTACATGGTAGCCGTACCATGGGCCGAGATGTAATCTATAGCGTCTGCATCAACTTTTGCTTGTTTCATTGCAGAAACAATACTTCGGTATAATCCTTCCCCCGTTCTTGATGGGCCCGAGATGTGGTTGGCATCGTTACAGGAGGCCTCGCCAATAATTTGCACAGATTCGTCTACAAGAAGGGCTTTGTCCTTGGTAACAAGTATGCTACAGCCTACCTCCCCTATATTAATACCTGCGCGAGTTTTGCAATAAGGTCTGCAGGGAGATTCACTTAAGGCTTGAAACGAGTTAAAGCCGGTTAAAATAAATTTACTTACCAAATCCCCAGCAACTACAAACAAGTGGTCATAGCGTTCTTGGTGTATCAGTCTTTTGGCTACGGCCAAGGCTAAAACTCCGGACACACAAGCGTTGGATAGCACTATGGCTTCGTTTTTAAACCCGAAAAAAGTTTCTAATTTTTTTCCTAGCTCACCAAGATATGCCCGGTTTTCGTCAAACGGACTATCCGCATCCAAGACATCTATATTTCCTTTTGTGGTGGAAACGATCAAACCTACACGTTCCGTAAGTTCTATGCCCGATTTCTTAAGCGTATCCGCCAAGGAAACCAGAAGTATTTGCTCAAGTCTCGTGTGAGCTTCCTTAGAATCTAATTTTTGAAATTCGCTTTCTAGGTTTTCCTGATGGATTAGAGAGGAGTAAAACGGATTTGGCAGAACTTTGGAATCATCTACCAATGTAAGTCCGGTTACCTCATTTTTAATACTATCTACCGCGGAAGCACTATCAAAGCCATATGCGGAAACAATGTTGTTATGTGACAAGTAAACGTTATTCATCTAAAAGGCCAACTTTTTTCTTCCAATCTGCAAAAAACTTTGGGATTACCAAGGATAATTCGCCCCCCAATTCAACAAAAACCTGAACCGTTTCTCCAGTGCAAACAACAGCCCCTTTAGGATTATAGATTTCATATTTAAAAATCATCTTTGCCGCTTGAGAGTCTACATAAGTTGTTTTTATGGTTGCAACATCTCCATAGCTTAATGGAAGCTTATGTTCACAGGAAGACTTTACGATAGGGGTTGAAAAGTTATGGTCTTTTTGGTCTAGGTACGAAATACCGTGGTGCCTACCAAAGGCCTCGCGACCATCTTCAAAATACTGAATATAATTGCCGTGCCAGACAATACCTAGAGGGTCCGTTTCTGCAAACCTTACACGGACTTCACTCGTGAAACTAATTTCTTTTTTGGTGTTAGACGGCATTTTTTCTTTCGTTATAAATTATGGCGATGAGCGTGGTGACCACAAAAAATATGAGTAACAGGGATATTTCGGGTATAATCTCAATAAAGGTCGCGTTGCGCAAAAATACATCATAAAATGCACTTAGCCCCCAATTCATTGGAGATAGGCTAGAGAGTACTTGCATGAATTTTGGCATGGCGAAAACAGGAACCCAAACCCCGCCAATTGCGGCCAAAATCACAACGAAAGTGGCTCCAAATGGTGCGGATTGTTCTTGTGTCTTGGCAACGGTACCCAATAGGAGGCCAAGGCCAACCGCCGCTAGACCGGCAAAAAAAGCAACTACGAACAATAGGGGCAATCTGCCGGAAACATCTAGTTTAGGTAAACCGATGAGAGGGAAAAGAAAAATTCCCAATGCTAACATAAGAGCAAATTGAACTAATGATACACCTAGGAAAACAATAGTTTTACCGCCTAATACGGTAGCGTAGGAAACAGGGTTGGTTCGTAATCGTACAAATGTGCCCTGATTCTTTTCTTTCACCATATTAATGGCCAATGGCAGAATTATAAAAAATATGGCAAAGAGGGTCCAGGCAGGAATATTATGTTGTGTAGAGTTAGGTATTAGTGCTTCTTTGTGCTTACTAGGTACAATTTCCGTAAAAGTGATGAATTTTTCGGTTTCAAAAATAGCTTCTGAGGGGTCGTCCGTTAATTGCTCTTGAAAGGCTCTGTAGATGGTTTCGGTTTCTATTTTAGAAATCATCTTATCAATATTACTTCGCACGGAACTTTTGAACGATTGCTGCGTTGCAGGGTCAAAATACAGTTTCACCTCTTTGGGTTCCAATTTGGACTTTACTTCGGGAATGTTTTCTTCGCCATCACTGAACTTAGCTAAGATGCCATCTACGTTCTCGTTAATTTTAATGTCTAGTTGAGAGGATAAGTCTTTTGGTATTACAATAGCCAATTGATAATCGCCCTTTAAGACTTGTTGTTTGGCTTCCTCATCCGTAGCGGCCATATCTACTTGAAACAATTTGGAATCGGCCAGGCTTTTTAAAATATCTTCGGATACTTTTCCTTTGTCCATATCTACCAAAAGAATAGGTAGTTTGGTCTCTTTTATACTTTTGAATGAATTGTCCTGAATTGTGGTAATGACAATGACCAATAGCAAGGGCATAAGAAATAGTACGGCCAACCCACCAATATCTCGGGTAATGAGTAAAAACTCTTTGTATGTAGAGGCCCAAAGTTTATGCATGGTCACGTAAAGCTTTACCGGTTTTGGCCAAGAATACTTCTTCTAGATGTGCTGCATTTTCTTCTTGGGCTATAAGTTCTTTAGGTGTGCCAATGCACACCAGTGTGCCGTGGTCAATAATACCTACGCGGGTGCAAAATTGTTCGGCCTCGTTCAAGTGATGTGAAGTGTAAATAATGGTAGTACCCGCACTGTTCAATTCCTTTAGGTAAGCCATAATAACGTTCTTAGACTGTACGTCCACACCAACGGTAGGTTCATCTAAAAATAGAACTTTTGGATTGTGTAAGATGCTGGATATTAGGTTTATGCGGCGTTTCATCCCTCCGGAAAAACTTTTAATTTTTTTATGGGCGAATTTTGATAGTCCCATGGTCTCAAGATGGGCATGGATATCGTCTTTTAAGGACTGACCTTTAAGTCCGTACATGCTTCCAAAATAGACGAGGTTCTCATAGGCCGTTAATGACGGATAGAGAGCGTATTCCTGAGGAACAATGCCTATTATTTGTTTTAGTTTGTTTTTATGGTCTTTGTAATTCAGCCCGTCTATAGTAAAGTGTCCTGAAGTGGGTTTTAGTAGAGAGCTAAGCATTGATATAAGGGTGGTCTTCCCAGCTCCATTTGGACCTAAGAGGCCAAAAATCTCACCTTCGGTTATGGTTAAATCCAAATCACGGACGGAAAAATCGTCGGCCCCTTTATACATCTTAGAAAGCTGGTTGATTTGGATCATGACATCAAAACTAATCGAAATTAACAAGATAAACCACGGTTTGTCTTATTAAAGACGATAAGGTTAAAAAGAGGGTATTAAATGGCCTTTTTAAGTTTTTTGAAAAATTCCGCTTCGCTATTGGCAATAGCTTCAAGTTCATCGGCCACCTTGTTGTAGGCATCATTTTCGGGGCTACGGTTTTTGTAGATACGTGAGGCATTCAATGCAAAGTCTCGCCAGTCATCTCCAATTTTGGTCATTTCCTTTGAGAGTTCGTTTAGTTTTTCGTTGTCTAGAACTTGGCTTGCCTCCTGTAGAAAAGCGGCATAGATATAACGGAAACCTCCGCCACCTGTGCCTATTTCTTCTTGCATACGTACAATCTGGCCTAAATAATGATTAGCCACTTTAGCACCTTTTTTCTTGGGCCATTTACGAATAAGCTTGGAAATGGTCTTAATGCCGTTTGTTCCTACAATAGGAAAAGGGGCGGTCATTTCGCGACAGGTCTGTTTAATACCCTTTATAATCGCACTTTTCAACTCTAATTTTTCAGGAAATGAGGTTGGGTAATAGATATGGCCTTTGGGGGCGAATGCGCCTTTGGCAAAGCGTACTTTTTCAAGCTGTTTTTCGGTTAGGGTGGTAACCTGTTCCATAACAGGGTCACTGATTAAGTAGTTGCCCTCTTCCTTGCCATAGACCACTAGGTTATGTGCGTTAAAGTGAAAGCGGTAATCATCCGGAAAGTACATAAGGTTGTAAACACCCACTTGTAGGCCTACGGGGTTGTTCTTGGACAGATTTTCATCCAGGCGTGATTTTGCCGCTTCCGGATTGCTGAATTTTTCCCGTTTTATTTTGATACCTACTCTTTTGGCGAACCGGTTAAAAATAAAACCTGGCATAGCCCTATAGGTAACTACCGGAGCATGGTTTACTTTTAAAAAGGGAATATAACAGAACAAAAGGCCGGAACCTATGCCAAAGACCATGGGTTCGCTTACCTCAAAACCGTTGTGGCGCATTAGGTTACTTACCACACCGTTTTCGCAGTGTGCCGATTGTTTGTGGGTAAATTCTATTTGCATGCGGATGTTTAAGAAATGTGTTTCAATTCTTCAATACTGATTTCGAAAATATCAGCATATTTTTGAAGCGTTTTTTGGTTAAGTTTTTGAAAAACCTTTGGTTTAAAATGTCGCTTTACGCGCCATTGCCAAAGTCCAACATAGCTAGATAGAATGGGGAGGTCCATTTTGTGTAGCTCCATATAATATTCAATGGGGCTGGTCTCATTGTTTTCTACCCGTTTCTTAGCCGCGGCTACGCGCTCTTCAATATCTTTTATGGCGTTGCTAAGAGCAATAGTTTTAGGGTCCCATCCAGAACTCAGTTCTGTAGTGTACTCGCCATTTTCATCAACGGCATAAGTGAGTTCTTTGGTTTGGGCAGAATCTAAAAGGCCTTTGTCCTGTGGTACTTCTTCTTTTTTCACTGGTCGTTATTTTGGGGGATTGTCACTATTTTTCCCTCTTAAACCTCATGGATCAAAAAGTTCAAAGTACAAGCTACGATTAATTCTTCATTTCTGAAAGTTTCAGAAGCTATGGTGCAGCTGCTAAAAGCTTCATTATCATATCTGGAAACGAGATTGCCTTTGGTTACAATGGTTTCGCCCACTTTAGGCAATGCGGTAATATGTACTTTTTTTACAGCACTTATATAGCCAATGACCTTACTTTTACTTCCGTCTTTATCATCATCGTCAAAAAAACTTTGACCAACAATGGCGGCGCAGGTTTGGGCCGCGTTTTCAATAAGTCCGGTTTCGGATAGGTATTCATTGGCGACAAAAATACAGGATTCTTCTACTTTAAAATGCGTTTCAACCGAAGTTTCATCAAGATAGGGCGTTACACTTGCCATAAGCATAGGTTCCCTATGGGGCAGGAAATTCTTGATGTCTATGTTTACGCGTGCTTCCAAATTAGTTTGCCAGTGCGGTTTTCATTTCACTTGTAGCCAGTATAATTCCTTCGCAGGTTACAGTGGCGGATACCATGGTTATGCCCATGATGTCATGAAGGATTTCTACCGTGGTTTCCAGTTCTTGGCCTACAAATGGCAAGGCATTAACGGTAGCTTTTTTTATGGCGCCTATATATCCCGTCGGAGCGGGTTTCTGGGCCAAATAGTATTTGTAACCGGTGTGCAATGCCACGGTCTGTGCCATATTTTCAATAAGGCCCGGGGCCATAAACCGGTTTTCAAAAACAAACAGATTGTCTTCTGGAACAATAAGCCCGGAAACAATTTTTTTTTCTGAATATTCAAGCAATTTGCCCACCATAATAAAAGGTGGTTTTTGCGGAATAAGGTTTTGTAGAAACTCTTTGTCGGTAATGGTTTCTTTCAATACATTCATGCTAGCACACAGTTAGATAGGCGTAAGTGTATGAAAAACGAGCACTTTCCGGAACATGCAACAATATTCTATCACCCTTTTTTAGTTTATCCGAAGAAACCAGTTCTTCTAGCATAAGGTATATGGATGCCGCACCTACGTTACCCACATGTTCAAGATTTAAAAACCATTTATCCCACGGCATTTCTACTCCTTGTTCCTTCATTTCGTCATAAAGTCCCTGTTTAAAGAAGTACGAAGAAATATGGGGGAGGTAATAGTCAACATCATTGGGGCCAATACCATGTTTTTCATAAACCATTTTTAGGCAATCCACACCTTTTTTTAAGATGTTTTCACCCAGCAGTTTTACATCCTGCTTAATGGCAAAAACAGATTTTTTAGCCCAATCTTCCGGAGCAAATTCACTCCATGGTTTTAGTTCGCCGCTCTCAAGCTTCTCGCCACCGGCGTACATGCAGGTCTCCATTTCATAAGCGTATGAAAAACCTTCCATCCACTCAATTTTTATTGGCGTATCTCCTTTGGGTTCGTTTTCCACTAAGATGGCTCCTGACCCATCGGAAAGCATCCATCGTAAAAAATCTTTATCAAAGGCAATCATTGGGTTCTCTTCCAATTCCTTTAAATGCTCAATTTCTTCCTGGTAGAAATCTGCTTTGGTCCAAGTAGAAACTTTTTCTGAACCGGTACATACGGCATTGTTTACCTGCCCTGTTTTAATGGCCATATAGCCATATTTTAAGGCGTTCATGCCGGAACAGCAAACACCGGAGGCCGAATTTATTTCCATATTGCCGTTTTTCAATACACCGTGTACCATGGCCGCATGAGACGGTAAAAGTTGGTCTGGTGTAGAGGTTCCGCAGGAAAGAAGTTCTATGTTTTGCTTGCTGAAATCAGAATCGCAAAGTTCTTCTATTGCTGCTGCGGTGAGCTGGGCATTATTATGGGTTACATTGCCATCTTCGTCAATGGCATAGTACCTTTTCTTGATTTTGTTGTTACGTAGAATTATGCTTTTTGCCCTAGACTTTTGTCCGTCTATAAACCCTAATTTCTCTTCAATTTGGTCGTTTTCGACAGGTGAGTTGGGCAAAAATTTAGATATTTTGGTAATGTAAGCGTTTTTCATGTGTCAGTCTTACTCCTTATAGTCTACAGAGGCGTAATATTTGTTTTCCCTTTTGATTTTCCTATACATTGGGATATAAGTGAGCAAAAATACAATAAAAACTATAGGTGCGATTATCCAAATGGCAAATATCAGGTAATAGTTGAAGAAACGTAGCCATTTTTTACGGGCAGGGTCTCCTTGGTCTCCCTTCTTTTTAATAAGGTTGGCCCATTTGGAAAACAATATGTTTCCACGTTTGTCCATCTGAACCAGTAAGTTACTGATTTTGGAAGCATCCAAACCATTCAATTTTTCTTGTAGGGAAGAAAAATCAGATTTTAAAAGAGCTTCGTTAATCGGATGGCCAAATTTATCTGCGGATGCAATGGTGTTGTCAGAAACTCCAGGTTTTGGAAAAACGCCCCAAAGGCGGTCCTTTTTGCCTTTTAGCATCCAATGCACAATAGTAATTACGCTAATATGATTGATGTTTTTGTCCACCAAGGCAATGTTTCCCACTAGTTTGGCATTTAATCCAATGAGCATTTTTTTCACCTTTTCCTGTGACATGGCCCACATATTGCGTACCCCAATTACGGTAATGACCGGGGTATTGTTCAAAAGGGTTTTTGCCGCATCTGATTTTAAAAAGGAATTTAAGGGTATGGAAGGGGATAGGTACCAGACTTGGTGTCCTAAAATTACCAAATCATACTTCTTGGAAAGCACCGAAGCATCAGGTTTATTAATGGGTGTTGGAATTTGAAGGAAGGATTCCGGAAAAACATCAAAGAACCGCTCTTTCTTCCATGGGAAATCGTAAGGTTCCTCAGGAATAATTTGGTGGTAGGTGATGTTAATTGACTCTCGGTTTAAAGGAGATAATACAGAATCTATAATTGTACGTAATTGCCCTGTTTGGGTGTAGTATACAACAAGTACTTCTTTCATTTTCATAAGGTTATGGTACAGCAGTTAGAAACGTAATGATTAATAGCTGCCTTAGGGATAGACCAAATATCCTATTTATTTGTCTTATCTCCCCAAAAATCAAAATAATTAAACCATTGTAGTGGATATTTTTTAATAATCCACTCTAGGTTTTCGGTATATTTTTCCAGTAGACCTTGGGCATCACCACGTTTTACCTCTGCAGTTCGTGCGTATAGGTGGTAATGTTTTTTGGATTCTTTCATAACGTAAACAAACAAAACCGGGACTTTTAATCTGGAAGCCAATAAATAAGGACCCATTGGAAATTTTGCCGTGGCTCCTAAGTATTGCTGTTCCAAGAATTTTGTACCCTCAATGTAGCGGTCTCCCGTAAAACATACCAACTCGCCGTTTGTTAGGGCCGTATGAATTTCAAAGATATGGGACATATCTTCTTTTATTAGAATAAGCTTGATGTTGGATTTTGAGGTAACACTTTCCATATAGGCCTTGATTTCTTCGTGCTCGCGATCCCATGTTACCAAGTTGATCGAAGAAAAGGCATTTATATCTTGGAGAAAATGTTGTGCAACTTCAAAATTACCAATATGGGCGCTGAGTAAAATACCTCCTTTTTTCTGTTCTAGAAGACTTTCAATCTTTTCAATTCCGTCAAAATCATAGGTAAACCTGTCCCTTAAACCTGCGGATATGGCCGCCTTATCTATAATTGTCTGGCCAAAGACGTAATAGTTGCGGTAGACGTTAAAGAGACTTTTTAAAGTAGAATACCCAAGTCTTTTGTGAAAATAGTAGAATATAGCCTTAGTACTCGCTACAGAAAATATACAGTAATAAAAAACTACGAAATGAAGGAGTAGGTATGAAGCACCTAGCCCTAGTTTTTTGATAAAGAAAATATAAATTCTATATCCTAAAACAGTGCCTTTGGATTTTCCTTCCCATTCTGTTGCCATATTTGGGTTTTCTCAGGGGAGTATCAGTGAAGTTTACGCTCAATAAGGTCGTAAAAATTCTGTAGGGTAGTAACGTTTATAAAGTCTTCACCTACTAGTTTTACGCCAAAATTGCTTTCTACGGCCACTACTAAATCAACAAAATCTAAGCTGTCTAAACCTAGGGTATCTTTAAGATTAGCATCGGCAGCGATTTCTTCTTCTTCGACCTCAAACTCGTCGATAAGGAAATCATCTATTTTTTGAATAATAACTTCTTTGGTCATCACCATCTTTCGCTAGCATTTTTTTAATATCAAAGCGGAGTTTGTACCACCAAACCCGAATGAATTGGACAAAAATACGTCAATTTTTTTATTTAACGTTTCTTTAACTATGTTTAATTTTGCTGCATCTTCATCAATATTTTCTAGATTGATGTTGGGTGCAACAAACGAATTTTGCATCATAATCATGCTGTAAATAACCTCGCTTGCACCAGCCATCCAACATTCATGTCCGGTCATAGATTTTGTTGAGCTTACCGGTGGGTTATGCTTGCCAAAAACTTCATAAATGGCTTTTGCTTCATTGGCATCGCCTACTGGGGTAGAAGTAGCATGTGCATTCACATAATCTATAACCGAGGCTTCTATATTGGCATCTTGCAGTGCATTTCGCATAGCACGCGAAGGTCCGTCTACATTTGGTGTAGAGATGTGTCCTCCATTTGAAGAGAACCCATATCCTATAACCTCTGCCAAAATAGGTGCTCCTCTTTTAACTGCGGAATCATAGCTCTCTAATATTAAAGTTGCTCCGCCACCGCTAGGTACCAAACCGTTTCTGGCTTGGTCAAAAGGTCTTGAGGCTTTTGCCGGATCGCCATCTGTAGTGGCAAAAACACCAAGGCCATCAAAACTGCCCATGGCCAGTTTATTTATTTCTTGTGCGCCACCGGTTATAATACAGTCCTGAAGACCACTTTTTATAAGGTGATAGCCCATACCAATAGAATGAGACCCACTAGCGCAAGCAGCACTAATAGTAAAGTTCACCCCTCTAAGCCTAAATATGGTAGAAAGGTTCATAGTTACGGTAGAGTTCATTGCCTTAAAAATAGCTCCAGACCCTACTAATGTGGTGTCTTTTTTTTCTCGTAATATATCGGTAGATTCTACAACAGATCTTGCGGTACTGTCATTACCGTAGATGACACCAACTTCGTTTTCATCAAAAAAACTGTCTTCTATCTTGGCATTTTTTAGGGCTTCAATAGTAGCCATGTAGGCATACTGGCCTTCTTCACCAAGGCTAAGTCTTTGTCTTCTGGATAGTAATTTTTTCAGATTAGGTTCTTCAACCATTCCTGTGAGCCCAGAGCGATAACCGAAATCAAGTCGTTCTTGATCATTGACGATACCTGATTTACCTTCGTATAGGGATGTTTTTACCTCGTCTAGGTTTTTGCCTATACAAGAATATATACCCATACCTGTGATTACTACTCTTTTCATTGCCCCTTCTGAAATTTAAGAATAAATACCGCCGTTGATATTAATGACTTCACCAGTAATATAACCCGATTTTTTTGAAGCTAAAAAAGATACCACATGTGCTACTTCTTCCGCTTCTCCAAACCTATTTGCCGGAATCATTCTCTTTAATTCCTTTTCGTCTAGGTCATTGGTCATATCCGTTCTAATAAAACCGGGTGCAACAGCATTTACTGTAACGTTTCTTTTGGCAATTTCTTGTGCAAGTGCTTTTGTTGCTCCAATAACTGCCCCTTTTGCGGCGGAGTAATTGGTTTGGCCGGGTGTGCCTTTAAGCCCTGAAACGGAAACCATATTAATAATCCGTCCGTATTTGTTGACCAAAAGCTTTTGGATAAGGGCGTTGGTAACATTAAAGAAACCATGAAGGCTGGTATCTATTACTTTGGACCAATCTTCATATTTCATCCACATGAACATGCCATCTTGTGTTATACCGGCATTGTTGACGATTACCTCTATAACATCGTTTTCATGTGCTTCTTGCCAAGCTTCCAAAGCGGCATTTACAGCTTTCGCATCGGTTACGTTAAAGGCCATAAGCTCACCTTTTCCGCCAGCTTCTTCTACCAATCTAAGTGTTTCGTCCGCAGCTGCTTTGTTGCTATTGTAATTTATAAGAATTTGGTAGTCCAAGTCTTTGGCCAGTTGTACACATACGGCACGTCCTATTCCTCTAGACCCTCCTGTTACCAATGCGTATTTTTTCTTTTCCGCTTTCTTTTCGTTCATCTAAGAATTGTAGATTTTATAACCCCTAAGGTTTTGGGTGTATGGTTTCCGTTCGCTAGTCTTTGTTTAAAGCTAGTGAAATTAATAATTAAAAAAAGGAACAACCTTATTTAACGGATACAAACGGTTCTGCATTTTGATACCACTTATCGGCCAACAAGTTGCCTTGTTCGTCAAAGTAGCCCCAACCTTTTTTTGATTTTACACGGGCAAGCCCATTTACAAAGCCTTTTTCCTCGGCACCTTTTAGGAAAGCAAAGTTTCCGGAAATACCATATTCCATTGGAATAATAATTTTACCGGTAGTGTCTATAAAGCCCCAATTCTTGTCCTTAACAGGAGCAAGGCCATTTTTAGAAAATACCTCTGCATCTCTAAATTGTGGTTCAATGACCATTTCTCCCTTTTCGTTAATGTATCCCCATTTTTTACCAATTGCAACGGGAGCCAAGCCGTTTGAAAAGGCTCTGGCCTTATCAAATGTAGGTTCCAGTACCCATTCTCCTTTACTATTTACAAAACCTGCTTTTTTCTCTCGGGAAGCATAGGTTAGTTTAGAGTCGCCATGAAAATTGTAAACCTTGGTAGCGTTGTCTATTGGGTTAAAGTTACCGTTGTGTATGATTCCAAAAGTCCCATCTTTTTTACCATAAACTCCGGCCTCTTTAAAAGTGTTACCTATTTCATCGTATTCAACGGGAATAACAACTTTTCCTGATGTATCAATCATTCCCCATAGTTCTCCTTTACTTACTTTGGCATGGCCATTTCGGAATTTTTTTATGGCATCGTAAGTGGGTTCCAAAATTAGCTTTCCATTGGTTCCTAGAAGTCCAATTTTATCTCCTGAACGGAAAAGGGCAACTCCTTCTTCAAAGTCATAATATTTTTCGCTACTTGGTGTTTCAAGTTTTTTGCCATTGGTGTCAATATATCTCCATTGGTCATCCTTGAGAACTAAGGCATAGCCTGAATTGAACATTTTTACCCTATCATATTCAGGTTTAATGGCCCATTCCCCTTTGGTGTTTATGAATCCCCAGAAATCGTTTTCCATGGCAGCGGCCAATCCGTTTGAAAAGCTATCCGCTTTGTCAAATTCTGGTTGAATAACATAGGCTCCGGTTTTATCTATGAAGCCAAATTTTCCATCTTCTCTGACCAAAGCATATTCCTGTGCACAAAGCGTGAATGCGTTGACGAGAAGTACGAATAAAAATGCTAGTTTTTTCATTTTACTTCTTTGTTTTGATGGTTAATAATATAGTTTTTTACCTCGTTTACATAAGGGTACATAATAGTGTCATCTTTAAACGGGGGAACTATTTTACGAACCGCGTCGTACATCATTCTTGTTTTTGAGGAAACTTTGTCCTTTAGATCTAGGTATTCTATTGCTTGGACAACGGTAATCATTTCAATGGCTATCACCTCAAATCCATTTTCTATTACTTTTTTGGTAATATTGGCTGCATTGGTACCCATACTAACAATGTCTTGATTGTCATTGTTATTAGGTATACTATGCACGTACATAGGGTTTGAAAGCATTTGGTTTTCTGCCGTCGTAGATGTTGCCGTAAACTGTACACCTTGCATCCCAAAATTAAGGCCTAAGGTTCCTAGGTTTACAAAAGGAGGTAGAATGTCGTTAAGTTTTGAGTTCAGAAGGTAATTAAGTTGTCTTTCGGCCAACATGGTCATCTTGGTTACAACTAGTTTAAGCTTGTCCATTTCCAACGAGATATAGTCTCCGTGAAAATTCCCTCCGTGGTATACATGTTTCTTTTCTACATTAACAATAGGATTGTCATTGGCAGAATTAACCTCTTCTATGAGTGTTTTTTCTACATGGTCCAAAGTGTCCAGCACTGGCCCTAAAATTTGGGGAACACAACGTAGAGAGTAATATTCTTGCACTTTTTCCTCAAAAACGGAAACGCCATTATTGTCAACATACAAATGATGTTCCCTTTTACGGGTAAGAGTGCTATCCTTTAAGTGGCTACGCATGGCCCGTGCAATTTCACGTTGGCCTTTATGCCGCTTGGTTTGGTTAAGGTCTTCCGATAAATGATCATCGTATGCCTGAACAATTTCATTTATGGCAGAGGAACAACAAATAGTCCATTCCAATAGTCTACGGGTGTATATAGCATTTACAATACCTATACCGGTCATTACGGATGTTCCGTTTATTAGACCTAAACCTTCGCGTAATTCAACTTTAATTGGTGTTATGTTCAGTTCTTCAAAAACCTCCGGAGTAGGTCTTCTTTCACCTTTATAGAACACTTCGCCTTCACCTATAAGAACAAGGGCTAGATGCGCCAACTGAACCAAATCTCCACTGGCGCCAACACCACCGTGCTCATAAATAAGTGGTGTAACATCTTTATTTATTAAGTCGGTCATTGTTTCCAAAACGGATGGATGAACCCCCGAGTTGCCCAGACTAAGTGTATTCAAACGGGCAAGCATGGCCGCCTTTACATATTTGGGAGGAATAGGATTGCCGGTGCCGGAAGCATGGCTTCGTATTAGATTATATTGTAATTGAATGGTTTCAGAGTCCTTAATTTTATACTGTGCCATGGGCCCAAAACCCGTGTTAACACCATATATAACCTTGTTCTTTGAAAACTCTTTAAGAAAATCAAAACTGTCTTGTACCGTTTTAATTACCTTGTCATCTATAGATAAAACATCTTCTTTAAAAATGATACTGTAGAACTCTTCAATTCCTAACTTTCCTTTTATTTTCGGCATCTATGGTTGATTCTATGAGGTATTTGTAATATTTTAGTGACGTCTGTAAATAAGACTTGGCAACCTAAAATTAGCGATTTTGGATTGCAAATTTATAATAATTAGTGAATCAATGTCTTAATTTAGCACACAATACAATGTTCTGGTAACAGAAACCGTTTCCGAAACCAATAGAAACCTTGGATTCTTTCATTTTAAAATCAAATAAATGCAACAAGAAAATGTTGACGTACTCATTATAGGCGCAGGACCATCCGGTTCCGTTGCTGCTGCCTATCTTCATAAACAAGGGCTTAAAATTAAGGTTGTTGAGAAGAGTAAATTTCCCCGGTTTGTAATTGGCGAAAGTTTAATTCCAAGATGTATGGACCATTTTGAAGCGGTTGGCTTGTTAGATTGTCTTAAAGCCATGAATTTTGAAGTTAAGGACGGCGCCCGTTTTATGAACAATAAAGGGGTCGTGTGTAATTTTGATTTTAGTAAGAAGCATGGAGATGGATGGGATTGGACGTGGCAAGTGCCGCGGGCAGATTTTGATAAGGCCTTAACGGACGAGTTGCAATCCTGGGGCGTGGATATTGCTTTTGAACAAGAGGTGACCGCAGTTGATTTTTCCGAAGACGGTTCGTCTAGCACAACTATAAAAGGTATAGATGGAAAAGTATCTACGGTTCACGCTAAATTTATAGTAGACTCCAGTGGTTTTGGTAGGGTGTTGCCCCGTTTGCTAGATCTGGAGAAACCATCTGAAATACCCATGCATTCTTCAATTTTTACCCATGTTGAAGATATTAAAAGACCTGAAGGCAAGGAAGGAACCATCATTACTTTTGATGTAATTGATACCGATACTTGGCTCTGGGTAATTCCTTTTTCCAACGGTTCTACAAGTATTGGGTTCGTAGGAAAGACGGATTATATGGAATCTTTTGAAGGCACGAATACGGAGAAACTTCAGCAAATGATGAAGCTTTCGCCATATTACTTTGATAGGTTTGATGGGGTTGATTATACGTTTGAACCGCGAATGATTAAGAACATTGCAAAGTCTGTAAAACAACTATATGGTAAGGGTTTTGTGCTTACTGGTAATAGTGCGGAATTTTTGGATCCTGTATTTTCATCTGGGGTTACGTTTGCTGTGGAGTCGGCACATTTGGCATCTCAGTTAATAGCCAAAGAATTAAATGGTGAAAAAGTAGATTGGCAGACCGAATATACGGATTATATGTTGGAAGGAGTGAATGTATTTTCTACTTACGTAAAGGAGTGGTATACCGGAAATCTACAAACAATTTTCTTCCACAGTACGGAAAATCCGGTTATTAAGGAGCAGATTTGTGCTGTGCTGGCGGGTTATGTATGGGATAAGACCAATCCGTTCGTAAAGAACCATAATAGATTGGTAAAGACCGTTGCCCGTATAGCGGATATGGAAATGGAAGCCCAGGACAACTCTTAAAAATCTATTCAGGGTCTAGTTGATGTGGCCGTATAAAATTTGGTTGGTAGTATTCTAGTTGTTCAAAACGGCTTGTGCTTGAGCAAGGCTTAAGTCTATTTCTTCATCTAATTGACTTACCTTTTTCTCTTCTTCTAACAACCATTCTTGTTTTTTAGGAGAGAGCGTCTTGCCTTTTAGCATTTCATCTGCATCAAAACGTTTTCCAAAGTTCTCCATCCAAACCATCATAGACTCGTTCGCATTTTTTAAATCTGCGATGGCGTTCTCATATTTTGATTTTTTATACGAGGCGTTTGCTTTGGTCTGCAGCTTGTTTATTAGTTTGGAAACTAAAGGCATTTTATCCATTACCACATCATGGGATTTCATGACCTCTTCCATTTTTGTAGGCGGGGTAGTGGTGGTTTGTGCATTAATAGCAGCTGTACCCAAAACAAAAATTGTAGCAACGGTTAAAAACAAGTTTTTCATAGCAATAGGACTTTAGAAATTCTGTGCTTGGTAAAAATACGGGTTACGCAGGGCTAGAGGTTTTATTTATCTGCTAACGCATTGTTTTTTCGGTATACTACGCAATGCAATGTTTATTTTTTCAATAATTCTTCGGCATTTTGGATGCTTCCGTTTATTTGATCGCGTAAGTCCTTCACTTTTTCTTCCTCTTCATTTAACCAGATTTGCTTTTCTTTTGACAGTTCTTTGCCGTTGAGAATCTCATCTGCGGTAAAACGTGAGCCAAAGTTTTGCATCCAATCCATCATACTTTTGTGCGCGGCCTGGAGGTCTTTACGGGCTTCCTTATATTTTAGGCCAACCTCTGTGCTGTCTTCCTTGCTGCTCAGTTCACCAACAAGTTTCCCCATTTTACTTATTTCCGGCATTACTTCGTCATGTATGGCCATAACGCTTTTCATCTGGGTAGTTTCTTTTTTTGAATTGCAGGAAAAGGTTAACAAGGTAAATACAAATGCTACAAATAGGGCTATTTTTTTCATCATTAGTTTTTTGCAAATATAATACTCCTGCAACGGTTAAAATAGCAGACGGAAATCAAAATTATGTGATAGTTGAAATTTGTGATTGTTTGGGTGTTTTGATATACAAGTACGCGTTGTGTTTTCTAAAAAAAGCCGCATCTTTACTTCTTTGTTTTAGACGCTATTCAACCCCAAGGAAATTTGAACGATTACAGTAAAAAATGGCTTTATTTAGTTCTACTATCTTTAGTGTGGGGCTCCTCGTTTATACTTATTAAAAAGGCTTTGGTGGGTCTAACACCAATGCAATTGGGAGGCTTACGAATTGTATTTGCTTCATTAGTATTGTTTTTGTTCGGTTTTAGAACTGTTCGTACTTTAAGTCTTAAAGATTGGAAATGGATAACATGGGCAGGTTTGTTAAGTTCTTTTTTTCCGCCTTTTTTGTTCGCTTTGGCACAGACCCAGATTGATAGTGGCGTGACGTCTATATTTAATTCGGTTGTGCCGCTGTTAACTACCATTGTAGGAGTGCTTCTTTTTGGGGCAATTATTACCAAAAGGCAGGTTGCCGGGGTGTTCATTGGTTTGGCGGGTACGGTGGCGTTAATTGTTGCGGGAATGGATTTTAATCCCGATCAAAATTATTGGTACGCCATATTTATACTGCTTTCCGCTCTAGGTTATGCGCTTAATATTAATATTATAAAGAAACATTTATCACACTTAAGACCGTTGGCGGTTACAACTTCTAGTTTCGCAATAGCGTTTCTTCCAGCATTGGCCCTAGTCTTTTATTCAGGGTTTTTTAACGAGGTTTCCGGCAATGTAGAAATGCAATCTTCTTTATGGTATCTTCTTGCATTGGCTATTATTGGTACTTCTATTGCTAATATTTTCTTCAACAAACTTATAAAGTTATCAAGTCCGGTTTTTGCTGCTTCGGTAACGTACACCATTCCCTTAGTGGCCATCTTTTGGGCGGTTCTTGACGGAGAATCACTTAATACCTATCAATTGATAGGTGGGGTTGTGATTTTGTTGGGTGTCTGGATGGTCAACAGAAAAAAATAAGATTCTTTGTGCAAGTCTTTCCAATGCAATTATGATATTGAAAGAAGTAAGTTACAGAAATCATCGCTTTGTTGAAAATTGATTATTCCAGCGCTGCCAGTATTGTGGTTACCTTTAATGATAACGACGGGGATTAAGACCTATGGTTTTACTTCACTAACCATTTTATTTATAAAACTTGGGTGCAGTTGGGTAGTTTCAAAGCAACCATTTCTTTAATAAATACGGCCAAAGAATAGGGTGAATTCCCCATTGCTTTGGCCGTATAAAGAGTTATGTTTACCTATCGTTCTTACTCAAAATCGGTTTCAGAAACTCCTTCGTTCACTTTTATTTCCGAAACAATAAATTCAAAGCGTTGAGGTCCTACGGTCTGTGCCATTATAAACGGGAACTGTATGCCGGAAACCTCTTTGTAATCCATGTAGTTTATGGTGCTGGTCATAGTTTGGCCACCCATTTCGGCTGTTGTAGTTTCTTGAACTTTAAGTCCGCTTGCCACATCGTAGAAGGCTGTTTTTTCAGCAGATATTTTAAGTTTATAGGCTTTCTTGCCATCAATATTTTCCACACCTTCTAAAGTAATAGCACTGTTAAGGTAATTGAGCTCGGGAAAAGGGGCGGCTTCATCCTTTACTTTTACAATTTCTTCCGGACCCATATCTTTTTGTTGTCCTTGCATCACCATATAGCCTTTGTCTCCATTAAATACTTGTTTGCTCATGGAGTTGCCGGCAACTTTTACATCTTGCATAAACTGGTCTTTTGCCGTTTTTTTAACTTCAAGGTTCAGTTTCATGCCTTGCATTTCCGCTTCGGCCAAAAGAAAATAGGACTCAACTCCGGCCAATTTTTCTTTTCCTCCTATTGCTTTAATATAGTTGTTCAGAACTGTTTGCGCGGTAACATCTGCCGGCGGACTAGCGTTATAGTCCGGTTTTTCGGTAGCATTGGCATACTTGTCAAAATATTTGACCGGAACCTTTTTGCCCTTGAACATTACATTCTCTAGATTTTCAAGTATTTCACTGCCCTTACCGGCTACAACGATACGAATGTTGTTCGGTTTTAAGTATTTCTCTGCCGCTTGCTGTACGTCTTCTATGGTAATCGCATTTATTCTCTCAAGATAAGTCTTGTAAAAATCTTTGGGCAGGCCTTCGGTTTCAATATCCAAGGCATAATCTGCAATGGTAGAAGGGTCTTCCAATGCCATTACAAAGCGGCCAGTGTATTTAGCTTTTGTGTTTTCTAGTTCTTCCTTGGTAACCGGTTCGGTACGAATGCGTTCAATTTCCTTTAAAATTTCAACAACGGAACTATCCGTTACGGCATTACGGACACTGGCAGTAGCCCTAAAACGAGCAGGTACATATTTGTCATTGCCCAGACGGGAGTATGAACCGTAAGTATAGGCCTTGTCTTCACGTAGATTTAGGAACAAACGTCCTTCTCCGCCACCGCCCAAGATTTCATTGGCCATTAGTGCAGATAAGAAATCCGGGTCTTTTTTCTGTAGGCTTACCAAGTTCTCTACCGTAATTTTAGATTGAACGGCGTTGGGAACGTCTACAAAATTGATTTGTGTGTATTGGGCGTCCGCAGGTTTAGAGAAACCAAAAGAAGGCGGTACCGCTTTGGTCCAAGGTGTAAATTGTTCCTCTACCAAAGTTTTTACTTCATCAAACTTTATATCTCCCACAATAACCAAATAGGCATTGGCAGGAACAAAGTAGTCTTCGTAAAATTGAATAACGTCCGTAAGGGTTACTTTGTCAACGCTTTCTTCGGTCATGAACTCTCCATAAGGGTGTTTTTTAGTGTAGGCCAGAGCCAAACCAACCCTACCCGAAATAGCGGAAACACTTTTTTCTTCGGATTTTAGGCCGGTTATAATTTTCTGCTTTTCCTTATCAAATTCATCTAGGGTAAAGTTTGGGTTTAAACCGGCATCTGCCATAAGCTCCAATACTCTAGGGAAGTATTTGGAAAGCGAGCTGGCAAAGGCACTTTGGGAACCAAAATTAATACGTGCTCCCAGAAAATCCACCTCCTCGTTAAAGTCGTCTTTTTTGATGTTTTTAGAACCTTTGCCCAACAAACTACCGGTTAAAACGGAAACACCTGCCTTGGCTCCTTCTAGAATAGGAGGGTTGTCTATACTTAGTTGAATGGAAACCCGTGGGAGTTTATTGTTTTCTACAACTAGGACCTTTAATCCGTTTCTGAGTTCAAATGTTTGTGGATCTTTCAGGTTTATTTCCGGAGCCGGACCTGCTTCCGGCATTTGGCTACGGTCTATCTGAGCCTGTCCTACGAGGACAAAGGCAAGAAGGAATAGGGTTGTAATAATATTTTTCATGAATAGTGTTTTTTCTTTTGGCGAAATAATAAAAATGGAACGGCGGTTTCTTTGATCCCGCTATGCATAGTTTTTAATTGGATTGTGATTCTTCAGGAAGATAATCTATAATTACCCGTTGTTCGGGTCTTAGGTACTTGTTCGCTACTTCCATGATTTCTTCACGGGTAATGGACCTAAAAATGTCTATTTCTTTATTGATAAGCTCTGTATCGCCATACAACAAATAGTTACGCGCCAATGAATTTGCTATGCCTTCTACGCTAGAATTTGAGTTTACGAATTGGTTCTCGAACTTGTTCAGTAGTTTTTGATGGTCTTTTTCTGAAATTAGGCTATCCCTAACTTTCGCAATTTCCTCCTCCATTTCCGTATTTAGGGTTTCAAGACTTGTTTCTCCTACGGGAAACGCATATACCAAGTACATGCCGTAGTCTTCCTGTCCTACATTAAAAGCGCCAACTTGCAGCGCCTGTTTTTGGTCGTCTACAATTTTCTTGTATAACTTGGAACTACGACCATCACTCAAATAAGTGGATATCATATCCAGAACATAGGCATCTCTTTCTTTAAAACCAGGGGTTCTATATGAAATAACTGAGGCGGGAATCTGTATGTTGGGGTCATAGGCCTTGGTTCTAACCTCCTTAAGTATTGGGTCTTCTTTGGGATAGTTACGTGTTATTTCCTTACCTCTTGGTATGGAACCAAAATAGTCTTCCACCATTTTTTTGGTGTCGGCTATATCAATGTCACCGGCAACTACCAATACCGCATTGTTAGGTATGTAGTATTTATGGTTATAGGCAACAACATCATCTAGAGTTGCGGCGTCCAAATCTTTCATATAGCCAATGTTCGGGTCTTTGTAAGGGTGCTTTTTGAACAGATTTTTACCTACAACGGGAATGAGTTGGCCGTAGGGCCTGTTGTCATATCGAAGCCTTTTTTCTTCCTTGACCACTTCTTGTTGTGTGTCAATACCTTTTTGGTCAATAACGGGGTGCAACATGCGCTCGGATTCTAGCCAAAGCCCTAATTTTAGATTATTGGAAGGGAACACCTCGTAATAATAGGTGCGGTCTTGGGAAGTGTTCGCATTGTTTTTGCCTCCGTTGGAAGAAACGATTTCAAGCCATTTGCCGCGCTCTATGTTCTTGGTGCCCTCAAAAAGCAAATGTTCAAAAAAATGGGCAAAACCGGTACGCCCTTCGGTACGGTCCTTTCCGCCCACATGGTACATAACCGAGGTTGTTACTATAGGCGCTGTATTGTCTTGGTGAAGAATTACATGAAGTCCATTGTTGAGTTCGTATTCTTCATAAGTTACTTCTTGGGCCTGAAGGCAGAGCCCGACTATAAGAAGAAAGCCTCCTGTAAATAGTTTGTTTTTCATTGTGTAGTGTTTAGATATTTTGTTAGTAGTTGACCAACTGATATTGTTACACGAATATATCTGTTTTGTAAGAAAAGTTGACTCTATCGCTTTTAATTAACACCTTTTTATAGCATCGTTTTAAAATAATTATTACCTTAAAGAATTGAACTTCAAAATATTATAAAAATGAAACAATTTGCTCAACCCATTAGATTTGGAATCGCTACGAGCGGTTGCTTGATTGCTTATTTTTTGATACTCTCATTGTTTAATTTGCACACTAATATTTTCTTTAGCCTTTTTAATGGTGTCATTACAGGCTTTGGAATTTATGAAGCAATCAAGTATTTTAAATTGAAAAATCCGGATAGTTTTGACTATGGAAAGGGGTTTACCGCTGGTTTGGTAACCGGTTTTGTAGCTACATTGGTATTTACCATATTTTTCGCCTTCTACAGTACGGAACTAAACGGTATGTTTTTGGAACAACTGTCTACTGCCTGGTTCAATGATTACAAAAGTTTTGAAGGGATAGTATTCTTTACCGTTGCTATAATGGGGTTTGCTACATCTTTAGTGTTGACTTTATCGTTTATGCAACTCTTTAAAACAAGTCGTAATCTTAAGAGAAAATTGGTCAATCATCCCTGATAAAGAGGTTGATTGAAATAATGTAAAAGCTGCAATTTTATTTTGCGGCTTTATTTTTGGGCTTTGGACCCAAAAAAATGAGGGTAAAATATATAAAAAACACTTGTGGGTTAACGATTTAGACGTATATTTGCATCCGCTTATTGAAAAAATGGGCGGAAACAATAAACTAATATATACACAATTATGTACGCAATCGTAGAGATGGCAGGGCAGCAATTTAAAGTTGCGAAAGACCAAAAAGTGTATGTTCACCGTTTACAGACTGAAGAAGGTAAAAAGGTAACTTTTGACAATGTACTTCTTTTAGCGGACGGAACGAACATTACTGTAGGCGCCCCGGCTATAGACGGAGCCACTGTTGAGGCAAAAGTCGTTAAACACCTAAGAGGTGACAAAGTAATCGTTTTTAAGAAGAAAAGACGTAAAGGGTACCGTGTTAAGAACGGTCACCGTCAAGCTTTGACCGAAATCGTAATCGAGAGCATCGTTGCGAAAGGTGGTAAGAAAGCTGCTGCTCCTAAGAAAGAGGAGAAGCCTGCTAAAAAGGAAGCTGCACCAAAAGCTGCCGCTCCTAAGAAATCCGGAAAAGCGGACGACTTGAAAAAAGTTGAAGGAATCGGTCCAAAAATTGCCGAGACTTTAATCGCTGCAGGAATTTCTACCTTTGCCGAATTGGCAAAGACAGATGCTGCTAAGATTTCTGAAATCATCGCAGATGTACGTGGTAACCACGTAACAGACACATGGCCTGCACAAGCTAAATTAGCCGCTGAAGGTAAGTGGGATGAGTTGAAGAAATGGCAAGACGAATTAGATGGTGGTAAAGCATAATTGCTAACCCCTTAAAGTATAATCAATATTGTGCAACCTGAAGTTTTCTAACGGAAGCACTTTTAAAAACCTAATATCATGGCACACAAAAAAGGTGTAGGTAGTTCTAAAAACGGTAGGGAATCAGAATCGAAACGCTTGGGCGTAAAGATTTTTGGTGGCCAAGCCGCTATTGCCGGAAATATCATCGTTAGACAACGTGGTACAAGACACAATCCAGGTGAGAATGTGTATGCCGGTAAAGACCATACATTGCATGCCCGTGTAGACGGACTAGTAAAGTTTGAAAAGAAAGCTGGTGGAAAATCTTATGTTTCCATAGAGCCGTTTGAGGCTTAAGAAGTATTTCTTTTATCGTATAAAAACCCTTTCCAAGTTTTTGGAGAGGGTTTTTTTGTGTTTACATGTCAGTTGAATTTTGACGAAATAGTGTCTCCTGATTTAATGGAAAAAACAAAAACCCCTTACACTTCTGTAAGGGGTTTCAATTCTAAATAAAAAAATTATGTCTTGACTACAATATTCTAGTATCTGTAATACTCAGGCTTAAATGGACCTTCAACCGTTACGCCAATATATTCGGCTTGTTCCGGATTAAGTTCCGTAAGCTCGGCACCTAAACGAGACAGGTGTAAAGCAGCTACCTTTTCATCTAAGTGTTTAGGTAGCATATATACTTCGTTTTTGTAATTAGCGCTGTTGTTCCAAAGCTCTATCTGTGCCAAAGTTTGGTTCGTGAACGAGTTACTCATTACAAAGCTTGGGTGCCCTGTAGCGCAACCTAGGTTTACCAAACGACCTTCGGCCAATACAATAATATCCTTGCCGTCAATAGTATATTTATCTACTTGAGGTTTTATGGTATCCTTGGTAGCTCCATGAGTTTTGTTCAACCAGGTCATATCGATTTCATTATCGAAGTGGCCAATGTTACAAACAATAACCTTGTCTTTCATAGCCTCAAAGTGCTCTGGGCGAATGATGTCTTTATTACCTGTTGTGGTAATAACAACATCTGCGGTACCTACTACAGTTTCCAATTTTTTAACCTCAAAACCGTCCATACAGGCTTGAAGCGCACATATAGGATCAATTTCAGTAACGGTCACAATTGATCCGGCACCTCTAAAAGAAGCAGCAGTACCTTTACCAACATCACCATAACCGGCAACTACAACTTTTTTACCAGCAAGCATGGTATCAGTAGCACGGCGGATAGCATCTACGGCACTTTCACGACATCCGTATTTATTGTCAAATTTTGATTTAGTAACCGAATCATTTACGTTAATGGCCGGCATAGGTAAGGTTCCCTTTTTTACACGTTCGTACAAACGGTGAACTCCAGTAGTGGTTTCCTCGGAAAGACCTTTAATGGCTCCTGCCAATTCTGGATAATCATCCAGCACCATATTGGTAAGGTCGCCACCATCATCTAAAATCATGTTTAGGGGCTGGCGCTCTTCACCAAAGAACAAAGTTTGTTCAATACACCAGTTAAACTCCTCTTCGGTCATACCTTTCCAGGCGTATACTGGAATACCGGCAGCGGCAATGGCAGCGGCAGCATGGTCCTGAGTAGAGAATATATTACAAGAGCTCCAAGTAACATCGGCACCCAAGGCTACCAAAGTTTCAATAAGCACAGCGGTTTGGATGGTCATGTGAAGACATCCGGCAATTCGGGAACCTTTTAAAGGTTGCTCTTCTCCGTACTCTTCACGTAAGGCCATAAGTCCTGGCATTTCGGCTTCTGCAAGTTCAATTTCCTTTCTTCCCCAGTCTGCCAAAGAAATATCTTTTACCTTATAAGGCACATAAGAAACAGTTTTGGTATCCATATTCTTTTTTATTTTTTACTTTCGTTATATTAGCTAAACAGCTATTTGTGGTTGCAAAGTTAAGAAAAACGTATAGAACCATATGCCTCTTTATAAGATAGTAAAGGTAAATAAGGACACTAAGGTGTACATCTGGAAGGTTACCGAAACAGAACAGGAGCTTTCTAAGGGTATAGACCTGACCGCGCATTGTCAAAACCGAATGGATGGTATGAAATCCGAACTACATCGTAGAGGGTTTTTAAGTATCAGGCATTTAATGGCTGAGGCCGGTTATGTTGATAAGGACCTTTTTTATGATGAATTTGGTAAACCCCATTTAAATGATGGTAATAAGATAAGCATTACCCATTCAAACCATTTTACGGGTATCATTATAAGTAGTAAGAACGAAGTAGGTATTGATATTGAAATGCAGCGCGAAAAAATACTGCGTATTGCCCATAAATTTACTCCTATTGAAGAGTACCGTACCATTGCCAATACAGATGCCCTAATACGGAAGCTTACCATAGTTTGGGGGAGTAAAGAAGCACTTTACAAGATATATGCACAACAAGGCCTTAGTTTTATACATCATATAGATGTATCGGACTTTACTTTTGACAGTGCGGCTACCACTGCCGAAATTTTATACCACGGAGATTTATCCCACTATCAAATACGTTTTATGGAGTTTGAAGGTTTCACTTGTGTTTATGCACTAAAGAGTTGAAATCAATAGTACGAGAACTAAAGAGCACGTTTATAGTACCCCTTATAATAATCCTAGAAAATGAACATATCTGTAGAGCTTACTTTTTCTCCTCTTCAAGACGATTTTGAAAAGCACATTATAAATTTCATCAAAAAACTCCGCGCTTCCGGTCTTATGGTTTTGGAAAATCCGTTGAGCACTCAAGTTTACGGTGAATATGATCAGGTAATGGATGTTTTAAAAAATGATATAAAAGAAGCTTTTGAATTAATGGATAAAGGTCTGTTGTTTATGAAAGTAGTAAAGTCTGACAGAAGCTCGTATGAACCCCATTTTTGATTGGATTTTTGCCCAGTACGAAGGCACGCCTTTACACTTGGTAGTGCTAGAAATTATTGGGGTAATTTTTGGTTTTCTTAGTGTCTGGTTCTCAAAGAAAGAGAATATTTTGGTTTTTCCTACCGGAATTATAAGCACGGCCATCTTTGTCTATATTCTACTGGTTTTTGGACTTTTAGGAGATATGCTTATAAACGCTTACTATTTTAGTATGAGCGTATACGGGTGGTATGTATGGACAAGAAAAGTTGATGATACCCATTTTATTCCCATTACACGTACCTCTAAAAAGGAGAAACAATGGTCTGTTTTGCTGTTCGTGGGTACTATAATTTTTGTATGTCTGATTTATCTGTTTTTTGATAAATTCAATAACTGGACGGCCTATGTGGACACCTTTACTACTGCAATTTTCTTTGTGGGAATGTGGCTTATGGCCAAGAAAAAAATAGAAAATTGGGTGTATTGGATTATTGGGGATATCATTAGCGTTCCCCTTTATTGGTACAAAGGCCTTATATTTACTTCTCTGCAATATTTCTTGTTTACAATTATTGCAGTTTATGGTTATCTCGCATGGAAAAAAAGTTTGAACAAGAGCCCTCAGACATTGTTAAAGTAGTATTGTTCGGTCCGGAATCTACCGGAAAAACCACACTTTCCGATCAGTTGGCAAGGCACTATAATACCGTTTGGGTGGCAGAATACGCAAGAGAGTATCTGCAGAACAAGTGGAACAATGAACGAAAGACCTGCGAGCCTAAAGATTTTTTGCCTATTGCCGAGGGACAGATGAAGTTAGAGAACGAACTCTCCAAAAAGGCTTCGGACCTACTCATTTGCGATACCGATTTGCTGGAGACCAAAGTATATTCAGAAGCTTATTATCTTGGGTATTGCGATCCGGTTTTGGAGAAGCATGCATTAAATAATCATTATGATTTGTATTTGCTTACCTATATAGATGTGCCTTGGGTGGGCGATGATTTAAGGGATAAGCCCAATGAGCGGGAGCGCATGTTCCTCTACTTTAAAGAAACCTTGGAAAAATATAATCGTAATTTCATTATATTGAAGGGCGATAGAAAGGAGCGCCTAGAAACCGCTGTAGAACACATAGATAAATTATTGAATAAAAGATTAGATGACACTAACAGAAAATGATTTGGCTTTATTGGCCAAAAAGGGAATTTCAGAAAAAAAGGTACACGACCAAATAGAAACCTTTAAAGAAGGTATTCCGTTTGTGCAGTTGGAAAAAGCCGTTACCGTTGGTGAAGGTCTTTCTAAGTTTACCCAGGCCGAAGAGAAGGAACTGATACAAAAATTTGATGCCTCGCAGAGTAACTTATCCTTGTTAAAGTTTGTGCCTGCATCCGGAGCAGCATCGCGTATGTTTAAGGCGTTATTTAATTTTTTGGATGCGTATAATCCATCAAAAGAAACGTTAGACAGTTATTTTGAGCGTACAAATAACAAAGCTTTAAAAGCTTTTTCCGAGGGGATGACCAACTTTGCCTTTTATGATTTGGTAAAACAACGTATTGCGGGTAAAACTTCGTCCAAGGATGAAGAAGTGTATTTATTTGTAAAGGAAATGATGTCAGAAGATGCCTTGAACTATGGTTTTTACCCTAAAGGTCTTTTGCCGTTCCATAATTACGGAGATCATACCGCTACTCCTTTTGAGGAGCATTTAAAAGAAGCGGCGGTTTATGCCAAAACTGGCGATACGGCAGAGTTGCATTTTACGATAAGTGAGCAGCATGGCGATATGTTCAATACGGAATTCAATACCGTAAAAGAGCGTGTTTCCGCAGCAACCAATACTTCTTTCAAAGTAACGTATTCCAATCAAAAAACATCTACGGATACCATAGCTGTAGATATGCAAAATGAGCCATTTAGAAATGGCGATGGTTCTGTTCTGTTCAGACCAGGTGGTCATGGTGCACTTATAGAAAACTTGAACGAGCAAGAGGCGGATATCATTTTCATAAAGAATATAGACAATGTTACCGTGCCAAAATTTGCAGGTGAGGTTGCAGATAGTAAAAAGGTACTGGCCGGTGTGCTCATAACGGTTCAAGAAAAAGCGTTTGACTTTGCAAAGCGTTTGGATAGTGGAGATGTAACTGCACAGCAGTTAGATGAAATCAAGAGCTTTTTAGAGAACGATCTTAATGTTCGTTTTTCAGATAGTTTTTCAGGTTTTAGCATAGGTGAACAAATAGAGGTTTTAAAGGATAAAATCAATAGGCCTATACGTATCTGTGGTATGGTTAAGAATGAGGGAGAACCTGGCGGAGGTCCGTTTTGGATCAATGATAGAAAGGGTAATATATCGCTTCAGATAATAGAATCGGCTCAAATAGATATGGAGAATGACCAACAGGCCGGTATTCTTAAGAATTCAACTCACTTTAATCCTGTTGATTTAGTGTGTGCTGTTAAAAACTACAAAGGCGAAAAGTATAACTTAATGAATTTTGTAGATGTAAAACAAGGTTTCATTACCGGTAAAACTAAAGAAGGTAGGGAGTTGAAGGCATTGGAGCTTCCTGGATTGTGGAATGGTGCCATGGCTTTTTGGAATACCATATTTGTAGAAGTACCTTCTTCTACTTTCAACCCGGTTAAAACTGTAAACGACTTGTTAAGACCTGCCCATCAGGTAAAATAGGTTGTCTTACTGGTAACTCAAATAATTGTTTACTCAAAAAGTGTGTAATTTTTATACACTTTTTTTGTTTTTTACACATGTGTATACATTGTGTCTTAAACAGGTTATTGGTGTATTGTGTTGATATTTAGGTGTTTGTAGTCTGTTTAAGTTAGAAAACACTCTTGGCATTATTTTCTCTCTATACTAAGCAGTATCAAAACAAATCAATAATTTAAACACACACAAAATGAAAAATTTAATGTTTGCTGCAGTATTGTCTTTAGGTACAATGACTGCTTTTGCTCAAGAAGAAGAAACAGTAGTAGAAGAAGTAGCAACTGAGGTTGTTGAGTCTCAAGATGCATATGCTGAAATAGCTGCGGAAGAAGTTCCTGCTGCTATCTCTGAAGCTCTAGAAGCTGCTCACCCAGGAGCAACTATCTCTAAAGCTTACATGAACGAAGAAGCTGAATATAAATTAGAAGTTGCTAAAGAAGATGGCGAAACAGCTGAATTGTATGCTGACGCTGAAGGTAACTGGATTGAAAAATAAGCTAAGTAGTTAGCTATTAAGTAAAAATGTTAGTAGAAAAGCCCTGTCTCATATGAGGCAGGGCTTTTCGATTTTAGTGATTTTCAAGTTTTGTTACTTAAGTTTTCCAAGTGCTCAATTTTACTTGCTCCTCGTTCATTGTCTGTATGGATTGTTAGGAGTTGTATTGCAATTGAACCATAGAAGGGTGGGTACGTGTATAATTTACACATTACACACCTAAAAATACACACATTTACACACTCTAAATATGTTTATAATATCATAAGTATCTATAATACAGTTATTTGTGTTGTTCTGGGTGTTTTGGTATCATTATTTCTATATACATATCAGAATATTAAATAAAGCATACGATTATGAAAAAAATATTTATCACAGCAGTTTTCGCAATAGGAAGTCTTTCAGCTTTTGCTCAAGAAGAAGCACCAGCAATTGAAGCAACAGCAACAGAGGCAGTAGCCGCTCAGGATGATTTTTCTGAAGTATCAGCAGATGAATTGCCAGAAGCTGTAACAGCAGCAGTTGCTAAAAACTATCCTACTGCATCTATAGACAAAGCATACGCTAACGAAGCGAAACAATACAAGCTAGAAGTATCTCTAGAAGATGGTACTGCAGGTACTTTATATGCTGACGAAAATGGTAACTGGATTGAAATGTAAATAACTTGAGTTATTTGTTTTGTATCAAGTTGGTTTGGTCAGAAAGGGGTTGCATCTGCAGCCCCTTTCTATATTTAATAAGGTTTCGGTTTTAAACTATTTTGTCCGCTATGAAGGGCTCCTCTTAATCGGAAGTGAAGTATCCGGTGTAATCTACATCCGGATTTTTTGGATTATCACTTTTCTGTATTTGTCATTTTATAGCTCGTTATGGGAGCCAATAGTTTTGGTGTTGCTTTCTGTAATACCATTTCGCTTTAATTGTAGGCCAATTGTGCACTTAACAGGTTGGTAATCGAGTAATGTATACTGTGGAATTATTACCCAAATGAAACAGTATTTTACAATAATACACACTTTAAAAAAAGAGTAAATACTGTAAATGCCTGTTATTTAGTGTATTGTGATTTTTTAAAATATTGGTATCATCTTTTCTATATACTAAGGGAAATCAATTATTAATAAACATAAGACCTTAATATCATGAAAAAATTATTTATCACATCTGTATTCGCTTTAGGAAGTTTAACTGCATTCGCTCAAGAAGAGCAAGCAACTGAAGCTCAGGATACAGCCACTGAAGCTGTAGCTCA
>NZ_JACSOI010000019.1 GCF_018728565.1 Zobellia russellii | reverse complement strand
ACGGTAACCTTAACGGTCAACGGTACCGATTATACGGGAACTGTAGATGGCGCAGGCGCATATAGTATAGCAATCCCAGGTGGTGAACTGGCTGCCGATGGTGATACGACGGTCGATGGAAGTGTGACCACTACGGATGCCGCCGGAAACAGCGCAACGGTAACGGAAACCAAAACATATGCTGTAGATACGACCGCACCGGTCCCTGTACTGGATATCGATGATATCACGGCCGATAATGTATTGAACGCAGCAGAGGCTGCTACCAATATAGATGTAACTGGAACGGTAAGTGGCGACTTCAACTCCGGAGATACGGTAACCTTAACGGTCAATGGTAACGATTATACGGGAACCGTAGATGGCGCAGGTGCATATAGTATTTCTATCCCAGGTAGTGAACTGGCTGCCGATGGCGATACGACTGTCGATGGAAGTGTGACTACCACAGATACCAATGGAAACATCGGTACCGCAACCGACACCCAAGTATACTCGGTAGATACCACGGCCCCAGTCCCTGTACTGGCGATCGATGATATCACGGCCGATAATGTATTGAATGCAGCAGAGGCTGCTACCAATATAGATGTAACCGGAACGGTAAGTGGCGACTTCAACTCCGGAGATACGGTAACCTTAACGGTCAACGGTACCGATTATACGGGAACTATAGATGGCGCAGGCGCATATAGTATAGCAATCCCGGGAAGTGAACTGGCCGCCGATGGCGATACGACGGTAGATGGAAGTGTAACGACAACGGATACCGCAGGTAATGTAGGAACCGCAACCGACACCCAAGTATACTCGGTAGATACGACCGCCCCGGTCCCTGTACTGGCGATCGATGATATCACGGCGGATAATGTATTGAACGCTGCGGAAGCAGGAGGGAACGTCAATGTAACTGGAACCGTAAGTGGGGACTTCAACTCTGGAGATACGGTAACGCTAACAGTAAACGGCACCGATTATACCGGAACTGTAGATGGCGCAGGAACTTATACGATAGCAATCCCAGGTAGTGAACTGGCTGCCGATGGTGATACGACGGTAGATGGAAGTGTAACGATAACGGATACCGCAGGTAATGTAGGAACTGCAACCGACACGCAAGTATACTCGGTAGATACGACAGCCCCGGTCCCTGTACTGGCAATCGATGATATCACGGCCGATAATGTATTGAATGCAGCAGAGGCAGCTAACAATATAGATGTAACTGGAACGGTAAGTGGCGACTTCAACTCCGGAGATACGGTAACTCTAACAGTAAACGGCACTGATTATACGGGAACCATAGATGGCGCAGGCGCATATAGTATAGCAATCCCAGGTGGTGAACTGGCTGCCGATGGTGATACGACGGTCGATGGA
>NZ_JACSOI010000018.1 GCF_018728565.1 Zobellia russellii | reverse complement strand
TAGCATCTATGTAAAAGCAGTAAGTCGAGTATCTTTAAGATGAACTAAAAATTAAAGATATGAACACTCAAATTACTGCCACACCTAAGTTATTCATTGGTATCGACATACACAAACGTAGTTGGAAGGTACACTGTGCGACCGATCTGTCATCTGGAAAGACTTTTAGCATGCGGCCTGATGCCGAATTGCTTTATGAATATGTGACCAAACATTATTCAGGTTATGTAGTGTCCACTGCTTATGAAGCGGGCTGTTGCGGATACCATGCACATCGATGCTTTGTAAGTTATGGATGGCGGTCATTAGTGGTCAATCCGGCCGATATTTTCAGAAAGGGCAAGGAGCGCCATACCAAGACAGATAGGATCGATGCCCAGCTCATAGCACGAGAACTCAAGGATGACAGGTTGAACAGTATTTGTGTGCCGGATAAGTGTAGGGAGCAACTGCGTAGTCTGTTCCGTCGTAGGAACGATTTGGTAAAGGATATGCGCCAGATCAAGAGCTATATCAAGATGCAGTTGTTGTATTATGGTATTAGGATACCCCAAGAATTCGATAACGATCATTGGAGCCATAAGTTTAGGGATTGGCTTGATAATTTGGATTTTGAGTATGATACGGGTAATGAAGTTTTGCGTAGCCGGATGCGCAGTTTTCGGTTTATTGACCAAGAGTTTCGAGATGTTTCCACCTTATTGCGCCAGTATACCAAAATCCACTTTAAGAAAGATTACCTGCTTTTACGGAGTATTCCTGGTATAGGTTCCATAGTTGCCAGTGGTATTTTGAGTGAATTGGGCGACCTGCGCCGTTTTAAGAATATTAAACATTTGGCCGGATATGTAGGTCTGGCACCGGGCATTTACCAAAGTGGCGATACCATCCGACATACGGGGGTGAGTATGCGTGCCCACCGTTTAATACGTAGTTATTTCATTGAGGCCTCTTGGCAGGCAATTCGAACAGATCCCGTGATGCAGGGCTATTACCGCAAGCATCACGGAAAAAATGTGAAGAGTGTCATTGTAAAGGTGGCTAGGAAACTACTAAGCAGGACATTGGCGGTCATAAAGACGGAGACCCCTTATGTGATAGGGGTATTGGAATAAAATAAGGCAGATGAACAGTAACAAAATAACTGAGCTCAAAAAGAATAGTAGATATGCTTGGATCACAAAACAATGTAGGTGGTCTCGCCGCGGGCGAGAACCACATCGGTTAGCAAGTGACCAGGCTTATTATAACTTATAATCATACAGATGCTGGTGGCCATGCCCAAAGCACGGACCACATATAGGATGCGGAGCAAGTTATATATGGTGTTGAAGTATTGACAACCAAGCATTATGCTGAAAAGGGTTGCCAACAATCCAACACCCCAAAATCAACATTATGGACTAATAAAAAATAAAATATTATCTTTAGAGAACTGGCCTAGGGCTTTTCATAGGA
>NZ_JACSOI010000017.1 GCF_018728565.1 Zobellia russellii | reverse complement strand
ATGTCGTTTTCATTACTTCTAGTATCTGCTTCCACATTTACAATAACTTGCCAGACCTGCGAATCACCGTTTTCTGCTATTACGGTATAATTTACAGGATTAGAGAAATCCCTTTCGACATTACCTAATGGGGATACGGTAGCTCCTGTGGAGACAACAAGGTTCGTAGGGGCCACGAGCAAATCGGTTCCGAAGGGCACCGTAATAGTGGCAGTATGGTTCACATCATCCAATATGGCATTTCCAGAGGTCGGAGACAGGGTTAACTGAATGATATTATTTTCATTGCTTTTTGGGTCATCTACACCGGTAACAATTACACTAACCGTCGCAATGTTTGAATTAGAATTACCATCGGTTACCCTATATTGAACAGTTGTTGTTTGGCTATCGCCATCGTTCAGGACATCAAATTCGCCATTCGTATTGAATGTAAGATTTCCGCCAGCGGTTATGGTAAACAGACCACCATCTGAACCACCAATAGATTGTCCAATATTAGCAGGGCTACCCCCAACCCAATTGACTGTTAAGTCATTATTTTCATTATCAGTGTCATTTGTTAAAATTAGTACGTTTAGATTGCCAGCTTCAGCTATTGTATAAGTGTCATTAACAGCCACAGGTGCTAGGTTAACTGAGGAATCTACCGTAACGGTAATCGTTGCTGTTGCGATTCCACCATTTCCGTCATTTACGGTATACACAATATTATCTTCTCCGGTATAACCAGATGTAGGGGTATAAACGATAGTATTTCCTGAAACTATAGCCGTACCGTTTCTGAAGTCGGATATTATGGTAATCGTAAGTTCATCGCCATCGGCATCGTTAATATAGGGAGAAAGGTCGATACTATTATTATTACTGTCCTGCTCGACATCAACGGAGAAATCCCCAGCCGTTGGCGCAGTGTTCGTATCCGCTGTGACCGTAACGTTCACGGTGTAGTCCAAGGTAGTGTTATCCTCGGCGGTTACGGTGTAGGTTATATTGTTGGTGAAGTCAGTGGGGGTCCCTGAAGTTGGGTTGACAGACTGTCCAAAAAATTCAATAATAGGGGACAGTGCGGTTACATCCGTTCCAAAAGGCAAGGTCACCGATATATCCGTACCGTTGAATGTTCCCGATACCCCATCAATCACAAAACTGTCAATTGATTTTTCACCGCTGGTTTCCGTGACAACGTTCACGGTCCAGACCTGTGGGTTACCGTTCTCGGCGGTCACGGTATAGTTCACGGGCTGGCTGAAATCCTGTTGTGATGTCGGCCCGGGGTCTATGCCTGCCCCAGTGGAAATATTCAATATGGAAGGAACTACGTTCAGGTCCGTTCCGTTCGGTACGTTCACCGTTATGGTATGGTTCACACCGTTTATGGCCACACTGTTCTGAACGGGCAGTTCAAAGCCCGTTATCGCGTTCAGGCCGCTTCCCGTGGGCTGGGATACGGTCACGTTCACGGTCCATACCTGCGGCGTTCCGTTTTCCGCGGTAACGGTATAGAGCACCTGTCCGCTAAAATCCTGTACGGCACCTATCGCTGGCAAGACCATGGCCCCGGGCGAGACCCCTAGGACCTGTGGGGCGACGTTCAGGTCCGTTCCGTCGGGTACGTTCACCGTTACCGTATTGGTACCCGAGTCGATATCCGCACTGTTCTGGACCGGAAGCCCGAACGCGGTTATGTCGTTGGCCCCGCTCCCCGTAGGCGGCAATA
>NZ_JACSOI010000016.1 GCF_018728565.1 Zobellia russellii | reverse complement strand
CCCCCCCGTCGATATGAGCTCTTGGGGGAGATCAGCCTGTTATCCCCGGCGTACCTTTTATCCTTTGAGCGATGGCCCTTCCATGCGGAACCACCGGATCACTATGCTCTTGTTTCCAACCTGTTCGACCTGTATGTCTCACAGTCAAGCGCCCTTGTGCCATTGCACTCTACGTACGATTGCCGACCGTACTGAGGGCACCTTTAGAAGCCTCCGTTACTCTTTTGGAGGCGACCACCCCAGTCAAACTACCCACCACGCACTGTTCCCTCTTGGAGGGTTAGGCCCCGGACAAGCAAAGGCTGGTATTTCAACGGTGACTCCAACACACCTGGCGGTGCGCCTTCAAAGTCTCCCAGCTATCCTACACATTGCTTGACCAAGGTCAATACGAAGCTATAGTAAAGGTGCACGGGGTCTTTTCGTCCCACTGCGGGTAACCGGCATCTTCACCGATACTACAATTTCACCGAGCTCATGGCCGAGACAGTGTCCAGATCGTTGCACCATTCGTGCAGGTCGGAACTTACCCGACAAGGAATTTCGCTACCTTAGGACCGTTATAGTTACGGCCGCCGTTTACTGGGGCTTCAGTTCAATGCTTCCTCCCGAAGGATTCACATCTCCCCTTAACCTTCCAGCACCGGGCAGGTGTCAGGCCCTATACTTCATCTCTCGATTTTGCAGAGCCCTGTGTTTTTGATAAACAGTCGCCTGGACCTCTTCACTGCGGCCCATCTAAAAGATGGGCGACCCTTCTCCCGAAGTTACGGGTCTATTTTGCCTAGTTCCTTAGCCATGAATCTCTCGAGCGCCTTAGAATACTCATCCCAACCACCTGTGTCGGTTTACGGTACGGGCCGCACATCTCGCTTTTCTTGGAAGTCGATACGCTGGATTATCACCTTGGCCGTAGCCTCGGTGTACTATCGCGGTGTTACCACTCGCTTCAACGTGCAATTCCGTCTGCACGCACCAACTTCTCGCCTCCGTCGCTTTCAATGATGTGCGGGTAGCAGAATATTAACTGCTTGTCCATCCACTTCCCCCTTCGGGTCCGCGTTAGGTCCCGACTGACCCCCAGCTGATTAGCATAGCTGGGGAAACCTTGGTCTTTCGGCGTGCGGGTTTCTCGCCCGCATTATCGTTACTTATGCCTACATTTTCGTTTGTAGCTCCTCCAGCATCCCTCGCAGGTACACCTTCAACGGCACTACAATGCTCCCCTACCCCTTGTATGAATACAAAGCCATGGCTTCGGTAATATGCTTATGCCCGATCATTATCCATGCGGAACCGCTCGACCAGTGAGCTGTTACGCACTCTTTAAATGAATGGCTGCTTCCAAGCCAACATCCTGGCTGTCAATGCAGTTCCACCGCGTTTTTTCAACTTAGCATATATTTTGGGACCTTAGCCGATGGTCTGGGTTCTTTCCCTCTCGGACATGGACCTTAGCACCCATGCCCTCACTGCGCAGAAACGTTTTATAGCATTCGGAGTTTGTCAGGAATTGGTAGGCGGTGAAGCCCCCGCATCCAATCAGTAGCTCTACCTCTATAAAACTATCTACACGCTGCACCTAAATGCATTTCGGGGAGTACGAGCTATTTCCGAGCTTGATTGGCCTTTCACCCCTACCCACAGGTCATCCCAAGACTTTTCAACGTCAACGGGTTCGGTCCTCCACTATGTGTTACCACAGCTTCAACCTGCCCATGGGTAGATCGCACGGTTTCGCGTCTACTACTACTAACTATGGCGCCCTGTTAAGACTCGCTTTCGCTACGGCTCCGGACCTGAAGTCCTTAACCTTGCTAGTAAAAGTAACTCGTAGGCTCATTATGCAAAAGGCACGCCGTCACCCCGAAGGGCTCCGACCGCTTGTAAGCGTATGGTTTCAGGATCTTTTTCACTCCGTTGTTCACGGTTCTTTTCACCTTTCCCTCACGGTACTGGTTCACTATCGGTCTCTCAGGAGTATTTAGTCTTGGCGGATGGTCCCGCCGGTTTCACACAGGGTTTCACGTGCCCCGCGCTACTCAGGATACCGCTATCTTGCAGGTCTTTACCTATACCGGGCTATCACCGTCTATGGCCAGGCTTTCCAACCTGTTCTAGTTCATCGCTGTTCGAACGTCGCGGTCCTACAACCCCGCACATGCCGGAACATGTACGGTTTGGACTAATCCGGTTTCGCTCGCCGCTACTCCCGGAATCACTTTTGTTTTCTCCTCCTCCGGCTACTTAGATGTTTCAGTTCACCGGGTTTGCCTCCTTGCGGATAACATGTCTTCAACATGCTGGGTTGCCCCATTCGGATACCTGCGGATCATATCGTATGTGCCGATCCCCGCAGCTTTTCGCAGCTTATCGCGTCCTTCATCGCCTCTGAGAGCCTAGGCATTCCCCATACGCCCTTATCTAGCTTGTCGCCAGACCTTTTGTTCTATTCGTATTTCGTACTCTTTACTTAAAAAATTCGTGTTTTCTTTTTCTTCAGTACATATATCCCGAAAGATATACGTCCTGTCCCAATATGTCAATGAACTTGTGGCGAGTCGCCACGGACAATTAAAAATCACCCTTGTGGCCACTCATGCAATACTTGAAGACAAATCAATTGTCCCCAGGCACCGCCTGGTGGAGAATATCGGAGTCGAACCGATGACCTCCTGCGTGCAAGGCAGGCGCTCTAGCCAGCTGAGCTAATCCCCCATATACTAGTAGTTAGCATATAGTAGTCAGTAGTCAGTACTTCCAACTACTACTCAACTTCTAGAATTTCCTATTCAATATTATTCTCAATGAACGTGCGCACCTAACAAAAGGTGCCCTCTGTAGTCCCAGGCAGACTCGAACTGCCGACCTCTACATTATCAGTGTAGCGCTCTAACCAGCTGAGCTATGGGACTGTCCCTACCACTCTTTGTACTCCGTACCAAAAGAGGTATCTTATATTATTAATGTGGAGACTCTATCCTATACTTACAGATGTTTTACGACTTTAATATTTAGAACGAGGCGTCGGGGCCCTTGACAATTCCGAAGGCCGAAGCTCTAGAAAGGAGGTGTTCCAGCCGCACCTTCCGGTACGGCTACCTTGTTACGACTTAGCCCTAGTTACCGATCTTGCCCTAGGCCGCTCCTTGCGGTGACGGACTTCAGGCACTCCCGGCTTCCATGGCTTGACGGGCGGTGTGTACAAGGCCCGGGAACGTATTCACCGGATCATGGCTGATATCCGATTACTAGCGATTCCAGCTTCACGGGGTCGAGTTGCAGACCCCGATCCGAACTGTGACCGGTTTTGTGGATCCGCTCTGCGTTACCGCATGGCTTCCCGCTGTACCGGCCATTGTAGCACGTGTGTGGCCCAGGACGTAAGGGCCGTGATGATTTGACGTCGTCCCCACCTTCCTCACGGTTTGCACCGGCAGTCCCGTTAGAGTCCCCGACATGACTCGCTGGCAACTAACGGTAGGGGTTGCGCTCGTTATAGGACTTAACCTGACACCTCACGGCACGAGCTGACGACAACCATGCAGCACCTTGCAAATTGCCCGAAGGAAAAGTCATCTCTGACCCTGTCAATATGCATTTAAGCCCTGGTAAGGTTCCTCGCGTATCATCGAATTAAACCACATGCTCCACCGCTTGTGCGGGCCCCCGTCAATTCCTTTGAGTTTCATTCTTGCGAACGTACTCCCCAGGTGGGATACTTATCACTTTCGCTTGGCCGCCCAGGTCTCAAGGACCCGGACAGCTAGTATCCATCGTTTACGGCGTGGACTACCAGGGTATCTAATCCTGTTCGCTCCCCACGCTTTCGTCCATCAGCGTCAGTCGATGGTTAGTCAGCTGCCTTCGCAATCGGTGTTCTATGTAATATCTATGCATTTCACCGCTACACTACATATTCCGCCAACTTCACCATAACTCAAGACCGACAGTATCAAAGGCAATTCTACCGTTGAGCGGCAGACTTTCACCCCTGACTTATCGGCCCGCCTACGGACCCTTTAAACCCAATAATTCCGGATAACGCTCGGACCCTCCGTATTACCGCGGCTGCTGGCACGGAGTTAGCCGGTCCTTATTCTTACGGTACCGTCAGTGGGCTACACGTAGCCCTTTTTCTTCCCGTATAAAAGCAGTTTACTACCCATAGGGCATTCTTCCTGCACGCGGCATGGCTGGATCAGGCTCCCGCCCATTGTCCAATATTCCTCACTGCTGCCTCCCGTAGGAGTCTGGTCCGTGTCTCAGTACCAGTGTGGGGGATCCCCCTCTCAGGGCCCCTACCCATCGCGGTCTTGGTGAGCCGTTACCTCGCCAACTAACTAATGGGACGCATACTCATCCCCTACCGTAACCTTTAACCATAAATACGATGCCGTAATATGGTACCATGTGGTATTAATCCAAATTTCTCTGGGCTATCCCACAGTAGGGGGCAGATTGTATACGCGTTGCGCACCCGTGCGCCGGTCGTCAACATCTAGCAAGCTAGACTTGTTACCCCTCGACTTGCATGTGTTAGGCCTGCCGCTAGCGTTCATCCTGAGCCAGGATCAAACTCTTCATCGTTGTTTCATTATATGTTATAAGTCTTTCAACCCCGAAAATTTCCCGGCCCCGACTCTCATCCTAAAATAAAAATCTTAAACTCTAATCTGTATGTTGTTTCGTAATTCATCGGAATAAAAAGGTTTCCCAATTCATCCCTTTACGCTGTCTCCACAATATGTCAAATGAACTTCTATATCCCTCCCGGTCTCCCGGGAAACGCCTTCCAGACATCTTACTGTCTGTCTAAGCGGCTGCAAATATACAACTGTTTTTCTAACCGGCAACTTTCTTTTAAAAAAAATCGAAATCTTTTTTTTAGCCGTCTCAAAACAATATATCACAAGGAACGTTTACTCTTTTTTAACCCCTGCTTAACAAACATCTTCATACCTGTTTAGCGGGCTGCAAATGTAACACCCTTTTTTAATTC
>NZ_JACSOI010000015.1 GCF_018728565.1 Zobellia russellii | reverse complement strand
AATACGGGCGATACGGTCACCTTAACGGTTGACGGTACGGACTATACAGGAACGGTGGATGCCTTGGGTGATTATAGTATCGATATCCCGGGAAGTGCCTTGGCCGCCGATGGCGATACCACGGTTGACGGAAGTTTTGTAACAACAGATGGAGCCGGTAACAGTGCTACTATTACTGACACAAAAACGTATACTGTAGATTTGGTAAACCCTGCTCCAGTATTAGTGATTGATGATGTTACTGCTGATAATGTATTGAACGCGGCAGAAGCAGGAGCGGACGTAGCGGTAACAGGAACGGTTTCAGGTGACTTTAATGCTGGGGATACGGTGACTTTAACTGTAGACGGTACGGATTATACCGGAACTGTAGATGCTTCAGGTGACTTTAGTATCAACATTCCTGGTAGTGCCTTGGCTGCGGATGGTGATAGCACTGTAGACGGCAGTATTTCTACAACTGATATCAATGGAAATACAGGCACATCCACAGAAACAAAAATATATAGTGTAGATGTAATAGCACCTGTTGTAACGGTAATCGTTGATGATATTACAAGCGATAATAGTATTAATGCTGCTGAAGCAGGTTCTGATATTCCAATAACAGGAACGGTAAGTGGAGATTTTAATGAGAATGATCCGGTAACGATAGTTGTTAATGGGAACACCTATTCGGGCACGGTAGATGCTCTTGGAAACTTTAGTATTGATGTTCCTGGAAGTGATTTGGTAGCAGATAATGATACTTCAATTGAAGTAAGCCTTACCTCTTTGGATACCGCAGGTAACAGCACTTCAGTAAACGAAACCAAGTCTTATATGGTTGATGTTGTAGATAATGATCCAGATAATGATGGACTTACCAATGATGAGGAAGATGATTTAGGAACGGATCCTAATAACCCGGATTCTGATGGTGATGGTATTAATGATGGTCAAGAAGTATTGGACGCAACTAATCCTTTGGACGATTGTGATTCAATTAATGGTACACCTCTAGATAGTTCGGATTGTGATAGCGATGGACTTACCAATGCCGAAGAAGAAATTAGAGGAACGGATCCTAATATTGCTGATACCGATGAAGATACAATTTTGGATGGTCAGGAAGTTTCGGATAGTACGGACCCATTAAACGCATGTAGTTCTAAAGGAGGTACTCCGCCAGAGACTGCAGTCTGTGGTATTTCGGTAGAGAATGACTTGGTAACTCCAGAGCTCAATGAGGGTAGGTTCCTAATTGAAAACATAGAGAGTTATCCACAGAATACGGTCAAAATCTTTAACCGATGGGGTATTAAAGTGTTTGATATAGACGGATACGACAATGAGGCCAATGTCTTTATGGGTAGGTCTACAGGCAGGATAACCATCAGGGCTAATGATGAGCTTCCGGTAGGCGTGTACTTCTATATAATTGAATACGTAGCCGGTGATAATAATCAAAGTTTATCCGGATATCTATATATTAATCGATAAGAAAAACCACTCTGAAATAAGTAACCCCTCTGGCTAAGCTTGAGGGGTTATTTTTTACCTGAACACAAGTGTGAATGCTTATAGAATTAAGCAGGGAATTGGAATTGTATAAAGGCTCTTGGTTTGTTATTTCAACTAGATTAGTATTTCTTGAGGAACAGGAAAGGGTATTAAACAATATACTTGCGCTGCAACTATTCCATGAGAAGAACTCACATGAAGCGAGAAGAATGGATAGCTCGGGTTCTGTTAATAGGGTAGGGGGCAATGAATGGGAGGGTTAGTATAAATTTCCAAGCAGGTTATAGTTATCCCTCATATCATATAGGTATCCAATTACCCATACTTAGCTGAATTCTGATTTTATATGCGCAAGGAAAAGTTATTCTTGGTTTATGTATATAAAGCCTTGGTGCTTAAGTCCAATATCCTTTAAATCTATAGTATAAAAATAAACACCAGCAGGTAATTTTTTGGCAGTATTATAAACTCCATTAACATTAGCGGTGCCTTCAAAGGTATTGTCATAGTTGGTGGCCTCGTAGACGGCACGTCCCCACCTGTTAAAAATGGTAAGTTTATTATTAGGCGATATTGAAACAGCTTTCAGAACAAAAAAATCGGCATTGCCATCCCCATTAGGGGTCAATAGATAATTGCCCAAATCTACACTTTGCATGCTAAGACTGCCTCCAAAAGTAATAACGGTATAATCGTCCGGAGTAAACACATCCGAGGTTATTTCACCTTGGTCAAAATCACCGTCCAACCCCGTGTTTCCTAAATCCTCCCATATATTTCTTTCGGTATGCCAACCTACTACTCTCAGGTTTTCTATGGCATCAAGGAAACTAGGTAAATTACTGGCTGTATCCCATCCTAGGGTTACTTTAGATGGTGTATTCGTATCTAAATCCCAAAATTCATGATGGCTAATCGCTATAAGTATATCCGTTCTATTTTCAGTGTAAAAAGGCGTGCGAAAGGTAGAGGGACTATTAGGGTCTTCGTAAAAATAAGCAGACTTGGCATTTTCGTTAATTTGGTCCGAAGCTAGTTTTAGCGGCCTTAATTTGTCAAAATGGCCAATTGGAAAAACAAAATCCTTTTTATTTTTTACGGAAGCATACCCATCCACTTTTGTAAAGTCGGTTTCACCATTATAAAAGGAGTTGTTAATGTACTCTATATTTGTGTCTACCGAATATCTAGGGGTAACCAAATCTCCCGAAATAAAGTTGCTATTATTGGTAACACCAATACCAACTTCTAGAATAAGGTCATTGTCTACAACAATTTCTAAATCTTCAAAAACAGGCCTAAAAGCACCACTAATATAAGCTACGTCTTCATTGTAAAATCCGGCCAATCCCTTGTTTTCGTCAAAAGAACCATCATTTATCAAATCCTGATAGAAACCAATCTGCGCATTTTCATGCATTTTCATGTTTCCAAAATTATGAAATGAGTCCTGCGCAATCACTTGGAGACTGCACATACTAACGGCAAAGGTGCCAAGGAAGATTAGATGCTTTTTCATTGTTGTTCAGTTACTTTCTCCAAGCTATTTCAATTAATGTTTCTGGGTACTCTACGGCAATTCCGTTGCAATACGCCTGTAAAAACTCACCTTCGTTAAAATCAACGTTTAAAGTTGCATCTTGGTTGCCATCGGCAGCGGTAATTACAAGGGCCGTTATAGGAATAGCCCCATCATTTTTTCTAATTTCCAGAGTCCATGTGTTAGCGGCATTGGTTTGTGCCGAAATTCCGGTTATTGTACCATTTCTAAGCATACGCCAGCCAGTATTGTCAGAATCGGCACCATTAAACTGTCTTAGGTACGTATTTGTGGTTGCAGCACTATTCATACCCCATCCGATCATGGTTCGGTCAATACTCAACCATTTCATTCTAGTAGCATCATAGGTGTAAAGGATTCCATCATCACCCATAAAAATTTGACCGCTTTCGGTCCCGGTAGGGGTAGAGGCACTAGGCTGAATTCTAAGTGGCACTGCTGTACTTTCTATATCAAGCTGGGCACTGGGAGTAGTGTTGTTTATACCAATATTTCCCGTTGCTCCTATTCTTATTCTTTCTGAATTATCTGTTTTTATTAAAAAATCCTGAAGGTCTGTAGTACCCAAAAAGTGGGTTGCGGCATTTGAGCCCGTATTTCCGGTAGCACCCCAAAAATCAATAGAATTGGTATCTATTGATGGTATTTTTTTAAATCCCGAAGCCGTGTTCAAATACATTTTCTCTTCATCGGTATTGTATAAAAGAGAGCCTACCACTGGGTTTATTCCAGCATTCATTTCTAATGTTGTTGCATTGGTAAGTCCCAATAAATAGTTGCCATCTACCTGTGCAATGGTTTCTGCCGAAGCAAGAGTAACAATTGCCGCGGTCATTGCTATAATTTTGTTCATGTGCGGTTGTTTTTTGAATGATGGAAATGCTTGGGGGAAGAAACCAATGGCTGAAATTGCAGCCTTCGGGTAGCTAGGTTCCAATGCCAATAAGAGGCAATAGAAACTAGTAGATCGGTCTTTACGTAGATTTTATTAATTTTCATAGGACTATAAATCTAAAACGGTAAACATAAATTCGGAATCAAATCGAGCTCGGTCCGTTCCTCCATTGTCATTATCACCAATGATTACTTCAAACGTCCGGACGGTCTGGTTGCTGTACGATATACCTGGGTCATCATTTCCAGCACCATCTCTTCCCGGTTGGCTCAATTGAATGATATAATCCGAATCTAAAGTGATACCTATAGGTAACGTAACAAGATAATGGCCTAACCCTGCAAGTTTGGTTACAATAATATTAGGAGTGGATTTAACAATGGCACCCGTTGCAGAAACTTTTCCAAAAGCTTTGATAGGACTGGCGTAAAAAACACCAGAATCCGAACCTGCGGTTATGCTATTTCCGGCATCGGCGCTAATACTGGCATTTCCTGTTGAACTTGTCGGGTCTACCCATTCCGTACCTGTTGCGGTTGCGGATAGAACTTGTCCAGCAGTTCCAGGAGAATCGTTTTCATCTAACACAGGACCATTTAGCTCTAAAGTTTCATTTATAGTTACGGTTGTACTGTTAGATGTTTCATCAATGTTCATAGCTTCTATGCTCCCTACAGTAAATCCTATTTCATCTGCTGCGGGACTGTACATGCCCGTGTTTGTATCATCCGCAAAACGGTAGGCAGGTTCATTGGTGGTTCCATCAGAATTTAGAATCCCCCTAGATCGGATGGCGCCGGCAACTTGAAATTTGTTATCTGGCTCATTTGTTCCAACACCCAAGCGTCCATTGGTCGCATCCCAAAACAGTTGGGAATTATTTTCGGTAGGATTGCCACTCGCATCCGCGAAAAATAGAGAACCTTCTGTCCCGGAAATAGAGGGTAGGGTTACGGTATTTCCGCCTGTTCCAGATATACTTAAATCATTTCCTGAAATGGATAAAGTTTGAATTTCGTTTGTTTCGCTCAAATCGTTATCGGCAGAATTGTGAGCAGTTATGGCAGCGGCATTCGCAGCTATTGCGGTATCTGCATCTGCCTCATTTTGATTTACATCGTTTTGCACGGCAAGTATTGCTGCGTCAGCGTCAGCTTCGTTTTGATCAACATCGTTCTGTACGGCGGTGATATCTGCGGATTCCTCCAGAGCGGAAAGGTCCACTGTTACGGAAGAAGTCCCTTCATCGATTTTCAAGACACTGGAAGCATCGATTGAAGCTCCTGTTATATCATCATCGGCGGTAGCTGCGATTTGTCCGTCCACATAGGTCTTAACCGCCAGTTCCGTAGGGAACTTGGTATTTGTGGCATCAGCTAGTGTTACGTCATCCGATTTGTTCGCGGAATCTTCCTTTAAGGCGATTGCCGCATCGGCATCTGCTTCATTTTGATTGACATCGTTTTGCACGGCAAGTATTGCAGCGTCAGCATCAGCTTCGTTCTGGTCCACGTCATTTTGTACTGCAAGGATGGCTGCATCTGCATCAGCTTCGTTCTGGTCCACATCGTTTTGTACGGCAAGTATCGCTGCGTCTGCGTCTGCCTCGTTTTGGTCGACATCGTTCTGTACTGCTGTTATATCGGCAGATTCCTCTAAAGCGGAAAGGTCTACGGTTACGGAAGAAGTCCCTTCGTCGATTTTCAAGACACTGGAAGCATCAATCGAAGCTCCTGTAATATCGTCATCTGCGGTGGCGGTGATCTGTCCGTCCACATAGGTCTTCACGGCAAGTTCGGTCGGGAACTTGGTATTTGTGGCATCGGCCAATGTAACGTCATCGGATTTGTTCGCGGTATCCTCTTTCAAGGCGATGGCAGCATCTGCGTCAGCTTCATTTTGATTTACATCATTTTGCACGGCAAGAATAGCTGCGTCTGCATCTGCTTCGTTTTGGTCGACATCATTTTTTACGGCAAGTATCGCTGCATCAGCATCGGCTTCGTTTTGGTCTACATCGTTTTGAACTGCGAGAATAGTTGCATCGGCGTCTGCTTCGTTCTGGTCAACGTCATTTTGAACTGCAAGAATAGCCGCATCTGCATCCGCTTCATTTTGGTTTACATCGTTTTGTACGGCAAGAATAGCCGCATCAGCGTCTGCCTCGTTTTGGTCTACATCGTTCTGTACTGCAGTGATATCTGCGGATTCTTCCAAAGCGGAAAGGTCTACGGTTACGGAAGAAGTCCCTTCATCGATTTTCAAGACACTGGAAGCATCAATCGAAGCTCCTGTTATATCGTCATCTGCGGTGGCTGCGATCTGTCCGTCCACATAGGTCTTTACGGCGAGTTCCGTTGGGAACTTGGTATTTGTGGCATCAGCTAGTGTTACGTCATCCGATTTGTTCGCGGAATCTTCCTTTAAGGCGATTGC
>NZ_JACSOI010000014.1 GCF_018728565.1 Zobellia russellii | reverse complement strand
ACCCCAAAATCAACATTATGGACTAATAAAAAATAAAATATTATCTTTAGAGAACTGGCCTAGGGCTTTTCATAGGATACATTGTTGGCAACAGTTTTTTTAATTTTTATTTGTCAATTCGTTCGGGTCAAAACCGTACATAAATTTATTAAGTTGTCTATTCGAACTTTCCAGTCCGACAATGTCCATTAATTCCTCAATGTATGTGCAAACTCTTTCTCGGTCTTCAGTGTCCAATTCCAAATAGACGTCCGCAAATCTTGAAAGTCCGATTCCAATTTTCTCTTGATATTTTTTGTCAGTCGGATTTTCAGATTCCGCTACACTTTTAAAGTCAGACGCAACACTATTAATTTTCTCCGTAAAAATCGGTCGCATTTTTTCGTCAGCGATTCCAGGATAGTAATTTTCCTCAACGAACTTTTTCTTTGCAAGAAATTCCGTAAACTTTTCGGATGCGTTTTCAGGTGTATTCATTTCACTCGCATTTTGTCCACAAGCGCTTATACTAACTAATATTATAATACCATAGATATACTTAATCATTAGCCGTATTTTTTGATAGCAGTTTTTTTCCTTTCGTTATCCATAAAATTGGTCCAACAAATCCAAGCATTGATATAAGAATCCACGTTGATTTTGAACCATTGAACTCTTTGGTCAGTATAAGGTATATTGCTCTAAATGTTGTTATTAAAGACCAAAAACATAAAACAATAAATGATAGTATTAATATTTGTTTCATTTAATCAATGTCTGTTTCTTAAATTGTTGCCAACGGTTTAGCTATGAAAAGTAAGGGAGCAAACTAGCGTTTACTTTCCGCCATGCACATAGCAAAAGCTTTTTGTTTTGTTTTTTCTTTTCCTTGTTTAAAGCAAAATCCCAAAGATTTTGCGGACTTCATAAAAATACACAAACCTTTCGATTAAGCCCGAAGCCCTTATTTTTTATAGGTTTTGTTGGCAACAGTATTTATTTATCAATTATCACTTCGAAATATTTCATTTCATATTTGAAATTTCTTCCAATGCTTAAATCCTTTTCTCCATATTCCAAAGAATCATAAGGCTGCATTTCTTTAATTTTAATTTCAAGAGTTAACTTTCTTTTGTACTTGTTCAGAATCTCCCCTTCAATTACGTAATCATAATTTTCTTCTGTACAATACTCACAATGTGAATAGTAAGTACTTATCATTTTTTCTGATGAATCTAATCCAAAAGGTATTTTTACAATATCGCCGATTTTTAGTTCTTTGAACTTTGTTTTAATCTGTTTCTTGGCCAATTTATCTTGTCGACGAATTTTGTTAAGGTCTGGGAAGTCAAGTTCAAACTCTCGAATGACACAGGGTTTTTCGGTTTTAAAAAGTCTTTTTTGGAAGGCTTGAGAGTGTAACTCAGTTAATTTTTCAAATTCTTTTTTCCGAAGTCTGTCAACTTTTTTAGGTGACTTAAAGTCATAAGTAGAAGCCAAAAACAGAATTATCTCTGGATTATTGCATTCGTTTGGAATTGTTATAGTTGCCCATTCATAGCCAACTCCAGCGAAAATTAATTTATCTGTTTCTTTGGGTAATTCAATTTGGAAATACCCATTAAAGTCAGATTGTGCGATTTCGGTAGTGTCTTTGTCATATATTGAAATACCTACGGCGCTTTCCAAAAATTGGTCGATAATTCTACCGTCTATAGTCCGTTGTCCAAAAGCGGAAAAAATGCAGAAAAAGAGCAGTAAGGAGTATGTTATTTTAAATTTCAAATTCAACTTGTGATATTGTTGCCAACGGTTTGAATATGGGGCGTTTGGAATTTTGAAACACCTTCCTATCAAACCGCTATATTTTTTTTAAATGTAAACATTCCCAAAATTAGCACTATCCGCCAAATGGCCTATATTTTTTGTTGTGCAACGTAATTCATTATATCGTGCTGAAACTTCATTAATAACACTTTACCAAACTTTTACAACAATTGGTTTATCGTATGATTGCTCAAAAGGACCAGCAATAGGGTTGTCTGTATTTCTTTTAACACCTTTAAAGTCCATGTCAATTTTCAATGGGGAACCATCGAAATTCATAAAATGTGCGTTAGACAAAACTGTTTTTCCAAGTAGCGCCGTTGTAACCAAATTATTTTTTTGCTCACTTACATCAACTGGCAGTTTGAAATTCAAAATTAATTCATCGTTTTCTTCGGTCATTTTTAGTTTAAAAAACTCTTCTTCGTCCTGAATTTCAAGCGGTCCTTCTTCACTCTCTAGTGGTTTAGCATTAAATACATAAACATTACCATCTGCCGTACAAGGCGTTTCAGTATTGTTATATTCGCTAAGTCCATTGCTAGTAATCATATTATTATAAAAACGAGTATCACCTCCTTTGATAGGCCTTATACCTACTATTTCTGTTGAGTGCTCCTTATGATATGGAGTCCATCTACCATCGGGTCTGTAATCAATCTTACCATAAAATAAATTATGTGCATACGTACCACCTTCTGAGCGGTCTTTTAAACTATATCTCGTAAGCAAAATGTTGTTATCAACCACAAAGGGTCCATGGTTTACTTCAATATATAAATCCTGTCTTCCATTTTCGTAAAGAATATTTGAAGTTACACGAGTACCTTGCGTCATCCAATCCAACCATATTCCTCTTGATGTATGATGAATACGATTTCCTTTGATGAGCATATCAATGGGAGCATGAAATTTTATACCTGCCATTTCGTAACCTGTGAAAGGCTTGTCAAGATTGATGTTGTAAATATGATTTCCAATGATTTGACTGAATATTCCGCCAAGGCTACCACAAATACCAGCTGCGCCACAATTGTAAATTGTATTATTTCGGACGATATGTGAACCTATAGTATCTTTTGACCATCCGTTTTTCAGTGCACGTTTAATTGTTCCAACATATCCTCCTGCAGAATTCCCTGAAGTATTATCCGTAGTATCTCCATATTTACCTAGCGTTAATCCAACACATTTTGAGTCGCTAATTATGTTATTTTCTATGATCCAACCTTTACTCCAATGTGTGCCAATAAGTGCTTTTTGCTCTGCCGTTGGTGGCGCCCACTGAGAAGCTGCATGTCTCATAGTAAAACCAGAAACAGTAATGTAGTTTCTATTGGGTTTATCAGGATAAAAACAGGCTTTTCTAACATTGATTTCAGTTAATTCCTTTTTGGGATTTAACGCTCCAAAATTTGCCCAAATATGAGTTTCATTTTCATCTACTTCACAATACCAGCTTAATTTTCTAATATTCATTTTTTCTTTAGCAACTTCCTCGTATAAAGCGGTTCCGTTTATATACACCTCACCTGTATGATGCACTCTACCTTGGGGTTTAAACCAGTCTCCAGCTATTGAATCTTTATATGGATTATAACTTTCAAAGAATGTATTAGGAATTACAGCTTTCCAAATCCCTTTTTCTACTTTTTTCCAATTTGATATTACCTCAGAACCTTTAATTTCAACTTTTTCTCCCTGAGCAGCACGATATACAATTCTGTTATCATCACTTGAACCACCTCGGAGAGGATTAATCCATTCACGATAAGTGCCTTTATGTACAGTAATTGTATCACCTGGCATTGCTATTTTGGCTGCCGCTGAAATTGTTTGAAACGGTTGCTTCAATGAGCCTATATTAGAGTCATTCCCTTTAACAGATACATGATATTCAACTGCATATAATAAATAAGGAAACAATAAAAGAAATAGTATTTTTATGATCTTACCTTTTGATATGAGCGGATTATTATAGGTTATCATTTTTTTTATAGATTTTTCTCTCATCTGCTTGTTTTATGTTGCACAACGTGTTCGTGTATGGCTTGTTGCGGAAAATCAGTATGATTTTCCGATTAAGGAAACAAGATAGCAAATTGCGCAAGAATTTCCGAGTAGGAAATTCACAAGCAATGAGCTATACACGTTGTTAGCCACTGGTTTTTTCATTTCAGCTGAAAGTGAATATGATCATCATGTCTGACTGCTTGACAACCATGATATCTTACTTTTCCATTTTTCAAATTCAGTCGTTGTTTTAAATGTGGTTCAATGAATAACTTTCCAACCTGATTTTGTTTTACAATCAGATTTGATAAATCACGAGTTCCTTTTTTCGAGAATTTGATGTCTTTATTAATTTTTCCAAGAGTTAGATATTTTGGAAAGTCGTATTGCCAGTTGCCTTTATTTTTACATACAGCAATTTGGTTGTATTCCTTTTCAGACGGACCTTCGTACGCTCCATAACCACTGATTGACGGCTTTTTGTTTGTCAATATTCCATTTTGGTTTTCGTAAATCAGCGAAATATCGATTTTCTTACCATCGTTGTGACTCAGATGGGGAAGAAGCGGGAATTTGTCAATAAAGGGAAAGTTTGCATCCAGATAAATCATCTTTATTCCATCGTTCCGCTGTTCAAATTCACTTGCAATAATTCCAATTGCTTTATTCAATTCTGGTCGCACATAATTTCTATTCGCAAGTTTATAGAAGAATGAATGAGCCTCTACAAATTCAGATTCTTTTATTTTTTCACGACCAAAAATAGGAGCGGAGTGTGGTACAATTAAGAAAGTTGCAAGCAAGTACAAAGCTGCAAAAACTCCAATTCGTTTTAACCGTCTCTTTTCACTTTGTTTTTTAACTAGAAATAAAGTAATCAGATAAACAATTCCACCAATTTGAGTTAGTACAGTTAAAAGGACAAAGATTATTATGTGAAGTATGATTTTCAATAGTAAGTTCAACTTGTGGCTAACGTGTTTGTATATGGTTTGTTGCGTGGTTAAGCAACTAATTTAGTAAACAATAACGAACGCGAGAAAATTCCGAAGGAATTTTCCAAATAAGCAACGACCAAAGCAATTAATTATACACGTTGTTGTAAGCTGGCTTTTACTTTTTATATGTCAAAACTGTTATTCCACATTCGTAGGCTTTTGCACTTTCCAATTTTAATTCAGTTTTATAATCAACTTTCTCAAATATTGGCATTCCTTTCCCCAGAATCGAAGGATTTATGAAAAAATAATATTCGTCAATTAAATTTTCTCTAATTAGTGAAGAAACAAATTCGCCACCTCCATAGGCAATTATGTCATTTCCAGTTGAGGACTTTAATTTTTCTATTTTTTCGACTAAATCTCCTTTTTCCAAAAGGGTATTTTCCCATTCAGTATTTTCGAGTGTTTTTGTAAAAACTATTTTATTTGAGTTATTAATTTTTTCAGCACCTTCCAATTCTTTGTTGGATTTCCAATGTGGAATAAATCCTTCAGCAAGTTTTCGTCCTAATACAATGGTGTCAGTCGATTCTGTTATTTCTTTGACGAAGTTCTTTAGTTTTTCATCCCAATTCCAAATCATCCAGTCCATTTCTCCGTTTGGACCAGAAATGAATCCATCAATCGAGAGTTGAATTTGAAGTTTTAATTTTCTCACTTTTTACTGTTTTTCGTTAAAGTTACAATCTTGTTTTCAGCTTGCTTACAACGTGTTTGTATATGAAAAGTAGCAGATTTATCTGTACTAATTTTCGGTTTAAAACAAAAATAGCAGAAAAGAACTAAACTTTTAATTTAGTTCTTTTCTGCTATTTTTTATATACGTTGTTGTGTGCCGTTTTTATTCAGCTATTAATTAACCACTAACTTTTAGGAAGTATAGGTGCTTTTTTATTTCTTCCCCAGACAATAAAAAGCGTAATACCAATTAGAACAACATTCATTCCTATATTTGGAAATTCACCTCGTGATGCATGAAATCCTACTGCTAAAACCATTATCAATGCAAGACCCAAAGCTGCCCAAACAGTTAAAAAAGGTTTGAACCGGAAAATAGATGGAATTAGTAAACCTAATCCTCCTAATAATTCACTAATACCAATAAACCTTACCAATCCTAATGGTGTCGATGTTACCCATGGAAGTGATTCTGCTAATGCCTCTATTGGTTGAGTAGCTTTCATAATACCTGCCATTATAAACATGACAGCTAATAGTCCTTGTGCAATCCATAATGCTATATTGATTGCTTTGTTGCTTTTTTGATTTGTCATTTTACTTTGTTTTTATTTTATGGTACAAAAATCATAGTTTTGGAAAGCCTATGCATTGATGTACATCAAGAAATGACATTTGATTATTTTTTTTGAGAAAGTTCATGTCGAACACGACTTAAAGCTTCAGGCGTAATTCCTAAATAAGAGGCTACCATTTTTAGTGGAACTCTTTGAGTAATGTTTGGATACGTTTTAACAAAATGTTCATACCTTTCTTTTGCATTTGAACTCATTAACATTATAATCCTATTTTGCATTGTTTCTAAACGCCTTAATAAGGCATTTAAGTCTGGGCCTTCTTTTAATAATTCTTCTTTGGTAGCTACATTTATTATTGAGTCTTCAACAGCATCGATAAATAATTGACAAGGTGTATTGGGTTCACAATTATCAGCAACTAACCAGTTTTCAGGACCAAACATATAAATATGTTCTTTCCCTTTTTCATCGATTGTATAGCTCCGTAACAAACCATTCTCAACAAGATAAACCTTAGAACTTATCTCTCCTTTTTGTTGTAAAAGAGTTCCTTTTTTTGCGTTTATTTTTTTCAATTATTTAGTTCTATTAAGGTTTGTTCAAATGGCACACAACGGTTTTGTGTATGAGCAGTAGCGGGATTTAAGCAACTACTTTTCGGATAACAATATAGTTTAATTTATGCGAAAACGGTTCAGGTTAGCACCTAAACCGCTATTGCTTATACACGTTGTTGTGGGCAGTTTTTATTCCGTTGGCATTTTTGACATATCCATATATAACATTTCCCAAGTGTGTCCGTCCAAATCTTCGATTGTTCGTTGTTGCATAAAACCGTAATCCCTTAATTCGTTTGGTTCATTTCCGCCTGCCCTTAATCCGTTTTCCAAAATTTCATTCATTTCATCCACGCTATCGGTAGATAAAGAATAAAGTCCTGCAATATTTGCTTTCGTGTCTGCAATTGGCTTGGTGGAAAAGGTTGAAAACTTTTCGTGTGCCATTAGCATTACGAAAATTGTATCGCTCCACACCATACATTTTGTAGTGTCGTCTGAAAATTGAGGATTGTTCGTAAATCCCAATGCTGTGTAAAAGTCCATTGATTTGTTAACGTCTTTTACAGCTAAATTGATAAAGATTTGTTTTGCCATTTTTTTGATTTTTAGTTTATTACTTTGATTTTGTTTTTGTAATGGTAAGAAAGTGCAAGTATGCCCAAGAAAGCCAAAGGCATAATCATATAACCGATGTTCTTATCTACACAAGCGTGACTTATGAACGCAAAAATAAGTGTGAAAGCAAGACCTGAATATGCCCATTCTTTTAGCTTTTCAGGTGTTTTTGGGTAAACAATCGCAATAACTCCAAGGACTTTTGCTATCGCTAAAGCGTATGCGAAATAATCGGGATAGCCCAAAGCCTTTGTTCCGATTGTCATATACTCTGGTGCAAAAATCCAAGTACTCATTGGCATAACCGCTTCCCAAAGAGCTATGATAATTGTAGCCGTCCAAAAAATGATTTTAGCTTTTTTCATTGTCTTTATGATTTTAAAAGTTTTGCCAAATGGTCTAATGTTGCTGTAAACCCTTCTTTGAAGCCCATTTGTATGTGCATCTCTAGGTCTTCAAGTTTTGCGTGTTTAATAGAAATCTTTACCGTTGTAATACCATCAGTTTCGCTAAAGTCCAAGTTCCAATTGGCAGAAGGCATTTGTTCGTTAATGTTTTCGTCCTTGTCTGCAAATGCATCTTTGAATTGGAAGTTGTCTTTGGGTGAAATTGACGTAAAGTCTTGAATGGACCAATGTTCCTCGCCTTCAGGACCGACCATAGCGTAAAATCTTCGTCCACCTTCTTCAAAGTTCATATACTTTGTTCTTGATTTCCACGGTTGTGGTGCCCACCATTGGTCAAGGATTTCCTGTTTTGTAAAAGCATCCCAAACCATTGGTTGGTCTGCATCAAATTCTCGGTTTACAAAAACGGTACTTGTTTTTTTGTCGACAGTAAAGTCGAATAACAGATTATTTTTCATTTTTCTTGTTTTTAAGTGTTGATAATAAATTGTCAAGTTGGCCAAAACGGTTTTCCCAAATTTTTCTGAACTGTTCCAACCATTTATCGATTTCTTTCATTTTTTCGATTTTCAGTTCATAGTAGATTTCTCGACCTTGTTGATTTGCTTCTACGAGGTCGCATTCGTTCAAAATTTGTATGTGTTTTGAAATGGTAGGTCTCGCTGCATCAAAGTTTTCGGCAATTGCTCCAGCTGTCATTGCTTGAGAAGTGAGCAATACCAATATCGCTCGTCTTGTTGGGTCTGAAATCGCTTGAAATATGTCTCTTCTTAATTTCATTATGAAGTTATTTGACTACAAATATATATGAAGCCATTTAACTACGCAAATATTTTTTCAATTTTTTTTGTTGGGAAGTTGAAATTAAGTTGGAAGGGTTGATGTCCGTAGGCTGTTCTTAAATTGCCCACAACGGTCTCGGCTATGAGTAGTTGCGTGGGTCAGAACTCAACTTTGCAAGTACACACCAAGCTGAAAATCCGCTAGGATTTTCAGAAGTAGGCGAGAACAAGCAATTACTTATAGCATCTATGTAAAAGCAGTAAGTCGAGTATCTTTAAGATGAACTAAAAATTAAAGATATGAACACTCAAATTACT
>NZ_JACSOI010000013.1 GCF_018728565.1 Zobellia russellii | reverse complement strand
AGTAGTTAGTAGTTAGTAGTTAGTAGTTAGTAGTTAGTAGTTAGTAGTTAGTAGTTAGTAGTTAGTAGTTAGTAGAATTTAATGATATTGAATTTAAGCAAACAAGTTTGCAGCAATTATTTATCTTAAAAAGAATATTACACTACCTACAGAAAACCCCATAACGTTCACCTTTAAGCCAAAAACTCAATACTAACTACTAACCACTAAATACTCCATACTTAATTTACTCAAACGTATAGCTTGTTCTGTTTACTTCCGTTAGCCTAAAATAGCCATGGGCGTAAATATCGGGATTTGTTAAGTTGATGCAGTTACCTTTTACCGCTACAGGCGTAGCCGAAAAAATATCAGCCCCACCTATTTGATCAATTAAAATATCCATGTAATCATAATACGCTTCAGAAATACCGTACATTTCTATGGCCACCACATCTCCAGGCTTTAAAACATCAATTTTATCGGTATCCTCATCTTCTTCCAGTTCATACCACCAATCAATTTCATTTCCGTTAACGAATTCATCGTCCCCTACTTCAAACTCAGGTAGTAGGTCTCCTTCTCTTTGAAATTTAAAGAAATAGTAATTATCTTCATTGGCTGGGTCCGTAAACTCAACATGTAACTCCAATTCTTCATCGTCAAAACCATCTTCCCTATCTTGGTACAAATCCGTAATATCCGTAACGGGCATCAATGTTTCCTGTGCTGTATAGGTTTCTCCGTCATGAACAACATTTAAGGTGTACGACTGATTTAAAACAGGTACAAACTCAGTGGTAGTATATTCTCCATTATTCTGATCGGTAAAAATAAATTCCGCTCCACTGGTATCGTTAGTAACCGAAACCGATGCTCCCGTAACGGCAGTGTTGTTCGTTGTATCAAAAAATTCGGTTGAGGTGCTCAGCTTCACCAGCTGTTCATTTCCCGTAGTGCCTTTCTCCCAATCTAGCGATGCTTGAATCACCAAACGGGTCGGGCCTTGCTGAACTTCTACATCAACAACATCCGTACAGGATGCTAGTAACCCCATCAAAGAGAGTGCTGTTATTTTTATATAATTACGCATTTTTTTTTAAAATTTAAAGTTATAAGTTAAGGAAGGAACAATTCCAAAAATGGCGGTTCTGGTAGCTTCGTTTGCACCGGTCTCCAAGTTTTGACCAAAGGAAATAGAGGCCGCATTTTTACGATTATATGCATTGTAAATACCTAACACCCACTCTCCCTTAAGTCTATTTTGTGGTTTTCTATTCGGTTTATAATTCACGGATAAATCCAAGCGATGGTAAGCGGGTAAGCGATCAGAATTTCTATCGGCATAACTGGCAACAGAAATCCCTTCGTACTCATACTGCCCGTTTGGGTAAGTTACCGGTCTACCAGTTTGAAAAACAAGATTGGCACCAAAACTTAATTTTTCATTCAACTTATATGATCCTGAAATAGAAATATCATGTGTTCTATCGTATGGGGTATTGTACCATTCGCCATTATTAATTCCTAGGCCACCAGCTATACCTCCTGGAGTACGTTGTTCGGATTTTGATAATGTATAGGCAATCCATCCAGTAAAATCACCCTCGTTTTTACGAAGTAACAACTCCAGACCATACGCTCTTGATTCACCCGTTAAAATTTCGGTTTCAATAGTGTTTTGACCTATTAAATCCGATCCGTCAATATAATCGATTCTGTTATCGGTATTTTTAAAATACACTTCTACCTCCATAGAATAGGCTTTATCCTTGAAGTTTCTAAAATACCCCAATGCATATTGATTGGACAATTGCGGTTTTATGAACTGTCCGCTTGGCGTCCACACGTCCAATGGCGTTGCAGAAGATGTATTGGACAATAAATGAATGTATTGCGCCACTCTGGAAAAGCCGACTTTTAATGAAGAGTTTTCGTTTAATATATACGCTAGCGAAGCCCTTGGTTCTAAATTGCCAAATTTTTCTATGGCATCTCCTTTTTCATAATTGGTCTCCCCTATAGGCGTACCACGTTGATAGATACCCAATTCAGAATTGTAGACCACCGGTTGATCATTGGCATAATCAACCATAGGTTGACCACCTAATCTTGAGAATGCACTATAACGCAATCCGTATTGTGCCGTTAATTTATCCGTTAATTTATGTTCGGCATTTACGTATACCCCACTTTCCAAAGCTCTTTTTTGATCAAGTTTAAGAGGGTTTACGGCAGATGTTTCTGAAGTAGGCCTAATTTCACCAGGATCAAAATCATAGTATATGCCACTTGCTCCAAAATCCAACTTAAACTTATCGCTGAAGTAGTATTTAAAATCATACTTCAGGTTATAATTTGTGATTGAAGAAACCCAGTCAAACTCTGCCGTGGTTATACCCAAATCATAATCATACTTACTGTACACCGCAGATAGGTTGGAGAAAAGCTTGGCATTAAAAATATGGTTCCAACGTAAGTTACCTGTTGAATTTCCATAGCTACTTGTGAAGTTTTCACCCAATTCAAAGGCATCCCTTCCAAAATACCCCGAAAGAAACAACCTATTGTTCGCATTGATTTTGTAGTTCGTTTTTAAGTTTAAATCGTAAAAACTAACGCTATTATCTTCTCCGGCCGCCTTTAACAAGAGGTCCGCATATGAACGTCTCCCAGCTATTAAGAAGGAACCTTTTTCTTTGAACAGAGGGCCTTCTAGAGCCAACCTGCTAGAAATTATTCCAATTCCTCCTGTTGCTGCAAACTGCTTACTATTACCATCTTTTTGGCGCACATCCAATACGGATGACACCCTTCCGCCATATCTGGCCGGTATACCTCCTTTGTACAATTTTACATCTTTAATGGCATCTGCATTAAAAACAGAGAAAAAACCGAACATATGCGAGGTATTATAAATAATGGCCTCATCCAACAGCACCAGGTTTTGGTCTCCTGCGCCCCCACGTACATGAAAGCCACCGGTGCCCTCCCCATTATTGGTCACACCAGGAAGCATCTGTAGTGATTTTAAAATATCTACTTCCCCTAAAACTACGGGCATTTGTTTTACGGTGGCAATGTTCATTTTAACCACGCTCATTTCCGGTTTACGCAAAATTGCCCTTTCAGGTTCGTCTGCCGTAACCACAACTTCCTCTAGCTCAGTAGACAATTCCGAGATTTCAAAATTGAACTTTTGGTTTCTATCCAGAATTACTTCTTGGTACATTTCTGCATATCCCATATAGGAAATAAGCAAGCGGTACTCCCCTTTTGGAGCGGTAATGGAATAAAACCCGTACTCATTGGTAACCACCCCAATTGTGGTTCCTTCCAAAAATACGGAAGCCCCAAAGAGGGTTTCACCATCTGCCTTATCACTAATTTTACCACTTACGGTATAACTCTCTTGCGCAAAACCATGTGCGCTTATCAATAATAGCAGTACGCTCAGAACGGCCGTTAGCCGTAATGCCCATAAACTATTCGTTACTTTTTTTGTCATTTTACTTTTTTTAGTTTTGATTGATGAACACCTCTATGGACAACTGGTTTTTAAGAAGGTTGCATGCCTATTCATTTTTATTTAAAATGATTAAAGTTGCGAAGCTAATACATAGCTAAAGGATAAGTACCCGTATATTTATACCTTAGTGTTAAATATTTCTCACCAAATGCAACCCTTGCAACTTTTGCTTGTCTTTGTTATTGAAATGTAATTTAGAGTACAATCAACCCTCTTAAATTAATTGGAAACCGATATTCGTTTTAGGCACAAATCACTTGTTGAAAATAGCAAGTCTGGCGATAGAAACGCACAGTACCAACTGTACGAACTCTATGTAGATGCCATGTACAATATTGGTATGCGATTTTTGGGAATAAAAGAAGATGCGGAAGATATAGTACAAGACAGTTTTGTAGACGCTTTCAAAAATCTACACAACTTTAAATATGAAAGCACCTTTGGAGCATGGCTTAAACGGATAGTCATCAACAAAAGCATTAATCACTTAAAGGTTAAGCGACTACCCCTTGCGGCAATGGATGACCATGAATATCACCTAACGGAAGAACCAAACAACGAACCGATAGATAAAACGGATGTGGAAAAGGTAAAAAGAGGTATAGAAAAACTGCCTTTAGGTTACAAAAATATAATTAATCTGTACCTGTTAGAAGGTTATGACCATATGGAAATTGGAGAAGTGCTAGGCATTTCAACCTCCACCTCTAAATCACAGTACCACAGGGCAAAAAAGAAACTCGTTGAAATTATAAACACATTATAATGGACAATTTTGAAAAACATATCAGGGAGAACAGGGCGGCATTTGATGACCACAAAGCAGACCGTGCCAAGCTCTGGGCTAACATAGAAGCTAAATTAGACCCGCCCAAACCCAAAGTGGTGCCGTTATGGAAATCGCCCGTATTCCGGGTAGCAGCCACTGTGCTTATTATTTTAGGGATTTCAAGTCTTATTGGCATTACCTTTTTAGGCAGCTCCGCCAATGATAACACATTTGTTTCCAATGAATTACAGGATATAGATATGCACTACCAAGATTTAGTGTCCTACCAAGTACAATTGGTGCAGAAAAACGAGAATCTCTCGGATGCGGATAAAGCCGAATTTCTATCCTTTATGGATGACCTAGATAAGGAATATGACCAGCTAAAGTTGGAGATGCAGAACAACCTAGATAATGAACTGGTACTGGAAGCCATTGTTTCCAACTACAGAAAGCGCATAGAACTCATAGAGAATCTTTTACGCCAGTTAAACGAATCAAAATTAAATGATGACGACTATGGATACAATTTATAAAAAACTGCTCCTTTTCGCTGCGGCGATAGTCTTTGGCCTTCCGGTCATGGCGCAGGAAAAGGTGTCTAAAAAAATAACAAAAACATATGGGTTTACCAATGCAGGTGAAGTTCATTTAGATAATAAATACGGCAACGTAAACATCTATGGGTGGACAAAAAACGAGGTCTCCATTACCGTTAATATTACGGTTACCCATAAAAAGAAAGACAATGCCCAAGAACTTTTGGAGCGCATACGTCCCGTGATCAAGGACAGTGAAAACTTTATTTCTATGGGCTATGAAATTGGTGAGACCAGCTCGGGATTCTTTTCCAACCTTTTTGATAAGGCCAACCCTTTTGATTTTGACCGAAGTAATGTTCAAATAGATTACAAAGTGTATATGCCGGAAAAGGCTGAACTGGAAATCATAAATAAGTTTGGTGATGTTTTTATTGAAGACTGGATCGGTATTTTAAAAGCCGATGTGCAGCATGGCGATATGTGGATCAATGACAACCTGAACAAAGCCGATGTGGTCATCAAATACGGAAAACTTAGGGCCAAAAATATTAATTACGGCAACCTGGACCTGAAAAATGGTGGACTTGATATGGACGATTCCAAAACCATGCGACTGAACAGTGCAGGGAGTGAAATAGACCTGCATACGGTTGGTTCTTTAGAGTTTTATTCAAATAAAGACGAAGTAGACCTTGAAGAAGTAAACACGTTGTACGGAATGCTTAAATTCAGTAACCTACGCTTAGGTCGGTTAGCAAATGACATTGACCTGATTTTAAAAATATCGGATTTTTCAGTGGAGAACATCATAAACCCTAGTAGTAAAATTGCCATTGAACAAGAATCATCGGAAGTAAGTCTTAACATTTCGGACTTTCCCCACCAATTTATGGCAACGGTAGAAGAAGGCTTGGTGCGTTTACCTAAATCATTTTACGAAGTAGACTCCCATATACTGGACAAAGGCAAGAAACTACGGGAAATTAAAGCCACTTACGGTAAAAATCCAATAGGGCGTATTTCTATTACAGGAAATAAAGGAGTGGTTTTGTTGAAGGAGCTATAGTGGTTAGTGATTAGTATTGAGTAGTGAGAATTGAGTGAGATTTCTTTTCGAACTATAAAAAAACAAATTACTCAGCATAATCCCCTTGGGCATAAGAGGCCGAAATACTACTATTGGGCGTTTTGCAATTTCTGGGGAAATCAAAGAAATAGATACACTTGGGAAGTCCGTTTTCAAAAGTAATACGCACCGAACCCTTGCTATTTCCGCTAAAACCCGAATAAGTATAACCTGCACTTAACTGAGTGGGTCTGCCTTGACCATCTCGTGAAGATACCGTAACCCCAGATACACTACCCGCCACATAGCGGTTAAACGCCCAGGTTTCGGCCTGATCACCCACCAAGTCATCTACCAATTTTGTGAAATTCTGAGTACCAGTGGGGCCTCCAGACGCCTTCATCTCGGTATACTTACTACTTTCCTTTGTTCGAATGGAAGCCTCGTTTAAAGCGAAACGTTTCAGGTTTTCTTCAAAGCGTCTTAATCCCGGGCTATCACAAGCATTCAATTTATACAGTTGAACCATATCATTTTGAAGTCCTTTTGTCTTGTGGATCATATCCACAGAATTTCCCATGGCATTTGGGTCTAGAATCATTTGCATGGTTGTGCGCAAACCATCCGAACGCTGTATGCCCTCTACCTCCATTTTAGCTTTGTACAAGTCAGGACGTGCATAAAGTCCTGAACCCACCCACTCGTAACGCACGCAAACCCGGCTGATTTCCGTACCAAAACCGTCTCTAGTTACTTCTTCTGTGGCGCATACCTGATCCATAATCTCAACCTTGTCACTCGGCAAGTATGCCGCACAACCACCACCATATGCCCTGAGATATTGTCCAAAAATCAAAAGAAATTCCATATCCTCACGTTTCATGGTGATTTCCTCAAAATGTCCTCTAAAAATATAGTCGTAGAACTCCGCAAAGTAAAGTCCGTCTACATTAAATTCCAATGTTTGCGGTTCACTGGGTAGAATTGTATTATCGGCTGAGTTTTCTATAAAAGAAGCGAATAAAAACCATACTAGAGTTACCGTTAAAAGTTTGGAAAAAGAACCTATAATCTTCATTTTGGTTGGTCGGTTAATGTCCGTTACCAGATGCAACAGACTGATTATAAGCAAAAATTAATTAAAAAATTGATGCTATAAGTTAACAAGAAATCAATTATACGGTGTTTTTTATAGTATTTAATGAATCATATATAGTTACAAAAAAGCGATTGATTTGATAACAAACCAATCGTTTTACAAAATGCACATACAGTTCTAGCTAGTGTACGCCCCAGAGGAATACGTAAGCTCATAACTATGCGTATATATTTCGAATACTATACCGAACGGGTCTTCTACATAACACATCCTATATGGCTTTTCGTTAGGGTAATAAGAGCGTATGGGCATACGTTGCTTACCTCCATACTCCACAATTTTAGTTACCAAATCTTCAATATTAGGGTCTTGTATACAAAAATGGAATAAGCCTGTATTGAACGGATTAAATTCCGGAGCTTCTTTTACACCATGCGGAAAGGAAAACAACTCTATCCCAACACCATCGGAAGTAGACATGTGTGCAATTTCAAACTCTTCCCAATCTTCACCAAATACATCTATACACATCTGACCAATAGCTGTATCCGCCTCTTTTTTTACTTTAGATGGAGGCATAATTACATACCAGCCCATCACTTCAGAATAAAATTTAACTGCTTCTTCTATTTTAGGCACGGTAATTCCAATATGTGAGAATGATTTGGGGTAATCCCTATTTGTATTCATAACTTATATTTTATAGCACAAATTAAGACTATATTTACCTTAACAACAATAACTTACCTAAAAGTACTATAGTTACCAAAAAGGGTTAATTATTGATTTACAAATAGTTAATACAAAATATGATTTCAACAAAATACTGTCCTTTAGATTATACAATGAATTTAATAGGCACCAAATGGAAACCTTTAGTATTGTTTCATCTTTTAGAAGGCCCATTGCGTTCGGGAGTTTTACAAAAGAAAGTGCCGGGTATTTCCAATAAGATGTTTACCCAAACAGTACGCGAATTAGAAAAAGATGGACTTGTTGACCGTAAAATTTTTCCCGTCGTGCCCCCACGGGTGGAATATGATTTAAGTGAAAGAGGTAAATCCCTTGAAGGTATTTTAAGGAGTTTGGATGAATGGGGAGCACAAGACCATCAACAAAGAAAATGAGCCTATTTACATTTGTTTTAATGTATGTAAATTTTTTTTTTCAAAAAAAATTCATTTTATATGCAACTTTTTAGGGTTTCGGTTGTCTATTAGGTAATCAATCGAAAAACGAACAGTGATGAAACTACTTAAAATGAGTCTCCTTTTTCTTGTATCAGGAGTTACCTTTTCAAGTTTTGGACAAGATGCAACTGACGAATACCTAGAGTTCAACGACCGCAATAATGTGGTACATGGAGTTTATTTGGGACTTGACCTTGGCGCCGGGGAAATAGATGGTGAACCTTCTTTTACCGGCGGATTAAAAGTTGCCTATGTGGCCAACCAACAATTTGAGGTTGGTTTTGCAGGTACCTTTCTTTATTCAGAACAGGATGTATTTAACAATAGTCTTTCTCGCAACGAAGATTTAATAGGAGCTTACGGAGGTCTTCATCTAGAGCCTATTTTTTTTAGCAAAAAGCGCGTAAACCTTTCATTTCCGCTATTGGTAGGTGCCGGTGGTGTAGGCTATATTGAAAATAACTTTCATGATGAAGATTATGAAGAAGAACTTACCGAAGACGATTTTGATGTAGTCTTCGTGGCCGAACCAGGAATAAGTGCCCTCTTTAATGTCTCCCGGTATCTGCAATTGGAAGCAGGCGTAAAATATAGATTTTCCAGTAGAATAGAACTTCCCCCAACACGTACTACCCGAATAAACGGCTTCTCTGCCGGACTAGGAATAAAAGTGGGTATTTTTAATATGGGTAGAAACCGCTATAAAAAGAACATCCAATGAAAGCAACGAACAAAGGAATTTGCGCACATTGTCATGACGTAATCGAAACACAGCACGTATTCAGTGAAAACAATCAAGTGTTTCTTAAGAACAATTTCACCAGTAATTCCACAGTGGAAGTAGAGTGGTCTCCCATCAACTTTCAGTGGATTCCCGTGGTGCAGCTACAAGAGCGTCTAACCCACGCCTAAAACAGTACAATTCATCAACCAGCTTGGTCTAAAGCAAGCTTAAAATCAATCAAAAATGAAAACAAGAACGATGTTTATCGCCATGGCTATGGTATGCCTAATTTTAACCTCCTGTGATTATGACCACATAAAAGCTTCAGGTGAAATCACCACCAAAGATTTGACCATTTCCGATTATGATCAATTAAAGGTTTCCAATGCCTTTGATGTCTACGTTACTTTTTCGGATGAAGAAGAACAGATTAGAATTGAAGCGAATGACAATCTACACGAACGTATTGTGGTGGCCCGAGAAGGAGACGAGCTTATCATTAAGTTAAAAAAGTACACAACAGTTGCCGGCAACCCTACTTTAAAAGCATTTGTAACCGCTAAGAACATTTCGGAATTTGACCTTTCAGGGGCAGCAAGTGTAACCCTTGAAAACCCTTGGGACATTACAAGAGCAAAGATAGAACTTTCAGGAGCTTCGGATATAACCGGCGAAATTATAGCGGACTATCTTGATGTTGATATGGGCGGAGCTTCTGAGGCCGATGTTTACGGACAGGTAAAATCTTTACATGCAGACCTCTCCGGAAGTAGTGATTTACGGGATTACGACCTTGAAATTGAACGACTTGATATTGACCTCTCCGGTGCCAGTGAAGCTTTTCTTACCGCAACGGAATCAATAAACGTGGAAGCGACGGGGGCAAGTACTTTAAATTATAAAGGTACCGCTGTCATTAACCACGAACGCATAAAGGGGGCTTCGCAATTAAAAAACAGGAACTAGTAAAACGACTATTTGTGTCGCTTTACCAGTTCTGCTTCTATGTCTTTTAAGGTAAAACCTTTTGCCTGAAGTAACATTAGGTAGTGAAAAAGCAAATCGGCACTTTCATATAAAAAGAGGTCATCGTTATCATCCATGGCCTCTATTACAGTTTCCACCGCTTCCTCCCCTACCTTTTGGGCTATTTTGTTAATGCCTTTTTCAAATAAAGAGGCAACGTATGATTTACTCGAATCCGAAGCCTCACGACGCTGTTTAATAACTTCTTCCAGCTGAGAGAAAAAACCAAAGTTTGAGGTATTTTCTCCATTCCAACACGTATCGGAACCGGTGTGACATGTTGGCCCTATGGGTTTAACGGAAATCAACAACGTATCATTATCACAATCATTCTTGATATCAACAAGCTCAAGAAAGTTTCCGCTCTCCTCACCCTTGGTCCATAAACGCTTTTTTGTACGGCTATAGAAGGTTACCTTTTTGATCTCTTGCGTTTTATCAAAAGCCTCTTGATTCATATAACCTAACATCAACACATTCTTAGTTACTGCATCTTGAATTATAGCAGGTACTAGTCCGTCTTCGTTTTTATTAAAATCTATTTTCATTCTGTTTGTTTTAAGCAAGGGCAAAATTTACCGCGGCGTACGCATGTTCCAAAGTAGTATCTATTACCGCAATATCACAGTCCTTTTGCTGTATCAACAACGGTATTTCGGTACAACCCAAAATTACGCCTTCTGCGCCTTCTTTTTTGGCCTTGCCAATAATATCTAAATATTTATTTTTTGATTCCTCGCTAATGATTCCTTTAGCGAGCTCATTATAAATTACCCCATGAACCGTATCTCTGTCTTCTGCTGAAGGAATCAATACCTCTATACCAAACTTATTCTTCAAGATGTCTTTATAGAAATCCAGCTCCATGGTATACTTGGTTCCCAATAGCAGTACTTTTTTACACCCTTTAGATGTAACGGCTTCTCCTGCAACTTCGGCAATATGTAATACCGGTATTTCTATTTTCTCTTCTATTTTAGGGACACTCAGGTGCATGGTATTGGCACAGATCAAAAGTATTTCCGCTCCCGAATTTTGTAATCCCATGGCTATATCGGACATCTTTTCGTGCAACGAATCCCAATCGCCTTTACCTTGTTTATGAGATATTTCAGAAAAATTGACGGACTCAATAATGCAGCTACAGGAATTTTTATCGCCTAGAAGCTCCGCTACCTTGGTATTTAACAACTCATAATACAACTGGGTAGATTGCCAAGTAATACCTCCAATAAGTCCTATTTTCTTCATCACTGTAATTTTTTATCAGCCAAAAACTTTATAACCGAACCGGAATACCGTTTTCCTTTAATTCTTCTTTTAAATCTTTAATACCGATTTCCTTAAAATGAAAAACACTGGCTGCAAGGGCCGCATCAGCTTTACCCTCCACAAAGGTATCCGTAAAATGCTGCATATTACCTGCGCCTCCGGATGCAATTATAGGAATGTTCAATTCCGTACTTAGTTTACTCAGAGCTTGGTTGGCAAAACCATCTTTGGTACCGTCATGGTCCATTGATGTAAATAGAATTTCACCTGCACCACGTTCCTCAACTTCTTTGGCCCATTCAAACAATTTACGTTCGGTTGGAACTTTTCCGCCTACTAAATGAACAATCCATTCGCCATCAATTTGTTTGGCATCAATGGCGACCACAATACATTGCGAACCAAATTTTGCAACCAAGTCATTGATCAATTGCGGATTTTTTACCGCTGATGAATTAATGGATACTTTATCCGCGCCATTCTGCAATAGAATATCCACATCCTCAACCGAAGAAATTCCACCACCCACAGTAAACGGAATATTAACCTTTTCCGCCACACGGTATACCAAATCTGCCAAGGTTTTACGTTTTTGTTCCGTGGCCGATATATCTAAGAAAACAAGCTCATCGGCTCCTTCCCTACTGTAAATTTCGGCCAGTTCAACTGGGTCTCCGGCATCACGTAAATCAACAAAGTTTACGCCCTTTACCGTTCTACCATCTTTTATATCCAAACAAGGAACTATTCGTTTTGCTAACATATTTTAAAATTTGAACTTTGAAAAGGATTTCAAAAACCTCTACTCCTCCGTTCATTAGTTTACTCCCTTTAAGATTAACCTCTTATTTGCAGGATAAAATCCTCTAACTGCTTTAAGCTGATTCTATTTTCATAAATAGCTTTACCAATGATTGTTCCCTCACAACCCATTTCGGCAAGTCTTGGCAGTTCATCAAAAGTTGATATTCCGCCACTTGCAATCAATTTTAGGCCTTGGGTAACATTTCCACCAACTTCGCTCATATTAACCTTACATTCTTCCAAAATCTTTTTATATAAGTCGAAAGAAGGACCTTCTAGCATACCGTCTTTGGAAATATCCGTACAGATTACATAAGCGATTCCCTTTTCTTGATACTCGGAAATAAACGGAATCAATTCTTCCGTAGATTCTTCCTGCCAGCCTGAAACCGCTACTTTTTCATCCTTGGCATCGGCACCTAAAATAATTTTTTCGGCACCATAGGTCTGAATCCAGCCTGAAAAGGTTTCCTTATCCTTAACGGCAATGCTCCCTCCGGTTATCTGATTGGCACCACTCTCAAACGCAATACGCAAATCATCATCGGATTTGAGTCCGCCTCCAAAATCTATATTCAACGTAGTTCCACAAGCTATTTGTTCCAAAATTTTATGGTTTACAATATGCTTGCTCTTAGCGCCGTCTAAATCTACTAAATGTAAATATTGAATACCATGTGCCTCAAAGGCCTTGGCTACCTCTAACGGATTCTCATTGTATATTTTTTTGGTGTCGTAATCTCCTTTTGAAAGACGTACACACTTACCATCTATGATATCTATTGCGGGTATTATTCTCATATTTTTTTATAAAAGGTATTAAGTAGTTAGTAGTTAGTAGTTAGTAGTTAGTAGTTAGTAGTTAGTAGTTAGTAGTTAGTAGTTAGTAGTTAGTAGTTAGTAGTTAGTAGTTAGTAGAATCTATAAATTTCAGTTTAATTATAAGAATCTCTAAACTCATTAATCAATACGATTAAGAAAATTCTCCAGAATCCTTTCGCCTACACCACTACTTTTCTCCGGGTGAAATTGGGTGCCGTAAAAATTATCCTTGGCCAATGCAGCGCTGTATTTTAGTCCGTATTCAGATTGTGCTATGGTTTCTTCACATAATGGTGCATAAAAACTGTGTACCAAATAAATGTGTTCTTTGTCATCTATTCCTGTGAAAAGCCCTGACTTTAAATTTGTTATCTGGTTCCAACCAATCTGCGGCACTTTAACCCCGTTATTGAACTTTACCACATCTACATCAAAAATACCTAAGCCGGTGGTGTTGCCTTCTTCCGAAGAATGACACATAAGCTGCATTCCCAAACAAATACCTAAAACAGGTTGTTTTAAATTTGGAACTATCTTATCAAGACCACTTTCCCTCAATTTTGTCATGGCACTACTGGCCTCGCCTACACCGGGAAAAATAACTTTATCAGCAGATTGAATCTCCTCTACATCACTACTCAGAACAGCTTCGTAGCCCAAACGCTTAATAGCGAATTTGATGCTCTGAATATTTCCTGCACCGTAATTTATAATTACTATTTTCATTTATTTAGCATTGAATATCAAGTAATGAGAACAAAGCGACTATTGAAAACTTAATACTTTGCAATCAGTACTCGCTACTATTTTTATAGAACTCCTTTTGTACTTGGTAGCACCATTTTTTCAACATCACGTTTTACGGCCATTTTAATTGCTTTTGCAAACGCTTTGAATATGGCTTCGATTTTATGATGCTCATTGGTTCCTTCTGCCTTTACGTTTAAATTTGCCTTAGCACCGTCCGTAAAGGATTTAAAGAAATGATAGAACATTTCCGTTGGCATATCGCCCACCATTTCACGTTTAAAATCGGCATCCCAAACCAACCAGTTGCGACCGCCAAAATCTATGGCTACCTGAGCAAGACAATCATCCATCGGAAGGCAAAAACCATAACGCTCAATGCCCATTTTAGAACCCAAAGCAGTATGAAAGACTTCTCCAAGGGCAATTGCGGTATCTTCTATAGTGTGGTGCTCGTCTACTTCTAAATCGCCATCTACCTTTATTTCCAAATCCATTTGACCATGACGAGCCAATTGGTCCAACATATGATCAAAGAAAGACAAGCCCGTTTTTATATCGCTCTTACCCGTTCCGTCTAGGTTTAGGTTAATGTAAATATCAGTTTCATTGGTCTTTCTATGCGTTTCCGATGCTCTCTCCTCCAATTTCAAGAACTCATATATCTTCTCCCAATCATTACTTTCCAAAGCAATGACAGAATCCAGTTCTTCACGCTTTACCGTAATTTCACCCGTACCCAAATTGGTTTCATCGTTTATAAAAATACCTTTTGAACCTAGGTTTTTGGCCAGCTCAATATCCGTTAACCGATCACCTATTACGAATGAGTTTTTTAAATCATAGTCCTCGGAAAAATATTCCGTCAACAAACCTGTACCCGGTTTTCTAGTATTCGCGTTTTCATGAGGAAACGTGCGATCCAAAAAGACCTTGTCAAAAACGACTCCTTCGTTTTCAAAAGACTTCAAGATAAAATTATGTACCGGCCAAAACGTATCTTCCGGAAAAACATCCGTTCCCAAGCCGTCTTGATTGGTAATCATAACCAATTCATAATCTAATTCTTTGGCTATTTTACCTAAAAACGTAAATGCCTTAGGATAGAAAATCATTTTTTCAAATGCATCTATCTGCTCATCTACGGTTTCTTTTATTATTGTACCGTCTCTATCTATAAATAAAACTTTCTTCGCCATGGTATGAGTTTCTTGAGCTATTGGTTTAGATTAGCTTTTTTAATACTTCAATTAATTTTTTGTTTTCGGTTGGTGTACCCACTGTAAACCGCAAGGTGTTTTCGCATAATGGCTGCGTTGTTCTGTTCCGTACAACCACACCTTCCTTCAATAGTTGATCGTATCTTTTGGTGGCATCATCTACTTTTACGAGCACAAAATTGGCATCGGAAGTATAGATTTGCTTCACATAATACACTTCATGTAACGCTTTAAGTAATTGCTCCCTTTCACTTAAAATATTGGATACTTCACTTCTGACCGCGCTTGTATCCAGGACCCTTTGGAGCGCCTTCTGTTGCGTTAGCTCATTGACATTATAAGGCGGTTTAATTTTATTCACTGCCGCTATAACTTCTTTAGAAGCAATACAGATTCCTAAACGAATTCCGGCCATACCGTACGCCTTAGAAAGCGTTTGCGTAACCACTAGATTGGGGAATTCCGATAATCTTGTCACCCAACTTTCGCTTCCTGAAAAATCAATATATGCTTCATCAATTACAACCAGACCATTGAACTTATTCAATAAATCCACCATGATTTCGTCCTTAAAAATATTGCCGGTAGGATTGTTAGGCGAACATAGGAACAACAGTTTGGAGTGCTCATCTGCAGCATTCAAAATAGCATCTACATCTGGCTGAAAATCATCTATTAACAAAACTTCTCTATTCTCTACCGTATTTATTCCGGACAGCACTTTGTACATGCCATAAGTGGGAGGCAAGGAAATAATGTTATCTATTTTGGGCTCGCAGAAAGTTCTGAAAATCAAGTCCAGTACTTCATCGCTTCCGTTTCCTAAAAGGATATTCTCCACAGCAATACCCTTCTGTTCCGCTAATACCGATTTTAAACCTCTTTGTTGCGGATCCGGATATCTGTTTACCCCGTTTTCAAACGGGTTTTCATTGGCATCTAGAAACACCATATCCGAGCCATCCGAAACATACTCGTCACGAGCGGAACTATACGGACTCAAGCCTTTTACGTTTTCCCGAATCAGGTTTTGTATATTGAATTTTTCTTTCATTTTATAAATCTCTATCCAAAATAGATAATCTTACTTAAAATTATTTTCATAATCCAACTTTATCAATGGATAAAATATTATTAATAATACTAACGCATTCAGTACGTAGTTCAACCATATCATTTTAGAGTAAATTATAGGAATTAAATCCATTATAAAATATAAGGCCAAACAAACCCCAAAAATCATTAATCCAAAAAACAATGATATCAACACATTGACCAAACTAAAATCTCTAGTCCTAAACGATTTGACTAGAAATATCACTACAACCAAAATAAAATACCACGAGGATGATAAAAAATTCAAGACCTTATGAGTACTTGATTTTATATAATTCTCCTGAGCCTGACTTGTATTTTTTCTTAATTTTAACTCTCCAATTTTTTCAAAAATATCTTTACGATACAGAATATCGTGCCTCAGAGCCAGTAAACCATCTCGAACCTCATTAGAAATATCGTTATCATTTAAAACTAAATTGACCTCTTTAATCTGATTAATTTTCTTGTCACTGTTGTAATAAAAGGAAAATCCAAAAATGTTGTTTAACAGTAATATGAGTATCAAGACCATTACGGAAAAAAACAACTTTGTTAAAATTTTTTCATCCTTATTGACTAAAAACGAAAAGAACGTCTTAATTGAATTGTCCATATACCATTTATTAAAAAACTACCTATTCACCCTTTAAACTGTTGAGTCTTAGCGTTACCGCATTTTTGTGGGCTTGAAGTCCTTCTGCTTCCGCCATGATTTCAATTGCATTGCCAATTTCCTGTATACCCGATTCACTTATTTTCTGAAACGTCATACTCTTCATAAAACTATCTAAATTAACACCGCTATATTGCTTGGCGTAACCGTTGGTAGGCAAAGTATGATTGGTTCCTGAAGCGTAATCTCCCGCACTTTCCGGTGTATAGTTTCCGATAAATACAGAACCGGCATTCTTGATATTATCAATAAAGAAATCCTCGTTTTCTACACAAACAATATAATGCTCTGGACCGTATTCATTGATTAAATCGTTTGCCGCTTGGTTATCCGCAACATAAATCAATTTGCTATTGGCAATGGCTTTTTCGGCAATATCTTTTCGAGGTAGTTCCTGCAGTTGTTTTTCCACTTCTTTCTCTACGGCATCAATCATGTTTTTTGAAGTGGAAACCAAAATAACCTGGCTATCTACACCATGCTCCGCTTGACTCAACAAATCCGAAGCAACAAATGCTGGATTGGCAGAATCGTCCGCCAAAACCAAAAGCTCACTGGGTCCCGCGGGCATATCTATTGAAATTCCATATTTCGTTGCAATCTGTTTGGCAACCGTTACATACTGGTTACCAGGTCCAAAAATTTTGTACACTCCGGGAATGCTTTCCGTACCAAATGTCATAGCGGCAATCGCCTGAATACCGCCCACCTTAAATACTTTCTTTACCCCACATAAATTTGCGGTGTACAAAATGGCAGGATTGATTTTACCTTCTTTGTTTGGTGGAGAGCACAACACTAATTCTTCACAACCTGCAATGGTAGCGGGCACAGCGAGCATCAGAATTGTGGAAAACAAAGGTGCCGTACCTCCAGGAATGTAAAGTCCTACTTTTTGAATAGGTCTTTTTTCTTGCCAACATTGTACCCCATTTGCAGTTTGTACCGAAACCTTTGTGGTTTTTTGTGCCTTGTGAAATACCTCTATATTATTCTTGGCAAGTTGGATGGCTTTCTTTAACTCCTCCGATACCAGTTTAGAAGCTTCTTGGGTTTCTTCTTCCGAAACTACTAAATCTTCTAAAAGTACACCGTCAAACTTCTGAGTGTATTTCTTTAAAGTGCTATCCCCACTGCTTTGCACTTCTTTAAAAACGTCTTCAACCGTCTGTTCAATATCCGCTACGGTCTGCGTTGGACGTTTTAAAACAGCACTCCACTCTGCCCTATCCGGATTGTATATTTTGTTCATTTTCTTTACTCTAAATTCTTAATCATATGGTATCCTAAAGGCTCAAAACCATGACGTTTCCAAAACTTTACTCCTTTTTCGTTATGCAAGTAGCAATTCAGCTCCAAGCTGGCACAATCCATACTTTTGCCGTATTCCGAAAGCCAATCCATCATTAACCTACCAACTCCTCTACTACGATATGCTTCACTTACAAATACATTGTCCAGCTCCAAGTGTTTGCCCTTATAGAACTTTTGTAAAAGCCATATACCACAGCAGGCAATCAACTTTTGTTTATCATAGACTCCCAGACATTGGTATCCGCCCATGGCCAACATATCCTTTAAACGACTTTTCAGTATTTCCTCGGAAAGTTTACCTTGATTCAATTCAAAAATCAAAGGCAGAACAGATTCCATTTTATCATACGGAATTAACTCTAAATTTAAATCGCCCGTCATACCGGAAAATTAAAGTACCATCTTTTCAATTGGACAAACCAAAATACCTTCTGCACCGGCCTGTTTCAACTCATCTATTACGTCCCAAAACTTATCTTTATTGATTACCGTATGAACCGAGCTCCAACCTTCTTCCGCCAATGGCAAAACTGTTGGGCTTCTCATTCCCGGCAACAACTCCAATACTTTATCCAACTTATCGTTAGGTGCATTCAGCAATACGTATTTAGATTGGCGTGCCTGAAGAACCGACTTTATCCTAAATTGAAGTTTCTTTAAAATTTCCTTTCTTTCTTCGTCAATATTAGGTGACACGGCCAAAACAGCTTCACTGGTAAGCATGATTTCTACCTCTTTAAGGTTATTCTTAAAAAGGGTACTTCCACTAGAAACGATATCACAAATACCATCCGCAAGACCAATGTTTGGGGCAATTTCCACAGAACCATTGATAATATGCAAATCTGCTTTCACCCCTTTTCCTTCTAAATATTTTTGAACTGTATTAGGGTAAGAAGTAGCTATACGCTTTCCTTCAAAATCTTGAACCGATTTATATTTCACCGATTTAGGTACCGCCAAAGACACTTTACATTTTGAGAAACCTAGTTTTTCGACAATACCAATATCCTCTCCTTTTTCAATCAGCACATTTTCCCCAATGATAGCAATATCTACTACACCATCTCTTAAGTACTGAGGGATGTCTCCATTACGTAGGTAAAATACCTCTAAAGGAAAATTTCTAGATGAGGCTTTTAACTGGTCTTTTCCATTATCGATAGACACCCCGCAATCCTTTAATATTTGAAGCGAATCTTCGTTTAACCGACCTGATTTCTGAATAGCAATCCTAATTTTTGTCATTTTCATCTTTGTTATGTTCAAGCCATCAAAAGAGCTCTAAAAGTAAAACCCGTTTGATTGCTCAAACGGGTTTTTAAATATGTTGCACTACTACAATACATTCCTACCTCGCCAGAGCGTGAATATGGAAATGATGATGTGTAGTTCTGTTTTTCATTATGAGGTAAAAGTAAAATCTATTTTTCAATTCTCAAAAGAATAGTTCCAAAATAAACAAAAACAATGCAACTACCTTTTACTTAACACAGATTAGTTATTCCCTAAGATTAAGGGCAGCCCTGATTCTCCGCCCCCAACAACAATTACTTTTGCATTAGGAGACTTAGACAATTCTAATGTGGCATCTATACCTTTATCCTGTAAAATCTTGTCCGTTAACGAAGCACTTAAAATTCTGTTGGCATCCGCCTTACCTTGCGCTTCAATTGTTACCTTTTCCGCTTCTTTTTGAGCCGTGACCAATCTAAACTCGTATTCCAAGGACTCTTGCTCTTGCTTTAATTTACGCTCAATAGCATCTTTAATAGTTGGCGGTAAAGTAACATCTCTTACCAATATTTCATTCAACTGAATATATTGCCCGGAAACAATTTTTTGAGTTTCATCAAAGATTTCCTGTTGAATGGCATCTCTCTTACTGGAATATAATTGCTCAGGTGTATAGCGCCCAACTACAGAACGTGCGGCCGAACGTATGGTAGGCAACAAAACTCTCTGCACGTAAGCCTCACCCTTTTCTTGATGCAACTTACCCAAATCACCACGGATAGGCTCAAACCAAGCAGACGCTTCTAGTTTAATATCCAAACCATTACTGGACAATACGTTCATTTTTTCAAGAACCTCTTGCTGTCTTACTTCATAAATAAAAACCTTGTTCCATGGCGCTACAATATGAAAACCTTCACCTAAAGGCGCCTCATCCGTTACTACACCACCACCAAAAGTTTTATAGAGCACACCTGCCTCACCGGAACCTATGGTGACCGCAGATTTTGAAATTAAAATGATAATAAAAATAAAAGCGAATATTACTGGTAACGCAATCTTAGGTAATTTGTCCATTTATTGTAATTTATATTAGTCCGTTATATTTTCTTAAAAACCATTCTGCAGCAAGGGCAATAACCATAAGTCCTAACAGCAGTCCGAAATCTATCAAAGATACAACATTTTGCTTGTTTTTCCGGGTTGGAAGGAACCTATCGTCTCCTAACAAATCTTGTATTAAATCTTGATTTTGATTGGGATAAAACAGGCTTCCGCCAGTGTTCTGGGCCAAACGTTGTAGTTTTTCATAGTTAGTAGACAGAAACTGTTTTTCAACATCAAAATCAAGTATGGTAAAACTTCCCGACTTTGATAGATTTTCTTTTTTAACCGAAACCGTAAAATCATACTTACCAGCCGATAAATTACTTAAATCTGCTTCATAATAATTACCACGCAACAACATAGGAATCTCGGAAGTAATTTTGGTTTCAGAATTTTTAAGCTTTAGAAGCATTTCCGCATTGGCATCAAACACAAAAGTTTTATCAAAATAAGTTGCGGAAATTCTGGCGTCATCACTTCCCGTATATGTATTTTCATAGTCCAAGGTTAGTCGCTCTCGCGATTTATTACTGGCCAAATACAACGTTAGCTTCCCAATTAAATCATCAAAATTCTTAAAACTCTGTTCATTTCGGTAGTTCTGCATGCGCCATTTCCAGATATGTTCTCCAAAAAGTACTGCATCTCTCTTTTTTCCTTCTTCAAAAACAGCCAATAAAGGCTGGTTCAAATCAACTCCTTTGATGCGCTGTGTTAGCAAAATATCGTTTTTTCCATGTAATACGATGTCTCCCAAACTACTTTGAAGAGGTGGGAAATTTTCCACGGAAAAATCTGCTATGTTAAAAAGTCCAAAACCGGAGTTGGTAACCGCAAAAACCTCTTCGGTTTGATTGTAGCTGTTCTTTGTAAAACTTTTTTGTGCACTATTTAGAAAATTCCAATCGGTTTTAGGTCCTGTAATGGTGAACGTATTTGCCTTTGTATTTTCGATATAATCAAAAACGCCTTTAAAATTTGGGCCAGGTTGATATAAGATAAAAAGGTCTACTCCTTCAAACTTCCTTAAATCGTCCGTAGGACTCAAGATAGAAACTGACCGTTGACCGTTACTTTTTATGGATTTTTTAAGCGCTCCAATATCTGGGTGCACAATAGTAGAGACCAAAGCTATTTTTGTTTTTTCATCAATAACCTCTACTACCACTTCCCTACTATTGTTGGCCGTATTTCTTTCATTTTCCAGGTTTCCTATGGTAACCTTAAGATTTTTGGTTCCCACGGAATTTGCATTCAACAATGTGTTGATTACTTCACTGGAATTGATACTGGAAAATGAAACGTTTTGTCTAAAAACCGATTTCCCATTTAATGCAATACGAACCGGAACCGTGACATCTCGTTTTCCTGAATAGGACACATAAATTTGAACCGGGTATTTATTCTTGAGAAAAGCATATCTGTTCGTGTTAACCTGAGATATGGCAAGGTCTTCATAACGGGTAGTATCACCAACCGCTATAGGGTATATGGGTAATTGCCCGCCACTACTATTAAAATCATAATCTTGACCCAACGTTTGGTTACCATCCGTAAGTAAAACAACAGCAGAATTTGTAGTGGCATATATGTCTTTTAAGGCGGACAGAGCCTGCGAAATATTCGTATTCTTTTCTCTAAAGGAAAGACTATCCCCTTCCTTTAAAAAGCTGCCAAAATTATAGGTATCCACCACAAAGCGTTTTTGAACAGCTCCACTCTGTTTAAGATTTTCTATAGTTTGATGTACTTCTTCTTTTGCCGTGGCTACCGAAGAAGAATTATCGGCCAAAACTATAAGGTTAGCTTTCTCCGTTGTGTATTCGTTTTTTGTGAACTTGGGATTTATAAGCAGTAGAAAACCGCAGAAATACGTAATAAAGCGTAAAAACGATAGCGCAATGCTTAGCTTGCTCCTAAGTTTGTTTTTATGGTAATACTGAAATAACACCAGCGCCAACGAGACTATTACGGCTAAGATTATAAGAAGAATCGTCTGGGTATTCATTAAGGAAGTTTCTTTTTAAGCTATAACAAATTAAAGGGAAGGACTCATGCCTTCCCCTTAAAAGTATATCTTATGTAAGCATGCCGCCATCTACATTCAGTACCTGACCGGTAACATAGGCCGAAAGGTCCGAAGCAAAAAATAGACACGCATTTGCAATATCTTCAGGAGAGCCACCTCTTTTTAGTGGAATACCATCTCGCCAGCCCTGAACCACTTTTTCATCTAGCTTATCCGTCATTTCGGTTTCGATGAATCCAGGTGCAATAGCGTTACATCTAATATTTCTGGAACCTAACTCCAAAGCAACGGATTTAGTAAACCCGATCATACCTGCTTTTGAAGCCGCATAATTGGTCTGTCCGGCATTTCCTTTAACACCAACCACGCTACTCATATTTACAATACTTCCTTTACGTTGCTTCAACATGGTACGTTGAACCGCCTTGGTCATATTAAAAACGGACTTTAAGTTAATCTCTATAACACTATCAAAATCAGCTTCTGACATACGCATAAGCAAGTTGTCCTTGGTTATGCCCGCATTGTTGATCAAAATGTCAATTCCTCCAAAATCTTCAAGAACTCCGGCCACCAATTGCTCTGCCGCTTCAAAGCTTGCCGCATTACTTTTGTACGCCTTGGCTTTTACCCCTAGACCGGACAATTCTTTCTCAAGTGCCAAAGCAGGCGCTTCACTTGAACTGTATGTAAAAGCTACATTGGCCCCGTTTTCAGCAAAAACTCGGGCAATACCAGTACCAATTCCTCTACTGGCACCCGTGATAATGGCATTTTTTCCTTCTAACAATTTCATCCTCTATATAGATTTGCTTTGTTCTACTTCAAATATAAGTTTTGTTTTATAAAAGGGCTATAAAAAAATCCCGTTTCCGATAAGTCGAAAACGGGATTCTTATATCCGTAAGGGAATTAACCCATAACTTCTTTTACTTTCACACCAATTTCTGCTGGAGAATCCACAACATGAATTCCATGCTCCCTCATAATCTTCTTTTTTGCCTGAGCTGTATCATCGCTTCCGCCAACAATAGCACCTGCGTGACCCATAGTTCTACCCGCTGGAGCAGTTTCACCGGCAATAAATCCTACAACTGGTTTTTTACTACCACTTGCCTTGTACCATTTAGCCGCATCCGCTTCTAATTGACCACCAATCTCACCTATCATTACAACACACTCAGTCTCTGGGTCATTTATTAAAAGTTCAACCGCTTCTTTGGTTGTAGTTCCAATAATAGGATCTCCGCCAATACCAATAGCTGTAGTAATACCTAAACCTTGGCGAACTACCTGATCCGCAGCTTCATAAGTTAACGTGCCTGATTTAGATACGATACCAACATTTCCTTTTTTGAAAACAAAGCCTGGCATGATACCTACCTTAGCTTCCTCTGGAGTAATTACACCAGGACAGTTAGGACCAACCAAACGGCAATCCATATTTTTAATATAGTTAGAAGCCTTTACCATATCGGCAACAGGAATACCTTCTGTAATAGTAATGATTACTTTAATACCTGCACTAGCAGCCTCCATGATAGCGTCAGCAGCAAAAGCGGGCGGTACAAAAATAATTGTAGTATCTGCACCTACTTTCTCCACAGCTTCTTCAACCGTGTTAAAAACAGGTCTTCCCAAATGTTCTTGACCACCTTTTCCAGGGGTTACACCACCAACAACATTGGTACCGTACTCTATCATTTGTTCTGCGTGAAAAGTACCTTCACTACCTGTAAATCCCTGAACAATTATCTTGGAATCTTTATTGACTAAAACGCTCATATACTCTCTAGTTTATTTTAATGTGACAAAAATATAGGTTTACAAATGAAATCTGAACTTAGACTGCATATTATTCTTCTAATTTTTTTAGAATGGACGGAATTTTTTTAATATAAGCCAATTGTTTTAGCTTTTCTCGCGATTCTTCAATGGGTGTACCAAAATAACTCTTACCGCCAGCAACGGATTTAGTCACTCCTGTTTGCCCCATAATTACCGCCTTTTTTCCTATGGTAATCCCGCTGTTGGTACCAACTTGGCCCCAAAGCGTAACTTCATCTTCTATGACTACACAACCCGCAATTCCGGTTTGTGAAGCAATTAGACACTTTTCGCCTATTACGGTATCATGCCCAACATGTACTTGATTGTCTAATTTTGTTCCCTTTTTTATAGTTGTATCACCGGTTACACCTTTATCAATAGTGCAAAGCGCACCAATGTCAACGTTATCCTCAATAACTACTCTTCCACAGGAAATTAGTTTATCAAACCCTTCTGGACGGTTTTTATAGTAAAAGGCATCCCCTCCCAAAACTGAACCCGAATGAATACTAACATTATCCCCAATTACGCAATTATCATATAAACAGACATTGGCGTGAATTAAACAGTTCTTGCCAATTTTTACATTGTTACCTATAAATACGTTGGGCTGAATAATGGTTCCCTCTCCTATTTCTGCCGAAACCGCAACCGATGCAGTCGCTCTTTCAAACGGTCTAAAATGTACCGAAAGCTTATTGAAGTCGCGAAAAGGGTCATTAGAAATCAAAAGTGCTTTTCCTTCAGGACAATCTACTTTCTTGTTTATCAAGACAATAGTAGCTTTTGAAGTTAAAGCCTTATCGTAATATTTAGGGTGGTCTACAAAAACAATATCCCCATTCTCAACTACATGAATTTCGTTCATGCCCAAAACCTGAAAATCGTCCGCACCCACATATTCACAATCAATTATGGAGGCAATAGTCTTTAGGCGCTGAGGATTTGGAAATTTCAAAGGAGCAAAGTATCAGTTAGTATTTTTAAAATCGATATAAGTCAGTAATGAATAGCGCTTATTCCTTAACGCGCTCCATATACGTACCTTTATCCGTTTCTATTTTTATTTTATCACCCTCGTTGATAAACAAAGGAACATTTACCTCTGCTCCGGTTTCAACCTTAGCTGGCTTGGTAGCATTGGTAGCCGTATTTCCTTTTACTCCTGGCTCCGTATACGTTACCTCTAGAACAACACTAGCGGGCATTTCTACGGATAAAGGCATACTATCTTCCGTATTGAAAAGAATTTTTACAACCTCACCTTCTTTCAATAACCCTGGAGCATCTAATGCACTTTCTTGAAGCGTTATTTGGTTATAATCATCCGTATTCATAAAATGATAGGTTTCACCCTCAGGATACAAAAACTGGTAAGAGCGTGTCTCTACACGAACATCCTCAATTTTATGACCTGCTGAAAACGTATTATCCAAAACTTTTCCAGTGGAAATACTCTTCAATTTGGTACGAACAAAAGCTGGACCTTTACCTGGTTTAACGTGTAAAAATTCAATGATTTTGTATATATCGTTATTGTAGCGAATACATAGTCCTTTTCTAATATCTGATGTTGATGCCATTTCTAGTTTGCTATTTATTGTGTGATTTTATCAATGGTAGCTCTTTTATAAACAACTGAACTACGCACCTTAAAAACCTTGATTAATTATTGCTGAAATATCCTTTCATAATACCACGTTGGGAATCTCTAATAAACTGAAGAATCTCATCCCTTTCCGGAGTAGCTTCCATTTCAGCCTCTATGATTTGAGTGGCCTGTGAATTGTTATAATGCTTTTGGTAAAGAATACGATAGATATTCTGTATTTCCCTAATTTTCTCCGATTGAAAACCACGTCTTCGTAAACCCACAGAATTGATACCCACGTAAGAAAGAGGTTCACGTGCCGCTTTTACAAAAGGAGGCACATCTTTTCTTACCAACGAACCACCTGTTACAAACGCATGTTGACCCACTGATACAAATTGATGTACGGCAACCAAACCGGCAAGAATTACATTGTCTCCAATAGTAACATGCCCCGCAAGGGTAGAATTATTGGAAAAAATACAGTTGTCACCCACAATACAATCATGAGCAATATGACAATAGGCCATAATCAAACAATTCTCACCAATTACGGTTTTGTTACGGTCAGAAGTACCTTTATGAATGGTCGCACACTCCCTAATAGTAGTGTTGTTACCAATGGTAACTATGGTATCTTCTCCATTATATTTTAAATCCTGCGGTGGAGCGGAAATAACGGCACCGGGAAAAATGTTGCAATTTTTTCCAATGCGGGCTCCTTCCATTATGGTTACGTTAGAACCGATCCAAGTACCATCACCTATCGTTACGTTGTTATGAATTGTAGTAAATGGTTCTACTACAACATTTTTAGCAATTTTTGCGCCCGGGTGAATATAGGCAAGAGGTTGATTCATTCTATTTCTTTTTAGCTATTTGCGCCATTAATTCTGCTTCGCACACTAATTTATTATTTGCGTAAGCATAGGCTTGCATGTGACAGATACCTCTTCTAATTGGTGTAATAAGGCTACAGTGAAAAGTTAACGTATCTCCCGGAAGTACTTTCTGCTTAAATTTAACATTGTCCATTTTCATGAAAAAGGTCAAATAATTTTCTGGATCCGGAACCGTACTCAAAACCAGAATACCACCCGTTTGGGCCATGGCTTCAACCTGTAAAACACCAGGCATAACAGGCGCTCCGGGAAAATGACCAACAAAGAAATTTTCGTTCATGGTCACGTTTTTCATTCCCACCACATGGGTGTCGGATAATTCCAAAATACGATCAATCAACAAAAATGGAGGTCTATGCGGAAGCATATCCATAATTTGATGAATATCCATCAAAGGAGGTTGATTTAAATCATATTGAGGAACTTTATTACGTTTCTCTAATTTTATGATTTTTGAAATTTTCTTGGCAAACTGGGTATTTACATAATGACCAGGCTTATTGGCAATAATTTTACCTCTGATTCGTGTACCTGCCAAAGCAACATCACCAATTACGTCTAATAATTTATGACGTGCCGCCTCATTTGGTTGGTGCAAAGTAAGGTTGTCCAGAATACCATTAGGTTTAACAGAAAGCTTTTTCTTATCAAAAGCTTTTTCTAGTTTTTTCATGGTTTCTTCGGAAATCTCCTTATCTACATATACAATAGCATTATTAAGGTCTCCACCTTTAATAAGTCCGTTTTCCAAAAGCATTTCTAACTCGTGAAGAAAACTGAATGTTCGTGCTTCGGATATTTCACTTTTAAAGTCTGATAAGCGCTCCAAAGTTGCATTTTGAGTACCCAAAACCTTGGTTCCAAAATCTACCATAGTAGTTACTTGATATTCCTCCGATGGTATCACAGTAATCTCACTACCAGTTGCTTCATCCTTAAAAGAGATAACATCTTTTACAATGTACTCTTCACGTTCCGCATTTTGCTCTTCAATACCGGCTTCTTCAATGGCCTGAACAAAATATTTAGAAGAACCGTCCATAATTGGAGGTTCCGGAGCATCTAATTCAATAAGTACGTTATCTACTTCCAAGCCAACGAAAGCTGCCAAAACATGTTCCGAAGTCTGGATTTTAACCCCTCTTTTTTCTAAGTTGGTCCCTCGTTGCGTATTGATTACGTAATTGGCGTCTGCCTCAATAATCGGTTCACCTTCTAGGTCTACTCTTTTAAATGCGTACCCGTGATTTTCTGGTGCGGGAACAAATTTCATGGTTACCTCGGCACCGGTATGAAGACCAACGCCCTTTAGAATAACCTCTTTTTTAATGGTTCTCTGTTTCATTCTTGTATTGATCGCTGTAGTTTTTTTCCAGTTCGTCAATTCTATTTAAAATCTTCGGTAAATTCTTGAAGTAAACGTACGATTTGTTATAATCACCGTAGTTCAGGGCAGGAGACCCTTGCAACACTTCATTGCTCTTAATATTCCGGCCAATTCCCGATTGTGCTTGTATTTTTACATTATCACCAATGGTAATATGACCTACAATACCAACTTGACCACCAATCATACATCGTCTTCCAATCTTGGTTGATCCAGCAATTCCGGTTTGAGCGGCTATAACGGTATGTTCCCCTATTTCGACATTATGTGCAATCTGAATCTGATTATCCAGCTTCACCCCTCTCCTTAATATGGTAGAACCTAGTGTTGCCCTATCTATAGTAGTTCCCGCACCTACATCAACATTATCTTCTAGGATAACATTACCGGTTTGTGGTACTTTTTGATACTCTCCATTTTTATCCGGACTAAAACCGAATCCGTCCGCACCAATAACAACACCGCTATTGATTACGCAATTATTCCCAATTACCGTTTCCGAATAAATCTTAGCTCCCGCAAAAATGCTTACGTTATTACCTATGGAAACATTATCGCCAATATATACGTTAGGATGAATCTTTACATTATCCCCTATAGTAACGTTATTTCCTATATAAGAAAAAGCTCCAAGGTAAAAGTCGCTACCGTACGTAAGCGTTTCGGATTTGAACACGGGTTCTTCTATACCAATCTTGTTGTTCTTTACCTGATTGTAGAATTCCAATATTTTTGAAAACGCTTCGTAAGCATCGTCTACCTTAATAAGGTTAGTCACTAACTCATGCTCAGGAACAAAATCCCTATTTACTATTGTAATGGACGCTTTTGTCGTATAAATATGGGAAGTATATTTTGGGTTGGCTAAAAAAGTTAGGGCTCCTTCTTCGCCCTCCTCTATTTTGGCCAATTTATGAACGGTAACCTCTGGATTTCCTTGTAGTTCACCTTCTAAAATACCTGCAATTTGACCTGCTGTAAATACCATGAGCACAAAAGTAAGAAAAATAGTTAAACAGAATCTTTGGGATAACAGATATAATATTTTGTAACTGTTTTTGAAAGCGCTTTTAGATTCAACTGATCTGAAGCCTTGGCTACATCTATCAACCTCCTATTCTTCTTTAATATATTGATGTTCTGATGATGACGATCATACGCCTTGTTCTCAATTTTTCCTTTAAACACGAAATATGCGGTTTCTTGGTCCGAAAGGTTATATTTTTCCTTTATCCGTGTGGAATGCTTTTTAAAAATACTACTGTCAACAGGACTGTTCTTAAGTTTAACTTTCAAAAACCAACGGTTTATAAGCATCTCACAAAGCTTGGACAACACAAAATCCGGGTGGTCTTGCCATGATTTTATAGCGGCCAGCACATCTACATCGTCCAATTTAGAAAAGGTGTTGAGAATATCCGCATCAAAATCCTGTTTTTCAATTCGGTTCTCCATAAAAAACCGAAGGGCATCACTACAGACCACAACTTGCCCTCCATGCATAATCTCTTTTGCACGTTTAAGAATACGTATCAATAATTGCTCGGCTACGATTCCTGTTTTATGCAAATAAACTTGCCAGTACATAAACCTTCTGGCCATTAGAAATTTTTCAACAGAATAAATCCCCTTTTCTTCAACTACAAGATTACCGTCAACCACATTGAGCATGGTAATTAATCGTTCGGAATTAATATTACCCTCGGCAACCCCTGTATAAAAACTATCCCTTTTAAGATAATCTAACCGGTCCATATCCAATTGACTTGAAACTAACTGATTTAAGAAGCGTTTTTCATATTGCCCCTTAAAAATAGAAATGGCAAGCGTTAATCTTCCGTTAAAGATTTCATTAAGAGCCTCCATAAACCGCAAAGAAATGTGTTCATGATCAGTACTTTCTACAATACTATGCTCCATAGCATGAGAAAAAGGACCGTGCCCTATATCATGCAAAAGAATAGCGATGCACAAACCTTCTTCCTCTGCCGCACTAACCTCTACCCCTTTATACTTAAGAACTTGCAAAGCCTTCTGCATTAAATGCATTGACCCCAGAGCATGATGAAAACGCGTATGATGAGCCCCAGGATATACCAAATAAGATAACCCCATTTGAGAAATACGTCTCAGACGCTGAAAATAAGGATGTCCGATCAAGTCAAATATTAGTCCGTTGGGAATAGTAATAAATCCGTAAATTGGATCATTAAAAATTTTCAATTTTCTAGAGTTTATCAAAATGAGGATTGCTTTGCAGTGTTCACGGCGGTAAAGTTAGTTAAAAGACAAAGTAATAAACTGGGTAAATTAATTTTTTGAGTCCTATTTCTTTAGTTGAAAGCTATTTTGCACCATTTAAAATTGAAATAACAGACCTATTAAATGAATAAAATTACCATATTATGGGTAGATGATGAAATAGACCTACTCAAACCACATATTATATTCTTACAAGGAAAAGGGTATGATGTAATCACTAGCCAAAGCGGACAAGAAGCATTGGAAGAATTACAACAAACCAGAGTTGATATTGTTTTTCTAGATGAAAATATGCCCGGCATATCTGGCCTTGAAACTTTAGGGGAAATAAAAGTACTGGACTCCTCCATTCCTGTGGTAATGATTACCAAAAGTGAGGAAGAGTTTATTATGGAAGAAGCTATTGGCTCCAAAATTGCCGATTATCTTATTAAACCCGTAAACCCTAATCAAATTCTATTATCACTAAAAAAGAATTTAGATCACTCACGCCTGGTTTCAGAAAAAACAACATCTAACTATCAGCAAGAATTTAGAAAAATTGCCATGGACCTCTCTATGGTTAATTCAGTTGAGGAATGGGTAGACCTTTACAAGCGATTAATCTATTGGGAACTACGCTTAGAAGATATTGAGGACAGCAGCATGTTCGAGATACTGGAATCCCAAAAAACCGAAGCCAACAACCATTTTGGAAAATTTGTAGATAGAAATTACCAAAATTGGTTTGAGGGTAACGGGCCTGTACTCTCTCACACTCTATTCAAGGAACTTGTTCAACCGGAACTAAAAGATTCGCGCACGTTGCTTCTTGTTATAGACAACTTACGTTATGACCAATGGTATGCGTTTGAGGACACCGTAAGTTCCTTCTATAAAAAGAATAAGGAGGAATCTTATTTTAGTATCCTGCCCACCGCAACGCAATACGCCCGTAACGCCATTTTTTCCGGTCTAACCCCAATGGCAATGGAAAAAAAACATCCTCAGTGGTGGAAAAACGATACGGACGAGGGAGGCAAAAACCTTCACGAAGCAGATTTTTTAGGCGAGCAGATTAAACGACTAGGGTTAAATTTAAAGTGGGAATACCATAAAATAAGTACACTTAAACAAGGTAAAAACCTGTGCCAAAATTTTAAATCCCAGAAAGACAACGACCTAACTGTACTGGTGTATAATTTTGTGGATATGATTTCCCATTCAAAAACAGAAATGGAAGTCATTAAAGAATTAGCCAGCAATGACAAAGCCTACAGGTCCCTCACCCAAAGTTGGTTTAAAAACTCCCCGTTATTAGAAATAATTCAACAGGCACAACAAATGGGCATGAAGTTGATTATCACCACAGACCATGGTACAATTAACGTAAAGCAACCATCAAAAGTCATAGGAGATAGAGAAACCAGCCTTAACCTTAGATACAAAACAGGAAGAAGCCTCACTTATGAAGAAAAGGATGTCCTGGCCGCCAAAGACCCCGCTCAGATACATTTGCCACGTATTAATATGAGCAGTTCGTTTATATTCGCGAAGAATGACCTTTTCTTTGCCTACCCCAATAACTACAACCATTATGTTAGCTATTACCGGAACACCTACCAACATGGGGGGATTTCTTTAGAAGAAATGATTATTCCGTTTGTAGTTTTGTTACCAAAATAACTTAGTAAAGATTATGAATATCACTTATACCGAAAATGATATAAAAAATGTTGCTGCAACGGTTATTGAAAAAGCAACGGACAAAGTACTTCTTTTTGATGCCCCTATGGGAGCAGGGAAAACCACATTGATAAAGGCCATTGCCAATCAGCTTGGTGCCGCCGATGCCGGAAACAGCCCAACCTTTGGTATTGTTAATGAATATGAAAACCTTGAAGGAGAATTATTGGCTTACCATTTTGATTTTTATCGTCTGAACGATGAACTTGAAGCCTTGGACATGGGTTTGGAAGATTATTTAAATCAAGATGTGTGGGTTTTTATTGAATGGCCCGAAAAAATCTCCTCTTTCCTACCTGAAAACAGCACCCAAATACACATTGAAATACTAGACCCAAATACACGACTTTTGAAAATTTCTTAAACAAATCTTACCATTGGTCGAAAACATCGTTTTTCGTACAACTTTATTGTACGAAACTTGTTAAATTGGCTAAAGTGTAAAATAAATCGGACAAATTGCTTAGCCTTAACATTTAAAAACGTACATTGGCGAGTTTTTTCTCTTACTTTTGCGCTATAACTAATTAATCTTTAATAACTTAAAACCCCTGAAAATGAAAAAATTAGTATTTGGACTTTTAGCATGCGCATCTCTTTTAGCCGTTTCTTGTGAATCTAGTGATGTTGCTTCTGATGATTCAGTTTATGAAGAAGGCGTAGACAGAAGTAAAATTACCACAACCAACAGAAAATCAGTAGACAGAAGTAAGATTACTACAACAAATAGAAAATCTGTAGACAGAAGCAAGATTACCGTATCTAACAGACAATCTGTAGACAGAAGTAAAATCACCACTTCGAACAGAAAAAAATAGAAATAAAATAAAAATTGTTTTTTTTAAAAGGGTAATCAATAAATTACCCTTTTTTTCGTTACCCCATATATAGGAATTGATGCTTCAATGAAAAAGTCCCCTGAAAATAAAAAAATAAGAGTACGATTTATTGTTGAATCTGTCGTTATTTTTTTCATTGCCGCTTCTCCATTTATTTTCAAGCTTCACGAATACCTTCCTACTGACCCCGAAGCAACAATAAATTTATTCGGACTTACTGTTGACCGAAACGGGTTTGCAAACTTAAACACCTATGCATGGTTCCTACTTGGAAAAACAGTCCCCCTTGCTTTGTTATTTATTTGGTTTTTAACGTGTAAACATTGGTGGTATCATATAATTCTGATACCCTTATTAATGTACGCTTTTCAAATTTTTGAGGTTTTTTATACAGACGACACATATATTGATACAAGAAATATTTTATGGCTACTTCCCGTTTGTATGGTGGTTATACCATTAGTTTATTTTATTCGAATTAAACTCTATGACAAATATGTACACGGCATAGACCTAGAAGCCATGGAGGCAGAACTAACGGCCTTAAAGAAAAAGCAAGCCGCTCGATCAGACAATAAAAAACTAGATAAATTTATTTCATCTGAAACTGCAAATAATTCTTCTTCCGATTACCAATCTACACCGGATGCAGCAGACCCTAAATTATCCACAGGAAGTATGGAATCCACTTTTAAGCAAGTGCAGGACCGAGTAAACAATTGGCTTCACTTAAAATTTTAATTTCGGACTAAATTTGCAGGATTGTAAAGCGACTTATCACTTAAAATTCATCAAAATATCGTATTTTTACTGTTAATCGCGTGTTACACGATTAGACGTAAAAACTATGAACCAACCTTCTTCTCCTTTTAGCAAACAGCAATTGCTTCCACAAGAGGAAACCCTAGAAGTTCTTCGCCAAAAGGGCGAACTTTTTATAGGAATCCCAAAAGAGAACCAGTATCAAGAACAACGTGTTTGTCTTACCCCAGATGCGGTTAACGCCATAACCTCTAACGGGCACAGGGTCCTAATTGAGTCAGGTGCTGGGGACGGCGCTAATTATACAGATTTAGAATACACAAATGCTGGTGGAGAAATAACCCGCGATACAAAAAAGGTTTTTTCCTGCCCACTTTTATTGAAAGTGGAACCACCTACTCTATCGGAAATTGAAATGATGAACCCACAAGCTACCATCATTTCTGCTTTACAAATTAAAACACAAAGCAAGGCCTATTTTGAAAAAATGGCCAAAAAACGAATTACCGCCATAGCTTTTGAATACATTCGTGATGAAGATGGCAAATATCCAGCCGTACGATCACTGAGTGAAATAGCGGGTATATCTTCAGTTCTGATAGCCTCAGAAATAATGGCAGCCACCAATGACGGTAACGGACTCATGTTTGGAAATATAAGTGGCGTACCCCCAGTAGAAGTAGTTATAATTGGAGCAGGCACCGTTGGTGAATTTGCCGCGCGGTCTGCATTAGGACTTGGTGCCAATGTCAAAATTTTTGATAATTCAATTTCAAAATTGCGTAGCATCCAATCCAAATTACGACAAACAGTATACACATCTACCATTCAGCCTAAGAACCTGTTAAAATCATTAAAAAGATGTGATGTAGCCATTGGTGCTACACGCGGCAAAGACCGATCACCTGTGGTCGTTACCAGCTCCATGGTAGAGCATATGAAAAAAGGCGCGGTTATTATTGACGTAAGTATTGATATGGGCGGATGCTTTGAAACCAGTTCCGTAACCACCCACAACAAACCCACTATTGAGAAATTTGGAGTAATCCACTATGGGGTGCCTAACATTCCTTCTCGCTATCCAAAAACGGCAACACTTTCTATCAGTAATATTTTCACTCCTTATTTGCTTGAATTAGGAGAAAATGGCGGATTGGAGAATTCACTACGGTTTGATAAAGGACTAAGAAACGGACTTTACATGTACCACGGGATATTAACCAATAAATCCGTTGGTGAATGGTTTGATTTACAGTATAGTGACATCAACTTTTTAATTTTTTAAAGACTTTTTGAACATACTCAAAGCATAGACCCCATAAATAGACGGTTTATTGCTATTTTTGCCACCGTTTTAAGAATTAGTGACAATTTAAATTCACAATTTAACTTAAAACACAGGAAACTAACTTCAGCAATAGCAAACCATGGATTTTTTAAAACGTTTAGGTTTTTACCTCATTGGACTATCAATCGGAATTGTTTTCTTAACGTTTTTTCTGAAGAAAAAATCAAAAGAAACAGGTACGGAATTTTGCTATTTTCCCAACTGCAGGACCCTAAAGGACATTCGCTCCAAGCCAATGTCTTATTCTGATGACGTAAGCCGTTTATTTAGCGAAAAACAAATAGATACAGTAGACATCGCCAACATCTTAAGAAACGGCGATGTAGATTTTTCCAATAGCCAAACAAAGACTACACCCTGCAAAACATATATTATTGAAGGTACAATACAGGATAAAGAAGCTATTTTAAAAATCAGAAATTGTAAAGAGAAAGCTCTTTTAGAATCTATTTCTTATTAAAAAAGAACGCCCGAAACTACTGTTCCAGGCCCTATAAAACTTAAATTTTTCTTCGTTGCCGCTCTTTTTTAAGGAGTGACAATTCTCTTGTAGTCTGCCCTGCCACCGAAGTATTTTCTTCCGCACGACGAATTAAATAAGGCATTACATCCCGCACAGGGCCAAAAGGCAAATACTTGGCTACGTTATAATTTTGATCGGCTAGATTAAAGGAAATGTGATCACTCATACCGTACAACTGCCCAAACCATACCCTGTCATCATTATTTGCAATGGCTTTTTCTGCCATAAGTTCCATCAGCTTATAAGAACTTTCTTCGTTATGGGTGCCAGCAAAAATGGAAACAGTATCTAAGTGATTCAACATATATGCAACGGCATTGTCAAAGTTTTCATCCGTTTCTTGCTTTGAACTGCATATTGGGGATTTATAACCATTTTCTTCGGCCCTATCATTCTCCTTTTCCATATAAGCGCCACGAACCACTTTCATTCCTATTCTAAAATCATCGTTATTGGCTCGTTCCTGAAGTTGTTTCAAATAGTCCAATCTATCCCAACGGTACATTTGTAATGTATTGAATACAATAGCTTTCTTCTTATTATACTTACGCATCATATCCTCCACAAGCTGGTCAGCAGCATCCTGCATCCAACTTTCCTCTGCATCTATAAGCAAGGAAACATCCAAATCATGTGCTTTTTTACACGTTTTATCAAAACGGGCCACTACCCTTTGCCACTCTTCTTCCTCTTTATCGGTCAATTCTTTACCCTCGCTGCGTTTTTGAAAAAGAGCAAACCTACCATAACCCGAAGGCTTGAATACCGCAAAAGGAATAGCATCTTTCTCCTTAACGAAATCCAGAACTTTTAAAATCATTGCCATAGCGTCATCAAAAGGATCTTCCGTGTCCTTACCCTCCACAGAATAGTCCAGAACGGAGCATACATTTTTAGTGTACATCCGATCCACGACCGGCATACAATCCTTCTCATTAACACCTCCGCAGAAATGGTCAAACACAGTTGCCCTTATCAACCCCTCCACAGGAAGATGCGCTTTAATGGCAAAATTTGTCATTGCTGTTCCAATACGAACAAGGGGTTCGTTGGCAATCATACGGAACAAAAAATAAGCACGCTCCAGCTCAGAGTCGGTTTTCAAAGCAAAAGCAATTGCGGTATCTTCAAAAATTCGTTTCATTTATTGTGATTTCTAGCGGGACCAAATATAAAGACAGAAATTGTATTCTTTAGATAAAAAATATGCTTTATTTTGCACATCAGTCGTTAAAAAACTTCGCTTTAGCGGAATAAAAAATCACCTATTAATGCAGTCTATAACAACTTCTTCCTACGCCGTACATTTTAACCAAAGAGCTTACGACGCACTCAATGCTCACTTATCCGGTAAGGCGTATTCCAAAATCTTTATTCTTGTAGACGAAAACACGCACGAACATTGCCTGCCGTCATTTATGACCCAAATACAGGGCGATTATAATTTTGAGATTATTGAGATTGAATCTGGTGAAGAAAACAAAAACATAGACACCTGTACAGGCGTATGGGAAGCCCTGAGCGAACTTGATGGTGACCGAAAAAGTCTCGTCATTAACCTAGGTGGTGGCGTCCTAACCGATTTAGGGGGGTTTGTTGCATCTACTTTTAAAAGGGGTATAAATTTCATAAATGTACCCACAACCCTACTCTCTATGGTTGACGCTTCTGTAGGAGGAAAAACAGGGGTTGACCTTGGTCCATTAAAAAACCAGATTGGAGTAATCAACCAACCTGAAATGGTACTGATAGTAACCAGTTTCTTAAAAACTTTGGAAGAAAGGCAGTTACGCAGTGGTTTTGCAGAAATGCTTAAACATGGACTTATCCAAAACAAAAGCTACTGGGAAGCACTTAAAAAAGTTACCAACTTTTTAAATATTGATGATTTAATATACGATTCCGTTATTATTAAAAACGAAGTGGTACTACAAGACCCTACGGAGCAACATTTGCGGAAAATACTTAACTACGGACATACATTGGGCCACGCCATTGAGTCTTACTTCTTGGAAAGCAAAGTACATAAGGCGCTGTTGCACGGCGAAGCTATAGGTATAGGTATGATTCTTGAAGCTTACCTTTCCAAAAGTCTTTTAGGGCTTTCGGATGAAGAATTAGCAGACATTAAGACTACATTCCTTTCTCATTACGAAAAGGTAACCTTCTCCAAAGAAGACATAAAAACCATCTTATCTTTATTGAAGTTCGATAAGAAAAATTCACATGGCAACATTAATTTTGTGTTGATATCTACAATTGGAGAGCCGGATATAGACATTACCATTCCTGATGAATTATATGAAGATGCTTTTGCATACTACGCTGAACAATAGCTACATATACTAATTCTCCTTATTTGACAACTCTTTAAGGAATTCATCGTAAAAAATACATAGTTTAGGTTAAGATTTATAACCCAAATCAAAAACCTCCTGAAATAAATCAGGATAAAACCAACCTACTATGTTACGAAAATTAGTTGACTACAAGAAGTTAGACCACGAACTCGCCTCATTGCTAATAGAAACCTACTCAGACGGTTATGGCGATGATGACATTATTATCTTCAAAAACCTTAAAGGCGAAACAATTGAAGCTGTAGAATTAAGAACCAATGACACTATCTATTTGGTCAAAATAAGCAAGAGCTTGTCTAATTTTATAGCAAATTTTGAAGAAAACATGGAAAAGGAACTAGATACGGATTCCCAGCCCATTTTAGAAGAAGCAGGAAACCTGGATTACGAATCCGACAACGAAACGGAATTTGAATCAGAGGACCAAGATTAACCTCTATTTTTACAAAAGATAACGCTCCCGTAAAATATTACGGTGGTGCTTTTGGTGCCCACAAATAACAAAACCTAACACAGCCACATTCCATGGCAGGTTACTAGCTACACCTGTTTTTTGTAGCGTTTCCGGAGCAAAGCTTTTGTAGAGGGTAATAGTGGATTTTCTCACCGCTATATATTCTTCTATAAGACTATTCTTTGAACGCACTTCCGCATTGGAATTTGACGCATAAGTGTTTTCATCAAAACCTGGAAGGGCCTTTTCATCCCCTCTTGAAAACCGCAAGGCGCGATACTGAAAAACTCGTTCCGAGTCTATAATATGTAATAACACTTGAGCAACCGTCCACTTATTTACCTCATATGCATGAGATAATTTGCTTTCAGAAATACTTTTAATAAAATCAGGAAAGTTCTGAAGTTGCCTCTCCAACATATCCAACAACTCTACCTCCCCCAATACATCAATATAGGTTTTATAAAAAGGAATGGGGTCTGCCAGTTTAAGCTCCGAAGTTTTCATAGGCTATAAAATAAAAATTCCTGAGAAGAATAACCGCCCAGGAATTTAGATTACTGTTTAAAACGGTTCGTTACAATTCGTTAAAAATTGTATGCATTAACCGCTTCTTATCATTAATACTTTCCTCTAGTGAAATCATAGTTTCCGTACGACTGATTCCATCTATATCATCTATTCTAAAAATAATGTTTTTAGCGTGATTGGTATCTTTAGCCCTAATTTTACAGAAAATATTAAATTTTCCAGTGGTAATATGTGCCACGGTAACATTTGGAATCTGCTCCAAACGCTCTAACACAAATTTTGTCTGGTGTGTTTTCTCCAAAAATATACCAACGTAAGCAATAAAGGCGTAACCAAGTTTTACATAGTCTAATGTAAGTGATGACCCTTTTATGATACCTGCCTCTTCCATTTTCTTAACACGAACATGAACTGTTCCTGCCGAAATCAAGAGTTTTTTTGCTATATCTGTAAATGGAGTTCTGGTGTTATCAATTAACATATCCAGAATTTGGTGATCAATTTCGTCTAACTTTACTTTTCCCATTGTGGCTGTGTTTTCGGCAAAAATAAAAAATTAAGAAATAATACGCATTAAAAGTTATGTTTTTTTAACAAAAACGTAAAGATTCAATGATTTTAAAAAATAATGCTCAAAAAAATTAGTCTTTAATCAACTGATAAAAAGACTGTTGCCTTAACTCATCTAAATCTGCCTTATTAAGACAATTGTATGTTTCATGGCCAAAAAAAGCATCAAGATTACCTTTTTTTTCAATTCTAGGCTCAAACTCAATAGTATTCCCTCTTAAAACTTCTTTATAAAGCACCCCGATACCATCACCATTTTCTAATTCTGAATCAAGTTCTTGAGCATTCTCTATTAACACATCAAAATAAAGCTTTCCGTTTTCTGGAATTTTAAAGTAGTCATCTTGCTCATATTCATTAATCGTATCTTGTGCAATGGTAGTTACCGCACTTGTAATGGCTTGAAAAATATAAGCCCTAGTCTGCTCTCTTTCATAATCCTTAGGAAAATGTCCTGATTCAAATAATATGGTAGGTACGTTTAACATCTGAAAACTATCCCCAACACAATTCGCATTAAATCCATCATCATACCTCCCCACCTGGTTCGGAATCATTTTTTGCAAAACCGTATTCATAGCAACAATCAATTGCATACTAATTCCCCGCGTTTTTGAGATACTTCTTTCAGGATTATGAGCGGGAGCCAAAAATGATACGGTAGCCGGTTTAGAGGTTTCTCCAACATTAAATATGGTACGTTGATCATGAAGGTTAAAACAATAATCCGGTTTAAACTCATCAAAAACATTTCTCAATATCACACTTTCCGGCTGGGTCCTGTCTTGGGCATCCCTATTCAAATCAATCTCATTTGCATTTACCCGAGTATAGACTGCAGCACCATCGGGGTTCAACATTGGAATAATTAAGAGTGTACATTTTTCCAAAATCTCCTGAGCCAAAACCGACTTTCCGTTTAGGAAATTAACGAAATCCAAAACGGCTTTTGTGGTTGTAGATTCGTTTCCGTGCATTTGCGACCACATAAATATTTTTACAGAACCGTTCCCAAGTTGAAGACTTTTTATCTTACGTTTTTGAACGGACTCACCAATTGTTTTCACTAACAAATTCTCCCTGTTCTTTTCCAAGAACTCTAGAATTTGCTCGTTAATCACATATCGCCCACTAACGGATTTTTCCTTTACAGAACTATATTCATCTTTTAAAATGCTCATTTGACATCTAAATTTGGATACAAAAATAACTCCTTAATAATTTACAATTGTAATCTTAAAAATACACATTTGTAAACATTATATTTAAAGTATTCCTAGCTGAAGTACACAAATGTAACCTGGAAATATACTTAAAATCAACATGCTCCTGGATATAGCATTAAAATATTATTAATCAGCTGTTTAAATGTATTCATGTAAACAAAAAAGTGCATCTTAAGTTATGTTATTTGCTATTTTTAATGTGGTTTTAGCAACTTTTAGCTACTTTTACAGCAATATATATTACAATGGTAAACACTTCTGATTTTATTGGGCGTCTTGAGCATCTTTTGAAGTATTACGGACTTTCCGCATCTAGTTTTGCCGATAAAATTAACGTACAACGCTCTAGCATTTCCCATCTGTTATCCGGCAGAAACAAACCGAGTTTAGATTTTGTACTTAAGGTGGTGAATGTTTTTCCGGATGTAAACTTATATTGGCTACTGAATGGAAAAGGAACTTTTCCAACGGATGCAGAAAACTCCCCTGCCAAAACCAAAGCACAGCCAAAAACAAATCCGACACCTAATACTTTACCCCTAAAACCAACAGGCAACCCCAAAAAGACTATTGAAAAAATTGTTATTTTTTATTCGGATGGAAGTTTTGAAGCCTATAACAATGAATAGACTTTAATTCTTTATTTTTGTTGGGATGATACAGAAACTATTCCCCGCACTTTTAATCCTTATCCTTACAGCCTCTTGCTACAATCCGGAAAGAAATTGCTCTGATTTTAAGGACGGCAAATACGCCTTTACAACCACTATAGATGGAGAGGAAAAGACAACCATTTTTCTTCGCAACGGTGATTTAGAGATTGATTACTTTGAAGGCAAGGCGGATTCAGCATCCGTTAGATGGATAAACGATTGCGAATACATTGTAAAGAAAATCAATCCAAAGAACAAGTCCGAAGAGCAATCCGTTCACATGAAGATATTATCCACTACGGATGACTCGTATACATTTGAATTTAACATTGTAGGAGACAGCAAGCGCTCCAGAGGCACCGCCACAAGGACAGAGTAACACAATTTTATTCTTTACGCAGAGACAGGCAAAAAGAGTGTTTTACCAAAATACACTTCACCTCTAAAGGAAAAGCTATAAAGACAGTCGATTTAAAGCCTTTTCCGAGCGGGAATCATTATTCTGAACACAAAGTCTTGCAGGGTGAATTTTACCGTCATAATCGAAGTCCTAGCAGCAAAACCATAAAAAAAGCCGACATTTTAAGGTCGGCTTTTTAATTATTCTGAATGATTTTAGTTAGGTCTACTATAAGCAACCTCTGGACTCTTCTTCTGGTGTTGTTTAAACAGTCGCTGTTGTTGTTTAACTGTAAGGGTGCTACCATCCGGGCTCCAACCAGGAGGACCAAAAATATACATAAGTTTGTGCGAAAATTTCTTAGCCTTCTTTACATCTGCCCAAATATCCTTAAACTCATGAGTTAAAATCACAAGAGGGTTATATGATTTTGGAGCGTGAATTACTCCAAATTTAACCTCCACATCATCGTCCAACTCTTTCCAAGTCCCGAACATCTTATCAAAAATATTCAAAAACCCTCCGTGGTTCTTATCCAAATACTCTACATTCTGAGAATGGTGCACTTGGTGCATGGTGTGTGTATTGAAAATCTTTTCTACCCATCCCATTTTAGGAACATATTGCGAATGCAATTGAAACTGCCAAAAAGATTCTATGGCCAAAGCAAAAATTACAACTTCCACCGGAAAACCAATTGCAGGCATCCACATATAAAAGAAAGGCTTGTACAAAAGCGTAAACCAACCATTACGAATGGCCGTACCTAGATTAAAGTGGTCCGAGGAATGGTGCACAATATGCGCGGCCCACAAAATTCTTATCTCATGATTTGCCCTGTGGAACCAGTAATACGTAAAATCATCGGCCAATTGACAAAGTAAAAACACGTACCACGCATAACCAAAAGACTCATATCCCATAATATTGGTACGAACACCATCTACTATAGGGTTAAAAAACTCGTAAGTGTATGTAAAGACGGTTATAAGCACCGTAATCTTAATAAGGGGACCTAAAATTGCCGAACCAATACCCATTGCTCCACTAGCCATAAAATCTTTCCACACATAAAGATCTTTGTCTCCATGGGTGTGACTGTAAGTGATTTCCAGCAATATAAACGCTATGAAGCAGGGTACTCCATAAATTAGGGGGTTCGTTAAATCCATTTTAAAACAATTTTTTTGCAAAGATAGCATTAATAAGACCTAATCGACATTCTGATTATTTTTTAAAGCTATGACGGTATAGTGAATACATATGCAGTGGTTAAAATCCTATTACTTTTTCTTATTTTGAAGCAAAGCGTTCTGCTCTTGCATAAGCTTTTCCAAACTAGCTAGTAACTGTATATTTTTAGGGGTTTCAACTTCTTTGTTTTCAGGGTCTTCCGCCTTTGACTTAAACCTATGAAACCCTTTTATTACAACAAATATGGTAAGCGCTATTATCAAAAAATCTATTAGAACCTCTAGCATTTCCCCGTAACCCACAGCAACTTCCTGCGCTTCTCCAACAGCCTCCCTAAGAATATATTTTTTATCCCTGAGGTTAACATCATCCGTCAAAAGAGATAAAGGAGGCATGATAATCTTTTTGACCAACGTATTAATAACATTGTTAAACGCGGTACCAATAATAATCCCGACAGCCATGTCAATCATATTACCTTTTATTGCAAAATTTTTAAATTCCTGTATAAAGTTTCCCATACTAGACAATTACTTTATTCAAACAAAGAAGTTTGGACTTCATCCCCGTCATCACCTTTATTAGGCTTTCCGGACTCAGTTCCATTAGAACTAGGTGTTTTAGGTACATTTTGCTCATCAACAACCTCAATATCTTCAGTTTTTTGAGGCTCCGGCTCTTCATAAGGCAAAGGCTCTAGCATATTGATTTCAAGTACTTTTTCCTTTGTCAGCTGGTTGCCCATGGCACCTATCCCCTTTACGGAAATAAACTCCTCTAGACTTAGCTCCCAATTATCCTTCCGATCCTGACCCCGTTTTTTAGCAAAAACCACTTCAATCATTGGCCTGTGGTCCGTGCTAATGATTTCAATTTGAGATTTAGGATGGTCCGTAAGCACATTCTCCTCTTTATCAGGATTCTCGATCAGAAAACGTTTTACATAATACAATTCCTTCTCTCCTTCCCAATACACTACGGAAAGCGGCTTTTTAGGAATCCATTTTTCAAGAACAACTACATCTTCATCAAAATGAAGGGTAAGCTCCGGAATAACAGTTTTTACAAGTCCGCTCTGATTTACTATCAATAAACGGTCTTCACTTGTGAATTCACCTAAAAACTCACCTCTGTCATCCATGTTTAAACGCTGTACGGTTTCATCAAACCACAACTTCCTCGGTTTTAAGGTAGACAACCCTTTTTCTTTTAATTCAATACGTTTTACCGAATACTTGGTGACAATATTACCTTTGGAAGCACGGCCCTTGATCATGATATTTGCAAAATCAATATCCCATTTCAGCTTTTTAATACTTCCTACGTGCCTAAGATTAACAGTTACCACTTCTGCTTCGCCATTTGGGTTTCCTGAGAAGTAATGCACAAAAGTACCCGCCTTACCGCTACCCATTTCATAATGCTTATCTCTCGTAATACTGGTAACGTTAAAGCGCTTAATATAGGTTGCGCCACCTTTGCCGTCTCTATAAATCATATTATAAACGGTACGCTTATCTTTTTTCTTAAAGACCGCCACATAAATAATACCCTTCCCCACAAAAGTCTTGGAATCTACCTTAAAGACCATCATCTTACCATCTTGGGTAAAGGCGATTATATCATCAATATCACTACAGTCCGTTACATATTCGTCCCGCTTTAAAGAAGTTCCAACAAAACCCTCCTCGCGATTTACATACAACTTTGTGTTGCGCATAACTACCTTGGTAGCCTCAATATCATCAAATAATCTAATCTCTGATTTACGCTCGCGACCCTTGCCATACGTATCTTTTAATCGCTGAAAATACGCAATGGCATAATCTACCAAATGCGCTAGGTGATGCTTCACCTCTGCAATTCTTTCTTCCAGATTATCAAGATGTTGCTGTGCCTTATCTAAATCAAATTTTGAAATTCTTTTTATCCTTATTTCCGTAAGCCTGGTTATATCTTCCTCTGTGACGGCCCGTCTTAAATGCTTAGTAAAAGGAGCTAAACCTTTATCGATTGCAGCAATTACTCCTTCCCAAGTTTCCTCTTCCTCAATATCCCGATAGATTCTATTTTCAATAAAGATTCTCTCTAACGACGCAAAATGCCATTGCTCCTCAAGCTCCGCCAACTGTATTTCAAGTTCCTGTCGCAATAACTCAACCGTAGCATCCGTAGATCGGCGTAACATTTCCACCACACCAATAAAGAGCGGTTTGTTGTCTTCAATAATGCAGCCCAATGGCGAAATAGAAGATTCACAAGCCGTAAATGCATAAAGGGCGTCTATGGTTTTGTCCGGGGAAATACCAGTTGGCAGATGCACTAAAATCTCGACCTCGGCAGCCGTATTATCCTCAATTTTCTTGACTTTAATTTTCCCTTTATCGTTCGCCTTAAGGATAGAATCTATTAAAGAAGAAGTATTAGTCCCATAAGGTATCTCACTTATAATCAGTGTAGATTTAGAATGTTGAGCTATTCGCGCGCGCACTCTTATCTTCCCGCCACGAAGACCTTCATTATAATTAGAAACATCGATAATTCCCCCAGTAGGAAAATCAGGAAACAATTTAAATCGTTGCCCTTTCAGATGCTTAATGGAAGCATCAATAAGCTCAACAAAGTTATGAGGCATAATCTTAGTGGAAAGCCCCACCGCAATACCCTCTGCCCCCTGAGCCAAAAGCAACGGAAATTTAACAGGGAGGTTTACCGGTTCCTTTTTTCGACCATCATACGATTGTTGCCACTCCGTGATTTTAGGGCTAAAAACAACTTCCAGAGCGAATTTTGAAAGACGAGCTTCTATATACCTTGAGGCTGCAGCGCGGTCCCCAGTTAAAATATTCCCCCAGTTACCCTGTGTATCTATCAACAGGTCTTTTTGCCCTATCTGCACCATGGCATCGGCAATACTGGCATCACCGTGAGGGTGATACTGCATGGTGTGCCCAACCACATTGGCCACTTTATTATAGCGGCCATCATCCAAATCCTTAAGGGAATGCATGATACGACGCTGCACCGGTTTAAACCCATCCTCAATAGCAGGGACAGCACGCTCTAGAATAACATAGGACGCATAATCTAAAAACCAGTCTTTGTACATTCCCGTAACACGGGTAAGTGCATCATCAGGACTTTGTTCCTCGCCATTTACCGCCTCGGAACTATTGATTTGTTCTTGCCCATCATTGGCCGTTCCGTTGGATTGGTCTTCGGGTGAATTTTGATTTTCAGCTTCGTTCAGTTCGTCATTTTCCTCCATTCAGAAAAAATCGTATTTCTTTGGTTTATAATTGAGTATCTTCTATAAGGTCAACCTCCACTTTAAGGTTGTTTATAATAAATTCTTGTCGGTCCGGTGTATTCTTGCCCATGTAAAAATTCAACAATTGTTCTATGGACATAGCCTTGTCCAACATAACGGGCTCTAGGCGAATATCATCCCCTATGAAATGCTGAAACTCATCTGGGGAGATTTCCCCCAAACCTTTAAATCGTGTAATTTCCGGCTTGCCCGATAGTTTTTGAATCGCATTTTTTCGTTCTTCCTCGCTATAACAATAAATAGTCTCCTTCTTATTTCGAACACGGAACAGTGGGGTTTGCAAAATATACAAATGGTTCTCTTTTATCAATTCAGGAAAGAACTGCAAGAAGAACGTAATCAACAACAAGCGAATGTGCATACCATCAACATCTGCATCAGTAGCTATTACAATATTATTGTAACGTAGGTCTTCCATAGATTCCTCTATGTTCAAAGCAGCCTGCAACAGGTTGAATTCCTCGTTTTCGTATACGATTTTTTTAGACATCCCATATGAATTCAAAGGCTTCCCACGAAGACTAAACACGGCTTGCGTATTCACATCCCTTGATTTGGTAATGGAACCGGAAGCGGAATCCCCCTCCGTAATAAAAAGAGTACTATCCAATCGCCTATCGTGCTTCATATCGCCCAAATGCACCCGGCAGTCCCTTAGTTTTTTATTATGAAGACTGGCTTTTTTGGCTCGGTCCCGAGCAAGTTTACGAATACCGCTCAATTCTTTCCTCTCCTTTTCGGCCATTACAATCTTACGTTGCAACTTATCGGCAGTTTCAGGGTTCTTATGAAGGTAATTATCCAAATACCTTCCAATAAAGTCATTGATGTACGTCCGCACCGTTGGAAAATCTCCTCCCATTTCGGTAGACCCCAATTTGGTTTTTGTTTGACTTTCAAAAACAGGCTCCATCACCTTAATGGAAATAGCCGAAATAATGGATTTTCTAATATCCGAAGCATCATAACTCTTTCCATAAAAATCACGGACAGTTTTTACCAGAGCCTCACGAAAAGCGGCCTGATGCGTACCTCCTTGGGTAGTGTGCTGACCGTTTACAAAAGAGTGGTACTCCTCACTATACTGTGTTTTACTATGTGTAATGGCTACTTCTATATCATCCCCTTTTAAATGAATGACCGGATACAGGATGTCTTCAGCATTGTTATTGTCCTCCAACAAATCCTTTAATCCGTTTTCTGAATGAAACTTCTCCCCATTAAAAACAATGGTAAGCCCTGGATTAAGATACACGTAGTTTTTGAGCATGCGCTCTACGTACTCATTTCTAAATTTAAACTTTTTAAAAATGGTCTCATCAGGAATAAAGCTAACCTTGGTGCCACGCCTTCTTGTTGTTTCCTCCAGAAGTTCTTCATTCTGAAGCTCACCTGTTTTAAACTCGGCAGATTTGGACTTTCCATCTCTTGTACTTTCTACGCGAAAATAACTGGAAAGAGCATTTACAGCCTTGGTACCAACACCGTTTAGACCAACGGATTTTTTAAACGCACGCGAGTCATACTTACCACCCGTATTCATTTTAGAAACCACATCTACCACCTTACCCAAAGGTATACCACGACCGTAATCACGAACTATAACACGTTCTCCTTGAATGGAAATCTCAACGGTCTTACCCGCTCCCATTACAAATTCATCAATACAGTTATCTATGGTCTCTTTTAGAAGGATATATATACCATCATCAGCAGAAGAACCATCACCCAACTTACCAATATACATACCAGGTCTCAGTCGGATGTGCTCCTTCCAATCAAGTGAACGTATATTATCTTCTGTATAATTGGAATTCTCGGACATAAATCAGGGGTTTGGAACTAAAGTATCGCTAAAGATAAGACGACAATTAAAAAGATGAAACCCCAAACTGTTAAAGTAATTAACAATGATTTTAGCCATTTTGTTGATATATTCGCTAAATAAGTCATATTTCAACCCAAAACAAGGCTAATTTGGTCAAAAAATCGAAAAATCTGTAATCCTTCTGTTTTTTTAAGACCAAAAGCATCCAACGAAATAATTTAAGGGAATCATTTTTACGCCATTTAATACTCCACAGAATGAACAAACTACTACTAGGTCTACTTTTTACAATTGCACCCATTACCTCTTCCCTAGCCCAAAATTTTGAAAAGGAATACGAGGCCATAGAAAGTAAAGTTATAAATTGGAGAAGGGAAATACACCAAAACCCCGAACTCTCTAACCGCGAATTTAAGACGGCGGAAAAAATTGCAAAGCACCTTACTTCCTTAGGTATAGAAGTACAAACCGGAGTAGCCCATACCGGAGTTGTTGGGATTTTAAAAGGAAAAAAGCCTGGAAAGGTTATAGCCTTGCGTGCAGATATTGACGCCCTACCCGTATTTGAACGGAATGATCTACCCTATAAGTCTACCGTTACAACAGATTACAAAGGAGAGAAAGTACCCGTTATGCATGCTTGCGGACACGATACCCACACTGCTATTCTTATGGGGGTTGCAGAAATTCTTTCCAAGCATACCGATAAAATAAAAGGTACCGTAAAATTTATTTTTCAACCTGCGGAAGAAGGCCCACCAGAGGGCGAAGAAGGCGGGGCTCTGCTCATGGTAAAAGAAGGTGTTCTTAATAGCCCCAAGGTAGATGCTATTTTTGGACTTCATATAAATTCCCAAACCCCAGTTGGGGTAATTCGCTATAAATCTGGCGGCACAATGGCGGCTGCCCAAAAATTCACCATCCATGTAAAAGGAAAACAAAGCCATGGTGCAAGACCTTGGTCTGGAGTAGACCCTATTTTAATCAGTGCGAAAATTATTGATGGACTGCAAACCATTATAAGCAGAGAAGCCGAACTCACCAATGAAGCTGCTGTAATCACTGTTGGAAAAATAACCAGTGGCGTACGGTTCAATATCATTCCCGAAAGTGCAGAAATGATTGGTACAATACGCACTTTGGATTATGACATGAAAGCTCTAATCAATACACGTATGCAAGAAATGGTGCCCACTATCGCCAAAGCATATGGAGGCGAAGCCACTATTGAAATCAAAGATGCTACAGATATTACGTATAATGCCCCTGAACTAGTCACACAAATGCTACCTACATTAAACAAAGTAGCGGGAGCGAACAATGTACAAACACAAAAGGCCGTTACAGGAGCTGAAGATTTCTCTTATTTTCAAAAAGAAGTTCCTGGTTTTTTCTTCTTTTTAGGAGGAATGACGCCAGGAACAACGGAGTCATTTCCACATCACACACCGGATTTCGTTATTGACGACAGCGGTTTGTTACTTGGAGTAAAAGTACTAACTGAAATGAGCATAGATTTTCTTGATAAATAACTACTTATTAATTTCTATGTCAATTATTACTTTAAACTGTTTTTAGCTTATATATGGACCAACTTATTTCAATTTTACAAAGTATTTCTTGGTGGGTATGGATTCTTATTTTCCTTTTGATAGTCGCATTAAGAGATATCTTTTTTCAGCGTTCGCATACCATCTCCCACAACTTTCCCATAGTTGGCCATTTACGATACTGGTTGGAGAGCATTGGTCCGGAAATGCGTCAATATTTTGTAGCGAACAACCGTGAAGAACTTCCCTTTAACCGTATTGAAAGAGGGTGGATTTATGCCTCCGCAAAGAAGGAAAATAATTACGAAGGTTTTGGTACGGACCGTGACATCTATGCGCACCAACATATTTTTGTAAAGAATCAAATGATGGCATATAAGGTACCTGATACCCATATAAATGCCACGGATAAAACGTTTCTTCCCTGCGCAAAAGTAATGGGTGCCCATAACGGGCGAAGAAAACCATTTCGTCCTGGTTCCATTATAAACGTTTCGGCCATGAGTTTTGGCTCGTTATCCGCTGCAGCGGTAGAAGCAATGAACAAAGGTGTTGCTAAAGCTGGCGCATACCATAACACAGGTGAAGGCGGACTCTCCAATTACCACAAACAAGGAGGGGATGTTATTTTTCATTTTGGTACAGGTTATTTTGGGGTACGTACTCCAGATGGAAATTTCTCCATGGAAAAAATGAAAAAATTGGTTGACGAGAATCCAACTATAAAAGCAATTGAAATTAAATTGTCCCAAGGAGCCAAACCTGGCAAGGGAGGCGTACTTCCAGGGGCCAAAATAACACCTGAATTGGCCGAAATTAGAGGCGTTGAAGTTGGTAAAGATGTAATATCGCCAGCTACCCATAAGGCTTTTAATACCGTGCCCGAACTTTTAGAATTTATTGAAAGTATTGCTAATGAGACCGGGTTGCCCGTAGGTATAAAGGGAGCCATTGGCAAACTTGAGCAATGGGAGGAATTGGCCGATTTAATGGAAAAAACGGGTAAAGGTCCAGATTTTATTACAGTAGATGGTGGTGAAGGCGGAACAGGAGCCGCCCCTCCGTCTTTTGCAGACCATGTTTCTTTACCGTGGGTCTATGGTTTTTCCAGTCTTTATAAGGTGTTCTTAAAAAGAAGACTAACGGAGCGTATTGTATTTATAGGTAGTGGCAAGTTAGGTTTTCCCGCCAAAGCAGCTATGGCTTTTGCTATGGGGGTTGACTGTATTAATGTTGCCCGAGAAGCTATGATGAGTATTGGCTGTATACAGGCCCAAGTGTGCCACACTAACCGCTGTCCGGCAGGGGTGGCCACTCAAAACAAATGGTTGCAAAAGGGAATTGACATTCCATTAAAATCAGACCGTTTGGCACAATATTTTATGACGTTTAGGAAGGAGTTCCTAGAAATTACACATGCCTCGGGATATGAACACCCCTGTCAATACACTATGGATGATATTCAACTAAATGTTGATGACAACGACCTGAACCGTAGTTTAGCCTCTTCATACGGTTACAACAAGGCCAAGGTGCCTTTTGAGAGTATGCAAAATTTATATGATTGTATCCACTTGGGCGGAAAGCATTGTGAAAACAGCAAAGAATAATATACATTTGTTTATAATAACATAGTATTCCAAATCGAGAAATAAGAATTTTAATCCGAGTTATTTATGAAACACCCCCTACTTACCCTTGCCCTTTTGATTTTTACGTGTCTATCCGTACAAGCCCAAAGAAAAAGCGACCTTTTAGAAGAAATAGCCCAATTAAAAATGCAATTGGATTCTGTGAACGACCAGGTCTTTGATGCGAGAAAAAATGAAAAAGTAGCTGTTGCAAAAGCGGAATCGTTTGAAACCCAAGTAACCGAACTTCAAAACGCCAACAACACGTTAATGAAGAACTTGAATAGTTTTGCCGAGGTTTCCAATAAAAATTCAAACATGGTAACAACTGCCATGGCCAGCTTGGAAGCCAAGGAAAATCAGCTTAAAGCAATAAAAGATGCCATTGCCACTAATGATTCTACCACTATAGTTGTTTTAACCAATGTAAAACAAACCATGGGAGAAAACGCAAAAATAGCGGTCTCGGGTGGTGCCGTAGTAGTATCTTCGGACTTATCTAGCTTATATGGAAGCGATACGGGCACAACTCTTACCGCAGAAGGTGAAGCATGGGTGGAGAAAATTGCGAACATCCTGATTGCAAACCCTAGCACATCGGTTACCATAGAGGGTCTTAGCATGACCGGAGACCTTGAAACTCCCGCAAAACAGAGCATGACTATTGCAGCGGCCCTACAAAACAAGTTTGCTATAGCTTCTGAACGTATGACAGCTCTAGGAAGAGACGGCAACCTTAAAGAAGGGGTTCAAGTCAATATTCATCCTGACTTCAACAAATTCTATTTAATGGTAAGAGAGCAAATGAAGAACTAAAGATTATACGAAAAATCGTATAATTTTTGATAAAATCCTCCGTTCTAGTATCCAAATAACCAAATACCGAAAAAATGTCTGGAGAAGGAATTTTACAAATGTTCGGCTTTTTATTGCCGGCAGTAGTTACAGGGGTCGTTGCCTTTTATTTTTTTAAGTTACACACTAAAAACGAGGATGGTCGTAGACGCTTTCTATTGCACAAAGATTCTCAAAAGAATACCATACCGGTTCGCCTACAGGCCTACGAACGTATGGCACTTTTTCTTGAACGAATAGCAATTCCTAGTCTAGTAGTGAGGGTGGCACCAAAATCTTCGGATAAAAATGCTTACGAAAGTCTTTTGATAAAAAGTGTTGAAAATGAATTTGAGCACAATCTTTCTCAGCAGATTTACATGACCGATGAATGTTGGAACGTTATAAAAGCAGCAAAAAGTGCAACGGTGCAAATGATTCGTAAAGCGGCAATGAGCGAAACCGATTCTGCGGATAAATTAAGGGAAGACATCCTAACGGAAACCATGGAAAAACAATCGCCCTCCGCAACTGCATTATCTTTCATTAAAAAAGAAATAGGTTATCTCTGGGAATAATCCAAAATCATATATTGAAAATATAAGCCCGCTTAAATTAAACTTTATGCGGGTTTTCTTTTTTACAATACTTCTCCTTTTTCCGGCTCTATCTGGTTGAGTTCAGTATTTTTAAACTTGGCAAAATTATAACCACTCTCCCACCAAACGGTCATTTTTTCCTTATCAAAAATCAATGAGTTTGTTGTCAATACCGTAGGTGTGTAGTAAAAGTTGATAATAGCATCATTATGCTTGGCCACGTATTTACCAATTCTTATGTTTTGGTGTTCTATCCTATCAAGCATATATTCAAACATGGTTGTCAACAATGAAAATGCATTTCTAGAGGGAAGGCGGTTTAAGTGGCTTACTTCAGTCTGCAGTACAATAACATCTACCTCTTTTGCCCCTCGTTTTATAGCTTCCTCAATAGGCACCATATTCCCCAGTCCACCATCGGCATATTCACAACCATTCTTGCGCACCAAACTCATAAAGGGTGTGTAGTTACAGGAAATCCATATCCATTCACAAAACTCCTCATAGGTACAATCATTAATACTCTTATACTCTACCTGATTTAAAGATAGGTTGGAAACCGTAGCAATAATTTCTTTTGGCCCGTTCTTTAAATTTTCAAATTCTTCTACTGTTAAAGTGTTTTTTATAAGCTTCAACAGGTTTCTGCTTTCTCCAAAAGTCTTTCGTCCTTTATAAAAATTCTTTAGTACGTTCCAATGGTCTATACCAATGGTATGAACTCCATGTTTCTTTTGAACGGTAAATGGGCAATTGCTAAAAATACTATGTTGGTTTACACTGGTGTAAACTTCTTTGATTTTTTCAACTTTCTGTAGGGCCAAGTGAGAAATAAGCAAACTACCTGTAGATGTACCCAAAAACAGGTCATACTTAAAATGGAGTTCTTCCATAAGGTATTGCGCTACCCCTCCGGCAAAAGCCCCTTTGCTACCACCACCAGATATGACCAATGCCCTCATTATTCGTACAGTTTTTTATTTATATAACGTGATTCCTCTTTATTTAGTTTGCTCAACAATTTCAAGATACGCGTTTTGTAATCGTTGTCCTCTAGGAGTTTGTCCGCTAAATTTCTCGAAAATTTCTTAAACTGCCATGAATGATGTTCCGTAGCCTTTATTAAATTAACCAAAGCTTCATCCGTAAAACCAATTTCCTGTAAATATTGAAAGGCTGTTATCCGCACTTCCCATCCGTACTCCGGAGAAGTGTAAGCGCTTAACTCAGCAAAATAACGGGTTGTATTATGAGCCTCATAATCATTTGTGGCAATAGCTAGTAACAACCATAACAAACGAACATTTTTATTGGGCAATCCTTGAACTCCTTTGGTAGCATCTAAATAGGTCTTTTGGTTTTCCGGAAAGGAAGACCATAGTTTATACAAGGCCATTTCCTGAGTAACATAACTTGGGTCGTTCAATAATGGCTCAAAAACTTCCTTTTGACTCTCTGCTATCTTATTGATGAACTGGATTCCCTTTTGTCTAATTTCTAAATTTGAGTCTTGTGCCAATAAAGGTTCCAAGTGATTATCTACTATTTGCTTTTGAAATTTTTCGATTAACACAACTTTAAACTCCACGGGTAATTCATCACCAAGCCATTTTTTCAAATTAAAATCAGACGCTTTTACCTCATAAAACAATCGAATGGATTCATTTTGACCGATAAGATATGATTTTACATCTTCAACCGGAAAGTCTGTTGAATGCAACCATGTTCCCCTGAAATCATCTAAGTTTTGACCGGAAGCCAGTTCTATCTCCTGAATAAAGTCATCAATGGTTGCATTTTTAAATCGATGTTTGTTCAAATATGTAGATACTCCAGTTTTAAAGGCCTTCTCTCCTACTTTATCTTTTAATAATACTAATGCCCAAGCCCCTTTTTCATAGAAGGTTGCACTACTGGCTTTGGGGTCCACCAGTGCCTGCCCCTGCCCTTCTTCCGATATTTCTTGAAGTTCTTTGGCCGTATTAAAAAGCTTCCAATAAAAATGGTCATCGCCAAAGATTTCCTTTTCAGCTAAATAAGCATAATAGGTAGCAAAACCTTCATGCAACCAATGATGATTTCCATCTTGCTCCGTTACCAAATTACCAAACCATTGGTGTGCCATTTCATGGGCGTTGACATTTACGTAATTCTTATCTATAAATGCTGTGGAGTCAATGACATATCCATCAGAGAATATGGTAGTTCCTGTATTTTCCATCCCTGCATACAGAAAATCCCGTACCGGAATCTGTTTGTAGTTCTGCCACGGATACGGAACACCTATTTCATCCTCCAAAAAATCAAATATTCTTTTCGTATAACGATACGTAGGTTCAACTTTTGTACTGTCCTCCGGATAATAATAATTTTTAATGGATACGCCACTAGAGGATTTCAGTTCCTGTTTACTATAATCACCTATTGCAAAAGCCAAAAGGTAACTGCTCATAGGGTTTTCCATATCAAAATTCCATACTGGGTTTTCATCCTCCTCCAAGGGCCTAATGGTCAATTTACCGTTCGCAATTGCCTCATATGCTTGTGGCGCATGAATGGTAATGTCAAAAGCTACTTTTTCGGTCATATCATCAAAGCTGGGCAACCAATGGCTCGTGTATTTACCCTGGCCTTGGGTCCAAATTTGCTCGTTTTCCTTTATTTCATCATTCCAACCCAAAAAGTATACGGTCTGTTTCGGTTTTGCTATGTAGTCCAGAACAAGCTTGTGCGATGTTCCTTGCTCGAATTTTTTATAAATCGAAATGGTTTTATCCGTTTTACGGTGTTTCACTTTTTTTCCGTTGAGCTCAACCTTGGAAAATATCATATCCTTTGCATCCAAAAAGACCGAATCTACATTTTGTAGTACATTAAACCGATATACTACACCGCCCTTTATTTCTTCTGTAGCAGGAATAGGTTTTATATAAATATTAGCTTGTGTAAAGTCTACTTTATCTTGGTGTTGGGCAAAACCGACAAACAAGGAACAGTAAAAAAAGAGTATAAAAAGGTTTTTCATGAAATGTTACGAACAAATAGTAGACCAAATTTAGCATTTTAGTTTGTCGCAATTGTACCTATCCCCTAATTTAGTCGCATGAACGCTAATTCTCTTCAGACCCCTATCGTATATCTTAAAGGTGTAGGCCCCAATAGGGCAGAAACCTTACAGTCTGAACTGGGCGTACACACCTTTCAAGATTTACTCAATCTTTTCCCGAACCGCTATATCGACAAGACCCACTACTATAAAATAGGACAGCTACAACGTAGCAATGCAGATGTACAAATAGTGGGTAAGATCGTACATATTAAAACCGTAGAGCAAAAGAAAGGCAAGCGTCTGGTTGCCAGTTTTGTTGATGAGACGGGTGAAATGGAACTGGTTTGGTTTAGAGGTCAAAAATGGATCAGGGAAAACATAAAGCTCAATACGCCCTATGTGATTTTTGGTAGATGCAATTGGTTCAATGGCAAATTTTCTATGCCACATCCAGAAATGGAGCTTTTAAAAGACCATGAGCAAGGGTTAAAAGTAACCATGCAACCGGTTTACCCTTCTACGGAAAAATTAAGCAATAAAGGTATTTCCAATAGGGTCATCAGTAAATTGATTCAACAGATATTTATTGAAACCAAAAGCCGATTTTCCGAGACACTATCCGATAAGCTTTTGTACGAACTAAAATTGTTGTCCAAGAGTGAAGCCTTGTTCAATATCCATTTCCCAAAGAATCAAGAGTTGTTGGCCAAGGCGCAATTCCGATTGAAGTTTGAAGAACTATTTTACATTCAAATGCAATTGATTGCAAAGAACATGCTGCACAAGCAAAAAATAAAAGGCTTTAATTTTAATCAGGTAGGAACAATTTTCAATGAGTTTTATAAAAACCATTTACCTTTTGAACTTACCGGGGCACAAAAAAGAGTAATCAAAGAAATACGAAGTGATTTAGGTAGTAACGCCCAAATGAACCGATTGCTGCAGGGTGATGTAGGTTCCGGCAAAACTATAGTTGCAGTCATGGCCATGCTATTGGCAATCGATAATGGCTTTCAAGCTTGTTTGATGGCCCCGACAGAAATTCTGGCCAATCAACACTATACCGGAATTGCTGAACTTTTAAAAGGAACTGGAATTACCTGCTCGCTTTTAACCGGTTCCGTTAAAAAATCGGCTCGGAATCCTATTCATGAGCAGTTAGAAAGCGGAGAGCTCCAAATTTTAATCGGCACACATGCACTTCTTGAGGATAAAGTAAAATTTAAGGATTTAGGCTTGGCCATTGTGGATGAACAACACCGTTTTGGTGTAGCGCAGCGGTCAAAACTTTGGCATAAAAACAATATTCCCCCACATATTTTGGTGATGACCGCAACACCTATTCCCCGTACTTTAGCAATGAGTCTTTATGGCGATTTGGATGTTTCTACTATTGATGAGCTTCCTCCTGGTCGTAAACCTATAAAAACAGTCCATAGATATGACAGTAACCGTTTAAAGGTATTTCAATTTATACGGGACGAAATTAAAAAAGGACGACAAGTTTATATTGTATATCCACTTATTCAAGAATCCGAAGCATTGGATTATAAGGATTTAATGGATGGGTATGAAAGTATTGCGCGTGACTTTCCCATGCCGGAATTTCAAATTTCTATTGTTCATGGTCAAATGAAACCCGCAGATAAGGATTATGAGATGGAACGCTTTGTAAAAGGAGAAACACAAATCATGGTTGCTACTACTGTGATTGAAGTAGGTGTAAATGTTCCAAACGCTTCGGTAATGATTATTGAGAGTGCAGAAAGATTTGGATTGTCGCAATTACATCAACTTCGCGGTCGTGTAGGTAGAGGTGCTGATCAGAGTTTTTGTATTCTAATGACAAGTCACAAACTTTCTACCGAAGCAAAAACCCGACTGCAGACCATGGTACAAACCAATGATGGTTTTGAGATAGCTGAAGTCGATTTAAAACTAAGGGGTCCGGGAGATATTATGGGTACCCAACAAAGTGGTGTACTCAACCTAAAGATAGCAGACATTGTAAAAGACAACGATATTCTCAAGACTGCGCGCTTCCATGCCATGCAACTTTTAAAAAATGACCCCTCGCTTGAAAAACCAGAAAACCTGGTCATAAGACATGCTTATTCTCAACTTGTGAAGTATAAGAATATTTGGAATTATATAAGTTGATTTTATCAAAGAACAAAATTGGAGGAAGATTAACTACCAGATAAATTATGCCCCTACAATTCCAAAAAAAATTATGGGATACCTCCAATTTTTTCTACAATAAAACTTTCAGTCCCTCCTTGATTATTAGTTATAGTAACTCTAGAATCCGAACTACCAAATATTTCTAAATGATCAGAAGAAAAAGTTACGCTCTCACTAGATGGCATGTTAAATTGATAAGAATCATTATCGCTAAAGCCATCTTCCTCTAGTCCGTTCCAACTGGTAGATGCTCCACCACCTCCGCCTGAAACACTAGCCCTTCCTTTGCCAGTTCCGGATGAACTAAGTGTAACTGTAACTCGTGACCCTGCTGGTGCTGTGTATACTCCGGTAGATTCATTATAGGTTATCGATGTTGGAGCTGGCTCAATTGTTATAGTAGCGGTTGCCGTAAAATCATCAGGCGTACCTGTGGCAACTAAATCTTTACCTTCCAACTTATAAAACGTGTTAGCAAAGGGCATTACATCTGCTTTGCGACTTAATATTTGTACCAAAGGGGGGGGGTATGAACCGAAACTTCCTGAAGTGTATTCTTGAGGCCTTCTTGGGCGTCAATATCCAGATTGTCAAATGGGTTATCCAGAACAATAAAATCCCGCTAGCTGCTAAGGATATATTTTAATTATGCTTTTTTTTGCTCCCCACTAGACATTGATTTTAAACTTTGTTAAGTGTCTGATGTAATAACCTTACTATCATGGCGGTTCTCTGTCAATAAAGCGCTCAACGGCCAATTTGGAAATTAGCCCCCCTTTAAATTTTTCAGCTCATAAAAACCTTCGGGAAGTGGCCCTTATAAAAGTGCTGTTATCAGTTTCCTCTTTTTGTGAAGTATTCGCCGTAAAAACGGCCCAATGTTTTGGTGTCATAAAAGAACTCTAAAAATATGTACAATATTGTTATGATATGTTGTTGTTTTCTCTAAATGCATGCCATTGTTTATAGTTACCTTCGCTAACATAGCTTTGGCGGCAGTATTTGGGGTGGTATAGAATAGTTAATTTCGACTTTCTTGCTATAATCAAAAATTTTCTGTACTTATACTGCACTAATTTATTATGGTCCTATAGGAAAACCTCGTAAATATTATTTTAATTATAGTATAGGAGGGCCTTTTTTAACTAAAAAGAATAATAAAATGTATGTTTTTGTAAAATAAAACTACTGTATTATTTTAAACCATTTGATTTTAAATTAGCAAAATAGTATCTGATTCTAACACTGCTAGAATTCGTGAAATTTATAAATACAATTCACAAGATAAAGTTCTAAGTTTTTTATAATTGTTGAGCAATCACCCCTCCGTTGTAATTACCTGGACCGTTTAAAGTTAACGAGTAATTGTATGTGCCGGGAGGAAAACTTTCTGTTAATGTTCGATTTTGACTTTCACCCCCTTGGACAGATACAGTGTAACTGCTACCACTGATTGTGAATGTTATTATTCCACTTTCGGGCCCAAATGAGGTCATCCCAAAGTTAAAAGTCATTGGTCCATTTGAAATTGTAACTGTTCCGCTGACCGACGGCTGTCCATTACTGACATTTTGTGAACCACTAAATGAAGCCTTTGGCGTAACTACAACTGGAGCACTTACGATGACACTACGCGATACGGTAAGTGCAGCATTGCCCGCAGCATCGCTCACGTTATAGGTGACCGTGTAATTCCCAACAACGTCGGTATTTACAGTGCCCGATATTTGGATGTTGGCCGTGATATCGCCATTAACGTTATCATTTGCCGTTGCTCCCTGTTCCACATAGTTCTGGCCCACCGTTAAATCCACGTCGCCCCCTATCAAGGTGATTACCGGCGGTGTAGTATCCGGGGCGACGCTTACCTCTACACTACGCTCTACGGTAAGTGCAGCATTGCCCGCAGCATCGCTCACGTTATAGGTGACCGTGTAATTCCCAACAACGTCGGTATTTACAGTGCCCGATATTTGGAT
>NZ_JACSOI010000012.1 GCF_018728565.1 Zobellia russellii | reverse complement strand
ACCCCAAAATCAACATTATGGACTAATAAAAAATAAAATATTATCTTTAGAGAACTGGCCTAGGGCTTTTCATAGGAGCCATTGTTGGCAATAGTGTTTTTTAATAAATTAATAATCTAATGTCTAAATTTTTGTCAAAAGTCATAAAGGTTTTTAATTCTAAATTTAAATTAATTAAATCCTTTTCTGCTTCGAGAAGTTCTTTAATCAATTCATTTTCAGATTGGTCAATTATTTCAACTTTGTAGCCTTTATTACTCGTTAAAGACAACTTTCCATTCAGTTCTGGAATTTTCTCATTATCTGAGCTAATTTTAAAATCAATCGTTCTTTTTTTACTTGATGTTTTAGTTGAATTGACTTCTGATATTGTTATTTTTCCCTGAATTAGTCCAAACCAATTTTCAAGTATATTTTTTATAGTTTTATATTTTTGTCTTTCCTCTAATTGCCATAATAATTCTTGATAAAGGTTTTTTAATAGTTCAAAAAAGTCTTTATTGAAATTAGAACTGACAATTCTTAAAAACTCCTTTTCTTGGTCATATAAAAAATTCGGTGAATACTTCTCTATGGTTTTTAAAATCGACCTGTCTTTAATTTCAGAGCCTTCGTGAATTATTTTATTTCTTATGGATTGAATATCTTTTAGTTTGGATATATACTTTTCAAATGGTTCAATTGGTATATCTATAACCAATTCTAAATAATTAAATGATGATAGTAGATAATCTCTCTGACTAAAATGTGAAAGCTTTATTTTTTTTGCAAATGTTTGAGAAGACAACTCACATATTTTACTTAAAAAATTTTCATTTAATGAGTAAAGTCCAATTAAGGTAGACTTACTAAAAAGGTCTAAAAAATCTGAATATTTAGCTTTTATCTCTTCAATATCCTCTTGTTTTTTGTGTGCTAAATAGTCTATTCCTGAAATATGAGTAGCGTAAGCAATGTTGTTTTGGTCGTTAGGGTCACTATCTCCAATTGTTTCATCATATTTTTGTTGAGCACTTTTTTCCGATTTTTTATATCGTTCAGTTAAAGCGTCTAATTCTTCTTGCCAACTTTTTAAATAATTTTTAATTGTACTCGAATGTTGTTTTTCAAATAACTCAAGCTGTTCATCTATTGCTATAAATGATTTCTCGAGTTGTTCAATCTTCCGTTGATTATTCAAGAAGTGAAATGTAATTTGAAATGGTGTCATTGAGTTTTTTTAGACATTATTGCCAACGTCTCGTATAAAAATAGTAGCGGATTTTGAAAGGCTTAACTTTCTGTTTAAGACCTACCGTAAATATATATAAGCGACTTTGATTAAGCACCAAGGCCGCTTTTATTTTTATACCTTGTTGGCAAATCGTTATTTTTTCATTTAGCGTATTAATTGTCGTGCGTTATTACTTATTCATTTGACCTAAAATTTCAACTTTTCTTAACCATTTTGCTCTAAAGTCTTCTTTAGAAAGTCTTATAGGTCCAATAGTAGTAATTCGCACCTTTTTTATTCCAATGTATTTTAATGTTCCTTTTTTCATAGCGTTGTGGCTAGGGTTTCCATAAACCCATTTATAATACCACGCAGGTTGGTCTAATGTACAAATTACTCTTGCTGTTTTTCCAGTAAAATACGTATCGCTAAATAATGAATTTTCTCTTTTGTTAAAAGCAAATCCAGGAAGTAAAACTCGGTCTAAAAACCCTTTCATTATTGCAGGTACAGAACTCCACCAAACAGGATAAATCCAAACTAAATGGTCAGCCCATTTTAATTTGGCTTGAGCGTCTAATAGGTCAGGTTCTAATTCTGTTCGTTTTCTATATCCAAATTGTAGGTTTGGGTTGAAGTTCAATTCTCTGATGTTAATTTCCTTTATTTCAGCATTCGATTTTTCAGCCCCTATTTTATAGGATTTTGAAAGTGCAAAATTGAAACTTTCTTTATCTGGATGTCCATTTATGATTAGTATGTTTTTCATAAACCTAAAAATAAGTTTTCAATTTTCTTTCAAATTTCGTGTCTGTTAAATTCTCAATTTTGAAGAACTTATAAAGAATAAAACAAGTTGATACCGTTAAGAAGAATGTGCAAATTATGAAGCTGCTAACACTACAAAAAACAGCTAATATTTGTGTCCCGATTTCTCCCAAATATGAATCGAAGTAATCTTGCTTTTCGATAAAATAGCTGTAAACGGCTATTGCATATTTGTAAAAACGAATGGTAAGTTCATATAATAACCAAATAGGATAAAACCATTTTCTAATAGGTTCCCACCATTTTCCCCAAATTGATTTTAGTTGTTTGTTGTTTTCTTCCATTTTTTAAACCTTTTTACAAAGGTTATTTTAATGGAAGATGTATCATTTGATATAAATCAAATTCGTTTTTTTGGATTTCTTATTCTGCTTAATGTTTCAAGTGTAATTCCTAAATAGGATGCAATGTGCGTAAGAGGTATTCTTTGGGTTATATTTGGATAAATATTTAAAAGGTGTTTATAGCGTTCTTCTGCCTTGTTGAACTGAATTGTATATAATCTTTCACATAGACCTAACATAGTTTGAGTAACAACTTTACTAATAAAACGTTCAAAATCGTGGTACTTCTTCGAAAGGCAATCAACTGTATCTTTTGAAAATTCAAGCACAACGGAATCTTCAATAAATTCAACATAATGAGGACTTGGCTCTTCGCTGAAAAAACTGATAATTGCAGCCATTATTTCATTTTCAAAAGTGAACCAGTCAGAAATGTCCTTTCCGTCTTTTAAATAATATGCTCTTGAACAACCTTTTACAATTAAGTAGGCTTTTTTGGAAAATTGTCCTTCACGAGCTACAATCTCGCCCTTTTTATAACTTACAATTTTTGAATTCGCAATTAACTCTTGTTGACATTCATTGGTGATAGGATGATATGTTTCTCCAATTTTATTTAAGATTTTTTCAATATCCATTTGTTTAAGTGACTACTGTTTTTCAGTTTGATGAATGTTCGTCATAATGTTTGCCAACGTTTTTGTATATGGAAAGTTGCGGGTTTGCGTGCGAGGAATTTCCGAAGGAAATTCAGACGTAGCAAACGTGCAACGACCCTTGTTTGAGCCAAACACCAGCAATTTTTTATATACGGTGTTGGCAACAGTATTTTTATTTTTTCCGATTATGAAATTCCGTCAGAATTTTTTCTTTTTCAGATTCCGATAATCCATAATCAGCAATTAATTCAGGTCGGAATGGTGGCATTTTATTGTCAATTTTTAAAAACCATTGAATTAGATATTCACTAACATCCAATTCAATTCCCTCACAACCCATTAAATAATAAACTTTGTATTCTTTGTCTTTTATTGATTCTAAAATTAAGTCGGTTTTTTTATCAAAAACACTATTTCTTATAAGTCCTTCGTAACCGATTGCTTTTACAGTTCCATTCGGATATTTTGTCAAATTTAAGAGTTCATTTTCAGTCGCATTATCCATTATCCAAAGTCTTTTATTAGCGTACTTTTCCATTGACCTTCCATTCGGTCCAGTTCCACCTGTATAAGCAATGTCTCTAACGACTAAAACAGAGTCTTTAATAGATTCCGAAACACCATTCCAATTATGCGACCAACTTTTTTCGTAACCAGAAGTTAGCACAGCAATAATTCCAATTCCGATTATTGTCAAAATTGGGAATAAAATCGAAAATCGACTTCTTTTGCGGTTATTTCTGCGTTTCGTCATATTGTTGCCAACGGTCCAGTATATGAAACGTAGCGTGTAAAAAGACGCTAACTTTTCGGATTATACACGAGCCGAATTTTTAAATTTTTCTTTTTATTTTAATCTCTCAAAAAGCCAAATTTAAAAATTTGGCGGTCTTCGCAAATACACGCAAACCTTTGGGAAAGCTTGTAACAGCTATGTTTTATATACATTGTTAGCACACGTATATTATTCCGTGTCGCTCTCTTAATTTCGCATTATCTATAAATTCAATTCCAAATGTCCGCTCAAAATATTTGAATGAAAGATAGATTGAATTGTAACAATATTGAAAACCTTCTTCGATTTTTTGAAGATTTATTGGATTCGGATTTGTCTCAAGATAAAATGATGAATTAGAATAATGAACAAATGATGAAAACTCTTTCCATAAATAAAATGCTCTATCCTTGAAAATTTCCACGTCTCGTGAGTGAGTTATATTTTCCGCAACTTGTGAAAGAGGCAAGAAATTTTTGAATCGAAATTCGTCTTTATTTGTGAAGTATTTGTCATTTTCAGGTTTTCCAGTAAATATATCTTTTAGTGCCTGAAATTGTTCGTCATTTAAATAATAACCATAAGCTCCATTGAAGTGATTATGATTTGAATTTGTTAAATCTTCTATGGACTTAAATGACTGTTTGTGTGTCTTTGCATTAATTTTTACAATTTCTTCTTCTCTGTCAGCGTGAAGCTCGAGATAGAGTAGGTGAAGAAAGTCATCCATTAAACTCCTCAGCAAAATAAAAGGCGTAGTAATTAATTCAGCGTTTCGATTTTGCAGTATTCTTTCCAAGTCAAGATGTAAAATAGCTTGTCTTCTTAAAATACCTAAATAGTAATCTTGAATTTCAATTTTTTCAGGGCAACGTCCTTCTAAACTACCCAAATTTGAATTGGCTAATTCTGCTAATAATTTCGCTTCGTTTGTTAAATGTTCGATGGTTGCCATATGTGTGCTAACTAGTGGATATGCGGCAAATTCCACATAACCATCGTATTAGGTTTAAATTTAATACTTTTTTAGAATTAATTAGTATATTAGACATAATATGTCCATTCCTGATTTTGTGAAAATATTGGAGGTTAAACGGTATAGTAAAAATACGATTGACAGTTATTCTTCAATTGTAAAGATGGCCGAGCATTTTTTCCAAAAAACCTTAAACCGAGTGAGCGAAACGGAGCTGCAAAGGTATTTTTACCACATGGTGCATACCAAAAAAGTTTCTTACTCCTATCAGAAACAGATTGCAATGGCGTTGAAGCTCTACTATAAGGAGATGTTCAGGCAAAATATTAATCTAGAATTTTTATTTCCCAGTAGGAAGCCTGAAAAACTTCCTGTGATAATTTCAAAAACGGAAATTCTAAAAATCATTCAATGTGCCAATAACGTTAAACATAAAAGTATGATTGCCCTTACCTATAGTGCGGGTTTGAGGGTTGGCGAACTAATAGACTTAAAAATCATGGACATAGACTCATCTAGGATGGTTATACATGTTAAATCTGCAAAAGGCAACAAAGACCGCATAATTCCCTTATCCGAAAAAATTCTAGTTATGCTTCGTATGTATTACAAAGAATTTTCACCAAAGCTCTTTTTGTTCGAAGGTCAAAAAGGGGGAAAGTACTCTAGTTCAAGCTTTAATAAATTACTTAAGGCGGCGGCAAAAAGAGCAAAAATCAATAAACGGATTACAGCACATACCTTAAGACACAGTTATGCTACGCACCTTTTGGAAAAAGGAACTGATATAAGGGTGATACAAAAGCTACTCGGTCACAATTCAATTAAGACAACAATGATTTATACCCAAGTTGCAGAACCTACTTTGTTAAATGTGGTCAGTCCTTTTGATGATTAAAGCAATCACTAAACTTAGTTGATACACTTATTCCTGAAACTATCATACTAATAAGGTAAAATGCGGTCATTTAGTGTTTCTATTCTGTATGAGGGTAAAAATCATTAAAACGTATTTTCAACCTCCGCTGCTTCCAGCATAAGGTAGTGCAGGTCCGTATTTTTTATAAAGGGTTTCAACAGTTGGCTTCCCGGTCCGTACATGGCCAGTTCTACATAATCGGCAGAATGTTGCATACCGGTCCAACCCACGGAATTATGTTTTAGTTGTATTTTGGTCAAAGCTTTAAATAAAAATTTTCTTTCATGTGTAGAATATGATTTAACAATGAAGTTTTTTACCGCGCCTAAAAAACCAACAATCGTAATTATCGCTTCCATATGGTAAAAGGTTTGTTTAAGCTTATGGGTGTTTTTTACTCCACGATTTTTATATCTATGGAAGTTCGGCTTTGCCAGCCGGTTGCATCTGTAACCGAATAGGCACAGTGGTAATCGCCGGTATCAACATCGTTTGGTATGGTTACGGCAATATTTATTTCATAGCTTGTCAATTCGCCATCAATTGTAAAGTTCTCCACATAAATTAAAGGATTCACAGGGGATTGAACTTCGCCCAATTCACATTTCGCTACTTGGTCGTCATGGGTATGATGGTCAAAATTATGGTGGATATCAATACTGTAAGCGGCCAGTTCACTGTTATCGGTCACCATGGCCCTAAAATTATAGGTTTCTCCTCTGGTCAACAATGTGCAACCTTGTGGAAAACCTTCTGAATAATTAACGCTGATAGTAGGCTTTTCTTCATCTATGTCATCACTGTTATCGTTAGAGCATGCAGCGGTTAACAAAATAAAGGATGCTAAATAGAAATATTTTAATGAGAACTTCATTTTATGCGATTTAAAACCGCATAGCACTTCTAAGTACTATGCGGTGTTATTGGATTTAGTTACTCGGTAACAATTAAATGCGTGTCATATTCTTTAGTATTGCCATCTTCATCTTCCACAGTAAAAACCATGTGGTACTCACCTGCAGGAGCAGTAACCGGCACATCAATATGTTTATGGAACTCGGCATCGGTGAGTTCGTGGTATCCTTCTGTGTACTCAGATTCAAAATGCCACTCTTCTTCGCCTTCGGCAAGCGTTAGTCCGTGTGCGTGAATATCAACGGTAATACCATGTATACCGTTTACGGCACTGATCATAAATTCGGCATGAAAATCTTCGCCTCTGGCAACGGTTTCATCAATTGAAAAATCGCTTAAAGTAATAACGTCCATAATTTCAAGGTGACCTTCTACCTCTGTGCTGTTCCCTAGTTCATCGGTTACCAAAAGTTCAATATGGTATTCACCTGAAGGAATATCTGCAGGGATATCTATATGCTCATGAAATTCTGGATTAATTACTAAGTATTTAGCATCCGTAAATACCTTTTCAAATTCCCAGTCTACTTCTCCTTCTTCGGCAGTTACGTCATCTGAATGAATTGAAAGTGTTATACTGCTTACCGTAGCTTCTGCACTGATTTCTGCCGCTAAATGGATGTCAGAACCTTTAAAAGCATATGCTTCTTCTGATTTATGGTCGTGGTCTTCACCCTCGTCATGATGACCTTCGCCATATTCAAAGCTGGTAATGACGGGAGCATTCATTTCAATAGCTCCATCATCATCACTACTACAGGATTGTAAAAAGAGTCCGGCGGAAGCAACGATTGCTAAAAATTTTAAATTGGGTTTCATACTAGTTGTTTTCATAGGTTTTAATTTTTAATTTGATTACTGATTACTGATTACTGATTACTGATTACTGATTACTGATTACTGATTACTGATTACTGATTACTGATTTTAAAAAGGTATTGTTAGGGATAATGAGATGTTTCTACCGGCTTCTGGAACATCTATGAGTCTGTAGAAGCTGGTGTGATTAAAATATTTGGTATCGAATACGTTGTTCAGTTTTACACGCATTTCTAGAGGCAGATCGTTCTTAAAAACATCTACTTGCGTTAAAAAAGACATGTTCAACACCTGATAGCCGTCCGTCTTTTCCTCCGGAGGTACAATTTCTTCCTGGGCCGCTGTAATTCTAAAATCGGCGATCAATTGCGGCTTCTTAAAAAATAGTAGCTTGTTGAATTCATATCTAGCGGAGAGCAAGCCGGATAATGGAGGGGAAAACGGCAATGTAAATCCTTCCTTCGCGCCACTGATCTGCCTGGAATGCACGTATTCAACAGAGGCATCTACCTGTAGGCTTTTAGTAATGGTAGTACTTGCGTTAAACTCGCCACCAATTCTAAATACCTTGGCTTGGGTATACTCATAGATCTGTATGGTTTCGTAATAGCTTGATGTTGGGTTGAGGTAAATGTAATTTTGAAATAGGTTTACAAACGGACTCACACCTACGGTAAATGATTTCTCTGTATGGTCTACGGCCAAATCTAGCTGATACGATATTTCCGGGTCCAAATCGATATTCCCTTTTTCATAACGGTACATGTGATAGTTAACACCGTCCGATGCCAATTCATTGGCCAATGGCATTCTAAAGCTTCGGCCAACATTTATTTTGTAACTGGTTTTATTTTTGATGTAGCTGATGCCTAGAGAGGCACTAAGGCTACCAAAATCGAGTGTTTTGTCTTTTGACCGTTGCAGGAAAATATATGATGTAGAGCCATCCTCGTTATTTACGGTGGAAGGGAACCAATCATAATACGCTTTGGTATCTACACGACCCACATCATAACGCAGGCCTGCTAGAACATGAAAATCAGAATTGACCTCAAACTGATCGTATGCAAAAAGACCAGCGGTAAAACGGTTGTATTCGGGAATTAAAAATCCCCATCCGCCTATATTGTTGTTCTGGTACTCCGTATTTAAACCTACCACCATGTCATGTTGGTCAGTAGGTTGAAAGGCATCCCGAAAATTTAAGGAGTAGGTATTTTTAATAAATAATCTTTCTTTGGTTTCCGGAGGTGTTGGCATATAGCCATGAGGAACAGGCTCTGAATGTTCTTCACGGTTGTTGTTCTGATAACCAAGGTCTAGGTGTAGATTATGCTCTCCAATATTTATTGAAGTATTGTTGGTGATTTTAAAGTGATTGACCTTGTGATAGGGAAGGTCTATATCTCTGCTAGAGTTGTCATAATCTATACTGGAAGTTCTAACTTCTAAACCATGTGCATTTGCAAAGAATCCGTTTTTGGCGTTAACATTACTAAATACGGTTTCAGATTTTAGGCCATTAGAAACAAAACCGATTCCTAGACTTGCATCCGCTTCGTTTCCGGCCGTATTCCTTAAATTATTTTCATGCAATTCAAATATGTAATTCTCATAATTGATCTGGTCAGCCGGTACCTTATAGTCGCCATAATCCCTATACGTTAGGCGCCCGCGATAAAACCATTTGTCTTTTCTAGCCGTAACACCTGCAGAAACACCCAGCAGATCATTGTTGCTTTCGCCTAGGATATTCACTTCGCCATCAAAAGAATTGGGTAACGGTGTTTGGTTTGGCTGTATATCTACAACACCTGCTATAGCATCAGATCCGTATAATAAAGAAGCCGGACCTTTAATAATCTGTATGTTTTCGATACCGTGCTGGTCAATTTCCAAGCCGTGGTCATTGCCCCATTGCTGTGCTTCGTGCTTTATGCCGTTCTGTACCACGGCAACGCGGTTAAAACCCAGTCCGCGAATTACGGGTTTGGATTGTCCCGAACCAATATTTATAGTACTGACCCCGGCTATTTTGCTTAAGGTCTGCATTAGCGTGTTTTCCCTGTTCTGATCAAGGAATTCCTTGGACACCGACGTAGTGACTATGGGAACTTCTAAAGCTTCTCTTTTTTTGGTTTTTCCATTGACTTTTACTTCGTCTAGTACGGTAGCGGACTCATGCAAGAATACGGTTAGTTCTTCCATATGTGGGCCTACATCAACACTAATGGTTGTAGGTTCGCAACCAATATGAGATATCGTAAAGGAGTACGAGCCCTTAGCCACATGGTTTATGATAAAAGCACCATTTTCCGTTGAAACGGCATACAAGCTTTTACCTGCAATTGTAGCGCCCTGTGCCGGCGATAAGTCTTTTGCGTGCAACACAATCCCTTTAATTTGAAAAGTTTCCTGTGCGAACGCTGTGGCGCATAGACTAAGGAATAGCCATATACCCAGTATTTTATGAAACATAATGGAGAACTAAAAGATAATAATCTGTTATCCCAGGAAAGGGGCTAGGTGAGCCTATACTTAATGCTGTTGAGGTAAGTAGTCAATTACTTGGTATATGGAATCACTACCATAGTACTAGAGCAAAAAAACATTGAACTTTTGTATGGAACCAAACCAGCAATGATAGCGTATAGGAGTGCTTAGTGTTGAAATGGCGGCGGCCGTGAAAAAAGCTGGTCCGTGGCAATAGAACTTGAACCGACAAAGCTATAAATTTCAGTAACCGTTTCTTGAAGTAAGTATGTTGTATTCTGAATTGCCGAATACTGAGATTCAGGAGTAGTGGCGGGAGTTAAATTAATGGTGTTTACATGGAGACAAATACAGCATTCCACACCATGGTCATCTTCATCTGTATGTGAAAATAAATGAAGGCCCGCCATTTTTGTTGTAATAAATAGGGCAAGGAGGAGAAACGTTATACTATTTCTTAAACGACCAATCTTCATTAGTAAAACTACTGAACTAAAAATATTATGAATCTAACCTTTAATAAAGCTATTGCCTGCAATTGACTATAGCTTGTAAACTTTTGTTGTTCACTATAAACGCTCATTAACATATTGTCCAAGGGAAACTTTACTATTGGATTCTCTAATGTTCAATGGCTGTGTGACAAATTTGTTACGTCGGTAAAATTAATAATAAAAACCATTAATGCAACTGAATTGCGATTATAATGCAATTAAGGTGCAATAATGTTTAGGGTGAGGAGTGTCATAAATTCTAATGAGCAAGTGAAATTAGGGTAGGTAAGGCTCTTTGTTGTTTTTTATGAATAGGATTACAGCCTATAAGTGAGAAAACCTTAAAGGCGAAAACACCATACATTATACGAAAGCATGTTCCATTGCATAATGACGATGAGGATTCACATATACATTACTACGGAATTTTATTTTCTATTAAAGTGTTGTAAGGGTATAAGACCACTATAAGATTTACTCCCCAATCAGATTCTTTTTCAACCGTAAAGGAAGTTCTACTTCTTGATTGATGAGTTTTTTTGCTCCGGTATCATCTTTTTGTAATTCAAAACTATCGTACAATCCTCCTAAAGGTGTAAAGGCTTGGTATTTTATGGTGTTTTTAGAAACCGTAATAATCTGGAACAATTGAGTGAATTCACCACGGCGGGCCATCCAATTCTGATTCTGGGATTCATACATTTTAGGACCACTAACGGATACGGCATAGATAGTCCCAACATCTGAAATAATGGTTTTGCCTTGATCTTTGTTTAAGTCGTTTCCACGGGCATAGGTATGGTCATGGCCTTGCAGTACTAAATCCACCTTGTACTTGTCAATTAAGGGTTTTAATGCTTCCCGTAATACTTTGTTATCACGCCCCTTAGCGGTAGAATAAATAGGGTAGTGCATAAAAAGCGTTATCCATTTACGGGTATTTGTGGATAGGGTTTTTTCAAGCCATTCCATTACTTTTTTACGAGATTCAGGGTGCTCATCAAACTGTTCCGCATCAAAGGAAATCAACTTCATATTTTGGTAGTCCAGTGTATAATAGGTTTCCATGTGCTCCAATTGAGGTCCGTTTTGTGGCAGGTTGAACTGGGGTTTCCACAGTTTGGAAAGCTCCCCATCCTTATACTCATGATTTCCGGGCGTCATTACGCTTGGTATTGTGGCGTGAATGTAGCTGCCTGCGTAAAACCATTCACCCCATTCTTCATTGGATTCACTGTGATTGATCAAATCACCGGCATGTAGCATAAAATCAACATCCGGCACCATTTTGTAAGATTTACGAATGACTCGGGACCACATGGATTTTACATCGTTCTGCGCATCTCCAAAATATACAAAGCTGAAAGGGGTATTTATATTTGCATCGGGCATTTCTATTTGAAACCATTCGCTCCAAGTATTCGCATTCGGCGTTCCATATCCAACACGGTATACATAAATTTTACCAGGTTCTAGACCGTCTACCAAAGCCGAGTGGTAAGCAGCAAGCACTTTGGGTTCTTTGTCCCGTATATTTTCGTTCTCGAACAGTTGTGTTTTTGCCAATATTCTCCTAAAATTACCGGGTAGTCGTAATTCCGGCCCATGGGATTCTAGGGCAACTTCTACAAAAGCGGAATCTACGGATTGCTGGGTGCGCCAGTTTACAGCAAAACTGTGGGCAGGGTCCGCAGTTAGGTTAACAATAATGCGATCAGGAACTTCAGAGGGAAATATTAATTTATGACCAGCTATCTTAGAAAAGGACTTGTAGTGGCTGTGACCATGGGTATTAAGCTCTTCGTTGTCTTGAGCGTAACCAACATTTACGATTAACAAAGTTAGAAGGCTTAAAATGAGGGTAAATGGTTTTAGTTTCATCTGATGCGGCATTATGGAATAGGTTACTTTTCGATTAAAAGAAATTCATTTAATTCCTCTGGAAGGTCTGTTTGAATGATATTAATGTTTTTTTGCTTTAATAAGGCTTTAAAACCGGAATTCTTCTCGTTTTTTTCCATGCTGTCATATTTGCCCAAAGCATTCATCCATACTCGAACGTTAGCATCTAAAATATGCTTCATAAGTGCATCATCATAATAACTTTCATCAACGTGGATGACTTTAATGTAATCCCACTTTAGAATTTCTTCTACTTCATCCTGGCTATGGGCCCTAGGCATAATTTTAATATCCGGACTTTTCTCATGAAGTTTTGGAGATAGCTTATAATCGTACAAAAAGAAGATAATCTGCCCTTCCATATTATGTTTTTTGATTAGCGCAAGGGCTTTGTCAATATGTTTAGGAGCAGCTTTAAAGTCCACATCAATTAAAATTTTCCCTTTTGTTTCCAAAAGCACTTCTTCAAAAGTAGGAACCTGTTCTTCGGTCAAGTGGTTATTATGTTTAAGGTGAAGTTGCTGTATTTGCTCATAACTGAGCATCTCAACTTTACCAGTACCATTGGTGGTTCGGTCTACGGTACGGTCGTGCATTACCACTAATTTGTCATCTTTGGTAACCCTGATGTCCAATTCAACAATTTCTACTCCCAAACGAATGCTTTCACGGATGCCAGCAATTGAGTTTTCTGGATAATTCTGGTGAGCGGCCCTATGGGCCGCCACTAGAATCTTTTCGGGTCGGTGATTAAAATCATATAAAATACTATCTGCCTTAGTTGTTTGACAGAAACCTTGGTTGAAGCACAAAAAAGCAAAAACAATAGTGCTCAGGTTTATTTTTAGATTCATTTTATCAATTTTAATTCACGGTTTTCATGGTTCTTAAACCTTTGCTTTCAAGATAGCGAAGCAATTCTTCAGGTCTATCCGTCATGATTGCGTTGGCACCTTGTTCCAATAACCAGCCCCAAGCTTTGTCAGGACCTTGCAATAGAGCCATTTCATCTGTTCTACCGGCACATAATTCATCCCAGAGAGCAATTGCTAAAAAACCATCTCCATTAGTTTTCATTTGTGATTTGGCTATTAAAAGCGGTTGGGCTTGTTCGGTATCAAAGATAGTTTCGTAGTAGAACGGATTAATGTCTTTTTCATATCCTTGGTATAGCTCTTTTACTTTTGGATTCTTGTACCAAAGTTTGGGCATGTATATAATGCTATCCATAAGGGAACCGTATTTTTGGCGCATCACCTTAACGTCATCATTACCTTTAAAAATAGCATGGTCTACGGTTCCGGTCTTCTTTAAAACTTCATACGACTCCCTTACCCATTTACTTTCGGTCTTGTCCAAGTTTACCATGACCTTACCTTTTACCAAGTTCATGACCTCCTCTAGTGTGGGCACCTGTTGGTTGGAATGCCTAACTCCAGCAGCATTTTTAAGGCGAAATTGTTTTATCTCCGCCAAGGTCAACTCATTTACTTTTCCACTTCCGTCAGTTGTTCTATCCACCGTAGTGTCATGCATAGCCACTAGATGACCATCTTTAGTAAGCCTAAAATCCAATTCAATTACATCAATACCCAAGTCAATACACCTTTGAACGGCCATTAATGAATTTTCAGGTGCATAGCGCCAATCTCCTCTGTGGGAAATGGCAACGATATATTCCGCAGACGGATTTTTAAGCTGATGTAAAATTTGCGTGGCTTTGCTTTTGGATGCGTTGTGGGACTCCTGTCCCACAACCATTTGCATTCCAAATATCAAAAACAAAAACCCTTTAACGGTGTATTTTATCTGTTTCTTCATATTCTATTCTTAGTAACCTGGATTTTGAACTAATGCCGGGTCCGCGGCTATTTGACTTGCGGGCAGCGGTAGTAGTAATTTGTTGGCATCCGTGATGCCCAAAACGGACTGTGCACGACCTTGGCGTAATAAATCGAACCAACGGTGACCTTCCCAAACCAACTCTAAACGTCTTTGTAAATCAATTTCAGCAAACAATGAGGCCTTATCCGTACCACCGCTATAATCCCCAAGATCAGCTCTGTTACGAATTTCATTCAAGTAAGTGGTAGCTTCCACGGTGTTACCCAATTCGTTTTCTATCTCGGCCAACATAAGAAGCACATCGGCGTAACGCAATACCACCCAGTCACTAGGGGAGTCACCAATCACGGTTGTGGGAACGGCAATTTTATTATTATAAGCTAAACCGGATTCCAATTGTCCTACAAACACTCCTTTTCGGGTATCTGCATCATCGTACAATGCGAAGAAATCAGGTTTAAGTACGCCATGCCCTTTGGTACCGGCCATACCGCCATCCTGTCTTCCGGTTGGGTTGAACATTCTATAAGCATCAGAACCTTCGCCATTAGAGTTTATTCCTGAAGCGTATTGAACCACAAATATGAGTTCTTCATTAAGTTCGTTATCAACTGAAAAAACTTCATCTACCGCGATTAAATCATGAGCGTTAGAGTTTACCACTTTTAACAAACTTTCCTTTGCGGCAGAGTAATCTCCTAGGGTAAGGTATACTTTACCCAAAAGGGTCTGTGCTGCCGTTTTTACAACACGTCCTCTGTTGCTGTCATTGCGAGAGGGGAGAGCACCTTCCGCAGCTTCCAAATCTGAAATAATCTGGGTGTAGACTTCCGCAACAGGTGTTCTAGACTGGCCAAAATATTCCTGTGGATTACCAACTTCGTCTATAATAAGGGGAACGTCTCCAAAAGTTCTCACCAAATTAAAATAAAGCAAAGCTCTAATAAACAGCATTTCTCCGGTACGTGCCTGTTTTAACTCTGCGTCTTCAAACTCTACTTCTTGAATTCTACTGAGCACAATATTGGCTCTTTGGATGCCTTTGTAAGTGTCTTCCCAAACGTTAGCAATAAGGCTGCTTTGTGGAATGACTATAAAATCGTCCAACATTCCGTAATTGCCACCATCATTGGCAGGAGTTTCATCATAGGCATCTTCACCGGGCAATTCTCCCACAGCGGGCATTGCCGTGTCATAAACCCCTGTAAATTGCAATGTAGCGAACACCGCATTTACGGCTTCTTCCATTTCGGCCTCATTGGCGTAAAAGTTATCGGCAACCTTGGTGGTGGTCGGGTTCTGTATTAATTCTTTTTCGCAGCTTACCAGTCCCAATACAAGAACGGCAAGAGTTAAGGATATATACTTTTTCATTTGAATAGCTTTTTAGTATGAGATTTTTAAACCAATTGTATAGGTCTTGGAAATAGGGTAGTTGCCACCGGAATTGTAGCCGGAAGTAAGTATGTCACTAGAAGTTCCATCAGGGTTCCAGCCTCTCCACTTAGTTGAGGTGAATAGGTTGTTTCCAGAGAAATAAACCTGCAAGCCGGAAAGTTTAATTCTCTCCAAAAGGTTTTCTTGAAAATTATAACCTACTCGTAAGTCTCTAAATCTGAAATAATCCCCATTGTTCTCTTCTACGGTAACAGAGCTACGCAGAATTTTTCTTGAGTTGGAGAAATTTCCGAAGTTGGGTTGTCCCAAAAATCCGTCAGGATTGTTGACAGGGTGATACCTATTATCAAAATAATATTTGGTAGGAACCCCAAAACCTTCTCCGGATTCAGTTATAGAGCTTAAGTCTCCATCCAATAATGTTCTTCCTTCAACACCTGCAAAATTGGCGCTTAAAGTAAAACCCTTATAATCCAAGTTTACACCAAAGCCATAAGTAAAATCCGGAGCATAAGTGCCTTTGGAACTCTTGTCCTCATCATCTATAACACCGTCATTATTAATGTCAACTACTTTTAAATCGCCCGTAAGCGTACCGTCCAAATGTGGTGTAGAATCAATTTCTTCTTGTGTCTTGAATACACCATCTAAGGTGTAGCCATAGATTTCGGCTATAGGTCTACCAATCTGGGTTGTAAAAAGTTGGTCCCTACCTGTAGCAATTTTATCTTGACCTGGTCCAAGAGCAATAACTTTGTTTTCATAGGAGGTTAGGTTGGCGTTAAATCCAATACCCAATTCTCCTACTTTAAAATTGTTCCCTGATATCTGAAACTCCCAGCCTTGGTTTTCCATCTCTCCAATATTGGCCAATACATTATCATAACCAGTTTGCTGTGGAACAGGAACATCCAATAGCAAATCTTTGGTGTTGGTTTTGTAATAGGCCATGTTAAAGTTCAATTTATTGTTGAACAAACCAAGGTCTAGGCCAATGTTAAAGGAAGAAGCTATTTCCCAACCCAAATCTGGATTAGGGGCAGATGTGGTAATATATCCTGGTGCAATGCCACCATCAAATACATAGTTGGAATCCGTTACCAATGCTTTGGAAGCATAGGTGCCAATCTGGTTATTTCCTGTTTGCCCCCAACTGGCGGATATCTTACCAAAACTTACTACATCATTTTGAGGAAAAAAGTCTTCTCTGGTAAATACCCAACCGGCTGCAACGGATGGAAAGTTACCCCATCTATTGTTGATTCCGAATCTTGAAGAACCGTCGCGACGAATGGCTGCCGATATTAAATATTTAGAATCAAAATCATATTGCAAACGAGCTAGGTAAGACTCCAATGTCCATATACCTACATCCGCCGATGCCGTAAAAGCACTAGCACCCGCAATGTTCTGAATGTTATCATCTGCATATCCGGTACCTATTACCCTTGTATAATCCGTATTTTCCTTTTGAAAAGTATAACCACCTAAAAGGTTAAGGTGGTGTTTCCCAAAACTCTTGTCATACGTTAAGGTATTCTCTAGCAAATAGTTGATTTTGTTCTGTTTGCGTTGTTCTCCATTGGCATCTGCTCTTGGGGCTGGAGTTCGGTATGATCCCACACCAATAGGGTAGTAGTAATCCCGTACATAGGAATCATAATCGCCACCCAATGAGAATTTATAGGTTAGTCCCTCCAGAATTTCTGCATCTATAAAGGCATTACCAAAAATCCTAAAACGTTTTTTAACGTCCGTAATTAAATTGGCTGTGGCAATTAGGTTTTCAACCGGCGTACCGTTAATACGAACGCCTTCAACTTCATGCTGTTCGTGTACAAGTTGATCACTGATATTAATGCTTCCATCTGAATTGTATGGACTATAGAATGGGAAATTAAGGACAGAGAGACCAAGTACACCATTACTACGGCTACCTTGGTCTACCGAGTTTTCAATGGAATACGTAGGCTTTAAGTTAATGCCAAATTTCACCTTTTCCGAAATTTGGCTCTGAAGGTTTACAGATCCTGAGTAGCGTTTAAAATCCGTACCAACAACAACACCTTCTTGATCATAATATCCTAAAGATGTATAGTACGTTGTTTTTTCATTTCCTCCGGAAACAGAAAGTGCATAATTTGATAAAGCGGCATTTCTAAAGCCCTCATTGATCCAGTCAGTATTCACAAGACCGGGCTCACCATTTAAGTAGGGAGTCAACTCCGGCAAGAAAAGTTCACGGCCGTCAATCTGTTTTCCATCAATTAGTTTTGTGACCCTTACTGAGTTTGGATCCGTTTCGCTTCTATTAGTGGGGTCTTTAGAAACATAGCCCCAGTTTCTAGCTTCCGTTAGGAATTGAGCAAATTCATAACCATCTACCAATTCCACTCCGGAACTTTGTTGTTGCACGCCGCCATAAGTTTCTAGTGTTACCGTTGTTTTTTGATTACGGGTACCGGATTTGGTAGTAATCAATATTACTCCATTCGCAGCTCTTGAACCATAGATAGATGCAGAAGCGGCATCTTTTAAAATATTTATTTCCGCAATATCGTTAGGGTTTACAGAACTTAGTGAACTACCTTCCGTAAGCGGAAAACCATCAACTACGATTAAAGGGTTGGTACCTGCAGTTAACGTTCCTGTACCTCTAATAATAATTTGCGAATCTGTACCCGGTTGTCCGTTAGATTGATTAATAATTACCCCTGAAATTTTACCTGCCAGTTGCTGGTCAACCGTAGCAGCTGTAACATTTTCAAGTTCGCTGTTTTTTATTTCTGAAACCGATCCAACAACTTTGGCCCTGGCCTGTTGGCCATAGCCAATAAGCACAACTTCTTGTAAGGCAGAGGAAGCCATGGATAATTTAATGTCTATCTGTGTCTCGTTTCCTACGGGAATATATTCTGTGTCGTAACCAATATAGGATACAACCAGTACCGCATCCGGTCCCACATTAATACTGTAATTGCCATCAAAATCCGTAGCTGTACCATTAGTAGTTCCTTTTTCTACAATAGAGGCTCCGGGTAAGGGTTGGCCGGTTTCGTCTAGAACCCTTCCTTCAACTTGTTGAAAAATTAGGTCAACAACTTTCTTTTCGGTTTGCTTTCGTCGATCTATGGAAATATTTTCATCTATTCGCCTAAATGCAAGACCTGCGTCTTTGGACAGGATTTCCAAAACTGATTTTAACGAGACTCCTCTGTAATTAAAGTTGTACCTATTTTTTAAACTGGTAATGGAACGCCCATAAACAAAGTTAAATGCAGTTTGTTCCTCAATAGTTGAGATGACCTCTTCAATAGAGGCATTCTTTAGGGATAGTTCTACGGAAACTTGGTCTAATCGTTGTGCTTCAACCGTCGATGCAAAAAGAGGGTTCATTAGCGCAACAATCACAAGTAGAACGGTAATTTTCATTGTCAACGCAATAAATTGTTTAATACTTAGTGAATTCATAACTTCACAGAATGTTTAATGGTTATCTATTTAATCGTTAAATGCTATGCAGTCTGTTGATCCTCGCCAAAGTGTCACAGGCTGCTTTTTTGTTTTGAGTCTATCTTACATGGTGGTTAAGGGTTTTAATGGTTGCATGATCCTTTAAATAAAATGGTGTTATTTTCTAAATACTCGTAGTCCATACCTTTGGTGGCAAATTTTATACTCTCTAAGACTACGTGAAGTTTTGCTTTTTCGTAACGAGCCGTAACATGGCAGTTTTTAAGAGATGGAGACAGGAAGTCTACTTCAATACCATACCATCTGGTTAGCATTTTTGAGGCTTCTAGGAAAGTGATGTCGTTAAATCTGATAATTCCATTTTTCCAATCTAGATAGTTCTCATTGGCAACGGTAGATGTGATAAGTTCATCCCCTTTTTTACTGTACTCTGCCATCTGATTTGGCGTTAGATATACCGTATTAATGTCACCATCCTTATTTTCTGATTGTACGCGTACTTTTCCTGTCCTGACCGTAACAGATATATTTTCACTAAAATCGTAAGCGTTTACATTGAACGAGGTTCCCAATACTTGGGTTGTTACGTTTTCGGTATGTATAATAAACGGTTTGGAGGGATTTTTTGCTACTTCAAAAAACGCTTCACCGTTGAGTTTTATCTCTCTTTTGGAAAGGTTATTGAAACTTTCGGGAAACTCAACACTACTGCCAGCGTTTAAGGTAATTTTTGTTCCATCTTGTAGTGTTAAGGTGGAACGCTGCCCCCATTTAGTAGATTTAGTTATAAATTCTTGTGCAACTACATCTTCTTTTTCAAACGGATTGATGGTATAAAGAGCAGCGCTTAAACTAAATAAAAGCAGAATCATTGCGGCTGCAATTTTCAACCATTTATAAGTGTTGGGGGATTGGTTTTGGGTAGGGGTTATTCCCTTTTTGATAATGTTGGAATATATTTCGGATTGAATACGGGACTCTTCGTCTTGTATCTGCATCGTAGCGTCCGTAATAGTATAACTATCAAGAACTTTATCCAAAAGCTCTTTTTCCTCTTGGGAACAGTTACCTGAAATGTACTTATCAATTAAATTTTGAAGTTCTTTTTCCGTCATTACTATGGTGCTCTATAAGTAAGAGTGAAAAAAGAGGGGTAACCCTAAAGAAAAAGGTGTTTTTTTTGAAAAAAATAATTTCAGGAAGCAATAACAGGTGTCAACTGTTTGATTGATTGGGTTATATGATATTCAACCGTTTTTATAGAAATATTCAATTCATGAGCAATTTCTTTGTTAGACAGATCATCATATCTGCTCATAGTGAAAATTTGCTTGGTCTTTAATGGCAGGGTATTAATGCAACTTTCAATTTTGGATTTGGTTTCTTTAAAGTCCAATTCTCTCTCTGTATTGTTTTCTATATGGACAAGATTTACCTGAGTTAGTAAATCAGTATAATTTTTGTTTTTCCTGATGTATTCCAAACACTTGTATTTAGTAGCAGAAAATAAATAGGATTTTACATTTTTGATTTCTAGTTCCTTCCTTTTGGTCCAGAGATTACAGAAAACATCTTGAACTACATCTTTGGCTTCCGTTTCATTCTGTAACAGCTTTAGAGAGAATAGATAAAGTCCTTTCCAGAGCCGGTCATAGAGTTGCTTAAAAGCAACCTCGTTGTCTTTGAGAGTGAGCAAAAACAAATTGGCATCTGAGATTTTCATAGGTGTGGTCTAACACCTGCAATGATACCTAGATAAGTTAAGGCATATATTACCTTAACTTTAATTTTGTCTTATAATAACTTCAACTCAGTGTAGCCTGTATTGATTAATTGGTCTTTAAGAACCTATTATCGGTTTGATTCGGTTTATCATTTAGTCCGGTTCCGGGTAAAGATATTCTTATGCTAGTATTTCAAATCGATCAATTAAAATTTTTATTGGTTCCATTTTCATCGCCTGTTGATTATATCTTCGTTTGTTAACTCTCTTAAACTACCGCATCTGTAGTGGTGGTTATTTTATAAAACCCGTTAGGGCATTCGTTAACATAAAAGATTTACTCAATGATTACTTCAAATATCACTACCGACAAAAAATGGTCCGTATTCTTGGCGGACGATGATGCCACTGATCAAGAAATATTTAGTGATGCCTTGGCTGAAATTAACGCTCCAATTTCCTTACGCACTTTTAACAATGCTTTAGAATTACTTAAGGAACTTGAGACCGGCACTGCTTTACCTGATGTTATTTTTTTGGATCTTTACATGCCTATAATGGACGGTAGCGACTGTCTAATTAAAATCCGTAAGAATCCATTGTTTCAGAATGTTCCTATAGTCTTATATTCAACCGAATTTGACATAGACCGTATTGAGGAACTTTTTGAATGTGGAGCCAATAGATATCTAAGAAAAACCGCGTCGTTTGAATCTCTTGTGTCGTCTCTTGAAAGAACGCTTGATTCATTAAAAAGAAATGCAATTAGTGGCCCCGCATTAATTAATATTGTGGTCTGATCATTTTAGGAAAAGGGGAGACTCATTAAGGTCTTATTTGTTTCATAGTACTTAAAATTAAAGTTATTAAAGACTATTATTACATTCTCCTAGTATTCAGCTTTGTTATAGTACTAATGGCCTTTTTGCCATTAGTACTATCTCGTATAAAAGTTTCTTTTACCGTACCGTTGCTACTTATTGGGTTTTTAACCTATTACCTAGGGGTACCGGTAAATTGGCCTGAACCCATATGGGGCAATAAACAGGTAACAATAATTACGGAAATAATAGTAATTATTAGCCTTATGGGGGCGGGTTTAAAACTAGGCATGAGATATAGTCCTAGGCATTGGAAAAATACATTGCGGCTCATACTGATTACCATGCCGTTATACATCTCGTTTTTGTTTCTTATCTGTCATTATTTTTTAGGTTTTGATGGAGCATCTTCGCTATTAATTGCTGCCGTCTGTGCACCTACGGACCCTGTATTGGCAGCGGAGCTCCAGTTAAAAAAGGACGAAATGTATGATAAGAAAAATACGGGAATGCGCTATTTACTTACTTCTGAAGCTGGTTTGAACGATGGTATGGCGTTTCCGTTCGTGTTTTTGGCAATTTTATGGTCTCAAAGCACTTCATTTCAAAATATAGATCTCACCTATTGGTTTGGTTATTATATGGCGTTCAAGATTATTGGAGGGGTACTTATTGGAAGCTTATTGGGTTTTGTCTTTAGTTATCTGATTCGTAACCTAAAGTCCATACATAAAAACAAGGTTCTTTCCGGATTTGTTGGAATAGGTCTCGCATTTTTTTCTTTTAGCCTTGCAGAGCTATTGAGTACTTATGGATTCCTTAGCACGTTCTTTACCGGCTTGTTCGCACAATATCACTTTCACAAAAAACTGAAGCAAACTGAGCAAACGGACAATATAAATTCCGATGAAGATAAACAGGAGATTTTATTGTTCAACGAAAAGATAGAGGAGTTTCTAATAATGGTATGGACTATTCTTTTTGGAGGTTTTATAGCATCGGGAATTTTAAATTTTGCCACTTGGCAAGGAATAGTAATCGCTTTGGTTACTATTATTGTCATTAGACCTCTCACCGGTAGAATAGCTTTAATGGGAACTCCCTTTACGGAACCTAAAAAATGGGCCGTTTCATCCTTTGGAATTAAGGGGGTAGGCTCTTTTTTCTATTTGGCATTTGCGTTACATGAAGGGAATTTTATTGCTACTAACGAAATTTATGCATTTGTGTCTTATGTAGTAATGTTCAGTATTTTAATTCATGGAATTACAGGGCCTAGTGTTATATCCTATTTCAAGAAAAATAATCCAGGTTAATGGAATTTTTATTTTAAACTTAGGTAGAAATTATACTCTATTCAATCTAAAAGAAAGGTTTGATACTATGTATTAGGAGTATCAAATTATCTCTTTGCATCACTTTCGGATAAATACAAATCCTACATTTAATATTGCTTAACATCTTGTTTGTTATAAAATAACAGGATTAAAATGTGATGTAAATGGAAATGCAAAAAACACCTAAAAAAAGATTGGCCATAATTGGTTCTGGCCCAATGGCCATATATCTACTGAAACATATAAACGACCGTATAAACACCCTTAAACAAGAGATAGGTAGCATTTTTATTTTTGAAAGTGGTAAGAACATGGGCATGGGTATGCCGTATACTCCAGAAACTACAGATGTTTATAATCTATCCAATATATCTTCCGAAGAAATTCCTGAGCTTACAGATACTTTGGGAGATTGGTTGCGTAAGCAGAATAAATCTGTTTTAAAATCTTTGAACATTACAGAGCTTCCTATCAACGATTCTGAAGTATATAGTCGTTTGGCGCTAGGACAATATTTTCGGTCGCAGTACATCCTATTAATTAATAAATTAAAGGCCAAGGGCGTTTCCATTACCGAATTTGCCGAAAACAAAATTATAGATATTCTACCTGGATCTGATGAAGTTCGAGTGGTAGACCAAGATAACAATACGCATGTCTTGGACAAGATTGTTATAGCTACAGGCCATGAGTGGAAGAATGAGGAAAAGAGTGGAGCAGGCTATTTTTCCAGCCCATGGCCCATACATAAAATTTTACCTGAACAAGGCCACCTGTATAATTTTACGATTGGTATTTTAGGAGCTTCGCTGAGTGCTTTTGATGTGGTTACTTCTCTTGCGCATCGTCATGGAGAGTTTGTTAAAGAAGCTGATCAACTGATTTTTAATCCACATAAGGACGCTCCCGATTTTAAAATTGTACTGCATTCCGCCGAAGGATGGTTGCCCCACCTGCAATATGAACAGCGTAAAAGCATGCGGGAAATTTACAGGCATACCAGCAGGGAAGAGATTTTGTCCTTAGTTGATGATTTGGGTTTCTTAAGATTGGAAACCTATTTTAATGAGGTTTGTAAACCTGCATTAAAAGAAGCACTTTTTGAAGATCGCTTAGAAAAGGTTGCCCATAGATTGGACTCTCCCGATTTCGGGTTTGCTAACTTTGTTGAGGTCATGTCCAAAAAACATGAATACACCAATTCCTTTAATGGAATGAAACAGGAAATGGTAGCTGCCAAAGATTCTGTGGAAAACAATAAACCCGTACATTGGAAGGAAACACTTGATGATTTAATGTATGGACTCAATTTTCATGCAGAACTACTGCCTGCCGAAGACCATTTCTTTTTTAGAAAAAGGGTAAAGCCTTTTCTAATGAATGTCATTGCTGCAATGCCCCTTTCATCCGCCAATATTCTTTTGGCACTCTATGACGCGGGTCGTATAGATTTAATTAGTGGGAAGGTGAAAATACTGAATTCCGATTCCAACTCTGGGACAACTCATGTTGAAGTAAAAGACTTGGAAGGAGAAACTAGAAGTATAGCTTACAAGATGTTTATTGAATGTGGAGGGGATGGTACTATAGAGTTGACGGACTATCCCTTTCCGTCACTCGTTTCCGGAAAAAGTGTTCGTGAAGCTAGGGCCAAGTTTTCATCTGAAAAGGGCAAAGAAGAAGTGGAGGAATATGTTTCTAAGGAAAAAATATTCTCAGAAAATGGCAGATTATACATGTATACCGGGGGTATAGACATAGATACAGCATACCGGATTATTGATGGTAATGGAAATCCAAACAATCACATAAACAATATTGCCTTTACGCACACATTAGGGGTAAGACCTTATTCCTATGGGCTGCAAGCATGTAGTGCTACAAGTGAAATCTTGGTCGATTTTTGGTTGTCACAAATTTCGGGAGACAATACAGGAACCATCCAAATACGGGAAACCACTAAAATTTACGAAAGTAATACACATCTATAGAACTAACTCAGGGCTTTGCGGATTTCTTATCTTTGTTTAATTACCCAGATTTAATGTCAAGAGTGAATTTAATTAAAACATTTTAGGTGTACAGAATCGGTTTTTGGTTTTCTGTTATTGTACGATTTGTTTCGTTGAGCAATTGCCAATGGTTAAGAGCTCATTCCATTGAGTGGTGTATCTGGGACTGCGGTGTTCTTTTATAAGCGCCCACTCCTTGTCACGGTTGCCAACCGTAGCAAGTTTAATTTTATTCTTGCCGTACTTGCTGTTGAGATAATCCATTACATGGGTGATTGCAGGACTTTCAGTTTTGTGAGGGCTATTGAACAGATTAGTTTGGATTGTATTTTTATGGACCAATTGAGTTAGGTTGACACCTACTTTCTTGTAACGATAACCGGGTTTATAAATCTTCCGTAGGGCTTTAAGGGCTTCTTTGGTTAGCTTGGCCGTACTATCCGTAGGGGTGTCTAGTGTAATAACTATTTTATTATAGTACTGCTTGTCTATGGCACTATGTTGATTGGTCTGTAAGAATACTTCCATTTTTGAGGCAGCACTGTGCTGCTGTCGCAGAAGGTCGGCAACTTCAGCTACATATGAGCTACAAGCTTCTTCTATTAATCCTAAATCCGTTAGTTTAAAACCGAATGATTTTGCAGTACCAATTCCTTTTTTCTCATTGGGAAATGATGTCAACTGCAAACAGGGCACATTGTTCAATTCTCTCCAAAGGCGTTCACCAATTACCGTCATCTCTTTCCTAACCCACGCAACCGGCATATTTGCAAAATCTAGGGCAGTTTTAATATTCTTGGATTCAAGCCGTATGGCATGTTTTTTACCTATTCCCCAAATATCCTTTACCCTAAGACTTTGTAACAGATCTTTTCTTTTTTCTTCGGAATCAACAATGTAAACATTATTATTTGAAGGTATTTTTTTTGCTAATTTGTTGGCGAGTTTGGATAAGGATTTAGTTTTTGCAATTCCTACACCAACTGGTATTCCCGTATTTTTTTCAACTGTATTTTTAATATGATGGGCTAACTCTTGAAGGTTTTCCTTTTGGTAATGTGTCAAATCTATAAAGCTCTCGTCAATACTATATTCTTCTACCTGTGGCGAAAACAATTTTAGGGTATCCATTACTCTTCGGGACATATCACTATAAAGTGTATAGTTAGACGAAAAATAGGTGACGTCATGCTGATCCAGCAACTTTCTTATTTTAAAAACAGGTTGAAACATAGGAATTTCAGTTAACCCCTTAGCCTCTTTATTTGCGGCAATAATGCAACCATCATTGTTGCTAAGAACAACCACAGGTTTATTTTTAAGGTCTGGGCGGAAAACTTGCTCACAGGATGCATAAAAACTATTGCAATCTACCAACGCAATCATAAAACGGATTTAATAATAAAAGTTATAACTCCCCATATATTCAGCTCTGAGTTAAGATTTTTATCCATGTGCACTACATTAAAGGTATCATCCATAGTAGCCAACACGAGCTGATTGCTCTTTGGAGTCATGGATTTATCAACTATAAGCACATCATTCTCAACAATATTGAATTCCTGGAAATGGTTGTCGGCAACCCTAATAAAAAACGTTGCGGAAGGGTTCGTGACCAATATCTCGTTCAAGTCTATTCTAGGTTCTTTATAATGTGTTGCCGGGCTGGAAAACCCAGTTTGTACAGGTCTTTCGACCCTAAAATTTCTCTCGGATTTTTTTATCAGATTTATCTTCTGTTCCATTACACTTTAACTTGTTAGGCTGATTGATTTAAGACAACTATTATATAATATGGAATTAATCCAAAATTACGGATATATTCCATATTAAAGTATTTTTGGCTCTAATTTTTATGTAATTAGAATGGGAATTTGCCAACAATAAATTGAAGTCTCTTTTAGATTTTATCCGGTCAATTAAATACGAGTTAGAGCAACTGTATTGGGATTCAGGTAGGTAACTTCAACATTCAATATTTAAAATGTTAGTCATGAGTACAATAATTAAATCTAGTAAAGAAGGATTAAATAACGAAGTTCAACAAAACCGAGGGCTTGGTAATGAATATGAAAGACAGGAAAATACTTCCGAGGAAGTTGGAAAACCTGTTGATAACGGTGGTGTTTCAATATCGGTAGATGAAGAGCACCTAAGAAAACAATGGTTGGCGGTAAGGGATGAATATTTGGCCAATTTTCCTGAATTGGATGGCGTGGATGACCACAATGAAAAAGATAACATAGGGGTCTTGATCAATAGTCTGGCGAAAAAAAGACAGCAAACTCCGGAAACCATACAGCATGAAATTATGAATTGGTCCGCTAGTAAATAAGTGGTCATCAGAATTTGTACTATTATAAAATCTAGCCAAGTGTTATGAAGGAAAGCGCCACTACTATATCAGAATCAATAACCTTGTTCTATAATAATTTTATAGAGCGGTTACCTGGGATAGGCGTAGGTGTCCTTATTATAATACTTGGTTTATTATTAGGCTCATGGATAGGAGGTTTTGTAAAAAGAAGATTGGCCATCCGGACAGGTGATCCCTTAATGAGTAAATTTCTGGGGCAAGCTATCAAATACATCTTAGTTATTGTAGCCATAATGCTTGCATTGGAAGCTTCGGGTCTAGGTGCAATAGCAACTGGAATATTAACGGCGGCCGGTGCAAGTGCCGTGGTGCTGGGTTTTGCCTTTAAGGATATTGGTCAAAATTTTATCGCCGGAATCATAATGGCCTTCAGCAGACCTTTTGATGTAGACGATACCGTGCAAATAGATGATAACTTTGGAAAGGTAAAAGCTTTAGAGTTTAGATATACAAAATTAAAGACTTTTGACGGGAAGGACGTTTACATTCCTAATAGTGATGTTTTGACCAAGCCGGTCACGAATTATACCGAGGACGGCTTTTTTAGATGGGACTTCAACATTGGTATTGCCTATGAGGATAACATTGAAGGGGCAAAGGAGACTGTTTTAAAAGCTTTAAGAAAGGAGCCAAATGTTATAGAGGATGAGGAACACGAAAATTTTGTGATTGAGGACGAACTAGCCACTAGCACAGTAAACCTAAAGGTGTTTTTTTGGGTGGATACCAAAGATTTCAGAAGGATGGCCCTGATTACTAAGGGTAATGTGGTGCGGAATGTAAAGGAAGAATTAGAATTAGCAGGTTTCTATATGCCAGCCGATATACAAGAGATAAAGTTATATGGAGGCGAAACGGAGTTTCCTGTGAAGGTTAGCTCATTATCGGAATAAAGGCGGGCTTCTTTTTTACATATAATTTTGACATGAGCTTGTGTACTGCGTCTAATGGTTACAGCATATTACCGAAAAAATTTAAGGGTAGGGCAGAGTAGTTTGTCACGAAAAAGGTTTAGCACCACTTAATATCTATATAGACAAAAAAAAGGAGCTACTGTATAGTAGCTCCCAATCATTTAGTACGTAGTAAACTTAAGCTAAATCTTCAAGAGACTTAATCTTATTCAAATCTGTTCTAATCTTTAATTTCTGATCACGTATAAGGGCAGCTATCGAGGCGGGTAGCGTTACATCATCTAGAACTTCATCATATTCTTCTACGGCCGCTTTGTCTCCTCTAATAGCTTCTTCCAACATAGACTCATCGTTATCTGCCGAAAAGAGGGCTTTGATATCCATCCAAGCTCTATGGATACTACCTGTAAAACTACTATTGTCGTCAATAGAATCATAACTGGCTATCATTTCCGTTCTTAAAGCATTGTTGAATTGAGCACGCTCGCGTGATTTGTTGTCAAAATAAGCCTTTAGATTTGGGCTATCTGCATTCTCTGCAGCTTTCTTATAGCCTTTTTCGGCATCTCTATTTTTCTCTAGTATCTCTTCTAATTGATCAACTAACTTTTCATATTTTGTTTCCATGATAATCTTATTTTATTTGGGTTAATAATGGTAAAGTTTCATTTTTTAGATAACATCTATTATTGCAATAACTAATTTTAATAACCTTAAAAGATTAATTCTATTAGTTGTAAGAGGTCCAACCTATTAATATGTACCAAGCCGTTGTTCGGTAGTTATTAAATTAGGTTCGTAGGCTGCGCTCCATTAATCATTATTTACGATAAAGGCATGGATTACACCTGGTAACCAAGCCAACATAGTAAGCAAGAGGCTTATCAAAAAAGTAGAGCCTAGACCATGTTTGAGAAATACGGCCAATGGTGGTAATATTATATTTAAGATAATTGTGATTAAAGACATGATATATTAAATTTTGGTTCACACCAAAAGTAACTCCTACCTAGCAGAGTAGTTGACCGTAATCATGGTATGATTAACTGTATGACATTAAGATAATCTAATGTGGCATTCACCTAAATTCAGAATCAATAATTTTAATCCATTTTGTTTTTGAATTTTTAGAGTTCTCTAGTTTTAGTCTTATAAGATTAGATTTTTAACCCTAAACCTTTTTCTCTCACAAATATTCCTTAACAGAGTTTGGAATAATTAATATCACGTTTAATTTCGGTCGTCAATGAATTTTAAAAAATGTAATTATGAAAAAGCACATAAAAAAAATAGCTGTTTTATTCTTCGTTACGGCCCTTATTGTTTCTTGTAGCAAAGACAATGACCCTGCCGATGATGATTTCTTTGTGGGAACTTATAAAGGTTCAATCAGTTATTCCGAGACTTCTGGAAACACAAGCATTTCTACGGACGATGGGCGTGTAACGTTAGTAAAAGTTGGAGATTCATATAATTTTGATTTTTCAGATGGGATTCCAAGTCTAAAAGGCATAAAAATTGACAAGAACGAGAATATCCTGATCAGTAGTGATGGAGGAATACAAATAGATGAAGGCAATCTTACTATAGCCTATACCAAAGATGGAGAGGTGTGGGGTGCAGATTGTACTAGATAGCCACAAATGAATTTAGCCGCTCTCAATTGAGCGGCTAATTTTTTTGCCTTTCCCGTTTAAGAGCTAATAATTTTATGAAGTTGATTAAAATCCATTACCATTGATACATCAATTTCGTACGGCTTATTTATATCCACTTCTTTAAAATTGTGCTTTTGAACATTTTTTTGAATTATTGAAGACATAGGTATTTCTCAAAAAAAGTTGAGACTAATTTAAACTCAATTTAAAACTACTCGAGGTCAGATATTACAGCCTTAACATTTCCAATAGCAGAGGCTTTTTTAAATTCTAATTACAAGAGGTGAGATACCGGATAGGGAAATTACCTTTTAATATTCATTATTTACATGGGGTATTATTATCGATTATAAAATTTATTGATAATGGATTAAGTAAATCCGCAATTCGTTTTTCTCTTTTAGTGCTGTTCTCAGTTTTTGTCACACACTTTTAAGACATGGGTTTGTTTCATCAAAAATTCTTTAACCTTGTTGCAATGTTCTGAATGTAAGTTATTTAAGGTTTATTCGGTTGTCCAGAAAATCTTTTTGATTACAAGGTTTCAAATCTCAATTTAGGTCATTTTATAAAATGAAGCGAAATAGAGACTATCTAAAAGTAGTTTTATAAGGCAAATTAAAGAGTTCTCAACTCTTGACAACTAACTTAAACTTAACTCACTTATGCGAAAGAAAATTACAATGTTTTTCTTGGTGTTACTTTGTGCACCATTTTTTGCATTGGCGCAGCTAAACGTGACCGGAACGGTCATAGATGATTTGGGATTACCCTTGCCTGGCGCTTCAATTGTTTTAAAGGGAACTACTAATGGTGTTACCACAGATTTTGACGGAAACTTTTCCATACAGGCCAATGAAGGCGATGTATTGGTGTTTTCGTACATAGGTCTAAAGAATAAGGAGGTAATCGTTACTTCTGAAGTGGTAAATGTGGCCATGGAGAGCGATATATCACAACTTGATGAAGTCGTAATTATTGGTTATGGTACCACCACCAAAAAAGATGCCACCGGTGCAGTACAATTATTAACTGCCGATGACTTGAACAAGGGTGCCATTACTACTGCAGACCAAATGATTACCGGTAAATCTGCTGGTGTACGTGTGGTAAATAATGGTGGCGATCCAGATGCGGAAATTAACATAAGAATTCGCGGTGGTTCTTCCTTGAATGCTAATAACAGTCCATTGATAGTGATTGATGGAGTACCGTTATCGAATCAGAATCCCGCAGGGCAAGCAAATCCTTTAACATTGATAAACCCTAATGATATTGAATCTTTCTCAGTATTGAAAGATGCTTCTTCTACCGCTATTTATGGGTCTAGAGCTTCTAACGGGGTTATTATAATCACTACAAAGTCCGGTACTAAGGGAGCACCTCAATTTAATTTCTCCTCTAATGTACAGGTGGGGACATTGAGCAATCAAATAGATATTTTTGATTCTGCGGGGTTCGTAGATTTTATTCAGGGAACTTATCCGGATAGTGCAGGATTTTTAGGGTTAAACGGTACTGTTTATAATACTAATTGGCAGGAAGAGATTTACAGAACCTCTTACACCATTAATAACAACCTAACGGCCAGAGGGAATTTATTTAACAAAATCCCAATAAGAGCTTCTTTTGGACATTCTGAAATTGCAGGTATTTTAAAAGAATCCCAATTGGACAGGTATACGGCTTCTTTAAATATTGCTCCTGAGTTTTTTAATGAACATTTAAAAGTTACTATTAACGCAAAGGGTATTGCTACTGAAAAAGACCAACCGGATTCGGGAGCCATAGGCAGTGCGTTGGCTTCCAACCCTACATTACCCATTTATGACCCACAGGGAGGAATTTTTGGTGGTTATTACCAGTTGACCGATGATCAAGGTATTGTTGGTCCGGCAAACCCATTGGCCTTGTTAAAACAAAGAGAGCGTAATGAAGATGCGGACCGCTTTATTGGTAGCGCTGAGTTTAGATATAAGATACACGGTTTGGAAGATTTAACGGCCGTGGTAAATACGGGTATTGATTACTCGGAATCTACCATAAACGAATATTTCTTGCCAAGTGCTGTTGGGGCATATACGGTATTTAATGGTCTACCAATTTTCAACAACTTTAGCGAGAGTTTCAGCGAAAAACAAATAAAGAGAGACCACTTATTGGATGCGTATTTATCCTATGCCAAGGATTTTAGTGGGGCATTGAATAAATTGGATGTGCAAGCGGGCTACGCTTACCAAAACTTTACGAATCAGGGAACTACTTTTCCGACAACTACAGAAAATGGTTTTCGTGAGCCACAACAACCGTTTAAATATTACACAGAATTGAATTTGCAATCGTTCTTTGCCAGGGCAAATTTAACTCTTTACAATAATTTCTTGTTTACGGCTTCTGTGAGGGCAGATGCTTCTTCTTTATTTTCTGAAGACGATAGATGGGGCTATTTTCCAGCCGCCGCTTTAGCTTGGAAATTAGATGAAGAGAATTTTTTAGAGGAAGCTATTTGGATAGACCAATTGAAATTAAGGATTGGTTGGGGACTCACAGGGCAACAAGACATTACAGGTCCGGTGGGCTACTTTCCGTATACCGCTTTGTACGATGATGGCGATCCAACCGTAAGTTATATTTTCGGGAATGAGGTGGTTACCACCTATAGGGCTAACGCCTTTAACCCAGATTTAACTTGGGAAAAAACCTCCACTTATAACATTGGTATTGACTTTGATTTCTTCTCTAATTTTTTGAGTGGTAGTTTGGATGGTTATATCCGGAATACAACTGACTTGTTAGCAGAGGTGCCACAGTCCGAAGGTGCCTTAAGAAACAGATTTGTGAGTAACGTGGGGGAAACTGAGAGTAAAGGTTTTGAAGCTGCGTTACAGTTCAGGCCTATTCAGACAGATAATTTTTCGTTGGAATTTAATGCGAATGCAGCTTTTAATGAAACCTATATAACTGATTTGGATAATATTACCCAGTTTTCTAGCGGCGGTGGTATTGGTCGTGGTACCGGTATAAACATTGGGCAAACTGCAGTTGGTGAGCGTAATCGTACGTTTTGGTTATATGAGCAGGTTTATGATGCTAATGGAAAAGTTATTGAGGATGCTTTTGTAGATCAGAATGGTGATGGAGTTATCTCTGATGCCGATAGAAGATTTATTCCTTTTGAACCCAAATGGACATATGGTTTTGGAACCTTTGTGCAATATAGGAACTTAGATTTAACAGCAAATTTAAGAGGACAACTTGGGGGTAACGTATATAACGCCAACCTATTGAATAGAGGATTTGCACAGGCAGCTATTCCACAAACAGATTCTGGCTTTATCAACAACACTTTGAATTTGTTTGATGGTGTGCAATACAACGGGTTTCCAGAAATCCCTTCGGATACGCAAGCGTTGTCGGACTTTTACTTATCGGATGCTTCATTTTTAAGATTGGATAACATAACCATAGGTTATAGCCTTAAACCATTTGAAGATAAGAAATTGAGCCTAAGGTTCTATGGTTCGGCCAACAATGTATTTGTTATCACGGATTATGATGGTTTAGACCCTGAGAATTTTGATGGTATTGAGACTTCGCCCTATGCACGTCCACGTACCTACACATTAGGATTGAATCTTGACTTCTAAAAACTAACTACAGATGATTAAAAAGATAATATTCGGACTATTTACAGCTACCGTTTTAGTGGGCTGTACAGACGACTTAAATACAGAACCAAGAGTAGAGCAGAGTTTGGGTAACCTATTGGATTCGGACCCCAATGCCACTTTAGGGATTCTGGGCAAACTATATGGAGGCTTGGCCTTGCACGGTATTGGTATACCGGGTAGTAGTAACCAACAAGCGGATATCGCTGGAGACGACCCAGGGGAAACCGTATTCTTCAGGGCAATCTGGAATATGCAAGAACTCACTACCGATATAGCCAAAAACCGATGGGGAGATGGCGGTCTTGACCCATTGACTACAGCAACCAACTGGGTACCTACCAACAAATTCTTTGGCTATCTATATAATAGAAGTTATTTCAACATTGCACAGATAAACAACTTTATTATAGATGTGCAGAAAACCGATGAGCCAAATGCAGATGTATATGTGGCTGAAGCTCGTTTTTTACGTGCCTTGTTCTACTACTACCTAATGGATACTTTTGGAGGTGTTGTATTGGTGACGGAAGCAGACGGTGTAACGGGTGTGAGTAGAGTAAAGAGTACCCGAACGGAAGTTTTCGAGTTTGTGGAGAGTGAACTATTGGCAGTAGAAGAAACCATTCCTGCGAGCAATGAATATGGTAGGGCAAACAAAGCAGCGGTACACATGTTGTTGTCTAAAATCTATTTGAATGCCCAAATATACACAGGCACAGATAGGTATTCAGATGCTTTGATCTATAGTGAGAAGGTAATTTTAGAGTCGTCGTTTACGTTAGATGACGATTACCAATCCATCTTTCAAGGAGATAACTTTACATCTCCAGAAATTATTTTCCCAATTATTGGAGATAGAAATTCCGTACAATCCTTTGGTACGGCAACCTATCTTACTAATGGTAGTTTAGGCGATACGACCATGCCAATTGCAGAATTTGGAAATTCTGAAAGTTGGTTCGGGCACCGTTGTACTCCAGCTATTTACGGTTTGTTCGGTGATTTGGAAACAACTGGGGATAGCAGGGCTATCTTCTGGACGGAAGGCCACAGTTATGAGATGGATGATTATCGTACTTGGGAAAGTGGTTACCCAACTACCAAGTTTCAAAATCAATACTCGGATGGTAGTTCGGGTCAAAGTAATTTTTCCGATACGGACATTCCTTTATTCCGTTTGGCAGATGCCTATTTAATGTACGCCGAAGCCCAATTTAGGGGAGGCGGCGGTTCTGCTGCTCAGGCGGTTGATTATATCAATGCCCTGCGAGAAAGAGCATATGGGGATACTAGCGGTAACATTACCGAAGCAGACCTTACCGAGCAATTTTTGATAGACGAGCGTGCGCGAGAGTTGTATTATGAGGGGCATAGAAGACAGGATTTAATACGTTTTGACCGCTTTACGGGAGGAACTTACAATTGGCCGTGGAAAGGTAATGTGGTAGATGGAACATCAATTCCGGACCATTACAATCTATTTCCGTTTCCATTGGAAGCCTTACAGGCAAACCCGCTATTGGAACAAAACCCAGGCTATACTAACTAAAAACTAAAACGATGAACAGAAATTTGGTATTTATATACACATCCATCGTAGCAATGGCACTTTTAGTGACAGGTTGTAGCGATGATGACGAAAGTATTAGAGTAAGTGATGCTGCTAGCACCCAATTAACTTTGTCTTCTATGGACGCTCTTAATCTAACGAGAGATATGACGGGTGAAACTGTACTGGGCCTCAATTGGTCGGCACCTGATTTTGGTTACTCAGGAGCGGTACCTACCTATAACGTAGTTCTAGGTGTAGATACGGACACGGAAGCAATGCCCGCGCGCATAAATGTTGGCAATGTACTCAGCAAAAATTTCTTTGCGGAAGAACTGAATGAAGCCATTTCGGATGCCGGTGCGTTGGCAGGCTTGGAAAATGAAGTTAAAATTTGGGTAGAAGCTTTATTGGGTAAGGAGGTGGTAGCTTCCTCGGCTGAGCGGGCATTGACCATTACAGGTTACGCTACCTCATTTGATCTAAGTTCCCCTTGGGGACTGATAGGTTCGGCCACGCCAAACGGATGGGATGGTCCAGATGTGCCGGTATATGCAACGGCTATTGCAAATGAATTTGTTACATATGTTACCTTAACGGACGGCGAGCTAAAAATTAGAAGAGACAACGATTGGACGGTTAATTATGGAGATACCGGGGCAGACGGTACCTTAGACCTAGATGGTGATAATATTCAGGTTCTAGCTGGTACTTATAAAGTCATGTTTAGCTTAAATGATTTTAGCTATGCCATTGAGCCGTTTACATGGGGATTGGTGGGTGATGCTACGCCAACTGGATGGGATGGTCCGGATACACAACTAACCTATGACTCTTCTACTGACCAATGGAGAGCGGTAGTAACTCTAACCGATGGTGAAATGAAGTTTAGGCAGAACAATGATTGGGCCGTAAACTTTGGGGATTCCGGGGCTGATGGTACCCTAGAAGAAAATGGCGATAACATTCTTGTAGAGGCTGGTAATTATCTGGTTTCTGCAGACTTTACTAATAATCTTTATACCATAGAGCCTACGGATATTTGGGGCTTGGTAGGTGATGCCGCACCAAATGGGTGGGATGGTCCCAATATGCGTTTCACTCCGGATTATGCCAATGAAGGGGTATGGATTCTAGAAAACGTGACAGTATTAGATGGTGAAATTAAGTTCAGAACTAATGATGCGTGGGATTTAAATTATGGCGATGATGGTAATGACGGGACCTTAGAATCAGATGGCGCTAATATTCCGGTAAGTGCAGGTACTTACACCATCAAACTTTTCTTGGCAGATGCCGATAACCCAACCTACACTATCGAATAAATTAAAAATTATGAAAATCAAAAACTATATAAAAATAAGTATAGCTGCGCTAACTATATTGTTCGCAGCCTGTACCAATGATGATTTTTCAGAGCTAAAGGTAAAAGAAGCCAACGATGCCGAAGATTTACCTTCTGGTTCGGCAGTCGAAAGAACGGAAGCATTAGTGCCGGGTAATGGCGTTATGATGCAGGCCTTCTATTGGGACGTAACCGAAGGAGGAATATGGTGGGACAATGTTGAATCTAAGTTGAATGGCTGGGCGGCAAATGGTATTGATGCTATCTGGATACCGCCTATTTCTAAAGGCCAGAGTGGTGGCTTTTCCATGGGGTACGACCCAGCAGATTACTTTGACTTCGGTGATTTTCAGCAACATGGTACTGTTGAGACTCGTTTTGGTAACCGTGAAGAGTTGGAAAAAATGATCGGTACTGCTCACGAGAATGACATTGCCGTAATTGCGGATATTGTTTTAAACCATAACTCGGGCGGTCAGTTGGAATACAATGAGTTTAGGCAAATTGAAACTTATACATTGTTTGAGCCTGCATCAGGTTTGTTCAATAGAACTTGGTTAAACTATTTGCCTAATGCAGAAAATTTGGAAGACGAAGGTCGTTTTGGCGGTTTCCCAGATTTGGATTTAAATAATGAGTATGTGCGAGATTGGTTATGGAATTCGGAGGAGTCCGTTGCTAATTACTATATGAACACGTTGAAAATTGATGGTTGGAGATTCGATTTTGTAAAGGGCTTTTCTCCTGATGTTGTTAAAGACTGGATAGCCACCGTAGGTGGGTATAGTATAGGTGAGAATTTTGATGGAAATGTAGAAGGCGTTGTACGCCCTTGGATAGAAGCATCCGGCGCTAATGCTTTTGATTTCCCCAACTTTTTTAATATGCGAAATGCTTTCTTGAACGGTAATTTAAACGAGTTGGTTAAACCAAGTTTAATTTCTACAGTACCGGACAAGGCAGTAACTTTTGTAGGTAATCATGATACAGAAGCAAGGGATGGTAGTAATGAGTTTCCTGATGAGTTTGAAACGCATGCATATGCTTACATCATGAGTGCTCCCGGATATCCATGTGTTTTTTACTCACATTATGAGGCTAGTGGAGAGAAACAAAAAACTAAAATCAATCAGTTAATTAAGATTCGCTCAGAACTAGCTGCGGGAGATTGGACTGTAAACCATGTTTCTAATGAGGAATTTGTAGCGATTAGGGGTGGTGATGCAGAGAAGTCAGGTTTGGTACTCTACATTAATCTGAGTGGGGAAGAGGTAACAAGGGAGGTTCAAACCCATTGGGCCAATGCCAACATCAAAGATTACACAGAAGAATACCTGATTTTTGAGCAATCAGATGCTAATGGAACGGTAACATTAAAAGCACCTGCAAATGGGTATGCAATCTGGGCGGCTACGCAAGATGAACAATTAGCTTTTCCCGAAGCGTTATATGTGCCTGGGGGTTATCAAGGTTGGGATCCAGTTTCTGCGCCAATGCTTAATGCGGTAGAATTACCAAACCTAGCAGGTACCTTTAGGGGGCATGTGAGATTTACAGATGCAAGTAACGAATTTAAACTTACGGATGCAGCTAACTGGGACAATGGAATATATGGTGATGAGGGTGACGGTACTTCGGGTGTACTTGTTTCTCCTGGAAATAATATTGTTTTATCAGGTCCTCAAGATTATGAAATCAATGTAGACTTAGTTAATAATACATTTTCTGCAAACACTTGGGCAATAATTGGTTCTGCCACGCCAAATGGTTGGGATGACCCAGATTCTGACATGTCTTATGATTTTGATAGAAATGTTTGGACAATTACTGCGAACCTTACTGATGGAGAATTAAAGTTTAGGGCCAACAATGGTTGGGACGTAAATCTTGGAGATGCTGGCGCTGAAGGTTCGTTAGAAGATGGAGGTGGGAATATTCCTGTAACCGCCGGTAGTTATCAGATAGATTTGGACGTTGTCAATAAAACTTTTAGTCTTGGTACTTGGGCAATTATAGGTTCTGCAACCCCTAACGGATGGGACGACCCCGATACGGATATGGTTTACGATATGACCAATAATGTATGGACAATAACTACTGATTTGTTGCCGGGTGAAATGAAATTTAGGTTTAACGATACGTGGGATGTAAACTTAGGTAATACCGGAACTGATAATTCATTACGTCAAGATGGAGATAATATTATGATATCAACTGCAGGCAGTTATACAATCAACTTAGATATTATGACCAATACGTATACTATTAATATGAATTAGGAAGTTAGTTTAGTTAGTTTATTAGTTAATAAAGGTTGTCATTTGGCGACCTTTATTTTTTTAGTTTACCCCATCTTAAAAATTAAATTTACGGTTGTCAATTGTCATTCGTTATTTCTATATTATTTCAAGTCAAATACTATATTTGAGAAGTAGGTTCTTAATGGCTTTGACCTACTTATATGGCGAACGGTAATCTCGGTTCATTTACATTTATTAAAAGTTTTGGGTTAAATGATTTTCAATAAAATTTTCGAACAAATTTTTTCAACGGCTAATTATTTCAATTTTTTTTGGATAGCCATAATTTATCTGAACATAGGCAGTTTGGTCGCTCAAACAAATTTTGTGATAGATTATGTGCCAAAAGACACCAAACCATCAGACATACTATATTTAACGGGAACATTTAATAATTGGAACCCTGCAGATGTAAATTACAAGTTTACAAGAAAAACTGATGGAACATATGAGTTAAGAAATAAGTTTTTTAATGGGTCTTGGATATCCTATAAAATTACTAGAGGTAGTTGGGCTACTGTAGAGGTCAAAAAAGATGGAACACCGCTAACGGTAAGAAAACACTCTTTTAACAATGCAACAGAAGAAACGTTAGTCTTACAAGTGGCGGGTTGGTCCGACACTTTTTACGAACTAACCAAACCTCAAAAAGTAACGATTCTTATAACGGAAATACCCCGAAACACTCCTCCAAATTCCTCAATATATATATGTGGTAATTTTAATGGTTGGGTACCAGGAGATCAACGTTACAAAATGAAACAGCTTGCCAACGGAAACTTTCAAATAGAGGTTCCTGTTTATACAGCGCCGTTGGAATATAAGTTTACTCGCGGTAATTGGCTAACAGTTGAGGGTAATAGCTATGGCAGGCCTATACCCAATCGTATATTGAGTAGTAAAGAAATTAGTCTGAACCAGCCCATAAAAAACAGAATAACATATTGGGAAGATCAGTCTTATGGTATATTTAACCCTTATACCTTACTTTTAATCCTTACAGCTTTACAAGGCTTTTTTCTAATATTCATTATTAATTCCGGTAGGAACAATAACAAGTGGGCCAATCAGGCATTAAGTGTTCTCATTTTTATCATATCGTTCACATTAATTTCTAGAGTAGTAATATATGATCGTGTAATCTATACAGATTATCCAAGACTATCGCTATTGACTGATTTGGTGTTTTTCTTATACGGCCCCATTTTTCTTATATATATTGAAAGGTTATTGCAACATAGTAAAAAGTCCTTTTTGGCCTATTGGCCCCATTTTATACCCTTTTTAGTACAGATTGCTTTATACATCACTTTTTCTTTTAATCCCACACATACCTTTATTGAGCAAAATTTATTTCAATCTTTAGAATCTCCACCATACGCATTTTACGAAGTGATCGTACTGCTGGCATTAGTGTTTAATATATGGTATTGGTTTAGGATTAAAGGGAAAATTAAAATGTACTTTAGAAATATTGAAGTCAATTATTCTACGGATCAGAATATAAAATATTTGAATGTGATTATGTTGGTGCTTGGGATGTGTTTAGTATTATGGACGGTAATTGTTCTAGTTGATATCTATAGTACCTATAGTAATTATCCCATAAACTATACAGCAAATTTATTGATAGATATATTATGGGCCGTTTTTTCGGTGGTGGTTTATTTATTGGGGTATTTTGCTATAAAGCAACCGGAAATTTTTAGAATGGCCGTTGTAGAAGTAGAAGAGTCAGCACCGGAAGAAAATCGTACGCAAATCAATACAAGCGAGTTGAAGGAACTTAAGCAGGCATTGCATTTAAAAATGATTCAAGAACAGGTATATTTAAATCCAGAATTAAGTTTGCCCGAATTGGCCGAAAAAATGGATACCAATGTACATACCTTATCCAAAACTATTAATGCGGGATATTCCAAAAATTTCAGGGATTTTGTAAATTATTACAGAATTCAAGATTTTATAGAGCGCGCCCAAGACGAAAAATACAAGAACCAGACCTTCTTGGCTATTGCCTTGGCCGTTGGTTTCAATTCCAAATCATCCTTTAACCGGTCATTTAAAAAAGTAACCGACAAATCGCCTAGAGAATATTTCAATGATCTGAAAGCGGACTAGTCCTTAATCTTAGAATAAGTATCATTTTACAATATATATAGACCAAGTTATAATATAAGTCGATATAGAAGCCAATTCTCTATAGTTTAGTTTTCTCAACTAAAACTAAATAAGATGAAAATTGCAACAACCTTAATGTTGGCTTTGGTATTTTCTTTTACTCAACTAACAGCCCAAAATTCAATAGATAGATTAGAACCGCCCAACTGGTGGGTAGGGATGGAGTATAATACTATAGAATTGTTGGTTCATGGTAATGATATTGCATCTCATGATGTAACCTTAAAACCTTATGAAAATGTGCAATTACTGAGCACTAAAAAGGGAGCCAATCCAAACTATTTATTTTTGAAGTTACATATCGGGAATACTACGAAGCCAGGAAATTTGCAGTTAAACTTCCAGAAAAATGGAACATCAGTTTTTGTACAATCTTATGAAATAAAAGAGCGGGAAAACAACCGTAGAAATATAGAAGGCTTCAATACTTCGGACGCCATCTATTTGATTACACCGGACCGTTTTGTAAATGGTGACCCAAGTAACGATGCTGTTAAAGGAATGGTAGAAAGACCTAACCGAAATGATAAGGATGGAAGGCATGGAGGTGATGTAGCCGGAATTGTAAATCATTTGGGAGACATTAAGGATATGGGATTTACCGCCATTTGGACGAACCCAATTCTAGAAAATAACATGCCTAGTTATAGCTATCACGGTTATGCAATCACCGATTTTTATAAAGTAGACCCACGTTACGGAAGCAATGAATCCTTTAAGGCAATGTGTGATAAAGCTTCTGAAATGGGAATGAAGGTAATTATGGATATGATTGCCAACCATTGTGGACTAGAACATTGGTGGATGAAGGATTTGCCATCTGATGATTGGATAAATCAATGGGATACTTATACCCAAACCAACCATAAAAAAACTGTGGTACTGGACCCATATGCAACAAAAAAAGATATGAAAGAATTTTTTGATGGCTGGTTTGTTCCAACAATGCCAGACTTAAACCAGCGTAATGAATCTATGGCCAAATATTTGATTCAAAATACTCTTTGGTGGATAGAGTATTCAGGTATTTCTGGCATCCGTATGGATACATACCCTTATCCTGATATGTATTTTATGCGAGACTGGACAGCAGCAGTAATGACCGAGTACCCTGATTTTAATATAGTAGGAGAAGAGTGGGTATTGCGTCCAACGATTGTTTCGTACTGGCAAAAGGGAAAAGAGAATACAAATGGCTATACATCAGAATTAAAAAGTGTTATGGACTTCCCGGTACAACACGCACTTACCACTTCATTAAATGACCCAAATTCATGGAATGCTGTTTACGAGGAATTAGGTCAAGATTATTTGTACCCAGATCCTAACAACTTGGTTGTATTTCCTGATAATCATGACATGAGCCGTATTTATACACAATTGAATGAAGATGAAGATTTGGTTAAGTTGGCCCTTACCTATATAGCTACTGTTCGTGGAATACCACAAATTTATTACGGAACAGAAATATTAATGGGCAACAAAGGCACAGAAGATCACGGTGTTATTCGTAAGGATTATCCTGGCGGATGGAAAAAAGATAAGGTAAATGCTTTTTCTGGTGAAGGTCTTACAGAGTCACAGGTGGAAACGAAGAATTACCTCACTCAACTTTTTAAATGGCGAAAAGATAATAAGACAATTCATAACGGTAAGCTCGTTCATTTTGCCCCGGTCAATAACACCTATGTTTTCTTTAGGTATACAAAGGATGACATGGTTATGGTGATATTGAATAAAGATAAAGACCCCATTAATGTAGATATACAAGAGTATAAAGAAGTACTTAAAGGAAAGCTTTCTGGAAAGGACATTTTAACAGGAAAACTTTACAATGCCGTAGACCATCTGCAAGTTTCAGGAAAAACAGCGATGATTATAGAGGTTGAGTAATAAATCAATTATTAAATGATTTTTTGAAGGTAGATTTAAAACTAAACATTCAATAGGAAATTATAAAGAAACTGGATAACAGTAGTTTGTAAAGTTGAGTTATGTGATGTTAAAGGCAACAATTTTTTGTTGCCTTTTTTAATAAGAACAAAAATATTATAATCTCACCCTTAAAAACCATGAAAACTTAAACCGTAACTTTAAAATAGCATGGTTACCATTTATTCTGGTAAGAACTACTTTTCAAACAAAAATTCGAGAGGAAAATTGAGCCGTTTACTCCAAGCATTTTCACTATGGTTTTCCCCTGGAAAAAATTTAGTGGACCAATTAGTTTCATTATAACCTTTTTCGACCATCAACTGGTCTACTTTTTTTTGAATTTCCGGATACAATTTATCCAAAGTTTCATCACCACAGTCAAAGTAAAATTTATGATTTTTTGGATTGGGAAGGTTTTTATCTAGATATCTCAAAAATGCATCTGGTACCGGGTTGTTTTCAAGCGTAAAAGTACCGGGCCAATGTGTTGATAAACATGCGGCTCCTCCAAATACGTTGGGATATTCACAAATAGCGTACATAGAGATTAATCCTCCCATACTGCTGCCCATCACAAAAGTGTTTTCTTTGTCAGGGTAAACAGAGTAGGTTTTATCTATATATGGTTTTAGTTCTTCTACAATAAACTTAAGGTAGTTATTAGATTGGGGACTAAACATATTTTTTATAGGAACGTGAGAGCTTTTAAGTTGGGCATTAACCGTGTCCTTCTGACTATCTAACAAAGATTCAAACGGTTTTTGTGGGAAGTAATCAGAGTGTCTTGTTTCTCCTCCATTCCAAATACCAACAACTATAAATTTTTTAATTTTATTGGAATGAAATAATTTGGAAGCCACATCATCTACGTTCCAAGCTTGTTTGTTCCACGAGCTTTCAGGGTCAAATAACATTTGTCCATCGTGCATGTATAATACAGGATATTTTTTTAATGGAGAATAACCTTCAGGTAACCATACATCAACATTTCTGGACGTTATAAACTTTGACTCATAATTCTCAATACGTTCAAGCTTACCATGTATTACTTTGGGAAGCGTAGTTTGCGCTTGTACAGTTAGAATTGAGAATAAGATTATAGTGTACATATTAATTTTTTCATCAATTACTTGTGTTAATTACGGCTCTATTTTACTTTAATTTCCTTAAATGATACAGCTATGAATAGTACCGAACAAAGTAATTTTAACTTTCCTCCAAGTACAAGCACTTTCCTTAGATTTTCTTGATATATGAGCGCTGATTCTTATTAGTTGTTTTTTAGCTTTTCGGCTATTTCATCATAATACTCTTGTGTAATCACTTCAGTCCACGTGGTTGGCTGCCCGCCACCATATAAAGCTAGATATGTTACATTACTAAGCTTCGTGGAGGAATGCCAATGTTCAATATCTTTCTCACATTTAATTACATCGCCTTTTTTCAAAATTACAGGCACATTCCCTCTCTCCTGGTAATAGGCCTCTCCATCTACAATTATCAATACTTGTGCTGTTGCATGTTTATGCCAGTCCAATGTTGAGTTAGCTTTAAACGTTGCTTTTGTAATATTATAACCCAATTCCGCGTCATCGTGAATAATAGCATTCAACCAAGCTTCTCCAATATAATGTGTGTTTGGAGCTTTTGTTCCTTCGGTAAGATATGAGGATACGCTGTAATCAGAATCCTGAGAAAATACGGATGTAGATACAAAAATCAACAACAGTAAAATTGAATTTTTTATTTTCATAAGATTCTTCATTTATTTTGTTATTAGCGGTTTCCTATAAGAATAGTTGAGGGTTTGTGCCCGAGTATTTCCCGAAGAAAAACCAGAAGTAGCAAACACGCAACGACCTTTGATTAAGCACTAAGCCTCAATTATTTTTAGAGTGTTGTATGCAGGCTCTTTTATAGCTGTTCCACTAGTTTTCTGGCGGTAACAGTATCATATATAATTTTCAGTTTACTAATCTTATTTTGATTATCGAATTCAATAATGTCAACTACGTCAAATTCCACTTTTTGATTATTTTTTAAAGTCCATTTATAAGAAAAATAAAGAGCTAAATTGTTTGAGTCACTTTCTTCAAAAATTCCTTGTAAGCGAAGTTCAGAATTTGATGTATCACTATTTAACTCACGATAAAATTCATTCGCTTTTTTTATTCCGTATAGTGGTGAATCAACCATTCCATTTTTATTGAATAATGCAACTACTTGTTCAATATTTCCATTTTCAAGATGAGTAATATATTGCTTTGCTATTTCCTTTCTATTCATTATTCCATCAATTTTAAATTTCAGAGTTTGTTTCTCAGCTTTGTACCTACTAATCTAAATGATTTTTAACTATTTAAAAAGTGTTTGTAACTGCATAAGTGCAGATTTCTGTTGTTTTAATGGAACATGGCCTAGTAGCACTTGAATCTGTCTTAAATCGGTACCTGATTCCAGAAGATGGGTGGCAAAACTATGACGCAAAACATGTGGTATAACAGTTTGTGTTACTTTTGCTTTAATAGCTATGTCTTTTACAATTTTCAGTATATTCTGGACAACGTATTCCCCACCTTTTCTTCTTTCGAATAAATAGTTGGAAGCACTTCATTACATAGAGTATATCCTCAAGTCTTCCAGTACTGTCTTAGGGAGTAGGTTGTACATATTCTTATTGTGAAAACGATAGCAAAATACATTGAACAATTTTAACCTTTCCGTTGGATAATTTGTCCAAATAGGACAAATCGTGTTCTAAAACGTGTTCACTTTCGTATTCAATTCTAATAGCGTCAAGAAATATAGACATAAAACAACGGTTTAGAGTGAACTAAACCGTTGTTTTTGAGTGATTTTACTTATGTAGCGAGAGGGGGGCACGATCCCCCGACCTCCGGGTTACGATTCTACTTTGAAAATTATGAACGCTTGAAAACAGGGCTTCCCGAGATGCTATCTTATAAAATCGTGTTCAAAAACGTGTTCAGTTTTGTGTTCACAATTAATTCAAAATTTTGAACAGCTATTTAATCAAAATTTCATAATCATCCACCTTTGAATCACCTAGTCTTAGAAAGTAAGAATAATGTTTCACAAATATGACACCTAGAGCGATTTTTGAAATAGTTGTGTTGTTCAATTTTTCATAAATTGTTTTTGTTAATAGATAGTCTATCCTACTATCCGCATTACCATCGTCTTACCGCCCAAATGAATTTCTTGCCTTAATATTTTTCTGTTGTATTTATTTAGGTAATAGACACTTGTAGTTAAATTGTTCGAAATATCATCCGTAACCTCTACCTTCCAAACTGCCACTGACTTTCCCTCATGCTCAAAGTTGACTTCTTCAACTTTCCTAATAGTTGCCGTTATGACTCCCGTTTTTGATTTAGGATTGTAATCAAAAATGGAAATGGTTTTTGAAAAGTTCTCATCAAAAGGAAGCAACCTAATCAATTGAGGATAAAAATTACTATCAAAAAAAGACATACTGACCTCTTCTTCTAATTGGGTTTTTGCTCTAGTATCCTTATCCAGAAAAAAACCGGTTATCTTTTCGCCAAACCTTAACACCATATTTCTTTGTTGATTGTATGAAGAATGATAAATAGGTGCAAAATCATAAGTTCTTACTATAGTACTGTCTACCCAAGTTAAGGGCGACTGTTTCAAAACAACCGTCGTTATAATCGTAACGGAGTCTTCTCCTTTTTTGATATCCGTTACGACTTCGCCGATTTTCACTTCTTTTGAGTCTTGAAGCATGGTCCAAGACATTTTTGTGGTTTCAGTTTGAAGCAAATTAATATTTGCCGGATTGTTCATAGGACTTAATGGAATTTCTTGCGCTGTAACCTGAAAAGCAAAACCTATCATATAGATTAGAAGGAAAATCATATCTTTCATTTTGTCTTTGCTATTTTAATTTTAGTTCCAAATACCGCTTTTTGCCGTTTGCGAGGCGTAGCTTTTGAAATCAATGGCGGGCCTTCCCAATACTTTGGCCACATCATTGGAAATTTCTTGGTTATCAGGGTTTCCCAATACTTCTTTGAACAGATAGCCAAAAAGCCATACGTAAGAATCGGGTAGGCCGGCTTGGCGCATTCCCTCCTTAAACTCCTCAATAGAGATAGGAATATATTGAATGGATTTGTCAGCGGCTTTGGCCATAATTTCTACCACCTCTGCAAAGGTTCTCTTTTGTGGTCCCGTTACGGTAATGGTTTGTCCGTTATAGGAATCATCCATTAGTACTTTAGACACTACATCTGCAATATCGTTTACATCTACAAAAGGAATTTCAGCCTTTGGCATCGGCAGGGCAACGGTGCCATTCAAAACAAAATCTAAAAAGGCACCTTCGCTAAAATTTTGATTGAACCAAGAGGCCCTAACCAGAGTATAGTTAAGACCAGAATTTGCTACTATGGCCTCACAAGCCTCCGCTTCGGCTTCTCCCTTGCCTGAAAGCAACACAACCTTCTTTAAACCGGCTTCCAGAGCTTTTTCGGTCAGAGCTTTTATGGAATCTCTAGAACCTGGCACCGCCAAATCGGGATAATACACAATATACGCCCTGTCTATACCTATTAAGGCAGCTCTATAGCTTTCAGGATTCTCCCAATCAAAAGCAGGACTTGTTTTTCTGCCGGCAACACGAACATTGTGTCCGGTATTTGCCAAATTGTCTGCGACTCGACGACCGGTTTTTCCGGTTCCTCCGATAACTAAAATGTTTTCTGATTTCATGATTTAAGATTTATAAATTTTACAGTATTATTTTGTGTAAATGAGGCCTATCAGCAATAGAGCAAAAGATGTGATAGAAGCAATGGTACGCTGTATATGCCAGCGATTCCATGGATGCTCAAATTTGGTTCTCAGTTCCTTGAGTTCGGCAGCGGAAAGCTGTTCCAAAGTAGTTTTATCAAGTATTTCGTTTAGGGGAACATTTTTAAGAATCGTAATCAAACCGATACCTACGAAATATAAAAGTGCAGCAAGTGTAAATGACCACATTGTCATAGAAAATGCATTGCGGTGCAGAAAGGCATTTAAGAACAACAGCACTATGGGCGCAAAAAATACTACTAAAAAACTACGGTTGATGACAGCACGGTTCATTGCTTGAAAGGATTGCAAGAACCCCAAATCATCCAATCTACCAATACCCGGTGTGATGGCGTTGGACCATGTGAAGCACAATCCCGCGGTGAGCCCCGTATACAAGATGCTCAGCATCAAAACAATCATTTTAAACTTTATTTCCATTTTGTTGGTTTTTTGTGGATGAACTCCAGATTAACAATGTTTGATACTCATTAGAAGGGAGTTTTACTTTTCGGCCTTTGGATATATATTTTTCTAAAAGCCCCCCATTAAACAGCTATAATTCAATTACATATTCAAAAATTAAAGCAATAATGAATTTTACCAAGCTTATCACGATGCTGTTTTTTGAAGAGTATATTTTCTGAAGTACACTACAGTGAAAAAGAATTCAACAATAATGATAAAAAACATGGGGTCCCCAAAAAAGGTTGCATAACTACCCCCTGTAGGAATTATAAACACGGGTACCGTAATGAATATATCCAAGATGGTAGCGATGAGCACAAAGGTCAGTGCCAATATACTAGGTCTCATTCGCCCCTTTTTGTAAAACAAATATGTACCTAGACACGCACTAGGAATAATACCTAAGAATAGTGCTATGCTAGATTGTAATTCTACGTTGTCAAGTAATGGGAAACTAAAAGAAAGCAAGTAAACGCTTACGACCAAGACCCATACGAATGCGCCATAAACAATACTTAATAATCTGCTGGTTGTCATAATCTTAGTGTTTAAATTATGATACAAATCTATGTCTATGGCCAATTAAGCACTTATTCCAAAAGAAGTATGATTTGTTCCAAAAGTGGCCCCAAGAAAAGAGAGGCAAACAAATTCATGGTCAATAAATTTCTACGGGAATTTTTTTCCTACTATGATTTTCAGGATGGAAGAAGGAGGTTTATTTAATTTGACTAGGACGGTAACCAAACCTTTTCACGAAGGCATTAGAGAAGGAGCTCAGGCTGTCGTATCCAACTTGCCATGCGGCCTCTTGCACTGTAGCCTCTTTTTCACTAATGAGTTTATGGGCAGAAACAAGCCTTTCATTCTGAAGATATTTAAATACGGGCACTCCAAAAATGGCCTTAAACTCTTTTTTAAGACTGGTAGTATTAAAACCAATAGCTTGGGAAAGCTCCGAAAGTGAAGGTGGATTATCCAAATTTTCCAAAAGAATGTCTTTTGCCTTATCTAATTGCTTTCGATGTTTTGGTTTTGAGACCTCTTCCTGTTTGATGGCAAGCTGACCAAAAAAGTGCGATAACAATGCGGTTATATGGCTCCTAAAAAACATCATTTTCGTTTTACCGGAGTAACTGTTTGAGAAAAATGCATCCACTATGTTTTCCATCTCCGGGATCATATAGAAACATGGTCCTTCTACATAGCTAGCCTTAGGATTTACCAATTCTTTCAATAAATCAGAAAACAATTCGCCTTCTTGATTGGGCAACTGTTCCATATTACTAAGTTTAGTAGCTACAACGATGCACTTTAAATTCTTATTTGGACTTACGGTATGTTCAAACTCTACTTGCTCGTCTGCATAAAAGGATAGAGAAAGTCCTTTGGTGTATTGAAATTTTTTTTGATTTTGATGATATTTTACGGTTAGGTCCACATTGCCAGAACCATAAAAGGCAACGCCTACAATCGGTTCATCAAATCGGCATGAATCAACTTCTATTTTGGTAGAATTAGCTTCTTCAACCAAAATTATAAAGTCATTGATATGTATAAAATCACGTGTCATGTTATCATTTAAATCAAAAACTTAAAGTTAAATAAAATAAGTAATTCGGTTTGAACAAATAATATAATCAACTCATCTAAGCCTTTCAGTGATACTATAATTAAGGGGGGAGGACATTTTTTGAATACTATCCCCCCTTAACCCTTAAGAAAACTTAGAGTTGGTTATAAAATTCTATTGATTTTTTATCAACTTCTTTTTTTAAATTACCTGCTACCACTTTGTTCTCTTTAAAATTATCATAGAAATTAGGCAGTGAAAAATCTGCTATCACCTTCGCTCCCAAGAAAGGAAAATAGGCCTTGGCGGATTCCAATACCGTTTTGCCACCCCTACCTCCGGGTGAGGTTGCCAGTAAGAGTAAGGGTTTTTCCCTCCAAATTTTTATGTTTACCCTAGAAAGCCAATCAATGGTATTTTTAAAGACAGCGGCATAAGACCCATTGTGCTCTGCTAGGGAGACCATAAAGCCATCTGCCTCATCCATTAATTCGTTTAATCTTCTAACCGCAGTGGGAATTCCATTTTCCTCCTCATAATCTACCCCATATATGGGTAAAACATAATCGTTTAGATCTATTGAAATGATTTTTGTGTTTTCCAATAAACCAGAGGTGTAGGAAAGTAATTTTTTGTTGATTGATTTTTGGCTGTTGCTACCCGCCATAGTGATTACTTTTTTCATGCTGCTGTTTTGTTTGATATTAAATGATCCAATGACCAGTTCCCACTGCCGTTCACCAAAGTGGCCAATGCAAGGCCTATAATCAAAAGAGAATATTCATAGCCTTCGCCAGCTTGGTTACCGAACCAATTCATGAAAAAACCATGTTGCCATTGAGTGGTGTAAATGATACCTACGAACAATCCTGCAATTGATAATGCCCAGAACCTGCTTAAAAATCCTAAGATCAGAGAAATGGACCCAAAAAATTCAATCATAACAATGGAAAATGCCACTATACTCGGCAGTCCCATTTGATCCGTTAAAGAATCCATTGTGGCCGAATAGCCATAGCCTCCAAAGAGACCTAAAAATTTTTGCGCCCCATGTGGAAGCATGATTAGACCAAGGGTCAGTCGTGAAATGCCAAATCCGATATTCGGCTGCGTTTTTAAAAGTTTTTGTGTCAACTGTTTCATACGTTTTAAGATTAAATTGTTTATATGGATTTTCGGTAATACACCCCGAAGGATGATTTTTTAATGAGATTGGGTCCGTATTGGTCAAAATCTACCCCAACTCCAAACTGATGGGTGTAGAACGATACCCCGGCCCGTAATTGCTGAAAGCTTCTTGAGTGGTTCTTGAATTCGTCCCACACGGTTAAAAATTGACCGTTTAACCAAATGGATATTTTATCGTTAAGCGATGAACGAAACTGGAACTGTACAAACGATTCGCCCTGAAAGATGCGCTTTTGCTCTGAATGAGCTACCGTAGGAATAATAACCAATAACCATCGTGAATTTTTAAGAGAGTACATGACCGACAAACGTTTGGAATAACCGGCAAAACTGTTGTAGTATAACGAGGCTCCAAGGGCAATTTTTTTGTGAAAACTCCAGAATAAGGTTGGTTGAACCCCTAGTTCGTCAAAACCATGATTTTCTTCATGCCTGAATTTTTGAAAGAAAGCCAATGTATTGATGCTAAGGGCCGGGTTAATATCCAAAGGCTGACTAGAGAATAAAGTGAAATCAGTTTTATCAAAGCCACTAAACAACTCTACTTGGGTAATTTGCGCATGCAGATTGCCTATAAAGGCAATAGTTGCAACTGATAAAAGGAGTCGTATTCTTTTCATGCCCCAAAATTGCGTGAGGAGCAAATAAAAAAAAATGAACTAGTTTAAGACTTTTACCTTCTGTTGACTTTGGTAATAATCTTGCTCATAAACTCTGGGGTAATGCCTATATAGGCCGCAAGGTCTTTTTGTGTAACTCTGTGAACGATGTTGGGATATTTCTTTTTAAAGGTGATATAACGTTCTTCGGCACTTAAGGAGATGCCATGGTTGGAGCGCTTGATATAGCTAATGAGTGACCTTTGATACAGGATGCGATAGAACCTTTCAAATTTTGGAATTTCCTGAAAAAGCAATTGGTAGTTTGCCCTGGAAATACCTAAGAGTTCCGAGTCTTCGGTAGCCTTAATAAAGTAACGGGTAGGTTTATTGGTTATAAAACTGGCCATGTCTCCTGTCCAATAATCCTCAACTGCGAACATCGATATATGGGGAGCGCCGGTGTCATCCAACGTATACACTTTTAAACAACCTTTGGTAATAAAATACTCATATTTAGCCACATCGCCTGCCTGCATTAGGAATGCCCTCTTTTTTACTTTTATTTCCCTAAGTAAAGAGAGGTATTTTTGTTCTTCCAAAGAAGTTAGGTTAATAAACCTGGCAACATTTTTAAGAATTAGCAATTGTGGTCCTTCCGGTTTCAATATTCATTTGGTTTTGGTGGACCTTAAATTAAAAATTTTGACTAAAACCTCCATCAAATTGATATGTTTCTTAACTTTTGTTGGCTAAGGGTTACTTCTCATTGCTAAAAGCATAATACTTTTAAACGCGTATCGAACTCAAATAGGTCCAAACGACAAATAAAATCTGTAAGGGTATACGAAACCATAGGTAGGCAAGCCCATTTCCGTCAAAGGTTCCTTTTTGGTAATTCACATTATATATGGAGGCATAAACATTCGCCGGCAACATGAACAATAAAAAAATAATCAGTGCCCAACCACTAGTAGTTTTCAGCTTAGGAATCAATAGACCTACGGCGAGAAGAATTTCAAAGATTCCAGTGAGGTAAACAAAAACTTCTTTAAAGGGAACGAACTTTGGAATCATCATGGTCATGCCCTTGGTGAACAAAAAATGCCCCATGGCCGTGAACATTAGCATTACGGACATGGCAATTCTTGCCGATAAGGCAAAATCATATTCTTTTTGAACCATTTTAATGAGTAGAATAGAGATGGAAAAACTTATCACAAGTACAATGAGCGGTTTCATATTTTTCTTAATTGTATGGACTACAAAGGTTTTAAAAGAAAAATCGAAAAGAATGAACCTAGGTTAATTAATACGTTTTCGTATTCTACTCAATGCTTGTGGCGTTACGCCAATATAGGAGGCTATATATTTTAATGGAATTTGTTGCAATAGTTTTGGGCGGTCAGTGAATAGGTTCAAATAGCGTTCTTCCGCTGTTTGGTTCAATAAAGAAATTTCTCTTTTTGACTTTATCAAAAACATATTCTCGGCCATTTTACGACCAATAATGTTTCCATTTGCGGTTCTTTCATAGACATCATCGAGATCGTTTTTGGAAATTCTCCAAAGTACACTCTCCGCTAAGGTTTCAATCTGATATTTTGAAGGCTGTCGCGACAAAAAAGAATCGTACCCTGTTACAAACTCTTTTTCGAATAAAAATCCAAATGTTAAGTCGGACTCCTCTCTCGGTATATAGAATCTCACCATTCCCTTAGCAATAAAGGAAATATGATTTTCAATTTTGCCCATTTGCAAGATGACGGTGTTCTTTTCAAGCTTTACTTCTTTAAGTTTTGATGTAAAAAACTTCCAATCGGCATCGTTCATGGGGGAAATATCATTTATAAACTTTCTAAGCTCGTCCATTTTTTATGCTTGATGATTATATCGCAGTGTACACCTCTGTTTTTTGTAAGTGGGCGAAAGAAATTCTGCTTTAGCTACTAATATTTTACGGTTTTGAATATTCGATTAATTCTTCAACATAATGGAAATCTCCTTGGTCTTGAGTGAGCTTTATAAAATTTTTCACAGCAGGGGCATATAACCAGACCTCCTTTTCGTCTGCGTTATAACCTCTAGAATTAGAAGTTCTACCGGTGTATTGAATAGTATAGGCCATAAATTTACCAGCTTCTACTGTTTCTTCTTGTTATGAAAGCACCTCCCCGGTGATAAACGATATGTTTTGTATTGTTGACTTTGCCAATAAGTACAGACCTTTGAGATACTTAAATCCTATATATTTTCTTATACACTATTGTTCGTTTGTTCTTAGTAGTCTACAAATCAATAGTCTTGTAAAATTTTATAATATCTTCTGCCAATAATGATGGCTTTTCCATAGCTGCAAAATGCCCTCCTTTAGACATGTTTGTCCATTGTGTTACGTTATACCCTTTTGACATGTATGCCCTAGGAGGCTTTGATAATTCTTTAGGGAAATTAGCATAAGCAACAGGAGGTTTTACGAAATCATTTACGCCAAACTTCATTGGGTTTTTGCTGTTTTCGTTATAAATTCTTATCGATGAATGAATGGATTGTGTTACCCAATAGAGAGTAATATTAGCTAATATTTCATCTTTTGTAAATATGTTTTCAAGGTTACCCTCATTATCACTCCAACTATTAAATTTTTCTACTATCCACGCGCATAATCCAATAGGAGAATCATTTAATCCATAGGCCAATGTTATTGGTTTTGTGCTTTGTATATAAGCATATCCTGCTTCTTTTGCCGACCATTCTTCAAGTCCTTGATTGTATTTTATAACATCCTCAGAAATTTCTTTTTCCTTAAGATAGGGTGTAAAAGAATCAGAGACATAATTAAGATGTATCCCTATTATATGCTCAGGATATTTCATACCTAGTCTAGTACTAATTCCTGAACCTATATCCCCTCCTTGTGCACCATATTTATTATAACCAAGCTCTAACATTAATTTATGCCATAAATCAGCCACATAAGCATTATCACATCCTGTTTCTACACATTTGCCAGAAAATCCAAATCCAATAACAGAAGGAATTACTAAATCAAAGGAAAATTGTTCATCATTGGTTAATAGTGGTATGAGCTTTAACATCTCTACAAATGATCCAGGCCATCCATGTGTTATAATTAATGGTATAGATTTTTTACTTTTACCTCTAATATGTAGAAAGTGAATTTGATGACCATCAATATCTGCCATAAAATTAGGGAATGAATTGATTTCACTTTCAATCTTTCTCCAACTAAAATCATTAAGCCAATAACTACTTAATTCTTTCATATAAGATAAATTGGCGCCATAATTCCAATCAGAATCATTAATTTCATCAGGCCAACGACTATTCTTAATTCTTAAGTTTAAATCATCAAGAATTTCTTGGTCCACATTTACAACATAGGGTTCTATCATTTTTTTTGATTTTAGACATATCCTAAATATAAAAAAGCGATTTCGATGAAGTACCAAAACCACTATCATTTATAATACTTTATTGTACATAAGTTTTTCTATTCAACCAATTTCATAATCATTTTTCTACCACTAATTTCAATTTCTTGCTTTAAAATTTTTCTTGTTGATATATCAATATAATAAGTATTTATAGTAGAATTTTTTGAAATCTCATCTGTAGTTTCAACCCTCCATATTTGTTTTAACTCTCCATGGTGTTTTATATCTGACATTTCGGTATTCAAGATCGTTGCTGTAATGACTCCAATTTTTGATTTGGGATTATAATCAAATATAGAAATAGAGTTAGAATAACCATTTTTTAAAGGAAGTAACCTTATAAGTTGAGGATAAAAATTACTGTCAAAAAATGGCTTATCAGCTTCTTCAGATATCTTAGTTCTAGTGTTGGTTATTTTATCTAAATAATAACCCGTTATTTTTTCGTCAAATTTTAAAACCATATCTCTTTGTTGGTTGAATGAAGAATGGTAAATAGGGGCAAAGTTTTTCGTGCTAACAATTGTACTATCAATCCATGTACTTGCAGATTGTTGCATAATTACGGTTGTTATAATAGAAGTCCTATCTTTTTCTTTACTAATTTTAGTCTGAATGTCTCCTATTTTAACCTCGATTGAATCCTTAATGATAAACCATGACATTTTCGAAGTATCCGATTTGAGTAAATTTATATTCGCAGGATTGTTTTTTGGGCTTAATGGTTTTTCTTGGCAACTTAATAGATTAGAAGTCCCAATAATAAACAGTATTAGATAAATTGTTTTTTCCATTTTTTTAATTTGTGTGTAAGTCGTCTAGATATAGATATATCTATATACAAGTTTAGGTATATCAACACGTATAAGCTGTTAGGGAAAGCTCAGTTTTAATTATTTAATTGAAAAAGAATATGCATAATCTCTAAGCTCGGTGCTTCTTTAATTTCATAGGCGGCTGGGATGCTCTGTGCTAAATCAGACTTTTGGTAACTTTGTAGAGATGCCATAGAATCCCAGATGTAAACTCCGCCATATTCTCCTTCTTTACCTGTTTTTACGTAATATTTTTGTAAAAGCCCGGGAATGGTTCTAAAACTAGATGCTCTTTCGTTTGCTCTTTTTGATAACTCAACTTCCGGTAAATTCGATTTCAACTTGATTATTTGTAATATCATAATGAATTAGATTTTTATTAGAAGTGTAATCTATTCATTTTTGATAATCGAAAATTGTAAAAATCGGTCGTTTTCATTTTTCAATAATACTTTTGGTGTAAATCCAGTTATTTTCTTTATTCCTTTTATAAAATGGGGTTGATCAAAATAACCTTCTTGAGCATATAATTCTCCTTTTTTAATCTGACTAAAGTTGGAAGCTCCTTTTCTAATATTGCAATAAGCTTTTAATGAAAGACCAAAAGTGGATTGAAAATAGCGATTTATTTGTCGGTCAGACCAATTAGCTTTTTCCGCATAGTACTGAACGGTATTGTTACCTTTTGTTTGGTTAATCGCTTTTAAAAGATGTTCTTTTCTTGGGTCAATACAACTTTGTTTTTCAATATATGATAGTAAGTATTGGTTGAAGTGTTCAAAAACATTAGTGTCTTTTTTTTTACTAAGCTCATTAAGATGGGTGTAGGATTTTTCTATGCTTATTATATTATTGAGTATTTCGCTAATATTTTCACGAATTATATTCTCGATAGCAAGCAACCTAAACTGTACACCATATATTGTGGTTTCGGGCGCGATAAATACACTTGTTTTTTGGTTCCATAGACCAGATAAAAACACGTCTTCTAAATTGTTATTATGGTAACAAATTAATAAATCGAAAAATCCATCAGGGAATATTGTGTAATATTGGAAATCTTTATTTTTGTTTTCAATTTTCCAATAACATCTTACATAATCCTTAAGTTTTTGATTGGGTTGTTCCTGAAAATAAATCATCCAAAACTGGTATTAATATTGGGTTTCTAATTGATTACATTCATCTATTTATTCTAATGTAATTTTTTTAATTCTATTTCAACAAATGTTTGGTAAAGGTTTTGTATATAGTTTCTAGCGTGTTTTAAGCACCTATTTTAGCAAATACAAACCAAACTGAAAATCCGCGAGGATTTTCGTAAGTAGGCTAGAACTAGCAATAAATTATATATGGTTTTGTCAACTGGCTTTTAATTGTCAATTACAATCTCTAATTGTCTATTAAGTATTCCTTTTCCCCCAGCCATCAAATCTTTAATTTCTTGATTTATGATTCGTAAGTTAACAATGATTAAACTAGGTGAAGGTTCTTTCATATATTTTCCTTGTTGAATGTGAAAAGAGTTTTTCTTAATTTTTAAAATGTCAAATAAATAACAGGCAAGTGGTCCAGCTGCCATTCCTGTTCCTGACTCCTCTAATATTCCATAGCGAGGACCAAACATTCTCGAAGTAGCGTCAGATTCTGTATCGGTAGAGAATACATAGTAACCGATTAAATCGCACGCATCGCTTACTTTACTGATCAAATCAAAATCAGGAATTATTTTCTTTAAAATTTCATTGCTTTTAACCGGAACAAGTATAAATGAATTCCCTGTATTTACTAATTGAATTGGTGCATTTGGTATCAAGTCCGTTTTCTTTAATCCTAATGATTTTAGAATCACACTTTCTTTGTGACTTACATCTGTATATTTTGGAGCCAATTGTTCCATAAATGCTAAATCACCAATTAGTACTATTTTTCTACTACCATCAATAGTTTCTTTTGAAGAACTATCATTTTTTAAGGCGCCTATTTGTTTTAAATAAGAAAATGTTGCTACAGTAGCATGCCCGCAATGCGCTATTTGTTTAGTTGGAGTGAAGAAATCTAGCTTAAAATCATCCGTCATAGATTTTGAAACAAAAGCAGTTTCTGATAAACCTACTTTTTTAGAAATCTCAAGTTTATTTTTATCAGATAATTCATCTGCATTTAAAACTACACCAGCTGGATTACCACCTTTACCGTTTTCTGCAAAAGCGTTGAGAATTTGTACATTAATAACTTTTTTTGAACTGTCCATTTTCATTTTTTTATATGTTATATATGATGGACGCTAATAGTTATAAAAAGACGTAGTAAATTTTAATTATTTTCAAAATCTATTAATTTTCCTGTACTATCCGATTCTACATTTGGGCAATCTAAAATGTTTTCTTTTAAAATCTTTTTAGCTTTTTGAACTCTTGATTTTGTGCCGGAATATGAGATTTTTAAGTGTTCTGCAAGTTCTTTTTGAGAGTAGTTTTTAAATGCGGTTAAAATAATTGCTTCTTTATGATGAGATGAAAGACTTTCTATTTTTTGATTAATACATTGAGTTAAGTTGTTGTAATCAAAACTATTAACCTCCAATTCTGGAATTTCTACATCACTGATTGATATGTTATTATGGTTTACTTTTCTAAAGTATTCAATAATGGTATTCCTGGTGATTTGATAAACCCAAGATGTAAGTTTAGAAGTATGTTTTAATTGATGAATTTTAGTTTGAATTTTCAAAAAAACCTCTTGATGAATATCTTTTGACGTTTGTTCATCTTTTATTTTCTCCAAAATAAACTTATAAAGTTCTTCATTTAGGTCAATCCAAATAGTATTAATTTCAGTTTTCACAATTTTGGTTTTTCAGCTTGCACATAAAAGATCGTATAACCGTCAGTTACGAGTTTATGCGTGTTAATTTTCGGTTTAGCACAGACTTTAGCAATTCCAAGTGAATTCGGAAGTAGTCGAATCCGCCGTAATTGCGGTTGTATATTGTTGTTTGGCGTTTTTATATTTCATTCAATAGTTTTTCAGAATCCCAAACAGTTGCAAATTCCTCACTCAAATTTGCAAGAGTTGTCAAATGTATTATTTCAGAGCTGTATTTTTCTCCGTTAATTCCAATTCTGTCAAAAGTGGCTGTTGCGTCGGAAATTAAATAAGTCTCATAGCCAAAGTTACCTGCCATTCGTGTTGTGGTCGATACACAGTGATTTGTAGTAATTCCGACTATTACCACGGTTTTAATTCCTAATCCGTCCAATTGCTCCTTTAAATTGGTTCCGATAAAAGCACTATTTACATTTTTCGTTATTACGGGTTCATTTTTCTCAGGTAGGACATTTTCGTTAAATTCAAATCCTTTATTTTGTTCATTGAGTTTCGATTGTGGATTTGTAGAGCTGTGCCTAATATGAAATATAGGCAAATTTAATTCACGCCATTTCCCCAGTATTTCTCCGCAAATGATTTCAGCGTTTTTATTATTTCTATTTCCACCCCAATAATCTTCTTCCAAAAAAGCTTTTTGAACATCCACAAGGATTAAAGCTGGATTTTTTTCTTTTAATTTCATTTTGATGTTTGTTCAGTTTTAATGACACACAACGTGTTTGTGCATGAAACGTAGCGTATAAATAACTACGGAAGTTTCAGTTTAGCACAGAGCCGAATTTTTATGTTTTGTTTTTACTTTTTTATTTTAAAGCTAAATCCATAAGATTTAGCGACATCATAAATATACATAGACCTTTCGGTTTTGCTCTAAAGTCCGCATTACGTTAAGGTTTTGTTGGGTGCAGTTTTTTCGTTCGAGCGTACCGTTTTATTATGCTTTCCATTGTTTTCTCTTACGCGGCACATATTAGATAAATTAAATAAGTCAATCACAGACGCAACGAACCGATACTGCGCCAAGAATATCGGCATCAAAATGCCACACTTTTGATTTAATTGACATGTCGGGGCCACCATAACTAATGTCCCACAACCAAGCTTTGTTCTCTTCATTGGTGGGAGTTGACGACCACCAGACAGCGAAGATTCCCAGTTGCCCAAAAGTGCCATTGGGCTTGCGCTGACCTCCTGCAAGCGCATTAAATCCGCTGCTATTAGTTCCATTTCCATCTTCGTTCCAGCTCTCGACACTTTTTAGGGCCTCCCCAGCCTTATCAGCTCCACCAAATTCACTCACAAGCATAGACCATTCGATATCCGACGCCAAATGCCAACCTTTGGGACAAGCTTTTTTCGCAGCCTCCCAAGTGTAAAGTAAGCCAAGTTCATCGCGATTGTTTTCGTTGTCATCATAAGCGTAACTGTTCTCTACTTTGTAGTTTAGGTTTTGAGCTAGCCAGATAACCGTTGTGCCAGTTCTAGTATTTTCGAAGCTGATAGTTTTATATGTTTGCCCATCTCGCGAGTCAATAAACGTTCCAGTTGATTGGGCAATTCCTGCCTTCGTAAAAAGCAAGATAGAAAGGATTGTAAAAATGTTCTGTTTCATTATAGACGTATTTTTAAAATTGCACCCAACGGGATTGTATATGAAACGTAGGGCAGGGGACGGGCGATTTCCTATCGGCCTTGCACAAGCCGAACCTTTTGCATTTTGTGACTAACTTTTTTCTTCAGTTGCCAAATCAAAAGGTGCGGCGACCCCGCCGACACGCAATGGCCAATGGGCCTGACACTGACTAGCCCTATGTTTTATATACGTTGTTACCATTTGTTGTTTCCGCCTGAGTGTTTCATTTTTACTAAGAGTTCATATATTTTAATAACAGAGTTATTTTAGTAAATGTGTTTTTTATAGCTACTTGTTTAGAGTTGGTATTCTTTAAAATTTACTGTAAATAATCATTGTAAATTTGAATTTGTTATCACTTTATCTATTCAACGGGAAAAGCTTTTTGGTCATAGATTACTAAGGAATCATTGACCACCTTGTATATCCAATTGGTTGACCTGTAAGACCCCATTCCTACGAAAGCTTTTTCAAAACCAGACGTTTCCTGACATTTTGTGGAAGGATTATAATCCACGAATTTATTACAATCCTCATTTAGAGCTTGGAATGATATTAAAATATCGTTATACAATAAACAGCCGTTCATTTCAGCTTCATAATAAACTATATCGGTTCCAATCAATACGAAACAATCTCCCTTGACTTCTCTAAAATCTACTATGTATACTGATGGATTGGGTTTAATATTCAAATTCTCTTCACAATGAGCCTGATATTTGTCGATTATCAGCTCTAGTTTCTCCATAAGGATTGGTGATATTTCTATATCTTTTTTGTTCTTACAACCAACTAACCATAAGGGTAATACGCAGATTATCAAATTGATAAGTTTGTTCATCTAATCCTTATTTTGGATTCTATAGGTCTATTTGATTTAAGCATTTAAACTTTATAGTTTTTCCTATAAATTTCATGAGTTGCAATTTTATGGATTTGCAAATTCCAATTATATTTTCCTGCTGTATTTTTTACCGGGCGCTTTAAGTCTCTAAAAATGTTTGTCTACAATAAATGGTAACAATTGTATAAAACAACTGGTTGCTTTATATCTCTTTTAACGGTAATTTACTCAAATCTTGGATATTGTCAATGTATGCAGAAAATAAGTAATTATTATACGTATAATATACATTTACAAACGTTTAACGGTAAGTGCGTTCGTCCAAGGACAATCTGTTCGATAATTTATTTCTATGTGGTGCTGATATGCAGTTAGTAGGGTGTAGTAACTTTTTGTAAACCCTTCATTAGGGTCAAAGGTTATATATGGTGATTTCCGGTGTTTGTGCGGTGGAAGAAGTGGTCAGGAATAGGGTGTTGCAAGTAGGGCGCAAGATCCAGGTTACACGCTAAAAGCACACCACCTATAATTTTCCGTACTTTTTCAATTGTTTGGAAAAGACGGTATCTATCAAAAAGTTGGTGGCTTCAACATCCGATAACAAAGGTGCTTTTTTCTTCTTTTGTATCGGCTGTGTTGCATCCAAGTTTTTGCTATTGGAAGTTGAACCGGAATCATCTTCTTCAAAATTGAACTGCTCATTAAGGGTCAGTAGAATTCTTAACGAGGCTTCAAACTTCAGTACTTCGTTCAGAACGGGGAGTTTGGCAATAAGTCGTTCATCAAAATAGGCTGCATCGCCAATAAGGAAGTGGGTGAGTGGCATCGGGTTTTGAACGGTAAGGTTTTCTTGCAATACTTCTTGTCTCATATTAAAAAGCTCCAATTTCTTTGCTCTGTTTATGAGTCGATGTCCAGTTGCGGATTTACGAATAGTTAATATATCAAATTCATCCTTTATCGTAAGTCGGGCAACCTCTTTATAATAATCAAGTGCAATCTTTCTCTTATCAATTTCGTCCAGTCCTAGTATATCCTCTTCATAGGCATGGAAAAACCCTATCAATGAATTTTCGATTACATCCTCATAAACCTCTAGGATAAAATCATAAAATTCCTTGGTCATTTCTACATTTGGTACATAAAGGGTTTCACTGTTCTTACTGGTGATGGCATTAGGCTTTCCATCAAGTGAGAGCGATACCTTAGTTACCTCTTGGAGTATTCCCCTTGTGACCTGCAGGCGAGTGAGCTCGTCCATTGTCAACGAGTTCAGGTGCAAGTCCTTTAATAGCCCAAAATAGCTCATTTATCTGTCTTGTTGATGGATTGGTTCAATAGATTTGAGTAATCCTGTGGTAGTTCTGCATCTATATCCCTAAGATATTTTTCAAGTGCGTCAAGAGTGGCATGGCCGGTTATGAGCATTAATTTACTTTTAACCTCTTCAGGCGTCCCCGTTTTTATCATTTCACGGTAAAGCATGGTTATATATGTATGTCTGAAGCTGTACAGCCCATATTCGTTACCCAACTTAAAATGATCCTTTACTTTCTTAAAACGTTTGGAAAAGTAATTCCGCTTATCGTTATCGGCAAGGTTCCAATCTCCGCCAAAGCCCTGAGGAGTGAAAAGGGAATGTTTAGTGTCCATTTGAGAAAGGTCCGGCAATTGCCCAAGCATTATATCCGGAATGATTTTTATCTTAACAGGTTTGTTCTTGGCCTTGACACATATTTTCTTATCGTTTATGTCAATATCACCCACTTTAAGGCGACATATTTCTATGGGCCTCAACATGTTGTAGCTTACCATTTGAACGAACATACGCATCAAAAGGTCATTCTTTTTAAGGTGGGCGTCAATTTCCGCCAGCTGTTTCGGTGTATAGGTCTTGTTTCTCTTCGGAACGGATTTCAGAATGTTTATCTTACGTATAAAGTTGTCATCTATCAATTCGTTGTTCTCCAAGGTACCAAATAGAGCACTGAGGGCGGTTCTAGTATTGTTTCTGTTTTTAGGACTGGAGGTACGCAATACATCGTTCAGGTGGCGTACTACGATCTTCTTATCAATATTCCTAATATCGGAGACATCCACATCATTTTCCGTAAGCCACCTTTGAAACTTCGTGATTCTGCTTTTTTGTTTCTTGAACGAATTATCGTTTAGGGTGCTCTTTTTAATGTTTAGCCCCAGTTCCAAGGCTTCGGAAACCGATACTTTGTGCTTTTTTAAAGAATCGTTTTCTATTTCGGGAATGGGCCCTATTTTGGGTTTGGCGGTTTCGGTGGTGATTACAATACTATTATTCATTGCTTTTGCGGCAGTCCCTTTGTCTGCCTCATTATTCCCTCCAGCCTTAGTTATAGAGTGTTCTCTTTCTATTGATTTTCCTCTGAATTTTGCTTCCAACTCTGAATTGTCTTTGTAAGGGTCAAACCCGGCTTCTAACAATAGAAGGAGGTTTCGCTGTAGCACTTTTAGGAACTGTAATCGCTTGGTTCTACCTTTAAAGCGATTGGCTCCGGCCTTAATAAAGGGTTGCTTTTTTAATTTTCCGGTATCAGGGTCCCTGAAAGAGAAATATACGAACCAAGCTTTAGAAAGGGCATCATCGCGTTGGTTTTTTGAAAGGGCCGACCACTGTGTGATATCAACACCACCTGTATAGATTTTAGGTTCGGTGTAGTTCAATTTCATTTTAAACGTGTTTACGTTTTCGTTTACGGAACGTAATAAAAGAGAAATACAAGGCATAAAAAAACGGATTGTAGCTCCCAATCCGTTAGTTTACAGCATTTTAATCTTTGTAGCGAGAGGGGGGCACGATCCCCCGACCTCCGGGTTATGAATTTTGCCGGAACGCCCGTATTTAGGGGCTTTTCACGCTATTTGTCTTAAACCTTTGTACTACGCCGTGTACTCTGGTTAAACTAATATTTTTTTAAAAATAAAACATAATCAATTGATAATCAAATAAATCAAAATATTTTCATTTTTAGAACTTTTTGCAATTATTTATAGTTTTTACATAGAGTAGAAATACGAGTTAATTTTAAAGAAAAGGAAGTCTATAAAAAGCAAATTACATTAGTTAGGCATCAATAAGAATAGAGAAAATCAATCTGCATATTCTTTATTACTTTGAAATCGTTGCGTGTTTTTTAAAGTTAGACCCGAAAATCAACAGCAAAATTGTTTCATATTTCTCGCCCATTTTATTTCGTAAAATTCGAAAGGCTTTGGTTATTTGAGACTCAACTGTTTTTTTGGATAGGTTCAGGCATTGAGAAATCTCAATATTTGTGAGCCCTTCTTTTTTACTCATTAGAAAAATTTGCTTGCATTTTGGAGGTAATTCCTGAATTGCAGCAAAAAGAATATTCAATATCTTTTGCTCTTGAGCCTCGTCTTTTTCTTCTATGGCAAGTTCTAGGGCAGTCATGTATTTTTTTTCTAAAGCCATAACAGCCTTTCCCTTTCTATATTCATCAATAAATTTATTATGAACTGATTTGTATAGGTAGCTTTCTAAAGTTAATTCATTTTTAAGCTTAGCTCTTTTTTCCCAAATCTGGACAAATACATTTTGCACTATATCTTCAGCCAATAAATCATCTCTAATAAGACTGTTGGCATAAGCACATAGCCTATTATGGTAGTTTTCCACAAGATATACATAAGCCTTTTCATTGCCGTTTTTTAAACCTTCAATCAAATTTGACTGATTGTTGAAACTCCTTTTCATGTCGTGATTTGATTACAAATTCTAGCAAATATTAAAAAAAAAAGTCAAAAAAGTAGGGGTGTCGTAAAATAGGTTCGTAATAAATATGAATTACCTAATTAATGAAAGCGAAAAAATTACACAAACTGATTGTGAAATATGTTGCAGCTACGATTTCAGAATCGGAACTGAACGAATTGGAAGTTGAACTCAAACAACCTTCCAATGTTCAACTTTTTAATGAATATGTAAAATTAAATTACAGAATTGACAGTAATATGAAAACCTACGATACTGAAAAGTCAAAGCGCTTATTGCTGGATAAAATGAGAAGTGATAAAAAAGAACCTAAAAAGCTCAAATTGAAAAGCTTTTTTAAATATGCCGCCCTTATTGTTTTATCTATGACTATAGGATATTTGGTAAAGGAATTTGCCTTCTCGGAAGAGGAAGCAACCCAATTTTCTCCAAAGGAGAATTTTATTACACTAGAACGTGAAGACGGTAACATTCAAGTTATTTCAGAAGAAGGAACGACACAGGTTTTGGATAAAAACGGAAATGTCGTGGGATCTCAAATAGGTAATCAATTGGTGTATAGGGATAACAATGATTCCGAAGAAAGTGAGCCGGTTTATAACACGTTAAATGTGCCTTATGGGAAACGGTTTGAACTTAAATTGGAGGATGGTTCCGTAGCATACTTGAATTCTGGTTCATCTTTAAAGTATCCCGTAAGATTCCAAAAAGGAATGGAGCGGAAAATTTATTTGAAGGGAGAAGCTTTTTTGGATATCGCGAAAGATAACAATAGAGCATTTATTGTTAATGCATCGGATTTGAACGTAAAAGTATATGGTACTCGTTTCAATGTTTCAGCCTATCCTGAAGATAAGGTAAAAGAAGTAGTTTTAGTTGAAGGATCCGTTGGGATGTATGCAAAGGAAGATGGTCTTGAATTGGGTAAAGAAACATTTTTGACTCCTGGAACAAAGGGTAAATATGATAATGAAATTGGGGATATTTCAACAGAACCGGTTGTAACAAGCATCTACACGTCATGGGTGCAAGGCGTATTGGTATTTAGAAACATGAGTTTTGAGGACATCCTTAAAAAATTGGAACGACATTACGATGTTAAAATTGTTAATCAAAATTCGCAATTGTCCACTGAAACTTTCAATGCCAGTTTCGGGGATATGTCTATTGAGAAAATATTGGATTATTTCAAGAGTCAGTATGATATGGACTATGTAATACAGAACGAGATTGTAATTGTAAAATAACTATTAGATAACTTAAAATAAACCGCTAATGAAGAATTGACTAGAGTAAAAATTCGCTTTTTCACCTATTCTCAACTAGAGTGAAAAAATCGGAAAATGCGTCACCATTTCCCGATTCGTAGAAGTGATTAACCAAATTGTATAACCACAATCAAACATTATAAAAGTATGAAAAAATTTCTTGATCAAACAAGAAGGGGACTCCCATTGCTTAAACTCAATTTGAAGATGAAAATCAGTATGTTGTTCATGTTTATGGTCTTATTTACCATGCAGGCAAAAACATCGTATTCCCAGGTTACCAAGATTTCACTAGACCTGAATAATGTATCTGTGGAAAGAATTATAGATGAAATTGAAAGTCAAACTGAGTTTCATTTTGTGTATCAAATCAAAGATGTTGATTTAAAGAGAGTAATAAGTGTAAAGGCTACGAAAGAAACGGTACCACAGATTTTAACTAGAATTTTCGCAAAAACAAGAACTACTCATCGGGTAGTGGACAAACAAATATTTCTTAAGGAAAGAAGGATCGCCAACCTGAACCATGATAAAAATGTGGTTCAGCAAAAGTTGGTTGTAACTGGTACCGTAACTGATACAAATGGACAACCATTACCAGGAGCAAATATTGTAGAAAAAGGTACGACTAATGGTGTTACTGCAGATTTTGATGGTAATTTTTCGCTTGAAGTAGCTACAGATGCAATAATAATGGTGAGCTATATTGGTTTTGCCTCTAAAGAAGTTCCAGTGAATGGTGAAACTATCGTGAATATTTCATTGGAAGAAAGTGCAGCGGGTTTAGAGGAAGTCGTTGTGATTGGATATGGTACTACAAAAAAGCGAGACTTGACGGGTTCCGTAGCCTCGGTTAGCGGATCGGATATAGAAGGTTTTGCAGGTAGTAGGGCTATTGAGTCTTTACAAGGAAAAGCCGCTGGGATAAATATTGTACGAGCTTCAGGTACTCCGGGAGATGGTGTAAAAGTCCGTATTCGTGGAATAGGCACTATCAATAACTCTAACCCACTATATGTTATAGATGGAGTACCATCTAATGATATGGATAATGTTGACGTTAACGATATTGAAAACATTGAAATTTTAAAAGATGCTTCCGCTACTGCAATTTATGGTTCCAGAGGTGCTAATGGGGTAGTTATGGTCATTACTAAATCTGGAGATAAAGCAATAAAACCTACTTTCTCTTTTAATCAGTATTATAGCCTTGACCATATTCAACAGTATGATTTGACCAAGGGTTATGAATTTGCAGAGCTTTATAAAGAAGCTATGGAGAATGACGGAACCCCTTTTTCTGGAGATAAATTACAACTTATGGATGATGCCATTGCTAACAGAGCAATTGGTACTAATTGGCAGGATGAAGTTTTTCAAAAAGGAAATCAAGAAAATTATCAGTTTTCTGTTACAGGAGGTATTACTGGAAAAGAAAATAGAAAAGTTGATTATTACGTTTCTACCTCATATAACAATGTAAAAGGTACCGTAAAAAACACTGCATTCAACCGTTTTAACCTAATTGGTAAATTAAATCTACAATTTAATGAATTTGTAAAGGCTGGGATTGATATAAGGTATACTTCAGAAGAAAGAAATGGACAAAGGGGGCAGCAAGATTTCTGGGGTTCTCCTATTTCTCAAGCTTTATCTGCTCATCCATTAATGCCAGTCTATATGGAAGATGGTAGTTGGGGAGATATGTGGTTCAATGAGCAACAGAGTAATCCTGCCGCGAAAGCTGAATTCGATAAAACCCAAAATTTGATTAATGCAAACTTTAATCCTAGAGCATGGTTAGAGCTTGGTATTTTTAAAAGTTTAAAGTTTAAAACCATATTTAGTTATTCGAACAGCTTTGATAAAAGAAAAGATTATGTTCCTTCTTATAGGGTAAACTCCGTTCAAGTAAATGAAAATAGCACTTTGACAGAGGCCCGATCTAACGCTCAGTCATGGTATTGGAATAATGTTCTAACGTTCAATAAAAACTTTGCGGAAAAGCATGACTTGACCTTAACATTAGGTCATGAGGCCCAAGGAAGTAAAAATGATGGTATTTCAGTTACTGCAACTGCCGGTGTTCCCGAAGACGAAGCATTACGCTATATAAATCGGGGAACAGAATTTGGCAACCCACTTTCAATGGTTGGCCAATCTGGCCTGGAATCATATTTTGGTAGACTCAATTATGTGCTAAATGACAGATATATACTTACTGCAACCGTTAGAACTGATGGCTCTTACAAGTTTGCGCCTGGTAACAAGTGGGGAACATTTCCCTCTGTTGGTTTCGCATGGAGGCTTTCAGATGAAGCTTTTATTGAAAATTTAGACGTTTTCTCAAACCTGAAATTTCGTGCAGGGTGGGGCCGTGTAGGTAATCAATCTAGTGCTGCAGCCTTCACCTATCTTTCCACAGTAAATAGAAATAATATGTATTACTCCATTAATGGAGTTAATGCTGTGCAAGGAGGAATACCTACTGCAACCGTAAATCCGGATTTACAATGGGAAACTGTTGAAAGTACAAATTTTGGGCTGGACTTTAGTTTTATGCAAGGGAAATTAGGTTTCACAGCAGACTATTTTCTTAAAGAAACTAGAGACATGATTGTACAGGTACCTACACCGCAGTACACCAGCAATACAGACCCATTTCAAAATGTTGGTAAAATGGAGAACAAAGGGTATGAGTTTTCAACAAACTATTCTAATAATGTAGGAGACTTATATTTCAATGTTGGAGCAAATATTTCTTTCTTGTCCAATGAGGTAACGGATTTGGGTACCAAAGATTTTATCCAAGGTGGTAGAACAAATAATAAAATAAGCCCTGAGTATATAACAAGGACGGAAGTTGGAGAAGAGTTTGCCTATTTCATAGGTTATGAGGGAGATGGTATATATACCTCTCAAGAACAAATCGATAATAGTGGTTTGAATAATACTTCAAATATTACAATTGGTGATGCTCGTTTTGTAGATAAAAATAATGACGGGGAGTTAAACGAAGAAGACTATATAAAGCTTGGTAGCGCTATACCTGATTACACTTGGGGCTTTAATGGAAGTTTAAACTATAAGAGTATAGACTTCGGGTTTACCTTAGTAGGAGTAGAAGGCGTAGAGGCAGTTAACGCTTTACGTCCACATCTTTTATCAGGAGAAGGGTTTAGAAATCTATTGCCTTCAAGGTTGAATAGATATCACCCGGTCAACAACCCAACCGGTACTGAACCTAGAATGACAGTTCAAGATCCAAATGAAAATTTTTCTAGAATGAGCGATAGGTATGTTGAGGATGGTTCTTTTCTAAAAGTTAGAACAATTCAATTGGGTTATACCTTGCCAGTTGAAATAATTGAAAAGATTCACCTTAACAAATTTAGGATTTATGTAAGTGCCCAGAACATGTTTACAATAACCAAGTATTCTGGTTTTGATCCTGAAATTGCGGAACTGACAACCAACAACAACAATTCTTCGTTGGCGTCAGGTATAGATTTAGGTAACTATCCAATTCCTAGATCATTGATTTTAGGAGTAAATCTATCTTTCTAAAACAGTACTCAAAAAATAATTTTTTAAAAAGTTAGACATGCAATATATATATAGATTAATCTTTTTGTTGTGCTTAATAGGTTTTTGGTCATGTGAGAAGCAAACACTGGATTTAGAGCCTTTAAATAGTGAAAATTCCGCCAATTATTATGAGAATGATGAAAATGCTTTAAAAGCAATAATATCGGTTTATCGATCAAATAATAAAGACATGCTTCTGTTGTCGTTTGGAGACTTGCCCAGTGATGATGCTGTCAAAGGTGGAAGTGGTGTAAGTGATGGTCTTCAATTTCAAGAAATAGCTGATTTTACAGCTACTTCTTCTAATCCGCTAATAAGCCCTAAGTGGTCGCAGCTTTATGAAGTTGTTACCAGGGCCAACGAAGTTATAGGTAGTTTAGAGGATCAATCACCACTTTCGGATAGTAAAAAAATAATTATAGGAGAGGCCAAATTTCTTAGGGCTTTTGCTTATTCAAAACTGGTTGAAATTTTTGGTAGAGTTCCTATTTTGGATCATGTGCCTTTGTTTGAAGAGTTCGAGACTATAAGAAGGTCTGATACGGAAAAGGAAGTATATGACTTTATTAAAAATGATCTGGATGATGCTATTGCTGCTTTGCCCATAAAAGGAAACATTGATGTTGGTCGTGCAACTAAAGGCGCCGCCCAGGCCCTTAAAGCAAGAATAGTGATGAGGGAAACTGGGTATTTCTATAACAGTGTTATGCAAACACGCGCTCCTGAATACTCTGGTAGTGGTTTAAATCCAAATGACTTATGGCAAGAGGTTTATGACCAAACTTTAGCTGTAATCAATACTGCGGGCTATGCTTTGTTGCCAAACTATGCCGAAGTTTTTGAAATTGAAGGAGAAAATGGACCTGAGACTGTATTTGACCAACAATATGTTAACGATTTAACGGTAACAGGATGGAATAATTTACCGGGTAATGAAGTTGTGGTTAGGTTAGGTGTTCGAGGCTTTGGCGGTTGGGGGTTCAATCAGCCTAAAGATAACTTGTTTTATGAATATTCAAGAAACGGAGATGTTGATCCTAGACGGGAGTCTACTATGCTTAGTGAAGAATGGCCTGTTGGTTGGGGGTTCAATATTGTAGAAGATATAATGGCTGGATCCAAACTTGATGAATATGCTTGGATAAAGACTGATCCCCAGTATGACTATTCTATTTTCAAAACTTTGCGAAAAGGTATACCCACAACTAAAATTATGCCCGGTGGAAGAAGACAGATTCCAACTAACATTAGGGTAATAAGGTATTCCGATGTCCTATTAATGAATGCAGAAGCTGCTTACTTTTTAGGGAAAGAGCAAGAGGCAAGAGATAGGGTCAATGAAGTTAGGGAAAGGGCCCGAAATTCAACCTATCCGACAGGATCTCAAGTAGGGGATATAGATGCCAATCAAAATCCCATAGAGTACAGGCCTTTTGAAGGTGCAAACTTACCTGATATAACCTCGGCAGGGGAAAATCTTCTTGCAGATATAAGGCATGAGAGGCGCGTAGAACTTGCTCTAGAAGGGTTAAGGTATTTTGATATCATTAGAACAGGAGAGATTGACAAATTGAACAATGAACCGGGTTATTTGGCAAAAAAAGGTCTATGGCCTTTGCCGGACAGTGAGGTAACAATATACAATTTAGAACAAAACGAAGGGTATTAGTTTAGTTAGTTTCTAAGGTACTGGTATACTAGTTGTACCAGTGCCTTTCTTGAAAATTCAATTAATTCAAGAATGAACTTATTTATGATAGTTAAAATTTATCCGGTATTTCCATGAAATCTAGTATAAGAAAGAATTTAGCAGAATTTTTAATGGTAGCCACCTTTTGTCTTATAGGTTTACCACTAAGAGCGCAAGAAGAAAGACCTAATATAGTTTTTATTATGTCAGATGATATGGCATCTCATGCCATTAGTGCATATAAAGGTATATATAGTCAAATAGCACCAACACCTAATATTGATAGATTAGCGAAAGAAGGTGTGTTATTTAACAATGCTTTTGCTACCAACAGTATATGTGGCCCTAGTAGGGCTTCAATACTTACAGGAAAGTATAGTCATAAAAATGGGTTTTACAAAAATGAAGGCGGTAACCCTTTTGATGGTAGTCAGGTAACTTTTCCTAAAATTCTAAAAAAAGCAGGTTATACCACAGCGGTTATTGGAAAATGGCATTTGTGGAGCGAGCCTACAGGCTTTGACTATTACAAATACCACACGCTTAATGGAGAACAAGGCAGTTACTGGGATCCGGTTTATAATGAAAACGGAAAGAAGGTAGAAGAAAAGGGATATGCCACTAATCTGACGGGAGACTTCGCTCTGGATTGGTTAAAGAATAAGCGAGATCCTTCTAAACCTTTTATGTTAATGTACCAGTTTAAAGCACCACATAGGCCTTGGAGTCCTGATAAAAAATACTTGAACCTTTATGAAGATGTTGAGATGCCATATCCCTCAACCTTTAATGATGATTATAAGACTAGGGAACTAACCGCTGGTGAAACTATGATGACTATAGAAAACCATTTGACCAACAAAGATTTAAAATTAACCCCACCTCAAGGTTTATCAGGAGAAGAATTGGCTAAATGGGAAAGGTTAGGTGATAAGGGAGAACATATATCTCCGTCAATTGAACTAAAGGGGGAAGCTTTAAAAAAGTGGAAATACCAAAAATATATTAAAGATTACTTGGCATGTATAAAGTCTGTAGACGATAATGTGGGCAGGTTATTAGAGTATTTGGATAAAGAAGGTCTTTCAAAAAAAACAATTGTTGTTTTTACTTCCGATCAAGGTTTTTATTTGGGTGACCATGGTTGGTATGACAAGCGTTTTATGTACGAAGAGTCATTAAGAATGCCCCTATTGATAAGGTACCCGGATAAGTATAAAGGTGGTAAAAAAAATGATGATATAGTATTGAATGTAGATTTTGCGCCTACCATATTGGACATGGCCGGAGTGCAAAAGCACTCAGAAATGCAAGGCGAAAGTTTTGTGCCTGCTTTAGAGGAACAGGAACAAAACAATTGGAGAAACGCGATGTATTATCATTACTACGAGTTTCCGAAGTGGCATAATGTACAGCCTCACTATGGAATTCGAACAGACAGATATAAGCTAATTCATTTTTATTACAACATAGATGTTTGGGAATTCTACGATTTGGAAAAAGACCCAAATGAATTGGTTAATACTTATGCTAATCCTGCAAATAAGGAAATTATAGACGAACTTAAAATTAAGCTATATAGGTTGCAAAAGCAATATGGAGATAACGTACCTCTAGAGGATATGAGGGATATAACCAGAAAGGGTATGGTAAAGTATTAAAGATCACGTGTCAATTTAGAATTTAAGTGAATCAAATTAGTTTTAAGTCAAATGATTTCAATTTACAAGTATAACGTAACTGGTCTTTTACTATTCGTTTTGTTAGCGGCTTGCAACCAAAAAACCGTAGTAGAAGAGAAAAAACCAAATGTGATTGTTATTTTATCTGATGACCAAGGGTGGGGAGACTTTAGTCTTCACGGAAACACCAATTTAAGTACGCCCAATATAGATGAAATGGCAAGGAGTGGTGCTCAGTTTAGTAACTTCTATGTTCAACCTGTGTGCTCTCCTACTAGAGCTGAATTTCTAACAGGCAGGTACTCGCCCAGAGGCGGGGTGTATAGCACTTCTGCGGGTGGCGAACGTCTTGATTTGGATGAGGTTACTATTGCGGACGTTTTTAAACAAGCTGGGTATAATACTGCGGCTTATGGCAAATGGCATAACGGTATGCAATATCCTTATCACCCCAATGGACGTGGGTTCAACACTTTTTATGGATTTACGTCTGGTCACTGGGGAAATTACTTTAGTCCAGTTTTGGATTTTAATGGGAGTATAACCCATGGTAATGGATACTTAACTGATGATTTAACGACACACGCTATAAGTTTTATAAAAGAAAATAAAGAGAATTCATTTTTTCTATATGTACCCATGAATACGCCACATGCGCCAATGCAAGTTCCTGATGTTTGGTATGATAAATTTAAGGATATAGAGCTCGCTAATTTAGCGGTTGAGGAATACGATGAAAATATTGAGTTCACAAAAGCTGCTTTAGCTATGTGTGAGAATATTGATTGGAATGTGGGAAGAATTCTAGAAACTCTTGATGAATTAGATCTAGAGGAAAATACCATCGTTGTTTATTTTAATGATAATGGACCTAATGAGTATAGATGGAATGGTGGTATGAAAGGTAAAAAATCATCAACAGATGAAGGAGGTGTGCGATCACCTTTATTTGTAAAATGGCCTAAAAGAATAAAAGAAAACAAAATTATAGATAATCTTTCTGGCGCAATTGATTTGCTGCCTACTTTGGTAGATTTGGCTAATATTCAATATAAGACCAAAAGGCCTATTGATGGTGTAAGCATGAAAGAAGTCTTACTATCCGATGATAATATTTTGGAAAATAGAGTATTAATAAACCAATGGAAAGATAAAATAAGTATCAGAAACCAGGTATATCGCTTAGACCATAATAACGCTCTGTTCAATATTGAGTTAGACAGAGAGCAGAAAAATGATGTGAGTAACCAGTACCCGGACATGGTAAAAACCTTAGTCGATGTCAAAGAAAAGTATATAAATGATGTTCTCTCCGAATTACCTGAACACGATACAAGGAGTTATCCTTTAGGACATCCTGAAACTAAGTTTACCCAGTTTCATGCTGGAGATGGTAGGGGGCATGGTAATATTGTCCGTTCCAATAGATTTCCTAATTGTTCATTTTTAACTAATTGGAAAGATATAGAAGACACTATTTCATGGGATGTTGAAGTAATGGAAAGTGCTGAATATAAGGTTACGCTATATTATACCTGCAAACAAGGAAACGAAGGCTCCCAATTGATATTATCTTTAAATGAAAGCCAATTGGGTTTTACCATAGAAGAACCTCATGACCCACCTTTGGAAGGAATGGAAAATGATAGGGTAAAAAGAAAAAGTTCTTACGTCAAGGACTTTAAACCACTAGAGATAGGAACAATATCATTAAGAAAAGGGTTTGGTGAGTTAGTTTTAAAAGCAGATAAAATGGCTGGAAGTGAGGTCATAGATGTTAGTTTACTCCTATTTGAGAAAGTAGGCAGTTGATTATTGATATATCATTAATCATTCTTTTAGCACAAAAAAAAATCTACTCTCATTAAGGTTCTCTGGCGGTTTTACCGATTATAATCTTTAATGATGCTGAGTAGATACATGTGCATACCATACTTGATGAAATAATCATTCTACAAGAAGTCAAACAAAAAATTATTTAAAAATGAATATAAATATTAGTTCTAAAAAGAACCGAACATATGATGCTATTGTAATTGGTTCAGGAATTAGTGGAGGTTGGGCCGCTAAAGAATTATGTGAAAAGGGCTTAAAAACACTAGTTTTGGAACGTGGCAGAAACGTAGAGCATATAAAAGACTATCCTACTGCCAATACGCCTTCTTGGGAGTTTCCCCATCGTGGCAAAATTCCTCTGAAGACCAAGGAAGAAAACCCTATAATTAGTCGTTGTTATGCTTTTTCTGAAGCAACGGAGCATTTTTTTGTAAAGGATAATGAGCATCCATATCAACAAGAAAAACCATTTGATTGGATAAGGGGATATCAAGTAGGCGGAAAGTCATTAATGTGGGCACGACACACACAGCGTTGGAGCGACCTTGATTTTGAAGCTAATGCAAAGGAAGGTATAGGCGTAGATTGGCCTATTAGATATAAGGATATAGCCCCATGGTACAGTTATGTGGAAAAATTTGTTGGTATAAGTGGGAATAAAGATGGTTTGCCTCACCTACCTGATGGCGAGTTTTTACCTCCTATGGAAATGAATTGTATAGAGAAGTATGCTAAAGAGGCTATAGAAAAACATTATAATGATAGGCATTTAATTATAGCTCGTACCGCAAATCTTTCAGTTAGCCACATGGGTAGGAGACCATGCCAGTATCGTAGTCTTTGTAATAGGGGATGCCCTTTTGGCGGCTACTTTAGTAGTAATTCCTCAACCTTGCCAGTGGCTTTAAAAACTGGTAATATGACATTACGACCATTTTCTGTTGCGCAATCAATTATTTATGATGATGAAAAAGGTAAAGCAACTGGTGTTAGGGTAGTAGATGCAAATACCAAAGAAACTATGGATTATTTTGCTGAAATAATCTTTGTTAACGGCTCAACGCTAAATTCTACATTGTTATTGATGAATTCTAAATCATCTCGTTTCCCAGATGGCTTGGGTAATGATAGTGGGGAGTTAGGCCATAATCTAATGGACCATAATTACAATGCAAAGGTACGTGGTGAATATGATGGTTTTGAAGATAATTACTATAAAGGAAGAAGGCCAACTTCCTCTTATATGCCAAGGTTTCGTAATTTAGGAAAGGATGTTCAAGCAAGTTTTAAAAGAGGTTATGCTTTTGGCTGTAACGGTTCAAGATCAGCCGGTTCGGAAATTAAGAAGACGGCTATCGGACATGCATTAAAGGATGATTTAACGTCTTTAGGACCTTGGAAAATGACAATGCATGGTATGGGAGAGTGTCTTCCGTATTATGAAAATAAGGTAAGTTTAAGTGAAGATAAGATAGATGCATGGGGAATACCTCTTTTAAACATAGACGCTGAGTATAAAGTAAATGAAAGAAACATGGAGAAGGATATGATAGAAACCGCTATGGAAATGATGGAAAAGGCCAATTTTAAAAATATTAAGGATTTGAAAGAAGATAGAAATTTTGGATTAAATATTCATGAAATGGGAACTGCAAGGATGGGAAAGAATAGAAAAACCTCAGTTCTCAATAAACACAACCAGGTATGGGGAGCAGAAAATGTTTTTGTTACAGATGGGGCTTGCATGACTTCTAGCGCATGTCAGAATCCTTCTTTAACTTATATGGCATTAACAGCTAGAGCTGTTGATTTTGCAATTAAAGAACTGAACAAAAGAAATATATAAAAATGCAGAGAAAAGATTTTTTAAGAGGGATTAGTGTTATGGGAGGTGTAGCACTAATTAGTCCATTAACAATTTTACAATCTTGTGATTATGTCCCTAAGGTTAGAGTGCAGTTAACAAATGATGATATATCACTTTTGGATTATATAGGGGAAACCATTATACCTACAACAGATAAAAGTCAAGGAGCAAAAGCTGCGGAAATTGGCAAGTATATGGTTCTTATGGTCAATGATTGTTTTGAGCCAGAGGAAAAAGAAATTTTTATTGGAGGCTTAAATAGTCTGGACCAGATTTGTGCTGTTGATTTTAATAAATCCTTTGTTGATTTATCAGAAGACCAACGTTTAAACCTTTTAACTGGTTTACAGGATGAAGCTATAGAATTTAAGTTGAAACAGAAAGGTCAGAAAAAAGTGCTGCCCCATTATTTTGACCTGTTCAAAAGTTTGACGGTTAGCGGATATTTTTCTTCTAAAGTGGGTATGACCCAGGCGAGGGAATATTTGCCCTTACCAGGAAGCTATGCATCTTGTATGGACATCGGGGAGGGTCAAAAGGTTTGGGCCATTTAGTTATTAAGATAATTTCAAACATGCATGTGAAATTCATAATCGTAGTTATGAATTAGATGAGAAAGCTCGGAATAGGTAGTAACTGCCTACTTTGATAATTTGTGAAGTAGTTACATGCTACAAACCTTTTAATGATAGAATAATTTTATGAAAAGTATTTTTACCTTTTTTCTCATGTTATACTTGGTTGGTTGCAACAGTCAAAGTAAGGTTAAAACGATGGTAGAAGTAGATCCACGTCCCAACATACTTTGGATAGTGGCCGAAGATTTAAGTCCGGTATTGCCATCGTTTGGAGACTCCACAGTGGTTACACCCAATATCAGCCGTTTGGCCGCAGAGGGAGTTAGGTATACAAATGTATTTTCTCCATCTGGTGTCTGTGCGCCTAGTAGGGCCGCAATTGCCACGGGTATGTACCAGAACCATATAGGGGCGCAACACATGAGAACCAGGGGAAATGGAAAATTCTTGCCAGAAGTAATTCAACCTTATGGTGCAATGCCTCCCGCCGATATAAAGATGCACAGTGAACATTTAAGGCTTGAAGGTTATTACTGTTCCAATAACAGTAAAGAGGATTATCAATTTATGGCACCTGTTACCGCATGGGACGAAAGCAGTAAAAAAGCCCACTGGAGAAACCGTCGGCCTAATCAGCCATTCTTCTCGATATTTAACCTCATGGTTACCCATGAATCACAGATATGGGCGAAGGCCAAAGATTCGCTGTGGGTGGATAAAGATTTAGATGTGCCTGTACCACCCTATTTGCCCGACAATGAAATAGGGCGTACAGATGTCAGAAGAATGTATTCCAATGTTAAGGAAATGGACCATCAAGTAGGTGAAATACTGGCCCAGTTGGAAGAGGACGGCTTATTGGAAAATACGATTATATTCTGGTATGCCGACCATGGCGGACCCTTACCGCGGCAAAAGCGTCTTTTGTATGATTCGGGAATGAAATTGCCATTGGTAATACGATATCCGGAGAAGAAGAATGCGGGTACAATAGATGATCGTTTGATAAGTTTTGTAGATTTTAAGCCCACTTTGTTGTCTTTGGCGGGAATCCAACCGCCCGAAAATCTTGACGGTAGGGCCTTTGCTGGAGAATTTGAATCCAAGGAAAGGAGAGAATATGTATATGGTGCAGCGGACCGGTTTGATAACCGATACGATATGATTCGGGCGGTTCGTGACAATCGCTATAAATATTTAAAAAATTTCCGCACGGAACAGGGCTATTATTTGCCCGTGGCCTATAGAGAGCAAATGCCTATTATGCAAGAATTACTTCGAATGAGGGATAATGGGGAGCTCAATAAAAATCAGGCACAATGGTTTCGGGAAAAAAAGGAACCTGAAGAATTATTCGATACTTGGATCGACCCCTACGAGCTGAACAATTTGGTCGACAACCCCGAATTTAAAGAAAAATTGGAAGAGCTGAGAAACGAATGTGAGCGCTGGATGACATCAATAGATGACAAAGGCTTAATGCCCGAAAAAGAATATGTAGACTCAATATGGCCATTAGGAACCCAACCTAAAACGGAAGACCCTTTAATTGAAAGTAAAGATAATTGGATAACCCTTAGTTGTAAAACAGATGGGGCATCTATCGGGTATCAAATTTTAAAGGAGAATGAAGAAATCGGGAATGTTTGGCAGGTTTATAAAGAGCCATTTTCTTTACAAGAAAATGAACGTGTCATAACCTTGGCCCATAGAATAGGCAACCTTCAAAGTAATCCGGTATGGTTAAATGAAAATTGACTTAGCGATTAATGTTTAATGCAAAAGGCTTTTTTATTAGTATAGTTAGTTAAGTAGTTAAAAGAGTAACAGGAAACTGTTGCTCTTTGTTGGTTAAAACAACCACATTGGCATGGTTAAGGCATCACCATGTTTATGGTGGCTAGTATTAAAATCAATTATAAGATATTTCTTGTCATAACCATAATCATCATATCATTATTAGAGTCTACAGTTAGTTAAAGTTGTTCAGGAATCTATTATGGTTGAATTTGACCTTCAAAAAAATATAACTGTAAATTATCATGCTTGAGCCATTAGATAAAATATCCATTAATCAAATTAGAGAAATAGCTTCTTAACCAACTAATTAAAGACTATGTGTATTCCTACAAAAAGTAAAGTTTCATTTTATAACAGCATAGATATGGTACTTATAAATTCTAGTATAGAGTGTTATGGAAAAAGGTGTTTTTGTTTTTAAAAAGCATTCTTACGACTAAAAGACAGGCTATTTGTAATAAGTCTAAATAATATAGTCTATATCGGTGCTATTTCAAGTTTCATTTATAAAAAAATCAGTTCTGATAATTATCTATTTGATAAATGTTTATAACGAAAAATATGATTTTAAGAAAAGTAGTAAATCAAATTTTTCTATCGATATGTTGAAATATTTCTTTTTCATTAATCAATTATGGCCATTATTTTATTTTAAAGTATCTGCTTTCTGCCAAATTCACAGCAATTCGCCGTATGTTGTATTCTTTTCTTTTTTCTTAAATATCTGAGGTTCTTTTATCTAATTCAATTTATTTTTAATATTACCTCAAGTAATGTGCAATTGCACTGATTACTGTTAGTAACCGGTTACTTTCCTACAAGTACGTAAGCCAATAGTTATAATCCAAAATCAGGATGAATAACTAGTTGACTGCCTGCGAATTATTCTAACCAAAAATGATACTCTATGAAACAACAATTACTGTTGTCGGTTATTTTTTTCTGCATTTGTTCAACCGTAAGTGCGCAGGAAATTAGTATATCTGGCCATATTACCGATGAAGACGGACAACCACTTCCAGGTGTGGATATTATTATTAAGAATTCAACTATTGGTGTTATCTCAGATTTTGATGGTAACTATCAAATAAAGAGCCCGAATGATGGGACTCTTATTTTTTCTTCTCTTGGCTTTGCTACTTTAGAGATCTCAGTAAATAATCAATTAACTATAGATGTAAGCTTAGAAACTTCAGCGGAAAATTTATCCGAAGTAGTAGTTACAGCTTTGGGATTTAAAGAAGATGCAGACCAGATGGGTGCAACTAGTTCCAAAGTAGGGGGCGAATCTATTGCGCGAACAGGGGAGGCACAACTTATAAATGGTATGTCAGGACGTGCTGCCGGGGTGAGCATTACACGATCCTCAGGCGATCCAGGAGCTGGGTCATTTATCCAGATTCGTGGAGCAAATACTATAACCGGAAGTTCCCAACCACTCGTTATTGTGGACGGTATTCCAATTAGTAATAACTCTCAGGATGATTCGCCTAATGCCGATGGTAATACCTCTGGAGGTGTTGTTCAACAATCACGTATGAATGACATTAACCCTAATGATATTGCTTCGGTTCAAATCTTGAAAGGGGCTTCGGCTGCCGCACTTTGGGGTTCTCGAGCTGCCAATGGGGTAATCATGATTACTACTAAAAAAGGAAGCTTTGGGGAGAAAATGAAAGTTTCTTTTCGTTCGTCATATTCTGTAGACCAGATTAATATATTTCACCCTAAGCAGAATAAATACGGACAAGGTTCTAATGGGGTGTATAGCCCTACGTCATCTCAGTCTTGGGGAGACAAAATCAGTAATCGTTCAGGAGCTGCAGATGTACTTGATACTTCTGGAGAATACTTTGAGGGCAATATTACGGGAAATCGTTATTACCCAATTCTAGAAAAAAACCAGCAAGATTTTTTAGATGATTCTAATTATGATCAAATTTTTTCTAATGGATTCACGATGGATAATTCAGTTAGTTTAAGTGGAGGAAACGAAAGTTCCACCTTTTACTTTAGTGTAGGACACCTAAATCAAGATGGTATTTATAAGGCAAATAGCAATTATAAGCGTAGTACAATTCGATTTAATACAGAAAAGCGTTTTAACGATATGGTAAAAATGACCACTAATGCCACATATATTAGCAGTAATTCCGATCGTGTTCAACGCGGGAACAATACTTCTGGAACAATTTTGGCCTATTTACGAAACCCACCAGACTTTGATATAACAGATTATATAGGTAGTTACTATTCAGAACCTAATGCGGCACCTATTGAAAATAGGCAACGATCTTATCGTCGTTATTTAGGTAATACCGCCACTCCAATTTACAACAATCCTTTATGGCCATTGTACCAGCAAGAAAATACTTCTAATGTCAATCGTATTATTATGAGTTCAGAGCTTAAGATTATGCCGTTTAACTGGTTTGACCTTACTGCTAGGGTTGGGATTGATAACTACACCGATCAAAGAGATAGTTTTTTTCCTGCAAACGAAGTTCAAGGAGCAGGAAACGGTTATTTTAAAGAACAAGTTACTCAAGAAAGAGAGTTGAACCTTGATGTAATTGGGCGATTCTCCAAAGAAATTAGCAAAGATTTTTCAAGTACTCTGTTATTGGGTTTCAATATAAATGATCGCAAATATAGCTATCTAGGTGCAGATATTACTGGCTTTCTTGTCACAACCAACCCTCCTTATAGTTTTGACAATGCCGCAACGGAAAATAAATCACCATTTAACTACAGAAGTACAATCCGTACGTCTAGAGCTTATGCCACTTTAAATCTTGAGGCCTATGAGTCTATTTTTTTAAACCTTTCTTTGGCAGGTGAATCTTCTTCAACTTTTGGTGAAGAAACTAAAAATACATTTTATTACCCAGCAGCTGACATAGCTTGGCAATTTTCCAACTTAGGTGCTTTGCAAAATTCGGAAATATTGTCTTTTGGTAAATTACGTGCATCATTTGGTACAGTTGGAGTACAACCACAGCCTTATCGAACGGCTACTGATTTTGTAGCAACTAGTTTTTCTAATTCTCCATGGGGAGATGTTTTGGATGGAGCACAATATGGTGATGGAGCCTTTATTCAGAGTCCAGAGCAAGGTGATGCCTTACTCAAACCAGAGCGGAAAACAGAATTTGAGGTAGGAACAGACCTTCGTTTCTTTAATAATAAACTCAAAACTTCTTTTACATACTATTATAATCAGGTAAACGACTTATTGGTTCCAATCACGTTAGCACCATCAATAGGCTTCGTAAGTAAGTATACGAATGCAGCAAAGCTTGAGAATAGGGGAATTGAGTTAGATTTGAGTTTTGATGTAGTAAGTAATAAAGATTTACAAATTTCACCATTTTTAAATTTTAATAGAAATAGAAATGAAGTTCTTGACTTAGCGGGTACGGAATCGGTTTATTTAGCTGGAATTCCAAATTTTGTTAGTTCCCAAGCGGTAGAAGGGCATCCTGTAGGTGTATTGTGGGGAGGGAAATATGCAAGAGATGATAATGGCTCTATAGTTCTAGATGAAAATGGATTTCCTACAATAGACCCTAGTAGTGGTGTAATAGGTGATCCGAATCCTGATTGGAGAGGAGGAGCAGGTATTAATGCTTCGTATAAAAACTTATCATTAAATATACTTTTTGAGACTTCCCAGGGTAATGATCTTTATAGTGGCACCCGTGGTGTAATGTATAATTTCGGAACTCACGAAGATAATGGAAATGAGGTGACACTGACTCAGGACCTGGTAAATTATAGTGGTGATATTATTGCTGCGGGTAGCACGGTTCGCGGAAATATTGAAGATTTTGGAGCGGGACCTGTGTTGTTGGACCAGAGCTACTATACCACCTTAGGAAGTGGTTTTAGTGCGCTGAAAGAGCAACATGTCTATGATGCGAGTTGGACTCGTTTGCGTGAAGTAACATTGGGGTATTCACTTAATTCAGAAGCTTTTCGCAAGAGCACCAAATTACAGTCTGTTACTTTTTCGGTTACAGGACGAAATCTTTGGTTACTGACCGATGTAGTCGGTGTTGATCCCGAGACTAACCTTACGGGAGCTTCCAATGGGCGAGGTATGGATTATTTTAATAGTCCTGGAACCCAGTCCTTCATTTTTTCTCTATCTATAAACTTCTAGAATCAATTATATGAAACGTATATTTTCATTTATTTTCTTAATCGGATTACTGGCCTGCGAAACTATTGTAGAAGACCTAAATAATGACCCGAACAATCCGACCGATGCCTCCGCCACGCTATTATTAACCAGTGCTCAATTGGCCAATATTACTATTCATGAGGCTCATGTGGCACGTATAGGGGGGATGTGGTCAGGTTATTTTACGGGTGTGGATAGACAATATGCTGATATTCAAGTTTACAATGTTAATGGCAGTAGCTTTAGCCAAATCTGGCAAAATATTTATTACGGTGTATTTCAACAAGCGAACTTAATAGAAGCTAAATCTATAGAAGTTAACAATCGGCTTATGGTAGGTATTGCTAAGGTATTAAAAGCCCATGCCGTTGGAGCTGCTGCTGCCGGTTGGGGAGATGTTCCCTTATCTGAAGTTGCCAATGATGAATTTGATAATCCAGCATTTGATGCGCAAACAGATGTCTATAACGGTTTACAGACATTATTGGATGAAGCCATTTTGGAATTGGAATCAGAAATTGGTTCTGTAGGTGTAGCGGACATTTATTATGGAGGTGACGGTGGTAAATGGTTAGAAGCTGCTTATACTTTAAAGGCTCGATTGTATATTGAAACTCGTGAATACGAATTGGCCTATATGGCAGCTGAAGACGGTATTAGTTCTTCTAATAATTCAATGACTGCTCCACATGGTAGTACTGTAGGGGCAAACGAAAATACACTTTACACATTTGTAGCACGTTCTCGGGCAGGAGATATGAACTCAAGTAACGCACATATTACAACATTGTTAGACCCCAATAGTTCAAATTATAGGGGGAATGCAAAAACAGATGAGACCGCACGTTACAATTATTACTTCATTACAGAAGAAAATGCAAGGTTTACCGCTGGTACAGAACCTAATACTTACTCTACCTCAGTGGGAGACTCTTTACGAGGCTTTGCTAGTCAAGACCAAAGTTTTCCATTGATAACCTATTCTGAGAATTTACTTACATTAGCAGAAGCTGCTGCACGATCTCAAGGTTTTGATGCTGGCTTAGAACACCTGAATACATATCGGGCTTATCTTAACGGAGGAGGCTATCTTGACCCCACATATAAGAACTCTGATTTTACATATATGTACGAGCCCTATTCAATAGATGACTTTGCAGCTGGAGGAATTGCTAACATAGATGGCTTGCCGGAAGAACAGGCGCTACTTCAGGAAATATTGGAAGAAAGGTATGTGACTTTTTTCGGTCAGTTATTAGGTTTTAATGATATTAGGCGGACCCGTAATGAAAACATAGGTATAAAGATACAGCCTAATTCAGGGGAAACCCTTCCAGAAAGGTTCATCTACGGTCAAGAAGAAATCAATTCAAATACCAGTACCCCTAATCCGGTGCCGGATATCTTTACCACTACACCAATAAATACTTTTTAATTATTTAATTACAATAATGGATGATATTAATTCACTCTAAAGAACAGATACCAATGCGTCAAATTTCTTTTATTTCTTTATTAACTATACTCCTTCTAGTACTTTTTTCTTGTTCCAATGTAAAGGAAAATACTAAAATTGCCAGTAGTAATAACATAGCTGTTACATTGAAGGAAGGAACAAATATGGCTGTTTCTCTTTCTCCTGACAAAGAAACTTTGGCCTTAGATTTACAAGGTACCATATGGGTCTTACCTGTTGCAGGAGGAGATGCAATAGCAATAACAGACGAACTTGGTGATTGTCATGAACCTACGTGGTCACCGGATGGAAATAGTATAGCCTTCCATTCGTATAAAGATGGAAATTACCATATCTGGACAGTTCAAAAAGACGGTTCCGGTTTGACACAAGTAACCTTCGGCTTATATGATGACAGAGAGCCAGACTGGTCTCCCAATGGAGAGACAATTGTTTTTTCTTCAGATCGTAGCGGAAACTATGATATTTGGGAGGTCCGTCTGGATAGTCAATCTTTGAGCCAGCTTACTACAGATAAGGGTAACGATTATAACCCGGCTATCTCTTCCGATGGTGAACAAATTGCTTTTGTCTCTGAACGAAGTCAATCACCAGGTATTTATTTGATTACTCAAGATGAAGAGAAACTTTTAACTAATTCCGATTGGGAACTTGCCGCTCCCTCATGGAACAAAAGTGATAGTCTGGTAAGTTTCATTTCTTACGATGGAAAGAAAAGTTCATTTTTTGTTGCGGATGTCAAGAATGGAGATTTGCGCAATATCTCTATAGAAGGAGAAGATATTTTTCCATTTCGTACAAATTGGATGAATGATAATACTTATTTATACACAGCGGATGGTAAAATAAAGAAACGCACATTAGATGGAGATGATTTTGAAACCATTGACTTTGAGGCTACCGTTCACCTCAATCGATCTAGTTATACACGCAAAACGTATAATTTTGATGATCAGGAGTCACATACTCCTATGGGTATAATGGGGCCTGTGGTTTCACCCGATGGAAATTCCGTTGCTTTTGCCGCTTTGGGCGATATATATTTACAAGTTATTGGTGGTAAGCTTACTCAACTGACCGATGATGTTTTTGTGGATATAGATCCAGACTGGTCACCGGATGGAGAATCTATTGTCTTTGTCTCCGACCGAGGCGGTAAGATGGATCTTTGGATGAAAAATATAAAAAACAATGAAGTTAAGCAGCTTACTAATTTAAAAGAGAGTGCATTAGCCCCTTCTTTTTCTCCTGACGGTCAAACCATCGCATTTTATGCTACTGACGTTCGTAATGTTTGGGGACGTGGTACATTGAGTATACTTAACGTATCCTCTGGTGCAATTACTCCAATTCATGACCCAGTATTTGTACCTAGTAAACCTAGCTGGTCACCTAATGGAAAAACTATGGCATTAATGGCTCTTCAACCTGCTTCCACTCGATATAGAGAAGGCACGAGTGAAATAATGCTGGTTTCGGTAAATGGTGAAAGCGAGCGTTATGTCTCGCCAGACTCTACCCGAACTACGGGTATGCGAAGTAAAAATGGTCCACTTTGGTCTCCTGACGGTACTAAAATAGCTTATATTCAAGATGGTGTACTATGGACCGTACCCGTTGATATGAGTGGCGAAATCATAGGGGATCCTAAACAACTCACGGAAGAGCTGGCTGCTAAGCCTAGCTGGTCGGGGGATTCAAAGAGTATGGTCTATTTGGCGACTGATCATTTGAGGAAGATTGATGTTGATACGGGAAATCAGGAGGACATTGCGATTGACCTAGAATGGAAACCACAATTGGGAGAAGGGACTTATGCAGTTCATGCAGGAAAGCTTTTTAATGGGGTGGACAGTACATATATTGACAACATGGATATAATTGTTGAAAATCATCGATTTAAAGAGATTGTACCTCATAAGGAACGATCGGATATTAAGGTAATAGATGCCTCAAACAAGGTTGTTATGCCAGGGCTCTTTGAGATGCACACCCATCAACATGCCAGCGTTGGTGAACGCTTGGGACGTATTTGGCTATCTTACGGTATTACATCTGTACGAGAGCCTGGTGCGGACCCCTATGATGCTTTGGAACGAAAAGAGGCATGGGCCAATGGTAGTCGTCCTGGACCTAGAGAGTTCTTTACTGGAGGACTTACGGATGGCGGTCGTATATACTATGGGCTGGCTAATAGTGTAATACATGGGCCACATATGAAGCTTGAAATGAAGCGAGCGGAAAAACTGGGTTATGATTTGATTAAGACTTATGTGCGCATGCCTGATTCTATTCAGAAGGAAATTACTATGGCAGCGCATAAAATCGGGATACCTGTATCTTCACATGAGATATTCCCATCAACCAAATATAATGTGGATGCAGTAGAGCACATCCGGGGAACTAGTCGAAGAGGATATTCTATGAAACAGTCCCAGCTGAACCGTACGTATGATGATGTGATTCAACTAATAGCGCAATCAGGGATGAATATAACTCCGACTATTGGATTACAGGGAGGATTTTTTCTGTTGATGGAAAAAGACTCCAATTTGATTAAAAACAAACAACTCAATGCACTCTACTCTGCTAGTTATGTAGCTGATTTGGCATCTGCTATGCCACGTATTAAGGCTATGCGACCAAGTTATGGTTCTAATTTCGAGGATATTTATGAGACCATGGTAGCAATTATTGAGGCGGGTGGGCGCATGACTGCAGGTACTGATTCCCCTTTTATTCCTTATGGAACTAGCTTACATATGGAAATGCAGCTATTTGTAGAAGCCGGACTTTCACCTTTTCAAGCTTTACAAGCAGCAACAATTAAGTCAGCTGAAGCCGTAGGTGTGGAAAAAGATTTGGGAAGTATTCAAGCTGGGAAACTGGCTGATTTGGTGATTGTAGACGGAGACCCTCTTTACAATATCAAAGAAGCTTGGAACGTAACAACCGTAATTAAAAATGGTATTGAATATGAGATAGATGAATTATTAAAGACCCGCAATTGATTTTAAAAAAAAAATTGTTGTTTATAGGTGATAAACTATTCCCATGATTTAGTTAGTTAAGTAGTTAAAAGAGCAACAGGAAACTGTTGCTCTTTTTATTAGATATATAATATTAAAACTGCTCTCTTTGACTTCCGTTAAAAAAAGTTTTGAACTATTGAAATTGCGAAAACGCACACTAGACATTTTACATTCTGTCGTCCAATAGTTGAAATTTAGAAATTATCGTTTTACAGCTACAGCACCAAAACGTTTTCCATTCCATAAAGTATAGCCGCTTGCCAAATCTGAACTCCACGTGTGAAAGTGAAGAATAAAAGGTTGCATATTTGCTTCAGAAAACTTAATATTCATCCGTAGAACGTGAGAGTCTTGTTTGGTTAATAGACCTTTGACTGGAATAGTAGCTCCGTTTGATGTTTTGTATTCAGAATGGACCAGCCAACCTAAAAGAGGTATTGATGTGATTTTGGAGACAGTTAAGACCCCTTTCCATCCATCGTGGTTCATATCCCACGTTCCTTTCCATTTTGTGGGTAAATAATCCTTTCCGTACCTGCTATTAAAGTTAGTGCGGCTTAGGTAGACTCCATAATCAGTATTCTTCCAAATTGTATTTCCGGCGGCCTTCGTAACATCCCAACTATAAACGTCTATGGTAAACTGTTGTCCTGTTTCTAATGTTGGGTCTGTGTTTTCATCATTGGTCATATAGAATTGGATTCCTCTACCGTCATGAATATAATTACCATTAATAGCCTTTATGGAACCATCAGAAGCTTTATAATGCCCCAGACGGGTAATTTGGTTGTTTTCTTTTGAGAAACGCCTAATGGTTAAACTTCCTTTCCAGCCGTCATGGTTCATGTTCCATTTTCCGATAGCCCTATTTTTTAAGGTTGGTTTTTTAGGGTCCGTTACACTGGTTACGATAGAACCATGGCTAAAACAATTTTCGGCAAACTCATAACTTACTCGTATAAGCCCTGGTTCGTTCCATGAATTTTTGATATAGAAAACTTGTTGATTACGGTCATAGCCAACAACTAAAAAAGCGTGATATCCGCCAGATGATGTGGCATCATATTCTCTAACTCCAGTATTTGAATTGGTCTTCCATTTTAGATTGGCATCCACAATTACTTCATTACCCCATGCCAATAGTTTTTCAAGATTGGATGTATCTCGTATTTCGTTAGGAGAAAAAAGCTGATAGGATTTTACTCCGTACTTGGCATTTTGTCTAGCGCTATGGGGAATGTAAAGAGGAGAGTACTCAAAAGCATCTACTTCATCTTGTGTTACCGTATTTAGTGCGGGATCACTTTTCCACTGAAGATTTCCGGCGGCAGGAATTTGATTTTTAAGCGCCGTCATTGAATTTCCGGATAGGTAGGGGCAATGCTCTTCTAAAGGAATGGAGAAATTAACGGTTTGCTTAATTCCCTGTGAATTGCCTCCTCCCCAAAAAGAAGATTGGTTTTCATACTTATATTTTTTAGGAAATGTAATGCCGGTAGATTTATAACAATGCCAAAAAAACTGTTCGGATAAATCTAGGTCCAGACCATAGTCACGTTTATAACGAGCTTCTATTGCCGCAACCATGGCGAAAGCGGAACAGGTATTACGGTTAGACTGACTGCGAATATCAGTTTGAAATTCGTCCCAAAGGACTTGTGATGGTAAAGAGAAAAATTTGAATATGGATTTTTTTTCAGTTTTCCACTTGGAAGTTTCTATGAGTTCAAGATGCTCTAGGTCTTCTTCAAGGTTAAAAAACCGCTCGTTTTCTGCATTAAAGTCTTTGATGTTCTGTGTTTCAATTTGGTTGTCTTCGTTTACGAACTTAAACGATAGATTATCAATTTACTGAATACGCTCCATTTCTGGAACAGGTTCAATGGGGACAAGCTTTTGTTCTTTAATTTTTTGTTTCCATAACGCTATATTTCAATTGTTTATATAGAAATTTAAAGAATTTCTTGATTGAAAAGGTCCAAATTTGTATGGTTGGATTGTCTTCTTGTATGGATTGAAAAGTTTACCACTCATTGTATTGTGGGAAAGGTTTCTCAATCTAGGACTATAAAGAACTTTATCTCGTTAACCTGTAGTAAAGAAATTTATTATAAGATGAATACTGGCCCATAGCACAGGAATATATAGATGGTGTTGAAGCCACCATTACACAAAACATCGGAAATTAATAAGGTAGTTTAGTTAGTTTCATAATTAAGGCCCTAAAATTATTGGGAAGGCTTTTAATTTTAACTTGGTGTTTAGTATTGAATGAACACTATTTACATCTATGAGTTTTGTAGAAACGCCCGTATTTAGGGGGGGGACGCTATTCGTCTTAAACCTTTATATTATGCTGTGTACTATGATTAAACTAATTTTTTTTAGGACTTTTTACAAATATTTATAGTTTTTGCAAAGAGGGGAAATATAGACTGATATTCAAAGTTTGTTAATACAATAGTTGTATCCTACATGAAATACTTCGCTCTTAATCAAAATAATCAAATGTAATTAGGATAGTACTATTCGTACAAAGATAATTGCAGTGTATACATATTAACTTATTATCACGGTTTTCTAAGTATAAATTTGGGCATGTTAATCTCTAATATTCGTATTAGTAATAGCGTGACCAACCTTCTTCTTTATAAAACAAGTACACACTCTAATACTTGAACATTTCTTTCTCCCGATTATTCCCTCTCGTAACTTTTGAGAAAAGCAAAAAGCATTAGACTCAAAAGTTCCTTTGTGCTAGAATAATTAATAATCTATAAAATGAAAATGTAATGAAAGAATCATTGTCAAGGCAAATGCTTTATGGTAGAGTAACCTGCGAAAAAGAGGGGTGCTCATTAGATGGGTTGACCGTAGAACTGGTAGATGCAAATTTACTTAAATTCAGTATGGTTAAATCGAATAGAACCGATAAGGACGGTCGGTTTAAGATAGAAGTTGTAACAGAAAAAAAGGATGCGAAAATTGAAAGTGCCCATCTGCAAGTTTTAAACAAGAAAGGAGAACTCATGTATGTTCATGAGTCAAACATTTTTACGGATAGTGGGGCGTTGGATGAAATAGAAATCAAGCTTCCAGAAACTTCAATTGAAGCAGTTTCTTATGATTTCACAAGATTTCAATTCAAGTCGGTGGTTAATATAAACCCGAACTATTTTGGGGCATTTGAAAAATTAAAACTACCCAAAGCTCCTCCTATTATAATACCAAAGAAGGGAGATACAAAGTATGAAGAATTAGAATGTATAGGACTATATCCTGAAACAGATGAATTAGAGGCCATTTTTAAGGTAAAACTACCATATGGTTTTGGAGGTAGCCTTTGTTCCAATGGTAGCAAAGAATATGTTTCTTTTTATGTTGACTATGGCTCCGGCTTCCAGTCTGTAGGCCCTGCTGTGTCCGTAAAGACTCATAATTTAGGAGCGGTTCGTAAGGGGCCTTTATGCTATGCGGTAAAACAGTTTGTTGATTTTCAAAAGAAGAGCTGTAAAACACCATATCTGGTTAAGGTAAGGGCCATTTTAAGTTGGAATACACCGTCAATAGGTCCCAATTATATCCCTACTTGGGGAAATATAAAGGATGCTTGGGTTCAGGTTGATCCTATCAAGAAATCTTGGGATTTACTTACGGATAAATTTAGTGATATAAGCTTAGTAAAATCCTATAGTGATCTTCAGGTCTCGAAAAAAGACCTAATAGAGTCGTTACAAAGTTCACTGGACTATAATAAGAAGGGACTTGAAAAGGAGCGTGTTGATTTTAAGGATAACATCCTTAAAAACCCTAATTTTTATGCCGCAATGGCGGATAAGGATAATTTTCAATCCGCAGTGGAACAAATCTATAAGCTGCCTCCTGAAATTTTAGAAAAGTTCAAGCCAAAATTAATAGACCCAAAATGGTTGCTTCCCGTAAAGCCTTTTAATTATAACACCAATTATGAGGAGTTAACTTGTGTAGGGCTATACCCAGAAAGAGACACGCTAGAAGCTACGGTTGCCATTAAAAAGCAAAATGGCTATAAAGGGAATTTATGTGCAACGGGCAGTGAAGAGTATGTTGCGTTTTACGTGAATTGGGGAGATGGTTTAGGCTATCAGCATGAGGGAACGAAATATTTCAAGGTGCACGACATACCAAGAGATATAAATCCATTAATGTATGCGGTTAATCTTCGGGTGCATGATATGTCCAAAAAATTAAAACGCTGTAAAGAGGAAAACATCATTAGGGTTCGTGCTATTTTAAGTTGGGAGATTGCTCCCACAAGTCATACGTATAGACCGTCTTGGGGTAATGTTAAAGAGTGTCGTATACAGGTTAGACCGTATGGAAGTGTGAATGGTAAATGTGAGATTCAACATGTAAATAAAGTGTTGGTTGAAGATATTAATAGTCAAGGGTATGCACGTAAGGTTATTGATGATACCACCTTTTCACCAACTATATTTGACCGTCCTTTTGGCGCCACTATAGCCATTTGGGGCAGTATAAATAATTCGGCTGCTGTGTATTATCGTATGCGCTTTAGTGATGATAACGGAGCCACCTGGAATACGGTATTGACCAAAAGGAAGTATAGAACAGGTTTCTTAACGGTAGCGGAAAGAACACCAGATGCAGATGGATGGTTCTCTGTAAACAATTACAATACGGATTTAGGAAACTATAGTGATACGCCTTTAGCCAATTGGAGTAGTGGTACAAGAACAGGGCAGCATATCTTACGAATAGAACTTGCAGGCACCTCAAAAGCACCCATGGTAGGAGCATCATGTCAGGTTACCGTGTTTTTGGATAATCAGAGACCAGAGCATTTTGAATTTGTAGGGGCTACCATACCACAACAAGGAGTTACCGTTAAAAACGAAGCCGGTGACATTAAAAAATGTGGAAAATATAAAGGAACGGAAAAAGTGTATGTTTATGGTAATTTCAAGGACGCACATTTCAATGCCTATTCTTTATTGCTTTTCGGTGGGAATCTCGCCTCGGGTGGTAAAGGTATTACGCCTGCGGTTCATACATATGATGATGGTACTCCCTTGGACACCAATGGAATTGTTGGGGCCACCAACCCTGGACATGGTAGTTTGTTGACATCTGTGGATATGGCAGCTGTTGGAGCTGATATAGACTGTGCCTATGGGATAAGAATGGAAACTTCAGATAGAACTATCAGAGGTTATTTTTCAACCTATATCTTTAGGACTAATTCACATGCTAAGGTCTCTTATGTGACTTTTAATTGGGCACCTTAAAACAAGGGACGTTTAGTAGAAAAGCCGGCTTAGTCTCGATTAAGTCGGCTTTTTTAATGATATTATTTTCTATAACGATGGACTATTCCATTTCTCCATTTATTGTTTCCATTATTTCTTTAAAACTGTTTAAACCAGATTCTATATTCTCTATAATTTCAGAAGCCAAAATATCTGGGTCTGGCAGATTATCTAAATCTGTTAGGCTTTTGTCTTTTAACCAAAAAATATCCAAACTGGTTTTGTCTCGTGCAATGATTTCATCATACGTGTATTTACGCCATCTACCATCTTCATTTTCCTCGTTCCAAGTTTCTTTTCGTTTGCTAATATTACTCCCATTATAGAGTTCTATAAATTTAGACAAATGTTCTTGTCGCATTGGGCTTTTCTTTGGTGTATGATGCACATTGGTTCTATAATCATAAAACCAAATTTCCTTTGTCCAAGCTTCTTTACTTGCAGGTTTGTTGTTAAAAAACAGCACATTCGCTTTTACTCCTTGAGCATAAAAAATTCCTGTTGGTAATCTTAGAATTGTATGTAGTTCAGTGGTTTTTAAAAGTTGTTTTCTAACCTCTTCACCTGCGCCACCTTCAAATAAAACATTGTCTGGAAGGACAACAGCTGCCTCTCCATTTATCTTAAGCTGTGTTTTTATATGTTGCAAGAAGTTTAATTGTTTGTTAGAAGTTGTTTCCCAAAAATCTTGACGATTGTAGCTTAAATCTTCTTTTACAATTTCACCTTGTTCGTTGGTAAACGTCATACTGCTTTTTTTACCAAAAGGCGGATTTGCCAACACATAATCATAACGTTCGCCATCATCTGCTATCAAAGCATCATTTGGGTTTATAAACGATTCTCCATCTATTTCTCCAATGTTGTGCAAATACATATTCATTAAGCACATCCTACGTGTATTGGCAACAATTTCGTTTCCAAAGAAAGTTTTGTTCTTCAAAAATTCTTTTTCTTCTCGGTCTAGTTTGTTGTTATCTACAATCCAATCGTAAGCTGCTAAAAAGAAACCACCGGTACCACACGCTGGGTCTACAATGGTTTTCATTGGTTTTGGCTTTACACAAGCTACCATTGTTTTAATTAAAGCTCTAGGGGTAAAATATTGCCCTGCACCACTTTTGGTGTCTTCTGCGTTTTTCTCTAAAAGACCTTCATAGATTTTACCTTTTATATCTGCTCCCATTAGTGACCAATCTTCTATGTCAATAAGATTGATGACTTTGAGCAATTTTGCAGGGTCTTGAATTTTATTCTGACTCTTTGTAAAAATTTGTCCAAGCGTTCCTTTTTCTGTGGAAAGTGTGCGCAATAATTGACTGTAAAACGATTCTAATTCTGCACCCCGTTTGCTAGATAAGGTTTCCCAATTGGCGACTTCTGCATCTGCAACTTCATTGCCTTCTACATCTTTTAGCTTTGGGAAAACCAACCCTTTATTATAAGGTGGTTTGTTTAGTTCATCTGCCATTTTTAAGAATAGCAAATAGGTAATTTGTTCTAAATAATCTCCATAACCTACACCATCGTCACGAAGTACGTTGGCAAGGTTCCATATTTTTGATATTATACTTGAGTCCGTCATTTACTTATTTCCAAATAATTTTAGTGATTTTGTACAATAGTTTGTGTCTTTCTTCTAATTCTTCTGGACCAAATTTATCCATATGTCTAAAGTCTAGACTATGCTTTTTCATCATATCCTTAAAATCTAATTTAGATTTATAAGTATCTTCTCGTAATGTCTCATTCCAATATAGTGTGTTACTGTAAGATTTTAATTTTTGCTCATATTTTTCGTTATTACTACTTTGATTATCTCTACCCTTTAGAAGTAATAAACCTCCTAATCTATTTCTCTCCCTGTGAAAAACTTCATCATCGTTATCAAATAGTTCGTAATTTTCATCATTATCTGAAACAATATGCTCTATATGAAAACCATTCTTCGAACCAGTATTTCTTATCAAATCATACATATTTCGCTTTAATTCCAAATTTGTATTATCTGCAATGAAACGTTCTATTCTAGCAAAGAAATAGCGTTTAAACCTTATATCTAAAGAAATACCTGCATCTTTAAAATAAGAATACGAGAGTGTGTTGGTAATCGTTGAACCTCTTGATGCTGATAGCATTTCTAATAAATATTTATCAAAAATTTCTCTGTGACTTTCTACAGGCATATCTTTAATCTCTGCATTTAATTTATAGACATTGGTTGCGAACAAATTTGAGTCATATCCTTGTTGAAGAAGTAAGAGATTGTAAATTCTATCTAACTCGTAAGCAATTGAATCTATCTTTCTCTTTTCATCCGAATCATTAAGTTTACAAGCAGAGATAATGAGCATGTATTGGGTGTTTCTATCTAATAATGCATTATAAAATATTTCCCTGTGCTCATCATTTTCAAAACTATATTTCAAGAGTTTCTCATATAAATTGGTATAATATTTAAAATCATTTAACAAGAAGTTTTTAACGTTGGCTGTATTATGATCTAAATCTAAATGTTCTTTAACGAATTCTGAAAATAGTGTTCTGTGGTAATCATTATCAAACCTATTGGCTTCTGCTCTAGTTTTGGAAAATTTTGCTTTTAAGTAGAAAGTAAAAAAATCATCTATTTCATCGTCATGATAACTATTAATTTTTTTGATTTGATTTTCCCAAATGTCATTTATCTTTAATTGGTTTAATTCATCTTTATCAACTTGGCCTAGCAACTTTCCTTTTAAAATTTCATACGGCTTTAATTTTACACCTCTATCATTAATAACTTCGAAAACCATTGGTACTTCAGTTTGCTCTACTGTTAAGTTGATTAGTACTAATCTGTACAAAAAGTAATAGGTAAAGGTTTCAAAAGAATGTTTAGAGGTTATCTGCTGTTTTATGTAGTTATTAATAATTATATAATTATCAACTATATTTTTAGAAGTTACTCCAGATGATGTATCTATAGATTTTAAATCTTCAACACCTTTGGTTAAACCCTCAAATACATTTAATGCTTTTTCGTGTCGCATCCAAAAAGAATAATCTCCACCACTATAACCTGCAACTTTGCTCTCAATCCATCTGGTAAATGGTTCTGTACAACCAAACTCTTTGGATTTGTGTAATAATACAATTAAAATAATAGTCAAAGTGGTAAGTCGTTGCTGACCATCAACAACATATACTTTACCATCAACAATATTGGTAACGTATGTATTGAGATAGTACCAATTATATTTAGACATTACATTTTCCTTATTGGCATCTAGACTTTTGAATTCTTCATAGTTATTGTTAAACTGATAAAAGATGTCATCTAACAATCTTTTAACTGGTGGTTCTGTCCATTTATAATCTCTTTGGTAGAAATCTATATAGTAAGTGGTGTTTGAAAATACTCTATCTATATTTTGCTTGTCTGGTGATATGTCCATTTTATATACTCCTTATTTTATTTCTTCTTCTCCTTTTTAATCCTCTCCAACAAAACTCTAGCAGGCTCATAATACTTATCTGCTTTACATTTAGCAATTTCTGCTTCTCTTAACAATGTTCCCTCAAAAGCTTTTTTAAGAATACTTTGGCGTAAGGCTTGGGCTTTTTCTAAACTGTCTGCAATATCTTTTTCTACGGTATCACAAACCGATAAACGACTTTCAATTTCTTTCAAAATTTTGAGTTGTTCTTCGATGTTTGGATACGAAATAAGTAGTTTGCCATATACACCAACATTTAAATGTTTTTGAGCTACACCTCGTGATGCTTTATTAAATAATCCTTTTGCTAATGGCGAGTTATTAAATGTGCATAAAAAGTTAGGCAAGACCTTTTCTTGATTTGGTGTAGCAATCAAAACATCAATAGCATTTGAATTATTAAACTTTTCAGTAACAACACAAGATGTTCCTGGGTATCCAGAACGAACTAATAAAACATCACCTGTATGAACTTGCGTTCTTTTATTAATTTCATTTCCTTCTTTTGAAAAGTATACCCAATTTGAATCATTCACTTTAAACTCGCGAACATTCGCAGAGCGAAATGCCTTAATTCCATCTTTACCCTTGTAGTAGAAATTGGTTGGTTTAATGACTATACCTACTTTGATATTTTCACATACTTCTCTTACGGTTTCTGTTCGCCAACCATCAGGAAGACTCTTGTTTTTTTGTTTTTTATTAGTAAGTTCTCCCTCAAAAGCCTTTTTTAAAACCGCTTGTCTATAAATGACCAATTGGTCTTGTGCTTTTTTTAGGTCGGCAATACCGCTATCTAAACTGCTAAAGAGTTCTTCTATTTTTTTGACAACGGCTTTTTGTTCGATAAGAGAAGGAAACCTAAAATCTATTTTATTTAGGTTTTTTCTTGATATACGTTTCCTAGTAGTGCCACTTTTTAATTTATCTATATTATTTCTAATACTTGGACTATTTATCTGATGTAAAAGAAAATTATTATAAACAGATTCATTTTTTGGTCTTAAAATCGCTACATCAACAGCGGTTATAAATTTTTCATCTTCATCAAAAGGAAAAAAAGTACATCTACCGAGTGGTTCAGGCATTCTTGCAATTAATATATCTCCTTGTTTTAAAAAGGAACAATTCATTTCTTTTGCCCTTTGTAAATTCAAGTACTTAGCTGACTTGTCTCTAAAATTTCCATCTCCAATATCTGCGAGTTGTATTAATCTAACTTGACCATTTGGGTCTTGGTCTTTCTTCTCAACCCAATCACCATCTTTAAATAATCCGTCATCGTCAATTAGTTTATCTAAAGTACATTCAATCCAATCTTCTTTCATTATGCTGCTAGTACTTCATTGAGTTCATTAATAATTTCATTCATTTGGTTGCCAAATAATTGGTGCATTTTTCCTTTTCCGCCTTTAGCATCAAAAGGTGTGTAATCTAAATCGTCTATTTCTATATGATAACTGCTCACTACATGGTCTTTTATCATTCGTAACCAGTCTAATTGTTCTGGTGTAAAGCGGTTGTGTTGCCCTGTGTGCTGTTTAAATATCCATTTATTAAAGTTGGCTTCAATGGTGCTGTCGTAGGCTTTTAATTCGCTATCTATTCCACAAGCTCTTCTTAATAAAGATACCAAAGCGGTTAATTCGTCTTTAGGTTGTTTACTTTTTACGTCTTCTAAAGTTGCATACGCATTCCAAATAGATTCAGGTGCTAATAATGGTTTTTCTAATTGTAGTTTCTCCATCACGTCTTTTATCATTTTAAACGTAATCTCTCTACGGTTATAAGGTTGGTTGTAAAAGATGCTTAAGGCTTTAATTTCGTCTTTGTTGGCTTCTAAATATTCGGTAAAGTCTTTTACAATTTCTGTTGCTTGATCTACAGAAGTGGTTTCCCATTCGCTTTTTGTAACCGTATCTATGTTTACGCTATCAATAATTTGTTCGTGTTGTTTACGTACGTTGTCCAGATAGTCATTAAATTCTCCATTAAAGGTTTTGCTAGCTTCTAAAATCAATTGTTCTTGTGCTTCCTTTTTAGCTTCTTCTAGTAAAGCAGGTGTTTGGTCTTGCACAGGAATTTTGTCTAGTTCTTGCTGTGCTTTGGTTTCAATTTCATCTTGGTCAAAAGCAGTAATTAGTTCTTTGGTAATTTGTTTTAAGTTTTTGCCGCCAGAAAACTCCAATAATCTGTCTTTTTCTTTTTCTGTAATTTGCTTTTCTAAACGAATTAATCGGTTTGCTAAAGACAAAAACAAATCTTCATCTGCAACGCCCATTGTTACTGCTCCCAATAAATCTTTCATTGGTACTGAAGGTTTGCGTTCTAAAGGTCTACTGTCTGTTTTTTTAGATTTGGTTGCACCCACAGCATCTACAATGACAAAATGGGTTTTACTGTTAGCCGTTTTGGTAACAAGTTGTAAAGAATCACTATTGATAGTTCGTGTTCCACGACCTTTCATCTGCTCGAAATAGTTGATGCTTTTTACATCTCTCATAAACAACAAAACTTCCAAAGGTTTTACATCTGTTCCCGTGGCAATCATATCAACGGTAACTGCAATTCTTGGATAATAAGAATTTCTAAAACGATTCAATACGGATTTAGGGTCTTCTTCAATTTTGTAAGTCACTTTTTTACAAAAGTCATTTCCTTCGTCAAATTCTTCACGAATTATTTTTATAATATCGTCTGCGTGACTATCCGTTTTTGCAAAGATTAATGTTTTTGGAACTTCATAATCTCCATTTTCGTCAATACGATTTGGATAAATAGCTGTTTTTAATGCCTTTTTATATTCACGAATGATGTTTCTTATTTGGCTAGGATTTACAACTTTTTTATCTAAATCGTTGCGTTTATATTCGGTGTCTTCATCTTCTTGTTGCCAACGTTTTTTACGAGTTAGTTTATCTCGTCTGTCAACAAACCAACCTGCTTTTATGGTTTCTCCTTTTTGAGAAATCTCCGTTTCAATCGTGTAAACATCATAAGGAACATTTACACCATCAGTTACCGATTCTTCATAAGTATATTGGCTAACTACATTTTCATTAAAAAAACCGAAGGTTCTTTTATCAGGTGTTGCAGTTAAGCCAATTAAAAAAGCATCAAAATAATCTAATACTTGTTTCCATAAATTATAAATGGAACGGTGCGCTTCGTCAATAACAATAAAATCAAATTGTTCAATGGGTACTTTTGGTGTGTACTCCACAGGAACAGCTTTGTTTTTAGCCATTTTGTTCTGTAACCAAGAATTTTCGTTTGGATTATCGAGTTCAGCACTTTCATCTAATTCTTCGCCCTTTAGAATAGAATACAAACGTTGTATAGTAGATATACACACTTGACTATCTGAAGCAATATAACTTGAAGATAAACGCTGCACATTGTACAACTCTGTGAATTTTCGGTTATCGTCATTAGGCTGAAAGGTCATAAATTCCTGTTCCGCTTGTTCGCCCAAGTTTTTGGTGTCCACCAAAAACAAAATACGTTTTGCATTTGCGTGTTTTAGCAAACGATACACAAATGTTGCTGCCGTGAATGTTTTTCCAGCACCAGTTGCCATTTGAATTAAGGCTTTTGGTCTGTTTTTTTTAAAAGAATGCTCCAAATTATTAACTGCAACTATTTGAGCAGGACGCAATCCTGTTTCATCAAGTGCAGGCATTGATAATAATCTTTTTCGTAGCGATTGCCCTTTTTTTAACCAATCCGCAATGGTTTCAGGTTTATGAAAACTAAAAACATTTCTTCCTCTAGGTTTTGGGTCTCTATAATCTGTAAAACGTGTTATAGTACCTGTGCTTTCATAAACGAAAGGCAAAGGGTCGTTATTTAAATATTTAAGTTTAGCATTTGCGTAGTTGGCTGATTGCTCCTCAACAACGGTAAGCCTATGACCTTCGTCTTCACGTTTCGCTTCTATAATTCCGACTGGTTTTCGGTCTACAAACAGCACATAATCGGCAGGTCCAACATCAGTTTGGTACTCACGTACCGCTACTCCTTTATTTGCAGACAAATCAACCTTACTCTTAGATTGTACAACCCAATTGGCAAGACGAAGCATATCGTCAATTTTATCGCGAGCTATTTGTTCTGGGTTTTGGTTTGGGTTATTGGTTGTCATTTCAGCTTAAAAGTAAAGTGAGAATTTCTACAATTTCCAGATTTTAGTACTAGAAGAAGAACCATGGCTAATATAAGTTTATTAATTGCTTTAAAATGGATTATCAATTGATTCAACTGTATTAGATTACGTTTTTTTTAATGTCTACGATAATTGTTAGTGAACAATCAATCTACATTTTCAAAAAACTTGGTGGCATACTTACAATATTCTTTGATTAGGTCTTTGTCCGTTTCAAACTCTTTTCGATCACCTAACCAGTTCCTACATTTTTCTGTTATTTCCTTATTCGCTTTTAATTCAGCATAAGATATACACTTAATGTGTTTAGGCGTAACTAATACAAACAAGGCATTTTTAAAAGGATATGTGCCATATTTTTCAATATCAGTTATAGATAATTTACCGCTCTTACGGTATTTTACCTCAATAAAATGGGCTTGTTTATTTTTGAAAACTACAAAATCGGGCATTTGACGTATGTTTTTAACAACATCACCGCGTACACCTTTGAGTAAGTCTGTTATACCGGGAATGGAGTTTTCCATTCCATATTTAAAAACTTGAAATTCTAAAGAAATAAAAAGTTGTTCAATAATTGTTTCAGCAATTCTTCCTTTAATAACTCCAGAAACCCATGGATTTCCATTTTTGGTTTGATAACATTCGGTGCATAGACCATTATTAAATTTGGTGTAGGCACCACATTCTATACAATCTGGCATTTTGGTTTTAGTTTAAACGTTAAAAGATTGGTAAGATCTCATTTGTTTGTAATAGGCAATTTAGACATTTGCTAATTTTCTTACAATAATGTTTGGTCTATTATATGTCTTTGTCAATTTTCGTTGCAAAGGGTATGGCACCGGCATATTTTAGCAACCTGTTGTTGGGACACCAAACAACGTATCATCTAATCTTTAGTTCTTATTTTAAAATTATCTCGTTCTGTAATAAACATTGATGCTATTAATCCTATACCTACCACCACATCAACTACATTCCAAATTTCCCTACCTAAAGCGATTTTGTAAAAAGGCTGAAAGAGTAGGGCAAGGGCTATATAAATAAATACCTGTTGGCGTTTATCTTCTTCATTAGCCTTGAAAGCTAAAAATCCAAAACCTACTAAAGCCAGAAAACGTACTAATTGATAGTAACCGTAGGGCATGTTTAGTAGGCACAGAAAGAATAGTATGGATAGAATTATTTTGATGGTCTTTTTCATTACTGCTATTTGTTTTATTTCTCCAGCTCACATAAGCTCCGGCCCTCTCTTTCTGCTGTTGGTATATTTATTTGGTAAATATTACTAGTACAGTTTTCGAGTGCTTTACAATTTTGGGATAAATGATAGCGTTTACTCTTATCTTCTTTACAAACATATATATCACCTTCGTGAAATATAATACTGGACATTATTTGAGGTACTCTCATGGCCCTTTCCCTAGTTTCTTGCAATTTACTTTGAGTAGTTGTATCCAATACTACTAAGGTTTCATTGCGATTCGCCGTTACATTTTTAGGATTTTCTTCTTGTTTTAAATTATGTATTAATGGCTGCTCATTCTTTTGTCCTAATGTATTTCGTTGATTGGTTTTGAAAGGATAATCCTGTTTATTAGGTTTAAGTTTATAGTTTGTCAACGTGGAATCAGGTCTTAAGTTAGTAGATCTATTAGTGGTGAGCGAGGATAAACTGTCTGCCTGAATGTATTGAGCGTTAAAACTCTCAAGTGTGTCTTTGTATAGGGTAATAATTTGTTTCAAAGGATAATCTTCAGTTTTCCCTTGTATTATGTTACCTTCACTAGTATCAGAATAATTAAGACTGTCAGAATTAAGATTATCAGTTTTGTAATTGGCGGTGCTTTGGTTGTTATTTTGACTTCCTAAATTGTTATTAGGGTTGATTTTTTGATATGGTTTTGTAGGTTGGTCTTCGCTTATAGTTTCTGTAGTTTTATATTTAGATTCTCGCCAGGGATTATATGCACCAGGCCGATTTATAAAATTTAGAAAGAGGCCAATTAGTAGTATTCCCCCAAAAACATAAAAAAGTTGTTTCCAATGAAGAGGTATGCTCGGAAGAATGCCCCTAAACGTACCGCTGATATAAAGAAAGGTTAGAAAGAGTCCAATTAATATTCCGGGCAACCCTAATGAAAACAAGAAAAAGAGACCAAGTATTAATCCTAATATTCCGAGACAACCGGGCGTTGTGGTAACAATATCATCTTTAAGCAAGCCTCTGTTTCTAGCACTAAAAGTATCGGTAAAATTGCTCCCAAAAGTGGTTATAATACCCTTTTCATTAATGTCTCTCTCGTTAATTTCGGTTTTAGGTACGGAAATGTTGTTACATGTACATTCTTCATAAACCTGCTCGCAATTTGAGCAAGTTTCTATTTCCATAATGTCGTCTTTAGTTTGAATTTCTAGAAGATAGCCCGTAACCAAACATGTAAGCGTACCAAATGTACTATTGCCATCTTTTACAACATCATATATTTGAACAGCTTCTAATTTGGGTTCTTTTATAGCTATTCTAATACTATCATAATCTTCAATGGAAGTATTCAGGTTAACTAGGATGTTTTCAAAGCTTTTCTGAGTTAATTGTGTTTCTGATTTAATCGCATTAAAGATGGTTTCATTAACTATATCTGGGTGTTCCTTATCATTTTTTAGATTACTGATTTCCCCTTGGTAGATATGAATGTCATAGAGTTCAGTTTTGGAAAGGAGTAGCTTATCATTTACAGTGCCGTAATATTTGCCCATAAATTCTCCCTGAACATAGGTCCTTTTTTCTATAGCACTAGAAAATGTTATTTTTTTATAGCCCATTTAGATATTCTAAAAAATCGTATTCGGTTCCGGTTTTACGCGTAATTTTTTTTGGAATCAGGTTAAATGGGGGATCTTCATAGTGTTCTTCCAATTCTATTATTCGCCCTATATTTTTTTTTAATAATAATGGATACAATTGCTTTAGGTTCTCATATTCATCCAAAATGATATTACGGTTTAATTCTGACCTTATTTGGTCATAAGAAGTGGATCTGGATATGAAATATTTTAGAAATAAAGGGAGTAGAAACAGAAAGAGAAAACTTGCAGAAATGAACCAAATCCAAGGATGTTTATAATTTAAGTGTATTAACCCCCTCACGTAATGTGGCGATGCATCAATTCGCTTTTCGGTATCTTCAATGAGTGCTTTTTTATCGCTTATTAATTTTAGTTTTTTTGATTTTAATTGCTCAATTTTATCTGGACTGATTTGTATTCTACCATCAATTAATTGCTGATTAATTCTATTTAATTCCCTATCGTTTAAAGCAATTGCAGCATCAAAATGAGCAGCTGTTTTGGCTGTTGCTTGCTTTATTTCTTCATGTTTTACATGCGCCAATTCTATAGCAAGGGTATTTTTTAAAAATAAGGTTTCTATGGGTTTTATTATCGTTAGCCCCAAGAGTATCATTATACCTATTCGGAATACTAAGGAAATCAGGTATCCGATTGCTCTTTTATTAGGGTTGGCAGATATCGTTATCAAATTCAGTTTGTAGATATTAAAAATCATCAATGAAAATAGGAGACTCCAAACCCAAGATAAATTTGGGATATTGAAGATTTGATTAAAAGTATGATGATAGGAAACTACAGCTGTAGCGAATAACAAGACAATTATGAGACCACTTAAGGCAAAGCGTCTTTGCAAACTTGTTTCGGAGTTTGCTAAGATTTGTTCATCTTCCCCAGCTAATTTCCAAAATATATTGTATTTGCTTGTGCGTGACATTTATATTTGAGATATATAGTTTTCTATATTTTCATCAATTTTCTTTTTTTCTTTCTCTTTCCAGCGTTCAATGACATAATCACTCAATTCTGTTTGGGCTTTCATTAATGCAATTTTTTCATCAATTTTTCGCTGTGCCTGATGGCTGATTATCAAATCTCGTTCCTGTCCTTCTTTGTCTTTGTAATAATCATATTTAATTTGAATCCCATCTTCTGCCTTCAAAAGTTCTTGAATGTTATCTCCCATAAAATCATAGGGACTTTTAATCAACATCATTTTAAAGAAAATAGGAGTTAGTTCAATTACGACAAATAGTAAGGTTATGAAAAGGGTAATCCATATACCTGCTATTTCATGGGCCAGTTTTATGCGCTCCAATAGTCCGTCTAAGCCATTCGCAACCTCCTCATTTTTAGCAAGCTCTTCGTCTAATTCTTTAGTTAGTTTTATCTTTTCATTATTTAATCGTTCAAGCTCTGCTTTGTTATCTTCATCAAAAGAGTTTAATTTTTCGCCCAAAGAATTCATGAGACTTTTAAGTGCAGCTGCTTTTGGTCCAGGTCTAACAATTCTAACCTCCTCTGTATATTGTTTTTCAATTTCAGTAACTCTATTTAAAACCTTATTCCGCTCATTTTCAATTTTTTGTAAATCTTTATCGATAACTTCGAATCTCGAAACATAATTAGCTTTAGTGGCAATTTCATATTCCTTACGTTTTTTTAGTTGCTCTTGATGCAACTCGGCATCTATTTCCGATTTAAACATTCTAATTTCCATTGGTTTTGAAATGGTTATGGCGATGACAAGCCCCATAATAATCCTTGGAACAGAGTTTATAAACTCAGCTTTGGTAATTGCTTCAGTTCCATCTCCTTTACCCGTGGCAGCCACAATAAACCTATCTATGTTAAAAATAATTAGCCCCCAGATTACTCCAAATATACTAGCCATGACTGCCGTTTGAGTGTGAATTACACCATCAAGAGCCGAGCCTTTAGGCTCAAAAATGGTATATATGGCGTAGCCACCTGCAACAGCGGCCATAAAACCGGTGGCAACAACAATACCACCTAAACAAGCGTATTTGACTTGATCAGAGTAGGTACTTCTTCTTAAAATATATCCGTCAGAACCTGCGGCTTTCCATAATAGTCGCATTATTAAACCTGGTTTGGGACTTGTGTAATATTCTCTTTTCATAATTGGTTTTTTTAGGTTGATTTAGTAAGAGTCTTTTTCTAATAATGCCTTTAGTTTTTCAAGATCTTTAAATGTGGATATCTGGCTTATTTTGGAGGATGTATTATTTAAGTAAATTGAGTTTTCTAGTTGTATGTCCACTTGGTTAAATGGACTAATTGGTTTTCTATTGAGAGTATATATTGGGCTGGGGTGTTTTTTTAGTCTCTTCTCGATTTTTTTACTCTCTAACTCAACATCTTTCTTCTGTATCTTAATGTTGGAGAAATCGTCTTTTTGAAGATTTGCTACTTTTATTTTAGTAAGTAACTTCTCTTTTTTTCCAACCCCATAGGCGGTAAGCTGTATTTCGGATTGTTCTTGTTTTACTTGGAATAGTAGTTGTCCTGATTTAAAGAAAACTTGAGAAGAATTACTTATGGTTATGTAGATTGCATTTTGCACATCCCAACGTAATTGATTTATTGTTCCATCTATACAGTAATTCAAATCTGGCTGAAAACTTTTGCAACATAATTTTTTGCTACTGAAAAGTAGGTGCAAAAACCTTGAAAGGATTTTCAAACAATTACAAATTAGATTGTAAATCAACTGTCGGTTTCTTAATACAGCTTCTTTATAGCTCATTGTTTAAGGTCTATTGAACGAGGGTGTTATTGTTAGAGGTAAAAGTATTTAATGGTTTTGTTTCTGTTTTACAGGATCCTGTAATGAGCAAAATCTATTTGTGTTAATTTCGTTCCTAAATACCAGACCTTATGTTCAAATCATCCCTTTTATATCTATTTTTTCTTTTAAGTATTAGCCTATTCTCCCAAGAACAAATCAGTCTAATCTCTTGGAACATTCAAGATTTTGGCAAAACCAAGAACAGCGAAGAGCTAGATAGAATGGCAGATATTCTTCGTGATGCGGATATTGTGGCCATCCAAGAAGTGGTTTCTGGTTACGGTGGCCCACAAGCTGTTGCAAAACTTGCGGATAATCTGAATAGAAAAGGAGCCAAATGGGATTATGTGATTAGCAACCCCACCAAAAGTTCTAAATATGTAACGGAGCGGTACGCCTATATATGGAAAACAAAGCATATTAAAATTAAGAATAGGGGAGCGTTGATTTCTGAATTGGACTCATTGGTTGACCGTGAACCATTTTTTATTGATTTTTATATTGATGGACAAAAGCTTTCAGTCATTAATTTTCATTCAAGACCTCACAATAAGAATCCGGAAGCAGAGATTACGGCAATTACCAACTACCTTTTAGAAACAAAACCAGTGGGGCCCGTTATTTTGGCTGGAGATTTCAATGTAAATGAAAGGGAAACTGTTTTTATTCCGCTAAAGGAAGCGGGTTATAAGTCAACCGTGAAAAATGCAAAAACAACTCTAAAAAAAGAGTGTAAAGGTAAAGGCTATTTGAATCATGCCATAGATAATATATTTTACTCCAAACAGATATCAAAAGTGGATGGACGGGTTATAGATTTTGTAAAGTTTTGTGAGAACGTATTAATTGCGCGTCAACTTTCAGATCATCTACCTGTTTTATTAAAATTTGAAATTGAATAAAAGAGGCCGCACTCCATGAGTACGGCCCCAATGTATTAAAGACTATTTAACCACGTGGTGGTTTTGTCGGTGGATTTCCATCATCTCCTTCGGTAGCTTGGGTATGATATAGATTATCTGTTTCCGAAGTGGTTTGGTCTTCACACGAGAATAGAAAAGTATTAAAAACTATGACTGCTATTGCTAAAATTAATCGCTTCATTTTATTGGAATTTCAGGACATGCCGGTGGCCGTCCGAGTTAATACTCAGTGATTTTTTGCGATGATTGTATCGCATGAAAAAATGAAGGGACGTCTCCCGGTTTTGAGAAGTGGAAAACCCAAATACAGCAGCTAGAAACCTACTTCTCAATCGGTCTTTTGCCGACTGTATTCTGGGATTTTCTTATGAAATGATTTTTCTAGAAACGCTATGATAGCAAGGCATAGCAGAAATCATTTCGAGGACAAAGTAACTGAGAAGGAATTTTAATTTATGGAGAGACCGTGGAAAAGAAATTCCGGAAAATAAGTTCCATGAAATTTCCATTATTAGTAGTTTTAAGACACCAAACCAACCAACCTTATGTCACTAGAAATTTTACAGATAGCCTTTAAGCAGGCGGAGAAAGAAATAGGATCCAATAGAAAAACGCATTTGGCCAGGCATCTCTCGGATGTCCTGCAAGAAGATTATAATTATACCATTAGCGAACGTACGTTAAGGGACTATTTTAATAAAATAGAAAAAGGAGATACGGGACCCCAAGATGATTTAAAACCAAAACTCATAGAACCCTTATGTCAATATTTAGGATATGCGAATTATGCGGAGTTTATAAAATCACACGGGAGTAGCAATAGGAGAATTCCTGAGCAAGAAGTAATCAACCCAACTAAAAAAAGTTCAAAGAAAATATGGGTTGCGGTCTTGTTAATCTGTTTGAGTATTGGTGTTGCTATATCTTTTTTAATCTCTCAGAGGAGTATAAATGAGTCTAATGCTGCTATATATAAGGAATGTATGACCTGGGCGGATTCAACTTATCTTAAAATCGCATGTGATGTTGGGCCATACTCTAAATATGGCACTAAAGTTATTCCCTATGAAGAAAATAGATTTAAAAACTTGAAAAGAGTTAAGGTACATTTGGCCTATAATTTTTTCAATGAAAAAGGCCAGCCTCTAGTTTGGTACTTTAGAAACGACGAAAAGCAATATGAATTTTTTACAGCACCTGGGTTACACCCCATAAGTGAAAAAACCTTAAAGGCGATAACACCATACATTATACAAAAGCATGTTCCATTGCATAATGACGATGAGGATTCATTTATAGAGTAATTACGTGTTCAACTTTCTTCACATCATTTATTAGATTGTTTTTTCATCATCAAATTATTTTGAAGCATTCTATATATTACACAATAAGTAAGTAAAGTATTACATTATCTTTACAAGATATCACATTGTAAAACTAAAAGTAATAGCCTTATGAAGTACTTTACCCCAAATTACCTTTCTTTTTTTGCTCTATTATCCTTTTTCTTGATAGGATGTTCTACCGATGAATATTATACGGATAGCTCCGTATATGAGGAAATACCAATAGAGGAAATTCCTATAGAAGGAATAACCATCAACGGCGAACTAAGTGTTCCCACCTATTATTATGATAATCAAGGACCGCATAAGCATAAAGCATATAGCCTAACGGCTAAAACCGTTGGCTTTACGGAAACCTTTGAATCTGGTGCAAAAGGAAGCTATGCTGCCGGAAGTGTAAGTTTATCCCCATCTGGAGATTGGTATTTGGAAGATGCCCTATTGGGCTCTTTGGCCAATGACCGAAAGTTTGGTTCAAAGTCCGTTAGGATTAGGAATACTGGTAAATTGACTATGAGCTTTAATATGGAAAACGGTGCCACTAGTGTTCTTGTGCGTCATGCAGCATATGGAAGTAACGGAGCATCCAATTGGAGATTGGTAGCTTCTTACGATGATGGTGCTACTTGGTACTATATAGGAGATACCATCACCACCAATTCAACCACTTTAAATACGGTTACGTTTGAGGTTAATGATACGCAAAGCGTTCGCTATGGCATATTTAAGATTTCTGGAGGGTCTAACAGAATTAATATAGACAATATTGAAGTTGAAGTAAATACATCAGGAGGTGGCAACAACCCGTCTATGGATAGCAACCTTACTTTTGGTAATCCATCCGATGCAGCTTCTTCAGCTGATAATTATTTTCTATCTAAACCGGATTTTAGCTTATCATATAATAATAGCAATGGAACCGCCAATTGGGTGAGCTGGCATTTAAGTACGGCATGGACAGGTACTACTTCTAGGTGTAACTGTTTTAAGTCTGATACAACATTACCCAGTACATTCTTTAGGGCAACTACCAGCGACTATACTAATTCTGGTTTTGACAGAGGGCATTTGTGCCCATCCGCAGATCGTAATGGTAGCGAAGATTCAAACGAGAATACCTATTACATGACCAATATTGCGCCACAGGCTCCGGACAATAACCGTAGGTCATGGGCCAATCTTGAAAGCTATTTGCGTTCCTTAACTTTAGATGGGAATGAAGTACATATTATTTCCGGAGTTGTAGGTACTGGTGGTACAGGTAGTAATGGATCGGCCAACACCATATCTAATGGAGAAATAAATGTACCGGACGCTTTTTGGAAAGTTGCATTGATTTTGCCAAATGGGACCAATGACATTCAACGCGTAACAACATCTACCAGAGTAATTGCAGTGCTTGTTCCCAATGATCAAAACATAGATACCGATTGGATGCAATTTAAAACTACTGTTGATGCCATTGAAAATCTAACAGGGTATGATCTTTTAGAGAACATACCGGATACCATTGAGTCCACTTTGGAATCAACCATAGATACTGAGCCGTCTGTATAGCTAGATTTAGGTCGCCGGTGCAGCTTATTGTCGTACCGGCTTACCACCGGCATGCCGGTGGTAAGCCGGTGGTAAGCCGGTGGTAAGCCGGTGGTAAGCCGGTGGTAAGCCGGTGGTAAGCCGGTGGTAA
>NZ_JACSOI010000011.1 GCF_018728565.1 Zobellia russellii | reverse complement strand
TGTCCGTCCACATAGGTCTTCACGGCAAGTTCCGTAGGGAACTTGGTGTTTGTGGCATCGGCCAAGGTAACGTCATCCGATTTGTTAGCGGAATCTTCCTTTAGGGCGATTGCCGCATCGGCATCCGCTTCGTTCTGGTCGACATCGTTTTGAACTGCAAGAATAGCCGCATCTGCATCCACTTCGTTTTGGTCAACATCGTTTTGTACGGCAAGGATGTCAGCATCGGCATCTGCTTCGTTCTGGTCAACATCAGATTGAACTGCTGCGATAGCGTCATCTGCGTCTGCCTCGTTCTGGTCCACGTCATTTTGTACTGCAAGTATGGCCGCATCAGCGTCTGCCTCGTTTTGGTCAACATCGTTTTGTACTGCAGTGATATCTGCGGATTCTTCCAAAGCGGAAAGGTCTACGGTTACGGAAGAAGTCCCTTCATCGATTTTCAAGACACTGGAAGCATCAATCGAAGCCCCTGTAATATCGTCATCAGCGGTAGCGGCTATTTGTCCGTCCACATAGGTCTTCACGGCCAGTTCCGTAGGGAACTTGGTGTTAGTGGCATCGGCCAAGGTTACGTCATCCGATTTGTTCGCGGAATTTTCCTTTAGGGCGATTGCCGCATCGGCATCCGCTTCATTTTGATTTACCTCGTTTTGCACGGCAAGGATGGCTGCATCTGCATCAGTTTCATTTTGATTTACATCGTTTTGAATTGCAAGAATAGCCGCATCGGCATCCGCTTCGTTCTGGTCGACATCGTTTTGAACTGCAAGAATAGCCGCATCTGCATCCGCTTCATTTTGGTTTACATCGTTTTGTACGGCAAGGATGGCAGCATCGGCATCTGCTTCGTTCTGGTCAACGTCGTTCTGTACTGCGGTGATATCAGCGGATTCTTCCAATGCGGAAAGGTCCACGGTTACGGAAGATGTCCCTTCGTCGATTTTTAAAATACTGGAAGCATCAATCGAAGCCCCTGTAATATCGTCATCAGCGGTAGCGGCAATCTGTCCGTCCACGTAGGTCTTCACGGCCAGTTCGGTCGGGAATTTGGTGTTTGTGGCATCGGCCAAGGTAACGTCATCGGATTTGTTCGCGGAATCTTCTTTTAATGCGATTGCTGCATCTGCGTCAGCTTCATTTTGATTTACATCATTTTGAACGGCAAGTATTGCTGCAATAGCGTCGGCTTCGTTTTGGTCAACGTCAGATTGTACAGCTGCGATTGCGTTGTCTGCGTCTGTTTCGTTTTGGTCAATATCATTTTGCACTGCAAGAATCGCGGCGTCTGCGTCAGCTTCATTTTGGTCAACATCCGATTGTACAGCTGCGATTGCGTTGTCGGCGTCTGTTTCATTTTGGTCAACATCATTTTGAATGATGGTTTCTGCTGCAGTTGCTCTATTGGTTTCGGCAAGAATTGCAGCATCAGCGTCAGTTTCGTTCTGGTCAACGTCCGATTGTACAGCTGCGATTGCGTTGTCCGCATCAGCTTCATTCTGGTCTACGTCGTTTTGTACGGCAGTAATGTCGGCAGACTCTTCCAAAGCGGAAAGGTCCACGGTTACGGAAGAAGTCCCTTCATCGATTTTCAGTACACTGGAACCGTCAATCGAAGCACCCGTGATATCGTCATCAGCGGTTGCTGTGATTTGTCCGTCCACATAGGTCTTCACGGCCAGTTCCGTTGGGAACTTGGTGTTTGTGGCATCGGCCAATGTAACGTCATCGGATTTGTTCGCGGTATCCTCTTTCAAGGCGATGGCAGCATCTGCGTCAGCTTCATTTTGATTTACATCATTTTGAACGGTAAGAATCGCCGCGTCTGCGTCTGCTTCATTTTGGTCCACGTCATTTTGTACGGCAAGTATTGCTGCATCAGCGTCTGCCTCGTTTTGGTCAACATCGTTTTGTACAGCGAGAATAGCTGCATCAGCATCCACTTCGTTCTGGTCAACATCAGATTGAACTGCTGCGATAGCGTTATCTGCATCTGCCTCGTTTTGGTCAACATCGTTTTGAACTGCGAGCATTGCTGCATCGGCGTCCGCTTCGTTCTGGTCCACGTCATTTTGAACGGCAAGTATGGCGGCGTCTGCATCTGCTTCGTTCTGGTCGACATCGTTCTGTACTGCAGTGATATCTGCGGATTCTTCCAATGCGGAAAGGTCCACGGTTACGGAAGAAGTCCCTTCATCGATTTTTAAAATACTGGAAGCATCGATTGAAGCCCCTGTAATATCGTCATCAGCGGTAGCGGCTATTTGTCCGTCCACATAGGTCTTCACGGCCAGTTCCGTAGGGAACTTTGTATTTGTGGCATCGGCTAGTGTTACGTCATCGGATTTGTTCGCGGAATCTTCTTTTAATGCGATTGCCGCATCTGCGTCAGTTTCGTTCTGGTCCACGTCGTTTTGCACGGCAAGAATAGCTGCATCGGCATCCGATTCATTTTGGTTTACATCGTTTTGAACTGCGAGTATTGCTGCATCTGCGTCCGCTTCGTTTTGATCCACATCATTTTGAACTGTGAGTATTGCTGCATCAGCATCCACTTCGTTTTGGTCCACATCGTTTTGTACGGCAAGTATGGCCGCATCGGCGTCTGATTCGTTTTGGTCGACATCATTTTGAACATTCAGTATTGCTGCGTCTGTATCGGCTTCGTTCTGGTCCACGTCATTTTGTACAGCGGCGATATCAGCGGATTCCTCTAAAGCGGAAAGATCGGCACTGGTACTACTTCCACTTTCAATCTCAATTAATAAAGAGGAGGAAGTTTGGTCTAGTGTGGCACTCTCTAGGTTTTGATTGTCCGTACCTACAAAGTTTAGTGCACCGCTACCATTGGTAAAGGTGAAACTACCGTCTAGATTGTCCGTTAAATTGGCTTTTGAAAATGTAACGGGCGTTCCGGCTTCGTTGGTGTAGGTTACTGTGCCGTCATTATTGTCCAGTAAAGCGGTGACCGTTTCTCCTGCAGCCACATTAACGCACAGGCTAGTCCACGTATTATTTTTATACTGAAAAAGGCAGTTTTCGTCCGTATTGAAAACCAGTGCACCGTTTAAAGGTGTAATCGCACTCATTTGGGAATTCGTTACCCGGGTAACGACCAGCACGCGCGAGGCACTTTCTAGCTCCATAAGAGAGGCGGCATCAATTTGATTGATGTTGTCTCCAATCTTGACTTGTGTGTAGGCTAACTGCGTTAAAAAGAGGAGAACGACTAGGGGAACGTTTTTCATCTTTATTTTAAGATTTGTTTAACATTTTATTTTTTAGAATAAAATGCTGGGCGGTTAATGTTATATATTTTAATTATTCAATTCTAAAATCAATTATGATCAAACCCGTTGGTAGGTTGTAAAGGGAATTTCTTTGTTTAGGTATTACCTAAATGTTAGAGGTAATAAGGGTTTAATCATTTTATTAAAAAAAAGAATGCACTATGGAATCTGGCTTGTATTTGGTAAGACCAATTCGTAAAACCATTTTCTCTTATAGGCAGGGAAATTTCAATTTTTATGTAAAATTATACCTTGATCGACGAACTGCACAGAATTTGTTGTGAAGCCAAGGGAAAGTGTAGTGAAGAAAGAAGAATAAGTTGTAGGTATATTCTGTCACCCTAACTGGGTAGTATAAAAGATCGATGAACGGTAAAAAAAAAGAGACCATTTTAGGTCTCTTTTTGTAATTAATCGTTCGCCAAATATAAAAATCCTTGAAACTCAAGGTCCAAATCTTCTAGGGTAACAATGTAAAAATAGACACCTGAAGGAAGGCCTTTATCTCTTGTTACTACAAAATTATTTTGTGTAGAAAGTCCGTTAAACTCATTGGTGTAGTTTGCTTTTTCAAATACTTTGAGTCCCTCACGGTTAAAAATCTGCATAAAGTTGTTAGGGGAGAGCGCCAATTCCGGAATTTCCAAGAAATCGTTTATGCCATCTCCGTTGGGCGAAACAAAATAGTTTTCCAAGTCTAGATAATCCCTTGGTTCACCCATTGCGGCAAAAGTAAGTACTTCATACTCGTCCGGAATAAATGAACCGGAAGCTACCACACCTTCATTTAGGTTTCCGGCAGGTGCGGGACCGCCAAGGCTAACCCATTGGTTGGCAGATTTGCTATAACCTACAATTACAATCTCGTTTACGTCATTGGTCAAAAGGCCCATGTTGCTGCGTTCGTTCCAAGATAGTTGAATGGAAGAAGCTACGGAACCTTCCAGATGCCAAAATTCAACCGTACTAATATCACCTATTTCTACGGCTTTATTGTTCGTGTTGAATGCGCGTGGCAGTACACTTGGGCTATTAGGGTCTTCTATATAGTAGGCACAACGTGCCACGTTATTAATACCTTCTGAATTTAAGATAAGCGGACGCAACTGTTGAAAATCACCAACGGGAAAAATAAAGTTCTGCTGGTTATTTACACTTACATAGCCGTCTACCTTACTAATATCGCTCTGGCCGTTGGGAAAGGCATCTGCCAAAAAGTTAAGGGTTATGGAAGGTTGTACGCGATCGGTAATAATATCTCCGGTAATGAAATTGGCATTGTTCAATACATTTAAGGAGGTCTGCACTACGGTACCACCGCCAGTTACGAACTCAACATCGTACAAGGTTGCGGGCAGGCTTCCGCTAATGGTACGGAGGTTGTCTCCATAAAAACCTACCAAACCCAAATTCTCGTCAAAACTACCGTCATTGACCAAGTTGGTATGCAAACCCATGACACCGCCATCGTGAATACGAAGGTTGCCGGTATTGTACAAAGCCGATTGTGCCTGTACGCTAAAACCAATGAACAACGTTATATATAAGATATATCTTGTCATTTTTTAGTTGATTTGATGCCAAGTGGTACCATCACTTTGCAATTGTGTAACTCCTGGTTGAAGATCGGTTACATTGTTTCCTAGTGAATCGGAATAAGAACTAATAGGGACCAAACCTCCTGTGATATTTTTTAAAATATAAATTTTACCAATGTTAATATCAGTTCCGCTTGTGGACGGTGTTGGTAATGTGACAGAAGTTGCATTCGAAATTATTACAGTGTAATCATCCTCAGCAATATTCACTACACCACCTGATGGTTCATTTCTAATATTTGTAGAAAATGCACCGTTGACCGTTACATTAGTGATTCCCGTTCTAGGTTCGTCTATAGTTAAGGCTTGATTTCCGCCAACATCAAAAGCAATTTTATCCGCTTCCTCACGATACATACCAGTGTCGGGGTCGCTTGAAAAACCATATGCAAACCCATCACCCGCAGAAAATGTTGCAGCTCTAACTTGTCCACCAGAAACATGAAATTTGGCAGCAGGTGTTGTTGTGCCAATACCTATTAAACCAGCCCCATCAAAGTATAAATTAGAACCATTTAAATTATACGTTCTGTCTTCCCCTGCAGTTTGAGTTAAGTTTGTTGTGGAAAGATTTGTTCCACTAACAGGTGCCCAAATTACATCACCAGAACTGTTGGTTGTGAGTACCTCTCCGTCAGCACCTTCAGCAATTTTGGCTACGGTTACTTCATTTTCTCCAATTTTATCAGCAGTTACAGCACCAGCATTGATATTTTCTGTAAAAACAGCATTAACTGCTAATTCATCAGTACTTATGGCATCGTCTGCAATATCAAGTTGCGAACCAGATGTTCCATTACCAGTTAATGAAGTTGTCGTTTCTACAGCGGTTAAACCACCACCTGCAGTAGTATCATCTGTTCCAATAGTCCATGTTGTATTATCATTATCCCATTTTAGAACTTGTCCGTTGGCCGTTGCGCCCATTGGACTAAGATCTTCAATAGCAATTGTATTAGGTGCTATTTTAGCTGATGTAACGGCGTTGGCATTAATATTTTCCTCAAAGACAGCGTTAGGAGCTAATTCATCGGTTCCAATTACATCATCGGCAATTACAGTAGCAGAAGTTGGTCCGGTTACTTCTCCTGCTAAATTATCCACAGCAAAAGTTGTTCCTGTAAGTGTTATACCGGCTCCACCGGTATAGGTTGTAGAGCCTCCAGTTCCCCATTCAACACCAGTACCTGTGGAAGTAAGAACTTGGCCTGCGGTACCTGTTCCTAAACCCTCAATTTCAACACCTCCGTAAAGGACGATGTCTCTATTATTTTTTATGGTGAAGGCTTTATCGGTTAGGGTGGGTAAGGACTCATTGGTATTATTGGAATTTTGAAGAAAGTGAAAATCTCCGGTAGCATACGCTCCTGTTCTTTCGTAAGCTAAAGCTCCTTTTCCAAAACCTCCTTCACCATCTACCGCAAATAAGGTTGCTACCGCAGAACCATTTGAATTAGTGTCATTTTGAAGATGTAAGGCATATGACAACTGTCCGCCTAATTGCTCCATAATTTGAACTTTGGCAACTGTACTTTTTGTGTTCAAAGCACCATCTAACCCAATATACAAAGCACCAAAGCCTAACGTACTAACTTTTCTGCCTTCAGGATCCCAGTAAAACTCATTTCCAGCATCTGTTGGAGAGCCATCCACGTCATCTCCAAAAAATATAGCGTTCTCAGTACCAAAATGGCTGGAGCCATTTGATACGATCCAAGAAGTTGTAGCGGTATCCCACTTTAGTATTTGGCCGTCTGCTGTGGCTCCCATATCACTTAAATCCGTAAGACCAATAGTTGCGTCTAATATTTTATCTGTATCAATGGCATCATCTTCAACGGTAAGAACTCCTGCATTATCAATTGTAGCATCACCACTTAGGGTAATGGCTTGTGCCACTCCTGTGGCATCACCTACAAGAATATCCCCATCTGCCAATGTATTATTAGCGGTAATTTCGTCATCTACATATTTCTTGGTGGCCGCATCTTGATCCAACGTTGGGTCGGAAAGGTCTACAATTTTTAGATTTCCAGCGCTAGCACCCGTTGTTAAAACTTGACTCAAATTTTGAGCAGTTCCTGCTGTACCCAAGGCTGTATTAATCCCGGCTAAATGAGCCTCAACATCTTGCGTAGCCGCAGTATAGTTAGTAGCTGTAAGTGCTACCGGTACTTCGCCCGCATTTTGGTCGTCTGTACTTCCTCCGGTTAAAGCAGCATCTATTCCGGCCAAATGAGCCTCTACATCTGCTGTAGCTGCCGTATAGTTTACTGGTATGGCTGCAACTGGGACTTCACCAGCATTTTGATCGTCTCCAAGACCGGGAGGAAGGTCGTCCCATATAACTTGACCCGTACCATTTGTTGTCAGCCATTGGCCACCTGCACCAGGTGAGAGTGAAAATGGGTCGGCTGTAGTTCCGGTTCCGGTAACACCTCCGTTTGCCGTTAAAGTATAAGGTGTGGCCGCTGAACCGTCTCCCGAAACGGTAACAGTGGCGGTTGAATTAATTTGGGCAAGTGCTCCTCCACCGGCCAAAGAACTTAAGTCTACGGTGGTATTGGTTCCTGCTTCTGTAATAACCAATTCGTTAGCGGCATTTAAAACAGCACCTGTTATCAATTCATTGGTTATGCTGCCATCAACTTCGTTTGCGGCATTTATAACATATGGTGTTGCTGCCGTACCGTTACCGGTAATAGTTATGTTATTACCTTGGTTTATATTGGTGTCCGATCCATCTGCAGTAGGAATAGTAACCGCATTGCCGTTGGTTATGGACAATAGATTTCCAGAAATGGAAAGGGTCTGTATTTCGTTAGTATTGCTTTTATCACCATCTGCAGCAATAGCAGCCGTATTTGCGGCAATATTATCTTCTAAAGTGGTTGCATCGAAGAAAGCGCCACTATCACTACCTACACTAATGGAATTGTCCGCATCACCACTTACTACGTTGGCACCGGTAATAAAACCGGCATCGTTATTAAAAAAGCTTAACGGAAGGCTATCGCGATCAATGGCGTAAGGGCCAACCGCGTTTTGTGCAATTCTAGCTTTATCTACGGCATTTGGCGCTAATTTTCCCCGTCCAATAGATCCGTTTTGTATATCTACCCCGTTAATTCCCCCGTTCAATATTTGATCGCTGGTAATACTATTTGGAGCTATTTCAAAATTGTTGCCACCCGCTGTTTGGGTAATAACAATAGTACTTTCTGAATTTACAATAGGCGTTGCCGTGAGGGCACCACCATCTGCGCCTTCGCACATACTGATCCATGCCGCACCATCATAATAATACACACAATCTGCAGTAGTATTGTAGACCAAAGCCCCACGATTGGGAACAATGGTTGTCATTTGCAAAGAGTCTACTCTTGTAATGACCAAAACCTTGTCCGAACTTTCTAGTTCCAGAATGGAAGCGGGATCAATTGTTTGAGGGTTATCACCTATTTTTACTTGTGCTTGTGCAAAACTGATGAGGAAAAAACCGACAAAAAATAACGGTATCGAGATGCGCTTTTGCATAAAGTTTAAAATTTAAGGTATTAGGGTGAACAAAAATAAAATTATCTTGGTACTTAACTAATTTAACAAGACAAACTACAGGTTCATCTGGCTAAAAGGATTGCACGTACTGGTTACCTGATAGTTATGATGTAAAAATTTCTGTCATACGAATTAACAAAAGTTTAGCCGCCATGGTTTTTTTAAGACCAAAACATGTACTTTCTTTATCCACATAATTTATCTTACGGGTAACTCTAATATAGTACGAAAGTACTCCTTATAAAGTTGCCCTGAAATTGATTTAATAAAAAACCATATCCCTAACGAGGACATTTATAAAACAACCAAATGAAGATTATCCCTACTCTAATATGTGTACTTTTTTCTTTTATAGCAGTGAATGCGCAAGATGATGACCGTTCCTTGCTGCGCGGTACGGTGTTGTACCGGAATATAAGTGTACCTAACGAGAACGTTATAAATATTACTACGGAAAGTGCGGTAATTTCCAATGAAAAGGGACAGTTTGCCATACGGGTAAAAGCGGGCGATGAATTGGCGTTTACGGCAGTAAACTACCAACTGGAAGTGGTTAAAATTACAGATGAAATTATAGAAAACGGTCGTTTGGTGGTTGAAGTAAACGAAAAGGTTACCGAATTGGACGAGGTTGTGGTAAGCCCAGAGAACGAGGAGAAGTTTATACAGTTGCAAAATGAGGAATTTAAGAAGGTAGAGTATGATATTGATCGTTCTTCGGAAGTAGAAAATATAGCTTTAAGTCAGTCTGAAAGGGGTATGAAGGATGGTGCCAATTTTGTGAATATTTTTAAAGCTCTGGCCAAAGCCGGTAAAAAAGAGGATGCAGAGGAGCGCCCGCGTATGAAAATGAGCCAAGTGCTTCGTCAGGTGTATGATGATGAGTTTTTTGTAACCGATCTTAAACTGTCTCAAGATGCTATTGATGATTTTTTGCAATATGTAGACACGCATGAGCCAGAATACCAATTGTTGCTAAAGAAGAACGAGTTTGAATTGATCGATTTTCTGGTGAACAAAAGCAAGGCCTATCGAAAACAATTGAATGAAGAGAAGTAAATTTCTTTTTCTAATTTCTTTTTTACTCTTGACACGTTTATGTGCTCAAGATTTATTTTCTGATGAAATTCAAGGTCGTGTTTATAGTAAAGATGGGGATGTAGCTGCCACCCACGTTTTAAATTCCACTACAAAAAAAGCTACCATTACGGATATTGACGGGTTTTTTAATATTGCCGCAAAGCTTAACGATACGCTTGTATTTTCTGCGGTACAGTACAAACGCAAGGAAATTGTGGTAACCCTAAGTCTCTTGGAGAGTAAACTTCTTATGATTCCTTTAGAAGAAACTCTAACGGAGCTGGATGAGGTTATAGTTATGCCATATAGTCTTTCGGGAAACATAGCCAGTGATCTAAATACTTTAAAAACAGAGCCTGTAGTTACGGCTTCAACTTTAGGATTGCCAAATGCCTATGTAAAGCCCATAAGCAAGGCCGAACGTGAATTTCAGGCCGCAACGGCAAACCCGTATATGAGTTTTGACCCGCTGATCAATATGATTACAGGCCGAAAAAAAATGTTGAAAGCCCGTGTTAAACGAAATGCAAAATATGAGAGAACGCAAAGAGTCAGGGAGTTTTATGCAGATTCACTTTATACAACAGAATTGAAAATCCCTCTGGAGAAGATTGATGAATTTATGTATTTCTGTGAGATAGACTCTTCTTTTCAGCAAATTGTAGACTCACATGACCGGCTGCGTATTTGGGCTTTTATGAAAAGGAAAAGTGTAGTGTACCGTGAGAATTATGAGGGAGAGGAATAAGTGATGTAGGTAATAAAAAGTAATTTTCAGTGTGGAAGATTGCTAAAAGCATATCCTATGAAACCATTGCAAAAATTAGTTTTTGTGAGTGTCATAACTGTGGTGGCAAACACATCATGTGCCCAAGAAACTATATCCTTAAACGGACGCGTTTTTAGCGAGAACGAAGAAGTTATGGCCACCCATGTGTTAAATACGTCTTCAAATAAGGCTACCATTACAGACACAGATGGTTTTTTTGACATAGATGTTCAACTTAATGATACCTTGGTTTTCTCGGCAATCCAATTCAAACGAAAAGAAGTGGTGGTAACCAAATCTATTTTAGAGAGCAAGTTGCTGGTTGTACCGTTGCAACAGGTGTTGAATCAACTAGAGGAGGTGGTGGTAATGCCTTATAATTTAACGGGAGATATGAGTAGGGATTTAAATAGAATTCCTGTTGGTCCCGTAATTACCGGTTTTTCTCTGGGCCTAGAGAATAGAAAAGCACGGCTAAGGCCAAGAGGAGTGGGGGAAAAACTTCAGTTGGTCAAATATTTGGACTTAGTTTCGGGTTACGATACGATAACGTTTAAGCCTAAGTTATTCTATGATTTAAAAACAGTTAAATTATATAATGATTTATCCGGAAGAACCAAAGATTTAAAAAGATACGCAACTTTTGAAAATCAGGATAAGCAGTTAGAAGAGATACGATTGTTTTTTACGGACTTCGTTTTTATAGAGACCCTTAAAATTCCGGAACACCAAATACCTGACTTTTTGAACTATTGTATGGTTGATGCGGATTTTAAGGAATTGGCAAACGCAAATGAGATGGCAGCTCTGTATGAGTTGTTAGAATCCAAAGGCCAATTGTATAGAAAAAACAACAACCTAGACTAGTACTATTTTGGCATAACATTTGCCTATTTTTGTAGTAGAAAATGAGATTATGAATTCTTTTAAACAACTATTGGTGGTATTGGTGCTACCTCTATTGGCCTTTACTGCTGCCCATAAGTTTTATGTTAGCGTAACCAATGTAAATTATTCGGAAAAGGACAAGGCATTACAGATTACGTCCCGCGTTTTTATTGATGATTTAGAGAAGTTGTTGTTAGAACGATATGACTTTAAGGCCCAATTGGCAACTGATGAAGAGTCTGCCTTGGCAGATGAATATTTAGAAAAATATTTGAGGTCCAAATTTGTGGTGCAGGTTAATGGTAGCCATGCTTCTTACACATATATTGGAAAAAAATATGATGCGGACGTGGTCATATTTTATCTGGAAGTCCCCAATGTGGATTTAGCCACCTTAAAATCCGTTCAAATAGAAAATGAAGTTTTGACAGATTTGTTCGAAGAACAGCAGAATGTTGTTCATTTAAAAATAGATGGAGATAAGAAAAGCTTTGTTTTAGTCAAATCTCGTACTAAAGGAATGTTAAAATTATAACATTTAGGTAACTATTCCTTAAAATATTATATTTTCCCACGCTTAAAACCACAGACACAAATGAATAGATTAAAGTACGGTCTAGCTACGTTACTTTTTGTATTTGCCAACATTTTAATGGCACAGAAAGGGGTTAATGCAGACAAAGAACCCGGTCATTACAATCAGAATAAGTTTAAACAGTTGTACGAGGAGTTTGCGACTCCCAACAACTATCGTTCCGCTTCGGGAGCTCCGGGCCCGGATTATTATCAGCAACAAGCCGATTACAAAATGGATATTGAGCTAGATGATAAAAATGCCAAAATCTACGGTACGGAAACCATCACCTACACCAATAATTCTCCAGACCATCTAGAATACCTTTGGTTACAGTTGGATCAAAACGTACGGGCAAAAACGTCAAAGTCGCCCTTACGGAATGGTGAAGGTGTACCTATAGCCGAACAAACCAGTGCTTTTGCACAAAAATATATGACAGAAACTTTTGACGGCGGGTTTAATATAGCGTACGTAAAGGACGCTAACGGAAAACCGTTAAAATATACCATCAACCAGACCATGATGCGTATAGATATTCCACAACCTTTAAAAAGTAAAGAACAAATTTCATTCTCTATCAAATGGGATTACAATATTCCAAACCATACTATAAACCGTGCTCGTTCTGGTTACGAATATTTTGAGAAAGACGGAAACCGAGCTTATGTTATAGCTCAATTCTTTCCTAGAATGGCCGTATATAGTGATGTAGAAGGATGGCAGAACCATCAGTTCTGGGGTAGTGGCGAGTTTGCCCTTACCTTTGGCGATTATGATGTGAACATTACAGTACCTGCCGATCACGTTTTGGATGCTTCGGGAACACTTCAAAATAGAAAGGAAGTTTTTTCAAAGGAAATGATGAGGCGTTATGAAAAGGCCAAAAAATCGTATGATAAACCGGTACTTATCGTAACCCAAGAAGAAGCAGAGGAAGCAGAAAAAGGGTTTTCGAAAAAGAAAAAGACCTGGAAGTTTAGAGCGGAGAACGTAAGGGATTATGGTTTTGCTACCTCTAGAAAGTTTATTTGGGACATGCAGGCCGTAAAGGTGGGCAGCAAAGATGTTATGGCGGTTTCGTTATATCCAAAAGAAGGTAACCCATTGTGGGAAGAGTATTCTACCAAAGCAGTGGCGCATACCTTAAAATCGTACTCATCACACACGTTTGATTATCCTTATCCAAAAGCAATTTCGGTACATGCCAAGCAACAAGGTATGGAATACCCTATGATTTGCTGGAACTATGGGCGTCCCAATGAAGATGGTACATATTCGGACCGTGTTAAGTACGGGATGATCAGTGTAATTATTCATGAGGTGGGACACAACTTTTTTCCTATGATCGTAAATTCTGATGAACGCCAATGGGGTTGGATGGATGAAGGTCTAGATACGTTCATGCAGTTTATGGCCGAGCAAGAATTTGGGGAAAAATACCCTGAAGCCATAGCGCCTAATGACAAGTACCCGTCAAGAAGGGGAGATCCTTCTAAAATTGTTCCGTACATGGCAGGTGATCAGAGTACCATTGCACCTATTATGTCCAACCCGGAAAATGTGTACCAGTTAGGTCCAAATGCCTATGGAAAACCGGCTACCGCTTTAAATATTCTTCGTGAGACCGTAATGGGCAGAGAGCTTTTTGATCATGCTTTCAAGACATATTCGCACCGTTGGATGTTCAAGCACCCAACTCCGGAGGACTTTTTCAGAACTATGGAAGACGCATCTGCCGTAGATTTGGATTGGTACTGGAGAGGATGGTTCTATACAACTGATTTTGTAGATATTGGTGTAAAGGGCATTAAGAAGTACTATGTTACGGATAAGCCCACCAAAAAAATGCAAGAGTACATGGCGGCAAGGGGTATCTCTGAGGCAGATTTACCACCTTTGGTTTACATGGCAGAGGAAGGTAGTGAAGAAATTGACCCTAACATAAAAGGAAAAATGCCATCGGAAAACTCAAAATCGCTTAAGGAGTTTATGATGGATAATTTAACTGCCGAAGAAAGAGCGGCTGTTAAGGAGCCTAAGTATTTTTATGAAGTTACTTATGATAAACCGGGCGGAATACCTATGCCTTTAATTGTTGAGTATACGTATGCGGACGGAACTACTAAAAATATTACCTACCCACCGGAAATCTGGCGCAAGAACGATAAAGAGGTGAGCGTAGTGATATCTTCGCAGACAGAACTTACCGGTGTTGTTGTTGATCCAAAGGCAGAAACGGCAGATATAGATACCTCTAACAATGCATGGCCTAAGAAAGAAGAGAAATCTGATTTTGATAAGATGAAGGAAAACGCCATTAAAGGCAAATAAATTTTTGTTAATATCACAAAAAGACCTGCTAGGTTTTCGTAACCTAGCAGGTCTTTCTATGTAAACTTCATTATATTTGTGATATGTATTCATTGCACTTTTTATTCATTAGCGGAGGCGAAATATTCTTTATCATGTTCATCGTGGTCATGGTTTTTGGCGCCGATAAGATTCCTGGCATAGCCAAAGGGCTGGGCAAGGGCATGCGTCAATTAAAGGACGCTACGGAAGATATTAAACAGGAAATTCAGAAAAGCGCCGATAAACAGGGGATAGACACCAGTTTTATAACCGACATCAAAAAGGATATTGATGAGGTTAAGGATAATATTACTTCAGGAATCGGTACCGACATCAAAAAAGGAGTAAGCGACGTTAAGAAGAGCGTTGATGATGTTACGGGAACTATCAAAAGAAGTTAGATTTGCTGGATCGTATTCTAGAATGGGACAGGGAAACTTTTATCTACCTGAACAATTTAGGCATTGAAGAGTATGATCAATTTTGGCTTATTGTAACCCAGTTTAGTACTTGGATTCCTTTATTTGCTTTATTCTTCATTCTTATTTTTATAAATTATCCAAAAAAGGAAGCAATTTATGTGGTGCTCACTATAGTTGCAATGATTTTTTTTGTGACTACCCTTACTGATTTAACCAAAGAAGTAGTAGCCAGATTACGGCCTAATAATGATGAAACTATGAATACATTGATCCGTATTCTTAAACCTTCCTCCAGTTATAGTTTCTTTTCCGGACATTCGTCTAGTTCTTTTTCGGCTACCACTATCGTGGTGCTGTTTCTAAGGAACCGCTTTAAATGGTGTTGGCTGTTTTATGTTTGGCCATTATTATTTGTATTCAGCCGTATATTTGTAGGCGTACACTTTCCTACGGATATTATAGTGGGCTCTACCGTTGGTGTTCTCTCCGCACTGTTCTTTTATAATCTATATGTTAGGTTTATAGCACCCTACTTAGGGTTAAGCCATCCCTAATAGGAAGTAGAACGGTTTCTACGCGAGGGTCTTCTTTTAACTTTTTGTTGAAGTCCAACAGAATAGGGGTTACCTTATCTTTTTTGTCCACAGCTTCAACTACTTTTCCGGACCATAGTACATTGTCGGATAGGATAACGCTGCCGGGTCGGGTCTTTTTCATGACCAGCTCAAAATAATCGGGATAATCCTTTTTTTCGGCATCAATAAAAACAAGGTCAAAGGTTGCATCTAATTGAGGTATAATATTTTTGGCATCCCCAATATGTTGTATAATTTGGTCTTTGTAGGCACTCCGTGAAAAATAACGCTCTTGTATCTCCTGTAGCTCCTCGTTAATATCTATGGTATGTAAACACCCATCTTTCTGCATGCCCTCCGCCAGACATAACGCGGAATATCCCGTATAGGTGCCAATTTCTAGAATGTTCTTCGGGTAGATTATTTTGGATAATACGCTTAGAACCCTACCTTGAAAATGTCCGGTAAGCATACGTGGGCGAACTACTTTAAGATGTGTCTCCCTGGTGAGCTCTTGAAGTAATTGAGGTTCGTTTTCTGAATGGTTTTGAATATAATCCTCTAAATCCGCAGATAAGAAATGCATGCCTGAAATTTCTGCAAATATATAGTATTTTAGAATTTCATAACCGTAGCCTATAACCGTAAATACTATGAGTGAATTTATAACACGAAGTGCCTCATTGGAAGATTTGGAAACATTGCTTGAATTTGAGCAAGGAATCATTGCTTTTGAAAGACCGTATGACCCAACCTTAAAGAAGGACCCGATTAGTTATTATGATTTGGGGGAATTGATAAAAAGTAATGAAGCCCAGATGGTAGTTGTTGAATTCAACGGGCGTTTGGTAGCATCTGGCTATGCTAAAATCAGACCGGCTAAACCGTACCTTAATCATGAAACCTATAGTTATTTGGGGTTTATGTACACGCATCCGGATTTTAGGGGGAAGGGGCTCAATAAAAAGGTGGTGAAAGCCTTGCGGGATTGGTCCATTTCAAAAGGTATTACAGAAATACGCCTTACCGTTTATGATGAAAATGATGCAGCTATTAAAGCCTATGAAAAAGCAGGTTTTAAAAAGCATATTATTGAGATGCGAATTGTTGATTTAAAGTAGCCCTGCAATAGCTTTAATATCCCTTCTGAAATCGTATTTTTGAAAAAAAGACCTTTATGACATTCGAGAACACCTTAGCGTTTGCCCAAAAGTTGGATTCTGAAGATAAATTACGAAGCTATCGCGATGAATTTTATTTTCCTAAAGTAAATGGAAAACAGGTTATCTATTTTACGGGAAACTCCCTTGGATTGCAGCCTAAGCGTACCCAAAAGTTTGTAGATGAGGTCATGACCGACTGGAAAGAGCTTGCCGTAGAAGGTCACTTTCACTCGGATAAACCATGGTGGGATTATCACGAGCAGTTAGCGGCCCCATTGGCCAAGGTAGTGGGGGCAAAAACAGAGGAAGTATCCGTAATGAACACCCTAACGGTAAACCTTCATCTTTTGATGGTTACTTTCTACAGACCTACGAGTAAACGTTATAAGATTCTTTGTGAGGAAAAAGCATTTCCGTCAGATCAGTATATGCTGCAAAGTCAGGTTAGAAATCATGGGTTAGACCCCAATGATGCTTTGGTAGAGGTAAAGAAAAGGGATGGTGAGCATTTCTGGCGTACCGAAGATGTTCTTCAAAAGATAGAAGAGTTGGGAGATGAGTTGGCATTGGTTCTTATTGGGGGCGTAAATTACTACAACGGTCAGGTTTTTGATATGGAAACCATTACCAAGGCCGGTAAGGCCGTAGGTGCCAATGTAGGGTGGGATTTGGCCCATGGTGCCGGAAATATAGAATTAAAATTACATGATTGGGATGTGGATTTTGCCGCATGGTGTAGCTATAAATATATGAATAGCGGACCCGGAAATGCTTCCGGTGTATTTATCCATGAGCGTTATTTGAATAAAAAGGACATACCCAGGTTTGAGGGATGGTGGGGAACCAAAAAGGAAACCCGATTTTTAATGAAACCGGAATTTGAACCCATGGCAAATGCCGATGCTTGGCAGTTGAGCAATCCTCCGGTACTATCCGTAGCACCATATTTGGCTTCTTTGGAGATGTTCGAGGAAGTGGGCATGGATGCCTTACTAGAGAAAAGAGATCGCATTGTGGCCTATTTGGAGTTTGTTCTTCATGAAATAGATGGCGAAATAGACGGAACCACTTTTGAGATTATAACTCCAGAGGATAGAGGTACCCAATTATCCGTTTTTCTTCACGGACAGGGCAAACCACTTTTTGATTATTTAATGGATAACGGAGTCATTACGGATTGGCGAGAGCCTAATGTTATTCGCTTGGCACCAGCTCCTTTTTACTGTTCGTATGAAGATATGTACCGCTTTGGTCAGATTTTAAAAGAAGGCATCAAGACGTTGTAATTTCTATATTCTTTCAATAGACGTTTTTACCCCATTTTTAGGGGATAGGAGCGATTTTTAGGTATTTCAAACTTTTTAATTAGTGTATTTCATCGATAATATTGACCATTCATCGGCTATTATGGTGGTTTATCTCGTACGTATAAAGTAAGTTTTGGCCCCAAAATTTAAAATGAACACTAAATTGAAAAATATGAAAAACAAAACGTTCCCTACTCGTCTTATGCTTTTATTGGCAGTAAGTACATTGGTAATGGCCTCCTGTTCCAATGATACCACTGAGCTTGATGCCGAAACTTCTGTAGCTCCCAAAGCAGAAGTTCCGGTTGATCAAGATGCTGAATTTATTACAAAATACTTTATGGGCGATGCCGTACAGGTGCAACTAGAAGAGGATGGCACCTATAGCTTGGCAGGTACGGACACACGCTTGTTCGAGGAGCAACTGACAGATTCCCCTGACAGCTATAATCCTAATCCTGTTCCCGGAGAAGAATTGTCCGGATTGGCGTTGGCGGGCGGCATTAGAAAATGGCCGGATAATACGGTGTATTATGTAATTAACGGTTTAAGTTCTAGCGTGCGCAGTGAGTTGCAAAAGTCTTTTGACGAATGGTCCAATAAAACCAACGTTAGGTTTAAAGAACGTACCAATCAATCTAATTACGTTACCATATCTTCTTCAGGTTCTAATAGTAATTCAGGGGTGGCAACTTTAGGAATGTACAATTCTCGTGGTTATATTAGATTAGGCACTCGTGCTACGGCCGTTGTCATCATACATGAACTGGGGCATACCTTGGGTTATATTCATGAACAGAACAGGGCAGATAGGGATGACCATATTATAATCCGTACGGAAAATATTCAATCCAATGCTCAGGACCAGTTCTATAAAAGTACTTCTGCAACCTTCCTTACCGGTTCTTTTGATGTAAATTCAATAATGATGTACGGTAGCTACACATTCAGTAAAAACGGACAGCCTACTATAACGGACCTGAACGGAAATACGCTGCCACAAAGACAAGCACGTTTGTCTACTTTGGATATTCAAGGAACCAATGCTGCTTATCCTTCTTCGGGTGGTGGTGGCGGTAATCCGCAACCGGAGGAAGACCTATGCGATACTACTGCTGATTACTCCTCAAGTAAAAGCTATAGGGTAGGGGATTATGTGCTTTATTATGGTCGTTTGTACCAACGGGACTATACGCGCTGGAATTATATTAAACGATGTAGCTAAAACCAAATATGGGCCAGAAACGAACTCAAAGACTATCTATAGAAGATGGTCTTTTTTTGATTTATAGGTTAGCGTTTTTAAAGTACCTTAAGTATTAAATTCGTTTCATGAAATCATTACGCCTTGTACTTGCCAATTCCCGTTATTTTGGGGCTGCCTGGGTATTTGCCAGTATAAATATTCTTTTTGGTACTTGGGCAATTTATATACCAACTGTAAAGGAGCAGCTTCAAATAGACAAGTCCCAATTGGGTTTGGCTATATTTTTTCTTTCTCTAGGGGTATTTACGGTGTTTCCTATGGCTTCATCTATCATTAATAAAATAGGGGTAGGAAAGGCAACATGGTACGGGGTGGTGTTGAGCAGTATAGCTGCCCTTTTGCCTTTGTTGGCACCTAGTTATTATACCCTTATGGCCGCACTTTTTCTATTAGGGGCTTCCAATGGGTTTACGGATATTTCTATGAATACCTTGGTAACGGAGCTGGAAAAGGAGGATAAGAAAAATTTTATGAGTGCTTCTCATGGCTTTTTCAGTTTGGGAGGGGTATTGGCCGGTCTTGGTAGTTTTCTTATCGGTCCTTTGGACAATCCACCTTTACATATGTTATTGGCGGTGATACTGGTTTTGGTCGTGAATTTTATTTTCCACGGAAAATATAAGAATGTAGTGGCAGCAGTTGAAGAAAAGGAAGCATTCAGTTTAAAATTATTTAAGCCGATGCTGTTTCTTGGGTTGATCTCATTTGTAGCGATGGGGAGTGAAGGCGCCATTGTAGACTGGAGCGGACTTTATTTAAAGGAAATAAGCCTGGCACCCGAATTGCTCTGGGGCGCCGGATTTTTAGGTTTTCAGGTTACCATGACCTTGGGGAGATTTTTAGGTGATGGTATAAGCGAAAAAATGGGCTCGGTAAAAATGGTAACTTTTGCTACTATTTTGGTGTTGGTAGGATACCTCATGGTTTTAAGTACCGAAACCTATATGGCCATTTCAGGGTTTGCTTTAAGCGGACTCGGTTTTTCCGTTATGGTACCCGAAGTTTTTCGTATTGGAGGCAAAGTGAAAGGTGTGGATTCTGCGCAAGGTGTTTCTTTTATTGCTGGCACGGGCTATACCGGATTTTTGGTAGCTCCGCCAATTTTAGGGTTTATTGCCGATAGCTCTTCACTCAAGACCTGTTTTCTGGTATTGTTCGCTTGCGCTCTTTTGGTATTGGCCGCTACTTTTAAATTGACCAGAAACCGAAAAAAACGTAATACTTAGTTTGTTTTTACTTCAATGTTGGTAAAATAGAGTTTAAAACTACCATCTTCATTTTGATGCATTTTGGCAATTTTGAGTCCACCTGCTTCGGTGTAATCTTCCCAAGTGGTGGTCATAGAAGGTTCTTCTTGGTTACCTTTTCTAAACACCCATTCTTTAACTAGATAATCATCGCCAAAATAGAAATCATAAGCATCTCCAGGGGTATAGCCACCTTCTTGCTTGTAAACTACCGTTAGTTTTTGCATGGGCTTTTTACTGATTGGTGCCTCTACATTTGGTGTAAGCTCATTGGTGCTTCCATCTTTGTCCCATAAAATATTTATAGGCGCTATGAGCCAATATTTATCATTAATGAATCCGCCATTGGTTTTATAGGCGGTACTATCCATGTCTTTTCGGTTGTAGACTAAAGTGTCTTTGGTAGATATGGCAGTAACTTGGTTAGTTTTTGGTTTCCAAATCCATGTACGTTCAAAGTGAGAAGTATCACGGTCTACATTAAAAGTAAATTTAAGCTCTTCTACCTTGTTCCAGTTTTTGTAACCATTGGCATAGGCTATTTTTTCTAGAATGGATAGCTCTTTTTCAGGTTGTGGTGCTTCAGACTTTTTGGTCTCTTTACAACCTATAACTAAAAAGGTTAAAAGTATGCAGGCAGAAAAGTACTTTGTCATAGCTAGAATTTTCCCCAAAGATAACCGCTTTTGTTTAAAGCAAAGACTGTAAAGTAAAATGGATGACGAGGTACTTTTATAAAAATGGAAAATCTATTTAGAAATAACGAGGAGATTTCATGGCTTTTAAACCTCGGTCAAAAAGTTCATAGATAAGAATGACCTCATGTGTGCCTCCGGAATAGGGTCTAAAAGTTGAGGTAGGTAAGTCATAAGCATACCCAATTCTAAAAGAATCGGAAATAGCATAATCCATTAGTAGCCCAAAACTGTCCGAGTCATTAAAACGATAGGAAGCACCGATCCAAAATTTCTCATAGAAAAGAAAATTTGCCGTTACATCGTATGATGCAGGTGCCCCGTTGGTGTATTTAAGTATTGCCGTGGGCTTGAATTTTGTGGTTTCTCCTATATCAAAAACATATCCACCAATGGCGTAATAACTATTACGTTCAAGAGCCACGAATTCACCATTGTTTAAATCGGTATTAAGAATACGAGGAGTTGAAACACCCAGATACCATTTATTGGAGCTTACATAAATTCCGGCTCCCATGTTGGGGTTCCATTTAGAAAAACCATCAAAGAAGAATGGGTCCGTTTCGTCCGGAGTATCTAATTTGTAGTTGGTAACACCACCTTTTAACCCTAAGGCCATATTAACGGTGCTACTTAAGGGAACGGTATATGAGATATCCGCATAAATGTAATTGGTTTTTTCATATCCCAATTGGTCGTTTATATAGGATAACCCAACACCTACATTACTGAACCGTATAGGCGTATGAACCGATAGGGTGCTTGTGGTAGGATTACCTTCTATACCTGCCCATTGGTTTCTGTGCAAGGCAGTAGCATTTAACGTTTGCCTGCTTCCGGCGTATGCCGGGTTTATGGACATGGTGTTGTATACGTATTGTGTAAATTGCGGTAGTTGTTGCGCATTTGAGAAAAAGGCACAGCTTATAGCTAGAACAACTAGATATTTTTTTAACGTAGTCATGACTGCCTTTTTTAGTTAGAACCGATATAGATATATCCGTTAACAGGTTTTATTTCATTGTTTCCAAAGCCAATGATATAGTAATATGTTCCTGATGAAAGCATAGCTGAGTTGCCCAATGAACTTTTAGGTGCATAGCCGCTCCAATCATTAGTGTAATCGCTATTTTCATAGACAATATTGCCCCATCTGTTAAAAACTTTTAGATGATAGGTGTAATCACAACCTTCTAATCCTGAAATTTCAAACACATCATTTATGCCATCGCCATTGGCGGTCAGGGTTTTGGAAACTACTAGATTTTCAATATCACAAGGCATATCCGCTTCAACTATAATAAGCTGGGTATGTGTAGTTTCGTTACCGTTGTTATCTACGGCAATCCATGTTCTTGTAATTTCGTAACCTGTAGTACAGTCTTCGTTATTTGTTGCGGTTTCCGTGAAAGTTACTACGGGGTCCGTATCGCAATTATCTATAGCCGTTAGCACATCTGCCTCGGGAATAGAATCACAATCTACAATAAGGTCTTGCGGAAGTTCTTCCACAAATGTTGGTGCTTCCTCGTCCATCATACATTCATCGGATATTACAGTGATAATTTGTGTATGGGTGAAGGTATTGTTGGCATTATCCGTTGCTGTCCAAGTTCGGGTTATCTCGTAACCGGTTTCACAATTTCGGTCATTGGTTGCGGTCTCCGTAAAAGTTACGGTAGGGTCCGGGTCGCAATAATCTATAGCAGTTAGGATGGCCGCATCCGGTACTCCGTTACAAGGTACCGTAATATCTTCAGGAAGATTTTCAGCAAAGACCGGTGCTTCTACATCGGTAATGCTAATGATAATAGTAGTGGGGTCTCCGTTTCCAACGCCACATTCATCAAACGTAAACGAACTGTTAGAGGTTTGTTGGGTTGTGTTGATTTCGCCGGTGTACAAAGCCACGGTTTGAGAATCCGAATTAAACGTACAAGCGGGAATACTTGAAAAGTAAGCATCATCTTTAATACGTACCGCATATTGAATAGTATAGGGCGCACTGGTAACATCAGTATAACCATCGGCTACATTAAAAGTAAGTTCTCTTGTAACCGAGTCAAAATTATAGGTAATCTCACTTGGCAACGGTTCCACACTTATAAAGTCCATTTCTTCGGGTATAGTAGTAGAGAAAGATAAATTTCTAATATTGTCGTTCCCCGTATTGGCCACATCCAAATATATCTGAATGGTTTCTCCAGTTCGTGGGTTTTCATCCGAAGCGGTGGCGTAAAGGTCTAGTGAGTTTAACGATGGTTCGTAAACTTCTACGGCCATACCTAAAAGATAAAGTCCATAAACCTCTTGGTCTGAAGTCATCCGAACCGTAGCCGATGTTTGATTGTTGGTAATTAGGGAGTTGCCCGTGTTTTCCAAATTAAACAAGCTGGCATCATACCCTAATGTATTTGAACTTGCGGGCATTCTGTCCAAAAAGTCACTGCCATTTGTGGTAATGGAACTATTGAAGAAATTATTGGCCGGTCTCATTGGAGTGGACAAAGGTTCCCATGAGTTAGAGGTATCCAATATCAATAACTGATCCCGAGAAATTCCTCTATCTCCTTCAAAAGAACCAATGACCATATTTGCTTTTACCTCACCATTAGGTACAGTTTGGAAACCATCAAAAGTAACATCAAAATTATTCTGTGTGCTTGTAATATGGGCATATCCATCAAAAAGGGTAATGTGTTTCTGTGGCATAAGCGGACTCTGCCAAACAAAGACTATTTGCCATCCACCGGATGTACCTGTTCTTCCGCCACCATGAGATAGTAATTGTCCTTCAGTGGCTTTAACATTGGCTACTTGGTAGGTGCCAAAAGGGTCGCTCAACCCTTGTACGTAACTCGTAATGTCCTTAACACAGATATAGGGGTCGTTAACAAAATGGTCGTCCCTACCGCGGTAAATAACTTCGTCTGCAGTTAGGGTGGCCTCATAGTTACTAGACCCTGGCAGCATTAATTTAATATTATCAAAACTCCAAGAAGGCTCAACGCCTCCATTGCCCGCAATTGGTGTTCCGGAACCATCTACTTCATATTCTTTATCGGCTGCAGCCCAATACAGAAAAACACGTTCTATGGTCAAGCAAGAACTGCCAGGAGAGGGGTTTGATAAATTAGCGCTACTAGAATTAAATGTAGTAGGATCACTATCTATATCTACAAATACGTTGTCCGAAAAATCATGGTTACTACCGTTCCCGTTGTATGCATTTGTTGCATGCCGGGAAAGTACGTTGTTTGCAACCATAGTAAAGTCACCTGTTATGGTTTCCGAATACCGAGGAGAGAACCCTCTTTGAAGTTGCGCACTGACGGAGTTAAAAGCGAATATGAGAAAAACGAACCCAAGAGCTCGTGTAATTTTTTTTTGGTGTAATTTTTTCTTCATAATTATAAGTTTTGTAAACATATAATTAGAAGCTACATTAAGTCTTTACCTGTAAAGGGTGTGCAATGGTGTAATTAAGGTCAAGTTCAATCTGTAGCAACTAGGTTATTTGGGATAAAAAAGTGCCGTAATTTTATAGCATATGTTTTATTTGTTCTGTACAAAGGTCACCTATACCCTTGTTAATTAGTAGACTATACGATGAACGTAGGTTTTATTCGTTAGCGGCATATATCTATAGATGAGCGGTTTATTTCTATCGATGAGAATAAATGAACGGTTTGGGACGGGTTGTAAGAAAAAGCGATGAAGGGTAATTACATTGATAATCATGTAACACTATTTTGGTACAGATAAATTGTTTAATTTTGAGATGTATAAATAATAGCAAATGAGTTCTAAAAAAGGAAAAGTTCAAGAAGCGATAGACGAAAAATTGTTAGAAGAAAGAAAGGTCTTCTTATGGGGCATGGTAGATGATGATTCCGCCAAGCACGTTATAGATCGTTTATTGTATTTAGATATGCAGAATAATGAAGAAATACAGTTATATATAAATAGTCCGGGTGGTTACGTTACTTCTGGTTTTGCTATGTATGACATCATAAAATCTTTAAAAAGCCCTGTTTCTACAATCTGTACAGGTCTTGCGGCCTCTATGGGTTCTATATTGCTTTCTGTTGGAAAAAAAGGTAGAAGGTTTATTCAGCCCCATGCGCAGGTTATGATTCACCAACCAAGTGGTGGTGCAAGAGGCCAAGCTTCAAATATTGAAATTCAGGCCAAAGAAATCATCAAGACCAAAGAATTGAGTGCGCGTATTTTAGCCGACAATTGTGGTCAGGACTATGAAAAGGTATTGAGAGATTTTGATAGGGATTATTGGATGAATGCCGAAGAATCTATTGCCTATGGCATTGTAGATGGTATTTTAGAATAGTAATTTTAATCTCCAAAAAAAAAGAAAAAGTCCTTCGTAATTAAATTATGAAGGACTTTTTTTGGGATATATAGACGCTCTCGCGAAACCATTATTGTATTTACAAAGCAAATTTTTGCGTAGGATGTTCCTTTTCCCCAAAAACTATATAACCTTAGTATAAATCGGGCTTTTCAATAATAGCATTGGCTCTTTTTTTTAAGGCTTCTAGTTCTTCTGCGGATTTTTTGTTCAACAGGCTCATCATCATGGCCATACGGTTATTATCTTTAAAATGTGCTCGCTTTTCGTCTAGAAAGTTCCAGTACAGAGCATTGAACGGACACGCCTTGTCTCCTATTTTTTTGGTGTGGGAATAATGGCAGCTACTACAATAATTGCTCATTTTGTTTATATAGTTGGCGCTACTAACATAAGGTTTGGTGGCTACAATACCACCATCTGCAAATTGGCTCATACCCCTTGTGTTGGTTATTTCTACCCATTCAATGGCATCAATATAGATGCCGAGGTACCAAGCATCTACTTGGTCGGGGTCCGTCATGTTTAAAAGTGCAAAATTACCAGTAATCATCAAGCGTTGTATATGGTGTGCATAGGCCTCGTCAAGACTTTGTTCAATGGCATGATGCAAACAATTCATTTTAGTTTTACCGGTCCAGAAGAAATCGGGTAGAGAGTTGGTGTTATTTAGTTCGTTGACCTTGGAATAGGTAGGCATCTCTTTCCAATAAATACCGCGCATATATTCTCGCCAACCTAGAATTTGACGAACAAAGCCCTCTACTTGAGAAATGTGAATGGTATCTGTATGTTCATGGTAGTATGCTATGACCGAATCAATGACTTCTTTGGGTGAAATCATCTTACTGTTCATAGCAAACGATAACCTTGAATGAAACAAAAACTTTTCATTTGTGTGAAGGGCATCTTGAAAATCACCAAAATGTTCCAGCAGGTTCTCGCAGAAGTAATCCAAGACGGCCAATGCTTCTGTTCTTGAACAGGGCCAATTAAAATTAGTAGGGTCTATGCGCCCAAATGTTTGTGCTCCACTTTCATTAATTTCGGATATAAGATGCTGCACATTATTATGAAAGTCCTTAGATGTTGGTATCGTAGGTTGACCTTTCCATTTTTTACGATTGCTATGGTCGTAATTCCACTTGCCGCCTTCTGGTTGGTTTCCGGTGGTTAGAATATGGTGTTTTTTACGCATCATGCGGTAGAAACTTTCCATGATAAGCTGTTTTTTGCCTGAGAAAAAGTTTTTGAGCTCAAATCTAGTGGTATAAAAATGCTCGGTTTCTATGGCTTTATAGTTGCAATCCAGATTTTGGCAAATGGATTGTAATTGTAGGTCCAAACGATATTCATCCGGTAATTGGTATTCAAAATTTGTCGCGGTGGTCTCCTTAATGTAATGTTTTATTATTTCTTCCAAGTTTTGAGGGTTGTTATTATCGGAAATTTTCAAATAAATACACTGATGGCCTTTGGACTTTATAGTTTCGGAGAAATTACGCATAGCTAAAAAGAATGCCACTACTTTTTGGATATGATGTTTAACATAGTCCGTTTCTTGGCGCATTTCGGCCATTAAGTAAATAACATTTTTATCTACAGCTTTAAACCAAGAATGGTTTTCGTTCAGTTGATCTCCTAAGATGAGTCGTAATGTCTTCATGAATATAATTTATATGCTGTAGTTATTTAGAAGAGGGTTTCTTGTAACCACAGATTTTGAAATTTTCCTTGAGGGTCATAAATACTTGCTTGGCGTTCTATGTTGAATTTTCTATTCCTAGGGTCGTTTCCTACACCACTTGTATACATCCAATTGCACCAATTGCTATGCACATCGTAATCTATGAGCATACTTTCAAAATAAGCGGCGCCAATACGCCAGTCTTGTTCTAGCTCTTTGGACCAAAAACTTGCTACGTTTTGGCGCCCGCGATTACTCATCCACCCTGTTGAAGACAATTCTTTCATATTGGCATTTATGAAAGGAGATTTGGTACGGCCTTCAATCCATTGTATTAATAATGTTTCAGAGCTATGCCAATTATATGGTCTTCCGGAAATACCTTTTAAGCAGAATATTTTATTTTGATGTTTTAAAGAAATGTATTTGAAATAGTCTCGCCATAACAGTTCAAAGATGAGCCAGTACGTACTCTCATTTTTGATAATTTCTTTTTCAAAATCTTTTACATGCCAGTAAATGGTTCGTGGAGATATACTACCATTTGCTAACCATGCGGAAAGTTTAGAACTATAATCCGAACCAATTAGTCCGTTACGAGTTTTTTTATAAACCGATAATTTCTGTTTTTTCCAGATATATTCTTCAATTCTTTTGATTGCTTGGTTTTCTCCGCCTTTAAAAGGAAAAGCAGTTCTGAAGTCTACTTCAAAACTCAAAAGACCTAAATCCGAAAGTTCTAAACTTTTATGACGCTGTTTAATTAAGTTGTTTTTCGGCTGGGGTAGAGGTACAGGAATAACTGGGTTGACTTTAGTTTTAGCTTCGCATGTTTTTCTAAAAACTGTAAAGACCTCGGGTATATTTTGGTAGTCTTGAAATGGAATTGCGTCCGGGTGAATTAAAAACTGACCGTATGAACATTTAAATTTTATATAATCGGGAGATGCTAGAATTACGGATTCTGAAACACTTCTTTCCTCTGTAGTCCATTCTTCTTGAAAGTAAACCGCTTCAATACTATACTTCTCAATTAGGTGTGGAATCGTATGTTCCGGTTTATCGTAAACTATTATCAAAGAAATATTAAGTTCACTAAGGTTTCTTTCTAATTCGTATACGGATTCTATTAAAAATTGAGCGCGATAATTTGAAGTCTTTTGAAAACCAAAAATATCTTTTTCATAATGCCTTGGGTCAAAACAATATACCGCAATAACATTGTCTTTAGTATTGCAGGCTTGCGATAAAGACGGATTATCGGCGATTCTTAAATCGTTTCTAAACCAGACTAAATTCATAGGATATATTTAATTAATAAAAGATTAAAATTCAATTTGCCATTTGTCTACATTTTTTACTACAATATTTTACATTTTCCCAATCGCGTTCCCATTTCTTTCGCCACACAAAAGGTCTGAGGCAGACCACACAAACTTTAGTTGGTAGATGTGTTTTTTTATGACTCATGCCAGAGAGAATTTGTCTTCTCATGAGGTTTGGCATAGGCCAACCTGTCAATAACTTTTGGTAAAGCATAGCCGTCCAAACCTACAGAGGAAATTGTATTTGCTTTGTCCAATTGTATCCAACCATCTTTTGATACGATTTCTTCATTGATGTATATATGCTTGATGGCGCCAATAATTAGGAGACATCCGTTTTCCTCTATAGTATATTCGTTTACAAATTCACAACCTATTTTAATAGAACTCTCAGCTACATAAGGAACCTTGAAATTATCCAAGAATTCTTCGGTCAAACCCGTTTTTTCAAATTCAGATGTAAGCGCATCATATTTTGCAGAGGTATGATGTGCATCTTTGTATATGGCCTCGTTAACTTGATTTACCGTGAAAAAACGATTCTTTTTGATGTTGTTGTAAGTGTCTCGGCGAACAGTTAATGGACGAGAAATAAAGCCTAACATTGCGGGATTACTCCCAATATGTACTACAGAATTAAATAAGGCCAAGTTTGTAAATTGAGGACCAGCTATTGAAGCTATAAGGTTTAGTGATTTATAACCAGTACAGCTATTTATGAGATTGGCGCGGTAACGAGAAGTTAGTTTACTTAAATCTTCGTCTTGATAGTGCAACATTGTTTGGCGTTTTGTTTAATAAAATTATGAAATATTAAAACAATATATCTTCTCTATGTGTAATTGCGTCAATTTTTAGGACTATAGGGGTACATTTAATTTTGATGTCTTATTTTAGTCCTTTATTAGCCTCTCAGCTTAAATATATGATACAATCTTCTAAGAATATAGCCATAATAGGCTCTGGCCTTGTTGGCTCTTTACTGGCCATATATCTCAAAAAAATGGGCCATACCATTACCGTTTTTGACAGGAGGCCGGATATTAGAAATATTAAATTTTCAGGACGCTCCATTAATTTGGCCATGAGCAATAGAGGCTGGCAATCTTTGGCCGAGGTAGGTATAGAGGATGAAATAAAAAAGATAGCTATCCCATTGGATAAGCGAGCCATGCATGTAATAGATAAGCCCATCTATTTTCAAAAGTATGGGAAAGAAGGAGAGGCTATTTGGTCTATTTCTAGAGGTGTGCTGAACAAAAAGATGATAGACTTGGCGGAAGATGCCGGTGTGGAGTTTCGTTTTGATGAGAAGGTCTGGAATGTAGACTTACCAGAAGCTACATTATATACAGGAGAGACCGAAAAAGGCGAGTGGAAAGAATACAACTATGATATAATTTTTGGTTGCGATGGCGCATTTTCTCGTGTACGGCATAAAATGCAACGCCGAAGCAGGTTTGATTATTCACAGGATTTTATTGACGTAGGCTACAAGGAACTTTCTATACCGGCCAACGAGGACGGCACTCACAAACTGGATAAAAATTCGTTTCACATTTGGCCTAGGGGTAAATTTATGCTGATTGCCATGCCTAATATTGATGGTAGTTTTACCTGTACCTTGTTTATGCCTTTTGAGGGAGAAGTATCCTTTGAAAGTATTGAAACAAAAGAACAAGCAAAAGACTTTTTCAAAACCTACTTTCCTAATGTTAGAAAAGAGATAGAAAACCTAACACAAGACTTTTTCAAGAACCCTACAAGTGCTATGGTAACTATGAAATGTTATCCTTGGACCTATTGGGACAAAGTGGCTTTAGTGGGAGATTCTGCCCATGCAATCGTTCCTTTTTACGGTCAAGGTATGAATGCAGGTTTTGAAGATATTTTTATGCTAAAGCAGAAAATAGAGAAGTACGGAAATGATTGGGAAGCTATTTTTAAGGAGTATCAAGAAGAACGAAAACCAAATGCAGATGCCATAGCGGAACTCAGTTACCGCAATTTTGTTGAAATGAGCAGTAAGACGGCCGACCCTAAATTTCTGTTACAGAAAAAAATAGAAAAGCGTTTTGCGGCCCTTCACCCGGATAAATGGATTCCGGCCTACTCTAGGGTTACATTTTCTAACAGACCCTATTCAGAAGCCCTAGAAATGGGTGATGCTCAGGAAGCTATTATGCAAAAAGTATTGGAAATGCCCAATATTGAGGATAAGTGGGATAGTGAAGAAGTAGAGCAGAAGATATTGAGCTTGATTTAATTTTTTCTATTCCGTAACTCGGATTGGCGCATGGGCATAGCATCTATTGTGTTGTATATAGTTTCTGGATTAACCGGCAGCGGTTTTTTTAATTTGGCACCGCCGTCCTTACCTATGAGTAAAATACCTTCATAATCGGTCATTAATTGGAATTGTTCATAGACGTGTTCAGCTTTTACATCCAATTTACTGCCATCCGTATTAAAAATATTTTTACGGTTCATTATTAGAATAATAAGATCACGGTCCTTTAATTCATTTTTATTCTCTGTAAATAGCTTTACATTTTTTTCAAGAGTAAGAGATTCATTATCAGCTATGAAAAATAATAAACGGTTCTCCCATTTGTAATCATCAAGGTTTTGACTCCATGAGTAGCACCAAGTCATAAAGAATAGGATTGGAAACAAAGGTTTAAGAATTTGCATAATTAGCTTTTCTATAGTTGTTAAGATACCAAAAAAAAGCCATCCACTTGAAAAGTAGATGGCTTTGGTTTTATTAGGGAAATGTAGAATTACATTTTAGTAAACATTTTTCCCATTTTTTCTTGCTCCTCTTCAGCTAGAACTGGATCAACCAATATTCTACCACTGTGCTCATCCGTAATTATTTTTTTACGGGAAGCAATTTCTACCTGTACCTGTGGCGGAATAGTAAAGAAAGAACCTCCTGAGGCGCCTCTTTCGATTGGCACAACAGCTAAACCGTTCTTAACGTTGTTACGGATACGTGTGTAAGCCTTAACAAGACGTTCTTCTATTTCGCTTTGGTATTTTTCAGACTGGGCAAGAAGTGCTTTTTCTTCTTTTTCGGTCTCGGCCAAAATAGCATCAAGCTCGCTTTTCTTATGCTTTAAGTGAGACTCGCGCTCAGATAAACGTTCTTTCGTTTCGGAAATAACTGCTTTTTTCTGCTCTATCTGTGCTTTGAACTCTTTAATGTTCTTTTCCGCTAATTGAATTTCAAGTTCTTGAAATTCAAGTTCTTTGCTAATAGAGTTAAATTCTCTACTGTTACGAACGTTCTTCTGTTGTTCCGTATATTTTTTTATAAGTGCTTTAGACTCATCTATAAGGTTCTTTTTTGCGCCAATCTCAAAATTGATGGTCTCAACATCTGTTTTCAACTTGTCCAATCTTGTTTTAAGACCAAGAACGTCATCTTCTAAATCTTCTACTTCTAAAGGAAGTTCGCCTCGTACATTACGTATTTCATCTACTCTTGAATCAATCAATTGCAAGTCGTACAATGCCCTTAACTTTTCCTCTACCGTTGCTTCTGATTTTTTTGCCATATATTTTATAAATACTTGATGGGATTGGTTTTACTTTCCGATAAACGGATTGCAAAATTAGGGATTTTTTTTGTAAGATACTCAACTAAAAGGTTTTTTGTAAACTGCTCGCTTTCATAGTGTCCTATATCTGCAATAATCATTTTACCTTCCGCTTTGTAAAATTCATGGTATTTTATGTCCGCTGTAATCAAAACATCCGCACCTGCTGCCATTGCAGGCGAAATGGCAAAAGCACCACTGCCGCCCAGAACAGCTATTTTTTTGATTTTTCTTCCTAGCAACTTCGAATGGCGAATACCGCCTGCATTCATTTTTTCCTTTACTTTCTTTAAAAAAGAGAAGTCTTCCATAGGTTCTTCAAGTTCACCTATCATGCCCATACCTATGTTTTGATCCGTATTTTCCAAAGTCATCACTTCATACGCCACTTCTTCATAGGGGTGGGTAGTGAACAAAGCCTTCATTATTTTTGCTTGGTTTACCTTGGAAAAAGTAACGCTTAGTTGGGTCTCTTCTTCGTAATGGGTTTTTCCTATTTCGCCAAGGGTAGGGTTGGCCTGTTCACCGGCTTTGTAACTTCCTTGGCCGTTGGTGCTAAAACTACAATTGCTGTAATTGCCAATATTTCCTGCTCCTGCACTAAAAAGGGCATCTCTAAGGGTGTTGGCATCTTTAATTGGTACGTAGGTGGTCAGTTTTTTAATGGTCTCCTTCTGGGGGATTAAAATTTGTGGTTTTTTTATGCCAAGAACCTCACATATTTTGGCATTTACACCTTCTGGAATATTATCCAGAGCCGTATGCATACTGTAAATGGCAATGTCATTTTTAATGGCTTTGATAACCACCCGCTCTACATATGATTTTCCTGTCAACTTTTTCAGTCCCCCAAAAATGATGGGGTGAAAACTTATTATTAGATTACAGTTTTGTGAAATAGCCTCATCTACCACGTTTTCCAACGTGTCCAAGGTTACAAGTATGCCGGAAACCTTTGCTTTGCTATTTCCGACCAGAAGGCCAACGTTGTCAAAACCTTCGGCATAGGCTAGAGGTGCTAAATCTTCAAGTATTTGGGTGACTTCTTTTACGGTCATAGCTATTTTTATGAGGTCTAAAGATAAAATATTATAATTTCGCCCTGTGCAAGTACTCAGAAAAATATTATTTCCCGTATCGCTGATTTATGCGTTGGTAGTTTACTTCCGGAATTATTTCTATGATAAAGGAATTTTTAGTTCCCAAAGTTTTACAACACCCACTATTTGTATTGGAAATTTAAGTGCGGGCGGAACCGGGAAAACTCCTATGGTAGAACTTTTGGTAGCTATGCTAAAAGATAGCTATAAAGTGGCGGTGTTAAGTAGAGGGTATCGCAGGAAATCAAAAGGGTTTGTACTTGCCCGTGAAAATGCAACGGTAGACCTATTGGGTGATGAACCTTATCAGATATTTTCTAAGTTTCCCGATATAGCTCTGGCCGTAGATGCAGATAGGAGGAATGGAATAAGAACTCTTAAAGAAAAAATACAACCTGAAGTAATCTTACTGGATGATGCATATCAACACCGAAAAGTGAATTGCGCGTTTTCTATTCTTTTAACCTCTTATGGTCATCTTTATGTTGATGATTGGTATTTGCCAACTGGAAATTTAAGGGATAGTAAAAAAGAGGCGGGTAGGGCCCAAGTAATAATCGTAACCAAATGCCCTAAAGATTTGAGTGCTGATGCCCGGAAGAGGATAGTAGCGAAGTTAAAACCAAAACCATATCAAGAAATTTGGTTTACTTATCTAGCTTATGAAGATGAATTAAAAACTATAGATACTACCGTTTTCTTTGATACTTTGAAAAAAAAGGAGGTAACCCTTGTAACAGGAATAGCTAACCCAGCACCTTTAGTGGATTATTTAAAAAGAAAAGGTCTAAACTTTGAACATCTGAAATTTAAGGATCATCATGATTTTAGTGAGGCTGAGTTGAATGATTTGCGGCAAAAACAATGTATTTTAACCACTGAAAAAGATTTTGTAAGACTGAAGGGTAAAATAGATAACCTTTATTACATTCCTGTAAAACATAAGTTTTTTGGAATGGGAGAAGATGCCTTAAGAGAAAGGTTACAACAATTTATGAAGTAGTATTTTTAAGCTCTTTTCTATTAAAAATGTTCTCACCTATTTTCTGGTAGAAGACTTCTGGTTTAAACGGTTTTGTAATAACATCATTACAGCCCGCGGCATAGAAGCTCTCTAAACTGTCGTCCAGCGAAATTGCGGTAAGCGCTATAATTGGTGTGACGATATCAAATTTCCGAATTTCAATAGTGGCCTCTTCACCGCCAATGCCCGGCATATGTATATCCATTAGAATGGCATCGTAATAATTCTCACGGGCCATATCTATTGCTTCTCCACCATTATTGGCAATGTCACTGGTAATCTCTTTTTTAGTGAGCATTTTCTTGGTGATGACCTGGTTAATTTTGTTGTCCTCAACAATTAGGATATTCAGGCCTTTAAAATCAAAGTCTTCTGGAGTTACTTCAAAAGGAATGTCATCAACCAGACTGTCTTTACCTTTTACGTCTAGCTCAAAGAAAAAGGTACTCCCAACCCCCAGTTCACTCTCTAATTCTATTCTACTTTCAAAAAGTCCCAATAGACTTTTTACAATAGTAAGGCCAAGTCCTGTGCCCCCATATTCCCTATTAATTTGTATTGAACCTTGTTCAAAACCGTCAAAGATATTTTGCTGTTGTTCTTTGGCTATACCTATTCCGTTATCTTTAACCTCAAAGTAAAGTTTAACGTCTTCATCTTCTTTCTTTATGAGTTTTGCGGTTACTTTAACCTCGCCGCCTTTAGTAAATTTTAAAGCATTACCCACAAGGTTCAGGAAAATCTGAGACAGTTTTAACGGGTCGCTCATTAAGTGGTAGGGTATGTTGCGGTCGTAATCTAAAGTTAATTTAGTCTTGTTACTCTGGGCACTTTGTTGAAGCGAATCAATAACTTCCTGTAGCACTTTTTTAAGGTTGAACTCAACGTTAAGAGGCTCTAATTTGTCCGCATCAATTTTATTGATTTGAAGAATATCGTTTATAAAATTCAACAGGTAATCTCCTGAGAATTTTAATGCTTTTAGATGTTCTTTTTGACCTTTGCTCGGGTTTTCCTCTAGCAACAAATGCGTTAGCCCTGTTACGGCATATAGCGGTGTTCTAAGTTCATGGCTAACCGTAGACAAGAAATTGGTCTTTGCTTCCATCGCCGTAACGGCCGCATCCCTAGCAGCTTTTAATTCATTGTTTTTGGTCTGTAATAAATCGTTGGTTTTAAGCTTGATCTGGTTGTTTCTGAATAAGGATACGGCCAAAAGTGTAATAATCGTTAATAGGGCAGAGGTAAGGATTGCCGTAATATCGGATTTGTTTTTGGACTCGTTCAGTTCTTCAATTTTTTGTTCTTGGCGCTTTATTTCATCGCTCATGAAATCAAACTGAATTTTCTCGGCAGTTTTGGCCTCGGTCTTCATTTTGGCAATGTTGAAGAGTGAATCCCGTATATGAAGCAAATTACGGTTGTTTGCCAATGACTTATCGTAGTTGCCTAATTTTTCATAAACTGTGGTCAGCATTTCATTAGCTTCCCATATTTCTTTAAAAAATTTATTTTTCTTTGCCAGTTTAAGTGCATTTTCACCGTTTTCTGCACTTTCTTCAAATTTTTCGGTCTCTAAATCCAGTTGAGCTAAGCCTAAATAAGCTTTGGTGGCTAGATAGTCGCTTTCATATATATCGGTATTGATGATAAGCGAATTAAAGTTCTTAGCAGCACTATCATATTTTTGTAGTTTGAGGAAAATATTACCTTCCGCCAGTAAAATATTGTTGAAAAAATTACGGTCGTTATTCAGCTGCTTGGCTTCGTTCAGCATAAAAATGGCCTGAAAATTTTTATCGTCGTGAAAAAGTAAAATGGCTTCAATATACTTTTGCATAGCACTACCGTAAGGGTATTCTATATCCTTAAGCAAAGCTTTTGCCCTATCCCAATAGAAATAAGTAGTTTCTTCTTTTTTAAGTTTCAGGTAGACCAACGCAAATTTATGATAGCAGTCTATGAGCGCTTTTACATCAGCTTTTTCCTCGGCTACTTTTGCGGCTTTTTCCAGAGCCTCTAGGGCTAAATCGGTTTGATCTCTATTGCGGTATGCACGGGCTTCCTCAAAATAGATACGAACATCGTTATTTTCAAGGGCAAGACTATCTTGGGCCTCTAAATTTTGAGCAACCCAAATCAATACGAATATCGAAAGTAATTTTTTTATGCCGATATGTAGAAAATCAAGCTTCAAACGTATTTATTTCTTGTCAATAGTAAAATTAAATCTATAAGTCTGCTACTATAACCGGTTTCGTTATCGTACCATCCAATTATTTTAACCATTTTTCCAATAACCGAAGTCATCATAGAGTCAAACGTACAAGAATAATAACTATTGTTTATATCAATAGATACTATTGGATCTTCTGTGTATAAAAGTATGTTTTTGAGCTCTTTATCGGATTTTTTCTTAAAAACAGTGTTGATTTGGTTTATTGAAGTTTCTTTTTTAACATTAAAGGTAATATCTGTTAATGATCCATTTGGAACAGGAACCCTTATTCCGCATCCACCGATTACATCTGCCAAGTGCGGGAAAATTTTGGTAAGGGCTTTTGCTGCTCCTGTTGTAGTGGGAACAATAGACTGAGAAGCTGCGCGAGCTCTTCTTAAGTCATGATGTGGTTGGTCATGTAGACTTTGGTCTGAAGTATATGAATGTATTGTGGTAATATATGCCTGCTCTATACCGCACAGTTCATCAATAACCTTAATCATCGGGGCGGCATTGTTGGTGGTGCATGAGGCATTGGAAATTATATCATCATCGGCATTTAGGGAAACCTCGTTAATTCCCATAACAATCATCTTTATATCCTCATCTGCGGGAGGAGCGGATAAAATCACCTTTTTTGCGCCGTTGGCCAAATGAGGTTGAAGACTCTCTTTGGTCTTGAATTTACCGGAACACTCCACAACAATATCCACATTATAATCGGACCAAATAATGTCATTTGGAGTTTTGTGATTGGTTAAGGCCACAGACTCTCCGTCAACAATTATAGTGTTTTCTTTATAAGTGATATCATGGTTAAAAACACCATGAATACTATCATATTTTAGTAAATGAGAAAGCGTTCTTGCATCTGCCAAATCATTGATGGCAACTACATTTAGGCTAGGGTGGGCGTCTAAAAGCCTAAAAAGTGTTCGACCTATTCGGCCAAATCCGTTAATGCCAATAGTGGTCTTTTTCATAAGAAAATTAGGGCTAAAGAATACGACTAACTATAGCTGTTTTTATTGTTTATAGGTAGTTGTATTAGTAACTTATACTTGGATAAACGCTTAATGAATATGTTTATGAGCCTTGTAGGACGACCTTACCAAGGCACCACTTTCAACATGTCTAAAACCCATTTCCAGACCAATTTCCTCATATTTTTTAAATTGTTCCGGAAGGATAAACTCTTTTACGGGCAGGTGTTTTTTAGAAGGTTGTAAGTATTGTCCAATAGTAACTACGTCTACGTTGGCTTCACGCAAGTCTCTCATAGTTTCAATTACTTCTTCTTCAAGTTCTCCCAAGCCCAGCATAATACCAGATTTGGTGCGGTTTACACCGTTGGCGCGTAAATAACGGAGTGCTTCAAGACTACGTTCATATTTGGCCTGTATCCGTACCTCTCGGGTAAGTCTTTTAACGGTTTCCATGTTATGGGATACCACTTCTGGTCCCACTTCAATTATACGGTCTAAATGTCTTTCTATGCCTTGAAAATCGGGAATTAAGGTTTCTAAAGTCGTATTTGGGTTCATTCTTCTAATGGCCTTTACCGTCTCGGCCCAAATTATAGATCCCATATCTTTTAGGTCATCTCTATCTACAGAAGTGATGACCGCATGTTTTATTCCCATTATTTTAATAGAACGAGCTACTTTTTCGGGTTCTGCCCAATCAACCGTATCAGGTCTGCCGGTCTGAACCCCGCAAAAGCCACATGACCTGGTACAAACATTACCAAGAATCATAAATGTAGCCGTTCCTTCTCCCCAACATTCCCCCATATTAGGGCAGCTGCCGGACGTACAGATAGTGTGAAGGTCGTACTTATCCACTAGTCCCCTAAGTTGAGTATACTTTTTACCCGTAGGAAGCTTAACTCTCAGCCATTTTGGCTTTCCTTTAGGTGGGATAACGTTATTTATGGTATCTGTGCTCATAATTTGATGCAATTTTATACAAATATACGATTTAGCCGTGCAGCACCTATGTTAATGGACTGTTTTTGCTTTGGTGTAATTTCTAATTATCTGGTAATTAATACAATATCCTTCTTAGTTGAAAGAATACAGCTTTCAGGATTAAAATGGATTAGGATAGGGGTGAGGAGGTTATTTTTTTTGGATAATCTCGGCCAACAGCTTTTTGGCCCTTAGAAGCTTAACCTTAACATTGTTTACAGGTTCGTTAAGTTCTTGTGCAATATCTGCGTAACTTAACTCTTTAAAATACCTAAGGTTAATAACCTCTTGGTAGTGCGGTTTAAGTTTTTTTATATGCAAAAGAAGGCTGGCCAGATTTTGTTCCCGTATTAACTGGTCCTCGCCAGATGGGGTATCATCCAATACTTTCTTGACCGCGTCCTGATTGCCATCCGTTTCTAAGCTTTTCTTGCGCTTTCGAATAAGGTCTACGTGTATATTTTTTGAAATGGTGATAAGCCAAGTTTTGAACTCATACTCGCTTTTATACGTGTTGAGTTTGTCAAAAGCTTTAGAAAAAGTTTGTACGGTAATATCTTCTGCGTCATTCTCGTTTTCTGTGCGTTTGAGCTGAAAGCCGTATACACTGTTCCAATAGGTGTCCAACAATGTACTGTAAGCTATTTGGCTGCCCGAAAGAGCTTTTTTTATTGTTACTTGTACGTTGTCATCGGCTTTGGCCAAAAGAGAATAATTTGAGAATGAAAGTTTTAAATTGAGGATTGAAGGTTTGTATTGTCTTCGTTTCTACAATCTTGTTCGCTAGGCAATTTGCCGCACATGCCGCATGCTTGGCCGTCTTGATTTAAATAAGGACTTTGACTTGCACAAGTGCCTGCAAATTTCCCATCTTTTTTAGCCCAGATTTTAATGGCTATTCCTGCAAATCCCAAAGCTAATAACCCGATGGTCAATAAAATGAGTTTCATAAAGATTATTTTGGGACAAAGATATAAAAATAAGCCCCGAAATGGAAGTTTCGAGGCTTAATGATATCTTAAATGAGCAATTGCTTAGTATGCAATATTCGCTACAATATTTTCAACGGTAGGGCTTTGGTTCCCTCCTTGAGGTTCAATGGTAATATAACTAATGGCATCCTCTGCATAGGGTAATGCCAATAGTTTTTCTTGACTATTAGCTTCCTTTATAATACCAAGGTTTACCATTTCGCCGTTAACCTCGGCCCACATTTGGTAGCACTGGTCTTTTGGCAAATGAGGTAGCTTGCTTACATTAATATAAGAAAGTCTCTTTACTGGGTTTATATACGCCACGGCCTTTAGTTCTTTGGCTTTTCTATTGCCCTTAACATTCACCTTTTTTGTTTCTGGGTTCTGAAGAACAATAAATTGGTTTCTTACATCTTCCAGTTGAGCACGCATTGTTTCTTCTAAATCGTCAATTTTATTATTAACGATAGAGTTCTCTTCTTCTAGGCTTTGATTTTTGTCCCAGAAGAAATAGGATGCGCCCGCAGAAACCAATACTGCAAAACTAGCGGCAACCGCCATACGGTAAAAGTTTCTTTTGAAATTGGATTCTTTGTTAATGCTCTTAAGAATTCTCTTTTTAAGGTCTTCTGGAGCTTTAACGGCATACAGTTTTGCATACGTTTCCAGGTTGTCTTGCAACTCTTCGTAGGTTTCCCGAACTTCTGGGTACATAGACAAGTAGCGTTCTACCTGCAATGTTTCTTCGGTTGTAGTAGTGCCTAAAAGATAGCTTTCCAATAAATCGGAATCTAAAAATGATTTTATCTTTTCTTTCATGGTATTAGGATATCAGGTTTAATGATAACACCAACAGTAACGTAGGGCCATATATTTTTTTGAGTTCCCTGAGCCCGATTTTAAGTCTAGATTTGATAGTTCCCAGCGGAATATTAAGCTCATCGCTCGCTTCCTGTTGTGTCATACCCTCAAAAAACAGGGCGTCTAACACAATTTGGTATTTGGTTTCTATCTTATCCAGATTCTCACGGACGTCCATAAACTCTGGTCTTGTACTGTTGACGCCTAAATTATATACGTCAGAAACATCAATTTGGATTTCCTTATCACTTTTTGTATTGACACTTCTTAATTTATCTATAGCCGTATTACGTGTTATACGAAATAACCACGTAAATAGTTTGGCTTTAGAGGAATCGTAAGAGTCTGATTTTTTCCAAATTTTTATGAAACTTTCCTGTAGGACATCCTGTGCCAATTCCTCATCGCGAACTACCTTATTGGCTACCCCCAAAAGCGTATCGCCGTAATGTTCGTACAACAGTGAAATAGCTTTTTCATCTCTTTCCTGAAGTAGTTCTACAATGTGCTTTTCAAGTAGTGTACTCATGTTTTATTTCCGGTCACGAAAAAAAATGAATGTTTGGGCATCCAATTTAGTTGGTAGTACCGTATATGTTTAAACGCTAATTTATAAAATTGATTTTTATATAGGCGTATGCAAAAATATTAATAATATAAATGTGCACTTGGTAACTGCACATTTAATTTTTGGTTAGTTTGGTTTGGTATAGCCCCCAAGATTTTCTTTGGGGGTTATTTATTTTATGATATTTACTTCCGGCGCTATTTCAATACCGAATTTTTTCTTTACTTCATCAATTATTCTAAAGGCCAAATCCAAAATTTCCTGACCTGTAGCGTTTTCATGATTAACTAGTACCAATGCTTGATTTTTGTGTACCCCGGCATCTCCAAACCTTTTTCCTTTAAAACCACACTGTTCAATAAGCCAACCGGCTGGTATCTTGTAACTGTTATCCGTTACTTTATAGGATGGGGCCTCTGGGTTGGTAGCAATAAATTGGGTGTATTCTTCTAAATTAATCACCGGATTTTTGAAAAAGCTACCGCTGTTACCCAAAACTGCCGGATCGGGCAATTTACTTTGTCTAATAGCTATAACAGCATTTGAGATGTCTTTTATTGTTGGGGTTGGAATACCCATTTTTTCAAGTTCGGATTCAATGGCGCCATAAGAAGTGTTCTTCTTGTGGTTGGTTTTGCTTAATTGAAACGTAACCGAGGTGATAATATATTTTCCCTTTCCTTCATTTTTGAAAAAAGAGTCGCGATAACCAAATTTACAGTCTTCTTTTGAAAAAGTCTTTAGGGTTTGAGTTTCAATATGCATGGCTTCGCAGGAAACAAAACAGTCTTTTAGTTCAACGCCGTAGGCACCAATATTCTGAATAGGTGCCGTACCCGTGTTACCGGGAATAAGAGACATGTTTTCTAATCCGCCATAGCCATTGGCTAACGTCCATAACACCATCTGGTGCCAATTTTCGCCGGCCATTACTTTAAGAAGAACATAATCGTCCTTTTCTTTTAGAATCTCTTTGCCTTTTAGGTTTATATGTAGTACCAATGCATCAATATCATTGGTGATTAACATATTACTTCCGCCGCTAAGAACAAATTTATTTGGGTATTCATCAAGTTGGAGCGCTTCTTTTAGGTCTTCCAAACTATTGATTTCAACAAAGAACCGTGCCTTGGCATCTATTCCAAAGGTATTGTAGGGCTTAAGGGATATATCTTTTTTAACCTCCATTACGCTATATAACTTTTTAGCGCCTCCTTTAGTATGTTAACCGCTCTCTTTAAGTTGTCTTTGTCCAGAACATAGGCAATTCTTATCTGGTTCTTGCCATAACCTTCGGATGCATAAAACCCTGCGGCAGGTGCAACCATTACCGTTTCATTGTTCAGTCTAAAATCTTCTAATAACCATTGGGCAAAATCATCTGCATCTGTAATGGGTAATTCCGCAATGCAATAGAAAGCCCCTTGAGGTTTGCCTACTTTTATACCTTCAATTTTTTCAAGTTCTTCAATAAGCAAGTTTCTACGGCCTACATACTCTTTTTTTACATCGTCAAAATAGCTTTGCGGAGTTTCCAATGCGGCTTCACTGGCAATTTGAGCGTAGGTAGGGGGCGATAATCTTGCTTGGGCAAATTTTATGGCTGTCTTAATAACGTTCTTGTTTTTGGTAACCAAGCAACCTATACGTGCGCCGCACATACTATATCTTTTACTTACGGAATCGACTATTATAGCATGCTCTTCCAGTCCTTCTTCCTGTAAAATGGAGTAATGTTCTGCTCCGTCATAGGTGAACTCTCTATAGACTTCGTCGGCAATTAAGAAAAGGTCGTGCTTTTTAACTATTGCCGCCAATTTTTTAATTTCTTCCCTTGTGTATAAATATCCTGTAGGATTGCCAGGGTTGCAGATAAGGATAGCTTTGGTCTTGGGGGTAATTAACTTCTCGAATTCTTCAATGGCCGGAAGGGCAAAATTAGAATCGATATGGGATATAACAGGAACCACTTTAACCCCTGTAGCGGTAGCAAACCCGTTGTAATTGGCATAAAAAGGTTCAGGAATAATAATCTCATCCCCATTATCGGCAATACTGCCCATTGTAAAGGCCAAAGCTTCTGAGCCACCTGTAGTTACAATAATATCATTTGCCCCTACATGAATATCGTTTTTGGCATAATAGGCGGCAAGCTTTTCACGATATTCCTCAGACCCTTCGGTACGGCTGTATGCAATAACATCTAAGGTGTTGTTTTTTACGGCATCTAAAGCTACCTGAGGTGTTTTTATATCGGGTTGACCTATGTTAAGGTGAATTACATTAACGCCCTTCTTCTTAGCTTCTTCCGCATAAGGAACCAACTTTCTAATAGGCGATTCGGGCATGGAAAGCCCTTTTTGTGATACTACTGGCATATATAAGCAATTTTGCTGCAAAAATGAGGAAACCAAACGAGAAAACCATGCGCGTTGGGAAAACGTTTATTTGTCTTTTGTTAAAAAAGGGAAGGTGTATCTGAAAAAATCGTAAATTATAGAAGGAAATATGAAAAAAGTTGAACAAGCTGCGTCTACATATCATATTCTTTCTCATGTTGCTTTCTTCTTCGGTAATGGCACAGGGCTTCAGTTTGCCTGAAGGTCAAAAGTCCGAAAAGATTAAGTTTCAACTCATCAACAATCTTATTGTAGTGCCTATTGAAGTTAACGGAACGGAACTTTCTTTTTTGCTGGATTCCGGTGTAAGTTCACCCATACTGTTCAATATCTCCGAAACGGATTCGGTGCAAATAAACCATGTTTCTGAAATTACGATTAAAGGTTTTGGTGATAATGTTCCCATTAAAGCGCTGGTGTCCGAAAAAAATCAATTTCGCTTAAAAAATATATCCAACGAGAATCAGAAACTCTTTGTGGTAATGGATAAGAGCATAAATTTTTCTACTTCCTTGGGGATTCCTGTTCATGGTATTATAGGTTATGACCTTTTTAGGGATTTTGTTGTAGACGTCAATTACATTAAAAAGCATATCCGTTTCAGTAACCCGGATACTTATGTGTACCGGGAAAAGAAAAATACTGAAGTCTTACCACTGTCCATTAGGGCTAAAAAGGCCTATTTGAATTCCGAACTTTATTTAGGGGAGGAAGATGAACTTTCTGTAAGGCTCCTTTTGGATACCGGTAGTAGTGATGCCCTATGGCTTTTTGAAAGCGATTCTATAAACGTACCTGACAAACATTATGACGATTTTTTAGGAAAAGGCCTTAACGGTAATATTTATGGAAAACGAACCAAGGTTAATGGGTTAAGGATAGGCCGTTTTTTGTTGAATGATGCCAAGGCAGCTTTTCCAGATAAAAATTCTTTTAGAGAACTCACAAACTTGGTGGAGCGCAACGGTAGTTTGGGAGGTTCGGTTTTAAAAAGGTTTCATGTGGTCTTTGATTATCGCCGCAATCGAATAATTCTACGAAAGAACTCTAATTTTGATAAGCCGTTTAAATACAACTTATCCGGCCTAGATTTACAGCATAATGGTATACGTTATATTGCCGAAAGTATAGCGGATGACCGTGGTGTGGTTTATAGTGATAAAGCTGAATTTGGCAATGTGCAATTGCTTTTTGAAAACCAGACCAGACTTAGCGTTGCACCGGAAATAATAGTGAGTGCCATTAGGGCGGGTAGCCCGGCATATGAAGCCGGTTTAAAGGAAGGTGATGTTATTTTAGCGGTAAATGGCAAAAGAATTCACCGTTACAAGCTTCAGGATATCTTGGAGATGATCAACGAAAAGGAGGGTAAACGTATTAAGTTATTGATAGAGCGCTATAATTCCGACTTGCTTTTCACCTTTGTGCTTAAAAACATGCTAAAATAAAAAGACCCGGGCATAGCCGGGTCTTTTAGTTAATTTTCTAGGAAGTTTATTTGCCTTCGGAGGCCTTTACTTCACCTTTAATTTTTAGAACCTTTGTAGGTGTGTCCGCATTGGAAATAACGGTAATGGCCTTTCTAATAGGACCTACTCGGTTAGTATCATATTTTACTGAAATTTCGCCCGTTTTGCCTGGTAAAATAGGCTCTTCAGGTTTTTTAGGAATGGTGCAACCACAGCTAGAGCTTACTTTGCTTATGATCAAAGGCGCCTGGCCGGTATTTGTAAATTCAAAAACACGAACACCATCGGATCCTTTTTGAATTTCACCGTAATCAACGGTCTCGGATTTAAATTCGATTTTTGCCGCTTTGTCCTGTGCGGTTAGGGATAATCCCATTAGGCCTACAAATAATACGAGTACTATTTTTTTCATTTTGTTAAATTTAGGGAATCTCAAAAATAAATCTTTTCAGATGAACCTCCAAAATTCTTTTGTTATCTGTTAACGTTACTTATTTTTGTTTCGTATTTAAAACTAGGCAAAATTGCCATAAACTATATATAACGTAACTTCTTATTTCGGTCTTTATTGTTAGGACCGTCATTCCTTAGACAAAAACCGTTCCAAAATATGGATATCCCTTCTAAATATGAAGCCTTAAAAGCTGAAAGCCACTGGTATGACTACTGGATGGAGCACGACTACTTTTCATCTACGCCAGATGAAAGAGAGCCATATACTATTGTAATTCCTCCGCCAAACGTAACCGGAGTGTTGCATATGGGGCACATGCTCAATAATACCATACAAGATGTATTGATTAGGAGAGCGCGCTTAATGGGTAAAAATGCATGTTGGGTACCGGGAATGGACCATGCATCTATCGCTACCGAGGCTAAGGTGGTGGCCAAGTTAAAAGCAGAAGGTATAGACAAGGCGGATTTAAGCCGAGAAGAGTTCTTGAAACACGCCTGGGAGTGGACGGATGAATATGGTGGGGTCATTCTTGAGCAACTCAAAAAACTAGGTGCTTCCTGTGATTGGAACCGTACCAAGTTTACCATGGATGATGACATGTATAAATCTGTCATTAAAGTGTTTGTTGATTTGTTCAATAAAGGTTTGATTTACAGGGGGCACCGTATGGTGAACTGGGACCCGGAGGCGCAAACAACCCTATCTGATGAGGAAGTAATCTATGAGGAAAAACAAGGGTTACTTTATTATCTTTCGTACCCGATTGAAGGTTCCGAAGAAAGGGTAACCATTGCTACTACTAGGCCAGAGACTATTTTGGGAGATACGGCTATCTGCATTAATCCTAACGATGAACGCTATCGTCATTTAAAAGGAAAAAAAGTGGTTGTGCCTATTTCTGGTAGGGTGATACCTATTATAGAGGATGAGTATGTAGATATTGAATTTGGTACCGGATGTTTAAAAATTACTCCGGCCCACGATATCAATGATAAAGCCTTAGGTGAAAAGCACAATCTTGAAACCATAGATATCTTCAATGCCAATGCCACCTTAAATTCTTTTGGTCTGCATTACGAAGGTAAAGACCGTTTTGTGGTTCGGAAAGAAATTACCAAAGAGCTGGAAGAAAAAGGGTTTTTAGTAAAAAAGGAGAACTATGTAAACAAAGTAGGTACTTCTGAGCGTACCAAGGCCGTAATTGAACCACGTCTTAGCGATCAGTGGTTCTTGAAGATGGAAGAATTGGTTAAACCCGCTATTGATTCCGTGCTTAAAACGGAAGAAGTGAAGTTTTTTCCAAAGAAGTTTGAGAATACATACCGTCATTGGATGGAAAATATTCGCGACTGGAATATTTCGCGTCAATTGTGGTGGGGGCAACAAATACCCGCGTTTTACTTTGGTGACGGACAAGAAGATTTCGTTGTTGCGGAGACTAGAACGGATGCTCTTAAATTGGCACAAGAAAAGTCTGGAAATGCCAATTTGACAGAAGCAGACCTAAGACAGGATGAAGATGCGCTGGATACTTGGTTCTCTTCATGGTTATGGCCAATAAGTGTTTTTAACGGTATACTAGAGCCGGATAATAAAGAAGTCAACTATTATTATCCAACCAATGATTTGGTGACAGGTCCGGATATTATTTTCTTTTGGGTAGCCAGAATGATTATTTCGGGTTACGAATATCGTGATGAGCGACCCTTCCAAAATGTATATTTTACAGGGTTGGTACGTGATAAGCAGCGTAGAAAAATGTCTAAGTCGCTTGGAAATTCACCCGATGCACTTAAATTAATAGAAGATTATGGGGCAGATGGTGTTCGTGTAGGGCTTCTGTTGAGTTCCGCTGCGGGTAATGATTTGATGTTTGATGAAGATTTGTGTCAACAAGGAAAGAACTTCGCAAACAAGATATGGAACGGTTTCCGATTGTTGAAAGGCTGGGAAATTGCAGACTTGCCACAACCTGAAGCATCAAAATTGGGTATTGAATGGTACAAGGCCAAGTTCAATAAAACTTTGGCAGAGATTGAAGACCACTTTAGCAAATACCGTATTTCCGATGCTTTAATGGCCATTTATAAGTTGGTTTGGGACGATTATAGTTCTTGGTTGTTAGAAATCATTAAACCGGATTATCAAAAGCCAATTGATAGGATTACCTATGAGGCGGTAATAGATATTTTTGAACAAAACCTTAAGTTGTTGCACCCCTTTATGCCTTTCCTAACAGAAGAGGTTTGGCAGCACATTACGGAACGTACACCTGAGAATGCATTGGTAGTGGCGCAATGGCCAAAAATGCAAACAGTAGATGAGGCGTTGATAGAAAGTTTTGATATAGCTGCGGAAGTGGTATCCGGCGTTAGGAACATTAGGAAGGAAAAGAACATTCCAATGAAAGAGAGTTTGGAATTAATGGTTCTAAACGAAGGAAATTTAGCGAAAACTTGGGATGTGGTCATTGAAAAACTGACAAACGTAGCTGAGGTTTCCTATGTAGATGCTACGGTAGATGGGGCTTTGTCTTTTCGTGTAAAAAGTAACGAATATTTTGTTCCCATGAGCGGTGCAATTGATGTTGAGGCCGAAATCAAAAAGATTGAGGAAGAACTCAAATACACCAAAGGGTTCTTAAAATCTGTAGAAAAGAAGCTTTCCAACGAACGTTTTGTGAGCAACGCACCAGAAAAGGTTATTGCTATAGAACGCCAAAAGCAAGCAGATGCCGAAGCAAAGATTGAAACTTTAGAGAAAAGTTTGGCCAGTCTGGGTTAAGCTATGTAGTATCATAATTACAGCCGGTTATTCTAGAAGTAGGGTATCCGGCTGTTTTGTTTTAGCTGGGCTAAGGCTGTCATTGTCATAGAAGGAAAGTAATTTGTACTTGTCCGCAAAACGTCCTCCAATGTCTTCTTGGTTGGGAGTACGGACCAATACAGTATTCCATTTGCCTTCAACTCCAATGTAAAGCTCATTAAATTGCTGGTTTTTATCGATTTGAAAAATACAGTCTTCAACAATATCTAAGATTTCTTTTCTAAATTCGGCTTTCACCTTTTTAATATCCTTTATTTTTAAAAGTACCAAGAGTTTACTTTGGTTTTGTTTGGTAAAATAGGCAATGTTCTCGGTGTCTATTCCACTTACAATATCATAATCTACACAGGCTTTTAAAGAAGCGGAGATGGAGTCTCTTTCTTTGTGGACTAATTGGGACATCTTTTTTATATCGGCATCCAATAATTCTTTCCTAGGGTCTATTGGTGTCACTTTTGCTGATTCTCCAGAACGACTATAGACCCCATAAAGTGATATGGAAAATACAATTACGAAAAGTACGGTTATAACCAAGCACCCGCAGCCATGCCATAGTGGTCTTTTTACGGGATTCGTGCTGTTTTCTACTTTAAAACTTTTTAGCATTTGCGGTGTAAATTCTGCAAATGAAAAGCTCTTTTTGCAATGGCTACATTCGGCAATATGTTTTTTGAATAGGGGGAAGAGTGGGATCCAGAATACATGAAAGTACGTGCCGTAAGTGCTAACGGTAAAAGAATCTTGGGATTGGCAATAAGAACAAGTAGTTCTTTTTAAATGGCGTTCTTTTATTTTACTGGAGCGTGTTCCGAAAAAGAAAATCATAGGTTTGTTTTAAAGGTGTAGCGTGTGGTTGTAATAACCTGTGGTTATCAATTAACGACAAAGTTATGAGGTAAATTGTAGTTTATTCTCCCTGTATTCAGTGATTTATAACCCCTTTTCAGGCATAGGTCTATATTTTTTAAAATGAACATATATTCATTTTAATTGCTATATTAGTAATGTGAGAGTTAAAGATGATACCAAGGTCAATACGATTTTTGAGGCAACTACGCAGTTGACTTCCGAATTGGGGTTGAGTAATCTCACCATGTCATCCATAGCTAAAAGGGCAAAGATGGCATGCGGAACACTCTACATCTATTTTGATAGTAAAGAGCAACTATTGAACGCGCTTTACAAGCACTTACTGTTAAGTGGGACATTTTCTATGCTTCCGTCTATTCAGCATTTTCCTTTAAAAAAACAGTTCTCTGTAATTTGGTCAAATGTTCTTCAGTTCCGTGTTTCCAATAGTTCTGAGGTTGTTTTTATGCATCAGTTTAGATATTCGTCATTTGTTTCAGAGGAAACGAGCAAGCTGGACGAGCAATTTTTAAACTTTATCAGGGGGTTGCTCGATAGAGGAAAACAAGAATTGATTATTAAAGATATAGATAATGGTTTGCTGGTTCCGCTGTTGTATGGCTATGCCAATACTCTAGCAAGGCAATTGGTGTTAGATAGGACGGAATTAACCCAAGAGAAAATAGAACAATCGTTTCAGGTGTGTTGGGACGCTATTAAATCTTAAATTTTTAACATTTATAAGTGAACTAATATTCATTTATAAAACGTATATTGTAATGTCTTAACAGTGTAATTGACATCAAAAATTAGATTATAATAGCTCCATAGTCTTACTTGGATACTTATTATTTGAGATTGTCTAATCTGCTTAAGTCATTGGAGGCCCCACTGGTCATGATTCTTTTTTGTTCCCCCACTTTATGGCTTCGGGGTCCTTCTTTTACAGTTGATAATTTTTAGCGCTCGTCCGTTAAAAATTCAGTTTTCATGTTTATATTTAGGTAAAACCAGCATCACATGAAAAAACTAACATTTGTAACAGCTCTTTTGTCTATTTCCTATGTGACTTCGCAAGAAATTAAGACTGAAATTTTATCGCCGGAAATTCAAATTAAAACAGCAGTTCTACCGGCTCCTGAGGCAGATAAGGAGGCGGCCATGGTTTACGGGTACGACCCATCTGGAAATTTAGTGGTTTTGAGGGAAGGCACTAATAATTTAGTATGTATAGGAGATGACCCTACAAAAGAGGGTGTTAGTGTAGCCTGTTATTCCAAGGCGCTGGAACCGTTTATGAAGAGAGGACGGGAATTAACGGCGGAAGGAAAAAACACAAAAGAAAAAAGGAAAATTCAAGGCGCTGAGGTTGCAGCGGGTAAATGGCAGATGCCCATAGTGCCCAGTATGCTCTATATTTATTATGGCAGTGATGAGGCCTATGACAAACAGACTGGAGAATTGGGTGATGGACAGTATAGATATGTAATCTATACTCCCTTTGCTACAACAGAATCTACGGGGTTACCTTCAAAACCTCATGAAAAAGGTATGCCATGGCTTATGGACCCGGGTACTTTTAGAGCCCATATCATGGTAGGGCCGTTCAATTAACAACATACAGATGAAACCGTAAAGGGGTTCATTTTATTCGCGATTGTACAACCGATGAAATTTAAATACTAAATAGGTGGAAACGTATGCCCAAGCACTTTTGTACGCTATTCCCTTTTTTGTGGTGCTTTTGTTAGTTGAGATAGCTTATGGTCATTTTGTAAAAGATCAGAAGCATAAAGTAATGGATTCCGTTTCTAGTATTAGCTCAGGTTTTACCAATATCATTAAAGATACTTTGGGACTAGGGTTTATTCTGGTTACCTACCCTTTTTTGTTTGAACATTTGGCCCTGTTCAAAATGGAAAGTACTTGGGTTGTATGGTTGGTGGCTTTTATAGTTATTGACTTTGCGGGGTATTGGAACCATCGGCTTAATCATAAAATAAATTTTTTCTGGAATCAGCACGTTATTCATCATAGTAGTGAAGAGTTTAATTTGGCATGCGCTCTGCGTCAGTCCATTTCTAATTTAATAGGTTATTTTCCTTTGCTTTTGATTCCTGCGGCTATTGCAGGTGTTCCTAATGAGGTTATAGCAATTCTTGCACCCGTTCACCTCTTTGCGCAGTTTTGGTATCATACGCAACATATTGGTAAAATGGGGTGGGCCGAATACATTATTGTAACTCCTTCTCAGCATAGGGTGCACCATGCGATTAATCCGGAGTACATTGATAAAAACTTAGGGCAAATACTTTGCGTTTGGGATCGTTGGTTTGGTACTTTCCAGGAAGAATTAGATGATGTTCCCCCTCAGTTTGGAGTGTTGAAACCGGCCGGGACATGGAACCCCATACCTATTAATTTTCAGCATCTATGGCGATTGATACAAGATGCTTGGCATACCCAAAGTTATTATGATAAAGTCCGCATTTGGTTTATGCCAACGGGTTGGAGACCTGAGGATGTCAAAAAGAAATTTCCCATAGAGGGTATTGTGGATGTTTACGGGTTTACACGTTATGAAACACCGGCATCTACAGGGTTAAAACTGTATGCCGTATTTCAATTGATTGCTACTACCTTATTTTTATGGTTTATGTTTTATAATTTTTCTGAGATAGGGGTAAGTGGTCTCTTGCTGTTTGGATTTATAGTGTTTACGGGTATTTATGGATATACGACATTAATGGACCGTAAAAAGTATGCGGTTTATATAGAATTGTTTAGAGGGGTATTTGGGTTGTTGTTCATTCTATTCACGAAGGATTGGTTTGGGTTGAACGGTTATTTGAATTTTGGAAGCTGGCTGGTGGCCCTCTATTTTGTTGTTACCATTATTTCTGGATTTTATTTTACTTACTTTGAATCCGTGGTTTCTGAACAAAACACAATCGCTTAAATTTTTTTGAGAGGAAGACATGTTAAAAGGAAGGGTTATAAAGTGAATCTTGCTAAGTTTGTTAATCAAGAATTACATTATGAGACCTTATATATTAGCAGAAACGAATTGGGAAGCCCTGAAGGGCGAAAAGTTTGATTTGGCCATATTACCTTGGGGCGCTACAGAAGCCCACAATTATCATTTACCGTATGCTACTGATAACATTCAGGCAGACCACATGACGGCGGAAGCTGCCCGTATTGCATGGGAGCAAGGGGTAAAGCCTATTGTATTGCCTACACTTCCGTTCGGGGTAAATACGGGGCAGTCCGATATTTATTTGGATATAAACTTAAACCCCAGTACGCAGCTTGCTATTTTAACGGATATTGTAGAAGTGCTCAACAGGCAAGGTGTACATAAATTATTGATTTTTAATGGTCACGGCGGAAACAACTTTAAGCCCTTGGTTAGGGAGCTGGGGTACAAGTTTCCTGAAATGTTCATTAGCTTTTGCTTCTTTCCACAAGCGTTGAACAAGGATTTATATTTTGATGAAAAAGGTGACCATGCCGATGAAATGGAAACTAGTCTTATGCTTTATTTAAGACCCGATTTGGTTTCCTCTAAGGATAAATGGGGAGATGGCTCATCCAAACAATATAAGATTAAATCTTTCTCCGAAGGTTGGGCTTGGGCAGAGAGAAAATGGTCTAAAATTAGTGAGGATACCGGGGTGGGTAACCCGCATAGCGCTACTAAGGAAAAAGGCGAGCGTTTTTTTAAGGATGTAACCCAGAAAATAGGTGGTTTTATCTATGAGCTTTGTAAAGCTGATATTAATGATTTGTACAAGTAGAATAATAATCCCTAGGAAATGGAATAGGGGCGGGTGATTACTTTTTTTTCCGTACCTCTGCCTTAACGAGTTTTATGTATGCTTTCATAGCATCATCTCGTTTGATGTTTTTGGCTTGAATAAGGGCATTTGCTTTAAATGCATTGATCAGTGGCGTACTGCTTCCGGGATTACTATAGTTCTTATTAGCTATTTTGTAATAGGCGTAGAGCTTTAGCAGCAGGTCGGCAGGCAACGGATCGGTATAGTTGTTCATAAACTCTACCGCCTTATCGAAATCAGTATGTAATTTCTCCTTCTTCATTCTTCTTTAGAACAGCCGCAACACAAGTTTCAGCGCCAATAACTTTCTGGTTTAATTTAACGGTAATAGCACAATCCAAAGGTAGGAATAAATCTACCCTTGATCCAAATTTAATAAAACCAGCATCTTCGCCTTGCTGAACATTGTCTCCTTCTTCCGCATAATTTACAATACGTCTGGCTAGAGCGCCTGCAATCTGTCTATAGAGAATATCCCCGAATTTAGGGGTACGGATAACCACTGTAGTTCTTTCGTTCTCCGTACTGGATTTAGGGTGCCAGGCTACTAAATATTTACCTGGGTGATATTTTGAATATTTTACGGTTCCACTAGCGGGGTAACGGGTTACGTGTACATTGGTAGGGGACATGAAAATAGAAACTTGCATGCGTTTTTCCTTAAAGAATTCGGTTTCTTCAACTTCTTCAATAACCACTACTTTCCCATCTACGGGAGCTAATATTTCATCAAAGTTTTTTGCGGCCCTACGAGTTGGGTTTCTAAAAAACTGTAGTATCAAAATTAAAAATATAACAGCAATCAACTGAATGCCCATGCGTAGCCAAGGTATTTCAATGGCGTATTGAGAACCTAGTATAACTACGGCAACTATAAAAAAGGTGGTCAGAATAATTTTTTGACCCTCTCTATGAAACATGGGCGAATATTTTTAAGGTTAAGAACGCAAACGGTGCTGCAAATATTAAACTATCTAGGCGATCTAGCATTCCGCCATGGCCGGGTAAAATAGCACCACTATCTTTTACGCCCGCCGTTCTTTTAAATTTTGACTCTATTAAATCACCTAAATTGCCCGCTACAACTATTACAACGGCTAGAATAACCCATTGTGGCGGATTTAATATAGGTTCATACTTAGCCATAAAATAAGCCGTTCCAACGGCAAAAATCAAACCACCAAGAGCACCTTCAACAGTTTTCTTGGGGGAAACCGCAGAAAACAATTTAGTACGCCCAAAGCTACGACCAACTATGTAAGCAAACGAATCGTTTACCCAAATTAAGATAAAAATACCTATAATTAGAAACTTGGCAAAGTCATTATTGGTATAAGGAATCATTGTTAGGAAAATGCATCCGCCTCCAACATAAAAAAGTCCTATTAAAAACTTTTGGGCGGTATTAAAGAGTTTCGTTCTTTTTGAGAAGAGATAAAACAGTAACATAAAGTTTACTGCCAGAGTGCACCCTAAAAGCACGTACACGAGTATCATGTCACTAACAAAATAGATAAACAACCACCATAGGATTAAGTATGCGGCATAAATGTGCAAGCCTTTTAAATCTACAAGTTTTTTGTATTCGTTGAGGCAGGCGAGCCCAAAAATCATGAATAAAAAATCAAAGGCATCTGAACTCAAAAAGACAGCGGACAACAATAAAAAGATGTAAACAGCTCCTGTAAGCGACCGTCTTAGAACTTCCTTCATGTTTTATAGGTCTTCCAAAAGTAAAAGATACAGGTTTTTAGAGCTGCTTCCGTAAGTTAGAAAATCATCTGAATTTCCTTCGTTGGCCTGAAAATGTTTTAATGTGGTAATGTTTGCAGGAATGTTATGGCCATACTTCTTTTTTATGGTCTTTAAGCCTTCCCCAATAGATTCAACTAGTTGGCTGGTAGTGGCAAAAACAATAACATTGTATGGTAATTCATTAAGCTTTTTGTCCATAAGTTGGTTGGAACACACCAAAATAGAACCGTTTTGGGCTATTAAGTGCTCACAGGTAGTAAAGAAAACTTCGCTATCCTTACTTTGGTCCGTAAAGCCAATATTTTCTTTGGAGAATTTCTTTTTGAGCGTTTCATTAATCACAAAGAAGGGGTGTTCCTGCCAACTATTCTCGTTAACGATATTTTTTACCGCTTGAGAAATCTCGGAAAACGAATCGCAGTAAAGAAATTTACCACCGTTTTGTTTAAAATGTATGGTAAATTTCTCGTCCACAGGAATGTTCAGATCGGGCATGTGTGCACCTCTGGTTTCCGCTGTTTCTTTGGAAACCTTCTTTTGCTTGCCGCCACCGAATAATTTGTCAAATAGCCCCATTTGCTCTTGTAAAACTCAATACGCGTTCTCTCTGATAAAAGAAAACGTTAAATATTCTTATTTATTTTCTTCTCCTTCTTCAGCTACTGTACCTTCGGAAGATAATAGGTCGTTAGAAATCTTTTCTTGCCCTTTTTCATCAAACTCTTCCCCAAAGGATCTTTTGCCAAATATTTTCTCTAAATCTTCTTTAAAAATCACTTCTTTTTCTAATAATCTTTCAGCAAGAATGGTAAGCTTATCCTTATTATCCGTCAATACCTGAATAGCTCTCTGGTATTGCTCTTCTATGATTTTAGAAATTTCTTCATCAATCTTTTTCGCAGTGTCTTCACTATAAGGTTTAGAAAAACCGTACGAATCCTGTCCTGAAGAATCATAATAGGTGATATTACCTATTTCATCATTAAGACCGTAGATGGTTACCATGGCTCTGGCTTGTTTGGTTACTTTTTCCAAATCGCTCAAAGCTCCGGTAGATATTTTGTTGAAGATAACTTTTTCAGCAGCTCTACCACCCATAGTAGCACACATTTCATCTAACATTTGTTCTGGCCGAACAATTAGACGTTCTTCCGGTAGATACCAGGCGGCACCTAAGGATTGTCCTCTTGGCACAATAGTAACTTTCACTAATGGAGCGGCATGCTCAAGCATCCAGCTTGTAGTAGCGTGTCCTGCTTCATGATAAGCAATAGTTTCTTTTTCTCCTGGAGTTATGATCTTGTTCTTTTTCTCTAATCCGCCAACAATTCTATCAACAGCATCTAAGAAATCTTGTTTTGAAACTGCCTTTTTCTCTTTTCTAGCTGCAATTAACGCCGCTTCGTTACAAACATTGGCAATGTCCGCACCTGAGAAACCGGGTGTTTGTCTGGCTAAAAATTCAAGGTCTAAGGCCTCGGAAGTTTTTATAGGTCTTAAGTGTACCTCAAAAATTTCTTTTCTTTCCCTGATGTCCGGTAGGTCTACATATATCTGTCTGTCAAAACGACCTGCACGCATTAAAGCTTTATCCAACACATCCGCACGGTTTGTGGCCGCTAAGACAATAACATTGGTGTTGGTTCCAAAACCGTCCATTTCGGTCAGTAATTGGTTAAGTGTGTTTTCGCGCTCATCGTTAGAGCCTGTGAAATTGTTTTTACCACGTGCACGACCAATAGCATCGATCTCATCAATAAATATAATGGCAGGCGATTTATCTTTGGCTTGTTTGAATAGGTCACGTACTCTAGATGCACCTACACCAACGAACATTTCAACAAAATCAGAACCGGATAGCGAGAAGAACGGTACTTTGGCTTCTCCTGCTACGGCTTTTGCCAAAAGGGTCTTACCTGTTCCCGGAGGGCCTACTAGCAAGGCTCCTTTAGGTATTTTACCACCCAATGAGGTGTATTTGTCCGGGTTTCTAAGGAATTCTACAATTTCTTCAACTTCCTCTTTAGCCCCTTCAAGACCAGCAACATCTTTAAACGAAGTTCTGGTGTCCGTTTTCTCATCAAAAAGTTTAGCTTTTGATTTGCCAATATTAAATATCTGACCTCCGGCACCGCCACCGCCACCGCCGGACATTCTGCGCATTAAATATATCCATATACCAATAATCAGAACAAAGGGTAATATGCCCAAAAGAAGGTCCATTAGATAGTTATTGTCTGTATCATAATCGACAATAGTATCTAAATTGTTTTCTTTCTTGATGTTCTTAATTTCGTTCTCAAAGTTCTGCAAATCACCGTAATCCAATACATATTGTGGCACAGCGCCTGTAGAAGGAAGGAAAGGTTTTTCGGCTACATCTTTGTGGACGTCCTTGGCCATAGCTTCTTCCGTAAGGAAAACTTTTGCTTGGCGTGTATTGGTAATGATCATTATTTCTTTGACATCACCATTTCTAAGGTACTCCTGTAATTCCGAAGTTGTAGTTTTTCTGGTGTTGGCCAAATTGCCACTACCTATAAATTGAAAACCTATTAAAAGAATTGCTATCAATCCATAGATCCACCACGAGCTGAACTTCGGTTTCTTGTTATTTGTATTATTATCTTTAGCCATTATTATTTTTTACTGATTCAAACTGCTACTACTTTCTATTTTGGTTACTTTGGCGTCTCCCCAAAGCCCTTCAATATCATAATATTCTCTAACTTGTCTTTGAAAAACGTGCACAACAACGTTAACGTAGTCCATTAATACCCATTCGGCATTGTCTTCGCCTTCTACGTGCCAAGGTTTGTCCTGAATGGTTTTACTAACGATTTTACGAATTGAACCTACTATAGCGTTTACGTGCGTATTTGAAGTACCATTACATATTATAAAGTAGTCGCAAACGGTGTTTTCTATATCTCTAAGATCAAGGAGATTTATATCTTGTCCCTTAACCTCTTCTATCCCCTGTAATATCAATGCAATTAGTTCATCTGCACTGGCTTTGCTTTTTTGCATTCAAAAATTTTAGTTTCTACAAAGTTATTATTTTTTTGTTCTTTTAGACCTAGTTTTTTATAATAGATACAATATATTCAAAATGAGCCTAGCATGAATATAATCAAACTTGATGCCACGGACTCTACAAACGCATATTTAAAGCGTTTGTTGTCTGATAGTAAACCAGCCGATTTTACAGTTGTTAGTGCCAAAAAACAGCAGAACGGAAAGGGGCAGATGGGTGCTAAGTGGGAATCTGATTCTGGTAAAAACCTTACCTTTAGTGTGTTAAGAACGGATTTGGCACTCCATCCCAATGATTATTTTCTTTTGAACATTTGTGTGTCATTGGCTGTTTACGACACGTTAAAGGCTTATCATGTACCTGATTTGGCCATAAAATGGCCCAACGACATTCTGTCAGGTACTTCAAAAATTTGCGGAATTCTCATTGAAAATATTCTTTCGGGAAAAGAGATAAATACCGCAATTATAGGAATAGGCCTAAATGTGAACCAAACCTTTTTTGGTGAGCTGGAGAATGCATCCTCATTAAAACTTATCTCAGGACGGAATTTTGATTTAGATGAATTGCTCTTAGAGGTAATCAAGAACCTTAAAGCTATTTTTTTAAGCTCAAGAACTGATAGAGCAACGAGCCTTTGGGAAACGTATGAGGCGGTCTTGTTTAGAAAAGACAAGCCCTCTACGTTCGAGAATAAAGAAAATGAGTTATTTATGGGTTTTATTCGCGGAGTTTCGCCCAAGGGGAAATTGCAAATAGCCCTAGAGGACAATGTGCTAAAAGAATTTGATATTAAAGAAGTAAAACTACGCTACTGATTAAATCTTGGTTAAGTTATCGGACAATGTTCCCATAAAGTTGGTAATGGGGTGCTTGATCATCATAGCCATCATTGCGTTAAACTGGCCTTCAAAACTTAAAGCTACTTTACTTTCGTTATCACTCACAGAAATAATATCTGCCGTTAGTGTAAAAGGTAACTTGTCACTTGCCGCTCCCAATACAATTTGGCTGTTAGGGGTTTGAGATTGGCGTTGTAGAACAATCTGCGGCATGCCTTTAAGGGCAAAAAGGAAACGATCCTCGTTAATAACCTCAAACTTATCAATGTTTTCGGGCATTAATTTTTCAAAGTTCTTGAGGTCTGTTAAGAATTCAAAAACTTCTTTATCTCCTTTTGCTATATCTTTTTGAGGGGTTTCTATGTGCATATCAATATTATTGTTGCCATTTAGATGGATTTTTTCTCCACTCTAATAAGGTATTTAATTGCTCTTCTTTAATGAAATGGGTCTCTGAGGCTTGCTCTATCAGGTGGTCGTAATCGCTAAGGGTGTTCAAAGAAATATTCTTTTCTTCAAAGTTGGTCTGGGCTACATCAAAACCATAGGTAAAGATAGCTAACATTCCTTTAACGTTAGCACCGGATTCCGTTAAAGCGTCTACAGCATTTAAGCTACTTTTTCCTGTACTGATCAAATCCTCGATTACCACTACCGTCTGGTTAGCTTCCAATTGCCCTTCAATCTGGTTTTTTCTACCGTGTGATTTGGGTTCAGGTCTTACGTAAATGAACGGAAGGCCAAGAAAATCAGCTACTAAGGCGCCTATTCCTATAGCTCCTGTGGCTACTCCGGCAATAATGTCCGGCTTGCCATAAAGCGTCTCTACCTGCTTTGCCATTTCTTCCCTAACAAAATTTCGGATGACAGGGTAGGAGAGGATTATTCTGTTGTCACAATATATTGGAGATTTCCAACCGGAAGCCCATGAGAAAGGATTTTCCGGTTTCAACTTAATTGCATTAATTTGCAATAGAAGTTCGGCCGTTTTTTTGGCGGTATTTTTGTCTAAAACCATGACGCAAATGTATAAAGTTTTTGTGAACGAATTGCCTTTGATCTTAACAAATAAGCTCTCAGAAACTGGCGGTGGCGAATATTTTTTGCTAAACGAAGATTCTATCCAAGAAGCCATAAAGGCATTGAGGAAGAAAAAATTGACCGAAGCTTACATCTATCATCCTAACCATGAGGATATTCTAAAGAAATTTACGCATAGAATTCCGTTAGTAGTTGCTGCTGGCGGCGTTGTTACAAATGATATGGGTGAGGTGTTGTTTATCTATAGAAACGACAAATGGGATCTGCCAAAAGGCAAACTGGACAAGGGTGAATCTATAGAAGCTTGTGCGCTAAGAGAGGTTATGGAAGAGACCGGGGTAAAAGATCTTAGAATTGAGAACTTTTTGAGAACTACCTATCATATATTCAGTAATAATGGCGTGTATACTCTAAAAGAGGTTCATTGGTACGCTATGAGAACCAGTTATACAGGTAAGCTTAAGCCAGAAAAGAAAGAGGGTATTGTAAAGGTAAAGTGGAAGGGCCCCAAAAAGATTCAGGAGGCACTACAAAATTCTTATAATAACATTAAAATTCTTTTTGGAGCATAATTTATTTCTTCAAAACTCTATACACGGGGTATTGTAAATGGGCCGCTTCGTAATGGTCCGAGTGTTTAAAAAGGTAGTCTAGTTGCGCATACCAATTAGTGTTGAAAACAGAATCGGTTGCTTTTTTGGACATGAAACTATCTTTTAAAACTTGATTTTCCTCTAATAACTTTATGGCTTCATCTTCAAAAACATAGGGTGAAAAGCCTTCTTTTTGCTGCAAAATAGAATCGAAAAAATTCCAATTGAAAAAAGAATCCTTTGTTTCTGGTTCCAAGGTTTCAATGATGTATCTAATACCTTCTTGATCCGTAGGAATTAAAACATCGCCCTGTTGAAACTTTATTTTGCTTGTTGAGATTGAAACCTGAGTGTCATAATGAGGGTAGTGACCTTCATAGGGGTAGTTCAGGGTTTTGTAACTATCTATTTTATAGGATTCCACGGCAAGCACGGTGTCTTTTTGTATGGTGTTGTAATGAATCTTGTTCAATTCTAAAAGTGAAAGAACTTTACGCCACCCTTTTTTTAGAATATAGGCCTCTGGAATTTCCACGGAATCAATAGGAGTATAAAAGTTTTGGTACGCAACTTTTTTGGTAAAAGGCTTTTCTCTGTTGTATTTTAATCGTGTGAGTCCGGTAACTTTACTGGTAAGGGTGTCTCCTTCGTATCCCTTAAAATCTAAGGTTGTAGTCTTAGTAGTGTCTATTTGCCATTGGGTAGGGTAGTGCGTCCAATCTTTATGTCTGTGCTTAGCTTCTCCCCTTAGTTGTTTTATTTCTTTATAATCGGTCTCTGCAAGATTTATCATTTGCGTCATGAGCTGGTAGGTGCCTTCAACTCTTTGTTTGTAGGGTTTTAGCATATGGGTTTCTACCATCATTCCAAAAGTGTTCCATAATGTTGTGTAACCTGTAGAGTATCTTGGGTAGTCCATGAATTGGGAAAAACCTTTTTCCGGAACTTGATTAAAAACATTAACATAAGGCGTAATGTCCCATTCTGAATCTCTAAGGGATTTTTCCAAGGACGGCATCATTTTATTATGGATATAGTTGCCTAATTCACCGCCTAATTTGTTATGTTGTGTAAATAAGTGGGTTAAAGTATATTGATAATCAGCCCCATTGCTAACATGGTTGTCGACAAATATATCCGGATTGACCATGTGGAAGATTTCAAAAAAAGTTCGGGCATTTTTGGTGTCACCTTTAATAAAATCCCTGTTTAGGTCATAGTTTAACGTATTTCCGCGAAAACCATAGGATTTTGGTCCGTTTTGGTTGGCACGTGTGGTGCTGTTTCTGTTTAAGGCTCCTCCAATATTATAAATGGGAATAGTTACCAATACCGTGTTCTTTGGGGCCGGAAGTTTACCGGTGGCCAAATCTCTGTATAGTAACATGGTAGCGTCTATTCCATCACTTTCTCCGGGGTGTATACCGTTATTGATGAAAAGTAAGGTTTTGTTATTGCTAATTTTCTGAAAATTAAAATCGCCGTCTGGGTTATAGGTGATAATATGTAGAGGATGGCCACTATCTGTATCACCAATGGTTTGCATATTTATTTCAGGAAACTCTTTGGCTAATCGAATGTAGAAGTCTATAGTTTCTAAATAGGTAGCCGTTTCGGAACCGTTACTGAGTTCAAAATGTGTTTTATAGTCGGCTGTTTTGTCCTGTTGTTCTGTTTCGCAAGAAAGAGAAAGTAATCCCAATACCAAAAGGGTGGCAGGTAGAAGAAAATAAGTAGTTGTAATTTTCCGTTGCATAAATCAAAAATAAGCAAAAACGAGTAAGCTTTTACTATGCAATTTTGGTAATCTCGGCAACGTGTTCTTTACGGATAGGTTTGTTGTTAAAGGTAATGGTGTGGCAGGTTTTCTTTTTAAAATCTTCCCAGTTGTCCAAATCAAAGGTGTCTATTGAGGATGTAATGATATTTACCCTAACTTTTTCTGTAAGAGGTAAAGTTATAAATTCATCCAAGAACTGCCAACCGTCCATAATTGGCATATTTATATCCAAGAAAATTACTTGTGGTACCTTTTTGTTTTGCTGAAGCCTATTTTTAATACCTTCAATCGCCAACTTTCCATTACGGTATACTGTAATATCATTGCAATCAACTACAAGACTCAGCATCTTTTGAATGCCAAATACCGTAATTGGGTCATCATCAATAATACAAATACTCTCAATTTTGTTCATTAAAATATATTTTGAAGGTAGTTCCTGCACCTACCTTACTGGCAACCGTTACTTTGCCGTTCATTGCTTCTATTTGGTTTTTGGTAATGTATAGACCAATTCCTCTGGAATCACTATGGTCATGGAAGGTCTTGTACATTCCAAATAACTTGCTTCCGTATTTTTTAAGATCAATACCTAATCCGTTATCTTCAATAGAAAGCACTATGTACCCATTTTCGCTTATTGCGCTTAATGTAATTAAAGGTGGTCTGTCCGGATGTCTATATTTAACGGCATTTGTAATGAAGTTCATTAAGATGCTATCAATATATGCGGGAATGACTTTAATAGTGGTATGCTCGGATATGGCGTTTACTATTTTGGCATCGTGATTTATTAAAAATGCCTTTAAGTTCCGTTTTACGGAAACAATACGCTGGTTTAACCGAACTGGCTTTTTCTCAAGATTAATATTTGTATTTATTGCTACTACTTCATTTAGGTTTTCTAAAGTCTCAAGTAAATTGTCCGAAGCTTGGGTAAGCATTTTTATGATATTGGACTTTTCTTCTTCGTTCTTTTCGCTGGCAAGAAAATCCAATAGCATGGAGAAATTAGCGGTGTGCGAGCGTAAATTATGCGAAACGATATGAGCAAAATTTACCAATTTTTTGTTCTGTTGCGAGGTTACGTTGATTAGGTCTCGAAGCTCTTGTTCCTTTTGTTTAAGGTCAGAGATATCCATGCTAATACCTACTAGTCCTTGGGCCTTACCATTATTACCTTTTAGCGGTATTTTAGACGTAAGGAAAGTTGAGACCCTACCGTCTTTGGTTTCATTAATGGTCTCTCTGCCCAACATGGGGGTTAGGGTTTCCATTACCTGTAAATCCTCTGCTCTGGAAATTAAGGCTACCTCTTTACTAAAAAGCTCAAAATCATTTTTGCCCAATAGTTCTTCGGCGCTCTGTACGCCCATATAGTCACATTCCGATTTGTTCACTAGAATTTTTCTAGATTCCGTATCCTTTATAAATACGTTTAGTGGCAAATTATCTATTAACGTGCGTAATAAGAGTTCGTTTTCTTTGGTCTTTGTTTCTGATTGAACTTGTTTTTCTATGTTTTGTAAAGTTCCTTTTATTCCTACAATTTTGCCGTCTGAGTAGGTTGGCATACCAGCTACCTGAACCCAGATTTCTTTTCCTTTAGAAGTTTTAAACTGTAATTTTTCGTTCCAACTAGTGCCTTTCGTCATGGTTTCATGAACCAGCATAGATACCGTGTTTCTGCTGTACCCGTCTTTATATGCGGATAAGGCGGAGTCAAAGGAAAATTCATAATCTTCCGGGACATCATGAATTTGGCGTATGACATCACAACAAATAAGTTTGTCATTTATTATATCATAATCCCAAACACCTATTTTGCTTATTTCGCACATGGCGTCAAGAAGCGATTGAAGTGTGTTTACTTGCTCCTCTTGAAGCTTTTTTTCTGTGATGTCTTCAAAATGAATGATGAGACCAACAATTTCATGGGTCTCGTTTTGCCATGCCGTGCAGGCCCACTTGTACCATTTTGAGCCAGTAGCACTGTTTAAATTATAGCTTACACTGGTGTCATTAGATTTGTCTGAAAGACATTGGTAAAGTGTGTTTTCCCAATTATCACTTAGAGTGGTGAAAAGTTCATTAATGGGTTTGCCAAATGTAGTTTCTGAATCAAATTCAAAATTGGAAAGGAACTTATCGGACGCGTAAATAACCTCGAACTTTTTGTTCGTGAAAACAGTGGCCGTGGGCAGCTGTTTTACTAGGGGGTTATTTAGTCTAATTTTCGTTCCGTTCAAGGTCATGGTGTAATTTCTGACTAAAATAGATGCATTTGACCTTATATCTAAACCTTTGTTGTGAATAGTATCAAACTCGTTGTGTTGTTCAAAAAAAAGGTTGTTTGGTCAAACAAAAAACTGCAATGTGTTGTATTTACCTACAAAATACAAATTTAATTTAATAAATCCTTATTTTAAAATAGATAATAGAAAGAAGAGTAAATGATTATGAGATACGTACAGTATCAGGTACAAGACTGGTATAGTTACCACCATTTCTAATTACATCTCGTACTATTGAAGAACTGATGTAAGATTTTCCTGAAGATGTTAATAAAAACACGGTTTCTATTTCTGACAATTTTCTGTTTGTATGCGCTATAGCCTTTTCAAATTCAAAATCTCCAGGGTTTCGTAAACCCCTTAAGATGAAGTCGGCATTTACTTTCTTACAAAAATCTACAGTGAGCCCTTCATAGGTGAGGACTTTTATTTTTGGTTCATCTTTAAAGGCTTCGGCTATAAACTTCATTCGCTCTTCTAAGGAAAACATATATTTTTTTTCGGCATTTACACCAATAGCGATAATGATTTCATCAAAAAGGGTAATGCCTCTTTGGATAATATCTGAATGCCCCAAAGTAAGGGGGTCAAAAGAACCAGGGAATATAGCGCGTCTCATGTATGAATGTTCTAGTTGGAGTTGTTCTCTTATAAAGTTAGCCTTTTTTATTTAAAGCTTCTTCCACGGCACTAGTGAATAATTCTTCTAGTGAAATCCCGGCTTTTTCCGCTTGCTGGGGTAGGATGCTTTCGGTAGTAAGACCAGGTGTTGTGTTCATCTCTAACATGAACGGCTCGTCTCCAATAAAAATGAATTCGCTTCTAGAGTACCCTTTCATTTTTAAAATCTCATAAGCGCGCTTTGCCAATTCTTCAACCTTTACTTGTTGTACTTTTGAAATACGGGCAGGGGTAATTTCTTGAGATTTTCCTTCGTACTTGGCTTCATAATCAAAGAAGTCGTTTTCAGATACGATTTCGGTAATAGGTAATACTTTGGTTTCTCCCTTATAGGTAATAACGCCAACGGAAACTTCGGTGCCGTCTAAAAAAGCTTCTATAATAATTTCATCATCTTCTTTATAAGCTTTTTCTATAGCGCTCTTTAAATTCTCTTGTTCATGTACTTTAGATATACCAAAGCTACTCCCGGCTTTGTTCGCCTTTACAAAACAGGGCAATCCTACCTTATTTATAATAGCTTCCTCATCTATTTCGTCGCCCAAGTTTAAATAATAGGATGGGGCGGCGTTTATTCCGTAAGGTTTTAGCACGCTTAAAAGGTCGCGTTTATTAAAGGTAAGTGCAGATTGGTAATAATCACATGAGGTCTGCGGAATATCCAGTAGTTCAAAATAAGCCTGCATTAGTCCGTCTTCACCTGGTGTACCATGTATTGCGTTAAATACACAGTCAAAACGTAAAGTTCCCGTTTCCAAACTAACGGTAAAGTCGTTTTTGTTTATAGGATGTTCGTTTTCATTATCATCTACATAAACCCATTTTTCTTTGAAAATGTGAATACGATGGGTGTTAAACTTATGTTTGTTGATGTAGTTATGTACCACATTTCCACTCTTGAGCGAAATTTTATATTCGCTACTATAGCCACCCATAATAATGGCAATATTCTTCTTCATACGACCGTTTAAATTTTACTCGATAAAACGAAACCGAAATTAAACAAAAAAAGCAACACGAGTTCACTATATTTGTTGCGTTAAAAGGAACCCAATGCGTAATTTCTTCAATTTTTTAAAAAGTAAAGTATTTTTTATCCAGATAGGTTTGGCCCTGTTGGTCTTGATTTTATTTGTTTTTTTTATGCTACGTTGGTTAAATTCAACCACTAATCACGGGGAATTTGTAGAAGTGCCCGACTTTTCCAAAATGTCCGTGCCGGAAATGCGCAAATCTGTTGAAGAGGCCAAATTGAGATATGAGGTTCTGGATTCCGCAAATTTTAATCCGGATTACCCTAGATTTTCCATTATAGAACAAAATCCGCCTGCGGGTAATAAGGTTAAGGAAAATAGAAAAATTTATTTTACGGTAAACCCTTCTGGTTATAAAAAAGTTTCTGTTCCTAATATTATACAGGTTACTCAGCGTAATGCAGAATCTATGTTACGTGCCGTTGGTCTAGATGTGCAACGTGTTACCTACATAGATCAATTGGGTAAGGACATGGTCTATTACATAAAATATAAAGGAAAGCAGATCAAGCCGGGCGATAAATTACCAAAGACTTCTAAAATTGAGTTGGTTTGTGGCAATGGTTCCATAACCGAGGAGGCGAGGGTTCAAGCAGATTCAGAATAATTTAGATGCAGACACCGGAAAATCAAGAATTGAACGATGATGAGCTTTTTGAGCACCATCGTGTCATAGCCTCAAAAGGTCAAGTGCCATTAAGAGTAGATAAATTCTTAATGAACTTTATAGAGTATGCTACCAGAAATAAAATACAGCAATCCGCTAAAAATGGACATATTTGGGTAAATGGTACTATTGTAAAGCAAAATTACAAGGTAAAGCCCAACGATGAGGTCAAGGTTTTGTTTGAGCACCCGCCCCATGAGTTTCTTTTAGTTCCAGAAGATATTCCTATTGATGTTGTTTACGAAGATGATGTTCTTCTTGTAGTAAACAAACCTGCAGGTATGGTCGTCCATCCCGGCCATGGAAATTATTCCGGGACTCTTATTAATGCCCTTTTGCATCATACAAAGGATTTGCCCAATAACAGTAATGAGCGTCCAGGGTTGGTGCATCGTATAGATAAGGATACTTCAGGGCTTTTGGTGGTTGCAAAAACAGAAGCAGCCATGACCCATTTGGCAAAGCAATTTTTTGACAAGACTTCCGAAAGGGAATATGTTGCTCTGGTTTGGGGCAATGTTCAAGATGATGAGGGTACTATAGAAGGTAATATCGCAAGAAACCCAAAGAACCGTTTGCAAATGCAGGTCTTTCCTGATGGGGAAGAAGGCAAAGAAGCCGTAACCCACTATTCCGTTACGGAAAGATTGGGGTACGTAACACTGGTATCCTGTAAGTTGGAAACGGGCCGTACCCATCAAATTAGGGTGCATATGAAGTACATTGGCCATACCCTTTTTAATGATGAGCGCTACGGTGGGGATAAAATATTAAAGGGCACTACATTTACCAAATACAAGCAATTTGTAGACAATGCGTTTAAGATTTTACCGCGTCAGGCGCTGCACGCAAAAACCTTAGGATTTGTACATCCCGTAACTGGTAAGATGATGCGTTTTGATTCTGAAATTCCTCAGGATATGGTAGAGTGTATAGAAAAGTGGAGGCATTACGCACAACACAGCAGTTAATCCATAGATAACATTGATAATCGTATCGATAACTCTTTTCTGGAGCCATAGGTTATATTGATAATCATCAGTATTTTTGTCTTACGTTTTTGAAAATAGACACGAGTATGAAGATTGTTATCTCACCCGCAAAGTCACTGGATTTTGACAAAGAATACCCTAGATTTAAGGAAACACAGCCTCAATTTTTGGAAGAAGCTTTAAAACTGAACAAAGTTTTGGCAAAGAAAAACCCTAAAGCCTTATCTGAGCTTATGGGCATTTCGGATAATTTGGCGCAATTAAATTATGAAAGGAACCAGAATTTTGAGGTGCCCTTTACCTTAAAAAATGCGAGACCTGCCATATATGCTTTTAATGGTGATGTGTATCAAGGATTGGATGCTTATACCATGCCTTCGCATAAAATGGAAAAATTACAAGAAAGACTACGCATTCTTTCGGGTCTTTACGGTATTCTTCGTCCGTTGGATTTAATGCAGCCGTATCGTCTGGAAATGGGTACGCAATTAAAGGTGGGACGAAAAAAGAACCTTTATGAATTCTGGAAAAAGACACTGACCAATAAATTAAACGAAGAGCTGCAGGATGATGAACTTTTCATTAATCTAGCAAGTAATGAATACTTTAGTGCAATTGATAAAAAAACGTTGAAGGCACCGATCATTACTCCGGTCTTTAAGGATTGGAAGAATGATAAGCTCAAAATCATCAGTTTTTATGCGAAAAAAGCCCGTGGTTCTATGGTGCGTTACATCATAGATAAAGATGTGAACACTTTAGAGGAGCTTAAAGGCTTTAATTATGATGAGTATGAATACAGTGAGGCCCATACAGTTAAGGAGAACGAACCCGTTTTTATCAGGTAGTTAGTAAAATAACCTTATGAAAGAGCACTTTTCTGTTGAAGAAAACATCCTGTTTGATTTTTTCAACCAGGTATATCCTCTTACTGAAAAAGATTTTGAGCCTTTGGCTAAGGTTATAAGGAAGAAAAAAATAAAAAAGGGAGAATTTCTGTTGGATATAGGGCAAGTGGAAACAAAAACCAGTTTAGTTTTAAAAGGGTTTATCCATCAGTACACCATTATTGAAGATAATCTGTTTACAATCGATTTTTCTTTGGCGGGTATGAGTTTCAATAACTTTACAAGTTATATGGAGAACTCACCTTCAGATCAAGTACAGGAAGCATTAACTGATTCTGAAATTATCTATTTTGAAAAAGAAGATATAGATAAACTTCTATTAGAAAGCCACCCGTTTTCTATTATTTACACGAAGTTATTTGAACAAGTTCACCTAGAGCGGGAAAAGAGATCTTTAATACTACAGCATAAGAACGCCTACAAAAAATATGAGCTTTTTTTGAATACAATTTCTAAATCTAAAAGGTTTTTAGAGGAGGTACCTCAAAAGTTAATTGCCAATTATTTAGGTATGACTGCAGAAACCTATAGTAGGGTTAAAAAAACATACCTAAAAAACGCTTAGAAGGTAATTTCTTGATTTGGGATAAGTTTTAAGTTTTAAAGATTTTGGACTTTTGAAGCAAAGTCTAAGGCTATGAAACTTGGAACAATTCTTATACTCTCCATATTATTATTTAGCTGCTCTAATGATGATGATAGTTTTGAAGTCAATGGTAAAAAGGTACAATTTGTTGTAGCGTCTTCAATAATAAGTGACAGTTACCCTGTTCATGTATTTCTTCCGGAAAATTATAATACCAATTCAAAACATCAATTGATTATTGCTTTGGACGGAGACACAAGGTTTAATACAATTGCCGGTATTATATCGGATAAAGTACAAAGCGAAAGTATACCTTCTTGTATTTTGGTTGCTATTGGTAACAACAATCAGAGAAATAGAGATTATACTCCTACAGCTTATGCCCACGGTTCTGGTGGTGCTGAAAAATTCTATCAATTTATTAAAAATGAATTAATACCGGAATTAGAATCTAGGTACAGTATAGATCCATCCAATAATAAAACACTACTTGGCCATTCCTTTGGTGGACTATTTACACAATATGTAATGGCTCAAGAAAGAGCTTCAAACCCTTTCAATAAATTCATATCAAGCGGTACATCATATTGGTATGATGCTGGGGTTATATTTGAGTTTGAGGAGTCTTATGCTAATTCTCATAACGATTTGGACGTGAAATTCTACAATGGTATGGGCACCTTAGAAGGTGGGGTTATGTTGGCATCCTTTGCGGAAATGAATGAAAGGCTCAATTCTAGAAACTATCCAAATTTTAAGCATAGGAGTGAATTAATAGAAAAAAGTGGACACAGTGGTTCTGCTAGTGAAATATTTAAAAAGGGATTGGACTATGTATTTATCGATTAAAGCAATAGTGATTATTTTATTTCTCTTTTTTGGGTCAGCTTTATGCGCGCAGAAAACAAATGGTAATTCAACAGAGATAGGGGTGCTCGCGGCTGGTGATGAAGCTCTGTATTACGGTGCTTACGGTAAATATACTGTACCACTTTCCCAAAATAAACATCATTTTACTTTGGGATTTTCAATGGTTGCATATTTTGATTTTAAAGGAGAATCTGAGCCTGATGCATATTTAAAAAATGATGTAGATATGCGTTTAATACCAACGGCAAATTTTGGATACACTCTAAATTTTAATAAAATACAGTTAAGTGCTGAAGTACCTATTGGTGTAAGTTTTGCAAGTACAAAAGGAACCTTGGTCAATGAACGAATAGGCTTTGAAAGGGACTTTTCTAATAATGAAACTTTTTTTAACTACGGCTTGTCTTTTTCTCCAAAATATAAGCTTAGTAGCACCAGTAGTCTTGGGCTTTACAGTTTTTTTCCCTTAGTTAGTGATAAAGCGCAATCAGGATATCAAATCGGGATTGGCTGGACAATAACTTTTGGACATAAATAAATAAAACAATTCTAGTCTTATCTGCTATCTATAATCCTATAAACCCAGCGTAAAAACCAATCGCTTTACATCTAGAAACCATTATTTCTTTTTCTTTATATCAATTTTTTCTTCTACGGTGGGGCGTCTCTTGATTTTTCTTGGTCGCCTTGCTCCATAAGATCTATTTGCTATTTTACCTCTTCTTGATTTTTTGTCTCCTCTTCCCATAATATGTAGTTCTTTTCTTCAACATACAATATTAAGTCGGGAATGTCAAATGAAGGGTCTTAAAGTCACTTTGTTCGTCAGAAGAAACTTCACAAAATTCCTATAATTTATAAGAATATCATATTGTTATCCTAAAGCAAAAAAGTTAAGTTTGTTTGAATCGGTTTTTTAGGTACGAATTTAAACAACGCAACACATGAAAATAGAAAAGGTTTTAGTAGCGAACAGAGGAGAGATAGCTATACGTATTTTTAGGGCCTGTGTTGAAATTGGTGTTCGTACCGTTGGAATATATACCTATGAAGACCGGTATTCCTTGCACCGTTATAAAGCCGATGAATCGTATCAGATAGGTGAAGATAATGAACCTTTAAAACCCTATTTAGATATTGATGCCATTATTAAAGTGGCCAAGGAAAATAATGTAGATGCCATTCATCCCGGGTATGGCTTTCTTTCTGAAAATTCCAAATTTGCCCAGAAATGTGCAGATAACGGTATTGTATTCGTAGGGCCTAAAGTTTCCGTATTAAGGGCGTTGGGTGATAAAATTACGGCCAAAGAGGTAGCGGTTGCCAATAACATTCCTATTATACAAAGTAGTGATAAGGATTTAAAAGATATAAAAATTGCTCTTGCCGAAGCAAAGCGAATAGGTTATCCGCTTATGCTAAAGGCGGCTTCTGGTGGTGGAGGTCGTGGTATGCGGGTTATAAGAACTGAAGAGGAATTAAAAAAGGGATTTCCGGAAGCAAAAAGGGAATCGTTGAATGCTTTTGGTGATGACACCGTTTTCTTGGAAAAGTTTGTGGAGAATCCCAAGCATATTGAAATTCAGATTGTAGCGGATACCCATGGTAATATGGTTCACCTTTATGAGCGGGATTGTTCCGTGCAAAGACGGTATCAAAAAGTAATAGAATTTGCTCCGTCCATCGGGCTTCCCCAGGAAACGAAGGATAGTCTTTATAAATACGCCATTGCTATATGTAAGGCGGTAGATTATAATAATATTGGTACGGTAGAGTTTTTGGTAGATGATGATGGTAGTATCTATTTTATTGAAGTAAACCCACGCGTTCAGGTAGAGCATACGGTTACGGAAATGATTACCAATATCGATTTAATAAAGGCGCAGCTTTTTATCGCTGGAGGGTATAAACTATCGGACACGCAAATTAAAATACCCGATCAGGAGTCCGTTCAAGTTACGGGAATTGCCTTGCAGTGTAGAATTACAACAGAAGACCCTTCCAATGACTTTAAACCAGATTATGGTGTAGTTACAACGTATAGAAGTGCTTCTGGTTTTGGTATCCGTTTAGATGCGGGTAGTATTTATCAAGGTGTGGTTATTTCGCCCTTTTTTGATTCTATGTTGGTAAAGGTTTCTGCGCGCAGTCGTACGCTAGATGGTTGTTGCAGAAAAATGAGGAGAGCCTTGGCAGAGTTCCGTATTCGTGGTGTGAACACCAATATGGCTTTTCTGGATAATATATTGAAACATGATACTTTCCGTGAGGGTAAAGTAACGGTGAACTTTATAAAGAACGAGCCTAAACTTTTTGAGTTTGTAGAGCCAAGGAACAGGGCCAATAAACTAATTACATTTTTAGGGGAAACTATTGTAAACGGAAACCCGGACGTTAAAAATTACGACCCTAACCGTAAATTTACGAAACCAAAAGTACCGTTTTTTTCAAAAGCAGATACCTATCCCAAGGGTACAAAAGACCTGTTAACGGAAATGGGGCCTGAAAAATTCGCACAATGGTTGAAAGCGGAGAAAAAAGTCCATTTTACGGACACTACTATGCGTGACGCCCATCAAAGTTTGCTGGCCACACGTATGCGTACGGTAGATATGATGAAAGTAGCCGAAGGCTATGCCAAGAATCACCCTGAGATTTTTTCCATGGAGGTTTGGGGCGGTGCAACTTTTGATGTTTGTTTAAGGTTTTTACATGAAAATCCATGGGAGCGTTTGGCTCTTTTGAGAAAGGCAATGCCAAATGTGTTGTTGCAAATGCTAATCCGTGGTTCCAATGGAGTTGGTTATACTGCTTATCCTGATAACTTGATCGAGAAATTTGTAGAGGAATCTTGGAACACGGGTGTGGATGTTTTTAGAATTTTTGATTCTTTAAACTGGATGAAGTCCCTTGCGCCCTGTATTGAACACGTCCGAAAACGAACAGGCGGTCTAGCGGAAGGTTCTATCTGCTATACAGGCGATATTTTAAATCCGTCTAAAACAAAATATGACCTTAAGTATTATGTACAGTTGGCCAAAGATATAGAAAACGCCGGAGCGCATATTCTTGGGGTAAAGGATATGGCCGGACTTTTGAAACCTAATGCGGCTTTTGAGTTGATTCAGGCACTAAAATCCGAAATAAATATTCCCATCCATCTACATACCCATGATACATCGTCGGTACAGACAGCTACCTACTTAAAGGCCATTGAGGCCGGTGTAGATGTGGTAGATGTAGCTTTGGGGGGACTTTCCGGACTTACTTCCCAGCCTAATTTTAATTCGGTGGTAGAAATGCTTCGCTTTAACGAACGGGAGCATAAATTGAATACGGAAAAATTAAGCGAATATTCAGATTATTGGGAAGCTGTTCGTAATTACTATTACACTTTTGAGTCCGGGTTAAAATCCGGAACGGGAGATGTATATCAGCATGAAATACCAGGAGGACAATATTCCAATTTAAAAGGGCAAGCCATAGCTTTAGGTCTTGAGACCAAATTTACCGAGGTTACTAAAATGTATGCTGAGGTTAATCAAATGTTTGGAGATATTGTAAAGGTTACCCCTAGCTCTAAGGTAGTGGGAGATATGGCGCAGTATATGGTAAGCAATAACCTCACGGTAACGGATGTAATGGAAAAAGGACAGGATATTTCTTTTCCGGAATCTGTGAAAAGTTTTTTCCGCGGAGATTTGGGCCAGCCCGTGGGTGGATTTCCTAAAAAGTTGCAAAAGATTGTTTTAAAAGATGAAAAACCGTATTCCAATAGACCAAATGCCCATTTGGAACCTATAGATTTTGACAAGGAGTTCAAGGCTTTTAAAAGAAAGTTTAAAAAGGGCATGGGAAGAGAACTTGAAATGACGGATTTTCTATCCTTTAAGTTATATCCAAAAGTTTTCACGGATGCCTATAACAATCATGTAAAGTATGGTAATGTAGTGAACATACCTACCAAGAACTTCTTTTACGGTATGGATGTGGGTGAGGAGATAATGGTAGAATTGGAAGGTGGTAAAAACGTACTTATTTCTTTAATGCTCAAGGGTGAACCTGATGAGGCTGGCAACGTTAGTATTTTCTTTAAGATCAATGGCCAGTTGAGAAATGTGCTGATCAAGGATACCTCTGTAAAGGTAGAAAAACAGGAAAATGTAAAAGCGGATACGAGCGATCCAAAACAGATAGGGGCACCCTTGCAAGGCTTACTATCCAATGTGTTGGTAAAACCGGGTCAGGAAGTAAAACGCAACCAACCATTGTTCGTTATTGAAGCCATGAAAATGGAGACTACGGTAACGGCTACGGAAGAAGGTGTGGTGGCCAAGATTCAATTAAAGGGTGGTTCTTTGGTTAATTCGGAAGATTTGGTGCTGACGCTTAAATAGGTGTATTTTTGCATCTATGTTTTTACATGCACACCCTTACGAGCCTTTTATTTTTGAAGAAACGGAAAAGTTAATCGTTGGCACGCTTCCACCGCCTAGGTTTACTACGGGAGAGTTAAAGCCTGATGATGTAGATTTTTGCTATGGAAGTAGAAATGGTATGCTTTGGCCTATACTTGATCGTATCTTTGAGTTGGGGTTGGTATATGAAAACACCCATTTTGCTATTGAGCAACGCAAGAATTTCTTACTCAAGAATAAAATTGGCGTTTGTGATATTGTAGAAAGTGCCGAACGTTATAAAGTAGATGCGTCTGATTTAGGAATGCAAAATGTGCGCTTAAGAGACCTGCTTTTCTATTTGGAACAGTACCCTAACCTTAAAACCGTGCTCTTTATGGGGGGTAATAGCAAAAACGGACCCGAATATTTTTTTAGGAGACTTCTAAAACCTTTAGGGCATAAATTAAAAACAATTTCCGAACACGTACCACGAGTCTACGAATTGCAGTTGCCCAAATCCAAACGTACGGTTCGTACGGTTTCTTTAACGGCACCATCAGGAGCAGCAAATAGGGCAGTAGGCAGTTTAGATGCGTATAAAAGAATGAAAGCTGCAGATGCCAGTTTTAACACACTGGATTTTAGGGTGATGCAGTATCGTGAATTTTTCACCTCTTAAGAAGGTCTCTTCAGCCAGATTAAAATAGAATTCATATAACCGTAAACTAAAAAGAGTCCTGTCAGTTAAGACAAGACTCTTTTACGAGAACACTATATGAAAATGAAAAAATTTAAATCCGTATTAATTACATGGTAAATGTACCTAGATATGAGGTTGCCGGGTAATTATTGTTGTCAAGGCTGTTGTTTTTGTGGTGTAGTGTGGTATTTTTGTTATATGATGTATTGGAGTGGTAATAGTCATGGATTATTGCCGATATTTACCAATCGAAATCGATATATAATTGTCTTTAAATTTTAAAATAACATATGCCGCATTCAGAAAGATTGGTTGAGTTTAAAAAATCGGTCAACAATAAGTTTAACGTTTACAACAGCCTGTTCTTAAATTTGCCTTATCGCAATATTGAGAACGTTGGTATGCTTATTCCATTATTGTTGGATCAGTGCCAAAAAGGATTGGGTTCAGGTCTTAATCCCGAGGAAATTCTAGAAGGTTTTTTTAAGAATTATGCAGATATCGATTCTGAGAAAGACCAAATCGATTTTATGTTCAAAATCATACAGTACGTAGAAAGACAAGTAGTGTTGTATGATAGTGTTGAAGACGCTGCTTTTCCTAAACTACAGGAACACACCCGTTCATTATCCATTAAGGATTATTTTGAATTGGTTGATAAGAACAAAAGCTGGGATAAGGTGTCCAAGAAATTATCATCTTTTAGTGCTCGTTTGGTTTTAACGGCGCACCCAACGCAGTTCTACACACCTGCAGTTTTGGATATTATTGAAAAATTGCGTTCTCTTATTCTTGAAGATAAAATAGATGATATAGATGTAGCCTTGCAGCAGTTAGGTTTAACCTCGTTGATCAACTCTAAAAAACCTACTCCTTTAGATGAGGCCAAGAACATTATTTACTTCTTGCGCCACGTGTATTATAACGCGGTAGGTGATTTATATGCCTATATCAAAGAGAACATCAACAAAGCCGATTTTGAGAACCATAACATAATGAAGTTAGGTTTTTGGCCAGGGGGCGACCGTGATGGAAATCCGTTCGTAACTGCAGATATTACTAAAGATGTGGCAGATGAACTACGTCTTAACCTAATGAAGTGCTATTATAATGATTTGAAGATCATTCAGAAAAAATTGACCTTCAAAGATGTTCAAGAGCCTATTCAAAAGCTTCGTAGCAACTTATATACTGCTATGTTCGATTCCAAGAAAACAGTAGGATATGCAGATATTCTAGAGCCACTTCTTGAAATAAAAGAGCTATTGATCAGTAAATACCACAGCCTTTACTTAAAGGAGTTGGAGAACTTTATTGATAAGGTGAAAATTTTCAAAACGCACTTTGCAACCTTGGATGTAAGACAAGATCATAGCAAACATGTCTTGGCCATAGAAAGCATATTGAAGCAGAATAATTTGATTAAAGAAGATATCAGTGAGCTTTCGCAAGATGCATTGGTAGACCTTTTGATCAATAAAGATTTGACGGTTAATGCAAGCGATTACTCAGAAGATATCGTAAAAGATACCATTACCAATATAAAACAATTAAAGAGTATTCAAGACACTAATGGTGAGGATGGCTGTAACCGTTACATTATTAGTAATTCGGAGGATATCTTTTCAGTATTGTTTGTTTTTGGGTTATTCAGATGGTGTGGTTGGAAGAAAGAGGATATTAGTTTTGATATCGTGCCTTTGTTTGAAACTATGAACGGTATGGATGGTGCAGAAAACACCATGCAAACGCTTTTTAACCTTCCTGAATACAAAGCACATTTAGAGAGAAGAAATAACAACCAGACCATAATGCTCGGTTTTTCCGATGGAACAAAAGATGGCGGTTATTTGAAGGCCAACTGGGCGATTTTTAAAACCAAAGAAACCCTCTCCAAAGTTTGTGATAAAAACGGATTTAACGCTATTTTCTTTGATGGTCGTGGAGGTCCACCGGCCCGTGGAGGAGGAAAAACGCACCGTTTCTATGCGGCACAGACCAAGAGTATTGCCAATCATGAAATTCAATTAACTATACAAGGACAGACCATTACAAGTACCTACGGTACCAAAGAGCAATTTATTCACAACAGTGAACAATTGTTAACCGCAGGTCTTTCCAATAATCTTTTTGGTAAGGAAAATGTAATTTCCAAAGAACATAGAAAATTAATAGAACAACTTTCTGAACTTAGTTTTGAGAAGTACGATGCGCTTAAGCAACATGATAAGTTTATTTCTTACCTAGAGAACAGAAGTACTTTAAAATACTATCAAAAAGCTAACATTGGTAGTAGACCGGGCAAAAGAGGAAATAAGAAGAAACTGGAACTTACAGATTTAAGGGCTATTTCTTTTGTAGGTTCATGGAGCCAATTGAAGCAAAATGTACCAGGCTACTTTGGTTTGGGTACGGCAATCCAAACTATAAAGAACGAAGGCAGAATGTCTGAGCTTAAAAAACTGTACAAAGAAGTACCTTTCTTTAAGGCTTTGATGAGCAATAGTATGATGTCACTTTCCAAGTGTTATTTTGAGTTGACCTCATACATGAAGCAAGATGAGGAATACGGTGCATTCTGGAATATACTGCATGAAGAGTATCAGTTATCAAAGAAAATGTTATTGCAGATATCAGGCAGTAAAATTTTGATGGAAAACGAAGCAGTTTCTCGGGAATCCATTAAAATACGAGAGAACATTGTTCTTCCGTTGTTGGTTATTCAGCAATTTGCATTGCAAAAAATAGGAAAGGAAACGAGCTTTAAGGATGAGTATGAGAAAATCGTCACCCGTTCGCTCTATGGTAATATAAACGCCAGTAGAAACTCGGCATAATAAACGAAAAGCCCTTACGTGAGTAAGGGCTTTTTTATTTTAAAAGTGCTGTGCACTATTGCTTGTTTTGTTGATCTTTAATAGTATCCTTTTCAATATCAAAGGTATTGGTGTCAATACCCGTATTCCCGTTTGGGTTTGTAGGATTACTTTGTTCTACTTTTCTTTTAAATTTTCTCTTATCATCAATCATTCCCATGTTGTTACGTTTTTTAGTTCAGTCTTAAACTAAGAAATGTAATTGGCAATCAGGGTTAAAGGCTTTTTAAACCTTTGTTAGGGAGTGTTAAAGTCTGAGAATTATCTAATAGTTTTGGTAAAAGTTGAAATTCCGTCAACACCGTGGCCGTTCAAATGTTTAATAAATGCCGAACCGATAATTGCCCCTTTTGAAGATTTCGTAGCTTGCTCAAAAGTTTCGGAGTTACTTATTCCAAAACCAACAATTTGAGGGTTGTTCAATTTCATATCCGCAATGCGTTGGAAGTAAGCTTGCTGTTCATCGCCAAAGCCGGATTGTGCTCCTGTAACACTAGCGGAACTTACCATATAGATAAAACCGTTCGAAACCGAATCAATAAATCGAATACGTTCATCCGAAGTTTGTGGCGTAATCAAGAATACATTTATAAGGCCGTATTTTTCAAAAGTCGCTTTGTATTCGTTATGATACACATCAACTGGTAAATCGGGTATAATGAGTCCGTCTATACCTATTTCCTGACATTTTTTACAGAAGGCCTCAACTCCATATTGTAGCATAGGATTAAAATACCCCATGATAATTAATGGAATGGAAACAGATTCACGAATATCCTTTAATTGATCAAAAAGAATCTCGGTGGTCATACCGTTTTTAAGCGCTGCAGTGGAACTTTGTTGAATAGTGGGGCCGTCTGCAAGAGGATCGCTAAAAGGAAGCCCTATTTCAATCATATCCACACCGTTTTTTTCCAACTGTTGAATAATTTTCACAGTATCTCCTAATTTGGGGTAGCCTGCGGTAAAATAGATAGAAAGTAGTTTTCCGTCTTCGTTTAGTTTTTCTTTTATTCTATTAGCCATAGTTTAAAATGCTATTTCCTTTTGTGAGGATGGACCAGTTTAACCCGAATTACTTTGGATAACCTAGTCCAGATATTTTATAGATTAAAAAATTCAATGTAATTGTTGAGGTCCTTGTCACCACGACCGGACAGATTGATTACCACCACATCTTCGGGCTTGAATTTTCGGTGTTCAAGAACAGCCAATGCATGTGAAGATTCTATGGCCGGGATAATGCCTTCGGTCTTACACAACAGCAATCCTGCATTCATAGCATCCTCATCCGTAATCGATATAAATTCGCCACGGCCCGATGCAAACAAATTGGCGTGCATTGGTCCAACACCAGGGTAATCCAATCCTGCAGAAATGGAATAGGGTTCCGTAATCTGGCCATCATCGGTCTGCATCAATAAGGTTTTGCTTCCGTGAATGATACCCACTTTTCCTAATGCCGATGTGGCGGCACTTTCACCAGTATCTATTCCTTTACCAGCCGCTTCCACAGCTATGATACCCACTTCGGGAACATCCAAATAGTGGTAATATGCACCGGCGGCATTACTTCCTCCACCAACACAGGCCACTACGTAATCTGGATTTTCGCGACCTTCTTTTTCTTTTAATTGCCATTTGATTTCTTCCGAAATAACGGATTGAAACCGGGCTACCATATCCGGGTAAGGATGTGGTCCCACAACACTACCAATAATGTAATGCGTATCTACCGGGTTGTTGATCCAATCCCGAATGGCTTCATTGGTGGCGTCTTTTAAAGTTCTGCTTCCGGAGAGTGCCGGCCTAACTTCTGCTCCTAGCATTTTCATACGGGCTACGTTGGGGGCTTGTCTGGCAATATCAATTTCGCCCATGTATACGATGCATTCAATGCCCATAAGCGCACAGACCGTTGCGGTTGCTACGCCATGTTGTCCGGCACCTGTTTCGGCTATAATTCTGTTTTTGCCCAATTTCTTGGCCATAAGAATCTGACCAATAGTATTGTTAACCTTGTGTGCTCCGGTATGGCAAAGGTCTTCTCTCTTAAGGTATATTTTTGTGTTGTATTTCTTTGAAAGTCTATCCGCAAAATAAAGCGGGGTAGGGCGGCCTACATAATCTTTCAACAACTGGTCAAACTCCTCCTTAAAGGAAGGTTCCTGCATAATGCGAATATAGTTCTGCCGTAGTTCTTCGGTATTGGGGTAGAGCATTTCTGGAATAAAAGCACCTCCAAACTCCCCATAATATCCTTTTTCGTCCGCTTGATACGTTTTCATATTCATTCGTATTAGGTAAATGGCATCAACAGATGTACTACTGTTTTAGGCCAAGTTCTTTTTTAAATTCTTTTACTTTCTCAACATCCTTAAGTCCCGGTTCTATTTCAAACTTACTGTTTACATCAATAGCATGGCAGTATTTTCCTTCGGGTCTCTTCATAAATTCTTTTAGGGAATCTATTTCGTTTAGACCTATGCCGCCACTAAGGAAATAAGGTTTGGTTGAGGGATATTCCTTAAGTACTCCCCAATCAAAAGCATAACCGTTGCCACCCGGTAATTCTCCCTTGGTATCAAAAAGGTAAAACTCGCACACGGATTCGTACGGCTTCAAGATGTCAAAATCAAAATTATTTTTGATTGAGAACACTTTTATAATTTGTACCTGCTTGGCTTTAGCCCTAAGTTGCGCACAGTACTCCGGACTCTCGGAACCGTGTAGTTGTACCAATAAAAGTTCGTAATCTTCAATACGAGCAACTACAGTTTCAATACTGGCGTCTACAAATACACCTATCTTTTTAACGGTATGGGGTATAGGTTTCATTGGGCCTGAAAAATGCCTTTTGCTTTTGTCCCAAAAAATAAAACCAAGATAGTCCGGTTTTAGGTTGGCAATTTCAGATGTATTTTTCTTCATACCACACACCTTCAGTTTAATCGGGGCATTTTCTATGGTAGAAGGCCCTTCTTTTTTGGTCGTGTAATGATAGTCCATTTTAGTCATTGCTATTGGGTCGCAATTACGACAATTGTTTTATGAATTTCTTGGCGTGCTCACCAGGATTGTCCGTTTTCATAAAGTTTTCCCCAATCAAAAATCCTCGGAACCCGTAAGGTTTTAAGTCCTGAATAGCCTCAATAGAACTGATGCCGCTTTCAGAAACCTTTACAAAATCATCCGGAATTAGTTGCGATAGTGATTTGCTGGTCTCCAAGCTCACTTCAAAGGTTTTTAGGTTTCGGTTATTGACGCCAAGCATATCCAGGCTGGGCATAATACTTTTGTGCAATTCGGCTTCGTTGTGTACTTCCAATAACACATCTAGGTCCAGACTTTTTGCCAATTCTGAAAACGTTTTTATTTCTTCTTTGGACAAGATGGCCGCTATAAGAAGAATGACATCCGCTCCGTGGGCTTTGGCCTCTAAAATTTGATATTCGTTAATTATGAACTCTTTTCGCAATAAAGGCATTTGAACTGCTGCACGGGCCAATAATAAGTCATCTAAAGAACCGCCAAAATATTTTCCATCCGTTAGAACGGACATGCCGCAAACTCCGCCATTTTCGTATCCTGTAGCTACATCTTGAACGTTCAACCCTTGGTTGATTTCCGATTTTGACGGAGAGCGACGCTTATGTTCCGCAATGATACCGCTATTGCTGTTCCGCAGTGCATTGCTCAAAGACACCGTACTGCGCGAGAACAAAACCGATTTTTCTAATTGTGAAACTGGAATAAGTGCGCTTTTAAGGTCTATTTCCTTACGTTTGTCGGCTACTATTTTATCTAGAATGTTCATGCTTATGATTAGCTCTTGAATACTGTTTTAATTTTTACTCAACTCTTGCAACTTCCTTAAGGCATTTAGGCCTTTCCCGGCTAAAAGTGATTCTTTGGCTTTTTCAAAACCTTCTTTTGGAGTTAGGTTCTTTACCGTTGCAATGGCAATTCCAGCATTGGCACACACCACATTGTTCTGTGCTTCCGTACCACGGCCTTGTAGTACGTTCATAAATATCTGAGCAGAATCTTCAATGGAGTCGCCGCCCACAATCTGGGACTGCTGTATTTTTTGCACACCAAAATCTTCTGGCTTTAACATGCTTTCACTGTTGTTGGAAATGGTTTTTGTATTTCCGGTCAATGATATTTCGTCATACCCATCCAAAGCGTGGAGTACGGTAAATTTCTTATCGGTGTTTTGATAAAGGTAGCCGTACATACGGGCCAATTCTAAATTAAAAACACCTACCATCTGATTTTTTGGGAATGCAGGATTAACCATTGGCCCTAACATGTTAAAAAACGTTTTTACTGCTAATTCCCTTCGGATAGGGCCAACATTTTTCATGGCAGGGTGAAAAAGAGGGGCGTGTAAAACACAGATACCTGCTTCTTCTATGGATTTTTTCAAGAAATCTGCCTCATTACTGAATTTTATACCAAGAAATTCCATCACATTGCTACTTCCACATTTTGATGAAACCCCGTAGTTGCCATGTTTGGTTACATGAACTCCAGCTCCTGCCGTTACAAAGGAGGCAAGGGTGGAAATGTTAAAGGTATCTTTTCCGTCTCCACCGGTTCCGCAAAGGTCAATAGGGTCGTATTCAGAAAGGTCTATTGCCATACACAGTTCCAGAAGTGCGTCACGAAACCCTTCCAGCTCATCTACCGTAATACTACGCATCATGTATACCGTTAGGAATGCGGCAATCTGACTTGTATTGTAATCTCCTTTAGCAATGTTTACCAATACTTGTTTTGCTTCTTCCTTGGGAAGAATATCGTGATTGATAAGTTTATTTAATGTTTCTTTCATGATACTGTTCTAACTACTGTTTAATAAGTTCTCAGGGAAACGGTTTTATTTAATTCTTGACCCAATTAGACAGGATTGTTTTGCCTTCTGGGGTTAAAACCGATTCTGGATGAAACTGCACTGCGGAAACGTCATAAACTTTATGACGTAAGGACATAACCTGACCGTTTCCATCAATAGAAGTGGCTTCTAGGCTTTCCGGTAAATTAGGGTCTACTACCCATGAATGGTAGCGGCCCACCAATAATTTTTTAGGAAGTCCCTTAAAATTAGGATCGTCTTTGGTCAATGTAATTTCCGTAGCAATACCGTGATACACTTCATCTAAATTAATAAGAGATCCGCCAAAAACTTCGCATATGGCCTGTTGCCCCAGACACACACCAAAAATACTCTTTGTAGGAGCGTACTTGGCAATTATCTCTTTTAAAAGCCCTGCCTCATCTGGAATACCAGGGCCTGGTGAAAGCACAATTTTATCAAAAGCTTCAACCTCCTCCAAAGTCAGTTGGTCGTTACGTTTTACAATAACCTGACAATCTAGGTCCTCTAAATAATGAACCAAATTATACGTAAAACTATCGTAGTTGTCTATTACTAAAATCTTCTTCATGGTTATATGGTTTCAGCAATTTTCAATGCCTTGGTCAATGCACCTAATTTGTTGTATGTTTCTTGAAGTTCGTCTTCCGGATCTGATGCGGCCACAAGACCTGCACCCGCCTGGTAATGCAATTGGTGATTTTTGCTTAAGAAAGTACGGATCATAATGGCATGGTTAAAATTGCCATCAAAATCCATAAAACCAATGGCACCGCCATAGTAGCCCCTACTTGTTTTTTCATATTTTTCAATGAGTTGCATGGCCATGTGTTTTGGTGCGCCGCTAAGCGTACCGGCAGGAAATGTATCTGCAACCACTTTCATGGTAGGAATGTCTTTTTTCTTCTGACCCACCACTTTAGATACTAAATGGATTACGTGGGAAAAGAACTGAACTTCTCTATAATTGGCAACTTTTACCATGCTTCCGTTTCGGCTTAAATCATTACGGGCCAAATCTACAAGCATTACGTGCTCACTATTTTCCTTATCGTCTTCGGTAAGTTCTTTGGCCAGGATAGCATCTTGTTCATCATTACCGGTGCGTTTAAAAGTTCCCGCAATAGGGTGGATTTCAGCATTACCATCCTTTACAATAAGCTGTGCTTCCGGTGAGCTTCCAAAAATTTTAAAATCGCCATAATCAAAGTAGAATAAATAGGGAGAAGGGTTTACACTACGAAGTGCACGGTATACATTAAATTCATCTCCTTTAAAACCTTGGGAGAAACGGCGAGACAATACCAATTGAAAAACATCGCCCCGTTGGCAATGTTTCTTGGCCAACCGCACATGTTCCCTGTATTCTTCATCCTCTAGATTAGAAGTGGCTTCTCCATCCAAGGAAAAATCATAGGAGGCAAACGTACGTACGTTTAAAATGTGTGCAATTTCGGCAGTATTTTCCTCGGAGTTATAGCAATGTGCAAAAATATAGGCCTCGTTCTTATGATGGTCTATAGCAATGATGTTTTGGTAGACCGCATAATAGATATCCGGGATGGTTACGGAGTTGTCTTTCTTACTGATTTTAACATCCTCATAATAACGTACCGCATCATAGGCCATGTAGCCAAAAATACCGTTGTTTATGAATTTGAAATCACTTTCTTCGGCCTCAAATTTTTTGCTGAAATCATGAAGTACCTTTACAACATCCGTATCCGGATTTATTTCCGTTTCGTTGGAAGTCTGATCGGGAAAACGTTCAACAATAGTTTCGTTCTCTATTTTTATAGAGGCAATAGGGTTGCAGCAGATATACGAAAAACTATTGTCCGTCGCATGGTAGTCGCTACTTTCAAGCAAAATACTATTGGGAAAGCGGTCTCTAATTTTGAGATAGACGCTTACCGGCGTAATGGTATCTGCCAGAATTTTTTTGTGATAAGATTTTAATTTGTACTTCATGTTGATAGTATTCAAATGCAAAAGGCTTGTCGTGATGACAAGCCTTTATATAGTTTTACTACAATGGTGCTAGCTCACGATATCTGTCGAGAGTTGTTCCACCACCAAGTATTTGTGTTATTTCTGTTCATTGGCTCAAATATAGAAATCATTTTTAAAACCACAAACCTATTGTTTGAAAAAAACAAAACCCTGCAATCGTGTGAAAATGCAGGGCATGTATTTAAGCTTTTAAAGTAATTTAGAATTCCAAATCTACCACAAGATCAAACTCGTCATAAATAGTTTTGTCCCCTAAGTTTTCAAAGAAACTTCCAGAACCATATTTAATATCATAAGCTGTTCTGTCTACTTTTACAGATGCAGTTGCTTTGCTACCGTAAACGGAAACGTCAAAAGTTACGGGCTTGGTAATACCTTTAATGGTCAAGTCACCAGTAACTTCATAAGCATTTTTGCCAGTAGCCTTTACATTGGTGAAAACCAATTTTGCAGCTGTGTGTTTCTCCGTAGCAAAGAAATCTGCGGATTTTAGATGTCCTTCCAATTTACCTTTGGATTCCCCTTCAAGATCAGTAGCCACAAGTGTGGTCATATCCGCTTCAAATTCACCACCGGTAAGTTTGTCGCCATCAAAAATCAAAGTTCCTGATTTAAGGTTAACGGTACCATAGTGAGACCCGGTTACCTTATAAGCTTTCCAAGTAATGGTACTGGCATCTGTTTTTACTTCTTTTTTTTCTTCAGCTACAGGTTCTGTTGCTGTTGCTGTTGCTGTTGCTACCCCAAAGACCAAGGCAAGCGCTAAACTAAATACTCCTTTTTTCATAATTGATTTAAAATTTAATTAATAATTAGTGTTCCTATTCAAATTTATTAAGCAATGCGTTAAGTTGTTCCATTTCTTTATCCGAAATATTTTGAAGCACTTTGTCTTCCGCTTTGGACATTGAGGCGTCCATTTGTTTTAAAACCTCATGTCCCTCATCTGTTATACGTATTTCTACCTTTCTTCGGTTGGAGGGGCATACTTTTCTATCTACATATCCTTTTAATAGTAATTTGTCTACCAAACGTGTGGTGTTGCTCATCTTGGTGACCATACGTTCATTAAGTGTAGCCAAACTAGCAGGTTTGCCATTTTGACCTCTTAGTATCCGTAATACATTAAATTGTTGAAGTGATACACCGTAAGGTTTCAATGCCGTACTTAAGGCTTCGGTTATCATAGTATTGACCAAGAAAAGGTGAATCACCGTTCTACTTTTTAAAGGAATCTCTTTCTGGGTCTTTATAATATTTTCAACATTCATGTTGTTACAACTATTGTATATACAAATGTATGTTTTGTATTTCATTTGCTGTTATATTAAATCGGTAATTTTTTGTTAAATATTTTGGGAATGCCTTTGCATCAAAATCCGTAATTTTGAATTTTAATTGATATCCGCGGTAGCGATAAAAAAGAACGTTATGAATTTATCACAAGAAGAATGGGAAGAGCAACTAGAAAAGGATGATAACGCATTTGTCCTTGATGTTAGAACCCCTGAGGAAGTAGAAGAAGGGTATATACCCAACTCAACCAATATAGATTTTTATCTTGGACAGGATTTTTTGAACGAGATAGAAAAGCTGGACAAAAGCAAAAATTACTACGTGTATTGCCGTAGTGGTAATCGTAGCGGTCAGGCTTGTGCCATTATGAACAGTGTAGGTATAGAAAATGCCTATAATTTGGAAGGTGGCTTTATGAACTGGGACGGAGCTGTAGAAGGGGAATAATTTTTTTTATCCTCATAAAGTTTCAATAAAATAGAGTCCTCAATAGATGTCCGGTATGGGTGTCTTTGGGGACTTCTTGTTTCCCGTAATTTAGATTTTACATTTTTTGTCTTTACATTGTGCGTAGTAAAGCCAAACTTTTTGCCATGCGCGAAGATCTTCTTCATTTTATCTGGAAGCACAAAAAAGTACAGCCTGATCAATTGGTTACCGCCCAAGGGGAGTCTTTGACCATTTTGAATTTTGGTGCGCATAACCTATTGGCAGGGCCTGATTTCTTTAATGCCAAAATACGTATTGATGGTCAGGTTTGGGCGGGCAATGTTGAGATGCATATAAAATCATCTGATTGGTACGCCCATGGTCATGAGGAAGATGATAACTATAATAATGTAATACTGCACGTAGTATGGGATGATGATGCGGAGGTATTTAGAAAAGACAATAGCCTTATCCCTACTCTGGAACTCCGTAAATACATTCCGTTGCAACTCTTACAATCGTATCAAAAGTTATTTGATAAAAATGAAGTCCGTTTTATTAATTGCGAGAAAGATATTGGTGATGTTGATGACTTCTTGCTGAAAAATTGGTTGGAGCGACTTTATTTTGAGCGCCTAGAGGTTAAGGCTGAATTTGTGTTTGACTTGCTAGAGAAATCCAATAACGACTGGGAACAAGCGCTGTTTACGCTGCTTTTAAAAACCTTTGGGCTTAAAATAAACGGAGCTTCATTTTTGAGTCTGGGCTCCGCACTAGAGTTTTCTATTTTTAGAAAACAACAACAGAGCGTATTTCAGATGGAAAGTTTGTTGTTTGGTATGACGCATTTACTGGAGGATTCCAAGATTTTGGATGAACATTACATTCAATTGAGAAAGGAATATATCTATCAAAAGAAAAAGTATAATTTAAAGGATGAAAGTGTTCTAAAACCGGAATTCTTTAAACTAAGGCCGCCTAATTTCCCTACCATTCGTTTATCGCAATTGGCCAATTTGTACGGGGCACATTCCTCATTGTTTCAAAAGGTAGTCTCGGCATCAAGTTTAGACGAGATGTATGGGTTGTTCGAAGTTTCGTCCAGTACGTATTGGAACAGTCATTATACTTTTGGAAAAGAATCAAAAAAGAAGACTAAAAAGCTTACACCTAAGTTTATAGATTTATTAGTGGTGAATGCTATTTTGCCGCTTCAATTTTGTTATGCCAAATACCAAGGCAAGGAGGTTCATGAGCGCATTATCAACATTATATCAAAAATTAAACAGGAAGAGAATACCGTAGTTCAAAATTACAGTTTACATGGGCTTGTTTCTACCAATGCACAGGAAAGTCAGGCTTTGCTTCAACTGTACAATACCTATTGCACTCAGAACAAATGTCTACAATGTGCCGTAGGTACTCATTTATTGCGCTGAAATGGTTAAATTTGAACCTGAAGGTTTTGAAAATATGCTTTAACCGGCCATACTATAAGTTTCAAACATCAATATGAACATCTTCTATAAATTACTTTATTACTTTCAAAAGCGTGGTTTTGAGGTATGCCGTAGAATAGCCGAAAGGTTGGGAATACGGGCTAGGGTAGTTCGTACATCGTTCATTTACCTAACGTTCGTAACCTTAGGTTTTGGCTTTGCTCTTTATTTGTTTCTGGCATTTTGGTTGCGCATTAAAGATTTGGTATATACCAAGCGTACTTCCGTTTTTGATTTATGAAACTGACACAATTCTTCCAGTCCAGAATGAATATAGCCTTGACGTTAATGTCAAGTGTACTTATAGTAGGTGTTTTGGGCTATCGTTTTCTGTCTGATCTTACTTGGGTAGATGCGCTTTACATGACCATCATTACGGTTACTACAGTGGGTTTTTCCGAGGTTGGCCCAATGGATACCCAAGAAAAATTATTTACGGTAGTACTTATTATACTTAGCATTTTCATTTTTGCATTTGCCATTTCGGTCATTACCGAATATATTTTGAGCAGGAATTCGTTACAGGAATTAAAAAAGAAAAAAGTGAAGAATAAGATAGATAGTCTTTCTGACCACGTCATTGTTTGTGGTTTTGGTAGAAACGGAATGCAGGCTGTAGAGCGTTTAACGGCGTATAAGAAACCATTTGTGGTTATCGAAAGAGATAGGGAGGTTATTGAAAAGTATGATGAGGACCTCTTGTTTATAGAAGGCGATGCCAATGAAGACGAGATTTTGCAACTTGCCGGTATTGACCGTGCCCGTTATTTAATTACGGCGCTTCCGGATGATGCGGCCAACCTTTTTGTGGTGCTTTCCGCACGACAATTAAATAAATCCCTTTTTATAGTTACACGAGCATCATTGGTAACCTCACAGAAAAAATTGCTCTTGGCGGGTGCCGATAAGGTAATCATGCCGGATAAAATAGGGGGAGACCATATGGCTTCATTGATTGTAATGCCAGATTTGATAACTTTTATGGATAAGTTAGGGGTAGAAGGTGAGCATACCACTAATTTGGAAGAAGTAGCCATTGAGGATTTTAAAGGTCAGGTAGAGTGTAATTCCTTGCGGGATTTGGATCTTAGAAAACGAACGGGCTGTACTATAATAGGTTATATAGAGCCTAATGGAAATTATATCATTAACCCGGAGGCAGATTTGCAGTTACAACCTAAGAGCAAAGTTATAGTTCTAGGGAGACCTGAGCAGATACGAAAATTAAATGAAATGTTCCAAATTGGTTAGGATAGCTCTACGTTAATTGAACATTATTATTTGATTGTGTTAGTATTTTTTAAGATATTGCCGCAATTGTGTTAAAAACTAGAAAAAGAACTGAACCCACAAAAATAAATATGAAGAAATTTACCTTATTGTTTTTCCTACTACTAGGTGTAGTAGCCTTTTCTCAGGAACTAGTTGTACAAGGAAAAGTTTACAATCCGTCACACCAAATAAATGACGGTGTTATAGAGGTAAATGCAACGGGAGGAACGCCTCCATATATCTACAAGTGGAGCAATCAATCTACGGCATTGTCCTCTAAGAGAGCCAGTGGATTGGTAGAAGGTATTCCGTATACAATTACGGTTACGGATGCTGCAGGTGCTTCCATTACCAAAGAATTTGAAGTTGAGACCAATGCAATAGCTGAAGTTTTTAACGGAACCATGACTCCCGCTGTAAGCGCGTTAGGTTCCGTTCTTTTTTGGGACCCTTTTGCTGCAATTGGTATTTACGATCCGGTTGTTTATGCAGATGTTAAATTGGTGGGTACGCCAGGATGGACAAATAATATTCAAAATAAGTTTGTTCTCAAAAAATGGCTAAAGGCCGAAGGGTCTAAAGTTAAAAAGGGTGATGAAATTGCCGTTGTTTCCAGTAATGATGCCCAAGATGAAATTGTTACGGCTACGGCTAATGGCGAGTTGAAATATTTGGTGCAGGAGGGTAAAGTGATATATAATTCAGAAAATGCAAAGCATGTTATTGAGCAAGGTGCGCATTATTTGGCGGAAATAAAATATGATGAGCCATTAACTATGGTTCATCCAAACGGTGATCCTATCTCTAACGGTATACCGTTCATTGTAATTTGGTTAGTATTGGGAGCTACATTCTTTACCCTTAGAATGGGCTTTATAAACATTAAAGGATTTAGACATTCTATTGACTTGGCCAAGGGAAAATATGATGATCCGGATGCTCCAGGTCAGGTAACACATTTTCAGGCTTTGGCAACAGCGGTGTCGGGTACGGTAGGTCTAGGTAATATTGCCGGTGTAGCCGTAGCGGTTTCACTTGGTGGTGCGGGAGCTACCTTTTGGATGATCGTATGTGGTTTGCTGGGAATGTCCTCCAAATTTGTGGAGTGTACTTTAGGCGTGAAATATAGAGATATATTACCTGATGGAAGAGTTTTTGGTGGTCCAATGAACTATTTGAGATACGGGCTGGAGAAACGTAATATGAAAGGGTTTGGTAAGATTTTAGCCGGTTTCTTTGCGGTTTTGGCCATTGGCGCTTCTTTTGGTGGTGGAAACATGTTTCAGGCCAACCAATCCTTTGAGCAATTAGCAGGTCAATTCCCTGCTTTGGTAGGCCATGGTTTTTGGTTTGGTGTAGTAACGGCCATCCTTGTTGGAGTTGTGATTATTGGTGGTATAAATAGTATTGCAAAAGTTACCGGTAGGGTAGTGCCTATAATGGCTTCTATATATATCCTAGCCGCACTTGCGGTCATAATAATGAACATACAGAATATTGGCCCTGCATTTTCGGCCATATTTGAAGGAGCGTTTAGTCCGTCTGCCTTAAAAGGTGGTATTGTAGGGGTTCTGGTCATAGGTTTCCAAAGAGCGGCTTTCTCAAATGAGGCGGGCGTTGGATCCGCTGCAATCGCGCATAGTACAGCTAAGACCAATCATCCTCCATCCGAAGGTTTCGTGGCACTTCTTGAGCCGTTTATAGATACGGTAGTGGTTTGTACGCTTACCGCTTTGGTACTTATTTTTACAGGTATGCACGAGGTGGAAGGAATGGCAGGTGCGCAATTGACCTCGGATGCTTTTGGTAGTCAAATATCTTGGTTTCCATATGTTCTGGCGTTGGCGGTATTCCTTTTCGCTTTTTCCACTATGATTTCATGGTCCTATTACGGTATGCGTGCGTGGACTTATCTTTTTGGGAAGAGTAAAAAGTCAGAGATGATTTATAAAATGCTTTTCTTGGTATTTGTGGTTATTGGTGCTTCGGTAAGTTTAGGTGCTGTACTTGATTTTTCGGATATGATGATTTTGGCAATGTCCTTTCCTAATATTATTGGTCTTTATATTATGTCCGGTGAAGTTAAGGGCGATTTGAATGCCTACTGGAAAAAATTGAAGACCAACGAGCTTTTCAAGAAACAAATGGCCGCTAAGGAATAATAGTTTTTTTTTATTTCGCGGATGAAAAATTTTAAATCCCACTTCAGGTTCAATAAACAAGAACGGAGTGGGATTTTTTATTTACTTTTTATTATTGTGGCACTTCAGGTGGCTTATTTTGTGCTTCGTTCTATAGGGCCAACCGCTAGCAATAATGCTTTTGAGGAAAATGAACAGATCCAAGGTCAGATTGATAGTTTAAAAGCTCAGGAACAATTAAAAGATTCTGTTAAAATCTTTCCTTTCAACCCTAATTATATAACAGATTACAAGGGCTACGTTTTGGGATTGTCCGTAGAGGAAATAGATAGGTTGCTCCTTTTCAGGAAAGGGGGAAAGTTTGTGAACTCTGTGGAAGATTTTCAAAAGGTGACTAAAGTTTCGGATTCGGTACTGAATCTAATTTCCCCTTATTTCAAATTTCCGGAATGGACGAAAAATAAAAATAAACCTGCTTCGTCCTATACAACTAAAGATATTAGGAAGGAATCTACCCTGCAAATTTCCGATTTAAATTCAGCAACAACGGAAGAGCTTAAGAAAATCAATGGGATTGGAGTGAAATTATCCGCTAGAATCGTAAAATTTAGAGATAGGTTAGGCGGTTTTTTGGTAAATGAGCAGTTGTACGATGTTTATGGTCTAGAACCAGAAGTTGTAGAGCGTACTTTAGAACGGTTTCAGGTGATTAAAAAACCGGCTATTGAGAAAATAAATATAAATACTGCTTCGGTAAAATCACTGTCTAAATTAGTATATCTTCAAAAACACGTCTCTGAAGGTATAGTAAATTACAGAAATGTCAACGGAACTATACTTTCTTTTGATGAATTATCAAAAATAGAAGATTTTCCAATAGAGAAGATTGATAGAATTAAGTTATATTTGGCCCTATAAATTTTATGTCAATGCAAAGCATGTACTTTACGGAAGAGCATCAATTATTCAGAGAGAGTCTCCGAGATTTTTTAAAGAAAGAAGTAGTACCTCATATTGATAAGTGGGAGGCATCGGGAACCATAGAGCCTTTTATCTGGAAAAAGTTTGGTGAGATGGGCTATTTTGGTCTTGCAACGACCGAAGCTTATGGAGGAATGGGCTTAGATCTGTTTTATACCGTTATTTTCTTGGAAGAACTACAAAGGGTGAATTCTGGCGGTTTTGCCGCTGCCATGTGGGCGCATGCATATTTGGCAATGACCCATTTGAATAAAAATGCAAATGATGACCAAAAGAAAAGATATTTGACACCCAGTGTAAATGGGGAGAAAATAGGATGCCTTGGTGTAACCGAGCCTTTTGGAGGTAGTGATGTGGCCGGTATGCGAACAACTGCCATAAAAGAGGGTGATAGTTATATCATTAATGGGTCTAAAACATTTATTACCAATGGCGTATATGGTGATTATTGTATTCTTGCGGCCAAAACAGACCCTGCTGCAGGTAATAAGGGAATAAGTATTTTTATTGTTGATTTAAAGAGTGAGGGTGTTTCCGCCAATAAACTGAATAAGCTTGGTTGGAGGGCATCCGATACTGCCGAACTGGCTTTTGATAATGTAAAGGTGCCAGCAGAGAATCTTATGGGTGAGGAGGGAAAAGGCTTTACGTTTATAATGGAGGCTTTTGCTTTAGAGCGTTTGGTAATGGGGATAAATGCCCATGCTAGGGCTGAGTATGCTTTGGAGTATGCCTTGCAATATATGTCCGAAAGGGAAACATTTGGAAAATCAATTAATCAATATCAAGCATTGCGCCACAGGTTTGTAGACCTTCATGCCGATATGGAATTGTGTAAACAATACAACTATGGGGTTGTTTATAAAATGGATAAGGGTGAATATGTGGTCAGGGAGGCTACAATATCTAAATTAAAATCTACTGAAATGGCCGATAAGGTGGCTTATGACTGTCTGCAATTTTTGGGTGGTTATGGCTATATAGAAGATTACCCTATGGCACGTATGTTCAGGGACAGTCGTCTTGGGCCAATTGGTGGTGGAACGTCTGAAATACTCAAGGAGATAATTGCCAAAATCGTTATAGATAAAAAAGAATACAGAGCTCCAAAAGGGTAAGAAGCCCTTAAGTAGAAGGGTTTTCGTATTTTTTAGGGAATTGTTTCTTGGTATATTTGCAAATACGTAGTGCTCAATTGTAAATTAGTTTATATATTTGCCGCCTTAATCATAAAGAAAGGAGGTTGTAGCCAATGTTAATTATACCAGTAAAAGAAGGAGAAAACATCGATCGGGCTTTGAAACGTTTCAAGCGTAAATTCGATAAAACGGGTACGATGCGCAGATTGCGTAAGCGTCAACAATTCACAAAACCTTCCGTTGAGCGCAGAGCGCAGATACAGAAAGCAGAATACATTCAAGGTTTAAGAGATAAAGAAGAAATCTAAGAGACTTTGTTTAGTGTACAAATAGAAGAAGCCCATCATTTATGATGGGCTTTTTTTGTTTCAATAATTTTGTCTGTCTTCGCAATCTCCTTTTTACCGTAACGTTGTTAGTCTTACTATTGTTAACTTCGTAATATGTCTCAGGAATCCTTTATATCATATTTAGCGTTAGAAAAAAACTATTCTGCTCATACGGTAACGGCGTATAAAAGAGATTTGGAGGCGTTTAGTGCTTTTTGTGATGAGCATTATCAAAATAAAAATATTGATGATATAGCTTACGGAATCATAAGAAGCTGGATTGTGGTTCTGGTAGATTCAGGTATTTCCAATAGGTCTGTCAACCGAAAAATAGCCTCCCTAAAGGCATACTATAAATTCTTGCAGAATATAGGGGAGTTGGATGTGAATCCGTTAGCTAGGCACAAAGCTTTAAAAACATCAAAAAAAATAGAAGTTCCTTTTTCTGAAACTGAAATGGATAAAATCCTTTCCCAAATTGATTTTCTGGATGATTTTGAAGGAGTTAGGGATCGTTTGATTATTGAGTTGTTCTATACTACCGGAATGCGTAGGGCGGAGCTTATCAACTTAAAGCTTTTGGATATTGATTTTTCTCAAAGGCTTTTAAAAGTTTTGGGTAAAAGAAACAAGGAGCGTATGGTGCCCCTGTTGCCTTCTGTGGTAACGCTTTTGGAAAGGTATTTAATTGAAAGGGAAACACTTGGTGAAATAACCGATAAAGCTTATGTTTTTTTGTTGAAGTCGGGCAATAAACTATATGAAAATCTTGTTTATCGATTAATAAATAAGTATTTTAGTGAGGTGTCCTCTAAGGTTAAAAAGAGTCCCCATATCTTAAGGCACACTTTCGCTACCCATCTGCTTAATAAAGGGGCAGATATGAATTCGGTAAAAGAGCTGTTGGGGCATGCAAGTTTAGCATCTACCCAAGTGTACACACACAATAGCATTGCTGAATTAAAAAAGGTACACGCAAATGCCCATCCAAGAAGTAAGGGGTAGCAGCACTATTTTACATTACATTGTTTAACTTAAAAATTATAACCTATGAAAGTAAATGCGCAATCAGTCAATTTTAATGCGGATAGAACGCTTATAGACTTTTTACAAAACAGATTGGATAAGCTTGAGACCTTTTATGACAAGGTAATTAGCGCAGACGTGTACTTGAAAGTCGAAAACACGAGTTCAAAGGAAAATAAAATAGTGGAGATTAAATTGAACATCCCGGGAGATAAATTCATGATAAAAAAGCAATGTAAGAAATTTGAGGAGGCAGTTGACTCCGCTTGTAACTCCTTGGAAAGGAAGCTGATAAAACACAAAGAAAAATCTCGTGTTCAAGCATGATAAAATTTTTTCGAATTTTGTTTTGAATAAACAAAAAAACGTATACATTTGCAGTCCGTTAGAAATAGCGGACTTTTTTATGCCGAAAATAGCATAGAAAGGCCGATGTAGCTCAGCTGGCTAGAGCAGCTGATTTGTAATCAGCAGGTCGTGGGTTCGAGTCCCTCCATCGGCTCTAAAAGTTCTTTAAAAAATTGGTTTGGGGAGATACTCAAGCGGCCAACGAGGGCAGACTGTAAATCTGCTGACTACGTCTTCGCAGGTTCGAATCCTGCTCTCCCCACTTTTTTTAGAAAACCCGTTTTTCGGGTATTGAAATATTGGATTATTATAATTGCGGGAGTAGCTCAGTTGGTAGAGCGTCAGCCTTCCAAGCTGAATGTCGCCGGTTCGAACCCGGTCTCCCGCTCTAATAGCCAAGGTAATGTTTGTGGTTTCAAAATCTACAGCGTTGAACCTTGAACCTTGAACCTAATAAGCCGACGTAGCTCAGGGGTAGAGCGTTTCCTTGGTAAGGAAGAGGTCACGGGTTCAATTCCCGTCGTTGGCTCAATAAAGGCATTATTTGTACACTAATATATAACTAAGATTAAAATTCATTAAAAATGGCAAAGGAAACTTTTGATCGTTCCAAACCGCACTTGAATATAGGTACTATTGGACACGTAGATCACGGTAAAACAACATTGACTGCTGCTATTACTACAGTATTGGCAAATGCAGGTTTGTCTGAGCTTAGAAGCTTTGACTCTATTGACAACGCTCCTGAGGAAAAAGAGAGAGGTATTACTATTAACACTTCTCACGTTGAGTACCAAACAGCTAACCGTCACTACGCTCACGTTGACTGTCCTGGTCACGCCGATTACGTAAAGAACATGGTTACTGGTGCTGCTCAGATGGACGGTGCTATTCTTGTTGTTGCTGCTACTGATGGTCCTATGCCACAAACACGTGAGCACATCCTTTTAGGACGTCAGGTTGGTATTCCAAGAATCGTTGTTTTCTTGAACAAAGTTGACATGGTTGATGATGAGGAGCTTTTAGAGCTTGTTGAGATGGAAGTAAGAGAATTGCTTTCTTTCTACGAGTATGATGGTGATAACGGTCCTGTAATTTCTGGTTCTGCCTTAGGTGCACTTAACGGTGAGCAAAAATGGGTTGATACTGTAATGGAATTGATGGAAGCTGTTGATAGCTGGATCGAATTGCCTGCTAGAGATGTTGATAAAGACTTCTTGATGCCTGTTGAAGATGTATTTACGATTACTGGTCGTGGTACTGTTGCTACTGGTCGTATTGAGACTGGTGTAGCTAATACTGGTGATCCAGTTGAAATTATTGGTATGGGAGCTGAGAAATTGACTTCTACTATCACTGGTGTTGAGATGTTCCGTAAGATATTGGATAGAGGTGAAGCTGGAGATAACGTAGGTATCTTGTTGAGAGGTATTGAAAAAGCTCAGATTAGCAGAGGTATGGTTATCTGTAAGCCAGGTTCTGTTAAGCCACACGCTAAGTTTGAGGCTGAGGTTTATGTTCTTAAGAAAGAAGAAGGTGGTCGTCACACACCATTTCACAATAACTACCGTCCACAGTTCTACGTAAGAACTACTGATGTAACTGGTAATATTTCTTTGCCTTCAGGTGTTGAGATGGTTATGCCTGGTGATAACCTTACTATTACAGTAGAGCTTATTCAGCCTATTGCTCTTAGTGTAGGTCTACGTTTCGCTATCCGTGAAGGTGGTAGAACAGTAGGTGCCGGTCAGGTTACTAAGATTATAGACTAATTTAGTATTATAGGATAATGTATTTTAAGGGTGTTCTGCTTTAGTAGGACACCTTTAAATGCAATTATAAACGGGTGTAGCTCAGTTGGTAGAGCACTGGTCTCCAAAACCAGGTGTCGGGAGTTCGAGTCTCTCCTCCCGTGCGAATTTAAGTAAGAATCATTATGTTAACGTATATAAAAGAATCTATAGAGGAGCTTCGTAACAATGTTACTTTGCCTTCAAGGGCCGAATCATCCAATCTTATGGTTGTGGTTGCGGTATTTTCTATTTTGTTCGCCTTGGCAACTTGGGGGGTAGATAGTGCATTCAGCAAATTGGTTCGTTTGTATTTCGATAACATCTTAAACTAGTCGATCGCTATGTCAGAAGTATTGGAAAAGAAATGGTACGTAGTGAGAGCTGTCAGTGGGCAAGAGAATAAAATCAAAGGCTATATTGAGAGTGAGGTAGAGCGCCATGGTTTTTCTGATTATTTAGAAGATGTGCTTGTTCCTACGGAAAAAGTGATTCAGATTAGAAATGGAAAAAAAATCAATAAAGAAAGGGTTTATTTTCCGGGATATATAATGATCAAGGCCAATCTAGGTGGTGAAATGATTCATATTATACGTTCTATTACGAACGTAATCGGTTTCTTGGGGGAAACAAAAGGAGGTGATCCTGTTCCGTTAAGAAAGACCGAAGTGAACAGAATGTTAGGTAAGGTAGATGAGTTGGCTGTTAATACAGATACGGTAGCTATACCTTTCACGCATGGTGAAACGGTTAAGGTTATTGATGGTCCGTTTAACGGATTTAACGGCACAGTTGAGAAAATCAACGAAGAGAAGCGTAAGCTTGAGGTAATGGTTAAGATTTTCGGAAGAAAAACACCATTGGAATTAAGTTATATGCAAGTAGAGAAAGTATAAGTTAAGTGTTACATATTTAAAGTTGTGTTGCTTCCAATTTGATACAGCTTAAATTTAATTTTAAACAATGGCAAAAGAAATAGGTAAAGTAGTTAAACTACAAGTTAGGGGAGGTGCAGCGAATCCGTCGCCACCGGTTGGACCCGCCTTAGGTGCTGCCGGTGTTAACATCATGGAGTTCTGTAAGCAGTTCAATGCTCGTACGCAGGACAAACAGGGTAAGGTATTACCTGTTGTTATCACCGTATATAAGGACAAGTCTTTTGACTTCGTCGTTAAAACACCACCAGCGGCAGTTCAGCTATTGGAAGCGGCTAAGATTAAAAAAGGATCAGGTGAGCCTAATCGTGTAAAATCTGGTAATGTTACTTGGGATCAAGTTAAAGCAATTGCCGAGGACAAAATGGTAGACCTTAATGCGTTTACGGTAGAATCTGCAATGAGCATGATAGCCGGTACTGCAAGGTCTATGGGTCTTAAAGTTGCAGGTAAGCGACCTTTCTAAAATCTTAAAAGCAATTTGAAATGGCAAAATTAACTAAGAAACAAAAAGAGGCCCACGCCAAGATAGATAAAGATAAACTTTATTCTGTAGGTGAAGGTGCAGCTTTAATAAAAGAGATTACCAATACAAAATTTGATGCGTCTGTAGATTTGGCTGTGCGTTTGGGTGTAGATCCAAGAAAAGCAAACCAAATGGTACGTGGGGTTGTAACACTTCCTCATGGTACTGGTAAAGATGTAAAAGTTTTGGCTTTGGTAACACCAGATAAAGAAGCAGAGGCTACTGAGGCCGGTGCTGACTTTGTGGGATTAGATGAGTATTTGGATAAAATTAAAGGCGGTTGGACAGATGTTGATGTTATCATCACTATGCCAAGCGTTATGGGTAAATTAGGTCCTTTAGGTAGAGTTTTAGGTCCAAGAGGTCTTATGCCTAATCCAAAGACGGGAACAGTTACTATGGATGTTGCGAAAGCTGTATCTGATGTAAAGGCTGGTAAAATTGACTTTAAAGTTGATAAAACAGGTATCGTTCATGCTGCTGTAGGGAAAGCTTCTTTCTCTGCGGATAAATTGGAAGAAAACGCTAGAGAGTTGTTAGATACTCTAGTAAAGATGAAACCTGCAGCTGCTAAAGGTGTTTATATGAAAAGTATTTTCATGTCAAGTACCATGAGCCCAAGTGTTCAGTTAGATCCAAAGACCGTTTAATCGAACTGGGTAGTTCAAAATTTACAGTATGACAAGAGAAGAAAAAGCAAACGTAATACAGGATTTGACTTCACAGTTGGCCGAAAATTCAACTATTTATTTAGCTGATATATCAGGTTTGAACGCAACGCAAACTTCAGATTTGAGAAGAGCTTGTTTCAAAGCTGACGTAAAATTGGCAGTAGTCAAAAATACATTGCTTGCAAAAGCAATGGAAGCTTCCGAAAGAGAATTTGGTGAACTTCCCGGAGTGCTTAAGGGCAATACTTCGTTAATGTTCTCCGAAGTAGGTAACGTTCCAGCAAAACTTATAAAGACTTTTAGAAAGAAGTCAAATAAGCCTTTGTTGAAAGGAGCCTATGTTGAGGAATCAGTATATATTGGTGATGAGAATTTGGATGCGCTTGTAAGCATCAAGTCTAAAGAAGAAATGATCGGTGAGGTTATTGGATTGTTGCAATCCCCAGCCAAAAACGTTATTTCTGGACTTAAATCTGGCGGTGGTAAACTGGCAGGTATCCTTAAAACATTATCAGAAAGATAAGAACGCACTAGTAAACTAAGTATATTTTAAAAATTTATTAAACGATAGTAAAAATGGCAGATTTAAAAGATTTCGCAGAACAGTTGGTTAACTTGACCGTAAAAGAGGTAAACGAGTTGGCTGATATATTGAAAGAAGAGTACGGTATTGAGCCTGCAGCTGCAGCTGTAGCTGTTGCCGCTGGTGGTGGTGGTGAAGCCGCTGAAGCCGCTGAAGAAAAGTCAGAATTTGACGTAATCTTGAAAGCAGCAGGTGGTTCTAAACTAGCTGTAGTTAAATTGGTTAAAGAATTAACTGGTCTTGGATTGAAAGATGCTAAAGACATCGTAGATAGTGCACCTAAAGCTGTAAAAGAAGGTGTTTCTAAAGACGAAGCTGAAGGAATCAAAAAATCTTTGGAAGAAGCAGGAGCAGAAGTTGAGCTTAAATAGTATCAGCAACCATAACAATTTGGTTTAGGTCTTTCTTCGCTTATGGCGGAGCTAGACCTAAGCCTTTTTATACAAGTAAGACCCACGTATATGAAGAAGTATACGACCCCTTTTTAGTATTCACGTTCAAAATACTGTCCATAGATGTTCACACAACAGACTGAGAGAATAAATTTTGCATCCGCTAAGAACACGCCGGAGTATCCGGATTTCTTGGACATCCAGATAAAATCGTTTCAAGACTTTTTTCAGTTAGAAACAAAATCTGATGAAAGAGGCAATGAAGGCTTGTACAATACCTTCATGGAAAACTTCCCTATTACGGACACCAGAAACCAGTTCGTACTTGAATTTTTAGATTACTTCATAGATCCGCCAAGATATTCTATCCAAGAATGTATAGAGCGTGGTCTTACATATAGTGTTCCGTTAAAAGCACGATTAAAATTATACTGTACCGATCCTGAGCACGAAGATTTTGAAACTATCGTGCAAGATGTGTATTTGGGTACTATACCTTATATGACACCTAGTGGTACATTTGTTATCAATGGAGCGGAAAGGGTTGTAGTTTCTCAGTTGCACCGTTCTCCAGGTGTTTTCTTTGGTCAGTCATTTCATGCAAACGGTACCAAATTATATTCTGCCAGGGTTATACCGTTTAAAGGTTCGTGGATAGAATTTGCAACAGATATTAACGGTGTAATGTATGCGTACATTGATCGTAAGAAGAAGTTGCCAGTAACTACTCTTTTCAGAGCTATAGGTTTTGAGAGAGATAAAGATATTCTTGAGATTTTCGACCTTTCTGAAGAGGTTAAAGTTTCAAACGCCGGTCTAAAGAAAGTATTAGGTCGCAAATTGGCTGCGAGGGTTTTGAACACTTGGCACGAAGATTTTGTTGATGAGGATACCGGCGAAGTTGTTTCTATAGAAAGAAACGAAATTGTTATTGATCGTGATACGGTTTTGGAAAAGGACCATATTGCGGAGATTTTGGAAGCTGACGTAAAAACTATCCTTCTTCACAAGGAGAGTAATGCACAGTCAGATTATTCTATAATCCACAATACATTACAGAAGGATCCAACAAACTCAGAAAAAGAAGCTGTTGAGCACATTTATCGTCAATTACGTAATGCCGAGCCGCCCGATGAGGAGACTGCTCGTGGTATTATAGATAAATTATTCTTCTCTGATCAACGTTACAACTTAGGTGAAGTTGGTCGTTATAGAATGAACAAGAAATTACAGTTGGATATTGGAATGGACAAGCAGGTCTTGACCAAAGAAGATATCATAACTATTATTAAATACTTGATCGAGCTTATTAACTCTAAAGCAGAGATTGATGATATTGATCACCTTTCTAACCGTCGTGTTCGTACGGTTGGTGAGCAGTTGTCGTCTCAGTTTGGTGTTGGTCTTGCCCGTATGGCAAGAACTATTCGTGAGCGTATGAACGTACGTGATAACGAGGTGTTTACCCCAATAGATTTGATTAATGCAAAGACCTTGTCTTCTGTAATTAATTCATTCTTTGGAACTAACCAGTTATCTCAGTTTATGGATCAAACCAATCCGTTGGCAGAGATTACGCACAAACGTAGATTATCGGCACTAGGGCCAGGTGGTCTTTCTAGAGAGCGTGCAGGTTTTGAGGTTCGTGATGTTCACTACACGCACTACGGTAGACTTTGTCCTATTGAAACTCCTGAAGGTCCAAACATTGGTTTGATATCTTCACTTGCAGTTTTTTCTAAAGTAAACCCAATGGGCTTCTTGGAAACTCCTTACCGCAAGGTAGATAACGCTAAGGTGAATACAGAAGAGTTTGTATACCTGAGTGCTGAGGAAGAGGAAGGAATGAAAATAGCTCAGGCTAACATTCCTTTAAAAGAAGACGGTCAGATAAATACAGATAAGGTTATTGCACGTGAAGAGGGAGATTTTCCTGTTGTTGATCCAAGTGAAATCAACTATACGGATGTTGCTCCTAACCAGATTGCGTCTATTTCCGCATCGCTTATTCCTTTCTTGGAACATGATGATGCCAACCGTGCATTGATGGGATCTAACATGATGCGCCAAGCCGTACCATTGTTAAGACCACAGGCACCAATTGTAGGTACCGGTCTTGAACGTCAGGTTGCTTCTGACTCTAGGGTATTGATTAATGCAGAAGGAGATGGTACTATAGAGTATGTAGATGCCAAAATGATTACGGTAAAATATGATCGTACCGATGCTGAGCGTTTGGTAAGTTTTGAAGAAGATTCTAAATCATACAACTTGGTTAAGTTCAGAAAAACTAACCAAGGAACCAGTATTAACTTGAAGCCAATTGTAAGAAGAGGTGATAAAGTTAAAAAAGGTCAGGTTCTGTGTGAAGGATATGCTACAGAAAAAGGCGAATTGGCACTAGGCCGTAACCTTACCGTGGCTTTCATGCCTTGGAAAGGGTATAACTTTGAGGATGCAATCGTAATCTCTGAAAAAGTAGTTCGTGAAGATATCTTTACATCTATTCACGTAGATGAGTATTCTTTGGAAGTTAGAGATACAAAATTAGGTGCAGAGGAGCTAACCCATGATATTCCTAACGTTTCTGAGGAAGCTACTAAGGATTTGGACGAAAACGGTATGATCCGTATTGGTGCAGAGGTTAAGCCTGGTGATATCCTAATTGGTAAGATTACTCCAAAAGGAGAGTCTGATCCAACTCCTGAAGAAAAATTATTAAGAGCAATTTTTGGAGATAAAGCGGGCGATGTTAAAGATGCATCTTTAAAAGCTTCGCCATCTCTAAGAGGTGTTGTTATTGATAAGAAGTTATTCTCTCGTTCTGTAAAGGATAAGCGTAAGCGTTCCGAAGATAAAGAAGAGCTTAACAAGTTAGAATTAGAGTACGAAGTAAAGTTTCAAGAGTTGAAAGACATCTTGATAGAGAAGCTTTTTACTTTGATCAATGGTAAGACGTCTCAAGGTGTATTGAACGATTTAGGTGAAGAAGTATTACCAAAAGGTAAGAAGTATACACTTAAAATGTTAAACTCCGTAGACGATTTTGCTCACTTGGTAGGTGGTAGCTGGACAATGGACAAGGATACCAACGAGTCTGTTGCAGATTTGCTTCACAACTATAAGATAAAGCTTAACGATCTTCAAGGAAACCTAAGAAGAGACAAGTTTACAATTTCTGTTGGTGATGAATTACCTGCAGGAATTATGAAGCTGGCTAAAGTTTATGTTGCCAAAAAGCGTAAGCTTAAAGTTGGGGATAAAATGGCGGGACGTCACGGTAACAAAGGTATTGTATCCCGTATCGTACGTCAAGAGGATATGCCTTTCTTGGCAGATGGAACACCAGTTGATATTGTATTGAACCCATTAGGTGTACCTTCTCGTATGAACATTGGTCAGATTTACGAAACCGTATTAGGTTGGGCCGGTCTTAAGTTGGGTAAAAAATATGCTACACCAATTTTTGATGGTGCTACATTAGATCAAATTAATGAATACACAGATGAAGCTGGTATTCCAAGATTTGGACATACCTACCTTCATGATGGTGGAACAGGTAAGCGTTTTGATCAGCCGGCTACAGTTGGAGTGATTTATATGCTAAAACTTGGTCACATGGTAGATGATAAAATGCACGCACGTTCTATAGGACCTTACTCTTTAATTACACAACAGCCATTGGGTGGTAAAGCTCAGTTTGGTGGTCAGCGTTTTGGAGAGATGGAAGTTTGGGCTCTTGAGGCATATGGTGCTTCGGCAACTTTACGTGAAATATTGACCGTTAAGTCGGATGATGTTATCGGTAGGGCCAAGACCTATGAGTCAATAGTTAAGGGCGAGACCATGCCAGAACCCGGTTTACCGGAATCTTTTAACGTATTGATGCACGAACTTAAAGGTTTGGGCTTAGATATCCGTTTGGAAGAATAGAATCCGATTGTAGCGATTGAAGAACACACATTTTAATTAGTATCACCATTAGATTATGGCTAGAATAAAAGATAATAATCCAATAAAAAGGTTTGATAAAATTTCTATCGGATTGGCCTCTCCAGAAGCAATTTTGGCGGAGTCAAGAGGAGAAGTTCTCAAGCCTGAAACTATCAACTATAGAACGCACAAGCCAGAGCGTGACGGTCTTTTTTGCGAGCGTATTTTTGGTCCTGTTAAGGATTATGAATGTGCCTGTGGTAAATACAAAAGAATTCGTTACCGTGGTATTGTTTGTGACCGTTGTGGTGTTGAGGTTACGGAAAAGAAAGTACGTAGAGATAGAGTAGGGCACATTAACTTAGTGGTTCCTGTAGCTCATATCTGGTACTTCCGTTCGTTGCCAAATAAAATAGGTTACCTTTTAGGATTACCTTCCAAGAAATTGGATATGATCATTTACTACGAACGTTATGTAGTAATTCAACCGGGTATTGCCAAAGGGCCTGAAGGTGAAGAAATCAATAAGATGGATTTCTTGACCGAAGAAGAGTACTTGACTATTCTGGAATCTATTCCAGTTGAAAATCAATATTTAGAAGATACGGACCCTAACAAGTTTATCGCTAAAATGGGTGCGGAATGTCTTATAGATCTTTTAGCTCGTATAGACTTAAAAGAACTTTCGTACCAGTTACGTCATAAGGCGAACACTGAAACTTCTAAACAAAGAAAAACAGAGGCGTTAAAAAGACTTCAAGTAGTTGAGGCGCTTCGTGAATCTCAAGAAAATAGGGAAAACAGACCAGAGTGGATGATTATGAAGGTAATTCCGGTGATTCCGCCAGAATTGCGTCCATTGGTACCACTAGATGGTGGTCGTTTCGCTACTTCGGATTTGAACGACCTTTACAGAAGGGTTATTATTCGTAACAACCGTTTAAAAAGGTTGGTAGAGATCAAGGCTCCTGAAGTAATTCTTAGAAATGAGAAACGTATGCTTCAAGAAGCGGTAGATTCTCTTTTTGATAATACCAGAAAAGCTTCAGCAGTAAAAACGGAATCTAACAGACCGTTAAAATCGCTTTCAGATTCATTAAAAGGTAAGCAAGGTCGTTTCCGTCAAAACCTTTTGGGTAAACGTGTTGATTATTCTGCACGTTCGGTAATTGTTGTTGGACCGGAAATGAAATTGTTTGAATGTGGTCTTCCTAAAGATATGGCTGCCGAACTTTATAAGCCTTTTGTTATCAGAAAACTGATAGAAAGAGGTATTGTAAAAACGGTGAAGTCCGCTAAGAAAATTATAGACAAGAAAGAACCAGTTGTTTGGGATATTCTTGAAAACGTACTAAAAGGGCATCCGGTACTGTTGAACCGTGCTCCTACGTTGCACCGTTTGGGTATTCAGGCGTTCCAGCCAAAACTTATAGAAGGTAAGGCAATACGTCTTCACCCATTGGTTTGTACGGCATTTAACGCGGATTTTGATGGTGACCAGATGGCGGTTCACCTTCCATTAGGACCCGAAGCCATTTTAGAGGCTCAGTTATTGATGTTGGCATCGCATAACATCTTGAACCCTGCAAATGGATCACCAATTACCGTACCTTCTCAGGATATGGTATTGGGTCTGTACTATATGACCAAAGAAAGAAAGTCTACACCTGAAGTTCCTATCGCGGGAGAAGGTCTTACTTTTTATTCAGCGGAAGAAGTTGAAATTGCCTTTAATGAAGGTAAAGTAAACTTGAACGCAGGTATCAAAGTTAGAGCTAAGGACTTTAATGAAGAAGGAGAGTTGGTTTACAAAATAATACCCACCACCGTAGGTAGAGTTTTGTTCAACATGGAAGTTCCGGAGGCAGCAGGGTACATTAACGACGTATTGAACAAAAAGTCTTTAAGAGATATTATTGGTGGAATTTTGGCTGTAACTGATGTTCCGACCACTGCCGATTTCTTGGATAAGATTAAGACAATGGGATATGAGTTCGCTTTTAAAGGTGGACTATCATTTAGCTTGGGTGATATTATTATTCCTCAAGAGAAGCATGAAATGATTGCCGATGCCAATGTTCAGGTAGAAGGTATTATGACCAACTATAACATGGGTCTTATTACTAACAATGAACGTTACAATCAGGTAATTGATGTTTGGACATCTACCAATGCCATGTTAACGGAACTTGCTATGAAGCGTATTCGTGAGGATCAGCAAGGATTCAACTCGGTGTACATGATGCTTGATTCTGGTGCAAGGGGTTCTAAAGAGCAGATTCGTCAGTTAACAGGTATGCGTGGTTTGATGGCCAAGCCTAAAAAATCTACTGCCGGAGGTGGTGAGATTATTGAAAACCCAATTCTTTCTAACTTTAAGGAAGGTCTTTCCATCCTTGAATACTTTATTTCTACTCACGGTGCTCGTAAAGGTCTTGCGGATACTGCCCTTAAAACGGCGGATGCAGGTTACTTAACACGTCGTTTGGTAGATGTTTCTCAAGATGTAATCATTAACATTACAGATTGTGAGACTTTAAGAGGGGTTGAAGTTTCTGCCCTTAAGAAGAATGAAGAAGTTGTAGAATCTCTTGGAGCTCGTATCTTAGGTAGGGTTTCATTACATGATGTATTTGATCCGTTAACTGAGGAGCAATTACTTGTTGCTGGTCAGGAAATAATGGAGGCCGATGCTAAGAGAATTGAAGAGTCTCCTGTTGAGAAAGTAGAAGTGCGTTCTGCATTAACATGTGAAGCGCCTAAAGGAATTTGTGCTCAATGTTACGGTAGAAACCTGTCTACCAATAAAATGGTACAAAGAGGTGAGGCAGTAGGTGTTGTAGCAGCACAATCCATTGGTGAGCCAGGTACACAGCTTACGTTACGTACATTCCACGTGGGTGGTATTGCAGGTAACATTTCTGAAGATAACAAGTTGATCGCTAAATTTAGCGGTGTAGCGGAAATAGAAGATTTAAGAACGGTTATAGGAACGGACAATGAGGGTAATCCTGCCACTATTGTTATTTCTAGAACCTCTGAAATCAAAGTTGTAGATAAGAAAACCGGTATTACTTTAAGTACTAACAATATACCTTACGGTTCGCAATTGTTCATAGAGAATGGCGCAACCATTACTAAAGGCGATGTTGTTTGTTCTTGGGATCCATATAACGGTGTAATTGTTTCTGAGTTCCCAGGTAAGATTGCTTACGAGAATATTGAGCAAGGTGTTACTTATCAAGTAGAGATTGATGAACAGACTGGTTTCCAGGAAAAAGTAATCTCTGAATCTCGTAACAAGAAATTGATACCAACTCTGTTGATCCAAGATAATAAAGGTGAAACATTACGTTCGTACAACCTTCCGGTTGGATCGCACATTATGGTAGATGATGGAGATAAGATTAAAGAAGGTAAGACACTTGTTAAGATACCACGTAAATCTGCTAAGGCAGGTGATATTACCGGTGGTCTTCCAAGGGTAACCGAACTTTTTGAAGCGCGTAACCCTTCTAACCCAGCGGTTGTTTCAGAAATTGATGGTGTTGTTTCTTTCGGGAAAATCAAAAGAGGTAACCGTGAGATCATTATTGAATCTAAGTTAGGTGAAGTCAAGAAATACTTGGTAAAGCTTTCCAATCAGATTTTGGTACAGGAGAACGATTATGTTCGTGCCGGTATGCCATTGTCAGATGGTTCTATAACTCCAGAGGATATCCTTAAGATCAAAGGCCCATCAGCAGTACAACAGTACTTAGTGAACGAAGTTCAAGAAGTATACCGTCTGCAGGGTGTGAAGATTAATGATAAGCACTTTGAGGTTGTTGTTAGACAGATGATGCGTAAAGTTCGTATTCAAGATCCGGGAGACACTATCTTTTTAGAAAACCAATTGGTTCATAAGGATGACTTTATTCAGGAAAACGATGAGATCTTTGGTAAGAAGGTTGTTGTAGATGCAGGTGATTCAGAAAACCTTAAACCTGGTCAGATTATTACTGCTCGTGAATTGAGAGATGAAAATTCTGTCTTGAAACGTTCGGATAAGAATCTAGTTACGGCCAACGATGCGGTTGCGGCTACGGCTACGCCAATTCTACAGGGTATTACACGTGCGTCTCTACAGACTAAATCGTTTATATCTGCAGCATCTTTCCAAGAAACTACTAAAGTATTGAACGAAGCTGCTGTAAGTGGTAAAGTAGATACATTGGAAGGCTTGAAGGAGAATGTTATTGTTGGACATAAGATTCCAGCAGGTACAGGTATGAGAGACTATGAGAACATCATAGTTGGCTCTAAAGAAGAGTATGATGAAATCATGGCGCGCAAAGAGGCCTTGAAATTTTAAACTCAAATAATTAAAACCCTCAATAGTTTCTATTGAGGGTTTATTTTTTTTACATATGAGCGAAAAAGAACAAAAACAGAACCAAATCAATATTGAACTTGATGAAAAGACAGCTGAAGGAATCTATTCCAATCTAGCGATCATCAATCATTCAGTATCAGAATTTGTAGTAGACTTTATAAGCATGATGCCAGGCGCTCCCAAAGCCAAGGTAAAGAGCAGAATTGTTCTGACTCCGCAGCATGCGAAAAAGTTTTTAAAGGCTTTGAATGATAATGTAAATAGGTTTGAAGCTGCTCACGGAACTATTAAGGACTACGAGCAACCTCCAATACCAATTAATTTTGGGCCAACAGGAGAAGCTTAAGAATAAAAAATGCCCTTTGTTACTACAAAGGGCATTTTTTATTTTATAAGTTTTTCCGGTTTCTAATCGAACTCAGAAACAAAATGAAGTTTTACGCTAGGGTATTTTTGTTGGGTCATTTGTAAAGAGAATTGAGAATCGGCCAAGAATACCAATTGATTTCGCTTGTCCTTGGCTAAAAATTTCTGTTTCACTCTTTTGAATTCTTTAAATTCTTCGTTCTTGGGGTCTGATGCTTCTACCCAACAAGCTTTGAAAACAGGAAAGTTTTCATAGGTACATTTGGCACCATATTCATGTTCAAGACGGTATTGAATAACCTCAAACTGAAGTGCTCCTACAGTTCCTATAACCTTTCTGCCGTTCATTTCCAGTGTAAATAACTGCGCTACACCTTCATCCATAAGCTGGTCAATGCCCTTGTAAAGCTGTTTGGACTTCATTGGGTCTGCATTGTTAATGTACCTAAAATGCTCAGGAGAGAAGCTTGGGATTCCTTTGTAGTGTAGTTCCTCTCCTTCGGTTAGGGTGTCGCCTATTTTAAAATTACCTGTATCATGAAGCCCGACAATATCTCCGGGATAAGATATATCCACGATTTCTTTTTTCTCGGCAAAAAACGCATTAGGACTTGAGAATTTTAGTTTTTTTCCATTTCTAACATGAAGGTAGGGTTTGTTTCGTTCAAACGTTCCGGACACAATTTTAATAAACGCTAAACGGTCACGATGTTTTGGGTCCATATTGGCATGTATCTTAAATACAAAACCGGACATTTCCTTTTCATTTGCCTCAACAACTCTTTCTTCAGCTTTTTTAGGGCGAGGAGATGGGGCAATTTCTATAAAACAATCCAATAGCTCCCGAACACCAAAATTATTAAGGGCAGAGCCAAAGAATACGGGCTGTTGCTCACCTTGCAAATAGCTTTCTTTATCAAAATCAGGATATACGCCTCTTACCAACTCTAAGTTATCACGAAGTTCTTCGGCGGCATTGTTTCCTATAATTTTCTCGAGTTCAGGGCTTTCAATAGAGTCAAAGGCTATAGTTTCCTCAATATTTTTTTTACTATCGCCGCTAAAAAGATTAATGTTCTTTTCGTAGATATTGTAAATACCTTTAAAATCATAACCCATACCAATTGGGAAACTTAAAGGGGTAACGGATAGGCCAAGTTTTTGCTCCAAATCGTCAAGAAGGTCAAAAGCATCGCGCCCCTCTCTATCCAATTTATTTATAAAAACAATTATAGGAATGTTTCGCATTCTACAAACCTGCACCAATTTTTCGGTTTGCTCTTCCACACCTTTGGCAACATCAACCACAACTATAACACTATCTACAGCTGTAAGTGTTCTAAAGGTATCTTCGGCAAAATCTTTATGCCCAGGGGTATCAAGAATGTTTATTTTCTTATCCTTATATATAAAGGCAAGTACGGATGTGGCAACGGAGATACCTCTTTGGCGCTCTATTTCCATAAAGTCACTCGTGGCCGTTTTCTTGATTTTATTGTTTTTTACAGCACCCGCCTCCTGAATGGCACCACCAAATAACAGAAGTTTTTCGGTTAATGTGGTCTTACCGGCATCCGGGTGGGAAATTATTCCAAAGGTTCTACGCCTTTGAATCTCGTCTTTAAAACTCATGAAGAAAATTTGTGCAAAAATACATTAAATTCTAGTTATGACCTGATTTATGTTGAGTTAAAACCAAGCCTTGAGGCTAAGATTTAGGTGGTTTTTTGTGTTAAGTGATAGGGTTTGGTATATATCGATGAACGGCAGAAAATCCCGATTTTCGTTGGTTATAGTTTAGGTTTGTGCATGATAATAGGGAAATGAAAACTATGTAAATTGTATTGTTTTCAGCCCTTTACCGAATATATTTGTCTTTGGAGGATTATTCATAATTTATACTTTCAAAACAATTTGGTTAACGAAATATTAGATATATCTTGCACCTAGAATTGAAGTCTCCCAACTTCTTGCCAACCACATTTTTGACCTACACGCCATGGTGATTAGTTTAATAAAAGCTAAACATTTATGGAAAACTTTACTCTACTGAATTTTAAGAACAAAACGTTCAAGGCATTTACTTATGTACTTGCTGTAGTCCTTTTTGGGATAAATAGCTCCTTTGAAAATTTCTCCGATACTTTAGATTCGGAAAAAGAGACCAATGAAGAAGTGCAACCAGCTTACATGTTTGATGCTGATGGTTGTACCCGTTTGGACAATAAAGAGATTAGACCGGGAGATTTTGGTTTTCCTGATGGGGTTACGGATGGTAGCCTTTCAGCGGATAATGTAGATGTGAGTTCCAAGTGGGGACTTCCAGCAGGTTCTATTTTGGTAAGTGTACAAGGAGCAAGTACAAAAAGTTCTTTGGGGCTTTTTGAGGTTAATAAAGATTTACCGGCCACTTTTACTTTCTCGGGAACCGTGCCGGTACAAATTATAGCAGAGCACTCAGCTCGTGTAGATTCTAACCATAGAGATGGTATTCTTTCTTTGGATAATGTAGAGTATGTCCAGACCACAGCTTTGCCTGCAGGAATTATTTCTGGTAATGAAACCAATGATTACTTTGTAGAAAACACAACGGCAGCTCCTATATATGGTCCTGACCGTTTTGTATGGTTATCACAAGGTTTGGCAAATGAAATACAGTTCTATACTACTTCTAGTTTTCCTGTAAACGGTATTCGTTTAAGAGTTATACCTGTTATATGTCCGGATACGGATGGTGATGGTGTTAACGATAATGTAGATTTGGATGATGATAATGACGGTATTTTGGATACAGTTGAAGATCCTAATATTGACGGTGATGATAATCCGCTAACGGACCCCTATGATTTAGATGAAGATGGTATTCCAAATCATTTGGATATTGATTCGGATAACGATGGTATTCCTGACAATGTAGAAGCTCAGACTACAGATGGTTATATAGCACCAAACGATGACGATGCTGCTACTTATGATTCTAATGACGGACTTAATTCTGCGTATCCTGATGGGTTGACCCCCGTTAATACTGATAGTAGTGATGTTGAGGATTATCTAGATGCAGATAGTGATAATGATGACGTTCCGGATAATAACGAAGGAAACGATTTTAATTTTGACGGTATTCCTGACCAGACTTATACCGGAATAGATACAGATGGAGATGGTCTAGATGATGGTTATGAAGGTAGTGATGTTAATGACGGTTATGATGTTAATGATGAAATTGATGACCCTGCCAACGACTTGCCTGATACGGATGGTACGGAAGATGTAAACTATCGTGATTTGGATGATGATGGTGATGGAATAAACACACCGGATGAAGATGCAGATGAAGATGGGGATCCTACTAATGATGATTCAGATGAAGACGGTACACCAGATTATCTTGACTTTGATGAGGATACTACTACAGATACAGATGGTGATGGTGTTCCGGATATAACGGATTTGGATGATGATAACGATGGTATTTTAGATACGGTAGAAGACCCTAACACAGATGGAGATGATAATCCATTAACGAACCCATTGGATACAGATGAAGATGGTATTCCTAATCATTTGGATATTGATTCTGATGATGACGGTATTCCGGATAACGTTGAGGCACAAACTACGGATGGTTATATAGCGCCTAATGAAGATGATGAAGCAACATATGCTGCTAACGATGGTTTAAACTCAGCTTACCCAGATGGTCTTACTCCGGTGAATACAGATGGGGAAGACACGGAAGATTATATTGATTTGGATAGTGACAATGACACTGTTCCTGATAATAACGAAGGCAATGACTTCAATTTTGATGGCAAGCCAGATCAGACTTATACCGGAATAGATACGGATGGAGACGGTTTAGATGATGGTTATGAGGGCAGCGATGTTAATGATGGTTTTGATGTAAACGATGAAATTGATGACCCGGTCAATGACTTGCCTGATACAGATGGTACAGAAGATGTGAACTATCGCGATTTGGATGATGATGGTGATGGCATTGATACACCAGATGAAGATATTGATGGAGATGGAGACCCTACCAATGACGATACGGACGAAGACGGTACACCAGATTACCTGGATCCGGATTCTAATCCTAACGATAAGGATACGGATGGTGACGGTGTTCCGGATAGAGTAGATTTAGATGATGATAACGATGGTATTTTGGATACGGTTGAAGACCCAAACACAGATGGTGATAATGACCCATTGACCAATCCTTTGGATTCTGATGGAGATACTATACCTAACCATTTAGATATTGACTCAGATGATGACGGTATTCCGGATAATGTTGAGGCACAAACTACGGATGGCTATATTGCTCCAAACGATGACGATGAAGCAACATATGAAGCCAATGATGGATTAAATTCCGCATACCCTGATGGATTGACGCCTGTTAATACAGATGGTACAGATGAAGAGGATTACTTGGATTCGGATAGTGATAATGATTTAGTGTTTGATCATAATGAAGGAAATGATTTTAATTTTGATGGAGCACCTGATCAATCCTTTACAGGTACGGATACGGATGGAGATGGTCTTGATGACGGTTACGAGGGTAGCGATGTTAATGATGGTTTTGATGTAAACGATGAAATTGATGATCCAGCAAACGATTTACCGGACACGGATGGTACCGAAGATGTAAACTATCGTGATTTGGATGATGATGGTGATGGAATTGATACGCCGGACGAAGACGGAAATAACAACGGAGACCCAACTGATGATGATTTGGATGGTGATGGTACGCCTTCATACCTAGATCCAGAAGAGGATACTGAAATTGTAGTGATGCAAATGGTAACCCCTAACGGAGATGGTAAAAATGAATTCTTGTGGATTGAAAATGTTGATAAAGCTTTAGATAATAATCTTAAGATTTTCAATAGATGGGGTGTTGCTGTATACGAAGGAGATGATTACAATAACCAGAACAATGTGTTCGATGGTAGATCAAAAGGAAGGTCTACAATAGCTGGTCAGGATTATTTACCGGCAGGGGTTTATTTTTATATCTTTAAGTACAATACTGTAAATAAAGCTAATATAACTGATAGTGGTTATATTTACATCAGCAAATAATCTATAAAGTAGGTATGATTATAAGAAATAAACTACTAGCAGGCCTATTCTTGGTATTGGTCTATTGTCAAACGGCTTCGGCCCAACAAGATGCCCAGTACACTCAGTATATGTTTAATACAATGAGCGTTAACCCTGCCTATGCAGGTTCTAGGGGGCAATTGAGTATTGCAGGCCTATACAGGTCGCAATGGGTAGGTTTAGATGGATCTCCAGAGACTTTTACCATCAATTTACACTCTCCCATAAGGAACAGTAAAGTAGGTTACGGGTTGTCTATAGTGAACGATAAAATAGGAGAGGGCACTGTTCAAGAAACTTATATAGATGGGTTGATCTCATATTCAATTGACGTTTCTTTAAAAGGAAAACTATCTTTTGGATTAAAGTTGGGAGGTAATATTCTCAATTTGGATTTTGAACAATTAAGACAGAGACCAGGTTTTGAAGAAGCTGTAGGTACCGATAATATTGAAAACCGATTTTCTCCTAACGTAGGACTGGGAATGTACTACCATACCGATAAATTTTATGCGGGACTTTCTGCTCCCAATTTGTTAGAGGTAGAACATTTTGATTCGGCCAACTCGGATGCTAACCAAATTGACTTTTTGGCTAAAGATCGTGTTAACTTTTACTTGATTACTGGATACGTTTTTGATTTAAATGATAACTTTAAATTTAAGCCAGCTCTATTGACAAAGGTTGTAGGTGGTGCACCGCTTCAGGTAGATGTCTCAGCTAATTTTCTGTTTGCAGAGAAGTTTTCTTTTGGTGCAGCTTACAGATGGGATGCCGCTGTAAGTGCTCTTGCTGGTTTTCAGATATCTGACCAAATTATGTTAGGGTTAGCATATGATAAAGAAACAACAGACTTTGGTAGTACACAGTTCAATAGCGGATCTTTTGAAATTTTTCTAAGATGGGAATTAGTGAAATCATTTGAAAAACTGGTTTCTCCGCGTTTCTTCTAAACCTTGCCTTATGATGAAAAAAATACACATTCTTTATGTTTTGGTCTTTTTGATGGGCACGAGTTGTTTTGCCCAAGAAAAATTGATTACCAAGGCCAATGAAAAATATGACGAATACTCTTTTAGTCCGGCTATCGATATTTATAAAAAAGTACTGGATAGGGGATACGTTTCGGCAGACCTTCTCAAAAAATTAGGAAACTCTTACTATTACAATGCAGATTACGAGGATGCGTCAAAAACATACAAAAGACTGGTAGACGAGTATCCGGGAGAAATAGGTCCGGAGTATTACTTTAGATATGCACAGACCTTAAAAACTTTAGAGGAGTACGATGCTTCCAAAGAAGTTATGGGCAAATTTTTGGAGGCCACTTCAGATGATGGAAGGGCTACTGCATACAAAGACGAGAAAGACTATCTAAACGATATTAAAAGAAATTCGGGTAGATATAACGTATCGCCTTTTCAATATAATTCTCCGTACTCGGAGTTTGCACCTTCTTTCTATAAAGAGGGTCTAATTTTTTCTTCGGATAGGGACACCGGTAATTTTGCTCGCTATCGTCATACTTGGAATTCAAAGGATTTTTTGGATTTATATAAAGTAAACGCAGATAGTATTTCTCAAGGTACTGTTATTAAGTTTGGGGACCATGTAAATACAAGATTACACGAATCAACATCAACAGTAAACAAGGCCGGGGACGTTTTATATTTCACTAGAAATAATTTTAAGTCCGGCAAATATGTAAAAGACGAAAAAGGAGTAATACGTCTTAAAATTTTCAAGGCTAAAATGGTAGAGGGTGTATGGTCTAATGTAGAGGAACTACCCTTTAATAGCAATGATTACTCTGTAGCCCATCCCACATTAAGTGCAGATGAAAAGACCTTATATTTTGCATCGGATATGCCCGGTTCTTTAGGGGAATCTGATATTTTTAGGGTTTCCATAAACGATGATGGAACTTACGGTACTCCTGAAAATCTAGGTCTGGTAATTAATACGGAAGCTAGGGAAACCTTTCCTTTTGTTTCTAGCGAAGATGTCCTTTATTTCTCTTCTGATGGCCATCCTGGTCTTGGGGGCTTGGATATTTTTGCTACTAAAGTAGCCAACGGAAAGTTGGATGGAAACGTTATGAACGTAGGTGAACCCGTTAATGGAAGAATGGATGATTTTACGTTTATCTTTAACGAAGAAACTAAAAAAGGGTATTTTGCCTCTAACCGCTCGGAAGGGCAGGGAGCAGATGATATTTACGCTTTCTTGGAAACCAAATCGTTGGTGATTGACTGTGAACAGGCTATTTCCGGGGTAGTGCGGGACAAAATATCCAATGAGCCTTTAATTGGGGCATCGGTTAAGGTCATCAATGAAAATAATGACGAAATAATGTCGGCCATTACAGATGCTGAAGGTAAGTATAGCTTATTGGTAGATTGTACCCAAGGTAATTTTGTAAGAGCTATGACAGAGGGGTATATTCCATCTGAAGAGTATTTAGGAAAATCTGATGGGGAACCTAAAACCATAGACTTTTATCTAGAGAGAAATTCTATTAGTGCTGGTTTTGGAGATGATTTAGCCAAACTATTACAATTGAGTACCATCTATTTTGATTTTAATAAATACAACATTCGTAAAGATTCTGAAATAGAGGTTGAGAAGGTAATTGCTGCCATGGAGAAATACTCTAGTTTGAGAATCAAAGTCAATTCCCATACGGATAGTAGGGGTAAAGACTCTTATAACTTATGGCTTTCTCAAAAACGGGCCGAAGCTACAGTTAACTATATGGTAAAAAGAGGGATAGCCAAAGAAAGATTGGATAGTGAAGGTTTTGGTGAAACTAAATTGATTAACCAATGTGCCAATGGTGTCAAATGTTCGGATAAGGACCATGAACTGAACAGACGATCGGAATTTATTATTCTGGAATAGTATATCTAAGAAATACAATACCAAAGGCAGCTACTTTAAAGTAGCTGCCTTTTTTGTTCACGGTACTGTACAAAGTAGATAAGTATTTAATCGATAATGCGTCTATTTTAAAGGCAATTCAACATGCTTTAAAATACCTAAACATTGTAAAAACTATCAGTTACGCTCACTATTGGGGTCTTCACAACAAATTTTTCTTAAGTAGTTCTAGTACGGATATATTTGCTGGGTTAAGTGCTCGGTCCGTTCGGTCGGCATCTATTCAAAGCTTCAAAAAGTGCTAAAAATAGTGTATAACCATACTAGAATTCTTTATGTTTTTTTGGCGATGCTGTGTTCGTTACAGTTGGTCGCACAAGAAACCTATCGCGATAATTTTAGCAGTGTATCTTACTCAAATAATAATGGCAGTTCTAACTTTTCTACAAATTGGATAGAAACTGGCGATTCAAATAATGGCCCCACCAGTCAATATATTAGAATAAGTAGCAATAGGCTGGAATTATACTATATATGGTCAGAAACTATTCGTAGATCAGTAAATCTTAATGGAGCTGCAACAGCAACTCTTAGCTTTGATTATACGAGTATAAGCCTAACAGGGGGAAGAGCTTTGGGAATACAGGTTTCTAACAATGGAGGAGCGTCATATACAACAGTAGGTACCATTAACGGAAACAACACCACAGGAACTTATACTCGGGATATATCAGGATTTATTTCCGCAACCACAACGATACGATTGGCGAGATCAGGTAGCAATTGGAATAATAATGACTACGCCTTTATCGATAATTTTCAGATTTCTGCAACTTTTCCAGCACCTATTCCTGTTCTGGAGGTAGATGACATAACAGTAGATGAAGACGGGGGCAATGCTACTTTTACGGTACGGCATACAGGTACGAACGCTACAGCTCCTTTTACGGTCAATTACAGAACGGTAGATGGGTCTGCAATTGATGGTAACGATTATACTTCTGCTTCTGGTATTTTAAACTTCAATGGTACGTCAGGTGATACGGAAACTGTTACCGTTCCCATTTTAGATGACGGTACTATTGAGAATCCGGAAAATTTCATATTGGAATTCACTCTAGCATCAGACCCTCAAGTAGACATTAGTGATACAGCTACAGCAACGATTATAGATGATGACGCCTTAATAATGACTAATGGCGGTAGTGCAACTACATGTAGCGATACCTTTTTTGATCCAGGCGGACTCTCTAATTATTCTAATAATCAAGATGTAACCTATACCATATGTCCGGATACAGCTGATACATATTTGAATGTCAACTTTACCAGTTTCGAGATAGTTTCTGGAGATATACTCTATATTTATGATGGTAATTCAACGGGAGCTACTTTAATAGGTCAGTATGATAGTGCCAATGTACCCACTTCAATAAATTCTTCGGCTGCTTCAGGCTGTCTAACGTTTAGGTTTGTTTCTAACGGAAATAACACCGGAGCTGGTTGGGAGGCAGAAATCAATTGTTTTCCTGACGGTCCCATTATTATAATTGAGGACATTACAATTGATGAAGATGTGGGTAATGCCGTGTTTACCGTAAGGTCTACAAGAGCTGCGCACGGAAGAAATATATTTTTGTTTGGTTTTGTTGAAGCCCCATTTACGGTAGATTTTGAGACCGTAGACGGATTGGCTTTGGCAGGAAGCGATTATACCGCCACATCAGGAACGCTAACCTTTACAGGAGAGTTAAATAATGTTCAGACCATTTCTGTACCTATAGCCAATGATGGTATTCCGGAATTTGCAGAAGATTTTGATATTGTCTTTACTGGAGCAAATGCCCAGTATGCAGTTGTAAATTATAACGATGCGGGTAAGGGTACCATAAATTCTCAGATCTTAGCAAATGACCCATTAACACTGTTTCAAGAATTTGATGGGTATTATGATTACTCAACTACCGGAGGTACGTTACGTACAAGTCCCAATGGGGCTAGTCCTTGTGCGGTTACTACATCATCGTCCAATAGTTTGGTATCTCCTGTTCCGGCAACAGCTTCTGTTGAAAGGGCTTATCTGTATTGGTCTCATTCTAGTACGGTTCGTGATGCAGATGTAACTTTTGAAGGACAAAGTGTTTCTGCTAACTTTCTATATCAGACATCTTTGGGCAATAGAAACTTTTTTGGTTATGTAAGTGATGTAACCACTATAGTTCAAGGCGTATCCAATTTATCAAGTAATGTTTTTGACTTTAGTGGTCTTACCATTAATAATACGGGAGAATATTGTACAACAAGTACGGTTCTTGGTGGCTGGGCGTTAATGGTTTTTTATGAAGACCGTTCTTTGCCAGCAGTAAATATAAACTTATACCAGGGTTTTGATGGTTTAAGTAATGATGGTAATTCGTTTACGCTAGATTCTTTTTATGCCATATCGGGAACAGGCGCCAAAGCTTCATTTTTATCGTGGGAAGGTGATCCAGATTTGAATGGATCTAGTTCTGGCTCTACCAATCCTGAAGAACTGTCCATTACCAATCAAAGAAATCAAAATTTTATTCTTACGGGAGATGGAGGTCAAACAGGTAATAACTCCTATAACTCTACAATTTATGACAATACGGTAGGTCCTCCGGTTTATAATAATGCTGCTACTTACGGTGTAGATTTAGATACTTATGATATTTCATCATTTATTCAACCGGCAGATAGTGAGGTCACAGCAAATGTTGACGTAGGTCAGGATTTTGTGATTTCTGCAGCGGTGGTATTGAAAGTGCCGTCCAACTTAATTGCAGGTCGTGTTTTTGAAGATGTCAATTATCCGGGTGGCGCAGGCCGTGATCAATTGGCCTCTGGAGGAGTAGGAATTTCGGGTGCAATCGTAGAGCTTTTTGATTCTTCTGGTAATTTTATACAAAGAAAAAATACAGAGGCGAACGGAAATTATTCGTTTGGAGGCATGGCAGATGGAGACTACTTTATAAAAGTAGTGAGCTCAACGGTCCGGTCTACTAGAGATAGTGGAGCAAACTGTTCTGCATGTTACCCCGTTCAGACATATAAAACCGAAATGATATCTGGTAGTATCGTAGATGTAACAGATGAAGTTGGGGGAACTGACCCAACAGCAACTCAGGATGTATCATTGGGTGTTTTTAATAATGCTCAAAGCATAGCTAGTGTTGAGGTGGCCGGTAACGGTGTTGTAGGTATTAATTTTGGATTTAATTTTAATACTATAGTAAATACAAACGAGAACGGACAAGGTTCACTTACTCAGTTTATATTGAATTCAAATGCAATAGGAGAAGTTGGTTTGGATATTGAAGCGAACGGTATATTTGATCCAGCGACAGGTGAGGACACTTCAATATTTATGATACCAACTACTAGTGATCCATTAGGACGAACGGGCGATGCCAATTTTGCGAATGGATACTTTAATATTGCCATGTCCAATCCCAACGATTTTCCGGTAATAACTGGTACCAATACTGTTATTGATGGGCGTACGCAAACTGCTTATTCGGGTAACACAAATACAGGAACTGTTGGTTCTGGAGGAACAGGGGTAGGAGTTTCAAATACGAATCTGCCCAACTTTGACCTACCGGAAATTGAATTGTATAGTCCCTCAGGTGATGTATTGCAATTAAACGGCACAAATGTGGTAACTCGTAATATTGCTGTTCGTGCCAATAATAATGCAGGAATTATTATTCAGGGTGGGTCTGCAACTGTGTCGCACAGTTTACTGGGTGTGAATGCTCGTGGCAATGCATCGGGAAATATAGATTATGGCGTGGAAATTATTGGAGGAACATCTATTGTAGACAGCAATTATATAGCAAGAAATACGGATGAAGGTATTTTGGTGAACGGAGGAACGTCTACCCTAATACAAAACAATCATATTACGGACAATGGAAACAACGCTTGTTTTGATAATATAAAAATTAGTGGTGGGTCTGGAATTATAATTCAGCAAAACTTAATTGATAGAGCTGCTTCCCTAGGCGTAGATGCAGAAGGAATAAGCGGTTCTTTGACCATTACGGAGAATACAATTTCCAACTCGGGTCAAGATGGAGGTAAATGTTCGGGAGATGATGCAAATGTAGGTATTCGTTTGGATGGAAGTAATTCGTCTGTAACCAATAACATTATAACTTCCAGTGGCGGGGCGGGTATTGTTCTAAGTGGCGGGAATACATCAGGAAACTTAATCTCTAGGAACTCAATTTACGCAAACGGTACGGCAATTCCTGCTCTAGGAATAGATATTGATTTATCTGATGGTTTTGGTGATGGGGTAACCATTAATGACTCCGGAGACTCGGATAGTGGTCCCAACGGTGTCCTAAACTTCCCTGTAATTACAGGGGCGTATGTTTCAGGGTCAAATCTGGTAGTAGAGGGTTGGTCAAGACCGGGAGCTACTATAGAGTTGTTTGCAACTGATATTAATGAAGGAACTGCCACTGCAGGAGATAATAGATTGGGCATGACCTATGATTATGGAGAGGGACAACGGTACCTAGGCACCATGGTAGAAGGTTCTGCTTCCGATTCGGAATCAAGGGTTACCGCTTATAGCGATGATGATAATAATACGGACAATACCAACAAGTTTAAATTCAGTATTCCACTTCCTTCAGCTATTGGTTTAGGTAACACGGTAACTACTACGGCTACATTGGCAAACTCTACTTCTGAGTTTTCTCCTTTAAGTATAATTAAGGCGTATACTGTTATTACGAATAGGCGAATAACTTACAGAGTAAAGCCAAATTAACAATGTTATATAATGGTTAAATATGAAATGTAAGTTTGTCCAAATTTAAACAGTTCTACGTTCGTTTTAGACACCATTTTTAGCCTTTACTTTTCTACATATTACACTATTCTCGTAAACATATGACCCTCTGTAGTATAGCGATATTATTGGACTTATCGACGATTAACACAGGAAAAAAATAAACCAAGACCTCATTTTTCAGTACGTATACAATAGGAATTCACACTTATACAACAATTATTTTCCATTGCAGGTACTAAGATTAATTTTGTAAAGTGTAATTGGATCATTCTCAATAGGATTGGTTCAACACAACCCAAAAAACTGAATAACTTAACCAAAGTTTGACATAGGTTTATTCTTTATAAACCAAGTGGCATTTAGGGTGTTCTTCATCCTCTTCGCCATACCAAAAGGCACTTCTAAGGTGCAATGTCCGGGGGCGGAATTCAGATATTTTTTTTGGAATAAAAAGTACACTGCGTCTAAAGCTAGTTCGCATGGTAAGGATAAAGATTTTGAACAATACGGTTTCAAGTAAAGTAATGGTCATGAAAAAAATAAGTATAATCTTAGTTTTCCTAATCTCCGGATTAGCATTTGCACAGACTACGGTCAGTTTGGAAGACCAATGTAACTGTGAGGTGCTAAGCGGTACCGATGTTACAGCTCCAGGATTAACTACTCCTGCAGGTGCTGACATAGGTGATATTTATGTAAATACGGATACAGGGACTATCTATTTTTGGGATGGTGATTCTTGGGAGCTGACCTCTTCCGATGACCAGCAGCTCCAAAACTTTACTTTTGATGGTTTAAGCGGAGAACTTACGCTTTCCCTTGAAAATGGGGGCACTGCATCAGTTATTTTACCGGTGGAGACCATTACTACCTTAACGGCAACGGCGCCTACAGGAAATGCTATTGGAGTTTATGAAAACGAGAACGGTGATTTAGTTACAATTAATGAAACAATAACGGATATAAGTGATGAAGGCGATGGTAATGTAACATTTACAAATGAATTAGGAGCCCAAGTAACTGTTTCCAAGTCTGATATCACGGATTTAGGAGGAGGTCTTTATGAGTTCACTAATGGTGACGGAACAAATGTTACTATTGACACCAACGGAATGTCTATTGGCAATATCGTTCCAGGAAATCGTATTGCAACCGTAATCGAGGCAGATGGGTCAACAACAGATATCAACGAAACAATTACGGACATCACCGGAACTTCAAACTCCGGTAATGAAATCGGTGTATACCAAAAAGAGGACGGAACTACGGTTTCCATCCAGGAGAGCATCGTACGTATAGAAGATAACAATGACGGGAACATCACTTTAGTGGATGAAGAAGGAAATACTGTAACGGTTTCCAAATCGGACATTACGGATTTGGGAGGCGGTCTTTATGAGTTCACTAATGGTGACGGAACAAATGTTACTATTGACACCAACGGAATGTCTATTGGCAATATCGTTCCGGGAAATCGCATTGCAACTGTAACCGAGGCAGATGGGTCAACAACAGATATTAACGAAACAATTACGGACATCACCGGAACTTCGACCAACGGAAACGAAATCGGTGTATACCAAAAGGAAGACGGGACAACGGTTTCCATCCAGGAGAGCATCGTACGTATAGAAGATAACAATGACGGGAACATCACTTTAGTGGATGAAGAAGGAAATACTGTAACGGTTTCCAAATCGGATATTACGGATTTAGGTGGCGGCCTTTACCGTTTCACCAATGGCGATGGAACGGACGTGGATATCAACACGAACGGAATCGATATTACTAATGTTATTGCGGGTAACCTTATTGCCACGGTAACGGAAGCGGACGGTACGGTAACGGAAATAGATGAGACGGTTACGGACATCACCGGAACTTCAAACTCCGGAAACGAAATCGGTGTATACCGTAAAGAGGACGGGACCACGGTTTCCATTCAGGAGAGCATCGTACGAATAGAGGATAACAATGACGGGAACATCACTTTGGTTGATGAGGCCGGAACAAGTGTAACGGTTTCCAAATCGGACATTACGGATTTAGGAGGCGGTCTTTACCGTTTTACCAATGGCGATGGAACGGACGTGGATATCAACACGAACGGAATCGATATTACTAATGTTATTGCGGGTAACCTTATTGCCACGGTAACGGAAGCGGACGGTACGGTAACGGAAATAGATGAGACGGTTACAACATTGTCTACAGCTGATAATATTACATATACTTATGTTTCGGAAGATAATACTTCAACCAGTTTTGATGGTACGGATGATCAAGAAGCAACGGAGGTTAATTTAACAAATCCATTAGATGTTGATGGGGACAGTGTTAATGAAAATACGGTGGAAGAAGCAATTATTGATTTGGCAGCCAACGCTAGCGATAACCAGAATTTAACGGGTGCTACTTTAAGCGGAACAAATCAACTTCAAATAGATATAGAAAGAGGGAGTTCTGCAAATGTAGATTTATCATCTCTTGTAGAAACCGTAATTGCTGGTACAGGAGCTATTTCGGTAACTGATGACGGCAATGGAAACTACACGGTTAATTCAACAGATTCAGATGAAGACGAAACCAATGAGCTTACATTAATAGATAGTGGGGCACCAACAATAACACCGTCAAATGCTGGGGTAACTTATGTAGACGAGGTTGCTGGGCAGTTATATGTTTTTGACGGTACTAATTGGAACCAAGTGGGGGGCAATGCCAGTCCTGATTTAGATGGTGACCCGAACAATGAGATTCAAACTATATCCTCTACGGACGGTTCTGTAACTTTAAACCAAACAGGTAATGATTATGACCTTTCCGTAGCTGCTGCCGATGGTACGGAGACTATCGTACAATCTGGAAATGCAAATGTTTCTGTAGCAGGAGATGGTTCCGCAGGAAACCCATACCAAATCAGTAGTGTGGATTTAGATGAGCAAAATGCTTCGGAAGTTCCGTTGGATGCTCCTTTTGATGTGGATGGCGATACGGTAAACGAAACTACGGTTCAGGAAGCTTTAGAGGATTTGGCCAACAACGCCAGTGACGACCAACAGATAACAAGTGCAGTGGGTACCGCTAACGAAACGGTGGACATCGACTTAGAGCGAGGTGGTTCAACTACTATCAACATTCAGGATGCGGATGCCGACCCAACAAACGAGATTCAAGATGCTACGGAGGTAGCTTTGAACACTCCTTTTGATGTTGATGGCGATACGGTAAACGAAACTACGGTTCAGGAAGCTTTAGAAGATTTGGCCAACAATGCCAGTGACGACCAACAGATAACAAGTGCAGTAGGTACGGCTAACGAAACCGTGGATATCGACTTAGAGCGAGGTGGTTCTACAACGATAAATATTCAGGATGCGGATGCCGATCCAACAAACGAGATTCAAGATGCTACGGAGGTAGCTTTGAACACTCCTTTTGATGTTGATGGCGATACGGTAAACGAAACTACGGTCCAGGAAGCATTGGAGGATTTGGCCAACAACGCCAGTGACGACCAACAGATAACAAGTGCAGTGGGTACCGCTAACGAAACGGTGGACATCGACTTAGAGCGAGGTGGTTCTACAACGATAAATATTCAGGATGCGGATGCCGACCCAACAAACGAGATTCAAGATGCTACGGAGGTAGCTTTGAACACTCCTTTTGATGTTGATGGCGATACGGTAAACGAAACTACGGTTCAAGAGGCATTAGAGGATTTGGCCAACAACGCCAGTGACGACCAACAGATAACAAGTGCAGTGGGTACCGCTAACGAAACGGTGGACAT
>NZ_JACSOI010000010.1 GCF_018728565.1 Zobellia russellii | reverse complement strand
CTCTTTTTTAACCCCTGCTTAACAAACATCTTCATACCTGTTTAGCGGGCTGCAAATGTAACACCCTTTTTTAATTCTCAAAGAATTTTTTGAATAAAGTTTTGGATTTTTCACAAACCCCTGCGCTTCAATAAATTACACTTCCACCAAAAAAGAAGGGCCTTAAAATTAGAACTTTTTATTCATTCCCACAAGCCCCAAACTATAGTTTCCTTCCAAATTTTAGAATATTTTTTTCTTAACCTCAATTTTACATTCCCTTCTAACGAAAAATTTATGACCACAAACAGTAATAGTCAACATACACACTAGATTTCCAAAAAGATTACAAAACACCCACAACATTCAACCAATAAACTTAACCCTATATATTGTGTGCCTTGTACGCGTATACTATCTTTGCACCCTTATTACAAAAAATGGGCATGATAAAAATTACATTACCTGACGGAAGTATTAAAGAGTTTGCAAATGGAAGCACTCCATTGGATATTGCCAAAAGTATTAGTGAAGGTCTTGCACGAAACGTTATTTCGGCAAAATTTAACGATACGGTGGTAGAAACTGTCACCCCTCTTACCGAAGACGGGGCACTTGTTCTTTATACTTGGAACGACAAAGAAGGTAAAAAAGCTTTTTGGCATTCTTCTTCACATATTGTAGCACAGGCTCTAGAAGAATTATACCCTGGCATAAAATTAACTATTGGGCCCGCTATTGAAAATGGGTTCTATTATGATGTTGATTTTGGAGCGCATTCTATTTCCGAAAAAGATTTTCCCGCTATAGAAAAGAAAGCTTTGGAAATTGCCCGCGGTAAGCATGACTTTAAAATGCGCCCTATATCTAAAGCCGAAGCTCTATCATTATATAAGAGTCAAGGAAACGAATATAAGGTTGAGCTTATAGAAAATCTTGAGGACGGAACCATTACTTTTTGTGATCATGACACTTTTACGGATTTATGTAGAGGTGGACACATACCTAATACCGGTATTGTTAAAGCTATAAAAATACTGAATGTTGCCGGCGCCTACTGGAGAGGTGACGAAAAGAACCCTCAATTAACCCGGGTTTACGGTATTTCTTTCCCTAAACAAAAAGAACTTACCGAGTATCTTGCTTTAATTGAAGAGGCTAAGCAACGCGACCATAGAAAACTAGGCAAAGAACTTGAACTGTTTGCTTTTTCTCAGAAAGTTGGTCAAGGACTACCATTATGGCTTCCTAAAGGCGCAGCACTTAGAGAACGTCTTGAAAATTTTCTAAAGAAAGCTCAAAAAAAGGCAGGATACGAAATGGTGGTTTCGCCGCATATAGGACAAAAAGAACTTTATGTTACTTCTGGGCATTACGAAAAATATGGTGCAGACAGTTTTCAGCCTATTCACACACCAAAGGAAGATGAAGAATTTCTGTTGAAACCAATGAATTGCCCACATCATTGTGAGATTTACAATGTACGCCCTTACAGTTATCGAGAATTACCAAAACGTTATGCCGAATTTGGAACAGTTTACAGATATGAACAAAGCGGTGAACTTCATGGTCTTACAAGAGTAAGAGGCTTCACACAGGATGATGCACACATTTTTTGTACTCCGGACCAATTGGATCAAGAATTCAAAAATGTTATTGACCTATCTTTATATGTTTTAGGTTCATTAGGGTTTGAAAACTTTACGGCACAAGTATCCGTTAGGGATTTAAGCACTCCGGAAAAGTATATTGGTACTGTAGAAAACTGGGAGAAAGCAGAAAATGCCATTATTAACGCTGCGAAAGAAAAGGGTCTTGACTTTATAATTGAACAAGGTGAAGCTGCATTTTATGGCCCCAAATTAGACTTTATGGTTAAAGATGCCCTTGGCAGACAATGGCAGTTAGGAACCATTCAGGTAGACTACAATTTACCTGAACGTTTTGACCTTACCTATAAAGGTAGTGATAACGAGTTGCACAGACCGGTTATGATACACCGTGCCCCATTTGGTAGCATGGAACGTTTCATAGCCCTGTTACTGGAACATACAGGCGGTAATTTTCCTTTATGGCTTATCCCAGAGCAAGCTATTGTGCTGCCCGTGAGCGAGAAACATGAAAAATATGCGGAAAAAGTTTTAAAATCCTTAGAAAATGACGAAATTCGCGCCCTTGTTGATGCTAGAAATGAGACGGTAGGCAAGAAAATACGTGAAGCAGAAATGAATAAAATTCCTTTTATGCTGATCGTTGGGGAAAACGAAGAAGCGTCAAATACCATATCTGTACGTAGACATGGTGGTGAGGATTTAGGCTCTATTTCCCTTGAACAGTTTTCAGACTTGGTAACTAAAGAAATAAATAGTACCTTAAAGTCGTTTTAAAAAATTTAAAGTTTAACTAAAAAGAATTAGTCATAGCAATACGAAAGAGATTTAGGCCCCAACCTAGGAGGGAAAACAAAAACCCTCACAAAATCAATGAAAAAATACTAGCACCTAAGGTAAGGTTGGTAGGTGACAACGTTGAAGTAGGTGTATACCCTATAAGGGTAGCTCTAGATAAATCGGAAGAAATGGGTTTGGACTTGGTGGAAATATCACCAAATGCCGAGCCTCCGGTATGTAAGATTATAGATTACAAGAAGTTTCTTTACGAACAAAAGAAGCGCGAAAAAGTCATGAAGGCCAAGGCCACAAAGGTAATCGTAAAAGAGATCCGTTTTGGTCCAAATACAGATGACCATGATTATGACTTTAAAAAGAAACATGCAGAAAAGTTTTTGCAAGACGGAGCCAAATTAAAGGCTTACGTGTTTTTTAAAGGACGCTCTATTGTTTATAAAGATAAAGGTGAGATTCTACTTTTAAAACTTGCCCAAGATTTGGAAGAGTGGGGAAAAGTAGAACAATTACCAAGATTAGAAGGTAAGCGAATGACCATGTTCATTGCCCCTAAAACTAAAAAATAAAGTAACCTAGTTTTTCTAAGTTACTACAAAAGATACTGATATCTGTCCGTTATTTACGGGCAGTTTCAGCATAAATAAGTGAGATTCATATAAATAGGAAAAATGCCTAAACAGAAAACAAAATCGAGTGCCAAGAAGCGTTTTAAGCTTACCGGTACTGGTAAAATTAAAAGAAAGCACGCTTTTAAGAGTCATATCTTGACTAAAAAGTCAAAGAAGCGAAAGCTTAAGTTAACGCATGACACATTGGTTCACGCCAATGACGTTAACAGTATTAAAGAACAATTACGTTTAAAGTAATATTCTTTACGGTAAAACAGTATTAACCATGGAGTTAGGCTCAAAAAGTGTGCAAAAGAAAGCACCGCCTACTACAAAAATTTAAAATTATGCCAAGATCAGTAAATGCAGTTGCTTCCAGAGCCAGAAGAAAAAAGGTGATGAAGCAAGCCAAAGGTTACTTTGGAAGACGTAAAAACGTTTGGACGGTAGCCAAAAATGCGGTAGAGAAAGCAATGTTATATGCTTACCGCGATAGAAGAAACAAGAAGAGAACTTTTCGTGCTCTTTGGATTACACGTATTAACGCAGGTGCCCGTTTACACGGATTGTCTTATTCTCAGTTTATGGGGAAATTAAAAGCTAGTGAAATTGAATTGAACAGAAAAGTTCTTGCAGATTTAGCGATGAATCATCCAGAAGCTTTTAAAGCAATCGTAGACAAGGTTAAATAAATTAAGAATATATCTCACTTATAAGAAAGCCGGTGCATTTGTGTACCGGCTTTTTTTATTCCCCAAATGCGGTAATTACCAAGTTTCTTCCGGAGGCATAATTTCTATGCTCACACAAATATATACCTTGCCATATCCCCAAGTTCAACCTTCCCCCTGTTATTGGAATCTGTACGGATGCTCCCATTAAGGATGATTTTATATGCGCGGGCATATCGTCCGGACCTTCGTATGTATGTATATAGTAGGGAGCATTTTCCGGCACCATTTTATTCATATGGCTTTCAAAATCCAATCGCACCGTGGGGTCAGCGTTCTCATTAATGGTCAAACTAGCAGATGTGTGCTTTATAAAAACCTGAAACATTCCTTTCTTTATAGTATTAAGCTCTGGAAACGAGCTTAAAATAGCTTCGGTTACTAAATGAAAACCACGATTATAAGCTTTTAGTTTAATTTCTTTTTGATAGAATTTCATACATTTTATATATCAAATAAATGTAAAACTTTCTAAATACGAACCCTAATTAAATTATGAACAGATACCTTTGCATCTTCTAAAAAATACACATGGATCTATCAAATATAAAAATGGTCGTCACGGATATGGACGGCACGCTATTAAACTCCAATCACGAAGTGAGCAGTCGCTTTTTTGAGCTCTTTGAACAAATGAAAGAAAGAGGCATCATTTTTATAGCTGCCAGTGGCAGACAGTATCATAGTATAGTTGATAAATTAGAACCCATTAAGGACGACATTATTGTAATTGCAGAGAACGGTGCATTTGCCATGCAAAAGACTACCGAACTACTTGCTACACCATTGCCCAATGATGCAAAAAATTCAGTTCTTAAGATATTGGACACCGTAGACAACATTCACCCTGTACTTTGCGGTAAACACAATGCTTACATAAAGAGTGACTCCAAGGAATTTGAAGCCAAGTTACGCGAGTATTACACCGATTATAATGTTGTTGACGACCTAAAGGATTTTGATGGCGAAATACTCAAGATTGCCATCTACCACTTTGAAAGTTCGGAAAAGTACATTTATCCATCCGTATCCCATCTAGAAGGGTCTTTAAAAGTTAAGGTATCCGGAGAAAATTGGGTAGACATATCCAGCCCAAATGCCCATAAAGGTTACGCTCTTCAAAAAATGCAGGAACGGTTTAACATTACCCCGGCAGAAACCATGGTCTTTGGCGATTACAATAACGATCTTGAAATGTTAGCTCTTTCGGATTTCAGTTTTGCCATGGAAAACGCACATCCCAATGTAAAAAAAGCAGCAAAATTTGAAACTTTGAACAATGACGAATTTGGTGTAGAAACAGTATTACAAAAACTAATTGATTCACATATATAAAAAAGGTTGCTCCTGTAAAGAGCAACCTTTTTAATTACCAACTCAAATACAATCTTACTAAAACAAGCCTTTAGCCTTACTAAGAAGGTCTCCAGCTTCGCCTCCTCCAAGAAGGCTTCCAATGCTTCCTAGGTCAAAGCTACTATCAGCAGCATCGTTTGACATAAATTTTTCTTTTAGACTATTTATTAAGTCCGGTGCTATATTACTCGCTTCAGATTGTGCCGCTGAAGCGTCCATACCCTGTCCTTGTAAAATTCCAGCAAGTTTACCTACAATAAGTTTAAAAACACCATTGTCTTCAGAAGCATTACCATCATTAGAAAACAAACTGGTAATGGAACCCAAATCCCCGGTCGATATATTTTCCATCAAACTATTCACCAAAGCGGCAGAACCTTGTTCCGCTGCAGCTGTAGTTTCACCTTCACCTAAAGAGTTGGATGCCATCGCATCTTTTAATTTATCAAAAGCCAAGCTTTTCAATTGATCGATCATAGTTTTTATCGTTTTAATTTAAATAGTACTGATTATGGGAATAGTAAAATATCACCTCTTCCTTCAATATTTAAGACACCAATGTTCTCTAAAAAGTCACACAATTTTTACATCTTTTACCAAGAGTCTCTTTAAAAGCGCCATAACTCTTAAAATTTTTCCCAATTGAAAACCGAAATCAATATACCATTAGAAAGCGTATCTAATCAAATCTAATGGGATGAATAACGATATGATTGGAATTATATATTGGCGATAAAAAACCTAAGACAAATTGGTAAGCAAAAGACTAGGCAAATAGCCCATAGTCTTCTTGAAGGCTACGGTAAAATGTTGTGGGTTGGAATACCCTACTTCATAAGATGCTTGAGCAACAGTGTAATTTTCTTCTAACACCAAAAGTCTTGCCTTTTCCATGCGAAGCTGTGTAATGAACTTAAAGATTGTGGTTTGATGCACCTTCTTGAAACAACTTTTTAGTTTGGTAGTATTAAATCCTGCTACCTCGGACAGTTCCTTAATGGTTAATTTCCGCTTAAGATTCTGTTTGATATATGAAACCACTTCATCTATGGCCTCCTTATCCAAAGTAGATAGCGTTGTCTCCCCTGCTATCTGCTCCATACCATTCTCTTTTCCCAAAAAGACCTCTATCAGCAAACATCGTATTTGAGATTCTATAAAATTGGTTCTGGCGATTCCGGTATATGAACAATGTAAAATATCCAGTAGCAACAACCTTAACCTACCTGGTATTGGTTTCATTTCATTCCACAGATATTTAGGTTTATCCACGAAGGCATCAGCAAATTTTATAAAAGCCGAATTGTACTCAGTTCCTAATAAATCTTCAAGAAACTCCTGAGTAAAGAAAACTTCTATAGAAGTATATTCCCTTCCCTTAAGCTTTTCAACTCCATTGGTCTTTGGCCACTGCACAAGGTTATAGCTGCCAGAAGTAATGTTAAGTCTAGATTTACTTTCCGTACTAACAAAGCTATAATTGCCTTCAAGCAAAAAATGAACTCCAAAACAGAAATGATTATTTTCATATTCTACCTTAGAAATACTATTTAAACTTAACTTCCGCAATAGTATGGAAGCGCCATCTAAACACAATACTTGTTGGCTTCCTGCAACCCCTTTTCCTAAAGCAAGTTCATCAGATATCACATGAGTATCACCCATCTGTTTCATGGGATCAATACCATTTTTGGCACTATAATTTGCAGACGGAAAAAGACCTATTCTCATTTATTCCTAATTCGTAACTAAAACTTCTTTTTGCGTTAGTGCTACCTGAAATCCTAGATTAGTTTTGCAAAGTTATTTATTTAGACTAAATCTTAATAAAAACAATTGATTTTTTTTAAACTAATTATGAAGAACCTAGCTACGGCTTTCCTATTTCTAATTTCCTTGTCCGTCTTGGGCCAAGAACCTTCCGCAACAATAGCCGGTATTGTTACCGATGCTTCCGGAAAACCTTTATCCTTTGCTAGTGTTGTTTTAGAAGAACTAAAACTGGGTGTTCTTACAGATGATAACGGGGCGTATACTATTGAAAAAGTCCCCAGTGGAAACCACAGGATAATGATTTCCTTTATCGGGTACGGCACGCGGTCACGGACTATTGAAGTCAATGAAAACACAAATAGCATACGCCTTGATTTCTCTCTACGGGAAAATGTGGAAAATCTAGACGAGGTAACCGTAAGCGGAAAAACAGAGAAAACAGCCCTTGAGACTAAGGGTTTCTCGGTAAATTCAATTGAGACCAAAGAAGCTGGGCTTAGAAGTATTCAAACTAATGAACTACTGAACACTACAGTGGGCGTAAAAATTAGACAGAACGGTGGTTTGGGGTCTAATGTACAATACAGTTTAAACGGTTTGTCCGGAAGATCGGTCAGCATTTTTATAGATGGTATTCCTATTTCTATATATGGTTCTTCCTTTAGCTTGAACAGCATTCCGCCTTCTATGATCAAAAACATTGAAGTTTACAAAGGCGTAGTACCAGGACACTTATCCAGTGACGCCGTTGGTGGGGCCATTAATATTGTACTCCATGAAGGAGGTAAGAACAATTTAAATGCATCTGTTTCATACGGATCTTTCAACACCCTGCAAACCAATCTGAACGGAGCCTATAGACATGATACATCAGGATTCACCGTAAAAGCATCAGCCTTTCACAACTACTCGGACAACGATTACAAAATCTGGGGCAGGACTATTGTAGATATAGCTCCCAATGGAGTTCAAACACCAATTGTAGCCAGAAGGTTCAATGACGCTTACCGGTCTACGGGAGGCATGGCCCAAATAGGGTTTACCAATGTTAATTGGGCCGATCAATTTTTAGTGGGCGTTACCGCTTCTGATGAATACAATGAAGTACAGCACGGTACTTTCGTTACCATATCACCTTATAAAGGTCGTTTTTTAGAGTCGGATGCCGTACTGGGCAATCTAACCTATCAAAAGAAAGATTTGTTCACTAAAGGCTTAGACGTAAACGTTACTGGTGTGTACGGCAAACGTAATCGTATAATTAATGATACGGTGGCGCAAGCTTATACATGGGCAGGAACCAGATTAATTGGTTTTGATGGAGAACCACACGAATATACCTGGGGTTCACAAAGTGAAAATGGGCCAACACTAGCCAAGATAACCCGAAATGTTTCTTCTATCCGTTCAGGTCTTTCGTATGCTATAAATGACAACCATAAAGTCTTACTAAACCATGTTTATAGCGGTGTAGACCGTGAAGACAGCGATGAAATGGTATCGTTATTAGAAAACACCTTTCAAGAAACTAGTGACCTATACAAGAATATTATTTCGTTAAGCTACGAACTTAAAGCGTTTGACAATAAGTTTAAAATCAATGCTTTTGGAAAACAGTATATGCAAAAAGTACTGAACACTAGGCCCGTATTTAATGAAGATAATACAGAAGTAATAAATGAAGTTTACCAAAGCGATAATGACTATACCGGATACGGTTTTGCGGCTTCATATATTGTTTTTCCAACCCTTACACTATTAACCTCGGCCGAAAAAGCCATTCGTCTACCGAGTGAAAATGAGGTTTTTGGGGATGCAGGAGACAATTTGCTCCCCAACTTAACCATTCAACCGGAAACCAGTAATAATCTTAACATTGGTTTTAGGCTTGGGAAATTCAATTTTGACAAACACGGTTTTACATTGACCTCTAACTTCTTTGCTAGAAATATTGAAAACAGAATAGGGTTACCGGCCAATGCAGACGGACTAAGGGAAAGTGATGAGTTTGTTCAATACACCAATCTAGAAAACACTGCGGAATCCAAAGGAATTGAAGCCGAATTCTTTTATACGTATGACAATAATCTTGGCTTCAATTTTAACATAACCCGCATGAGCTTAACCACGGTAAATTCGGGAGTTGAAACAAATGTTCCCAACGTTCCCTTGTTTACCATGAATGCCGGATTACGGTATACTATCAAGGATTTTATACAATCAAAATCACTCTTAAACCTATTTTATAACACCTACTATACAGATGAATTTGCATTCAAATTCGCAGCAGGTACTAATACTACAGGAGAAGAGGAATTCTTTATTCCTGAACAGATATCTCATGACTTTGGATTGAGCTATACATTTCCCAAAAAGAATTTTGTAATGAGTTTTGATGTCAAGAATATTTTTGACCAGGCCATTTATGATAACCTATCCGTACAAAAACCAGGACGAGGCTTTTATTTAAAATTGAACTGCATAATCAATAATCTTTAATCACTTAATAGAACTAACATGAAAACAACTTTTTTAAACTTTAAAACATTGGCTTCCGTATGGCTTCTAGCTGGTTTAATGACCGCTTGTAGTAGCGATGATGGTACTGTTACACCCGATACCGACTCAGAAACTGAGACCGAAACAGAAACGGAAACCGAAGAAGACGGTAGATGGATAACCATTGCCGGAGCCAAAATGGGTGATACCCCTGGTGACGGAAACGGGGGAACCTTAATTTATTCCGTAACCAGTAAAGATGCTAAGGACCCTACGGTTCAAATAGATCCTTTTAACAATGGTTTTGTAGCACCATCTAACAGAACGGCAAGACTACAAGCTTCTGAAGACGGCAATACCGTTTTCAATATTAGTTATGCCGGAGATACCGGAGGAAATTACAGTAAATATACCGTAGAAGGTGGTGGAACTTTCAATCCAACCGGGTCTGAAATAAGTATAGCCCCTTATGTTGGTACTGCTCCTAGATGGATCAAATTGTTTGATGGGGACAAAACCGGTGCTGCCGTTTACGTCTCTACAGAGCACCAAGTTGATGACAATGACACCCCTGATGATGTAACCGATGACACCTATCTGCACACAAATTCTACTATTGGCGTTGTTACTTTAGACTTAGTGGATTCTCAAATCAACAACTTTGAAGAGCATGTTATTACGTTAAGCGAAGAAGAATCTGCAGCAGGCTACTACATCTCTAGAATAGATATGCCAACACTTAATGCCGCTGGAGACAAATTATACATTGGTGCGCGCTTAAGCAAGATAGACCCGACTACTTTAGAAAGTGATAGTGGTGATTATGAGATTCTTGGTTCCAAAACTATTGTATTGGACTATCCTTCTTTATTGAACCCAACGCTAATTACTTCTAGCGTAGGACACGGTAATACCAACGGTTACCGTAGCATCAACGCATTTTTGTATGACGGAAGCGTATACCAAGCTAACCAGAGTGATCCTGAAGGTTCTCATATTTTAAAAATTGGAGCTGACAATTTGTATGACGATTCGTATGATTTTAATTTAGATGATGCCTTGGGTGTTGATGGTGCTTATGTATTGGCCTGGAGACCAGCACCAAACGGAAAAGCAGTTTTAGCCTACCGTCATGATGGTTCCGCAGAAGGTATTTCGGGGAGAGGAGAAAGCTTTTTTGCCCTAGTTGACTTGAATGCAAAAACAGCAACCAAAATAACCGATATTCCTTACGAGGTAGATTTTGAATTATTCCAGTACCAAGGGTATGCCGTAGACGGAAACGAAATTTACCTTACTCAAGCACCCGTTGGTAAAAACGGAAATATTTATGTTATAGATACGGAAACTGGAACTGTAACCAAAGGTGCCGAGCTAATTAATGTGGAAGGAAGCCATTTTATCGGCGCTTGGTAAACCATTATAACTTTTAGTAAACTATACCATTATCGGGTAACAAAGCCCGGTAATGGTTTTAGTAATTTGAAATCTAATATACACGGCCATGAAAAAAAATAGTATCAGAACTTTTGCCTTAGTTCTCAGCTTTGCATTTATCTCTTTAAGTGCCATCGCACAAAGGAATACACCCAAAGACCCCAATCCATTCTTAAATAGGGACTATTGGGAAAAACAACCAAGTATTAGTACCATTCAAGCTACAATGAAGGAGGGCCATTCAGTTACTCAAGCAAACAGAGGTGGGTTTGATGCTACTACTTTTGCCATTTTTGGCAATAATCCTGTAAGTACCGTTCAATTTTTAATGGAACAAGGTAATGATATAAACAAGCGTACACACGATTCGCGCACCTATGTTTTTTGGGCCGCATCAAGTGGCAATGTAGACCTTGTAAAACATTTAATAAAACAAGGCGCCAATCTAGACCTTGTTGATTCCCATGGATACGGACCTATTTCTTTTACGGCAGCTACCGGTCAACAAGATTTCACTATATATGATGCATTTATCGCCGGAGGTGCCGAGTTAAAAAACGAGAAGGACCACCACGGAAAAAACGCCTTATTAGTGGCTATTGGAAGAGCTAAAGACCTAAAAATTGTAGACTATTTTATAGAAAAAGGTCTGTCACTAGACAGTGAAGATAATGATGGTAACGGGGCATTCCATTACGCAGCACAAGGCGGAAATATCACTATTCTTAAGGAATTGATAGAACGCGGCATTTCGACCTCAAAGAATGAAACTACCGGTGAAAATGCTATTTTCTTTGCAAGTAAAGGTAGAGATGCATCCGTTGACCTTTTCAAATATTTGGAGCAACTAGGTATTGCTGCCAATGTTACGACCAAAAAAGGACAGAATCCTTTGCACAATTTAGCCAGCTCAGCTAAAGACATTTCAATTTTTGATTTTTTCATATCTAAAGGTGTAGATCCAAATGCAATTGATGACGAAGGAAATACCCCTCTTTTAAACGCTGCAGAAAGAAATGAACTTAAGGTTGTAAAATACTTTGCCGAAAAGTCAATGGATATTGACCACGCCGATAAGAAAGGACAAACCGCTTTGGCCATTGCGATTCAAAATAACGGAGCGGATGTGGTGACTTACTTAATTTCCAAAGGTGCCGATGCAAATATTAAGGATGACAAAGGCAACAATCTGGCTTATTACCTTTTTAATGGTCGTGGTAAACCTCGTGATTTTGATGCTAAGATAACCGCATTAAAAAAAGCAGGTTTTGATTTTAAACAACTGCAAGCAGATAACAGTTCTGTATGGCATCTAGCAGTTTCTAAAAACAACCTAGATTTACTAAAGAAAGTAAGCGTATTTAGTGCCGACATCAATGCCAAAGACAATGATGGAAATACTCCATTACATTATGCGGCCATGAAAACCGAAAATACAGAAATTTTAAAGTATTTGATAGCTAACGGTGCCGACCTAAAATCTACCACAGAGTTTGGTGAAACTGCACACGACCTGGCAAGCGAAAATGAACTGTTGGCCAAAAACAAGGTTAATCTTCAATTTTTAAATTAATAGTACATGAAAAATATAATTTTTAAGACGGTTGGTGCCCTTTGTTTGGCTTCTGCATTCTTTGTATTATCTTCTTTTATAAAAGAACCTGAAGTAAGTTACAAATGTATGATTCAAATGACCAACTATACAGGTGAGAAAGCTTATGTAGTGGTTTCATTGATAAATCCTGAAGGAAAATATGAAAAGACGCTTTACGTTCAAGGAGATGATAAAGAGTGGTTTCCTGATTTAAAGGAATGGTGGAAATTCAGTGATGGCACTAAAGAAAATGTTGATGCCATTTCGGGCGCTACCATTGGTAACGGCGAAAGAAACATCATTTCTTTAGGCTTTGACGCCTCTCATATTGATGCCGGTTATAAGGTTCGCTTTGAGTCAGCTGTAGAAAACCAGGAATATTATGCCATAGATGCAGAGATAGACTTGAATTCGGCAACTATAAAAGAGAAAGTAGACGGTAAAGGTTACATCCGCTATATTAGAATGGTACCAAACAGATAATTTTTATGATTGTATCGGTATGGAGGTATAGCCATTTGCTTTTTGCCATTGCCTCTTCTGTTTTTCTTTTGATTGCATCGGTTACCGGTGTTATTCTTGCTGTAGAACCAATTTCCAACAAAATTGAACCCTACAGTGTTTCCGGCGCAGATAAACTTTCTTTGTCGGAAACCCTAGAACATATCAATACAAAATATGAAGAAGTACTTGCGGTAAAACGAGACCGAAATGGTTTTGTAAGCATTACGGTTATCTTAGATGGAAAGAATGAAGAATTCTACATTGATCCATTTACCGGTGAAAAATTGGGAAATCTTATTCAAAAAAAACCTCTTTTCCAGTTTGCTACAAACCTACACCGATCGTTATTTCTAAAATCTACGGGGCGCTTTCTAATCGGATTCGCCTCGTTTTTACTAATTCTCATCAGTATTTCGGGTATTGTTCTAATTGCCAAGAGACAAGGCGGGTATAAGCAATTCTTTGCACCCGTTGTTCGTGAAAATTTTTCACAATACCATCACGTTGTATACGCCAGATTTTCTTTATTTCCGTTATTAGTGCTAGCCATTACGGGCGTATATCTTTCACTTCTTCGGTTTGATGTTATTCCGGATTCCAACGTTTCATTACAAGTAGATTTTGATGCTATCCAAGAAGAACCTTTTAAAAAATATACGGAATTTGACTTTTTTAAAACTACCTCTCTTTCCGAACTACGTGAACTGGAATACCCCTTTTCAGAATTTGTAGAGGATTACTATATCATCCGCTTAAGAGATAGGGAATTATATCTCAACCAAGTTACCGGAGATATCTTAGCCGAAGAAAAATATCCCACCGTACAGGTCATGTCTTCTTGGGCTACGGTATTACACACCGGAGAAGGAAGCATTCTATGGTCCATCGTACTTGGCTTGGGAAGCCTAGCCATTCCCTTTTTAACGGTTACCGGCTTTATCGTTTATTTTAAAAGGCCTAAAACCAAGATCAAAAATGAGCATTCGAAAAGTGAAAGTGAATATGTGGTTTTGGTAGGCACCGAAGGGGGCACTACGCTTCAATTTGCTCAAGAGTTACACAAACAAATTTTGAAATCGGGTAAAAAATGCCATTTAGCATTAATGAACCAATACACCCATTTCAAGAAAATGGAGCATTTAATAGTCATTACAGCTACATACGGACAAGGAGAAGCACCAGCATCTGCCGAAAAGTTTATACAATTGGTCAAAAAGAATCCCCAGAAACAGGCTTTTGATTTTAGCGTAGTGGGCTTTGGATCTACCGCCTATCCCAATTTTTGTCAGTTTGCTTATGAAACCCATGAAGCTTTAAGAGAGGTAAATAACAGTACTGCTTTACAAGAGGTCTTTACGGTTAACGACCAATCTTTTGAGTCTTTCAACAATTGGTGTTCGGTTTGGGCCAACCAAATGGGATTGCCCATTCATCTGGAAAAGCCAAAATTGGTTACCACTTCAAAACCTGCCTCCACTTTTAAAGTCATTCATAAAGCGGAACTACCTGAAGACGATACCTTCTTATTGAGCCTTAAAAATTTGAACGGGTCAAAACCAGTTTCGGGGGATTTATTATCGGTCGTACCTGCCGATGGAGCACGAGAGCGGTTATATTCAATTGGCAAGTTAAATACGGACACCCTTGTAATCAGCATTCGTAGGCACGAAAAAGGACTATGTTCCAACTACTTGCATCAACTGGAAGATGGACAAAAACTGACCGCCACGGTTGTAAACAACAGAAATTTCCATTTTCCTAAAAACTCTAAAAAAACAGTATTTATAGCAACCGGAACGGGTATAGGTCCTTTTTTAGGAATGATACAGGAGAATATAAAAAGAAAGGAAATTCACTTGTACTGGGGAGCACGCACCAAAGACGCCTTCCATCTTTATAAAGATTATATTGAAACGGCTTTGCAAGAAGGCAAGTTGACCAATTTTAAAACCGCCTATTCTCGCCAGCAAGCCGATAAAATATATGTTCAGCACCTAATTAAACAAGATCAAGAATTGTTTTTAGAGGTTTTGAAGAATAAGGGATGCATTATGATCTGTGGTTCCATAGCCATGCAAAAAGAAGTACTACAAGAACTACAGGAACTGAGCAACGCATATTTAGGTAAGGATCTTAGCCATTATCAAAACCGAAAGCAGATTAAAATGGACTGTTATTAGACAAGTAGGATATTAAGCTTGAACAATAAAGCTAGAGCATTAAGTTTTCTGCTTCTTTTTACGTGCCGCAGGAAACAAAACATTGTTCAAAATTAGACGATACCCAGGAGAATTGGGGTGCAGCTCCAGTTCCGTTTTGGGGTCCCCTACCCTATGCTGGTAGTCTTCTGGGTCATGGCCGCCATAAAACGTAAAAAAGCCCTTTCCTTTAACCCCGTGAATATATCGTGCCTCGCCATTCAGTTTATTTTCTCCCAACACCATTACCGTGGGTTTTACCTCATCTCTGTTAAAGGCGGTGGTCTGCCCCATAAAACCTTTTACCAAAGCCGTATGGTTCTGGCAAAGCATGGTGGGCACGGCATCCCATTTGGCGGAAAAATCCATTAACGAAAAATAATCGGATTCTTTGGGAACGTTGCCCCGTTTGCTGGTCATGTCTATGGAAGAAAACTCGTATTTAAGTGGGTTTCGCTCTAAAGTAAAGTCCGTGAAGGCAAAAGTTTTACTATAATCCAGCTTACTTTGGTAGTTGGCATCACTGGGGTCATTGTCAAACATGGGCTCGCAAATATCCACTCCTTCCGCGGAAAGCGCTATATCAAAACTATCCGTAGCCGAACACATGGCGAACATGAATCCTCCACCAATGACATATTTCCTAATTTTCTGCGCTACCGCACCTTTCTCCTCCGAAACTTTAGAAAAACCATGCTCCGCAGCCATTGCTTCAGCCTCCTTTTTTTGTTCTATATACCAAGGAGCGGCACGGTATGCGCCATAGAACTTTCCATACTGACCGGTAAAATCTTCGTGGTGCAGGTGCAACCAATCATAAAGAGCCAATTTATCTCCCAGTACCTCATCATCATAAACGGTAACATAGGGAATCTCGGCATAGGTCAAAACCATGGTAACGGCATCGTCCCAAGGTTGGTTTCCTTTTGGGGAATAAACGGCAATTTTCGGGGCCTTTTCAAGAATTACGGCATCTTGATTTTTGGAAGGACTACTAATTTCTTCCAGTATACCTTGTGTCTGGCCATCCGATAAAATTTCAAAGGAAACCCCACGTATTTGACATTCCTTTCGGATAACATCTCCATCAGGCAATAAAAAGGATCCGCCTCTATAGTTTAAAAGCCACTGTACCTTTTGTTGTTTACTTAGCACCCAATAGGTAATTCCGTAAGCTTTTAGATGATCTCTCTGGCTCTCGGCATCCATAGGTATTAAAATGGAAGATGCAGAAAGTTGTAGAACCCCAACAAGTATGAAAAAAATTGACATGAACGATTTCACCATGTTTCTAGCACTTAGATTTTTTCTAAAGATACTTGAAAAACCGCGCTTTTTAAGGCACACAAAGTTAAAGCTATTTGAAAACTGCTGGATTTTTCTTAGTTATATTGTTTTAGAAAGGAACATCGCTATCCTCATCCGCACTTAGATCATTCATAGAGCTACCAAATGCTTGGTTGGCATCCGGCAAGTTCTTTGTGATAAACGGATTATCCTCATTTTCGTTCATTTTGGATTGGAACTCAAATGGAGAATCAAAATCATCCAAGTTGTCAAACTTACCAAGGTTACCGATAAATTTCAGACGAATGTTCTCAAGACCACCATTACGGTGTTTTGCTACAATAAACTCTGCTTGACCTTGGGTTGGGCTTCTTTCTTCGTCATCCCACTCATCAATTTTATAATACTCCGGACGGAAAATGAACGATACAATATCCGCATCCTGCTCAATCGCACCAGATTCACGTAAATCCGAAAGTAAAGGTCTTTTACTACCGCCACGGGTTTCAACGGCACGAGACAGCTGAGAAAGTGCAATTACAGGAATATTCAATTCCTTTGCCAGGGCCTTAAGGTTACGCGAAATTGTAGAAATCTCCTGTTCACGGTTACCCCCTTTACCGGTTCCACCGGCGGTCATTAACTGCAAGTAGTCAATGATAATAATCTTAATGTCATGCTGCGAGGCCAAACGTCTGGCCTTTGCACGTAAATCAAAAATGGATAAGGACGGTGTATCATCTATAAACAATGGGGCTTTCTCCAACGCTTTTACCTTTACGTTCAATTGCTCCCACTCGTGTTTTTCCAGTTTACCGGTCCTTAATTTTTCGGACGACAGTCCGGTTTCCGAAGAAATCAAACGGGTAATAAGCTGTACAGATGACATCTCACAGGAAAAGAAAGCAACACCCTGCCCACCATCTACCGCAATATTACGCGCCATAGATAAGGTTAATGCCGTTTTACCCATACCAGGACGCGCCGCAACAATAATTAAATCACTGGGCTGCCATCCAGAGGTTAATTTATCCAATTTATCAAAGCCGGTAGCAATACCGCTCATCCCCTCTTTATTGGAAATTTCCTCAATCTTTTTCTTGGCTTGGATTACCAAATCCATAGCTGTCTCCGCAGATCGTTTAAGATTCCCTTGAGTTACGTCGTACAATTTAGATTCCGCACTATCCAAAAGGTCAAAAACGTCCGTAGATTCATCATAAGCCTCTTCAATGATCTCGTTGGATATTTTTATTAAGCTACGCTGAATATACTTTTGAAGAATAATACGCGCATGGAACTCAATGTGGGCAGATGAAGCCACTTTTTGAGTGAGTTTTATAAGGTAAAAATCCCCTCCTACGGCATCCAATCGTCCGTCTCGCTTTAATTGTGACGAAACCGTTAATAAATCCACTGGTTCGGAACTTTCGAACAGCTTAAAAATGGCTTCATAGATAAAACGATGGGCATCTTTATAGAAAACATCAGGATGTAGGATATCTATTACTTCATCTACCCCCTTTTTATCAATCATCATCGCACCAAGAACAACCTCCTCTAAATCAACTGATTGTGGCGGAATTTTACCACGCTCTAAATTGATTAGGGTAGATTTATCTATTTTACGGGCTACGACCGGATTAATTTTTTCCATTTCACGAAATTATGCAATTAACTAAAAAATAAAGCGAAGTAAAGTTAACAGGTAATGAACATTATACTGTTAATAAGTTACAATTTTATGTTGATAACAAAAAAAATCTGAGAAAAGTCTTTCTCAGATTTTAGTCAGCTTGATAAAAGTGTCCGTTAACCGTTAAAAACACCCATTTGGGCGTATTTTTCCATTCGGGTATTGACCAATTCTTTTGGGGATAACTTTTCTAAAGCCTCAAATTGAGTCAATATTTTGTTTTTTACCACCTCAAAAGTTTTTTCCCGATTTGCGTGGGCACCACCTGCCGGTTCGCGCACGATTTCATCGATCAACTTTAATTTTTTCATATCCGTAGCCGTAAGTTTCAACGCTTCTGCAGCTACTTCTTTATACTCCCAGCTTCTCCATAGAATAGAAGAACAGGATTCTGGGGATATTACGGAGTACCATGTGTTTTCCAACATCAATACCTTGTCTCCTACTCCTATGCCCAAAGCTCCACCGGAAGCTCCCTCTCCAATGATAACCACTATAATAGGTACTTTAAGGCGAGTCATTTCAAGAATGTTACGGGCAATTGCCTCTCCTTGACCACGTTCTTCCGCTTCAATACCAGCGGCACCACCTGGGGTATCTATGAAACATACTACAGGAACATTAAATTTCTCCGCAGATTTCATTAATCGTAAAGCTTTGCGGTAACCTTCCGGGTTGGCCATACCAAAATTCCGATACTGCCTAGTTTTTGTATTGTACCCTTTTTGCTGACCAATGAACATAAAGCTCTGATCACCAATTTTACCTAAACCACCGATCATAGCCTTATCATCCTTTACATTCCTATCACCGTGAAGTTCCAAAAATGTATCGCCACAAATAGCGTTGATGTAGTCTAAAGTATAAGGTCTATTAGGGTGCCTGGACAACTGTACGCGTTGCCATGCGGTAAGGTTTTTATATATTTCTTTTCGGGTATCGGCTAACTTCTTTTCAATCTGCTTACAGGTCTCCGACACATCTACTTCGCTTTCCTCCCCAATAATCATGCATTTATCCAGCTGGTCTTCAAGCTCTTTTATAGGGAGTTCAAAATCGAGATATTCCATTAGTGTAATAGGTTTAGTTTGATAGGCAAATATAGGATTTTAAGCTTATGTCCTGAAGGGTTTTTTAAACCTTCTCTTATTTTTCAGTATTCCGTTGGCAATGACCGTCAATAGGATGATGCCTCCACCAACATAAAATAGGGGGTTCATTTTCTCCGACTCGCCAAAAATAATAAACGCCAGAATTATTCCATAAATAGGCTCCAAATTTATTGTGAGCATTACCGTATACGGACTTATATATTTCAAAATTTTAACCGATGCTATAAAGGCGTAGGCAGTACAAATTGATGCAAGTATAAACAGATAGAGCAAGTCGTTTTGCGATAGACTAAAAAACTCTGCATTAAACCTTCCTTGAAACGCCAAAAATAAAGTCAACAGCCCCACCCCACTTACCAATTCATAAAAAGAAATTACAGAAGGTCTTTCCTTTTGTACGAGCTTCCCGTTGATCAATGAGAAAAACGCCGACAAAAACGCGGATATTAAGGCTAAAACTATACCGTACAGATACTCCGTATCTACCTTAAAAATCAGGTACAGTCCAAGCATAACAACGATACCAAAAACAATTTCATACCAAATCATCTTCCGCTTGTACCAAAAGGGCTCAATTATCGCCGTAAAAAAAGCACCCGTAGAAATCGTGGCCAAAGCAATGGACACATTAGATACCTTAATGGCCAAAAAGAAAGTTACCCAGTGTAGCGCTATTACGATTCCTGCTCCTATAAGTGCCCAAAACATACCCTTCGAAACCTTTAAGGAGTATTTCTTGGCTATAACATAGATCAAGATAAATATTGAGGCGATAAGCATCCGGTACCATACCAAAGGCATAGCCTCTAACGTAATAAGTTTACCCAATACCGCCGTAAAGCCCCAAATAAAAACAATAAGATGTAAGTGCAGGTAATTTTTTAGCTGAGCCCCCATAAAAGCCTATTTAAACGAAAACGCGTTACCGCTTTGCCTTTTGCAGTAAAACTACAGCCAGCACTCCAAAAATCATATTGGGTATAAGTACTGCCAATAAAGGCGAAAAGCCAGACTGCTCCGCAAGCGTACCAAAAACTTTATCAAAGAAAACAAAGACAAAGGCCACTATAATTCCAAAGGCAAGGTTAACCCCCATACCTCCACGCCTCTTTACGGACGACACAGCTACAGCGATTATCGTTAATATAAAAGCTGTAATAGGCAGAGCCCATCTTTTATACTTTACCAAGATATAGGTATTGATGTTGGATGCCCCTTTTAACCTTTGGTCCTTTATAAACCGGTTCAGTTCAAAAATATTCTTGGTTTCCGCGGCATAGGACACCGGGGTAAGGTCTCCAATTTGAAAAGAGAAAAGGGTATCTAAACGACGCTTGGTTTCCACCAAAGCCGTATCATTGAGAATCTTTCGTTTTTTATAGGTAGTTAAACGGTACACACTATCCTTATCTACATATCTGATATTGGCCGCCGATATTTTGAACTCCAACTCATTTTCTTCGTTAAACCTTTCAAAAGTAAAGTTGTATCCAATCTGTCTAGCAGGATCAAAACTGCTCACATAAATAAAATCATTGGCGTTTAACTGTGTAAAAATATTATTGGTAACCCGGTCCTGCTTTCCTTTCTTAAGATACTTGTATTTAAACTCGTTAAAACCCTTGCTAGCATTAGGTACTATGAACATACCCATAACAAACATAATTACCGCAATAATAGAGGCTCCAATAATATAGGGGCGCAAGAATCTAGAGTACGATACACCTGAACTAAGAATGGCCACAATTTCCGTATTTCCCGCCAATTTAGAGGTAAAGAAAATTATAGACAGAAAGAGGAAAATAGGAAATAGAAGACTTCCTATATAGATAGTAAAGTTTCCAAAATAGACGAGTATTTCATCCAACGGAGCTTCATTGGCTTGCATTTTTCCAATTTGCTCGGCCAAATGCGCCATGATTCCAATAGGAATAAATAGCAAGATCATCACCGAGAAAGTGACCAAATATCGCTTAAGTATATATTTATCTAATATGGTAAGCACTACAATCGTTTATCCATTTGTTTAACCATACGGTCTTTCCATTCCGTAAAATCTCCTGCTAAAATATGCTTTCGAGCTTCACGAACCAACCAAAGATAAAATCCTAGGTTGTGAATAGTGGCTATTTGTTTGCCCAAATACTCCTTAGCTACGAACAAATGACGCAAATAGGCCTTTGAATACTCTAGGTCTACAAAGGTAATTCCCATTTCATCTACCGGAGAAAAATCATCTTCCCACTTTTTGTTCTTAATATTTATAGTGCCATGAGCGGTAAACAACATTCCGTTTCTAGCGTTTCGCGTAGGCATCACACAATCAAACATATCAATTCCTAAGGCTATGTTCTCCAAAATATTAATAGGCGTACCTACCCCCATTAAATACCTAGGTTTGTCTTCCGGTAAAATTTCACAGACCACCTCGGTCATACCATACATTTCTTCCGCAGGTTCCCCAACGGATAAACCGCCTATGGCATTACCTTCGGCACCAACGCCAGCAATGTACTCCGCAGAGCGTTTTCTTAAATCTTTATAGGTAGAACCTTGTACAATAGGAAAGAACGTTTGTGAATAATCGTACTCAAAAGGTGTTTTCTTTAAGTGCGCAATACAACGCTCCAACCATCTATGGGTCATGTGCATGGAACGTTCTGCATACCGGTAATCACAGGGATAAGGTGTGCATTCATCAAAGGCCATTATAATATCGGCCCCGATCACACGCTGTATTTCCATTACGTTTTCCGGTGTAAAAAGGTGTGTAGAACCGTCTATATGCGATTTAAACTTTACCCCTTCCTCTTTTATTTTTCGGTTTCCGGAAAGTGAGTATACTTGGTATCCTCCACTGTCTGTTAGAATATTTCTATCCCACCCCATAAATTTATGGAGTCCTCCAGCTTTCTTTAATATTTCGGTTTTAGGCCGAAGAAAAAGATGGTATGTATTCCCAAGAATAATATCTGGGTTTATCTCCTCCTTTAGCTCCCTTTGATGCACACTTTTTACGGATGCAACCGTACCAACCGGCATGAATATAGGGGTTTCTATTACTCCGTGATCGGTAACCATAGTTCCGGCACGAGCTTTACTTTTGGGGTCTGTGTGGTGTAATGTAAACTTCAAAATAGTATTTATGGGCGCAAAGATAAACAACTGCCTAGCATAAAAGGCTTAACGAAAAAATAAAGTTTGCATCTACCAAATAGTCCTAGGCCATAACTATACTTTTGAATCGGTAGGCATTCCTCAATTATAGGCTTTTTGGTCAAACAACCCCTTATTGTTCAAAATATTGGCATCTGTTGCTTTTGTCACTCTTTTTTTGATTTGAGGGCAAAAATAAACAAGGTCCTATTTGTATTCCCAAAAGATTGCGATTACATTTGAAAATTACTAAAAACGAACATTTACAAATGGCAAAATTAGACGAACTACAAGATATCGTAGTACAGACCCGAAGGGACATTCTACGTATGGTACATAAAGTAAATTCAGGTCACCCAGGGGGGTCTTTGGGCTGTACTGAATTTTTGGTAGCACTTTATAATGAGGTAATGGACCTTAAAGAAGGTTTTGATATGGACGGTAAAGACGAAGATCTTTTCTTCCTTTCCAACGGACACATATCTCCTGTATTTTACAGTGTTTTGGCCAGAAAAGGATATTTCCCGGTAGAAGAGTTGAACACATTTCGTTTATTGGACTCCCGTCTACAAGGTCACCCAACCACTCATGAAGGTCTTCCCGGCGTTCGTGTAGCTTCAGGTTCATTGGGCCAAGGTATGTCTGTAGCAATTGGTGCCGCTTTAGGTAAAAAATTAAACGGAGACGATAAATTGGTATACAGCCTTCACGGTGATGGCGAACTTCAAGAAGGTCAAAACTGGGAAGCAATCATGTATGCCGCAGGAAACAAAGTAGACAACCTAATTTCTACTATTGACAGAAACGGACAGCAAATAGATGGCCCTACGGAAGAAATCCTTCCGCTAGGAAACCTAAAAGAAAAATTTGAAGTTTTTGGTTGGGATGTTATTGAGGTTGCAGAAGGTAATAATCTTGAAGCTATAGTTAACGGTCTTAACGAAGCAAAAAGCAGAACCGGAAAAGGAAAACCTGTATGTATCATTTTGGATACAATGATGGGTAATGGTGTAGACTTTATGATGCACACGCACGCATGGCACGGTAAAGCGCCCAGTGATGAGCAACTAGAGAACGCTTTGGGTCAAAATCCTGAAACTTTAGGTGATTATTAAAATTCCGCAACTATCTTAAAATTTTAGTTTTCCGCTTTACGGAAACGACAAAAACGAAACACAATGACAAAATATATAGATCAAGGAAAAAACGATACTAGAAGTGGCTACGGAGCTGCCATGACGGAATTGGGAAGAACCAACCCTAATGTTGTAGCCCTTTGTGCCGATTTAATTGGATCGCTAAAAATTCAACCTTTTATTGATGAGAATCCGGAAAGATTCTTTCAAGTAGGTATTGCCGAAGCTAACATGATGGGTATTGCTGCAGGTCTTACCATTGGTGGTAAAATTCCTTTTGCAAGTACATTTGCCAACTTTGCTACAGGAAGGGTTTATGACCAAATTCGCCAGTCTATTGCCTATTCTGGTAAGAACGTAAAAATATGTGCTTCCCATGCCGGTGTAACCCTTGGAGAAGATGGTGCTACCCACCAGATTCTAGAAGACATAGGTATGATGAAAATGCTTCCTGGCATGACCGTTATCAACCCATGTGATTACAACCAAACAAAAGCAGCTACCTTGGCCATTGCCGAGCATGAAGGACCTGTTTACCTACGTTTTGGTAGACCTAAAGTGGCCAACTTTACTCCGGTTGACCAAAAGTTCGAAATTGGAAAAGCACTTATGCTTAGCGAAGGTACGGATGTTACCATCGTTGCTACAGGACATTTAGTTTGGGAAGCGCTGATCGCTGCTGAGAAATTGGAAGAGCAAGGTATTTCTGCAGAGGTTATCAATTTCCATACGATTAAGCCTTTTGATGAGGAAGCTCTGTTAAAATCCGTTAAAAAAACAGGTTGTGTTGTATCTGCTGAAGAGCACAATTTCTTAGGCGGACTTGGAGAGAGTGTTGCTAGAACCCTTAGTATTCATAATCCTACGCCTCAAGAGTTTGTTGCAACCCAAGATACTTTTGGTGAAAGTGGTACTCCTGAACAGCTTATGGAGAAGTACGGTTTAAACAATAAAGCTATTGAAAAGGCCGTTTTAAAGGTATTGAAAAGGAAATAACAATGGTATCGTTTTTGATACTGTTGTGGTATTAAAAACGAGAACATATGAGAAAAACACTCCTTACGGCAGTTTTTGCTTTGATAAGCATTGCTGCATTTTCACAAAAAGATTTAGTTGAAATTGGCGTTAAGGCCGGTCTTAACTATAGCGCCAACGGAGATTATTTTGAATCTATTGGTGATGCGGCCAGAGATCCAGACCGAAACATGGGTTACCACTTAGGTCTTTTCACTAAAATAGGCGTTAACCGCATCTATTTTAGACCTGAGTTAATGTACACCAAAACCAAGTCTGATTATAGCGGTGATAAGTTTGACATAAGTAAGTTAGACATGCCCTTACTGGTAGGTGTAAAAATTATAGGTCCGCTGCACGTATTTGCAGGTCCTTCGTTTCAGTATATTCTTGATACCGAGTTTGATGGTATCTCAATAGATGATATTGAAAATGATTTTAGCGTAGGAGCCAATATAGGCGCCGGTGTAGATTTAGGAAAGCTGGGAATTGATATTAGGTACGAAAGAGGTTTTAACAGCAACGAGGCTACCTTTATCAATACGAACATTACCAACTTAGGCCCTAGTCGTGTAGATGCGCGCCCAGACCAGTTGATCGTTAGTTTATCTTTGACGTTATAAGGAAACTGTTATTATAAAAAGAAATCCCGAAACATATGTTTCGGGATTTCTTTTTATTTATAGGTAGTAAATAATTCTACTTCTTAGTTTGTATCGGCATCTAGATAATCAGGAATACCATCTCCATCGGCATCATCGTTGAACAAGTAACCGTCTTTGTTCGTGTCCTCTTCAATAGACGGAATACCATCACCATCATGGTCTGACTGATTTACCGCAAACATATCCATCTTAAAAATTAATGGGCTGTAGTCAGGTATACTACCTCTTGCTATATTGAAATAACCCAAACCAGATGGAAAAATTATCATTCCAACACCATATCCGTTTACAGAATACGTACCATCTTCATTAATCTCCGCAGGTGCTCCTCCTTTTAAAAGTGCAGCTCCCTCAGAAAAACCCCTAGCAGGAGTACCTGAAACAGTGGATGTTGCCGGCGCTTGTAAACTTGCCAAATCAAACCATACTGGATCATTTTCATTATTATCGTCAAAGACAGTACCATCAATAAGATTTCCACTGTAGCGTACAAAAGCAGAATCGGCCACGCTTAAAGCATCACCAACACCCTCCCGAGCTTCCAAATAGTACAACGTGTGTTTTGTATTCGTTTCTTCCCCAGAAATCAAGAAATGTGTAGAAGGTACGTTTACTTCAATAGGAACCACTTGGTCCAAAAGAGGTGTTTTATCAGAATCACCCTCACCTATTTCCTTTATTTCAATTTTAAAATCAAAATCCTCAGCGGGGTTTTCAAACTCGGCATAATTGTAATAATGCGTTTTAAGATATTCTTGAATCTCCGCTTCATCTTCACTTAAAACTTCACTTAACGGTCTTGGTGGTTCAATCGTTACACCTCCATCATCATTATTACAAGAGTACAGTACAACCACTAACGCCGATAAGGCAACTATTCGATTCAAATTCATCAATTCATTTTTACAGGCGGCAAGATACAATTTTCCCTTATTTTTGTAGAGAGCCTTAACAAAGATTTTTAATAGTTATGCGAATTGATAAGTACTTGTGGAGTACCCGTTATTTTAAGACCCGAAACATTGCCTCTACGGCCTGTAAAAAAGGTCAGGTAAAAATTAATGACCAAGTGGCGAAACCTTCTCGAGAAGTGTACCCAATGGATAAAATTATAGTGAGGAAGGAACAAATTAACCTACAACTAACGGTTCTGGACATTCCCAAAAGCAGAGTGGGCGCCAAATTGGTTGATATTTACCGTACGGATACGACTCCTAAAGAAGCTTTTGAACATAACGAACTTCTTAAACAGGCCAAAGAACATTACCGCAAGAAAGGAACCGGAAGACCTACTAAAAAAGACCGTCGTGATATTGAGGAGTATTTGGAAGACCCGAACCAAGCTCCTGAAGATTTTAAAAGCACCGAATAAAAAGAGTGAATTTGCATAGCGTTGGCTATCTTTGAATTGAAAATACCCGTTTATGGAGAACAAAATACTTACCCACCAGCAAATACAGCATAAAATAGAGCGTATAGCTTATCAGATATACGAGGCCAATGTTGAGGAAAAAGAAATTATTATTGCCGGTATAGATGGTGGAGGACTGAATTTTGCCAAAAAATTGCAACGGGTACTCAAAAAAGTAACCGATGCCGAAATAACACTTTGCAAGGTTATGATGGACAAAGAAAATCCATTACAAAGTGGCGTACAGACTTCTATTCCAGAGTCGGAATACACAGATAAATCCATTGTGTTGGTAGATGATGTGCTTAACTCCGGTACTACCCTTATTTACGGTGTTCATCATTTTCTAAAAACACCGGTAAAACAACTTAAGACAGCTGTTCTAGTAAATAGAAACCATAAAAAATATCCTGTGAAGGCAGATTATAAAGGTATTTCCTTATCTACCTCACTGCAAGAGCATGTACATGTACTGTTTCAGGCTAAAAATGATATGGTCTACCTAGACTAATAAGGGTCCCATTTCGGCCACAATTTCCTCTGGGTTTTTTCCGTCCGAACTAATGACCTTATCTGTTTGGTTATAGAAATAACTTCTTTCAAAAAGGTGCTTACCAATAAACTCCGGTAATTCATCTTCCGGTATATTCATTATTAACGGACGTTGGTCCTTTTCCTTTAAAAGACGATTGACAAGTTGGGCTATAGATACTTTTAGATAAATAGCATTTTTTGTAGCATCTAGAACTGCTTGCATATTGTTACCATAACACGGGGTACCACCTCCTAAGGACAACACAAAATTGTCCTTTTGGGCAAGTACTTCATTTAGGTACGCGTATTCCTTTTTTCTAAAATAAAGTTCTCCTTTAGTTTTGAAAATATCGGGTACGGGCATTTGCTCCGCTTCCTCAATGTAGTTATCCAGATCTATAAATTCTAAACCTCTTTCTTTGGATAGCAACTTGCCAATTGTGCTCTTGCCACTACCCATATAACCCAACAATACTATTTTCACAATTTTATTTTAATGTAAAAGTGGCTTATTTCTAGGGGTTTTCAAAAAAAAATAAATTTATCTCAAAAAGGGCTTGGAAAATAAAGTAATCGACTTATATTTGCACCCGCATTGAGGGAATCAATCCTTATTTGTTATTGACCTGGTAGCTCAGTTGGTAGAGCATCTCCCTTTTAAGGAGAGGGTCCTGGGTTCGAGCCCCAGCCAGGTCACCAATTAAATAACAGCCTCTTGAACAAATAAAGAGGCTTTTTTATTTAATTATGTGAGCCGTTTTTTTTTTAGAAAAATACACACATTAATTTTTGACATTATGACCTGGTAGCTCAGTTGGTAGAGCATCTCCCTTTTAAGGAGAGGGTCCTGGGTTCGAGCCCCAGCCAGGTCACAAAAACCTCTTCATAGAATTTTATGAAGAGGTTTTTTTATGCCAATTAGTGAAAGGTTAAAGTTTGTACTCTGCTTGCGGATAAAATACATGATAGCATTGACTACTAATGTGGCCTCCTCTAAATGCTAAAACGAAAAAACTATACTTAGTTTTCATAAAGTTGAATTATTACAAATGTTCGTTTACATTCTATCGCGTTCTTCCTGAGAACCGGTTTGTCTACTTCTCTTTTCTTTAATTTTTTTATTCCCAAAAGGAAAAGAATACGTGAGTTGAAAGACTCTTTCTGAAAAATCGTTATCGCCGTATGTTCTTATACCAAGTTCTGGCTGATGGTACTCCCATTCATCTTTGCCACCTGTTGCAGTTAAATCCTGTATGCTAAAAGTTAATGTGCTCTCGTTGCCAAATCGTTTACTGACTCCAAAATTTATAGAATGATATTGAAACTGAATTTGGTCACCGGAAATAAACGGACTCATATATCTACCATCAATATTAGCGGTCAATGAGTTACCCAATTCAAAAACATTATTGAGTTGGGCAGTAAGCGTAAACAGGCCCTTTTTGAAGGGTAAAGGGCGATTGGTGTAATCTTTCACCTTTTTGTATGCTCCATCAAGATTCCAGTTCATTTTCCAGATTTTACTTATTTTAATGGGAAAACTTGTACTGAGTAAGTAACCGTTCATGTTATCAAAATTGATCGGAGTGCTTGTCTGCAAGCCCTGTTCTTTATCTACAGTGTTATAAAATGAAATTGCACCTTTGGTCCTATTGACTTCAAAAGCAACCAAAAATGACCTTTGGTTATAAGCCAGCCGCACCGCATCAGTAAATGCAGGTCTAAGCCGGGTATTAGTTGACACCAACAGGCTTGGATCTATTAATAAATAAAACGCAGCTAAATGAAAAAAGGCCGGTCGCTCAATACGCCGGTTAAATGACAAGGTTAGCGTCCGCGTAGAATCAACCGTATAGGTAGTTCTAGCAACAGGAAAAAGATTAGTATAATCGGTAGAGAAATCATTTCCATCTACGGTGTCATCAAGTTCGTATTTGTAATTTTCTAGTCGCGCACCAATACTGCTTTCCCATTTTTCATTCCATTTTTTTTGGTAAGAACCATAGGCGGCCAAAATGGTTTCGCCAATTTGGTCATCTCTTCTAAAAGTTTGGTCTTCTGTCCAAACCCCATTGATTCTATTGCGATTCTGCAAAGCGCTGTTCGAATTATTAAAAGTGGCTTTAAGACCTGTTTGTAATTTAGCATGGTCTTCTGACTCCCATTCAAAATCCCCTTTAACCGTGTAAATCTCAAATTGTGAATTGCGTTCAGTCTCTTGGCTATCTATTTCTTCGGAAGGATTAACATAAGAGAGGCCAGAAAAATTTTGCACGTCCAATGCCACTCTATCCAAATCAATATTTATGGATTTATTCGGACTTAATTGTGAATAATAATTAAGGTTAAAAAAAGTATTACGGTTCGGATTGTTGATGTCAAGTATATATTGAGAATTCTCATTTTGAATAGCGTTAACCGTTCCATTAGAAATACTGGCATAATCATAGCCGGACATATTGCTTTTCGTGTATCCGAACAACGCACCGATTGTACTAGTTGAGTTTACCTCAACATCTACGCCTAAAGTTACCCCCAAAGAAGGGTTACTTGGGTTTGCTGCTGTCAATTTATTATAATAAAAATACTGATCACCTAGATACTCATATTCCCGATAATGTTTTAAAAACCACATTGGCGACCTGCTGTGAACCCCAGTGATATTGCCGTAGATGTTTACCCGGTTGTTTCGGTAATTAAGGTCGAACGAACCATTGAACTTTTCTTTTTTGCCAATTCCAGCGGTCAGGCTCGTATTCCCGTTCAATCCAAGAAAATTATTCTCCTTTAGTACAATATGAATGATGCCCGCTGCATTATTGGCGTCATACTTTGCTGAAGGTTGATGTATTAGTTCTATTCGTTCAATATTTTCTGCTTGCATACCTTTAAGCTGCTGTAAAAGTGCTGCTCGCGGAATTCGAGAAATACGATTATTAATCATTATTAACACCTGCCCTTTATTGCTCAAGCTGATACTGTTCGAATTTTCTTGTACGATTACCCCAGGGGCTTTTTGCAGAACCTGTAACGCATTGTTACCACTAAATGTTGGCAATGACCCCACATTAACAACAAGCCGATCACTTCTCTGCTCAAAAAGTGCTTTTCTACCAACTACGGCTACTTCATCTAATTGTTGGCTTTGCGTATTAAGTGTGAGCGAACCTAAAGAAAGTTCTTCGTTATAATTAAAGGACACCTTTTTATAAATTGATTCAAAACCTAAAAGATTTATGTTTAGGAGGTAATTTCCATTTGAAATTCCGTCTAATATGAAAAAACCATCTTGATTACTAATAACTCCCTTTACGAGCACTGAATCTTTTTGCAACAACAACACATTGGCAAATGCAACGGGCCCTTTGTTATCATCAATAATATTTCCATTCAATTTGCCTTGTTGAGCATAAATGGTTTGTACGAATAATAATGTAAAAAGTATTGTACGTAGTACTCTTAAAACAATCATGTTTACGTTTTTTATTCTATTTAAATAAAGGGGGAGTTTATCGTGACAATTGAATGTTCAAGAAGAAGACCTATTTGAAATTCACATTTTTACAGTCTCGATTCCAAAATCAGATTGAAAGGAGTTTCAGTTACTCTTGTAAATGTGTAAACCTACTAGTTGTTGTCACGCCTAGTACTCGTTTTTCGCCAGCTTGGGCACCTAAGGCAAGGCTTACTTCTTGATTGAGGGAAAAATGGTGTATACAAAGTAGTTAGAAAAACGTAGAAAACATGACCGATCAGGTTTACATTGCCCACTAACCAATCGCATGTAAAAAGCTCCACGATTATACTAATCTCATAGGGTTTTAACACTATATATTACAAAGGAATATACCCAATGGTCACTAATTAATTAGATTCGATTTCTTAAGTTAACCCACCTATAAAAGTTTTATTTGGTATCCACCTAAATATTAGATTGTTACAACCATTCAATGTAAGTTAAACAAAAAAATAAATAGTTGAACAAAAGGAGAATCTCAATCTTGTAAAAAACTACAAATAAGATTTACCTTATCAAAAAGTACAAGACTGACTTTAATCATTTCTTTTATTAAAAAATACCGACCATTAACGCCTTTGTATTTCTTAAGCTGTTTTTATTTTCTTAAAACTAACACACAAGTTGAACCTCCTAACCTATTAGCAGCAACTTTAATTTTTCCTGAAGATCACACTTAAGGTAACGAAGGTGAAACAGAAAAGGGTTAAAAGATAAGTGTGGCAATTTTATAATAAAGATGGTTACAATGAAAATTCTGCATCATTTCCAGCTACATTGATTCATACCCTTAACGGAGCTATTAAAGAGTTCGGGGTTGATCGACTACAACTTGAACACCTATTACCTCCGGTTACTTTAGTCGGTATTTTTCTAGAGTAGCGTTCATATCCAACATAAACTGAGCTCCCTTTATAAGGTCTTCCATATGATCAAGAATAGATTCATCTACTTTTAAGCAAATGTCTATTAGTGGGTTAGAGCACCAAATTTTATTACAAAAATTGCCTCCGCAATCTGCACAAGTGCACGGTTCTGTTGACTTATACACTATACTCAAAAGGTGATCTAGATCTTCTCTAGAAAGAAATATTCCAATAGTATCTACAATCATCTGCATTTCACAAATATGACTTGCAACCTTTGGCATTTTATATATTGCCCCGTAACCGTTCTGATATAGTAATTCCATTTTATCTGTTTACTAATTTGTATGGTTTCTATTAGTTTGCCGTTCCTAATTAATTTCAGGATTGCTCTATTCTTGCGCCCGCCTCTCTTCTATATTGATATAATCTGAATTGGATGGAGCACTGTTTATCTTACTAAAAGCCGGACACACTTAACTATGTCCGGCCTTGACTAACTCAACTCAAACAATTTTTTTATAATCTCCTTATTGTAGAAGTGCATATTCAAATGAAGGATACCCCCTAACCCCACTTTCATTTACCAAAGCGGTAAACTTTAGTTTATAGATATTGCCGTCAACGTCTTTTACAACAAAAAAGACATCTTCTTTTAATGATGGTAATGTACCGGGGCCTCCTCCGTTTCTCCAATTGCTACCAATTGCCCTTTGGTCAGTATCAAAAATGCCCTCGTCTATATCAGAAATGGTAAAGTCTCCATAGGATATAGTTTTTGTGTTAATCATATATGCACTAACATTGCCCATAGTATTGGTAGTGACAAAATCAGAATATCCATACGAACCAAAACCTTCTATTTCATTTGTAAAGACCGTAAAATTAAGATCCCATTTTTCCTTTTCAGGCTCCACACTTACAATAGATTCCGAGACAAGACTCACAAACTGATAATTAAACCCAGAATCTTTGGAAACACTGATTTCCTTATGCGTTGTATCACCAAGACCAGCATATTGCAAGGTATAACCCGTACCGCTCCTCAGCACTCTAATTTTCATCCAACCTCTAGAATCGCCTGAAGTACTAACACTACCCGCCTCTGGCTCCGTTGTTCCTATCTCAGAACCCATATTTACCAAATAGACCTTGTTTTCTGTATCCGTAGCGGAAATTTCTTGAATTGCCGTTCCATTAACATCGCCGTTAGGCATATCTACATATACCGTATTGGCCGCATCAAAAGTACCCACGGCCACACTGCTTTGTAAATCTGCCACTTGTTCCGCAGTAACTGCATCAATATTTGTCTCATCTAGTTCAGCAACCGCCATATATAACGACCCATTAATGGCCACCCTAAATTCATCTCCATTATAAAAAGCCAAATCCCAGGCTTCACGATTTATGCTGGTCTGGTTTTGAGCACTAAGGTCTACATATACTTGGTTTGGTTGGTTTGGTCCTCCAACTTCCGGAGCCATATTTCCGCCTAGCGCAGCGGTTTCCTCAAACGCCACTTGTGTTGTTGTGGTTCCGTTGGACAGACCTCCCGTAACATTTACTGTACTGATTTCAAAGCTGATGTTCTTCTCCGTTCCCTCAACGGCATCTTTTAGTTTTTTGAATAAGAAGGATGCGTTTTCCGCTCCACTTGCAACCTCAACGGTAACCACACCGTTTACTGCAGCAGGAACCGTTACAAAATCTTCCGTATCTCCATAATCTGCATTTGTGCCTGTAAAGGATATATCTATAGAACCGCTTTCGGTTGCAGCAGTAGAAAACACCAGATTAATGTCCTTTTCAGCTTCAGTAGCCCCAAAGCTCACTGACGGGTTTTCGAAAGCGACCACAAAATCATCTTTCATAACAGTACCGTCATCCGAATCACAGGCCGAAACCAGTAGAAGGAGTAAAAAAATAGATGTGAGTTTGATTGTAATTTTCATAAGTGTAAGTATTAGAAATTAAGGTTGTATAATAGTTTTAAGAAATATGATCTACCGTAACCAAGCAGAGCGCTGCTTGTTGAATTAGAATGTACGGCCCCTCCCCCAGCAGAAACCGTGTTCACACGTGTAACGTTCATAAGGTTTCGTGCACCAAGGGTTATCTGAAGTTTATTGTTATAAAATGATTTTTTCAGTGTTGCATCTAGCCAACTGTACTGGTCTTGTTCACCCTTAATAAAGATGACATCTCCATCTTCATTCTGATCCTGAAAAAATTGGTATTGTTTGCCGGTGTATTTGTAGTAGGCCGAAAAAACAGTGTTCCATTTCGGAAATTTGTAGGACAGGTTACCGTTCAACTGCAACGAATAGAGGTAATCATCATTAAATTCCGTCTGACTTTCCAGTGTCTTGGACTGGCCGGAAAATGACACTCCACCACTTAATTGTACGTTATTATAAGATAAAGCATTGGTAAGTGAAAGCCCCCAGGTTTTATAGCTGTCTATGTTGCTATATTGAAAGGCTAACGGATTGGTATTAACTATAGTCAACTCAATTCTATCATCAACTGACAAGAACCAAGTAGATAATTTGCTTTTCAAGGACCATGAGCTATCCTCTGCCCAAAACTCCTTTTTTAAATGTAAAAATGCCGAATACCCTCTTTCTGGATCAAGCGCTTCATTACCCCTTAGGTCATGATTGATATCTACAAAATAAGTAAACAACTCATCGTAATTAGGGCTTCTGGGCGAAGTTCCCAATACGGCTCGCAACTGATATCCGTTTTCAAAAAGATACCTAGAACTCAAAGAAAGTGCTGCTTGAGGATTAAATTTTGACGAAAAAAGTGCTCGCACTCCTGGTCTAACGGACAGTTTTTTGCTTAAAGCGTACTCAGCCGAAGCAAATACATCATACGACTCCAACCGTCGTTTAATATGATCTGTCTCAAAATCTCCTGCCAAAGAAGAAGAATATCCATCTATAACACTTAGCTCGTACCCTAGCTGGTAACCTGACCAATCGTTTGTAAAAAGGTTATTAAGTGTACCCCTTGAATAAAATCCCTTTCTAGACTCATATTCAAACCCTTCTTGATCAAATTTTTCCTCTGCCCTAATTCTATAATTATAGGTTTCAACATCCCGTTTTTGCTGCTGATAAGAGAAAGACGCATCATAATTTACCGTCTGGCCAAGATTTCCGGATAAATTTAAATGATGATTGAAACGTTCCGAATTAAAAATTTCATCGGATGCCGTTGGGTTGGTCGTTTGAGTCGCAGAATTCAAATTAGTACGTACCAATGAATCGTATCGGGACACTTCTTCGTCAAAATACTCAAACCTATAAAAGGCTTTCAACTTTCCGCCGGTATACCGTAAAAGTGCCTTGGCATTATTTTGCAATTTGGGCAACCACTCATAACCACGTTTACCATCGTTAAACTCATAAAACTGCCCTTTCCGTGTACCTAAATGACCTGCAAAATCATTTCGCGTATACGTACCGTTCACATACCATTTGGGAGAAATATTATGTCCTACTTTTAACGATTGAATATGGCGTCCTTCATCAAAAAAACCATATTCCTTACCAATAGTTTCTTCTTGTACATAAGGTGTTATTTGCCACTTGTATGCTGAAGATTTTTTTGTAATAATGTTGATAATCCCAGATACGGCATTGGCACCATATTGAACCCCCATAGAGCCTTCAACAATCTCAACTTGCTCAACATCATCTAAGTTTAATTGCGTTAAGTCCGTATTGTTGCCCAGCCCCTCATCATTAATTAGCGGAACATTGTCTATTAAAATCTTAAAGTATTGAGAATCCAGTCCAAATAACTGTACCCCACTTTTTCCGGTAGACGCATTCGGCACAATGTTTATGTTCAATGTCTGGTTGAGTACATCTGCCAAGTTATTGGCAGCTAAATTATCTATTACCGCACGTGAAATGACTTTTACTTGAAAGACGGACCTATCTACACTCTGCTCATTATACTGTCCTGTTACAACAACTTCTTCAAGCTCCGTTGTTCCTGTGGAATCGCGTTTTTCTTGGGCATTTACTGACCACAGTAAGATTACTGAAAATACTAGGGACAAAACGCGAACGGACATAAAAATTGTTTAGAATGATTCTTAATAGATTGCAAATATATATTTTATTTTTAATCAGTCTAAATAAATTTTATATTTTTGCTCCGGAAACAATTGACCCTATTAAACCTATATTTAAAATGAAAAAACTCCTTTTTTTATTCCTAGTTTGTCTATCGATGAGTTACCAGAGTAACGCCCAGAAAGACAAAAAAAATCAAGATATAGAAGCCATAAAAAAGATGTGTGGCTGCTATGAAGTAACCTTTAATTTTGCGGAAACCTTTAATTACAGCAACGACTCGCTCTACAAGCCCTCTAAAACAAAAGTGGATAAAGGACTGGAATGGGCCCAATTGGTTACGGATAAACCCAATAAAATTTCTATTCAGCATATCTTACAAGTAGGAAACCCTGCCGAACCCATGATCATAAAGCATTGGCGCCAAGATTGGTTATTTGAGAATACAGATTTCTATCTCTATAATGCCGGCAATAATTGGAAATACGATAGCAAAACCAATAAAGATGTTAAAGGGCAATGGACACAAAAAGTCTATCAAGTAGATGACAGCCCCAGATATGAGGGCACGGCCACATGGGTGCATGTTGACGGTAAAAGTTATTGGGAAAACACCACTCCCGCTCCACTGCCGCGTAGAGAATATACTACTAGAGGAGATTACAACCTGACCATGCGGGGCAACCGGCATGAAATTACTTCCTACGGTTGGTTGCACGATCAGGATAATGACAAAATATTACGCAAAGAAGGCGCGGAAGACGTACTTATAGCAAAAGAAAAAGGATACAACACTTATGTAAAAGTAGACGATTCCCGCTGTAGTGCTGCAGCCCAGTGGTGGCAAGACCACGACAAAAAATGGGATATAGTTCGCTCCAAATGGGATGATGTATTTAACCGAAAAAAAGATTTACATCTAGCGGAAAAAGTAGACAATAAAGTACTTTACAAATATCTGTTTGATGATGATATCACCAAGAAGAAAGAAATTGAAACAATAATAGAATCATTTGTACAAAACGAAGCCAATTGAAAACGATTTATAAAGTCATAACCCTTCTTACTTTATGCCTCGTAAGCTTGGTAAGTTTTACCAAACCCGTTGAAGCCGCTAACTATAAATGTTTAATTCAGCTTACGAATTACACGGGTGAAGGTGCCTATCTTGTAGTTTCTTTGCTGAACAACCAAGAAGAGTATATAAAGACCCTTTACGTACAAGGAAACGATAAGGAGTGGTATAGAGATGTTGAAGAATGGTGGAAGCAACTTTACGGTATAAAACGGCCAGATATAGACGCCATAGTTGGTGAAACTATTACCGGCGGCCAACGCAAGATGGCTATCTTAGAAATACCTAAAGACAAAATTGACAAGGGTTTTAAAATACGGTTTGAATCTGCAGTTGAAGACCAAGAGTATTATAAAGATGACGTTCTGTTCAATTTGACTTCGGACAACTTAAAATCAAAAATAGAGGGTACTGGATATATACGCTATATTCGGCTTTTACCACAATAGCATATTTACTATTAAGCCCTAAAACGAAAAATTTTAGGGCTTAATTTTTTAAACGACTTCAAACCATAACATGTTTCTTTAATCTTCAAAAAACATGGGCTACAAAATATTGCCAACTATCCATTGGCCTATAATGGATCAACCGGGTAAATTTTCCTCACTCGGTTATATGATTATTCGTTAAGAAAATAATATAATTTACTTATAATCAATTGTTTAAAGCAAAAATAACATATAAAGGCACGCTCTTTGCTTATAATTCTTTAGGTATCATAGAAAAGAATGTACTTGTTCCCCATACTTCATACTAATCTATGAAAACCATAAGGTCTTAGTACATCTAAATACCGTAAACAGAAGTTTGTGAGATCCAATACCTACTCATCTTGGATTGAGGAAAACAATTAAAAATTTATGATCATGGGGAAAAAGCTTCTATTACCAACAGATTTTTCAAAAAATTCTTTGAACGCAATTGAATATGCCATAAAACTATATGAGCATGAAAAATGCGATTTTTATATTCTCAACATCTATTCCCAAGATAGGTATGGCCTTGATAGCCTCAACCGTCTAGACCCGGACGATGCTTTTAATAAGCTATCCGAAAAACGTTCAAAACAAGGTTTAGGAGATATTTTAACTCACTTGACTTTTGAGGATAAAAACCCCAAACATGCCTTTCATGTTCTTTCTCGTTCCACACTGCTATTAGATGCCATAGATGATATTATTAAATCTCTGCATATAAACATGGTCATCATGGGGGCCAAAGGCATGACAAACAAGCGAACTGGAAAATACGGAAAAACCACACTCTCTGTAATAGAAAGCGTTAGAAAATGTCCTGTTTTAGTAGTACCTAGAAATGCAATCTTTAATCATCCAAAAGAAATCGTTCTTGCTACGGACTTTAAAACCGATTTCAATTTTTTTGATGTTAAGCAATTGGCTGAAATAGCAAAATTGAACAAATCCAGTATTCAAGTACTCAGTTTAGAAAGCGATGCTACTTTAAATCCTAAGCAAAAAGAGAATAAAATAATGCTTATCAAATATTTTGAAGATATAGACCTTGGCTTCAACATAGTACATAATGCAAAAATGGATATTGCATTAAACTGTTTCGTTAAAATTAGAAAAAGTAACATGGTAAGTTACGTTAATAAAAAACGAACGTTTTGGGAGAGGCTAGGTTTTGGAAAACATACATTGGGCAAATTAGGCTATTTTGAAAATATACCCGTACTCGCATTAAATGATAGGTAGAACACGTCTGTTAAACTACCTTATAAGAGCAGATTTACATCTGTCTATCACTTTTCTAAACCCATCAATTATTCCCCTTTTATCCGTTCTTTATTCCTTCTTTGATGTAATTTTGCACCGGCAATAAAGAGCATAAAATCCATGGAAGAAGGTTTACACAGATTACTATACGATTACCTATTAAAAACAGGAATGAGCGACAGCCTAGCATCATACCTAAATTTAGGAATAGTACTGGTGGCGGCACTTATCCTAGCCTGGTTCTTAGACCTAATTATTTGGCGCGTTTTGCGCTACATCTCTTTAAGGTTTGCCCGAAAGTCAAAAACCAACTTTGACAACTTTCTTGTTATCAATAAAGTACCTCGTTACGTAGCCCACATAATTCCTTTGCTAATTCTGTTCGAGTTTATTCCTTTTGCATTTTTTCATTTTGACTATGCAGGCCAACTGGCGCTTAAATTGCTACAGATTTTATTTGTTGTCCTAACGATTTTAATAGTCAAAAGTCTCTTTACAAGTACCAATGATTACTTAAAGACCAAGCCTAGGTTTAGAGATAAACCAATGGACAGTTACATTCAAGTTTTTATGATTTTTGCCTGGTTCATTGGTATCCTAACCATATTTGCCATAATCACAGATGTTCTCATCTGGAAGTTTTTCACGGCGCTTGGTGCAGGTTCGGCCGTTATTCTTCTCATATTCAAAGATTCCATTTTAGGTCTGGTTGCCAGTATACAGGTTAGTATAAACGATATGGTGCGTATTGGCGACTGGATTACCTTTGAAAAATTTGGTGCAGATGGCGACGTTATAGAAATTACCTTGGCCACCGTAAAAGTCCAGAATTTTGATAAGACCATTACCACCATTCCTACCTATTCCCTAATTTCCGATTCTTTTAAAAACTGGAGAGGTATGGAAGTTTCGGGTGGAAGACGCATTAAAAGAGCTTTGATCATCAGTCAAAAAAGCATACGTTTTCTAACCGATGAGGATATGGAATCACTTGAAAAAATTCAGCTTATACAGCCTTATCTTATCAATCAGAATGAGCAAATCAACTCATACAATACCACCAATAAAATAGATAAAAATCTAGCTATTAACGGCAGGAACCTGACCAATATTGGTGTATTCCGAAAATACGTAAACGATTATCTTCAAAACCATTCTGCCGTAAATAAGGGTATGACCTTAATGGTACGCCAACTAGCACCAACAGCACAAGGTATTCCTTTGGAAATATATGCTTTTAGTGCGGATAAGCGCTGGGAAAATTATGAATATATTATGGCCGATATTTTTGACCACCTCTTGGCCGCATTGCCCTATTTTAATTTAGAGGTTTTTGAGCTTCCCACTTCCTTGAATATGCCAACAGCTAATTAAGCCTCCATTACTAAAATTAAAACCAGACTGGCCGGACGGTTACATCTTCTTTAAAAGAGCCACCCAGTCTTCATGTGCTAACCCGGAGGTAGCCGGCGGGTTTCCGAGAGCTCTAACAGCACCTCCGGCAACGATCGGGATAGAGCCTTTTTGAAGTTCTCCTCCATTTAAAGGGTCAAACCAAAAAACCTCAAACTCTCCTGATTCCTCAGAAAGGTTGATTGTAGCCTCTTTTACTTGGGGAAGGAATGCCGCATAGACCTTACCTTTTTCCCTGAAACAATACGCCTCATCTATATTGACCAAATCGTGCTGTGGCTGCATGTTCCAATACGGCAGGTTTTCTTGAAAGAACGAACGTGCATGATTTGATATTTTCCAAAGTCTATCCCGCTGGCGCCAATCTTCTGAAGTAAGATCGTTGTGCAGATGCTTGGCTCCAAAGTACCACTCCACTCCCGCTCCACCAGAAAGTAAACTTCCCCAAAGCACGTATTTTCGTAAAGTTTCATGGGTTGGATCTTCACTATCCAAAACAGCACCCTGAAACCATTTCCCTATCTCATCCATGGTAATCATCCATTCATGGCCCGTTTCCTTAGATTTCTTCCTCCATTCTTCAACAACGTTAGCAGCATGCTTTCTTTCGTCTTGCTGTAATGAGAGCCCATCTACATATCTATAGCCCACAATAGAGTCTAGAATTTCGCTTCTCAAAGGGGCATGAGCATGCGTATGTAACAACAGCGGATGATTGTAAGGGTCTGTCTCCTTAATAAACTTGGCCATAGCTTTTCTTTGCGCATCGTTCTGGCCCAAAGGCGACCATTCCGCAGGTCCATTTTCTTCTCCCAAGTTCCAAGTAAGGCCCAAATGGTGGCCAAAACGGGCTATCAACTCGCTTAAATAAAGCTTTCGCATTGGCCCGGTTTCTCCATTATCCAATAGCGTTTCATTCTCTGTTTCTTGTAGTACAACGTGAAGCATCAACCCCTTTGATTGCATATGGTGAAAAACAATTTCCCATTGCTCCAGTTTGCTCACATCAAAACGGCTAAGCTCCTCCGGTTTTGTATATGGCCATACGTCTTTTCCATCACCAAGGATATTCATGGTTAAGAAATAAACGGTATTCATTCCTGTATCTGCAAGGTAATTTAACGCCCCAATCAAAGCTTTTCCTTTACCGTCCTTCCACGTTGGGTCTCCCGCTTTCCAATCAGTTATGTGAGATAGATAGGAATGTATTTCATCTGTAGTGCTCGCCTCTCCTTCATCGTTTGAAGAAGCTATCCGATACGTACCATCAAAATCTACATAACCCAGCAAATTTTCTGGGCTGTTGGCCCCTACTTTTAACCAATAGGTGTCCGTATTTTTAAATTTGTAATAGCCCTTTGAGACCACAAGCCTCCCATTTGCCCTGAAATCCACCCCTTCTTTATCGGATTCAATTACTTTAAAAATGCCTTTGGCATTTGAAATAGACACCTCTTTTGCTTCTGACACGTTTTCCTGAATGGCGATGCTGTCTTTGTGGTACAATTTTGCGGAATAGCTCCAATCTCCCAGCAAATCCGGTGAAAAACGTACCCTCCAAATATTTCCTTTTTTTGCGCTAGTCTCCGAAGCATTCCCATCTGCCGCATAAAACCCTCTAATTTTATAACTGGTCTGTACATTTGTAAAAACCACCTCTAGACGATAATTTAAAAACGGATTGTTTTCTGCATCCTCCGAAGTTTCAGGACCTTCAAAATCTATTTCTACTGTGTGCCATTGCCGGTAAATTCCACTAGATATTGTAGTGTTATTAGTTTGGGCGGTATTTGAGTCTACAGTTGATACTTCTGTTGCTACCGGTTCTGATGCGCTATTTGAATTGTCCGTACCGGTTTTTGACACATTACAGCTTGATACTGTAAAAAATACAAGCAGTGCCAACATAATGATGCACTTTGATACTAAAAAACGTGTTCTGGAGAGTGAATGTATTTTCATTGACATAGGTTAATTAATAAAGCAGATTAGTTTTTGAACTGAACACTCTAGGGAATCTTATATTCAAAAGGCATTTTATTGCCCATTGATCCGCCTAAAGACAGTACAGCATATTTTACCGCAAGTCCGAAAATAGAATAAGAAATTCATTTCTCCAACCCTATTTCTTTAAATAGCTCACTAAAAAAAGCCATAAACTAAAATTAGTTTATGGCTTTAATACCAAACAGGTATTCGTTTATGAGTAACTCATAATTTTATATACCAGGTTCCGGTCTATTTCTCTATAAGGTCTGCAAGTACCTTCTTAAACGTTTCTACGGGTTGTGCACCTGTAAGTGCGCTCTTTTTATCAAAAACAAAAGTTGGCACGGAAGATACGCCAAGCCCCTGCCAATACTGTCCCTTGGAAGCTACCTCATAACGGGCAGTATCATCATCTAAACGGGACATTGCTTCTTCCACATTTAAGCCAACGGCTTTCAATTCTTGAGCTAGAACTTCTCTATCGGACACATTCTTTCTTTCGCTAAAAAATGACGTAACCAATCGCATTTTCAATTCGGTCTGCTTTCCTTTTTCATGGGCGTATTCCAACAGAACATGTGCATCTCGGGTATTGGCCATTCTCATTTCATCAAAATAATCGAATGTAAAACCTAAATCTTCACCAAATTCCGTCATACGTTCCTGAGACAATTTTTGTTCCTCAAGAGATGAACCATATTTTTCGGCAATATGTTCTTGAACATTTTGTCCTTCTGCCGGCATATTCGGGTTTAATTCGAAGGGTTGCCATTCCAACTCGATTTTATCCTCAACACCCAACTCGGAAATAGCACGTTCTAAACGCTTGTAACCAATTACACACCAAGGACAAACCACATCCGAAACCAAATCTATCTTTATCTTTTCTGCCATAATTTATATCATATCATTTTTAACCAATAAATAATTTGCCGAACTCGTTTGGCAAACTCTCTATCTAAGACGATTTTGCCTATACAACCTTACTAATTTGAACTTGAGGTTTAGCATTTGTAAAATTTAGGTAAATCGCTTAAAATCTTTTCTGCATTGGAACCGAACGATTCTTGGAAGGATTCTAACGAATCAAAAAGTAAATTCGCAATAACCGCGTATGGCGCTTGATCCGAAGGGGTTGCTCCGGTAAGTCCAAAATTAATATCCGACCCCTTAATGGCATCCCCCATTAAGTCTTCCAATAATTGACTGTGTTTTGTTGTGTAATATTCTTTATCGAACTCTAAATCTTTACTGTTCGGGTACATTACGGTTAACTTTATCATAGTACTTTTTTTTAAGTTGATGAATAGGCCATCTATGCGAAAAAATTGATAAGCATTGTGTGCTCAATCCTTATTTATAAATGAAAAAATAAACCTCCCGCATAAAACGGAAGGTTTATATATTGCCATCAAGCTTCATTAGCTTACAACATTAGGCAACTTCGTTTTCCTTTTTCCAAGCAAATTTCTCGAACGCAGCGTCAACTGGAGTTTCTGCAATGTGGTTCACATAGTTACTGATTACTTTTTGAGAAAGTCCCAAAATGATTTCCAACAATTGTCTTTCTTCATAACCCGCTGCATAAAATGCTTTAACATCTTTAGGCTCAATATACCCTCTGTTGCGAACAATTTTAAGGGTAGTCTCATGAAGTACCTGTAACTTTTCAGATGGCAATTGAGTTCCGTTTCTTAATGCTTCCGTAATAGCATCATCTACCTTCATCATTTTTGCGATTGCGGTATGTGCCGGTACACAATAATGACATTCGTGCTCCACGTTAATGGTTTGCCATACTACTGTAAGTTCATCATTATCAAATGAAGAGTTTACAAAAAGCTCGTGTATAGATTGGTATGCTTCCAAAAGACCAGGTGCCGAGGCCAATACGCCATGTAGATTAGGTATATTACCATACGCCTTTATTGATTTTTCCAATAATGGCTTGCTATCTTCCGGTGCGGTTTCTAAAGTGTGAATCGTTAATGTACTCATAGTTCTAATTTTAATTTATTTATATTTCTAAGCAAATGCTTAGTTTAGGGTTAAAAAATTTTTAAATATTTAAAAACGTTATTTCAATCGTATCATTGATTTGGTTTTGGTCGAAAACTTTTGATGAAACTGACAAACCCAACAAACTATTCATTAAATAATTTGACTGCCTAATAGCTTCTTCTTGAGTTTTTCCTTCCTCTTGCAAAAGATTATCTACAAATAGTTGCTTGATGCTATTGGCAAATTCTATTAACTGTTCCATAATTACTGGGTCTGCATCTGCGTTAATTTCATTTACGGTATTGGTTACCAAACATCCCTTATTCTTCCCATCTTCCTTTGCAAACTCCAAGAAATCATAAAAATATTGCTTAATACCTTCCTTACCATTATTAGACTTAGAAAGTTTATCCGTTATGACGCGTACACGTTTCCGGTAGGCATTAATGCTTTCAACAAAAACCCCTTGCTTATTCCCAAAGCTAGAATAAATAGAAAATTGGTTGATCCCCATTTCCTTTTCAAGCATACGAACCGTAGTAGCCTCATAACCATTTCTCCAAAAAAGAGCAGTGGCCTTTTCAATTACTTCATTTTCGTTATATTGTTTTTTTCTAGCCATTATTTCTAAACTATAACACAAAACTAAGCACTTGCTTTGAAATGAACAAAAAATTAAGAATACTTTAGCTTTGGGGCATAAAAAAACAGCTCAAACCTTTAATTCATAGCCCCATGAATTAAAATTTTGAACTGTCAACTATTTAAGGAATATATTAAATTATCTGTACGATACAGCAATCTTGGCGAGTTGCCCAACAATTTTAACTGAATCCTTCATAGAAAGTTTAGAACCGTCTGCATGAATCCATCGTTTTAATGGTTGCTCACAAATAACGCGTTTTGCTTCTTCTTTACCATAGTGTTTTCTCATACGCATAAAAATCTCCACATCAAAAAGCCATTTGGTAATAAATTTTTTGTTGAACATGGTAGAAGCTATCTCACGGTCCATTATTTTGGCTCCACATTGGGTGTCCTTAAATGGCATACCAAGAATAGTCTGTATGATCATATTGATGGTCATGCTTATAATTTTACGAGCCGACTCCTTGGTGATGTTCGCCCCCATTCTACTGATTCTGGAACCACTTACAATTTTAAAATCCGAGTTTTCAATGGTTTTTACTAAATCATCAAAATCCCTAAAATCAGTTGAAAGATCAGCATCTAAATATCCTAGATAATCTAACTGCTCATCTTTTATCATGTGCAAGATTCCCTGTCGTACCGCTTCTGCCTTACCACCGTTCTTTTCACAATCATAAACACTTATATTGGATTCATGCCCTTTGCGTAGTTCATGCAGTACTTCTAAAGTTCTGTCTGTACTTCCATCATTTACAAAGCATAAATGGTAGCCCAAATTCTTGTGTGCAAATTCCTTAAATTCAGGACCGGACAAACGGTCTTCTTCATTATAGCAAGGAATTATTACACCCACGCAATTCTTTTGAAGCATACGTGCATTATCACTCGCTACCGTTTCTTTCTGAATATCAGGTGCTCCGATAATTCGTTTTATACGTGCCGCCATTTCGTCTAGGCTCACAGGCTTTTTCATGTAATCGTTAATTCCTAAATCAAAACCATCTACAATGATTTTTTCATCGGTATTACCTGACATGATCAGAATAGGTGTTTCGGATTTCTTTTCAACCCTTATATGTTCAACTACCCTAAGGCCTGACATGCCCGGCATATTTATATCTACCAAAACTAAATCTGGCTGAAAACTATCAAATACTTCTATGCCCTGCTCTCCAGAACTGGCCGTTTTAACCTCATAGCCTAATTCTAATAGTCTCTTTTCAACTGAAAGCAAAATCAATTGCTGGTCGTCTATGGTTAATATTTTCATGGTGGTATATTTTATTAAGAAGTGGGAACCTTTTTTTATGCTTTTACTTTTTCGTGGGTTAGTCCAATGGCGTTAACGTCTATAATCTGCCCTTTGGATTTTTGAACCTGAATAGCCTTAAAATAATCCAGATACATTTGGGTAATGGTACTCATAGGCAATGAACATGCAGCCGCATAATTGGTTTGGGCCAACTCCGTTCTATAGGCATCATCCGTGAGTATTTTTTCTATGGCGTCCGCTAATGAATTTTTGTCCTCGGGTAAAAAGAACTCGCCCCTATACCCTTCTTCCTTAACTAGTACGCTCAAGTCTCCCAAATCAGGAAGGGCAACTGCTTTTCCGTAGCTTCCTGCTTGGTGCAATACACCCGAACTACCTGTGGTAGAGGTATATGGGAAGACCACTACCGCACTTTCTCCAAAAATAACGGGCACGTCCTCTTCGGCTACATAGCCTGTAAATCGTATTTGCGGTACATGGCTGTATATTTCTTCCATCTTCTTAAGGTAGCCTGGTGTATTAGGACTATCCGTTCCGGCAATTACAATTTCTATATCTTCATTGCTCCTATTACGAATTACCTCTATTGCCTCAATAAGCACCTCAACCTTTTTGTAGGTCCCGAACTTCCCGAAAGCCATCACCTGTTTTGGTCCAGCTGGAAGATTAAAATCCGGTTCTGGTGGAGTTTCAAAAGAGCCGTGAGGAATTAATGCTATATTTTTTGCTTTATATTTCTTCTCAAGGATGGTTACGTATTTGCTGATGGTCACGGCCAAAATATCCGATGCAAGAACAAACTTGGTCAAGGTCGTACCTATAAAACCATATATGCTCTGTAATATTTTGCTTTTGGTAAAACCGGCACTATCCAAATCTACCTGCTCTAAAATATTGTGCAATAATGATATAGTAGGAATTCCTTTAAATTTGGTTGCATAAGGCAGCATTAATCCTAAAGCTGCAGGTATTTTTTTATCACCAAATTTCAGGAACTGTAAATTATAAAGTACGGCATCTGGCTTATGGGTTTTAATAGCTTTGTTTACGGTAAGTAAATTAGAATAGCTATTGAACTCCCAGCATTCTGAAACGGTTATCTTACAGCCTTCTCCTTCAAAAGATAGGTCTTTTGGAGCTTCGGTCTTATCCGTCATTAAAATGATTTCAGTTACTTCTTCTTGTAATCTAAAATGCTTTACAAGATAATATCCGTACTCCGTTAAGGTTACCTTACTGGGCGGATATGCGGTTACAATGGCTAGTTTCATGCTATAGATTTGATAGATTTGGGACTATTTAATTACATTTCTGGATTTCAATTTTTTCAACTTTCGGATATACTTTTCTTTCTTACTTCTTTATTTGAAAAATACATCAACTGGACTACCAATAATATACTCATGGCTATGAGTTGCATATACACCACACTTTCTAAAGTATCATGATACAATACCACCAATACTATTTGCGAAAGACCCAATACACCGGATAATATAACCGGCACATAATGATCTAAGGATAAAAAATAATATGCGAAAATATTGGAGATGGCAAAGAGCGATGTTGCCAAAGCATATTGCCATAATAAACTGGACATGGCTATATAGGAATCGCCGAACATTAATGTTATTATCAATTCAGGGAACAAATAACATACTACAACAATGCCTGCTGAAAGTAACCCGATGTAGGATACATATTTAAATAAAACGGGAGCTGTTGGCTCGCCATCTTTTTGTTTTTGCACCACTACCGGAAGCAATAACATGACGAACATCCATGCTACAAAATACACTACCCTTCCAATTAAGGCCAATGAAGCGTAAAGACCGGCTTCCATAGGTTCAAAGTAATGCTTTACCAAAAGCACATCGCTATTATTGATTATGATTTGCGTAAACTCATAACAGGCGGTCAACCAAATAAACTGAGAAACCCGTTTTGTGTTTTCTCCATCAAGCTTTCTAATTTCCCTAAAGGATATTGATGTGCTATCCGATGGAAAAAGTCCAAAAAGAAAAGAAAGGAAAATGCCCAATGCCACCAATGTTCCCGGTTCTATATCCAATAGAAAAAGTAAAAGCATCGTAAGCACCAACCTACTCCACATCTCCGTCTGGTAGGTGATCGACAGTTTTCCAAATTCCTGTCTGCCCTGGTATGCTCCTCTATTTACACTCATAAAAAAGTAAATAGGTATACCTAGACCAAATATGATAAACATCCAATGACTTTCCGTATTGAAAAGTGCTTGTAATTGTTTAGAAAAAATAAGAATGAGTACTCCAATGATGAGACCAACTACACTAGCTTGACGATAGGTTATATTCTTAAAAATGTCCCATTCCTTACTAGAGAATATAACCGCGAATTTTGCCGTTGCCAGTTGAAAGGTCATTCCCATAAAGGATAGTACCAATAATAAGGTGACAAGAAGTGCCGCTTCTGAAAATGCAGCCGGCCCTAATAGCCTACCTAATAAAAGGTTATACAAGTAGTTTCCCCCATTGACCAAAAGCACGCTTCCCATGAACAATTGTTCCTGAGAAACTTTCTTAAACATTAACTTAATGGCGGTCATAGTTGGTGTGGTCTTAGTTTATGCTGTATTTATTTTATTATGTGCTTTCTTGAACATTTTTAGTATTTAAAATATATAGCTATCTGGGATTCAAATATGTAGCAGCAATATTTTGTTCAAAATATAAGCTTGATACCTAAACGGAATTTTATAAGATTATTGTAGGATTAAACTTATAATCGATAAAATGTAGCATTTCATAGAACTAATCGGCATTTTATCGATAAAATGTACATGCAAAAGCAGAACCTTCATATTTCATTAGAGTATTAATGATTTATTCCTAGGATGCCCTCTAACGTCTGTTATAGAACCCTTTAAAATCAATAATTAGAAACTAAAACAGTTCTTTAATGGCTTTAGATAGGCCGTTTTTTTTAAAACAAATTTCAGTCAATCTACCTTAATTTAGACCTATAAAAGTCCATCTACACTTAACCGTAGATGAATGGCTTAAAGCAATAGACAAGCAATACCATCGACGAAATACAATATTAATAGCATTATAATGTTATATTTTCTGACAATTATTCAGGAATGCAACGCACCAATGTTTTATTAATCTTAGCACTGGTCATAGGTATCGCTTTTCACGGGTCTAGTATCTTCTTTACCCTTGAGACTACCTATGATGCTTTGATTCATCTATTTTTTGCGGACCATTATGCCAATAGTTGGTTTGAACCTTGGGATTACCGTTGGTATACAGGTTTTACGGTACAGGCCTATCCTCCACTCGTACATCAGTCTATTGGAATCTTATCTTATATTGGCGGACTCAAATTTGGAATGTTCAGCGTAGCATTGGTTGGCATTATCCTTTTTATTACCGGCGCCTATAGGTTTGGGCTTCTCATGACCGGAGACAGGAAAATTGCCGGGTACACAGCGCTTCTAGCCGTATTTTCTTCTACGTTTGTGGAAACACTTCATATTTTTGGTCAATTGCCCAGTATCGTTGGTTTATCGGTGCTTCTACACTCCTTACCAGAGATATATCTATGGGTAAAAACCGGAAAATCCAGATACATAGCCACCAGTCTGTCGTTAATTGCGGTAACCGTAACTTCTCATCATGTTACTCCAATATTCGGTATGGTTTTTTTCATATTCCCGCTTCTGGGGATGGCTGTAATGGATTCTGCCAGAGATCAGGTAAATAGTTTTAAGGAAGTTCGTTTTTGGGTCTTTTTCAAACAATTTAAAAAGTGCTTTTGGAGAATAGTTATTTTTGGATTTTCCTCCTTAGTACTTATCGTTACCTGTATCCTGCCCTACTGGATAAATTCAAAGAAAAACCCGATTACCCAAGTACCCATACCACATGGTTCCCGTGATAATTTTCTTGAGGTTACTTCATCCGGACTCGTGTTTTTTGTTATCCCTTGGGGGATTTTAACGTTTATCCTACCTTTTCTATTCTATAGATATTACAGCAGGCGATACATCTTTTTTGGTTTATCCTTTTCCGCACTTACACTCTTGGGAACGGGAGGAACAACACCTCTTCCCCTAATACTGTTGGGTGAAACTGCTTTTAATATTTTGACATTGGACCGTTTTACACTCTGGGCGACCATAATGGCATTGCCCCTTTTTGGGGAGTTTGCCTACCGTATGGTTGAAGGAGACCTAAAAGACCGTATTCAAGAAAATTGGGGACGCGTTTACCACCGTATTCTTGGTGGCGTCATTATGGGCGGTATCTTGTTCATGGTTATTTTCACTATGAGCTTGGGTTATTTTAGACCATCGCAACCCCAGAAAATAAAGATGCAGCCTATTGTTAATTTCTTGAGTCAGGATTCACATGACCATTGGCGCTATCTACCCTTGGGATTCGGAGATCAAATGGCATGGTTATCTGCGCAGACCAGAGCTATGACCGTAGACGGAAATTACCATTCTGCACGGCGTTTACCCGAGTTGACCACAAGAGCTATTGAACGTCTTGAAAATTCAAAATTTAGGGGCGTAGAAGGTATTGGTTCATTACAGCAATTTTTGACCGTACCCGAAAAATACAACCTGAAATACATTTTTTCCAACGATAAATTCTATGATCCCATTCTCTATTTCTGCGGATGGCAACGACTGCAACAATTGGAAAACGGTATTATGGTCTGGGAAAAGCTGAACGTTCCGCCCTTCCCAACTATCATGCCCAAGGAAGATGTGCACGTGGCGTTAAAGGTTATGTGGGGCATCATTCCCATTTTAACTGTACTGATTGCTTTTGTGATTAATATTCAATGGATATGGATCAGGGCGTTAAAAGCAAAAGCTTTGCCTCAAGGAGAATTTATGAAGTATGCCATTGAGCACAAAAATTTTCCAAAGAAACTAGTGGTTATAAATCACATTTGGGCCTTCATATTATTAATCGTGCTTGGGTACGGTATCTACCTATTCTATATCAAAAATGTAGACCAAATAGCTCCTACCAATGTTGTGGAAGCCTATTATGATGCCTTGGATTTTAAAGAGTTCAATAAAGCTCATTCATTTCTGAATCCCGATAGCGGAAAAACCATTGCGCAATACATGCTAGAGGTTTCCGTTACAGATGGCATTCTTAGCTCTTACGCCAAATTGGATTCATTAGGTATTGAATTTTTACAGGAAAACGATACCAGTGCACGAGTAAAAGCGGCTACAAGATGGATTACCCCTTTGGAAAGTATAAACAAAGACTATTACCACAGTCTTATAAAACAGAAAGGCAAGTGGTATATAGAACCCTCTTCATTGGATAATGATTTGCCTCCGGACCAATTGTTTACTTCTAACAACACTACCTTCTTTAATCATGGTAGGAGAAAAATAACTACCCAGCAAACGCATCATGAAGATGTATTGAAACAACCAGTTCTTGAGGTGCTCAAAGCCAAACTAGTGCAGTACCAAGGGAGTTATAGCATTATAGGCGAATTGCAAAATGTAGACCATGTACCTGCAGATGTGGTTATAAAAGGAACTTTATACAATGACTTGAACAAAGAATTGGCTACGTACAACGCCAAGGACGTAGCCAAACATAAGTTAATGCCTAAAGAAACTACTACGTTTAGGATAGATTTTGAAGGTATCGCATGGTCATCTACAAAGGATACTTTACCCCCTACATTCAATCCTGACCAGTTTACCCCTATGACGTTTGAAGAGCAACCCACTAAATTCAATTTACAATGTGCAGGTAATGTTGCAAATACAGACCTATACAAACAGGTAAGCCTACAGGAGTTGGTTTTTGAAGGCGATAAAATTAGCGGGACGCTGTTTAATTCAGGCATACAGGAAGTGACCATCCCTCAACTTTTGATTTCCTATTATGGTGAAAACAAAGACCTTTTGTGGGTGGAACACGAGTTCTTGACCGATGGAGTACGAATTCAAAGAAAGCGTTATTTTGAGTATGAACCCGCTTGTTTAACGGATATAAAACTTATAAACAGCAGCCTAGAAAATTGTTTCGTAAACGGAAGTCCCAACTCGGAAATCAGTAAAAAACTTTTTCCCGATAGAGATACATCGCATGCGGAAGACCAACTCCAACCTTATTCCGGAAATGGTTTTGACTATTTAAAATTTGAGTTGAACAGTTACATAGGGAATCCCAAATGAGAACGCACCTTCTACATATTGGTATTTTGGTTATTATGCTATTTCTAGGGTGTTCAAAAGAACCGGAAGAAGTAAAAAAAGATGCAGATGCACATTTTGAACTGCTCACAAACAAAGAAAATTTTATCGCCGGAGAACCTTTTTCCCTAAAATTTAAAGCTTCGGAAAAAGTTAGTCCGCATTTGGTCTTTAGAAATGCTGTGGGAACTACCCTTCTAAACGCTTCGTATACTGATGATACCCTAGAATTTGACGTCCCCAAAAATTTCTATGAAAAATCGGGTATTTGCTATTGGTCATTAATTTCCAATTCCCAAGAGAAAATGAGCGGGAAGTTAAACATTCAGGTGAACACCAAAAGAGGTACATTTTTAGAATCTTATCTAGGTCCAAGGAGCCTTACGGCAGGTCCTGAAGATTACTCCATGTTCGTTATGGTGGCCACAGATTTATATGACAATCCACTAAACGATAGTACCGCCATTTTGAGTAAAGTTCAGTTTCAAGACATTCAATCGGAAAAAGTCTTACGTTCTAAAAACCTCATGGCATGGACCAAGGTACGGTCACCAGAGCAATCCGGTCGTATGCTCATTTCCGCAGCATGCAATGAAACGGACTCCAAAGAATTTACAACCATTATCTATCCTGCAAATCCGGTAGACTTTACTATTTTCTATGAGCGAAACCATGAATATGCAGATGGAAACCAAGTCATTACTTTCAGAACCGATATTATCAGGGACACCTTTGGTAATGTTACCAGTGAAGGTACTTTGGTTTCCTTTATCATTACGGACGATAAAGGAGCAAAACTTAAAGCTCAGGGTACGACCCTGAATGGAAAGGCGGAAGCAAGATTGTTGCATCCTGAACATAAAGCCACATGGTCCGTTGAAGCTTTTGTTACCGGTGCAGCAAGGAGCAAACCCGTAACAATTGCCTTTAAGGCTTCGGTGACCGATTACGATATCCGCTTCTTGGACAATTACAGAACCCTGATTATCGGGCCGCTAAAAAGTTTCATGAATCAATTGGTACCGGATGGAATGCCAATGTCCTTAACGGTCAAAAATTCGGATGGAAAAGTATTGGATGTACTAAGGACCACATCAATACAGGGTGAAGGAAAATTTGAGCTGTCACCGGATTTCTTCCCTCCGGGAAATTATGAGTTAAAGATAAAAACGGCCGGAATAACAAAAACAAAATCAGTAGAACTAAAATGAAAATAAACAGAACTTTATATCGCATTTTTCTGCTGGTAACGTTTTTAGCCCTTAACGGTTTAATTCTTTTCGGCATCAGTAGCGCGTGGACGTATTTGAATACGGGTGCGGACCGTACCTCAATGCTTCATTTGCATGAGGATATTTCCGCTAGCTATTTACCAAAAATAAAGTGGGAGGTTGCGATGAACGAAGGTAGGCCCATGGAAGAACAGACACTAGGTGAAATTGAGAGAGATTACATGAGTGCTTGGCAAGTGCGCAACGCAGCATATGCTAACAATGTGCCTTATGGCATAGCCGATTATTATACGGATAGTATGCGTACCGAGCTATTTAAAATCACGGACCTCAACCTTAAAAACAAGGTTACCTTAAAGACCACTACGCTAGAACATCACCCTAAATTGGAATTTTACAGTACAGACGGAAAGCTTGTAGTTTTTACGGATAAAAATGTAGAAGCCTATGAAGAAGTGTATCATAATGAAAGCTTGGTCACCAAACGAAAACTGCTATCGGATTACAAAGTAATGCTTTTGTTGGAAGACGGTTTTTGGAGAATACGGCAGTTGGTGGAAACCTCTTTACCAGAAGAGCCCAAAGCCGTAGAGTCTCAGGTTCAGAATCTAGACAACTTCCATTTTAAGGGTATTAATTATTATCCACAGGATACTCCATGGGATATGTTCGGTAAAAAATTCAACGACTCTATTATCGAGCATGATTTTAAACTCATGGCCAAAATGGGTGTAAACAGCTTACGAATCTTTATTCCTTACGAATCCTTTGGTAAAGAATATGTGGACCAAGAAAAAATAGAAAAGGTAAGACTCACCTTAGATATAGCAGAGAAAAATGGATTGGACATTATGCCTACACTTTTTGATTTCTATGGGAATTACAGTATTCATGATTGGACAATGACCAACCGGCATGTAGAGCAAGTTGTAGATGCTTTAAAAGACCATAGAGCAATAATTGCCTGGGACGTCAAAAACGAACCCGATCTGGATTTTGAATCTAGAGGGAAAGAACAGGTATTGGCATGGTTGGAACAGACTGTGGAACGTATTCGCAAAATAGATCCAAATCATGCTATAACTATAGGGTGGTCTAGTCCGGAAGCGGCAACAAACTTACAGGATAAGCTAGATATTGTCTCTTTTCACTATTACCGTGAAGCTCCAGAATTTGAAAAAGCCTTTACAACCTTAAAAGACAAGATAGCCGATAAGCCTTTACTACTGCAAGAATATGGATATTCTTCCTACGACGGAATATGGAACGCTTATACTGGATCGGACGAAAAGCAAAAGGAATATATGGAGACGATTCAAAACGTAGTAGAAAAAGAGAACTTGTCCCATATGATATGGACACTCTATGATTTCAGAAATATTCCTACATCGGTTGTTGGCCGGTTACCGTGGCGAAAAGTCCGCCAGCGTCATTTTGGCCTTTTGGACGATAATGGTGAGAAAAAGCCCGTTTACCATATTTTCATAAACAACCAACCGTAAAAGAGTCGATTTTATGAAGTCAAACCACGACTTTTTCAATCAAACAAAATTTACATATAAGAAAACTAGGCTTGATTAGCCCCAAGAATGTAAGTGGAATTTATCTTTTGTAAAGATGAAAGCACATTTTCATTGGTCTTTCCTAAAATTGTGATTTGCCTATTCTTATTTATGGCATAATCATAAAACTGCCTCAATGCGTTTGCTCCGTTCGCATCCATCCCTTTTAAACGTTCCAAGTTGAGCACTATCTGCTTATCCGACCCCAAATATCTACCAATGTGACGAATAAGAATAGTTGCATTAGTACTGTTCAAGTTTCCATGAATGCAGAATATTCCACGTGCTTCTGTAATTTGTAATGGCATATCTTAAAGTTTTGTAGGTTAATTTTCGCTCGTAGTACAATATATAACATAATAGGTATTAATAGACCTAAAAGCATTATTAATGGACTTTAAATAACTGTAAATGAGAAACTTTTATTGTATCCAACCCTGAAAAAGGTTTTCTCAACATTTATCCACTGAACACCAATAAATCAGTTTTAAGGGCGTTATATCTTTGTGGTAAAAACCCTACTTTAATGTTTAAATTTAAATTATTCTGCTTCTTCCTGTTATTATCGCTCTATGGAATAGCACAAAGTCCGCTTCAACCCGGATTTACCCTGTTGGAAAAAGGGGATTTTGAGCAAGCGGAAACTTTTTTTAAAGACTACCTTATAGATGACCCAACGAATAAAACTGCTCTATTGTGTTATGGGCGTGCAGTTGGTCTAAGTGGAGAACCTGAGAAATCTACAGGAATGTTCGCCAATCTTTTAGAAGATTATCCTGGTGATTTTGAAATACAAATAAACTATAACGAATCTTTCCTTTGGGCTAAAAAATTTAAAGAAGCAGAACCTTTGTATGCCCAACTCGTAAAAGAATATCCTGATAACTTTGGTGCCGTTCTAGGATATGCCAATACACTGAGTAACCTCCAAAAATATGAAAAAGCTTTACAATGGGTAGAAAAGGCTTTAGAAATACAACCGGATAACCCAAGTGCTAAAACTTCAAGAAAGTATATGAGGTTAGGCTACGCCAATGCTTATGTGAACAAACAGAATTACAAAAAGGGAGAAACGCTTTTAAAAGAAATATTTGTTGATTTTCCCGAAGATAAAGATGCGTTACTTAACCTTGCCAACCTTTATTTAATTACAAAAAGTACCGAAAAGGCAAAATTAACTTACAGGCGTTTAGCTACTTCTCAAAAAGATTCCATTACCGCACTAAACGGAATTGCCCTTGCCGAACATATAGCAGAAGATGACAAACAAGCTTTAACTGTAGCAACGACCGCCAAACAAAAAGTTGAGTTAGTTGATGATGAAAAGTTAAAGGAGCAAACGTATGACCGTTATGTTCAAGCCTTGATATGGAACCAAAAATATGTAAAGGCAAAAGCAGAAATAGAAGGATTAGAAACCAAATACAAGAACCGTAATTGGATTTATGCTTTAAAAGCTATGCACGGTCTTTATACGGGCTCACCAAAAAAGAGTGTCGCCAATTACGATGCTATTTTAAAAAATGACAGTGCATCTTTTGATGGAAATCTAGGTAAAGCCAATGCACTTTTTGCTGCTGATCGTATAATTCCAGCTTACAAAGCTGCATTTGGAACCTTAAAAGTTTTCAAAGACCAAAAAGACGCTTTAGGATTTATAGATAAGTTGAACATATCCTTTACCCCTACTCTAGAAGAACACCTTGCGTATACTTTTGATAATGGTAAAAATGTTACTTTTTCAACCAATACCACCGCCACAGCACCATTATCCACAAAGTTAAGTACCAACTTATCATATAACTTTAGAACAACCTCAAATTCCATTACAGATAATAAGGCGAGCTCCCATGTGCTTTCTGCAGGGTTGGATTACAAGTTGTTTCCTAAAACATTATTTAAAGGGGTATTAGGTTTGAATAAATCCAGTTTTGGTTCTGAGTCCTATTCCCAACCCGTAATAGATGCTAAACTATTATTGCAGCCTTTTAAACTGCAAAACCTGGAATTAGGTTATAAACGAGAAATTCAAAGCTTTAATGCAGACCTAATTGAACGGGAAATTGTCATGAACCATTTTGGGTTGAATTATAACCTGGGTACTAATTTTAATTTGGGTTGGTATACGCAGGCCATACACACTACCCAAAGTGACAATAATACCCGTAACCTTTTATTTACTTCATTATATTATAACGTGATGAAGAAACCGGCCTTGAAAGTTGGACTTAATTATCAGTACCTCTCATTTGCGGAACAAGTACCTACTATATATTTTAGTCCAGAAAAATACCAAGCTGTAGAGATTTTTGGTGACCTTAGAGGGGATTTTTCTAAGAACACCCAATATATGATGAGTGCTGCTACAGGTTTGCAACAAGTAGAAGAAGACCCTAATACGGTAATTTTTAGGGCTGAAGCCGGTGTAACCCATAAATTTTCTAAACGTTTTACCGGCAACATTTACGGGAAGTATAGCAATATTGCTTCGGCCACGGCTGCCGGTTTTGAATTTACTGAAATTGGGTTAAAATTAAAGTGGCTAATGACCAAAAAACCTTTATTCTATAAGAAAATCGCAAAATAGTATTTGCAAAAAAAATCGGTCTAACCAAAAAAGACAACCTGTCAATTAAGCAAGATTGTCTTGAGACAAAATGTATTCTCACGAACCCAAATTAAAATGAGAATATTTTCTAGGAACTCTAGCTCCTAATTATAGATTTTTAATCTTACGTGAAGATTTAGAATTGAAAAGTGTAATCCTTAGAACCAACCGGTTCTAAGTTTTAATAGTTCCATAGGCTAACAATAGCCAGAACAATTCCTATAATAACAGAAGCAAGTACACCTATCAAACGTATAGCGGCTCCTTTTGAGCTTAAAATGTATAAAAGATTTGCTTTCATGTGTAGATGGCTTAAATATTCATTACAAATTTACATCTCATGTTCAAAAATAGGAAAGCACTTACGATGAATTGCTTTAACCTATAGGTGAACGGTGTAAAACTGTAGAAATAATCTAAACCAAATTTAATCGTCTCATGAGTTCCGGACGATTTGATCGACTAATGGGAATTACCATTTTTTTAATGAGGACACTGTTGTCTTCAATATCAATTATTTTCGTAAAGTTAATTATGTAGGACCTGTGTATTTGTAGAAATGTTTTCTCAGGTAATTTATCCTTTATTTTTTTAAGCGTAGTATGTACGCGATAGTCTTTTGCCTCTGTGTTTATATCAATATAATCGCCTTGCGCCTTAACGACCAAAATTTCATCAAACTTAAGCTTTATAAGCCTTTTATCTATATTAATATATAGATCTTGAGCGGTATCTGAACTACTTTTAGCCTTAATATCCGTAACAGGAGTTTCTTTTTTGGCGAGTGCATTTTTTATTTTCTGAATAGACTTATTGAACCGGTCCGCCGTTAGGGGCTTGACCATATAATCTACAATAGATTCATATTCATAAGCAGCTATGGCAAATTCCGTATCTGATGTGGTCAACACTACTTTAGGACAATTTTTTAAGGTCTGAACAAAATCTACACCACTAAATCCGGGCATGTGTATATCCAGAAAAACCACATCTACATCTTGCTGATTTAAGAATTTAATAGCATCTATGGCATTATCAAACTCACCAACGACATTTAAATCTGCCACGGTAGAGCAATGCTTTTCCACTATGGCGCGTGCCGTTGCTTCGTCGTCTACGATAATACAGGTCATACTATTAAATGGTTTTTAGAAAATCTTCTATTTTGTTTAAAATTACTAAAAAATCCGAATCCATATCAGCTGTTCCGGCTCTTAACTGTTCTTCAAATGTAACCGCAAACCTATACGCGTCTTCCATGCTCAAAATATTGAACTTATGTTTCAGTTTATGCACAACATCAGCGGCCAAAGCTAGTTCTTTGTTGACTATGTGTTCTTGATACGATGCCTTCTCCGAAGGAAATTCGTCCTTTAAGATAGAAATAAATTTCTCTTCAAACTCAATATCATCTCCGGATAACTCCTTTATATATTTAAGGTTGGGCTGTTCCATAGTATTATTTTTTAATCGTAAACGAAAAATTGGCTCCCTTATTCTCTTCTGATTCCAATTCTATGGAACCGTTGTACAACTTTACTATTTTCTTGGCCAATGCCAGGCCTACACCTGCGGCACTGTCATTGTTTTCAAGTTTTTTAAACATTTCAAAAATAGAGGATTGGTGCTTTTGGGGAATTCCTTTTCCATTGTCTTTTACCGAGAATTTCCAAAACTGATCTTCATCTTCAAAACTTATGGTAATCAAGCCCTTTTCCAGATGTTTTGTAGCTGTGATTGCATTTGTTATCAAATAGGCAAAAATCTGCTCTATCAAATGTTTTTCAATATGAATTACAGGAAAACCAGCCCCATAAACCATAGATACATTTTCCGGCAAAGGCACGTAACTTTCTATTTCTTTTAGAAGAGTATTTACATCAACATTCATCTTGGATTCCATATTGATGCCTATTGTGGCATGTTCCAGAATACCATTGATTAAATTATCCATTTTAATCAAATTACTTGATGCCAACTCTATATTTTCCTTACTGTCATGGGTAAGGGTATTTTCATTATCGTCCTTGATCCAACTTAAAAGAGCATTTACATTGCGAATAGGCGACTTTAAATCGTGCGATACCATTTGCACGTAATTATTAAGAGATTCGTTCCTAGTCTCTAAATCTTGTAAAAGCAGTTTTTTTTCTTCTGAAATTTTGGTTACCTCCTCGGCCAAATGGCTAATGTGTTTGGCCAGTTTTTCTACATCAAACTGTTGATCGGAATTGTTCTGAAATTGCTCGCCAGCATCTAAATTTGAATTTAAGCTGTTCATTGCCAATTCCAATGACGCTAATATTTTTTTCTGTCTCTCCGCTTCTTTTCTTAACTCCTTATTGGCTTCGAACAATTCTTCTGAGCTAATGGCGGTAGCCCTTTGTATCATACTTAACTTATCATCATAATTTTCATATGACCTTTCTACAGCAGCAAAAAACTCCTGCATCTCCTCATTTTCAATAAGGTGGGCCGGTAGGTTTTTCTTTAGCTGTCTTTTAAGTAGAGCGTGCATTATTCGCTAAATAAGGTTAATGTCATAGTTTGGTTATGTAACTTACAGGCATCTTGGCCAGCAAATGGTGCCATTTCTCCATAAGAATAGAATCCAGTAACCGCTGCATTATCACCAATGACGGATATTACTTCCTCTACCTCTTCTTCCGTTCTCTGATCCATTACCAATTTTCTTCCTACGCAACTTATTAAGATAGCCAGTTCCGGTTTATTTTTTCTGTCCTTCATAGCAAATTGAGCGGCCGTATTTGCCCCATCTGCTATATCATCTACAGTAGACATCATTAATTGCACACGGGCTCCCTCAGGCACGTCTCCTGCCAAGGTCATAGTATTTGCAGTATTATCAATGGTAAGAATGGTACGAACCAGAGGTTCCTCGTCTTCGTTAATGCGTACATTAAGCGGATATAGCAAAGCCGATGTTGGCAATTCTTTTGCTTTATCCCCCAGATATTTTTTATAAAGATCTAATGCCGGCTGACCATCTAGTTCATAAAGTATATTGTTCTTAGATTTTGTAATAATCCGTTCGGGACCAAAAGGGGTCCACCCGCCAAAATTGGCGCTTGTAATTTCTAGGGATTCCCCATAAAACCCGATAGCGATAATTTCGCCTTCCTTTGGGCTTTCATTGTAGGAAGCGAGAGTTCTTTCAAAACGGTCATCATCTCCGCACAAACCTCCCGAAAGGCCAATATTATCTATCCTAACACCCTCAAAACCTTGGATTAAAGCACTGCCGTTAACAGAACTTCCTTCGGATACCAAGAATATATGTTTCAAACCTTCCTTAGGAAATTCCTCAAGAAGAGTTTCGCCTAATTTAAAATCATCTTCAATTTCCAATATGTTCTTTCTCTTTATGGAATATGAGCATTTTTCAAATTCAATAGCGGTCAAGGAGACTGTATTTTCCCTTACGGAATCGCCTATGATTTCACCAGCCGTGCTACCAAACACAATATGTCCGTCCGGAAATATACTTCTTACTTCATCATAAAGCTTGGCATCTTCCAACGCGTATCTATTTCCAAAGACCAAAACAAGAGGTTCCTTTAAAGTAGATTCTACTTTTGATACAATTTTGAACGGTTGCCCCGGTTCCTTTACGGCCTGTTTGATCTTCATTTTTAGCTATTAAGGTTAGTTGGTTCTTTTTTTATGGTAAAGTGAAACTCCGTACCCATGTCCTTTTCACTCTCTACCCATACTTCGCCTTCATAGCGGTCAATTATTTTTTTAACAATAGAAAGCCCTATTCCTGTTGATCTTTCATTTGCTCCGATAGACTGAAAAATTTCGAATATTTTTTTATGGTATTCCTTTGGAATCCCTACACCATTATCTTTTATAGAGAACTGCCAGTGCGTAGTATTTTCTACGTATAACACCTCTACCAACCCTACTTCCTTTTCTATGTGAACCACTGCATTAGAAAGTATGTTCTGGAACAGCTGATGCATCTTTGTACTATCCGCAACAATTGTTGGTAAGACCTTGGGCACCACAAGGGATACATGCTCTGGAATAAAGATGCTCTCTTTAATATTTTCTACTACTTCATTTAAATCAACACTGGAATTGTCCAGTTCCGAATTATTTGCGGTAGAATACTCCAAGATACCTTGAATTAACTTATCCATAGAGGCAACTTTCTCTTGCATTAAGGTTAAGTTCTGCTGGCCTGCTTCGTCCAGTACATCTTTATAATCATCCTGAATCCATGTTGCCAATGCACTTATACTCCGTAAAGGGGATTTTAAGTCATGGGAAACAATATGTGCATATTCCTGAAGACCTTGGTTGCTTTGTTCTAATTCTTTTACCAATTGTTCCTTTTGAAGTTCCAGTAACTTTTGCTTAGTGACATCTAGATGTATTCCTACAGAACCAATTAGTTTTTTATTATTATCATAACGTGGAGCTCCACTAACTAACCAATGTTTCTTTTTTCCGCTTTTATCAATAACCTCCAGCTCATACGAATCGGATTCGCCCCGCATTCGTTTTTCATCCTCGTACTCTAAAACGTTCTTATTCTGTACCTTTAGCATCTCGGTTCCCTTTTTACCTAAAAGTTCTTCTTCTTTAAAACCGCTCATGTTACAGAAGCTCTGGTTTACCAGTTGTATTACATCATCTGTATCTACCTCTACCAGACCAAGATTCATGTTTGCAATGATATTTGCATATTTTTCCCGTTCGTATCTCAGTCTTTCCTCGGCCTCACGCTCTCTTGTAATATCTTCTATCATGGCTAACAGGTACTTTAACTTACCGTCTCCGCCTCTAACAGCACTTACGGATGTCTTTGCAACCAAACAGCCTCCTCCTTTTTTGAAGTATCTTTTTATTACAACTGCCTTATCGGTTTTTCCTTCCTGCATTTGCTGTACAACATCTTCTGATCCAGAACTTTCCTCCTCCTTGGAAAAGTCATCCAACTTCATGGTTTTGAGTTCACTTTCCGAATAGCCCAGAAGTTCCGTGAAGGTAGTATTTGCTTTTATGATTTCACCTCCAACGCTTAGAACAATGCCTAAAGGCGAGTTTTCCACAATGACATCCAGTTGCTTGCGTTGTTGTGCCAACAACTCCTTGATTTCCATTTCTTGGGTAATATCTCTAATGATACCTTGAGCCCCTATGGGTTCTTGTTTGGTATTATAAATAAGACTACTATTAATCTCTATCCATTTCTCATCACCGTTCTTAACATTAATTTTTGCTCGGTAATTTTTAAGTGTCCCTACTTCTAAAAGGTATTTGAAAGATTCAGCAGTATATTGAAGGTATTTTTTATGTACAAGGCCCGTTAAGTTAACGTCTTCCTTGGTATTGTCATACCCTAGAAAATCTTTGGCCGAAGTATTCATCTTTATAACGTTGGCTTGCAGATCCATGACTACATAAGGATCTATAATGTTAACGAAGACACCATCTAACTCCGAAACTTTTTCTGTAAGCAAATTTTCTAACTTGCCATTGGCCTCTTTTAAGCGCTGTGCCGTTTCATAGAGCTCTGTAGATTTTTGCTCTAAGATTTTTTCAGCTTGTTGGCGCGCTTTTTTCTGACGTTCTAAGGCTTTTTTAAGAAGTTCAATCTCTTTACTGCTATCCATTTTGAACAATATCAAATTTAACCTCGGTTCCATCTTCCTTCAAGAGGTCATAGGTAATTGTTGCCGTACCACCAAAATGTTCAAAAGCTTTTTCTATAAGACCATGTGCTAAGCGATACAACCCCCTAGAAGAAGAATATACCATAGAAATTGTGGTGTCCGTTTTATCCAAAATTTTAAAAGAAGGTAGTTCCGCATCAGGATACAACTTCTTGACATGCACATGAATATGGTCTTCAATACAATAAAGTAGACCTAGTGGAGTATTGTAATTTTTAATAACCTCAGGATGCGAGTTGGCAAGACCTGCAAAAAGGTATAGACCAAACGCATATATAAGATCACCAACCGGAATTTTAGTTTCTTCACTAAGGTTGGTTATGAGCGTAACCATCTCATTAAATTCGTACGTACCTACAGATGTATAAACACCTTCTGAGGCCAACTGACCATTTTCTATAATGTTATCTAGAGTCTCAAGACCGAACTTAGACTCGACCATTTCCAAAAATTCCGTAAAAACTATACCTTTCATATACTTCTATTTATTAATAAAAGTAGGAAAAGTAGTATGTACTAACGAATTTTTGTTGTGAAAGTCAATATATTGTTAGCCTTTCACTAATTGATTGATGTTCCAATAGTCAAGAACTTTATGTAGTTTGGATTCGTACTCTTCATATTTCAAAGGCTTAATAACGTAGCCCGCCACTCCAATTTTATAACACTCCAATAAATCCGCTCTATTTTCGGAAGTTGTAAGAATAACTGTAGGAAGGTATTTTAAAACATCATCTGCCCTTAGAATACTTAAAAACTCAATACCGTTCATTCTAGGCATATTTAAATCAAGTAGAATAATATCCGGTAATCGGTTCCCTGATTTTAAGATTTTTAAAGCATCTTCACCGTTCTTCGTTTCAATGATATTATGCTTGAGTTCTAGTTTCTTTACAGTTCGCTGTAATTTCATTACTTCAATAGCATCGTCTTCAATCAATAAAATATCCATAGCCTCATTATTAATGTGAACTACAAAACTCTTAAATAAATAATGTAATTTTTATTAGGTGTAGACGAATAGCCTACAACTGTAGACGAATGGAAAATTATATTGGTTAAAACTATTTAAGGATAACTCAAATCAGAAAGTAAATTTTAACAAAAATATAGTTTTAGTATTCAATATCAGACAAATACGTTATTTTAGACAACTCCCCCTTAATTTCTTTAGACTATATGAGTTGGCTCATTGTCTACTCAAACACTCATTTTCAATAAAATTCCTTAACAAATTATGGCCAAAGCGATAACCGTCTGTTTTAAAAACCCTGTTAAAAAGGATATTTCAACCCTTGCCAAAAAAATTGCAAAGCGTATAGAACCGAATAATATACATGCCAAACAACCATATATTTCAAAAAATGAAAATACCATCAGCCTAATATACAATCCAGCATTGACTATACTAAAAGATGGTGTAAATTATTGCCTAGGCACATGTGAACATGATGATTCACTATTCAAATATAACGCTCCTTTACCAAACGGTAGCTATGCTTTATTCCGTGTAGAAAATGAAAGAGTCGAAATAGCATCAGATTATGCAGCTTCAAGAACTTTATGGTATTACCATGATAATGAAATTTTTATGGCGTCTACCTCACAACGATTAATTGTATCATTTTTGGGAGATTTTAAATTGAACAACAAAGCATGTAGCTGGTTTCTATGCACTGGAACCTTAGGACCCGGCCTTTCTTGGGACGAAAGAATAAAAATAGTGCCGCCTAGAACCCGCTTAAAATTAAACCGCAATAATTGGAAGGTTGAAATAGACCATAACCAAAACTTCAATTTTGATAGGACCGAAAATGAAGAAAAAACGGAATTATCACATGAAGCCCAATTGAAAAATGCTGTAGAAGAAACAATTAAAGGTCTAAAATTAGACACTTCTAAATGGACATTAGCTCTTTCGGGCGGAATGGACAGCAGAAGTCTTCTATACCATCTAAAAGGCAAAAATCTTAATGCCGTAACATGGGGATTAGACAAAGCCTTAGACTTACCCACCAGCGACGCATCCATCGCAAAGAATCTAGCACAAAATTGCAATATGGAACATTCTTATGCAAAAATGGATTTTAACCCTAACAGCTTTCCTATTCTCCTCGAAAGATTTTTAGCTGCTGGTGAGGGGCGGCTAGACCATCTTGCTGCATATTTAGATGGTTTAGAGTTATGGGGACAACTATCTGCTTCTGGAAGAGGAGTAATTAGAGGGTATGATGCCTTTGGTAGAAAGCCGCCCGTCACTAATTCCTATCAAGTCAGGCGCACATGCAATCTTATGACAAGTTTTGACTATACATCCTCGGATATTCCGGAAGATTTTATCGTTAATTATGAAGATATTCCAGAACATTTGCATCAGAAGGAAAACGAATCCTTAGGAGATTGGAGAGACAGGTTATGGTTGCAACATAGAACCCCAATTACAACAGCTGCTCTTGAAGATATAAAACTTGCTTATGTTGAAGTTATCAACCCTTTACTCAGTCAAAAGATTGTTTCATCAATTCAACAGGTGCCAATTGAACTAAGAACAAATAAAAAGATATGGAGGTCAATTGTTTCTGAAATGTTTCCCGAAATTCCTTTTGCAAAAAGAGAAGCCGTTCAAGAGGTTGGGCAAATTCTAAATCTTCCTGAAGTACAGTCTTATATTTGTGAATCATTGGAACAGAAAAAAGAGCTAGGAATTTTTCCTGAAGCCTTTATTGAAAAATTAGTAAAGAATTATAATAAGGATCAGAGAACACAGTCTGCAAGAAGAAAAATGAGAAGGCTCATTATTGCTTATTTACCTAAATCAATAGAAAATAAAATTCGTTCAAAACTAAAAGCAGGCCCTTTAAGCAATCAATGGCTAGCTTTACGAACCCTTATGATACTTAAAACTAACGAAATGTTTACTTCTGATGCTCAGGTCAAGCAATTATAAAACATCCCACTATCTTTACTTTTATTAAAATTTAATTAGAAAGTTATTCTATCTTTGCAAAGTTTTTGACAAACCCTCATGCGCACGTGGCGGAATTGGTAGACGCGCCAGCTTGAGGGGCTGGTGGCCACTAGGCCGTGGAAGTTCGAGTCTTCTCGTGCGCACATTAAACCATCAATGAGATTCATTGATGGTTTTTTTCTATCTATATTTCTTATCTTCTCCTTATCTAATCAATTTTTTCCGCGAAAGAGCACACTTCAAGTGAGCATCTTGGGAAAAAAAACGTAATTTCGTTTAACATTTTTACAAAAAGAATGAACACTTTAAAAAAAACCTTCACAATACGGGATCTTGAGAACCTCTCTGGAATAAAAGCTCATACCATTAGAATATGGGAAAAAAGATACAACTTGCTTTCTCCGGAGCGAACAGATACCAATATTAGAAGGTATAGCCTAGAAAGCCTGCAAAAACTTCTAAACATCACTCTACTTTATAATTATGGTCATAAAATATCAAAAATTGCCAAATTGGATGAGAGAAAGATTCCAAAGTTGGTTACGGAGTTAACCTCTAAAAATGATAAGAGTAATGTTATTAATGAGTTTAAACTTGCTATGATCAATTTTGATCAACAGCTCTTTAACCAAACCTATAGAACTCTTCTTTTTGAAAAATCGTTTTCTGAAGTGTTTAAAGAAGTTTTTATACCACTCCTGAACGAATTGGGTCTTTTATGGCAAACAGATACCATTTGTCCTGCTCACGAGCATTTTGTATCTAACCTTATTAAACAAAAAATTCTTATCAACAGCCAAGAACTTCAAGAAAGGGACGCTAGCAACAATAGCACAACTTTTGTAGCCTATTTACCGGAAAATGAAATTCATGAATTAGGATTGCTCTATCTTAACTATGAATTTGCCCTGCACGGGTACAAATCTGTCTACCTGGGTCAAACCGTTCCCTTAGAGAACCTAGAAGAAATAATGAAGACCTTTTCAAACACAACATTTGTGTCTTATTTTACAGTTTCACCTACCAAGGACAAAATAAACGACTATGTTTATCAATTTGACAAACTCGCATCAAACTATTCAAATAAAAAGCTCTGGTTACTAGGTCACCAAACCCAGCATATTGATTCAAAAAGTTTACCCGGTACCGTAGAGATTTTTAATTCAATGGATAAAATTATTGAACAGCTTTAAAATGAATCTACTCTAATAATGAAAAAAAAGATTGCCATAATCGGTTCAGGTTTCTCTTCACTATCGGCCTCATGCTACTTGGCAAAAGCAGGTCATGATGTAACCATATATGAGAAGAACAAAACCGTAGGTGGTAGGGCCAGACAACTGGTCAGAGACGGATTCACTTTTGATATGGGGCCCAGTTGGTACTGGATGCCGGACATTTTTGACTCGTTCTTCAATGACTTTGGAAAGAAAACAGCAGATTTTTATCAGCTAGATAAATTAAATCCTGCTTATAAAATATTTTTTACGGACGACAATATCACCGTTGGTGATTGCATGGATGATATTTGCAAAGAATTTGAACGTATTGAACCTGGAAGTGCTAATCACCTAAAGGATTTCATTGCAAAGGCAGAGAAGAACTATGATATAGCCATAAATAAAGTTGTGTTACGGCCAGGTCTATCTCCTCTAGAGCTCATTACCCCCGAGACGGCCTTAAGAGTAGACCAGTTTTTTAAAACGATTAGCGGAGAAGTGCGTAAAAAATTTAAGAACCCTAAATTGGTTTCTACATTAGAGTTTCCAGTGCTTTTTCTAGGGGCTAAACCCAATCGTACACCTTCTTTCTATAACTTTATGAACTATGCCGATTTTGGTTTAGGAACGTGGCATCCAAAAGGTGGTATGTACCAGGTGGTTAAAGCCATGAATGACCTAGCGGAAGAATTGGGCGTAGAAATATGTACCGATGCAGCAGCAGAAAAAATAAAGGTGGTTAATAATATTGCCGTTGGAGCTACAATTAACGGAAAAGATATTTCTGCCGATGTAATTTTAAGCGGAGCCGACTATCATCATTCCGAAACTTTGTTAGACCCCGAACACAGGCAATATTCAGAAGCCTACTGGAACAAGAAAATTTTTGCTCCATCTTCATTATTGTTCTACATAGGTTTCAACAAGAAGCTAGAAAACATAAACCACCACAATCTATTCTTTGATACCGATTTTGAACGTCATGCACAGGAAATTTACGATAACCCAAGTTGGCCCAAAGCCCCTTTGTTCTATGCTAATTTCCCATCTGTAACAGACTTGAGCATGGCTCCTAAGAATTGCGAAACAGGATTTTTCCTTATACCAATTGCCCCTAATTTAACTGACACACCTGAATTACGTGAGCAATATTTTGATATCATTTTAGATAGATTTGAAAAACGAACAGACCAAAGCGTAAAAAATAACATTATCTTTAAAGAGTCTTTTTGTGTAAATGACTTTGTTGAGCAATATAATTCCTATAAGGGAAATGCTTACGGCATGGCCAATACTCTCAGTCAAACAGCTTTTCTGAGACCTAGTCTAAAAAGTAAAAAAGTAAAAAACCTATATTTTACCGGCCAGTTGACCGTTCCAGGTCCTGGCGTTCCTCCGGCTTTAATATCGGGCAAACTTGTATCCGAATTAATCAATAAGAACGTCTAAAAGCCAATACTATGAAAGCCCTATTTGATAAAGTTTCTTACCAGTGTAGTCAGATTGTGACAGAGTCCTACAGCACCTCGTTCACATTGGCCACCAAAATGTTATCCCCTACCATTAGAGCGGATATTTATAACATATATGGCTTTGTGCGTTTTGCGGACGAAATTGTTGATACGTTTGATCAATACAACAAGGAAAAACTTTTTAATCAGTTTGAAGCAAGCCTAAAGGATGCTTTGGAACAAAAAATAAGCCTTAACCCTATTCTCAACTCATTTCAGCATACCTATCACAAATATGACCTGCCTTACGAACTTGTCGCAGCATTTATGAAGAGTATGCGAATGGATCTCTACAAGAATGTCTATAGGACAGATGAGGAGTACAAAGCGTATATTTATGGCTCTGCAGATGTAGTGGGACTCATGTGTTTAAAGGTCTTTGTAAAAGGCGATATGGAGAAATACAATAATCTCAAGGAGACAGCTATGGCATTAGGTTCCGCTTTTCAAAAGGTGAACTTTCTCAGAGATTTAAAAAGTGATTTTGAAGATTTAAACCGAAGCTATTTTCCAAATACGGATTTAGCTATGTTGGACGAAGAATCAAAAACAAGAATCGTAAATGAAATTAAAGCAGATTTTGAACTGGCCTACTCAGGTATTCTTCAGTTACCTAATGAAGCCAAATTTGGCGTCTACACAGCCTATAAGTATTATTACAGATTACTAAAAAAACTGCAGCGTACACCCTCTTTGGAGATTAGAAAAGTGCGTATTCGTGTTCCCAACTACGAGAAGTTTGGTGTTTTGGCCAAATCGTACGTGAATTATAAATTGAACTTGGTTTAAATGAAAGTGATTATTTGGATACTCCTATTTGTTGGCACATTTTCCTTTATGGAATTTATGGCATGGTTTACCCATAAATATATTATGCACGGCTTTCTTTGGAATTTACACCGCGATCATCATAAAAAAGACCACGATTCATGGTTTGAAAAGAATGATACTTTTTTTGTTTTTTACGCCATCGTAAGCATCATACTCTTTTACTTAGGTGCAGAGACATCTTTTTGGTACGGTTGGCCTTTAGGCTTTGGTATATTGGCTTATGGCATAGCTTATTTTCTAGTCCACGATATTTTTATTCACCAACGGTTTAAACTATTTAGAAATGCGAACCACTGGTATGCCAAGGGTGTACGCAGAGCTCACAAAATGCATCATAAACACTTAGGTAAAAAAGATGGGGAATGTTTTGGTATGCTAATAGTTCCCTTTAAGTATTTCAAGAACAGGGCATAATCTGCTATTCCATTAAAAGTTGGTCAAGAAACTGTCTAATTTCTTCGCTATTCCAATTAACTGCACCGTTTTCCGCTCTAACCACTTTACCCTGCTTATTTATAATATAGGTTGTTGGTAAGGTCGTAGATCTAAATATTTCGGGTATCTGACCTTCAGTCAAATAGAAAGGCAGTTGATAAGATTTCTTGGAAACAAAAGTATTGACCCTCTTAGACTTTTCTTCACTAACGAGCAAAAAGTCTACCTTATCTTGATAATCTTCATATAAAGCCTGAATGCCGGGCAATTCCTCTAAACATGGCTTACACCATGTGGCCCAAAGATTAATGAAAACGATTTTCCCTTTAGTGTTTTGGAAAGGGTATGTCTTTCCATCCAAGTCTTTTACTTCCCAACTATATGTACTTTCAGGAATCGTCTTTTCGGTTTTCAGTTTTACCGAACTATATGAAACAATTCTTCCCACATAAGCTCTAAGTTTAGGCCCTATAGGCGTAAATAAGACACAAATAATTATAAGGAGTAGCCCAAGAAATATATATTTAAACGATAACTTCAAGATTTAGCCGTAATTGAATCTAATAGTTGGGTTACTGTAGCACTATCCCAATCATGAGTTTCCTTAGAGTTAACTAAAATATCTCCATTTTCATCAATGATATAGGTCCCTTGTATTTTTGGTATCTTAAAAGGAGCCCCCTCTCCCACAATTCTGTAGGTTACAGGAAATGTATATTTATTCTTAGCCATGAACTCTTCTACCGGCTCACGTTCTTCATTTGTAACGATATAAAAATCAACTCTATCCGAGTAAGCATCATATAATGTTTGAATACCGTTTAGTTCTGCTGCACTTGGCGTATTCCAGGAAGCCCAGAAATGAATAAACAAAACCTTTTCTTTGGATTCATTCAGGTTGAAGAAATCCCAGTTGGCATCCTTAAGTTTCCAATCATACCCATCTATTTTTTTCCTTTCATCTACAGCTATAATTTCGGGGGGAGAAGCAAACAAACGCATAAGCCAAATCTTTCCCCAATATCCCACGGGTGTAACAAAGAAAGAAAGCACAAAGGCCATGATAATGAGTGTAAAGAAAGTTTTTCTTTTCATAAAAAATGTTGGATAGTTATAAAACTAAAAAACTCCCGTTAATTAACGGGAGTTTTAATATACTATTTCAATAGGAATTAGGCTGCATTTTCCTTTTTGATAACGTTCAATGCAGAACCTTCTCTGTACCAATCTATTTGAGGCTGATTGTACGTATGGTTCAATTTGATTACATCTTTGCTACCATCTGCATGTACCAACTCTAAAGTTAATTGCTTGTCCGGTGCAAACTCGGCAATATCTATAAAGTTGAATGTATCATCTTCCTGTACTAGATCGTAATCTGCCTCGTTGGCAAAAGTCAATCCTAACATACCTTGTTTTTTAAGGTTTGTTTCGTGGATACGCGCAAAAGATTTTACGATTACAGCTGCAACACCTAAATGTCTTGGCTCCATAGCCGCATGCTCACGAGAAGAACCTTCACCGTAGTTGTGGTCACCTACTACCACCGATCTAACTCCTGCCGCTTTATAAGCTCGTGCTGTATCGGGAACACCTCCGTATTCTCCTGTTAACTGGTTTTTAACCATATTTGTTTTATGGCCAAATGCATTTACAGCGCCTATTAAACAGTTATTGGAAATATTATCTAAATGTCCACGGAAACGTAACCATGGTCCTGCCATAGAAATATGATCCGTTGTACACTTTCCGAATGCTTTGATCAAAAGCTTAGCACCCATAAGGCTTTCGTCCTTAATTGGTGTAAAAGGTTCTAATAACTGTAATCTTTCAGAATCCGGAGCAACAATAACTTCTACACCGGAACCATCTTCATCTGGCGCTAAGAATCCTGCATCCTCAACAGCAAATCCTTTTGGTGGCAACTCCCATCCTGTTGGCTCGTCAAATTTAACTTCCTCACCATTTTCATTGATCAAAGTATCCGTGATAGGGTTAAAATCCAAACGACCGGAAATAGCTATTGCAGCCGTAATTTCAGGTGATGCAACAAAGGCATGCGTATTTGGGTTACCATCTGCACGCTTAGCAAAGTTTCGGTTAAACGAATGAACTATACTGTTTTTAGGTGCATTTTTTGGATCGTTATATCTTGCCCATTGACCGATACATGGTCCACAAGCATTTGTAAAGATTTTAGCATCCAATTTTTCAAAAACCTGTAAGATACCGTCTCTATCAGCAGTATAACGAACTTGCTCAGAACCAGGGTTAATACCTAATTCCGACTTCATTTTTATTCCTTTGTCCAAGGCTTGCTGCGCAATTGAAGAAGCTCTTGATAAATCTTCATAGGAAGAGTTGGTACAAGAACCGATCAATCCCCACTCTACTTGAAGTGGCCAATCATTTTCAGTTGCTTTTTTAGTCATATCGGTCCCTACTCCTGTAGATAAATCCGGAGTAAAAGGTCCGTTCAACAATGGTGTTAATTCCGATAAGTTAATTTCTATAACCTCATCAAAATATTGTTCTGGACTTGCATAAACCTCTGCATCGGCAGTTAAATGTTCTTTAACCGCATTTGCTGCATCGGCAACATCTGCTCTATCCGTAGCGCGTAAATAACGCTCCATAGACTCATCATATCCAAAAGTAGAAGTTGTAGCCCCTATTTCAGCACCCATGTTACAGATAGTACCTTTACCAGTACAAGAAAGGTTCTTGGCTCCTTCTCCAAAGTATTCTACAATAGCACCGGTGCCTCCTTTAACGGTAAGAATTTCGGCTACTTTTAAGATAACATCCTTTGGCGCTGTCCAGCCAGAAATATTACCCGTTAATTTTACTCCGATCAATTTTGGAAACTTTAGTTCCCAGGCCATACCTGCCATTACATCAACTGCATCTGCACCACCAACACCAATAGCTACCATACCTAGACCACCTGCGTTAACCGTATGCGAATCCGTACCGATCATCATTCCACCTGGAAATGCGTAGTTTTCCAAAACAACTTGGTGAATAATACCTGCACCTGGTTTCCAGAAACCGATTCCATATTTATTGGAAACAGATTCCAAGAAATCAAATACCTCGGCACTGGTTGTATTTGCAGATTTTAAATCTGCCGTAGCACCGTTTTTAGCCTGTATAAGGTGATCACAGTGCACTGTAGTTGGTACTGCTACCTTTGGCTTTCCGGCCTGCATAAATTGCAAAAGGGCCATCTGCGCTGTAGCATCTTGACAAGCGATACGATCTGGAGCAAAATCCACATAGTCTTTTCCCCTTGTAAATGCTTTGCTAGGGTTACCGTCCCATAAATGGGAATATAAAATCTTCTCTGAAAGGGTAAGCGGTTTGCCGACAATTTCACGCGCTTTTTCAACACGTTCGGCCATATTGGCGTACACCCCTTTGATCATATCAATATCAAATGCCATTATCTAATTTGTTTAAGTTATTGTAATCCCGTAAAATTAAGAAAATAAGAAGCGTAAATAAAACTTTTGCCTTAGGATTCACACCTTTTTTAGAAATTGATCAGTAGATTGCCTTTCGGTTACACTAACGAAGGCATTAAAGGCAGAAAACCTGCAAATTTACAGCAGATGTGTTAATTTTTAACTAGAGTAATTTACCAATAATGGTTTCTTCGGAAATACCCTCGGCCTCTGCTTTGTAGTTTTTAATAAGTCTATGTCTTAAAATACCGGTGGCAACAGCTTGGACATCTTCGGCATCCGGTGAAAACTTACCGTGAACAGCCGCATGAGCTTTTGCTGCTAAAACAAGATTCTGCGAAGCTCTTGGTCCTGCTCCCCAATCTATATATTGTTTAACATAATCACTTGCCGTATCCAAATTTGGACGGGTTGAATTCACCAATTTAACGGCATACTCCACCACATTGTCCGGAACGGGTATACGACGCACCAATTGCTGCACATCAATTATTTCCTGTGCGTTAAATAATGCCTTGATATTTTCTGACCGGTCCGAAGTGGTACTTTTAACAACCTCTATTTCTTCTTCAACGGAAGGGTACTTTAATTCAATAGCAAACATGAAACGGTCTAACTGCGCTTCTGGGAGCGGGTATGTACCTTCTTGTTCTATAGGGTTTTGGGTGGCCAGAACAAAATAAGGAAGCTCCAACTTATGTTGCTGACCTGCAATGGTTACGGAACGTTCCTGCATGGCTTCCAACAGGGCTGCTTGCGTCTTTGGTGGTGTTCTGTTAATCTCATCCGCCAAAATAATATTTGCGAAGATCGGTCCCTTTATAAACTTAAAATTTCTGTTTTGGTCCAAGACTTCGCTACCAAGAATATCACTTGGCATTAAATCAGGAGTAAATTGAATACGTTTAAAATCCAACCCCAATGTCTGGGCTATGGTATTCACCATTAACGTTTTTGCCAAACCGGGAACCCCGATCAACAAAGAGTGCCCACCGGTGTAAATACTCAAAAGAATTTGGTCTATTACCACATCTTGGCCTACAATGACCTTGGCAATTTCCTTTTTAAGCGCCTGGTGTTTTTCTACAAGATTGTTGATTGCCTGAACGTCTGACATGCATTTATTCCTTTACCCAGTTATTGGCAAAATCGCAGTCCCTGTTGTCTTCGTTTACGCTAATATAGGTATCCTCTATATGCTCGTCCATCCATTTTTTAATGGCTTTGTACTGCTTTTCGGTTTTTGCCAATTGTTGGATCTTAATATAATCCTTAGAAAAATCGGCTACATGCTCATCATAACGGTTGGTAACCTTTAAGATTTTATATTTAGGACCGCCACCTCTTGGATCTTCCTCCAATAAAGGATATGAAATTTCATCATCCTTAAGGTTCCGTACTTGGTTGTACAATGTTGGATCCATTTTTGTTAACTCAAACCTAGAATCAAAATTGGTAGGGTTTCTTAAAAGGCCACCATCAAACTTCGTTTCTTTTTCATCCGAAAAATTAAGGGCTGCCTGAGCAAAGGTATACTTACCTTCCATAATATGCTTACGAATAGTATCTAACTCCTGCTTTACCTCATCCAAAGCGGTTTGAGATATTTTAGGTTGTATCAAGATATGACGTAAATCCAATTCTTGCCCTCTAATTTTTTCAATATAGATAATATGATACCCAAATTGAGTCTCAAAAGGTTCAGAAACCTCGCCTTCCGCCAAACTGAAAGCTACATCCTTAAATGTCTTATCAAACCCGGTATCCTTAGTTATACTATAAAAACCACCTTTTGACTTTGAACCTGGATCTTGTGAATATAAAATAGCCTTTACGCTAAAGCTTGCATCGTTATCCTCTACATCTGCCTTTATCTCGTTAAGTTTATCCAAGACATCCTGAACTTCCTTTTCTGTAGGTTTTGGAGATTTCACGATTTGTGCTATTTCCATTTCCGCACCAAAAACAGGACGTTCATCTTCCGGAATTTTATTAAAAAACTGACGAACCTCTTCTGGTGTAATTTCAATTTTCTCAACAATACTGGATTGCATCTTTTCGGAAAGCATTCTCAGTTTATTAATTTTATTGATATCCTCACGTAAACTGGCCTCATCTTCTTTTTTGTAGAACTTCAACAGTTTCTCCATAGAGCCTGTCTGTTGCACGAAAGACTGAATCTGACGATCAGTAGTAGCCGCAATCTCATCATCCGAAACCAAAAGACTATCCTGCACGGCCTGGTGGGCATATAAACGGTCTTCCATTAATTTACCTAAAAGTCCGCAACGGGTAACATCCGCAGTTGAAACTCCTTGGCTTTTTAAATCAATAAGGGTTTTTTCTATATCAGATTCTAGGATAACATAGTCCCCTACAACTGCAGAAATACCATCTAGCTTAATTTTTTTAAAGTTTGTAGGCTTAACCGAATCCATTTCCGCACTAGCCTCAGCATCCATAGCTGGTTCTGTAACTTCTTCTTGACTTTCGGTAACTTCTTCAGTTTCTTGAGCAACAGCACTTCCCGCAATCAAGAAGCAACCCAAAATGGCAATATACTTATTCACCTTGCTCGTAAACTTCAAATTCTTTTTCTTTAATAGCCTCATCTATAATTTCTGTTTCCAGTTTTCGTAAATAATCGAGTTTTCTTCTACTTAGCAAAACCTGCTTAATGGTAGGTTCAATAAAAGATAGTGGAGCGACGTCATTAACATCTAGAACATCGGTAACCTTTGCCAAATATACCCCGTTTGCATCCTCCAACTCAAAAAATTGTGATTTTTTTAGGTGTTTATCGGCATTTTCAAAGGTAAGTGGTGGTATTTCCTCAATAATTCTAGTGGCACTTACCCATATAGAATCGTTAAAGTTTAATTTCTTGAACTGTACCCCAATAGAATCCAAATAACTAATATCGTCCTTTTTAAAACGTTTTAGTTTACTTATCACATCGTCCTTATTCAAAAATTGAGTAGGTAACTCTACAAACCTAAGTTTCACAATTTTTTCCTTCAATTTAAAATTTTCCTTCTCCCGCTCATAGAATCCGTTCAATTGAGAAGCGCTTATTACAGTATCTCCATCTTGTTGCACCAATGCTTCTTTATACGCTCTGGTATACAAATCCGTACGATAATCCGAAACCAGAACATCGTATGCCGCTAGTTTCTCTTCGGGAAGGTTAATTTTTGCCTTTTCCAGCAACAACTGTTTAGAAGCCCAATTGTTAATATAGTTGGTTACGAATGAAGCACTATCTTCCTTAGAAATACCTTTGGCCAACAATTTGGCCACATCTTCGCGATATAAATAGTTTTCACCAACACGTGCTAAATATCCAGGTTCATCTTTCGCCAAAAAAGAACCGCAGCCCACAAAAAGGGATAAAGTTGCCATAACGGCCCAGCAACGAACCAGATAGCACAATGGTGTTATTTTTAATCTCATGGGGCAAAAATAGCAATTCCGTTACGGTAGGCAATAGACCACTAGGCTCTTAACAGACTTTTTAATTTCAGTTGTAATCCTATACCTACACATTTCACTTTGTTTATATAAATTTACTTGAATGAAAGACTATTGTTAGTTGCAACCATATTACTTTTACCCTTTCGTAGCTTTAATTAGTTTAAAAAATTAGTCCCGAATTATAGTGAAAAACTTAAATTGAGGATTCCTGTTAATCATCCACAGTAGATAGAATACAAATTTTATGAGTAGAAAAATAAAATTGATATGGGATTTTAGAGGTCCAGCCGCACAAAAAACTGCAGAACATCACGTTATCCATCTAAAGGAGTTTATTGCCCTAGAAAAAACCAATCTTAATATTACCGGTTCCCAGGATTTTAACGAAATGCACAGTATAGCCTTTATGGTGGTAGATGAGACCGAAATGATATCCGTTAGAGATGCCCTTAAACCCCATAGAGGAGAAGTGTATGTTGAACCGGCCCAGAACTAGGTCGTAACACCAAGTATTATAAAATGTATTGAAGCTCATGTACAATAAGTTTGCCTTTATAACCCTAAGTCTCGTACTCCTTTTTTCCTGTGCACCCAAAAAAGAAGAAAAAGTAGGAGACCCGCTAATGGCAATACTAAACTCCGACTCTCCAAAAATACGGCGAGTAATGGACCACCTAAACGAGCATGAAGTTCAGATACGGTATACTCAAATCAATAGAAAAGGGAACCAAGTTTACTTTGATGATTTTGATTTTCAAGTAGATTCAAACAACTACTTCTACCCTGCCAGCACTGTAAAATTCCCCACGGCAGTAGTAGCTCTTGAGCAATTGAACCAGATGGATTCCCTTGACCTTGATACGCGTTTTTACGTTGAAGGCGATTCTGTGGAAACGACTTTTTCAGAAGCTATCTCACAAATATTCGCAGTAAGCGATAACGATGCAAATAACAGGTTGATTGAATTTTTAGGGCAGGATTCTATTAATGCAATTCTTAAAAGAAAAGGTGTTTCTCCTGTTCGCATATGGCAAAGACTGGGCAATGGAGAAGAAAATACCGCCACAAAACCATTAATTGTTTATGAGAACGACAGCACTACGTATATGCTGCCCTCCACCATTAACACCTTTCCCAAAGCTCTAGAAATAAATCATATAAAAAAGGGAACAGGTTTTTACGAAGACGATTCCCTTATGGTTGAACCATTTGATTTCAGCTTAAAGAATTATTACCCCATTGAAGCTCAAAGTTCTCTTTTAAAGCGAATCATTTTTCCCGAAAAATTTGACAAGAACGAACGTTTTAATTTGAGCGACAAACAACACCACTTCTTAATGACCGCTATGCGTACCGTGCCAAGAAATGCGGGTTACAACGCCACGGACTTCTATGATGGGTATTGTAAGTTTTTCATGTATGGAGATACCAAAGAAAACATTCCGAACCACATTGAAATCTACAACAAGGTGGGTTTTGCTTATGGCACTTTAACCGACTGCGCTTACATTAAGGATACTATTAACAATGTGGAATTTATGATTACCGCCACCGTATTGGTCAATTCAAATGGGGTCTTTAACGACAATACTTATGAATATGATGCTATTGGCATTCCGTTTCTAGCCGAGCTAGGTAGGCAACTTTATAGTTTTGAACTGAACAGAAAGCAGTAAACGCTACCCGGTATCCAAGTAGTCGTTTCCCGGTTCTAAATTAGGACTCATATCCTCTTATATCTTAGCTTCCTATCAATAAATCATTTCATCTTCCGTTATATAGGTTAGTCCTGTTGCTTTATATTTTCTATTGGGACAACAAAAAGGAACCACAACATGTCCAATCACCAAGACCGAATTGACCAGTTAAACCTAAAACTTGAACTACTTCTAAGTAAACAAGAGGGTTTTGCCAAGGAACTGATGGCACTTTACCAAGAAATTGAAGGCCTAAAAAAACTGCGTCCTGACCAACTGGCCAAAGAACAAGTAATTCCCGAACCCGTTCAGGAAGTTAGTACGGTTCCAGAACCTACAAATACTGAACAACAACAAATAATTCAGGAAACGTCTGAACCTGTTATTGAACCTCCTATTGCCCGGCCAGAGGTTCCAAAAAAAATAAAAAAGCCAAAAGGCAAATCCAATCTTGAGAAGTTTATTGGAGAAAACCTCATCAATAAAATTGGTATTGCTATAACCGTAATTGGTGTAGCCATTGGCGCTAAATATTCCATCGAAAACGAATTAATAAGCCCGCTTACCCGAATCATACTAGGATATTTAGCAGGGTTAAGTCTTATAGGCTTTGGAATAAAGTTAAAGGCCGAATATGAAAATTATAGTGCCGTACTAGTAAGCGGCGCCTTGGCCATTCTTTATTTCATAACCTTTGCCGCTTACAGTTTTTATGGCTTGTTTCCGCAATTAATGGCGTTTGCTTTAATGCTTATTTTTACCATTTTTGGGGTTGTAGCAGCCCTAAATTATAACAAACAAGTCATTGCTCATATTGGACTCGTTGGCGCTTATGCCGTACCTTTTTTACTAAGTAACGATTCTGGAAGCGCCGCTACGTTATTCGCATATATGGCCTGCATTAACATAGGAATCCTGGTCATTTCCTTAAAAAAATATTGGAAGCTTCTTTTCTATTCCGCCTTTTCCTTTACCTATCTTATTTATAGTTCATGGATGATTTTCTCCTACACAACAGAAGATCATTTTACCATGGCATTCATATATTTAACCGTTTTCTTCGTTATATTTTATGCTACGTTTTTAGCGTATAAGGTAATTAAAAAAGAAAAATTCCTAAAGAGCGATATTGTATTACTGCTCTTAAATTCATTTATTTTCTATGGTCTGGGATATAGTCTTTTATCCAACCACGAAACCGGTAAGGACCTCCTTGGAGTTTTTACATTAACGAACGCTATTGTACACTTTATAGTAAGTGCCATACTCTTCAAGAAAAAACTGGCAGACCGTAACCTCTTTCATCTAGTTGCGGGGCTTGTTCTTGTATTCATTACAATTGCCATACCCGTTCAATTAGATGGTAATTGGGTTACCTTGTTATGGACATTACAGGCCACATTGTTATTCTATATTGGCCGGACCAAGAAGGTTTCGTTTTATGAGCACCTCTCCTACCCGCTTATGTTTTTGGCTCTTCTTAGTCTTACCGAAGATTGGGGCGCTGGCTATAGCAATTACTTTTCAAAAACGGATATAACCCCTATTTTCAATAGCTACTTTTTAACCTCAATGCTATTTCTTGTTGCTTTTGGTTTCATTAATTGGATAAATCAAAAACACAGATTTACACCAAATGAAAAACCTGCTTCCAAGCTACCATTGGTCATGTCATTTGTTATACCAATTATTTTACTGTTCGTTTCTTATATGTCCCTTTTTCTAGAAATAGAACAGTATTGGAACTCCATGTTTGCAGCATCGGAAGTAGAACTAAAACCAGATGATACGTATAGTTATAGTGAGTACAATTATGACTTAAACGACTTTAGTAGTATTTGGCTTTTTAATTACACTTTTTTATTCCTAAGCATCATTGCCTTTGCGAACATCAAAAAAATTAAAAATAGAATATTGGGCCTAAGCACTTTGATTACGGGTGTAGCCGCTAGTCTGTTTTTTCTAACTGCAGGATTGTACTTACTAAGTGAACTACGCGAAAGCTATATAGACCGTGCACTTTCCGAATATTACGAAATTGGCGTAATGAACATTGCCCTACGTTATATATCATTTGCATTTTTTGCGCTTTTATGGATTGCCCTCATAAAACTCTCTAAACGTACTTTTATGAATATCAATCTAAAAATACCCATTGAAATAATAACTCATATTTCAATCCTTTGGATCCTTAGCAGCGAGCTGTTAAATTGGATGGACCTTGCCGGCTCCGACCAATCCTACAAATTAGCTTTAAGTATTCTCTGGGGCGTATATGCACTGTTCCTTATTGCACTTGGAATCAATAAGCAGCGAAAGTACCTGCGCATTGGCGCCATTTCTCTATTTGGCGTTACATTGGCCAAATTGTTTCTCTATGACATAGCATCACTTAATACCATCTCTAAGACCATTGTTTTTGTTTCGTTAGGTGTACTGTTACTAATCATCTCATTTCTCTACAATAAATACAAAAATGTTATTTCGGATGAACCTGAAAAATAAAATTCTTTTTTTCTTTGGATTGTGGTCTTGTACTATGGCTTTCGGGCAGCTTTCTACGTATGAATACCAACAAGAACTAAACGGTATTTCAGAAGAATGGCAAACAATTGCTTTACCCAATCACGTATTTCACAACACCAAAGATGACCTTTCCGATATTCGTATTTATGGCGTTACCGAGACGGACACCATAGAAGCTCCCTATATGCTAAAGGTTACTTCCGAAAAAAACAACAAAAAAGAAATCGCCTTTAAACCGCTTAATACGGCGTCTACCAAAATTGGGTATTACTTTACCTATGAAGTTCCTACTACGGAGGCTATCAATAAAATTGATTTAAAATTTAATGAAACCAATTTTAACTGGCATATTGTTCTAGAAGGAAGTCAAACCCAAAATGAGTGGTTCAAAATCCTAGATGATTATCGCATTTTATCCATCCAAAACAACCAGACCAGTTATACATACAGTACTTTAACTTTTCCCGAATCCAAGTACAAATATTATCGGCTATTGGTCAAAAGTGATGAAAACCCCAAACTACAAAAGGCCATAATAAGTTTGGACGGTTCCGTTGATGCTTTATACAACACCTACCCTATTACTTTTATGAATATAGACCAAAAAGGTAAGGAGACCATCATAGATATAGATTTGAACCAAAGATTGCCCATTAGTTTTCTAAAACTAAAAGTAGCGGACAAAATAGATTACTACCGTTCTGTGAAACTTCAATATATATCCGATAGTATTCAAACCGAGAAAGGCATAAAATATACTTACAGAAACTTGTTTAACGGAACTCTAGCATCTGTAGATACCACAGGTTTTAAATTTGCCAGTACGCTAGCGGAAAAGCTAAGAATCACCATTCAGAACAACGATAATGAAGCATTGGAGATAGAATCCGCAATCGCAAAAGGGTATGCACATACATTATTGGCCCGTTTTTCTACCGAGGCGGATTATTACTTGGTCTACGGCAACAAAAAGGCGCATAGCCCCAAATATGATATTCAGCAGATAACACATTCCATTCCACCGCATGCACCTACTTTAAAATTGGGGGATATCCATAAAATCAAAAAAACTAAACAAGCTTCAAAAAGTCCTCTTTTTGAAAACAAACTATGGTTATGGTTAGTTATGGGAACCATAATAGTGGTTTTAGGTTGGTTTACCTTAAGAATGATGGCGAAGCGTTAAAAAGAACCCGTATAAACTTCGCATCAAAAAAAACTTGTTAGCATACCATTTTAGAATCCTGTAAATTTGCATTTCTAAAAGAGAAAAGCGTGCAAGAACCCAAACAGACCCGAATTAACAAATACCTAAGTGAAGTTGGCTATTGCTCGCGTCGTGCAGCGGATAAACTCATAGACCAAGGCAGGGTCACCATTAACGGAAAAGTACCGGAAATGGGCACAAAAATTACCGAAGGAGACGAGGTGAGAGTAGATGGCAAATTAATTTCGGAACCCCAGGAGAAACCCGTTTATATTGCCTTTAACAAACCTATTGGTATTGTCTGCACTACAGATACTAGAGTTGAAAAGGATAATATAATTGACTATATTAATTATCCTAAACGTATTTTTCCTATTGGCAGATTGGATAAACCTAGTGAAGGTCTTATCTTTTTGACCAACGATGGAGACATTGTAAACAAAATTCTTCGTGCCCGAAACCACCATGAAAAAGAATATCTGGTAACCGTAGACCGGGCCATTACTTCTGATTTTATAGAGCGAATGCAAAATGGCGTGCCCATTTTAGATACCGTAACACGAAAATGCAAGGTAGAGCAGATTGGCAAATATGAATTCAAGATTATACTTACCCAAGGTCTGAACAGACAAATTAGACGTATGTGCGAGTATTTGGACTACAACGTCCAGAGGCTGAAACGAATACGTATCATGAACGTAAAATTAGATGTTCCAGTCGGCAAATGGAGAGACCTTACAGATACGGAATTGGAAGAAATAAACAGACTCGTATCCTCTTCGTCAAAAACGCACTTCTAGATTAGTTCCTCTCTTTTCAAGCGGTCCGTTCCATTGACATTTTTGTGTTATAAAGCTGAAACCTGTAATTTAAGTTACTCGCTGGAGACTAAACCAACACTATAATTTAAGTTGATTTTAGAACATGTATTTAACTAAAAATCATTAACTTAGAGAGAATAAAAAAAGAATACGCCCTCAAAATATAATGTCATGATACCAAAACAGAAAAAGAACACTCAAAAACTTGCAGTTGCGGTACTGTTAACTATGCTCCTGAGCATGGTAATCGGTCCCCACAAGGCTTCGGCTTTCTTTCAGGACAACACGGAGCAAGAAATAGAATATAACCTTTACAAAGGGGAAGTCATTGATTCCAAAACAAAAAAACCGTTGGTGTTTGCTTCGCTGGCCATAGAGGAATCCAATATTAGCACTATAACCAATACAGAAGGAGAATTCTCTTTAAAAATCCCCAAGGATGTTTCCAATGCAAATGTTATAGTTTCTTTCTTAGGTTACAGTACCAAGACCATACCTTTAACTCAGCTCAACAAAGAGAAGAATAGAATTATAATGAATACTTCGGTTACGGAACTACCCGAAGTTAATATTGCGGTTCCCAAAAATGCAGAAGAGCTGGTACGCGAAGTACTTAAAAAGAAAGGCGAAAATTATTTTGATGACCCTACGTTAATGACCGCTTTCTATAGGGAAACTATAAAAAAACGCAGAAAAAATGTCTCCCTTTCTGAGGCTGTGGTAAATATTTACAAAACACCCTACAACTCCTTTAAAATAGATGGTGTAAAGCTATACAAGGCTAGAAAAAGTACGGACTACGACAAATTGGACACCGTGGCCCTTAAGCTACAAGGCGGCCCTTTTAATGCACTTTTTGTTGACATCATGAAATATCCTGAATATATTTTCTCTCAGGAAACACTAGACCATTATGTATTTAAATTTGACCATTCTACGCGGGTAAACGACAAACTAGTATATGTCATCAATTTTGAACAGAGTACACAGGTCATAGACCCTCTGTACAAGGGTAAACTTTATATTGATGCAGAGAACAAGATTCTTACCAGTGCCATATACAGTCTTAATATTACGGATAAAGATTTGGCGGCAAAGTTATTCGTTCGCAGAAAGCCGAGAAACGCACAGGTATGGCCCACAGATGTTGCCTATCGGGTAGATTATCGTGAAAAAAACGGGAAATGGTATTATAGCTACAGTAACGTTCTGTTAGAATTTAAAATCAATTGGGACAAACGCCTCTTTAATTCGGTTTATAGTATGACGTGTGAAATGGCCGTTACAGACTGGAAGAAAAATTTGGTCACCGAATTTCCCAAAGCCAAGGATAGAATTAAAACATCCATTATTTTAAGCGATGAGGCCATTGGTTTTGCGGATCCTGATTTTTGGGGCCAATACAATATCATAGAACCTGAAAAATCTATTGAGTCCGCCATAAAAAAAATACAACGGCAATTACGAAGAGCCAATGCAGAAGGCGGTACCTCAACACCTTAAGAGCTAAGCAATACTTTATTTATAAAATCGGCCAAATGGCCGATTTTTTTTATGATTCTGTTTAAATTCATACCATCAAACCCAAGCATATGGCCAATAGAAGACAATTTATAGGTACAGCAGTAAGTGCCTCAGCAGCGGCATTACTACCAAATTTAGGCAGAGCTAACCTCATTTCTTCTCAAGCACCTGTTTTAATAAAACCTAAAAGACTAAAAAAAGGAGATACCATCGGTTTAATAGCTCCTGGTTACGCCATTCATTCTTCAGTGCTGGAAGAAGCAAAAAAGACCTTAAGGTCTATGGGTTTCAAACCCTACCATACCAATCGTGTTTTAGGCAACTACGGCTATTTGAGCAATACAGATGAGGAGCGAGCAACGGACCTAAACGAAATGTTCTCCAACCCCAAAATTAATGGCATCTTGTGTGCAAGAGGTGGTTATGGCTGTACTCGTATCATGAAAATGATAGATTATGAAAATATCGTAAGGAACCCTAAAACCTTTATTGGTTTTAGTGATATTACCGCATTGCTTAACGGTATTCACCAAAAAACGGGACTAGTTACATTTCATGGGCCCGTGGGCTCCACGTTAAACGACCCGTACAGCATTCGTCAACTAGAAAACGTTGTCATGTTTCCTAAAGAAAAATTAGAAATAGAGAATATAAAACTTCTGAAACCTGAATTGACCACCAATCCGGAGTTTGAGCGTTATACTATTACAGAAGGCAGTGCCACAGGAAAAATTGTTGGCGGAAGCTTAACCCTTATTAACGCCTTAATTGGCACTGCAGATGAAATAGACTTTACAGATGCCATAGTCTGTATTGAAGATGTAGAAGAAGCTCCATATCGTATAGACCGAATGCTCACTCAGTTGATAGAAGGCAAGACGTTCAATAAAGCGGCAGGTATTCTATTTGGCGTTTGCGCCGGTTGCAACGAGTCTACCAATCCAATTTCATTTTCCTTAAAAGAAGTCATCATGGACCGAATCAAACCACTAGGGATTCCGGCGATGTACGGCATGAGTTTTGGTCACATAGAAAACAACTTTACATTTCCAATTGGAACCAAAGCTGCTATGAATGCTACAACAATGAAATTTCAACTTTTGGAAAAGGCCGTTTTGTAATTCCACAAAAAAATAAGGCAGACAAGAAATACCATGTAGCTTTCTAGTCTGCCTTGTTCTTATAAAGCTTATGTATATAGTTAATTAGCTACTTCACTAATAAATTTTAACCGGTATAAGCGTAGCTCTTCGTCTTCGTAGTCACCATCAAATTCTTTCATAGCTTCTTCCAAGTCATCGGTTTCGGCCTCCAAGAAATAATCGTGAATTTCTTCTTGCTGGTCTTCGTCCAACACCTCATCAATCCAATAATCAAGATTCAATTTTGTTCCGCTAAAGACAATCTGTTCCATCTCTTTAATAAGTTGAGGAATCTCAATTCCCTTTGCCGATGCAATATCACTTAATGGAAGTTTTCGGTCTACATTCTGGATAATGTACAACTTAAGAGCAGAATTTGCTCCAGTACTTTTTACCACCAAATCGTCTGGTCGTATGATTTCGTTTTCCTCAACATAACTAGCAATGAACGAAACAAACGGTTTTCCGTACTTTTTAGCTTTCCCTTCTCCTACACCGTAAATGGTGGTAAGTTCTTCTAGGGAAATAGGATATTTCATGGCCATATCCTCTAAGGATGGATCCTGAAACACCACAAATGGAGGAACACCAAGCTTATCTGCCTGGCTTTTACGCAAATCCTTTAACTGCTTTAGCAATTTTTCATCTGAAACACCTGCTTTTGCCGCACTCACAATGGCGTCGTTCCCTTCTTGCGTATACGTATGGTCTACGGTCATCATAAAGGACTCAGGAGACTTTAAATACGCTTTTCCCTTCTCCGTTACATGTAAAATTCCGTATTGTTCAATTTCCTTTTTAAGGAGACCAGCAACTAAGGTCTGGCGTATAAGTGCCATCCAGTACTCTTTATCTTTATCGGAACCAATACCAAACTCTTCCTTTTCATCGGTCTTGTGCGATGTTATCAAAGCGTTCACCTTTCCTAAAAGAGTACGTACGATTTCTTTGGATTTAAACTTTTCATGGGTAGCCTTTACCACCTTAATAAGTTTAACAACATCTTCCTTGGCCTCTTGTTTTTCTTTTGGGTTTCTGGTATTATCATCCATATCGGCCCCATCCCCATTAATTTCATCAAATTCTTCCCCAAAATAATGGAGCATGAATTTTCTGCGAGACATAGAGGTTTCCGCATATGCCACAACTTCTTGCAAAAGAGCATTACCAATTTCCTGTTCTGCAACAGGCTTATTGGACATGAATTTTTCAAGTTTCTCTATATCCTTGTATGAGTAAAAAGCCAGACAATGCCCCTCACCGTCATCTCTACCTGCCCTACCCGTTTCCTGATAGTAACTTTCAATACTTTTAGGTATGTCATGGTGAATTACAAAACGTACATCCGGTTTATCTATACCCATTCCAAAAGCAATGGTAGCAACTACAACATCTACATCCTCCATCAAGAACATATCTTGATATTTTGACCGAGTCTTTGCATCAAAACCGGCATGATAAGGAACAGCACTAACCCCGTTTACCTGAAGCACCTGCGCTAACTCCTCTACGCGCTTTCTGCTCAAACAATAGATAATACCTGATTTCCCTGTATTTTTCTTTACAAAACGGATAATATCCGAATCTACGTTGGCGGTTTTTGGCCGTACCTCGTAGAAAAGATTGGGTCTATTGAACGAAGCTTTAAACGTAGTGGCGTCCGTTATACCAAGATTCTTAATAATATCTTCTTGAACTTTTGGAGTTGCTGTTGCCGTAAGCGCTATTATTGGAATACCGTCATCCAATCTATTGACTATAGTCCTTAAATTTCTGTATTCCGGTCTAAAATCATGGCCCCATTCAGAAATACAATGTGCCTCATCTACCGCAACAAAGGACAAGTTTACAGATTGAAGAAATTCTATATATTCCTCTTTTGTTAAAGATTCCGGAGCAACATAAAGTAGTTTCGTTACACCGTTCGTAATATCCTGTTTTACCTGCCGTACCTCCGTTTTTGTCAAAGAGGAATTAAGTACATGGGCTATACCATGTTCCGAAGATATACCTCTAATAGCGTCTACCTGATTTTTCATTAAAGCGATCAAAGGAGAAACCACAATGGCCGTTCCTTCCTTCATTAAGGCCGGAAGTTGAAAACATAGTGACTTACCGCCACCTGTAGGCATAATCGCAAACGTGTTGTTTCCTTCCAAAAGACTGGTTACAACACCTTCCTGTAGACCTTTAAACTCAGAAAAACCGAAATATTTTTTTAACGAGACATGCAATTCAGTTTTTTTCAAAACATTATTATCTTTTGCCATATCTCGTAAAAAACTTTAGGTAATTGTATCTTAATTGCTGAAATATCATACTTTTCGTTGCGGGGGACTCTAATTTAGTCAAAATATATTTAAGGGTATTAAATTAGCTATACGCCAAGATTATGTAATTTTGTAATCTTAAATATAAAACAAAGTTTTAGAAACTATTCCGGTTTTAGGATAGTTTTATTCAAAACGAGCGTATTTGTCGATTATAAGCACATAAAAACAATAGAATCTTAACCCTTTTCATAGTTTGAACAATAGCAAATCTATTCTTGCCGTAGCCAAAAAAACGATAGAAACCGAAAGTGCTTCCATACTCCATTTAAGCACTTTACTAAACGAAGATTTCTCGGATGCGGTTAATTGCATTCTTGAGTCCAAAGGAAGAGTTATTGTTTCCGGGATCGGCAAAAGCGCCATAATTGCCTCTAAAATTACAGCTACCTTAAATTCTACCGGTACACCCGCCATTTTCATGCATGCAGGTGATGCCATTCATGGAGACCTAGGAACCATTCAAGAAGATGATGTTGTCATATGCATCTCCAATAGCGGTAACACTCCAGAAATAAAAATGTTGGTTCCGCTTATCAAAAGAGGAACCAACAAATTAATTGCCATGACCGGTAATACCGAGTCCTATTTGGCAAAAGAAGCGCACTTTGTTCTGAACACCTATGTAGAAAAAGAAGCCTGCCCAAACAATTTAGCACCTACCACGAGTACTAGTGCCCAACTTGTAATAGGAGATGCGCTTGCTATTTGCCTACTTAAATTGAAAGGGTTCAGCAGTAAGGATTTCGCAAAATACCACCCTGGAGGCTCGTTAGGCAAACGTTTGTACCTTAGGGTTACGGACATTGTTGGGGCCAATCAAAAACCTCAAGTAGACGTTAATGCCGAGGTCAAAAAGGTTATTGTAGAAATTTCTGAAAAGATGTTGGGCGTTACTGCTGTTACTGATGGCGATGAGCTAGTTGGCATTGTAACAGATGGCGATATTAGACGCATGCTGAACAAGTACGATAATATTAGTGGACTCACTGCAAAAGATATAATGAGTAAAAACCCCAAGACCATTCCGGTAGATGTTTTGGCAATTGAAGCCTTAGAGCTCATGCAAGAAAAAGGCATCTCACAATTATTGGGTGTAGAGGGTAAAAAATACGTGGGTGTTGTACATTTGCACAACTTGATCAACGAAGGTATATTATAATGGCAAAGCAAAATACGAAGTCCCCAGACGAAATGTCGTTTTTAGACCACTTAGAAGAACTAAGATGGCATTTGATACGATCGGTCCTTGCCGTAGTAATATTGGCTTCAGTGGCGTTCGTTATGAGTCGTTTCATCTTTGACACTATTATTTTTGGGCCTTCAAAAATGGATTTCCCAACTTACAGGTTCTTCTGTGATATAGCCACTTCATTAGGGTTTGATTCCGCATTCTGTGCTGAAAAACTCCCATTCACCATACAGAGCCGTACTATGGGCGGGCAGTTCTCCGCAGATATTTGGACGGCAATCTGGGTAGGTTTTATAGTTGGTTTCCCATACGTTCTTTATGAACTTTGGAAGTTTATTAGCCCAGGGCTTCACCCTAACGAAAGAAAACATTCAAGAGGCTTTATTTTAATTGCCTCCTTTCTCTTTTTTATGGGCGTACTTTTTGGGTATTATGTGGTAGCCCCCTTATCCATTAACTTTTTGGGCACCTATCAGGTCAGCGAGATTGTCCTAAACGAATTTGACCTTGACTCCTATATTAGCACAGTAAGATCCGCTGTAATAGCCTGTGGGGTTCTTTTTGAACTGCCCATTATTATCTACTTCCTGACCAAAGTAGGCTTGGTTACCCCTGAAATAATGAAAAAATACAGAAAGATAGCCCTAGTTGTGGTATTGATTCTTTCTGCAGTAATTACCCCTCCCGATGTAGCTAGTCAGATTATTGTAGCTGTACCAGTCCTTGTATTATACCAAGTCAGTATTTATATTTCAAAAATAGTATTGAAAAACGAGGCTAAAAGAGAGAGAAAAGCAAAGGAAAAAGGGTTAAAGAAAAGGTAAACGTAAGGCTATTTAAAAAGTTTCCCGTTTCTTTATTTTTTTGATGGCCATTAATTTTGGTCTCAGGACCCAAAAAACACGAAACCTCTAAGATGAAATTAAGAGCTGAAAATATAATGAAGGCCTACCGTGGCCGGAAAGTTGTAAAGGGTATTTCTTTGGAAGTAAACCAAGGAGAAATCATTGGTCTGCTTGGTCCTAACGGGGCAGGAAAAACCACCTCTTTCTACATGATCGTAGGTCTCGTTAAGCCAAATGGCGGCAACATATATCTAGATGGCACGGACATTACCAACTTTCCTATGTATAAAAGAGCCCAGAATGGAATAGGGTACTTAGCGCAAGAGGCATCTGTTTTTAGGAAGTTAAGTATTGAAAAGAATATTCTTAGCGTACTACAACTTACCAAACTCAGCAAAAAGGAGCAACTAATGAAAATGGAGTCGCTTATTGAAGAATTTAGTTTGGGCCATATTCGCAAAAGTCGAGGCGATTTACTTTCCGGTGGTGAACGTAGACGTACCGAAATAGCTCGAGCCCTGGCCACCGACCCAAAATTTATTCTGCTGGATGAACCTTTTGCCGGTGTAGATCCTGTAGCGGTTGAAGATATTCAACGTATTGTAGCCCAGTTAAAAGACAAAAATATTGGCATTCTTATTACCGATCATAACGTACAGGAAACTTTGGCCATTACAGAAAGATCGTATCTAATGTTTGAAGGCGGTATCTTAAAATCGGGGATTCCAGAAGATTTGGCCGCAGATGAAATGGTACGTAAAGTTTACTTAGGCCAGAACTTTGAACTTCGTAAAAAGAAGTTGGATTTCTAGCATTAGTTTTTCTTTGCCGATAAGTTGGATACCAATGAGGCAGCCACATAGAAAACGATTATAAGCGGCACGGCCAAGACCCTTAAGGCTATGAGAAGCGCCACACTCACAATTAGAAAAATGTAACGCACTGCATTGTCCTTAAAACTCCAAGTTTTGAATTTAAGGGCGAATAGTTCAATATTAGCATTCAACAAATACGTGCTTAAGAAGGTTATAAAGATTAAAAACCAAGGATTAAGTATGAATTCGCTTAACGCTTCGTTTTCATGATATTGCAATATTAAAGCCAAAGAAAGGATTAATAAGGCATTGGCTGGCGTTGGCAATCCAACGAAAGACGAAACCTGATTCTCGTCAATATTAAACTTTGCCAATCTATAAGCGGAGCCTAGGGTAATAAGAAAACCGATCAACGGAACAAAATCCGTTAAATAAAGAAAAGAAAAAGAGGCACCATCACCACTGTACCAACCGCCGCTCATGGCCATTTTAAGCAATTGGAACATAACAATTCCGGGAACAAGACCACTCGTTATCATATCGGCCAAAGAATCTAGCTGCACACCCAGTTCACTTTGCACATTCAAAACCCTTGCTGCCAGGCCATCAAAAAAATCAAAGAAGATTCCTAAAAAAACAAATAGAGCCGCCATTTCAAGCTGGTTTGACACTGCAAAGACGGCAGCGACACATCCACAAAAAACGTTCAACAGCGTAATGAAATTAGGAATATATTTTTTCATGAAATCATTTGATTTGCGGTAAAAATAACACAATTTAACATCAATCAGGTCAGACCATAATTTATTCGGATATTTGCGCAACAAAATTCAGTAAAAAACAGAAATGCAATTGAAAAAAATACTCCTCCTATTACTTTTCGGCTTTTCGATTTTGGGCATGGCCCAAGCGCCTGAATTGACTCCCCTATCCAAAATAAGTGTTATAACTTGTGGCCCAGGTAGTGAACTTTATTCAACATTTGGACATAGTGCCGTTCGCGTAGAAGATTCCAGTTTAGGAATAAATGCCATATACAACTATGGCACTTTTGACTTTACCACGCCCAATTTTTACATGAAGTTTGCCCGTGGAAAACTGGATTATACACTTGCAAGGCAAAGTTTTCCTTACTTCCTTAAGGAATATGAGTATGAAAATAGATGGGTAAAAAGTCAAGAATTAAAACTTGACCTTGCCGAACGCCAACAACTCTTTAATTTTTTGGAAACTAATTACCTTCCGGAAAATAGGGATTATAAATATGATTTTTTCTACAACAATTGCGCTACAAAAATTTGGGATATCCTAAAAGAAGTATACGGAGATAAGCTCGTTTTTGACAAAAACTTCCAGCAACAGCTATATTCACATCGCCAGTTGATAAGGCAGAAGGTTAAAATAAATTCATGGTCCGGTTTTGGAATTGATTTAGCCCTAGGTTCTGTCATAGATGATGTTGCTACACCAAAAGAACACATGTTCTTGCCAGATTACATAATGAAACAACTAGATGTTGCTCAATTAAACGGGGAACCCTTGGTAGCTAAATCAAAAACTTTACTGGACGCCAAACCTGCGGATAATGGCTCTAGTTTCTTTTTTTCTCCTGAACTGTGGCTTATTGTTATTTTGATCATTATACTGGTTTTAACTTATTTTGATTTTAAGAACAACACCCGTAGAAGATGGTTAGACTTTACGCTCTTTTTTACCACAGGATTAATAGGCTTACTTATCATTTTCTTATGGTTCTTTACAGACCATAGTGCCACTGCCGGTAACTTTAACATATTATGGGCCTTCCCTCCCAACCTAATCATTGCCTTTGTAGTTGCTCAAAAGAGAGGACCTAATTGGGTGGCCAAGTATGCTATTTTTCTAGCTGCTTTAATTGTAGTGTCCGGCGTTTTATGGACCTTGGGCATTCAACTTTTTTCGCCCTTAATATTGGCTATCTGGGCAGCCCTTATTGCACGATATTTATTTTTATTCTGGTCATATCACAAGCCAAAAATCGCATAATTGCATGAACTTACTTACTGTAGAGAATATTTCAAAATCATATGGAGAGCGTGTCTTGTTCCAAGACCTTTCCTTTGGTATCAATAAAGGCCAGAAAATTGCTTTAATCGCCAAAAATGGTACGGGCAAGACTTCCATCTTAAATATAATGTCCGGATTGGACAGCCCGGATTCCGGGCAAGTAAACTACCGCAAAGATATTCGTGTCTCATTTTTAGACCAAGAACCGGACCTAGACCCAAAATTAACGGTAGAACAAACCATTTTTGCTTCGGACAATGAAATACTTCAGGTCATAAACGCCTATGAGAAAGCGCTTCAAAACCCTGAAGACGCAGATGCATACCAAATTGCTTTTGAAGCAATGGACCGTTTTAACGCTTGGGATTTTGAGACCCTTTACAAACAAATCCTTTTTAAGCTAAAATTAGATAACCTAGACGCCAACGTGGGGCTGCTCTCGGGAGGTCAAAAAAAGCGTTTGGCCTTAGCGGATGCTCTTATCAACAAACCGGACTTACTGGTTCTTGATGAACCTACCAATCACTTGGACCTTGAAATGATTGAATGGTTGGAAGAATATTTTGCCAGGGAAAACATGAGTTTGTTTATGGTTACGCACGACCGTTATTTTTTAGAACGGGTCTGTAATGAAATCATAGAATTAGATAACGGCCAGCTCTACCCCTATAAAGGCAACTATTCTTACTATCTAGAAAAAAAAGAGGCCCGTATTGAGCAAGAGGCCACTGAACAGCATAAATCCGAACGTTTGTTCAAAAAAGAGCTGGAGTGGATGCGAAGACAACCCAAGGCGCGTACCACTAAATCAAAATCTAGAATAGATGATTTTAGCACCATAAAGGAAAAAGCCAGCCAACGCAGAAAGGAGCACCAGGTTCAGCTTGAAATTAATATGGAGCGTGTAGGAAGTAAAATTCTGGAACTACACAAATTAGTAAAATCATATCCTAACAAGCCTATTCTAGATAAGTTTGACTATACTTTTACCAAAGGAGAACGCATAGGTATAATTGGAAAAAATGGAACCGGAAAATCTACCTTCTTAAATATTGTAACCGGATCGGACCAACCTGATGCCGGTAAAGTAATAGTTGGCGACACTATTAAATTTGGATATTACACCCAAAAGGGAATAACCATAAAAGAGGGGCAGAAAGTAATAGATGTAATTCGTGACTTTGGTGATTTTATCCCACTTATGAAAGGGAGACAGATTTCTGCACAACAGCTATTGGAGCGTTTTCTTTTTGACAGAAAGAAACAATATGATTTTGTTGAGAAATTAAGCGGAGGCGAAAGAAAACGACTTTACCTATGTACTATTCTGATTCAGAATCCTAATTTCCTTATTCTTGATGAACCTACCAATGATTTGGATATTGTAACCTTAAACGTACTTGAAAGTTTTCTTTTAGACTTTCCCGGATGTTTGATAGTGGTTTCTCACGACCGTTATTTTATGGACAAAATTGTAGATCATCTCTTTGTTTTTAGAGGGAATGCCGTTATTGAGGATTTCCCTGGAAACTACTCAGATTTTAGAACTTATGAAGACAGTAAAGTTTTAGAGGTACGTGAAGAAAAAGCCGCAACAAAAGAAACAGCGAGCAAAAACGACGCTAAACAAAACAACTCAAAAAACAAACTCTCTTATTTAGAACAAAAGGAATATAGAAATTTAGAAAAGGACATCCAGAAACTGGAGGCTAAAAAAGTGCAAGTGCAAAACAAATTTGCCGATAGTTCCCTTAGCGGTGAGGAAATAGATAAATTATCCATAGACTTAAAAGAGGTTAATGAGGCTATTGAAGCCAAAACAGAGCGTTGGTTCGAGCTTTCCGCACAAATGGAGGAATAATCGTAATTATAAAATATAGCGCTAGTGGTCTTTTCTAATTATAAAATCACAAACGGTTTTTCGTGCAAAAATTCCTGAAACACATAACTTTCTTGTTTTCCGCAACCAATGAACATGGGGTGCACTCCCCTTTTGTTTATAGTTACGTAACAAAGTGCCTGTACGGAAAAAAGAAGTTCAGCAGGTTAAAATCCATAAATGTTCTTTGTAAGAGCATCGCCTATTTCAAAACCAAACGAATTATGTTTTTAGATGATTCCGGTAAGGTTGAAGAGATTGTTCAAAGTCATTTTCAGCATATAGAAAAGTCCTCTACAAATACGAATATGGTCTACTTTTCCAAAACCAACTTGAATAAGGTAATTAACCTTCTAGCGGAGAAAAAAATCGCTCACAATAACACCATGTTTTTATTGGATGACATATATGAATCAGCTGAAAACGAAGCCATTTGGAAAGCTGTGAAAAATCATAAAAATGTTACTGTAACGGTAGATATGTTTTATTGCGGCGCGGTTTTCTTTAGAAAAGAACAGGCCAAAGAGCATTTTAAGATTCGGATTTAAACGCTTATTTTAGATTAAATTGCAATTATGTACAACAATACAATTTATATAATCCTAGGGGTCGTAGCGGTAATATACGTTCTCATATCCATGACCAATCGCCGGAAATCCAAAGATCGGAAATCACGGAAATTCATGGGCAATTATGAACGGAATGAAAGGACCAAAAAAGAGGAAAAAGAATAGAATCAATTAGCGATCGTTTTTTTTCGCAGCACAAACCCTAGTAAATTCTCAAAATGAAGATATACACCAAAACAGGTGACAAAGGTACTACTGCCCTAATTGGGGGCACGAGGGTTAAAAAACATCATGTAAGAATAGAATGTTATGGCACTGTAGACGAACTCAATTCTTGGATTGGCTTGATCAGGGATCAAAAAATAGACAAAAGGTCTAAAGAAACTTTAACCGAAGTTCAGAAAAATCTGTTTGTTGTTGGGGCTATTTTAGCCACAGACCCAGAGAAGGCCCTTCTAAAGAACGGAAAAAAAAGGCTGAACATTCCAGAAATTGAACCTTCTGACATTGAGTTGCTTGAAAAAGAAATTGATGTTATGGATGAAGCTTTGCCTCAAATGACGCATTTTATCCTTCCAGGCGGCCACACCACCGTGTCATACTGTCATATTGCTAGAACGGTTTGCAGGAGAGCGGAACGTATGAGCACGCTTCTTTACGAAAATGAACCATTTAATGAAAATGTCTTGTTATTTTTAAACAGGCTCTCCGACTATTTATTTGTACTGGCACGAAAATTGTCAGAAAATTTACAAGCCGAAGAAATAAAATGGATTCCAGAGAATAGGGAAAAGGATAAATAAAGCACAAAATTTAAATATTTGCTTCAGTTTAATTTGTAATTCTCTAATAATTTCTTTAATTCTTCGTTATCAAACTATTAAAACAAAAATAATGACGATAAAATAGCCCTATTTCCTTGGCTATGTGTATTTAAAAATTATTTTTGCAAAAAATTAAATTGAACAACTGAAATGTATTGGACATTAGAACTAGCATCCTACTTGAGTGATGCACCCTGGCCCGCAACAAAAGACGAATTGATAGATTATTCAATACGTACCGGTGCGCCCCTAGAGGTCGTCGAGAACCTTCAGTCTATGGAGGAAGAAGGTGGTGAGATTTATGAATCCATTGAAGAAATCTGGCCAGACTACCCTACAGAAGAAGATTATCTCTGGAACGAGGACGAATATTAGAAATATTACGTTAATTGAAACAAAAAAGTCTCTATCGAGGCTTTTTTTTTATGTAATTTTGGCAGGTATTTAAGTAAAATGTACACAGGTTTTAAACTGGAATACCTTTTGCGAAGAAATACACCACGGGCGCATTGCAGAAATAATGCCCTACCGCAATCAATATCTTAAAAGCGGTCTAATACAAAACAGCTAGAAATGAGTTTTTTAAATTCGATATTAAAAGTATTCGTAGGTGATAAATCAGAAAAAGACGTTAAAGAGCTAAAGCCTCTTGTAGAACAAATAAGGTCTTTTGAACAGCAATTAGAGGAACTAAGCCACGATGAATTGCGTGAGAAGACCAAAACCTTTAAGCTCAAAATAGCGGAGGATATTAGTGAATTCACCAAAAAAATAAGCGAGCTAGAAGAAGAAGTAAAAACGTCTACGGATATTGATAAGAACGAAGACATTTATGCTGAAATAGATAAACTCAAAGAAGAATCCTATAAAGTAACCGAAAAAACACTTAGCGAAATTCTACCGGTAGCATTTGCCGTGGTAAAAGAAACCGCCAAGCGTTTCGCCAAGAACGAAACCATACAGGTTACCGCATCAGAATACGATAGGGAACTATCAGGCTCAAAAGATTATGTATCCCTAGATGGTGACAATGCCATTTGGAAAAACTCATGGAACGCCGCAGGTAAGCAAGTAACTTGGGACATGATTCATTATGACGTTCAGCTAATTGGAGGTATTGCATTGCACCAAGGTAAAATTGCTGAAATGCAAACTGGTGAAGGTAAAACCTTGGTGGCAACACTGCCCTTATATCTTAATGCCTTGGCCGGTCATGGAGCGCATTTGGTTACCGTTAACGATTATCTAGCAAAAAGGGATAGCGCCTGGATGGCTCCAATTTTTGAGTTCCACGGTCTTTCTGTAGACTGTATAGACCATCACCGTCCTAACTCCGAAGGAAGAAGAGCGGCGTATAATGCAGATATAACTTATGGTACCAATAACGAATTTGGTTTTGACTACCTAAGGGACAATATGGCGCACACGCCAAAGGACCTTGTACAACGCCCACACCACTACGCTATTGTAGATGAGGTGGATTCTGTTTTAGTAGATGATGCACGTACCCCATTAATCATATCCGGTCCGGTTCCTGAAGGTGACCGCCATGAATTTAATGAGCTTAAACCTAAAGTTGCGGATATTGTAAGTAAACAAAGACAACATTTGACCGGTGTTTTGGCCGAGGCCAAAAAACTGATTCAAGAAGGTAACACCAAAGATGGAGGGTTCCTTTTGCTTCGTGTGCATAGAGGGCTACCTAAAAATAAGGCCCTTATTAAGTTCCTAAGCGAAGAAGGCGTTAAACAACTACTTCAAAAAACAGAGAACTATTACATGCAGGACAACAACAGGGAAATGCCTGTTGTAGATGAAGATCTATTGTTCGTTATTGATGAAAAGAACAACCAGATAGAGCTTACCGAAAAAGGGGTGAATTATATTTCAGGCGAGCAGAACAGAGATTTCTTTGTAATGCCGGATATTGGTGGAGAAATTGCAAAAATAGAAAACCAGAACCTGGATATTGAAAAAGAGGCCGAACTTAAAGAAGAGCTTTTTAAAGAATTTGGAGTAAAGAGTGAACGTATCCATACCATGAGCCAACTTTTAAAGGCATATACACTTTTTGAAAAAGATGTGGAATATGTGGTTATGGACAACAAAGTGATGATAGTTGATGAACAGACCGGTCGTATTATGGACGGTCGTAGATATTCAGACGGACTTCACCAAGCAATAGAAGCCAAAGAAAATGTGAAAATTGAGGCGCTTACTCAAACCTTTGCTACGGTTACCTTACAGAACTACTTTAGAATGTACAATAAACTTGCAGGTATGACCGGTACGGCCGTTACCGAAGCAGGTGAATTCTGGGAAATATATGAGTTGGATGTTATGGAAATACCAACCAACAGACCTATTGCCCGAGATGACAGACATGACTTGATCTATAAGACCAAGCGTGAAAAATACAATGCCATTATTGATGAAGTCACCAAACTTTCACAAGAAGGCAGACCGGTATTGATCGGTACAACTTCGGTGGAAATTTCCGAGTTGCTGTCCCGAATGCTTACCATTAGAAAAGTAAACCATAACGTACTGAATGCAAAACTTCATAAAAAAGAAGCAGATGTTGTTGCTGAAGCAGGTAACCCCGGTGTGGTTACTATTGCAACCAACATGGCCGGTCGTGGTACGGATATTAAACTTAGTGAAGCAGTAAAGAAAGCCGGAGGTCTGGCCATTATTGGTACGGAAAGACATGATTCTAGACGAGTTGATAGACAGTTAAGAGGTCGTTCCGGTCGTCAGGGAGATCCAGGAAGTTCTCAGTTCTATGTTTCACTAGAAGACAACCTAATGCGCCTTTTCGGCTCTGACCGTGTTGCTAAAATGATGGATAAAATGGGCTTGGAAGATGGTGAAGTTATTCAGCACTCCATGATGACCAAATCTATCGAGCGTGCGCAGAAGAAAGTTGAGGAAAACAACTTTGGTGTACGTAAGCGTCTTTTGGAGTATGATGATGTTATGAACGCCCAGCGTGAAGTCGTTTACAAAAGAAGAAGACACGCTATACAAGGAGAGCGTCTAAAGGTTGATATTGCTAACATGGTGTATGACACCTGTGAAGTTATTGCAGATACCAATAAAGCGGCAAACGATTACAAAAACTTTGAGTTTGAACTGATAAAATATTTTTCTATCACTTCTCCTATTTCAGAAGGTGATTTTGGTAAAATGAGTGTGCAGGACATTGCCAATAAGGTATATGACACGGCATATAAGTATTACCAAGAAAAAATGGAACGTAATGCAGCTACTGCATTTCCGGTTATCAAAAAGGTTTATGAAGACAGTGCCAATAAGTTTGAGCGTATTGTAGTACCTTTTACAGATGGTATAAAAACCCTTAATGTGGTTACCAATTTACAAAGTGCTTACGAAAGTAATGGTAGGGAATTGGTGTCGGATTTTGAGAAAAATATAACATTGGCCATTATTGATGATTCTTGGAAAACGCACTTGCGTAAGATGGATGAGTTAAAACAATCTGTACAGTTGGCCGTTCACGAGCAAAAAGACCCACTTCTAATCTACAAATTTGAAGCCTTTGAACTCTTTAAAGAGATGATAAACAAGGTAAATAAAGAAGTTGTTTCTTTCTTGTTTAAAGGGGAATTGCCAAGTGAGAACCCAAACCAGATTCAGGAAGCCAGAAACGTAAGTAGACCAAAGGAAAATCTTCAGACAAGTAAAGAAGAAATTCCTAATAGCGATGAATTGGCGGCTCAAAATAGAGCAGCAGGTCAAACACAGGGCCAACGTCCACAAGTTACGGAAACCATAGTTCGCGAACGACCAAAAATTGGCCGTAACGATAGGGTTACCATTAAGAACGTTATGTCCGGCGAAAGCAAAGTTGTTAAGTATAAGCAGGCAGAACCACTTATTGAAAACGGTGATTGGGTACTAACCGAAAACTAAAAATTAGTACATATAACAGCATTAAAACGGCAGCTTGTCTCTAAGTTGCCGTTTTTTTTTGCCCGATTAACGAGTAAAAGGTCACTTAAAAACAATTGTGTCTACTATTGCAGGGCTAGAATAAATTACCCCAAAGGTTAAGTTGCAGTAAATTAAGCAACTATAACTCTAATTTATTCCGAATTTAACTTCCAGAAATACACTTGCTTTAAAATAAAAGCTTGTTGTACCTCTGTTGAAGTGTCGCATATAACACGCGGGTTCACTTCTTTATTTAGATGAATACCCAAAAAGGATAGATGCGAAAGCCCAAAATACGCCTTAACAGGATCAATGACAAGACAAAGTTACTACTCAAGTTTAACTATATCTCGTCATTTCTTAGTCTAATTATAGGTTTGGTATGCACGTACGTATTTGACATGCACGGCACCATACCTTATGTTTTTTATTTTTACTTTTTTCTGAATTTAATAAACATAGCCGCTTTTAGCAGACACAAGAACTTAACTGCTATGGCAATCTGCACTTCGGTGTTATCATTCATAAGTACCATTGTAATAACTCTATTCAGCGGAGGAATAAATAGTCCGTTCATCTTTATATTAGGACTCATAGTACTTGCCGGCTACATCTCTACAAGGATTTTTGGAAAAATTTATCTTTATCTTATTATAAGCACCATTGTTGCTATATACTTTATTGACTATGCTAATTTTGATTTCATAATTAATGAGGTGCCAGATGATGCAAGAGACTTGTTCAGTTTGTTAAGCATATTGTTTTCCGTTTATTTATTAGGAGGTGTTTTAGGCAAAAACTTGTTGAACACCCATCATAAATTATACCGTTCAAAAGCCAGAATTGAAAGAAGTGTGGACGAAAAGGAAAATCTCTTGCGAGAAGTTCACCATAGAGTTAAAAACAACCTACAAACGGTTTCTAGCCTTCTAAATTTACAAGCTAGAAATACACCCAACCAACAAATAAAAGAATTGGTTAGAAGTAGCCAAAATAGGGTTACGGCCATGGCAATGATTCATGAAATGTTATACGTTAGGGACAACCTATCAAAAATTGAGTTCGGATCATACGTAAATGAACTTACACAACATCTTTTAAAAACGGTTGAACGCAAGGATAGAAAGATAGAAGTTTCTACAGACATTCCGGACACATTACTTAGTATTGATACGGCCATACCATTGGGTTTACTAATTAATGAAGCCGTAACGAACTCAATTAAATACGGATTCAAAAATTTAGATGAGTGTAAAATAACTATTGAACTGGAGAAAAGATATCAGAATAAATATATTCTAAAAATTAGCGATAATGGCCTTGGTTTTCCATTAAACTATGACTTCAAAAACTCGAATACACTAGGTATTAGATTAATACACAATCTTGCTAGACAATTACAAGGAAAAATTGAACATCTCCCCACTGATAGAGGCACTACCTATAAATTAGTATTTCAAGATATTTCGAGTCAGTTTAAACCATAATTATTATATTGTTCACCGGTTTATCCTAAAATTATTTTTCCTTATTCTAAATTAGTTTTTTCTTTCATTAAATGACAGACATTTCATAATAAAATTGTAGTTTTCTACCTGAAGCCCCTAATTTACCTTTTTTAAGTATTAGATTTTTTAGAATCCACTCCTAGCTTACTAGCTACTTGAGCCATATTCTAACACCTCTATTCCTGTTTTCTGCTTCGGCTTCAATAAAAATAGAAATGCCTCATATGAATAAGATCCAAAGTAGATTGGACAACCAAAGTAGGTTGTTAATCAACTTTGCCTATGCTTCATCTACACTTTCATTTATAGTTGGCATATTGTTAATGTATCTATTCAAAATTGTAGGATACATACCTATAACCTTTATTTTATATGCCCTGTTGAACTTAATCAACACGCTGTTATATAAAAAATTCAATAAATTATTGATTAGCTCATTAATAGGTTCTCTTTTGTCCCTTATGGGTGTATTGATTGTTACCATTTTTAGTGGCGGCATAAACAGTCCGTTTATTTTTGTATTCAGCATTATAATTTTAGGCGGTTACATGGCGGGACATATTTTTGGTAAAATCTACTTAGCAATTGTACTTTTTTCCATCTTATGTATTTATGGTATAAGTGAGTATGGTACCATAACCAATGAGATACCGGAAAATGCCAAGGATAATTTTAGTCTAATTAGTATTGTTTTTTGTTCATACCTTTTATTGGGGGTCTTTGGGAAGCACCTTTTAATAACCAACGAAAGGTTAATTGCATCAAAAGCCAAAATAAAGGAAGGAATTGCAGAAAAAGAAATACTTCTTAGAACTGTTCACCACAGGGTAAAAAATAATCTACAGACCGTTTCAAGTCTTTTAAGCTTACAATCTAAAAATACTACGAACGATAAAATAAAAGAACTAGCTATCAGTAGTCAATATAGGATAAACTCTATGGCTATGATTCATGAAATGCTTTACATGAGGGATAATATTGCTAAAATTGCATTTAAACCTTACTTAAAAGAACTTACCGACTTCCTAGTTAAATCTGCAAACCGTAAAAATCAAGATGTTACAGTTTCCATAGACATGCCAGATGTAAATCTAGGTCTAGATACCACTATTCCCTTAGGACTGTTAATCAATGAGGCGGTCACCAATTCTTTAAAATATGGGTTTCCTGAGAACAGTTCTGGAAACATAAAAATCACCCTAAAAAAAGATAATGATGAAGACCATAGCTATTCTTTGGATATTACAGATGATGGCATAGGTTTTCCTGAAGATATAAATCACAAGACAACCACATCTCTTGGCCTTAAATTGATGCATAATCTAGGTCGCCAATTAAGAGGTTCCGTATCCCGAATTAAAACCGAAAAAGGAACGGGCTACCACATTACATTCAAAGACAGGGAACGTCATCTACCTAGTATAAACGGATGATAGGTTCAAAACACACTTACCCAATAATTCCCACGAAATCAATATCTTTAAGAACAGCCACCATTATAAAGAACCAAAAAATGAATAATTCCCGCCGAAAATTCCTGTCGTCTATTAGTATGCTTGCCGCCAGCACTGCCATTCCCCTCCATGCGTTTAGCTTTGACACTTCTAAAAAACTAAAAGTTGTACTTGTTGGAACTGGCGTAAGAGGCATCACATTTTGGGGAAAAAGGTTAGTAGACCAGTATTCTGATATTATTGAATTTGTTGGTCTTTCCGATATAAATCCAAGTCGACTGGCGTACGCTAAAAAATATATTGGGGTTAAGTGTCCTGTTTTTACGGACTTTGATACTATGATAAAAGATACCCGGCCAGACTTAGTTATTGTAACAACAAAAGATTCTACACATCATCATTTTATAATTAAAGGTTTGGAAATGGGGTGCGATGTTCTAACTGAAAAACCCCTCACCATAGATGAAACAAAATGTCAGGCTATTTTAGATGCCGAAAAAAAATCGGACAAGAATTTAATAGTAGGCTTCAACTATAGGTGGAGCCCGTATGCCACTAAAATAAAGGAACTTTTGATGAACAAGACTATTGGGGATTTGGTTTCCGTAGATTTCAATTGGTACCTTAACACTTACCATGGCGCCTCTTACTTTAGGAGATGGCATGGTGAAATGGAAAGTAGTGGTTCACTCTGGGTACATAAATCAACACACCATTTTGACCTACTAAATTGGTGGATAGATTCCGAACCAAGCAAAGTTTTTGCTTATGGAGATTTAGAGTTCTATGGAAAAAATGGACCATTTAGAGGGAAGAATTGCCGTAGTTGCAATCATACCAAAGAATGTGACTTTTATTGGGATATCAATCAAGATAAATTTATGAAAGAGCTATATGCAGACCATGAACATGAAGATGGGTACCTAAGAGATAATTGTTTGTTTAGAAATGACATTGACATTTATGATAAAATGTCCGCTCAAGTAAAATATGCGGATAATACTACGCTTAATTATTCACTTACCACCTACTCGCCCTTTGAGGGGTGGCGTGTAGCCTTTAATGGCACAAAAGGAAGAATTGAGGCTTCACAAGACATTCCTTATCACGATAGCCCCACCATCTCCGAAGCTGAAAAGCATGCCAATGAAATGAAACAAAGTAAAGAAGAGGAATTATCCTATGAATCTATTATAGTTCATAAACTTTGGAAAGAACATGAAAATGTAGAGGTTGCTATGGAGAAAAAAGGCCATGGCGGTGGAGACAAACGACTGCAAGACAAAATTTTTAAAACATCGGAAGCGGAAGACCCCTTTGGTAGAACAGCAGGTATTAGGGATGGAGCCATGTCCATTCTTATTGGTATTGGAGCTAGACGTAGTATTGAAGAGGGAAAAGCCATTGATATTTCTCACCTCACTAATTTAAAACCTCAAAAAAAACGATAAAAATGTTAAATACTATGGCCCAAGGGTAGTATTTAACCTACTTCTTTGATTGTGCGGTAAAACATATTTAGATTTACCTAACCAAGCGGATATTCCTTACAATTAAAGAGAAATACAAATTAGCTTTATATGCAGCAGAGTACCGATTTAGAAAAAAGATTAAAAAGCAAGGTTAGACTGGTATTAAAAGTCAATTATTATTCTTCTGTTTTTTCTTTAATCTTTGCTGTTCTTTGTTTCTTTTTTCTAGATATTATAGAAGTAATACCCTATATCTTTCTTTCTTTTGGCATTCTAAACCTTATAAATACGCTAGCCTACAAATACCATAAAAGGCTTACCCTTACCTATAACATTGTATCTATGATGACTTTGGCCGGAGCCAGTGTTATAACGCTCTATACGGGAGGAATAAACAGTCCGTTTATTTTTGTTCTTGCCCTTATTGTGATTGCGGGTTACGTTACAACAAAAGCATATGGCACACTCTATCTATACCTAAATTTGTTAATTATTACGCTCATTTATGTCCAGAGTATTGCCGATTTTAGTTTTGTAAAAAATGTGGTCCCGGACTCTTCCAAAAACCTGTTCGCTCTTTTAAGTGTTCTGTTTTCGGTTTACCTATTAGGTGGCGTATTTGGTAAAAACTTGCTCCATGCGCATCATAACTTGTATAAAACCAAGAATGAACTCGAAGAGAAAATACGTGAAAAGGAAACCTTAATAAAAGAAGTCCACCATAGAGTTAAGAACAATTTACAGACTGTCTCCAGTTTGCTAAGCCTGCAATCTAGAAGTATTATAGACAAAGATGTTAAAAGCCTTTTGAAAAGTAGTCAAAATAGAGTAATTACCATGGCCATAGTTCATGAAATGCTCTATATGCGAGAAGACCTTTCTAAAATTGAATATAAATCTTACGTGCAGGAACTTGCGGAGTATTTAGTCCGTTCTATAAAAGGTACCAGTAGTAACATTACCCTAAACATAGATATTCCAAATATAAAGCTGAATATAGACACGGCCATACCTTTAGGCCTGCTCATTAATGAAACTGTAACCAATGCCCTTAAATACGGTATTGCAGATGAAGATAAAGGTGAAATACACATAAGACTTAGAAAAGCCGAGAACAATGAGTTCATTCTTAATTTAGGTGATAACGGAAAAGGGTTTCCTGAAGACATTACCCATAAAAATTCAAAATCACTAGGACTTAAATTAATACACAATCTATCTCGCCAATTACAAGGTTCTATTATGAGAGACCTTAGTCAAAAAGGAACCCACTACACTATAAAGTTTAAAGAAATACGAGATCAGATTACTAGTGTAGCATAAAAAACTAGCTACTCAAAAAACTATTTCTTTACTGGAGATTTTAAAGAGCGTAGTATTCCTTTAGTCTTTGGAAACAATACTACATGGCTAAAAATTAAGGCAATAGCTGTTAAAAAAACAAATAACATCATAGCAATCGTTTTAAAATTATACTCTAAATAGATTTATATCCTTGTGAGTAACACATTAAATGTTGTTTACTGATGATTTTGCCTCTTAGAATACACCCTGTTAGATAGCAGGTACTAGTTTTAATTTTCTTAGTAACCTTAATATTATTAGAGCTATAAACCAAAACAAGACCCATTAAAGAAATGTAATTTTTAACATTGACAATTGCTTTTAGTAAACCAAGCATTCCTAGGTCTTAGGGCAACGGCAAGATTAAAAAGATTTAACATCTAAAATTCGGGGGTAATCTAAATATAATCACAGAACATTCATTATCACATATAAATCGTTATAATACATTAAATTAAGACCATTTTATAATAAAATGGAATACGTATCTATTAAGCCATCTTAGCTTTGTTTCTTTTTGTAGTGAAAGAAAGCGCTTTAGTTACTCTAGCGTTGTTTCTCTTGTATAAACGTGCCACTTCTACTGCTTTCTCAAAGTTAACCTCTTCGATAGAAATTTCGGTAACGATACTCATTTCAACAGTAGCAACTTTAACCTCTTCGGTTGCTGTTTGTGCTTGAGCAGTTACTCCGATAAAAAGAACAAAAATTAAAGTTGCGATAGTTTTCATGACTTGGGCGTTTATATAAATAAAACGCCACAGGCCCCATTCTACCGAGGTTCCGTTCGCCGAAAAACCTTGTATTTTCGGTTATCTGCACAACTTCGGCTCAAGTGTAAAAAACCATCGGTGAACGTAATCGGACCAAAAAACACTTTACCGAATCAATGTGTATTTAATCCGAAAAAGAGGTGTTCTTCTTCAAGCAAAAATCATCCTAATTCATCTTTTGCAATACTTTTAATCCATTTATATATCATCATTACATTTATTACCTATAAAATCCCGAATCAAGAATAACAACAATAGTAGAATTGTTTCATTTAATAAATAATAAATTGATCAGTTCTATTTTCTTTTGAAAGAATAGATGAAGTAAACCCAGAGTTGTACTAATAATTTGTTGCTATATATAGAAGATGATTCCAATCAACTATGTCAACTGCTTGTATTCTAGCTAGAAAAAATGATAAGTTATCTAGAGACATTAATGCATTACAACATATAATACGGACTAATGCTAATGAACAACATATATTAAGTAGCCTGGGGGGTTGAAATAAGTACTATGTTACAACTTTATAGATCCTAACTACTAAAATGAAACCTTAAAATATATAAGTACTTTTCTTAAAAGATAAGTTCAAATTAAAAAAACAACGATTAAGCCATCTTAGCTTTGTTTCTTTTTGTAGTGAAAGAAAGCGCTTTAGTTACTCTAGCGTTGTTTCTCTTGTATAAACGTGCCACTTCTACTGTGTTCTCAAAGTTAACCTTTTCGGTAGAAGTTTCGGTAACGATACTCATTTCAACAGTAGCAACTTTAACCTCTTCGGTTGCAGTTTGTGCTTGAGCAGTTACTCCGATAAAAAGAACAAAAATTAAAGTTGCGATAGTTTTCATGACTTGGGCGTTTATATAAATAAAACGCCACAGGCCCCATTATACCGAGGTTCCATTCGCTGAAAAACCTCGTATTTTCGGTTATCTGCACAACTTCGGTTCAAGTGTAAAAAACCATCGGTGAACGTAATCGAGCTAAAAAACACTTTACCGAATCAATGTGTGTTTAATCGGATTGAGGATGAAATTATTGACCAAGAAAAGTTTACCAACTAGTTATTGAGAGAAAAATATCAGTTAGAAGCTAGATTTTGAAATTGTTATTTACTGTTTTTATAATTTATAGAGATAAACCTTGGAATGACCAAGGTATAAATCAGCACCTATAGAGAACAGAAACATTTAAAAAAATAATATTTATCCTACAAACAGATCGTTGAGCGAACGATCAACACACAACTTTTGTCGATTATTAGTTAATATTATTGGAACGATACTCCTAAATATATAATTTGCACCCTCTTTTGAAAAAGAAAATGGATTAATTTAAAATCACTGAATTATGAGACGTAATTTAATTACAAGATGGTTGTTACTATCAGCTTTGTTCGTATCATTCATTATGGTACCCGTAGCATGTAGTAGCGATGATGGTGGAACTGATACCGAACAAAAGCCTGACCCAGATCCGGATCCGGAACCAGAGCCAGAACAAGTTGCCGACCCAACAAATGAGAATACAGTTATAGATGCTACTGCAGCAGCCCATGCAAATGGTATCAGTACATCTACAGTAACTGTTACATTAGCAGATTCCGATGGAAAAAAACTGACCAAAAGCGGAGGCACCGTTGTACTATCGGCTACTGGCTCTTCTACTGTTTCTGAAGTTACGGATAACGCTGATGGAACTTATACCGCTACAGTTAGTGGCGATGTTGAAGAAACCATTACTGTATCTGGAAAATTAGACGATGTAGCCATCACTAGCACAGTGGATATTACCTTTAATCCTGATGAATCTAATCCTGCACAGGAAGCGGAGCAGTCAACTGAACCAGCTGGACCTACTCTTCTTAGAATTAATTGTGGTGGTCCAGAAGTAACTTTTGGAGATATCACCTTTTTAGAGGATCAATATTTTGGTGAGAATAGTGAAGTGTTTACTAATCCTTTCGTTACTGAAATAGATAACACAGAAATGGATGCCATTTACCTCACTGAAAGAGTTTCTGCAGATGGACCAATGTTCAAAGGGCCTACCTCATATGATATACCGGTTACGAACGGTACATATACAGTAAAGCTTTATTTTGCGGAAATCTACTGGGGAGTTGAGAACCCACAAGGGTTTGAAGGAGGAGAAGGAAGCAGAATTTTTAATATCCTAATGGAAGATAAAGAAATCTTTACAGGCTATGATTTATTCAAAGAGCACGGAGCTGCGTCTGCCGGAAGTAAAATGTACGATATTGAAGTTACCGATGGTGAATTAAATATCATGTTGGAGGCCACTGTTAACAAACCAAAAATATCTGCAATAGAAGTCTTTGGTACAGGAACTATCGGTTCTTAAGAACAAAAGCTTTAGCTATAAAATTATAGGTCTTCGGGAAATATTCCTTGAAGACCTATTTTTTTTGAACCTTTGTCAGTAAGGAAACGTATCTATTTTATACTAATTCCATAAAAAACAGAAAAATGATTTTTAAATCTATAATCTCAACTATATCCCTATTAATAGTCACCTCTTGTCAATCACATGTTGAGAAGAAAAAAACCACTATGGAGTCAACGGTTGAAAAAGAAATTGTAAAACCAACAAACCAAGATTTAGAAAAGTTTGAAACTGCTTATTTCGCAAGTGGCTGTTTTTGGTGTGTAGAAGCCATTTTCGAAAGTGTAAAAGGGGTTAAAGAAGTTGTTTCCGGATATTCAGGTGGTACCGAAAAGAATCCAACTTATGAGCAAGTTGGTGGAGGAATGACAAGTCACGCAGAGGCCGTTAAAATTTATTATGACCCAAAAGTTATTTCATTTACCGCTCTAGTACAGGTTTTTTTTGGCTCCCATGACCCTACCACCCTAAACAGACAAGGACCCGACCGTGGTGCTCAATACCGCTCTGTTGCATTTTATAAAAATGAAAAAGAAAAACAGATTATTGAAGGTTACATAAAGGCTCTGACAGACCAAAATGTTTATGAAGGTGCTCCAATTACAACAGAAGTAACCCAATTCACCAAGTTTTATGATGCCGAAGATTATCACCAAGATTATGAAAAAAAGCATCCTAACAACTCGTACATCACCAATGTATCCATTCCAAGATTAAATCGGTTTAAAGCAAATTTCAAAGAATATTTAAAGGAAGATGCCCATTAAGACCTAAGTTTTGTTTTATAATCCACCTAATTTTATCTATTCTTAACCATCCTGTTCCAATTGCCAAAATCAAAAAAATTGAACGGTTTCAATATCTATTTTAAACTTATACTATTATAAGCGTCAAAGTATACCCCTGTGTTCTAAAAAACACATAATTTTGCAATAATTTTAATTAGAGACATTTGAAACAGGTTACAATACAGACAAAAAACATCATCTTAATTGTCTTGGATTACGGTGCTGTTATTCAGAAATTATTGGTAAAAGGCGATGATGGCAACTATACAAATGTTGTGGTTGGCTTTAACTACCCCAGTGCATATAAAAACGATAAGAAATGCCTAGGAGCTTGTGTAGGTAGATATGCCGGAAGAATTTCTAACGGCGGATTTACCTTAGACCGAGAAAAATATCCGTTACATAATATTAATGGAATCCATTTACACGGAGGGAAGCAAGGTTTTGCCCAGAAAACCTGGAAGTTTGAAGAAGTCAATAACGGCCCGGAACCTTTTGTAAAACTTTCATACACTAGTGGGCATTTAGAGGAAGGATATCCTGGAAACTTAAAAGTAACGGTTACTTATAAAATAGTAGACAGTGCATTGGTTATAGAACATAAAGCGGAAACAGACCGTACCACAGTGCTTAACCTCACTAATCATTCGTACTTTAAATTAGATTATGGAGATAGCATAGCAGATCATTTATTACAGATGAACTGCACGCACTTTACCGAATCTAACCAAGATCAGTTACCCACCGGAAAATTTGTGTCCGTTAAAGGAACTCCCTATAACTTTCTTGAAGAAAGGCCCATAGGTAACTCATTATTGGATATTCCCTTTGCCATTCACCCTAAAACTAATCTGGCCGCCCGCGTTAGATCTAAAAGATCAGGAATTACAATGACAGTGCAAACCAACCAACCAGCGCTTATTGTTTATACGCCTCCAGAGTTTCCGGGAATCTGTTTTGAAACTCAGAACTTTCCAGATGCCCCCAATCAACCTAACTTCCCAAGTTCGGTATTAAGACCTGGTGAGAAATATCAAAATATATCCAAATATCATTTTTCGGTTCAATAGCATAAAAAAAGCCCTAAAAATTAAAATTTTCAGGGCTTTTACATTTAGTCTTGACAATTATGCTTCAACCATTAAATTAAGTTCTACGGTAATATTGTCCCTTGTAGCCTTACTATAAGGGCATATTTCATGCGCAGCATTGATTAACTCCTCGCCTTTTTGCTTATCTACAGTTGGTAATAAACAGTCTAGAGTGGCATCTATGAAAAAACCGTCCTCGTCCTTGTTAAAACCAATAATAGCCGTTACGCTAAAATCTCCAAGATCCTCTACACCTTGTTCTTTGGCAACTGCCTGAAGTGCCCCGGCAAAACATGTGGAATATGCCGCAGCAAAGAGCTGTTCGGGGTTTGTAGATTTACCGTCCGTTTTTCCGTCCGCACCTGGCATTTTTATATCTAAATCTACAGCTCCGTCATCACTTTTCACATGACCTGCTCTACCTCCTGTATTCGTTGCTTCCGCTTTAAAAATAGTTTTCATTACGTATAAGTTTATGATTACTTCATGAAGTTAAGCTATGAATTTGTGAAAAAATAAAATGGATTATTAAATTAATGTGAAAAGCATCTTTACGGTTAAAAAAAGAATGGATTACACCCCTAATTCGTAACTTGGGGTAACAAATGCCGTTACAATGAAATTTACAAAATGGATTCTTATCGTATTTGCTATAGTAGGTCTTTTATTCTTTTTTGTTGTTGGACCCTACATGAGAATACAGACCAAAAAGCATAGTCCGGAAAAGACGGCCGTATACACAAATAACGGAATGGATTTGTCCGTAAACTATTCTAGCCCTTCTAAAAAGAATAGAATTATATTTGGCGAGCTCGTGCCCTATGATGTAGTTTGGCGTACGGGAGCAAATGAGCCCACTACATTTTCTACTGCATCGGATATTAAAATTGACGGTAAAAACCTTTCTTCTGGGGTTTATTCTCTATGGACAAGACCTGGTAGGCAAACGTGGTCGGTAATATTCAACAAAAATATACCTGACTGGGGGGTGAGTATATTAAGTGGAGGCAAAGAAACTACACGTATTCTGGAAGAAGATGTTATCGAAATTGAAATCCCAACCGAACAATTAGCGGAAACCGTAGAGCATTTTACTATAGACTTTGATAATACAGGACAGCTCTATATGCGCATCATGTGGGATAAAACACTAGTTAAGGTACCTATTAGTAAATAAGTGTGGAGAACCATAAAAATATAGATGCAAAAGGTATTTCTGAAATTCGGAAAAAAAGGAAAAGTACCATTGACCCTAATAAACTGGCCGAAGCCCTCTGCCAAGGGGACAAAACTGCACTTAGTCGCGCAATCACCTTAATTGAGAGTAACCACCAAAAACATATTACGGAAGCCAATAAGGTCATTGCCCTTTGTCTTCAAAAACCAATCCAAAGCATACGTATAGGTATCACAGGAGTTCCTGGTGTGGGAAAAAGTACTTTTATCGAAACTTTTGGCCAACTATTAACTTCCAAAGGAAATAAAGTTGCCGTACTTACGGTTGACCCTACCAGTCGCCAAAGCAAGGGTAGTATCTTAGGGGATAAAACTAGAATGGAATCTTTAACCAAAGATTCTAACGCCTTTATCCGCCCCTCACCTTCTGGACATTCATTGGGAGGAGTAGCCCGTAAAACAAGAGAAAGCATCATTCTGTGCGAAGCTGCCGGTTTTAACATTATTCTTATAGAAACTGTTGGAGTTGGACAGAGCGAAACCGCTGTACACGGTATGGTAGACTTCTTTTTACTTTTAAAATTGGCCGGTGCAGGCGATGAACTTCAAGGTATTAAAAGAGGGATAATTGAAATGGCAGATGGTATTGTCATCAATAAAGCCGATGGAGACAACCTGCCTAAAGCACTTATTGCCAAAAGTGAGTTTGAAAATGCCTTACAGTTATATCCGCCTAAAGAAAATGGATATAGACCTACGGTATCTTGCTGCTCCGCAACGGAAAACACCGGTATTAAAGAGGTCTGGAAAAATATTGAGAATTATATTTATCAAAGTAGAAAAACGGACTATTTCAATAAAAAAAGAATACAACAGAATAAAAACTGGCTCTACGAAACTATTGAAGCAAAGCTGAAATCGGATTTTTTTGAAGACTCCTTAATATCAAACGAAATAAACCACTATATTGAACAGATAATTTCCAAAAAAATCTCACCTTTTCAAGCTGCGGACCAATTGATAGCAATTTTTAAAAGCCGCTCTTAAATAATTAGCTTAATTTTGTGAGCTTAATTTCTTATAGCCTAATGGATTTAGTTACCACATCTCTCTTATCAATTGTCATTCCTGTTTTTAACGAGTCGGAAAATGTTGTTCTGCTCACAAAAAAAATTCACGAAAGCTTAGCCGGATACAATTATCAAATTGTTTATATAGACGATTTTTCTTTTGACGGTACTCGTAAGGTTATAAAGGAGATGAAGGATGATAAAGTTCATCTTATTAGTCTTAAAAGAAATTACGGTCAAAGTTTAGCATTGGCGGCCGGTATTGATTATGCTCAGGGAGAGTATATCATTACTATGGACGGCGATATGCAGAATGACCCTAGCGATATTCCCTCTATGCTAGAATATGTAGTTAATGGCGATTATGATGTAGTTACAGGTATTCGTGCCCAAAGAAAAGACTCCTTCGTTAAGAAAATTCCATCAAAAATTGCCAATGCATTAATACGTCGTACGGCCAAATTGGATATTAAGGATAATGGTTGCGCTTTAAAAGTTTTTACCAAGGATATTGCAAAAGACCTTAATCTGTATGGCGAAATGCACAGGTTCATTACCCTACTCGCCCATTTTGAAGGAGCCCGTATCAAACAGGTTCCGGTAAAACATCATGCCAGGCATGCCGGTAGCTCTAAATATGGCTTAGAACGCATCTTTAAGGTGGTTGCGGACATTATGCTGCTTTTATTTATAAGAAAGTACTTTCAGAGGCCAATTCACTTCTTTGGAATCTTTGGTGTTGTTCTAATTTTAATTGGAATTATTACAAACATTTATCTTCTGGTAGTAAAATTTGGAATGGGAGAAGACATTGGTTCACGTCCATTATTGACTTTTGGTATGATGTTCATTCTCGCAGGTATTCAACTTTTTACAATAGGTATCGTCATGGAACTATTAATACGTACCTATTACGAGTCACAGAAGAAAAGACCATACAGAGTAAAGGATGTTACCATAGCAGACCAAGTTCAGCCCTAATCTTTAAGATAGAAAGTCTAATGAATATGCACCAGATGCATCTTTTTTAAAGTTCGCTTTCTAGTAGAAGGATTTAAAAAATTTTTGGACAACCTAGAGATTCTAAAATCATTCTCCGTAAACTGCTGGTCCCAATCAAATCCGGCATCTTGAATGCTCCGTAAATCAGTATCGTTTACGTAAAGCCAAATATCTTTTTTGTTCTCAAGAGTTTTAACGGAAGCGTACTGCACCGGATATTGGTTATAAAAATCCAACGACCACGTGTGAAAATTGGATACTTTATAAATTTGGTCTACAGGAATATTTTCCTCCGAAACAACCTCGGCCATACTAGAACCTGCCTGAAACTTTAGCAACTCTGGATAAAAATGTAGGTTCAGCACTGAGTTTAAAAGCAAAGAACTATAAACCGACAAGGTTATAATCCGTAGAAAGCGTGCTTCTCTTTTTAAGCAGAAATAAATGATGACCATTAGCAAAAGGGTCAAAAGAACTGATGCCAAAAGACTTTCAAATTTAAATACGTAAAAACATATAAATAGAACGGCGGTAAAGACTATACTTAATACAAAGTATTGTGAGCCTAAAAGGATTCTCAAAATCTTCTTTTGATCATACCTGATCAAATCATTTATATAAGATGCCGTAAGCACTGCGAATAGTGGAATGGTTATATTCAGGTAATGAGGTAATTTAAATTGGGATAGACTCGCTACCGCAAAAAAGATGGTAATAGTACCCAATGTTAAAAACTCAACCTTGCTATTATATCTAAATTTTAATTTATACAAGGTTTTAAACCGGGCGCCAATAGCAAAGATTGCCGGAATGGTCCAAGGAATAAAAACCCACAAAAACGTATGGAAAAAGAAAAAATAATCCTTAGAAGCCTTTCCCATAGTTCCGCCGGTACGTTCTAAGCTTTGCTCCCAAAAAATGAAAAGAATACCACTACGATTGGCCGCTCCTCTAATCACCTTTTCAGGATGCATATCAAACTGATGGTAGTACGCATACAACATAGGTACCGTAGCAACTCCAAAACACACCAACCCTACCAGAACTTTCCAACTAAGAATGCTTTCCAATTTACGGGTGTAAGCTAAATGGCAAATAATGGATACCCCAATTACAAAAAGTGCAATCTGACCTTTTGCCGAAAATGCCATACCAGCTGCCAATCCTCCAATAAGTATAGAAACTAACGTTCGCTTTTCAATATAGGTCGCAAATTGCCAAATGGATAGGATGGTAAAAGCGGTAAGAACCGCATCTGTACGCACATCTATGACGGACAGCACAATAGTTTGTGCGGTCATATATATCAACGCTGCCAACTTACCCGTGTTCGTATTGTAAAGAAGCTTTCCTAAGCCAAAACAACTATACGCCCCAACCAAAGTTACCAGTATTGCAGGTATTCTGTAGGCCCATTCAAACAACCCGAATATTTTAAAAGATATAGCCGCTAACCAAAAATGCAAATGAGGTTTATCCAGATACTCCGTGCCGCCTTTTATGAGATTTATAAAATCGTTCTCTTGAACCATTCGCATTGCCATTACGGCAAATTGGGCAGAATCGTTCTCAAAAAGGGTAACGAACATACCGGCTATATAAACCAGAACAATCAGCACCAATAAAAATATGTATCTGAAGTTAGATATCATTCAAGTATTTCTCGATTGCAAATATATATAACTTTGAAAACAACCAGCTAAAAAACAATCCTATAAAGGCGCCCGTAAGCACATCCAATGGAAAATGAACACCCAAGTAGATTCTGCTATAAGCTACCAAAATGGCCCAAAATATAAGAACGTATCCAATAAAAGCATACTTATGTTTTAGTAGTAACGTAAAGAAAAAAGCTACCGCAAAACTATTTGCCGCGTGCGCAGAAAAGTAACCAAATTTACCTCCACAGGATGACTTTACCAATCTTACCAATCCGTCCAAACCAGGGTCATGACAAGGTCGTAAACGCATCACACCGTATTTAAAGAAATTGCCCAACTGGTCCGTTACTACTATCAACAGGACAACGGCAACCAAAAGCACCAAGGTTTTTTTAAGTCCGTATGTTTTATACGCCAAGAACAATAGGGCCGCATATAAGGGAATAGCACTAAATTTATTAGAGATAAACAACCAAAAAGCATCCCAGGATGAAGTTCCCAAATTATTTAAAAAAAGGAAAAGCTCTTTATCTTGCTGAATAAGTTCTTGCCACATGATAGCTACTCTTCGTATCTAGATACCTCACGGTCATAAAATTCACCCGCCTGTTCTATAAGGCTTTGTGCTTCGGACTCCAACTCCTTTTCATCTTCAGTTGAAAAATCCTCTAACCATTCTACCTCATCATTTTCCAGGTTGATAATAAACCTAGGGTACTCAGTATGTACAACAAATATAGCAGTAGGATAATCTGTATTATCACCTAACAAAAACTTTGGGAATTCCATCTTATGAATTTACTATTAACTTTTTAGTCAAATAATTAAAGCGAATATACAACATAACCGCCGATGCGCTCAATCCGGTCAACAAACCTATCCATATACCGGTACTTCCTAAATCTGTATGTAAACCTAAAAAGTAGCTTACCGGAAAACCTATCGCCCAATAGGCTATAAAAGTTATGAGCGTTGGTATTTTAACGTCCTGAAGACCACGTAACGCTCCTAGAACTACCACTTGTACCCCGTCGGATATTTGAAAGAACGCCGCCACCAGTAATAGTTCAGCGGCCAAAACAATAACCTCTGTATTATCCGCCACGTTTAAGGCATCATCCAAATCCAGATACAAGGTAGGGAACCAGTGCCTACCTAACAGAAATAGCGCAGCAAATACAATCTCCAATAATAAGGTTAGAAAAAATATAGACTGACCAATACGCCTCAATTCCACAAAATTGCGCAGACCCTTCTGATTTCCCACTCTGATCATAGCGGCAATACCTAGCCCCATTCCGAACATAAAGGTCATACTGCTTAAGTTTAAAGCAATTTGGTTGGCCGCTTGTGCATTCTTACCCAACACACCACTAAGCCATATTGCCGCAGTGAAAATAGCTACTTCAAAAAACATTTGCAATGCCGATGGAAAACCTAAATCGATAATTTTTTTGATTACTTTTCTTTCAATATTCTTAAAATCGAATCCGGTTACGTAATCATGGAATTTCTTTTTACTTTTTAACAAATACCAAATATAGGCCACCATTAAAAAGCGGGAAACCAAAGTACCTATTGCCGCTCCTACAATGCCCATTTTAGGAAAACCAAAGGAGCCGAAAATCAGTAAATAATTAATTACAATATTTACCACATTGGCCATGATTGTAGCGTACATGGGGTATTTAGTTTGCGACAATCCTTCTGAAAACTGTTTGAACGCCTGAAATACAACCAACGGAACCAAGGAAAAAGCTACTAAATCCAGATAGGGTAAAGCCAAGGCAACCACCTCTTCCGATTGCCGCATAGAATACATTAATGGTTTGGCCAGTAATATGACCCCAAACAGCATCAAACTTAAAACGGTGCACAACACCAGACCATGTTTTAGGGCACTTTTGGCATCGGACTTGTTCCCGGCACCATCCGCCTCGGCAACCAAAGGTGTTATTGCGGTTGAAAATCCTATACCCAATGACATGGCTATAAAAACAAAACTGTTGCCCAATGAAACTGCCGCTAACTCTGCAGTTCCTAGTTGACCTACCATAATATTATCGGCCAACTGAACGAATGTATGCCCCAACATCCCTAATATCACAGGTACTGAGAGCTGAATGTTATATTTGAATTCTTTAGTGTATTGCTGAAACAAAACTGAATGTATTTTATAGGTAAGGATTTAATTTATCTTACCTAATTAAGTGACTTTGTTATTGGAAAGTTTATTCGGATAGCTTGGCTTCGTCCCAAAAAACATCCATTTCCGCTAAGGTCATTTCTTTTAATTCCTTTCCCATTTCCTTAGCTTTGGATTCCAGATATTGAAAGCGACCTATAAATTTTTTATTAGTCCGTTCCAATGCATTTTCCGGGCTTATCTTTAAAAACCGTGCGTAATTTACCATGGCGAACATGACATCGCCAAACTCGGCTTCCATCTTATCTTGGTTCTTTAATTTTACCTCTTCCCGTAACTCGGCAAGTTCTTCCTGTACTTTCTCCCAAACCTGTTCCGGCTTTTCCCAGTCAAAACCAACACCTGCCACTTTTTCTTGAATACGACTTGCTTTAACCAAGGCCGGCAAACCTTTGGGCACGCCTTCCAAGACACTCTTTTTGCCCTTTCCCTCTTTAAGTTTTATGCTTTCCCAGTTCCGTTTTACATCTTCCTCATTGGTAACCTTTACATCACCATAAATATGGGGGTGCCTGTTAATGAGCTTTTCGCATATTTCGTTACAAACATCGGCTATATCAAAGTCATTGGTCTCACTTCCAATTTTTGAATAAAAAACAATGTGCAATAATACATCGCCAAGTTCTTTTTTAACCTCTTCCAAATCATCTTCAAGAATAGCATCGCCAAGTTCATAGGTCTCTTCAATAGTTAAATGACGTAAGGTTTGCATGGTCTGTTTCTTATCCCACGGACACCGCTCACGTAGTTCATCCATTATGGTCAATAAACGATCAAACGCCTCCAATTTCTGCTGTCTTGTATTCATGGCTGAAAATTTGCGTAAAAGTACAAAGACCCTCCCTTTAACGTGTCGAAAATTTAGAGTATTTTAGAAGTCTTTACTAAGATTTATCCCTACCCGATTATGACCAATATAAACCGAAGAAAATTTTTAAAGCAGTCCGGATTGGCCACTGCCGGAAGCTTGATAATACCAACAATGGGCTTTTCCAAAATACCTGATGAAGCGTATGGCGTACAGCTTTATACTTTTCGTGATGAAATGGCCAAAGATGCCAAGGGAACCTTGGAACAAATTGCGGCTATCGGTATTAAAAAAATAGAATCGGCAAGAAGCAAAGAGGGGCTCTATTACGGGCTATCTCCAAAGGAAATGAAAAACACCTGTAATAGCTTGGGCATGAAACTCTGTAGTGGACACGTTGCTTTGGACAAAAATTTTGACGATACCATACGGCAAGCTGTGGAATCAGGTCAAGAGTATGTTATTTGTTCTTCCCTACCTAGCAAAGGGCAAAATATTGATAATTACAAAAAAGTGGCCGACGCATTCAACCAAGCTGGAAAAGCCTGTAAAAAACTAGGTCTAAAATTTGGGTACCACAACCACGAGTACGAATTTGAATCCCATAAAGGCGAAGTACTCTATGATGTTCTCATGGACAACACTGATCCGGACCTTGTTCATATGGAGCTGGACTTAGGATGGGTTATTGTTGCTCAAAAAGACCCATTGCACTATTTTAAAAAGTACCCTAAACGGTTTCCGTTATGGCATTTAAAGGATATGAACATGCACGAAAAGGTAAGTACGGAATTTGGTAAAGGCGGTCTTGATATTGCCACTATGATGGAACACAAATCAAACTCCGGTGTTGAACATATTTTTATAGAGCAAGAAGAATATGCCAGCACTCCTATGAAAAGTATGAAGCACAACATGAACTTTCTAAAAACACTTTACTAATGAAAAATATATCTATACCCTTACTGTTTTCAGTGGCCGCTATACTGGCACTATCCTCCTGTAAGGGGCAGCAAAATTTATCCAAAAACATCATAGCTAAAGATGCTAAATTAACTTTGGTTTCCGATGAATATAAATTTACGGAAGGCCCGGCCGTTGATAAAAATGGTGACATCTATTTTACGGACCAGCCCAATGACCGTATCGTGAAATGGGATGCCGCAACTAATACCGTTTCCGACTACATGAAACCCTCAGGGCGTGCCAACGGACTCTATTTTGACCATGATGGCAATCTTTTGGCTGCAGCCGATGAAAAGAACGAACTCTGGAGTATAGCCCCGGATAAAAAAGTGACCGTTCTAATTGATGATTACGAAGAAAAAAAGCTGAACGGCCCTAATGACCTTTGGGTAGATTTAAATGGGGGTATTTACTTTACCGATCCATTTTATAAAAGATCTTGGTGGAAACACACCGAGCCGGAACAATCTGCCCGGCGTGTATATTATTTACCAAAAGGGAATTCCGTTCCGCGCATTGTAGCCGATGATAATTTTGAACAACCCAACGGAATTATAGGTTCGCCGGATGGCAAAACTTTATATGTTTCCGACAACGGAGCCAAAAAAACCTACTCTTATACCATTGAAGCGAACGGAAACCTAACCAACAAAAAGTTGTTTACCGATATGGGCTCCGATGGCATGACCTTGGACAACCAAGGAAACGTTTATCTTACCGGAGACGGAGTTACCGTGTTCAACTCAAAAGGCGAACAAATAGAACATATTGATGTTCCGGAGAGCTGGACGGCCAATGTAACTTTTGGAGGTCCCGAACAAAAAACACTGTTCATTACCGCAATGGACTCTGCCTATACCTTAGAAATGAACGTAAACGGCGTACGATAGTCCCAGGTATATTATAAAAAAAAGCCATTTCACACTAGTGTGAAATGGCTTTTACAGGTAAAAATAAGTAGGGGATTTTAAACGCTAATTCCACCCGCCACCAAGAGCACGGTATACATTTACCACGGCACTCATCTGTTTTTCTTTGGTTTCAATAAGCTCTACCCTTGCTTCCAACGCGTCACGCTGGGTCATAAGTACTTCCATATAATCCGCTCTAGCAGATCTAAAAAGTCGGTTTGAGATATCTATAGATGCGGTTAGAGCATCAACCTCTTTTGACCTTAAATCATAGCTCTTTTCCAGATTATCTATTTTCGCTAATTGATTTACTACCTCAACATAAGCATTTAAAATGGTCTGTTCATAATTGTAGACCGCTTGCAACTGTTTTGCATTGGCACCAGTATATGCTGCCTTTATTGCATTTCTATTAATGAGAGGCGCAGTTAATTCACCAAATACAGAGTAAATCAAAGATTCAGGGCTTTCCAATAAATACTCCGTTTTAAAGGATTGAAAACCTATTCCCGCAGATATGCCCAAAGAAGGATAAAATCTGGCCTTGGCCACTTTTACATCTAGTTTGGCAGCCATTAGATCCAGTTCTGCCTGTTTTATATCAGGACGATTGGCCAACAGCTGAGAAGGCAACCCAAGCTGAACCGTTTCCGGAACCAAGGTTTCAAACCCGCTGTAATTCCTTGCTATAGGTTGTGGGTATCGGCCTAAAAGAAAATTGATTTCGTTTTCCTTCTGAACAATTTCCTGTTGAATCTCAAACTGAAGGCTCTTGGTATGCAAAACTTCGGCCTCAAACTTCTTAACGGCCAACTCATTTACTTTAGCGGCGGCCTTTTGAAGTTTCACAATTTCCAAAGCATTGCTCTGAATACCAATATTCTGCTTTACGATAGCCATTTGATTGTCCAAGGCCAATAATTCATAATAGGCATTAGCTATTTCGGAAATGAGATTGGTTACCATAAAGTTCTTGCCTTCCACCGAAGAGAGGTACCGCATGACCGCGGCTTTTTTTGCATTTCTAAGTTTATGCCACACATCTATCTCCCAATCAGCTCGCGCTTCAAGTAAGAAATCGCCCAAAGGCTCCGGAAATTCCTCTCCAGGCCTAATATCATTATTCGCATCGCTTGCACCCTGACTCGTATACCGACCCACTTTTTCGAGTCCGCCACCAGCTTTCAGGTCAACAAAAGGAAGGTATTCCCCTTTCTTCTCCTTCACCTCGCTTTGTGCTACTGCTATTTCCTGTAACACAATGTTGAGCTCCTGGTTGTTCTGCAATGCAACATCAATGAGGGACGTCAAATTTTCATCCTTAAAATAATCTCTCCACTTTACCGTGGCCGTATTTACCGTATCATTCATCTCCCCCGAATACTGCTCGGGAACGGAGGCATCAGCTTCACGTACCGTTTTAGTTGGCACACAAGAATGCACTAGCAGTACCGCACAAATGGAGACCAGGGTCTTAATATGTTTTATCATCTTTTAATTTTTTGGATTTTTCTTTCGCGATAGGATTTTCTTGAGCATTCTACGCAGCTGGCTTACTTGCTCTTGAGTAACATTTTCCTCTTCCGATGTTCTGATCAGCCCTTCTGTAAAAGGCTCGCTGTTTTCATCTTTTATCAATGAACGACCGTCTGCCATTTTTGCGAAAACAAAATACAACCCGGGAATTACAAGAACCCCTAGAAGTGTACCCAATAGCATACCACCCATAGCCGAACCACCTATGGTACGGTTACCAATGGCACCGGCACCAGTTGCTATAACTAGTGGGATCAACCCGGCTACAAAGGCAAAAGAAGTCATTAAGATAGGCCTGAAACGCATTTTTGCACCTTCAATGGCCGCATCAAGTATTGTAGCGCCTTCACGTCTTTTCTGAACTGCGAACTCTACGATCAATACCGCATTTTTACCCAAAAGACCAACTAACATGATCAAACCAATTTGAGCGTACACATCATTTGCCAATCCCATAGCTTTCAGGAGTAGAAAAGACCCGAAAATACCAACAGGAAGGGATAGAATAACCGCCAATGGCAATAGGAAACTCTCATATTGAGCCGCTAATACCAAGTAAACGAAAATCAGTACAACTAGAAATATGTAAATTGAGCCGTTACCTCTGCCCGCTTCGTCATAGGAAAGGCCTTCCCAAGCAATATCAAAGCCATTGGGCAAACTCTCTTCCGCTACCTCACGAATGGCCTTAATTGCATCTCCACTGGTATAGCCTGGAGCCGGCAGACCCCTTATAGCTGCGGAATTATATAGATTATAACGCGTAATTTCATTTGGACCTAAACGTTTTTCAAGTTTCATAAATGACGAATAAGGTACCATCTCCCCTTGTTCGTTCTTTACAAAAAGCTGTTCAAGATCAGATGGCATACGCCTATATTCCGGAGCGGCCTGTGTATACACTTTAAAGAAACGTCCGTACTTTATGAAACCCTGTTCATAGGTACTACCTATTAGAATATTCAGGTTTTCCATGGCTTTACCAATAGACACCCCTTTTTGCATTGCCGCCTTATTATCTACCACAAGTTCATACTGAGGGTAATTGGCCGCAAAAAAAGTAAAGAGCCCGGTAAGTTCTTCCCTTTTGCTTAGGGCATCCATAAATTCATTGTTTATTCTTTCAAACTCATGATAATCTGTATTATCCGTTTTATCCAAAAGACGCATAGAAAATCCACCAGAAGAACCAAAACCTGGTACTGCGGGCGGTTCAAAAAACTCAATAACGGCCCCGAGGTTTTTACTTTCTTCCTCAAGTTCTTCCATTACTTCATGTACCGATTCATGCCTTTCCGACCATGGTTTTAGGTTGATAAGACAGGTACCCGCATTGGAACCACGACCTTCGGTCATAATTTCGTAACCGGCCAATGATGATACGGACTCTACAGCATCCATTTCTTCGCACATTGCCTGAAGCTTATGAGCTACATCATTAGTCCGCTCCAATGTGGCCCCTGGTGGCGTTTGAATAATTGCATAAATAGTACCCTGATCTTCGTTTGGTATAAAACCTGCGGGTAAGGTTTCGTTCGTGAAAAATATACCAGCACAAAAAGCGATCAGAATTCCAAAAGTAACCACTCGCCTATTCACTATATATTTAAGTACGTTTACATATCTGCCCGTGAGTTTTTCAAACCCTCTATTGAACCAATCTATAAACCTATCAACAAGTGATTTTTTTCTTGGCACTCCGTGATTGTTCTTCAATATCATGGCACACAACACCGGAGTAAGTGTAAGCGCAACAATGGCGGATATAATAATGGAACCGGCCATGGTAATACTAAATTGGCGGTAAAATACCCCAACAGGCCCTGTCATAAAAGAAATAGGAACGAATACGGATACCATAACCATGGTAATGGCAATAATAGCTCCTCCAATTTCACCTATCACCTGTTTAACCGCTTGATACTGGTTTAGGTGCTCTTCTTCCATCTTTGCATGAACGGCCTCTACCACAACAATGGCATCATCTACCACGATACCAATTGCCAATACCAAGGCAAAGAGAGTTATTAAGTTAATTGACAGTCCAAAAAGCTGCATGATAAAGAATGCCCCGATCAAAGAAACGGGCACCGCAATGATAGGAATAAGAGTGGAACGCCAATCGCCCAAGAAAAGAAACACAACAATGGCCACTAAGATAAAAGCATCACGTAAGGTATGCACAACTTGCTCTATTGAGGCATCCAAAAAGTTAGAAACATCATAACTTATTTGATAGTCTATGCCCGGCGGCAAGTTTTCCTTTAGCTCTTTTAATTTATCCTTTACGGAATCTATTACATCACTGGCATTACTTCCAAAAGTTTGCTTGAGTACTACCGATGCCGAGGGTTTCCCGTCCAAATTAGAGTAAATATCAAAAAATTCACTCCCTAATTCTACATCCGCAATATCTTTTAAAGTAAGTATTTCACCATCTTCATTCGCCTTTATAATAATATCCTTGTACTGGTCTGCCTCATTATACCTACCCTCATAAGTGAGCACATATTCCAACGCTTGGGATTTTTTACCCGAACTACGCCCTAAACGACCGGGCCGAGCAATAACACTTTGCTCATCCATAGCCTCGAGGACATCTTCTGCGGAAATATTGTACGCCCGCATACGGTCAGGTTTTAACCAAACCCGCATGGCATACTTTCTACTACCCAATATCTTTGCACTGGCAACGCCTTTTATACGTTGAAGCTCCGGAACTATTTTGGTATACGCATAATTGTACAGGAACTTTTCATCGTTCTTTTTAGAGCTACTAAAAAGATTCACGTACATTAACATACTTGGTTGTACCGGGGTAATAATAACCCCCTCTCTTTGCACCAATGGCGGTAACAAAGGCATTACTTGATCTACACGGCTCTTTACCCTAACAACCGCTTCGTTCGGGTCGGTACCAGGCTCAAAAATGATACGTAAAGTACCTTCTCCGGCACTGGTGGCATCAGACGCAATATAACGCATGTCTTGCACGCCATTGATTGCCGTTTCAATAGGTATTAGGGTAGATTTCACCAATACATCCGCACTTGCTCCTGGGTATGCTATAAAAATATTTACCGTTGTAGGGGCAATTTGTGGAAACTGTGATATAGGTAATTGCTTAATGGACAAGAGTCCCACAAAAACAATAATTACCGAAATTACAATAGCCAGAACTGGCCGTTTTATAAATTTACTGAACATATTTTTGGTATTTAAGATTGGATATTACTCTGCATAGAGATCAAGAAGGGCCAATTGTTTCTTAGGCGCCATGAAATCTGGCTCTATGTGACTTCCTTCCTTTACCAACCGAATACCTTCCAGCAGTACTTTATCGTTTTTGGACAATCCGTCTTGCACCACAAATAAGTGTGGCAACTCGGAACCTACGGTAACTTCTTTTTGATGAACCACATTGTCTTCGTCAAGCACAAAAACGTACTTTTTGTCAAGCACTTCAAAGGTTGCTTTTTGAGGAATTATAAGTACATCTTTAAGGGACATTTTCATTAGAACATTTCCCGTTTCCCCATGGCGTAAAATACCTTTAGGATTAGGAAAGGTTGCCCTAAATGCAATATTTCCCGTCTCATTATTGAACTCTCCTTCTATAGTCTCTACTATTCCTTCTTGGTCAAACTTTTGATTATTGGCCATTAGCAGCTCTACCCCTACCTTATCATCTGAATTACCGTTAAGGGCATAGTTTAGGTATTCCGCTTCTGAGACATTAAAGTAGACCCACATTTTGCTGTTATCGGATAAGGAGGTGAGTAACTCGCCCTCATCCAAAAGGCTTCCTTCCCTTACCATAAGGTGATCAATTATTCCATCAAAAGGGGCGCGGATATCCGTAAAGCTCAAATGTGTTTCCGCCATAGCAACTTCTGCCTTAGCCTTATCGTATTTGGCCTTGCTCATAGCCAATTCATTGGGAGAAACTACGTTACTGTCCGCCAACAACTGTGTGTTGTTATACTCAATTTTAGCTACTTCGGCTTCCGCTTCAGCTCTCTGTAACTCAGACTTATAGACCTTGTCCATAATTTTGAACATGGGTTGGCCTTTCTTTACATGTTGGCCCTCATCTACAAAAATGGTTTTTAGATACCCTTTTTCCAAGGCTCGTAGTTCTATATTTCTATAGGAATGGATTTGGCAAACATAATTTTTGGTTATAACGGTATCCATTAGTATAGGATTGGTAACCAGATATTTTGCCTCTTTTTCTTTATGTTTTTTTTCGGACGAACAACTTGAATGAAACAATAGCACAGACAAGCTCATGAGCATGAAGATTCTTCTCATTACTTAAAATTTTAGTTTTGATAATGGTTTATGTTGATGTGTTTAAAACATCATTGAGGTAATTTTCTAAAGTGCCTTATTTTCCGCATGGCACTAAAAAAAAGTTCGGCGCGTAGTATATATGCCGAACAAAACCAAGTATCACAGCTGTAGAACGCTGAACATAAGGTGAAGTGTCTTAAACGTAGACAAGTAATTAAAATGCTTGTAAAACGTAAGTTGATTTTTGATCAGGTGAAAAAAGTAGCCTGTTCCGTAAAATCTAGAAAGTAAGTTTAAGGAGTTGTATTCCTTTAATTGCTTTTCGGATAGCGTAGGTTCATTTTCCTCTTCTTCCTCTTGTTCATCCGTAATTTCAATCTTATTGGTATGTCGTTTTTCAGACGAGGAAGAACTTAATCCCGAGGGAATGAACTGCTTTAATTCACTAGCAACATTTTTCCTATCCGTTTGCTGACCTACACTTACATCCGTACCAGCACCGTAAGCTGAATTTGCGGATATTTGACCACAAACGCCTAAAAGGAGTATTGAAAGAGATAAAAAATATTGTAAATACCTTTTTTTCATCTGTGAGCAAAACTAGTGTACGTCCTTAAGGTGCACAAATAGTATCTTCTTAAAAATTTGTTAACCCCTTTATTTTTTTTCATATTACTATTCCTTCCCTAATTTATCTAACAAAAGAGAAGTAAAAGGTTCGTTTTTTTTAATATCTTTCCGTCAGGTCCTTTAGATTACCATCTTTTATAAAAACCGTAGGCAGCATGAAAAATGTATTTGACCAAAATGATGTAAACGAAATTATTTCCCGTATCAACCAACTAAATCCAACAAGTACTAATTTATGGGGAAAGATGAATGTGGGCCAAATGTTGGCTCATTGTAATGTGGCTTATGACATGACCTATACGGACAAATACCCAAAACCTAAAGGGTTTAAGAAGTTTATGATTAAACTTTTTGCGAAAAATCTGGTTATAGGTCCTAAACCTTATAAAAGAAATATTCGTACAGCTCCAGAATTTTATATTACCGATGAGCGGGATTTTCAATTGGAAAAAGAGATACTTATTGCACATTTAGAAAAAACACAACAACTAGGTGCAGCTCATTTTCAAAATAAAGAGTCGCATGCTTTTGGAAAACTCACCTCTCAAGAATGGAACGTCCTTTTTTATAAACATTTGGACCATCACCTTCAACAATTTAATGTCTGATTCGCTTTACCTTTATTCGTTACAGTAAATAGCAAGGCTAAAACTGCCTGTATCTTATGGTTGCCCCTATATGTACTACACGGATAAAATTTTGATTTTTCATTATCTTTCCACTAATTAACTAACTCAACAATTTAACTAACTCAACTATGATCGTTTATCTCTATGAATTTATTGGAACCGCTTTACTTATTCTTATAGGTAACGGTGTTGTTGCCAATCTCGTTTTAAAAGGCACCAAGGGCCCTGACACCGGGTGGACCGGTATTTCACTAGCATGGGGTATTGCCGTTTTTATAGGTGTTTATGTAAGTGCAGATGTTAGCCACGCCCATTTAAACCCAGCTGTAACTTTGGCATTGGCCACAGCAGGCAAGTTTAGTTGGGGGTTGATACCCGGTTATATGGTTTCCCAAATTTTGGGTGCCATGATGGGGAATTTCCTAGTTTGGCTCACTTACAAAAAACATTATGATGCCACCGAAGACCAAGGAGCTATACTGGCTACCTTTTGTACCGCCCCGGCCATTAGAAGCCCCTTTTGGAACTTTGTTACGGAAGCAATTGGAGCCTTTACCTTAGTTTTTGGTGTGTTCTTTATTGCAGGCGGCAAGTTTGGAGAGGAAGCCATTTCCTTGGGTTCCTTAGATGCCCTTCCTGTAGCTCTATTGGTAATGGGTATTGGTTTTGGGCTTGGAGGCCCAACAGGTTATGCCATAAATCCGGCACGTGATTTTGGTCCGCGTTTATTACACGCTATCTTACCCTTAAAGGGTAAAGGCAGTAGTGATTGGGGCTATGCATGGGTGCCTATTGTAGGTCCATTGTTCGGTGGGTTTTTAGCAGCTCTGGTTTACCTTGCCGTATCCGTTTAAGCAACCTTTATTCTAAACTCATGAAAAAAATAAGCCTTCTATTTTCATTTTTCTTAATCGTACAAATTGGTCTTGCACAAGAGTTCATAGAAATACCCTATGAAAAAAGTAAGACCGTAAAATGGGAAAACGAAGAAAGACAATACTTCTCGGATATTTGGAATACAGAGGTAGTTACAAATGTTTCCGTGCCCACCCTTCAAGTTTTTCAACCGGAGAAACCCAATGGTACATCTGTTATTATTGCTCCAGGCGGTGCTTTGTACGCGCATAGCATTAATAGTGAAGGACGTAACGTAGCCAAATGGCTCGCTGATAAAGGTATAACTGCGTTCGTTTTAAAATATCGTCTTGTTCCTACCGGTAAAGATGCGGTACAAGAAGTTAGTGATGACGGTAAGAACAACCCCGTCCGAATAGCAGAAAGAGTAGCTCCCGTACTACCTTTGTCTGTTGCTGATGGGCTTTCTGCAATTTCCTATGTTAGACAAAACGCAAAAAAATATCAATTGGATCCAAATAAAATAGGGTTCATGGGATTTTCTGCTGGAGGAGCTGTAACCATGGGCGTAGCTTACAATTATACAGAAGATAATCGGCCAAATTTTATAGTTCCAGTCTATGCATGGACGAGTGCTTACCCCGTTCAGGACGCTCCCAAGAACGCCCCGGATTTGCTTGTAATTTGCGCTAGTGATGACCCATTAGGTCTTGCTCCGGGCAGTATTGAAATTTATAATTCGTGGTTGAAAGCCGGCTACATACCAGAACTACATATGTACGCCAAAGGAGGACATGGTTTTGGAATGAAAAAACAAGGCCTACCATCCGACAATTGGATTCAACGCTTTCATGATTGGTCCGTTGCACAAGGAATTACTAAAACATCTAAATAAAAATAAATGAGGTTTTCCCTAATCTTACTATTGCTCACGGGTTTCAGCTTACATGCGCAAAGCGTCTTTAAAAAAGAAGTAGAAACCATTGTTCAAAAGAACGATTCATTGTACAACCCTTCACTGGAGAGTATTGTTTTTACAGGAAGCTCAAGCATACGCGTATGGAAAGATTTACAAGAAAGGTTTCCTGACTACCAAGTCCTTAACTCTGGGTTTGGAGGCTCACAAGCAGTAGACCTTCTTGAATTTACGAATGATCTTATCCTAAAATACAAACCTAAAAAGGTCTTTATTTATGAAGGTGACAACGATATTCAGAGCAAAAAGAGACCCAAAGAAATTATTAATACCCTAGCAGAAATACAGCGTATAATTTTTACGGAAAGTCCCCAAACACAGATTGTATTCATTTCTGCCAAACCAAGTATTTCCAGATGGAAACTGAGAAGGAAATACAAAAGGCTCAACCGGAAAATGGAAAAAATGACGCTTACTGATAATAGACTACAATATGTAGATGTTTGGAACCCTATGCTTAATGGAAGAAAGGTAAAACAAGATATCTTTGTATCTGACGGCCTGCACATGAACTCTAAGGGATATGAAATTTGGTATACCGTCTTAAAAGATTATGTAAACTAGGCATAAAAGAGTCCACTCCAAAAAAAACTAAAGATGAAATCTAACTTGATCAGCGCGTTATTTATCAGTTGCATATTTGTTGTCCTTTGTTCTTGTGAACCCGAGAAAAAGAAACGTGTGCTGAACCTCCCACAGACCAATCTGGCCATGGAAAACATGATTCCGTTGCCAATGAAAATCATACCTACCAATTCCGGTTTTGCCTTGGATAAATTTACGGCTATCTATACCTCTGAAAATGCAGATGGATTTCCTGAAGTGGGAAAATTTCTATCGGAAAAAATCCATGCTAAGACCGCTTTGGATATTTCCGTGAACGTTCAAGAAACTCCGAGCAGGGAGGGTGTCATCTATATAAACCAATCTGATAGTGTTGATTTAAATAGTCCTGAGTCATATCAGCTTTACATTAGCAAAGATTCTATTATTCTCAACTCAAATACGGCTGCCGGTGCTTTTAGAGGAGTACAAACAATTAGACAAATCATTCCGGAAACACCACTTGACTCAGTTGCTCCTTATGAAGTATGGAATATTCCTACCGGGAAAATTATAGACAACCCTGTTTTTGAATACCGCGGAAGCATGTTAGATGTAGCCCGTCATTTTTTTAGTGTTGAAGATGTAAAGAAGTATATAGACCTCTTGGCGTACTACAAATACAACGTTTTACACTTGCACCTATCGGACGATCAGGGATGGCGAATAGAAATAAAATCTTGGCCAAAACTTACGGAAATTGGCGGTAGTACTGAAGTTGGCGGCAAATCCGGTGGCTTTTACACACAAGAAGAATATAAGGATATCGTAAACTACGCTGCGGAGCGCCATATGATTATAGTACCTGAAATTGATATGCCCGGGCATACCAATGCGGCATCTGTTTCTTACCCCTTTTTAAACGGAAATGGTAAGAAAGTAAAACTATATACGGGCATGCGAGTTGGTTTTAGCACTTTTGACACTCGAAAAGACACTACATATGCCTTTATAGATGATGTGGTTAGAGAGCTATCTGCTATTACTCCCGGCCCCTACTTTCATATTGGTGGAGACGAGAGCCATGTTACCAAGAAGAAAGACTACATCTACTTTGTTGAAAAGGTTGAAAAAATAGTTCAGAAATATGGAAAACGTATGATAGGCTGGGATGAAATTGCCACTGCAGATATAGATTCCACTTCGATTTCTCAATTTTGGTCGAGTAAAGAGAATGCAGATTTGGCCGTAAAAAAGAACATGAAAATTATCATGTCTCCTGCTAAAAAAGCATACTTGGATATGGAATATGACACCCTGTCCAAACACGGATTACACTGGGCCGGTTATATTCCAACGGACACTGCTTACGTCTGGTCTCCGGAAACCTATGAAGGTATTCCCTTAGAAAACATTTTGGGTATTGAAGCTCCTCTATGGTCCGAAACCATTAGTAATATTGATGAACTGGAATACCTTGCTTTTCCCCGAGCCATTGGTTATGCAGAACTAAATTGGTCAACTCCCGAAAACAGAAATTGGGAAAAGTACAAGCTTCGGTTAGCCAATCAAGCACCATTCTTAGACCGGATGAACGTAAAGTACTACCCGTCTCCTTTAATAGATTGGAAAAAAAGCAAATTCACGTATAAAACAATCGATAAAGATTAGAGGTTTTTTCAAAAATTTTGCTGTAACATTATACAGGTGAATCTTAACATTGTAGGTTTTCTTTTTCTAATCTTAAAAGAAGCGAGTGTAATAAATCAAAATTGATAGGCTTTTCTAAATAATCAAAAATATCTCCAAAAGCGGAAGCTTTAAGCCTATCTTCGGGTCTTCCTGATGAGGTAGTAATTATTATTGGCACATTAGGACAAATGCCTAGATTCTGTTTAATTTCCAGAAATTCCCAACCATCTAAAATTGGCATATTTATATCCAGTAAAATAATATTTGGACATTCATTGGTCTTTAAATAGTCTATTCCCATTTGACCATTAGTTACTATCGTTATATCATTGAAACCCAAATCGTTTAATTTAGTTTCAGAAATGAAATTTGTTACGTCGTCGTCTTCTATAATCAGAATCTTTATCATTTTCGTTGGTTATTGATTATTAAAATTGAATATTAAATTCGGTTCCTTTATTAACTTGACTTTTAACCTCTATTCTTCCTTCTTTTTCCGTTATTATAGAGTGAATAATGTAGAGGCCAATACCAAGACCTTCAACGTGAGTGTGCATTCGTTTAAATAATCCAAATATTTTGTTGGCTACAGTTTGATCAAACCCGAGACCATTGTCTTTAAAATTGAGAAATATCTTATCATCAATCTTTTTTGTCCTTATTTTAATAATGGGTTTGCGATTGGGATGTTTGTATTTAAGAGCATTAGACATAAGGTTTTGCAAAATACTCTCCATTTGAACTGGACAATAATTTATCATAGGAAAACTCGAAAAATCAGCTTCAATAATAGCTCTACTATTGATTATATCTTCTGACAAGCTTGCTTTAATCTTTGCTACAACGTCTGCAAAAACAACATTTTCATGATTTCCGTTAAAATTGGATTTTACAGCGATTACATGATTTAAGGCTCTAACTTTATCACACATAACTTTAGTCACTTTCTTCATTCTATCCACAATTGGGCTTAAGTCTTCTGAGACCGGCCCTGCTTTCATAAACATTTCAAAAAGACTTTTTAAGTTTGTAAGCGGCGCCCTTAAGTCATGGGCGGCCACATAGGAAAACTCCTCTAACTCCTTATTAGACTTTTTTAGATTATCGTTTACCTTTTTTAAAGAATCCTGAGTATCTTTTAACTCATCTATTGTTCTACTTAAACTTGAAATGTCTCGAGTAGAAATCCCAAGATAATCTCCAATTTTAAAAGCCCTCACCATCCATTTATATTCTACATTATTTAAATTAAACGAAAGTTGATCGTAGCCAACAGGAATTCCAGTCTTAAATACTTCTTTATAAGATTTGTAGCGAGTTGTTCCTGTTAAGTGAGGAAATATTTCCAGCAAATTTTTCCCAATAATGTCAGGTCTTTTAATCCCCAATGTAACTATTGAGGCATTATTAACGTCTACAAAATTCATTTGGTTATCTAGAATTACAAAGGGAGAATAGGCATTTTCAAAAAAAGCACTTTTTAATTCGCTGTTAATTTCGGCTACATCTTTCATCATTTATCATTTGGTTAAAAATCACTTACTGTGCTAATTTCCAGAATTTTAACACAAACCATTAATAAAAAGAGCTATGTAGTAAGAAGCTGACGATGAATGGTAATTATCTATCGATGAAAAACCATAGACAATTTCGCAATCAAGAATTGATAAAAGAATTGAAGTATCTAAGTAAGAAATGAAAAATAGCGAGGACTAAGGAATTTTGCCCATGGTAGCATCAAATATTCTTTTTGATAATTTTAATTTAGTCCAAACTTTATCATCAAGTATTTAGAAGAAGTTTAAACGTTTTTACCAGCATATTTTGTGGCTAACAACAGCTTTGTAGCTTTCCAAAATTCTATGCTAGTGGGGTTTGGAGATAAAGAATTTTCTGGATTCTCAAAAAAAGTACTGACTAATAGTTTCAAGTATTGTAAGTTACTATTCTCTGATTTAAGGTGCTCAAAAGCCATAAGCCAATCATTAAATTCTCTATTATGGATTTTGTTTCCGGACAGATAGGTTACCCCTGTATGCCTGTCATCAAGCTTTATTCTCTCAAAAAGTTCTCTGATCTTGGTTTCGTCTCCTTCAATATATTGAATAAACCTTTCCTTAAAATAAAGTAAACATCCGGTAATGTTATTTTGCTTATTGAATTCCTTGGCCTTTTCCACCATTTCCTGGATTTCTTGGGGACCAAAATCAGCATTAGCAATAGAGGTATATACTAAACAGAACATGTAATTTGGTATGTGTTTGGTTGGCTTGTTACTAGCTAAGATAACGATTTAATAACGAAAAAAATATCGAAATTACTGTAATTCAATATTTTACAATTTATTCTTTCATTAAAAGAAAGATTTATCCTACGTTATAAATTTTGTGACACACCGCTTATTCTAGTAACAGTGTACGAAAAACAAAACCCTCCTAAAAGGAGGGTCTTAACTAATATATAATATTCTAAAAACTAGACTCTACTCCTCTTCAGAAGCGTTTTCTTTATCTGCGGAAAAATCCGTAATACCATTCTCATGAAGAATATTGTACCATTGTATTACCTTTTTAATGTCGCTGGCATATACCCTGTCTTCATCATAGTTGGGTAAAATTTCAAAAAAATACTCTTCCAACTTTATTTTTTCCGCTTTATGGGGAACCGAGGTTTTCTCTCCTTTTTCCTTAACCTGTATCTTTAAGAATACATCTCTTAAAGGCAACTCTTCGTCTAGCGTATAAATTGCAATTTCAGAAAGGATACTAACATTACTTCGCATACCAACGGTAATACGTTTTTGATCAATAAGTGATTCAGCTACAAACCCGGTACGGGTCTGGGTTACCAATTTGTAAAGGCCCGGTTTTCCGCCAATGGATAAGATTTTATCTAAACTCATATAAAAATTTACATTTTAGGAGCGCAAATATTGCACTTTTCAACGAATTACGATACAACTTTAACGTCCTTTTTTCTGGTTCGGGAAACGCATGCGATAATCTGCTCTAATGTTTCCTTTAGAGATGTTGTTCAATCTGCCCTTAAGCATTCGCTTTTTTAATGCCGAAAGTTTGTCTGTAAACAAAACACCTTCTATATGATCGTACTCATGTTGGATTACCCTTGCCAAGAGCCCATCATATGTATCTGTGTGTTCCTTAAAATTTTCATCTAGATAAGTAATGGTTACCGTATCTTTTCGCTTTATATCTTCGTGAACATCCGGGATACTTAGACAACCCTCGCTAAAAGCCCATTCCTCACCGGTTTCTTCTTCAATATATGCATTAATGAATACCTTCTTAAAACCGTCCAATTTCTTTTGATCTTCTTCGGATAAATCTTCATCCTTAGAAAAAGGAGTAGTGTCCACCAAAAATAAACGTATAGGCAATCCAATTTGTGGCGCCGCCAAGCCCACACCATTGGCATTATACATGGTTTCCCACATATTCTCTATTAACTCGTTCAATTTTGGATAATCATTTGGCAGGTCACTGCCCACTTTTCGTAACACTGGATCGCCATAAGCGATAATTGGTAATATCATCTAAATTTTATTTAAATAGGCTTGTAGAATAATTGTTGCGCTAATTTCATCCACCAAAGATTTATCTCTTCTTTGTTTTTTCTTTAGGCCGCTGTCTATCATAGTCTGAAAGGCCATTTTAGAGGTAAAACGTTCGTCCTGCCTTTCAACGGGTATGTGCGGAAAAACTTTTTTTAACCGATTTAAAAAAGGAACGATCAAAGCTTCTGATGCACTGGGAGTATTATCCATTTGGCGCGGCTCACCAACTATGAACTTCTCTACACTTTCCTTTTGGGTATAATCTTTTAAAAAGTCTATTAGTTCAAAAGTACGTATGGTAGTTAAACCTGAGGCTATTAACTGAAGTTCATCCGTAATGGCAATCCCCGTTCGTTTTTTTCCGTAATCCAATGCCAACAATCTTCCCAACCCTCATTTATTTTTTGCAAAAATAACCTATAAATTGTTATAACCGTAAAATTGAAACCTTAAATCATATTTGACCCCCTATATTTGCAACTTTAAACGGATAATCCAATTTTGATTTTCTTGGAAAGTCCAATGAAAAAATTATTATAACTATACATAACACTTAATTATATAGAACAGATGACGGAGTTAAGAAAGACCATAGAAAGTGCGTGGGAGAACAGAGATCTTTTAAAGGAAACAGCCACCCAAGATGCCATAAGAGAAGTTATAAATCTTTTGGACCAAGGTAAATTACGCTGTGCAGAACCAACCGCAGATGGATGGCAAATTAACGAATGGGTAAAAAAAGGCGTGGTACTTTACTTTCCTATTCAAAAAATGGAAACTCTTGAAGCCGGTATATTTGAATACCATGATAAAATTCCTCTAAAACGCGGTTATCAAGAAAAAGGTATTCGTGTAGTTCCAAACGCTGTTGCACGTCATGGCGCATACATTTCTGCCGGAACCATTCTAATGCCAAGTTACGTTAATATTGGTGCTTATGTAGATGAAGGAACTATGGTAGATACCTGGGCCACTGTTGGTAGCTGTGCCCAAATAGGCAAAAATGTTCACCTAAGTGGTGGTGTAGGAATTGGTGGTGTTCTTGAGCCGTTACAAGCTGCCCCCGTAATTATTGAAGACAATGCTTTTATAGGTTCTAGATGCATTGTTGTAGAAGGTGTTCGTGTTGAAAAAGAAGCAGTTCTAGGAGCTAACGTAGTTCTTACGGCCTCTACAAAAATCATAGACGTTACCGGAGATAAACCTATTGAAATTAAAGGTAGGGTTCCTGCACGTTCAGTTGTTATACCAGGGAGCTATACAAAGAAGTTTCCTGCCGGTGAATTTCAAGTGCCTTGCGCATTAATCATAGGCACGAGAAAGGAAAGTACAAATAAAAAGACTTCTTTAAACGATGCTTTAAGGGAATATGATGTAGCGGTTTAAGCAAACTAAAATATCAATTAAGCCCATAATCGTTTACTGTAAGCGTCTATGGGCTTTTTTGGTAAAATAATGTGATTTGTACGCAACCTTTTTAAATTCTTTGGTCTAGTTAATAAGTGAAGCGTAAGAAAAGTACTTAAAAAAGCAATTTATAGTTACTTTTTAAGTTATAATCTAGCAAGTTAAGAACGAACATATATAAATTTTCATTGATTTTGAGTAATTCTGACCATAAGCTTTCGGCATTGATCATTACCTTTAACGAAATGGAGCACATTAAAAAATGTATTGCTTCCGTTTCCTTTGCGGATGAGATAATCGTGGTTGATTCCTATAGTACTGATGGTACTTACGAATACTTAAGTGCACTACCCAATGTTCAGGTAATTCAACGTCCGTTTAAAAACTTCACCGATCAAAAGTCATTTACCCTTAATAAAGCATCTAACGATTGGATTCTATTTGTAGATGCCGATGAAGTTGTACCTAGCTCTTTAAAAACTGAAATTACCCAAACCATACACGACCCAAATGCCTTGAGTGCCTATTGGTTTTATAGAAAGTTCATGTTCAAAAATTGTAAACTGAACTATAGCGGATGGCAAACCGATAAGAATATAAGGTTATTCAAAAAAAGTCAATGTCAGTTCACCCAAAACAAATTAGTTCACGAAACTTTGCAAGTAAACGGTAGAACTGGTGTCCTTAGAGAAAAACTAATCCATTATTGCTATAAAGGCTATTCGGACTATAAAGCAAAAATGGTTCATTACGGGAGACTAAAAGCTAAGGAATTATACGCCCATAAAAAATCTTGCAATATTTTGAAGCTTCTTATTAAACCTATTTGGAAATTTGCCTATAATTACTTCATACGGTTAGGTTTCATTGACTTACATAGAGGTTTTACTGTTTGTTATTTAAACGCTTTGAGTGTCTATATTAGATATTCTGAGCTTTCTAATCTAGAAGTAAGTGCTAAAGCACAAAAAACTATAGGCAAGGAAGCTTATAAACTTAATAATGTTGATATAGTAACCAACTAAACTCTATGGTCCTAATCAATAAAATGTATTAGGAAATAGAATAGATTTGTTCTCTTTTTCCAAACCTTCACAACCGTTTGTTTTTATATTCCTATTTTCACACTTCGGTAAACGGATGAAAATTGCTATTACCCATTGAGCCTTCATATTGAACAAAATAAATCTACATTTTATAATTGGCGCAAAATAATATGACAAAAACGGCACTTGTGGAAGTTAGTACCAGCCATGAAGAATGTTTTTATTCTCAGGCTAGATTTATGCAGAATACAGAATTTGAACTTGACCTTTATATTCACCCTAATCTAAATTCCCAAATTGCTTCCTATCAAGGTTTATTTAAAAACATTTTCTTTGCTAAAGAAGAGAGTGGATTGTTTAAAAAACTCTGGTCATCAATTCAACTTGTAAAAAAATCGAAAAACTATGACCTTATTATTTTTAATACTGCTAGTTCTAGCAAGTTAATTAGAAACACTATATTCCTTCTAAATCTTTACCCAAAAACCAAATGTATTGGCCTACTCCATAATACCAAAAAGTTAGAGTCTAGCTTTACCCAAAAAATAATTTCCACCAAAATAAAGCAATACTTTGTTCTAGCCGACCATCTCGTTAAATCACCTTCAAGAAAAATTAAACTTGAAAGCTTCTACCCTATTTACTTTCCAAAAATTAAAACAAACATTGTTAAAAAGGAAAATGAAATTTGGATCGTTATTCCTGGAAGAATAGACTTTTCAAGAAGAAATTATACTTTACTCTCAAACGCCTTAGAAAAAGTGAGTACTCTAACCAACGTTAGGTTCATTTTTTTAGGAAAACTATTGGAGACAACTAAAGATGGTAAAGCACTTCTTTTGGAATTCAAAAAAAGTATTTTCTTTAAAAAAATTCTCTTTTTTGATTATTATATTGAAAATGAAGAATATCAAGCATACTTGTCCAGTGCAGATTTTATAATGCCTCTATTAAAATCGGACAGTTCTTACTTAAATCATAAAATATCCGGAAGCTTTAATTTAGCGTATGCCTATGAAAAACCTATATTGGCCCAAGATTTTTTCATGGATATCCCTGATTTTTCTGGACATGCAATCTTTTTTAATAAAGATAATTTACATCTCATTCTTGAAGAACTTGATAAGAGGAATCTAAAGCATCCTGCTATTAAACAGTTAGATAAATGGTCATTTGAAAACCAGAAAAAGAAGTACCTTAATTTTCTTCGCCTAACACATTAAATGTGACTTATAATTTAGATTTTTAAAGCTCTTTAATGAATAATGTTTAGCTTTACGATTATAGCTTTTTAGAGACACATGAGAATAGGTTATGACGCCAAAAGGATTTTTCACAATAGGACTGGATTAGGCAACTATGGTCGCGACATCCTGAGAATAATGAACTCATATCCTGAAATGGAAGAGTTTTTCCTTTTCAACACCAAAACCCCCAGCGTAAATAGAAAAATTGCTTTAGAAAAATCAACTATTATCTATCCAACGGGCTGGTTTTGGAAAAACTTTCCCGCCTTATGGCGTTTGTTCGGCCAATGGAATCAAATAAACCATTTAAAGTTAGACTGGTACCATGGCCTATCCGGAGAAATTCCTATTCAGCTTAAAAAACAAGGTACAGCAAAAATTGTCACAATTCACGACCTTATTTTTATAAGCCACCCCAAATATTATAATTTTTGGGACCGTGTCATTTATCGCCTAAAATTTTATTACGCGGTGCATGCGGCAGACCATATTGTAGCTATTAGCGAACAAACCAAAAGAGATATAATAAAGTTCTTAAAAGTATCTCCTGATAAGATTACGGTAGTGTATCAAGGATGTCACAACGCATTTAAAACTATATATTCCGAAGAACAAAAAAATGAGATTAGAGCACGTTATTTTCTACCTGAACAATTTATACTAAATGTAGGCACTATTCAGGAACGTAAAAACGTCTTGGCCATAATTAAATCTATAAAAGGTACCAAATACCATTTGGCTCTGGTAGGAGGAGAAAAGTCTTATGCGAAAAAGGTGCGCAGATACATCCAAGAGCATAACATGCAGAAACAGGTAACCTTTGTAAAAAAGATAAGCGTTCAAGATTTGGCCATTTTATACCAAGCTGCCACCCTACTCTGCTATCCTTCATATTGTGAAGGGTTTGGCATTCCTTTGATTGAAGCACTATTCAGTAAAATACCCATTATTGTTACCAAAGGCGGATGTTTTCCGGAAGCTGCTGGGCCGGATGCTATTTATGTAGACCCGGATAATACCGACGAGATTCTGCAAAATATTAAGAAATTATATGAGTATCCCGAATTAAGAAAAGAGTTAGCTGAAAAAGGCTATTCTTATGTTCAAAAATTCAATGATGAAAATGTGGGCGCCAGTCTTGTTGCTCTCTATAAAAAAATTGGATAAATGGGGTCTATTTGTTTTTTTAATACAGCCGTTGCTTGGGGCGGAGGAGAAAAGTGGCACTTTGAAGTCAGCCAACACCTCCATAACAAAGGAATACCCGTTTTTGTAGTTGCACACTCAAAAAGTATATTATTAGAAAAACTAAAGAAAACAGACATTCCCCATAAAGAAATTGCACTCTCCAACCTTAGCTTTATAAACCCTTTAAAAATAGTGCTGGTAAGAAATATTTTAAAAACTTGTATCATTGATTCTATTGTTATGAATCTATCAAGTGATGTGAAAATTGCGGGGCCAATAGCTAAATCCTTGAATATCCCTAGAGTTATTTATAGGCGCGGTAGTGCTATTCCTATAAAAGATACTTTTCTCAATAGGTATCTATTTAAAAAAGTTCTTACAGAAATACTTGCCAATTCAATAGCTACAAAAAAAACCGTTTTGGAATACAACCCCAAGCTGTTTCCTAATGAGAAAATAACGGTCATATACAACGGGGTTAAAGTACCAAAATTACCAAAAACGGATAATCACCCCGAAAAAAACAAAACTATTACATTAATAAATATAGGCAGACTAGAGCACCAAAAAAACCAAGGTTTTCTGCTGGATGTCGCTAAAAAATTATTACAAAAAGGAATAGATTTTAAGTTATTGATTGGTGGTGAAGGACGTTTACACGATGAATTACAATCAAGAATAAACAACGAAGGTTTATCAAAAAATGTAGAGCTTAGGGGGTTCATTGAAAAACCTTATGATTTTATTTCCATGGGTGACGTTTTTTTGCTTTCATCTCATTGGGAGGGTTTTGGCTATGTTTTGGCAGAAGCCGCACTTTGTGGCAAACCATCTATTGCTTTTAATATTAGTAGCAATCCGGAAGTGGTGGTACACCAAAAAACCGGAATATTAACTCCCCCTAACAACATAGACAGCTTTGTAGAAGCTATCGAAACTTTTGCCAAAGATAAATCTCTGATTGAGAAAATGGGTGTAGCAGCAAGAGCTTTTGCCGTAAATCAATTTGAAAAATCTAAAAAACTAAGAGAAATAGAAGCGTACTTGATAGATGAATAGAAAGGAGAAAATCTCGGCTTTACTAATTACTCTCAACGAGGAAAAACACATAGATGCGGTCTTACAGAACTTATCGTTTTGTGATGAAATCATTGTTGTGGACTCTTTTAGTACTGATCGCACTATAGAAATTATAGAAAAGCACCGGAATGTACAACTCATACAACGCCCTTTTAAAAATTATACCGATCAAAAACAATTCGCTTTAGATCAAGCTAATTTTAACTGGGTGCTGTTCATGGATGCCGATGAACGAGTTACTCCTGATCTTGAAAAAGAAATACTTCATGAAATTGAGTACGCCAGCAATCCTGCTGCCGCTTATTATTTTTTAAGAATATTCATGTACAAAGACAAAGTCCTACATTTTAGTGGATGGCAAACGGACAAAAATTACCGACTGTTTCAAAAAGATAAAGTAAAATTCGTTTCTGATAGAATCGTTCATGAAACCCTTGAAGTCAATGGCAGATCTGAAACTCTAAAAAACAGACTCATACATTACTCTTTCAATAGTTATGAAGAGTATAAATCAAAGATGGTTAAATATGGTAAAATGAAGGCCAAAGAATCCTTTGATGCAGGTAAAAAAGCCAGGTGGTATCATTCGGTTTTAAGACCCAGTTGGAAATTCTTTAATCACTATATACTTAGATTGGGATTTTTAGATGGCAAAAAAGGTCTTGTTATTTCCTATCTAAATGCACTGGGGGTTTACACCAGATTCAAAGAACTTAAACGTCTGAATTCAGCAAATTATAAATGAGACGGAATCCTAAAAGTATAATCCTTTTCTGTCCCACAAAAAATTGGGGTGGGATAGAAAAAAATCTGCTATTGAGAGCCATATATTTAGGTAATGCTGGCTATATAGTTGTAGTAGTACTATTAGAAAACACATTTGAAACAAAGTTTTTAAATCTCACAAATGTTTCTGTTCACACCATTACAAAACGCGGTGGAGATTTAAATTTCTTAGTTGTTTTAAGATATGGAAGGCTTATTAAAAAAGTTAGGCCTGTAACGGTATTTGCTGCGCTTAAACGAGATTGGTGGTTAGTTTCGTTATCGGCCCACTTAACCAAAGTACCCAATAAAATCCTATATCTTGGCAACCTCAGAAAGGTTAAGTCCAGTCTAAAGTATCGTCTAGTATTTGAGGTTTTTAAGTCCAAGGTGTTGGTCAATAGCGATTCTTTAAAAGATGACTTGTTACAAAATAGCTCTCACTTTAATTCAAGTAATCTTATTAAAATTAATAATGGTATAGAACTCCCAATTACTGAAAAAGATGAAGATTGGCTTCCCGTAAAATCTCTAAATCTTCCCGCAGATACATTTTTCGTAGGTGTTGCAGGATGGTTGAATTACAGAAAAGGATTCGACCTTTTACCTGAGATACTAGAAAAATTACCCCAAAATGTGCATGTATTACATGCGGGCACTGGTGGTTTTGAACTGAATATGGATGAAATATTATCCAAATACCCCAATCTTGTATCACGTATTCACTTTCTTGGTCATGTTAGCGCAATGGACCAATTTTTTCAAAATATTGATGTGTTCCTATTATGTTCTAGAGAAGAGGGCATGGCCAACGTATTATTGGAATCATTAAGTCACGGTGTGCCCATTGTATCCACAAAAGTACCCGGTAGCCAAGAATTGTTGGATAACGGTGCCTACGGTATCTTAACCGAAATAAACGATGTAACCGCTATGGCCAATGGCATTCAATCCATAATGGAGCAACATATAAAATTTGAGCCTGATTATTTAAAACAAAGGATTACAAGTAGTTTTTCTTTAGAAAAAATGATGAGAAATACGGAACAACTATTTTTTCCTCCAGAGTAATAATTTATTGAATCATGACCGAAGAAATCAACAAATGCATAGAAGTCCTAAATCAAGGCGGCCTCATTCTCTACCCAACTGATACTGTTTGGGGCATTGGTTGCGATGCCTCCAATGAAGCGGCGGTAAAAAAAATTTATGACCTCAAACAAAGAGAAGACAGTAAAGCTTTAATTTGTCTGGTGGCCAACGATGCCATGCTCGAAAGAACGGTAGAAAATGTTCCCGATTTGGCCTATGATATCATGGACCTTTCTACCAAACCCACCACTATTGTATATGATGGCCCAAAAGGGGTTGCCAAAAATTTAATTGCAGAAGACAATACTCTGGCCATTCGTGTAGCTTCGGACAAATTCTGCCGTTACCTGATCAATAAGTTCAAAAAACCTATAGTTTCTACCTCTTCCAACATTTCAGGGCAGCCAACCCCTAAAAGTTTTGCCGAAATAGACGAAGTTATTTTAAAAGGTGTAGACTATGTGGTAAATTTGCAGCCCGAACAAAAAAATGCGGTTCCTTCTGCCATTATCAAATTAAGCAGTGATGGCACGGTAAAAATCATACGTGAATAAAGTTCATGTCTTTCAAGACATTGACCCTTATTAGTTATTCGTATTTTGGGCAGTATACTAAAAATGAAATCTTTGAACTACGAAAAAGCGCTTTCCAACCCTATTTTTAAAATCGTTTCTCAAGCAGCCGATGAAATTGGTGTGGACTGTTATGTTATTGGGGGATTTGTCAGGGATTTCCTTTTAAAAAGAGGAACGGCCAAAGACATAGATATTGTTGCTGTTGGAAGTGGTATTGAACTGGCAAAAAAGGTGGCGGTCCTGCTCAAGGGAAAACCACAGGTAAGTATATTTAAAAATTTTGGAACAGCTATGTTGCGTCATGGTGATATAGAACTGGAATTTGTTGGTGCCCGTAAAGAAAGTTACCATAGGGATAGCCGTAAACCCGTAGTAGAAAACGGAACCTTGGCCGATGATCAAAATAGGCGGGATTTTACCATAAATGCATTGGCACTATCTTTAAAGTCCGATAACTTTGGAGAGCTTCTTGACCCTTTTGATGGGGTTGCCGATTTAGAGAAAAAAATTATTCGCACACCTCTTGAACCGGGTATCACCTATTCTGATGACCCGTTGCGGATGATGCGTGCCATTCGCTTCGCTACACAGTTAAATTTTACCATTGAGCAAGCTTCCCTACAAGCCATTACGGATAACAAGGAGCGTATAAAAATTATTTCCAAGGAGCGAATAGTTGATGAACTTAATAAAATTCTATCCTGCGAAACACCTTCAACCGGGTTCGCCTTACTCCATAAAACTGGGCTTCTGCCGTATATTCTTCCTGAACTGGTAGCATTGCAAGGCATAGAAGAAATTGAAGGGCAACGCCACAAAGACAACTTTTGGCATACCCTAGAGGTGGTAGACAACATTTCAAAAACTACGGATAACCTATGGTTACGTTGGGCCGCACTATTGCACGACATTGGGAAAGCGCCAACGAAAAAGTTTCACAAAAAAATTGGTTGGACATTCCACGGACATGAATTTGTGGGCTCTAAAATGGTTTACAAACTGTTTAAAAGACTCCGTATGCCATTGAACGATAAAATGAAATTCGTCCAAAAAATGGTACTAATGAGTTCTAGACCCATTGTTCTTGCGGAAGATTATGCTACGGATTCGGCTGTACGCCGATTGGTTTTTGATGCAGGGGAAAATGTAGAGGATTTAATGACGCTTTGCGAAGCCGATATCACTACCAAAAACCCTAAGAAACAAAGAAGATATAAGAACAACTTTAAAGTTGTCCGTCAAAAAATTATTGAAGTAGAAGAGCGAGACCATATACGCCAATTTCAACCTCCGGTGAGTGGTGAAGAAATCATGGAAACCTTCAACCTAAAACCGTCAAAGGAAATTGGTATCATTAAAGAGGCTATCAAAGAAGCCATTCTAGAAGGTGAAATTCCCAATGAATACGAGGCCGCAAAAGAATTTATGTTGGCAAAAGGAAAAGCGCTTGGTCTTACACCCTCCTAAATAGGGTACAATGCCTATTTATATCCTTAAAAAAGATTGGACTTAGCTTAACAATACACCGCAGATTATCACGTTTTAATGTTGAACACAAATGAAAAACAATTAAAATATGTGAGGTGTTTTTTTAGCAACCTCTGTTTACAGGTTAAAATACCCGCTTTTCTGGTGATGAACAAAGAACAGTAGTGCTTAGCAACAAAAATAGATACCTTTACAACCACATATACAAAATTGCCTTCTTTTTATCCAACTAAAAAGTCATGAAAAAATTCCTCCTGATTGTACTTTTAACCGCTGCCTCACTTTGTGGACTTAGAGCACAGCAAGATGCCCAATATACACAATACATGTATAATACTATGGCTATTAACCCAGCTTACGCCGGTTCTCGCAGCGTACTTAGTATTGCGGGATTGCACCGTTCGCAATGGGTTGGTGTAGAAGGCGCGCCAAAAACACAGACTCTCAGTTTGCACACTCCTATCAATGACAGGGTAGGCGTTGGTCTTTCCATTGTAAATGATGACATAGGAAACGGAACCAGCCAAGAAACCTATTTTGACGGTGTTTTTTCCTATACGGTACCTATTTCAAGAGAAGCAAATCTTTCATTTGGACTAAAAGCCAGTGCTCATGTCCTAAACTTGGATTTTAGTAAATTGTCCAACTACAGCAACGAAGCCTCTGGAGCAGGCCTTACCAACATTGACAATAAGCTTTCCCCAAATTTTGGAGCCGGTGTCTATTATTACGATGAACGATTTTACATGGGGCTTTCCGTGCCTAATTTCTTGGCTACAAAACATTTTGACGGTGATGCCTCTAGCTCTTCTTTTTTAGCCAAAGAACGCATGAATTTTTATTTGGTTTCGGGATATATCTATGACTTAAACCAAAGATGGCAGTTTAAACCCGCAGTACTATTAAAAGCAGTTAATGGAGCTCCATTACAAATAGATTTATCCGCTAATTTCATGTTCAACGATAAATTTATATTGGGGGCGGGTTATCGTTGGGATGCGGCTCTAAGTGGCATGTTCGGTTTTCAAGCCTCGGACCAAATATTGCTAGGTCTGGCTTATGACAGAGAGGTTACGGAATTAGGTGGCACCAGATTTAACGATGGCTCTTTTGAAGTGGTATTGAGATATGAATTTAAATCTAGGTATAGAAGAACAACCGCTCCAAGATTCTTTTAAAAAAATTTCCACAACAGCTTTAAAAAAATTTTTTCGGTATTAACCATTCTTTCTCCCTACTTCCCTTTTTCTCAATCTACCGTATCTACCCTATGGCAAATAAATCATCCTACAGCTTATAAGGTCTATACATCTGGTTTTTCGTACTATACAACATATAATTTGAGACGTCTGTATCCCTGCTTAAATTTACGTTACAACGTTGTAAGTCTTTATCTACAATAATTTTATAAAGACCGCATAAAATACATTCCCTTTTGGCGAATCGTTTTAAAAAAATTTTCGGGGCCTTTCTTTTGTTCTTACTTGCCCATGTGGCAAACGCCCAACAAACCACAAATTGGACAGCGGTATCCTCTTCTGTATGGGAGTCTGTTACCGATGATGGGTTAGTGCGTGTGGAGTGTAGAGTAGCAGGAGGGGTGACTGTTTTAGGAAACGAAACCATGGGCTGTACAAGCGCTTCCACTTATAGCGACCCTCTGGTATTTGGTAGTAATTCTTTAGAAATTTCCGCAAGTTCCACTGCCGATGGCAATTTAAACTTTTATTTTTTTGATGCAATTACAGGGGATCCCGTTCATATTGTAAATCCCATTTTGCATGCTGATAAAGTGGGCACTTTTGCCGTGGTCGCAATACTTTCCGATGCAGCAACTGGAAACTTTAATATTACAAACGGCACATGGACAGAGTTAAGTTCCAATGGTCCTATTTTTCAATCTACCCCTACCCTTTTCAATATTGACGACACTTCCCTGTTGATTAGTGGAGGAGGAGAATGTGTAAACGGTTCCAACATTGGAACAGGTGGAGGAAGCTTACGTGTTGAAAATGTTACAAGTTCCATAGAAATGGATGTAGATGTCACTGGCGGTTTACTTTCTCTCCTTACTGCTTCCGATGAAGTCGAATTCGTACTTACCAATCTCATCATTGCCGACCCAAAAATTGAAGTAACCAAAACGGTCATTGAAAATTTTGGAGACCCGGTCAGTATTGGAAATACAATTGATTATACCATTACCGTAGAAAACACCGGAAACGTTGCTTTGAACGCCATAGACCTAATGGATACGTTTACCGATATAGACACAAATACATTATCACTAACAAGTGGCCCAACCTTTAACTCATCAACTATGGGTTCTGGTGAAGGAACACTCCTTCCTACCGAAAACGCAACTTACTTAGCAAGTTTCGCTCTAAACTCAACCGCTATAGAAGCTGGAGGGGTCAGCAATCAAATTACTGTTCTTGCCGATAGTCCATATGGAACCGATGACGTAAACGACCTTTCCGATGACGGCATTGATACCGATGGAAACATTGAAGACGACCCTACCATAAGCTATTTCCCTACTGCAGAAAATGAAACCGTTACCATATGTGAAGCGGACACAATTGATATTAATGTTCTTTTAAACGATGATTTTGGTGGAAATGGGCCTGCCTCCGGCACTATATTTATTGTTAGTTCCGCAAGTTCGGGAACTGTTTTGGTTAATGACAATGGTACTTCATCCAACCCTTTGGACGACTATATAACCTATACTTCGGCCACGGGGTATACCGGCTCAGACAGTTTTGTTTACGGAATAAGGGATAGCAAAGGATACACCCAATACGCCACGGTTTCCATTATAGAACAAGCCGCTCCCGATGCAGGCTCCGACGGAACGTTGACTATCTGCGAAGGCGCAACGGTAAACGAATCACAGCTTTTCAGTCAGCTCGGTGGTACACCCGATTCCGGTGGGACATGGTCGCCAGCAGTGACAGGAGCCGGCACTTATACTTACACTGTTGCGGCGACAGCACCTTGTACCTTAGACAGCACATCCGAAGTGGTAGTTTCCGAACAGGCTGCTCCCGATGCAGGTACGGACGGAACATTGACCATCTGCGAAGGTTCGACAGTAAACGAAAGCCAACTTTTTGCCCAGCTTGGAGGAACTCCCAACTCAGGAGGAACTTGGTCTCCTGCAATGGCTGGTGGGGGAACCTATACCTACACCGTTACGGCGACAGCGCCTTGTACCGTTGATGATATCTCAGAAGTTATTGTTTCGGAACAGGCCGCTCCCAATGCAGGTACAGACGGAACTTTGACCATCTGCGAAGGTTCAACAGTAAACGAAACCCAACTTTTCGCACAACTCGGTGGAACCCCTGATTCAGGAGGAACTTGGTCACCGGCAATGGCAGGTGCCGGAACCTATACCTATACCGTTACGGCGACAGCGCCTTGTACTGTGGACGGGACGTCAGAAGTAGTGGTCTCCGAACAGGCAACTCCCGATGCTGGTGCCGATGGAACATTGACCATCTGCGAAGGGGCGACGGTAAACGAAACCCAACTTTTCGCACAGCTCGGTGGGACACCCGATTTCGGTGGGACTTGGTCTCCTGCAATGGCTGGTGCCGGAACTTATACCTACACCGTAGCGGCTACTGCGCCATGTACCTTAGACAGCACATCCGAAGTGGTAGTTTCCGAACAGGCAGCTCCCGATGCAGGTACCGATGGAACGTTGACCATTTGCGAAGGTTCAACAGTAAACGAAACCCAACTTTTTGCTCAACTCGGTGGTACTCCCGATTCAGGTGGGACATGGTCTCCAGCAATGGCAGGTGCCGGAACCTATACCTACACCGTTACAGCTACTGCTCCATGTACCGTTGATGATACTTCCGAGGTAGTTGTCTCCGAACAGGCCGCTCCCGATGCAGGTACAGACGGAACGTTGACCATCTGCGAAGGGTCAACAGTAAACGAAACTCAACTTTTTTCTCAACTGGGTGGCTCTCCGGAATCAGGAGGGACTTGGTCACCTACTCCTTCGGGAGCAGGAACTTATACTTACACCGTTGCGGCAACTTCACCATGTACAGTGGACAGCTCATCTGAAGTGGTAGTTTCAGAACAGGCCGCTCCCGATGCAGGTACCGATGGAACG